>NZ_CP073347.1 GCF_024397915.1 Marinobacterium rhizophilum
GCCCAGACATGGGGCTGGACCCGCTGGATTACGCCGCCCACGGCGGCAGTTTCCCGGTGCGGGTACGGGGCGTTGGCGTGGTGGCGGTGATGACCGTCTCCGGCCTGCCGTCGCGGGACGACCATGAACTCATCGTCGCTGTTCTGGCCGCGCACCTGGGTGTGAACAACATCAGCCTGGATGCGCTGATGGGCGGCTAAGGGAAGCTCAAGTACCTTTTGCAGCGCCATTCGGGGTTTGTATAGGGTTATCTGAATACCTGGCGGCGGGCCTGACTGCGTCTAGTTAGCTGCCCTCAAATATCACGGTCTTGTTGCGATGCAAGAATATTCTGTGCTCGCAATGGAGCCGTACGGCACGAGCCAGGGTCAGGCGTTCGGTATCCTGTCCGCGCTCAATGAGCCGTTTGGGTGTATAGCTGTGATCGACCGCCTCGACCTGCTGGCAAATAATGGGGCCCTCGTCGAGGTGTTCGGTGACGTAGTGCGCCGTCGCACCGACCAGCTTGACGCCTTTTTCCCAGGCTTGATGGTAGGGCTTGGCGCCTTTGAACCCCGGCAGGAGTGAGTGGTGAATATTGATGGCTCGGCCATTGAGCTTTGCACAGAGTTCAGGTGACAGAACTTGCATGTAGCGCGCAAGCACGACCAGGTCGGCCCGGTACTGCTGCAACAGGTCCAGTACCTGCTGCTCCTGCATTGTTTTGGTTGTGACGTCGACAGGCAGGTAGTAGAAGGGAATTCCATGCCATTCGGCCAGGTGCTTTATATCCGGATGATTGGAGATAATCGCCGGGATTTCAATGTTCAGGTGGCCGGTGCGATAGCGGTATAGAAGATCACTTAAGCAGTGATCATCCCTGGATACCATCATGACCACTTTGGGGCGGGTGGAGGCATCGTGGATATCCCAATGCATGTCGAATCGCGCCGCATCCTCCGAGAATGCTTCGCGCAGCAGTCCGATTGAACGCGCATTGGCGCCATCGTTTCTGAATTCTACGCGGATAAAAAAGTGCTCCTCCTCGCTGTCATCGAAACTCTGAATCTCTGTGATATAGCATTGGTGCTCGTACAGGAATCGCGTTACCACATCGACCGTACCCAGCACGCTGCGGCAATGGGCGGTCAGGATATAGGTGGGTGCTGTTTCGGTCATGGCGGGTTCCTAGGGTCTGGGCCCGGGCAGGGGCGGGCTACGGGTGCGGGGAGGCGACCCAGTCGAATCGCGTACTGGGGTGGTGCCGTGTGTCATTCCGTTAAGGCAGGGAAGGGTGCAAGCTGCGCCGAATTGCTCCAGCGCAGCGGCTCAAGGGAGCTGCAACGCAGCCCCGTGTATGGGGCAGCCGGGGATTATTTGCGCGGTGCAGTCGCCCCGGTACGTCGCAGGTCGCAGCGGTCAGCCAAGCTCGCTACGGACACTTTGCGTGATGCCGTTGACGCAGACGTCGAACAGCAGCTTGCCATGCTGCGCCGATGCGTTGCGAGCTGACGACAGGGTGCCACAGGCGGGTACCCATGATGGATCGGACGGAAAGATATCATAGGGTGGAAAGGTTGCCGGGGGATGATCCACCGCCTTGTCCAGGTTGACCAGGTCCGGGTGCAGGTGCAGCATCAGCGACGTTTCCAGTACGCCGCCGTGCTCCACGTCCCAGCCGGTGAAGCCATCAGGGAACACGGTGGCGATGGTGTCCTTGTTGACGAAATCCCAGTACGACAGCAGCAGTATCCGCGCATCAATACCTTCGTGACGCAGGTGTTCCAGGGCCAGATCAATGCCTTCTACGATAAACATCGAATTTTCGAAATGGCCGTTCACCAGTACGAAGCGGCGGTTACCGTGCCGTGCCAGGGCGACAACCACATCCTTAATAGTATCGATCAGCGTTTTGCCATTAATGCAGGTGGTACCCGGGAAAAAGTTGCCACCGCCGGATTTCACCTGCGATTTGTAACCGTAGGCAATGGGCGGCGCCACCAGGGCATTGTCCAGGCCTGCGCTTACGCCAAGGCTGATGGCTTCGGGTATCAGCACGTCCGGATTCATCGACATATGCGGGCCGTGCTGCTCGATAGCCCCTATCGGCAGCAGAATGACGGCATCGCCATCCGATACGCGTTTTTCATAGGTTTTCCAGTCAAGATTCGCAAGTTTGGTCACTGTGACAGCTCCTGTGCATTGGTTTTGCCGGTACTGGTATCGACCCTCACTCGTTTATATTCCCCACGCACGCCTTTTGCCAGCGAGATGCACATGAGTACCATCAGCAGCGAGAAGGGCAGCGCTGCAATGATCGATGCCGTTTGTAGCGTACTGAGAGCCGCATTGCCGCCGGCAACGAGTAGCACGGCGGCTACGACGCCCTGGATAACGCCCCAGAACGTGCGATGGCGTTTCAGCGGATGTTCGTTGCCTTCACTCATTATGGTCGTCAGCACCAGGGTGCCGGAGTCCGAGGAGGTAATGAAGTAGGTTGCGACCAGCAAGGTGCCGGCAATGGTTGCCAAGTGCCCAACCGTGCCGACATTCATGCCTGCGAAGGTGGCGTAAAGTGCTTCGGAGACGTTGCTGCTGACCGTCGCGGCAATGTTGCCATCGTCGAACAGGTCAATGTGTAGCGCGGTACCGCCGTAGGCTGCGAGCCAGACGAAAGACAGCAGGCTCGAGACGCCGACGACACCCACGACGAACTCCCTGATGGTGCGTCCGCGGGATATCCGGGCAACGAATACGCCGACAAAAGGCGCCCAGGACATCCACCAGCCCCAGTAGAACACGGTCCACCAACCCTGCCACATGCTTTTCCAGCTGGCATCGGCATCGCCCAGGCTCTGAGCGGCGGTTTCGATGAAAATATTCAGAGCAAAGAGGTCTACCAGGTAGTCGACAGATACGCCGAAAAGCAGGTCAAAAATGTACTCTGTCGGGCCAAACAGAATGAAAAACGCCAGCAGCAGGATTGTGAGCCACATATTGCTGATGGACAGGTATTTGATGCCGCGCTTCAGGCCGGTCAATACGGAGACCAGCGCACAGGCGGTGATTACGATAACCAGCACCAGTTGCACGCCCAGGTTCTGGGGCACATCCCAGATGGCATGCAGGCCGGCATTAATTTGCTGGACACCGAGCCCAAGAGAGGTGGCAATACCGAACAGGGTGGCAAATACCGCGATGACATCGACCAGAACGCCAACCCAGCCTTCGACGCGTTTGCCCAGCAGAGGGTAGAGGGTGTAGCGGATACTCAAAGGTTTTTTAAGCCGATAGGAAACGAACGCCAGCGCGAGCCCGACGACACAGTAAATCGCCCAGGCATTGAGCCCCCAGTGAAAGAAGGTGACCTTCATCGCCACTTCTGCCGCCTCGGCATTGCCGACGGCACTGGAGAACGGTGTACCGCCCGAGAAATGAAACATCGGCTCGGCAATCGACCAGAAAATAATACCGATGCCCTGTCCGGCGGCATACACCATGGCGAACCAGGCGAAGTAGCTGAACTCGGGCTTGTCGTTGTCGTTGCCAAGGCGAATGTTGCCGTAGCGGCTGAAGGCGATCCAGATGCAGAACAGCAGAAAGCCTGCCGCGAGTGCGACGTACCAGCTGCTGGCTGAGAGGGTGATCAGAGTACGGGCATCATCGATCAGCCGCGCGGACTGTTCGGGAAACAGCAGGGTAAAGAGGATGAAAACGGACGTGACGGCCAGAGAAATAACCACAATGAACGGGTTTATTCCTCTGCAGAGGCCTCTCGATAGAACCATGACGGTTACCTCGTCGAGCGGGGTTGCGACCGGCGGCGGTGCCAGCTTGACCCCGTGTCGAATGTTATTGTTATGTACCGAGTACTGCAGCCGTCAATCGGCCTTGTACTCGCGGGTCTTTCGAATTGAGCGTCCGGGTCGGCAATCGGCTATGCCGGATCACCGACCCGGGTGTGACTTAACCTTTGATGATGTTGTGCTCGGGGCCGAAGGGGAAACGGGTGATGTTTTCGGCGCTGCTGTCGCCCACCACCAGGATGTCGTGTTCACGGTAACCGCCGGCACCGGCGCGGCCTTCGGGGATCATCAGCATCGGTTCGATGGAGACCACCATGCCGGGCTCGAGTACCGTATCGATGTCTTCACGCAGCTCCAGGCCGGCTTCGCGGCCGTAGTAGTGGCTCAGGGTGCCGAAGGAGTGGCCGTAACCGAAGGTGCGGTACTGCAGCACGTCGTGTTCGGCGAAGATCTCGTTCAGTTCGGCGGCGATATCGCAGCAGCGGGCACCGGGTTTCACCAGCTCCAGGCCGCGACGGTGCACCTTGCAGTTGATCTCCCACAGCTCCAGGTGGCGGTCGGAGGCATGCTCGGCGAACAGGGTGCGTTCCAGCGCCGTGTAGTAGCCGGCGATCATCGGAAAGGTGTTGAGGCTGAGGATGTCACCCGCCTCGACCTTGCGTGAGGTTACCGGGTTATGGGCGCCATCGGTGTTGATACCGGACTGGAACCAGACCCAGGTGTCCATCAGCTCGCCATCGGGGAAGGTGCCGGCGATTTCGCGCACCATGGCCTGGGTACCGGCCAGGGCAATTTCGTACTCGGGCACGCCCACGGCGATGGCATCGCGGATGGCGGCGCCACCAACATCGGCCACCCGGGCACCCTGCTTGATCAGGGCGATTTCCTCGGCGGACTTGATCATGCGCATCTGCATGGTGGGCACGCCGATATCCACGAACTGGGCGTTGGGCAGGGCGGTTTTCAGCTTGTCGAGCACCTGCAGCGAGGCGTGGTCGAACTCGATGCCGACCTTGCCGCCATCCTTGACCAGCTGCCGGGTGGCGTAGAAGAAGTTGTCTTTCTGCCAGTCGGTGTAGATGACGTTGTCGCCCAGCTGGTTGCGGCGATACGGCTGGCCACCGTCGATATTGGCGGTGATGGTGGTGTAGCTGTCCTGGGTGATGACCAGGCCGTAGTCGCGGCCAAAGCGGCAGTAGACGAAATCGCTGTAGTAGTTGATGTTGTGGTAGGAGGTAAAGAGCACCGCCTGGACATCGTTTTCCGCCATGTAGCGGCGCAGCTTGTCGAGGCGCGACTGCAGTTCAGCCTTGCTGAACGTCGGGCGTACCTTGTCGCCGTTGGGCAGCTGAAGCGTCTGAGGCATGGTTAGCATGGTTCTACTCCGGTTTATTTTTATCGGATCGAATACGGATTGGGGCGAGTGGCAGGGGAGCAGGGCTTGAGAGCTTGAAGTTCCGGCGCGCTGATCTTGAATGTCTCACTGGCTTAGAAACGATGCTATCCCGGGCTGTTTTATAATAGAAATCAATATATCAAATGGGATCATTTACAACTGAAATGCCTGGATGGGTGAAACGGGGGAGAAGAAAGGCAAGATGCCGGCCAGCTCTGTCAGAGCTGTTGTGGTACGGCCAAGGAATCCCGGTGTCTCGGTTGCACGGCAGCAGCGCACCTGATCAGCGTCCAGGCAGCGCACCTGGGTGTGAAGAACATCAGCCTGGAGGCACTGATGGGTAGGCAAGCCTGCTGAATGGGTAAATATCACTGCACGGCACAGTCCGGGTGATTAGCTCGACTGCCTGGCCGTCGGCATCTCCTTGGTTTATCTAAAGCATCACGCTTCCAGGAGTCTGAAAAGTTCATAACTCATTGTTTAATAGCGATTAATAGGCTCATATTTTTAATTTACGCGAGTAAAAATTAATGTTGACTCAATGAAATCATATCTGTAGCCTATAATCATGCTGAAGCGTAAAGGCTGCGTCGGAATCATGTTCGGTTGCATCTTTATTCAATGTGTCTATGTCAACGCTGTAGGTCGTGGGTAGAGCAAAGACAATAAGCGCAGCATTAATTAATAAGAATTATATGGAGCGAGAATAATGAATATTAAAAATACTCTTGCAGGCTGTATAGCCACAGGCATGCTTGCTATATCTACCGTATCCAGTGGTGCCACAACGGTCACCGTGGGCACTGTGAATAACGGCGATATGATCATTATGCAGCGTTTGTCGGCAGAGTTTGAAAAACAGCACCCGGACATCAAGCTGGATTGGGTTATTCTTGAAGAGAACGTTCTGCGTCAGCGTCTGACAACTGATATTGCCACGAACGGCGGGCAATTTGACGTCATGACCATCGGCATGTACGAGGCCCCCATCTGGGGCAAGCTGGGCTGGCTTGAAACCATGGACAATCTGCCCGAAGACTACGATATCCAGGATGTCATACCCAGCGTGCGCGATGGGCTTTCGGCAAACGGTACGCTTTATGCCTTGCCGTTTTATGGCGAAAGCTCGATGACGTTCTACAACAAGGATCTTTTCAGCAAAGCCGGTATCAGCATGCCTGAACAGCCGACCTGGCAACAAATGTCAGAATTTGCCAGTAAAACCCATGACCCGGAAAACGGTATTTACGGAATGTGTTTGCGCGGGAAACCCGGTTGGGGTGAGAACATGGCACTTCTGTCCACCATGGTTAATACCTATGGTGGTCGCTGGTTTGATGAAGAGTGGAAACCCGAAATCAATTCACCGCAATGGAAAGAGGCAATTGGTTTCTATATTGACCTGATGAGCAACTATGGCCCTCCGGGTGTCAGCTCCAATGGGTTTAACGAAAACCAGGCGCTGTTTTCAAGTGGCAAATGCGCTATCTGGGTTGACGCTACATCTGCCGCTGGCCGATTGCTGAACCCTAAAGAATCCCAGGTGGGGGACAGTGTTGGCTTTGCCTCTGCTCCTGTCGCGGTTACGCCCAAAGGCTCGGGCTGGCTGTGGGCTTGGGCGCTGGCAATCCCGACCTCATCTGATGCCAAAGAGGCCGCCAAGGAGTTTATGCTCTGGGCCACGTCCAAGTCTTATATTGAACTGGTCGGTGAATCCGACGGCTGGGCAAGTGTGCCGCCAGGAACCCGTGCCTCGACCTACGACAATCCCAAATATGTGCAACAAGCGCCTTTTGCTGCCCTGACAACCCAAGCTATGCAAAATGCTGATCCGACTGACTCCACTCTGGAACCCGTTCCCTATACCGGCGTTCAGTTCGTTGCGATTCCCGAGTTCCAGTCTATTGGCACCCAGGTTGGCAAAATGATTTCTGGAGCGCTTTCCAAGCAAATGACGCTCGACGAAGCGCTGGACAGTTCGCAGAAGATTGCTGAGCGCGAAATGAAACGTTACTACAAGTAAGTACCCGACCCCGGCCGGGCGCTGCCCCGGCCGCCCTTGACTATGATAACTCTTGGCCGGTACGAAGTGTTCCGGCCTTTTTTCCGCACAAGAAAAGAGCCTTACCCATGAGTACCTCAAGTCTGCCGGCCGAGGGGACCACGCACGCCTCGGCGACGTCTACCTCCGTGCATGAAGAGCGCAAGCGACAGAGCCGCCTCAGCCTGGCGATGGTGTCACCGTCGGTGCTGGTGCTGCTGGCCTGGATGGCCGTTCCTCTGGCCATGACCCTGTATTTCTCCCTGATTCGCTACAACCTGCTGTACCCCGGCGACAATGAGTTCGTCGGGCTGGAAAACTTCACCTTCTTTCTGACCGACGAAGGCTTTACCGCCGGCATGACGAACACCCTGCTGCTGGTGTGTTCGGTGCTGCTGATCAGCGTTGTTGTCGGCGTGCTGATTGCCGTGCTGGTGGACACCCCCTTCTGGGGCCGTGGCATCGTGCGCGTACTGCTGATTTCCCCGTTCTTCATCATGCCCACCGTGAGTGCGCTGGTGTGGAAGAACCTGCTGCTGCACCCGGTATCCGGCGTCTTTGCAGCGGTGTGGCGCTTCTTTGGCGCCGAACCCATCGACTGGTTTTCCACCTACCCGATGGAGGCCATTATCCTGATCGTGTCCTGGCAATGGGTGCCCTTCGCCGTGCTGCTGCTGATGACCGCCATGCAGTCGCTGGACCAGGAACAGAAGGACGCCGCCCGCCTCGACGGTGCCGGCCCGATCGCCATCTTCTGGCACATCACCCTGCCGCACCTGGCGCGCCCGATTGCCGTGGTGGTGATGATCGAGACCATCTTCCTGCTGTCGATCTTTGCCGAGATCTTCACCACCACCGGCGGTGGCCCGGGGTACGAGACCACCAACCTGGCCTACCTCATCTATAGCCAGGCGCTGTTGCAATTCGACGTGGGCCTGGCCTCGGCCGGTGGCCTGGTAGCGGTAGTACTCGCCAATGTTGCGGCCATTATCCTGATTCGGATGATCGGCAAGAACCTTACAGATAAAGCATAGGGAGGGGATTATGAGCATGTTGACCCTGAAACAAGGCCGCCAGTTACAAACGGTATTGCTCGGTGCCCTGGCCTGGCTGGTCGCACTGACCATCTTCTTCCCGATTTTCTGGATGCTGCTGACCAGCTTCAAGACCGAAATCGATGCCTTCGCCACGCCGCCGCAGCTGTTCTTCACGCCGACGCTGGAGAACTACCTGGAAATCGATGAGCGCAGCGACTACTTCCACTTCGCCTGGAACTCGGTGGTGGTGTCCTTTGGCTCCACCCTGCTGGGCATGCTGCTGGCGGTGCCGGCGGCCTATTCCATGGCGTTTTTCGAAACCAAGCGTACCAAGTCGACGCTGCTGTGGATGCTGTCCACCAAGATGCTGCCACCGGTCGGCGTGCTGGTGCCCATCTACCTGCTGTTCAAGGACGCAGGCCTGCTGGATACCAAGACCGGCCTGGTGCTGATCTACACCCTGATCAATCTGCCGATCATGGTCTGGATGGTGTACACCTACTTCAAGGAAATCCCCAAGGAAATCCTCGAGGCGGCACGTCTGGACGGTGCCACCGCGATGCAGGAGATCTACCGCGTGCTGCTGCCGATCAGCAAGGGCGGCCTGGCCTCCACCGTGCTGCTGTCCCTGATCCTGAGCTGGAACGAAGCCTTCTGGTCACTGAACCTCACCGCCTCGTCGGCAGCGCCGCTCACGGCCCTGGTCGCGTCCTACTCCAGTCCCGAAGGGCTGTTCTGGGCCAAGCTCTCGGCCGTGTCGACGCTGGCCTGTGCCCCAATTCTGATCTTCGGCTGGCTGAGCCAGAAACAACTGGTGCGCGGTCTCTCCTTTGGCGCCGTTAAATAATAAGAGGTTATTCCCATGTCCGACCTGACTATCCGCAACCTGAAAAAAAGCTTCGACGACGTCCACATCATCAAGGGCATCGATCTGGACATCAAGGATCACGAATTCGTGGTCTTTGTCGGCCCCTCCGGCTGCGGCAAATCGACCCTGCTGCGCCTGATCGCCGGCCTCGAGGAAGTCACCAGCGGCACCATCCATCTGGATGAGCGCGAGATCACCGACGTGGCCCCGGCCAAGCGTGACCTGGCCATGGTGTTCCAGTCCTACGCCCTGTATCCGCATATGAGCGTGCGCAAGAACATGTCCTTCGCGCTGGATCTGGCCGGCGTCGACAAGAACGAAGTGCAGCGCAAGGTCGAAGACGCCGCCAGGGTACTGGAACTGGGCCCGCTGCTGGAGCGCAAGCCCAAGGCCCTGTCCGGCGGTCAGCGCCAGCGTGTCGCCATCGGCCGTGCCATCGTGCGCAACCCCAAGGTGTTCCTGTTCGACGAGCCGCTGTCCAACCTCGACGCCGCGCTGCGCGTGCTGATGCGCCTGGAGCTGGCGCGGCTGCACAAGGAACTCAACGCCACCATGATCTACGTCACCCACGACCAGGTCGAAGCCATGACCCTGGCCGACAAGGTGGTGGTCCTGAACGCCGGACGCGTCGAGCAGGTCGGCTCGCCGCTGGAGCTCTACCACCACCCGGTGAACCAGTTCGTGGCCGGTTTCATCGGCACGCCGAAAATGGCCTTCCTCAAGGGCACCGTCCAGACTGCCGGTAGCGATGGCGTCAGCGTAGTACTGGACTGCGGCCCGCAGTACCAGCTGCCGCACCAGGCCACCGGCCTGAAGGCCGGGGACGAGATCACCCTGGGCATCCGGCCGGAACATATCGAGGTGGTCGACAAGGACGCCAGCCCGTTCAAGGTACGTCTGGATGTCACCGAGCACCTGGGTGCGGACACCTACTGCTACATCAACCTGCCCAATGGTGAAAGCCTCACCGTACGTGCGCCGGGGGACTTCAGCGGCGATTACGGCCAGGACGCGGGCCTGGCACCGGACCTGACCCAGGCGCACCTGTTCGACGCCACGGGCAAGACCATCCCGCGTCCACGTAATTCGGCCCAGGCGGCATAAGTTACGATATTTTTCGGTCAATACGTCTGAGTCTGGATCTTCTCAATATAAATCTGTGTGCTTGTAGCGGCGGGTAACTGGAAATGAAACTGAAAGACAAAGTCGCAATTATTACGGGTAGCGCTCAAGGTATTGGGCGTGCTATTGCTGAACGTTATGCCAGGGAAGGGGCAAAGGTGGTGATTGCCGATATCCTGATGCAGGAGGCCGAAAAAACGGCGGGCGAAATTGGTGAATCCGCAATAGCGGTACAGCTGAACGTGACAGATCAGGCATCTGTGGCCAGGATGGTCAAGGAAGTCGTATCCACACTGGGTAAGATCGATATTCTGGTCAATAATGCCGCCGTATTCGAGATGGGGCCCTTCCTGGAAATATCCGAGGCCTCTTACGAGAAAATATTCTCCGTGAACGTAAAGGGGCTCCTGTTCACAACACAGGTGGTTGCTAAACAGATGGTCGAGCAAGGTCAAGGGGGTAAGATTATTAATCTGGCATCCCAGGCCGGGCGTCGCGGTGAAGCACTGGTTGCCACCTATTGCGCAAGCAAGGCGGCAGTCATCAGCCTGACTCAGTCGGCAGGGCTTGCTCTTATCAAGGATAAAATCAACGTTAACGGTATTGCACCAGGGGTTGTTGATACTCCCATGTGGGAGGACGTGGATGCCCTTTTCGCCAAATACGAAAACCGTCCCATCGGTGAGAAGAAAAGACTTGTCGGGGAAGCGGTACCCTATGGCCGTATGGGAACCCCTGAAGAATTTGGGGGCGCTGCGGTATTTTTGGCGTCATCCGACAGCGACTATGTTGTAGCCCAAACGCTGAATGTTGATGGTGGTAACTGGATGAGTTGAGTTGTTTTTAAAAATGAATTTCGCTCTTCATTTTTAATATCAAGGCTATAGCGACATTAAATGTTAGTGGAGATCCATGGTCTGGTTAATGGACTCTTCAGTAGATAGGTCGCTGCCACTTGTTTTGAACCATGCAGGATCAGTAAAATCTCGTTACAGGCAGCGATGTTGCAATGTAT
The DNA here is from genome assembly GCF_024397915.1 of Marinobacterium rhizophilum. Taxonomy (GTDB): domain Bacteria; phylum Pseudomonadota; class Gammaproteobacteria; order Pseudomonadales; family Balneatricaceae; genus Marinobacterium_A; species Marinobacterium_A rhizophilum_A. The sequence goes on from NZ_CP073347.1 coordinate 11,265, forward strand.
GATTCTGAGTAAAATTTATTTTACATAGACTGCGTATAAAAACGCTGTCAATTTGCAGTGGTCATCAGTCGTGACGTATGACAAAATTGCTGCTGGTTTAAGTGGGAATGGGATCTGTGTCGATGTCGAAAAAAGTGAAGAATATGGAGGAGTTTTCCCGTATAGCCGGAGTGTCAAGGCCTACCGCGTCGAAATATTTTGAAAGCCCCGATGCCGTAACGCCTCGGTCTCGTCAAAAGATAGAGGCAGCTCTCGAAAAAATCGACTACAGGCCCAATTTTCTAGCATCAAACTTGATGCGAAAGGAAACCAGAATCCTGGGAGTGCTTGTTCCATCGATTGGTGATCCATTTTATGCGGAAATAGTTCGAGCCATCGAGGTCGCAGCGCTTAAATATGGCTATATGGCCATGATCGAGTGCTCTTACGGTTCCGGCGAGATGGAGGAAAAGGCGATTGAAAACTTTATGTCTGTCAACGTTGCAGGGATCTGTATAGCGCCTGTCGGGCTTTTATCCTCATCTAAAGTATTGTCGAAAACTGAGAAAAGTATTCCGGTTGTGTACATCGACTCTACGTTTGACGAGAGCGATGCTTTTGTAAAGACCAACAATGCTCAAAGTATAGGGTTAATTACTCAGTATATGCTTAGAGCAAGCGAGCAACCGCCGATGCTATTTCCTATGCCAAACGTAAATAGTAATGCTCAGGAAAGAAGCGCCGCCTATGTCGCGACTATGGATAAATTCGGATTTGAGCCCATATTACTTGATGTAAACACTGATCAGAAAACTTGGGATTTTGAAAAATGGGGGCAGCAGGAAATGCTGCGTTTGCTTGACCGGGGCGGAATCCCTGGCCGCTCGATTCTCTGTGCCAACGATCGAATTGCGTTTGGCGTAATTTCGGCACTGTATGGTTCGGGTTTAGAGGTGGGGCGTAAAACAAAGGCAGGCTTTTCCGTTGCTGGCCACGATAACCAGCCGTTAAGCAATTTTACTTGTCCTCCTTTAACAACGGTCGCGCAGGACTTTGAATTGATAGGTAGTACCGCGATAGAAATATTGCTACAAAAAATAGGACGTATTAGTAGAGAAAATTTATCGAATAAGATTATGCTTGATACACAGTTGATACTACGAGAGTCTGCGTAAGTCTTAGATTTATATTCAGCGAGTCTCTACGTTAAGCAGGGATGCTTAATTATATGCATTTATTGGGGGATGGTGCTTCGATACGAGTTGTACGCAAATCATTGCTCCATTTTTGTATTTTTGCGGGGTCCTTACAGACAGATAATTTCTTACGAAACTTACCAGATTTTTCACGGGTGCTGATCCATGGTTCATTCTCTCAGGTTCGCTACGTAACCCTGGAGGCTGGCTAGATCTTTACCCACACGTTTTAATCTATATTTTATAATGCCGTTCAGGCACACTTAAACCAGGGGTTAATCATGAGCTATACATTCGACAAAGCATTCGATTTTAGCGGCCAAGTGGCTCTAATTACTGGCGGTGCTTCCGGTATTGGCAAGTGTATTGCTGAACTGTTCGCCGAACGCGGTGCCACGCTGGTGTTGGTCGACCGGAACGAGAAGGTGCATGAAACAGCTCGTTCGCTTGGGTCGCAGCATCTCTCCTGGGTGGGTGACGTCGCAGACGAGGCTACCGTGCAGGGCGTTGTTGCGGGTACAGTCGAAAAATTAGGGCGCATCGACATTCTTGTTAATAACGCCGGTATCGGCCCGCTCGCCAAGGCCGAGGAAACGTCGGCTGATCTGTGGGATATAACGATGGCGGTAAATTTGCGCGGTCCGTTTCTCTACGCCCGAGAAGTCGGTAAGCAGATGATCAAGCAGGGAGGCGGGCGCATCGTCAATCTGGCCTCCCAGGCCGCGCTGGTCGCGCTCGACGGCCACCTCGCTTACTGCGCCAGCAAGGCCGGTGTACTTGGCATGACCCGCGTGCTTGCGATGGAGTGGGGTCCCCATGGCATCACCGTTAACGCCATTTCTCCGACTGTTGTCGAGACTGAAATGGGCGCTCAGGGAAGCTGGTCCGGCGAAACCGGTGTGGCATTCAAGAAAAAAATTCCGACTGGCCGCTTCGCGCAACCCGAGGAAATCGCGCTTGCCGCGCTCTATCTCGTGAGCGGCGCTGCTGGCATGGTCAATGGTGAGAACCTTGTCGTGGATGGCGGCTATACCGCAACGTAATAAACTAGCCTCCACTGCCGGGCATGCCCTCAGTGCATTCCTGCCAAGAACCTGGCCACTGCAGCGGGTTCTAGCTCGTGTACAGCAGACGACTGCCGAGATGGTGGTCCTCCGCACGGGCGTGATAGCACGCGGCGCCAGTGGCCAGGCATGAAAACATGCCTGGCGTGAATTACGCATCCAGCCTCGGCTACTAGCCCGAATGTTTCATCCGGCCCTCGAGTAGAGGGCCCAATCGCTTAGCTCTATTCGATGTGAAGAGCACGCCCCAGAGAATTGTTCATTTATTGATCAGGCGGTGCGATAAGAACGCAACTTCCCCTTACCCCGTTGTTTATTCCGTGCCGGGAGCAGCACCGCTGACACTATCCCGGCGCCATTTTGACGACTATTTTCTGGAACAGCGCTTGGTCCGGATAAGTGCTACTCATCATGATGCGGATTCGGCGGGTATTGCGGGTGATAAAGGCACCGATTTTCAAGAGCCGGTACGCAACGTGGTCACCTGAGCGCTGGCGCAGCGGGTGCCGCGCAGGTAGCCGCTGCGCAGCCTTTCCATCAGGACGTAAGCCAGGCCGGACAGCAGCAGACGATACTGATTGGGCCACCAGTCCTGACAGCCGGTTCTGTCCGAGAACAGCCACTGCAGTTCCTTGATTCGGTTCTCCATGTCTGATCGGCCAAGTCCGACAAACCGCTACAGTCGATATTATCGCGGCCTTGCACCAGTCGTGACGAACGCTCTGGTGATTTTTACAGCGTGGTGGAGTCTTGATTCGGGCCGATGGTTCGGCCGGTCGGGAAATGTACCGGCCGTCTGCATGGTGCAAAATATCGACTGGCGTGGAGGCCAGGGGGGGAATCATTGGGTCTCCCATTATTAACCCGGCGGGTTAATACATGAAACAGGGATGTTTCATCATTGGCCGCAGGCCAATGCGAACCCCATCCCTTCACCCGAGAGAATCCAGCAGGTCCACGCACGTGCGCCTGTTTTGAATAGGGAGGGAACCTATTTGCCAGCCAGGTTAATAATGCAAAGGCCCGATGTGATGGTTGTCGCTTCTTCCGAGTGAGTCCAGTATGCCTGTGCAGCAGCGCCTGCTCTTTTAGGCTTAAGAGTCATGACGCGGCTGACAGATCGGTTATTAAAGTGGTGAGAGTTTACACCTGTGCAACCAACCTCAAAGGCGCGTGGTTACTGAGGTCTAACGCGACGTGAAATGGCGCCTGGTTAAGAAAAAGTATCGTTAACACAGCTGGCTGCAACATAGTCTCTGGTGAGGGCTTCGATTGAACCGAGTGTCAGTTCACGCGCCGTCGGCGACAGTCGTCCTTCCCGAACGGCAGGATAAAGTTCGCCAAGATATTGGCCGATCAATGTTTCCGGCAGTATCCGGTCTCCGAGCAGGTTGAAAAGCACCTCAACGGCTTCGCGTGCAGCAGGATTTGGCCAGTAGTAGCGAATGCGGTCACTGTAGGAGAAATGCCGCTGAAGCATTTTCTCGTCCAGGCTGCCATGGTAGTAGCGTTCCCAGTTATCCGGTGAGCCTTGCATGACTCGCTCCATCGTGGCCCGGAAGGTCTCGGCGCGTGCGTTGGGGTAGAGTTCTTCTGCAATGGCGTCCAGCCCATAGAAGGCTTGGCGCATCTTGTATGTCAATGCCGGGCCTACCTTCAGGATTGCGAAGCCATCGGTTACTAGGGACGCCAGTGCTGACTGGGTCTGGTAATCGGTCGAATGGGCTTCGAAGACTAGGCCCGGAAGCTGATCCAGTGCAGCGCTCAGATCCTGGGCTGCGACAGGTTTGTAATCGATAACGCTATGATTATCAAACTCCACACCCGGCTGCACCACCAGGCCTATGACGCGGGAAAAAGCGTCGCCCAGTCCTCTGTCGTTAAAGGCCGCCTTGTGCGCGGCAACGGTCGCGATGGCTGAAGCGGGCGTAGTAACTTCCAGGTCTTCGATTTCTTCGGTTGCGCCGCCCGGTACCGGCACTTCGGTGCCGATGATATAAACAGGCAGTGGGCTGTTTCCGCCGGGGACTGAGGCTTCAGCGGCTTCGGCAAGGCTGGCTGCACGCTGCGCGGTATCCGCGTCACTCAAGGCAACAGGCTCACCTGCGCAGCCCATAGAGCAGTCCAGATGCAGCTTGGTAAATCCGGCTGCGGCATAGGACCGTATCATGGCTCTGGCCTTGTCCATCGCCTCGCTGACGGGAAGGTGCTTCCAGGGGTTGGGGCCCAGATGATCCCCGCCCAGGATCAAGCGTTCACGGGGGAAATCAGCCCTTTCGGCGATAGCCTCGACGAAGGCCCTGAAATCGGCCGGAGTCATGCCGGTGTAGCCACCATCCTGATTGACCTGGTTGCAGGTTGCCTCGATAAGCAGCGGCAAGGCGCTGGGTTTGAGTGCGCGCATGGCACCTTCAATTGCCAGCGGATGTGCCGTGCAAATCGAAGGGATACCGGATGGGCCTGCCTTGTGGCGCCATGCGTGGATGTCGATAAGCGGATTGGGTGTCATTGTTCAGTCCTCCAGAGCGTGAAGAAAGTTGTCGAGTTCGGCGCGGCTGGAAGTGCCTTCCATCGGCCCCAGTTGGGTTACGGCCCGTGCCCCGGCGGCATTGGCGTAGCGAAGCGCCATTTGCGCGCTGGCACCTGCGAGCCAGAAGCTAAGAAAAGCCCCGCCGAAAGAGTCACCTGCGCCGGTTGGGTCTGTTTCGGTAACCTGCATGGGGGAGGCGTCGTATCGTTCTCCGTTTTCGAACAGGCTTGCACCCTCTGAGCCGCGCTTGACGACGATGCTGCGAATGCCGCGACGCAAAAGATCCTGAATAGCGGCCGCTTCGTCACGGCTATCGGAAAACAGGAAGACTTCATCACCCGAGGGCATGAAAAGGTCGGTCATCGATAAAATCCTCTCAAGCGCGGGTCGCAGTCCTGGCCTATTGAGGATTTCCGGCCGCAGGTTGGGGTCCAGTGACAAGGATCCCCCCCGGGCTTTTATTTTTTCGGCGGCATCGATAATCATGCCTCTGAGACCGGGTGCGGATAGCGCCGAGCCCATGACATGCAAATGGTCGCAGTGGTCAACCAGCTTTTCGGATGCCGCGGTGCGGGAGATTTGACCACAGGCGCTATGCTGAATATTGAAGATGAAAGCGCGGCTGCCATCCTCCCGATACCGGACAAAGGCACTGCCGGTGCACTCGCCGGGTGCAATGGATATGCCCGATACATCGACTCCGTCTGCGCGCAGCCTTTCAATATTTAGCTGTCCGAAATCGTCATCTCCCACGCGGGATACGATTGCACAGGGTGTTCCGAGCTTGCCGAGCTGATCAATGAAGATCGCCGGGGCGCCGGACGGGAAGGGTCCAACGAGCGGCTGTGCAGAACGGAACCCATGCCCCTTGGTCGTCGCCACGATCTCAACGAGGATTTCTCCTATAGTCAGAACTTTTTTCATGTTATTAGCCTTTCTGTCGCTTGGAGCGCACGTCCAGCCAAACCGCGATAAGGATGACGAGGCCCTTGACGATCAACTGATAGAAATAGGGTACGGAAAGCATATTCATGCCGTTGTTCAACACACCGATAATCAAGGCGCCAATCAGGGTCCCGACCATGGTACCCACACCGCCGGCAAGGCTTGTCCCACCCAAAACGGCGGCGGCAATGGCATCGAGTTCATAACTCATGCCGGCGTTGGTCTGGGCCGAGTAAAGGCGGGACGACAGCAAGATGCCGGCCACGGCTGCCATGGTGCCGGACAGGGTGAAGATCATGATTTTCAGCTTGTCGACCTTGATACCGGAATAACGGGCGGCTTCACGATTACCACCGGTCAGATAGGTTCGGCGGCCAAAGGTCGTGCGTGATAGCAGAATATGATTCACAAGAAACAGCACGGCCACGATCCAGATAATGATGGGTATGCCCATAAAGCTGTCGCTGCCGATGGCCGTCCAGGTGTCATCCATGATCATTTCCGGCGCGCCGTTGGTGGGCAGGCTCACCAGGCCGCGATAGATCCCCATGGTTGCCACGGTTACGATAAAGGAAGGCAGCAGAAATTTGGCAGTCAGTACGCCATTCAGCATACCCATGGCGGCACCGGCGAGCAGCGTCACGGCAAGTGACGGGCCAAAGCCCCAGCCGAGGGCGAGTACCTGGGCGCCCACCATTCCCGCCACGGCGATGATCGAACCAATGGAAAGGTCTATTTCACCGAGCAGAATAACCCAGGTCATTCCGAACGCGGCAATAGCGATCACGGCAACCTGCTGCAGAATATTGGTGAAATTCGGCACGGTCATGAAGCGCTCGTTCATGACCGAAAAAATGACGCAGACAATAACAAATGACAGCAGTATGCCGCCAAATTGACGCAAAAGGTTTTGCGCCGACGAATAACGGGCGCTGACGGTAGAAACCTGATTCATGATGATGTTCCTGTTGCATAGGCCATGACGCGCTCTGGCGTCAGTGTTGATACTTCGGCCGTGTTTGTAATGCGTCCCTCGGACATAACGACGACACGATCCGCCAGTCCCAGTACTTCCGGCAGCTCGGAAGAGACAAGAATAACGGCGGTGCCATCGGCGGCCAGTTGGCGAATAATGCGGTAGATCTCGAACTTGGCGCCGACATCCACGCCCCGGGTCGGCTCATCCAGAATGAGAACCCGTGGTTTGGTGGTGAGCCATTTGGCGAATACGATCTTTTGCTGATTGCCGCCCGAGAGCGTACCGGCTACCGTCTCCAGCGAGGCTGTGCGCACGCCCAGACGCTCGACTTGATCAGCGGCCACGACCTGTTCGGCCTGACTGCGCATGAATCCCGAGCGGCTGGAGAATTGATCGAGGGAAGCCATTGTCATGTTGGGTTTCACGGCTGCGCCGAGTACCAGTCCTTCCTCTTTTCGGTTCTCGGTGACAAAGCCGATACCCGATGCAATGGCATCGACCGGCGAGCGAAATGCCACGTCGTGCCCATCAAGGCAGATCCGGCCGCTCGCACTGCGCATTCCAAAGAGGGTGTTCATGATTTCTGAACGCCCGGAACCGATGAGGCCGAAGAAACCCAGGATCTCGCCTGGGTGGAGTTCGAAATGGATGTCTTCAAATTCACCTGTCCGGGCAAGACCTTCCACCGAGAGCACGGGAGCGATTGCATCCGCGGGTGGGGGGGAAAGGCGAGGTGGGTAGATTTCATCCATCGTGCGTCCAACCATCAAGGCAATCAGTGCTTCAATGCTTGTCTTGTCGCGCTCCAGTGTCGTGATGTATTCGCCGTCCCGAATAATGGTGATGTCATCCGAGATCCGCATGATCTCTTCCATCCGGTGGGAGATGTAAATAACGGCCGTGCCGCGAGCAGTCAGTTCCTGGATAATGCGGAAAAGAATTTCCGCCTCAGAATCCGACAGCGATGAGGTCGGTTCATCCAGGATAACGACTCGGGCCGGATGGCTAAGTCCCTTGGCTATTTCCACCAGTTGGCGTTGTGCAATTGAGAGCTCGCCCACCCGTGCGGTCACATCAATCGGCAAGCCCAGGCGCTTGACGAGCGCACTAGCGTCGTTTAACAGTTTGCGGCTATTGATAAAACCCATGCGCGCGGGCTCACGGGTCGCGAGAATGTTCTCGGCCACCGTGAGGTTATTGCAAAGGCTTAATTCCTGAAAAACGATAGACAGGCCCTGTGCCGCGGCTTCGCGGGGAGACTGCGGGTTATAAATTTTACCATCCAGTGTTATCTTGCCTTCGGTCGCAGAAAATACACCCGCCAGGATTTTCATGAGTGTTGATTTGCCGGCGCCATTTTCTCCAAGCAGCGTGTGCACTCGTCCCCGGCGGACGGTTAAATCCATCTGCTTGAGAGCGACAACCGGGCCAAATGTTTTGCGAACGTTCGCCAGCGTTAGAATCGTATCTTCTGTTTGTGTCACAGCCCAATACCCTCATAAACCCGCGCTGCTTCTCTTGCCTTCGGCTTTGGAAGCACGCGGGTTGTGGCACAGTGAATTTCTTATTGACCGGTATAAACACCCGGAACGATGGGCTGCTCAGAGGGCACGGTCTGGCCGGCAATGACCTGAATCGCGGTATCGACTGCTGTCTTGCCCAGCATATTGGGGAACTGCTGAATAACGCCGACCATGACCGGATTGCTGTCGACCGCGGTGCGGGCTTCTTCCATGCCGTCAAAGCCGATGACCTTGACCTGATCCTCAAGGCCTGAGGACTTCACGGCGACGGCAGCTGCCAGTGCCGCGTCATCGCCAAAGCCAAAAATCCCGCTGATGTCAGGGTTGGCCTGCAGCATGTTCTGCGCAGCGGCGAGTGCTTCGGCACGGGTAATGCCTGTCTGCTGGGCAACGATTTCGATTTCAGGGAACGCCTCGAGTGCCTTTTTAAAGCCCTCGATCCGGGAGACGACCGACTGAACGGTCGGATAGTCAATAATGGCAACCTGGCCCTTGCCATTCAGTACCTTGGCCATCAGTTCGCCAGCCTTGATGCCGCCGGTGTAGTTGTCGGTGCCGATGTGGGAAACAACATTGGAACCTACCGCTGGAACATCAACGGTAATTACCTTGACCCCAGCTTTCTCTGCCTTGGCAATCGCGGCGCGCACGCCCAGGCTGTCGACGGGCGATATCACGATGACATCGACGCCCTTCACAATGAAATCCTCAACATCGGAAAGCTGCTTGTTGAGGTCCTGATTTGCAATTGCCACTTCGAGCGACACCTGCTTGGCCGTCGCTTCGTTTTTCATTGCATCGGCAAGCTCGATGTAAAACGGGTGTTGCTGGGTGAGTAGCGAGGCACCGATACCTTCGGCTGATACTGCGCCGGCTAGAAGAGCCAGGGCGGAACCTGTAAGAATTGTTGTTATTTTGCGCTTGATGGTCATGTATTGCTCCAAACGGATAAATTCTCAGGGGTGGTTTCGCTTCACCCGCGTGTTGAATGCTTCCATGCAAGGGTAATGTGTCCTCATGGCCAAGCTAGGATCGCTAAAAAATTTACTCGAGTCAATTTATTTTTTTCTTCGAGTTTATTTATGGCGATCGGACTGGCTTTGGGGTGGTCTGTGAGCTGTAAATTCTGCGTTCTGTGGGTGACGGCTCCCCGCTACAGCCAGCGGATCTGACTCTGGGCAAGCTCCGCTGGCGGCCGGTAATGCGCTAGCAGGCCGGGGAAGCTTCGCTGTCGCGACAAGGAGTATCAATTTCGCTCGGTGTAGCAGGGGAGAGTGGGTGCAGCAGAGCAGGTTTTCGGAGGCTGGCGAACCCGGCCGCGCCTGTATCAATAGGCCGGACTATAGCCGCGTTATGAAACCTTATACGGCGTACATTTGCGCGCTAAAGCTGAGCTTCTATGGCGGCCTTGTCGATAATCGACGATACCCGAAAGATCTTCTTGTCCTTGAATTCGTAGAATACATTCTCGGCAAAGGACAGGTTCTTGCCGTTTACCTGCAGACCAAGGAATGTTGCCCTTGGTGTGCAGTCGAATTGCAGTCGGCTGGCGATATATGGTGGATCGGATATCAGCAACTCAACGTTGAAATAAAGATCCGGAATTTCACGGAAGTCTCTTTGCAGCCTGTCGCGATAACCGGATAGCCCGATCTGGTGGCCGTTATGGCACACACGATCATGCACGAACCGTTCCAGTTGCGGCCAGTCCTGCCGGTTAAGGCAGGCGATGTAGTTCTGGTAAATATGTGCGAGGCCTGCCTTGTCCATCGGGAATGCTCCTGGGCTGAATGGCTACCGTAGCCTAGATGGACGTGGCCCTGAGCCGGGGTTGCCGCTTTCCAAAAGCGAAGCAGGGTGCGGACATTTCCACCGGCCCCGTCACGGCTTACGAATTACGAATCACGAATAACGAATAACGCATCACTCTTTAACCTGCGGGTTAATCGCAGGCCACTGCTTGATATACAGATCCTGCTTGGCGTAGGGGATTTCCACGCCGTGCTGCCCGAACAGCTTGTAAATCGCCACGTTCAGGTCGTGGGAGATACGGCCCCGGTCCTGGGGATGGCGGATCCAGCACATCAGGTTGTAATTCAGGCTCGAGGCGCCAAAGCTCCGCATCCGCACCCTGGGCTCCGGCGAGCGACAGACTTCGGGGTGGTCCAGGCCGGCCTGCATCAGCAGCGCGTATACCTGGTCGACATCCGAGCCGTAGGCAACACCGACCACGATGCGGATCCTGACATTTTGCGGTCCGCCGCTTTCGTTGATGATCTTGGCATTGGCGATCACGCCGTTGGGAATGGTGATTTCGACATCGTCCCGGGTCAGCAGGCGGGTGCTGCGCAGGCCGATGGCGCAGACCTTGCCACGCTCGCCGCTATCGAGGTTGATGTAGTCGCCGATCTTGTAGGGGGCGTCGGCGACGATAAAGAAGCCGGAAAACAGGTTGGCCAGGGTGTCCTTGGCCGCGAAACCCACGGCGATGCCGACAATACCGGCAGACGCCAGCCAGCCCACCGGGTTGATGCCCCAGATCAGCAGCAGGATGTAGCTGCCGATCATGATGATGACAAGCTTGCTGGTCAGGTCGAACAGCGGCACGGTTTTGCTGTCGACGAGCTTGAAGCGGTTCTCGCCGCTCAGGGCTTCGAGCAACAGGGTGGATATCCGAAACGCCGCCGTCATCCAGCTGACGGTAATCAGCGAAAACAGCAGGTTGACGATGGCATTGCCCAGCGGCATGTTGACGACGCTGACGGCCAGGGACAGGCCAAAAAAGAACACCGTGACGAACACCGGCTTGCGCAGGTACTGCAGCGCGGTGTCGTCAACCGGCGAGTGGTGCAGGCCGAGCAGGCGCCCGACAACCTGGGTCAGCAGGGAGCGAAAGCACAGGCCCAGGATGTAGAACAGCAGTGCGATCAGCAGGAACCCCAGTATCGGGTACTGCGATACCAGTTCCCAGGCGGGCAGTACCGAGTCCGGCATATAGTCACGGCTTTCGCGCAGCAGCTCATTGATCGAAAATTCAGCCACACTCGCGGGCGTTTCCTGGGTCACGTTTTCTGGCATCTTGTGCTCTCTGGATGGCGACGGTGTGTTGTGAGGTTAGGTATTTAAAAGATCAGAGCTGCGTTCTTTCAGCCGGTCAGCCAACGGTATCGTTCGGCGGGATTCTACAGCACTAAGGATACCGAAACGAAGCAAGTTGCGGTGGCTCACTGCAAGATGTGCAGCTCCAGGGCGGTAATGGTCGTCACTATTTGCTCGCCGCGCGGTTGCTGCTGCTAATCTCAATTCAGGCATTTATAACGGCGGCATTGGCCCAGTGCTACAGCTGACTGGCCACGTTGCCAGCATGCCTGGACGGGCTCTTCAGTCGAGCCTTTTCTGGGGCGAAACAAGGCTAACTTCAGGAGGTTGTTATGGATTACGTTGACGGTTTCGTGGTTGCCGTACCACGGGAGAACAAGGACAAATATACTGAGCTTTCCCGCAATGTCGCAGCGGTATTCAAAAAGCACGGAGCCCTGAGTCTGGTCGAATGCTGGGGCGATGACGTACCCGAGGGCAAGGTAACGTCTTTTCCGATGGCGGTGCAGTGCAAGGAAGACGAAACAGTGGTGTTTTCCTGGATAACATGGCCATCAAGATCTGTCAGGGATCAAGGGATGGAAAAAGCCATGGCTGATCCGCTGTTTGCAAAGCAGGATGAGCCCATGCCGTTTGACGGCAAGCGAATGATCTTCGGTGGCTTTCAGATGATCGTAAGCGAGTAGACAGCGTTGCCTGTATCAGGCCCGCGGGATCCGTAGCCGGGGTGCCGGCCGGGCAGAGGCAGGGCAAAAGGAGGCTCAGGCTCCGCGATTGTCCGGCAGGCTGCCGGCCTGGCGCTCTTCCCGCGGCGTTTTACCGTACTGCTTTTTGTAGCAACGTGAAAAGTAGGAGGTGCCCAGAGGTGTTTGCAGGGCCGCGGCGGCTAGTAAGCCCCCGCGCTGTAAATTAGCTCGTAGCTGTGGCTGTAGATTTCCAGGATGTTGCCGAACGGGTCTTCCATGTAGATCATGCGATAGGGCTTTTCGCCGGGATAGTAGTAGCGTGGTTTCTCCATGCGCTTCTTGCCGCCGGCGGCAACGATGCGTTCTGCCAGTTCTTCCACGTTCGGGTCCTGCACGCAGAAATGGAAGATGCCCGTTTTCCAGTATTCGAAGTTGTCCTGCGGGTTTTCCTGGTTCTTGAACTCGAACAGCTCGACTCCAATGCGGTCGCCGGTGGACAGGTGGGCGATCTTAAAACGCTCCCAGCCGGCCCCGAAGACATCGGTACACATCTCGCCAATGGCGCTGTTATCTTCGGTAATCTCGGTTGGCTCCATGATCAGGTACCAGCCCAGTACCTGGGTATAGAATTCAACGGCCTTATCCAGGTGCGGCACCGATATGCCGATGTGGGAGAAGGTTCGCGGGTAAGTGTTGCTCATGGCCTGTCTTCCTGTGTTGAGGTCGGAGACAGGTTACAAAGCCGTTGTTATTACGTAAAATTATCATTTGTCATTATTGTAAGTATGATATTTGATGATAAACCCGATCTGGTTACGCAGTTTTTGCACCCTGGTTGAAGTTGGACATTTCACCCGTACCGCGGAACGCCTGCACATGACGCAGTCTGGCGTCAGCCAGCACGTACACAAACTGGAAGATCAACTGGGGCAGCCGCTTCTGGCCCGCCAGGGCAAGCAGTTCACGCTGACGGATGCAGGTGAGCGGCTGTATCGCGGCGCCCGCGACATTATCCAGTCACTGTCGGATCTGGAGCAGCAGGTGGGAATGGACCCGGCGCATGAAGGTGTGGTGCGGGTCATGTCACCGGGGAGTCTCGGGCTCAAGCTGTATCCCCAGCTGCTGGCGCTGCAACAGCAGCATGCAAAGCTGGTGATTGACTACCGGTTTGCACCCAACGGGGATGTGGAAAAGGCGGTTGCCAGGCAGAGTGCGGATATCGGCTTCATGACACGTCGATCAAGCCTGGAAGAGGTGGGTTGTGATCCGGTTGCCGAGGAGGCCCTGGTGCTGGTCACCCCGGCCGGGGTGGCCGACCCGGGCTGGGAACAGCTGCAGGCGCTTGGCTTTATCGACCATCCCGATGGCGACCACCATGCCGGGTTGCTGCTCAGTGCCAATTACGCCGAATTCCAGCACAGCAGCCAGTTTGCGCAGGTGGGGTTTTCCAACCAGATCAACCTGATTCTTGAACCGGTCAGCATGGGGCTGGGCTTCACGGTACTGCCGGCCCATGCTGTCGAGTCATTCAAGAAGCCGCAAAGTGTCCGGGCTTTTCAGCTGCCACATCCGGTCAGCGAGACGCTGTATCTCTGCACCCGCCGCAACAAGGCCGTGCCCAACCGAGTGAGCACGGTGATCGCCGAGGCTAAAAAGTGCCTTTGAGAGCATGCTGACGGGGGCCTGTGCCCGCCGTAGTTCGCGCAGCCGTGCGACATCATGTCGCCTGTTCAATGTCTGGCGTTGCATTAACATGACCGGACTTTCCACCTGGAGTGAACACACGGATGAAAACAGGCTACTCGATGGCCCTGCTGGCCCTTGCAACAGTCGCACTGACCCCCAACGCCCTGGCCCATGCGTCGCTGGAGACAAAAGCCGCGCCGGCGGGCAGCCACTACAAGGCCGTGATCAGGATTGGTCATGGCTGTGACGGCGCCGCGACCCATACCCTGCGGGTCCAGCTGCCGCCAGAAATGCACCAGAGCAAGCCCATGCCAAAGCCCGGCTGGGAGCTGCAGCGGGTGCAGCAAAAGCTGGATGCCCCCTATGATTACGACGGCCAGAGCGTAACGGAAGACGCCCGTGAGCTGGTCTGGAGCGGCGGCAGCCTGCCGGATGACTACTACGATGAATTCGTCTTCACCACGGTGCTGGCGGGAGAGATCGGTCAGACGCTGTACGTGAAAGCCATTCAGGAGTGCGACGGCGCACAGGTGCGCTGGGAGCAGATCCCCGCTGAGGGACAGAGTTCCCACGATCTCGCCTTTCCCGCGCCTGGCGTCAGGCTTGAGGGCAGGGCGCACCATCACTGAGATGACCCCGAAAATTTAACTATCGCACCGATCAAGACAAGCAATTTCAGGCAATGCGGCGCAGTTGGTATACCTTGTTAAGGCGCAGCAGTAACGGGGCGGCTCATACAAGCCAGGCGCCTGTCGCCAACCGGGCTGTGCCGTTTGCCTGTCCAAGTCTTAACCGGAGATAGCCATGAGTGACACGAACAAGAATGCGGGGGCCGCTGGAAAGTGCCCGGTCATGCACGGGGCGCACACCCGGCAGGGTGGCAGCGGCACAGCCAACCGCCACTGGTGGCCGAACCAGCTGAACCTCAGGATACTGCACCAGAACCCTCCGCAAACAAGCCCGCTGGGCGACGACTTCAATTACGCAGATGCCTTTCGCACACTGGACCTTGGCGCGGTAAAAGCCGACCTGCAGGCATTGATGACCGACTCCCAGGACTGGTGGCCGGCGGACTATGGCCACTACGGCCCCCTCTTTATCCGAATGGCCTGGCACAGCGCCGGCACCTACCGTATCGGTGATGGCCGTGGTGGCGCCGGCAGTGGCTCCCAGCGATTTGCACCGCTGAACAGCTGGCCGGACAACGGTAACCTCGACAAGGCCCGCCGTCTGCTCTGGCCCATCAAGCGGAAGTATGGCAACAAGCTGTCCTGGGCCGACCTGATGATCCTTGCCGGTAATGTCGCGCTGGAATCCATGGGTTTCAAAACCTTCGGTTTTGGGGGTGGCCGTGCCGATATCTGGGAACCGGAAGAGGATATCTACTGGGGCGCCGAGGAGGAATGGCTGGCCACGAGCGACAAGCCCAACAGCCGCTATGCCGGTGAGCGCGAACTTGAAAATCCCCTGGCCGCCGTGCAGATGGGGCTGATTTACGTCAACCCGGAAGGCCCGGATGGCAACCCGGACCCGCTCGCCTCGGCCCGTGATATTCGTGAGACCTTTGCCCGCATGGCGATGGATGACTACGAAACGGTGGCACTGACCGCCGGTGGTCATACCTTCGGCAAAACCCACGGTGCGGGCAACCCGGATACCCATGTCGGCCCGGAACCCGAAGCCGCGCCGCTGGAAGAGATGGGCCTGGGCTGGAAAAACAGCATGGGCACAGGCAGGGGGGAACATACCATCACCAGCGGCCTGGAAGGTGCCTGGACGCCGACACCAACCCAGTGGGACATGAGCTATTTCGATACCCTGCTAGGACACGAGTGGGAGCTGACCAAGAGCCCGGCCGGCGCCCAGCAATGGACGCCCAAAGGCGATAGCGCAAAAGGCACGGTGCCGGATGCCCACAATCCTGACCGGCGTCATGCGCCGATGATGACGACCGCCGACATGGCCATGCGGGAAGATCCGGCGTATCGCCGGATATCCGAGCACTTCCATGCCAACCCGCAGGAATTTGCCGACGCGTTCGCACGGGCCTGGTACAAGCTGACACACCGCGACATGGGGCCCATTGCCCGCTATCTGGGGCCGGAAGTACCGGCACAGGCGCTGATCTGGCAGGACCCGGTACCGGCGGTGGATCACGCCCTGGTTAATGACCAGGACATTGCCGATCTCAAGGCCAGGGTGCTGGCATCGGGCCTGTCGGTATCCGAACTGGTTGCCACGGCTTGGGCCTCGGCGTCTACCTTCCGGGGTTCGGACAAGCGCGGTGGTGCCAACGGCGCCCGTATCCGGCTGGCACCGCAGAAGGACTGGGACGTCAACCAGCCGGCGCAGCTGAACAAGGTGCTGCAGGCACTGGAAGCTGTCCGGCAGGCGTTCAATGCGGCCCAGTCCGGCGGGAAAAAGGTGTCGCTGGCCGATGTGATCGTACTGGCCGGTGCCGCGGCGATAGAGCAGGCCGCCAGGGATGCCGGCCACAGTATCGAGGTGCCTTTTGCCCCCGGCCGTACCGATGCCACCCAGGAGCAGACCGACGTGCAATCCTTCGAGCCGCTCAAGCCCGAAGCGGACGGGTTTCGCAACTACCGCCGCGCCCGCTTCAGCGTCTCGGATGAGGAAATGCTGCTGGATCGGGCTCAGTTGCTGCAACTGAGCGCGCCGCAAATGACGGCGCTCGTCGGCGGCCTGCGGGTACTGGATGCCAACTATGGCCAGGCCCAGGAGGGCGTGTTCACCCAGCGACCGGGCACGCTGAGCAACGACTTCTTCGTCAACCTGCTCGACATGGGCACCGACTGGAAACCGGTGTCGGAGGATGCCGACCTCTTCGAAGGCCGTGACCGCAAGACCGGCAAGGTGAAGTGGACCGCCACGCGGGTGGACCTGGTATTCGGCTCCAACTCCCAGCTGCGCGCCCTTGCCGAAGTCTATGCGCAGGAAGACGCCAAAGAGCGCTTTGTGGCCGATTTTGTCGGCGCCTGGAACAGGGTCATGAACGCGGACCGTTTCGACCTGGCCTGATCCCGAGGGCTCTCTCGCGGTGCCAGGGCGGCGTTGCAACTCAGCTTGCAACGCCGCTTTTGTTTTCTGCGCGCCCGTCAGGCCGCACACAAAAAAGGGGGCGAACTTGCGTTCGCCCCCGGGTCATGTGCACTGGGTAAGTGCTGATGAAACTTGCTACATGCCAGAACACACCCCGGACACATTCTGTGCCGGGGCTGTAGGGTTTTAGCCGAACTGGTTCATGGTGTTGTCTTTACCACCGGCCTTCAGCGCGGCTTCACCGGCGAAGTATTCCTTGTGGTTGTCACCAATGTCGGAGCCGGCCATGTTCTGGTGCTTGACACAGGCGATGCCCTGACGCAGTTCCTGACGCTGAACACCCTTGACGTAGGCCAGCATGCCTTCGGCACCGAAGTAGCCCTTGGCCAGGTTGTCGGTAGACAGCGCGGCGGTGTGGTAGGTCGGCAGCGTGATCAGGTGGTGGAAGATGCCGGCTTGTGCCGCGGCGTCGCGCTGGAAGGTACGGATCTTCTCGTCGGCAACCTGGGCCAGTTCGGTGTCATCGTACTCAACGCTCATCAGGTTGGCACGGTCGTAGGCGCTCACGTCCTGGCCGGTTTCAGCCATGGTATCGAATACCTGCTGGCGGAAGTTCAGCGTCCAGTTGAAGGACGGGCTGTTGTTGTACACCAGCTTGGCATTGGGCACGACTTCGCGGATACGGTTGACCATGGCCGCGATCTGGCCGACGTGGGGCTTCTCGGTTTCGATCCACAGCAGGTCGGCACCGTTCTGCAAGGAGGTGATGCAGTCCAGTACGCAGCGGTCTTCGCCGGTGCCTTTCTTGAACTGGAACAGGTTGCTCGGCAGACGCTTGGGACGCAGCAGCTTGCCGTTGCGGTTCAGGACCACGTCGCCGTTTTTCATGTCGGCGGTGGAGACTTCTTCGCAGTCCAGGAAGGCGTTGTACTGGTCGCCCAGGTCGCCCGGCTCGTTGGTCACGGCGATCTGCTTGGTCAGGCCGGCACCCAGGGAGTCGGTACGGGCAACGATAACGCCATCGTCGATACCCAGCTCAAGGAAGGCGTAGCGAACGGCGTTGATCTTGGCCAGGAAGTCGGCGTGGGGCACGGTGACCTTGCCGTCCTGGTGGCCGCACTGCTTCTCGTCGGACACCTGGTTCTCGAGCTGGATGCAGCAGGCACCGGCTTCGATCATTTTCTTGGCCAGCAGGTAAGTGGCTTCCGGGTTACCGAAACCGGCGTCGATATCGGCAATGATCGGCACGATATGGGTTTCGTGGTTGTCGATCTTGGCCTGTACTTCAGCTTCCAGGGCGCTGTCGCCGGCTTCGCGGGCGGCGTCCAGATCCGTGAACAGCAGGTCCAGTTCGCGGGAGTCGGCCTGGCGCAGGAAGGTGTAGAGTTCTTCGATCAGGGCTGCGACCGAGGTTTTTTCGTGCATGGACTGGTCAGGCAGCGGTCCGAACTCGGAGCGCAGGGCGGCAACCATCCAGCCGGACAGGTAGAGGTAGCGCTTGCTGGTGCTGCCGTGGTGTTTCTTGATGGCGATCATTTTCTGCTGGCCGATAAAACCGTGCCAGCAACCCAGGGACTGCGTGTAAGAGGCGTTGTCGGCATCGTAGTCAGCCATGTCCTGACGCATGATTGCCGCAGTGTACTTGGCAATGTCCAGACCGGTCTTGAAGCGGTTCTGGGCCTTCATGCGGGCAGCGGATTCAGGGTTGATGGCGTTCCATGTGTTGCCCTGAGCGGCACGAAGGTTGGCGATAGCGTCGATGTCTTTGTTGTAGTCTGACATTTTGATCCCTCGGAGTCCTGACAGCCGGTTGCAAGGCTGTATGAGTTGGCTTACGAAATCCATAGTATGTGGATTGACTTTATAATTGAAATAAATGGATTCTATTTGTAACATTCATCCAGTGAATATTTGCCTGAGATCCCCATCTTGACTGACTTTGTACAGGTTAAATCGCAATGAACCTGGAACGCCTTGACCTTAATTTACTGGTTTACTTCGACGTTTTGCTGCGTGAGCGCAACGTCACCCGCGCCGCCAGCCTGCTGGGCATTACGCAGCCGGCGATGAGCAACGGCCTGCGCCGCCTGCGCGATACCTTTAACGACCCGCTGCTGGTGCGTACCAGTGAGGGCATGCTGCCCACCGAGCGGGCGCTGGCGCTGCAGCCCATGATACGCCAGGCCCTGGCCACAATAGAACTGGCGGTGGAGCCCAGCGTGCAATTCGATGCCCGCAGCAGCGACCGGGTGTTTCGCATTATGACGAGCGATTATGGCGAATCGACGCTGATTCCGTTACTGCTCGACCGCCTGAAGGATGACGCCCCCGGCGTGGTGCTGGATATCCTGACCCCCAGCGACATGAGCTTTACGGATGTGGAGCAGGGCCATGTGGACCTGGTGATCAACCGTTTCGACAGCATGCCCCAGGCGTTTCACCAGGTAACCCTGTGGCGTGACAGTTTTTCCTGCCTGTTCAGTGCCGACAACCCCATTGCCGCCGATTTCAACCTGCAAACCTACCTTGAAGCCAGTCATGTCTGGGTCAGCAAGACCGGCATGGGGGCGAGTCTTGGCATTACGCCCCAGGATACCAAGCGCCTGGGCTGGGTGGACGAGGCGCTCAAGCGTATCGGCCATCAGCGGCATATCTCGGTGTTTACGCGCCATTACCAGTCGGCGGTGCACATGGCGCAGCAGAAAAACCTGGTGGTGACGATTCCGGCCCGTGCCGCCCAGGTCAAGCGCCGTGACTCGCGCCTGATCATGCGACCGCCACCGTTCGATATCCCGATGTTCGAGCTGAAAATGGCCTGGAGCCCGCTGCTGCAGCACAACAGCGCCCATGAATGGATACGCCGTCTGGTGGTGGATGTGGCCCAGAACAGCAGTGCGGACGGCCGCTAACCCCGGCCGGGTGCCGCCAGCAGACCTGCGAGGATTACCGAGGTGACTGCCAACACAGCCAAGACAAAATCCAGGCCGGGATCGGCCTGGGCGCCACTGCGCCATCCGGTGTTTCGCATGCTCTGGTGCGCCTGGATGGCGGCCAACCTGTGCATGTGGATGAACGATGTTGCCGCGGCCTGGCTGATGCTGTCGTTAAGCGACAAGCCGGTGATGGTGGCGCTGGTGCAGGCGGCGGCGACATTGCCGGTGTTTCTGCTGGGGGCGCCCAGCGGTGCCCTGGCCGATATCCTGGATCGGCGGCGCTACTTCATTGCCACCCAGGTGTGGGTGGCCTGTGTCGCGGCCGTGCTCTGCCTGGTGGCGCTGTTCGGGCAACTGACGCCTACACTGCTGTTGCTGCTGACCTTTGCCAACGGTATTGGCCTGGCGATGCGCTGGCCGGTGTTTTCCGCGCTGCTGCCCGAGCTCGTGCCGCGGGAGGAGCTGGGCCGGGCGATGGCGTTGAACGGGGTGGCCATGAATGGCGCCCGGGTCATCGGCCCCATGATCGCCGGCGCGGTCATTGCTGCGGGCGGCACCGCCTTTGTGTTTCTGCTCAATGCCGTGCTGTCGGTGCTGGTGGCCGTGGCGCTGCTGCGCTGGCGCCGCGAGCGCAAGGCCAGTGCCTTGCCGGCGGAGCGCTTTTTCGGCGCCATGCGGGTGGGGTTTCAGTATGTGCGCCAGTCGCCGGAAATGCATGCGGTACTGCTGCGTGCGGCCACCTTCTTCATGTTTTCCGTCGCCTCGATCGCGTTGCTGCCGCTGGTGGCCAAACAGCTGCCGGGCGGCAATGCCCGTACCTATACGCTGATGCTGGCGACCATCGGTGTGGGGGCGATCCTGGCCGCTGCACTGCTACCGCGCTTGCGTCAGCACTTTGGGCGCAGCGAGATGGTGAACTACGGGTCCTTGGCCAATGCGCTGGTCACCCTGCTGCTGGCGTTTGCCCCCAACATCGGTGTGGCCATGGTGGCGCTGCTGCTGGCGGGGCTGTCCTGGCTGGCCACGGCCAATTCCCTGTCGATCAGCGTGCAGATGGTACTGCCCGACTGGGTGCGGGCGCGGGGCATGTCGGTGTACCAGATGGCGGTGATGGGTGGCACCGCGGCCGGTGCCGCCCTGTGGGGACAGGTGGCGACGCTGGCGGATACGCGTACCAGCCTGGCGGTGTCGGCGCTCTGCGCCATGCTGGCGCTGGTGGTGCTGTGCCGCGTGCGGATCGAGAGCGCCGGTGCGCGGGATTTGACCCCCAACCAGTTCTGGAGCGAGCCCGAGCTGGCGATGCCGCTGGCGCCCCGGCAGGGGCCGATCATGACGCAGATTGAATACTGTATCGATGTGGCGCGGGTGGAGGAATTCATGCAGCTGATGCAGGAAAGCCGCCGCATGCGACTGCGCAACGGTGCCCTGTCCTGGGAGCTGTTCCAGGATGCAGCGGCCCCGAGCCGTTTTATCGAGTATTTCGTGGATGGCTCCTGGGTGGAGCACCTGCGCCAGCACGAGCGCGTAACGGCCCATGACCGGGCTATCTGGGAACAGAAGCTGGGCTTCCACCTGGGCGACAGCGCCCCGAAAATTTCACACCATATCGCTCGGCGGGTAAAGCGCAGCTAGCAGCAGTACAAGCGCGTTATGCCCGCCGGGTTTCAAACCGGACTCACAGCGTCCGGTTTGTGCAGGGGCTGTTACAGGGCCTGAAGTGCCGCGTCGTAGTTCGGTTCGTCGGCGATTTCGCTCACCTGTTCGGCGTGCAGGACCTTGCCGTTCTCATCAATCACGACAACAGCGCGGGCCAGGATACCGGCCAGCGGGCCCGTGGTGATGGTCTGGCCGTAGGCGGCACCGAAATCGGAGCGAAAGCTCGATGCGGCGGCAACCTTGTCGATGCCTTCAGCGCCGCAGAAGCGGGCCGCGGCGAAGGGCAGGTCGGCGGAGACGCAGAGTACATTGACGCCAGTGTCTGCTGCGCGCTTGTTGAAGGTACGCACGGATGTGGCGCAGGTCGGGGTATCGACGGACGGGAAGATATTGAGTACCAGCTTGCTGCCACGGTAGTCACTCAGGCTGGCTTCGCTCAGGTCGGTTTTTACCAGGGTGAAATCCGGTGCCTGGCTGCCTACAGCCGGCAGGTTGCCGCTGGTTTCAACCGGATTGCCTTTCAGGGTAATGGTAGCCATGTGTTACGTCCTGTGTTTTAAACATGAGGGTTCAAGAGCCCACTGAGGATACCACCTGCAGCAGGGCTTGGAACAGCGCGCCGGGGCAACAGCAGGGGGCTTACGCCGGCCTGCTGTCCTGTCTGCCGGACAGGGTTTCAGCCAGGGCATCGGCCAGCAGTTCAAGGCGATCCTGGCCCCAGAATTGCTCACCGTTGAGCACATAGGCGGGCGCGCCGAGGATGCCCTGGGCCAGGGCCTGTTCGGTGTTCTGGTCGTAGGTGGCAGAGGTCGCGTCGGAGCCGGCAGCGGCGAGAATGGCATCGGCATCAAAACCGCAGGCTTTCAGGCTTTCGCTAACCACGCTGCTGTCAGAGATTCGCTTGTCGTCGACCCAGCAGGCGGCCATGATGCGGCCGGCGAATTCGGCCGGATCTTGCCGGGCAGCCAGCAGCGCAATCACGCAGCTGTCGGCCAGGGCCGGATCGGATGGGAAAAATTTGGGTTGCAGGTTCAGCGCCAGTCCACGCTTCTTCGCCCAGCGCCTGAGCTCCACCAGGCGGTAGTCGCGCCGGCTTTGCGGACGTTCGCCCAGCGGTTTTGCCCCGGATTGTGCGAACACGGGCCCCAGGCGTATCGGCAGAAAGTTGACCTGAGCGCCGGCGGTGGCGGCGGTTTTCAGCAGCAGGTCGTGACCGATGAAGGTAAAAGGCGATATGCAGGTGAAGTAGTAGTCGATCTTTGCAGTCATGGGAGCCTCGGGATATGACCTGGATGGAGTCTGTGATGCCTATACTAGAAGACCTGATCGCAAAATTGTTCTGTTGATCAAGATTAATAGTCCGAAATGAAAAACCATGTTCAAAAGTCCGGCTGCAGGCCTCGGCACTCACCGATGCTACCGACCTCGCCGTCAGCCTGGTGTTGCTGGCCGATATCGGTGGCCAGCGGATTAACGAGGTTCTTATCAGCCCGACTTCTTCCCGTAGACATACAGAGTAGCGCTGATAGCGGCAAAAAATACCAGGTGCAACACAAACTTTACATCCAGGCTGAAGTTTACACTTGGCAGCTGGCTAAATTGAATGTTTTGAAAGGAAACCAGTTGTACGATAGCGGCATTGGCCGGTGGTGCTATGACCGTCGTCAGCCATGAAAAGGCCAGGGTAAACAGTGCAACAAGCTCCAGCCGCATAGTTTTCAAGATAACGATACCACTCAACAAACCATAGAAAACAGATACGGCTAAATGAGCCACCCAGGCGATGGCTATGGCAGCGGTGCCATTCCAGTTACCCAGCTTCTGGTATGCTGCAGCATGTCGACTTGTTAATGTATCCATGCCGAAGAAGGGCTGAATGACTATAAATACAATGCCCATCACTGCACCGAGAATTCCGGCCATGAACAGGAGTTGCATATCTTGTGGTTTATTTGGTGAAGCATTGACAGCCGGCTTGATACCTTCTCTGGAAGGTTGTTTTTTATCGTTTGAAGACCCTGAAGAAATATCGTTATAAGTGTCAGGCATGGATTTATATTAGTCCTGTTTCTAGTGCTAAAGTTTATCTGGCGGCACGCAATTCAGGCACCGTTTGGTGTCGATACACGCGGCCTGCAAGCTGATATAATCGTGATTCGTTAAATAGTAAAATGACGGGTGCGAAACGCTACCTGTATTGACACCCATCATAGTTAAATATCGCTATCGTCAATCATTATCATGGGTATCATCAATACGCATGCGATGATCAGAAATCCCTGATGGCTTTAAGCAGAGCGTACGTTTAAGATAACTTTTTCAATGCCTCGATAATATCGTCTGGCTCTGAGCGTGTTCGGTAATCAACATCAACATAGCGCCAGGTGACAACCCCGTCCCGCCCTATGATAAATGTGGCGGGAATTGGCAATATATTACGGTTGCCGTTATTTATGGCTTCAAGGTCTAGCTGCCGATCCACTCGCATGTGTTCCAAAAGAAATTCGGGAACTTCCCATGCAACGCCATATTTCGACGCGACCTTTGCATCCTGGTCAGATAATACAAGGAAGTCCAGTTCACTCATTTCGTCTTTTGTCATTGATCCATCAGGCATTTGTGGGCTGATGGCAACCAGTTCCGCCCCCAGCGCATGAATATCGCTCAAGCGCGCTTGCAAGGCTTTAAGTTGCAAGTTGCAGTACGGGCACCAGCTACCTCGATAAAATGTGACAACCAGGGGGCCTTTTGCCAATAGATCAACCAGCGAAACTAATTTGCCTTCTGGATCAGGCAGTTCGAATCCGGGTGCTTTTTGGTTAAGCGCAATAGCATCGCCACCTTGCTGGAAGGCTTTGGCCTGAGCAATGATGTCGTCAACGCCCTGCATGAAATCAGGCTTGGACTGGCGCATCTGTTCAACCTTGGCGCTGGTGTGTTCTTTCAAGCTTTTCATGACCTTCCTTTCCTTTTTGATTATTCAGCCGACTGACGCGGGCGAAGCAGCAGGGCAATCTCAAGCGCTAGATACCAAAGCCGTGGTGTGACTGCGCCAGCAGGTGCTTTGAGGCTTGGGGCCCTGCTCTGGTAGTGCAGGCCAAGCGTGCGCATTGATCGCTTGTCTTGAATGATCGTTCAAGTAAGGGCTTAATCCTAGTTGCAGCCTGGCTGGCAGTCAAGCTAAAAGTGAACGACCGTTCAAGTACGCCCGGTCGGTGTGCGGCGTTACTGTGCCGTGCCCGTAGGTCTGTAGGCCTGGGTACCCCAGGGCGGAACCGTGGGGAGGCTGTGCTTGAAGCTGCCGGACGTTGCCTTGGTGGAGTAGGACAGGTACATCAGTGTCTGGGTGTCGGCATCGAAGATGCGGCGGATCTTCACGGTCTTGAAGAAGACGCTCTTGACCTTATCACTGTTCAAATTTCCTGATCCTTTGCCTCAAAATGTTCCGGTTTTTTGCGCCTCTGGCGGTGCCTATAGTGGTTCCATCACAAAGGGCAGCAGCGTGCGGCCCTGAACTATTGAACCCGAGGAGGGCGACATGAGCCTGATCAACCGCATTATCAATCCTGGTACTCACTGGTCCGGGCTGGCGCTGCGTCTGCCGCTGGGCATCCTGTTCGTGGCCCATGGTGCCCAGAAACTGTTTGGCTGGTTTGGTGGCTATGGCCTGGAGGGCACCGGGCAGTGGATGGCATCCATTGGCCTGGAACCGGGTTTCCTGATGGCGCTGCTGGCAGGCAGTGCCGAGTTCTTTGGGGGTGTGGCGCTGATCCTGGGACTGCTCACCCGCCCGGCGGCGCTGGTGCTGGCGCTGACCATGCTGGTGGCGATTTTCTCGGTGCATATCGGCAACGGGCTCTTTATGAGCAACAACGGTTACGAGTTTGGTCTGGCATTGCTGGCGGGCACGGTGGCACTGCTGTTGTCCGGTGCGGGTCGCCTCAGCCTGGATGCAGCCATCGGCAATCGATTCGAATAAGGAGACCGGCATGATCAGGGTACGTGCAAGCGAGGCCCGTGGGCGGGGCAATCACGGCTGGCTCGACAGCCGCCACAGTTTTTCCTTTGCCGACTATTACGACCCAAAGCACATGGGCTTTTCGGCGCTGCGGGTGATCAACGAAGACCAGGTGGCGCCGGGGGCGGGTTTTGGCAGCCACGGCCACCGGGACATGGAAATCATCAGCTATGTGCTCGATGGCGTCATTGCCCACCAGGACAGCGAGGGCAACGTGCAGCAGCTGCCCGCCGGCGAGTTCCAGCTGATGTCCGCCGGCCGCGGCATTCGTCACAGCGAGTTCAACGCCTCGGAGTCCAGAGGCCTGCGCTTCCTGCAGATCTGGATCGAGCCCGATCAGCTTGGCGGCAAGCCCGGTTACCAGCAAAAGGACTTTGGCCGGGCCAATGGCCTGACCCTGGTGCTCAGCCCGGATGGCGAAGCGGGCAGCCTGAGGCTGCGCCAGGATGCGAAGCTGTACCAGCTACTGCTGGATGCGGATCAGCCGCTGACCCATGCAACGGCGCCCGGGCGACGCCAGTATGTCCACCTGATCCGGGGCGAGCTGAGGATCGGCAATACGCCGCTCAAGCCCGGCGATGGCGCCATGATTGAGCACCTGGCGCAGCTGGCGTTCCAGGCCGGAGCCCAGCCGGTGCAGGCGTTGCTGTTCGATCTGCCCTGAGTCGGGCGCAGCTGGCTCCGTCCACAAACACCGGCCCGGTTCAAGACCCTGCCGGTGTGCTTCGTTACTGCGCCGTGCCCGTGGGTCTGTAGGCCTGGGTGCCCCAGAGCGGCACGGTGGAGAGGCTGTGCTTGAAGCTGCCGGAGGTTTCCTTGGTGGAGTAGGACAGGTACATCAGCGTCTGGGTGTCGGCATCGAAGATGCGGCGGATCTTCATGGTCTTGAAAAAGATGCTCTTGGACTTCTTGAACACGATATCGCCATCGGGGGACCTGTCGATGGCGGCGATCATCGCCGCGGTGATCTCGCCGGTCTGGCGGCAGGCAATGGAGGAGTCGCTGGGGTCGGAGAAATCCAGGTTGGCTTCGATACTGGCGACATGACAGGTGACGCCGGGAATCAGCGGGTCGGTCAGGACATTGAGCTTGATGTCCTTGGTGGTCAGCAGGCCCAGGGATACATCGCCCACCTCGTTGTCCGAGCAGCCCGTTATCAGTAAAGACAGGGCGGCAACGCCCAGTGCCCAGGTTCGTTTTCTCATCTGCAGAATACCTTGCAGGGCACAGTGCCCCGCGGCCATCGATCGGAAATGGCCAGTATTGCAGATGTGCTCCGATGAATACATGGCACCGGGGTTCGCACAGGCGGATCGTGACCGGCATGACGCTGCCGACTCCGGACTACTATGTAGTTAGCGTTTTAACTACGTTCAGGAGCATACCCATGGCTGACAAGAAAGCACGACTGTTTGTCGACGGCATTGACGACCCTATCGAGCTGCCGGTCTATTGCGGTACTGAAGGGCCGGATGTGATTGATGTACGCCCGCTGAGCGGCAAGGGCTTGTTTACCTATGATCCGGGGTTTGTCTCTACCGCGGCCTGTGAGTCGAAGATCACCTATATCGACGGCGACAAGGGTGTGCTGCTGCACCGGGGTTACCCGATCGAACAGCTGGCGGAGAAATCCGACTACCTGGAGGTCTGTTACCTGTTGCTCAACGGCGAACTGCCGAGCGTGGAGCAGAAACAGCAGTTTGTCGATATCGTCATGAACCACACCATGGTGCACGAGCAGATCACTTACTTCTTTCGGGGTTTTCGTCGCGATGCGCATCCGATGGCGATCATGGTGGCCTGTGTCGGCGCGCTGTCGGCCTTCTACCACGACTCGCTGGACATCAATGATCCCCATCACCGCGAGGTCTGCGCTTTCCGGCTTATCGCGAAAATGCCGACCCTGGCGGCCATGTGCTACAAGTACTCGATCGGTCAGCCCTTCATGTATCCGCGCAACGACCTGGGCTATGCCGACAACTTTCTGCGCATGATGTTTGGCACACCCTGCCAGGAGTACTGCTCCAACCCGGTGCTGGCAAAGGCGATGGACCTGATTTTCCTGCTGCACGCGGACCACGAACAGAATGCCTCGACTTCCACCGTGCGCCTGGCGGGGTCCTCCGGCGCGAATCCGTTCGCCTGCATCGCATCCGGCATCGCCGCACTCTGGGGCCCGGCCCATGGCGGGGCCAACGAAGCCGTGCTGGCCATGCTGCAGGAAATTGGCGACGAGTCCCGTATCGATGAATTTATCCAGCGCGCCAAGGACCCGGACGATGCCTTCCGCCTGATGGGGTTCGGCCACCGCGTTTATCACAACTTCGACCCCAGGGCCAAGGTGCTGAAGCTAGCCTGTGACCAGGTACTGCGGGAGCTTGGCATCGAAAACGACCCCTTGCTGAAGATCGCTACCCGGCTGGAGCAGATAGCGCTCAAGGATGATTACTTCATCAAGCGCAAGCTGTACCCGAACGTTGATTTCTATTCCGGCATCATCATGAAAGCCATCGGCATTCCGACCAGCATGTTCACGGTCATCTTTGCGCTGGCGCGCACGATCGGCTGGATTTCACACTGGAGCGAATTCCACAGCAGCCCCAACCGCATTGGTCGACCGCGCCAGCTGTACAGCGGGGAGCGCAGGCGCGACTACCCGGGCTAAGCGCTTTAGTTGCTAAAGGGCGCGGGTCAAAAAGGTGGTCTCCTGGGAGGCACTCACGCCCTGACCCTCGAAGCTGAACAGCAGCCGGGTGCGTGACGCCGCTATATCACGGCCGCAGACGCGGTACGGCAGCCAGACCGCGTTGTTCTCGGCCAGGTCAATGCGGGCCGGGCCGAACAGCTCGAATTCGCCCGGGCCCTGTACCGCCAGTGCGATCAATGACTGTCCCTTGGCAAAACCCTCCACCTTGATGCGATAGCTGTTGCAGACCCTGTGCTCGTCCAGCTGGGTGAACAGGCTGCCACGGTCACGGCGTATGTCGACCAGCAGGTCGGTGGTGCCGGTGAAACCCCAGCCGACGGCCGTGATGGAGCCCAGCAGCACGGCGCCGTAACAGGCCAGTAGCGGCCGCCTGAGCGGCGAGGGCTGGCCGGCCAGTTGCGCCTGGGAGGCAAAACGCACCAGGCCCCGCGGTCGCTTGAGCGTATCCATGACTTCATCACAGGCATCGATACAGGCGGCGCAGTCGATACAGGCGGCCTGCAGGCCGTCGCGGATGTCGATGCCGGTCGGGCAGACCTGGACACAGAGGCCGCAATCGACGCAATCACCACTGTCGGCCCCGGCATTGCGGCGCTGGGCACGGGGTTCGCCGCGGCTCGCATCATAGCTGACCGTGCGGGTGTCCTGGTCAAACATCACGCCCTGAAAGCGGGAGTACGGGCAGGCATGCAGGCAGATCTTCTCGCGTACCAGGCCGGCATTGGCGTAGGTCAGCGCGGCCATGATCAGCAGCCAACCCCAGAGTGCCGGTGACATGTCCCAGTGCATGGCACTGGCCAGGATCTCGCGAACGGGTACGAAGTAGCCGGTAAAGGTGACGGCGGTGGCGGTGGCAAGCAATAGCCAGAGCCCGTGCTTGGTGATGCGCCGCAGCAGGCGGGAAAGTCCCATGGGCTGGCTGTCCTTGCGGGCGCGCACATTGGCCCGGCCTTCGGTGAGCTGCTCGATGCGGATAAAAAGCCAGGTCCAGATACTCTGCGGGCAGGCAAAACCGCACCAGACGCGGCCCCAGGCCACGGCGAGGAAAAACAGCAGGCTGGCGCCGACAATCATCAGGCCGGCCAGCAATGGCAGGTCGTGCCAGGACAGCGCCTTGCCAAACAGAATAATGCGGTGCTGTTCGAAGGAAAACAGCAGCCAGGGCTGGCCGTCGACCTGCACCCACACCAGGCCGAAGAAGAGCGCGATCAGCGGCCAGGTACTGAGCCTACGCCAGTTCTGAAACCGGCCCTCGGTGAGGCGCACGTGAAACTTGCCGTCCTGGGCAAAGGGCGGTGTGCAGTCTTGTACAACGGCGATTTTTTCCATGGCTGGCGTCCGCATATTTCGAATGGGCTGCAGATTACCCTTGTGTATTGAATAGGATCAGGTATAAAAAAATTAAATTTAATGGGTACAGATTGGGGTCTCGTCCACCGGGCTGATTTTTTGTATCGGCATGGGGCGTAAAGGAGAGGTGCAGGTGATCCAGACGGAGTATCGCTACCAGCAGCTGGAAAACTGGCTGCTGCAGGCCATTGCCGAGCAGCGCTGGCGTCTGGGCGAGAGGCTGCCATCGATCCGTGCCCTCTGCGAGCAGCAGGGGGTGTCGAAGGCGACGGTGCAGCACGCGCTGCAGCGCCTCGAAGCCCAGGGGCTTGTCGAGGCGCGGCCCAAGGCCGGCTACTTTGTGGCGCTGCAGCCCCGTGCGGCCAGGGCGCCGCGTAACCTGGCCCGCATCGAGGCACCGCGCCCGGTGACGGTGAGCGAGCTGTTTCTGGATATCATGCGTCGTGGCGCTGCCTTTGACCTGCTGCCGGATCTGCATGCCGGCGATCTGCCGCCGGGCATAGTGGCGCTGAACCGTGCCATTGGCCGTGCGCTGCGCCGCCAGAAGGGCGACGATCATCAGTATTATGATGCGCCGGCCGGTGAAATGGCGCTGCGCGAACAGCTGGCGCTGCACGGTGCCCGGCGCGGCTGGCAGGTGCAGCCCGAGCAGCTTTGCGTCACGTCGGGGTGCCAGCATGCGCTCTTTCTGGCGCTCATGGCCTGCTGTCGCAAAGGCGACGTGGTGGCGGTGGAGTCACCGGGGTTTTATGGCGTGCTGCAGCTGCTCGAACAGCTGGAGCTGCAGGTCATCGAGGTGCCGACGTCCAGTGAGACCGGGCTCGATATCGATGCCCTGGAGCGGGTACTGCAACGCTGGGATATCAGGGCCTGCGTGGTATCGCCTGCCTTTGCGACGCCCAGCGGTGCGCTGATGCCGCCGGCGGCGCGCCAGCGCCTGCTGGCGCTGGCCGAACAGTTCGATCTGGCGATTATCGAGGACGATATCTATGCCGATACAGCCTTTGTGCAGGTGCCCGACCCGCTCAAGGCGCTGGATACAGGCGAGCGGGTGATTCTGTGCAGCTCCTTTTCCAAGGCGCTGTCGCGGGATCTGCGCCTGGGCTGGATCGCAGGGGGCCGCTGGCACGAACGCATCCTGCACCTCAAGCTGGTCACGCAGCTGGCCAGCAGCCGCTACCTGCAGCGGGGTGTTGCCGAGTTTATGGCGGACGGTAGTTTTGCCGCACACCTGCGCCGGCAACGTAGTGAACTGCGCAGCCGGCGGGACCGGCTGATTGCATCCCTGCACGACTGGCCCGGCGAGATCCGTGTCAGTACGCCCCAGGGTGGCCTGGCGGTCTGGCTTGAGCTGCCGGAGCCGGCCGATACGCTTGGCGCCTACCCGCGGGCGCTGGAG
The DNA here is from genome assembly GCF_024397915.1 of Marinobacterium rhizophilum. Taxonomy (GTDB): domain Bacteria; phylum Pseudomonadota; class Gammaproteobacteria; order Pseudomonadales; family Balneatricaceae; genus Marinobacterium_A; species Marinobacterium_A rhizophilum_A. Next base: position 42,075 of record NZ_CP073347.1, read on the forward strand.
CAGGGCCTGGTAATCACGCCGGGCCCGCTGTTCTCGGTGTCAGGGCAGTTCCGCAACTGCCTGCGCATCAGCTTTGCCCATCCCTGGGACGGGCGGCGTATCGAAGCGCTCAATCGCCTGCCCGAATTGCTGCTGCCCTCGTAGCTGCTGCACGCCCTCGCTGGCAGCAATCGGCGCCTCAGCTGCGCAGGGAACGGACCAGCGCAACGACGGCCGCGGCGCCCCCCTGGTTAAAGACATCCAGCAGGCCCGAGCCCACTACGGCGGTATCGGCCTGACCGTGCAAGGCCTGCACCTGGGCGCCGGTTCTGATGCCAAAGCCGACCGCAAGGGGCAGGGCGGTGTTGGCGCGGATCGCGGCGAGGTAGTCCTCCAGTGGCAACATTGGGCTCTGTTCCGGGTGCTGACTTCGGGCGTTGTTGCCACCGGTTACGCCTCGCCGGCTGACGCAGTAGAGCATGCCGCTGGCCGCAGAGCAGATCTGCTGCATGCGGGCCGCGGGCGTTTCCGGTGTGAGCATCCAGACGGGTTCGATCCTGGCTTGCATGCAACTGTGGCGAAATTCATCGGCCAGCTCCAGTGGCAGGTCGGGGATGATAAAACCGGCGATACCGGCCGCCGCTGCATCGGTGGGCAGGCGCTCCAGACCGTAGCGATACAGCGGGTTGAGGTAACTCATCAGCAGGATGCGGCTGGCCGGGAAGTCATGCGCGAGCTGGGCAATATCCTCCAGGCAGCGCGCCAGTGTGGGCCGCTGGGTCAGCGCCTGGTGACAGGCATGCAGGATCGAGGGGCCATCGGCCGACGGATCCGTGAAGGGGAACTGCACTTCCAGCAGTTCGACCCCCTCAGCCAGCAGGTCGCGCATCAGTGCCAGGCTCTCGTCGATTGAGGGGTAACCGTACACGACGTGGGTCATCAGCAGGATGGGCTTGTCTTTACGCTGCTGCTCGATAAATGTCTGAAGCGGGCTCATGCCTGTGCGACTCATTCCTTTACTGCTTATGCCTGTACTGTTCATGCCTGGGATTCCCGTTCAAGGTAGCGCTGCAGGAAGGGGCCGAATTCGGCATCTTTCACCGCACTGGCGACATTGAATATATCCTTGTCGCCGCGCCCTGAAATATTGATAACGACCTTTTTGTCCGCCGACATGGCGGGAATATCCCGCAAAGCACCGGCCAGGGCATGGGACGACTCCAGCGCCGGAATAATGCCCTCGCAGCGCAGCAGGGTCTGGAAGGCCTGCATAACCTCGTCATCATTCGCCGCCGTCATGCGCACTCGGCCGGTTTCGCTCAGGTGCGCCAGAATCGGCGACACGCCCACATAGTCCAGCCCTGCGGCAATGGAGTGTGTTTCCATCAGCTGGCCCTGGTCATCCTGCAGGAACATGGTGGCAAATCCCTGGGCGATGCCGGGGCTGCCCAGGTTATCCGACAGTCGCACCGAATGATCGCCCGGTGCCGGCCCCCGGCCCCCGGCCTCAACGCCAACCAGTTCCACTGTCGTATCATCAATAAAGGGCAGCATGATGCCGGCGGCGTTGCTGCCGCCGCCCACGCAGGCGTAAATGGCGTCCGGCAGGGCACCGAACTGCTGCAGACTCTGGGCGCGCACTTCACGGCCAATCACCGATTGAAACTCCGCCACCATCTCGGGATAGGGCGCACAGCCGCAGGCGGTGCCCAGCAGGTAATGGCTGCCGGCGGGGTCGGCCGACCAGTCGCGCAGCGCCTCGTCCAGCGCATCGCGCAGCGTCTGGCCGCCGCTGGTGACGGGCACCACGGTAGCGCCCAATTGCTTCATCCAGAACACGTTGGGGTACTGGCGTTCAATGTCCTTGGCTCCCATGTAGATGGTGCACTCAAGTCCCAGGCGGGCGGCGATCAGCGCCGAGGCCACGCCGTGCTGGCCGGCACCGGTTTCGGCGATGATGCGCTTTTTACCCATGCGCTTGACCAGCAGGCCCTGGCCGATAACGTTGTTCATCTTGTGGGCGCCGCTGTGGTTCAGATCCTCGCGCTTGAGGAACACTTGGGCACCGCCGAGCTGCCGGGTGAGGTTGGGGCAGGGCGTCAGAGGTGTCGGCCGGCCCGAGTATTGCTGCATTTCCCGATCAACGTCGGCCAGGAAGTCGGCATCGACGGAGGCTTCACCCCAGCTCGCAAGCAAAGCCTGCTGGCTGGCGTGGAGTATTTCGGGGATGTAACTACCGCCAAAGCGGCCGAAGAAACCGTTGTCACTTTGCATGACGCACCTTAATTTATTAACTATACCGTTTAGTTAAAATAATAGTAAAATTTGCTGCAGTCAACGATATTTTAAGGATCTGATCATGGCCCGGGGCCGACCTTCCAAAAAGCAGCTGATTCTGGATACGGCGCAGCGCCTGTTTTGCGAGCGTGGCTACCAGGGCACGACCATTGACCTGGTGGTTCAGAGCGCCGGGGTATCCAAGCCCACGGTCTATAGCCATTTTCCCAGCAAGCAGGCGCTGTGGCAGGCCATGCTGGAACAGGCTATTGCAGCTTCCCAGGAGCAGCGGGCAAGGCTTGATATAGAGGCGACAGGCTGGTTTGAGCTGATTCCGGCCGGTTTCGCCCAGTTGGCGGCGCAGCCGCAGATGCTGGCCATCTATCGCATCATGCTGGGGGAGCAGCACAAGATGGAGCCGGAGTCGCGGGCGCTGTTCAGTGCCTTTGAGGAGGGTTTGGAGCGCTGGTGTGATCGGGTGCTGCAGGCGCAGTCGGTGAACCTCGATGCGCAGCAGCGCTTCATGCTGCGTGCGCTCTGCCGCGAGGGCGTGCTGCAGCCTGCGCTCAGGCAGCAGAGTATTCCCATGATCGGCGATCTTGCAACGCTGATTCAGCGTGCGCTGGCGCCGCTCGGCTGATCAGCCTTTAGCGCTCGTCTTTATCCCGTTTGGGGAAGAGCCAGAATGCCAGCAGTTTGGTCAGCGCCGGCATCAGCACATAGGTCATCAGCAGGGTTATCGGGATGGTCATCAGCAGGGTGCGCGGCAGCAGCGGGATATGGCTGAGCGCGTCGCCAAGCAGCCAGCTGACCAGGGTGATCAGCGGAAAGATCGCCAGCCAGGCCACCACCGCCATCTTGTATTTGGGGGGCGGTTTCACCGGGTTCTGGCCCGGCAGGGAAAACCAGGCCACAAGCCCGGACAGTACCTGGGTAGAGTCCGGGGCATCGAGGCAGTCTTCGATCGCATCCAGGTACTGGTTGCGCTGCGCAGACTGCTGCCAGCGCTCGAGGTCTTCGTGGCTGCGAAACTTGAACACGATACGGTATTCGGGGTCGGCGCTGCTGGCGGGGCGGAACAGGGTCGAGCCGAGAAAACCGGGAAAGTGCACGGCTTCCTCGCTGATGGCGCTGTTGAGCTGTTCGAACGCCTTTTCCTTGCCGGGCTTGATGCGCCTTGAAATCACCACCGTGACTGCATCGCCGGCGGCCGTGGTGGTGTTGATGCCTGGGTCGGACGGTTGCGGTGTCGGGTCCATGCCGGCGGCTCCTTCGGGCTGGAAAGGGGGTTTATGATACCCGAAGGTGCTGGCTGCACTACAAATCCTTGAATTCCTTGTTAAAGCGGTAGCGACTCGAGGTGACGTAGCGCTCCATCGACTGCAGCCGGCGATCCACCGCCTGCATGCGCTCATTCAGCTGACGCAGGCGTGCGCTCATCGGTGTACCGTAGTCGAAGCTCGGCTTGCGGGCGCTTTCCCGCACGGCGGGGCCTTGGCGGCGATCCAGCAGGAAGATGCCCGCCAGGTAAAGCAGTACAGCCAGGCTGCCGCTGAACAGGAACAGGGTCAGGAAAATAATGCGGGCCAGCCATACCGGCTGGCCATAGCTTTCGGCCAGGCCTGCACAGACGCCGCCGAGCCAGCCCTTGTCGGCACTGCGGTAGAGGTTGCGATTGTAGCCATTGCGCTTGGTTGCGTGATTCATGCGGGTCTCCTTGTGTTCAGTATCGCGATCCTGGTCGGTGGCTCAGCGGTCGTCGTCCCGGCGGGTACGCCAGCCGGTGTGCTCGCTGTCCAGGATGGTTTCGAGCGTCTGCACACGCTGCTCCAGGCGCTCGGCCAGGGCGAGGGTTTCTTCCAGTTGCTCACGTTCATCGCTCGACATGCCCTTGTTGAGACGCGCGCGGGTCCAGTAATGCAGTATCAGCCACATCGGCACGACGACGGCGAGAAAGATCACCGTCGGCACGAAGAAAAACACCATTGTAGACATCAGTCCTGGCCTCGCTTGGCGGACTTCATTCGTGCTTTCAATGCGGCCAGGGCATCTTCAACCTGCTCGTTGCGCTCAAGATCCTCGAACTGTTCGTTCAGATTGGGGTTGCGGCCCAGGTCCTGGGACTCGATTTCCGCTTCCATGTTGTCCATGCGTCTTTCGTATGCCTCGAATTTGCGAAAGGCATCTTCGAGCTTGTCACGGTTGCTGGCGTTGCGGATATCCATGCGGGAGCGGCTGGTTTGGTCACGCACCTGCAGCGACTTCTGCTTGGCCTTGGCATCGTCCAGTTTCTGCTGCAGTTGGCCGATTTCCTCGTGCAGGATGGCCAGTTGCTCTTCGATGGCGCCGAGTTCCCGCTGGGCCAGCTGCAGGGCATTTTCGACGGCCTGCTGCTCACCCAGGGCAGCCCGAGCCAGGTCTTCGCGCCCCTTCTCGATGGCGAGACGCGCCTTGCGCTCCCACTCGGCGGCTTCATCCGCCAGGTGTTCCTGGCGGCGCTGCAGCGACTTGCGATCGGCGATCACCCGGGCGGAGGTGGTGCGCACTTCCACCAGGGTGTCTTCCATTTCCTGAATCATCATGCGGATCATTTTGGCCGGGTCCTCGGCGCGGTCGAGCAGCGCCGTGATGTTGGCGTTAATGATGTCACCAAAGCGTGAAAAGATACCCATGATGCGTGGCTCCCGGTTGTTGGTTTCGTACAAGCTATAGCGACTGCCGTGCCAGGATTATTTAAGTGGCTGAATAAAGAGGAGTTTATGCTGTCCTGGCTACTTTTCTAACGACAGGTTGTTTATTTTGTTGGCTAATTGGGCCAACTATTGGCTAATTTGGTTACATTAATGGTGAATATGGCGATATAACATGGCTGAATCCATGCCAGCGCTGATTGGCAGCTCCGATCTGTTTCACCGGGTACTGAGCCAGGTATCTCGGGTTGCACCGCTGAACCGGCCGGTGCTGGTGATTGGCGAGCGGGGAACGGGGAAGGAGCTGATAGCGGCGCGGTTGCACTACCTGTCGGGGCGCTGGCAGCAACCCTACCTGCAGGTCAACTGCGCGGCCATGAGCGAATCGCTGCTGGAGTCCGAGCTGTTTGGTCACGAAGCCGGCGCCTTTACCGGCGCCGTGCGGGCCCGCGCAGGGCTGTTCGAGCGGGCAGAAGGGGGCACGCTTTTCCTCGATGAGCTGTCGACCGCTTCGGTGCGGGTGCAGGAAAAGCTGCTGCGCATTATCGAGTATGGCCGTTTCGAGCGCCTGGGGGGCAGCCGCACGCTGCAGGTGGACGTGCGGGTGGTGGCGGCCACCAATGAAGATCTGCCAGGGGCCGTGGCCGACGGCCGCTTTCGCGCCGACCTGCTGGATCGCCTGGCTTTTGATGTGGTGAACCTGCCGCCACTGCGCTATCGCCGTGACGATATCCTGGAGCTCGCCGAGCACTTCGCCAGGCGCATGTGTCGTGAACTGAACTATGACTGGTTCCCGGGCTTTGCGGCCGATGCCCAGGCGCAGTTGCTGCAGTACGACTGGCCGGGGAACGTACGCGAGCTGAAAAACGTGGTGGAGCGCAGCATTTACCGCAATGCCAACCCGACAGAGCCGGTGTGCGATATCGTTCTAGACCCCTTCACGACACCCTGGTGCGCGGTGCAGAATGCAGCGCCCGCTGCGCTGGTGCAGGGAACCGGTGGATCAGGCGCTGGGCCCGATAGCGAGGAGGAAATCGTCGGCCTGCGTGCCCGGGTGGCCCGGTTCGAGCAGGGCCTGATCCGCCAGGCGCTGGTAGCGGCACAGTTTAACCAGCGTCGTGCCGCGCAAGCGCTGGGGCTCACCTATCATCAGTTGCGGGCGGCGCTGCGAAAATATCCGGATTTGCTGGCCGGGCGTGATTAAGGCTGCAGTGGGTACTGTTTTAATTTCGATAGTATTTTTTAATCGGAGCGCTATATTTAATTAATTTAACCTTTAAATTCGCCGTCGCTACCATGGCTCCTGTGTTCAGACATCTCGTCAAACCCAAGGAGCCAACCATGTCGCAGTCCCTGATCAATACCGAAATCAAGCCGTTCAACGCCTCTGCTTTTCACAACGGTGAATTCATTGAAGTATCCGACGCCGATCTGAAAGGCAAGTGGTCCATCGTTTTCTTCTACCCGGCTGACTTCACCTTTGTCTGCCCAACGGAACTGGGTGACCTGGCCGATCAGTATGACGAGCTGAAATCCCGCAACGTCGAGGTGTACTCGGTCTCCACCGACACCCACTTCACCCACAAGGCGTGGCATGACACGTCTGAAACCATCGGCAAGATCCAGTACCCGATGATCGGTGACCCGACCGGCACCATCACCCGCAATTTTGGCGTGATGATCGAGGAAGCGGGCCTGGCCGAGCGTGGCACCTTCGTTATCGACCCGGAAGGCAAAATCCAGATCGTTGAAATCAGCGCCGGCGGTATCGGTCGTGATGCCAGCGAGCTGCTGCGCAAGGTCAAGGCTGCCCAGTACGTGGCGGCTCACCCGGGTGAAGTCTGCCCGGCAAAATGGAAGGAAGGCGAAGCGACACTGGCGCCGTCTCTGGACCTGGTTGGCAAAATCTAAGTGAACTGAATGTCCGGTCTGTACCCTGTACACGGGATACAGACCGGCGTTGTCAACGTCTGCCCGGAAGGAGTTTCCCATGCTGGATGCGAACCTGAAGCAACAGTTAGCCGCCTATCTGCAAAACATAGTTAACCCGGTTGAGCTCAGTCTGGCGCTCGATGACAGTGCCAAGGCGCAGGAACTCCATGCGCTGGCGCGGGATATCGAAGCGCTGTCAGACAAGGTCCGCGTGAGCGAGGCTGCCAGCAACTCGGCCCGCAAGCCAAGCCTTGGGATCGCACCCGCTGCCGAGTCTGCCCGGGTCGAGTTTGCCGGTGTCCCCATGGGACACGAGTTTAGCTCCCTGGTGCTGGCGCTGCTGCAGGCCGGCGGGCATCCGTCCAAGGCTGATCCCGCACTGCAGGAGCAGATCCGCAACCTGCCAGGCAAGTACCATTTTGAGACTTACATATCGCTGTCATGCCAGAACTGCCCCGATGTGGTTCAGGCGCTGAACCTGATGGCGACGCTCAATCCGAATATCAGCCATGTAATGATCGATGGCGCTCTGTTCCAGCAGGAAGTGAATGAACGCAACGTGCTGGCGGTGCCCTCGGTGTATCTCAACGGCGAACTCTTTGGCCAGGGACGCATGACACTGGCCGAGATTGTAAGCAAGGTCGATACCGGCGCAGCCGAACGTGATGCCCGCCAGCTGGCCGACAAGGCACCCTATGACCTGCTGGTGGTCGGTGCAGGCCCCGCCGGTGCCGCCGCTGCCATCTATGCCGCACGCAAGGGCATCCGTACCGGGCTGGTGGCCGACCGCTTCGGCGGCCAGGTGATGGATACGGTGGGGGTCGAGAACTTTATTTCGGTCAAATCCACCGAAGGCCCGAAGCTCGTGGCCGGGCTTGAACAGCATGTGCTGGATTACGATGTCGACCTGATGAACGGCCAGAAGGCGCGTCGCCTGAGCCGGGGCGAGCTGGTCGAAATCGAACTCGAAAACGGCGCCGTGCTGAAAAGCCGTTCCGTGGTGCTGGCAACCGGTGCCCGCTGGCGCGAGCTCAATGTGCCCGGCGAGCAGGAATACCGTGGCAAGGGCGTGGCCTACTGTCCGCACTGTGATGGTCCGCTGTTCAAGGGTAAATCCGTTGCCGTTGTGGGCGGCGGCAACTCCGGTATTGAAGCCGCCATCGATCTGGCGGGTATCGTGGCCGAGGTGACGGTGCTGGAATTTGGCGCCGAACTGCGGGCCGATGAAGTACTGCAGCGCAAGGCGCGTTCCATGGGCAATATCCGTATCATTACCCAGGCGCAAACGACCGAGGTGCTCGGTGATGGCAAGAGGGTGACGGGCCTGCGTTACACCGAACGCGCTTCGGGTGAAAGCCGGGACCTGGCACTGGCAGGCATCTTCGTGCAGATCGGCCTGGTACCCAATACCGAATGGCTCAAGGGTGATATCGGATTGAGCCCCCAGGGCGAGATCGAAATCGGCAGCCGGGGCGAAACCTCGGTGCGGGGTGTCTTTGCCGCCGGTGATGTCACCACGGTGCCATTCAAGCAGATCGTTATTTCCATGGGCAGTGGTGCCACCGCTGCCCTTGGTGCTTTCGATTACCTGATACGTGAGCCTGTGGCGACGTCACGGGATGCGGCCTGAGCGAGGGATAAGGTATTAGGCTTGCAAAAAAGGCCCCGCACCTCGGTGCGTGGCCTTTTTCGTTGTTTCAATTTGCAGCTTCAGGTCAGCAATTCCATGGCAATCATCTGGCGGGTGAGCGGGTAACCGAGTTCGCGGCCTGAGTGTTCGAACTGGCGTTCGTCGAGGAACACCTCAGGGCAACAGTTCCATGGCGGCCTCGTTGGCAATCATCTGGCGGGTGAGCGGGTAACCGAGTTCGCGGCCTGAGTGTTCGAACTGGCGCTCGTCGCGGAACGCCTCAGGGCAGCAGTTCCATGGCGGCCTCGTTGGCAATCATCTGGCGGGTGAGCGGGTAACCGAGTTCGCGGCCTGAGTGTTCGAACTGGCGCTCGTCGCGGAACGCCTCAGGGCAGCATTTCCATGGCGACCTCGTTGGCAATCATCTGGCGGGTGAGCGGGTAACCGAGTTCGCGGCCTGAGTGTTCGAACGGGCGCTCGTCGCGGAACGCCTTAGGGCAGCAGTTCCATGGCGGCCTCGTTGGCAATCATCTGGCGGGTGAGCGGGTAACCGAGTTCGCGGCCTGAGTGTTCGAACTGGCGCTCGTCGCGGAACGCCTCAGGGCAGCAGTTCCATGGCGACCTCGTTGGCAATCATCTGGCGGGTGAGCGGGTAACCGAGTTCGCGGCCTGAGTGTTCGAACTGGCGCTCGTCGCGGAACGCCTCAGGGCAGCAGTTCCATGGCGACCTCGTTGGCAATCATCTGGCGGGTGAGCGGGTAACCGAGTTCGCGGCCTGAGTGTTCGAACGGGCGCTCGTCGCGGAACGCCTTAGGGCAGCAGTTCCATGGCGGCCTCGTTGGCAATCATCTGGCGGGTGAGCGGGTAACCGAGTTCGCGGCCTGAGTGTTCGAACTGGCGCTCGTCGCGGAACGCCTCAGGGCAGCAGTTCCATGGCGACCTCGTTGGCAATCATCTGGCGGGTGAGCGGGTAACCGAGTTCGCGGCCTGAGTGTTCGAACTGGCGCTCGTCGCGGAACGCCTCAGGGCAGCAGTTCCATGGCGACCTCGTTGGCAATCATCTGGCGGGTGAGCGGGTAACCGAGTTCGCGGCCTGAGTGTTCGAACGGGCGCTCGTCGCGGAACGCCTTAGGGCAGCAGTTCCATGGCGGCCTCGTTGGCAATCATCTGGCGGGTGAGCTGATACCCTAATTCACGATAGGCTTCGAACTGGCGTTCATCGAAGAACTGGTCGACGGTGGGCTGGTTCGGGTAACTCGGGTTGGCCAGCTTGTAGGCATAGAGATCGCCGGGCAGGTTGCGCGTCAGGGAGGCCTTGATATAGACGAAGCGGCCGACAAAGGCCTTTTGCTCACCGGCGTCAGGGTAGACGATATCGCCGATGGCGAAGCCGCGCTGTGACAGCTGGTACTTGTCGTCATACATCCGGTCGCTCTTTTCGCTGCTGGCAGCGCTGCTGCCGGGAAGCAGGCCCGAGAGGTCAAACGCGGGGTCGTGAAAGCGAATGGAAATGCCAAAGTCCACGCGGATACGCTCGATGGCGTTGCCAAAGTCGTCGAAGGTGGCGTCCGGATCGGCGCCGCCGTCCGACAGTATGATCACCGGTGTGCGCCTGCGCACCAGTTCGTACAGGCCGGTATTGTCGAAATGGCCGCCATCGGACAGTTCAACCATCAGGCTGTCTTCGGCGTGACCGAAGTTAAGCAGGCTGCGCAGTCCCGGGAAGAAATAGTTGGGCCGCATGATTTTGCGCAGCCCATGCAGCGGTGTGGAGGGGTTGTAGGCCCAGTACCCCAGGCGCAGGCCCAGAAAGGTGAGGATAAAGGACATGAACGGATTGGTGCTGCTGCCGGCGCCGGAGACGCCGGAATGGGGGTTTTCGGCGGCGCCGGAAATCGACATGGCGCTGGCCAGGGTCATGTTGCCGCCGGCAAAGTGACGGGTGTCGCTGTAGCGGGTGGCGTCACTGCCGCAGTAGAGTGACGAGAGCAGGAAACTGTCTCCCAGGCGGCCGCGGTAGCGGGGCGTGACGGCATTGTTGAGGATGATGTTGCAGTTGATCAGGTGGTAGGGCGAGGCATGGGTTGCGTCAGCGATATCGCTGAGGGTGGTGGTGTTGGCCCTGGCGCCGCGCTGGCACAGGGGCGCGGTGGGCTCGACGCCGGGCGCCTTGAGGAAGGTTTCCATCAGGCGGTCGCGGTACATCTTGTGGGGGGAGACCTGGTTGATATTGACGAAAAACGGGATGATTAGCGCGGCGAGGGTGAACAGCAGTGGCCAGTAGGAGTCGGCATCACCACGCACCAGTCTGTGAATGCTCTCGGCCAGGATATAGGCCGCCAGAAAGATGAAGAAAATAAATGCCAGGGTACTGACAACGGTAAGACAACGGGTGAGCCCGCCCTGGCTGCTGCGTTTTTCATTGCCGGCTTCGGTGTTCATGCGGAACTGGCGGATGGACAGCAGGATGCCAGCCAGGCCCGAGATCATGGAGCTGTACAGACCCTGGTCGTTGAAATCCAGGGTGGCACCAAAGATCAGCAGGGCGGCCAGCGGGACAGCGGCAAAAAACAGCGAGGCGGCGATACCCTTTAACAGCAGCCCAAGGCTGCGCTGTATGCTGACCCGATAACAGTAGGCGCGGGAAAAAAGTGTCTGGAACACGCTGCTCAGGGCATAGCCGAACACGGTGAGCAGAAACAGGCCGGTCAGGCCGGTAGCGGCGAGCAGAAAGAAGACGGAAAATTCCACCCGGTGGGGCAAGACTTGCCTGTGCTCTTCTTCCAGTACGAAAAGCGTCTGGGGGATGTCTCCGAGCAGGGCTTCGACGCTGCCGGTGTTTATCGCGGTGAAGTTGAGCAGCGGGTCGAGTGCGCCTGTGGTCAGCACGACCGACAGAAACAGCATCGTCAGGCTGATCAGCAGGGTGTAGGCCACCACCGAGTGAATCACGCTGAGCAGAACCGAGCCTGCCAGGGATGCGATGCCCAGCTGTGCCGGCGTGAGGTACTTGCCGTGCTGGCGGATATAGCTGAGTATCCGGTTGCCGGGCGCGGTGCTGTGTTTGCTGCCGGCGTAACTGTCGATCTCGCCGAACGGAAAGATGCCGAACATTTTCTGGTACCAGCTCAGGGCTGCGCCGGTGTAGCCGCCGCCGGAGACCGTCGAGAGGTACGCGAGCTTGTCGAACAGCGTCGGCTTGCCCTCGACGAGGTAGCGGTTGCGCAGTGCCTGAATCACACCGATGGCAAAGGACGCCGAGCGAATCCCGCCGCCCGACAGTGCCAGGCCGTACCAGGGGCGCTGCTTGTGGGGGTAATCCTCGGGCTTCATGTAGGTGTAGTGTTGGCGCACATGGTCGCCGTACCGGTTGTCCACGAAGTCGCGGTAATCGGTATCCAGGTAGGCCTGATACTTTGAATCGAACTGCCTGGCCAGGTTCTTCTCGATCAGCCTGCGCTCCGCCGCTATCACCTCCTCGGCGCTGAGGGAGGGCGGCTCGCGCAGGCCCAGTTTTTCAAGTAGACGTTTGAACAGTCCCATCTGGATGCGTCCTGCATTAGGGGTTCAGTATCACATCGGCGGCTTTCTCGGCTGCCGTATAGATAGCGGTGACGATAAAAAAGCCCGGAATACGCGGGAACACGGAGGCATCCACCACCCTGAGCCCGGTGGTGCCACGCACGCGGAACTGGCTGTCCAGCACAGCCATGGGATCGTTATCGGCGCCGATCGGGCAGGTACAGGAGGCGTGGTGGCCCCAGGCCTGGTTGCGGATGAATTCGCGTATCTCCTCATCGGTCTGCACGCTGTCGCCGGGCAGTTCCTCCGCGGCTATCAGTCCCTTGTCCTTTAGCGGCTGGGTCAGGCTGCGGATGAACTTGACCCCTTCGACCACCGACTCGAGGTCCTCGCCGCTGGCGTCGTTGCCCTCGTCAAAGTAGCGAAAATTGATATGGGGCTTGTCGCGGGGATCGCCGGAGCGCAGTGTTACGCTGCCCGCGGTATTGTTGGTATGGGCCTTTAGAATGGCCCAGGTCAGGTAGTTGAGATGCTCGGCCAGCAGCTTTGAGTAGCTGGGGAAATAGCCCTTGAACAGGCCCAGCAGGGCGAAGCAGAACAGGTCCGGCAGCGGCCGCTGGGGCATGGAACGCTTGATGACCGCCAGTACGGCACCGTTGCTGGTGTAGACGCCCGAGCGTTTTTCGGCCCACTCCCTGTACTGCGGGTCGCCCTTGGCGTATTTGGCGCCTTCAAGCACTTCCCAGTGATCGAAGTTCATGCGGTTGACCACACCCACCTCGTAGCGGTCCTGCAGGTTCTGCCCGACCCCAGGCAGGTCGTGGCGCACCTCAATACCGTGTTTTTCCAGTTCATCCCGCGGGCCTATGCCGGACAGCATCAGTAGCTGGGGCGTATTGAAGGCACCGCCGGCCAGGATAACCTCCTTGCGGGCCCGTACCTGGTGCTTGTCGGTGCTCTCGCCGTGGGGCTGGCAGTGGGCGCGGTAGAGGCGGGCGCCCTTGAGGTATTCGACGCCGGTGGCGCGGTTGTCGGCATCGAACAGCACGCGGGTGACCAGGGCATCGAGCTCGATATGCAGCTTGTCGGGGTGGGCCTGCTGCACATCCAGCAGGCGTTCCCGTGCCCCCATGCGCTGGTGGTTTTTGGTGGCCAGCGGCGGGTAGCGCAGGCCGGTGGCGTTGTCCTTCACCAGGCGCCAGTCGTTCGGATCGCCACTGCCCTGGCGTAGCCACTGGCCGCGCTGGAACGGCTCGGCCAGTTGCGAGAAGGCGCTTTCCACCGAGCTGACCAGGGTCTTGACCAGCTCGCCGTCACCCAGGGCGCTTTTGGGGATGGCCTTCTCGGTGTGCAGCCAGCCCTTCCAGCCATGCTTGCTGGGATTGGACAGGCGGCTGAACAGGCGGTGATCGGGGCGGTGGTGGCAGTTCTCCAGTTTCTGGAAGTAGCCCCGCATGTTGTAGGCGTTCCAGGAGTTGTCGCCGGTGATCCGGCCAATATGCTCCCAGTCATCGTTGTGGGGGCAGACCGTGATCATGGCGTTGTGGGTCGTGCAGCCCCCCAGGCAGCCAGCCCGGGGGTAGAGCACACCGTCGACGTCCTCGCCTTCGTAGCTGGCACTGTATTTTGGATCCTTTTTCTGCTGCTCGTCATCGCCGTAGTGACGCACGAAGAAGTCCCACTTCATGGCGCGGTTTTCACTGGCGATGGCGTGAAATACCGGCACGTCGTAGTCATCCGGCAGGCGGTTGTCGTCGCTCAGGGCATCACCGCCTTTGAGCTCGCGCGGATCTCCGCCGGCTTCCAGCACCAGTACCGTGCAGCCGTTTTCCGCCAGTCGGGCGGCGACGGTGCCGCCACCGGCACCGGAGCCCACCACGATATAGTCATATTCAGTACTCATGGTTCGCCGCTCCGGGGTCAGAAGGTTTTCAAAAAGGCGATCAGTGCCTGCTTGTCGCTGTCATTGAGCCCTTCTTCATCGGTCAGGTAGTCGGTACCGAAGTAGTGGCCCTTGTTGACGACAAAGTCCGGGCACTTGCTGACATCCAGCAGCGGCTCAACCAGGTTGGCAAAGACGCGGCGGGCATCCTCGTCGGTGGCGTTTTCCGGCAGTGCCTTAAGGTCCTTCTTGGCCTTGAGCAGGATTTTCACGACCTTGGCGCGCTCCTCCATGTCGATATTGGACAGCAGGTTGATGGGGGTACCGGCGGGAATGGGGCCGATCTCCACCCCCTCTTCGTTGAATAGCCAGGGCAGCCAGCGGCTCAGCGGACCCTGCAGCGACTGCAGGAAGTCCGGCAGGTAGCCGGTGTCCACACGCAGGTAGCTCGATGCCGGTGTTGTGTCGATCATGCCGGGGTGCGTTTTGCCGGAACGGGTCACGACGCTGAAATCCCCTTCGCGTTTTTCCGGCCAAAGCAGCTTCTCGATGGCATCGTCAAAGGAGGCCATGCGATCCTCCACCGAGCCGGACCACTTGAACTCACCCAGGCTGTTGTTGAGCAGGAAGGGCGCGCTGGACCAGGCGCTGACCAGAGAAGCGGGGCGAGTGTAGCCGCGGCCGCCATCGGGCATTACATAGTCGCGCACCTCGCCGCTGTAGGGGTGCTGTACGCGCAGTGTGCCGACGGCCGGCAGCCCCTTGTAGGACTCGGAGGTGAAGTTGTCCCAGATATTGCCGTCCAGGCCGTTGGTGGCCAGCGGACTGCAGGCATTGGTTTCCAGCTGCGTGACCGGCACGCGCATTTCGCTGGAGAGGAAGTTGTTGTCCAGGAAGTCGTCGGACTGCACGATGGGGCGCATCAGGGATTTGAACTCCATGCTCTGGGTCCAGCTCCAGTAGCGGCTCCAGCACTGCAGGTAGTTGCCGCTGACACAGCCCTTGTCGGGGAAGAACTCGGCGGTTTTTTCCGGCAGCTTGCTGGAGTGGCAGCGGGCACAGGTATCGGCGAACACTGTTTTGCCGCGCGCCAGCTCATTCGCATCCTGGCTCATGTGCGCCGCGCCGCCGGGCGCGTTGGCCAGGTAGTCTGGCTGGGCCGAGGCGAGGAAGAACAGCGCCACATCCGGTGTCTGGGCCTCGTTGGCGTTCCAGTAGCTGGAATTCTTGCGGGCCACCTCGATCTCGAACGGGGTGATTTTCTTGCCACCAAGCAAAGCCCTGAAGTGCTGCAGCCATTCCTCGCTGAACAGGCCGATGTTGATATAGACCCGGTTCAGGGCACCCAGCGCGCCGACGGAGTCGGCACCATCCTTGAGTACCCGCGGTGTCAGCACCTGGTCCGGCGCCTGGTAGAACTGCTGCAGCGGGCTGCTGGGGGGCACGATGGCCAGGTCATTGAACTGGCGGTTGTTGAGGCCGCCACCGGCGAGCTCTTCATGGCCGTAGCGGCTGGCAACATCCATGCGTGCACCCAGGTTGTAGATGGCGTTCATGGTGCGGGGGTTGTTGATGTAGTCCGAGGAAATCAGCGAGGTATCCAGGGCACCGGGGCGTGAGGTGTGGAACAGCTGATAGGCAAAGCTGCTGGGGTCCGCGTCCCACATGAAGATGCGGTCAACCCAGAAGTACTGCGCGCCGGGGTTGGAGTTGAGGTTTTCCCATTTTGGGTGTTCCGGGTCCGCCGGCGGATTCGACGGGTTGGGGCCCACATGGCAGAAGCCGCAGGACATGCCGACGCGGTACGGTTTCACCAGGTCCTTGCTGGCGTAGTAGCTGCGGTCGTTGTAATAGCGTTCCGGGTCCCAGTTGGCCTCGGCTTCCTCGTCAAAGTCCGGGTTGGGGAACAGGCGCAGGCCGACAATGCCGGTGCCGTAGCCGTAGTAGGAGCCCGTCGGGATGTTAACGCCACGGGCACCGATCTGGACGCCCGGGTACTTGGCTTCGTTTTCAAACGGGTCCGGCTCGCAGGAGGGATCGCGCCGGTCGAGCCAGAGGCCGTAACGATCCTGGCGCGGCCCGTCGCCCTTGATGTAGCAGGGCTCATTCACCACGCCCAGGTACTGCCAGCGGTTGTCGCGGCTGAATTTCAGGCTGGGGTGGTTGGAAACGGTCTTGAGGAAGTCCAGGTTACCCACGCTGATGCGGGAGATCTCGTCCCAGAGGGCATCGTTGCCGGCGGTCCAGACCACCCAGTTGTTGCGCCCGCGCACGATGGCTTCCTGCGCCTGCTGCGGTGTAATGCCGGGGACGTAGGGGTCGAGACGGCGCGCGACTTCAGCCGGGTCCTTGCTGATGCCGTAATCCATGTCGGCGTAGTAGTCTTCGGTGGCCGCTGGCAGGGTGTCGGCGGTGCGGCCGACGCACAGGGCTTCGTCCTTCACCTTGCCCGCGCCGTCGCCACAGATATTTTGAGTAGAGCAGGCCGATAGCAGTAGCGCCACCAGACCCGCCAGAAGGGGTAATCCAATAGACTTCATGTCAAAGACTCCGTGTTGTTGCGGACGGCATAGCAGGAGGAAAAACGAGGAGCTGGAAGCTGGAACCAGGGCCGGGTCGGCGAACCTCTGGCAGGTGTCAGGGCGGTAGAGGGGCAGCGGGGAATCGGGCAGTGTACTGGGTGTGAAACGGGACGCATCCTTGCCTCCAAAACCTTCGTTCAGCTGAACAATGAGGCAAGTATAGTTGCAAAGTTCGGTGCCCAATCTGGCGCTGAGCGCCAGTGGCACTACGCCCGTGGTAAAAGTTCAATAAAAATCATCTTTTAGCCGTTACGGGGGGGGCGGATAAAATTTAAACGTTTGTTTTAACATGCTTTTCGTTGTTGATACTTCAACCCGGGCCCAAACACACCTGTGTGATTAATTCATGAATTTTTTTGTGGGTTTGCAAGTTGCTAGCTGATAATTGCGATAACGAACAGAAAAATTATCCATGGATAACAATGGTGTATATTTTTCTTTCTGCAATTGCGAAATGCCAGCCTCGGGCTGTCTGGTGAAATAAATACGTTATTTAACCGATACCAGGGTGGCGAACTCGAGGCCCCTTCAAGGCGTTAATGTAGCGTTACAGGTTTTCGGCGCTATGGATATCAAACGGCAGCAGGTGCTGAGCCATCTGTTTGCTGCCTGAGCCTCCAGCGCATCGATCATGGCCCGCACGGCGGTGGTCGCGAGGGGGTCAGTCACAAAACATGGATCAGTACTTCAAGCGCAACTGATCCTGTACCGGGTTACTAACCTGGCTGGCAAATAGGTTTCCTCCCTATTTACCGGTTATTTACAGGACGTACGGTATGCCGCGGATGCATGGATGCGTACACGCGGTCACCCCACACTTTTCACCCTTCAAGAATGGGCGCAAGTGCGTGGACATGCTGGCTTATTTTCAGGAAAGAGATGGGGTTCGCATTGGGCCATCTTTTTCAAAGGAAGGCCAATGATGAAACATCCCTGTTTCATGTAGTAACCGGGTCAATACATGGCGGACTCTCCTGTGACACCTTTGCGGCCCTTCCCCTTTCGGGGCAGGGCCGCTTTTTTATGTCAGCCGGCAAGCCCTGAATGTTTTGTGCTGTGCGGGGATTGACCACATACCAACCGGTATGCTTAAATTCATTTCAAGCATACCGATCGGTTTGTTCGGCCTGGCGATTACAGTGGCTGCCCTGGGGCAGCGCTGCCAGGAGCCGCCGACAGGGTATGCAGGCACCACTATTTGTCACGGAGGCAAGGTCCATGAAACTCATTCCCGGTATTCGACAATTCTATCGCACACTGCGCCAGGGCTGTGTTGCGAGCGCATCCATCGACCGCCATACCCTGCGTGATATCGGTGCCGATCCCATGCGTCTGCGTTACCCGGTTGGCAAGAATGATCACGCCAACCAGGCGCAGGATGCCTGGCGTCAGGCCAGCTGATAGCAGACGTTCACAGATGCCGCCGGCCTGTTGCGGCCCATTCGATCCATGGAGATGTTGAGTTATGCCATCACTGTTTGATGCGATAAAACTGGGTGATATTGAACTGAGCAGTCGTGTCGTTATGGCGCCGCTGACACGCTGCCGGGCAGAAGAAGGCCGGATTCCCGGTGACCTGATGCGTGAATATTACGCTCAGCGGGCCACGGCCGGACTGATAATCAGCGAAGCCACGGCGGTCACCCCCATGGGCGTCGGTTACCCTGATACACCGGGGATCTGGAACCAGGCCCAGGTTGGCGGCTGGCGCCGTATCACCGATGCGGTGCATGCCCGGGGCGGCAAGATGGTGCTGCAACTGTGGCATGTCGGGCGCATCTCCGATCCGATGTACCTCGGTGGTGCCTTGCCAGTGGCGCCGAGCGCCATAGCAGCGGCAGGCCATGTCAGCCTGGTGCGGCCCGAGCGGCCCTTTGCGATACCGCGCGCGCTGGAAACCCAGGAAATAGCGGATATCGTCGAAGCCTTTCGCCAGGGCGCAGAAAATGCACAGGCAGCGGGCTTTGACGGCGTCGAGATTCACGCCGCCAATGGCTACCTGATTGACCAGTTCCTGCAGGACAGCAGCAACAAGCGTACCGATACCTACGGTGGATCGGTGGAAAATCGGGCCAGGCTGCTGCTGGAAATCACCGATGCCGTGCTGAGCGTCTGGTCGCCGGGCCGGGTGGGTGTTCATCTGTCGCCCCGGGGCGACGCCCATGATATGGGAGATTCGGATCCCGCCGCCGTGTTCGGGCATGTCGCCAGTGCGCTGTCGGCCCGCAACATCGCCTTTATCTGTGCCCGGGAAGCCGAGGGTGACGACAGCCTGGTGCCCCAGCTGAGGGAGCGGTTCAGCGGTGCCTTTATCGCCAACGAGCGTTTTAGCGGCGAGAGTGCCAATGCCTGGATCGAGCAAGGTCGGGTGGATGCGGTGGCCTTTGGCGTGCCCTTTATCGCCAACCCCGACCTGCCGCAGCGCCTGCGCCAGCAGGCACCGCTGAATACGCCGGACAGCAGCACCTTCTATGCTGCGGGGGCCGAGGGCTACACCACCTATCCGGTCATCTGAGGTCACAGCGCCTGCGTCTGCGGGCGCTTCAGAGTAGCCTGGATAGCTCGACATTCTATCTAGGTTTCGGGCGCCGAGGGCTACACCACCTATCCGTCTATCTGAGCAGTGCGGGAAACAGGGGCGTCCCTGCCGGCTTTTCCGAACAAGGGGGCCGCGAACAGTTTCAGTCGCTTTGAGGTCAAACATCAAATGACGAAGCTGCAGCGATACCCGTATAACAGCACCGGCCACGATTATGCGGTCGGCGACCTGCACGGCCACTGTTCCCTGCTCATGACAGGGCTGAAACAGCGGGCCTTCGATCCGGTACGGGACCGACTATTCGCCGTGGGAGATCTGGTGGATCGCGGTCCCGAGTCGCTGGCCTGCCTGGAGCTGCTGCAGCAGTCCTGGTTTCACAGTATCTGCGGCAACCACGAGGCGATGATGGTGGACGCACTGCTGCATGGACGGCAGTTCGATCTGTGGATGCTCAATGGCGGCGAGTGGATCTATGAGCTCAATATCGACCGCGTCGCCCGCTTGTGCGACCGTCTCGTGACAGGGCTGCCCTATGGCATCGAGGTCGACACGGCCCAGGGCCTCGTCGGGCTGATCCATGCCGAAGTGCCGGGGGACGACTGGCGCCAAGTGGCGACCGGTGACACCCGGACGATGCTCTGGGCACGGGAGCGTCTCGAGCAGTGGCGCACGGATCCTGTGCGGGGAATCGACCAGGTGGTTTGCGGTCACACCCCGGTGAAGACACCGGTACGGCTCGGCAATGTCCACTATATCGATACGGGTGCCTACTTTACCGGCAACCTGACCCTGATCGAACTCCGCGAGCTGTTTCAGGTGGACTGAAAACGCCTGATCCCAAACTCGCCACTTCACCCGGCACAGAAGGTGGCAAGATGGCATCGGATCCGCAATTCGAACAGATCAGACAGTCGAAACAGCATCTTTACAGCCCCCGCACGCGGCACTGGCAGCAGGGCGGCCTCCCGTGCTTCACCAACCGCCTGATCCGCGAAGACTCGCCCTACCTGTTGCAGCATGCCCACAATCCGGTGGACTGGTATGCCTGGGACGATGCCGCCTTCGAGGCGGCGAAACGTGACAACAAACCGGTGTTTCTTTCGATCGGTTATGCCACCTGTCACTGGTGTCATGTGATGGAGGAGGAGAGCTTCGACGACCTCGAGGTGGCACGGGCACTGAACGAGGGGTTTATCAGCATCAAGGTCGACCGGGAGCAGCGTCCGGACCTCGACGACCATTTCATGACCGGCGTGCAGCTGATCAGTGGCCAGGGTGGCTGGCCGATGTCGAGTTTCCTGACGCCCGACGCCAAGCCTTTCTTCGGTGCCACCTACCTGCCGAAAGCCAGCTTTCTCAACCTGCTCGAGCAGATCCAGCGCTACTGGCGCGACCGCCCCGAGGCGCTGATCGAAAGCAGCGAGCGGGTGCACCAGGCCATTCTGGCGCAGAGCCCGGTGCCGGGCACGGCAACGGGGATCGACCATCGCCTCGTCGATCAAGTGCTGCAGGCGGTGCTGGCAAGCGAAGATCGTGCCTATGGCGGCACGGGCCAGGCACCCAAGTTTGCGCACGAGCCCCAGCTGTTGCTGTTGCTCGATGAGGTGCAGCGGGCCGGCACCGACGCACTCGAACAGCCGGCCTGGGGCTTTGTCTGCCGGGCCCTCGACGGCATGCTGCGTGGCGGTATCTTTGACCAGGTCGGTGGCGGCTTCCACCGTTATGCCACCGATGCGGCCTGGCAGGTGCCCCATTTCGAGAAGATGCTCTACAACCAGGCACAGCTGGCGCTGGTCTATCTGCGGGCCTGGCTGCTCGGCGGCGACCCTGAATACCGGCGTGTTGCGCGTGAAACCCTCGATTATGTACTGGCGGAAATGCGCTCGCACGACGGCGGCTTCTACTCGGCCACCGATGCCGACAGCGAGGGCGTCGAAGGGCGATTCTTCACCTGGTCGCTGCAGGAACTCGAGGATGTGCTGGAGCCCCGGGATCTCGCCTTTGTGCAGGATCTTTACGGTATCGATGCTGCCGGCAATTTCGAGGGGCGCAATATCCTGCATCTGGTGAAGCCGCTGCCTGACCAGGTGCCGGCGCTGGCAGCCTCGTACGAGGAACTGCTCGAGCGACTGAACCGCGTCAGAGCGCAGCTGTACCGGGCGCGTCAGCGGCGTCCACTGCCATTGCGCGACGACAAGGTGATCACCGAATGGAACGGCATGATGATCATCGCCCTGGCCCAGGCCGGGCGGTTACTCAAGGTGCCGCGCTATCTCGAGGCGGCGGCGGTCTGCGCCCGGGCGATCTGGCAGCAGGGGCCCGTGCCCGGCGAGCTGTACCGCAATGCCATTCATGGTCGCGCCTCGATCGCCGCAACCCTCGCCGACTACGGCTACTATCTGCAGGCGCTGATCGCTCTCTACGATGCCACTGCAGATCCCGATTGGCTGGAGCGGGCGCTGCAGGTGCAACGGCGGATGGACCAGCATTTCCGGGACAGGCAGGATGGCGGTTTCTTCAACACCATTGCGAGCGCCGGGCAGCCGGCGATCGGCCGCAGCAAGAGTGCCATGGACATGACCGCGGCATCGGGCAACTCGGCGGCGCTAATGGCGCTGGTGCTGCTGCAACAGCGCACCGCCGAGCCCTCCCTGGCCGCGTCAATCGAAGGCGTTGAAACCTGTTTCGCCGACACCGTCGGCCAGCAGCCGCTGGCGTTTCCGGCGCTGCTGATGGCACTGGGGCGCTACCACCGTCCGCTGCCATCGACGCTGCAGTATGGCGCCGAAGGGCGGCTGCGGATTGAGGCGTCCCGCCAGTGCCGGGGCGTCGTGACGGTACGACTGCAGATCAGCAACGGCTGGCACCTCTACAGCCATGCGCCGGAGGCGGACACGTTGTACGGAACCGAACTGCTCTGCGCCGATCCCGGCCGGCGGCTGGCGCGGGTCGAGTACCCGACGCCGCTGAAGTCGGTACCGGGCCCCGGCCTGGAACCGGTAGACCAGTATCGGGGCGACGTGCAGATCCGGGCACAGCTGGTGCCTGGCACCGAAGACGAGCTGCAGCTGCTGGAACTGAGGTTTCAGGCCTGCAGCGCCAGTGCCTGCCAGGCACCCGAGTCGGTACGGCTGCTGCTGCCTCGCACCGCTGATGGCGGCTGCTGAGGTCGCATTTTCTGTCGTAGGGTGGGTCAGCGACGCCGTGGTACTTGCTATCCGTTGTCACCAACGTATGGGCGTCGCGTAACCCACCATTGTGACAACAGGCAGTGGTGGGTTACGGCGCGCACAGGCTCGGGAAGCGACGGAAACTTTCGTCTTTTGCGCGTCTAGCCCACCCTACGACGCTGATGCGTCGCCAATCAGCTCTGCTTGGCGGATGGCGTAGCATTTTCTCTCGTAGGGTGGGTTAGCGACGCCGTGGCACTTGCTATCCGTTGTCACCAGCGTATGGGCGTCGCGTAACCCACCATTGTGACAACAGGCAGTGGCGGGTTACGGCGCGCACAGGCTCGGGAAACAACGGAAACTTTCGTCTTTTGCGCGCCAAACCCACCCTGCGAGTGGCGCGAGTCGCCGCTCACTAACTACTTCCCCAGCGGCTTCAGCAGAACCAGCAGTTTGGGCAGCAGCAGCAGGGCACCGAGCAGGGCCGACAGCATGGCCAGGCCGGTCAGCAGGCCGAAGTAGAGGGTCGGGGTGAAATTGGACAGCGCGAGGATCGCGAATCCGGCAATGATGATGACCGAGGTGTAGAACATCGCCCTGCCGATACTGGCGTGGCAACGATAGAGGGTCGCGCGGTAGTCGTGGTCCCTGGCGAACTCGTTGCGAAAGCGGTGTATATAGTGGATGGAATGGTCCACACCGATACCGACGGTGATGGCGGCAATGGTAATCGTCATCATGTCCAGCGGGATGCCGGTCCAGCCCATGACGCCGAGTACGGTGCCGGCCGCCAGCAGGTTCGGCGCTATGGCGATCAGGGCCAGGTAGAGGGAGCGGAACAGCAGCGTGAACATCAGGGTAATGGCGATGAAAACCGCGCCGAGCGTTGCGATCTGGGAGACGAACAGGCTCTGCAGCATGTTGTTGTATAGCACCAGCATGCCGGTCATGTGAACCCGCTGTGGCGGGTAACCCATCTCGTCAACGAGAAAACCCTGAATCTTCTCAAGCAGCGCTTCGCGTTTGAGGCTGCGACTGGTTTCCATCACCCGCACATTGAGCCGGGCTTCGTTCCCCCCGGGTGCGAGGTAGCTTTGAACCAGCTGCCGGCGCACATCTTCCGGCAGGTTCTTGCGCACCAGCGCCAGCTGGAAGTCGTCAAGTTCGTCACCACTGATGTCCTTCAGAACCGCGTAGAGCGAGGCCAGCGACAGCACCTTGCCGGTTTCGTCCAGCGCCTCGAGAAAGCGGTGTACCCGTGTCAGCTCCTCCAGACCCGAGCGGCTGTACCAGTAGCCGGCCTGGGGGGCCGCGGTCGTTGCAAAGGGATCGTCCCCCGTCGCCTCGTCGAAGGCACCGGCAAAGGGGTCTTCGCTGTTGGTTTCACTCGCTGCCGTGGGTTCCGGAGCCGTCAGCAGGACATCGAGGGGAATGGTTCCGCCGAGTTCGCGGTCGATCACGACCATGCCCTGGTAGATCTCGGTGGTTTCATGAAAGTAGTCGATGAAGCGGTTCTCGACCTGCAGCCGGCTGATACCGACCGCAGCAAGAACCAGCAGTGCCGCACTGACGGTCAGGACAGCCGTGCCATGGTGGTCGGTGATGCGGGCAAAATAATGGGTCAGGGGGCGGTACCGCGGCCGGAACTCGGACCGGATCCGCGGCAACAGCATCAGCCCGGCTGGCAGGATCGTGAAGGCGGCCAGCAGCGCAGCCAGAACGCCGATGGTCATCATCCAGCCGAAATCGATCACCGGTCGAATGCCGCTCACTACCAGCGAGGCGAAGGCCACCAGGGTCGTCAGCGAGGTGTAGAGACAGGGCTTGGCCATGAACACAAGGGTTCGGATCACCAGCGCGCGCTGGGACGCGTCCGGCGTTTCCTGCTGGTACTCTCGAAAGCGCACCACCAGATGAATGCTGACCGACAGCGTGATGATCAGCAGCAGCGCGACGAAATTGGACGAGATCACCGTCAGCTGCCACTCGATCCAGGCGATGAATCCCAGCATCGCGCTGGCGGCCAGTAGACAGGTCGCCAGTGGCAGCACGATCCAGCGCAGGCGGCGGAAGATCACCGCCATCAGGACGATGATGAACAGTACCGTGGCGCCGCCGAAGATCAGCAGATCGTTTTCGATGAAGGCGATCATGTCGGTGGCGATCATCGGTACGCCACCGAGAAAAATGGTGGCGTGGTCACGGTGGCCATCCAGGATCAGGCGCACGGCTGACACCAGATCACGCTGGCGCTCGTTGGCCGTGACCGCATAGTCGCGAAACGCTTTTTCGGCCTGTTTCAGGGCCGCGCTTTCCTGCCCGGAAAGCCCCTCCCGGTGCTGTTTCTCGCGCAGACTGTCCCGGGCGTCGAGCCGTTCGAAATAGCCTTCGTCGCGCTGCAGGTTGATCTGCAGCGCCGTGGTACCGCCATCCTTGCTGGTCAGCAACTGACGGTACAACGGACTTTCGCGGAACTCCCGCGCGGCCAGTTCGCGATTGACGTCCGGTTCATGCAGGTAACGGATATCACGGTCGAGATTGCTAAGGCTGACCGGCGGACTGTACAGCAGCGGCACATCGAGGATGCTGGTCACCGACGTAACCCCGGGCAGGGCCGCCAGCTCGTCCCGCAGCCCGGCAAGGCGGCCGAGCACGGCGTCGGAATAGAGTTCGGCATCCGGCGCGTAGGTCACCAGCAGGAAGGATTCGGAGCCGTAGCGCTTGTTGACCTCGCGGAACAACTCCAGTGCCTGGTCGCCTTCCAGCACCAGCGACTCGGCCGAGGCATCCAGCGTCAGGCGCGGGATCTGGCTGGCAAGCAGCAGCACCGCGACCAGGACCGAGATCAGCACCAGCAGCGGGTAGCGGAACAGCGTTGTGAAAAAGCGTCCGAGTCGGTTGTGCATGGAGTGGCCCGGCCCTCAGGGCGCGGGCGGCGGGTTGATGGCGTTAATGACGGCGTCGATATCGCCCGCCTGCAGAACCCGCTGGATCGAACCGTTCAGTGTCTTGGTCACCACCACGCCGTCCACCGAGAGGTCGAAGATGCGCCAGCCGTCGTCGAACCGGCGCAGGGCCAGATCGATGTTGTGGCCGTTTTCCCGAGTATGCACACGGGTCCTCACGATACTGTAGCTTCCCTTGTCGATGCTGTCGCTGACCTCGATCTGCTGGCCGTTGTAGGCTGCCAGCGCCAGCCGGTAGGTTCGCTTGAGGGAGGCGAGAACGGCGTCATAGGCGTCATCGGTCTTGCCTTGGGCGACGATGTCCTCCCAGCGCGGACGGAACACCTGCTTGCAGAGGGTTTCCCGATCGATATTGGGCAGTATGTGCTCGTCGATCAGGTCGTCCAGGTGTTGCTGATTTTCCAGCAGCCCCTGCTCCCGTGCTGTCATCAGCGCGGTCTCGAGATCCCGGGTCAGGGCGACGACAAAGTCTTTCGCCTCATCGGGCGCGGCGCGGGCGCCCAGACTGAACAGCAGTACGAGAAACAGTATGCTCACTCGGACGAGGGGCTGGTACATGGGCAATCCTTTAAAGACAGGGGCTTGACCTACTTCATACTAGGTGATGCCTGCCAACTCTCAAGTACCGGCCCGTGTCATGATCGTACGCTCTAACTGAGCTTTATCAGGGGGCCGAACTGCGGCATGGCACTGATCCAGGCAGGTCAGGTCCGGGCCAGTGCCGGATCACGCTGCTGGGCCTTGAGCACCAGTTCGGCGAATTCGGCCAGGCTGTCGATGCCGGACTGGCGGGCGTCCTGACACCAGTCCTGCAGCGCCAGGCGCAACATCTCGGTCGAGCGACCCGGCAGTTGCCAGAGCGCGCGCAGCCGTAACTGATAGTCATAGGCGATGGCAAGGCGGCGGCTCAGGGACAGCGAACGCTCGAGGCAGTGGCGCTGCTGTTCGGTGAGTTTGCGCGTCTCCCGCAGCATCAGCCAGCGCGCGCGCCTGAGCAGGCGCCGTTGGGGGCGGCTGGCATCCTGGCATTCCCGTTTCAGCAGTGGCAGCAACACCTGCCTGGCGTAGTCACTCAGGACATGTAACCGGCTCGACCAGGTTTTAGGGCTCAGGTCGGCGGCCAGTTTGGG
Organism: Marinobacterium rhizophilum; assembly: GCF_024397915.1. GTDB lineage: Bacteria > Pseudomonadota > Gammaproteobacteria > Pseudomonadales > Balneatricaceae > Marinobacterium_A > Marinobacterium_A rhizophilum_A. Next base: position 68,374 of record NZ_CP073347.1, read on the forward strand.
TAGCAGCCCGGTCTGGCGTATCCGTGCCAGGCGCAGCCATGACAGCAGGCGGATATAGGCCCAGCCGATGTCCAGCTCGAAGCAGCGGAACGACAGCCGTGGCGAAGCCGGTGCCGCATGGTGGTTGTTGTGCAGTTCTTCGCCGCCGATCAGAACGGCGAAGGGGATCAGGTTGGTCGAGGCGTCGGCGGTTTCGAAATTGCGGTAACCGCTCCAGTGCCCCAGGCCGTTGATCACGCCGGCGGCGAAGAAGGGGATCCAGACCATCTGGATTGCCCAGATACTGAGACCGAGGGCGCCGAAGCAGAGCAGGTCGATCAGCAGCATCAGGCCCAGGCCGGCGGCGGGGTGGCGGCTGTAAAGGCGGCGCTCCATACTCCCTAGACGGTTGCAGGCAGATCGGGAGACATCATGGACGCAATGGTACTGGGGTTGGTGTTATTTTTCGGGGTGCATGTCATCCCCCTGTTGGCCGGCGTGCGGCAAGCGCTTATCGGCGTGCTCGGGCGCTGGGTCTACCTGGGGCTGTTCGCTCTGGCATCCTTTGCCGGGTTAAGCCTGATGTGGCAGGGCTATCAGCAGATCGAGGTCAGAATCCTCTGGCCGGCGCTGGCTATGGGGCGTGGCTTCGCCCATGCACTGATGCCTGTGGCACTGATCCTGGTGGTCGCCGCCTATCTACCGACCTTTATCAAACACCAAGTGCGCCACCCGATGCTGATCGGCGTGGCGCTCTGGGCCGCGGTTCACCTGCTGGCCAATGGCGACCTGGCATCCACGCTGCTGTTCGCCCCCTTTCTTGTCTACGCGCTACTCGACATGCGCCTGAGTCGTGTGCGAAAAACCCTTATCCCCGTGCGTAAACCCGGCTGGCTTTTCGATATTCTGGCGGTGATTTTTGGCCTGATGCTGTATGGCGCGCTGCTGCTCGGCCACGGCCGCCTGTTCGGTGTCGCCGTGCTCTGAGGCGGTGAGTCGGCACTGGTAAATCGTGATTCGTGATTTGTAGTTCGTGCTTTTTTCAGGCGTGAGCTGTACCGGGAGACGGCGACCTTGGGTCGCCGTCAGGCTTGCTACAGCGTGCCGGGGAAGGCGCCGCCATCGAGCAGGATATTCTGGCCGACGATAAAGCCCGCCTGGGCACCGCACAAAAAGGCGCAGGCGGCGCCGAATTCCTGCGGGTCGCCAAAGCGCTTGCTGGGGTTGCTGTCCTTGCGGGCCTGGCGCACCTGCTCCAGTGACTGGCCGCTGGCTTTCACGGCACCGGCCAGGGTGGCATTAAGGCGGTCGGTCTCAAACGGGCCAGGCAGCAGGTTGTTGATGGTGACATTGTGTTCGGCCACCTGGCGCGAGAGGCCTGCCACGAACCCCGTCAGGCCGGTGCGGGCACCGTTGGACAGGCCCAGCGCGGGAATGGGTGCCTTCACCGCGCCCGAGGTGATGTTGACGATACGGCCAAAGCCGCGCTCAATCATGCCATCCAGCACGGCCCTGATCAGCTGGATGGGGCTGACCATATTGTTCTGCAGCGCCTGGTGCCAGTCGCCGTCATCCCAGGCGCGAAAATCACCCGGCGGCGGGCCGCCGGCATTGTTCACCAGAATATCCGGTGCCGGACAGGCGGCCAACACGGCTTCACGCCCTTCGGTGGTGGTAATGTCACCGGCGATGGCCGTGACCTGGACACCGTAGCGGCTGCGAATGTCGGCGGCGGTCTGTTCCAGTACGTCGCTGGTGCGGGCATTGATCACCAGGTTCACGCCTTCCGCCGCCAGGGCTTCGGCGCAGGCTCGGCCAAGGCCCTTGGAGGCGGCGCAGACGATGGCGGTGCGACCGGCAATATGCAGATCCATGGATGTGTCTCCTGAATAGTGTGTCCGCCATCATAGGCCGGTGTGGCCCTGGTGGCGAGGCGGTGATTGGAAAATGGCGATTCGTGATTCGTGATTCGTGATTCGTGATTGGTGAGAGGGCGTCAGGATTCAGGCGATTACGCCCTGGGCCCGCAGGCGCTGGCAGTCGGCGGCCGACAGGCCGAGCTGTTGCTGCAGCACCCGATCGGTGTGCTGGCCGAGGCTGGGCGGGGCGCTGCTGGCGTTCAGTGCCTGGCCGTCAAAACGGATCGGGTTTGCGACCATCGGCACCGAGCCTGCGGGGTGAGACAGGTTGAATTGCAGGCCACGGTGCTTCACCTGGGGGTCGTCGAACACCTGTTGCAGGTTGTTGATCGGGCCGCAGGGCACACCGGCCGCGTCCAGGGCTGCCAGCCAGTCGGCGGTGCAACGGGTGGCAAGCAGCGGTTGCAGCAGCAGGATCAGGCTGTCGCGGTGGGTCACCCTCGCCTGGTTGCTGGCAAAGCGGGGGTCCGTGGCCAGGGCCTGGCAGCCTGCGGTGTCACAAAAACGGCCAAACTGGGCATCGTTGCCCACCGCCAGAATCAGGTGGCCATCCCGGGTGGCAAAAGCCTGGTAGGGCACGATATTGGGGTGAGCATTGCCCAGGCGCGTCGGCACCTGGCCGGAACAGAGGTAATTCATTGCCTGGTTGGCGAGCACCGCGACCTGCACATCCAGCAGGGCCAGGTCGATATGGGTGCCTGTGCCGCTTTGCTGGCGCGCGAAAAGCGCCGCCATGATGGCATTGGCGGCGTACATGCCGGTAAAGATATCGGTGAAGGCCACGCCCACCTTGACCGGCCCGCCGCCGGGCTCGCCGTCCGGCTGGCCGGTCAGGCTCATGAGCCCGCCGATGCCCTGGATCATGAAATCGTACCCGGCGCGCTGGGCGTAAGGCCCGTCCTGGCCGAACCCGGTAATCGAGCAGTAGATCAGGTCGGGCTTGTCGGTCTTGAGGCTGTCATAGTCCAGGCCGTAGTGTTTCAGCCCGCCGACCTTGAAATTTTCCAGCAGCACATCGCAGTCCTGCAGCAGCTGCTTGACCAGCTGCTGACCTTCGGGCCTGGCAATATCGATGGCGACCGAGGACTTGCCGCGGTTGGCACAGAGGTAATAGGCGGCCTCCTGGCTGCCTTCGAGCCAGGGCGGCCCCCAGGCGCGGGTGTCATCGCCGCGCCCGGGGCGCTCGATCTTGATCACCTCGGCACCGAGGTCCGCCAGCTGCTGAGCGCACCAGGGGCCGGCCAGCACGCGGGACAGGTCGAGCACGCGAATGCCCTGAAGGGGCTTTTGGCTCATGGGTGCGTCTCCTTTTCGCAAGCTGCCGGTTCAGCAGAATGCCTGAATGCCGGTCTGGGCGCGGCCAAGGATCAGTGCATGCACATCGTGGGTGCCCTCGTAGGTGTTGACCGACTCCAGGTTGACCATGTGGCGGATAACGCCGAACTCGTCGGATACGCCATTGCCGCCGTGCATGTCCCGCGACAGCCTGGCGATATCCAGTGCCTTGCCGCAGTTGTTGCGCTTGATCAGCGACACCATCTCCGGCGCGCCCTGGCCGGCATCCAGCAGGCGGCCGACCTGCAGTGCCGCCTGCAACCCCAGGGTGATTTCGGTCTGCATGTTGGCGAGCTTCAATTGAATCAGCTGGTTGGCCGCCAGCGGGCGGCCGAACTGGGTGCGATCCAGGCAGTACTGGCGGGCGGCATGCCAGCAGAATTCCGCCGCGCCCATGGCGCCCCAGGCGATACCGTAGCGCGCCTTGTTGAGGCAGCCAAAGGGGCCGCTGAGGCCGCTGGCATGGGGCAGCAGGTTTTCCTCCGGCACGAAGGCCTCATCCAGCACGATTTCGCCGGTCACGGAGGCCCGCAAGCTGACCTTGCCGTCGATTTTCGGGGTGCTGAAGCCTTCGATACCGCGTTCGACGATAAAGCCGCGGATCTTGTTGTCGTGGCCGTCGGACTTGGCCCAGACCACGGCCAGGTCCGCGATCGGGCTGTTGGTGATCCACATCTTCTGGCCGCTGAGGCGGTAGCCGCCATCGACCTTTTTTGCCCTTGTGATCATGGAGCCCGGGTCCGAGCCATGGTTGGGTTCGGTCAGGCCAAAGCAGCCGATCCATTCGCCGCTGGCAAGCCTGGGCAGGTACTTCTGTTTTTGTGCCGGCGAGCCATAGGCTTCGATGGGGTACATGACCAGGGATGACTGCACGCTCATGGCAGAGCGGTAACCGGAGTCGACCCGTTCGACTTCGCGGGCGATCAGGCCATAGCCCACCTGGCTCAGGCCACTGCCGCCGTACTGCGGATCGACGCAGGCCCCCAGTAGCCCCAGGGCGCCCATTTCCTGCATGATTTCGCGTTCGAAGCGCTCATGGCGAAAGGCCTCCAGCACTCGCGGCTGCAGCTTCTCCTGACAGTAGTCATGGGCCATGTCGCGGATCTGGCGCTCTTCTTCGTTCAGTTGCTGATCGATCAGCAGGGGGTCTTGCCAGTTGAAGCTGCTGGGTGGTGCCATGGTGTCGGTCTCCAGATGCAGGATGATGTTGTCTGAATGCATCAGACACTGTGATCCTATTGAGTGTAATAAACAGATGCATTTCTGGATAATAGCCGCCAGCTGGTGGTGGCCTTTTGGGCGCGCAAGGCATCGGATACGAGTGCGCTGATGCTGGCGCACATGCGCTCGGTCGAGCAATTCAATCGGGAGCTGCAGGGGCAGCTGGAGCCACGGATGCTGATGCCGGGGTAGGCCTTCGCGGTTCTGGTGTGAAGGGGCTAAGCTGTGTCCAGCAGAGAGAGGGAAGCAACCCCATGGCGGACAAGATCCCCAATCCAGTGAGCTATGATCCGAAAAAAGACGTTTTTTGCTGCCAGCAAAAGCGCTTTGGGCTGAACTACCGGAAGCGCTTCACCTCCGCGCAAGACGCCCTCCTGTACGTGCAGCAAAACCCGGCGTCCTGTCCGCTGCTGCAGCCGCACCTGCTGCAACTGAATGACTACCACTACGGCCACTGGGCGCGACAGCTCGAGGTGGTCCAACGCCATCCCAGGCACCTGGCGCCAAGCCGGCTGGTGTGGCTGTTGCACCTGCTGGCGCTGCTGCTCTGTGTACCGCTGGTGGGCGCCATGACCGGCACCGGTCGCTGGCATCCCCCGGGCTGGCTGCTGTCACCGCTGCAGACCCTGGCTGATCGCTTGTCGCTGGACTGGCACTGGCGAGTCGAGCTGCCGCTGTTCTGGCTGGTACTGCCGCCGGTGATGCTGCTGGCCTGGACCCTGTCCCGCGCCCTGGTGCGCGGTATCCGTGATGCGGATCTGCATCACGGGCTGCGCATTGGGCTGCTCTGGCTGCTGCCGCTGCTGTATGTGGCGCTCTATCTGCTGGCCTACGTCATCTCGGCCTGGCTGTTGCGCAGCTGAGCACTGGTCCGCTGGACCCGGCGGTGCCGAGCAGCAGGCCGGCTCAGGCGGCGCCGTTCAGCCGTGGCATCAGCTCACTGTGGCAATGGTCACTCAGGCGTTCGGGCGCGTTGACGTCGACCAGCAGGACGCGATTGTTGTCCAGTGCCAGGCTCAGGGTGACGCAGCGCTGACCGGTGCCGATATCGAGGTAGGGCGCTGAGCGCAGGATGCGGCGCTGGTAGTCGCTGGCGCCGATTAGCTGGTAAAAGTAGGGACGCCAGCTCCAGTTGTTGCCGATCACGCTGCTGTCGGCCTGCCAGGCGCCGTCCTGGAAACTGTAATTGGGGGAGGTCTGATCGCCTTCGCGGTTGCAGATATACAGACGCTGGATACCGGGGGCCGGGTGATAGTTGCCAAGGGCGGTGTCGCTTGCGCCGGTGACCAGCAGGTCGCGCAGCGCCAGCAGGCTGCCGTGCAGGCGTTTTTCCTGCCACTGAGTCCGGATACTGTGCTCCACCGTGGTATCCAGGTGGCATTTGAGCAATTCGCGTACCCGTACCCGGGTCGCGTCCGCCACGACAAAGCCTTCCTGGGCTCTGGCAAAGGCACAGCCCTGCACGTAGCTGGCATTGCACTGCAGTGCCAGGTAAAAGTCTTCGGCCGTCTCAACCCCTTCGCAGACGATCTTGCTGCCCAGCTGAGCCCCCATCTGCCCGATCATCTGCAGTATTGCCTCTTTATGGGCACTGCATGCACCCTTATGGAACATGCGCAGGTCCAGCTTGATAAGGTCGGGCGTAAAGGCCAGGAGGCGATCAAGTTGCTGAAAACCGGTGCCGAAGTCGTCGTAGGCGATGCCGATGCCGGCGCCACGGTAACGGTTGGCCTGGCGCTGGATCTGTTCGGTCTCGCCGTTGTGCTCGGTGATCTCCAGTACCAGGCGGCTCGGATCGAGCCCCAGTTCCCGGATCATCGACAGGGTGGGCTGGTCTTCGGAGTTGCGCAGGTTGTCGATCCATTCGGGTGACAGGTTCAGGCTCAGAAACTGTGTGCCCGCGAGCGTGCTGAATTTCTGCAGTGCCTGATAGCGCACGCTGCGGTCCACGTCGAGGCGCTCGCGCGCAGAGCGGGCCGGGTCCCTGAAGATGTCGCCGGCAGACTCGATGGTGCCCGATACGCCTGTGCGTCTGGCCAGTGCCTCGAAACCCGCAACCTTGCCGCTGGCAACCTCGATGATGGGCTGGAACCAGGGAAATACTGTCTCGCTCATAGTGACCTCTTGTGGCTGCATGCGCTGTCGATGCGGCGAGTGAACCGTTGCCAAAGCAAGCGGTGTGCCAAGCATTGGTGAACGGCAAGAGTGCCGTGGCGTCGCTTGCGGAAAAAGCACAACTGCGCCTGGCGGGCGCCGTCGTATGGCACCTGCGGCTGTTTGCCGTGCTCCGGAGTCAGGGCCTGTAAAAAGCCAATTCTGCGCTTTGGCATCGGTGCCGGATGGGTAATAATGAGCGCTGTTTTTGCCGTTATGAGCCAGCGCCGCGAATGCTTTCAGGGAAACGCGTTAACCGTACCACCGACCCTCTTCTGTCCATCGGGTCGCCGGACCCAGGGCGCCTTGATGCCTTTGCACGGGATCCTGCGTCGGGCCCGGCTTTACTGTTCTTCACCGGTGGTTCGGCGCTGGACAGCACCAGTCGTGCGCTCAAGTACTTTACCCACAACTCCGTGCATCTGGTGACACCCTATGATTCGGGTGGCAGCTCGGCCATTTTGCGCAAGGCGTTCTCGATGCCGGCCATCGGTGATCTGCGCAGTCGACTGATGTCCCTGGCGGACGAGCGGGTGACCGGTCATCCCGAAGGCGTGCGGCTGTTCGCGCACCGGCTGTCTAAAACGGACAGCCCGGCGCAGTTGCGGGCGGAGCTGGACAGCATCATCGCCGGTACGCATCCGCTGGCCGCGGTTATCGATGCGCAAACCCGCGAGCTGATCTGTATCCAGCTGGAGGCTTGCCGCGAGGCGATGGCGGATGACTTTGATCTGCACGGCGCCAGTATTGGTAACTTGGTGCTGGCCGGCACCTATCTGCGCAATGCCAAGAACCTGGATGCGGCCATTGCCGAGTTTGCCCGCCACGCCCAGGTGCTGGGCGAGGTGCATACCGTCACCAACGACAACTACCACCTGGTGGCACATCTGGATGATGGTTCAAGGGTCATTGGCGAACACCTGATTACCGGGCTCGACCTGGTGGCACGCGATGCCGTGATCGAGCAGCTGAGCCTGAGTCATGCGCCGGATGAGTGGCAGCCGGTGCAGTCGGTACTGCCCGAATCGCGTCAGCGCATGATCGCCGCCGCCGAGCTGATCTGTTTCCCCCCCGGCAGCTTTTACACCAGCGTGCTGGCCAACCTGCTGCCCCGTGGCGCCGGCCGGGCTATCGCGGCCAGTGCGGCGCCCAAGGTCTATGTGCCGAGCCTGGGCACCGACCCGGAGCAACAGGGTATCAGCCTGACGCAGGCCGTGCAGCGGCTGCTGAACGTGCTGGGCGCTGACTGCGAGGAGCCCGTGCCGGTGGCGCGGTTGCTGAATTACGTGGTGATAGACAGCCGGAATGGCCGCTACAACGGTGGTATCGATGTGCCCGCACTGCAGGCGTTGGGTGTGCAGGTGCTGGATCTGCCGCTGGTGTCGGCGCAAAGTGCGCCGCTGGCCGATGCGCAGCTACTGGTCGAGGCACTGTTGTCGGTCGATGGGCTTCGCTGCGCTTAACCGCACCCTGCAAACGAAGCGGTTGAGGACGCAGGGCAAAGCCCCGCGGCACGGCCATTGCCAGGCGCTAGCGACTCTCGATATTGATGACTTCCAGCTTTACCCCCTCAGCGTGCAACAGTTTCGAGGCGCCGGTCAGCAAAACAGGGCCGACGCAACCGGCATCAATCCTGAGATCTTTCATGACGCCGGGTAGCGGGCTTTGCAGGCGAATCTCGCCGCCACCGTTGAAAACGTCAGCGTCGAATCCCAGGCGCTGGTGGCGGTCGCTGTGATTCAGCAGCTGCAGGGCACCGCGCAGGGAACAGTCACTTTTTGCACGGGTGCAGCCGCGCAGGTCCTCATCGCTCGGGGTATCGACTTCGAACAGTACCCTGGGCTGTACTTCAAAGGCGCCAATATCGGCGATGCCCAGCGCAAAGCGCGGGTCGCCGTTGCCGCGCTGATCCCAGGTCAGCGGCTGCCCGGTTTCGTCGGTTGAAGCGCTGTTGTCGGCCCAGTTGAAGGCCGGGCTGCGGCTGCTGACCGGGATGCTGTGGGTCGGCCCGTTGTAGCCGCCCAGTTCTCCCAGCAGGGGATCATCAGTGGTAAAGACGCGGCCGCAGTTGATGGCAAGCGGGATGATATTGGCCCGGCTGTCCAGTTCGGCTTCCGAGTAGCAATCCTGTGCCGCATGACTGCGCGCCAGTATGCTGTTTTGCAGCACGGCGAAGGTGGCGCTGTAGAGCGCGCCGCCCAGCGCAGACCGGTTCCGGTCGAAGGTCGCGTGGGTAATCCGCAGTGCTGCATTGTTGTACAGGGCCCCGCCGCGCTGGCCGGCACTGTTGTTGTACAGCGTGCTGTTGATCAGCTGCAGGGTACCGGCATTGTGGATGGCACCACCGGTTGTGTCGGCACTGTTGTCCCGCAACAGGACCGCGCTGAGTACGCTGTAGCCGTGGTTCTGCAGCCCGCCGCCGGTGTTGGCTTTGCCGTTACGCAGGGTCAGGTGGGCAATCCTGGCGTGCACCCCTGGCGCCACCTGCAGAATGCGATGGCGCTGCTGTCCGTCGAGGGTGATGCCGCTGGGTTTCCACAGCATGTCATCGATATAGCCATCAATCGACAGGTGGTCGGTAATGACCGGCAAGGCGCTGGCCAGCTTTATCGTCTGCGGTTCCTGAAAGAGTCCGCTGGCGCTGCGAAAGACGATCTGGTCGGTACCGGGGGAGGCATTGGCCTGTGCGATGGCCGCGCGCAGGGTGCCGGGCCCGGCATCGGCAACGGAGTCGACCACGTAGGTATGCCTGGCAGGCGCCTGGACCCAGCTCGTTAGCACGGTGTCATGACCGGGCACCCGGGGCTCGCTGGTTTGGCATCCGGCCAGCGCCAGGGTGCCCAGTAAGATGGCAGCGGCGATGGGGGCGCGAAGCGGGCGGTGCAGCAACATGATGAGTGATCCTGGCGTTTGGGGTCGCCCTGCATCGAATGGCGGGCCGGCTGAGAGGGCGCTACAACGCAAAGGCTAGAACAGGCCTGGGAGTCACGCCATCGTCCTCACCGGGCCTTGCGCAATTTTACTTCGGCTATAGTTGAGCTACGTCCCGTTGAGGTTTGGATAACGCATCCGCCAAGGTTATCGCGGGCCTCGCTACGTCCTGAGCAGTGCATCCAAAGAACGGAGGGTCCCATGTCGGATGTTGCCGAATCGCCCATGGAGCAGCTGGATGATCGCGTGCTGGGCCAGGCACTGGTGAACGACGGGCGCTTGTCGGAGGTGGACTTGCAGCGCGTCGAGCGCATGCGTGCCAGCCAGCCGGAGGCCGCACCGCTGTCGACCCTGCTGGTCAAACTGGGGCTGGTGTCCGAGCGCAACATGGCGACGAGCCTGGCCGAACAGCTGCAACTGCCGCTGGCCCTGGCGGCGGATTATCCGCAGGTCGCGGTGCTGGACGCGGGCCTGTCCTACCGTTTTATGAAGGAGGCGCAGCTGATTCCGCTGCGCCGCGACGAGAACGGTGCCCTGGTGCTGGCCATGGCCTGTCCGCAGGATGGCTTTGCCCGGGACGCGGTGGCGCTGGCGGTCGATGCGCGTATCCGGGTTGTGGTGGGAGTGGGCTCGGAAATAGACGCGGCGCTGGAGCGCCTGCATGGCGAGGGCCAGAGCCAGATGGGCGGTATTCTGTCCGAAGTGGCGCCCAGCGAGGATGCCGAAGAGAGTGTCGAGCTGCTGATGGACATGGCCAGCGGCGCCCCGGTGATTCGCCTGGTCAATTTGATTATCCAGCGTGCGGTCGAGGCGCGGGCGTCGGATATCCATATCGAACCCTTCGAAAACAGCCTCAAGGTGCGCTTTCGTATCGACGGCGTACTCAAGGAAGGCGAAGCGCCACCGGTGAAAATGTCCCCGGCGGTCATTTCACGCATCAAGATCATGGCACGGCTCAATATCGCCGAGCGGCGCCTGCCCCAGGACGGCCGCATCGAGCTGCGGGTGCAGGGACAGGACCTGGACGTTCGTGTTTCCACCGTCCCCACCATGCACGGCGAGAGCGTGGTGCTGCGCCTGTTGAACCGGGAAAGCGTATCGCTGGACTTTGTCGAGCTGGGTTTTTCCGAGGATACCCGCCGGGACCTGGAGCAACTGCTGAAAATTCCCAATGGCATGATTCTGGTGACGGGCCCCACCGGCAGCGGCAAGACCACCACCCTCTACACGGCCATGCACCGGCTGAACACGCCGGAGCGCAAGCTGATTACGGTGGAGGACCCGGTCGAGTACCAGCTCGAGGGGATCAACCAGATCCAGGTGAAATCGGCCATCGGCCTGAATTTTGCCAGCGCACTGCGCTCCATCGTCCGGCAGGACCCGGACGTTATCATGGTGGGCGAGATGCGTGACCTGGAAACGGCGCGCATCTGCATTCAGTCGGCCCTCACCGGCCACCTGGTGCTGTCGACCCTGCACACCAATGATGCCGCCAGCAGCGTGACACGCCTGCTGGAAATGGGGGTCGAAGACTATCTGCTGACCTCGACCCTGAATGCGGTTGTCGGCCAGCGCCTGGTGCGACTGCTGTGCAGTCACTGCAAGGAGGCCTATGAGCCTCTGCCGGAAGTCACGCGGGAGCTGAAGCTTGAAGCCCTGAACGGCGGGCGGCCGGTGCAACTTTACCGGGCCGGCGGTTGCGAGCATTGCCAGGGCACGGGCTTTCACGGTCGCCTGGTCATCCACGAACTGCTGCAAATGAACGATGAAATCCGCCGGCTGGCGCTGCAGCATGCCGATTCGGGCAGCATCCTGCAGGCAGCCCGGGCGGCGGGGATGCGGACTCTGTACGAGGATGGCTGTCTGAAAGCGCTGGCGGGCCTTACCAATCTTGAAGAAGTGATTCGCGTCACCCAGGAGTCCTGAGCCATGCCGCAGTTTCAGTACCGGGTAGTCACGGCGGAGGGCGAGGAACGCAGCGGTGTACTGGAGGCCGCCGATCAGGCGCTGGCGGTACAGCAGCTGCAGCGCGGCGGCCTGATCCCCATTTCGGTGGAGGAGGCGGGTGCCGCTGCCGGTCTTGCCTCACTGTTGCAGCTGAAATTGACGCTGGGGGCGTCCTCGCAGCGCCAGGTGCTGCAGTTCAGCCTGGACCTGGCCACCCTGATGCGCGCCGGTGTCACCCTTGACCGGGCGCTGGACATCATGCGCCGCGTTGCCGGTGACGGCCAGTCCCTGGATATGCTGGGGCGCATTCAGGACGGCGTGCGCAAGGGGCAGTCGCTGTCGTCGGTGCTGAAGGAGCAGGACGGTCGCTTTTCGCGCTTTTATATCAGCATGGTGCATGCGGCCGAAATGTCCGGCAGCCTCGCCGACGGGCTGGGTGATCTGGCGCTCTATCTGGAGCGTAGCCGCGAATTGCGCGAAAAAACCCTGTCGGCGCTACTGTACCCGCTGATTCTGCTGTGCGTGGCGGGGATCTCGCTGCTGGTAATACTGACCTACGTGATTCCGCAGTTTCAACAACTGTTCGATGACATGGGCAAGGCGCTGCCACTGTCGACCCAGGTTGTAATCGGCGTGGCCGAGCTGGTGCGTGACGGCGGCCCCTGGGTGCTGTTGCTGCTGATCCTGTTTGGGCTCTGGTTTCGCCGTCACCTGCGCAATGCCGAGGTGCGCCTGGGCTGGGATGCCTGGTTGTTGCGCCTGCCGCTGCTGGGCAGCCTGCTGCAACGCCTCGATACCGCCCGCTTCAGTCGCAGCCTGGGTACGCTGGTGCGCGGCGGCGTGCCGTTGCTGAATGCGCTGCAGATAGCGCGGGAAACCCTGTCCAACCGCATGATGGTGCAGGGCGCAGATACGGCTGCGGTCAGCCTGAAAGAGGGACGCCGCCTGGCCGAGCCGCTGCAGGCCACCGGTGTGTTTCCGACCCTGGCGCTGCAGATGATTCAGGTCGGCGAAGAAACCGGGCAGCTCGATGACATGCTGCTCAAGGTGGCCGATGTGTATGACCGCGAAGTGGCCAATGCGCTGCAGCGCATGCTGACCATTCTGGAGCCTGTGCTGATCGTGGGGCTCGGGCTGATGATTGCCGGCATTATCCTGTCGATCCTGGTGGCGATAATGTCGATTAACGAATTGCCCCTCTGACCGGGGGAGTGACCGCTGAGGACCCTAACCGTGACTATTCATACCCACATCAGAGGTGCCATGCGTGCCAGGCGCAGGTCAGCGGGCTTTACGCTGCTGGAACTGCTGGTGGTACTCGTCATTCTAGGGTTGCTGGCGAGCCTCGTGGGGCCGCAGGTACTGAAGCACCTGGGCACCTCCAAAACCAAAACAGCGGCCTTGCAGATCGAGGAGCTGGGTGCGGCGCTAGACCTCTACCGGCTCGAGGTGGGCCGCTATCCCACCGGTGCAGAGGGGCTGGATGCACTGATCAGGAAGCCTTCCGGCGCGCCGAACTGGAACGGACCCTACCTGAAGAAAAACGTGGTGCGCAAGGACCCCTGGGGCTTTGACTACGTCTATGTCTTTCCAGGTCAGCATGGCGAGTTCGACCTCTACTCGCTGGGGGCAGATAACCGCGATGGCGGTGACGGGGAAAATCAGGATGTGCGTAGCTGGGAATAGCCTCAAGGTGCGGCGGGCGTGAAAGCCGCCGCCCAGGCCGGCTTTACCTTGCTGGAGCTGCTGGTGGTGCTGGTGCTGGCCACCCTGATGCTCAGCCTGGTGGTGCCGCGTTTTGCCGCCGTGGTGCCGGGTGTCGAGCTCAAGAGCACGGCCCAGAAAACCGCGTCCCTGCTGCGCTATGCCCGCAGCCGGGCGATGGCCGAGAGCCGGCTGATTGCATTAAGCCTGGACAGGCAGACCCATGGCCTGCGTTTGAGCGGCCGTGACGAGCCGGTGCCGCTGCCTGACACCCTTTCGCTGAGCCTCAGTGATGCAGGCGGTCTGGCGCTGGGTAATGAGATCCTGATGCCACTGGACCTGGGGGCATCGGCGCCGGCGCCCAGCATCCGCTTTTATCCCGATGGTGGCTCCAGTGGTGGCAGTCTGCTGTTGAGTGGCCCATCGGGGCGTTACCGGATCGAGGTTGACTGGCTGACCGGCGGGGTTCATATCGATGATGGCAGCGGGACGCAGGAGATCCCTCGTGACTAGCCCGCTGCAGGCCCGCCACCCCGGTAAGGAATACGGCCGGCAGCACGGCTTCACCTTGCTGGAAGTGCTGGTGGCCTTTGTCATTCTGGCGCTGTCCCTGGGTGTCATTCTGCAGATTTTTTCACTGACCATGCGTACCACCGACAGTGCCAGCGCCCGCCAGCAGGCGCTGCTGCTGGCCGAGTCCAGGCTGGCGGAGCTGTCGGCGCTGAACGAGTTGCGCCCGGGCCCCGATGGGGGCCGTATCGACGAGCGTTTCGACTGGACCTCGCGCATTGAGCGCTTCGAGTTCCCGGACCAGGACCTCGCCCTCGATACGCTGCAGGTGCCCTATAAAATCGATGTGACGGTGCACTGGGATGGCAATCAGCAGCTCAGCCTGACCACCCTGCGCCTAGTGGTGGAACAATGAGTCCCCGTGCGCACCGGGGCTGCCGGCATTGCCAGGGGTTTACGCTGGTGGAGCTGCTGATCGCCCTGTTGCTGACCGGGCTCGTGGCAATGCTGGTGTTTGGCGCCTTTCGCATTGCCACGGGCAGCTGGGAGCGGGTTATAGGTCACCAGGAGCGGGCCCACGAGAGCTACCTGGTACAGACCTTCGTGCGCCGCCTGCTGGAACAGGCCCAACCGCTGCGGGTGCGGGATATCGAAACGCGCCTGTCGGTGGCCATGCTTGGCGATGCGCAGCAGCTTGTCTTCGTGACCGAGTTGCCAACCCCCAGGGGCCTGGCGGAACTGTACTGGTGCCAGTTGCGGGTTGTTGACCCCGGCGACGGCCGGCCCCGCCAGCTGGTGATGTCCACCCGGCCCTATACCGAGGGCGAGGTGATCGACTGGCGAGCGCCGCTGGAGTCCACCGGGGAGGGGCTTAACGGCGAGCAGATCGCCATCGTCGAGCCGCAGGAGCGGGTACTGCTGCGGGGGGTTGCGCAGCTGGAGCTGGAGTACCTCTATTACGATGACAGCGATCAGCCCGAATGGCGCAATGAATGGAGGGACGAATCGGTGCTGCCCTACCTGGTGCGTTTGCGCGCGCTGCCGGAGGGGGTCGACGGGCTGGCCAACGAAGCCTCCGTGGCCTTCTGGCCGGAGGTCACCGTATCGCCAACGGAGTACCGCTATGGCGGCAAAACGCTGTTGTAGCGCGGCCAGCTGCCAGGCTGGCCTGGCGCTGGTGGCCGTGCTCTGGGTGCTGGTGTTGCTCTCCCTGCTGGCGGCCAATCTGTCCCAGGGCAGTCGCAGCAATGCCCGGCTGGCGCAGAACCTGGTGGCGGCGACCCAGGGCAAGTACGCCAGCGAAGCGGGCATGCAGTGGGCCCTGTGGAATCTGCAGCGGGTGCCGGACGAGCAGTGGCTGGCCGATGGCAGCGTTCAGGTGCTGCAACTGGATGCTATTTCGGTACGGGTGGCATTGCAGGATGAGAGCGGCAAGATCGACCTCAATGCGGCGCCGGTCGAGTTGCTGAGCGGGCTCTTCGTTGCTGCCGGGCTCGATGGCGCCAGCGCCGATGCCCTGGCCGATGCGATCATGGATTGGCGTGATGACGACGATCTGCGAAGGCTCAATGGCGCGGAGGATGATGATTATCTGGCGGCCGGCAGGGAGGACGGGGCCAAGGATGCGCCCTTCGACAAGGTTGAGGAACTGCAGCTGGTGCTGGGCATGAGCGCGGAGACGTACCGGCGTGTCAGGGGCAGCGTCACGGTGCTGAACGGGGTGCCGGGTATCAACCCGCAGTTTGCCCCGCGCCTGGCGTTGCTGGCCTTGTCGGGCGCGGATGAGGGCGTCGTCGACGCCTTTATCGAGCAGCGCCGGCGTAACCACGAAGAGGGTCTGGAGCCCCCCGAGTTTCCATTGCCGGCGTCCCAGTACATTGCCGGGCAGCGTGCCGGCATCAACTATACAGTGCAGGCCGAGGCCCAGGTCGGGCCCGTGGTGCGGGCGCGTTTCAGCGCCCAGATTCAGCGTCGTGGCCGCTCTTCCCGGGGAGGCCTGAGCCGCGTACAGCATGAAATGGAGCCGCTTTTCGATGAGACCGGCATGTAACAGAGGAGCTGCGGGAGCCCGCTCTGGAGGCTAATCGCCGCGGCCAGTCGACCTGCCGCTTTTGCGAATATGAACTAGGCTCAACAAATAATCTTCACCTGAACCAGGGAGACACCGGTGATCAACGCAACCATAACCGGAGCACGCCGTTGGCGGGAGGGGCTGTTACAGGCTCTATCCGGATTCTGGTATTGGTGGAGCGGTGAATTGCGCGGGCTTATGCCCGCGGCCTGGCGCCGCCGCATCAGTGCTGCGGCGCTGGTGCTGCGTATTGAACAGCCGGACAACCCCCAGCTGGTGGTGCTGGAGGACGAGGAAGTAGCCTACCGTCTGCCGCTGGCAACGGTTCCGCCGCCACAGCTGCGCGAGCAACTGATGCAGATGGCGCGCGACGCCGGGCATACCCTGTTGCAGCTGGATGCCCGCCACCTGCTGCACAAGGTGCTGTCCCTGCCGGCGGCCACCGAGTCGCGCCTTGACTCGGTACTGGGGTTTGAGATGGATCGCCACACCCCCTTTAGTGCTGACGATGTCTATTTCGGGTACCGGGTTGCCCGGCGCGATGCGGCAAACCAACGCATTCTGGTGGATCTGTACCTGATGCCCCGTCAGCGTCTGGATACCCTGCTGCAGCAACTGCAGCCCTTTGGCATTGCGCCCACCGCCGTGTTCCCGCTGGAAGCACAGGCCGCTTCCGGCCACGAACGCCAGACCCTCAACCTGTTGCCGCGCGAGCAGCGCTCCAGTGCCGGGCACGAACGCCAGCGCTCCTTGCGCAACCGGCTGCTGGTGGCCGCGGTGCTGCTAGCGCTGCTGGCAGGCTTTCCGCTCTATGAGCGCTCGCAGCAGGTGGCTCGGCTGGAGGCCGCCCTGGAGCAGCCCCGTGCCCAGGCGCAGCGTGCGCAGCAGGTGCGCGCCGACATTGATGCCCTGGTGGAAGGGCGGCAGTTTTTGGGACGCAAAAAAGCGGCCCAGACACCAGCGCTCTTTATCCTGGATGAGCTGACACGCCTGCTGCCGGACAATACCTGGCTGAGTCGTCTTGAACTCAATGACCCGGTGCTGCGGATCCAGGGCGAATCGGGCAGCGCATCCTCGCTGATCGGGTTGCTGGAAGCCTCCGACCTCCTCATGGCGGTGGATTTTACCTCCCCGGTGACCATCAATCCGCGCAGCCGTCGCGAACGCTTCAGCATTGAGGCGCGCCTTGAATCCGGCCCGACGGATGCGTCCGCATCGGAGGTGGCCCCATGAGCCGCCTGAGCTCGCAACGCAGCCGCCTGCTGGCCGTTGGGCTGCTGTTCATTGTGCTGCTGCTGCTGGTCCTGATTGTCAGGCCGGTACTGGGAACCTATCTCGGCTATGGCGAGCGTATCGAATCGTTGCAGAACCAGTTGTCAATCTATCAGCGCCTGGCCGCGGGGCTTGCCGATGACGAGGCACGACTTGCCGCCTTGCAGGCCGCAGAGCCGGTGGCCGACCTGTACCTGCCCCAGAACAAGCCGGCGCTGGCGGCGGCGCATTTGCAGCAGTACCTGCACAGCCAGGTTGGGCGCGGTGGTGGCCAGGTGATCAGTACCCAGATTCTGAGTTCCGGGGAGGCGGGGCCGTTGCAAACCATTGCCATTCAGGTGCATATGCGCGGCGAACTCGATGACCTGGTCAACCTGTTTTACAGCCTGGAGTCCGGCAAGCCCGCGCTGTTTGCCGAGAACGTCACGGTATTGGCCAATCCGCGCCGGCAAACCCGGGTGGTGCGCCGGGGTGGTCGCCGCGTCGAGACCGGTCAGTCGGTGCCGGCGCTGGATATCCGCTTTGACCTGACCGGTTTTGCGCCGCGGGAAGATACACCATGATCAGACGCTGGAACGCTCTCAAGGGTGCCGCTCGGGTGTTGTTGCTACTGCTGGCACCCTTGCCGTTGCAGGCCGCCGATGACCCTGACGCCGGGCTGCCGGTCGCCGAGTCGGCATCGGAGTCGCCAGGGGCCGAACTGGCGCCAGCCGCGGTGCAGGCGGAATCCAGCCAGGATGAGGTCGATCAGGCCGGGGAAGCGCAGCCCGCGCCCGGCGGCAATGCCGCCCTGGCGCTGCCGCCGTTTCCGCCGCGCAGCCAGTTTGACGACATGCTGGAGCGTCCGCTGTTTCACTCCAGTCGCAGGCCCCAGGCCGGGGAACCCAGCGGCAGCTCTGCCCAGGAGCTGCGTGATAGCTGGAAACTCACCGGCATTATTCTCGTTGGCGAACAGCTGCGAGCCCTGTTTCAGGAGCGTAACGGCGAGCGCCGGCTAACGCTGAATGCCGGCATGCCGCTGGATGCAAGCTGGGTGCTGGATGAAATAAATCTCGAAACGGTAGTCATGGGCTCGGGGGATGAGCAGGTGACGCTGGAGCTGCTCGAGCCCAGGGACACCACCCCGGTGGCGGTGCCTGAACCTGCGATTGAGGGCGAGAACGGCGAAGCTGCACCACTGGATGAGCGCACCCAGGAAGCCTCGCGTCAGCTCGAGCAGGATACCGAATCCGTGAAGGAGACTCTGAATGAGTAATGTCATTAATACCGCGCTGCTGCTGGTCTGTAGTCTCGCTCTCAGTGCCTGTGCGCTGCAGGATACGCAAAACCCTGATGCCCTCGACAGCCCCTGGCGCAGTGCCCAGGCCGAGCGTCCGGCGGACCCCAGCGGCGCCAGTGCGGTGGCGCAGAAGGCGCGGGAAAACCCGGCGCAACCGGAGCGCTTTGCCGCCGAAGCAGGCCTGGCCCCGGGTTCGGATGCACCGCGCACCGAGCTGTACGGCGGCAATGGCGTGTTCTTCGATATCGGTACGCAAGACCGGGGCACACCGGTGGAGGGGGATATCACCTTCAACTTTCAGGGGGCCGAGATCAGCGAGGTCGTGAAGACGGTGCTGGGGGATATCCTGCAGGTCAATTACATTCTGGATGACCAGGTGCGCGGGGTCGTCAACATGCAGACCAGCCGTCCGATCAGCCGTGATGCGCTGGTGCCGACACTGGAAAAACTGCTGCAGGTGAACGGTGCCGCCCTGATTGATCGCAACGGCTTTTATGAAGTGGTGCCGATCGACGGCGTCAACGGCGGTGCCATCAGTCTGCGGGGTAACCTGAGTGCGGATCGAGGCTACCAGATACTGGTGGTGCCGCTACGCTACATCGGTGCCCAGGAAATGCTCAAGATACTGGAACCACTGAAACCGCGCCAGGGCATGATGGAGGCGGATGAGCGGCGTAACCTGCTGGTGCTGGGCGGCACCCAGGGTGAGCTGGTGAGCCTGCGTGACACCATCAAAACCTTTGATGTCGATCAGCTGCAGGGGATGTCGGTCGGGCTGTTCCGGCTGCAGTCAGTGGATGCCGAGGTGCTGGTGGACGAACTGGGGGCCATCTTTGGCGATGCGGCGGATGGCCCGCTGGCGGGCATGGTGCGCTTTATGCCGATCGAGCGGCTCAATGCGCTGCTGGTCATTACGGCGCAGCGCAAATACCTGTCGGATGCAAAAACCTGGATTACCCGGCTGGATCGCAGTGAAGGTGCCCAGGGGCTGGGCATGTACGTCTATTACGTGCAGAACGGTCGGGCCGAAAACATGGCCGAGATGCTCGGGCAACTGTTCGACGGCCAGCGGCGCAACCGTCAGGCCCGGGAGGCGGAGGCGGCACGCCGGCCTGTCGTCGCTGCAACGCCGGCACCGGATGCCGATGCCGACGGCACCGTCACCCGGGCCGAAGCCAGCGCCAGCCCGGCCAGTATCGAAGTTGGAGAAGTGAGCATCATTGCCGATGCGGAAAATAATGCACTGCTGATCATGTCCTCGCCCGGAGATTACGACAAGGTCTACAAGGCCATTCAAAAGCTCGATGTATTGCCACTGCAGGTGCTGGTGGAAGCCACCATCGTCGAGGTGTCCCTTGAAGACGAGCTGCGCTATGGCCTGCAGTGGTTCTTCAAGAACCACCTGGGCAGCGGTACCAAAGGCTTCGGCACCCTGGGGCAGAGCCCCATACCCTCGGCAGCCGATGTGATCGGCAGCGGCAGCTACGAGGTGATCAGCGGCTCCAGCACCCGGGCACTGCTGAATGTGCTGGCCACCGACTCGCGCCTCAAGGTGGTGTCGTCACCCACGCTGATGGTACTGGACAACCATACCGCCGAAATCAAGGTGGGCGACCAGGTGCCGATCCAGACATCCGCGACCACCAACACCAGCAGCGGCGTCGTTACCCCGGACGATGAAGTGCGAGCCAATATCACCAGCACCATACAGTACCGTGATACCGGCGTGCTGCTGAAGGTGACGCCCCGGGTCAATGCCGGCGGCATGGTGGTGCTGGATATTACCCAGGAAGTGAACGACGTAAACCCGGACCCGAGTTTTGCCGGCATCAACTCTCCCACCATCACGCAACGCCAGATCAATACCAGCGTGGCGGTGCAAAGCGGTGAAACCCTGGTACTGGGCGGCCTGATCAAGGAAAACAACGACACCGGCGGTGAAGGGGTGCCCTACCTGAGGCACCTGCCGGTGGTCGGCTGGGCGTTCGGTAGCCGGGGCAAGAGCACGCAGCGCACCGAGCTGGTGGTCATGATCACCCCCACCGCCGTCACCGATACGGCGGATGCCCGGGAAGTCACCCGCGAATACCGCAACAAGCTGCGCGGCCTGAACCTGCCCTCGAGGTCCCTGGATACGGCACCGCCGCACAACTGATTCCGGGTATTGAGGTGGTGGAAATTTGCATATGCTCAAGCAGCCTCAGAGGCCGCGTGGTTACTGAGGTCTGGCACGATTGAAAATGGCGCCGGGTTAATAAGGGCGCGGCTCTCAACCCTGGGTGTCGGAACCAGGGCTCATTCCCGTTATTTACCTCCCATTTTCCCCTGGGGCGCGGCCCGATGGACGCGTCCCGGGGGGGAAACAGCGACCACCCTGTCACTCCATCCTTACAGTTTTCTTCAGCAATCACTGTGCTTGTTATAAAAGTCTTTTCCAGCCAACAGGTTATAAACTCGGCACGTTTTTTGTATTGATACAGACAGCATAGGGCTTTGCTATTAGCCCGGCCATGGAATAGGCATCCGTGCCTAGTCCATGGGGCGCCCTTGAAAATCGGGCGGAATATTGCGAACCCCCTGGATATTCAGGGCCATGGATGGACTGTGTGCAAATAAAAGCAGGAGCATTTTTTGGTCAAAGACTCGCAGTGGCCTTCGGCCAATGGAAGTGCATCCATGCAACCCGGAATAATGATCGGTATTTTCATACCGGTTTAGTAAGACCACGGGACTTCTGTGAGGAAACAGCCATGTACAAAGCAAACTTAATCGCCGCCGCATTGCTGATAATCAACGGCTCTGGGCTGGCGGACGCTGGCAGTGGCGCAGGTGTTGCCGAAAATCTGATTGCCGAGCAGCTTCAGAAAATGGATACCGCCATTCAGATCACGTCTATCGAGCCGTCCGCGATGCCGGGCCTTTACGAGGTAATGCTTGCGAGTGGGGGCCTCCTGTATGCCGACCCGGGGGGGCAGTTCTTTGTGCAAGGGCAGCTGTATCGTGCCGACGGCGACAAGGGCATGGTCAATCTCACTGAAAAACGGCTCAATGCCCGCCGGCTGGCGCTGTTCTCGGCAGTCGACGCCGCGGACATGATCGTCTTCAAGCCGGATGGCGAGGTCAAGGCCCGGGTTACCGTATTCACCGATGTGGACTGCCCCTACTGCCGCAAGTTGCACCAGGAGGTGCCGAAGCTGAATGCGCTGGGCATCGAGGTAGACTACCTGGCTTTTCCGCGCGGCGGCGAGCGCTCGGCGGCCTTTGCCAAGATGCAATCGCTCTGGTGCGCCGCGCCGGAACAGCGCCAGACGGGCATGACGAAGTTGAAAAACGGTGAAGCCATCGCGTCCCTGAGCTGTGAGTCGCCGGTGCTGGAACAGTTCGAACTGGGTAAGAAGGTCGGCGTGACCGGCACCCCGGCGCTGTTGTTTCCCGATGGCCAACTGGTACCGGGCTATGTGCCGGCAGCGCGGCTGGCGGCCATGCTCGGCCTCGCGCCGCAATAGTCGTAGAGGCCCGAAAGTGTCGGAGCCCAGTATCTGGGCGAACCTGTGGTTCAAGTCGAACCCTTGTGGGCGCCCACTCCGTGGGCGAATAGGTCCTGTTCTTACAGGTGACTGGCGCGATTCACTTGCAGAGTGAACTCATGCAAGAGCAACCGCACCGCTGTACACCCCATAGGGAGCGTTAACCCAGGCTAACACTTCGGACGGGTCGCTTTTTAAAAGAAATCAATAGCTTGGCATCCGCAAGCCGAATAACTGTTTCCGCTAGCTTACAAATCGAACCTGAAATGCCCTTACGTTGAAGATAAAAGTATATAAATTCAACAAGTTAGAGCAATGGCACGGCTCTTGTATCTATCTGGGCACCAAAACCAAACGGCTTTGGCGTGGCCCGCGGTGACCGTCGCCGGTTTCGCGGGAAGCAGGAGGCGCCCGGCGGCGCTGTGAATCGGCTCCGGACCCTCGAAAGCAAGTCATCGCATTCGTTGCGTAGCGGGATACAAGAGGAGGCGGTACCGGAGGTATTCCCCTCAGTCCGCCTCGGTAGTGCTTTCCCGCCGGCACTGATCAGACCGTCTACAGGAGATCCCAGACGCCAAGGCCAGGCGATCAGTCCACCGGCCGCAGCAGGCGAGGCAAAGGTGATGCAACTGGCTGCTTTTTCGTCAGGAGCGTCTCACCAAAAAACTGGAGGGTAAAGACATGTCTTTCCTGAATAATTGTAGTCCTGGGGCCTGCCTGAAGGCACTGCGAACGAGCGCGGTGGTAATGGCGGGTGCCTTGACAATGGTATTGGCTGCTCCAGCAGTGCAGGCCGCGCATTCTGATGGGCCGCTGGTACCCGCCGAAATAAAAAGTGGTAACCCGACCTGTACCAATTTTTATGGTAGTTCCATTAATGGTGAGGAGTTGATCGAGTTTAAATATGAGCCTGTTGTAAGTGCAATCGGTGTCGGTGATGGAACCTTATCTGTCGATATTGTTGTAGACGGAAAAATGTTCTCTTGGGCGGCTACTGGCGGAAATATTATTGGTATATTCGCAAAGGGCGGACCAGGTGGGCATTTGTATGATTATGCTGACTTGAGTGATCCAAGTGTACATGCCCCTGTTCAAACTGATCACGATAATGGACTGACAGCGCTAGAAGGTCGTGGCCTGAGCCATATTTCGTTTTGCTATACCCCGGGTGCACCGGCTGTGTCGATCACCAAGGCCTGCGACGGCCCCGGCGTGACCCAGCCAGGTGGTACTACCGTGCTTTATACTTATGAATCCACCATTACCAACGACAGCTCCGGTGATTTCGACCTGACCGGATTCCGGCTTAAAGATAGCCCGCCAGCCGGTATAGCCTCCTGTACCGTTACCGATGTTGGTGGTGTCGCGGTCGGTATTGGTCTCAATGACGCCACTTTCACAGCGATCGGGGGTGGTTCCCTGGCGTCGGGTGAGTCCCTCGACCTGGAAATCCAGTGCTTGACGAGCGACGGCGTCGGCGCCATCTCCGAGGCAAACGAACTCTTCGTCGAAGCGGATGTGGTTGACAGTGCCGATGTCGTTGAGAATAGCGTCGAGTCGGATATCTGTGAGTTCAACGCCACTCCGCAAATCGCGGTCCGTAAAATGTGTGCCGATACACCGGTACGCCTGATGGCTGATCCGGAAACCGATGAGTTGATGGTAGAAGCCTGCGTTGAAATCGAAGTGGAAAACACGGGCCTCGAGGCGCTCGAGAACGTTACGCTGCTGGACGATACCGTTGGTGGTATCTATGCCGCACCGAGTGGCTTCGATATCGGTGGTCTGGCACCGGGTGCCATCCACATGACCGGCAAGGTCTGCTATCTGCCGAAAGCTTCCGACTCCAACCTGACACAGGATGGCGAAGAGCTTGGCAAGTATCTGGTGTGGACTTCAGATACCGGCGAGGCGGGTAACTTCCTCGCGGCGTTGTTTGACAATACCGCCGTGGCTATCGGCGACGGTGTGCTTTCCGGTCAGACCGCAGGTCCTGTTCAGGCTACTGCGAAGTGCAGCATCTGCTGGGATGATGATGGCGAAGGGGACATGGCATGTCCCGATCCGGACGATGTCCCGGATCCGTTGTTCCAGTGATGGGCACGCACCGCAGACATTGAGGGGCAATGGGAGTGCCCCTCCCAACCTTGGAACAATAACCGGAGCTGATGCTCCGGTTATTGTTTGGGGTTACCGCCGTGCTGTTGATGGACCCGGGAGGGTGAAGCCGGATGGCGGCCTACTTGTTTTTACCGTTTCCTTTGCCGGAATGGCCGGTATCGCTACCGCTTTCCGGCGAAATCGTTACGGTGGCGGTGGCACTCAGACGACCGTCACTGATTGTATAGCTGAAACTGTCGCCGTTCTTGAAGTTCCGGGCCGGACTGTAGGTGACAGTGCCATCATGGTTGATGAGAACGCTGCCCTTGCTTCCCTGGGTAATCGCGGTGATGGTCAGGTGGTCGCCGTCCGGATCCGAGTCGTTGGCAAGTACCGGGATGCTGACGACACTGTTTGGTCCGGTAGCGGCGGTGTCACCAGTGGCGATCGGCGCACGGTTGCTGTCGGGTGGACTGACACTGACGGTCACGTTCGCGCTGGCGCTGGCGCCCTTGCCGTCGGAGACGCTGTAGTTGAATGTTTCGTTACCGCTGAAACCGCTATTAGGCGTAAAGATAATATCCCCACCGCTGATCTGGGCGCTGCCGTTGACCCCGCTGACGGATGTTATGCTCAGGCTGTCGCCATCGGGGTCGGAATCATTGGCCAGAACCGGGATCGCAACCGATGTCGCGGTATGGGTGGTGGCGCTGTCGTTCACTGCTACAGGTGCACGGTTGGATGTCCCACCGGAACCGGCGGCGTAACTGATATCGACGGTGATTCCGGAGCTGTCGCTGGACAAGGGGGTGATCGTCACCCCGGCGATTTCGTCCTGGTAGCTGTAGCCCACTTCAAGGGCGGCATCGCGAAAGTCCAGGCCTGAGTTGAAGGTAATACTATCGGGCGTCATATCCAGCAGGTAGCTGCTGTTGCCATCGCCTTCGATGGCCGTATGCAGCAGTACGCCATTCGCCAGATTCTCCGGATTGGAGAACATATCGGTGTTTTCGAAGATTCCGGCGTCAAACCCGACCGGCTGGCGGTACTCGAGGTAGTACCAGCTGCGTGCGCCGGTGGCAGGATCCGTGCCCCGCAGAACCTTCAGACCCTTGACCTGGCTGTTGGTTGTCGCCATCGGGCTCAGGGTATAGACGCCATCGGCAACGACTTCGGTCACCGGAGGCGATTGGTTATATCCAAGCCATCCCAGCCTTTCTTTTTGGAAAGCGTTGAAGTGAGCGCTATCCGAACCCATGGTGTCGAAAATGTCGCCATACTCCGAGTGACTGCAGCCCGTTCCCAGAACCGCGCCACCATCGCATTTCTGTCCATGGGCGTGGCGGAGGCCAAAATTATGCCCCAGTTCATGGGCAAGGGTGTGGAAGTCCGGGCCGGAGACGATCCAGCTCTTGGACGGCGATCCGCCAACGGTACCGGTATCGAGATTACAGCCGCTGGACGGCGCCATTATGTATACCAGATGGTCGTAGCTGGACAGGTTGACACCGGCCGCAGTTGCGGCCGCGTTGGCGTAGTCGTCGATATCGGACGAGCAGGTACCACCACTGATTGGCAGCGTGTACCAACCAAAGACGTTGCCACTGAGTGATGCCTGGTTGTACGAGTTTTCGCGATACAAGTCGTTAACCTGTCCGAAAAGCACATCCTGAACCTGGGAACTGGTCCACGGCTTGTCGCCCGGATCGTTCTGGAAGTTGACCAACATCACGGCGACACGGTGGTCGCCAAAGGTATTCGGTAGCGGTCCCGCAGTGCCTCCATTATCTCCCCCGGTAGCGCCCATCACCAGAATACCGCTGTCGTCCAGTAACAGTTCGCCACTGGTACCGTCGGCGTCGTTTGCTTGCGGAAACAGCAGACCCTGCAGTTGCACCTGCTGGCCGGTCAGTGCGGCAGCGTTTTTACCGTTGCTGTGTAGCTCGAAACGCTCGCCGAACGGCGTCTTGACGAACTGGTGCAGCCGGGCCGTACCGGCTTCGAAGTCTTCCTCGTAGATGGCTTCGTATTCACCCTCGAGTTCCAGCTTCTGCTCGAGCATCGCCTGCACTTCGGCGGGCATGCCGACCTGCTTCTCTTGCGGAATAGCCACACGCAGCGCTTCGGCGGGGCTGGATTCCAGCAGCCCGAGCAGAAAGGTGCGGCGCTCTTCGGCCTTGGCAATCATCTGCTGCAGTGCGCGGGATTTCTCGGCGCCCCGGGCCTTGGCCCAGCGCTTTTGCAGTGCGGCCAGTGCCTGGGTGTGATCGGATGCCTTTTGGCGCGCCTGTTCGGCAACAGCGTGGGGCGTGGCCTGATCGTCGTCATTGCCGGCGAATGCGGCCAGGGTGGTGCAACTGAGGGCTAGGGCGAGGCCGGTGGTGGCCAGGGACTGGCTGAATGAGGGCCTGGATAGGCGCATGGGTCTCTCCTGAAGTTAAAAATTCAGCAAAGATCCTCTAGCGGCCAATCCGTCAGTGGTTCTCTCCTTCGGCGGTCCGGCGATCCCTATCTATACCCTGGGGCTTGGATGAGGACCCGTAACTTTGCGCCGCCTGATTACTCAGGCGTTGCCTTTGTCGGGAGAGGATCTTTCCAGTATCAAGTTGTTGCCGCAGTACTCTGTTCCCGCGGATACAGCTAAAATTCGTGCGCCCGGCTTATCGCAGCCAAGTGTTTCAAGTCGGTACATTCGATCATCCCTGTTCAGTGCTGTGCCTGGGCGTCTTTGGGTTATCTGTTACAAAATCGTATCAATAGCGAGGCTGTTTGCGTGCCCCGCGAAACTGGTAAGAACTATAACATGTTGAATTGATCGCTATTTATACAGATGTGGAATATGGCACGGGGGCAATGTTGCGAATCTGATCGGTTTTTCCCATATGCGTTGCTGTTTGCAGACAGCGGCTCGCCTGACCGTGATCAGTCGTAAGTCTGATGAAACAGATTGCCCGTTTTCGCCGGGTGAAGGGGTCACGGCCTTCGGTTGTGGACTGTGCAGGGAAGGTTGGGTCTCTGCCTGCCGTGGCGCATGGCAATAACGGCACGCTGGCGCTGTTGCATCCGGAGGCGGGCTGTATCGTCACCCTGACAAGAGACTTGCCTTGAGTTCTTCTTGCAATTCAACAGGTTAATCTTTCATTCAGCCGATCTGTAAGGCCTGCTTAACGCTCTGGCAACGGACCCACGCGGCCGCCGGATATTTTTCTTATGATTATCAGTTGCTTATAAATATGGCCCGGCTCTTGCTTGTACTGCTGTGACAGCTTTGGGTATGGCGTGCGTCGTGCCAAAAGCCGACGGGGAGCGCCGGGGTTGTGGTATCTGTTGTCAGCCATTCGCGTGTTCCCGCTGCAAGGTGGTTTCTGCTCTGGTCACTGCACGGGCGTGAAGGAAGGTCGTGCGACGGGCAGCGTTCGAGGGTAAGGGAGCTATTGAAACCACCGGATACAGGGACAGGAGACGAACCACAGGAGTTTCATCGGTACTGTTTGTGACCGGCGAGATTCCATTTCAAACCCGAGCGGTTAACAGCAAGGCGCACCGCTGTGGTTCTGGAGGTGGGAAATGCGAACGTTAGATCTGTGTAAAAAGCTCCCAATCTGGCTATTGGGAGCCACTCTGTGCGCGGCGTCTTTTACGAGCATGGCCGCGGATGTCAACCCTTATGAACTCGACGGCGATACCGAGGACTCCACCGCGAACAATCCGGGGGATGGTACGACCGGCGGCCTTTCTGACTACGGTGATGCTCTAAACGCCCCGATGTTTGGCGACGATGCAGACACCGTGTTCCTGCAGGAATGTAGGGAAGGTCGTGTGGTGCTGCCGGTGAATAACGACCCGGGATCTATCTACAGCAACGCCAACAACTGCGGTGCAGCCTGGGCGGCGGGGATGTTTCAGGCGTTCGATCCCAATAGCGATTCGGATACGGCCGCTTTCGAGCAGGTCTTTATTGATGACTCCTTCGAACCTGATGCCTCGCACCACCAGCCGAGTAACAAGGACGAAGCACCGCTTGGGGGTGCCGCCGGTGGTGGCCTGTCGGCGGTATCGTCGGACCCCTGGGGCTGTGTTATCAAACCCAACGTCAACAACAAAAACGACCTGTTGCACGGGGTCGTAACCTTCTATCGCGACGCCGAGGGTGCCATATACTCTTACGCTGGCGCCGACCGCGACAAGAACGAGGGTAACGAGAACTTCGGTGTCTGGTATCTGCAGGACCCCGAGGTTGGCTGTACGCCGACGGCACTGGGTGGGTCCGGCGAGTTCACCGGTGTGCATATGCATGGCGACATTCTGGCGGTGGGGGAATTCACCAAAGGTGGTTCCCTGGCCACTATCCTGATTTTCGAATGGCAGGATCCGAGCCCGGCATCGCCGGAAAGCGGCGATGAAGTACTGGCGCTGATCAATACCGGCGGTAACTGCTCGGTAGCACACCCCGCCACCGACGCCTGCGGCGAAGTGAACGGCGCCAGTATCTTCCCGGCTTGGCGGCCTATAATCAATGGCGCAACGGCGACAGGGTCCAGTAAGAAGCCGAAATTCGGCGAGCTGCAGGATAACATGTGGGCCGAAATGGGCGATCAGATCATCCCGGCAGGTTCGGATATCTGCTTCTCCAAAGTCATGCTCGAGTCCCGTACCTCCCAGTCGGTCACCGCCAACCTGTTCGACTTTATGCTCGCCAATGTGAATATCTGCGGCAGCATCACCATCGAGAAGGTTACGATCGGTGATACCGGGACTTTCGATATCGATACCGATATTCCTGACGGCACGAATGCCGCCGGAACCGAGCCGAGCGCTGGCGATTTCGATCTAACCACAACCGCTTCGGGTGTGGCTGGTCTGGATAGCGAAACCTTCCTCAACCTGCAAGCCGGTGATTACGACGTATCTGAATTGGTTCCGGCGGGTTGGGAGCTGACGGCCATGACCTGTACAGGCGATGACGACGGTGGCTCGGTCTTCCCGTTGCCCGCGGCCTTGCCAATCAGTACAGGCGGAACCGGTACCTTTATGATCGATCTGGACATCGGTGAGAGCATAACCTGCCGCTTTGTGAATGAGGCGTTGGGTGATATCTCTGCCACTAAGGTCGTGGTCAATGCCTGTGACGTTTCGGACGGAGGTCTGTTTACATTGCGTCTCGATGGTGTTGCCAAAGCGACAAATATTGGCGACGGTGGAGGCTTTGGGCCACTGGAAGTCAGCCCGGGCAGCTTCACGGTTGATGAGATTGCCGGTACTGGTACGGATCTGGCGAACTACACCTCGACCACGGGTGGCGACTGTGCCACTGACGGTTCTGTCACCGTGGGCACCGGTGACAGCAAGTCCTGTACTATCACCAACGTCCGCCGGCCGACGATCAAGATCGTGAAAGAGTTGACCGGTGGGTCAGGGCCAACCTTCGATCTGCTGATCGACGATGGTAATAACAACTCCTTCGATCATGAGACCGAGGCGCAGGGAGATGGCGGTATGACCAGTTCTCTAGTGGTCACCACGGTTCTCGGGGGATCTGGCCTGGCGACCACGTATGGACCTGTGAAAGTGGCCGAAACAGCTGCAGACGGAGCGGAAACCATTCCGGGCGCAGTGACCATACCGGCATCAGTCGGCGGCTTTACGTCGTCCTGGCGCTGCGATGATACCGGCACCACGACCGGTTCGGGTGCCAGCGTAGTGGTACCGGCCTTGCTGCCTGGTGAGGACGTGACCTGCATCGTCACTAACATCCCGGTTGCTGCAGCTGCCTGTACTCCGGGTAGCTAATGAAGGCGAAAGAACCTGTTGAATAAACAGACGATACCGCGGCGACCAGGTCTGGTCGCCGCTTTTTTTGAGCTCGTCAGTCTTGAGCATTCATTCGCCACTTGACTGGCGGCCAGCTAGGCTTAACTGGCGTCTGCGGAGTTTATCGATCATTACAGGTGACTCACTGGAGAACACATTATGGGCGAATTAAGGCAATTAACCGGGTTCCCGATTGTCAGGTACATTGGCGTCTGGGGGCTGGTACTGGGAATAGCATGTGGAGTAGCGATGACGGCTCAGGCGGAGACGGTGGACGAGTTACAGTCAATTCGCGCCGAACTGCAGGCATTGCAGCAGGGGCAAACGGCTGTGCAGCAGGAGCTGACTGAAATCAAGCAGATGCTGATGGCGCTGCAAAAACCGGATAGTGGGCAAGCAGAGGCAGCCAAGCCACCGTCTGAGCCACCGTTACCCATGGCCATGACCGTTACCGGCTCGCCGTACCTGGGGCAGGACGATGCGCCTGTTGTCCTTATCGAATTCACCGATTATCAGTGTCCGTTCTGCCGCCGCCATTTCGAGCAGGCCCATCCGCGGCTGATAAAGGAGTTTGTCGATACCGGAAAACTTAAGATCGTACTGAAGGAATTTCCTCTGCAGAAGTTGCACCCGCTGGCCCCGCGAGCGGCCATGGCGGCACAATGTGCCGGCGACCAGCAGCAATACTGGTCGATGCATGATTTGCTGTTTCAGAATCAGACGCGCATGAGCATGGAGGACCTGGAATCCTTTGCCACGTCGCTGGAGCTCGATACGGCCCGTTTCCTGGAGTGTATGGAGCAGGGGCAATATGCGCCGCAGATCCGGGCGGATTTTGATCTGGGGGTTTCGGCCGGCGTCCGCGGGACGCCGTTTTTCTACATAGGCCCCCTGGATCAAACGACACCGGGGGTTGTGACGGTAGAGCGTTTTCTCTACGGCGCCCAGCCCTACGAAACCTTTGCGCAAATGATCGAAGGGTTTCTGAGCCCCCAGGCAGCTAACTAGGAACGGTTTGGAGGTGCTGACGCCTCGCATGACGACAGCCCCTCGAAGCTCCTAATCAGGTTTTTTTGCCTTTGCCATTGCCGTTACCGGGACCACCGCCTGTACCGGTACTGCTGCTTTGGTCCAGCGTAATGGTTACCGTAGCCATTGCTGTCAGTTTGCCATCACTCAGTGTGTAGCTGAACGAATCGGTAGACTTGAAGCTTTTCGCCGGCGTGTAGGTCAGGGTGCCATTGGCGTTCAGTGTGACACTCCCTTTGGACGGATCCGTCACGGCGGCTACCAGCAGCGTATCGCCATCCGGGTCACTGTCATTGGCTAATACGGCAATGGTGATCGGGCCATCATTCGCGATCAGGATGCTGTCATCCTGGGCGACAGGTGCTTGGTTGTTGCTCACAGCACTGACACTGACTGTTACGTTGGCACTGGCGCTGGCGCCCTGGCCATCGGAGATCGTGTACGTAAAGGCTTCATTACCGCTGAAGCCGCTGGCCGGGGTAAAGCTGATTGTGCCATCGCCATTGATGACTGCGTTGCCATTCACGCCGCTCAGCGACGCGACGCTCAGGCTGTCACCATCAGGATCCGAGTCGTTATCGAGTACCCTGATAATAACAGTGTTGCCTGCCGATGTTGCGGCGTTGTCATTCTGAGCGACTGGCGCACTGTTGGTGGGCTGCGAAGCAATCACGTAGGAGAGAGTGCCTGTAGTCTGGGTGCTGTTGCCGGCCGCAGTGACCGGGATATCGTAAAACCCGTCAGCTGCATTTGCCGCTGAGGTGACGAGCACGCTGGTACTGGCGGTTTCGCCCGGAGCCAGCGCGCGCGTCTGGCTACTCCAGGTCACGGTCCAGCCGGTCGGGATCGTACTGCTCAGGTCGTAGGTCGTCGCCGTACAGGCCTGGCTGTCGTTGTTCGACAGCGTGACGACATACTCGACGCTGGTTCCGGCTGCGACCCACTCACTCGACCCTGCGGGCAGTCCGATGGTCGGGGCTGCGTGGAGACAGTCCTGGGGACCCACGGTTACCGATACGTTAGCCTGGGTGCTGTCGACCCAGTTGGTGGCGATTTCGACGCCAGCGCTTGTATCCACGAAGCGCTGGCCGACTACCAGTGCCGGGTCGTTGAAGTCGTAATAGCTTCCGCCACTGCTTTCCGGAGTCATATCCAGCAGACGGCTGCTGTTCCAGTCCGACAGGTTGCCGCGGTTGACCACGACGCCGTTGGTCACATTGTTGACATCCACCAGGTTATTGCCGTCCACAATAAAGCTGTCGAAGCCAACAGGTTTACGAAATTCGATGTAGTACCAAGAGTTCTGGCCGGTCGTGGCGTCGGTGCCCTGCAGGACCTTGAGCGCTTTGGTGCCGCTGCCGTTACTGGCGTAAGGGGCGACGGCATAAGTGCCGCTGCTCGTGACCGCCAACAGTTCCTGATCGTTCCAGCCCAGGCGCTCTTTCTGAAAGGCGTTGAAATGACCGGTATGGGGGCTGCCCATAATATCGAGACGATTGGCATAGCCGACGTTATAACAGCTGCCTTCAATCACATCGTTGCCGCATTCCAGGCCACCCGAATGGCCCAGGCCTAGGTTGTGTCCCAGTTCGTGGCCCGCAACATAGGGCGTCGCGGAGCCGTTCAGCCAGGCCCAGGAGTTGTATCCACCAACAGAGCCCAGCCCTGTCCAGCCACAGGCATTTTTCGGGAAGGCATATACCAGCCGGCGGTAGGCCGACGTATCGATGCCTGCTGCGGTCGCGGCCTCGTTGGCTGCGGTTGCCAGAGCCCACTGATCACAGCTGGTGCTGCTGATCGGCAGCGTAAACCAGCCGGTAACATCACCACTTAGCCAGGTGCGATTGTCGGAGTTTTCAAGATAGAAGTCGTTGGTCGTGCCGAAGACAGTGTCCTGCACCTGTGCTTTGGTCCAGGGCTGCTCAGCCTTGTCCTGGAAGTTGACGAGCATGACCAGGGTCTTCTGCTCGCCAAAGGTATAGGCGCCGGCAGGCGGCGGTGTGCTGCTGGTGCTCTCCTGGGTGCAACATTCTGCAGTGACGATAGACTCCTGGCTCGCAACCAGAGCCCCGTCCGAATCGCTGCCGGCATGCGCTAGTAGCACGCCGTTAACTGAAACGGTTTCACCGTTCTGCAGTTCCGAATCTGGTTGTGTAATATTCAGTTCGAAACGTTCACCAAAGGGCGTTCTGACAAAACGACGCAGCTTATGGGAGCCATCTTCATAATCTTCATACAAGACTTCCGACTCACCGGCGATCTCGACTTTCTGTTCCAGTAACTCGACAACCTCAGCAGGCATGCCGTGCTGTTTATCTTCCGGAACGGCGACGCGCAGGACTTCGGCTGGATTGGTTTTGATCAGCTCGAGCAACAAGGCCTGACGTTCTTCGGCCCTGGCAATCATCTGCTGCAGCGCGCGGGATTTCTCGGCGCCCTGGGCCTTGGCCCAACGCTTTTGCAGTGCCATCAGTGCCTGGGTGTGCTCGGTGGCCTGCTGACGCGCCTGTTCGGCAACAGCTGACGCCGCCGAAGCATTGGCATGACCAGGCGGGGTGCCGGCGAAGGTGACGAAGCTGGTGCAGCTCAGTGTGATAGCGAGGCCCGCGGCGGCCAGCGTCGCGGAAAATGTCGGCCCGGAAAGGCGCATAGATCTCTCCTGAAGTTGTTATTCAGCAAAGATCCTCTAGCGGCCAATCCGTAAGTGGTTCTCTCCTTCGGCGGTCCGGCGATCCCTTTATGTAAAGTTTAGATTACACCAAGGGACCCGTAACTTTGCGCCGCCTGATTGCTCAGGCTTTGCCTTTGTCGGGAGAGGATCTTTCCAGCATCAAGTTGTTGCCGCGGACCTGTATGCCCGCGGATACGGCTAAAATTTGTGCGCCCGGGTCATCAAGGCCTGGTGTCTCAAGTCGGTACATTCGATCATCCCTGTTCAGTGCTGTGCCTGGGCGTCTTTGGGTTATCTGTTACATCTGCGAGCCAGTTAAACCTCAGATTCTGAACCCGGTGAAGCTGGTAAGAACTATAACATGCTGATTTGATCGATATTTATACAGATGTGGAATATGGCAATGGGGCTATGTTTCAAATTTGATCGGTTATCTCGATAAGCGTTGCGGATTACCGACATATCCAGGGCAGGGCATCTCCTGCCGTAAATCAAACGATACAGATGGGCTTGCCATGGAAGGGCAGGGCGTTACCACCGTCCTGCAAGCTGAGGTCTATCGTAGCCCGGCGACTGGCGGCTAGCTGTCGGGGCCGCTGAGTTGGTGCCTGTATCGTCAGGCTGACACCGCGCTGTTGATCTATTTCCTATTGAATTCAAAACGTTAGCCGTATTCCTGGGGGCGCCTGTAAGGCTGGCTTTACGCCCGGCCTGCTGATGTATCCCGCCAGTCAATACTGTTTCTTTTGTTTTCAATGACTTGCCTTAATGGCTCGCCTTTTGCTTTGTCGTACGGGAGAGCACAAGGAGTGCATCATGCGTGAAGCGCAGGGATGTTTGTGTTTCATGGGGAGTCCTTATGTACCAGAACCATTCGATCATCGGCACGGAAAGACACACTGGGCAACACCCGGCCAATACCCGTAGGCATCTGGTCGATATCTGGGACCTGCTGGCTGTGATCGTTGTGGTAGTGCTTGTCGTGCACCTTTGGCCGTTCGACGAGGCTGGGCCTGGTCATAGAAACGAACAGGGTTATTCCATGGAGTCCCGTCCGCAAGCAGACCAGATTATTAAGGACCCAGTTAAAAAAGAAAAATCAGTAACCTTTCAAGAGAATGGGTTTGTCAGTGGTGGCGGGTTGTCTTCAATACCAGAGGATGGCTACGACGATTCATTTGGCGCGAATGTGATAGAGAAAATAATTGTACAGCTCGCGCTGTTTCAACAGCGTGAGGGCTGGACCCTCCTGCCCGGTGACGTCGCCGATGCGCTTCGCGCACTGGACAGGCTTGTTGCACAAGGTGTTATAGCGATTCCGGCGATTCGCGGTTACCTGAGAGATTCTACCGACAGTTCCGCCGCCGGTGGTGGCTTCGAGCAGACTGGCTATGCGTCCTTGCGTCTGGCGCTTTTCGATGTCTTGCGCCAGATCGGTGGAAAACAGGCGGAGGCTATTTGGTACGAGGAGTTGCGTGCTACAGACAATCCGGTCGAGATAGAGGCGCTAGGGCGTTATCTGGAAGAGCAGGCTCCTGGACTCTATCGGCGGGACGTCGTGACGGCGGCCCGTGATGCTTTTGATGTGGCGACGGATGACGGTGTTCACGGACTGGACATAGGCCCCCTTTTTCAAGTTTTCAAGGATTATGGTGATGAGTCCCTTGTAGATGATTTGTCACAGGTATCACAGTTGCGCTGGGGGCAGTACGCCGCTGTAACGCTCGCAGGACTTCCCGGCGGCGTCGGTATTTCCAGTCTGACGCGCTGGGTCGAGGGCGCTTCTCCCAGAAACGCCAGCGCAGCTTTCGCATTGAAAATTCTGGCGCAGTCTGCCGACTACCCGGAGGCCCAGGTCGCGCTGCTGAATGGATTGCGTGATGGGCAGATTTCGGAGGCGCACTGGCCGGAGTTTGCGAAGCTGCTGGCGGGTACCTATCGCATACAGCTGGAGCCGCCGTCTCGCGGCTACACCTCATGGGGTCAGGAAATTGACAACGTTCAGGCCCCTGTGCTCAGGAGTCGCACCTATTCGTCCCGCACGCCGGGGGGGGGGCAGGTGCTTTATGGCGTGGAGTCCGCCGCCCCTGTCCTGTTGCCCGAACAGGCCGAGTCGCGGATGGAGCTGATTGAAGCCTTGCTTGGCGAAACGCAAAGTCCGATAGCCAGACGGGAGCTGGAGCGGGCCTTCGAGACGATTTGGGCCTTCTACAGGGATCAGGAGAGGATGCGGTACTGAACAGAGAGAGGTACGTGAAGGTCCTGTTCAACGATTTGAATTGAACTGGATTCCTAATTACCAGCCTTTTTAAAAGGAGGGGCTGAACATGAAAACCGACACAAGGGGAAGACGGATCGGCGCCTGTATATTGGGCGCCGCACTCGGGTTCGTTCCATTGATGGTCTCGGCGACATCGCTGCCGGGTAGTCATTTTGAGATTGACGCCAATGCCAACTTTGCGGTCGACGGTACTGTCCCGCCGGCGATTGACTGGGCGCTGCCGGCCGTGGCTTCCGCCGCAGTGGTGGTAATAGATCAGCTCACCGGGAGTAACGACGATTCGTTCAAGGGTGGTACCAAGGAGGACAGTGTCAATCCGCAGACGACGACCGGTAGCATTCCGAACAACAAGAGTGACCTGAAGCACTTCGGTGTCTATCAGGAAAGCAATGGTGGAGACTTCCTGAACCTGTTCTGGACTCGGGTTCAGAACCCTTCAGGTACAACTCTGATGGATTTCGAGTTCAACGCCGGCAACAACCTCTATCCGGCTACTTCCACGGGCGCGCAGTTCCCTGTACGCGAAGCCGGCGACCTGCTGGTGGAATACAAGCTGGCACAAGGCGGCACCACGCCGCAGCTGTTCCTCTATGAATGGCTGGTATCCGGCGGTAACTGCGAGGCCAGTAACAGTTACCCCTGCTGGGGTAACAAGACGGATCTTGCCGGGATTGCCATTGGCTCGATCAATACGAGCACGGTGAGCAGCGGTGCCTTGGGCATAGACTCTTTCGATCCCTATACCTTTGGTGAAGCCAGTATCGACCTGAATGCAATCTTTCCTGCGGGTGCGTGCAGATCTTTTGGTTTCGCTTCGTTGAAAAGCCGTTCATCGGACTCGTTCTCCGCGCAGATGAAAGATTTCATCGCGCCTTATCCGGTCAATATCAGCAACTGCGCCAATATCAATATCAAGAAAACAGATGACGGTGATCCGCCAATGAACCTGGCCGGCGCAGTCTTCCGGCTATATAACGATGATGGCGGAACTGTTGGTGTCTTTGATACCGCTTCGGCCGCGACACCGGATACTCGCGCCACAGTGCGGGATTCCAATCCGGCTGTCGTTATTCCCGATTGCACAACCGACAGCGATGGTGAGTGCAGTTGGATAAACGTTTTCGCCGCAGATTACTGCATCGTAGAGGTCACACCACCAACAGGGCATTCATTGCCCACGGATCCCGATTATTACGATTGCGGTACAGTGACAGCGGATAATGATTTCGATGTGATGTTTACCAATCCGAGACAGCCGGCGACCGTCAATATCCTGAAAAAGGATGACGCTGATCCTCCAAGCCTACTGTTGGGCGCCGAGTTCACACTCTATAACGACGTCGGTACAGTTGGGACCTATGATGACGGTGTCGATACCAGTACCGGCAAGAGCTGTACGACGAATGCTGCGGGTGTCTGTTCGATCAGTAACATCCTGCCACAGGGCAATTACTGCATCGTTGAGACCGTTACGCCAACTGGCTATGATACCGCAGCTCCGCAATGTGAAAATATAAGCCTCAACGAAACTGTCGAGCTGACATTCATTGACCCGAGGCAGCCGGCTACCGTCAATATCCTGAAAAAGGATGACGCTGATCCTCCAAGCCTGCTGTTGGGCGCCGAGTTCACACTCTATAATGACGTCGGTACAGTTGGGACCTATGATGACGGTGTCGATACCAGTACCGGCAAGAGCTGTACGACGAATGCTGCGGGTGTCTGTTCGATCAGTAACATCCTGCCACAGGGCAATTACTGCATCGTTGAGACCGTTACGCCAACTGGCTATGATACCGCAGCTCCGCAATGTGAAAATATAAGCCTCAACGAAACTGTCGAGCTGACATTCATTGACCCGAGGCAGCCGGCTACCGTCAATATTCTCAAGAAGGACGATGCGGAGCCCCCCAACCTGCTGTCAGGCGCCGAGTTCACGTTGTATAACGACACAGGGTTGGTCGGAACCTATGAGGACGGTGTCGATTCCAGCACGGGCAAGACCTGTACGACCAATGCATCAGGCGTTTGCTCAATTAGCAATATTTTGCCGCCGGGCAACTACTGCCTCGTTGAAACGATCACCCCGAGCGGTTACACGACAGCTGATCCGCAGTGTGTCAGCTTGAGTCTAAACGATACCGTCAACCTGACGTTTATCGACCCGAGACAGGCAGCCACCGTCAATGTTCTGAAAAAGGATGACGCCGAGCCGCCGAACTTGCTGTTGGGGGCCGAGTTCACACTGTATAACGACGCGGGTACGGTCGGGGTCTACGATGACGGTGTCGATTCCAGCACTGGCAAGACCTGTACGACCAATGCATCGGGCGTTTGCTCAATTAGCAATATTCTGCCGCCAGGCGATTACTGTCTCGTCGAGACACTCACGCCAACCGGTTACGATACGGCCGATCCGCAGTGCGTTAGTATCGGATTGAACGAAACGATCAATCTGGAATTCATTGACCCGAGGCAGCCGGCCAGCGTTAATATCCTGAAAAAAGACGATGCCGACAATGTTCTGCAGGGTGCCGGGTTTACGTTGTATAACGACCTGGGTACCGTCGGAACCTATGATAATGGCGTCGATACCAGCACCGGTAAAACCTGTGTAACCAGTGCTTCCGGGATCTGCACTATTGATCAAATTCTGCCACCGGGGGGCTACTGTCTGGTCGAAACGGTAACACCGGTGGGTTATGAAACGGCTGATCCGCAGTGCACCAACCTTAGCCTCAATGAAACGGTCAATCTGGAGTTTGTGGACCCGCGCAAACGCGGCGCCATTCTGATCACCAAAACCCGCAAGCATGCGGCTGACGGTCCGGGAGATCATGCCCATGCGGGTGTAACCTTTACCGTCAGTGGTGGTGGCCTTGCTGTGCCGGCTGAGGTGGTGACGGACGCAAATGGTCAGGCCTGTGTCGATGATTTGTTGTTCAGCGAGTTCTTTGGCGGTAATTACAGCGTCACTGAAACCTTGCCGACAGGGTACGCCGCCGATGGTGATCTGACCAAGTTTGTCACGGTTGATACGGTTGCCGGCTGTGACGACAGCCCTTATGTGGGAGAGGAAGTCTCGTTCAGTAATACGCCGTTGTCGGATATCACCGTGTCGTTCAGTTCGCAGGTGGACGGTGGGACTGCTGCTACCATTGATTGCCAACTGGCCAATAACCCGGTAGACCTGTCTCCGGCGGCGTTCGATGATGTTTCCGAGACATCTGTTGATCTGTTGCCGGGAACCTATACCTGCATAATTGTGGTCGATCCGTAACGGAGCCGATGGATCAGGTAAAAAGGAAAAAGGGCAGGTCAGAATCCTGCCCTTTTTTCACCTTCAACATTTATTGTGCCGATATCCGGATGTTGTCGCTTGTGCCAATATTGCCCGCCCCATCGAATACCCTGATTTCGATATCGTGGAGTCCCTGTCGTTTGGGTACATTCCACCAGCAGCTGTAGTATGGTGAAGTAGTCCCCCACATCGGTGAGGGTTCCGTGACAGAACAGACGGCCTGCCCATCCACGATGTAATCGACGCGGGTGATACTCGCATTGTCCCATACATGTCCCTGAATTTGGGTGTAGCCGCCCTTGGAAACACTCCCGCCATCCACCGGTGACAGCACTCGGGCGGTCGGATGAATGATGTCCTCAGACATGGGTATGGGGTAGCCCTCGAGTGCCGATACAATATCGATATCCGTTTGCGATACAAAGCCGTCGCCGTCAAGATCGAAGCGACGCCACTCCAGGGTGTTCCTGTAGAGGTATTCAGCATCACCTGGGTTTGGGCTGATGGCTTCCAGGGGAATGCCGTTCCCCTGGCCCAGGTACTGGCTGATTCTGTTCACATCTAAACCGTCTACCTGCCCGTCATCGTTGAAGTCTGCAGGGTAACTGTCGACCTCGTCGTTCGCCGCAAGGGTATCGGTCTGGGGTTTCAGGTAGTTGGGACCCCAGAGGGTGTTCATCTGAAACTCGCCGTCGATATAGCCGATGTAGCGCACCAGGCTGGCCATGGTGTGTTCCAGGCTGTCGTTCCAGCCGTCACCGTCACCGTCAGCATGAATGCATCGGCTGTAATAGTAATCGACCCAGTCATTCTCACTATGACCATCTACAACGATATTCCGGGCAATCGAGTCGCCGATATTGGTTACAGTAACGGAATAAACGATATTGTCTTCCTTGTAATTGGGAAACATACACAGTTGGGCGCTGTTGCCGATCACGGGTGCAATAATGTCCTTGCCTGTCTGGCTCGTATCGGAGCTCGCAAAGTCTTTGTATGGCACTGTGCTAACAAGTTCGAGTTCGGAACCCTGCCATGACAACTGTACTGAAATGGCCGCCGGGTGGTAGTTGCACGCGGGGTACTGGGGTGTGAAGGTAAAGCTCTCGCCCGGTTTTAGATCGCCGATGGCTTTCCAAGTCAGGTGGTCGTCCTCGCCCAGGCAGCTGTTGTCGCCCGACAGGTTGCGAAACTGGTAGGTTTCTGTCGCCATGGCCAGGGCGTTGTAGTTGCTGGTTTCGGTTTCTTGCGGCTTGCCCTTGGATGAGCTTGGTTTGGCAGCCAGCACGGGGCCAGAAACGCAGATGGCAATGCCTACTGCCGCCATAGTCGACAGTGTACGAGTGCAAATACGGGCACTGAAGTTCTTCGAGCCGTGCATAGATCTCTCCTGAAGATGTTATTCAGCAAAGATCCTCTAGCGGCCTGTCCGTAAGTGGTTCTCTCCTTCGGCGGTCCGGCGATCCTTATATGGCTTTAGGCTTGTATAAGGACCCGTAACTTTGCGCCGCCTGATTACTCAGGCTTTGCCTTTGTCGGGAGAGGATCTTTTCTCTGTTAATTTATTGCCGCGGTACTGTATTACCGCGGTTACATTCACACGCCTGGCGCTCTGCAGTTGGCATCCCTCTGTTTCAATTTTGTACATTTTGAGCATCCCTGTTCAGTGCGGCTGCGATACGCCTGCGGGCGACTGTTACAATTTTGATTCAGTAGAAAGTCACAAATAAGAGACCCGTTAAGTTGGTAAGAACTATAGCATGTTGATTTGGGGGCTATTTATACAGATGTGGAATATCGTTGCAGATATGTGACTCAAATTTGTACAGTACTTTCCATAAGTGTTGCTGAATGGAGACGAGGAAATCTTTTACCCAACCAGAGCGTAAGGCTGGTGAAACAGTTATCCATATCAACGATATTAGCGAGTGCGTTTTTCAGTGAAGGAATAACTGTATTGGAATTGTTACAGGTTTTCGAAATGTGGGAGTGAGGCCGTTCAGACGACCTCGTCCCAGAGTACAACCCTGGGGTAGCGGCCCTGATCGTCGTCCAGGTGCTCGCCGGGGTAGGGGGAGGTGAAATAGTCGGGCAGCACAAAGGTGTCATCCGCGGCGTCGCTCGTCGCCCCGGCGGGGGATGCGGGCACTGTGCGCTCGTCCCTGCGAATCCGTTCCCTTAGCAGTCGGCTGCGGTAGTAGTGGCTTTTGGAACGGCTCATGGTACGGCTCGTCTTGTTCAGGCTTCACCCTGTGCAGCCTGAGGTGTCAGGTCTGGATATCGGTTGATCCCGAACCGACGTTTCCACTGTTCTCTTGATTTGATTCCCGTCGCGGGTAAAAACTCCCCGGGCCTCGCTGTTGTTGACGCGTCATGGCGCCGCAGAAAAATTCAGACCTGGGATATCAGGTCTTGAATAGACTTTAAATAGAGAAAAGCACATTCTGAGCCAATTATTTAACTACTTGATAAATATAGGCTTGGTGCAGCCGACGCCGTTGGGCAAGAGCGCAAACTGTAAACTTACTGAAACAGTGGGTTAAATAGCTGTAGCGTTTGATTGGCAGCTGATGAAAGCGACGGGTGGCAGGGTTGCGATCTTTATGCAATGCGTGCGACGTGGGGAACTACGACGTGCTGCCCGAATGTTCGGCAGGGGCTTTTAGCGCATCTGGTATTTTTCCATCAGGCGGTAGAGAGTCACGCGGGAGACGCCGAGCATGCGCGCGGCCTTGGATACGTTGTTGTGGCTGAGCTCCAGGTTTTGCCGAATGGCCTGTTTTTCTGCCCGGTTGCGCGCATCTTCCAGGGTAATTTGCTGGCCGCTGCTGCAGACGGTGTCATCGAGCCCCAGGTCATCCGGTGTCACCAGGCGGTTGTCACTCATGACCATGGCGCGGCGGATGCGGTTGATCAGTTCGCGCACATTGCCGGGCCACTCATAGGCATTGAGGGCGGCCAGCGCCTGCTGGGTGAAGCCGCGCACATGGCAGCCCTGCTCGTTGCGAAACTTCTGGAAGAAAAACCGTGCCAGCAGCTCGATATCGCCATCGCGCTCACGCAGGGAGGGCACCTTTACCGTGAGTACATTGAGGCGGTAGTAGAGGTCTTCCCGGAAGTCGCTGGATTCCACCATCTGGTCGAGGTCGATATTGGTGGCGGCGATGACCCGCGCATTGACGCGAATGCTGTCGTTGCTGCCCAGGCGCTCCAGCGTCTGCTCCTGCAGGAAGCGCAGCAGGTGTACCTGCATGTCCAGTGGCAGGTCGCCGATTTCGTCCAGGAAGATGGTACCGTCGGCGGCGGCTTCCAGGCGGCCGATCTTGCGTTTGTAGGCGCCGGTAAAGGCGCCTTTTTCGTAGCCAAACAGCTCCGAGTGCACCAGGGTGTCGGGCAGCGAGCCGCAGTTGACGGCCACAAAGGGCCCCTTGTGGCGTGCCGAGCGCTGGTGAATGGCGCGGGCGATGAGTTCCTTGCCGGTGCCGCTCTCGCCGGTGATCAGTACCGGAGCCTCGGCGGTGGCTACCTTGCGTATCTGTTGGAATATTTCCATGATGGCGGGGCTTGCCCCCACCATGTGAAATTCGTCCAGCAGCGACAGCTGCTTGTCTTCCAGTTTGCGCAGCCGGCTGATGCCATAGGCATGGCCCAGCGTGGCGCGAAGATAGCTCTGGTTTTGATCCAGCGGCAAGGTGAAGTAGTCGTAGAAATTCTCAAACAGCATGCGTCTGAAGGTATGGTCGCGCATAACTTCGGGCGTCGTCAGGGCGATCCAGTTGGTGTACTGGTCCTGATGAAAGAAGTCTTCTATTTCGTCCCTGTCCTGGATGGATGGCCAGTCGAGTTTAACCAGGCCGACATAGTAATCATGCTTGCGCAGAGAATCCCGGGCACTGTCGATATTGGTCACGCGGTCGAGTGTCCAGCCGTTGAGGCTAATGTCCAGGCTGGGTGCGCGCTGAGTATCGCAAATATCCAGGAATAGCGCTGTGCGAGCGGCCGTGCCCGGTGATTCAAGGTGTCGTCCCTGACCCTCTGTGATCGTTGATAGGGTCATAGTGATTTACAGGGTAAGTGAGCGTAAAAGGGCGCAGAGTGCTGTTCGTGTTTCGCTTTTGTAACAAGTATAGGATGCCGCGGTGGCGTGCAATCGGATATTGCTGCAACTATTGCGGGGTTTAAGTGCTTTGTTTTCAAGCAGGAAGCCCATTTCGAGCATCTGTGTGCCTGTTGTTGCGCGCAGGCAGGAATAGACCGCGCCAGCCGGTAAAAGGTACCGGCTGCATCTATAGTTGTTGCTAGCAGCCTGTCGGGCTTGGCCGGTCGTAGCGAGGGAAAGTCCGTTTTGAGGCAGTTTTTGGGCCCTTTTGAGGTGAATAGTGGTTCTATTTAACAATAAAAGAGTACAGAAAATGGCCAAAATCGGCTTTTCCGCAGTAGATCAGTGTTAAGTCCGACAGGCTGCTAGGCCCCGATAGGTGGTGAAGATGTACAACAATTATTTTGGTTTGAGCGAATCGCCGTTCTCGATAGCGCCTAATCCCCGGTATCTGTTTCTTGGCGAACAGTACCAGGAAGCACTGGCACACCTGCTGTATGGCATTGGCAGCAATGGCGGCTTTGTACTGCTGACCGGAGAGGTGGGTACCGGCAAGACCACGGTCTGTCGCCGCCTGCTGGAACAGATGCCGGACAACACTGATGTCGCCATGATTCTGAACCCCAAGGCCAGCGTTGAAGAGTTGCTGGCCGCGCTCTGTGACGAACTGGGAATCATCTACCCCCCAGGCGATCAGGTGCGCAGCA
Source organism: Marinobacterium rhizophilum (assembly GCF_024397915.1). Taxonomy (GTDB): domain Bacteria; phylum Pseudomonadota; class Gammaproteobacteria; order Pseudomonadales; family Balneatricaceae; genus Marinobacterium_A; species Marinobacterium_A rhizophilum_A. Next base: position 112,222 of record NZ_CP073347.1, read on the forward strand.
AAACCTATATCGACCTTATCAATCGTCACCTGCTCGATACCCATGCCCAGGGGCGCAATACCGTGCTCATTATTGATGAGGCGCAGAACTTGGGTGTCGTGCTGCTGGAACAGATTCGACTGCTGACCAACCTCGAAACCAATGAATGCAAGCTGTTGCAGATTGTGCTGGTTGGCCAGCCGGAACTGCTGGAACTGCTGGCCCGCCCTGAGTTGCGCCAGCTATCCCAGCGTATTACGGCCCGCTTTCATTTGGGGGCGCTGTCGCCGAAGGACCTGGAAGCCTATATCGTCCATCGCCTGGCGGTGGCCGGCCTGAACCGGCCGATTTTCCCGGCGGCTACGCTGAAACGCCTGTATCGGCTGTCCGGCGGCATTCCACGGGTGGTGAACATACTCTGTGACCGGGCCCTGCTGGGCAGCTTTGTACAGCGGGACAACCGCGTCGAGGTGGCAACGCTGGTCCAGGCGTCCCGCGAGGTCTTCGGCAACGAGGCTGCGCTGCAGCTTTCTGCGCGGGATAGCTGGCGCTGGCTGCTGGCGCTGGCGGTTGCAGCGGGTCTTGCGGCCTGGCTGGTGGGGTTTGCCGTGGCAGCCTGGGTGGCCGATGGCTCCAGAACAGCCGCCTTTACACTGCCGACCCTGGAGACCCTGTCGAACTTCAGCCTGTTCGAGTCGTCATCGGCGGATGCGGCGCTGGCCACAGACGATGGCGGCAGGGTGAGTATCACTGCCGTCGCCGACGGTGCGCTGGCCGCCGAACCGACTGTCGCGTCTTCTGAAGAGCCTGTTGCACTTCCCGCGGTAGCAGCCCCGGCCGTCCAGCCGGTACCCTCTGCTGTGCCGTTGGCATCGCTGCAGGCCCGCGCGCAACCGCTACCTACGGCCTCTAGCCGTCTACCAGAGTCGCTGCCGGATAGCCTGTCGACCAAGGCATTCAGCTGGCCGGTGCAGCCGGATACGGATCTTGGGCTGGTGCAGGCGTATCGGGCGCTCTTTGCGGTCTGGAAGCAGGACTATGACCCGCGGCAGAACCCGGTGGTGTGTCGCTTTGCCGAAAGCCGGGGTCTGGGCTGCCTGGTGACCGGGGGCGACCTGATTTCACTGCAGCAGCTTAATCGCCCGGCCGTGGTCAGCCTGAAAACCCCAGGCGGGGTGGTGCATGCCACCGTACTGGCGTTGAATGACGAGGTCGCGCGCCTGATGGTGTCCGGCGAGATCCTGGATGTTCCCTATAACGAGCTGGCGCAGCGCTGGCCGGGCAGTTACAGCATCCTGTGGCGCGTGCCGCCACAGTACCGGGGACCCATCTGGCCCGGTGCCAGTGGCGGCAGCGTCGAGTGGCTCAGCCAGCAATTGGCGCGCCTTAATGGCGCCGTGCAGCTGGAGGCCAGCAACCAGTATGACGAAACCCTGGTGGAGCAGGTGCGGCTGTTTCAGATGCGACGGGGCCTCAGTGTTGACGCCGTGGTCGGGCCTAAGACCGCGATTCACCTGAATACCCTGACGCTGGCCGACCTTCCGCTGCTAGAACCCGGCCAGGAGCGCTAGTCATGTCCTATATCCTGGAAGCCCTTAAACAGTCCGAAGGCCGGCGCAAGGAGGACGCACCGCCGGATCCGTCGCCCGCTGCACCGGCGTTTGCGACCCGTCGCAGCAGGCGCCGATCGGGGCGATGGCCGCTGGCAGTGGCGCTGATGGGGGCCATTGTCCTGCTGGGGTGGCTGGTCCTCGACCGAACCGACAGTCCTGCGGCGACGACGGCCATTGCAGCAAACGACTCCGGTACCGACCAGGGCGTAGCGCCGGCTGACGGGGCACCGAGCGCCGTGGATGCCCCCGGGGAAGCGCCGGTCGCACCGTCGGTCGGCGTGGCGGAAATGATCGTGGAGGCCATAGGTAATGACGAGCTCAAAGGCGTGCGTATCCAGCTGGAGGCCCCGACCGCTCCCCGCACGCAGCCTGTTCAGCAAGGTGCCGAGCAGGCTGCCGTGCCCACCAGGTCCCCCGAGAATGACAGCGCCGCGGACAGGGCACACAGGGTGGAGCAGCCCCAGCCGGAGGCGCGCACTGATGCCCATGCCGGGCTGCCGTTTCGGCGCCAGTTACCTGTGGACGTACAACGCAGCCTGCCGGAGCTGGTCTTCAGCGTGCATATCTACTCGGCGGACCCGGCATCGCGCCGGGTGAAAATTGGCGAGCGCATGATGCGCGAAGGTCAGCGTATAACGCCACAGCTGCGGCTGGAAGAGATCATTCCCAAAGGCGTTATCCTCAGCTACGAGGATTACCGTTTTCGCATGAACGCGCTCTGATGCGTGGCAGCCACCCGAATTGACGAGCAGGCTTGGCAACATTCGGCGCCGATATAGCTCAGCCGGCAGAGCAGCTCATTCGTAATGAGCAGGTCGGAGGTTCGAATCCTCTTATCGGCACCATTAACTGTTTGTTTATTATAATTATTATATTGTTTTATTGCCCTTTTTGGACTGTTTTTGGGTCGCCAATGTAGGTCGGGTTAGGCCGCAGGGCGTAACCCGACATGATGGGGATGACGGGTGGCTGCTGGCTGTCGGGTTACGCTGCGCTAACCGCGACCTACGGGGTGGGTGCGAGTTGTGACACAACAGCTGCTGCCAATCTAGGACCTAACCCGACAAGATAATCAAGGATGATTACGCTATGAACTACCGCCGTGCCTTTGTCCCTGGGGCTTCGTATTTTTTTACCCTGGTTACGGAACAGCGGCGGCCTTGGTTGGCCGACGCAGATAATGTGGAGTTGCTGCGTGGTGCGTTTCGGGCTGTGCGGGCTAAGCGTCCTTTTGAGGTGGCGGCTATGGTGGTAATGCCCGATCACTTGCACTGTATCTGGACGCTACCGCCACAAGATGCCGATTTTGCGACACGCTGGCGCTTGATGCGGCCTGAGCCGGGGCTCGTAAGGGCGGCAAAGAAGCAGCAGGCGGTATGGCAACATCGTTACTGGGAGCACCTGCTGCGCGACGAGTATGATTTTATCCGGCATGTTGAGTACATCCATTTCAACCCGGTCAAGCATGGCGTGGTTGCTACGGCTATGGCTTGGCCGTATCCCAGCTTCCGCGGGTATGTCGCTGCAGGGCTTTATCCTGCAAATTGGGGTCGGGGAGAGATGGATTTTACCGGGATTGGTGCCGAGTGATACAGGGCAATCGCGGTATGCAGGTAGTCCCGTTGGGGTGCGAATTTTAAAGACAATAAGCCGCCAATGTAGGTCGGGTTAGCCCGCAGGGCGTAACCCGACATGATGGGGTGGTTGCTGCTGGCTGTCGGGTTACGCTGTGCTAACCGCGACCTACGGGGCGGCTATTTCTTGAAGGTTTCGCTTAGTACCTCGATCAGGGCCCTCGCGGCAACGGACAGCTGGTGGTTGCTGCGGGTCAGGATGCCGACGCGGCGCGAGATGGTGGGATTGGTCAGGGTAGTGCAGCAGGCACCCAGCTCCTGCATCTGCTGGCGACAGAGTGCGGGCACGGCGCTGACGCCAAGGCCCGTTGCGACCATGCGGCCCACGGTCGCGAGCTGGTGCGCCTCGAAGGCCACGCGTGGTGCCAGATCCCGTTCGGCCAGCTGGCTTTCCATCAGGATACGCAGGCTGGAGGGACGTTGCAGCGTAATGAAGTCGTGCTGCAGCAGCTGATGCCAGGACAGGGAAGCTGAGCCTGAGTCCGGATGGTTGCGGGGCAGCACGGCAATAAAGTCGTCGCTGAACAGCGGGCGGAACAGCAGGTCGTCGCTGGCGCCGGGGTCGAAGGTGACGCCCACCTCAACGCGGTTCTGGCGCACCATGTCGACGACACTTTCGGCGATGACGTCATGCACCTCGATATTGATGCGCGGATAGAGCGCCCGGTACCCGAGCAGCGCCTGGGGCAGCAGGGAGCTTGCGAAGGAGGGCATGGCGGCAATGGCGATCTTGCCCAGTTGCAGGGCAAAACGCTGGTGCAGTTCTTCTTCTACACTGTCCCATTCTGCCAGCAACCGTTCGGCGATAGGCAGCAGGACCTCGCCTTCGGGGGTCAGGGCGATGGTGCGGGTGGTGCGGTTCAGCAGGCGCCCGCCCAGGGAGTCTTCCAGTTTCTTGATCGCCAGGCTCAGCGCCGGCTGTGACAGGTGCACCCGCACGCTGGCCTCGGCGAAGCTGAAGGTGCGGGCGACGGCGATAAAGGCGCGCAATTGCTTGATGGTCATGTTTTCAGCATCATCGGTAAGGGAATTTAAATTTGAAAAATAAATTAATAAATATAAAAATCAAACTTACTAAATATATCGAGTTGCTGCACAATTTCCAACCAGAGAGAACACAGCCGCACAGTGGCTAACAATAATCAGGAGTGGCGTGATGGCCGGTTTCGATAAAGTTGTAAGTACCTATGAAGAGGCAATGGTAGGCCTTGAAAGCGGAATGACCGTGATTGCCGGTGGTTTCGGCCTGTGCGGTATCCCGGAGAACCTGATTGCCCGCATCAAGCAAATGGGCGTGAAGGACCTGACCATCGTGTCCAATAACTGCGGCGTGGATGGCTTTGGTCTGGGCGTATTGCTGGAAGACCGCCAGGTTCGCAAAATGATCTCGTCCTACGTGGGCGAAAATGCGCTGTTTGAAAAGCAGCTGCTGGCCGGTGAACTGGAGGTTGAACTGACGCCCCAGGGAACCCTGGCCGAGAAGATGCGCGCCGGCGGTGCCGGTATCCCGGCGTTCTTCACCGCCACAGGCTTTGGTACCCCCATTGCCGAAGGCAAGGAAGTACGTGACTTCAATGGCCGCTCCTACATTATGGAAGAGTCTGTTACCGGTGACTTCGCCATCGTCAAGGGCTGGAAGGCCGACCGCTACGGTAACGTCATGTACCGCCACACTGCGCAGAACTTCAACCCCATGGCGGCGACTGCCGGCAAGATCACGGTGGTGGAAGTCGAGGAAATCGTTGAGCCGGGCGAGCTGGAACCCAGCCAGATTCACACGCCGGGCATCTATGTGCAGCGGGTAATCAAGGGCACGTTCGAGAAGCGTATCGAGCAGCGCACCCTGCGCCAGGCATAAACTCTCCGGTATTTCTTAATAACAAATTCAGTGAGCAACCGGCCTGCGGGCGGGTCGCTCCAGCGCAAGAGGCAGAACCATGGCACTTTCTCGCGAACAGATTGCAATGCGCGTAGCGCGCGAACTTCAAGACGGCTATTACGTGAACCTGGGAATCGGTATCCCGACCCTGGTGGCCAACTATGTCCCCGAGGGCATGGAAGTCATGCTGCAGTCCGAAAACGGCCTGCTGGGCATGGGTTCCTTTCCTACCGAGGAAGAACTGGATGCGGACATGATCAATGCCGGCAAGCAGACCGTCACGGCAATCGATGGTGCATCCATTTTCTCTTCGGCGGAGTCCTTCGCCATGATCCGCGGCGGACATGTCGACCTGACCGTACTCGGGGCCTTCGAGGTGGACGTGCACGGCAACATCGCGTCCTGGATGATTCCAGGCAAGCTGATCAAGGGCATGGGGGGCGCCATGGACCTGGTGGCCGGTGCCGATAACATCATCGTCACCATGACCCACGCATCCAAGCATGGCGAATCCAAGCTGCTGTCCAACTGCTCGCTGCCGCTGACTGGTGCCGGCTGCATCAAGAAAGTACTGACCGACCTGGCCTGGCTGGAAATCGAAGATGGCGCCTTTATCCTGCGTGAACGTGCGCCGGGCGTGTCGGTTGAAGAGATTGTCTCCAAGACCGCCGGCAAGCTGATCGTGCCGGATCACGTGCCTGAAATGACGTTTTAAGGCTATACCCCCGCGTTTTACCGATTGATGCTGTCAATCCCTTTGGGCCCGGCTGGAGTTTCGACTCCTCCGGGCTTTTTTTATAGGGGTTCGTGTCGGTGCCGCCCTGGCGTGATTATCTTTGCGGCCTGCCGCAGGCGCGAGAGCGGTTTTGCTGTAGAGTAGGGCGCCTGTGAGCCTGCCTTTTTCGGGCGGCTCTCTAATGCTATTGACTGACCGGATCGACAATGACGAACAACGATGTACTGAAAAAGCTGCGTATTGCCCTGGACCTGAAAGAAGCGGATCTGTTTACCATCTTCGCCCTCACCGAACACAGCATCAACAAGGCGGAACTGTCGGGCTATTTCCGCAAGCCCGGGCACAAGAACTACAAGGAATGCAGCGACGAGGTGTTGCAGGCGTTTCTTGATGGATACATCGTATTCCGGCGCGGGCCCAAGGATGCGCCGGCAGATGTGGAAGAGGCCGAGTAAGGTACCCTCTAAGGGGCTAGGGGCTAGGGGCTAGGGGCTAGGGGCTAGCTTGCCACTTGCCACTTGCCACTGCAGCTGTGCTGAGTGAAACGGACGTCGCCTAGTTGTCGATCCAGACAACGCGCAGCGGCTCGCCGAAGTCGTCGTAGATGACTTGCTGGCGCGGTGTACGCTGGCGGGTTTTTTGCGGCGCAGGCGGGACTTTCTTGCGCCTTGAGTCGATGGCAACCAGCACCTCGGGCACCGCGGTGCGGGTTTGCTTGGGCTGGCCGATGCTGAACTGGTGCTTGTTGTAAGCGCCGTTGGCCAGGCCACTGGCGCCCTGTTCGACAGACGTAATCTGGCCGCCCTGCTTCAGGTAATCGGCCATCTGCTGTTCCAGTTCGCGGCGCAGGTCGGATTTTGTCGGGCGTTTAATCATCCGCGTATTGTGCCTGAAAACTGGACGAAAAGTAACCGCCAGAACGCCGCGCCCGACAGGGCCAGGCACCACTCAGGCCCCTCGGCCTGCTCCTTCGCGGCTCAATTCTGTCGCCAGCTGACCTCGGTCATCAGCATGTAGCCCGCGCCATAGATGGTCTTGATAATGGCCGGGTTCTTCGGGTCCACCTCGATTTTCTTGCGAATGCGCGACATGCGCACATCGATGCTGCGATCAAATGGGTCGGCCCGGTCGCCCAGCAGCTGCTCACGTGACAGTATCTGCCGGGGCGCGCGCAGCAGGGCATTGAGTAGCTGGGCTTCGGCACTGCTGAGCAGCTCCGAGTCGCCGCGGGCATGGCTGAGCGTCAGGCTGGCGGGGTCGAAGGTCCAGTCGCCGAAGGCCGCCTGGCGCGGGCGTGCGTCGGGGGTCGGGGTATCGATCTGCTCGAGGCGCCGCAGCAGGCTGTTGGCGCGGGCGACCAGCTCCCGCGGCTCGAACGGCTTGGTAATGTAGTCGTCGGCACCCAGTTCCAGCCCCATCACGCGATCGGGTGTACTGTCGCGGCCTGACAGTATCATGATGCCCACGCCCTGCAGCTCGCCCAGCTGGCGCACCAGTGCCATGCCGTCCATGTCGGGCAGGCCCAGGTCGATGATGCACAGGTCTGGCCGGCGCTGGCGAATGGCCTGGGCGGCCTGGGCACCGGTACGAAAGATGCGGGTTTCAAAGCCAAATCGCTCCAGCTCATCGCTGACCAGCGTACAGATATCAGCCTCGTCATCGACGATATAGATCAGTCGGTTCTGTTTCACGGTAAATGCATGTCCTTTCTTATTATTGGGGAGTAGGGGTGAGTCCGGTGGCCGTTCGCGACTGCTTGGCGAGCGATTCGCGTCGCAGGGCCGCGCGCAGGGCGTCCTGCTCAAACGGCTTGGGCAGCATGGTGAAAAAGTGGTCGCTGTTATCGCCGGGATCCTGTTCGTAGCTGTAACCGCTCATCAGCACAATGCGACTGCCCGGCGTGTGGTCGTAGAGCTGGCGGGCCAGCTCGAAGCCGTTGAGAGAGCCCGGCATGATAATGTCGCAGACCATGCCGTGCAGGCCCTCCAGTGAGTTGATCAGCAGCGAGGCTTCATCGGCGCCCGAGGCCTCGATCACGTTATAGCCCAGCGCAATGAGTTGCTCGCGCACGACCTGGCGCACGTCGGGGTTGTCCTCGACCAGCAGGATCAGTTTGTTCTGGCCGTCATCCGCGGCCTCATCGCCGTCCCTGTTGCCCATCTCCCTGGCCGGCAGTTGCGCTGGCACAGAGGCTGGCAGCAGCAGCGAGATGACCGACCCCTGCTCGAGTGCGCTCTGGATCTGAATATAGCCCCTGGACTGCTTGACGAAGCCGTACACCATGCTGAGCCCAAGGCCCGAGCCTGCCCCGCCGGTTTTGGTGGTAAAAAACGGCTCGAATGCGAGGCAGGCGGCTTCACTGGAAAAGCCGTGACCTGTGTCACGTACACGAATCTCGACATAGTCGCCGGGCAGCACCGGTTCGTCATAGGTCAGGGGGGCGCTCACGTGGCGACCGCAGACCTCGAAACTGAGGGTGCCGCCGTCGGGCATGGCATCACGGGCATTGAGCGCCAGGTTGACCAGGGCATCTTCCAGCTGGCCGGCATCGACGAAGGGCTGGGGGGCGTCGGCAGCGCACCGGTAGTCGATGCGGATGCTGTTGGGCAGGGGGCCCGCCAGCAGCTCGGCCAGGTCGCTGATCAGGCCGGGCAGTGGCACCGCAGACGGCTTGAGCGGCTGGCGGCGCGAGAAGGCGAGCAGGCGGCGGGTAATGTCGGCGCCGCGCCGGGTGGCGCGGATGGCCGGGTTAAGGTAGCGCAGCAGGGCATCGTTCAGGGCCGGGTTGTCGCGCATGGCCATGAGGTTGCCCAGCAGGATGGACAGCAGGTTGTTAAAGTCGTGGGCCAGGCCACCGGCCAGCTGCCCGACGGCACTCATGCGCTGGGCCTCGTTGAGGGTCCTTTCTGCCTCCTTTTCCGCCGTGATATCCAGCGACAGGTTGAGCAGGCCATTGACCTCGTCGTCGGCGGAGTGAAACGGAATCAGCATGCGCTTGGTGATCATTTCCCGGTCTTCGCGCTGAATGCGGTATTCGTACACCGACTCTTCGCCGGCCAGGGTGCGTTCGATCTGCTGGTGAATATCGGCGAACATCTGCTCACCGAGTATCTCGGACGGGTGACGGCCGACGATGTCGTCCTTGCTGCGATCAAACACGTCGGCATAGCCCTGGTTGACGAAGACATAGTGCATGTTGCTGTCGATATAGGCGATCTGGGCGGGGAGGGCATCCAGGATCAGGCGCTGGCGGGCTTCGTGGGTGCGCAGCTCCTGCTGCGCCTGCTGCATGGAGGCGACGGCGCCGAGCAGCTGGCGGTTGCTGGCCTCCAGGTCCCGGGTGCGGGCCTGCACCTTGGCATCCAGGGTATGGATGTTGCCACGCAGCTGGTCCACCATGCGGTCGAAGGCCCGGGCCAGTACGCCGAGTTCGTCATCGCGGCTGATGCCGCTTTTCGCGCCCAGCTCACCGTCGCTGACACGCTCGGCGGTTTCCGACAGGCGGCGGATGGGGCGCGTCACCCAGTGGACGAAAATAAACGCCAGCAGTATCGCCGCCAGCATGGCGATCAGCGCCATGGTGAGGATGCGATCGGTGAGCACTTCGGAGCTGCTGCGCAGTTCATCCACGTAAACCGACGAGCCGATGTACCAGTCAAAGCCCGGCAGGTAGCGTACCAGGGCAACCTTTTCGTAGCTGTAGTGGCCGGGGTCCGAGGGCTTGTCCCACTGGTAGTAAAGCTCCTCGCCACTTGCGGCGATGTCCATCAGGTCCGCGGCGATGGAGCGGCCCGAGGTCGGGTTCAGCAGGTCGAGAAAATTGGTGCCATCGAGGTTGGCATTGGGGTGGATCAGCATGTTGCCGTCACCGTCGAAAACGTACATGTAGCCGGTCTCGGCGATGCGCAGCTCCAGCAGGCCCGAACGCAGCTTTTGCAGCGCCTGGGCGGTCTGCTGCTGCACCTCGGCATCGATGTCGTCCAGGTAGACGCCAGCGCCGATCACGAAGCCCCAGTCGGGGAAGTTGCGGACATAGGAGAACTTGTCGAGGCTGCGGGTTTCCCCCAGGCGGTGCCACTTGTAGCGATAAAAGCCTTCGCCTTCCTGCATGGCCAGGGCGACGATTTCCGGAATGATGCTGTTGCCTTCGCTGTCCCGCAGGTTCAACGCGCTGCGGTTGTGCAACGCCGCTTCCGGGTGTGACAGCAGGGTCGAGTCGTAATCGGCGATCCAGACATAGTCGCCGCGGCCATAGCTGAAGCTGCGCAGGCGCTCGAACAGGCGGGCCCGGGCCTGTTCGGGGGGGATGTTCAGCCGGCGGGCCTGGGCCAGGCTTTCGTCTATGTGCATGGCGGTGAGGGCGACCACGGCCTTGAGCCGCTGCTCGTGGGCGTTCAGGGTGCGTTTGCGGTAGTCCTCCACGCTGACATGCATCTGGCTGGCCAGCTCGAAGATGTTGTTCAGGGTCGTGCGGCTGTTGTTGCGCTCGATTTCGAACACTTTTTTCTGGATCAGCGGGACCGAGTAGGCATAGAAGGCCAGAAAGATGGCCGCAATGATCAGGGCTATCACGGTAAAGAAACGGCGTGTGAGCTTGGAGCCTGGCAACATGCTGAGTCCTGCGCTGGAGTTGCCCCATCTTAACCAACTTGCCTAGGGAAATCCCTTATATCACGACCAAAGTGCAAGCCACCTTGTTACATTTCGTTGGATTTGCGACAAATTCACGCAATGGTCCTGTCCTAGATTGAGTGCAACCGGGGGGCTTGGGCCCCGATCCCGAATACAACAATAAGGCTGCTCAGGCGTAATGCCGTGGCAGCGGGGACGTGTTGCATGAGTCAGGATCTAATTCTTGAAACGAAAAATCTCGTCAAGGCATTCAAGGGCTTTACTGCCGTGGATGCTGTCAACCTGCAGATCGAGCGTGGTGCCATCCATGCGCTGATCGGCCCCAACGGCGCCGGCAAGACCACGGTGTTCAACCTGCTCACCAAGTACCTTACGCCCAGCAGTGGCACGCTCCTGTTCAACGGCAAGGATATTACCGCCCGCAAGTCGGCGGAGATCGCCCGTCTTGGCATTGTGCGCTCGTTCCAGATATCGGCGGTGTTTCCCAACCTCAGCGTGCTGGAAAACGTGCGCGTGGCCCTGCAGCGCAAGGAAGGCAACAGTTTCCACTTCTGGAAGCACGAGCGGGTGCTCAATCGCCTGAACGACAGGGCCATGCAGCTGCTGGATGACGTTGGCCTGAGCGAGTTTGCCCACAGCAAGACGCTGGATCTGCCCTATGGTCGCAAGCGCGCGCTGGAAATTGCCACCACCCTGGCACTGGACCCTGAACTGATGCTGCTGGATGAGCCGACCCAGGGCATGGGGCATGAAGATGTCGAGGTGGTCGCTGACCTGATCAAGCGTGTATCGGTTGGGCGTACCATCCTGATGGTGGAGCACAACCTGCACGTGGTAGCCAAACTGGCGGATCGCATCACGGTGCTGCAGCGCGGCGCCATCCTCACCGAAGGTGACTATGCCTGCGTATCGGCCGACCCCAGGGTGCGAGAAGCCTACCTCGGTGTGGCCGATGATGAGCCCCAGGCCGCCGCAGTGCACAGCATCGGGCCGGATTCCATGGGTGTAGCTGCAGGAGCCGGGGCATGAGCACATCGTCTTCGCGTGAAAAAATCCGTATCAGTGACCTGCATGCCTTCTATGGCGAGTCCCATATTCTGCACGGCATCGACCTGACCCTGCGCCAGGGTGAGCTGGTGACACTGCTGGGCCGCAACGGCTCGGGGCGCAGTACCACCTTGCGCGCAGTCATGGGCATGGTAGGCCGGCGCAGCGGCAGCATCATGGTCAACGGCAGTGAGACCCTCAAGCTGGCGCCGCACCGCATTGCTCACCTGGGGCTGGGCTATTGCCCGGAAGAGCGCGGCATTTTCTCGAGCCTGAACGTCGAGGAAAACCTCATGCTGCCGCCGACGGTACGTTCGGACGGCATGTCGGTGGACGAGCTGTACGAGATGTTCCCCAACCTTTACGAGCGCCGTTTCAGCCAGGGCACGCGGCTGTCCGGTGGCGAACAGCAGATGCTGGCGCTGGCCCGCATCCTGCGCACCGGGGCCAATATCCTGCTGCTGGATGAAATCACCGAGGGCCTGGCGCCGGTGATCGTGCAGAAACTGGCCCAGGTGCTGCTCAAGCTCAAGCAGCGTGGCCTGACCATCCTGCTGGTGGAGCAGAACTTCCGCTTCGCAGCCCCCATCGCCGACCGGCATTACGTGATGGAACACGGCCATATCGTCGAAGAAGTCCACGCCCATGAACTCGAGGCCAAAACCGACCTGCTGAACACCTACCTGGGTGTCTGAACGATGGTCACTGCAGACGAATCACGAATCACGAATCACGCAACAACAACAAAAACTGGAGTGAACCCAATGAAAGCGATGCAAAAAACTCTGCTGACCGCCGCTGTCGCGACCGCCACGGTTCTGGCTGGCTTCGCCCAGGCAGGGCCTGTCAGCGATGACAAGGTCAAGATCGGTGTACTGGCGGATATGGGCGGTGTCTATGCCGATATCTGTGGTCCTGGCTGCGTGACCGCCGTCGAGATGGCGGTGGAAGATTTCGGTGGCACGGTGCTCGGCATGCCGATCGAGGTGGTCAGCGCCGATGACCAGCTCAAACCCGATGTCGGCTCGGCCAAGGTGCGCCAGTGGGTTGAAAATGAACAGGTCGATGCGGTGGGCGGGCTGGTGTCGTCTGCCGTGGTGGGGGCGGCCACCAAGGTGCTGACGGATAACAAAAAGATTGCTCTGATCTCCACCGCCGCATCCAATGCCTTTACCACCAGCGCCTGCTCACCCTACAACGTGCACTGGACCTACAACGTGGCGGCCATGGCGAACGGCACCGTGAAGCCGATCGTGCAGTCGGGCAAGAAAAAGTGGTTCTTCATCACCGCCGACTATGCCTTTGGCCATGCGCTTGAAAGCGTCGCCACCGAGGTCGTGCAGCAGAACGGTGGTGAAGTGGTCGGTGGGGTGCGTGCGCCGCTGGGCACCACGGATTTCTCGTCCTATGTACTGCAGGCACAGTCTTCGGGCGCCGACGTGGTGGCCCTGGCCAATGCCGGCGGCGATACGGTGAATGCGCTCAAGACCGCCGCCGAATTCGGCCTGACCCAGACCGCCGATGTGGCTGGCCTGCTGGTCTTCACGCCCAACGCCCAGGCGATGGATCCTGCCACCGCCGGCGGCATGACGCTGACCACCGGTTTCTACTGGGACTACGATGATGCCACCCGCGCCTGGAGCAAGCGCTTCAAGGAACGCCACGGTGCCATTCCCGCCATGGGCCATGCCGGCGCCTATTCCATGACCATGCACTATCTGAAAGCGATCGATGCCGCCGGTACCGACGAGTCCGATGCCGTGATGGCGAAGATGAAGGAAATGAAGCCCGACGACTTCTTTGCCCGCAATGCCACCCTGCGCGCCGATGGGCGCATGGTGCATGACATGTACTACGTGCAGATCAAGAAGCCGGATGAGCGCCGTGATGCCGACGATATCTTCAAGGTGGTCGACGTGATTCCGGGTGACAAGGCCTATGCGCCGATGCTGCCGGAATGCAACTTCGCCAAATCATGATAACAGGCCCCGCGCCGGAGCTTTGCGGCGCGGGGCTGGCCTTAGTCGGGGTATTGTATGGCCACTTTTCTTGGTATTAACCTGTTCGGGCTCTTTGGCCAGCTGCTGGTAGGGTTGATCAATGGCTCTTTCTACGCGCTGCTGAGCCTGGGGCTGGCGATAATTTTCGGCCTGCTGAAGATTATCAATTTCGCCCAGGGCGCGATGTACATGCTGGGCGCCTTTGCCGCCTGGATGGCGCTCAACTACTTTGGGCTCAACTACTGGCTGGCACTGGTGCTGGTGCCGCTTGCCGTGGGGGCCATGGGCATCCTGATGGAGCGGGTGCTGATTCGCCCGATTGCCAACGAAGATCACCTCTACAGCCTGCTGCTGACCTTCGGTGTTGCACTGATGCTGCAGGGCATGTTTACCCATGTATTCGGCTCGTCCGGCATGGCCTATGCCATTCCCGAGGCGCTGCAGGGCGGTATCAAGCTGCCCTTCATGTACCTGCCGGCCTACCGCGCCTGGATAGTCGTTGCCTCCATCCTGGTATGTGCGGCCACCTGGTGGATGATCGAGAAAACCCGCCTGGGGGCCTATCTGCGCGCCGGTACCGAGAATGCCCAGCTGATGCAGGCCTTTGGCATTAACGTGCCGCTGATGGTCACCCTGACCTTCGGCTTTGGTGTGGCGCTGGCGGGCTTTGCCGGTGTCATGGCCGCGCCCGTGTACTCGGTATCGCCGGACATGGGGTCCAACCTGCTGATTATCGTCTTTGCCATCGTCGTGATCGGCGGCATGGGTTCGATCGGCGGTGCCATTCTTACCGGCCTTGGCATGGGGGTCGTTGAAGGCCTGACCAAGTACTTTTACCCGGAAGCCTCCAGCACGGTGATCTTCCTGGTGATGGTGATCGTGTTGCTGATCAAGCCCGCGGGCCTGTTCGGCAAGGAAGCCTGAGCCGGCTTTGCACAGGAGTTGTTTATGAAAACTGCAATTGTTACCCGTTCGAAGCTGAACCTGGTGCTGCTGTTGCTGGCACTGGTGGCCCCCTTTGTGCTCTACCCGGTATTTCTGATGAAGGTGCTGTGTTTTGCACTCTTTGCCTGCGCCTTCAACCTGCTGCTGGGCTTTGCCGGGTTGCTGTCCTTCGGCCATGCCGTGTTCCTGGGCACCGGTGGTTATGTCACCGGCTACCTGATGATCAATACCGGTATTACGCCGGAGCTGGGTATCCTGGCGGGTACCCTGGCGGCGGGCCTGGTGGGCGCCCTGTACGGCAAGCTGGCGGTGCGCCGCGAGGGGATTTACTTTGCGATGGTGACCCTGGCGCTGGCCCAGCTGGCATTTTTCTTCTACCTGCAGGCGCCCTTTACCGGCGGCGAGGACGGCCTCCAGGGCGTGCCGCGCGGGTACCTGTTCGGCTTTATCGACCTGTCGGACAACCTGCAGATGTATTTCTTCGTGCTGGCCATCTTCCTGTTCGGTTTCTGGCTGATCCAGCGCACGGTGCACTCGCCCTTTGGCCAGGTGCTAAAGGCCATTCGCGAAAACGAGCCGCGCGCGATTTCGCTGGGGTACAACGTTAATGACTACAAGTGGGTGGCCTTTGTTATCTCGGCGGCGCTGGCGGGGCTGGCGGGCTCGACCAAGACGCTGGTGTTCCAGCTGGCATCCCTGACCGACGTGCACTGGCACATGTCCGGTGAAGTGGTACTGATGACGCTGGTGGGCGGCATGGGTACGCTGTTCGGACCCTTCGTGGGGGCGGCGGCTATCGTTACGATTCAGAACTACCTGTCCGGTGGCGAGCTGGGGAATTACATCCATATCATCATGGGGGCCATTTTCGTGATCTGCGTGCTGGCGTTTCGCAACGGCATCGTCGGCCAGTTCCGCAAGGTGCTGAAGCAGAATTTCTGAGTGAACCCGGGTTGATGCCTGATCGCTAATCTTTCGCGAGCCGAGGGGCCTGTATGTCAGAACAACATCCTTACGAGCAGGGTCTGGCGCAAACGCCTGCCAACTACAGCGCGCTGACGCCGCTGAGTTTTCTGGAGCGCGCCGCCTTTGTTTATCCCGATCGCACGGCGGTGGTGCACGGGGCACTGCGGCGCAGCTGGCGGCAGACCCATGAGCGCTGCCTGAAGCTCGCCAGTGCGCTGCGCCGCCGCGGTGTGCAGCCCGGAGATACGGTATCGATCATCGCGCCGAACCTGCCCGAACACTTCGAGGCGCACTTCGGTGTGCCCATGTGTGGCGCCGTGCTCAACTCTATCAATACCCGGCTGGACAGCGACGCCATCGCCTTTATCCTGCAGCATGCTAACGCCCGGGTGCTGATCACCGAACGGGAGTTCTCCGCCGTAGTGGCCGGTGCGCTGCAGGGGCTGGAGAAGCCGCCGCTGGTGATCGATATCGATGATCCTGGCTGGCAGGAGGGTGAGCTTATCGGTGCGCTGACCTACGAGCAGCTGCTTGGCGAAGGTGACGCCGATGAGCCCTGGCACGCGCCGCAGGACGAGTGGCAGGCCATTTCATTGAATTACACCTCCGGCACCACGGGTGACCCCAAGGGCGTGGTGTATCATCACCGCGGCGCCTACCTGAATGCCACCAGCAACCTGGTGTCCTGGAACATGGGGGATAGTCCCGTGTATCTGTGGACACTGCCGATGTTTCACTGCAATGGCTGGTGTTTCCCCTGGACCCTGGCGCTGGCCGCAGGCACCGCCGTGTGCTTGCGCCATGTGCGGGCCGAGCCCATTTTCGATGCCATCAGGCGCGAGAAGGTCGATCACTTCTGTGGCGCGCCCATCGTGCTGAACATGCTTAACGGCGCAGCGGATGCGCTCAAGCAGGGCATCGAGCACCCGGTCAAGGTCATGACCGCAGGGGCGGCGCCGCCGGCGGCGGTGATCCAGGGCATGGAAGAGCTGGGCTTCAGGGTGACCCATGTTTACGGCCTGACCGAAACCTACGGGCCCTCGGTGCTCTGCGCCTGGCATGAGGCCTGGAATGAGCGACCGCTGGCCGAACAGGCCCGGCTCAAGTCCCGCCAGGGCGTGCGTGCGCCCATGCTGGACGGGCTCATGGTGGCGGACCCGCAGTCCCTGCAGCCGGTACCGATGGATGGCCAGAGCATCGGCGAGATCATGATGCGCGGCAACCTGGTGATGAAGGGTTACCTGAAAAACCCCGCCACCACCGAGGCGAGCCTTGCCGGCGGCTGGTTTCACTCCGGCGATCTGGCGGTGTGGCATCCTGATGGCTATATCGAGATCAAGGACCGCTCCAAGGATGTGATCATTTCCGGTGGCGAGAATATTTCCAGTATCGAGGTGGAAGACGTGCTCTACCGCCACCCGGCCGTTGCCGAAGCGGCGGTGGTGGCCAGGCCGGATGCCAAGTGGGGCGAAACACCCTGCGCCTTTGTCTGCCTGAAAGCCGGCGCCACGGCATCGGAGGCTGACATTATCGGCTTTTGCCGCGAGCAGATGGCGCGCTTCAAGGTGCCCAAAAGCGTGGTGTTTGGCGAGCTGCCCAAGACATCCACCGGCAAGGTGCAAAAATTTGCCCTGCGTGCCCGGGTCCGGGCGCTGTCATAGTCGCCGCATCCGCCGGCCGAGTTCCATCTGCCTTTGTATCGGGCTTCCTGCGGGAAGCCCTTTTTGCATTTGGCGCAGGTGGCGCGGTGCCGGGTGGGAGCGCGTTCGATCACTGCTCAACCTCAAGCCCTCGGGATTTGGTTATCATAGGTGAACAGAGGATTTTGGAAGGTCACTCCATGAAGTTCAATTGTGATATGGGCGAGAGTTTTGGCAGCTGGGTCAAGGGCAACGACGAGGCGGTGATGCCCTTTGTGGACATGGCCAATATCGCCTGCGGCATGCATGCGTCCGATCCGTCCACCATGGCGCGTACCGTGGCACTGGCCTGTGAGCATGGCGTCAGCATTGGTGCGCACCCGGGCTACCCGGACTTGCTGGGGTTCGGGCGCCGCGAGTTTGCCCTCGAGGGCGCGCAGCTGGAAGCCTGCGTGCTGTACCAGATCGGAGCGCTGGATGGCATCTGTCGCGCCCAGGGGCGGCGGGTCGAGTATGTAAAACCCCATGGCGCGCTCTACAACAAAATGATGCGTGACGAGTCGACACTGGACAGCCTGATAACGGCGGTGCGCCGCTACGATGCCGGACTGCCGCTGGTGGTACTGGCTGCCGGCGCAAGTGCCAATGCGGCGTTGCGCGCGCGGGCGGCACGCCAGGGTGTCGAACTCTGGTTCGAGGCCTTTGCGGACCGTGCCTACGGCGCTGACGGCCGGCTGGTGCCGCGCACGCAGCCCGGCGCCGTGCATACCGATGCTGAGCGGGTGATCCGGCAGGTTCGCGAGATTGCCGAGCAGGGCCAGGTCAGCACCCTGGAGGGCACCAGGATTGCGCTCAAGGCCGATACCCTGTGCCTTCACGGCGACAACGAGCAGTTGCTGGCGGCGGTTGGCCGGATTCGGGCGGCGTTGTCATGATGCGTATCGAGGCGGTTGGCGAGTCCGGTTGCATGCTCTATCTCGGTGATCAGATCGACCCGCAAACCAGTGCCCGGGTGTGCCGGGCCGGTGAACTGATTCGCTGGCAGCTGGGGGACGCAATCATCGATATGGTGCCATCCTACGCCAGCATTTTCATGAGTGTGGACCTGACCCGTGGCGGTGTCGGGGTGTTTTGCCAGCGCCTTGAAGCGGCATTGCAGGATCTGGACAGGGTCGCAGCCGCGCCGCGCGCGGCGGGCGCGCTGGTGCGTATCGGTGTCTGTTACGCGCCCGAGGTGGCACCGGATATGGAAGAGGTCATGCACCTGACCGGGCTGACGCGGGACGAGATTGTCGAGTTGCATTGCCGCGAGCGCTATCGGGTTTACGCCATCGGCTTCAGTCCGGGGTTTTGCTTTATGGGCAACACGGATGCCCGCCTGCGGGTACCACGAAAGGCTACCCCGCGCACCCGGGTGCCGGCGGGCAGCGTGGCGCTGGCTGAGCGGCAGACGGCGGTGTATCCCGGCGAGTCGCCCGGCGGCTGGCAGCTTATTGGGCGCACGGCCGTGGACATGCTGGCGCTCTGTCAGCGTGACGAAGGTGCGCTGCAGGTGGGGTCGCAGCTGTGCTTTGAACCGCTGAGCCTGGCGGACTTTCTGGCTGCCGGAGGCCAGGTCTGATGGTGTTCGAGGTGATCAGGCCGGGCTTTCTAGCGCTGCTGCAGGACTATGGCCGTTACGGCATGCAGCACCTGGGCATGGCAACCGGCGGCCCGCTGGATGAGCATGCCTTTGTGTGGGCCAATCGCCTGCTGGGGAATCATTACAACAGCGCGACCCTGGAAATCACCCTGGGACAGGTGCGCCTGCGGGCCTTGCAAGGCACGCGGATTGCCATTACCGGCGCGGACCTTGGCGCCTGTATCAATGATCAGCCGATAGTGCCCTGGTGCAGTTACCGGGTCGAGGCGGGCGACAGTCTGAGCTTTGCCGGCGCCCGCACGGGCGTGCGGGCCTACCTGGCGGTCAGTGGCGGCTTCGAGGCGCCGCTGCGCTACGGTAGCTGTGCCACGGTGGTACGCGAGGGTTGTGGTGGCTTGCACGGCGACGGGCAGCGCTTGCAGGCGGGGGATCGCCTTGGCATGCGGCTGAAAAACGCGGGGCAGGGCGCGTTACAGCAGGTGCCGCCGCGGTTTGTACCCGACTACGGCGCGCCCCTGTGCCTGCGATTGCTGCCGGGCTATCAGTATGACCAGTTCGACGCTGAGCAGCTGGAACGGCTGTTTGGCAGTGACTACCGGGTGTCCCCGGACAGTGACCGCATGGGCTATCGTTTGGCAGGCCCCGCGATTCAATCCGGCCTGGATGGCATTATTTCCGAAGGTATCGCCTTTGGGGCGGTACAGATACCCGGGGACGGCCAGCCCATCGTGCTGCTACGGGACCGCCAGACGATCGGTGGCTATCCAAAGGTCGGTTGTGTGGCGGCGCTCGATGCCGCACAACTGGCCCAGCGCGCACCGGGCGCCCTGGTCAGGTTCAGGCGGGGAGACCTGCGCGAGGTCGAAACCCAGCGCCAGGCGTTCAATCGCTTCTTCGGCATAGGCGGCTGATTTTCAGTCGCGGCGGCTTTGGCGCTAATGCTATGGTAGGCGTCGCGCGGCAGAGATCGACCCCGGTTCGGCTCGCGCTTTCATTTCAGTGTCACTAAGGACTCGGCAGATGTCAGAAAACGAATACAGAACGGTCAAGGCATCCCAGCAGGTGCTCAAGGAATTGATGGTGCCGTCCTATGCAAACTTTGGCGGCAAGGTTCACGGCGGCATTATCCTGTCGCTGATGGACAAGATCGCCTATACCTGTGCCGCGACCCATGCGCGCAGTTACTGCGTTACGGCCTCGATAGATTCGGTGGACTTCCTCAACCCCGTCGAAGTGGGCGAGCTGCTGACACTCTATGCGTCGGTAAACTATGTCGGCAAGTCCTCAATGGAAATCGGCATCAAGGTCGTATCCGAGGACTTCCACAAGGGCATCGTCAAGCCCACCAATACCTCCTACTTCACCATGGTGGCCGTTGATGAGGAAACCCGCCTGCCAGTAAAGGTGCCGGGCCTGGTGCTGGAGGACGATGTGGAGGTCAAGCGCTTCCTCGAGGGCATTACGCGGCGTAAATTCAAACGCACCTATAAAGATGAACTGCGTCAGGCGCGCCGGGCGCTGGATGTGGACATCGATCTGGAGCAGCTGGCCGGCGAAAACTGCCGCGTGGTGCGTTAACGGGTTGCAGCCAGGCTTGCCTGGAGTTTTGAGGCCTGGCTAGAGGGCTGGGTATCGGCTCGGCGGCGCCCATTCAAACGTCGACCCGAACATGCCCAGGATGCACAGCGCTAACGGGCAGTTGATCGTAGCGAGATTTTGGCGTTAGTCGCTCTGTGCCTGGGAGGCTTTTAGCCTGCGCTCCAGCTGCTCCAGGTGTTGCTGCAGATGCTGGACCTGGAGGGCGGTGTTCTGCATCGAGCGGATGGCGCGTAATCTGCCCAGGCAACTGCGGTACTGATGGGCGGCGACCTGCAGCTGGCCGCGGGCCTCCAGCGCCTGGGCCTCCAGAATGGACAGGTCGCAGCTGACGCGATGATAGCCGCGTTTGATATGGCGCTGGCACAGCTCGACTGTATCTTCGGGGAGTTCGCCTTTGTCCTGAAACAGGCGCAGTAGCTGGGCCAGGTCGCGCAGCAGGGCGCGCACCCGACGGGCACTGTGCTGGTCGGGGAGGCGCGTCAGAGCGCCTGCGGGTAGCGCCGGCTCAAGCGGCATTTCGGCAAAGTGCTGCTCCTGGGCCAGGCGATCCTGGGCACTGCAGGTACGCGGAGCCAGTCGCTGCAGTTCATCCAGCGTAAGGGACAGGCTGGTGGCCAGTGCGTGGCGGATCTCGGCACTCTGGAAGGGGGCGGGAAGGTTGTCGGCCAAGTAGTTCAGGTGACGCTGGTGTTCCTGCAGTTGGGCGGCGCGTTCACGGCGCTGCTGGCGCCGGCTGACAATCTGCTGGGTGACGCTGGTGGTCACAACGCACAGCAGTATGGCGGCAAGAATCAGCAGTCCTGTTTCGGTCGGGCTCATGGCTGTCCTGGGGCGTTAGCTAAAAAATGAACATATTGATTTTATAGGAAAAAAACCTGAAAAAACCCTTGACCTGATCCGGCGTCGGCAATAATATACGCCCCGCATTTGGCGCTAAGCCAAAGCGGATGTCCCATTCGTCTAGTGGTCCAGGACACCGCCCTTTCACGGCGGTAACAGGGGTTCGAACCCCCTATGGGACGCCATTTTCTGGTAACCGTTCGGTTGGCAGGAAATAAGCGGGAATAGCTCAGTTGGTAGAGCACGACCTTGCCAAGGTCGGGGTCGCGAGTTCGAGTCTCGTTTCCCGCTCCAATCCTCGCAAGAGGGTGAACCTCGCAAGAGGCGATTTATTGTCCCATTCGTCTAGTGGTCCAGGACACCGCCCTTTCACGGCGGTAACAGGGGTTCGAACCCCCTATGGGACGCCACTTTCTGACAGCCGCCCGGCTATCAGGAAAAAAGCGGGAATAGCTCAGTTGGTAGAGCACGACCTTGCCAAGGTCGGGGTCGCGAGTTCGAGTCTCGTTTCCCGCTCCAAATTTTGATCTACAGACGTCCACTGGGGTCTGTAAGTCGTTGAAAAAGGAGCGAAAGCTCCTTTTTTCGTTCCAAGAAACTTCCTCCTTGCTCCCCAGTGGTTTTCAAGCCCATCGATTGTTTATCGCTGTGCCCCCGCCGTTGAGGGCTGCCGGACCTGCCGCTGCTAGTGCTGGATTGTTGCCCGGATCGGGTAAGGCGTACTCCGTCCGTTTTGGTATTTCCCCATGGCTTTGGTGTCCTGTCCTGTTTCTTTGCGGTGCGGTGCTGGTCGACGTGCGCAGTCCAACCGTCACCCCTCAACGAACCTGCGGTTATCCTGTGGGGCTAAGCCTCTGTTGAGGGCTTGCAGGGCAGCAAATGCATGATGCGACCACGCTGATCGTTACGTAGCCAGGGGTTGCCCATTCTTCTGGCCCCATATGTAACGAGGCTGTCGAGCGAAGTTGCTTGGTTCAGATGCGTATCGGTTCTACGTGCTTGAGCCTTGGCACGGCGCGTACACCCGGCAAGCTGGTGAAACCTGAACTCCAGTGTTCCGGTCGGCAGTACCCTGGGTGTCCCGCTGGCGAGCCGGCACCTGCTCGGCTTGAAGTATTGCCTGTGAAGTACCGGTACCCCGTCTTCGCGGGTTATGGCCTGTGTTCGGTCCCGCGAACCTGCTCAAGGCGTTTCGCCAGGTCGGCGGCCATATCGAGGTTCTTCGGTGCTGCCTCCGAGTTGCCAGGGCTTTTCAATGCTTCAGCGCGCCACTCGTAATCGCCGATCAGCTGGCGTCCGGTTTTGTGTTCTTGAGTGTCGCCAGAGGGGCTGCCGATCAGCTGGGCGACGCTCAAGGTGGCCGCATTGCTGCAGGGACGCTTGCTGGTAGGGGCGCCGGTGGCAGTCCTGGCGCCTATTGCCGGGAAGGTCGGGATGGAAACAGGTTTTGTGCTCCAGGGGCCGCGGTTCTGAGGGTCGCCAATAAAGCAAAGCACGGCGGTTTGGCCCGCCATGCTCTGCCCGCAGGCTGTTCACGAATCACGAATCACGAATCACGAATCAGCCCTTCACCTTCACCTTTCACCTTTTACCTAGCAGCTCAGGCCGCCACGGTGCCGTGCGGATCGATAACGTACTTCTTGGCCGCACCACCGTCGAACTCGGCGTAGCCGTTAGGCGCCTGGTCCAGGCTGATCACTTCCACGTTCACCGCGTCGGCAATCTTCACCTTGTTAAACAGGATGGCCTGCATCAGCGGGCGGTGGTACTTCATCACCGGGCACTGGCCGGTGTGGAAACTGTGGGACTTGGCCCAGCCCAGACCAAAGCGCATGCTCAGGGCGCCCTGCTTGGCGGCATCATCCACGGCACCGGGATCTTCGGTGACGTACAGACCCGGGATGCCGATCTGGCCGCCGGCGCGGGTCAGGCTCATGGCGGAGTTCAGTACAGTCGCAGGTGCTTCCTTGCCGTGGTTGCAGCCACAGGCGTGGGCTTCGAAACCGACGCAGTCAACGAAGGCATCGACTTCACGCTCGCCGAGGATGGCTTCGATCTTGTCGGCCATGTCGCCTTCCTGGGTCAGGTCGATGGTTTCGCAGCCAAAGCTGCGCGCCTGGACCAGGCGATCTTCCACCATGTCGCCAACGATGACGCAGGCGGCACCCAGCAGGTGAGCGGATACCGCCGCTGCCAGGCCGACGGGGCCGGCGCCAGCGATGTACACGGTGGAACCCGGGCCAACGCCCGCGGTCACGCAGCCGTGGAAGCCGGTGGGGAAGATGTCGGACAGC
The DNA here is from genome assembly GCF_024397915.1 of Marinobacterium rhizophilum. Taxonomy (GTDB): domain Bacteria; phylum Pseudomonadota; class Gammaproteobacteria; order Pseudomonadales; family Balneatricaceae; genus Marinobacterium_A; species Marinobacterium_A rhizophilum_A. Next base: position 135,668 of record NZ_CP073347.1, read on the forward strand.
AGCGTCAGGTCACGGATTTTCTCCATCGCCTGGTCCGCATCCGGGAATTTCAGCAGGTTGAAGTCGGCATAGGGCACCATGACGTATTCGGCCTGGCCACCGACCCAGCCACCCATGTCGACGTAGCCGTAGGCGGCGCCGGGGCGAGCCGGGTTTACATTCAGGCAGATGCCGGTCTTGCCTTCCTTGCAGCTGCGGCAGCGGCCACAGGCAATGTTGAAGGGCACGGAAACCAGGTCGCCCTGCTGGATGAATTCGACGTCGCGGCCGCATTCAACCACGATGCCGGTGATTTCGTGGCCCAGCACCAGGCCTTCTTCGGCGGTGGTGCGTCCGCGCACCATGTGCTGGTCGCTACCGCAGATGTTGGTGGTTACGACCTTGAGGATAACGCCGTGGTCGCACTTGCGGTTGCCAATGGCAAGTTCGGGATAGGCGATGGATTCGACGGCGACTTTGCCGGCGCCTTTATAAACGACACCGCGGTTTGTAGTATTTGTAGTCATGACAGTGCTCTCTTTTATGTTGTGGTGCCCATCAGGGCTTGTTCGCGTGCTTTGTGCTTATTTCCGGTTATGCACCCTGGGCTGGGCTTTCGGCCAGCACGGGCTGGATTGCATTACGATGCGTCTTGTGAAGGAGTGCGATGGCCAGCGCCGCCAATACAAAGACGGCACCGTAGAGTTGGTACAGGTCAGCCGGTGCCCACTGTGTATCGATCAGTACACCCGCGACGAGGGGAGACAGAATCGCCCCAACCCGGCCGGTGCCGATACCCCAGCCGAGGCCGGTCACGCGTTCCGCCGCACCGTAGATACCGGGCGTGAGCGCGTAGACGCCAGCGATGCAACCATTCAAAAAGATCCCGATCAGCAACACGATGCCCAGGGCGATCGTTACATTGCCGGTGCTATAGATGAAAACAGCCAGGAGTACGGCGGTGATGATCATGTAGGCGGTCAACACTTTCGAAAGCCTGAACCTGGCTGCCAGCAACCCGACCAGTGCGGTACCGAATATGCCGCCTATGTTCAGCAGTATGCCGCCGGTGATGCCCTGCTGGGTTGTCAGGCCAGCGGACACCAGCAAGCGGGGCGTCCAGCTCATGACGAAATAGAAACCGAACATGACCAGAAAAAAAGCGGCCCAAATCAGCAAAGTCGAACGTAGCAGGGCAGGGGAAAACAGCCGTCGGATACTGCCAAGTGAATTTTCCTTCGACACCTGAGTGACGCCGGGAAGCTTGGTCAGCACGGGAATGCCCATTTTCTTGGCGAGTCTGTTGATACGCTGAAGCGAATTTTTCGGCCGACGCGTGATCAGGAAGTCGATGGACTCAGGAAACAGCATGACCATGACAGGTACCGTCGCTAGCGTAACGATACCGCCGTAGAGAAAGACCGAGCGCCACCCCAGGTCCGGAATGATGTGGGCCGCAACGGTACCGCCGATTGTGGCACCCAGTGCATAGGCTGTGGACTGAAGGCTGATGGATAGCCCCCGCCAGCGTTTGGACGAGTACTCTCCCGCGGCCACATAACTGCTGGCCAGAATGCCGCCGATGCCCACGCCAGTAAACAGCCGCAGCACACCCAGCATTTCAGGGCTGGAGGCAAAGGAGGAGCAGATCATCCCGGTGCCGGCAATGCTGACGCTCAGGATGATGAGCGGGCGGCGTCCCACGACATCCGCCCAGGGTGCGACGAAGAGCGATCCGATCGCCATGCCGACCAGACCTGCGCTGAGCAGGTATCCCAGCTCTGCTCCATTGAGACTCCACTCTGTAGAAACCGGAGCAGCCACGAATGCCATGACAAGGACATCAAAGCCATCCATCATGTTGATCAGAAAGCAAAGAGCCACGACCATGCATTGATACGGGGCCATTGGCCTGGTATCAAGGTTTTCTCTAATTGTCATAGTCATAATGAAATTCCATCCAGTATTGCACCGAACGATTACTATTGTTCATGTTGTAATCGCTGTTTTTATTGAGAAATTTACTTGGGATTGAACTATCGGTAATAAATACTTTAGTTTCGCCTGTGAAATTAACTTGCCCGCCCGTTTATGTGTTTGGTATCGAGATACTGACCATCCGAGCCGAATGATATTTTTATCCGGTATAAAGAAAGGGCAGGCGGCTGAGAATGTCAGCCGCGGTTTATTTTTTCATAGTAGTTGCTCAATAATGCGCCGTGCACGGTTCGGCGCTACATCGACATGAATATCGACCATTGGTCTATCGCCAAATTTCTGCATATTGGCGTACTGCGCCTCGATGATGGCCTTGTCTTCATCAAAGGTCAGCATGGTTTGCTCGATAACCTTTTCCTTAGTCGCTTCAGGCTCGTGAACCGGGTTGGTTGCCATGGTCCAGAAATAATGGCAACTCGTTTCAGTCTCAGGTGTAATGCCGTGAAAGCCGCGCATATGGAAGCCACCACGATCCGGGTCGGTCACGGATTCGGTGCCCACATCCACGGCACCGGTCCAGATCAGCAGGTGTGAAACATGAAATTCGATCTCCTGCCAACGGTCAATATTGCCTTTGAATGGGTAGGCTGCCGTATAGGTGGCAGGGGGTTCAGAGTCATACATGTAGCGTACGACCCGTACACTGCTGTCATCGCTCTCTACCTTGGTCTCGGCATTCATGTGAATTTTGGCATTGCCACCAATGGTTTTCAGATGCACATAGCCGAGATGACTGAGGTCCAGTAGGTTGTCATGTATCATCTGATAGGGCGCGTTATAGTGGTACACGCTGCCGTCGTATAAATACTTGCCTGAGCTGTGTATGTCGTACGCGGGGGCGGGGCCGGTGGGCGCGGGATGTTCGGCATCCCCGAACCAGATCCAAATGATCTGATCCCGTTCCTCTACCGGGTACGCAGCCACTTTGGCGCGCGTGGGGATTTTATCCTGCCCTGGGATCTCGATACATTTTCCGGCTTCATTGAAAAGCAGGCCATGGTATCCACAGCGTACAGCGCCGTTTTCAAGCGTACCGTTTGACAGCGGCAGTGCGCGGTGACAGCAGCGATCTTCCAGTGCTGCCACTTCCCCTGTCGCGCTACGGAAAAAAACAATGGCGTGATTGAGCAAAGTTCTTCCGAGTGGCAGGCCTTTCAGTTCCCAGGAATATCCGGCGACATACCAGCGATTCAGCGGAAAACTGGATTTTTTAGAGCCTTCAGTTTTGTCAGAGCTCGTAGGGGTAAATACTGAAACGGTCATTTTTCTCTCCTGTTTTTTAGATATCGCAGCGGGTGACTCGAGACATGGCATTATCAAATACGTTTTGGGCGGGCAGCGCCTTGACACCAAGTTGATCTAGATGGGACCTTATGACCTGATCAAGAAATGGGCGCCAGCGTTCATTGCTTGCCATATTCTCTACTTTATGGACAGTGTGGCCGTTATCCATGGCCTGCTTGAGTCCTTCGCTGTCGATTTCATCCAGCTTTTTTCCCATTATTCTCGCCCATTTCATACCGCTGTTCTGATCCAGAATCAGTTTCAGGTCATCGGGCAGGCTGGCGTAGCTCTTTTTATTCATGGTCGTAATAAAGGATAAGGTGTAGAGCCCAATTTCGGTATGGTGCGTCAGTTCGTCGTTGAGTCTGAAGTCCTGCATGGCTTGCCATGGGAAGGCGACGCCATCAATCACACCACGCTGTGCGGCTGTATAGGTTTCAGGCGCAGGCATACCCACAGGCTGCGCGCCCAGGGATGTCAGCAATTCGCCAACAACCGTGGTGGCTCGTCGTATTCTCAGTCCCTTCAGGTCTTCTGGTGATTTGACCAACTGGTCCTTCGTATGGATGTGACCCGGACCATGGGCAAAGAAAAATAATGGATGGGTGTCCTGGTATTCGCTGCTGATCAGTCTATCGTCGTAGAGTCCCTGTAACACACAGCTGGCATTTTCGGCTGTTTTTACAATGCCTGGCAGTTCTATGATCTGAGTTAATGGGAATCGCCCGGCACTGTAGCCCTGTGCCGTCACTGCGATGTCTGCTATGCCATTGACCGTCGCCTCATAGCTCTGTGGTGCTTTTGCTAGGGTTTGCGACGGATATATATCTATTTCAAGGCGCCCAGAAGACTCCTTGCTTATAGTGTCAGCCCAATCATTGATGACATGGTCCACACTTGAACCTGTTGGCCAGAAGTGTGCGAGCCTCAGGCGGTATTATTCAGCTTGAGCGTTGCAGGATAGCGCAGTGAGCAGCAGGGTGCTTAGAACTAACGGGGGTATTTTTTTCATGTAGGTGTCCTTTTTGTTGTTTTTACTGCTTTAAGGAACGGGTGTGTAAATTTAATAAATGATAGATTGGTTGTTGTATGGTCGTTAGGTTTTTAACTATTTTTCTGTTGATTAATCAGGTTTTAAAGGTCGAGTACCAGTCGGGGACTTTTGGCACGGGAGCAGCAAGGTGTGAACTGGTCATTTTTTTCGTGCTCGCTTTGCGTCATAAACTCATCTCGATGTTCCGGCTCTCCATGTAATATTCGGGTGATGCAGGAACCGCATATGCCTTGCTCACAGGACACTGGAATATCAATGCCGGCGGAGTCCAGTACTTCAAAAACAGTTTTGTCGGCTGGAATCTCGTATATTCTGCCATTGCTGGCAAGCTCTACCTGAAAGGGCCTGTCCTGCTCCGAGCGGGTCGCGGGGGCTGCAAAGTACTCGCGATGGAGCTGATCTTCAGGCCAGCCATTCAAGCGTGCAGTACCCAGTACATGCTCGATAAAGCCGCCTGGGCCGCAGATGTACAGGTGCGTACCCGCCTGGGGCGACTGCAACAGCTCTGTTGCATTAAGCTTTTGCGTGGCGGGGCCGTCATCAAAATGCAGCTGTACACGTGACGCGAATTCTGATGCTTTTATCCGATCGGTAAATGCGGCCAACGCCGGTGAGCGGGAGCAATAATGGAGTTCGAAGTCAGCCCCTTTCTGCTGCAGCTCCTCAGCCATGCACAGGATGGGCGTGATGCCAATGCCGCCGGCCATCAGAATGTATCTGTCTGCTTGCGTTGTTAACGAGAACAGATTGCGGGGAGCGCTTATTTTAAGCGTATCGCCTGCTTTCAGTCCATTGTGCATCGCCACAGAGCCACCACGGGAGTTCGGCTCTTTAAGAACAGCAATCAGATACCGGTCCCGTTCATCAGGATGATTACAGAGGGAGTACTGGCGTACAAGGTTGGATCCAAGTTGTACATCTATGTGGGCGCCTGCGCTAAATTCTGGCAGATATTTCCCCTCCGGGCAGCGCAGCTCAAAACTATAAATACCTTGTGCCTCAATATTTTTTTGACTGATGACTACGTCAAGCATCCTACTATCTCTCACTTTAAACGCATAAGGTATCTACATCAGCTGTAAAGGCTAAAGTTGAACTCAGGCGTCGATTTAAGTCAATGTAGCCTACCCATGTTATTAAGGGTTCAGCCAAGTATCGAATAGCGTCGTGAAAAATTATTTTAAGCTGGGGGGTATTGGTGATTGTCATGGAAGACACCTGCATTTTTATAATTTATTACTCGCGGGATAACGAGGCGTTATTACTGTCGAATGAGTCTGTAGCGTATGTGGTTAAATATAGAGCGATATTGGTTGTGATGTCAACGGTTTTTTAGTCTTGCCTTCTCACGCGCAAGCTCGGCGCTCTCGGCGCGGGTCAGCGAGAATGGATAGGTACGACGTGCAGCGTGGCCAGAGGTGTTAACCCACAGCATCTAAGTCTTCCCATCGTCGAACAGGCGGGCTAGCATCAATGGCCACAATGCAGGTGTAACCATCGAACCGTATACTAGAACCCTTGGCTCTGTAACGAGGGATCAGGTCTGGCACCGCTACTTACTCATCAGACTATTTACAAAGCAGCAGACTTCCATGGCGCAAATTGATCAGAGTAGTGAACCTGAAGTGTTGGACCTGGACCGGTATGTGCCGGCACTGTTGACCTTCCTGTCGAACAAGCTGTCCTCGGGCGCATCGGCCTGCTATCGAAAGCATTTCGGAGTAGGAGTGGTCGAATGGCGTGTACTAGCGTTGCTGGCCGTTGAAAACGGGATTACCGCCAACCGGATATGCCAGGTAATCGGTCTGGATAAAAGTGCAGTTAGTCGAGCGTTGCGACTACTAGAGGACGCGGGGCATGTGAAAACTGAGGCTGATCCTGCCGATGCCCGTCGCGTTATCGTCCATTTGACGAGTCAAGGTAGAACCCTGCACAACCGGATCCTCCGTGTTGCGCGGGCACGTGAGCAGCGTTTATTGGATGATTTTACTGCCGATGAGGTTGATACTCTGGTGGACCTGTTGCAACGAATGAATTCAAGGGTGCAGCTGGTTAACAGTTATGACCCATCTAAGTCATAAACTGAAGATCGCTCATTTGCGAGTGGATATGGGCGGCCATCAGTTGGGCTGCCAGAGGCGCAGTGCCAATTGAAGGTAGTCCGACTAGCTGTGGTTGCTTAAATGAGTTCGTCCGCGGTGATTCAGCCGTGGAAACCGGTTGGGAATATGTCCAACAGCCGCGTCAGGTCACATTCTTGGCGACGAACGCATTCATGACAGCACTGGACTGAGGGTGATCAGACCAGCCCCAGCGCCAAGACCGGGAACAGGATCAGCAGTACCAGGCGCAGCAGGTCCGACAGCACGAACGGGAAAACACCGCGGAAGATCTGCCCCATGGGCACGTCCGGCGCCACGCTCTTGATGACGAAGACGTTCATGCCCACCGGCGGCGTGATTAAACCCAGCTCCACCGTGATCACAGCAACGATGCCGAACCAGACCGGATCAAAGCCCGCTTCGATAATCAGTGGCAGTACCACCGGCACGGTCAGCAGCAGCATGGCGATGCTGTCCATCACGCAGCCCAGCAGGATAAACAGCAGCAGCACGGCAAAGAGCACACCGTAGGGCGGCCAGCCCATCTGGCCGACAAACTCGGTGAGGAAGAAGGAAATGCGCGACACCGACAGGAAGTAGCCGAAGATTTCCGCCCCCACGATCATAAAGAAGATCATTGCGCTCAGCGCCAGCGATTCTTCCACCGCCGACTTGAAACCGGCCCAGCCCATGCCGCGGTACAGCGCCACCAGCAGGGTGGCGAAGGCGCCGATGGCCGCCGCTTCGGTTGGCGTGAAGATGCCGCTGTAGATGCCGCCGATAATGATCGCGAATACGAACATGAAGGGGACAAAGCCCCACATGCCAACAATCTTCTGTTTCAGCGTGGTCGGCTCTCCAGCGCGGGCCAGCTGGGGATAAAAGTGCACCAGCAGGGCAATGGTGGCGCAATACAGCAGCAGGCCCAGGATGCCCGGCACGAGACCGGCGATAAACATGTCGCCCACCGACTGCTCGGTAATCAGCGCATAGAGCAGCAAGGCGATGCTCGGCGGAATCATGATCCCCAGGGTACCGCCCGCCGCCAGGGTGCCGGTCGCCAGGGAGTCGGCATAGCCGTGCTTGCGCATTTCCGGCAGTGCCACCCGCGACATGCTGGCCGCCGTGGCCACCGAGGAACCGGAGATGGCCGAAAAGGTCCCGCAGGCCGACACCGCCGCCAGCGCCATGCCGCCGCGCCAGCCGCCAAACAGCGAGCGCGCCGCATTGAACAGCTCACTGGACATGTTGGCGTGAGACGCCAGCACACCCATGAGCAGGAACATGGGGATCGGGCTGAAACTGTAGTTGCTCAGGGTCTCGAAGGGACCGGCTTCCAGGATCGCGAAGGCCGGGTCAAACGCGATGATGGTGCCAAAGCCGATGACGCCGGTGGCGGCCATCGCCAGGGCGATGGGGCAGCGCAGCGCGATCATGACCAGCATCAGGCCCATGCAGATTAGACCGATAAGCGGTGCACTCATGCCGCGCTCTCCTTCTTGCCCGTTAACTCCACAATGCCGCAGCTGCAGCTGTGCAGCACCCTGTTCAGAGACCTGCTCATGACGTCACTGTCTCCTTTTTGCCCAGCAGTTCGAGAATGCCGCAACTGAAACCGCGCAGCGCCAGCACAGCCAGCGCGGCGGCGGACACCAGGTACATCGGCGCCAGCGGTATCAGCAGATCCTGGGTCAGCTCGCCGCTCATGGCGGACGCCCCGGCCGCCTCGAAGAAGCGCCAGCACAACAGGGCGCCAAAGACGCCGAAACAAAGGGTATAGAAGCCATCGAACCAGCGCAGCTTCGAGGCTGGCAGCTTGTGGGTGAACAGGTCCACCACGATCTGCCCCTTGTCGACGGCATGGGGAAAGGCGAACAGCATGGCGAACAACAGGCCGTACTTCACCACCTCGATGCCACCGACAAAGGTCAGATCCACCGAGCCATCCGTTACGGCAAACAGGCTGCGCGCAGCGACATCCGCCACCACACTCAGCATCATCATGACCAGCAGCAGGCCGCTGATCCGGTACAGGATCAGCGCCAGCATATCGATTGCCTTGATCAGCCTCTTCATTGGCTGTCCTCGCGCCAGGGAGTTAAGAGTCCGGCGGGTTAACAGGGGGCGTCTTTCAGCCTCGTCCATTAACCTGCCGGGTTGATATTAGCTTGCGCAGGCCTTGCTCAATTCCTGTGCGTGGCTATAAACCTGTCGGGCCGGCAAGCCCTTGGTTTCCAGGTCGTTCAGATAACTCTCAGTAACACGCTCGAGCGCCGGCTTCCAAGCACTGTGTAATTCGCTATCGAGTTCGATGACTTGGTGATTTAGCGCCCTGGCGTCCTGAATCGACTGTTGATCGAGGTCGTCAAAAATCCTGGCCATGAACTGTGCCCACTCGGGGCCAGAGTGCTGGTCGATGATTGCTTTCAGGTCAGCAGGCATCTTGTCATAGACCCGCTTGTTCATCGTCACGACGAAGCTGAGCGAGTACAGGTTGAGCTCGGTGTGATGATCCGCCACCTCGTTGAGGCGAAAAACCTTGGCGCCGTCCCAGGAGATGGCAACGCCGTCGATCACTCCGCGCTGGATGGACTGGTAGGCTTCGGGTGCCGGCATGCCGACTGGTTGGGCGCCCAAATCCTCCAGTAGCTGCCCGACGACAGTGGTCGGCCGCCGGATGCGAAGGCCTGCAATATCCTCGGGCTTGGTCACGGCCTTGCCTTTGATGTGAAGATGGCCTGGACCATTGGTCCAGACGAAGAGCGGATGGGTATCCTGGTATTCGCTGGCAATATCGCCGTCATCGTACAACTGCTGCAACACACAGGAGCCCTGGGCGGCGGAGTCGACCATCCCGGGCAGTTCAATCAGCTGTGTCAGAGGGAAACGGTTGGCTGTGTAGCCCTGAACCGTTGCGGCGACATCGGCAATCTGGCTCGCCACGGCATCGTAGGCCTTGTTGGCTTTGGCCAGTGTCTCCGCCGGATAAAGTTCAACGGCAATCCTGTCATCGGAAGCCCGGTTCAGTGACTCTGCCCAGCTGGCAAGGCCTTTGTGGATATCAGAGCTGCCAGGCCAAGGGTGGGCGAAACGCAAGGTAACCTCGGCGGCCTGTGCCAGGCTCAGGGGAGCAATGATGGCGCAGGTGGTTGCGGCGGCGATGCCGGCCCATTTTTTCAGATTCATGGTCGTCTATTCCTATTGTTTTGTAACGGTCGCTATCGATTCTGGAGTGAGAGTCTAGATATCCAGTACCAATCGGGGACTCTGAGCGCGTGAGCAACAGGGTGTGAACTGGTCGTTTTTCGCTTTTTCGGCCTCGGTAAGAAAATAGTCGCGATGATCCGGCTCTCCCTCCAGCACCCGGGTCAGGCAGGTTCCGCACACCCCGGATTCACAGGAGAACGGGATCTCGATATCGTGGGCCTCGAGGACCTCGATAACGGTTTTGTCGGCCGGAATCTCTAGCACCTGGCCCGTACTGCTGAGCTTGATTTCGAAGCTGCCGTCGCTGCTGTGGTCGACCGCGGCGGCGGCAAAGTATTCGCGATGCACCTGTTCGGCAGGCCAGCCCAGCGCCTCTGCGGTCTTGAGCACGTGTTCCATAAAGCCGCCGGGTCCACAGACATACAGGTGGGTGCCCGCGGTGGGCGTGGCCAGCAGACTGGCGGCATCGAGTTTTTGTGCCGCGTCACCATCATCAAAATGGAATTTTACCCGGTCGGCAAAGGATGATGCCTGGATGCGTTCGATAAAGGCGGTTCGCGCCGGGGATCGAGTGCAATAGTGCATGTCGAAGTCCGCCCCGGCGTGCGCCAGTCGTTCAGCCATACAGAGAATGGGCGTGACGCCGATGCCCCCTGCGAACAGCAGGCTGCGCTTGGCCTCATGGACGAGCGGGAAGTGGTTTCGCGGCTCGCTGATCTGAATTCGGTCGCCTTCGCTGACTTGATCGTGCATTGCCAGCGACCCGCCGCGCGAGGCCGGGTCCTTGAGCACGCCAATTTCGTAGCGATGGCTTTCATTGGGATGGTTACACAGCGAATACTGGCGAATGATTCCGCTGGGCAGCTGCACGTCAATATGGGCACCGGCGCTGAATGGCGGCAGTGCGGCGCCGTTTGGGCGCGCGAGCTCAAAGACGCAGATGTCGTCGGCGGCGGCTTTTTTTGAAACAACCAGGACTTCGATCATGACAAGTCTCCTGATCCGTCGGTGGGTGATTGATCCGGCAATGAAGTCCGCCGGGCTGTTAACTGACTCAATGAGATGGTTTCACTGCGATTGTTGCCAGCTAGAGGTTGGTGGTCTCTATCAATTGGCGTTCCTTCTTGAGGATACGATCGAGAATGCGCCGTGACTGAACGCCGCCGGTATCGATATTGAGCTTCAACAGTTTGCGTTCCGGATAAGCCAGAAGATTGCGCTGCTGGCGCTCCAGCATCTCCAGGTCTTCGCTGAAGATCTGTCCCTGGCCTTCACGAATCTGATCGGTCAGGGCTGCGTCGTCCGGTTTGAAGTGGCGGGCCATGCCCCAGAAATACCAGATCGAGGTTTCGGTTTCGGGCGTGATGAAATCCACCACGATGCTGCCTGCCTTGAGGTTGGGGCTGGCCTCGTAACCGCCGTTGCCTGCATGGGCTACGCCGACCTCAATCATCACGTGGCTGGGGGGACTAAAGCGGCAGATCTGCCAGCGATCGACCGGGACATCGTCGGCCAGGTGGTTGGCTCGCAAGGCGGCCTGCCAGAATGGCGGAGCCGTGACGTTGTCCATAAAGCGGCTGGTGACAACCGTGTCTCCTTCGGTGGTGGTGTGAACCGGTGCTTCGTCGATTTCTTTCTGGCCGATGCTGCTGGAATGCACATAGGTCTCATGGGTGAGGTCCATGAGGTTGTCAATCATCAGGCGATAGTCACAGTTGATGTGGTAAAGACCGCCGCCATAAGCCCATTCCGGGTTGTTTGCCCACTCAAGCTCCGGAATATCGGCAGGATCAGCCAGTTCGGCCACGCCGGTCCAGACCCAGACGAAACCGTGACGTTCGACCACCGGGTAGCTGCGAATACAGGGGAAGCCCTGCACGCGCTGTCCGGGCATGGCTGCTGTTTTTCCATCGCAGTCCATTTTCAGACCGTGATAACCGCACACCAGCAGACCATCTTCAACATAGCCCAGTGACAGGGGCGCGCCACGGTGTGGGCAGAAATCTTCAACCGCAGCCACTTTGCCTGCAGCGCCGCGGTAAAAAACGATACGTTCCCCGCAGATCTGGCGACCCAGCGGCTTGTCGGCGAATTCGTCTGGAGTGCAGGCAACATACCAGCAGTTTTTGGGAAACATGACAGGTTCCTCTGTGTGTCTTATCAATTGGATCCAATTTAGCATAATTTTTGATCATGTCTAGCAAAATATGGATATATTGGATCCATTTGTTGAGTCCTATACCTTTTTCGCTCAGTCTAGAGCTGCAGTAGGCACGGGTCTTTTGGATGTGACCTGACCGGGTGTTGGGCGCTGGGACCTGTTGCCCTATTGACCGGGTCGAAACTATTGGATCCAATATGAGGCTATCCTCGGTACTGGCCACGGTTGAAGCTGCGGCCCAATTAATAACGTTCGATGTCTGCGAGGTTTCAATGATCAAAGCGGGCCAGCGTGTGCTCAGTACATTGCGGAAAATGATTATTTCCGGCGAACTGACGGCCGGTGAGCGTGTTGCCGAGATACCCACGGCCGAGCGGCTTGGCGTATCGCGTACGCCGGTGCGTATCGCTTTTCGGGCCTTGGAACAGGAAGGGCTTCTTATCAAGCTGGAGCGCCGGGGCTACCGAGTACGGGAAGTCACGTCAGAAGAGGTCAGTGGGGCGGTGGAGGTGCGCGGTGTCTTGGAAGGGCTGGCGGCGAGGCAAGCGGCGGAAAAAGGACTGACGGCGGAGCTGCGTCAGGGGCTGTTGAAGTGCCTGACCTGGGGGGATGCGCTGTTTGACAAGGGGTATGTCACCGAAGACGACTTGGAGGCCTACCACGACCTGAACAAACGCTTTCATTCCCTGATTATTGAAGCGAGTGGCAATCCGGCTATTAGCACGGCACTTAGCCGCAGCGAACATACGCCTTTCGCCTCAGTGAGTTCGCTGGCCATAGATCGCCATAATCTGGCTCGGGAATACCGCCGGTTCAACTTTGCCCATATGCAGCACCATGCCGCTTTCGATGCGATCGACCATGGTCAGGGCGCACGGGCCGAAGGGATCATGCGCGAGCATGCAAATGCCACCTTGCGATACGCGGAGCTGTTCTGTTCGGAGCCGGCCGATACAGGCACGCTTCGCGTGATCAGCGGGGAGTTAAATCCCGCTGAATAGGTCCTGCGCTTCATAACAATGCCAGTTCCCAATTGAGTGCCTGAGGGTTCAATGGTTGCCATTGTTATTGGTGGCCCCGGTGACCTGATCTTGAAGCGGTACTCGAGGCTAGTGCTGGGTAAATATCTTCAGCTCTATCGCCTGTACTATCCGTTGTATGGGCGGCTTCTGGACTCATAGCCACGGGTATCGTGCCCCTCCTGAACCAAATAGTGCATGGGTGGCGGTAACGTGGAGGACGATGACCGTCGGCGCCCTGCTATTTAGTCGCTGGTGACAACGGTGCATGAAAAGAGGGCAATTAAGCAGGATAATCAATGCGAGGAGGTTGGTAAATGCGGCGCTGTAAAGTGTGACACATTGTTGCCACCGTCGCGGTGGCCCATTACTGGCTGTTTCCCCGTATCGCCCGTTTCAACATGGCGCACCTGGATATCAACATCAATATCTACGCTACGGATGAGATCAGCGAAGAACTGTGCCGCAAGTCGGATCTGGGCATTCTCTATGGCAACGGGCTTTGGCCTTCGTCGCTCAATAGTCACTTCCTGTTTCGCGAACGAATCTATCCCATTTGTGCAGACGCGCTGGAGCTTCCGAAAATCAGCAGTCCAGAGGACCTTCTCAAAACCCGTATTATCAACCTCGATCCGCTGAAGTGGCGCTGGATGACCTGGCAGGACTGGTTTGATCACTTTGGTGTTGATTACCAGGTGCCGGGCAACGCGCTGGTGTTCAACCAGATTCCGCTGGCCCTGAATGCGGCGGTGCAGAGAATGGGCGTAACCCTGGGGTGGGAATTCATGATTGGCGAGTTGCTGGAGAACGGCTTTCTTAAGCTGGTTGGCGACTTCCATGTGGAAACCGGCAAGGCGGATTACCTGGTGTATGGCACGGGCAAGCCGCTGTCGGTGTCGGCGTGCCTGTTTCGGGACTGGTTGCTGCAGGAAGTCAACCCGTCCTAGCCTGCAGGAGTGGCGAATAGCGGTCGGCATATTCCCGTCGACTCGCTGCGCTGTTGCCGCTGAGCGGGGGCTAGCGTCCGAAGGCGCCTTGCTCGGCCTCAGGCCGAGATCAGCAGTTCGTGGCCGATTACTTCCTTGATAATGGGGTAGGGGACCTTGTACTTTTTGCCGTCGTACTTGATCACGGCGTAGTCCGGGCACATTTGAACGACAGTGCAGTTGACGACTTTCTTGCCATCGGTGATGCGAACGATATTAAAGTTTCGAAGAATTACAGCCAAGGTCGTTACCTCTGTTTGGGGTTGTCACGCTAAAAGTCGCATCTGGGCAGGGCTGAGGCGCTGCCAGTGCTACTGATGCCGGTGATCGCCATGTTACCTTGTCACCGGCCGTTCAGGCAGGGAGGCTGTTCCCCTGGTCTGATAGGTCGCCAGGAGGCCGCCCGCGCTGACGTCGAAATTGCGCCTTGTGGTCAAGCTGCTGGCGACCCGTTAAAGACGCCATTGATGGCGAAGCAGTACCCTGGGTCACGCCTGGCCCGGATTACGCAGCCGGTGTTGCTCCCACACCTCGATTGCTGCGGCCAGATCTTCCAGCGATGCACCAACGGACTTGAATAGGGTGACCGCAGTGTCGCTACTGCGACCGGGTTTCTCGCCGCGTACCAGTTCGAACAGGTCAGCCTGGATATCAGAGAAGCGGAAGGCCTTTTCCTGAATGGCCTGCAGAATATCGCCGGCCTCGCCCTGGGCTCCGGCGTAAGTGTCGACGAATACCTCGGCACGGGCCAGGGCGTTGGCATCGCATTCACGCATGTCCGGCCTGAAGGCGCCAACCAGGTCCAGGTGGGTTCCCGGGCGCAGCCAGTCGCCCTGAATCAGAACCTCGGTGGACAGCGTGGCGCAACTGATGATGTCGGCTTGGCCGCTAGCGCTCCGGAGATCGTCGACGGCAGCAGTTTCAAAGTGGTCGGCGTAGTGTGATGCCAGCTTCACGGCTTCGCCCCTTTCACGTCCCCAGACCAGCACACGCTTGATCGGGCGTACTCTGGAATGGGCCTCGATCAGCATGGGCGCCAGCTGGCCGGTGCCGACCACCAGCAAGGTGTCGGCGTTTTTCCGGGCCAGCATGCTGGCGGCGAGGGCGGATGCCGCGGCAGTGCGGCGGCGCGTCAGCTCACTGCCATCAATGCAGGCCAGCGGCGTGCCGTGTTGCCCTTCGCAAAGCAGGTAGACTCCCGATATTGCCGGCAGACGGTGGGCGGAGTTCTGCGGAAACACATTAACCACCTTCACGCCGATGTAGCCGGCGGACTCCCATGCCGGCATCAGCAGCATGGTGGCTTCACCATCTGGGCGGTGCATCGCGTGATGGTGCCGCCCGGGTGATTCGACGCCCTCTTGAAAGGTGCGGCGCAGGCGTTCAATCAACGCAGGCCATGCCAGCAGATCGGCGATCTCTTTTGCCTGTATTACGCGCATCATGAGCTCTCCGGCAGGGCTGCGATCGCCATGATCTCGATCTTCCATTGGGGGTTGGCCAGCGGGGCCTGGACGCAGGCACGTACCGGTGGGCGACCCGGTACGACCCAGGCATCCCAGGCTTCATTCATCTGGCCGAACTCATTCATGTCCGACACCCAGATTTGGACTGACAGCAGGTTCTGCCTGGAGGTGCCGGCGCCGGCCAGCAGACGGTCAATGTTCTCCAGAACCTGGCGAGTCTGGTCCGCCATGCCGGCGCTGGCGTCATTAGCCACCTGGCCGGCCAGATAGACAGTGCCATTGTGCACGGTCACCTGGCTCATGCGGCTGTTGCTGCCCTGGTACATAATGCCCATGAAGATCTCCGACTATTTGAGTGTTGTGTTTTGAGGTGCGATGTTCCAGCTGCCCGACAGATCAGCCGGTGCGGTCCGCGTATCTGCGGTATCAGCCGTGTGGCTAATTGACCTGCCAGGGGGTGGCCAGCTGGACTGCCTTGTGTTGCTCAGGCTATGCCGCGCTGGAAGCGGCGTCCTTGTAGTCATCAATCGCCTGCACGACTTCAGCCAGGGAGCGGCGTGCGCCTGTCTGCAGGTATTCCATGGCCTTGAGCGCGGATTCGTGGGCATCGGTGTCTGAACCGGCAACACAGTCCTCGACGACACGGCAGAAATAGTCGGACTGGTGACCATCCACGAAGGTATAGTGAACGCACACATCCGTCAGGCCGCCACACAGCAGCAGGGTGTCTACTCCCAGGCCGCGCAGCAGAATTTCGAAGTCGGTGCCGAAAAAGGCAGAATAGCGACGTTTCTTGATTAAGTAATCGTCTTCCCTGAAACCGGTAATATCGGCCGCAATCTCGGTAGTGGGGCGGCCTTCAATGCAATGCACATCTTCGCTGCCATCCAGCTCCCGGCCAAAATCCACGTAGTCGGGGCGGTGCACTTCCTGCACAAAAATAACGGGAATACCACATTCACGCGCCTTGTCGATCGCGATCCTGGATTTTTTTAGTCGTGCGGCGTAATCAGGCATATGGGCGATGGCCCGTACTTCCTGTTCGACAAAGGCTCCGGCCTGTATATCGATGACGACAAGCGCCGGCCGTCCTTCGATTAGCTGTCGTGCGGGTACGTTTGAGTTTGACATATAAGCTCCTTTTTATTGGCAGGGCTCTTTCTGATGGAGGGCGAGAACCGGCCACCGAAATCGTTTGCTGGTTTATTGGGTTAGCATTGGGCCATCTTTTTCAAAAGAAGGCCCAATAATGAAACATCCCTGTTTCATGTATTAACCCGCCGGATTAATAATCACGCTATGGGTATTCAGAGAACCAGGTTGCCCATTAAAGTGAAAACAGGCAGTGAAATTAACAGGCGTAGTATCCAGATAGAGAACAGGCGCCAGAGGTTAAGACCAATCCTGGCCCGCATCATGATCAGGGCAACTTCAGACAGGAATATAATGCCGTTGACGGTAACCCCGGCAACAACGAAGCGTGTTAATTCGCTTTCGATACTGGCTCCAAGAATGACGGGCATCAGTAAGTCAATAAAGCCGGTCATGATCGCGGTTGCAGCGGCTTGTGCTTCCGGTAACTGCAACAGTTCCAGGATAGGTACCAGCGGCGTTGCAATGACCTGCATGACGCCGGTGTATTCAATCAGGGACAGGCCCAAAACACCGACGATCATCATTGCCGGATATACGGTAATGGCCAGGTCCGTCGCAGCGTGAATGCCGCCGGACAGCTGTTTCGCTAG
The DNA here is from genome assembly GCF_024397915.1 of Marinobacterium rhizophilum. Classification (GTDB taxonomy): domain Bacteria; phylum Pseudomonadota; class Gammaproteobacteria; order Pseudomonadales; family Balneatricaceae; genus Marinobacterium_A; species Marinobacterium_A rhizophilum_A. Next base: position 152,669 of record NZ_CP073347.1, read on the forward strand.
CGGTTCGGAGCGGTCCGCCCGCTCAATGGCCCGGCGGAAAGCCCACTTTACAAGGCCCTCATGCTCGCCGCGGTCATCCGTCTGCGGTTGCCTGGTGGCACCTGTGGCGTACTTCTCGGGCAGGTTGCGCAGCGGAGGCAGGCGCGGCACGATTAGGGCGCAGACAATACCGGCAATGGCTACAGACAGGTACCACGGAACAAATACGTGCTCCATTTTTATGAACTTGAGCACGACGTATGAGAAACCAACGGACACCACCGAGAAACTTGTGATAATCGAGGCTGCTTCCCGCTCGGTGTAATGCCCGCTGCGGTACTGCTGGGTTGTCAGCATGACACCCAGGCTTGTGGCTGAGAGCCAGGAGGCCATGCTGTCAATAGCTGCTCCGCCCGGCAGACGGAAGGCCCGTGTAAAAACCTTGCTTACCAGAGTGCCCACAAATTCCATTAAACCGTATTCAGTCAGCAGTGGTAACAGCAGCGCACTCACAAAATACAGAGCCAGCAGTACCGGGGCCACTTCATACAGGAGTACGCCGCCGGTATTTTGGCTCCAGACCCACTCGGGACCGGCCTTGAAATAGACCAGAAGCATGGTGATGGCACCTGCGACGCGAAGAGCGGTCCAGATAAAACCTGGATTGAAGAGCTGGACAACATTATTGTCCATCTCGCGCAACGGGCGAATCAATGACACTATCAGCGTCAATAAAGAGGGAACCACTGCAACGATGACGGACACTGCCAGCATGTACGGCGCAATAAACGAATTTATGATGTCTATAAGGCGTGCAATGGGTACGGTTAGCCGGCCTTCATGCTCAAATGGCATCATGAATAACATGACACCCAGCAGCGATGGAATAATGAACTTCAACTTGCGCATCATTGAAAAAGATTTTACTTCTTTTTCAGCCGGATTAATCAGGTTTGTATCCTCTGCCGCTATCTGCGGTTCTGTAGTATGCCGGAAAGTCATACGTGATCCTCTTTATTGTAGTTTTAGTATATTGCAACATGCGTGCTAGGTAACGTTCTTGTTCAAGTTCCAGAGAGTGGCTTCCTGTCTGAACCCGATTCCATGCGCGCCTGCAATTTTTGATAAATTTCCAAAAATCAACCAGTTAAGAAATACTGGTGCTGAAACGTTTTTGCGCTGCCGGCATGGCCATAAAGGCGCAAAGCAGGCTGAGTAGCAGGAAAATCAAGGCGCCGGAAACGAGGCCTGAAAATCCAAAATTTTCGGTAATAACCCCAGAGACCACTGGTCCCAGGGACAATGAGGAGGTGACAAAAAATGCCCCCAGGCATACGGAGCTGGTTTGTGCATTGCCATTGGCTTGAGCACCCTGTAAATAGGGTACGGTAAATGACCAGAGTCCGTTGAACAAAACCATTGATATGTAGAATGCAGCGAGTGAACCGTTGGCCGTAATCATAAAAATCAAAACGGCTGAAATAAGAGCGACGCCCGCATAGATTGGAGCACGACGTCCAAACCTTGAGCCAAGAGCGACTACCAGGAAAGCGCCAAGTATGCCTGCCAGCGTGCACAGTGCCAGTGCCTTGGCAATGACCAGAGAGTTGAAACCCCAGGATACTCCAATTCTTTGCGCATCTGCCCATACCATTGACATGGCAAGCTCAAAAAAACCTATTGCTAGCAGCGCAGCAATGATGGTGTTTCCCTTCAGTAAGTCTTTTATATTGACTGGTTCCAGATGCTCGTGACGGGTTATTTTTTCGCCCCGGGGGGAGTATGAAAAAATCCCGGAGAGAGCAAGTGTGATACAGGAAAACAAAATATAGGGGAGTTTAACCGTTACCGTACCTAATATCTGTAACCCTGCGGGTACAAAATATAACAGCAGCGCTCCAGTCATGAACTGAACCAGCAGGAAGAGGCCGAAGCCCTGATCCGGGTCGCGCAACCCGCCTAGCCAACTGTAGGCACACCCGGCGATAACGCCACCGCCAAGCCCGGAGGCAAGCCGGAAAAGAAAGGCTTCTGAGAAACCGTCGAAAAACAACGAGGCACATTCAACGCTAATAACTACAAGCGCGGCACAGAGTACGTTTTTCCTCAGGCCATGTTTGATACTGTATCGACTTAGCAGGAGAATTCCGATAGAAACGCCAAACAGCTGTGCCGTACAGAGAATTCCCGCCATTTTCTGTGACATCGACAGGTCGTTTACATAAAATCCCATCATGACAGGAAGCATCATAAGCGGAATAAATCCTACGAATCCGCATATGGAAATCAGAAGAGGGCGTATTCTTTTTTGGAAATCTTTGTTTTTATCAGAGCCAATGCTCATTGGTATATCCTCAGGCTACTCCGGCTGGTGCATACATAATACGAATTATTCGCGCCTCGTTTTATTGGCTTTTGCACTTAAATGGCAGCGGTGTGGTAGTTGGCAAAGTCATTTGAGAGACAGTATGGCCCTGTCACAAGGGGATATGAATATCTAAATACTAATGTATATATTTCAGAAACGTTAAGTGCTCAAACGCAGGTGCTTGCAGGTGTTACTGCGATCCTGTGCCGCTTATCGCCTCTGGCCCGTGGATTTGCAACAGTGGAGTCAGAAGCTGCGGTGGGCGACGAGCGCGCCCGGCCGGTCTCCTGGGTTTTCCAGTCAGGGGATGCTGTACGCCCTGGCGGGGTGGGTACGTCGGGTGCCGTGCAGTACGGGGTTTCAGTTGTGTTGCTGGTCGTCCGGCGACCGGTGGCAGAGTTCCAGTTCCGACAGAAAGCGGGAGGTTATTGCTGAAAGCGTTTTCTTGCTCCTGTATACGGCCAGGATACTCGGCTTGACCAGGGTGTGCTCTGCCTTGAGCAGGCGCATCTGGCCGGAGTCGACCCACTTCTGGGCATAGTGCAGTGGCAGGTTGGCGATGTGCCTGCCGGAAAGTACCAGCAGGGCTATGCCTTCGAGGTTGTAGTGCGAGTTTGATTTTTCGGTGGGCAGCTCAATATTGAGCTTAAGATCGCTTACCGACTCGAGATAGCCCCTGTCTATGCATTTTGCCGCAATCAGGTCGGTATCTGATATTTCATCGTCAGGAACGCTGAACAGCTCATGCCGGCGGCCACAAAAGAGCGCATGAGCGGTTGTGTAGAGGGGTTTGTACTGCAGCGACTCCTGGGTTTTGTTGAAGACCCCGATAGCCAGTTGCAAGCGGCCATCCAGCACCTGGGCTTCCAGCTCCGAAGGGTCGCCAATAAAGATACTCAGTTCAACGGCAGGGGCCGAATCCATAAAGCGGGCAATGGCTTCATCGATTTTCGAGTTGGGGTTGGTGATGGAGTTGTCCGCCAGCCCCAGGTTCAGCCGGCCTGTGAGTTGCGACCCGAGATCCGCTACGCTGTCCTGGAATTCATCCAGAGCAGCAAACAGCTGTTTGGATGCCTCTATTATTGTTTCGCCTTCAGTGGTCAGTTTAAACCCCGAGGTGCCACGATCACAAAGCCGTGTACCCATGCGTTGCTCCAGCTTGGACATCTTGGCGCTGATATTTGCCTGGCTCATGCCGAGCATGGTCTGGGCCTGGGTGAAGCCGCCGCACTCGTATATGGCGAAGAATATCCGAAGTAACTTAATATCTACATCATGAATATTGAACCGCATATACATCACCTGGGTGCGTTACTGTCACTGACGAATAATACGTCAGCGGTAAAAATGGGGTGCTTAAAACACCCGTTTCAAGGCCAAGTATCATGCCCCTGCCTTTCACAATGTTAAAGGAAATCTTTCGGCACCGGTACACAGCCTTTGTCGGAGAGGGCAGAGGGATTTCCAGGTGGGTGCTAGTTGTGGCCGTGGCGGGCGGTGAGACCGGGTATAGCAGGGACTGCGAAGGTCTATGCGCGGGCATCAGAACTATTGAAGAACAGCGAAGCCTTTTTAATTCCAGCGGAGCCCTCGTGAATCTGCCGAAACCCGCCAATGGCCAGCCGCGCCTAAGCCAAATTTCAATATGACGGGCCCGGCTGCTGTCGGTCCCGGCCAGGCGCCCTGACAGCGCGCGAGCATTGCGGCCCGGCTTCCACGTCTGCGCTCTCCTGGCTACCCTTGAATCTGTGCTTGGCTACATCTGTGGTCGCGCGCTTGCTATTGCGTTTTCGCTTGTTACTCCCTCATTGTGCGGTGCTTGGGTCTATAGTTAGCCAGTGAGTGCCGTGGTGGGTGTCAGACCGCTGTCGTCTGGTAATCAGTAGTTCTGATGAGCAAGAGCTGTAACGGGAAGCGCGACTCGGTGCGGGGTTGCTGAGCGCATAACGTTGGTGCAAGGAACTGGGTTCCTCATGCCGTGCCAGGGGGTTGAGGTTACAGGGAGTGTTCATATTGCTGCATGCGCAAGCGATTTCATTTTGTCGAGCACAGGAGCAGACGCCATCGGCGGTCATGGTGGTTTCTCCTCAGGGTCGAATTTTATGGGTTAACGAGGCCTTTGGTACCCTGTCTGGCTGCGGGGCGCAGGACGCGGCGCAGCGTGCGGTATTGTCCTATTTTCCGCAGATACCCCCACAATCGCTGCATATGCTCGAAACAGCGCTTTCCAGTGGCACTCTCCTCGATATTGAAGTTCCATTCTGTCCGGTAATCGGTGCCCAGCGCTGGGTTCGACTGCAGAGTCGAGCATTGCCCTCGGACGCAAAGACGCCGCAGGCGTATGCGTGGTTCTTTACCGACGTAACGGATGAGCACGCCAGCCGCACTCTGTTTCAGTTACGTGAGCTGTTGCTGGATCCGGTGAGCCAGATCAGGCCCATGGAGGATCAGTTGGAGGCCCTGGCTGTTGTGGTCCAGGCACAGCTACCGGGTGTCGGTGTCTGTATTCAGCTGCTGGAAAAGGACGGTCGTCGATTGCGCGCTGCAGCGACTGCAGGGCTGTCTGGGCATTATCTGAAGGCTCTTGATGAAGTGTCCCCCGGGGATACGGCGGGCCCGGCGTACCTGGCGGTTCAGCGTGTAACGCCTGTGCAGGTGAAGGCTTCGGCGGCGTTGGACTGGGGGGCGGGTGGCGATGTGCTGCTGTCGATGGGGTTTGCTTCCAGTCTGTCGTGTCCGCTGGTCGGTGTCGGCAAGGTGCTGGGGTGTCTGGATTTTTATTTTCCCGCAGCAGAGATCGAAAATTCTGATATTGATGAAGTGATTGCCACTGCCGTTGGTGTTACTTCCCTCGCGGTGCAGCGGTGTCGCGACAGGGAACGGCTGCGAATGCTCAGCTGCGGCTTGCAGCAGGCCAGCCTGGCTATGGCCATTATGGACGCTCGCGGTCAGGTGGCAGATATTAATGATTGTTTTGAGGCCCAGACCGGCTTTGGTCGTGGCGATATCGTAGGGCGGCATGTCACTGAGCTGTATTGCGGCCAGGAGGGGGAAGGTAACGAGGAGGGCTGGAGGGCCTGGTGTGAAGAGTTATTGTCATCCAGCGGTTTTGAGGGCGAGTGTGAGTTAAGGCGCAAAAATGGCAGCCATTACTGGGCTGAAATGACGTCTACAGCGCTGCGGGATGCTCGGGGCGATATCACCCATTATGTCACGGTGCTCAAGGATGTGACCGAGCGCAAGGAAAGCGAAGCCATGCTCCATCAGATGGCGTTTTTTGATCCCATGACAGGGCTGCCCAACCGGCGTTTGCTACTCGACCGGCTGGAAATGGTACTCGCGTCCGGGCGGCGACATCGGCGGGTATCCGCGCTGATTTTCGTGGACCTGGACCGTTTCAAGCGGCTCAATGACGTCTTCGGCCACAGTGTGGGTGATACCGCGCTCACAATGTTGTCGCGGCGCCTGCTGGCGATGGTTCGGGAGCAGGATACCGTGGCACGGCTGGGAGGGGACGAGTTTGTGGTGATGTTGCCTGACGTCGGTTCCAGCATTAGCGTGGATGTTTCCCGTACCGTACGTCGCCTGGCTGACAAGCTGCTGCTGGCGTTGCGTGAACCCTTTGACATTGACGGCCACCTACATCATTTGCAGGCGTCCATGGGGATTACCCTGTTGCCAAAGGGGCTTGAAACCGCAGAGGATCTGCTACGCGAGGCGGATATCGCGCTCTATCGCAGCAAGGCTACGGGCCTGGGTGAGGTCACGTTTTTCGAGGCAGGCATGCAGTTGCAGGTGAAAGAGTTTGCCGATCTGGAGCGGGACCTGCGTTATGCAATCAAGCACGGTGAACTGTTTATCTACCTGCAGCCTCAGGTTGACCGGGACGGGCAGATGGTAGCCGCCGAGGCGCTGACGCGCTGGTGTCATCCGGTACGCGGCTTTATTGCGCCGGTGGACTTTATACCGGTGGCGGAGGAGTCCGGCCTTATCGTCGAGCTCGGCGCCTGGGTCTTCGAAGAGGTTTGCAAGCTCAGCGTGCGGATGAACCTGGCGGGCCATGGATTGCCGCTATCGGTCAATGTCAGCCTGCGGCAGTTTCGCCAGCCAGGCTTCGTGCTGGCGATGCGTGACACCCTGCGACAAACCGGCGCTGAGCCTGCACAACTTGTACTGGAAATTACCGAAAGTCTGCTGGGTGATGATATGGGCGATGTTGTTGCGGTCATGTCAGAACTGTCGCAGTTGGGGCTGCAGTTTTCTATTGATGACTTTGGCACCGGGTATTCCAATCTGGCGCGGCTTAAACAGATGCCGCTGAGTGAAATCAAGATCGATAAAAGCTTCCTGCAGGACCTGACCGAAGGCAACAATGATGCCGCTATCGTTGAGGCGATTCTTGGCATTGCCAAGAATCTTCGCCTGCTGGTGGTTGCCGAGGGGGTTGAGACGCAGTCTCAGGCGGACTTTTTGCGGGCCAGAGGCTGCGATCGTCTGCAGGGCTATTTATATGCCAGGCCGGAGCCTGCCGAAGTGGTACTGAGGGCGTGGCTCGAGCCGACTGCCTTTGTTGATGATGTACAGTGCTCGGGATCCAAGGTTCAGTGACCGGGGTGACTCATGGAGAGTGAAAAAACGCTGGATATTCTGTCTCTGGCATTTCTCGAACGCCTGCCGGCGCGCATCCAGGCCATTTGCCTGCAAGCCGGGCGAGTGGGGCCAGGGCTTTGGCAGCCAGAACCTGCGCAGGAGCTGTGTCGGTTGCTGCATAGCCTGGTGGGTGCGGCGGGCACCTTCGGCCAGCCGGTTTTGGGCAGCAAGGCGCGCTACCTGCTCGAGTTTGCCGAAAGATGGAGTGACGATCAACAGGGACCCGGCAAGGATGAATGGGCTGTCTGGGTGGGACTGCTGGCAGCCTTGAAGGATGTGCCTTTGAATAGCCGCTATCAGCATCGCCTGTACCAGGGTAGTGCAATCGATCCCGCTGTGGCGGCGATAGAGCCGGGGGGGCTGGATGACGCCGAAGCGGCAAGGCCCTGCATTCACTTGCTGGAGGATGATGAGGAGCAGGCGGCCATGTTGCAGGCCCTGCTTGAGTCCCATGGCTATGAGGTACGGGTGTTCGAAGAAACAGCCAGGTTCAGGGATGCCTGGTTGGCGGGGCAGCGGGCCGATCTGGTGCTGGCGGATATGGTGTTCGCCGAGCGGCTGCAGGCCGGAGCTGAAGCCGTGGTGGAGCTGTTGTCCATGGTGGAAAACACGCCGCCGGTGGTGTTTTTGTCCGCCCGGGATGATGTCAAGGCGCGGCTGGCGGCCTTTCGGGCCGGCGCTTCCCGCTACCTGACCAAGCCGGTCCAGCCGGCCCGGCTGTTTGAACTGGTGGATGAGTTGTCGTTGCGCCGGCCTGCCGCACCCTATCGCGTGATGGTGGTGGATGATGATGCCGCCCAGGCAGAGCTGACGGCAAGGCCCCTGCGCGAGGCAGGCATGGACCTGGACGTCCTGACCCAGCCGCTGGACACTCTGAACAGGTTGCGCAGCTTCGACCCGGATCTCTTGCTGCTCAATATTTCAATGCAGCAGGCCAGCGGTCCTGAAATCGCGGCGATTCTGCGGGAGGAAGACCGCTTTGCCTTCTTGCCCATCCTGTTTGTATCTGCGGAAAAAAGTGCCGCCAAGCAGCTGATTGCACTGGGCATGGGGGGGGATGATTTTCTACTCAAGCCCATACGAGCATCGGCGCTGCTGGCGGCGGTGCGGGCCCGGGCCTGGCGGGCCCGGCGCATGCGTGTACTTGGGGCGCGTTATCAGGCCCTGGCCTATGAGCATGAGCGCTTGCTGGATGCTGTGGCTCAGGGAGTTGCCCTGGCACATGTCGATAGTGCCGCAAACCTGACGACGGTGAACGCGCGGTTTCGCCTGCTGCTCGGCTATGAGGGTGTGGAGCCCTGGCGTGAAACGGGACTGGTCGAACTCTCGCGGCAATTGCATGACCCGATAGCGATTTGCCTGGCTGTGGGCGAAACCTGGCAGGGGGAGTTGCAGTTGCAGCATCGCAATGGGCACGCCCTTGCTGTAGAAAGTACCATTACACCTTTTCTGGATGGGAGCGGGTCGTCGTACAAGGCGCTCGTGATCGTGCTGCCAAAGTGAAGCTGGATTACCAAGCGAGATTGAGGGTCGTAACATGAATCAGCCCGCCAGGGATGATACCGAGGCTGGGACTCGCTGGAGTCCGATCTGGATTGTACTTTTATCCGTGTTGTTGCTGGGTGGCTTTGTGTCGGCGCTCTTTGGTGGCTGGGGCACCGGCAGTGTGGCGACTCATACCTTGCTGGAGGTCGTAGCAACGGTACTGGCATTGGTGACCGGTGGCATTGCGCTGGTGCGCTTTTACAGTCGCCCCGAAATCGGCTTTCTGGTACTGGGCGCAGGCTTGGTGGGCGCAGGACTGCTGGATGCTTCACATAGCCTGCTGAGTGCGGCGGGCTTCGAGTCCGAGACACCGTCATCACTGGAACGTCTGGCCCCCTGGAGCTGGTTCGCCTCACGGTTCTATCTTTCCGTTCTGCTATTCACCTGGTGGCGCCTGCGCAAGGCATCCCGGGACCTGGATCTTGACTCGAAACAGCTTGCGACGCCGGTATTCATTATGACCGGCGTGGTGGTGACTGGATGCTTCCTGTTTTTTGCATGGGTGCCGCTGCCATTGGCCCATTACTCACTTGCAGTCGTGTCCAGACCCGAAGAGTTGATCCCGGGGGCATTTTTTCTGCTGGCATTGTGGGGGCTCTGGCGTGACCGGCGCTGGACCCACGACCGTTTCGAGTATTGGCTGGTTGTTACCCTGGTGCTGAGCTGCCTGTCGCAGTTACTGATCATGCCGTTTTCAGCGTCGCTGTTTGATGTGCCTTTTGTCAGCGCTCACCTGGTCAAAATAGGCAGCTACCTTGCCCTGCTGGCAGGTCTGTTCTGCAGCATGTATCAGACGTTTCGCCAGAAAGAGCAGGAAACCTCAAGGCGACGCCAGGCTGAGACACAGCTGGGCGTGACCGAGTCCCGCCTGCAACTGCTGTTTGACCTGTCGCCGGTGGGTATCGCCATGACCGAAACTGGCAGTCAACGCTTTGTGGATGCCAACGATGCGCTGCTGGTGGCGACTGGCTACAGTCGAGAGGCCTTTCTTGAACTGGATTATCAGGCTGTTGCTACCCGTTCAAGTCTCCAGGTGAATCAGGACCTCGAGGGCGGCAATGGGCGTTACGGGCCGATTGAATCCGAGTTCAGACGCAAGGATGGTAGCCGTTTCCCGGTTCTGCTGAGCGGCGTAAAACTGACGGATGAAACCGGCCGGGAGGTCGTTTGGTCGATTGTGCAGGACATCAGTACGCGCAAAGCGGCCGAGCAGGCGCTGGTGAAGGATCGGGAGTTTCTCAAGACTGTGCTGGACAACCTTACCGATGGTGTTGTTGCCTGTGATGAGTCGGGCACCCTGACGCTGTTCAACAATGCGGCATTCGAGTTTCACGGTTTGTCGCCTGAACGGCTGGATTCCGAACACTGGGGGCGGCACTACAGTCTGTACGCTGAAGATGGCCAGACTGTGCTGGCCCCGGAGGATATACCGCTGCTGCGCGCCCAGAGTGGAGACATCGTGCGCAACGTCGAGGTTGTCATTGCGCCGGCGGGTTTGCCCCGGCGTACAGTGTTGTGCAGCGGTCAGCCCATTCTGACCCCGGAAGGCCAGCAGCTGGGGGCCGTGGTCGTGATGCACGACATTAGCGAGCGCAAGCAGGCGCAATGGCAGGTTGAGCAGCTGAATGCGCGTCTCAAGCTCGCGACCCAGGCGGCCAAGGTGGGTATCTGGGACTACGCTTTCGATTCCAAAACACTTGTCTGGGATGCAAATATGCATGACCTCTATGGTTATGCCGACGGCGAGTTTGACGGGCGTTACCGCAGCTGGATCAACCAGGTACACCCAGAGGACCGGCAGCGGGTTCAGCAGACACTGGACGGGCTGCTGCTCAAGGATCAGCCGGTTGAGTGCGAACTGCGCATTATTCTGCCCGCGGGGGAGATTCGCTGGCTAAAGGCCTTTGCAATCCTGAGTCGAGACCCATCCGGTCGTCCGCTGCGCATGACCGGCACCAACTGGGACATCACGGAGACCAAGCACAGTGAGCAAATGAAGAACGAGTTTATTTCAACGGTAAGCCACGAGCTGCGCACGCCGCTGACATCGATATCCGGTTCTCTGGGGTTGTTGGCCGGCGGTGCCCTCGGCGAGTTGCCGGACAAGGCCAGGCCGCTACTGGAAATTGCCCAGAAGAACAGTCAGCGGCTGATACACTTGATCAACGACCTGCTTGATATCGAAAAAATAACCGCCGGCAAGATGACGTTCAACTACCAGACACTCGACCTCTCTTTCCAGCTGCAACGGGCCTGTGAAGACAACCAGGGTTATGCCGAAACCCACGGGGTTGAACTGAAAACCACGAAAAGCTGTAGGGAGTCCTGGCTTATCAGGGCGGATGAGCAGCGGTTGCAGCAAATACTTGCCAATTTTCTCTCCAATGCTATCAAGTTCTCGCCTGCTGGCGGCCTGGTTGAGCTGGGTGTGCAGAAAGCGGGCGAGCGTGTGCGTATTGAGGTGACAGATCAGGGGCGGGGAATTCCCGAGTCCTTTCATGGGCGTATTTTTCAAAAGTTTGCCCAGGCTGACGGTTCCGATACCAAGGCCACCGAAGGCACAGGTCTTGGGTTGTCAATCTGCAAGGAGCTGGCCGACTGCATGGGTGGATCAGTGGGGTTTGACTCCATCGAAGGGCAGGGCAGCTGTTTCTATGTTGAGTTTGAAGACCTGAAGGTGGAGAGCAGTGAGCCGGAACCGGATGTATCGTTGCCTGAAGGCGTGTCACGTGTACTGGTGGTGGAGGATGAGCCCGATATCGCCCGCCTGATCAGCCTGATGCTGAAACGCGGCGGTGTGGCCAATGATGTAGTGTTCAATGGCAAGCAGGCGCTGGAGCAGCTGCGGGCTGTCAACTATGACGCCATGACGCTGGATCTGCTGCTGCCTGATATTGCCGGCAGCAAGATCATTCGCAGTGTACGCGAGTGGGAGCAGGATGAAGGGCGCTTGCCGTTGCCCATTCTGGTGGTCTCGGTCATGGCCGAGGAGGGCAGGCTCGAGATCGGAGGTAATTTCCCGGTGGTTGACTGGATGTCCAAGCCCATTGACGAGGCACGGTTGCTGGCGAGCATCAGGCACATGCTGCCCAAGGCGCTGCCGTCATCCGTGCCGCGCATCCTGCATGTTGAAGACGACGAGGACCTGTGTGAAGTGGTTAATGCAATGGCCAACGAACTTGCCGTGCTTGATCGGGCCGGAACTCTGGCCAGTGCCAGACGCAAGCTGGCGCATGAGTCCTACGATCTGGTGATTCTTGACCTGGGGCTGCCCGACGGTTCGGGCTGGTCCCTGCTGCCGGAGCTGAAAGAGTTGGCTCTGCGTCCGCAGATCATGCTGTTGTCCGCGACTGAAGTCAGTTATACGGAAGCGCAACAGGTCGATGCGGTGCTGCTGAAGTCCCGCGTATCGCACCAGAACTTGATGGAGCAACTGGGTACCCTGCTGGAGCAGACCCGGGTTCGGCGCCTGGATGTTGCCGCGACTGCGCGCGAGGTCAAGGTTCCCGTGGATTCGGGGGCTAGCTGATGCAGGCCCCCGAGATACCCGGCAACGAGAGGCACCGACTGGCGGCGCTGGAGCGTCTGCAGATTCTGGATACGGCCCCGCAGGAGAGGTTTGACCGGTTGACACGGCTGGCAAAAAAACTGTTCCAGGTGCCCATCGCGCTGGTCAGCCTGGTGGATGCCGACCGCCAGTGGTTCAAGTCGCGCCAGGGGCTGGATGCCTGCGAAACGCCACGCAACATATCTTTTTGCGGGCATGCCATCCTGCATGACAGCATCTTCCACGTACCCGATACCCATTCAGATGCACGTTTTTCAGACAACCCTCTGGTCACATTGGCTCCAGGCATTCGGATGTATGCGGGGGCGCCGCTGCGCGCACCTGATGGCTTGAGAGTGGGTACCCTGTGCATCATTGATGACAAGCCCCGCCGGCTGGATCAGTCGCAGTTGGCGGCGCTGCGGGATCTGGCTGACTGTGTTGAGCGCGAATTGGCGCAGGCTGAATACGAAACCCTGATGGTGCGGCTGAGTGAGGCTGAATCTTACAGCCGTGCGGTGATGGATCATGTGGTGGATGGCATCATGACGCTGGACGCGCAGGGGATCATACTTGATCTTAATCCGGCCGTGCTGCAGATGTTCGGTTGTGCCCGCGGCGACCTGCTTGGCCGCGCAATGGGGTCTTTGCTTGTACCCCTGGAAGGGGCCCAAGACTCGGCGGGGCTCGTGACAGCTATGGACGCGATTCTGCGGCGCGCCGAGGGTCTTGAACTCCTGCTGCAAGGGCAGCGCCCTGATGGCTCTCTGTTTCCGCTCGAAGTGGGCATTGCCGAGGTGAGTCGGCGCAGTGAGCGGAACTTTGTATTGTTGCTGCGGGATATTACCCGGCGTCACGGCGCCGAGAAGGAACAGAAAAAATACGCCGTTGCACTGGAACGGTTGCATACGATCACAACCTCAGCCTGGTCTTTCGAGCGCAAGGTCGACGAGTTGCTGTTATTGGGCCGGGATGTGTTCGAATTGCCGCTGGCGATTGTTTCCCGTATTGAAGCCCAGGACTACCAGGTTGAGTTCATCCGCGGTCCAGAGGGGGCTCCTGAGCCTGGAACGGGTTTTGCCTTGGGAAAAACCTACTGTGTGCACTGTTTGCAGGCCGATGCTCCACTGGGATTCCATCGGGCCGGGGAGAGCGAGATCCGGGACCATCCCTGTTATCAGAGCTTTGGCCTGGAGGCCTATATAGGCGCGCCGCTACTGGTGGACGGCCTGCGCTATGGCACGCTGAATTTCTCTGGCCTCGAGGCGCGATCGCAACCGTTTGGAAAAATCGACTTCAATCTGATTCAGTTATTCAGCCGCTGGGTGGGCAATGAAATCAGCCGTCACCGCACCCAGGTGGTGCTGCGGCATGAAATCGCCCACCGCACGGCAATCCTTGATAGCGCCAATTTCAGCATCATGTATTGCGACCTTGAAGGCGTGATTCGATCTTTTAATCGCGGTGCTCAGCAAATGCTTGGCTACTCGGCGCAGGAAGTCGTGGGTCAGCGGCGGCTTAACTTCGTTCATGATGCGAATGAGCTGGCGGCCAGTGCGGCGGCACAGGGACTGGATATTACCCTTGAATCGGCTGTTGAAGTACTGGTAGGGCAGTCGCGCAGCGGCACGGCCGATGAGCGTGAGTGGACATACGTACGCCGGGACGGTTCGCGCTTTACGGCCCAGGTGTCCATCACGTCGGTACGGGACGACCAGGGAGAGGTCAGCGGTTATGTCTGCATTGGTGCGGATATCAGCGAGCGCAAGCGCATCGATGCGATGAAGAGCGAGTTCATCTCGACCGTGAGCCACGAGTTGCGTACTCCGCTGACATCCATTTCGGGCTCGCTGGGGTTGATCGGCGGCGGGGTGCTGGGAGAGTTGCCGGAAAAGGCTGTGCCGCTGCTGGCGATTGCGCGCAAGAACAGTGAACGGCTGATCCATCTGATCAACGATCTGCTGGATATAGAAAAAATTAGCGCCGGAAAAATGCAGTTTGACCTTCGCACCCAGGATGTCAGTGTGCTGGTAAGCAAGGCGCTGGAAGGTATCGCGGGCTATGCCACCACCTATGACGTATCGTTGATGCAGGGCCGCTTTCCTGTGGGCACACCACGCATCTGGGTGGATGAACAGCGAATACAGCAGATACTGGCAAATTATTTATCCAATGCCATCAAGTTTTCGCCGCCGGGTTCCGAAGTTCAGCTGCATGTGGATTTGTTGGGCGCCTGGGTTCGGCTGTCGGTAGAGGATCAGGGTATCGGTATTGCTGCCGCGTTCAGGCCCCATGTTTTCGAGAAATTTGCCCAGGCGGACGGGTCAGACACCAAGAAGACGGCGGGTACGGGGCTTGGTCTGGCAATTTGCAAGGAACTGGCCGAGCACATGGGGGGGCAGGTGGGTTTCGAGTCCCAGGCCGGTTGCGGCAGCCTGTTTTACGCCGAGTTTCCACTGGCTGATCGCGACGGTGTTTCGCCTGCTGGTGCGCGGCAGAACCCGTATGGGTGGCCCTTTGTCGAGCGTCGCCGTAATTCGGCAGCAAGTCGTGCCCATGCGGCTGTGCCAGCCGAGCCCGGGGCTAGTAGTCGTGTGCTGCATGTCCGGGATGCAAAGGATCAGACGCTGCAGCGGTTGGCGGATCGCCTGACCCTGGATGTCGAGCAGGCGTACAGTATCGAGGATGCCAGAGCCCGGCTGCAGAACAGAGCCTATGATCTGGTGATACTGGATATCGGCCTGGCGGATCAGCGAATGGGCACATTGCTGCCAGATATCCAGGCGATGCGGGACTCACCCCGGGTGATGGTGCTCACGGCGGAGGATTCGCTGGCCCCGTGGCTGAGTGAGGTTGATACGGTGCTGGTGAAATCGCGTATCTCCGAGCAGGACCTGGGTCAGTGTGTCAGGCGCCTGTTGCAATCGGCCCAGGCTTGAAGCGGCTTGCCTGTCATGCGTGATTCCCGCGTGCATTCGCCAGGACCCCTGGGTATCGGTTGTTGAGCCGGCGGCAATTTACGTCGTTAATACCGGTTTAGTACAGTGGTGCAGGACGCACCCGCATTGGCCGAAGGTCAATGCGGGTCCTTGAAAATCCAGGGGTTTCATAACACTACGGCCGATTTACCAGGACGACGTTGAAATAGGACAGGACGACCGGTTTCATCGCCATGTTAATAGCATCCATGAATTGCATGATACATCGCCCACTCTACAGGGGCAGCCAAGACCCGCACCGACCGCACCTTACAGTCAAACAGGCGGGGGTGGATTACTGGAATAACCCTCAGGGAGAAACAGAATGACGCAATTGGAACGTGTGCTCTATGTCGAAGATGACGAGGATATCCGGGTCGTCGCCCAGGTCGCGCTCGAAATGGTCGGCGGGCTTGATGTCAAGGTGTGCTCGTCCGGTGAACAGGCGTTGGCGGAAGCGCAGGCCTATGCGCCTCATCTTATTTTGCTCGATGTCATGATGCCTGGGCTCGATGGCCCGATGACGCTGGCGGGGTTGCGGCAGATACCGGCGCTGGCCGATACGCCGGTACTCTTTATGACGGCCAAGGTGCAGCCGTCCGAAGTCGCGCACTACAAGTCACTGGGTGCCGTGGATGTCCTGAGCAAACCGTTCGACCCCATGAGTCTGGCCGATCAGTTGAAGTCGATCTGGAGTGGCTTGCATGACGGCTAAAGACCGTGCATTGGAAACACTAAAGTTACAGCGCCAGCGTTACCTTGAACGCCTGCCGGCGACGGTTGCCTATCTCGGCGAGCTTGCGCAGTCCTGGGGGCAGGGGCGGCTGGATGAGCAGCGGTTCGAGGCGCTCAAACAGGGTCTGCACCGCATTGCGGGATCGGCCGGCATCTTCGGCCTGGAGGAGCTGGGACGCGAAGCCGGCCGGCTGGAAGCGGCGATCTGTAATGGGCAGGCGCTGGAAGGAGAGGGGCGCAGGGCGCTGGTGCAGGCTGTGCTGAGCCTGGCCGCCCGCTGGCTCAGCTCCACGGAGCATTTGACCGAATCGGTCGATACGCTGGATACCCCGTCCCAGGGCGTTATGCCGACCGTCTGGCTGCTGACAGACGCGCACGCCAGCGAGCAGAGCCTGCTGGGTTCGCTGCGTCAGTATGGCTTTGACGTCAAGCGCCTGGACGGGCTGGCGGCGGCGGAAGGCGCCCTGGTATTTAGCGGGAGCGTGCACGGCGTGCTGGTGGTGGATAGCGAGCGCGTTAAACTGACGACGACCCTGTCCGAGAGACTGCTGCAAGCCGGTGTGCCGATCGTGTTCATATCGCGCCAGGATGACTTCGAGTCCCGGCTGGAGGCAGCCAGGCTGGGGGGCTGCGCGTTTTTCGCCCGCCCGCTGGATGTCATGAAACTGGTTGAGTTGATCGATTCACGGGTCGGTGAACGCGAGGCGGAAGCCTATCGCATACTGATCGTGGATGATGACGAATTGCTGTCGCTGCACTATCAGCACGCGTTGCGTGGCGCGGGCATGCAGGCCGAAATTGAGCCTGACCCTGCCGATCTGATCAGTCGACTGGAAACATTTCGGCCGGACCTGCTGTTGCTCGACATCAATATGCCGGGTTACAGCGGTATCGAACTGGCCACATCGCTGCGCTTTTATGAAGAGTGGACCGGCTTGCCCATCGTGTTTTTGTCGGCGGAAGTCAACCAGGAGCGGCAGCTGCTTGCCCTGGGTCAGGGCGGGGATGACTTTATTGCCAAACCCATCTCCGAAAAGCGGCTGGTGTCGGTTGTACGGGCGCGGGCTGAACGCATGCGCCGGTTGGCGGGCCTGCGGGCTTGCGATGGCCTGACGGGACTGCTGAACCATGTACATATCAAGGAAGCCCTTGCCGTTGAATGCATGCGTGCCATGCGGGAGCAGTCGACTTTTAGCGTGGTGATGCTGGATATAGACCATTTCAAGCAGGTTAACGATACCTATGGGCATGCCCGCGGCGACAGCGTGATTCGGGCCCTGTCGCACTTGCTGAAAACTCGCCTGCGCGGGTCGGACAAGGTCGGTCGTTACGGCGGAGAAGAGTTTTTGGCGATCATGCCGGGCTGTCAGAAGGATGCGGCACAGCGGCAGTGTGACTGGCTGCGCGAAGCGTTCGCGGCGCTTGAATTCGAGCATGAAGGCGTCATTTTCTCCTGCACACTCAGTGCCGGCATTGCCAGCAGCGAAGACTATGAGCTGCAGCATGCGAATACGTTGCTGGAGTGCGCGGATCAGGCGCTCTATGCCGCCAAGGACGGGGGCCGCAACCGTGTGATTGGCTGGCACCGCCAGCTGGAGCACGAAGCCGGCGCCCGGCACAGCGTCACGGGTTAATAAAATTTCTCACAGGGCTTTACAGCCCGTAATCCTGCGCTTAGAATACGCGCCTCTTCTGGTGAAGAGGCCGCAGCGTCCCATTCGTCTAGTGGTCCAGGACACCGCCCTTTCACGGCGGTAACAGGGGTTCGAACCCCCTATGGGACGCCATTAACGCCATCTTAAAATGGTATGAGTGCGGCAGACGCGCAAGCGTTCAGCGGGAATAGCTCAGTTGGTAGAGCACGACCTTGCCAAGGTCGGGGTCGCGAGTTCGAGTCTCGTTTCCCGCTCCAATCCTCGCAAGAGGGTGAACCTCGCAAGAGGTGTTTTATGTCCCATTCGTCTAGTGGTCCAGGACACCGCCCTTTCACGGCGGTAACAGGGGTTCGAACCCCCTATGGGACGCCACTTTCTGGCAGCCGCCCGGCTATCAGGAAAAAAGCGGGAATAGCTCAGTTGGTAGAGCACGACCTTGCCAAGGTCGGGGTCGCGAGTTCGAGTCTCGTTTCCCGCTCCAAATTTTGATCTACAGACGTCCACTGGAGTCTGTAAGTCGTTGAAAAAGGAGCGAAAGCTCCTTTTTTCGTTCCAGCCGAATCCACTGAATTCCGCCAACGGCCAGCCTTTTTGAGGCCAGAATTAAGGCCATACAATGCGGGTGGTGTCAGTTTCGGATTGTTAATGGGGCTGAACGGAAGCCTTGACGATCATAGAGCCTAAGTCTCAGCTTAGGAGCTATGTGATGGCACTCTCCGATCTGATCATCCGTCAGGCCAAGGCCACAGGTAAAACCTACAATCTCGTCGATACAGACGGGCTGGGATTGGTCGTCTCTCCGGTTGGCGGCAAGTCTTGGCACTTTCGTTATTACTGGTTAGGCAAGCAAAAACGCATGTCGTTGGGCACCTATCCCGAGATCGGTCTGCGCCAAGCACGCGCTCTTCGTGACGAATCCCGTGCACTGCTGGCCAGCGGCATTAACCCTCATACCGAGCGAAAGCAGAAGCGCCGCGCCGTGCGCTTGGCGGCTGAGAATACGTTTGAAGCTGTCTTTTGGGTTTGGGTTGAGCACCGTCGGAAAGTGCTCAATGTCGGACGACAAAGTACCCTCTCGCAGATCCAGCGCATTTTCTGTAAGGATGTCCTGCCGAGCCTGGGTAAGATCCCTATTTACGACATCAAAAGGCCCCAATTACTGGAACTGTTGTCCAGGATTGAACAGCGCAAAGCATTTACGACCGCCGAGAAAGTCCGCGCCTGGTTCCGCCAGCTGTTTCGTTACGCATTGGTTATCGTCGATGGACTAGAAACCAACCCTGCCTTTGATCTGGATGTTGTCGCCGTTCCCAAGCCGCCTGTCGAACATAATCCTTTTTTGCGTATGGATGAGCTCCCTGTAATGCTGCAGAAGCTGCGTACTTATCCGGGGAAGGGTCCGCAAACCCAGTTAGGGATCAGGCTGCTCTTGCTGACTGGCGTGCGGACAGGCGAGTTGCGCTCAGCCACTCCTGAGCAATTTGATCTTGAGCGTGGGTTGTGGATTATTCCGGCGCAGAACGTCAAGCAATTGCAGAACAAAATGCGCAGGTCTGGGCGACGGCCACAAGACGTACCACCCTATATCGTACCGCTGTCCGTACAGGCCATCGAGGTAATTGACTGCCTGCTCAGCAGGGTCAAGCCGGCCCAGCATTACCTGTTCGCGCACCGCAGTGATTTTAGAAAGCGTATCAGCGAAAATACGTTAAATAGGGCGCTGCGTCAGATGGGCTTCGAAGATCGCCTTACTGGGCATGGTATCCGCGGTACGATTTCGACCGCGCTCAATGAGGTCGGCTATCCCAAAATTTGGGTGGACGCTCAGTTGTCGCACGCGGACACTGATAAAGTCAGTGCGGCATACAACCATGCGATGCATGTCGAGCCACGTCGGCGCATGATGCAGGATTGGGCTGACCGGCTGGATATGCTGGAGCAAGGACAGGTACAGGCTGCCAGCGCTCACTTGGCGATTCATATCGAAGGAATATCGTCGGTCAAAAGCATTGCGAACCTACCTGATACTGCGAGTCGTATGTCGGTAGTTAGTGATGAGAGTTCAGCATTGGGTGCTTCGATTGTCGTCAATTCAAACGAGGGTGGTCGGTCGATTCAGCGGCTATCGCCTTTGCCTATAGTACCGGAGCCAGTTGTGGTGCAAGAAGTCTCCGGCATTCAGCGAGAGCGCCAGGAAATGCTCGCGATATACGAGACGCCACAGAATATTCCGGTGCCCTTGTTTGCGCAACTGGCCGGAAAATCCCGTGACCAGGTTAATCGCGAGCTCAAGACTGGCAAGCTACTCGCGTTGACGATGGATAGCAGTGAGCAGCGTGTCCCGGACTGGCAGCTGGACCCGATCAAAAACAGATTGGTTCGGGCGGTGCTCAAGCAGGTCGTAGCGGGCGATGTGTGGCAAATTTACCATGCGCTCACACAACCGTATCGGCAGTTGGATGGCAAGGCGCCGATAGATCATGTAACCCTGGAGAACTTCCATACAGTTGCAGAAATGGTCGTTTCCCGTGCTTGCTGAGAGGCTGTAAACCAAATCGTGTAGCTGCCCATAAATAAGAAACTTTTTCAGAAGGAGTCCTTCATGGGCAAGTCAATGGACGAAGAAAAGCTTAGTGCTCTGGCCGTGTAGCTGTGGCCTGCACCAGTAGGCCATGTCAAGCCGCCCTTGCTGCTTTAGTGATGATTCTGTTCAGTCAGAAATTCGGAGATCCTTTGATACGCCGGTAACGTTACGCAATCGTTTGCACGGTTTGCGGCGACAGGGTGTGAAGCCAGGCGCACGATGACGACGTCATTTGTCGGGTCGATATAAATATTCTGGCCGTAGACGCCGCGGGCCATGAAGCTCTTGTTGGCGTCACCTGTGACCCACCACATGCCACGGTAAGACCAGCTGCTCAGGCTCTCGTGCAGGGGGGACTCGAATGCCGCGTGGCTGTTTCCGCGCATGATGTCCGGTACGACATCCGGGTGCAGAATCTGCTCGCCCTGGTATTTGCCACCGTTTCGCAACAGTTCGGCAAAGCGTGCCAGATCGCGCAGGCTCGCATTAAATCCGCCACCTGAGAAGGGGGTGCCGCGTTCATCGACCTGGAACTGGGCGTCGTGCTCCATGCCGATGCGACTCCAGATCCGCTCTTCAAGATAGTCGGCCACAGACATGCCGGTAACGCGTGCAACCAGCCAGCCCACGACCTCGGTATTGGCTGTTCTGTAGGCAAACCGGTGGCCGTGTTCGCCGGCTTTCTGGACGCTCGGAAGGTACTCCAGGTAACCCGTCGGGCCTGTATAGCCTTTGGGTTTAGGCAGCGGGTTTCCGGCGGCGGAAAAGGTCCATATCTCGGATTTCGGGTCGGCGTAATTCTCGTCAAAATCGATGGCTGTTGTCATGTTCAGTAACTGCTTGACAGTGGCATCACCGAAGCCGGAGACCTTGAGTTCCGGAATATAGTGAGACACCGGCAAAGACTCGTCGAGCAGCCCCTGATGCACCAGATCCAGCGCCAGGGTGCCTGTCAGTGACTTGGTCACCGACATGACCGCATGGCGGTCATAGTCGTTAAAGCCGCCCAGGAAGCGCTCGTAAACAACCTTGCCCTGGTGCATTACGATGATGCCGTCGGTGTAGGTCTGCCACAGAGATTCCTCCCAGCTAAGCGGCACCGTCGCACCCCAGGGTGTGATTTCCAGCGTATCGATTGACGCATCGAGCTCATATTGCAGGGTTTGTACCTGGGCAGTGCGCTTTTTCACCAGCGTGGTGGGCAGAAATTCGCTCATGTGCGCTGCGCTGTAACGCAGCGCCGGAAAGCGGAAAAAGGAGCCGTCGCTTAGCTTGATCCGTTTGTCTTCCGGTGGCGGGCTGCCCTGCATCCAGCCCATTTTCTCGGGTGCTGAGTCACGTGCAGAGATATAGTCGTCGGCGTTGTAGCCGGCGCTATAGTCGGGACAGACAGATGCCTGCAGCGGGCTTGCCAGCACGAGCGTGGAAAACAATGCCATTGCTGGCCGGAGCTTCAAACCTTGCATGACTTTTCTCCCGGTATTAAAACTGATCTGCGCGGATCATGGCATCCATGCCGCCGTCGATAAACAGAACAGTGCCGTTGATAAAGCGGGCCTGATCCGATACCAGGAACTCGACGCCTGCTGCGATTTCATCGGGCAGACCGGCGCGCCCCAGCGGTGCCACGAAGTTTTTCACGGCTTCGCCAAAGCGGGGGTCATCCATCGAGGCCTGGTGCAGTGGGGTTTCGACCGCGCCCGGTGCGATGATGTTCAGGCGCATGCCCTGTTTGCCCCAGCTTACGGCCGTGCGGCGGCCATAGACGGTGGCAGCATACTTGGAGGCTGCGTATACGATATGGGGTGCCTGGCAGGCCTCAGCAATCTGGCATGCCTTGGCTTCATCGTTCTCGAGCATGGCTGCGGCTATGGCATGGGGGTTGGCAACCTGAGAGCTGGCAGCCACAGAGCCGATGATAACCGCATTGCCTGTGCCGCTTTGTGCCAGGGTATCCTGAAGTCCGTCGATATATTCGGTTACGCCGAAATAGTTAACGCTTGCGATCAGTCCGCTTGAGGGCGCTGTGACACCGACGCCGGCACAGCACACCACGGCATCGAGTTTGTTGTTGCAGAGCTTCAGGGTCTGGGTGACGGCCAATTGGCGACCCTCAGGCGTGGACAAGTCTGCCTCGATATCGGCATTCACCCGGTCGACCCGGATCAGGGTGTGGCCGGCGGCCTCAAGGCGGAGGCAAACCGCCGCTCCAATACCCGAAGCGGAGCCAGTGACAGCGATAGTGGACATGATGTCTCCTCGTAATCCATTAAGCAGTGGATTTGACTATGCAAGTTGCGCTCGGTGACTTCACCGTCCGTTCAGACTATGGACAAGACCGCCGGGGTCTCGGTTGCGCGCTGGACCCGGGCTACACACGCCAGCAGCAGCATCGCTGCTGCCGTGGTGACGA
Organism: Marinobacterium rhizophilum; assembly: GCF_024397915.1. GTDB lineage: Bacteria > Pseudomonadota > Gammaproteobacteria > Pseudomonadales > Balneatricaceae > Marinobacterium_A > Marinobacterium_A rhizophilum_A. The sequence continues at coordinate 175,123 of NZ_CP073347.1, forward strand.
CCCCCAATAGCAGTGAGTAGCGCAGGGATTCAGTCCCCAGTGTGGGGACCAGCAAGTCGCTGATAAAACCGACCACCAGCGGCCCGATGCCAACGCCCAGAAGGGTGACTAGTACAGTCTGGCATGCCATCGCTACGGCACGACTTTGTGGCGGCACCAGTCGTGTGATCAGGCTAAAACAGGGGCCAACCCACCAGACCGCGAAGAACCCGTTTATACCGCACCAGATTATGGCGGTCGGCACGGCAAAGCCGTTCAGTATCAGGGTGCTGTCTGTGGGCCAGAGCAGGTAGGCCAGCATCGCAAGGATGCCAATACCGTGGCCTATTTGCGGGATAAACAGCTGCCAGCGGGGATTGCGACTGATTAAATGATCTGCAAACCAGCCGCTGAAGAGCATGCCTGCGGCGGCTGAGCCACCGCCGACAAAGCCGGCCAGTATGCCAGCCTGCTGCAATTCAAGACCGTGACTGCGTACCAGAAAGGTGGCATTCCACATGCCATAGGCGTTGGCACCCAGTGTGCTGACGCCACTGGCCAGTATCAGCAGACGAAAAGCTTTTAGCTGCCAAAGTGAGGCCAGGGTGGCGCGCATTCCCAGCGGCGGGCTCGCTATGCCGACCTTGTCCCAGGTGCCACGGGCGGGTTCACGAACAAAGAGCAAAAAGCACAGTGATACCGCGACTGCAGGTATGGCAATGATAATGAAGGTCGTGCGCCAGCCATATTCTGCTACCAGCCAGGCGCCGAGGCTCATGGCGATGATGGCGGCAAAGGTCGGGGCCGAGCTGAAGCAGCTGATGGCAAAGGCACGCCGGTGCATGGGGTAGAGGTCGGCGATCAGCGAGATCGAACTGGAGCTGACAGGGGCCTCGCCGATGGCGACCAGCATGCGCGCTACCACCAGCATGACGAAGCCTGTGGTAAAGCCGCACAGTAGGGTGGTCAGGCTCCAGATAAGGGCGCAGATGGCCAGCAGGCGAGTGCGGGACACCCGGTCGGCAAGGCGACCGGCACTCAGACCAAACAGCGCAAAAACAGCGGCAAACGCCAGGCCTGATATGAGCCCCATTGCGGTGTCGCTGGCATTGAACTCCTGCTTGATCGGCTCAATCATCACCGCCATGATCTGGCGGCCGATAAAGTTTTCTGCATACAGCAGTGTCAGCAGAAACAGCAGGCCATGGCGGCGCCAGGCCGAGGGAGAACAGACGGAGCCGGGAGTCGCCATCGCAGGAGTCCTTGCAGGTTAGGGCCAGTGAAGGGCCGGTCAGATCAGCCCTTTCTCCCGGGCCATGGTCAGCGCCAGGTCTTCGATCATGTCTTCCTGGCCACCGACTGTACCGCGACGGCCGAGCTCTACCAGGATGTCACGCGCGGGGATGCCGTATTTTTTCTGCGCTCGCTGAGCGAACAGCAGGAACGAAGAGTAGACGCCAGCGTACCCCAGGGTCAGGGCGTCTCGGTCCAGCCGGATCGGCTGATCCATCATCGGCACGACGATATCTTCGGCGACGTCCATGATGCTGTAAAGATCAATGCCAGTTTCGACTCCCATGCGCTTTAATACGGCAACGAACACTTCCAGCGGGGTGTTGCCGGCCCCGGCGCCCAAGCCTGCCACGGATCCGTCAATGCGGCTGGCGCCGGCTTCAATGGCCGACAGGGAGTTGGCAATGCCCATCCCCAGGTTGTGGTGGCCGTGGAATCCGATCTCGACATTTTGTGGCAGCTCGGCACGCAGCAGGCCGATCTTCTCGGTCACTTCGTCCGGCAACATATAGCCAGCCGAATCGGTGGCGTAGATGCAGTTGGCACCGTAGTTGACCATCAGCCGGGCCTGCTCGAGAATTTTTTCGGCACTGACCATATGTGCCATCATCAGGAAACCGACGGTGTCCATTTCCATCTTCGCCGCCATACCGATGTGCTGTTCGGACACGTCTGCTTCGGTGCAGTGGGTTGCAACACGGATGGTGGATACGCCGCAATCTCTGGCCATTCTCAGGTGATTGAGGGTACCGATACCCGGTAGCTGCAGCGCCGAGATCCGGGCGTTTTTCATCTTTGGCACCACTGCCTTGAGGTACTCCTCGTCGCTGTGTGCCGGGAAGCCGTAGTTCAGTGAAGCCCCTCCTAGGCCGTCGCCGTGGGTCACTTCGATCAGGGGCATGCCCGCCGCATCCAGAGCGGTGGATACTGCAACCATTTCGTCGAGACTTATTTGGTGACGCTTGGCATGCATTCCGTCACGCAGGCTCATGTCGTGCAGCGTGACTTTCTTTCCGTTCAAGTTCATTGCGTTGTCTCCCGCTTAGCCACGCGATGGAAGGGTGATGGTGCCATGGGTAACTTCTTCCGCGAACATCTCCGCCGTCCTTAATCCTGCGGCGGTCATGATGTCGAGATTACCGGCATATTTCGGCAGGAAGTCGCCGAGGCCTTCAACCTGCATGAATACGGAGACCTTGTTGCCATCAAATACAGGGCCGTTGACCAGGGTGTATCCCGGCACGTACTTCTGGACCTCTTTCACCATCGCATGAACTGATTCGGTGATAGCGGCCTGATCCGGCTCGCTCTCTGTCAGGCAGTGAATGGTGTCGCGCATCATCAGCGGTGGCTCGGCCGGGTTGATGACGATGATCGCCTTGCCACGCTTCGCGCCACCTACTTTCTCCACGGCACCGGCTGTAGTGCGGGTGAACTCATCAATGTTCTGGCGTGTACCAGGCCCGACGGAGCGGGATGACACTGTGGCGACAATTTCACCGTACTCGACCGGTTGCACGCGGGACACCGCGGCCACCATCGGGATGGTGGCCTGGCCGCCACAGGTGACCATATTGACGTTCATTTCGAGGTTTTTTGCATGCTGTGCCAGGTTGACCGGTGGTACGCAGAAGGGGCCAATTGCCGCCGGAGTAAGATCGATCATTATTACGCCCAGCTCGTTCAGCTTGCGGCTGTTCTCGGCATGCACGTAGGCAGAGGTCGCATCAAACGCCACACGGATATCATCTTCGATGACATGCGGCAACAGGCCGTCTACACCTGTGGCGCAGGTCTTGATACCCATCTCTGCCGCGCGTTTGAGACCCTCGGATTCGGGGTCGATACCGACCATCCAGACTGGCTCGATCCATTCGGAACGCTGCATTTTCATCAGCAGGTCGGTGCCGATGTTCCCCGGCCCAATAATGACCGCTTTAAGTTTCTGGCTCATTGAATCTGTCTCCCGGTCACAGAATGGATTGGTGAGTGTCAGCAGTCGCCGGTTTGACCCACTCGCAGCGCTGCATTGTCATCAGCAGGTCGGTACCGGCCTTTTGCCGTAAGGGACGACCCGGTCCAATAATGACCGCTTTAAGTTTCTTGCTCATAAAAGTGATTCCAGTATGGCCAGCGGCGGCTGGCACTCAGGGGATAAAACGAATGGAGCAGCTACCCAGTCCTTCAACCGTCAGGCTGAAATCGTCGCCGGCCTGCACCGGGATCAGCGGGGCCAGGGCACCTGACAGAATGATTTCGCCCTTGCGGAAAGGGATGCCGTATTCGCCCAGCGTATTGGCCAGCCAGGCGACCGCTTCAGCCGGGTGCCCCTGTACGGCGGAGCCCATGCCGGAACCGGCCGGTTCAGCATTTTTATGGATCTGCATAAACACCGCGGCCAGATCCAGGCTGTTGGGGTCGACACGGGCATCGCCGATAACAAAGACGCCGCAGGAGGCGTTGTCCGCCACGGTATCGATGATCTTGATTCGCCAGTCGTCGATACGGGAGTCGACGATTTCAAAGCAAGGCGCTACCCAGTCTGTCGCGGCGAGAACATCGGCAGCGGTCACGCCCGGGCCCTTCAGATCCTGCTTCAGACAGAAGGCAATTTCGCCCTCGGCGCGGGGCTGGATCAGGCCGGCTCGCGACAGGCTGATGGCACTGCCTTGGGGGTAGAGCATTCGGTCGGTCAGAAAACCGAAGTCGGGCTGGTGCACATTGAGCATCTCCTGCACCGCCTTGCTGGTAACGCCAATTTTTTTGCCGATCAGTACTTCACCGGCCTGCTCGCGCAGTTTCAGGCTGGCCAGAGAGATATGGTAGGCATCGTCGATGCTGAGTTGCGGGTAGCGCTCGGTCAACGGTGGCAGCGTCTTGCCTTCGCTGAGTGCGCTGAACAGTTCCAGCCCAAGCGGCTGAATAAGATCCTGAGACATGTCGTTACTCCTTAGCCGGGCCAGACGCTGCTTTCGGCACCGCCATCGACTTCGATCACTTTACCGGTTACCCAGCTCGACGCCGGCGTAGCCAGATAGAGCGCGGCCGCTGCTATATCCTGTGGCTGACCGATGCGTTGGAGCGGCGTGTTTATTGCCATTGCGGTCAGCATGGCCTCGGGGGCGGCATTTTTTAGCGCTGTGGTCATGATGGGGCCAGGCGCAATGGCGTTGACGCGAACCTGGGGGGCGAAGTCCTGTGCCAGCAAGCGTGTCAGCTGCGTCAGGGCGGCCTTGGCTGCGCCATAGGCGCTGAAGTGCGGTTGAATGTAACGGGCGGCACCCGAGGTGATGTTGATGATGTTACCGCCTTTCGCTGCGCGCATATGGGGGACGCACAGCTGCGTCAGGGCGTAGGCCGAGGTGACATTGAAGTTCAGTACCGCGGCAAATTCATCAGCGCTCAGCTTGAGTGGATCATTGGGGCCTGCGCCGCCGGCATTGTTGACCAGGTGGGTAATCTTGCCCATGCCTTGCGCTGCGGCATCGACCAGCGCCTGGCGCTGGCTCGCGTCATTGACATCACAGCTGACCGCCAGCGCCCGACGTCCCAGAGCCCGGATTTCGTCAGCAACCGCTTCGACATCGGCCAGGGTGCGGGCCGAGCAGACTACATCGGCACCGGCCTGGGCGTAGGCGAGGGCGATGGCGCGGCCCAGACCGCGGCCAGCGCCGGTAATCACGGCGACCTGTCCCTGCAGGCTAAAACTCTCGAGAATCGACATTACAGCTCCTTGTTCTTATCAGTCGTTCGCGTTTTAGACTGAGACCGCCCAAAGGTCGGGCAGCCCCGGATCGGTGTTTTCGATCAGGCGTTTCAGCAGCAGCTTCAGTGCCAGGGCGTCGCCTGGCCCCAGGGTTTCCACCAGGTCTTCTTCGATTGCCTTGGCCTGGGCGATCTGAAGCAAGGAAGCTTCGCGGCCGTCGGCGGTCAGGCGATAGCGGGGGCCTTCCATCACCACATGCCTTGCCGAAACCAGCACCTGCATGTCGGCCTGCTCGACGGTGTGGCCGGTGTAGCCGATATAGTCGTTGATCTCGTCCAGAGTGAGTCGGTCCCGGATGCAGAGCACCGAGAGTATGAAAAACTGCGCCTGGTCGAGATGCTGATCATGCAGTAGTCCCTGCAGTCGGTTGACCATCTGAAAATGCGCCCGGCCCAGCAGGTAGCCGAGCAGGTCTTCGGTGTAGCTGCACTCTGGTGGTGGTTCTGCCTTGGTCAGGCGCACTTCTTCGCGGGGTTTTCGGGCAGTGAGCGCATACTGGCCACTCTGGTACACCAGAGGTGGCAGGTCGTTGTGGTCAAAGCCGATGACTTCACCGATGAAGATAATGTGGTCACCGCCATCGTGGGTGAAGGCCGTGCGGCACTGGAAGCGTGCGGTGCAATTAGGCAGCAGGGGTGCCGGGGTAATGCCATCATCCAGCTCGATACCGGCAAATTTGTCCTCGCCGCGGGACGCGAAACGGCCGGACAGGCTCTCCTGGTCCACAGAAAGTACATGCACGTTCCAGTGCTTGCTGTCGGTAAATACCGGCAGACTGTTGGCACTCTTGGCCAGACTCCAGAGCACCAGAGGCGGATCCAGAGAGACGGAGTTGAAACTGTTGGCTGTGATTCCTACCGAACTGCCATCCGCAGCCTGGGCGGTAATGATGGTCACGCCTGTGGTGAAGGTGCCCAGTGCCGTGCGAAACGCCTTTGGGTCGAAGCTAGGCTGTGTCATGGTGTTGCCTCTGCTGGCCGGTGAGTCTGGGCCCAGTATTGCTGTCGCCACAAGCCGGGGCATCGTCTTTATGGACTAAGGCAATTAAACGGCTGTCGTCCATCCGGACGAGGTGTTTTGGGCGTTTTGCCGGTAGTAATATGACGGCAATAGTTGAGGCAGCGCCTGCCGGTGCTGCCAAGCCGATCCAAGGGAGATAACAAGATGGCTTCAGCCGTATCAACCCCCGCAGGCATTACCGACCTGCTGGCGCTACAGCAAGCAGCTTTTGGGCGCGAAGGGCGGGTACCCGCCGCCGTTCGCCGTCAGCGCATACAGCAGGTCATTGATCTTCTGGTCGCAAACAGTGATGCCCTGGCGGACGCCATGGATGCCGACTTTGGCGGCCGCAGCCGTGGCTTTTCGCTGATGAATGATGTGCTTGGGTCCCTGGGCTCGCTGAAGCACACCCGCGACCAGCTGGAAGGCTGGATGCAACCGGATACACGTACATCCTTCGCACCCTATGATCAGATGGGCGCCCGCGCCGAGGTCCTCCACCAGCCCAAGGGCAGTGTCGGCATTATGGGCACCTGGAATGCGCCGCTGTTTACACTGTTCAGTCCGCTGGCCTGTGCTCTTGGCGCCGGCAATCGCGCCATTTTGAAACCGTCGGAAATCACGCCGCGTACGGCGCAGCTCGTGGCCGAAATTATCGGTGCCCGGTTTGATCCCGAGGTGGTTGGGGTGGCAACCGGTGACGCCAGCATAGGCGCGGCTTTTGCGGCACAGCCTTTTAACCATCTGGTCTTTACCGGCAGTACCGCCGTGGGGCGCAAGATCATGCAGGCCGCCGCCGCTAATCTGGTACCGGTCACCCTGGAGCTGGGAGGCAAGTCGCCCGTGGTGTTGGGCCGTAGTGCAGATCTGAATGAAGCCTGTCGTCGACTGGCGCTCGCCAAGGGTACCAATGGCGGCCAGATCTGTATCAGTCCGGACATACTGTATGTGCCGGAGGAGACGCTGGAAGTTGCTATAGCGCAGCTTAAACAGCACTTTAATCAGTACTATCCGGGTATCGAAGACAACCCAGATCTGGTTGCGGCGGTGAACGACAATCACCTGCAGCGGGTGGAGAGCTATCTGGCGGATGCCCGTGAGCGTGGTGTACGCATCGAATCCAGTCATCCTGAGCAGGCGGGACCAGGCCGCCGTCGCCCGCTGCGCCTGGTGGTCAATCCGCCCGCCGACAGTTTGATCATGCAGGAAGAAATCTTCGGCTCGGCACTGGTGATCCAGACCTATGCTCAGACAGCGGATGCCATAGCCGATATCAACGCGCGCCCCCGCCCTCTGGCACTGTATTACTTCGGCCTGGATGCGGCAGAAGAGACGACGGTGCTGGAAAACACCCTGTCCGGCGGTGTGACGATAAACGATGCGATGATGCATGCGGCCATGCATGAAGCGCCATTTGGCGGAGTGGGATGCTCAGGGCTGGGGCATTATCACGGTTACGAAGGTTTTCTGGAGTTCAGCCACGCCCGTACGGTTTATCGTGTGCCCGAGCATGACCCACGAGCTGAGTGGGGTATGCTGCCGCCCTATGGCGAGCATTTTGAAGCCATGATCAAGGCGCAGATCACCTCGGAGTAAGGGACGACAATGAATGCAATTCTGGTGAAACAGTGTGAGGCCGGTGTGCTCAGACTTTGTCTGAACCGGCCCGAGAAACGCAATGCATTTGACCGAGAGCTCTATGCTGCACTGACCAGCGCAATTGCGCAGGCGGACAGTGATCCGGCAGTGCGGGTCGTGCTGCTGTCGGGGGCAGGCAACTGCTTCAGTGCTGGTAACGATATCGTCGATTTCCTGGATGAGCCCGCGCATGGTCGTCGTACAGATCCGCCATTGGCACTGCTGCGCGCAATGCGTTCCTGCCGCAAGCCGATCATCGCGCAGGTCGCTGGCAAGGCCGTTGGTATCGGGGCGACCCTGCTGCTGCATTGCGATCTTGTCTATGCCAGTGAGCGTTCGACGCTTGTATTCCCCTTCGTGGCCCTGGGGCTTAGCCCTGAGGGTGGTAGCTCGCAGCTGTTGCCGCGACTGGCCGGTCATATCAAGGCTTTTGAATGGCTGGTGCTGGGGGAGCCCTGTCAGGCCGAGGACGCGGTTCAGGTAGGGATGGTCAACGCGGTGGTGCCAGCGGACAGGCTGAATGAAACCTGCTTGAGCGCGGCCAGGAGGCTGGCTGCACTGGATCCTGAGGCGGTACAGCGCTCCCGCGCGCAGCTGCAACGCGCTTCAGGCCCGCAACTTGATGCCCTGATGCAGGCTGAGATGGACCAGTTTGAACAACTGCTGGAGCGTGAGGCTGCACAAAAGGCACTGCAGGCGTTCGTACGGCGCTAACTCTCCATGTTATGGCCGCTTACCGAGCGGCCGGTTCCTTCCTGCTGCACCCGGCTTCACACCTCGGATTCCTGGTTATCCTTCTCACTGGTACGACAGTTCGTCGCTAGCCTGTAAATCGCCGCGCCTGCGGCATGACCGCCAGGGACGATGAAATCCTTACTTTGCAGGAGCAAAAGTAAGGGACCGTACCTCCTGTATATTGCCGCGTCTGCGCATCCATGCGCCTGCGATATACCGTACATCCTGTACATAAAAAAACGGCCTCATAAGAGGCCGAAGGAAGAATGCAGGGGTGCTAGCAGATCAAGCTTAGAAAGCGTACTTCACTGTCAGTGAAATATTGTCACGGTCGGTCAGTTTGCGTTCCTCAAAGGGCTCATCCCAGTCGGCATCGCCCAGGTAGGTCAGGTAGTTGAGGCCGACCTGAACTCCGTTGCGGTGGGTAAAGTCCGCGCCAATGCCAAAGCGGTGATCGCCTTCACCACCAACACCGCCGGTAATGGTGCGACCGCTCAGCTGGCGCGCGTAACTGATCGGCACGCTCAAATCCCAGTTTTCGCTGATGCCTGGGTAGCTTAGGGTGAGCTTGCTGGAGAACGCCAGACCGTGGCTGGTGTAGTACAGGTCATCGGTTTCGGTACCCGCAAACCCAGGGGTGCCCCGTTCTTCAACATCCAGGATATCGACATAGGCTACCTCGGCCACCAGGGTGACAACATCCGCCAAGGGGGTGCGGCCGAAGTTGACGATGGTGTTGAGGTTGGTCTGCAAAATATCGGCCCGCGTGGGCGTCGCCGGAACGATGGGCGTATTCAGCAGTACCGGAGCCCCTTTCTTGTAGGAGACCTCACCGGCCACGGAGGCAATTCCCATCATCGTCGTGAAGGAGGCGCCGTACAGCTCGATATCGTCGAAGTAGCGCACACGATACGAGTTGGTCATTGCATTGACTTCCGGCAGCGGAATCCGGTCGTGGTAGTTCAGGTAATAGAAGCCCAGTTCCGTATCAAGACTGGTGCGGATACGAGTACCCACACCCCACTGACCTGTTTTATCCGGCTCGATATCAGCATTGCGATTGCCGAAAAAACAGGGCTCGCCGGGAGGGGCTGTCAGGCAGGTGGCGCCTTCACCAACGGCTTCACTGGTACTCAGGTAAGTCCCCGGTTCCGATACCATCACCGGATGCCAGTTGTACTGGGCATGGGCCATCAGCGACCAGTTGGGGTTCATCTCGAGCTGCATCGATATCTGATCCTCGGGGAGCAGGATATCCTTGACCTCGGTGCCAGGTATGCCGGACTTGGTAGCATCCGAAGGCCCCTGCGCTAGTGATATGCTCGGCAGAAACAGGGCCTCGCCCCAGGCAACGACATGCTTGCCCAGGCGCAGGTTCAGCAGGCGGTCGCTTCCCAGATCAAAGGTCGTGTAGCCATACAGATCCAGCAGGCGGGTATAGCCGCCATGAAATTTCTCGGCATCGGATGAAAACTTGTCATCATCCTGGTAGACATCGTCGTAAAAGGTGCTGGCGGACATCACCAGGCCGGTATCGCCCTTGTGCAGGCGGCCTTCCATGAGCAGCGCCAGACGATTGGAAATCAGATCGCCATCGTCAAAGTTCTGGTTGCCGCTGCTGCCGGTGAAGGCGGGGTCGGCTTGGCCTTCGGTACGCGCGGCGGCGGTATAGGTTGCCGTGCCTTTCCAGTCCAGCGTCAGGTCATTGCCAAGGTCGATAGCCTCGCCAGCCTGTGACTGGGCACTCATGCCTGCACTCAGGATGGCGAGGACGAGGAGGTTGGGTTTAAAGCGTGTCATCGGTTCAGACCTCGGTCATCAGTGGCTGGAGCGGCGCAGGGCGGCGGGGGTGAACATCTCTTTGGTAAACTTGCCAGCGTTCAGAATCGGGCCCTTTTCCAGATCCTGGAACAGGTTGTAGCCTATGTAACCTCCAGTGGCCAGGTCCTGATAGAAGCTGCTGCCAGCGTGCCAGGCGTTCATATCGTAGGCATAGTAATAGTTGACTATAGCGTGGTTCACCAGCTCGCCACGGGTGTCGTAGAAATCACTCATGATGCCGTGCCAGGTATCCTCGTCGATGTAGAGTACTCGCTTGCCGTACTTGTGGCGGTGAGTGTCCTTGAGGTTGCCTTCAAGTACCCAGACCCGGCGCAGTTCATAACGCATAAAGGCAGGGTTGGGGTGGTTGGGTGTCAGCAGCTCATCGTAGGAAACGCTTTCCTCGTGCACCTTGTAGGTATTAGCCGGAACGTAGATTTCCTTCTTGCCTTTCAAAACCCAGTCATAACGCTCCGGGGAGCCGTTCATCAGCCGGTCCTGGTCGATGGTCATTTTGCCGGAAGTGCCGGCAGCGGGAGTGTCGAAACCATACTCTGGCAGTTGGCGGACGCGTCGTGTTCCAGGGTTGTAGTTCCAGGCCAGGCGTTCGCCCTGGGCAAAGTTCACCGGTTCAATGGAAACCGTGCCGGTACCTTCGTTGCGGGTCGGCAGCAGGGTGCGGGTATCGCTGTAGGCCATGACCTCGCCAATCGGTTTGCCCATGTGGCTTGGTTCGGTAACGATGTTCAGGCCCTTGTTGGTGGTGCGACCCCAGGTGACCTTGCCGCTGTTGTTTACTTCCGCCAGGTCGCGCTTTTCCATCTCTTCGGTGTAGGCGCGGTAAGGGAAGTTGTGGTTGGCAAGCACCTGCATGGCTTGGTTTTCACCGGATGGAATCGGGAAGGGGATGGCGCCCATGTAGCCGGTAAAGCCCATGCCACCGTCGACAAGGGTAGATTCAAGCGCATTGCGCTTGGCAATTTCGCACACCTCATCGGGGTAGCGGAAATCGCGCCGGCCCTGGTAGACCGGGATCTGGTAGCTGGTTGCGAAGCGTTTTAGCAGGGCGATCTGGCCTTCGCTCAGGTTGTCCTTGTACTGCTCCCAGTTTTGACCGTCTATAACCAAAATCGGCTTGTCATCCGCATAGGGGTCAATCGGGTGCTGGCCGACATTGGGTGTGTAGTTGATGCCTGGTGGAGTACCGAGCCACTTGCCGGAGAAGGCTGGGATGGTGCCTGCGTCGTTACCTGCGGTGACAGCGCCGACGCAGGTGAGCTCGTTGCCCAGCTTGGCCGCTTCGGCGGCGGAAACCTGGGCATTGGCAGAAACAGACAGAGTAAGGACGACTGAAGCCGCCAGGGGCTTCCACAAGTGCTGCTTTTTCATCTTGCCTCCTGATACAAACCCTTTTGCCACTGAGGGTTACTCAGCTGAACGGCAATTGGGTTTATTGTTGTTGTACAGGCATTGTTGGGTAACGGGAGGCGGGACAAATCGTCTAAAGAGACTAGTCCTCTTGTTCTGCGGGTTAGTTGTTGCGCCAGGGCGCATGTATGCTGGATCTCAGATCTGTATAAACTCTGAAAATTCGCCTGTTCTCGTGTTTTTTATCGGCTTCTGTTATGGCTTTTTAGCAGCTGTGATAGTGCAAGTGCCGAGGCTCTCGGGCGTGTTTAGCCTGTACGAAAAACGGCCAGAAGGGATAGCTTCTGGCCGTTGTGTAAACGGAATGGTTGCCGGGTTCAGCTTTGAGTATAGGGCTCGGCTCCCCGGGGAACGTACAGACCTTCGCACTTGTCCAGGAATTCGGCTTTGCGCTCACGCGGGTTATAGAATTGCTTGTACCAGATACGTGCCTTCATGAAGGGCCCGTCACTGGGCAGGAACATACCATTGAAGCAGGGCGCCTTGTTGGTCCAGACCTCGAAGTCCTGCTCAAAGGCGAGTCGACTGGAGTGCTGGAACTGGCGTGCTGCGATGCCGTCCTCCACGGTTACCTCGGCGTTGCCGCCAGGCGATTTCACCAGCAGTGCGTGCCAGACACGAATGCTGCCGTCCTCGACCGGTGTGTGGGTAATGAACAGGATCGATTCGTAGTATCCGCTCAGGTAGGAAATCAGCACACCCGGGCCGTGGTAGGTGGTGAGGGTATGCAGTACTGGGCTCTCGCCGTCCGGATTCACCAGGGTGCGGTGCGGGCCGCACTGGCGCTGCGTGGCCAGATGGCCGGAAAATTCGTTCTCGTAGCGTAGCACGGTGGAGCCGTGGATCGGACTCAGATGGCCGTAATCGCAGATATTGTCGATGACTTCCTGTGGGTGCTGTTGCAGCATGCCCAGGTCATCGTATTTCCACTGCACCCAGGACTTGTCGTCCCATTCCGGCAGGGTCGGGTGATCCCACTCGGGTTCGCCGCCTTCGGGATCGTGCCAGACCCAGATAGCGCCCAGGCTTTCCTTGACGGTCCAGGACTTGATACAGGCCGTTTTGGGGATGGGACCCTCGTGGTAGGGAATATCATCACATTGTCCATCCGGGCCAAAACGCCAGGCGTGGTATGGACAGCGAATGCTGTCCCCCTCGATGTTGGTGCCGCCACCGTCGATGATGACGTAGGAAGTGTCGTTCGGTGCGGCCAGGTGAGTTTTCATGTGCGGGCAGTACGCATCGAGCAACACCACCCGGCCGGTCTCGCGACCGCGATACAGTGCGAAGTCACGTCCGAAAAAGCGTACCGCCAGCGGTTTGTGGGTATTGATTTCGTCGGCGGTCGCAATCATGAACCAGCCGCGCGGGAAGGTGAAATCACCGAGGCGATAATCCTGGGATGTTGCCATGGGGAACTCCTTGAGCCTGTTGTTATTACCCGTTTGATTTTGAATAAGCTGTCGGCTCAGGGCATACCCTGTTTGGACTACTCGGATTTTCCGGCTGGGAAAGGGTGTGTGGACTGCTGACTTTGTCTGCATCGAGATGGATCAGGCGACGCTTGTAGGGGCCCAGTGCCAGGAGATAGAGCGCGGCGGCAACGAGCAGCAGGCTCAGTACGGTAACCAGCGCATAACGCAGGCCATCGGGACCCAGGCTCTGGGTGTAATAGTCACTTAGGGTGCCGGAGAGCAGAGGGCCAAAACCCGCGCCCAGCAGGGTCATGAAGAGATTCAGAAAGGCGGCGCCCATGGCGCGCTGCGAGCTGGTCAGCAGATGGCTGATGGCGGTGAACGTCAGGGAGGGCCACCAGCTGTTAAAGAAGGCAAATCCCGCGGCGAACAACATGGCGTAGGGGATACTCATGCCGCCAAGCTGGAAACTGGAGGTCTGTGGCCAGAGCAAAAACGCGATTCCCATCGGCAGGCTGAGCAGGATACCGATCAGCGGCAGGCCAATCTGCCAGCCAGTATTTTTGACAATCAGCTTGTCGCAGAACCAGCCACTGAAAATAGCGCCGCAGGCCGCAAACAGGCCACTGGCGATACCAAACAGAAAGCCCGCCTGTGCCAGCGGCATCTCGTAGGTCCGCAGCAGAAAGGTGGGCGCCCAGATGCCGTAGCCATAGCCGACAACACCGGTGAGACCGCAGGCGAAGCAGAGCAGGACAAAGGAACGCACCTTGAAGATGGCGGCGATCTGCGGTCCCATTTTCTGGCCGGATACGACCTTGGCCTGGCGCTTCTCTTCATCGCTGTCGAAGATTCCACGGCCGGGGTCGCGGGTAAAGATCCAAAGCGTGGCGGCCAGCAGGACCCCGGGAATGCCGAAAAACAGGAAGGTGGCGCGCCAGCCATAGTTCTGGGCGATATAGCCGCCGGCGACCATGGCGATCAGCAGACCCAGCTGTGGCCCTAGCATGAAGATGCTCATGGCCAGAGAGCGGCGCGCCTTGGGATAGAGATCCGACACCAGTGATACCGAAGGCGCCATGCCCCCCGCCTCACCGACGGCCACCGCCATGCGGGCTGCAAGCATCTGCCAGAAACTGGTCGCCATACCACAGGCCATGGTTGCCAGGCTCCAGAGACCGCAGCAGATGGAGATCATCTTGCGCCTGTCGGTGCCCTGATCGGCCATGCGACCCAGCGGAATGCCGAGGATGCCGTACAGCACAGCAAACGCCAGCCCTGTCAGCAGTCCCATCATGGTGTCTGTTGCCTGAAATTCCTGCTTGATCGGCTCCAGCACAATGGCGATCACATTGCGATCAATAAAGGAGAACACATATACCAGTGCCAGCAGGGCAAGGGTCAGGTGACTCCTGGGCGTGACTTGAGGAGAGGGGAGGTGCATGGCAAAGCTCCAATCAGCTTATTGTTGTTGATCACAAGTTACGCGAGTCAGTTATGGCGGCATCGTCCTTTTGGACGTAGTGAGCAGGCGCGAGATCACGTCAGATGGAGGCCTTGAACTGCGTCCCAGTCAATATAACAGGAGATTGTCATGCCGGAATGTGCAAGCGCGACCCAGCTGAGTCAGCGCAAGGCAGCCGAGCGCGATGCGCTGGAGTACCCGTTCGACGTGCCGTCCGGTGCGGGTGCGGTCACGGAAGTCGCGGCCGGCGTGTACTGGGCACGGATCCCGATGCCGATGGCACTGGATCATATCAATGTTTATCTGCTGGCGGATAGCGAGGGCTGGTATCTGGTTGATACCGGCTTGAATACCGACGCGTCCAAGGCCTGCTGGCGACAACTGGCCGAACAGCAGTTTCCCGGGCTACCTCTGAAGGGCGTGATCTGTACTCACTTTCACTATGATCATGCCGGACTTGCCAGCTGGCTGATGCGGGAGTTCGACGCGCCGCTCTATATGACTCATGGCGAGTATTTCACCATGCGTGCCCTGGCCAGCTCCAACGCCGTAGTAAAGGAAGAATCGCAACGTGCATTTTTTGCTCGTGCCGGCATGCAGCCAGAGCAGTTCGATCAGATGTTCAAGGCGCACCGAAAAGATCCTTTCGTACCTGATTTTCCGCCCAGTTTCATACGGCTGCGTGAAGGCGGCCATCTGAGTATCGGCGGGCGCGAGTGGCGAGTCGTTATTGGAGAAGGGCACTCGCCGGAACATGCCTGTCTTTATGCTGCGGACGAGGCGATTCTGCTGGCCGGTGACCAGGTACTGCCCACCATCAGCTCCAATATACTGGTTAGCGATGTTGAACCTGAGGCCAATCCGCTCGAGAACTGGCTGGCTTCCTTGCAGCGGTTGCAGCAGCTATCCCCCGATACATTGGTATTGCCTGCGCACGGCCCCGTGTTTCGGGGGCTGCATACCCGGGTGCAGCAACTGGAGGCACATCATGAGCGTCAGCTTGATACCCTGCTGGAGCGTGCGGACCAGGGCGAGAAATTTACCGCCTATCAGGCAATGGGGTGGCTGTTCCGGCGCGAGTTGAAATCATTTGAATTGATTCTGGGTCTGGGCGAGGCGCTGGCGCATCTGAGCTATTTATGTCGGGCCCGCCGGTTACGTCGGGTTGCCGACGCCCAGGGGCTGGACTGGTACCAGGCCAACTGATTGAATTGTGAGTAAAACAAGAATGGGAGACCCCAAAATGAATGCCATTTCGGAGCAAGCAGTTGACGTTCAGGGGCAACTTACCGCACCGGGCGCGCCTTTCGAGCTGACAGAAGTGAGTACCCCGCACGGGCGCCAGGCCGTCTACCGGAATGCCCCCGAGAGTTTGGTAGAGGTGATTGCTCAGTCCCGGCGTGATGACGACGGCTGTTTTCTCGTTTATCAGAGTGAGCGCTGGAGCTTTCAGCGCTTCTACGCCGAGGTGGATGCCCTGGCATCCTGGATGCATTCTCAGGGTGTAAAGCCGGGGCATCGAGTTGCCATCGCGATGCGCAACCGACCGGAATGGGTTGCGGTCTTTGTCGCTACTGCGCGTCTTGGCGCGGTACCGGCGCCGTTGAACAGTTTCGGTCTTGGCGAGGAACTGCGTAGCGCCCTGGATGATCTGCAAGCGGATATATTGGCCTGTGACAGCGACCGTCTGGAGCGTATCGGTGCAAAAAACATCGGCGCCTCGACGCGGGTATTGTTGGTGGGTGAATCCCCCGCCAATCCGGGTACGGTGCTGTATCCTTATGCCGAGGTTGTCGCGCAACCGGCCGGTGTTTTGCCACAGGTTGATCTGAAACCCGAAGATCCGGCGCTGATCCTGTTTACCTCTGGCGCCACCAGCAAGGCCAAGGCGGTGGTCTCGTCGCAGCGTGCGGTTTGCCAGGCGCTTTACAACATCGACTATATCAGCGCCGTGTCGGTCATGACGTCCCCCGAGGCGCTAGCACGGGTGCAGAAGATGGCACGCGCGCCGGTGATCCTTACGGCGGTGCCGCTGTTTCACGTCAGCGGTCTGCACGCCCAGCTCCTTACTGCACTGCGTACCGGGCGCCGGCTGGTGTTCATGCATAAATGGGACCCGGTCCAGGCAGTGGAGCTGATGGCCATCGAGCAGGTGACGCAATTTAACGGCGCGCCCTCGATGGTGATGCAGCTGCTGCGCGAACCCGGTTTTCATCAAGTGGAGGTCAAAGGCGGTCTTGCTGGCCTGGGCTTCGGTGGTGCCGGTTTGCCGCAGAGCCTGATTGATGAGGTGTTAAATTCACTGCCCGAGCAGCTCGTGGGTATCGGCTATGGCATGACCGAATCCAACGGCGTTGGTGCCGGCATCTCGGGTGACCTGTTCCGTCTGCGTCCGAGCAGCTCCGGGCTGGTGTCGCCGCTGGTGCAGGTGCGTATCGTTGCACCCAATGGTGAGTCATTGCCTGCGGGAGAGAATGGCGAAATTTGCCTTCGCGCGCCGACCCTCATGACCGAGTACCTGAACGACCCGGCAGCCACCGCCGCCGCGCTGCGCGAAGGCTGGCTGCATACCGGTGATCTTGGGCATGTTGATGACAACGGCTGCATCTATATCGTGGACCGCCTCAAGGATGTGATTAACCGGGCCGGTGAGAATATCGCCGCAGCGGAGGTTGAATCCTGTCTGCTGCGCCACCCGCTGGTGCGCGAGGCGGCAGTCTTCGGGGTGCCGGATGATATGACGGGCGAGGCCGTGGTCGCGGCGGTGGCCATCGAGCCGGGTGAGGAGCTGTCTGAGTCTGACCTGCAGGCCTTCGTCGGCGGCATCCTTGCCTCCTACAAGGTCCCCTCGGTCATCTCGGTGCAGCAGGAAAAGCTGGCCCGTAACCCCGCCGGCAAGTTGCTCAAGGCGCAGATCAAGCAGCTAATAGGCTTCTGAATCCGCGTTAACTCACTGCGGTGCCGCCCGGCACCGTGGTTTCCCTATTGGCTGTTGCACTTGTCAGCCTGCTCGAACAATAAACCCTCTGCCTGCTTTTTGTATCGACCCGCCGGGTGAGTAGTCCGGTTTGACGATGCCTGCGGTTGTTCTCCTCTCTCATTATGTCACCTGAATGCCATTGGGTTTGGCGTCGCTGAAGCGGCCTTGCCGGCCGTGCGCGGAGCAAGAATAACAAGGGGGAGTGAGCAGATGACATCACAGGTAACAGTAGCCGACAGTTATGACGTCGTAGTGGTCGGGTCCGGTGCGGGGGCCATGTCTGCCGCGATTTTCGCCGCAGATCAGGAGATGAAGGTTCTTATTGTTGAAAAGAGTGACAAGTATGGCGGCACCTCGGCGCTGTCCGGTGGCGGCATCTGGATCCCCAATAACCATTACTTCAAGGCCATGGGCGGCGACGACAGTTACGATAAGGCGCTGACCTATCTAAAGGCATCGACCGGGGGTGGCGTTGACGAAAAGCGCCTGCATGCCTATCTCGACAACGCGCCCAAGATGATGCAGTACCTGGAAGACAATACCCGTCTGCATTACACCGTCGCTGAAAAGTATCCCGATTACTATCCCCAGCTGCCCGGCGCTATGTCCGGGGGCCGCACCCTGGACCCGGAGCTGTTTGATACCGCCGAGCTGGGCGACGAGGTAGAGAACCTGCGCCCGGCTTCGCCGACAACCCTGCTGATGGGCAAGATCGCCTGGACCGCCCGCCATGCCCACAAGGCCATGGCAAAGGAGCGTGGCTGGCGGTTGATGATCCTCTGGCTGATGCTGCGCTACAAACTTGATTTCAGCTGGCGCCGCAAATCCCGCCGCGACCGTCGCTCAGCCCTGGGTAACGCCCTGGTGGCCTCACTGCGCTGTTCGCTGCTGGACCGTAAGGTCCCGCTCTGGCTCAACACCGATTTCAAGCAGCTGATCGAAACCGATGGCCGTATCAGCGGACTTGTGGTCGAGCGCAATGGCTCGCACCAGATCATTAACGTACGCCACGGCGTGATCCTGGGCTCCGGAGGCTTTGAGCAGAGTCAGACGCTGCGCGACAAGTACCTACCCCAGCCCACGCAGGTGAGCTGGAGTGCGACCCCGCCGGGTAACAACACCGGTGCTGCACTGGAGGCCGGGCAGGCGCTGGGTGCCGCCACCGACCTGTTGGACTGGGCCTGGTGGGCGCCGACCATCAACGTACCCCGGGAGGACAAGGCCCGCGGTGTCTTTGCCGAGCGCGCTTTCCCCGGCGCCATAGTCGTAAACGGGCAGGGCAAGCGCTTCGTCAATGAAGCCGCACCCTACCTGGAGTTTGTCGATGCCATGTACAAGGACAATGAGCGTTCCGGCGGCAAGTCCATCCCGGCCTGGGTCATATTCGATGGCCACTTCCGCTTTAACTATGCCATGGGCCCCCTGATGCCATCCCAGATCATGCCCGATAGCCGGCTGCCCAAAGCCTGGCACCAGACGGTGTACTGGAAGGCGGATTCGCTCGAAGCGCTTGCCGGGCAGATCGATGTGGATGCAGCCGGGCTCCAGGATACCGTGGGGCGCATCAACGGCTTTGCGGCCAGCGGCAAGGATGAGGATTTCCAGCGCGGCGGCAATGTATTCGATCGCTACTACGGCGACAGCAACGTCAAGCCCAACCCTTGTCTGGCGCCGATCAAGAAAGGGCCTTTCTATGCGATGCGTCTGAATGCCGGGGATATCGGCACCAAGGGCGGCTTGCTGACCAACGAGCGCGGCTGTGTCGTGCGTGAAGACGGCTCGGAAATCGAGGGTCTCTACGCCATCGGCAACTGCTCGGCCTCGGTGATGGGTACCAGCTACCCCGGTGCTGGATCTACCCTGGGCCCGGCCATGACCTTTGGCTATATCGCCGTCAACGACCTGGTGCGTCAACGGGATCAGCAGAAGGTGAAGGCATGAGCCACAGCTTCGTAACCGAGATTAGCCCGCCGCTCGTCCTGCAGGATCTGGTTGCGCAGCATTGGGATCATGAGTGTGATGTGCTGGTGGTGGGCTGGGGAGCGGCCGGCGCCAGTGCGGCGATCGAAGCACATGATGGCGGTGCAAGCGTCATCGTGGTGGACCGTTTTCGGGGCGGTGGTGCCAGTGCCAAGAGCGGCGGGGTGGTTTACGCCGGTGGCGGCACCGAGCACCAGCAGCGCGCCGGTTACCAGGATAGTCCCGCTGCGATGCTCGACTATCTCAAACATGAGACCCGCGGCGTGGTGCAGGACAGCACGCTTGAGCGCTTCTGTCGCGACAGTGTTGGCAACCTGCACTGGCTGGAGTCCATGGGCACCCCTTACAACCATGAAATGCCGCCAGGCGGGAAAACATCGTACCCCCAGGATGGCTACTACCTCTACTACTCCGGCAATGAACTGGTCCCCGCCTACCGCGGCGATGCAGCGCCGGCACCCCGTGGGCACCGCACGGTGGGCAAGGGGCATGGAGGTGTTGTGCTCTATTCCCACCTGCAGGAGGCCTGCCGCGCCCGGGGTATATCGAGCCTGGCTCAGTCAGCGGTACGACGGCTGGTGGTCGATGGCGAGGGTGGTCGCGTGATCGGTGCCGAAATCTGGTCGTTGCCTGCTGGCAGCAAGGAAGCCCGGCTGCATGCCAAGTGGGCGCAGCGGGCTGAGAAACTGCAGAACCTGGCCCCCGCCTATTGCAACCGCCTGCGCCTGAAGCTGTCGGCGCTGGAAAAACAATATGCCAAACCGGTGCTGGTGCGGGCGCATCAGGGGGTCATCCTCAGCACCGGCGGTTTTATTTTCAATCGCGACCTGATGCGTGAACATGCACCGCGTTATCGCCGCAACTTCAAGATCGGTGCGACCGGCTGCGATGGCAGCGGGCTGCGCCTGGGGCTGTCAGTTGGGGCGGCAGCCGATCATCTGGGTAACGTATCTGCCTGGCGTTTCATCAATCCGCCGCAGAAATGGCCCAAGGGGATTGCGGTCAACCGTCGCGGTCAGCGTTTCTGCAATGAAGAGGTGTATGGCGCCACCCTCGGTCACGCCATCTGCGAGGACCAGGACGGTGCTGCCTGGCTGATTCTGGACAAAGCCTTGCACCGGCAGTCGATTCGCCAGGCGCTCTTGGGTGGTTACTGGTGGTTTCAGTCGCTACCGGCACTGGTGCTGATGCTGCTGGGAAGCAAAAAGGGCAAAACGCCGGCAGAGCTTGCCCAGCGTATGGGCATGGAGCCGGCCGCACTGGAGGCCTCCATCGCCGCCTATAACCAGGCGATCAGCAGCGGCCAGCCAGATCCCCAGGGAAAATCCGCCGAATCCTGTCAGCCGCTGCGCCAGGGGCCTTTTTATGCGCTGGATATCTCGGTCGGCAGTCCGGTACTACCTCTGGGTGCGCTGACCCTGGGAGGCCTCAAGGTACGGGAGGAGAGCGGACAGGTACTGGCCGGCGACGGCCAGCCCATTCCGGGGCTCTTTGCCGCGGGTCGCGCGGCGGTCGGTATTCCGTCCAATCTTTATGTCAGCGGGCTGTCTCTGGCGGACTGTGTCTTTTCAGGGCGCAGGGCCGGTGTAGCGGCGGCCTGCAGCGAAGCCATTGCTACTGACGAGAGGGCTGTCACGCCCCAACCGCTGACCACCGCACAGGGAGCTGAAAATGACGTATTCAATGGATAACAAGGTTGCTCTGGTCACCGGCGCTGCCGGCGGCGTGGGGCTGGCCGTGGCGCGCGTGCTGGTCGCTGCGGGTGCCCGTGTCATCCTGACCGATTTGCAGACACTTCGCGGCCAGGCCGCCGTGGCTGAGTTGGGTGCCCGAGCTCGCTTCATGACCATGGACGTGGCGGCTGAGAGTGACTGGGACCGAGTCATGACGAGCATCGAAGCGCAGGAGGGGAGGCTGGATATTCTGGTCAACAATGCCGCCATCCTGAAACCCGGCTCTATCGAAAGCACCGCCTACGCGGACTGGCAGCAGCTGCACCGCATCAATGCCGACAGCGTGTTTCTGGGCTGCCAGAAGGGGCTCGGGCTGTTGAAGCAGCAGGGCGGTGCGATTATCAATGTTTCCTCCATCGCGGCACTGGCCGGGCGGCACGACTACCTGGCCTACAGCGCCTCCAAGGGTTCGGTCGCCGCACTGACCCGCTCGGTGGCAGCACATTGCCGACAGCAGAAATACCGGGTGCGTTGCAACTCCGTGCACCCCGATGGCGTACTTACCCCCATGAGTACCGCCGCCTATCCCGAGGGCGCCGACCCTGCCCAGTTCACCATCGACAAGGACCCCATGAACCGCATGTGTCTGCCGGAGGATGTCGCTGCGGCGGTCGCTTTCCTGGCGTCGGATGAGGCGCGTGCAATCAATGGTATCGAGCTGCGAGTCGACAGCGGCCAGTTTATTATGAGTATCTGAAATGAACACAATGCAAGCACAAGTACAGGTTCCGCTGCAGGCAAATACGATTCCGGAGCTGGTGTTTCATGCCTCGCGCCAGTTTGCCGGTCGCCCGGCCATCGAAGACCAGGACGGATGCATAGACTACGGCGACCTTGCCGACCGTGCATTGCAGGTTGCTCGCAGCCTGATGCAGCTTGGAGTGCAGTCGGGGGATCGCGTCGCGGTCTGGGCGCCCAACAGCGCGCGCTGGATTCTGGCCACCCTGGGGTTGCAGATGGCAGGTGCCGTACTGGTACCGATCAATACCCGCATGAAGGCGGCCGAAGCGCGCGACATTATCGAGCGCAGCGGTACCCGGGTGCTGTTTTCGGTGGGGGATTTTCTCGATACCGATTATCCGGCGATGCTGGCCGAGGATTGCACCGCGTTGCTGGACATGACTATCGTTATGAGCCCACGGGCCGGAGCACCGCTGGTTAACTGCCTTGACTGGGACGCCTTTCTTGAGCGAGGTGGTGCCGTCTGCGCGTCAGCGGCCTGGGCGCGTGCAGGTGCGGTGAATGCCGACAGCCTGTCGGATCTGATGTTCACCTCCGGGACGACGGGCAAGCCCAAAGGCGTTATGGGAGCTCATGGTGCGGCGATACGCTCCTTTTCCGAGTTCGTGCGTATTCTGGGGCTGGTGCCGGGAGACCGCTTTTTGGTGGTGAATCCTTTCTTCCATGCTTTTGGCTACAAGGCAGGCTGGCTCAGCTGTCTGTTGTGCGGTGCCACTATCTTGCCGCATCCGGTCTTCGATGCCGACGAGGTACTGGAGCGGATCGAGCGCGACAGGGTCAGCGTACTGCCGGGGCCTCCCACGCTTTATCTATCATTGCTGGCGCATCCGAAGCTGTCGCAGAAGGACCTGAGTTCGTTGCGGGTCGCGTCCACCGGTGCCTCTACCATACCGCCGATTCTGATCGAGCGGATGCAACGCGAACTTGGCTTCAAGGTGGTGACTACCGCCTATGGCCTGACGGAGTGTGGTGGCCTGGCGACGATCTGTGATCCTGCAGATCCGGTAACGACCATCGCTGGCACTAGCGGCCGGGCAATCCCGGGGACCGAAGTCGCCATTCTGGATAGCGGCGGCCAGCGGCTGGCCGCGGGGGAAAACGGCGAGATCTGTATTCGCGGCTTTCATGTGATGCAGGGCTATTTTCAGAACGAAGCTGCCACGGTTGAGGCCATTGATAGCGATGGCTGGCTGCATACCGGCGATATCGGTGCTCTGGATGCCAAGGGTTACCTGCGTATTACCGGTCGCCTGAAGGACATGTTCATCGTTGGCGGTTTCAACTGCTACCCGGCCGAAATCGAAGCGGCGCTGCTGGAGCATCCGGACATTGCCCAGACCGCCGTGATTGGTGTTCCGGATGAACGCATGGGCGAAGTGGGCTGTGCCTATATTGTCCGGCGCCAGGGCAGTGAGCTGGCGGAAAAGGCGCTGATTCAGTGGTCCCGTGAGCATATGGCCAATTACAAGGTGCCCAGGCTGGTGCGTTTCGTTGAATCCTTGCCGGTCAATGCGTCCAACAAGGTCGACAAACTGGCGCTCAAGCGGGACTTCGCCGGCGCCTGAATGCGGGCGGTGCTGTCGTAAACAGGAAAGGGTCGGTGACTGAAGTCACCGGCCCTTTTTGCGTGAGACCAAAAAGTAAGGAAGTACAGATGAGTCATCAGAATTGCAGAATAGCGGTCGTCACCGGCGCCAGTCGAGGCGTCGGTAAAGGGATTGCCATCGCCCTCGGCGGGGCGGGGATGACGGTGTATGTCACCGGCCGTTCCGACACTGAAAGCCTGGTGTGCCTGCGCGGTCAGCGGTTGCCCGGTACCCTGGCCGAAACCGCCGACGCGGTCACCCGCGCCGGCGGCAAAGGCATCGCCGTGCCGTGCGACCATCGGGACGATGTTCAGGTGCGTGAGCTGTTCGCCCGGGTAGAACGCGAACAGGGCCGTCTCGACCTGCTGGTTAACAATGCAATCCAGTTGCACGAAAATTTGATTGATCCCGGTCCATTCTGGAACAAGCCGGTGGAACTGGTCGATCTTCTGGATGTCGGCCTGCGCTCGTCATACATTGCCAGTTATTACGCGGCGCCTCTGCTGCTGCGTACCGGGCGGGGGCTGATTGCCTTCACCTCTTCATACGGGGGAGGCTGCTACATGCACGGCCCGGCGTATGGCGCGCAGAAGGCCGGTGCAGACAAGATGGCAGCGGACATGGCGGTGGACTTCGAGAACACAGGGGTTGCGACTGTTTCGCTCTGGCTTGGGCCGCAGTGTACCGAGCGCTCGGCCATTGCCGCTGTGGCGCGCCCCGATACCTACGCTAAGGTCATGGAATCGGCGGAAACGCCGGAGTTCAACGGTTGTGTGATCCTGGCGCTGCTGGATGACCCGCAACTCGCCGAGCGCTCCGGACAGACATTGATCAGCGCGGAACTGGCACGGAACTACGGTATTACTGAGCGCAATGGCCGACAGCCGCCGAGTTACCGACAGATGCTGGGCGCGCCACACTCACTGCATCCGGCACGAGTCATCTGACAAGAGGACATTCAGCCCGCCGGCGCGTGATATTGCCCTGGCAATACAGTAGGGGCATTCAAGAGGGGCAAGGTCATGGGGCTTGCTATCGGGCGGCCTGAAGGGAAACGATGGCGGAGGAGCCTCCGCCATCGGGTGGATCAGCTGTCACTGGTGGCGATTACCTGGCGGCGTTGCTGCACAGCGGCGGTTGCTTTGGTGGACTTGACTGATGTCGGAGCCGGCTCGGCATCGCTATCAGTGCGTTCTTCGCCTACTTTACTCGGTTGCACATTGAGCCAGCAGGCCAGCGCCGGCAGCAGGAAGATGGCGCCCAGCACATTCACCATGAACATGAATGCCAGCAGTATGCCCATATCAGCCTGGAACTTGAGGGCCGAGAACGCCCAGGTGCCGACGCCGATGGTCATGGTTACGGCGGTGAACACAGCCGCGGTGCCGCGTTGACGCATCGCTTCGTAGAAGGACGTGCGCAGGTCCGTACCCCGCTGCAACGAGTGCTGCATCTGTTCGTAGATATAGATGCCGTAATCGACGCCGACACCCACACCCAGCGCGATCACCGGCAGGGTCGCGACTTTCAGGCCGATGCCCAGTAGCGCCATCAAGGCATTGCACAGGATGGTCACCAGCACCAGCGGGACGATGACACACAGGGCTCCACGCCAGGAGCGGAAGGTCAGCCAGCACAGCAGCGATATGGCGCCGAAGATGGAGGCCAGCATCTGTACTTCGGCCTTCTCGACCGCTTCGTTGGTGGCGGCGGCCACGCCAGCGTTACCGCCGGCCAGGCGGAAGGTCACGCCCTCCACTTGCTGGGTTGCGATAAAGGCTTTTACCTCGCCAAGAACATGCTTGAGTGTCACGTTCTGGTGGTCGTCCAGGTAGACCATCAAGTTGATCACCTTGCACAGTTCGTTGTTCAGTCCGAGCTCCGGGTTGGCGGCACGGCTACCCGAGCGCAGGGCCACTTCCGAGCGTTGCAGCGTACGCCACAGCGGATTGCCCTCATTGTTGCCGGAGACATAGAGCTTGGCCATGCCGGCAACGGTGCTCACCGACTGCACGCCCGGTACGCCGCGCATATGGAAGTCAAAGCGATCGACGGCATTCATCACCTGCCAGTCGAGACAGGCCTCTGACTCGCGATGGGTTTCAACATAGACCGACAGCACATCCATGCCGATGGAGTAGTCGTTAATAATCTTGGCGTTGTCCCGGTTGTAGCGGGAGTCCTCACGCAGCTCGGGTACGCCGGCGCCAACATCACCGGTCAACAGGGCGCGTGACTGCCAGGTGCCTGCTACCAGTAACAGCAGCATGATGCCAAGGCTGAAAAGCGCAGGTCTGGGTTGTGACAGCGCAGAAATGCGCCACCACAGGCGGTGCTTGCCGGTGCTGACATCGGGGGCGTGGAGGGCGATTTTTTCCAGCTTCAGGTGAGACAGGACAATCGGCATAAACACCTTGTTGGTCAGGATCATCAGCGCGACGCCCAGACAGGCGGTGACGCCCAGCTCATGCACGATCGGGATATCGATGACCATGATGACCATAAAGCCCAGGGCATTGGCCAGCAACGCCACCGTGCCGGGAATGGCCAGCTTGCAGAAGGCACGTTCGGCGGCCTCGACGGCACTCTGGCCCGCCAGGACTTCCAGTTTCCAGGCATTGGTCATCTGCACCGCATGGGATACGCCGATGGAGAAGATCAAAAAGGGGACCAGCACAGACATGGGATCAATGCCATAGCCAATCAGCGGCAGGATGCCGAGCAGCCAGACGACCGGCAGCATGGCTACCGTGATCGCCAGCAGTGTCAGTTTGAGCGAGCGCGAGTAGATCCACAGCAGTGCCAGGGTAATGGCGAAGGCCACGGCGAAGAAGATGATCACGGTGACCAGACCATCCATGACATCCCCCATGACCTTGGAGAAACCGATGATCTGCACGTTCAGGTTATCGCCGCTCAGGTCCGCGCGGATCTTTTCCAGATGACGCGCCACGGCAGCGTAATCGGTTTTCGCGCCGGTTTCGGGGTCCAGTTCCAGCAGTTCGGCCTGCACCATGGCCGATCTCAGGTCGTTGGAGACCAGGTTGCCGACCTGTCCGGATTTATGCACGTTTGATCGTACCTGGGCCAGACCTTCGGCGTCTGCGGTAAAGCGCGACGGGATCACGACGCCACCAGTAAAGCCGTATTCCGTTACTTCGATGTAGCGCACTTCGGGGGTAAACAGTGAGCGCACGCTGGTGCGATTGATCCCCGGTGTGAAAAACACCGCATCCGTGGCAGCCCGTAGCTTGTCCAAGAATTCGGCGTTGTAGATGTCACCGTCACCGGTCCATTCCAGGCTGACCATTACGCGATTGGTACCGGTAAATTCGGCGGAATGATCGATAAAGGCTTGCATGTAGTCATGCTTGAGCGGAATCAGCTTGTTGAAACCGGTATCGAACCGGGTCTGCAGTGCCGAGAAGCCCAGCAGGATGGTGATGAACAGAAACAGCAAACCGAGGGGCTTTCTGCCGATGATAAGCACTCGGGCGATGCCATCAACCAGGTTCTGCGTGCCGGTGGAAGGGGTCTTCATCATCAGGCTCCTGCGCGTTGTTCAAGTTGTACGGTGCTGACCTTCGGCATCAGGCCGCTGTCACTGCTCATTAGCAGCTCGCCTGTGCTCAGATGCAGGATATCGGTAATGGACATGCGCCCGGACTTGCTGGAAAAGCGAAACGAACGGCCACGGTCTTCACTCCTGAGCAGGATGCCGCCCTGGCCGGCCAGCAGGATATCGCCATTGGGCAGCTCAGCGTGGGTGAACATCGATGCCGGCAACTCGCCGCCGATGGATGTCCAGCTGGTGCCGTTATCTTCACTGCGAAAGATATTGCCGCGCATGCCATAAATGATCCAGGTGTCCTGATCGAGGTTAAGGCCGCCATAGAAAGAGCCGTTATAAAATTCGGGAACGGTCTCCCAGCTTTCTCCGCCGTCGGTCGAGCGCAGCAGGGTGCCGGCTTCGCCGAGAATCATCCAGGTGCTGAGGTCCTGCGAGGGCAGCAGGGAGTTCAGGTGCCAGTCGGTGCCATTGGGCGGCGGCAGTGTCGACCAGCTCTTGCCATCATCATCGGAAATCAGTGTCAGGGCGAAGGCACCGACGGCCATCCAGATGCCTGAAGGCAGCTGATTGACGCTCAGCAGAGGCTCGCTTTCGGGGTTGAAGGCGGCTTCCTGCCAGCTTTTGCCCCCGTCTGTGGTACGCAGAATCCAGCCTTCATGACCGATCGCGATACCCGTCAACCCGTCCTTGAAGTGCAGGCCTGTAATCAGTGCGTAACGCTGGTGAGACAGCTCTGCCTGGCCCCAGCTTGCTCCCTGATCCATGGAAATCAGGATGTGCCCAAGCTCTCCGGCGGCCACGAGTCCGGCGTCAGTCTGGGTGATGTGGGTCAGGTTCATGTCGGCAATGGGAATCCGGTGCGCCCCCAGGGAAGGTGTATCCCGGTGCGAGAACGCAAAGATACCGGCCAGAGCCACGAGCAGCGAAACAGCAATTCCGACGGGCGTACGCATGGTAAATCTCCTTGGTGTTGAGGCCATCAGGGTTGTGATTGTTATTAAACGAGAGGCCCGAAGCTCGAAGGGTACCTGTCCCATTATTCTCAGTGCCGTGGCAGCGGCATCGTCCAAATGAGCTAGAGGCCGTGGAATGGGTCGGAGTGCCGGGCGTTAGTCCGAATTGACGATGAGAAGCCCTGGCCTGCGTGTAAATCTGGCTGCAGTTGGAGATGGCCGGGTCAGTCGGTCATGCCCCATAAATCTAAAAACAGTCGAGGAGACTCGTACGATGGGCGTGTTTACAGAGAACTTTGTGACAGGGGCCGGTGGCGAAGACTATATGACGCCCGAGGCAGTGCAGTTGATTGAGGCTGCCGAAGCCCTGGTGCCAATACTGGCAGAACGGGCCCGGGCGGCCGAGGAAGCCGGCATGGTGTCTCCCGAGACCGTGCGGGAAATAGGCGAAGCGGGTCTGTTCAGGGTGCTGCAGCCCAAGCGCTGGGGTGGCTTCGAGCTGGATCCGCGCGTCTTCTACCGGGTGCAGATGACGCTGGCCAAGGGTTGCATGTCCACCGCCTGGATCTATGGCGTGATCGGGGTGCACAACTGGCAGCTGCCACTGTTCCCCGAACAGGCGCAGCAGGATGTCTGGGCCGATGGCAAGGGTGGCACGCTGATCGCATCGACCTATATGCCGGTGGGCAAGGCCGAAAAGGTCGAGAGTGGCTACCGCTTCTCGGGCCGCTGGGGCTTCTCAAGTGGCAGTGATCATTGCGAATGGATCTTCCTGGGCGGTCTGTTGCCCAAGCGGGACAACCCGGAGCAGCTTGAGCACACCACCTTCCTGCTGCCGCGCAGTGACTTCCGCATCGAGAAAAACTGGGATGTACACGGTTTGCGGGCAACGGGTAGCCACGACATTGTGGTTGAGGATGTCTTCGTTCCCGAACATCGTACCCAGCGCACCAACAATCACTCCGATGCCGGCTGCCCTGGGCGTGAACTGAATACTGGCTGGGTTTACAGAATACCGTTTACCCAGGTGTTTCAGCGCGCGGTATCGTCGGCCTGTCTGGGGGCGCTGGAAGGCGCGATCAATGTGTTCTGCGATCACGCGAGTGCCCATGTGGGCAAGCATGGTTCGAAAACCGCGGAAGACCCTAATGCCCAGATGGCGGTGGCCGAAGCCCTGGTCGCGGTTGATCAGCAGCGTCTGGTGCTGTTTCGCAATTTTGCGCGCATCGTTGAATGTGCCAAGACGGGCGCAGAAATGCCGGTCGAGGAGCGTCTGCTGCAGCGCGCCCAGTCCTCCCTGGTGCCCAAGGTCTGCGCCGAGCGAGTTGACGACCTGTTGCGCGCCAGCGCAGCCTCCGGTCTGTACCGCTCCAACCCGATCGAGCGCACGTCGCGCGATATTCGCCAGTCCCGTGGCCATATTGCCAACAATGCGGATGCTTACGCGCGCGCACATGGCGCTGTGATGCTGGGTATGCCCAACATGGATCCCTATATCTAACAGGAGTACCGGCTATGAGTACGTCCCGTTACCACCGCCTGCGCGTGGCCCGGGTGGTTCAGGAAACCGCCGATGCCGTTTCGCTGCAGTTTGAACTCAGCGACGAGCAGAAGGCGCTATTTCACTACCGGCCTGGCCAGTTCCTGACGCTGCGCCTGCCCTGGCAGGGCGAGCACCTGTTGCGCTGCTATTCGATGTCCAGTGCACCGACAGTGGACGCCAGTCTGCGCGTGACCATCAAGCGGGTGGTGGAGGGGCGTGGTTCCAACTGGGTCTGTGACCAAGTCGGCGCCGGGGATGAGATCGAGGTGATGACACCGGCCGGTGTCTTTGTACCGCGTTCACTTGATGGCGATTTTCTGCTGTTCGCAGGCGGGAGCGGTATCACGCCGGTATTCTCCATCCTCAGGGCCGTGCTGCTGCGCGGGCGCGGTCAGGTCCGCCTGATCTACGCCAACCGTGATGAGCAGTCGATCATCTTTCGAGAAGCGCTTAAAGAACTGGGCGCACAGTATGCCGACCGCTTTGATGCAATCCACCTGCTGGATTCGGTGCAGGGGGTGCCCAGTGTCAGCCTGCTGCGCCGTCTGGCCGCCGGGATGCCGGATGCCCAGGCGTTTGTCTGCGGTCCCGGGCCCTTCATGAATGCCGCCGAGGCGGCGTTGCAGGAGTTGAAACTCCCGGCCGAGCGGATTCATGTCGAGCGTTTTGTGTCCTTGCCCTCGGAAGAAGCTCGGGATCAGGAGTTGCGTCAGGCGCTCAGCGAATCCACCGATATCGAGCAGGCCCAGGTCGTTATTGATCTGGATGGCCAGACCCATGAGCTGGAGTGCAGGGGAGGGGAGACCATCCTCGAGGCGGCCGAACGGGTCGGGCTGGAGCTGCCCTATTCCTGTCAGGCCGGCATGTGTGCGTCCTGCATGTGCGAGGTGCTGGAGGGGGAGGTCAAGCTGCTGCATAACGATGTGCTCGACGAGCGCGATCTGTCCAGGGGCATGACGCTGACCTGCCAGGCCGTACCGCAATCTGCCCATCTGCGGCTGAAGTACACCTGAGTTTTATCGAGTTTCACGGTTCCGCCTTTGAGGCCGGCTTATGCCGGTCTTTTTTTCTTAGTCTTATTGGACGATGGCAGCGGCCGGTGAGCCTTTTAACCTGAGGGGACTATTCGCGCAGGGCGCTGACCGGTCGGGTATGCCGACTCGGCTGTGGGAGATCGTGCCCGCCATAACAACGAAGACGGGAGAAGCATTATGCAAGGCTGTCTACAGGACAAGGTCGCATTTATTACCGGCGGCGGTAGTGGTATCGGTGCCGCCACGGCAGAACGCTTCGCACAGGAAGGCGCCAAAGTGGTGATCTGCGGGCGTCGCCAGGCGCCGCTAGACGACGTCGTCAGCCGTATTCGTGCCGTCGGAGGCGAAGCCGAGGCGGTGGTGGCCGATGTCAGCGATGAACAGGCTTTTGTTGCAGCGCTCGAGGGCGCGGCGCAGCGTCACGGTCGCTTCGATATTCTGGTCAACAATGCCATGGCGTTTACCTGGGGCTGCATCGAAGAAACAACCACCGAACAGTGGCATGCAAACTTTGCCACCTCTGTCGACGGTACCTTCTGGGGAACCCGCACCGCCATGGGGCTGATGAAGGCCCATGGCGGCGCTATCGTCAATCTGGCGTCCATCTGCGGTGTGCTGGGCACACCCTGGATGTCCGGCTATTCGGCTTCAAAGGCTGCGGTGATCAACTTTTCCCGTGCTGCGGCGGCCGAAGGCGCGGCCAGTGGTGTGCGCGTCAATGTGGTGATTCCGGCAGTGGTGGAAACGCCGGCCACTGCCGACATGCTGTCCGACGACAGTGCGCGCAGCAGTACTGAAAAGCTTATTCCGATGGGTCGCGTCGGTCAGCCGCAGGAGCTGGCCAATGCCATTCTCTTTTTGGCCAGCGATCAGGCGTCCTATATAACCGGTGCGGCCTTGCCCGTCGATGGCGGGCGTTCGGCGGTACTTGTTACCGCAATGGACTGAGGAGTTGTTTATGCAAGCAGCCAATATTGAACATGCAGCGGACGTCGATGCGCTGTTTCAGCCGCTCAGTCTGGGGGCGATTGATCTGGCCAACCGCATCGTGATGGCGCCGATGACGCGCAACCGTGCCGATGCCGACGGTGTGCCCAACGACTTGATGGTTGAGCACTACGCGGCGCGCGCCGGAGCCGGACTGATCGTTGCCGAAGGTACCTGGCCCAGCGTGACCGGTCAGGCCTACTGTCGGCAACCTGGTATCGAAACGCCGGCCCAGGTTGCGGCCTGGCGCCGAGTCACCGATGCCGTGCATGCAAAGGGTGGCAAGATCATTCTTCAAATCATGCACGCCGGGCGTATTGGCAGCGACAGTATCAAACCTGCGGGTGTCGAAACGGTTGCGCCTTCAGCAATCCAGGCCCGTGGCGAAGTCTTTACCGATGCGGCTGGCATGCAGCCCTTCGATCTGCCGCGGGCGCTGACGACCGCGGAGGTGGAAGCGGTGGTCGAGGAGCACCGTCAGGCTGCCCTCAATGCGCGTAATGCGGGCTTTGACGGTGTCGAGCTGCACTGCACCAGTGGCTATCTGCCAATGCAGTTTCTCTGTTCGGGCACCAACCAGCGGGATGACCGCTACGGTGGCAGTCTCGAAAACCGGGTGCGCTTTGTCGCCGAGTGCCTGCAGGTCATGTCCGATGCCATAGGTGCGGGCCGTGTTGGTTTTCGCATCAACCCGGGCAATACCTTCAATGACACCAGCGATGCGGACAGCGTTGCCAGCCATGCGGCGCTGTTACGCGCGGGCGCGCAGATCGGTGTGGCGTTTGTTCACATCATGCGCTCCCCGCTGGAGGCGGTTGACGCCTTCGCGCTGGCCCGCGAGCACTTCAGTGGCCGGCTGATCCTGAACGACAGCTTTGATGCCGCCAGTGCGGCCAGTGCCATCCGTGATGGCCAGGGGGATGCGGTGTCCTTTGCACGCCATTTTATTGCCAACCCCGATCTGGTCAGCCGCATCCGCAAGGGGCTGGCGCTGGCCCGGCTTGACCGCAAAACCATTTATACGCCCGGGCCAAAAGGCTATACCGATTACCCGCCGTCGGCAGAATGAATCGAGGACAACACTATGAAAGTACTGGTACCTGTCAAACGCGTGATTGATTACAACGTCAAGGTGCGCGTGAAATCCGACGGATCGGACGTGGATCTGAACAACGTCAAGATGTCGATCAACCCCTTCGACGAAATTTCGGTGGAAGAAGCTGTGCGCCTGAAAGAAGCGGGTGTCGCCACCGAGGTCGTGGTGGTGAGCTGTGGCCCCAAGGCGAGCCAGGAAGTGCTGCGCGCGGCACTGGCGATGGGGGCTGATCGTGCCATCCATCTGCACAGCGACGAAAACCTGGAGCCGCTGGCGGTCGCCAAGTGCCTGAAACGGATTGTGGAAGAAGAAAAGCCGACGCTGGTGATCTGTGGCAAGCAGGCCATTGATGACGATTCGAACCAGACCGGCCAGATGCTGGCGGCGTTGCTCGGCTGGCCCCAGGGTACCTTTGCGTCCGAAATCGCCCCCCAGGCTGACCTGGTACGTGTAACACGGGAAATTGACGGTGGCCTGGAGACTCTGGAGCTCACGCTGCCGGCCGTGGTGACCAGTGACCTGCGCCTGAACGAGCCGCGCTATGCCTCGCTGCCCAACATCATGAAAGCAAAAAAGAAACCACTGGAGTCCCGGCCGGTTACCGAGCTTGAAGTCGATGTCCGGCCGCGACTCAATGCCACGAACTACGCCGCGCCCGCTGCGCGCAAAGGCGGTATCAAGGTGGGAACTGTCGCTGAGCTGGTTGCAAAGCTGCGCCACGAAGCCCGCGTGATCTAAAGGTGAACATGATGAAAACACTCGTAATAGCAGAACATGATAATCAGCAGATGGCGGCGGTGACGCTGAATCTGGTGCAGGCAGCATCCCGGTTGGGCGGGGACATCGATATCCTGGTGGCGGGCGATGCGTGCCAGGCGGTGGTCGAACAGGCGGCGCAAATCAGCGGCGTACACGAAGTGGTCGTTGTGCAAGCCGGGCACTATGCAAGTCAGCTGGCGGAGGAACTCGCGCTGCTGGTGGAAACCCTTGTGCGGGAGCGAGGCTATCAGGCGGTAGTGGCGCCCAGCTCCAGCTTTGGCAAAAACCTCAGCCCGCGTGTCGCGGCGCTGCTGGATGTGGCGCAAGTGTCTGATGTTATTGAAATAAAAGGGGTTGGCAGCTATGTTCGGCCCATATATGCTGGCAACGTCATGCTGAGTATCGAGTCCGGTGAGCCTGTGCAGGTGTTGACGATTCGCCCCACCGCCTTTGATGCGGCGGCGCAGGAAGGTAGCGCAGCCATCGTGGAGGCGTCTGCTGTAGCAGCGCTGGGGCTGTCCTCGGTTGTCGGGCGTGAGCTCAGCAAGTCTGACCGGCCGGTACTCGGTTCTGCACCCATCGTGGTGTCGGGCGGACGGGGTCTGGGCAGTGGTGACAACTATCATCAGATGCTGGATCCGCTGGCGGATACACTGAGTGCGGCCCTGGGCGCGTCTCGTGCCGCAGTCGATGCGGGTTTCGTGCCCAATGACTTCCAGGTCGGCCAGACCGGCAAGATCGTGGCACCGGAACTCTATATTGCCGTGGGTATCTCCGGTGCGATTCAGCATCTGGCGGGCATGAGCGATTCCAAGGTGATCGTGGCGATCAACAAGGACCCGGACGCACCGATCTTTGAGGTGGCGGACTATGGTCTGGAGGGGGATCTGTTTGAACTGGTGCCGGAGCTTACCCGCGAACTGAGTTAGGTTTATGCTGGTTGAGCCCGCCGCCGCATTCGTGCAGTTCTACCCGGTGGCGGGTGAATTCACACCCTGAGACAACAATAACAGGGGCAAGCTATGACTCGATTGGAACTGGATCAGCTGGATACACTGCTTTCCGCCCTGTACGAGGCTTCACTGGATAACGATTACTGGGCCGATGCGCTGCAGCAGTTGCGGCAGCTCTTCGATGCCAACTATGTCACACTGATCCTGAAGATGCCCAATGTGCAGGATGAGGAGGATCTGGGGCTGATGGTCTCGGTGGGTGACATGAAGGACTCCGGCAAGGTCCTGTACTTCCCGTATCATCACAACCTGACGCCCTTTGTGAATCAGCCACCGAACAAGGTGTTCACGGTGGAAGACCTGATGGATGAAGATGAGTGGCGTCAAAGCCCGTATCGAATCCACTGGTGTGCCAGCAACGATGTTTATCACGTGATGGCGGTGGACATCGCCACCCCGGATTCCGGCACCTTGCGTTTTCGCGTTACCCGCCCAGAAGCGGCGTCTGCCTTCAGTGAGGATGACCGGGCGCTGTGCCGTTTTCTGCTACCGCATCTGCGGCGTGCACTGAATATCCGCAACCTGCTGGATCGCAGTGAAACCCTGGGCTCGCTCTATTCCAAGGCGATCAGTCGGCTGTCTATTGCCACCATGCTGATCGATGAAGCCGGACAGGTGCTGGAGCAGAACGTCTTTGCCCGGGAGATTCTGGAGTCCAATGACGGCCTCAAGGTCGTGGGCGGGCGTCTCGAGGCCAGCTACCCTAGTGACAACCGCGAACTGCGACGCCTCATCAAGGCGGCGTTCGAGCAGCACCAGCAGGACGGCAAGCCGCAGCTGCCGGAGGCCATGTCAGTGACGCGGCCCTCCGGCGAAGTCAGCCTAGGCGTGATTATCGAATCCATTCCGACCAATACCTGGGCGGAGGGCAAGGGTCAGCCCGCCGCAGTGGTGTATATTCGCGACTCGGTTGGCAAGTCGCACGCCAGTCATGAGGTGGCCAAGAAGCTGTTTGGCCTGACGCCAGCTGAAACCGCCCTGTCGATGCAACTGGTCAACGGCCTGTCGCTGGAAGAGGCAGCTGAGGCGCTGGATATTCGCAGAAACACTGCCCGTGCCCATCTGCGGGCAATCTTCTCCAAAACCGGCGTCCGCCGGCAGACCGAGCTGGTTCGCATTCTGCTCAACAGTGTCGCGGCACTGGGGCAGGGTGATCAGGAGCCCTGATTACCGACATCGTCCTGATGAAGGATGAGACCTGGGCATGAACTGTTGCACTCTGTCTAAAAAACAGAGGCAGTCAATCATGCAACAGGTCGCGTTTATCACCGGCGCCAGCCGCGGCATCGGTCGGGCAACCGCCATCGCCTTTGCCCGCGCAGGTTTCAATCTCGCACTCAGTGCCCGCACCCTCGACGAGGGTGAGGCACACCCCCACAGCATCACTGGCGTCAATGGCCAGCCCCTCCCGGGTAGTCTGAATGGTACTGCTGAAGACGCGCGTCGCTATGGCGTTGAAGTCAAGGTGGTGCCGATGGATCTGCTCGATGCGGACTCGGTCGAGCAGGCCGTGTCCAGCGTATTGTCTCATTACGGCCAGGTCGATGTGCTGATCAATAACGCCATTTACCAAGGGCCGGATCTGAATGCGCCGCTGCTTGACCTGCAGCCGCAAACCCTGCAGCGCATGGCACAGGGATACCTGTTCGCGCCGGTCCAGATCACCCAGCAGGTACTGCGCACGATGCTGCAGCACAAGCGCGGTTGCATCATCAATATCACCTCCGGTGCCGGCGAGTCCGACCCGCCAATCGCCGCCCGGGATGGCGGCTGGGGCTATGCCTATGGCGCCGGCAAGGCGGCAGTGTCACGCCTTGGCGGCATTATCGCGCGCGAACATGGCGACCAGGGTATCCGTGCTTACACGGTTAACCCTGGTGTGGTCAACACCGAAACTCTGCGCGCCACCATCGGTGAAAAGGGCGTGCTGGCGATGCGCAGGGGCGTGGCGGAGCCGGAACTGCCCGCCGCGGTACTATTGTGGCTCGCCACCGCACCGCAGGCCGTCGATTTCCAGTATCAGACCGTTCAGGCGCAACCCTTTGCGCGTGAACACGCCATTTCCATCGATTGATTGCACTGCGGGAGCCAGAAATTATGCAGTTTCGCTTTACAGACGAACAGCAAATGATTCGTGACACGGCGGCCGGATTCTTTGCCGATCACAGTGCTTCGGCGGCGGTACGCGAAGCCATGGCGACCGAGACCGGTTACGACCCGCAACTTTGGCAGCAGCTGTGCCAGGATCTCTGCCTGCACGGGATCACCATCCCAGAGGCTGCGGGTGGTCTGGGGCTGGGCTATGTCGAACTGGTCGCGGTGATGGAGCAGATGGGCCGTTACCTGGTCTGCTCTCCGTTTTTTGCAACCCTGTGCCAGGCGGTACCGGCGCTGCAGCGCACGGCCACGGCGGCCC
This sequence comes from Marinobacterium rhizophilum, assembly GCF_024397915.1. Lineage (GTDB taxonomy): Bacteria > Pseudomonadota > Gammaproteobacteria > Pseudomonadales > Balneatricaceae > Marinobacterium_A > Marinobacterium_A rhizophilum_A. The sequence goes on from NZ_CP073347.1 coordinate 212,054, forward strand.
AGGCCCAGCCCTGGCTGGAGCGGATTATGAAAGGCCAGACCGCGACCCTGGCCTGGATCGGCCGCGAGCAGCCAGGCGCCGGGGCGGTCAGTGCCGAATATGAGCGTACCGATGCCGGGTACCGCCTCAGTGGTGACTACTTCTTCGTGGTGGACGGGCATAGCGCCGATCTGTTGCTTCTTGCTGCGCGTCGGCCGGGCACGCGTGGCCGTGACGGCATCAGCCTGTTTGCCGTCGAGGCCGCTGCTGCAGGGGTCGAGCGGCACTGGACACCAACACTGGATCAGACCCGCCACCTGGCGCGCATACGCCTTGATCATCTCAGGCTCGACACCAGCGCCTGCCTCGGCACCGAAGGCGTTGCCGGCCCCGTACTGGATGAGGTACTGCAGCTGGCAACGGTCGCGCTGGCAGCCGAGCAGATGGGCGGAGCCCAGCAGGTGCAGGATACGGCCGTGGCCTACACCGGCGAACGGCAGCAGTTCGGCCGCCCCATCGCCAGTTTCCAGGCAATCAAGCACAAGGCGGCGGACATGATGCTGCGTACCGAAGTGGCCCGCTCCGCCTGCTACTACGCCGCCTGCATCGCCGATGAAGCCTGGCATGGAGGTGCGCTGGCGGGCGAGCTGGCGGAGGCGGCAGCAATTGCAAAATCCTATTGCTCGGAGACGTTTTTCCGCAATGCCGCTGAAAGTCTGCAGTTGCACGGCGGTGTCGGCTTTACCTGGGAATACGACGTACATCTCTATTTAAAACGCGCCAAGGCGAGTTCGTTGATGCTGGGCGGTGCCAATGAGCACCGCGAGACCCTGGCGGCCCTGTTGCTGGATGGAGGAGACACCCTGTGAAGTTAAGTTTCAGCGAGGAAGACGAGCGTTTTCGTGCCGAGGTGGCTGACTGGTTGGCCGCCCATCTGACCGGCGAGTTTGCAAGGCTCAGGTTTCGCGGTGGCCCGGGGGATGAGCACAGTTTCCCGCAGGAACGAAAACGCTGGGAGCAGCAGCTGGCCAAAGGCGGCTGGACCGGTGTCGGTTGGCCGCAGCAGTACGGGGGACGGGGGTGCTCGATCGAGCAGCAGGTGATCTTCTTTGAAGAATATGCCCGTGCCGGCGCGCCGGGGCGGGTGGGTCATATCGGTGAGGGGCTGGCCGGACCGACCCTCATGGCCTTCGGTACACCCGAGCAGCAGAGCAGGTATCTGCCGGGCATACTGGCCGGCAGCGAGCTCTGGTGTCAGGGCTATTCCGAGCCGGGGGCGGGTTCGGATCTGGCCAACGTTAAGACCCGCGCCCGTTTCGATACTGCGCTCAACAAATGGGTCATCAATGGTCAGAAAGTCTGGACCTCCCTGGCCCATGAGGCGGACTACTGTTTCGTTATCGCCCGCACGGATCCCGATTCCGTTGGCCACAGGGGGCTCGGATTTTTTCTGCTGGCAATGGATCAGCCGGGCATTGAGGTGCGGCCCATCCGGCAGATCACCGGCACCTCGGAGTTCAACGAGGTGTTTTTTGATGATGCCCACTGCGATGCCGGGGATATTGTCGGTGCGCCGGGGGATGGCTGGAAGGTTGCCATGGGGTTGCTGGGCTTCGAGCGCGGCGTTTCCACCCTGGGGCAGCAGATGCAGTTCCAGAACGAGCTGGACGAAGTGGTTCGCATCGCAAAGGACAATGGCCGAGCCCGGGATCCGGTGATCCGCCAGCGCATCGCCAAGGCCCACGCCGAGCTCAAGATCATGCGCTACAACAGCCTGCGCATGCTGTCGGGCCAAAACGACAGCGACGGCAATTTGCAGCGCGAGGCGCTGATCTACAAGCTGTTCTGGTCCAGCTGGCACCGCGACCTGGGCGAACTGGCGATTGATGTCTGTGGCCAGCAGGGGCAGCTGCTGGAGGCTGCCCCCTATGAACTGACCCGGCTGCAGTCGCTGTTCCTGTTTGTGCGTTCGGACACCCTCTACGGTGGCAGCAACCAGATACAGCGCAACATCATTGCCGAGCGCGGGCTGGGCATGCCGCGTGAACCACGACTGTGCTGACCCTCGAAAACGCCCTTAGGGTTGATGGGCTCGCAGGATAGGTTAGGTGCGCGGCGCACTGATGCTGCCACGCATTCGATAGCCAGTGCGCGCCCTAACCCATCATTCTTTCGGGCAGGTGCCGTGATGGGTTTACCACGCCCAAACAACTCAGCCGCTTTTAGCCGGATCGCAGTGCGTCGCAACCCATCCTGCGTTTCTTTAACCTTGCCTTGCACCGGTTTTACACACAAAAAGAGCCCCCGGGGTGTGCAACCGTCGGGGGCCGAAAACTTGAAGGCTGTTGTGTTGCCAGGTGCAAGCCGCCGCGCAGTGGCTGGCTTATTCGCCAGTGAACTTTGCGTGGCGTTTTTCCAGAAAGGCCTGCATGCCTTCGTGCTGGTCACGGGAGGCGAATAGCATTGCATTGGCCTTGCGTTCAAGCGCGAGAGCGCTTTCCAGCGACGCATCCATGCCGGCGATGATGCACTCCTTGATCTGCTCGGCCGCCAGCGGCGGCATGCGTGCGATGGTGCGGGCGGTGCTGAGAGCCTTGTCCAGCACCTCTGCATCGGCACAGACCTCAGTCACCAGGCCTGCGACCCAGGCTTCCTGGGCGCTGATCGGGCGCCCTGTCAGGGCCATGCTCATGGCCTTGGCCTTGCCCACGGCGCGCACCAGCCGCTGTGTACCGCCGATGCCGGGCATGATGCCGATACGGATTTCGGGCTGGCAGAAACTGGCGCTCTCGCCGGCGATCAGGATATCCGCATGCATTGCCAGCTCGCAGCCGCCGCCAAAGGCATAGCCGCAGATGGCGGCCACCACTGGCTTGGGGCAGTGTTGAATCGGTGCCCAGACACGTTCCGTATGGCGCTTGTAGATTTCGATCGGATCGGCATCCAGCAGGCCGGTGATATCGCCGCCGGCGGCAAACACCTTGTCGCTCCCGGTCAGCACGATGCAGCGCACGCTGTCATCAGCCGAAAGCTCGGTAAAACGCCGCGACAGCTGTTGCTGCAGCTCCAGGCTCAGGGCATTGGTGGCGTGCGGCCGGTTCAGACGCAGCACGGCAATGCCGGGCTCCGGGCGCTCCAGTAGCAGGGTTTCCTCGGGGGCTTGGGTTGTCTGCACCTGACGGCCTCGCTGATTCAATTGACGTTTAGCAAATTGTGATCCTTCCCCCGGGCTGCAGGCATCGTCCATTTAGACGAAGTAGGGCCCTTGCCTGGCTGAGTAGACTGGGGCACAGGTCAATAAAAACAGGGGGCGATAATAAGATGCAGGCCGCACAGTTTGATTACACCGACCAGGTGGTTCTGGTGACGGGCGGTACCAAGGGGATCGGCGCCGGGGTTGCGCGCGCGTTTCTCGATGCCGGAGCCACCGTTGTTGTCTGCGGGCGCAATGCGCCGGAGCAGCTGCCCGGGGTAAAGGGGCGCGAAGCGGTGTTTTTGCCCGTGGATGTGCGTGATTTCGATGCCGTGGCGGCGATGATGGATAGCATTGTGCGCGATTTTGGCCGCCTGGATGTGTTGGTCAACAACGCCGGTGGTGCACCGCACGCAATGGCGGCAGACGTATCGCCGCGTTTCCATGAAGGTATTCTGCGCCTGAACCTGATCGCGCCGCTGAACGTGGCGCAGCTGGCCAACCGGCAGATGCAGCAGCAGCCTCAGGGCGGCAGCATCCTGTTTATCGGCAGCATCAGTGCGCTGCGTGCTTCCCCCGGTACCGCGGCCTATGGTGCCGCCAAGGCGGGCATTCTGTCGCTGGCCCAGTCGCTGGCGGTGGAATGGGCGCCGAAAGTACGTGTGGTTGCCGTGAGCCCGGGTCTGGTACAGACCGAACAGTCGCATCTGCATTACGGGGATGAGGCGGGCATCCAGGCGGTTGCCGCGACCATTCCGGCCGGTCGCATGGCGCAGCCACAGGATATCGGCAATGCCTGCCTGTTCATGGCGTCGCCGATTGCGTCCTACGCCAGTGGTTGCAACCTGTTGCTCAACGGTGGCGGCGAGAGGCCGGCCTTTCTGCAGGCTGACGCCTGATCAAACCCCGGCGCCGCCCGTGTCTGGGTGGCCCCATTGTTAAAAAGGAGACGTAACTTGGCTGATTACGAATGGTTATCGGAAGTGCGTTCCATGGTGGGGCGGGAGTATGGCCGCATCTACGCATGGGATGACGTGAACCCTGCGATGGTTCGGCAATGGTGCGAAGTGATGGGGATCGAAAACCCGCTTTACACCGATCCTGACTATGCCGCTACGACGGAATTTGGCGAGCTTGTCGCGCCGCCAGCCATGCTGCAGGCCTGGTGTCTGGAAGGTCTGCACATGAACAATTACCCGCCGGGTTCGACCGACGAGAACCCCTACGGCGTACTCAAGCTGATCGAATCCCATGGCTATCCGGCGGTGGTGGCGGTGAATTCTGAACTGAGTTTCGAGCGCTACCTGAAAATGGGCGAAAAGCTCTACTACACCACCCTGGTGAAGGACGTCAGCGATGAAAAGACCACCGGTCTTGGAACCGGCTTTTTCGTCACTCTGATCATGTCCTTCCATTCGGTGAAGGCGGGCGGCGACGAGCCTGTCGGCGAGCTGCTGTTCCGGGTGTTCAAGTTCCGACCAGCACAGGCGGCAAAACCGGCGCCGGCCGCCAAAGCCGAGCAACCGGCCGCCAGGCGCCCGTTACCGGGTATCAGCGACGACACCCGCTTCTTCTGGGAAGGCTGCGAGGCCGGCGAGTTGCGCATCCAGCACTGTAAGGCCTGCAACAAGCTGCAGCACCCGCCAGCGCCGGTGTGTGAACACTGCCACAGCTTTGATCTGGACTACCGTGTTGCCAGGGGAACCGGCGAGCTCTACTCCTTTGTCGTGATGCATTACCCCGAGGTGGCACCCTTTGACCACCCCAACCCCATCGGCCTGATCCAGCTGGACGAAGGCGTGCGCCTGTCGGCGGGCCTGGTCGGTGTGGATCGCAGCGAGCTGAAGATTGGCCAGCGCCTCAAGGTCGAGTTTGAGACCTTCGATGACCAGCTGACCCTGCCGCTGTTTCGCCCGGTTTCGGACTGAGGAGCAAGCATGGACTTTTCATTGAGCGAAGAACAGCGCGCCATTGCCGACATGGCAACCGGGCTGTTTACCGACTTTTGTACCGATGAGCGCTTGCGCGATTTCGACGAAACCGGTGCCACCCAGATGACGGACCTGTGGCAGACCTGTATCGAAACCGGCCTGCACTCGCTATTTATTCCGGAAGCGGCCGGCGGCAGTGACCTGGGCATGACCGAGCTGATGCTGGTGCTGGAAGCCCAGGGCCGGAGCCTGGCGCTGGTGCCCCTGTGGCGCCACCAGGTGGCTTCCGCCGCCCTGGCTGAATTTGCACCGGCACACTTTGCCGGGTTGCTGGAAAGTGCCGCAGCGGGCAGCGACATCCTGACGCTGTCGGTCACCGATCAGAGCCGGTCCACCGGGCTGACTCTGATGGCAACCCAGACCGATGCCGGTTGGGTGCTCAACGGTCGGGCCGCGGCGGTGCCAGGCGCTACCGAGGCCGCAGCGGCCCTGGTGCTGGCGCAAACGGCGCAGGGTGTATGCCCGGTCTGTGTGCGCTTCGATACTCCGGGGTTGAGCCGCATCGAGGGTGTGCTGACCCAGGGCGAAAGCGTGGCGGATCTGGAATTTGACCAGGTACAGCTAAGCGCAGAGGCGCTGTTGCCGGCTAACGCCACCCAGTGGCTGGAAGAACGGGCCATCGCCGCCCAGGCCGCCTTGCAGCTGGGGGTGAGTCAGGAGCAGGTTCGCCGCACCGTGGAGTATGTCAATGAACGTACCCAGTTCGAGCGCCGTATCGGCCAGTTCCAGGCGGTACAGATGAGCATGGCGGACTGCCAGGTGGCGGTCGAAACTCTGCGCTCGGCGCTCTGGCAGCTCTGTTACCGTCTCGATGCCGGCCTGCCGGCACCCTCCGAAGCCCTGGCGACCGCCTGGCTGGCCTGTGAGGCTGGCCATAGCATTGGTCACAAGGCGCAACACGTGCATGGTGGCATCGGCGTCGATCTGACCTATCCGATCCACCGCTACCTCTACTGGAGCCGCGCCCTGAGTCTGAGTCTGGGCGGCAGCCGGGCGACACTTGAGCGCCTGGGCGACTGGCTGGCAACTCACGATACCTTGGGATGGAAATATGACCTCGATGAAAACAAGACGCTTTGAAGATGTCAGCCTCGGTGAGCAGTTGCCGGCACTGGAAATCCCCATCACCGTAGCGCTGATCACCGGGGGCGCTATCGCCACCCGTGACTACTTCCCCGGCCATCATGACAAGGATGCAGCCCAGCAACTGGGCTCGCCCCATGTGTTCATGAATATCCTCACCACCAGCGGGCTGGTGCAGCGGTTTGTCGAGCAGTGGTGCGGCCCGGAGGGTCGGCTGCAGGATCTGCGCATCCGCCTGGGCGCGCCGAATTACCCCGGTGACAGCATGACATTCCAGGCCGAGATCAGCGCGATAGACGCCGCCAGCCGCACGGTCGAGCTGAGTCTCAAGGGCAAGAACTCGATGGGCAATCACGTTACCGGTACGGTGGCCGTGACCCTGCCCGGGCAGCAGGAGAGCAGGGCATGAACGAACTGATCAGTAACAAGGCCGCCATTGCGGGCCTGGGTGCCACCGAGTTTTCCAAGAACTCCGGCCGCACCGAACTGCGCCTGGCGATGGAAGCCACGCTCGCGGCACTGGCTGATGCCGGTATCGATCCGTCCGAGGTGGACGGCTTCAGCAGCTACTCGGTGGACAAGGTGCCCGAGTACGAGATCGCCCGCCTGCTGGGGTGCAAGGATGTGAAGTTCTTTTCCCAGATTCCCCACGGCGGCGGCGCCGCCTGTGCGCCCATCCTGCACGCGGCCATGGCCGTGGCGACCGGGGTTGCCAAAACCGTGGTGGTGTATCGCGCCATGAACGAGCGTTCCTGGTATCGCTTTGGCACCGGCACCTACGGTTTTGCCTCCACCCCGATCTACGAGAACGTCAACTACGGCTGGTACATGCCCCACGGCTTCCATACGCCGGCGGCCTGGGTCGGCATGTTCGCGCAGCGCTACATGCACACCTATGGTGCCACCTCGGAAGATTTCGGCCGCGTCGCCGTGGCCGTGCGGGACTTTGCCGCCACCAACCCCAATGCCTTCTTCTACGAGAAACCGATTACGCTGGAAGATCACCAGGCCTCGCGCTGGATCTGCGAGCCGTTGCACCTGCTGGACTGCTGTCAGGAGTCCGATGGCGCCGTGGCCATGGTCATCACCAGCACCGAGCGCGCCCGTGACCTGAAACAGAAACCGGTGCTGATCAAGGCCGGCTCCCAGGGTATCGCCAGCGGCCAGCAGGTCATGACCTCCTATTACCGCGAAGACATCACCGGTCTGCCGGAGATGGGCGTGGTGGCGCGTGAGCTCTATCGCCAGTCGGGCCTGGGGCCAGAGGACTTCCAGACCGCGGTGATCTACGACCACTTCACGCCTTTTGTTCTGCCGCAGCTGGAGGAGTTCGGCTTTGCCAAGCGCGGCGAAGCCAAGGACTTTATCCGCGCCGGGCACCATGCTCGCGGCGGCAAGCTGCCGATCAATACCCACGGCGGCCAGCTGGGCGAGGCCTATATCCATGGCATGAACGGGGTTGCCGAAGCGGTACGCCAGGTGCGCGGTAGCGCGGTCAACCAGGTGGACGACGTGGAAAACGTGCTGGTGACTGCAGGTACCGGCGTGCCGACCAGCGGTCTGATTCTGAGCGCCAACTAAGGAGGTCATCATGTTCGTTGATCTGACACCCGAGCAGCATGCGTTGCGGCTCAAAGTGCGCGACTATTTTACCAGCCTGATGACACCGGAACTGCGCAGCTCGCTGCGCGGTAAGGAAGGCGGCGATGAGTTCCGCAATACCGTGCGCCAGATGGGCACGGATGGATGGCTGGCGGTGGGCTGGCCCAAGGAACACGGTGGCCAGGGCTATGCCGCCACCGAACAGCTGATTTTCTTTGAAGAAGCCAATATTGCCGGCGCACCGCTGCCCTTCGTGACCATCAGCACCGTGGGGCCGGCGCTGATGCAGCACGGCACCGCGCTGCAGAAGGAAAAATTCCTGCCAGGGATCGCCAGGGGCGAAATCAACTTCGCCATCGGCTACTCCGAGCCCAATGCCGGCTCCGATCTGGCGGTACTGAAAACCAGTGCCCGTGTCGAGGAGGACAGGTTTGTCGTCAATGGCAACAAGCTCTGGACCTCCGGCGCCGAATCGGCCGACTATGTCTGGCTGGCGGCCCGCACGGACCCGGATCTGCCGCGTCACAAGGGCGTGTCCATCCTGATTGTCGATACCCAGGACAAGGGCTTTTCCCATACCGTGATTCCGACCTGCTCGAATCCGACGGCGGCGACCTACTACGATAACGTAGAGGTGCCGCGGGATATGCTGGTGGGCGAGCTCAACGGTGGCTGGAAACTGATCACCTCGCAGCTTAACCACGAGCGTCTGGGGCTTGGCTCCTGGTCTGACAAGGTAGCGGGGCTGTTCCGTCGGGTGTATCTGTGGGCCAAAACCCGGGACGAGCAGGGCGGCTGTGCCATGGACAAGACCTGGGTACGCACGGCGCTGGCCGAGTGCTACTCGCGCCTGGAGGCCATGCGCCTGATCAACTTCCGTATCGCCGCGAGCCTGGAAGAAGGGCAGATGGATGTGGCGCTGGCCTCGATCACCAAGGTCTACGGTTCGGAATCGGCCATCGAAATCCTGCGCCGCCTGACGGACATCGTCGGCGCCAATGGCATGATTCGCGAAGGCTCGGCCGCTTCGCTGCTGATGGGCGAGCTGGAGTACGAGGTTCGCGCCTCCGTGACCCTGACCTTTGGCGGCGGTACCAACGAAATCCAGCGTGAACTGATCGCCCAGTTCGGTCTGGGCATGCCGCGCACCGCCCGCTGATGGCGGGCCATTGAGGAGAGAGTTGTATGAGTTCACTTGAGACTTTCCGCACCCAGACGCGCGCCTGGCTGGAAGCCAATTGCCCTGCGTCGCTGCGTGGCCCGGCGGCGGCTGGGGAACTCGTCTGGGGCGCATCCCGCATCGAGTTCGCCAACGAAGATCAGCAACTGTGGTTCGAACGCATGCGCGATCGCAACTGGTTCTGCCCCGCCTGGCCCGAGGCCTACGGCGGAGCAGGCCTGGCGTCTGAAGAGGTAGCGGTGCTGGAGCAGGAACTGCGCCGCTTGCGCTGCCGTCCGCCGCAAATCAACCTCGGCATCTGGATGCTGGGGCCGGTACTGCTGGAGTACGGCACGGAAGAGCAGAAACAGCGTCTGCTGACGCCCATGACCCGCGGTGAAGTTCGCTGGTGCCAGGGCTTCAGTGAACCCAATGCAGGCTCGGATCTGGCCAATATCCGCACCAGCGCCCGGGACGAGGGCGATCATTTTGTCGTCGATGGTAGCAAGATCTGGACCTCTTACGGCGACAAGTCCGACTGGATGTACGCTCTGGTACGCACCGACAACAGCAGTGGGAAAAAGCAAGAGGGCATCAGCCTGCTGGTGCTGGACATGCATAGCGAAGGCGTGGAAGCGCGTCCGATCGACCTGATCAGCGGCAAGTCGTCTTTCTGCGAGGTGTTCTTCGATGGCGTGAAAGTGCCGAAAGAGAACCTGATCGGGCCGCTTAACGGCGGCTGGACCCTGGCGAAAAAGCTGCTGCAGCACGAGCGCAGCGCCATGTCCAAGTTCGGCGAGTTCAGCCTGCCGACCCATTTCGACCTGATGTCGATTCTGCGTGAATATCTGCCACAGGCACGCACCGCCTCTGACCATGTGCTTGAGGCGCGGGCCCAGGCCTGTGCCCTGGATGAGCAGGCCTACAACCTCACCGTACAGCGCATGGGCGAAGCGGCCCGTGACGGTCAGGATGTCAGCGGCATCGCCTCGATCATGAAGCTGGTACACACCGAGCAGGAGAAGACCAAGTTTGAAATTCTGGTCGATGCCATGGGGCACCGTGCCCTGGGCTGGGACGGCTACGAGTTCAGCGCCCAGGAACTTGCCATCAGCAAGGCCTGGCTGATGAGCTACACCCAGACCATCGCCGGCGGTTCCTCCGAAGTGCAGCTGAACGTGATTGCCAAGCGGGTGCTGCAGTTACCCGATGCCAGTAAAGGAGGCGCCAAATGAGCCTGATCTATAACGAAGAGCAGCGCATGCTGCTGGATACGGCGCAGGAGTTTTTCGCCGAGCGCAGCCCGGTCGCGGCACTGCGTGCATTGCGTGACCGTGGCGACGAGCAGGGTTTTGACAGCACGCTCTGGCGCGATATGGCAGAGCTGGGCTGGACGGCCATTCCCTTCCCCGAATCCCTCGGCGGGCTGGAGTTCGGCTACAAGGGCATGGGTGCCGTGTTCGAATCCGCCGGTCGCTACCTGAGTGCTTCGCCGCTGCTGTCATCCATAGTCCTCTGTGGCTCGGTTCTGGAGCAGGGCGGCAGCGAGGCCCAGCAGAGCGAGTGGCTGGCCGCGCTGATCGACGGCAGCAAGCGCCTGGCGCTGGCGGTCGATGAAGGCCCCCGGCACGAGCCGGAGCAGATTGGCCTTTGCGCCCGCTGCACCGACAATGGTTTTGAGCTTAACGGCGACAAGGTCATGGTGGTGGATGGCCTGGGTGCCGACGGCTGGATAGTTGCGGCGCGTACCGAAGAATCGGCAGCGTCTGCGGCTGTTGAAGCGTCTGCGACCGGTAAGGAGGGCATCAGCCTGTTTATCGTCCCGGCCGGCACCGCGGGTGTGAACCTCAGCCGCCAGGCGCTGATCGACTCGCGCAATACCGCGCGCCTGTCCTTCAGCCAGGTACAGCTGTCGCCGCAGCAGCTCATCGGCGAGCTGGACCAGGGCACACAGGTGCTCGAAGCAGCGCTGGACCGTGGCCGCGCCTGCATCGCCGCCGAGCTGCAGGGCGCCTGCGAACAGCTGTTCCAGATGACGCTGGACTACCTGCGCACCCGGGTACAGTTCGATACCTTCATCGGTTCTTTCCAGGCGCTGCAGCACCGCGCCGCCTGGGCACATGTGGAGCTGGAGCTGGCGCGCAGCAGCCTGATGGCGGCGCTGGATGCCATCGACAGCCAGGACGAACAGGCCGCCCAGCTGGTGAGCCTGGCAAAATGGAAAGTCGGCCAGATGGCCGACCGGATCAGCAACGAAGCAGTGCAGCTGCACGGCGGCATCGGCGTCACCGACGAGCTGGATGTCGGCCTCTACTTCAAGCGCATCCGCGTACTCCAGGCACTGCTGGGGGATAGCGATTATCACCTCAGCCGCGCCTCGCAGGTCCAGGCCGCCGCCTGACCTCTCCGGCAGGGGGGCGTTCGCTGCTCCTCTGCCATCCTGATCAAGGTACCGTTGTCCGGCTATTTATTCCAGGAACCGCCAGCTTTCATCCGAGGGCCGTCACTGTATCGACCTCTGGCCGACGCGCCTCGCGACGAATGGTTGGTGCCCCGCAGAACCTTGCCTTCGCCTTCAAAAGCTTCACAGTGGGGCGCTGCCCCTACGAGCAGCGCGCCTACTTGTCAGCTATTTGATCCTTGCCGCTACTGTCATATTAAAAAGCAAGAGCTTGTTCGGTAAAAAGGGGAGCATTGAAAAATGCCATTCAGGAATAATATGATATTTTAAACGTGCTAGTCGGTATATTTTGTTTTCTCACCAGGAATATTAAAAACCTTCCCGCTTTTTATTAATGGTCATCCGGCGGGCTAATATATGAAGCAGGAAGGCTGCATCACTGGCCTCAGGCCAATAAGAACGCCAAAAAAACAGAATGTCCACGCGCCTGTGCCCGTTTTTGTAGCGTGACGGATAAATAGGGAAAGAACCCGTTTTTTCGACAGGTTAATAACCAGCCGGGCTGGTATTAACAATTAAGAGTTGACTATTAAACCGAACCCCAACCACGAAATAAAATATTCAGCCAGTGGCGCTGTGCCGACCCGAATATTGTACCCGCAAGACGAGACGCTTAAGGTCTTCATGATCACCGGGTACGGTGGAGTGACGGCAGATTGCAGGTTGTCTCTTGTGCAGGCTTGTCGCCTGCGAGTGGTGTTTTTCGTACCAGCAGCGGTTTTCCCGACCCTGAAGGAGGCCAGAAACCGCTGGAGGGGCTTGTTCACAGGCTCTTAGGGCTTTTTTGGAACAAAAGAATGATTAATGTGTGTATAATATTCCAAAATTTTGGATACATAAATGCTATCCGACTGACTGCCTGAACGGCGGCGCAGGTACAGCTGTGCTGTGCGCCTGCCATGCCGTGGCCGCAGTTTTAACCATCAATACATAAGAGGAATCAGGAATGCACCGCAAGCTTATTCCCAATTCAAATACCCGGCATTATTTGCTGCTGTACCCACCGCCTGGCTCAATGGTAATTAAAAAATCGCTTCAGTATCTGGATATTACCACTGCGGGTCGCAAGGCTCGCATAAAAAGTGAGGTCATTCAACAGTGACAGATAGTCCTATTTACCAGTTTTCCACCACCTCTGTAATATTGCTGATGGTCGGATTTTATCTTGCTACTTTTCTGATTACGCTGATGATCAACAGGAAGGATCAAGATGCCGATAGCTACATGGTTTCGGGTCACAATATCGGTTATGGCATTTCTGCGGCCAGCATGACCGCCACCTGGATCTGGGCCGCCTCCTTTTACGCCGCCGCAACATCCGGCTTTACCTATGGCCTGTCCGGTCCGCTCCATTACGGCTTGTGGGGCGCGCTGATGATTTTGTTCATTTATCCGTTTGGGGTGCGCATTCGGAAGCTGGCGCCCCAGGCCCATACGCTGGGTGAAGTCATCAATGCCCGCCATGGATCATCGAGCCAGTTGATCCTGGCCGTTTCCAACCTGCTTGGCAGCCTGATCAGCCTGATGGTCAACTTCACCGCTGCCGGAGCCCTGGTATCGGTGCTGTCTCCGCTGTCCTTCCAGCACGGCGTGCTGATGGCCGGGTTTGGTGTACTGGCCTATACGTTCTGGTCTGGCTTCCGCGCCTCGGTATTGACCGATGTTACTCAGGTGGTCGCCATGATTGCCATTGCCGTCGTGATTATTCCGATGGTGCTGTTTGCCATGGGGGGGCCTGAGGTTCTGATCGACAACATGTCCGCGCTGACCACAGAGCAGGCAGACCTGTTCTCCACCACTGCGATTCTGGAGCAGGGCGCGCCATTCTTCGTCGCCGTGCTGGCCTATGCCATCGGTAACCAGACCATTTCTCAGCGCCTGTTCGCCGTGCGTCAGGACCTGATCAAGCCGACGTTTATCACCGCCACCATCAGCTATGGTGCCATCGTCATCGGCCTGGGCATGATTGGCCTGATGGCCGCCATCAACGGACTGGAACCGCTCAACGGCGACACCAACAATATCATTCCCCAGGTGGTTTCCAGCTACCTGTCGCCCGTGATGATTGGTCTGTTCTTTATCCTGGTAATCGGTTCCCTGTCTTCAACTGCAGACTCGGATCTGGCCGCGCTGTCGGCCATTGTCATGACTGACATCTACGGTACGAACATTGCCAAGGGTCGCGCCGACCCACGCAGGATGCTGTTCCTGGGTCGCCTGACAATGGTTGTGGCCACCACGCTCGGCATTGTCATGGCCAGTTTTTCCCTGAACATACTGGTCATGTTGGTATTTGTCGGCGCGCTCTGGGGGACAGTGGTCTTTCCGGTTATTGCCAGCATGTACTGGCGCCGGGTGTCCAATACCGCCTTTACCACGGCGGTGCTGACCGGCTTCGCCTGTTTCTGCCTTGTACGCTTCGAACTGCTGCCGATGACCGGCGCGATCGCGGTGCTGTTTGAACTTCTCGCGAGCCTTGGCGGTGGCGTGGTGATCGGGCTGATGACCTCCGGTTTTCTGGGCAAGCAGGCCGGCTTGATCGCAGGCCTGCTTGCTGCCCTGACGCTGGCCGTATTCTGCGTCGACTTCCTGCGCGACTATACAGTGCTGCTGTCGTCACTGGTTGCCTACGGCGTGAGCACCCTGGTATGTACCGGCATCAGCCTGGCCAAACCTGCGAATTTCGACTTCAAGCTAATCCAGCAGCGAACCGGCAATTTCAACCACCAGAGCGCCATGCTATCCCCTAGCGAAGGTGTTGGCAGCGAACAATAACAGGAGCAAAAACATGTCTGAATTATTAATGGGTGGCTATATCCTGATCTGGCCGGTTATCTCGGCCATAGTACTCGTCGTCATGCTGAGCGCGATTGTTAAAGATGTGCGTAAAGCCAAACGTGAAAACAGGGACATCGTCTGACGCACTGCACTGCATCGACCGCAACGATGAGCAGGTCCCCCGGTCTCCGGTGGGTGAGCCTGTTAATGTAGTGAACAGTCGGCCAGAGGGCCGACAGGTGCCGCCACGAGGCGGCGCAGCTGCACGGCGGCACCAGTGTTATGGGTGAACCTGGTGCCGGCCTCTGCTTCCGGCGCATCCGCGTACTCCAGGCACTGCTTGGCGATGCCGACTGCCACCTTGGCCGCACCTCGCAGGTCCAGGCCGCCGCCATGTAGGCATCGCCAATGGTCTTGATCTTTTCGAGGCCACGGAAGTCAGCGATGCTGTCAGAGTTTGTGAAGATTTCGTTGAGCACCGCCACCAATCGCTCGGGACTCATGCTGGCTGAAAACCGGCTGAACATCGACGATGTCTGCGAACAGTACCGTCAAATAGTAGGCGATAGGTCCAGGTTCCGGGAAGATGGCTTTCGCATATTAAGATACCTGCGTTTGGCTGTCGTCGCGGGCGGCAAAGCTCCGCTACGACCGCGCGGGCTGAAACGGCACCCTGTGTAGCAACATGATAACAACCCGGCCGTACAAACTCATTCAGTATAGTACCGGCCGCCCGGCAAGCCCGAGGCCGATCGCGAGCCCTGCTTTTTCACCGTTTGGTGATTGATCACCGCCAGCTAACATCATGGCTGACCCCTTTGCTCTTTGTCCCTCTGCAACAATTCACTGTTCACTGGCCGTCAATAAATGCCTGGCTCCGGTTCTTATACTGGCTTCAATCTCCTGCGAAGGCTTTACGGTCTTTACGGGGTTTTGACCTACAAGAACAAACAAGGGGTAGTTTATGGCTGCTACAGTAGACCCGATCACGCTGGCCGTTGTCCGCGGCGCGCTCGAGACGGCGCAGCGCGAGATGACGCTGACGCTGGAGAAGACCGGGCGTTCCAGTGTCTTCAATCTGGCTCATGACTACAGCAACGCGCTGTTCGATCACTTTCCGGAGATGATTCTGCAGGGGCAGGATATCCCGATTCACTTGGGCTCGCTGATTCCGGCGATGAAGTGTGTGGCCGAGTATTTCGGTGACGACATTCAGGAAGGCGATGTGATCTACCACAACGATCCCGCCTACAAGGGCAGTCACATTCTCGACTGCTGCATGTATAAACCGGTGTTTTATCAGGGTGAGCTGGTATTTTGGAGCGTCTGCAAGGGTCACCTGACCGATATCGGTGGCCCGGTACCCGCAGGTTACAACCCGGATGCCAAAGAGATTTATGCCGAGGGCTTGCGTATACCGCCAGTCAAACTATGGGAGCAAGGCAAGCGACGTGAGGATGTGATTAATCTGCTACTCACCAACATGCGTGCGCGCCGTGATCAGGAAGGCGATATTAATGCCCAGTACGGCGCCTGTCGTGTTGGCGAGCGCAATATGATTGCGCTGCTCGACAAGTACGGTGTGGATACGGTCAAGGCCTGTATTGCCGAGCTAAAACACGCGGCCGATCAGCAGATGCGTTCCCTGGTCCGCTCGGTGCCCGATGGTGAATATCTTGGCAGCGCAGTGCTTGAAGACGCCGGCCATGGCTTTGGTGAGATGGAAATCACCGCCAAGGTGACCGTGCAGGGCGATAACCTGCATATCGAAGTTCAAAGCCCGCCGCAGATACCCTATTTCATCAATTCCTACGAAGGCAACTCGATGTCCGGCGTGTACCTGGGGTTGATGATGTTTGCGCAGCTGCCGCCGCCTTACAACGAGGGTCTCTATCGCTGCGTGACGGTAGACCTGGGCGAGAAGGGCACCCTTTGCAACGCTCAGGAACCGGCGCCTCATGTCAACTGCACCACGACACCCATGGAGACTCTGACCGATGCGGTGCGTATGGCGCTGGAAAAGGCGGCGCCCGAGCGGGTCACTGCCTCTTGGGGGCACGCCAGCGGTATCAATATCGCAGGCATTGATCCCCGTAGTGACGAACAGTACGTCACCATGGTATTGGCGTCGATTATCTCCGGTGCGGGTGCCACCCAGGTGATGGACGGCTGGCATGCCTGTGGTCCGCTGAGTTGCTTCGGGGCCCTTAGTTCCGGTGACATCGAACTACTTGAGTATGCCTATCCGATCATCATCCATCGTTATGGCTTGGTGCAGGACAGCGGCGGTGCAGGCCACCATCGGGGTGGTTCAGGCACGGCCTGGGAGGTCGAGCCGATTGATCACGAGATGACGGTTATTGCCTTCGGTGAGGGGCGACAGATTCCGACTATGGGCGCGGCTGGGGCAAAGAACGGGCTGCAGGGCGAGAAACTCGGCCGGTTGGTGGTGTCCGGTAACGGAAAGGAACAGGTTTATCGGGCCAATACCATCGTCACCATCAATCCGGGCGAGCGGGTCACTAATGTTAACCCGGGGGGCGGTGGCTACGGCGATCCGTTTAGCCGCACTATCGAGGCGGTGCTGGACGATTATCGTAACGGTCTGGTATCGCTGAAAGGTGCCGAGCTCGAGTACGGCGTCGCTATCCGGCCGCAGGACGGCTCTCTTGACGAGGAGCAGACCTCTCGTCTGCGTGAACAGGCTCATCGCCATTCTGCGTGACCAAACGCCAACGACTGAGGATAATAATATGCGTAGTAAATATCGTCTGGGTGTGGATGCCGGCGGCACCTTCACCGACTTCGTGCTAGCTGAGAAGACTGGCGACGTGCGGGTCTTCAAGAGTCCGTCTACCCCCCACGACGGCACTATTGCCATCAAGGCGGGCCTAGCTCAGATCAGTGAGGCACTGGGTGAATCTGTGGAGTCGATTATCCAGCAGTGTGACCTTTGCATCAACGGCACCACGGTGGCGCTGAATGCGCTGATTGAGCAGAAGGGAGCTAAGGTCGGCTTGCTGTGTACTGCTGGTCATGAAGACAGCATCGAGATCCGCCTCGGTCACAAGGAGGAGGGCTACCGTTACGATGCCGATTTCCCTCCGGCCCATATGATCGTACCACGCTATCTGCGTAGGCCGATTCCGGGGCGTGTTTTAGTTGATGGGTCGGAGCACACACCTCTGGATGAGGCGGCAGTGCGCGAGGCCGTGCGCTATTTCAAGGAAGAGGGCGTCGAAAGTGTGGCTATCTCCTTTGTCTGGGCCGTGCGAAACCCTGATCACGAACGCCGTGCCCGTGAGATCGTGCAGGAGATGATGCCAGGCGTGTTCGTCTGCACTGGTACCGAGGTTGATCCGCAGGTGCGTGAATACACCCGCACTTCCACTACCGTTGTCAACGCTTACCTGAGTCCAGTGATGCGGCGCTATGTCGAACGTATCGACGACTATTTCCGCTCATTGGGCGTGCGTCATCCGGTGCGCTACTTCCAGTCCAACGGGGGGCTGGCCATCGGCGAAGCGATGCAGGGGCGGGCGGTGAATGCCATCAACTCGGGGCCTGCATCGGCGCCGCAGGCGGGGCTCTACGTCGCCAAACCCTTTGATATCGATAATGTGATTACCGTTGATATGGGTGGCACCTCGTTCGATATCACTCTGACTAAGGGAGGGCAGACCAACCTGAATAAGAACATCGACTTCCTGCGTTATCGCATCGGTGTGCCGATGATCCAGGTCGAGACCCTCGGTGCCGGTGGCGGCTCCATTTGCCAAGTGGACGAATACGGCATGTTGCAGGTGGGGCCTGAGAGCGCCGGGGCGACCCCGGGGCCAGTCTGTTATGGTAAGGGCGGCACCCGGCCCACGGTGACAGATGCCAACCTAGTGCTGGGTTATCTGAACCCCAAGGCTGTACTTGGTGGGTCTATCCGGCTGGATGCTGAGGCGGCCCTCGAGGCGGTGCGCGAGCATGTTGCCGAGCCTCTGGGTATCAGTGTCGAGCGAGCTGCCTATGGCATCAGCACCATTGTTAACCTCAATATGGTCAGCGGCATCCGTCGAGTCTCAATCGAGCGTGGTTATGATCCGCGGGATTTCGCCCTGGTCTGCGCCGGTGGCGCTGCAGGCATGCATATTACTGCGTTGGCGGAGGAGATCGGCAGCAATACAGTGCTTGTACCTAAGGTAGCGTCGGTGTTCTGTGCCTTTGGTCAGATCATTTCCGATGTACGCTACAATTATATGGCCACTGAACCGATGCGCCTTGATGGCACGGCTAACCTAGATACGCTCAACACGCGCTTTGATGACTTGGAGCAGCGGGGTACCCAGCACCTGCAGGCAGACGGTTTTGCGCCGGAGGATATATCGGCCTCGCGCAGCGCTGAAATGCGCTATGTCGGCCAGATCCATGAGTGTAGTGTAGATATAGCAGGGGGGGTGATTACGCAGGATAGGATTACGACTATTCTGGCTGATTTCCACAAGCGGCATGAGGAATTGTATACCTATGCTGAGCCGCATAATCCGGTGGAGCTGGTCAATATTGAGACCACGCTGGTCGGGCAGGTCAGCAAACCTCCAGTGCGTAAACTCACCCCCTCGGGTTGCACACTTAACGATGCTCTGACCGAAACCCGGCCGATGTTGTTCGACGGTGAGGGCCATTGGGTCGATACACCGGTCTATGCTGGCGAGCGACTGGATCCGGGTATCTCGGTTGAAGGTCCGGCGGTGGTGGAAGAGCCGACGACTAATATCGTCGTGCGTCCTGGCTGGACGTTAGTGCTTGAGCCTAACAACTGCTATCGCATCACGCGAGAGGGATAGGAAGCACTCGTACCACGAGCCAACCCCGGAGCCTCCCGGGGTTAGTTCGTAAACGGGTGTTAGGGATGTACACGCGCCGCTCCGGGACCTTTGGAGCTGGCGGCATCGCAAGGAGCATATATAGCTAGAATAAGAGGGTGCTCAAATGCACAAAAGTTACAGCACTAGCCTGATTCCACGTGCCGAACGGGCAGGGTACTGGCGTGAGGTGATCGACAAGACTTACTTCCCGCTCGCGCTGGATTTTCGCGAGCCGGATACTTTTAACGGTTCGCTGTCGTGCTGGAACCTAGAGCAAATTAGCATTTCCCGGTTGGAGACCTCTCCGACCCGTTACCGGCGCAATGCCCGCAATATCAGCAAAGATGAAGACAATAGCCCCTTTTTGATTACCATCCCGCAACTGCAGCCGGTCGATTTCAGCCAAGATCGCCACAAGGTTATTTGCAATCCGGGTTCTTTCATACTTGAGCGCAGCGACCTGCCCTATGAGTTTAGCTATGCTCGGGACAATCAGCTCTGGGTGCTGCGGGTGCCTGACGCCAATCTGCGCACTCGGGTGCGGACGCCAGAGCGCTTTCTGTATATGGAGTTCAGTCTGCAGCAGGGCGCCGGGGCACTGTTTTCGGATTTTCTAGGAAGCGTGATCAGGCAAGTACCGTATCTTGGCGCCCAGGGTACGGGCCTGGCCAGTCAGCAGCTGCTGGAATTGCTGGCACTGACACTGGAGGATGACGACCGGGTTATTGCCAGTGGTGAGGCCTGCGTAAGCAATGCTCACCTGATGCGAATCGAACACTTCGTACGCGAGAACATCACCAACCCGGACTTGTCTCCGGAGCTGATCGCCTCGGCGTGCCAGATTTCGACACGCTACATGCACAAGCTTTTCCAAGGCTCAGGGCAGACGGTTAGTCAGTGGATCAAGGAAGTTCGGCTTCAGGCGGCGATGAACGATATCAGGAGCGGCTCGTCGAATGTGACCCTGGCCGAGGTTGCCTATAAATGGGGCTTCGCAGACCAGGCTCATTTCTGCCGTTCGTTCAAGTCACGCTTCGGTTGTACCGCCAGGGAAGCCCGAGAGTCCGCTCGGGAGGACCTGTAGAAAGGGAAAATAATTGAGCAGGGAACAACGTACTCTATTTACCCACCGGACTTTGTCCGGTTTTTTTTTGAGCTAGATTTGGGCTCATAGGTACAGTGCAGTGCAATAGATCGTACGCTATCGGTCAATTATCTATTTTCTATCTCTTGTACTTTTGGATGGTCTTAATCCAACAAGAAAGAGAGACATCATGGCTGGAAATATAAAATTAGACGGCAGCACGGCCGATTATTCCGCAGAGGCCGTACCCCATGGGGAACGAATGAAAAAGCACTCCCTGACCATGGCCTGGTGGGCCATCTGTAGTGCCATGTTCTGGCTGGTGGTCGCAGCTACTCTGGCGATGAACTTCGGCACCCTCAATGCGATTATCGGGCTGGTGTTGTCGGTGATCACTTTTGGTGTTGTTAACGGGATTATCGCCCGTTATGCCATCAAGACCGGACTTTCGGTAGCCTTGTTTTCCCGCGTACTGTTCGGTCATCTGGGTGCGAGTCTCGCGACCCTGATATTTTTCGCCACGGCGATCTATTACAGCGTGTTTGAAGGTTCTGTGATCGCGGTGGCGATACAGAGCTATTTCCCGTCGCTGACGCTGAACGAGGCTTACTTGCTGGTGGTTTTCTATAGCGTGCCGTTGGTCTTTGGCAGTGTCCAGAACTGGCTTGATAAATTCAACGGCGTACTGCTACCTTTTTATATATTGGGTCTGATTGCCGCAGTGGTAATGTCAATTTGGGCGTTCGGTTATTCCAACGACTGGCTGACTATGGGGCCTGAAACAGGACCTGTTGAGAATGGCTGGTGGAACTGCTTTACCTACTTTATGGGTGTTTGGATCCTGATGATGTATACGTGGGATTACGCCCGCTTCGGACATCAGGGCGACGCGGATTACCATGCCAAGGTCAATTTTGGCATGCCGTTCTATCTGTTTACTTTCCTGGTCAATGGCCTTGTTGGTATTTTCCTGGTGGCAACCATTCCGACCGAGGGCGGCTTGTCAGAAGTGTCCGTAGTACTGGCCATCATTCAGCTGATGGGCATCTGGGGGCTGCTGTTTGTCTGGGTCAGCCAGACACGGATTAACACAGCCAACTTTTACCTGGCCGCAGAAAACATGCAGGCATTTTTCGAGCGCTTCGGCCTGGTCCGGGTTCCGCGCTTTGCCTGGGCCATGGCGGTGGGTGCCGTGGTGTATTTTCTGATGCGCCTGAATGTGTTCAGTTTCATTCTGCAGGCGCTGGCGTATCAGGGCATCTTTGTCGTGGCCTGGGTGGCAATCGCGCTGGCTCATATATTTTCGCCCCGTTACGACCAGCTGTTCGATGGTCGTATCGAGTATCAGCTCGACCGCGTCACTGCGCTTAACCCCTGCGGTCTGATTGCCTGGTTCCTCGCAGCCGGACTCGGAATTCTGTTACTCAATTACGGTAATGCGGAGCTGGCCCTGTTTGCCTCACCGGTGACCTTTGTCGTAGCGTTCTGCAGTTACTGGCTGCTGCTCAACAGTGCCAGGCAGCACTGGTTCGTCAAAGCCGAAGCCTGAGCGCCGTAAAACCGGGACTCCAGTATACACGTCTTCCTCCTGGTCTGTAGTCAGGGCGACCCTTGGGGGCGCCCTGACTACCTTGTTTAATACGCAGGATTTCTGTCTGGGAAAGCACTGGCTGGTGTTTGGCTCTTAGCTATTCCGGCGCTGTCATGTGCAAAGCACAAAGGTCCCCGGCCAACTGATATATGAAATAGGTTTTGGCCTGCACTGGGGTATCTTGCCGCGCCTAACTGAGTTTGGGCTGTAATGATTCAAAAGCTACCTCAAATCGATTTTTCCTTCGCTACGACCGGTCAAGCCCGACAAGCTTCTAGCTCTTGCTTTTGAATATGGCAGAAGCTCAGCGGCGGGTGCAAGGGGCAAGATTTAACAAGTCGACAAGCGGGCTGGGGTTATTAACCTGGCTGGCAAATAGGTTCCCTCCCTATTTGCCAGTCACCCCACAAAAACAGGCGCAAGTGCGTGGACGTGCTTGTTTTTGTGGGGTTCGCATTGGCCTGCGGACAATGATGAAACATCCCTGTTTCATGTATTAACCCGCCGGGTTAATATACAATTCCCCGGAATTTGCAGACTCATCTTCGGAATTAGTCTGAGGCTCATTTCCCGGAACTCGCTGCGCTCCTCCATATATGGTCTTCTTCCGTGTGCAAGGCGCTGGATCTCGATATCAGGGACAGGTTGCTGCCATGTTTCCGGCCTGTTGTTGAAGCCACTCGTGCGGCTTCTGGCCTTGATGAGCATTCGCGTATACCGTCCTTATCAGGCTATCGTTCTCGCAGAACGTTGGAATGGCCAGGTTTTCAGTATGCTGGATTGACCTGTAGAGTCATCGAGGGTCTTTTGCCTTCGCAACCCTGGGTGGATTTATCAGCCTCTGTTGCTCTGCTCACGCACTGCTTTTTCGTGGATTCGCCGGTCACACTACCGCTTTGGGGTGGTAATACTCGCCGTGCGCCACGATGACCCAGGCAGTCCTGACCATTTTATTCGCCAGCGCCTTGGTCGCCTTGTTGAAACCGCGCGTCGTGACCAACCGATTGATTCACTGGCTCAGTGGATCATCTTTACGGCCCGCCTGTGCAACTACCGCGCGGGCACCGTGCACTACCTGAGATCCTTTATCTTGGCGTATTGTGACGCCGGTTGGAGTGGGGAGGAGACCATCTCATCAGGCTGCGGGCAGCGAAGCGCTTGAGGGCGATGATAAGGTTCTCCAGGGCAGCAAACGTTCGTCGCGAGGCGAGCCTCCTACCGGTTAGGTTTAGCAGCCTGGTGCTGTCCGTGGCTTTTGTAGGTTGATGAGCGCAGCGAATTCCGACTAGCGCCTCGCAGTAGTGGGGTTGTGAAGAGCAGCAAGGGGCAATGTTAAAAGCGCAAAAGTCGACAGGTGGACACCCTGCGAGGCTTGAATAGCGATATTAAATCGCAAGAATTAAATCAGTAGTTGAAGAGCAGTGTGGAGGGGCCTGAGTCGGCCCCTCGGTTGGTTCTTTTGGGTTCTTTCAGGCAACCCGTGTGTCGGTCGGAGTGTCCAGACTAAACTGTTTAATGGCGGTTGCGATAATATGCCGGCCGATCGGTAGCGCCGAGGTGGCAGCGGGGGACGGCGCATTGCAGACGTTGATGGTGCGGGCGCTATTGACGAACAGGAAGTCGTCGACCAGTTTGCCGTCGTGAGATACCGCCTGTGCCCGCACGCCGGCCGGGTAGGGCAGCAGGTCGGCTTTTTCGATTATGGGGCAGTACTTGCGCACCAGTTTCAGGTAACCTCCCTTGTGCAGTGAGTTTTTCAGTTCGGTGAGGCCTGGTCCCAAATTCTGCTTCAGTACCTTGATTATGCCCGGATAGGACAAGGTTTCGAGGCTGTCCCGCAGCGAAATGTCGGTCTTGCGGTAACCCTCCCGTTTCCAGGCCAGTACCGCATTGGGACCGACTGTGACGCTGCCATCGATCATCCGCGTCAGATGAACCCCAAGAAACGGCATCGAAGGATCGGGAACCGGATAGATCAGGTGGTTGACGATCTGATTGTGTTCGGGCTTGAGCCTGAAGTATTCGCCGCGGAACGGGCATATCTGGAATGAGGGCTTCTGACCGAGCATACGCACGATACGGTCGGCCATAAGGCCGGAGCAGGAAATCATATAGCGACTGCTGAAGGTGTCCTGGCGGGTCTGGACCTGTACCTCTGACGCCCGCTCCTCAATGTCGGTGACGGTACTGTTGAAGTGGATCTCGCCCCCCATGGCACTGAACTCGCGTCCCATCGCCTCGGTGACGGCGCGGTAATCGACAATGCCGCTCGAGGGGACGAAGATACCACCCATGCCGGTGATATTGGGTTCACGTTCCTTCATTTCGCCGGCACTGAGCCAGTAGCGTTCTAGGCCGTTGGCCTCGGTGCGCTCCCACAAGGTCTTCATGCGCTCCATTTCCAGCGCATTGGTGGCCACCAGCAGTTTGCCGCATGTCTGGTACGGAATGCCGTGACTGTCGCAAAAGGCCTTGGTATCGCGGTTGCCTTCGAGGCAGAACTTCGCCTTCAGGCTGCCCGGGGTATAGTAGACGCCGGCATGGATCACGCCGCTGTTATGGCCTGTCTGATGCTCGGCCAGCCGGGACTCTTTTTCGAGGACCAGGACCTTGCGCTCGGGAAAGGCTTTCAGCAGTTGCATGGCCGTCGACATGCCCACGATGCCGCCGCCAATGATGATGAAATCGTACATCCTGACCTCATTTTTCGATCGCTTGGGCCACCGGTGCTGGTGGCCAGGAGGTTGATGCAGCCCGGCCAAAGTCAATCACGGGCTGGACCGCTTAGATTGCAGGGCAATAGTCAACGCCGTTGGCGGCTCACGTTTGCCCTGTTCAGACGTTCGCTTACTGGCCCGGGTTGCGCAGGACCTTGGCGTGGGTGAAGTAGCCGCGTTGACGCATCAATTCGCGACGCAGCCCATCGTGCGGCGTGAACTTGTCCCGGCCGTGCAGCCAGCAATGGTTGTTCATCAGCAGAAAGCTGCCAACTGGTACCGGAATGGACAGTTTGTGTGTGCTGCCTTCCAGGGCATCGGACAGATCGGCCAGCCAGGTGCCTTCTGCGAAGTCTTTCGGCTGCACGAACTGATCAATATAGGACATGATCGGCCGACCCAGGTTGTCGACATCGAACACCGGATGGAAAACGTCCTTGCGGGTATTCTTGCTCGGTGGTGCTGCCCAACGCATGACCCTGTGTGCCATGGGGTCGGTGTTGAAGCGCTCCAGATGTTCCCAGTCGTCAAGGTGCAGCAGCAGGGAGTTTCCGCCGTCCATGTTCTGTTCGTCGATCTTCAGCATCATCACGTAGTCGGTATCCTGCTCAACGTAGGTACCGTCATTGTGCAGTTCCATGACTCTATGCGGCTGGCGCAGGTAGCTATCGGAGTTGTCCACATTTTGCACGACGAAGCGAGCGTAATACTGTCCGCTCATTGCATCGAGGTTGGAGCGTCCGAACAGGTGCGCGACCGCCGTGGTGAGCTTGACCATCTCCTCCGCCTGCTCCACGCGTTCCAGCCCCTGCGGATTAATCAGTAGGGCACCGGTGGCACGGTCGGCTAGAGTCTCAATCAGCAGAGGCTGGAGCTGGTTGCCGCAGAGGTCGTCCAGAATCTGGCCGGCCCGAAAACGCAGGAAAGACTTGTACTCCAGCGCCTGCACCGGGTATTCGGCCATGGCGTCAACGAATCGGCTGATAGTGTCGGCGGAGAAATCCAGCGACAGCAGGCGCTTGGAATAGTCACTCACTCTGAGGGTAAAGCCCTGATAATCAGTCGTTCTGTTCCGGTTAGCGGTGTGTTGGGCGGCAGCAGCTTGAGTCATGGTGGCAACCTCGAAATGTTAAGTGGTCGGTTTAGGTGGTAATGTACTCGTTTTTTAAAAATATCTACATTTTTAAATTTCGTCAACAAAATATATGAATACATTCTTTCTATCAAGCGGATTCAGTAGGTATAATCGGCTTGCCATGAACTGATCCGGACTTTGTGACAAGCGATGATGATGGAAGCTGAACGACAGAATCAGGCGGTGATTGCGTACGGGCTGCTCAAGCGAGACATTACGAATGGGCTGTTTCGGCCAGGCGACAAACTGCTCATGAGTCACCTGAAGGAGCGCTATCAGATCGGTGGGGGGCCTATGCGCGAGGCGCTATCGCAACTTGTAGCCGAACGTATGGTCACGGCGGCCAGTCAGAGGGGCTTCCGGGTGGCGGAAATGTCACTGCGGGAGCTGAACGACATCTACGATGCACGAGCCCATCTCGAGGCAATGATTGTACGTTTGGCCGTTGAGCGCGGAGATGAACACTGGGAGGCCGAGGTAATCGGCAAGGCCCACACTCTGGCCAGTGTTGCAGAACTCCACAGTACCGATGAGATGATGAATCTCTGGGACAAACGACATAAGGAATTTCATACCGCCATCGCTCGGGGCTGCGGCTCGTCGAAGCTGCTTGAAGTGCGCGCGACCCTAATGGATCAGGCTGAACGCTATAGACAGCTTTGGTTACGCCAGACGGTCTTTTCCACTGCAGCACTGGCAAAAAAGCGTCTGGAACATGCAGCGATCGTAGAGGCGCTGCTTGAGCGCGATGCGCAGCGAGCAGGAACCCTGATGTTGGATCATTTGCTGACACCGGTGCCGATCATCACCGCGATCGTGCGCGAGGCGAAGCTTGCAAAGGAATAGCTCTGCGTATTTTGGCAGGAAGGCCCCGGACACTATGGCTACCGTAGCCTGAACAGTTCTGAACCACCTGAGTACCCTGATCGAGACTTATCAACTGACCGACTGGCCACTGAGCTCGTGGATGACGTTCAAGAAGAGCGCGGTGGGTCTGTTCGGCTGTGCGCTTTTCTTGGTAATGGCTGCGATCCCGAGGGTGTAGAAGCGGTCATCACCCCCGAGCCGCTTCAGCTGCCCGCTCTGTACATAGGGCTCGGCATAAGCTTCCGGTAGGAAGGCGATGAACTTGCCGGACAAAATCATCGCAAGTCGGGTTTCGTAGAAGTAGGCCGTCGCCTTCAGGCTCATGGCGCAAAGCTGTTGACTAGCCTCCTCGTGGAGCTTCAGACCTGGCTGTATAGCCGTCAAACCGTCAATCATTTCATCGGTGAGCTCGTCATCGGTCAGCCCCAACAGGGGATGAGTCTGGCTACAATAGAGCCGGCAGATATCGCTGTACAGAGGGATATAGTTCAGGCCGTCAAGCCTGCGGTGATAGGGGGTCAGACCCACATTAGCTTCATCGTTCAACACTATGCGTTCGATATTGGCCATCGCGGCGACTTCGCTGTGCAGCGTCATATCCGGTGCCAGGTCGCAGAAGCGGCTGATCATTTCCGGGAATCGGCAGCGGGGGTCCAGGCTGATGCCATCGCTGACTACGATGCGCAGTTCCCCTGCCGGGTTGTGACTCATCTCATTGGCAACATCGCGGAACTGCTCGAGAGAATCGAGCAGTTTGTTGGTCATTTCGTAGATCACCTGCCCCTCTTGGGTCAACGCAAAACCGCCGCGCCCGCGTCGGCATAGTGTCAGATTAAGACGCGCTTCAAGATTGGAGATATGGATGCTGACCGTCGAGCGACTGATGTTGAGCTCAGTTTCGGCGGCGGAAAAACCACCGTTGTCGACCACTGCCTTGAATATCCGCAGCTGTTTAATTTCAAAGTCGCCGACCTGCCCGAGTGAGTAGTTCTTCTGACTCATGAGTTACTTTTTAAAACTAAACATTAAGAGACCATCATCTGTTGTGTTGCTGGCGATTGCTAGTATTGGGCGAATGACAGGGTGCATATATTAACGATGCGCAAAAATTCATGTTAAGCGACTTCGGATAGCATAACAATGCATTACAGCAATCTGAAACGAGAAGCGGCCTATATTAACGGTGCCTGGGTAACGGCGGACGACGGTGCAGTCATGGCGGTGATTAACCCGGCAGACGGTAAGCTCATCGCTAACGTACCGGATCTGGGCGTCGCGTCGGCCCGAGCGGCAATTGACGCGGCTAATGTGGCCTTTGCTAGTTGGAAACATACCACTGCCAGTGCCCGGGCGGCGTTGCTAAGGCGTTGGCATGGCCTGATCGTCGAGCACGTTGATGAACTGGCCCGGCTGCTGACGCTAGAGCAAGGTAAAC
This sequence comes from Marinobacterium rhizophilum, assembly GCF_024397915.1. Lineage (GTDB taxonomy): Bacteria > Pseudomonadota > Gammaproteobacteria > Pseudomonadales > Balneatricaceae > Marinobacterium_A > Marinobacterium_A rhizophilum_A. The sequence goes on from NZ_CP073347.1 coordinate 239,985, forward strand.
CGCTGCGCGAAGCTAAGGGCGAGGTTCTCTCGGCCGCCTCATTCTTCGAGTGGTATGCCGAAGAGGCCAAACGGACTTATGGTGAGAACATTCCGTCCAATAGCCCTCGCACCCGCTTGTTGACGATCAAGCAGCCGATTGGAGTAGTCGCGGCAATCACCCCCTGGAACTTCCCAATCTCGATGATTGCCCGCAAGGCGGCGCCGGCCATCGCCGCCGGCTGTACCATTGTCATCAAGCCCGCGGAAGATACACCACTCTGTGCCTTGGCGTTGGCGGCGCTGGCGGAAGAGGCGGGCATCCCGGCGGGCGTGATCAACGTCGTCACGACTGCGCGCCCGGTCGACGTTGGACGGGAGCTCTGTACCCATCCGGTTGTGCGTAAGGTTTCGTTCACCGGTTCGACCCCTGTAGGCAAGGTCATCCTCGGTTTGGCGGCGCAAACGGTCAAGAAGGCCTCAATGGAGCTCGGCGGTAATGCACCCTTTATCGTGTTTGATGATGCCGATCTGGAGTCGGCAGTCGCCGGTGCCCTGGTGTCCAAATACCGCAATGCCGGCCAGACCTGTATTTGCACCAACCGGATCTATGTGCAGTCCGGACTATATGAGCGCTTTGTCGCCCGTTATAAGCAGGAAGTGGAAAAGCTTCGCCTTGGTGCCGGCAGCGATGATAGTACCGATATCGGCCCGTTGATCAACGACTCGGCGGTGGCCAAAATCGATGGCTTGGTGCGCCAGGCGTTGGAACAGGGGGCTGTGCTGAACAGTGGCGGTCACCCAGCATTGCAGGGACCGCGTTTTTATCAGCCCACACTACTGACGGATGTGGACGAATCGATGGAAATCGCTCATGCCGAGCTATTCGGTCCGGTGTCCACGGTATTTCGTTTTGACAGCGAAGAGGAGGTGATCGCACGCGCTAATGCCACTCCCTACGGCCTAGCGGCCTATGTCTACAGTCGCGATATAGGGCGCGTCTGGCGGGTATCCGAAGGGCTGGAGTTCGGTATGGTGGGGGTCAATGAAGGCATGATTTCCAATGAGCTAACTCCTTTCGGTGGCGTTAAGGAATCCGGACTCGGACGTGAGGGCTCACGTCACGGGATTGATGACTATTTAGAGCTGAAATATATCTGCATGGGCGGCATCTGACTTTTTGTGGACGCTGGTTGGGAATTGATTTAATAGCGGCAAAACCTTAGTTGGCGATGCGTTATTTTTCATTTTATTCAGTTGGCATAGCGTTCAGGTTATGTCTGTTCCTTTTGATCACTCTATTCGGGGTTTTTTAGATGAAAAAGTATAAAAGCCTAGACGCTTTTTGGATGCCCTTTACGTCGAACCGGTCTTTTAAAGCGAAGCCGCGTATTATCGAAAAAACAGAGGGCGTTTACTGTTATACAGATGAAGGGCGCCAGATCCTGGATGCGACCGCCGGCCTTTGGTGTGTCAACGCCGGTCATAGCCGCACCGAAATCGCCGAGGCAATTGGCCGCCAGGCGCTTGAGCTTGATTACACCTCGCCGTTCAGTTTTGGGCATGATATCGGTTTTGAGTTTGCCGAGCGTCTGATTCAGCATACGCCGGGAAACCTGAACAAGGTCTTTTTTGCCAACTCAGGTTCCGAGGCTGTTGAAAGCGCACTGAAAATTGCGCTGGCCTACCAGGTGGCCCGCGGTAAGGCTGGCAAGTATAAGCTGATTGGCCGGGAATTGGCGTACCACGGGGTTAACTTTGGCGGCATATCGGTCGGGGGACTGACGGCGAATCGCAAGGGATTCGGGCCTCTGCTGCCGGTCGATCATCTGCCACATACGCTGGATTTGACCCGGAATGCCTTCAGCAAGGGATTGCCGGCGCACGAGCTGGAAAAAGCCGATGCGCTGGAGGAGCTGATCCGGTTGCACGATGCCAGTAGTATCGCTGCGGTGATAGTGGAACCGATTAGCGGTGCAGGTGGCGTTATCCTGCCGCCGGCCGGCTACCTGAAACGGCTGCGCGAACTTTGTACGCAGCACGATATCCTGCTGATTTTTGATGAGGTTATCACGGGCTGGGGTCGACTGGGATCCGCCTTTGCAGCCACCGAATTCGACGTGGTGCCCGACATGATCGTCTCGGCCAAGGGCATCACCAACGGTATCGTGCCGCTGGGCGCCGTGTTCGTCGACGATGCCATTCACGACCGCATCATGGAAAGTGCACCCGCTGGCGCCGTCGAGTTCTATCACGGCTACACCTACTCGGGTAACCCGGTCGCCTGTGCGGCGGGGCTTGCCACCCTTGATATCTACGAGCGTGAAGGTCTGTTAACGCGAGCCTCGGGCGAGATTGGTCAGTACTGGCAGCAGTCGCTGCATTCGTTGCGGGATATTGAGCAGGTGGTGGATGTGCGCAACTACGGCCTGATCGGTGCAGTACAGTTTGCGGAAGGGGCCTTCGGCGACAAGCCGGTCGGCGCGGCCTTCCAGGGCGCCTGCTACGACAACGGCGTAATGATTCGGGCGGTGGGCAACAGTATCGCTTTCTCGCCGCCGTTGACCATCGAGAAACAGCATATCGATCAGTTGGTGGAGGCGATCCGTAAGACCGCCGCCGAACTGTTCTGAGCCGGAAAGTTGCACTACGAAGTGTATGAAGAAGAGATGAAAGAAAAGTAACAAGGGGTTGATTAATACTTCTTTCTTAGCGCAGAAGAAAATGCTTCTTCTGCGCAGTAGGTCGGTGGTGGGTCTGCCCCAGAGTTATAAACCAATTATTAACCTGGCTGGAAAATAAATCCCCCCTGTTTTCCAGTCACCCCATAAAATAGGCGAAAGTGCGTGGATATGCTGGTTTTCGTGGGGTTCGCATTGGCCTGCGGCCAATGATTAAACATCCCTATTTCATGTATTAACCCGCCGGGCTAATAAAGCAGGAAAGTTTGGAATATAAATAATATAGGAATAATTATTTGTAGTTTTACTTGTGGTTTGTCGCAAGGATATTGACTTGGTTCTTGATGCCTGATTCATAACGGCGCTTTTGAAGCACGAAATTTTTATGTGTAAACTTCGATATGCCCGGTCAACATCTAGGTCGTTTTGATCAGAGGCGCTCGAATATCACCGCGATCCCCTGACCGCCACCGATGCACAGGGTCACCAGGGCATGTTTTCCGCTGGTGCGGTGCAGCTCGTAGATCGCTTTGGTGGCGATGGAAAGGGTGAGCGGTCGGAACAACGGATGGGTAGAGTCGCAGGGCTCCGGCAGAATTTCATAATCTGCAAGAGCCCGGTTGTCAGGATCTCAATTGCACCAGAGCCGCTCGAAAATCACCGCGATCCCCTGGCCTCCGCCGATGCACATGGTGACCAGGGCGTACTTGCCGTTGCTGCGGTGCAGCTCGTAGATCGCCTTGGTGGCGATAAAGGCACCCGAACAGCCGATGGGATGGCCCAGCGCAATGGCGCCGCCGTTGGGGTTGGTCTTGGCCGGGTCCAGTTCCAGCCCTTTGGCCACGGCCAGGGCCTGGGCGGCGAAGGCTTCGTTGGATTCGATCACATCCATCTGGCTGAGGGCCAGGCCGGCCTTTTTCAGCGCCAGCAGGGACGCCGGAATCGGGCCTTCCCCCATGATGTGGTTTGGCACACCGGCCACGGCGTAGGACACCAGCCGGGCCAGCGGGGCCTGGCCGGCTTTGGCGGCGGCCTCGGCGTTGGCCAGCACCATGAAGGCGGCGCCATCGTTGAGGCCTGAGGCATTGCCGGCGGTGACGCTGCCGTCCTTCTTGAACGCCGGGCGCATTTTGGCCAGGGTATCCATACTGGTGCCGGGCTTGACGTGCTCGTCGCTCTCGAAGCTGATGTCGCCCTTGCGGGTCTTCAGAATGATCGGCGTGATCTGGGATTTAAAGCGGCCTTCCTCGATGGCCAGTGCCGCCCGGCGGTGGGATTCCACGGCCACAGCATCCTGGTCTTCACGGCTCAGGTTCCATTTTTCCGCCAGGTTTTCGGCGGTAATGCCCATATGACCGACGCCGAAGGGGTCGTTAAGGGTCGCCACCATCATGTCGATCATGGCTGTATCGCCCATGCGGGCGCCGGAGCGCATGGCCGGCGACAGGTAGCCTGCGCGGGACATGACTTCCACGCCGCCGCCGATGCCGTAGTCGCAGTCACCCAGCATGATCGACTGGGCGGTGGAGACGATGGCCTGCAGGCCCGAGCTGCACAGGCGGTTCACCGCCATGGCGACGGATTCCATCGGCAGGCCGGCCTGGATCGAAGCGACTCGGGCCACATAGGCAAAGCGCGAGTCGGTGGGAATGCAGTGGCCCGCGGTCACATAGTTGATCTGCTGCGGGTCCACTTGGGAGCGATCCACCGCGGCCTTCATTACCTGGCCTGCCAGTTCCGCAGGCTCGATCTGGCTGAGGCCGCCACCAAAGGTGCCAATGCCGGAACGGGTCGCGCTCAAAACAACGACATTATGAATCATGGTTCGAATCTCCGTAGTCAGTTGGCAGGGCTGGCACTGCAGGCGCCTGGCAGTTGCAAAGCAAGCCCTGCATTGGTGGAGGTTCGCAGCTTTGAATGGCTCTGACATCGTCCATCTGTTCAGTCAGTTTGGTGCCTGGGTTCGGGTGAACAAATCGCTGGGTCTAGCTGTTCGTGCCGGCCTTTTATCCGACCTCTGGCATTGGCCTGCGCTGTCACTCTGACCAGCTAGTCCGAACGCGGGATGTCGCTATATTCCGTCTCCGTAGAATGATTCCCAGTACCCGCTCGCCGGGCGTGCCAGATATTTCGATGATTCCGACAGCCGGAGAATAACAATGACAATGACGGGTCGACAGACACTGACGCTGATGCTCGCGGCGAGTTTCGCGTCCACCATCGGCGGGCTGCCGTTCAACTCGCTGCCCATTCTGCTGGGCGCCCTGACCGACAGTTTCGGCTTTAGCGCCCAGCAGGCCGGCTTTCTCGGCTCCGCCTGCTTTGCCGGGTTTTTTCTTGGAACACTGGCGGCGGTGTTTGTCGTCGACCGGGTGTCCTGGCGCCTGCTGACGGTGTTCGCGGCCGTGGCTGCCTCTGCGGCGCTGTTGCTGTCATCCCGCCTGCCGGCAGCAGCGCAGCTGCCGCTCTGGGCGCTGATCGGCTTTTTTGCTGCGCTCATGACCTGCCTGGGGCTGCGCATCATGGGTGAAATGGCCAACAAGGAGCGGGCGCTGGGGCTGCGCCAGGGCATCGAGCTGAGCATCACGGCACTGGTGCTTTTCATCCTGCCGGCCTTCGTGATTGCCCAGTACCAGTACACCGGCGCGGCAATAACGCTGAGCCTGATCATCCTGCTGCTCAGTCTCAGTGCCCTGGTGCTGCCGCGGCGCAGCCGGGTGACCGCGCAGGCGCCGCAACTGTCCCTGGCGCAGCAGCTGAAACTGCCGGCGATTGCCTGGGGCGGGCTGTTCGTGTTTTTCCTGTTTCTCGTGGGCCAGATTGGGCTCTGGGCCTTTCTGGAGCGTATGGGGCGCGCGCTGGAACTGCAGCCGGCCGAGCTTGGTACCGTGTTCGCGGTGCTGAAACTGCTCGGCGGCGCTGCGGCCCTGGTGATTGCCATCGTTGGCGATCGTCTGGGACTGCGTCTGCCCCAGCTGGTGGTGTTCGGCGTGATCTGTATCGGACTGCTGCTGCTGTACCGCGCCGATGGCTTTCTGTCTTATGCCTTTGGAGCCTGGGTATGGGAAGTCGGCTTCACCTGGGGATGCGTCTTTCAGACGGCGATGATCGCCCGGCTCGATCCAAGGGGGCGCGCCATCATGCTGATTCCGGCGGCCTTTGCGGCCAGTTCCATGGTGGGGCCGGCGCTGGCCGGTAACCTGGTTGCAGGCGGCTTTGAGTCCCTGCTGTTGCTGGCGCTGGTATCCGCCGCGGTCGGCGCAGCCGTGTTTGGCCTCTATCTTGGGCGCCGGGCGATTCAAGATGCCCCGCAGCAAACGGTTGCCGCCGTCCCTGCTGCTGAGCTTTCCTGAACAGTCATGCCATCGCGACGATATCTCTGATTAAGCGATACGCTATATATCCGTTATCACTCTGTAATCTGATCACGTCGCCTATGTGGGGGTTATAGAGCTTTCAGGTCCCGCTATGCGGGAGGAGGAGAGTCCAGAAGGGGTGTTTTGCAGCAGCGGATGGAGCGCTAGCGCCTTGCTGGCATTGCTCCTAGACATCATGAATTGACCTGCCCAGCCTCGAACGCGTGGATTACGCTGAAGAGGTTGACCCATCAAACGCAGAGCCATAATTGAGGTTGGCAGGCATGGACAACTTTAGCAAATACATCGGGCTGGACACACACAAAGACACCATAGCGGGCTGGGTGCCGGGATGGCCAAAGTTTGGGTGCGCGTGCTAGGCGATCTCGAGTCCCGGGCGCCTTAAAGTTGCATTTTGATACTGGAGCGTTGATAGTCTCGTGAAATAATTTTTTCACGGTGATGCCGATGCCACAGAAGAAAGTCTCATTTCTGTTGCGGGTCCAGCAGGCCCTACCGACCCTGCACCCGGCGGAGCGTCGGCTGGGGGATTTTGTCTGTGATTTCCCGGGCGAGCTTGCCAGCTATTCGGCGTCAGAGCTGGCGGCACTGGCGCAGGTCTCCAATGCCACGGTTTCACGTTTTGTAAAACGACTCGGTTACAAAAACTATGAAGAGGCCAGGCGCCACGCCCGGGCAGAAAAACAAACCGGGTCGAGACTTTTCCTGACGCACTCGACGGAGAGCGCCGGCATACAGTCCGTCCCGGCACATATGGAGCAGGGGATTGCGAATCTTGAGCAAACCTTTCTCTCCATCAGCGACAGCCAGGTCAACGCGGTCGTAAAGGCCATGCTTGAGGCGCGCAAGGTTTGGGTGATCGGCTTCCGGGCCAGCCACCATTTCGCCAACTATCTGCAATGGCAGATGACCCAGGTGATTGAAAATATTGTTTCTATTCCGGCGAGTGGTCAGACTCTGGGCGAGCACCTTGTCAGTATTGGTCCCGACGATGTGGTGATTCTGTTCGGCTTGCGGCGACGCGTTGCTGGCATGGAACTGCTGCTGGATCAGTTGCGCCGAACCGGCGCTAAACTGCTGTATATCACCGACGAAGGAGTGCCAGCGAAAAACGACGTGACCTGGCATTACCGTTGCCAGACACTGGCGCCAGGCCCGATATTCAACCATGTTGCGGTGATGGCGCTCTGCCACCTGATTGTGACAAGAGCGATCGAGACCGCAGGCGCTTCGGGCCGCACTCGCCTGCGGGATATCGAATACCTCAACGAGAGCCTCGGCGAGCTGTAGACGTTTCCCCGCGCCGTTCCTGACCAGCCCTGTATCGACTTTGCGGGCAGGAGGGCGCTTGCTTGCCATGCGTTATTGGGCTCTTGGCCCCTCTGCCATTGGTCGGCGCAGACTTGATGATTTCTGGCTTTCACCTATAGCAATGATTAGAAAGGAAATTTAATTTCTTTCGTGTCGCCATGAAAAAATATTTTCTTTTTGCCTTGTGTTTTTGGGGGCTATCGTAAATAGTTCTTGTACAACGGTGCTTTGCTAAAGCCAGGTACCAACCTCGACGGCAGCTGTTGTCGAGACCCTGCTGAAGGGGATCGAGCCTTGGCTACGGTCCTCTTTATAGAACAACAACAAAGGGTATTATCATGTCGCGTCGCATATTATTTGGCCTAGCCGCTTCTGTTGCCATGACCTGCGCTCAGGCCGATACACTGAGCTTGAAAGTCTTGGGGCAGCCGGCAGGTTCCGGCCTGATCCAGCAGCAAAAAGAACAACCTTTCTTCGAAAACTTTGCCAAGCACTCCGGGCTTGATGCAACGGTTCAGTATTTGCCGGTTGATGTCGCGGGCATCCCGGATACTGACGCCCTGCGCGTTCTGCAGGGTGGGCTGTTCGACATCGTATCCATCAGGGGGTCGCAGGCCAGCCGTGACGAACCGATACTGCTGGGCTTCGACCTCGTCGGCCTGAATGCCTCGTTTGAGGAAGGTAAACGTCATACCGACGCCTTCTTTGATACCGTTGATCAGCGATTACAATCCAATTTCAATACCAAGTTGCTGGGTGTCTGGCCGGCCGGTCCCCAGGTTATTTTCTGCAAGCCAGAAGTAACCGGACTTAAGGATCTGGCTGGTTTGAAGATTCGTGTTGGTGATCAGAGTGTGGCAAATTTCGTCGCGGGCTTTGGCGCCACTGGTGTACCCATGCCGTTCGGCGAGGTGCAGCAAGCGCTTGCCAGGGGCGTGGTTGAATGCGCGATCACCGGCCCGGCTTCTGCCAATTCCGGTGGCTGGCCGGAAGCGACCACCACAGTGCTTCCACTGGCGCTACAGTTGGCCATCAATGGTTACGGTATCAATTTGAAGACCTGGAATTCACTGTCTGATGAGGATAAGGCGAAACTGCAGGGCGCGATCGATACCCTCGTAGCTGACATCTGGAGCTATTCGGAAGAACTGTATGAAGACGCGCTTCGCTGCAACACAGGTGATGCGGCCTGCCAGCATGGCACGCTGTACAAGCTGAAACTTCAGCCGGTGGCCGATGCCGACCTCGCTATTGTGAAAGAAGCGTTGACCGCAAAATCTCTGCCCGTCTGGGCGGAACAGTGCAATGCCGTTAACCCGAGTTGCGAGTCCGACTGGAACGCGACCGTTGGTGCCCAGCTTAAATAGTCCCACCAGGCATCCCCGTAACGATTTCAGATCACCGGGATCAGCCTTGGCCGTTAGCAATACTTGGTCAATGCTGATTCCTGTGCACTGAACGGTACTCTAGTGTTATGAGGTGATTGTTATGCAACTTTATGCTCGGGTGGCGAGCCTGATATTCGGTATTACGATGCTTTTGCTGTCGGTTGCGGTTACGGTTGAGACGCTTATTCGTAAGCTCTTTTCGATATCGCTGGGCGGCGTCGACGAACTTGCGGGTTATGCCATCGCAATTGGCGCCCCAGTCGCCTTTGCCGTGACGCTGATTGATCAGTCCCATATCCGCATCAATATGTTTTATGCCAAGGTACCGCCCAAAGGACAGGCAGTGCTTAACGCGCTGGCGGCGCTGTCGCTGGGCGTACTGGCGGTATTCCTGTTGATCTTTACCTATGACACGGTCACTTTAACTCAGACCTATCGCTCCATTGCCCAGACCCCTTGGGCGACACCGCTGATCTATCCGCAGGCGGCATGGCTCTTTGCCATGGCTGTATTTGCTGTGCCTGCGGTTTGGTTGATGGGGCGCGCAATATTGCTTCTCATCCTGGGCAACTGGAAGGCGCTCAATTCCGAATTCAGTCCCGAGTCGGTAGAGGACGAACTGGAATCGGAACTTGAAGACTTTGGAAATCGTTAGGAGACTGCTGTGAGCATAGCAACGATCGGACTGGGTTTCTGTGCCATGCTGGCACTGATGTTTTTGAGTATGCCGGTTGCAGTGTCCATTATTGGTGTGGGCGCCATTGGTGGCTATATGGCCTACGGCATGCCATTGGTTAACATGATGGGCAGTGTTGTCTGGGGCACGCTGAACAACTCTGTCATGACTGCGATACCGCTCTTCATGTTGCTGGGCGAGATTCTTCTACGTGGCGGCATAGCGGACAAAATGTACGATGCGCTGGCGGTTTGGCTGGGGCGTCTGCCGGGTGGGCTTCTGCATACCAATATCGGTACCAGTGCGCTGTTTTCGGCGACATCGGGTTCGTCTGTTGCCACCGCCGCCACAGTCGGCACCATAGCCCTGCCGGCGCTGACAGAACGTAACTATCCTGTGGCCGCTTCACTCGGGTCGCTGGCCGCAGGCGGAACCCTGGGTATACTGATTCCGCCCAGCGTTAACCTTCTGGTCTATGGCTCACTGGCCAATGTTTCGGTTGGACAGCTGTTTGTCGCGGGTGTCATCCCGGGGCTGATGTTGACGCTGCTGTTTTCGCTTTACATATTTTTTGCCCACCGCTCAGCGGGCAAGGATACCGCGGCTGCGGATATTCCGCTGCGCGAGAAACTGGCATTGCTGAAATACCTGATAGCGCCCGTCACCATCTTTACTGTCGTAATGGGCAGTATCTACGGCGGCTTGGCGACGCCGACGGAATCCGCTGCGCTGGGGCTGATGGTCGCGCTCTTCTTCGTCTGGCGCTCCGGACGACTGAATACGACACTGCTGGAACATTGTTTTCGCCATGCGGCCAAGACTACCGGTATGGTCGTGCTGATCATTGTCTGTGCATTGCTGCTGAACGTCACCCTGTCCATGCTGGGAACGACCCAGCTCGTCACTCGCTGGGTGACCTCGCTCGGCCTGGACTATTTCAGCTTGCTGCTACTCCTTGTCATTTTTTACCTGCTGCTGGGCATGTTCATGGATGCGATGTCGATGCTGGTGCTGACTGTGCCGATCACGGTTCCGATGGTGATGGTCGTGGGTGTCGATCCGGTCTGGTTCGGCATCTTCATCGTGGTGATGTGTGAAATCGCACTGATCACACCACCGGTCGGCATGAACCTCTTTGTCGTGCAGGGTATCCGCAAGGACGGAGGCAGTTTCGGCGATGTAATCAGGGGTACGCTTCCCTATGTGTTTCTGATGCTTGGGTTCACGCTGTTGCTGATCGTCTGGCCGCAAATGGTGCTCTGGCTGCCCAACCTGATGTCCAATTGACGATCTGGCCGGAGGCTAAAGCTATGAGTATCCGACCCATTCGTATTCTGATTATCAACCCGAATACCAACCCGGCTGTCACGCAGCAGATGAAGCAGGCGGCATCCGCCGTTGCGTCCTCCGGGACCGAGGTTGTGGCGGTTAACCCGGTAGAGGGGCCGTTCTCGATAGAGTCGCGCGATGATCGCGACCGGGCTGAAGTTCAGCTGCTGACCCTTGTTGCCGAGCAACAGCATCAGGGGTTTGATGCCTATGTGTTGGCATGTTTCGACGACATTGCCCTCGACAACCTGCGGGCCCTGACCGGGGCGCCTGTCGTCGGCATGTTCGAGGCCGGGGTGGCGGCGGCGCGTACCCTGGCGTCACGGTTTTCCATCGTGACAACGGTGCATGCAGCGGTTCCGACCATAGAAGCATTGCTCGGTCAGTACGGAGCAAGCGGCATATGCCGGGTACGGGCTGCGGGAATTGGTGTGGCTGCAGCAGCCGGTAGCGGTCAGGAGGCTGAAAGAAAGATTGCCGAGGCCATCCGGGATTCGGTCGAACAGGATGCTGCCCAGGCGATTCTGCTGGGATCCGGTGGTTTGACTGGTCGCGCTGCGGCACTGGAGCAGGCTTTTTCGCTGCCCGTGATCGACGGTGTGGTGGCGGCGGTGAAAATGGCCGAGGGTGTGGCGCACATGCGATTGATGAAAGGATAGCCGGGGGCGCGCACGGAAAGTAACCAGGGTTTTTCACCTTGAACAATGCACCGCATGTTATTCCCCGGTAAGAAACCAGCAGCTTTTGCAGGGGGCTAGGCGGCTGTCCGAGAGTACGGTACTTGCCGAATTGTGTGACTCATCACTCATGATCTGGTCGCTGCATGACGGCTGTAGTCGACCTCAGGTTGGAAAACAGTCTCTCGCCCCCTATCCGACCTCCTCTAAGCAGCGCCTGAAGTCCCCCGCCGAAAACTGCGTAATTGCCGCCAATGCTCTGTTGCAACACCCGGTCGTCAGACAGGTGTTTCGCGAAAATGCGCTAGCGCATGCGGTGGTGCTTGTGCTGGTACTTGCTGTCGGCGAAACTCAGTCGCATGTTTCATGCCTCAGATCCGGGGCGATGGAAGACGCTCGATTCTCTCATGGTTGGGGATTTATTCGTATGCTCCCTTAACTGCCCGGATTTTAACTCGGCTGACTGTACCGGACATGGCTTGCTTTTTGTTTTTTGCGCGGTATGATTCATCTTAAATATTCATATGTTTGGCGATGCTCGATATGTATTTTTCCTCTGCGAAAACTGTAGCCTTCCTGACTTAAGCCGGAGAGTGACACGCTCTCCGGCTGATATGCAGTGCTTATCATTTCGGAGGGTTGAGTGTGAACTGTCGTGCTCCTGTGTCTTTTAAACGTATCTCAGAACGTTTAAGTTATTATTTTCTTGCCGAAGAAGGCTTCAGTTATACGAGCCCTCTTAATCTATTGCTTGTTTTCAGCAAACTTGAACAGTGTCGCCGCAGCCACTCGGGGCCGTTGGCGTCTGTGCGCCCGGGCTCCAGCGTTTTGGTGAAACTGCTGCAAACCGGGGAGAAATCCACGCTGATGCTGGTAAATCCTGCACAGGCTGCTCCATCCTTGCACCGAATATCGGTACTGTCCCCATTGGGATCAGCCCTGCTCGGCAGGTTGCCCGGAGAAACCTGCAAGGTTGAATACTTCGGCTCAGTACTTGATTTCGAACTGCTTTCAATTCTGAATGAATGAGTGGAGGATACGGCTTTGAAAACTTTCTGATGCCTTGTGCATCTCTCCTTGTAAATATATGGCGTGTTTTCGACGGGCGATTTTTGTGCAGTCGATAGGTTCTATGTTTTAAATTAACGGAGAAACCGAAATGGCCAAGGGAAAAGACAAAAAACAGGCAGCCAAGTCGCTAAAGGAAAAGCGTCGCGAGAAGCGTGACAAGAAAAAAGAGGGGGCCTAAAGTTTAACTTTTATTTCCCGGATCTGGGTCTGTTCCAGTCATCGGGGAGGCAGGTTCGACTTGGTGCGGGTGTAACCGGTTTTAAGCCGGCACACCTTATCCCAATTACCGATCCTGAGCCGTAAAGACCCCGCTGTATTCTTTGCTACAGCGGGGCCGACAAACAAAAACGGAGCCTTTCAGGCTCCGTTTGCGTTGCTCATGCTTATATCAGGGCTGTGCAATCGCCGCCTTCATGCCGGAGCGCAGCGCCCCTTCAATGTAGGCGACTTCGGCGCCGTCACCGATGTTGATGACCTCGACGCCCTGGGCCCTCAGGCGGTCAGCGAGGTCATGATTGGTTTCGGCGCCCGTGGCCAGCACCACCGAGTCGGCGGCGACTTCGTGGCTGTTGCCCTCCGTGTCGGTGTAGCTGACGCTCTGCTTGCCGATGCCGCTTACCTGGACATTTTTCTGCACTGCGACACTATGCTCGGCGAGGTTGTGCAGCACACGCCAGCGGCGCACGATCGCCAGTTCAGCGCCCAGATCCGGACCCGGTTCCAGTACATGCACTTCGCGGCCGCGCTCGACCAGAAACTCTGCCAGCTCCAGGCCCACCAGACCACCCCCGATAATGGTGACCTTCTTGCCCAGGGGCATCCAGAGTTTGGACAGGCTCTTGATGGCGTCGGTGCTGTTGGTGGCGCCGACCAGTGAGCCGGACTTCATCATCAGGCGCTGGGTAACGCTGAGCTTCTGTTTGGCAATATCGGCACCTTCACCTGTCATCAACAGGCGCAACTCGTCGCCGGACCAGACGTGTTTCTGGTCGGCGCCCGGGATGTCGGGCTTGCTGCGACGGGCGCCAACCGCCAGTATCACCTGGTCGGGCTTGAGTGCGTCGATCAGGTCAGCATCGGCCTCGGTCTTGAGGCGCACGTCGATCGGCAGGTCCTGTACCTGCTTGGCCAGGTAGTCGAGCAGCGGGCCGTTCTCCGGATAGGCGAGGGCGGCGAAGAACAGGGTACCGCCCAGGCGTGCGCTGCGTTCAACCAGGGTGACCCTGTGGCCGCGCAGGGCGCTGACGCGGGCCGCTTCCAGTCCCGCCGGGCCGCCACCGATCACCAGCACATGGCGCGGCTTGTCCGAGGCGATGATCTGCAGTTCCGACTCGTGGCCAGTCTGGGGGTTCACGGCGCATTTGACGCGCTCGTTAACGAAGATCTGGCTGACACAGACATAACAGTAAATGCAGGGGCGTACATCGCCGGCACGGTCTTCGCGCAGCTTGTTGGGCAGTTCCGGATCCGCCAGCAGCTTGCGGCCCATGGCGACGAAGTCGCATTTTCCGTCCTTGATTGCCTTGTCGGCCACGTCCGGATCGAGCCGGCCGGCGGCGGTCACCGGAATACCCACATGCTGGCGAATATGGGCGGCCCAGTCGAGGAAGCGTGCCCGTTCCTGCGGAATGGGGGCTTGGGTGAATGCGTTGCCGGTGGTCAGGTTGGCATACGCTGACACACTGACCAGGTTGATGCCGGCTTTTTCGGCCATCTGTGCGGTGCGCGTGGCGTCTTCCAGGTTGATACCACCGGGCAGGTCAAGCTCGGTGGCGTCTATTCGCATCCACAATGGGAACTCAACGCCTACCCGCGCACGGATGGCGGCAATGACGTCAAGCAGCAGACGCATGCGGTTCTCAAGGGAACCGCCGTATTCATCGTCCCGCTGGTTGTAGTAGGGCGACAGGAAGCCTGCAAGGATGTAGGAGTGGCCAGCATGAATTTCAACACCGTCGAATCCGGCTTTCTGGGCGCGCTCGGCGGCGGCGGCGAACCATTCCACCATCTGGGCAATGTCGTCCCTGTCCATCACGCGGATGCGCACGCCGCCTTTATCACGGCCCTTGGATGAGCTGATAAAGCGCCCGAGCTCGGACTGCGTCAGGGCGTTGAACATGTCGGTCTTGACCGCGGGCGGCATGGATGGCACCCAGAGTTCGCGGCCTTCGGCCAGGTCGCGCACCGAAGTCTTGCCAGCGTGCTGCAGCTGGATGGCGATCTTGGCGCCATGTTTGTGAACTCGGTCGGTGAGCTGTTTCAGGCCCGGAATAAAGTCATCCGACGAAATGCCCACCTGGTAGGGTTCGGCAGTGCCGGCGGGATAGGCGATGGAGCCGACGCCCATGGTCAGAAGACCGGCACCGCCCAGGGCGCGGGCTTCGTAGAATGCCTGAATGCGTTCGCCGCAACGGCCGTCGGCTTCCGCATAGTTGGAGCCCATTGGCGCCATCAGTAGGCGGTTACGCAGTTCCAGCGCGCCGATACGCCCCGGTGATAGAAGATGTTGATAGGCTGCCATAGGGCATTCCTCCTGAATTGGGTCAGAGTATGGCGGTGTACTCAGCCCCTGGTCAAAAAGTCGAGGCAGCTGCGGTTGAACAGATCGGTGTGCTCGACCTGGACCCAGTGACCGCAGCGGTTCAGCATCAGAAAGCGGGCCTGCGGTGCGTGTTCCAGAAACTTGAACATGCCAGCCGGGGGGTTGAAACGGTCGTTACTGCCCCAGAAGCCCAGGATAGGGCAGCGCAGTTCGCCCAGACGCTCGGTCATGTTGGGTACCAGCATGGTGGAGAAAAGATTGGCGGGCTGGGTCGCGGCCACGGCGGCGCGTTCGGCCAGCAGGCTGTCCTGCAGCTGGGTGGCATCGAACAGTTGCAGCTTCATCACCTGACGCATTTCCTCCACACCCATGGGGCCCTGGCCGTAAACCTCGACCATGCGCTGGATGCCTTCCATCTGGAAGTAGGTTTCACGTTCCTCGACGCCGCCGGGGGCCATCAGGATCAGGCGCTCGACGCTATCAGGGTAGTTCAGCGCCTGGCCCAGGGCGATGGCTCCGCCCAGGGAGTTGCCCAGCAGAGTGCAGCGCTCGATGCCGGTGTGCTGCAGGAACAGGTTCAGGCACTGCACAAAAAATTCCAGGCGGTACTCGATATCATCGGGTTTGTCTGAACGGCCGAAGCCCGGCAGGTCGAGGATGATGTTGCGATAGCCGGCCTCGACAAAGGCCGGGTAGTTAGTTTTGAAGTTGCTGAAGCCGCTGGCACCGGGGCCGCTGCCATGCAGCCAGAGCACTACCGGGCCTGTGCCCTCGTCGAGGTAGTGCAGTCGGATGCCGTTGGTCAATTCGGCATACTGGCCGGCCGGGAGTGACAGATCCTGCTGATTCATTCTTTTCTCCTTATTCTCTGGCTGGAAGCGACCGAGCCGCCGCCATTAAATGATCTCGCATGAATCGTGCTATTCCCGGGAGCCAGAAGCATCGTCCGTTCAGACCAGTGCGCCCTGTTTGGTGCCGTTCCTGAGCAGGAGGTTAAAAGCCGTTATTCGTTATTCGTTATTCGTTATTCGTCGTTCGTGATTTGTGATTCGTCATTCGTGATTCGTAGCGAGCACACTTTCGCCTTGCCCCTTGCCCCTTGCCCCTTGCCCCTTGCCCCTTGCCTGCATTGCTCTATTAGTCTCGATGGACGATGCCGGGCTTTTGTTGCTGTTCGAAGATGAATACACAACAAAAACCGGATAGTCGGCGCGCCAGCGTACGGGAGGGTTAGAAATGAAACATCAGGACCAGGTTGTTTTTGTCACCGGTGCAGGCCAGGGCATGGGGCGCGCCGTTGTGCAGTGCTTCGCGGCCCAGGGCGCAAAGGTCGTGGCGGTGGATATTAATCTGCAGGCGGCCGAGGCCACTGCAGCAGCGGCTGAGGGTGAGGTCATCGCCATCAGTTGTGATATCGCCAACAGCGAATCGGTGCAGGGTGCCATGGCGCAGGTCAGAGAGACCTTTGGGCGGCTGGATGTGCTGGTCAATAACGCCGGTATCGGTTCCGTTGATGCGTTTCTGGATACGCCAGATGAAAACTGGGCGCGGGTCATTGGCGTCAACCTGACCGGAACCTTTTTCTGCTGCCGCGAAGGTGCGCGCCTGATGCAGGAAAACGGTGGCGGTGTGGTGATCAATGTGTCCAGCTCGGCGGTGTACTCCGGTGAAGGCCCGAGCCACTACGTTGCTTCCAAGGCGGGTGTGATGGGCTTGACCCGCAGTATGGCCCGTGAACTGGCGCCTGAGGGAATTCGCGTCAATACCCTGGTGCCAGGGCCGACCAACACGCCGATGATGGCGGACATTCCCGATGACTGGATGGGGCAGATGATCAGCGCCATACCGCTGGGGCGCATGTGCGAGCCTGAAGAAGTGGCCCGTGTCGCCTCCTTCCTCGCCAGTGAGGATGCCGGTTTCATCACCGGTCAGAATATCGCCGTGAATGGCGGCATGGTCTTCATCTGAGGTGGTTATGACTGAGCTAACACTGGAGCAGCGCATCGATCGCCTGGAGTCCACCGAGGCGATCCGCCAGCTGGCGGGCAAGTATTCGCTGTCGCTGGACATGCGTGACCTGGACGCCCATGTCGGCCTTTTTGCGCCGGATATCCGGGTGGGTCGCGACAAGGTGGGGCGCGAGCATCTCAAGGCCTGGGTCGATAGCACACTGCGCGATCAGTTCACCGGCACCTCGCATCATCTGGGGCAGCACATCATCGAGTTTATCGATCCGGATCATGCCATCGGGGTTGTGTACTCCAAGAACGAGCATGAAACCGGTGCCGAGTGGGTAATCATGCAGATGCTGTACTGGGACGACTACGAGCGTATCGATGGCCACTGGTACTTCCGCCGCCGTCTGCCGTGCTACTGGTACGCCACTGACCTGAACAAGCCGCCCATCGGTGACATGAAGATGCGCTGGCCGGGTCGCGAGCCCTACGAGGGGACCTTCCATGGTTTGTTCCGCTCCTGGAAAGCGTTCTGGAGCGAGCGTCCTGACCCGTCCCTGCTACCCGAAGTAGCGGCGCCGGCGCCGATCGACCAGTTTTTGACCCGCATGCGCGGTGACACGCCTGCCCCCAGGATACGGGTGCGCTGAGTGGCAGCCATAACTCAACCCATAGATAAGGAATGAGCGCATGAGTTCACAACTGAATCTTGAGCCTCAGGTGGCGGTGTCACGAGAGGAAACACAGCAGCGGCTGGACAGGCGTGCCCAGGCTGCAGGCCTGATCAAGCCGCAGGATCATTACACCCTGGCTGATCGGCTGGAAGAAAAAGCCGCCCGCCAGGGCGAGCACACCTTTTTGATCTACGGCGAGCAGCGTTTCAGCTATGCCGAGGTAAATGCCCGTGCCAATCAGGTGGCCCATGCGGCGCAGGCACTGGGTCTCAAGCCCGGTGACGTCTGCGCCCTGGCGATGGAAAACCGGCCAGAATTTTTCTCCACCTGGTTTGGCCTGACCAAGATCGGCGTGGTGGTGGCCTTCATCAATACCCAGGTCAGTGGCCGGCCGCTGCGGCATGCGCTTGATTCGACGCAATGCAAGGTGGCTATCGTGGGTGAGGAGTGTGCCCATAACTTCGCCCAGACGGATGGCCTGACACTGCCGCTGTGGCTGATGGCGGATGATGAAAAGCCGGCATCGGCCGAAGATCTGGCGGGTTTTGAGCGCGGCTTTTCCCGGCAGCTCGAACAGGCGCCGAACACGGCGGTGGAACCGGGGCTGCGTGCGGGCATTACCGCAGAAACACCGACATTGCTGATCTTCACCTCGGGCACGACGGGCCTGCCCAAGGCTGCGATTTACAGCCACATGCGCTGGCTCTGCTCGGGTGACGTGATGGAAGTCACCATCAATGCCACGGCGCAGGATGTATTCTACTGCTGCCTGCCGCTTTACCACGGTGCGGCGGCAACCTCGGTGACCTCCACGGCACTCAAGGCCGGGGCCGCGATCCTGGTGCGACGCAAGTTCAGCGTCAGCCGCTTCTGGCAGGATGTACGCAATAATGACGTGACTGTGTGCCAGTATATCGGCGAGATCTGTCGCTATCTGCTGAACCAGGAAGGGGACGTCGGCGCGCATCGGTTGCGCTGCATGATGGGGGCGGGCCTTACGGCCGAATCCTGGCGTCGCTGGGTCGAACGTTTTGGCGACATGGATATCTACGAGGGCTGGGGCGCGACCGAGGCCAACACCAACCTGATTAATGTCGATAATCATATTGGTTCCTGCGGCCGTGTGCCGGACTGGAACAAGACCAACTTCCGCCTGATCCGTTACGATATCGAATCCGATACCCATGTGCGCGATGCACAGGGGCGCGGTATTCAGTGTGGCCCGGGGGAGGTTGGTGAGGGCATCGGCATGATTATCAATCACCCGGACATTGGTGGCGGCCGCTTTGAGGGCTATACCTCTAAGGACGCTTCCGAGCAGAAGATCCTGCGTGATGTATTTGTCGAGGGTGATGCCTACTGGCGCTCCGGCGACCTGCTGCGCCACGACGACGAAGGCTATTTCTACTTCGTCGACCGTATTGGCGATACCTTCCGCTGGAAAAGTGAAAACGTGTCGACGCAGGAAGTGGCCAACGCGCTGGCGGATTTCAGCGGTGTCGAACTGATCAATATTTACGGTGTGCAGGTGCCTGAGCACGAGGGTCGCGCCGGCATGGCCGCCATCGTGATGCAGCCAGGGCACAGTTTTGATCCTGCCGCCTTCTACGCGCTAACGGAGCTGCGGGTGCCGCGTTACGCCGCCCCCCTGTTTGTACGGGTCAGTGCTGCCGCTGACATGACCACCACCTTCAAGCTGCGCAAGGTGGACCTGCAGCGCCAGGGCTACGACCCGGTGAACTGCCCAGATCCGCTTTATGTGCGTGATGACCGGGCCGCGACCTACAAGCCCTATTCAGCCGAGGCTCTGGCTGAGGCTGGACTGCCGCCTTTCGAGTATCAGTGATAGTGACCGGGGGAATAACATGGGATTAAGAGGAGATGCCGCGATTGTTGGCGCGGCGCAGTACAAGCCTGAGAAGTACGCCACGGCGCCACAGATGTTTCACCTGGAGCAGGTGGCCGATCTGGCCGCCCAGGCGCTGGAAGATGCCGGCCTCAAGGCCAGCGATCTGGATGGTCTGGTGATTAACGGGCCCCAGTTTCACGAAGCCTCGGTATTCGTGCCGGCCATGGCCGCCGAATACCTGGGCATCGAGGTGAATTTTGCCGAGGTTGTTGACCTGGGCGGCTGCACCTCTGTGGGCATGATCTGGCGTGCGGCGGCGGCCATCGAGCTCGGCCTGTGCAAAGCGGTGCTCTGCGTGATTCCGATGCGCATGGCACCTTTTGCACCGAATGAAGATCCGGCCTGGATGGCAAGGGCCATGCGTTTTGGCGGCCACAGTACCGCTTTTGGTGCGCCCGAGGCGGAGT
Source organism: Marinobacterium rhizophilum (assembly GCF_024397915.1). GTDB lineage: Bacteria > Pseudomonadota > Gammaproteobacteria > Pseudomonadales > Balneatricaceae > Marinobacterium_A > Marinobacterium_A rhizophilum_A. Next base: position 259,960 of record NZ_CP073347.1, read on the forward strand.
TCGACCTGCCTTACGGTCACCTCGGTCAGAACACCGGCTACGCCATGATCGCCCAGCGCTATGCGGCGCAGTACGGTTACGATCAGGCGGCGATGGCCAAGATTGCCGTGGACCAGCGCACCAATGCACAGTACAACCCCGATGCGATGTTCTGTGGTAAGCCGATGGGTATCGAGGATGTGCTGGGAAGCAAGATGGTTGCTGATCCTCTGCATGTGCTTGAAATCGTCATGCCGGTGGCCGGTGGTGCCGCGGTGATTGTCACCTCAAAAGAGGTGGCGGCACGCAGCAAGAATCGGCCAGCCTTCGTCAAGGGCTTTGGCGAGCGACTGTCGTTCAAGTCACCGTCCTATGCGAAGGACATGACCGTAACGCCGCTGGCCGAGGCCGCCCGGCGCGCCTTCGCCATGGCCGGCGTCAAGCCCGGCGACATGGACGCCGCCCAGATTTACGACTGCTATACCATCACGGTACTGCTGTCGCTGGAGGATGCGGGTTTCTGTCCCAAGGGCGAGGGGATGCGTTTTGTGCGCGAAAACGATCTGACCTGGAAGGGCAGCTTTCCACTCAATACCCATGGCGGCCAGCTCAGCTTCGGCCAGGCCGGCAGTGCCGGTGGCATGTCGCAGGTAATCGAAGCCTTCACCCAGATCGCCGGTAAAGCCGGTGCGCGCCAGCTGAAGCGTTGCGATCAGGTGTTCGTCTCCGGAACCGGTGGCGTGATGAGTGAACAGGGTGCATTGATTCTGCAGGGGGGCTAAGCATGGCAAGTTTGAAACCGATGCCAGTGATGACCGATATCTCCAGGCCCTTCTGGCAGGGGCTGAGCGAGGGAGAGATCCGTATTCAGCAGTGCAACCAGTGCGAGGGTTGGGTGTTTTTCCCGCGTCGTCACTGCAGTCACTGCCTGGCCCATGACCTTGAGTGGCGGCCGGTGTCCGGCAGGGGCACCCTTTACAGCTTCACCCTGGCCCGGGTGCCGACGTTGCCGGAATTTGCCGATGAAATGCCCCAGGCACTGGCGGTGGTCGAGCTCGAACAGGGGGTACGCATCAACACCACCCTGGTGGGGCTGGCCGAAGACGAGATCAGGGTTGGCATGGAATTGAAGGCGGTGCTCGACCAGGTTGATGCCAAAGGCACTACCCTGCTGCGCTTTACCGGTGCCGACAAGGCGCTGGAATCCATGCCCTATGTCAGCCCGCTGGATGCGCTGGCACGCAACGCCAAGGGCCAGGTGCAGGTACCGGTCGATAATGCGGCGGCGCTGCAAGCCCTGGTCAGTGATGATTTTACCGACTGGAGTTCGCCACTCGAGGTTGATCAGGCACTGATCGACAGCTTCGCGGAGCTCTCGGGGGATGACTACTGGATCCACACCGATCCCGCACGTGCGGCCAGGGAGAGCCCCTTTGGATCTACCATTGCCCACGGGTCCTTGGTGCAGGTATTGCAGTCCAGGCTCAGTTTTGCGCTGCCGTTCGAGATTACGGGCTTCTCGACCATGGTCAATTACGGTTCCGACCGGCTGCGTTTCCCGGCACCGGTGCCGGCGGGCTCAAGCATCCATGCCCGGGCGCGGGTCAAGTCGGTGCAGCAGTCCCGCAAGGGCACCGCGCTGACACTTGAAGTGAATATTCATGTGGTGGGCAATGACCGCCCCTCCGTGATCAATGATCTGGTCATCCTGTATCGCTGATTCGCACTTTTAATATTCACGTGCACTTTTGGCCGCCTGCAGCACTCGCTGCAGGCGGCTTTTTTTGTGTGCCGTTGGCTTACGGATGAGGAGATGGTTCGGGAGTGCCTGGATTCAAGAAATAACGGATGAGCATCGGGATAACTAAGGCTTGGCGTGATGTAGCGTTCTGTGCGCAATTGATAGCCTTTCGAGGGCGTCCGCTGATAACCTCCGGCTTTGCCGGAGGTTATTTAACCTGCCACCGCTCAATAGCCGGCTGTGGTATCCACAACCCCCTGCAGCGTTTCTCCCTCCAGCCAGCGACGTAGATTGGCAAAGAAGGCATTCAGCATTCGTGCATGGCTGAGCGGCGCATTCCATGAGGTGTGAGGGCTCAGCTTGACACGCGGGTGCGTATAGAGCCAATGCTCTCGAGGAAGGGGTTCCGGGTTCACAACATCCAGAGACGCCCTGGCAATGTGTCCTTTATCAAGCCTCTCCCGCAACGCAATATGGTCAATCAATATCGCACGGGAAATGTTGACCAGGTGGCTGCCTGCCTTCATCCCGGATAAACGGCGAGCATCGAGTAGCCCTGCGCTCTGCGCAGTTGCCGGCAGTGCAAGAACCAGATGATCTGCCCTGGGTATCAGATCATCTATATTTTCCAGTAATTCCACCCCAGGCATAGAAGATGGGCGGAAACTGCGTACCTTAGCCAAAACGTCCATATCGAATGCCAGTGCACGTCTGGCAATTGCCTGGCCAATCTCGCCAAACCCAATGATTCCAAGCGTCTTGCCTTCGAGCGAGTCGAAATCGGCCATAAACCACTGTGCTGGAGGCTGATCAATCCAGCTACCCGGTAATCGCTTGGCATGTGCCAGGATCATCGCCATTACCCACTCGGCAATGGGGGTTGCGGTTGCCCCTTTGGAGCAGGTAACCAGTCTCCCGGCCAGCAGTTCCATTGGGTAGTCATCAACCCCCGTACCCAGAATATGTACCCACTTGAGCTGCGGGGACACCTCAAGCAGGCGCGCCAGTTGTTCACTGCCGCCCGGGGTGGCCAGCACCACGTCTACCGGGCCTGCTTGTTCCAGTGGAGTATCTGGAGCCAGGATCACTACATCTGCGTGTGGCGCAATCTCGAGAATGCCATCCAGCAGAGTGGGTAGCTCGAATTGCAGTGCGATGCGCATCCGTTACTCCTCCAGCAATACCCGGCCCAACTGATGGTCGCCTTTAATGGTTGTGCGATTGATCCGCCGACGGACCCCAACCGGGGTTCCGGTGGCACTGTGCATCGCGCGCCAGTTATCCCATAACACCAGATCACCAGGCTGCCACTTATGGAAGTAGTGGAACCGTGGATCACGGGTATGTGCTACAAGACGCTCCAAAAGCTCAATAGACTCATCGTTGGAGAGCCCCGCTTTATAGGGGGTAGATATGCGGTCAAGAAACTGCTCTACAATGCCCAGCACCTTGGCACCCGTTACCGGGTGGGTCATTGCCGCGGGATAGACCGACTCTGGAAAGTCGGGGAACTTAACATCAGAGGGCTTTTTGGGGCTGTAAGGCCCAGGCTCATACCCTGCCAGATCGACATAGCGCATATGGCGGCGCTGCATGCTGAAAGCGTAGACAACTTCGATTTTTTCCAACAGTGCTTTGGTGTCGTCATCAAGCGCATCATAGGCTTTGGCTAGATCCCCAAACCCCGTTAAACCACCTTCACCGGCGACCTCAACAGCGGTCAATACTGCGCCATGGTTGGGCTTGCCAGTATAGTGCAAATCGAAGTGCCAATCGAGACGACCAACAATCGTTTCGCCCTTGTAGGACGCGGTCATCGGTTTATCCTTTTCGCCCCCGCTTTCCACCTCAAACAATTCCGGATTAGCCGCCGAAACCGTTGCTTTAAGCGGATGCATCTCTAACGGGCCAAATATCCGGCTGAACTCGATCTGGCGCTCAGGTGTGACGTCCTGATTGCGCAACAGCACTACCCCGTGCTCATACCAAATCGAACGCAGCTGTTGTTTCAGTTCATCGGTATAGGGCTGGCAAATATCAAACCCCAGTAGTTCTACACCAATATTTTCAAGTGGCTTAATGGTAAGTGACATGCTTGGTTGCTCCAGATTAGTTCAGTACCGTTGGGTCGCGGCGAAGTTCACGACGCGCCATCGCTTCCCACAGAAACGGGAATCCGTTCGGGTCAGGCAGACCAACCTGGTTGATAACCTCTTCGGCTAGCGGCTGCGCCCCTCCGGCCAAACGCACTTCATAAGCTCTGCGGCATCGCCATTCCAGGGTTGCTGCACGTAGATGAGCCTGGCGGAGGTCACGGCCAAGAACCAGCGCACCGTGATGGGCCAATAGCGCCCATTTTGCATCACCAATGCTTTCCACTGCTGTCAGGCTGGTACCTTCATCCTCGAAAGTACCCAGGTATTCGTTGTAAATCGGTAACTCTGATCCGCAGTAGGCACCCGCCTGATCATAGATGGGAGGAACCTCCTGAAGGTTGGCCCAGATGCCACTCCATTTCGGGTGGTTGTGGACGACGACATTGACGTCTGGGCGAGCTTCATGAAGTTGTAGATGGAGGCCTATTGCAGGTGTGATGTTCCAGTCGCTATCGAGGATATTGCCCTTTTCATCCAGGGTGATGATGTCGCTAGCGGTCACTTCATCCCAGGTGAGCTCCCAGGGGTTTGTCAGGATGCATCCATCGGGCTGGCGCACAGTGATGTGTCCGGCAATATGGTCATTCCATCCTTCGGTAAACAGCATGCGACACATGAGTGCGACTTGAGCTTTTGGGGTTATTTCCGGGAGTAGCGCTCTGTTGCCTAGGCGAGTTGCAAACTTTGACAACATTTCAGCATTGACGTAATCAGTCTTCAACACGATTTTAATCCTTATTTTGTTGCAGTGTTGATTAATGGTACCTCTGATTGCCGGTGATGAATTGGATAATCAGGCCAATAAGCAGGCCTATAAGGACAACCTGGTGGTCAAGAAAAGAGGGCATAGTGAAAACCACGTCGGCTGGCATTGCCCCTGGATAGAAGTGACAGCGTCTGATTCCGCCACGCGGCACCATCAAGGCAGATCTGTTAGCTGCCGACCAGCAGCAGGAGAAGAAGATCAATTGCCGCGCTGATCCGCTGGTGGCGACCAGGCTGCGCATCGAATTTTCTGCTCTGGCGGCGGCCGTTGATCCCGTTGCGTCGCGTCCGGTCAGTTCGAGGGGGGGCTGTGCCTGCGAGGCCCTGTTGAACGTGATAGTGATGATGGTGGCAAACTGCAGCGGTTGCTGTATTTACGCAGGGTCGGAACAGAGGCTTTCTGATGGTCGCCGTGGGTTGAATAGCGACCATCAGGCATGATTCGTGCTGGGGATAGACGGGGATCAGTCCGATGGAATAAACCTTCGTTCAGAGTGGAATTAAAGTAAGGAATTAAATCGACTCCCATCGCTGTGACTGGCTCGGCTTCCCGGTTCAGCGTCAATCACGGGTTAATCGAGGCGCCCCAGAGTTTGGTGCGAAACTCGGTAGGTGTAAGCCCCGTCCATTTTTTGAATGCCTTAAGAAATCCAGAATGATCAGAATACCCCAGTTGCAGTGCAACCTGTGTAACCGCCAGGGTAGGATCACTCAATACCCGGCGGGCATGAATCTCTCTAATCTGGTCAATCAGCTGCTGATACTGCCATCCTTCGGACTGCAACTTGCGGTGAAGTGTACGAGTGCTGCAGCACAGCGCCTGCGCTGCATCCGCCATATCAGGTGGGTTGGCAGGATCTTTGACAATTATCTGCCAGAGTCGCCAGGCAACACTTCCCCCCTGGCGAGTAATGCTTTTCTCTTCACACACGGACGCATAGAGCCGTGCGCTTTGAGGGCTGGCATTGGGAAGAGGTTGGTCGAGTATCGCTGCATCAAAAAACAACTGAATCACGGGTGTGTCAAACTGCACCGGGCAGTCAAATATTGCTCGATAGTCTTCTACATGGGGTGGCTCGGGATAGTCGCAACGCAATTGTGTCACGGGCAGTGGCTGGCCAAGAACCCAGCGCGCGGTCGTCATGATATTGCTGAGCAGGTCTTCAACCGCCAGCAGCCTGAGCTCCCCCAGGTCTTCCTTTACGCTGACCTGATAACAGCCCTGGCCGTCAATTTCACTGAAGGTGGTAATAATCGCATTGCCGGAAAAACGGCCGGGGTAATTCTGGTACTTAAGGCCCTTCTCGGTGGCCTCTCGCAAGGTTGCGCAGCTCATTATCAGGTAAGCCAATTGATCATAAGTGGCTAGTGATCGTTGATACCCAAGTTTAAGCCCGAGTCCGCTTTCACCCGTCAGATGCAGCGCATCCGATAAGAGCGCTCTATGAGTTGCACCACTAATCGAAATATCGAGGCGCTCAAGATCGTTCAACTGGTGGCTTCTGGACAATGATTCAGTATCGACTCCCTTTCTGGCGAGGAAGTCGAGTAGCCAGATGATATAACGGGTATCGGTATTTATTGGATGTACTCCATTCAAAAAATAATAGAGAACGTAAAACCAAACGATGCAACAGGTAGCAAGGAAAGCCAGCTACGTCTAATGATGAAAGTAACCGGACACAGTCAAGCGGGTGTGGCTCTCATAAATACTCTTGGTATTTACTGATTATAATCACTCTCCCGGTCAGAAAGGGCATCGTCCAAACGGACCATATGGTCATCCCGAGCATGTGTTCAATGCGACCCATGCCGTTTATCCAATGTTGACCCGGCGGGTTAATACATGAAACAGGGGCTTCATTACTGGCCTTTCGTTGAAACAAAGTGCCAAAGTTGCCCACTTTTTGCCCCAGGGAGGCCCGCAAGCCCAAGCACCTGCGCCCCCGATGCCGGCTGGACGGCAGGTTACAGGCCCGAAGAGGCCTGACCCGGCGATGGGCGTAACTCAGCGATGAACCTGAATATCGGCCATCCGAGCCTTTGTTCCCCCGTCTCTTTTCCCCGATTCTGCTTAGTCTCAATGGACGATGAGGCGCTGACACTCCCTTCCCATAATGGCTGTTAAAGAATAAACCCGGGAGGGATGTGATGATTGATATTCGTGAGTTGGGCTACTTCGTCGCCCAGGCCGAAAATCTCGACGATTGGCAGCAGTACGCCGAGCAGGTGCTGGGGATGATGACCTCAGCTGCCCCGGGTGGCGGTCTGTACGTCAAGATGGATGAGCGTCCCTTCCGCATGCTCGTTGTCGAGGGTCCGGACAGCCGTTATCTGGCGTCGGGCTGGGGGCTAGCGTCCGAGGACGCCTTCGCCACCGCTACCGCCGAGCTGGATCAGCGTGGTGTCGCCTGGGAGGCCGGGGATGCAGCACTGTGCAATCAGCGTGGGGTACAGGCGCTGGCCGTGCTCAAGGATCCGTCCGGCAACCGTCACGAACTCTACTGGGGGCATCGCTCGGATTGTCAGCCCTTTGTGTCACCCCAGGGCGTGCCGCGTTTTGTCACCGGCAACATGGGGCTGGGGCACACGGTATTGCCGGCACCCAACTTCGATGAAACCCGTGCCTTCCTGCAGGATGTGCTGGGATTCAGTCTGTCCGACAGCTTCAATCACCGCTCAGCCCCGGATGCCGAACCGCTGCGCATTCATTTCATGCACTGCAATAACCCGCGTCACCACAGCCTGGCAATCGCCGAATTCCCGGTGCCGTCCGGCTGCGTGCACGTGATGGTCGAGGTGGATTCCATGACCGAAGTGGGCCGCGCCCATGATCGTCACCAGGACCAGGGTGTGCAGCTGTCAGCGACTCTCGGTCAGCATCTCAATGATCAGATGACGTCTTTCTACATGAAGACCCCGTCCGGTTTCGATCTGGAGTATGGCTACGGCGGTCTGCAGCTGGACTGGGAGGCGCACAGCGCCTTCGAATTCACCCGTGTCAGCCTCTGGGGTCATGACTTCTCGGTCGGTCAACAACAAGGAGCAAACAATGAATAAACAGATTACGGCCGCCGAAGCAGTCGCACAGCTGCGCGATGGCATGACCATTGGTTTTGGTGGCTGGGGCCCGCGCCGCAAGCCCATGGCGATTGTGCGTGAAATCCTGCGCTCCGATGTGAAAGACCTGACGGTGGTGTCCTATGGTGGCCCTGAAGTTGGCATGCTCTGCGCTGCCGGCAAGGTCAGAAAACTGATCTTCGGCTTTGCCACCCTGGATGCGATTCCCCTCGAGCCCTGGTTCCGCAAGGTGCGCCAGGCGGGCGAGATCGAGGTAATGGAGCTGGATGAAGGCATGTTCCAGTGGGGCCTACGTGCCGCCGGCATGCGCATGCCGTTTCTGCCGACCCGCTGCGGACTGGCGACCGATGTGATCCGTCACAACAACCTCAAGACCATCCGCTCTCCCTACGACGATGGCGAAGAGCTGCTGGCCATGCCCGCACTGAATCTGGATGTGGCCTTTGTGCACGTGAACGTCGCCGATAGGCTCGGTAATACACTCATTACCGGCACCGACCCCTATTTCGATCACCTCGTCGCCCGCGCGGCCCAGCGCTGTATCGTTTCCACCGAACAGATCGAAGATCGTCTGCAACTGGATGCCGCCAGTGCCCGCAATAACACCTTCGAGCGTTATCTGGTGCAGGGCGTTGTCCATGCTCCCCTGGGTGCGCACCCGACGACCTGCTCGCCTGCCTACGGCTGGGATATGCAACACCTCAAACGCTATGTCGACTGCGCCAGCCAGGATAACGGCTGGAATGTCTATATGGACGAGTTTATCCGCTCCGGTGAAGAGGCCTACCAGGTCGCCAATGGCGGTGCTGACGCGATGGGCAGCCTGCCGCTGCCGACATTTTAAGGAGAGTCACAATGACGACCAACAGTGAATTTACGCTGGCCGAACTGATGATTGTGGCCGCTTCAGAGGCCTGGCGCGGCGATGGCGAACTGATCGCCTCGGGGCTGGGCATCATTCCCCGTCTGGGTGCGAGCCTGGCGAAGATGACCCATACGCCGGAATTGCTGATGACCGACAGCGAAACGCTGCTGGTGGAAGAACCGATCCCGGTCGGCCCGCGGGGCGATTACAAGCCCAGGTATTCCGGCTATCTGTCCTTCGAACGCATGTTCGAGTGTGTTTGGGGTGGCAGGCGCCACGCCATGATCGGCCCGACCCAGATCGACCGTTTCGGCCAGACCAACCTGTCCTGCATTGGCGACTACGACAAGCCGAAAGTGGCCATGCTGGGTGTGCGCGGCCTGCCGGGCAACAGCATTAACCACATCAACTCGCTGTTTGTACCCAGCCACAACACGCGCACCTTCGTGGCGGGCGAAGTGGATATGGTCTCAGGCGTTGGCTACAACCCGGCGCGCTGGAGCGAGCATATGCGCCAGGATCTGATGGAGATCCGTCACATCGTTACCAATCTCTGCGTGATGGATTTCGAAGGGCCGGATCATGCCATCCGGGTGCGCTCGCTGCACCCGGGCGTCAGCTTCGAAGAAGTCCAGGCCAACACCGGTTTTGCGCTGCTGCAGGCGCCGGACATGGGCGAGACGCCGCACCCGACCGCTGAGCAGCTGGCCGTGATAGCCCGGTTTGACCCACATAACCTCCGTGCGCGTCAGCTGAAAGACAATCCGCCGGGCGTTCGCGCCGCTACCTCCGACCAGTAAACGGGAGCCTGTCATGACTGCAGCCAATCCATCGCAGGAATTTGTTCAGCGTGAAGACAAGGCGGTTTACGAGACCGAAGAGCCGGTGCTTTACAGGGTCGAGGCGGGCATTGCCACCCTCACCATGAACCGGCCCGGCTTCAATAACGCACAGAACTCGCAGATGACCTACGCCCTTGATGCCGCCTTTCGCCAGGCCGTGGACGATGACAGCGTCAAGGTGATTGTGCTGCGCGGAGAAGGAAAACACTTCTCGGCCGGTCATGATATCGGTACGCCTGGACGGGATATCAACAAGGAGTTCGAGCGCAACCAGTTGTGGTGGGACCACACCAACAAGCCCGGTGGCGAGTACCTCTATGCCCGTGAGCAGGAAGTGTATCTGGGCATGTGCCGGCGCTGGCGCGAGTTGCCCAAACCGACCATTGCCATGGTGCAGGGCGCCTGTGTGGCCGGTGGTCTGATGCTGGCCTGGGTCTGCGATCTGATTATCGCCAGCGATGATGCCTTCTTCCAGGATCCGGTGGTGCGCATGGGCATTCCGGGGGTGGAGTATTTTGCCCATCCTTTCGAACTGAACCCGCGAGTGGCCAAGGAATTTCTGTTTCTGGGGGATCGCATGAGTGCCCAGCGTGGCTACGAGATGGGCATGGTGAACCGTGTCGTGTCCCGCGAGGCCCTGGTCGATGCCACCTACGAGATGGCGGCCAAGGTCGCTCGCCAGCCCCGCATGGGGCTGGCGCTGACCAAGCAGGTGATCAACCACATCGAAGATCTGCAGGGCAAACGCACGGGCATGGAAGCGGCCTTTGCCTGGCACCACTTTGCCCACGTGCACAATGAGCAGATCTCCGGTGACCTGCTCGGCGGTTACGACGCCAAGGGCATGGTCAAGGCCAACAAGGCCGAGGCCGGCGACAACGGAGATAAGGCATGAGCAGCCCATTGTTACACACCGAGCTGACCCGCCGTCTGGGCTGTCGCTATCCCATCGTCCAGACCGCCATGGGCTGGGTGTCGGATGCCAATCTGGTGATCGCCACGACCAAGGGCGGCGGCTTCGGCTTTCTGGCCGGTGCCACTATTGAGCCCGCGCAGCTGGAAGGGGAGATCCGCAAGGTGATCGATGCCACCGGCGGCAGCAACTTCGGCCTCAATTTCCATATGTTCCAGGAAAATGCGCAGCAGTGCGTCGAGCTGGCGATTCAGTACCGCCTGAAAGCGGTCAGCTATGGCCGTGGCCCCGACCAGGCAACCATTGGCCGTCTCAAGGCCGCCGATGTGCTCTGTATCCCCACGGTCGGCGCGGTCAAGCATGCCATCAAGGCGGTGGCGCTGGGCGCGGACATGATCACCATTCAGGGCAGTGAGGGTGGCGGCCATACCGGCGGCGTGCCCACCACCATCCTGCTTCCCCAGGTGCTGGATGCCGTGGATGTACCCGTCATTGCTGCCGGCGGCTATTCCACTGGGCGCGGTCTGGCCGCAGCCCTGGCCGCAGGTGCCAGCGGTATCGCCATGGGTACGCGATTCATGATGACCACCGACTCACCCACGCCCGAACAGACCCTGGCGCGCTATCTGGCAGTACAGGACACCCAGCTGATCCGCGTGACCACTGCGGTCGACGGAATGCGCCATCGCATGATCGAAAACGTCTTCATTCGCAAGCTCGAGGGCGCAAGCCCCATGCGCAAATTGCTGATCGCGCTCTCCAGCGCCCGTCAGTGGAAGCGTGAAACCGGCATGACCTTCGGCCACATGCTGAAGACATTCTGCAAGGCGGTGAAGGAAGATCCTGCACAAATGTCGCAGGTGGTGATGTCGGCCAACCAGCCGGTACTGCTGCAACGCTCGATGGTCCAGGGCGTTCCGGACGAGGGCATTCTGCCCAGCGGCCAGGTGGCCGCAGCAATCAATGAATTAGTCAGTGCCCCCGAGCTGATCGCCACGATCGCCGGAGAAGCTGAAACCTGTTTGCAAGCGCTGTGCACTCGCGCAGCCGCCGGACAGGCACTGGAAGAGGCATCCTGAGATGAGTACAGGCCATAAAGTTCAGATAGAGAATGGTATTGCCGAGGTTGTGATCGCCAAGCTCCCGGTCAACGCCCTCGACAGCCGGGAGTGGTTCGAGCTGGCCCGGGACATCGAGTCCCTGGGGCGCGACCCCGAAGTGCGCGTGCTTGTCATCCGCGCCGAGGGGCGGGGTTTTTGCGCCGGCGTGGATATCAAGGAGCTGGACAAGCATCCCGAACGTATCGTCGACGTCAACGCCGGCAACTACGCCACCTTCAAGGCGGTACACCGCTGTGAAGTGCCGGTGATCGTGGCGGTACATGGTTATGTACTGGGCGGCGGTATCGGTATCACCGGTGCGGCCGATATCGTGCTGGCCTCCGACTGCGCCAGCTTTGCCCTGCCAGAGGTGGACCGCGGTGCCATGGGCGGCGGCGCACATCTGCAACGGCTGTTCCCGGTGCAGAAAGTGCGCCAGATGTTCTTCACCGGAGAGGCCGTGACTGCGCCCGAGGCGGATCGTTACGGCTTTATTGAGTGCATCGTCCCCAAAGAGCAGCTGCGTGAAGCAGCCCTGGAAATTGCCGCCAAGATTGCGGCCAAGAGCCCGGCCATGATCCGTATCGCCAAGGAAGCGCTCAACGGTATCGAGGACGGCAACCTGGAAGACAAATACCGCTGGGAGCAGGGCTTCACACTGCAGGCTTACACCAGCCCGGACTCGGCTGAAACGCGCCGGGCCTTTGTCGAAAAACGTGACGCAACTTTCTGAGGTGCGATATGGATCTGACCTATACCCCCCGACAGCAGGCCTTTCGTGCAGAGGTGCGGGCCTGGCTGGTTGAGAATGTGCCAGTTGAAAAGCTGGCCAGTTACGACACGCGCGAAGGTTTCGAGCAGCACCGCGAGTGGGAACGCAAGCTGTTTGATGCGCGCCTGTCGATGGTGATGTGGCCGCAGGAGCTGGGTGGTCGCGGTTGCGACCTGACCGAGTGGCTCATCTTTGAAGAAGAATACTACGGCGCCGATGCACCCATGCGTGTGAATCAGAATGGCCAGCTGCTGCTGGGGCCCACGCTGATGGAATTTGGTACCCAGGCGCAGAAGGAACGTTTCCTGCCGCGCATGGCTGCCAGTGACGACATGTGGGCCCAGGGCTGGTCCGAACCCAGCGCCGGCTCTGACATGGCGGCCGTATCCAGCAAGGCAATTCGCGATGGTGATCACTATGTGATCAATGGCCAGAAAACCTGGTCCACCCGTGCCAGCTTTGCCGACTGGGTGTTCGGGCTGTTCCGCAGTGATCCCGAGTCAAGCCGTCATCACGGTCTGTCCTACCTGCTGGTACCGCTGGACGCCAAGGGAGTGACCATTCGTCCGATCAAGGCACTGAATGGCAAGGATGCCTTTGCCGAGATCTTTTTCGACGACGTACGGGTACCGGTAGAAAATCGCATTGGCGACGAGGGCCAGGGCTGGAAGGTCGCGATGGCAACGGCCGGTTTTGAGCGCGGCCTGCTGCTGCGCTCACCGGCCCGGTTTCAGCAGCCGGTGCGCAAGCTTATCGAGCTGTACAAGGCCCATCAGACTGAGGCGGATCGCGACCCCAGCATCCGTGATGCCGTGCTGGAAGCCTGGGCGGGTGCAGAAGCCTATGCGCTGTCGGCGTACCACACCGTAGGACGTATCGCCCGAGGCGACAAGATTGGTGCCGAGTCCAGCATCAACAAGATTGTCTGGTCTGAGCTGGATCTGAAAATTCATGAAACCGCGATGCGGATTCTGGGTGCTCGGGGCGAGCTGCTGGCCGGTGCGCCGCAGGGTGGCGATGTTGATGGCTGGCTGGAGGGCTTCCTGTTTGCCCAGGCCGGACCGATCTATGCCGGCGCCAACGAGATTCAACGCAATATAATCGCTGAGCGCATGCTCGGCCTGCCAAAAGCCTGAGGTTCGCCATGGATTTCACTTTTACTGATGACGAACGGACCTTTCGGGAAGCGATCAGCCGCTTCCTGATGACCGAGGCCGCCCCCGAAGCGCTGCGCGAAATCTGGGAGACCGATTCCGGTCGCTCGCCGGATCTGCGCAACAAGATTGCCGAGCAAGGTCTGATGGCGCTGTCGATCCCCGAGTCTGCCGGAGGTCTGGAGATGGGGGATGTCGCCTGGTCGCTGATGACCCAGGAGCTGGGTTACTACGGCATCCCCGACTCCCTGGCCGATACCGCCTATGTTAGTGCTGGCCTGATCAATGCGCTGCCTGACAGCGTCAGCGACCGCCAGGGCTGGCTGGAGCAGATTGCCGAAGGCAGTTTGCGTATTGCAATCGGTCACCCGGTCAATCCGCTGGTAGCCGATGCTCACCTGGCAGACTTTACGCTACTTGCTCACGCCGGCGAGATTCATGCCGTGCCGCGCGCGCTGATCGATGTCGAGCACAACCCCAGCATCGATTCATCGCGCAGACTCTGCCGCGTGATGTGGGAGCCGAGTAGCGCGACCCGTATTGCGGATGCGGCTACCGGTCAGCCGCTGTGGGATCAGGCGCTGAATCGAGGTGCCTTGTCGGTGGCCGGGCAGCTGCTGGGACTGGCGCAGCGGATGCTGGATCTGTCGGTTGACTATGCCGCTCAGCGCAAGCAGTTCGGCAAGCCCATCGGCAGTTTCCAGGCGGTGAAGCATCATCTGGCGGATGTGGCTGGAAAAATCGAATTCGCCAAGCCCGTGCTCTACCGTGCGGCCTATTCGCTGCAGCATGGCAGTGCCGATGCTGCGCTGCATGCGTCCCTGGCGCATACGGCCTGTGGTGAGGCCGCGCACCTGGCGGCACGCCACGGCATTCAGGTTCACGGTGCCATGGGGTACACCTGGGAGGTGGACCTGCAGATGTTCATGAAGCGTACCTGGGCACTGGAATCCGCCTGGGGGGATCGCACCTTCCACAAGGCTCGCGTCAGTGATGCGGTATTAAGCGACGGCGCCGCCCTGGGCCCCGGACACCTATTTGGGAGATCGTGATGACTGAGGCCTATATAGTCGATGCTCTGCGCACGCCCACCGGGCGTCGCAAGGGTGGTTTATCCCATGTGCATGCCATCGATCTGGGTGCCCATGCACTCAAGGCGCTGGTGGAACGCAACGCCATACCGGCCGATGAGTACGACGATGTGATTTTCGGCTGTGTCGATACCATCGGCTCCCAGGCCGGCGATATCGCCCGCACCAGTTGGCTGGCCGCCGGTCTGCCGCTGAATGTGCCTGGCACCACGGTAGACCGCCAGTGCGGTTCTTCGCAGCAGGCGCTGCACTTTGCTGCCCAGGCGGTGATGAGTGGTACCCAGGATGTGATCGCCGTCGGCGGCGTTCAGACCATGACCCAGATCCCGATCGCATCGGCGATGCTGGCGGGTCAACCGCTGGGGTTCAGCGATCCCTTTTCCGGCAGCAAAGGCTGGCAGGCGCGCTTTGGCGATGCGCCGGTAAACCAGTTCTATGCGGCCCAGCGTATCGCCGACCACTGGGGCATCAGCCGTGCCGATATGGAAGTCTTCGCGCTGGAGAGCCATCGCCGTGCGCTGGCGGCGATCGAAGCCGGTTACTTCGAACGCGAGATCGTGCCGCTGGAAGGCGTCAGTCGCGATGAAACACCGCGTCAGACCACGCTGGTGAAGATGGCTGAGCTGGAGCCGGTGGCACCTGAGTTCCCATCCATCACTGCCGCCGTGTCGAGTCAGACCTGCGATGCTTCCGCCGCCATGCTGGTGGTGTCCGACGCTGCACTCAAACGTTACAAGCTGACGCCACGGGCGCGCATTCACCATATCAGCGTCTGTGGCGACGACCCCATCTGGCACCTGCGTGCACCCATTCCGGCCACGGCAGCGGCGCTGAAAAAAGCCGGCATGAGCCTGGATCAAATTGATCTGGTTGAGATCAACGAGGCCTTCGCTTCGGTGGCCATGGCCTGGCAGCAGGAGACGGGCTACAGCCACGACAGGATCAACGTCAACGGTGGCGCCATCGCCCTGGGGCATCCACTGGGGGCGACCGGTGTGCGCTTGATGACAGGGCTGCTGCATGAACTGGAGCGCCGCCAGGGGCGCTTTGGCCTGCAGACCATGTGTGAAGGTGGCGGCCAGGCGAACGTGACGATTATCGAGCGGCTGGGCTAAAGCCGAATCGTCTCGTTTTGCGTGCTGTGCGACGTGCACATTTGAGCTGAATCCATGGTCTGCGCTGTTGCTGCAGGCCATTGCAAGTTTACGGGGAAGCTATGTCTATTTTGCAAGGCCGAGTGGCCATTATTACCGGTGCTGGCGGCGGATTGGGTGCGGCCCACGCCAAAGTGTTTGCGGCTGAAGGTTGTGCTGTGGTCGTCAACGATATTAACGCTGGCGCAGCGCAAGCAGTGGTGGATGAAATCACCGCTGCAGGAGGCAAGGCGGTGGTCAACACGTCCGATATCACCAACTACGACGACAGCGCCCGGGCGGTGCAACAGGCCATCGAGACCTTCGGTGATCTGCATGTGGTGTTGAACAATGCCGGCGTGAATCGCGACCGCATGTTCGCCTCCATGACCGAAGCGCAGTGGGACAGCATCATGGCGGTCCACCTGAAAGGCCACTTCTGTATCAGTTCCCACGCCGTGCATTACTGGCGCGACCAGTCCAAAGCCGGCAAGGCGGTGAGCGCCCGCATCATCAATACTACCTCCGGTGCCGGGTTGCAGGGCTCCATCGGTCAGTCCAACTATGCCGCCGCCAAGGCGGGTATCGCTGCGCTGACCCTGAATCAGGCGGCAGAGCTGAGCCGTTACGGCATTACCGCCAATGCGGTGGCACCGGCGGCGCGTACCGGCATGACCACGGCGGTGGAGTCGATGGCGACCCGCATGGCGAAGCCGGAGGACGGCAGCTTCGATTACTGGGCACCGGAAAACGTCTCGTCTCTGCTGGCCTGGCTGGCAACGGAGGAGGCTGGGGACGTGACCGGCAAGGTGTTTGAATCCGAAGGCGGAAAAATTTCCATCTGTGACGGTTGGCGTTCGACAGAGGGCGTCGACAAGGGCGCTGCCTGGAAGCCCGAAGACGTCGGGGAAGCGGTATACAAATTGATTGCACAAGCCGTACCGGCACAGAAAGTCTGGGGCAGCTGAGGAGCACGATTGTGAGTAAGACTATGAGCAATATTCCCGCATACGTTGAAGGTCATGGCCTGCTCAAGGGCAAGTCGGTTCTTATTACCGCTGCCGCCGGTGCCGGTATCGGCTTTTCAGCCGCCCGCCGCGCCGCCGAAGAGGGCTGCCGTGCGCTGATGATTTCCGATATCCATCCGCGGCGGCTGGAAGAGGCGGTAAGCACTCTGAAACAGCAAACCGGACTGGATGCTATCTACGGTCAGCTGTGCAACGTCACCATTGAGGATGACGTACAGGCATTGATCGCTGCGGCGGAAACGCAGCTGGACGGCGTCGATGTGCTGATCAACAACGCAGGTCTTGGCGGCCAGAAGAAGGTCGTCGACATGAGTGATGAAGAGTGGCATCGGGTACTGGATATCACCCTGACCGGCACCTTTCGCATGACCCGCGCCATGCTAGTGCACATGCAGGCCCGTGGTCGCGGTACCATCGTCAACAATGCTTCGGTACTGGGTTGGCGCGCGCAGAAGGAACAGGCGCACTACGCCGCCGCCAAGGCGGGGGTCATGGCCCTGACCCGCTGCAGCGCCCTGGAGGCTGCCGAATACGGCGTGCGTATTAATGCGGTGTCGCCATCGATCGCGCTGCACGATTTCCTTAAGAAAGCGTCCAGCGAAGAGCTGCTGGCACAGCTGTCCAGCCGCGAGGCGTTCGGGCGTGCCGCCGAAGTGTGGGAAGTGGCCAACGTAATGATGTTTCTGGCCAGTGATTACGCGTCCTATATGACCGGCGAAGTCGTCTCGGTCTCATCGCAGCAAGCCTGAGGATACTGTTATGGCGAATCATCTGTTTGCCAGTGCCCAAGCACTGCTGGCGGCGCAGGGCACGGACCTGGGCTGCAGCGACTGGCTGGAGATCACCCAGCAGCGGATCGACCTGTTTGCTGAAGCCACCGGTGATCACCAGTGGATTCACGTCGATCCGGTACGGGCGGCGCAGGGCCCTTTCGGCCGCTGCATCGCCCACGGTTACCTGACGCAGTCTCTGGTCAACCTGTTCCTGCCCCAGCTGATGGAAGTGCAGAACCTGCAGATGGGCGTCAACTACGGTTGCGACAAAATACGCTTTCCGGCAGCGGTACCGGTGGGCAGTCGCATCCGTGGTCGTGGTGAGGTGATTGCCGTCGAGCAGATCAAGAGCGCCATTCAGGCAACCGTGCGCGTCACCGTCGAGATCGAGGGTAGTGAGCGCCCTGGCTGCGTGGTCGATACGATCAGTCGCTACACCTTTAACCCGGCTTAATGAGGAAAATGAGATGAGTGAAGCAGTCATTGTATCCACGGCGCGTACCGCGCTGACCAAGTCGTTCCGCGGCTCCTTTAATGATACTGAAGCGCCGGTTCTGGGTGGTCATGTGGTCCGAGCTGTTGTCGAGCGTGCCGGTATTGAACCGGGCGCGGTCGAAGACGTGATCATGGGCGCGGCGGTGCAGCAGGGCACTCAGGCCTACAATATCGGTCGTCTGTGTGCCTATACCGGCGGCCTGCCGGACTCGGTTCCGGGCATGGCGCTGGATCGCATGTGTGCGTCCGGCCTTATGACCATCGGCGTGGCCGCCAAGAGTATTCTGGCCGGCGAGATGAAGATAGCTGTGGCCGGTGGCGTCGAGTCGCTGTCGCTGACCCAGACCAAGCACAAGAACAGCTACCGGGCACAGTCCGAAGCGGTTAAGGACGTGGCTCCCAGCGCCTACATTCCGATGATCGAAACCGCCGAGCTGGTGGCCGAGCGTTATGGCATCAGCCGCGAAGAGCAGGACCGCTATGCACTGCAGAGCCAGCAGCGTACCGCTGCTGCACAGGAAGCGGGCCTGTTCGACGACGAGATAGTGCCGCTCAACGCGCAGCAGCTGCTGTTCGATGCGGACCGCAAGCCGGCCGGTCACAAGGAAGTGGTTGCCAACCGAGACGAGTGCAACCGTCCGCAGACCACCTATGAAAGCCTGGCGGGCCTTGCGCCGGTGTGGAAGGACGGTCAGTGGATTAGCGAGGGGAAACACGTCACGGCGGGTAATGCCTCCCAGTTTTCCGATGGTGCGGCTGCAACCCTGCTGATGAGCCGTGAAGAGGCGGATCGTCGTGGCATCGCGCCGTTGGGTATCTACCGCGGTATAGCCGTGGCGGGCTGCAAGCCCGAAGAAATGGGTATCGGGCCTGTTTATGCGATTCCAAAGCTGCTGGAACGTTTCAACCTGCAGGTGAGCGACATCGGCCTGTGGGAAATCAATGAAGCCTTCGCCAGCCAGGTACTGTACTGCCGCGATCAGCTCGGCATTCCCAATGACCGTCTGAATGTCAACGGTGGCGCGATCTCCATTGGCCACCCGTTTGGCATGTCCGGCGCGCGCATGGTGGGTCATGCGCTGATCGAAGGGCGTCGCCGCGGGGTGCAATATGTCGTGATCGCCATGTGTATTGGCGGTGGCATGGGCGCAGCCGGTTTGTTTGAAGTCTGCCCCTGATTGGGACTGTGATCACGGGTATTGCTCAGGATAAGGACAATAAAATGAGTCAGAAACTGTTTGAACTCGAGGGTCTGGTAGCCCTGGTGACCGGCGCCGGTCAGGGCATGGGGCTGGGTGTCGCCCGGGCCCTGGCAACTCAGGGCGCCAGGGTGGTGGTGAACGACTATTACTCTGAACGTGCCGAGCAGGCGGTGACTCAGCTACGCGCGGAAGGTTTTACCGTCTGTGCCGCACCTGGGGATATCACCTTGCCGGATGTCCGTGAATCGATAGTCGCGATTGCCGAGCGCGAGTTCGGTCCGGTCAGTGTTCTGGTCAATAACGCCGGGGTGCCACCGGGCATGCCGGAATCCCTGCGTCAGTTCAGAGACCTGGATGATACCGATTTCGAGCGGCAGCTGGATCTGAATCTGCGCGCCATTGTCGGTCTCAGCCGGCGGGTGCTGGATGGCATGATCGAGAACGGCTTTGGCCGCATCATTATTATCAGCTCGGAGTCCTGGCGCACCGGGCTCTCGTTTGGGTTGACCAACTATGCCGCGGCCAAGGCGGCGGCGCTGGGTTTTATGCGCCATCTGGCCCATGAGGTTGGTCGCCAGGGTGTCACCGCCAATGCCGTGTCGCTCGGTACCATGAACAACTTCGGTGACTACGCCGAATATGCCAAGGCCACTGCGGTCGGGCGTACGGGCACACCGCAAGATGTGGGTGCGGCCGTTGCCTATCTGGCATCCCGTGAAGCGTCCTGGATGTCCGGGCAGGTATTGCCACTCAACGGTGGTTCGGTCACCGCCTGATTGCCCATAGTGGCATGTTTAAGGTGTCGGGAGGCCTATGCGTAGAACAAAGGAGGAGGCACAGCACACTCGCCTGTTGATTATGCAAAAAGGGCTGGAAATATTTGCTGATCAGGGAGTTTCTGGATGCCATTTAACTGACATCGCAAAATCCGCCGGTTGCACGCGTGGTGCAATCTATTGGCATTTTAAGGACAAATGGCATCTTTTTGAGGCTATTTGCGAATTTTATTCAAGCCCACTTAACGATCTCAGTGACGCCTGTCTATCCAGTGACGAGCAAGACCCGCTTGGTAAACTCAGGCAGTTACTGGTGAAAATGTTGATAAAGGTTGAGCGCGATCACAGTTTTTGCCTGGTGATGATCATGTTTATGCGTGAGAGTTCAGGCCTGGCGCTGGGTGGCGCGTCTGAGTCGGTAAGCCGGTTTATACAGAATCAGCATGAGCGGCGAGTGGTGATGATAAAGAACGCTGTTCAGCGTGGACAGCTTCCAGAGAGTTTGGACCTTGAGTTTGCTTCTGCTTTTATCAAGGCAGTGGTGGATGGTTTTGTATCAAGCTGGCTACAGCGTGCAGAGTTTTACTCACTGTCTGACAACGCTGAACCTTTTGTCGATACGCTAATCGCCAGTCTTCAGTCTTTGAAGGGCCTTCCCTGCAATCTGGACCATGGTGTGGAGAAATTATGAATCGTGAGTCGATGGAATTCGATGTGGTGATCGTTGGTGCAGGCCCCGCCGGCCTGTCCGCCGCCATTCGCCTGATGCAGCAGGCGCAGGACGCCGAGCGCGAGCTGTCGGTCTGTGTGGTGGAAAAAGGCTCCGAAGTCGGCGCCCATATACTGTCGGGCGCCGTGATCGAGCCCCGCGCCCTGGCGGAACTCTTTCCCGACTGGCAGGAGCGCGGCGCACCGCTGACCACGGCGGTGACCGAAGACCAGATTTATTTGCTGAGCGATGCCACCTCGGCCCGGCGCATTCCCAACGCGCTGGTGCCCAAGACCATGCACAACCATGGCAACTATGTTGCGAGTCTTGGCAACCTGTGTCGCTGGCTGGCCGAGCAGGCCGAGGCCCTGGGGGTGGAAATCTTCCCGGGCTTTGCCGCCAGCGAAGTGCTCTATCACGCAGACGGCGAGTTCCAGGGCGCGGTCAAGGGCATCGCCACCGGCGACATGGGCATCGGCCAGGATGGCCAGCCCAAGGACAGCTACATGCCCGGCATGGAGCTCCACGCCAAGGTGACCCTGTTTACTGAAGGCTGCCGCGGGCACCTGGGCAAGCAGCTGATCGAGAAATTTGCGCTGGACCAGGACGCCGACCCGCAGCATTACGGTCTGGGCATCAAGGAGCTGTGGGACATCGATCCTGCCAAGCACCAGCCCGGCCTGGTGCTGCACGGCTCCGGCTGGCCCCTGGTCGGCAAGGGGCAGGAAGGCACGAGCGGCGGCTTCTTTCTTTACCACGCCGACAACAACCAGGTGGTGGTGGGGCTGATCGTCGATCTGAACTACAGCAACCCCTGGCTGAGCCCGTTCGACGAATTCCAGCGCATGAAGCACCATCCACTGTTTGCACAGTATCTGGAAGGGGGCAAGCGGGTGTCCTACGGTGCAAGGGCGATCACCAAGGGCGGCTTTAATTCCCTGCCCAAGATGACCATGCCGGGTGCACTACTGCTGGGTTGCGACGCCGGCACCCTGAACTTCTCCAAGATCAAGGGCACCCACACGGCGATGAAGTCCGGCCTGGTGGCCGCCGAGAGCGTGTTCAAAGCCCTGGGCGAAAGTGACAGCGCAGGCCAGGACATCAGCGCCTTTACCGAGGCCTTCAGGGCCTCCTGGCTGTACGATGAACTCTATCGCAGCCGCAACTTTGGCCCGGCGCTGCACAGGTTCGGCACCCTGCTGGGCGGTGCCTTCAACTTCGTCGACCAGAACCTCTGCGGTGGCAAGATTCCAGTGACGCTGCACGATACCCGGGCGGATTATGCCCAGCTCACGCCTGCGGCCCAGAGCCAGAAGATCGACTACCCGAAACCCGATGGCAAACTGAGTTTTGACAAGCTGTCGTCGGTGTTCCTCTCCAACACCAACCACGAAGAAGACCAGCCCAGCCATCTGCAGCTGAGGGATGCCGGCATTCCCATCGGCACCAACCTGCCCACCTGGGCCGAGCCTGCGCAGCGTTACTGCCCGGCGGGGGTCTATGAAGTGGTGGAAGAGGCGAGCGGCCCGCGCTTTCAGATCAACGCCCAGAACTGCGTGCACTGCAAAACCTGTGACATCAAAGATCCGTCCCAGAACATTACCTGGGTGGTGCCCGAAGGCGGTGGCGGCCCGACCTATCCGAACATGTAGGTGCAAGGTGCAAGGTGCGAGGGGCAAGGGGCAAGGGGCAAGGGGCAAGGGGTTGCCGTTGTAGCCTGATGAGATGGTCTCCTCCCCACTCCGATCGGCGTCACAATGCGCCAAGATAAAGGATGAAGCCTTTTATCTGACAAGTTGAGGAGAAGACCATGAATAAGCTTACGACGATTGGTATTGATCTGGCAAAAAATAGCTTTGCACTGGTGGCCTTGAGTACGACGGGTAAGGCCTTGTGGCGTAAAACGCTGACGCGGTCACGAATGCTACGTTTCCTCGCTCAGCAGGAACCCAGTCATATCGCCATGGAAGCGTGCGCCGGCGCCCACTACTGGGGCCGCGAGATCCAACAACTTGGGCACAGGGTAAGCCTGCTGCCACCGCAGCATGTAAAAGGGTATCAGCGGGGGCAGAAAAACGACTACAACGATGCCGCAGGCATTGCTGAAGCCTGCCAACATGGACAGATAAGGCCGGTCAGGGTCAAAACACTGGAGGAGCAAGATGCGCAACTGTTCGGTCAGCTGCGCTTGCAGCTCTCGCAGGAGCATACACGGCTGATTAATCAGGTCAGGGCTCTACTGGCGGAATATGGCATCGCCATTCGCCAGGGCGTTACGGCACTGTACGCCGCTGTTCCTGAACTGCTTGATGATGACGCGAACGCCCTCACACCCAGGTTACGCCTGTTGCTCAATCGGCAATACCAACGGCTACAGGCGCTGCGAACAGAACTTGCCTGGTACGAGCAAGAGGTCAAACGGCAGGCACGTGAGGATGACGTCTGTTGCCGGTTGATGGAGGTACCCGGTATAGGCCCCATTGTCAGCGGCACGCTCAAGCACTGGATGGGGGACGGACAGCAGTTTAAACGTGGGCGGGATGCCTCGGCGGCGCTGGGGTTGGTGCCCCGGCAGCACAGCACGGGCGGCCATCAGCTGCTGCTGGGCATTAGCAAGTGCGGCAACCGCGCCGTCAGATCCCAGGTAGTGCACGGTGCTCGCGCGGTGGTTGCACAGGCGGGACATAAAGTCGACCCGCTGAGTCAGTGGATCAACCGTTTAGTGGCGACACGAGGTTACAACAAGGCAATGGTGGCGCTGGCGAACAAGCTGGTCAGAATCGCCTGGATCATCGTGGCACGCGGCGAACATTACCAGCCAAAAGCAGCCGCCTGAGCGCCGCGTCCGAGAACAAAACAGAGTACGTCCATCAACAGACGTTGATGAGTCCACCCAGGGTTGCGAAGGCAAAAGACCCTCGATGACACAACAGGTCAAACCGGCATACTGAAAACCTGGCCATTCCAACGTTCTGCGAGAACGGTAGCCTGATAAGGACGGTATGCGCGAATGCTCATCAAGGCCAGAGGCCACATGCGTGGCTTCAACAACAGGCCGGATATATGGCAGCAACCTGTCCCTGAAATCGAGATCTGGTGCCTTGCACGCGGGGAGGAGACCATATATGGAATGAGCCTGCGAATTCCGGGAAATGAGCCCCAGGCGAATTTCGAGGGTGTGCCTGCGAATTCCGGGAAGCAGGGTGAAACCTGCGGCGGGCGAGCAGGCGATCTAACGGTGTGTCCACTTTTGTGGGGTCACATCAGGTTTGGATTTAGCGACCTTTGTAGGTGCCAGGGTGCTGATGAGCGAAGCGAATCGCACCGTTTACCCAAGCGAATTGTTCCGGGCGGCGTTCCGTCGTGCGGCGGTTCGTCGTCATGCCTCATTAATCACTATAAGCACACCAGTGAATCACCATGCACAAGCTGCATCCTATGGACAGCTAACGCTGTGCAAATCGGTAATCCTGTCGATTTATAGCCTTAAAACACCGCAAAAATCAGTTCATTCAATCGTAGGGAGCGATTGAACGTGTAAGCCCCGAAGGGGTGAAGCACATGGGTGTGCTGAACAAATCAGCCGGCTCTCGTTATGGCCAGCCTGTCCACGGATGCTTGATCCGATCCTTGTATTTCACCACCCGCACCGCCAACTTGAACAGTTTCAGGATGATCGTCATCGGCTGCGCACGGGCCAATTCGTGTGGCACAGCGTGTTTTCCCGCAGGTTGTGAATCAGCCAATAGGCGGCACAGGGTCATCAGTTCGGGATTGGCGAAATGGCTATCGCCACGCAAGATGATGTGCGTATCCGGCCAGGCCAGACGGATGAGGCGTAGAACGCGCTTGATGATCGCGGCGTTCTCCTTGCCCGTGGGCCGCTTGCCGGGGCATATGACAGGGCACCGCCTTGAAAATGGGCGCGAAGGGAACATTCCGCGGTGGCAGGAAAACGCAGTTGGTCTGGGGTAGAATCGTGCATCGGCGGTCTCGTTTAAGCTTCGTACGAAGCGTTATTGGCGTAATCTCAATTATATCAATGGGTTAAGCGAGACTCGCCCTCTTTTGTGAAAAATCCGGGTTAGGTTCTTGGTCTAAAATATTTTCGTTTTTGGCGATAATTGAAACATTAATGGCGATTAATGATGCATTTTTGTCGATTTAATAAACCATTATTGACTGATAAATATTTGACTGTAGATACAAAACAGCCTGTCGCTCGGTAGTAGATGCTTGATCAAACATAACTAGCTGAGCTCTGAACATAACCCTTTGTGTGCCGCTTTGGAGAATATGTGAATAATAATTTAAAGATTACACGTAATGGACAAATCCTCGAAATCGTATTGGATCGTCCTAAAGCAAATACAATTGATGCTAAGTTAAGTGCAGATATGGGAAAGGTGTTTGCAGAATTTAGAGATGATCCAAGTCTGAGAGTGGCTATTCTGACTGGTGCAGGGGATAAGTTTTTTTCTGCTGGTTGGGACCTCAATGCAGTAGCTGATGGTGAGGAGTTCATCGGTGATTTTGGCGAGGGGGGGTTTTGTGGATTTACCGAAATGAAAGAGCTTCATAAACCTATTATCTGCGCTGTAAATGGTCTGGCTGTCGGTGCAGGATTTGAAATGTTGTTGCGTGCCGATTTTATTCTGGCAGCAGATCATGCGGAGTTTATGTTACCTGAAGTTCGTATTGGTATCGCACCTGATATCGCAATATTTATGTTGCCTAAGTTGTTGCCTCGTCAAAAAGCTATGGAAATATTGATGATGGGGCGACGTCATAGCGCTCAGGAGCTGGCTTCATTCGGGCTGATTAATAATGTAGTCCCTGCTGATCAGCTTATGGATGCGGCACGCAGTTTTGCTCGGGATTTAATGCGTTCTGCGCCGCTATCAATTGAGGCTGTAAAAGAAGCGGTTCACCTAACAGAGCACTTGACCTTTGATGAGTCATATAAGGAGCTTAGAAAAGAGGCTTGGCCCCGTTTCATGAAAATGCTTAAGAGTAGTGATGCTGTTGAAGGTGCTAACGCTTTCTTGGAAAAAAGAGAGCCTGAGTGGAGGGGTAACTGAATAAATTATTGTATCAGATAGTAGTATAAATATTTTTACAGCTGCTTAAATAAAAAAACAAACGGAAATATTATGAGTAAAATTAAAAAACGTGAAGAGGTGGTGATTCAAGAGGCACCTCTAGATAAAAAAATATTCTGGCCCGCTTGTTTGGTTGTAACGGCGGCGATTATGTTTATGATAGTTTTTGAGGAAAGTTCCCGCAGTGTAGTTGAAAATATTTTTAACTTTGTAACTAATCAATTCGGTTTCGTCTATATTTGGGCAGGTGCTATCTTCTTTATTTCTGTGATCTGGATATCGCTCGGTAAATTTGGAAGTGTAAGGCTCGGTGGTGCTGAGGCTCGTCCAGAATTCAGTCGAATTAGCTGGATTGCTATGTTCTTCTGTTCTGGTATTGGCACATCGTTAATTTACTGGTCATCAATTGAATGGACCTATTATTATACTTCACCTCCTTTTGGCTTAGAGGCCAAAAGTCAGGCTGCTGCTGAATATGCCGGCATGTACGGAATGTTTCATTGGGGGCCTCTTGCTTGGGCTTTTTATAGCCTCACAGCATTTCCTATTGGTTATGCATATTACAACCGAAAAAAAGGTGGATTAAGGTTAAGTACTGCATGCGCCGGTATTATTGGCGAGAAAAACGCGACGGGTACTATCGGTAAAATAATAGATATCTTGCTGGTTTTCGGTTTAGTCGGAGGTACTGGTACAACACTAGCCTCGGGTACACCCATGCTAGCCGAAGCTCTGAGTCAGTTCATGGGCGTGGCTCATACAGCTGCAATTGATATCACAGTCGTGGTGGTTTGGACTTGCATCTTTGTAACATCTGTTACTCTGGGTCTGAAAAAAGGTATTAAAGTACTTAGTGATATTAATTTGATAGCGCTGATAATTCTCTGTTCAATTGTTTTTATTGGCGGGCCTACTTATTTCATGCTGAATATGTTTACGGATAGCATTGGTCTTATGCTGACTAATTTTACTCGTATGGCTTTTTATACAGACCCTATTGGTAAAAGTATGTTTCCTCAGTGGTGGACAATATTCTATTGGGCTTGGTGGGTTGCTTATGGGCCTTATATGGGAATATTTATTGCCCGTATCTCAAAAGGGCGTACATTTCGTGATATAGGATTAACTGTTACCATTGCGGGTAGTACTGGTTGTATGCTGTTTTTTATGTTGTTCGGTAATAATACAATGTATGCAGAGTTAAATGGTCTATACCCTGTACTAGATACCATCAAAAATGAAAGTGCATCTGCGGCTATCTTGGGGGTTATGATGCAATTACCTCTGGAGTGGTTAATTCTCCCTCTCTTTATTCTGGTTGGGTTTGTGTATTCTGGTACTACAGTTGACTCGTCAGCGTATGTACTAGCGTCTATTACCTCAAAGAATATTAAAGAAGGCCAGGAGCCCTCTCGCATAAATCGTCTATTCTGGGCTATAGCACTTGGGATTACAGGTCTGATACTTATGAACGCAGGTGGTTTGGCGCCGATAAAAACGGCGAGTTTAATAGTGGGTGTTCCATTGGTGTTTATTATGGGGATTTCTTTCCTTTCGCTATTGAAATGGTTGAAGGAAGATTTTCCTGAATATCAAGGTGATGATTTAAAAGTTAAATCAACGGAAGATGATGAAAGTCCATCAATGTCGTTAGACAACTCGGAGATGGCTTTCAAAAAAGTATGACAATATATATTTGATATATTGGTTACAAGAAAACGACGATTCTTCTATCGTCGTTTTTCTTTTTCAGGCGTATAGTTACTGTCCCTTGCTGAAAGTTCGCTGCAGGCAGTATTTTTATATAGATGACTTCTTTTATATAAAAATTGATTAATCTTTACTAGGGTCAGATATATGCTTTAGTCCGATAATTTTTTCTTATGGTGCCTTGCCTTGCCTTGCCTTGCCTTGCATGTATCGGAATGTTAAGAAGGATGGCCGATTTAGTTGTCATCGTAGTGGGGGCCCCGTCGATAAAGATGCTGGTCAGTGTAGTTTTCAGTTATATGCTGAGAAGTGAGCTTCACCCATAATTGGTATCTTGGAGGTTTTTTACGGATAGGCTCTATATTTATTTTTTCGATCTCTCATCAGAAGGGCACTTTTTAAATACGTTCTTATACGTCCTTATAAAAGATGTTCGCGATGTGTAGCCAGCCCGCAAGGCAATTTCTGTGATGTTTAAACTTGTTTCTGTTAGTAGTCTTTGGGCTAGCATAACCCTCAGTCTTGAGTAATAACGTGTAGCCGTGGTACCTAGGCTTTCTTTAAAGTCGCGCTCTAGTTGACGCTGTGAAATCCCGGTCTGGCTAGAGATTTCCGCTACCGACAAAGGACTCTCAATATTCCGTTCCATCAGTTTAATAGCCTTGGCCAGGCGAGGCATTTTATTTTCAATCATGGCCGGAACACGCTCCCTTTGTGGAGTGCTTCCCGAGCGTTCAGTGTCAAAAATTAAAAGTTCCGAAACAGCAATAGCAGTCTCCTGGCCAAAGTCCGCTCTGATGATAGTCAGCATTAAATCAAGTGCGGTGGTCGCTCCGCCAGAGGTAATCCGGTTGCGGTCGATAACGTAACGATTATTACTGACTTTAATCTCATGGAACTTTTCGGTGAAAGTCTCAATTTCCGCCCAATGAATGGTTGCCTGATAACCGTTTAACAATCCGGCTTTTGCCAACGGGTAACTACCTGCATCAAGCCCACCAAGCACCGGGATCCGGCTCTTCAGTGTGCGCAGTTTACGGATTACATCCCTGGAACTGTGACGTTGATAGTTATAGCTTGCCAGCACAATCAATGCATCGGGTTTTTCTGTAGAAAGCATTTCATCAATGCTGAAGTCTACCCGCATCTCGAAGCTGCTGGAGCTGGTTACAGGTGAGCCATCTATCGAAATCAGCGACCATCTGTAGCCCGGTCCATTAATGAAACTGTTTGCTGCCCGCAAAGGCTCTATTGAATTGAATAAACAGAGGTTACTGAATTCAGGCAGTAATAAGAAACAATAGTGTTTCACAAGTTTTGTACCTTTCTGGTATTAGAAATAACTATGGGCAGTAGTGACATTCTTATCCTAAGGATCGATCAGTTATTGAACGATTTATATCGGGTTCAAAACTTTATCGAGCTGAAGACATTCAAAATTATAAGTCATGTCGAAAATTAAAACAAATATGTCGATTAATGTTAAGTGAGTGACGATGACCTTGTCACGCACTACATCTATGGCTGTCGCTCACTACACCAGAGTGCTCTACAGAAGCTACCGGTTATATTTCTATCTGGGTTGCCAAGGGCGAATGAATTTGAACGCAAGAGCCGAATGGCTGAAGCCGCTTAATTGAGGTGTCTGATTGAAATTAGATAATTGTGTCGAAAAACAATACATAGATGTCGATTAGTGAAACATTCTTCGTCTTTTGCTTGCTTATTATAAGCAATGTCTGAAGTGAAAATTAAGACTGTATCTGGTCTTGTTAATGTCAGAATAGCTTCTTTTTTAGTGGCGTACTGAAATTTTAAGCTGGGTGGTAGGGTTGGTAAATATAAGGTTTTTTAGATATATCAGATGAGGTCGAGGTATTTTTTAGTGGCCTTTATATCTTGATCTTCGTGAAAAATAAATAAAGTTTTGTGTCAGGAGATATAAGTATGTCATTTTTTCGTTTTCTTCGGCCTCGTAGTATCGCTGTGATTGGTGGGCGAGAGGCTGGAGAGGCTATTCGTCAATGTATAAAGGCTGGTTATGAAGGTGAAATCTGGCCGGTTCATCCTAAAAAAGATTTCATAGAAGGGCTGAAAGTATACCGTTCGGTCCAGGATTTACCTTCTGCTCCAGATACTGCTTATGTCGCGGTTAATCGAAACCTGACTATATCAGTGATTCGTGAATTGAACGAGATGGGGGCTGGTGGCGCTGTTTGTTATGCCACTGGATTCTCGGAGTCTGGTGAAGAGGGGCGTCAGCTGGAAGCGCAGTTGCTGGAAGCTTCGGGAGCTATGCCTCTGCTCGGGCCAAACTGTTATGGCATGCTGAACTATCTGGATAAGGCAATGCTTTGGCCGGATCAGCAGGGGGGCGAAGCGGTTGATTCTGGTGTTGCTATTGTCACCCAGTCTTCCAATGTGGCGGTTAACTTTACCATGCAGCAGCGCGGGTTGCCGCTGGCCTATGTGGTATCCCTGGGTAACAAACTCAAGTTTGATCTACATGACGCTATCAAAGAGTTCGCACAACAAGAGGCTGTTACCGCAATTGGCCTGTATATCGAAGGCATTACCGATCCAGTTGCGTTTGAAGAAGCTGTTAGTTTTGCTAGAGATCTGGGCAAGCCAGTCGTGGCGATCAAGTCGGGTCGGTCTGATGCGGCGCAAAAGATGGCCTTGTCACATACGGCATCATTGGCAGGGTCGGATGAGTTGATGAATGCGTTGTTTGCCCGCTGTGGTGTCGGGCGAGTGTATTCGATGGAGGGGATGCTTGAGGCCCTGAAAGTCTTGCATGTTCATGGACCATTGGCAGGGTATAAGCTGAGTTCGCTGAGTCCTTCAGGTGGTGATGCTTCCCTTTTGGCTGATGCAGTGGAAGATCGAAAGTTTGTTCTTTCCAGTCTGTCCGAGCAACATCAAAAACAAGTAGAGGCCACGGTTCATGAGTTGGTTTCTGTATCAAACCCGTTTGACTACCAGCTGTATGACTGGGCTGATCAGGAGCGACTTACTGATACTTTTGCTGCTTTTATCGGTGCAGAATTTGATCTCTCCTTATGTCATTTTGACTATCCTCGGGGTGATCGCTGTGATGCCTCTGCGTGGTTGCCTGCTCAAAATGCTCTGGTTGGTGCGGTTGCCCGAACAGGGGCAAAGGCTGCGGTGATTTCAATGCTACCTGAGAATATGCCTGAACAAACAGCCAAATTATTGATATCACAGAATATTGTGCCATTGGCCGGTCTTAATGCGGGGCTGGAAGGCGTTGAAGCGGCAGCAGATATCGGCAAGGCTTGGGGGCAGCGTAAAGTTGACCCCTTACTGAAACCAGCATCGGCTTTTGACAGTGAAAAGCTTCTAACCCTGAATGAAGCCGAGTCAAAGAGTCTGCTTGCACAGTATGGGCTCTGCGTGCCTGAAAGCCGAATTGTTACTAATGCAGAAGAAGCGGGTATTGCTGCTAAGAGTTTGAGTTTTCCAGTAGTGGTTAAAGCTCTTGGGGTGGCGCATAAAACTGATGTTGGCGCTGTGAAGTTGAACCTGAAATCAGCGCATGATGTTGACAAGGCCGTGACCTCAATGGCGCACCTTTCAAACAGCTTCCTGATCGAGAAAATGGTTGAGGATGTTGTCGCGGAGATCATTGTTGGTGTTGTCCGTGACGAGCAGTTCGGTCCCTACCTTGTCGTTGGTGCTGGGGGTGTGTTAGTGGAGCTTATGCGTGATAGCCGGTCGTTATTACTACCGGTTACTCGAGTTGAGGTAATCCATGCTTTGCAGGAGCTACGAAGTGCACCGTTGTTCTCTGGTTTCCGGGGGCGTGCTGAAGCCGACTTGGATGCTGCCGCAGATGCGATTCTGTCTGTTGCAGACTTTGTGCGCGAGAACTTCGACACAATCGGGGAGTTGGATATCAATCCATTGCTGGTTAGAGCTAAAGGAAAAGGTACCGTGGCTGCAGATGCATTGATAAGTATTATTAAATAGATCATTCACTCCCGATAAGCGGGAAAGCAATAAAAATTAGTAGTATTCCAGCTGAGTCTGGAACTCGGAGATGTGACATGACTGATAACCTTAATGTAACCCGTAATGGACAAATTCTTGAGATCGTCTTGAATCGTCCTAAAGGCAATGCCATTGATGCGAAACTGAGCCGGAGAATGGGTGAAGTTTTTGCCAGCTTTCGAGATGACCCTGAGTTACGGGTAGCGATTCTAACCGGAGCAGGAGAGAAGTTTTTTTGTGGTGGTTGGGATCTGAATGCAGTTGCTGATGGTGAAGAGTATACGGGCGACTTCGGTGAAGGCGGGTTTGGAGGTTTTCCGGAAATGGATAACCTTCTTAAGCCTGTGATCTGTGCGGTTAACGGTTATGCCTTGGGCGCCGGCTTTGAAATGTTGCTTAATGCGGATTTTGTAGTCGCCTCTGATAATGCTCAGTTTTGGTTACCTGAAGCTCAGGTTGGAGTCGCACCGGATATCGCGACTTTTTTACTGCCAAAAATTATGCCCCGGGTTAAAGCGATGGAACTTTTGTTAACCGGTAAGCGACTTTCTGCTGAAGATGCCGCTGGCCTGGGGCTAGTGAACTCTGTTGTGCCTCAGGCGCAGTTGCTTGATCATGCGCGGGAGCTTGCGCATCGTATTATGAAGTCTGCACCGCTTTCCGTTGCTGCTATTAAAGAGGTTGTCCGAGAGACTGAGACTCTTTCTTTTGCAGATTGTTACCGCGACCTGCGAGCTGGAAAGTGGCCGGAGTTTGAGAAAATGTTGGCTAGTGATGATGCAACTGAAGGTGCGAAAGCGTTTCAGGATCGGCGTGATCCTGCCTGGAAAGGGTGTTAATTGGCGATAAGAGCATAATAAATTTAACAAAGTTTATTGTTAGAGGTAGCAAATGGATTTTCAATTGACAGAAGAACATCAAATGCTGATTGAGTCAGTCAGCGCCTTCGTTGAAAGAGAGCTACTGCCTTATGAGGCAGAGGTTGAGTCAACCGGTGAAGTATCAAAAGAGCTAGCTGATCAAATTCGCACTAAAGCCCTTGAGTCTGGATTCTACGCATTCAATATGCCGGAAGAAGTGGGTGGTCCCGGGCTGGATTACGTCTCTCAAGCGCTGATTGAACGTGAACTTTCAAAAGTCAGCTGGGCGTTACATGTTTTTGTCGCTCGTCCGAGTAAAATTCTGATGGCCTGTAAAGGTGATCAGATTGAAGAATATCTGTTACCTTGTGTACGGGGTGAGAAGTCAGATTGTTTTGCCCTAACCGAGCCGGATGCAGGTTCAGATGCTGCGGGTATTAAAACGCGTGCTGTAAAAGATGGCGAAGATTATATTATTAACGGTAGTAAGCATTTCATCAGCCACGCGGGTGATGCCGATTTCGCTATCGTATTTGCCGTCACCGGTACCCAGGAAATCAACGGACGTACCCGTAATGAAGTCACCTCTTTCTTGGTTGATACGGATACCAAAGGCCTAGAAATTCGTCGCGGGCCTATCTGCGTAAGTAACCGTGGATATCATCAATATGAGCTGTTCTTTGATGAGTGCCGGGTGCCTGCCTCCAAAGTACTAGGTGAAATTGGTAAAGGTTGGACTGTCGCGAACGACTGGTTGACGGCCGGTCGTGTTATGGTTGCAGCAAACTGTGTTGGCCAAGCGCAACGGGCAATGGATCTCTCAGTTTCCTGGGCTGCACAGCGTAAACAGTTTGGAAAGGTAATAGCAAAAAATCAGGGTGTGTCTTTTAAACTTGCTGATATGGCCACCAATATTCGTGCTGCAGATCTGCTGACCTTATATACAGCCCAAAAAATGGACCTCGGCTCTATGACTGATGGCGATGCGGGGATGGCAAAGCTGTTTGCCAGTGAGATGCTTGCCCGTGTTACCGATGAAGCCATACAGGTTTATGGCGGTATGGGACTGATGGATGAATCTCCGGTGGAACGGCTATGGCGTAATGCTCGAATCGAGCGTGTCTGGGAGGGAACTTCGGAGATTCAACGCCATATCATCTCTCGTGAAATGCTGCGGGTCTATGACGTTTGAGTTTATTTACTGCTGGTCAGGATATTTGAGGGTATAGCGAACAGCGGTTTTTCGTTACAGGTAAAGCCGCTTGTTCGGACTTTTACCAGTCGTCGGCTGTGTCGTAGAGGTCGAACTTTATTGCGGTTCATGTTGGCGAATATAGTAGGTGAAGGTATGCGAAATTTAATCAAGTTTGAGAGCCACGCGCGTATAGCGATCATTACTATTGATCGGCCGGATGAACTCAACGCCCTCTCTGAGGCTGCCTTAAGGGAGTTACAACTTATTGTCCAGCGTATACAGCAAAGTACTGAGGTAAGGGCTGTTATCCTTAAAGGTGAGGGCAAGTCTTTTTGCGCGGGTGGTGATATTGGTTTCTTTTATCAGGTTGTAAAAATGGAGCCTGCTCTCAGACCTGCGGAGGTAAGAGCGTATGTCGGTCTGGCGCATGAGGTAATTGCACAACTAGCGGCACTGGAAGTGCCGTTGATTGTATGTGCTCAGGGGCCGGTTGCTGGCTTTGGGCTTAGCCTGTGCTGTTTGGCCGATGTCCTTATTGCGGATGAAAACACCAAGTTTGTGCCTGCATATATCGGGCTTGGCGCGACGCCTGATGGTGGTTTATCGCATAATTTACCTGTGCTTATTGGCGAAAGAAAAGCTTTGCAATTACTGCTGACTAACCAAGTTTTTGGTGCCTTCGATGCGGAGAAGTGGGGCTTGGTCAGCGGGGTTGTTGAATCTTCCAAACTCATGGATAGCGCGATTCAATATGCCGAAAAAATTGTCAATGGACCGCTTAAGGCCATAATTAATACACGTCAGTTAATTAAGAAAGACAGGCTATCTGAGCTTAAGAATCAGCTTGAATTGGAACTGGAAAGCTTTGCTGAATGTGTTATGACTGCAGACTTTGTAGAGGGTGTAATGGCCTTTGTTGAAAAGCGAAAACCTGAGTTTGTTTAGAGATTTAATTGTAATTCTACTGTAAGCGCCCGGATTTGTTGAAACAAGGTAAAGGATGGTACATTCACCTGTTTCTCGAAGTTTCTGAGCACATAATCTGAAGTTTTTGGAGTTAACAATGTTCAAGACTCGTATAACAGAAATGTTTGATATAAAGTACCCGGTTATTCAAGGCGGGATGCAGAGAGTATCAACTGCGGAGTTAGTTTCAGCGGTAGCAAATGCAGGAGCTTTGGGTTTTCTGAGTGCCTTGACGCAGCCAACTCCAGAAGCCTTGGCAGAGGAGATAAAAAGGACTCAGTCAATGACAAACCAGCCTTTTGGAGTCAACCTAACGATTCTTCCTACCCTAACTCCACCGCCTTACGAAGAGTATGCCCGAGTTATTGTAGAGTCCGGGGTTAAAATTGTTGAAACAGCTGGTCGAAGCCCTGAACCATTTATGTCGATGTTCAATGCAGCTGGCGTCAAAGTTATTCATAAGTGCACATCGGTTCGGCATGCAAAAAAAGCAGAGCAAGTTGGTTGTGCAGCGGTAACGATTGATGGTTTTGAGGCAGCAGGTCATCCGGGCGAGGATGATGTGCCCTCTATGGTTCTGGTGCCACGTGCAGTAGATGAATTGGATATACCGGTTATTGCGTGCGGTGGTTTTAGTGACGGCAGAAGCCTTGTTGCTGCCCTGGCTCTGGGGGCTGAGGCTGTCAGCATGGGAACCCGTTTTCTGGGAACTCAGGAAAGCCCGGTACATGGAAATCTGAAAAAGAAGCTGGTTGAGGCTAGCGAACTGGATACTCAATTGATTTTTAGAAAGTTCCGGAATACCGCCCGTGTATTTAAAAACACTATATCACTCGAGGTGGCTGGTATTGAGCGAAAGGAAGGCGCGGAGTTTAGTGATGTCGCTGAACTGGTAGCTGGTAAACGGGGTGCTATAGTTCTTGAAACTGGTGATATGGAGCAGGGGATTTGGTGGGCTGGGATCTCTGCAGGGCTTATTTACGATATACCTACAGTGGATCAGCTGGTATCACGCATGATGCAGGATGCTGAAAACATTATCACTTCTCGGCTGGCGGCGGTTGTTCGCTAACAGATGGTAATTCGTCTTTAATATCACTGGAGATAAGTAATGTTCAGGCAGGTATATATTCTATCGGGTACTCGGACAGCCATAGGTGATTATGGTCGTTCGTTGAGTAAGTATTCCCCCTCTCAGCTGGCTGCTGCCGTAACAAAAGAAGCGATTAAGCGTTCAACTATTGATGCGGATATCTTTGAGCAAGCAGTATTTGGTAACGTTATCCATACCGAAGCCAGGGATATGTATGTGTCGCGTGTTGCCGCACTTGAGGCCGGTATGTCTGAGCATTCTCGTGCTCTGACCCTGAACCGTCTCTGTGGCAGTGGCTTGCAGGCTGTTATCAGCGCTACTCAGATGCTGCAGCTAGGTGATATTGAAACGGCCATTGCCGGTGGTACCGAAAGTATGAGTAATGCAGGCTACCTGTTGCCAAGCCAGCGCTGGGGTAAACGAATGGGCGATGGTCAGGTTATCGATATGATGACCGGGGTTCTGACTGATCCATTTGGAAACGGCCATATGGGAATTACAGCCGAAAATGTTGCCCGTCAGTATGGTATCAGCCGTAGCGATCAGGATGCCTATGCACTACAAAGCCATCAGCGGGCTGCTTTGGCGATTTCAGAGGGACGTTTCGAGTCACAGATACTTCCACTTGAGGTCAACCCTCACCGGCCGGGCAAGCTATTCAGTGAAGATGAGCATGTTCGGAGCGACGCAACTATAGAAGATTTTTCCACGCAACGGCCGGTGTTTGATGCTGAAGGCAGTGTAACGGCGGCGAATGCCTCTGGTCTGAATGACGCTGCGGCTGCGATTACCCTGGCGAGCGAAGATGCAGTTGCAAGACTCAATGCGAAGCCTTTAGCGCGCATTGTTTCTTATGGGCACTCCGGGGTGAAACCTGAAGTGATGGGGATAGGTCCAATCGATGCGGTACATCAGGCACTGCACCGAGCTAATTTGTCCATCAGTGATCTGGATCTTATCGAGTCGAATGAGGCCTTTGCCGCGCAGGCTTGTGCAGTTTCGGCGGTTCTCGCATTGCCATCTGAAAAAGTGAATCCCAATGGTGGCGCTGTTGCCCTCGGTCATCCGATTGGTGCGACTGGCGCTATCCTGGTCGTTAAAGCGCTCTATGAATTACAGCGTATAAATGGGCGTTATGCTTTGATCACAATGTGCATTGGTGGTGGCCAGGGAATTGCTCTGGTCATAGAGCGGGTTTGACCTTTGGAGTCGTTGTCTCATGGACGGTTTTTAATGTTGTCCTGAACTCGTCTTTGTCTTCCCGCCATTTGACTCCAGCAATATAGAGTAGACCCTGTTCGGGTGGGGTTGCAGGGTAAATGCATGAATAATTTTGTACAGCTAAATGTGGCTAATTTATAAACAGGTGGATTACATCTTGGATAATAATACTCAAGGAGTAAAAGTTTCGTTACTGGCAGAAACCGGCCGTAGGCTGGCGACAAATGTCGTATTTACATCCAATATTTACACTATCTAAACTGGCCGGTTGGCTGGAAGTGGCGGGCGTCCTGAGCGGTTTGGTGGCTTCCATTTCGTTAATCCTGGTCATCAGGTGCCGCTGGTGGAGGTTATTCGTGGTCGCAAGAGCAGTGATCTGACTACCGTCATAGCTTTGGCATGAAGCCCCTGTGGTATAAGGCTCCGCTAGCTTTCAGGTTAACTGCATCCTGTTTTTGTACTTTAACCGGCTACTGAAAGATGGCGTCGATTTCCAGCGTATAGATGGGGTGATGGAAGCATTTGGCTGACCAGTGGTAGTCGGTTTTCAACGTTGTACAGGTCAGTGAATCGTAAGATGAGGTTTATATGAAAGTATTAGTGACAGTTAAAAGAGTGATCGACTACAACGTCAAGGTGCGCGTCAAGGCGGATCGCAGCGATGTGGATCTCGCCAACGTCAAGATGGCGCTGAACCCCTTCTGCGAGATCGCGGTGGAAGAGGCGGTGCGGCTGAAAGAAGCGGGCGTGGCGACTGAGGTCATCGTCGTCTCCATCGGCCCCAAAGCCGTGCAGGAACAGATTCGTACCGCCCTGGCACTGGGTGCCGATCGCGGTATCCATATCGAAACCGAAACCAGCCCCGAATCCCTGTCGGTCGCCAAGCTGCTGGCCAAGGTCGTGGCCGACGAGCAGCCGGGCCTGGTGATTCTCGGCAAGCAGGCGATCGACTCCGATAACAACCAGACCGGCCAGATGCTGGCGGCGCTGACGGGCCTGTCCCAGGGCACCTTTGCCTCTGAAGTGAAGATCGAGGGCGATGAAGCCCTGGTGACCCGCGAAGTTGACGGCGGCCTGCAGACCCTGGGTCTGAAGCTGCCCGCCATCGTGACCACCGACCTGCGCCTGAACGAGCCGCGTTATGCGTCTTTGCCCAACATCATGAAAGCCAAGAAGAAGCCGCTGGACGTGAAAACCCCGGCGGATCTGGGTGTGGAGCTGCGCGCCCATATCGAACTGCTGAGTGTTGAGCCGCCGGCCGAACGCAAGGGCGGTATCAAGGTGGGCTCGGTGGCCGAGTTGGTGGAAAAACTGAAAAACGAAGCGAAGGTGATCTGATGGCGACCCTGATTATTGCGGAACACGATAACAGCATCCTGAAACCGGCCACGCTCAATACCGTTGCCGCAGCTGCGGCCATCGGTGGCGATGTCGCTCTGCTGGTGGCGGGTGAAGGTTGCCAGGCCGTGGCCGATCAGGCTGCGCAGGTTGCCGGTGTCAGCAAGGTCCTGCTGGCCGATAACGCCGCCTATGGGCATCAGCTGGCCGAGAACGTCGCGCCGCTGGTGGCAGAGCTGGCCAAAACCGCCGGTTTTGAGTATGTGCTGGCGCCGGCCACCACCACCGGCAAGAACCTGCTGCCCCGCGTGGCGGCCCTGCTGGATGTGGGTCAGCTGTCCGATATCGTTTCGGTCGAGTCGGCTGATACCTTCAAACGCCCGATCTATGCCGGCAACGCCATTGCGACGGTAAAATCGCTGGATGCCATCAAGGTCATCACCGTGCGTGGCACGGCCTTTGATCCGGTGGCCGCCGAGGGCGGTTCTGCCACCATTGAAGCCGTGACCGCGGTGCATGATGCGGCGCTGTCGCGCTTTGTCGGCGAAGAAGTCGCCAAGTCGGACCGCCCCGAGCTGACGGCGGCGCGGGTTATCATCTCCGGTGGTCGCGGCATGGGCAACGGCGAGAACTTCGCCCTGCTGGAAAAAGTGGCCGACAAGCTCGGCGCCGCCGTGGGTGCGTCCCGTGCGGCGGTGGATGCGGGCTTTGTACCCAACGACATGCAGGTCGGCCAGACCGGCAAGATCGTGGCGCCCGAGCTCTATATCGCCGTGGGTATTTCCGGTGCCATCCAGCATCTGGCCGGCATGAAGGACTCCAAGGTGATCGTTGCGATCAACAAGGATGAAGAAGCGCCTATCTTCCAGGTGGCGGATTATGGCTTGGTTGCCGATCTGTTCGACGCCGTGCCTGAGCTCGAAGCCGGCCTGTAAAGGCTCATCCAGTTGCGCGCTTCTGCGTTTTAGCGACAGTTCAACGTGGTGCCTTCAGGGGCGGGCTTCACTCGCCGGCCCCTGTTTTTTATCCGCCACAGCCGTGCAGGTACGGGGTGAGTCGCACGCTGAAATTCACCCACCCCTTTTTTAGTTCCACTACACACCCTAACAAGAGGTAAGTCCCCATGAGCGAAGCCGTGAACGCTGCTGAGCGCGAATCGATGGAGTTCGATGTGGTGATTGTTGGTGCAGGCCCCGCCGGTCTGTCCGCCGCCATTCGCCTGATGCAGCAGGCGCAGGATGCCGAGCGCGAGCTGTCGGTCTGTGTGGTGGAAAAAGGCTCCGAAGTCGGTGCCCATATACTCTCGGGCGCGGTGATCGAACCCCGTGCCCTGGCTGAACTCTTTCCCGAGTGGAAAGAGCGCGGCGCGCCCCTGACCACGGCAGTCACTGAAGATCAGATTTACCTGCTGGGCGATGCGACGTCTGCTCGGCGCATCCCCAATGCGCTGGTGCCCAGGACCATGCACAACCAGGGCAACTATGTCGCCAGTCTTGGCAACCTGTGCCGCTGGCTGGCCGAGCAGGCCGAAGCCCTGGGCGTGGAAATCTTCCCGGGCTTTGCCGCCAGCGAAGTGCTCTATCACGCAGATGGCGAGTTCAAGGGGGCTGTTAAGGGTATCGCCACCGGTGACATGGGCATCGGCCAGGACGGCCAGCCCAAGGACAGCTACATGCCCGGTATGGAGCTGCATGCCAAGGTTACCCTGTTTACCGAAGGTTGCCGCGGTCACCTGGGCAAGCAGCTGATCGAGCGCTTTGCGCTGGACCAGGACGCCGATCCGCAGCACTACGGTTTGGGCATCAAGGAACTGTGGGACATCGACCCCGCCAAACACCAGCCCGGCCTGGTGCTGCACGGCTCCGGCTGGCCGCTGGTCGGCAAGGGACAGGAGGGCGGCTCCGGTGGCTTCTTTCTCTACCACGCCGACAACCACCAGGTGGTGGTGGGGCTGATCGTCGACCTGAACTACAGCAACCCCTGGCTGAGCCCGTTCGACGAATTCCAGCGCATGAAGCATCATCCGCTGTTCCAGCAGTACCTGGAAGGCGGCAAGCGCGTGTCCTACGGCGCCCGGGCGATCACCAAGGGCGGTTTCAACTCGCTGCCCAAAATGACCATGCCGGGTGCGCTCCTGCTCGGCTGTGACGCCGGCACTTTGAACTTCTCCAAGATCAAGGGCACCCACACGGCGATGAAATCCGGCCTGTTGGCCGCCGAGAGTGTGTTCAAAGCCCTGGGCGAAAGTGACAGCGCAGGCCAGGAGATCAGCGCCTTTACCGAGGCCTTCAGGGCCTCCTGGCTGTACGATGAACTCTATCGCAGCCGCAACTTTGGGCCGGCGCTGCACAAGTTCGGTACCCTGCTGGGTGGTGCCTTCAACTTTGTCGATCAGAATCTGTGCGGCGGCAAGCTGCCGCTTACGCTGCATGACACCCGGGCCGATTATGCCCAGCTCAGCCCCGCAGCCCAGAGCCAGAAGATCGACTACCCCAAACCCGATGGCAAGCTGAGTTTTGACAAGCTGTCATCGGTGTTCCTCTCCAACACCAACCACGAAGAAGACCAGCCGAGCCATCTGCAGCTGAAGGATGCCAGCATCCCCATCGGCATCAACCTGCCCACCTGGGCGGAACCGGCGCAGCGCTTTTGCCCGGCGGGTGTCTACGAGGTGGTGGAAGAGGAGGGCGGTCCACGCTTTCAGATCAATGCCCAGAACTGCGTCCACTGCAAAACCTGCGACATCAAGGATCCGTCACAGAACATTACCTGGGTGACGCCCGAAGGCGGCGGTGGCCCGACCTATCCGAACATGTGATCATTCCTACCGGTGCTTGGATTAAACTGTCAGTAACAAGGCGCGCTCCCGGGTGCTGCAGCACCCGGGGCGGTCCATTCGAATTGACGTAGCCCATAGTTGAAGTCCATCGTTGAACTTTGCCAGGGCTCCGTACAGGGCTCTGTATCTCTTGTCGCATCGCATCATCTGGGCCGCGGCCCCCGTCGGTGCACCGTTAGCATTGGTCCCGCCTGGATCATACATTTACTCCGCTGAATTTGACTGCCCGCTCCACTGGCAAGAGCCGCCGTGGGCGGGTGCTGCTGAACGTCCCCGGCTCCTCTGTTTCATTCCTCTGCCAACCGTGTTTGCTGCTGGTATCCATTGCTGTATCTCACGGGCCAGAATTCGCTTCGACTATGCTCATAGAGTTGATGCTCAAACAGGCAGGCGCTTACTCGGCAGTTTGAACTGCGGCTCGAATACCTGCGGGCTTTCATGGTACTTCAAGCCTGCGCAACGGGTGTGTCTGCAGAAACCTTGCCAGCCGTGCTGAGCTCTGCGAGGCCCTATGCAATGTAAAAACTGTGAAAGAGAGAATCCGTCCGCGGCCCGATTCTGCGAGCACTGTGGCGTTGTGCTGACGGCAACCTGTCCTCGCTGTGGATATGAAGCAGAGCCATCCGCGCGTTTTTGTCATCAGTGTGGTCACCCGTTGGGTTTGGTAAGCGAGGCCGCGTCGGCGGATATCACGAAAACTGAACCGCATGAAGAGCCGGGGCCGGAGACTGTGTTGTGGTCGCCGTTGCAAGGTTCTCCCACAGAGCAGCTGGCGGAACGAAAAATCATCACGGCGCTATTTGCCGATATAGCGAACTCGACAGCATTGATTAGCGCGCTTGATCCGGAAGATGCCGGCGCTCTGATTGATCCGGTGCTGGCCGTCATGGTGGAGGCAGTCGAACACTACGGCGGCTACGTAGCCAAGTCGATGGGAGACGGTATTCTCGCACTCTTCGGTGCGCCTATCAGCCATGAGGATCATCCGCGGCGTGCGCTTTATGCAGCGTTAAGGATGCAGGAGGCCCTGTCCCAGAGTGAAGCGGTGCCTAGAATCAGGGTCGGTATTCATACCGCAGAAGTCGTCGTGCGTACTATTGCCTCGGCGGGCCTGAGCCACAGCTGTGAGCCCGTCGGCAATGCGATTCATATTGCCTCACGGCTGGAGGGGCAGGCCGAGCCCGGCACGATTCTCGTCAGTGAGCAGACATTCGGGCTTACGGATGGTTACGTCAATTTCAAGCCGCTGGGGCCGCATACGCTCAAGGGAGTGTCGGAGCCTGTGCAAGTCTATCAGGCGGTTAATGCGTTTCCTTTGCGCACACGCCTTCAGGTGGCGGAGCGTCGTGGCCTGGTGCGTTTTGTTGGACGCAAAGACGAGCTGGCGGTATTGCGTAATGTGCTTCCTTGGGTGCAGAACGGGCATGGACGGCTCCTGGCAGTGTCAGGGGATCCCGGAGTGGGTAAATCGCGTCTTTTCCATGAGTTCAAAGATCTGTTGCCTGATACATTTACTGTTCTGGAAACCTTCTCTGTCTCCCATGGCAAGGCGTTCGCCTACATGCCCTTGATCGAACTGCTTAAACAGTGCTTTCGGCTCAGCGAACAGGACAAGGGCGCGGCTTGGCGCCACAGGATCGAGTCGCAGGTTCACAACCTGGGTGGCTCGTTACAGGCGCAACTGCCCTACCTGTATTTTGTGCTGGGGGTCGAAGAGCCGACATCAACACTCGCCACAATGGATGCTCAGGTTAGGCGGCTGCGAGTTTTCGAGGCCATTCGACGCCTGTTGGTGCAGGTGAGCAGTACGCGTCCGCTGGTGCTGATTTTTGAGGACTTGCAGTGGCTAGATTCCGAAACTGAGTCCTTTATCCGGTATTTGTCTGAGTCGCTTAACGACAGCGCGATCTTGCTGTTGCTGAACTTTCGTCCTGAGTATGCCCATGACTGGCTTGCTGGCGCTACGCCTGCGCCATTGCGACTGGAGGTTCTGGATACCGATGATAGTAAAGAGTTACTAAACGTATTGCTGGGAAGCGACGCCAGCCTCCTGGCTCTGAAAATTGCCATTCTGGAAAGAACAGAAGGTAATCCGTTTTTTACCGAGGAAGTGGTACAGACCTTGGTTGAAGAGGGTGTGCTCAAAGGGAGACGGGGGGACTTCAAGCTTTCGCACCGGCCGCAGATGCTGCATATTCCCGTGACAGTGCAGGGAGTGCTCAATGCCCGAATTGATCGCCTAGGCAATGAAGAAAAACGCCTGTTGCAACGCTGCGCCGTCGTTGGCAAACGGTTCACGTGGAGTTTGGCACAGGCTGTCGTGGATCTGCCACCGCAACGTCTGCGGGACTTGTTGCTGCGATTGCAGGCCCGGGAGTACCTCTTTGAGTGTCCGGCTTTTCCTGAAGTTGAGTACAGCTTCAAGCACGGCCTTACCCATCAGGTGGCCTACGATTCTTTACTACACAGCCGTCGCAGCGAACTTCACGAGTCTATTGCCGTAGCCATTGAGCGGCAATTCAGCTCTGACCTTGATAATCACTATACCGAACTCGCGCATCACTACCGTCGCAGCAACAATGGAGCCAAAGCCGTGGAGTATCTGCGTCGTGCGGGACAGCACGCGGTGCAGCATTGTGCGAACCTCGAAGCTATCGATTTGCTTGAAGCAGCACTGCACTTGTTACCAAAACTGCCAGACGAAACTGATCGCATACATGAAGAGCTCACCTTGCAGCTGAACCTCGGGCTTGCGTGGATGGCTGTGCGTGGTTA
Organism: Marinobacterium rhizophilum; assembly: GCF_024397915.1. Taxonomy (GTDB): domain Bacteria; phylum Pseudomonadota; class Gammaproteobacteria; order Pseudomonadales; family Balneatricaceae; genus Marinobacterium_A; species Marinobacterium_A rhizophilum_A. Next base: position 303,648 of record NZ_CP073347.1, read on the forward strand.
TGGCGCCAATGAGGTTGAACTCAGCTATAGGCGTGCGCTCGAATTGTGCCCTCAGGCCGCCCATACGTCTCAGCACTTTACGGCGCTAATGGGGCTTAACGCATTCTACCTGGTTCGCGGACAGTTGCAGGACGCTCGCACTCTGGCAGAGCAGTTGATCACGCTGGCTGGCGCTATGAAGGAACCGGTTTTCTTCATGCATGCACACCGCACGCTCGGCGTGGTTCTGTTTTTTATCGGAGATTTTGTGACTGCTCGCGCTCACCTGGAGCAGGCATTGTCTTTTTTCGACCCGCACCAGCAATATGGGCAGTCGATCCCCTTCGGCATGGATACCGAAGCGCTTGTGCTGCCGTTTTTGGCGCTTGTCCTGGCATGGCAGGGTCTTCCGGATCAGGCGTTGCAATATGTCGATGATGTTCTGAGGCAGAATACTGCGTTTTCGCAACCTCTGGACAGGGTATTCGCGCTGGGCTTTGCCGCCGAACTGCATCTGCAACGTGGTGAAACGCAGCTATCGCTGGAGCGTGCAGGTGCCGCAATCGCTCTTGCCGATGAACAGGGGTTTCCATTCTGGTCGGCTTGGGCGGCTGTTGTTAAGGGGCGGGCGCTGGGTGATCTCGGGCAGGTGGATGAGGGGCTGCGGCAGTTGCAGCAGGGGGTGGCGGAGTACCAAGCAACGGGTGCGAATCTCTGGCAAATGCATTTCATGGTACTGCTGGCGGGCAGCCTCGCACGTGCGGGCCTCATTGGGCAGGCGCGCTCGGTTCTGACGCAGGCCAGACTAGTTCAGACGCAGGAGCGTTTTTATATCGCCGAGCTGTACCGGCTTCAAGGGGTCTTAACACTGCTCGACGTGGAAAATAAATTAATGCTCGATAGGCGGCAGCGCAAAGCAGAGCATTGTTATCACCGGGCGATGGACATAGCGCGTGTACAGGGCGCGCGGCTGCTGGAACTCAGGGCCGCCTGTGACCTGGGACGGCTCTGGCTAAACCAAGGACGTAGAAGTGAAACACGAGAGCTGCTGACAGCATTGTCCGGCCTTTTTAACGAGGGTTTTGAAACAGCCGATATTAAGGCGTCACGGGCGTTAATCGATCGCTGCAATGATCCATCATCAATTCGAAACCTCTGATATGTATTGACCTGTCAATGTGATCGTTCAAGTTCGTATCATTCTGGCCTCAGGAAAGCATTAGGGTCAGAGCAGGCGTAGCGTTAACGACGGTAGATCACTCTGGTATGCGCGGGTCGGAACCGCCTGACTTGTCTTCGTCGTGGAGCTCCCTCTCTCTAGGGCCGAGGGTCGGAATTCCCGGGGACATGTTCGGAATTTTTCTGTAATACACAAGTTCGTACCGGCCCGCCTGGGCAATCGTCACTGTAATGCCGCCTTTGTGTATGTCCAGGCCGGTGTCTTAGCTAAAGTTCTCCATGCCTGCCTATCTCGAATATGGCTCTGCGTTTGAAGTGCTGGTTTCTTGATGTGTAATCCACGTGCTCGGGGAGCTTGGGCAGGTCAATTCATTATATCTAGGTAAGAGTTATTTAGCGGGATCTCATCGAACAGATGACTTGGGGACTGCAGCAGGTACCCGTGCAAGCGACGTGACTTGCGCGGCCCCGTTACTTCGCAGGTCCAGATATTCAACCCGTTCTGCTGCTTGCGGTGTAGCTGCATTTTCTCGAAGCGCTTCTGTATCCACTGCCAGTCCTGCTGCTGGTTGTCCTTGGCCTTGGTGGCGATCTGGGGATGCTCCTGCGCATAACGCTGGAACACACCGGGGCTGACTAGGAATACGGTATTTGCCACGGTGTGCACCAGGGCTTTGGCATCATTGATGATCAGCTTTCGTGACTGGATACCCTGCTTCAGCCAGGACATGAAATGCTCGCCCGAAGGTTGCTCTTTCGCCGTCTGCGTCGACGAGAGTGAGTTGGCCAGCGGCTTTGCCGCCAGATCGTTGGCATTGGCCGCCGTATTCGCCGAGTCAGTCGGTTTCGCTAGTAATGTGGTCGCGGAGCTCAGATCGGGCATATCGAGCATTGAGAGCAGGTTCTCAATCACATCGGGTTGATCATCTGAATTTTGGGCTGATTTTGGCGCTGTTTCGTTCGCAAATTCTTGCTTGGAGTCCTGTTCCGAAGGGGGGCCGGGCGGAGCGGTGGCGGCAATATCAGCACCGGGATCAATATTGGGAACGGCATCGATAGCGCTGGTCGTCTCGGCGTTTGGCGTTTCCACCGTTACGCTGCCGGTGAACGGCTCCGGACGTTCGTTCGCCTCCCAGATCAGGGCCGGCGCCAGCCGCAACAGCGTGAAACTGTGCGACCAACCGGTTTCGCTGGTGATGGTGGCTTTCCAGATTGCCTTGCCCTCGGGATTGGGTTGCAAGATGCCGTGATCCTGCAGTACATCGAATACCGCGGAGTTGTTCGCCGGTATACCGTCTATGCCCTGGGACAGCAGGTGCGCGCGCAGCTTGTCTGAGACCGTTTTGCTCACCAGCCAGAGCGCATCCTGGGTCAGCCAGCCATCGGAGGCCTGGGGCTGGTTCAACTTCAGCTCTTGCTTGAGCAGGTAGCGCAGGCCGTCGAGCAGTTTGCGTTGCAGCGCGTGTTTCGGTGCGGCCATGGCCTTGGCCGGATCACCGCTTAGTTCTTGGGCGACCGACGCGCGGTCGGCCTGGATGACCAGATCGCCCAGGACGCCGGCATGCTCGTACTGGCCGGCCAGCACATAAAGCAGGGCCGACCAGAGTGCCGGGTAGTCGCTGAGCCAGTCAAGGATGTTCCGGTCGAACAACTGATGGTAGAGCAGGCCGGTGGCTGCGCTGTGCAGGCGGTACACCCGGTTATCGCGGTAGCGGAAACGATAGGGCTGTTGCAACGGGCCATGCCAGGGATGCCAGATGCCCCCGTCTTCATATTCGACGTGCATGTCCACGGCGAGTTTGCCGATATCGTGCAGCAGCGCGGCATAGGCCGTGGCGGCCGTCCAGGCTTCGGACTGGGCCGACTGATCCTCGGGCGAGGCGCCGGCGGGCAGCAGGTGGGATTGTCGTAGCTTCAGTGCATAGGCCACGATCTCCAGGCCATGATCGAGCATGCCGCCAGGGTAGGCATGGTGGTGGCTTTCAGAGGCAGGGAATTGTTGCACCAGCTCGGCGTAGCGCTCGAGAGGGGCGCGGTATAGCCAGGCGAACTGCTGGTGCGACAGGGCGGTGCGCTGCCAGATATGCTCCAGCAGCTTCTGTCGGCGGGGTGTTGCTAGCAGCGATGTGGCGGATTCGGGCTGGAACAGTCCGGCAGGCAGATCGTTAGGGAACTCAGGAGACTGGGAAACGGATGTCTCTGGTACCGGAGGGGGCCATTTACGCCGAAGCAGCGATAGCATTTTCACCTCCAGTCGATAGACAGGTGAGGGAGCCTTTTGGCCTTTTCGGATAGGGCCTTTCCCCTCGCAGCCATTCCATTATCCATTCAGGGCCCTTTACCGTTTTGCCTTGCTAAGCCCTTTGCTATAGGGCAACGCCGGGGGGCTCGGCCATGATCAATGGGTTTTGCAGCGCGTCGTATTGCGGGCAGAAGGCAGGCTGTTTCGAGTATAGGATGCGGTCTTTCACGGCAGCTTGGATATCGATATGCAGCGACACGACGGACAGGATCGAGGTTGGATTGACAGGGTAAGGAATATTTCTTACTCTTTGGGCATGCAAAATACCTACAGGAGCGCGATCATGCCCGGTATTCATGAAGTGGCTACACTGACGTCCAAGGGGCAGATTACGTTGCCCAAGCCGATCCGGCAGGCGCTGGGAGTCGATGTCGGTGGCAAGATTGCTTTCGATCTTGGGGAAAACGGGCAGGTTGTCGTTACACGTGCAGGTGCGGAGCACGAAGATCCGGCCATTGGTGCCTTCCTTGACCTGCTGGCCAGCGGCATCCAGTCCGGTCGTCATGTCCAGACACTCCCGGAGGATCTGGCGCAGGCGATGCTGGCACAGGCCGGCCGCAGCGTCGACCTGGACGAGGAGATCCAGGGTGACGTGGTGATCTGATGCAGCAACAGGGATGGACGCTGTTATTCCACGACTGTGTGGTTGAACAGTTGCAGAAGTTGCATGTGGCGGCGCAGCGTGCCGAGCAGAAGGATCCAACAGGCTTCGAGTCCAATGCCAACGTCAAATTGTTCCGGGCGCTAAGCCAGCTGATACTGGAGGTGGTGCCGAGTGATCCTGCTCGGGACGAGTACCGTCAGGGCAATACGCTGGGGTCAGCCCATCGACATTGGCGCCGGGCCAAGATCGGGAGGCGCTTTCGGCTGTTCTTCCGCTATGATTCAAAGGCGAAAGTCATCATCTTTGCCTGGGTCAACGATGAGCAGACGTTGCGCTCAGCGGGCAGCAAGTCCGATCCGTACGCGGTCTTCGAGAAGATGCTCGGTCGCGGCCATCCGCCCACGGATTGGGAGGCCTTGAAGGCCGCCAGCCACGAGAATTGGAGCACATCGGGTTAACACTGTAAGGACGACAGTAGGTGACATCCATGAACACGAAAACTCATATCAGCACCGCAGAGCGCTTTGGCTGCTGGCTCGGTCGGGGATGGCGAGGCTATGTGCGCCAGGAGCGGCAGTTACTGGGCTGGCTGGTGGCACAAGGCGTGCCCGGCGGAGTGGCCTCCGCGCTGCTGTGGATCGCCAAGCTGGCTCTGCTGGGTGTGCTGCTCTACGCCGCGTTTTGGTTGGCGCTGCTGATTGTGGTTGCTGGCGTGGTCGTTTGGATGCAGCAAGATAACGTGGCTGAGGAGCCCGATTTCCTGGGGCGAAAAGCTGAAGAAAGAGATCACCGTGAGAGCCTCTTCTATCATCCGATGTGCTTCAACGACGACCCCGATCCTCGCTTTGAAGACGATTGAGCCTACCGATCATCTACTTCTTCTTAGCCCCGCTGATCAGAAGATCTGAGCCTTTGCCTCCTGTTTGGCCCGCATCCCTCGTGCCGTTTGCCAGTCCTTGAAGTGCGTTACCCGCCCTCACGCCAGCCCAGGCTAAGGCTGTAACCCAGAATGCGGGCAGAATCAGGAACATTGTCGCCATCACGAAGTTCAGCAACATATCGCCGAACGCATTGTTCAAGCCCATCACCGGATCGAAGTTGGCGTGCGGCCGGTTCCAGCCCCAACCCCAGCCATAGAGCGCGTCGAGGATGGTCGAGTCGATCCAGCGCGCGAGCTGGAACCAGAAGTCGACGAAAAAGAGCGCGAATTGCACGATGCTAATGGTGACCAGTGATTTTAGGTCGTAGGTGCCGATGACCAGCACCAGCGGAATGCAGATCACCAGTGCCATCTTCAGGAACGACAGCACCATCGGCAAGGCCTGCCGCATCACATCCATCGCCGGGAACAGGCCCAGGGCACCGATGGACAGCCCGACATCGGCTGCTGCCCGGGTGACGATGTTGGGCACCGTCTTGTCGATTCGGCCACCGTAGTCGGTGTAGACGCTGCCCTGGTTGAGCCTCTGTTGGCGCGGAGCCGCGATGGCGCGGATCACGGAGTCATCGACCGCGGCGCGGCTCAGAAAACCAGCCCAGTTGGCCAGCCGGGATAGCAGATCGGGATCGACCTCAGCCAGCAAGCGGGCACGCAGCCCTGTGCCGTTATCGCTCCACCACTGCCGGCAGGTGGGGTAGCCGGCGCCGCTCGAGACCTGGGCGAGGCCCGCATCGCGGGTGCTGTCGTAGGGCCAGCCGTCGCGCGGCGTACTGGTATGGTAACGGTCGTAGTAGCCACCGGTCTGGACAAAATAGCGCGAGCCGATCCAGGAGACATCGTGCATCTGGGTTTCGTCCAGCTGTGGGCGGCTCATGAAGAGCTTGGCGCGCGCCGGGCCGTAACAGTCGTGGGTAAAGTCGGCTACTTCCTGGGCCAGCAGCGGGTCGTCAATGCGGCTGGCGTCGATCTCCATGCGCATTTGCCGCAGGTCGGTGCCGCAGGGGATGGCGGCTACGGAGGCACCGGTCACCGCGCGTGACAGCGTGTGCATGAAGGCCCACCATACCGGTACCTTGGCGCTCTGATGATTGAGCGTGGTGAACGACTGGCCCCAGCCCGTGTCGCTGGGTGCGGGTACATTAACCTGGCACTGCTGAGAGCGCGATGCGTCGAAGCGGAGGGTATTGAGGTCGACGTCGATGAACGGAATGCCAGCGAACAGGATCACCACGATGGCCACCCAGACCCGGTTCTCAATGCGCATTGCCGACAGCACGCCCTTGTTGCCTTCGTCCGCGCCCTCGCTGCGGGCCTTGAGCCATTCCTGCAGGATGATCGCCAGGAACGGCAGGGCGAATACACCGCTCGCCACCAACACGGACCAGATGCCGTTATGGACGATCCAGCCCAGGAGCGTCAGGTAATATTCCAGATAGTCGGTGGTATAGAGCGTCACACCAAGCTCTCCGCTTACGTTCTTACTAAAGGTCCCGGAGCAGCAAGCTGCATTCCAGCGTGACTATCGTCACTACACCGGCAATCTCGGTGCGGACCAGGCGCCGGCGTGACGCCCTGTCGGGCTCACGCCTGAGCAGACGCCGACGCATCCAGCGCCATCCCCAGGCCGTTATCGTATATAGGCACAGCCGCCACAGCAGAAAATACCCCGACGTCTGCGCCAGCCAGCGTGCCCAGTGCTCGAGGCTGCCCAACAGGTAGATGCCGAGGAGGTTGGCTGCGATCACCGCGGCGATCAGGCCTGCTGTCCCAAGCAGTGCTATTCCCACGCGGCGATTGAGCAGCCCGTGCAAGCGCAGCCCCGCGCGACTCAAGGTGTGCCTCCGTTCGACGGTTGCTGCAGCTGGTGCAGGCGGTCCGGTACCGGATCGCCTTCGTAGATACCGCGGGAACCGGCAGCACGGGCGCGATGGCGCTGGATGATTGCCATAGGCGCGTTGTTGGCCAGTTCCCGCCGCAGTTCCAGTTCGGTCTTGAGGTTGCGGATCTCCCGGTCGAGCAGGTCGCTCTCGCGGTCGATAGCGTCGACGGCCAGCTGGTTGGCCGCCACATTGGGTTCCTTCTGGCCGGTCAACAATGTGCGCTGCAGCAGCAGGGCTTTTTCCAGCACCGAGGACAGCGCCACCTCGGATGCCAGTCGGTGAGCCAGAATGGCCTGATCGGGTTCGTCGCGCAGTGCCTCGATGACGCCGCGGGTGATCGGCAGCGAGGCGCTGCCGGCCTCACGCGTGGTGGGGCGGGCACCGGTGACCAGCTGCTGCAGCGCCTGCAGCGTGCTGTCGTACGCATCCTGGATCAGCGGCGTCAGCCCGACCCCGGGCACAGTCTCGGTCTTGGTGCAGGTCTCGCAGGTACGCTGTTCCTGTTCGCCCAGCACGCGAGTGGCCCAGTCGACCGCCATCTGGGGTGACGACCAGGTCCGGCAGGCCAGGCTGGCACAACTGGACGGATCGATGGCTGAGGCGTCGGTCACGCTGCGGCCATTGACCAGGTTGTAGCCGGCACGGGTAATGTCACCCACCACCTTGATCGACGGCTGCCCGGCACCGCCGGCGTTGCTGCCACCCACCCAGGGCACGCCCTCATTGCCCTTGCTGGTCTCTGCCTGTTCGATGGCGGAGACGGCGTCGGTGCTGGCCACGGCCTGCTGCAGCACCATGCCTTCCGACAGCTGGTTCCAGCCCCGTTGGCCGCCGGCCATGTCGGCCATGCGGTTGGCCATCGCCCGGCAGGTTAACTTGGAGCGGTCGAAGTCGAGCCGGGCCTGCAAGATGCCATTGGTCAGCAGGTTGTAGAGACCGGGGTCGGCGCGCTGGATGATCAGCGCCGGCAACGAGGCGACCGCACTGGTGGCGTTCTGGATTACCGATGACATGAGGGTCTGGAAGCCGTCGGTCAGGCCATTGAGCTGGTTCTGGATGGTGGTCGAGATCGACAGGTCGCCGCACACCAGATTGCTGTTCCAGCCGGCGCCAACCCCGATGGAGCGCATACTCGCCGCGCCGCTCATCGATACGGCGTTGCCGCCGCCGATGGAGTACATGACCTCGTCGCCAATGACGCTGCCGCTGGTCTGAAAGCCGTTGCTGCTGATCGTGGTCTGCGCCGCTGCCAAGTTGCCAGCCAGCACAAGTGTGCCTGCCAGTAATGCCGAACACCGGCAGCGGCGCAGTAAGCGGTTTGATGTGTTCAGGTTGTCTGCAGGGTACATCCTTGTGTCCTCAGTCGAAGTCCACGCTACCGAGAAAACGCTGGCCCCGCCGCTTACAGCAGCTGTACGGCCGCCACAGTGCCCAGGCATAGTCGCCTTGGCGGGCTTGGGCCAGCGGACCGTCGTGCGGGAATACCGCGCAGGACATGGACAGCCTCGGCGTCAGTGGCTGCCACTTGCCGGTCGCGGCATCGCTTTCCACTAATGCACCGGCCGGCCAGTAGCCGTCCCGAGCGTCGGACAGCAGGGGCTGGTAGACATGCGGCTGGCCGCGGCGGGTGACGATATCGCCGGCGCGCTGGGCGACGATGGCGCCGGCCTTGTGGTCGTCGGCCTGGTGCAGAAAGCCGCCGCGTGGGTAGACGTTGCCCCAGAGGTTCAGCGTGCTGCGGCTGCCGATCTCGCGCAGGCCGGGTGTCAGCGCTTCCGGATAGGCGGCCTCGGGCAGGTTGTAGCGCCAGGCGAGGGTATCGAGGGTGCTGAGCAGATAGGGCATGAAGGCCGTGCCGGCACCGTCGCAACGGTAGCCGAAGCCGGCCGTGAATTGACTGAACAGCTTGGCACCCGGGTGGCCGATGACGTCGGCGTTCTTGAATTTGGCGAGGTTGTTTTCATGCTCCTGGTTGGTGGTGCCATCGCCACCGGCCTGTGCCGTCGGGTTGGGCAGGCTCATCGCCCGCACCTCGCCCCAGGGGGTGTCTCCGGTGTTGCTGTAGCTCGATACCACGGCATCGGGCACATAATGGCGTACCTTGACCGAGGTGCGTACCCTACAGCCGCTCGACGAGCAGTGCAGCCAGTAACAGATGCCCACGACCCGGTATTCAAGGCAGTCTGGTGACAGAGCCGATTGCAGGATGGTGGAGGTCGTAAGGGCGGCGCCCGGTGTTGCCGTGCCGAGCAGCACGATGGCGGACCCGAGTCGCAGACGTTGCGGGATCTTCATGGCTGCTCCTGGCGATAGTGTGCGATCTGCCCGAGCGCCTGGTCGAGGTCAGACGTGCCATAGACGACGTAGCGCCGATCCACCACGACCGCCGGAAGCTTGGTGATACCCAGGGCCCAGACATCGACCACGCCCTGGTAGGCGCGCTGCAGACGTTGCTGCCATTTCTGGTCAACCTGCGCCAGCCGCTGCTGTGCAAGGTCGGAGGCGTGTTGTGGATCACGGGGTAACCGGGCGGACAGCTGCGCTTCGAGGCCCTGCGGTGCATCCAGCTCGATGACGCGATCGGGGGGACGCGTACCGGTGACAGGGTGTTGGCTATCGGTGATCACCCAGACCTCGGTTGCTGTGGCGGTGCCGCTGACCAGCAACAGCGTCAGAGCCGTCAGGCGTTTCCTGGAGTTGAAGTGAACAGGGTGCATGCGTGTTTGCCCGTGGGTGGATGACTTGGCTAGTGCACTCGAAGCGGGAGCTGTGCACCACGAACAATACGCACCCTGGCAATTCCCTATTGGGGCGGTGGCTGTGATGTTGTCTGGTAAGTGCTGCTTGAATGGCGAGGCGGTGGCAGCGAGCCGCGCCCACAGGGGCGCAGTCGCTGCCGGGAAGGCAGGGCTATATCAGCCCATGCTCGGCGAAGGAGTAGGGTTGCCCCTCGCCGACGATGAAGTGGTCCAGCACACGGACGTCCACCGCCGATAGCAGTGACTTCAACCGCTCCGTGATGGCCAGGTCGGCCTGGCTGGGTTCGGTTACGCCTGACGGGTGGTTGTGTGCCATGATCACGGCCGCCGCATTCTGGTCCAGCGAGCGAGACAGAACGACTCTGGGATACACCGATGATGCATCGATGGTGCCCTTGAACAGGATTTCAAAGGCTATGACGCGATGCCGGTTATCGAGGAACAGCAACGAGAACACTTCATTGCGCTCGCGGTTGAGTTTGAAGCGCAGAAAATCTCGTACCTCGGATGGGTTTTGCAGGGTGACGCTGCGCTCGAAGAGGCGTCGCTCTGTGATTTCGATGGCACGGGCGATAAGCCACTCCTCGTGCTGGCTATCCAGCAGGTCGAGCAGGCTGGCGCTGTCGTTGATGGCAACAGGGGTTGTCATGGGATGCCTCCTGGGAATTTCCGGGAAATGTGAGGAGGCGCCGACCCAGGAGGGCAAGGCCTCCAGGGTCTGTGATCAAGGTTGCATCCACCGCCGTCAGACGGTCATCCGCGCAGGGGATGCAAAGCGGACTGGGGTTACGATCAGCGTGACGGATGTCACACCGTAGCCTTCAAGATCGCGGGCTACCTGGGCATGTTGCTGACTGCGTCAGCGGAACATTCGGGGGAGGCGGTCGACTGGTCATGCGCCGCCAGGAGGTCGTCGTAATGTAGTGGCGTGATGCCGCGCGCCCTGTCGATGTTTGCGGCCACCTTGAAGGCGGCGTCCAGCTCGTCGAGACCCTGCTGCTGCATCAGCTGGTAACGCTCGGCTTTTTCTTCGGGCTCGGTCTGGGCCAGCGCCAGATAGAGGCTCGGCGGCACCGCACGAAACAGTACCTCCATGGATTTGGACAGGATCACGCCTTCGGAGAACTTGCCGGCTTCCTTGCGCGCGGACAGCATCAGCGCCTTCTGTGCTGGTGACAGCTCGCGAAAGCGCGCGATCTTCTCCACCTCGTCCGGCGGCATCGACAGGCAGATCCACCATTCGATCATGTTCAGCATCGGCTCCGCTGCCCGCGGCAGATCGTCGATGTTCTGCGTCGCCAGCCAGTACCAGGCGCCGAGCTTGCGCCACATCTTGGTGATCTTCACCACATAGGGCGCGAGCAGCGGGTTCTTGGTGATGATGTGGCCTTCGTCGGTGACGTTGATGATGGGGCGCCCCAGGAACTGGTCGCGTTCGGCCAGGTTGTTGACGGTGTTGATCAGGCTGATATAGGCGATGGAGAGCTGGGCGTTGTAGCCCTCGCGGGCGAAGGTGGCCAGGTCGACGAGGGTGATATCCGCCTCGGGCCAGGGTGTGCCGGGGCGGTCGAACATCGCACCATCGATACCCTGGCAGAACATGTCCATGGCATCGGCCATTTCCTGCAGCCGCGCCCGCCGGGTGTCCGGCAACGCCCGGTCGGCGGCGCGCTGGCGCAACGCATCGCGCACATCACGTGTCAGCACGGAGCGCTGCGCGGTCACGCACTGTCGGGCGGCGTCGAGAATGCACTGCCGGATCAGGCTGCGGTCGGCGCGGGTCATGCGCGCCTCCTCGCGCTCCTCGCCGCCGGTGATCATCAGCCGCGCGGTGATCTCCAGTTCGCCGAGCACATCGCGTTGTTCATCGATATCCGCCTGAACAGCATCTGCTGATCGTTCGTCGTCCAGGGCATCGGCATCCAGCGTCTGCACCGCGGCGGGTGTCTCGACCAGGCGGCAGGCGTCCGCAAAAGGTGCCAGGCTCACCCCGGCGCCGGGCGCCAGCGTGACGCGGTTGACCGTCAAGCCCAGCCGCTGGGCAAACTCACCAAACAGCCCGAAGCTGTTGCCGGCCTCGACGATAAACAGGCGGGGCCGGTAGATCGCCGTGACCTGGTTGAGGATGTTGTTAAGCGTGGCGCTCTTGCCCGAACCCGTGGGGCCGAACAGGAACAGGTGCGCGTTCATCTGGCGGTCAAGCCGGTTCAGCGGGTCGAAGGTGATGGGGCCGCCGCCACGGTTGAAGAAGGTGATGCCGGGGTGGCCGGTGCCCTGGCTGCGGCCCCAGACCGGCGCGAGGTTGGCCGCGTGCTGGGCGAACATCAGTTGGGTGTACCACTGGCGGCGATCCAGCGCCGGGTTATACATGCCGGGCAGCCAGCGCAGATAACTGTTGAGCGGCGCGACCTCGTCCTCCTCCCGCACCGGCTGCAGGCCGGCGTTGAGCATGACGTTCGCCAGTTGCAGTCCGCGGCTGTCGAGCTCGGCTTCGTTCTGGCCACGCAGATAGAAGGCGAGACTGCCGCGGTACAGCTTGTGCGCGCTGCCGATCAGGGATCGGGCCTCGTGTACGTCCTTGAGTGTCTGCTGCGACGCCAGGGTCTCACCGACCGCCTTTCTTGCCAGCTGGTTCAGCTGGGCTTCCAGTATGTCCTGCGGTGTGGCCACCAGGGTCAGGCACATCAGGGTGTCGTCGGGCATCTGGTCGAACAGGGTGTTGATGGCATCGCCCTTGCGAGTCTCACCGGTCAGATGGCCGGTAGTGGGTGCTGTGCGCAGCCGGTCCGTGACCATCACCCGGTGCGGCAGGCCGTCGAAGTACCACAGTCCCTGGTTGGCGTCGGAACGGGGCTGGCCGAAGAACAGCCGCTGACTGAAATCCCGGCCGCTGGCCAGCTCAATCTCGTCGGGTTCACTCGCCTGCGGATACGCCGCCAGGCGGTAGAAGCGTTCGCGGTCGGCCGACATTGGCCCCAGCAGCGATGGATTGGGGTTGAACCAGCGCAGCAGCCAGTCGTGGATCGCTGCTGCGTCCAGGCGTTGCACCGCAATACCTGTATTAGCCAGCCCACCCAGCAGGCGGTCGCAGACGATGTTCAATGCCTGTTCCGGAGACTGTCCACGTCGCGAGGCCTGGCCGTTGACGCGCCGGTACACCACAAGGCGCACCTGGCGACACTTGCCGCGCCAGCGCAGGCGGGTGACAGCGGTATCCTCGAATAGCCCGCCGGGTGTGGCGACGGCTCGCAGATGGTGGGTGAAGGATTTCAGGTAACAGTCGCTGAAGGCGGTGCCCTGGGCGCGGGGTTGCAGGTAGGCCTGCAACCGCTGCAGATAGGCATCGAAGTTGGCCTCGTCCTGGGCATAGAGCTGCACCACCCAGGGGTTGTCGTCCAGCTCGTCGAAACTGTCCTGCAGGGCATTTTCCAGGGCGTCCCGTGCCTGGGTCAGCCAGGCGGTTTCCCGACCTTCGGTGCCAAGTGGCTGCAACTCGAAGAAGGCGGCGACGGACTGACCGTCCTCAAGCAGCATGCACTGGCTGTCGGGCAGATACTCGACCCAGGGCAGCAGCGCGGCGAAGGACGGTGCTACATCGTACAGCGCCTGCTCGTCGGCCAGGGTCGCGGGCTTATCGCTATCCAGCGCCGCGCCGGGTTCGGGAATGCCAGCGGCCTGCAGCGCCTGGACGTGACGCTGCCAACCATCGGGCGTGTCTTGGCCGATTTCGTCCTTATTCGAAACGGCACGCCGCCACGGCCATGTGGATTTCCAAGCGCAGCCCCTGGCCATCAGTAGTCCTCCAGGCGTTCACCGGGCATTGCGTACTGCACCCGCTGATACAGCGGAAACACCGTGCTGTAGCCGGGTACGGGCACCGGGTCGGTACCGGCCAGGTGCGGGAACACATACATGATCAGGTCCGGGTTCGGCAGACGGTGGAACTGGCGCTGGATCTCGTTCTGTGCCGTGCGTGTGTAATGCGCAGCGACCGCCGGTGCGGCCTCGATATCCGCCCCGGTTAACGGCCGTCGCAGCTGCTGGCGAGCATCGAACAAGCGGCGTGTGGTCATCGGGCCGCTGCCGCCGTCACCGGCGTGCTGTTGCCAGAGATCCCGCATGGTGCGATCGCCATGGGGCAGCAGTGCGTCCTTATGAGTGGCGCAGCCAGCAAGCAGCGTGACGGCAAACGTTACCATGAGTGTTTTAGTCGAGATCCCGGGCATAGGTGTCTCCTGTGCGATGGTCGACCTTGCGCCCCTCAAGGTCATAGTCGATGGCGAGCGGCTGCTCGAGGTGAATGGCGACCCGGGCGCCGGGCTGCACGTAGACCGCAGCGAAGGCCTGACCATAGAGCTGGTTGACCCACGTCGACATGTCCTGCACGCCGCTGGCGAGGATGCGACCGACGGCTTCGTTGCGGCTGATGCCGACAGTGCCGACTGAGCCATCGGCGCCCGCGTAGGACAGCTGGCCGTTCTCGGCCTCGATCAGCGATGCCGCGCCGGCGCCGGCCGCGGTGATCAGCGACTGGGTGCCGAGGTACTGCTGCGCATTGCTGCGGCGCTCACCGCTGACGCAGGGGATACCGTACGGATCGCTGATCCAGCCGAGGCCCTCTTGTTTACGCTGCTGTGTCCCTTGCTCGCCATCGCCGGGCAGGGTACTGATAGTGCCGTCATGAAAGACGAAGGTGATACTGCGCACCTGACCGCGCACACACGACAGGGTCCAGTCGCCGGAGGCGGTACCGCTGAACACGGCGCCGGCGACATCGGGCAGGTCGATGCCATTGGCGGTGAGGTTGTCGGGGCCGACCAGGACCTTGAACGGGTAGGGATCATTAACGGTGCCGTCGATCGGGACACGGCCGATCAGTGCCGTCATGGCCACCGAGCCCATCAGGGTGGCATTGGCGGGCAGCGTATAGACCGGTGACGCGGGCTTGGCCGTTGTGGCGTCGGCGCCACTATCGGTGCCGGTTGTAGCCTTGATGCCGGGCGTAGTCGTTGCGAGACCAAACTGGGTCGGGAAACTGAAGCTGCCTTTCGTGCCCTGATGACCCTCGGCCGGCTGGGCGTCATCGGGCTCAACCCAGTGCACGTCGTCGCCCAGCGTAAAACCGTCGCTATCCCCTTCGCGCAACCCCAGGCCCACGGGCAGGTCAGTATGGTCGCCGGCGTCGCTAAGGCTTTGGAGCTGCTGCTGCAGATCCTGCAAGAGCCCTTCGGTGTGCTGCCGCTCGCTGGCGACCCGAGTCTGCTCTCGCCGCAGATCGGCGCGCTCGGATGCCAGGGCGGTGCTGATGCGCTGGTCGATGGCACTCTCGCGCTGGCGCAGACGATCGTTCTCGACACGCTGGGCGTCATTGTCGCTTAGCGCTGCCTGCAACTCGGTACGCAGCTGCTTGACCTGTGCCACCAGGGTGGCGACGGTGTCGCGCGGCGTGTCGCCCTCGATACCGAGCGCCTGCATCTCCTCGGGGGTGAGCTGGCTGCCCGCCAGTGGCGACGTCCGATTCTCTGCACCGACGCCGGAAAACAGCCGGAAGCCAACAACCAGTACCAGCATGACCACCGGAATCATCAGCCACTTGAGCAAGCCGTTACTGCGCATGATCGCCTCCTTCCCGAGCGGTGGCAGGCTTTGGGCGGGGGTGTGGCAGGTTGAGCGCTGGATCGATGCGCTGGATGGTCGGCAGCAGTGACTGCGCCAGGCCGCGACCCCGCGTGACCAGGTACAGCACCGTGGTGTCGTCCGGCGTGCCGCCCGGCCCCAGGTCGGGGTGCTGGAAAGTGGCGGTCATAAAGTCGCCCTGCAGCGCCCGTGGGTCCAGTCCTATCCTGCGACCACTGCTGTTGGTGAGCCGCACCGCGGTGACCCACACATCCGCCAAGCGCCAGGCAACCAGCGCCTTGGCACGGATGGGCTCGGTGGGCAGCAGGCTATCGAGTGCCAGGTCGCGGCGCAGGTTGACGCGCTGGATGCCCGGTACCGGTTCGACCGTGCGCAGCGGCGCGTAAAGGCTCTGCGCGGCGAAACGCGTCAGTACCACCGGGACTGGGGTCTCGTGTTGGGCTGTGGCCGAACGAGCCTCGCTGGCGTCAACCGTTGACTCACCATAGCGTGACGGTGCGGCGTTGCCCTCGACGATGCGCACCGGTTCCAGCGGCATATCACCCTCCCGGGCGGGCTCGGCAACGATATCGAGCAGGATCAGGGCGCCAGAGTCCAGGTCCTGCAGCTGCAGCCGGCTCGGCTCGATCGGCGCATGGGCCCGCAGATACACCGCACCGCCCGCGCTCTGCACCCGCAGACGCTCGCCCACCGTGGACGGCACGCCGACCCGGACATTACGGTCGATAAAGACGATGCGCTCCTGACCGACCACCAAGGGCACCGCGAGCGGCAGGCGCTCCCAGCGCAGAATCTCCACGGCCTGTGCAACAGGGGCGACCACCAAGGTCAGCGCCATGCTCAACAAGAGCGAACGTAAAGGACTCATGGCGTTACTCCTTGCAGGCCGAGGCCCGTGTGTGTGGGCGACTCGTTTGTTGGCAAGGTGATGCGCTGCGGCGCACCGGCGTAGCAGTCGAGCACCAGGCCGAAGGGGTTGCGCGCCGGGTCGACATCGATGCGTGCCACCTTGATGGGGTAGCGCACCAGGGCGCGCTTGACCTGCTCCGAGCCGTGGTACTCGTCGGCGCTGATATCGAGCGTGACCACCCAGTCGCGATCCGACACCACCTGCACGCGCGCACGGGGATCGTCGCCGTAGCCGCGCCCCGGAATCTCGTAGATGCCGCGCACGCGCCGGCGCAACTCGCCGCTGCTGCGCCGGTAGTCGTAGTCAGCCTCAAGGAAGGCACGGCAAGCCGGGGTGAAGTAGGGCGACAGCGCCTGCAGGTTGCGGGCATAGTCCGCTTCGCCATTGGCCGGCCAGCGGTTGAGCTGTTGGAACACATAGAAGGTGAAGGCGTAGACCGATGCCGGCGGCACCTCCCACCACTTGCGGGAACTGCCTGAACGCAGGTCCGGCGGCACATGGATGGTCAGGTCCCGCGGCGCGCTCCACCAACCCGCGCCCATCACCAGTGCAACCAGCAGCAAGGCCGCGGCGCCGAGGCGCAGAGTACGGATATGCGACTGCAGGTGGGTAACCTCGTTCTTGAACCGGCTCATTGTGCCTCCCGGCGCACCGACCAGCAGCCCGAGTGGGTGATCAGCGCAGTACCGCCGACCCAGCCGGCCAGCAGCGGATAGCGGCATGCCAGCCACCATTGCAGCTGCCGGTACAGCCAGGTATCGGGCCGGCCGCGCTTGTGGCGGCGCAGCAGGCCGCCGCCGACAAATATTCCCAAGGCGATCGCCGCGACGATGCCGGTCGGCACCAGGGCGAGGGTCGACAACAGCCAGGCCAGTGGTAACCCGACAGCCAACCCCGCAACGCCAGACAGCCCGCAGCAGATCCACAGTTCATCGGCGGTCAGGCCGCGTACCACTACCGGATGGCGGTTGAGCCGGTGCGGCAGAAAGGTCAGCGTGCCGTCTGCCTGGATCGGTGGCTGTGAGGACATGGCGAGGGCCTCCTACAGGATGCCGGTGGCTTCGGTGAGCAGCCAGATGCCGATCACCAGCAGCACGGCGCCGACCGCCACGGTGAGGCCAAACTGGCCCCAGGTCCGGCGGCCGGTGTGGATCTCGGCATAGCTGGTATAGGCGTGGTAGCACACGCCGACGAACATCGACGCCACGACCAGCAGTGCAACCAGTAGCACGATGTCATAGCCGTAGTTGCGGATCGTCTCCATGATGCCGCTGCCGGTACCGCGGGAGGGGTTCTCAAGGGTGGGCAGGCCCAGGCCAAACGACAGCGACGGCAATGCGGCGAGGCTCAGCGCCAGTGCCGCACGGCGAACAGGATAGGGCGGATGGAAGTGATCATTCATGGTCTGGTACCTGCGGGTCACGAGAGTAGGAAAAGTGTCAGCACCAGATACAGCGCGATAAAGCGCAGCACCACGCCGAGGAACTGACGCTGGTTGATACGGCTTTCAGCCCAGCCGACATAGGCTGTGCGGATGGCCCAAGCGCCCCAGAGCAGCAGCACGGCAAACACCAGACCGACCAGCACCGTCGCCATCAACGCCGGCACGATGCCGCTACTGGCCTGAAAGGCGGAGAACTGTGCCGCGGTCATGGCCGCGCCTCCGGATCGGACTCGGTGCGGTACAGGCCACTCAGCTCGGTGGGGTCTCTGGGCTGGGCGCGGGATGGGGCGAGGTAGTCCTGGATGCCGGCACGCACCCGTGTCAGATCTGCGCGCAGGCGCGGATAGTCGAAGTGGTAGCGTGCGCCGGGCACGATCGGGGTAGCGGCCGCGCTCTGCTCGACCAGCCGCTCCAGGGCGTCGAGTTGACGCAGCGCGGCGGCCAACTCCTGACGCTGCAACGGGGCGTCGTCTGCTAGTGCTTGCGACAGGGTGCCCATCAGAGCGATGAACAATAGGAGCCGTGCACTGCGGTGAGCGGGGATAGTTCGAGAGGGCAGCACCATCGCGCAATCCTTCGTCAAATCGGCAATGCTGTGATGGTGATCCCGGATGCCGCCGCTGGGTATAAAGAATCGGAACCGTGCGATGACCGCATTATCTGGGGCAGTAAGTTCCCTTAGATATACTTCTTGAAGCTCCCCGCGGTGAGGTTCACCGCCAGCCCCAACAGTACCGCGCTGGGAAGCAGGATCAGCAGCGGATGTAAGGATACTGGCAGTGCCAGATAGACCACCCAGGGCAGCACCACCAGTGGGACCAGCGTGGCCTTGGCGCGGTGGTAGACAAAACCCGATTCCCGGCCGGCGCCGAACTTGCGTACATCACGCCGTACCAGACCATCCACGAGGCCGACGAAGGCTGCCATCAGGAACAATGGCAGGGTCAGCAGCAGGACGAGCAGTCGCACCCCGAAGGTCAGTGTCGAGAAGGCGGCCGCAATCAGGTAGCGCTCAGCCCAGACGTAGGCCTGACTGATGTAGTAGCGGACGTTCCGTGTGCTGCCCTGACTGGGCGCGCGGGTTCGGCCCGCGGTACTGTCGATTTTCTGCAGCAGCCCGGTCCTGACGAAGATCCAGTCGTAACCGGTCTCGACCCACAGTTGCGCGCTACGGCCCGGTTCCTGGACCAGTGCACTGCGCGTGAAGTGGCTCGACAGATGCCCGAGCTCGTACTGCAGCATGGCCTGGGAATGACGCCAGCCCTGGTCGCGCCAGAACAGGTGTATGCCGATGCACTCGATCAGGATAGAGATCAGCAAGGATCCGATCAGCACGCCGAGCAGCCGGAAGGGCAAGGTGAGGATACTGGTGAGCAGGCCATGGCGACGGTCTTGTTGACGCTGGGCGGTAGCGGCGGCATCGCTCATGGCAGTGCCTCATCCCGACCAGCGCCGCCATCCGTAAGGTCATCAAGCAGATCGTCCGGCAATGGCTGCGCCTGCACCTGCTCCTGCAAATCAGGCGAGCCGATGTTCTGCCACCACTGGCTGGCTTCGGTGTAGCGCTGGCGCATGTAGCCCGCGAGCTGCTGTAGATCCGCAGGAATCGCTTCGTCCGGATCGGGGGCCGGCAAGGGCATCCGGACCTTCCAGAGGTTGCCGCCCTGCAGCAGGGCAAAGCATTGCCCCTTGGGCAGGCCGACCACATGCGAGGGCTCGATCATCGGTACGCTCGCCATGCTGATACGGTCCTGGGTGTTGGAGGTGAAGTCGGTCGAGCCGTGGATATCGGAGCTGTCGGTGGCGCCGCTGACCACCGTCGTGGTGTAGACCTCGACCCTGGGTAACTGCTGCGTGAGCAGCTCGGCGGTGGCCGTCTCGCGTACCCGCAACATGAAGAGGTTGTTGAAGTTGCCGACCACCTGACCGGCCTTGGCGCGGTTGCCGAGGCGCGCCTCGATGTCGCTCAGGGTCTGGGTGTAGGCGGTGACCTGGATACCGGCGCCGCCGCCCTTGTTGATCATCGGGATGAACTCGTCCCCCATCAGCTCGTTGAACTCGTCGGCATGAACGTTGATGGGGACTTTGGGGTCGGCCCCGGCCCCGGCCCCGGCGTCGGCCTTGGCGCTTGTCTTGACGGCCGGCAGGCCATCGTCGACGCCGAACTTGTAGATGTGCCCGGCGACCGACACCAGGTCGCTGAACATCGAGTTGCCAACGGCCGCGGCCACCTCGGCATCGGAGAGGGCATCCAGACCAACATAAACCACGGCGCGCTTGCGGATGATCTGCATCCAGTCGAAGATCGGCCGCGGGTCGGCCAGGTCCGCGTAGTCCGGCGCCAGCAGCTGGGCGATCTTGCCGCTGGTGAGCTTTTCCAGCAGCGGCAGCAATGACGCAACGATCTTGTCGAAATAGGTGCGGTCGTAACGCACCGCCGAGCGCAGGCCATCGAGCACCGGGTCATAGTTGCGCACCTGACTGAGGTACTGCTCAAGCGCGATGACCCGCTTCTCCCGTCCGATCATGTTGCGCGGAATCGTGCGGTCGTTGAGTCTGGCCTCGATCTGGACGATGACTTCCCACGCCTTCGGTTCGGTCCTGGCAAAGTAATGCTGCGCATACTCGATAAAGAGCGCATCGATGTTAATGACGTGGCGCTGGATCAGCAGGTAGTCCGGTCGTTGTCCCAGCTCGATCAGGGCCCGGGCGATGATATTGACGAAGCGCCAGGCAAACTCGCGAAAGGCGGCGGAGTTGCCCTCACCGGAAAGCTGGCCGGCAATGCGGGTGGCCACCTCGGAGATGCGCCCGAAACGGCCCACGGCGTTGTAGCGGGCGCTGATGTCCGGCCAGCCAAGATGGAACACGTAGAGCTCACCGTCACGCCCGGCACGCTGGGCTTCCACGTACATGCGTTTGAGTAAATCCGCATCGCCCTTGGGATCGAAGACGATGACGACTTCATGTTCGCCGACCCTGTTCCGGCGCCGGATGTCCTGGGTGATAAACAGCTCGGCCAGGCGGGTCTTGCCGACGCGCGTGGTGCCCAGTACCAGCGAGTGGCCGACGCGCTCACCCAGTGGCAGGCTGACGTCGACCTCCTGCGGCTCGATGCCGTGCAGCCTGGGCATGCCACCCACTGGCGGCAGCGGCCGCACCGGATTCAACGGCACATCCCAAGCCGCAAGCTTGGCCAGTTGCGACAGCGGAAAGGGTGCGAACTCCAGGCGCTGTTCCAGATGCCGGGCCAGTCGGTAGGCCGGCGTCGGTTCGACATAACACCGGAATTCGGGTCTGTAGGTCTGCATCAGCCGATGAGTGTGACGCTGCTCCCACAGAAAACCCCTGCCGATAAACAGCCGTTGCTGGCTCACCGGCACATCGCGGCTGGTCATCAAGTAGCGCGGCAGCCGACGGATGTTGCGCCGGTAGCGCAGGATCACCAGGGCTTCATGCAAGCGGAGGGCGCCGAAGGTGGCGAACGCCAGCGCGCTGCCGACGCCCATCAGTGGGTTCAGCGCCAGCGACCAGGGCGCCAGCAGGGAGAGCAGTGCGCCACCGGTGCAGACCGCCACGGTATAGAGCTCGACGGCGGGGCGCAGCAGCACTTCAACCGGCTGTGCCATGACGTCACTGCTCGATGCCAGTGTTCGTGATCAGCACCGGATAATGCCGCAGCCCCAACCGGCCGGCCAGGTCGTCGGCCGAAACCGGCGAGAGTTGCAATGCCGGGACGAGCTGGCGCAACTGCGCGAGCCCCGCCATGGTATCGACGTTGACCACCAGGCCGACGGCGCCACGCCCCTGCAACGACGCCGCATGACGACGCAACCAGGCCCGGGATATCGCGTCGTCTCCGATCAGGAAGAACGGCTGCAGGCCGGGCGCTTCGAGAGCGCGGCGGGCCACGGTACCCGGCGTCAGCGTTAGGCTGCGTACCGGCAGCATCGCTGCCTCGCCAACGGCGGTTGTGGGCGGCGACGGCACAACGAGGGGCGGCTGCAACGGAGTCTGCGCACGGGGCTGCAGGTCGAGCGCTTCATAGTAGGGCAGTGCAGAGATGCTGCCGTGGTCGTCGACGACGATCAGCGGCTCGGCCGCCTTCAGTGGCAGCGCGGGCAGGGTCAGCAACAATATCAGGCCGCGAAAGGCCCTTGCGGGTGCCGTCATGGTCATTCTGTCTCCCGAAAAGCGATAGGCGTCAGGCCGCTGCTGCCCGACATGCGCTCAAGGTGTTGCGCGACACGAAGCCGATAGCGTGCAGCCGCTGCGCCGCCGGCGGGCCGGTGGTAGCGTCCGATGGCGAGCAGCCAGTCGTCGCCCGGCGTGTGCTGCTCCCGCAGAATCGTGGCGGCGATTGCCAGGTTGCGGTAGGGATCGAGCAGATTGCAGGGGTGACGATAGTGGCGCTTCTGGTAGCCCAGGTTGATCTGGCCCAGCCCTGCGTCGATGCGGGTCGGCGGCGTTTCTTGCAGCGCCTGGTGCAGATCGGCGCAGGCCGCCGCCCGGGAGGCGAAACGGCGTGCTTCGCCGGCAACATTCAACGACCAGGGCCAGGGCACAAGGCGGTTGTGACGCCGGATACCGCTCTCCTGCAACGCCACCGCATACAGCACCGCCGATGGAATGCCGGCGCGTTGCGCGGCGAGCTGGTAGGCCGGCGGCGGGATCTCGCGGGCATCGCCAGGCACAGCGGGCACCAGACAGGCAGCGAGCAGTAGTAGTCGCAGCAGTTGTGTTTGGATCACTGCCGCTGCCATTGGCCGTTCACCTGCCGAACGACGGCAGGGAGGTCGCCTGCGAGCCCGAGCGACAGCCAGCGGCCGGCATCGTGGTTGAGGGTGATGCTACCGTTGTGCACCCTGGCGGGGTCGATACCGGCACGGCGCGCCCATTCACGGATATGGGCATCGTCATCGTGACTACCGACCATATAGAGGTCGAATACAGCGCCGGACGCCTGCAGCCGCTGTACCCGCCGGTCGCAGGCTTCGCAGTCGTCACGCACGAACACGGCTAACCGCTGAGTGCGGATCAGGCTCATGCCGCCTGTCACAGCTTCGGGCAAAGTGACCCGTAGCACGTCGGGGTACAGCCGTTGCCAGGCCTCGTCATAGGCACGCTGGTACGCCAGCAGTTTCTCGACCCGCCGGGCCTCGGCCTGTACCTGGAGCTCGGCATAGCGCTGGCGCTCGTCGTCCGAACGCGCTTCGATCCCCAGCGCTGTGAGCGGATCGAGGTTGGGTGAGTAGATCCCCAATGGGCCTTCCATCAGTTCGCGGTAGCGTGTCCATTCGTCGCTGCGCAGGCCCCACTCCTGCGACAAACGCTCGTGGTGGCTTTGTTTGATCTGGGGATGAGTGATGTGGGGTGTGACTGTGGCGGGCTGCTGCGCCGATACCATCACCGGTACGGCGACCAGCACAGCGACGGTAAGGCGGGGTAGATATCGCATATCGGTTCCCTCGATCACGGAATCGCCAGCCGGCGTGTCTGCTGGCCGGACCTGAACACCGCGCTGTCGCCGTCGAGGGCCTCCAGGCGCCAACCGCCCACAATGTCGCCGGGCAAGAGCACCTGGATCTGAGCGGCCGTGAGTTTGACGGCGGCAGGTGCGATAGACAGGGCGCGCTGTCCTGCACGCAGCTCAATGCCCAGCACGCGATAGGGAAAGGGCGCTTTTCGAGGAGGCATCGCTGCGGCCGCCCTGGCTGGCGGTGGGGACTGCACCGGAGTTGCCGGCTGGATGGTCACAGGGCGGGCTTTTAGCTGATCGATCTCGACGCGCAAGGCTTGCAGTTGTTCTACTCCCACGCGTTGGGCAAGGGTCTGCTCCAGCTGTGTCATGCGGGCATCCAGTGCTTGCCGAAAACTCTGCAATGCGGCCACGGTAGCGAACTCGGGCTGGGCTTGCATAGTTTCCACCGCGTCAACTAACGCTGTCATGCGGTCCTCGAGGCCGTGCAATTGCCTCTGTCCGGTCTCCACCTGCTCTTGGCTGGCCTGCTCCAACACCCAGCGATAGCCCAGCATTGCGATCACACTCAGTCCGAGCAGCCAAATCAGCATCAGGAAGGTCACAAAGGAGGCGTTGCGCGAAGGTACCGGATTGGAAGCTCCGTTCATGGCTGGTCTCCATTGCTCGCGGGAAGGGCGCGGCTACGCTCGAGCATCGGACTGTCACCCGACGGCGGACGCACATTGGAAACGTCGGCACGAACGAAGCACAGCTGACGTGCCACATTGTCGACTGTCAGATCCCAGGCAGGCCCCGCCAGCGTCAGCAATGCATCGTGCAGGAACAGAGGTCCGAGCTGTCGATGGGCGGCCGGGAGGGGAAGGCCATGCAAGGTTGTAACAACCGGATCGTCTTCACACAGGCTGTAACCGGAGCGCCGCAACACATGGTGCAAGGCGTCGCCGACACTCGGGTTCAATGTTGTTGGTATGGCGACGTCGATCTCTTGTAGCAGCAGGTTTTGCTGGGCGGCTTTTGGCGCCAGCTCTATCAGGGTGTAGCGGCCGTAGCGGGCAACGGGGATCCAGTCGCGTGGTAGGGGTAATACCTGGGCTTCAGGCTCAGGCCTCACAGGCGGTGGTTCAACGGATGAGGTGGCACAGCCGCTGGCCAGGGTAACGGCGAGCAGGCCGGAGATAAGGGCACCGTATCGAACCGGTGGATAGTGAAGGAAGATGGCTGACATGCGGTCGTCCCCTGGTGCTGTGAGTGGGCAGCATCACAGGGGAGGGCGATCGTAGCAGCAGACAATGGGAACTGGCGGTGAACCGGATTCTGGTAGGTTGAATCAGCGAGGCAATATCGCTGACATCGATGGATTTGGAAACAGAATACAACTCATTATGGCCGTTGGGCGGCAACTGACCCGAAGTAATATTTGTCGCTTTGTGCCCGGAGTGGACATTGCCTGTTAGCACTCCCTGTGCATTACTCACCCTCAAAGCCTGTGTGTCTATACAGCGTATTGGGTGCCATACGGCCCTATTGCGCGTTTTCCGGCATTAATGTGCTCATTTCTGACTGGCATTAGGAACAAAAATGTTCCAGTATCAATGCATTATGGATTGGGGCCTGTTGGATACTGCGCACGGCCCAGCACGCAAACACGCAGGCTCGTTTTCAACGGAGGAGAATGGCTGTGAACTCTCAATTATCTTTTCTTTTTAGTCGCTTAGCCTTTCTTCGCGCTTTCCTAGTCTGCGCGTAAACGCGCATGCGCAGTATTAAAATGTTAGCGACCGGTATGGGCCACTTCCTGCAATGCTGGTAATGGAAGCAGCTTCGCGCACAGAGCGGACGTTAGAAGGGATCGGGGCGGACTCGCTATCGATCCGAAATGGCGATACGACGGTCACTGGTATCAGCGAGCTGAGTGGTTAAATATGAAACCTTAGATTCAATCGGACGTCCGAACCCAAACATAGAATTTAAATAAGTAAGAGTGCTCAGGTAAAAGTGGGCTGATTTAAGTCAGCCTTTCATGTATTTTCGGTTTTTGAAGGTTAGTTTAGCATCGTATGATAAAGACCATCACCTCCCTAACACGCCGGCTTGCCAACAGTCTCAATAGCTTCGTGTCTTGGCTGGAAAGCAAAGACCGCTCCACCGACATACAATCGAAGTTCGTAGACCTCGCGCCAACTGATGAGGCAGACAAGGCTGGCGTATATTCCGAAGCGATTCTGTTTGCGACGAAAAATTCGAAGGTCTCCAATATTGCCCTAACCGGTCCCTATGGGTCGGGAAAGAGCAGTATCATCCAATCCTTCTTGAAGAAGTATCGGCGGCCTGCGCTTCATATCTCTCTTGCTGCATTCGTTCCCGAGGCCGATACGGGAGACGGGAAGGTGAGCCGTCAAGAGGTTGAGAGAAGTATCCTGCAGCAGATACTGTATGGTGCTGACGCAAACAAACTTCCGCTGTCGCGGTTCAAAAGAATTCAGTCGCCCGGTGGTTGGTCGATCTTTAAATCTCTTTACATAATGCTTGGAATTCTCGCGCTTTGGTACGTGTTTAATCAGCGAGAAGACATCATCAACGGCACTTTTTTCGTTCCGCTCGCACTCAAAAATTGGAACAATCTGGGGATCTTCGTGCTCGCGGCAACATTCCTCTGGGTGACTCTGCATCATTTTTATGTCGCGAGCTTCGGTCTGTCACTCAAGAGTATCTCGTTGAAGGACGTGGAGATACGACCTGCATTTGATGACCAGACGTCTATACTGAACCGTCATCTAGACGAAATAGTCTACTTCTTCCAATCAACCGATTACGATCTCGTAATCATCGAAGATCTAGATCGATTTAACAACGCCGATATTTTCGTCACACTGCGTGAAATTAATAGCCTCGTGAACGAGAATGCAGGAGTGAAGCGCACCATCAGATTTCTCTACGCCCTGCGCGACGACATGTTTGTCAATACCGATCGAACCAAGTTTTTCGAATTCATCATTCCCGTCATACCGATCATCAACACATCGAATTCGATCGACATGGTATTGGAGCAGGGAAGGAGACTTGAGCTCGACGGGCGCCTTGATAGGCAGTTTCTGAGAGAGGTCTCACGATACCTGAACGACCTGAGGTTGATTCAGAACATTTTTAATGAATACGCCATTTATGTGGCTAATTTAGAAACTTATGGAGAAAATCTGCTCGATGCCAACAAGCTCCTCGCGATCCTGATCTATAAGAACGTCTATCCAAGGGACTTTGAGAAACTGCACCGCGGCGTGGGTACTCTCGCCAAAATATTGAAGCGCCAAGACGAGCTCATTGGGCATTGTGAGGCCACGTATAGGACCGAGATCGAGGAACTCGAAAAGCGGCTTGAAGTCGCTGAGCAACAGATACCTTCGGACCTGAGAGAACTGCGGCAAATCTACGCTATGGCTCTGATTGAGAAGTTTCCAGAGAATGTTATCAGCGTCACTCTTAATCGGCAAACATGGATCGCGCTTCCCCAGCTGGTCAGCCACGATGCGTTCGAGCAACTGATAGGGACCCCGCGTCTATTCCACCGCAACATCCATAATCATCACCAGCAGGTCGATGTTTCGAAATTGCAAAGCGAGGTGGATTCTCAGAAATCCTATCAGCAACGCAAGGCGGAGATCGAAAGCAAGGAGGCTGATAATAAGAACAAGACCTTGCGCCAAATACGCGACCTTAGATCAATGATCGCAGCGCTTCGCACGACTAAGCTCAACGAGCTGTTGCGTTTGAACGCCGACCGTGTGCAGGATCTTTTCGAGGACTTTGGGGAAAATGGAGAGCTCGCCCGTTTTCTGATTCTGGAAGGCCATCTCGACGATACCTACTATCAGTACACGTCACTATTTCACTTGGGCCGTCTATCGCCCAATGATAACAAGTTTCTAATACAGATACGGGCATTCGTTACGCCGGAGCCGGGTTTTCCGATCGACAATCCAAAAGAGGTCATCGCAGCAATGCGAGATGAAGACTTCCGACGCAGCTATGTCTTGAACGTCAAACTCGTCGATAGTCTCCTGAGTGACCGGAGCCGTTACCTCGACCAAACGCAGAAGCTCTTCGAGTTTCTCTCGTCAGAATTCGAAAGCTGCGAGGGCTTTTTCGATGCTTATTACACCAGCGGCCGCGATGTTGTAGGACTTCTTTCGGGGCTAGCTAACGCGTGGAAAGGTTTTGTCCCAACTGTCATTGCTAGCCCCAATAATACCGTCCACGTCACCCGACTGGTTGCGAGCTTACCAGAAACCTCACTCAAAACGCTCGCAAGGGATTTTGACGAGTTACCGAAATTTGCTTCGGAGAACCTTCCAGAGATTCTGGTTAATTCACCGGAACTAGCACCGGAACGCCTTGTATGCCTCGACTTTGAGGTCAAAGATCTGGTTGCCATCAAAGAACACTCTCAAATTGTACGCGTCATATTCGAGGAGGGACTTTTCGAACTCACGATCCCGAACCTGGAATACGTCTATCAAACGATTTTGGGAGAGAACGATCTCGATCCACTACGTGAGAGGAACTTCACGGCCATACGTTCGACGAATAACACAACCTTGATAAAACGAGTCGAACGCGATTTCGACTGCTACCTACATGATATCCTTTTGGAGCTTCAAGGGAATTCAAAGGAGGATGCCCCCGCAATTTTAGCCGTGGTTCGCCACGATGGACTTGATCAAGATGATCTTCGAGAGTTTCTTGAACGGCAGACGACCCTGCTGCCAACTCTAGAAGATGTGCCCGAGAGATTGTACGCAATGCTGTTCAAGCTAAGTGTGATCGAACCAACTTGGGAAAACTGTCTTGATTTTATGGAAGGTGAAGGGTTCGAAGCAGATAGTCTGGTTGGCTATCTTGATCGGGATGTTGTCCGTGCGGCTATCCTGAAATACCCTATACCAAGTGACTCAGACTCACAGCAGCTGCGTCAATTCCTCGTCGGGGCAGGCTCGCTGTCTGATGCCGCCTACAGAGAATATGCTCACGCCCTTCCGAACTCGTTCTATAAGCCACCCGAAGGACTCGAGCCAGCCAAGCTTCGAATCCTGATAGATGAAGGGAAAATCACATTCTCTAAGGAGAGTCTCGACGCTCTCTCAGACAATAGGAAATTACAGGTACTATTCGTCGCGGCCAACCTCGACGCATATATGACAGATCCAGACAACTTTTCACTCGACGATGGTTTCCGAGAGGAGCTTCTTCGGTCTGAAATTGATAATGTAGCCAAGCTCGGGTTAGTCGAATTGATGGATCTAGGAGTGCTCGTGGGCCTTCCCGAGCGATCAGCACTCATCGGCCCAATTATTAATGACACCAACGCTAACATATCCAACCTTGATGGGAGTATTGCGCAATCTTTGGTAATACACTCTAAGCCCATAGAGACGCAAATTTCACTCTTTAATAAATTTTATTCTCTTATGACGGATGACGAAGTGCGTCTTGTCTTGGCCAATCTACCGAAACCATTTTCCGAAATAAAAATTGGGTACAATACGCCGAGACTGACAAACACTCCCGAGAATCAGGATTTGGTCAGATGGCTTGATTCAAGAAACATTATTTCGTCATGGAGTGAGCGTGGTTTCCTCAGCGACGATATAAGAGTGAATCTCTATAGACGATGATAAGCGGCTTCCAAATTCTGCACTGTCTCGGCGTCATCGGTACCCCGCCAAGAGTGCCACACACCGAACGACCGCTTAGGGCGAACTCCTGCAATGCTGGTAATCGAAGCGGCTTGGCACACAGAGCAACAGTATATTTAACGGAGCTGCTCCCTTACTACTGGTAGGTCGGGAAAAAATGTTCCAAGATCAAGCCATAAAGCGAGCGAGAACGAGCGAACGAGCGGGGTCACCTATTAGCCGAATGCGCCCATCTTGGTTACTTCGGCCTGGCACCGAGTCGGTACGTCGCTTCCGACCCTGCTCGCCGACGCGCTGCACAAAGCCGGTCATAACGAGGAGGCACTGAGCGTCGCGCAGGAAGCGCTAGCCCTGCGTGACCGCCACCGGGAGCCCGTATTTGAAGCCGAACTCTATCGCCTCGAGGCCGAGCTCCTGGTCATGGCTCCGGGGCGTGCGAAAGCGTGCGAGGATTCTTTCCGCCGGGCCATCGAAACGGCAATATGTCAGGGTGCCCGGCTGCTGGAGCTAAGGGCGGCGCTGGGCCTGAACCGGCTACTACAGCGCCTGGGCCGCAACGAAGAGGTCGCCCGGCTCCTGGCACCGGTCTGCCGTGCCTACCCCGAAGATCCCGATGCCGCGGATCTTCACGAGGCGAAGACAATATTGGCCCGGACTGCCCGTCCCTGAAGGCGGTAGTTCGGCTCTATCCGTGGCGGGAATTGGGCACCGTCACCAGGCATCAAACGAGGCGGGTGCTGAGCTTCTCCCTCGGCAGCAGGAAGTGGGACAGCGCCGGGATCAGGATCAGGGCGCCGAGCATGTTCCAGAGGAACATGAAGGTCAGCAGGATCCCCATGTCGGCCTGGAACTTGATGGGTGACCAGAACCAGGTGACGACGCCGGCGGCCAGCGTCACGCCGACCAGCCCTACGACCTTGCCGGTGAAGCTGACCGCATGGCGATAGGCGTCGGCCAGCGGCATACCCAGGCGCTGGAACTGAAGCTGTACACTGAGCAGATAGAGGGCATAGTCGACACCGATACCGACGCCCAGCGCAATGACCGGCAGCGTGGCGACCTTGACGCCGATTCCCATCCAGACCATCAGCGCTTCGCAGAGGATGGACGTGAGCACCAGCGGCAGGATGGCGACCAGGGCCGCGCGCCAGCTGCGAAAGGTGATCAGGCAGAAAAGGCTTACCGCCGCATAAACATAAAACAGCATGGTGCGATTGGCGTCGCGCACCACGATATTGGTTGCGGCCTCGATACCGGCATTGCCCGCCGCCAGCAGGAACTGGTGGTCTTGGGTGCTGTTTTCACGGGCGAAGCGGTCCGCGATGGCGACCACCTCGTCCAGCGTTTGCGCCTTGTGGTCGCTCAGAAAGGCGATCACCGGCATCATCGAACATTGCGTATTGAACAGCTCCGGACGATTGACCGAGGCCTGCTGGGCGCCGTAATTCAGTACGTCCTGGTTGCGTGCGACGCTGAAAAATTTCGGATTGCCCTCGTAGCTTCCGGCGGTAATCTGGCGCATGGCATCGACCAGTGAGCTGGTGGTCTGCACGCCGGGGTGCTGTTGCAGCTGCCAGGCGAGGCGATCCGCCAGTACCAGTGTCTGGTAGTTGAGGCAGCCTTCGGGCGGCGTTTTCACCATCACCGCGAACAGGTCGCTCGACAGGGTGTAGTGCTCGGTGATGTAGGCGTTATCAAGGTTATAACGGGCATCCGGGCGCAGCTCCGGGGCACCGGGATCGAGATCGCCGATTTGCAGCTGGGTACTGACGGCGAAGCCGCCAGCGCCCATCAGCACGGCAAGGGTGACGGCAATACTCGCCCAGCGGCGTTCGGTGAAATGATCCAGCAGATCCCAGAGTTTGCCCAGGCCCCGGTGCTGCCTGTCATCCCGGGCTTCGCGCACAGAGCGCTTCGCCGCGGCGGGACTGACGCCGACGTAGGACAGAGCCACGGGCATCAGCAGCAGGGTGGTGAATATCAGTACCGCAACACCGACACTGGCGGTGATCGCCAGGTCCTGGATAACCGGAATATCGATCAGCATCAGAACCGCGAAGCCGACCGCGTCGGACAGCAGCGCCGTAACGCCGGCAAGAAACAGGCGCCGGAAGGTGAAGCGCGAGGCGACTAGTTTGTGGGCGCCGCGACCGATATCCCGCATGATGCCGTTCATCTTCTGGGTCGCATGGGAGACGCCGATGGCGAATACCAGGAAGGGCACCAGTATCGAGTAGGGGTCAATGGCGTAGCCGAGCCAGGACACGATGCCGAGCTGCCAGATCACGGCCAGCAGCGAACAGCCGACAACCAGCAAGGTGCTGCGGATGCAGCGGGTATAGCGGTAGATGATGAGCAGGCTGATGGTTACGGCCAGCGCAAAGAACATCATCACCTTGATCAGGCCATTGATCAGTTCGCCAATCAGCTTGGCAAAGCCGATCACGCGGATCTTGATCCTGCTGTCGGCACCGTTGAGTTCGTACCGGACACGCAGCTGCTCGAGCCTGGCGGAAAAACCGAAATAGTCAACGCCCTGGCCGGTAGCCGAATCCCGATCCAGTAAGGGGACGGTCAGCATGCTGGACTTGAAGTCGTTCGCCACCAGGCTGCCTATGATGCCGGCGCGGCTGATGTTGCGGCGCAGCTGTTCGATGCTCTGGGGCGAGCCGTCGTAGTTGTCCGGCATGACCGGGCCACCCTGAAAACCTTCCTCGGTCACTTCGGTCCAGCGCACGCTCGGGTTCCAGAGGGATTTCATCCAGGCCCGATCAACCCCCTGAGTTAAAAACAGCGCGTCGTTGACCTGTTTCAACACCTCCAGGTAGGCGGGATCGAAAATATCGCCATCGGTGGTTTCGACCACGACCCGTACCGAATTGCCGAGGCCGCGCAGCGCATCCCGGTTCTCCAGAAAGTTGCGGATGTAGGGCTGGCTCTGGGGAATCATTTTCTCGAAGCTGGGTTTGAGCTCGAGCCGGGTGATCGCCATGAAACTCAGCAGCAGCGTGGTCAGCGCGATCAGCGCCAGGAACAGCCGGCGATGGTTGAAGACCATCCGTTCCAGAAGGTTGCCGCTGTTGAGGTCGAACTCCTTCAAGGCAGGAATCGGCGGCAGTTCGCCCTGTTTAATATTGCCCATGCGTGGTCGCCTTTTTTCTTGTGTGATTGTTCTTGGGTGCCTGTTACTGGGAGGGAAGCCGGCGTACGCCCTGGGTGCCGACCAGTATCAGGCCCTCATCTGCGCTCGCGGTGGCGCCGGCGATGGGCGCAGCCGGCTGCGATGCCAGTGCCTGGAAGCTGAGGCCACGGTCATGGCTCACCAGTGCCTGGCCTGCCTGGCTGAACAGCAACAGGCGACCCTGCGTATCACGGATGCCCGCGGTCAGGCTGGCCGTGGTGCCGGTGTCGACCCCTGTCCAGCTCAGGCCGCCGTCGCTGCTGTGAAAGGCATGGCCGCGCAGGCCGTACGCCAGCAGGGCTCCGTCGGCCGCGTCCAGCAGGCCAAAAAAGCTGCCGGCGTAGGGTGAGGCGAGAGCCTTGAAGCGACCGCTGGCGGGGTCAAGCTTGAGCAGCAGGCCCTGTTCGCCGGCGATATAGAGGTCTTTGCCGGCCGGTGCTATGGCATTGAGGTGCAGCGCATAGGGGTTGTCGACACGGTGCTGCAGCGGCTGCCAGTTGCGGCCCCCGTCGACGGTCTGGAATATGAGATTGAAGGCGCCGATGATGTAGCCGCGCTGCGGCGTCTCGAACCAGACATCGAGAAATGGCTTGTCGGCGCCCTCGGCCTCCAGGCGCCGGGCTTCGTCCAGCTGCTGTGCGTAGCGCGGCTCTTCAGGGTGAGCCTGTGCCTGGGTGCGGTAGTAGTCCAGCATCAGCTGGCCGAGCTGGCGGCCGTCAAGCTGGCGCTGCCAAGTCGAGCCGCTGTCGCTGCTGTGCAGTACGATACCGTCGTGGCCGACGGCCCAGCCCTGGGTCGGTGTGGGGAAGTGTACGGCGGTGAGGTCGGAGCTGACCGGTACGCGAGCCTGTTGCCAGTGTTGGCCGTCATCGTCGGAATAGACAATATGGCCACGCTGGCCGACGGCGACGAAACGCTGCCCGGCCCGCGTCACGTCGATCAGCAGCTGCCGGCTGGCGAGTTCCGAGTGTGCTGAAGGCAGGTCTAGCACATCAACAAAGTCGCTGGCCCGGCCGGTGGCCGACGACAGCAGCAGTGCCAGGCCCAGTGAGCGCAGCAGGAATTTTTTACGAAGATGCATTGAACGTCCTCGGGAAGGGCTCGATGCCGCCGTCTAATACAGGGTGCGGCCGCTGGAGCCTTCCGGTTGGCTGAGGGGCAGCCGAACCGGCGGCAGCGGTTGCCGCCGGTGGCCGTATTAATCAGGATCGGGCCGGGTTAGCGTATGCCAGCGCCTGCCAGGGACTGCGGGGCCCACTTGGTCGCGGACAGCGGCTCGCTGTAGCCGATGCCGCCATAGGGGCCGACAACACCGTTGATGTTGTAGGTGCCGCCGATCAGGTCATACACCATATGGGGCGTGGCATCGGGAATAGCCACGTCATAGCTCTGGGACAGAAACGCATAGGAACCACGGTAAAGCTGCCCGCGTGCATCGTATTCATCGGATGCCAGGGCTACCCAGCTGTCCTCGTCAAGGTAGAAGGTACGGGTCTGGTAGATATGCCGTTTGTCACCTTTCAGGCGGGCTTCAACCACCCAGACACGGTGTTTTTCCCAGCGCACGGCGTCCGACGACAGGTGGTTCGGCGTCGTCAGTTTCTGCGCATCGTCGATGTAGGTCAGATCGTAGGTGTTATAGGGCACGATCATTTCCTTCTTGCCCACCAGCGTCCAGTCGTAGCGGTCCATGGCGCCGCTGAAGACAAAGATGTCGTCGAAGGTGGAGGAACCGGCGGTGCCCGGGTTCGGGGTGTCATGGGCCAGGCTCGGCGCCAGTTTCACGCGACGTTGTCCCGGCAGGTACTGCCAAGCTTTGCGCGGCTGCTGCAGCGGATTGACGGCATCCTGCACCATCAGTGCTTCGCCGGCTCGACGGGCCGGGCCGCTGTAGTAAATCTTGGAGCGGTAGTAGATATCCTCGGCAGCGACGGTTTTGTTCATGTCGTGGTAAATCGGGTAGTCGTTGTACGCCGTGCCGGTGGTCGCCAGGGTGGCGACACCGGCCGCGTCGACATTCCAGGAATCGTACTTGGTTTGGTACGCCTGGCCCTGGAAGCGCAGCAGATGGTTCCACATGGCTTCAGTGCCGGATTGCGGTATCGGAAAGGGAACGCCCGGCAGCACGTTTTCCAGCGCGAGTCCCGCCTCAGTGGTGCGGGCCTGGGCGGCGTTCTTCAGGGTGTTGTCGAGGTTGGCCTGGGGCAGGGCCGCGGTCCGGTGGGTCGGATAAACGTCGACGCGAAAGGTAGGGAATCGCTGGATCAGCTCGGTCGTGGTCGCTGTCAGCAGGTCCCGGTACTGATCGAGGTTTGCGTTGTTGATGATCAGCGTTGGTTTTTCCCCTGCGAAGGGGTTGGGGCGCAGGTGGTCGCCGGCCTTGAAATCGGCAGGCGCGGTGGTCAGCCCACCGCTATAGGCAGGAATGGAGCCGTCGGCGTTGCCGGCCTTTTCGGCGCCAACGAGGGTCAGGCTGGTACCGAGTTTGGCGAGGTCCTGCGGGCTCAGTTCGGCCTGGGCGGCCGAGGTCAGGGCGCAGCTCAGCAGCATGGCTGTGAGTGATGGCAGCAGGGATGGGGTCTTGGATGTCATTGTTTTTATCTCCAACGTGGTGGATTAGAAAGTAGTCTTGAAGGACGCGACGACCATGCCGCGGTCCTTCAAGAGCGGCGCCAGGCTGGCCTGGGAGGTGATCTGTCCCGGGATGCACTGGTAGCCGCCGTTGGCGCCGGGGGTGTTGTTGTCGTTGCCGGTGGTGCAGGTGTCGAAGGAGCCGAAGGCGTCGACATACTTGAGATCAAAGCGGTACTTCTGGTAGAGGTCGCCGCTGAGCCCGACGGAGAAGCTGCCGGCACCCTCATTGCCGCCGAACTGGACCGCGGAATTGCCGCTGAGCCCCAGGTTGGCGCTGATCGGCATCGACAGGTTGAAGCCGGGGAGGAGCTGGTACCAGGTCGGGGTGAAGCTGGCGGCCAGGGTGTAGGCATTGGTCGTGACCTTGTCGATGCCGCGGTAGCTTGAATGGCCCTTGAAGGTCTGTTCGGCCTCGTTGACATCCACCAGGTGCGTCAGCGCCCCCTCGACTGCCAGTACCGAGGCATCCCACAGCGGGGTGTCGCCGAAGGCCACCAGGCCGTTCACCACCAGGTGCAGGGTGTCCCCGCGGGCCAGCCCCGTTTCACCCGCAGCAGGCCTTTCGCCGATAATGTTCGCGCCATTGATCACACCGGCCTGGCCGGCGTCGTAGAGCGTCGAGTTTACGGTGGTGAAGTTGCTGGCCAGCGTCATGTTATGACGGTAGTTGAGGTCCACGCCAACGCTGACCGGGCCGATACTCTTGGCCAGACTGATCCCATAAATATCGATATCGTCGCCGTAGGCGGTGAAATAGCTGAGATCCTCAAGGCCGGCAACGCCGCCCAGATGCAAGTTCGGGGCATCAACCAGCAGATTCGGCAGGGTGTCCGAGGTGTTGCGATAGAAGAATCCCAGGGTGCCGTCCAGCCACATAGGGCTCCAGGAGGCCATCAGGCCGAAGTCACCGGTATTTCGTGGCCTGACATCGCTGCCCCGTGGGGCTGCGTAGAAGGCGTTGGACGCCGGAATCGGCAACCAGAAGGCTTCGCCGCCATCCAGCATCATGTCGTAGGGGCCCCAGTAGGTGCCGCTTTCGGGGAACCTGGAGTTGGCGAATTCGAGAAAGTATTGGGCTCCCAGGGTCAGCTCCGGCGTCAGTGTGAGTGACGCGGACAGCTGGTTGCGCGGGATGAATAGCTCCTTGGCCTCGGTACCGGGGACGCTGTAGAGCTTTCCCAGATCCAGTGCCGACTGGCCGTAGTTGATGCCGTTGGCGGCGTTGAACAGGGTTTCGCCCCAGTACTGGGTATGGCTGCCCAGCTTGACGTTGAACAGCGACTCGCCGATCTCGCCGTTGTAGAAAACGAAGGCATCGAGCAGTTCGCCCGACGGGCCGTGATAGTAGCGATCGGCGAAATTGCTGAGCCCGCGGGAATCCGCTGGACCGCCGATGATAACGCTGCCCGCAGGGTCTGCGGACACCAGGTTGCCTGCATTGCCGCCACCACCGGGATAGGGATTGTCGGGGTTGCCGATATTGCTGTATGCGTGGTCATACCAGGCGGCACCGCTGACCCGAAAACCCATCCGGTCCTTGTAGATGACGTCCAGTTCACTCAGCAGGTCGGCACGTTCGTTGACGGCGTCGCCACGGTCGAAATTCAGGTTGCCATCGTTGAAGTTGGCGGTGTTGGCGATGGTTCCGTTCCTGCTCTCAACGCGCTGGCCGTAGCTCAGCTTGACGGTGTTGTCGAAACGAATGGACAGGTCCGGATTGCCGGTGTCGATCTCAAAGGCCTGGACCTGAGATGTTCCCATCGCCGCGAGGATGGCGGAGCCAAGGAGCCTGCGACACAGCAAAGGTGAAAAACGGTTGTTATTTTTCATGGCGCTTTTCCAATTATTGTTATGAGTTTCAAGATATTGCGCGAGCGTTTGCACGCTAGTCGGGTGCGTTGGGTAGTGGGTCCTTCCGAGATGTTGTGTTCCTGAGCGACGGCGGCCCAGGCGGCTACTGAGCGTCGAGCTGGCGGATGAACTCATCCGCCTGTGGCCAGTCGCCGTAACCCGATGCGGGGTTGAGGTGCCCGACCTCGCCGAGATTGACCAGTTGTGCATTCCAGTCACTGGCCATCGTGGCGGCCGCTTCGAAGCCGGCTAGGTAGTCGTTGGTGCTGGCGGCCAGAATGCTCGGGAACGGCAGCGGCTGGCGGGGCAGGGGGGCCCAGCCGTGGCTGCGCAGGGTCTCGGGTTGCGGGTAACTGTCTGGCCAGGAGGCTTCCAGATCCGGCGCTGCCGCCAGCAATGCGCCCTTGATCGGGCGCTGATACTTCGCTGCCCAATGGGCGACCATCAACACGCCGGCGCTGTGTGCGACCAGGATCACCGGTCCTTCGATCTGCTCAAGTTCCCGCTGGATTGCCTCGACGCGCGCATCCAGGCTGAGTTTGTCGGTTTCCAGCAGCGCTACCGAGCGCACGCGCGGCAGCCGGGACGCCAGATGAGTTTGCCAATGATCGGCCACATGATCGCGCAGGCCCGGAATGATCAGCACGGTTGTTTGAGTCGAGGGTAGAGTCACCTGGGCGTCCTTTTATTGAATTGCTTGCACGCATTGGGTATGGGCGGTTCGATAACCCACATTAAGTTTCCGCCGCCGGTACTGCTTTCCAATTGACGTCACGGTATTTTCATTTGGTGACATGGAGAGGGGGCCTCGATCCTCTGCCCCCGGAGTCGGTGCGCGCACCTGAGGTTCGGGACGAATAGTGTCAAAACGCAAAAAGGCCGCGCACCTATTGAGGTCGCGGCCGATGGGGGAGGTGACGGGCTACAGGTTGAGGCAGTGGGAATGTGCGGCGTGAATTCCAGCGCGGGTCACGTCAAAACCCCCAGTGCAGGACAAGCAGCACCAGTGCGATGAGGAAGATGGATTCGCCGACCATCAACAGAATCGGTTTGATGCCGACGGCCGCCAGTTCTCCCAGTCGGGTTTTCATCCCCAGGGCACTGATGGCGATAACGAGACATCCGCGCGACAGGTCTGAGCCCAGGCCTTGCAGGCTCGGCGTCAGCCAGCCGGTGCTGTTCAGGCAGGCCAGCAGAATAAAGCCTACGGCAAACCAGGGCAGCAGCGGCGGCTTTTTGCCGCCGGCATCGACGCCCTGGGCGCGGGTAATCATGGCCGCGCAGAGAATGACCGGCAACAGCATGGCGACGCGCATCAACTTGACGACGGTGGCGGTGTCGCCCGTTTCGCTCGACATGCTGTAGCCGGCTCCGACCACTTGGGCGACGTCATGGATGGTGGCGCCGAGGAAGATCCCCGCCAGCTGCGGTGACAGGCCGAAGAATTCGGCGATCATCGGGTACAGAATCATCGCCAGGGTCGACAGTGCGGATACGCCGATAACCGTGAACAGGGTGGCACGCTCCTTCTGCGGGTGCGATGGCAAGGCCGCGGCCAGCGCCAGGGCGGCCGAGGCGCCACAGATGGCGGTGGCGCCCCCGGTCAGCATGCCGAACAGGCGTGGGAAACCGAGCATTTTCGCCGCGATGACCGACACCAGGATGGTCGTGACGACCAGCAGGATAACCAGTGCCATCGGTTTCCAGCCAAGCCCGGCGATCTGCTCCAGAGTGATGCGCAGGCCGAGCAGAGCAACACCCAGGCGCAGCACGCTGCGGGCGGTGAACTCGATGCCTGCCTTGCATTTGTTGTCATCGGCCAGGAAGTTCAGCGCCATCCCCAGCAGCAGGGCAAACAGCATGACCGGTACGCCGTAGTGCTCCGACAGGAAGCTGGCCGCCGCTGCGACGATCAGGCTGACGGCGAAGCCGGGGGCCAGGGCGCGGGTGCGGTTGGGGAGGCTGGCAGCGAGGCTGGAAATCATTCCTTGGGCTCCTTGGCAACAATGATAAAAACGCGCCCCTCGAGCGTTTCGACCGGGAAACGCGTGACGCAGACGCGGGTGGAATTGAGCAGGTAGCCGGTGGCGAGATCAAAACGCAGCCCGTGGGCACTGCACTGGAGGGTGTGCCCCTCTAGGCGTCCGCCGAACAGCGATGCGCCCTGATGCGGGCAGCTGTCGTCAATAGCGTGCAGCTGCCCCGCGACATTGAACAACAGCAGGTTTCGGTCATTCCACCGCAGCAAGGTGCGCTGACCCGGTGCCGGGATCTTTTCTGCCGGAACTTCAAGTGGGTGACTCATGCCGGCAGTCCGCAGCGGTCGGTCAGTGACAGCAGCCGGTAAATGGCGCCTTCAAGCACATCGACAGGCTGGGCGCCGGACAGGGTTCGTATGCCGTTGAACACGAATCCGGGCACGCTCTGGACAGCCGGTGCGCCGGGCTCGCCCTGGAAGGGCTTGCCATCGCCGAGCAGGCAGTGCTCGATAGCGGCCGGCGATATACCCGATTCCCGGGAGAGGGTGCGCAGGGTCTCGCCATCACCCAGGTCCTCGCCGTTGGTGAAGTAGGCCGCGAAAATCCGTTCCAGCAGCGTATCCTGTTGTGCCGGGCTGGCGCTACGAGCCGCCTGCTGGAACAGTCGATGGACATCGGCTGTATTGGGCATGGTCCTGATGCGCGACAGATCCAGTTCCACACCGGCAGCCTCCGCTGCCTGTTGGACCTGATGCTGGCGCGCGCGCACGGCCGTCTCGCTGCCCAGGCGCTGGCGGTAAAAATCGGCGAACGGCAGGCCCTGTGCCGGCAGCTGTGGCAACAACTGCACACCGTGCCAGTTTATTTCGATGACGATATCGGGTTGATCGGCACGCAGCTGGGCGAGCGTTGTATCCAGGTGGCGTTTGCCGATCAGGCACCAGGGACAGATCACGTCGAAATAGACGTCGATGGTCAGGGTGCGGTTCATGAGCGGGTCTCCAGGGGGGCGGCCGTTGCGGGCGCATCGGGAACCGGGGCCGCGAGCCTGGCGATATCCCGCAGGTAGCTGCGTTTTGCGTACAGGAATACGGCAGCGGCGGCGATGCTGACCAGTGGCACTAGCTGAAAGGCTCCCTGCAGGCCGATAAGGTCGGAAATCTTGCCGGTGATGAAAGGGCCTGGGGCCAGACCGAGCAGATTGTTGGCCAGTGTCAGGGTGGCGAAGGCCGTGCCGTGCACCGAATAGTGAGTGAGGTTCGCGACCATGGCACTGGCGGGGCCACTGGTACCCGCAGCGAGCGTCATGCCCAGGCAGATCAGCACCAGTTGCGCTGGGCCGTGGGGTAGAACGAATGCCAGCGACAGCAGCCCGCAACTGCCCAGGCAATAGACAACGGCCAGCGATATCTTGCGTGCCGGTGAGTGCAGGCACAGGCGATCGCTGAGCATGCCGCACAGAATCATGCCGACGCCACTGCAGAGCAGGATGACGGCGGCGACGGCGCCGGCCTTGTCGGTGCCC
The DNA here is from genome assembly GCF_024397915.1 of Marinobacterium rhizophilum. Taxonomy (GTDB): domain Bacteria; phylum Pseudomonadota; class Gammaproteobacteria; order Pseudomonadales; family Balneatricaceae; genus Marinobacterium_A; species Marinobacterium_A rhizophilum_A. The sequence goes on from NZ_CP073347.1 coordinate 343,624, forward strand.
ATTTCGTAATAGCGGTTCAAGTAGCTCGGCATCCAGACAATCATGGTACCGCCGACGAAGAGCTGCAGGCCGCTGCCGGCATAGGCGCAGCGTACCGAGCGACTGCTGAACAGTGTGCGCAGAGGGCGTTTTTCCGTGGCAGAGGGAGTGTTGGTGGTTACCCGGCGTGGCGCGATGCGTTTCTCGCGCACGACGATGGGGTAGAGTACGGCCAGGCAGAGTCCGAACAGTGCCATGGCGGCAAAGGCACCCCGCCAGCCCAGGTGCGCGGCGATCAAGCCACCCAGTCCGACACCCAGCACCGAGCCGAACATGCCGCCGGCCATGAAGGCTCCGGCCAGCGTCGCCCGCAGGTGCTTTGGAAACACCGAAAGCACCACGGCAATGCCGACGCTGCCGTAGGCCGCTTCGCCAACGCCAACCAGGAAACGGGCCACGAACATCTGCTCATAGGTTTGTGCCAGGGCGCAACCGAGCGTCGCCAGGCTCCACAGGGCTGCCATCAGGGCCAGGCTCCTGACCCGGCCCCAGCGGTCGGCGAACAGGGACAGCGGGAAGGTCAGCAGCCCGACCATCAGCGCAACGATGCCGCTGAGCAGTCCGAGCTGATAATCCGTCAGGGTCCATTCACCCTTGATCAGGGGGAAGACCGCATTGAGAACCTGGCGCGACATATAGTCGGAAATCAGCAGCCCGAAGGTCAGGGCGAATACGATCCAGGCGTAGGTGCGAGGCACGTTGGGTGTGTAGTCGTTGGTATCGTCCACCGCAGCATGAAAGTGCGCCATGGTATCACCTCGAAGTGATCATCTAATTATTGTTATGCCCGACTAGGGGCCGTTGACCTTTGTCGATGCTTCCTGCAACAGGACGTATCCACAAACGTCAAGAGTCCCTAATTAAACCGCGCGGAGCGGGACCGATCGGGCCCGTTCCGTACGAACGTGCAAGTTCTAGCCGGCTAGGATAGTGTCGACTTAAACGCCGCGCAGCGGGACGTTCATTACTTTTGCAGGAAGCCCTGCTTACCGCCTTTCGGGTTCGGAGCGAAGCCGTTGGCCGCCAGAGTCTCTTCGACGGTGTCGTAGAAAACGCCGATCTTGAGGATCTCGCGAGCTTCCTGACCGTTGGCAACCGGACGACCGAACTCTTTGGCGATACGAACCAGCTGCTGAATCTGCTCAACGGTGGTCATCTTGCGCGAGCGATCCTGGGTCCAGAGGTTGTCCTCGATACCGCAGCGCACGTGCAGACCCATTGCGATACCCATCATGTTGATCGGCAGTACGTTGAGCATGGTGCTCTCTACGGTCAGCATGGTGCCGTCGGGGATGGCGCGCAGGAAGTTGGCCATGCTGTAGATATGAGGCTGGTCCATACCACCGCCGATCGCTACCCAGTTACATACCAGTGGGCCCTTGTAGACACCGCGGCGAATCAGACGCTCTACCGACTCGTAGCTGTTGATATTGTAGAACTGGAAGGCACTCTGGATGCCCTTCTCGCTCAGGCGCTTGACGTGCTCTTCGATGAAGCTGGGACCAGAGGGTACGATCATCTCGCGGTAGGCTTCGTGAGTCTCGTCCGCCATGGAGGTGCCGGCAATGTCACGCGCATCCATCTGCTCGCAGACGTTCATCTGGGTGGTGTTGACCGTTACGGTAACCTGGTCGGGCTTGGGCTCGAGCTCGGCCAGCATGTGGCGAGTGTCGTCCTGCAGCCACTTGGCGTCAGCGCCGTCTTCGGGGGGCGCGAAGGAGATAGAACCGCCTACCTGGATGACCATATCGGGACAGGCTTCGCGTACACCGGCGATCAGCTCGTTGAACTTCTCCAGGCGCTTGGAACCCTTGCCGTCGAGCTCACGCACGTGCAGGTGCAGTACAGAGGCACCGGCGTTGTAGCAGTCCACGGCCTTCTGAATCTGGTCTTCCATGGTTACCGGAATGTCTTCCGGGAAGTCGGAGGGGAACCATTCGGGGCCGTAAGGGGCGGCAGTAATAACGAGCTTGTCCTGGTTTTCGGGGAAGAGTGAACCGTCTAAAAAGTTCATAACTGTTTCCTGAAATTAGTGGATGTGGGTAGTGTTGCAGGGGGCGATCAGCGGGCTCGGTCACCGATGATGCCGGCACGCTCCATCTTGCGATGGCAGGGCGGGTAATCCATGACGGCATAGTGCTGGGTCGAGTGGTTGTCCCAGATCGCCATGCTGTTGGGCTGCCAGCGCCAGCGCACCTGGAACTCGGGTATCGCGGCCTGGCGGATCAGGTATTGCAGCAACTCGGAAGCGCCGGGGGCAAAATCCTGGCCGTAACGCACAGTGTCCGGCGTGTGGTAGTTGCTGAAGTGGGTGGTAAAGGCGTTCACGAACAGCACTTTTTCACCGCTTTGCGGGTGGGGCCGAACCACCGGATGTTCCGCATCGGGAAACTGGGCCTTGAGCGCCAGGCGCTTGTCGATCGGCATGGCCGCACCGAAGGTGGCCTCGATGCTGTGGCGGGCACGCAGGCCGGCGATGCGCCGCTTGATATCCTCGGGCAGTTTCTCGTATGCCAGGGCCATGTTGGCCCACAGGGTGTCGCCGCCCACCGGCGGACACTCGATGCAGCGCAGCACGGCACCCATCGGTGGGGTTTCGCGCCAGGTTGCATCCGTGTGCCAGGCGTTTTCGTAGCGGTCGTTCGGCTGTTCCGGCGACTTGTAGATACGTACCAGGCCCGGGTGCTCGGGATCGCTGCCGGCAACCGGATGGTCTTCGAGTTCGCCGAAGCGGCGCGCGAAGGCCAGGTGTTCGGCGCGGCTGATGGCCTGATCCCGAAGAAACAGTACCTTGTGTTCGAGCAGCAATGCCTTGATCTCGTTGAACAGGCCGTCGTCGTTAATGGCGTCGGCGATGTTCAGACCCTGTAATTCGGCACCGATACTGCAGGTCAGTTGTTCTGCGTGCATGACAGCCTCCTCAGATAACGAAGATCGACGAGCCGGTGGTTTTGCGTGCTTCCAGGTCGCGGTGGGCCTGAACTGCATCGCTGAGCGCATAGTGCTGATTGATCTCGATCTTGATGTGGCCGTTGCCGACCAGATCGAACAGCTCGCCGGCCAGTGCCGCCTTCTCGGCGGGATCGGCGATGAAGTCGGCCAGGGCCGGGCGGGTCAGGTTCAGTGAACCCTTCATGGCCAGGAGCTGGGGATCGAACGGCGGGATGGTGCCGGATGCGGTGCCGACGCACACCATCAGGCCACGGCGCTTGAGGGAATCCAGCGACGACATGAAGGTATCTTTGCCAACACTGTCGAAGACGACATTGACGCCGACGCCAGCGGTGAGTTCGCGCACACGGCTGGCGACATCCTCGTGGCTGTAGTTGATCACATGGTCACAGCCATGGTCGCGGGCGATCTGTGCCTTGGCGTCGGTCGAGACCGTACCGATCACGGTCAGCCCCAGCAGCTTGGCCCACTGCGTAACGATCAGGCCGACACCGCCCGCCGCGGCATGCAGCAGGATGCTGTCGCCTGCGGTGAACGGGTAGATACGGCGCATCAGGTAGGCGGAGGTCAGGCCGCGCATCGTCATGGCGGCGGCGGTTTCGAACGAGATCGTCTCCGGCAGCTTGATCAGGGCGGCGGCGGGGATCAGGCGTTCGGTGCTGTAGGCGCCCAGTGTATTGAGAAAGCCGGTGTAGGTAACACGGTCGCCTTCGGCGACGCTGGTGACGCCCGCACCGACCGCCTGGACGATGCCCGCGGCCTCGACGCCGATGCCATTGGGCAGCGGGATAGGGTAGGTGCCGTTGCGAAAGTAGGTGTCGGCATAGTTGAGTCCCACCGCCACATGGCGCATGCGTACCTCGCCGGGGCCAGGCGCGCCGACGTCGATGTCTTCGTAGCGCAGCACTTGCGGACCGCCGGTTTCGTATAAGCGTACGGCTTTGGCCATGTTATCTCTCCAGTCTGTTTTTTTGTATGGGGCTGCAATCGCACCCTGTGATGACATTGAATTTATGGCAACTGCGTGGGTCGTGCTTTTCATTAGACGACAGTTGATTTTCATTGCGTGACAATTTATCTATAGACTGCTGCCTGCGGTTGTCTCGGCAGCGGGTTTGAGGTTTCGATGTCCCGGATGCGAACACAACAAGGGGTCTGATAATGGCGTCACTGACACGGGCTGGTGTGCTCACCAATTACATTGAGGTCGCGCAGCACCTGGGCCTTAATCCCCACACGATGCTGCGCCGGGTGGGTCTTAACAAAGCGCTGATCGAGCAGCCGGAGCAACGAATTCCCACCGTTGCGGTGGTGACGCTGCTGGAAGATTCGGCGCGGGAGAGCGGCTGCATGACCTTTGGTCTGCGCATGGCCGAGTCCCGTCAACTGTCGGATTTTGGCGCCATCAGCCTGCTGCTGATGCACCAGCCGACATTGCGCGATGCTATCAGGACCACGGTGCAGTACCGTCATTTGCTGAACGAGGCGCTGGCCATTCATGTGGAGGAGGTCGACAGGAAGGTCATCATTCGCGAGGAGGTGGTGACCGATTCGCCAATGGCATCAAGGCAGGCCATCGAGCTTGCGATCGGTGTCATGTATCGGCTCTGTGGCGCCCTGCTTGGAACTCACTGGCGTCCCTACAGTGTCAATTTTACCCACGAAGCGCCCCAGGACCTGCAACTGCACCGTCGTCTGTTTCGCTGTCATCTGGGATTTGGCGCCGAATTCAACGGTATCGTCTGCACGGCGACAGAACTGGACGAACCCAACCCCCTGGCGGATCCCGCTCTGGCCCGATTCGCGCAGCATTACCTTGATTCCCTGGCCAGTGCACAGGAGCGCTCGGTGGCACTGGATGTTCGTAAGGCCGTCTATCTGCTGCTGCCGATGGGGCGGGCCAGCATCGAGCAAATTGCCGAGGCCCTGGGCATGAACGTGCGTACGCTGCAGCGGCGGCTGCAAGAACACGATGAAACCTTTTCGAGTCTGATCAACAGCGTTCGCCGCGAGTTGGTGATGCGTTATATGGAAAATGAGCACTACTCGATGAGTCAGATCGCGGATCTGCTCGGCTACAGTATGCCGAGTTCCTTTACCCGCTGGTTCGCCGCGCAGTTTGGCGTGGCGCCGGCACGCTGGCGGGCGTCTCAGGCGACCCGCAATCGCCGGTAAACGTCACTCAAGCACCGGTGGCATCCGCACTGCGCCCTTCTCCGTGTCATGAAGTGTGAATTTTTTGGCAGCTGAAGTTAAGTAAAGATCCCTGCACTTTTTTAGATTCGTTATCAGGATTGCCAATAGGTGATCAATCAAACCGAATCCAGGAATGATGTATGAACACAAGAATAATCGAGCCCTGTGCCGGAGCCTATCAGTATCCGCTGTTGATTAAGAGCCTGCTGCTGTCCGGGCAGCGCTATGCGCCGCAGCAGCAGATTGTCTGCGGGCAGTCGCGCTATGACTATCGGCAGTTAAACGAGCGTATAGCCCGGCTGGCGAATGTATTGACCGACGCCGGCATCGGGCCCGGTGATACGGTGGCGGTGATGGACTGGGACAGTCATCGTTACCTTGAGGCCTATTTTGCGGTGCCGATGATCGGTGCCGTGCTGCACCATGTCAACGTGCGCCTGAGTACTGATCAGATTGCCTATACGATGCAGCACGCCGAGGACAGGCTGGTGCTGGTGCACGACGATTTTCTGCCGGTGGTCGAAGCGCTTGCGGACCAGTTGCCCAGTGTCGAAGGCTATATTCAACTCAGCGACGATGCACAGGTCGCTGGCACCTCGCTGAAGACGCTCGGCGAGTACGAGGCGCTGCTGGAGGCGGCCGGTACCCACTACGATTTTCCTGACTTCGACGAAAACTCGGTCGCCACCACTTTCTATACCACTGGTACTACCGGCAATCCCAAGGGCGTCTTTTTCAGTCACCGCCAGTTGGTGCTGCATACCCTGAACATGGCTACGACCCTGGCGGCCTACGAGGGCGTGCCGCTGCTGCGCTCAGAAGATGTCTATATGCCGATGACGCCGATGTTCCATGTCCATGCCTGGGGCGTGCCTTACGTCGCGACGATGCTGGGAGTGAAACAGGTGTACCCAGGTCGCTACGAGCCGAACCGGCTGGTGAAGTTGTATCGCGATGAAGGCGTGACCTTCTCCCATGGCGTGCCGACCGTGCTGCAGATGGTGCTTAACTGCGACGAAGCCAGGGATACCGATCTCAGTCGCTGGAAGCTGCTGACCGGCGGCGCGGCACCGAACGAAGGCCTGGTGCGCCAGATGGCCGAGCGCGACATCCGGGTCTATACCGGCTATGGCATGTCCGAAACCTGCCCGCTGCTGAGTCTGAGCTATTTGCGGCCGGAAGAGACGGAACTATCGGTTGAACAGCAAGTGGCGATGCGCATGCGCACCGGCATGCCGATCGCGCTGGTGGACCTGCGCCTGATCGACGAAGAGGGACAGGATGTGCCCGCCGATGGCGTAAGTGTGGGCGAAATCCTGGTGCGCACGCCCTGGCTTACCCAGGGGTATTGCAAGGAGCCGGAGAAGGGCGCCGAACTCTGGAGCGGCGGCTGGCTGCACACCGGCGATGTTGCCTCGATGCAGCCGGACGGGGTGCTGCAGATCCGCGACCGCATCAAGGACGTGATCAAGACCGGTGGAGAGTGGATTTCGTCGCTGCTGCTCGAAAGCCTGATCAGCCAGCACCCGGCGGTCGCCAATGTTGCCGTGGTCGGGGTGCCGGACGAGCGCTGGGACGAGCGCCCGCTGGCATTGGTGGTGCCGGTCGACGGGGTCAGTGTCGACACCGATACGCTGAAACAGCACCTGGCGCAGTTCGTCGACACTGGACAGATCAACAAGTGGGCGATCCCCAGCGAGATCCGCTTCGTTGAGTCGATTCCGATGACCAGTGTCGGCAAGATCAACAAGAAACTGATTCGTGAACAGCTCACAACGCAAGCGTGAAATAACAGAGGAGCGCAAAATGGTGCAGAAACGTGAAGTAGTAGTGGTCAGCGGTGCTCGTACCGCCATCGGCGATTTCGGCGGAAGTCTGAAAGATCAGGCTCCCTCTGATCTGGCAGGCCAGTTGGTAGCCGAAGTCGTGCGCCGGGCAGGCATAGACGCTGACAGCGTCGGCCAATGCGTTTTCGGCAATGTGATTCATTCTGAGCCCGCCGACATGTACATGGGACGCGTGGCTGCGCTCAAGGGCGGTCTTGACGAATCGACGGCGTCCCTTACCGTCAACCGTCTTTGTGGCAGTGGCCTGCAGGCGATCATCACTGCCGCCCAGCAGATTGAACTCGGAATTTGCGATACCGCGGTTGCCGGTGGTGCCGAATCGATGAGCCGTGCGCCTTACTGGCTGCAAACCACGCGCTTTGGTCAGCGCATGGGGAATGGCGAAACCATTGATGCGGTGTCGGCCGCGCTGCATTGCCCGATGGAAAAGGTGCATATGGGTGTAACTGCGGAAAATCTGGCGGAAAAGTACGGCATAAGCCGTGACGACCAGGACCGCCTGGCTGTCGAGAGCCACCGTTGCGCCCAGCGGGCGATCGAGGAGGGGCGCTTCAGAGAACAGATTCTGCCGATTGAGCTGAAAAGCCGTAAGGGCTCGGTGCTGTTCGATACCGATGAGCATGTGCGCCTGAATTGTGAACTGGCAGATATGGCCAAGCTAAAACCGGTATTCAAGCGTGACGGTACCGTCACCGCCGGGAATGCCTCGGGGCTCAACGATGCGGCGGCGGCGGTGCTGCTGATGGAACGGGAAAAAGCGGCAGCCCAAGGGCATGAGGTGCTGGGCCGGCTGGTGGACTACAGTGTCGTCGGGGTCAAGCCGAAATACATGGGCATAGGCCCGGTGCCGGCAATCCGCGAGATCCTGGCGCGCCAGAACTTGGCCGTCGGTGATATAGACGTTTACGAAGTCAACGAAGCCTTCGCCGCTCAGGCGCTGGCCGTGGCGCGTGAACTGGAACTGCCGGCCGATCGCCTGAATCCAAACGGTAGTGGTGTCGGTCTGGGGCACCCGATCGGCGCCACCGGTGCCGTGATTGTGGTCAAGGCGCTATACGAACTCCAACGCATTCAGGGTCGCTATGCCATTGTCAGCCTCTGTATCGGCGGCGGCCAAGGGATCGCAGCGCTGTTCGAACGTCACTGACTCTCCATTTCCTGTCAGCTCCCGACAGGCATGCACGTCCCTTAGACATCATGAATTGACCTGCCCAGCCTCGAACGCGTGGATTACGCTGAAGAGGTTGAACCATCAAACGCAGAGCCATAATTGAGGTGGGCAGGCATGGACAACTTTAGCAAATACATCGGGCTGGACACACACAAAGACACCATAGCGGTAGCCATTGCCCAGGCGGGCCGGAGCAAACCTGTGTATTACGGCGAAATTCCGAGCACCCCCGGAGCCGTCCATACATTGATCAAACGGCTCAGTCCGGAGGGTGAAGTGCTGGCCTTCTGCTACGAAGCAGGGCCCTGTGGGTACGGCCTCTATCGGCAGATTACCCGACTGGGTCATCAGTGTGACGTCGTGGCGCCTTCGTTGATACCCAAACGTCCCGGTGACCGGGTTAAAACCGACCGACGTGATGCTCAGTCGCTGTCCAGTTTGTATCGAGCAGGCGAACTGACTCCGGTCTGGGTGCCGGATCAGGCGCAGGAAGCAATCCGCGACCTGACCCGGGCCCGTGAGGATATGAAGTCAGTGGAGCGGCATACGCGTCAGCGGTTGGGGGCCTTCCTGTTGCGTCACGGCAAGGTATACACCACCGGAAAAAGCCGCTGGACGTTAGCGTATTTTCGCTGGCTGGAATCAATAAAATTTGCAATGCCCGTGCAACAGATTGTTTTCCAGGAATACGTCGATGCGGTCAAGCAGGCCCAACAACGCGTGCTCGGTTTGGAGCACGAGATGAACAAGGCGCTGGACGGCTGGCACTTGGCGCCGGTCGTGGAGGCATTGATGAGTCTGCGTGGCGTGAAGTTGATTACAGCCATGACCGTGATGGCGGAGTTGGGCGATATTACCCGGTTCGACTCACCACGACAGCTGATGATGTATCTGGGGCTGGTGCCCAGTGAGCACTCGAGTGGTTCAGGCACCCGGCGTGGCGGCATTACCAAGGCCGGTAACGGGCATGTTCGACGGGTCCTGATTGAGGCGAGCTGGTGCTATCGCTTCATGGCGCGCAAAACGGCCCATCTGCAGCGACGGGCTGAAAAGGCTTCCGAGTTAGTGCAGGCTATCGCTTGGAAGGCACAGAAACGCTTATGCGGGCGCTACCGGCATCTGTTGGAGCGAGGCAAGCTGAAGGTCCAGGTGTGTACAGCAATAGCCCGCGAGCTGGTCGGTTTTATCTGGGCGATTGCCAACGCAGTGGCAGGAGGCCGGCAATTGGCGGCCTGAGAACGCGGTGGCCATGCAGAGCGCATTCTCCAAAGACAACGATAACGGGGGGCAATGGCGAGCAGTAGAGTTAGGGCAGGCGTAGCCGGTCAGGAGAATCCTCGAGCCTGCTATGAGGCGTCCGGGTAACCGGAACGACCCTCGCCCTTAGAGAGAGGCAGCTCCACGACGAAGACAAGTCAGGCGGTTTTGACCCGCGTATATCAGATTGATCAATCGTCGTTTCATGCTGCGCCTGCTCTAACCCTAATGCTTTCCTGAGGCCAGAATGATGCGAATTTGAACGATCACATTGACAGGTCAATACATATCAGCAGGGATCGCGCCCACCTCCGCAGAGGGGCCTTGCAATCTTCTGTGCCAAGGATGGCGCAATTTTTTCAACTGCACAATGTTCGAGGCTCTGAGCAAGTTTAATCGGATTTCCCTGCGTTGGCGAAGCGGCCAGTGAAAAGATTCATTCAGCCGTCACCTCTACGAAGGGTGTCTTTAGGTCAGCAGGGCCTCGACTTCGATTATCTTGTCGCTTGCGTGGTGCCACTTCAAACTTGGACTCATAAACTAGCGAAATTGTATGTAGGTACGCGGCAGAGGGCTCGAGCATGTTAATAATCGCACGAGGCATATCTCTTGCTCGTTTGCTCTAAACCGCGCACAAGGTGCGGGCGCAAGCTTTGTGTCAATAACGTGCTTTTGCAGCGGCCGCTCTCTTACACGAAGTCCCGCAGACGGATGTCGAGCAGGGATGAGGCGTTGTTGAGCAAACGGGTTCGGCACCGCTGTTTTGAGCATAAGTGTCGAGGGACATGTTGATGCTCCAGAATAAGGTGGGGCATGCATCTACCCCAACAGGGGCGATGGCAGGCCCCTGGGGTGGGAGCAAGCGGGTCAGTACTCGTCTGGCAATAACAGTGTGGTTAGGCTGCGATCCCGTTCGGTGATGATCCAGAGCTTCAAGGTCGGTGTGACCTGGTAGGACGACAGCAAGCGATCCCCTTGCTTAAGTGCGGCATCGTTTTGTTGCCGGTCGTCGTCGCTGAGATCGCCCCAGTCACCGCTAAGGTGGCGCTGGAGATAGGGCACGGCATCGAAGACGCCGCGTTGAATCAGCTCGCTCACGCCGGTGGTCATAACGACCTGGCCGGGTTGGACGCGGGGTTGATAGGAAATGGCAGATGCCATGGTGATTACCTCTCGAAGATAAAGGGCCACGGCACCCCAAGGGGATGACGGGGCCCCGGTGGATGAAGGAGACGCAGAGCCGTCTGAGTGGCTGGATCAGAGGATGGTCAGCACCAGTCCCCGTGTCAGGCTTTTAGCTTGCGTAGGCCATCCGCGAGCAGCCAGAGTGCCCGGTTGAGCCGGACGTTCTGGTCAATGCCCTGGACAGGCCGTGTTCGCTGTCGGCGGCCATTGGCACTGCGGCCGGTCAGGCCGCCTTTGACGAGGTTCTCCTGAACCCTGTTGAACGTGGACCACAAGTCCGCATGATGGTCGTCGATGCGACGAGGCCCCAGGATCTGGTTTTCCGTGATCGGCGGGGCCTTGCCAGGTTCGTCGTACTTGAGGACCAGAGCCGATCTGGCGAAGACCTCGGCCTCGCCGTCGTCCAGCGTGATGGCACGCATGGCGTCGCGCGAGTCCTGTACCTGCTCGAACCCATGCAGCACCTCGTAGGCGCCCTCGATCACGCGATCGGTGACGTTGCCCTTGTGAGGCACGCGCACGTCGGCGAAGGTGTCGCCGCACACCAGGCCGTTCTGGCAGACAAAGCGGAACATGCCCGCCAGCATCTGGTAGCTGCTGGTGCCATCGTGCGAGTTGAGCAGGATGATCTCGTTCGCCTCGGTGCCGTTGATCTGGCTCGCATGGCGAAGTCGCAGCATGTGCTTGGTGTAGTCGCGGCGGTCCTCCTTGCGCACGCGGGTCTGGCACACCATGAACGGCTGGAAGCCTTCCTTGCGCAGTTCGGTCAGTACAGCCGCCGTGGGGATGTAGCTGTACCGCTCGGAGCGGCTTTGGTGCGGGGTGTCCGCGAAGATGGAGGGCGCGACGGTGCGAATCTGGTCATCGGACAGGGGATGATTCGACCGCAGAACCGGGGAGCGATAAGAGAAACGGGATGCGAGTTGCATGTTGATCTCCTTGGATGAGAAACCGGAGTTCCGCCCCATCGGGGAGGAGCCTCGGCGGGTAATGGAATGCCGCTGATGCGGCGATTGAAATCAGGCCTTGGCGAGTTGCCAACCCTGGAACCTAAGCGGCCGCCGGCATTGGGCATGGCGACGGTCGCTGTGAGGGGAAAGTTGAAAAACAATGTCGAGGTCAGAACGACTCGGCGACGTCCGGTACACGCGCCTGCGTGGCCGCGTTGACGACAGTTTCAGCCGCAGGGGCTGGCGGTGCGTCCTGCTCCGGCGTTGCCTCAGTTGCGGCTTGAGCCGGAACCGGTGAGCTCGGACCATCGGTCTCGATCGCGCGGGGCTCGGCCTTGTAGACCTGCTGCCCGTCGACCTTGATCCAGTTGATGAACAGCAGCCGGGCCTTGAGGCTCACGCCCTGTTCGCCGGCACGCTTGCCCTTGGAGTAGGTGAAAGTGTCGGCCCAGAGATCGCCGAGGCGAAAGCCGATCATCACCTTCTTCTCGTCTTCGACCGCCTGGATGCAGCGACGCACCAGCTGCTGCGCTTCAGAACCCGAGACACGAATGTCGAAACGCACATAGGACACATCGTCGCTGGGACCGTTGAGTGCCGCGATATCGCAGGCCAGGAAGGTATCGCCTTTCTTGGGCTTGACCTCGCGGATGCGGTTCAGATAACCGAGGCCGGTGATATGCAGGTCGAAGTAGGATCTTTCGTTGGACGTTGTCATGATGAATCTCCTGATGGAACAGATTGCGGAGACACACCCGACCCGAGGGGGAGTGGAACCCCCGCGCGGGTTGATGGAACAGTGGCATCACCGTCGCAATAACGGCCGTTCGCAGATCGATGCCGGGGCGAACTGGCTCGGTCACGCGGTGGACACCGCGGCGCAACCTCGAAGACCGACGGTTGCCTGGCATGTCGCTGACGGCGTCAGCGGAACATGGGGACAGCCTGCCTGCGTTGAGCGACGCGGGCGAGGGCAAAACGGTACTGGCGGTGCTCCTTAATTACGGGCCGCACCGTACCCCCGTCAAAGTTCAGCGAGGATGCCGCTGTTCAGTGCCACTGGGGCAGGCGAGCGGATCGGCCGCTGGCGTCACCAACCCTGGTGATTTAGCAGGAGGTCAGCGATGACCTGGCGTTGCGCCAGATCCAGTTCGTTCAGATCCGACAGACCTTCATACGCGCAGCGGCGAAGCAGGGCGGTGCCCTCGGCGGCGTTGTAGAAGCTGACCATGGCCGACAGGAACAGGCCTTCTCCATGATTCAGAATGTTCAGGGCGTCGATCATTCGCGGCAGGTTGGGGCGCAGCTCAACCTTGCAGGTTGCGCGGCGCAGACCCTCGTCGGTGCCATCGCCGAACCACTCCGGTCCGATGAGCGTGACACCGCGCTTCCAAGCCTGGAAGAACGCCTCGGGTGCGCGGGCAAAGTGCTGTTCTTCCCGGGCAATCCGGGCAATAGTCTCCTGGGACAGGACGGGATGCATCGGGGTTCTCCTTAAAAATAGCCGTTACAGATGTGGGCCAGCATCGTCCCGGACGTCGCCAGGCGTCATCTGAAAATGGGAACTGGCGTGTCGCTGTTTGTTGGATTGGCAGGTCGACGAAAGTGCTTCCTGCTGGGCCAGGCAATGGGTGGGCGGGAAAAAGTGCCGAAGGTTTAGTCGACATTCGGCTAAGAGGAGATATGCCACCCGTAAGCGCGCGCAGGGTCAGGCCGTCGCTAAAGCCATTCGCTGTCACCACTTGCTCACCCGACCCGTATCGTGGCTGGGGCCGGTATTATCTGGCGCACATCCGCACACAAAAGGTGCCCGTTGTTTCACCGGTGGGCGCCGGCACCGAATACCGTCGACCCGACGGGTCTCCTGATGGTTCGCGTGGTGGCCGGCAAAGCATCAGGGGACCCGTCACGGCGGACGGGAAAATCGCCGAACACGGGAATGCGCAACGCGCGATTCGTGGATAAAGCACCTTCTCGCCCCGAGGCCGTTACGGACCTGGCGGGGCGCGCACACCGTTGCAGAAGGGATCGCGCGCTGGGTATCCCGCAGGGAGGCGGGACGGTTGTCACTTTGACTGCTGTTGCCAAGGTGACTCAGGGTTCAGGGGCTATCTGGCTGCCTTGAGTTTAGTGCGGCGTTTGCCGGTGCCGGATGCGACCGGCAGCGTGCCTTTGCAGTCCGGGTAGCGGTTGCAGGACCAGAAGGCGCCGTTCTTGCCGCAGCGTTGACGCATCGTCGCACCGCATTCCGGGCAGGCGGGCCCTTCGGGCACCTTGATGGACAGGGTCGTACCACGGTATTGCGTCACCAGCTGTGTGATCCAGTTCGATTGTTTCTCGATGAACGTCTCCAGAGTGATCTGACCGGCTTCGATCATGTCCAGCGCCTGCTCCCACACCGCCGTGGTGCCGGGATCGGCGATGGCGGCCGGTACCGTATCGATCAGCGTAAATGCTGCCTCGGAGGCGCGGATGGCGCGTCCTTTCTTCAGCAGGTAGCCACGGGCGAGCAGGCCATTGATGATGCTGGCCCGCGTCGCTTCGGTGCCGATACCGACGCTGTCCTTGAGCGTTTGCTTCAGCCGCGGATCGGACACCAGCCTGGCGACAGTCTTCATCGCCTTGACGAGTTCCCCCTGGGTGAATGGCCGCGGGGGAGCTGTCTTGCACGCCTTCAGCGCGACTCCGCTGATCTGGCACGACAGCCCCTCCTGCAGAGGCGGCAGTACCTGGTTGCGTGTCGCCGACCCATCTTCGACGTCGTCCAGCGCGGGCTCGTCGAGCACGAGGCGCCAGCCCGGCTCCACGACCTGCTTGCCGACGGCCTGAAGTGCCTGAGCGCCGCAGGAGAGCGTGGCGGTGGTGCGATCGAAGGCATGGTGTGGCAGAAACTGCGCCAGGTAGTGGGCACGGATCAGGCGGTAGACGGCCAGTTCCCTGTCGCTCATGCGCGAGAGATCGACGGGCTCCAGCGTCGGGATGATGCCGTGGTGAGCCGTCACCTTGCCATCGTTCCAGGCCCGCGAGCGCTGGGTCGGGTCCAGCTGGTTGATCACGGCACGTAACACCGGATCCGTCTTGAGCAGGCTGTCGAGTACCGTCGGCACCTCGGTCAGCATGGACTCGGGCAGATAGCCCGAATCCGAGCGCGGATAGGTCGTGGCCTTGTGCGTCTCGTACAGCGACTGGGCGATATCCAGCGTCTCCTGCACATCCAGGCCCAGCTGCCGGGAGCAGACCTCCTGCAATGTCCCCAGGTCGAACGGTAGCGGAGCTCCTTCTGTGACCCGTTCAGTCTCGACCGAGACCACCTTGGCAGCGCCAGCGAGACCCAGCTCCTGAGCGGCCTGCTGTGCAATCGCTTGCTGCAGGCAGCGGCCCTTGTGATCGGCGCTGGTTTCGGGCGCGAGCCAGTGGGCGACGAAGGCCTGGTCGCTGCGGGTGAGCGTGACATCGAGGATCCAGTAGGGCGTTGAGACGAACTGCGCAATGTCGCGGTCGCGGTCGACGACCAGGCGCAAGGTCGGCGTCTGCACCCGGCCCACCGACAGTACGCCGTCATAGCCCGCTTGCCGTCCCAGCAGGGTAAACAAACGGCTCAGATTCATGCCGACCAGCCAGTCGGCGCGGGAGCGGGCGAGCGCCGAGAAATACAGTGGCAATGTTTCGGCCGATGGCCGAAGAGCCGTCAGTGCCTGGCGAATCGAGGCATCGTTCAGTGCGGACAGCCACAACCGCTGGATCGGACCGCGGTAACCGCACAGGTCGATGAGCTCGCGGGCAATCAGCTCGCCCTCGCGGTCGGCGTCGGTGGCGATCACCAGCTCAGAGGCCTGGGTGATCAGTTGTTTGACGACCTTGAATTGCGTGGCGGTCTTGGCCTTGACTTCGACGCGCCAGCGCCCGGGGATAATGGGCAACTGCTCAAGGGACCAGCGTTTGTACTGCTCGCCGTAGGCCTCCGGTGGCGCGGCTTCGACAAGATGCCCGATGCACCAGGTCACGACGATGCCTGGGCCCTTGAAGCAGCCATTGCCGCGCTGCGTCGCACCGAGAACACGCCCGATGTCTTTGGCTTGGGACGGCTTTTCGCACAGGTACAGTCGCATGGAGTCTCTTACATCATCGAGTTGATTCCGATGATCAGCAGTTTGCCCGCGATCAGCCCGGCGGACAGCAAAGAAGTGGCAAGCGAGGTCAACCGGTTAGCTTTGGCGAGAACGGTAGCAGTGTGGGTTTGGCGCGATGTTCAACAGTATCCTGCACGGGAGCGTCCTGTTCGGAGGGCGCGCGGAACAGGGTAGACGTCAGTGGAGCTATCCCCTGGGGATAGCGTTACTGTGCGTCAAAACTGCCGGAACAACGCCGCGGCCAGAATGCCCGCCGCAATGGCCGGCAGTGGCTTCTTCAGCAGCAGCATGGTGGTTGCCGTGGTCAGCAGGGCCAGTCGGGCGCCGGCATCCCCCTCCAGCGCCATCGGCGCCAGCAATGCGATCAACACGGAACCGGACATGGCGTTGATGAACTGTTTCACCCGCAAGCTGATGGGTACGAACGCCATCACGAACACGCCGCCCCAGCGGGTTGCCAGCGTCACGACTACCATGGCGAGCACGATGATCAGGGTGCCAAGGCCCGCGGTTTCAATGCTCATCGTTTTGCTCCAACCAGAAAGCCCCGACCATACCGCCTGCCAGAGCGCCCACGACCACATGGCTGTTGTCCGGCAGATACCGCCAGGCCAATAACGAGGTACCGGCGGCGACGATCCAGATGATGAGCATGCGCAGGTTTTTCTCCCCGCCCACCACCATGGCCAGCAGGAAGCAGCCCATCACCATGTCCAGTCCCAGGTGCTTGGGGTCCTGAACGGCACCACCAAAATAAATACCCAACCCGGTGCCGACGACCCAGAACGACCAGAGGGCGAGACCTCCACCCAATAGCAGTCCCATGCCCGGCTGCCCGCGGCTAAAGGCTTGCATAGACATCGCCCAATTGGCGTCGGAGGCGACAAGCATCACGCCATAGCGCCTGGCCGGTGAGAGATGACGCAACCATGGATAGAGCGTCGCCCCCATCAGCAGATGGCGAGCATTGATGGCGAAGACCGTGATTACCAGCGTGATCACTGGCACCTGAGGCCCCCACAGCTCCAAGGCCGCAAACTGCGCGGCACCGGCAAAGACCAGCGTGCTCATCAGAACGATCAACGGGTCATCCAGGCCAGACTGCGTTGCCGCCACGCCAAAGGCCGCGCCAAACGCCGTCACAAAGACAGAAATGGGCACGAGCTGCTTGAAGCCCGCCCATACCGCTTGGCGGTTAAATTCATGCAGTTGGGTATCAGTGCCTGACATACCACAGCTCCCTGTTAATCGCATCTGTTGTGGGGATTGGGTGATGCATAACCGTGCTCACGCACCTGGTAGAAGGTGAAAGGCGGCGTGATGCACACCTGCCGGCACTATGCGTGGAACAGGATTTGAAGAAAAGCGCATAGTTCAGCTATATACTATTCGATTATCAAATATATGAGTGGCGTGCATGACGTTCCAGGACCTGCAAATTGACTGGCTGAAGTGCTTTGTCGCCGTGGTGGATGCGGGCTCATTGTCCGGTGCAGCCCCGGCGGTGAATCGCTCCCAGTCAGCGGTGAGTATGCAGCTGAAGAAGCTGGAAGCGGCGCTGGGATGCCAGTTGCTGGTACGAGGTCCTCGGCAGCGTCAACTCACCCCCGAGGGGCAACGACTGCTGGGGTATGCGCGGCGAATGCTGGACCTACATGCCGAGACGCAGGCGGCATTTCATGGTGAGGAGTTGACTGGCCGCATTCGTCTCGGGGTCCCTGACGACTACGCCGCCAAGTACCTGACACCGGCACTGAAACGCTTCGCGCCGCTGCACGGTGCGGTTGAGATCGAACTGAACTGTGAGCAATCCACGTCCCTGATCCCCCGGGTCGAACGCGGCGACCTGGATTTGGCACTGATCTCGCGGGATCATCCCCAACGCGGCACCTTGCTGTTCCATGAGCCGATGGTGTGGGTGGGCTCCGCTCAATTCCAGGTGTGGCGGCGCGATCCGCTGCCCATCGCGGTCTATGAAGACACCAGCCTGGCACGGCGCGGTGCCATCAATTCGCTGGCCTTGCAGGGGCGCCGATACAAGGTGGTCTACAACAGCTCCAGCCTGGCGGGTCAGATTGCCGCAGTTGACAGTGGCCTGGCCGTTGCGGTGCTCACCCAGTGCAGCGCGCCGGCCCATCTGGAAATTCTGAGCAGCGAGCATGGACTGGGGCCGCTCGAACCCATGGAAGTATCGGTATACCGGAGCCGGGCCTCCCAGAGCTCTAAATCCGTCGATCGTTTGCACAGTCTTCTGATCAAGACGCTCAGGCACTCACTTCGCCCTGAACGAGATCATTCCGAAGCCTGAGTCCACACCGCGCATGCAGGGTCTCGGCATAGCGCTTCGAGCGATTGATACAGCGAGAGGGGCTTCTGGGCAGCGATTGTTCTGCGGTAGGCGTTGAACGCTGAGTGAGGTCGACGGAGTGACGACAGTATCCTGTACGGAAACGTCCTGTTCGGAGGGCGCGCGGAACAGGGTAGACGTCAGTGGAGCTATCCCAGGGGATAGCTTGGCGACTTAGCACTGCGGGCAGCGAGAATGCGAAAAACGAGATCAAGCGGTTAATTGTGGAGGAGAACGACAGCAGGGCGAGTTTGGTCAGTGCGCGGCGGATTTCTGTACGGGAGCGTCCTGTTCGGAGGGCGCGTGGAATTCCATGGAGCTCAGTGGAATTATCCCCAGGGGATAGCCTGGCGGCATCGCTAATGCAGGCCCCACTTCGGAAGCCGCCGCGTGGGAGGCGGCGGCTCTCTGGTGGTGGGCCTAGTCGCTGGCAGGTTCCGGGTCGCCAGAGGTCGGCTTTAAACTGAGGGTTGCCGACTCCAGGCGGAACGGCAGGATGCCAACCCGGCGCGCCTCGATCTTGAACGTGACGCGCTCGTTCTCGTCGGCGTCCTCCCATTCGTCGCGCATGGTCCGGCCTTCGACCAGCACGCGCATGCCTTTCTGGTAGAGGCTGACCCAGTGCTCCGCGTCGCGGTGCCAGATCTCGACAGGGGCCCAGAAGCCGCCGCGGTCCTCGAAAGTCCCGTCCCGCTTTGGGACGGGGTTGTCGAAGTAGACGTTCAGGCGCAGCAACCGGTTTGGCTGGTCATTGCCATTGGTAAATTCACGATACTCCGGTGCCGACCCGATATTGCCTTCACCGTAGAAATGGGTGCTCATGTTGGACTCTCCGTGATGGGGGGGACGAACTGTGCTGGTATGGCCTGCGCAGAGGGTAAGGGGGCTCACTAGGGCGGCGGTCGGTACTTCGGTGCGCTGATGCAAGATGCCTCCTGGCGGAGCTGATATACTGCGTCAGCCTCGGCCATCTTGTTGGCGCAGTCCCGAGCCTGTCGGCCGAGGCTGTGCAGCAGGCTGATTTGCATGTTCAGCACGACCCTCTGGTGCTCGAGGGCATGGAGGTCAGCGAGGAGATGGACCGGTGTGGCGGGGCTTGCCATCATCGCCTGCCACAGGGCCACCCCCATTGCGGAGCGGTCGGTTTTGCGCCAGCGCAGAAAGGTCGTGCCTGCGCCAGTGGTCTGCTGGGCCAGTTCGACGGGTAGCAGGCGAAACGGATAGCCGCTCACCTGTGGCAGCACGCGCCGTTGCGCCAGGGTGATCAACTGGTCGCGCAGCGCGTGACATTGGTTGGCCCAGTCCTCCAGACCCCCGTTACCTTTAAAAGGCTTTAAAAGGCCTTTTAGAGAGGCTGCCTGTTCCAGGCTCAGGAAGTCAGCCTGTTGCAGCGGCTGGAAATGCCGACACGGTTTTTGAGTATGTTCCGTCATGCTGGATCCTCCTCGTTGGAGGCCGCCGGGTCGGCCGGTGTCGGGTTGTCGTCTTGCTCACCGTCGGCTGCAGACTCGCTGGTATCGGTACGCTGGAGCTTGCTCCGACGAACAATCGGCGGCGCGAAGCCCGAGCGGCGGGTCCCCTCGAGTACGTCTTGCGGTAACTCGCCGAACTTCTCCAGAGCCGCTCGTGCGGCTGCGTTGTTCGCCGCAAAGTCGTCACGGCTGCAACCGGAGTAGCGGTACTGCTGGGCCAGGGAGAACAAGCTGCGCAGGGCATGGGCACCCTCGTTGAGCCAGCGCTCGAGCGTGCTGCGGTCGATCAGTGCCGTGTGGTGAGCGAGGATTAGTTTGCGTGCCAGGTCGTCGAAGTCCGCCAGGAGGTACACCGCCGCAAAGCCGAGCTGGGCATTGACGAACAGCGGCAGCTTGACGGGTTGTACGTTCAGGTTCTCCCCCAGACTCAGTGCGGGCGGTACCGCCGCTAATGCCTGGTCGACCTGTTCGCGTAGCGCCAGCAGGGCGGCCTTGGTCTGCTCCAGCTTCTCCTCGATCCGAAGCATCCACCAGTCGCTGTAGGGATCGTCCTGTTCCGCGCCCCGTTTCATTTTGTTCATCGCCGCGATGAAACCGTTTAGGCCGACGATCGCGGGTTTGCCTTCGGTGGCGGCGCGACCGTGCCAGATGCGTGAGGCGTGGTGGGTATGCAGCGTCAGCGACATGGCGCTGCGCAGCGCCCCGAGGTTCAGTTGCAGTGGACCCGTGTTTGCCATGGTGATGACCCGCTGTTGAGTAACGAGTCGCCAGCATCACCCTCAAGCGGAAGGCTGTCAGTCGATTAATGGAACCCGGGGCATCCCCGGATTGATTGGCTGTGGTGCAGGCGAGCGCGCTATCCCCCGGGGATAGGTCTCCGCCGAATTCCCGAGCTATCCCCTGGGGATAGGGTCCAGCCGAACCCGCGAGTTATCCCCCGGGGATAGGGCTCTGCCGAACCCGCGAGCTATCCCCTGGGGATAGGACCGAGCCGAACTCGCGAGCTATCCCCCGGGGATAGGGCTCAGCCGAACTCGCGAGCTATCCCCCGGGGATAGGTCCCAGCCGAATTCACGGGCTATCCCCTGGGGATAGGGTCCAGCCGAACCCGCAAGTTATCTCCCGGGGATAGGGCCCTGCCGAACCCGCGAGCTATCCCCCGGGGATAGGTCCCGACCGAACTCGCGAGCTATCCCCCGGGGATAGGACCGAGCCGAATTTGCGAGCTATCTCCTGGGGATAGCGTCAGCGAGTGCCACTGATGGCTACGGCCACGCCTTTGGCGCTCTGGTTACCGCTCTAGCTGTTGCGCAAGAACTCGCGCAGCTTCGCCAAATGCGCCTGGGCGACTTCAGGGGAAGCGACCTTCGGTTTGGGCGAAGAGGGCGTTGATGCTGCTGGCGGTGGCCGTGGCGATGGTGACGCCGGATGTTCTGGTGGTGGCGTTGCAGGGGGCGAGGCGGCCACAGCCTGGCCGAGCCAGACGTTGAACTCGCCGTGAAGGGCACGCTGGATGATGCCGAACAGGTAGCCCGCGGGGTTGCGGACGCTGTCCGTCAGGCAGCGGGCGTCCCATTCGTCGAGCACGGCCTGCTGCAGTGTCGTGTCCAGCTGTTGCAACGCGACCAGGGCGCCCGCCTGCTGCTCGTGTTTCAGGTGCTGGAAGCGCTCCGGCAGCTGCAGCCCCTCGTGCGCACGCGCGCGCGGTATACGTATTTTATTAATACTAATACTTACTGTACGGTCCTTCTTCGGATTCCGAAGAGCGCCGTCAGACGGGGCTTTCGCCCCTGGTTCGGATTCCGAAGTGAGGCGTTCCTGATTCCGAAGAAGGGCACTCTGATTCCGAAGAAGGGCTTTCGAGCCTTCTTCGGAATCAGGCATCGCTTCGTCCTGGTGCTGGCGCATCATGTCCTGGTCGTGATCCGTCAGGCGTTGCATCAGCACCTGCAGGCGGGTCGGCAAGGTACGGTGACTGAGCAGCGGATCGTCGGCGATCTCGTTCAGCGTGTTCAGGGCGACGGTCCGCACCGCTTTGGCGGCGTGATTGAGTGCCTGACTTACCAGCTCGAGGTAGTCCGCATCGAGCTGTATCGCCTCGAACGGTGTCAGGGGCTCGTCATGCAGCACATAGACATTGCCGAGGATGCGCCCCGTTTTCGGGTCGCGGCGTCGACGCACCAGGCTGAGCCAGCGCGTCAATCGCAGTTGGGTGAGGGCACGGGCCACGGTCTCATGGGAGGCACGGGCGCCGCAGGGCATCGAGGCCAGAAAGGGACTCAACTGTGAGTAAGTGGGCAGGGCAGTAACGCCTTGATCGTTGAGCAGCAGGCGGAATACCTGCCAGGCGTTGCGCTCGAGCGGCGTCAGGCGTGTATCGAGAAACAGCGCGCGGGGCACGCTCTCATGGCGATTGCCGCTGTAGAGCAGGCCGTCGCCGGGCGCGCTGGCGTATTGTGTCGGTGTGAGCTTTTGCAGAACGTCGTCAAAGAGATCGGATAGCGGGGCGGGTCCTGCGCGCCGGGAAGGGTCATCCGCCGCCATGGCCTAGCCCAAGTCCTGGTCAACCCAGTTCCGTATCGCGGCCCAGACGACCGACAGGGGCAGTGCCATGCTTTCAGACAGATCCATGGCCACCTCCAGCAAGGAGGCGTCATCGTCGAGACTGACGTTCCTTTCTGTGGTGAGCCGCTTCCACTGCTGCCACAGCGCCGTATCCTGAGCTTCGTCGAGCACCGGGTGACGGCCCTTGCGTTTCGGCAGCCCGAGTACGTCGCGCCGCAGGGCGATTTCCTGGTGGGTCAGACCGTAAAACCGGCTCACCATGTCGGTGCTGGCACCGAGGCGCAACATCCGGTCCACCCTGGCGATTTCCCGCTCCACGTCCTGCGCCTGGCTCAACAACCGCTTGAGCA
Source organism: Marinobacterium rhizophilum (assembly GCF_024397915.1). Lineage (GTDB taxonomy): Bacteria > Pseudomonadota > Gammaproteobacteria > Pseudomonadales > Balneatricaceae > Marinobacterium_A > Marinobacterium_A rhizophilum_A. The sequence continues at coordinate 366,085 of NZ_CP073347.1, forward strand.
CGTCCCGGTTGATGGACACCGAGCACCAGGATACCGTCGCGTTGACGAGCACACTGACCAGGGCCGGATGCTTCAGCGCATCCAGCTCCTCGTCACCGAAGCCCATGGCCTTGCAGCGACGAAGCTGACCATTGCGCAGATCATGGAGTGCCTGGGCGATCACGGCCTGGTTGAGCGGGTGTGGTGATGACATCTTGGCCTCCCTGGCTTAGCAGCCTCAATCAACGCGATCGGCCTCAAGGTCGAACAGCCGTCGGGCCAGGCGCAGGAGGCGGAACAGCTTGACCAGCGCCGTGTCGCTCAATCGCTGGTCCGGATTACCCCGGCCGAAGAGCAGGTTGGCCAAGTGGTCGGATAGCAGCCCAGGGTCCAGGCCCTTGGTCGTGGCGTCTTCGCCGCTGAGGGATACCAGCAGAGCCAGCGCAGTGCGGGCGAACGGCGGTAATGCCTGCAGACGTTCATCAGGCAGCGTCACACAGCTAAAGCCGATGCCGTCATCAATCGGTTCGATGTGGTCGTCGATGGCGGCTTCATCGGCAATCTCGCGCGCGAACTGGGTGATATGCAGCCGCAGGCGTTCCGGTTCATCAAGGCTGGGCTCGATGTACCAGACATCGGAAATCGGATACAAACCACCGGCCTGGACGGGGATTGCCTGCAGCACCCTGGCGTCAAACTCGGCCGGTGCCTCATCACCCATCTGTTCGGCCATCAGCTGCTGGATGGCCCGCAGGCGTTCGGTGGTGGGCGCTTGAGAGACGATGTGGTTTTGCAGACGGCTGTCCGCCGGCGCTAACGCCACGTCATCATTTCCTGCAACGGCCGGTTCGGCACCGCCGTCCTGCGGGATGAGGGTTGTCGGCTGCTGGCGTGGCGGTTGATTCGACTGCCCTGGCGCCGCCCTGGACTGTTCGGTTCCATGGGGTGGTGTCGTGGTTGAGGGCGTGGATGTACCCGGCGCAGGTTCGCTGCTCAACACGCGCTGCCGGTTTTCGCTCTCACTCAGCTCCAGACTCAGGGTGTCGTAGTCGACATCCAGGATCTCGGCCATCTGACCGATCAGCTCGTCCAGTGCCCGCTCTGCGGAGAAAGCTTCCGGTGCGGCATCGAACTGAGCCAGCGTATCCTGAAAGAACGATTGAAAATCGGTCAGCGCGTCACGCGCGGTCGCATGGCCTGCCCAGACCCGTTCACAGGCGTTACGCATCACGGCGAGCCGCTCGACCTGATGCCGGCCCAGCCCGCCGTAGAGGAGATTGGGAATCGCCGGCAGCAGAAAGTGCACGGCATCGAGCATGCGGCTGATATGCGATTGCGGCAAGGGGTAGCCATCGGCTTTCAGGCGTCTAGCCAATTCGGACTGGGACAGCGCTTCACCGCTTTCTTGCTCATAAAACTCGCGGGCTTTTTCTACGCCGAGCGCCCGCTCGATGAAGGTCAGGCCGCCGCGCAGTTCGTTTTCGGCCAGGTGGCCTGTCAAGGCGACGATCTCGCCACGTTCCGGCCAGGGCCGGAATTGGCAGGCGATGCGGAAGAAACGTTCCTCTTTGGTTTCCGCCCAAAGCTCGCGCAGGATTGCCAGCCGGGTATTGCCACCGTTGCGGACAATGAAATGCTCGTCGCCGGGGCGTCGGGTAATCGCCGGCGGTGCATCCAGCCCCCGTTCCCGGATTGAGGCCTTGATATCGTCGTACGCCCGATTACGTTTGAGGCGCGGATCATGGTCGTACGGGCGCAACTGGTCCAGCGTCACCACCATGGGCGTGTCGGCGATCGGATCACTCAAGGCGGTGGCAGAGGGGCCCTTGCGCTCGAACCCGTTGGCCAGCAGCTCCGTCGCCATGTGCTCGGGTGTCAGCTCAGCCATGACCACTCTCCTTTGTATTGCCATCCGCGGCCTGCCGGGTAGCACGGCGTAGCTGGGCACGGGCGTTCAAGCCCGCGCGGTGATCGCTGGCGGTTGAGCTGGTGTAGATCGAGGCGTGGCCCGGTTTGCTGAATTTCAGATGGCCGCCCGGTGTGCGTTTGACGTGCCAGCCCTCGCTCAGAGCAAATTCTATCAGCGCACGCAGCCGTTTATGGCCGCGCGTCAGTTCATAGGCACGGGCCATTCTCGTCACTCCGTGTCTCGCCATTCGTCCTGGACCGGCCGGTCACACTTGCGAACTTGTCGCGCCAGGCGGGGAACAGCTCGCAGGCCAGTGCGCGCATGGTATCGAGTGCGGCCGGCGCCACGCGGCCCGTGGGCGCGCGATACTCAAAGCGGTGTACCGGTAACCGCCGGGTTGATGCACGGGGGTAGGTTTCAATGGCCGGGACGATGGTCGTCAGAACCTGCATACTGCCGTGTTCCTGGAACAGGTGTCGCAGTGACTGGTGGATCAGCTTTGCATTGGTTGAAACGGGGTGCACCCGGTTGATAAGCAGCTGCAGAGGTGGCGGCTCGATGCCCAGATGACGATAGGGGGTGATGTCGTTGATCAGCTGCAGTGTACCGCGGCGCAGCTCGCGCGCTGCCAGAATCTCCGGCGTGACCGGCGACAATGCCATATTGGAGGCCAGTACCGCCATTTCCAGGAGCACGCTGCGCGCGCCCTGGGTGTCGATCAGTACCAGGTCATAGTGCGACGCCAGCATGGGTAACAGATGGCGCAACCGCAGGCGTCCATCCGGAGCATGCAGCAACAGCGTGTTCAGGTCGCCTCTGTCGTCGTTGGACAGCACCAGGTCCAGGCCCGCGATGGCTGTTCGGGACACCAATTGGTCAATGCGATGCTCGTTAAACGCCAGGAACTCGTAAATTCCGCCCGGGGCGCGGTGGACCAGTTCGTAATAGGACGACAGCGTGGGCTGCACGTCCAGATCGAGCAGCAGCACGCGCAGGCCAGCATCGGCGGCGAGACCACCCAGATTAGCGGCGGTGGTGGTTTTACCGACGCCGCCTTTGGTCGAGATAATGGATACCACCTGCATGGGGCGCTCCTTGGAAGTAGCAGAGAAGTCCAGGGGGGGGCGAATCAGGCCCGGTCATTGAGTCGATCGGCAATCCATTGCTCGATCTCGGCCGAATCCCAGCCGACCGCGCGCACGCCGATACGGATTGCCTGGGGGAACTCGCCTTTTTTCATCAGGTTATAAATGTGCGCGCGCTTGAACCCGGTTTTGGTTTCCACCTCATCACGTCGCAGGATGCGACGTTCGCCAGGCGGAAATAGGGAAGTCTGAGACATGAGGGGCACTCCTTAACGCTCAGCAGCGTTTGTTGGCGTGACCCTCATTAAATAGACGTGGATACTGAAGTACATTGCAAATGCAATTTGAGGGATTGCAACTACAAGCTGGCATTATTCAGGAAATTGCGCTGCGGATTTTTCGCCGGGCGCTGGCAAACTTGCCGTTCAAGGTACGCTCGGTAATTCCCATGATGCCACTGTGATTAGCGATCAGTGCGCTGACGATGGCTTCCTGCGTTTTAAAACTGGAATAAGGCACACCCGAGGGGGAGTGGCCTAGCATCAATTCGAGAAGACTGCCGATAATGTGCAGATAAGTGCTCTCGGCGCGATCGCTAAGAGGGCATTGGTTGGGTGCTGAAACGGTTTCGCGTTGCCTCGATAATGAATCATACAGCTCCTGGATACTGCGCAGATCGCGGCGGCAATGTTCAAGTTGTACTCTTAAAGCCTGGCGTTCAATCAGCATGGCGTGCCCTGTCTCCAGGGTGATGGCAGGGTGGACGAGTCGTTCTCGGCGACTGAACAAAAAGCGCGGGCGCTGCTCTGGGTAGTGATCTCGCATCCAGCGTTTGAGGTCAATATGACGGATCGTCAGGTCGGGCGAATCCCACAACGCCGGGTCGTTCAGCGTGATACCGTCGCGACCGTAAGGCAGCTCGCCATTTACAATGGCGTCGTAGATTCTATCCGTACAGAGGCGTAACTCGCCCCATCGTGGGCAGTCGAGCCTCTCTGGTAGGTGCCTGGATGGCGTCATTTCCGGCAAAATATTGTGCTGGTACTTTAATAGTCCTGCCCAGCGAATAGCCGCTTCGATGGGGCGATAGAATATCTGCGATAGTGAGTTGCTTCCGTGCATATGTCCACCTCCTTGGTGTGACTTGAAGTAACGAGTTTTAAATCGAGATTTATCTCCTTGGTGTAAAGGGGGATGAGGCTGTTGAATTCAACGTTAAATTGGGAATGTTACATTTTTATGTGTTCGGCTATTCGAGCCTGAATCGGAATAATTCGAAATAGATTCGGAAAATTCTGCATGTTCGAGCGCTTATCCGTTAACGGCCATTTTGGCTTTTATTGCTGAAGTCTTGAAGAGTTAAAACTAGTGTTTTAAATGATGGTTTTAATGTAATTCTGGATTTTTTATAACTCTTTTCTAGTGTTGTGGTGTCTGTTATTTTTTGGTGGGGTTTAGATGTTCTACGAGATTGTTTAGAGTTGCGCATTAAACAAGCGTATAAAAATTTTATAATTTCTGTAATCAGTGCTTTAGAAAGGTTTGATCAACTCTGGCTCTTGCGACAACCGAGTCTATCGACTGTATCCAGGACGCTCGGTAGGAGCAGCACTAACATACCTCGCCATCGTCCCAAAGCTGCTGAACCCAGCGACGTAGCGCTGTGCTGCCCACAGCTAGTGAGCGACAGATGTCAGTAAAGGAGTACTCTTGATCCAGAACAAGACAGATGCCTCGTGCTTGAACTCAGCTGAAAACGATCGACGTTGTCTTGTCATAGAACACCTCATCTGCGGTGGTGACTGTACCGTCTAAATCAGTGTCCGGAATCAGTGAACCACTACAGAATTACCGCCAGGAAGAACTTTCCGTCACCTCGACTGCTAAATCACACATTGAATTGGCGAGGGCAGGGCAGGGCAGGTGCCTCAGCCGCTGATCTTGGTCGAGAAGGTCGCGATTGGTTGCCCACTGTGCTGCGTGGTCGAGGTCGAACTTTCCGAAACCGCTTCGCTTGCGCTGTCAGTTAGGGGGCTCAATGGTGACCTTGATGGATCGGCGTAGATTTTGTTGGATTCGTCTATTTGACGGGTCCAAAAAACAAGGCTAATATTGTGGCCACCTTGCAGTAGTGGTAGAGAAATAAGTCTTATATATTAACAACTTAGAGCTCTAGTGTTTGTCTCGTTTCCCGCTCCAAATTTTGATCTACAGACGTCCACTGGAGTCTGTAAGTCTTTGAAAAAGGAGCGAAAGCTCCTTTTTTCGTTCCAGAGAACTCCTCCGAAAACCACCTGCGGCCAGCCTCTTTGAGGCGAGACTTAAGATCACGAATGCGGGTGCCAGTTCCGGGTTGTTGCGGGCAAGTGGAAGCCGTGACGAGCATAGAGTCCAGCTTTCAGCATGGAAACTATGAGTTTGCACCCTCCAACCCCGGTTAGGGCATCCAGGAAAACGTGCAACAGCCGTGGCACGAGCGACCCTTTCCCTTTTGGCAGGCGGTTGAAAATATGATTGGCTGCAGTAGCGCTGGCTGTTTCTTGTTCAAATTTGACGGATTGGCCGCACTTTCTTGGGCATTTTTTTGCCCGATGCGTCGCCCTGTGTAGCCGATTGCGGGCCGTCAGGCGGATTATCTCTGCAGGTTTCGCATACGGAGCAGTTTCCAGCCCATCATCGTCAGCTGGAACAGGCTATGCACCTTGTCCCGTCCGCGCAGCATCACCTGCCGGATGGGACCGATTTCCTTGCCCCGGCCAAAGGGCTCTTCCACCTGTTTGCGTAGCTGCATGCTGACCTGGTAACTCCCGTGGCGGCAGGTGCTGAAGCTCGAATGATGCCACACCGGATCGTCGATCGTTAACCCCACAAACCAGCGGTACAGCAGGTTGTAGCTGATCTGCTCGACCAACTGGCGCTCGCTGCGGATGGAAGAGATTATTCGCAGCCGCTGCGCGTGAATCCGGCGCCCCGGCGGAATCTACTGCCGGCCGCCGTCAGCATAGATACCATCAAGCAGCCAGTTAAGGCGTTCCATAGTCCGGTCGGTCAGCTCATTGCTTTTGCGGCGTTTTCGTCCTGTTGCAGGCTGGCCGGTGCTGGGGCGGACAGGCTGCCCGCGAGCATCGCGACCAGGTTGGCCTTGTAGTTTTCGAGTCGGTATATGGCTTTTGACTGCCCGTGCTCTTTGACCAGTCGGCGCCACTCGCTAAGTGACTGGATCATGTTCTCGACCACAAGTGCCAGGCGTAAATTGATCAGATCCCGGGGTATTTCCGGCAGGGTTTCGCGGATCAGTCTGGCGACCTGGCTCAGGCTCTGGTCGTACTTGGTGTAAAAGCGCCGCTTCTGCTCGATGGTTGAGGCCCTGATCAGGTTTTCCATGAATCCAAGGTAGTTCGGGCTGCCTTCTGGATGGTCCAGCTGCCCGGCCAGCGGATACACCAGCGCCTGCACCAGCGCCTGAAGATTATGGTTCCGTCCATCGGTCTCCAGTTGCGCAAGATAGTGCAGGCGGCACTCGTTCACCATTGGCATTCGGTAATCGAAGATCGCTTCGATCAGGTCCTCTTTGGAGCCGAAGTGGTAGTGCAGAGCAGAGGTGTTTTTCTGCTTTGCTTCCACCGCAATCTGGCGCAAGGATACGCCTTCGATGCCGGACTCGGCGAACATTCGCTCCGCTGTGATCAGCAGGGTATCTTTGGTTTTCAATGATGCCATCTGAGTATTGTCCACCTGTTCGCTATTAGCCTGGCGATGAAACAGAACGTTCTGACCTGTTTTATCGGTGCCCGTGAAGATCGGGCGGAATTTGAACGCGCCAGTCATTATACAACATGCTAATACGGTCGGTTTAACTCTGTAAAGTCACTCCGCCGCGTTGGTTGCCCGATACCCGCCGGGGCGCGGGTTCGGTTTTCCCCGGGCGGGCCGGTAGGGCAAATCTGCGTGGCTCTTGCCCCATCCTGCTTGTTCATTTTGAGGCAGGCTGCAGATCGTACCACACCTCCTTTGAAGCGGGCAGAAAGCCTGTTTTTCTATATATAGAAAGCGGATCAACAAAAGAAAGTGCTGTTATACCGTTTATGGCCTGCCGCAAAATTGATTCAAGAGGACAGCCATCATGACCCAGAAAGACAGCTACCAGCTGAAAACCTTGAGCCGAGGTCTAGACGCTCTGGGCGAAGCTTTGTGGGCGCTTGCCAGCGAGCGCCTGGTCGAATAAAAGGCGGTGGATCGGTGGCGTCCTCCTATGGCTGTCTCCAGCTGGCGGCCCTTGCCGGGTCGCCATGTTGTTTTTCGCCGGGCCCGGCCGGGTGCTTGCCCGGCGCTGGGCACGGGCCGAAACGTCCGGAAATAGCGCCGCCGTGCCGGCCACTCCCGCAGCATTCAGTACTCCTTCACCGTTTTCCCTCCTCTGTGCACTCGGCGTCCCGATCTCCGGCCGGTAGTGTTTTCCCCTGCACGCGTGCCGACGTGCCCATTGCCGCCGGCTGCGGGTAAATCACTTGCATTAATTTCTTGAAAAAAAATAAAGCGAGTGGTTTAATTTGGTTATTGTAATGCGATTGCTTTAAAACTCCCCCCGGGAAACCGGGGCTTTGTCATCACAGCAGGGTGCAGACTGGGTACTGATATGAATATCAATTACACCGCGCAAGACCAGGCGTTTCGGGAGGAAGTGCGAACCTTCCTGCAGCAGGAGCTGCCGACCGACATCGCCTGCAAAGTCAAGAACGACAAATACCTGGACAGGTCGGACTACGTCACCTGGAACCGGATCCTGTTCGACAAGGGCTGGAGCACGCCGAGCTGGCCGCAGCAGTACGGCGGCTGCACCTGGAGTGCCATTCAGAAGTACATTTTCGAGGAAGAATGCTTCCTGGCTGGGGCGCCGCGTATCTGGCCGTTCGGTATTGGCATGGTCGGGCCTGTGATCTACACATTCGGTTCCGAGGAGCAGAAAGCGCGCTTTCTGCCGGGCATCCGCTCGGGCGATGTCTGGTGGTGCCAGGGCTTTTCCGAACCCAATGCGGGTTCCGACCTTGCGTCGCTGAACACCCGGGCCGTGCGTGACGGCGACCACTATGTCGTTAACGGCCAGAAGACCTGGACCACCATGGGGCAGTACGCCGACTGGATCTTCTGCCTGGTGCGCACCGACCCTGAGGCCAAGAAGCAGCAGGGCATTTCCTTTCTGGTGTTCGATATGAAGACGCCGGGTATCACGGTGCGTCCGGTCATCACCGCGGACGGTGCGCACGAGGTCAACGAAGTATTTTTCGACAACGTGCGGGTGCCGGTCGACCAGCGTATCGGCGAGGAAAACAAGGGCTGGGATTACGCCAAATTCCTGCTCGACCACGAGCGCACCGGCATCGCCCGGGTCGGCGCCATCAAGGATCGCATCGCCCAGTTAAAAGCGGTCGCCACCCGCGAGACCCGCCAGGGGCAACCGCTGCTCTGTGACCCGCTGTTCCGCTTGCGTCTGGCCGAGCTAGAGGTGGAGTTCAAGGCCCACGAGCTGACCAACCTGCGCATGCTGGCTGGCGCCGGACACGGCAAGGTGCCAGGAAAGATAGCGTCGGTGCTGAAAATTCGCGGTAGCGAGCTGGTACAGAAAACCGAGGCCCTGATGACCGAAGCGGTGGGTATCTATGCGCTGCCCTTCGTGCCGCAAGCACGCACGGACAGCTGGGACGGCGCGCCCATCGGGCCCGACTATGCCGGCAGCAAGGCCGCGGTCTACCTGAACTCGATGAAGTACAGCATCTTCGGAGGCTCCAACGAGATCCAGAAGACCATCATTGCCAAAGAACTCCTGACCCTTTGACCGGAGACCCGCTATGGATTTTTCATTTTCAGACGATCAACTGATGCTGCAGGACAGTCTTGGCAAGTTGCTGGCCAGTCTGTATCCGGCCGAAAAACGTCACAGCCTGATGGCCGGCTTTCTGGGGACCGATGCTGCCGCCTGGGGGCAGTTTGCCGACATGGGCCTGTTCGGCATTGGGGTAGACGAAGCCTACGAGGGCTTCGGTGGCGATACCACCGACCTCTGTCTGGTGTGCGAAGGGATGGGGCAACGGCTGGCGCTGGAACCCTATTCCGGGCAGCAGACGCTGGCGGTGCCGCTGTTGCAACGTGCCGGCAGCGAACAGCAGTGCGCCGAGTTGCTGCCAAGGCTGGTCGATGGCTCGCTGAAGCTGGCCGCAGCCCTGGAAGAGCCGCATTCGCGTTTCGATCGGAGTGCGGTTGCAACCCGTGCCAGCAAAGTTGCAGGCGGCTATGTGCTCAGCGGTCACAAGGCGATGGTGCTCGGCGGTGACTGTGCCGACAAGCTGATCCTGAGTGCGCGTACTTCGGGCAATGACGGCGATGCAGCAGGCATTTCGCTGTTTATCGTCGATGTCGCCGAGGAAGGGGTCGACGTACAGCGCTATCCACTGCTCGACGGACGCGGGGCCGCCGACATTCGCTTTCGGGAGGTGCCGCTGAGCGAAGCCTGCCGTCTTGGCTGTGAGGGTGAGGCGCTGGCGGTGATCGAGCAGGCGAGTGATATCGCCACGGCGGCACTGTGCGCCGAAGCCGTCGGGGCGATGGCGGAGGCCAACCGGCTAACCGCCGAATACCTGGAAACCCGCAAGCAGTTCGGGCGCGAAATTGGCCGTTTTCAGACCCTTGCGCACAGGCTGGTGGACATGGAACTGGTCACCGAGCAGGCCCGCTCCATGATGCTCTATGCCGCGATGATGGCGGATACGCAGGACGCCACCGCGCGTCGGGTCGCGATCTCCCAGGCCAAGGTGCAGGTTGGGCGTTCCGCCCGTCAGGTATTGAAGGATGCCACTCAGCTACACGGCGGTATCGGCGTCACCGATGAATGCCTGATCAGCCATTACGTCAAAAAGCTGCTGCTGTGCGACCTGTTGTTCGGCGGCCAGGATCATCACCTCGCTCAGCTGGCGGCGGCCCTACCGCAATCTGCCTGATTTCACACGGAGACAATTGCCATGGCTTTACCGAAACTGTTCGACGACAGCCTGGAGCTGCCGTTGATCGCGGCGCCGATGTTTCTGACCTCGGGCCCCGAGCTGGTGATCGAGTGTTGCAAGGCCGGCGTGGTCGGTACCTTTCCGGCCCTCAATCAGCGCAGCAGCGAGGGCTTCGAGGACTGGCTGCAGACGATCAAGGGCTCGCTGGCGCAGTACCGCGAGGCGCACCCTGACAAGCGTGTGGCGCCCTTTGGCGTCAACCTTATCGCCCACCGGAGCAACGCCCGCCTGGAGGCGGACCTGGCGCTCTGCGTCAAGCATGAGGTGCCGCTGATCATCACCTCGCTGGGCGCGGTGCCGGAGCTGGTCGAAAAGGTCCATGGTTACGGTGGCATCGTCTTCCACGACGTGATCAGCCTGCGCCATGCGCGCAAAGCCGCCGGGGCCGGGGTCGATGGCCTGATCCTGGTGACCGCCGGCGCCGGCGGCCATGCCGGCAAGCTGAACCCCTTCGCGCTGCTCAATGAGGTGCGGCAGTTCTTTGACAAGACCGTGCTGCTTTCCGGCTGCCTGTCCACCGGCCGCGATATCGCTACGGCGCAGATGATGGGGGCGGACCTGGCCTATATGGGCACCCGCTTTATCACTACCCGCGAGAGCCTGGCCGAGCCACCGAACAAGCAACTGTTGCTCGAGAGCCGCGCCGAGGACATCGTCTACACCAACCGAATTTCCGGTGTGAATGCCAGCTTCATTGCTAAAAGCCTCGTGGACAACGGTTTCGATCCGGTACAGCTGACGCCGGACATGCCGCTGGCGCCGGAGCACAAGTCCGAAGCCGGCAAGAAGGCCTGGAAGGCCATCTGGTCAGCCGGCCAGGGCGTCGGCTCGGTCAACGACGTGCCCCACGCGGCCGAGCTCATCGGCGAACTGAAGGCGCAGTACCGGGCTGCGGTCTCGGCCTGGAAAGGCGCCAGCGCGAACTACAACCACTGACGGATACCGAAGGAACCACGCGACATGACTGAACAGGCTTACATTTTCGACGCCATCCGTTCGCCCCGCGGCAGGGGCCGGTCCGGCGGCGCGCTCAACGAGGTCAAGCCGGTAACGCTGCTGGCCGGCGTGCTGAATCATCTGAAAACGCGCAATGATCTCGACACCGCGGAGGTCGAGGACATCGTCATGGGCTGCGTCTCGGCGCTCGGCGATCAGGGTGCGGACCTGGCTAAGATCGCCGCCGCTGCCGCCGGCTGGGACGATAGCGTGTCCGGCGTGACGCTGAACCGTTTCTGCGGCTCGGGTCTCGAGGCGGTTAACCTGGCCGCGGCCAAGGTGCGCGCCGGCTTCGAGGACCTGGTCGTCGCCGGCGGCTTCGAGTCGATGTCGCGGGTGCCGATGGGCTCGGCCGGTGGCGCGATGGCGAACGACCCCGAAACCAGCCTGGCGATCAACTACGTGCCCCAGGGGATAAGCGCGGATCTGATCGCGACGCTGGAGGGCTTCAGCCGCGACGACGTCGATGCCTATGCCGTCGAATCCCACCGCCGTGCCGCCCACGCCTGGGCCAACGGCTACTTCGACCGCTCCGTTGTGCCGGTGCTTGACCGAAACGGCCTGCTGATCCTCGACCGCGACGAGTGCATCCGTCCGGACAGCAGCGTCGCATCGCTGGCCAAGCTCAAGCCAGCGTTCGAGAAGCCGGGACAGGGCGCCTTCGATGCCATCTGCCAGGCCCGTTACCCGCAGGTCGGTCACGTCAATCACGTCCATACCGGCGGCAACTCATCCGGTATTGTCGACGGTGCCGCCGCAGTGCTGATCGGCAATGCAGACAAGGGCCGTGCGCTGGGCCTCAGGCCCCGCGCCCGCATCGTCTCGACCGCGCTGGTCGGCACCGACCCGACCATCATGCTCACCGGCCCCGCGCCGGCGGCGCGCAAGGCGCTGGCCAAGGCGGGCCTTGGCGTCGACGACATCGACCTGTTTGAGGTCAACGAAGCCTTCGCCTCGGTGGTGCTGAAGTTCCAGAAGGAACTCGGCGTGGCGGCGGGTCGTGTCAATGTCAACGGCGGCGCCATCGCCATGGGGCACCCGCTGGGCGCCACCGGCGCCATGCTTCTCGGCACCCTGCTCGACGAGCTCGAGCGCCGCCAGCAGCGTTACGGCCTCGCTACCCTCTGCATCGCCGGTGGTATGGGTATCGCCACCATCATCGAGCGCGTCTGAACAGGAGCCATCCCATGAACGCCATTCGTTACGAAAAAGACAATGCCGGTATCGTCACCCTGACGATCGACATGCCGGGGCAGGCAGTCAACACCATGAGCCCGGCCTTCGCCGAGGCGCTCGAGGAGGCCGTCAGCCAACTGGAAAACGACGATATCAGGGGCGTGATCGTCACCTCCGGCAAGGACACCTTCTTCGCCGGCGGAGACCTCCACTACCTGCTCGGCATTGACGAGAGCCAGGTTGAATCCTTCTACGACAACCTGACCCGCAACAAGCAGCGCCTGCGCCGGCTCGAACAGCTGGGCGTGCCGGTCGTCGCGGCGATCAACGGCACCGCGCTGGGCGGTGGCCTCGAGATCTGCCTGGCCTGCCATTACCGGGTGGTGCTGGACAAGCCGAAGTCGGTGTTGGGGCTGCCCGAAGTCAGCCTCGGTCTGCTGCCCGGTGCCGGCGGCGTCACCCGCCTGACGCGCATGCTGGGTATTGACGGGGCATTGCCGTTGCTGCTCGAGGGCACCAAGCTCAAGCCCGCGCAGGCGCACGAGGCCGGGCTGGTCGATGAACTCGCCGCAACTGGCGACGACATGCTCGCCAGGGCTCGTGCCTGGATTGGTGCCAGCCCCGAGGCGCTTCAGCCCTGGGATCGCGAAGGTCATGCCATCCCCGGCGGCTCGGCGGCCGATCCGCGGATCGCCCAGACGCTGGCGTTCCGTTCCGCCAAGTTGCGCGGCCGCCACCGTGGCCTGACACCGGCGCCGGAGGCGATACTCGCGGCGACAATCGAGGGCAGCCAGGTTGATTTTGATACCGCTCTGCGAATCGAAAGCCGCTACCTGACCTCGCTGGTGACCAGTCCGGTGGCGAAGAACCTGATCAACCACTTTTTCCAGCTCAACCAGATTAATGGCGGCGCCAGTCGTCCGCAGGGCATTGAGCGCGCGGCCTTCAACAAGGTTGGCATCCTCGGCGCCGGCATGATGGGCGCGGGCATCGCCTACGCTGCGGCCAAGGCCGGTATCGAGGTGGTGCTCAAAGACGTCTCGCAGCAAGGCGCCGAGAAGGGCAAGGCCTACTCGACCAGGGTGATGGACGGCCTGATCACCAAGGGGCGCGCGACTGATGAAAAGAAAGCGGCCCTGCTGGCATTGATTCAGCCCACCGACAATGCGGAGGACCTGGCCGGGTGCGACCTGATCATCGAGGCGGTGTTCGAAAACGTCGAACTCAAGGCTCGTGTCACGGCGCAAGCGGAACCGCAACTGATCGACACCGGTATCTTCGCCAGCAACACCTCGACGCTGCCGATCACCGGGCTGGCCAAAGCGTCCGCAAGGCCGGAAAACTTTATCGGCCTGCATTTCTTTTCGCCGGTCGACCGCATGCCGCTGGTCGAGATCATCTGCGGCAAGCAAACCAGCGACGAAACCCTGGCCCGCTCCTTCGACTTCGTCCAGCAGATCGGCAAGGTGCCGATCGTGGTCAACGATTCGATGGGGTTCTTCACCTCCCGCGTTTTCCGTACCTTCATGGACGAGGGCTGTGCGCTGCTGGAAGACGGCGTTGATCCGCTGGTGATCGAGAGCCTCGCCCGGGCCGCCGGCATGCCGGTGGGACCCCTGACGGCGCAGGACCAGGTCAGTCTGAAACTGGCGTACGACGTGCGGACCGCGAACCGCAAGCTGGTCGTAGCCGAGGGCGGCGAGTGGAAGGTGCTGGCGACCGAGCGCGTCGGCAACCGGCTGGTCGAGGAGTTCAACCGCCAGGGACGAGCCTACGGCGGTGGCTTCTATGACTACCACGACGACGGCAGCAAGAGTATCTGGCCGCAGCTCTGCGAGATCTTCCCGCAGTCGGATCAGCCGCTGCCCGAGCAGGACATCAAGGACCGCATCCTGTTCCGCCAGGCGCTGGAAGCGGTGCGTTGCCTGGAGGAGAAGGTGCTGCGCTCGGTGGCCGACGGCAATATCGGCTCGATCATGGGCATCGGTTTCCCGCAACACACCGGCGGTCAGTTGCAGTTTATCAACAGCTACGGCGTGCGGGCCTTTACTCAGCGCTGCCTGGCGCTGGCACAGAAGTACGGCGAGCGCTTCACGCCGCCGGCGCTGCTGCTGGCAAAAGCCGAGAAAGGCGAGACGTTCGCCTGATTCGGGATCCCGGGACCGCAAGCCGCGGTCCCGGCTGCAAGCAACCTGTGACAGGAGTACGCGGCTATGCAGCGCAAGCCCTTTACCGAAGAGCAGAACATGTTTCGGGAGGCGTTCCGCGCCTTCCTGCACAAAGAGGTGGTGCCTCACCAGGAGCGCTGGCTCGAGGCCGGGATCGTCGACCGCGAGGTCTTTCGCAAGGCAGGCGAAAATGGCTTCCTGCTGTGCTGGGCCGACGAGCGCGACGGCGGCCTGGGGCTGCGGGACTTCCGCTACGAACAGATCATGATCGAGGAGCTGGCGCTGATCGGCGAAACCGGCTTCGCGATGAATCTGCACAACCGCATCGTCGGGCCCTATATCGACCGCTTCGGCAGCGACGAGCAGAAACAGCGTTTCCTGCCGGGCTGTATCAGCGGCGAGACCATCCTCGGCGTGGCGATGACCGAGCCCGATGCCGGCAGTGATCTGGCCGGAATGCGCGCCACCGCCCAGGACCGGGGCGATCACTTTATTCTCAACGGCTCCAAGACCTACATCACCAACGGCATGCTGGGCGATCTCTTCGTGGTTGCGGCCAAGTCGGACCCGAGTAACCCGCGCGCCATCGGCCTGTTCCTGGTGGAAAGGGGCATGGAAGGTTTCAGTCGCGGCCGCAAGCTCAAGAAGATGGGCCAGCGCTCGCAGGATACCGCCGAACTGTTCTTCGAAAATGTAGTGGTGCCCAGGGCGAACGTGCTGGGCGATGAGACCCGGGGTTTCCATTACCTGATGCAGGGACTGGCCGAGGAGCGGTTGCAGGCCGGCACCCGCTGCGTCGCGGCGGCGCAATACGCCTTCGGCCTGACGCTGGATTTCATCCGTGAACGCAAGGTATTCGGCCAGGCGCTGAGCCAGTACCAGAACACCCGCTTCGAGATGGCGCAGATGAGTACCGAGATCGACCTGGCGCAGGTCTATGTCGACCGCTGCGTCGAGGAGCACAACGCGGGTCGGCTGACGCCGGAGGATGCCGCGCGCCTGAAACTGTTCGCCAGCGAACTGCAGGGCCGGGTGGTGGACAAGGGCGTGCAGTTCCACGGTGGTGCCGGCTACATGGATGAATACCCGATCTCCCGCGCTTACACCGACGCGCGCGTGACCCGGATTTTTGCCGGCTCCAGCGAAATCATGAAGGAAATCATCGCCCGCTCGCTGGACCTGAAATGAGTGCGGCGGACCCAAACCGGAGCCGGACTGCACGGCAGGCCTGGTAAGGAGGCGCTTATGGGACCTTTGGCGGGATTCAAAATCATCGAAATCGCCGGCATCG
Organism: Marinobacterium rhizophilum; assembly: GCF_024397915.1. Classification (GTDB taxonomy): domain Bacteria; phylum Pseudomonadota; class Gammaproteobacteria; order Pseudomonadales; family Balneatricaceae; genus Marinobacterium_A; species Marinobacterium_A rhizophilum_A. Next base: position 381,744 of record NZ_CP073347.1, read on the forward strand.
GGCCGGGCCCCTTCTGCGGCATGATGCTGGCCGATATGGGCGCGGAGGTGATCCGTATCGAGCGCGCCGGCGATCGACTGGTGGACGGCGGCAAGCGACCGGTCACGCTGCGTGGCCGGCGCAGCCTGGCGCTGGACCTTAAATCCGAGCAGGGTCGCTCGCTGCTGCTGAAAATGTGCGAAAGCGCCGACGCCCTGTTCGAAGGCTACCGGCCCGGGGTGATGGAGCGGCTCGGGCTCGGGCCCGACATCTGCCTGGCGCGCAATTCGCGCCTGATCTATGGCCGCATGACCGGCTGGGGCCAGGATGGCCCCCTGGCGCAGACCGCCGGACACGATATCAACTACATCGCGTTGTCCGGCGCGCTGCAAGCCATCGGCCGCGCCGGTGAGGCGCCGTTGCCGCCGCTTAACCTGGTGGGTGATTTTGGCGGTGGAGCCATGTTTCTAGCCTTCGGCCTGGTATGCGCCCTCTTGGAGGCGCAGCGTTCCGGACAGGGGCAGGTGGTGGACAGCGCCATGGTCGACGGCAGTTCGCTGCTGATGGCGATGTTCCACGATTTCAAGCACCGCGGAGCCTTCGACGAGACGCGCGGCAGCCATTTCCTGTCCGGCGCGGCGCACTACTACGACTGTTACCAAACGGCGGACGGCGAGCACATCGCCATCGGCGCCCTCGAGCCGCAGTTCTATTGGCTGCTGATCGACAAGGCGGGGCTGGATGAAGCGCTGTTCGCCGACCAGGGCTTCGGCAATCCCAAGGCCGATCCGGCCCGTTTCCCGCAACTCAAAGCGGCGCTGGCGGCGGTATTCCGGCAGAAGACAAGGGACCAGTGGTGCGAACTGCTCGAGGGCACCGATGCCTGTTTCGCCCCGGTGCTGTCGATTTCGGAGGCGCCGCAGCATCCGCATAACCGTGCGCGCCAAAGCTTCGTCGAACTTGAAGGCGTGCTGCAGCCTGCGCCGGCGCCACGCTTTAGCCGGACGCGACCCGACGTCGGCGCCAGTACCCGGACGCCATCGGAGGCGGGGGATAGCCTGCTGCGACATTGGGGCTTGAGCGAAAGAGATATCGCCATGTTTCAGGATATGAACAATAACTCACAAACAGCGAGATAGCGCATGGAATACCCGACTGTCAATTACAGCGTGAGCGGTGGCATCGCCACGATAGAGCTTAACCGACCCGAGGTGCTCAACGCATTCAATAATGAACTGCGCACGAATCTGCAGCATGCGTTGCAGCGAGTCGCCGAGGACCCGGAGGCCGGTGTTGTCCTGCTGACCGGTGCCGGCAAGGGGTTTTGTTCTGGGGCCGATCTTTCGACCCTGGGTACTCTGTCTGTGGTCGAGAATCTGGTGGTGAATTACAAAAACATGATCGGCCAGATCAGCCGCATGGATAAACCGGTGATCGCCGCCATTGAGGGGGCCGCTGCGGGCATCGGTGCCGCCTTCGCGCTGGCGGCCGACCTGTCGGTCATGGCCGAGGATGCAGCGCTGGTGCAGGCATTCAGCAATATCGGCCTGGTGCCGGATGGCGGTATCTGCTGGCACCTGGTGCAAGAACTGGGCTACAAGCGCGCTTATCAGCTGATTATCGAGGCCGAGCGTCTGCCGGCGGCTCGCTGTCTTGAATTGGGCCTGACCAACCGCGTTGTCGCCAAGGGTGAGGCTCTGGATGAGGCGCGGGCCTGGGCCGGCCGGCTGCTGCAGCGTCCGCCGCTGTCGCTGGCGTTCAGCAAGCAGGTATTGCGCGATGCCGTCGACCTGAGCCTGGATCAAACCGTGATTCGCGAAGCCGAATATCAGCACCGCGCCATCGGCAGCGAGGACTTCCGCGAAGGTGTCGCCGCTTTCAGGGAAAAGCGCAAGCCCGTATTCCGGGGTTATTGACCGGGCGCGGCCGGTTCTGAATCGAAAAGAGGCGTCAATGACACCTCTTTTCATGACCCTGTACAGACCACTGGGCATCCCGCTTTGTCATTCGGCCCACCATGAGCGTCAGGGAATTTAGCATTGCCGCAACCGCTGCAAAGCCGTCCTCTGCACAGGCCCGCTGTGCAGTAGAACAGCTGTGCATCCCTCTGCGCGATATATCACGAACAGGTTTTCGGTATGTGATAATTAATTAAAGTATTTGATTTGTTTTGTTGGCTGAATATCAATCAGGATGATTATATTTTAGTAAATCAAGTGATTTAATTTAGTTTTTCGATATTCGTTTATTCAAAATAATAATCATGGATATAAAGATGAAAAGGTTAACTCTTGGGCTTGTTGCAGCCACCCTCTCCACGGCCGCGCTTGCCGCAGACGACGCTATTAAAATGCCAGACATGTACGGCAGCCTGGCGGGTCGTATCATCGACCAGGGGGATGAAAAGGACTTCACCGCCGAAGCGTTCGAGGTACGGTTCGGTCTCAAAGGCAATTATCAGCTCGCCGACTATCGCGTGCTGTACCAGTTCGAAGCGGACTTCGTCGATGCGGTCAACGACAACCAGGATGCCAGCAGTGGTGACAATAACGAGGTCACGGTGCGCCGTGCGCGGCTGCTGTTCCCCAGCCAGTACGGCGTTGCTGTGTTGGCGCCGCGTACCGAAAGCGGTCAGCAGAAGGACCTGTACGGGCCGATCGATATCTTCGAAACCAACGAAGCGCACAAGGAGCAGCCCAGCGCGCTGTTCCGCCAGGCGGAACTGGCCAGCCATGTGCTGGCCTACATCACGCCGACGTTTCACAACGCTCGTGCAGTCGTTGGCGTCCTGACCCTCAAGGACGATAACGATGAGGATATCGATGTCTGGTCCTACCGCGTCGTCTATGACGATACCCGTTTGCACCTGGGCGCGGGGCAGGTGATCACCCGGGAAGCGCTGCTGCCCGGCACCGAGGATTACGTTCGTTCGGCCCTGAGCCTGGGTTACACCTGGCCGAGCCTGCAGTTGGGGCTGACGTTCGAGCACAACGACGAAGACCCGGCCGGTGATTCGCAGGTGCTGGGGGTGGCGGCCAGCTACGAGTTCGTGCCGCGGTGGCGCCTGGGGCTGGGCTACATCGACAAGGACTTCGACGATGCCGCCGTGCAGGATGAGGACGCCATGCTGATCAGCCTGACGTATCAGCCCCACGACAAGCTGGAGTTCTTTGTCGAAGCCGGCGAGTTCGAGGTGGATAGCAAGGATAACCTGAGCGCCGGCGTCAAGTTCACCTTTTGGCCGGGCCTGCTTCGCGGTGCCGGTGAACCCCTTCTTGGCCGGCGCTGCGACGGCGAGGCCCGTGCCGTTTGTGTGGCTGGCGCAAGGTGCGGAAAATGTCTGCACAGAAAATTAAACCGATTGCATTAAATCGGTTGCTTTAATAGAATCGGGTGACAAACAATAAAACTCGGATCCCCCGCAGGCGGCATGCTTTCGGAGGCGGTCCCAACCCTTTGTGGGGGAGGTGTGGAGTGCGAACCATCAAGGCAGTGACGCTCGTGATTGGCTTTGGCCTGGCTTTACAGGCCCTCTACTCGGCCTACGCCGGTGGCTGGGAGCCGACCGTGCACCGCAGTCTGGCGCTGGCGTTTTCGGCAGCGCTGATTGTTTTGCTCAAGCCCTTCGCGCTTGAGCCGTTTATGCGCCATGGCTGGCTGAAAGCCCTTGGCTATCTGTTCGATATTCTCCTGTTCGGCATCATTGCCGCCGCGATCTACCTGCTGATTGAGAAGGCGGCGGATGTGGACAGTTTGCTGGTGAGCTTTAGCATTGAGGAACAGTGGCTGGCGCTGCTGGCGGTGCTGGCACTGTTTGAGCTGACCCGCAGGGTGTTCGGCCTGCCACTATTGCTGGTGTCCAGCTTCAGCCTGGTCTATTGCCTGTACGGCGCCTATATGCCCTGGGTATTCAGCCACTCCGGCTTTTCACTCGAGCAGTCTGTCGAGACGATCTGGTATGGTCTTCAGGGTGTATTCGGCTTTCCGACCGGTGTCGTGGTACAGCTGATCTTCGTGTTTATCGTCTTCGGCGTGGTGCTTGAGCGCAGCGGTGCCGGCGACTCCCTGATCCGGATCGCCTTCTATCTGACCGGCCATACCCGGGGCGGGGCGGGGCATGCGGCCATTGTCGCCAGCGCGCTCTTCGGCTCCATGTCCGGCAGTGTCACCGCCAACGTGGCCGGGACCGGCTCCTTTACCATTCCCATGATCAAGCGCCGGGGCTTCAGTCCCGCCTTTGCCGGTGCCGTTGAAGGCGCGGCCTCCAGCGGTGGCCAGATCATGCCGCCGGTGATGGGTGCCGCGGTGTTCCTGATGGCGGACCTGACTGCGACGCCCTACCTGACGATCTGTCTGGCGGCGCTGATTCCGGCGCTGTTTTACTACGGCAATCTGTTCCTGATGGTAACCCTGGAGGCGCGCAAGGCCGGCATCCAGCCGTTGCCGCCAGAGCAGCGTCAGCGCCTTGATAAAGGTGACTGGATCAATGCCATTATGTTTATCGGCCCGATTCTGACCATTATCGCTGTGCTGCTGCTCGGCCGTTCGCCGGCGATGGCGGGGTTCTGGGCCACGATCGCTGCGGTGGTGCTCGGATTCATCAACCCGGCGGTGCGGCGCAAGCCCGCCATTTTGCTGGAGGCCATGGCGCAGGGCGGTATTGCCGGTGCCAAGATCCTGGTGGCGGTGGCGTCCATTGGCGTGATCCTGGCGGTGCTCAACCTGACCGGCTTCGGGCTCAAGTTCGCGCTGCTGGTACAGAGCCTTGGTGGCGACAGCCTGTTTATCGGTCTGGTGCTGATGGCGGTCGCCTGCCTGGCGCTGGGTATGGGTATGCCGACCCTGCCGGCCTACCTGATCATCGTGCTGGTGATGGGCAAGACCATGACCAATCTGGGGCTGGAACCCCTGGCGATCCACATGTTCGTGTTCTACTTCGGCATCATGTCGGCGTTGACGCCACCGGTGGCGCTGGCGGCCTTTACTGCCGCCCCGATTGCCGGCGCCAATCCGATGGCGACCGCCTTCGTGTCGATGAAGCTGGCCTTCGTCGGTTTCGTGATTCCCTTCGTGTTCGTCTACAACCCGGAGTTGCTGCTGCTGGGTGACTTCAGTGTCCAGAGCCTGCTGTGGATCGCTGCGCGCTTGCTGTTGGCGATCTGGTTACTCGGTTCCGGACTGGTGGGCTACTTGAGTGCGCCCCTTGGCATCTGGGTCCGCGTCGCGCATTTGCTGGCCGGCACTCTGTTGTTGCTGGACGATCCGCTATGGCAGGGCCTGGGGTTGGCAGCGGCGTTGTTGCTGCTCGCCAGGGGGATGATCATCGCCAGGCGTCCAGAGGTCGCAGGCCAGGTGCTCTGACCTGCACGGCCGGTCCATGTATTGAGTTCAAGGTGTCCGGGCTTCACTCGTCGGCCGAACGGTTGTCGCGCAAGGAAGCTCGCAGTGTGCAAAACGATGGAGATAAACATGATAAGCGCGTCCATAAAAATAATTGCGAAGTTTTCCGCCGGTTGTCTGTTGTCGGCACTGGCGTCTGGCCCGGTGATGGCGGCTGAAAAATATTTCAAGATGGATACCCTGGCACCGGGCAGCTCACCCTATGTCTTCTCGGTAGCGCTGGTCGATCTGGTGCAGACACAGTATCCGTACGAGATACAGCTATCCAGCGGCAAGGCGGCCAGCCGCAGCACGCTGGACGCCGCCAAGGGCAATGTGGATTTCTATCTAAGCGCTCCCGCCATCGATTTGTCGATGGAGCAGGGCACCGATATGTTCGCCAAGCTCGCCGATGCGCCCGAACTGTACAAAAAGGTTCGGTCGGTCGTCAGTTACCCGCTTGGGGCTTATCAGTTTGTCGTGTACGAGGACTCGGGTATCAAGAGCCTCGCTGACCTCAAGGGCAAGAAGGTCTTTATCGGCCCCCGCGGCGGGCAGGCGTTCAGCTCCGCCACCAGCCTGCTCGAAGCGGTGACCGGCTACAAGCCCAACGAGGACTATGAGGTTGCCTTCTACGACTGGAGCACCGCCATCCAGTCGTTCCAGGATCGCCAGATCGATGCTTATATCGGTCCCAATACCGTCCCCTACAGCCAGTTGTCGCAGATAGCCCTGTCGGACAGGATCCGCCTGCTCGGGATTCCGCAAGCGCTACTGGACAAGCCGGATGTGAAAAGTTTGTTCAGCATGCCAGGCAAATCGCTGGAAACCATCCCTCCTGCAGTGTACGGCGAGAACCAGACCAACGAGGCGGACGTCTACACGCTCGGCGCCTATGTCGGCCTGGGCACCCACGTCGGGGTCGATGAAGAGACAGTCTACAACGTCACCAAAACGTTGTTCGACAACCTGCCGGAATTGCATCAGACGGCCCCCTGGATGAAGGCGATCAACCGCGACAACGCCTTCCGGCAGATGGTGACACCGCTGCACCTGGGGGCCTATCGCTTCTACAAGGAAGGCGGTTTCGAGATCCCGGAGGCGCTGGTGCCGCCGCAAGCCCGCTGATCGTTCCGCATCGTCGACGCCGGGAGGTGGGTCAGCCTGTCCCGCCCTTGTCGTTGTCTCTGCCGTTTACACTGGAAAGTACCGGAGTCTTGAGTCATGTTCGAAACACTGATCGATATCGAGTCGTTGCAGCGGCTGTTCAATCCCCAGTCTATCGCCATTATCGGCGCCTCGACCGACCCGCAGAAAATCGGTGGACGTCCATTGGCGCTGCTGCAGCGGCAGGGCTTTGCGGGCGCCATTTACCCGGTCAACCCGGCCTCGGACAGGGTGCAGGGGCTGCCGGCCTGGGCCAATGTCGCGGATATTCCGGGCCCGGTGGACCTGGCGATAATTGCGGTGCCCGGCAAGCTGGTTGAAGGCGCGCTGCAGGCCTGTGCCGCGAAGGGTATCGGCGGCGCCATTATTTTCAGTTCCGGCTTTTCGGAAGTGGGCGAGACCGGCGTTGACGCACAGCAGCGTCTGCTCGCGATCGCCCGCCGCACCGGCATCCGGGTGTTGGGGCCCAACTGCATGGGCGTGGTCAACTTTACCCGCGCCATGCCGGCAACCTTTCATCCGGCGTTTGCCGCCTCGAAGATGACCGCCGGCAATATCGGCCTGGTCAGCCAAAGTGGCGCCTTCGGCGGCTTCTCCCATTACCTGGCACAGGACAGGGGCGTGTCGTTCAGCTACCTGATCACCACGGGTAACGAGGCGGACGTCGAGCTGGCGGATGGTCTGGCCTTTCTCGCCGCGGACCCGTCCACCAAGGTCATCCTGGCCTACATGGAAGGCTGTCGCAACGGTCCCAAGCTTCTGGAAGCGCTGGAACTGGCGCGACGCAACCGCAAGCCGGTGGTGATGGTCAAGCTCGGCAGTTCCGAAGCCGGGGCGGCGGCGGCGGCATCCCATACCGCCGCGCTGGCGGGTTCCGACGAGGTATTCGACGCGGTACTGCGCCAGTACGGGGTTTACCGTGCCAGCAGCGTGGAGGAGTTCTTCGATATCGGCCTGGCCTGTTCGGTTGGCAAACTGCCACCGGATGCCAGGGTCGGGCTGGTGACGCCGTCCGGAGGCATGGGCGTCTTGATGGCTGACGACGCCTCCCGGCGTGGCCTGGACGTGGCGGCCATGCCACAACAGGCACAGCGCAAAATCAGGGACATCATTCCCTTTGCCGGTACCCAGAACCCGATCGATGCGACCGGGCAGGTGCTGAGCGATCTTTCGATCTTGAAGCAGGTCGCCGATATCGTGGTTACGGAGGGCGATTATTCCAGCCTGGTGTTTTTCGAAGGTGCCCTGGCGCGGACGCAGCCGTCATCCCCGCTGGCGGACACCTGGATCGAGGTTGCGCGGCGCCACCCCGATACGCTGCTAAGCGTGGTGGGGCTGAATCGGCTGGAAGATCGTGTTCGCCTGCAGCAGGCGGGCATACCGGTGTTTGAGGAGCCCACCCATGCGACCCGGGCGGTGAGCGCACTGCGCTTCTTCGCCAGAACCTTCGCCAAGCCCTGGCAGAGCCCGTCCGAGCTGCAGTGCCAGTCACAGGCCGGGACGCTGGAGGCCAAGCGCTACAGTGAAGTGGATGCGCTGGCGCTGTTGTCGAGCGCCGGTTTCCCGGTGGTCGAACACCGGCTGGTGAATAGCGCCACAGAGGCCGTGGAAGCGGCCAAGTGCATCGATCAGCCGGTGGTCATGAAGGTCGTTTCGCCCGATATCCTGCACAAGTCCGATATCGGCGGCGTCAAGCTCAACCTCCGGGGCGAAGGGGCGGTGGCCGATGCGTACGAAAGCATCATGGCGGTGGCGAAACAGGCGGCACCGAATGCCCGTCTGGATGGCTGCCTGGTCGCACCGATGGTCAGCAATGGCGTCGAAGTCATTCTCGGTACCTACCGGGACCCGACGTTCGGCCCGGTGGTGATGTTCGGCCTCGGCGGTATCTTCGTCGAGGTGCTAAAGGACGTGACCTTTCGCGTCGCACCCTTCGGTATTGAGGAAGCGCGCAGCATGGTCGGTGAAATCCGTGGCGCCGCAATGCTTGAAGGGCAGCGCGGGCAGCCCCCCGCCGATGTCGAGGCGCTGGCACAGGCGCTGTCGCGCCTGTCGGTGTTTGCCAAGCAGCATGAAAGCTCACTGGAAAGCATCGATATCAACCCCTTCCTGGTACTGCCTGAAGGTCAGGGCGCGGTGGCGCTCGATGCGGTGCTGGTCACCGCTGACTGAGGCGTGATCCTGGCCGGTGCAGATCCCGCCGGCGCAGCCGCAACTCAATAGGAGCCGGGCAATGTCTCGCTTGAGTATCCGCCAGAGCGCAGCCGCGCTGGCATTGTTTATCGTTGTGGCGGGCACCGTTGGCTTCGAGTTTTACCAGCAGCGGGCTTTCATGCTTCTGGCAAGCGGGGCGCTGGTGGTCTATTTCGTCACCAGCCTGACCCGCTTGAATCGTGACCTGAGAGTGCTGCTGCTGGGGGTGCTGCTGGGCGTCGCCGCCATGCGTCTGCTGGGGCTGGATATTGACGCGGCCCTGTTCGAGGGGGCGGCCCGGGCTTGCCTGTTCGCCTCATTCCTCGCCGCCCTCGGCATGTTGCGGCACGCGGCGCAGGGGTCGAGCCTGATTGGCAAGGTCGGCGATATCGTCGGCGGCGTCAAGCCGTCCTGGCGCTATCTGCTGCTCAATGGCGGCGGTCAGTTCCTCAGCGCCCTGCTGGCCGCCGGCGCCCTGAATATACTGTCGACCGCGGTTCACCGTGGCAATCAGGGTGACACCGCGGTGCAGCGCCCGGACATGCGACTGCTGCGCGAACGTCGCATGATCACGGCGGTACTGCGCGGCCACTGCATGGCGCAAAGCTGGGCACCGACCTCGATGTTCGTTGCCCTGATGCTGGCCATGGTGCCCGGGCTGCAGTGGCGTCTGCTGTTGCCATACTGTGCTGCCATGGCGTTGTTGTCGTTGTTGCTGGGCTGGGTGCTGGATCAGTTGCTATGTTCCCGACACCGTCCCGTGGCCAGTCCGGTTGATGCGCCGATGCAGCCAATGAGCGCCGGGAAGGTCGCGCTGTTCCCCTTGCTGGCGCCGCTGCTGGTGCTGTTCTCGGTACTCTGCGGGCTGACATTCGGCCTGGTGTTGTGGCTGGATGTGCGTTTCGTCATTGCCGTGGTGATCGGATTCCCGCTGTTCTCCATCGCCTGGTCTCTGTTGCAGCAGCGGGATCTTCCGTCTTGTCCCGCAGGCCTGGCCGAGGCCTTCAGATCGCAGTTATTCGACGGCTTTTCAAGCCAGTACAACGAAATCGGTTTGATGGGCAGCAGTGTCTTTATCGGTGTTCTGGTGGCCAGCCGGATCAGCCCGGAGCAAATAGATGCAGTGTTGGCGACGGGGATTTTTTCCCCCGTCGGACTGGTGATTGCGGCGGCCTGGAGCATTCCCGTACTGGGTCTGCTGGGGGTCAATCCGATGGTCACGGTGACCATCGTGGCGGGCCTGTCGAACTATATCGTACAGGTGCATTTTCCCGTCGTCGTTTTTGCTGTAGCGCTGCTGGGGGCCTGGTGCGTGACGGCAGGGTTGTCGCCTTTTGCGCAACCGGTGCTGATCGTTTCGCGCAATATCATGCGCGGCCCCGGCCAGGTTGGGTTTGCCTGGAACGGGCTTTACAGCTTGGCCGTCATGCTGATACTGACGCTTTGGGTTTACTGGGAAGCGGCAGTCGCGGGCTCTGTTTTGTGATCGCTGATCATGCCAAACGGGCAGGGTCGTAAATTGGCACAGGCCCGGTACCTGCTAGCCTGCCACCCCTGGAGGGTCGTGTATCCTGTTTTTCCATCCTCCATAGACATGAGCATGAGCACTTAGACCTGCTACACCTGCAGTTTCCATCGCCATGATTCGTGCCCGGTGCTTCAGTCGATAGCAACGGGCTGCGGCAACAATAATCCATAGCTTCGGCTCATTCTTTCCTATACTGGCATCTGATCTACAGGAATATCAGGGACAACAAGGGATTGTGGGCAATTTCATGCGATTTTGGGCACTGGTTTTATTGCTCGGCTTGTTGCCGGTGCAAAGCCTGTGGTCGCAAGTGGTGATTGCCCACCCCGGCGTTCAGGCCGACTCTCTCAGTTCGACCCATCTTTTTTCACTGTTTTCCCTGCGCACTCGACACTGGCCCCAGGGGCAGCCTGTCACGCTGATTGTGTTTGACGATCAGCATCCGGCGCACAGCCGTTTCGTTAAACAGACACTGGGTGTCTTTCCCTATCAGTTGCGCGGCATCTGGGATCGATATATTTTTTCGGGCGCCGTGCAGGCTCCCAGAGCCGTCGAGTCCGCACAAGACATGCTCTATTGGGTACGTCATACCGAGGGGGCGATCGGCTACCTTGAGTCAGCGGTCGACGAAGTTCAGGGGGTGAGGGTCATTGAAATCGAATAGTCTGGCGGGCATCTCGAAAAACCTACTGCGCGACTCATATGCTGCGTTGCGCGGTGCTCGGAATCCTCATGTATACCCCATACACTGCGGCTCCTGCGCTCCGTGCGCCTTGCCTCTAAGCCCGTTCGTCACGGTTTTTCGAGGTGCCCTGGTGTATCTGGCGGCTATGGCGCTGTTTCTGGCGTCACTGCCGGGGCGGGCCGACGATGACGCTGGCGGTGATTTGCGTGTCAACGGCTTTGTCACCCAGGGGTATTTTCTCACCGATCACAATAATATTTATGGCGACAGCGATGGCGGCAGCCTTGATTTTCGGGAGCTGGCAATCAATGCCTCCTGGCGGCCAAAATCAGATGTTCTGCTGGCCGGCCAGTTGATGTCCCGCCGTGCCGGCAATGTGAATGACGGGTCACCCCAGATAGATTATCTGCTGCTGGATTGGCGCCTGCAGGACGGTCTTGATACGCAGAGTGGCCTGCGCCTTGGGCGCCTCAAGGTGCCCTATGGCTTCTATAACGACACCCGGGATGTCGCCTTTACACGGCCATCGATATTGCTGGCTCAGGAAGTCTACTACGACATGTCACGGGACCTCGCGCTGTCCGTCGATGGCGCAGGACTCTATCGCCATGGCATGGCCGGCGGGCTAAATCTGGATCTGGACCTGGTGCTGGGGGTGCCCAAAAAGGATGCCTCCGTGGAGTACGCCTACCTGGGCGCTGACATGCCCGGAGAGTTTGAATCCGGTCTTGCGGCGATTGGTCGCGTGATTCTGGCTGACACGCAGGAGCGCTGGCGTGCCGGTGTGTCGCTGCTGAGTTTTGATCTCGATTACGAGGCGTTCGATGACCCGGTTCCCGCACTGCTACCAGGGGATGGTCAGCTCAAGGTGGATATCGCGGTACTGTCGGCTCAGGCCCGCTACCAGCGCTGGCTGTTCACGTCGGAGTACATGCTGCAGCGGATAGACTGGGGCGAACTGGGTGGTGCCGTGGCACTGAAACCCGAGGTGGAGCTGGAGGCCTGGTATCTGCAGGCGCAATATCATTTTCAGTCACGCTGGGATCTGGTGCTGCGCTACGGCGAGGCCTACCTCGATCGCGATGACCGCAGCGGGCTGGCCTATCAGGCGCGGCTGGCAGACGTGGGGATCGCGGCACAGCCCGCGGTGCGTTATGCCCGGGACCTGGTCCTGGGGCTGGGCTGGCAGCCCACGCCGGCCTGGCTGCTGCGAGCGGAATGGCACCGCGTGCGTGGCGCACTCTGGCTGCCGGTGCAGGACAACCCGGATAACCTGAAACTGCGGCGCAACTGGAACCTGTTTGCGCTGCAGGCCACGTACCGTTTTTAAGGGGCAGACATGGTCATCAGGCGCAAGGGCAGCGGTACTTTTGTCAGTCTGAAATGGAAACTGTTGCTGACGCTGCTGCTTACGCTCTCCCTGGTCTACGCGCTGGCCCAGGCCCTGTCCTATTCGCAGCAGCAGCAGGAGCTGGAAGCTGAGCTCAGTGCCCGCAACCAGCAGCAGCTGGACATGCTCAACGCCACGGTGGAAAGCAGTTACCGGCGTCTGCTGGATATTGCCCAGCTTCTGTTGCTGCCACCGCACGGCGAATCGGAGGCGGCCCACAGCGGGGGACGGGTGCTGCAGCTGGCCCGAACTATGGACGCACGCGCCGGCGAAGCCCTGATGCTGGGGGTGGTGGATCTGGTGCAACTCTACGGTGTTGACGGCCATTTGCAGCGGGCCTGGGGCACCGCGCTGGATATCAGGCCCGAGGTGATTTTGCAGGTGCTTGAACGTGAGCAGCCGCAGCGCAGCATTGCCTGCGTACAGGACTGTCTGCGTTATGTTGCCATTCCGCTGATGCTGAGCGGCGGGGAGACCGTGGTGCTGCTGGTCGGCAGCCCGATGCTGGATGTGGTGCTGGAGTATCACCGCCAGAGTAGCGGGGATATTGGCCTTATGCTGGCGTCGCCGGAACAGGGAGATGGGCAGCCGTGGCGCCTGGTGGCGCTGACCAACCGTGATCGCTACGCGGGCCTGCTTGCATCCTTGAGCCTGGCAGTGGCGCGGGAAAACCCCGCCGTGCCTCTGCGCCTGAGACACGAGGGGCGCGAGTTGCAGCTGCAGCTCGCGCCCTTGCAGAAGGATGTATCGGACACCCGTGCTTACTGGGTGATACTGAGTGACATCACGGCGCCGCTGGAGGCCATGCGCGAGCGGCGCCTGTTTGATATCACAGTGGCGCTGGCGGGCATTGTGCTGGCGCTGGCGTTGCTGGCGCTGATGCTGCGTCGCCCGCTGGGCTATCTCGGGCGCCTCGCCGAGCAGTTGCCGCAACTGGCCAGCGTCGGCGGCCAGCGCAGGCAGCAACTGCAGCGGTTGCCGGCACGGCTGGGGTCCAGGGCCCTGCCCGACGAACTGGATGTGCTGGCCGGCAGTGCCGTTGAGCTGGCCAGCCGGCTGGACGAGCTGGAAGAGACCGTTGCCGATCATACCCTGCACCTGGAGCGCCGCAGTGCGGCGCTGCAGCGCGAGCGGGATTTTGTTACCAGTCTGTTTGATACCGCCGAGGCGGTGATTCTGACACAGGACCGCGATGGCGTAATTCAATCGCTGAACCAGCACGGTTGTCGCCTGCTGGGGCTGCCTTTGCCGTCAGTGCCGGGTTGCCGCTTTGATGCCATCGGCCTGCTGGACGAGAGTGAGGATGCGGTGGTGCAGCTGAGTTCGCTCTATGCGGGCGAGAGCCGGCGCGTGCAGCTTGATACGCGCTTTATGTCCGCGGACGGGCGTGAACTGCACCTCTCGTGGCAGCACTCGCGGCTGCGGGGCACGGAGGATCATGATGCGACGATTCTGTCCATTGGCCTGGACATGACCGAGCGGCGCCATGCCGAAAGCCGCCTGTACTGGCTGGCCAACCATGATCCGCTGACCCGCTTGCCCAACCGACAGCTGTTTTTCGAGGCGCTGGTGCAGACAATAAAATCTGCCGCCCAGTCCGGCCGGGAGCTGGCCCTGCTGTGCTGCGATATCGATGACTTCAAGGGTGTGAATGACAGCCTCGGGCACCATGTTGGCGATCAGCTGCTGCAGGCGGTGGCGCTGCGCCTCGGTGAGGCGGGCAGTGAAGAGCACCTCCTGGCGCGCCTGGGGGCCGACGAGTTCGTGCTGATGCTGGAGTGCGATCAGGACGCTATGGCGGCGTCGACCGGGCTGGCGCGTCGCTTGATTGGCTCCTTCGTTGAACCCTTCCATCTGAATGGCTACGAGATTTACAGTACCCTCAGCATTGGTATCAGTCTGTTTCCGGAACACGGGCGGGACGCCACCGACCTGGTCAAGAGTGCAGACCTTGCGATGATCGAGGCCAAGGAGCAGGGCAGCGGGCGTTACGGGGTCTATCATACGGCGCAGGGCAGTGTGCGGGTTGAACGCTTCGCGCTGGGCAACGAACTGCGCCGGGCAACGGATCGGGGCGATTTTAGCCTGCAGTATCAGCCCAAGGTGGATGCGCTCAGCGGCCGTGTGTGTGGCATGGAGGCACTGGTGCGCTGGCAGCATCCCGAGTTTGGCGCCGTCTCGCCGGGGCGTTTTATTCCGCTGGCCGAGGAAATGGGCTTGATCGTCCCGCTGGGGCGCTGGGTCCTGAACGAGGCCTGCCGGCAGATGGCCCAGTGGCAGCAGGCGGGGATGATTCCAATTCGTATGGGGGTCAATCTGGCCGGTCCGCAAATAGCCCATGAGCGTCTGCTGCAGGAGGTGGACGAGGCCCTGGCTCAGGCCGGCCTGCCGGCAAGCCTGCTGGATCTGGAAATTACCGAGAACTTCGTTATTCGCCAGCCGGAGCTGACCGTCAGCAAGCTGACACAGCTGCGCGAACGGGGCATCAGCCTGTCGATGGACGATTTTGGTACCGGTTATTCGTCCCTGAGTTATTTGAAACGCCTGCCCATCAATACCCTGAAAATCGATCAGAGCTTTGTACGCGACATCGGCCAGGACCGGGATGACGAGGCCATCGTCAAGGCGATTATCGTCATGTGTCGCAGCCTGGGGATAGGAGTGCTCGCCGAGGGCGTGGAAACCAGCGAGCAGCTCGACTTCCTGCTCAGGCACGGCTGTCACCACATCCAGGGTTATTACTACAGTCGTCCGCTGGATCCGCCGGCTCTGTGGGACTTTGTCGATCAGCACGGCATGGCCGGTTCCTGCTGAGCCTGGTGTTGCTGTGTCGCTGGGTCTGGCCTCGTTAACGCTGCGACAGCAACGCAGGTCGTTTTTCAACAGCCTGCCAGGGCACGGTGGGCGCCTGGATGCCTGACTCGCCGCCCTGGTGCCGTGGCCGCGTTCTGACCTGCGTCTACAAGAGCGTGGTGGCTTCGCTCTTCAGTCCGCTGCGGCTGGTTTTTTCGTGCCGCTGTCCGTATTCTGGGTGTTCGCGCCCGCTGAAGCGGCGTCCGCGCAACAGGGTTGCAGGGAGCTTGTAGTTGAATTCTGATCAATGGCTGATTACCGCCATAGTGCTGCTGACGCTGGTGCTCTTTGTCTGGGGGAAGTATCGCCATGATGTGGTGGCGGCAATCGCCCTGGGGCTTTGTGTTCTTACCGGCCTGGTGGGGCCAGAGGATGCATTTGCGGGTTTCGGCCATCCCGCGGTGGTCACGGTCGCGGCGGTGCTGGTGATTTCCGACGCGCTGCGCCGATCCGGCGTGGTGGACATGATCGTTCAGAAAATACTGCCCTACACCGAACACCCCCTCAACCATATCCTGATACTGACGGCCGTGGTCACCCTGGCGTCGGCCTTCATGAACAATGTCGGCGCCCTGGCGCTGCTGTTACCGGTTGCGCTGGCCACCTGCGCCAGGCACCAGCGCTCGCCGGCGCTGATTCTGATGCCGCTGGCCTTTGGCAGCATCCTGGGAGGCATGACCACGGCCATCGGCACACCGCCCAACATTATTATCGCCATGATGCGGGCCGAAGTGAGTGGTGAAGCTTTTAGCATGTTCGATTTTTCGCCTGTCGGGGTGGCTATTGCGCTGATGGGGGTACTCTTTGTTACGCTGCTGGGCTGGCGCCTGATTCCGGCGGCGCGCCTCAAGCGCAGTTCCCCCGAGCAGCTGTTCGCCATTGATGACTATCTGACCGAAGTGATAGTAACGGCCGATTCCACGCTGGTTGGCCGACCGGTGGAGGAGATCGACGGCCTGGATGACAGCAGTATCGAGGTGGTGGGCGTGGCCCATCGCCACGGCAGAACGCTGTCGCTGCGCCCAGGCCAGGTTCTCAGCGCCGGCGATATCCTCATACTGCAGGCCGATCCGTCGGAAATTCAGCCGTTGCTCGACAAGAATGACCTGGAGCTGATTACCAGTGCCGACAAGAAGTTTTCCGAGCTTACCCAGGGTGACCTTGTGCTGGTGGAGGGCGTGATCAAGAAGGGGTCGGTGCTTGAGGGGCGCGATGTGCCTTTTCTGCGTCGGCGCAGCCACAGTACGCTGGCGCTGGTGGGGCTGGCACGGGAAGGGCAGCAGGTGCGCCATCGCCTGCGGCGTGAACAGTTCCAGGCCGGCGATATCCTGCTGTTGCAGGGGCCTGCCGATGATGTGGACGAACAGCTGAGCGAGCTGGGCATGATTCCGCTGGCCGAACGCAATCTCAGCCTGGGACAACCCAAGAAGGTTGCCATCGCCCTGACCATCTTTGCCGTGGCCATTGCCCTGGGGGTGGCCAAGGTATTGCCGCTGGCCATCGTTTTTTCGCTGGCCGTCATGGTCTATTTGCTGCTCGATATCTTGCCGGTGCGCAACCTGTACGATGCCATCGACTGGCCGGTGATCATATTGCTGTCGGCCATGATTCCGGTGGGTGCTGCGTTGCAGAGCACGGGCCTTACGCAGCTGCTCGCCGCACAGATACTGGCCGTGACGGACGGCATTCCGGTGTATCTGGTCATTGGCTTGGTGCTGGTGGTGACCATGTTCCTGTCGGACATTATCAATAATGCGGCCACGGCGGTGATCATGGCGCCGCTGGCCTACGGAATCGCCCTTGGGCTGGGGGTCAGCCCAGACCCGTTTTTCATGGCGGTGGCGGTGGGCGCGTCCTGTGCCTTTCTGACGCCCATCGGCCACCAGTCCAACACGCTGGTGCTGGGGCCGGGCGGTTATGCCTTCGGAGATTACTGGCGCATGGGCTTGCCGCTGGAGATCTTGATCGTGCTGCTGGCGGTGCCACTGATTTTGCTGGTCTGGCCGCTATAGCTGGCCGACCTGTCGGCTCGCAGGCCCATATGATCGCCAGATTAATGGCGCACTGAACGAAAGGGAATTCAAGACATGCACAGGCCAGACAAGGGAGCACTGCTCGCGGCCCGACCCGGGGGGATTCACGGCGGCCTGACAGGGCGCATCCGGGTGATCAGCATGACGCTGATACTGGTGGTCGCGGCCGGGGTGCTGCTGGGCTGGCTGGTACCGCAGGTGGGCGCGCGGCTGCCCGATGGCTGGTTTCTGATGAAGGCCAATACGGCACTTGCCTTTTTGCTGTGCCTGGCGAACCAGCTCGCGGCAGGATCGGGCCGGGGCAAATTGGGGCGGGCCGGCGCCTGCGGCTGTGCCTTGCTGGTACTGGTGCTTGCCGGTACTGCGCTGCTGGGGCATGCCCGCGGGCAGCTTCTCTGGCTCGATACCCTGCTGGCGGCGGATGCCGCGGTCGACCTGCCGGGGCGCATGTCCATCCAGACGGCGCTGCTGTTCGTGATCGTCAGTCTGACACTGCTGGCCGAGTCCGCCTTGCACGGGCGCTGGCGTAACGCGATTGCGGACTGCCTGAGCGTCGCCATGCTGGCGATGATCTTCATTATTATTGCCGGTTACAGTTTCAGGGCCTCACAGCTGTTCAGTCAGTCGTCCTTTACGGTCACGTCGTTGCAGACCCTGGCCTGTTTCGTGGCGCTGGGCGCCCTGGTGCTCATGCGGCGCAGCCGTTGCGGTTTCTTTTCGCTGTTGGTGCGCCAGGGTATCGGCAGTCTTCTGGTCCGAAAAGCACTGCCGTTTGCGCTGTTGTTGCCCTTTATACTGGTAGGCGGCGCGGTCTACTCGATCCAGGCCGGCTGGTTGCCGGTACCCTATGCCGCAGCGCTGATTTCCTCTGTGACCTCGATCATGCTGCTGTTGCTGGTCATGCTGCTGGCCTGGCGAATCAGCGATGCCACCGAAGCGCTGGCGGCGTCCGAGCAACACAATCGTCTGCTGCTGGACGCCGTCGGCGAGGGTATCTACGGCCTTGACCTGGCAGGCCGTGTGACCTTCCCCAACCCTGCGGCCTGCCAGATCCTGGGGTACGATGCCGGTGAGTTGCAGGGCATTCACATGCGCACGCTCATTCAGCCCGGCGTGCAGACAAGCGTGCGCAGCGAGACGCTGGATGCGCCTTGCCGGGTGGAGGATGAATGGTTCTGGCGGCGGGACGGGACCAACTATGCGGTGGAGTATACCCGTACGCCCCTGCGCGCGGACGGCAGGGTGGTCGGTAGCGTGGTTGTCTTCAATGATGTGACTGAACGCCGCAAGGTCGAGCGCATGAAGGATGAGTTTATCTCCACGGTCAGTCATGAGCTGCGCACTCCACTGACGTCGATCAAGGGGGCGCTCGGGCTGATGCTGAGCAACAAGCTGGGAGCGGTGCCGGCACCGGCACAGCAGATGCTCAACATCGCCTATGACAACAGCCACCGGCTGGAGCGCCTGATCAATGATTTGCTGGACATCAACAAGATCCAGCTCTCCAGCGGTACTTTTCAGCTCGATCCCGTATCCGTCTCGTCGCTGCTCGACAATGCCGTCAGTTCGATGCAGGGCTACGCGGACAAGTACGAGGTGCACTGTCGCCGGCAGCCGGATGAACCTGGGGACCTATGGGTGCTGGGTGTTGAAGGCCGTTTGATGCAGGTCATGTCGAATCTGCTGTCCAACGCCATCAAGTACTCGCCTGCCAATGGCGAGGTGCTGATTGACAGCTGCGTGCAGAACGACCGGGTGCGGATCAGTGTGACGGATACCGGGCCTGGCATTGCGGCGAATTTTCAGCACCGCATTTTTGAAAAGTTCTCCCAGGCGGATTCATCGGATACGCGCCGCAAGGGTGGCACCGGGCTGGGGCTTGCGATCACCAAGGAAATTGTCGAAAAGCACGGCGGTACCCTGGGGTGCAGCAGTACCCCGGGGGAGGGCGCCTGCTTCTATTTCGAATTGCCGCTGAGCGCGGCGGCCGTGCCGGCATGAAGCAGCCGATCACCGGTTATCACCTCGATGAGCAGGGGGACTGGGTGGCGCAGCTGGCCTGCGGCCACTTTCAGCACGTGCGGCACAATCCTCCCTGGATGAACAGACCCTGGGTGGTGACCGAGCAGGGCCGGCAGTCGAAGCTGGGTGTCATGCTTGAGTGCAGGAAATGTGACGCCGGGGAGCCCGTCGATGTCCGTTGAATGAAGGGCTCAACCGGCGCCCGGGTTGCTGGCGCCTGCTATTTCAGGTCCAGCAGGCGGGCGCGCACCTGCTCGTAATTGAATGCTTCCCCCGCCGCCTCGGCCTCGTGGCGCAGCTCGTCCAGCTGCTGGAAAATATCGAGTTCATCGTCCGGCATGAAGTGCAGCAGCTCGCCGCCAAACAGCCAGAACAGGTCCCGCGGCACCAGCGGTACCAGGTCGGGGTAATGTCGTACCAGGCGGGCCAGAATTTGCTGGCCGGATTCGATATAATCACCGCGCTGCTGCTCCATGTCGGCAACCAATTGCAGCAGTTGCTGCTGGAACTCCGCCTCGTTTTCGGGCAGCTCGTCCTGGTTGAAGGGCGCGTGGCGCAGCAGGTTGTTGCTGGCGACTTTGAGCAAATTTAGGTGAAACTGAAAATAGTCTGCGATCATCGGTGCCTGGCCTCGGTGGAAGGGGCGTTATTCTAGCAAAGGATGGCCCGGGGGCGAGCCTTGTGCCCTGTCATTTTCTACCTGGGCCGGCGTGCGCTTGAAATCGAACGCAACCGGCCGCATATAGAGACCCTCTGACCCCGTCGCCTGTGCCGTCTGATCCACCGGGGAACTCCCGTTGGGCCAGCACACCCATACAGCGTCTCCCGCAGGCCGAACAGACAGGATGAATACATGACCGCCGCGCTATCGATACGCAATCTTTGTAAAACCTACGGTAATGGCTTTGAAGCGCTCAAGGGCATCTCGCTGGAAGTACAGCAGGGCGACTTTTTTGCCCTGCTTGGTCCCAACGGGGCCGGCAAGTCCACCACGCTGGGCATCGTTTCGTCCCTGGTCAACAAGAGCTCGGGGGAGGTGGAAGTCTTTGGCCACAGTCTGGATCGCGCCCATGCCCAGGCCAAGATGTGTCTGGGCGTGGTGCCCCAGGAGTTCAATTTCAACCAGTTCGAAAAGGTGATCGATATCGTCACCACCCAGGCGGGCTACTACGGCATAGCGCCGCGCCAGGCGCGGGAACGGGCCGAGTACTACCTGAAAAAGCTGGGCCTGTGGGACAAGCGCAACCAGGTGTCGCGCATGCTGTCCGGCGGCATGAAACGTCGCCTGATGATTGCAAGGGCGCTGGTGCATGAGCCCAGGGTGCTGATTCTCGATGAGCCCACGGCGGGGGTCGATATCGAGCTGCGCCGCTCCATGTGGGCTTTCCTGCAGGAGATCAACCGGGCCGGCACGACCATCATCCTGACAACCCACTACCTGGAAGAGGCCGAGAGCCTGTGCCGCAATATCGCCATCATCGACCACGGCCGCATTGTCAAGAACACCAGTGTCAAGGCACTGTTGCAGCAGCTCAATACCGAGACCTTTATTCTGGATATCGATCCCCCCCAGGGGGCATTGCCGGCGCTGAACGGATACCGGGCGCGGCTCGAAGACGACCATACACTGGTGGTGGATGTGGAAAAGAACCAGGGTCTGAGCGGGCTCTTCGCCGAGCTGTCGCAGCAACGCATTGAAGTGCAAAGCATGCGCAACAAGGCCAACCGGCTCGAAGAGCTGTTCGTTGCCCTGGTGGACAAGAACCTCAAGGATGAAAAACGTGCCTGAGCCATGTTACGGCACTTTTTTCCCGTTCGCGCCCAGGTCTTTGGGCCGGCAAAATCTGATTACGTGTAAACAGGAGAGTGCATGAAACCGCGGGAGCTCTTTATTGCTTTCTGGACGATTGTCGTCAAGGAAATACGCCGATTCATGCGTATCTGGCCGCAGACACTGCTGCCGCCTGCCATCACCATGACACTGTATTTCATTATCTTCGGCAATCTGATCGGCAGTCGCATTGGTGAGATGGGTGGTTTCGACTACATGGAATACATAGTGCCGGGCCTGATCATGATGTCCGTGATCACCAATTCCTACGGCAACGTCGTATCGTCGTTCTATGGCACCAAGTTCCAGCGTAACGTCGAGGAACTGCTGGTGTCACCGATCCCCAACTGGGTCATTCTCAGCGGCTATGTGGTGGGCGGGGTGTCCCGGGGCGTGGGCGTGGGCCTGATCGTGACACTGCTGTCGCTGTTTTTCACCGACCTTCAGGTGCACCATCTTTTCGTCACCATCAGCATCGTGCTGTTGACCTCGGTGCTGTTTTCGCTGGGGGGCTTTATCAATGCGGTCTTTGCCAATTCGTTTGATGACATTTCCATCGTGCCGACCTTCGTGCTGACGCCCTTGACCTACCTCGGCGGTGTGTTCTATTCAATCCAGCTGCTGCCGGAGTTCTGGCAGGGAGTGTCGATGCTGAACCCCATCCTGTACATGGTGAATACCTTCCGCTACGGCATCCTGGGTGTCAGTGATATCAGTATTGCCTTTGCCTTCAGCATGCTGCTGGCGGTGATCGCTGTGCTGTTCAGCTATTCTTTGTATCTGCTGCAAAAAGGCAAGGGGATCCGCTCTTGAGTCATGAAGATCAGGTGTTGCACCAGTCACCGCTGGGGCAGGGCACCGCCTATGTAAATACCTACGATGCCGGTCAGCTGTACCCGATTGGACGTAATCTCAATTGGGAAAAACGCGGTATCGAGCGTGCAAGCCTGCCGTTCGCAGGTGAGGATATCTGGAATGCCTACGAGGTGTCCTGGCTCAACGGCCGCGGCAAGCCGGTGGTGCGCCTGGCGGAGTTTCGCATTCCGGCCAGTTCCAGCCATATCATTGAGTCCAAGTCCTTCAAGCTGTACCTTAATTCCTTCAACCTGAGCCGTTTCGAGACCGAAGCCGAGGTTGCCGCACTCATGGTGCGGGACCTGTCCGCCGCTGCGGGCGCGACCGTTGGCGTGTGCCTGATCGAGCCTGATGCCAGTGCGCCGATCGGTGCCTTCGAGGGCAGCTGCATCGATGACCTGGATGTGGACATCGAACATTACCAGCCGGCGCCTGAACTGCTGTGCGCCGCTGGCGAGGTGGTTGCAGAAAGTCTCTACAGTCACCTGCTCAAGTCCAACTGCCCGGTGACCGGCCAGCCGGACTGGGCCAGTATCCAGGTGCGCTATAGCGGGCCACGCATCGAGCGCGAGGGTTTGCTGCGCTACCTGATCTCGTACCGTGAGCACGGTGACTTTCACGAGCAGTGCGTCGAGAATATCTTTATGGATATCTGGCAGCAGTGTCGCCCGGAGTCGCTCAGTGTCTACGCCCGCTACGTGCGTCGCGGCGGGCTGGATATAAACCCCTATCGCAGCAGCCAGCCGGGTGACGCCCCCAACCTTAGGCTGGGTCGGCAGTAAGCGTAGCCATCCCCTTTAGTTCCTGACAGGAGAGCGACATTCATGGATGCACTGGATGCATTGATCAACCGCGTATCGATTCCACTGCTGCAAGCGCCGGGTCCGAACGAAGAACAGCTGGAGCAGATGTTCCGCGCCGCGCTGCGGGCGCCGGATCATGGCGGTATTCACCCCTGGCGCTTCCTGGTGATCGAGGGTGAAGGCCTGGATCGCCTGGGTGAGCTGTTTCTGGCCTCTGCCCGGGCGAAGGACCCGGATCTGGCGCCGGAGCGTGGCGAGAAACTGCAGAAGGCGCCGCGCCGTGCGCCCATGGTCGTCGTGGTGATTGGCGTTACCCGCGAGCATCCGAAGGTGCCACAGATCGAACAGCTCATTTCGGCGGGCTGCGCGGCCAACAACATTGTTACCGCGGCCCATGCCATGGGGGTCGGCGCGATGTGGCGCACCGGAGATCCGGCCTATGACCCGCAGGTCCTGCAGGGGCTGGGACTGGGCGAGCACGAATCCCTGGTGGGCTATATCTACCTGGGCACGCCGAGCCGACAGCGTACCACCCAGGCGCTGGAACCCGCCGATTTTGTGGCCCGCTGGGACGGCGCCTGAGGTGAGGGCTCCCCCAGACATTGCCGAGTTTCAGCGCTGGCTGCTGGGCCAGATACCGCTGCTCAATCATATGGGTCTGGGGGCCATTGGGTACGACGGTCAGCGACTCTCGATTCCGGCGGCGCTGGCGCCCAACGTCAACGACAAGGGTACCGGCTTTGGCGGATCCCAGGCCACCCTGGCCACCATCTGTGGCTGGTCCCTGGCCACGTTGCTGTTGCGGGAACAAGGGCTGGATTGCGACCTGGTGATTGCGGACAGTCACCTGGAGTACCTGTCTCCCGTGACCGCCGATTTTGTTGCCCACGCCCGTCTGCCCGATACGGCAAGCCTGGATGCCTTTCTTGAGCGTCTTGGCAGCAAGCGCAGGGCCCGCCTGGACCTGGTAATCGAGCTGTGTCAGGGGGAGCGGGTAGCCATGCGCATGGCGGGGCGTTATGTCGCCTTGCTGCGTGATTCCTCTCCTTCTGGCCAGACTGCCGGCGGCATCTGAGCCCTTCTGTTTTCTTCTTCCGGCCTTAACAGGCTGTTGGCGCCTTCGTGCAAACAGGCGATGCGGTGATGACCCTGTCGTGCTGAGCGACGGGCGAAACAACGGCTAAAAATAGTCTTGACTCTGTAGTTGGGTTTAGGGTTTACCATGGCCTCGAGCGGTATCCATACTGTTAACAGAGCGAGGTTGCCATGACATACGAGTATCAGTTCAATCTGCGGGGTGTTTCCTGTGGTGGTTGCATCCGTGCCATCGAAGCCCGTTTTGCGGCCTGCGGTGCGATCGATTGGGCACAGTTTGACCTGCAGAGTAAAACCCTTGTGGTGCGCACTGCCGTCTGCAGTGACGCGGTCATTGATCTGATTCGGGATGCGGGCTACAACGCCACGCTGGAGGAATAGCCATCATGAGCAGCATTCACCAGTTTGCCTTGCAGGGTGTGTCCTGTGCGGCCTGCGTGCGCAGTATCGACAAGGCGTTGCAGGCGCAGGAGGGCATAGAGGCGTTTGCCATCAACTTCGCTGATCGCAGCGCCACGGTGCAGGCCGATATCGAGCCCGGGCGGATTATCGACTCCATCCGCGCCGCCGGCTACGACGCGCTGCTGGTCGAAGATGACGATGACCAGGAGCAGCTGCGCCGGGCCGAACGGCAACACTATCGCCAGGTGCTGCGCCGCAGCCTGATCGCACTAGCGCTCGGTGGCGCCATGATGCTGGCCGGCCTGCTGGGCTGGATGCCGGATATTGCCACCGTAGCCGGGCGCATCGAAGCCCTGGTGATGGGCTTGGTGACGCTGGCAGTGATGGTACTGTGCGCCGGCAATATCTATCGCGGGGGCTGGCGCTCCATCGTGCAGCGCAGCCTGAACATGGATACGCTGATTGCGCTGGGTACCGGGGCGGCCTGGCTTTACTCCAGCGTCCTGCTGCTGGTGGCGGTCATCGCGCCCGGGCTGCTGGTGGCGCAGGCGCAGCACCTGTATTACGAGGCGGCGGTGATGATTCTGGGTTTTATCCTGCTGGGGCAGGCGCTGGAATCCCGTGCCCGTGGCCAGACCTCGGATGCCATTCGCAAGCTGCTGGACTTGCAGCCACGCACCGCGCGGCGGGTGCGTGATGGCGAAGAAACCGAAGTGCCGGTGGCACTGCTGGTACCGGGGGACCAGGTGCGCATCTACCCGGGCGAGCGCATTCCGGTGGATGGCAAGGTGGTGGAGGGCAGCAGCCGGATCGATGAGTCCATGCTGACCGGCGAGCCGGTGCCGGTGAGCAAGGCCGCCGGTGATACCCTTGTTGGCAGTACCCTCAACGGCAGCGGCAGCCTGCTGATGGACGTCACCCATGTCGGCCGCCAGACGGTGCTGGCACAGATCGTCGATACCGTGCGCCAGGCGCAGAACAGCAAGCCGGCGCTGGGGCGCCTCGCCGATCGTATCGCCGGGATTTTCGTGCCGGTGGTGATTGTGCTGGCGCTAATGACCGCGCTGGTGTGGTGGTGGGTCGGCCCTGAGCCCCGTTACACCTACGCCCTGGTCACCCTAATGACAGTGCTGATTGTGGCCTGTCCCTGTGCCCTGGGCCTGGCCACGCCCATGTCCGTGATGGTCGGGGTTGGCCGTGCTGCCGGGCGCGGTATTCTGATTCGCAACGGCGATGCGCTGCAGCGGGCGCGGGATATCACGACCCTGGTACTGGACAAGACCGGCACCATTACCGAAGGTCATCCGGCCGTGACGGACGTGCTGTTGCTGGAGGAATCACGGCGCGATCAGCTGCTGCACTGGGCCCAGGCTATTGAACGCCGCTCCGAACATCCGCTGGCACAGGCCCTCGCGCGTTACGCCAGCGAACAGGCGGATGGGGCACGGACGCACGCTCTGGCGCCCGAGGCGTTCGAAGCCGTGTCCGGTGCCGGCGTGAGGGCGCGTATCGACGGGCGCGAGATCCTGCTGGGTAACGCCGCCTGGCTGGCGGATCTGCAGATCGATAGCAGCGAGCTGGCATCCAGCGCAGAGCAATGGAGTTCCCAGGCGAAATCCCTGGTGTTCATGGCGGTGGATGGCAAGGCCCAGGCGCTGTTCGCCGTGGCGGACCCGGTCAAGGCCGGTGCGTTTGAGGCCATAGCGCAGCTGCGCGGGATGGGGCTGCGGGTGGTCATGCTGTCGGGAGACAACCAGCGCAGCGCCGAGGCCGTGGGTCGGGATGTGGGTATCGACCAGGTATTCGCAGGTGTACGGCCAGAAGAAAAGCAGGCAAAAATCCGTGAGCTGCAGGCGTCTGGCGAGATCGTCGCCATGGTGGGCGATGGTATCAACGATGCGCCGGCCCTGGCCCAGGCCGATATCGGTTATGCCATTGGTACCGGTACCGACATTGCCATCGACAGCGCCGATGTCACCCTGATGAGCGGTGCGCTCGCCGGCGTGGTGGAAGCCATCGGTATCTCCCGTGCCACGGTGCGCAATATCAAGCAGAACCTGTTCGGGGCCTTTGTTTACAACAGCGTCGCCATTCCGGTGGCCGCCGGGCTGCTGTTCCCGCTGACCGGCATGCTGCTTAATCCGGCGATTGCCGGTGCCGCGATGGCATTGTCATCGGTCACGGTGGTGAGCAATGCCAACCGGTTGCGCTGGATCAGGCTGCATTGATGCAAGAGGGCAGGAGTTCTGCGCCCCCGGTCACACAACAGCATTAATATCGGTCAGGGTGCTGAGCAATCAATACCGGCCGGCTGCGCTGGATCAGGTTGCATCGATGAACGCTTGGCAGCAGTGCTGCTTTGCCTGCTGCGCGCCCCCTTCCCAGTAACAGCAATAGCTACAGCCTTGTCATCGGTCAGGGTGCTGAGCAATCAATACCGGCCGGTTGCGCTGGATCAGGCTGCATTGATGCAAGAGGGCAGGAGTTCTGCGCCCCCGGTCACACAACAGCATTGGTATCGGTCAGGGTGCTGAGCAATCAATACCGGCCGGCTGCGCTGGATCAGGCTGCATTGATGCAAGAGGGCAGGAGTTCTGCGCGCCCCGGTAACAGCCTTGTCATCGGTCAGGGTGCTGAGCAATCAATACCGGCCGGTTGCGCTGGATCAGGCTGCATTGATGCAAGAGGGCAGGAGTTCTGCGCGCCCCGGTAACAGCCTTGTCATCGGCCAGGGTGCTGAGCAATCAATACCGGCCGGCTGCGCTGGATCAGGCTGCATTGATGAACGCTTGGCAGCAGTGCTGCTTTGCCTGCTGCGCGCCCCCCTTCCCAGTAACAGCAATAGCTACAGCCTTGTCATCGGTCAGGGCGCTGAGCAATCAATACCGGCCGGCTGTGTTGGGTCAGGCTGCATCAATGCAAGGTTAGCAGGAGTTCTGTTTTGCCTACTGCGCCCCGGTATCCTGTTGCTGGGGTGCTTGCATTGGCGCTGTCACGGGCTGGATACCCAGGATGACAATGGGCGTCTGGGGCACATCGCGATGTGGTGGACGCACTGTGGTGGGCGTACTGCTGATGGTGCTTACCACATCCATGCCCTTGGATACCCTGCCAAAGACGGCGTAGCCATGCTGGCTGCCCCTTGCATCCAGTCTTGGGTTGTCCACGCTGTTAATGAAAAACTGGGCGGTGGCGCTGTGGGGGGCGCTGGTACGGGCCATGGACAGGGTGCCCGCGAGGTTGCTCAGGCCGTTGCCTGACTCGTTTTCGATGGGCGCCCGGGTGTCTTTTTTCTGCATATCCTGGGTAAAGCCGCCGCCCTGAATCATGAAGCCGGGTATCACGCGATGAAAGATGGTGCCATCGTAGTACCCCTCATCGACATACTGCAGAAAATTGGCCACGGTTTTGGGGGCCTGCTCCTCGAAGAGCTCAATTTCCAGGTTGCCGGCGCTGGTCTGCATCTGGACCAGGGGACCTGCCTGCAAGGGCAGCGCGCCGAGGCCAATAATCAGGCCGCAGCTCAGGGCGGTGTTGCGCAGTATCTGTTTCATGGTTGTTTTGGTTCCGTTGCCCGGGACGGCAACGGCGGGCTGCGGTCCTGTGGTATGTATGTTGGGTGCATGCGGCAGGTCGCTCTGCGTGACCCAGTATTGAAGCCCGTGCTGCGGTGCAACGTCAAGGGTGCCCTCGCATCCTCGGCGCAAATTAGGCCCATGGGCATGAATCCGGTTGCGCTGTTTTTGCGTATGCTCAAACAAATACGGCAATCGGAAAAGGCTATGGGCACCAGGGCAGTAACTGGGCGATCGAAAAGACGATGGTTGCTGGCGTTCTCGGTAGCAATGATGTGTACAGCGGCCCAGGCGGCGCCGGACTCCGGCGCGGTGCCGGCGTCATTGGCATTCGAGGTCAGGCGCAATGGCGTTGCTATCGGCACTCACTGCGTCGCCTTCGCCCGGGAAGACAGCCGTCTGAGGGTGGATGTGGCGATGGATCTTGAGGTGCCCATTGCGCTCTGGTTTGACTACCGCTATCGCTACAGCGCCACCGAATGGTGGCAGTCCGGCAGGCTCGATGCGCTGCGGGTCGAGATCGAGGATGGCGGCGACCGGTTGCGTATCGATGGCCGTACCCGTGACGGGCGCCTCGAAATTGATGGGCCCCAGGGTCTGTTGCGCCTGACCCGCGATCTGATGCCGAGCAATCACTGGAATGTAGCCATCCTGCAGCAAAACGAACTGCTGAATACCCTGACCGGTGGCACCAGTGCGCTGGATATCAAATACGAGGGGCGTGATCGCATCCCGCTTGAGGGCGGTGAAGTTGACGCTGACCGTTACCGCCTTGGCGGGGACCTGTCCGACACGAGGGTCTGGTATGACCCCCGGGGGCAATGGCGGGGGCTGGAGTTTGCAGCCCGTGATGGCTCGACGGTGCGTCTCTACCCAAGGGGCAGGGCCGCTGTTTCGGCCCAGACCACGACAGAAACTCTCTGGAGCAGGAATCCGGTATGCAAAAACCTCAGTGGTCCGTTGTCTGGATAACGGGAGCCTCCAAAGGCATTGGCGCGGCTCTTGCCTTGGCGCTTGCGGGCCTGGGCTGCGGTGTTGCCATCAGCGCCCGCAACTCACAAGACTTGCACGCGTTGGCCCGTAGCGGGGCCGGGCTGCGCGGCGAGCTTTGGCCCTATCCGCTGGATGTTACCGATGGCGCCGCCTGTGCCACCACCCTGGCGCAGATCGAAGCCGAGCACGGATGCATAGATCTTGCCGTTCTCAATGCCGGCACCCATCGGCCATTGAGCCTGGACGACTTCGAGATTGCAGCCTTTGAATCCCTCATGCAGCTGAACTACATGGGGGTGGTCAATACGGCGGTACCCTTGCTCAGAAGCATGCGCCGCCGTGGTGCCGGCCAGCTGGCGATTACGGCGTCGGTGGCGGGTTACCGGGGGCTGCCGACGGCCAGCGGCTATGGCGCCAGCAAGGCGGCGCTGATCAATTTTGCCGAAGCGCTGAAACTGGATCTGGCGGGTACAGGGGTTGCGCTCAGCCTGATCAATCCGGGCTTCGTACGTACTCCCCTGACCGCGCGAAACCGCTTTAGCATGCCTTTCCTGCTTGAACCCGAAGACGCCGCAGCGCGCATCATTCGCGGCCTGCAGCGCCGCCGGTTCGAAATTGCCTTTCCTTGGCGCTTTGTGTTCTGGCTCAAGCTGTTTCGTCTGCTGCCATACTGGCTGTATTTTCCCCTGGTTCGAAGGATTACCCGAGCATGACTGCCGAGCAAAACTGTGCCCGTTACGTTGAACTGTTCGAACAGCTGGCGCCTGAACGACTCGAAGAGCTGGCACCCTTGCTGACCGAAGATGTGCGTTTCTGCGACCCGTTCAACGATGTCCGCGGTGCCGCCGCCTTCAGGCGGGTACTGGAAGACATGTTCGAGCGTACTGAATCGCCCCGTTTCGAGGTGCTGCACTGGACGGTAAGCGGGCATTGCGGCTTTATCCGCTGGCGCTTCAGTGCCCGAGTGCCACTGCTGGGGCCCTGGTGCGTGGAAGGCGTGTCGACCCTGGCGTTCGCCGAGGACGGTCGTATTGCCGAGCATCTCGACTTTTGGGATGCCGGCTGCGCCTATGAGCGGATTCCGGTGCTGGGTATAGCGCTGCGCTGGGTGCGCCGCCGCCTGGCCTGTCGGATCTGACATACTCCGTTTCGCGTTACATCAGAAGGCGCGGTTCGTTCGCGCTCCCCCGGTGCCTTGCCGGCCTGTGCTGGTCAGGGCGCGCGCAGGATATAGAGCCCGATATTGATGGCGGTTGATATGGGCGGGCCGGGGGCATGGTACCGCCGCTGGGGCTGGCGACATTGCTGTTTCCCGCCGTTTTCATCACTCGTGAGCGCCAGTCGGGGCGTGCCTGCCTGGTCATGGGGGGCCTCATTCATTACCGAAGGGGTCGTGCCCTGTGCGGTGGCGGACCCGTTACGCGTCATTCCGGCATGCATTCTGGGATCGATGCTGGCAGCTTCCCTGTCCATGCTGTTCCATTGCCAGCTGCTGGCGCCCCATGGAGGGGTCTTCGTGATCCTGCTGGTGAGCAACTGGTCAGGTTACGTTCTGGCCATCGTGGCCGGGGCGGTATTTACCGCCTGCCTGGTTGCGCTGTTAATACGCTTGTTCAGGCCTCGCCTGCGGCGGCGTCCCGCGGAAAACGACCCCCGCTAAAGCTCAAACTGGTCGCGGACCGTCTCCGGTTTGAGAAAAAACAGCCTGACCTCGCCGATACGCAGACCCCATTTGCTGACCTGGGCGCGATTAAGCATTACGCCACCTTGCTGCAGCAGCATCCAGTCATCGAAATGGACACGCCATTGGCGGTCGCCAATTGCCAGCTCCATATCGTACTGCCAGTGCAATGCATTGCCGGCCATCTGGCCACGGGCTATGCCGATAATGTCGCTGGCCCGGCCGGTGTAGCCGTCAGCGCCATCCGGGCGAATATGCCAGACACGGGTCTGTTGTTCACCATCGCTGTAGCTGAACTCTTCGTGCAGAACCAGCTCACTGCCGTCCCAGTGGCCCTGGATCTCGACAAAGAACTGGCGTCGAACAGTGCCGAAACGGTCTTCGAATGAACCCCAGGCCAGCACCCGGCCATCAAAATAGGATTCGAGCCTGAGCCGGGGGCCGGCATCGCGGAACTGTTCAATTCTCATGTCGCTGCACCCGGCAAGGCAAAGACTTATCAGCACTAGCATCAGGATCCGGTTCATGGGCATGCGAGCTCCTCAGGCGGCGGGCCAGGCGGTGGCGTATGGCCCGGTGGTGTCTTGGCTGCAGCGGGTAGTTCCACAGCAGCATCACAGCCACTGCCTTGAATACGCAGGGCAGCACAGCGTAGATCAGTCCCAGCAGCCAAAGCGGTTCGCTGTTGCCACTATCGAAGCCGCTGACCCCGAGCAGGACGAAGGCAAAACCCGCAGACAGGGCCAGCGCCAGCTTTGTCGCCATGTTCCAGCAGGCAAAGAGAATGCCGTTGCGCTCCTGCTTGAATCGATATCGGTCCCAGTCCGACACTTCAGCCTGTAGCACATGGGGTAGTGTCAAATCGGCACCCAGCGCGGCGCCAGTGATCAGGCAGATGGGCACAAAGGCGAGGGCGGTAGCGGGGGACAGCAGCGGTGCCAGGGCAAAGGCGCCGATGGCGGCGATCATCGCCAGGCACCAGAGTCGGGGTCGAAGGATGTGTCGAGACAGCCATAGCCACAGCGGCAGAGACAAGATTGCGGCGCCGAAATAGAGCAGGATATACAGTGCGCGATCCTGTTCGGACCCGCCCAGCCAGGCCGACACAAACAGCGGGAACAGCACCGCAGGGAAACCATTTGCCAGGCCGTTCAGGAACCAGGCGCTCAGCAGTCTCAGGGCCAGCCGGTTGTGTTGAAACAGGCGCCAACTGGATGAGCGGGAGGTCGCCCGGGTTGCGGCTGGCGGTGCATAGGGCAGCCGTCTCAGTGCCTGGATCGCGGCGAGGCCGGCCAGCAGCGTAATGCCAACCAGCAGGTTGAGACCTTGCTGCGTGGTCAGCCCTGCCAGAGCTGCCGCAAGCGGCAGTGCGGCCGACACGACCAGGCCGGCAATCGTCATCGTCTCGCGGGTACTGGCAGCCCGATTGCGCTGCAGACTGTCTTCATGAAGCCGCGGTAACCAGGCGATATAGGGAATCTGGATGAGGGTCCAGCCAAGATAGAGGAACACCAGTCCCAGCAGCAGAGACAGGGTAGCATTGCCCTGCCACGGGTTGACCAGCAGCAGCAGCGAGGGTACGCACAGCAGGCCGCCGCCGAAAATCAGCCGGACAGGCCTGATCCGGGGAAAGCGGTCAACGACCAGCCCGATGAGAGGGTCGGTCAGCACATCCAGCAGGCGCGTAAGCAGCAGCACCGCACCAATCAGTGTCAGCGACAGTCCGAATGTCTCGAAATACCAGGTCGGCAGCAGAACATAGACTGCCACCGTTGGCAGCGCCAAGGGCAGGCCCAGGGCCGCATAGCGCCACAGATTGCCTGTATTGAGGGGGGGATTGCTGGACATTGCAGCTACCGGTCAGGGCGCGCGCAGGACATAGAGGCCGACATCGATGGCGCCGTAGCGGAAGCCGCCCTCACAGTAACCCAGGTAATAGAGCCACAGGCGTCGGAAACGGGAGTCAAACCCCTGGGCCTCGATCTGGGGCCAGTGTGCCAGGAAGGCCTGGCGCCAGTGCTGCAGGGTTCGGGCATAATCCGCGCCGAACGTCTCGCTGTGGGTCAGTTGCAATCCGGCCCGCTCTATCTCGGCTGTCAGCCGGCCAGGGCTTGGCAGCATTCCACCGGGAAAAATGTAGCGCTGTATGAAGTCGGTGCTGCGACGGTATTCCTCAAAGCGATCATCGGCGATGCTGATCACCTGCAGCACTGCTATTCCGCCGGGCTTCAGACAGCGGCGCAGCTGCTTGAAGTAGAGCGGCCAGTGTTCTTCGCCAACGGCCTCGAACATCTCGATGGAGGCAATGCGATCGACCGGTGTATCAAGATCCCGGTAGTCCGTCAGGGAATAGGTGCACTGTGCATCCAGGCCGCGCTCGGCGGCCCGTCGTCGGGACCAGGCCAGCTGCTCCCTGGACAGTGTGATGCCGTTGACTCGCGCGCCGTAGGCCTGGGCGGCCGTTTCGGCGAAACCGCCCCAGCCGCAGCCGATCTCCAGTACCTGCTGATCCGCGTCCAGCTGCAACAGCTCGCAGATACGGCGGTACTTGTGCCGCTGCGCAAGCTCCAGGCTTTGCTCGGGATGTTCGAACAGGGCGCTGGAGTACGTCATGCTGGGGTCGAGCCAGAGGCGGTAGAAATCGTTGCCCAGGTCGTAGTGGAAGGCAATATTGCGACGGCTGCCGCGGCGACTGTTGCGGCGCGAACGGTGGAATAGCCGGTGCAGCGCGGTGCGCAGCCTGCTGCCCTGGGCCGGCTGTCCGAAGGCATGCTCGTTTCCCAGCGCCCAGCGCACCAGGGCGCTGATGTCCGGGCTGTCCCATTCGCCGGCCATATAACCTTCGGCCCAGCCGAGCAGGCCAGAGCGCAGCAGGCGGCGCAAAGGCCGCAAGCTGTGCAGCTGGACCTGGGCGCGCACGTCGGTCTGGTCGGCCGTGCCTGCCTGCAGCCGCTGACCATCGGGCAGAATCAGCTCGAGGTGGCCGTATTCCATGCGCTTGAGCCAGCGCGCAAGTGTCTGTACACAAAACCGGTTGATCCAGCCGGTGCGAAGCGAGTCGGCCAGGTCCGGCAATTCTGTTGCCGGATGGTATTCAGTGGGTTTCATGGCGACGATCTCCGTGTGATTCGGTGCTACGGGCCTGCGCCGTGCAGGCCAGGGTTATGGGGGCAGCCGGGGGGGCGGGCCTTGGCTGAATGCGCATGCCCTTGCACCACAGGCGTACCGCCTCCCAGTGGATGCCTGCGATCACCTTCAGCGTCATCAGCGGGTAGCGCAGGCAGGCCTGCAGCAGGGTCCGGTCGCAGAGGGGACGCCGTACACCGCTGAAGCTGGCACGAAATATCGGCTGCTGGTGATGGCTTTGTTCGATTTGTACGCCGATCCGGGGCCCGGGCGGCTGCATCTGAAAGTGGTAACGGCACCTCATTGGCATGAAAGGCGAGACATAGAAGCATTTGTCGACGCTGTGTTGCACCGGCAGGGTGCTGCTGGTGGGCAGCAGGTAGCTGTGGCGCTGGCCAAAGGTGTTGCTGACTTCGTACAGAATGGCCCTGAGGTTGGCGTTGCTGTCGTAGCAGTAATAGACACTGAGTGGATTGAACACGAAGCCCAGAATACGGGGGTAGCACAGCAACAGAATTTTGCCGTCATCGATGTCTATGTCATGTTGCTCGAGTTGCCGCAGTATCTGCGGCTTCAGCTTGCCGGGCGTCCCGTTGCCGTGATCCCTGTCGTAAAAAGCATAGAGGTTGAAGCGATTGTGGGAGAACAGACGCAGTTGATGGTGCAGTTCGTCCACCTGGTCGAGGTCCAGCAGCAGCGACATTACGCCATAGCGAAACCGGTGCACCCGCGGATGCATCCGGTGATGGAATACATGGCCGAAATAGAGCGCCGACAGGCTCATGCCGGCAGGCCCCGGCTGCTGTGTACGTAAATGCGGTGATTGGGTGTCTCCAGCGTCCAGGGGCGTGGACGCCCGCCCAGCTCTTCGGCCACGGCAAGGCCCGACTGCAGACCGTCTTCATGGAACCCTGAGCCAAAGTAGGCGCCGCAGAACCAGGTATTCTGCTGGCCCTGCAGATTCCACAGTTGTTTTTGTGCCGCCAGGGCCGCCAGTGAAAAAGTGGGGTGATCGTAGAGGAAACTGCGGTGGACGGTGCCGGGCGCAGGTTCGTGCAGCGGGTTAAGGGTTACGTACAGCGGCAATGCGTTTGGCAGGTGCTGCAGCCGGTTCATCCAGTAGCTCACGGAGACCTCCCGCTGACCACCGTGCCGCAGTGCCGCCAGGTAGTTCCAGCTGGCCCAGGCGGCCTTGCTGCGGGGCATCAGGCTGGGGTCGCTGTGCAGCACCGCCCGGTTGCGCTGATAGCTGAATGCCCCGAGCAACTGCTGTTCCAGCATGCTGGGGGCGTGCAGCAGCTGCAGTGCCTGGTTGGCATGGCAGGCCAGTACGACATGGTCGAAAGGCTCTCGTTCACCGTGAAGAAACTCGAGCTCGATGCCGCCTTTGCGCCGCAGGATACGATGAATGCGGCTGTTCAGGCGTACTTCACCGCGTTGGCGCAGGCTGGCGTCGATCTTGCTGACGTAGCTGCGACTGCCGCCGGTAACCGTTCGCCACTGGGGGCGATCATTGAGCTGGACCAGGCCATGATTCTGGCAAAATCGCAGAAAGGCCAGCGCCGGGTATTCCAGCATAAGATCCACCGGTGTCGACCAGATCGCCGCCCCCATGGGCAGCAGGTGGTCCTGTACAAAGGCATGGCCGTAGCGCTCGCGGTGCAACAGTTCGCCCAGGGTCAGGCTGGCGGTGGCCGGGTCTTCACAGTAGCGTGCCGCTTCACGGTAAAAGCGCGACAGGTCCAGCAGCATGGACCAGAAGCGTGGCCGGGCCAGGTTGCGTTTTTGTGCCAGCAGGCCCGGCAGACCGGTACCGCTGTACTCGAGCCGGCCCCGGTCCAGCGAAACCCCGAAGGACATGTCGGTTTCACGGCTCTGGACCCCGAGGGTCTCGAAAAAACGCACGAGGTTGGGGTAGTTGACCGGGTTGTAGACAATAAAGCCGGTATCGACCGCAACGCTGCCCGTGCCCAGGGGAACATCGACGGTATTGGAGTGGCCGCCCAGGCGATCATCCTTTTCGAACAGGGTGACCTGGTGTTGCTGACTGAGCAGCCAGGCGCTGGACAGTCCTGAAATACCCGAGCCGACAACGGCGATCTTGAGCGGGCGTATTGCCGTGATGTTCATGGCCTCTTCCTTTGCAACTTTGATTCCCCTGTACGAAGATGGCCAGACAATCGGATCAGTGTGAGTGAGTTGACCCACAGCGGGAATGCATGAAACCGGGGTGCCGAGTCCTCTTTCGCTGCGGCACTGATCCATCCACGTCGCACTTACGTATAGCAGGACAATGAAAAAACCGAACCCTATGGAGGCGATGTGGCTGCAGTCATCTCTTTATTCAAGCAGGCTCCACCTGTGAAAGAGGAATGGAGTGCCTGCCTGGCCGGCCTCGCCCAAACGCGGGATCGGTCGGACTACGCCAGGCTGTTTGGGCACTTTGCGCCCAGGGTCAAGGCTTATCTGATCCGCCTTGGCATGACGCCTGCGAACGCCGAAGAGCTGGCTCAGGAAGCGCTGCTGTCGGTCTGGCGCAAGGCCCACATGTTTGATCCGGCCAAGGCCAATGCCAGCACCTGGATATTCCGGCTGGCGCGAAACCTGTGTATCGACCGCATGCGGCGCGAGAAAATACAGTTCCATGAACTGGAGTACGACGAGGCCGCCGATCCCGATGCTCGTCATGATGGTGAGCACGCGGTTCTGGCAACACGCATGGCCGAGGCCATCAAGGCCTTGCCGGAGGCCCAGGCACAGGTGCTCTACCTGTCCTACTACGAGGGGCGCAGTCATTCGGATATTGCCCAGGCCATCGGCATTCCGCTGGGCAGCGTCAAGAGCCGACTGCGACTGGGGTTTGAAAAGCTTAAACAGATCTGGGGAGAGTCATCGTGAGCATACGTCACCATCTTGATGATGCGACCCTGCTGGCCTATGCGGCGGGTTCGCTGTCCGAGGGCATGTCGCTGCTGGTTGCCAGCCATATTGATCGCTGTGCGCACTGTCAGGAGCGGCTGCAGCAGGCCGAAGCGGTGGGCGGTGCGCTGCTGGAGGAGCTGGCGCCGGTAGCCTTGGCGCCGGACGCGCTGGAACAGGTACTGGCGCTGCTGGATACCGATGCCGGCGCAGCTGATGTGCAGCCGGTGGTGGCACGTGCGCCGCTGCTGGACAGCCAGATTCCGGCCCCGCTGGCCCATTACCTCGACAAGCCGCTTGACGAGCTGGAGTGGCGCACCCTGGTACCGGGTGTGCGTCAGCTTGATTTGCGCCTCGGTGGCCCCGGTGCCACACGCCTGCTGCGCATAGCTCCCGGCCTGTCGGTACCCCATCACAGCCACCGGGGCAACGAGCTGACGCTGATACTGCGGGGCTCCTACAGCGATGAGCTGGGGCGCTTCCAGGCCGGTGATGTGGCCGATCTGGATGAACAGGTCAGTCACCAGCCGATCAGTGATAGCGGTGAAGATTGTATCTGTCTGATTGCCACCGATGCGCCCCTGCGCTTCAGTGGTTTAATGGGGCGGCTGGTGCAGCCGTTTATCGGCCTGTGACGGTGCTGCCGGACATGGTGTTTTCACGAGGGAAACTGGATGCGAGAACCTGTTGTTGATGCCACGGATTCGCTGATACCCATCGGTATCAGTGCCTGCCTGATGGGCGAGAAGGTGCGCTATAACGGTGGCCACAAACGCTCGCAGTACTGCCTGGATGTGCTGTCGGACTGCTTCAGCTTCAAGCCGTTCTGTCCGGAACTCGCCGTGGGTCTGGGGGTTCCCCGCGAACCGATTCGCCTGGTGGGTGAGGCCGCCCACCCCAGCGCGCTGGGAACCAAGGACCCGTCGCTGGATGTGACCGAGGCACTGGCGGAGCAAGGCCGGACAGTGGCTGCCGCCTTGCCGGACCTGTGCGGCTATATCGTGATCAAGGGCTCGCCGAGCTGCGGTATGGAAAGGGTGAAAGTCTACCATCCCAATGGCATGCCCAACGGGGCGGGGCGGGGCCTCTTTATCGATGCCCTGATGCGGGCCAACCCGCTGTTGCCGGTGGAGGAGGAGGGGCGCCTGAACGACCCTGTGCTGCGGGAGAACTTTATCGTCCGGGTATTTGCACTGCACCGCTGGAAGCAGCTGGTGGCGGCCGAACCCAGCTACCATGCGCTGCTGCAATTTCACAGTCAGAGCAAGTATCTGCTGATGGCCCACAGCTATGAAGGCTACCGTGTTCTGGGTCGCTACCTGGCCGAGGCCCACGATCAGCCCATTGATAAGGCCATGCAGACCTATATCAGCGGTCTCATGGAACATCTGAGCCAGTGTGCCACGCGCAACAGCCATGTGAACGTGCTGATGCACGTGTTCGGGTACCTGAAAAAGGCGATCGACAGCCAGTGCAAGCAGGAAATCCTGGACAGTATTGACGAGTATCATCGCGGCGAGGTGCACCTGGTGGTGCCGCTTACCCTGCTGCGCCACTACCTCAAGCGTCACGGCTCGGACTATATCAAGCAGCAGTTTTACCTGGATCCCCATCCCTACAAGCTTGGGCTGCGCAACTACATATGAATCTGATCTGGTTTCGCAACGACCTGCGCCTGACGGATAACCCGGCGTTGCAGGCCGCTGCGGCGCAGGGGCAGCCGCTGCTGGCGGTGGTCGTGCTGACGCCCACACAATGGCAGCGTCACGGTGATGCGCCGCGCAAGCTCGCCTTCTGGCGCGATGCGCTGCAATGCCTGAGTGATGACCTGGCTCGGCTTAACATTGGGCTGCGTGTCTTGCACGCTGATGAGTTCGAGGGTTGTGCGCCCGCCTTGCTCGATCTGTGCCGGCAAGTGCAGGCTAAGGGGCTCTATTTCAATTACGAGTACCCACTGAACGAACGCCGGCGTGACCGGGCAGTGAAGCGGTTGCTGCGTAGCGAGGGGCTGCGTTGCGAGGGCTGTCATGGCGACCTGATGCTGGAGCCCGGAGCCGTTCTCAGTGCCAAGGGCGAGCCGTTCCGGGTGTTCACTCCCTTTGGCCGGGTCTGGCGTAAAGAGATACTGATGCGCGACCTGGCCTGCTTGCCGGCGCCCCGGCCCCAGTCACCACTGGCAATCGAGAGTGATGCCATTCCATCCCTGGGAACGTCCTACGATCGGCAGCTTTGGCCGGTGGGGGAGGAGGCCGCCGCGCAGCGGCTGTACCGCTTTGCCGCAGCTGATCTGGCCAACTATGCTGAGCAGCGGGATTTTCCCGCCCTCGATGCGACCTCATCCCTCTCGGCCTATCTGAATACCGGCCAGCTTTCAGTGCGACAGTGTCTGAACGTGGCGTACCACACTCTGGGTGAGCACTGGCTCGAAAGCCAGTGGGTGACAGAGCTGATCTGGCGTGAGTTTTATCGTCACCTGCTGGTGGCCTTTCCCGACCTGAACCGGTTGGCGCCCTTCAGACCCGAGGTGGAGGCACGCCTGCGATGGCAGGATAACCCTGAGCGGTTCGGTGCCTGGTGCCGGGGCGAAACGGGCTTTCCCATTGTGGATGCCGCCATGCGACAGCTGCTGGCCACCGGCTGGATGCACAACCGCCTGCGCATGGTGGTGGCGTCCTTCCTGACCAAGCTGCTGGGTGTTGACTGGCGCCTGGGGGCTGAATTCTTCATGCAGCAGCTGATTGACGGTGACTTTGCCTCCAACCTGGGGGGCTGGCAGTGGAGTGCTTCGGTGGGGGCAGATGCCGCCCCCTATTTTCGTATTTTCAGCCCGCAACGCCAGGCCGAGCGCTTCGATCCGCGGGATGCATTCGTGTGCCAGTGGCTGCCGGAGTTGGCGTCGCTGCCGGCGCGACAGCGACAGGACCCGCAGATCAGCAGCCAGGTACGTGGTCTGGCGCCCGTGATCGATTACCGGGCAGCGCGGGCCCAGGCGCTGGCGGCATACAAGGCCGCCGGCGCAAGGGCGACTGACAATTTTTCCGGCCGCTGACACATCAACTGGGCATAGTAACAACCCGCCGGATGCGCCTGTGGACGGTATTTACGCATCGTGTTCAGGGGGGAGTTCGAAGCGGGTGATCCAGCGCCGGGATATCAGCAGGGTCAGGTGCTGGTTGAGATCCGGCACGGCCTGCCTGAGCTGGCAAAGGGTATGGCCCTCAAGGATGCCGTTGAGCAGGCGCGCGCGGGCTTCGCTCAGCCGTTCGGCTCGGGGACTGTCGAGGTGGCGATACACGCATAGCCACTGCGGCTGGTAACTCAAATGCAGTTCGCCCGGATTGCCCTGCTGGTAGCGGTTCCATATATCCAGTACCGGCCAGTCGCAGCGCAGCAGGCGCAACGCCAGACTGGGTACAAGGCGCAGCCGGTACTGCTCCGATTCCGGGATGTAGACCAGTGAGCTGAAGTCCGGTGGCGGGTCATCTTCGGCGCACCCGACCAGGTACAGTGCCCATTCAAGCGTGGCCAGTTCCGGCAGAAACTGCAGCTTGTACAGCGTGCAGTGCTGGTGCGTGCAGCTCTCGAGCAGCTGCGCAAAACCGCTGCCAAAGAGCCCTGTGCCGTCGCCCGAGGCGACGCGCGGCGGCTGGCTGTACAACCGGGAAAGGACATGCAAAAGCTGCTGTCCCAGCAGCCGGGCGGTGATTGGGTAGATCTGTTGCAGTGCCCGGACCCGGGCCTGGTCCAGCAGACCACGGTACAGCTCCAGGCATTGCTCGGGGTCGAGGCTTGCGCTGGTAACCAGCTGGCGCAGGCGGGCGCTGGGTCTGCCGTCCATTTCTGCCCTCAGTGCCGCCTGCAGGTCGGCGAGACGCATCAAGAGAGCCTGCGGTTACTCATGCATTGCTGCATGATTTGCTGGGCGCGGTTAACCTCGTCCAGGATGACAGCCAGCGGCGGTATGTTGTGCTCCCATTCAATGAGTGTCGGCGTTGCCGTAAAACGCTGCTGGGCCTGTTCATACAGTGCCCAGACAGGTGCCTGTACCGGACTGCTGTGGCTGTCCAGCAGGTAGCTATCGCGGTCATCGAAGCCGGCCAGGTGAATCTCGCGCACCCGGTTGGCCGGAAGCCGGGCCAGGGTATCCTGTGCACTCACGCCAAGGTTGAACTCTGTGACATAGCAGTTATTGATATCCAGCAGCAGGTAACAGTCGGCCCGTTGCGCCATCTCAGCCAGAAACTCGCCTTCGCTGAGGGTCGAGTGGCTAAAGCCGAGGTAACTGGCGGGGTTTTCCAGCAGGATACGTCGACCCAGGTAGTCCTGTACCTGGCTAATGCGCGTTGTAATCTGTTGCAGTGCTTCTTCGGTGTAGGGCAGTGGCAACAGTTCATGGCTGAAGCAGTTGCCCAGGGGGCCAAAGCTGACATGGTCGGAAATCCAGCTGACATCCAGCTGAGCGGCGACCTGCTTCAGGCGGGCAAGGTAGGTCATGTCCAGCGGCGCGCAGGACCCCAGGGCCAGGCCCGCGCCGTGCAGGGTTAGCGGGTGGTTCGCGCGCAGACGTTCGAGGTTGTGCAAGGCCGTGCCACCCGCCGTCAGATGCTGGTCGAACAGGATTTCGAGCCAGCGTATCCCCTCGCCGGCGTTGATGATGTCATCAACCTGGCAACTTTTCAGGCCTACTCCTGCGCCAGCAAGACTCCAGTGAATCGTCTCACGCATAGTGGTGTTGTCCCTGCGCTGTGACGCCTGTCCATCAGGCAAGTTGCGGCTCTTGCGAAGGGGTTACCCCAGGGCTGCACATGAATGCTGAGCCTGATCCGTGATCCGGCCGGACGTCGTTTGAGCACTGTTAATGCGAGTGTCAGTCTCGGGTCGGGTGTTTTCATTCATCTCAGGTTCAGCTCTTTGAAACTGATGTTTGAATTAAGTTCAGTGTAATTCTCTTGGGGGCCGGTGTCCCAGGCGGGGCACATTGTCAGGGCGTCAAGGGTATACTCGATGTGTCGGCGGGCGAGATCGAATGAATCCCGCCAGGGAGCGATTGACCGGGAGTTTGTCACTATGGATGCTTTGATTATGGAGTTGTTTGTTACTCATCGCCGGGACTTGTCTGAATGAGCATGCAATGGGACCGCCTGTTGACCGCACAGCGTTACGGCCATGAGCAGGTGAGTCCGCAGG
Organism: Marinobacterium rhizophilum; assembly: GCF_024397915.1. Classification (GTDB taxonomy): domain Bacteria; phylum Pseudomonadota; class Gammaproteobacteria; order Pseudomonadales; family Balneatricaceae; genus Marinobacterium_A; species Marinobacterium_A rhizophilum_A. The sequence continues at coordinate 423,440 of NZ_CP073347.1, forward strand.
AAATCGGCCGTAGCCACTTCCACAAGGACAATGACCGCATTGTCTTTTGCAGTGCCTTTCGGCGCCTGGGTCGCAAGACACAGGTGCACCCGCTGGCGCTGAATGACCATATCCATACCCGGCTGACGCACTCCATCGAGGTGGGCAGCGTCGGGCGTACCCTGGGTATTCGCGTGGGAGAGATGATTGCCAATCTGCTGCCGGACTGGGTCAGCCCCCATGACCTGGGTACCATCGTGCAATCGGCCTGCCTGGCGCACGATATCGGTAATCCGCCCTTTGGCCACGCCGGGGAGTATGCCATTCGGGACTGGTTTCGCAGCCAGACCAGCCGCGAACTGACACAGTCCCTGACACCGACCGAGCGGGCCGATCTAGAAACCTTCGAGGGGAATGCCCAGGGTTTCAGGGTGGTGACCCGTATCGAGAATCACCTGCTGGACGGTGGGTTGCGTCTGACCTACCCGACACTGGGAACGCTGCTCAAGTACCCCTGGACGGTGGAGCGGGCCACGGCGAAGGGCAAGTTCAGCAGTTTTCAAAGCGAGAGACCCATTCTCGACAAGCTCGGGGTGTCGCTGGGGCTGATCCCGCTGGGGGAGCACTGGTGGAGTCGCCATCCGCTGACCTGGCTGATGGAGGCGGCGGATGATATCTGTTATGCCATTCTCGACCTGGAGGATGCCATCGAGCTGAACATTCTCAGTTTTGAGGAGGTCAAGCCCATCCTGCTGCAGCTGTGCGGAAGCCTGGAGTACGACGACAGTCTCTTTGCGACCCAGGCGTCGGCGCGGCGCAAGATTTCGGCGTTGCGGGGCACGGCGATGGAAAACATGATTGAGTCGGCGCTGGGGGCTTTCAGCAGCCACTATGCTGCCATCATGGCCGGAAGCTATCGCGGCGAGCTGCTGGCCGATGGTGATGCCGGCGTTCGCGAGGGGCTGATGCGGGCCAAGCAGCTGGCCAAAACACGGGTCTTTCCCGATACCCGCAAGACCGAACTGGAAGTCGGCGCCTACAGCAGCCTGGGTATCTTGCTCGAAGCTTTCTGCAAGGCGGTGCACGATCAGCATGTAAAGGGTGCCAGCGGCCTGGGGTATCGCAGCGAGAAGATTATCAGCCTGATGGGTATTCATGCACCGGCGCCGGAACTTGCGCTCTATGATGCCTATCGCCGCGCCCTCGATTTCATCGGCGGGATGACGGACAATTACGCCACTTATCTCGCCCGCCAGGTAGGCGGCCTGAATCCATAAGGGGATCTGTTCATGGCTTCACTGCGCGACCAGCTTAGCGGACTGGTGTACTCAACCGAACATGGCGATAGCTGTTCTGGCTGTCGCAAGCCCGTCGCTGACTGTATCTGTGCCCAGCTCGAGGACGCCGAGCGCCTGGCGACCCTGGACGGCATCGTGCGCATTCGCCGGGAAACCTCGGGGCGCAAGGGCAAGGGTGTCACCACCCTGACGGGCGTGCCGCTGGCGGACGCGGAGCTCAGGCTGCTGGGCAAGAAGCTGAAAAAACTCTGCGGTACGGGTGGTGCCTGCAAGGACGGAGTCATCGAAATTCAGGGGGATCATCGCGAGCGCCTCAAGCTCGCGCTGGAGCAGGAAGGCTTCAAGGTCAAGCTGGCCGGGGGCTAGGTCCACAGACCAGGCTCGCAGCCAAAGTGGGAGATCGGTTTATGCGCGTATTCAGGCGAAGGCTGCGGTGCGGGTGGGCTCTGGTGATCGGGCTGCTGTCGGTGGCGCTGGCGCAGGCCGAAATCTACAAATACGTGGATGAGCGCGGCCGCCAGGTGTTCGTGGACAGTCTCTCCAGGGTGCCGTTACAGTTTCGCGATCAGCTGGAAACCCGCCGGTCCGCCACGCCCGCGGTGCCGGATGAGGCGGCGCTGGCAGCGACGCGGCTGGAACGCAAACGGGACGCCGAGCGTGCCAGCCAGCGCAGGAAGCTGGAGACGCTGTTGCGCGAGAGCGAAATGCCGGTCAAGGTCGGTCGCAATCGGGTGGTCGTGCCGGTGACGGTGGTGTATGGCGGGCGCAAGGCCAGAACCGAGATGGTACTGGACACCGGCGCCACCAACACGGTGTTCCACAAGGATGCGCTGGCCGGGTTGAATTATGCATCCCAGCCCGGTGGCCGGGCCCGCGTGGCGGGGGGCGGCAGTATCAATACCGAACTGGTGAGTTTTGACCGTATCGAGATCGGCCCCTACAAGCCGACACATGTGCGCGCCATGGTCATCGAGCACCAGGGGCCGGCGGTGGGGAACGACGGTCTGCTGGGCATGGATTTCTTGATGAACGTACGCTATCGCATCGATTACGAGCGCCAGCTGATCCTGTGGGAACCGGATCGCTACGAGGAACTGCAGGCGCTGTTGCAGGGGCTCGATAGCGCCGCCGCCAGTGCGGCGACGCCGGCCGTGACGGACTGAGGCCTCAGAGCTGCTGTTCAGCCAGTTTCAGGTCTAGGGTCGCCTTGAGCAGCTTGAACAGGCGGATGGAGGCGTCGATCTCGTCCTTGCGGTTGGTCAGGCTCTCGATATTCAGTCCCAGCGGAATACCCAGGCCCGACACGGATTCCAGAATCTGGTCCAGGTTGCTGCGGCAGACGCGGATGGACTCGGCCAGCGGGTTGGTCGCATCCAGAATGCGCCAGCGGGTCGCATCGGGCACCGAAATGCCCAGCCATTCCATGAACTCAAGTGTCTTGGCGCTGCCGCAGGGTGTGAACGTCAGGATAATGCGCTTTGGTTCGACACCGCGGCTGCGGCACTCGCGTGCATAGCTGCTCAGCAGGTCGATGGTGGCCTGGGCGTTGTAAACGGCCTGGGAGATAAAAAACTGGCAGCCCTGTTCCGTCTTGTGCAGCAGGCGCAGGTGCTCGTTACCCTTGCTGGCGTGGCGTTCGGCGATGGTGACGCCGCCCAGGTGAAAGTCCAGCGGGTGCTGTGCCAGTGCCGCATAGGCATTGGGCAGAGACAGCTGGATGTCGCCCTCGGATGACGGGCTGCCGACCATGACCATGTCCTGCACGTCGAATTCGCTGCGGGACTCTTCGAGCCAGCGTTCAAAGTCGGCACGATCGCGCTGGGCCACGCTCTTGTAGGTGATGACCGCGTGGCCGGAACGGTTGCGCAGCAGGCGGGAATAGTCCCGCGGGTCCAGCGTCTGCATATAGGGGAACGGGCGCGGTTTGCTGACGCGGCTGCTTTCATCCTGAATGTCGTACACAATCAGCCCGTCGTAATCGATCTGGCGCAGACGGGCCAGCAGCTTGTCGGCGATATCGGTTACTTTTTCAGGCTCCGTGTTGTCCTTGGGTGGCGTGGTCCCGACGAAGTACACGCCTCGGGTCGGATCGGAGAACTTCTGTTGTAACGATATGCTCATAGCGCGTTGGGCCGTATGTTCTGTCAGTTAAGTGCGGATAAGTCTAACAGTGAGTGAATTTCATGTAATTAGGTTATAAGGTGAAATCTTTTACACTGAAGTTGAAGTATTTTAATCTGCAGTCTAAATGCCCCCATCTTGTGGGCTGATTAATACCGGGAGACACCGATTATGACGGGATTTGATCTCAGTGAAGCCCACCGCGCGCTGCAGAAACAGGGAGACGGTATTGGGCCGCTGGAGCGCTGGAATCCGGAGTTTTGCGGCGATATCGATATGCGTATCGGCGCCGATGGCACCTGGTATTACCTGGGTACACCGATTGGCCGGGCAGCCATGGTGCAGCTGTTTTCCCGCGTGCTCTGGTGCGAGGACGGGCACTATTACCTGAAAACTCCGGTCGAGAAGGTGGGCATTCAGGTGGATGACCTGCCGTTTCAGTTTGTCAGCCTTGAAAAAGTAGAAGCGGCCGGTGGGCCTGAGCTGCATTTCACCAGCAAGACCGGCGACCGGGTCGTCGCCGGTGTCGAACATCCGCTGCAGGTGCTGCCGCGGGCTGAGAGTGAAGAGCCTGCACCGCAGTTGCTGGTGCGCTTTGGCATGTGGGGGCGCATCGGGCGCAACCTGTTTTATGAGCTGGTCGAGATGGCGACGACCGAGGCTTGCGCCGATGGTGGTGAGGAACTCGTGGTGTACAGTTGCGGTGAGCGATATTCCCTTGGCAAGCTGTAAGGCGCGTCGAGTGCGCATCAGTTCTCGCTGAGTGCCTGTTGCAGCTGTTGCTTGAATATGGGGGTGGCCAACAGCCAGTGGCGTACATGGTGGGTTTCACAGAGCGCGATGAGGCCGCGCTGATGCAGTGACTCGATGGCTTCTTCGGCGTCGTCCTCGTCGCCGCCTAGCAGCATCATCAGGTCATCTTCATAGAGCTTGCCGCCTGAGAGCGCGGCAAGGATGCGGATTTCAAGGGTGCTGGCAGCGAACGGCAGGTTAAAACGGATGCGTTCTGCCATGCGGTCGGAGATTAGCGGCAGCCCGGTGCTGGTGTTTTCAAACGGGCAGCGGTAGGGGATTGTGACCCATTGCGCCCCTGGGTGAGTGTCGAGGGTGCGCAGAATGGTGGCGGCGGTAAGTCCGGAAGTTTTGCAGTCCATGTCGAGGCCCTGTCAACGGTGTTAGTAAGCCGGAAGCTCCGGCAGTGTAGGGACGCGCGCAGCACCGGTCGCTTTCTGTCGACGTCCTGTACGAGAAAAGTTACCGGGTGATCTGGCCGGTACCGAGGGTGCCGGGCTCAGAGCAGTTGGAAAACTGCAGCAATAAATCTGACGCGCTCAAGTAGAAAACTGTCCCTGCTTGGCTGAGCAAAGTATAGACGAGATCGGCGTTGCTGCCCGCTGTGGAATGCGCCGGTTAAACGGCTGTTTGATACGCGCAATTGATAGCGCCAGGGCCTTGTGCTCTGAGGCACCCTGGGAGGGTCTCGAGGTGCTGCTGTGCGAAGTGCCGGATCGCCGCATCCGGCACGACCTGATGCCTGCCTGGCTGAATCAGGGCTGGGCGAGGTGGTCGAGCGAATAGGCCGTGCGGTCAACGGGTTGGCGCAGCACGAAGTTTGAAATGATCGATCTCACTCCGGCGATGGCCGTCAGCTGATTCAGCAGCAATTGCTGATAATGATCCAGATCCGGTACCACCACCTTGAGGACATAATCCGCCGTGCTGCCGGTAATCAGGTAGCACTCCATGACTTCCGCCATTTCGCTGATGGTGGCTTCAAAGCTGCGCAGCTTTTCCTGTGTCTGGGCTTCCAGTGAGATGTGTACCAGTACGGTCATGGGCAGACCGATCCTGGCCGGGTCCAGGATGACCACCTGGCGGGCGACATAACCGCTGTCCTCCAGCCGCTTGATGCGCCGGCTGCAGGGCGTCGCCGACAGGCCGACCCGTTCGGCAATGTCCGCCACAGACAGTCGTGCATCCTGCTGCAGCAGTTCCAGAATTCTACGGTCTGTGCGATCGAGCTTGTGTACCGACATGGGGCTCCACCAGGATGCTGTGCCTGAGTATTTTTCGTGTCGGGTTAGATAGTGCAGTTTTTTTGCAGTCAGTGCACGAATTTGTTGCTTACGGCCTTTTTCTTGCAGCTAATCGTGTTAATTTCGGGGCTCGTCTGCACGTTTCAGTCGTGTGTAGTAGGGCTCGAACAGCCGGGCCGCCTCGGGGCTGTGCAGCGGGTGCTCTGTATAGAGGCTCAACTGCTGCTCGGTGCAGGGACCAGGCTGTTTTTCCAGCTGCAGTATGACGCGGTGGGGGCTGTCACCATGGCTGGAGCGAACCCAGAGTTTATGGCGTGCATGCAGAGCGGTGCCGGCGAGGGCCTGGATCAGTTGCTCGCACTGCGGCAAGGGCAATAGCAGCCAGGCCCGGCCGTCGGTGCTGAGCTGGCCGTCGATGGCTTCGATCAATGTCGTCAGCGGCAGGGCGTCATTGTGCCGCGCCTGGGCCAGGCGTTCGCAGCGGTTGCGGGTCGATTCGCTGAAAAACGGCGGATTGCAGAGGATGGCGTCGTAGTCCCGGCTCGCGGGCAGGCTACGAATATCGCCCTCTAGAAGGCGAAGGCGATCTGCCCAGGGGGAGGCGGCAAAGTTGCCCCGTGCTTCGTCCGCCGCCGCCGGGTCCAGTTCAATGGCATGAATCAGGCCCTGGCAGCGCTGTGCGGCGAACAGCGCCAGCAGGCCGGTTCCCGTGCCGATATCCAGCACCCTGCGCGCTTGCTCCAGCGGTGACCAGGCCCCCAGCAGGCTGGCATCGGTGGTGACCTTCATGGCGCAGCGGGCCTGCTCGATACGAAATTCGCGGCACTCGAAATAGCTGTTGCGACGGCGGGCCATGGTGTTCCTGAAAGCTGTGCTGGGATAGCGCGCATGATAGTGCATTCGAGCGCTGCTGGGCAGGCGCCGGGTTGAATATGGCCACCGATTTGACAACAATGGCGTCTGCCAATCCTGGGAGGGCGGTGTTGTGAGCGAGTCGTGCTGGTTTGTCTATATCCTGGCCTGCGCCGACGGTAGCCTGTATACCGGCGTGACCACGGACCCGCAGCGGCGGTTGCACGAACACAACACGGACAACCGCCTGGGTGCGCGTTACACCCGGGCCCGTCGCCCCGTTGAGTTGCTGTGGCACGAACAGCTGGAGAACCGTGCCCAGGCGCAGCGGCGGGAGTGGCAGATCAAGCGCATGCCACGCAGGCGCAAGCTCGAACTGATCGCCCGCTGATGTCCGGGGTTGGCATCACCGGCTCAATCCGATTTTTTCCTGGCGCCAAAGCGCGTCCTTAATTTTTCGATCAGCGGGCGCAGCAGGCTGCGAATGCCCGGTTGCTGGCCGTCGCCAAAAGGCAGTGGCCGCAGTGCTCGCATCGCCGCCAGCCCGAGGCGGGCGGACAAGATCCCGGCCCCCAGCCCCTGTCCCGCACGGGCGCTGAATACACCCGCCAGAGCCGCACCGCCCAGGTCGTCCGACAGCTGATCGATCATGACTTCGCTGGCGCCGACAAAGCCAAGCTGCGTGAATACCTGGCGCAGCAGTTTGAGCCGTGTCGGCAGCGAGGGAGCCACGCCATATACCTGGGCGATGGCGTCGATCATGCCAAGGCTGCGCCACAGCGCCAGCAGAATGTCCAGTGCGGCCCAGGGGCTGATGGCGACGGCGGTGCCGGTCTGGGCGCTGTAGCTTGAGATGATCTGCATGGCGGCCTGGTCGAGTTGCACCACAAAGTGCTGATCCAGGTGTTGCAGCTTCTCGCTGTCGTCACTGTAGTCCGGCAGGTTGTGCAGGGCCGGCTGGAGCAGGGCGGCCTGCGGTTTGTCGCGGTAGAAGCGCTCCAGCTCCTGCAGCAGCCTGCTGCCCAGGCCATGGCTGCGCCGGCCGCGTAACCGGTCGGCCTGGTGGCGCAGGCGGTTCAGCTGATTCAAGCTCTTGCGCGCGCAGAGGAAGGACGCCAGGGCGCGCAGGGCCAGCAACGAGACGCCGCCAAGCAGGGCGCCGAAAACCGTTGCGACGAGCCAGTGGGCGTCGCGGGCAGCGCTGAACAGCTGTACAAGTTCGGCGCCGGCGATCACCAGCACCAGTACAAACAGCCCAAGTCCCAGCGCCCGCAGGCCGCGCACCGGGATGCGTTCAAGCTGCCACCGGGGAATGTCTGCGCTGCCGTCGCGGCTGTCGGTCGCTGTGATGGCGGCAGGTACGGCATCCAGCCGGGCTTCGGCTGCGGGGATAAACCGGCGGGCCCGCCGCGGTGGCGCTTCATCCAGTGGCGTGGTGTCGTCGGGTTTAAAGGTGCGGGCCGTGCGGGCACTGCCAGGGTCGGGTTTCTGTGGATTCTGGCTCACTGGCATTTGTCTCCCACTAGCAGGTTAAGCACCGTATCCAGGCGAATATGGGGTATGGCGTCACCATTGCGGGTGGACAGTCCGGCGGGGGGGCTGAGCACGGGAATCTGCCAGTCCATCAGGTGCTGCCAGTGTTCGGCGTCTGGCAGGCGCCCGGGAAAGCGGGGGTGCACATAGCCGATGGGCTGGCCCCCGGCATCCAGGCCGGAAATGGCGCGATCGCCGCCGGCATCCACCTCGCGGGAGCTGCGTACCGCCGAAGTGGCTTCGCAGACAGGGGCGATGCCTTCGTATTCGGCGTGGCGATACGCATCGCGGACCAGGCATGCCAGAAAGCTGCGCACCGCGTCATGGTCATCGGAGATGACCTGGTCGATTTTGGTCGCGGCGTACAGGACGCGGTCGATACGGGGGTGGAACAGCTGTCGCAGGCGGCTCTGCTGGCCATAGTGAAAGCTGTCGGTGATTCGGGTCAGGGCTGCGCGCATGTCATCGATATGGGCGGGGCCACCGTTGAGTGCCTGCACCACGTCAACCAGCACCAGCTGGCGGTCGATGCGACTGAAAAAATGCCGGTAGAAGGGTTCGACCAGCGCTTTGACATAGCGCCGGTAGCCTGCTTCCAGCACGGCGTACCAGCTAAGCCCCGATGCGCCCTTGAGTTGGGCCTCGTCGATGCCGGCCAGATTCAGCAGCGGAACAAATTGCAGCAGTTGTGGGTCATCCTTGCTGCCGGGCAGCAGAAAACGGCCAGGTTGCAGCTGGCTCAGTCCCTGTTGCTTGCAGGTCGCCAGGAAAGCGCAGAAATCGCGCTGAAGTTTTTGCAGCAGATCCGGGTTGGCCTCGGATAGCGGATCGAGCCGTGACAGCTGCTGGTGCAGCTCCGGCGCCAGGGATGCCCGGGGTTCCTGTGCATAAAGGTGCGCGCACTCCAGGCTCCAGTCGCGAAAACTGAGCTCGCGCAGGGGCAGGTCCAGCAGCCACTCCCCGGGGTAGTCGCGTATTTCAAGCCAGAGCGAGAAGTACTCGCGGGCGAAGGGGTTCAGGGCGGTCGCCTTGTGTTTCAGGCGCAGCTCCAGCAGAACACCACTGGTATCGCGGGTGGGCTCGGGCCAGGTTGGCGGTTGGCCGCAGAGCCGCTCCCAGGCGTCCTGATAGGGAAAAGCGGCGAGGTCGGTGGTCTCCAGCGGGTGCAGGCGCACGTCAATCAGCTGACCGCTGAGCACCGGCGAAAAGCCCGGCAGGCTGGCATTTTTATGCTGCAGCAGCTGGTTGATCAGGCTGGTGATAAAGGTGGACTTGCCGCTGCGGCTCAGGCCGGTAACGCCAATGCACAGGCGCCGGTCACGCAACCGGTCCAGCTGGATGCCGGCGTTACGGGCCAGCTTTTCGCTGCGTGCGCGGGTACGGTTGATAAAGGCGTTGGGCATGGTGTCGGACGCTTCCTGCTCGGTGTTGCCGGGTGACTGGATTCCAATACTGCCACCGGCGCCGGCATTGGTACAGGCGCTCGCCACGCCAGCGAATGCTGATAGACCTCGGCTGGATAATTGTTTTGTTATATCGTAACATTATTTTTTGGTGGGCGCGTTGAGTGGCGCTTTCAGATAGATGCAGGGTCGCGCGGGCGATCCCCTTGGCAGGATTGAGACAGGCATGAACAAATGGACGCTGGTGGCGGTGTGGGTATTGTCGGTGACCGGTATTGCCCGGGCCGAGGAGGGGTTCGAGCAGCATGACGGCCATGCCCACGGCAGGGCGCAGCTGGATCTGGTGATGGAAGGCTCATCCCTGCTGATGCAATTGCACTCCCCGGCGCTGAACCTGGTGGGCTTCGAACACCCGGCCAGAACCCGGGACGAGCGCGAGCAGGTCATGCGTGCCGTCGCCGGGTTACAGCAGACCGAGCAGATGGTACAGATCGCCGCAGTGGCCGGTTGCAGGCAGCAAGGCGTTGAAGTGGAGCAGGGTCTGCTGGCCACCGTGGCACCGGGCCAGGCTGAGAATGACCACGATCACGATCACGATCACGACCACGATCACGACCACGACCACGACCACGAACACGAACACGAACACGAACACGGCGAAGGCGAAGGCGAAGCAGTGCAGAGCGCAGCGGTAATGCACCACGCCGATGTCGACGTCAGTTACGAATTTCACTGCACAGCGCCGGAAAAACTCGATAAGATCGGCCTCGGTTTCTTTGCCCGTTTCCCCGGCATCCAGGCCCTCGATGTCCGCCTGATTACGCCAGACGCGCAGCGGGCATTCACGCTTGATTCCCACCATACCGATATTGGACTGCGCTAGTGCCCCCATCCCCGATGATTCCCGCCGTTGAAATTGAAGGCCTGGGTTTTGCCTGGCGCCCGGGAGTGGATGTACTCGACATACCCAGGCTCAGGCTGCAGCAGGGTGAGCGGTTGCTTGTGCAGGGCCCCTCCGGCAGCGGCAAGAGTACGCTGCTGAACCTGATCGGTGGCATCGTAGCGCCGACCCGCGGGCAGATACGGTTGCTGGGCCAGTCGGTACAGGACCTGGGTGGTGCCGCCCGCGACCGCTTTCGCGCCGATCATCTGGGGGTTATTTTCCAGTTGTTCAATTTGCTGCCCTACCTGTCTGTGCTGGACAACGTCGTCCTGCCCTGCCATTTCTCGGCATTGCGGCGCCAGCGTGTACTGGCGCGGGCGTCATCGCAGAAGGAGGAGGCGGTACGCCTGCTGGCGCGGCTGCAGCTGGCGCAGCCCGAATTACTCGGTCGGCGGGTAGCGACACTGTCGATCGGACAGCAGCAGCGCGTGGCGGCGGCGCGTGCGCTGATGGGCGCTCCGGAAATTATTGTTGCAGACGAGCCGACCTCGGCGCTGGACAGCAGTAACCGTGATGCTTTCATCAACCTGCTGCTGCAGGAGTGTGCGGAGCAGGGCACGACGGTACTTTTTGTCACGCATGACGCGACTCTGGCGCGGCACTTTGATCGTACCCTGGTGCTGAATGCGCTGAATGCGCCGGAGACTGTCTGATGGCCATGCTGAACCTGGCGCTGAAAAGCCTGAAAAACCGGGCCGGCAGTGCGACCCTGAGGGTATTGACGATTGCCATCGGTGTGATGTGGTTGCTGTGGGAGTCGGTGGAGCAGGGCCTGGCGCTGCTCTTTGTTATTTATGGCGCGGCTCTGGCGCCGCACTTTGATCGTACCCTGGTGCTGAATGCGCTGAATGCGCTGAATGCGCCGGAGACTGTCTGATGGTCATGCTGAACCTGGCGCTGAAAAGCCTGAAAAACCGGGCCGGCAGTGCGACCCTGAGGGTACTGACGATTGCCATCGGTGTGATGTGGTTGCTGTGGGAGTCGGTGGAGCAGGGCGTGGCGCTGCTCTTTGTTATTTATGGCGCGGCTCTGGCGCCGCACTTTGATCGTACCCTGGTGCTGGATGCGCTGAATGCGCCGGAGACTGTCTGATGGCCATGCTGAACCTGGCGCTGAAAAGCCTGAAAAACCGGGCCGGCAGTGCGACCCTGACGGTACTGACGATTGCCATCAGCGTGATGTTACTGATCGGTGTTGAACAGGTCCGTACCGAGGCACGCACCAGTTTTGCCAATACGCTGTCCGGCACCGACCTGATCGTGGGTGCGCGTACCGGCCAGGCCCAGCTGCTGCTGTATTCGGTGTTCCATATCGGCAATGCCAGCAACAATGTGGGCTGGGACAGCTACCGCACGATCGCGGCTCATCCACAGGTCGAGTGGACCATCCCGCTGCTGCTGGGGGACTCGCACCGGGGCTTTCGGGTGGTGGGCACCAGCGCTGATTTTTTCCGCCACTATCGCTATGGCCGCGACGGCTCCCTGGTCTTTAGTGACGGCCAGCCCTTTGCGGACCTGTTTGATGTCGTGATCGGCGCCCAGGTGGCGCGGGAGCTGCAGTACCGCCTCGGTCAGGAAGTGATCATTGCCCATGGCATGGGAAACACCAGCTTTGCCCGCCATGACGACAAGCCATTTCGCATCGTCGGTATTCTGGAACCGACCGGCACCCCGGTGGATCGCACGCTGATGCTGAGCCCCCAGGCAGTGCAGGCGATCCACCTGGACTGGCAGTCCGGCGTACAGCTGCCGGGACAGTCGGTGTCCGCCGACGAGGCGCGACAGCAGGACCTGACACCGACAGAGCTGACGGCCTTTATGGTGGGGCTCAAATCCAGAATGTCGACCTTTGCACTGCAGCGCTCGATCAACAATTACCGCAAGGAGCCCCTGCTGGCGATTCTGCCGGGGGTGGCGCTGGCCGAGCTCTGGAGCCTGATGAGCGTGGCCGAGCAGGCGCTGCTGCTGGTGTCCGCAGCGGTGGTGTTCAGTGGTCTGGCCGGCCTGTTGACGGTGTTGCTCGCCGGCCTGAACGAGCGCCGGCGTGAAGTCGCCATTTTGCGATCCCTCGGGGCGCGGCCCTGGCAGGTGCTGGCACTGCTGACCTTTGAGGCAGCGCTGCTGACATTGCTGGGCGCGGTGCTGGGCATGGCGCTGCTGTATCTGGCAATAGGGTTGAGTCAGCCGCTGTTTGCGCAGTGGCTCGGGCTGCAGCTGGAGCTGTCGCTGCCCAGCAACCGGCAATGGTTTTATCTCGCCCTGGTACAGGGAGCCGGTATACTCACAGGCCTGGTTCCAGGCTGGCGGGCATACCGCTATTCCCTGGCCGACGGCATCTGTATCCGTATCTGAAAGGCATGTTATGAAACTGTTTTTATCCGCGGCTTTCCTGTGTTTGCTCAGCCTGAGCCCGGCGCTCTGGGCGCTGAATACTCTTAACGGCCAGACCGTGGAAGCGCTGGAATGGGACGCACTGATGCCCGCTGATTTCACCTTCGAGCAGGTGTATGGCACTCAGGATTTTGGCGATCTCGACGATTTCGATCCGCGGGCGCAGCAGAAGCTCGATGACATGATGCAGGCACTGCAGTCGGCGCCGGTGGTGCCGGAACTGGATGGCAAGATGGTGCGTATTCCGGGCTTTGTGGTGCCGCTGGACGGCGTCGGACAGAAGGTCACCGAATTCTTTCTGGTACCCTATTTCGGTGCCTGCATTCATACGCCGCCGCCGCCGTCGAATCAGATTATCCTTACACGCTTCGAGCCGGGTACCGAGCTGAAAAACCTGTTCGATGCGGTCTGGATCACGGGCACGCTCAAGGTCGAAAGCTTCAGTCATGAGGTGGCGGCGTCCGGTTACAGCATCGAGGCGTACCGCATCGAGCCCTATGTCGAATAACGGGCTGCGGGTAACTTAACGCCGCCGCGCAACCCGCACAGCCTGAGTCGGCGGGGCTGGGATGAAGCCTGGATGCGATCATCGGCGTTGTTCTGCAGGCCGGTCTGTTGCCGGGGCTGCTGTATCTGCTGATCGCTTGGGTCAACATGCGGGTTGCCGGTCTGGGCATCAGGGGGCGCTGGTGACCGGCGGTGAGGCTGGGGTACACTTTGCGGCAATTTCCATCGTCACAAGAGTCTGAGCCATGCGGTATCCAAAGACCAAGCTGCCCAAGGTCGGAACCACCATCTTTAGCGAAATGTCCCAGTTGGCCCAGGCCACAGGGGCGATTAACCTGTCCCAGGGCTTTCCCGATTTCGATGCGCCGGCGGCGCTGCGCGAACAGGTGGCACTGCATATCAACAGCGGTGCCAACCAGTACGCGCCCATGACCGGCGTACCGGCGCTGCGCGAGGCCATTGCCCTCAAGGTCGAGCGGCTCTATGGCCACAAACCCTGCATGGATACCGAAGTGACGGTAACCTCAGGTGCCACCGAAGCCCTGTTTGCCGCCATCAGCGCCGTGATAGGGCCTGGTGATGAAGTCATCCTGTTTGATCCCTGTTACGACAGTTACGAGCCGGCCATCGAACTCAACGGTGGCAAGGCGGTGCACCTGCCGCTGGACGAGCGTGATTTCAGTATCGACTGGAACCGCCTGGCGGATGCCATTGGCCCGCGCACCCGCATGATCGTGATCAATACGCCGCACAATCCTACCGGCAGCGTGCTCAGTTCCGAGGATCTGGAGCGCCTGGCATCCCTGGTGCGCGACACCGATATCCTGTTACTGGGCGATGAAGTCTATGAACACATCGTGTTTGATGGCGCCACGCACCAGAGCCTGCTGTGTCACGCGGAGCTGGCCCGGCGCAGTTTCGTGGTGTCTTCCTTTGGCAAGACGTACCATGCCACCGGCTGGAAGGTGGGGTACTGCATCGCGCCTGCGCCCCTGAGTGCCGAGTTTCGCAAGGTGCACCAGTACCTGACCTTCAGCACCATGACGCCGGCGCAACTCGGGCTGGCGGACTTCATGCGCAGTACCCCGCAACACTACCTGGAACTGCCGGCCTTCTATCAGGCCAAACGGGACCTGTTCCGCGAACTGCTGGCGCCCAGCCGCTTCGGTCTGAGCGATGCAAAGGGTACCTACTTCCAGCTGGCGGACTACGGCGCGATCAGTGACCTGCCGGACACCGAGTTTGCCAAATGGCTGACCCGTGAAGCCGGCGTGGCGGCCATACCGGTGTCGGTTTTCTGTCAGCAACCCATGCAGCGCAAACTGGTACGGTTTTGTTTCGCCAAGGGTGAAGACACCCTGCGGGAGGCGGCGGCGCGACTATGCAGGATTTGAACAGCACACAAGCGCCGCAGCAGGACCTGCGAATCAGCCTGGTACAGAGCGCCCTGCACTGGCAGGATCCGCCCGCCAACCGGCGGATGTTCGAACAACAGCTGGCCTGCCTGACAGGCACAACCGACTTGATCGTGCTGCCGGAGATGTTTACCACCGGCTTTACCATGGCGCCCGAAGGCCTGGCGGAACCGCAAGAGGGGCCGACGCTGGACTGGATGTGCCGGCAGGCAAGGCAGCTGGGGGCAGCGCTATGCGGCAGCCTGGTCACCCGGACGGCGGCAGGCTTCGTGAACCGGCTGCTGTTTGTAACGCCCGAAGGGGCCGTGCATCACTACGACAAGCGACACCTGTTTCGCATGGCCGGCGAGCACCAGCACTACGAGGCCGGCACCTGCAGGGCGCTGATCGACTACCGGGGCTGGCGAATTCTGCCGACGGTCTGTTATGACCTGCGCTTTCCGGTATTTCTGCGCAATCGCAGTGATTACGATCTGCTGCTCTGCGTGGCCAACTGGCCGGCGGCGCGCCGTCATCCCTGGCGGGTGCTGCTGCAGGCGCGCGCCATTGAAAACCTCTGCTACGTTGCCGGTGTCAACCGGGTTGGGCAGGATGGCAAGGGTTATGATTACAGCGGCGATTCGATGCTGGTGGATTTCAAGGGGCAGGCGCTGCTGGATCGGCCTGCTGGTACGCCCTTTGTCGGGACAACCACCTTGAGTGCGGCAGCGCTTGGCAGCTTTCGAAATGCCTTTCCCGCCGGGCAGGATGCCGACGATTTTGAGCTCCGGCTGTAGCGCATCGCACTGCACGGCTGTGCAGGATGGGGCATTCAAACGGCCGCTTGAAAAGGTTTCACGAGCGGTCGTAGCGGTGGCGCTATACTGAGGTCACGCGATGGTCGTCATGGGGCTGTCCAGCGGTTTAAACGAACACCCTTGCCCTTTACAGGGCCTTTTGCCGGCATTGTTCCGGCTTTAAGGGGCATGCCCAAAGGCTGCCCCTTTTCCTTGCCTGCATGAGCGCTGCGGGCCGGATTCAGGCTTCGTTCCCGCGGCTAAATCCCTTACACTAGCGGGCCTGTCAGGCGGTGTACCTTCCCGCCGAGTCCAATTTTTATTCACAGGCCTGCAATGAGTAACAGTCAGAGTATTATTGATGCCGGTCGCTGGATCGACGCCCAGGGCTGGTGTCCGGCCACCGGTGGTAATTTTTCCCTGCGCAGCAACGACCAGGAGGTTCTGATTACCGCCTCCGGACGGCACAAGGGCCATCTCGGCGAGGCCGATCTGCTGCGGGTTGACCTCGACGGCAAGCCACTGGATTCAACACTCAAGCCCTCGGCGGAAACCCTGTTGCATACGCGGCTGTATCAGCTCGACGACCAGATCGGTGCCGTGCTGCACACCCATTCGGTCAGTGCGACCGTGCTGTCGCTGACGACGCCCGGTGACTGGCTGGGTATCGAGCAGCTCGAGATGCAGAAATCCCTCAGCGGCAACCAGACTCACGATGCCGCCATTCGCATCGCCATCTTCGACAATACCCAGGACATGCAGGCACTGGCGCAGCGCGTTGCGCAGCGCTGGCAGCAGGGCGCGCTGTCCTGGGGTCTGCTGGTGCGTGGCCATGGTCTCTATGCCTGGGGACGTGACATGGCTGAAGCGCGGCGCCACCTCGAAGGGCTGGAGTTTCTGTTCGCCTGCCAGCTGGAACTCAAGCGCCTGGGCGTTCAACAAGGAACCTGTGCATGACCATCAAGGCCATACTGACCGATATCGAAGGCACCACCACGGACATCGCCTTTGTGCACCGGGTGCTTTTCCCCTATGCCCATGAGCGGCTGGCGGATTACCTGCGTACACATGCAAGCGATAGCGTGGTGCAGGACATTCTGGCGCAGGCCCGCGGTGAGCTGGGGCAACCGGATGCGGACCTCGAGACGCTGATCGCTGCCTTTCGCCACTGGATCGAGCAGGATCTGAAGATCACGCCGCTCAAGGCCCTGCAGGGCCTGATCTGGATGCACGGCTACGAGCAGGGTGACTTCAAGGGGCACCTTTACGAGGATGCGCATCGACTGTTGCAACAATGGCACGCTGACGGTATCGCGCTGCATGTGTTTTCGTCAGGCTCCGTCAAGGCGCAGCAGCTGATCTTTGGCTACAGCGACTACGGTGATCTCAGGCCACTGTTCAGTGGTTACTTCGATACCACCACGGGCCCCAAGCGCGAGGCACACTCCTACCAGGCCATTGTCGAGCGCATCGGCTGCGCGGCCGATGAGGTGCTGTTCCTGTCCGATATCGAGCAGGAACTGGATGCCGCCCGCAGCGCCGGTCTTCGAACCTGCCTGGTGGCCCGGGCCGAGCAGCCGGCGGCGCCGCAACATGCGGTGGTGTCCCGTTTTGACGATATATCCCTGTAAACCGCGGTTGAGGAGTCCAGCATGAGTGCCATTACAGTTTACGCCGACGATAATCCGCAGCAGGTACTGCTGCACAGCGAGCGGGGTGATGAAATCGCTGCCGTGCTGGCCGGTATCGGGGTCAACTTCGAGCGCTGGCAGGCGGCGTTTGACGTTACGCCGCAGATGAGCAGCGACGAGATCATCGCCGCCTACGCCGAACAGATCGACCGCCTCAAGCGCAGTGGCGGCTACGTGACCGTGGATGTGGTAAACATGTCCGCGGACCATCCGCAAAAGGATGAATTCCGCCAGAAGTTCCTGTCTGAACACACACACAGCGAGGATGAAGTGCGCTTCTTCGTGGCGGGCGAGGGCATGTTCTACCTGCATGTGGATGCCAGGGTATATCAGGTGCTGTGCTGCCAGAACGACCTGATTTCGGTACCGGCCAATACCACCCACTGGTTCGACATGGGGCCGCAGCCGCGCTTTTCGGCCATCCGCCTGTTTAACGACCCGGCCGGCTGGGTGGCGAACTTTACCGGCTCCAGCATCGCCGAACAGTTTCCCAAGTTTGACTGACTGAAGGCCGCCCGGTCGCATCCACTGATGTGCCAGGGCGGTATCCGCCTCCTTTGAGCAAAGCCGCCCTGGCATTGCCGCTTGCGTGACCTTGTGACTACACTGTGGGCTGTCCGTGGCTACGGACGCCCAGAACAGCAGTCATTCAAGGATGTTCAGATGCCGTTTCCCAAGCGATTAACAAACGCCTTTTGCGTCACTCAGGGCCGTGCTGCCCTGGCCTCATTCGTGCTCGGTACCTCGCTGTGCCTGCTGCCCGTTATCGGCGCAGAGGCTGCGGCCATTCTGGAGGGCGATCGCAGCGTACCGGCCGATGCCCGTAACGGCATGGTGGTCACGAGTCACTACCTGGCGACCGATGAAGCCCTCAACGTGCTGGAAAAGGGTGGCAATGCCATCGATGCGGCGGTGACGGCGGCCTTTGCGCTGGCCGTGACACAGCCGCGTTCGGGCAATATCGGCGGCGGTGGCTTTATGCTGGTGTCCTCCGAAAGTGCCGGCGAGGTGGTGGCCATCGACTACCGTGAAAAGGCGCCCGCCGGCGCCACGCGGGACATGTTCCTGGACAAGGACGGTAACGTCGACAGCGATATCAGTCGCTATTCCCACAAGGCGGCCGGCGTGCCGGGAACGGTGGCAGGCCTGGCACTGGCGCTGGAAAAGTACGGCACCCTGTCGCTGGCCGATGCCCTGGCCCCGGCCATCCGGCTGGCCGACGAGGGCTTCGTGATTCCGTCACGCTTCAGTGACGGCATCAAGGCAAGTGCCGAGCGGCTGGGCAAGTTTGACTCCAGCACCAAGGTGTTTTTCAAGCCTGACGGCAGTTTCTATGAGCCGGGCGAGCTGTTCGTGCAGAAGGACCTGGCGGCCACGCTCAAGCGCATCGCGGAACAGGGTGTAAAGGGGTTTTACGAAGGTGAAACCGCCGACCTGATCGTGGCCCAGATGCAGCGCGGCGGTGGCCTGATCAGCCATGAAGATCTGAAAAACTATGCACCCGCAGTGCGCACACCGGTACATGGCAACTACCGCGGTTACGATGTCTACTCCATGAGCCCGCCCAGTTCCGGTGGTACCCATGTGGTACAGATCCTGAACATGCTGGAGGGCTATCCGATCGCCGAAACGGGGCATAACTCGGCGGCCACCATTCACCTGATGGCTGAAGCCATGAAGCGGGCCTACGCCGACCGTTCCGAATATCTCGGCGATACGGATTTCGTCAAGGTGCCGGTGGCCGGGCTGACGTCCAAGGATTATGCTGCACAGCTGCGCGACACCATCGACCCGCTCAGGGCCACCGACAGCGCCAGTCTCAAGCCCGGTGACCCGGCCCCCTACGAGAGCAATGAGACGACCCACTTTTCGGTGGTCGACAAGTTTGGCAACGCGGTATCCAACACCTACACCATCAATTTCAGTTACGGCTCTCACATCGTGGTCGATGGCGCGGGCTTTCTGCTGAATAACGAAATGGACGACTTCAGTGCCAAGCCAGGCGTACCCAATGCCTACGGCCTGATTGGCGGCGAGGCAAACAAGATCGAGCCCGGCAAGCGCATGCTCAGCTCGATGTCGCCCACCATCGTGCAGAAAGACGGCAAGAACTTCCTGGTGACCGGCAGTCCCGGCGGTTCGCGCATCATTACCACCACGCTGCAGGTGCTGATGAACGTGATCGATCACAACCTCAATATTCAGGCGGCGGTGAATGCGCCGCGCGTGCATCATCAGTGGCTGCCGGATGAAATTCGGGTGGAAGAGGGTATCAGCCCGGATACGGTGAAACTGCTTGAGGGCATGGGGCATACGGTGTCGCAAAAAGCCGCCATGGGGGCGATTCAGAGCATCATGGTAGCCGAGGATGGCACCTTTTATGGTGGTGCCGACCCTAGGCGCAGCACCTCGTCGGCGCGGGGTTTTTAGCGCTTTACCCCCGTTGCCCGGTGGGCGCCTTAGCGGCCGGTATTGCGCCCGCCCGCGCCCTGGCGTACCGGCAAGGCGTGCCTGGCTGGTCTATGATTGAGGCAGACTTATTCATAGGGGATAGACCAATGTCCCGCGCACAGGAAAGGTATCATGAGCGACAGCAGCACGGACTGTCGATCTTCGGCAAGGACCTGATACGCCGCTGTGGCGCCCACTGCGAGCTGTGTGACCGCCAGGGCGTAAGCCTCAAGGTATTTGAAGTGCCGCCGGTGGAGACACCGGCCAACTTCGACCACTGCGTCATGCTGTGTGAGGTGTGTTTCAAGCAGATCCTCCAGCCCAGGAAGCGCGATCCTCATCACTGGCGCTGCCTCAGGACGGCAGTCTGGAGTTCGACCCCGGCCGCACGGGTGCTGGCCATCGCTCTGCTCGATACTTTTATTGGCCGCGAAGACTGGGCCATGCAACTGCACGAGCAACTCTATCTGGATCCCGAAGAGCAACTCTGGGTGGACTCCATCGATTTTTAGCACGGTCCTGCTTTAAAAACGCCCCCAGGCCCAGAGGTGTTGAGCGCGCTGCGGAGTCAAATGGCCGCTGGCGCTTAACTTTGTGACCGCTGCTGGACGCCAAATTCGAAGGGTGTCAGGTAGCCGTCCTGGTTGGCATCAAGCGAGGTGAAATAGGTTTTCAGGTCCGCGTAGGCGCTGGACTCCTGCCAGCTGAGCTTGCCGTCGTTATCGACATCCAGTTCCTGAAACAGCGTTTGCACCGGATCTGCGTGGAGCGTGGCGCAGGTGGTGAGCAGGGCGGCACCGAGGGTGGCTGTAAGGGTTCGCATGGACATCTCCTTTCCTTTTGACAAGTCTCGCCTTGCGCATGGCGATATTTGTGCCAGAAAAATATAGTCCTTTTATAACAGTAGTTTAGGTGTTTTCAGTCAGGTCGTAACGAAGGGCTCGGGAGCGGGCGGGGGCGAAACAGGCCAGGTTCTGTCTTGTTTTCGCGACGCTATTGTCGGCGGGTTCTACTAATCTTTTAAATTCAATGGCTTGGGGTGTTTCTGTTTGGCGACGGCCACGGGCCGGGTAAGGCTGGCGCCGGGGCGTGCAACATGCCACGGCCGAGCCTCACCTGAGGCGGGCGGCCTCGGGGCGGGCTCAACAGGCAGCGTGTTGTTCAGAGGTGGCTGAGGGCGCCGGCCTTCACCTGTTCGGGGCTGAGCACGGCCGTATCCAGAATCCAGCCGGTCACCAGGCTGGCCGGCGTCACGTCGAAGGCCGGGTTGTACACCGGCGCATCTTCCGGGCTCCAGCGCACCTGGCCAAAACTGCCGCTGACGCCCTGTACTTCTGCGGCTGAGCGCTGTTCGATGGGAATCTGGCTGCCATCGGGGCACTGCGGATCCACCGTGGTATAGGGGGCCACGACGTAAAACGGCACCTGGTGATAACGGGCATTGACCGCCAGCGAATAGGTACCCACCTTGTTGGCGAAGTCGCCGTTGGCGGCGATCCGGTCGGAACCCACCAGAATGCAGTCGACCTTGCCCTGGGCCATCAGCATGGCGGCCATGCTGTCGCAGATCAGGGTGTAGGGCACCTGCAGTTGGCGCATTTCCCAGCAGGTCAGCCGGCCGCCCTGCAGTAGCGGGCGGGTCTCGTCCACATACACATGAATACCCTTGCCCTGGCGGTGGGCTTCCCCGATAACGCCAATGGCGGTGCCGACACCTGCCGTAGCAAGGCTGCCGGTATTGCAGTGGGTCAGAATACGGGTGCCGGGTTCGATCAGCGCCGCACCCTGGCGCGCCATGTTCAGGCACAGCTGGACATCTTCATCGAAAATGCGTTCTGCACAGGCGCCCAGCGCAAGCGCGCCCTGTTCACGCAGGGTGGCCAGCATGCGGTCCATGCAGTTCATCAGGTTGACCGCCGTAGGGCGCGCCTCGCGCAACGTTGCCGCAGCCTGTTCCAGCGCAGTGGGGCTCTCGCCCCGTTCGGCCAGGTGGGCCAGCAGCAGGCTGGCGCCAATGCCGATCAGCGGGGCGCCGCGAATCTGCAGTTTGCGAATCATGTCCACCATGGCCTCCACCGAGGTGCATTCCAGCCAGCGCTCCTGGTCCGGCAACTGGTGCTGGTCCAGCACCCAAAGCTGGCCCTGCTGGTATTTCAGGCTGGTGGAGATCAGGTCTTTCATGGCGAGTCACAACTGGCTGTCTTGAGGGAGGCGATACCATAACAAAGTGGCCCGGATGAAAATAGATGCAATTGCCATAAGCAAATCGCCGGCGTTTTTGCCAGAATAGGCGCTTTTACAGCGTATTTGACGGGCAGAAACCATGACCGACTGCAAGTTTGCCAATGATGCCGAAGTGATCGACTTTGCGCGGACCCACTCCGGCGTTTTCCAGGCGGGAGCGAATCTCGGCGTCGAGGAAATCGGCGATGGCAATATCAATTTCGTATACCGGGTTTACGCCGATGACGGCACCAGTGTCATTATCAAGCAGGCACTGCATTACATTCGCATCATCGGTGAGGGCTGGCCGCTATCCCAGGATCGCATCCGCATCGAAGCCGAAGCGTTGCAGCAGGAAGCGCTCTACTGCCCCGACCTGGTTCCCCGGGTTTACCACTTCGATGCCGCCCGTTCCGCCATCGTGATGGAGGACATCGGTGCCCATGAGAACCTGCGCCATGCGCTGATCGCCCGGACCCATTTGCCGCTGCTGGCAGAGCACCTGGGGCGCTTTGCGGCCGACACCCTGTTCCACACCTCGGACCTGTACCTGGATGCGCACCGCAAGAAGGAGCTGGTGGGGCGCTTTATCAACCCGGATCTGTGCAAGATCACCGAGGACCTGTTCTTCTGGGACCCGTACTGCGATCACGAACGCAACAATATCAACCCGCTGCTGTGGGACGAGGCCGAAGCTCTGTGGCAGGATGCGCCGCTGAAGCTGGAAGTGGCCCGTCTGAAGCATCGATTCCTGACCTGCGCGCAGGCGCTGTTGCACGGTGACCTGCATTCGGGTTCCGTGTTCGCCTGTGCCGAGGGGACCAAGGTAATCGACCCGGAGTTTGCCTACTTTGGGCCCATGGGCTTTGATGTCGGCAGCGTGCTGGGCAATCTGTTGCTGAATGTAGCCGGCCAGGCTGAACTGCCCGGGGATGCAGCCGAACGCGCTGCCTACCAGGCATGGTTGCTGGAGACCATTGCCGGCTTCTGGAACACCTTTGCCGGGCGCTTTGGCGCCCTGATGGAGGAGAAGACCCAGGACCCGTCACTTGACCTCGCCCTGTACCGTGACGCCTTCCTGGCCGAGCTGCTGGCTGACAGCATCGGCTACGCCGGCACCGAGATGATCCGGCGTACCCTGGGGCTGGCCCATGTCGCCGATCTGGACGCCATCGAGGATCCACAGCGCCGGGCGCTTGCCGAGAGCAGGGTGCTGCATCTTGGGCGCGCGATGATCATGCAGCGCGGCGAGTTCGGGTCAATCGAGACGCTGGTGGCCTTTGTGCGGGATCACTGAAGTTCAGTTCCAACCTCTGGGGAAGCAGCATTGAAAACGGGAGTGGCCTGACAAGCCACTCCCGTTTTTGCAGGTATGGAGGCTGCACCATCGTTCAGGGGCTGCGTTGAGACATGAAATGGTGATAGATCTGCACCAGTTCGTCTTCCGAGAAGGTGACCACCACCAGTTGCTGCCCCGGCAGAATCAGGTTCGGATCCTGACCCAGCAGTCCCTGCTGATAATTGTAGATATAGGTTTCACGCACCTTGTCATCCAGCACCTTGCCCAGGAACGAACTGCTGCGATCGCCCAGGCGTTCGTCGGCATCTTCTGGAATAGAAACCTGGATGGACCCGCCCGCCTGGGGCAGCTCAAGGCCTTGGGCAAAGGAATTGATCAGGCCGCTGTTAAGGATGCCCCAGAGTCCGTCCTTGTCGAACTCATTCACGGCATGGATATAGAAGATCTTGCCGTTGGCCAGTTCCGGGTTGCTGAGCAGTTCCTGCAGCGTCACCTGTCCGGCCAGCTGGGGCAGGGTACCGCTTGAGGGTGCCTGTTGAGAACGATCGCTGTCAGTGCGGGTGATGGAAGGGCGAACATCCACGGCATAGGCGGTCGCTGCGGCGGCATCGATCAGCTCGGGACCCAGCGCCATTTCAAGCTCGACATTGTCCGCCAGTACCTGGGATTCCGGCAGCAGCAACAGCTGGCTGGCGTTGACGAAACTGCTGGCCTGGCCAATCGCAATCGGCTGATCGGCATCGGCGGTGAGCTGCTCGATGTGGGACCGGGCCTGCTGGCGCTCCACATCACTGATAACGGGCCTGGGCGCCTCGGCGGGGTCTTGCGGTGCAAAAAAAAGCCAGATGGCGGTCATGGCCAGGGCTATGGTCACGATCAGTAGCAGTCGTTGCATCGGTGTGGTTCCCTGTTTCGCAGGCGGACAGTTGACGGGCAGATAATCGCACCGCGTCCACTTTAGAACAGATTGCGGCAGCGCGAAAGCGTTGGGAAGGGGCTGGAAATGGAGGGGCCAGTCATTGTTATACTGGCATGCCCTGTATCCCGCAGGCTCCGTTGCAACCCTGGAGGAATGGTGATGGCCGGTTCAGATCCCAACAGTGACTTCGATCAGTTGATGCAGCGCGATGGGGTGGCTCCGCTGCGCCACAGCCCAAGGGCCGATACCGGAACCGTGCGGCTGCCACCGGCCGTATTGACCGCCAGGCGCCGCGCCGCAGAGGGTTCTGCCGACGGCCTGGGACTCGAAATTCTGCAGCCGGTCGATCCCCATGACCCGCTGGAATGGAAACGTGACGGTGTGCAGGAGGGGGTCTACCGCAACCTTCGCCTGGGGCGTTACCGCGCCGATGCGAGGCTTGAACTGATCAGGAAGACCCTGGGGCAGGCGCAGGACGAGTTGCGTCACTTTGTGCGTGAGTGCACCACCCATGGCATAAGGACCTGTGCCATCAGTCACGGTCGCGGGCGCCGCACGGGGGATGCCGCCAGCGAGATGCGCAGTGCGCTCAACCAGTGGCTGCCGTTGCTGGATGAGGTGCTGGCGTTCCATTCGGCACCGCCCGAACAGGGCGGCCTTGGCGTGGTCCATGTGATGCTGCGCAAGAACGAGGCCCAGCGCCAGGATAACTGGGAGCGGCACCAGAAACGGGGCTGATGTCTGGCCGCGCCTGTGCGTGGCGCGGCTATACTTGAGAGTCGAGAGCCGGCCTGCCGGGTTCAGGCAGGGGGTCATCGAGTAGTGCTTTGTAGATGGAGCCAGTCATGACGGAAAAAATCGAGGAGGTGTTGCTGTTCTGGTTCGGGCCGCTGCACAACGGCATTGCCTGTGAATCGAAACAGCGGCTCTGGTGGGAAGGGCGCGAGGAGGATGACCGGCAGCTGGATGAGCTGTTCGCGCCCCTGGTGCGCCGGGCCATGCGCGGTGAGCTGGAAGCCTGGGCCAGCAGTCCGCGGGGGCGACTGGCATTGATTCTGCTGCTGGATCAATTCAGTCGCAGCATCTACCGGGGTACGGCGGACGCTTTTGGCGGTGACGCCCTGGCGCTGGAAAACTGCCAGCGGGGGATTGCCCTGGGTCACGACCTGGCGCTGGAGACCGCCGAACGGCTGTTTTTCTATATGCCGCTGGAGCACGCCGAGTCTCTGGAGGCGCAAAACCTGCTTGTCGCTCAGCTTGAATCACTGCGGCAAACCCTCGTGGGGGCGCCCCGCAGCCAGCTGGATAACGCGCTGGATTTTGCCCATCAGCACCGCGACCTGATCGTGCGTTTTGGGCGTTTTCCCCATCGCAACACCGTGCTCGGGCGAGTGTCCACCGAGCAGGAGCTGGCCTACCTCAACCAGTCACACCATCGCTGGGGTCAGTAGGGCCCCGTACTCGAGGGTCGTGCAAACGAACAGTCATTGAATTTTCAATATGAATAAAATTCAATAAATGCAAAAAATACATCAATTTAACTAATTGTCATGTGTCGTCATAATGCTTCCCACTTCAATGGCTGCATTAAAGGGACGCATATCATGGCAACCACACACACACTGGGCTTTCCGCGCATCGGCGCACAGCGAGAGCTCAAGTTCGCACTCGAATCCTACTGGAGCGGCAACTGCAACCGGGAGCAGCTGTTGCAAACCGGCAGCCGTATTCGCCAGCAAAACTGGGCGCAGCAGCACCAGGCAGGTCAGCCCCGGGTCAGCGTGAATGATTTCGCGCTTTACGACCAGGTGCTGGATCATTCCTGCCTGCTGGGCGTTATTCCGGCGCGCTTTCAGGATGGCTCAAGCGATGCATTTGATACGGCCTTTCGCATGGCGCGTGGGCGGGCGCCCTCCGGCACGGCGGTACGTGCCTGTGAAATGACCAAGTGGTTCGATACCAACTACCACTACCTGGTGCCGGAACTCGAGCCGCAACAGCGCTTTACACTCGCGCCGGACAAGCTGCTGGCAGAAATCGCCGAGGCTCGTGCCTGTGGCTTCGACGTCAAGCCCGTGCTGATCGGTCCCGTGACCTACCTGTGGCTGGCCAAGACTGCTGGTGACTTCGACCGCCTGCAGCTGCTGCCGGCGCTGCTGCAGGCCTACGCCGAGCTGTTCGCTATCCTCGCCCGCGAGGGCGTGGAGTGGCTGCAGCTGGACGAGCCCATTCTGGTGCAGGAGCTGGAGCCGGTCTGGCTGGGTGCGCTGGAAACCGCCTACCAGGCGCTGTCGGGCTCGGGGCTCAAGCTGCTGCTGACCACCTATTTCGGCAACCTGGGGGATAACCTCAGCCTGGCGCTGTCGCTGCCGGTACAGGGGCTGCATCTTGATGCCGTGCGCGGGGGCGCGGAGTATCGTCGTGTGCTGGCCGAACTGCGTGATGACCAGGTGTTGTCGCTGGGTATCGTTGACGGCCGCAATATCTGGAAAACTGACCTGTCGGCCCGCCTCAAGGAGCTGCAGCCGGTCAGCGATCAGCTTGGCGCCCGGCTCTGGTTGTCGAGCTCCTGTTCACTGCAGCACGTACCGGTGGACCTGGGTCAGGAAACGGCTCTGGATGCGGAGCTCAAGGGCTGGATGGCCTACGCGGTGCAGAAGCTGGCCGAACTGCAGTTGCTGGGAACGGCACTGAACGGCGGCCAGGTGACCGCTGCCCTGGCGGACAATGCCCTGGCGCTGGCCGGGCGTCGCAGCTCGACGCGAGTCCATCAGGACAGCGTCAAGCAGCGCTGCCTGCAGCTGTCGCTCAAGGATGGCGAACGGGGCCTGGCCTATGACGAGCGGGCGCCGCGCCAGCGTGAACGCCTGCAGTTGCCGGCTTTCCCCACCACGACCATCGGGTCTTTTCCGCAAACACCGGCCATTCGTCAGACCCGCGCGGGCTTTCGCCGGGGCGAACTGAGCGAGGCGGATTACGTCGCCCGGATGCAGGCAGAGATCGCCGACTGCATCGAACGCCAGGAAGCCTGTGGCCTGGACATGCTGGTGCACGGGGAGGCTGAGCGTAACGACATGGTGGAATACTTCGGTGAGCTGCTGCAGGGGTATGCCGTCAGTCGCAATGGCTGGGTACAGTCCTATGGTTCGCGTTGCGTCAAGCCGCCGGTTATCTACGGCGATGTCTATCGCGATGCAGCCATGACGGTGCAGTGGAGTCGTTATGCCCAGTCTTTGACCACCAAACCGGTCAAGGGCATGCTGACAGGGCCTGTAACCATGTTGCAGTGGGCCTTTGTGCGGGATGACCAGTCGCGCCAGCAGACCTGTCTGCAGGTTGCGCTGGCGCTGCGGGACGAGGTCTGTGAGCTGGAGGCCGCCGGCATCGCCGCGATCCAGATTGATGAACCCGCGATTCGCGAGGGGCTGCCGCTCAAGCGCAGCGAGTGGCAGCACTATCTTGACTGGGCCGTTTATGCCTTTCGCGTTTCGGCCTGCGGTGTGGCTCCCCAAACCCAGATACATACCCACATGTGCTATTCGGAGTTTAACGGCATTATCGAGGCGATCGCGGCCATGGATGCGGACGTGATCACCATCGAAACCAGCCGTTCGAACATGATGCTGCTGGATGCCTTTATCGATTTCGAGTATCCCAGCGAAATCGGACCGGGCGTCTATGACATTCACAGTCCCAATGTGCCGGAGGTGGCACAGATGGAAGCCCTGATGAGAAAGGCCGCCGAGCGCATTCCGGCCGAGCGTCTTTGGGTCAATCCTGACTGCGGTCTCAAGACCCGTGGCTGGGATGAGGTCGGCCCGAGTCTGGAGAACATGGTGGCGGCGGCCAAACGCCTGCGCGCCGACGGCTAGCGGCGCAGACAGGGGGCAAAGCCGGTACAATAGCGGGCGAGCGCCGGGCAGGTGTTACTGTCCGCCACTGTGTCCCCTGGTTGCCGGAGCCCCTGATGCCTGAATTCCCGCTATCCGATCCCCTGCCTGCCGCGCCAGGCGGCCAGGGTCGCGCGCATGTCAGTGACCGGCCTCGGTACCTGGTATGGCTGCAGGGCGATGCTGGCTGGGCGCGGCGACAGGCGGCGGCATTGCTGGCGGCACGGGGCGCCCAGCAGGTACTCTGGGTGGGCACGGAAGCGCCGCGGCCTTTCGAGGCCGTCGCCGCGCCCCGGGTCCAGCGCTGGCTTGGACGTGAGACCGATGCGGTGGTGTTCGATGCCTGCGCCGGTTTTAACCCCAATGCCTTTGGCCAGAGCGTGGGGACGGTGCGCGCTGGCGGAGTGCTAATCCTGCTGAGCCCCCCGGCGGAACGCTGGTGTCACTTTGCCGACCCCGAACAGCAAAACCTGGCGGTGCTGCCCTACGGGGCCTGCGACGTCGGGCATCGATTCATACGCCACCTGGTCAGGGTTCTCCAAGCCGATACACAGGTGTTTTGCCTGCTGCAGGATCCGCCTGCGTCACCTGCAGCGGGGCATTTTACCGCCATTGAACCCCTTTCCCAGGCGTTGTATATCGGTCACCCCGGCACGCCTGCGGTATCCGACAGATCGCACGCCGCTCAACTTGTCGCACCTTTTCGCAGTCTGGATCAGCAGCACGCGGTGGCAGATATCCTGCAGGGACTGGAGGATGCCGTGCCGCTGGTGCTGACCGCGGATCGAGGCCGGGGCAAGAGCGCAGCGCTGGGGCTGGCGGCGGCGCAATGGCTTGAGCGCCACGGGGGGGAGGTGCTGGTAACGGCCCCTGGGTTGGGGGCGCTGGAGGCGTTGTTCGAGCGCGTCCAGGCGCTGTTGCCGGGCGGTGAACTCAAGGCGGGCGCTTATCGCCATGCACTCGGTTCGGTGCGCTATCTGGCGCCGGAGCGCCTGTTGCATGGGGATACCGCAGGCGAGGTACTGCTGGTGGATGAGGCCGCCGCCATCCCGGCGCCGGTGCTGGCGCGCCTGCTGGCGAGGTTTCGCCGCATTCTGTTTGCCTCCACCGTGCATGGTTACGAAGGTACCGGACGCGGCTTTGCGGTGCGCTTTCGCCGCGAGCTGACACGCCGGGCACCGGGCTGGCGCGCCCTCAGTATGGAACAACCGGTACGCTGGAGCGCCAAGGACCCGCTGGAACAGCTGTCGTTTCGCCTGCTGCTGCTGGATGCCGAGCCGGCTGCCGCGGCCCGGGTGCGCACTCTGGCGCCCGCGCAGCTGAGCTATCAGCGCCTGGAACGGGACGAGCTGTTGCGCCAGCCAAAGCTGCTTGAACAGCTGTTTGGCCTGCTGGTGCTGGCGCACTACCGGACCACGCCCGGTGATCTGCGTATCCTGCTGGACAGTCCCAACCTGGGAATCTGGATTGCCAGCGCGGAGGGCCGGGTGGCGGGCGCGCTCTTGGTGGTGGAGGAAGGCGGCTTGCCAGCCGATCTGGCAGGCGCCATCCATGATGGCTATCGTCGCCCCGCCGGGCACCTGATTCCCCAGGCGCTGATTGGCCAGGATGGCCTGATGGCGGCGGCGCCCCTGCGTTGCCTGCGGGTGATGCGCATCGCCACGCACCCGGCACTGGAGCGTCGGGGGATCGCCAGCACCCTGCTGACCGGGCTCAAAGGCTGGGCGCAGGGCGAGGGTGTCGATTACCTGGGTACCTGCTTTGGCATCAGTGCGGATTTGCTGGGCTTTTGGCGCCACAATGGCTACGCCGCCATCCGGCTGGGTACGGTAAAGGACCCGGTCGGAGGCACCTTCGCCGGTATCCTGGCGCAGCCACTGAGTCGGGCGGGGGCTACGCTGGTTGCCGCGGCTCGCCAGCGCCTGCATGCCAGCCTGTTGCACCAGTTGCCGGCACAGCTGGCCGAGCTGGAGGCGCAGCTGGTACTGGCACTGCTGCCGTGTACCGAGGTTGCATTGTCCAGCGCCGAACGGATGGAGCTGGAAACCTTCGCCCGGCATAATCGCGCCTACGAGAGCTGCGAACCGGCGCTCTGGAAGCTATGCGCGGGCGGGCCCGAGCAGTGGCAACAGGCCGGCCTGAGCCTGGCTGAGCAGGAACTGCTGGTGCGCAAGGTATTGCAGCGCCAGAGCTGGGAGGCGATTGCGCTGACCCGCAAAGGCGGACGTCGGGCGCTGGTGCGCCAGTTACGTGAGAGTGCCGGGCGGTTGCTCTGTGCGCCCGCGATGGGCATGATGAACGAACGCTCGGCAGGCGTACAGCGATCCGGGTAGCGCCCAAGCGAGCCCGCCCGAGGTGGCGAAGCAGGCCGGCACACTGTTTGATCTTTGTCAGGAGTCACGGATGCGGCCAGGTGTGGTACGAGGGTTTTACCTGTTGGCGGGAATGCTGGCACTGCTGCTCGGCGCGCTGGGCGTGGTGCTGCCGCTGTTGCCGACCACGCCTTTTGTTATTCTGGCGGCGTTCTGTTTCTCCCGCAGTTCCGAAAGGCTGCACCAATGGTTGCTGAATCAGCGCCTGTTCGGCCCCCTGATCCGGGACTGGGAAGCCCACGGGGTGATTCCGCTGCGCATCAAGTGGCTGTCCACCAGCATGATGCTGCTACTGGTGAGCTACCCCATGCTGTTTCGGGACTTTGACTGGCGGCTCAAGGCCCTGGCCGGCGCCTCTATTCTGTGTGCCCTGCTGTATATCTGGACCCGCCCATCGGTGCCAGCACAGGTTCCGTCCCGCCAGAATGCCTGATCCCTTCAGGCGCTGGTGGTGGCACTAACCCCAGTGTTGCGGCCGCTGCCTCAGAGCAGGATTTCCACGTCCATGCCGACTTCCAGCACCGCTTCATTGCGCGGTATCAGGTTCTGTCCGAACAGTACCTGGCCTTTTTCGCCGCGGCGATACTGGGCCAGGGTGCGCAGTGGCTGTTGCTGCGCATGGGCAAGGGCTGTGCGGCTATCCAGGTTAACCATGACGCAGCGGGAGCAGGGTTTGACGAAATCCAGTTCCAGGCTACCGATACGAATGCGCTTCCAGCTGTCCTCGGCATAGGGATCGCAGTCGGCAATCACCAGGTTGGGGCGAAACTGGCCCATGCTCAGCGGCGATTCACAGCGCGAGGCGAGATCGTCCAGGGACCCCTGGCCGATCAGCAAAAGCGGATAGCCGTCGGCGAAGGCCACCGGCGCGCCGGGATCCAGAGCGGTAACGCGCCTGGATGCATCGCCAAAGTAGAGCAGCTGGCAGGGCAGGCCGAGGTAGTCGCTG
Organism: Marinobacterium rhizophilum; assembly: GCF_024397915.1. Classification (GTDB taxonomy): domain Bacteria; phylum Pseudomonadota; class Gammaproteobacteria; order Pseudomonadales; family Balneatricaceae; genus Marinobacterium_A; species Marinobacterium_A rhizophilum_A. Next base: position 454,488 of record NZ_CP073347.1, read on the forward strand.
AACCAGCGGTCGGCCGCCTCGCTGCATGCCTGGCCCTGAATGTCGTCATCCCAGACCCGAACCGGCCGGTACTGGCTGGAGAACTGGCGGTAGTTCAGGTACAGATCCGTGCAGCCCCTGGCAGTCAGTACCAGGCCGTCAACCCGGGGTGTGGCTTTTATCTTCAATAGGCTAGGATGCTTGCGGGCCGTCAGAAAGCGCCCCTGGGCATCGGCCAGCACAAAGCGGCGGTCAAGGCTTAAGCCGGTGCGCTCCACGAAGGCCCGCTCAAGGCGCAGACCTGCTGTCGATTTGATGGGATAAATATGCAGGTCGGACAGGTACGGCATCGGGATTCCTTGGACAGGTGTCAGTAGGGCAGTTTGCTGATAATGAGATCAAGGCGAATGCGCAGTGGCTCGCCGTGGCTGGATATTGCAATCAGGTATTCCTCGCCCCTGGGATATTCAAGGTCGCGAAATTCGATACGGTCGTGCAACACTGTACCGGTCGTCGCATCGCGCCATTGCACCTCGTAGCGTAATCTTCGCATGCAGGCGAGCTCGAATCCGTCGTGTACTTCACAATTGATGGGTGTATAGCGCTGCATGGTTGCCTCCCGTGGTGTTGACCTTGCCGCTGGCGTGGCCCGGGCTGGCCGGACTGAATCCGGCGGGCGGGCCGCAACCGCAACACTATATCAGCGCGTCGAATCGCGCCGCTACTGCCATGGGGCTTTCGACGCTGACTATACTCATGCACAACGACCAACGCGGGGGGAGCTATGGACCTTGATCCGAAACAGTTGCTAAAAATCGCCAATATGACCATGCCGTTTGGCAAGTACAAGGGACGGGTACTGCTGGATTTGCCGGAGCCCTATGTCGTCTGGTTTGCCCGCGAGGGCTTTCCCAATGGGGAACTCGGCAACCTGCTGCGCATGCTCTATGAAATCAAGCTTAATGGGCTGGAGGCGGTGCTTGAACCGCTGCGTCGACAGCACAGGGGAGGTTAACCGTGAAATCCGTTTCTCTGCTTATGCCGTTGTTGTGTCTGTGTCTGGCGCTGCCTGCCCAGGCGGCATCGCGCCAGGAAATTGATGCCAAGGCGAGCGAAGCCATGCAGCGCTTTTATCAACACAGCAGTGCGGGCCGTGAACTGGCCGAGCGTGCCGCCGGTGTCCTTATCTTTCCCGAAGTCTACAAGGCCGGTGTCGGCATTGGCGGGGAGTACGGAGAAGGCGCATTGCGGGTGTCCGGCACAACCGTCGATTATTACAGCACCGCTGCCGCCTCCATTGGCTTTCAGCTGGGGGCGCAGATCAAGAGCCAGATTATCCTGTTCATGACCCAGGATGCATTGAGACGCTTTCGCCGCGGTGATGGCTGGGAGGCCGGTGTCGATGGCAGTGTCGCCATCGCCGATATGGGGGCCGGCGGCGCGATCGATTCCAGTACCCTGCAGGCGCCGATCATCGGCTTTATCTTTTCCAACAAGGGGCTGATGTACAACCTGACACTGGAAGGCTCCAAATTCACCCGGATGGACAAATAATGCGAAATATCTCCAGGCTATGCACACTGGCCGTGCTGCTGGCGGCATTGCCACTGACGACCCTGGCTGAAAAGCCGGACGACAAACCCGGCAACAGGCACGACAAGAAACAGGAGCAGCCACAACAGAAGCACAAGAACAAGTCCCAGGACAAAGAGCACCAGACTCAGGTGAAAGATGGCGCGCCCAGGCATGAGGCACGGCTGCACGCGCCCATGGGAGAGTCGGACCGTGACTATATACGTCACTACTTCGGTGGCGGTGACCCGGGTACTGGCGCGAAGCAAAAAACCTTGCCACCGGGGCTGCAGAAAAAGCTTGAACGCGGCGGCGACTTGCCGCCCGGGTGGCAAAAAAAGGTCGCGCGGGGCGAAGTGCTGGAGCCCGATCTGAGGCGTCGGGCCCAGCGTTTGCCAGCGGACCTGAATCAGGCGCTGCACGGCTACGATGCCAATACCGAATTGCTGCTGCTGGAAGACCGGGTCGTTCGGGTGGCCACCGGGCAGGGCACGGTGCTGGATGTAATTGATATTGCTGATATATTGGTGCGCTGACGGCGGCCCTTTGGGTTGTCACCTGTAGTTGTTGACGGGACGAATCATGACACCGGCGATCAAGGCGGCGCAGAAGGCAAAAATCAGTTTTCAGGTTCATGAGTATGCCCATGATCCGGCGGCGCCGTCTTACGGCCTGGAGGCGGCGGATGCCCTGGGGCAGTCGCCGCTGCGGGTCTTCAAGACGCTGCTGGTGGCGCTGAACGGCGATGCTCGGCGTCTGGCGGTCGCGCTGGTGCCGGTGTCCGGCTTGCTGGACCTGAAAGCCGTGGCTTCGGCCCTGGGCAGCAAGAAAGTCACCATGGCCGAGGCGCAGGATGCACAGCGCAGCACCGGTTATGTGGTGGGGGGAATCAGTCCGCTGGGACAGAAAAAACGCCTGCCGATGGTGCTCGATGCCAGCGCCCTGGCATTTCCCAGCATTTACATGAGCGCCGGCCGGCGCGGGCTTGAGATCGAAATGGCCGCATCTGACCTGGTTGCGCTGACCGGTGCGGTGACGGCGGACATCGGGCGAGGCTGACGCCGCTGGCGCTGCAGCCTTGGGCTCCTGCAGGCTCGAGCCTAGCTGATTTTGCGCGCCGCCGGCCGGTTACTGTCTCTGGTCTCGCTTTTGCTACTGTCGCCGGGCTTGAAATCACTGGCTTCCAGGCTGTGGCGGTTGAGCAGCTTGTAGAAATCGGTGCGGTTGCGCTGGGCAATGCGTGCGGCATGGGTCACGTTACCCTCGGTAATGCGCAGCACTTTGATCAGGTAACGGCGCTCAAAGTCGGCCCGGGCCTCATTGAAGGACGGTACCACCCGCTCCTGGTTGGCCAGGGCCTGGGACACCAGGCCTTCGGATACGATGGGGCTGCTGCTCAGGGCCACGACCTGTTCGAGTACATTTTCCAGCTGGCGTACGTTGCCGGGCCAGGCGGCCTGGGCCAGCAGGTGAATGGCACCGGGTGAAATGCCCCTCACCCTGGGGTTGTGGCGATCCGCAGCCTTGCCGAGAAAGTGTCGTGCCAGCAAGGGTATGTCCTCGGGCCTGTCACGCAGGGGCGGGAGATCCAGATTGACCACATTCAGGCGGTAGTACAGGTCCTCCCGGAATTCCTGGGCTTCGATGGCCTGTTCCAGGTTACGGTGCGTCGCTGAAATAATGCGTACATCAATGGGCACATCGTCGGTCGACCCCACGGCCCGCACCGTGCGTTCCTGCAGTGCGCGCAGCAGCTTGACCTGCAGGGTCTGGGGCATGTCGCCGATTTCGTCCAGAAACAGGGTGCCGCCGTGGGCGGCCTGGAACAGCCCCCGGTGCTGGGTAATGGCGCCGGTAAAGGCGCCCTTGTTGTGACCAAAGAGTTCGGATTCAAGCAGCTGCTCGGGCAGTGCGCCGCAGTTGATGGCGACAAAGGCCTTGCTGGCGCGCCGGCTGGCCTTGTGGATGGCCTTGGCGAAACACTCCTTGCCACTGCCGCTGGCGCCGGTAATTAGCAGGCTGACGTCGGATTCGGCAACGCGCTGAGCCTGCAGCAGCAGCGACTCGATAGCGGGGCTGGCGCCGATGATGCCGGCACGCCACTCCTGATCCTGCCGGCGGACGCTGGACTTGAGGGCCGCCCGCACGGTATCGAGTAACTGGTCACGGTCGATTGGCTTGGTCAGGAAGGCATAGACGCCGCGCTGGGTGGCGGATACGGCCTCGGGAATCGAGCCGTGGGCCGTCATGATGACCACCGGCAGGTCTGGCCGTCGCCGCTGGACCTGTTCAAACAGTGCCATGCCGTCCATATGGTCCATGCGCAGATCGGTAATGATCAGATCCACGGTGTCACCGGACAGCAGCTGCAGGGCTTCCTGGCCGCTTTCGGCACAGCTGATGCGGTAGTCCTGTGCCTGCAGGCGCATCTTGAGTAGCTTGAGCAGCGCCGTGTCGTCATCGACCAGCAGGAGGTGTGGCATTCTGTTCATGATCATAAATCCTTGCGCTGTCGCGTGATCTCTTGTTCCAGGTCCGTGAGCGCTTCTATCTTTCGTTTTAATTCGTCGATCTGGGTATTCTGTTGCTGTATCAGGCTGCGCTGCTGCTGACGGGGTTCCAGCTGGCGCTGGTGGAGGTACAGGTAGCGATCCGCAGTGCACTCGGCATCAGGATACAGCGGCAGGCTGGCCAACAGGCTGCTGCCGCGGCTGAACTGCTCGGCACTGGCCAGGGGGCTGGTCAGCAGCAGGGCTTCCAGCGCCTTGTCATTGCTTTTAACCACCTGTGCCAGTTGCTGCCGGCGGGCAGATTCGCGGCTGCCGAGGTAGTGCTGCTGCCGGACCAGCAAATCGGCCAGGGCCGCGTTGCTAACGTAGCAGGCCGGGCCATGTGAGGGGGTTTGCAACGCGCCGGGTACCTGGCAGCCAAGCAGGCCCAGCAACAGCGGCATGATCAGCAGATTACGTGGCATGTCTTTCACTCACCGCGGGTAACATGATTCTGAAGACCACCTTGTGGTTGGCATTATGGGCAAGGGACAGGCGCGCGCCCAGGGCGATGGCGGCATCCTGGGCGACGCTCAGGCCGATCCCGGAACCCTTGAGGGGCCCGCGGCGACGGTTCTTGCCCTGGAAAAACGGCTTGAAGATCTGTTCGATTTCCTCGCTCGGGATCAAGGGACCAATGTTGCCTATGTCGATGTGCATCTGACCGTCCTGTACCTGGTAGCTGACACTGAGTTCGCCCTGCTCATCACCGTAGTAAATCGCATTTGAAATCAGATTGCTGAGAATTCGATGCAACATGGCCCGGTCGGTGGGCCATTGGGCATCCTTGCCCGGGCGTCGCAATCGAATCCTTTTTTGCTCCAGCAACAACTTGTGGGGGTGCAGGGCGGCGTTGAGGCAGCTGTCCAGGCTGGTGCTGCGTACATCCAGCGGTCCGGGCTGTTGCAGGCGGTTGTAGTCCAGCAACTGCTCAATCAGTGTCTGCAGCTCAAAGCTATTGCGCTGAATCAGCTCGATGATCTCGCGCTGGTTATCGGTGAGCGGGCCTGCGACTTCCTCCGCCATGAGGTCCGACCCTTCGCGCAGCGTGGTCAGCGGCGTTTTCAGCTCATGTGAAATATGGCGCAGAAAGCGCTGCTTTTCCTGTTCGAGCTCGTTGAGGTGATCGCCCAGCCAGTCGAGTTGTGCATTCAGGTCGACCAGTTCGCGCGGTCCGCGCAGCGCCGCCCTGTCTTGCTGCTGGCCGTGGCCCAGGGCGCGAATTCGAGCAATCAGCAGGCTTACCGGGCGGCTGATGCGCAGGCTGAAATAGAGCATCAGCAAGGCGGAAACTGCGATCAGGATCGACGCCAGCAGCCAGAGTGCCTGCTGTGTCGCACGGGCCTGGCTATCCAGTTTTGCGAGGCGTTGTTCGAGCTGGCGATTGCTTTGTGTAATCAGCTCGCCGGTCAACAGGACCAGTTGTTCAAGCAGGGGCAGCCCGATTTCACCGTCCTGGGCCTGTTCGATCAGGATCAACGTATCCTGCAACCGGGGGATCACCGGATTGCCTTCGAGCAGAAAGCTCTGGATGTCCAGCTGGTTGCGATAATGGCCGACTTGTTCCTGCTGGCGGCCCCGGATTTCGCTGCGCTGCAGGATGGCATATTGGCGTGCCGAACGCAGTATGTCTTCGGCCAGCACATCGAGCTGCAGGTTGCGCTGAATGATTTCCAGCGACAGGCGTGCTTCCTCCCGTCCCTGCCGGGCCTGTTCAACCAGCTCGTTGCTGGCCTGTACCAGCAGCACGCCAAGGGGGGTGACGACCAGCAGAAATGCCAGCAGGATCAGCTGCCTGAGCGATCCGGCACGCCAGCGGTGAGTCGGGGTCATGGGACGGGTCCGAAGCCTGGGGGTGAGGGCAGTATTATCCATCAAATGAAATCTGTCGTTAAGCGCAGACAGTTTGTGCCAAGTGCGACAGCCTGACCGTTACACCCGTACGGAGTCCAGTTCCTGCGGGCTCAGGTAACCGTCCAGATCCAGATCCATGCGGTAAAACTCCAGGCCAAGGGTCTTGTCCTGGCGGGCTTCGAGAAAGCTGAGCTTGCCGTCGGCATTGCGATCAAGCTGGAAAAACACGGGCATCGATACCTGGGGCAGGCCTGTGGGCAGGGCATCGGTGGCCTGCGCCGGGCTCTGTGTCAGCCAGAGGGTGACGGTTGCAAGGGCGCCGGCCCCCAGTATGGCAGTCATTTTCATTCAGGCTCTCCCTGTCGGTGGAATGAAGCCGTACAGCAATACAATCTTTGTGCCGTTCGGGCTTAAAGTCTTTAAAAATAATAAGTTATCGATATTTGTCGCAGTATCTGCCGTATGTTGCAGACACGGGGAAGCATCGGGGGAGTATTTGGTGTCTCCAAATGCATACGGTTGCTAAGTATCTTTCTTAAAATTATTTAATATCAATAGCTTATGGTGTCTCTATATGGATACATAGGTATTTTTTCAGGTTGCAGCCGGTCTGCTGTACAGGCCGGGAGCCGCTGCAGCGCAGCCTGGGTTCGGCACCTTGTCATCAGGCCAGGTTGTCCGGAATGGGGCTGGATTCGCCGCGCTCGTCGATGGGGAAGGTGTCAGGGGATGGCAGCAAAAGGTGTGCCGTATCATCGCCCGCAGGCTTCGCGGGAACGGGGCGCGGGTCAGGTTCCAGCGCAGGTGACGGAATTCTGGACTCTATGTCCACCGGCTGTACAGGGCCCGGTTTCAGGGCTTCATTGGCGGCTCCCAGTGTCGCGGCGGCCACGACGATGCCGCACAGTAGCAAGACAGATTTCTGCATGTTTGCACTCCTTGTCAGATATTGCAGGGCTGCTGCGGCCCTGGCTGTTATCTGTTAGATCAAGAGGCGTGCCAGTCTATGTTAATCCTTTAAATAACAGTAGGTTACAGTTATGTAATGGCTGATGGGCCGGCGCTCTGCGCGGCTGTCGGGTGAAAGCTGTTGCGTATTACAGACAGTAATTCTGTATGAGCCAAAAAATGAATAAAAACAAAGGACTGGACGTCGCCTGGTGGCGACTTCAGGCCCGAGGAGATACCCGCGCCGGGGCTAGCCCGGCACGTCTGTATGGCAGGTCTGGCGCGCCGTTTCAGTCGAGCCTGAATCCTATCTTGACCACAACCTGGTAGTGCGCGACCTTGCCGTCCTGGATGTGGCCGCGCATTTCCTTGACCTCGAACCAGTCGAGGTTGTCCAGGGAAGCGGCGGCCTTGCTGACCGCTTTCTGGATGGCATCGTCGTAGCCTGTGGTGGATGAGCCGGCGACTTCTATGAGCTTGTAGACGTGTTCAGACATGGGAAACCCTCGCGAGTGGACGCCGCCCGGACGGACGGCTGTCCTTAATTAATAGCAGCGGGTGTCCGGTTCTTCGATGACGGGATTGCACAATTCGCCAATTCCCTCGATTTCAATCCGCACCCGGTCGCCAGGCTTCATGTACCCGCGGGGTTTCATGGCAACGCCTACGCCTGAGCTGGTACCAGTGGCGATGATGTCGCCGGGCTCCAGCGTGCAAACGGTGGAAAGCGTGGCGATGAGCTGGTAACAGTTGAAGATCAGGTGGCGGGTGTTGCTGTGCTGGCGCAATTCGTCATTGACCCAGGTGCGCAGTTCCAGGTTGTGCGGGTCCAGGCCTTCGCCGGTTTCAATCCAGGGGCCGATGGGGCCGTGGGTGTCAAAGGACTTTCCCAGTGTCCAGGTCGGGGATTTGACCTGCCAGTCCCGTACCGAGACATCATTGGCGATGGTGTAGCCGCCAATGACGCTGGCGGCCTTTTCCAGTGGCACATGGCGGCAGCGCCGGCCGATAACGATGGCCAGCTCGCCTTCGTAGTCGAGCTTGTCGGATATTCTGGGTTTGTGAATGGCCTCACCCGGACCTATGACGCAGCTGTTCTGCTTGTTGAAAATCGTCGGGAATTCCGGCGTGGCAAGGCCGGTCTCGCGAATGTGGTCGGCGTAATTCAGGCCCACGCCGAGGAACTTGCCCGGGCGCGGTACCGGTGCCAGCAGGCGGACCTGGTCGAACGCGAGGGTGGCAGCGGGATGCCCGGCGAGCTGTTGCAGACGCTGCAGTGCAGGTGCCCCGGCGGCCAGCAGGGCCGGCATGTCGCCGGGAAGCTGGGGGTCAGCGGCGGCATTAATAACGTGGCCGTCCAGAAGGGCGCCGACGGACTGGCGACCCTGGTGTTCAAAGGTGATCAAGCGCATGGTGAATTCCGGTTTTGTCGGGACGGGTTTGAGCCGATGGTGCTGGCTGAGGGCAGGCGCTGAAAGCGCCCTGAGCTGTGCAGGAGCGCTCCAGGCTTTCGGGGCCGTCAGCAGCTGTCAGGACAGCAGGACCCCAGTTTGCCCAGTGGCAGTGCCCGATGCAAGGCCGGTGGCCGGTGCGGCCAGCGCCTGCAGTAGCTGATGGATGATGCTGTCGTATGCGGCGGGCTGGGGCCGCTTTTTGCTCAGTACGCGCAGTCCCCAGATACCGTTCATCAAAAACTGTCCCAGCTCGGAGGCGCAGCTGTGACTGTGCAGTTCGCCGTCGTCCATGGCGCGCTGCAAGGTGGCTGTATAGCGCTGCTCGACACGATTCAGGTAGGCGTTGATGCGCTCGCGTATTTCATCGTCCTGGGAGCCCAGCTCCAGCAGGCTGTTGATCATCAGGCAGCCGCGGCCGTCTCTGTCCTCGACCAGTTCCTGCTTGAGGCGCCCAAGCAGGGTTGCAATGGCCTGCAGTGGACTGGCGGCACTGTGGATAACGCTATCGATGCGCGCCAGGCGGTCGGCGGCGTAGGTATCGATGATCTCGAGAAAGAGGCCACGCTTGCTGTGAAAGGCGCCGTATAGCGAACCGGGTTTCAGGTTGGTTGCCTGGAGCAGGGTGTTGATGGAGGTCGCGCTGTAACCGGAATACCAGAATACGTTCATCGCAGACGTGACAACCTCGGCGCGAACAAATTCAACCGGTCTGGCCATGGGTAGTTTCTCCACATCAAATGCGGCTATTATCGGTTACCTCGTGGAACATTCAACCTGAAAGTAACATTTAATATGCGTATTTTACGGGCAGGCCGAGCCTGTCTCCTGGTGGCGCTGGCTTTTGTTGCCGGCTGTGCGCTGCAGCCGCGGCCCGGGGCGGACAACGAGCAACTTTTTTACCGTGGCGAAGTATCTCCGGACGGGGATCGCTGGGTGATTCAGCCCTGTTACTCGCGCCGTCGCCAGGTGCTCAGCGACCCGCTGGGCCTGCTGGCAGAACGTTACCAGGCGCAGGCGGTCCTGCCCGGGTTGCCACTCTATATGGAACTCAGGGCAAGCACGGCGGGCGAGGTGGGGAACCTGCTGCTGGTGGGTGGCGATAGCCGTGCCTGTGCCGCGGAACTCGATGGTATCCGCCTGCGAGCCGCAGGCTTTGCACCTGACTGGGCGGCGGACCTGTCCGGCGACCGTCTTGATGTGCGGGACCAGAGCCGGCGGATGCGGTTTATCTTCAGCGTGACCCAGACATCAAGCAGACGCGGCGATCTGCGCTGGGAAGGCCGCCTGCAGACGCCGGATGGCAAGGCGCGCGACGTTGACCTGCGCCTGCGCGAGTCCGGTTGCGAGGATGCCTCGGGCGTCTGGTATGGCCTGAGCGTGAACATGCGCCTGGACGGGCGCAACTATCAGGGCTGCGGTCGCTACGGTGATCTGACCCGCACGGCCCTGGCGGGACGCTATTCACGGGTTCTGGTGTCCGGTGAAGGGCCTGCGCGCACCACGGTGCTTGAATTGAGTGCAGAGGGCGCCGCCAGCCTGAGCGAGGATTACCACGATGGTGCCGAGCCGGTGCGCCGCGACGGCAGCTGGCGCTGGATGCCCACGGGCAAGCTGATGCTGCACCTGATGCAGCGAGATGGCGAAAGTGAGCAGCAGCTGCGCCTGTTTCGCCGCCAGCCCGATGGCACCCTGGTGCTGGAGGGACGGGTGCCGGAATACGGCGTTGTGGGTTTGCGGCTCTCGCCGGACTAGCCCCGGATGCAGTGACCACACAATGCTTCTTGCACCGATGCGATGACGAAAACGGAGCCTTCATGGAACTGACCGAAACCCTGCTCGACCAGATTGAATGCATCGCCCGGGAGGCTGCCGGCGTGATCATGGCGGTGTACCAGCGCGACTTTGGCGTGACCCACAAGGCGGACAAGTCACCCCTGACGGAGGCTGACAGTGCGGCCCATGGCCTGATCACAGCCCGGCTCGCTGCGCTGACGCCGGCCGTGCCGATTCTGTCGGAGGAAGATACCGCGAGCTTTGCCGGAGCCGATGCCGCGGGGCGTTACTGGCTGGTTGATCCACTGGATGGCACCCGGGAATTCATCAAACGCAATGGTGAATTTACCGTCAACATCGCCCTGATCGAGCGGGGCCGGGCGGTACTGGGTGTCGTCTGGGTGCCGGTGCAGGGCCTGGCCTATCTGGGTGCTCGGGGGCTGGGGGCGTTCAAGCAGGACGCCGCGGGCGTGCGTCGCCCCATCGCCGTGGCTGAACACTGTTCGGGTACGCCCTGGAAGGTGGTTGGCAGCCGCTCCCATGCCAGTGAGGCCACCGCGCGCTGGCTGTCCCGGCTGGGCTGCTGTGAGCTCGAGGCGATCGGCAGTTCACTCAAGCTCTGCCTGGTGGCCGAAGGTCGCGCCGATGTTTATCCGCGCCTGGGGCCCACCTGCCTGTGGGATACCGCCGCCGCCCAGGCGGTGGTGGAGCAGGCCGGGGGCGCGGTTATCGGGCTCGACGGCACCGCCCTGTGCTATGCGGACACAGAGCACCTGCTCAATCCGTATTTCGTGGTGCACGGTCGCAGCGACATGCACTGGCCGTCGCTGAGCGAGTAGGCGAGCTGTTCAAACAGCTGTTTCCGCTGCCCGGTACGACAGGTATCATTGGCCCGCGCCTTGCATTGACTGTTTTGCCGGTGGTGGAAAACCATCGGGCTGTCATGCCAATGGCTGAGAAGCAATGGTGATATTACAGGGAGCAGGCACCGCGTCTGTCTTGTCGCCTGCCGGGCAGCCTCTCGAGGTCTGGGCCTGGCGGCAACGGTTTATGGTTATCAAATAGCGGGCACATGCGTAGCCCTGAGGAGTCATTGTTGAACAGTGATACTGCCTGGCAGGTGCTGGAGTCCCACGCCGCCGAGCTGAAATCCCGCCACCTGAAAGACCTTCTGGCGGATTCCGGTCGTTTCGAATCCCTTCACTTTACCCACGAAGGCCTGTTGCTGGATCTGTCCCGTCAGCGCCTGTTGCCGCAGACGGTCGACAACCTGGTCGGCCTGGCGCGGGCCTGCGATTTGCCGGGCTGGATAGAGGCCCTGTTCCAGGGCGAGGCGGTCAACAACACCGAACAGCGTGCGGCCTTGCACACGGCCCTGCGCCTGCCGGCCAGCGCAACGCTGGAGGTGGACGGCGAGGATGTCGTACCCAAGGTACATGCCAACCTTGAGCGCATGGCCCAGATGGTGGACCTGCTGCACCATGGCCAGTGGCGCGGCTACACCGGGGAGCCGATCGATACGGTGGTGAACATCGGTGTGGGCGGCTCGGATCTTGGCCCCATGATGGCCTGCAAGGCGCTGGACGAGTTCGAGCCGGAGCAGGCCGAGAGCATCGAAGTGCACTTTGTGTCGTCGATGGACGGCAGCCAGCTGGCCGCACTGCTGGAGCAGCTGAACCCGGCCACCACGCTCTTTATCGTTTCGTCCAAGTCGTTCACAACCATTGATACGCTGGCCAACGCGGCCACTGCCCGGCGCTGGCTGCAGGACGCCAGCGATGTGCCGGACGAGGTGCTGGTGAGTCGGCACTTTATCGCGGTGACGGCATCGCCCGAGAAAGCCCGTCAGTGGGGCATCCCGCCGGCTCGTCAGTTGCACTTCTGGGACTGGACCGGCGGGCGCTATTCGCTGTGGTCGACCATCGGCCTGCCCATTGCCCTGAAGGTTGGCATCGACAATTTCCGGCAGTTGCTGGCCGGCGCCCACGGGATGGATGAGCACTTCAGGCGCGCGCCGCTTGAGCAGAACCTGCCGGTCCTGCTGGCGATGACCGGGATCTGGAACATCAACTTTCTGGATATTCACGCCCATGCGATCCTGCCCTACGACGGTCGCCTGGCCCACTTGCCGGCCTACCTCGAACAGCTGGAAATGGAGAGCAACGGCAAGAGTGTACGGCGTGATGGCCAGGCCAGTACGCGCCGCACCTGCCCGGTGCTCTGGGGCGAAGTGGGCCCCAATGCGCAGCACGCCTTCTATCAGCTGTTGCACCAGGGTACCGAGCCCGTGATGTGCGATTTTGTGGTTTCGGCGCGGCGTTATACCGGCCAACGCGAAACCCTGCAGCGTCAGCACCAGCTGGCACTGGCCAACTGCCTGGCCCAGGCCCGGGTACTGGCGCTGGGCGATGCCGCGCTGGGGACCGACCAGGACGACTCCAAGCCCTGGCAGCGTTACCGCGGCAATCAGCCGAGCACGGTGATTCTGCTGGATGAGCTGACTCCACGGGCGCTGGGCGGGCTGATCGCGCTGTACGAGCACAAGGTATTCGTGCAGTCGGTGATCTGGGGCATCAACCCGTTTGACCAGTGGGGTGTGGAGCTGGGCAAGACGATGGCCACCCAGCTGCTGGACGTGCTCGATCGCGGCGATCATCCGCGGGCGGACTTTGATCAGGCCACCAATGGGCTCCTGGCCGCCATTGGCGCACGCCGGGGGAATAATGCATGAAGCGATTTTTGTGGGCATGGAGCAGGGTGCTACAACGGATGGAAGCGGATAAATGAAGATTGCAGTCTGGGGCGATGAACTCGCCGCCTGGGTGGCCGTGGCGCAGCTGGCGGCGTTTGGCAATGATGTGTCCGTGCGGGCAGAAGACGGCGCTGCGGCGGGCGGGGCAGTGCAGCCTGGCCAGAGCAGCGTGCGGGCCGAACCTGGCCTGATGACTCTGCTGCAAGGGGCGGTTGCGCAGCGCCGCCTGCAGGCCGGGCCCGAATCGCAGTGCCTCGAGGCGGACATTCACTGGCTGGCCATGGCGCCGGATGAAGAGGATCAGGCTGTTGCACTGGTGCAGCGCCTGGCAGAGCGCGGCAAGGCACCGCTGCTGCTGGTCAACCAGAGCAACTTCGGCATCGGCGCCAGTGATCGGCTGCAGGCCTTGCTGGATCAGGACGCCGGCCAGGCGGTACTCTGCCTGCCCGACACCCTGCAGCAGGGGCGCGCGCTGGAACAGTTCGGCCGACCGGAACAGTTGCTGGTCGGCTGTGAAGACAGCGCGGCGCTGGCGCAACTCAAGGCCCTGTTGCGGCCGTTTTCCGGTGGCGTGCAGAGTGTGCAGCTGATGACCCGGCGCGAGGCTGAATTTTCCAAGTTCGCCATCACCGGTATGCTGGCACTGCGCCTGGGATACATTAACGAGCTGGCCAATCTCGCGGACCTGCTGAACGTCGATATCGAGGTGGTACGCCAGGGCATGGGGTCGGACGAGCGTATCGGGCGGCACTATCTGGCGCCGGGCTGTGGCTTTGGCGGCCAGCACTTCACCCAGTATATCGAGGGCCTGGCCGGGCTGTTCAGCGAGAAGCGCAGGTCCACCCTGCTGGACACGGTGCTGGCCGAAAACCAGCGCCAGATGGAGCTGCCGTTTCGCAAGCTCTGGCAGCACTACGCCTGTGACCTCAGTGGCAAGACAGTGGCGCTCTGGGGACTGGCCTTCAAGCCCGGGGTGGCGAACATCGACAATGCCCCGGCGCTGCGCATTATCGATGCACTGCGGGCCCAGGGGGTGCAGGTGCGCCTGCATGATCCCGAGGCGCTGTGCGAGGTGCGCGCACACTATGGCGAGGATGCGCAGCTGGCGTACTGCGCCGACAAGTACGAAGCGGCAGAGGGTGCCGACGCACTGCTGCTGCTGACCGAGTGGCCCGAGTACTGGTCACCGGACTTTACCCGACTGGCGCAGCTGCTGCGGGCCAGGGTCCTGGTGGACGGACGTAACATCTACGATCCGGCGCAGATCAGGGCGCAGGGGTTCGATTATTACGGCATTGGCCGTCTCTGACAGCACGGCTCTGCCGCCCGTGGGTTCGCGCGGCATTGATTATTTTTTTTCGATAAATGGCTGGGGTTTGAACGTGACAAAACTGACCTGTTTCAAGGCGTATGACATCCGGGGTCGCCTGGGCGACGAGCTGAACGAAGACGTGGTGTACCGTATCGGGCGCGCCTTTGCGCAGCAGTTTGCACCGCGCTCGGTGGTGGTGGGCGGTGATATCCGTGAAACATCGGAAGCCCTGAAAATGGCATTGTCGCGCGGCCTGCAGGATGGCGGTGTGGATGTGGTCGATATCGGCATGGTCGGTACCGAGGAAATCTATTTCGCCACCGTGCACCTGGGTCTGGATGGGGGTGTCGAAGTGACCGCGTCCCATAACCCGATCGACTACAACGGCCTCAAGCTGGTGCGCGAGGGCAGCCGGCCCATCTCGGGAGATACCGGCCTCAAGGAAATGCAGCTTATGGCCGAAGCGCAGGACTGGCCGGCGGCGCCTGCGAAACGGGGCGACTACAGCCAGCTGGATCTCAAGGATGCCTATGCCGCGAAGATGCTGTCCTATATCGATGTCACGGCGTTGAAACCGCTCAAACTGGTGGTCAATGCCGGCAACGGTGCCGCCGGTCCCGCGCTGGATGCCATTGAACGCCAGCTGCAGGCTGCGGGCGCACCGATTGAATTTATCAAGGTGCACCATGCGCCGGACGCCAGTTTCCCCAACGGTATCCCCAACCCGATTCTGCCGGAAAACCGTGCCCAGACCGCCGATGTCGTGATCGCCGAGGGCGCCGACATGGGGATTGCCTGGGACGGCGATTTCGACCGCTGCTTCCTGTTCGACGAAAATGGCCAGTTCATCGAGGGTTACTACATCGTCGGCCTGCTGGCCGAGGCCTTCCTGCACAAGCAGTCCGGCGCCCGCGTTATTCATGATCCGCGCCTGACCTGGAACACCATCGATCTGGTGGAAAGCGCCGGCGGTGTGCCGGTGCTGTCCAAAACCGGTCACGCCTTTATCAAGGAGCGCATGCGGCTTGAAGATGCGGTCTACGGCGGCGAAATGAGTGCCCACCACTACTTCCGTGACTTTGCCTACTGCGACAGCGGCATGATTCCCTGGCTGCTGGTGGCGGAGCTGCTGAGCAACAAGGGACAGCCTCTGTCCGAACTCGTGGCCGAGCGTATCGCGGCCTTCCCGAGCTCCGGCGAGATCAACAGCAAGCTGGCGGATCCGGTTGCTGCCATTGCGCGCGTGCGTGCGGCCTACGAGCCCCAGGCGCTGTCGGTGGACGAGACCGACGGCATCAGCATCGAGTTTGCACAGTGGCGCTTTAATCTTCGCAGCTCCAATACCGAGCCGGTGGTGCGCCTTAACGTGGAGAGTCGTGCCGACCAGGCGCTGATGCAGGAAAAGACCGCGGAAATACTCGAGCTGCTGCTGCGCTAGGGATAGCTGCGGTGCCGACGCCCCGGCTGTTGCCGGTGTCGGCCGGCAGTAGCAAGGTGATGGATACTCAAGACCGCCTGCTTAGCTGAGCAGGCGGTCTTTTGCTTCGTTGATGCGTGCGGCCAGGTAGTTGCTGCCGCCCCGGTCGGGGTGGAGCTTTTGGATCAGGCGGCGGTGGGCGCTGATAACGTCGCTTTCGCTGGCGCCGGGTTCGAGGCCGAGAATGTCGTAGGCTTCAGCTTCGCTCAGAGGCCCTGCCTGGTTGGTATGGCTGTCCTTGCCGGCACCGGGGTCGTCCTCACGCCAGCTGTCGCCAAAACGCTTGTCGAGATAGGCCTCCAGTAGCTGGGTCGATTCCTGGTCATGTTCGCGGCAATACTGCAGCAGTTCGATGAACTGGGTTTCGCTCAGGCCGTCCAGCGTCTGGCCGCTCAACGGACCCTGCAGCACGGTACCGTGCATGGCACCGGTGTCGTGGTCCAGGCTCATTTCCAGAATGGCGCTTTGCACGCGCGAGCGGTTGCCACCGCGGGGCTGTTGCTGCTGGCGTCGCCGGTACAGCTGGTGCAGAAATGGCAGGTAGCGCAACAGTGGTATCAGCCGCCGACTGAATGGCAGCAGGACCGCCATCAGGGCGCCGAGCCAGTGCAACCGCCCCGTGACGCTCAGGTAGAGCAGGAACAGGGCGCTCAGAATGATGACCAGCTGCCACTTGGCGCGCTCGCGCAGCTGGGGCGGGCGAGACTGGATCCACAGCATGCCCGCCAGGGCAACCGCACTCAGAATAATCAGGCCGAAGGGGTTCAACGCTTACCTCTTGTGTGTCCGGTTGGGTTCTAGTTTCGAAGCTGCCTGGTGAGGCGTAGCAGTGCCGCGCTCTTGCCCTGGCTGAAATCCTCCAGCGCCCGGTGCCCGCCGGAGGCGTACACGGCGATGGCGCCCAGCAGCTCGCGCATTAACTGTGGACTGTGCTGATCGAACTGGCAATAGGCACCGCCTGTCAGCTGGCTGATGTGCCTGAAGGCCCGCTCTGCCGTGCTGTCGTTGCCTTCGTGGAAGATAAAGACGGGCACCTGCAGCAGGCCCAGTTCGCCGGCAAGTGCACAGAGATCGTCCACGGGCTCTTCCACGCAGTCGCCGATAAAAATCGCCGCCTGCACCTTCTTCAGGCGGGTCTCGCTGCGGACATGGGTGAGCAGCCTGGCAATCTGGGTGTGGCCGCCGAGGCAGCGCACGGCATTCATCTGATGCATCAGGCGGTCGGTATTGCATAGCCAGTCCGTGGCATGAAACTCGCGGTAGCCGCGATAGTAGCATAACTGGACGGAGAGCCCGCCGAGGCTGCGGGTCTGTTCGAACATTTCACTCTGCAGCTGGCAGGCATGGTCCCAGGTCGGTTCGCGACTGGCGGTGGCATCCAGGGCGAACACCAGCCGGCCGCCGCCGCCGGATGGAACCTTGGCCAGCCGGTTCAAGAACTGGTCGATTTCCCGGTGGCTAGAGCGTTGGCTGAGGGATTTTGTATCGTCACCCATGGCGCACTCCTTTTTCGCTCAGTATAGGAGAATACAGCGTTGGAGTGCGCGGGTGGCTAAAAGTTGACGTAGCCCGGCCGGGTTTCGGTCAGGCGACGCTGTGCTGTGGCCTGGCTGGGCCTGGCTGGGCTCGCCGGCTTGGTAGACAGAGGGGCGGCTGTCGCCTGGCCCAGGTAGCGCTCGCGCTTGCGAGGCTTGAGGTAATCCAGGTCCACCAGTACCAGGCCGTCGACACAGTAGTTGAAGGCCGCATCGACACCGAAATCGAGGAAACGCACGCCGCCGTCTTCACAGACATCGCTGTACTGCTTGTACAGGGTCGGTACCGATACACCCATGAATTCCAGTTGCTCCTTAAGTACGCAAAAGTCGGTCTTGTAGTCGGTGCCACTGAACAGCTGGCCGAGGTGCTCACGGCTCGCGGCGTCTATGGTGAAGGGGCTCAGGGAGCGGGCAAGGTTGGCGCTATCGGCAAAATAGTGACTGTAGAACCAGACGATCAGGTCCCGTGCAGCTTTGGGGTAGCTGTTGCTCAGGCTGACCGGACCGAACAGGTAGCGAATGTCAGGGTGGCGTCGCAGGTAGGCACCAATACCGTACCAGAGGTAGTCCAGGCTGCGACGCCCCCAGTAACGCGGCTGCACGAAGCTGCGGCCCAGTTCGATACCGCGGGCAAGTATCGGCTCCATGGCGTCGTTGTAGCGAAACAGGCTGGCACTGTAGAGGCTGCTGTCGTTGTTGCCAAGGCCGGATGTTTCCGCCAGCCGGTAGGCACCGGCAATTTCGAGGTCGTCCTCGTCCCACAGGATCAGGTGGCGGTAGTGGCGGTCATAACGGTCCAGGTCCCGTTTTTCGCCGGTACCCTCGCCAACGCTGCGAAAGGCAACCTCGCGCAGGCGCCCCACTTCACGCATGACGGCGGAGTCCGGGCGGTAGTCGAACAGGTAGATTTTCTTGCCGTCCGCGGTTTCCCCCAGCAGCTCAGAGGCCTTGAGCTCCCGCTTGAGGCTGCTGCGATCCTGCGGGTGATCAATGGTCCTTTCGGTAATGAACAGCGGTGACTTGTTGCGGGCAATGCGGTAGAGGTGTTTTTTCAGGATGCGTGCCTTTTCGCGGCTAGACAGCGGCAGGGCATCGATCTGGCTGAACGCGATGGGTTCGCCGATACGCACATCGATAGTGACCGACCGCTTGTTGAACATCTCGCGTGGCAGCAGCAGGGTCGAGAGCGAGCGGTTGAGCGCCGAGATGCTGTAGAACAGCGATGAGTTCTTGCCGCCCACGAAGACGGGCAGAACAGGAGCATTGGCCTTGCGGGCAAAGTGCAGGAAACCGCTGTTCCATTTACCGTCGCGGATGCCGGTCAGGCCGGCGCGGGATACTTCGCCGGCGGGGAACACGATCACCGCCTGGTCGTCCTGCAGGGCCTGGGTGATGCGGCTGATGTCCCGCTTGCGGGTTGCCTTGCCAAGGGTGTCCACGGGCAGCAGCAGTGACTGCAGCGGGTCGACGCTGGACAGCACGTCATTGGCAACGATACGCACATCGCGGCGTATTTCCCCTACCAGTTTGAGCAGCGCAAGGCCGTCGAGCGCGCCCAGCGGATGGTTAGCCACGATCAGGACGCGGCCGGTGGCCGGGATATTCATGCGGTGCTGATGACTCAGGGAATAGCTGAAATTGAAGTGGTCCAGAACCCTGTCGATAAATTCGAAGCCCGTACTGGCGCTGTGCTCGGTGAGGAAGTGGTTAATCTCCCGCTCGCGCACCAGGCGGCGCAGGCAGAACAGGGTGGAGCGTTTTACCGGTGCTGGCTTGGCAACAAAGGCGGGAAACTTCTGGGTAACGACCTGTTCGACGTTCAGCTGCATCAGGGGTGTCCTCTGGCGAAGGACTCCCACTCTATGGCCGCACTGTGACTCTGGCTTGAATGTATGATGACAGGACGGTGACAGCCCGGGGCAGACTTAGAGGAACTGCATGGTGCGAGCGCCGCTCAGACCGTTCCCTTGCTCCAGGGGTCCTGGTCGGTTTTGCGCCGGCCGCGATTCTTGCGCCGGTCCGGCTTGCCGGGTTCGAAGCGCACTTCGTCACGGCGATCTGTCGTCTGGCGTCGATCCGTACCCGAGCGCTTCTCGTTGCCATTCCAGCTGTTTTTGTCATCGTCCGTCATTGTGCTCTCCGTCACCGGGATGCTGCGGGGGATTCAGGTTAAGATTAGCAGCCAGGCACGAGTTTGCATTGGGCGTTTCCAGCGTCCTGGGCACCGGTATTTCAGCAGAGACCTCAACGTGGATCGAAAAATCATTCATTGCGACTGCGACTGTTTCTATGCCGCGGTGGAAATGCGCGACAATCCGACATTGCGCGGTATCCCCCTGGCGGTGGGTGGGCGCGCCGATCAGCGCGGCGTCGTGGCCACCTGCAATTACGAGGCGCGGGCCTTTGGTATCCATTCCGCCATGTCCACGGCCAGGGCCCTGGCGCTCTGTCCGGAGCTTAAGGTCGTGCGTGGCAATATGGAAAAATACCGTGAGGTCTCTGCCCGTATCATGGCGATTTACGCCGACTATGCGCAGCTGATTGAACCGCTGTCCCTGGACGAGGCCTACCTGGACGTGACCGGAACACAGCGCTGCCGGGGCAGCGCGACCCTGGTGGCGGAGGAAATCCGCCAGCGTGTCTTCGACGAGGTCGGCATCCGGGTGTCGGCCGGTGTGGCGCCGAACAAGTTTCTGGCCAAGGTCGCCAGTGACTGGAACAAGCCCGACGGCCTTTTCGTGCTGCGCCCCGAGCAGGTGGAAGCCTTTGTGAAGGCGTTGCCGGTCAAGCGGTTGCACGGCGTGGGTGCCAAAACCGCCCAGAAACTCGAACGCATGGGGGTGCACAGCTGCGCGGATCTTCGGGCGCAGGGTGAGGCGGTACTGGTCAGCCGCTTCGGGCGCTTTGGTCAGCGCCTGTGGGAGCTGGCCTGGGGCCAGGATGAGCGGCCGGTGCGCATCAGCCGCGAGCGCAAGTCCGTGAGCGTCGAGCACACCTATGCTGAGGATCTGCCGGACCTGGCGGCCTGTATCAATGCACTGCCTGTGCTGCTGGACTCCCTTGCAGGGCGCTATGCCAGGCTGTCACGCCCGGCGGATATTGCGGGCGCCGTGGTCAAGCTGAAGTTCCATGATTTCAGTCAGACCACTGTTGAACAGGCGACCCGGGCATCGTCCAGCCAGGCGCCGGATAGCGGCCTGTACGCGCGGCTGTTACAGGAGGCGTTTGGCCGCGGCAACCGGCCGGTACGGCTGATCGGTGTCGGCTATCGTCTCAGCGAGCAGACAGACAGCAGCCAGCCTGATCAGCTGGCGCTGTTCTGAGTTCTGCGCCGGGTTCGTGGCTGATTGAGTGGCGCCGAGGCTCAGCCCTTGCGGGTCAGGGCGTCGCTATCAAACGCCACGCCGTCCCAGCCGCTGGCCATAAAGGCGCGGATATTCGCGTGATCGGTACCCTGGGGGGACTTCACTACATCAAGGTAGAAGTTGCCAAAGCAGGCCAGTGTCCGGGCTTCATCCAGGCCGTTGAGCTTGGCAAAGGAAAAAATCTTGCAGCTGCCTTCGTTCTGCCCGGCTTCGTTGCGCACCGTACCATTGGTGAAGCCGGTGGCCTGGTAATCATAGTGGGCCTGAATGACCTCCATGCAGTGTTTGAAATCCAGGCTGTCGTCCTGCCCGATCTTGCTGAGAAATGTATCCAGATCCATTGCTGCGGCTCCATAAATTGGCAAACAGGGTTTCTAACATTTGTTCCCGCGAGGGTAAAGCCTGAGGCGTGGGCAGATAACCTGCGGGCTCGATCGAAATGCGCGGGCTGCAGCGGCTAGTGCGGGCTGTTGTGCCGGGGATCGGGACTGGTAAGGTGATGCCCGTTAAACGCACTGCGATGCTGTGCATTGAACGGGCGGGCGGACAGGCTCCTTTGATAAGACTTGAACTCAATGCTGCAGAATCTGGCTCAGAAACAGCTGGGTCCTTTCATGCTGCGGATTGTCGAAGAACTCATGGGGGTTGTTTTCCTCGATAATCTGCCCGGCGTCCATGAAAATCACGCGGTTGGCCACGGTTTTGGCAAAGCCCATTTCGTGGGTCACGCAGAGCATGGTCATGCCCTCCTGGGCCAGTTCGATCATGACATCCAGCACTTCCTTGATCATCTCCGGGTCCAGCGCCGAGGTGGGTTCATCGAACAGCATGACATCGGGATTCATGCACAGGCTGCGGGCAATGGCCACGCGCTGCTGCTGACCGCCGGACAGTTGCCCGGGGAATTTCTTTGCCTGTTCGGGGATGCGTACGCGCTCGAGGTACTTCATGGCGTTGACCTCGGCTGCCTTGCGTGACTCCTTGTTGACCCAGATAGGCGCCAGTGCGCAGTTTTCGAGCACAGTGAGGTGAGGGAACAGGTTGAAATGCTGGAATACCATGCCGACGTCACGGCGGATATTCTCGATTTTTTTCAGGTCCTCGGTCAGCTGCACGCCATTGACGATGATGTCGCCCTGCTGGTGCTCTTCCAGCCGGTTGATGCAGCGGATCATGGTGGACTTGCCGGAGCCGGATGGGCCGCAAATGACGATACGCTCGCCTTTCTGCACCTCCAGGTTGATATTTTTCAGTACATGAAAATCGCCGTACCACTTGTTGAGGTTGCGTAGCTCGACGGCCAGGCCAGCCTGCTTGATGTGTGGTTCAGTCATGGTAATTCGTCTCCAAGCGTATTAGTTACGGCCGCCATGACCGGTATGCAGCAGCTGTTCGAGATGCTGGCTGTAACGGGACATGCCAAAGCAGAAGACCCAGAACATCAGGGCGATAAAGATATAGCCTTCGGTGGCATAGCCGATCCAGTCCGGGTCGTTGCTTGCCGCCTGCACAATCGCCAGCAGGTCAAACAGGCCAATAATGACCACCAGGCTGGTGTCCTTGAACAGGGCGATAAAGGTGTTGACGATGCCGGGAATCATCAGCTTGAGCGCCTGGGGCAGAATGATCAGGATCATTTTCTTCCAGTAGCTCAGGCCCAGTGCGTCGGCGGCTTCATACTGACCCTTGGGAATCGCCTGCAGGCCACCACGCACGACTTCCGCCATATAGGCCGACTGGAACAGGATGATGCCGATCATGGCCCGCAGCAGTTTGTCGAAGCTGATGTCCTCGGGAAAGAACAGCGGCAGCATGACCGAGGCCATGAAGAGTACGGTAATCAGTGGCACGCCACGCCAGATCTCGATATAGACCACCGATAGCGAGCGCACGATGGGCATTTCGGAGCGCCGGCCCAGCGCCAGCAGAATACCGAACGGCATGGCGGCAACAATGCCGATGACTGCCAGTATCAGGTTCAGGCTGAAGCCGCCCCACAGGTGAGTCTCTACCGACGGCATGCCAAAGGCGCCGCCGGTCAGCAGGTAGAAGGTGACGATGGGATAGACCACCAGGGTCAGGAAGGTCGCCAGCCCCTTGCGCCCAAGGCTCGGGATCATCAGCCAGGCCGTCAGCAGGGCCAGCATGATAAACGACAGGTTCAGGCGCCAGTACTCCCCGGAGGGGTAGAAACCATAGAGGAACTGATCCATGCGTGTGGCTATGAACACCCAGCAGGCGCCGCCGCTGGTGCAGGCCTCCCGACTGTCGCCAAGCCAGTCGGCATCGATAAACATCCACTGTATAACCGGTATCAGCCAGTAGACGGCGAGAAATCCGATCACCAGGGTGGCGACGGAATTGACCGCGCCATCGAACAGGTTGCGCCGCATCCAGCCAATCACGCCAACGGTATTGGGCGGCGGCGGCAGGGAAGCTTCAATTTCATATTTCATAAAGGGATGCTCTCCGGCGATTGGCTAGCGTTCAACCAGCGCCATGCGCTTGTTGTACCAGTTCATGAACAGCGAGGTGAGCAGGCTCAGCGCCAGGTAAACCGCCATGGTCATGGAGATGACTTCGATGGCCTGGCCGGTCTGGTTCAGCGTTGTGCCGGCGAACACGGACACCAGATCCGGGTAGCCGATGGCGGTGGCCAGGGACGAGTTCTTGGTCAGGTTCAGGTACTGGCTGGTGAGCGGCGGGATAATGACCCGCATGGCCTGGGGAATGACGATCAGCCGCAGGGTGCGTGCTTTGGGCAGCCCCAGTGCTGACGCGGCTTCCAGCTGCCCGTTGGGGACCGCAAGAATGCCGCCACGCACGGTTTCGGCGATAAAGGCCGAGGTGTAGATGGTCAGCGCCAGCCAGAGTGCAACCAGCTCGGGCATGAGCGTCATGCCGCCGGTGAAGTTGAAGCCCCGTAGCTGCGGTGCGTCAAAGGACAGGGGCGCGCCCATGATCACGAAGGCGAGCAGCGGCAGCCCCAGGATCAGCCCGAAACTGGCCCAGCCGCTGGGAAATATCTTCCCGGTGGCGTCCTGACGCCGGTGGGCCCAGCGCACCAGCACGAAGCTCAGTACGATGGCAGCGACCAGGGCCCAGAACACCATGCTCATGCCGTCTTCGGCAACAGGGCGGGGGACAGAGAGACCACGTATGTTGAGATAGCTGCCGAGAAACTCGACGCTCTGGCGGGGGGATGGCAGTGAGCGCAGCACTGCGAAGTACCAGAAAAAAATCTGCAGCAGCAGCGGGATATTACGAAAAATCTCGATATAGATGCTGGAAAGCTTGGCGATCATCCAGTTGTGGGACAGGCGTGCAACGCCGAGCACGAATCCCAGCAGTGTTGCCGCGATAATGCCCAGCACAGACACCAGTATGGTGTTGAGCAAACCGACCACGAAGGTACGGCCATAGCTGTCGGCGGCGGTGTATTCGACCAGGGAAAGGGGAATGCTGAAGCCGGCTTCTTCGGTCAGAAAGCCAAAGCCGGTGGTAATGCCGCGGGTTTCGAGGTTGTGGAGGGTGTTGTTGACAATGGAAAAGAGAAAATAGCCGATCAGGCCGAGCAGTAAAGCCTGGAAGACCAGCGCGCGCTTGGCGGGGTCGTTCCAGAAGCGGGTTTCGCCGCCGGGGGCACGCAAGCTGTCCGGCTTGTCGGCCTTGGATTTGTCTTCGGACATAGTGTCCTCCGTGGTAGCCCGGCTGGCATTGTGCTTGGCGCAACACCAGCGGGCTCAGGCACCGATACGGTTCAAGGGCCGGCGCCGCGGGCGCCGGTGACCTTCAGTGCCGGGCGCGAGGGCCCGGCGTGTCTGCAGTATGGTTAACGCATCGGCGGTGCGTACTGGAAACCTCCCTGATTCCAGAGCGCGTTGATGCCGCGGTCGATTTTCAGCGCCGAGTCCTTGCCGACGTTGCGATCAAAGGCCTCGGCATAGTTGCCGACCTGCTTGATGATCTGGTAAGACCAGTCATCAGCGATGTCCAGCCCCTTGCCCTTGGGGCCATCAATGCCCAGCAGACGCTTGATGTTGGGGTTCTCGCTGGACTTCATCTCGTCGACGTTGGCCGAGGTGACACCGAGTTCTTCGGCGTTAAGCATGGCGTAGAGCGACCACTTCACGACATTGAACCACTGGTCGTCACCCTGGCGAACCACCGGTCCCAGCGGTTCCTTGGAAATGACTTCCGGCAGTGCCACCACGGCATCCGGATCACTCATGCGGGTACGCAGGCCGTAGGCTTGGGACAGGTCGGTGGTGAAGGAGTCACAACGGCCAGTGTCAAAGCTGGTAGCCGCCTGCTCATTGGTATCAAACACCACCGGCGTGAAGGTCAGGCCGTTGGCACGGAAGTAGTCGGACAGGTTCAGCTCCGTGGTGGTACCTGACTGTACGCAGACGGTGGCGCCATCCAGTTCCTTGACGCTGGTCAGGCCGAGTTCCTTCTTGACCAGAAAGCCCTGGCCATCGTAATAGGTGACGCCGGTGAAGTTCAGGCCCAGCTGGGTGTCGCGGGTCTGGGTCCAGGTGGTTACACGCGAGAGTACGTCGATCTCGCCGGACTGCAGCGCGGTGAAACGCTCCTTGGCGGTGAGGGGAATGTATTTTACTTTGCTGGCATCGCCCAGGGTCGCGGCGGCGACACTGCGGCACACATCGACATCGAGTCCTTTCCAGTTACCCTGTTCATCCGGGACGGAAAATCCCGGCACGCCGCTGGTCACGCCACATTGCAATACGCCGCGGGCCTTGACGGCTTCCAGCGTACCTTCCGCCGCAGCCAACCCCGAGATAGCGGTGGTCATGACTATGGCTGTTGCGAGGGTTTTCTTCATCATGGACTGATCCTCCTGAGATCTGACATGAAATTCTTATTCTGGTCTGTGGAATATCTGGCGCTATCCAGTGATAGCGTTACATCCTTGTGAATCAGCAAAAAGCGCGCCACAAATTGACTGAGCTACCTTTGTCACGCGGCGTGCCCCTCCGGTGCCGCCGAAATTTATAGATCGAATCGAGCTAACGATAGACCATGTTTTTTTGTCTGTACAAGAACCGCCAGCAAAGAATGATGCGAGGCGACGGCAACTGGCCCGGTGACAATGGCGTGCCAGTAAAACGCGGTATCAGCGATCTGGGGGACATGGAGCCTTCTGCATGGTTTTCGCAGAGACCCACAGCCTACCTGGCAATCAGCACTGTCACTGTCAGTGCCAGGTTTCTGTCCCGACGCTAGAGGCACCGCCCTAGCGATTCCAGGGCATGCGGGCCAGCAGCAGGGCGAGCGTGCACCGGTTTGTTGCGCCGGCAAAGATCAGGCCGGCACCCACAAAAGCCGAGAGACCGTAACCCAGCGGCGTGACCAGCGTGCCCAGCAGCACCCCCAGCAGCACCAGGGCGCCAGCCAGGATGCGCACCTGGCGTTCCAGGCTGATCTGGGTCGCTGCCGCTGGTGTCTCGCCAGCGCGCAGCGCGTTCAGGCCGCCCTCGATGATGACCAGCGGGTTGTGGTGGGTCCGGCATAGCTGGGCAGCAGCGGTTCTGGCGCGAGCACCGCTCTGGCACAGCAGGTAAATCGGCTCTGTGGGTGCCAGTTGAGCTATCCGGTCGGCCTGCTGCTCCAGTTCGTGCAGCGCCATGTGCAGGCTGCCGGGCAGGTGGTGCTGGCGATATTCGTTGCCGCTGCGCACGTCCAGTACGGTGCAGTCTTCGGTGCGCTGACGCAGGGCAAAGTCTGCCGCGCTAAGGGTCGTGATTGAGGCATTCATGGCGGCGCTCCGGCTGAAGATAGGCGCCAGTATATTAGTATTTGCTAAATAAGCAAGTTGCGTTTTAATCAGGGTTGAGCGCTGTATCAGTGCTGAAAATGCGTTGCACATCGCGAAAATTCGCATTTTGCAACGGACATTTTCCGACCGGGTGACGCGGGATTTACAGAAAATATTCCCGCACAGCCAGGCGGCTTGGCTGTATCGCAGGCATCTGCGAGCCGTGACGGGCGTGGGCTGGCAATTGAGGGGGATCGACAGGGGGGCAGCAGAGGGCGCAGTGGGAGGCCCAGGCGGCCTGCTCCGCAACCTGTGGTTGGCGGAGCAGGCCAGGGGAGGTTTACTTGATTCGCATGCCGGGCTGAGCGCCTTCGTGGGGTTCCAGGATCCAGAGATCCTGGCCACCCGGGCCTGCGGCCAGCACCATGCCTTCAGACAGGCCGAACTTCATCTTGCGCGGCGCCAGGTTTGCCACCATGACGGTGAGCTTGCCTTCCAGTTGTTCGGGCGAATAGGCGGACTTGATGCCGGCAAAGACATTGCGGGTTTCGCCGCCCAGGTCCAGTGTCAGGCGCAGCAGCTTGTCGGCACCTTCCACATGTTCGGCCCTGGCGATCCTGGCGATACGCAGGTCAACCTTGGCAAAGTCGGGAAACTCGATGGTGTCGGCCACCGGCTCGGCCGCCAGCGGGCTTTGATGCGCTGCTGGCGCCTTCACGGCAGGTGCCGGTGCCGGTGCCGGCATCGACTGTTTCGAGTCTTCAACCATCTTGTCGATGGCTTCAGGTTCGACCCGCTGCATCAGCGGCTTGAACTTGTTGATGCGGTGGCCCAGCAGCGGCGTCTGGATATTATCCCAGGCGAAACCGTCGATGTTCAGGAACTCGGCGGCTTCTTCGGCGACCTGGGGCAGGATCGGCGCCAGGTAGCTGAGGATCACGCGGAACAGGTTAATCCCCAGGGTGCAGCTGTCCTGTACGTCCTGCGCCCGCTCCGGCTGCTTGGCCAGCACCCAGGGTTCGGCGGCATCGATGTACTGGTTGGCCCTGTCGGCGATGTGCATGATTTCACGCATGGCGCGGGCGTATTCGCGCTTTTCGTAGGCGTCGGCAATGGTCTCGCCCAGCTTGACCGCATCGTCGTAGAGTTCCGGCTGAACGAGGCTGGCGCCGAGCTGGCCGTCGAATTTCTTGGCGATGAAGCCGGCGCAACGCGAGGCGATATTGACGACCTTGTTGACCAGGTCGGCGTTCACGCGCATGCGAAAATCATCCAGGCTCAGGTCGATATCGTCGATGCCCGAGCTCAGCTTGGCGGCGAAGTAGTAGCGCAGGTATTCGGGGCGCAGGTACTTGAGGTAGCTCTCGGCCATGATAAAGGTGCCGCGGGACTTGGACATCTTCTGGCCGTTGACGGTCAGGAAACCGTGGCAGAAGACGCCATTGGGCTTGCGAAAGCCGGCACCTTCCAGCATGGCGGGCCAGAACAGGGTGTGGAAGTAGGCGATGTCCTTGCCGATAAAGTGGTACAGCTCGGCATCGGAGGACTCACCCCAGTAGTCGTCGAAGTCGACGCCGTTCTTGTCGCACCAGTTCTTGAAACTGGCCATGTAGCCGATAGGGGCGTCGAGCCAGACGTAGAAATACTTGCCCGGCGCATCGGGGATCTCGAAGCCCCAGTAGGGTGCATCGCGGGAGATATCCCACTGCTGCAGGCCGGACTCGAACCATTCGTTGAGCTTGTGAATCATCTGTTCCTGCACATGCGCATCCACCCAGGTGCGCAGGAACTGTTCAAAGTCGCCAAGCTTGAAGAAGAAGTGCTCGGAGTCCTTCTCGATCGGTTTGGCGCCGGATACCGCCGAGTAGGCGTTCTTCAGCTCAATGGGGCTGTAGGTTGCGCCACAGGCTTCGCAGGAATCACCGTACTGGTCGGCGGCGCCACACTTGGGGCACTCGCCCTTGACGAAACGGTCCGGCAGGAACATCTGCTTTTCGGGATCGAACGCCTGGGTGATGGTACGGCGGGCGATATGGCCGGCATCGTTCAGGCGCTGGTAGATCAGCGCGGCAAAATCGCGGTTTTCCGGCGAATGGGTGGAATAGTAGTTGTCAAAGCCCACCATGAAGCCGGCAAAGTCGCGCTGGTGCTCGGTGCTGACCTTTTCGATCAGCTCTTGCGGGCTGATACCCAGCTGATCGGCCTTGAGCATGATGGGGGTGCCGTGGGCGTCATCGGCACAGACATAGGTGCACTGATGGCCGCGCTGCTTCTGGAAACGCACCCAAATATCGGTCTGGATGTATTCCACCAGGTGACCCAGGTGGATGGGGCCGTTGGCGTAGGGCAGGGCACTGGTAACGAGGATCTTGCGCGGATTCTGGGTCATAAGTCGGCTAATGGAACCTGGTGGACTGAAAACAAAGTTGTGGAATTCTACGCTGTTTGGCCCGGCATATGAACCGATCCGCGGTCGACAGGGGGCGTTTTTGCGACTAAAAAGAGTGGGTAACCCTGCTCCCAGAGGGACGTTGAATGAGCGCGGTACCCAGCGGCGGCCAAATCTGCAGGATCTTGTTCTGTGACTCCAAGCTCAGTCATCGCGGCGCCGCCCACGAGGTGGACCAGCATGCCGGCTGGGATGTGCTCTGCCTGGATGACGAGTCTGAAGTTCTGTCGCGCATGAAGTACTACGATACCCAGGTGCTGATCGTGGCGGCCTATCAACAGCCGTACCGGGCGCTGGGCCTGCTCAAGCAGATCGCCGAGCAGCACCCGGGCATCGTCCGCATCCTGATCAGTGGACACTTGACCCCCGCCAGCTCCGCGCGGGCACTGGAAGTGGCCCATCAGACCCTGCCCGACAGCACTACCGGGGCACAGCTCACGGCTGCCATCGAATATGCCCTCAAGATTGAGGGGCTGGTCAACAAGTCGGCCGTTCGTGACTACGTCAGCGGCCTGGGGCGTTTGCCCACGCTGCCGACGGTGTACCGTGCGTTGAACGAGGCGCTGAGCTCCGATGTGTCCGATGCCAGGAGCATCGCCAAGATTATCGAGCAGGATCCGGCCATCGCGGTCAAGATCATGCAGCTGGTCAACTCGGCCCTGTTCGGTCTGCGGCGCCAGATCAGCCGCATTGACGAGGCGGTCACCATTATCGGCGTGCGCATGATTCGGGATCTGCTGCTGGCGACCCACCTGTTCAGCCGCTACCGTCAGCAGGATGCCTGGACCGCGTTTTCGTTTTCCAGGCTGCACCAGCGCTCCATGCTGGTGGCACGGCTGGCTCAGCAAATCGGTACCGATGCGGGCCTTGATCGCAATCAGCAGGGGCAGGCGTTTCTGGCCGGGCTGTTGCATGATTTCGGTATCTCGGTGCTGGCCAACAAGAATCCGGGCGCCTACCAGGACCTGATGCATGAGTCGGTACGTATGGGCCAGCCCATGTATGCCATGGAGAAAATGCGCCTGGGGCTGACCCACGCCGAGGCGGCCGCCTATCTTCTGGGTCTGTGGAACCTGCCGTTCAGTGTGGTTGAAGCCGTGCTGCTGCATCATTTTCCGACTGCATCGCCCAGTCCCCGCTTTGAGCCTTTGAGTGCGCTGCACCTGGCCGACGCCCTGCTGCCGGCGCTGGCGAACGGGCCTGGTGCGGACCTGTCGTGCAAGCTGTCGCTCGCCTACCTGGAACGCCTGGGTATCGAGAAGAATCTGCCGCGCTGGCAGATGATGGCCAATGAATACCGTCTCAAGCTCGAGCCCTCGACAGCGGCGCGTTAACGCGCGGTAAGCGGGATGCCCAGTGCCGGCGCGAG
Source organism: Marinobacterium rhizophilum (assembly GCF_024397915.1). Classification (GTDB taxonomy): domain Bacteria; phylum Pseudomonadota; class Gammaproteobacteria; order Pseudomonadales; family Balneatricaceae; genus Marinobacterium_A; species Marinobacterium_A rhizophilum_A. Next base: position 484,658 of record NZ_CP073347.1, read on the forward strand.
CGCTTTGATGGCGGCGGCAGGGCTGGTAGAATGCCGCGCTTTCCCGACAGACCCCGGATATTCCCCAAGATGGCATTACCCAACGTTGATCCGACCCTCTACGAGGCGCTGCTGGATGAAAAATGCAACGCCGTGCGCGCGGACTTCGCGGCTTTCGCGTTGCCGCAGGTGGAGGTTTTCCCCTCGCCGCCACAGCACTACCGGATGCGGGCCGAGTTTCGGGTCTGGCACGACGGGGATGATCTGTACTATGTGATGTTCGAACCGGGCAACAAGAAGGTGCCGCTGCGCCTGGACAGCTGTCCGATGGTGTCAAAACGCATTCATGATGTCATGTTCCCGATGCTGGAGGTGATCAAGGCGGATCCTGCCTTGCGTTTTCGCCTGTTTCAGATCGACTTTCTCAGCACCCTGTCCGGCGAGCTGCTGGTGACCCTGCTGTACCATCGTCCGATTGAAGATGAATGGGAAACCGCGGCCCGGGCCCTGGCCGAACAGTTCGGTATCGAGATTATCGGCCGCTCGCGCAAGAGCAAGAAGGAGCTGGGACGGGACCATGTGATCGAGCGGCTGGACATTAATGGCCGCGAGTACCGCTACAAACAGGTGGAAAACTGCTTTACCCAGCCGAATGCAGAGGTGTGCCGGTCGATGATCGGCTGGGCGCTGGATGTGACCGACGGGGCCGGCGGCGACCTGGTGGAACTGTATTGCGGCAATGGCAACTTTACCCTGCCGCTGGCGCAGAACTTTGGCCGCGTGGTGGCGACCGAAATTGCCAAGGTGTCGGTGCGTGCTGCGGAATTCAATATTGCCGAGAACGGTATCGACAATATTGACGTGGTGCGGATGTCATCGGAGGACTTTTCCCAGGTGCTCAAGGGCGAGCGCGAAGCCCGGCGCACCGCGCACCTGGACCTGGCCAGCTGCAACTTCACCACCGTGCTGGTCGACCCGCCACGTTCGGGGCTGGATGCCGATACCGTGGCCCAGGTCAGCGAGTATCAGCACATCGTCTATATTTCGTGCAATCCCGATACGCTGAAGGATAACCTGGCCGACCTGACCCGGACGCACCGGATCGAGCGGTTCGCCATCTTCGATCAGTTCCCCTATACCCATCACCTGGAATGCGGCGTTTACCTTACGCGCAAATAGCCAGGCTCACTGCCGCCAGTATCAGGTTGCGCCTGCGAGCAGGCGCACACCCTGCACCACAACCAGCACGGCGCCGAGCAGTGACATCGACAGCAGCAGCGGCTTGGCGCTCTGCTTGTCGACGTGGCGGTCGATGCGCCGGGCGACAAAGACACCGGCAACCAGGCCCGGCACCATCTTGAGTGTCAGTATCAGGGATTCCAGCGGCAGGTTATCGGTCAAGGCCAGCATTATCAGGGTGATGGGCAGGCCGGCCAGAAAGAAGGCCGCCAGTTCGCTGCGGGCCGTCAGTACGTTGGATTCCTGATAGACCAGTGCCATGGGCGGCCCGCCCACCGAGGTTGCAGTACCGATGATGCCGGAGAAAAAGCCGGCAACGGACAGTGAACGAGTGGACATGCTGATGCGGATGGTATTGCGCCAGCTAAGGGCAACCGAGACAAAGAGTGTGCCGCCCAGAATCAGGCTCAGTGCCCCGGGAGACACCGAAGCCAGCAGCATTGCGCCGAGCCACGAACCCGGTACCCGGGCGACGAGTGCCGGCATCAGGCGCCGCCACGACAGGTGCTGTCGGCCCCGTGCCACCATGTAGCCCGACAGCAGGGCGCCCAGAATGATCAGCGGTACCGGTACAAAGAGCGGGTCGATCAGAAACAGCAAGGGCGCGGCCACCAGCGCAAACCCAATCCCCACGACACCCTGCAGAGCAATGCCGAGCGTGACGACAAGCAGGGCCAGAAAGTCCCAGAGGCTGTAAATCATTGCAGGTCCTGTGTACCGAAAATCATGAACGCGAAGCGGCGGGTCAGCGGGACCCGCGGCAAGGGGCGACAGTATAGTCCAGCGGGTGCGCGCACGCGCCTGCCAGTTCTCGGTTCCGGATAGGCCAGTTAGCGAGCTGGTTCAGCGCCCGCCGGCCCCCTGGCGGGACTGCTCGGTGTTTTCCACCAGGACCTTGTCCCCCAGCTGGTTAAAGGTTTGCCACAGGGACTCGCTGATGGCGATACCGCTTTCCAGCGTCGCCAGTCCCGTGGCGGCAAAGGCCCTGGGTTCCACGGTGCGGCAGCTGATGCGATCATCGGGGCTGGACATCAGCTGCGCACCGATATTGACCCGATCGCTGCAGATCAGCGTCAGGGTCTGTTTTTCCAGCGGACTGCAGTCGGCCTTGAGTACCGCTTCGCTGTAGTGCGGATACTGCTCGCCGGCACTGATGCTGGCGACATGCTCGGTGGAGGGCTGGGTGCCGTTCTGCCAGTAGGCCATCATGCTGATGCCCCGCCGGCCACAGTCGGCCAGCAGCTTCAGGATGAACTTGCGGTTATGGCAATGCTGTACCTTGAGCGTGGCGATGCCGGCCTTGAGGGCCTTGGCGTGGGCCAGGTCGAGTACCAGTGCCAGGCCATTCAGGGCGCTGCGGCCATGGCAGTCGACAATGGCGGAGCTGGCGTCCTCGAACAGGAGCTCCACGGGCGCCTTGTCGTCATCGTTGACGTAGGGCAGGGCGCGTTCGAGTTCGCTGAACCCCTGTTCCCCGTGCATTTCGAGCCAGCTCACCATCTGGGCAGCATCTTCATAGGTGCCCACGAAGTAGCCCATGCCCTCGAAGGAGCGCTTGAGGGTCGCGTTCAGTTCGTTCAGTGAAATACGCATCAGCGGGCTTCCTCGGTGTCGATGGCCGGCGCCAGGGGCAGGAACCAGTCGTCGTCAAACGGCTGGCCGATATCGTCCAGCAGGGGCGCGCCCTGGAACATGGTGTTGCGCACCCACAGGCGCGAACGCGGGTCGAACTTGCTGACCCCGAAGAATGCCAGCTTGCAGCGCAGCAGGTGCATGGGCAGGACATCCTGGTCCAGCAGATTGGCCTGAATGTCACCGTACACGCAGTGTCGCAGGCTCTGAATGCGCCGCACGATACCGCGGTATTCCGGCTGCTGGAACAGGAAGTAGGCACAGCTGTGCTCCGGGTGCGCGCTGGCATAGTCACAGAGCCCCGCGTAACACTGCGCGACCCGCAGACCGATGCCCAGGGGCATCTGCTTGGCGCGGCCGCAATCGAGCTCGCTGCCGCCCAGGCGCGGTTCCTGCTTTTCCTGGGAACGGTACCAGAAAGTCTCGGTGGCCCGGGGGGCGCTGAAATCGATGTCCAGCGCCCAGCGGTAGCGTTCCTCGATCAGTGCCTTGAGTTCGGACACCGACATGTTCGGTGCCAGATCCTGGTGCTCGGTCACGCCGGTATAGTCCTCCAGTTCGTCCACCAGATCCGGGTAGACCTCGTACAGAATGGAATTGATCAGTTCCTGCCCCTGCAGCGAGCAATGCTGTTCGGCCCAGGCAATCAGGCTGTTCCAGTCGCTCAGCCGGGTCTCGGCCAGGTAGCCCTCAAGGGCCGTCAGGTCCTCGATGACCTGGGCATTCTTGCCGGTTTGCCAGGCGTCTTCGGTGACCACCTCCCGGGTGTGCCGGTGTGCCCGCACGACCAGGGTCTTGAAGCGGGCCAGGCGTTCGGTGCCGGGGACGCCGAAGGTGCGGATGCGAGCCAGGGCCAGTTCGCGCATTTCGATCCAGCGACTGATCAGCAGCGGGTGGTTGATCAGGTAGGGCGCCATGCCGAGGCCGGTGGAATTGCCGATACCGAAGTAGCGCCGGATGTGCGGCTGCAGGGTCACGGCCTGCTGCGGTGCCCGGGCGCGGGCGATATGCTCGGCCTGGGTCAGGCTGAAATTGCGCAGCATGAAACAGGTAAACATCTCGGCGGCAAAGGGGCGGGCAAAATCACTGTGCCGGGCGGCGACCTTCTGCCAGTCGGCCATGCCGAGCTTGCCGCTGCCATAAACCGCGGTGGTGCGGTAAAGGTAGCCCACCTGGGTGATGCGCTTGATGTCCGGCTGCTCGCCGCGGGCCAGCTGATCGACCACGTAGTCGAAATTGCGGGCGCTGCGGTTGGCGCGCGAGAGCACGAAAACGCGGGCATCGACCCGGCCGGCTTCCTGTTTGGGTACGTTCTGGCGCAGCTGCTCGACATAGGCGTCGTCAACGTCGCCTTCGCACAGTGCCATGGTCAGGTCCCACTGGGTGGCGATGACGCGGTCGTTGCGATCCTCGGGCGCCAGGTAGCTGGAAAACAGCACGAAGCTGTAACGCTGTGTCGGCGTCTGGATGCGATAGACCACGGTGCCATAGCCGTCCCTGTCGAGTTCCAGGCGCACGGCGTCGATGTTCCAGCGCTCGCGCATGATGCGACGCACCAGGGTGCGCATAAAGCTGAGCCGGCTCTGGTGAAAGCTGCCAAGGCGCTCCAGGTCCATGACCTGGCTGGCGGGCCTGAGGGGCAGGGCGCCGGGGCCCTTGAGTTCAGCCTGGATGACAGCAGGATTGATCATTGTTGTTATCCTCGTACTGCAAAAAAAAGAGTGCCCCGATAACACCGCGGGGGTGCGGCTGTGGACCTGCGGGCACACGCCGGCCAGGTCGCTGGCGGGCGCTGCAATGGCATGAATACCCGCCCCAGTTGTGAGTGAATACTCAGGCGTTTGCGCGGTCAGTACAAATCAGTTCGCTCAATCACCCGATAAGATTTTCAAATAGTGATTGGTAATCCTACGAGTATTGCTTATTTGTAACCTGGCTATTGGCAGCCGTGCTTGGCGACACTCCTTTCAGCTTTTCCGTTGCCCTTCGGTTTCGAGAATGTAATCAACCAGCGCCTGGGCCGGCGGTGTCAGGGAGCGCTGGGCCTGGCTGAGGATGCCAATTTCGCGCACCACGGCGGGGTCCGCCAGGGGGATGAATTTCAGGTTGGGGTTGTCCTGGGGAAAGGCGAACCAGGGCAGGGTGGTGATACCCATATCGACATCCAGCATGGCAATCAGCGAAATCATGTTGGAAATATAGAACTGGGCACTGTCGATCAGTTCCTCGGCATCGCTGTTGGCGAGCAGCCGTGTGGTGCCGTTGCTGATCTGGCGATGACCGCGCAGCTGCTTCCAGTTCAGCTGTGTCTCGCAGGCCAGGGGGTGATTGCGGTGGCAGACGACGCCGACGCGGTCTTCCCACACCGGGATAAAGGTCTTGTCACTCTGGGGTTCCCACAGGCTGGCGATACCGAAGTCCACCTGGCGGCTGTCTACCATCTCCAGCACCCTGTCGGAGTTGGCGTCAAAGATGCTCAGGTGCAGCTCGGGCGTATTGGCCATGAAGCGTTGCAGAATGCCGGGCAGCATGCGGCTGGCGATCGAGGGCACGACCGCAAGGCGCAGATGCCCGGTCTTGTGCTGCACCAGCAGCGCCATGTCTTCGGCGATGCGGTCGTGATGGGCGATCAGTTCCTTGGCCTGGGGCAGAAAGTGCTGGCCGAAAGGCGTGAGCTCGGTCTTGGCGGTCTTGGCGTTGCGCTTTTCAAACAGGCCTTCTCCCAGCTTGTTTTCCAGGTCGCGAATCGACAGCGAAATGGCCGGCTGGGTGCGGTGCGCCTTTTCAGCCGCGGCATGAAAGCCCTTTAGTTCGGCGACCCAGACAAAATGACGCAGCTGCGCAATCTTCAGTTCGGCCAGCATAATAAGTTCTCCTTATCAGGCGATATTTACTATTAATTTTTATTATTAAACTGCCCGATCTAGTATGCAAGCAACGAATAGGAGGTGCATATGTCTGACGCAATTTACCGTAACTACATCGATGGCAACTGGGTTGAGGGTAGCTCAAGCGTTGCCAATATCAGCCCGTCCGATACCAGCGATCTGGTGGGACACTATGCGCAGGCCGATGCCGCCCAGACGGAGCTAGCGATAGAAGCGGCTGTGCGTGGCCAGGAAGCCTGGGCACAGAGCGGCCTGGAGCAGCGCTACTCGGTGCTGATGGCCATTGGCGATGAGCTGATTGCACGCAAGGATGAGCTGGGCCGTCTGCTGTCCCGCGAAGAAGGCAAAACCCTGGCCGAAGGCGTGGGTGAAGTCTACCGCTCCGGTCAGTTCTTCCATTACTACGCCGCCGAAGTGCTGCGCCAGATGGGCGAGACTGCCGATTCTGTGCGCCCCGGCGTCGAAATCGAAACCCGTCGCGAGCCCGCCGGTGTGATCGGCATCATCACTCCCTGGAATTTCCCGGTGGCTACCGGTGCCTGGAAAATTGCCCCGGCCCTGGCCTTTGGCAACGCCGTTGTGTTCAAGCCGGCCAACCAGGTACCGGCCAGCGCCTGGGCACTGACGGAGATTATCTCCCGCCAGGGACTGCCCGCCGGCACCTTTAACCTCGTGATGGGACCGGGATCTGCGGTGGGCGATACCCTGATCCACTCCAAGCGTATCAATGCACTGACCTTTACCGGCTCGCTGGAAACCGGCCGCAAGGTGGCCGCCGCCACGGCGGTGAACCTGGTGAAGTGCCAGCTGGAAATGGGCTCCAAGAATGCCCTGGTGGTACTGGATGATGCCGACCTTGAGCAGGCGGTGGAGTGTGCCGTCAGCGGCGCCTTCTTCGGCACCGGGCAAAAATGCACCGCATCCTCGCGCCTGATCGTGACCGAAGGTATTCATGACCGCTTCGTGGACGCCGTGATTGAGCGCCTCAAGCAGATCCGTGTCGGCAACCCGCTGGAGGAAGGCGTGCATATCGGTGCCGTGGCCGATGCCCGTCAGCTGGAACAGAACCTGCGTTATGTTGAGCTGGCCAAGCAGGAAGGCGCTCGCCTGGTGTTCGGTGGCGAGCGTATCCAGGCGTCCACCGAGGGCTACTACATGCAGCCTGCGCTGTTCGTCGACAGCACCAATGCCATGACCGTTAACCGCGAAGAGGCCTTCGCGCCCCTGGCCTGCGTCATCAAGGTGAAGGGTTTCGAGGAAGCCCTGGCGACCTTGAACGACACCGAGTTTGGCCTGACCGGCGGCATCATGACCCAGTCGCTGAAATATGCCAGCGAATTCAAGCGCCGCGCCAAGACCGGTTGCGTGATGGTGAACCTGCCGACCGCCGGCACCGATTACCACGTACCCTTTGGTGGCCGCAAGAACTCCAGCTTTGGTCCGCGTGAACAGGGCAGCTATGCCCGCGAGTTCTATACCGTCGTCAAGACCACCTACATCCGCGCCTGATCGAGCACCTGATCCGGCGTCGGTGCTGTTTCGCAGCCCGACGCCGGGCTTTTACTCGCCCTTAATTATCTGTCTCTTACCTTTTGCGGGGGCCATCCGATGCATAACGAACTGATAGTGATCGACGGACTGCAGTACTCCCACTGGGATCGCGGCATTTTCGAGCAACTGCGCGAAGGCGGTGTGACCGCGGTGCACGTGACCATCGTCTACCACGAAAACGCCCGTGAAACCCTGACCCGGCTGGGGGAGTGGAACCTGCGTTTCGAGCAGCACGGCGACCTGATCATGCCGGTGCGCAACGCCGGTGATATCAGGCGCGCCAAGGAGCTGGGCAAGGTCGGTATTATTTTCGGTGCCCAGAACTGCTCGCCGATCGAGGACGAAATCGCCCTGATCGAGGTGTTCCGCGAGCTGAATCTCATGATCATGCAGCTGACCTATAACAACCAGAGCCTGCTGGCGACCGGTTGCTACGAGTCGGACGACAGCGGCCTGACCCGCTTCGGCAAGCAGGTGGTGGGTGAAATGAACCGCGTTGGCATGATTGTGGACATGTCCCACAGTGCCGAGCGCAGCACGCTGGAAGCCATCGAGTACTCGCAGCGTCCGATCGTGATCTCCCACGCCAACCCGGATTTCTTCCACGAAGCCAAGCGCAACAAGTCCGACAGGGTGCTGCAGGCGCTGGGCGAGTCCGGTGGTCTGCTGGGTTTCAGCCTGTATCCGTTCCATCTGAAGAACGGCTCTGACTGCACCCTGGATGATTTCTGCGACATGGTGGCACGGACCGCCGACATCATGGGTATCGAGCAGATCGGCATCGGTACCGACCTGTGCCAGGACCAGCCACTGTCGGTGCTGGAATGGATGCGCAATGGCCGCTGGTCCAAGGTCATGGACTACGGCGAAGGCTCCGCGGCCAACTCCCAGTGGCCCAGGCCCCTGTCCTGGTTCCGTGACAGTCGCGACTTCCCCAATATCACCGCAGGGCTGCTCAAGCGCGGTTTCAGTGCCGAGGATGTGGCGCGGATCATGGGGCTCAACTGGCTCAACTTTCTTGATCAGGGGTTGCAGCCCGCCGGCTGAAACCCACTGAACAGGTGATTCCTTCCCCTAGCGGGTCTTTCTCAGGAGGCTAGCATGAATAACAACAATCCAGCCCCGGCGGCGAACGCCAATGCGTCGCTCCCCCGAAACACCTTACTGGCCGGTGTGGACCTGCCGGTATTCTTTCTCAGCGGCGGTGCCCTGCTGCTGTTCGTGGTTTTTGCACTCTATGATATCGAGCTGGTGTCGGCCTGGGTCAACAGTGCCTTTGCCGCCTCGACCCAACTGTTCGGCGCCTACTGGCAGGTGCTGTTGCTGCTGACCTTTCTGGTGGGCCTTTGCCTGGCGATCGGGCGCACCGGTGCCGTGGTGCTCGGTGGCATCAAGGCGCCGGAAATATCCACCTTCAAGTGGATCTGCATCATCATGTGTACCCTGCTGGCCGGGGGCGGCGTGTTCTGGGCCGCGGCCGAGCCCATGGCACACTTTACCTCGCCGCCACCGCTGTTTGCCGGCGATGAGGCGGGCGGTGCCCAGGCGGCCTATAACGCCCTGGCCCAGAGCTTCATGCACTGGGGCTTCCTGGCCTGGGCGATTCTCGGTAGCCTGACCGGTATCGTCTACATGTACCTGCATTATGAAAAGGGGCTGCCGCTCAAACCGCGTACCCTGCTGTATCCGGTGTTCGGGGATCGCGTGATGACAGGTCCTTTCGGCACCCTGGTGGACTCCTGTTGCGTGCTGGCGGTTGTGGCCGGCACGGTAGGGCCGATTGGCTTCCTGGGGCTGCAGGTCAGTTTCGGACTTGAAAAGCTCTTCGGTATCCCGGACACCTACAGCACTCAGGTGGCCATCCTGGTGGGGCTGATGGCGATCTATACCCTGTCCGCTGTCAGCGGTGTAACCCGCGGTATCCAGCTGCTCAGCCGGGCCAATGTGGTGCTGGCGGTCATTCTGATGGCGTTCATTCTGTTCTTCGGGCCGACCGCCTTTATTATCGACGGCTTTTTGCAGGGCTTTGGTCTCTACCTGGACAAGTTCATTCCCATGGCGACCTTCAGGGCAAGCCCGGGCTGGCTCGACTGGTGGACGGTGTTTTTCTGGGGCTGGTTCCTGGGCTACGGTCCGCTGATGGCGATGTTCGTGGCGCGTATCTCCCGTGGCCGCACCCTGCGCGAGCTGGTGCTGCTGATCTCGGTGGTGGCGCCCGTGATCACCTGCTTCTGGTTCACCATAGTCGGTGGCAGCGGTCTGGCGTTCGAACTGGCTAACCCCGGCGTGATTTCCGAGCCCTTTACCGGTTTCAACCTGCCGGCGGCGCTGCTGGCCATTACCGAACAGCTGCCCATGGGCTTCATGATCTCGGTGCTGTTCCTGATCCTGACCACCATCTTCGTGGCCACCACGGGTGACTCCATGACCTATGCCGTGTCCATGGTGATGACCGGTACTGACCACCCGCAAGCTGCGGTGCGGGTCTTCTGGGGCATCATGATGGGCGTTGTGGCAGCGCTGCTGATCTCAATCGGTTCCGGCGGTATCTCGGCGCTGCAGTCCTTTATCGTGGTGACCGCTGTCCCCGTATCCCTGGTGCTGCTGCCCTCCCTGTGGACGGCGCCGCGCATCGCGCGCCAGATGGCGCGGGAACAAAAACTGATCGACTGAACCCGCCGAAAGCGGAGGCCGGGCGGCCATAGGTGTCGCCCGCAGCCTCGGCCGGCCTTCTTAACAAGACCCGGGAACTGAAGAGTTTATGAAACAGATTGTCAAAACCGACCTGTACGCCTCCAAGGCACCGCTGGAGTGGGCGGTGATCGGTAACGGAACCCTCTACACCGCGCAGATTCCCATCGACACGGCCGGACAGGTCGTTGCAGGCGGGATCGAAGCCCAGAGCCGGCAGACGATGGATAACCTGAAACATACGATAGAGGCTGCTGGTCTCGGTATGCAGGATGTCACCCAGGTGCTGATCTACGTGACAGACCGTGCGTTTCTGCCGGTGTTCAACCAGGTGTATGCGCAGTACTTCGAGGCGCCTTACCCCAACCGGGCGGCCATGGTCATTGCGGGCCTTGCCCGAGAAGAAATGCTGGTCGAAGTGGTTGCCTATGCGGCCGTCCCCGACGCCTGATTACCCGCAGCTTTGTTTGCGAACCGCCGTTTCCCCTGTGGAACGGCGGTTTTTTCGTTCTGCTGTGCCTGCCATTCGCCTGCTACTTGCCTGACCGCCTAGCGACGTCCGTTGCCTGAGCCGGTTTTGGGTTTGGGCCCTGGTTTTCAAGTTGCGTTTTTGTGCCGCCTTGCGGGCGATTTCATTCATCAGGCGAATGACAGGAAGACTCTGACAGGCTAGCAGTGGCTCTGCTAGCGACGTCCGTTGCCCGAGCCGGTTTTGGGTTTGGGCTCTGGATTTCAAGTTGCGTTTTTGTGCCGCCTTGCGGGCGATTTCATTCATCAGGGGAATGACAGGAAGGCTCTGACAGGCTAGCAGTGGCTCTGCTAGCGACGTCCGTTGCCCGAGCCGGTTTTGGGTTTGGGCCCTGGTTTTCAAGTTGTGTTTTTGTGCCGCCTTGCGGGCGATTTCATTCATCGGGGAATGACAGGAAGGCTCTGACAGGCTAGCAGTGGCTCTGCTAGCGACGTCCGTTGCCTGAGCCGGTTTTGGGTTTTGGTTTGGGTTTTTGTGCCGCCTTGCGGGCGATTTCATTCATGAGGCCGCTGATGTCCAGACCCTGGCAGGCGGCCAGCTGATCGACACTCGCGTACAGGTTCGTGGGCAGAGGGCGTGGGCCGGGCTTGGCCTGGGCACGCTGCTGAGCTTCTTCGGCCTGGCGTTCCTGGCGCTCCTTGTCCAGGCGCAATTGCTCGAGGCGTGCCTGTTCAAGGCGTTCTTCTTCGGCGGCTTTTTCCTGTGCCATTACCTTGATTTTCGCCTTGAGTTTGTAATCAAGGTCGAGAAGATCTTCCATGCTGAGTGACATGAGCCACTCGGTTATATTGTCATTGCTCATCAATGTCCGGTTTTTCGGGTATCAGCGAGGGGCGAAAATGCCTGTCGCGTATTATGGAAGGGTTGCGCAAAAAATACAGGCTTTTAGCGCCTAAAATCAAGCGCTGAGTATTCAATGGGGCTGATCGTGATGCCATTGAGCCGCGCAGCGGCCTGTCAGCCTGGTTTTGCCATGCAGCCTCGGCTACTTTACTTTGTAAACACTGTTTAGTAATCTGTGGCCAATACTAAACACTGTTTATTAATTGGCGGATCTGCGGAGGCAAGCATGGCCCGACGCCGAGAACATTCCCGTGAAACCCTTGCCGAGCTCGCGCTGTGCGCGGCCGAACGTCTGCTGGACGAGCAGGGCATCGCCGAGCTGAGTACCCGCCGTATTGCCGCGGACATCGGCTACAGTGCCGCGACTCTCTATTCGGTGTTCGATAACCTCGATGACCTTTGCTGGCAACTGAATGCCCGTACGCTGGCGCAACTGCTCGCACAGCTGGATGCGCTGGGCGAGATGCCGCCGCGCGAGGCGCTCAAGGCCTATGCCCTGTGCTATGTGGCCTTTGCCGCCCGCTGGCCTGAGCGCTGGAGTCTGCTGTTTGAGCATCGCACGCCCGAAACCCTGCAGGTACCAGCCTGGCTGAATGCGTCGATCGAGCGTCTGTTTTTGCAGATCGAGGGTCGCCTGGCTGAACTGGTGCCCGAGGCGAGCGCGTCGGAACGGGCGCTGACGGCCCGTACGCTCTGGAGTGGGGTGCATGGCGTGGCCGTGCTGCAGTTAAGGGGCAAGCTGTTTTTACCGCCCCAGGGAAAACAGGAACAGATGCTGACAACGCTGGTGGATTACCACCTGGATGGCTGGAGTTTGAGTCGGGAGAGCAGGACATGAGTGAACTTTTCAAGCTGCGCGGGTTTCTGGCCTTTGTATCGGTGGCCTTTATCAATGCCTTTGTGGACCTGGGTCACAAGATCATCATCCAGAATACGCTGTTCAAGACCTTTGACGGCCAGCAGCAGATCCTGCTCACCGCGGTGGTTAACGGGCTTATTCTGCTGCCCTTTATCATGTTGTTCACGCCCGCCGGCTTTATTTCGGACAAGTACCCCAAGCACCGGGTGATGCGCTTTTCCGCCTGGGCCGGAGTGCTGGTAACGCTGCTGATCACGCTGTGTTACTACCAGGGCTGGTTTGTGGCGGCCTTCGGGCTGACCTTCGTGCTGGCACTGCAAAGCGCGTTCTATTCGCCCTCCAAGTACGGCTATATCCGTGAACTGGTCGGTACCGCCCGGCTCAGTGAGGGTAACGGCTGGATTCAGGCGGCCACCATGGTGGCCATATTGTCGGGCATCATGGTGTTTTCGCTGCTGTTCGAGATGCGCCTGGCGGACCTGCTGGTCCTGCCCCAGGACCCGGCCGAGGTGGTGCAGCAGATCGCGCCGCTGGGCTGGTTCCTGGTGGCCGGCGCCGCGCTGGAAACTGTGCTGGCGCACCGCCTGCCCGCGCTGACCAAGACCGATCGACAGCTGCACTTCGACTGGGCTGCCTACCGCCGCGGTCGCACCCTGGCGGCGAACCTGTCCCATATCGCCGGTATCCGACCCATCTGGCTGTCGATCCTGGGTCTGGCGACTTTCTGGTCCATAAGCCAGGTCATGCTGGCGGTGTTTCCGGCCTTTGCCAAGGAAACCCTGGGGGAGCAGAACACCTTTGTCATCCAGGGCGCCATGGCGCTGGCCGGTATCGGCATTATGGCCGGTTCCATGCTGGCCGGGCGCCTGTCGCGGCATCACATCAATACCGGGCTGATTCCGCTCGGTGCCGCCGGCGTGGCACTGGGGCTGTTATTGCTGCCCCATGCCGCCTCACTGGGTTTCTCGGCGGCGCTGTTCCTGATGATTGGCCTGTTCGGCGCCCTGATGATCATTCCGCTGAACGCGCTGATCCAGTTCAATGCTGACCGCCATGACAGCGGCCGCATCCTGGCGGGTAACAACTTTATTCAGAATGTGGCGATGCTGAGTTTCCTGGGCCTGACGGTGCTGTGCGCCTTCGCCGGGATTTCCGGCCTCTGGCTGCTCTATGGCCTGGGTGTACTGGCGCTGGCCGGCGCCGTCTTCGCCATTGTGACGCTGCCCGAAGCGCTGATTCGCCTGATCGTGGCCATGGTCCTCAAGCGCAAGTATCGCCTGCAGGTGCTGGGGTTTGAGCACCTGCCTGAAGATGGTCGCGGCACCCTGCTGCTGGGCAACCATATCAGTTGGCTCGACTGGGCCATGGTCCAGATGGCCTGTCCGCGGCATGTGCACTTTGTGATGGAGCGCAGTATTTACGAGCGCTGGTACCTGCGCGGCTTCCTGGACCTGTTCGGGGTGATACCGATCTCCGGCGGCAACAGCCGTGCAGCGCTGACGCGGGTCAGCGAGCTGCTGCAGGCCGGCAAGGTGGTCTGCCTGTTTCCCGAAGGCTCGATCAGCCATACCGGGCAGCTGGGTACTTTCAAAAAGGGGTTTGAGCGCGCCTGCGAGGGGATCGCCCAGGACAGCGCCGCGGTCATAGTGCCGTTTTATCTGCGCGGGCTCTGGGGTAGCCGTTTCTCGCGCTCCAGCAGTCGCCTGCAAGCCAGTCGTCGGCACGGTCTCAAGCGCGACCTGATTGTCGCCTTTGGCGCGCCGGCGCCGCTGCAGAGCACGGCCGAGCAGGTGAAGAAGCGGGTATTCGAATTATCGATTCACGCCTGGAACTCCTATACCGACACGCTGGAAACCCTGCCCAGGGCCTTTATCCGCACGGCGCGACAGGCGCCGGCCCAATGGGCCATCAGCGATGTGCGTGGCGCGCCCCTGAGCTACCCGCGCCTGCTCTGTGCCTGCGCGCTGTTCAGTCGGCGCTTCAAAAAGGTGCGCAGCCCGAACATCGGTCTGTTGCTGCCGACCTCCAGTGCCGGCGCCATCGCCAACATGGCCGCGCTGATGGCCGGCAAGGCGCTGGTCAACCTGAACTTCACGGCGACGCCCCAGGCGCTGCTGGCCGCCGCCGAGCAGGCGCAACTCGATACCATCGTCACGGCCCGCCAATTCCTGGTGCGTCTCGAGTCCCGTGGCATCGATACCCAGGCGCTTTTCGCCGGCCGCACGGTGCTCTATATGGAGGACATCAAGGCTTCCATCGGCAAGGTGGAAGCCCTGAGCATGCTGGTGGCGGTGCGGCTGCTCCCCGTGGCGGTGTTGCAGGCCTGGCTGTGCCGACGGGCACAGCTGGACGATACCGCGGCGATCCTGTTTTCCTCCGGCAGCGAGGGGGCGCCCAAGGGCGTGATGCTGAGTCACCGCAATATCCTGTCCAACATCAAGCAGATCGGTGATGTGCTCAATGTGCGTGATGATGACTGCTGGATGGCGACCCTGCCGCTGTTTCATGCCTTCGGACTCACGGTGACCTGCCTGCTGCCGCTGATCGAGGGGATTCCGGTGGTCTGTCATCCGGATCCCACCGATGCGGTCAATATCGGCAAGGGCGTGGCGCGCTTTCGGGCCACCCTCATGTGTGCCACCTCGACCTTCATGCGGCTCTATGTGCGCAACCGCAAGCTGCATCCGCTGATGTTCCAGTCGCTGCGCCTGATGGTGGCCGGCGCCGAACGGCTGGATCCCGCCGTGCGCGATGCCTTTGAGGCGCGTTTTCATGTGCCGGTCCTCGAAGGTTACGGTTGCACCGAAACCACGCCGGTGGCCACGGTCAACCTGCCGGATCATCTGGATACCCGCTGGTGGACGGTGCAGCACGGCAGTCGTGCGGGCACCGTGGGGCTGGCTCTGCCGGGCTCCACGGTACGCATCGTGGACCCCGCCACGCTGGAGGAGCTGCCCGCCGGTGAGGCCGGGCTGGTTCTGATCGGCGGTACCCAGATCATGCGGGGCTACCTGAATGACCCCGAGCGTACCGCTGCTGCCATCGTCGAGCGCGACGGCCTGCGCTGGTACAACACCGGCGACAAGGGGCGGCTGGACGAGGAGGGCTTTCTCAGCATCCTGGATCGCTACGCGCGCTTTGCCAAGATTGGTGGCGAGATGGTCAGCCTGCAGGCGGTGGAAGATGCCGTGGCCGCGAGCCTGGACGGCGAGGATTGCGCGCTGCTGGCGGTGGCGCTGCCGGATGCGCGCAAGGGCGAACGGGTGGTCCTGCTGGTAGCGCCGCCCGCAGTGGCGCCGCAAGAGGTGCGCCGTCGCCTGATGGCATCGGTGACACCACTGCTGCAGCCCAGCGAAATCTACGCGGTGGACGAGATTCCGCTGCTGGGCAGCGGCAAGCGTGACTTTGCTGCCGCCCGCGTCCGCGCCCAGCAGCTCAGCGACGCCAGGTGCGAGACGCAGGCAAGCGCGGGCCTGGCGTGAGGCTGACCCTGTGCCGATCCGGCGGCGGTGTCATGGCGGTGCTGGACGGCGGCGCCCAAAACGTGAATAATTCCCGAGCAATTAAGTAGGGTATAGCATCGTGTTCGATAAACTATTTGGCCGCCGCAAGGCGACAGGAGCGGAATCCCCCATGCAGCAAACGCGCGCGCGTATCGAAGCAGTTCTGGGCCAGCACCAGGATCCCTATCTGGGTACGGACCTGGTCAGTGCCGGTGCCATCAGTGGTGTCGGTGAAGAGGCAGGTCAGTGTGTCGTCACGCTGACGCTGGGCTACCCCTGTAGCGATATCCGCACGGCGCTGGCTGCCGAGTTGGCTCAGCTTGTCAAGGCGCAGGTCGACCTGGACGTCAGGTTCGACATCGTGCAGAAAATCGAACCCCACCAGGCGCAACGCAACCTGCGCAACCTCGATGGCGTGCGCAATATCATCGCCGTGGCGTCCGGCAAGGGCGGGGTAGGCAAGTCCACCACCACGGTGAACCTCGCGCTGGCGATGGCCCAGGCGGGTGCACGGGTGGGCGTGCTGGATGCGGATATCTATGGCCCGAGCCTCGGGCTGATGGTGGGGGTGGCACCCGGTGTGCACCCGGACTCGGATGATGAAAAATACTTCAAGCCGGTTCAGGCCCAGGGTCTGCAGACCATGTCCATGGCCTACCTGATTGACGAGAATACGCCGATGGTCTGGCGCGGGCCCATGGTCAGCGGTGCCCTGCAGCAGTTGCTGACCCAGACGCTGTGGGATGATCTGGACTATCTGTTTATCGACATGCCCCCCGGCACCGGCGACATTCAGCTGACCCTGTCGCAAAAGGTGCCTGTTACCGGTTCCGTGGTTGTAACCACGCCGCAGGATATTGCCCTGCTGGATGCGAAGAAGGGTATCGAAATGTTCCGCAAGGTCGATATCCCGGTGCTGGGCGTGGTGGAGAACATGAGTACTCACCTGTGCAGCAACTGTGGCCATGAAGAGCATATATTCGGTGCCGGCGGCGGTGCCCGTATCGCCGCGCAGTACGATACCGAATTGCTTGGTGCCCTGCCGCTGTCGTTGCAGATCCGCGAGCAGACCGATGCCGGCAAGCCGACAGTGGTGGCGGACCCGAACGGGCAGGCGGCGCAGAGCTATCTGGCGATTGCCCGGCGTGTGGCCGGCAAGATCGCCCGGCGCAATGCCAGCCAGGGGCCGGCGTTCCCGAATATCTCCGTTCAGAACGACTGATCCCCGCCCGGTACAGTTGGGGCGTCGGCGGGTTGGGTTGCAGTGAACCCGCCGCGCTCCATACTGGCCTGTTCAGTCGGCCTGCAAACCGGTAGAATGTCGCGCCATTCAGATTTCATGACAGACGGACAACCTATGGGAATCAAATCCGATCGCTGGATTCGCCGCCAGGCGCAAGAGTGCGAGATGATTACACCGTTCGAGCCCGGTCAGGTGCGTCATACCGACCGCGGCCCGATCGTCTCCTATGGCACCTCGAGCTACGGCTACGATGTGCGCTGCGCCGACGAATTCAAGATCTTTACCAATATCAACTCCACCATCGTCGATCCCAAGGACTTCGATGCCGGCAGTTTTGTTGATGTAAAATCTGATGTTTGCATTATTCCGCCCAACTCCTTTGCCCTGGCGCGCACGGTGGAGTACTTTCGCATTCCCCGTGATGTGCTGACCATATGCCTGGGCAAGAGCACCTATGCGCGCTGTGGCATTATCGTCAACGTCACGCCGCTGGAGCCCGAGTGGGAAGGTCATGTGACGCTGGAATTTTCCAACACCACGCCACTGCCCGCCAAGATCTACGCCAATGAAGGCGTGGCGCAGATGCTGTTTCTGGGGGCCGACGAGGTCTGTGAAACCTCCTACAGGGATCGCAACGGCAAATATCAGGGACAGACCGGGGTTGTGGTACCCCGGACATGAATACCGGCACGGCGGTCGACCCGAATCACATCATGAAGCACAATCGCGAACAGATTAACGAGTTCTGGCAGCAGGTTGAACAGACGATTGACCTGCTGCTGCACAGTCAGCAGGAAAGTCATTTCGAAGCCGATATGCTGCTGAACCAGTACAGCGATATCCTGCGCGAGATCGACTCGAACCTGACGTTCCACTTCGAGCGGGACGAAGACGAAGGTCCGGTGGAAATGATCTTTGGCTGTGATGGCTACCCCGAATCCATCGGCATGGTGTTGAGTCTGGTGGGTGCGGCGCCCAAGCTCAGCGGTATCCAGTTCAAGGCATTCAATCACCGTTACGACCCGGTGCCCGGGTTTATCAATGTCGGTGATGAATACTGCGAACTGACCGATTACTGGTTCGCCCTGCGCCTGGTGGATGCCAAGCTGCGCCTCGAGGTCTACATGGATGATGTGCCCAAGGAGCTCGACCTGGACCCGCGGGTTGAGGCGGTGATGATTTTCCTGGATGCGCTGATTGGCGAGTACGAGCTGATGACCCGCATCTGGAGCCTCGACTGGCTGGAACGTCCGGCGGATCCGCGGGACTACGGTTTGCGTCCTTTGGCTGAGTTGCGTGAAGTATTCGACCGGGACAAGGCGGCGGTCGCCCCCATCGGCATGACCATGCACTGAGCCGCTGTTGGCGGTTTTAATGCCGGCTTTAGTGGCGGCCAGACACTATAAAGGCGCTACCTTCGGGTAGCGCCTTTATTGTTTGTGTTGCTTGCACTTGTTCTCGCAGCTTATACCGTTATCTTGCTTTCACCTTTCACCTTTCACCTTTCACCTTTCACCTTTCACCTTTCACCTTTCACCTTTCACCTTTCACCTTTCACCTTTCACCTTTCACCTTTCAGCTGCCTAATGCAGCTGCGGTCGGGGCTGGTCGTCATCCGGCAGGATAAGGTGGCCGCTGCTGTCCCGGGCCAGGGCACCGCGCTCGGACGCCAGCTCCAGCAATTGCTGCAGCAGCATGTGGGTCAGGTGGCTGCTGATAATGATGCCGGCGGGCGGATCGCCGTCGAACAGCTCCGGGTCGACCAGGTCGTCGGGTCTGAGCCCCAGCAGCAGCGGGTTTTCCGCCACCAGGGGGGCGATATCGTCGGGGGAAAAGACCGAAAAGTCCGAGGAGGTTTTCAGCGCCAGCTGATAGGCGTCGTGGACTTCGTTTTCCAGTAGCCGGCTGTATTCGGACTCCGCCGCCTGAAACAGCTGCGTCAGGTCACTGACGCCTGTCTTGCCGGCGTTCTCCAGTGCCCGGGCCGAGCGGCTGTAATCCACCGAGGGGGGCTGCGGACGGTGCTGGCCGAGTTCCGTCTCGTCTACCAGTACATTGCCGTTCTCGTCGGCCTCTAGCCATTCGTTTTCGACCGCTACCGTCAGCAGGCCATCCAGCGCGGCGGCCATGATATTGCAGCAGATAATCAGGCCGACAGCGGGGTTGTCGCGCTCCTCCGGAGCCTGTATCAGGTCGCCGGCGCGGGCGGCGAGCAGGGTGGGGTCCTCGTCGATTATGCACGCCAGAGCGTCGCCATCAATGTGCAGCTGTTCATGACACAGGCGCTCGGCCGTGAGATAGGGCTGCTGGCAGCCGTTATCCTGCATCTCCTGCACGTAGGCTACCCGTACTTTTTCCAGAATTCGGGTTAGCAGGTTGCTCATGTCGATTCTCCAGTGGCTGGCATTGCGTAATGCAGCGGTTGAGCTAATGTTTTAGTCAGAGTGGTCGATTGCCTTCAGTATGCACTCCGTGTTCGCAGAGTGCGATAGACAGACAGAAGGGGGCTTGATATGAAAACCAGACAGGGCGCAACGCCTGACGACGATGACGACGATGGCAGTGTCTATGTGCTGTCAGAAAACTAGTTAACCGCATCATACCGAAAAACCGGCGCCCAGGCGCCGGTTCTGCGTTCAGTGTCGCCTTGCCAGCAACCGTTTAGCCTTTGTCGGTGGTTTCGAGCCAGTTGTCCAGGGTCGTCAGGTCCTCGGGACTCAGGGTGCCCAGTTGCTGTTTCAGGCTGAACAGGTTGGCAATAAAGTCCAGTCGGGCATTGGCGTGATCGCGCTGGGCGGCATAGAGCGTGCGCTCGGCGTCAAGGACGTCCACCACGTTGCGGGTGCCGACATTGAAACCTTCCTGGGTGGCCTGCAGGGCGGTTTCGCTGGAGCGGATGCTCTGCGCCCGTGCATTCACACTCTGGACGTTGGTGCGCAGGCTGCGCAGCAGGCTGCGGGTTTGCTGGGTCACCGCCAGCAGAGTGTCCTGGCGATCCTGCATCGCCTTGTCGAGCAGGGCTTCAGCTTCGCGGGACTGGGAGCTGGTCAGGCCGCCCTGAAAAATGGGTACCCGCAGCGCCAGGGCGACGGTACTGGTGTCGCCGGCGTCAAACCCGGATACGCTGCTGGTGTCGCTGTCGTAACTGGCATTGAGGTCCAGGGTCGGGTAGTGACCGGCACGGGCGAACTGTGCCGTGCGGCGTGCCACTTCAATACTGTTGTCGGCGATCATCAGGCCCAGGTTGTTCTGCCAGGCCTTCTCCAGCCATGGCTGGGGCTCGGCGGGTGTCGGGCTCTGTACCGGATAGTCCGGCTTGAGGGCATCGACGCTGCGAAAGGGGGAGCCTGCCAGGCGGTCGAGGGCTTCATAGCTGTTATCCAGTTCCCCTTCGGCTTCGATCTGGCGTACGACGGAGTTGTCGTAGCTGGCCTGGGCTTCCTGCACATCGGTGATGGCAATCAGGCCCACTTCGAACTGGGCGTTGACCTGGTCGAGTTGGCGCTGGATGGCGCGGACTTCGGCGCGGGCGCTGTCGAGGTTGTTGATGGCCCGCAGTACCGCGAGGTAGGCGCTGACGCTGCGCAGTACCAGTGCCTGCTGGGCCTGGTCAAATACCAGGCCCGCCTGCTCGGACAGTACCTCGCCTCGGCGCAGGTTGTACCAGCGTGCCGCAGAAAAAACAGACTGGCTCAGTGTCAGGGTAACGCCGGTGCTGTCGTTGCTGCCGGCTTTTTCGGTGTCGGTCCAGCCGGCGTCGGCGCCGGCACTGATTTCCGGCAGCAGGGCGGCGCGTGCCTGGGGCAGGGCTTCCTGTCCGGCCTGCAGGCTGGCGGCGGCGGATTTGAGCTGGGGGTCGTTTTCCAGTGCCTGCTGGTAGAGGTCGACCAGGCTGGCGGCCTGGGACTGGGCGCTGGCGAACCCCAGGGCAAGGGCCAGGAGTAGTGGACGGTGGCGGTGGGGGAGCGATTTCACAGAGTGCGTCCTTTATTGCGGATGGGGAAGCGGGGCGACATCCTTGAAGGTGCGCTTGCCGAGGAAACTATAGACAGTGGGGATGACGAACAGGGTCAGCAGGGTGCCGAAGGTCATGCCGCCGACGATCACCCAGCCAATCTGCTGGCGTGATTCAGCCCCGGCGCCAAAGGCGATGGCCAGCGGCAGGGCGCCCAGTACAGTGGCGCCGGTGGTCATCAGGATCGGGCGCAGGCGCAGGCCGGCGGCGCGAAGGATGGCATCGCGCAGCGCCATGCCCTGGTCCTGCAGCTGGTTGGCGAACTCGACAATCAGAATGCCGTGTTTGGTGACCAGCCCCACCAGGGTGATCAGGCCGATCTGGCTATACACGCTGAGGGTGCCGCCGCTGTAATGCAGCGCGAGCAGGGCGCCGCACAGTGCCGGTGGCACTGACAGCAGGATGATGAGTGGGTTGCGGAAGCTTTCGAACTGGGCGGCCAGCACCAGGAAGATAAAGCACAGTGCCAGGGCGAAGGTCAGCTGCAGACTGCTGCTGGACTCCTTGAATTCCCGCGAGGGCCCGGTGTAGTCAAAGCTCGCAGCGGGCGCGATCTCGGCCAGGTTCTGCTCGAGGAAGCTCAGGGCTTCGCCCAGGCTGTAGCCCGGTGCCAGCAGGGACTGCAGCTTGACCGCCCGCACCTTGTCGAAGTGGTTCAGCTCCTTGGGGGCCACGGTTTCGCTCAGCTCGACCAGGTTGGCCAGCTGGATCATGTCCCCAGCCGGGCTGCGAACATGGATATCCGTCAGGTCGCTTGGGGTGCGCCGATTGGCATCCTCGATCTGGACGATCACGTCATACTGCTCGCCATCGCGCTTGAAGCGCGTCACATTGCGCCCGGCCATGTAGGTTTCCAGCGAGCGGCCAATGCTGTCGACCTCCAGGCCGATGTCCGACACCTTGTCGCGATTGACGATGAGCTGCAGCTCGGGCTTGTTGAGCTTCAGATCGCTGTCCGCCTGGATGAAGTTCGGGTTCTGCCGCACCCGGTTGAGCAGTTCATCGCTGATGCGCTTGAGCTCGCTGTAGTCGGCCTGGGACTTGATCACGAATTCCACCGGGCGCGAGATGATGCTCTGGCCCAGGGACGGCAGGTTCATGGCAAAGGACATGGTGCCCGGTACGCCAGCGTAGAGCTGCGGCGTGAGGGACTCGACGATCGCCTGCTGCTTGCGCTCGCGTTCCTCCCAGCGGCTCAGGCCGATAAAGGTCAGGGTGTTGGTTTCGGTGGGAAAACCCACCACCGTGAAGAAACGGTTCTGCTCCGGCACGCCGCTGATAATGCCTTCAATCTGGCGGGCGTAGCGGTCGACGTAATCCGGCGTGGAACCCTCCGGGGCAATGGAGAATGACATGATGGTGCCGCGATCCTCGAAGGGCGCGAGCTCCTCTGGCAGCTGCTGGTAGAAGAAGGTGCCGGCGCCGATACTGGCCAGCATGATCACCAGCGTCAGCAGGCGGGAATGCAGCACAAGCTCCAGCAGGGCCTGGTAACCCCGCGCCAGCGTCAGCAGCCAGCCCTCGATCAGGTTGAACAGCGCCGAGTGGCGCGTTTCGTGGTGCAGCATGCGCGAGGCCATCATCGGCGACAGGGTCAGGGCCACAAAGGTGGATACCACCACGGCGCCGGCCAGGGTCAGGGCGAACTCGGTAAACAGCCGGCCGGTGCGTCCTTCGGTAAAGGCGACCGGGGCGAAAACGGCCACCAGGGTGAGGGTTGTGGCAATGACGGCAAAGGCGATTTCCTTGCTGCCCCTGAAGGCCGCCTGAATCGGGTCCAGCCCGTCCTCCACGTGGCGGTAGATGTTTTCCAGCATGACGATGGCGTCGTCCACCACCAGGCCGATGGCCAGCACCAGCGCCAGCAGGGTCAGGGTGTTAATGCTGAACCCCATCAGGTGCATCATGGCAAAGGCACCGACCAGGGACAGCGGAATGGTGATTACCGGTATCAGGGTGGCGCGCAGGTTGCGCAGGAAGAAGAAAATCACCAGTACCACCAGGGCGCCGGCCTGCAGCAGGGTCTGGTACACGGACTTGATGGACTCGTCGATAAAGACCGAGGAGTCGTAGGCCACCTCGACGCGCATGCCGTCCGGCAGGCTGGGCTGCAGCCGGGCCAGTTCGTCGCGGATGCCGCTGGAGACATCCAGCGGGTTTGCCGTCGCCTGTTTCACGACGCCCAGGGCCACGGCGCTTTCGCCGCGAAAGCGCGTGATGATGCGCGTGTTCTGCGGTGCGACCTCCACCCGGGCCACATCGCGAATCCTCACCGGGTAGTGGTCGATATTGCGCAGAATGATGCGCTCGAATTCTTCGACAGCATTGGTGTCGGTACGGGTCAGGATGGTGAATTCGCGGTCCTGGCTTTCGATGCGGCCGGCGGGGATCTCGACGTTCTGCCTGCGCAGCGCCGCTTCGATGTCCTGCGGAACCAGGCTGTAGGCCGCCATGCGGTCGGGGTCGAGCCAGATGCGCATGGAGTAGCGCCGTTCACCGAAAATAAGCACATTGGCCACCCCGGCCACGGTCTGCAGGCGGTCTTTCACCTGCTGGTCGGCGATGCGGGTGATTTCCATCGGGTTGTGATGGTCG
The DNA here is from genome assembly GCF_024397915.1 of Marinobacterium rhizophilum. Lineage (GTDB taxonomy): Bacteria > Pseudomonadota > Gammaproteobacteria > Pseudomonadales > Balneatricaceae > Marinobacterium_A > Marinobacterium_A rhizophilum_A. Next base: position 508,225 of record NZ_CP073347.1, read on the forward strand.
GAGGCGAAGGACAGGTAAATGATGGGCTGGGCATCGGCTTCGGTCTTGGAAACCACCGGCTCGTCGATATCCTCCGGCAGCTGGGCGCGAATGCGGCCAACGCGGTCACGCACGTCGTTGGCGGCCTGGTCCGGGTCGCGCTCGATCTTGAAGGTGATGGTGATCTGACTGCTCTCGGTGCGGCTGATGGAGTTCATGAAATCGACCCCCTCGATGCCGGACAGCGAGTCCTCGATGATCTGGGTCACCTGGGATTCGATAATCGAGGCGCTGGCGCCGGGGTAGGTGGTTTCAACCGTGACCACCGGCAGGTCGATCTTGGGGTATTCGCGCACTGTCAGGCGGTCGTAACTGATAAAGCCGATCAGCAGAATCAGCAGGCTCATGACCGTCGCCAGCACCGGCCGCCGGATACTGATATCGGGCAGAATCATTGCGGAGCGTCCTGTGCCGGGGCGTCACTGGAGCCATCGACGAACACCGGCGTCACCGGCATGCCGGGGAAGAGCTTGAGGTGGCCGGCCGTGACGATGGTATCGCCGGCGCTGGCGCCCGCCAGTATCTGCACCTTGCCCGGGCGGCGCTGTCCCAGGGTAACCGGCACGATTTCGACGGTATTTTCGGCGCTGACCCGCATCAGGCTGACCCCGCCTTCCTGCAGCATGACGGCCTGTTCCGGTACCAGCAGAGCCTGGTCATCGGTAGCGCCCTGGAGTTCAATGCGGGCAAAGAGGCCGGGCCTGAGGGTGCCGTCGCTGTTGTTGATGCGTGCGCGCAGCACGAGGTTGTGGGCGCGGCTATCGCTGCTCGGTGACAGTGCATAGATCTCGCCCTGGAAAACGCGTCCGGGGAAGGCATCGACCTGCACGCTGACCGGTTGGCCCGGCGCGACGGCGGGCAGGTAGATCTCCGGAATGCGAAAATCCAGCTTCAGGTTGCGGGTGTCGATCAGCTCGACCAGGTCCTGGCCGGTGCTGACGTAGTCGCCCGGGCTGACGCGGCGCAGGCCGGCGATGCCGGCAAAGGGCGCGCGAATACTCATCTTGTCGATGCGGGTCTGTGCCAGGGAAGCTTCGGCTTCATCGACCTGCAGCTGGGCCAGGGCGGCGTCGCGGTCATTCTGAGAACCGACCTTGCGCTGCAGCAGGCTCTGGGCGCGTTGGTATTCCTGCTGGCTCAGGTTGACCCGGGCTTTGGCCTGGGCCAGGGCAGCCCTGTAGAGCGCGGTATCGAGTTGAAACAGCACGGCGCCGGCTGCCACGGGCTGGCCTTCCTCAAACAGGATGTTGCGAATCTGGCCGCTTTGCTCCGGTCGTATCAGCACGCTTTCATTGGCCTGCAGGTTGCCGACGGCGCTGATGCTGGGCGTCAGGGGTTCGGTTTGCAACCGGATGACTTCGGCCGGCAGGCCCTGGGGCTGCTGTTCATCTTCGCTGCCCCAGCCGGCGGTCGGCAGGGCCAGCAGCAGTGGCAAAATCAGGTCGCGGGCTTTCATGGGGCGTTCGCATCCTTGTCGTGGCTGTTCGCGAGGCGGTTTGCAGGGCAGGGCGGCAGTACCTGCTCCCATAGCAACTGGACCATGGTGCTCAGGGGCGCGGTGGAGTCTTCCACCTGCATGCGCAGCAGCGCGCCCTGCCAGCAGTTCCAGATCAGCTCGGCCAGGGCGCGGGCACTGATGTCGGTGCGCACCGAGCCTTCCTGCTGGCATTGCAGCATATCCTGTTCCAGGGCATCCAGAATACGGTGTGTGGCGCTGACGATACAGTGGCGAAAGGCGTCGGAGGCGGCGCCAATCTCGCCGGACAGGTTGGCCAGCAGGCTGCCCATGCGAAAGCAGTGCGCCTGGCTGGTCTGAATCTCGGTCTCGATCTTGTGGCGCAGGCGTGCGGCGTGGCAGCCCGGCGGCTGGTCGGCCTGCAGGTTCCAGCATTCAAATGCCTGGCTCTGGAAGTGGCGGATGATTTCAATGGCAAACTCTTCCTTGCTGCCAAAAAAGTTGTAGAAAGAGCCCTTCGATACCTGGCAGGCATCCAGAATCTCCTTTAGGCCGGTGCCGTGGTAGCCCTTGCGGTCAAACAGTTCCATGCCCATTTCGAGAATGCTTTCGCGGCAATGTTCGGGTTTGCGTCCGCGGTTCATTTTATCTAGACCGGTCATGCTAAAAAGGAGCAGGCATTCTAGCGCTAACCCGCGGCCATTAAAACCTGCGAAGATTGTGGTCTTGTTGCGAGGGGCAAGGAGCAAGGAGCAAGGGGCAAGGGGCAAGGGGCAAGGGGCAAGGGGCAGGGAGACAGGGGCAAGGCAAAGGCAGCGCGCAGGGGTCTTAGATGGATACAAAAACGGGCCCCGCAGGGCCCGTTTTTAGTACTGTAGTGAAAGCAGAATTAGCCCGCCAGGGCCTTGCTGATGCGGCCGATGGCGTCCTGCAGGGTTGCCAGGCTGGTGGCGAACGACAGGCGCATGTTGCCCGGCGCACCGAAGGCCGAGCCCGGTACCAGGGCGACACCGGCTTCGTTCAGCAGGAACTCGGCCAGGTCCAGGTCGTTCTCGAAGCGCGGATCGGCATCGATTACACCCTGGAAACTCGGGAACGCATAAAAGGTGCCGTCCGCCGGGATGCACTCAACGCCCTTGATGGCGTTGAGGGCTTCCAGCACATAGTCGTGACGCTGGCGGAAGGCCTTCACCATCTCGGCCACGCAGCCCTGGTCGCCTTCAAGCGCGGCCTGGGCGGCCACCTGGGCGATAGAGGTGGGGTTCGAGGTGCTCTGGGACTGGATCTTTTTCATGGCGCCAATCAGCTTGGCGGGGCCGGCGGCATAGCCAATGCGCCAGCCCGTCATGGAATAGGCCTTGGAGACGCCGTTCAGCACGATGGTGCGCTCGTACAGTTCCGGGCAGGCGTTCAGAATGTTGCAGAACGGCTGGTCGTTGAGCAGGATGTGCTCGTACATGTCGTCGGTGGCAACCATGACCTGCGGGTGCTTTTTCAGCACCTCGCCCAGCGCCCTGAGTTCATCCAGGCTGTACGCCACGCCCGTGGGGTTGGACGGGCTGTTCAGTACCACCAGGCGGGTACGCTCGGTAATGGCGGCTTCGAGCTGTGCGGCCGTCATCTTGAAACGCTGTTCCTGGGTCGTGGTGACAATCACCGGCGTGCCGTCGGCGACCAGGACCATGTCCGGGTAGGACACCCAGTAGGGCGCGGGAATGACCACTTCATCGCCGGCGTTCAGCAGCGCCAGGGACAGGTTGAAGAAGCTCTGCTTGCCACCACAGGACACCAGAATCTGGTTGGCCGCGTATTCCAGGCCGTTGTCCTGCTTGAACTTGTTAATAATGGCTTTTTTCAGACCCGGGGTGCCATCGACGGCGGTGTACTTGGTGAAGCCTTCGTTCAGGGCGCTGATGGCGGCCTGCTTGATATGGTCCGGGGTGTCGAAATCGGGTTCGCCTGCGCCCAGACCAATAATGTTCTTGCCGGCCGCGCGCAGTTCGGCTGCACGGTTGGTAACCGCAAGCGTCGGGGACGGTTTGATACTGTTTACACGGTCTGAAAGTTGAACGTCCAAGCCACAATCCTCTATTAGTCGGTGCTGGATTTGCTGCTTTTTCAAGCCGACCAATGATAGCGGAATCCCTTGTCAGTCTGAATCCTTGTGTAGAAAAAATGCAGTATTTGACCCATATAATCTGCAGGATCGCGACTTTTTGGCGCGGTGCTATGCCAGGGTACGGGGCTGCAGGGGAGATCGGCTGGCGCTGGTGACCGGGAATCCCGTGTCTGGGTGCAAGACCCCGCTCCTTGGGGGTAGAATATGCGGTCGCGTTCTCAGGCAGGTAGATTCATGAAACAGCGATTCAAGCTTCAATCGGGCTTTGCGCCGGCGGGGGACCAGCCCAGTGCCATTGCCACCCTGGTGGAGGGTATCGAGTCGGGTCTCGTGGCCCAGACGCTGCTGGGGGTAACGGGGTCCGGCAAGACCTTTACCGTTGCCAATGTGATAGCGCAGATCCAGCGCCCGACCATTATCCTGGCCCACAACAAGACGCTGGCGGCACAGCTGTACGGCGAGTTCCGTGAGTTCTTTCCGGACAATGCCGTCGAATACTTCGTGTCCTACTACGACTACTATCAGCCTGAAGCCTATGTGCCGTCCTCCGATACCTTTATCGAGAAGGATGCCTCCATCAACGACCATATCGAGCAGATGCGGCTGTCGGCCACCAAGGCACTGCTGGAGCGGGACGATGCCATCATCGTTGCCACGGTATCGGCCATCTACGGTCTGGGTGATCCCAAGTCCTACCTGTCGATGATGCTGCACCTGGACCGGGGCGAGGAAATTGACCAGCGTGACATTCTGCGTCGCCTGGCGGAGCTGCAATACAAGCGCAACGATGTCGAACTGCACCGGGGCAACTACCGGGTGCGCGGGGACGTGATCGACGTGTTTCCGGCGGAGTCCGAAACCGAGGCGGTGCGCATCGAGCTGTTCGACAGCGAAGTGGAGCAGATCAGCTTTTTCGATCCGCTGACCGGTGCCGTGCTGCGCCGGGTGCCCCGGGTGACCATCTATCCCAAGACCCATTACGTCACCCCGCGTGAAGTCCTGCTCGCCGCTGTCGACCAGATCAAGGACGAGCTGCACCCAAGGCTCAAGCAGCTGCGAGACCATGGCAAGCTGGTGGAAGCGCAGCGGCTCGAGCAGCGCACTATGTACGACATGGAAATGATCATGGAGCTGGGCTACTGCTCCGGTATCGAGAACTACTCACGCTACCTGTCCGGCCGCGAGCCGGGTGCGGCACCACCGACACTGTTTGATTACCTGCCGGACAACGCCCTGGTGGTGATCGACGAGTCCCATGTCACCGTGCCGCAGCTCGGCGCCATGTACAAGGGCGACCGTTCCCGCAAGGAAACCCTGGTGGAATACGGCTTTCGCCTGCCGTCGGCGCTGGACAACCGCCCGCTGCGTTTCGAGGAGTGGGAGGCGCTGGCGCCACAGATGATCTTTGTCTCCGCCACGCCGAGCAAGTACGAAGCGGCCAACGCCGGCCAGGTCGCCGAGCAGGTGGTGCGCCCCACCGGCCTGGTCGATCCGCTGGTGGAAGTGCGCCCGGCCCTGACCCAGGTGGACGACCTGCTGTCCGAGATCGGCCGGGTAACGGCCAACGAAGAGCGCGTCATCGTGACGGTGCTGACCAAGCGCATGGCGGAGGACCTGACTGACTACCTGTCCGAACACGGTGTGCGGGTGCGCTATCTGCATTCGGATATCGACACGGTGGAGCGGGTCGAAATTATCCGTGACCTGCGCATCGGCCAGTTTGATGTGCTGGTGGGCATCAACCTGCTGCGTGAGGGCATCGACATGCCGGAAGTGGCGCTGGTGGCTATTCTGGATGCCGACAAGGAAGGCTTCCTGCGGTCGGAAACCTCGATGATCCAGACCATCGGCCGGGCGGCGCGCAACGTCAATGGCCGTGCCATTCTGTATGCCGATCGCATTACCGGCTCGATGCAGCGCGCCATGACCGAAACCGAGCGTCGCCGTGACAAGCAGGTGGCCTACAACCTGGAGCACGGCATCGTGCCCAGGGGCATTTACAAGTCGGTGGCCGACATCATGGAAGGGGCCAGTACGATTCCGGGCCGCAAGGCTACGCGCGGGGCCAAGAAGGTGGCGGCCCAGGCCAGTGATACCCAGTTTGACCCGGCCACCATGACGGCCAAGCAGCTCGCCAAGGCGATGAGTCAGCTGGAAGACAAGATGTACGAAGCGTCGAAAAACCTGGAGTTCGAACTGGCCGGGCATTACCGGGATGAACTGCAGCGCCTCAAGCATTCCGCCTGAGGGCGCTTTTCTGCCCCCCTGGCTTTGCTACTTGGGCCTCGTTTTTCTCCTGTGCTGGCCAAAGCCCGCCGGGGGCGGCTTCACTGGCTGGCGTCGGGGAAGTGCTGTGCGTAGCGTGCAATCCACTCAGCGGCAGCCTCTTCGCTGCTGTAGTTGATGCCGCTTCGCCGGCTGGCCTGCCGACGATAGCTTTCGATATGGCACACCTGCTCCACCATCCGCACCGCGAAGGCGGTTTCCCTGTCACCAAAGCAAATCCCCAGCAGCGCATCATCCAGCGATCGGTAATGACACCAGCGCACCTGGCCGGTGGCGCTGAATTCCGGCATGAGCAGCGGTATGCGGATGATGACCTCGGTCCTGTCCGGCAGGCAATGGACAGTTTCGATACAGAGCCCCCCCAGGCTGACGTTCTTCATGCGGTGGGTGTGGGATTCGCCCGCCAGCAGAATCTGGATGGGGATCTCCGAGGGGTGGCGGATGTAATGGCGTGACATGGGCAGGTCCTTTCCCTTGCGGCGCTGTGGCCTGCAGTATAGACGCTGTGCCCTGAAGGAGTGCGCTACGCCTGCCGGCTGCCGCCGGTCTGGCCGCTGCGACCAAAGAAGTGGGTCCCTGGCCTGTGCAGGCCAGGGCGGCCTCGGTATGCTGGGTCACCGTCAATAGCGATCAAACGGATGCCGCACGATGCCGGATACCCCTGAGCACACAACTGCCCTGAACCGCGACCCCGCCGGCTGCTGGTGGGGCCTTGCCGTGCTTGCAGCGGCAACGCTGCTGGCGATGACCACCTGGTTCTCGGCCACGGCGGTGGTACCGCAACTGGTACAGCACTGGTCCCTGGTGGACGGGCAGGCCGCCTGGCTGACCATCGCCGTGCAGCTGGGCTTTGTGGCGGGGGCGCTGGGTTCGGCGCTGCTGAACCTGGCGGATCGTATCGCACCGCGGCGGCTGATGCTGCTGGGCGCCCTGCTGGCAGCCCTGGCCAATGGCCTGTTGCTGCTGGCTCCCGACTTCCCGAGTGCCATCCTGTTGCGCGCTATTACCGGCGCCTGCCTGGCGGCGGTGTACCCGCCGGCCATGAAGGCCATGGCGACCTGGTTTCGATTCAAGCGCGGCACGGCGCTGGGCATCATGGTGGGGGCTATTACCCTGGGGTCGGCGGCGCCGCATCTGGTGAATGGCCTGGGCGGACTGGAATGGCAGCGGGTGATCGTGATCACGTCACTGCTGACCCTGACGGGCGGCCTGGTTGCCGAGTTGCTGGGGCGTGACGGACCTTTTCCCTTTCCCCGGGCACCCTTTGATCCGCGCAAGGCCTGGCAGGTTTTCAGCGATCGCAAGGTGCTGCTGGCCTCCCTGGGCTACTTCGGCCATATGTGGGAGCTGTACGCCATGTGGGCCTGGTTCTCGGTGTTCTTCGCCAGCACCCTGGTGCTGCACGGGGTGGAAGACGCCGGCCGCTGGGCGGCGTTCGGCACCTTCGCCGTGATTGGTGCCGGCGCCGCGGGTTGCCTGGTGGGTGGGTTGCTGGGGGATCACTGGGGACGCGCCAGGGCAACGGCCCTGGCCATGGCGTTCTCCGGTGGCTGCGCCCTGGTGATCGGTTTCATGCAGCAGGCACCGGTGTTACTGGTGCTGCTGGTGGGTATTGTCTGGGGCTTCTGGGTGGTGGCGGATTCGGCCCAGTTCTCCACCCTGGTCACCGAGGTGGCCGAGCAGAGTTATGTCGGTACGGCGCTGACGCTGCAGCTGGCTATCGGCTTTATTCTCACGGTGCCCACCATCTGGCTGATTCCGCTGATACAGCAGGCTGCCGGCTGGGGCGTCGCCTTCAGCCTGCTGGCGCTCGGGCCTCTGGCGGGCATAGTGGCCATGCGGGCACTGCAGCGGGACTGCGCACAGGGGGTGGGCGCAGCGGGCTAGTCGACCAGCAGGGTACCCACCTTTAGCGGACCTTCCAGGGTCTTGTGAACCGGGCAGCGGTCGGCGATTTCCAGCAGCCGCTGGCGCTGCGCCTCGCTCAGGTCGCCCTTTAGCCGGATGCGCCGCTGCAGCACCTCGATCCGGCTGTCACTGTCCGTGCAGCCCTCGCAGTCCTCGCGGTGTTGCCGGCTGTGACTGAGGCTGACCTGAACATCGTCCAGCGGGATCTTCTTGTGGTTGGCGTACATGCGCAGGGTCATGGAGGTGCAGGTGCCCAGCGCCGCGAGCAGGTGCTCGTAGGGATCAGGCCCCAGGTTATCGCCGCCGGCCTTGAGCGGCTCGTCTGCCAGCCACTGGTGGTGATCGCTGTTGACCCGGCGGGTAAAGCGGTGATTGTGCTCGCGGATCTCCACCTCACCGTTGCGGGTGCCGCTGTCCCGGGTGGCGACCTGTGGCACGGGTGTCAGGTACTTTTCGCTCCAGGCGCCGATCACGCTGGCCGCATAGGCGGTGTCTTCCCTGCGACTGAGCAGGTGATCGGCTGTATCCAGGCTGACAAAGCTTTTGGGGTGTTTGGCGCGGCGGTAGATCTGCTCGGCCTGGCTGATGGACACGGTGCTGTCCAGCGGCGAGTGCATCACCAGCAAGGGGGTGCGCAGGCGCTCAATGTCGTCGTTGTCCTGGCTCAGGTCATCCAGGAACTGCTTGCGGATACTGAAGGCGCGCCCGCCGAGGCTGACCTGCGCCTCGCCGCTGGACTCGATCCCCTCCACCTGGGCGGCGAACTGCCTGATGACGTGCCGGGCATCGGCCGGGGCGCCCAGGGTCACTACCGCGGCGGTTTCGGCAATGCGGTGAGCGGCCGAGAGCACGGCCCGACCGCCCAGGCTGTGGCCGATCAGCAGGCGCGGCGCCTCGTAGTGGTCGCGCAGGTAGTCGGCTGCCGCCACCAGGTCGTCGACGTTGGAGGAAAAGTTGCTGTTGGCAAAGTCACCGTCACTGTTGCCAAGGCCGGTGAAGTCAAACCGCAGCACGGCGAATCCGCGACCGGTCAGTTCGCGGGCAATGCGGGATGCCGCCGCAATGTCCTTACCGCAGGTAAAGCAGTGGGCAAAAAGGACAAAGCCCCGGCTGCCCTGCGCCGGGATTTCCAGCAGGCCGGACAGTTCCACGCCCTTGCTGGGAAAGTTGAGTCGGGTTCGCTGTGCTGCCACGTTGTACCTCCAGGGGAGTATCCGTTGTCTGAAACAGGTGCACTACACCATAGACAGCTTTGCAGGGATGGGCTGAGGTGCAATGGGCGCTTGTGCTGTCAACTACACTGCAAGAGTGCGTTTAACCAGCCAAAAGTGCAGTCAAATGGCCGACAAGCAGCCCGGAAATACACCAGCAGGAATGGGTCCCGCCCCGGGGCCGGGTCCGGGTGTGCGCCTGGTGATCTGGTTCGTGGCGGCGCTGTTTTTCTCCATATTCTGGCTCGATGCCTCTAAACGCCAATACCAGGCTGATCTTTCCTATACCGCCTTCAAGGACCGGGTCCGGGCCGAGCAGGTGGTGAGCGTTGTGTTGCAGGGCGAACGGGTCAGCGGCACCTTTCGTACCCCCGAACCCGGCTCCCAGGCGACGGCCAACCGGATGGTGAAGGAATTTGTCACCACACTGCCACCGATCGATGATCCGGAGCTGATGCCCCTGCTGGAGCAGTACGGTGTCGAGGTGCGGGTACGGTCGGAGGGCGGCAGCTGGTGGGCGCGCCTGCTGATCGGGCTGGTGCCCTGGCTGCTGATTATCGGCCTGTTCTGGTATGCCAGCACCAAAATGCAGGAGCGCATGATGGGTAGCAGCGGTGGTGGTGGCGGTATTTTTGGTTTTGCCAAGTCGCGGGCCAAGCGGTTCGACAGGGGCCAGCCCGGGGTGACCTTTGATGATGTTGCCGGCTTGCAAAATGCCAAGCGGGATCTGCGTGAAATCAGTGACTACCTGCGTGACCCCCAACCCTACCGCAAACTGGGGGCCAAGATTCCGCGGGGCGTACTGCTGATGGGGCCGCCTGGCACCGGCAAGACGCTGCTCGCCCGCGCCGTGGCCGGTGAGGCCAATGTGCCCTTTTTCAGCATCAGCGCGTCCGAGTTTATCGAGATGTTTGTCGGTGTGGGGGCGTCGCGGGTGCGGGACATGTTCCAAAGTGCCAAGAAAGAGGCGCCCTCCATTATCTTTATTGACGAGGTGGATTCCATCGGCCGGGCCCGCGGCACGGGGCTCGGCGGTGGACATGATGAACGGGAACAGACGCTGAACCAGATCCTCAACGAGATGGACGGTTTTGAACCCCATGAGGCCGTGGTGGTGCTGGCGGCGACCAACAGGCCCGATGTGCTCGACGCCGCCCTGATGCGACCGGGCCGTTTCGACCGCAAGGTGACGCTGGACCTGCCGGACAGAAAGGCGCGCCAGGCCATCCTGAGGATTCATGCCCAGAACGTGCCCCTGGCGGCCGACGTTGACCTGGTGCGTATGGCGGCCCTGACCGTGGGCTTCTCCGGGGCGGACCTGGCAAACCTGGTGAACGAAGCGGCGCTGCTGGCCGGGCGCAAGGGGGCTGGCGAGGTTGACATGGCGCTCATGCTGGAGGCGCGGGACAAGGTGGTGCTGGGGGGGCGGCGGGAAATGCTGCTCAGCGACGACGAGAAGCGCCTGGTGGCCTTCCATGAAGCCGGTCATGCGGTGGTTGCCAGCCTGCTGCCCCATGCCGATCCGCTCGACAAGGTGACGATTATCCCCAGGGGGCAGGCGCTGGGGGTGACCGAGCAGATTCCCGACAAGGAACTGCACAACTTCAGGCAGAGCTATCTGTACGACCGTATTGGCGTGATGCTGGGCGGACGCAGTTCCGAGCGACTGGTTTTCGGCGAAGTGAGTTCCGGTGCCGAAGGCGATCTCAAGCAGGCAACGCGGCTGGCGCGCCATATGGTGACGCACTGGGGCATGAGCGAAAAGATTGGTCCCGTGGCGTTCCAGCGCGGTGAAGAACACGTCTTCCTGGGACGTGAAATGGCGCAGCAGCGGGATTTCAGCGAGCACACAGCCGAAGTGATCGACGAGGAAATCAGCACGCTGCTCAAGCACCGGGAGGTCGAGATAGCGCAGTTGCTGAAAAACAACCGCACCTTGCTGGACGCCGTGGCCCGGGCGCTGCTGGAAAAGGAAACCCTGGAGGCGGACGACATCGGCGCCCTTATCGATGCCTGCCCCAAAGCCGCGGGGCAGGGCAGTAGCGCGGGTCGCGGGCATTGAAAATCCGTAAAACCCACCCATGAAATAAGTAGAGGAGGTTGACTGGATGTCGCCTTGGTCGCTGCACCGGGATGCACAACTGCAGGGTCAGTGGAGCCGGACAACGGTGGGGAGGTGGGTCATGAATATCGAACAATTCAAGGTACATTGGCGCGACTGGCTGATGCTGTTGTTTGGGGCCTGGCTGGTTATCTCACCTTTTGTGCTGGGCTACGGTGCAACGGACGTGATGCTGGCGCTGTGGAATCCCGTGATCGTGGGCGTCGCGGTCGCCGTTTTCGCCATCGCCGTACTGAACAAAACACAGGTATGGGAAGAGTGGGTACTGCTGGCGCTGGGCGCCTGGCTGGTTGTCTCGCCCTTCCTGCTGGGCTATGCCGGCATGCCGGCGGCCATGTGGAACAGCGTTGTCGTCGGCTTGCTGGTGGGTGCCGACTCGGTATGGTCCCTGGTGATCATGCTGGGCCGTGGTGGTCACAAGGCCGCCTGATCCTCCGGGGGCCAGCGGGTCGCCAGCGCATCCTGCAGGCAGGCAAAGAAGCTGTCCACCACCAGGTTGCGTTCGCTGCGTGGCTTGGTAATGGCGTAGAAGCTGTTGGTATAGCCCAGCTGGGTTTCCAGCAGCGGCTGCATCTCTTCGCCCCAGCCCCAGCTTTTCACCAGGTGCCGCGGCAGGAACCCCAGGTAGTGCCCGGTCAGGATCAGGGTGGCGCGGGCTTCCTGGTGGTGGGCCGAAACCTGCTTGTTCCAGCCGCTCATGGCCGGGTGCAGCTCCCGCCCGGGCAGCAGTCGGGGCGACTCCACGAAACGGTAGGCCTGCAGTTCGTCAATATGGATATCGGCGTCGCTGCGCCCGTACAACGGATGCTTGCGGCCGCAGTACAGCAACATTTGCTCGTCGTACAGTTTCAGGCTTTTCAGCCCCGGCATGTCGGCCTGCAGCACTGTAATGCCGATCTGCACCCGCCCGTCCATCACCGCCGGCACGACCTCTTCGGAGGACATGGTGGCGATACGCAGGCGCACATCGGGGGCCTTGTCGGCAAAGCGTCCCAGGGCATCCACCAGAAAGCTGCGGGGCAGGCCGAGCATGTGCTCGGCGCAGCCCAGGTCCAGATGCCCCATGATGCGGTCGTGGGACTGGTTGACCCGGTTGCGGAACTGGTCCATCGCCGCCAGCAGCTCCTGGGTTGCCTCGTATACCATCTTGCCCTGTTCGGTGAGGCCAAAGCCCGCCCGGCCCCGTTCACACAGGCGCATGTCCAGGCGTTTTTCCAGGTCCGCCATGTAGTTGCAGATGGTGGAATTGGCCAGGTTGAGTTCGACCTCGGCGGCGGTAAAGCCACCACAGTCGGCTACAGTTTTGAATACCCGCAGCAGCCGCAGATCCATGTCGGCCAGCTGGCCGCTGATTGCCGTTTTGCGTTTGCCCATCGTGCACCTGAGGTCGATTAATACAATTAAATATGCAAATGTATGATTCTTTAAATCATCATATTAAGCAAGGCAAGCCTGGCTTATAACTGTAACCCTGATTCAGCCGGCGCGCTTCCAGGCGCGGGCCAGCCAAACCATGAGGCGACGATAACATGAGCATTACATTGCAAGACCCTAGCCTGCTGCAGTCCCAGGCGTACATCAATGGCCAGTGGGTCGATGCCGACAGCGGTGAAACCTTCTCCGTGACCAACCCGGCCAATGGCGAGCACCTGGCGGACGTGGCGTCGGTGGGTGCGGCGGAAACCCGCCGTGCCATCGAGGCAGCAGAGGTTGCCATGCAGAGCTGGAAAGCCCAGCCGGCCAAAACCCGTGCCAATGTGCTGCGTCGCTGGTTCGAGCTGATCATGGCCAACCAGGAAGACCTGGCGCTGCTGATGACGCTGGAGCAGGGCAAGGTGCTGGCCGAATCCCGTGGCGAGATCGCCTACGGTGCCTCCTTTGTGGAGTGGTTCGGTGAAGAAGCCAAGCGTGTCTACGGCGACGTGATCCCGGCGCAGAACGACCGTCGTTCCATCGTCATCAAGCAGCCGGTGGGTGTTGTGGCGGCGATCACGCCCTGGAACTTTCCCAACGCGATGATTTCACGCAAGGTGGCGCCGGCGCTGGCCGTGGGTTGTGCCATCGTCGTCAAGCCCGCGGCGGAAACCCCGCTGTCTGCCCTGGCCATGGCCGTACTGGCGGAACGCGCCGGTGTACCGGCGGGCCTGTTCAGCGTACTGCCGGGTACGGACGCACCGGCGATCGGTGGCGAGATGACCTCCAACCCCACCGTCAAGAAAGTGACCTTCACCGGGTCCACCCCGGTGGGCAAGCTGCTGATGAAGCAGAGCGCCGATACCGTGAAACGCACCTCCATGGAACTGGGCGGCAACGCGCCGGTCATCGTGCTGGACGATGCGGATCTGGACGCCGCGGTAGCCGGTTCCATCGCCGCCAAGTACCGCAACTCCGGCCAGACCTGCATCTGCGCCAACCGCATTCTGGTACAGAGCAGCGTTTACGATGCCTTCGTGGAAAAATTCACCGCCAAGGTGAACGAATTCCGCCTGGGCAATGGCCTGGATGCCGAGTCTACCCATGGCCCGCTGATCACCACCAAGGCGGTGCGCAACGTGCAGTCCCTGGTGGACGATGCCGTGGCCAAGGGCGCACGGGTTGAAACCGGCGGCCAGGTCGATGCCCTGGGCGATCACTTCTACCAGCCGACGGTGCTGAGCAACGTGGTGCCGGGCATGCGCGTGGCGCGTGAGGAAATATTTGGCCCGGTGGCGCCGATCTTCCGCTTTGACACCGAAGCCCAGGCCATCGAGATGGCCAACGATACCGAATTCGGCCTGGCGGCCTACGTCTTTACCCGTGATGTGGGCCGGGTCTGGCGCGTCAGCGAAGGTCTGGATTTCGGCATGGTCGGTGTCAACGAAATCGCCCTGGGTTCCGATGCCACGCCCTTTGGCGGCATGAAGCAGTCCGGTCAGGGCCGTGAAGGCTCCAAGTACGGCCTGGACGATTACCTGGAAGTTAAATTCATCTGCATGGGCGGACTGGACCGCTAAGCGGTTTAGGCAGCCTTTCGGACTTAACACTGATCTACTGCGGAAAAGCCGATTCTCTCCGGTAAAGAGGGATTATTTTTTGCACTCTTTCTTGTTAAATAGAACCACTATTTGCCTCGAAAGAGCTCAAAAACTAACTCAAATCGGTCTTTCCCTCGCTACGATCGGCCAAGCCCGACAGACTGTCCGGGCAGGAGCATAGACAATGAGCGCTGTTATCTACCCAACCACCAACCTGGCCGCCACCGAGCAGCTGAGCATCGAACGCGGCGAAGGTGTTTACGTCTACGACAGCAATGGCAAGCAGTACCTCGAGGGCCTCTCCGGACTCTGGTGTACGTCGCTGGGCTACGGCAACCGTGAGCTGATCGACACCACGGCCGAGCAGATGGGCAAGCTGGCCTATTCGCACATGTTCGGCGGCAAGACCCACAGGGGCGGCATGAAGCTGGCCGAGCGCCTGGCCGAGATGGTGCCGGTGGATAACGCGCGGGTATTCTTTGGCAGCTCCGGCAGCGATGCCAACGATACCCATATCAAGCTGCTGCGCTACTACTTCAGCGCTATCGGCCGGCCGCAAAAGCGCAAGATCATTGCCCGCGAACGCTCCTACCACGGGGTGACGGTGGCGGCGGCATCCCTGACCGGGCTGCCGATCAACCAGACGAACTTCGACCTGCCGGTCGAGGCGCTGGGCATCCTGCGCACCGATGCACCGCACTATTACCGCGGTGCCCTGGCCGGTGAAAGCGAGGCGGATTTCGTGACGCGCATCACCAGCAACCTGGAGCAGCTCATCCTGCGCGAAGGCCCCGATACCATCGCGGCCTTTATCGCCGAGCCCATCACCGGTGCCAGTGGCGTGATCGTGCCGCCGGCGGGCTACTACGAAAAGGTGCAGGCGATTCTTGCCAAGTACGACATCCTGTTCTGGGCCGACGAAGTCATCACCGGCTTTGGCCGCACCGGCAACGACTTTGGCTGCACCACCGTGGGTATCGAACGTCCCGCACTGATGACCCTGGCCAAGCAGCTGTCCTCGGCCTACATGCCGATCAGCGCCTCGGTGATCCGGGGGGATCTGTACGATGCCATGGTGGAGCCCAGCAACAAGCTTGGCGTCTTTGGCCACGGCTATACCTACTCGGGCCACCCGGTGGCCTGCGCGGTATCGCTCAAGGTGCTGGAAATCTACCGGCGTGACGATATCTTCGGCCATGCCGCGCGCATGGGCGACTACCTGCAGCGCCGGCTGGATGCGTTCCGCGACCATCCGCTGGTGGGCGAGGTGCGTGGCCGCGGCCTGATCGGTGCCATCGAACTGGTGGCCGACAAGGCCAGTGGCAGGGCATTCGACGGTGGTGCCGTGGGCGCCTTCGCCCAGCGCGCCTGCGAACAGCACGGCCTGATCACCCGGGCGGTGGCCGGCTCCAGCATTGCCTTCTGCCCGCCGCTGATCATCAACGAGGCGCAGATCGACGAGCTGATCGAGAAGTTTGGCAAGGCCCTGGCGGATACCCAGGACTTCGTCACCCGGGAAAAACTCTTGTCCCGATGACGGCTGCTTTATAGCTCAAGAACCTCGGTGTTCTCACGGGCAATCGCAACCTGCCGCACCAGGGCGCGATTGCCACACCCTGATCGGATACGCACTCCCGATCATAGCTTTGCCGCCTATCCAGGCGGCTTTTTTTATACAGGGACGTATTTATCCTGCGGGCGCATGGATGCGCAGGAGCAGGGTTTATGTACAGGATGTACGGTATGTCGCGGGCGCACGGATGCGCAGGAGCGACGGTGTCAGGGACGTATTTATCGTTATTTGCTCCTGCAATACCGAATTTTACGCCATCCCTGGCGGTCATCCTGCGGGCGCATGGATGCGCAGGAGCAGGGTTTATGTACAGGATGTACGGCAGAAAAATGCTCCTGCATTTTCTGCATTCCCGCCATCCGTGGCGATCATGCTGCGGGTGCATGCGCACGACTACAGGGATGTGGGAGGTAGAGCGACGCAGGATGCCAAAGCCGAGGAGCGACGGGGTCAGGGACGTATTTATCGTTATTTGCTCCTGCAATAACGAATTTTACGCCATCCCTGGCGGTCATCCTGCGGGCGGCCGGCCTTCAAGGCAAGGAGTGCACATCCATATGCTAATCGGCGGCGATACAGTCCCTGTTTCGCTCCTGCTGGCCTGATCGCACAATAACGCCGGTGCTCGCCGGCATACGGCCACGGATGGTCGGTAGCCAGAAAAATGCAGGAGCATTTTTCTGCTCATAAGGGGGAGTGGGCCGTTCTGCTATATCGGAGGCTCGGTGATGTTTGATCTCTGAGCCGTGCGTTCGACCTGGATCGTCGCTTAGGGTCGTTACCCGTCGCGGATCTTAGACTTCGTAAAGATATTTCAGAATTTGCCGATCTTGATAATGTCATGTTAAAAAATTCTCGTTCAGGTCGTCTTCGGGGCGTCGATCCCGGGCCTGGTGCAGGACATTTCCTGCCAGAGTAAACCGCTTTTTCAGCCCTACAGCCGCGTTAAAACCGTCCAAACCAGCATGATATAACCGACGAACAGCAGCGTTGTCTGCCACTGCGCCCAGCCCCAGTCGCTGTGGGTCAGGGTGATGGCGTAGCCGATGGTCGCGAGCAGGGCGGCGAGCAGCAGCCAGATCAGAGGTGCCAGCAGACCGGGGAGCCAGACCAGCGGACTGCGGTGTCTGCGGATCAGCGGTTCGCTGGCGTGGGCTTCGTCGTCGCCAAGGATGAAGTCGGCGATAGCGTCCCAGTTGTCTTCGTTGAGCGCGGCGCTGTGGGCTCCGCGGACGTAAGTGACCTGGCTGACCGCGGGCGAGTGGAAGCCGTCGTGGCCGGCGCTGCCGAGATCCTGCAGCCCGAGGGTCTGCAGTGCTTTGGGAAAGAAGGCGACGACCCAGTCGGCGGAGGCGACGTAGTTGGCGACCCGCCTGACCTGCCCGTTGGCGATATAGCGGTCCCAGTCGTACTGCCGGCGCACCACGCTGCCGGCGAAGACGACGCGGTCGAAGCGGCAGCAGCGGTAGTCACGCAGGGCGCTGGCCAGCAGGTAGGTGCCGTTACTGTGGCCGATAAAGGAAAAGCGGGCATTGGGATAGAGTGCGCTCGCCTCGACATACTGGTCCATGAACCACTGAGTCTTGATGCGCCTTTCCTCCGACAGGACGAAGCGAAGCATCGGGAAATAGCCGTAGCTGGAGGTTTCGGTGGCGACGATGCGGCCACAGCGTTTACCTTTTTCGCGCACCCGGCGTGCGACCTTGTGGGTCCAGTAGCCGGCATCGCGAATGCCATGGATCACGAAAATGACATCGGTGACATCCGGCTGCGGCTCGCCGGCGGCGTTGTCCGCCGGCAACGCCTGCTCGGCCTCCAGTGTTTCCCGATCCGCCAGCAGGGCACGTTCGAAAACAGCTGCGCGTTCGTGCCCTTTGGCCGAGTCGTCCATTTCTATCACATTGGCATGGCCGGAGTGCGGCACGTCGAGATAGACGAAGTCGCGGCCCGATATCAGGTCAATATTGTCACCGGGCGAGACCATGTCGTCGATGGATCCGAGCAGCTGGATCGTCAGGGCGCCGCCTGCACCTTTTTCGTTGGCACGGCGGCGCATCAGCAACCACTGCAGGCGCAGCTCGGTGATGAAAATGGCGCCGCGCTGAATCGACAGGATAATCGGCTTGCCGGGACGGAACAGTGACAGCAGGCGTCCGGTCAGCACGCCCAGCGTCCAGAGCACGGCGTTGAGCAGCGACAGGTGATGATTGATTGCCCAGCCGCGGTTCATCCCCGCGAGAAGGATGAGGCGCTGCACGCTGCTCGCCCAGGGCCTTGGCTCCAGCGAGTACAGACGTTCGTCGAACGGAGCTTGCGGATTCTCGCCACAGGCACAGACGTACAGCTTGCGGGCCAGAAGTGCGCCCATGCTGTGGCCGACGAGCACCAGCGACTCGTACGGGCCGCCTTCCTCCCAGCAACGGTCTATCCGTCGCAGCAGGTCCGCGATCACCTCCGAGCAGTCCGCGAAAGAGAACAGCCCGAGCGGCAGGTCGGGAATCAGGATATCGGCGTCGGGCTTCGACGCCGCGACCCGGCTTCGCAGCGCATGCAGGTGTTGCCTTGACTGGGAGTAGGCGTGCAGCAACACCACCAGCTCCCGGGAGTCGCCGCGACGTTCGAATACTGGTACAGGTTTTTTCATCCGTGAACTCCCTGGCGATCAGTTGAAAGGTCGACCTGAAAAGGCGCTTCACCGCCTCCTGATGTGCCCG
The DNA here is from genome assembly GCF_024397915.1 of Marinobacterium rhizophilum. Classification (GTDB taxonomy): domain Bacteria; phylum Pseudomonadota; class Gammaproteobacteria; order Pseudomonadales; family Balneatricaceae; genus Marinobacterium_A; species Marinobacterium_A rhizophilum_A. The sequence goes on from NZ_CP073347.1 coordinate 526,667, forward strand.
GCTGCCGGCCGGGTATGCTGTCGCGACTGCGTTAGCGTCGGGATAAGGTCACTAGCTGAAATTCTAGCCGTTGAATCGACAATCGGTGAATCGCCGCCGTCCCGTAGCCGTTGAAACCTGACGGAATTCAGGGCGGAGCTCCGAGGAACGTATACCTACCTCCATCTATGCCTTTCCCTTTCGTCCTGGACGCCTTGGGGCAAGTACCTTTCCAGCAACAGTCTCAAGATGTGCAACGAAGTCCGTGCGATCCCGTGGCCTGCCGGTTCGCGCATGCCGCTCAAACACCTGGGTGTCTTCGTCACGCTCTGCTGAATGCTAGGCGGCCCAGCTGCCAATGTAGGTCGGGCTAGCCCGCAGGGCGTAACCCGACATGACAGAGTTTATGTGTTGCCGCAGGGCGTGGGGTTACGCTGTGTTAATCCGACCGACGGGACTATTCTAAGAAAGTCGAATACAGGAAGTGTTACCCCTGTCGGATAATTCATTTTTCGCCTCTTGGCAACTCACTTTTCTTTGCTCGTGCAAAGAAAAGTAGGCAAAGGCTCTCTACCTTGCAGAATTCGCCCGCAGAAGCTTTTTCACTGCGCTCTGGAAGTATTTTCCGGGTGCACTTACGTCAAGGTCAAGAGCGGCACATCCCTGTGCGGCTCGGCATCCATGCCTCGCCCCTAACGGGCCTGATCGAAAAATCTCCCAGGGCTCGCCGGGGTATGTGCATGGATGTCCTGTATGCAGGTAAGGCAGGAGCCATTGCCTGCCCTGACGGGACCCGGGTGGTCGCTGTAAGCATCTGGAATTGCTCCGGTAGCAAACTCAGGGGCGAAGCGACCTTGAAGGCCGCTAACGGCACAGAGCCGATATTGATGATATGGGAAATAGGTATACTGTCCCCAGAATTGCATCAACAACCGTCACCCTCGCCTATTTCATGCAAGTAAAGAGCATGGTGACATTGCACTTGTACTCGTCATTTTTATTCTGATCACAGCTTTTCTTGGCCATGGTGCCACTTCCCTCTTTGAGCCGGCCATCCTGGCTCGCGCATGAACCGGAGGCAGCGTTATAGGCATTAGTTTCGGATAAGTCCAAGGCTTGATCATATTCAAAGTACATGCCCGTCGTGCCTTTCGCTTCAATACTCACCTCAGTGTATCGAAGTCCTTTCTTATCTTTTTCCTTTGACGCCGAACGTTTTTCCATCGCACGCTCATAGCTACTGGTTACATTCACCTTATTAGCGGTTTTTATCACCTCTTTACGCTTGGCTCTATCCAAATACGCACTACTAAAATTGACGCTTCGGTCTGGTGAGCTTCGGTCTGGTGAATAGCTAGAACTGGACAACGGTTCTTTGCGTTGATTGATTTCATTTTGTTGCCGAACGTAGTTCATATTGTCGCCAGCTGATCTCACGTATTTATTAAGCCGCTGCGTTAATTCAACAAAATGCGCAGCATCACGTGTTTGACGTTCTCTATTTTCCTGAGCAATACGAGCAGATTGTAACTCAGATGCTCTCCTTGCTTCGGCTTTGCTTTTTTCAAACCATTCTTTATAGTCACCTGAAGCATCAATTCGTTCCGCTGCAGCGATAAATGCTGCTCTCTTCTGTGGCGAAGGCGGCAGCTTCATGCTCGCTAGGTTCACTGGAACTCCATCATAATTCTCCAGGGAAAAGCTTCTTTCATACTCCGCGCCCCACTCACATTGCGAGGCAGCCGGTACTTTTATTGTGGTATGAATAGACAACACCTGCGTCCCGTCACCCACTAGCATGTTTTGCCTATGCTTATACACGCCGTGGCGGTCAAATCTTGCATACCAGTATCGGATATACCCACCATCCGAGTGATGCAAGCCGTAGCGCTGGTCAATCGCGGCAAGTACACTGTTTGATTCATTACTAAAATCGAGCCCCAAGTTTGCATATTGAACGTAAGGATGTACGCAGGCATGACCCCATCCTTTGTCCAGCTTTATCGACTTCATCGTTTTTATATCTAAATCATTATCCCGCTGCACATCACCCGACAGTTTCGCTTCAATTAAATCTAGAAAAGCGTTGGCATTCTGCTGGCTTAGATTCTCGTCATACTCTTCGACCAATAACTTGTGAATGGTGCCACATCCGGATAACAACAACACAGATGCGATGCACATCAATACTAAATATGCGCGGTGTGAGCTAAAAATTTTCACTATTCAGGCCTCTGTGAACGTTGGGGAGATGCCTCGGGGCTAGAAATTCACACTAGCAATGAGTTGGGCCGCTGGGCATTAAGCATGGCTAAGAACTTATAAATCAGCGATTGTGTCGCGAAAAAGCGACTCGTTCAACCCTATTTTGGGGAAACTGTATAACTGATGCAATTCCGGGGACCAAATACCTATATCTCAGCTCACCAATGTCCGCTTTGGGCACGTAGAAGACCATCAACCCCCATGTCCCTTTTGACCGCCTGACCGCCCAGCCTCTCGCTGATCGGTGAAGACAGGCTGGCTGGCGGCGCGTCGATGTCGTCGCTCCCAACGTTCGCACGCTGCGCTGCAATCCGGCCAGCGCTGCGTTAACGTCCCGCAGTGGCGGTCTCCCGCTTCAGGCCAGATAATACCACCGCCACCCAGAACTAACCCCGTTCAAACTGTACTAAGGTGCTCTGTAACGAGCCGGCTCAAAAGCCGCTCTGTTAAAACTCAGCAAGGGAAGCAGGCCTATGTTAAATAGCGTGGTGGTGAGAGGCTTCGGGTTGGCGGCAGTGCTTGTGCTGGCTACCGGTTGTGCGCAGCACAGCGGCAAAATGGAAGAGGGCATGGTGCAGCAGGGAGTCTCGAGCGATCCTGGCAGCGCCCAGGGCATCAGCTGGCAGTGGCTATCGAAAACCACGCCCAGGGAAATGCTCGAGGTGGCACAGCCGGAGCGCTATACCCTGGTGCTGCAGCCGGATGGCCGTGTGCAGGCGCAGTTTGACTGTAACCGGGGCCAGGGTCGCTACGAGATCAGCGAGGGTCAGCTAAAAATCGGCCCGGTTGCCACGACGATGATGGCCTGCCTGCCGGGGTCGCTGGATTCCGATTACAGCCGGGCATTGGAGAAGGTGGAAACCTTCAGTGTCGAGAACGGCGAGCTGCTGCTGGGGCTTGAAGACGAGGGAGGAACATTGCGTTTCAGGGCGGCGCCCTGAGCAGATCAGCGGCGCCCCGGCCTGCTAATTCAGCAGTACAAACATGCCTGAGGTGATCGCAAAGACCATCACGAAGTTACGCAGAAAGCGGCCGTTGATGGATTTGTGTACCCAATGGCTCAGCAGCATGCCCGCCAGCAGGGCCGGCAACAGCCAGAGCATGGGGGTGATGCGGTCGGACTCTAGGTGGCCGCTGCCGGCCAGCACGGCCAGGGAGACGACCTCGCCGATCAGGAAACAGAGTGCCACCGAGGCCCGCAGCGTGGCGACCGGCATGTGCTGATACACCAGTGCCAGCGGCGGACCACCAATCCCGGTGGCGGTTTCGGTGATGCCGGTGATGACGCCGGTGGAGACGAAGGCCCGCTTGCCGGGGGAGAACACCGGTGCCAGCCAGGTGGCCACCGAAGCGGCAATGGTCGATACCCCGATCAGAATGTTGAGGTAATTGAGCGGCAGCACGATCAGTACCCAGAGGCCGCCGAAGGTACCCAGTATCCGGCCGAGGGTAATCCACTTGGTGCCCATAAGGTCGATGGCACCCCGTTCGCGCCAGGCGACAGCGGCATTGAGGGGCAGCATCAGTACCAGCAGGCCGACCGGTAGCAGGGAAGGCTGCAAGATACCCAGTACCGGGGCGACGATAAGGGCGAAGCCCATGCCGGTACTGCCCTGTATAAAGGCGCCGCTGGCGACGGCCAGCGCCAGCCATCCAAATATTTCTGGAGTCATAGACTGCTTTTATCCTGATCGAGAGTGAAGAAGCACGCTGAACATCAGCGGTTGAGGGCCGCAGCGGCCGTGGCATGCTGACCGCCGTGGCCGATCTCCTGGCCGTTGCGGGCGTTATGCTGCTGGCGGTGCTGGTCCGTGAAACTGTGGATTTTCTGGATCGGGGCCTTGGCCACGCCGGCCTTGGCCTGGGCGCTGACCGCCCGCATCAGTGCCCGGGCGTCCCAGTCCGTCGGCCAGCCCTGCCACAGGCGCAGCTTGCCGGCGACAAAGACGCCCTCGATCTGGTCACGGTTGGCCAGGCGCACCAGCTCCCAGCTCAGGTCCCAGGACGGCACCATTTCGGGTACCTCCAGATCAATCAGCAGGAAGTCGGCATCCAGCCCGACGGCGATTTCGCCGGTCCTGTGGCCGAGTCCAAGGACATTGGCGCCGCCCCGGGTGGCATGGTCCAGCCAGGGCCAGCCGCCGCCACAGGAGGAGTCGCCCACGGCCATGCCGAAGGCGAAGCGCTGCGCCGCCTCGGCGTAATCCATCAGGCGGAAGCCATCACTGCGGGTGCCGTCGGTGCCCAGCCCCAGGCGTATGTTGAAGGCGTGCATCAGCTCGGCCTGGGCCACGGCATTGCCTTTCCAGGCGCTGGCCACCGGGTTGTAGGACACTGCGGTGTCGGTTTCCTGGATCATCCGCAGTTCGGTCGGTGTCAGCAGGGTGGCGTGGGCCAGCAGAGTCTGCGGACCCAGGGCACCGGCCTGGTAGAGGTGTTCCACGGGGCGCTGGCCGCGCTGTTCCAGCGAGCGTTCAACGGCCACCAGGTGCTCGTTGGCATGGGTCTGGAAGATGATGCCGGCATCGCGGCACAGGGATGAAACGGCCTGCAGCATGGCGTCCGTCGCAATTTCGGGAATGGGAATGGCCAGCGACGGGCTGACCAGGCCCGTACCCTGCCAGGCACTGATATGCTGGTCGGCCCGGGCCAGGATGCTGTTCTTGTCCAGCAGCGTCGTACCCTGCTTGTCATTGCAGACCATGCCGAGCACACAGCGGATACCGGCCTCTTCGGTGGCGCGGGCAATGCTACCCAGGGCCGCGGCCGAGCGGGTGCCGGCATCGCAGACGGTGGTAAAGCCGCCGCGCAGCGCTTCCAGTGCCGCCAGCTTGCTGCTGAGGTAAAGAAAGTCCTCATCCAGGCTGGATTCCATGGGTACCCAGACGCGGCGAAATATTTCGGACGGTTCGCCAAACACCAGCGCCTTGCCAAAGGCCTGGGTAAGATGGTGATGGCTATCGATAAAGCCGGGCATGATCAGGCGGCCGGGCAGCGCAGTCACGGGGATAGCGGGCGCCTGGCGCTGCAGCTCGTCGACGCTGCCAAGAGCGCTGATTTTACCCTGGCGTACCAGGATGGCCTGGTCCTGCACGGGTTTGTCCCGCAGCAGCAGCCACTCGGGGGCCAGAATCTGCTCGGGTGCGGCGAAGGTGTCGGGGGAGCAAGGCGCTGTCATCGGATTCCTGCCAGTGTGGTTGTTGAGAGTGCTCATGGGAATATGTCTTGGGCGCCGACGGGGAAGTCCCGTCGGCGGCTTGTACCGGTAGCCGGGCGGGATCAGCTCTGTGACTGAGCCCCCTTGTCCAGCGGCGCTGCTTCAGGGGCGGGCTGGCGTGCGGCCCTGGTGTGATGGAACAGGGCGTTGAGTACCGCCGCCGTGATGGCGCCGGCGGCGACACCGTTGCCCAGGAAGGCGGCGATGCCGGTCGGGAAATGGCTGTAGGCGCCGGGTACCAGGATCGGGAACAGGCCCACCGCCAGGGCAACCGCGACCACATACATGTTGCTGCTGTCGCGCAGGTCGGTACGGCGCAGCATTTCGATGCCCATGACGCCGACAATGGCGAACAGCACCAGCCCGGTTCCGCCGATCACGGCGTCGGGAATAACCTGAATGGCGCTGGTAAAGGGCGCCAGGAAGGAAATGACGATCAGCATGCAGCCGGCCGCGACGGTGACCCAGCGCGAGCGTACCCCGGTGGCCTGAACGACACCGATGTTTTCGCCGCTGGTGATAATCAGCGAAGTACCGAAGAAACCGCCCAGAAAGGAAATGATGGCATCACCGCGAATGGTGCGGGCCACATCACGTTCCTTGTCGAGTTCCTTGCCGACCACCTCGCCGATGGCCACGGTCTGGCCGGTCGCCTCCACCATGGAGATCATGCAGAAGATCATCAGTGGCAGGGCGGCAATAATGTCAAAGGTGGGCATGCCAAAGGGCAGCACGTCCGGTACGCCAACCAGCGGCGTCATGCTGAAATTGTCGGTATGCATGGCGCCGATCAGGAAGGCAACCAGGGTGCCGCCGATCAGGCCGCCAAGAATGGCCAGCTGCTTGAAGATGCCTTTCAGGAAGCGCGCCATCAGCACGGTGAGGGCGATGGTGGCGAAGGCCAGGAAGATATTGCCAGGGTCGGCGAAATCCGCCGCCTCGGGGTTGCGACCGACGATCAGCAGGCCGAGGATTTTCACCAGGTTGACCCCCACCAGCAGCAGCATGGTACCGATCACCAGGGAGGGAAAGAAGCGCAGCAGGCGCTTGAACACCGGCAGCACAATGAAGTAAAACAGGCCCGTCAGAATGACCGCGCCCGATGCCGTCGCCACGTCATACTGCTGTGCAATCTGGATAAACAGGATGATGGGCGCGCCGCCCGGCAGCATGATGAATGGCAGGCGGGAGCCGAAGCCGGCATAGCCAATGGATTGCAGCAGCGTGCCCAGACCGCAGATCAGAAAGGTTGCGCTGAGCAGGCTGGAGGTGAGGGCGGCATCGAAGCCCAGAACCCTGGACATCAGGAATACCGAGGCAATGGGGGAGGCGGCCATCACTAGCACATGCTGCAGCCCAAAGGCGAGCAGGGTTCTCAACGGCAGCTTTTCATCCACGGGGGCGATCTTGCCCGCAGTTTCTGTTTCTAACATTTTGATTTTCCTTTGTAATTATTGTCTGCAGTCAGGTATCAAATCATGTTGTTGCGTTGCATGGCTCCCAAATCGATTTGGGTAAAGGTCAAAAAAAGGGCCCGTACCGATTGCCGGCAGGCAAGCCGGTACGGGCGTCCCGAAACCCAAGGACCTAAGGAGTAGGCATCGCTAAATCGATTTGGGATGCGAGCATGCAGCGCCCAAATCGATTTGGTTAACTTACCGCCGGCCAAATGCGCTGTCAACCATTTCTGTTGCACACAGCAGCATCGAACGCTTGCCGGGTGCAATGGCTCCAAATCGATTTAGAACGGTCGCGGCTTTGCTATACTCGGGCGCTGTACAGCCTGATGATGAGAGTTTCATGCCTGAATCCCCCGCCAGGGACGCGTCCCGCCTGACCATCGCCGATGTCGCCAAGGCGGCAGGCGTGTCCCGTACCACCGTTTCCCACGCCCTGAATGATCGCGGCCAGGTCGATCCCCGCACGCGGGAGAGGGTCAAGCAGGTCGCGGCGCAACTGGGCTACCGCCCCAACCTCAGGGCCCAGCGGCTGCGTACCGGGCGCGCCAACTCCATTGCCCTGGTGTCATCCATGCCGATCTCGGTGGCCGGTGGCCCGTCCCGGCTGGGCTTTATGATGGAAGTGGCGGGCTCGGCGATGGAGGCGGCCCTCAAGCAGGGCCTGGCGCTGGTGCTGGTGCCGCCACTGGAGGCGGCCGATACCCTGCTGGATGAGCTGGATATTGACGGCGCTGTGGTGATCGAGCCCGCCGCCGAGGATCGCAATGTCGCCCAGTTACAGCGCCGGGGCGTGCAGGTGGTGTCTATCGGCCGCCAGCCGGAAGGCGACGAGGCCTTGCCCTATATCGACCTGCAGGGGCACGAAACGGGTCGCATCCTGCTGCAGCATCTGGCGGAGCAGGGGGCCGGGCAGATCGCCCTGCTGATCGGTACTCAGCCGCGTCACTCCTATATCGACATGGAACGGGCATACCGGGCCTTTGCCGAGGCCAGGGGCATGCCCGTTGTTATTGCCAGGGCCGATGAGGCCGGGGGGGAGACGGCCGGTCAAGCGGCGTGCCGGGCCCTGCTCGAACAGCACCCGGCCATCGATGGGATCTGCGCGCCGGTGGACGCCTTTGCGGTGGGTGTTGTCCGGCAGGTTCAGGCGCAGGGCCTGCGGGTGCCGGAGGATATCAAGGTGGTAACGCGCTATGACGGCCTGCGCGCCCAGAGTTGCCAGCCCGCCCTTACCGCCGTGAATCTGCACCTGGACGAGATTTCCACCCTGGCCATTGATCTGCTGTTCGAGCACATCAATGGCCGGGTCAGGCGCCGTGTTGTGGTGGGCCCCTCGCCCAGCCTGGTGGCGCGGGCATCCTCGGTCAATCCCGCCGGGAACTAACTCTGCTGCCTGTCAGGCGTTAAGGGTGCTGCTTACTGGTGTGGGGCAGCCTGTTCCTGAACGAGGACGCCGGTCAGCGTAAACTTGAAGCCCTGCTGCGTGAACAGCTGGCGGCGGTTTGGGCCGCGCGGGGGCACAATAGCAACAGAGGCGATCGTTATGTATCTGGGCATTGACTGCGGCACCCAGGGCACCAAGGCGGTGATCCTGGATGCCGAGCAGGGAGCTATTTGTGGTGAAGGCTATGCATCTCACCCGCTGATCAGTGAGGCCAATGGCCGGCGCGAGCAGCAACCCGACTGGTGGATCGAAGCACTCGAGCAGGCGTATCGCCAGGCGCTGGCGCAGTCCGGTATCGACAGCCGTGCCATTCGCGCTATCGGTGTATCGGGACAGCAACACGGCCTGGTGGTACTGGATGCGGCCGGGGAGGTCATCCGTCCGGCGAAACTCTGGTGCGATACCGAGACGGCACCGCAAAACGCCGAACTGCTCGAGCGCCTCGGTGGCGAGCAGGGCTCGATGGATCAGCTCGGCCTGGTGCTGGCCACCGGCTATACACTGTCCAAGCTGTTGTGGCTGAAGCAGCACGAACCCGCGTCCTTTGACCGGATCGCCCATATCCTGTTGCCCCACGATTACATCAACTACTGGCTCACGGGCCAGGTCGCCGCCGAGTACGGCGACGCCTCGGGCACCGGCTATTTCAATGTGCGCACCAGGCGCTGGGTGCCCGAGGTGCTGGCACTGATCGCGCCGGATGGCCGGCTGGAAACGGCATTGCCGCCCCTGCTCGAGGCACATCAGGCGGTGGGGCTGGTACAGCCGGCAATCACTGCGCGGCTGGGGCTGGGGAACCAGGTGCGGGTGTCCAGCGGTGGTGGCGACAACATGATGGGCGCCATTGGCACCGGCAACATTGCCGATGGCATCGTGACCCTGAGCCTGGGGACCTCCGGCACCATTTACGCCTGCACCGACCGGGCGCCGCAGCAGCTGCATCCGCAACTGGCACCGTTCTGCTCGTCCAGTGGTGGCTGGCTGCCGCTGATCTGCACACAGAACCTGACCGGCGCGGCCAATGCGGTACGCGAGATGTTCGGGCTCGATCTGGCACAGTTCAACGCCGAGGCGGCGCGGGCGCCGATCGGTGCCGGCGGCATTACCCTGCTGCCGTTCTTCAGCGGCGAGCGTGTACCGGCGTTGCCCGAGGCGACCGGCAGCCTGCTGGGGCTGAACATGCAGAACCTGAGTGCTGCCAACCTCTGTCGCGCCGTGCTGGAAGGCACCAGCTTCGGCCTGCGCTACGGCCTGGACCTGATGCGCGCGGCCGGCATGGAGGTACGACAGCTGCGACTGATCGGTGGCGGCGCCAACAGTGCGCTCTGGCGCCAGATGATCGCGGACATCATGCAGGCGCCGGTGATCTGCCCCCGCATCGGCGAGGCGGCGGCGCTGGGCGGCGCGATCCAGGCGCTCTGGTGTGATCTTGAGGCCCGGGGGCAGGAGGTGTCGCTACAGCGTCTGTGCGAGCGCCATGTGACACTGGAGCCAGGCAGTGCCCTGAGTCCCGATGCCGCATCGGTGTCTGCCTATGAGGATGCCTACGGGCGCTATCGGCAGCACCTGGCGGCCATGTACCGGGTTTAAGCGTTGAGGGTTCCGGGATCCAGACCGGTCAGGTCTCGCCGGACTGTCAGCCGGCTTCCTGGATTTCGAGGCCGTGCTTGTGCATCAGCCGGTAGAGGGTCACGCGGGATACGCCGAGCAGGCGTGCAGCTTCCGACACATTGTTCTGTGCCGCCGAGAGGGCATGGGTGATGGTATCCTGCTCGATTCGGGAACGGGCTTCGTCCAGCGTGACCATGGGGGCGCTGCCGTCGTGGCCAGACAGCCGCAGATCCTGGTGTGTAATTATCTTGCCTTCGCACATGACGATAGCGCGGCGCACGCGGTTGATCAGTTCGCGCACATTGCCGGGCCAGGCATGCTGTGCCATGCAGGCCAGGGCGCGACGGGTGAAACCGTGGATGCGGTGGCCGGCATCCTGGTTGAAGCGGTTGAAGAAATAATGCGCCAGCAGCGCGGTGTCATCGCCGCGCTCGCGCAGTGGCGGCGCATGCAGATTCAGGACGTTGAGCCGAAAGTACAGGTCTTCGCGAAATTTCCCCGCCGCGATCGCGCCGGCCAGGTCGACATGGGTAGCCGATATCACCCGCACATTGACCGGAATCGGGGTTGTACCTCCGACCCTGTCGATGCAGCTTTCCTGCAGGAAACGCAGCAGGTTGACCTGCAGCTCCATGGGCAGGTCTCCCATTTCATCCAGGAACAGGGTGCCACCCTCGGCGGTTTCGACCTTGCCGATCTTGCGTTGCTGGGCGCCGGAGAAGGCCCCTTTCTCGTAGCCGAACAGTTCCGACTGGATCAGGTTTTCTGGCAGGGCGCCGCAGTTGACGGCGACAAAGGGGCCCTTTGCCCGTTCCGAACGCTCGTGTATGGCGCGGGCAATCAGTTCCTTTCCGGTGCCACTCTCGCCGGTAATCAGCAGCGGCGCATCGACATTGGCGATCCGCCGAATCGACTTGAACAGTTTGAGCATCGGCTCGGAGCTGCCGACCATTTCATAGGCGGCGGTGACTTCCTGCTGCAGGCGCCGCTGGCGCAGGTAGGACATGCCATTGGCGTGGTCGAGCACGAAATCCAGCAGCGCCATGTGCTTGACCGGGTAGTGGAAAAAGTCCACGAAGTGCTCGCCAATCAGCGAACAGAGCGCGGCGGGCAGGGCCTGGGCATCCCGGGTCAGAGCGACCCAGGCAACCGATTGATGGGTGACAAGCAGGTCTTCCAGTAGCGAGATCTCGTCGGCTGACAGGTGATCGACGTGCATCAGGCCAACATGGTAGGGGTGCTGGTGCAGTTGCGCACAGAGTGAGGTGATGTCGCCAATCTGCTCGATATGCCAGTACAGCTGCTCGGCCTCGGCGGCGATGGGGAGGGCCTCCTGGGGCGGACAAAAATAAACGATCGAACGGAGGTTGCGGCGCAGGCTTTCGTTGGGCGTCGCGCTGATGCCGGTCGCTTGTAAGTCGATGCTCATTCTCGTTTGTCCTGTTCCATAGGCGCAATCAGTCCGAAAAGCTACAACGTCGTATCCTTCTGTGGATCCTTGCCGGACGGTACTAAGCACTATAGGAGTTCCGAATTTTCCGTGCTTGCTGATTTTTCATGGCTTTATCGCGGGATAAAGTATCATTTTTTCTGAATTTTGCACTAAGTGTGACCACTGTCGAGCAGTGGTGGGGCGGGCTGGCTTGCGGGCCAGGGCAGAAGCGGCACGGTGGTCGTATTTTTCGCGCAGGTCTGTGTTGCCGATGCGATACAGTCCTCAGGCCGACCGCCGGGGACGAAGTCATCCCCGGGGGCCAGTAACTGGGCGTGAGATTCCTTTCTCGGCAGGTTTCCCGCCGGTAATCACAATATGTCAGTCTGTGTATCAGTTGTCTGTTGTGTGAATCCTGTGCAAGTTAGAAGCGGTATGGGAATTTTATTCCCACGGTAAAATCCGGTGAGTCCGGTGTCAGACCGATACCCAGGCTTGTGGACATGGACAGCTTGGGGTCCAGCGCATAGGTAATGCCGGTGGTAAAGGTTGCAGCATTGGCATCGCTGCCGATTGCGGTGACCCAGGGGCCGCCGCTGGCCTTGCTTTCGGACTCTTCCTGCAAGCGCTGCGCGTAGGCCAGGCTCAGGCTCATGCGATCATTGATGGCAAAGGCAACGCCGAAGCCGAAGCCAATGGAGTCGCCAAGGCGCACTTCACCCGGCGTTGTAACATCAGGGTCGGACGAAATATCACTGAAGTCATTGGCAAACTGGTGGGTGTAATCAATGCTGGCAAACAGGATGGCTGGATCAACGGTTTTCACAAAGGACAGGCCAGTGCCCAGTGCCCAGAGCCCGCTGCCCGTGGCCAGTTCGCTGGGGTAGCGCAGGATTGTCGGGTTGTCCGGGTCGCTGGGGTCGACTTTCTCCTCGGTAATGGTCTTGATACCGTAAGGGTCTTTGCCGGTCGGAGCCTTTAGGCGCACACTCCAGACGGTGTCAGGCCAGCTGCCTTCTGATTCGTCGAACAGTTTGTAGAAGGAATTGAACTCGATATCACCGAGCTTGAACATGGCGTCCACGTCGGCCTGTACCGTATTGGTGTAGGTGGGGGCGCTTTTCGTGTAGGTACTGTAGCGGCTGATCAGGGGCACATCGACCCCCAGCTGCCAGCGGTCGGAGAGGGTGTAGTTGGCACCCAGGTCGAAGGTGAAGATATCGGACTCGACGTCGTCGATGGATATATCGCCGAGGAAGATAGCATCCAGTGCAAGGAAACCATCCAGCACAAGCTGCTTGCGGTCATAGTGGCTGTAACTGAGGCCGCCTTCGATCGTCCACTTGTTGGAGAACAGGGCATGCTCCTGTTGCAGTACGTCTTCCACGCTCTGGCTGGGGCCAGCTTCGCGCTTGATATCGTCGTCACCGGCACTGGCCGAGGCTTGTTGTTGTGGTTGGGCTGCGGAACTTTGCTGCTCCAGGCCGCTAAGGCGTTGTTCCATCAGCTGGATTTGCCTGGACTGGCTTTCATTGATCAGTTTGAGCTGGCGGATTTCAAACAGTAGCTGCTCCTGTTCCTGTAACTGGGCTTCGGTGGCCGCCAGTGCGGGCATGCTGGCCATGACAGCGGTCACGAGCATGCAACTGCCGGTCAGCTCAAATCGTTTCCTGAATCGCATAGCAGAGTCCTTGTATGGATTATTCTGTGTCCTGCCGAGCCCCGTGGGCTCTGTATCCTGTTCTTGACGCTCTGGCGCTGGCGGAACCCTATAAGTTATAAGAGTAGCAAGGCCAGGATTCAAATTAGTTTTATTCAGGTGGTTCTATTGATATTGATAACCCGTGGGCTGTTCTCATTAGTCGGTTAATTGTCGTTTTTATAAATGTCTCGATTATATGCAAACGGTACCGTATATTTATAGGCGCAGTCCGGCGACATTTTATATTTTAACTGTTCTTTGGTTCTTTAATATTTCAACGTCGCCGATCTGTAGTGTTATTGAGTATCCTCTTGGTTGTCATCATAAGCCATTTATGTTTTTCAGTGCACCTCGCAGACCGTTCTGCCGATGCAGGCTGGCTTGCGGTGCAACCTGGACCTGCAGCTTCATTTTGTTTTTGATCTGATTGATATTCCCGGTCAGCTGGGTACTTTGCAGCAAGCCGCGTATTTCATTGCCGGAGATGCTCTGGGTCACGCGGCCCTGGTTTGCAATGTCCAGAACATAGCCAACATGGTTGTGCTGCACCTGTACTTCGGTTGCAATGCTGCTGTCCCCGGCGGCGGCAAGTGCCTGTTCTCCCGTCTGTATCTGTTCGAAACCCGGCCCGCCGAATTTTTCGAACTCCTGGTCAGACACATCCCAGGTTACATCGTTGAGGACCGAGTTGCCGTCCCCGGCAACCTGGATGTTCTGCAGCAGGCCGGTGACATTGTTCAGGCTCTCGTTGACGACTGTACCGGTTGAGCCTGTGCCCGCCGGGGCGCCTGCGCCTGGCTCGGTGTTGAGGCGTCTGAGGTAGATTGACAGTTGTGGTTGAAAGTTGTGAGGATTCATATCCACATTGAAACCTATCGCCATATTGTGGATATCGCCGTTTGCGGTGATCCATTCGGTGTTCATGCGCACGCCAAAAAAAATCACCTTGCTGCCTTCCACGAACTTGCCGCGCATCTGGGCAAGTTCCGAGTCGCTGACCGGTTGCCCCATCAGGCCGTGACTTCCGGTCAGGGCGATGGCACTGGTGGGTAGAATCACCAGCGAGGCTGACAGCATCAGGAGGTATCTGATCCCTTTCATTGCTACTCTCCTTCAGGTTCCTTTTAAAACAATTCGGTGTGCCGGAATCCGTAATCCAGCAGCTCCGAATTGGTTAGGGGGGCGCGGATATTGTGCAGTCCGCGAGCCGTGAGCGGTGGTGGCGGGTTTACCAGTACAGAGTCTCGATCAAAGCGATTGCCGATAACGGCAAAGACAACCCCGTTCCACTGGGATTCGAAGGTTTCCATGGAGATCACCTTGTTGCCCAGTGCAGGGTCCGCAAGATAAACATCAGCACCATCAACTTTCTTTAATACAACAAAGTGCTTGTAACCCTTCAGGTCCAGTAGCACGATGGTTGGAATTCGAATGTTCTCAAGGGTGTTTGCTTCCACGCGATAACCGCGGCCTCGATAGCCAACACCTTCCACGTAGTTTTTTATATCAAGCAGCGAAAAGCCCTGGCGCTGTACGAGTTCTGCATCGCTAACGGCAAAAAGTCCCTGCAGGACCTTGTTTTCATCGACATCGAGTCGATAGGCGTATTTTAGAATCGTGGCCAAAGCGGCGGCGCCGCAGCTGAAATCGGTATGCTGGCGAATCAGGTTTTGATACTTGCGCCCCTGCATGCTGACAATGGGTACCTGTTCGAAACCCTTGCCGGGTACCAGGCCGTAGAAAGGGGCTGCCTGCACAGACCCCACCGGCCCCCAGAGCGCAAGGAGCAGTGAGGCGAGCAATAGCGAACCTGAAACCTTCATGTCGTTTACTCCTGCGATCGGCCGGGAGGCCCGGCCGATCGCGGTTGCTTCGCTTGCTTCCACGTTACGGTTCGACAGGCGGTTCCGGTTCCGTACCCGGTAACATCATGTCGAGGTGAGATATGGCGAGGCTGTTGTTCTGCAGGTTGTTGGTGCCTGCCGCAACGTTCACGCCGATATTACCCCGTGCATTGCGCAGGCTGTTGCCATCCATCTTGGCCTTGTTCAGCGGCCTGATATACACATGCTGCCGATGAACCACCTGCCCGGTCAATACGGCGTCGAGGTGCACATTACCCACTTCAGTGAACTGCAATTGGCCTCTTTCTCTGAACGCCAGGGCTCCGCCATCGCCGTTGAGATCGCTGGCACCCTGGGCAAATCTGTCGAGATCGAAATGGCCAGTCTGACTCCCATCTGGATGAACGTCGCCAGTCCAGATATCGGGATAAACATCGCCGATCTGGTCGGAAACGCCGTTGTAGCTGCCACTAGTGCTACCACCGCTGTAGGTACCGTCTACAGGCCCCGTCAGCGTCACGTTCGTCCGGGTGATTACGACTTTATCAAGCGGCTTGTTTTCGGTGTAGTTTCTGCGAGTGCTCTGATCGACAGACACGGTGGCTTCGCTCATCCTGCCGGATGTCGTGGAGGCAGCCAGCGAGTTTTGCTGGATATTGTTGTTGCCTGAGGCCACGTTGACACCGATATTGCCGCGGGCGTTGCGCAGTGCGTTACCACTGATGGTCGCCTTGTTTTTCACGCCCAGGTTCCAGGTCTGGTTGTCCTTGGCATCCTGCTCGACAAAGATCTCGGCATCGCCAGAGCCAAACACGAAGGCGGCATCGGTTGCCGCCAGGGCGGCCGCGTTGCCCTGCACGTTATTGTCACCGGCGGAAAGGTTGACGCCGATATTGCCGCGGGCGTTGCGCAGGCTGCTATTATCGAGCCCGGCTTCGTTATCCAGCGCAGTGTTGTAGCTATCGTTGTCGTCGCTCTCCTGCTTGATATCAACGACCGCCATGCCAAGGGAGTCGACCTTAATCGTACCCTCGATGGCTACCTCGCCCTTGTATTCGACGTATTTTTTAACCTTGACGACTTTCGACAGGTGGGCACCTTCCTTGAACCTGCGGCCATCCTTTCCGTCTCCCCCGCCACCTTCACCGCCTTCGTTTGCCATTGCCGTTCCGGCCATGCAGAGACTTGCAATTGCCAGAGCCAGTGGCACCATTTTAAATTGCTTGTTCATGGTCTCTCTCCTTGTTAAAACTGCACAGCTTGTGCAGATGTTGGTTTCTGCACCTGCTGTGCAGAGTTTCAACGTGCTTGCGAGAATTACACCTTTGTTTTTACGACTGCTATTTCCTGCAGCTTTTTCTACTGCTCGCTTTTCACACCCAGGTTAATCCTGAGCTGAAAACTGTTGGCGGTAGCATTGGCGGTTCCTGCCAGTTGATTGACCTGAACCAGGCCGCTGCTGCCCTTGAATGCTTCATCCTCGATACGAACTTCACGGTGGCCTGCATCATCGGGCGCCAGGCCGGCACTGTAGCCGGTGACACTGGATGAAAGCTGAGTATCCGTGACAGCCTTGCCGTCGAGGCCAAAACCAATAGCTATTGAATTGATCTGGGCGTTTCCGAGCCCGCTGACCTGGTTAATGGAAAGGGTGCCGCTGCTGTGGGAAAAGGCACTGTCACTGATGGCGCTGACCGAGTTGTGGGTTGGATCAGCGCCGCTGATATCCACCTTTTGCCTTAAATCCAGCAGTGCATGGGTACCCAGGCCGGTACTGATCGCCAGGGCGGCCGCATTGAGCTGAGCGTTGCCGTCGCCGGCGGCCATATTGATGGCCATGCGGCCACTCTGGCCGCGGGCCGCCTTGCCGCTGATGTCGCTATGGTTATCGAGCACGGGGTCGGCACCGGCCTGCAATGCAATCAGGGCGGCGGTGCCGTATACCAAATTGCGTAGGCGGTTCATAAGGTTTTACCCAGTGATACATGTAGTGTCATGCCGCTGTTATCTTTCGGTTTGGCAGGGCCCTGGTCGCCTTCATCCCAAAGGATGATATTGGCGGACAGGGGGGTCAGGACCGGTTGTTCGATCCCTTGCCCCTGAATTTTCCCCAGTTCGCCATCCTTGAGCATTTGCACCTGGGGCAGGCCGTGGTCGATCTCCTGTGCCTGTACATCACCGAAAAATCCGCTGGTAACCAGTAACAGGGCGCAGGCTGATCCCTTGATCAGATGGCTGGTCGCGACTCTGTTAAGTGCTGACTGTTTCATTTGCTTACCCTGCTGGTTACTCGCCAAAGGACAAAGCAACGAGCGGGCCACTATTGGCAACTCCCTGATTTGGCGGTGGTTACGCCTTTTCCTGCACAGAAACTGTGTAATCGCCGGGTTAAAACTGTTTCATAACTGAAACCCGGCAGGTCTTTTAAGACAGCACCAGTGGTTCAGCTTGTTGAAAGTATTCGGTTTTTCAGGGGGCGTTACGGTGCTGTAAATAGTTGAGCGATATTTGCGTGCGGCGCCGGCCATAGCCCTGTTGCGCTCTGTATATCGCAATGAAAACAAGTGTTTGGGTGTGGTGGACTTTTGTGTAAACAAGCTGATTCCCGGATCTGTAACAGTCGGGTTACAGCGCTGATTGTGCAGGGGGAGGAAAGGTGGCGGGTGTTGCCTACTGGGCTGCCTGGCTTTGCACGCCAGCCTTGAACAGCAGATCATTCACGTCCCGCAGGCGGCGGCTGAGCTCGCGGCCCAGGTTCATGTAAATCATGGTGAACTGGGCCGGGTCCTTGCCGTAGAGTTCCTGCAGATCGGTGGCCGAGAGCTCGATGGCGCTGCAGGCTTCGAGTGCCCGGACACTGGCGCTGCGCGGGCAAAAGTCGATCAGGGCCATTTCGCCGAAGCAGTCGCCCTGGCCCATGGTGCTGATGCAGTACTCCCGGCCCTGCCAGTGGCGCAGTATTTCGACCTTGCCCAGTTCCAGCACGAAAAGCTCTTCGGCCTTGTCGCCTTCGCGGAAGAAAAACTCGCCGGCCTCGCGACGCTGGGTACGGGTGCGTTGCAACAGGAATTCCAGCACTTCGTCGGTAATGCCGCCAAAGATGGGCATTTGCTGTAACAGCCTGAGTTGGGTATTGGTCATGGCGTTGTTCTCACTGCCGCCCCATGGCGCCTTGTTGCAGGCCCGCCGCAGGGGCCGGTCACAGCTGCAGTACCATGCCTTCGCGGGCCACAACCGAGCCGGGCCTGCGCCGGTGCAGCTCGGCGTCGAGCTGCTGCAGCTCGCTGTCGCTGCGCTCCGGGGCATGGTGGAACACCACCAGTCGACGAGCGCCTGCGGCCTCGCAGAGCGCCAGCCCCGCCTCCCAGGTCGAATGTCCCCAGCCCCGGTGGCTCGGATAGTCGCTGTCGTTGTAGGTGGAGTCGTAGATGACGGTGTCGGCATCGCGGATAAGCTGCAGGATCGCGCTATCCAGGCCCCGTGCCGGATGCTCGGTATCGGTGACGTAACAGAGTGCCCGGCCATCGTACTCGATGCGGTAGCCGGTAGCGCCGTCGGGATGATTCAGCACACAGGTGCGCGCGCACACCTCAGGGGAGAGTTCGAGGGTGTCGCCGCTGCTGAAGTCCCGGAAGCTGAAGCGAGCGGTCAGGTGTTTCAAGGGTACCGGGAAGAAGGGCGGTTGCAGGAACTGGTGCAGGGCCGCTTCAACCCCGGCGCTGCAATTGCCGGCCCAGACCCGCAGCTTATTGGCGGCATCGTAGGCCGGGGCGAAGAATGGCAAGCCCAGTATATGGTCGTAGTGCAAATGACTGAGCAGCAGGTCGGCGCTGATACTGCCGGCGCTCTGCAGGTATTGCCCAAAGGGCTGCAAGCCGCTGCCGGCATCCAGAATCAGTAATTGATCACCCGCCCTTACTTCCACGCAGGAGGTATTGCCGCCGTAGTGCAGGGTTTCCTGCCCGGGGCAGGGTATGGAGCCGCGTACACCCCAGAATCGGACCTGAAAATCCCCAGCCATCATCGCCTCGCCGTATTCGCTGCCTGCTATGCAGTGTAGGAGCTGGCGGGCGAAAAGGCTTGGCTTCGGAGAACAAACCGACGCGCTGCGACCGGGGTTCAGCCGCAGCGTGGCTCAGGCGGCATAGGCCCGCAGGAACATCTGTACGCAGTTTTCCACGTAGCGCTGGTGTTCGGCGTCACTGAGCAGGCCGCCGGCATTGAGTTCCAGCCGCATGCGCTGTTCACCCTGGACCATTTTGAGAAACTGCACCGCGGCGAAACGCGGTTCGGGAATCTGCAGCCGGCCGGCGCGGTCGAGGCGATCTAGCAGTTGCGTCATCAGGCCGATAACCCGCTCGGGGCCTGCCTCGAAGAACAGCCGGGACAGTTCGGGGTAACTTTCAGCCTCGCTGATGCAGATGCGCGACACCTGGATCGATTCCCTGGACAGCAGCAGGCTGGAAAAATTTTCGGCGATATTGAGCAGCTGCGCCGGCGTATCGTCTGCGGGTTCGAACATGGCGGCAGTGAGGTCGTGTGAGGCGCATTTGCAGCCCACGGCATCGACAAAAAGATCTTCCTTGTTGCCGAAGTGGCTGTAGACCGTCTGCTTCGATACACCGGCCTGGCGGGCGATCTGATCCATGCTGGTAGTGGAAAAACCCTGCTCGGTAAACAGGTTCACCGCAGCATTGAGAATCAGGATACGCTTTTCTTCACTCTTGGTTCGGGGCTTGTTCATCGGACACCATAAGTCACACTGGACAGTCTAGTTTGATCGGCCTAGACTTGCGTTAATAACTAGACTAGACAGTCCAGTTTTGCAAATTACTCAGCGGGCGAATGTAGCATGAATACCCGGCGGTTTGTTTATTTAAAGGTGTCAGCCCAGGGCAACCGTCGCGGTCTGCGACGGCTGCTGGGGGCCGGCTTGGTCGTGCTGGCAGCCGGCCTGACGGGCTGCAGCGATTCCGATGCCGGCGCCGCCCAGGCGGAGCACTATCAGGTCGCCCAGAGCCTGGTGCTGGCGCAGCAGCCGGGTTACGCCCTGACGCGCACCTTTGTCGGCAAGGTTCAGGCCAGGCAGAGCGCCAGCATCGGTTTTGAGCAAAGTGGCAAGGTGGCCAGTCTGCAGTTTGATGAAGGAGAGCAGGTCGCACAAGGGGCCATCCTGGCACGCCAGGATACCGAACTGCTGCAGATCGAGCGGCAGGAACTGCAGGCCCAGTTGCAGCAGACCGAGGCGGATCTGGCACTGGTGCAGGCCAACCTCAAGCGGTTGAACGCGCTCAACAAGCGTGGCTACACCTCGGAGCAGAGCCTGGATGAGCTGCAGGCGCGGCAAAAGGTGCTGCAGGCGACCCGCGCGCGGGTGCAGGCGTCACTGATGGCCAATCAGCTGCGTATCGACAAGTCCAGCCTGCGGGCACCCTACAGTGCCAGGATCAGCCGTCGGCTGGTTGACCAGGGCGAAGTGGTGGGCGCCGGCAGCCCTGCATTCACGCTGCTGCAAGGCGGCCCGGCCGAGGTTCGCGTCGGGGTGCCGGTGGACATGCTGGCGCAACTGCAGGCTCGCCAGCAACTGAGCGTACGGGTGGGCATGCAGCAGCTGCAGGCGCGTCTGCTAACCAAGGGGTTCGATGTTGATGCCGTTACCCGTACGGTGCCGCTGCGCCTGGAGCTGCCCGCCGATGTCACGCTGGTCCACGGTCAGCTGGCCTATCTGTCGCTGCAGCAGAACTTCGTACAGCCCGGTTACTGGATTCCCCTGAGCGCGCTGACCGACGGCCTGCGCGGGCTCTGGAATGTCTACAGCCTGCAGCCACAGGGTGATGCCGGCCTCTATCAGTTGCACAGCCGGAATGTGCAGGTGTTGCATGCCACGGCCACCGATGCCTTCGTCACCGGCGCCCTCGGTGATGGCGAGCGGGTCCTGAGTACCGGGCTGCAGCGCCTGGTGCCAGGCCAGGTCGTCAGGCTGGCGCCGGATCTGTCTGCGCAGGCCAGCCCGTGAGGCGCCTGCTGCAGAACGGCCGTCTGCTGACGCTGCTGGTCGCGGTGCTGGTGGTGGCGGGCATCGGTGCTCTCGCCACCTTGCCTCGCACCGAGGATCCGCGCATTCTCAACCGCCAGGCCATCGTTATTACCCACCTGCCCGGGGCCAGTGCCGAGCGGGTCGAGGCCCAGGTGAGCGAGAAGATCGAAAACGAGCTGCGTACCCTGGCGCAAATCAAGCACCTGACCTCGACCTCACGCCCCGGCATTTCGATGGTCAAGATCGAACTCAAGGACAGCGTGACCGCCACCACGGCGATCTGGTCCCGTACGCGGGACCTGCTGGCGGATGTGATTCCCCGGCTGCCGCCGGGTGCCAGCAAACCGGAGCTGGACGATGACCGCGGCTACGCCTTTACCAGTCTGATTGCACTTAAATGGCACGCCGATACCGAGCCGGATCTGGCCACCCTGGGCCGCTACGGCAAATCCCTGACGGATCGCATGCGGGCGCTGCCGGGCACCGACTTTGTCGAGCTGTATGGCGAGCAGGACGAAGAAATTCTGGTGCAGATCGATCCGCACCTGGCCAGCAATCTGCACCTGACGCCAGGCCAGATCGCCCGGCGTATTGAAAGTGCCGATGCCAAGGTGTCGGCCGGGCAGCTCGACAATGCCCACAACCAGTTGCAGGTGGAGCTCGAGGGTGCGCTGGATTCACTGGATCGCATCCGCCAGATACCGCTGCTCAGTGATGCCAATGGCTACCTGCTGCGCCTGGGGGACCTGGCCGAGGTCCGTCGCAGCCTGAAATGGCCGGAGCAGGAGCTGGCGATTATCGACGGTGAGGCCGCGGTCGTCGTGGCGGTGCGCATGCTGCCGGACCTGCGCATCGACCGCTGGAGCGCATCGTTGCGGCACGAACTGGCGCAGTTTTCGCAGCAGTTGCCGGGTAATGTCGAGGCCGAGATTCTGTTCGATCAAAACCACTACACCGAGCGCCGCCTGGGGGAGCTGGTCAACAACATCCTGCTGGGTTTCAGCCTGATCGCGCTGGTGCTGCTGATCACCCTGGGCTGGCGTTCCGCCCTGATCGTCACCCTGTCCCTGCCGCTAACCGTGCTCTTCACCCTGACGGTCATGAAATACTATGGCCTGCCGATCCACCAGATGTCCGTCACCGGGTTGGTGGTGGCGCTCGGTATCATGGTCGACAATGCCATCGTCATGGCCGATACCATCGCCCAGCGGCGACGCCAGGGCCTGAGTGCGATCGATGCGGTGATCCGCTCGCTGCGCCATCTCTGGCTGCCGTTGCTGGGCTCGACCCTGACCACCATCCTGGCCTTCATGCCCATCGTGCTGATGCCGGGGCCGGCGGGGGAGTTTGTTGGCGGCATCGCCCTGAGCGTCATCTTTGCGCTCATTGGTTCCTACCTGGTTTCCCACAGCGTGGTCGCGGTGCTGGCCGGTCGCTTCCTGCGGGTCGGCGAGGGCACCCAGTCAGGCTGGTACCAGCAGGGCATACAGCTGGACGGGCTGGCGCGGCTGTTCCGGCGCTCGCTGGAAACCGTGCTGCGCTTTCCCAAACTCGCCATCGCGCTGCTGTTCCTGGTGCCCCTGGCCGGCTTTATCAGTGCCGGCCAGCTGAAGGAGCAGTTTTTCCCGCCGTCGGACCGCGACATGTTCCAGATCGAGATGTACCTGCCGGCCCAGACCAGCATCGTCGAGACCCGCCGTGTCAGTGACCAGGTGAGTGCGCTGCTGCACGCCACTCCCGGCATTGATTCGGTACAGTGGTTTCTGGGGAACAGTGCCCCGGCCTTCTATTACAACCTGATCGGTGGTCAGCAGGGCTCGCCGTACTTCGGCCAGGCGATGGTCAGTACCCATGACTTTCGCATCGCCAACCGCCTGATCCCGCAGCTGCAGCGCCAGCTCGACGACCTGCTGCCCCAGGCGCAGATTCTGGTGCGCAAGCTCGAGCAGGGGCCACCGTTCAACGCGCCCATCGAATTGCGCCTCTACGGCCCCAACCTCGATCAACTGCAGGCCCTGGGCGAACAGGCGCGGGCGCTGCTGTCCCGCACCCGGGATGTGATCCATAGCCGCGCCACCCTGCAGCCCGGTACGCCCAAGGTGCGGGTGCGGGTCGACGAGGAAGCGGGCCAGATCAGCGGCTTTACGCTGCAGGGTCTGGCAGCCGAGTTGCAGAGTAGCCTCAGTGGCGTCACCGGTGGCACTGTGCTGGAAAGCACCGAGTCTGTGCCGGTACGGGTGCGCATCGGCAACGAGGCGCGGCGCGAACTGCAGGATCTGGCCAACCTGAGCCTGACCTCGGCCGGCGCCTCCGGCAATATTCCCCTGTCCGCGCTGGCTCGGCTGGAGCTGGAGCCCAGCCGTGGCGCCATTCCGCGCCGTGATGGTCAGCGAGTCAATGTGGTGGAGGGCTATCTGCGTGCCGGCGTGTTGGCGTCGGTGGCGCTGGCGGAGTTTCGCCGCAACCTCGAGCAGGCGGACTTTCACCTGCCGGCGGGCTATCGCATGGAATTTGGCGGCGAGTCGGCCGGGCGCAATGATGCCGTCGGTAACCTGATGGCGAGCCTCGGCGTGATCGTCACCCTGCTGATTACCGTGGTGGTGCTGTCGTTCAACTCGTTTCGCATCAGTGCGCTGATTTTCCTGGCGGCGCTGCAATCGGCGGGCCTGGGGCTGCTCAGCGTCTACCTGTTCGGCTACCCCTTTGGCTTCACCGTGATTATCGGTTTGCTGGGGCTGATGGGGCTGGCGATCAATGCCGCCATCGTGATCCTGGCGGAACTCAAGGCCGATGCCCGCGCCGTGCGGGGCGACCCTGGGGCCATCGTGCACGCGGTGCAATGTTGCAGCCGCCATATTGGCTCGACCACCATCACTACGGTGGGCGGGTTTTTGCCCCTGATCCTGGCCGGTGGCGGCTTCTGGCCACCCTTTGCCGTTGCCATCGCCGGCGGCACCGTGCTGACGACCCTGCTGTCGTTCTATTTCGTGCCCGCCGCCTTTATGCTGCTGGCGCGGCGCAAGGCGTTTGACGTCGCCGGTGGCGAGCCACAGCAGGTGCCGGTGGATGGCCGCAGCCTGCAAACGCTGGAAATTCCCCGCTAAAGGCGCAATGGCCTGCGGGGCGTCCGCCTAGCCGGTTGTGCGGGTGACGGGGATGACACCTGCGCCGACGGCGTGCAACAGGCGTACCATGGAGCGGTCAGGAAGGAATCTGTATGCCAATACCATTTGATACCGCGCATATTGAACAGCTGAAAGGCGCCAAGCGGCTGCTTGAACATCCGGAATCGCGGCGCGCTGATCAATTCGCTGTTTAACGGCCACTTCCAGGACATTGCCCGCGGGCATTTTACCGTCCGGCGGCTGGAGCGGGTCTATGGGCCTGAACAGGTGCAGGCCCTGGACGGCAGCCTGCCCCCGGCCAAAAGGTGATGGGCGTGCCGCCTGCTATCCTGCGCTGCAGTGCCCGCAGCGCCATGAGTCTACTATCCTTTACAGGGCGCCTGCCATCACCGCCAGGTGGGTTCCAGCGTGCCGGTTCATGTTGCAAGGGCCTGTTGGGGCACTCGATGCCTGTTCTGTTTGGCGGTCGCTCTCACCCACTGCAAAACAGGAGAAAGGTTGTGGCGATGAAAGATGCCTACGAAAAAAAGATGCAGGCCCAGCTCGACGAATGGGGTGCTGAAATAAAGAAACTCAAGGCGCAGGCAGACAAGGCGAAGGCTGATGCCCAACTTGAGTACTTCAGGCAAATCGAGGAACTGCGTGAGCGTCAGCACGAGGCAAAGGCGAAACTGACTGAAATTCAGCAGGCCAGCGATACCGCCTGGGAAGACATGAAGGCCGGCGCTGAAAAAGCCCGGGACTCCCTTGCCGATGCCATGCGCGCGGCCAGATCCCGCTTTAAGTGACGCCGTTTTGTTCCGGCAACGGTGAGAATAGCCGCGGCCGGTGAGTGCAAAATTGCCATGTATTATTTTGCCTATGGATCAAACTTGTCAGCCAGGCGACTCGAAGCCC
This sequence comes from Marinobacterium rhizophilum, assembly GCF_024397915.1. Classification (GTDB taxonomy): domain Bacteria; phylum Pseudomonadota; class Gammaproteobacteria; order Pseudomonadales; family Balneatricaceae; genus Marinobacterium_A; species Marinobacterium_A rhizophilum_A. The sequence continues at coordinate 551,680 of NZ_CP073347.1, forward strand.
GGATATCCGCCGTGCGCAAAGTCGGTGTCGGCAGGCTTGATGGGCACCAGCTGCGATTTCACAAGGTCAGCCATACGGACGGATCGGCCAAGTGTGACGCTTTCGAAACCGGCGATATCCGGCACTGCGTGATCGGGGTACTGTTCGAGCTATCCGAGCCTGACAGAGCCAGGCTCGATCGCTTTGAGGGCCTGCATTCTGGCTATGAAGCCAGGGATATCCTGGTACGGCTTGATGACGGCTCGACAGTAATCGCCTTTACCTACTCTGCAACCCGCATTGACCCTGCTCTGCGGCCCTTTGACTGGTACCGCGAGCACGTACTGACAGGTGCCAGGGAGCATGGTTTTGCGCAAGCCTATATTCAGCAGATTGAGGCAATCGAGTGCATCAACGACCCCGATGAAGCCCGCTGTGCGCGGGAGCGGGGGATTTACCGCTAAGCTTCTTCCCTCGCTCGCTGTGTCGCGTCATCCGGCTGGACATGCCTGGGCATGTGCATACATGGCCCTGCCGACGCGAGTCCCGTTGTCCCAACCGTCTTGCGGCCTGCAGGGCTGCCTGCTCAGCTTGCCTTTCGGATGACATAGAGGTGATACACCAGCGCCAGTACAAAACAGATCAGTGCGGGGGCGGCCAGGGCATAAAACTGCAGCTGGCCATACAGCAGTGCGCCCAGCAGGCCGCCGGTGACAAAGCCCGCGGTGATCAGGACCAGCAGCAGTGCCTTGCGCCGGTCAAAACGCTCCTTGCGCAGGGTGGCACCGAGCATGATGCCCAGGTCCGTGATAATGCCCGTGATGTGAGTGGTGCGAATGATGGCACCGCTGTAGGTTGTTGCCAGGGCGTTTTGCATGCCGCAGGCCGCCGAGGCGAGGTAGTGCCCGAGTACCGATCCCTGGTTGAGGAAATAGATCGCTACCAGCAAAAAGGCACCTTCGATAAACAGCAGCGAATCGTAGTGCCTGCCAAGCTTCAACGACGGACTCGATATGAGGAATCCCGATAGCGCCGCGCCGAGCAGAAAGCTCAGCAGTATGGCCGCCAGGTGCAGGCTGCTGCCTGAGAGTCCGCCCAGTTCCGCGCCCAGCAGGGTCGCGGTTCCCGACAGGTGGGAGATGGACTGGTGCGCGAAGCCCAGCAGGCCCACCGCGTTGACGGTGCCCGCGAGCAGGGCCAGGGTAAAGGCCCCAAATTCAATCCAGCGCGGCAGTTTCGATATCATGGATCCTTCCTGGTGTGGGCTACAAGGCGGCAGAGGGGGCTTGCAGGTTGCGAGCCGGCACAGACCGCGGCTTATTTTAACAGCCTGACAGGCGGATTCCCGTGGTACCGGCAATCGTTTCAGGCTGAGCCTGCAGATCGCATCCTGGCCGTAGGTTCACTGACTGTCAGGCCAGGGTACGACAGGGGTTATGGCCGTCTTTGGCTACCGAATAAAAGGCCTGAGGCCGTGCCGGACGATACATCGCACGGCTGTGCCTGGCCGCACTCGGAAATGCCTTGCAGTGGGCTTTTGCCGGTGCTAAAACACATGCACTGGTGCGGCGTCCATGCCGCCAGAGACGCCTGATGACTCCACTTCGCATTCTCCTGCTGCTGGCCCTGTTGCTGTCCCCGTTTGGGGTGTCTGGCGGTCAGGGCACGGCCTATCCCGGCAGTAGCGATCAGGCGCTACAGCTGTGGGACAGTGCCGATACACGGGGCCTGGTTGCCACATCTACAGTCAGGCTGGAATCGGGCCGGTTGCCGCGAAAAAGCGCCGATGCGTCAGCTATCCTGTCTCTGGGCCAGCGAGCGGCGACCATTCGCTACCATGCCGTTGCAGCGGTCACCGAACCCGGCAAGCCCGTCCCGCACTGGCGCTCTGCCTGGGCTCCGCGCGCCCCGCCAGCATCACCCGGTTACCTCATCAGCTGAATCTTCCCACGGGCTCGCCTGTTCTGCATCTGCGAGGCGGCGTCCTGTGGTCCTGTTCTGAAATGAACGTCGGAGCATGGCTCCTGCGTGCAAGCCTGAGAGTTCCCATGGGTGTATTGACGCGTTTCTCTGTAAACAAAACCACGATTGATTTTATGGCACTGCGGCCCTTCACCGCACTGCTGTCCCTGGTGCTGGTGCTGGCTTCTGTGGCATCGCTGCTGATTAACGGCTTGCCGCTGGGGCTGGATTTTACCGGCGGCACCCTGATAGAGGTTGGCTACAGCCAGGCGCCGTCCCTGGAGGACATACGCGTACTGCTGGCAGCGGCCGGGCATGAGGGTGCCCTGGTACAGACTTTTGGCTCACTCAACGATGTGCTGATCCGGCTCTCATCCAGCTACACGCCCGAGATTGGCGAGAAGGTGCGCAACCTGCTGCAAAGTGCCACCAGCGAGGTTGTAGACCTGCGCCGCACCGAGTTCGTCGGTGCCCAGGTCGGCGAGGATCTGCGCGAGCGCGGCGGGATGGGCGTGCTGGTGGCGCTGGCAATGATTACCCTCTATGTGTCGTTCCGCTTCCAGCTGAAGTTCGCCATTGGCGCCGTGGTGGCCCTGTTCCATGATGTCATAATCGTGCTGGGTGCTTTTTCGCTGTTTGGCTGGGACTTCGACCTCACCGTACTGGCGGCGATTCTGGCGGTCATAGGCTATTCACTCAACGATAGCCTGGTGGTGGCGGATCGTATCCGCGAAAACATCCGGCGCCGGCGTCAGGGCAGCATGCGGGACCTTGTTAACCTGTCACTGAACGAGACCCTGAGCCGGACCCTGATGACGTCCTTTACCACGCTGCTGGTGGTCATTGCGCTGTTTCTGTTTGGCGGCAGCATGATACATGGCTTTGCCACGGCGCTGCTGGTTGGCATCGCGGTGGGCACCTATTCATCGATCTATGTCGCCAGCGATCTGTTGCTGTGGATGAACCTGCAAAGCGAGGATCTGGTTCGTACGCCGGCACAGGTTGAAGAAGACTTGCTGCCCTGACGCCTGCCGGGCTCAGGTGGCAAGGACGACACCTGGATCGGTGCCTGCGCAAGCGCCAGCAGGGCGCAACAGGCGTATCATGGAGGCGGTCAGAAAGGGGTCTGTATGCCAATACCATTTGAGACCGTGCATATTGAACAGCTGCAAGACGCCAAGCGGCTGCTTGAACATCCGGGGATAGCGGCGCGCTTGTCAAGCTCGCTGGCTACGCCGGTTGATCGGGCGATAAGGCGGCTGCCTGCGTCTGCCAGCAAGATCATAATGGCGGCCGTGACCCGATCCCTGGAAGCAGCGCTGCGAACGGCCCTGTATACCCTGGGTGAAGGCCCGCAGCCGCCGTCCAATCGCATCCACCTTGCAACGGCTGCGCTCAGCGGTGCCGCGGGCGGTGCCTTTGGCCTTGCGGCCCTGGCCATTGAGCTGCCGGTGTCTACCACCATCATGCTGCGTTCGATCGCCGATATCGCCAGGGGCGAGGGTGAAAACCTGGCGCACGCAGAATCCCGCCTGGCCTGTCTTGAGGTGTTTGCACTGGGGGGCGCCAGTGACCAGGACGATGCTGCGGAGTCAGGCTATTTCGGTATCCGGGCTGCGCTGGCGTCTGCGATTACCGAGGCGGCACGTCATCTGGCCACCCAGGGAGCAGCCCGGGAAGGGACGCCGGCGCTGGTGCGGCTGGTGACCCAGATTGCTGCGCGGTTCAGTATTCCGGTGACGCAAAAGGCCGCTGCCCAGGCGGTTCCCATTATCGGTGCGGCAGGGGGCGCGCTGATCAATTCGCTGTTTATCGGCCACTTCCAGGACATTGCCCGCGGCCATTTTACTGTCCGGCGGCTGGAGCGGATCTATGGACCTGAGCAGGTGCGTGCCCTGTACGACACCTTGCCCTAGCCCCGGAGCTGATGGACCTGGCTGCCCGGTCTTGTTCGCCGTTTCGACAGCAAGCTTGCCTGTGGCTGCATCCGCGCCTTATCGTGTCCAGACCCCGGCGCAGGGCGGGGCCGGCTTCTAGGGCAGTAAACCAGGGGAGATGCCATGCGACTGAAAGTGTTTTCAGACCTTCACCTTGAGTGCGCCGACTCGCAGCATGACCTGTGCGGCGCCGACGCCGATGTGGTGATTCTTGCCGGTGATATTCACAGCGGTACCCGGGGGCTCGAGTGGGCCGGGCGGCAATTTCCGGGTCGTTGCGTGATCTATGTTCCGGGGAATCATGAGTTCTATGGTGTCAGCATGTCGCGCTTGCGGGCAGAGCTTCGTGTCGAAGCCGAACGCCGGGGCATCATTCTGCTGGATAACCGTGCGGTAACCGTCGACGGCGTTCGCTTTTACGGTACCACCCTGTGGGCAGACTTCGGGCTCTATGCCGACAGGGAGTCCTGGGATGTTCAGGCAACGCAGGACAGGGCCTGTGCAAGGCTGCCAGATTTTCGCATCATCGAGCAGCCAGAGGGGGAAGTGTTCAGCATAGCCGAGTGTCAAAGGCTGCATGCCCAGGCCTTAGCCTGGCTTGAGCATGAACTGGAGCAGCCGTTTGCGGGCAAGAAAGTGATTGTCAGCCATCATGCGCCGCTCGAAGCCTGTATCCCCGCGCGGTTTAAGGATGATGCGCTGTCGCCGGCCTTTGCCTCGAACCTGGGTGCCCTGATGGGCAAGGCGGACCTGTGGGTACATGGCCATGTGCACGAGCCGGTGGATATTCGGGTAGGCGACACCCGCATCATCGCCAATCCCGGTGGCTACCCGAATGAATTTACAGAGCCCCAGTTTGATGCCCACTTGCTGGTGGACCTTTAGCCCGGTGCCGGCACTGTGCCTGAGGCTGTGCCTGTAAAAACCGTCCGTCGTTTCCCGCCTGCTGGAGTCCGGCTAGCCGGACTCCAGTGTCCACGCGCCTGTATCCGCTACAGTCGTCTGTTCCTGTTTGCCGGTCGGCAGCAGCAGGCTCAGCATGAGCGCGGCCAGTCCGCTGCAGCGAGGTCTGGGTCGCCAGCTTTATCCACGGCGGCGGGATCAGGCTCAGGCCTGGCCCTTGATTTCCTGCAGACCCTTGTAGGGCGCCTGGCCTGCGAGTTCTTCCTCGATGCGCAGCAGGCGGTTGTACTTGGAGACACGGTCGGAGCGGCACAGCGAGCCGGTCTTGATCTGGCCGGCGGCGGTACCGACAGCAAGGTCAGCGATGGTGGTGTCTTCGGTTTCACCGGAGCGGTGCGAAATCACCACGCTGTAACCGGCATCCTTGGCCATCTTGATCGCGTCCAGGGTTTCGGACAGCGAGCCGATCTGGTTGAACTTGATCAGGATGGAGTTGCCGATGTTCTTGTCGATGCCTTCCTGCAGGATCTTGGTGTTGGTGACGAACAGGTCGTCGCCCACCAGCTGCACCTTGTCGCCGATCTGGCGGGTCAGGTAGGCCCAGCCGGCCCAGTCGGACTCGTCCAGACCGTCTTCGATGGAGACGATCGGGTAAGTCTCGGACAGCTGCGCCAGGTAGTCGCTGAAGCCTTCGGAGTTGAAGACCTTGCCTTCGCCGGCCAGGTTGTACTCGCCGTTCTTGTAGAACTCGGAGGCGGCGCAGTCCAGCGCCAGGGTCACGTCCTTGCCCAGGGTGTAGCCGGCATTGGACACTGCTTCCTGGATCACCACCAGGGCTTCCTCGTTGGAGCCGAGGTTCGGCGCAAAGCCGCCTTCGTCACCCACCGCGGTGTTGAGACCCCGGGCCTTGAGCACAGCCTTGAGGGCATGGAAGATTTCGGCGCCGCAACGCAGGGCTTCGGCGAAATTCGGGCTGCTCACCGGCTGCACCATGAATTCCTGGATATCGACGTTGTTGTCGGCATGTTCGCCGCCGTTGAGGATGTTCATCATCGGCAGGGGCATGGAGTACTGGCCGGCGGTGCCGTTCAGTTCGGCGATATGGGCGTACAGCGGCAGGCCCTTGACCGTGGCAGCGGCCTTGGCCGCCGCCAGGGACACGGCCAGGATGGCGTTGGCGCCGAACTTGGACTTGTTCTCGGTGCCATCCAGCGCCAGCATGATGTTGTCCAGCGCGCGCTGATCGGTGGGATCCTGGCCCAGCAGGGCTTCACGGATCGGGCCGTTAATGGCGGCCACCGCCTTCAGCACGCCCTTGCCCAGATAGCGGGACTTGTCACCATCACGCAGTTCAAGCGCTTCACGGGAACCGGTGGAGGCGCCGGAGGGCGCGCAGGCGCTGCCGATAACACCGCAGGCCAGGATAACGTCGGCTTCAACCGTGGGGTTGCCGCGTGAATCCAGAACTTCACGCGCCTTGATCTGGGTAATGCTGCTCATATCTGCCTCTGTGTTGTCGTTGAATATTGAGGTGATGTTGCCCGCAAACCGCCTGCATGCCCGTTGGACAATGCGAGTCTGTGCCGACACCAGTGACACCGCAGTCGCGCAGGGCGGTGCGGAATCATCGGCCGGTGTGACGCAGAGATTGGTTGTTAATTGCGGAAACTTACTTAAATTACCCTGCAGAATACTTGGGTACAAGTGATTATTTTGGAATAGAACGTTAATTTCATACAAAAACTGTACAAATTGAGTGCAGACCGGCACGCCAGTGCGGGGTCGAGCCTGAACGATCTTCGGTGCCGGGCACCACGTTCAGCAGCTGAGTTGCAGTCGTCGGATCAGCTCAGTGGCGTGGCGGGATACCAGGCGGGAGCCTGTTGTACAGCCTGCTGCTCCGCGGCTTGCGTCCGTGGATAGAATAAATATTCTTTATTATGTGTATCTTGGATTCTTTGTTTCTTTCTGAGGGCTGCGTTGAAAGTGCACGAAAGGGAGGCCTGTAACGAAAAAATCGGCTCCAAGGAGCCGTTTTTTTCGGTTTGTTCTGCAAGTTGCCGGCCTCAGACGATGCCGGAGCCGCTGCTGTTTTTGCTGGCCGGGCGATCCTTGCCGCATTGGGCGCGGTAGCCGCTGGCGCGGTAGGCCTGGATCGGATCGATGGCGCCATTGCTGCGCAGGCGTGCCATCTGCAGGATGGGTTCAACGTCCAGGTTGTAGGCGGCCTTGAGGGTGCCCTGCGCCATCAGCACATCGTTGCTGTCCTGGAAACCTTCCAGTGCCTTGCGGTCGACAAGCAGGGCCTTGACGAAGGCGCGCTGCACTTCGGCGGCGCTGTAGATCAGGCTCTCGATCGGGTCGGTTACATTGTGGGACTGATCCAGCATGTAGAAGGGCGCAAAACTCGGCTGGCGGTTTTTTATGTCCACCAGTTCATTGAACACCAGGAACAGCTGGTAGGGGTTGATTGAGCCGCTGTCCAGATCGTCGTCGCCGTACTTGCTGTCGTTGAAATGGAAACCGCCGAGCTTGCCGAACTGGGCCAGCCGGGAGACGATCATTTCAATATTGACGTTGGGTGCATGGTGACCCAGGTCGACCAGGCACTTGCAACGCTCGCCAATCTGGGTGGCGGCCAGGTAGCTGCTGCCCCAGTCCTGAATTACGGTGGAGTAAAACGCGGGCTCGAACATCTTGTGCTCCAGCTGCATGCTCCAGTCATCCGGCAGCGCGCTGTAGATGGCGCTGGTGCTGTCGAGATAGCGGGAGAAGGTGCGGTTGAAGTTCTGCTGTCCCGGGAAGTTGGAGCCATCGCCGACCCAGACGGTTAGGGCGTTGGAGCCCAGCTTGCGGCCCAGTTCGATGACTTCGATATTGTGTTCTACCGCCTGGTCGCGCACCGCCTTGTCGCTGTGGCTCAGGCTGCCGTATTTGTAGGATTGCGGCTGGCCCTTCTGGTCCTGGAAGGTGTTGGAGTTCATGGCATCGAAATGCAGGCCGCGCTCCTGGGCAAACTGGCGCAGTTCGGCAGCGTCTGACGGGGTATCCCAGGGAATGTGCAGGGAGACCGCGGGCGTGGCTTGGCCAAGCTGGTTGACCACGGCGCAGTCGTCAACTTTTTCAAAGATATTGCGCGGTTCGCCGGAGCCCGGGAAACGGGCAAAGCGGGTGCCGCCGGTACCCAGTCCCCAGGAGGGCAGGGCGACGGCAAACTGGCTTGCCTGTTGGGTCAGGGATTCGATATCGACACCCGCGCGCGCCAGGCGTTCGCCCAGCGCGGCGTAATCGCTATCCAGTGCGTTCTGTTGCTGGGCGTTCTGTGCGGCGATGAGTTCAGCGTCGATCATTGTTTTTGTTGTCATGGTGCAAACCTCGGGTAAATTGGGCCCCGCGGGGCCCAGGGGCTTATCGGGTGAAGGACGGTGCATGGCCGGCGTCGACGTTGAGCACGTTACCGGTGGACTTCGCGGACAGGTCCGCGACAAAGAAATACACGCCCTCGGCAATATCTTCCGGGAAGACGTTACGCTTGAGTAGGCTGCGCTGGCGGTAGTGTTCTTCCAGGTCGTCGGTACTCATCTGATAGGCACTGGCACGTTCTTCCTTCCATTTACCGGTCCAGATCTTGGAGCCGCGCAGCACCGCATCCGGGTTCACCACATTGGCGCGGATGCCAAGCGGTGCGCCTTCCAGTGCCACGCAGCGGGCGAGTTGAATTTCAGCGGCCTTGGCGGTGCAGTAGGCGGCGGCATTGGCCGAGGCCACCAAGCCATTCTTGCTGGCAACAAATACAATCGAGCCGCCCATGCTCTGGCGTTTCATCAGCGTGAATGCCTCACGGGATACCAGGAAGTAACCGGTAGATAGGATGTTCTGGTTGAAGTTCCAGTTCTCCAGTGTGGTTTCATCCAGTGGTGACGACGACGCAATGCCGGCATTGGAGACCAGAATGTCGACCCCGCCAAAGCGCAGGCAGGTGTTGCTGAATGCCTGTTTCACCTGCTGCTCGTCGGTGACATCCATTTTAGTACCGTCAACCTGGTCCCGGCCGTAGACCTGCTGGAAGGCGTCGACGGTTTCGCTCAAGCTATTCTGGTCAATATCGGTCAGCATCACGCAAGCGCCTTCATTCAGCAGACGCTGTGCCGTGGCGCGACCAATGCCGCCGGCGCCGCCGGTAATCAGCGCAACACGTCCGGCCAGGGCCTTGGGTTTTGGCATGCGCTGCAGCTTGGCTTCTTCCAGTAGCCAGTACTCGATATCAAAGGCTTCCTGCTCCGGCAGGCCCATGTACTGGCTCACGCCCGACGCACCGCGCATGACATTGATGGCATTGACGTAGAATTCGCCCGCGATACGGGCGGTGGCCTTGTCCTTGGCAAAGGTCAGCATGCCGACGCCGGGGATCAGGTAAACCACCGGGTTGGCGTCGCGCAGCGCCGGGCTGTTGTCGTGCTTGCAGCGCTTGTAATAGGCGGCATAGTCGGCACGGTAATCGGCCAGCTGGTTATCCAGACCTTCGATGACCTCGTCGAGGTTGTCCTGCGCCGGATCGTACTGCAGTACCAGCGGCTTGATCTTGGTGCGCAGGAAGTGATCGGGGCAGGACGTGCCCAGCTGGGCCAGGGGCTCCAGTTGCTGGCTGTTGACGAATTCCAGCACTTGCGCGCTGTCGTTGAAGTGGCCGATCTGGCGCTGATGTTCGCTGCTCTTGCCGCGAATGATCGGCATCAGCTGGCTGGCGACCCGCTGGCGTTCGGTGGCACTCATGGACAGGTGGCTGGCACCGCCGAACGCGGCAGCCCCCTGCAGCCGGTCATCCAGCCAGGCCTGGGCGCGGTTGATCATTTCAAGCGAAACTTCGTAGCATTCCTTTGCCGTATCGGCCCAGGTGAAGAGGCCGTGGGCTTCCAGCACAACGCCCTTGAGGTGCGGGTTCTGGGTGGCGATCTTTTCCAGCTCCAGGCCCAGCTCGAAGCCGGGGCGGCGCCACCCCAGCCAGCCTATCTCGTTACCGTAAATGGTTTCGGCCAGCTCGCGACTATTGCTGCTGGCGGCTATCGCGATCACCGCATCGGGGTGCAGGTGATCAACATGCTTGTAGGGTACATAGGCATGCAGTGGTGTGTCGATGCTGGCGGCGCGGCTGTTGAGGTTGAACGTGCAATGGGGCAAGTAGGCCACCATTTCATCTTCATGCTGCTCACCACGGTAGAGTTTTTTCAGGGCCTGCAGCTTGTCCATATAAAGGGTGGCAAAGCCGGCCAGGTCCATGCTGCCGATATCGCCGCCGGACCCCTTGACCCAGAGAATCTCTTCTTCTGTGCCCGTGAGCGGATCAATACAGCCGATCTTGCCGGAGGTATTGCCGCCACCGTAGTTGGTCACGCGCATGTCCGAACCCAGCAGGTTGGAGCGGTATCGCAGTAACTCCGGCCCCGACATGCCGGCGGCTTTCTGGTCATCCCAGAGGTTGGGGATCTGGCGTGATTGGGTGTCGAGTTCGGACATAGGTGGAAGCCTCATTTATTAATTATTAGATGAATCAGGCAGAACTTGTCACAATAATGACAGGTTTTGCTTTTAAACAGCGGTTTATGATCTGTCGTGATTGGTTCAATGTACTACCCTCGCCAAATTCAGTCAAGATCAATCATAAGCAGTCACAAAAAATCATAACACGCTTGCAATTTGGGTTTCTGTGCGACATATTGACCAACAAGGACAGATTATGCACGAACGTGAACGACATCGAATCATCCTGGCTGAGGTGGCGGAGAAGCCGGTAGCAACTGTCAGTTATCTGGTTGAGCTGCTGGAAGCCTCGGAGGCGACAATCAGGCGAGACATCAGCTTTCTGCACAAGGCAGGCAAGTTGAGGAAAGTGCGCGGTGGTGCCGAGTCCCTGCATCCACCCACATCGACCAGTCTTGCAGGGCGTCCCTTTGCGATCAGTCAAACGATCAACGCCAGGGCAAAGCGGCGGGTGGCCAGGGAAGCGGCAGCGCTGTGCGAAGAGGGCGAGTCGATCATCATTGGCGGTGGATCCACTGCTTACATGATGGCCGAATACCTGAAAAACCGGCAGTTACATGTGATGACAAACTCTTTTGTCATTGCGGAATACCTGCTCAAGCACAGCAAGTGCAGTGTCACGCTGCCAGGCGGCAAGGTGTACCGGGAACAGAATCTGATTCTGAGTCCGTTTCCGGAAGATGGCTCGGCCAGCTTCTATGCCGCCAGAATGTTCTTCGGAGCGCAGGGGGTGGGGCCCCTTGGCGTGATGGAAACGGACCCGCAAATCGTGCAGGGCACGACACGCTTGCTGCGACAGGCGGAACAGCGGGTGCTGCTGGTCGACAGCAGCAAGTTTTCACAGCGCAGCAGCCTGATTGTCTGTGCACTGTCGGAGCTGGACGTCGTGGTTACCGATGAAGGGATCGATGCGAAAACGCGAAAACTGATAGAAGACGCCGGCTGCAGGCTCGTTATTGCAAGTCCTGAAGCCGCCGCAGAATAGCAAGCGCCCAACAAGGGCGACTGTCGATATAACAACAAGCGAGACGGAGACCTAAAATGCCTTTCAAAAAAATAATGGCAAGTGCCCTCGTAGCAGCCGCAATGGCAACCAGTGGCCTGGTACAGGCAGACTCGGTGCGTATCGGTCTGGTGGTCAAGGCGCTGGGTATCGGCTTTTTCGAGGCCGCCAACGAGGGAGCGCAGGAAGCGGCGAAGGAGCTGGGCGATGCCGAAGTGATCTATACCGGTCCGACATCGACCACCGCAGAAGGCCAGATCGAAGTAATCAATTCACTCATCGCGCAAAAAGTGGACGCCATTGCGGTATCTGCCAATGATACCGATGCTCTGGTACCCATCCTTAAAAAGGCCCAGCAGCGTGGTATCAAGGTCGTGTCCTGGGATTCGGGCGTGGCGCCGGACGGCCGTCAGGTACACCTGAATCCCTCCAGTAATCCGCAGATCGGCGAGATGAACGTCAAACTGGCCGATGAAGCCTTGCAGGCCACCGGTAGCGAGACGGGCGATATCGCCATTCTCAGCGCCACGCCGACCTCGACCAACCAGAATATCTGGATCGAGGAAATGAAAAAGGTATTGCCGCAATTCCCGCAACTGAACCTGGTCGCGACCGTCTACGGTGATGATCTGGCCGACAAGAGCTACCGCGAAACCGTGGGTCTGCTCAAATCCCACCCCAACCTGAAAGTCATTGTGGCCCCGACCTCCGTGGGTATCGTGGCGGCGGCACAGGCCGTGCAGGATCAGGGGCGCATCGGTGAGGTTTTTGTCACGGGTCTCGGCCTGCCTTCGGAACTGGCCGGGCACGTGGATTCGGGTGCAGTAAAAAGCTTCGCCATCTGGAATCCGATCGACCTGGGCTACGCGGCGACCATGATTTCGTACAACCTCGTCAAGGGCGAAGCCAGTGGCAGCGCGGTCGGCATGGGCCGGATCGGTACCGCTACGCTGGATGCCGAGGGCAGTGCCGCAATGGCAGACCCCTTTGTTTATAACGCGTCCAACGTACACGCCTTCGCCGATATCTTCTGATTGCTTGTCCTGATCGACAGGGAGCCTGTGGCTCTCTGTCGAGTCCTGTTATTCCCATAAGAAGAAATAACCATGTCTGAATCTCACTCTCTGTTTTCATTGCGAGGAGTCAGCAAATCTTTTCCGGGTGTCAAGGCGCTCGATCAGGTACGGCTGGATCTCTACCCCGGACAGGTAACGGCGCTGATTGGCGAGAATGGCGCCGGCAAGTCGACCCTGGTCAAGACCATGACCGGCATCTATCAGCCCGAAGAAGGTGAGCTGCGGTTTGGCGGTGAGCTTATCTCGCTGAGCACCCCGGAGGATGCACGCAGTCTGGGGATTACCGCGATTCACCAGGAAACGGTGCTGTTCGACGAACTCAGCGTGACTGAAAATATCTTCGCCGGCCATTACCTGACCCACGCACGCTCCGGCCGGCTGGACTGGTCGCGGATGCATGAGCAGGCACAGCAAATACTGCACGATATTGAAGCGCCGATTGATCCCAAAACCCCGTTGAAGTTTCTCAGTATTGGCCAGCGCCACATGGTGGCCATTGCCCGCGCACTGTCCTTCGAGGCGCGGGTGGTGATTCTGGATGAACCCACAGCGGCGTTGTCGCACCACGAAATAGAAGAGCTTTACGGCATTGTGCGGCGGCTGAAAAAAGCCGGCTGCGCCATCATGTTTATTAGCCACAAGTTCGATGAAATCTTCGCCATTGCCGATCGTTACACGGTATTCCGTGACGGCTGTTACGTGGCCGCCGGCAAGATCGATGAGGTCGACGAAGCGCAACTGGTTACCCTGATGGTGGGGCGCACCGTGGAACAGGTATATCCCAAGGTGGATGCTGCCAGGGGTGAACGGGTGCTGCAGGTGCGCAATCTGCGCCACCCGACGGAATTTGACAGTATCAGCTTTGACCTGCACCAGGGTGAAATTCTGGGCTTTTATGGCCTGGTGGGTGCCGGGCGGACCGAGCTGATGCAGGCCCTGTTCGGCGTTTCCAGCGGCGTGCAGGGCGAGGTCGAGATTGGGCAACAGGCGGTGACGATCCGATCCCCCGCCGATGCGATCCGTGCGGGCATCGTCTATGTGCCGGAGGAGCGCCAGGCGCAGGGTGTCGTGCTGGAGTTGCCCATCTACCAGAATATCGGCCTGCCACAGCTGAGCACCATCAACGCCAGCGGCGTGCTGAGCGACAAGGCCGAATATGCGCTGGCCGACGGTTATGCACGACGCCTGCAGGTCAAGGCTCCTGACTGGCGCGAGAAGGTCGGCAACCTGTCCGGCGGCAATCAGCAGAAAGTGGTCATCGGCAAGTGGCTGGCGACCAAGCCCAAGGTGATTATTCTCGACGAGCCGACCAAAGGTATCGATATCGGCTCCAAGGCGGCCGTGCATGCGTTCATGTGCGAACTGGTGCGGGAAGGCCTGGCGGTGATCATGGTGTCTTCCGAACTGCCGGAAGTGATGGGCATGTCGGACAGGATGATCGTCATGCACGAGGGGCTGATGGTGAGCGAGTTCAAACGCGCTGAGTTTTCCGCCGAGCGTATTGTCAGTGCGGCAACGGGCGGCTAGGAGAGGTCTTTGATGAAAACATTACTGCAAAACCGTGAAGTATTGCTGGCGGTGCTAATCGTCGTGCTGGTGTTGATGGTGGGGCTGGTCACGCATGATTTCCTGCAGCTCTCGAATCTGCTGGCGGTGTACAACGATACCTCTATCCTGATCATCCTCGCCCTGGGCCAGATGCTGGTGATCCTGACCCGCTGTATCGATCTGTCGGTGGCGGCCAACCTTGCACTTACTGGCATGGTAGTGGCGATGCTGAATAGCACCTACCCGGACGTCGCCGTCCCCCTGCTGGTACTGGCCGGGGCGCTGCTGGGCCTGATGCTTGGCATGATCAACGGTGTGCTGGTGTGGAAGCTCGGGATTCCGGCCATTGTGGTAACGCTCGGCACCATGAGCATTTACCGCGGCATCGTATTTCTGCTCAGCGACGGTGCCTGGGTTAATGCCCATGAAATGAGTGGTGCCTTTGTCAGTATTCCCCGTACCGAGCTGCTGGGTATTCCGGTACTGGCCTGGGTCTCCGTGATCGTTATTGCGGTGATGGTGCACTTTACCCGCCATCGGCGCCTGGGGCGTGAAATCTATGCGGCAGGCAATAACCCGACGGCCGCGTTCTATACCGGTATCCAGGTCGGGCGCCTGCAGTTTGTCGCCTTTAGCATATCGGGCCTGCTGGCCGGGCTCTGCGGCTACCTCTGGGTGTCGCGCTATGCCGTGGCTTACGTGGATGTTGCCGCCGGCTTCGAGCTGCAGGTCATCGCGGCCTGCGTGATTGGCGGCGTCAGCATCATGGGTGGCATCGGTACGGTGCAGGGCTGTGTGCTGGGCGCGCTCTTTCTGGGTGTGATCAACAATGCGCTGCCGGTGATTGGCGTCTCGCCGTTCTGGCAGATGGCGGTATCGGGCGCTGTGATCGTGATAGCGGTGATCGCCAACGCCAAGAGCGAGCGCAAGGCCGGACGCATCATTCTGAAAAAAGCGGCACTACAGACCCGCTAAAATAAAAACAGGATCGCCTTCGATGGAAAAAATAATGCATACGCCTTCGTTGCCCAAGCTCAGTCTGTCTACCCGGCTGTTCTCCTGGGAGTTCTTTCTGCTGCTTATCACGGCCGCGGTATTCGTGATCAACAGCCTGGCATCACCCTATTTTCTGGACCCCTGGAACCTGTCCGATGCCACCTTCAATTTTGTCGAGAAGGCGATCGTCGCGCTGCCGGTGGCCATGCTGATTATCAGCCGCGAGATCGACCTGTCGATCGCCTCCATTATCGCGCTGGCCTCGGTGGCCATGGGATTCATGGCGCAGACTGGCGCCGATTCTGCGTTGATCGTGCTGGCGGGGCTGGGTGTGGGTTTGCTGTGTGGTCTGGTTAATGGATTGCTGGTTACCCGGTTCCAGATCCCCTCCATTGTCGTGACCATCGGCACCATGAGCCTGTTCCGGGGTATCAGCTACATCCTGCTGGGCGATACCGTGATGAAGGATTATCCGCAGGATTTTGCCTACTTCGGCCAGGGGTATGTCTATGCCATGTTCAGTTTCGAGTTTGTGCTGTTCCTGGTGCTGGCACTGGTGTTCTACCTGTTGCTGCACAAAACCAATTTTGGCCGGCGTACCTACGCCATTGGCAATAACCCGACAGCGGCCTTCTATTCGGGTATCAATGTGGCACGTCACCGCCTGATTCTGTTTGTGCTGGTGGGCCTGGTCTGCGGCCTGGCAGCGGTATTGCTGACATCCCGCCTTGGCAGTACCCGTCCGACGATCGCGCTGGGCTGGGAGCTGAGCATCATCACCATGGTGGTGCTGGGTGGCGTCAATATTATGGGGGGCTCGGGCACCATTGCCGGTGTTTTCATCGCCGTGTTTCTGATGGGGTTGGTGACCTTTGGTCTTGGACTGCTTAATGTGCCGGGCATCGTGATGTCCATCATCATCGGCGGGATGCTTATCGGTGTAATCGCCGCACCGGTGCTGCTGAAAAAATTCAAAAACAGGAAGCCAGGATCATGAATCGTGCCTTTGTGATGCAGCTAAAGCCCGGATGCGAGGCGCAGTACCGGCAGCGCCATGACGACATCTGGCCGGAACTGGCGGCTCTGCTGAAAAGCTACGGTATCGGTGACTATCACATTTACCTGCAGCCGCAGACGTTGCAGCTTTTCGCTCATTTCAGCGTGGCGGACAATTTCGATGCCGCGTCGCTCAAGCTGGAGCCGGTCATGCAACGCTGGTGGGAGAGCATGAGCCCGCTGATGGAAACCCTGCCTGGCAGCCATGAGCCATTGGCCATGGCGTTGCAGCCAATGTTCTACCTGGAGTGAGCATGCAAGCGATCATAGTGGTACTGGATATCGGCAAGACCAATGTCAAACTCTGCGCCCTGGATGCGATGACCGGAACGTTGCTCGAATCCTTGCGACGCGGTAACGACGTGGTCATGGCTGAGCCCTACCCGCAGGCCGATATCGAGGGCATCTGGCAGTGGTATTGCGAGGGTGTGAGACAGCTCGCCGGCCGTTACCAAGTGCGTTTTCTAACCTGCACCACCCACGGTGCGACGGCCGTGTGCCTGGCCGGCGACAGACTTGCGCTGCCGGTGCTGGATTACGAGTCGCCGCTGTGTGAACAGACCGATGCCGACTACAACCTTGTGCGTCCCGAGTATGGGCAGACGCTGAGCCCGGCGCTGGGCTGCGGCCTGAACCTGGGACGGCAGCTGTTCTGGCTGTCTCAATCGCGGCCCGATGACTTTGCCCGTGTGGATACCATTTTAATGTACCCACAGTACTGGGGCTGGCGTCTCAGTGGTGTGGCGGCCAGCGAGATGACATCCCTGGGGTGCCATACCGATTTGTGGCAGCCGCAACAGCAGCGTTACTCGTCGCTGGTGGAGCGCATGGGGTGGTCTGAGCTCTTTCCACCGCTGCAAAAGGCCGGTGCCGTGCTGGGGCCGGTGCTGCCACAGCTGGCGCGCGAACTGGGCCTGCCGGCAGACTGCCAAGTGATTAACGGCATCCACGACAGCAATGCGTCCCTGGTACCCTATCTGCAGCAGGTCGAGGCGCCTTTCACGGTGATCTCCACCGGCACCTGGACCGTTATGGCCGGTGTTGGTGCGCCCCTGCAGGAACTGAAGGAGCAGGACGACATGCTGGCCAATGTCAGTGCTTTTGGTGACCCGGTGCCCTGCATCCGTTTCATGGGGGGGCGGGAGTGGGAGCTGCTGCGCGAGGCCGACGACTGTGATCTGGCGGATCTGCAGCAGGTGCTCGACCAGGGAGTCTTTGCGCTGCCGTCGTTTTCCAGCCAGGGTGGGCCGTTTCGCGACCGCCAGGGCACGGTGATCGGGCCAGGGGAAAGCCTCAACGCCCGGGAGCAGACGGCACTGGCCGCACTGTACTGTGCCCTGGTGACCGATTACTGCCTGAGCCGGCTGCAAAGTCGCGGTGATATCTTTGTCGAGGGCAGCTTTGCCCGCAATGCCGTCTACCTGAGTGTGCTGCAGTCATTGCGCCCCGAGCAGGCGGTGCGTGCCAGTGACGACAGCACCGGCACAACCCAGGGTGCGGCCCAGTTGATAGTGGGTTGTGACTGGGCCGGTGCGGCGCTGGCGCCGGCTGTCGAACTTCCCGACATGCCTGGACTGGCCGATTATTGCGAGCGCTGGCTGGCATTGCTGAACGAACAAGGTTGCTAGCGGACAGGGGGAGGGGGCTCAGCCTGGCTGATCTCCTTCCCTGTCAGGTCTGTTTCGGGCCTATCGCCGGTTGCCACAAGTCCCCGTCAAGGCCGGACCGGCGCAATCCTCTTCTGAACCCCCTCCTGTTTCCCATCGCCTTTCAGCTTGCCGCCTGCTGTTTAATTGCAATGGAACTAAAGTATTTCATGGGCGTTTGAATGGCCCGCGGGACTGCGTCCGTTGCTAGCCCAGGGGCGTATTGACCTGCACTGACTGGCCGTCATGTATAAATATGGAAGCGTGTTTTTTATAAATTGAAACAATGTTTCTATTATGTAAATATGGTCGCTGTACCGGGCGCTGCTGAATACTGATTCCAGCAGACGCGGCTTTTTTGCAACCATGGCTGCGCAGACTGTGCACTTTGCCTCAGACCTCAGATCGGCAGAGCATACCAGGGCGCAGCCCGACAGACGAGGTAGTCCGAGATGACCACCCATTCCGTCCGAATCGCCAGTATCGGTGAATGCATGATCGAACTGGCGCCCCAGGGCGAAGATCAGTATCGCCAGGGCTTCGCCGGTGACTCCTACAACACCGCCTATTACCTGCAGCGCCTACTGGGTGATCGTGCCAGCGTCAGTTATGTCACGGCGCTGGGGGACGATCGCATGAGCGAGACGATGTGCCGGCAGTTTGCCGGCGCCGGTCTCGATACGTCACTGATACGCCGGCTGCCAGGACGCCGACCCGGTCTCTACATGATCGAGAACGACAGCCAGGGTGAGCGGGTGTTTCACTACTGGCGCGAGACGTCCGCCGCCCGGGCGCTGCTGGAGGGCGATGGGGCGGCCGGTTTGCTGGACGCCCTCGCGGGCTTCGATGCGCTTTACCTGTCAGGCATCAGTCTGGCGATTCTGCCCGAGCATGCCCGTGAGCGTCTGCAGGCCTGTCTGCAAAAGCACACAGGCCTGCTCGCGTTCGATCCGAACTACCGCCCGGCCCTGTGGGCGTCACCGGAACAGGCATCCAGCGCCATGGCGGCCGTGGTGGCCTGCGGTGCGACGGTACTGACGACGCTGGACGATGAAACGATGCTGCACGGCTACGACCAGGCCGAGCAGGTTATCGCGCACTGGCAGCAGCAGGGGGCCCTCGAAGTGGTGGTGAAGCAGGGAGCAGAGGGTTGCCTAGTCGCTCGTGGCAGCGAGCGTCTGCATATTGCTGCCCAGAGCGGGATCAGGCCCCTCGATACCACGGGCGCCGGCGATTCCTTCAATGCTGGTTACCTGGCGGCACGTCTTCGCGGCCTGTCGATCGAGCGCAGTGCCCGACAGGCGCATCGGCTGGCGGGAACGGTGATTCAGTATCGCGGGGCGATCGTGCCGCAGACGGTCTCGCTGCGGAGCATTTGCTCATAGGCATACGCTTTTAGCGCTTAATGCCTTAGCATTTTTTACGCTGAATAGTTTAAACCCTGCCGGTAGGGGAGTACGGGCAGGGTTTTTTGTTGCTGGCGGAGAATAGTCAGGGCGCACAACAATAGTGCATGCGCCTGTCAGGCCTGTATTAGCGGTACAGGTACACCCGCAGATATTCCGACAGGCACAGTATTGCCATGGCCTGACCGTAAGGCATCGAGGTCAGAGGGATATTGCGGTAGTAGTCCAGATCCTCGCCCATGGCGGTGCCGAACGAGACCTGGGTCAGCTCCCCGTCCGGATTGATATGGTCGATGACGCCCTTCACCGCCTTTTCGGCAAGCGCTACATAGGACTTGTCGATGTAGCGCTTGCGCACCGCTTTCAAAATTCCATAGGCAAAACCTGCTGTGGCCGAAGCCTCGAGATAGGAATCGGGATCGTCGAGCAGGGTATGCCACAGGCCGGACTCATGCTGGCAAGCTGCCAGCGCCTCTACCTGGCTGTTGAGTACCTGCAGCAAATAGCGCCGGGTGGCATCGTGCTTCGGCAGATCCAGCAGCTCGATAAAATCCGGGATGGCAACGGTGAGCCAGCTGTTGCCGCGGGCCCAGCGGGCGCGAGCGAAGTTGTGCCTGTCCTCGAAGGTCCAGCCGTGGAACCAGAGGCCTGTTTCCCTATCCATCAAGTACTGGGTGTGCAGCAGAAACTGGTATTTCGCTTCTTCGACAAACTCCGGACGGTTCAGCAGCTGGCCGATCTTTGCCAGCGGCAGGACACTCATCATCAGCGTGTCGTCCCAGATCTGTTGATGATTTTCGCTGTTGTAGACGATGTGCTGCAGGGCACCGCGCTCGGTGCGAGGCATATCGTACATCACCCATTCTGCCCAGGCTTCGAGATAAGGCAGCCAGCTCTTGTTGCCGTCTTCTTCATAGCGATAGGCAAGGGTCAGGAAAGGGCAGACGGTGTTGATGTTCTTGGTCGCAAGGTCTTCCGACAGGCGCGCGCTGAACCAGTTGTCGATGATATCCCGTGCCTGGCTATCATTGGTCTGTTCGTAGTAACGGTAGATGCCGTATAGCCCGATGCCATGCGTCCACTCCCAGCCTGCCCAGCCCTTGGTGTCGATGGTTCGACCATCGTCCAGATGCAGCAGGAACTCGCCAGTTTCGTCGGTAATATTGACCAGGTTATCGGTGATTTTTCGAATCAGTTCCTTGAGCTGGTCATAGCTGATAAAGAACTCCGGTTTGCACAGCAACGGATTATCCTTGACGCTGAATACTTTCATGGAAAAACAATCTCCTGCTGGATTGTGTTTTTGTTAGGGGCGTACGAATGCACCAGGCTTTACTGGGTGGAATTAAATGTCAGACTCCGAACAGCTGTGGCAGAAACAACGTCAACCGGGGGAAATAAGTAACGACGAGCAGCACCAGGATAATGGCCAGGTAAAACGGCAGAAGTGGCCTGATCAAACTTTCAACTCTGACCTGGGCTACGCTGGCACCGACAAAGAGCCCCGACCCTACCGGCGGGGTGATGGTGCCGATGGACAGGTTAAAGATCATCACGACGCCAAAATGAACCGGATCGACGCCCAGTTGCGTGGCAATGGGCAGCAATATCGGCGTGAAAATCAGAATGGCCGGGCCGATATCCATAAAGGTACCGATAATCAGCAGGAAGATGTTGATGATCAGCAGCACCATGATCTGGCTGTCCGATATGCCCAGGATGATGTCACTGATCGCACCCGGCAGCCCACTGAAGGCCATGGCAAAGGACATGGCTGACGACGCGGCCAGCAGGAACATGATAATCCCCGTCATGCGCACGGTAGACATCATGATGGCCGGCAGCTGGATTAGTCTGATTGAGCGGTACACCACCAGTGACAGAAACGCCGTATAGAGAACGGCTACCGCCGAGGCTTCGATGGCCGTGAAGACACCGAAGACAATGCCGCCAACCACGATGAAAATCAGCAGCAGGCTCGGAAGCGCCTCCCGACATACCTGCCAGGCCTGCTGTCGGCTAAGCGGCTGCGCCATTGCATAGTTTTGGCGTTTGGCGACGATGTAGGCAACGACCATGCAGCCCAGGCCCCAGAGGATGCCGGCAACAGCACCGCCCATGAACAGCGCTGCAATCGAAGTGCCGCCACTGACCAGCGCATAGATGATAAAGGCGGTGGTCGGTGGAATCAGCATGCCGGTCGGCGCCGATGCGATATTGGCGGCGGCGGCAAAGGTACGCTGATAGCCTTCCTTTTCGCTCATCGGGACCATCACGCCGCCGATCGAGGTGGACGCGGCAATGGCCGAGCCCGACACGGCGCCAAACATCATGTTGCCGACGATATTGGTATGGGTCAGGGATCCCGGAATCTTGCCGGAGAACAGCTTGGCGAAATTGACCAGTCGTGTCGCAATACCGCCATTGTTCATGATCTCGCCTGAAAGGATGAAAAAGGGTACGGCCAGCAGTGCAAAGGTATCCAGGCTCGAAACCATTTTTTGGGCGGTAATAAACAGCGCCCTGTCCATCGGCATCATCAATAGCATAGTGGCGGTGGAGGCCACGGCGATACAGATGCCGATGGGAATACTCAGGAACAGCAGTACCGCGAACGTCAGAATCAGGGTCAAGCTAGCTTCAAGAACCATGTTGCTATTCCTCGTGAACGCGATACGTCCGGTACAGATCGAACGTATTGATCAGGCTGTACAGAACAATGATGACGCCGGAGACAGGAAGCGCCGAGTAGATCAGGCCCATGGGGATCTGAAGCACCGGCGATATCTGCGTCATCGAGATTGAAACGGCATGTCCGCCCCCCATGATCAGGACAGAGACGGCAAACAGCAGGAAAACCATCTGAATGACCATTCCCCATTTCAGCTGACCGCGCAGTGACATCAGATCAACGAACAGGCTCATCGATACATGCTGGCTTTGACCGGCGACATAGGCCGCGCCCATAATTGAAATCCAGATCAGTGCGAAACGCAGAAACTCTTCGGACAGGGTGCTGGGCGAGCCGAAAACATATCGGCTCGCCACCTGCCAAAGCGCCACTGCCACCATGACCCCCAGTAAGCTGATGCAAAAAAGTTGAATCAGTCTGTCCAGAAAGGTGCGCAGCCCGTGCATGGCACTATCCTCAGTTTTGCGCGACTGAGCGGATTTGCTGATACAGGTCGTACAGCGCCGGATTGGCTTTCAGCTCGTCGTACATGGGTTGCACCGCCTGCTGGAACGGCGCGATGTCCACATCATAGAAGGCAACACCGAATTTATCGCGGCTTTCCTGCTGTGCCTGCTCGATGGCTGTTTTCCAGGCCTGCTTTTCGAACTCGGTCGATTCGCGAGCGGCTTCGAACACCGCCTGGCGCTCCGAGTCGCTAAGCTGGGCCAGGGCCGAGTCGCTGATCAGGACGATATCGGGAATGCGGGTATGGGTATCCATCGTGTAGTGCTTGGCCACTTCGGCATGGCGTGCCACGGTCAGGGCGAACTCGTTGTTTTCCGCGCCATCGAGTATGCCTTGCTGGATCGAGGTATAGACTTCGGCTTGGCCCATTGCGACTGGCGCAGCACCCAACAGCTCCATCATCTTGATGGCGGTCTGGCTCTGCATAACCCGGATTTTCATCCCCTTGAGGTCGTCCAAGGTCTTGATCGGTTTGGATTTGGTGTAGAAGCTGCGCTGTCCCGAGTCGTACCAGGTCAGCCCGACAAAGCCCAGATGTTTGGTGGACTGGTATACCCCATCCATGATCTTAGGATCATCCATGACCTGGTAGAAATGCTGCTCATTGTCGAAAAGGTAGGGCATCGAAAAAACGCCGTAGACCGGAGAGAAGCTTTCCATCAGGCCACCGGATACCTTGGTGATGTCGACGGCGCCGGTTTGGGTCAGCTCGATGAGCTCGCGCTCGCCGCCAAGCTGGCTGTCCGGAAAATACATGACCTTGACCTCTCCGTCGGTCTTTTCCTCGACCAGTTTGCCGAACAGGGCAAGGGCATCCTTGACCGGCTGACTGTTGCTGGCGTACGCCAGTCGCAGTGTAGTCTGGGCCGATACATTGGCCGATACATTGGCCGATAAGAGAGTGCCGCAGGCAAGGGTGGTTGCAAGACAGCAGGACAGCAGGGATTGAGTGAGCAGTTTCATGGATGACTTTCCTCAGATTTTTAGTGTTATATCGAGAATCTCATGGTTGTATCTGGTTGCGCGTTGCGCGATTGGGTTTCTGTCTCCCTTTCTGGTTCGACATCCCGGAGGGCTTTGTTGCCTGTCGCGTGCTCCTGTAGTTAAGATTTTAGAAATCGCATTTCCTTAAAGTAGAAACAGTATTTCATTTTTGTTTTTTCGGTACAAGCCCTTGTGGGCGATAGATTCAGTTCTTTTTGTTATAAGGACCGGATTAAGCGTTACCGCTCGACTCCGGGGCGCCAGTAATTGCATTGGAGTCCGCTTGGCTCTTACAATGGCACAATGTTCCAATTTAATTAAAACAACGAGAGGTTGTTGATGGCTGCCGTAGACAAGACCCCGGATTCTGTTTCGTCGGTGCTGAAGGTGTTCGGCATCCTGCAGGCGCTTGGCAACGAGCAGGAGCTCGGTGTCACCGAACTGTCGCAACACGTGCTGATGTCCAAAAGCACCGTTTACCGATTCTTGCAGACGATGAAAACGCTCGGCTATGTCAAGCAGGAGGGTGAAAACGACAAGTATTCGCTGACCATGAAGCTGTTCGAGCTGGGGGCCAAGGCGCTGCAGAATGTCGACCTGATCCGCATTGCCGATGTCCAGATGCGCGAACTGTCGAAGCTGACGAAGGAAACCGTGCACTTGGGGGCTCTCGAAGAAGACAGCATCATCTATATCCACAAGATCGATTCGCTTTACAGTCTGCGCATGTATTCGCGCATTGGACGTCGCAATCCGCTGTACAGTACCGCCATCGGCAAGGTTCTGCTGGCCTGGCGGGACGAGAGCGAGGTGCGGGATATTCTTGCGGATGTCGAGTTCGAGCAGTTTACCTCCAAGACACTGCAGTCCGTCGACCAGCTGATGCCAGTGCTGGATCAGGTTCGCAAGCAGGGCTATGCCGAAGATAACCAGGAGATGGAAGAGGGTCTGCTCTGTGTGGCGGTACCGGTGTTCGATCGCTTCGGCCAAGTTACGGCAGGGCTCAGTCTGTCGTTTCCCATGATGCGTTACGACGAAAAGCAGCATGCCGACTATGTGGCGATGCTGCACCGTTCGGCGCGCGCCATTTCCGAACAACTGGGTTATCCAGATTATCCATACTGACAGGTTTTGGCTGGGGTGGCTGGTCACTGCAGACCGGTCATTCAGTACATCGCGGCTCCTGCGCATCCCTGCGCCCGCGGCATACCGTACATCCTATACATAAAAAAGCCCCGCACGGAGTGCGAGGCAAATGGCATGTGCGCGATAGCATATGCGTGGCGGAGTCTGGTTGACAGCGGTCGGTGCAACCCGTTAGCGGGCCAGCCAGCCACCGTCCACCGCCAGGCTGTGGCCGTTGACGTAGTCCGATGCGCGGGACGCCAGAAACACCACAGATCCCATCATGTCCTCCGGCAGTCCCCAGCGTTGCGCGGGTATGCGCGCAAGGATTTCCTGGCTGCGCTGTTCATCGGTGCGCAATGCTTCGGTATTGTTGGTCGACATGTAACCCGGTGCGATGGCGTTGACATTGATGCGCTGCGCAGCCCACTCATTGGCCATCAACCGCGTGATACCCAGGACGCCGCTTTTCGATGCGGTGTAGGAGGGCACCCGGATACCGCCCTGATAGGACAGCATGGAAGCGATATTGATGATTTTTCCGCCACTGCCCTGGGCAATAAAGCGCCGTGCGACCGCCTGGGACATGAAAAAGGTGGTGCGTAGATTCACGTCCATCACGTCATCCCAGTCCTGGGTGGAAAAGTCGATGGCATCGTTGCGCCGGATAATGCCGGCATTGTTGATCAGCACGTCGACCTTGCCGAATTCGCTGACGGTGCTGTCGATGATAGCGGGCAGTTCGTCGGTGTTTCCAAGGTCGGCCTGCAGGCCAAGAAAGCGTCGCCCCAGCGATTCGATCAGGGTCCGGGTTTCGGTCGCATCGCTGCGATTCACGCCAACGATATGGCAGCCCGCCTGAGCCAGCCCTACGGCCATGCCTTGGCCGAGGCCGGTATTGCAGCCCGTCACTATTGCGACCTTATCGTGCAGGTCGAAAGCATTCAAAATCATCTCGGATCTCCCGGTGTGTCAGGGGCGGGTATCAGCGCAGGTCCCGTACGGCGACGTGGTCCATATCGTTGAACACTTGGTTTTCGCCGACCATGCCCCAGATAAAGGTGTAGCTCTGGGTGCCGACACCGGAGTGGATTGACCAGCTGGGCGAAATGACGGCCTGTTCGTTGTGCACCAGCAGATGACGGGTTTGCTGGGGTTCGCCCATCATGTGGAACACGGCTGTGTCTGCATTCATATCGAAATAGAAATAGACTTCCATGCGCCGCTCGTGGGTATGGCAGGGCATGGTATTCCACAAACTGCCCGGTTCCAGCTGAGTCAGCCCCATCAGTAACTGACAGGTCGGTAGTACATCCGGCACGATGTATTTGTAGATGGTACGCCGGTTGCTGCTGGCCGCATCGCCGAGTGTTACCGGCGCCGCTTCTTCCAGCGTGATCTTGCGGGTCGGGTAGGCGGTATGGGCCGGTGCGCTGTTGTAGTAGAACTTGGCTGGCTTGGCGGGGTCGACGCTGCTGAAGCTGACATCCCTGGCGCCTTGACCGATATAGAGCGCTTCGCGGGGGCCGACCTCATACTCGTTGCCATCCACCGTAATGACACCGGCACCGGCGATATTGATCAGCCCCAGCTCGCGGCGCTGCAACAAGTAGTCGACACCTAGGCTATGGCCCAGCTCAGGGGCAAAGCTAAGAGTCTGTTCGACTGGCATTATGCCGCCAAAGATGATCCGGTCGACATGGCTATAGGTCATGCTGCAATGGTCGGCAGCGAACGTATCCTCGACCAGAAAGTGTTTGCGTAACTCTTCGGTACCCATCTGCCTGGCGTGCTCGCTGTGGACGCTCTGTCGAATCTGCATAACACCTACCTCTGTTGTTCTGTCTGTCATTTGGTACCGTTCAGGACGAGTTCCTGACGGGGATGACATCATCATAAAACAATTCGGCACACTGAATCAAATAAATTAAAATGACGTTTCATTTGTTTTTGGGTCGCAGCCCAGTAGCCTCGGTGGGGCAGTTGCCGTGGCTGTTTCGCTGCGCAGCAGCGTCGTGATCGTGACAATTAAGGGAAACTTCATGAATAATGACAATAACCGGGTATTCAAGGTTGGCGTGCTGGGTATCGGAGATATCAGCGACGTTTATATTAACAACCTTAAACAGTATGGCGATATTGTGCGTGTGGTGGCCTGTGCCGGGCGCAGCCTGGACAAGGCGCAGCAAAAGGCGGCGGCGCATTGCATTCCTCGTGCCTATGCCAATACCCGACAGTTGCTGGCAGACTCGGATATCGACATCGTCCTGAACCTGACGGTACCGGGGGTGCATGCGCAACTGAACCTGGCGGCGCTGCAGGCCGGCAAACATGTCTATACCGAAAAGCCGCCATGGCCCGTCGGGCGTCCAGCACCCGCACCATCACCAGCGAGCCGCTGCGCGGCGAAACCATCAGCGTCGAGGTGGATACCCATGTTAGCGGGACCCTGGAGTTTGCCAGCGGTGCCATTGGTACCTTTATCACCAGCTTCGATGTCTGGGATTCGGAGCTGCCGCGCATCGAGATCTACGGCACCAAAGGCACCCTGTGCATCAAGGATGTCGACCCGCTTGACGGACCCAACCTGTTCGGTGGCAAGCTGCTGCTGCGAACCGAAGCCAGTGCCCGCTGGAAGGAGATGCCCCGATCGGCTGCTGCCCGTGCCAGCGAATGGATCGAGCTGCCTTCTGAACATCCATTCAATTCCACCAGCCATGCCGAAAACAGCCGCGGTATCGGCCTGGTCGATATGGCCTATGCGATCCGCCAGCAGCGGGAGGCGCGGGCCAGCGGTGCCATGGCACTGCATTCGCTGGAACTGATGGAAGGGCTACTCTGGTCGGCCCAGGCACGCCAGTTTTGCGAGCTGAAAACGACGTTCCATCGCCCGACACCCTTGCCGCCGGATTTTCCGGCCAGTGAGTAGCGCCCGATATGCTGGCGTGGTGAATAGGTGTATGTAAAAGGCTGGCGTCAAACCATGAAATTGAACTTCACGGGCTCTATAATGGCGGCTGACGTTAACCAGGGCAGGGGGATGCTTTGTGAGAGAAACGGATCAGGTTTTTTTTCAGCCGCTGTGGCGCCGAATCGCGGTCACGGTATTCTGTGTGTTGTGGTCCGTTTTTGAGTGGGTGGGCGGAAACCCGTTCTGGGGCATGGTGTCACTGGGTTTTGTTTTTTATTGCTACTGGATGTTTTTTCATACCTTCGAATCCATCGAGCCAGAAGACAAGGCACGGCCCCGGAACAAGCGCTAACGGGGCTTGTTAGGTGTCTGTTTTAAAAGCAGCTCTCTTCGCCGGTTATTTGCGTGGTGAAGCGATTCTAGGATTGCCAGATTCAGGCGGTGTGATCAGTGCAGGGCAGTCCCTGCTTCGAAATTCGGCGGCGCACAAGCTTTCTTGCTGCGCTCTGAAGTTATTGGACGGACGGCCAATATTTCAACTTCGATAATTAGGCAGGGTATTATCGAATTTTAATATGATAAGTATGGTTTCGGCTATTTTTATAGAGTGTTGGGTTACGCTTCGCTAACCCAACCTACCGGTTTTGTTTAGATTTATAGGGCAATCATTGACTCAGTGCTAAAAATACGAAGTAATAATATCCTTGTTGCTGATAATGAGTGAAATTACCGAAATAACGGCTGCATACATTGCATACCGCGCAGCTCGCCAGGCTGCGGCAGATTGTGATTGAGCTATTGCGTTGGCTTTTTCTGAGATTGACAACGCTTTGCGGGCAATAGATAGGGTCTCTTCTTCCCGTGCGTCCCGTTTAGATGAAGCAGCTAGGGCTCGCTCATCGTCTTTCAAGCGCAGCCACTCTTGAGCATAACTAAGCATGATCCGGTTAGTCCGGCGCCATGTACCTTTATTAACTTCGATTCGAACCGCAGATTCGCCGTATTTTTAAAATTTTTTAAAATAATCATCTTGTTCTTGTTTGGTACTGACATGCGGCATAACTGAGAAAACCTTATCCTTCAAATACTGCGCATGCGCATTTACGCGCAGACCAAGACAACACGCAGAAAGCCTAAGCGACTAAAAATAAAAGATGTTTGAGTATTCACAGCCATCTTCCTCCATTGAAAATGATCTTGCGTTTTCTAGAGTTTTGCAGCGGCGGTGTCCGCCAGCCTGTAATTCCCGATGGGTCGATATTGCCTCATTTCAGACAGTGGTGCCAGCGAGAATTGAAACCCATGCGGGCATTGGCTTCTACTCTAATCACGGCTCACGGCTCACGGCTCACGGCTCACGGCTCACGGCTCACGGCACAAAGTTCCCGGCGCCGCTGCGCCGAGGCCGCATGCTTCAAAACCCCAACCGATGGGCGCTATACTCAGGGCAGGCTGAACCGGGGCGCAGGGCGCGCCCGCATACATCTGGCGACTCGCCACAACCAGGACGTACAGGTCGCAGTAACCCGGCTACCGGGCCCCAGGGCCAGGAGGCAACATGGTTGGCAAGGCTGTCCTCACGGCAGGCTCCTCGTCCCCCAGCGTTGAATTGACACCCGCTGTACTGCGGCTGCAGAACGAGGTTTTTCGTGGCAGCGGCGGGGTCAGTGATGAAAACCGCGAAATGGGCTTTCGGCCCGCCTTCTACGACATGGAAACCGGTGAGGTCTATCCTTCCTGCTTTGCCAATGGCTTGCCGGCCCCGATGCACCTGCTGGATGGCCTGCCGCCGGAGTTGGTGCTGGCCCGGCACGACAGCGGCCGGGTCTCGGCGGTGCGCAGCGGGCTGGTGGCGGGCTTTATGCGTCACGGCCATTTCTTCACCCGTGCCCAGGCGGCCCTTGCCAGTCGGGAAAGCGAGCGTAGCTCCCGCGTGCTCGCCAATCCGCAGCACCATTACCGCCTGCTGGATGTGTGGGAGCGCTTTATGCTGGGGCAGGATTACGCCGACGAGGCGATCCGACCGGTGGTAGAGGATTCCTGGCGTCGCTGCCATGCCTGCAGTATCGATCCGCACCTGGGCAATGCACCGCTCAGTGATGATGCCGGCCAGGTGGAGTACCGGCGCTACCGCCAGTCGGACCTGCGCGATGCCGCCTACCCGGTGCTGCAGCGGGCCGCCGAGTTGCTGCACAACTCCAGCAGCGTGATTCTGCTGACCGACGAACAGGGCCTGATTCTGGACATAGCCGGTGAGCGCAAGACCCAGGTGGCGGCCCAGGCCGTGAACCTGGTGCCCGGCGGCCTCTGGAGCGAAGAGGCGGTGGGCACCAATGCCATCGGCACTGCCCTGGCCGCGAGGGAGGCGGTGCAGCTCTACGGTGCCGAGCACTTTTGCAGCGGCATCAAGCATTACACCTGTTCGGCCGATGTGATTCACGATCCCCATGATGGCCGGGTGATCGGTGCGGTGGATCTGTCGGGCCTGACCGAAACCTACCAGAGCCACGCACTGGATTTTGCCATCAGTGCCGCGCGCCTGATCGAGACTAACCTCGCCAATGCCTATTTTCGTTCCCGTGAACAGGTGCTGGATGCCAGCCGTGCGCTGTTCCGGCGCTGGAAAGACCGGGGGCTGCTGGCGTTCGATCGCCGTGGGCGCCTGGTACGTGGCAATGACCTGGCACAGCGGATGCTGAAAAGCCTCGATGCCGGGCTGGAACTCAGTCCACAGACCCGCCTGGCGGCGCTGGATCTGGACGACACCAGCCAGGGTGCCACCGTGGCACCGTCCTGGCTCCACGCGCAGACGCAGCAGCCGATCCTGTCCCGTGGCCGCAGCATCGGCACCCTGCTGGTGCTTGAGGCGGCACAACAATAGCCCGGTCCGGATTTTGCGTTCGGCAACGGTCGCTTGGTCCGGACCTTGATCTGCATCAGTACCCTTTCAGTAAAGCCGTTTACACTGGAACCCTGTGTCTGTTGCACAACAGCGGCGGCGTGAAAAGGAGCAGGGTATGGGTCTGGCGATTGATCTGAATGGCAAGAGGGGCATCGTGCTGGGGCTTGCGAACGCGCAGAGCATTGCCTTTGGCTGTGCCCAGGCGCTGCGCGAGGCCGGGGCGCAGCTGTGCATCAGTTATCAGAATGACAAGGCCCGCCCCCATGTTGCACCCCTGGCGCAGGAGCTTGGGGCCAGTATCTTTCAGGCCTGCGATGTGTCTCATCCAGAGGAGCTGGAGCAGCTATTTGATGCCGCGCACAAGCGCTGGGGCAGCATCGATTTTGTGGTGCACTCCATTGCCTGGTCGCCGCTGGACGAACTGCATGGCCGGCTGCTGGATTCATCGCCACAGGGCTTTGCCCGGGCCATGGATATTTCCTGCCATTCCTTTATCCGCGCCGCGCGCCTGGCGGAAGCCCTGATGCCCGCGGGCGGCACGCTGCTCAGCATGAGCTATTACGGCGCGGAAAAAGTGGTTGATCACTACAACATGATGGGGCCGATCAAGGCAGCGCTGGAAAGTTCGGTGCGCTACCTGGCCGCGGAACTCGGCGGCATGAATATCCGCGTGCACGCGCTGTCGCCGGGCCCCATGCCCACCCGCGCAGCGTCCGGTATTGCGCAGTTCGACAGCCTGATGGAAAGTACCATAGCCAGGGCGCCGCTGCACCGGCTCGGCACGCCGCAGGACGTGGGTGCGATGGCGGCATTTCTGGTGAGTGATCTGGCGGCGAACCTGACCGGCAGCACGCATTATGTTGATGCCGGAGACCACATCATGCTGTGAGGGGCTGCCGCCTGACCAATGCAGCGCTACTTGAGCAGGAACACCAGCGTCATCACCAGTCCGACACCAATCACGATGCCGCGCACGACGCGCGCCGGCAGGGCGCGGGCGATACCGGCGCCGCTGTAACCCCCGAGCGTTGCCGCCAGCATCATGATCAGGGCCTCGGGCCATTGCACGATGCCGGCCAGCGCGAAGGCGACCACTGAAATGGACGACAGCACGAAGGACAGCAGGTTCTTCAGACCGTTCATCAGGTTGAGTTCCTGCATGCCGGCGGCGGCGAACTGCGCCAGCAGCATGATGCCCAGGCCGCCATTGAAATAGCCGCCATAAATCGCCACCACCAGCAGGCCGGGCACCATGGGAAGCGGTGTGCCTGAGCGGCGCAGCAGGGACATCAGGCGGTTGCCGAAGGCGAACAGCAAGGTGGCGCCCAGCAGCAGAAAGGGCACGGCGATATCGAACACCGCCGCCGGGGTGATCAGCAGCAACAGGGCGCCGCTGATGCCGCCGGCCAGCCCCGTGAGGCTGAGGCGCACCAGCAGGGCGCGATCCAGAGTTTTGAGTTCGCGCTTGAAGCCCAGGGTGCCGCCCAGGTAGCCCGGCAGCACCGCCACGGCACTGGTGGCATTGGCCGCAATGGGCGGAATGCCCGCCCAGACCAGGGCGGGGAAGGTCAGAAAACTGCCGCCACCGGCGATGGTGTTGAGCACCCCGGCAAAGTAGCCGGCCAGAATCAGCAGCAGGTAATCAAGGGGTGTCATGTCCAGGGCATCCTTGTGCGGCAAGAGGCAGGCGGTCGATAGCCTAACCGCAGTGCCCTGGCAGCGCAATTACCCTATTGCAAAAAATGGAAATCACTTCCATAAGTATGGCTGTGTGTAAAAAGCCAGAGTCCAGCTCGGACTCTGGCTGGATACTCGCCTGAACCAGGAGCGCGTCCTGATCAGGCGCTCTGGGCCTCGCTCTTCATCACCTCGTACAGGATACGGGCGCCACGGCCGATCTGGTCCGGCGTCGAGTACTCGCTCTCGTTGTGGCTGATGCCGCCCACGGAGGGGACGAAGATCATCGAGGTCGGCGCCACGGTGCTGATATTTACCGCGTCGTGGCCGGCGCCACTGGTCATGCGGCGGTAGCTGCAGCCGCTGCTCGCCACGGCGCGTTCCACCGCAGCGACGCAGTCGGCATCGAACACCGTGGGTGGCGAGTCCCAGATGCACTCCAGCGTCACTTCCACACCGGCCTGGGTGGCGATGCGGTCAAGCAGGCCGCGGGCGTCCTGTTCCATGGCCTGGAGGCCGTCGAGGCTGGCGTTGCGCAGGTCCAGCGTAAAGTTCAGATCGCCCGGAATCACGTTGCGCGAGCCCTTGGGAATGCAGAGCTCGCCGATGGTGCAGCGGCCATCTTCTGCCTCGCGCGCAGCGGCCATGTCGATCAGGGCGCTGATCATTTTCGCCGTGGCGCCCAGGGCATCGCGGCGGTAACTCATGGGGGTGGGGCCGGCATGGGCCGACACGCCCTTGACGTTGACATCGTACCAGCGCATGCCGAGCACGCCGGTGACCACGCCCAGGTCCTCGCTTTCGCGCTCCAGCACCGGACCCTGCTCGATATGCAGCTCGAAGAATTTGGCAAACTTCTCGGCGCCCACCTCCAGCGCGCCGTCGTAACCGATGGCCTTGAGCGCATCCCCCAGGCGAATGCCCTGGGCATCGGTCTGGTTCAGGGCGTAGTCGAGGCTGAACTTGCCGCTGTAGACGCCCGACGCCACCATCGCCGGGGCGAAGCGCGAGCCTTCCTCGTTGGTCCAGATCACCACTTCCACCGGTCGGCGGGTATTAATGCCGTGGTCGTTCAGGCTGCGAATCACTTCGAGCCCCGCCAGGCAGCCGTAGATGCCATCGAACTTGCCGCCCGTGGGCTGGGTATCCAGGTGGCTGCCGGTACTGATGGGCAGGGCATCCGGGTCCGTGCCCGGGCGGCGGGCATAGATATTGCCGATGCGGTCGATACGGATCTCGCAGCCGGCGTCGGTACACCAGCGCACGAAGAGGTCGCGCCCCTGGCGGTCCAGTTCGGTGAGGGCCAGGCGGCAGCAGCCACCGGCATCGGTGGCGCCGATTTCGCCCATTTCCATCAGGCTGTTCCAGAGTCGCTGGGTATTAATAGTAGGTTCGGACATCGATGGGCTCCCGGTAGTTGTTGCTCGATAGGTGCATGACACCAACGTGGTTATTGGTAGCCAATGTAATGAACCCGGTGCCGCCGCCGATATACCCCCCACGGGATATACAGCCGGTGCGATGCCGGAGGGTAGACTGGGGGCCTGTTTACACTCACTTGCGCTTTTTATAGCGACTGCAACGGGAATGATTATGGCGAACAAGAGCTATGACGACTGGAAAGCCCAGGCTGCGGGCCTGAGCCTGTGCGATCAGGCCTGGATCGACGGGCGCTTCGTGCCGGCGCTGGGTGGCGAGACGTTCGCCACCGTTAACCCTGCCACCGAACAGGTCCTGGCCGAGGTCGCCGCCTGCGACAGTGCCGATGTCGATGTCGCCGTGCGCAGTGCCCGTGCCGTCTTCGCCCGGGGCGACTGGTCCGGGCGCTCGCCAGCGCAGCGCAAGCAGGTATTGCTGAAGCTCGCTGACCTGATCGAGCTGCACCAGGACGAGCTGGCCCTGCTGGATACACTGGACATGGGCAAGTCGATCCGCGAATCCACCGGTATGGATCTGCCGTCCAGCATTGACTGCTGGCGCTGGACCGCCGAAGCCGTCGACAAGGTATACGGTGAAATCGCCCCCACCGGCAATGATGCCCTGGCGCTGATGAGCCGCGAGCCTATCGGCGTGATCGGTGCCATCGTGCCCTGGAACTACCCGCTGATGATGGCCAGCTGGAAGCTGGCGCCGGCGCTGGCGGCGGGCAACTCGGTGGTGCTGAAGCCATCGGAAAAGTCACCGCTGAGCGTGCTGCGCCTGGCCCAGCTGGCCAGGGAGGCCGGCCTGCCCGATGGCGTGCTTAACGTGCTGCCGGGGTATGGCCATACCGCCGGCAAGGCGCTGGCGCTGCACATGGATGTGGATGTACTGGTGTTTACCGGCTCCACCCGGGTGGCGGGCATGCTGATGGAGTATGCCGGCCAGTCCAACCTCAAGCGCGTCTGGCTCGAAGCCGGTGGCAAGTCGCCCAATATCGTTTTCGATGACTGCGAGGATATCGCGCAAGCGGCCGCCAATGCGGCGGCGGCGATCTACTCCAACCAGGGCGAGGTCTGCATAGCGGCGTCAAGGCTGTATGTTCAGAAGGGCATCCGGGACGAATTCCTGGCTGCGCTGCGCGAGGCGGCCAGGGCCTACCAGCCCGGTGACCCGCTGGATCCTGCCACCACCATGGGGCCGCTGGTGGATGCCGCCCAGCTGGAAAACGTGAACCGCTATATTGCCTCGGGCCTGGAGGAGGGGGGCAGCCTGCTGTTCGGTGGCGTGCGCGAACACCGCGCCGGCGAGGGCTTTTATGCCCAGCCGACCCTGATCGGCGATGCCCACAACGGCATGACATTCGTGCGCGAGGAGATTTTTGGGCCGGTGCTGGCGCTGTGTGGTTTCGACACCGAAGAAGAAGCGGTGCAGCTGGCCAACGACAGCGTTTATGGCCTGGGCGCCTGCGTCTGGACCTCGAACCTCAAGCGCGCCCACCGCGTCAGCCGCAAAATTCAGAGCGGCATGGTGTGGGTCAATGGCTGGGGTGATGGCGACCAGACCGTGGCCTTTGGCGGCGTCAAGGGCTCGGGCAATGGCCGTGACAAGTCACTGCATGCGCTGTCGAAATACACAGAACTGAAAACCATCTGGTTCCGGCTTTAGTAGCAAGGATAAAGGAGCGAGGGGAAAGCAAGAGGCAAGCTAAAAGACGAAAGGGGCTATGCGACTCTAGCCGGTATATGCGCCGGGACGCTGTTTGTCCGTCAGATTAATAGTGACTCAAACCCTTAGGTGTAAAGGGCGTCTCCATCGGGAGGCGCCCTTTTTTGTGCTGTGAAGCCAGGAAAATAGCGCTGATACACAGCTTGGGTCCAGGGCTCAGGGGCAGGTATTTGTGCCGTCATAGTGTTTATTCCTACATATTCTCTGTAATTTTTCCTATTATAGGAAAAACAAATAAAAATCGAAAAAATGCCTTTGACGCTGTTCGGTGCCAGAGGGAAGATCGATATCAGAGGACGACAGCCATGACCAACAAAGACAACTACCAGCTCAAGACACTGGGCCGCGGACTGGAAGTACTGGCGCTGCTCAAGGCAGCACCGGGCCCGGTGACGCTGTCGGCGTTGTCGCGCCAGCTCGGTGAGCCGACCACGGTGGTTTTCCGCATACTGAAAACCCTGGAGGCCTGCGGCCAGATTCGCCAGGACGGCACCGGCAAGGCTTACGGGACCGTGATGCAACCCCAGGACGACGGCGCTACCGTGGAGCGGACCCTCGCGACGGTACGGGCGCTGGGAGAGGCGTATCCGGGCACGGTGTCGGCGGCGGAGCTGGCGACACTGTTTGCGTGCCAGGCGGCGGATCTGGCCGGTCTGTTGCGGGCCCTGTGTCGCGAGGGCGTGATCGAGCAATCACGCGAAGGCTACTGGCGCCTGGCCCATGGCTGTCTGGCCCTGGCAGCGCCGCTGATCGGGCAGGATGACCTGGCCGCAGATCTGCAACCCATCATGGAAGCCCTCAGGCGCGAGACCCGCGAGACCGTGCTGCTGTACCGCATCAGTGGCGAGCGCCAGACCGTGGTGGTCTCGCTGCCAAGTCCCCAGCCGATTCGTTACGTGCTGGGTGTGGGCAGCGCTTTCCCGCTGTACCTCGGTGCCGGTGGCAAGGTGGCGCTGGCCTATATGCCGGCGGCCGATGCCCGTCGTTATCTGGAGCAGGCCGACCTGGTATCCAGTACCGACTATGTGCCCGAGGCGAACAATATCCAGCTGATGCTCAGCCGCATTCGCCACGATGGCTATGCCATCACCCTGGGGGAGCGCGTGGAGGGGGCCGCCGGTGTTGCGGTCCCGATCTGCGGGCCCCAGGGGCAGCTGGAGGCCGTTATCAGTATCGTTTTGCCGGCGTTTCGTACCGACCGCGCGCAGCTGGAAAGGATGGCGACGCAGCTGCGTCGCACCCTGGCCGATGCCGGTTACCGGGCCGATGCCGGCAGTTAGCAAGGCACCACCGTTTACAGGAGAATAATATGATTCGTGATGAGCAGCGTCAGCAGAACCTGCTGGCAGAGGTCCGCGACTGGGTGCGCAGCGTGGCGATCCCCAATGAAGAGCGGGTGGCCCGCGAGGCCGAGGTGCCCGCGGAGCTGGTCGAGGATATGCGCCGTCGCGGCTTTTTTGGCTGGAGCATTCCGGCTGCCTACGGCGGTCGCGGCCTCACCACCGAGGAGCTGGTGCAGGCGGCACTGGAGCTGTCGCAGTGCTCGGTGGCGTTCCGGGCCCGGGTGGGCACCAATACGGGGATAGGTTCCGAGGCGCTGGTGGCCGATGGCACCGAGGCGCAAAAGCGTGCCTACCTGCCGAAGCTGGCGACGGGCGAATGGACCGGCTGTTTTGCGCTAACCGAAAAGGAAGCCGGCTCCGATGCCACGGCGCTGCAGACCTCTGCGGTGCGTGACGGTGACAGTTATGTGCTGAACGGCGCCAAGTGTTTCATTACCAATGCCCCCATCGCGGACCTGTTTACCGTACTGGCGCGCACCGATCCGAGTGATCCAAGCCACCGGGGTATCAGTGCCTTTCTGGTGGAGCGCGGCACGCCGGGACTGAGTACCGGCGAGCCCTACCAGATGATGGGCCAGGCCGGCTCGCCGGTGTCCGAAGTCTATTTCGACAGCTGCCGGGTGCCGGCGGCCAACCTGATTGGCGGTGTTGAAGGCCAGGGCTTTCGTACCGCCATGAAGGTGCTCAACAAGCAGCGGCTGCACCTGGCGGCACTGTGCACCGGACCCGCCATCCGCATGCTGGACGAGGCCATCGGCCATGCCCTGCAGCGGCGCCAGTTTGGTGAGCGCCTGGCGGACTTCCAGCTGGTGCAGGCCATGCTGGCCGACAGTGAAACCGAGATTCAGGCGGCGCGGGCCCTGATCCTTGATACGGCACGCATGCGTGACCGTGGCGAGGATGTGTCCAAGGCGGCGTCGGTCTGCAAGTACTTCGCCTCGGAAATGTGCGGGCGGGTGGCGGACCGGGCGGTACAGGTGTTTGGTGGTTCCGGTTATGTCGCCAACTACAGCTGTATCGAGCGCCTGTACCGCGATGTGCGGCTGTTCCGCCTCTACGAGGGCACCAGCCAGATGCATCAGATCAATATTGCCAAACAGCTGTTACGCAGTGCCGAGGCGAACTCGGCGACCTGAGTACCTTTGGGCCTCACCGGGGCCTGAGCGATGCCGGCAGCCAGGGCGCTGTCGGCGTGGATATAACATCCTATAACAACAATAGCGGAGTGACCTCATGACCCATTCGACCTTCAAACAGACCGCCCGCACGCTGATCGCGGGGCTCGCGCTGGGCGCCACCACAACCCTGGTACAGGCCGAGTCCTATCCGTCCAGGCCCATGACCATGGTTATCCCCTTCCCGGCGGGTGGCGTGACCGATACCCTGGGCCGGGCCACTGCCTTGCAGCTGGGCGAGGTGCTGGGAACCAACGTTGTTGTGACCAACAAGCAGGGTGGAGCCGGCACCATCGGCATGGCGCAGATCGCCAAGTCCAAGCCCGATGGCTACACCCTTGCGGTAGTGCCGGCGGCGCCGCTGGTGAATCAGCCCAACCTGCGCCGTTTGCCCTACGATGTCGACTCCTTCGACTATATCTGCCAGCTGTTCAGCAGCCCGATGGTGCTCGCCACCAAGCCGGATTCGCCGTTCAGTACCCTCAGCGAGGTGGTCGACTATGCCAGAGCCAATCCCGGCACCCTGTCCTACGGCACGCCGGGGCCCGGCACCTTGCCGCATCTGGCGATGGAACAGTTACTGGATGTACTGGACCTGCAGCTGCGCCATGTGCCCTTTACCGGTGACGGCCCGGGTGTCACCGCCCTGATGGGCGGGCATATCGACCTTTACCTGGCAACGGGCACCGTGGTGTCGGATAAGGAACTGCCCGCCGTGGCGGCCTTCGCCGATAGCCGTATCGACCGGCTGCCGGAGCTGGCCACCGCCACCGAGCAGGGCTATGCGCTCAATGCCGATCTGTGGGGCGGCCTGATTGCGCCCAGGGGACTGGCGGCAGAACACAAGACGCGCCTGGCAGAAGCCTGCCATACGGTGGCCCAGAGCGAGGCCTACCGGACGCAGCTTAAGTCCCTGGGCACCGATGTCACCTACCGTGACGCGACGGCCTTCCAGGACTATGTGCACAAGATGTCGGCAACCAATGCCAAGCTGATCGACAAGCTGGGCCTGGCCCAGTAGGGGAGTGGTCATGACAAAACTCACGGATCTCTGGATAGGCGCGGGCGTGCTGCTGATCGCGGCACTGCTCTACGCCACGGGGCTGCCGCAGGCGGATACCATGGGGATGTCTATCGCCATGGATCCCGGCTGGTATCCCTGGCTACTGCTGGTACTGGCCATGCTGTGCGGGCTGGGCCTCATCGTCTCGGCCCTAGTACGCCGCGGTGTTGGCAGCGACATCGCCAGCGGGGTGCGACCGGGGCGCATGGTGGCAGCCATGCTGGCCATTTCCCTCTATGTCGCGGGTTTCTGGACCTTTGGCTACTGGGTGGCAACGCTGCTGTTTATTCCGGCGCTGAGCTGGGGGCTGGGGCATCGCAAGCCCGTCGAGGTCGCACTGGTGACAGTCGTCGTCACGTCCCTGGTCTGGCTGGTGTTTACCCAGCTGCTGCTTATTCCGTTGCGGGACTGGCCCTTTTAGGGGTACAGCCTGCCAAGCCGACAACCTGTAGGAGGCCCTATGGATAGCTTGATTACTGCGCTTTTGATGCTGGCGACGCCGGCGGCGCTGATGGCGGTTGCCGGGGGCACCCTGTTCGGAATCCTGGTCGGCGCCTTGCCGGGCCTGGGTTCGGTACTGGGTATCACCGTGATTCTGCCCTTTACCTATATGCTGGATCAGACCACCAGTATCGCCCTGCTGCTGGGGACCTACTGCGGTTCCGTTTACGGCGGCAGCATTTCCGCCATCCTGATCAATACGCCGGGAACGCCGCAGTCCGCGGCTACGGTGCTGGATGGCTACCCCATGGCCCGCAGTGGCCGCCCGGCCCTGGCCCTGGGCTGGGCGACGGTAGCTTCCACCTTCGGTGGTCTGCTGGCCTGCGGCATCCTGATTGTTGCGGCACCTGCGCTGGCACGCTTTGGTCTGCGCTTTGGGCCGATCGAGTATTTTGCCCTGGGGCTCTTTGCCCTGAGCTGCATCGTCTCGGTGGCCCGGGAAAGCCTGCTCAAGGGCGTGCTGGCCGGTGTGTTCGGGCTCTTTCTGGCCACTGTGGGGCAGGACCCGGTGACCGGTGCCATGCGCTTTGACTATGGCTCCTTTGAGCTCAGTGCCGGCATTTCCCTGGTGCCCTTGCTGGTGGGGCTGTTCGCGGTATCGGAAGTGCTCTGGCGTATTGCCGGGCCTGCGGAACGCGGCGGCGCCACGATCATGAAGGCCGGTTTCGAACTGCCCGGGTGGGCGGCGTTGCGCCAGCGTTTCTGGCTGATGATCAAGTCCGCCCTGATTGGTACTGGTATCGGTACCTTGCCGGGTATCGGCGCCACCGCGGCCTCCCTGGTGAGTTATGCCGATGCCAAGCGCACTTCCCCCCGGCGCGACAAGTTCGGCAGCGGCGAGCCCGATGGCATCGTCGCGTCCGAGTCCGCCAACAATGCCGTGACCGCCGGTGCCCTGGTGCCCACACTGTCGCTGGGTGTGCCTGGTGACCCGGTAACGGCGGTGATGCTGGGGGCACTGACCATACAGAACATCACCCCGGGTCCACGGCTGTTCAGCGAGAATGGCGACCTGGTGACCTACCTGTTTCTGGCCCTGATTGCCGTCAACCTGGCGATGTTTGTGCTGGGGGCCTTGCTGGCGCCGGCCTTCAGCCGGCTGCTGAAGCTGCCCGAACCGCTGCTGATGGCGTCGGTGGTGGTGCTGGTAACCGTGGGCACCTATTCCGTGAACAGCAGCGCCTTCGATCTGGGCATCGTACTGCTGGCGGGGCTGGTGGGCTTTGTGCTGCGCTGGCTGGCGTTTCCGCTGGCCCCGGTGGTGATTGGTTTCGTGCTCAGCCCCATGATTGAAGGCAGCCTGCGCCAGGGCATGATTCTGACCGGCGACAACTTCTGGGCCTTTGGCACCAGCCCGATTGCAGCGGTGCTGTTCGTACTGACCGGGCTCTTTCTGCTCTGGCCACTTTATGGCTGGTGGCGCGGTCGTCAGCGCAGTGGCGCCAGTGCTAACCCGGTCTCGGGCGACTAACGACTTCCACAGGCGCCGCGACCGGCGCTGACCAAAAATTCTGAATTAACCCTGTGCGAGGCGGCCTGCGATGGCGGGCACCCCTGTGCCTGACAGGGTATAGCAATGTTGCAAGAGGTGAGTTATGCAAACAGCACGTGATAACAAGCCGCTGGCCGGTGTGCGGGTGGTGGAGTTCGGACAGTTTATCGCCGGTCCCGGTGCGACCCAGATCCTCGCGGACCTGGGCGCCGATGTCATCAAGATCGAGAGCCCCAATGGCGACAACGGTCGTCGTTTCGGCGTCAATGCGGCCAGCAAGGGCCGCAGCGGCATGTTCATGGCGTACAACCGTGGCAAGCGCTCCATTGCGCTGGATCTGCGCCACCCGGACGGCGCCGCCATTGCGCGCAAGCTCGCGCTGGGCGCGGATGTGGTGGTGCAGAATACCCGGGTCGGTGTGATGGCCGCCATCGGGCTGGATGCCGCAACCCTGCGCGAGCAAAAGCCCGGTCTCATCTATGCATCCATCTCGGGCTTTGGCACCGCTGGACCTTCGCGCCAGCGGCCGGGGCTGGACATCGCGGCCCAGGCGGAAAGTGGCATGATGTCGCTGACCGGTGAGCCCGGCGGCACACCGCTCAAGACCGGCTTCGCCGTGGTGGACGCCGCCACGGCCACGGCCACGGCCAATGCCATCCTGGCGGCCCTGTTCCGTAATGCCCGCAGCGGCGAAGGCGCCACGATCGAAACCTCGCTGCTGGCCGTGGCCATCGGCCTGCAGGCGCAGATCTGGGCCGAATACGGCTGCTCCGGCCGGTTGCCGCAACGGGCCGGCAATGCCCAGCCCCTGGTGGCACCGGCTGCGGACCTGATCAAGGTGAGCGATGGCTATATCGTGCTGTCCGCCTATATGGAAGATCACTGGAAGCGCCTCTGCGAGGCCATCGGGCAGCCGGAACTGGCTACCGATAGCCGTTTTGCGACCAGCAATGCGCGGGTACAGCACCGCCCGGCACTGATGGCCATCCTGCACGACGCCTTCGGCACCCTCGCCGGTGAAGAGGTGCGGGCGAAGCTGGAAGCCTTCGGTGTGGTGGTCGGCGTGGTGCGTGACTATGCCCAGGTGCAGGCCAGCAAGGATGTGCAGGCCTGCGGTATCTTCCAGTCGGTCGCTGATGGTCTGGGTGGCGAGGTACAGGTGCCAGGCCTGCCTTTCAGTCTTGCCGATGCGACCCAGGGGGCAGCCCCGGCACGGGTGCCGGGGCTGGGTGAGCACAGTGCCGAGATCCTGCAGCAGGCCGGTTTTGACGCAGCCCAGGCGCAGGTGCTGGCCGAGGCCGGCGTGGTGGCGATGCCGGCATCGGCCCGCGCGGCAGGGGCCGGGAGCCCCGCAAGCGCATCCACCGCGTGCCCGCTCTAAGCGCCGCCGATGTCGCAACCGCCATCGCAACCGCAAGCCGCGAATGCCGCGGGCCCGCTGCGTCAGGCCGCGGCATTACTGTTGCTGGCGCTGGTGGTGGCGGCGACCCTTGGGTTCAACTTCGCCGATCAGGGCTGGCTTAACTGGCTGGCCTGTGGCGCTCTGGCCGGCTATCTGGTGGTTGTCGCGGATCGGCTGAACGGCACATCCAGAGCCTTTGTGGTACTGGCGCTGGCCGCCAGCGCGGTAATGGTTCTGCTGGGGCGCGACCTGGTCGCGGTGCTGTACGAGGGGGGTGCCAAGGCCTGCCTGTTTGCGTCCTTTCTCGGCGCTATCGGCATGCTGCGACAGGCCGCCGAGGGCTCCAGCCTGGTCGCACGGGTCGGGGACCTGCTGATCCGTGTGCGGCCGCTGTGGCGCTACCCGCTGTTGTGCGGGGGTGGCCAGCTGTTGAGCGGCTTTCTCGCCGCCGGCGCCCTGAATATCCTCTGTACGGCGGTCTACCGGGGCAATGATCGTATCGGGCATTCCCAGGGCGCGGCCCTGCAGCAGCTACGGCAGCGGCGCATGATCACCGCCTTGCTGCGCGGACACTGCATGGCGCAGTGCTGGGCGCCGACCTCCCTGTTTGTGGTGTTGCTGCTGGCGCTCATCCCCGAACTTCAGCCAAGCCGGCTCTTGCCCTATTCGGCCGGCATGGCGCTGCTGGCGCTGGGGCTGGGCTGGGGGCTCGATCAGCTGGGCAGCCGACGATTGGCGGTGTCGGCCGTGGCCCGGTCGGCACTGCTGGAGTTTCAGGCGGACAAGCCACCGCTGTGGCCTCTGGTCTTGCCGCTGCTGCTGCTGTTTTCCACGCTCTGTGGCCTGACCTTTGGACTGGCGCGGTGGCTTGATATCAATTTTGTGCAGGCCCTGGTGATCGCCTTTCCGCTGTTTGCCATGGGCTGGACACTGCTGCAGTGCCCTGGTGACGCGGCACCGCAAGGGGCCCGACAGCGCCTGGGGCGACTCTGGCTTGAGGGTTTTCCGGGGCAGGGCAACGAAATTGCCCTGATGGGAAGCAGCGTGTTTCTTGGCGTGCTGGTGGCCAGGCAGATCGACCCCGGCGCCATTCTCGCGCTGATCGACGCCGGTGGGCTGGCGCCAGCGATTCTGGTGTCTTTGTGCGCCTGGAGTATTCCGTTGCTGGGGTTGCTGGGCGTCAATCCCACGGTTAGCGTCACTATCCTGGCGAGCCTGTCGGATGCCTTGGTGACGGCCGGTATCCCCTTGCTGCCTTTTGCAGTCACAATCCTGGGGGCCTGGTGCATCAGTGCAGGGGTATCGCCCATTGCCCAGCCGGTACTGATCGTTGCGCGTAGTATTCGCCGTCACGCGGGCGTCGTTGGCCCGCGCTGGAACGGCTTGTACAGTCTGGTGGCCATGCTGGCATTGACACTCTGGGTGTGGCTGGTCCTTACATAGAAGTACCAGCTTAGCTGGCGGCGAGGCTGGGAAGATGCCCCAGGAACATGGAAAAAGCTCGGACTGGGTGCCGGTATTGAGCCGGGCGTGGATGCTGTTGCGGTGTAATCAATTCGCCGTCACGCGGGCGTCGTTGGCCCGCGCTGGAACGGCTTGTACAGTCTGGTGGCCATGCTGGCATTGACACTCCGGGTGTGGCTGATTTTTGTATAGCGCGGTCAGCTGGCGGCGAGGCTGGAAAGATGCCCCAGGAACATGGAAAAAAGCTCGGACTGGGTGCCGGTATTGAGCCGGGCGTGGATGTTCTTGCGGTGAACCTTCACGGTACCGGCGCTGATGTCCAGCAGCTCGGCGATGGCCTTGGAGGAGTGACCCTTGAGAATCAGCCCGGTGATTTCCTGCTCGCGCCGGGTCAGCACGCCGCTACCAAAGGTGGCCAGGGCGTATTCCATGGCATCGCGGGACTCTTCGTTGTGCACATAGTCCGCTGACTGGGCCAGCCAGAACTGGTGCACCAGGGCGGCGATCACCGGGAATATCTGGTTCAGGGTATTGCGTTCGGCCCGGGTAATGGAACCCAGACTGGACTTTCGCCCCAGCGACAGCGTAAAGCTGACATCGTTTTCCAGCCCGATCACCAGAATGATTTCATCCACCAGACCGAATTCGTTGTAGCAGCTGCGGCAGTACTCGCTGCTGTCGAAACTGTCCGGGGCAATCTCCCGCAGCCGGTATACACCGCCCGACAGCCCGCCCTGGATGGCGTTGAACAATGGGTCCAGCAGGTAAACCTGGTTGACGTAGCGCTTCAGCGCCGGCTCCAGGTGCTGCGGATGGTTGCTGAGCACGACGATGGGCTTGAAGGCATGCTTGTAGGTGGCGATCAGCAGGGTATCGAAGCTCACCAGGGACTGCAGGCAGTCGTTCAGCACCTCCGGGAAGTTACGCATTCGAATATGATCAATCAGCCGTGCCAGATCCTTGTGCC
Source organism: Marinobacterium rhizophilum (assembly GCF_024397915.1). GTDB lineage: Bacteria > Pseudomonadota > Gammaproteobacteria > Pseudomonadales > Balneatricaceae > Marinobacterium_A > Marinobacterium_A rhizophilum_A. The sequence goes on from NZ_CP073347.1 coordinate 596,082, forward strand.
AGCTTTGTGAAGGGGATGTGCCAGGGCCGACTTTATTCATTCGGTATGAGCCAGAATCGTGATTAATGTGAGGGAGTCGTGTCAACTGTAGCACAGGATCTGACTTTTAGGTCTTGTCTAAGCGTTTGAAAGTCTTCGAGTTATTGCTGGTATATGCGGTGTTGTTGCTAAAAGTGGCGGCGGCTATCCCCTGGGGGGTATAGATGGCGTTTTAGTGCCGGTAGTACTTTAGCCCCATGGATCGAATCCATGGCGGCAATGCCACTGGAGATAACTTTAAATAACGCAGAACACCGCGGGGCAATTCACATGGCACATGATATTAATAGGTTGTGGGAACAGGATAAGGCGCACTTTATCCATCCGTTTACCGATTTCTCGGTTTTCGAAAAGGAAGGCTGCGATATTATTACCGAAAGCCGCGGCGAATATGTTTTCGATGGCAAGGGTAATAAATACCTCGATGGTATTGCCGGCCTCTGGTGTGTCAATATCGGCCACGGGCGCCGGGAAATGGGGCAGGTGATGGCCGAACAGGCCGAGCGCATGGCCTATTATTCACCGTTCAACAACCTCTCCAATGTGCCGGCGATTGAGCTGTCTGCAAAGCTGGCAGAGCTTGCACCATCGAACCTGAATCATGTGTTCTACAGCTGCGGCGGCTCGGTGGCCAACGATACCACCATCCGCATCGTGCACTACTACTTCAACCAGCTCGGCCAGCACGACAAGAAAATCATTATTTCGCGCAACAACGGTTACCACGGTACCACCTATGTGTCCGCGACCCTGACCGGCATCGAAAGCAATAACTGGGGCTTTGATACGGCCGACCAGTTTGTGCACCACGTGTCCGAGGCCAACTGCTACCGTCGTCCCGAAGGCATGACAGAGGCGCAGTACTGCGATCACCTGGTGGCAGAGTTCGAGGCCAGCATCCAGGAACTCGGCGGTGCCGACAAGGTCGCCGCCTTTATTGCCGAGCCGATCATGGGGGCGGGCGGCGTACTGGTGGCGCCAGAGGGTTACCACCGTCGCATGCACGCGGTCTGCAAAAAGTACGGCATGCTCTATATCGCCGACGAGGTGGTCACGGCCTTCGGGCGCCTGGGACACTTCTTTGCCAGCGAAGACGTGTTCGGCATTCAGCCGGACATTATCAACTGCGCCAAGGGCCTGACCTCGGGTTATATTCCGCTGGGTGCGACCCTGCTGAGCGATGAAATTTACGCCGTGATCAGCAAGCCGCAGCGTGAAGGTGCCGTATTCAGCACCGGCTTTACCTATTCCGGCCATCCGGTAGCCTGCGCCGCGGCGCTGAAAAACATCGAGATTATGGAGCGCGAGAACATCTGTGCCAACGTGCGCGACGTTGGACCCTACCTGGAAACGCAGCTCAAAACCCTGCTGGACCTGCCAATCGTCGGTGATGTGCGCGGCAGCCACTTCATGATGTGTATCGAAAGCGTGGCCGACAAGGCGACCAAGGCGCTGCTGCCGATGGAGGCCAATGTCGGCAAGCGCATTGCCGAACAGTGCCAGAAACGCGGCCTGATCGTGCGGCCCATCGCCCACCTGAACGTGCTGTCGCCGCCGCTGATCTGGAACCGCGACACCGTGGACCAGGTCGTGGGGATTCTGCGCCAGAGTATCCTGGCCACGGTTGAATCCCTGATTGAAGACGGCCACTACCAGGCGTGAGAGCCTGGTCTTTCGCCGGGTGGGCACGCGTCCGCCCGGTCTCGACAGCATCTATAGTCAAAGAAAACAGGTTGCCTGCGATGAGTGACACTAACGCTAACCTCAGCCCCAAAGCACTGGGTTTCCGGATGCCGGGCGAGTTCGAACCCCATGATGCCTGCTGGATGCTCTGGCCCCAGCGCGGCGATGTCTGGCGCCTGGGCGCCAAGCCGGCACAGCGGGCCTTTGCCGCGGTGGCCGAAGCCATTTCCCGCAGTGAAACCGTGTTTGTGGCGGTGGGTGACGGCCAGTACGAAAACGCCCGCGCCATGCTGGCTCCCCATATTCGGGTGGTTGAAATCAGCTCCAACGACGCCTGGATGCGGGACATGGGGCCGAGCTTCGTGATCAACGATGCCGGTGAACGGGCCGGTATCGACTGGCATTTCAATGCCTGGGGCGGCCTGGATGGCGGCCTCTACTTTCCCTGGGACAAGGACGACCGCGTGGCCCGCAAGGTGTGCGAAATCAATGGTGACCGGCGTTTCCGGGCGCCCTTCGTGCTGGAAGGCGGCGCCATCCATGTGGACGGGGAGGGCACTGTGCTGACCACCGAGGAGTGCCTGCTGAACCCCAACCGCAATCCACACCTGAACCGCGAGCAGATTGAGGCGCAGCTGGGAGACTACCTCAATGTGTCCAAGGTCATCTGGCTGGACCGTGGCACCTTTAATGATGAAACCAACGGCCATGTCGACAATATCGCCTGCTTCGTCCGCCCGGGTGTGGTGGCGCTGCACTGGTGCGATGACCCGGCCGATCCGCAGTACGCCATTTCCCAGGCCGCCTACGAAGTGCTCAGCCAGGCCACGGATGCGAAAGGGCGCAAGCTGGAGGTGCACAAGCTGCCTCAACCAGGTCCGCTGTTCATGAGCGCCGAGGAAGCCGTGGGGGTTGATCTGTGCGAGGGCAGCCATCCGCGTACAGAAGGCGAGCGCATGGCCGGCTCCTATATCAATTTCTATATCGGTAATTCCGTGGTGGTGTTCCCGCTGCTGGACAAGGCTCTGGATGGCCAGGCGCGGGAAATCCTGCAGGGGCTCTTCCCCGAGCGCGAGATCATTGGTGTTGATGCGCGGGAGATCCTGCTCGGCGGCGGCAATATCCACTGCATTACCCAGCAGCAGCCCAGGGCCTGATCCCGGCTGTCGCGAATCACCGAATCATCGTTGCAATACGTCGGCATCAGACCTTCGGCCTGCCTGTGAGGTCTGGTGTCACATTCCCGTTGCAGCGAATAACAACTATAACGAGGGATACCCATGAGTACTTCGACCGATGCGAGCATGAAGCTGAATGCTGCACCACCCAGCCAGACCCTCGCGGTAGGCGCCATTGCGCTGGCCGTGGTGGGCTTTGCACTCTACTGCTTTCATACCTATGGTACGGACGGCGCTTTCGGCATGCTCAGCCTGTTGCCGACAGCCGTGGTCATTGCCACGGCGCTCTATACCAAGCGCACCATCGAGTCGCTGTTTATCGGCGTACTTGTAGGCCTGCTAATGACCAACTCTGTGGCGGATTTCATCCCGGCGCTGGGAGGCACCTTCCTCGATGTCTTCATGAACGAGACCGTGGCCTGGATCTTTATTGCCTGCGGCCTGATGGGCAGCATGATTGCCCTGGTGACCATGGGCGGCGGCGCCGAGGCCTTTGGCCGCTGGCTGACCACCAAAGTCCACAGCAAGAAGGGCACGCTGTTTTCCACCATGGCCCTGGGGCTGGTGATCTTTATCGATGACTACCTCAATGCACTGACCATCGGTGCGTCCATGCGCAAGGCCACGGACCGCATGAAAACCTCGCGGGAGTTTCTGGCCTACGTGGTGGACTCCACCGCAGCGCCGGTGTGCATCATCCTGCCGTTCTCGACCTGGGCGGTGTTCTTTTCCGGCCTGCTGGAAGAAAACGAAGTCGCGGCCGACGGCCAGGGCATCGACCTGTTTATCAGCTCCATTCCCTACATGCTCTACGCCTGGGTTTGCCTGGTGGTGGTGATGCTGGCCATCAGCGGCAAGCTGCCGTTGCTGGGGCGCATGAAAGCCGCGGAGCGGCGGGTCGAAACCACCGGCGAGGTGGTGAGCGAAGCGGACCAGCCCCATAACGTCGAGATGAAAGGCGGGGTGGAAAAGTCCCACACGCTGAATTTCTTCGTACCGATTGCCTCTCTGATCTTCTTTACCTGGTATTTCGATATCGACATCATGTCCGGCGCCATGGCGTCCATCTTCGTGACCCTGGCGTTCTTCGGCGTGCAGCGGCTGCTGAGCCTTGGGCAGATGTTCGATGGCATTCTGAAGGGCTTTGTCGGCATGATCATGCCGCTGGGCACGCTCTTTGGCGGCTTTATGCTGGCGGAAGTCAACGATACCCTGGGTACCACCGAGTACGTCATCAACGCCACCACCACCTTCATGACCTCCGAAATGCTGCCCATGGTGGCCTTCATCGTGATGGCGGCGCTGGCGTTTGCCACCGCCTCCTTCTGGGGTATCTTCGTGGTCGGCATGCCCATCATCCTGCCGCTGGCGCTGGCGGTAAACGCCGATATTCCTGTCGTAGTGGGGGCCATGATTTCGGCCTCGGCCTTTGGCTCCCATGCCTGCTTTTACGGTGACTCCACCGTGCTGTCGGCCAAGGCCTGTGGCATCAGTCCCATGAGCCACGCCATTACCCAGTTGCCCTATGCGCTGCTGGGCGGGGTGATCTCGGCCCTCGGCTTTCTGGCGCTGGGTTTCATGCCTTAGGCCCTATCCTGCTGCGTGACCCCTGAAACGCCCGGGCATTGCTGCCCGGGCGTTTTTTTGTCCTGGATCCTGACAATAAAACTGCGCAGATGCCCCGCAACTCTGGCGCCCTGTGCCTTAACGCGCCAAGATAGTCGTGCACCAAACAGGTGCCACGTCTTTCCAAGATACCAGGGATGATTTCTCAATGGGCCCTATCCGACAACTCACCGCCCTGCTGGCCAGCTATGGGTTGCTGCTGCTGGCTAACGGCATGTTTACCACCTTGCTGAGCCTGCGTACCCGGCTGGAGGGCTTCCCCACCGAGCTGATCGGCCTGGTGATGGGCAGCTATTTTCTCGGCCTGTTTCTCGGGGCCCGCTACGGCGCTGGCGTCGTCAACCAGGTGGGTCATATCCGGGCCTTCGGGGTTTTTGCCTCGCTGATTTCCATTACGCCGCTGGTACACATGCTGCTGGTGTCACCGACACTCTGGTTTGTACTGCGCCTGATCGCGGGCTTCAGCATGGCAGGCCTGATCGTGGTGACCGAAAGCTGGCTCAATGCCCGGGCCGAAGACCATAACCGCGGTGCGGTACTGTCGATCTACATGCTGATCAACTACCTGGGGGCGGGCTCGGCGCAGCTGTTGCTGATGCTGGATGACCCGGGGGGCTACCGGCTGTTTTTGCTGGCATCCATTACCTTTTCAGCCTCGCTGATCCCGGTTTTGCTGACCCGCACCGTGGCGCCCTTGCCCGAGCCTCCGGGGCCGCTGCGTATTTCACCGGTGCTCAAGGCCTCCCCCGTGGGTTTTTTCGGTGCCATGGCCGCCGGGCTGATCAATGCCTCCTTCTATACCATGGGGCCGCTGTCGGCGCAGGATGCAGGGCTCAGCGCCGATCAAATTGCCCTCTTTCTGGCCTGCGGCATTCTCGGTGGCCTGGTGTTGCAGATTCCGCTGGGGCGCCTGTCGGATCGCATCGAGCGGCGCAAGGTTATTGCCATGGCTTCTGTCGGCACCTCGCTTTGCTGTGTTGCGCTGGCCTGGCTGGTGATTGGGGAAGTGGATGTGAAGTGGCTGCTGCTCGGCAGCTTCAGCTATGGCTGTCTGGCATTTACGCTCTATTCACTGGCCGGTGCCCATGCCAATGACTGGGGCGACCCCTCGCGGCGGATGCAGACGGCCGGCGCGCTGCTGGCGGGTTTTGGCATCGGTGCCATTGTCGGGCCCTTTCTCAGCGGCTCGGCCATGGCGGCGATGGGCCCCTCGGGACTCTTTGTATTTAGCGGTGCGGTAGCCCTGATGCTGGCGTTGTTCAGCATCTATCACAGTGCGCGCCGGGGCGTTGCACAGCACAAGCCGCGATTTGTACCGCAGCCGAGCACGCAGTACACCTCGGATGAGTTGTACCGGGCGGTACAGGAAGAAAGGGAGGGTGAAGGCCAGCAAGGCGGCGCTGCAGTCAATGCAGACGCGAAGGGCGACAGGGTGCGGCGCAGAGAATGAAGGGCTGAGCCCTGATCGCCCCGGGATGATCCCGGAGCGATCAGCTGTACTCAAACGCTGCTTTTAGCCTGCATGGCGGATCTTTTTTTCATCCAGATTCGCACGAATGGCCAGAGCGAAAACAGCAGGGTGATGGCGATGAACACCAGGGAAATCGGGCGGGTAAACAGGGGGACAATACTGCCGTCATACAGCATCAGCCCGGTTCGCAGCTCTTTTTCCGCCAGGGGCGCGAGGATGTATCCCAGTACGAAGGGGCCGATCGGATAACCACCGCGGCGAAAAATAAAGCCCGCCACGCCAAACCCCAGCATGACCCAGATATCGAAGAAACTGTTGCCAAGGGAATAGGTCCCAATGACGCAGCACACCAGGATCGCCGGGTAGAGATAGGCCTTGTCGACCGATGCGATGGCGGCGATCTGGCGCACGCCAAGGAACATCAGCACCACCATCACAAGGTTGGCCACAAACGCAGCGGCAATAACGCCGTAGGCAATGTCCGGGCTGTTCTGGAACAGCAGCGGCCCGGGCTGCAGGTCATGAATGACCAGGGCGCCGATCAGGATTGCATCAATAACACTGCCGGGAATTCCCAGGGTGATCAATGGAATCAGGGCGCCGTTGACCGACGCATTGTTGGAGGATTCGGCGGCGACGACGCCGGCTTCCTCACCGGTGCCAAAGCGCTCCGGGTGTTTGGAGAAGTTCTTGGTGACCGTATAGGCGACGATGGCGGCAACCGCGCTGCCGACCCCGGGCAGAACGCCAATCCAGGTGCCGATCAGGGATGAACGGGTGGCGTTGGGGCCATGTTTTACCAGGTCCTTTTTGCTCGGCAGCAGGTCCCTGAGAGGAACCTTCTGCTGGCTGACTTTGCGGTCGGGCTTGAGCAGGTCTTCGATGATCTGGCTGATAACAAATACGCCCAGCAGCACGGGCAGCAACTTGAAGCCCGCACTGAGGTCATCGAAGCCAAAGTCATAGCGCATATGGCCCGAGGACTTGTCGGTACCCACCATGGCAATGGCCATGCCGAACAGGGCGATGAGCAAGCCCTTGACCATGGACCCTTCCGAGATCGTTGCAATCAGCACCAGCGCCATCATCACCAGGCTGAACAGCTCGTAGGGGCCGAACTGCAGCGCAAAGCTCGCCAGCGGCGGAGACAGCAGCGCAAGGAAAACCCAGGAAATGAGACCGCCGACAAAGGACGCCATGATGCCAAGGCTGAGTGCACGGCCGGCCTTGCCGCTGGTCGCCAGCGGGTAGCCGTCCAGGGAGGTCATCAGGGCGGAGGGGGTGCCGGGCATTTTCAGCATCACGGCGGTGATCAGGCCACCACTGACCGAGCCCACGTAGATGGATACCAGCAGCATCAGGGCCAGCAGGCTGTCCATGTAGAAGGTCAGGGGCAGCAGCAGCGCGATCAGCATGGCGCCCCCAAGGCCCGGAATGGCACCGACGACGATCCCCAGAAATACCCCCAGGGTGATGAAGAACAGCGGGGCGGGCTGCGCCAGCGCTACAAATGCAGAGAGTAACTGGTCCATGGTAGGCGCCTCAACCTGGCAAAATGATGTTCAGTACATCGGAGAACAGGTAGCTCAGCCCGATGCCAACCACCGCGGCGATGATGATCACCGGTGGCAGTTTCCTGATGGAGAAGTTCGTCATGCAAAAGCCGAGCAGCGTCAGGTAAACGCCGGTAACGGCCGCGAAGGGCAGCCCGCCAAGGGTCAGTACCATCAGGTAGATAACCGTCAGTCCCGCCGTGGCAAGGGTGCGCCTGAGTTGCGGCTGGGGCTTGGGCGCAGTGCCGGTTTGGGTCGACACAGGCTGCGGGGTGCGAACAATGGACACCAGGCGTGCTCCCAGCAGTAGCAGCAGGGCGATACCGATAATACGGGGCAGCCCGGCGGGGCCCATGGGGTCATATTCGGGCCCTGGCAGCGCGCTGGCGCCGATGACGAGAAGCAGGCCTGCAGCTGCCAGCAGCACCAGGCTGCCAAGCTCCGGTCCGATTCGTTTCTTAGTGTTGTGCATGAATAGGTTTCCCTGGATCGACAAGGTCATGGTTGGGCTGCGGCGCCTGTTCAGGCGCGGTAGCTGGGCAGCGGGGAGCGATCCTGCATGGCGATACTTTCACGCATCATGGCTTCGATCAGCTCGGCTCTTGTGGCCTGGTAATCGGGATTATCCCAGAGGTTGCACAGTTCGTGGGGGTCATTTTCCAGGTCGTAGAGCTCGCTCCAGCTTTCACCGTGGCGCAATGACAGGCGCCAGCGCTGGGTCAGGTAGGTGCGCACGCGCTGTGGCTGGTCAAATCCGACCATGCTTCTCTGGCTGTCTTCCTCTATCAGCAGGCCGGCGCGCTGCGGTTGCGTAGAGTCCAGGATATCGATGCCCTGGATGCCGTTGAATGGCTGGATATGGCTGCGGCGCAAAATAGACGGTGCTATATCGATGCTGCTGCACAGGCGCGGGTCTGTCGAGGACTCGCGGGGTGCGGTGGGGTCATGCCAGATGAACGGAACCCGGATCAGTCCCTGGTAGTGCATCAGCAGCTTGAGCATCAGACCGTGATCGCCCATGTAGTCACCGTGGTCCGAGGTGAAGCAGACAATGGTGTTGTCGGCCAGGCCCGATTCTTTCAGCGTTGCCATGACGCGGCCGATGGCATCATCAATCATGCTGATGCTGCCATAGGTCAGGGCCGTGATTTCCTGGGCCTCGCGCGCGGTCACCATGAACGGGTCCTGGCTGTTGCGGTAGTTCTTGCCTTCTTCCAGCGCCTGGCGCATGGCGTCCAGCGGCGGGATGTCGCCCTTGCCAAAGGATTCGGGCAGCGGGATCTGGTCAGGGTCGTACATGTCCCAGTATTTTCCCGGTGGCGTAAAGGGGTGGTGCGGATCGGGAAAGGACATGGTCAGGAAAAAGGGGGCCTTGTCGCCGCTCTGGGCATGCTGCTGGATGTATTCCTGGGTTTTCTGCGCAATGTAGCTCGTGGAGTAGAGTTCTTCAGGTATACGGGTGCGCCATGCCTGGGGCGAATTGTAGCGTTCGTCCGGCAGGGCGTTCTCGGGGCCGCGCAGGCTGTCGGCCTCGGGGCACTGCTGCTGCAGCCAGACCTCGTAGTCGCCGGTCACGCGATCGGCGTGGTCATTGGCAATCAGTACCTCGTCAAAGCCATAGAAGGGCGTGCTGACGCGGTGCTGCGGGTTTTCCCGCCAGCGCTTGCTCAGTTCCTGGTCATAGGGATTGCCCTTGCGCTGGTGCTTGCTGGCTTCCTGCAGGCGGGTGGAGGGTTCGGCCATGCCTTCGTCCAGGCTGTATCCAATAGAGGCGGGCAGTCCGGTCATGTTCTGAATATGGGATTTGCCAATCAGGGCGGTTTTGTAGCCTGCATCCCGGAGCAGCTCGACAAAGGTGGTGGCCTCGGTGGACAGCGGAATGCCGTTGTGGCGCACGCCGTGCAGCGATGGCATGCGCCCGGTCAGAATGCTGGCGCGGTTGCACATGCAGATGGGGTTGGCGACATAAAAACGGTCGAAGCGGGTGCCGGTGGCGGCCAGCGCATCGATGTTGGGGGTTTTGACTATCGTATTGCCGTAGCAGCCCAGGTGATCAGCACGATGCTGGTCGGTAATGATGAAGAGGTAATTGGGTTGATCAGCCATGTTGGGTCACCAGACTTCGGGTAAAGGAATGCCTTGGCCTGCACGTGCTGCGCAAAGGCCGGGAGTATGGAGTAGGGGGTGTTCGCCGGCCAGTGCCGGATGCACTGGCGGCGAGTTGTGCTGGCCTCGGGCCGGTGCGCTTTTAGAGATCGGCTGCCGCGGCTTTGAGGCGCGCGTAGATATCAGCCAGGCGCGCATCCAGGGCATCACCCACAACCAGCTTGGCGGTATCGCCTTTCTGTTCGATCGCCGCGATCAGTTCGGGATCTTCAAGGGCGGCCGCAAAGGCGTTCTGCAGTACAGAAACTGCTTCTGTAGGAGTGTTGCCGGGCGCCCACCAGACATTGTTCAGGCAGGATATGACGTCGTACCCCAGCTCCTTGGCTGTGGGCGTTTGCGGCAGTTGCGGGTTGCGCTCCTCGCCGTAGTAGATCAGGCCCTTGAGCCCGGGGTTGGCCGCTATCGGCGCCGCCACCAGTACGGCGGTCTGGGTGTGGTTGCCCAGCAGCGATGCGATACGATCAGAACCGCCGCCGACGTTAACCAGGCCGACCTGCATGTCGGCGGCCTTGCTGATCATGGCCGTGGTGAAGTGAGCGGCACTGCCAAGCAGGGTCGCATCCTTGATTTTTTTCGGGTCGGCCTTGGCCTGGGCGATCCAGCTGTCGGCGCTGTCGATGCCGGATTCCGATCCTGTCGCCGTCACCAGGCAGGTATTGTTGGTTTCGGCCACCGGCGTGAAGGCGCGGTAGTCGAACTTTAGCTTGCCCTGCAGCTCGGTGGTCATCAGGGTCTGGTGCAGGTACAGCAGGGTATGGCCATCGGCGTCAGCCTTGTGAGCCTGGCGAACACCGATGGTGCCACCGCCTCCGGGGACGTTGATCACGGCAATGGGCTGGGACAGCAGTTGCTTTTCTTCGATGGTCTTGATGATCAGCCGTGCCATGACATCACCCTGACCGCCGGCGGCGAAAGGCACGATGACCTTGATGGGCTTGCTCGGGAAGCTGTCGGCCCAGGAGGGCATGGCAGTCAGTGCTGATACGCCAAGCGCGATGCCGGCAATGAGGCGGGACAATGGTTTCATGCTTGTGAACCTCGCAGTGTTGTTATTAGAGCGGGACCCGTAGGTCTGATTGCGAACTTGCAGTAACTGTACAATCTGCAAATCTATAATTAAAATGATAAAAATATTGTCAAGTATATCAAATTGATATGAATACAGATCCGCGGCACCTGCTGCAGCTATCGGTCATTATCGAGCTGGGCTCATTCAGCCTGGCGGCACAGCAGCTGAACCTGACGCAGCCGGCGCTGAGTCGCAACATGAAAATCCTGGAAGATCGCGTCGGCGTCCAGCTGATCGATCGCAGCCACAAGAAAGTGCAGGCAACCCAAGCCGGCCGGGCTCTGGCGGTGCAGGGGCACAGCATCCGCATGGCAACGATGCAGGCATCTGAGCATGCCAGGGATATCAGTACCGGCAAGGCCGGTCTGCTGCGCATCGGTGTGCCGCCGATGCTTTCCGAGTACCTGCTGAGCGCCATGATTACCGACTTTTTGAAGGACAACCCCAATGTAAATGCGATCTTTACCAGTACGCTGATGGTTGATCTCATCGACAAGCTGGAACTTGGGCAGCTGGATGTGGTGATAGGCCCGCTGGTGCTGAGTGACGAGTCCCGCGGTTTGCAGGTGCAGCAACTCTGGAGCGACAGCATTAGTATCTTTTGCCGCAAGGGGCATCCCTTGACGCAGTATTCCAGGGTGAGCACGCAGCAGCTGCGGGGGGCAAAATGGATTACTCACCCCGAGCGCAGTTTTTTGCGTGCGCAAATGGACAGCTGCCTGATATCGGCGGGTTTGACCGAGATCGGTGTGGCTATCGAGGTGGATTCGCCCATATCGATCATTGCGATGGTGCAAAACTCGGATTACCTCAGCATGCTGCCCTGTGTGCCGTTGCAGTCGCTGGTGGATTCCGGTGTGCTCGCCGTCCTGCCGTTCGAGTCGAACATGCCCAGTCGGCATACCGGGGTGATTACGCGCAAAACAGACAGGCGTACCCTGCTGCTCGAGCGTTTCATCGATTTTCTTGCCGTCAAAGGTCAAGCCCGGGATGGTGCGCGCTAGCCGAGGTGCCGTGCGTGCAGCGGGGGAAGGGGGCTTGGCGTTTGCCCAAGCGACTCACAAAAATAAAGGGCGCTTTCTCAAGCGCCCTTTATGTTGGAGCCTTAAAGGCTAGCTCGTACGTTGCGTGATATAGGCATCGTAGTCCGGCACCCGGTAGTCATGGCTCTGGTTCATCAAGGCGGAGCCGATGACGAAATCCGCGGTGCTGCGATTGCAGGCCACGGGCACGTTCCAGACCGCGGCGATGCGCAGCAGTGCCTTGACGTCCGGGTCATGGGGCATGGGTTCAAACGGGTCCCAGAAAAAGATCACCATGTCGATCTGCTGGTCCACCAGCATGGCGCCGATTTGCTGATCGCCGCCCAGCGGGCCGCTGATCAGCTTGCTGATCGGCAACTGCAGTTCGCGCTCCAGCAACAGTCCGGTGGTGCCGGTGGCATAGAGCCGGTGCTGGCTGAGCTGCTGCAGGTTCTGCCGCGACCAGTCAATCAGCTCGTGCTTCATGTTGTCGTGGGCAATCAGCGCGATGCGCTTGCGGGCCGGCATCTGAATCACTTTCTGCTGCATCGGATCTCCTTGAAGACTGGCAGGCGAGGCGTTAGCGCCCCGCCTCTTCGGCCAGGCTGCGGCGCTTGTCGTTGAAGTACTTGATCAGGCTGCGGGTGGAGCTGTCGTGCTTGTCGGATACGGCGTTGCCGGTCAGCTCTGGCAGGATCTGCTTGGCCAGGGTCTTGCCGAGTTCGACGCCCCACTGGTCAAAGGAACAGATGTCCCAGATCACGCCCTGTACAAAGATCTTGTGCTCGTAGAGCGCAATCAGTGCGCCCAGGGTGCGCGGATCGAGGCGTTCCAGCAGCAGGGTGTTGGTCGGGCGATCGCCGGCGTGCACCTTGTGCGGTATCAGCGCGTCGATGGCTTCGGGCTTCATGCCCTTGGCTTCCAGGTCGCGGCGCACTTCGTCTTCGTTGATGCCGTTCATCAGGGCTTCGGTCTGGGCGAAGAAGTTGGCCATCAGGTTTTCATGGTGGCCGCGCACCGGGGTGCTGCTTTCGATGGAACCGATAAAGTCCGCCGGCACCACGGTATTGCTTTGGTGCAGGTACTGATAAAAGGCGTGCTGGCCGTCGATACCCAGGGATCCCCAGATGATCGAGCCGGTGCTGTAGGGCACGGGCTTGCCGTTGCGGTCCACTGATTTGCCGTTACTTTCCATTTCTGCCTGCTGCAGGTAGGAGGCAAAGCGGGCCAGTGGCCAGTCGTACGGCAGGATGGCCTGGGACTGGCGCCCCAGGAAGGTGCTGTTCCACAGACCGATCAGGGCCAGCAATACCGGGGCGTTCTTTTCCAGCGGCGAATCGCGGAAATGAATGTCCATCTCGTGGGCGCCGGTCAGCAGCTCTTCAAACTGCTTGAAGCCCAGGCACAGGGCGATCGGCAGGCCGATCACCGACCACAGCGAGTAGCGCCCGCCGACCCAGTCCCACATCTGGAAGGTGTTTTCCGGCTTGATGCCAAAGGCCTTTACGGCCTCGTGGTTGCTGGAGACCGCCACGAAGTGGCTGCCGACGGCGCGTTCGTCAAAGGCCGAGGACATCAGCCAGTTGCGTGCGGTCTGGGCGTTGGTCATGGTTTCGCTGGTGGTAAAGGTCTTGGAAGCCACCACGAACATGACGCGCTCGGGGTTGAGCGGGCGCAGCACGTTGGCGATCTCGACGCCATCGACGTTGGAAACGAAGTGCACCTTGACGCGGTCATCGGCATAGCGGCGCAGAGCCTGGGTGACCATGCGCGGGCCCAGGTCCGAGCCGCCGACCCCAATATTGACGACGTCGGTAATGCGCTTGCCGGAATAGCCGCGCCACTCGCCCTTGCGTACCGAGTTGACGAAGGCCTTCATGCGGCCCAGTTCATGGTTGACCGCTTCCATGACGTTCTTGCCATCGAGGTACACCGGCGTGTTGGTGCGGTTGCGCAGGGCTGTGTGCAGCACGGCGCGGTTTTCGGTGGAGTTGATGCGGTCACCGTGGAACATGCGCTCGCGCCAGTTCTCCACGCCGGCTTCCCTGGCCAGGTTCAGCAGCCCCTCGAGGGTTTCATCCGTAACCGGGTTCTTGGAGAAATCCAGCAGGATGTTCTGCACTTGCAGTGAGTACTTTTCGTAGCGGTTGGGGTCCTGTACGAAGAGGTCTCGCAGGTGGATATCACGGGTTTCGTCGGCGTGATTTTTCAGAAATTTCCAGGCGTCAGAATCTGAGATGTTGGGCATCTCGGGCTCCTTTAGTAGGGTTACCGATCAACAGTTGTAGACCAGGGTGAGTCTTAGTTGTGTTAATTTACGTAAATTAAGTTAAATAACAAGTTTTTTATCATTGTATTTTCGTATTTTTTATTATTATTTGTATTTTGTTCGTAAATTTTTGCAGGATGCTGGGGCGCAACGTTGTCAGTCGGTGAGTCGTTGTGCCCCAAGGTTACTGCATCAGTATGGCTGTGATGCCCAGGCCTGCAAACAGTATGCAGGCGCCGCGCCGCGCCCAGGCCAGTGGCAGGCGCTGCATCAGCCAGTTGCCGGCGTAGATCACGGGAACATTGGCGACCATCATGCCCAGCGTGGTGCCGATGATCACCCCTAGAATGGCATCGTCAAAGCGCGCCGCCAGTATGACGGTGGCAACCTGGGTCTTGTCACCGATTTCGGCGATGAAAAACAGCACGCAGCTGGCGACAAAGGCGCCGTAGCGCAGCACGCCGGCATCGCCATCGTCTTCCTTGTCGGGGATCAGTACCCAGAGGCCGACGGCGATAAAGCTCAGTCCCAGGATCCAGGGCTTCCAGGCGGCGGGTATCCAGTGGGCAACCCAGGCGCCAAGCCAGGCCGAGAGTGCGTGATTCAGCAGGGTCGCGACCAGGATGCCGGCAATGATGGCGTTGCGCCGGGTAAAGCGCGAGGCGAGAAAAAGCGACAGGAGCTGGGTTTTGTCACCGATTTCGGCGATGGCAACGGCGGAGGTCGAGGCAAGCAGGGCATCCATTGAGCAATAATCCTCGGCGGGCTGAATTGAAAGTACCAAGACACAGCAAACCGGCCCGCCAGGAGCAGCTTGTTGTGTCTCAGGTCTCATCAATCCCGCAGGACGTGACTGCCATGAGCATGAGGCTCAAGTATGTTGACAGCCACTCGGGCCGGCGCAGCCGACCGGAAGATTACTCCCCCAAGAACGGCGCCGATTTTAGGGTACCGGGCCTTCGGGTGCAACGCCCGATGGGGGTTTTGCCGGGCAAACGGCTTGTTGCGTCACTTTTGCCAACCCCTGACTACACTTAGCGTATCGACAGCCCGGGGTGCTGCAATGGCGAAAATTACCTACATAGAGCCGGACGGTCATCGGCAGACGCTGGATGTTCCCGATGGCTGGAGCGTGATGGAAGGCGCGATCGATCGTGAGCTCGATGGCATCGTGGCCCAATGTGGCGGCGGCTGCAGCTGCGCAACCTGTCATGTGTATGTACTGTCCGGCGCTGTCGGTGAGCCGGGGGAGGAAGAACTGGAAATGCTCGAACTGGTTGCCGCCGAACGCAAGCCCAACAGTCGCCTCAGCTGCCAGCTTGAGGTGAGTGCGGCGCTTGATGGTCTGGTGGTACAGATCCCGCAGACGCAGTACTGATCGGCGTCGCGACTGTTCAGAAGCCAAATTACGCAAGGAGGTAAGAGTCATGCTACCTGATATCAAGCAAATCCTGTATGCGTCGGACCTGGGTGAGAACTCGGTGCCGGCGTTGCGCATGGCGGTGAAGCTGGCCCTTGCGCACGGTGCCAGCGTGACCTTTCTGCATGTGGTGGAGGTGCTGAGCCCGTCCACCGAGGCGTTGATCGACACCCACTTCGAACCCGAGGTGCTGGCACAGTTGCGCAAGGCCGGCATCGATGATCTTCGCAGCAAGATGACCCAGCGGGTGGAGACTTTCTGGGCCGAGGAGCTGCCGACGGGCAAGGCCGAGGCGCTCGGCAAGCCGCTGGTGCTGATAGAGAAGGGTAATGTTGAGGAAAAAATTCTGGCCACGGCAAGGCAGATGGACGTGGACATGATCGTCATGGGCACCCGCACCCATACGGCACTGGCGAAGATGTTCATGGGCTCCAGTGCCCAGCGTGTGATGCAGCACAGCGACCGCCCGGTACTGATTGTACCGCTGCCTGCAGAGTAAGCCGTTTTGCAGTGGAATCCACCGGGGGGACGGCGTATGCTGGCGCCCCCGACTTTACTGCCTCCGGAACGCCGATGCTCAGCTATCGACACGCTTATCATGCCGGCAACTATGCCGATGTCCTGAAACACCTGGTGCTCGCCCGTACCCTCGAATACATGACCTCCAAGGACAAGCCGCTGCTGTACCTGGATACCCATGCCGGCGCCGGCGGTTATCACCTGGGTGCGGCCATGGCGAAAAAGACGGCGGAATTTGAAGAAGGCATCGGGCGTCTCTGGGGACAGCCCCTGCCCGATGTGCTGACGCCCCTGATGGCGGTACTGCGCACAATGAACGCCAAGGGTGCGCTGGAGCACTATCCAGGCTCGCCGCTGGTGGCGGCGCAGCTGTTACGCTCGCAGGATGCGCTGCGGCTGTTCGAGCTGCACCCCAGTGACCACCGCTTGCTGATCGAACGTTTCAGTCGGGACCGCCGCGTGCGCGTCGAGCGCAGTGACGGCTTCGCCAGTCTCAAGGCACTGTTGCCGCCAGCCTCCAAGCGTGCGCTGGTGCTGGTTGATCCGCCCTATGAGAACAAGGGGGACTACCGGCAGGTGCTCAAGGCGGTGCTGGAGGGGTACAAGCGCTTCCCGACGGGTACCTACCTGGTCTGGTACCCGGTGGTGGTGCGGGCCCGTGTCGATGATATGGTGCGGGGCTTCAAAAGCGCCGGTGTACGCAACCTGTGGCAGGTGGAGCTGGGGCTGGGGCCGGATACGCCGGACTTCGGCATGACATCCAGTGGGCTCTTCATGATCAACCCGCCCTGGACGCTGCCGGGCGAGCTGAAGGATGCGCTGCCCCTGCTGCAGAACCTGATTGCGCCCGAGCAGGGCCGCTGGCAGCTGAATCAGTTGACGGGCGAATAGCTCGCCTGAACCCGGCAGTATCTGCCGGGTTCAGCCTGCAGTGCGCCTCAGGCGTCCGTCTTGGTGACGAAAGGCTGGGGCAACTGAAACTCGGTGGGCTGGCGGCGCATCGGGCAGATAAAGTTGAGCCGGTGGGCAACCAGCAGCAGGCCCTCGCGATTCTTGTTGCCCTCGCCGTAACGCGGATCCCCCATTACCGGGTGGCCAATATGCGCCAGGTGGCGGCGGATCTGGTGGGTGCGGCCATGCTCGATGCGGATCTCCAGCACGCTGGTGTTGCGCTCGGCGTCATATTCCAGCCGTGTAAAGTGGGTGATGGCGGCCTTGCCGTCCAGCGCCAGATCCACAGTGCCCTCCAGCGGCGCCTCCCCCAGCACCACTGCCTGGTAACCTTTCTCAACGGCGCCGTCCTGGAACAGTTTCGACAGTATGGCGGCCATCTTCTTGTTGTGGGCCAGCAGGATCAGGCCACGGGTTTCGCGATCCAGCCGGTGTACCGGATAAATCTCCCGCTTGTGGCCATAGGCGAGCTCCGCCATGCGCGGCAGTGCCATGTGATCGCCATAACGGGTGCCCTGGGACATGACGCCGGCGGTCTTGTACCAGAGGGTGTAGCCCATGCGGTCTTCAATGGCGCTAAGCTGGGGTGGCTTGAGTTCCAGCAGGGCTTCGTCGTAGTAAAGTTCGATCCGGTCGCCGGCCTTGAGCGGGCTGTTGGCGCGACGCAGTCGACGCTCGTGGCTGCCCCGTATCAGCCAGACGGCACCCTTGTTCATCGCATCCTTGAGGCGTTTCTTTGGCAGGCCGGTGGCCTCGGTCAGGTATTCCAGTGCGTTGTCGACGGCCGCAGGCAGCGTGCGTTTCAGTTCCATGGGATCTGTCTCTGTAATTAAGGAGGCAAGTATACAGATGTTGCGGGCGCTTGAGGTGCGCGCATTGGGCGCAGTGCCTCAGCGACTTGCCGTCTGCTCGGCAATCAGCAGGAACTCGTGATTGCCGTCGCCACCGGTAATGGGGCTGGGCATATAGTGCTGAACCTGCAGATCGAGTGACGCGCAGTGCCGGCGAATGCTTGTTTCGACCTGCCGGAAGAGGCCGGTGTCGCGCACAATGCCGCCCTTGCCGATACCGCTGCGGCCGACCTCGAACTGGGGTTTGACCAGGCTGATCAGGCGGCCCCGGGTACGGATCAGCGGCGCCAGCGCCGGCAGGATCTTGGTCTGGGAAATAAAGGAGACATCCATCACCGCCAGGTCAAAGCCGGCACCGTCACGGCTCAGGGGCAGCAGCTGCTGCGGGTCCAGCGCTCGGGCATTGACGCCCTCCAGGCAGGTCACGCGGGGGTCGGCGCGCAGGCGTGGGTCCAGCTGATCGTGACCCACCTCGATACCGACCACGGCGGCGGCGTCATGCTGCAGCAGGCAGTCGGTAAAGCCTCCCGTTGACTGGCCCACGTCGATAGCGACGAGCCCGGCCGGGTCCAGTTGCAGCTGTTCCAGGGCGCCGAGCAGCTTGAGGGCACCGCGGGACACGAAACGATCCTGCGGGTCGGCACTGACGCTCAGTGGCGTTTCGTCATCGAGCTTCAGGCCGGGCTTGGTGATGGTCTGCCAGGCATCGTTCAGGCGGGCCTGCACGCGGCCCTCCCTGATCAGGCGCTGGGCCTGGGTACGGGAGCTGGCCTGCGCCCGGGCGACCAGGATCATGTCGATTCGCTGCATGAAATGTAGAAGGCTCCGCGATATAAACTAGGGCGCCATTATAAGCCGTGAGCACGATGGCGCAACGCCGGACCCCGTCCCTGCTGTCCCGATGATGGCCTGGATGCACAACAGGTGACTGAAAATTCCTGCGCGCTTGGGCTACACTGCTGAAAACCTTCAGGAATTGGATTGATGAAAGGATACCTACCGTTTCTGTTGCTGGCTGGAGCCTGGGGGCTGGCGTCGCCAGTGATGGCCGCCAGCGAGCAGGCCATTCGCGATTGCCAGGCCAGCAGCATGAATCCGCTGGTGGTCGGCGCCTGCATCAAGCAGCTGACCTCCAAGGCAGCACGGATTGAGGAAATTGACTGTCGCAAGGACCTGGAATGCTGGGGCAAGCACAACGAAGAGCGCGCCCAGCGCAACTGTGCACCTGGCTTTGCGCGCGCGGCGCAGTGGGATGCCAACTGGTGGAAACTCTGGGATGAGCAGGAGATGACCCATGTGCGCTGGCGCTCGCGCCGCGAGGGTACGCTGGAATATTACGTCGACAGCGGCGGTATGCGCCTGATTTGCGGCTATGATCCCGACTTGCCGCAGCGGGTGCAGGTGCAATATGGGCCGGCGCTGGGTGATGTTGGGTTTGAGCTCTAGCAGCCCGGCGGAGTACCGGGCTGGGGCGCGAGGCACAAACGCAATTTAACTCGAGGTTGCACAAAAAAGGACCGGCAATTGCCGGTCCTTTTTTGTGCCTTGCGTCAAACTGGATCAGAGATCCTTGTGTTCGGCAAAGAACTCGCGGGTCACCTGGAAGACCACCGGGCTCAGCAGCAGCAGGGCGATCAGGTTGGGGATCGCCATGAAGGCGTTGAGGGTATCGGCCACCAGCCAGATGAAATCCAGGCTCAGGACTGCACCGGCAGGAATCGCCAGAATCCACAGAACCCGGTAGGGGGCAATGGACTTGACGCCGAAGATATACTCGACACAGCGCTCGCCGTAGAAGGACCAGCCGATAATGGTGGTAAAGGCAAAGATTGCCAGGGAAATCGCCACCAGGTAGTTGCCAAGGCCCGGCAGTGCATGGGCGAAGGCCGCAGAGGTCAGTGCCGCGCCGGACTCGCCGCCGGTCCAGGTGCCGGACGTCACGATAACCAGACCTGTGATCGAGCAGATCAGGATCGTATCGATAAAGGTACCCAGCATGGCGACCAGGCCCTGGCGCACCGGGCTCTTGTTCTGCGCAGCGGCGTGGGCAATGGGGGCTGAACCCAGGCCCGCTTCGTTGGAGAAGATACCGCGCGCCACACCAAAGCGAATGGCGGCCCAGACAGCGGCGCCGGCAAAGCCACCTTCAGCTGCAATCGGCGAGAAGGCATGGGTGAAGATCAGGTCCAGGGCGTGGGGGATCTGTTCGGCATTGATGAAGAGAACGACCAGGCCCGCCACGATGTAGGACACCGCCATCACCGGCACCAGGGCGCCTGCCACATGACCGATACGGCGGATGCCGCCGATCAGGACCGCGCCCACCAGTACCATTACGAGTACACCGGTCACCCAGGTGGGCGTACCGAAGTTGGACTCCATTACGCTGGCGATCGAGTTGGCCTGTACGGTGTTACCGATACCAAAGCCTGCGATGGCACCGAAGATGGCGAAAGCCATGCCCAGCCAGGCCCACTTGCTGCCCAGGCCGTTCTTGATGTAGTACATGGGGCCGCCGACATGGTTGCCTTCTTCGTCGACTTCACGGTATTTGACGGCCAGAACGGCCTCGGCGTACTTGGTGGCCATGCCGACGAGGGCGGTGATCCACATCCAGAACAGCGCGCCAGGACCGCCGAGGAACACGGCGGTGGCGACACCGGCGATATTACCGGTACCCACGGTCGCTGACAGGGCGGTCATCAGGGCCTGGAACGGTGAGATTTCACCGGAGCTTTCGTCACCACTGGCGGTCTTGCGACCCCGCCACAGCAGCTTGAAGCCGGTACCCAGCTTGAGTATGGGCATCAGGCGCAGCCCCAGGGACAGGAAGAGTCCGACGCCCAGTATCAGGACCAGCATCATTGGCCCCCAGACAATACTGTTAATCTCTCCGATGATGGATTCGATCATTTCCATTAGAGGTAAGCCTCCTCGTTGTTATTGTTATCACCCGTCCCCGGGTAGGGGTTCGGCATGATATGAAGCCACCTGGCGATCAGCACAGGGGTGGCTGCAGTACGGTTCGACGCGACAGGTGCAGGGCACCGGCTTCTGTCGGTTATGTGTTTCGTGTAGGAAACAGATTCTATTTTAATCAGTTAACATTTCATTTGAAGCTATTTTTCCTCTTTCGAGGAAATTTTTATATTCTGCGTCGGGCACCAGGCGTCCGCCGGTCGTCCAGATCAGCTGTGTCGACTGCCCGGACAGCGACTCCAGCCCCTGGCTGCGAAGGTAGTCAGTGCCTTCGCTGAACAGTCGCGCGGGGCCCTGGATGCCCGCCGCGGCGGAGGGTTCGATGGCGATCTGTTCGCTGGCCTGCAGCCGGTACAGGTCACGGTAGAGGCTGTCGTCTGAAACCGTGTAAACCCCGGCCAGCTGACTGCGAATACGGCTGCAGACCCATTCGGACGCCAGCCCCACGGCCAGGCCATCGGCTTCGGTCTGGCAATTCAGGCCGATATCGTAGACCGAAGGCGTGCTCGGATCCTGCACGCCGAGCAGCACGCAGGGAGCCTGGGCGGGCTCGGCAAAGAAGCAGTGCACCGCGGCACCAAAGACCTGTTTGAGGCCAAAGCAGATACCGCCGGGCGCGCCGCCGACGCCGCAGGGAATATAGACCATTAGCGGATGTTCTGCGTCGACCGGGATGCGGGCCTTGGCCAGCTGGTCTCGCAGCCGCAGTGCCGCCACGGCATAGCCGTAAAACAGGCGGGGTGAGTTTTCGTCATCGACGAAGTAGCCACGGGGGTTGGCTTGGGTTTCGGCGCGGCCCCTGGCAACGGCGGCGCTGTAGTCACTGGCGTGCTCGATGACGCGCACGCCAAAGTTGCGTAGGCGCTGTTTCTTCCATTCCTTGGCATCGCTCGACATATGCACGCAGGTATCAAAGCCCAGCGCTGCGCCGATCACGCCGATGCTCAGGCCCAGGTTGCCGGTGCTGGCAACGCCCAGCAGGTGCTGTGCAAAGAGTGTGCGGGCTTCGGGGCCGGCGAGCTTCTGGTAGTCGTCATCGGTGCTGTGCAGAATGCCGGCGGCGAGGGCCAGGGATTCGGCATGGCAGAGTACTTCATGGAAGCCGCCGCGGGCCTTGACGGAGCCGGCGATCGGCAAATCATGGTCGGCCTTCAGCAGCAGGGTTCCCGGCACGGCGAGCGCCTGTTGCAGGGCGGGGACGGGCAGCAGGGGGGATTCGATCAGCCCCTGGCTGTGCGCAAGCTCGGGAAACAGCCGGACCAGCAGCGGGGCACAGCGTTGCAGCCGGGCGGCGGCGTCCTCGATGTCCTGCAGCTGGGGTTCGGGCGCCGTCTGGCTATAGGCCGGGTTTAGCCAGAATAATGGTTTTCCAAGGGCTAGCCGCTGTTCAATGGTGGGTGAGTTTTGTGCTGGCACCATTTATCCTTCATAAGTGGCTGTATCGAGGCGCGAATTCTGGGCTCAGGCTCGAGTAACCACAAGCAATGAAAATTCAATGCGCTTATAGCTCAGCTAAAGCTTAGCCCAGGTTAAAGTAAGCCAAGTTTAGACCCAAATCGGCATTTTGGGTCTACGCAAACCGGTGGGGCTCTGCTTTACTGAGTGCTTGACTGATACAGGCCCGGAGCCCTTGATGATTAATGCCCAGATTCTTGCAGCCCTGCGAACCTTTGAGGTGGCGGCCCGTGCGCTGAGTTTTACCCGCGCCGCCGAGCAGCTGCACGTCACCACCGGGGCCGTCAGCCAGCAAATCAAGCACCTGGAAACCCAGCTGGGGTTCAAGCTGTTTGAGCGTCTGCCCAGGGGGCTTAATCTCACCGGTGAAGGTCAGCAGCTGTATCTGGTGGTGCACAAAAGCCTGCAGGATCTGGATGGCTGCGTGCAGCGCCTGCAGCGCCAGATGCTGGAAGGGCAGATTCGTTTCAGGTCCACGCCATCCCTGTTGTTCAAGTGGCTGGTGCCGCGACTGCATCTGTTCCAGGCGGGCTACCCGGATATTCGCGTCGAAACCTTCGCCGAGGAGTCCCTGTTGCGCACCGAGCCAAGGGATTTCGACCTGGCAATCGATTACAGCTTTGGTGTCTACCGCGAGCTGGTGGCGACACCGCTACTGCAGGAAACCCTGTTTCCGGTGGCCAGTCCGGAGTATCTGGACACACGGAACTGGAAGGATCCTGCCAGCTGGCATGACGTTACCCTGTTACATGATTCCATGGCCTGGCACGAGGCGCGCCGCGATGCGGAGTGGCGTTTCTATCTGGACGAGGCCGGGCTGGGGGCGGTGGACAGTGATCGCGGTCACTATTTCAACCGGGCAGATCTGGCGATGGAAGCGGCGGCGGCGGGGCTCGGGGTGGCACTGGCACGTGGCCGGCTGATCGATTCGGACCTGGAGCGCGGGCGCCTGGTGGCCCTGTTACCGGCATTGCCCTCCTGCTGTTCCTACTACCTGATTCACCGGCCGGGCGCACTCGACAACCCCCGCATTCGGGTGTTTTTCGAATGGTTGTGCCAGCTGCCGGACGTGAGTATCTGATAGGTAGTCTAGGTA
This sequence comes from Marinobacterium rhizophilum, assembly GCF_024397915.1. Classification (GTDB taxonomy): domain Bacteria; phylum Pseudomonadota; class Gammaproteobacteria; order Pseudomonadales; family Balneatricaceae; genus Marinobacterium_A; species Marinobacterium_A rhizophilum_A. The sequence goes on from NZ_CP073347.1 coordinate 619,429, forward strand.
GTTGTTCTCCACAGCTTCGCTGCGGAAGTCGGAATTCGCTATGCTCATTCCATACGGGGTGTTGTTTGTAGTCTGATGAGTGAGCGAAGCGAATTCCGGGAAATGAGCCCCAAGCGAATTTCGAGGTGGCTTCTGTATTGTGTGTTTATTGCTCCTTGCCCCTTGCCCCTTGCCCCTTGCCCCTTTCGACCCCTTGGGGTCGCTGCGGTGCTGATGCTTCTGAGCCTGTCGATGAATAGCCCCTTTCTCGTTAATAGGTACGGGGCTTGTTGATGTCGATGGGTAGCGCCAGTGATTCCTTCACTTCTTCCATCACGATATAGCTCTTCGAGTTCTTCACCCCTGGCAGTGTCAGCAGCATTTCCCCCAGCAGCTCGCGGTATTCCGTCATGTCGCGGATGCGCGCCTTGAGCAGGTAATCCGAGTCGCCCGACACCAGGTGGCATTCCATGATGTAGGGCAGCTGGGCCACGGCCTTGTTGAAGCTGTCGAAGGCATCGGGTGACTGGTAGGACAGGGCGATCTCGACAAACACCAGCATGCTGTAGCCCAGGGCCGCCGGGTTGACGCGCGCATAATAGCCCTCGATATAGCCGTCTTTTTCCAGCCGTTTGACCCGCTCCATGCAGGGGGTGGTGGACAGTCCGACGCGGTCCGCCAGCTCGGTATAGGAAATGCGCCCCTCGAACTGCAGCGTACGCAGAATATTCATGTCTATTCGGTCAAGTTTGCGCTTTTTTTGACCGCCGCTGAAAGTTTCCATAATTATTTCCGGTCATTGTCATTATTGGCAGATTATTATCCGTATAAATGACAAAAACGCAAAAAAATTCTGAGAATTGTTCCCTATACTGCAATACATATTCTTGCTGTAGTTTAAAAAATAACCAGAGGGTAGCCAAATGCGCGTAATCGTTCTCGGTAGTGGTGTTGTCGGTGTTACCAGTGCCTGGTATCTCGCCAATGCAGGGCATGAGGTCACGGTCATCGATCGTCAGTCCGCGGCGGCGATGGAAACCAGCTACGGTAATGCCGGGCAGGTATCGCCGGGTTATTCGGCGCCCTGGGCTGCACCCGGTGTGCCCTTCAAGGCCGTCAAGTGGCTGATGCAGGACCTGTCGCCACTGATGATCAAGCCGACGACGGACTACCAGTTTTACGAGTGGATGAGCAAGATGCTCGCCAACTGCACCGAGAAAAAATACCACGTCAACAAGGGTCGCATGGTTCGCATCGCCGAGTATAGCCGCGACTGCCTCAAGACCCTGCGCCAGAGCATCGATATCGACTACGAACACCGCACTGGCGGCACCCTGCAGCTGTTCCGGACCCAGAAGCAAGTGGACGGTTCCGCCAAGGATATTCAGGTGCTGCGCGAGCTGGGCGTACCCTTTGCCGAGCTGGATCGTCAGGGCTGCGTCAGCAAGGAGCCGGCACTCAAGTATGTGCAGGACAAGATTGTCGGTGGCCTGCAGCTGCCAGGCGACGAAACCGGTGACTGCTTCAAGTTCACCCAGGCGCTGGCGGCGCGCTGCGAAGAGCGGGGCGTGAAATTCATGTACAACACCCAGATCGATGGCCTGATCATGGAGAAGGGTGACGTTGCCGGTGTGAAAACCGCGGCCGGCGTCATGAAGGCGGATCGCTACCTGGTGTGTATGGGCAGCTATAGCCCGATGCTGCTCAAGCAAATCGACATGCGTGCGCCCATTTACCCGGTGAAGGGTTACTCCCTGACGCTGCCGATCATCGACGAAAGCCGCGCGCCTGTGTCCACCGTGATGGACGAAACCTACAAGGTGGCGGTTACCCGCTTCAATGACCGTATCCGTGTCGGCGGCAGTGCGGAGCTGGCGGGCTTCGACCTGTCGATGCCGGAGAAGCGCCGTGCCAACGTCAACTTCGTGGTCTCCGATCTGTTTGGTGGTGGTGGTGACATGGAGCGTGCCGAATTCTGGACCGGCCTGCGCCCCATGACGCCGGATGGCACGCCGATCCTGGGCGAGACCCGTTATCCGAGCCTGTACCTGAATACCGGTCATGGCACCCTGGGCTGGACCATGTCGCTCGGCTCGGCCAAGTTTGTCTCTGACCTGATGAGTGGCAACAAGACCGATATCGACCCTGCGGGCCTGGGTATCGATCGTTACCCCTTCGCCTACGCGGGCTGATCGCCGGTTGCATTGAGCGCGAAGCTGCGGCCCCGGCGGCAGCTTCGCAGGGGCCTGGCTGCGTGATTCTGTCGCAGGGGCGCAGCAGCTAGTCGCTGACATTTGGCATCGAATCAAGGACACTTAGGCTTGTGGTTCCGGACTCCTCCGCCGGGGCTGCAATCCTAAGTGGCCTGCTGATCATTTGTGCTTCAGCATCAAGGCATTAACAGCGATTTATAAAATCAGTACCAAGGAAGTAAAATGGCTAACCGTAGCATCATCAATACCGAAAAAGCCCCCGCAGCAATCGGCACCTACTCCCAGGCTGTCAAGGTGGGTAACACCACTTACATCTCCGGTCAGATCCCGCTGGACCCGGCCACCATGGAAGTGGTCAACGAGTCCTTTGAAGCCCAGGCCGTGCGCGTATTCGAGAACCTCAAGGCGATCGCTGAAGAAGCCGGTGGTTCGCTGGATCATTGCGTCAAGCTGACCATCCTGCTGTCGGATCTCGCCAACTTCGCCCAGGTCAACGAAGTGATGTCCCGTTACTTCTCTGAGCCGTACCCGGCCCGTGCAGCCTATGCCGTCAAGCAGCTGCCCAAGGCGGTGGATATCGAAGTCGAAGCCATCATGGTAACCGGCGAGTAAGATTCGACGCCGGGGCGGGCGCTGTCCGCTCCCGGCTGTTCGCAGCGTAATCGGCATTCGGAGGAATGAGTATGAGTCGTGCAGCCAAGGCCAGTATCGATCTGGCCGCCATCCGTCACAACTATCGTCTGGCCCGCTCGCTGGCGCCCAATGCCAGGGCGGCGGCGATCATCAAGGCCAATGCCTACGGGCACGGCGCCGTGAAGGTGGCCCAGGCGCTGGCCGCCGAGGCGGATGCCTTTGGGGTGGCCTGTATCGAAGAGGCGATGGAGCTGCGTGACGCCGGTATCAAGCAGCCTGTCGTGCTGCTCGAGGGGTTCTTCGACGCCGATGAGCTGGATTACATTGCGCGCAACGGTCTCTGGACTGCGGTGCACAGCGAGCACCAGATTGATGCGCTGGCGGCGGCGGATCTGCCGTCACCGGTAAATGTCTGGCTGAAGATGGATTCGGGCATGCATCGACTGGGTATTCCGCCGCGCGATTTTCATGCGGCCTATACCCGGCTGCGTGCCTTGCCGCAGGTCGGCGAGATCACCCTGATGAGTCATTTTGCCTGTGCCGATGATCTGGCGCAGGATACCACCGAGCGCCAGATCGCGGTGTTTGATCAGGCGGTGGAAGGTATCGATGCCCCCCATAGCCTGGCCAACTCACCGGCGACCCTTGCCTGGCCCCAGGCGCGGCGCGACTGGCTGCGTCCGGGGCTGATGCTGTGGGGGGCGACACCGTTCGAGGTGGCGCAGGACGAGGCTGCGAAACTGCAGCCGGCCATGACGCTGAGCACCGAAATCATCGCCATCCACGACCTGGACGTGGGTGATGCCGTGGGGTACGGGGCCAGCTTTATCTGCCAGCGTCCGAGCCGCATTGCCACCATCGCCATGGGCTACGGTGATGGCTATCCACGTCATGCCGTCAGCGGCACCCCGGTGGTGGTCAATGGTCAGCGTACGGTAACGGCCGGCCGGGTCTCCATGGACATGATGACCATTGATATCACCGATATTGCCGATGCGAAAATTGGTGATGTGGTGGAACTCTGGGGGCGCCAACTGCCCGTGTCCGAAGTGGCGCAGTTCTGCAGCACCATTCCCTACACCCTGCTGACCTGCCTGACGCGCCGGGTGGCGCTGGAGTACCATAACGCCTGAGCGATAAGGTGGCTGCAAACGGCAGTGCATGAAAAAGCCCGCTACCGGATAACCGGTGGCGGGCTTTTTTGTGTCTTGCCAGTTTGCAGGGCCTTGATGGCAACCGAACTGCAATCAGGTGAGCCTGGTTGCGGTTCGGGCTGTTGCGCTCTGCTTACTTCTGCGGCGGGCGACGGTTCGGTGCTGCGCCGTCACGCGGCTTGCCGCGACCCTTGTTGGGGGCGCCGCGACCAGGGCCGTTCGGACGACGGGCGCCGCGCGAGGGGGCGCCGCGATCCGTATCCGGCGTTTCGCCTGCCGGGTGAATGTTCAGGCGCTGACCGCAAACGAAGGCCTTCTTCAGCACCTGCATGACCTTGGCGGGCATGCCGGCCGGAAGGTCAACGGTGCTGTAGTCATCGAACAGGTCGATCTGGCCGATCAGGTTGGCCGCCATGTTGGCTTCGTTGGCGATGGCGCCGACGATGTTTTTCGGCATGACGCCGTGGCTGCGGCCTACCATGACGACGAAGCGCTGCATTTCGATTTCCGGGTGATCCTTCAGCGGGCGGGCTGTGGGGTTCACATTGATCGGTCCGCGGCGTTCGCGTGGCTGGTCGTTGTATTCGCGCGGCTGCGGAATTTCACGCTCGTCCAGCAGCAGCGGCGTTTCGCCCTGGGCCAGCACGGCCAGGGCGGCAGCGATCTGCATCGGATCGGTGTCGTGTTCTTTCTGGTAGTCGGAGAGCAGGTCCAGGTAGGTGGAGATCTCGCCGCTGTCCAGGGTGTCGCTGATGCGCTGCATGAAGCGTTCAACGCGCTTTTCATTGATCACGCCCACGCTTGGCAGTTCGATGCGCTCGAGCGGCTGGCGGGTAGCTTTTTCAATGGCGTAAAGCATGCGGGTTTCACGCGGTGCCACGAACAGGATGGCCTCGCCCTTGCGTCCGGCGCGGCCGGTACGGCCGATGCGGTGGACATAGGATTCGGTATCGTAGGGGATGTCGTAGTTCAGCACGTGGCTGATGCGTTCAACGTCCAGACCGCGGGCCACAACGTCGGTGCCGACCAGGATATCGATCTTGCCGGCTTTCAGGCGCTCGACGATGCGCTCGCGCTGCTGCTGCGAGATGTCACCGTTGAGGGCTTCGGCGGCATGGCCGCGCGCGGACAGCTTGCTGGCCAGTTCTTCGGTGGCAGACTTGGTGCGCACGAAGATCAGCATGGCCTCGAAAGATTCGATTTCGAGGATGCGGGTCAGGGCTTCCATCTTGTGGTGGCCGCTGACGCGCAGGTATTTCTGCGTGATGGTCGGTGCGGTCGAGGTCTTGCTGACAATCCGGACTTCTTCGGGATCGTTCAGGTATTTCTGTGCCACGCGCTTGATCTGTGACGGCATGGTGGCCGAGAACAGGGCAATCTGGCGCGTCTTGGGCGTGTGCTCAAGGATCCATTCGACATCGTCGATAAAGCCCATGCGCAGCATTTCGTCGGCCTCATCCAGCACCATGGCGCTGAGGGAGTCGAGTTTCAGAGAGCCGCGACGCAGGTGATCCATCACGCGGCCCGGGGTGCCGACAATGACCTGGGCGCCGCGCTTGAGCTGGCGCAGCTGGGTGTCGTAAGCCTGGCCGCCGTAGATCGGCAGGACGTGGAAGTCCGGCATGTGCTTGGCGTACGACTGGCAGGCCTCTGCGACCTGGATGGCCAGTTCGCGTGTCGGTGCCAGCACCAGCATCTGGGGCTCGCGACGGGTAGTGTCCAATCGGGACAGTAGTGGCAGAGCGAAGGCAGCGGTTTTACCGGTACCGGTCTGTGCCATGCCAAGCAAATCCTTGCCGGCGAGCAGGTGCGGAATACTAGCCGCTTGAATCGGAGATGGAGTTTCGTAACCGACATCGGTCAGTGCCTTGAGCACCGGTTCGGACAGACCGAGAGAGGTAAAGGAGAGCTGTTCACCAGCATCTGACATGGATTGAAGTACCTGTGAAACGTGAGACCCCATGCCGGGGGCACAGAATCTGGATGGGGGAAAAGGTCGCGTATTATACAAAATAACGGATTACAAGTCTATCGCTGTCAGTGTGCGCAGCTGCAAAAGCGGGACGCTGTACGGTTCAGAACGTATAATGCCGCGCAGCCATGCATTGTCGGGCAGTCTGAGTGCCGACACCAGGAGTAACAGATGACCCACAACCAGCAAGACAGTACACCAGAGTGCCCGGAGCAGCCCAGCGGGGAGCTGTTGCTGCGCACCCTGGCGATGCCCGCCGATACCAACACCAACGGCGATATCTTCGGCGGCTGGATCATGTCCCAGATGGACATCGCCGGCGGTATCCTGGCCCAGGAAATTACCGCCGGTGCCGTGGTCACTGTGGCGGTGGATTCGATGAAATTTATCCGGCCGGTGCAGATGGGAGATGTGGTGTGCTGCTACGGGGAAATGAAGCGACTCGGCAATACCTCATTGGCACTGCACCTGGAGGTCTGGGTGCGCCCTCGCCTGAGTCGTGGCCAGGGTAGCAGCCACCTGTCCAAGGTTACCGAGGCGCTGTTTACCTACGTTGCGATCGATGAAAATGGGGCCAAGCGCCCGATTCCCCGCGACTGATTGCTGTGCGTGTATTGCTGCTTTCAGCCTACGATGCTGCCAGTCATCAGCACTGGTATCGCCAGTTGATGGCGGGCCTGCCGCACTGGGACTGGACACTGCTGACCCTGGCGCCGCGTTACTTTTCCTGGCGTATCCGGGGGAACAGTCTCAGCTGGGCCTTTAACGAGCGTGAAACGCTGCAGCGTCCCTACGACCTGGTGCTGGCAACCTCCATGACCGACCTGTCGGCACTGCGTGGCCTGGTGCCGGCGCTCACGCAGGTGCCGACGCTGGTGTATTTTCACGAAAATCAGTTTGCCTATCCTGAGTCGGACCGCGCCTTCAAGGCGGTCGAGCCCAGAATCCTCAATATTTACACGGCACTGGCGGCCGACCGGGTGCTGTTCAATTCGGCCTACAACCGGGACAGCTTCCTGGCAGGGGCGGCGGCATTGCTGAAAAAGCTGCCTGACCAGGTGCCGCCCGGCGTCATTGGACTGCTGCAGGCGCGCTCCTGCGTGCTGCCGGTGCCGCTGGCGGATGCCAGCTTCGAGCCAGCGCTGCCCGGCGATGCCAGCTTCGCGGCCCGCTGGGGGGCGGCGGGCGGCGAGGGAGACAGTGCGGGCAGCGCAAGGCCTGTGCGGATCTTGTGGTCGGCCCGCTGGGAGTACGACAAGGGGCCGCAGCGGCTTCTCGCCATTCTGCGAGAGCTGGAAACACGGCAGATCGACTACCGGCTTTGCCTGCTGGGGCAGCGCTTTCGCCATACGCCGGCGGAATTTGACGAGATTGGGGTGCGTTTTGCCCACCGGCTGGTGCAGTTCGGTTTCGCGCCTACGCAGCAGGACTACCAGGCCTGGTTGCGCTCGGCGGACCTGGTGCTGTCCACCGCCGAACACGAGTTTCAGGGGCTGGCCGTGCTCGAGGCGCTGGCGGCGGGTTGCCTGCCGGTGCTGCCGGATCGACTGGTGTATCCGGAGTTCGTGCCGGCGTCGGGCCTGTACGCCGATGGTGGCAATGATATTGAAACAGAAGCCCGCCATGCCGCCTGCCTGATTGAGCGCCAGGCGGCCCGCATCGCCGGGTCTGCACCGGCTGTTCGGCCGGGTGAGAATTTGTCTGCGCAGCTGCGCCGGCGCTTTGCCTGGGCGAGCCTCAAGGGCGACTATGAATCGTTGCTGCTCGCGCAGGCGCAGGCCGGTGCCGGCGCCTGAGCTGTTGCCGGCACTGGCGATGGCCTATGCTGTGAGGCAGATTCATTCCTGCGGTCTTGTCTCTGTGCGCTGTCCCTGTGCCTTGGGGAGCAGTGCCAGGGGAGGGTCGAAATACCATGTTCCCTGGTTGGCGTTCTATGTTTTGTTTCCCCGCTCGGCGATGCCCGGCCTGGCTGCAGGCCCCGGCATGGGTGTTCGTGCTCGGCCTGCTGTTTGGCCTGGGCGGACCGTCGGCATGGGCAGGCAATCCGGTGCTGGTGGTGGATGCGGCCAGCGGCGCGATACTGCATCAGGACAGGGCCGATCAGCGCTGGTATCCGGCATCCCTTGCCAAGCTGATGACACTCTATCTGGTGTTTGAGGCGCTGGACGACGGACGGCTGAAGCTGGACAGTCCTTTGCCGGTTTCACAACAGGCTGCGGCGCAGCCGGCCGTGCGGCTTGGTCTGCGTGCGGGGGCCAGCATCACGGTGGCCGAGGCGATAGCGGCGCTGGCAACGGTGTCATCCAATGATGTTGCGGTCGTGCTGGCCGAGGCGCTGGCGGGCACCGAAGCCCGCTTCGCTGTCCGCATGACGGCCCGCGCCGCCGCCCTTGGCATGACGGACACCGCGTATCGCAATGCCAGCGGGCTGCCGGATGCCGCCCAGGTCACGACAGCACGGGACCAGGCCATTCTCGCCCGGCGACTGCTGCAGGATTTCCCCCGGCATTACCCGCTCTTTGCCACCCGTTCAGCCCGCTACCGGGGGCGGACACTGCAGAACCATAACGGCCTGCTGGGTCGCTATCCGGGGACTGACGGGCTGAAAACCGGCTTTACCTGTGCGGCGGGGTACAATATCGTCGCATCGGCCGTACGTGCCGATCGCCGGCTGATAGCGGTGGTGCTGGGAGCGAATAGCCGGGCGGGGCGGGATGCCCAGGTGAGCCGGTTGCTCGATACGGGATTTGCAGCGCCGCGCGCCGCAGCGGATGCCCCGGCGCTGGCAATGCTGGAGCAGCGCCCTGAAGGGTTGTTGCTGGCGGCGCAGGGTGTGGTGGGGCGCAGTGGCTGTGAGCGGGGCAGGGCCGTCCAGGCCGCTGTGGTCTGGCCGATCGAAAGCTGGGGTGTGCTGCTGGGGATCTACGCAGAGCGGTCTCAGGCGCAGCGTGCGGTCAGGCATGCCCGGGCGCAGCTCGGGGGCGCGCTCAGGGCCGGTCGTCCGCTGTTGCTGGAGCGCGACATGGAACATGGCACGTCCTGGAAGGCGTTGCTGATCGGCTACCGCCACGATAACGTGGGTGCTGTCTGTCTGCGGTTGCGGGCCAGGGGGCTGGAATGTGTCGCCCAGGCCCCGGTAGTGCTGAATTTGCCGGGCTACGCCAGGCGCTGAGGCTGCAGGCGTGGGTTGTCGGCAAGCAGGCGAAGCCGGGAGGCGGGGCATAGAGCGCGGCGGCCGAGTCGGCCATCACGGGAGTTTTGGTTGAAGGAGGCAGCGATGAAAGGAAATCCGGTTTCAGTGTTGCAGTGCGCGCTTGCGCTGATGCTCCTGTTCGCGCCGACGCTCTGGGCGCAGGGGCCGGTATGGCGCATCGCCAACGGCTCCACGGTGCTGTACCTGGGGGCGACGGTGCATATGCTAAGGCCCGGGGACCTGCCGCTGCCGGTACAGTTTGATCGGGCCTATGGTCAAGCCGATGTCCTGCTGTTCGAAGTGGAAATCGGTGCCCTGGCAAGCCCCGACGTTCAGGGGCTGATGGCGCGGGGGCTGCTGTCTGCCGATGGCACCGTGCTGTCGGACCGGTTGTCCGATAGCACCTGGCAGCGGCTCGTGCGCTACGCCGGCAGTCGCGGGCTGGCGCCACCGATGCTGCAGCCGCTGCGACCAGCGGGCGTATTTCTGACGCTGCTGGGGATGGAAATGCTGCGCCTTGGGGCCACCGAAGAGGGGGTGGACATGCAGCTGTATCGCCGCGCCACGCGTGATGCCAAGCCGGTGCGCGCGCTCGAGTCCATCGAGCAGCACCTGCAGTACCTGTTTTCGATGGGGGAGGAAGATCCCGATCTGTTCCTGAACCAGATGATCGACGAGCTGGAAGCCGACAGTACCCTGCTCGATGACCTGATCGATGCCTGGCGCCGCGGCGATGAAGCCGCACTGTACGAAGAGCAGGTGCTGCCGCTCAGGCAGGAGTATGAGCCGCTATACCGGCGCCTGCTGCTGGAGCGCAACCAGCACTGGTGGCCCCGCATTGAAGCCCTGCTGGGGACTCCGGAAACCGAACTGGTGCTGGTTGGCGCCGCTCACCTGGTTGGGCCTGACGGGCTGCTTGCCCAGGCGCGGGCGCAGGGACTCTCGGTGGAGGCCTTGCAGTAGGGCCCGCCACGGCTTGAATCATTCAGCTGCTGCGGTCGTCGTCCAGCCAGCGCCGCGTCTGGTCGCGATCCAGGCCTGGCAACTGTGCCCAGAGCGCCTGCCCGAACAGCTCGTCCAGGCTGCAATCTGCCTGGCTGCACTCGATTTTGTGCCAGGCGCGGGCGCCGCCGAGGATGCAGTATTCGATATACAGGAACCAGTGCTGCCGCACCGTGCCGCAGGCATCCTTGCGCTTGCCGGGTGCGGCCCAGGCATGCAGCGGGCAGGCGTGGCGCAGGCTTTGCAAGCGTCGGGTAAGGCCCTGTTGCGTACGAATGCCCGGGGCGGGTTCCGATCGGTGTGATGCGTATCCGGCCGCGGCCCAGTGCGGGCTTGCTGTTTCCGGTGCGGCGCTAAAATGTGCTTCGAACATGTCGTGCTCCCATGGTTTGGCGAAAGGCGTGCCGTAATGGCAGGGTCTTTCAAATTTCATTCATGAGAGCTGACGTAATAAGTGCGGATACCTGATTGGTTGTCGGTATGGACCGCATCGCCGCTTGGCGGCAACCACCTTGCCCAGGTTGGCAGGTTGGCGAGGACGTCAGCCCTTCTCGTGATGCAAAACTCTGTAACGCCAGGCTAATCTAGCGGCCTCAAAAAAATAACGCAAGCGGGAAATTGCACCCGTGACAATCCGTCAGGCTGGGTCATTGTTGCTGCGATTATCCCAGGTGTTCGGCCAGGCGCCTGGCCTGGGCCTGGCGCATCAGCAGCTGGCAGCGCTCACCGGGCTGCAGCCAGAATGCGGTTCCCCGGCGTGCATCCTGGTCCTGTACCTGGGCAGACCCCGGTTCTGTGCCGGGGGCGATGGCGCTGAATTCCTGCGCCAGCATGTCCGGAATGCGTGCCTTTGCGTCCTTGCCAGGAATCAGCAGCCAGTTGCCACTGTCCAGTGTCAGTAAACTGAAGGCGGTGCCATCGGGCAGCGCACATGGGTGCAGACCGGTGACGGCAAGGGGGCGAGCAAGGCCGAGCAGGTTGCCCAGTGCGAGCACCAGGGCGCCGTCCGCGTCGCATTCCAGCGCCAGCTCATCAACCAGGGCAGGCCGAGCCGGTGTCAGCGACAGGCTGCTGGCATTGAGTTCGCAATGCAACTCCAGCTGGGTGAGGGGGTTGGGTGCTTTGGCGGCGACATGCATGCAGGTGTTCTCGTCTGGGGCCCGGGATTGGACAGGGCTGGCGCCGCAGGGTGGCTGCGGCGCTGGCGTATCCGTGGCGCTAATCAGCCACGGAAGTAGCGCTGTTCAACGAAGGGCATCTTGCTGATGCGCATGGGCAGTTTCTTGCCGCGGACTTCGGCAAAGACAGTGCTGTCCATCTCGGCAGCGGCGGTGCTGACATAGCCCATGGCGATGGATGCGCCGGCGCTCGGGCCGAAGGTGCCGGAGGTGACGATACCGATGCGATTGTCATCGGCATCGAACAGCTCGGTGCCTTCGCGTACCGGTGCCCGACCTTCGCCGATCATGCCGACGCGCTTGCGGCTATTGTCCTTGTTGGCGATCTGACCCAGGATGATATCGGCGCCGGGGAAGCCGCCGGCACGCTCGCCATCACTGCGGCGGCACTTGGAAATGGCCCACAGCAGGCTGGATTCGACCGGCGTTGTATCGGTATCCAGGTCGTGGCCGTACAGGCACAGGCCGGATTCCAGGCGCAGGGAGTCACGGGCACCCAGGCCAATGGCTTCGACTTCCGGCTGGGCCAGCAGCAGGCGGCACAGGCGTTCGGCGTCGGCGGCGGGAATGGAGATTTCGTAGCCGTCTTCGCCGGTATAGCCCGAGCGGCTGACAAAGCAGTCCACGCCATCGATGCTGACGCGGCCGCTGTCCATGAACACCATGCTGGCCACCTGGGGTGCCAGTCGGCTCAGCGCGGTAACGGCAGCCGGGCCCTGCAGGGCGACCAGGGCGCGGTCGTCCAGCTCCTCGAGCGTTACCCCGTCCGGCAGATGGGCACGCATGTGCGCGATGTCCTGTTCCTTGCAGGCGGCGTTCACCACGACATAGATGCTGTCACCCCAGTTGGCAACCATCAGGTCGTCCAGAATGCCGCCCTTGTCGTTGGTGAAAATGGCATAGCGCTGCTTGCCCAGGGGCAGATCAATGATGTCCACCGGTACCAGGGACTCCAGCATGCTGGCGGCGCCGGCGCCTGTCAGCATCACCTGGCCCATGTGGGATACGTCGAACAGGCCGGCCTGTTCGCGGGTCTGCAGGTGTTCCTTCTTTACGCCCAGCGGGTACTGAACCGGCATTTCGTAACCAGCAAAGGGCACCATCTTGGCGCCAAGCTCCAGATGCAGGTCGTACAGTGGGGTTTTTTTCAGGGCGCTGTTGGGTTGCTCAGCCATGATGTGCTCCGTATTGAAGGTGTGTTGGCGGTTCGGGTGCCGGGCGAATCGCAGCCTCGCTCAGGCCGATCCGGATAAACTAAGTTTCCAATAGGAAACAAAATTAGCGGATCATTCTGTCGATTGCAATACATAAATGGTGCCGGGCTGTCGTAATGACGCAGCAAGGTGTCGCCACCCGGGGGCTGAATTCAGGCAAAGGCCGCTTTCCCTGTGCCGGGGCGGCCTGTCTGCAGAGGGGAGTCAGTATAGCAGGCGGTCGGGTCGTTGCCGGGTCAGGCGGTGACCCACAGAATGACCGCGTCCTCTTCGCTGGTGGAGACCAGGGTGTGACCCATCTCGCAGTCGTAGTAGGCGCTGTCGCCTTCGGCCAGGTCTATGGGTTCGTAGAACTCGGTATAAAAGCGGATGCTGCCGCTGAGTACATAGAGCAGTTCTTCGCCGTCATGACGTACCCAGTCTCCATATTCGTCGAAACTGCGCGCCCGCACCGTGGTCTTGTACGGGATCATTTTCTTGTTGGTCAGCTGGGCGGCGAGCATCTCGTGTTCGTAGGTTGGCGTGGCCCGCGGCTTGCCTTCACCGCAGCGAGTGATGTCGCGCCGGCCGCCACTGCTGCGGGTCTTGCTGGGTTGCGAGAAAAGCTGCGGTATATCGATACCCAATCCCTTTACCAGCTTGTTGACGGCGGTGAAGGTGGGGGATATCTGTTCGTTTTCAATTTTCGACAGGGTCGAGCGGGCCAGGCCTGTGCGCTTGCTGGCTTCCTCCAGGGTGAGGTTCTGGCTCAGCCGGATTTCCCGCACCCGCTTGCCCAGCTGCAGGGGCTCGACAATGGCTTCGTGATTGGCGGCGCTTACCTGAAGCTCGGGGGGCTGCGAAGGGGGCTGGGATTGGTCAGACATGAAGCAATCACTCCTGGGCCGGTTTTGCGGGCTGGTGGCACACCTGGGCGTTTATCTGGAGGCGCGGGGCGGGCGACAGAGCGACGCTGAATGGTTAACCGGCAAGATATTTTATGTTTCCCCGATACTACACAAGCCGCCGGATGATGGAAAGAAAGCCCGCAGGCGTTGGTAGCACGCGAATTAAGGGAATTATGTTTCCTATAGGAAATTTATCGTTGATTTGTGGAAATGCTGTTGCTAGTCTAGCGGCTCTGCGGGATTGAGCCTGTACCGGGCGTACCGGTGTTCCCTTGTCGCCTTATGGCGGTTTGCCGATCATACTTGGTGTACCACGGCATTGACGCAATGCCTTAATCTCCGGCAGGCCGGTTTGGCGGTGCGCCGACAGAACGGCAGGAAAGCATAGATGGACATAAACGAGTTCGTGGTCAGGCTTGAGCAGATGTTGTCCGCATCGCTGGCGTGGCTGAGCAGTCCGACCTTTTACTCCCAGGTTGGTCTGATGGCGGTGGCGCTGCTGGTAGGGTATTCGATTGCAGCCTACCTGAAGACCCATTCGCCACTGCTGCGAAAGCGCCCGCAGGAAGGGTCTCTGTTGCGCCTGCGGCTGCAGATTTATGCGTCCCGCAACCTGCTGCTGCCGCTGATGCTGATTTTGATGTTGTCCATAGCCGCCGACCTGAGCCAAAAACTGCTGGGGCAAAACTGGCTGGTGCGTCTGGGGCTGAGCTTCGCCGTGGTGTTCATGCTCTACTCGATCATCAATCGTTTTGTGGAGAAGAAGTTTTTCCGCACCCTGGCGAGCTGGGTCTTTTTACCCATCGCGCTGTTGCATATTTTCGGCTGGCTCAATGGCCTGATTGCCTACCTCGAAGGCATTTCCGTGGAAGTCGGCAATATCGAGATTTCGGCCTACGGTGTGGTGCGGGTGCTGATATTCGGGTCGGTCCTGTTTTGGCTCGGGCGCCTGTCCAACAACGCCGGCCAGCAGATTATCCGCAGCCAGCAGGACCTGGATGCCGGCACGCGGGAAGTATTTGCCAAGCTGTTCCAGATCGCGCTGTTCTTTATTGTCTTCATTCTGCTGTTGCAGATCATGGGCATCAACCTGACGGCGCTGGCGGTCTTCGGAGGGGCCCTGGGTGTGGGGCTGGGGTTTGGCCTGCAGTCGATTGCCTCGAACTTTATCTCCGGCATCATTCTGCTGCTGGAACGTTCTCTCAGCGTGGGGGACTACGTCGAGATGGAAGATGGCCGCAAGGGCAAGATCCGGGAGCTGAACATGAGATCCACCACGCTGGAAACCTTCGATGGCAAGGACATCATGGTGCCCAACGAACAGTTTATCAGCGGCAGCTTTACCAACTGGACGCACAAGAACATCAAGCAGCGGTACGCGCTGGAATTTCAGGTGTCCTACCAGACAGACCTGCATTTTCTGTTCGATCTGCTGCGCCGGGTTGTCGCCAGTCACCCCCGGGTGATCAGTGGCGATGATATTCCGATCGAGGAGCGTCCGGATGCCGAGATCAGCGGCTTTGGTGATTCCGGGGTGGATATCCTGGTGGAGTTCTGGATGGAAGGTGTCGATGACGGCGAGAACCGTGTCGGTGGCGATCTGCTGCTGATGATCTGGGATGCGTTCAAGGAACACCATATCGAGATTCCGTTCCCGCAGCGCGAAGTCAGGGTATTGAATCCGGGCGCGGCCAAGGTTTCTGACGAAGCCGGGCAGCGTTAATTTTTCCTAAAACCAAAGGCAGCAGGCGACGCCATGGCACTGAGCATATTTGATCTGTTCAAGATTGGGGTTGGGCCCTCGTCGTCCCACACGGTGGGGCCCATGGTGGCGGCCAACCGTTTTGTGGCGGAATTGAACGAGCGCAACCTGATGGACAGGGTGGCAGCGGTGAAGGTGAGCCTGTTTGGCTCCCTGGCGATGACCGGCAAGGGCCATGCCACCGATATTGCTGCCATGCTCGGGCTGCTGGGTGAACAGCCGGACCGGGTGGATCCGGCCCGCATTGATCCCCTGATCGCCGATATCCGTGACACCGGCCAGCTGCTGCTGGGCGGCGTGCAAGCCGTGCCGTTTCGCGAGGCCGATCACCTGCGCTTCCACTTTGGCGAGTCGCTCCCCAAGCACCCCAATGGCATGCGCCTGGAAGTACTGGATGCCGCCGGGCTGATTTTCTACAGCAATGTGTACTACTCGGTGGGGGGCGGATTCGTACTCAGCGATGCCCAGGCCAATGATCAGGGGCGTGGCGCCGAGGATGAGTCCTTCGAGGTGCCGTACCCGTTCAACAATGCCGCTGAGCTGCTGGCCTATGGCGATGAGGCGGGTCTGAGCATTGCCGAGCTGGTGATGGAGAACGAACGCACTCGCCACACGGACGAGGACATCAGCCAGCGCCTGCTGAAAATCTGGCAGGTAATGGATGACTGCATCCGTGCAGGCTGCAAGCACACCGGCGAGCTGCCGGGCGGGTTGCGCGTCAAGCGCCGCGCCCACGACATGTGGCAGGAACTGGTCAACCACCCCGAACGCAGCATCAAGGATCACCTCACGGTACTGGACTGGGTCAATCTTTATGCCATCGCGGTCAACGAGGAAAATGCAGCCAGCGGCCGGGTGGTCACGGCGCCCACCAATGGTGCGGCCGGCGTAATTCCGGCGGTGCTGGCCTATTACGACCGCTTCGTGCCGGGCAGCAGCCTGGAGGGCATCAAGACCTTCCTGGTGACCGCCGCCGCCATCGGCATGCTGTACAAGAAGAATGCCTCGATATCGGCTGCCGAAGTGGGCTGCCAGGGCGAGATTGGCGTGGCCTGCTCCATGGCCGCCGGTGCCCTGTGCGCGGTGCTGGGCGGCAGCAATCGCCAGATCGAGAACGCCGCCGAGATCGGCATGGAACACAACCTGGGCCTGACCTGCGACCCCATCGGCGGACTGGTGCAGGTGCCCTGCATCGAGCGCAATACCATGGGGGCGGTCAAGGCCATCAATGCGGCGCGCCTGGCGCTGCGCGGTACCGGTGAGCACCATGTGTCGCTCGACAGTGTGATCGAGACCATGCGCCAGACCGGCCTCGACATGCAGGACAAGTACAAGGAAACCTCGACCGGCGGCCTGGCCGTCAACGTGGTGGCCTGTTGATCAACCTTCAGCCAGCTGGGAGCAAGTAAGACATGAGTACACAGGACCTCTACGCCAACGCTGAACGTGCGGCGTTTTTCACCCGGGATCTCGGTGCCGCAGATCCCGCGTTGCAGGGTGCGGTAGATGCGGAATTCCGCCGTCAGGACAGCCAGATTGAGCTGATCGCCTCGGAAAATATTGTCTCAAAGGCGGTGATGCAGGCGCAGGGAACCGTACTGACCAACAAGTACGCCGAAGGCTACCCGGGCCGCCGCTACTACGGCGGTTGCGAGCATGTCGATGAAGCCGAGGCGCTGGCGATTTCCCGTGCCAAGGAGCTGTTCAACTGTGAATTCGTCAATGTGCAGCCCCATTCCGGTGCCCAGGCCAACGGTGCCGTGATGCTGGCGCTGCTGCAGCCCGGCGATACCGTGCTGGGGATGTCGCTGGACGCCGGTGGCCACCTGACCCACGGTGCGCGCCCGGCGCTGTCGGGAAAATGGTTCAATGCCGTGCAGTACGGCGTATCCCGCGACACCCAGCGTATCGACTACGACGCCGTGGAAACCCTGGCCGTTGAATGCCAGCCCAAACTCATCATCGCCGGTGGCTCCGCCATTCCGCGCGAAATCGACTTCGCCCGTTTCCGGGCGATTGCCGACAAGGTGGGCGCGCTGCTGATGGTCGACATGGCCCACATCGCCGGCCTGGTGGCCACCGGAGCGCACCCGAGCCCGCTGCCCCACGCCCACGTGGTGACTACCACCACCCACAAGACCCTGCGCGGCCCCCGCGGCGGCATGATCCTGTGCAACGACCTGGACCTGGGCAAGAAGATCAACTCGGCGGTGTTCCCGGGCCTGCAGGGCGGCCCGCTGATGCATGTGATCGCCGCCAAGGCGGTGGCCTTCGGTGAAGCGCTGCAACCGGGCTTCAAGACCTATATAGACCAGGTGCGTGAAAACGCCCGCACCCTGGCGGCGGTGATGGTCGAGCGCGGCTGTGACGTTGTCACCGGCGGCACCGATACCCACCTGATGCTGGTGGACCTGCGTCCCAAGGGACTGAAAGGCAACCAGGTCGAAGAGGCACTGGAGCGCGCCGGTATTACCTGCAACAAGAACGGCATCCCGTTTGACCCGGAAAAGCCCATGGTCACCTCGGGTATTCGCCTGGGCACACCGGCCGGGACCACCCGCGGCTTTGGCGTGGCCGAATTCAGCCAGATAGGCCACCTGATCAACGATGTGCTCGACGGTCTGGTCGCGAGCCCCGACGGCAACGCAGCGGTTGAGGCCAGGGTGCTGGCCGAGGTCGAAGCCCTCTGTGCCCGCTTCCCGTTATATCGCTAGCCTGAAGGCCGCTCGGGCGGGCAGGGGCTCGCCGGGCTGCGCCTAAAACTTTACTGAAAAAAGCGTTTGGAAGGATTTCTTGATGAACAATGTGCCCAATACTCTGAAATATACTGCATCTCACGAGTGGATTCTCGATAATGGCGACGGTACCGTAACCGTCGGTATTACCGATCACGCTCAGGAGCTGCTCGGCGATGTGGTGTTCGTCGAACTGCCCGAAGTGGGCCGCGATGTCGCCAAGGGTGAAGACTTCTCCCTGGTGGAGTCCGTCAAGGCGGCCTCCGACATCTACGCGCCACTGTCCGGTGAAGTGATTGCCGTGAACGAGTCCCTGATGGATGCCCCCGAGACCCTGAATGAATCCGCCTATGACGCAGGCTGGATCGCCAAATTGAAACTGGCAGACGCTGCCGAGCTCAACGCACTGCTCGACGCCAGCGCCTACCAGGCCACGGTTGCGGAACAAGACTGACCCTGCGCAGACAGGGCTGACTTTTTACGCAAATCGCGAAGCGCCAGGCGCTTCGCACTATTAAAACCCGTTGCCGCAGTCGGACTCTTCGACAGCGGCACAGAGCAGGCAGGTTAGTGTTATGGCTGTTGAACCCCGTACCTTGATTGAACTTGAGCAGCGCACGGATTTTACCCGTCGCCATATTGGCCCCGATGGCGTCGAGCAGCAGTCGATGCTGCAGACCCTCAATGCCGATTCCCTCGACGACCTGATGCGCCAGACCGTGCCCTCCAGCATCCTGCTGGACGATGCCCTGGCCATGAACGACGGCGAGACCGAAGTCGAGGCATTGAATTACCTGCAGGGCCTGGCCAGGCAGAACAAGGTCAACAAGTCCTACATCGGTATGGGCTACCACAACACCCGCGTGCCTAACGTGATCCTGCGCAACGTGCTGGAAAACCCGGGCTGGTACACCGCCTACACGCCTTACCAGCCGGAGATCGCCCAGGGTCGGCTGGAATCCCTGCTCAACTACCAGCAGCTGGTGATGGACCTGACCGGCATGGACCTGGCCAACGCCTCCCTGCTGGACGAAGCCACGGCCGCGGCCGAGGCCATGACACTGTGCAAGCGTTCCAACCGCAAGAAGAGCAACAGCTATTTCGTTGCCGACGACGTGCATCCGCAGACCATCGATGTCATCCGCACCCGCGCCGAGTACTTCGGTTACGATGTGGTGGTGGCGCCTGCGGCAGAGCTGGATCAGCACGATGTCTTTGGCGTGCAGCTGCAGTATCCCGGTACCTGCGGCAATATCACCGATATCAAGAGCCTGATCGAAAATGCCAAGGCCCAGCAGGCCATGGTCGCCGTGGCGGCCGATCCGATGGCACTGGTACTACTGCAGTCACCCGGTGAGCTGGGGGCCGATGTGGTGCTGGGTTCTGCCCAGCGTTTTGGCGTGCCGATGGGCTTTGGTGGCCCGCACGCGGCCTTCTTTGCCGCCAGCGACAAGCTCAAGCGCTCGGTGCCGGGCCGCATTATCGGTGTCTCCGTGGATGCCAATGGCAACCAGGCGCTGCGCATGGCCATGCAGACCCGCGAGCAGCATATCCGCCGCGAGAAGGCGACCTCCAACATCTGTACCGCCCAGGCACTGCTGGCCAACATGTCGAGCTTCTACGCCGTGTACCACGGTCCGGACGGCCTCAAGGCTATTGCCGAGCGCATTCACCGCCTCACCGCCATTCTGGCCATCGGCCTTGCGGACAAGGGCTTTGCGGTCAACGACAGTTACTTCGATACCCTGACGCTGACGCTGGGCGACCAGCAGCAGGCGGTGTACCAGCGCGCCCTGGCACAGGGCTGCAACCTGCGCCTCAATGGCACGGATCGTCTGGGTGTGAGCCTGGATGAAACCACCACGGCGGCCGATGTCGCCGAACTGTTCGACGTTATCCTGGGTGCGGGTCACGGGCTGGACGTCGCCGCCATCGATGCCCGTATCGTGGCAGGCGAGGCGACCGGCATTAAGCCTGCGCAGCGCCGCGAAGACGCCATCCTGACTCACCCGGTGTTCAACACCCACCACAGCGAAACCGAGATGCTGCGTTACATGAAGCAGCTCGAGAACAAGGATTACTCCCTGGTACACGGCATGATCCCGCTGGGTTCCTGCACCATGAAACTCAACGCCACGGCCGAAATGATTCCGGTCACCTGGCCCGAGTTTGCCAATATCCACCCCTTCGCGCCGGCTGACCAGATCCAGGGTTACCACCGCATGCTCGAAGAACTCGAAGCCATGCTGGTGGAAATCACCGGCTACGACAACGTCTCGCTGCAGCCCAACTCCGGTGCCCAGGGTGAGTACGCAGGCCTGCTGGCGATCCGCAAGTACCAGGAATCCATCGGTGAAGGTCACCGCGATATCTGCCTGATCCCGTCCTCCGCCCACGGTACCAACCCGGCGTCCGCAGCGATGATGGGCATGAAGGTGGTGATCGTCGAGTGTGACGCCAAGGGCAACGTCGATGTCGCCGACATGCGCGCCAAGGCCGAGCAGCACAGCGAAAACCTGAGCTGCCTGATGATCACCTATCCGTCCACCCACGGTGTGTTCGAGCAGGAAATCGTCGAGATCTGTGACCTGGTGCACCGGCACGGCGGCCAGGTGTACATGGACGGCGCCAACATGAACGCCCAGGTCGGCATCTCCAAGCCCGGCCTGATCGGCTCTGACGTATCCCACCTCAACCTGCACAAGACCTTCGCCATTCCCCACGGCGGCGGTGGTCCGGGCATGGGCCCCATCGGTGTGAAGAGCCACCTGGCACCCTTCCTGCCGGGTCACCAGGTCAGTGCGGTACCGGGTCTGGACAACCAGAACGGTGCAGTGTCGGCGGCGCCCTTCGGTTCCGGCGCCATCCTGCCGATCAGCTACCTGTACATCCGCATGCTCGGCAAGTCCGGCCTCAAGGACTCCACCCGGGTGGCGATCCTGGGTGCCAACTACCTGGCCGAGAAGCTCGGTGAGCACTACCCGATCCTGTACCGGGGTCGCAATGGCCGTGTCGCCCACGAGTGCATCGTCGATATCCGTCCGCTGAAGGAAGCCTGTGGCGTGACCGAGGAAGACATCGCCAAGCGCCTGATGGACTACGGTTTCCATGCGCCCACCATGTCCTTCCCGGTGGCCGGTACCCTGATGATCGAGCCGACCGAGTCCGAGTCCAAGGCGGAGCTGGATCGCTTTATCGAAGCCATGGTCAAGATTCGCGGCGAGATCAGCCGCGTGGAGTCCGGTGAATGGACGCTGGACAATAACCCGCTGCACCATGCCCCGCACACCATGGCGGACCTGGTGGGTGACTGGGATCGTGTCTACAGCCGTGACGAGGCGGTGTTCCCGACCGAGTCCACCCGTCGCAACAAGTTCTGGCCGGCGGCCAACCGTATCGACAACGTCTTTGGCGATCGCAATTTCATTTGCTCCTGCCCGTCGATCGATAACTACCGCGAAGACTGATTCTTCCAGGTCACGGCCCCTTGGCGGGGCTGTGACCGGGTGAGGTGTCAGGTAAAAGGTAAAAGAAAGGCCCGGCAGCAATGTCGGGCCTTTTTGTTTGGGGAAAGGCGCTGTGGCGTAAAGGCGGGTAGGGTGCTGATGAGCGCAGCGAATCGCACCAAGTGTTCTGTACCCTAGGCCAGCGGGCATACGGCCGGTAGGCCCCAGCTGCACGTCTTTTTCAACAATGCAGTCAGATCTCACTGGCACGAATACTCAAAGTGAGCCAGTATCAATACACTATTGATTGAAGGTTGTGTGGAACTGTGCGCAATCTCGTACATAAAATACGCATATTTGTTTTCAAAGGAGGAAAATGACTGTGCTGATTCAAAAATATATCAAGCGATTTCAAAATGGTTTTTTTAATACTGTGCGTTTGTTGATAGTATTAATGTATAGTCTTTCTGTTTTGCTATCTTCTATGGCAGTAAGGGCATGAGAGTGAATAGAACCAATGGCGAGCTGCTTGAAAAGCCCATATTGGTTTGGTCTGTTTTCGTATTGATTATCTATTCTGTAATATTCTTTTCAATTGAAGCACTGCCTGATTTAAGCGAAGAAACTATTCTGTTTCTCAATATTTCATAAATTTTAGTTGTCGCTGCTTTTACGGTCGAGTACTTTTATCGCATTTTATGCTCGACGAATAAAATAAAGTTTATTTTTAGTTTTTATGGTCTTGTTGATTTGATCGTAATTTTGCCTTTTTATCTTGCTTTTGCCGTAGACCTCAGGGCGATGCGCTTGGTCAGGTTGCTGCGTCTTGTGCGTATTATGAAATTAGTTAGATACAATAGCGCGATAAGGAGGTTTTCTAAGGTTATTTATATCGCCAAAGAGGAGCTGGTAATATTTAAATTGTAAAGTATGATCATGATATATTTGGCCGCTGTTGGAATATATTACTTTGAGCACGCCGCTCAGCCGGAAATGTATCGATCGATATTCGACTGTCTTTGGTGGGCGGTAGTAACATTGACGACGGTTGGCTATGGCGATATATATCCTGTTACGGTAGGAGGGAGATTATTTACGTTTTTAACTCTGATGATCGGTTTGGGCTTGCTGGTCGTGCCTACCGGAATTGTGACATCGGCGTTATCCGCAGTGCGTAATAATCAAGAAGAAGATGTAGAGTAATATGGGTTTAATGATGTATTTGTAATTAATATATCCATGGAGGGGTAATGGAAATTTTCACGCGATTCAATCAGAAGAACATACAGGACAGGCAGGTGGATACGTTAATCGGCTTGAGTAAAGGCCTTGCCGCTGATGGTAAGGTTAATCAGGCTGAAGCGGAGTTTTTATATTCATGGTTGGTGCAGAACCAGCAGGTTTCACTTAATCCGATAATATTTAATTTACTAGATAAAGTCGGATCTATGCTAGAGGATGGCGTTTTAGATAACGATGAATCTGCAGAGCTTCTCACTATACTTCGTTCTATTTCAGGAGAGGAATCTATAATTGGAGAACTTTCCAAAACATCATCTCTGCCCATTAATCAGCCGCTTCCTTCGTTGGTGTTTAATAATTCAACTTTTCTTTTTACGGGTACATGTGCGTTTGGTACTCGAAAACAATGTCAGGAAGCTATCGAGTCTCTTGGCGGAGTAAATGCTAAAAGTGTAACTAAAACACTGGATTATTTAATCCTGGGTACCTATGTTACTGACAGCTGGGTGCATGAGAGTTTTGGTCGGAAAATCGAAAAAGCGATGCAGTATCGTGACGGTGGTGTTCCATTAGCAATAATTACGGAAGAGCATTGGGCAAATGAGGCTCAGTTGTAGTAAAAAAAGGTTTTTCACTTCTCCGAAAGTCCGCGAAGGCATGAATCGTCGTATATGGAACCGCACGTACGGTGGCAAGGCCTCCTCCTACTCGATAGCTCTTGTGAGGGACTGACCTGTGATGTCCTGCCCGGAGGGCGGTGGTTCAGCTTCCGGTGACAGGCAGCCGGGATGTGCCGGGACTGGTCTGCAGTACGCTCTCAGGCATCGAAATCGAGGCGGTAGGCCAGCTTGATCTTGCCGGCATTGTCGTCAGCTGCTCCGGACCCGGAGAGTGACTCGTAACCCAGGTACAGGGTGATATTCTGCATGTGGTTTTCGATATCCATCACCAGCCCGGTTTGCAAGCGGCGTTCCTGGCGAGTGTCGGTGACGGTTCGCAGTGATACCTGTGGCCTGATTGACGCCCAGCGTGGCCCCAGGCGCAGGTCCGGTTCAGCTGATACGCGATAGTGGCTCTGCGTTCGTCGCTCGCGCGTGAAGGGCAGGCGCTGTTGCGAGACATCGGCAACCAGGTTGATGTCCCAGCCGGTCCAGGCGTTTTCTGACAGGGTCAGCGTCCAGTTATCGATGTCGCCGGCATGGGTGGCACAATCGAGTGCGCGCTGCGAGGATGTTTCGAGCCTGGCCTTCAGGTAAGCGAAAACGCGACTGGAGAATGACAGGTCGGTGCGGTATTCGGCGCAGGGCGCGTCGCCATCCCGGTCACGCAACATGTAATCCGCGCCTGCAGTTAGTTTTGCGCCGCTCCAGGGCCTGTAACCCAGCTCGGCGGCGAGACGACGCTCACCCGCAGTAACGACACTGCCGTAGGGGTGAAAGCCCCTGCTGAACTGGCTCAGCGCCAGGCCATAGCCGAAGCCGTTGACGGGCTTTCGGGCCAGGTTCAAGCGAATTCCGGAGCCCCTCGCCGTGCGTTGCGAAGTGCCGTCCTGCGCTACAAGGGCGAGCTCTGCGGTCAGGTCGAAATCCTGAAGCAGCGCAGTCGGGGTCAACTCTCCCCGGAGGCTGGCCAGCCAGAGGCCGTCGAGCCCCTGATCTAGCGTTTGCTGCCGGAACAGGCTCAGCTTCACATCGTTGTGGCCGCGCTTGCCGGCCCAGGCCATTCCCGCCCGGTAGCGGTTCTCGCTTGAGCGGCCGATAACGAGAGCGGTATCGAGTGTGTCGCCAAGCGGCTGCAAGGGAAGCGCCTGGACGCTGTCCAGCTGCTGATCGATAAAGCCGCTATCCGGAATAACCACCGAAGCTGCGGTGCCCTGGCTTAATTTCGCCAGGTTGGCGCTGGCGCCCGGCAGCACCGTTTGGCCGTTGGTCATCCTGGCGGTCACAAGCTTGTCGGTGTAATGAGGTGTTGAGGAGCAGCCAGAGATGACCGCTGCGAGGATTGCAAGGAGGGATAGATAGGGGAACTGAAGTAGTGCTTGCAGCGTCGACCTCCGGCTCGGATTGCCGCTGCAACAGGACGTGCGCACCTGCACAGACGACGGCGGGCTTGTGGCAGGACTGGAATCGTCTTGGCGAGCAGTGCCAGCACGACCCGGTAGCCCGGTTCTGTTTTTTTACAGCCTGCCAGAAATAACCTACAGAAAATAGGGCCTGCCTTCAAGGCGATCTTAATGAAGGCTGAACGCCTGTGCGTTTCCGTTAGGCTGTTCCGGGGAGTCGCCGACGGTGCGTTGCACCCATGGCTGGTGGCTGGCCGCGCCGCCGAGAGACTGGCGTTGAGTAGCGAGATCCCGGGCAGCGGGCTGTTGCTTGCGGTGTTTGTCAACGTAGTTGTCGCGTAGACCATTCTGTTATGCCGCCTTATTCTGAGTCGCGTCCTGCTTCTCCGGATTGAGCATCACCGTCCCAACCGGCTGCCAGCTACGCGTCTTGCCTGACCAGCGCGCCGGTTGTTCAGCGCGGGCTTGCTGGTACAGCGCATCGCGCCGAGCCAGCACTTCATGATCTTCTCCGCGATGGCGCTCGGCCGGTGTGACGAAGCGGATGCGGCTATGGCGATGTTCGTGGTTGTACCAGCGGATGAAGTCTCTCACCCAGATCCGCGCCTCATCCAGGCTGCTGAAGCCGTTGTGCGGCCACTGCGGGCAGTATTTCAGCGTTCTGAACAGCGACTCCGAGAAGGCGTTGTCATTGCTGACCCGAGGCCGCCCACGCGACGGTGTGATGCCAAGATCGTACATTTTGCTTAGCAGTGTGACGGACTTCATCGGCGCGCCGTTATCCGAGTGCAGCACCAGCGGCTGATGCAGGCACTGCTCGCTGAGCACGCTGCGTTGCAGCAGAGCGGCGGCCTTATCGCCGCATTCCTGTTCATGCACCTCCCACCCCACGCCCTTGCGACTGTAAAGATCCTCGATCAGATACAGGTAGTAATACTGGCCCCGCACCGGCGAGGGCAAATACGTGATGTCCCAAGACCAAAGCTGGTTCGGTCCGTTCGCCGCGTGCGTCGTGGGTGCTGGATGGCGTTTTGGACGCTGACTTCGACCCCGGCGATGCAGCTGATCGGCCGCATGCAGTACCCGATAAAAGCTGCTTTCAGACGCGAGATAACGGCCCTGATCGGCCAGCCGGGGCACGATCTGGCTCGGCGGCAGATGCGCGTATTCCGTGCTGTTGCAGAGCTGCAAGATCGCCTCACGTTCAGCGTCAGTCAGGGCATTCGCCGGCGTGGGCCGCGACGTGGTCGTGCGACCATCGGGGGTCAGCGTGCTTTTGTGTGTCCAGCGTTGCAGCGTGCGCAGACTGAGCCCCAGCTCCTGGCAGGCGACCGCTTTGCGGGCGCCAGCGGCCATGGCTTCAGCAATCCAGGCGACATAGTCCTGCCGGACCGACAGCGCCGTTAGCCGTCCTCGCTGTCGTCCCCCCAGTAGGCATTGAGCTTTTTTCGCAGCACCAGGATCGCGGCCGCCTCGGCCAGTGCCTTGTCCTTGCGTCTGAGTTCACGTTCCAGTTCACGGATACGTTTCTTGTCAGTCTTGGCCTGTTCGCGATCGAGCTGACGTTGGGCCTTGGCCGTCTGCTGACCCGACAAGCAGGCGTCACGCCACGCTTTGACCTGTTGGGGATACAGCCCTTTACTGCGGCAGTATTCGCTCAGCTCGATTTCAGACAGCGCGGCGGTCTCAATCACCACCGCCAGCTTGGACTCAGCCGACCAGTTGTCCGTTAACTTTTGATCTCCGGGCACCGCAGCGCCTCCCGCTTTGGCCTGTTTGCGCCAAGCATACAGGGTTACATCGGAGATGCCTTCCTGGCGGGCAAGCTCGGCCACAGACATATTGTGCGGCGGTAAAAGCTTCTTGAGCAGCGCTTCTTTACGCTCGGGTGAATAACGTCGCATCGCATGACTCTTTCCACCCCCGGTGCTTTGGTTTAAGTGAAACTGATCAGGCGACAACTACCCTGACACCGGGGGCTTGGAGGCCGCTGCCTGGACTGGCATGCAAAGGAGGGCGCCAGCCCGCGGCTGGCGTTGTTGCTGTCGGGTTCAGTTTGTAACAGGCTGGGTAATGGTTTTCACCTCCAGGTAGGCGCTCAGCCCCCAGGGGCCCAGTTCGCGGCCGATACCGCTGCGCTTGAAGCCACCCCAGGAGGTTTCGGGGCAGACGACCTGCAGGCTGTTGATCCAGATATGACCGGCTTGCAGCTGTTCGGCTACGCGCTGGGCCCGCTCGCCATCCTGGCTGATGATGCCGGCAGCAAGCCCGAAGTCGGAATCATTGGCCAGGGCGATGGCCTCGGCTTCGCTGGCAAAGGTACGCACACAGAGTACCGGGCCGAAGATCTCCTCGCGCCACAGGGCGGACTCCGTGGGAACATCCACGAAGATGGTGGGCTCGACGAAATAGCCCCGCTCGAATCCGTTTGGCCGCTGCCCCCCCGTCAGCAGTTGCAGGCCTTCGGTCCGGCCACGGTCGATATAGCCCATCACGGTATCGAGCTGGGCTTTACTGGTCAGCGGGCCCATCTGTACGCCATTTTCAAATGCATCGCCGAGCTGCAGTGCTTCGGTGGCGGTCTTGAGGCGCGCCAGCAGCTGTGGCGCGATGCGCTCGTGCACCAGCAGGCGCGAGGTGGCCGAGCACATCTGGCCGGCATTGTAGAAGATGCCGCCCAGAATCCAGTCGATGGCCTGGTCGAGGTCCGCATCCTCGAACACCAGCATCGGTGACTTGCCCCCCAGCTCCAGGCTCAGCCCCTTGACCTGTTCGGCGGCGCTTTGCATGACGATTTCGCCCACGCGGTTGCTGCCGGTAAAGGAGATCTTGTCGATATCGGGGTGGCGGGTCAGGGCGCTGCCGACATCGCTGCCGCTGCCGCAGACGATATTCAGCACACCGGCGGGCAGGCCGACCCGCTGGGCGATATCGCCCAGCTGCAGTTCGATCAGGGGCGTAACCTCCGAGGGTTTCAGAATCGCGGTACAGCCGGCGGCCAGTGCCGGTGCCACCTTCCAGGCGGTGGTCACGAAGGGGAAGTTCCAGGGCACGATCAGGCCGACAACCCCGGCCGCTTCAAGCCGGGTGCTGGCGCGGTAACCCGGCATGGCCAGGGGGACTGCTGCATTCTGGCGGCCGTCGAGCTGCTCGGCGAGATTCGCGTAGTAATCCCAGCAGGCGATGGCATCGTCGATATCGATGCGGGCCTCGAACAGCGGCTTGCCATTGTTGCTGGATGACAGGGCCGCCAGGCTGTCGGCGCGGCGCTCGATTTCCCGAGCGATGGCCCGCAGGTAGCCGGCGCGCTCGGCGCCGCGGGTCTGGCGCCAGGCGGGCAGCGCGCTTTTGGCCGCGCGAACGGCACGCTCGACATCGGCGGCGGTACCGGCGCCAACCTCGGCGATGAGCTCTTCCGTGGCGGGGTTGAAGACCGCCAGCGTACTGGCGGTCTGAGGTGCAACCCAGTCACCGTTAATGAACAGCTTGTCGTACATGATCAGGGCTCCTGGCCTCAGGCGGGGGTGAAGGCGGTGATAAAGTCCGCATCTTCGCGCACTTCAATGAGGGTCGGGCGCGTGGCATCGGCGGCAAGCAGCAGCTGTTCGCGCAGTTCGGCGAAGCTGGCCGGTGCAACGGCATGGCAGCCAAAGCCGCGGGCAATGGCGAGGAAGTCCGGCGTATAGATATCGACACCGATGGTGGGAATATCGCGGTTTTGCATGTAACGCTTGATCTCGCCGTAACCGCTGTTGTTCCACAGCAGTACGATCACAGGCGCGCCGGCCTCGACCGCAGAGGCCAGTTCCGCCACGGTGAACTGGATGCCGCCATCGCCGATCAGTGCCACCACCGGGCGCTGTGGTGCCGCTATCTTGGCGCCTATGGCCGCCGGCAAGCCGTAGCCCAGGGTGCCGTACCCGGTTGACGAGTTGAACCAGCGGCGCGGCGCCTGGGCTTCATACAGATGGTTGCCCGAGTACACCGGCTGGGTGGAATCGCCGGCAATGATTACGCCGGGCAGGGTCTGCTGGATGGTCTCCAGTACCTGCTGCTGGGCGCGAAACGCTTGAGGCCAGTCCTGTTCGAACCGGGCGCGCACGTCCTGCACGCGCTGAGCCCCCTGGCCGGCGGCGCTAAAGCCGTTGCGTTCAAGTTGCAATCGCAGGGCAGCCATGGCCAGAGCGGCATCACTGAGGATGGCGATAGCGGCGGGGTAATTGCTGCTCAGCTGTTCGGCGTCTATATCGATGCGGATCAGCGGGCTGGAAATGCTGAAACCGCCGTCAAACACAACATCGTAATCGGTCTCGCCAAGTTCCGTGCCGATGGCCAGTACCACATCGGCTGCGCGCACCATCTCGCGCACGGGTTCCAGCGACTGGTTGGAACCCAGCGAGAGCGGATGCCCCGGCGGCAGCACACCCTTGGCGTTGATCGTCAGCAATGTCGGGGCATCCAGTGCCTCAACCAGTGCCCGGGCATCATCCGCGGCGTCACTGCAGCCACCGCCGAGCAGTACCACCGGGTTTTGTGCCTTTTGCAGCAGGGCGGCGGCCTGCTCGATGGCACCGGGTGCCGGCGCCGGCCGGCTTGGCAGGGCGGCGACAGTGCGGCGAAGGTGACCGGCCGGCGCGGTGATCACGTCCAGCGGGATTTCGATGTGCACCGGGCGCGGCCGGGCACTGGAAAAGATCGAAAAGGCGCGGGCCAGCACGTCGGGCAGTTCGTCCGGGCGCATCAGGGTATGGCTGAAGGCCGACAGGCCGGACATCAGTTGGCGCTGGTTCGGCAGTTCGTGCAGGCGGCCGCCGGCCAGCCCCAGCTCGTGGCTGTGGTTGACGCTGGAAATCACCAGCATCGGAATGGAGTCGGCGTAGGCCTGTCCCATGGCCGTGGCGATATTGGTCATGCCGGGGCCCGTGATGATAAAGCAGACACCGGGCTTGCCGGTGATGCGGGCGTGACCGTCCGCCATGAAGCCGGCCCCCTGTTCGTGGCGGGGGGTGACATGGCGGATGCGGGTGTTCGGCAGGCCCCGGTACAGCTCAACGGTGTGGACGCCGGGTATGCCAAATACGGTATCGATACCGTAGGCTTCCAGCAGTTCAACCAGGATTTCTCCACAGGTACTCATCGGTTTCTCCATAAATGCGTGGCATATCAGGACAGCCGGGCAGCAGGCCCCGGCTGTCGGATACGGGCGCAGGGCTTCGCGCCCGCGGGCTCTGGTTCAGAACACCAGTGTATGGGCGATCAGTGCGATCAGCGGCAGTGTAATCAGGGTGCGCATGATAAAGATCGCGAACAGTTCCAGCAGGTTCAGCGGAATCTTCGATTTAATCAGCAGCACGCCGATTTCGGACATGTAGATCAGCTGCGTCATCGAGACGCTGGCGATCACAAAGCGGGTCAGCTCGCTATCGATACCCTTGCCCAGAACGGCCGGCAGGAACATGTCGGCAAAGCCGACCAGCATGGTCGGTGCCGCCGCGGCGGCTTCCGGGATTTGCAGCAGGTTCAGTAGCGGAATAAAGGGATAGGACAGCCAGGTGAAGATCGGCGTGTATTCAGCCAGCGCCAGCGACAGGGTACCAATGGCCATGACCAGCGGTAGCAGGCCAAACCAGATATCGCCGACGTTCATCAGGCAGCTTTTGCCCAGGGCTACCGGTGTGGGTGCTTTGGCGGCGCGACGCGTGGCCTGCTCCAGCCCCCAGGAAAACAGTGAATGCCCGCGGGGAAGTTCTTCCTTTATCTGCTTGCCAACGGCCTCGTGGTAGCTGTCTTTTTTCCAGCACAGCGGCGGCAGGCGCGGTGTAATAACGGCCGCCACCAGACCGGTTGCCACCACCGTCAGGTAAAAGGGCACGAACAGGTGCTCCAGACCGATGACGTTGGCGATCAGCAGGCTGAAGGCGATCGAGGTGATGGAAAAGTTGGTGGCAATGACGGCGGCTTCACGCTTGGAATAAAAGCCCTGCTCGTACTGCTGGGTTGTGATCAGTACGCCCACGGTGCCGGAACCGAGCCAGGAAGCAACGGCGTCAATGGAAGAGCGCCCCGGTAGCCTGAACAGCCAGCGAAACACGTTGCTTGCCAGGGTGCCGATAAACTCCATAAAGCCGAAGTCGACCAGAAACGGCAGCAGAATGGCCGCGAAAAAGAAGAAAGTGATCAGCATTGGCGCCAGATCCAGCAGCATCACGCCGCCGGTATTACGGTTCCAGATCCATTCGGGGCCGAACTCGAACAGTGTCATGGCGGCGAAGGCGGCACCCAGTACCCGCAACGCGAGCCAGCTGCCCTTGGGCGTGAATATTTCGACCAGGGTGCTGTCCTTCTGCGCCCAGGCCGGCCTGAACGCGGCGGCAACAAGCGCGACGAGCGCCGAGGTCACCAGCAGTGCCGTGGCGAAGGCGGGCAGGTAGTCCTGGGCGGCGCCTTTGAGCATGTCGGCCAGTACGCCCATGCCGATGGTGACCTTGCCGTCGACCACGACCGGCGTCAGAAAGAAGAGTACGCCGATCAGGGAGGGGATGATGAATTTCAGATAGGCGCCAAGGCTGTGTCCGCTGCGCCCTTCGTCGGGGTCGTTCAGTAGCACGCCTGCGGCTTCCTGTTGGTCCAGGTGTTGACTCATCGGGAGATTCCTCGAGTATTGTAGTTATTGTCTCAAAATCCGACAGGCACCGTCAGGATTGTGCCTGTCGGTGTGAGTGCTATTTGTCGTAGCGCACGCCCGGCATTACGCAGAGCATTTCAAACAGCAAATTCGCGCCCAGCAGCGCGGTATTGCCGGAGGTGTCGTAGGGCGGGGAGATTTCCACCATATCGCCGCCGACGATATCCAGGCCCTTGCAGCCACGGATGATTTCCAGCCCCTGGGGGACGGTCAGGCCGGCAATTTCGGCGGTACCGGTGCCGGGCGCATAGGCCGGATCCAGGCCGTCGACGTCAAAGCTGATGTAGACAGGCCCGCCGGCGACCTTGGCACGGACCTCTTCCATCAGCGGGGTGAGGGACCTGTGCCAGCATTCCTCGGCCGGGACGACCCGAAAGCCCTGGTCACGGGACCAGTCGAATTCGTCGGCACTGTAGCCGGTACCGCGCAGGCCGATCTGCACCACGCGGTTGCAGTCCAGCAGGCCTTCCTCGACGGCACGGCGAAAGGGGGTGCCGTGGGCGATTTTCTCGCCGAACATGTGATCATTGATATCGGCGTGGGCATCGACGTGCACCATGCCGATTGGGCCGTATTTCTTTTTCAGCGCCCGCAGAATGGGCAGTGCGATCGTGTGGTCACCGCCAAGGGTCAGGGGCTTGCAGTTGTGCTCCAGCACTTCATCGTAGAATTCCTCGATAATGTCCATGCTCTTGAGCAGGTTGAAGGTGTTGATCGGCACGTCGCCGATATCGGCGACCTGCAGGCTCTCGAAGGGGGCGGCAAAGGTCGCGACATTGTAGGGGCGCAGCATGCGGGACTCGTCACGGATCTGGCGCGGCGCCAGGCGGGCGCCCGGACGGTTGGACGTACCGATATCGAAGGGCACACCGATAAAGGCCACATCCAGGCCTGCGGCGCTTTCCTGGGCCGGCAGGCGCATCATGGTGGCCGGGCCACCGAAGCGGGGCATTTCGTTGCCGCCAAGCGGCTGGTTGAATGTACGTTCTGACATGGCGAAACCTTCTTTTTTCGGATTCTGTTGGCTTTGAGCTTACATAAAGCTAAAACCATGCCATAAATAATAAATTGTTTAATATCAATGGATTGCATTGTTTTGATTCATTTTTGAATTGAATGCGGCGTGATATTCAATTCATAAGTGAATTATAATTCAAAACTGATAGTCAAGCGGATAGCTGCAGCCCGGTGCAGACTGCTGGCAGTGATTCGGAGGTGAATGTGAACAAGACCTGTGCGGAGCTTGAGCTGGAACTGGTGCTCGAAAAGTCGCGTGACAATATCATGATCGCCGATGGGCAGGGCCGTATCCTGCGTGCCGGCAGCAACTGTGCCCGTATCTATGGGCGGGGCATCGAGCAGTTGCTGGGCGTTTCGGTGCATGCGCTGGAGCTTGAGGGTATCCTGCGCCCGTCCGTCACGGTGCAGGTATTGCAGCAGCGCGCACCGGTGCAGCTGATGCAGACCACCGAGACCGGTCGCAGCGTCATGGCCCAGGGTTTCCCGGTGTTCGATGACGATGGCAGCCTGATCCGGGTGGTGAGCTTTTCCCAGGACCTGACCGACCTGCAGCTGCTGCAACAGGAATATACCCTGCTGCAGCACAAGTTGACCCAGCGGCGTTATCCCGGCGATGCCGAAACCATTCAGGTTGACGAGCTGAGTTTTCGCAGCCCGCAGGTACGCGAACTCTACGCGCTGCTCAAGCGTATCGCGCCCACCGATGCCAGCCTGCTGCTGCTCGGTGAGTCGGGTGTCGGCAAGACCGCTTTTGCCCAGCTCAGTCATCGCCTGAGCCCGCGCAGCAGTGGTCCCTTCGTCGAGGTCAATTGCAGCGCAATCCCCGACAACCTGTTTGAGTCGGAGATGTTCGGTTATGCGCCGGGCTCCTTTACGGGCGCCTCCCGCCAGGGAAAGCCCGGGCTGATCGAGCAGGCCGACGGCGGCACCCTGTTTCTGGATGAGGTGGGGGACTTGCCGCTGCCGATGCAGGTCAAGCTGCTGAAGGTGCTGCAGGATGGCAAGGTCATGCGCATCGGCAGCACCGAGGCGCGCAGTATCGACTTTCGACTGGTGACGGCCACCAATCACGACCTGCAGGAGCAGGTGGACGCGGGCCGCTTCAGGCTCGATCTGTATTACCGTATCAACGTGGTGCCCATGTGGATTCCGCCGCTGCGCGAGCGCCCGGAGGATATCCCGGTTTTGCTGGACCTGGTGCTGGCACGCCTGAACCTGCGCTATGGCCAGCAAAAGGTGCTGGATGACCAAGCACGGCATGGCCTGGTGCAGCACGACTGGCCCGGTAATGTGCGGGAGCTCGAAAACGTGCTCGAGCGCTGTTACGTGGCCAGTCCCGGCAGCCTGATCCAGTACGAGTTGCCGCAGCGCTCAGTGGCCCAGGCCGAGGCGCCCGCCGTGAAACTGCCGGCCGTGTCGTCGCAGGTACCACAGTTGGCGATAGCTGCGCTGGGAGAACATTCGCTGACCGAGGCACTTGATCTGTATGAAAAACAGCTACTGCAGGAGGCGCTGCAAAGCTGCAGCAGCACCTACGCCCTGGCGGACAGGCTGGGCATCAGCCAGCCGACGGTGTTCCGGCGCCTGCGCAAGCATGGCCTGAGCCTGCAAGAAGCCCGAAACCGGGACTGAATCCTGCGTCTGCTGGGCGACCCCGGCGGCAGCATGCCCCCGGGGTGCAGCAGCTCGCTAGCCGCCAGCCTCTAGGGCTGCAGGCCCAGGTGCGCGGCATGGAAGCGCAGGTGTTGCTCGATAAAGCTGGCGATAAAGTAGTAGCTGTGGTCGTAACCCTCGTGCCGGTTTAGCTGCAGCGGGTAGCCACTGTGGCGGGCAGCGGCGCCCAGGGTGTCGGGTTTCAGCTGTTCGGCGAGAAAATCATCGGCTTCACCCTGGTCCACCAGGGCGGGCACGAAGTCGCTCGCCTGGTGCATCAGCAGGCTGGCATCGTAGTCGGCCCAGCTGGCGGTGTCCTTGCCCAGGTAAGCGCCAAGGGCTTTCTTGCCCCAGGGGCAATTAACCGGGTTGCTGATCGGGCTGAAGGCCGAGACCGAGGCAAAGCGTTGCGGGTTGCGCAGGGCCAGTACCAGGGCCCCGTGGCCGCCCATGGAGTGACCGGCAATGGCGCGCTGATCATTCACCGGGAACATGGACTCGACCAGGGCCGGCAACTCGTTCAGGACATAGTCGTACATCTGGTAATGCGCGTTCCAGGGTGCCTGGGTCGCGTTGACATAAAAGCCGGCCCCCTTGCCCAGGTCGTAACCGTCGGCATCAGCTACTTCATCGCCCCGCGGGCTGGTGTCCGGGGCGATAATGGCCATGCCAAGCTCGGCGGCGATGCGCTGGGCACCGGCCTTGTGCATGAAGTTCTCGTCAGTGCAGGTCAGGCCCGACAGCCAGTAGAGCGCCGGTACCTTCTGTCCGGTTGAAGCCTGGGGTGGCAGGTAGATGGCGAAGCGCATGGTGCAGTTCAGGGTCTGCGAATGATGGCTGTACTGCTTGTTCCAGCCACCGAAACTCTTGTTGCAGCTCAGGTTTTCAATGTTCATTGGCGTCTCTCCGATCGGCCAGGTCGCCTGCTCTCTGGCAGGCGGCCGGCGGACTCATTTGTCGAAATGGATAACGCTGCGGATGCTCTTGCCTTCATGCATCAGGTCGAAGGCTTCGTTGACGGCTTCAAGGCCCATGGTGTGGGTAATGAAGTCGTTGAGTGCGAACTCGCCCTGCATATAGCGCTCGACAATGCCGGGCAACTCGGAGCGGCCCTTGACGCCACCAAAGGCAGAACCTCGCCAGACCCGGCCGGTGACCAGCTGGAACGGACGGGTGGAGATCTCCTGGCCGGCGCCGGCCACGCCGATCACCACGGACTCGCCCCAGCCCTTGTGGCAGCACTCCAGGGCGGAACGCATGACGTTGACGTTGCCGATACACTCGAAGGAGTAGTCCACGCCGCCGTCGGTCAGTTCGACGATGACGTCCTGGATCGGCTTGTCATAATCCTTGGGATTGATGCAGTCGGTGGCGCCGAGCTTGCGGGCCAGTTCAAACTTGCTCTCGTTGATGTCGATGGCAATGATGCGACCGGCTTTTGCCATGGTGGCACCAATGATGGCCGAGAGGCCGATGCCGCCCATGCCGAAGATCGCCACGGTAGCGCCTTCTTCTACCTTGGCGGTGTTCATGACGGCACCCATGCCGGTGGTGACGCCGCAGCCGAGCAGGCAGACTTCTTCCAGCGGCGCATCCTTGCTGACCTTGGCCAGGGAGATTTCCGGCAGTACCGTGTACTCGGAAAAGGTGGAGCAGCCCATGTAATGGAAGATCGGCTGGCCATCCTTGTGAAAGCGGGTGGTGCCGTCGGGCATCAGGCCCTTGCCCTGGGTTGCGCGAATCTTCTGGCACAGGTTGGTTTTGCCGGATGTGCAGAACTTGCACTCGCCACATTCAGGCGTGTACAGCGGAATGACATGATCCCCCACCTGCACGCTGGTAACGCCTTCACCGATCGATTCGACGATGCCGCCGCCTTCGTGGCCGAGAATGGCCGGGAAGATGCCTTCGGGATCTTCACCGGACAGGGTAAAGGCGTCGGTATGGCAGACGCCGCTGGCGACCACGCGGATGCGTACTTCACCGGCCTGCGGCGGCATCACATCCACTTCTTCGATGGATAGCGGCTGTTTCGGGCCCCAGGCGATGGCGGCCTTGGATTTGATTGTCTGAGTCATGGAGTGCTCCAGGGTTGCGAGGCGAAGGCAGAAGGTCTGCCGTGTCGATGGGAGCAGTATATTTGGTTCTTGAGTGGCGATAATCGGCCTAAACAGTAAATTACTTTTACCAGTGTGTAATAATCAGGCGTTATTGCGGGTGGCTATTGCAGCGAGCCTGGGAGAATCAGCCTGTCGAGAATCGCGGGCTGGAGGGAAGTGCATGTTCGTGTGGGAAGGCGTGAGTGAATTTGTGGCGGTGGCCGAGACAGAAAGCTTTACCGTTGCGGCAAAACGGCTGGGTATCTCCACCGCCCAGGTCAGTCGCCAGGTCAGCGCCCTGGAAAACCGCTTGTCGGCCAAGCTGCTGTATCGCACCACCCGCCGGGTGTCGGTTACCGAAGCCGGGCAGACCTATTATCAGCACTGCAGGCAGGTACTCAATGGGCTTGAAGAGGCCGAGCGCACCATCACCCAGCTGCAACAGTCGCCCAGGGGCAGCCTGCGCCTGACCGCGCCGGTCACCTACGGCGAGAAGACGATTGCGCCCCTGGTCAATGACTTCATCCTGCAGTACCCGGAGCTGGATGTGCAGCTGAAACTGTCCAACCAGACGCTGGACCTGGTGGCCGAGGGGTTCGATCTGGCGGTGCGGCTGGGCAAGCTCAAGGACTCGAGCCTGATGGCACGGCGCCTGTCGTCGCGCACCCAGTACGTCTGTGCGTCGCCCCGTTACCTCTCGACCTATGGTGTGCCGCATTCGCTGTCAGAGCTCGATCAGCATAATTGCCTGCAGGGGAATCTGGATTACTGGCGTTTTCAGGAGCAGGGCAGGGCGCGCAATGTTCGGGTAAAGGGCAACCTCCGTTGCGACAGTGGCTGGGGGTTGCTGGATGCGGCCGTTAAAGGCATCGGTATTGTGCAGCTGCCGGACTACTATGTGCGCCCGGCGCTGGAATCGGGGCAGCTGATCGCGTTGCTGGCGCCTTTCCAGGAAGCGGACGAAGGCATCTGGGCCGTTTACCCCCACAACCGTCACCTGTCGCCCAAGGTCCGGATGCTGCTGGACCATTTCAGCGCTGCCCTGGGCTGACTGCCGTACAGGTGCCTGCCGGTATCCCGGTTACGGTCAGGGAATGACGGGATCATACAGCAGGGCGTTTTGCCATTCGCTGACAAAACGGCGCCGTTTTGATTGATCCAGATACACCATTAGCGCAGGTCCCAGGGCAATGGGGTGGAAGTTGAGAGTCTGCTCCTGTTGCAGGGCGGTGACCGAATAGGGGCCGGTCGCCTGGGGGTGGATTGCCACCAGATCCCCGTGCTGGGCGATCACCTGCTGCCCCTCGAAAGACAGCATAAAGCGCAGCAGTGCCCTGGCACCGGTCAGGTTGCGGGCCTTTTTGGGAATAAAGGCGACGCGGCTGACCACCAGGGCATAATCCTGCGGCACGATGACGCCAAGGCGCGGATCTGCATAGGCACGGGCCAATGCATAGGAGCCCAGCATGTTGTAGCCCAGCACCAGTTCGCCGTCGCTGATGGCGTCCAGAATCTGGGCGGTACAGCAGTAAACCCGGGTGAAGGCGCGGCCGAGACTTTCCTGCAGTCGGCCGCTGATGCTCGAGGTGACTTCATCCTGTGATGCCACCAGGTAACCGACCCCGGAGGTTCGAACATCGTAGGAGCCGACCCGGTGCTGGAAAAAGAGCCCGTCGCTGCGCAGCGCCGTGGCCAGAGCCTCGTGCGTTTTGGGCAGTTCCTTGCCGCTGAATGCCGCCTTGTTGTAGACGAAAACGATGGGCTCATAACTGAAGCCGAAGGCTTCGTTGCGCCAGTTGGCCCAGCTGGGCAATTCACTGAGCACCGGATCCTCGAAGGCCTGGGCGAAACCGTCGTTGACCAGCCGTATCTGCAGATCCATGGCGGAGCTGATGACCAGGTCGGGACTTTCGTCGCGCGCGGGATTGCGCATCGCCTGGTCAAGCTCCATCGTGTTGTATTCGCGATAGTTCAGGACAACGTCCGGGTAGCGCAGTGCAAAGGCTTCCAGGACCGGCGCCATGGCAATGCGGTCGGTGGCGCTGTAAATCAGCAGCGAGGGTGGTGCGTTCTCTGCCCTGGTGCCGGCACTCATGGCGTCATAGAGGTGACGGCCGCCGAGGACAATGGCGCCCAGCAGCATCACACAGGCAAGGCCTTGCAGGGGTCTTTTCATGCGCGTTGTCCCGCTAGCCGCAGCCTGACCCTGAGGCCGTTTGCCGGGCTGCTTTCAATGATTAACTCACCGTCGTGAGCCTGCATCACGGCCTGCACGATGGCGAGCCCCAGGCCCGATCCTTCTTTGGCGGCGGTTAATCGACTGAAGCGCTGCAGGGCCTGGCGGCGCAGGTGGGGCGGGATGCCGGGCCCGCTGTCATCGACGATGATATCGAGGCCAGCATTGGGGGCGGTTGCCAGTGTCAGGCTGATCTGGTTGTTGTCGGGCCCGTAGCGCACGGCATTGTCGAGCAGGTTGCGGATGGCTTCACGCAGGCTGACGCGATCCGCTGCACAAACGCGGGTGTCGCAACTGCAGTGGTAGCCAAACTCGATGTCCAGGTGGGCGTGATCGCGCACGCATTCGGTCAGAACCTGTTTGAGCAGGGTATCAATATCGACGGGCTCCAGATGCTGGGTATCCCCGCGATGTACCACCATGGCGTGGGCCAGCAATTGATTGGTGAGGCGGGTCAGGCGCACATGCTCCTGGCGAATCTTTTCCAGCCTGTGGGGTAGCGTGGCCGGGTCGGCGACCTGCGTGGCGATATCGAGCTGCGCCTGGGTGGCGCTCAGGGCCGTGCGGATCTGGTGGCTGGCGTCGGCAATGAACATTTTCATGGTATCGAGGTTTTGCAGCAATTGCTGTTGATAGCTGTTGATGGCTTCGACCAGCGGGGCTATCTCCTGGATCGGTGTCGCGCTGAGGCGGCGTGTATCGGAGGGGGTGCGCAGCTGCAGTGTGCGAGAAATGAGACTTAACGGCTGCAGTGCGCGATTGATGCCCAGCCAGACGATGGCAAGGGTCAGCAGCATGATGCCCGCAAGGGTCAGCAGCGCCTTGTAGAGCATGTCGGCCAGCAGCTCCTGGCGGGCGTTGCGGGTCTGGGCCAGGGTGACATGCACCCAGCCGGAAGCCCCTGCTTCGGTGAGGCGCTTGCTCTGCATCACCAGGCGCAGGGCATCGCCGTTGTAATCGCCGTTGTAAAAATGAGGTTCGTGGGAGGGTTCAAAGTTCGGCGGCTGAGGCAGATCCGGATAGCCGGTGATCAGTGCTCCCGCCTGATCAGTGACCCGGTAAAAGACCTTGTCGCTGGGCGCCAGCTGCATCATTTCCATGGCGGCATAGGGAAGGTCGAGGTCGGGCTGGCCATTGCGCACGAAGACGCCTTCGATGATCGACAGGCTGGCACTGTTGAGCAGCCGGTCGTAGGAGAAGTCCGCGGCCTGTCGGGCGTAGTGCCAGACACCCGCACTGAGCAGCAGCAATACCATCAGCAACAGTATCGCGGTACGCGACAGCAGGCGGCGGCGCAGCGAATAGTCCGGCTCAGTCGTTGACATGGGCGAGATACCCCAGGCCGCGGATGGTCTTGATGATCAGGGTTGAGTCCGCCAGCTGTTTGCGCAGGCGGGTCAGGGCCTGCTCAATCGCATTGGGGGTATAGGCTTCGTTAAAGGTGTAAAGCCGGTTGGCGATGTCGTCCTTGGTCAGAATACGGTCGAGATTTTTCAGAAACAGCTCCAGCAGCTGTATTTCCCGGGGGCGCAGGTCGACGGGCTGGTCGTTGATGCGCACGGTTTGTGCGGCCAGATCGTAGCTGAGGTTGCCATATCGCATCAGGTTGCTGGCGTCTCCCCGTTCGCGCCGCAGCAGCGCCCGGCAGCGGGCCGCCAGTTCCCGAAAATCGAACGGCTTGACCAGATAATCGTCGGCGCCCAGGTCCAGTGCGCTGACGCGATCGTCGACTTCCGCCCGGGCGGTCAGTACCAGCACCGGAATCCGGCGGCCCTGGGCCCTCAGGCTCTGCAGCAGCTGATAGCCGCTGCGCCCCGGCAGATTGATATCCAGTATCAGCAGGTCGAAATCGTCAAACGACAGGTTGCGTTCGGCCTGCTCGACCGAGCCTGCCCAG
Source organism: Marinobacterium rhizophilum (assembly GCF_024397915.1). Taxonomy (GTDB): domain Bacteria; phylum Pseudomonadota; class Gammaproteobacteria; order Pseudomonadales; family Balneatricaceae; genus Marinobacterium_A; species Marinobacterium_A rhizophilum_A. The sequence continues at coordinate 659,691 of NZ_CP073347.1, forward strand.
TCCAGCGGATGGCCGAGATTGCAGAAGTATTCCCGGCAGGCGTCGGCGAGGGTGTCGTTGTCTTCAATGAGTAGCATGCGCATAGGCCGGCGATTGTCTCCGATTCGGCGGGGTCTGGCAAAGACATAAATTTTCGCAGGCTGTCAGGCTGGTGTCAGTTTGGAGGCCTAGGATGGCCGGGCTGCTCAGGACAGGATCCCGAGCCATAAAAATTATAAGCGGAGAATAACGATGAAGCTAAACATGGGTGCCTTGATGCTGACCGGTGGCCTGACTCTGGCCATGAATGCAGTGGCGTTTGAACCGTCCAAGCCCGAGTGTATTGCCCCGGCCAAGCCGGGTGGCGGCTTTGACCTGACCTGCCGGATTGTATCCAACGGCTTTGCCGACGCGGGCCTGCTCAAGGCTCCGATGGCAGTTACCTTTATGCCCGGTGGTGTCGGGGCAGTGGCCTACAACCATATCAATGGTGTGCGTCCCGATGATGGCAACGCGCTGGTGGCATTCAGTTCCGGTTCGCTGCTGAACATTGCGCAGGGCAAGTTTGGCAAGGATCTCGATGAAAATGATGCCCGCTGGGTGGGTGCCGCCGGGGTCGATTACGGCGCCATCATGGTGAAGGCCGATGCCCCCTGGAATACGCTGCAGGAGCTGGTTGCGGATATCAAAAAGGATCCGACCAAGTTCGTTGTCGGTGCCGGCGGCGGGGTTGGCAGCCAGGACTGGATGAAAGCGGCGATTCTGATGAAATCATCGGCTGTGGACCCCAAATCCATGCGTTACGTCGCCTACGAGGGCGGCGGTGAGGCACTGGCCGCCCTGATGGGCGGGCATATACAGGTGTACCCGGGGGATGCCGGCGAGATGCAGGGGCAGCTCGAAGCCGGCAAGGTGCGGGTGCTGGCGATCATGTCGCCGGAGCGCCTGGACGGCGAGTTTGCCGCCATTCCGACGGCAACGGAGCAGGGTATTGATGCGCAGTGGACCATCTTGCGCGGCTTTTATCTCGGCCCGAAGGTGTCCGATGAGGCCTATCAATACTGGGCATCCGAGTTTGGCAAGGCTTATGAAAGCGAAGCCTTTCTGGCGGCCGTTGCCGACAAGGGACTGATGCCGTTCAAAATGCAGGGGCCGGAGTTCGATAGCTATGTCCGCGAACGGGTGGGCTACATGCGTGCTCTGGCCCGCGAAGCCGGCTTGATTGAGTGAGGTTGAAGCATGTATGACCGCATCTTTGCGGGTGCCTTGCTGCTGCTGTCCGGGCTTGTCGCCTGGGCAGCGCTCAGCCTGGATGTCCCCTTTCAGTACGAACCTCTGGGGCCCAAGGCCTTCCCGGTAATACTCGCAGTCTTGCTGGCGATCGCAGCCCTCTGGCTGATGTATCGCCCAAGCAGGAATGACTGGCACCCCAATGCCGCCATTCTGGCAAAGCTGGCCGGTGGACTCTGCCTGATGGTGCTCTATGCCGTGCTGTTCGAATCCGCCGGTTTTATTCTTGCCACCTTTGTGGTGGGCTCCCTGTTCAGCTGGTTGTTCGGCGAAAGGCCGTTGCGGGCCGCCGGTTACGCACTGGTGATGAGTCTTGGCAGCTATTTCCTGCTCAAGGATCTGCTGCAGCTCAATGTACCCGCCGGCGTGCTGGTTGGAGGTTAATCGATGGAAACACTGAATTTTCTGGCGACCGGTTTTGCGGTCGCCCTGGCACCGATGAACCTGATGCTCGTGCTGGTGGGCTGTTTCATGGGTACCCTGATCGGTTCCCTGCCGGGCATCGGTCCTATCAATGGTGTCGCGATCCTGTTGCCATTGGCCTACGCCATGGGATTTCCACCGGAGTCCGCACTCATCCTGCTGGCCGGTGTTTACTACGGCGCGGAATACGGTGGCCGGATCTCCAGCATTCTGCTGAATGTCCCCGGTGATGCCGGTGCCATCATGACAACCCTTGACGGCTATCCAATGTCCAAGCGCGGTGAAGGCGGGCGGGCACTGGCGTTGTCAGCGGTGTCATCTTTTGCCGGCAGTATGGGCGCGCTGCTGATGATGGTTGCATCGGCGCCGCTGCTCAGCCAGTTCGCAATACAGTTCGGCCCGACCGAATATGTCTGGCTGATGGTGTTTGCCTTTACCTGTCTGGCGACGATGGTCGGCAGCCGCCCGGTGAAAACCATGGTGGGGGTCATGATCGGCCTGCTGCTGGCCACTGTGGGGGTTGATTCGGGTACCGGTGTGCTCCGGTTTACCCTGGGCATTCCCAACTTCTTCGATGGCGTGGATTTTCTGGTGGTGGTGATCGGTCTCTTTGCCATCAGTGAAGTGCTGGCCCTGCTGGAGCAGTGGGCGCGCAAGGACCTCGTCATTACCCCGGTGGGTAAGAGCTTTGTCAGCCTTGCCGATCTGCTGGCCGTCAAATGGGTGGTACTGCGCTCTACGGTTATTGGCTTTCTGATTGGCGTATTGCCAGGCACAGGCGCGTCGATTGCCAGTGCGGTGGCCTATGGCACCGAAAAACGCATCGCCGAAGGTGACGATGACCAGTTTGGCAAGGGTGACATCCGTGGCCTGGCCGCGCCGGAAGCGGCCAATAACGCTTCGGCTGCCGGTTCCATGGTGCCAATGCTGACCCTGGGCATTCCTGGCAGTGGTACGACCGCGATTCTGCTGGGTGCCTTGATGATGTTCAATATCACGCCCGGGCCACTGCTGTTTGAACAGCAGCCACAGATCGCCTGGGGGCTTATTGCGTCGATGTTCATTGGCAATATTGCACTGCTGGTGATGAACTTGCCGATGATCGGGCTCTTTGTGCGCCTGCTGTCGATTCGCCAGGCGTACCTGGTGCCGGTAATTGTCATGCTGACCTTTGTGGGCATCTATTCGATTCACGGTGACAGTTTCGACCTGTTCTTTATGGTGTTGCTCGGCGTGTTTGGCTTCCTGTTGCGCAAGCTGCATTTCTCCCTGGCCCCGGTCATCCTGGGCCTGGTGCTGGGCGAAGTGCTGGAGGAAAACCTGCGTCGGGCACTGTCGATCAGTGGCGGCGACTGGGGGATCCTGTTCAACGGTCCCATGGCGTATACCCTGGCGGTTGCTACGGCCGCTGCGCTGCTGGCACCGAGCCTGTGGCGCTGGTATAAAAAATCCGCAAAGAATGGAGTGAAACCTGGGGCATCGCTGGCCGACAGCGGGGACTGATGCTTACGGCTTTTGTGCCCTGCGTCTGACAGGCGGGCGGGTAGCGTTCGACTTTGGCCCTGTGCCGGAACCTTCGGGTTCTGGCACGGGGCTGAAATGTTTCTGGGACGCCTGTCAGGAGGCTGGAAACTTGAACCACGATTAATGCTTCAGTCTGTATCCCTGTTCAATTTTGGCTGTGGGTTATCAAAATGGTGAATAATATTTGTCACGGTTTTTGATGCCCTCAGGCCATTTTTGCTCTGCGCGTGTACTGCGTCTGGAGGTTGCCCATGCGCATCAGGTTTCAGTCCATCATTGTGAGGCTGGAACAGCCTATGCCCCTTGTCTCGGCACACCATTACTTGGCCGTTTGTCCCAGTCTAACGGTTCCTGATCTGTAAGACCTGCTGGTGCCCGCCAGGCGGTGCTGAGGGCTATTTCGCGGGAACGGGGACGTCGCTTTTTGCCACGTCCTGGTTCTGCATTTTGATGTCAGCGCGCGCGCTGTCTTCGGGGGTGGGGTGCAGCCTGCGTTCACCGTTATCCTCGCCGTGCCTTAAATCGAGGCGGCTGAGCAGCGCGAAGTGATCGGAGCCCTTGAGGCACAGGCGTTGCAGCTCGAGCACCCGAAAGTGATGGCTGTGAAAAATATGATCCAGCGGCCAGCGGATAAACCAGTGTTCGGCGTGGAAGGTATTGAACATGCCGCGGCCGATACGCGGGTCGCGCAGGCCACTGATCTTGCGGAACAGGCGGGTGGTGGAGGACCAGGCTACATCGTTGAGATCGCCGGTGACCACCACCGGCAGGGTGTTGTCAGCCACGCTTCTGGCCACGGCCAGCAGTTCGGCATCGCGCTCGGCCGAGGCTTCATTTTCGGTCGGGCTCGGCGGTGCCGGGTGCAGGAAATGGGCCCGGACCCGGGCGCCATTGGGCAGCAGGATCTGGGTGTGCATCGAGGGGACGTCGGGCTCCACCAGGTATTCGATGGTACTTTCCTGCAGTGGCAGACGCGAGTACACATGCATGCCATACAGGTTATCCAGTGGGCACCGGATACTGTGGGGGTAGTCCGCTGCCAGTGTGTCCAGCTGCTGTTGCCACCAGTTATCGGATTCCAGCGTCACCAGAATATCGGGCTTGTGTTGGTTGACGAGGTCTATCAGGCAGTCGGCATGGCGGTTACTGGCCAGGACATTGGACGTGAGAATGCTCAGGGGCTGCATTGCGGTGTCGGGCGTCGAGGCTTTTACCTCGACAGCATGCAGCCTGCTGTAGGGGAAGACCCACCAGGCGTGATAGGCAAGGCAGGCCAGGTTCAGGGTGATCAGTGCCAGGCTCTGCGGGCGGGAAAGGTCGAGCAGCCAGACGGCAAGCAGCAGCGTGCCCAGGATCAGGCTGATCAGTTGCACGCGGGGAAAATCCAGCCCGCGAACCCACCAGGCTTCGTGGTTCCACAGGGGCAGCAGGGTCAGCAGTGCGATGAACAGGCTGGCCAGCAGAAAAAGCGTCAGTGTCATGGACAGATTCACCGGGTGTAGCCCCGTGCAACCGGGGCGCTGACAGGAGCGTTGCCGTGACTGGCAGCGCTGAGGTCAGAATAAAGGGCTTTGCGACTGAAACCAATGCCTGGTCGCGCTGCCTGCCCGTAAGGCGGCAAGCCGCTACTGTTGTCATGCTATTGGTAAATAATATTTCCATGCTCATTAGTTATCATTATGATTGTTGTTCGCCCGTGTGCCTTGTTGGCAGCGGCTTGGCGGACTGACCGGGGACACTGATGAAAAACCTGCCGACGGATTTGCTGCGTACCTTTGTGACCATCAATGACCTGGGCGGTTTTACCCAGGCGGGGGAGGTGCTGGGGCGGTCGCAGCCTGCGGTCAGCCTGCAGGTCAAGCGGCTCGAGGAGCTGGTGGCGGTGCAGCTGTTCAATCGTGCCCAGGGGCTGCGCCTGACCGAAGAGGGGCAGATGCTCTATGGTTATGCCCGCAAGATTCTGGACCTGAACGATACTGCGGTATCACGGTTGATGACACCGGCGGTGAGCGGCTCGGTGCGCCTGGGAATTCCCAATGATTTTGAGGTGTCTTTTCTGCCCATGACGCTGTCGAAATTCTCCCGCGCCTATCCCAACGTAATGCTGGATGTCAGCAGCGATCTGAGTGTGAACCTGCGGCGGGACTATCTGCGCGGCGCCTACGATCTGGTGATGAGCATGGATGAGCATCCGTCGTCGCAGATACCCGCGGACGAGGCCATCGTCGAGCCGCTGGCCTGGGTCAGTAGCCCGGGTTTTCGGCTCGACGCCGCTGAACCGGTGCCCCTGGTGCTGTACCCCAAGGGGTGCGTCTATCGGCACCATGTGACGGAGGCGCTGAACGAGGCCGGGATTGCCTGGCGTATCCTCTACTGCACGTCGAGCCTGCTGGGGATTCAGTCGGCCATCGAGGCTGGACTTGGGGTCAGCGCACTGGCCAGCAATACGGTGCCGGGTGTGCTGCGGGCCGACAAGACGCTCGGGCACCTGCCGTCCCTGGGTGATGTGACCATCGGCTTCAATTATGACGCTACCAGCCTGTCGGCGGCCGCGGCGCGCCTGCTGGAGCATCTGCGCCAGGGGCTGCAGCAGTGCCAGCTGTACCTGCCACCCAAGCGTGTCTGATCAGGCCGGGGCTCAGGCGCGGTGCAGGTTCTCGGTATTGAGGTCGAACTCCAGGCCGCGGGCCAGGTGGTTGAGGGCGCGGGTCAGGTGCTCGGTGGACAGCTCGCGCGTTAAGCGTGCCTGAATACGGGCATGGAAGCCCTGCTCGCCCAGCAGGGGCGCGCCGACGCAGTGCTGGTTGTATTGCTCGATCAGGGCGCCGTGGCTTTCCAGGATCTGGCGGATCTCATGATCCAGCCCCAGCCGGAACTGGCCGCGCACGGCCAGAGATAGCTGCCGGCCCCCGGGTGCGGTGGGCTCTATACGCTGGCGTGTGATTATATGGAGTCCCCGGGTGCTGAAGATCTCCAGGCGTTGCCAGATCCAGCTGGCGTGTGTACCCGGCAGCTGCAGTTTCAAAAGGCCGCTGATGCGACCCTCCATGGCGGCCAGCTGGCGGTCCTGTATCAGGCCCTCGCCAAGCGCGATGGTTTCGCAGAACTGCTGCAACAGGTCGGGGCAGTCCGGTCCTGCCAGGGTAATCAGCCAGGTGCTATTCATGAGTGTTATTCCATCGGTCATGGAGACTGAAAATCGGCCAGGGCCCGACTCTTTCGAGCGGGCCCCGGAATTTTAGAAGCCTGGGTTAGTGGCTGTTTCAGCCATGGCTTGCCTGGCTCCGGGGTTGCCCCTGGGGCTCTTGGCGGGGGAGCCCGGTTGACTGGGTTCTGGGCGATCTTGAGAGCGTCAGCTGGCTGACGGCAACGTACATGAAGCTCGATACCGCGCAGCCGATCAGCGGCCCTTCAACCCAGCCCAGATCCGTCAACAGCAGGCAGCCGCCACTGGTGACAAGCCCCGAGAACATGGCCGCCAGGGCGCCGTAGCTGTTGCCGCGCCATATGGACGAAATAAATACCGGCCCGATCATGACCGCCAGCAGGGTGCCGGTGCCCAGGATACCCAGCCAGGACAGCATGAACGGCGGTGCATACAGCATCATTAACAGGCCGGTCAGGCCCAGCAGTGCCACGGCGCTGCGGTTGATCCACAGGACTCTTTCGCTGGAGGCGCCGCTGTTGGGAAAGAGCGCCAGGCGCAGGTCGTGGGAGGCGGCCGACGAGATGGTGTGCAGCAGGGAGTTGGCGGTGGATTTCATCGCGAAGAGGATAAACAGCGTAATGGTGCCACCCAGTACCGGATGCAGGTAGTGGCTCAGGTAGTAGGGCATCGCCTGATCGGCATCGGCCAGTTCCGGGTGCTTGGCGCGCACATAGAGGCCGACGATGGGCACCAGGCTCAGCAGGCAGCCCAGCGGCGCCACCCAGATGGCGACCTGGTGGAACTTGACGCCGGGCTTGAGCGCGAGAAAGCGCACCGCCATATACGGCAGTACCGCGGTGAACAGGAAGGCGTAGGGCAGTACCAGGAATACCGAACTTTTTTCTTCGCCATAGGGCTGCGCGGTGACGGGGTTGAGCAGGGCCGGGTCCAGGGCGTCAAGGCGGGCGAACAGCTCGGCAGGGCTCAGGTCGGTAAACATCTGCAGCATCATGACAACGGCGCCGACGGCCATGCCGCAAACCATCAGGGTGTCGGTCCAGGCCACGGCGGCGAGCCCGCCCAGCATGGTGTAGAGAATAATGACGCCGATCATCATGGCAGCGCTGTTGCCAAGATCGATACCAAGCCAGGAGGCACCGAGCAGACCCACCGCCTTGATCTGGCTGGTGAGGAAGACCAGCAGCAGGACGATGGAGATCAGTGCCGCCACAGCCTGAACGAGGCGGGATAGAGGCCCGCTGCCGTGCAGCTGTGCAATGTATTGCGGGATGGTGCAGCTGCCCAGGCTGTCGGCCTGTTTGCGCAGAAAGCTGGCAAAGTACAGCACGGCGATCACCATGGCCGGGGCGAAAAAGAAGTTGCCGAGGATTTCGATGGCGCCGAACTCGAAGGCGACACCGGGCGACCCCATAAAGCCCCAACCGCTAAAACCGGTGGCGACGATGGTGCCGGCACCCACAAAGGGGCCCAAAGAGCGGCCTGCTACCAGAAACCCCGATGCATCGTCGCTCTTGACGGTGCGGCTGGAGGCATAGCCGATGTAAATCAGTACAGCGAAGGAGCCCAGTAGCAGGCCCCAGTTCAACCAGTTATAACTGTCCATGTCGGTCTCCCTTTGTTATTGCTTTACCGCAGCGGATGGGTGGGCTTTGAGTTCGCGCCAGGCGTAGGAACCTGCGGTGAGCGTCAGCAGTGCGGCGTTAAGAACAAGAAACCAGTCGAGCGTCCAGGCATTGCTTAGCATGGGGTTACCTCTGCTTGCGGGAGTCGGGCTCGCCGCAGATTATTTTTATAGTTGCAAATTGTGGTTGTGGGGCTGTTGCCGTCCTGCCTGGGGCAGGGCGTCGGGATGGGCGTTGAAGGTGGGGCCCGAAGGCCCCGGGGTGCGCGCCCCGTGGGGTAGGACGCGCGCCCTGCACTTTAGCCCCTGATGATGTTGTGCTCGGGGCCGAAGGGGAAACGGGTGATGTTTTCGGCGCTGCTGTCGCCCACCACCAGGATGTCGTGTTCACGGTAACCGCCGGCACCGGCGCGGCCTTCGGGGATCATCAGCATCGGTTCGATGGAGACCACCATGCCGGGCTCGAGTACCGTATCGATGTCTTCACGCAGCTCCAGGCCGGCTTCGCGGCCGTAGTAGTGGCTCAGGGTGCCGAAGGAGTGGCCGTAACCGAAGGTGCGGTACTGCAGCACGTCGTGTTCGGCGAAGATCTCGTTCAGTTCGGCGGCGATATCGCAGCAGCGGGCACCGGGTTTCACCAGCTCCAGGCCGCGACGGTGCACCTTGCAGTTGATCTCCCACAGCTCCAGGTGGCGGTCGGAGGCATGCTCGGCGAACAGGGTGCGTTCCAGCGCCGTGTAGTAGCCGGCGATCATCGGAAAGGTGTTGAGGCTGAGGATATCGCCCGCCTCGACCTTGCGTGAGGTTACCGGGTTATGGGCGCCATCGGTGTTGATACCGGACTGGAACCAGACCCAGGTGTCCATCAGCTCGCCATCGGGGAAGGTGCCGGCGATTTCGCGCACCATGGCCTGGGTGCCGGCCAGGGCAATTTCGTACTCGGGCACGCCCACGGCGATGGCATCGCGGATGGCGGCGCCACCCACATCGGCTACCCGGGCACCCTGCTTGATCAGGGCGATTTCCTCGGCGGACTTGATCATGCGCATCTGCATGGTGGGCACGCCGATATCCACGAACTGGGCGTTGGGCAGGGCGGTTTTCAGCTTGTCGAGCACCTGCAGCGAGGCGTGGTCGAACTCGATGCCGACCTTGCCGCCATCCTTGATCAGCTGCCGGGTGGCGTAGAAGAAGTTGTCTTTCTGCCAGTCGGTGTAGATGACGTTGTCGCCCAGCTGGTTGCGGCGATACGGCTGGCCACCGTCGATATTGGCGGTGATGGTGGTGTAGTTGTCCTGGGTGATGACCAGGCCGTAGTCGCGGCCAAAGCGGCAGTAGACGAAATCGCTGTAGTAGTTGATGTTGTGGTAGGAGGTAAAGAGCACCGCCTGAACATCGTTTTCCGCCATGTAGCGGCGCAGCTTGTCGAGTCGCGACTGCAGTTCAGCCTTGCTGAACGTCGGGCGTACCTTGTCGCCGTTGGGCAGCTGAAGCGTCTGAGGCATGGTTAGCATGGTTTTGCTCCTGATTATTCTTGTCCAGTTAGGGCCACACGACGTCTGGATTCGACTGAACAGGCCCGCAGCGCTGTGCCCGGGATGTTTCGTTGGCTTGAACTGATCCTATCCCTGACTTGGGTATATTAAAAATCAATAGTTAAAATGTAAGTATTTGTAATGTAAATGATGGCGTCGGGCCCAGAGAAACGGGCCGACAGGCCTGACACCTCGGCTGTATTCTGGTAGCCAGGGCGGGCGAGTTGCAGTGGCGCCCCGCCGGAGGTACAGGGCACGGCTGGCAGAAAAAAGCAGGCAATGTTCGAAGCTGTGCCTGGGGTTGCAGCTGTGGCGCCGGGGACAAGGGAGAGGCTATGGGGCTGATAACAGTGCCGGTGCCGGTCGGGATACCCAGCAGCGATTGCGGCGCAAGGGGTGTTTACTCCTGCAGCTTGTCGATCTGCCGGTCGAGCTTTTCGAGGATGCGCATCAGGTCGCGATACTCGCTGCTGTCCAGCGCGCTGATCAGGCGACTTTCCCAGTCCAGGGCCTGGGGAGCGAGCTCCTGGTACAGGGCAAGGCCTTCGGGGGAAAGTGACAGGTAGGTCGCCCGGTTGTCCTGGGGATCTTTGCGCTTGACCAGGTAGCCGCGCTCATCGAGCTGCTTCACGCCGCGGGAGACCTTGGATTTGTCCATCTGGGTGATCCGTCCCAGGTCCCGTGAGTTGAGGGACTGATCCTCTGCCAGGCGGGCAAGAATGCGCCATTCGGGAATGCTGACACCGTAGGCGTCGCTGCCGTAGATACGGGACAGGTCTTCGCTCATGCGCCTGGCCAGGTTGACCATGCGGTAGGGAATAAACTGGTTCAGTATCAGTGACTTTGGCGTTGAATCAGTCGGCTCTGACATGGCGGGCTCCGCGGGAGTGTTGGCAGCGGTGGATTCTTGCATGCTATGGCGGTGCTGCAAAGGCTGATGTCCTGATCGCCGCGCCTGTTCGCGATGCTCTGTGTCAGAGCGTCGAGTCGGGCTGGTTTTCCGGTCGTGCCGCATCGAAGGCGGGCAGGCGGTTGCAGGCCTCCCAGATCGACTGGATCTTCGGGTAGGCCGCCATGTCGAGCTTGAACCGCAGGGCATTGTACACCTGGGGAATCAGGTACAGGTCTGCCAGCGTAACCTCGGCGCCGTTGCAATAGGGCGCGGCTTTTAGCTGGGATTCCAGCACATCAAAGCCTTCGCGAATCCAGTGCAGGTACCAGGCGGTCTTGTCATCATCGCTGACCTGCAGCGTGCCCTTGAGGTATTTCAGTACCCGCAGGTTGTCGACCGGGTGAATGTCACAGGCAATCAGGCTGGCCCAGGCGCGCACCTGTGCAGCGGCGACGGGATCGGCCGGCAGCAGTGGCGTCTGCGGGTAGGCTGTTTCGAGGTATTCCAGGATGGCCGTTGACTGGGTCAGCAGTTCGCCGCTGTCCAGTTTCAGCGCCGGCAGCAGGCCCTGGGGGTTGAGCGCCAGATAGTGGTCGCCGCGCTGCTCACCGGTGAGCAGGTTCACCGTTGTCAGTCGATGTTCAATCCCCTTGAGGTTGAGGGCGATCCGCACGCGGTAGGCGGCGGAGGAGCGGAAGTAGGTAAAGAGTTCCATTGGGGTTCCTGTCGCTGTAATCCGGATATGCCAAACCCCGGTGCCGCTTTCGGCACCAGGGTTTGGGAGTCAGCTTGGTGCAGGCATCAGGCCCGGGCGGGCAGCACGGTACCCACCACTTCGCCAAAGCCGATGCGAGCAGCACCTTGTTTGGCACAGAACCCGCGCATCACCACGGCGTCGCCATCTTCCAGGAAGGTGCGGGTTTCGCCGTTGGGCAGGCTGATGGCCTGCTTGCCGCCGTGGCTCAGTTCCAGCAGGGAACCGGCTTCGGCCGCTTCGGGGCCGGACTGGGTACCGGAGCCCAGCAGGTCGCCGGGCTGCAGGTTGCAGCCATTGACGGTGTGGTGCGCCACCATCTGGGCGATGGTCCAGTAGGAATGCTTGAAGCTGGAAGTGGACAGGCGCGTCGGGGCCTGGCCGGCGGCGCGCATCTGTTCAGTCTGCAGCAGGCATTCAAGCTGGATGTCCAGTGCGCCCTCGGCGCTGTTGGCAGGCGAGCTCAGGTACGGCAGCGGCTGCGGGTCGGCGGCATCGCGCGAGAAGGCTTCGCGGTACGGGGCCAGCGCTTCCAGGGTGACAAGCCAGGGGGAAATGGTCGAGGCGAAGTTTTTCGCCAGGAAAGGCCCCAGTGGCTGGTATTCCCAGGCCTGGATATCCCGTGCCGACCAGTCATTGAACAGGCAGATACCGAACACATGATCCTCGGCCTGGTCGATGCTCACCGGTTCCCCCAGGGCATTGCCGCTACCCATGAAAATGCCGATCTCCAGTTCGTAGTCCAGTCGTTTGCAGGGGCCAAAGCTCGGTTCGGTCGCATCCGGTGCCTTGGTCTGTCCCTTGGGGCGGTGGAAGGTCTGCCCGGAAACATCGATGGAGGAGGCGCGGCCGTGGTAGCCGATCGGTACCCACTTGTAATTCGGCAGCAGCGGGTTGTCCGGGCGAAACAGCGAGCCGACGCTGGTGGCATGATGCACCGAGGTATAGAAGTCGGTGTAATCGCCAATGGTGCAGGGCAGGGCGTACTCGGCGTCGCTCTGGGCAACCAGGCACTGCTGCAGCTCGGCCTGGGCGCTGGAACCGGTACGCAGGGCGCGGGACAGCGCCAGGCGCAGCGCCGACCAGGCCGTTTTGCCCATGCCCATAAAACGGTTAAGCGTGGGTTCTGTTGCTGCCTGCAGCGCATCGCCAGCCAGGCCGTCGAACAGGCCGGTTGTGTGGGCCGCGGCCAGGTCCAGAATCTGGTCGCCGATGGCGACGCCGCCACGCAGGGCTTCAGTGGAGCCCTGGCGGCGGAAGCTGCCAAAGGGCAGGTTCTGAATCGGGAAATCGGTATCGCCACTGTTGGCGGATGTGACCCAGCTGGTGAGTGTGCTGTCGTGGGTTTCGTTCAGTGTTGTCATGGGTCAGCCTTTATTTGTCGCCGTTAAAGTATTTTTTCAGTCCGCTCCAGCAGTCCACATAGTTGTGCTGACGGGCGTCGGATTCCAGGGCATGCCGGGTGGGTGCAATCACGTAGCGCGACTCGAACATGAACGCCAGGGTGTCTTTGTACTGTTCGGGCTTGAGGTCGGCCGCGCTGGCTTTCTCAAACACGGCGGCTTCGGGCCCATGGGGCGTCATGCAGTTGTGCAGGCTCATGCCACCGGGCTCAAAGCCTTTTTCCTTGGCATCATAGACGCCTTCGATCAGGCCCATGAACTCGCTCATGATGTTGCGGTGATACCAGGGGGGTCTGAAGGTGTTTTCGGCCACCATCCAGCGCGGCGGGAAGATCACAAAGTCGACATTGGCCACGCCGGCGCTTTCGCTCGGGGAGGTCAGCACCGTGAAGATGGACGGGTCCGGATGGTCGAAACTGACGGTATTGATGACGTTAAAGCGCGCCAGGTCGTACTTGTAGGGCGCCGAGGTGCCGACCCAGGCCACCACATCCAGCGGGGAGTGGTCTACAGGCGCACGGTACAGGTTGCCGCAGAACTTGGTCACGACCTCGTAGTCGCCGTCCTGGTCTTCGAACCAGGCCACCGGGTACTGGAAATCCCGGTCATTGGCATAGCCGTTGGCCCCAACCGGGCCGCGTTCCGGCAAGTGCAAAGCGGCGCCGTAGTTCTCGCAGATATAACCGCGTACCGGGCCTTCCGGCAGTTCAATACGGAACTTGATGCCACGGGGGATGACCAGGATCTCGCCGGGTTTTACGTGCAGGATGCCCAGTTCGGTGTAGGCCAGAAGTGCACCTTGCTGGGGTACGAACAGCATTTCGCCGTCGGCGTTGTAAAACACCCGTTGGCCCATGCCGGTATTGGCACGGTAAACGTGGATGCCAATGCCGACCTGGCTGCGGGCATCGCCATTGGCTGCCACGGTAATCATGCCATCGATAAAGTCGGTCGGAACCTGCGGCATCGGCAGTGCATCCCAGCGCAGCACATTGGGCGGGCAATCCGCTTCGGTGATGGGGGCGGTACGGATGAGGCCCTTGTCCATCGGCGTGAAGTCACCCATGGCAATGGACGGGCGGATGCGGTAGGTCCAGGTGCGCCTGTTGCTGTGCCGCGGCGCCGTGAAAGCGGTGGTGCTGAACTGCTCGGTGTAGAGCTGGTATTCACAGCGCTGGGGATTGAACTGGCCCCGGGGCAGGGCGCCAGGCAGGGCTTCGGTCTCGTGCTCGTTGCCAAAACCGTTGAGGTATTTGAGTTCGCTCGGATTAGTCATTCTTGGGTCCGTTGCACCTTGTCATTGTGGGGGCGTCGCGCGGCCTTATGTGCCGGGCCAGATCCTGGCGCCTGATTCCGGTGGCTCGTCAGAGTGCCGAATGCGACCGGATCCTTGTTGTGCTTGCTATATATTCTCAAGTGAGATCAAATCTACGCCTTGCAATGGTATTTTTCAAGGAATTTTGCCTATTAATTGTGCTAAATGGCTGTTTGGTTTGTTTTATTATCGGTATTTTGTATCAAGTGAGATCTTTGATAGGGTGTTTTTGGCTTCGATCTGGGTCGTTTTCAGCAGGAAATCGAGGTGTTTGGGGTTATTGTTTGACCAGTGAGGGGGTGGGCTTCTTTACTGTAGGGACTTGAACCCCGATATCGAGGCTGCCAATGGAATCCGGCCTGCATATTGCGCATCTCGTGGCCGGTATCATCGCCTTGTTGCTGATCGCCACGCTGACCCTGGCGCTGACCGAACGGTTGCGCTTTCCCTTTACCGTGGCCCTGGTGCTGGTGGGTATGGCGCTGGCGCAGCTGGGAGGGACCTACCCCGAGGCATTGGGGCCGCTGCAAGGGCTAGAGATCTCGTCGGGCCTGATTCTGTATGTATTCCTGCCAACGCTGGTGTTCGAATCGGCTTTTCATCTGGATGCGCGCCAGCTGCGACGTGATATCGCGCCTGTACTGATGCTGGCGGTCCCCGGCCTGCTGGTCTCCACCTTCATTATCGGTGCGGTGATGGCGCTGGCGACCCCCATTCCCTTTGTCGCCGCCCTGTTGCTGGGGGCCATTCTCAGTGCCACGGACCCGGTGGCGGTCATCTCGCTGTTCAAGCGGCTGGGGGCGCCGCGGCGGCTGACCGTGTTGGTTGAAGGCGAGAGCCTGTTCAACGATGCCACCTCGATCGTGCTGGCCAGGGTGCTGGTGGGGATTCTGCTGGCCGGTGTCGTCTCGACCGAGTCCGTACTTGGTGGCGTGTTCGATTTTGTCCTGGTCTTTGTTGGCGGGCTGGTCGTGGGCTGGCTCATGGCACTGCTAACCGGCTACCTGCTGACCCTGGTCGAGGGGCTGCACGCGATCGAGATCACGCTGACCACAACGTTGGCCTATGCGTCCTTTCTGGTGGCCGAGGAGCTGCTGCATGTCAGCGGCGTGATGGCCACGGTAGCGGCCGCGCTGACGTTCAGCGGCTGGGGCTGGATACGGGTCTCACCGGCAGTGCGGGCGTACCTGGAGCATTTTTGGGAATATATGGCCTTTATCGCCACGGCACTCATCTTCCTGATGGTGGGTTTGAAGGTCGAGCTGTCGTCTCTGCTCGATTCACTGCCGTTACTGATCTGGCTTATTGCGGGCATGTTGCTGTCCCGCCTGGTGGTGGTGTTTGGCCTGATGCCGCTGGTGGAGCGGATGCCCGGCGCCCTGCCGGTCGGGCGGGGGTACAAGGCGGTTATTTACTGGGGCGGCCTGCGCGGCGCCATCGCGCTGGCGATCGTGCTCAGCCTGCCGACGTTCGAGTACAGCGCTGTCTTTACCACCCTGGTAATGGGGGCCGTGCTCTTCACTCTGCTGGTGCCAGGACTCAGCATCAACCGCCTGGTACATGCCCTGGCGCTCGATCGGCCGTCGCTGGCGGATCGCTTCGCCCGGGTCGAAGGCACGCTGCTCGCCAAGCGTCGAGCGCAGAGCCGGATTCCGGAGCTGATGGCGGGCGGGCTCTTCTCCGGGTCTATTGCCCAGCGGCTGCAGCTTGCATCGGATCGTGAAATGCTCAGCATTCGTGAGGAGCTGGCGCAGCTGCGCCGGGCCGAACTCAATGCCAACGAGGAGCGCAGGCTGCTGTTTTTGAGGGGCTTCGCCGAAGAGCAGGCGCTCTTTATCGATATGTTCAACAAGGGTCACCTGAGTGAACGTTCTTATCTGCGGCTGCGTCAGCAGGTTGCCCTGAACCTGGATACGGTGCGTTTTCAGGATACCCTGGACAACATCGCGTTCAGCGAGCGCCGGCGCTCCATGCTGGACAGGTACCGGCTGCGGCTGCTGGGACAGTTTGGTGCGCTGGCCGGGCAGGTCGAACGACTGCGCATCCGCCAGGTGGCGATGGACTACGAAATGGCCTGGGGACGTTACCAGAGTTGCGGCCGGGTGCTTGAGCGCTTTGATGAGCTGGTCGAAACCGAGTCCATATCGAGCCACACGGCGGCCGAGGTGCGTGAGCAGTACGTTGCCTGGCATGAGTCGGCGCGGTGCCAGCTTGACCAGATGGCCGAACAGTTCCCCGAATTCGTCGCGGATATGCAGGAACGCCTGGGACAGCGCCTGGTTCTGTTGGCCGAGGTCGAAGCGATCGACGAGCAGCAGGCTCTGGGCACGCTGCCCGCGGGCATCGCCGAGTCGCTCGAGCATGAGGCCTCACAGAGCCTGCGGGCGCTGCGTGGTCAGGAGGTCAAGCGGTTGCGGGTAGAGCCGTCGGAATTGCTGCGCAAGGTGCCCTTTCTGAAGGATATCCCGGCAACGGAATTCGCCGATCTGGCAACACGGATGCGGTCCCTGACGGTGGCGCAAGGGGATCGGATCATTACACAGGGCGAGACGGGCGATTCGCTCTATCTGATCGCCCGCGGTGTTGTCCGGGTGATTCGGGAGGGCGGTACGCAGGACCTTCAGCTCGCCACTTTGATGGCGGGGGATTTTTGCGGCGAAATGGCACTGTTGCACCGGGCGCCCCGCAGCGCCACGGTCAGGGCCGTAACGCCCTGCTCGCTGTACGAATTGCGCCGCGAGGATGTATTGCTGGCAATGGCTGAGTATCCGGTGATCCGCGAGGCGCTGGAGAAAGCGGCCCGGGACCGCAAGCCCACGCAAACCTGAGCGAGCAACCCTGAAGTCAGCCGGTATCCTGGCCGTGCAGGCGCCTTGTTTGTGCCTGGCGTTCAGCTGTGGCTGTGGGCGCGTTCGTACTGATACTGCAGCAGAGGTTCCCAGTGGCCGGCTTCGTTGGATAACCAGTCACCGCACTGGTTGCAGCGTGCGATACAGAGGCCTTCCTGGGAGAACAGGATGCTAAATTGCTGCAGGTCCAGAAGCGGCGCTGCCGTGGCTTCGATATTGTTGCAACACAGGCAGGGTGTGTTCATGCAGTAACCTCGCGCACAGGTTGTCGCGCACATCTGATCTGCTGTATTGCAAAGAGCGGCCATGATGCTGCTGTTGGAGCGGCGGGGGGCCTTGAGCGGTTAACAGCGCGGTTCGTGGAGGAAAATGCGGGTAATCCCGGTCCCGCCATTGACCCTGGGCCTTGCCCGCTCGCGTCGTCCTTGAAGCGTAACGTGCTGTGCATGATGTCTGGTAATCCCTTGCGTATTGATGAATCTGGTCTGGCAGGCGTATAGTGCCGCGTCGGCGTTTTAATGGCCGCCGCGGGAATGCCCCAGTGCGCTGGCGAAGACCGATGTGTCCGGCCCGTTGTCGGCCTCATTGCCGGGCGCTGGCGGTCCCTGCTTCTCATCGTAAAATCCGATGCTGATAATTTCCCACTGGCTCAGGTAACGGTGCAGGTAGCTGTTGCAGCAGCGACATTTGTAAAGCTGGCTGTCCTGCAACGAGCTGATGTTAACCAGGTAGGGGTGGTGGCGTTGCTGGGTAATCAGGAGTTCGCATGAGGGGCAGGTGCTTTCCATTTCAGTGCCTCGCGTGGAGCGGATTGATTTCGGTGTGCATCCAATGCGCCGAAGGTCCGGTCTGTACAATGGTATACAGGGGTAACTCTAGCGGAGCTGCGCGCAAAAATATTTAGGACTAAGTCCTAATTTTGAACGCATGGTCAAGTACTTATTGCCGGGGGCGTGGCTCCCGTTCAGTGCAGACAGGATGTCTGCGGTAACCGCAGGATGCGTCTGATACGGATATTGTTATGCGTATGTTGTGGGTGGCACTGCTGGTGCCACTTTATACGTTTGCCGGCCCGCCGGTGTCTTTCAGTGCGGCCAAGCGTGAAATGGCCTCGATCTATGCCGATAATCCACAGTCGTTTTACTGCGGGTGCCGCTACGCTGCACTGGGCAAGCGGCTAGAGCCGGATCTGGCCAGTTGTGGCTATACCGCTCGCAAGAACGCTAACCGTGCCGGGCGTATCGAATGGGAACATGTGATGCCGGCCTGGGTGTTCGGGCATCAGCGCCAGTGCTGGCAGCAGGGCGGGCGACGGGCGTGCAGCAAGGATCCCGAATTCAAGCGCATGGAGGCCGACATGAACAACCTGGTGCCGGCCATTGGTGAAGTCAACGGTGATCGATCCAACTACGCTTACGGTATGATCGCCGGCGAATCGCGGGCCTATGGTGCCTGCGATGTCGAAGTGGACTTCAAGGGGCGCATGCTTGAGCCCGCCGATGGCGTGCGGGGTGATATTGCCCGCATCTACTTTTACATGCGGGATCGCTACCAGTTGCGCCTGAGTACAAGTGAGACGCGGCTGCTGGAGGCCTGGCACCGGACCGATCCGGTCGATACCTGGGAGCTGGAACGCAACCGGCGGATTCGCACCGTTCAGGGATTTGGCAATCCCCATGTTGAAGCCGAGCCGGATATGCTGGTCCGCAACCGGGTCCCCTGAGCTTGCTGTCGTGCCGGCCGAGAAACGCACTCTATAAGGAAGGAGGAACACCCATGCTTCACATTACCCATGGCGACATGGCGAACCAGTGGCTGCAGCAGGCCGGTATCGATGGTGAGTACCTGGCCTGGAGCGACGTGCTGCATGAGGGCCCGGTTCCGGCGGGGCTCGGCCTGGATGAGCTGTCCCGTGTCCGTGCCGCCTTTATTGCCAGCTGTGGCTGGGCCACCGATTTCGAAGCCCAGACGCACTTCCAGGCTCGGGATGCGCTGTTTCGCCGTGCCGCCCGTGAAGGTGGCGTCGTTATCTGGAATTCGTTTGAGCTCTACGATCAGCTGCACCTGTTGCAGCTGCTGAACTGGTATCACGAGGAGGGGCAGGGCTTGGCCTGGCCAGAGCTTGTGTTGGTGGCAGACTATCTGGGGCAGGCTGATTCCACCCAGGCCGCCGGCTTATTTGCCCGCCGACTGCAGGTGAGCGAGGCGCAGCTGGCGTTGGCAGTGGATGCATGGCAAGCGTTTTGCAGTCCAAACCCGCGCATGCTGGTCAACCTGCTGCAGCGGGATTTGTCGGCACTGCCCTTTCTGGAATCCGCTCTGGTGCGTGTGTTGCAGGAGTACCCGGATCCTGCCGGGGTCAATCGGACCGAAAGGGCGGTCCTGCAGGCGGTGGAGTCCGGCGTGCGGGCCCCGGCGGAGCTGTTCAAGGCCGTGCGTGCCCGCGAAGAGGTGGCATTCATGGGGGACGCAAGCTTCTGGCGTGTACTGGATGGCCTGCTCCGCGGGCCCTGTGCGCTGCTTGATGCCGACGGGCGTTTTGTCCGGCCAGGTCTTGGCGGTTGCGATGACGCTTTCCTGGGCTTGGGCTTGTCGCTGACGCCCCTGGGGCTGCAGGTGCTCAATGGTGCGTCCGACTGGCTATCGCAACAACCGATCGATCGCTGGATCGGTGGTGTCAACCTCAGTGGCAGCGGCATCTGGCGCTGGGACAGTACTGCGGGCACGCTGCAAAGGGGCCCCTGACTGCCGGCGAAGCGACGGTTGCGAGCCTCTGGCCGGCCATAATTCCGGCAAGGGGTGACAGTCGCCGGTCGGCACGTTAGGATGCGCGGGGAATGCTTGGTGGCGTTATCTGCGGGTGGCTCACACAGGTTTTCAACTACTTAAATGTCTGCTGTTCAGTGCCAGGTCTCGAATGTCCAACCCGGGCGGGAAATTCGATGGTGATCTGAGTCAGTTGTGACGACAGAACGGAGTAATACCAGTGCAGATAGCTGAAAATACCATAGTGCAGATTCACTATACCCTGAAAAACGCCGCCGGCGATGTGATCGATACGTCCGCAGGACAGGAACCGCTGGCCTATTTGCACGGCGGTGGCAACATCGTTGAAGGTCTCGAGACGGCCCTGGTCGGCAAGGCCGTGGGCGACAAGCTGGATGTAACCGTTGAGCCCGAGCGTGGCTACGGTGAACGTCGCGAAGATCTGGTACAGGATGTTGAACGCAGCAACTTTGTCGGTGTCGAGGAAATCGAAGTCGGCATGCAGTTTCTGGCACAGACGCCCTGGGGCGAGCAGCCGGTAACCGTTATCGCCGTCGCGGATGACAGCGTACAGCTGGACGGCAACCATCCCCTGGCCGGTGAAACCCTGAACTTCTCGGTAGAGGTTGTGGATGTTCGCCAGGCCAGCGAAGAAGAGCTGCAGCACGGCCACGCCCACGGTGAAGGTGGTCACCACCACTAAGTGCGCTAACGGGCCGGCAGGAACGCCTCGCCGGCTCGGCAACCGGGCTCCCTGAGCCCGGTTGTTCGGATCCCTGATCCTGAGAATGGACGCTTTAGCCTTTCCCGCCACGTTACGGATAACGGCACCTTGCCTGACCTGACCTCCCGCGGTTGCCGGTGCCGGAGCGGCCCAGCGGCCTTGTCAGCGCCAGGGGAGAGACGTGGGTTTTGCGGCTGCCGATGCATGGATGTATCGCCGGTGAGCGCAACGGGAGTCTGGGTGCTGCGTAAAACCTCTATTTTTTCCGCCTTTGTCTTTGCCGCCGTGCTGTTGCTGGGGACGTACTGGAACCAGCTTAACCAGGCACTGCAGCAACGGGAGCAGGCCTCCCTCGTACGTGACCTGATCAATACCCAGGTCAGTTCTGTCGAACGCCTGCTGAATTTTTCTCTGCTGTCGACCGAACTGCTGGCCCATGAAGTACGCCGCAGTGATGGTGAGCCGGCGGATTTTGCCGCCCGTGCCGCAGAGATACTGCGTGACTTCCCCTCGGTATCCAGCCTGCAGCTCGCCCCTGCCGGGATCAATCGCCAGGTTTTTCCGTATTCCGGTAACGAAGCGGCACTGGGGCTGAATGTGTTTGAGCATGGCCCCACGGCCGTGGCTACCGCCAAAGCGCGGGATGACCATCGTCTGACGCTCAACGGCCCGCTGGATCTCATCCAGGGTGGTAGCGCGGTGATCGGCCGCAATCCCGTCTATTTGCCCGATTCTGAGTCCGGTGCCGGCGAGTATTTCTGGGGCTTCGTCTCGGCGGTTATCGATATCGAACGGCTGTTATCAGTGACGGACTTGCAGACGCTGGCCCGCAGCGGCTACCAGTATGCGCTGATTCGTCCCGCCAGCCCCGGTGTAGCACAACGGGTTGTTTTCGAGGGCGGAGGCCCGCTTAACAGTGCGAACGTACAGACACTGGATGTGCGGGTGCCGAATGATCGCTGGGTGCTGCGCATGAGCCACGGGCCGAGCGAGCGAGGCCTGATTCTCGGTTACGGCCACCTTCTGAGTGTTCTGGCCGCGCTGATCATTGCCTGGCTGGTGCACTATGTGTTGCGCGAGCCCTATCGGCTGCGCGCACTGGTGACATCACGTACCGAGGAACTGCATGAGCTCGCCTACCATGACTACCTTACCGGGCTGGTGAACCGACGGCTGCTGAATGAGCAGCTCGGCCAGGCTCTGCGCGAGCAGACGTACAGCGGCGGTGTGGTCGCATTGCTGTATCTGGACCTGGATGACTTCAAGCGCATCAATGACTCCATGGGGCATGAGGTGGGTGATCAGTTGCTGGTTGAAGTCGCGAACCGCCTGCGGGGCCAGGTGCGTGCCAACGACATTGTTGCCCGTCTGGGAGGTGACGAGTTCGCGGTGGTGTTGCGCAACAGCGGCGGGCGGCATGACCTGCTCGGGCTGGCCGAGAAGGTCGTCGCGGTGCTGGGGCGGCCGGTGCGTTTGAACGGTCGGGACCTGGTGATCAGTACGTCGATGGGAATTACCCAGGCGCCCCATGACGGCGATTCGGCCAGCCAGTTGCTGCGCAATGCCGATCTGGCGCTCTATGCCTCCAAGCGCCGTGGCAAGAACTGTGTCGAATTTTTCAATATTGACATGCAGCGTGAAGCCTCGCAGCTGATGCAGCTGGAGGAGGACCTGCGACATGCACTGTCCAGCCGGCAACTGGCCCTGGCCTTTCAGCCTATCGTCAATATTGAGCAGGACCGGGTGGTTGCTTTCGAGGCCCTGGTACGCTGGCAGCATCCCGAGCAGGGCCTGTTGATGCCGGGTCACTTTATCCCGGCCGCCGAGCAGTCGGGTCTGATTATACCGCTGGGGTTCTGGGTGCTGCGATCTGTCTGCCAGGGGCTGGTCGCCCGCATTGAGGCGCAGCGGGATCTTGTGCCGGTGGCGCTCAATATCAGCCCGCAGCAGTTTCGCGACAAGCATTTCATGACCGAGGTGGCGGCAATCCTGCGCGAAACCGGCGTGCCACCGGACTTGCTGGAGTTCGAGATCACCGAAAGCACGCTGATGGACAACCTGGATGCCACCATCGCCATCCTCAACGCCCTGAAAGGGCTGGGGATACGCATATCCATAGACGACTTTGGTACAGGTTACTCGTCCCTGGCGCTGCTCAAGCAGCTGCCGGTGGATACGCTGAAGATTGACCGCTGCTTCGTGAAAGATATCGGCGAGAATGAAGAAGACCGCCAGATTATCCAGGCGGTGATCGCGATGTCGGCTCAGCTTGACCTGGACGTTATTGCCGAGGGCGTTGAAACCGTAGCGCAGCGCGACCTGTTGCATGCCTTTGGCTGTCGCCAGGTACAGGGCTATTTCTACGGCAGGCCGGTGATCGGCGCCATTCCCGATACAGGCCGCCTGTTGCCGCATACAGCAGACGCAATCGCATAACGGCGCTGCCGTCCTAGGCCGTGCGGGGCTCGTGCCTGCTGTGCCATCGAGGGCGCTCGGCCGGCCGGGCATCGCTGTGTGTATAACCTCCTATACTGCATAGGTAGCGAGTGCGGGGCAGGGGCCCCGTTTGGCTGCGTGTACGATGGCGCCGAAGCCTGTGCACCGGGCCTGGGGCAACCGTTCTGTTGCCCGGGTCGGGCATCCAAGGGCGACCGGCTGTGAGACATCGGTGGAGGCTCAAATGCAAATTTCCGAGTTCAAGGCACTGGCTTCGAGCCACAGGCTCAAGGCGGTCAATTTTATCGAGTCCGGCTGTGGCCCCATGGTTGTTGAAGTGGAGTACGAGGGCGGCAAGGACCTGATCAAGGACCGCAGTGGTACCGTTCTGACCTGTGCCAACGTGGCCCAGGCCTATGATGTGTGCCACCGTGCGGGCGTACATGAAGCCAATCTGGTGCAGGTCACGCCCCATGACGAAACCTGTGCCGGCGTGGTGATGGATTACCACAGTGATTCCATCCCGCTCAAATTCTGATTGTTGGCCTGAGGGCTAACAGTGACCGCCCGGCTGGGGCGGTTACCGCCAGACACCTGCCGGTTGGCATAACGGCAGGTGTTTTAATGTGTGGTACTTTATTAGGTCGGCAGCCGGGCCAGAGCATGCTCCGGTCGAGGATCGAGTTCAGCACAGGGCACTGGCTAACCTGGCAGGAAATCCGGTTGCCCGCCAGGCACACAGCAAGCAGGGATCCGAATGCGGAGTCCGTTATCGAGGCAGGATCTATGGGTGTATCGTCGGCGATGGATAAACAGAGTGTTGCCCTGCGCGACAAGGTCGAACTTGCGGTCAGCAGTGTCGGTACCCTGGTGCTGGGCAAGCAAAGCCAGATCCGCATGGCGCTGACCTGCCTGTTTTCCCAGGGGCACCTGCTGATCGAGGATCTGCCCGGCATGGGGAAAACGACCCTGGCCCACGGGCTTGCCCAGGTGCTGGGGCTGAGTTTTCAGCGTGTTCAGTTCACCAGCGACATGCTGCCGGCGGATATTGTCGGTGTGTCCATTTTCGACCAGAATGCCTCGGCGTTCCGCTTCCACCCCGGGCCAGTGTTTACCCAGATGCTGCTGGCCGATGAAATCAACCGCACCACCCCCAAGACACAGAGTGCGCTGCTCGAGGCGATGGAGGAACGCCAGGTCACCCTCGACGGTCAGACCCACCCGTTGCCAGAGCCCTTTTTCGTGATCGCGACCCAGAACCCGAACACCCAGTTTGGTACCTTCCCGTTACCGGAGTCGCAACTGGACCGTTTTCTGATGCGCATCGAGCTGGGGTACCCGGCCCCCGAGGCGGAGCGTCAGCTGCTCGCGGAAGGCCACAGCCGGCGCCAGCGCAGCCCGCTGCCGGTCTGTATTGATCAGGATGATCTGGCGGCCATTCGAACCGAGTGCCAGGCGGTGCGGGTTTCCAGCAGTCTTATCGACTATCTGCAGCGGCTGGTGCAGTTCAGTCGTGAATCCCCACAGTTCGCCTACGGGGTGTCACCCCGGGGCAGCCTGGCGCTGCTGCAGTGCGCTCGCACCTGGGCGTACATGCACGGGCGTGATTATGTGGTGCCCGAAGATCTGCAGGCCCTGCTGGAGCCCGTGATCGGTCATCGCCTGCGCGTGGCCGAACAGGTGGGCGGTCATGGCAGCGAAGCGCTGATCCGGCAGATGCTGGAACAGGTGGATGTGGTTGGTTAGGCGCGGCGCCACCGGGCAATGGGCATGGGCCATGTTGCGCGAAGGTGACGCGTGACTGCGGCCTGGCGTCGTCGGATCGGGGCGCGCGCGCGACGCTGGGCGCTGGGTCGGCATGAACCGGCCCGCACGCTGACGCTGACGCAAAACCGTGTCTTTATCTTCCCGACCCGGGCGGGCTTCTGGTTCCTGTTTACTGCCCTGGTGATACTGCTGCTGGGCATCAACTACGAAAACAACCTGGTGTATGCCGTCAGTTTCGTGCTGCTGTCGCTCTTTGTTGTCTCCATCTTGCACACCTACAGCAATCTCGCCGGCCTGAGTATCACGGCGCTGTCGGCCAGGCCTTGCCTGGTGGGGGAAAACGCGGAGTTCGAACTGTTGCTGCGCGCCGGCCGCCGGCGCACCTATGAAGCCCTGCAGCTGTCCTGGATCGAACAGGTGCCGGTAAACTGTGACCTGATCGACGACACCGAGCGCCGCGTGCGGCTCTATGCCCCGGCGACAGAGCGGGGCTGGTGGCGTCCGGGGGCGCTGCTGATCGAAACGCATTATCCACTGGGGCTGTTGCGGGCCTGGACCTGGCTCGAAACCGACTTCAGGGCGCTGGCCTACCCGCGGCCGCTGGCAGGCGGCCTGTTGCCACCGGGCGTTGGCAGTGGCGAACGGGGTACGGTGGCAAGCGGGCGCGGCAGCGAAGACTTCGCCGGCCTTGAAACCTATCAAAAGGGCATGTCGCCACGCCATATAGCCTGGAAACAGCTGGCGGCAGGACAGGGGCTGCATGCCAAGCAGTTTGTCGATCATGCCGATGAACAGCTGTGGCTCGACTGGACATTCTGGCCGGAGCTCGAAACCGAGCAGCGGCTGTCGCGGCTGTGTTACTGGACGCTGCGCCTGGCAGAGCAGGGGGTCGAATACGGTTTGCGGTTGCCCGGCGTCGAGATCGCCCCGGGCAGCGGTGGGCGGCACCGTCATCAGGTGCTGCGTGCCCTGGCACTGCATGGGCAGGCCTCGCAATGAAGGCGGTGTATCAGCTGACCCGGCCGGCACTGCTATGGCAGCTGCTGATGGTGATGGCGGTCTTGCTGCCCCACAGTCTGCGCCTACCCTGGTGGCTGCCACTGATGACCCTCGGAGCCCTGGGCTGGCGTCTTTGGGTGCACCTGGGGCGGACCTCCTTTCCGCACTGGAGCGTCAAATTCATGATGGCGGTGACTGCCGGCATCGGCGTGATCATGTCCATTGGGCGGGGTAACGGACCGGAGCTCGCCGTGGCGCTGCTGTTCGCCGGTTTTTCCCTCAAGTTGCTCGAGATCTACAAGCGCCGCGATGCGCTGGTGCTGATCTATGTGGCCTATTTCCTGGCCGCCACCGAGCTTTTGTTCGGCCAGACGCTGTTGCACGCGCTCTATGTCGGGCTGGCGCTGCTGCTGATCACGGCGGCGTTGAACGCGGTCTATCAGAGCGAACGCCATCCCGATTTCTGGCGCCCGTTGCGGGCGTCGGTGCGACTGCTGCTGCCGGCGCTGCCGCTGATGGTGGTGCTGTTTGTACTGGTACCGCGCATCGGTCCGCTCTGGTACGCACCGCTGGCCCGGGAGGAGGCTCGCACCGGGCTGTCGGACACGCTGTCCCCCGGGGACGTGAGTCGCCTGACCGGCTCCAGCGAGGTGGCGTTTCGGGTCGAGTTCGACCGGGGGCGGCCACCGCGGCCCGCTGAACTGTACTGGCGGGGACTGACGTACGATCGCTTCGATGGCCGACGCTGGCAGGCCGAATCCGACCGTGCCCTGTTGCCATCCGCGCAGCAGCGCCCCGCATCCGGGGCGCTGCTGCGCTACCGTATTACCCAGGAGCCCAGTGGCCAGCCCTGGGTGTACGGGCTGGATTACCCGGTCGCTGCGCCCTGGCCGCTGCGCATGCAGGCCAACCAGACCCTGAGGGCACCGTCCAAGATTCGCCAGCGGGTGGATTTTGCCCTCGAATCGAGGCTGTCGAGCCAAAGTGATCAGCCACTCTCGACGTTTCAGCGCCAGCGTTATCTGGCGTTGCCCGAGACGGGCAATGAGCGCGCCCGCGCACTGGCATTATCCTGGCGGGCCGAGGATGCCTCCACGGAAGGGCTGGTGGCGCGTGCGCTGGCGCTGTACGGCGCTGCGTTTCGCTACACCCTGACACCGGAACGGCTGGGAGCCGACAGCATTGATGAGTTTCTGTTCGATACCCGCAAAGGCTTTTGCGGCCACTTTGCCAGCAGCCTGACCTTTTTGCTGCGTGCCGCCGGCGTACCCGCGCGCATCGTCGGCGGTTATCTTGGCGGTGAGTGGAATCCGTACGAATCCTACCTGGTAGTGCGCCAGTTCGAAGCCCACGCCTGGACTGAAGTCTGGCACGAGGGGCGTGGCTGGGTGCGGATCGATCCGACGGCGGCGGTAGCGCCCGAGCGTATCGAGCAGAGCGCCGAACAGTTGCTGTCCACGCAGCCAGGGTTCCTGGCCGACACGCCGCTGTCGCCGGTGCGTTTTGGTCATATTGGCTGGATCACGGCGCTGCGCATGCGCACCGATGCGCTGAATTTTGTCTGGCATCGCTGGGTCCTCAGCTACCAGCTGCGCCAGGATACGCTGTTGCAGAAGCTGTTCGGCGAGCTGACCCTGTGGAAACTGGCGTTGGCACTGCTGGTGCCGTTCAGCCTGGTGCTGGGCTGGGTTGCGCTGGGTCTGCTGCGACAGCGCAGGCCAAGAGCGAAGGACCCGGTGGACGCCGCCCTGCTGGGCCTGAGTGCGCGTTTCGAGCGGCGCGGCCTGGGGCGACGTCCCGGTGAGGCGGTTGGGGCCTATGCCGACAGGGTCGCGCTGGCGCGGCCTGATCTGGCCCCCCTGATCGGTACCGTCGCACGGCTGTATGAACAGCTGCGCTATGCCCAGGTTGGCGAGGCCCGGCTGCAGCGGGCCTACCAGGCGGCGGTGCGTGCCTGTGTGCGCCAGCTGTGATTCAGTCGGCCAGGGCGAGCGTCACCCGCCGTCGCAGCTCTGGCAGCAGTTCGGTGTCGAACCAGGGGTTGTTGCTGAACCAGCGCCGGTTGCGGGGCGAGGGGTGGGGCAGCGGCAGCACGCCCGGTTCCAGTTCACGCCAGCGGGCGACGGTCTGGGTGAGAGACACAGGCTTGTCCGCAATATAGCGTTGCTGGGCATACTGGCCGATCAGCAGGGTCAGGCGTATGGCGGGCATGGCCTCGAGCAGGCGGGGGTGCCACAGCGGGGCGCATTCCCTGCGCGGCGGTCGGTCGCCGCTGGCCGTGGAGCCCGGGAAGCAGAACCCCATCGGCATGATGGCCAGGCAAGCGGGGTCGTAGAACAGCTCCCGCTCGAGCCCGAGCCAGCTTCGCAACCGCTCGCCACTGGCATCGTCGAAGGGTCGGCCCTGGGCCGTTGTGCGACTGCCAGGCGCCTGGCCAATGATCAGGATACGGGCAGCACTGCTCGCCTGCACGATGGGACGGGCGATGTCCGGCAGGCCTTCGCAGTGGCGGCACTGGCGCACCTGTTCTACCAGGGCATCACAATTATGGGCAGAGATCGGTTTTAGCATTCAGTCGTCCGTATAATGGCGGCATACCTTATCCGCGGCTGCGCCGTGCCCTGGGCGCGCATTGTCGGGTCTGTCATATCAGAAAATTGCACAGCCGGGAGTTCCATGTCGTCGAGTCCTAACCAGGCACTGTTGCCATTTGACTATAGGGTGGTACGCAGCAAGCGCAAGAGCGCTGCTATCCAGATCAATGCCGATGCGGTGCTGGTGCGGGTGCCGCAGTGGGTCAGTGCCCAATGGGTCGATGACTTCGTGCAGAGCCGACGTGAGTGGGTACTCCGCCATCTGGACCGGCAGCAGATTCAGCAGGCCGCCCACGGTATCGAGATCGTGCAGGCTGGGCTGATTCCCTGGCGCGGCCGCGACTACCGGCTGAGCTGGGCACGGGGCGCGGCCTCCGGCGTGCGGGTCCAGGGTGATGAACTGCAGGTGACCCTTTCGCGGCGTATCCGCCGGCCGGAGGCGGAAGCGACGGGTACACTGGTGCAGCAGTGGCTGATACAGCAGGCAACACAGCAGCTGGTGCCGCGATTACAGGAGCTGGGCAGGCAGAGCGGGCTGGTACCGGCCGGCGTGTCGATTCGCAACTTCCGCCGTCGCTGGGGCAGTTGCGACAGCCAGGGGCGTATTGCGCTGAACTGGCGCCTGATCATGGCTCGGCCCGATGCGGCGGACTATGTGCTGATCCACGAGCTCTGCCATCTGCGCCATTTCGATCACTCGCCTCGCTTCTGGGCGCTGGTGGAGCAGCACTGCCCCAACTATCGGTCGCTGCAGGCTTACTTTCATCAGCGCGGCTGCTGGCTGCAATGGTAGCGCCCGCAGTCATTAGTCAGTAGTCATTGGTTATTGGTTATTGGTTATTGGTCATTGGTTATTGGTCATTGGTCAGTAGTCAGTAGTCAGTAGTCAGTAGTCAGTAGTCAGTAGTCAGTAGTCAGTAGTCAGTAGTCAGTAGTCAGTAGTCAGTAGTCAGTAGTCAGTAGTCAGTAGCTCTGGTGCGATTTATACCGTTATCTTATATTGCGGCCTGTTTCTGTGTGCCGCCGAGTTGGCGCCGGCCGGTAGGGGCCGGTATCGAGGGGTTCAGCCCGGCCCAGTCCGGCTTAGTCCGGATTCGGTGCAGGCTGTGCCCGCAGGCGCCGGGCGAGCAGGTCCACCAGAGTGCGAACCTTGGCACTGCTGTAGCGGTCTTCGCGGTGCACGATATGAATCTGTGTTCGTGGAGAGGCGGGGCGGCGCGGGATGGCTCGGTTCAGCCCGGCCCAGTCCGGCCCAGCCCGGCTTAATCCGGATTTAGTGCAGGCTGTGCCCGCAGGCGCCGGGCGAGCAGGTCCACCAGAGTGCGAACCTTGGCACTGCTGTAGCGGTCTTCACGGTGCACAGATATGAATCTGTGTTCGTGGAGAGACGGGGCGGCGCAGCATGGCTCGGTTCAGCCCGGTTCAGCCCGGCCCAGCCAGGCTTAGTCCGGATTCAGCGCAGGCTGTGCCCGCAGGCGTCGGGCGAGCAGGTCCACCAGAGTGCGAACCTTGGCGCTGCTGTAGCGGTCTTCACGGTGCACGATATGAATAGGACGGGGCGGGGGTT
The DNA here is from genome assembly GCF_024397915.1 of Marinobacterium rhizophilum. GTDB lineage: Bacteria > Pseudomonadota > Gammaproteobacteria > Pseudomonadales > Balneatricaceae > Marinobacterium_A > Marinobacterium_A rhizophilum_A. The sequence continues at coordinate 689,298 of NZ_CP073347.1, forward strand.
CGCAATCGGTCAGCAGTGCCTGCAGTGTGCCGGACTCAAGCTGCGGTGCAACCTGGTACGACAATACCCGGGTAATCCCCAGGCCCTGTCGGGCGGCTTCGATGGCGGCATCATTGGTGGTGACGCGCAGTCTTGGCTGCACCCGAATGTTCTGGCTACCCTTGTTCGTTTCAAAGCGCCAGTCTGTAGCTGAATGGCTACTGCCGGCACTGGAGGCGACAATGCTGTGATCTCGCAGTGCCGCCACACTCTGGGGTGTACCGTGGCGTGCCAGGTACGCCGGCGCGGCACAGAGCATCAGTCGTACCGAGCCCACCCGCAGTGCCCGCAAGCTGGAGTCCGGCAGTTCGCCGATGCGCACGCCCACATCGACGCCTTCTTCCATCATGTTGACCACGCGATCCAGAAACAGGCTCGACATCCGTGTCTGCGGGTACAGCTCCAGGTACTCCACCAGGGTGGGCAGTACGAAGATGCGACCGAACAGCGCTGGCGCTGTCACGCTTAGGTGTCCCCGTGGTTCGGCATTGATGCCTGCGGCGGCATCGCCTGCGGCCTCGACCTCATTGAGGATGCGCCTCGCGTCTTCCAGGTATCGCAGGCCCGCATCCGTGGGTCTTACCAGGCGGGTGGTGCGCTGCAGTAGCCGCACCCCGAGCTTCTTTTCGAGTGCCGCTACCGCACGGGTTACCGCCGGTGGCGAGAGTCCCAGCTTGCGTGCCCCGGCCGCGAAACCCTGCTCGTCAGCGACGGCAACAAATACGCTCATCAGGTGGAACTGATCCATAACTGTTCCCTCTAGTGGAATAATTAATTGTGTTTTTCATGGATTCTTTTCGCAAGTGATATTTGTGATGCTGTGTGCAATGCCAAGTGACAGCGCCGGAGCGGTGCCAGCGGCTTCGGCGTCCAGGCTGGGCATCGTCCGGTCGTATATGAGGAGGTATGGGATGGGACACAAATTTGCCGACATCGCCTTTACGCCCAGGGTCCGTGCGCTGCAGCGGGATCAGGGAAGTCGCGACAGCTATGCCAGGATGGAGCAGGGGGCTGACAATCATCATCGCCTGGGGCCGCGCGAGGCCGACTTTATCGCGGCCCGTGACAGCTTCTACATGGCCAGCGTCACGGAAACCGGCTGGCCCTATGTGCAGCACCGCGGCGGTCCAGCAGGATTTGTGCGGGTGCTGGATGACCGTCATATCGGCTTTGCCGATTTCAAGGGCAACCGGCAGTACATCAGTACCGGAAATTTTCGCAGCTGTGACCGCGTCGCCCTGATCATGGTGGACTACCCCAACCGGGCGCGGCTCAAGCTGCTGGGCAGGGTGCGGGAGCTGGGAGAGGGCGAACCGGATCAGCTTGCCGCCCTTGCGGTGGCTGATTACGGCGCCGGTATCGAGCGGGGTTTTGTCATCGAGCTGCAGGCCTTCGACTGGAACTGCCCACAGCACCTGGTACCGCGCTACAGCGCTGAGGAACTGGCACGGCAACTCGATCCCCTGCGCGAGGAGAACCGCCGCCTGCGCGCCATCATCGCAGGTTACCAACGCAATGCGTGAAACACCAATGACGACACAACAGGGAGACAGATCATGTCCACAGCATCCGAACCGCGGCCGCCGTTGCCGCCCTTTAGCCGTGACACGGCCATCCAGAAAATTCGCCTGGCAGAAGACGCCTGGAACAGCCGCGATCCGCAGCGCGTGTCCCTGGCTTACACGCCGGACAGCCGCTGGCGCAATCGATCCTCCTACGTGACGGGGCGCGAAGAAATCCGTGATCTGCTGACTCGCAAGTGGCAGCGCGAGCACGAATACCGCCTGATCAAGGAACTCTGGGCCTTTACCGACAACCGCATTGCAGTGCGCTTTGTTTACGAATGGCAGGATGACAGCGGCGCCTGGTTCCGCGCCTGCGGTAACGAAAACTGGCTGTTTGACGACAATGGCCTGATGGCGCAACGCCATGCGAGCATCAACGATGTGCCCATCACCGAGGCCGAACGCAGGTTCCGCTGGCCCCAGGGGCGACGGCCCGACGACCACCCCGGACTGAGCGAGCTGGGGCTGTAAGCCCGGGATGCAGCAATTACGCAAAGGCCTGAAAGCCGGCGGTGGCTTTCAGGCCTTTTGTATTTTTGCAGCCTTGCGGTTGGCAACCGCTTCGGGCTGCAACAGTCTTCAGCTAGCGGCGTACACTGCGAAAACCGCCTTCAACCCAGGTGATGGCTTCGTAACAGCCATGGGTCGCCTGGGTACCGCAGTAGGAACCGTGCAGTGACAGTAGCAGCATGCGGTCGCTGTCCCAGTCGATTATCTGCCATTGGCGCACATGACGCTCCAGCACCTGGCTGTTGACGATTACCTTGAGACCGCAGCCGGTGGCATCGCAAAACTGGCTGGCCGACGAGGTGCAGCTGTAGGTGCTTTCGTCGACGATTTCATCTTCGATGCCGTCGCGGTTGAGGTCGATTACGCGGATGGTACCCGGTTGGTAGCCCAGCTGTCCGTCCTGGTTGGCGGCACAGCTTTGGCGCGCATCCCGGATCATTTGGTCCGACAGTTCCGATGCCTGCGCCACCGTGCCGAACAGGGTGGCCAGCAATACGGCAGTGGAGCCGAGTAACAGCCTAACGATTGTTTTCATGAATCCTCTCCTTGTAGCGCCGGCGGACTGGCAGGTGCGCCCGCCCATGATAGCTCCCAAAGCATAGCCGAATCCGCAGTGCTGCAGCAGCGACTGCCCTTGTCTGTGTTCCGGTGGGTGCCGTGGCCGCGCAAGAACCCGCGACCAGGGGGGGAAGGGCAGCCCTGCGGATCCGCCCGACGTGCTGTGCAGAACTTCAGCTTTCACTTTATATAATGGCGTTAAGGTATTGGAAGACTTGGTCAATAAGGGTGTTTTACGGCTGTTCGAATTCGGAGGGGCTGGTGGGTGGCGGCAGCCCTTCGGCAATATTGGCCGTGGTTAGCAGGTCGTTTTTCATCAGCCTGTTAGAGCAACCTGGTGACATCCGAAATCGATGATGTGCAGGGCTATTTGACCCGGGCATCTTGCATCCTGGGTGCAAACCGTTTTGTTTTGTCCTATTGTGAGAACTCAAGCAGCCATGATCCGCTGCGGATGGGCGCCGATGCTGAGTACACCCATACTGCCGTCGCCGTCTTTCACGATCTAAATGAAAACCTCAAGCGGGTTGCAGCATTGAATCGTACCGAAGTCGCCGTGGGTGGTTCAGACTTCGAGGATACCGACACCATCGCAGTCGGTGTAGTACTGACCTGGTCATCCAGGTCGCGGTGACGCGGTTGTGGATACTGGTTACCCCCTTCTCCAGTGTCTGCAACCGCGTTTTTATGGGCTCGGCAATCACGCAACGCAGTACTAAAGTACTGTTTTCGCCTTCCAGGCTGCGGCCAGAATTACCATTTATCTGTTGAAAGTACTGGTAAAACAGAGGCTTGTCTGGCTTTTTGCAGGTACTTCCCAAGTAGTATTTCGGGGCGACTGCCGCTGCGCCTACAATAAGGCTGCTGCCATCATTTCTGACGCTGATACTCCCGGGGAGGCAAGCGTTGACCCTCGAATACCCCCAGTCACCTGCGCTCACCGCGGTGAGTTACAGTCCCGATCCCGCCACGGCGTCCGCCGAGCTTTCTGCGGCGCTGCGTGCACCAACGCTCGGCTTTGTGCTGTTTTTCTGTTCCGCCGAATATGATCTCCAGGCGCTGGGCGCGGCACTGCAGGCCGACTTTGCCGGTGTCGGGCTCGCCGGCTGTACCACGGCGGGCGAAATCACTCCCCAGGGCTATGGTCAGGGGTGCGTCACGGCCATCGGATTCGATAACCGCAGTTTCGCCATTGAAGGCCAGCTGGTGAAGGAGATTGGCCGCTTTTCCCTGACCGATGCCCAGGCTGTTGTCGAGGGGCTTACCGCGGGCTGTCGTTCCCGTAACCTGGCACCCATCAAGGGCAACACCTTTGCGCTGACGCTGCTCGATGGCCTCTCGAGCCAGGAGGAGCTGTTTCTGGTCGCGCTGAACTCGGCGCTGGGCAGCATTCCCAATTTTGGCGGCTCGGCGGGGGACGATATCCACCTGGCCAATACCCATGTTTTCTTTGACGGGCGCTTTCATACCGATGCCGCCGTGGTGCTGCTGTTCAATACCCGCTGTGAGTTCGAGGTGTTTTCGAGCCACCATATCGAACACCCCGGGGAAAAAATGGTGGTTACCGGGGCCGACCCCGACAGCCGTACCGTCACGGAACTCAATGCCGAACCCGCTGCGCTGGTATATGCCCGGCTGCTGGGTGTGCCGGTGGCGGATCTCGATTTTCGGGCTTTTGCTCTCAATCCCGTGGCGGTGCGCATTGGCGACGAGTTTTACGTACGTTCCATTCAGCGGGTCAATGCGGACCTGAGCATGACGTTCTACTGTGCAGTGGAAAAGGGCATCGTGCTGACCGCCATGCGTCCCGGCGCCATGCTGGCGAATCTGGATGCCGAGTTCGCCCGTATCGAGCAGTCCATCGGCACCCCCCGCCTGGTGATCGGCTGCGACTGCTTCCTGCGTCGGTTGGAGGCGGAATACACAGGGCTCGACGGCACCACATCGGACTACCTGAAGGCGCACCGCGTGATTGGATTCAATACCTATGGCGAGCAGTTCAATGGCATGCACCTTAACCAGACCTTCACTGGTGTGGCGATTGGAGGCTACCGCCATGCGCGGCGCTGAAGTGGCCACCGGGCTGGCTGATGCCCGCGGGGGCGGGTGTCAATGACCGCTGCCGGGTCGGTGCAGGATCTGCAGGCGCGTCTCGCCACACTGGAGAATGACAACGCCCGGCTGCAGCAGGACAACGCCAAGCTGCGCAAGATCAATGCCGCCCTGATCGAGCGGGTCGAGTCCGGCGGCGGTCACCGCGCCGACCCCTATGGTGCCTTCGAACACTCGGTGGTACTGGCCGAACAGGTGCGCGAGCGCACCGAAGCGCTGAACAGTGCGCTGCTTCAGCTCAAGCGCAGCAACCGTGCCCTGACACGGGCCAGCGAAGAAGCCGAAATGTCGCAGCAGCGCCTGATCGATGCCATCGAAAGCATTTCCGATGCCTTCGTGCTGTTCGACCGGGACAGGCGCATTCTGTTGTCCAACAGCCATTTTCGTGCCTTCTGGCAGGGCACCGGTATCAGGATCGAAGAGGGCACCACCATCTCCGATCTCAAGCGCCTGGCCCAGGAGCATGGCCTGATTCAGGAGGAAAGTGGATCCCAGGCGGGTTCCGGCAGCCCGGTGATGAAGCTGGCCAATGGCCGCTGGATTCAGGTCAATGAACGGGTGACGCGCGATGGTGGCCTGGTGGTGCTCTATACCGATATCACCGAACTCAAGGCCTTCGAGGAGGCGCGGCGCGAACGGGCGCTGGCGCAAAAGTCGCGCCTGCTGCAAAGCCTGGTGGATCACCTGTCCCAGGGCGTTGCACTGGTCAACAGCCAGGGCGAGCTGGAGGTGTGGAATCTTCGCTTTATCGAACTCAGTGGCATCGACCCGACCGAGGTGCGGCAGCAGCATCTCGTTGCCGGTTTGCTGGCGGGAGGGGGCGCCACAGTACTGGCGCCGATTACGGCCCTGCACTGTGCCGATGGCGTCCAGGCGCTGGAGCGCACCCTGCCTGATGGCCGGGTGCTGGAAATTCGCACCCACCCCATGCCCACCGGCGGCTACGTCAATACCTATACCGATATCACGGAGCGCCACCACTACGCCGAGACCCTGCGCGAAAGCGAGCAGTGGATCCGGCTGATCACCGACCATGTGCCGGCCCTGATCGGTTACGTGGGAGACGACCTGAGATACCAGTTCAGCAACAAGGTGTACGACGAATGGTATGGCTGGCCGCGGGGCGAGCTCAACGGACGCCTGATCAGCGAGGTGCAGGGCGAGGCACAGTTCCGCAAGATCCGTCCCTATATGGAGCGGGCCCTGGCCGGGGAGAGCGTGACCTTCGAGATCGACGAGCGCAACCTGCACGGTGAAACGCGCTGCATGCTCAAATCCTATGTGCCGAACCTGGACAGCAGTGGCCGCGCCGTCGGCATTTTCGTCATGATCCGGGATATCACCGAACGTCGTCGTACCGCCCATGCGCTGGAGCAGGCCTATCAGCACCTGGAGCACCGCGTCGATGAGCGCACGGCGGAACTGACCGCCCTCAATGCCAAGCTGCGCCAGGAAATTCACGAGCGGGTCGAGATCGAGGCGCGCTTGCGCGAAGCCAAGAAGGAAGCCGAGCAGGCCAACCTGTCCAAGACCAAGTTTCTCGCCGCCGTGAGTCACGACCTGCTGCAGCCGCTGAACGCGGCCCGCCTGTTTACCGGCGCCCTGCAGGAGCAGCAGATGCCGGAGCCGGTGAGCAGGCTGGTGAGCTCGGTGAGCAATTCCCTGGCCGATGTCGAGAGCCTGCTCAGCACCCTGGTGGATATCTCCAAGCTGGATGCCGGCGTTATCACGCCGGATATCAACGCCTTTTGCGTACGCGACCTGTTGCAGAACATCGCCAACGAGTATGGCCAGGTGGCGCGCAAGCAGCAGCTGCAGCTGCGCTTTGTCAGCAGCGATGCGGTGATCCGCTCCGACAGCCAGCTGCTGGCCAGGATTCTGCGCAACTTCCTCTCCAATGCGCTGCGCTATACCGAAACCGGGCGCATCCTGTTCGGCTGTCGCCGCCGGCGCGACAGCCTGCTGATCGAAGTGTGGGATACCGGTATTGGTATCGCGGAGGAAAAACTCAGCGAAATTTTCCTCGAATTCCGGCGTATTCTGCCCGCCGGCGGTGGCAACCCCGACAAGGGACTGGGGCTGGGGCTGGCCATTGTCGACAAGATTTCCCGCATTCTGGGGCACCAGGTGGCGGTCACCTCGGTGCCGGGGCGCGGCTCCGTGTTCTCGGTGGAGGTGCCGCTGGGCACTCTGGAACCCCAGTCCGGGGAGGTTCGGGAGCGGGTCGCGCCGGCCCAGCAATGGCTTGAGGGTGCCCGCCTGTGGGTGGTGGATAACGACCAGGCCATCTGTGACGGCATGGCGACGCTGATAGCGGGCTGGGGCTGCGAGGTGGTGACGGCACTGTCGCTGGCGGACCTGGAGCGCAAGGTGTCGCTGGCGGACGCCCAGGTGGACCTGCTGATTGTGGACTACCACCTGGACAACGATGACAACGGTATCGACCTGGTGGCCGAGATAAGGCGCCGGCGCCGAGATGAGCTGCCGGTACTGATGGTCACCGCCAATTACAGTCACGGATTAAAGCAGCAGATTCGCGACCTGGGCTACCTGTTGATGCACAAGCCCGTTCGACCGATGAAGCTCAAGACCACGCTGAACCATATGCTGAGCCAGCGGCTCTGAGTGCCGCGGGCTTATCCGGTTGCAGGGCCTAAGCGGGGCCACGCATCCATGGGAAGCGGGGGGCGGGCGCCGGTTAGCGGCGCAGGTACTGGGCGAAGTCGATATTGCCGGCCGAGAGCACGGCCTGGATGCGGTTATGCACGCCGAGCTTGCGCAGGATCGCCGAGACGTGGGCCTTGACGGTGGTTTCGGCGATGCTGAGGTTGTAGGCGATCTGCTTGTTGGACTCCCCCGTGGCCATGCGTTCGAGCACCAGCAACTGGCGCCTTGTCAGCGATGACAGCAGCTCCACCGGGATGCGGCTTTCGTCATTGCGGTTGCGCCGGCTTTCCGGCTTGCTGGCGCGAATGATGTCCGAGGGCAGGTAGACGTTGCCATCGAGAATCTGCTGCAGGGCTTCTGTCATCTGTGCCCGCGGCGAGGATTTGGTAATGAACCCCACGGCGCCGTAGGTGATGGCCTGCAGCACGATCTGCTTGTCCTCCTCGGCGGACACGATCACCACCGGCACGGTGGGAGCTTCGTTGCGCAGCGTGATCAGGCCGTTCAGGCCGTGCATGCCGGGCATGTTCAGATCCAGCAGTATCAGGTCCAGATCGTCATGTTCCAGCGTCAGTGCCAGGGCGTTTTCAAGGTTTTCGGTCTCGAGGGTTTCACAGCCCGGCAGGCTGGTGCGGATGACATTGGTGATGGCTTCGCGAAACAGCGGGTGATCATCGGCAATCAGTATCTTGTACACGGGATCTCTCCGTTATCGTTATTATCGGCCGGTGTTAGCTATCTTAACCGCTGCATGGGCTTTTGGCTCCAGTGTCAGTCCGTCAGCGGCACGGGCACTGCCCGCTCCAGCGGCAGCGCGGCCTGCTGCCAGCCATCGGTGCCCTGCGGGTACCAGTACAGGGCGTCGTAACCCCATTGCGCGGCACGTCTTGTCGCATTCCATGACATCCAGCAGTCGGCGCGGCAGTAGAAGACCAGCGGGCGGGTCGGGTCCTGGCGGCGCAGTGCCTTGAGCTGGCCGCGGAAATAGTCCGCCCAGCGGGGCTCCAGTACACCCTTGCCGACATTGGGCAGCCAGAGGCTGCCGGGAAGATGCATGCGCGGCTTCTGTTCGATGAAAACGCCGTTGCGCCAATCCAGCGCCTGTACATTAAGCAGTGCCGCGTCGGGTCTTTGCTGCAGCAGTGCCTGCAGCGCCCGGGTGCCCAGGGTTTGGGCGGTATCGATGCTCGCAGGGGTCGGGCTGCGGTAGTGCGCAACACGGTAACCGTCAATGGAGAACAGCGCAGCGTTTGTGGCGCCTGATGGGGCCTGTGCCGCGCACAGCGGCAGTGACAGCAGCAGGACCAGCGGCAACGTACAGAGAGGGGGCAAGGTGCAGCTTTTTATTTTCATGCCCCATTAGAACGCGCCTTTGGGATGGGTAAAATCCTACCATGGCGCCTAACAACCGGTACTAAAGTACTACTTTTGAGTGGGCCCTGGTGGGCACCGATCCTCTCCTGCGCGCCCTGCGAGCCGGCGCATCACCTGGCGATGGTACAGGCGGGACAGCCAGGGGCGTAACAGCGGCAGGCCGATCAGCCAGGCCAGAGGCCTGAGCAGGGGTACGCGGCGCATCAGCAGGATATAGGCAGCCAGTTCGCTGTGAATATGCCCTTGTGCGTCCTGCAGGTGAAGCTCGGTCAGTGCCCGCCACGGATCTATGCCAAGGGCAGACAGTTCAGCGTCGCGCCCGGTGATATCGAACCAGCAGATATCGTCAGCCCCCTTGCCGGCCAGTTTTTCATAGCGGGCGCGGTCACGCCGGCAGCGGGGGCAGGCGCCATCGTAGTAGACCGTTATCCAGGGCCTGGCGTCGCCCGGCAAAACGCCGGCTGCTGTGCTGCGGGATGAGCCTGTGATCATGGGACTTGCGCTTGTTGCCGATCGTTTCAAATCCTGCACAGGCTGGAGGGTATCGAGCATGGCAGGCGCCTGACAAGGCGAAGTTTTTCGGGCCTTGTTAACAGCAGACCTCAATGCATTCGCTTGGTGCCCGCCGGCTAGCCGGTGCGCGCTTTCGTGTCTGACTCGGCAAGGGGAGCCTGGGGTGCAGCGCGTTCGCAACATGGCGCAGCAGTGCCGGGGGCCTTCGAGCCGGTCCAGTGTTCAAGACCCCGCCATAGCACGGTAGTATAGCGGGATGGGTACAGGGTGCTGCTGGCCGTGGCAGTAAAGGCTGCGAGCTTGCAGGGAGGGACAGGATGACTGCAAAAAAACTGCTGGGTTTGCTGGCGCTGGGGGTACTGGCGGTGCTGTTTTTCCCCGAGGGAGAACGCACCCAGAGTGACGGCGTGCTGGTGGAGCAGGCGCCGCGCCAGGCCGCGGTGAGCCGCCCCCCCTTTGATCATGAAGGCTATCGTATCGATGCACTGGCCGAATTCGACATTGATGCCCGGGTGCTGGGGAAGGAGCGCTACTGGCTGGACCGGGAGTCGGATCTCTCCAAGTATGATCTGGCGCTTGGCTGGGGGCCCATGTCCGACAGCCGGGTGCTGGACCGGATTGACATCCGTCAGTCCGGCCGCTGGTACCGCTGGCGTGCCGAGCAGCTTCCCATTGCGCGCCAGCAGATTGAACAGAGCAGCGCCAACATGCACCTGGTGCCGGCCGACGACTACATTGAGCGCCAGATCGCCGGACTCAGAACGGGTGACCTGGTGCGTATCAGTGGCTACCTGATCAAGGCTACCGCCGCCGATGGCTGGCGCTGGCGAAGCTCCCTGACCCGGGAGGATGTGGGCCAGGGCGCCTGTGAACTGGTTTATGTTGAAGCCATCGAAATTTTATAGGGGGAGGCTTTCCCATGGATGCGGACAGTACACGCGATTACCTGCTCGGCAAACCCGAGGCCTGGGTCGATTATCCCTTTGGCCCGGGACCCGCGGTGTTCAAGGTGCGACAGAAGATGTTCGCACTGCTGATGGATGATGCTAGCAAGGGCCCGCGCCTTAACCTCAAATGCGATCCGGTACAGGCGCAGATGCTGCGGGATGTGTTCGAGGCGGTACAACCGGGTTACCACATGAACAAGCGCCACTGGAACACCGTGCTACTGGATGGTTCTTTGCCGGACGGGGAGGTCCAGCGCATGATTGACCATTCCTACAGCCTGGTGGTAAAGGGGCTCAAAGTGGTGGAGCGCAAGGCGCTGGAGCTGGCCTGGGGGCCGGATACGCTATATCGATAACGCCGCCGGGCATGGCCGTCGCCGCCGTTGTACGTCAACAGGATTATACCGTTATCCTGATTTCACCTTTCACCTTTCACCTTTCACCTGCAAGTGCGCGCGTACCTGCTCCACCGTGCGGTTGGAAAACTGGCGGTAGTCGGGGTAGGGCGTGAGCAGGATGTTTCCGCTGACCCGGACAGGGCCTGCATCATCCAGTGGCTCGTAATCCAGAGGGTCCAGCCCCAGGCGCTGCCAGCTGGCCTTGCCGGCGACCAGGTGCCATTGGGCGTCCTGCAGCAGACAGTCGGCAAAGCAGATCATCTCGTGCCGGTGCAGCAGTTCGAGATCCCGGTAGTCCTGCCAGCGCTGTTCGGCCGGGGCGCAGAGCTTGGCCAGTATGCTGAAAATCTTGCGCCAGTGGTTGCCGTTGTGGCGGATCAGGCAGGGCACGTCGGGAGTGTTCAGCGCAGCATCGGCTGCAAGCACCTGGGGGCGATTGGGCAGGTAAAGTGCCAGGCGGGCGGTGGGGCTGCCGAGTCGGGTCCAGTCATCTGTCTGGTTTGGGGTCATGCTGTTTCTCTGGCGTCATTTGCGGCGCCTGATGCCGGTGCCGGGCGTTGCCGCCATGGGGTCATCGGGCCAGTGGTGTTTGGGGTAGCGGCCTTTCATGTCCTTTTGCACGTCGCGGTAGCTGTTGTTCCAGAAACTCACCAGGTCCTGGGTCACTTGCAGCGGGCGCTGTGCCGGGGACAGCAGGTGCAGCTTGAGCGCAACGGTACCGATCCGCGGGGTTTGCGCGCAGCCGAACAGCTCCTGCAGCTTGACCGCCAGCACCGGCGGATCCTGCTCATAGTCGATCCGCGCCCGGTTGCCGGAGGGCAGTTGATAGTGTTCCGGCGCCCGCTCGTTCAGCTGCTGGGGCAGTGGCCAGGGCAGCAGGCTGTGCAAAATGCTTGTCAGGTCCAGCGCGGCAAAATGATTGATATGGCTGACCCGCTCGAGCCAGGGCAGCAGCCAGGTTTCGAGGTCGTTCAGCAGGGCGCGATCCGACAGGTCGGGCCAGTCGCTTTGGCCATCGCTGCGGTGCAGCAGGTCCTGCCGGCGTACAAAAGCGATCCGGCTGCGCCAGCGCTGCAAAGCCGGGTTCCAGGGCAGCAGTCCCAGGCCGCGTTTGCGTACCAGGGCACAGAGTGCCCGCCCGCGGGCCTCGGCATCGATGCTGGCTAGCGGTTTCCGCGCCACGACCAGGCTGCCAACCCTCTGCTGGCGTTCGGCGATGAGCCGGTTTTCACTGTCCATCCACTGTACCTGGTCCCGGTTTTGGACCAGTGCAGCCAGTTCGGTATCGAACAGCGCCGGGTCCAGCGCGCTGGCCAGCTGGATGCGGTCTACGGCATCGCCGCTGCGACCGTGCAGCTGCGCGGTCGCCAGCCAGGGCGCATTGCGCAGCGGGTCGTCCGGGTTCATGCGTGCGCTGCGGCCGTTGCTGAGCTGGTAGTCCAGCCCCTGGGGCTGGCGGCGTACCGCAATGCGATCCGGGTAGGCAAAGGCAATCAGCAGCGCCAGGGCATCGTCCGGTGTCAGCTCAGGGGAGGTTGCACGCTTGGCTGGCCCGTCGGTTGCGAGGTTGCGGCACAGGGTACGAAACTGGTCGACCTGCTGGCGCAGGCGTTGCCACTGGGCGCGCTCCCGGGGTTGGCACTGGATATCGCCGTGCAGCCAGGATAGCCGCAGCGCCATGTCGGCGCTGGAGCGCCCCAGGGGGTCGCGGTCCGACAGCAGGGCGGCCAGTTCGCAGGCCAGGGATACCAGGCCGAGTCGACAGCCTTCAAGCAGCATATGGGCCAAGCGGGGGTGCGCCGGGAGTTGCGCCATGCGCTCGCCGTGGGGCGTCAGGCTCCAGCGCGCGCCGTCGTGCTGGGCGCCGCCCAGGCGCTGCAGTAGCTCCAGTGCCTGTCGGTAAGGGCCGGGGGCCGGGGTGTCCAGCCAGGACAGCTCGGCCGGGTCGACGATGCCCCACTGCAGCAGCTGCAGCGCCAGGGGCGCCAGGTCCGCCTGGCGTATTTCCGGCTCGCTGTGGGGACTCAGTGCCTGCTGCTGGCTTTCGGACCAGAGTCGATAACACCGGCCGGGCTCGGTGCGTCCGGCCCGGCCGGCGCGCTGCACACTGGAGGCCCGTGACAGGCGCCGGGTTTGCAGTCTGGACATGCCGCAGGAGGCATCGAAGACGGCCTGGCGACTCAGGCCGCTGTCGATAACGACCCGCACGCCTTCGATGGTCAGGCTGGTTTCGGCAATGGCGGTGGCCAGAACGACCTTGCGCTGGCCAGCGCCTGCCGGGGCGATGGCGCTGCGCTGGGCTTCCAGGCTCAGGTCACCGTACAGTGGGCAGACCACAATGCTTTGGGCGGCCTCTTTCAAAGAGGCGAGCTGGTCACGCAGCAGGCGCTGGGTTTCACGAATTTCCCGCTGGCCCGGTAAAAACACCAGCAGACTGCCGCTGTCTTCGGCCAGCGCCTGCATAACGGTGGCGGCGACACGGGCTTCGATGCGCTCGCCCGGCTCGGCACTGCTGCCGTAGCGTATATCCACCGGCCAGCTGCGGCCTTCGCTGCGGATCCGCGGAGCATCGCCCAGCAGGCGGGCGCTGGCTTCGCCGTTGAGGGTGGCGGACATCAGCAGGATACGCAGCGGATCATCCTCGCGCAGCAGCGCACGGCCCTGCAGCGTCAGGGCAAGCCCCAGGTCAGCGTCCAGGCTGCGCTCATGGAATTCGTCGAATATCACCAGGCCCACGCCGTCAAGGGACGGGTCGGACTGCAGCATGCGCGTCAGGATGCCTTCGGTGACCACTTCGATGCGTGTGCCAGGCCCGATTCGGCTATCAAAGCGGATGCGATAGCCGACGGTCTGACCAACCTTTTCACCAAGGCTCTGTGCCATGCGCTGGGCAGCGGCCCGGGCAGCCAGGCGCCTGGGTTCCAGCATGAGGATTTTCTGGCCCGCCAGCCAGGGCTCATGCAGCAGTGCCAGCGGCACCCGTGTGGTCTTGCCGGCGCCGGGCGGGGCCTCCAGTACGGCCTGGGTATGGGTTGTCAGCGCCTGTTGCAGCGCGGGCAGGATGTCATCGATGGGCAGTGAGGTCATGGGGCAGGGCTTGTCGGCTGCGTGATCGGTGCTTCAGTCATTGTCAGGTCCAAGGCGGCTGATGCAGGCGGTAATAAAGAGCGTGAGCAGTACAGCGGCACAGAAGGCATAGAGGCCGTAGTGAACCTGCACCTGGGCGATGGCGCCAAGCTTGACCGTCACCACCAGTACCGCGACCACGAAGACGTCCAGCATGGACCAGCGGCCGTAGTCGTGCATCAGCTTGAGATAGCGGGGCAGCCGACTGTCGTGGTGAATCGCCGCGCCTGTAAGTCGCAGCAGCACCAGTAGCTTGAGCGCGGGCAGCACTATGCTGAAGCCGGCAATCAGCAGGAACAGCAGGTACTGTCCCTGCACCAGCAACTGCCAGGTGCCGGACATAACCGAGAAGCTGCTCTGTATAAACAAAAACTGTTCGATGGTCAGCATCGGGGCGTACAGGCCTACCAGCAGCAGCAGGGCGGTCAGGGCCAGCAGCAGTCGCAGCTGCCAGGCCCTGCGGGCGGTCAGTGCGGGGCGGGTTGGTGTCGGCATGGGCGCGTCCAGGGTCGTCGAAAATCGGATCGGGGCATCATACCGGAACTGGGCTTGAGCTGTCCTGCACCGGTACGGGACAGCAGGAAGCGTGCCTTTCTATCCCCTGGGCGATAACATCTGAATGAGAATTATTAATAGCGCCGGAAACGGGCTAGGCGGCGCCGGCGTTCTCTGGCACACTGGCGGTCGACTTTGGTAAAGCAACGTAGTTTTTATGATGTTAAGCAATCTTCGCCAGCGCCTGCTGCGCCCGCTGATGCCCGTGCTGCTGGCGATGCCGTTGCTGTTGCTGTCGGGTGCCGATACCAGCTGGGCCACCGACAAGCTGGCCGCCGGCAAGACTGCAGCCAATGGCACTGGAAAAAGCCGTCCCCTGGCGCTGGAATCGCTGCAGGGCGGGGCCAGTGCGAAGATCAAGCTCAAGGTCACCGCGACCGCCTATAATTCTCTCCCCGCGCAAACCCAGGGCAAGGCCAATATAGGCGCCTGGGGACACCGTTTGAAGCCTGGCATCAAGGCAATTGCCGTCTCCCGTGACCTGCTGGGCATGGGGCTTGAGCCCGGCAGTGAAGTCGAGATTGAAGGCCTGCCCGGGCGCTACCAGGTGCTCGACAAGATGCACAGCCGCTGGTCGCGCAAGATCGATATCTACATGGGTGTCGACCAGAACGCGGCCCTGGCCTGGGGCAAGCGTCCGGTCGTGATCCGCTGGGAAAACCAGGATTCCTGATTCTCCCGTCTCTGTTGCTTTCTAACGTACGTTTTCGCAAAGAAAGCCCAGCCTTTGACAATCTTTTTGCCGCGATAGCGCCTAGAGTTTAGAGAACCTGAATTTCATCAGGTTAACTGCGGCTGTGCTGAGCATTTTTTCGTGCAGCCTTGGTTGATTCGGCACTGTCTGAACAAAAAGGGGTTAAAGGATTCGATGTCCGAGCAACGAAGCGACAACAAGAAGCGGCTGCTGGCGCAGCTGGGTGAACTGTTCGAAAGCCGGTTGGCATCAGATACCGCCGCCCAGGTGAATGCCTTCACCGCGGCCTACTACCGGGTATCACCCTATGAGGAACTGGCCGAACGGCGGCAGGATAACCTCTACGGTGCCACCCTGTCCTGCTTCCAGTTTCTGCATGAGAGTGAAAGGCATGAGCCAAGGCTGCGGGTTTTTAACCCGGACCTGGAGCAGCACGGCTGGCACTGCAATCACACCGTTATCCAGGTTCTTCACCCCAATATGCCGTTCCTGGTGGATTCGCTGCGCATGGAGCTGAATCGGCGGGAAATGGCGATTCACGTGGTGCACAGTTCGGTATTGGATGTATCCCGGGACAGCGGTGGCGGTGTGACCGGGCTGGCGGAATCCGGTGCCGAGGGGGCCCTGCGCGAAGCCCTGGTTTACCTGGAAGTCGATCGTCACAGCGCGGCAGACGAGCTCAAGACCCTGCGGGCACAGTTGAGCGAAGTCCTGAGTGAAGTACGCGCCTCGGTAGAGGACTTCCCGGCCATGCGCGGGTGCCTCGAAAACCTGCGCGATGAACTTAGAGCCCGCAAGGCGGGCCCCGCTGCCGACTGCGTGTCGGAAGCGGCGGATTTCTGTGACTGGATGCTCAGTGACCGCTTCACCTTCCTGGGATATGACGAGCTGGCATTTAGCGGTAGCGGGGAGGATTTTGGCGTTACGCGGGTTGCCGACAGCGAGCTGGGTACCCTGAAACTGCATGCCCAGAGCGGGCGCAGCCGCAGTGCGAAAGACCTGCGCGCCGAAGAACGCGACTTCATGCTGTGCACCGACCCGCTGACCTTTGCCAAGGATGCGGTACGTTCGCGCGTGCATCGCCCGGCGCACCAGGACCTGGTGGTGATCAAGCGTTTCGATGCCGACGGCCAGGTCTGTGGTGAGCACCGCTTCTACGGCCTCTGGACCTCGCCGGTCTATGTCGAGCCGCCGTTGCAGATTCCGCTGCTGCGAAGGCGCACGCAAAAGGCGCTGACGAGCGCGGGTTTCGACCCGCATGGGCACAGCGGCAAAGCGCTGGTGCAGATTATCGCAGAATTGCCCCGCGATGAACTTTTCCTGGCCAGTGACGACGAACTGTTCGACATGGCCATGGGCATTTTCAACCTGCAGGAACGCCGCAAGGCCAAGTTGCTGATTCGCCGTGACAGCTGCTCCAAGTTTGTCAGCTGCCTGTATTTCGTGCCGCGCGACCTCTATACCACGGCCCTGCGCCTGCAGGTGCAGCAGCGCCTGACCGAGCATTTCAAGGCCATAGACTCCGAGTTCACCACCCGCTTCAGCGAATCCTTGCTGGCGCGGGTACACTTTGTGCTGCAGGTTGACCCGGGCAACGTGCTGGAATACAACGCGCAGGCGATCGAAGCCGAGATCGTCGAAATCTCCAAGGCCTGGAGTGAAGACCTGCACGCGGCCCTGATCGAGAGCGCCGGTGAAGAACAGGGCAATCAGCTGATCAATCATTATCGCCATGCCTTTCCGTCCGCCTACCGGGAGGATTTCAGCCCCAGCAGTGCGGTCTACGATATCCAGCGCATCGAACAGCTCGATGAAAACCGCATCATCAACCTGAGCTTTTACCGGGTACTCGAGCAGAGCCGCGAAGTGCTGCGCTTCAAGCTGTTCCACCCGCAGCAGCCGCTAATTCTGTCCGATGTGATTCCGGTGCTCGAGAAGCTGGGCATGCGGGTGGTGGGGGAACATCCGTACAAGGTCAAGCGCCGCGATGGCGCCCGCTTCTGGATTCATGATTTCACGCTGCGTTACGACAGCGCGGAGCCGGTGGAGCTCGAGGATGTAAAACAGAATTTCCAGGATGCCTTTTCCAGCGTCTGGGCAGGCAGGGCCGAGAACGACGAGTTCAACCGTCTGGTGATTGGCGCCAACCTGTCCTGGCGTGATGTCGCCATGCTGCGCGCCTATGCCCGTTACAACCAGCAGATTCGCTTTGGTTTCAGTCAGCCCTATATCGCCGAGGCGCTGGGGCGTCACCTCTACCTGACCCGCCTGCTGGTGGCGCTGTTCAAGGCGCGCTTCGAGCCGGGTCGGCAGAGCAGTCGCAAGGTGCAGGCCCTGACCGAGCGTATTGCCGCCAGCATCATCGAAGGCCTCGACAAGGTCGACAACCTCAACGATGACAAAATACTGCGCCGTTTCCTGGAACTGATCCAGGCGACCCTGCGCACCAACTACTACCAGCCCGATGCCACAGGCGAGCTGAAGGATTACTTCGCCTTCAAGCTCAACCCCCACGGCATCGCCGATATTCCGCTACCCAGGCCCATGTTCGAGGTGTTTGTCTATTCGGCCCGGGTCGAGGGCGTGCACCTGCGCGGTGGCAAGGTGGCCCGTGGCGGTCTGCGTTGGTCGGATCGGCGCGAGGATTACCGCACCGAGGTGCTCGGTCTGGTGAAGGCTCAGCAGGTCAAGAACGCGGTGATCGTGCCGGTGGGCGCCAAGGGTGGCTTTGTACCCAAGGCGTTGCCGGTCAACGGCAACCGCGACGAGATCCAGGCCGAGGGTATCGCCTGTTACCAGATCTTTATCCGAGCGCTGCTGGATGTGACCGATAACCTGGTGGGGGCCGACCTGGTACCGCCCAGGTCGCTGGTGCGCCACGACGAAGACGACCCCTACCTGGTGGTGGCGGCGGACAAGGGCACCGCGACCTTCTCCGATATTGCCAATGAAATCGCCGAAGAGTATGGCTTCTGGCTCGGCGATGCCTTCGCCTCCGGCGGCAGCCAGGGTTATGACCACAAGAAAATGGGCATCACGGCCCGCGGTGCCTGGGAGTCGGTCAAGCTGCACTTCCGCGAGCTGGGCCTGGATACCCAGACCCAGGAATTCACCGTGGTGGCCATCGGTGACATGGCCGGAGACGTGTTCGGCAACGGCATGCTGATGTCACGGCATATTCGCCTGGTGGCGGCCTTTAACCATCAGCATATCTTTATCGATCCACAGCCTGATCCTGCCAGCAGCTACACCGAGCGCGAGCGCCTCTTCGTGCTGCCGCGCTCGAGCTGGGACGATTATGACCGCAGCCTGATTTCCGAAGGTGGCGGCATCTTCCTGCGCAGTGCCAAGTGGATCGAGATCAGCCCGCAGATGAAGCAGCGTTTCGGCATCACGGTGGATCGCATGGCGCCCACGGAACTGCTGTCGACCCTGTTGCGTGCCCAGGTGGACCTGATCTGGAACGGCGGTATCGGCACCTACGTCAAGGCCAGCCACGAAAGCCATGCCGATGTCGGCGACAAGGCCAACGATGCCCTGCGTATCGACGGCAAGCAGTTGCGCTGCCGGGTGCTGGGGGAGGGTGGCAACCTGGGCTTCACGCAGCATGGCCGGATCGAGTTCTGCCTGCACGGCGGTGCCTCCAACACCGACTTTATCGACAATGCCGGTGGTGTGGACTGCTCCGACCACGAGGTCAACATCAAGATCCTGGTTAACGAAGTGGTGGCCAGCGGCGACATGACGGTCAAGCAGCGTAACGCCATGCTACGAGAAATGACCGACGACATTGCCCGCCTGGTGTTGAAGAACAACTACAGCCAGACGCTGGCTATCAGTATTGCCAAGACCCATTCACGCCAGTCACTGGATGACTATATCCGCCTGATACACCGGCTGGAGGCGTCCGGCCGGCTGGTGCGCTCGCTGGAGTTTATCCCCTCCGACGAGGTGCTGCAGGAGCGCAAGGCGCAAAACCTGGGTCTGACCCGGCCCGAGCTGTCGGTGCTGATTTCCTACACCAAGGCGGAACTCAAGGAAAAACTCACCGGCTCCTGGATTACCGAAGACGCCTTCCTGTCACGGGCGATTGTTACGGCCTTTCCGGCTCAGCTGGTTGAGCGCTTCCCCGACCAGGTGCAAAACCATCGCCTGCGCTCGGAGATCATCGCCACCCAGATTGCCAATGCCCTGGTGAATCACATGGGCATCACCTTCATGCAGCATCTGCAGCAGGCCAGTGGGCGTGACCAGGCGGCCATAGCGGCGGCCTACGTGATCGCCCGCGAACTCTACGATATCGAACCCCTGTGGCACGCGATCGAGTCCCTGGACAACCAGGTGCCGGCGCAGTTGCAGCAGGACATGATGCTGGATCTGATGCGCCTGGTACGCCGGGCCAGCTACTGGTTCCTGATCAAGCAGCGCGGTGCGCTGGAAGTGGCGGCCACGGTGGAGCGCTACCAGCCGGGCATCCGCGCGATTAGCCCCACCATCGCCCAGCGTTTGCAGGGCGAACCGCTGCACGAGTGGCAGCAGCGCAGCAGCGCCCTGATCGAGGCGGGTGTACCGCAATCGCTTGCGGACAGGGTGGCCTCGGCCGACAGTCTCTATGCCTTGCTCGGTGTTATCGAGGCCGCCGCGCAAACCGGTCAGGAACTGGAGCGCGTGGCCACGGTGTATTTCGATCTGGCGCAGCGACTTGATCTGCACTGGTTTGATCAGCAGGTGCGGGCCATTGAGGTCGGCAACCACTGGCAGACCATGGCCCGGGATGGCCTGCGCGAAGACCTCAACACCCAGATGCGGGTGCTGACGGTCAATGTGCTCGGCGAGGGCAGTGCCGAGGATGAAACCACGGCGCTGGTAGACGGCTGGCTGGAGCGCCAGGCACCGTTGCTGGGGCGCTGGCAGCAGATGCTCAACGAGCTGCGCGCCAGCAGTGGTAACGACAGCGCCATCTTCACGGTGGCGATGCGTGAACTGTTCGACCTCGCCCAGGCCGGCAGCTAGCAACCCGCCGGCGGGCGTTCCGTCCGCCGGCGCTCTCCATTTTTTCCGCTTTATCCGGTAGCAGTTCGGCACTGGCATTGTGCAAAACATGCATCGACCTCGCCTGCCTCCCTGTGCACAATAGAGCCCTCCAAAGATTGCTCCGGATTTGCTGTGCCTGTGATCAAACGTTATCTGCTGCGGCCTCTGCTCAAGGCGACACTCTGGCTGGTCGCCGGCTGGGTTGGCTTCAGCGTGCTGCTGGTGTTGCTGCTCAAGGTCGTCAATCCGCCGGTCTGGTCCTGGCTGATACAGCGCGAACTCTTTCCGCCCTCGGGGTACCCGGATGAATTTGCCCATCGCTGGGTGGCGACGCAGCGTATCGCGCCGGCCATGCGCCTGGCCGTGATTGCCGCGGAAGACCAGCGCTTTGCCGAACACAGCGGCTTTGACTTCAAGGCCATCAAGCGGGCGCTGGACCACAACCTGGATGGCGGTAGGGTGCGCGGCGCCAGTACCCTGACCCAGCAGACCGCGAAAAACCTGTTTCTCTGGGCCGGGCGCAGCTATGTGCGCAAGGCGCTGGAGGCCTGGTTCGCGCTGCTGCTGGAATTGCTGTGGGACAAGGGCCGCATTCTAGAGGTGTATCTGAATATCGTCGAATTTGGCCCCGGCATCTACGGTGTCGAGGCGGCGGGGCGCTATTACTTTGGTACCCCTGCACGGTCGTTGTCCGAGTTGCAGGCCGCACGCCTGGCGTCGGTCCTGCCCAATCCCTACCGGTACCGCGCCCAGCCACCGAGTCCCTATGTGCAGCAGCGCAGCCAGTGGATCCTGCGCCAGATGCGCCAGCTCGGCACTGTCACGCTCAAGGCAGTCGACGACTGAGCGGGCTGCGCGTCGCCGCAACCCTCAACAACAACGCTCTGATCAGGAATATCAATGCGAATACTTCACAGCTCGGACGGGCACCTCGGGCAGCGTTTTATGGGCAGCACTTGATGAAGGCTCGTGAACCCGAACACCGGGCCTTCCTGGCCTGGCTGATCGTGCACAGACCGCCGCAACCCTTAACAACAGCGCTCTGATCAGGAATATCAATGCGAATACTTCACCGCTCGGACTGGCACCTCGGGCAGCGTTTTATGGGCAGCACTTGATGAAGGCTCGTGAACCCGAACACCGGGCCTTCCTGGCCTGGCTGATCGTGCACAGACCGCCGCAACCTTTAACAACAGCGCTCTGATCAGGAATATCAATGCGAATACTTCATAGCTCGGACTGGCATCTCGGGCAGTATTTCATGGGTCGTATTGCATGGGGAAAGCCCGTGAACCCGAACACAACAGCGCTCTGATCAGGAATATCAATGCGAATACTTCATAGCTCGGACTGGCATCTCGGGCAGCACTTCATGGGAAAAAGTCGAGAGCCTGAACACCGGGCCTTCCTGGCCTGGTTGATCGAGCAGGTACAGGCCCAGCAGGTGGATGCGCTGGTGATCGCAGGAGACCTGTTCGATACCGGCACGCCGCCCAGCTATGCCCGCCGGCTTTACAACCAGTTTATTGCGGATCTGCGCCTGACGGGGTGCCAGCTGGTGATCCTGGGCGGCAACCATGACTCCGTCTCCACCTTGCATGAATCCCGCGAGCTGCTGGCCTGTCTGGGCACCACCGTGGTGGGGGGCGTGACAAGCGACCCGCAGGACCAGGTTATCGTGCTGCAGCGCCGCGACGGCACGCCGGGGGCGGTACTCTGTGCGGTGCCCTACCTGCGGCCGCGGGATCTGATCGAAAGCCATGCCGGTGAAAGTACCCAGCACAAGCGCCAGGCGCTGAGCGAGGCGATCGGTCGTCATTATACCGTTATCTTTGAGGCGGCCTGTGCACGCAGGGCCGCGCTCCAGGCGGAATACGCGCCGGCGCCCGGTGCTGCACCGGCTATCGAGCTGCCGATTATCGCCACCGGGCACCTGACCTGTGTTGGCGGCCAGCTGTCCGAATCGGTGCGCGAACTCTATATCGGTACCCTGGAAGCCTATCCGGCGGGGGCCTTTCCGCCGGCCGACTATATCGCCCTGGGCCATCTGCACCGGGCCCAGTGCGTCGGCGGCGAGTCCCATATTCGCTACAGCGGCTCGCCCATTCCCCTGAGTTTTGATGAAAGCCGCGGCAGCAAGCAGGTGCTGCGGGTGGACTTTGCCGATGGCAAGCTGGCCGAGGTCATGCCCCTGGCGGTGCCGGTATGGCAGCCCATGCAAAGCCTGAGCGGGTCCCTTGCCGAGCTCGAAGCCCGGCTGCAGCAACAGTTTGGCGCTGAGGCCTCTGAGGCCGCAGAGCCCGGCACCCCGCCGGTCTGGCTCGAAATCGAAGTGCGCGGCGATGATTACCTCAGCGACCTGCAGCCCCGGGTGCAGCAGCTGGTGGAAGGCCTGCCGGTGGAAGTGCTGCGCATCCGCCGTCAGCGCAGCGGGGGCTCCACGGCCTTGCAAGCGGACAGTCGTGAAACCCTGCAGGAACTGTCGGTGCGGGAGGTCTTCGTGCGTCGCCTGGCGCTGGAAGAGGCGCTGGATGATAGTAGCCGGGAACGGCTGACAAGTGCCTTCGAGTCACTGCTGGCACAGCTGCAGGACGAGGAGGCCAAGTCATGCGCATCCTGAGTCTGAGACTGAAAAATATCAATTCCCTCAAGGGGGAGTGGAAGCTGGATTTTCGCGCGCCCGAGTTCAGGGACAACGGCCTCTTTGCCATTACCGGCCCCACGGGGGCTGGCAAAACCACCCTGCTGGATGCCATCTGCCTTGCGCTCTACCACGCCACCCCCCGCCTGAATGTGTCGGCGGGCAGCAACGAGCTGATGACCCGCCACACCGCCGACTGCCTGGCCGAGGTGGAATTCGAGGTGCGGGGCGACGCCTACCGCGCCTTCTGGTCCCAGCGCCGGGCCCGCAATCAGCCGGACGGCAAGTTGCAGGCGCCCCAGGTGGAGCTGGCCCGGGGGGATGGCCAGCTGCTCAGTACCCGCATTGGCGAGAAGCTGGCGCTGGTGAGCGAGCTGACCGGACTCGATTTCGCGCGCTTTACCAAATCGATGATGCTGGCCCAGGGCGGCTTTGCGGCCTTTCTGAATGCCAGCCCTAACGAGCGCGCCGAGCTGCTGGAGGAACTCACCGGTACCGAGATCTACGGTGAGGTGTCGCGGCTGGCGTTCGAGCGCAAGCGCAGTGAGGAGGCAGCGCTGCAGGTGCTGCAGGCCCAGGCCGGCGCCGTGAAGTTACTGGATGCGCCCGGTCTGGCCGCACTGGAGGCCGAGCAGGCCGCGCTTTCGGCGCAACAGGGCGCCCTGCAGGCAGACGACAGCCGGTTGCAGCAGCAGATCCAGGGGCTCGAGTCCCTGGGAGAAGCCCGCAAGGCGCAGCAGCAGTGGCAGCTGGAGCAGGCCCGGGTTGCACAGCGCTTCGAGGCTGAAGCGCCCGCACTGGCCAGGCTTGATGCCTGCTTGCCGGCACTGGACATGCGGCCGCTGCACCAGCAGTGGCAGGCGGATCTGGCGCAGGCGCGTGAACTCGAACAGGCCCGGCTGCGGGACGAGCCATTACTGGCACAGGCGCTGGAACAGCTGGAGAGTCGGCAGGCGCAGCATCGCCAGGCACAGCAGGCGCTGGACGCGGCGCAGCGCAACCGCGAGGCCACCGAGACCCGCTTGCTCGAAGAGGTCTTGCCGCTGGATAACCGAATTGCGCAGCTGGCCGAGCGCCAGCAGGAGCTGACGGTCACGCTCGCGGCGCAGTCGCGGGGGCTCGATGAGCAGGCCGCGCAGCGCGCGCAGCTCGAGGCCGCGCTGGAGCAGGCGCAAACGCAGCGTGAGCGGGCACAGGTCTATCTGCAGGCACAGCCCGCGGACGCCCGGCTGGGTGAGCAGCTGCCGCTCTGGCGGTCGCAGTTCGCCCAGCGCGAGCGACTGCAGGTCCAGTTAACGCAGCTGCACAGCCGCAGTCAGGGGCTGGCACAGCGTCAGGCGGAACTGCACAGCGCACTGCCTGTGCTGCAGCGCGAGCAGGCACAGCAGCAAAAGCTTCAGCAAAGCCTGCGTCAGCGCGCGCAGGAATTGGGGCACGCCCGCGCGGCCCTGCTGCAGTCGCGCACCCCGTATGAGCTTGAGCAGGGACAAAGGGCCTTGCAGGGGGCGGTGCGTGCGCTTGACCGGCTCAAGGATATGGCGCGGCGCTACCAGGAGCTTGTCTCCTCGCTGGCACAGCGCAGCCGGCAGATCGAGCAATGCACCCTGGAACAAGCGGCGTTACAGGCGCAGCTCACAGCGGCACGACAGCACTACAGCGAGTGCAAGCAGCACCGGGATGACCTGGAGGTAATGCTGGCGCAGGAACAGCGCATCAGCGATCTGACCCGGTACCGCGAGCAGTTGCAGCCCGATGATGCCTGCCCGCTCTGTGGTTCGCTGCAGCACCCCTATATAACCGAGTACCGCCAGCCCAACCTGTCGCAAACCCGCCAGCGCTACGATGCCAAAAAGCAGCAGCTGGAACAGCTGCAGCAGGATGGCCAGAAAATGGCGGCCGCCGTGGCGGCGGTGCAGGCGAACCTGGCGCAGTTACAGGCGCAAGATACCCAGGAGCTGGCGGAGCAGCTGCGCCTTGGCAACGAGGCCCGGCCGCTGCTCGATGGCTTGCCGCAAGGGGCGGGCGTCGCGCTTCAGCTGACCGATACGGCGGGCATTGCTAGCCGGGAAGAGGCTTACGCCACTGAGCTGGCGACGCTCGAGTCCACCCTGGGACAGCTGCGTGAACTCGAGCAGGCGGTACAGCAGCTGCAAAGCGAAAGCGCGCAAAACGACAGCCTGCTGGCGCAGCAGGCCCAGGGGCTGGCGTTGCAGGCCCAGGAAATGCAAACCCTGCAGCAGCAACAGGCACAGGTCGATCGCGAGGCCAACGCCCAGCAGGGTGCCTTGACTGAGCTTGAGCAGGCATTGCAGCAGAGTCTGCAAGACAGGTCGGATGCAGCCCGATTGCCGGCGGCCGAGGCGCAAGCTGCCTGGCTCGAGAGCCGGGAGCATGCCTGGGCACGGTATCAGCAGATGCAGGCGGATCACGGCCAGCAGGCACGACAATGCGAACAGATCCAGTTGCAGCTTGAAAGCCTGGGGCGCGAGCTGGCACTGCTGCAACAGCAGCAGGCGGCAAACCTTGAGCAGCAGAGTAACTGGAGCGCGCAGCAGTCGGCCCTTGGCGCCGAGCGGGCCTTGCTGTTTGACGGCGCGCCGGTGGCGCAGGTCCGTGCACAAGTACAGCAGGTGCTACAGGCGGCCGACAGCCACGGCCAGCAGGCGTCTGCCGCGCAGGCTGATGCCCAGAAACGCGTCGATGCGTTGCGGGCCAGTCTTGCAGCCCTCGAGGGTCGCCAGACCTTGGTAGGGCAGCAGCTCGATGCGTCGGCGCAGGCCTGGCAAAAGGCCCTGGCGGCCAGTCCCTTTGCCGACGAGGCTGCCTATGGCGCCGCCTTGCTCGAGCCGGAACAGCGGCGCGAGCTGCAGGCACTGCGCAAGACGCTGGATGAAGAGCGCGCCCGTGCCCAGTCGCTGCTGCAGCAGGCGGTATCGCGCCTGGCTGAGCTGGAACAACAGCCCTTTGCGGCGCTGCAACTGGACGCCGTGCGGGCCGAACGGGCCGGGGTTGGCGCGCAGTTGCAGGCCATTGGCGAGCGGCGCGGCGCGCTGATACAGCAGCTCGAGCAAGACAGGCAACAGCGGGCATCGCAGCAGTCGCTGCTGCAGACGATCGAGGCGCAGCAGCTGACGGCCGATACCTGGTCGCAGCTGTCCAGCCTGATCGGTTCCCAGAAAGGCGACCGCTTTCGCCGCTTTGCCCAGGGGTTGACGCTGGATCACCTGATTTACCTGGCCAACCGACAGCTGGAGCGCCTGGATGGGCGTTACCGGCTGCAGCGCAAAACCGGCGACGAGCTGGAACTGGAAGTGATCGACAGCTGGCAGGCCGATGCGCTGCGCGATACCCGCACGCTGTCGGGGGGGGAGAGTTTCCTGGTCAGCCTGGCGCTGGCGCTGGCGCTGTCGGACCTGGTCAGCCACCGTACCAGTATCGACTCGCTGTTCCTCGACGAGGGCTTTGGCACCCTGGATGCGGACACCCTGGATACGGCGCTGGATGCCCTGGACAGCCTGAACGCCAGCGGCAAGATGATCGGTGTCATTTCCCATGTAGAGGCGCTGAAAGAGCGTATCCCGGTGCAGGTGCGGGTGCGCAAGGGTAACGGTCTGGGCTGCAGCGCGCTGGATGCGCGCTTCAGGTTCGAGCCCGCGCCCTTGTAGCATCCCGCCGGGCGGCGAGCTTGCCCGGGCCGGCGGAGTGCCGGCTGTAAACTGCGCAGGGCATCGAGGCCCGCAACCTCGCTGAACCGCTTGTGACAGGCGCTGGCAAGACAGCCGCAACGGATTGCACCGGATAACCCGGTCGTGGCGATGTTTGTAGCATTGGCGTCGGCCCGGGGGTTAAAAAAACACCGCTGCAGGCATACTATTGCGCCTGCGCACAGATCAACAGAGTCGAGCAACGCTATGGGATTTACCAGCACCGGTCTTCACCCGTCACTGATCAATGCGGTCACGGAGCAAGGCTATACCGAACCTACCCCGATCCAGAGTGCCACCATCCCGGCGATCCTGGCCGGGCAGGATGTGATGGCCGGTGCCCAGACCGGCACCGGAAAGACCGCCGCCTTCGCGCTGCCCATCCTGCAGCAGCTGAGCGACGCGCCGAGGGCCGAGGGGGCCAGGCGCGTGATTCGGGCGCTGGTGCTTACCCCCACCCGGGAGTTGGCCCAGCAGGTGTACAAGAGCTTTGTCGATTATGGCCAGAACAGTCCACTGCAGACGGCGCTGGTATACGGCGGCGCCAGCGTCAATACCCAGATGGCGGCCCTGGCCGGCGGCGTGGATATTCTGGTGGCGACCCCCGGCCGCCTGCTGGACCTGATCGGGCGCGGCGCGGCGGACCTGCGCGAGGTGCGCCACCTGGTGTTCGATGAAGCCGACCGCATGCTGGACATGGGCTTTATCGACGAAATTCGCCGCATCATGAAGCCCATTCCCGCCGACCGCCAGACGCTGCTGTTCTCCGCCACCTTTGGTAACGAGATCTTTGATCTGAGCAAGACCCTGCTCACCGACCCCACCCTGATCGAGGTGGATGCCCGCAATACCGTGGCGCGCCAGGTCGAGCAGATGGTGTACGCGGTGGATGCGGACCGCAAGCGCGAGCTGATTTCCTACCTGATCGGCAGCAAGAACTGGCACCAGGTGCTGATCTTCACCCGCACCAAGCAGGCCGCGGACGAGCTTGCCAGCGAGCTGTGCAAGGACGGCCTGAAAACCCAGGCGATCCACGGTGACAAGTCCCAGGGCGCGCGGGAGCGGGGGCTGGAAGCCTTTCGCGAGGGCAAGATCCGGGTGCTGGTGGCCACCGATGTGGCGGCGCGCGGGCTGGATATTGACCAGCTGCACTACGTGGTCAACTATGAGCTGCCCTACAACGCCGAGGACTACATCCACCGTATCGGCCGTACCGGCCGCGCAGGCGGCTCGGGCCAGGCGATTTCGCTGCTGAGCCCGGCGGAGGAATACCTGCTGGAAGAGATCGAAACCATTCTGGATACCAAACTGCCGCAACAGTGGCTGCCAGGCTACGAGCCTGATCCCACCAAACCGGTGAACCGGCCGCGCAACGCCAGCAAGGGCGCCCAGAAAAAACGTGCCCGGGACCGCGCCCTGGGCAAAAAGCCGGATCGCCGTCGCCGCTGAGGGCGGAAATGGCTGAACCCGGCAGGGCAGGGGCAAGGAGCAGGGAGCAGGGAGCTAGGAGCAGGGAGCCCGCACCACCGCGGGCCCTGGCGTGGCGGCGCTATTCGGCCGGCGCGGGAGCGCCCAGCGCCAGGTAGTTGTCGATCCCCCTGATCTGGTCTTCCGGGTGATGGTTGACGTAGATCACCGAGGTCTCGGTGCCGGCACAGATCTTTTCGATCAGGGCCAGCACCAGCTGGCGGTTCATGTCATCCAGTCCCAGGCAGGGCTCGTCCAGGATCAGCAGCGGCGGATGTTTCACCATTGCCCGGGCGATCAGCAGCAGGCGCTGATCGCCGTAGGACAGCTTGTTGAACGGCTGGTCGGCCCGTGCACCCATGCCCAGCAGTGCCAGCCACTGGTCGGCAATCTGGCGCTGGCGCTCGGTGCACTTGGTGTACAGGCCGATACTGTCGTAAAAGCCCGAGATGATCACGTTGCGAAGGCTCGTGCCAACGCGGTAATCCCACTGCAGGGAGGTGGACACGTAGCCGATGAACTGCTTGATCTGCCAGATGCTTTCGCCGCTGCCGCGCTTGAAGCCAAACACGAAGATATCGTTGACGTAGCACTGCGGATGGTCGCCGGTGATCAGTGACAGCAGGCCGGTCTTGCCGCTGCCGTTGGGGCCGCTGAGCTGCCAGTGCTGGTTGCGCTCGATGGTCCAGTGCAGCTGGTCGATCAGCACCCGCTCGCCGTACTTGATGCTCACACCGTTGAGTTTCACCAGCGGCTGGGCCGGGTCCAGCTTCGCGAGGGCGGTGTCGGGGTCGGCGCCCGGTACGTCCAGGTCGGTGGTTTTCAGGTGCAGCAGCTGGTACAGCTCGGCGTAGGCGGTTTCGTCGCTGCGCTCCACCCGGTGCGCCAGCCGGCCGTCGTCAACGTAGGCGATATGGGTGATAAAGTCCGGGAACTCGTCGAAACGGTTCAGTACCAGCACCATCGGAATGGTTTCGACCAGGCTTTCCAGGTACTGCTGCAGCATGGCCAGGGTGTTGGCGTCCAGGCCATCGAAGGGTTCGTCCAGCACCAGCAGGTCCGGCTGGCTTGCCAGCGCGCGCACCAGCAGCATCTTGCGCGACTCGCCGGTGGAGAGCTTGCGAAACGCCTGGTCCAGTAGCGGTTCCAGCCCGAACAGGCGTGCCAGCTCGTCCACCAGGGCGGGGTCTGTTTCACCATTGAGCAGGATGTCACGCACCGGCGTGCCTTCGGCGATAACGTCCATGATGTCGGCATCGTCCTTTTTCAGCTCGGCGGCGATCAGCTCCGCCTGGGCTTCAAAGGACACCAGGGCGACGCGGGCCGGCACGCCGGACAGGCTGCCGGAAACGGTCTGGCCGGTGCCGGCCAGCACCGCCGCCAGGGCGGACTTGCCCGAACCGTTGGCCCCGGTAATGACCCAGTGCTGGTTGTCTTCTATTTGCCAGTCGATGTTGTGCAGCGCAAAGCGTTCGTCAAAATTAACCGTGAGATCTTCCAAACGAATAGTCATGGGCCTGCCCGTGTGAATTTTTGGGTAAAAAAAAGGCCAGGAATCAGTTCCCGGCCTTTTTTACCGACGCTCCGCCAGGCAGTGCCCGGCGGATCGCTGCGGTGGTCTTAAACGATTTTCTTCATGTCAGCCATGTGGCCGCGCAGGGTCGCACCGATGGCTTCAACCGGGTGGCTGCGCAGGGCGGTGTTGACTTCGATCAGGCGGGCGTTGTCCACGCCGTTGTCGTCAACGGCCAGGCCGCGACCGATAACGTCGGACTTGATGCCCTTCATGAAGTCGGCCAGCAGCGGCAGGCAGGCGTGGTTGTACAGGTAGCAACCGTATTCGGCGGTATCGGAGATGGTCGCGTTCATCTCGTACAGCTTCTTGCGGGCGATGGTGTTGGCGATCAGCGGGGTTTCGTGCAGTGACTCGTAGTAGGCGGAGTCGGCAACGATACCGGCAGCGGTCATGGTTTCGAAGGCCAGCTCGACGCCCGCCTTGACCATCGCAACCATCAGGATGCCGTGATCGAAGTATTCCTGCTCGGAGATTTCAACATCGCCGGCCGGGGTTTTTTCGAAGGCGGTTTCGGCGGTTTCAGCGCGCCATCCCAGCAGGTTTTTGTCATCGTTCGCCCAGTCTTCCATCATGGTGCGGGAGAAGGTGCCATCGATGATGTCGTCCTGGTGCTTGTTGTACAGCGGACGCATGATCTGCTTGAGCTCTTCAGCCAGGTCGAATGCCTTGATCTTGGCCGGGTTGGACAGGCGATCCAGCATGTTGGTCACGCCGCCGTATTTCAGGGCTTCGGTGATGGTTTCCCAGCCGTACTGAATCAGCTTGGAGGCGTAGCCTGCATCGATGCCTTCTTCGATCATCTTGTCGAAGCACAGCAGGGAGCCGGTCTGCAGCATGCCGCACAGGATGGTCTGTTCGCCCATCAGGTCGGATTTGACTTCAGCAATGAAGGAGGACATCAGTACGCCCGCCTTGTGGCCGCCGGTGCCAACAGCGTATGCCTTGGCCAGGGCCAGGCCTTCGCCCTTGGGATCGTTGTCTTCGTGCACGGCGATCAGGGTCGGTACACCGAAGCCACGCACGTATTCGTTGCGTACTTCAGAACCCGGGCACTTGGGTGCAACCATGATGACGGTCAGGTCGTCACGGATCTTCATGCCTTCTTCAACGATGTTGAAACCGTGGGAGTAAGACAGGCAGGCGCCTTCTTTCATCAGCGGCATAACGGCGTTGACAACGGAGGTGTGCTGCTTGTCCGGCGTCAGGTTCAGCACGACGTCGGCGGTGGGGATCAGGTCTTCGTAGGTGCCGACGGTGAAGCCGTTTTCGGTGGCATTCTTGAAGGACTGGCGCTTCTCGGCGATGGCGGATTCACGCAGGGCGTAGGACACGTCGCAGCCGCTGTCGCGCAGGTTCATGCCCTGGGCCAGGCCCTGGGCGCCGCAGCCGATAACAACCATTTTCTTGCCTTTGAGAGCTTCAACGCCATCGCTGAACTCGTCCATGGACATGAAACGGCACTTGGCCAGTTGCTCGAGCTGCTCGCGCAGCGGCAGGGTATTGAAGTAGTTGTTAGACATGACTGAAATTTCCACTCTTTTAAGTTGCTGCCGGGGCAGCGAAATCATCAAGTAAGCCAGGCGTGCGCACGCTAATCGCGGGTCGCTCGGCCCGGCTCGCCATTATAGACCCAGGCTGAGCCGGACTCGCACTGCCGTCCGACTTTTCAATGCCGCTACTTTAACGAACTCGTTCTCTTTCGTAAATCGATATAAATGCAACATAATGTGCCATATTGTGAAATATGCTCTTCGAGGCGTTCCCGTGGATATACGCAACCTGAAACACTTCCTGGCCCTGGCGGACAACCTGCACTTTGGCCGCGCCAGTGCCGCCTGCCATATCAGCCTGTCGGCACTGTCGCGCAACATCCGCCAGCTGGAGGATGAGCTGGGGGTCGAGCTGTTCAACCGCGACAACCGCACCGTGGTGCTGACCGGCGAAGGGCAGAAGTTCCAGCAGTATGCCCGCGAGGCGATCAGCGAGTGGAACCTGATCCGCAATGCGCTGACCGGTGCGCCTGACCAGCTGCACGGCGAGGTCAGCCTGTACTGCTCGGTAACGGCGGTGTACAGCCTGCTGTTCGATCTGCTCAACCGGGTGCGGCACGAGTATCCCGGCATCGAGATCAAGCTGCACACCGGTGACCCGGAGCAGGCCGTTGCCCGGGTGATTGCCGGCGAGGAAGACATCAGCATCGCCGCCCATCCCCGATCCTTGCCCCGGGGGCTGGCCTTCAAGCCCGTCATCGTTTCGCCGCTGGTGTTTATCGCCCCCGCCGAGCGCAGCGACCTGGAAGTACCCATAGTGGCGCCCGCAACCCCCGAGCAATGGGCGCAGACACCGATGATCCTGTCCGAGCGCGGCATTGCCCGCAACCGCATCGATGCCTGGTTTCGCAAGATGGAGGTCAGCCCGCGCATCTATGCCCAGGTGGCCGGTAACGAAGCCATCGTCAGCATGGTCAGCCTGGGGCTGGGCATCGGTGTGGTGCCTCAGATTGTGCTGGACAACAGCCCCGTGGCGGACCGCATCCGCATACTGGATGTGCAGCCGGCGCTGGAGCCCTACGACGTAGGGCTGTTCGCGCTGAAAAAGAACCTGAAAAATCCGCTGGTCAATGCGTTCTGGTCGCTGGTGGAGGCTGACTGAACCGGCTGGCTGCCACTTTTGTGGGGTCACACCACCCCTGGTACCTTATTCCTTATTCCTTATTCCTTATTCCTTATTCCTTATTCCTTATTCCTTATTCCTTATTCCTTATTCCTTGCCCCTTGTGCGTTCGGCTACTTTTTCAGCCAGCGGGTGACGGGGTAGAGCAGCTGGCCGATGAAGCTGCGGGGCAGCCGTACTGTGGTACCGTAGTCCGCCGGCCAGTGCTTGGTGGGCATGTGGTAGGTGCCAAAGAGGCGGTCAAACAGCACCGTGTGGGCCGAGTAGTTGGTATCGATGGCGGGCTTTTCCGAGCTGTGATGCCAGTGGTGGAACTGGGGCGTGACCAGCACATATTTCAGCGGCCCGAACGACAGCCCCAGGTTGCAGTGAATCAGAATGGCCTGCAGCGCGGCGAAGGCGACATAGATATCCAGCGCGGTCTTGTCGGCCCCCAGCAGGTAGAGCGGCACCATCACCATGGCGCGTTCGGAAAACACCTGGATAAAGTGTCCGCGCGAGCCGGCCAGCCAGTCCAGCTGTTCAATCGAGTGGTGCACGGCATGAATCGGCCAGAGCGGCGTTACCTCGTGGTAAAGCCGGTGCTCCCAGTAAAGCACGAAGTCGGCGCACAGAATGATCACCGCCACCTGCAGCAGCACCGGTGTTGAGCGCAGGCTTTCCTGCAGCGAGGCGCTGAGGGCCCAGTCGAAGTGGCTGGCGTGATAGTTGGCATAAATCAGGATGGCCGAGATGGCCAGGTGGTTGAAGCAGAAATACAGCAGGTCCAGGCCCCATTCGCTGCGCAGGATCACCTGGTTGCGGTACTTGGGAAAGCATTTCTCCAGCGTCATGAACACCAGGGTCGAGCCCAGGAACGCCAGGATCAGCCAGTCGACGCCAAGCGACAGCCGCACAGGCTCCACCGGGCCTACGGGAATGGAATAACCGCCCAGGGCAAAGGCCATGAGCGTGAGTACGATACCCACCGCCCCCAGGCGCCTGTGGCCGTTCAGCACGAAACTCAGCACGCCGAAAAACAGCGAAAAATACATGCCGTATTTCAGAAACTGCTGCAGGAAAGCGGCATCGTAGGCCTGGCGCAGCTCGATCGTCGTCAGGTAGGCAGGATACAGGTACGCCAGCACGGCGAGCAGGCTCAGGGCGCCGAGAAACAGCGAGCAGTAGGCGCTGATCTTGCCTTCACCAAAGCGGAACTGGCCCTCGATATCGAGTGCTTGCTCGCGTTCGCGGTATTCGTAGTCGTTTTTCATTGCGTGCCTGTATTTGTCGTCCATGATATCGGTTAGACCCGCCTGGCAGATCGCCAGGCCCGAAAGTGTGGGCCCGCCGGATGCCGGTTGCCTGCCTGATTGCCCGCTTAATAGTGGACTATTGAGGGCTGGGAGACCAGTGAGGCCCCGGCATCAGCGACGCACGTTGCCATCGATCTAGGAAGCCTGGTTTGCAGCGCGTCGCTAAAGGTCTTGCGGTACAGGCGTCATGCCTGCAGATGCTGTTGGAAAAATTCTATGGTCCAGTTCCATGCCAGTTCCGCCGCTGCTTCGCTGTAGCGCTCGGTGGAATCGTTATGGAAGCCGTGATTGACCCCGTCGTACATGTGCACGCTGTACTGCCTGTCGCCGGCGTTGAGATCGGCTTCATAGTCGGGCCAGGTGGCATTGACCCGTTTGTCCAGCTCCGCCAGGTGAATCAGCAGCGAGGCCTTGATGTTCTGGCGGATGTCCTTGGCCGGCGGTGTACCGTAAAACGGCGCCGCGGCATCCACCAGATCCGGCAGGCTCGCCGCCAGCATGTTGGAGATGTAGCCGCCGAAACAGAACCCCACCACGCCGAGTTTGCCGTTACTCTTGGGATGCGTTTTGAGGAACCTGGCGGCGGCCATGAAGTCCTGCTCGACCTTGGCCTTGTCCAATGAGCTTTGCATCTCGCGGCCCTGGTCGTCGTTGCCCGGGTAGCCTCCCAGGCTGTGAAGAATGTCGGGCGCAAAGGCGATGAAGCCGGCCTTGGCGGCCCGGCGCGCCACATCCTTGATGTAGGGATTGAGGCCCCGGTTTTCATGCACCACCAGTACCACCGGGGCCGAGTTGGTCACGGCTGTGGGGGTGACCAGATAACCGCGCCCCTCGCCATGGCCATCGGGTGACGGGAAGGTCGCATATTCGGCACTGATATCGGGGTCATTGAACGAGACCTGTTCGGCCAGTGCATAGTTGGGTAGCAGGGCCGCGGACAGCACGCTCATGCTGAACCCCAGCGCGGTGAGGCTCGACAGGCGTGACAGGAACTCTCGCCGGGTTATGTCGCCGTGCGCGTATTCGTCGTACCAGTCGAAGGCTTCCTGGGGAATCTGGTGCGGTTCGCCGTAACTCTTGATAGCTTCTTGCATAACACAACCTCGTCGTCGTTGCTCGAGATAAGCGTTATTCAGGCTAGCCGAAAGTGGTAAAAGCACGCCGGGAAGCATCGAACTTTGCATTCCTTTGGGTTTGTGCGTGCTTGGGCGCCAGATGCGTAACGTGCCGGGAGCGCGGTGAGCAGAGCCTGGACAGAGACAGAGGGTCCAGACCAGCGGTCGGAAGGCGCGCAGCCGTGCAGCAACTGATTTACCCCGTCCGGCGTGGGGTGTATTAACGCGCGGGCCGGTGGCAATAGAACCCAACAGGAGCGCAACCCATCATGACCGAACAGGAAAAAATGCTGGCCGGCTTGTCCTATGACTCCTGGGATCCTGCGCTGGTGGGCTTTCGGAAGACAGCCAAGTCTCTGTGCCATCGGTTCAACCTGGCGGATCCGGCCGATCTCGAGGGCCGGATGGCCACCCTGGCCGGGCTGCTGAAGCTCGGGGGCACGGCGCATATCGAGCCGAATTTCTTCTGCGACTACGGCTTCAATATACATGTCCGTGATGGCTTCTATTCAAACCACAACCTGACGATTCTCGATGTTTGCCGGGTTGATATCGGGATAGGATCCTGTTCGGCCCCAACGTTATGCTGAGCACCGCAACGCATCCGGTTGGTCCGGTTGCGCGGCTGGATAGCGGATACGGCGCGCCGATCAGGATTGGCGACAACAGCTGGCTCGGCGGTAACGTCTCGGTACTGCCGGGCATCATCATTGGATGCAATTGTGTCGCGGGCGCCGGCAGCGTCGTAACCCGCGATCTGCCCGATAGTGTCGTTGCGGCGGGCAATCCCTGATGGGTCATCCGATCGGTGTAGCACTGCTCGGTGTACAGCGGTTGTATCGATTCACGCAGCGGCAGCGTTGATGGCGCCTGGGGTTCTGTTCGAGTGAAATAGCCTGTTGCTGCAGAATTTCCGCCTCGGCGGGATCGCCGCTCGTGAGCCAGCGCTGGTACAGCGCCATGATCTCCGAGGCGCTGTACTTGCGGTAGTGCCTGCAGCTGCGGGCGACCAGTTCCAGCATCCAGGCGAAGCTGCCGGCCAGCTCAGCGAGGACGTGCCGGTGGTGCGCCGCATTGTCAGCCAGGAAATCGTAGGCGCCGCTACCCATGCCGATAAAGTAATCGCGCTGGATACCCCGTTTTGCATAAAGCTCGGGGAATAGGGCGCCGAGAAACAGCGCCAGGTCACCGAGGTGTCGCAGTATCAGGCAGCGTTCGCAGCTGTCGCCGGCTTCCAGCGCATCGCCATGGTGGCGGATCTGCCGGAGGACGAGGACAAACCGGACGCGCCGGCCCCTATGGGTGGTGACTGGGGCTGATCGCAGCCCCAGGCGGGGTATGGCGCTGTGCCGACCAGAGCCCTTCGAAAAGCGCCGTATCCCGCAGGCGCGCCGGCCCCGGCGCGAAGCAGCGATTTTGGGATCGGGTGCATGGACGGTTTATGCGCGCTCACGGATGGCACGGATATCCTCGATATCTACCGGCCGCGAGAGCACAGATTTATACCTAACCAAGTCTTCCTTTAACATAAGGGGCAGCTCAAGACCCAGCAAATGCACGGTCCTACAGCGAGAAAAGTCAATGCTGAGCGAAACCCAGCTCTGGTTGCCTGCATCAAAAATTTGAGGGTCGTCGGCATTGCCAACTTCCACCTTGATACCTTCATACTTGAAGTGGACGTAGGTTAGATCCCAGCCTTCCTCCTGCCGGTGAGCGGCGGCCTTGGAGGCAAATTGTTCGCCGGCCTGAACCACTGCCGAAAAATGCTCGCCAGGCACGAAAAGATCGATGTCGTTCAGAACAGGCTGAGCGCCATACCCGTTAGCTGCGAGTCCGCCACAGATCCGAAAGGGGATATTCCTGTCTTTCAGTAACCCCACAATCCACTGGGCTGCCAGTTGATGAATGCCTCCTCCTATTTTGCCTATCGCCCGTAGTTACGGGCGCCTGGTAGCGACGCTGGAATCCAGGTCAGCCATGCCTACTGCGATGGGATACGCGCTCGTCAAGACAGACAGGGCCAGGGCGCATCTGCAGTCTATAGTACAGACACCGTTGCGAGGCACCCCCGGGGAAACATGTTTCTGGACCTTGGCCTGACAGCCAACCTTTTACTCTTCGCGGGCGCGGCCCTGGTGGTCGGCGTCTGCGGTGTGCTACTGACGGCGAAAGCCGAAACGCTGGCGCGTGTCACCGGACTCGGCCAAGCGATCCTCGGTGCCGTGGTGCTGGGCGCCCTGACATCCCTGGCCGGTACCATCACTTCGGTCACCTCGGCCTGGTCCGGTGCAGCGGAACTGGCATTCGGCAACGCCATCGGCGGCATTGCCGCCCAGACCACCTTCCTGGTAATAGCCGACGCCCTTTACCGCAAGGCCAACCTGGAGCATGCCGCCGCTTCGGAAGAAAACCTGATGCAGGGCGTGCTGCTGGTCGTATTGCTGGCGATACCCCTGCTCGGCATTGCGGGTCCCGGCTTCACGTTCTGGTCCATCGACCTCACCTCGCTGGCGATCCTGGCCGCCTACCTGTTCGGAATACGCCTGCTGGCCCATTCACACCGGGTACCGATGTTGTATCCGCGCCGCACCAACGCGACCGCCGAACCCGAGCCCCAAAGGCTACCGAGCCTGCGTGCCGGCGATCGCGGGCTCTGGCTGTCCTTCCTGCTGCTCGCCGCTGCCGTCGGCGCCAGCGGCTGGGTGATCGCCCAGACCGGCATTGCACTGTCACGGCAGACCGGACTGTCTGAAACCCTGGTCGGCACGCTTTTCACCGCGGTCGTCACCTCGATACCGGAACTGGTCATCGCCATCGCCGCCGTCAAAAGGGGCGCGTTGACCCTGGCGGTCGGGGACATTCTCGGCGGCAACACCTTCGATGTGCTCTTCCTGGTCTTCTCCGACATCGCCTACCGCTCCGGTTCCCTCTACCACGCGGTGTCGACGAGCATGGTGTTCTGGCTCGCGCTCAATATCCTGCTGACCGGTATTCTGCTGACCGGGCTGCTGCGGCGCGAACGGCGGGGGCCTTTCAATATAGGCTTCGAGGGAATACTGGTGCTGGCGGTTTATCTGATCGGCGTGACGATAATCTTGCTGTAGTGAGCCGGCAGCCGGCTCGACAGTCCCTGTCATGGCCCCTGCGGGCCTGAACGCACAATGGCTTCAGTGCTCGCCGGCTTCATAAGGGGGAGGAGGCCGCGCTGATGTATGGGGGATACTGGTTCAGATCTGTAATTGCTTTGCTTTTACGGGAAGGGCAGGTGGCGGCTTCGTAGACTAATAGCATGCCAAGGGCCGCGATCGTTAACCCCGGACTGAAAAGGCCTCGTGGTAGGTCACCTGGCCCTGGGGATACTTGCCGTTAAAGGACAGCGCCTGAAAGTACTCCGCGGGCACGCCGGGATATACCAGCCCGTCAACGACCTTGAAGCCGAAGCGACCGTAATAACCGGGATCACCCAGCACAACGCAGCCGGCGGCACCCGTTTCCTGGAGCCTGGCAAGCGCACTTCTCACAAGCCTTGATCCAGCGCCCCGGCCCTGAAACTCCGGCAAAACAGACACGGGCCCAAGTCCGAACCAGCCCGTTGCGACACCGGACACGGAAACCGGCGAGAGGGCGACATGGCCAATAATCTCTCCATCCGCTTCGGCAACCCGGGAGATCGTCAATGCACCCGACTGCCGAAGCGCCTCAACAATAAACTGCTCCGTGTGATCACTATGGGGGGCATGCAAGAATGCCTGCTCGGTGACCCAGCCTATTGTCGCGGCATCACCGACACCTTCGTTGCGTACCTGAATGTCCAAATAGCGACCTCCTGGAAAGGGTGCCAGTACGACCCGATTGCCCGCCTGGTTTGCGCTCGCCTTGGCTGCGGCTCTTCTTGGACCGGTTCAGATCCTGGGAGGGCGGCGTGCTGCTGCTGGTACTGTTGGTGTTGAGCCGGCCGGTCATAATCTGGACCAGCACCATCATCATTATAAGCGCCGCGCAGCGATGGCGAGAACGACTGGTCGTCCTGGAGCTGTTGTCTGACGTTCGCCAAGATGGCGTCGACATCCATGTTGCTGATGGGTACCTCGATTAATCAATGTTTTTCGCTGAATTGAGTCACGGCCCTACGATGATGACAAAAACAGTGCCAATTCCTCGACGAGCGAAGGTGTATTTCACTGGATTGATACCCAGCCGTAGCTGCGAGTAGCAAGACCCGTCGATCTAGGATATCCCGGTCGCGAACCGGGCGAATTCGACGGTCATTAATCAACAGTGCGTATTGCTGGCAGCGACTGCAGCGTGGCGTTAGGCCGGGCTTGGGTTCCAGCACCAGCGTGAGTGTGTGCGGGTCCGAATCATGGCAGGAGACAACATCATCGCCTCGCCAAAAAAAGCAGAAATCAATAATATCCATGGTGACAGCAGAGTTACAGGACGGGTTTGTTTGGCAACAACCACTGTACTGCTTTTCTGTCTGCCAATCTCCACTTCTCCTCAAATCTGCGAAGAACCGGATTTTATCCAAGGGTACTACAAATCGGCGAGGTTTTTCGAGGTTCCCTAAGGAATAGTCTCCTTACTTTTTTCTGACCCTGGTACGTGCTGACAAAAGGTTAGGGAGGCTAAGCCTGATGAAAAACATTATTTCGCCAAGGTATCTTGCCAATAGTTTTATTGTTCAGGCTACATAAGCGGGTGTCGCGCTTCAGGAGTTGAATTCACGTTTTATACCAGTCAGTAACTTCCATAAACTCGAAACAATTCAATTATAATGAAAATAAACAAAATGGTTTCAGTTAATAATCCGATTTTGAATATAGTTATAACATGCTCGCGCATAAATAGAGCTGCCCCGGATCCAGTTAAAGCACTTAAAAAGACCATAAACAAAAAGGTAGTGCATAATGATATCAAAACAATCGAAAAAGTAGTAATGCTATCTAGAATTACCAAGGACATAATTGCCAATACCCAAGCAGCCTTAGGTACGTTATTTTTGAAAAAACCAAACGATTCATCCTCGTCAAAAATCATATGGACAGCAATCTCGCCTCCTCTAAGAAAAAAACAAAATATATAAGCTGGCAACACAGCAGAGGCAATCATAACAAATAGAAAAGCATATTGGGCTGAACTAATAGGGCTTTCAGTAAGGTGTTCTAAAATATGCGAATAAAAAACGGAAAGCATAGTAATTGCAGCTACTATAATGCACATTATCCATTTAAGTATATAAAAAATTTCATTTGCTTCAAGTTCCTCATCTATTTCCATTTGTTCAGCATCGATTTTATTTTGAGTATGTTTTACTACCTCCATTTTATTGATTAGTTCTTCATTTGAAACACCTCTTTCTTTAATGATTCGATGGATTAGATCCTCATGTGCTGAATAACCAATTGCAACTATTTCTATTAATGTCTCTGTTGGGAGTGAATTAAAATGTTTAATCCATTTTTTTCCGCTAGATTTCATGGTTTTTCGCCTCGTAATGTTTTCTAGCTACAAGATGCAGCCCTGAAAATAAAGTTTAAAATTCCACCGAAGCAGAATTGCCCTAGATTTCATTTTATTAACGTCACAGGTTTTCTGATATCGATTAATGTGCGCGTACAGAGGTACAGCACAAAAGCATTGCATACATGCCACAGAAAATGTGTGCCCAGCCGCAGCTGAGGGCATACCGCTTGGTCAATGGTGCGAAACCCCAGCGCCACTAAGAAGACGCAAGTGGCTACCAACAGCAACCACCGCACCGGGTGGCGGGACAGACAGCGGTGTAGCCCCGAAATGGCCAGGACCAACAGCGCCGGTGCATAAGGGAGAGAGCCATTGAGAATATGTGCAAAGCCGCGCCCCATCAGAGCGGTCGCCAGGATAGCGGCAGCCAGTACGCAAGCACCTACCTGAGACCACCCCAGCCCATGCCGGGCATATAGCCACGCAAACGCAAGCTGAAACAGGAGTATTGGTATCACGTCGAGGACGCGTGCCCAAGATGTGGCGAAGGAATGGAATAGCCCACTTCCGACGCCAATCCCCATCACCAGGCTAATCAACAGCACATTATCGGTAGTGAGTACGCCCGCCCGCCCTGCCTGCCGCCAGAGCACGTAACCGGCTATCAGAAATGCCACGTTAGTCGCCAGGTTGACTGGCTCGGCGAGTAATCCGGCGC
Organism: Marinobacterium rhizophilum; assembly: GCF_024397915.1. Lineage (GTDB taxonomy): Bacteria > Pseudomonadota > Gammaproteobacteria > Pseudomonadales > Balneatricaceae > Marinobacterium_A > Marinobacterium_A rhizophilum_A. Next base: position 730,045 of record NZ_CP073347.1, read on the forward strand.
CTAGCCGCTCGCAGTACAGATCCACATTACTCATGATCATCCGCCCCAGGTTGCCTTCGTTCGATATGACTTGACCACGTCAATAGGCCTCATCGAGTGTTCTGCAATGAGTGTGGACCTCTGTGATCTTGCGCACTATGGGGTAACCGTTACACTCCCCTTAGGATTGCTTAACTTCAGGAGGTGGCAGATGAAGCGAGAACCGTATGATGTGCTGGATCTCAAGGCTCTGCGCTGCTTCTATGCCATGACCAAACATGGCAGCATCACCCAGGCCGGGAACGAGCTGGGTATCTCCGATGCCGCCGTTTCTCAGCGACTGAAGGCTCTGGAAAGCTATCTTGGTATCAAGCTCTACGAGAGTCGCGGCGGACACGTCACACTCACGGCAGCTGGCGATCGCACATTTTCCCTCGCCTCTTCTATTTTCGATGTGATTGAGACGTTCGAGGACGCAATCGGCCAAGGTGACGTGGCGGGCGACGTGTCAATTGTCACCAACGATGCGATTGCCCGCTATCTTTTGCCCGACAAGATTGACGCCCTCTATCGTGTTCACCCACTTGCACATGTCAAACTGGTCATACGGCCGGTTGAAGAGAGTATTAGACTCGTCCGGATGAATGAATGCGATCTGGGTATAATAGCGAAGCGAAAATTACCTAGGGAACTGGAGTTCAACCTGATCCAACAGTACCCATCATGCCTCATTACACCCAAGGGTCACCCTCTGGCGAAAAGGGCGCGTCAGGATTTCAATTCAATTTTGAGCAGGGAGGTGCTGATGCAATATCCGTTGATCGTCATGGATAGAACGCAAGAAGGAAAGCGTCTCGACGAAGCATTAGTCCAGCTTAACCTGTCGCTTACACCAACCTTGGAGCTAGGCTCTTCTGATACGTTGAAACATTATGTGATACGCGGTTTAGGAGTCGGACTGATATCGTCACTTTCGATAGTGCCTGACGACGAAGCCCACCTTGACATTATTCCGGTACCTTCAGAGCTTAATAGTGAAGTCAGCTTCGGCGTTATTATGCGGCATGACAAGTTTGTTTCACCGCTGCTTGCTAGTTTCCGTGAGATGCTACTGAATGGTGACTGCTCTCCACCCTGCCAGGCGAGGCTGCCAACTTCTTAGACTCTGGGGGGCAGGAACCAGCAGTCCTGCGGCCCGTAGTTTACAATCCTCTGCTGGCGGATACTGAACGCGGTATGAATCTCGCGTCGTGTTCCGATGCACCCACAGGACAGGACCAGCTTCGAACTCTCAGTTGCCAAAGGGCTTTTGGATGGCTGTCTTCGCAGACGTCACAGTGTCACCAAGCTGATTTTCCATCTGGTGTTCACAACCAGGTACCGGCGCAAGTTGTTCGATGGTGACATGACTGACCAGTTGCGGAGCGCATGCGCCTCAGCCTGCGAGATACTGAAGTAGGACCTGCTGGAAGTGGACGGTGAGGCCAATCATGTTCACCTGCTCGCCTCGTATACACCTACTCAACACACATATCCCTCGACAAAGCGAAAGCGCGGCGGCGCTCTTGTCGCGCATCTATTTCGCCTGTAAATCGAGCCCCTGAAAGAGTACGTGCTCGACCAGGCTACCCTAAAATATAACCGCTGCGCGGTTCCTACCCGAATGGGCGAGGCTTTACGCGCATTTTTGGTAAAGTACGGGCCTATACCCGCGCCTGTAAGGTGTCATTTGCCCGACAATTCCGCAAAGATCGCGTTGGTTTAGGTCTTGAGGGTTTGTTCTGACTCATGACGCATATCTTTATGGGTAGGTGAGCTTACCTGCGTCTGTGTGTCTGGGAAATTATAGTCACTTCATTCATCATCTTGGCGTACCGCTCCACTAGCACTAGGACGGCAGAACGGATTTCACCCTCCTCAGCAGCCATCAAGCAAACACTGGGATTATGCTTCGATTAGACTCGTAGGGGCGAGGCAGGGACTGTCGAGCCGCCGATGCGGCAAAGGGGAATGCCATTTCTCATCTTGAAAGCCGGTACCCGGAAAATCGTTCCAGCGCGCAGTGGAAAGGCCTCATCGGGGCGCAGTCTTCAGGGTAAAGCGCTTTGGTTACTTTCTTACACATGGGCAAAGGACGTATGTCGCCGACAGGCGAAGCCCCAACCATCAGATAGTTTTTGACTTATCGGGCGCGGCTGACGATGCTGTACTGCGGCAGTGCTATCTCGAATTTCGTAAAAGGCGAGAGGAATCAGACAAATGTCGAAATCTGACCCGGACAATGCGGTGGACAAGGAAATGGACTTCTCCACTGATCACGAGATGGGACAGGATAATATCCGCCCGTTCGGTCTTGATATACACAATCCCGTTTTCGCGATATCGAGTCTTATGATCATCGCATTCGTCCTTCTCGCGCTGGCCAACCAGGAGGATTCCGCGACCTTCTTCGGCTGGCTGCGACCCTGGCTCACCAGCACCTTCGACTGGTTTCTTGTGCTCTCGGTGAACGCAATAACGCTGTTCTGCCTTGCCTTGATTGTGCTGCCCGTGGGATCGGTCAGGATCGGCGGCAAGGACGCCAGGCCCGACTATTCCTACCCGGGCTGGATCTCGATGATGTTCGCCGCCGGTATCGGCATTGGCCTGCTGTTCTTCGGTGTGCTGGAGCCGGTCTATTACAACTTCGCCGAAAGTGGCGGTGCGCGGCCACTGGGGATCGATGCAACTGCGCCTGGCAACGAATACATTGGCGTCGTCGGTACGATCCACCACTGGGGGCTGGAAGCCTGGGCTGTCTATGCCGCGGTTGGTCTCAGCCTTGCGATCTTCAGCTACAACCTCGGTTTGCCACTGACCCTGCGCTCGGCGTTCTACCCGATCCTGGGCGAACGGGTCTGGGGCTGGTGGGGACACGCCATCGATACGCTGGCCGTTTTCGCCACCCTGTTTGGCCTTACCACCTCGCTCGGCCTCGGTGCCCAGCAGGTGGCCGCGGGCCTTAACGAGATCTTCGGGATCGAGCCGACCGGCACGGTTACCGTGTTGATCATCATCGGGATTACGGCCATTGCCCTGTGCTCGGTGCTTCTGGGCATGGACAAGGGCGTGAAGCGGCTTTCCGAGATCAACATGATCATGGCGGTTGTCATGTTTATCTTCGTGCTGCTGGTCACCGGTCTTGTCGACGGCGTGACGCGCTATGTCAGCGTCATGGCCGATTACATCGTGGCGCTGCCGGCGCTCTCCAACCCCTTCGGGCGCGATGACACCAGCTTTTTCCACGGCTGGACCACCTTCTACTGGGCCTGGTGGATCGCATGGTCACCGTTCGTTGGCATGTTCATCGCCCGCATCTCGCGGGGCCGAACCGTGCGTGAGTTCATACTCTGTGCGCTGATCGCGCCCACGGCGGTCTGCGCGCTCTGGATGTCCACCTTTGGTGGAGCGGCCATCGACATGATCATTGCCGGCGGCGCCGAGGGTGTGGTGGCGACGGTGGTCGACAGCTACAAGCCCGAAGGCGCGTTGTTCGGGTTCCTGCGCGAGCTGCCGTTCTACGGTGTCGTCGCGCCGCTCGCGCTCGTGCTGATCGTGATCTTCTTCGTCACCTCGTCCGACAGCGGCTCGCTGGTCATTGATACGATCACGGCGGGTGGCAAGATGGATGCGCCTGTCGTGCAGCGGGTGTTCTGGTGCACGCTGGAAGGGCTGGTGGCGATCGCCCTGTTGCTGGGCGGTGGCCTCAGTGCCCTGCAGGGCGCCGCGGTCTCGACCGGCATTCCCTTCACGCTGGTGGTGTTGACCATGTGCTACTGCCTGTGGCTCGCGCTGAAATCGGAACGCGCCAAGTTCTGAGCCTTTTTTAACCTGGCTGGCACACAGGTTTCCGCGCTGTTTGCCAGCCAGGGTCATCAGGTGCCGCGCGGGGCAAACATGATAATGGCCATCCCCAGCAGTGCCACGCCCGAACCCAGCAAATCCCAGACACTGGGCCGAATGCCATCAACAGCCCACAACCACAAAATGGCCATGCATACATAGACACCCCCGTAGGCTGCATAAACACGACCGGCCGCGGCAGGATGCAGCGAAAGCAGCCAGGCGAAAGCCGCCAGGCTAATGGCCGCGGGCACCAGCAACCAGATTGATTTACCTTCACGCAGCCAGAGATAGGGCAGGTAACAGCCCACAATTTCGGCCAGTGCTGTAATGAAAAAAAGACTGACAGTTTTGAGTTCCGGCAATGGCCGCTACCTCCTGGTGATCGATACCCAATGAATGCCCATTGCAACATTAGTCATTCGTTATTTGTCATTCGCACAACAGAGCAAGCCGCTGCTGCCACCGCGTCGCTGTGGATGGCGGAATGCGCTGCGCTGACTGCCTACCTGTATGGAGCCTGCTGCCTGGAATGAGCCCGTGAATTACCCCCGCTTGCGATAACTGCTTGGCGACACCCCGGTCCAGTGTCTAAAGGCGCGGGTAAAGGCGGAGGGCTCCGAAAATCCCAGTTCCCGGGCGATGCTGGAGACCGGCCGGCTGGGTTGGCTCAGCAGGTGGATGGCGGTATCGCGGCGCAGGCCGTCCTTGATGTCCTGGAAGCTGGTGCCCTCGTCGGTCAGCTTGCGCCGCAGCGTGCGGGTGGTCATGTGCAGCGCGGTAGCGGTGTCTTCCATGGTGGTGCTGGCCAGGGTGTCGGCGCGCTCGAGCTGATCCAGCACGCGGCGGGTATAGATGGGGTAGTAGGCCTGGCGGCTGAACCAGTCGAGCGGGGCGCGTTTCATGTAGCTGCGCAGGTTCGCCACCGTCTGTACGATGGGGGCATCGAGCTGCTCGCGGCTGAACTCGAAGCCGTTAAAGGGCTGTTCGTAGGCCACCGGCGCCGGAAACATCAGGCGATACTCGGCGCTATGACGTGGGCGGGCGTGTGTAAAGCACATGCGACTGAGTTCCACTCGCCGGCCGATCATCCAGCCCGGGAAGCGGTGCCAGATCAGCAGCAGAAACTCGCACAGGCTGTGTTCGGTGTCCAGGCTTGGGTCACTCAGGCGCAGGCTCAGGCGGGCGCAGTCATCCCATTCCTCGAACTTGAATTCCACCGCTTCGGACACAAGGTTGTAAAAGTGGCAGCTGCGTCGCAGCACCGAGCGCAGGGTGGTGCCGTACAACGCCTGGCGGGCCATCAGCGGGAAAATGCCGAAGCGGCAGGGGCGGCTGCCCAGGGCCAGAAACTCGTCGTCGGCGGTGTGCCAGAGCTGCTGTACCAGGCTGCTGAGCTGGTGCGGCGTGATGCGCACCTGGGGATTGTCGAGCAGGCCCCGGTGCAGGCCGGCCCGCTGCAGAATGCTGTCGCAATTGTGGCCCCGGCGCTCCAGCCCGGTGATAAAGGTGCGGGCGTAGTGAACCGAGATGGAATGGCGCGGCGAACTCATTGGGCTGTCCGTATTAGCTATGCGATATGTCGATTATGCCGCAATACCCGGGGTTCTGCTAAGGTGAATGTCTGAATATGTCTAGTATACGGCTCTATTTGTCATTGTGGTGGCACGACGGCTGATTCAGACTGTCTGGCCACCAGGGTCGCCAGGCGCCCCGAGACCACCGCCGCCGCAGCAGATTCCGGTGGTGGATACGATTGAAATTGAGGATGCAATCATGATGTATGAAGGCCAGGCCATCAGCCTGCAGATTGTGGAGCCCGGTATTGCCGAGCTGGTATTTGATGTGCAGGGTGCATCGGTCAATTCCCTGACCAGTGCGGTGTTCGAGGAAATAACGGCGGCGGTGCAGCAGCTGCGGGCGGCCCAGGGTATTGATGGCCTGCTGCTGCGCAGTGCCAAGTCCAATTTCATTGTCGGTGCCGATATTCCGGAACTGGCCCAGCGATCACGCCAAAGCGCCGCCGAACTGGCGCCCTGGATGGCCAGCGTGCATGGCCTTCTCTGCGAGATCGAGAGCCTGCCGCTGGTATCGGTGGCGGCGGTGAACGGGCTCGCCCTGGGGGGTGGCTTCGAAATGGCGCTGGCGGCGGATTTCCGCGTGCTGGCCAGCGATGGCAAGGTCGGCCTGCCCGAAGTGCAGCTGGGGCTCTTCCCGGGCTGGGGCGGCACGGTGCGCCTCAGCCGGCTAATCGGTGTTGAGGCTTCGCTCAACTGGATGCTGGGCGGGCGGCCGCAGAACGCCAGCACGGCACTGGAGCAGGGTGCGGTGGATGCCGTGGCCGAGCCTGATGCGCTGCACGACAGTGCCCTGGCACTGCTGCGCCAGAAGATCGCCGATGGCTGTGATCTGCACCGCGTACGTGAGCGCAAGCAGGCACCGATGCCGGCCTGTGATCGCCTGCATGCAGAACTGGCGGCGCTTGACAAGACACTGGGCGCAAAGCTCGACCCCAACTACCCGGCGGCACCGAGCGTGCTGGCGCTGGTATTGCGCCATATCACGCTGGATTTCCAGGCGGCGCTGCAGGCCGAGCAGCAGGGCTTTATCGAACTGCTGAAAAGCGATTCCGCCCAGGCACTGGTGGGGCTTTTCCTGAACGATCAGCTGCTCAAGCGCAAGGCCAAAAACGCCCTCAAGCAGGGTGCTGCGGTGAAGCAGGCAGCGGTAATCGGTGCCGGCATCATGGGGGGCGGGGTGGCCTTTCAATCCGCCAGCACCGGCACACCGGTGCTGATGAAGGATATCCAGCCCCAGGCGCTGGAGCTGGGCATGGCGACCGCCGGCAAGCTGCTGGATCGGCAGATCCAGAAAGGCCGGCGCGATGAGGCCGGCAAGCAGCAGGTGCTGCAGGCCATCAGCCCCCAGCTGGATTACCAGGACTTTGACCAGGTGGACCTGGTGGTGGAAGCGGTGGTGGAAAATGCCGCCATCAAGGCCAGCGTACTGGTGGATGTGGAAGCGCAACTGCGCCCCGATGCCGTGCTCACCTCCAACACCTCCACCATTTCCATCAGCGCCCTGGCTGAATCCCTGCAGCGCCCGGCGCAGTTCTGCGGCATGCACTTTTTCAACCCGGTGCACCTGATGCCGCTGGTTGAGATTATCCGCGGCCGCGACACCAGCCCCCAGACCCTGGCGACTACCCTGGCGTATGCGGTTGCCATGGGCAAGAGCCCCATCGTGGTCAACGACTGCCCGGGGTTCCTGGTCAACCGCATCCTGTTTCCCTATTTCAACGGCTTTAACCGCCTGCTGTTGGACGGGGTGGATTTCGAGCGCATAGACCGGGTGATGGAAGCCTTTGGCTGGCCCATGGGCCCGGCCTACCTGATGGACGTCATCGGCCTGGATACCTGCGTGCATGCCGACAAGGTGATGATCGAGGGTTTCCCGGCGCGCATGGCACATGACGATGCCTGTATCGTCGAGCAGCTGCTGGCGGCCGACTGCCTGGGGCAGAAGAACGGCACCGGCTTCTATCAATACGGCCAGGATGACAGTGGTCGTCGCACCCGGGTGCCGGCACCGCAGGCGCAGCAGCTGATCGATGCGGCGAAGGGGCCGGTGGTCGAGCTCAGTGATGCGGATATCGTCGATCGCATGATGATTCCGCTGTGCATGGAGGCGGTGCGCTGCCTGGAGGACGGTATCGCTGACAGCGCCGCCGAGGTCGACATGGGGCTGATTCTGGGCCTGGGTTTCCCGCGTTTTCGCGGTGGCCCGCTGCGCTACATCGACAGCCTGGGCGCGGCAGAGTTCTGCACGCGGGTAGAGCGTCACGCCGGACAGGGCGCGCTCTACCGGACCACCGAGAGTCTGCGGCAACGGGCCGCCACCCACGCCTCCTTCTTCTAGCTGCTAGCCCTGGAGCTTTGCTCCTTGCTCCTTGCTCCTTGCCCCTTGTTCTAGCCCCTTGTCCCTTGTCCCTTCCTCGGGGCAAGGGACATTTGTAATTAGCCGGCTAGCTCCCTACAATGCGCCCCTGCTTCTGGTACCCAAGGGTTTTGCGCTTGGGTTTAATCGGGAAGCCGGTGCGCTTGAGGGCGGGTTCTATCCCGCGCTCTGCAATGCCGGCACTGCCCCCGCAACGGTAAACGAAGCATGCCGATATCGCCTGCCGGCGCTTGAGAGCATGTAAAACAGCGACAAGCCACTGTGTGCTTTGCACGGGAAGGTGCTGTTTCAGGCTGCATTGCAGCCTGTCGTGAGTCCGGAGACCGGCCAAAAGCAATTTGTCGGCATCGCGGAGGGCGCTGCAACGGCTCGCAGGCGTTCGGCTTTGGCCGTGCGCCGCGTTCCCGTTTCTATCCTTCTGCGCGGCCTCTCTCTTTGCTGATTGCCGTGCGGGTGAGCACGGGAAGGATCTGTGTTTAATGAAGTCGTATTCTTTGCCGGCAGCGCTGCTGCTGAGCTCCTCCGTTGTGCTGGCCGACCAGGCCGCTACCCTGAGCCCGGTGATCGTCACCGCCACCCGTACCGCCGAAACCGCCGATGAAACCCTGGCCTCGGTCACGGTAATTGACCGTGAACAGATCGAGCGCAGCCAGGCGCAGATGCTGCCGGAAATCCTGCGCAGCGTGCCTGGTGTGACACTGGTGAGTAATGGAGGGCTAGGGCAGTTAACCTCTGTATTCCTGCGTGGTACTAGCTCCGACCATGTGCTGGTGTTGATCGATGGCATCAAGGTGGGTTCGGCAACATCGGGCACCTACTCGTTTCAGGATGTGCCGCTGTCACAGGTTGAGCGCATTGAAGTGGTGCGCGGGCCGCGCTCCAGCCTTTATGGGTCCGAAGCCATTGGCGGTGTTATTCAGATCTTTACCCGCAAGGGCACCGCGACGGGCGAGCTCAAGCCGCGTGTCAGTGTGGCCGTTGGCAGCCACGATACCTACCAGACCGATGCAGGTCTTTCTGGCGGCGATGCCGATGGCTGGTTCAACCTGGGCCTGAGCGCGTTAAACACCGATGGCTTTGACGTTAAAAATGATGGCGAGACCGACAAGGATGGTTATAGCAACCGTGCTGTAACGCTGCGAGTAGGACGCGAGTTTGGCGACAGCTCCGAGGTGGAACTGCACTGGCTGCGCGCCGACGGTGAAGCTGAGTTTGACGGCAGTTCCCAGAACGAGAGCGAGTCTCGCCAGCAGGTGCTGGGGGCTCGTATTTCCACGGCGCTGGCCGACAACTGGCAGTCAAGCTTGCAGCTGGGGCGCAGCTGGGATGATACTGACAATTTTCTGGATGGCGTATTCAGCAGCCGCTTTGAAACGGTGCGTGACAATGTCTCCTGGCAGAACGATATCGCCGTTGGTGTGGCTGATCTGCTGACCCTGGGGCTGGACTACCAGAAAGATGAGGTCTCCAGTAGCCCCCCTGACTATGACGTGACCGAGCGAGACAATAAGGGGGCCTTTGTCCAGTATCAGACGACTCTGGGGCAGCATGACCTGATCGCTAGCCTACGTACTGATGACAATGAACAGTTCGGTCGCCACAACACCGGCAGCCTGGCCTGGGGCTACACCCTGGCTAAGGATCTGCGCGTTAGCGCAAGTTATGGCACGGGCTTTAAAGCCCCAACATTTAATGACCTTTACTGGCCGGAGGCGGGGAATGAAACACTGCAGCCCGAAGAGTCCAAATCTTGGGAGCTAGGCTTGTCCGGTGATCACGCAGGTGTTAGCTGGTCAGCCAATCTTTATCAGAATGACATCGATAATCTGATAGCTTGGAGGCCTTCGCCGACCCCGATGGATCCATTCCGCTGGATTCCCATGAACGTGAACGAAGCTCGCATCCGGGGCCTCGAGCTATTCGCGTCCACCCGCATCGTGCATTGGGATTTGACGTCCAGTCTGGATCTGCTCGATCCGAAGGATCTTGCCGACGACAGCGTCCTCAATCGTCGTGCTCGCAAGGTATTTAACCTCTCCGCTGATCGTGATTTCGGGCGCTATTCCCTTGGTGGTTCGCTGCAGGCGGTGGGCAAACGACCAGATGGCAGTGACTGGCTGGGCGGTTACACCAAGTTCGATCTACGCAGCGCCTACCAACTGGCGCAGGACTGGGCGCTGAAGGGCCGCATTGAGAACCTGTTTGACAAGGATTACCAGACTGCGACGAGCTATAACCAGGATGGCCGCACCTATTGGGTGTCGCTGCATTACGCACCCTGAAAAGGATCTCAACAATGCTGAACCTCAGCTCCCGTGCCCAGCTCCTGCTGGGCCTGGGGCTGGCACTGCTGATGGCCGCCACCCGCGGTCATCATTTTGCCAGCCTGGATAACCTGCCCAGCGCGTCCTGGGCGCTGTTCTTTATCGCCGGCTTTTACCTGCGATCCAAATGGGCTTTCGCCGGCCTGATGGCCGAGGCCGTGCTGCTGGATATCAGCGCCGTGGGTTTGCAGGGGGCTGTCAGCCTCTGCATTACGGCGTCCTACCCGATGCTGCTGCCGGCCTACGGTACGCTCTGGCTCGGGGGGCAGTGGCTGGCAAAACGCTACCGCCCGCACGGGGCCATGCTGGCGCCGCTGGTGCTGTCCGTGCTGGTGGCCTCGACCCTGTGCCAGCTGATCTCCAGCGGCAGCTACTACTATTTCTCGGGGCACTTCGCCGACCCGACCCTGGCCGAGTTTGCCCAGCGCATGCTGCGCTATACGCCGCTGAGCCTGCAATCCATGGCGTTTTATATTGCCCTGGCGGCACTAGTGCACGGTGCCGTACTGGCGATGACGTCGTGGCAGCGTAACGAACAGAGGAGTTCCTCATGAGTGAATCAAACACCGACGGGCCCGAGCTGACGGCAGCGCAGCAGGCGGCCAGGGACGAGCGCCACCAGGATCGCATGCAGCGCAAGAAGGCGGTGGTGGATGCCGCCATTGCCCGCGCCGACAAGGTGCGCGGTATCGTTGTGGTGCTTACCGGCAACGGCAAGGGCAAGAGCAGCTCGGCCTTTGGCATGGTGGCACGGGCACTGGGCCACGGTCAGCGCGTGGGCGTGGTGCAATTTATCAAGGGCGCCTTCAGCACCGGCGAAGAAGCCTTCTTTCGCAAGCTCGAGGGCGTGAGCTACCACGTCATGGGCGAGGGTTTCACCTGGGAAACCCAGGACCGGGAGCGGGATGTGGCGGCGGCCATGGCGGCCTTTGATGTGGCCCGCGGGCTGATGTCCGACCCCGCCATTCATATGGTGGTGCTGGATGAACTCAATATCGCCCTCAAGTACGGCTATATACCGCTGCAGGCGGTGATTGACGCGGCCAATGCGCGCCCTGCACACCAGAACCTGATCATTACCGGGCGCGGTGCGCCGGCCGAGCTGATCGAGCTGGCGGATACCGTGACCGAGATGGGGGATGTGAAGCACGCCTTTCGGGCCGGCATCAAGGCGCAGAACGGCATTGAGCTCTAACAGCACCATGACTTGTCCCGATCTGGCTTTCAGTGAAGCCGAGCGTGATGCGGTATACCGGGCCATTCGCGAGCGCCGGGGTATTTGCCATTTTGTACCGGACGCCGTAGCGCCTGAGGCACTGGCGCGATTGATGCCAGGGTGGAAGGGTGGAGTGCAGCATGAGTCCTGAAAATCCTGCGTTCTCCATTGCAGAGCGGGATGCCGTGTACCGCGCCATTCCAGAACGCCGGGGTATTTGCCATTTTGTACCGGACGCCGTAGCGCCCGAGGTGCTGGCGCGGTTGATGCCAGGGTGGAAGGGTGGAGTGCAGCATGAGCCCTGAAAATCCTGCGTTCTCCATTGCAGAACGGGATGCCGTGTACCGGGCCATTCGCGAGCGCCGGGGTATTTGCCATTTTGTACCCGGGCGCAGTGGTGTCCGAGGTGCCGGCGCGGTTGATGCGAGGGTGGAAGGGTGGAGTGCAGCATGAGCCCTGAAAATCCTGCGTTCTCCATTGCAGAACGGGATGCCGTGTACCGCGCCATTCGAGAACGCCGGGACATGCGGCATTTTGTACCAGGCGCCGTGGCGCCCGAGGTGCTGGCGCGACTGCTGGAAGCAGCCCACTGCGCCCCCAGCGTCGGCCTGATGCAGCCCTGGCGCTTTATCCGCATCTGCGATGACTCTTTGCGCACGGCCATAGCGGCGCTGGTGGAGCAGGAACGCGGCAACACGGCCCGGGCGCTGGGGGAGCGGGAGGAGGAATTCATGCGCCTCAAGGTGGAGGGGGTGCGTGAATGTGGCGAGCTGCTGGTGGTGGCATTGGCCGACAAGCGCGAGCAGCATGTCTTTGGTCGGCGCACCCTGCCGGAAATGGACCTGGCCTCGGTGTCCTGTGCGATCCAGAACCTCTGGCTGGCAGCCCGGGCCGAGGGGCTTGGCATGGGCTGGGTGTCGCTGTTCGATCCCGTAGCGCTGGCCGAACTGCTGGGCATGCCGGCGGGCAGCCAGCCGGTGGCCGTGCTCTGCCTGGGCCAGGTCGAGGCGTTTTACCCGCGCCCGATGCTGCAGGACAGCGGCTGGGCCGAGCCCCGTCCGCTGCATGAGCTGCTGTCCACCGATGGCTGGCCCCAGGACTGATGGACAGCGGCCTGTTACTGTCCGACAGCCTGCTGAGGACAGCCATCATCATGCTGGCCGCGGTCATGCTGGACTGGGTACTGGGCGAGCCGCCACTGCGCTGGCATCCGCTGGTCGCCTTTGGCAGGCTCGTGGCCCGGCTGGAGCAGTTGCTGCACGGGCGCCGGGGCGAGGGCGCCAGGGCCCAGATCTGTGCGGGTAGCCTGGGCTGGCTGCTGCTGGTGATGCCGCCGGTGTTGCTGGCGTGGGGCTTGTCAGCCGTACCCCTGGTGGGTGAGCTGGCCGCCGTGCTCGGGTTGTACTGGGCGCTGGGACACCGCAGTTTGAGTGATCATGCACAACCGGTGTTCAGGGCCTTGCAACGGGGCGAAGAAGCCACGGCCCGCGAGCATGCAGCGCGAATAGTGAGTCGGGACGCCGCAACAATGGATATTGAAAAATCAACCATTGAGTCAATCCTGGAAAATGGCAACGATGCGGTGTTTGGCGCCCTGTTCTGGTACGCGGTGGCGGGCCTGCCGGGGGCCGTGCTGTTCCGCCTGGCCAACACCCTGGATGCCAGCTGGGGCTACCGCTCGCCGCGCTACCTGCATTTTGGCCGGGCCAGCGCCCGCATTGACGATGCGCTGAACTGGCTGCCGGCGCGCCTCACCGCGCTGAGCTACACATTGCTGGGCCAGACCCGCGTTGCACTGCGCTGCTGGGATACCCAGGCCCACGCCTGTGACAGTCCCAATGGCGGCCCGGTGATGGCGGCAGGCGCAGGCGCCCTGGGCATTCGCCTGGGCGGGCCTGCGCGCTACCGCGGTCAGTGGCAGCAAAAACCCTGGCTGGGGCTGGGGCCCGATCCGGGCGCGGCCGATATTCCGCGGGCGCTCAGGCTGGTGCGTTCCGCTGTTGCGCTCTGGCTGCTGGTTCTGCTGGCTGCGGGGCTCTTGAGCGCGTTGCACTGACTTTTCGCTAACGCCCATGACTGATTGAATGCGGATACTCACAATGCTGCAACATGGCGGACGCCTGCGGGCGGCGGCCCGACAACAGGGTATTGCACTGCACCACTGGCTGGACCTTTCCACCGGCCTTAATCCCCATGGCTGGCCTGTGCCGGCGCTGGACCCGCAGTGCTGGGCGAGGCTGCCGGAGGAGGGCGACGGTCTGGAAGAAGCCGCCCGTGAGTACTACGGCGCCCAAAACCTGTTACCCGTGGCCGGTTCCCAGGTGGCGATTCAGGCCCTACCACGGCTGCGGGCAAGCTGCAGGGTGGCCATCATGGCACCGGGCTACCGCGAGCACGAACAAGCCTGGCGCGCCGCCGGGCATGCGGTGCAACTGCTGTCTGTGGAGCAGCTGCGCCATGAGTTGCCGGCGTGCGAGGTGCTGGTGCTGATTCATCCGGGCAACCCCGGTGCCGAGCGCTTCAGTGTTGCTGAGCTGCTGGCCTGGCAGGCTGAAATGGCGGCGCGGGGCGGCTGGCTGCTGCTGGACGAGGCCTTTATCGACTGCACGCCAGGGGCAAGCCTGGCCATGCACGCAGGCCGCCCCGGGCTGATCGTGCTGCGCTCGCTGGGCAAGTTCTTTGGCCTGGCCGGTATCCGGGTGGGCTTTGTGCTGGCGCCGCCCGCCGTTCTCACGCCATTGCGTGAACTGCTCGGGCCCTGGTCGATTTCAGGGCCGGCCCGGGCGGTGGCGACCCTGGCACTGCAAGACAAGGCCTGGCAGGACAGCATGCGTGTGCAGCTGGAGGCTGAAAGCAGCAGGCTGTCGGACCTGCTGCGCCAGCATCACTTACCCCCCACTGCGGGCTGCGCCCTGTTTCAGTGGGTCCGTACCCCGCAGGCCCCACAGCTGCACCGGGCGCTGGCCCAGCGGGCCATTCTGACACGCGAATTCGAAAATCCTGCAAGCCTGCGCTTTGGGCTGCCAGCGGATGAAGCCGGCTGGGCCCGGCTGGATAACGCACTGACGGAGATCAACCCATGACTGCCAGAACCCTGATGATCCAGGGCACCACATCCGATGCCGGCAAGAGTACCCTGGTGGCCGGGTTGTGCCGTGTACTGGCGCGCCGGGGCATCGCGGTGGCGCCCTTCAAGCCCCAGAACATGGCGCTCAACAGTGCCGTGACGGTGAATGGCGGCGAGATTGGCCGCGCCCAGGCCGTGCAGGCCCAGGCCTGTTACCTGGCACCGCACACGGACATGAACCCGGTGCTGCTGAAACCCAATTCCGATACCGGCGCCCAGGTGATTATCCACGGCCATGCCATCGCCAATATGGAGGCCGGCATCTATCACGACTACAAAAGGGTTGCCATGCAGGCGGTGCTCGAATCCCACGGCCGTCTATGTGCGCAGTATCGTGCAGTGTTGGTGGAGGGGGCGGGCTCGCCGGCCGAGATCAACCTGCGGGACCGGGATATCGCCAACATGGGCTTTGCCGAGGCGGTGGACTGCCCGGTAATCCTGATTGCCGATATCGATCGCGGCGGCGTTTTTGCGCATTTGGTGGGCACGCTGGAACTGCTGAGCGCATCGGAGCAAGCCCGGGTGGCAGGGTTCGTGATCAACCGTTTTCGCGGTGATATTGCGCTGCTGCAGTCCGGCCTCGACTGGCTCGAAGCGCGCACCGGCAAACCGGTGCTCGGCGTGCTGCCCTATCTGCATGGCCTGCACCTGGAGGCCGAGGATGCGGTGTCACGGGAGCAGCAGAGCCGCCCCGAGGGCGACTGCCTGCGGGTGCAGGTGCCGGTGCTGCCCCATATCAGCAACCACACCGATTTCGATGCGTTGCGCCTGCACCCCCAGGTGGATATCGAGTTCGTCGGTCCTGGCGAACAGCCTGGCCCCGCCGACCTGGTAATCCTGCCGGGTTCAAAATCGGTGCGCAGCGACCTGCGCTGGCTGCGCGAGCAAGGCTGGGAGGCGCATATCCGGCGTCATCTGCGTTACGGTGGCAAGCTTGTCGGTATCTGTGGCGGTTACCAGATGCTGGGCCAGCAGGTGCATGATCCGCTGGGGATTGAAGGCACGCCTGGCAGCAGTGCCGGCCTGGGGTTGCTGGATATTGAAACCCGGCTTGAGGCCCGCAAGCAGTTGCGTAACGTGACGGGCACCCTCAGGCTCAACGGTGCCGCGGTGGCGGGGTACGAAATCCATCTGGGGGTTAGCGAGGGGCCCGGCCTGCAGCGTCCGGCGCTGCAGCTGGACGGCCGGGCCGAAGGTGCCCTGAGCGAGGATGGCCAGATCCTGGGGTCCTATCTCCACGGCCTGTTCGATCAGGCCAGCGCCACCGATGCCCTGCTGGGCTGGGCCGGTTTTGCCGGGGCGCAGACGCCGGATTACCAGGCGCTGCGCGAAGCCGGTATCGATCGGCTGGCGGACTGCCTGGAAACGCACCTGGACCTGGCCGCAGTGGACCGGTTGCTGGGGCTCTGAGTGGCTTGCGTTGCCAATGTCGCCGTGTCGGTCTATCAGGGCATCAGCAACACATAGGCGGCGAACAGCAGCCAGGAAAGCCCCAGTAAACTCCAGGGCAGCGCAGCGCCAGCCCTGGCGGCGGGGGCGCTGGCGTCGGGCTCCGGTGTGTCCTGGGCTTCCTGCGCCTGGGCCTTTACCTGCTTGATCTGCTTGTTCAGTTCCCGCGATCTGGCCTTGTGCTGCTTCTTGTACTCATCAATGCCACGCTGAATGCCCCTGGCGATCAGCTTGGTCTGCTCTTTCGTTTGCCCCGGTTGCTGCGTGGCGCGGGCGACCTTCAGGGCCTCGTCCTGGGTTTCGGGGGAGGGGGCTTTCTGCTTGGAATATCTGACCATCGGTATCTTTTTACCCTGGGTGTGAACCTTGATTGCCAAAGGTGACCGCGATTCGGCGTGGCTTATTCATCGCTACTGGTCCGTGGCTGAGTCAGGCATTGTCGATTTTACGCAAGGGAACTGCTGGCCTGCGAGGTTTCTCTGGGCTTGCTCGGAACATATCGGCAACCTGTCACTGGCCTTAAAACACCGCAAGAACCTGCTTGAACCAGCCGGTCCTCGCTTCGGTCAGCATTCTCGGACTCCTAATCGCTGCTCGAGTCCTGCGATTTGCTCGCGGGCTTGGTTTCCTCAAAGGTATGGAAAAACATCCAGTAACAGTAAAAAACAAAGCCCAGTGACACCATGCCCCAGAACGGACTGTTAGTTACCCACTCGAACACGGACCAGAGCACGCAGAATACGGTCGCGGCAACGCGTCGCCACAGGGGCTGAAAAAAAACCAGGTCCGTTTCGCGCATTAAGCTATTCCTGTAAAGGTAAAAGTCAGGCGCCAGTATAAACGATTTCTATCGTGGCTTAATGGCTGACGTTGACGGGTTAAAACTCAGTCGCCGGGACATGGTCCGGCAGTGTAGGTACTGCAAGGTTGTCTTCAGTGCACAGAATTGGTGTGCCTTCGCCGACCAGAGCCACTGCAGTCAGCGGCGCCAGGTCGATGATCAATTATGAGGGCCCGATGAATGGCAGGCTTTGGCCTGAAAACCTGGCCGGAGTGAGTCGGGCTACCCTGTTTGTCCCACAATTCTTCGAAGAACCAAGTAAAGGGAACCCTGCCAAGGACTCCCTTTTTCTATTGGCCGACTGCGGATGCGTCAGGTTTTCGTGCCAACAGCGATCGGTGATGAGGGGCCCCTTGTGATGGCTTAGGTCGTCAGGTTTTCTTGCTGCGCTTGTTCTGGCGGTGCATGTCGACCACCACGGCCACAACGATAATCGCGCCCTTGATGATGTCCTGGTAGTAGGCATCCACACGCAGGAAGGTGAAGCCGGAGAGCATTACACCCAGGATCAGTGCGCCGATCACGGTGCCGGTGATACGGCCGCGGCCACCGGACAGCGAGACCCCGCCGATTACGGCGGCGGCGATGGCATCCAGTTCGTACATCAGCCCCATGCCGGCCTGGGCGGTCTTGATGCGGGCGATGGCGACCATGGCGGCCAGGCCTGCCAGGAGGCCGGCGATCATGTAGACCTTGATCAGGTGCGACTCGATGTTGATGCCGGATACGCGGGCCGCCTGGGGGTTGGCGCCGATGGCGTAGGTGAACTTGCCGAAGCGGGTGTAGCGCATCACGATATGGAACACGGCGGCGACGACCAGGAAGATGACCACCGGGGCCCAGCGGCCCATGCCGTTACCCAGCATGGCGAAGCTTTCGGTGAAGCCGGAGACCGGGCTGCCATCGGTGTACCAGCGGGCCACACCGCGGGCGGAAACCATCATGCCCAGGGTGGCAATAAAGGGCGGAATCCTGGTTTTGGTGATGAGCCAGCCGTTGACAAAACCGGCGGCGGCGCCAACCGCGAGGCCGACCATCAGCGGGATAAACCAGGGCAGGTCGACCAGGGCCGGGTGAATGATTTTCGGCCAGTTGGCATCCTGGGCAAAGGTGGCGGCGACCATGGCGCTCATGGCCACCACGGAGCCGGATGACAGGTCGATGCCGCCGGTAATGATGACCTGGGTCACGCCCACGGCGATGATGCCGATAACGGAGACCTGCAGAATGATAATCTGCAGGCGGCTCATGTTGCCCAGAAAGCTCTGGCCGACGAGGAACCAGCCGAGCACTTCAAAGAAGGCGGCGATACCGAACAGCACCAGCAGAATGCTGAATTCCTGCGGCAGGCGCTTTTTGGATGGCGCCGCGAGGGTGGCGGCGGGAGCTGTTGTGGTTTGAGTTGACATATCTACCTCTCAAAATTTCCTGAAACGGCGTTAATTGTTATTGGGCAGCCAGGTTCATGACTGCGACCTGACCGGCTTGTGCGCGATCCAGGATTCCGGTGCAGTGGCCCTCGTGCATGACCAGGACGCGGTCGCTCATCCCCAGGACTTCAGGCATTTCGGACGAGATCATGATCACGGCCACGCCCTTGTGGGCCAGCTGGGTAATCAGGCTGTGAATCTCCGACTTGGCCCCGACATCGATGCCGCGGGTCGGTTCATCGAGGATCAGGATTCTGGGGTTGGTCAGCAGCCAGCGCCCGATCAGGACCTTCTGCTGGTTGCCGCCGGACAGGTTCTCGATGCACTCGTGCATGTTCGGCGTTTTTACACGCAACTTCTGACAGATTTCCAGGCAGGCCTTTTCAAGCTTTTCCTCCAGCACGAAGCCGTTTTTCACGAAGTCGTCATGAATGACCGCCAGCTGGGCGTTTTCCTGGATATCCAGCGGCAGGAAGCAACCCGTTTCCTTGCGGTCTTCCGTCAGAAAGGCCATGCCCAGCTTGATGGCATCGTGGGCGCACTGGATGCTGACCGGCTGGCCATTGATCGCGATGCTGCCGGATGTGGCGGGCGTGACGCCGAACAGGGTTTCCGCCACATTGGAGCGGCCCGACCCCACCAGGCCGGCAAAGCCGAGAATTTCGCCAGCGCGCAGGTCGAAGGAGATATTCTCAAATATGCCTTCCAGGCTGAGGTTCTGTACCGACAGCACCACATCGCCCAGTTCTACCTCTTCCTTGGGGAACATCTGGGTGATCTCGCGGCCGACCATCATCTCGATGATGTCGTCGCGGGTCACGTCCGAAGAGGGGTGGGTGGCGATGTAATGGCCGTCGCGAAACACCGAAAACTCGTCGGCGATCTCGAACAGCTCGTTCATTTTGTGGGTGATATAGACAATGCCGATGCCCTGTTCACGCAGGCCGCGAATGATTTCGAACAGGTGCGCCACTTCCTTTTCGGTAATGGCGGAGGTGGGCTCGTCCATGATCAGGACATCGGAATTGAAGGACACCGCCTTGGCGATCTCCACCATCTGGCGGTTGGCCACCGAGAGTTCGCTCACCTCGGCATCCGGGTCCAGATGGATATTAAGTCGGTCAAACAGTTCGGCGGTCATCTGGTGCATCCGGGCGTGATTCACCAGCCCGAAGGCATTGCGCGGTTCGCGGCGAATCCAGATGTTTTCCGCCACCGACATGGAATTCATCAGCAACAGCTCCTGGTGAATCATGGCGATGCCGGCTTGCTGGGCGGCAAGGGGGGTGGCCAGGTGGACGGCTTCACCGCGCAGCCGGATCTCGCCGGCGTCGGGGTGGTAGATGCCGGCGATGATCTTCATCAGGGTCGACTTGCCGGCACCGTTTTCGCCCATCAGGGCATGCACAGTGCCAGGGCGCACGCGCAGCGAGACGTTATCCAGCGCGACGACGCCGGGAAACTCCTTGCGCGCGTTAACCACTTCAAGCACGTACTCGTAGGGTTTTGCGTGCGGCATTGCCTGTTTGGGTGATGCCGCGTCTTGCTGTGATGGGCTAACCATAACCTAACCTCTCCCTTGCGAACTGTTGTTGTTATTTAAGGTAGTTGTTCAGGTTGTCCGGGGTGACCAGCTCAAACGGAACCCATACCTTCTTGTCGGTTTTTTCGCCCTTGGCCAGCTTGATGGCCGTGGTCACGGCGCCGGCTCCCTGGCCGGTGGCGCTCTGATACACGGTGACATCCAGGTCGCCGGCTCGCATGGCGGCCAGTGCATCGGCGGTGGCGTCGATGCCGGCGACGATAACGGAGTCCATGCTGCGGCCCGAGGCTTTCAGTGCCTGGATGGCGCCAATGGCCATTTCATCGTTATTGGAAATGACGGCGTCGAATTCGGTGCCCGCCGCGATCCAGTTGGTCATCAGGTTGTTGCCCTTGGTGCGATCCCACTCGGCAGTCTGCTCGGCAACCACTTCGAGGCCCGCGCATTCCGGCGTGGCGATGACATCGTGGATATCCTTGGTGCGCTGAATGGCGGCCTGGTTGGACAGCTCGCCCATCATGATCAGTACCTTGCCCTTGCCGTTCATCAGACGGCAGACTTCCTGGGTCTGGTAGGTGCCGGATTCCACTTCGTTGGAAGCCACAAATGCCTGGTTGTCGGGCAGCATGTCGATATTGATTGGCTGGCGGTTAACGTAGACCAGTGGGATGCCGGCGGCGATGGCGTCGTCACTCATGGAGACGGTGGCGTCGGTATCAACCGGGTTGACGATGATGGCATCGACGCCCGAAGCGATGAAATTCTGAATCTGGTTGAGCTGGGTACCGACTTCGTTCTTGGCATCTTCGATCTGAATCTGGACACCTTCCTGCTCGGATTGCTTCTCGATACCGTTGCGCAGGGTCGTAAGGAAGTTGTCGTCAAACAGTGCCATGGATACGCCGATCTTGAGGCTGTCCGCCATCGCAGCGGGAGCGGCGAGAACGGCGCTGAGCGTGGCGCAGAGCAGAGCTTTTTTGGTGCTGATCATGACTTTCTCCTGATAGGACTTCAGTCTGGAATGAGTTGGAACGCCCATTCCAGCCGTCTATTTATAATTGTTATGGTTCAAGTCGCATCACCGGGCCTGCGCTGCCGCCCCAGGGGTCATGGTTATGCGGTCTGTCCATCCTGTGGCCCGAATAACGCAGCAGTGCAGTGTCCTGTGCAGTGTCTTGCATGGTGTTCTGCACAGAGCCTGTTGCGATGCCATTGCTTGAACACACCCCGATTCTATGAAATTTATATTCTGATTGGTAGTGTTAATAGAATAAATATTCTGTTTCTGTCGATTCAGCTGTTCCATTTCCGGGTGCTGCGCTGCCGGAGCCCAGGGAGTACGGGCCCTGGATGCCCGCTGGCCAGCGGGCGCATCGGCACGTTTTTGATGTTGTGCAGAACAGGTGGTCAGACGGAACATCAGCAATTTTCCGCCGTGTACAGGATAAAGGGCAGGACGGGGGGAGCGGCTGGCGCCGGGCTGCCGTTGTCCCGCTGTTGCAGGGCCGCGAGCAGCTGGCTGATGCTGTCGTCGGCCAGCTGGCGCAGGGGTGTCGACACGACCAGGGTGACGACGCCATCGATCAGGGCCTGGCGGGCTTCGGGGGTCAGTTCCTGGATGATGACGCACAGTGGCCGCTCGAGCTGCGCTTCCCTGAGCGCACGCAGCACGCCTTCGGTGCCGCCGCTGGCCACATACAGGCCGCACAGGTCCGGCTGCTGGTGGATCAGTGTCCGGGTACCGCGATAGGCGATGTCTGCGTCGTCCAGGCTTACCAGGTGCTCCAGCACCTCGATCTGGGGTGCCTGCTCGCGACAGTAGGAACGAAAGCCCATTTCGCGCAATTCGTGGCCGACGAAGCGATGGCTGCCCACGAAGATACCCACCTTGCCCGCCTGCCTTGTCAGCTGCGCCATGGCCCAGCCGGCGCTGCGACCTACCTTGCGGTTGTCCAGGCCCATGTAGGGGCGCATCGGGTTGCTACCCAGTGGCGACAACAGTGCCACCACCGGGATACCGCGGGCTTCTGCCGCTTCGATTGCGCCCAGGATGGTCGGGTGCTCGTAGCACACCAGCGCCAGTGCATCGCAGTTTTCTGCCAGCTGGTCTATCTGGCGGGCCAGGGCGCGGGGGCCTGAATCATCTATAAAGGCAAACTGCGCGCGCCCGAGCATCCGGGGCTGCAGGTCAGCGCGGGTCTGCAACGCCTGTTCCAGCACCTGGTGTAGTTCCCGGTAGAACGGCTGTTGCACGCTCTGCAACAGAAATCCTAGCCGGTACGGGCGGGTATCGCTGGTGGTGTCCGGCTGTACATCGCTGACTGGATAGCCCGTGAGCCGGGCGGCGTCGAGCACGCGTTCGGCGGTTTTGTTTTTCACGGGGGCGCGCCTGTTCAGCACGCGGTCTACAGTGGATACGCTCAGGCCGGCGGCCCGCGCAACATCGGTTATGGTCGGGCGACTGGACATGGTATTGATCACTATTGCTATATTTATGGCCGCAATAATGAGAGAAATGAAAGATTATGTCAAAGCGGGTATTGCTGATTTTACGCGGTAAAATTCGGCTTAACCGCAGGGTTGGGTGGCATTGCCTGTCATTGAGTGAATGTCTTTCACGCAGCTGGAATTAAAAAAGACATATTTTTCATGTCATTTTAATTGAAATAAAAATTCCAGAAAGTATAGTGATCGGTATGTTTATTCCGTATGGCGCCAGGCAGGTAATCCGCCACGCAAGGCGCGGGTTACAGGCCGGGTCCTAAAGCTGATAGGTACAATAATATGAAAATCGCCCTTGATCCTTACATGCACCGCCACCTGTCGTTGCCCGAGATCTGCCGCCTGACGGCTGAACTGGGTTACGAGCATATCGAACTGTCGCCCCGGGCGGATTTTCTGCAGTGGTGGACGCGCCCGCGGGTGTACCCTGAGCGCATTCAGGCCTTCAAGAAGGCCATGAAGGATCACGGTGTGGGCCTGGCGACGCTGCAGCCCATGTACCGCTGGTCCAGCCCCTACGAGGACGAGTGGGCAATGGCGATGGACAACTGGAAACGCACCATCGAAATCGCCGTGGAGATGGACGCGCCCCTGCTGATTTCCGAGTTCGGCCGTGGTGGTTCCCCCGAGCGCTCTGGCGCTGACCGCAGCGGGCGCCATACGCCCGAAGCCTGCGAGAACGCCTTCTGGCGCTCAATGGATGTGCTGGTCCCGATACTGGAGCGTGAAGGCCTGACGCTCAGCGTCGAGCCGCACCCCGAAGACTGGGTCGAAACCATGGACCCGGCCGTCGAGATCATCAAGACCATCAAGTCCAAGGCGCTGAAGTGCTCCTACATCGCGCCGCATTCGTTCTACTACGGCGATGATATGGCCCAGTCCATCCGTGCCACCCGGGACATACTGGTGCATGCTCGCGTGGCCGATACTTTCAACCACAAGGCATCGTCCAACCTGCGCTACATCGTCAACCCGCCGGGCTCCCAGGCACGGGTGCATCAGCACCTGGATATGGGCGAAGGCGAGATCGACTGGGATGTCTTCTTCAGCACCCTGGCGGAGATCGGTTTCGATGGCGTGCTGTCGAGCTGCGTGTTTGCCTGGGAAGAGCGGGCCGAAGCCTCATCGCGCTACATGCGTGATGAAGTCCAGCGTTACGTCGACAAGTATTTCAAGTAGTTGCGGGTCCACCCGCAGGGGGTGATATCAGGCGCCCCCGTGTCTGTAAAAAACTAATAATCCAACAAAGACGAGTCCGCTATGACAATCAACATAGGTGTAATCGGTACAGGCGCAATTGGCGAGGATCACGCTCGCAGAATCACCCAGACGCTGGCAGGTGGCCAGGTCGTGGCGGTCACGGATGTAAACCAGGAACAGGCACGCGGCGTGGTTGAGCGCCTGGGCCTGCAGGCCGAGGTCTATGCCAACGGCATGGAACTGATCGCCGCCGACAATGTGGACGCCATCCTGGTGTGCTCCTGGGGCCCGACCCACGAGGAATTCGTGCTGGCCGCCATTGCCGCCGGCAAGTATGTGTTCTGTGAAAAGCCCCTGGCGGTGACCGCCGAAGGCTGTCTGAACATCGTCAAGGCGGAAGTGGCTGCCGGCAAGCGCCTGGTGCAGGTAGGCTTCATGCGCCGCTACGACAAGGGCTACCAGATGCTCAAGCAGTCCATCGACAGCAATGACATCGGCGCGCCGCTGATGCTGCACTGCGCCCACCGCAACCCCACGGTGCCGGATCGTTATGTCACCAGCATGGCAATCGTCGATACCGCCATTCACGAGCTGGATGCGCTGCGCTGGCTGCTGGATGACGACTACAAGAGCATGCAGGTGGTGTACCCAAGGCGCACCAAGAACCGTTTCGAGCACCTGGCGGACCCGCAGATCCTGCTGATCGAAACCCTCAAGGGTGTGCGTATCGACCTGGAAATTTTCGTCAACTGCCAGTACGGCTACGACATCCAGTGCTCTGTGGTGGGTGAGGAAGGCATTGCCAACCTGCCGGAACCCCAGAGCCTGCAGATGCGCAAGGGCGCCAAACTGTCCCACGAAATCCTGGTGGACTGGAAAGACCGCTTTATCGAGTCCTACGACGTGGAACTGCAGGACTTTATCCGTGGCTGCGAGCAAGACAGCATCGGCGGGCCCAGCTCCTGGGACGGTTACGCCGCCGCCGTGGCTGCCGACGCCGCGGTAACGGCGCAGGAAAGCGGCCAGGTTGAGCCCGTGGTCATGGTCGAACGCCCGTCATTCTATAGCTGAGCCGTGGCCCCCGTTTTCCACTAATTGCCCTTATCCGTCGCTCCCGTGCGCGAGCGACGGATCAACCCAGGATATAAGTCATGCAGCCAGTAAAATTCTCCCTCAACCACATGGTTGCCCCATCCATGACGGCGTTCGAATTGCTCGACGCCGCCAGGGCACTGGGCCTCAAGGCGGTCGAACTGCGCAACGATGTGCAGCACAACAGCCTGAGCGAACTGGAAAACGCCCGCGCCATTGGCGCCCGGGCGCAGGAGCTGGGTATTGAAATCCTCAGTATCAACGCGCTCTATCCGTTCAATATCTGGAATGATGAACGGGCAGAGGCCGCCGAACACCTGGCGCAACTGGCCCATGCCTGCGGCGCCCAGGGCCTGGTCATGTGCCCGCTGAACGATGCTGCCTATACCGTATCCGCCGAAGAAAAGCAGGCAGGTCTGCTGCAAGCGCTGGCGGCGATCAAGCCGATTCTGGAGAGATACAACCTCAAGGGGTTTATCGAGCCGCTGGGGTTCCCGATCTCGTCCCTGCGCCTGAAGCGGGATGCCGTGGCGGCCATCGAAGCGCTGGATGCCGCGGATCGCTTTGGGCTGGTGCACGATACCTTCCATCACCAGGGCGCGGCGGAACACGAACTGTTCCCGCAGCACACCGGGCTGGTGCATATCTCCGGTGTGGAAGACCCTGCCATCTCCTTCGACGACATGCTGGATGCCCATCGCGTGCTGGTGGGGCCGAAGGATCGCCTGGGCAATGTCGGCCAGATCCGGGCGTTGCTGGCGGCTGGCTTCAGTGGTTACATTTCGTTTGAACCCTTTTCCAGTGACATCACCGGCCTGGCGGAGCCCTTGGTGGCGCTGGAGCAGAGCATCCGCTATATCAGTCAGCGGCTGGAGGTCGCCTGAGAAGGATGGCCTGATCATTTGTCTGCTAACTAAATAACTTAAGCACGAAAAGGGAGCCTGCGGGCTCCCTTTTCGTCGTCATTTCCGAGCCACTTCCAATCGATCTGACCTGTGCCACCAGGCGCATCCAAGCCGGTTGAATTCAAGACTGGCAGCCCCCCTGATACTGCCGGGATGGACTCTTCTTCGGCTTAGGGGCCTATCGGCGGACCTGGACTATAGTTCCGCAGCCTCACTGGCGAACAGCCTGTGGAGCGCCTGTGGAGCGGCTGTGCCGCATGGGCCACGAGCGTATTAAACGCCGGGTACCTATGGAGGACAGCATCCCACGGCCTGCTGCAGTTCCAAAAGGGTGCCGTGGGGCCGTCTTGGAACCGGCAGAAGGTCTCGTCGGCGAGAAAGCCTGCGAGGGGATGAACAGCGCAATCAGCTGCGTTACGAGATACAAGACCAATCGCTATCATCGCTTTGCACGGGCCGGGTAGCTGCGGATGGCGACGCTCGCTACCTTTCGGTACCGGACGTTGGAATGGGCTGGGAGGGGGTGCACCGATTGGAGTGCAGTGTGAAATCGGCGGATAAGGGGTGCTGCCCAGGCGAGTTCTGCGGCCACAGGGGCCGCTTGGCCCTTCGTGGCAAGCCCACTCTGTGGGCGAATGGTCCAGCTACAAAAAAGGGAGCCGCGTGGGCTCCCAAGTGGGTCTCAGGCTGCAAAGTGCCAGAGCTTTGTGCGCCAGGTCCCGCCTGGGCGGGCCTTGGCGAAGTCTTACTTCATCGTCGGCATCGAGAACTCGGCGCCGGCGCGCAGGCCTGTGGGCCAGCGGGCGGTGATGGTTTTCATCTTGGTGTAGAAGCGCACACCATCCGGGCCGTGCATGTGCAACGGGCCAAACAGGGAGCGCTTCCAGCCACCGAAGCTGTGGAAGGCCATGGGCACCGGGATGGGTACATTGACGCCCACCATGCCCACCTGGATTTCCTCGCAGAACTGACGGGCGCTGTCGCCATCGCGGGTGAAGATCGCTGTGCCGTTGCCGTATTCGTGGGCGTTGATCATTTTCACCGCATCGGCATAGGAATCGACCCGCACGATGCACAGCACCGGCCCGAAGATTTCTTCGTCGTAGATGCGCATGCCGGGGCCGACCTGATCGAACAGGGTGGGGCCGACGAAGTAGCCGTTCTCGTTACCCTGGGCGACGAACTCGCGACCATCGACCACCAGTTTGGCACCGTCTTCGACACCGGAATCAATGTAGCCCCTGACCTTGGCCGCGTGCTCTTTGGTGATCAGCGGGCCCATGTGGGCTTCTTCCGGCAGACCGATTCCCGGGCCCACGCGCATGCCAGCAATTTCTTCGCCCAGGCGCTTGATCAGGTTGTCGGCGACCTCGTCACCGACACAGACGGCCACCGAGATGGCCATGCAGCGTTCACCGGCGGAGCCGTAGGCCGCGCCCATCAGGGAATGCACGACCTGTTCGGGATCGGCGTCCGGCATCACCACCATGTGGTTCTTGGCGCCACCGAGTGCCTGTACACGCTTGCTGTGTGCGCTGGCCGTCTGGTAGATGTATTCGGCGATGGGGGTGGAGCCGACAAAGCTCACCGCGCCGACACGTTCGTCGGTGAGCAGCACGTCCACGGCTTCCTTGTCGCCGTTGACGATGTTGAACACGCCCTTGGGTAGCCCGGCTTCGGCCAGCAGCTCGGCCAGGCGGTAGGTGGTGCTGGGGTCTTTTTCAGAGGGTTTCATGACAAAGGTGTTGCCGCAGGCAATGGCCACCGGGAACATCCACATCGGCACCATGGCGGGGAAGTTGAACGGGCTGACGCCCGCACAGACACCCACCGGCTGCATCTTGGAGTAGCTGTCCACGCCACGGCCGACGTTGAGGCTGTGCTCGCCCTTGAGCAGGTGCGGGATGCCGCAGGCAAATTCCACGACTTCCAGACCACGGGTCAGTTCGCCCTTAGCATCGGAGAATACCTTGCCGTGTTCGGCGGTGATCATGGCGGCGAGCTCATCGGCGTGCTCTTCCACCAGGGTCTTGAACTTGAACATGACGCGGGCGCGGTTCAGCGGCGATACCTTGCTCCAGCCCTGCAGCGCCTCTTCGGCCGAGGCGATGGCGGCACGGGTTTCATCGGCGCTGGAGAGGGAGACGTTCATACTCGGCTCGCCGGTGGCGGGGTTGTAGACCACGGCGCTGCGGCCGCTCTGGCTGGCGACGGCTTCGCAGTTGATGTAATTGCCCAGAGTTTTCATGTGGTTTCCTTGGTTTATTCAGTCAGTTTATTGCCGGTTGCTGCAGTGGATCGGCGGGATCAGCCGTGGATCTCGAGTCCGGCATTGTCACAAAAGCGTTGCAGGTGATTGCGGCCCAGGGTGGCATAGGTCAGCGGGTGGGCGACGCTGGGGTCCTGTTCGGCCTCGACCACCAGCCAGCCTTCGTAGCCACTGGCCTTGAGGGCTTTGAACAGGGTTTCATAGTCGATAAAGCCATCGCCCGGCACGGTGAATACGCCGTTGAGCATGGCACTGAG
This sequence comes from Marinobacterium rhizophilum, assembly GCF_024397915.1. Taxonomy (GTDB): domain Bacteria; phylum Pseudomonadota; class Gammaproteobacteria; order Pseudomonadales; family Balneatricaceae; genus Marinobacterium_A; species Marinobacterium_A rhizophilum_A. Next base: position 758,018 of record NZ_CP073347.1, read on the forward strand.
GAAGCTCAAATCACGGTTTTTCGCATCCTTCATGATCTCGGGGCGAATGTCCTTGCAGTGCACATGGCAGATACGTGCCGCGTGGCGTTGCTGCAGCGCCAGCGGGTCGCCGCCGGCATAGGTCAGGTGTCCGGTGTCCAGCAGCAGGCCCAGGGCGTCGGACGTGCCGGCCATCAGGCGGTCGATCTCGGCCTCGGTTTCGATCACGGTGCCCATGTGGTGGTGGTAGGCCAGGCGCACGCCCTGGGCCTGGCAGTACTCGGCAACCGTGTTGATGCGCTCCAGTAGCAGTGCCCACTGGGCATCGTTCATCACGGGCCGCTGGCTGACCGGCGTTTCGATCTGGCCATGTACGCAGCCGGTGACTTCACAGAACACCATGACCTTGGCGCCGAGGGACTTGAGCAGCGTCAGGTGATCCTGCAGCGCGGCGATTTCCTCGTCGGCGCTGCGGCTCAGCAGTTCACTGCTGTACCAGCCGGACACCAGGTTCAGGCCGTGGCTGTCCAGGATCGGTCCCAGGGTCTCGGGGGTGCGGGGAAACTTCTGCCCCAGCTCGAAGCCGGCGTAGCCGGCCTGCTTGCCTTCACTGAGGCAGGTTTCGAGCGACGTTTCAGCGCCCAGCGCCGGCATGTCGTCGTTGGTCCAGGTCAGCGGGTTGATACCAATGCGTACACTCATTCTGTTCTCCAAACACGCGGTAAGTCGGCTGTTGTTGTTAGATGTTCTGCATCTGGCGGGCCTTGAGCGCCTCGTAGCGGCGTCGCGCTTCCATCACCTGCTCGCGGGGCGAGACTTCCGGCACCGCGACATCCCACCAGGAACCGCCTTCCTCGGCGGCGTTGACCACATCGGTATCCAGCGTAATCAGGTAGCTGATGGGCGAGGCCTTGGCGCGCTCCAGAGCCGCTTCCAGCTGCTGGATGTTGCCGACCTTTTCGGCGCTGGCGCCAAGTGCTCTGGCATGGGCGGCGAAGTCGGTCTTGGGGGCGCCGGCTTCAACGCTGCGGCAGTCGTCGAGCATGTTGTTGAAGCCGGGGCCGCCGCAAAACTGCTGCAGGCGGTGAATACAGCCGTAACCGCGGTTGTCCAGCACCACCATGACAATTTTCTGGCCCAGCATCACCGAGGTGGCGATTTCGGAGTTGAGCATCAGGTAGGACCCATCCCCGACCATGACGAAGACCTCGGAATCGGGTTTGGCCATCTTGACACCCAGGCCGCCGGCCAGCTCGTAGCCCATGCAGGAATAGCCGTATTCCATGTGGTAGCCGCGATCAAAGCGGGTGCGCCACAGTTTTTGCAGCTCGCCCGGCAGACCGCCGGCGGCACAAACCACGATGTCCTTCTCGCCGGCGGCACGGTTCACCGCACCCACCACTTCGGCATCGGTGGGCAGGTGGGTACCCCGGTCCGTGGTGGCGATATCCACCGAGTGGTTCCACTGCAGGCGCAACTGCGCGGCTTTTTCGACCCAGCTGCCATCGGGCTGCCAGCCATCCAGGCCCGCTTCGAGCAGGGACAGCGCGAGCCTGGCATCGCCCACCAGCGGTTGCGCTTTATGCTTGATGGCATCGAAGGAGGCCACGTTGATGCACAACAGCTGCGCATCCGGATTGATCAGGGCGCGTGAACCGGTGGCAAAGTCCCCCAGGCGGGTACCCACGGCGATGATCAGGTCGGCCTCGGCGGCCAGGGCATTGGTGGACGCCGCACCGGTAACACCCACAGTGCCCATGTTGCGTTCATGGTCCCAGGGCAGCGCGCCCTTGCCGGCCTGGGTTTCCCCTGTCGGCAGGTTGCAGCCCGTGACCAGGCTGTCCAGTTCCGCCAGGGCGCCGGAGTAGTGCACACCGCCGCCTGCGATCAGCAACGGCTTTTTGGCCTGGCGAATCAGGGCGATGGCGTCCTCCAGTTCGCGCGCATCCGGTGCCTGGCGGCGTAACTGATGCAGTTTTTCGGCAAAGAAATGCGCCGGGTAGTCGTAGGCCATGGTCTGCACATCCTGCGGCAGCGCCAGGCAGACAGGCCCGCACTCGATGGGGTCGGTCAGTACACGCATGGCCTGGGGCAGGGAGGTCAGCAGCTGTTCGGGGCGGGTGATGCGATCGAAGAACCGACTCACCGGCTTGAAACAGTCGTTGGATGTGAGGGTATGGTCGTGAAAGTTCTCGACCTGCTGCAGCACCGGGTCCGGCAGCCGGGTGGCGAAGGTATCCCCCGGTAGGAACAGCACCGGCAGACGGTTGACATGGGCCACGGCGGCGGCGGTCACCATGTTGACGGCACCGGGTCCCGCCGAGGCGGTGCAGGCCATCATCTGCTGACGGTTGAGGGTCTTGGCATAGGCGATGGCGGCATGGGCCATGCCCTGTTCATTGTGGGCGCGGTAGGTGGGCAGTTCGTCCTGAACCTGGTAGAGGGCCTCGCCGAGTCCCGCCACGTTGCCATGGCCAAAGATCGCCCAGCAGCCGGCAAACATTGGTTTGCACTCACCGTCGATCAGCACTTTCTGAGCGGTCAGGTAGCGAATCACTGCCTGCGCCATGGTGAGTCTGATAGTTGTCATGGGTCGCTCTCCGGCTTAACTGGCGGTACGTTCGCGCCAGTATTGAATCAATTGCAGGTAGTTGTTGCTGACGCCGCTGATCAGGCCTTCATCATCCAGTTCGCCCGCCAGCCACTGGCGACTCTCCTTCGCCCAGAGGGTGCGGCCGATGGTGAAGCCCTTGCAGATTTCAAAGCCTGCCGAGTGCTTGAATCCCTGACGGATTTCATCCGCCGGTGCATCCAGCCCCAGCAGGACCACGCCTCGGCAGTGGGGAGCGCGGGTCTTGATCAGGTCGGTGATGAGGCCCCAGGCGGCCCGGCTCGGTGAGGGCAGTTTCCACCAGTCCGGACGAAGACCGAGGTTGTAGAAGCGGGTCATGGCGCGCACCAGGGTATTGTCATCCTGGGGCATGTCCCTGGGCGGAATCAGCTCCAGCAGCAGCTCGTGACCGCTGGCGCAGCAGGCCTTGTACAGCTCCATGGCCTGGCGCTCCTGGGCGCGGCGGGTGTCGATGTCCTGGTCCGGGTGGTAAAAAATCAGGCACTTGACCACATGCTCGCGGGGCCATTCCTGCAGCCGGGAGCCGATGGAACGACCGCCTTCGAGTTCGATCGGCAGGGAGGAGGGCAGCTCCACCGGGCGGCCAATCCACCAGCCCTGGCCGGTCACGTCGTTGAGGGCATCCTGGCCGTAGGTATCGTCGATCAGCACGCCGACGTTGCCGTCAAGACCCGCGGTGTCCGCGCCGCGACGGGCCGCCTGGACCAGCAGACGCTTGAGCTGGCTGATGCGTGCAGGGTCTGCGCCGACCTCCCTGGCCATGTCGAACAGCTGCTTGCGGTGATCAAAGGCCAGGCCGCAGATCTCGCTCCAGTCGCCCTGGCGCCTGGTGGTCACGCGGTGCAGGTAGTTTAGCTCGGTGTCCTGGTCCGGTCGCGGGATCCCGTGGGCGTGCTGCAGGTAATAGTCCAGTTCTTCGCCGCTGGGGATAGCCGGTGCACAGCCGTGGCGCGATACCACCAGGGCGCCGCAGGCATTGGCGTAGGCGCAGCAGCGCTCGGGGCTTTCGTCGCGCAGCCAGCCACGCAGGTAGCCGGACATGAAGGCATCACCGGCGCCCAGCACATTCATCACATCGACCCGGACACCGGTGAAAACATCGAAACTATCCATGCTGTCGGGGATCGCGCCTTCCAGCACGGTACAGCCCAGGGCGCCGAGCTTCAGCACGATGGTGGCGTCGCTCAGCGAACGGATCTTTTTCAGTGCGGTGATGGTGTCGGTGCTGCCGCCGGCGATATGCACCTCTTCCTCGGTGCCCACGATCAGGTCGCAGTAGGGCAGCACGGTTTGCAGGTGGGTGCTGACACTGTCATCGGAGACGAAGCGGTTCTCGCCCTCACCAATACCGGTCAGGCCCCAGAGCACCGGGCGGTAATCGATATCCAGAATCACGCGGGTGCCGGCGGCGCGGGCATACTCCATCGCGGTCTTGCTGGCGGCGTAGGTCTGTTCGGTGGAGAAGTGCGTGCCGGTAATCAGCAGCGCCCGGCTGGAGGCGATGAACTGCGGTGAAAAGTCGTCATTGCTGATCGCCATGTCGGCACAGTCGCGACGGTAAAAGATCAGCGGAAAGGTTTCCTGATCCTTGATGCCCAGAATCACCAGGCCGGTATGGCGCTCGGTGTCGGTCACCACATGGCTGACGTCGACGCCGGCACTGGCGAGCTCTTCACGGACAAAGCGTCCCATGTGCTCGTCACCGACCCGGGTCAGCATGGCGGACTTGAGGCCCAGACGTGCGGTGCCAAAGGCAATATTTGCCGATGAGCCGCCCAGGTACTTGGCGAAACCGGACATGTCTTCAAGGCGGCTGCCAATCTGTTCGCCGTACAGATCCACGGCGGCTCTGCCAAGGCAGATGACATCCAGTGGCCGGTCTGCGCTGCTGGCGCTGAAGTTGCTCATAGGGTGATGCTCCTGGGCCGTGGCTCCCACGGCGACTGTGCTTATTGTCGTAGTTTGAAACCCGTCATTCCAAATCTGTTACCGCCAGCGTTATCCAGTATGACCGACGGGGCGGTCCTGGGCATGCTGTGCGGTACCGCCGGCAGGCTGCTGCACACGCCAGTGGTGAATGTCTGGATCGAGAATAGAACAAAAATTCCATTGCGGCAATATTATGGAAAATATTTTTTATTTAACGGCTGCCAGTTTGCTACCGTAGCTCCGAAAGCAGGGGTGGTCGGGGTGGCGTGAGCGGCCGCGTCGCCCTGGCGGAGGCGTTTGGTGGCCTGATGGTCTTTTAATAGAATAAATATTCTGTTTTTATTGTAAAGAGAATAAAGTTTCCTTAAGGTTGGGTTATGACGGCGGTCAAGGGCGCCCTGGTTCATCGTGCGGGTTTGACGCCGCGATCGCATCGAAAAAGCGGCAAAGGGCTGCATTTTTGGAAATTTCATTCCAATTCCGGAGTGCGGGGGTTATAAGGAACCCTGAACACTGGAGGACAGCACAACCATGAATTCAGTACCGCAAACACTGGCCGATCTGAAATCCGCCATCGCCGAACAGCACTCGGCGCTGAGCAAGCGCCTGCGCCAGGTGGCGCAATACGTGATGGACAACCCCAACGCGATTGCCTTTGGCACCGTGGCCGTGATCGCCAAGGATGCGAGTGTGCATCCCTCGACCCTGGTGCGTTTCGCCAACGCCTTTGGCTTCAGCGGATTCAGCGAAATGCAGCGCCTGTTTCAGCAAAAGCTGATTCAGGAATCCCCGAGCTATACCGAGCGTATTCGCATTGCCCGTGAAGAGCTGGGTGATGAAAGCGGCGATACGCCACTGCAGCTACTGACGCAATTTGCCGGCGCCAGTGCCGTGGCACTGGAACAGCTGCGCGACAGCGTCAGCGAGCAGGATCTGGAGCGGGCGGTGGACATTCTCGCCGCCGCCGAAGCGACCCATGTGGTGGGTGTGCGCCGGGCCTTTGTGGTGGCGACCTACTTTGCCTATGCATTGCGCCATATCGACCGTCGTGCCTACCTGATTGACGGCGTGGGCGGTATGTACGCCGAGCAGGGCGGGGCCATCGGCAGCAAGGATGCGATTATCGCCACCAGCTTTCATCCCTATGCGCCGGAGACCCAGGACGTGGCCAAGGCCGCGGTCGAGCGCGGCGTGCCCCTGATTCTGATAACCGACAGTCAGCTCAGTCCGCTGGCAGCGCTGGCGTCGGTCTGTTTTGTGGTGCGCGATGCCGAAGTACATGGCTTTCGCGCCCTGGGCTCCACCCTGTGCCTGGCCCAGGCGCTGTCCATCAGTCTGGCCTACCGGGTCGACAAGCAGCGCGTGGCCGGCTGAGTATCAGGGCGTCGCGGGTGGTGCTTGTCGTTCTAAACTGAACTGTTAACCCTAAAGAAGGTGAGATTCATGTCCAAGCTTCTGTCCCGCCCCAGCACGCCCGATGAGCAGGGTTGTATCCAGCGCATTACGCCGGCCTCCGCCGGTTGGGATTACGTTGGTTTCGAGGTCTATCAATTGCAGCCCGGCCAGGTGCTGGAGCAGGCCACCGGCGACCAGGAAGTCTGTCTGGTGCTGGTGAGCGGCCTGGCGGATGTCGCCACCGAAAAGGAGAGCTGGAGCGGGCTTGGCGAGCGCATGAGCGTGTTCGAGCAGAAGGCGCCCTACAGCGTTTATGTACCGCCGTCGGATCGCTTTCGCGTCACCGCCAGTACCGCGCTTGAGCTGGCCGTCTGCAAGGCGCCGGCCAAAGGCGAGTTTGGTGCCCGCCTGATTACGCCGGCCGATACGCGCTACGAAATCCGGGGCGAGGGCACCAACCAGCGCCACGTCTGCAATATCCTGTTCGGCAACATGGCGGCCGAGCACCTGCTGGTGTGTGAAGTCTTCACACCGGGTGGCAACTGGTCGAGCTACCCGCCACACAAGCACGATCGTGATGCGGCGCCGGCGGAAACCCGTCTGGAGGAAACCTACTACCACCGCATCAATCCGTCCCAGGGCTTTGCTTTCCAGCGCGTCTATACCGATGATCGCAGCCTGGACGAAACCATGGCGGTGGAAGACCGCAATGTGGTCATGGTGCCTGAAGGGTATCACCCGGTGGGCGCAGCCCACGGGTACGATCTTTATTACCTCAACGTGATGGCGGGCCCCGAACGCACCTGGATCTTCCACAATGATCCGGACCACGAGTGGCTGCTACAGAAGAGCTGATGGCGCCATAGGCTATCCGGCTAGCGGCAACCCGGCCGTCGCAATGATCGGGCTGGGTTGCTGAGGTTAATCAATCCCCCGGAGTTCGCAGGCTCAACCCAGACTGCGGCTAGGGGGCACGCGCAGGAGTCGTGCCCCGCGACGAAGCCCTGTGTTTTTATCTTGCCCCTTGCCCCTTGCCCCTTGCCCCTTGCCCCTTTCCCCTTCCCCCTTGCTCCTTGAACCTCACGCCTGTCCGCCATTCTCGGAATTCGCAGGCTCATGCAAGGTTAGGGGCTGGCGCTGATCTATAGTTACTCCACGGGTGAACTGGCACCGGGTCGCCGGCTGCGAACCGGTGTCATGCTATGTGATCTTTCACGGGGGGTATTTTATGCGTGCATTACTGGGGGTGCTCTCGCTGAGTCTGGTATCCGCAAGTGCCTTGGCGGATGGCAAAGCGGTGACCTATACGGTCGATGGTCAGGCTTATGAAGGCTACTATGTCAGCCCGGGGTCGAAAGTGCCGCTGGTGCTGCTGATTCATGACTGGGATGGGCTGACTGACTACGAGGTCAGGCGTGCCGAAATGCTGTCTGACATGGGATATGCCGTCTTTGCCGCCGACCTGTTTGGCGCCGGGGTTCGGCCCACCGCGATGGAAGACAAGCGCCAGCACACGGGCGAACTGTACAAGGACCGGGAGAAGATGCGGGCGCTGATGAACGGCGCGCTTGAAGCCGCCCGGGCGCAGGGTGCCAATACCGATCTGGCGGTAGCCGCGGGCTATTGTTTCGGCGGTGCTGCGGTACTGGAGCTGGCCCGTTCTGGCGCACCTTTGCAGGGTTTTGCGACCTTTCATGGTGGCCTGAGTACCCCGCAGGGCCAGGACTACAGTACGACTCAGGGCAAACTGCTCGTTCTGCACGGTTCGGCCGATACCGCCATCAGTCTGAGTGACTTTGCGGGCCTTGGGACCGAACTCGAGTCGGCCGGCGTGCCCCACGAGATGATCACCTACAGCGGCGCTCCCCATGGTTTTACGGTGTTCGATAGCGAGAGTTACCGCGAAGAAGCGGACAGGCAGTCGTGGAAGCGTTTCGCCACTTTTCTGGATGAGCAGCTGGGCAACTAGTCGCGGGGAAGTAAAGGCCAAAGGAGAAAGGTTCAAGCTTGATAAGAGCCCGTAGTCTGGAATGAGCGTACGAATTCCGGGAGCATGGCCCGACTATTATGGACGATAAACACATGAGGCCCCGAATGGGGCCTCGTGTTTTTCCGGGTGTTGAGATTTAACGATAACAGGCGGTTAGCGCGGTTCGCTCATCAGTCCCTTGACGATGGCGAAGCAGGCCAGCAGCAGGACGATGGTGAACGGGAAGCCGGTCGACACCGCCATGGCCTGCAGGGCGCCCAGTCCGCCGCCGAGCAGCAGTGCGATGGCCACCAGGCCTTCGAATACGCACCAGAAGACCCGTTGCGGGGTGGGGGCATCGATCTTGCCGCCGGCGGTGATGGTATCGATCACCAGGGAGCCGGAGTCCGACGAGGTGACGAAGAACACGATCACCAGCACGATGCCGATAAAGGATGTGATCTGGGTCAGCGGCAGTTGCTCCAGCATGGAGAACAGCTGCAGTTCCAGAGGGGCGCTGGCCACGGCCTGGATGCCGTCGTTCACCAGTTGGCTGATGGCGGTACCGCCAAAGGCGGTCATCCAGAACACGCTGACCAGGGACGGGATCAGCAGGACGCAGGTGATGAACTCGCGCACGGTGCGGCCACGGGACACGCGGGCGATGAACATGCCAACGAACGGCGACCAGGAAATCCACCAGGCCCAGTAGAAGGCGGTCCAGCCCTGGCTGAAGTTGGCATCGGTGCGCCCGACAGGATTTGCCAGTGCCGGCAGGTGCTGGACATAGGCCCAGAGATTGTTGAAGAAACCACTGACAATGGCGATGGTCGGACCGACGACGACCACGAACAGCAGCAACAATACCGCCAGTGCCATGTTGATTTCCGACAGGCGCTTGACGCCGGCATCAAGCCCGGCCACCACGGACAGCAATGCTATGCCGGTGATGCCGATGATCAGGAAAACCTTGGTGGTTTCGGAAGCCGGCAGCCCGAACAGGAACTCAAGCCCGGCGCTGGCCTGTTCCGCCCCAAACCCCAGGGAGGTTGCCAGGCCGAACAGGGTGGCAAAGACTGCCAGGATGTCGATGCAGTGGCCGGTCCAGCCCCAGATGCGCTCACCGAAGATCGGGTAGAAAATCGAGCGCATCGTCAGTGGCAGACCCTTGTTATACGAAAACAGGGCCAGAGCCAGTGCCACAACGGCGTAGATTGCCCAGGGGTGCAGTGCCCAGTGGTAGATGGTAGCGGCCATCCCCAAGCGCCGCGCGGCTTCGGCATCACCCGGTGCACCGGCCAGAGGAGCCCAGCTGTCTGCCGAGCCGGCACCCTCGGCAAAGGATGACGAGAAATGCGACAGTGGCTCCGATACGCCGTAGAACATCAGGCCGATGCCCATGCCGGCGGCGAACAGCATGGCAAACCAGCCGCTATAGGAATAATCGGGCGTGGCATCGGTACCGCCCAGGCGCACGCGCCCGAGTGGCGAAACCACCAGTACCAGGCACAGCAGCACAAAGATGTTGGCCGAGGAAATAAAGAACCAGTCCAGGTTTGAGGTCAGCCAGACGCGCATGGCGTTGAACATTGGCCCGGCGCTGTCCTGGAACGCCAGGGTCAGAAAGACAAAGGCGACGATGGACAGGCCAGAGATCAGAAAGACCGGGTTATGGAAATCAAGACTGAAGGGGCCTATCTGAGCATTGATATTGTCCTGACCGATTTCATAGTCAGTTTCAATCAGGGTGGAATCCCCGTCTGGGGTTATATCGGTTGGTTCAGTCATGTGTCTCCCTTATCGACTGAGTGGTGAAAAACGGCTAACGCGCACGGCTAGCGGACAACCAGCACGGACACCTTGGAAAAGGATGCGAAGTACCCCGCATTGGATGCGAACACATGCTCCAGCAACCCCGGTACATGGGATGCCATCACGACCAGGTCAGCGCCGGAATCCTTGGCGGCACGCATCAGGGTGTCATCCAGGTCGACGGCCGGGTCGTGACTGATGTAGGCGGCGCTGCTGACGTTGGGGAGCTGGTGTTTTGCGGCCTGGGCCTGGCCGAACTGCTCCATTTTGCGGGTGAACTCGTCCGGCGTATGGGCAACGCTGCTCGGTGTACTGGCGCTGACACCGACGTAACAGACGGAAGCCTGGTAAAGCCGTGCCAGGTCGGCAGCTGTTTGCAGCGCCTTGCTCAGTTGGTCTGCGTGGGCCAGGTCGACCGGCACCATGATGTGGTTATACATGCGATTTTCTCCCTGTGGGTGGCGGATGGCACTTTGGAGAGTGAGTTAGCGCTGTAATTATTGCAGATGCTTGAACAATAAGGGGGAATCCGGCGAAATTAACCGCAGAAATTCGGTATCGGCGGGCGTTTTCCGGGTTTGAATGCAGCAAAGCCGGCGCAGGCCGGCTTTGCTCTCAGGGGAATGGGCTTGCACGGGCTTCAGACGTGAGGGATAACGCCCTTCGGGGCACGGCGATTCTGCCACCGTTTGCGCAGGGTCAAGATCAGCACGGAGGAGGACAGCAGGAAGGTCACCAGGTTCGCCAGAAACATCGGCAGATCCTGCAGGATGATGCCGTAGATCAGCCACATGGTGACGCCGAAGGTGAAGGTCGAATACATGGCGACGGAAATGCCGTCGACATTGCCGCTTTTCAAAATCTGCAGCACCTGGGGCACGAAGGCGGCGGTGGTGCAAACGGCGGCAAGCATGCCGACCAGTGTAGTGTTGTCCATGATGGAGCCTCGGTATCAGTCCGTCACACAGCGGTGTCAAGGGACCGCTGTCATCAAAATTCTGGGGTACGTGAGTAAAGTGGTGCTATTTGTGAGGCTGCGAACGCAGAAGGTTCGTCACGGTTCTCAATGAGCGGCATTTTAGGAAGCACAATGCGCTTATTCAAGTGATAAAAGTCAGGCGCAGGGATTATATTTATTCATCCCACATCGATTTGCTAATAGTGGCCGAAAGAGACTGATCGTGAAGGCTTTTTGAGCTTCGGGCTGTCGTGCCCCCGGATTTTGGGGTACCTTGATTTTCGGAGTTTTGCAGGAGAGACCAATGGAGTTTGTAATACAGGACTGGCACTGGCTGGCGTTTGGCATGCTGCTGGTGATGGCGGAGGTGTTCATCCCGAGCTTTACTATCTTCTGGTTTGGGCTGGGCGCGGTCATCGTGGCAGCGGTGCTCTGGCTGGTGCCGGATTTCGCCTTCAGCTGGCAACTGGTGCTCTGGGCGCTGTTTTCCAGCCTGTTCGCGGCGCTCTGGTTTCGGTTCTTCAAGCCACTGATGGTGGATCGCACCAAGGCGGGCATTGCGCGTGAAGCTATCAGTGGTGAAAGTGGCCAGGTTATCAAGGTGCCAGAGCCCGGCGGACGCGGTGTGGTGCGTTTTACCACGCCGCTGCTGGGGGACGATGAATGGGATTTCATCTGCGACAGCGAAGTTGCCCTGGGAGACCGGGTGCACGTCAAGGATGTGTCGGGTAATACCCTGATCGTGGAAAAACGCTCATAAGTCGGTATGAAAGTACCGTTCATTATTCCATGATGCATGGATGCATCATCATTGGCTGAAGGCCAATGCGAGTCTTTGAAAAACAAGGGATTTCGCAAAATTCCGCCCGGTTTTCAAGGACGACCGATGAAATAGGCAGGGATGCCTGTTTCATTGCCGGGTGAATAAGTCAGAAGGTCTGAAGGAGTAGTACTTATGTTGATTGATGGAATCGTACTCGCCGGTATTTTTCTGGTGCTGGTGGTGGTTACTGTGGCGCTGGGCGTCAAAACCGTACCCCAGGGCAGCAAGTTCGTGGTGCAGCGTCTGGGCAAATACCACAAGACTCTGGGGCCAGGCCTCAATATCATCTTTCCGTACATCGATGCGGTGGCTTACAAGGTGACGACCAAGGACATCGTGCTGGATATTCCGTCCCAGGAAGTGATTACGCGGGATAACGCCGTGATCATTGCCAACGCGGTGGCTTACATCAATATCGTATCGCCGGAGAAGGCGGTCTACGGCGTGGAGGACTACCGCTTTGCCATCCAGAACCTGGTGCAGACGTCTCTGCGATCGATTGTGGGCGAGATGGACCTGGACGACGCGCTGTCCAACCGCGATGCCATCAAGGCCAAGCTCAAGGGCGCCATTTCCGATGATATCTCCGACTGGGGCATTACCCTCAAAACCGTAGAAATTCAGGACATCAACCCCTCCGACACCATGCAGCATGCGATGGAAGAGCAGGCCGCCGCCGAGCGTGGCCGCCGCGCCACCGTGACCCGTGCCGACGGTGAAAAGGCCGCCGCCATTCTGGAGGCCGAAGGCCGGCTGGAGGCTTCACGTCGCGATGCCGAGGCCCAGGTGGTGCTGGCCCAGGCGAGCCAGACCGCCATCGAAAAGGTCACCGCGGCGATCCAGAACAACGAACTGCCGGTGATGTACCTGCTGGGTGAGCGCTACATCGAGGCCATGAAAGACCTGGCGGCATCCGACAATGCCAAGACCGTGATCCTGCCTGGAGATATTCCGGCGGCGGTGCGCGGCATCATGGGCGGTTTAAGCAAGTAGCTGGCAGTGGCGGTGCTTGACGGGGCGGTGCGCAGTCTCCTGGCACAGGTTCCTGTTTCGGGGAGGCATTGATGGGCTTTAGCATCGAGCAGCTGCAGGCCTTTGTTGCGGCGGCGGAGCAGGGCTCCTTCTCCGCCGCCGCGCGGCACCTGCGCAAGGCGCAATCGGTGGTGAGCGTGGCGGTGAACCATCTGGAGATCGACTGTGGTGTGGCCCTGTTTGATCGCAGCGCCCGCAGTCCGGTGCTGACTCCGGCGGGTCAGGCCCTGCTGGCCGATGCCCAGGCGATCCTGCACCGCTGTGACGAGATGCGCAGCAGTGCCGCCGCCCTCAACCAGGGGCTTGAATCCCGCTTGGCCCTGGCGGTGGATGCGGCCATTCCGCTGGAATCCCTGGTGCAAACGCTGCGCGGTTTCGAACAGACCTTTCCCCACCTGGAGCTGGAGTTGCTCAACCCCACCAGCAGCGATGTGGCACAGCTGGTGAGCACCGGCCGGGTTGATCTTGGCGTTATGTTCGAACAGGAGTTTTACCCCCGCGGGTTTCACTTCAAGGGCATCGGGCACGTCGAAGTGCTGGCCCTGGCCGGGCCTTCTCACCCGCTGGCGGCGCTCGACAGCGTGGGGCTGGCGGACCTGGAACAGTATCGCCAGTTGATGGCCACCACCCGGGCCATGCATTTCAGTCGCCAGCCCGAGCTCAAGGGCGGGCGCAGCTGGCGAGTCGAGAGCCAGTACGGCATTCTGGCGCTGCTGCGCGAGGGTTTTGGCTGGGCCTATCTGCCGCGTCATTTTGTGCAGGACGCGCTGGAACGCCAGGAGGTCAAACAGCTGGCGCTGGGTTTTCAGCAAGTTAATATCCAGACCGGCATCGATCTGATCTGGAGTCGCGACAAGGCCCCGGGGCCGGCGGGTCGCTGGTTGATTGATTCACTCAGCAGTGCGGCGGCCTCGGCAGCGCCCGGTTCCACCCACGGGTAATCGAGGGCCCCGCGTACGCGGTACGCGCACGGGTGAGGAGTGCAACAGGATGACGGTTGATCAGCTGGAAACCAAGGTGCCGCCCCTGGCGATCGTGCTGATTTGCGCGCTCTGCATGATCGCTATTGCACGGGTTTTTCCGGGACCCGCGCCTGTGGCCGATGTGGGGCGGGTGCTGGCTGTCTTTTGTCTGCTGGCGGGCGGGTTCCTGGCCGTTGCCGGTGTGCTGGCCTTTCGGCGGGCGCAGACGACCGTTGATCCGATGCTGCACAGGCGTGCCACTGCACTGGTCACCACGGGCGTTTACTCGATCACCCGCAATCCGATGTACGTGGGGCTACTGTTTGTCCTGCTGGCGCTAGGCTGTTACCTGTCCAGCCCGTATGCCATGGTGATGTGCGTACTGTTCGTGCTGTACATGAACCGTTTTCAGATCAGGCCTGAAGAAGCACTGCTGGAGTCCATCTTCAAGGATGCCTATCGGGCATACCGGGCCCGGGTGCGCCGCTGGCTGTGAATCCGGCGGGCTGAAACCCTGTGGGCGTTCCTGTTCGCGGCTGTTAAAGGCTCTGAGCACTGGGTGATTAGGGTGTTTACGCCGCAACCTATGGCTGCCGGAGCGCATGACATTGGTGCGCAGGTTCTCAAGGCTCAGATGAGAGCCGTTGCAATCGTCGGGGATCACCGGGCCGCCGATAAAGCCTTCTTCGGTGACCTCGGTCCAGCGCACGTTGGGGGTCCAGATCGACTTCACTTCCGAGCGGTTAACACCGGGCAGCAGGAACACTGCGTAGTTGATCGGTTTGAACAGCTGCTGGAAGTCGCGGCTGAAGATACCACCTTCGGTGGTTTCGACGACGATGCGCACCGCATTGCCGAGTCCTGCCAGATCGTCCTTGTGATCCCGTTTGTTTGTCGATAGCCACTGCATTGCTACTCTGTCTGCCAATCTTCAGGTCCCCGAAAGTCCGCCAAGAACCTTGTTTGCGGCTGCCTGGCTGTGCCGCAGCACGGGTTCCAGCTGGGCCCATGCCTGTTTCAGCTGGAGTTTTACGTGCTGCAGATCATTATCCCCCGGGGGCTGTTCTGCCCGTTGCTCGAGGTCGTGCAGCCCCCTGGCGGCACGGGCCAGGCCTAGGGTGTCGCAGCTGCCGGCCAGGCGGTGGGCCACAGAGGCGATTTCGAACCGGTCGCCTTCCATGATGGCATGCTGTAGCTGGGGCACAAGCGCATCCAGGGTTGTACTGAATAGCTCGATGAGGGCGCGCAGTTTTGCGTCCCCGAGCGCCTGCTGGTGGGCGCCTAGCAGGGCTTCGTCCAGCAGTGGCGGCGGTTGCCTGGGCCCTGGCGGGATCACGGCTGTCAGCATTGAGGGCGACGCAGCAACGGCTGAGCCGGCCGGGATGCCGCACGCGGCCTGCAGGGCATCGATCAACTTGTCCTGTTGCACCGGCTTGGCAACGACAGCACTGATGCCATGGCCAAGATAGCGGCGGATGTCCTGTGCCCCCACGCTGGCGGTGAGGGCAATGATGGGGGTATCGCGGTTGAGTGAGCGGCTGTCACTGCGAATCTTCTGGCTGGCATCCAGGCCGCTCAGCAGGGGCAGGTGCATGTCCATCAGGATGGCGTCAAAGCGTTGTTGTGTGCAGCAGGCGATGGCCTGCAGGCCGTCTTCGCACAGTGTCACCAGGTGATCGTGGCGTTCCAGCAAGGCGGTGACGACCTGCTGGTTTATGGCCATGTCTTCCACCAGCAGCAGGCTGAGGCTTGGTAGCGAGTCAGATGGCAGGGGCTGTGCCGGCTGTGCTTCGCTGCTCGGCAGGCCTGCCAGGCACTGCAGGCTCAGCTCGAAGCAGAAGGTGCTGCCCTGGCCCGGTTCGCTCTGCAGGCTGATCTCGCCCCCCATGGCCGTGACCAGCTGCCGGCAGATGGCCAGCCCCAGGCCGGTGCCGCCGAAGCTGCGGGTGATGCTGTCATCGGCCTGGGCGAAGCGCTCAAAAATATGCTGCTGCAGCTCAGGCGCGATGCCGATACCGCTGTCCTGGATGCAGAAGCGCAGCCGTTGCCGGGTGTCGCTGCCGTTATCGAGCCTGCACAGCCGCAGGCTGATTTCACCGCTGGGAGTGAACTTGATGGCATTGCTGAGCAGGTTGCCGAGCAGCTGGCGCAGGCCGGCGTCACTGCCGTGGCAGGCGTCGTGAAATTGTGGATCGAGCTCCGTGTGCAGGCGCAGCCCCTTTTGATCGGCCTGGGCCTGCAGCAGCTGAGCCTGGTCATCGATAAGCTGTTGCAGTGAAAAGCCCCTCGCCGGCGGCAGCTGCAGGCCGTGTTCCAGCCGGGCGTAGTCCAGCACGGCATTGAGGGTGCCAAGTAGCGCTTCGGTGGATTGGTGCAGTATGCGCAGCTGGCCGCGCTCGGTGGCCGGCAGGTCGGCGTGCTGCAGCAGCTGGATCATGCCCAGCATGCCGTTCATGGGTGTGCGGATCTCGTGGCTCATGGTGGCCAGGAACTGGGACTTGGCCTGGTTGGCGGCATCGGCGCTGTCCTTGGCCTGCTGCAGGCTCTGGGTACGCTTGTCGACCAGTGCCCTGAGCTGGTCGCGGTTGTAACGCAGTGCCTGCTGTTCCTGGTCGCGCCGGTCAATATCCCGACGGATGGCCTGGCGCATTTCATTGAGGGCATTGACCACCTGGTCCAGTTCGTCGGCGACGCCGGGCACCTGGCGTTCCAGTCGCAGTGGCTGTGCCAGATCGCCGGCGCCAATGCGGTGGCTGAAGCGTGCCATGCTCTCGAGATGCCGGGTGACAAGGCGCGAAAAGATGATCAGCAATGCCAGGGTGATCAGCAGCACCAGCGCGCTCTGGCTCAGCAGAATGTGCTGGCCGGTGCTCCAGAGGCGGTGGTAAAGAGCTTGCAGGTCCGTGGTGACCACCAGGCGCGCGAGCCGTCGCTGTTCGCCGCCGGGCAGCGTATGGACCAGCTCGAAGCTGTGCTGACGGTAGGCGCCGCTAAACCGCTGCAGATCCTGGCCCAGGTTGAGATCCGGCCCTGGGCCTGTGTCCTGGAGCTGCAGCGCCAGGGTATCAGGCAGGGTGAGGATGCCGTTGAGCTGCAGGCGCAGCTGGGCGTCATCGAGATCCCACAGGCTTCTGGCCAGGCTGGTGAGATAGCTGCTGCGTATCAGCTCGAGGCGCTGGTCGATGGCCTGCATTTCGCGGCGGTAGTCCAGGCTCAGCTGCAGGGCGGTGGACAGCAGAATAAAGATGAAGCTGCAGCCCAGTACGCGCAGCATCATGCGGTAGCCCAGCGGGTGCTCACGCGGGTAGCGCAGCAGTTGCCTGATGCCGGCGGGCTTAGTCATGCGCGGGCGCCTGGGGTTGCGGTGCCAGGTACTGCCGGCTGTAAAGCAGTTTCAGCCGGGACAGGCTGCCATCGGCGCGCAGTTCGCCCAGCCGGCGGTTGATGTAAGGCAGGTGCCGTTCCAGCTCGCCGCCACGACGCACCGCAATGTAGTAGTGTTCGGTCGTCAGGGAACGGGGTAGGGGTTCAATCTGCGTGTCCAGCTTGAGCCTGAGGCTTTGCAGCCGGCCGGTCTCGCGGCCCAGCGGCATATAGTCGATACGCCCCAGCGCCAGCTTGGCAAAGTTCTGCTCCCCGCTGGAGACCCATTCGACCCGGCCATTGCGGCGTACGAACTGGTCGTACTGATCACCGAAGCTGTCGCCCAGCAAGAGTCCGGCGGTTTTGTGCTGCAGGTCTTCTAGGGTGTTAAAGGCGAAGCGGCGTTCGCGGTTAACGAAGATGGCCACTGGGTCGTCGAGCACGTAGTCGTTGGCATAGCTAAGGTATTCCAGGCGCTCATCGGTGATATAGGCGCTGACCACGATATCCACCTGGCCGGCTCTGGCCTCGCGCAGACAGCGTTTCCAGTTGGCACGCACAGCCAGTTCCACGCTGTACCCGAGCTCGCCAAACAGGTGCTGCACCACGTGCGGTGCCACGCCTTTGAGCTCGCCGTCCTGATCCCAGGACAGGGGCGGGTAGATGGGATGGCCACAGGCGACAAGATTCTGCGCAAGCGCCGCGCCCGGCAGCACAAGGCCGGCAAACAGTGCCGTGGCGAGCCACCGCATCAGCTGCAATCGACGCTTTGGGGCGTGAACAGGTAGCCGGCGCCATGTACCGTAAGGATGAGCCGCGGGTCGGCGGGGTTGTCGTGCAACTTGCGCCGCAGGCGGCCAATCAGTACGTCTATGGTGCGGTCACTGGGTACCCATTCGCGGTTACGCATGCGGTCCATCAGCTGATCGCGGCTCAGGGTCTGGCCGACGTGGCGCATGAGGGTGGCCAGCAGCTGAAATTCACCTTCGGTGAGGGTGGTGCTGTTGTGCTGCGCGTCGATCAGCTGGCGACTGTCCATGTTAAGTGTCCAGCGGTCAAAGCTTTTCAGGTGTGCAGCCGGCGCGGCGGCAGTCTGGGGCTGCTGGCAGCGGCGCACCCGCCGGATAAGGTTTTTCCCCCGGGCGAGGATCTCACGGGGGTTGAAGGGCTTGGTGACGTAGTCATCGGCGCCGCACTCAAGGCCAATCAGCCGGTCGATGGCATCATCCCGGCCAGTGACCAGAATAATGCCGATCTCGGAGCCAACGCGCAGTTCGCGGGTCAGGGTCAGGCCATCCTTGCCGGGCAGACGAATATCCAGCAGCACCAGTTCGATCGCCTCGGTACCGAGTAGTGACTCGGCCTCCTCGGCGGTGCTGGCGCAGAACACCCGGAAGCCTTCGTGCTCGAAATAGCTGGAGAGGCACTGGCGGGTTACTTCGTCGTCATCGACGACCATGACCGTGGCAACGGCAGACATTAAGGGGGCAACTCCGTACATTGCGCAAGTTGCAGGCAGTGTAACCAATATAGGCGAATGCAGACAGCCAGGCGCCGCCCGCTGTCGCAACGGCATACAAGGCAGTGTCTGTCAGGCAAGGTGGGACGGTGTCAGAGGCCGTATGCGGGCAAGGGCGCCGATGCCGGTTAACACGCCTTAGCGCGGATCGAGCTTGCTGCTGCGCCGAAACAGCAGGGTGCCATAGAAGATCAGGATGTAGCCCAGCAGTTCCAGCCCTTCCTGCACGATGTTTTTAGCCAGCGAATCATGGGGGGCAGGCAAGACCAGCTCCCAGACAGACCCGGTACCCAGGACGCGGCTGAAAAACAGCAAAATGGCAAGGCCGATCAGGATATGGGTAAAGGGTACCGAGTGTGTTGCCGCCGCCATGGCGGGCATGATGGTCTTGCGCTGGAAGGCGGCGAGAATCAGGGTAAGAATGGCCACCAGCAGGGCGGGGTATACCCAGAAGCCATGGCTGATCTGGTCGAAGGCCGCATCCTGCTCGCGGATGAACAGGCAGCTGAAAAAGCCGGCGACCAGGGTATAGAAGCCCCGGCCGAAGGGGCGACGCGCCGACAAAATCCAGAAAAGTACAGAAGAACTCAGTAGCAGTGCTTCCTGCGACAATTCAGTGACGCTGGTTTCTGATACTTCACCATTGAAAAGGCCGGTGTCCAGGCTCACTGCCAGCGGTACCCAGAGCATGGCGATAACCAGTGCGACAAAACGAACGATCGCACGCAGGACGGTGGTGGTATGGGAACGGGTGTTCATAAGAGTAGTATCTGTCGAGGTTCACGCAGATGCCAGGCCCGGCATGATGGGCGCTGCCCGCGGGCTGGAAACTGTCAATTTTGCCGCTGGCTGGATGCTGGATCGCGATAGCTTGTATTGCGGTTGCGTCGTCAAAGTCGGTATTACCGCGCTGCTCGTGCCTAAGCTCGAGGGGCACTGCATCGCGAGCGGCGCAGTATAGCCAACTTGCAAGCCTCGCGCCAGCGCCTGAAAGCGGCGCTAGACAGGGCCCGCAGTCGCCGTTGCAGCGCAAAGAGCCGTGGCTGAAAGCGGATATGATGCCGATAGGCGGCTTAATACCGGATGAAAACCGTCAGGGCTCCATGTTGCTGTGAAGCTACGCACCTGCACTAGCTCAGTTGCCAACCCATGGCATCGATCAGATCCAGGCTGCGCTGGCCGGACCAGAGGAGTGCCGCCAGCACGCAGGGTGTGGCCAGCAGGGTACGAAACGCCAGTCTTTGCGGCGGCCAGTAGCGCCCGAGCAGCCAGAGCAGCGGCAGCGCCAGCCCATAGATCGACAGTTGCGCGAGCTCAACGCCAAGGTTGAAGCCGAACCATAGCAGGAGCGTGTCGCCGGCGTTCTGCCCGCTGGCCTGCGCCAGCATGAAGGCGAAGCCCAGGCCGTGTAGCAAACCAATCAGGAACACCCGCCCGGCCAGCAGGCGTTGCTGAGCGCCCAGTAGCAGACAGGCGCCGCTGTAGAGAATCGATAGCGCAATAGCGGTTTCGATCAGGGGTATAAACCAGGCGGCGCCGGTGATCAGGCCCGCGGCACCGAGCGCCAGGGTGACGGAATGACCCAGGGTGAAGGCCAGGGAGTTGTGTACGAAAACACGCCAGTGACGCGCCGCCAGAATCAGGATCAGCATGAAAAGCACGTGATCCAGCCCGATCAGCACATGGTAAAACCCGGAACCCAGGCTGTCCCGCAGCTGCCAGGGGCTGCTCGCCTGAAGTGGCTGTGCCAGCACACCTGAGGAGGTGAGGCGGGTGCGCTCGCCATCCTGGTGAAGGGTCAGGATATTAATCGATCGTGCGGCGATATCGGGCCATTCAGCCGGATTGCTGCGGATCTGTGCGAGCTGCTGCAGCGGCTGGCGGTAGAAAATCCGAAAGTCGATGACGGCGTCCGTCAGCGCCGGGGGGGCCTGGCCAAGATCCAGTGGGCGGGTCAGTTCCGTGCGGACCTGGGACAGGTGGCTGAAAGGACTGCGGTCCTGGATGGGCTGGATGCGGATGGCGCGGATCTCGGGGGCCGCAACGGGAGGAACGGCTGGGCTCCCGTCAGGCTGTGACGCGCCGACCAGCTGCAGTGCCGCAGCCAGCCGTGCATGCAGCTGTTGCGGATTGGCCTGCAGGCTGGCGGTATCCAGCAGCAGGCCGTCGGGGCCGCTGGCGACCGGGTTGGCCCGGGCATAGGGGACACCGTGCAGCGGATGCAGCGGGTCCCAGTCGCGGGGCAACAGTACCGAGGCGAGCGGGAGGCGGGCATGTATCAGGGTGCCGCCATCCTGGGCCTCGACATGCAGGATACGGCCAAGAAAGTTCTGAAAGTGCGCCTGGGCCGGGGCGCAGATCAGCAGCAACAGTATCGACAACGATGACAGCAGGGGGGCAAAGGTCTTGCGCTCTTGTGCCGCAGGGGCAGGTGTACGGGGTTGGCTCATCGGGGGGCACCTCGGACAAGGTGGTAGAAAGTGCTGCCCCGGGTGGGGGCAGCGGGTCTGTCGAAAGCTGAGCGGGTTTAGCTACGGGGATCCCAGAGGCGGTCCGGGGTCGTTTGCTCGTACCCCATTCCGTTGGGTGCCGACACCAGTTCCATCTGCATGCCCCAGGGTGACATGAAGTAAATCCAGGTCAGACCGGCCATAGGACCTTCGGTGAAGGGGTGGGGCTCGCCCAGGAAGGTTACGCCCTGTTCTTTCATGGACGCGATGGCGGCGTCCAGGTCATCGACATAGAAGGCGATATGGTGACCGCCGATATCGCTGTTCTTGGGTTGTGCTGTGCGCTGGTCGGGCGAGGTGTATTCGAAAATCTCGAAGTTGGTGCCGTTGCCGCAGCGCACCAGGTGGGCGACCGGGATGGTGGCCCGCGGGTTCACGTCCAGGTTGTCCTGCATCCAGTTGTCCTCGAAGGGACCGAACGGACCTATGGTGAAAAAGGCCTGGCAGCCCATTACATCCACCAGGAAGTCCACGGCCTGATCGGTGTCGGGAACGGTGAAACCAAAATGATCGGTGCCGCGCACCCCGGGAGTGGTGGCGCTTGCCAGGGAGCACAGGCTGGCCAGCAGCAGCGTTGCCACTGCCTTGCCGAGCCGGGTTGCGCTGAAAGTACGTGAAGCCATGAGCGTTTTCCTTCTTGTGGTTATGGGATCGCTCATAGCACACAGCAAGTTGGATGCCAGCAACCCGGGTTACGGGCCACAAAAGCGGGCAGCGCCCGTGCTGGCACGGTTTCGGGGCGGTCTGGCCAGGGCCCCGTGGCTGGCTGAACGGTACCCAGGGCGGGAAAACGACGCGGGCGCGGCGCGGCAGCGGCAGACTGTCGCAGCGGGGGCTGCGACAGTCTGTTGCAGCCACTGTCAGGCTGATGGGTGCGGCTTTTACGTGTTGGTGCTTTTCAGCCACTGGGTGGGGGACAGCCCCAGGGACTGGCGGAACACCTTGGCCAGGGCGGGTGGCCCGCTGTACCCCACGGCATGGGCGACCCAGTCTGTGGGCCGGCCTTCACGCAGCAGTGCCTGGGCCAGGCCGATGCGCC
Source organism: Marinobacterium rhizophilum (assembly GCF_024397915.1). Classification (GTDB taxonomy): domain Bacteria; phylum Pseudomonadota; class Gammaproteobacteria; order Pseudomonadales; family Balneatricaceae; genus Marinobacterium_A; species Marinobacterium_A rhizophilum_A. Next base: position 779,940 of record NZ_CP073347.1, read on the forward strand.
ATTGGGTGAGGTAGTCCCGCGGTGTCTGACCGACCGTATCGCGAAAAGCCGAGGCAAAGCGGGCGCGGGACATGCCGGCCTCGGTGGCCATTTGCGCCAAGGTCCAGGGGTGCTGTGGCAGTTCGTGCAGGGCGTTCAGGGCGCGCGCCAGGCGGGGGTCGGCGAGTCCCGCCAGCAGACCGACATCCAGCGTATTGCTGTCCATCAGGTGGCGAAACAGCTGAATGATCAGCAGTTCACAGAGCCGGTCGATGGCGGCCTGGCGGCCACAGCGATCGGTCAGGGCTTCGTCGAACAGCAACTCCAGCGTGCGGCCCAGGCCTTCGAGCTCGGCCAGCTCCAGCAGGATCGGGGTACCCAGTGCCCGGGACAGGGGATTGCGCCCTGAACCAAAACTGAAATCACCGCAGACCGTTTCGGCGCCTTCCGGCCCTGGTATCAGGCTGTGGCCTCTGGGCTGCATAAAGAAGATCAGGCTGGGCTGTTCCACCCTGCGGTCGGGGGCGCCATCGACCTGCAGGCGCAGGCTGCCTTTTTTCAGCAGGTGGATGTGGCCAATGCCCTCGGTACTGTCGTAGCGCGATGTCTGGCACAGCGGGCCGCTGTTGAAAATGCGGGCACGCAGGTGAAAATGCTGAAGCAGGGTGGCGAGCCTGTCCATATAAAATACGCCTGGATAATTAATAAAGACTTAAAGATATCAGCAGTCTCGTTTTGTCGTCCACTATTGCATGGAGACCACCGCGGGTCGGCGTCTTCGCAGGCGGGCCCGCTTTCAAAACCTAGTGGAGGTGCAACATGAACAGGAAGACAACGCGGCTATGGATACCGGCAGTGCTGGCGGGAATGCTGGCGGGGGCGGGCAGCGTCATGGCCGGGTCGCTGGCGGAGGAAACCTACAGTCGTCATGTCGATAGTGGCGGCGCCATTTCCCTGCCCAGCGATTTTAGACTGAGCTGGACTCACCTGGGCTCCTGGGTGGTGTCCGAGGCGACGGCGCCGGGGGCGGGCTTTCATGATGTCTATACCCAGGCCGAGGCGGCCCGTTCTTTTCGGGAAAACGGCGTCTTCCCCGATGGTGCCGTACTGATCAAGGAAATCCGCACTATTGAATCCGGCGACAAGACGACCGGCCCTGCGCAGTGGGCCAGGGATCCGGCGGTCTGGTTCGTGATGGTGAAGGATACCCAGGGTCGCTTTGACAGCCCGCACTGGGGCGAAGGCTGGGGTTGGGCACTGTTCAAGGCCGAAGAGGCCAGTGTCAACGCATCGGCCAGCTTTGAAGAAACCTGCAAGGGCTGTCATGTACCGGCACAGCAGAACGACTGGGTCTTCACCGAAGGCTACCCGACGCTTCAGGCGCCGCTTGTGAAGTAAAACGAGCAGCCGGCTCAGGAGCGGGTGGGCTATTCGTAATGGGTGGTTGGTGAGGCGCACGCCCTGATGGGTGAAGCAGAACAATGTGCAAGGTCAGGGCCAGGCTTATGCCAGGCGTGACCTTGCAAGGGGGAATAAAAAGGACGCGCGGCTGGGCGCGCGCCAAAGTGGGTTGAAAGATCAGGCGTTAGATCATCTGCTTTTGCATCTGGTCGGCGATGTATTCTGCCTGGCGGATCGCCAGCGCGACGATGGTGAGGGTGGGGTTTTCAGCGCCGCTGGAGGTAAATTGGCTACCATCCGAGATGAACAGGTTTTGAATGTCATGGGATTGGCCCCATTTGTTCACGACACCATCCTGTGGGCGCTCACTCATGCGGTTGGTCCCCATGTTGTGGCTGGCCGGGTAGCGGTCCATGACATTGACCTTGGTCGCCCCCGCCGCTTCAAGAATGGCGGTTGCTTGCTGATTGGAGTGTTTGATCATGGCCGTGTCATTCGCATGATTGCCTTTGTAAACCACAGGAATTGGCAAGCCATACTGATCTTTCTCGGTGGGGTGCAGCGTTATGGAGTTTGACTCCACGGCCAGGTCCTCGCCGCAGATCCAGAAGCCCGCCATGTTTTCGTAGTTGGCCAGGGAATTGGCCAGTTCGCGTCCCCAGCCCCCGGGCTTGAGAAACGCGGACATGAAGGGGAGGCCGATGTGCAATATTTCCAGCTCGTAGCCGGCAACGTGCCCGCGAGATGGATCATTGTCCGCCCAGGTTGAAACCAGGCCGGGTACGACAGGGCTCTTGTGCATGTTGACGGTATCAGGCATTTCTCCGTATATGCCGGTGCCTGTGTGTGTCATGTAGTTTTTACCCACCTGGCCGGATGAGTTGGCCATGCCCTCCGGGAACATGTCGGAGGCGGAATTAAGCAACAGCCTCGGTGATTCGATTGAGTTGGCGGCCACCGCAACCAGGCGGGCTTTCTGGAAATGCTGGTTACCCGCTTTGTCGACGTAGAGCACACCCGTTACTTTGCCTGTCTTGTCATGCTCGATGCGCAGGACCATGGAATCGGGCCTGACTTCTATATTGCCCGTCGCCTCGGCCTTGGGAATGGAGGACTCCATCGTTGACCACTTGGCACCGAAGCGACATCCCTGCATGCAGAATCCGGTCACCTGGCAGGCAGGGCGGCCGTCCCGCGCCTGGGTATTGATCGCCAGGGGGGCCGGGCGACAGTGGGCACCAACACGTTTTGAACCCTCGGCAATGACCTTGAAGTGACTGCTTGGCTCATGATACGGCAGGCCAGAGGCCTTGGTACCGGTGACCCCCAGTTTGGCTTCCGCCTTTTCATAGTAGGGGGCAAGATCAGCGTAGGAGATAGGCCAGTCCAGTACATTGGCGCCGGCAATATCGCCATTGAGCGAGTGCATTTTGAATTCGTGTTCCTGGAAGCGCAGGGAAACGCCCGCCCAGTGTATGGTCGCGCCACCCACGCCTTTTACCAGCCATGTCGGCAGATTGGGTGATGTTTGCGTCAGTGCTGTTGGGCCGGCTGTGATTCGCTTGTCCAGCCAGGTGATCTTGCTGAACATTTTCCATTCGTCGTTCTCGATATCCGACCTTTCGAAACGTTTACCGGCCTCAAGTACGACGCAACGGATACCTTTCTCTGCCAGCTCCTGTGACAGGGTGCCACCGCCCGCGCCGGAACCGACGATTACGACCAGGCTGTCGTCGTTCAAATCAAATGCAGTGGTCATGTTCAAACTCCTTCAATCCAGTCATTTTTTTCGTAGCCGCGGTAACGGTAACCACCCTGTTCCCAGGATGATCCGCCGTAACCGAAGCGAGGCCAGAGTTCGGGGTTGTTATAGATGCCCATCATCAGGTCACCCCTGATCTTCTGGAAAAAGGGCGTGTCTTGCTGCGCCTTGAGAAGGGTGACGCGGTCCGTCTCGGCGGCGATGTCCAGGTAAGGCTTGCCGAAATGCTGTTGTGCCTGTGCATCCAGGGCGGCGACACCTTCCTTGAGCAGGGCTTTGAGATCAGCATCCGTCTCGGCCTTTTCGGCCAGCGGGGTCATCACCTGGGCGTAGTACTTGTCCTCGAGCCGGTCGTGGGGGTAGATATCGCGGGCCATGCGCAGCAGGGTGGCGCTGGCATGATCGCCCACCGCCTTGGCGGCCCAGGCGGCGGGGGAAAGCAGGGTGCCGCCCAGCGCACCAACGCCGACGGCGGCGGCTGTGCTGCGGGCCAGAAAGCGGCGCCGGCCTAAGTTGGCGCCGGCTGTGGCGCGGGTATCTGCGGTTTTATTCTTGTTCATGGAGCCTCCATCGGGTGGCGTTTTGCCACGGCAGAACGCCGGTCGTACCCTGTTATTGATTGTTGTGAGTTACTGCTTTGCCGGTTCAGCCTTGCAGGCAAGCGCTGAAGCGGACCAGGCTTTGGTGGATCAGGTCCCCGTTGTTGTCTGGCAGGAGTTCAGCCAGGGATACGTGCAGAGTCGGGTCGATACGCTGGTCAATGTCGCAGGCCCGGTAGAATGCATTGCCGGCCTGCCACAGTGGCGCCAGCGGCTCGTCGCAGAGGATGACGGCATGCACCAGTACGGCGAACTCATCCTCGCCAGCCCCGGTGTGGCTGGCCATCTTGCGCCAGCGCTGGGCGGTGCCGGCCAGTTTTCGACCCGCCACCACCAGGTTGTAGTCGCCATTGCAAAAGGCGCCTTCCACCGAGGCGCAGCCCGCCGCTATGCCGAGCGGCGCCAGGCTGTCGATCAGCGGCTGGCACAGGCGCAAATAGCTTTCGCGAATCGCCCCCGGGGTGCGGCGCTGGCGAAAGGCCAGGGCGATATTGATCAGCCCGGGTGCCTGGGGTGTCAGGTCGCCGCCGGTATCCCGTACCACCACCGGCCAGCCCTGTGCGCCCATCGCCGCGCAGGCTTGATCAAACGCCGGCTTGCGGCCCAGGCTTCGTGGCACCACCAGGGATTGTTCGCAGCGCCATAGAAGAACTCCGGAGCTTTGCTGGCCCTGCACCACGCGTTCGAGTAGTGCCAGCTCCTGCTTGAGACCCTCCTCAGGGTGGAGCGCAGGGCTGGGCAGGGGCTGAGTGGCTGTGTTATCGGGTGTTGCAGGCATTGGGCTGATCATGGGATTCACCCCTGTTCGATCTGGTCGCACAGATCACTGAGAAAAGCCGCCGCGGGGCCGCCATCCAGGGCGCGGTGATCAAAGCTCAGGGACAGCCCCATGATCTGGCGTACCTCAATCTGACCATCGTCCATGACCCAGGGCCTGGCGCGGGTTTCGCCGATGCCCAGGATCGCGATCTGCGGCAGGTTGACGATGGGGGTGAAGTGACGCACCCGTGACAGCCCCAGGTTGCTGAGCGTGAAGGTGCCGCCGGTCATTTCCGGTACGCTGAGCTTGCCGTTGCGGGCCCGGTCCTGTAGCTCTCGCCGGGCCTCGGAGCGAGCCTCCAGCGACTGGCTGCAGGCATTGAACAGGGTTGGCGCAACCAGCAGGTTGCCGGGCAGCGCCATGGCGAAACTGAGGTGCACCGCGGGATTGAGCTGTATCTCCCGGCCCTCGACCCGGCCATTGGCATCGGGGTGACGGGACAGGGTGGTGATCACGGCCTGGGCGATCAGGTCCTCGATGGAAACCTTCACGCCCTGGCTGGCAAGGCGTGCCTTGGTGGCAAACAGGGCCGTGGCATCGCAGTCGGCATGGTGGCTCAGTTGTGCGGCCTCATCCAGGCTCTTGCGCATGTTGTCGGCAATCATGCCGCGCACACCGCGCAGCGGGATGACTTTGAGGCTCTGGGCCTCGGCGGTAGTGGTGGACATTATTATTCTCCGGATCGGATGACGGCGCCGGGCGCCGTCACTTTCGCAGTCCAAGCGGACGGGGGCTGGGCGTCGTATCAGCTGATATGACCGATCAGCTCGCCCTTGGTGATGACGTCGTCGACATCCTTGAGGATCTGCAGGGTGCCACCGGCGGGGGCTTCCAGTTCGTACTGGATTTTCTGCACCATCAGCTCGGCGATGACATCGCCCTGTTGCACGGTGCCGCCTTCACTGGCGAGCCAGGCGGTGATGACCGCTTCACTGTCTTCTTCCCACAGGGTTTCGGGTACACGGACTTCAATACTCATCTTGGCGGGTCTCCATTGTTTGCATTTTTTCGAAGGCAGCGATGATCTTGTCGGCGCTGGGCAGTGCCCACTGTTCCATGACCGGGGCGAACGGAATGATGATGTCCGGGAAAGCAACGCGCTGGGGCGGGGCTTTCATCGTGACGCCCTGTTCGGCCACGCTGCTGATGATTTCGCCACTCATGCCGTAGCTCTGGTAATCCTCGTCCACCACGATCAGGCGGCCGGTCTTGCGTACCGACGCCAGTACGGTCTCGCGATCCAGTGGTACCAGGGAGCGCAGATCCACCACCTCGGCACTGATGCCGCGCTCGGCCAGCGCTCGGGCAGCCTTGAGCCCGTGATGGACACCGGAGGTGATACCGACAATGGTGACATCACTGCCTTCGCGCACCACAGCGGCCTTGCCGATGGGGACTTCATAGGCCTCTTCCGGCACGTGGACGATGGCGTCCTTCTCGGTGCCCAGCCAGCCCATGCCCTGCAGCGCCTTGTTGAACATGAAGATCACCGGGTTGTTGTCGCGGATGGCGGCGGTCATCAGGCCCTTGGCGTCGTAGGCGTTGGAGGGGGCGACCACCTTCATGCCGGGCAGGTGGGCGAAGGTGGCATGCAGGCACTGGGAGTGCTGGCCGCCATCACTGTAGCCACCGCCGGTGGAGGTCATCAGCACCACGGGCACCGGTATTTCTCCGCCCGAGAAATAGGTGTTCTTGGCCATCAGGTTATAGATGGCATCGAAGCAGACACCGAAGAAGTCGACGAACATCAGCTCGACGATCGGGCGCATGCCATCGGAGGCGGCGCCGACGGCAGCGCCCATGAAGGCGGTTTCCGAGATCGGCGTATCGCGTACACGTTGTGTCCCAAACTCTTCGTGCAGGCCGCGGGTGTTTCCGAAAACACCGCCCAGCGGGCCGACGTCCTCGCCCATGACAAAGACTTTTTCATCGATACGCATTTCCTGGGCGATGGCCTCGGCCATGGCGCGGGCAATGGTGAGCTTGCGTTCTTTCGTGGCAACAGTCATTGGTTGCTCCTTTCGTTATCGTACTTGGGCTTCAGGATGCGACCTGCAGCTCTGGGCTGACGATGATCTTGACGTTTTGGTCCTTGTTGTTGACCAGCTCTTCGAAACCCCGGTCCAGTATGTTGGCTAGCGCGATACGGCCGGTGATCAGCGGTGTGACATTGAGGCGACCATCGTTGATCAGTGCGATGACATCGGCGAATTCGCCGTTATAGGCCAGCGAGCCGATCACCTGCTTTTCAGTCGAAACGATTTCCAGAAAATTAAATTCGCTGGGCTCTTCGAAGATGCCGACCATCACGGTCGTGCCGGCTTTGCGGATAACATCGAGTGCCAGCTTGGCGGTCGCCTTGTGGCCGATGCACTCGAATGAGACTGAAGCACCCAGGCCATCTGTCAGTGCCTTGACTTGCGTGACAACGTCGCATGCGTTCGGGTCAAGGACGACATCGGCACCTACTTCCAATGCTTTTTCCTTGCGTGCCGAGGACATTTCGATGGCGATGACACAGGCCGCTCCCGCCGCTTTGGCGCACATTATGGTACAGAGTCCGATGGTGCCTGCTCCAACCACAACCACGGTCTGGCCGACCAGGCTGCCGGCCTTCTTGACCGCATGCATACCGACGGCGAGCGGTTCAATCAGGGCGCCCGCTTCTGTCGGAAATCCGTCAGGCAGTTTGTAGAGCAGGTTGGCGGGAATGTTGACGTACTCGGCGAAGGCGCCGTTGTTCATTAAACCTGTGAAAGCGAGGTTCTCGCAGATATTGTACAGACCCTGCTTGCAGTACCAGCAGTCGCCACAGTGCTGGCAGGCATCGGCCGCGACGCGTTCGCCGGCGGCAAAGCCCTTGACGCCGTCGCCCAGGGCGACGATTTCGCCGCTGAACTCATGGCCGAGGATACACTGCCCCTTGAGCCCGGTCAGAGGGTGGGCCTCTTCCACCGGAATGAATACCGGGCCTGCTACGTATTCGTGCAGATCCGATCCACAGATGCCACACCAGTGTACCTTGATCTGAACCCAGCCGGGTTGTGGGGCTGACGGCAGCGGAACGTCTTCGAGACGGACGTCACGGCGGCCGTGCCAGACTGCCGCTTTCATCGATGTTGCTTGGTTCATGGCTACTCCCTCTTATTTTTCAGGCTTGTCCACTCAGTTCAGACAAAAACCTTTTCCATGGCTTCTTCCGGTGCCGGAGAGGCGCTGTCTCTGGCGAAGGCGACGGCACTATCGACACGCTGATGGCAGCGCTCCACCAGGGCGGCATCGTCGGCGGTGGACCACTGGTACTGGGCCTCAAGGTGTGCACGAAACTTGGGGATGGGATCACGGGCCAGCAGGGCGTCTTTTTCGCCGTCCGGACGGTAGCCTTCGGCGTCACCCATAAAGTGGCCGGCCAGGCGATCGGTTTCGATCTCGATCAGGCTGGGGCCTTCACCGCGGCGGGCACGCTCGATGGCTTCGCCGGCCACTTCGAACAGGGCCAGCGGGTCGTTGCCGGGTACGAAGTGACCTGGCATGTTGTAGGAGGCTGCGCGCAGGTCGTTGCGCGGTACGGCGGTGGACTGGGCCTTGGCGACGGAAATACCCCAGGCGTTATCCTCTATGACGAACACGACCGGCAGCTTCCAGACGGCGGCCAGGTTGAGTGTTTCGTGAAACGCACCCTGGTTGGCCGCACCTTCGCCCAGAAAGGCGACGGCAACGCCATCCTTGTTCTGCATCTGGCGTGACAGGGCGGCACCGACAGCCGGGCCCATGCCCTGGGCTATGATGCCCGAGCAGGAGAAGTTCACCGCGGCATCAAAGATATGCATATGGCCGCCACGCCCGCCGGAGAGGCCGGTTTTCTTGCCGAAAATCTCTGCGGTCATGCGATCCAGGTCCACGCCCTTGGCAATGGCAATATGGTGTGGACGGTGGGTGGCGGTGACGATGTCGCTGGCCTTGAGGTGGGCGCAGACGCCCACGGCGCAGGGTTCCTGGCCGTTGGAAAGGTGCATTTCACCAGGAATGGGGCCCTTGGCCATGTTGAACGCGGGGGATTTGCCTTCCATGTAGATGGTTGCAATGGATTCCTCAAAGTAGCGGCTGATGAGCATGTGCTCGTACATCCAGAGTTGCTGTTCTTTGCTGGGTTTCATGGAAACCACTCCTTTTATTCTTGGATGGGTACACTCGAGATGAATAAAGCAATGCTTGTGCCATTTATGTAACGTATTGTTTTTTATGTGTTTATATTATTTCTGGCACTGTGGCGGCGGTGTTGTGAAACAGGCTGTTGCAGTCGGTGCGACAGCCTGTCGCGGCCGGTGACACAGTGTGCGGGGCAGGAACTCTGGAGAGAGCGAATGCAAAAAGGATGCAGCATCGACCTGTGACGGGCGCCGGGTTCGGGGCCATTCTGGCAAGCCCCTGCTAAAGACCGGGTACCGATCTGCGGGAATCGAGCTCCATTTTCAGTGATTTACAGCAACTGTTTCTTCGTATAGCCGGTTATTCGGCCACCGCAAGGGTGTTATCGTCCGGTTTTGCCGCTGCCTGGCTGCATTGCGTGCCTTGCGCTGTGCCTGCCTTTGCAATTGTCGGTTTGTGCACAAGGGCTTCATGCAGGCAGTGAAACAACGCCCAGGCGTCTGGCCGGTGAACTACTGGCGGACTTCTGGGCCCAAGAGGATCAACGGATGCAGAAAACTCTTCTCATAACAGGATCAACCGATGGCATCGGGCTGGAGGCCGCGAAACTTCTGGCATCTCAGGGCCACCGGGTGCTGCTGCACGGGCGCAGCCAGAATAAGCTTGATGCCGCAGCGCAAGTGCTGGCTGCCGTGCCAGGTGCCGGGCCTGTTGAGTGCTACTTGGCGGACCTGTCCAAACTTGCCGACGTCGACAGGCTGGCCCGTACACTGGCTCAAAAGCATCAGCGGCTGGATTGCCTGATCAACAATGCAGGCATTTTTCGCACCCGTGATACCCGCACCGAGGATGGACTGGACGTGCGCTTTGCCGTGAATACGATCGCGCCCTACTTGCTGACTCGCCGGCTGTTGCCGTTGCTGGACGAGTCCGGGCGCGTGGTCAATCTGTCTTCTGCTGCACAGGCTCCGGTGGAGCTGGATATGCTCAGCGGCGCCAGGACAATCGCAGACGACTTTGCAGCCTACGCGCAGAGCAAGCTTGCGCTCACCATGTGGTCACGCAGCCTGGCGCTGTCATTGTCGACTGTAGGCCCGGCCATCATCGCGGTCAACCCGGGCTCCATGCTGGGCAGCAAAATGGTGAAAGAGGGCTTTGGTGTCGACGGCGGCGATCTTGGAAAAGGTGCCAGAATACTGGCCCGGCTGGCGCTGGAGGATGAGTTTTCGGCGGCCTCGGGGCTGTATTTCGACAACGATATCGGTCGGCTTGCCCCGCCGCACCGCGATGCGCTTGACCCTCAGAAATCCGAGGCGGTAGTACGCTGTATCGAGCGGGTGCTGGCGGATCTGGCGATTGACTGCTCACCCGGCTGAAGCGGGATCACTGATCTGCCAGGCCAATATAGAGTCCTTGCCTAATTAATCCGAGGTAAACCCCCGGCTCTGCCGGGGTGACTCGCATAGGTTTGACCAAGGCTACGGTCAAGCTACCTTCGTTTTTCGACCAAGAAAGATGAAGGTAATCCTATGCGAGACTACGAAAGTTTGGCGCATACGCGCTGGGATTGTAAGTACCATGTGGTGTTCATCCCGAAAGAAGAGGCGAAAGGTGATCTATGGGAAGTTGCGCCGGTACATGGGAGAAATCTTCCATGAGCTTGCAGGGCGCAAAGGCGTGAAGATCGTCGAGGGACACTTGATGCCGGATCATATCCACATGTGCATCAGCATTCCGCCCAAGTACTCGGTATCCAACGTGGTTGGCTATCTCAAGGGCATAAAGTGCGATCGCTATCGCCAGGCAGTTCAAAGGCCGTCAGCGAAACTTCAATGGCGAGAACTTCTGGGCGAGAGGCTATTTCGTCTCGACGGTGGGCCTGGATGAAGAAATGGTACGCGAGTACATCCGTAATCAGGAGAAAGCGGATGAACATCGGGATCAACTGAGGCTGGGAGTGATGTAGCGCCTTGGGCGCAATTGATAGCCCTTCGAGGGCGTCCCCTGATAAGCCTCCGGCTTTGCCGGAGGTCATTTAACTCTGGCGTAACTGATCAGAACTGTGGAGGCGGGAGGTATGCGCCCGGTCCCCAGTGACACTGAACTTTCCTTGTCTGAGGTTAGTCAGCCCAGGCACCACCTGGCAGTGGCCTGTCGATCGCTTCTGAGCCGAGATGCGCGTATTTTATGTTCAAAACGTTCTGTGTCCTGCGCAAGTTAACCGCTTGTCTGATCTCGCCATCCGCTTGAAGGCAGCCCTCTTTTAGCCTCACTATTTGAGCGTGCCAGTGGCCTTTTGCCCGGCATTGCGCCTCTGTCTGCAACAGCCCGGGTGTTGCCGTTGCCAGCGTGCCATTCAGGCGGAGAGTCTGAATTGTTGCAGACTCGTGACCAGGCGAGTGCGGTTGCTCACATTCAGCTTGCGGAAAATGCTGCTTAAATGGGTTTTTACCGTGTGCACGCTAAGGTTCAGGTTCAGCGCAATCTGCTTGTTGGCCAGGCCCTTGCTCAGCGAGTTGAGTACCCGAAGTTCTGTTGCCGTAAGGCCTTGCAGGGTGGAGGCGTGCAGCTCGGGAGGTTCCTGCGCCAAATCTGCTGTGTCCGGCCGGGTTTCTTCGAGTTCGATCCAGGCGATATCCTGCCTGAACTGGCGTATTGCGGCGGCGAGATCCACAGGGGTCATGCTGGCGGGCAGGACACCGCGTATGCCGGCCTGGCGCAGCTTGTGGCTCATGCGCATGTCGGGGGGGCTGCTGCACAATAGCACCGAGCCGTGCAGGTTCTCGGTCAGCTGCTTCAGTTTGCACAGGCACGAAAGCCCCGCAAGGCAGTCATCCAGAAGCAGCAGGTCGAAACCGGATTCCGCTTGCCAGTGGCGGGAAAGGTCGCGAAAGTGATCGCAGTGCGTGCTGCGATAAGGCAGATTGCTTGCATCCAGCGCAAGTTCAATGCCACGCCGGTACAGAGGCGAGGGGTGGGCGATCAGAATGTTCAGGGGACGGGTCACGGTTGTGCCTCCTCTTCTTGTTGTCGGAATGAAACCGGTTGAAGTCCGTTGTCGTGGAGTCTTCATGGCGTTTTCACAAGGTAGCTTTCACAAGGTAACCAGCAAGAACTGCGCCAGGCTGATGCCCAGCTGTGCCAAGGTGCGCTGTGGCCGGCCGCTGTTGGGGCTGCGCGGGTTTGCGCTGGCTGCACATCACTGTGGCCACACGTACGTCTGCGACAGACTGTTGCGACGGTCTGTTGCAAGCTGTCGCAACGCAGCGGTGCGATGCTAGGCGCACAGGTACGTGCCTGGACTCGGGGCTGTCTGCTTGTCTGTGCTGCCGGGCGGTATAGAAGCACGCCGGTGGTGTTGGCTTTGAACGCGCTCTGAAGGCGCCTGCGCGGTACGTCAGAGCCGCGCCATATCAGGTTACGGTATGTTTCATTGACCGATGTTGCGGCAGGTGGGATAGTTCAGCCTCAAAGTCGCCGTGGGCGTTGTCTGCTGTTCTTCTCGCGATAGCTGTCAAAGGGGCAGCTATCCGGGGTCGGCACAGAGCGCACACCAGGACAGCGCAAGGAATCATGGATATAACACGCAGTGCCCGCCGGTTACGTTGGATGTGCAGCATGCTGCCCGGTGTTCGACGTGGCTTTTGGCTGGATCCACAGATGGATGCAGTGGCGTGCTGGCCGGAGCAGGTGCGCTTGTCAGAAGATGCGAAGGATGTTGCCCGCCTGGCACACCGACAGCAGGCGCTGACGCAATCCCGCCTGGTTCTGGCGGGTGAATCCTGTTGTATTATCGCGCAGCCGCTGCGGGCGGGGCTGGGGACCCTGGTGTTTATCCTGGAAGCGGCGTCCTCGTCGGCCAGCTTTCAGCGCCTGCTGGGCTGGGCCTGCGAATGGCTGGAACAGCTGTTCGATGCGCCTGATGGGGCCGGCAGCGAACCGGGTCTGCTGTTTGATTATCTGGCCCATCGTGATCCCGAGGCGAACGTGTCTCCACGGCAGCAGCTTGAGCAGGCAGGGCTTTTCGCTCAGCGGCACTGGGGGCTCGACTGCCACGTTATCACCCAAGATCAGTGCCTTGCCCTTGGCGGTTCTGCGCCCCTCGTTCTCGATGAGGCCGAGCAGGTGGCGCTTCTTGCCGTCGCAGCCGAAGAGGGGCAGCTTATCGAGTACGAAGGCTGTGCATCGGAGCCACAAACTCGCGGTGTCGCCATCGGCCTGGGTCATGGGGCCGGGCGCGTACTGGTGCTTTTTTGTCGCAGTGGTGCCACAAGCGCTGAGGGTGACCCGGCGGGCGCCCTGACGGACGCTGAACGCAAACAGCTGCAACTGCTCGCCTTGCTGGTCCGCCAGGGCGGCACCCTGGTACCGAGCCATGCGGCGCCCCGGCCCTGGTGGCAGAAAACGCCGCAACGCCTGGCGCTGGCGGCGCTGTTGCTGGTGGCAATTGGTGCCATTCCGCTTGAATACCGCCTCAGCACGGCGGCCACCCTGGAAGGTGAAGAACAGCATGCGGTGGTGGCTCCCTTTGATGGTTTTGTCGGTGAGGTGCATTTTCGCGCCGGCGACCAGGTGGAGCAGGGCGCCGCCATCATGCAGCTGGATACCCGGGATCTTGTGCTGGCCGCTCAAAAGCTTGAGGCCGAAATCGATGAGTTCCAGCAGCAATACCGCAAGGACCTGGCGGGGCGGGAGCTGGCCGGTGCCCTGGTCTGGCGCGAGCGGCTGCAGCAATCGCAAATCCAGTTGCAGCGTGTGCAGGAGCAGGTTCAGCGCGCCGTGATTAGCGCGCCCTTCGCCGGCCACCTGATTTCGGGAAACCTCAATTACAAGCTGAATGCGCCCGTCAAGCAGGGCGATGTGCTGTACGAAATATCGTCACTGCAGGGGTACCGAATCCTGCTGGAAGTTGCCGAGTCCGATATCCGCTTCCTGGCGCCCGGGCAGCGTGGTGCCTTGCAATTGCGGGCGTTGCCGCAGCAGAACATCGGCATAGTGGTGACCCGTATTCTGCCGGTGCCGGTACGGGCGCAGAACCTGCAGTCCTACCTGGCAGAAGCCACCCTGGATGCTGATGTGGACGGGCTGCAGCCCGGCATGGAGGGGGTGGCCAAAGTCGCAGTGGGCAAGAGTCCGCTGGCCTGGATTACCTTCCACCATCTGGTCGACTGGCTAAGGGTGCAGTGGTGGCTATGGACGCCCTGAATCCGGCTGTGGCCATGCATCCCTATTATCTGGCGCTCAGGTCGGTGCCCCTTGCGCTGCATCCAGAGCTTGAACACAGCGTACAGCAGGCACGTGATGGCCGCTGGGTGGTGCTCTCTCTCGTTGGGGGCGATGCCCATTATCGCTGTCGAGAGCGCGTTTTTCATTGGCTGCAACAACTGGATGGCCAGCTGACGCTGGATGACATGCTGGGGCTGCTTGCCCCGGGCCCGGAGCAGGATCAGGGCCTGCGGGTGCTCCATGCACTCTATCAGGCCGGTTTTCTGGATGTATCGCCTCCAGCGCAAGGCGACGGGGCGCACTGGCGGCGGCGCCTGGGATCTTTCCTGATGTTGCGCCTGGGCGTACAGGCGCCGGAAATGCTGGTGGTTCTGCTGCAATGGCTGGCACCGCGCGTGCTGCGCGGCGGCGCTGGCTGGTGCTGGGGGCTCTGGGTTCTGTGGGGCCTGTATTACGCTGGCGGACAGCAGGCGGCCCTGCTGGAACACTGGGACAGCCGCTTCCTCGATCCCTCCAGCCTGCTGCTGCTTTACCTGGCTTATCCGCTGCTCAAGCTGGTACATGAGCTGGCCCATGCTCTGGCTCTGGTGCGCTGGGGCGGGCGTCCTGGTCAGATCGGCGTGATGCTGATGGTGTTTGTACCGCTGCCCTTTGTCGATGCCAGTGCCGCCCACCACTTTAGCCGTCGTCGTCAGCGCATTCTGGTGGGCAGTGCCGGCGTTATGGCGGAACTGGGCCTGGCCGTGGCCGGCCTGCTGCTATGGTCACAAAGCAATGAAGGTGTGTGGCGCGATCTGGGTTTTAATATCGCCTTTATCGGTGCGGTCAGCAGTGTACTGTTTAATGGCAACCCGCTAATGCGCTTTGATGGGTATTATGTGCTCAGTGATGCGCTAAAAGTACATAATTTGAACAGTCGCAGTTTCCGTTATCTCGGATCCGTGCTCCGACGTTATATCTGGGCCTTCGATCCTGTCGAACCTATCGCCGGCAACCGCCGCGAGGCCTGGATTCTGGGCAGTTACGGTGTACTGGCGTTTATTTACCGCTGTTTCGTCTATTACTGGATTTGCTATTATCTTTTGACGCATTTTTTTGTGCTTGGGGTAATACTTTCGGCACTGGCTTTTTATCTGTTGTTTCTAACGCCAGTGTACAAGGCCACGGTCGGGATCTGCCGGGAAGCGCGCACAAATAAAAAGCTTCCGCGCACGGCTTTCAGCACTGCGCTGCTGTCTGGCTTGCTCGGCTGGGCGGTGTTCGGTTATCAGGGGAACCTGAGCTGGGCACTGGAAGCGGCGGTGCAGATACCGCCCCAGGCACAGGTCAGGGCAATGGAAGCCGGTTTCGTGGTAGTGCCGCTACTGGCCCACGGCAGCCAGGTTGAACCCGGAGCGCGGCTGTTTGAACTGGATTCGGCCGAATTGAAGATGCAGTATCGCCTGGCGCAAAGCGAGCTGAGTGAATTGCGCCGGTTGTACCACCAGGGCCTTGGGCAGGGTCGCAGTGAGTCCCTAAAATGGCAGGCGCGCCTGGAGGCCAAGGCTGGCGAGCTCCAAAGCCTGCGCCAGCGCCTTGGCAATCTGCGGGTCAATGCGCAGACACAGGGCCAGTTCGTGCACGCGGATTTGTCCAACCGTACGGCGCGTTTTATTTCCCAGGGGGATCTGGTGGGCTACGTACTGGAACCCGGTGCACGCCTGAACCTGATTGTGGCGGTGCGACAGCTGGCCGCGGACCTGGTGAACCTGCACAACCCGGAGGCGGAAGTTCGCTTTGAGGCAACGCCGGACCGGGTGTTTCGGGCCCGCCTGGTTCGCCAAACCGCGGCGGCGACCCATGAATTGATGGATCCGGCATTCGGTTCTGATCAAGGTGGCGGCATTCCGGTCGATATAAGAGATGATGAG
This sequence comes from Marinobacterium rhizophilum, assembly GCF_024397915.1. Taxonomy (GTDB): domain Bacteria; phylum Pseudomonadota; class Gammaproteobacteria; order Pseudomonadales; family Balneatricaceae; genus Marinobacterium_A; species Marinobacterium_A rhizophilum_A. The sequence continues at coordinate 795,786 of NZ_CP073347.1, forward strand.
CCCCGGGCAAAGGAGCGGGTCTTCTATTTCGAACTCGAACTTGAGGCTCCCTGGACAGAAAACTACCTGCCGCGCCTGGCGCAGGTAAAGCTGGCGTTACCCGGGGTGACGCTGTTTGAAAAATGGACAATCTTCTGGCGTGACAGATTGCTTACCGAATTTGGCTGGTTGTAGGTCAAGGAGTGTTGAATGCGGGTCATTGGTGTGCTGTGTTTGAGTCTTGCGTTGCCTGCATGGGGCGAGGCGCCGGCGGCGGCCTCCGAATATGGGGCGGCGGTTCCGGCGGACCCCTATGGTGTGGATGGCGAACTGCCCGCACTGGATTGCCTGATCAGCCCGGGCAAGGTGGTCAATATCAGCAGCCCGGTGCCGGGGGTCATTGACCGGCTGCATGTCGAGCGCGGAGACCTGATTGAATCCGCGGCGCCGGTGGCCGAACTTGAATCCGAGATTGAAAAGGCGACCCTGGCACTGGCCCTTACCCGGGCACAGATGGTAGCTGAATCCGAGGGTGAGCGGGTTAACGTCAATTTCGACCAGCTGCAGCAGGAACGCTTCGTCAAACTCTCGGCCCGCAACATGGTTGCACAGCGCGAGCGCGATGAGGCACAACGTTCAATGCAGTTGTCACGCTGGCGATTGCAGCAAAGCGAAGAACTGCGGCGGGTTCGTCAGCACGAATACCTGCTGGCCGAGGCCCAGTTGAAGCAAAAACATATCCAGAGCCCTATTTCCGGACGTGTGGTGGATGTGTTCCGCCATGCCGGCGAATACGTCGACGAGGAGCCGATACTGCAGGTCGCTCAGCTTGATCCACTGCGGGTTGAGGTCATTGTCCCCATGCACCTGTATGGGCGGGTGGAAGCTGGAATGACCGCGAGCGTCTATCCTGAAGTGACGCCGACCCAGGCCTACGAGGCGAAAGTGACCCTGGTTGACCCGGTCGGGGATGCGGCCAGTGGCACCTTTGGGGTGCGCCTGGAGCTGGCAAACCCGCAGGGACAGCTGCCAGCAGGAATGAAATGTGCGCTTAATTTTGCCACCGTAACCATGGCCACGGCCGATAGCCCGGCTGCTACGGGGCTGGCGACGGTGCAAGAGCCTTGAGCGAAATCAGACGGCCGTCCTGCACGGGCGTCGCACAGGGAGACAAAGGCTGTATGGCAACAGGCAAACGCCGTTATTCCGAAGCTGAGAAGGATTTCGCATTCGAGCGGCTGGAGCCCCGCATCATGCTGTCGGCCGACCCGCTGCTGGAGCCACTGCTGCCCCTGCTGATTGACCGCGATGGCGAATCCCCGCTGCTGGATACGGGCTTTGATACGGCTGCGTCTGTGCTGCCGGTCGCGTCTGCGCAGACCCAGAGCATAACCCTGGCCGATTTTGCGCAGGACGATACTAGCGTTGAACTCGATGATTTGGCGATATTTGCGACGGATTTGACGGACGGCTTGTCAGCGTCGGCCGAACTGATCGTTATCGATGCCGCAGTGGAAGACCGCGATGCCCTGCTGCAGGAACTGCTGGCCAGCCGTCCGGACACCCGTTTCAATATCCTGCTGCTGGAGGCCGGGCAGAGTGGCGTCGATCAGCTTGAAGACTACCTTGCCGGGCGTGAAAACATCACGGCGGTGCATCTGCTGACCCACGGTAACGGTGACGGTTTCTGGCTTGGGAGCGATTATGTTAGCGCCAGCGGCTGGGCCGAATTCGCTCCGCGCTTTTCCGACTGGTCCGGCGCCTTTGACAGCGATGCCGACTGGTTGCTGTACGGCTGTGAGCTGGCCTCGACCCCCGATGGGCAGTCCTTGCTGCAGGCGCTGGGGGATTCGCTGGGTGTGGATGTGGCCGCCAGCGATGACCTCACAGGCGCTGCACGTCTGGGCGGCGACTGGCAGCTGGAATTCAATTATGGCCAGATCGAGGTGGCCAGTCTGCAGGCCCAGGGCTGGGGGGCGGTACTGGCGGCACCGCAACAGGGCCTGCTCATGACGACCAATGAGACCGTCGACTCGATAGTGGCGGCGCTTGTACCGGGTCTGTCGGTGGGCTGGTCCAATGGTGAGGTCCTTAATTTTACCGATCCGAATCTGCAGCTGGGAGAGGCGACGAACGGTACCTTTTCCAGCGTGGCGGAGCTGAATCCCTATGCCTCGGACTTTGCCGTGCGTCTTGATGGCCTGCACGTGATGCAGTCCGACTTGCTGGTCGGGGCCGGGGGGACGGCTGTCCAGCTGTACAAGGGCGATCTGCTGTTTTCGACCCGGGAAAGCGAAAGCTTTGGCAGCCTGAATGTTGATAACAATGATGTGGCGATTTTCAGGCCGGACACGGTCGGGGACTATTCCAGCGGCTCCGTGTCGATGCTGCTTGATGGTGCAACGTCCACCAACTTGCGCGATTTCGCTATGGTTGAGACAACCATGACGGTGGGTGGTCAGCCCCTGGCGGCGGGTACCTTTCTGTTCGGAGGGGAGGGTGTCAATGGGGACGATATACATTACAAATCGATCAACTCGGCGGGTCTTGCGACTACCGTGATGAGCGCGCCAACGACGCTGGTCTTTGGTGAGCTGGTTGGTTTCAGCCAGCGCATCACCGGGATCGAGCTGGTACAAAAAGATGTGACTCTGGGCGGCATGGCACTGTCCAAGGGCGAGCTGCTGCTGGCCTTCGACCCCAACAGCGTAGTGGTCGACTCGGGCGAGACCGCCTTCTTTCGGGATATCATCCGGATGCAGGTGACGGGAACAGGGGCATCCTCGGCGGGCAATCTGGACTTTGTGCTGGATGGCAGCGATGTGGGTTTGCTTAACCTGAGTCAGGGCTATACCGGCCTGGCGCTCTATGACATTGATGCCAATTCTCTGCCGACCGGCAGTGTCTCCCTTTCCGGCACAGCCACCGAGAACCAGACCCTCAGCGTTAGCAACTCGCTGGCGGATGCCGACGGTCTGGGCACCATCAGCTACCAGTGGTTGCGCGATGGCGCCGATATCACCGGCGAGACCGGCAGCAGCTACAGCCTGGTGGATGCCGATGTCGGCGCCAGTATTACGGTGCGCGCCAGCTACACCGATGGGGGTGGTACCGCCGAGGTGGTGGTCTCCAATGCCCTGGGTCCGGTGCTTAACGTCAACGATGATCCCACCGGTGCGGTCATGCTGTCCGGCACAGCGGAAGAGAACCAGACCCTGACGGTGAGCAACGATTTGGCGGATGAGGATGGTATTGCTACAGCCATCAGCTACCAGTGGCTGCGTAATGGCGCCGATATCACCGGCGAGACCGGCAGCAGTTACACCCTGGTGGATGCCGATGTCGGTAAAACCATCACGGTGCGCGCCAGCTACACCGACGGCTTTGACACCGCCGAAGTGGTGGTCTCCAATGCCCTGGGCCCGGTGACCAACGTCAACGATGATCCCACCGGCGCGGTCACGCTGTCCGGCACACCGGCCGAGAACCAGACCCTCAGCGTCACCAACTCGCTGGCGGACGAAGACGGCCTCGGCACCATCAGCTACCAGTGGCTGCGCGATGGCGCCGATATCACCGGCGAGACCGGCGGCAGCTATACCCTGGTGGATGCGGATGTCGGTAAAACCATTACCGTGCGCGCCAGCTATACCGACGGTTTTGGTAACGCCGAGGTGGTTGTCTCCAATGCCCTGGGCCCGGTGACCAACGTCAATGACGATCCCACCGGTAGCGTGATCCTCAGTGGCACAGCGGAAGAGAACCAGACCCTCAGCGTCAGTAATGATCTTGCCGATGAAGATGGCCTCGGCACGATCAGCTACCAGTGGCTGCGTGATGGCGCCGATATCACCGGCGAGACCGGCAGCAGCTACGCCCTGGTGGATGCCGATGTCGGTAAAACCATCACCGTGCGCGCCAGCTATACCGATGGTTTTGGTAGCGCGGAAGTGGTGGTCTCCAATGCCCTCGGCCCGGTGACCAACGTCAACGATGATCCCACCGGTAGCGTGACCCTGAGCGGTACTCCCAGCAAGGGCCAGACCCTGAGTGTTGCCCATAGTCTGGGCGATGACGATGGCCTGGGAACCATCAGTTACCAGTGGTACCGGGATGCGGTGGCCATTAGTGGTGCGACTGGGAACAGCTATACCCTGGTCGACGCCGATGTCGGCAGCACGATTACCGTTGAGGCAGGTTATGTAGACGGGTTTGGCACGTCCGAAACCGTTTTGTCCAATGCTCTGGGATCGGTGCTCTTGGGTGCTCCGCAGCAGGGTCTGCTCATGTCGACATCTGAAGATGTTTCATCGATGCCAGGCGTACCCGGACTTTCGAGCTGGACCAATGGTGAGGTGTTGAATCTTGCCAACCCCAACCTTTCCCTGGGATCGAACACGGACGGTACCTTCTTTGGTCTGCTGGATTTTTCGGGGTTTGCCCAGGATGGGGATGTGCGCCTTGACGGCATGCATATCATGGGATCGGACCTGCTGATCGGAACAGCAGGCACCTCCTACCAGTTGCTGCAAGGCGATATGCTGTTTTCGACCAAGGACACAGAGGTATTGAGTGGCCTGGCTATTTCCAGCAACGACCTGGTGCTCTACAGGCCAGCGTCGCTGAATGATTACTCCAGCGGCACCTTTATGATCCTGCTGCAGAATCCCACCGGCGGGAACTTGCGGGATTTTGCAATTGTCGAGCAGACAATCACGATTGCCGGTAAATCCCTGGCACAAGGGTCCTGGCTGTTTACCGCCGATGATGAGTCCGATAACGATGTGCAATACTCGGAAATCAGCTCGGTTTTGGCCGGGACGACGTCCATTGCCAACCAGACAAGATTCGTAGACGGCAGCAGAATTGATATCGGCGAGAAGATCACCGGTGTTGAGCTGATTCAGAGTACGGGGTCTCTGGGCGCAATGGCGTTGACCCGCGGAGATCTATTGCTGTCATTCGAGATATACGATGACAAGGTTGGCGATAATCAAGTCGAAGTATTTGCACGGGATATCGCCCGGCTGCAGTTGACCGGCTACGACGGTGATACCGCCGGCAATGTGGATGTCGTGCTGGACGGCGCTGACGTCGGACTCTCTTCGCTTACGCAGGGTTTTACCGGCATAGCGCTCTATAATCTCAATTCTTTGCCTCTGGGAGACGTTACGCTTTCGGGCATCGCCGCGGAGAACCAGACCCTGTCGGTGTCGAACAGCTTGAGTGACGCGGATGGTCTTGGCCCCGTCAGCTATCAGTGGTACCGCGATGCTGTGGCCATCAGTGGCGAGACCGGTACCAGCTATATTCTGACCGATGCCGATGTTAACGCCAGCATTACCGTGCGTGCCAGTTATACCGACGGAGGGGGAGTAGCCGAAGCTGTTGATTCCAACGCCCTGGGGCCGGTGACCAACGTCAACGATGCGCCCACCGGTTCGGTCACCCTGTCCGGCACACCGACCGAGAACCAGACCCTCAGCGTCACGAACTCGCTGGCAGACGAAGACGGCCTTGGCACGATCAGCTACCAGTGGCTGCGCGATGGCGCCGATATCACCGGCGAGACCGGCAGCAGCTACACCCTGGTGGATGCGGATGTCGGTAAAACCATTACCGTGCGCGCCAGCTATACCGATGGCTTTAACACCGCGGAAGTGGTGGTCTCCAATGCGCTCGGCCCGGTGACCAACGTCAACGATGCGCCCAGCGGTTCGGTCACCCTGTCCGGCACACCGACCGAGAACCAGACCCTCAGCGTCACGAATTCGCTGGCAGACGAAGACGGCCTCGGCACGATTAGTTACCAGTGGCTGCGCGATGGCGCCGATATCACCGGCGAGACCGGCAGCAGCTATACCCTGGTGGATGCCGATGTCGGTAAAACCATAACCGTGCGCGCCAGCTATACCGATGGCTTTAACACCGCGGAAGTGGTGGTCTCCAATGCGCTCGGCCCGGTGACCAACATCAACGATGCGCCCACCGGCGCGGTCACCCTGTCTGGCACGCCGGCCGAGAACCAGACCCTCAGCGTCACGAACTCGCTGGCAGACGAAGACGGCCTTGGCACGATCAGCTACCAGTGGCTGCGCGATGGCGCTGATATCACCGGCGAGACCGGCAGCAGCTACAGCCTGGTGGATGCCGATGTCGGTAAAACAATCACCGTGCGCGCCAGCTATACCGATGGTTTTGGTACCGCCGAAGTGGTGGTCTCCAATGCCCTGGGCCCGGTGACCAACGTCAATGATGATCCCACCGGCGCGGTCACCCTGTCCGGGACGCCGGCCGAGAACCAGACCCTGACGGTGAGCAACGATCTGGCGGATGAGGATGGCCTCGGCACGATCAGTTACCAGTGGCTGCGTGATGGTGCTGATATCACCGGCGAGACCGGCGGCAGCTATACCCTGGTGGATGCCGATGTCGGCGCCAGCATTACCGTGCGCGCCAGCTATACCGACGGTTTTGGTACCGCCGAAGTGGTGGTCTCCAATGCGCTCGGCCCGGTGACCAACGTCAACGATGCGCCCACCGGTTCGGTCACCCTGTCTGGCACACCGACCGAGAACCAGACCCTGACGGTGAGCAACGATCTGGCGGATGAGGATGGTATTGCTACAGCCATCAGCTACCAGTGGCTGCGTAATGGCGTTGATATCACCGGCGAGACCGGCAGCAGTTACACCCTGGTGGATGCCGATGTCGGTAAAACCATCACGGTGCGCGCCAGCTACACCGACGGCTTTGACACCGCCGAGGTGGTGGTCTCCAATGCCCTGGGCCCGGTGCTTAACGTCAACGATGATCCCACAGGTAGCGTGACCCTCAGTGGCACAGCCATCGAGAACCAGACCCTGACGGTGAGCGATGACCTGGCGGATGAGGATGGACTTGGCACGATCAGCTACCAGTGGCTGCGCGATGGCGCCGATATCACCGGCGAGACCGGCGGCAGCTATACCCTGGTGGATGCGGATGTCGGTAAAACCATTACCGTGCGCGCCAGCTATACCGATGGCTTTAACACCGCGGAAGTGGTGGTCTCCAATGCGCTCGGCCCGGTGACCAACGTCAACGATGCGCCCAGCGGTTCGGTCACCCTGTCTGGCACGCCGACCGAGAACCAGACCCTCAGCGTCACGAATTCGCTGGCAGACGAAGACGGCCTTGGCACGATCAGTTACCAGTGGCTGCGTGATGGCGCCGATATCACCGGCGAGACCGGCGGCAGCTACACCCTGGTGGATGCCGATGTCGGTAAAACCATTACCGTGCGCGCCAGCTATACCGACGGTTTTGGTACCGCCGAAGTGGTGGTCTCCAATGCCCTGGGCCCGGTGACCAACGTTAATGATGCGCCCACAGGCAGCGTCACCCTGTCCGGGACGCCGGCCGAGAACCAGACCCTGGCGGTGAGCGATGACCTGGCGGATGAAGATGGCCTCGGCACGATCAGCTACCAGTGGCTGCGCGATGGCGCCGATATCAGCGGCGAGACCGGCAGCAGCTATACCCTGGTGGATGCCGATGTCGGTAAAACCATTACCGTGCGCGCCAGCTATACCGACGGTTTTGGTACCGCCGAAGTGGTGGTCTCCAATGCGCTCGGCCCGGTGACCAACGTCAACGATGCGCCCAGCGGTGCGGTCACCCTGTCCGGCACGCCGGCCGAGAACCAGACCCTCAGCGTCAGCAATGATCTTGCCGATGAAGATGGCCTCGGTACGATCAGCTACCAGTGGTTGCGCGATGGCGCCGATCTCACCGGCGAGACCGGCAACAGTTACACCCTGGTGGATGCGGATGTCGGTAAAACCATCACCGTGCGCGCCAGCTATACCGACGGTTTTGGTACCGCCGAAGTGGTGGTCTCCAATGCCCTGGGTCCGGTGACCAACGTTAATGATGCGCCCACCGGCGCGGTCACCCTGTCTGGCACACCGACCGAGAACCAGACCCTGACGGTGAGCAACGATCTGGCAGATGAGGACGGCCTCGGCACGATCAGCTACCAGTGGCTGCGCGATGGCGTTGATATCACCGGCGAGACCGGCAGCAGCTACGCCCTGGTGGATGCCGATGTCGGTAAAACCATCACCGTACGCGCCAGCTATACCGACGGCTTCAACACCGCGGAAGTGGTGGTCTCCAACGCCCTCGGCCCGGTGACCAACGTCAATGATGCGCCCACCGGTAGCGTGACTCTCAGTGGCACCGCCACCGAGAACCAGACCCTCAGCGTCACGAACTCGCTGGCGGATGAAGATGGCCTCGGTACGATCAGCTACCAGTGGCTGCGCGATGGCGCCGATATCACGGGCGAGACCGGCAACAGCTACACCCTGGTGGATGCGGATGTCGGTAAAACAATCACCGTGCGCGCCAGCTATACCGATGGCTTTAACACCGCGGAAGTGGTGGTCTCCAATGCGCTCGGCCCGGTGACCAACGTCAACGATGTTCCCACCGGTGCGGTCACCCTGTCCGGCACGCCGGCCGAGAACCAGACCCTCAGCGTCAGCAATGATCTTGCCGATGAAGATGGCCTCGGTACGATCAGCTACCAGTGGTTGCGCGATGGCGCCGATCTCACCGGCGAGACCGGCAACAGTTACACCCTGGTGGATGCGGATGTCGGTAAAACCATCACCGTGCGCGGACACCGCGTGGTCTCCAACCTACGTTAATGATGTGGTCACCCTGTCGGCACACCGACCGCCGAACCGTGATCTGGATGAGAGGACGGCCTCGGCAACGATCAGCCGCGATGGTCCGGTGCTACGCCCGCCGATGTCGGTAAAAACCATCACCGTACGCGCCAGCTATACCGACGCTCAACACCGCGGAAGTGGTGGTCTCCAATGCCCTCGGCCCGGTGACCAACGTCAATGATGCGCCCCACCGGCGCGGTCACCTGTCTGGCACGAGAACCGACCCTCCGAGAACCAGACCCGGTACGACGGTGAGCACCGGCACGACACCCTGGCAGATGAGGACGGCCTCGGCACGATCAGCTACCAGTGGATGCGCGATGGCGATGATCACCGGCGAGACCGGCACAGCTACGCCCTCGGGTGGATGCGCGATGTCGGTATATCAAACCGGCAACATCACCCGTGATGCCGATGTCCCCGATCACCGTGCGCGCCAGCTAAACCGACGGCTTCAACACCGCGGAAGTGGTGGTGCCCTCGGCCCGGTGACCAACGTCCAACCGGCGCGGTCACCCTGTCCGGCACACCGGTGACCCAACGATCTGGCGGATGAAGATGGCCTCGGCACGATCAGCTACCAGTGGCTGCGCGATGGCACGATATCACCGGCGAGACCGGACTACGCCCTGGTGGATGCCATGTCAAAACCATCACCGTGCGCGCCAGCTATACCGAGCGGTCCGCGAAGTGGTGGTCTCCAATGCGCTGGCCCGGTGACCAACGTCAACGATGCGCCCACGGTCACCCTGTCTGGCACACCGACCGGTACGACCTGCTACCAGTGGCTGGCGGATGCGATGGCGCGATCAGCTACCAGTGGCGCGCGATGCGCCGGCGAGACCGGCAGCAGCTACGCCCTGGTGGATGCCGATGTCGGTAAAACCATCACCGTACGCGCCAGCTATACCGACGGCTTCAACACCGCGGAAGTGGTGGTCTCCAACGCCCTCGGCCCGGTGACCAACGTCAACGATGATCCCACCGGCAACGTAACACTGTCTGGCACACCGGCCGAGAACCAGACCCTCAGCGTCACGAACTCGCTGGCGGATGAAGATGGCCTCGGTACGATCAGCTACCAGTGGCTGCGCGATGGCGCTGATATCACCGGCGAGACCGGCAGCAGCTATACCCTGGTGGATGCCGATGTCGGCGCCAGCATTACCGTGCGCGCCAGTTACACCGACGGCTTCAATACCGCCGAAGTGGTGGTCTCCAATGCGCTCGGCCCGGTGACCAACGTCAATGATGCGCCCAGCGGCAGCGTGACCCTCAGTGGCACCGCCACCGAGAACCAGACCCTGACGGTGAGCGATGACCTGGCGGATGAGGACGGCCTTGGCACGATCAGCTACCAGTGGCTGCGCGATGGCGCCGATATCACCGGCGAGACCGGCAACAGCTACACCCTGGTGGATGCCGATGTCGGCGCGAGCATTACGGTGCGCGCCAGCTACACCGACGGCTTTAACACCGCGGAAGTGGTGGTCTCCAATGCGCTCGGCCCGGTGACCAACATCAACGATGCGCCCAGCGGTTCGGTCACCCTGTCCGGCACACCGGCCGAGAACCAGACCCTGACGGTGAGCGATGACCTGGCGGATGAGGATGGACTTGGCACGATCAGCTACCAGTGGCTGCGCGATGGCGCCGATATCACCGGCGAGACCGGCAACAGCTACACCCTGGTGGATGCCGATGTCGGCGCCAGCATTACGGTGCGTGCCAGCTACACCGATGGCTTCAACACCGCCGAGGTGGTGGTCTCCAATGCCCTGGGTCCGGTGACCAACGTTAATGATGCGCCCACCGGCGCGGTCACCCTGTCTGGCACACCGACCGAGAACCAGACCCTGACGGTGAGCAACGATCTGGCAGATGAGGACGGCCTGGGCACGATCAGCTACCAGTGGCTGCGCGATGGCGTTGATATCACCGGCGAGACCGGCAACAGCTACACCCTGGTGGATGCCGATGTCGGTAAAACCATCACCGTGCGCGCCAGCTATACCGATGGCTTTAACACCGCGGAAGTGGTGGTCTCCAATGCCTTGGGGCCGGTGACCAACGTCAATGATGCGCCCACCGGTAGCGTGACTCTCAGTGGCACCGCCACCGAGAACCAGACCCTCAGCGTCACGAACTCGCTGGCGGATGAAGATGGCCTGGGCACGATCAGCTACCAGTGGCTGCGCGATGGCGCCGATATCACGGGCGAGACCGGCAACAGCTACACCCTGGTGGATGCCGATGTCGGTAAAACAATCACCGTGCGCGCCAGCTATACCGACGGCTTTAACACCGCGGAAGTGGTGGTCTCCAATGCTCTGGGGCCAGTGATCAACGTCAACGATACCCCCAGCGGCAATGTCGAGATCATCGGCAAATTGTCCATGGGGGAGCTTGTCCAGGCCGCCGCGTTAATCAGTGATGATGATGGTATGGGGCCGCTGAGCTATCAGTGGCTGCGCGATGGTGTCGCGATCCCGGGAGCGACGTCGGGCAGCTATGTGCTGCAGGCGCCGGACCTCGGGGCGCAGCTGGGTATCAGAGTCAGTTTCATCGATGGCTTCGGTCAACTGGAATCCCTGGAAGCTGTGGTTTCCGTTATTGCGCCACCGGCCGTTACCGCCGGTGTGCCGGGGCTCGGAGGGATTGAACTGTTTCCAGAGCCGGACCCTTCTGCCCCTGAAGGGCCTGGCGAATTCGCGGGTACAGAGGTGGAAGACGATGGTGTTACGGATGAGGAGGAAGTCCTTGAAAATTCAACCCGTACAACCGTATCGGTGCACGCTGAGGATTCTGGCCTGCGTTTCGCACTATTGAATAGTTCGACGCTGGAGGGGATGGTGTTTCAAACCCCTGCAGAGCCGGATTCGGACAATACCCTGGTCGAGAAAACCAATCTTTACGGCTACTGGAAGGAACTGGACGACAGCTTTGCGGCCATGCTCAGTAGCGGCCTGATCACCGATCTTGAGGGGCTCGAGCAGCAACTGAAAGAGCACTCGGGGCTCGAAAATGCCATTTTGGGTGGCGGTCTGGTTATCTCCGCCGGCTTGTCAGCCGGGTATGTTGTCTGGCTGTTGCGCAGCGGCGTGTTGCTGAGCAGCGTCATGACGTCGCTTCCAGCCTGGCGTTTCGTTGATCCGCTACCGGTGCTGGCTCAGACGGGCAATTTCGGCGAGGAGGATAGCGAGTCGCTGCAATCCATTCTCGATGACCACCGGAACAACTCTATTGACGACGCCGGCTCTGGGGCCGGAAAAGGGCAGGGTGTACATTGATCGATCGAATTTTCGGCAAGCAGAGTGCCAAGGCACGCATTGCGCTTGGCCAGGTGAGTATTCTGCTGTGTCTGGTTTTACTGGCGTTTTTTACGGGCCTTGTCCCTAGTGCCAATGACCTGAAGCGACAGGAACGGCTTCGTATTGCCGAAACCGTTGCCATTAACGCTTCCATGCTGATTACCCAGACCGATATCCAGCGGCTGGAAAGCACTCTCGATGTACTGAAAAAACGCAATCCCGAGTTGATCAGCGCCGGGGTTCGCCGTGCCAGCGGCCGTCTGGTGGCAGAGGTTGGTGCGCACGACAGTGACTGGTCGCCGGTCTCCATCAAGGCCTCGACCGATGAGTTTATTGCCGTGCCACTTTATGCCGGTGACGGGACCTGGGGGCAGCTGGAGTTTGCGTTCGAGCCAATTGCGCCCAGGGGCGTACTGGGCTTCGTCCTGAGTCCGGTCTTCCTGTTTATCAGCCTGCTGTCACTGCTAAGCTTTATCGCCTTTTATTTTTACCTCGGTAAAATGCTCAAGCATCTTGACCCGTCCCAGGCCATTCCCGGGCGCGTACGGTCGGCTCTGGATACCATGGCGGAAGGCCTGGTGGTGGTCGATACAAAACAGAATATCGTGCTGGCGAATCAGGCGTTTGAGGTCCTTCTTGGCAAGGAAACCGGAAGCCTGATGGGCGTTAGCGTCCGCTCCCTGCCTTGGCAGGATACTTCGGGCGCCACCCTGGGCGAGTCCATGCCCTGGGACAGTTCGCTGGAGCAGGGACGGGTTGAAACCAACCTCGTTTTGCGCCTGGACCAGGGGAAGGGGCTACACAAGACGTTCATGGTCAACTGCTCGCCCGTGCTGGCTGCGGAGGGCAAGCTCGGTGGCGCGCTGATCAGCTTCGATGACGTCACCTTGCTGGAAGAGAAGGAGCTGGAATTGCGCAAGGCGCGGGATGAGGCGCAGAGTGCCAACCGTGCCAAGAGTGACTTTCTGGCCACCATGAGCCATGAAATACGCACCCCCATGAATGCCATCCTGGGCTTTACCGAGTTGCTTCGCCGGGGCCGCGACAAGAGCCAGGAAGACTATCTCAGTCACCTGTCCACCATTTCGACCAGTGGCAACTATCTGCTGAACCTGATCAATGATGTGCTGGATCTGTCGAAGATCGAAGCCGGTCAGCTCGACATGGAGCTGGCAGACTGCAATGCCCTGGACGTGATCCGTCAGGTATTGCAGTTCATGCGTGTCAAGGCACAGGAGAAAGGTCTCTACCTGGAGCTTTCGGTAGCGTCAGCCGTGCCGCTGACCATCAAGGCGGATGCTGTGCGGCTGCGCCAGATTCTCACTAACCTGATCGGCAACTCAATCAAGTTTACCGACAGCGGTGGTGTCACCGTCAGTGTCAGAATGCATCCGCAGAGCGACGGCCTGCTGCAAATCGGTGTCGAAGACACGGGCATTGGCATGACGCCAGACCAGGCCGCGAAGATTTTCCAGCCCTTTGTTCAGGCCGACAGCTCCATTACACGGCGCTTTGGTGGTACCGGGCTGGGGCTGGCGATCAGCAACAAGTTTGCCAAAGCCATGGGCGGCGATATACAGGTAACCAGCGCGCCCGGTGCAGGCAGCCTGTTTCGTATCTCGATTGCGACCGGTGATCTCTCGCAGGCCAGCTGGATCCAGCCGGGCGAGGCCGATGACGCCGTTTACGAGCCCAGCAAGACACCGGTGCACAGACGCTGGAGCTTTTCTCCCTGTGATGTGCTGGTCGTCGATGACGGGCTTGAGAACCGGGATCTGGTACGCCTGGTGCTCGAAGATGAAGGCCTGCGTGTAAAGGTTGCCAGCAATGGTGTTGAAGCTCTGGAACTGGCACAGAAAACGCATTTTGACGTCATCCTGATGGACGTTGAGATGCCGGTCATGGATGGCTTTAGCGCAGTGCGTCGCATGCGCGATCTTGAATTCGAACAGCCCGTCGTGGCGCTGACCGCTCATGCCATGACCGGGATTCAGGAACGTTGCCTTGATGCCGGTTACAGCCACTACATGACCAAGCCGATCGATATTGATGCGCTGCTGGCACTGATGGCTTCGCTGCTGCAGGCCGAAGAGGTATCTCCTGCCAGCGGGGCAGAGCCGGACAGCGCCGATTCGGGCACGCCACTGATAACCGCTACCGCTTGGCCGGCGCCGGCACTGCGTTCAAGGCTCGCTGATCAGCCGCGCTTTCAGCCACTGATCGCCCGCTTCGTCATTCGCTGCCGCGAGCAGATGGCGGCAATGCAAACGGCGGTTACTGACGGTGACTTTGTCGTGCTGGCGGATTTGGCGCACTGGCTCAAGGGTGCCGGCGGCAGTGTCGGGTTTGATATGCTGACCGAGCCCGCCCTGCAGCTCGAACAGGAAGCCAGGGCGGGTAACGCATCGGCTTGCGCGCTTCACCTGAGTACGGTGCTGGCGCTGTCTTCCCGCCTTGATGCGTCCGCCGAGCCGCTGAACATCGCTGCTGATGCTGATCTGAAGGCCGCGGCCGTGCAGGGTGCGCGTGAGGAGGCTGCGGCAGGGCTCTGGGCTGACATTGGCGCCGAGGTCAGAAGGGAGCCGGGTCCGGGGCGGGCTCAAACGCAAGCCGATGCCGATTCAGAGATTGCGTTGCTGGAGGATGAGGGCGAAGATGACAATACGCCGATCTATTCGCGCCTGGCTGTCAGGGATGCCCGATTCGAGCCGCTGGTGCAGCGTTTTGTCACCAGTTTGCAGGAAAAGTTACAGCAAATGGCGCAGCTGCAGCAGCAGCAGGACTGGTCTGGCATGGCCGACCTGGCGCACTGGATCAAGGGGTCGGGCGGCTCCATTGGCTTCGACCTTCTCTCCGAAGAGGCGTCGGAGCTGGAACTGGAATGCCGAGCGGCTGATGTTGCCGCGATCCGTCGGCGGATAAGCACTATCACGCATATAAGCCAACGTATCATGGCGGGCCGCTGAGGCAGGTAAAGGGAATTTAAAGTCTATGGATACAGCCAATACAGTCGATCGTCAGCCTCTGAATAATTCTGTCATCATGATGCTGGACGATGAACCCATTATCATCGACCTGATTCAGATCTTTCTGGAAGACCTGGGATATACCAATTTCACCGGTATCACCGACTCCGTGACGGCGGTGGACAAGATCGTCGAATGTCAGCCGGATTTGCTGTTTCTCGATCTGGTCATGCCCGAGGTCGACGGTTTTGAGGTGCTGGCCAAACTCAGGAACAATGAAGCGACACAGCACCTTCCCGTGATCGTGCTGACCTCATCCAGTGATGCCCAGAGCAAGCTGCAGGCGCTGGAACTGGGCGCTACGGATTTTCTGGCAAAGCCGGTTAACGAAAGTGAGCTGGCGTTGCGCCTGCGCAATATTCTCACCGTCAAGGCCTACCAGAACCAGCTTATGTATTACGACTCCCTGACCGGTTTGCCCAATCGCAAGCTGTGTCAGGTCCGTCTGGGTCAAAGCCTGGCCTATGCCGAAAAGGATCAGCGTGCTCTGGCGGTACTGAATCTAAACCTCTACGGTTTGCGCACGGTGCAGGACAGCTTTGGCAGCAGCGTATGCGACAAGCTTCTCAAGCAGATCGCGGCGGAGCTGCTCGAATGCGTCCGCGCGTCCGATGTCGTGGCCTTTACCGGTAATGATCAAATCTGGCGCGGCATGTCCCGGGTCGGGGATGACGAATTCCTGATTGTGCTGTCGGGCCTGCGCTCGGCCAGTGAAGCGACCTTCGTGGCCAGTCGGCTGCTCAGCATTCTCAAGATCCCGATGCACCTTGAGCAGCAGGATATTCAGGTGAACGCCTGCGTCGGCATCTCGACCTATCCCGAGGACGGACGTGATCCGCAAGCCCTGATGCAGTCTGCCAGTCAGGCGGCCAGTGAGGCGCGCCTTGGCGGGCCATACCAGGTGCAGTTTTTCTCCAGTGACGAGAATCTGCGTCTGCGCGAACGCATGCGGCTTGAGAGTGACCTGCGCCGGGCACTGGCGGATGAAAGCTTCTATCTTGCCTTTCAGCCGCAGCTCGACGCCCGCACGCGCAAGGTCGTGGGTGCCGAGACGTTGCTGCGCTGGACGCATCCGGAACGAGGCCCGGTTTCGCCGGCGGTTTTCATTCCCGTGGCCGAAAGCAGCGGCCTGATGGAGGAACTCGGTCACTGGGTCTTCAAAACCGCCTGTCGGCAGGCAGCACAATGGCATCACAATGGCACCGATGTCAGTGTCTCGATCAATGTCTCGAGCCAGCAGTTCAACAGTGGCAACTTTATTGCCAGCATACGCGAGTGTCTTGCCGAAACCGGCGTTAATCCGGCCAGGGTGATGGTCGAGCTGACCGAGAGTATTGCGGTCTCCAATGTCGACTCCAACATCCGCATCCTGCATGAGCTCAAGAGCCTCGGCCTGGAGCTGTCGGTGGATGATTTTGGTACCGGCTATTCGTCCCTGCGCTATATCAAGGACTTTCCGCTGGATGAAATCAAGATCGACAAGGCGTTTATCGACGGTCTGCCGGCCCAGAAGGGCGATGTCGCCATTGTTTCGGCCATCCTGATGATGGCGCGCCGCCTGGGCATGAAGGTGGTGGCCGAAGGGGTGGAAAACGTGGACCAGTACGAGTACCTGGTGCAGCAGGACTGTGATGAAATCCAGGGATACTTTTTCTCCAGACCCCTGAGCGCAGAGGATTTTGAGGCCTTCTGTAACCAGTGCAGCAGCCGGGCGGCGCCGGTGTTCTGAGGTCGGGTGATAGCCCGGGACTCCGAGGCGGTTAGGGGCAAAGTGGACATCGGGGCGAGGGGAAGCCTATGATGGGGCCGATAACAACAATGACTCAGTGGATATCCCCCTAGCTCCATGAATCGCCACAATTCTCAACGACATCACCCTCGAGCTCCCGAGACTGGCAAGACGCAACAGGGCGCTCCACAGCAGGCTGCCCCCGAAATCCTTGGGTCCTGGCAGCGCTGCATCGAAGACTATCATCTGGATCCGGGTCGCAGCCTGCGGGTGCCACGTCTGAGCGACAGCGAGCTGCAAGAGGCCCGCAGCCTGCAGGACAGCCTGCTGCATTCGGCCGATCCCGTGTTCGAACGCCTGCGTCATCTGGGCGGCAATTCCGGTTACTGCGTGCTGGTGTCGGATGCGAATGGCATCGTGCTGCGCGAGTACATCGACTCCAACCGGGGCCAGGAACTGGCCGAAAAGGGCCTGAGCGTCGGTACTGTCTGGAGCGAGAACCTGGTCGGCACCAATGGCCTGGGTACCTGCCTGGCCACCGGGGAGGCGCTGACCGTCTATGCCGGCGAGCATTTCGGCCGCGAGTTGCAGCGTTTCAGTTGTTCCAGCGCACCGCTGATTGCCCCCGATGGCGATATTATTGGCACGCTGGATATCTCGACCTATGCCCAGGGGGACAAGATTGGGCAGGGACTGGCGCTGAACCTGGTGTGCGATACCGCCGATCAGATTGAAGCGGCCATGTTTCGTTACGCCTATGCCCGGCATCATCTGCTGGCCCTGGTACGCTCGCCACTGGCGGATGCAGGCCAGTCCAACGCGCTGCTGGCGGTGAACGATTCCGGCTGGATACTGGGGGCGACCTCCGCGGCCCTGTTGCAGCTGGGAGTGCTCGAACGCTGCCTGATTGTGGGCCAGGGGCTCGCGACCCTGACCGGCGCCAGTCTTGAGGACGTGCAGCGTGCCCCCTGGTCACTGCAGCAGGGGCAGGGCAGTGGTTGCTGGCTGATGCGCCTGGCAGGCGACACGCCGCGCCCCCATGCCCCCGCGCCGGCGGCCAGTAATTCTGCCGCAAGGCCGCATATCGATTCGCAGCTCTATCGCGCCGCGGGCGGCGATCCGACGCTGCAGCGCAATGCCGATATCTGTCATCGGGTACTGAACCGGGATATCTGTATCCTGTTGCAGGGCGAAACCGGTACCGGCAAGGAAGTCTGGGCCCGGGCCATCCACGACAGCAGTGCTCGTCATGACAAGCCCTTTGTTACCCTGAACTGCGCCGCCATTCCCGAATCCCTGATTGAAAGCGAGCTGTTTGGCTATAGCGCCGGTACCTTTACCGGTGGCCTCAAGGGCGGCAAGGTTGGCAAGATCGAAGCCAGTAACGGCGGTACCCTGTTTCTGGATGAAATCGGCGATATGCCACTCATGCTGCAGGCCCGCCTGCTGCGGGTGCTGGCCGAGGGGGAGATTACGCCGCTGGGGCAGATCAAGCCGGTTCGTATCGACCTGCACGTTATCTGCGCCACCCACCGGGACCTCGCCGGGGCTGTGGCCCAGGGTGAATTCCGTGAGGATCTGTATTATCGCATCAGCGGTGTTCGCATAGGCCTGCTGAGCTTGCGCGAGCGCCAGGACAGGCTGGCGCTGATTGAGCAGGTGTTTGCGCAGTTGCGCGAGTCCGATTCAGTTGTGCTGGATGCTCAGGCATTGCAGGTGCTCGGCAACTACCACTGGCCTGGCAATATCCGCCAGCTCAAGAACGCGCTGCAGTTCGCGTTGTGCATGTGTGATGGTCGTGCGGTGCGCATTACCGACCTGCCGGATGAGGTATTCCCGCCGGCCCCGGGCGAGCCGGTATGCCAGGATGTCAGCAGTGTGCCGGATGCCGCGGCCGTGCCGCCGCATCGGCTGGTATCCCTGGGCGCTAGCGCCACGACGCCAGCGGACGGAGCCTCAGCGACGGAGCAGGAGGGTGAAGCGGCGCAGATACTCGGCGCCCTGCAACAGCACCGCTGGGTTGTTATACGGGCGGCGCAAGCATTGGGGATCAGCCGTTCTACCCTGCATCGCAAAATCAGGAAGTACGGTCTGACGGATGCCTGAGCGGGGCCGGCGCCGTGCCAGGGGTTGTTCGCTGTTATTTTTGACTGGTGACAAGTACAGTCCCTGATTAAACTTCATGCTCAACCATTAGTAAAAAAGGAATTTTACCGTGACTACACAGGGACGCGTGATGCGTGGTATGGGGTTTTCGCTGCTGTTGTTGCTGGCCGGCTGCGCCGGTTTCGACCGCTCAGACGAACAGGCTGACAGCCAGGCGCTGCAGGGGGTCGATGGCGTGTCCTGCGTGGGCCGGATCGAGAGTCCGCCACCGGGGCTTGTAGTGGTCGTGGACGACGCCTTGCTGCAAGAGGCGCTTGGCGCCAGTGGTGCGGGGGAGCTGTGCGCAGGCCAGGTATTGGTTGCCCAGGAGCCAGTGACTGTCTATCGCGTCTGGGACAGCGCAAGGGACTATACCCGGTATGGCAGTTGGTGGTCGTTCCAGCGTCCCGAGGGTCCGCGTCCGCAGTACCGCGAGGACAACAGCATCTGCCCCTCCTGGAGCGAACTCGATCGCATGAGCGCCTGTACCCTCAAGGTGGGGGCGAAACTGGTGGTAGGGCCGGGGCAGAGCGCACAGTGCCAGCAGATGACCTACGCCAAGTCCGCCGTCAACCAGGTGTATATCCCCAACGATGGCCGCAACAATGTGCTTCATGTGGCGAACTGCACTGAGGGTGCTGTCTGGCCCTGAAGCGGTCCTTGCCTGAACGAGTAATGCCGGGAGCGCTTTGCTGTCTGCCCGGCATCGGTTTTCTACTCAGCCTGCGCTGAGGCTCTGCAGGTTCTTCTGCAACCAGGCGCGGTAGGCGGACTGGATCGCACTCAGGCTGGATGCCTCCTCGGTGGCATCGGCTTCATATTGCTTCAAAATGCTCAGCCCCGTCTCCAGGCTTGCCGCCAGCAGTGCCTGGGGCGAGTCCGCTGCCTTGCCCAGTTCGCTGAGCTGCTGTGTTGAAGCCTCGGTGGTTTTCAAAAAGGCGTTATAGCCTTCCTGAATTTTTCCAAGCGCGGCGATCTGAATGTCGGCCAGTTCACTGAAGGCACCGACCAGAGCAGTTGGGTCGGAAAATTTTGATCCGGCCTGCAGCCAGTCGGTTTTCTGGGCGGTTTCCAGCAACTGTCCGGTCACCTGTATCTGGTCTTTCAGCGGCGTGATGGCGTTGAGCAGAATGAGGGCGTTCTGACGGCTCTGGTTGCAGTACTGGTTCCAGTGTTGCAGCGCCTCGGTCAGGTTCGGGTCAATCAGTGGTGCTGTTTCGGTGGTCATATCATGTCTCCTGGTATTTTTATCGGTGGCTGTCTTGCCGGGGATTACAGTGGGTGCGGTTGGGACAGGCGTTCTATCATGCGGTAGACGGCGTTGATCTGCGGCGCCTTGCGTGAATAGAAATCCGGCTGGGCGTCGCCCGGCGATGAATAACCCCAGAAATCCCAGCAGCCTTCCGGGTTCAGGGGCGCAGCGTTCGAAGGTTGTACCTGCGGGTAGAGCATAATCAGGTCGTTGGCTTCGGCCACGTAGTTGTAGCCGGTATCGGCGTAGTACTTGTCGCCGATGACCGCAGCACCCTGCTTGCAGCCGTGAAATACCACATGCACTGCGCACGCCTTGCCCGCCTGGCAGGTGGCCGGAATGTAGGCGTAGGCGGTTTCGCTCATGCTGGTGGTTTTCGAGTCGATAAAGGCCGACTGGTCAAACGCCAGAATATCGCTGCTCAGAATGCTGGCCGGCGGTTTCATGTCGGTGTATATCTGCCCGATGATGCGGTTGGACTGTTCGAAGTCGCAGTCATTGATATAGGGCGCGGCGGTGACGGGGCAATCGGTGTCCTCACTGCTGTTGGTTATCAGGGCGTGACCGGCGGCGACGCTGGTATCGTACTGGATGGCACTGGCGGGTACGCCGATGGCTTCAAAGTAGGCTTTGGTCTGATCAACCACCGCGGTGGTCACGGTTTTGTCTTTCTGGCCGCTGAAGATATAGATGTGATCGTCCTTGAGGTTGTCCAGCGGCGCTATGTCGCCGGCGTCGGCCAGTGACTCGCTGAGTGTCACCAGCAGGGGCGTATTGGGGCCCACCGCGGCAGTGAGCGGGTTCATGCAGGTGGTGGTGGCGTTGATCACCAGCGGGCTCAGGGACCAGGACTTGGCACACAGGTAGGGGCCGCCAGCGACGATGCCGGCACCGACCATGATGTCGGAGTAGGCCACATACAGTTGTGATGTCATGAAGGCGCCGGAGGACAGGCCGGATACCGAGGTGCGCTGGATATCGGCGCCAACGGCAGGCAGTTCAGCACCAAGAGCGGCATGGCTCAGTCCAAGAGAAGCGCTCAGCACGGCCATGATGAGCAAGCCGCTCAGGCTGCGCCCGGGTGCCGGGCAGTCAGTTGGATGAGGCTGCCTGCTGTGTTGTCTGGAAACGTTTTTCATGATGTCTGCCTGTCCCTGGGTCGTTGTATCTTGTGTATGGCAGCATCGCTGCCACAGCTTTTATAACGCACTTGCACAAAATAGTGTAGTGCTTTTCTGTCACTGTCGGATGAAATTTAAACAGCTGTATTAATGCCGGCAAAAGTGAGTTTAATTCGAATTAATGACGTCATATGCGGTTAATAAGCAGGCGTGAATATAGCCAGGACTCACCCGAACAACCCGTTTCCAGTGCGGTTTAAACCTGTGAATGCTGCGTTGCATTAGGTTTTTTCAGCTTTTTGCACAGAGCATGTCTGCTGCCCGGACCTGGGTGCCATACTGAACAGGGAATGGACTCGCGTCAGGGCGGGCTGCACTTTTTGAGTGCGCAGCCGTTCCCGGTACGACGTTACCGGATCCGTTTAACGCACAGGGGGAGCCATCATGACATTTCGTTCCGGTCTGTTTGCGGCAAGATCAGGGGCGCAGAACAGGGTAGCCGGTAGCGCCCTTGTTCGATGGGTTCAGTCACTCACTGTAGCCCTGGGGGTATTTTCAACAGCGGTATCGGCGCAGCATGAGTCGGCACATGCCGCGGCGTTGTCCGCCAGTGAAGAGGCGGCACTCTTTGCGGCGGCGGGTTTCAAGCTGGCGGGGAATGGCCAGTATCAGCGTTGCCAGGAAGAACCGGTAACCCTGTCTTATCAGCCGGGTCATGTAGAGTTAGACGATCTGAATGGCGATGGCCGCTCCGAGGCCTGGGTGACGGAAAGCAGCCTGTTCTGTTACGGCAACGCAGGGCAGTATTTTCTGCTGCTGACCGAAGCGCCGACGGGCTGGCAGATTCTGCTGGAAGCGGTGGGCATTGCGGTGATCAAGGACAGCGATTACCAGGGCTGGCCGGACATCGAAGTGGGCGGTCCGGGCTTCGGGGACTTTCCGCTGTATCGCTGGAATGGTAGTGGCTACGGGCGCCATACCCCCTGAAACTCCTGGAGTCACAGGGGGTGCGGCTATTTACCGCAATGGATTGTCCGTGTAAATCAGGGCTTGATGCGGTAACCGGTGCGAAAGATCCAGCCAATGACTGCCATGCACAGTGCCATGAATCCCAGTGTCATGCCGAGACTGAGGACAATGCTCACGTCCGACACGCCATAGAATGCCCAGCGAAAGCCGCTGATCAGGTACACCACGGGGTTGAACAGGGTCAGGCTCTGCCAGGGTTCCGGCAGCATGTTGATGGAATAGAAGGCGCCCCCCAGAAAGGTGAGCGGGGTGATGACCATCAGTGGAATGATCTGCAGTTTTTGAAAGTCGTCTGCCCAGATACCAATGGCGAAGCCGAACAGGCTGAACGTAATCGCCGTGAGTACCAGAAATGCCAGCATCCACACCGGGTGCACGATGCTGTAGTCCACAAACAACCGCGAGGTGGCCAGGATCAGCAGACCAAGAATGATCGATTTGCTGGCGGCGGCACCGACGTAGCCTGCAACGATTTCAAATGGCGAAACCGGGGCGGATAGCACCTCGTAGATGGTGCCGGAAAACTTGGGGAAAAAGATGCCAAAGGAGGCATTGGAAATACTTTCGCTCAGCAACGACAGCATCAGCAGGCCCGGGATTATAAAGGCGCCGTAACTGATGCCGTCGATATCGCCCATGCGCGCGCCTATGGCGGTGCCAAAGACGATGAAGTAGAGCGACGTCGACAGTACCGGTGAGGCGATGCTCTGCATCAGGGTTCGACCGGTCCTTGCCATCTCGAACCTGTAAATTGCCGCTATGCCATAGAAATTCATGCCTGCTCCCTCACCAGGTTGACGAATATTTCCTCCAGCGAACTCTGTTTGGAGTGCAGATCCTTGAAGTCCAGCCCCTGCGCGCTCAGCGCCCGCATCAACTCGGTAATGCCGGTGTTCTCATGCTGCGCATCGAAGCTGTAGGTCAGCTGCTGACCATCCTCACTCAGTGCCAGGTTAAAGGGTGCCAGTGATGCCGGCAGCGCCTGCAGCGGCGTTTGCAGGTGCAGGCGTAGCTGCTTGGTGCCGAGCTTCTCCATCAAGCTGGTCTTGTCTTCCACCAGTACCAGCCGCCCCTTGTTGATCACACCGATACGATCGGCCATTTCCTCGGCTTCCTCGATGTAATGGGTGGTAAGGATGATGGTCACGCCGCGTTCCTGCAGCCCGCGTACCATGTTCCACATGTCGCGGCGCAATTCGACATCGACGCCTGCAGTGGGCTCATCCAGAAACAGAATCGAGGGCTCGTGGGACAGCGCCTTGGCGATCATGACGCGGCGCTTCATGCCGCCGGACAGCGCCATGATGCGCGAATCCCGCTTGTCCCAGAGGGAGAGCTGGCGCAACAGCTGCTCGATATAGCCGGGGTTGGGTGCCTTGCCGAACAGGCCCCGGCTGAATTTCACCGTTGCCAGTACGCTTTCGAAGGCATCGGTTGCCAGTTCCTGGGGGACCAGACCGATCTTGCTGCGGGCGGCGCGGTAGTCCGCCTGAATGTCGTGCCCGTCGGCGCAGACGGTACCGCGGGTGGCGTTGACGATACCGCAGATAATGCTGATCAGGGTGGTCTTGCCGGCACCGTTGGGTCCTAACAGCGCAAAGATCTCGCCGCGTTGGATATCAAGACTGACATCATGCAACGCGGTAAAGCCCGAGGCATAGGTCTTGTTGATGTTCTGAACTGAAATAACGTGCTGCACGCGGGCTCCTTGCATCGCAATAGGGCTGTCCGATAACGGCCAGACGGGAGTGTACCGCAAAGCGCCGGCCGCGGGGGATTCGGTGTTTGGGCCTGTTTGCAGGCCATGGGCTATGTTTTAACGGGGGGCCGCTAGTCGCGTTGGCGCACAGTGGCCCAGGGGCAGCCAATGTGGTCTGCAGTTCTCAGGGTTTGCATACCACCGCAGTGATGCGGTCATTCGATCCAACCCAGGCGGCTGAGACGGCGGGCGGGCTGCGCTCCCGGTTGATTCAAGGCAGACCAGACCGAGGTTAAAACGATGGATTCAGGTTCGATCCGTGAGTATATGAGCACCGACTTTGCCATCATTACGCCCGACATGCAGGTGGATGAGGCATCGGCAAAACTTATCCAGAAGTCCATGCTGGGCGGCCCTGTGGTGAACGAAAATCGCGAGCTGGTGGGCTGGATTTCGGAGCAGGAGTGTTTGCAGGTCACCATTCAGGTGGTCTATCACAATCAGCGCGTCGCCAACGTGCGAGATATCATGCGCACCGATGTGCTGACGGTGTCGCTGGCGGATCATCCGCTGGATCTGGCCCGCCAGATGCTGAGTCCTGCCCCCCATCAGAAACCCAAATCCTATCCCGTGCTGGACGCGCAGCGCCGGGTGATCGGCGTTATTACCCGGCGCCACATCCTGAAGATGCTGGTGCACAAGTTCTCCGAAATGTCCCGGCCAGGTTGACGCATTCCCGCGCCGGACGCTCTCGCATGAAGCGCTGTCTGGCGCTGTTGTGCGTGCTCGCCCTGGCAGTGCTGGGCTATGGCTACTGGCACGGCGCCACTCACGGGGCTTTTTCAATCAGTCTGCGACTGGCAGGCGAAAAGACGCAGGGCAGCCAGATCCTGCTGGCGGGTGCCGAAGTCGTGTTGCGCGATACCCAGGGGCTTGAGTTGGCCCGTGGGCGCATGGACAGGCGGTACAACTTTGTACGCCTTGTCCATCCAGCGGTGGGAGACTGCCAGGACGCCGAACAGGCGGCTGCCGGCTCCAGCGCCGGGCGCAGCGCCTGGCAGGCGTGTTTCGAGGCACAGTCGCGCTGGATTCCCGCCTGGGCCGAAAAGGTACACAGCATCAGCCTGAGTACGCCGGGATGTCGCTGGCCCGAGATTCCGGTCAAGGTGCGTACATACGGGCCCGACTGGCTGCTGTGGTGGGTGCCGTTGCCCCACGTCGGTGGCAAGCCCTATACCTATTACAGCCTGAGCGTCAGCCTGCCACCGCCAGCCTGCGGGGCGAACCCGTGAAGGCTTCCCGAGAGGAGTTTCGCCCGTCGAGGGTTCCGGGGGCTTGCGCGACTGTGCCGGTAGCGCCGGGTACCCTGTCATGTTTTCACGCCGTTGCCGTGGCCAAAACCGGCCAACTGGTTTAGCCTTGTCGGCCCCGGCGGGCTTTGGTTCGGACGCCGCAACACGCGGCCGGACAAGGCGTCGGGGCTTTCCAGTCAAAGCAATTCAGGTTCACCGCGCCATGACACTCAAGTTGACCGTTATTGATCAGTCGCCGGTGCCCGGTAAGGCGCAGCCGCTGTCTGCGGTGGCACTGTCGGCCCGGCTGGCCCAGGCGTGCGAGCGCGCCGGGTACAATCGCTACTGGGTGGCGGAACACCATAACAGCATTAATTTCGCAGGCCCCAGCCCCGAGATACTGATAAGCCATATCGCCAGCATGACCCGGCGCATGCGAATCGGCAGCGGTGGCGTGATGCTGCCGCATTAC
The DNA here is from genome assembly GCF_024397915.1 of Marinobacterium rhizophilum. GTDB lineage: Bacteria > Pseudomonadota > Gammaproteobacteria > Pseudomonadales > Balneatricaceae > Marinobacterium_A > Marinobacterium_A rhizophilum_A. The sequence goes on from NZ_CP073347.1 coordinate 821,561, forward strand.
AGCCCGTACAAGGTGGCCGAGCAGTTCAGGCTGCTGGAAACACTCTTTCCGGGCCGTATCGATCTGGGTATCGGTCGGGCGCCGGGCGGCGATGGCCTGGCCAGTCATGCCCTGGCGTACCCCTACGCCCAGGCGCGTGAAGACCATTACGCCCAGCAGGCGGCGCTGCTAAAGGGCTTTTTGACCCGCAGCATCCCCGAGCATCATCCGTATCACGACCTGCAGGTGATGCCCGATGAATCACCCTGCCCGGAGCTCTGGATGCTGGGCTCCAGTGGCGGTAGTGCGGAGCTGGCAGGGCAGGTCGGCATGAAAATGGCGCTGGCGCTGTTCATCGGCCCCGAAGACCGGCCTGTTGGCATCGTGGAGGAATACCGCAGTGCCTGGCGTGGGGCGGGGCATGCCGGGGAGCCCGAGACGCTGATTGCGGTGTCCGCCGTCTGTGCGGATACGCAGGAGGAAGCGGAATACCTGGCGGCGCCCCAGGTGTACTGGAAGGTGCAGGCGTTTCGTCACGGCGTGCGAGATTTGATCAAGTCTCCCAAGCAAGCACTTGATTTGAAATCGAAACTAGGCGCTTCAGACCGAGCCTATTTCGACCAGACCCTGGCGTCGGTGGTCTGCGGTTCACCGCAGCAGTGCCAGCTACGCCTGCAGGGTATTGCCGAGCGTTACGGCACTCGCGAGATCGGTATAGTCACCGTCACCCACGATTTTGAGGACCGGTTGCACAGTTACGCGCTGCTGGCCGCCCAAAACTGACCTGCAGTGGTACTGAAGGCCCCGGTCGCTGAAGCTTCTAGCTGCTGCACGCCAGGGCCTGGCCGACCTTGGAGCCGTTGCTGCGGCCCAGCTCGGCGCTGATCCAGTTGCCGGTCCGGGCCAGCAGCTCCAGATCGACACCGGTCTCGATACCCAGCCCCTGCAGCAGGTAGATCACATCTTCGCTGGCGACATTGCCCGAGGCACCGCGGGCGTAGGGGCAACCGCCCAGCCCTGCCACGGATGCATCCACCACCGCCAGACCCTCTTCCAGCACCGCATAGAGGTTCGCCAGCGCCTGGCCATAGGTGTCGTGAAAGTGTGCCGCCAGCTGCTGGATGGGTACCTCGCGGGCCACGGCTGCGAGCATGCGCTTGGCTTTGACCGGCGTGCCGGTGCCGATGGTATCGCCCAGCGATATCTCAAAGCAGCCCATGTCCAGCAGCTCGCGGGACACGGCCGCCACCTGGGCCGGCGCGATGTCGCCGGCATAGGGACAGCCCAGCACCGTGGACACATAGCCGCGCACACGGATGCCATTGGCCTTGGCGGCTTCGATCACCGGCGTAAAACGGCTTAGGCTTTCGGCTATGGAGCAGTTGATGTTCTTCTGGGTGAAGGCTTCGGAGGCGGCAGTGAAGACCGCCACCTCATCCACACCGCTTGCCAGGGCGCCTTCAAAGCCCTTCAGGTTGGGGGTCAGGGCGGCGTAGATCACGCCGTCGCGGCGTTCTATGCCGGCCATGACCTCGCGGGCGTCCGCCATTTGCGGCACCCACTTGGGGGAGACGAAACTGGCCGCTTCGATATGGCGGATGCCGGCGGCGCCCAGGCGCGCCACCAGTTCGATCTTGACTGCGGTGCTGATCTGCCCAGCTTCGTTCTGCAGTCCGTCCCGTGGGCCAACCTCCACCAGGCGCACCTTGCTTGGCAATGCCATCAGGATGCCTCCTTTGTCTTGGAATCGGCTTGCGCGTCCAGCGCCACCAGTTCGGCACCGTCGGATACCAGCTCGCCCTCGGCAAAGTAGACTGCGCTGACAATGCCGTCCCGGGGGGCGCGAATACTGTGCTCCATCTTCATGGCTTCCATCACCACCAGGGTGTCGCCCTTGCTGACGGCCTGGCCGGGTTCGACCAGCACAGCCACCACGGCGCCGTTCATCGGGGCGGCGAGGGAGGCATCACCCTGGTGATCCGCTGCGCCGAAGGTCTCGACGTGCAGCTGGCAGGCAAATTGCTCGCCCTGGTCCATCAGGGTGAGTCGCGTCTCATCGCGGTATCCATAGACGGTACGGCGGTGGCCGTTGATGATGACATCCAGCGTATCGCCATTCAGTGTGGCGCTGACGCTGTAGCGCGCGCCATCCAGGCTGATGTCGTAGCCCTGATCCTGCTCCAGGATACGCAGGTCATGCTGCTGCTCGCCGTGAACCAGTTGCATGGGCCGGGCAAAGCTGGAATTAAGGCGCCAGCTGGTCTGGCGGCCGAAGGGTGAGTAAGGGTCACTGGCCGCAGCCAGGCCCGCCTTGTCGCTTTGCAAAAAGAAGCAGGCGGCCATCAGCAGGCATTCCTGGGGATCCAGTTTGGCGGCTGGAAACAGCAGTGCCTGGTGCTTGTCGATAAAGCCGGTGTCCAGCTCCGCCGCCCGGAACGGTGCCGCCAGGGCGAGGTTGCGCAAAAAGCGCACGTTGGTCTTGATGCCGCCGATGCGGTAGTCGCCCAGCGCCTTGGCCAGACGCGCCAGTGCGCGTTCACGGTCGTCGTCCCAGACGATCAGCTTGGCGATCATCGGGTCGTAATAGACGCTGACCTCGTCACCTTCGATTACGCCGGTATCGACGCGCACATGCTCCGACTCGGTGGGGGTGCGCAGGTAACTCAGGCGTCCGGTGGCCGGCAGAAAGTCATTGTCCGGGTCTTCTGCATAGATGCGGGCTTCAAAGGCATGGCCGTTGATGCTGACTTCATGCTGCTGCAACGGCAGTGGCTCGCCGGCGGCGATCTGCAGCTGCCACTGCACCAGATCCTGGCCGGTAATCATCTCGGTGACCGGGTGCTCCACCTGCAGGCGGGTGTTCATTTCCATAAAGAAGAAGGAGCCGTCGACGTCGTAGAGAAATTCCACGGTACCGGCACCGACATAGTCGATCGCCTGGGCGGCCAGTACGGCGGCTTCGCCCATGGCCTTGCGGGTGGCGTCGGACAGCCCCGGCGCGGGTGCTTCCTCGATAACCTTCTGGTGCCGGCGCTGCACCGAACAGTCGCGTTCGGCGAGATACACGCCATTGCCCTGGCTGTCGCAGAATACCTGGATCTCGACGTGGCGCGGCTGTGTCAGGTAGCGCTCGATCAGCATGTCCGGGTTGCCGAAAGCGTTCTTGGCCTCGCGGCAGGCCGATGCCAGGGCTTCGTCAAACTCGCCCAGGGATTCGACCACGCGCATGCCCTTGCCACCGCCGCCGGCAACGGCCTTGAGCAGCAGCGGAAAGCCGCACTTTTCGGCTTCCTGCTTGAGCAGCGCAGGTGTCTGGTCGTCGCCGTGGTAGCCGGGTACCAGGGGTACGCCGGCATCCTGCATGATGGCCTTGGCGGCGGACTTGGACCCCATGGCGGCAATGGCTGACGCCGGTGGGCCGATAAAGGCGATGCCGTTGTCTTCGCAGGCCTGGGCAAAACCGGTGTTCTCGGACAGGAAACCGTAGCCCGGGTGAATAGCCTGGGCACCACAGGCCAGGGCAATCTCGATGATGCGATCGCTGCGCAGGTAACTTTCGCTGCTGGGGGCGGGGCCGAGCAGAAAGGCCTCGTCCGCCATGGCGACATGGCGGGCGTTGCTGTCGGCCTCGGAATAGACCGCGACGCAGCGAATGCCAAGGCGATGGGCGGTCTTGATGACCCGGCAGGCGATCTCGCCACGGTTCGCGATTAATATTTTACTGAACATGGCAGGTCTCCGTGTCGAGATCGCCTGCAGCTGCTGCGCAGCCCATGCGAAATGGCTGCGCCGCTGCAACGCTGCGCATGCAGTCACCACGGTTGGCGATCAATATTTTACTGAACATGGCAGGTCTCCGTGTCGAGATCGCCTGCAGCTGCTGCGCAACCCATGCGAAATGGCTGCGCCGCTGCAACGCTGCGTATGCAGTCACCACGGTTGGCAATCAGTATCTTGTTAAGCATTCTTTTAGTCCTCGATCCAGTTCGGCGTGCGCTTTTGCAGGAAGGCGCTGAGTCCCTCCTGGCCTTCTTCGCTGACGCGGATATCGGCGATACGCCGGGCGGTATCGTTGATCAGGGCGCTGTCGATGGGTTTGTGGCTCACCGCGAACACCAGTTCCTTGGCCGCCTGCATGGCACGGGGGCCGTTGCGGCGCAGGGCCTGCACCAGGGTGTCGCAGGCCGTATCCAGTGCCGCGTTATCCTCTACCACCTCGTGCACCAGGCCAAACTGCTGTGCCTGCTCGGCACTGAACGCCTCGGCCGTTTGAAAGTAGCGCCGTGCCTGGCGCTCGCCAATGGCACGTACCACGTAGGGGCTGATGGTGGCAGGCGTCAGGCCGATGCGTACTTCGGACAGGCAGAAGCGGCTGGCCCGGGTGGCGACAACGATATCGCAGCAGGCCGCCAGGCCCACGGCGCCACCGTAGGCGGCACCCTGTATCAGGGCGATGGTGGGCTTGCTGAACGCATTCAGCGTCGACATCAGGCCCGCCAGGCCCAGGGCATCCTGCAGGTTGTCGGCATGGCTGTTGGCGGCCATGCGCTGCATCCAGTTGAAATCCGCACCGGCGGAAAAATTCTTGCCACTGGACGCCAGTACCAGCACCCGTACCGCCGGGTTTGCATCCAGCGCGACCAGGTGTTCGGTCAGGCACTGGATAATGGCATCGTCGAACGCATTGTGAATCTCGGGCCGGTTCAGCGTCAGGCGGGCGACGCCATCGGGCTGAATGTCCAGCAGAACTGTTGTTTGATCGCTCATGGGCTTCTCCGTTAGATCCCGTTACATCCGCTGGATTACATCCGAAAGACGCCGAACTTGCTGTCACTGACGGGCTTGTTCAGGGCCGCCGACAATCCCATGCCGATCACGTCCCGGGTCTGGGCGGGGTCGATCACGCCATCGTCCCACAGGCGGGCACTGGCGTAGTAGGGGTGGCCCTGGGCCTCGTACTTGTCGGCAATGGGCTGCTTGAAGGCTTTCTCGTCCTCGGCGGACCAGTCCTTGCCATCGCGCTGCAGGCCGTCGCGCTTGACGGTCGCCAGAACGCCGGCGGCCTGTTCGCCGCCCATCACGGAGATGCGGGCATTGGGCCACATCCACAGAAAATTGGGGCTGTAGGCGCGGCCACACATGCCGTAGTTGCCGGCGCCAAAGCTGCCGCCGATCAGTACCGTGAGCTTGGGCACATCGGCGCAGGCCACGGCGGTCACCATCTTGGCGCCGTGCTTGGCGATGCCTTCGGCTTCGTACTTGCGGCCCACCATGAAGCCGGTGATGTTCTGCAGGAACAGCAGCGGGATCTTGCGCTGGCAGCACAGCTCGATGAAATGAGCGCCTTTCTGGGCGGACTCCGCAAACAGGATGCCGTTGTTGGCGACGATACCCACCGGGTAGCCGTGAATATGCGCAAAGCCGGTGACCAGGGTCGTACCGTAGAGCTGCTTGAATTCGTCGAACTCGGAGCCGTCCACCAGGCGAGCAATGACATCGCGCACATCGAACGGCTTTTTCAGGTCGGTGCCCACGATGCCGTACAGCTCTTCGCTGTCGTACAACGGGCTCGTGACCGGCTTGATGGCGAGCGTCATCGGTTTGCTGCGGTTCAGGTTGGCGATGCAGCTGCGGGCGATCTGCAGCGCATGTACATCGTTCTCGGCATAGTGATCCGCCACGCCTGAAACCCGGCAGTGCACATCGGCACCGCCAAGGTCCTCGGCGGAGACTTCTTCACCGGTGGCGGCTTTCACCAGCGGCGGGCCCGCCAGGAAGATGGTGCCCTGATTGCGCACGATAATGGATTCGTCCGCCATGGCGGGGACATAGGCGCCACCCGCGGTGCAAAGCCCCATGACGACGGCGATCTGGGCGATGCCCTTGGCGGACATGCGCGCCTGGTTGTAGAAGATGCGGCCGAAGTGATCCCGGTCCGGAAAGACTTCGTCCTGCTGTGGCAGGTTGGCACCGCCAGAGTCCACCAGGTAGATGCAGGGCAGGTGGTTCTGCTCGGCAATTTCCTGGGCGCGCAGGTGCTTTTTAACCGTCAGCGGGAAGTAGGTGCCGCCCTTAACGGTGGCATCGTTGGCGATGATCATGCATTCAAGGCCGCACACCCGGCCAATGCCCGTGATAATGCCGGCGGCTGGCACATCCTGTTCATACACCTGGTAGGCCGCCAGCTGCGACAGCTCGATAAAGGCCGAGCCTTCATCCAGCAGGCGGTTGATGCGCTCGCGTGGCAGCAGTTTGCCCCGGGCGGTATGGCGGGCCTGGTAGGCGGGGCCGCCGCCCTGTTCGACGGTGGCGACTTTTTCGCGCAGGTCGCCCACGGCCCTGGCCATGGCATCGTACTTCTGGCGGTACTCGTCGCTGCGCGGGTTAATCCTGGACTGTAACTGGGTCATGGCTGAATCCTCAAAATCGGCAGGGTTGCTTACTTGTTAAGGAACAGCTCGCGGCCGATCAGCATGCGACGGATCTCGGAGGTGCCGGCGCCGATCTCGTACAGCTTGGCGTCGCGCAGCAGTCGCCCGGTGGAGAATTCGTTGATGTAGCCGTTGCCACCGAGCAGCTGAATGGCATCCAGTGCCAGTTTGGTGGCGTTTTCCGCCGAGTACAGAATCGCACCGGCGGCGTCCTTGCGGCTGGTCTCGCCGCGCTGGGCGGCCAGGGCCACCATGTAAACGTAGGATTTGGCAGCATTCATCAGGGTGTACATGTCGGCCACCTTGCCCTGCACCAGCTGGAACTCGCCGATGGCCTGGCCGAACTGGCTGCGTTCGCGGATATAGGGCACGACCACATCCAGAGCCGCCTGCATGATGCCCAGCGGACCACCGGAGAGCACCAGGCGCTCGTAGTCCAGCCCGCTCATCAGTACCTTCACGCCGCCGTTAAGCTGACCGAGGATGTTTTCCTTGGGCACGATGCAGTCCTGGAACACCAGCTCACAGGTGTTGGAGCCGCGCATGCCGAGCTTGTCGAGCTTCTGGGCACGGGAGAAACCGGGGAAATCGCGTTCGATGATAAAGGCGGTAATGCCGTGAGGGCCCTTGGCATGGTCGGTTTTGGCATAGACCACGTACACATGGGCATCGGGTCCGTTGGTGATCCACATCTTGTTGCCATTGAGCACGAAATGGTCGCCATTGTCGCGGGCCGTGAGTTTCATGGACACCACATCGGAGCCGGCGTTGGGTTCTGACATCGCCAGGGCGCCGATGTGCTCGCCGCTGATCAGTTTGGGCAGGTACTGCTGCTTCTGTTCCTCGCTGCCGTTGCGGTGAATCTGGTTCACACAGAGGTTGGAGTGAGCACCGTAGGACAGGCCGATGGATGCGGATGCCCGGCTGATTTCTTCCATGGCAATGACGTGGGCCAGGTAGCCCATGTCGACACCGCCGTATTCTTCCTTGACCGTGATGCCCAGCAGGCCCATGTCACCAAACTTGCGCCACAGCTGGTTGGGGAATTCGTTCTTCTGGTCGGTTTCTTCGGCCAGCGGGGCGATTTCCTTGGCCGCGAAGGCATTTATCTGTTCGCGCAGCATGTCCAGAGTTTCGCCCAGACCAAAATTCAGCTCGGAGTATTGAGAAATCATTGTTACCAGCCCTCGCAGTGCAGGAATATTCGATGCGGATAACCCGCCTGAAAATTAACTATACGCAATCGTATGTTTGTTTTTGGGTTGAGTCAATACGGGTGCGTATTTTTGAATTGGATGCCTGGCTATAAGGGTAGACCAATGACGGGTGGCAAGGGGCAGAGAGCAAGGGAAAGGCCAAAGGAGCAAGGAACAGGACTGCAGGTGCAAGGTTCAAGGTGAAAGGGAGCGAAGGTAACGTCCGTAGGAGCTGCGCTCCGCAGCGAAGTTTTTGGGGGCGATGGCAAGGTAAAATCAGGGGCGAGGGAAGAGGGGCGAGGGGCAAGGTGAAAGGAAAAGTGCAGGCAGAAGCAGGTTGAAGTGACGAGAGGGGATGTGGTGTGGAAGCGGGTGCGTTAGATTGCCTGCTTCGAGACTGTAAATTTTTCTGTGTAAGTAGCGGTATATCACAGTGAGAGTCGATCACCGAAAATGATGATGAACTGACTCATCGCCTGTTTCCAGTCCCTGATCGGCATCGTCCACTTCTTTGAGATGTGGTGCAACGCCAGATAGAGCACTTTCATCACCGATTTGTCGGTCGGGAATGAGCGGCGAGTCTTGGTCACTTTGCGCAACGAGGCGTTGAGGGACTCGATCGCGTTGGTGGTGTAAATCACCTTGCGGATCTGTGGCGGGTAATCGAAGAACACGCACAGGCGTTCCCAGTTTGCTCGCCAGGAACGGCTGATCGTTGGGTGCTCTTCGTCCCACTTGGCCGCGAAGGCGTCCAGCGCAGTCTCGGCTGCGGAGAGTGTCACTGCGCCGTAAATAGTGCGCAGGTCGGCAGCCACCTCCTTACGTTGTTTCCAGCTTACGTAACGCAACGAATAACGTACCTGGTGCACGATACACAGCTGGACCTGGGTCTTGGGGTACACGGCTTCAATGGCTTCTGGGAACCCCTTCAGACCATCGACGCAGGCGATCAGGATATCCTGCACACCGCGGTTCTTGAGCTCGGTGACCACTGACAGCCAGAACTTGGCACCCTCTGTCTGCGCCATCCATAGGCCTAGCAGTTCTTTCTCACCGTCCATGTTGATGCCTAACGCCAGATAAACCGACCTGTTCTGAACCATGCCGGACTCGCGGCTGCGAACCGCCAAGGCATCGAGATAGACGATGGGGTAGACCGTATCCAGTGGCCGATTTTGCCAGGCATTCACTTCATCCATCACGGCATTCGTCACCTGGGAGATAAAGGTTGGCGAGACCTCGACGCCGTAGGTTTCTTGAAAGTGGGCCTGGATATCACGGGTGGTCATGCCTCGGGCGTACAACGACACGATCCGGTCATCGAAGCCCTGTAGCTGCTTCTCGCCTTTTTTAACCAGCTGGGGCTCAAAGGTGCCGTTGCGGTCTCGCGGTACATCCAGGTCGATATCACCGTGAATGGAACGGACTGACTTACGATTCTTGCCGTTGCGGGAATTGCCGGTATTTTTACCGGCTGTGTCGTGTTTTGCATAACCGAGATGACTTTCCATCTCGGCCTCCAAGGCTCGCTCGGCCACTTTTTTGGTGAGCTGCCTGAGAAGGCCGGACTCGCCGAGGATATCTTCAGGGCTGGAGCAGCCTTCCAGCAACTGATCTATAAGGGTGTCTGATATAGGCATTCTGTTGTCCTTTCAACAGGTTGGAAGAATGCCACTTACACAGATTTTTTTACACTCTCCCTGCTTCAACGCCGCGGGCTTTACCCTGCTTCCCGGAATTCGCAGGCTCATTCTCGAAACTCGCTTCGCTCCTTTCCCGGAATTCGTAAACTCATTCCAAGCTACGTGGCCTGCTCTCCCTTGAGCCTTGAACCTTGCCTCTGCTTGTCCCTTGCCCCTTTTTTTCTGTACGCCGAAAGGCGTCAGTCTTCGATCAGGAAGCGGGTGCAGTGTTGCTTGATTTTTTTGGGGTCCAGGCTGCAGCTCTGGTCGTTCAGCAGGCTCTGGCCGAACACGAAGGCATAGAACAGGTAAGCGCGGGCATAGGCCTCCTCCGGCGACAGCTTCAGCTTGCCAAAGAGGCTGGACACGCATTTCAGGCGTTCTTCGTCCACCGACTGTACCGCGAGGGCCGCCTGGGTGTCCACGCGGGCCCAGCCGCGTACCGCCAGTTCGATGGCATTGCCGCGGGGGTTGGCGTTGTCGGTGTAGAGTCGTATCAGGTATTTCAGAGTATCGGCGGCGTGCTCTTCATCCCGGGTCTGCTCATGAATGATCTCGATACGGCGCAGGCGCCATTGCTCCAGCATGTTCTGCAGTAGTTCGTCGCGATTGCGAAAGTGCCAGTAGAAACCGCCCTTGGTGACGCGCAGGCGTTTGGCCAGCCCCTCGATCTTGATACTGTCGACCCCGCCTTCGGCCAGTACCGTAAAAGCTTCGTTGATCCACTGGTCGCGGCTCAGTTTAACGTTCATCCTGCAGTCCTTAGATACGCTCTGGCACAGGTTACCTTAAAACCCGAATATTCGTAAGCGTATGGGCGCGCCCCGGTGAGCGCAGCGACAGATTTTTTGCGAGTTTTGGTTTACGTGAACGTAAAGTCGATGTTATTAATACGGGAAATCCCTTATTTCTGTTCATGGGTCGAACGCGATTCCGGGGTTCGAGATGGGCGGCCTGACAACACTAACAATCGAGGCAGGGCACAATGAGCACTCATGCGTATGCAGCATTTAACGCTGAATTCACGCCGGCAGAGGTGGAGCAGCACCTGGTCGGCGATCTGGCAACGGGTTTCAATGTCTGTGAGGAAATCTGCGACCGCTGGGCCGACGAGGACCGCACGGCGCTGTTCTACGAAGGCGCGGACAGGCCCGCGAGCGAACACAGTTTTGCCGAACTGCAGGGCAAGGCGGCCCGCTTTGCCAACTACCTCAGCGCCCAGGGGATCGGCAAGGGGGACCGGGTGGCGGGCCTGTTGCCCCGAACGCCGGAGCTGCTGGTGGTCATTCTGGGAACATTGCGTGCGGGCGCCGTTTACCAGCCGCTGTTTACCGCCTTTGGCTCGGGTGCCATCGAGTACCGGCTGGAGCGTGCCGGCACAAGGCTGGTGGTGACGGACAGTGCCAATCGCAGCAAGCTTGATACGATCAAAGGCTGTCCGCCGATACTGCGGGTCGGAGGCGACTCGGCGGCCTCTGATGATGCGGATTTTGACACTGAGCTTGCGGCGCAGTCGGATCAGTTCGCGCCGGTACGCATTGGTGCGGATGAGCCCTTTTTGCAGATGTTCACCTCGGGCACCGTCGGCAAGGCCAAGGGGGTTGCGGTGCCGGCCCGGGCACTGTTGTCCTTCTATGTCTATATGCGCCATGCCGTTGGCCTGGAACCGCAGGATCGTTACTGGAACGTGGCAGACCCCGGCTGGGCCTACGGGCTTTACTATGCGGTCGTCGGGCCGCTGCTGCTGGGTAATGCTACCCATTTCAACGAGAACGGCTTTACCGCCGACAGCACCTACGAGATGCTGCGCAAGTACCGCATCACCAACCTGGCGGCGGCACCCACGGCCTACCGTCTGCTAATGGCCAATGACGAGGGCACGGGCGAGGCGCTCGGGCTGCGCCTGGCCAGCAGTGCCGGGGAGGCGCTTAACCCGGAGGTGATCGGCTGGGTGAAACGCCGCCTGGGGTGCCCGGTCATGGACCATTACGGCCAGACCGAGACCGGCATGACCTGCTGCAACCACCACAAGCTGGAGCATCAGGTGCGGGTCGGCTCCATGGGCTTTTCGATGCCGGGGCACCGGGTGGTGGCACTGGATACGGAGTGCAACGAAATCGGCGAAGGCGAGATTGGCCAGCTGGCCGTGGATACCGCCGCTTCGCCGCTGTTTTTCTTCCAGGGTTACACCTGGGGTGAAAAGAACCCCTTCCATGGGCGTTATTACCTCACCGGCGATGTCGTCATCAGCCATGGCGATGGCAGTTACTCCTTTACCGGGCGTGATGACGACATCATTACCACCGCCGGTTACCGGGTGGGGCCTGCCGATGTCGAGAGCACCCTGCTGGAGCACCCGTCGGTGGCGGAGAGTGCCGTGGTGGGCAAGCCGGACCTAAAGCGCGGCGCCATCATCAAGGCCTATGTGGTGCTCAGGTCCCAGTACGAGGCCTCGCCAGCACTGGCCGACGAGCTCAAGCAGCTGGTACGCTCGCGCCTTTCAACCCATGCCTTCCCGCGGGAAATCGAGTTTATCGAAGCCCTGCCCAAGACGCCCAGCGGCAAGATTCAGCGTTTTGTGCTGCGCAATCAGGCGCGCGAAGAAAGCGCGGCGCCGTAGCGGCTGTCACCACCTATCTCGCGGGCGCCCGGTGCGCCCGGCGTTTAGCCCACAAGGAGGAATCGATGCCGGTACTGGACCTGCAGCAGTTAAATGATTTTCTGGCCGAACACTTTCCCCAGGGGGAACAATACGGTGCGCTGGAGTCCGTGGGGCCAGGCACGGCGGTGATGCGCCTTGCGGTATCCGCCCAGCACCTGCGCCCGGGGGGCTCGGTGTCGGGGCCGGCCATGATGGGGCTGGCCGATGTGGCGGTCTATGCCGCCTTGCTGACCCGCATAGGGCCCGTGCCGCTGGCCGTGACCAGCAACCTTAATATCAATTTCCTGCGCAAGCCCCTGGCAGGCGCCGACCTGATCGCGGATGCCCGCATGCTCAAGGTGGGCAGAATGCTGGGGGTGGGTGAGGTTTATCTGTATTCTGGTGCCGATGCTGCTCGCGCGGGAACCGATCCGGTGGCGCACGCCACCCTGACCTATGCCATTCCGCAATAGAAACGCAGGCTCGGGCAGGGCTGCCAAAGATAGGATGAAACCAGATGCTTGAATGGACCACCGTTGAGCTGGAGCCGGCGCCGGATGTGCGTATCCGTGCCCTGCATGGCCGCCATGGCGTGACGGCAACGCCCGTCCCGACCCTGGTGCTGTTGCACGAGGCTCTGGGCTGTATTGCGATGTGGAAGGATGTGCCGCAGCAACTGGCGGCAAGGACCGGTTGTGATGTATTCGTGTACGAGCGTCGGGGCTATGGCGGTTCAACCCCGATTGCGCTGCCGCGCCCCGGCGACTATCTGGAACAGGAGGGGCGCGACTGGTTAGCGCGGATACTGGATAGCGCCGCTATCACGGGCCCGGTCATTCTGGTGGGACACAGCGATGGCGGCTCTATCGCGCTGGTGGGTGCCGCGGTACTGGGCGAGCGGGTGCTTGGGCTGGTCACCATGGCGGCGCATATCTATATCGACCACCTGACCCTGGCGGGCATTGGCGAAGCGGTGGCGCGTTACCACGCGCCTGGCAGCGACCTGCCGGCCCGCCTGGCGCGCTATCATGGCGAGCGCACCGATCTGCTGTTTCGTGCCTGGCACGAAACCTGGGCCCGGCCTGCCTATGCCACCTTTGATCTCAGCCCCTGGCTGAGCGATATCCGCTGCCAGGCGCTGATCATGCAGGGTGTGGATGACCAATACGGCGTGCCGGAGCAGGTGAGCGATATCTGCGCCGGGATTGGTCCGCGTGCCCAGCCGCTGCTGATACCGGACTGCGGCCATATACCGCACCTCGAAGCGCCACAGCAGAGCCTCACGGCCATCGTCGAGTTTGTGGCCCGCCTGTAGGCAGGGCCGCCGGGTATTCAGGTGCTCATATCCAGCGTTGCTGCCAGGGTCACGAGCTCTGGCAGGCTCTGCGCCTGCATCTTGGCCATGACCCTTGAACGATGCACTTCCACGGTCTTGGGGCTGATTCCCAGGTCCTCGGCGATTTCGCGGTTGGCGCGCCCGGTCACCACCAGCGCCATGACTTCCTTTTCCCGCCGGCTCAGGCTGTCGTAGCGGCTGCGGGTCTGTTCCTGTTCCTGCCTGTGCTGTTGCAGCTCGCCGGCATGGCGCAGCCCGAGCTTGACGCGGTGCAGCAGCAGGGCATCGTCGAACGGCTTTTCGAGAAAATCCATCGCGCCGTTCTTGATGGCGGTGACGGCCATGGGAATGTCACCGTGGCCACTGAGCACGATGATTGGCAGCGCAATGCCCTGTTCCTGCAGCATTTGCTGCAGTGCCAGGCCGCTTATATCGGGCATGCGCACATCCAGCAGCATGCAGCCGGGGCTGCCATCAAAGCCATCCAGAAAGGCCTGGGCAGAGTTGAAGCTGGTTACGCGCAGACCGTCTGACTCAAGCAGCCACTGCATGGAGGCGCGGAAATCATCGTCGTCATCCACGATAAATACCGTCCCGTCCGGTGGAGTCTTCATAGCTCATCCTGAAAAGTGAAATAGGGGGCCGCTGTCCTGTCGCAGGGTCAGGGCCATTGATCCGGGTGCTGGCCAAGCGGCAACCGAAAGCGAAACACCGTGCCGCTGTGGCCATCGCTCTGGGCCCACAGCTGGCCGCCATGGCTTTCAATAATGGTTCTGGAGATGGCCAGGCCCATGCCAAGCCCGCTGGGCTTGGACGTAAAAAAGGCATCGAACAGCTGACCCAGTGCCTCCGCACTCACCCCCCGGGCACAATCGGTAATGGCGACCTCGATATGCCCCTGGTCACAGCGGCTGCCAATGGTAACCGTTCGCCAGGCCTGCTCACAATCGCTGTAGGCCTCGATGGCATTGCGAACCAGGTTTAGCAGCACCTGCTCGATCTGAATGCGATCCGCGGTCAGCTGCGGATCGGTCGGGTCAAGATCAAAGCGAAACTCGATCTGGTTATCCCGCGCTTCCTGGCGCAGAAAGCCCGTTACGTCCTGGCAACTGTCGTTGATGGAAAACGCGACACGCTGGTATTCGGTGCGTTTCACATAACTGCGAATGCGCTTGATGATTTCGGCGGCGCGTTTCGCCTGTCCCGCGATCAGCTGCATGGCCTGCAAGGCCTGGTCGAGGCTGAGCTCCCCGCCGTCTTCGGATCGGCGCAGGGTGCCGCGACAGTAGTTCAGGATGGCCGCCAGCGGCTGGTTGATCTCATGGGCCAGCCCCGTCGCCATTTCGCCCACCGACAGCAGGCGCGACATGTGGGCGAGCTCCAGTTGCTGGCGCCTGGCGGCATCCTCGGCCTTGCGCTTGTGGGTAATATCGCGGCCGATGATCGAGTAATACTCGACGCGGCGGTTGTCGACATGGTTGCGGTGGGCGATGATCTCGCGCACCTCGGCAATGCGTGAATCCTTGCCGGCGGGCAGCTGCAGTGCAATGCTGCCATACCAGCAGCCATGCTGCGCGGCGTGTTCCAGGCCCGCCAGCAACAGGGTGCTGTAGGTGGTTTCATCAAACAGCTCACGCAGGTTCAAGGCAATGGTGCCGTCCGGGCCGCTGCCCAGGGTGCTGGAGGCGGCTTCGTTCAGGTACGTGAGCTGCAGGTTGTCGGGCGCACAGAACATGATCATGTCGGAGCTGGATTCCACCACCCGGGCCAGACGGCGGGTGGCGCGCTGGGCCTGTTCACGCTGGGTGACATCGCGGGATACGCAGATGATCTCCATCGGTTCGCCGCTGTCGTCGCGAATGGTGCGGCTGGTGGTCTCGAGCCAGACGTAATGACCGTCCCTGTGGCGATAGCGATACACATTGGTATAGAGGCCGCCGCGATAACTCACCGATTCGGCACGTTTTACCAGGTTGTCGGCATCATCGGGGTGGAACAGGTCGTAACCTGGCGTGCCGATGATCTGCGAGGCCTTGTACCCCAGCAGCCGTTCCACGGCGGGGCTCACATCCACGTAGGTCCACTCGCTGGTGGGCGTGTGGCGCGAGATCATGTCGGTGGACTGCTCCACCAGCAGGCGATAACGCTCGGCCTCGCGGCGGGCTTCATCGAGTTCTGCGAGCAGTTGGTTGTGCTGTGCGGCAGTGAGGCTCATGGTCATTCGGTCTGAGAGGTGAATAGGCGCATCAGGCCCCAGTGTACCCAAAGTACTACGGGAATACCCTTGCCCGCTGGCAGTCAGGGCCGCGCGGGCCTTGCCGGCCCGGCCTGTCGTCAGTCAGCGCTGTGTTTTTTCAGTTTGTAGGCCAGCTGGGGGCGCGTCATGCCGAGCAGGCGGGCGGCCCGGGCGACATTGTTGCCGGCCCTGTCCATGGCGCTGGCAATCAGCTGCGCTTCCATCTGCTCCAGGCTGACGTTCTCGTTCAGCAGCTGGCCGCACAATCGTTGCAGTGACTGGGGCGGCGCGGCCTCAGCACAGGGCTGGGCGCTGATTCCGCCTGCCCGGTTGATGGTGTTCAGCGGGTGGCTGGGTTCGGACAGCGACGGGAACAGGGCCTCGATATCAATGGTATGGTTGTTGTCACTGAGGATAATGCCGCGCTCGACCAAGTTTTCCAGCTCGCGGATATTGCCAGGCCAGCTGTAGTGCAGCAGGGCCTGCAGAGCCATGTCCGATACGCCGAGGGTGCGCTTGTTGTAGAGCGCGTGGTACTTGTGCAGGAAGTGCTCGATCAGCAGCGGAATGTCTTCGGGGCGCTCGCGCAACGGCGGAATGCGAACCGGAAACACGTTGAGCCGGTAGAAGAGGTCGGCGCGGAACTTGCCCTCGCGAACCGCCATGTCCAGGTCTTCGTTGGTGGCAGCGACGACGCGTACATCGATCTTGCGGGTACGGTTGTCGCCGACGCGCTCCAGCTCGCCCTCCTGCAGTACCCGCAGCAGCGTTGCCTGGGCCCGGGGTGACAGCTCGATCACTTCATCCAGAAAGAGCGTGCCGCTGTGGGCGCGCTCGAACTTGCCTTCGCGGGACTGGGTGGCGCCGGTATAGGCGCCTTTTTCCACGCCGAACAGCTCGGCCTCGATCAGGTCCGGCGGGATGCAGGCGCAGTTCACGGCGATGAAGGGCTTGTCGGCACGGTCCGAGCTCAGATGCAGTCCCTTGGCGACCACTTCCTTGCCGACGCCGGTTTCCCCCTGTAACAGCACGGTAACGCGGCTCGACGAGGCCCGTCGAATCAGCTGGCAGACGTTCATGAAGGCACTGGAACGTCCGACGGAGTTGATCAGCAGGTCTGTGTCCTGGGGGGAGTAGCGCGCGTTGTCCCGCAGCTCGCTGAGCTGATGGCGCAGGGCAAACAGTTCGTCGGCGATGGGATCGGGCAGAAGCAGGCGTTCGAGTTCGGCGCGGTCTTCCCATTGTTCCACCGGTTTGCCAATAATGCGGCAGTGATCAGCCCCGCAGCCGGCGCATTCCTGCTCCTTGTAGATAATGGTCCGGCCCATGTAAAAGGTCGTGAATCCGCTGGCATATCCGATCAGGGTCCAGCAGATGGGGTCGTCGGCAAGGCCGAAGTCATGCCGGTGTACTTCGGCCTCGTAGGAGTCGAACCAGTCAAATTCACCATAAAACGTGCCGGCTTCTATATCGAATTCCAGGTCGATGGGCTGCACATTGACCATCCCCTTTATGGCGTGCAGCTGGGGGCCCACGAAAAAGGCCTCTTTCTGTGACAAATCCGGTCGCACCTTGCTCACCAGCTCTGCATCCTTCCAGCCCGAATGGTAGCCAAAGCGCATCAGGAAACCGCGTGTGCGTTCAACGCCCATGGTCTCGACCAGCTCCTTGCGTAACTGGCCCATAACGGCGGAATGAATCAGCAGCATGCGCTGCTCGTTGAACCAGATCTTGCCACGCTCCGGTTCAAAGCGGATTTGCGACAGCAGGTCTTCGTTTGCAGGCAGCTGCAGATCGGTCTGGGTGGTCATTGTTGTTATATACCGGCGCTGAAATTGAGATCTCTTTTTATTGTTGAATGATTTTCGCCTGAATTGGAAGGGCTGCTGAGGCTGGGTCGCATAAGGGTCGCGGGGCGAGCGGCGTCTTACCCGGCCGGACGGGGTTTATCAAATGATCACTTTGCCCGGGGCGGTTTTATCAATTGCTTACTTTTGCCAGCAGGCCAGGGCCTGGGGCCCGTCTTCAAAATCGCGGCTGATAACCCGTTCCCTAATTTTAAATCACTATAAATCAATGTCTTAAATAATTTTTCCAGGCATTTTTTAGCGCCTGATCGGTATCTGGCACAGCGGTTGCTCTTGTCCTGTTGAACCTTCATCAGCGACAACGAGAACAAACGCGATGAGCAACTTGCCCTCTCAAGACACTGTCGGGACGCGTCCCGATACCTTCAATCGAATGACGAAATATATCCGCGTGCGCAGTCAGCCCGGCGAGCGTTTTGTCGAGTTCGACTTTGCCATCGGCGATCCGGCGCTGTTTGTCGAGCTGGTCATGCCACCCCGGGCCTTCGAGCACTTCTGCCAGACCCAGGGCGCCGTTGCCATGACCCCTGAACAAACCGCAGAGGTCGACGCCCAGCTGGAAAAGTGGCGCTACGGCGAAGGCACCCTGATGGCACAGAACCAGAATCGATCCGCCAATAACAACAACTCAGAGTTGGGAAATTAACATGAGCGTTGAAATCAAGACATCCACCCTGGAGCCGGTGCGCAATACCTTTGCGAACATCGAACGTCGCTTTGGCGACAAGCCCGCGACCCGCTACCAGGAGGCCACCTACGACCTGCAGGCCGAAACCAACTACCACTATCGCCCACTGTGGCAGCCCGAGTTCGAACTCAATGACAAGGGGCGTACCGCCATCCAGATGCAGGACTGGTACGCCTTCAAGGATCCGCGCCAGTACTACTACGGCGCCTATGTCGGTCAGCGTGCCCGCATGCAGGAGCACGCCGAAAACAACTACGCCTTCTTCGAAAAGCGCAACCTGGCGGCGCTGCTCAGCGATGAGCTGCGTGCCAGCCTGATCCGCCTGCTGGTACCGCTGCGTCACGTCGAACATACCGCCAACCTCAACAACATGTACGGCACTGCGTACGGCTACGGCACCGCCATCACCCAGGCACTGCTGTACGACGCCATGGATCGTCTGGGCATTGCCCAGTACTTCTCGCGTATAGGCCTGATTCTGGACGGAAACAGCGGTGAGGCGCTGCGGGAGGCAAAACAGCTGTGGCTGCAGGACCCGCTCTGGCAGGGGATGCGGGCGCTGTGCGAGGAAACCCTGGTAACCGAGGACTGGTTCGAGCTGTTCGTGGCCCAGGATCTGGTGATCGACAGCCTGATCAGCGATCTGGTCTACCGCCAGTTCGATACCTGGCTGGCCGCCAACGGCGGCCAGGACGTGGCGATGCTGACCGAGTTCATGCAGCAGTGGTGCAAGGAACACACGCGCTGGGTGGATGCCGTGCTGAAACTCGCCGCCACGGAGTCCGACACCAACAGGGCGCAGCTGGGCCAGTGGGCCGAGCGCTGGCGTGGCAAGGCCGCCGAGGCGCTGGCGCCCGTAGCACGGGAAATGCTGGGCGATGATGCCCTGGCCCAATCGCTGGCAGCGCTGGAGTCACGCCTGGTCAAGGTCGGTATCAACGGAGGAAACGCCTGATGTCCAAGGTCTATATCGCACTGCAGGACAACGATCAGTCCCGCTACATTGTTGAGGCCATCGAGGACGACAACCCCGAGGTTACCGTCAACTACCAGCCGGCCATGATCCGCATCGAATGCGAAGGCCAGCTGGTGGTTCGGCGCGAAACCGTGGAGGACAAGCTCGGGCGGGACTGGGATATACAGGAGCTGCACCTGAACCTGATTACCCTGGGCGGCAACGTCGATGAAGACGATGATCAACTCAGCCTGAGCTGGGATGCATAACCGCACTTAATAAGAAAAGAGGTTTCCGACATGGCTGCAAAAAAACTCAATACCAAAGACAAGTACCGACTGCTGACACGGGATCTGGACTGGGATTTTTCCTACGAAGACCGCAAGCAGGCCTTTCCGTTCGAGGAATTCGAGGGCATCAAGATTACCGACTGGTCGAAGTGGGAAGATCCGTTTCGCCTGACCATGGATACCTACTGGAAGTACCAGGCGGAAAAAGAGAAAAAACTCTACGCCATTTTTGATGCCGTGGCGCAGAACAACGGCCATACCAATATTTCTGATCCGCGCTACGCCAATGCCCTGAAGCTGTTCCTCACCGGCGTATCACCGCTGGAGTACCAGGCACACCAGGGCTTTGCCCATACCGGGCGCCAGTTCGGCGGCGTTGGTGCCCGCATCGCCTGCCAGATGCAGTCCATCGATGAACTTCGTCATGTGCAGACCCAGGTTCATGCCATGAGCCACTACAACAAGTTCTTCGACGGATTCCAGGATTGGTCCCACATGCATGACCGCGTCTGGTACCTGTCGGTGCCCAAGTCCTTCTTCGATGATGCCCGTAGCGCCGGGCCGTTCGAATTCCTGGTGGCCATCAGCTTCAGCTTCGAATACGTGCTGACCAACCTGCTGTTCGTGCCCTTTATGTCGGGTGCGGCCTACAACGGCGACATGGCAACCGTGACCTTCGGCTTCTCGGCCCAGTCCGACGAGGCGCGTCACATGACCCTGGGGCTGGAGGTCATCAAGTTCCTGCTGGAGCAGCACGAGGACAACGTGCCCATCGTGCAGCAGTGGATCGACAAGTGGTTCTGGCGCGGTACCCGCCTGCTCACGCTGGTGTCGATGATGATGGACTACATGCTGCCCAACAAGGTCATGAGCTGGAAGGAGGCCTGGGAAGTGTATTTCGAGGAAGCCGGCGGCGCCCTGTTCAAGGATCTCGCCCGTTACGGTATCCGGCCACCGAAGTACGCCGATGTAATCGAAAAGGAGAAGGAACACGTTTCGCATCAGGCCTGGTGGCTGTTCTACAGCTACGGCGATGCGACCGCTTTCCACACCTGGATTCCGTCCGATCAGGAGCTGGACTGGCTGAGCGAGAAGTACCCCGATACCTTCGACAAGTATTACCGCCCGCGCTGGGAGATGGCCAAAAAGATGGAGGCCGAGGGCAAGCGCTTTTACACCAAGGGCCTGCCGCAGCTGTGTAACTGCTGCCAGATTCCGCTGATGTTTACCGACATGGATAACCCGACCCAGCTGGCCTATCGCGACACCGTCTACAAGGACGAACGCTACCACTTCTGCTCCGACGGCTGTCACGACATCTTCGTCGCCGAGCCCGAGAAATATGTTCAGTCCTGGCTGCCGGTGCACCAGATCCTGCAGGGCAACTGCGGCGGGCCAGGGCTTGAGGCTGTGCTGCGCGACTACTACCGCATGAATGTCGGCGCCGACAACCTGGATATAAAAGGCTCCCCCGACGAGCAGCGCTGGAAAAGCTGGAAGGGCGTTGCCTGATTCCCGCCTCGACAAGCAGCTAACAATAACGACTGACAAGGCGCGCCGGGCCGATTCCGGCGCGCGGAGATATGACTATGTCCTTTAAAACATTGAAACCGGGCTATAGCGGTGAGGTGAAGGATCGCCTCGAAAATTTCAATGGCAACCAGCTGGTCTATGTCGGCTGGGACCATCACTTGATGTTTTGTGCGCCCTTTACCCTGCCCGTACCGCCGCAGATGACCTTTGGCGAGTTACGGGACCAGGTGATGGCAGCGGTATTCAGCCCGCACCCCGAGTGGAGCCAGATCAACTGGGACAGTGCCACCTGGCTGCTGAATGGCAAAGCCTTTGTGCCGCTGCTTGATGCATCGCTGCAGGCACAGGGTGTTGACCACAAGTCCCTGCTGCGTTTTCAGACCCCTGAGCTGGCGGGCTTTATGTCCGCGGCTGTCTGAGGGAGGCGAGCATGAGCTATGAGATTACAGTGGAACCGACCGGCGATCTGATCGAGGTCGAAGAAGGACAGACCATCCTCGATGCCGCCCTGCGCCAGGGCGTTTGGCTGCCCTTTGCCTGCGGCCACGGCACCTGTGCCACCTGCAAGGTGCAGGTACTGGAAGGCGATGCCGACATAGGCGAGGCGTCCCCCTTTGCACTGATGGATATGGAGCGGGACGAGGGCAAGATACTGGTGTGCTGCGCGCGGCCCGAATCCGATATGGTGATCGAAGCCGATATCGATGTGGACCCGGACTTCAAGGGCTTCCCGGTGCAGGATTATAGCGCCAGCGTGACGCAAATCACCGACCTGTCGCCAACGATCCGGGGCATTCAGCTGAAGCTGAATCGGCCGATGGACTTCCAGGCCGGTCAGTACATCAACCTGCAGATTCCGGGCGTAGAGGGCACGCGAGCCTTTTCCATCGCCAATGCGCCGGGCGATAACGCCACCATCGAGCTGCATGTGCGGCGGGTGGAAGGCGGCGCCGGCACGGCCTGGCTGCACGAACAGATGCAAACCGGCGACAGCCTGGCGCTCAGCGGCCCCTTCGGTCAGTTTTTCGTACGTACTTCTGATAACCAGGACGCAATCTTCCTGGCCGGCGGCTCGGGGCTTTCGAGCCCGCAGTCGATGATTCTGGATATGCTGGAGCAGGGCGATCAGCGCCAGATCTATCTGTTCCAGGGGGCACGTAACCTGGCCGAGCTCTATAACCGCGAGCTGTTCGAGACCCTGGCCCGGGAGCACGGGCATTTTCACTACATACCGGCACTGAGCGCCCCCGAGCCGGGGGACGGCTGGCAGGGCTTTCGCGGTTACGTCCATGAGGCGGCAAAGCAGCATTTCGACAACCGCTTCGACGGTCACAAGGCCTATCTCTGTGGCCCGCCACCGATGATCGATGCGGCCATCAGCACCCTGATGCAGGGGCGCCTGTTCGAGCGGGACATTCATATGGAACGTTTCGTCACCGCCGCCGATGGCGCCGCGGGCCCGGAGCGCTCGGCCCTGTTCAAGCGTATCTGAGGGCGTTGAGGCTATCAGCCAGGTGAGATGACCCTGGCTGTCAATGTTTAGCCTTCTCGGGCGATGAGTTTGCGCGCATTGATCCATCCGTCGATCTGGTCGCCGAAGTCAGGTGGAACCTTGCGCCCAACACGCCGGGCGATATCCAGGATGGTCTGTTGTGCAAGCGCTTCTTCCATGCGCTTCTGGGCGGTCAGCATCACGCTGTGGATCGTGCAGGTGCCCGCTGTCGACCAGTCTGGTGGCGAATCGCTGAAAAGCGCGCAGCGCTCACGGATCTGCCGGCATTCAAAAATGTCTTTCTGACCATCTATTGCCTGCACGACATCAAGCACGGTGATCTCTTCAGCCGGTCTGGCCAATTGGAATCCACCGCGTACGCCTTCGGTTGCGACAACCAGGTTTGCTTTGGCCAGCTTGGTGAATACCTTCGCGAGCAACTCAGGCGGGACACCCTGCAGTTCGGCGAGTGCGCGCGCACTGGCTTCCCGGCTGTCACCCTTGTTGTCCACCAGTAGTGTCAGACAATGGAGTCCGTACTCCACTCCCGCGCTGTAAAGAGCCATATATACTCCGACCATATCATTCGTAGCATTATGCTGATAACGCCGGATTATCTCAAGCCATAGATAGCCTGAACAATGAGATAAGAATAAATACTTTATTCCTGTTTTTTATTTAAACAATTGTTTAATAGGACATATTTTGTTTTTTGTTTGCTTTTCATGCAGATCGTACTGAGCCCGTCATCCATGGCCATCAAAAGATATTGCATTTCATAACTACGACTAATATATTCGTAGTTGCTCGGTTCTCAACAGCAAGGTCTGAATTTAAGGTTCAGTCGGATAGAGAAGCCCGTGCATGATTTTTCGATAGAACATGATTTCTACCTGGAGCTAAACATGAAACAGCGTATTTTGATCGTCGGTGCAGGCTTTGGCGGTATGTGGAGTGCCCTCAGCTCCACCCGTTTGCTCGACAAGTACAATCGCCATGACATCGAGGTCACCGTACTGGCGCCTCAGGCCGAGCTGCGTGTGCGCCCACGTTTTTATGAGCCTGAGGTCCACACCATGGCCGCGCCGCTGGGTGAGCTATTCGATGCGGTGGGTGTGACCTTTGTGAAGGGGCTGGTGGAGCACATTGATGTCGTGGGTAAAAGCGTTAAATACCGGGACGACGCAGGCGCGGAGATCGGGCTGGCGTATGATCGCCTCGTGCTGGCGACCGGCAGCAAGGTTGCGCAGCCTGCATTGCCGGGTATTGAAGCAGCGTTCAACATCGACAACCTGGACGAGGCTATCCGCCTGGAACGTCACATCAAGTCGCTGGCTGATGTTCCGGTGTCGGTGATGCGCAACACCGTGGTGGTGGCCGGTGGTGGCTTTACCGGCATTGAAATCGCAACGGAATTGCCGTCTCGGCTGCGAGAAGTACTGGGGAATAACACCGATATACGGGTCGTTGTGGCTGATCGCGGCGCTGAAATTGGCGCCGCCATGGGTGATGGTCCGCGTGATGCTGTTGTGCAGGCCTGCAACGCACTGGGGGTTGAGTGGAAGCTGAACGTGCTGGTTGTTCAATGGATGCGAACGGCGTCACCCTGTCGGATGGGCAGCGCATTGAAACCAACACCGTCATCTGGACGGCGGGTGTTATCGCCAGCGCCTTAACCGAGCAAATTCCGGCCGAACGCGATCGGCTTGGGCGTCTGCACGTTGATCGTAACCTCCAGGTCATCGGCTTGCCGGATGTTTTTGCAACCGGGGATGTGGCCTACGCGGCAACTGACGATCTGGGTAACCGTGCCTTGATGACCTGTCAGCATGCAATTTCTCTGGGACGTTCAGCCGGGAATAACGTCGCGGCCAGTTTGCTCGGAGTTGAAGCGATGCCATACAGTCAACCCAAGTATGTGACTTGTCTCGACCTCGGGGCCTGGGGCGCTGTCTTTACTGAAGGCTGGGAGCGTGAGGTGAAATTTATCAAGGACGAGGCTAAAGCAATCAAACAACAGATCAACAGTGTCTGGATCTATCCGCCTGCGGCTAACCGTGCAGAAGCGCTGGCTGCCGCAGACCCCAGCATACCTGTCGTTGCATGAGGGGCGTCGTGAATGGCTGAGCGTCTTGCCTGCGTCGCGGCGCGCAGGGAGAGGCGTCAGCCTTCGGTATCGCGGACTTTCAATGCAATCATGTAGGCGCTGGCGGCGGCCAGCAGGTGTTTCAGGGTATGGCCGCTTATCAGCTGCTGACTGAACCGGTAAACGAGGTCATCCCCGAGTTCGGCGACCTTGGCCAGTACATAGAAACCCAGCGCCAGCCAGAGCCACCCTGTGCCTGGCCCTTCAAAGCGCCAGATCATGACGGGTAACAGCAGCATGGGGCCAAACTGCACCAGCAGGTAAGGGCGCAGATCATCCAGCCAGTGCCAGTATAAAACGCTGGCCAGGCCCAGGCCGAGCAACCAGGGACAGAGCGCAAGCCCGAGCCGGCTATCGATCCGTTCGGCGACCACCAGGGCGGTGAGAACGGTAAAGCTGATTGTCATCGGCAGCCGGTCCCACAGCAGCGTCTGGTTGTCGGGTGCCAGGTGGTAAAAGCCCGATCCCAGCGCAATCAGCAATAACCCTGCGAAGAAGATCCGGTAAAGCATCAGCAACGGTGCGAACTGCCGCCTGTTTCTTTTCAGCCTGCTGAACCCGTACAGGCTGACCAGTACAAACACCAGGTTGGATAGTACATTGGCGGCGTTGGCGAGCCCCGCCAGCGAGCGCTGGTCGGCAAAGTTGTGATACTCGAGTGGCTGGGCGATGGGGGAGGTGGTCAGCAGGAGCAGCAGTGCAGCGGCCGCCAGCACCAGCAGTGCCGCGACCTTGCGCGGGCCTGAGAGCCGAGGCCTGCGGGTGTTGAGCGAACCGGATGGTGTGCGCATCTTGTCTCCCTCGGTTTGGACTGCTCGTGCCTGCCTGCGCTGATTAGGGTAGCAGAGGCGTTGATGCCACCACTATCCAGACCGATGCGCTAACTGCTGGCCAGGGCTCCGTGTGCCAGTCGGGGAAAGGCGCACCGAGAGCGTGCTCAAAGTCCATCGGATGTGGCATGCTGCCCATGCTGGGGCGGCCAAAGCGTATCCGCACGCCAGGGTATTGCCCGGATAAAGCCGATCACGAATAAAAACACGCGAGACAACCATGTACGAAAGCAGGAACAAGCCCTTGATCACGACCAAGGCTTTCAGGCGGCGAATGGCTTTTCATCTGTTCGCGGCCTTGGCACTGGTGGTGATCAGCCTGGGGGCGGGCGTCGCCGGGCATATGTATTTTGAGAATATGCCGCCGGTAACGGCGCTGGTCGCCTCGATCACCCTGACCAGCGGGCTTGGATTGTCGATTATCCCGCAAACGACCTCAGGGCAACTCTTTGTCAGTCTCTACGGCATCTTCTCGGGCTATGTGTATATCGCGACCAGCACCATCGTCATTGCCCCCATGCTCCATCGACTGCTGCACCGGTTCCATCTGGACGAATGACCCGGCTTGCCCGGTGGATTCAATAACGCAGCTTCGTGATTGGTGATTGGTGATTGGTGATTCGTAATTGGTAAATGGTGGTGTGACCGACACCTGATGCCGGCGTATATCCACCTGTGCAGCAGCCTTGCGCCCAGTGCTCGGTATCCAGCGTGGCAGGCTATCTGAAGGGAAAAGTGCGATCGCTGTCGCCAGGCAGTTCAAACACCGTCAGCGAAACTGCAATGGCCAGAGCTGCAATGGCCAGAGCTTTAATGGCGAGAACTCTTGGGCGAGAGGCTATTTTGTCTCGACGCCGGGCCTGGATAAAGCAATGGCTTGCGCGCACTGCCAGTCTACACCTTGCCCGGTGAAACCCCCATAACCCGCTTGAACGCACGTGAAAATGCCGCTTCTGATGCGTATCCAAGATCCTCTGCCAGGGTGATTAAGGGTTCATGCCGGTGTTTCAGACGCTGATAGGCGAGGTTCATGCGCCACTGCGTCAGGTAGTTTTTCACACTGTTGCCTACCATCTGCCTGAAGTGGGCAGAGAAGCCCGAACGCGACATGCCGCATTCGCGCGCCAGCGAATCCAGCGTCCAGTTTTTCTCGGGCTGGTGGTGAATGGCGCGCAGGGCAATGCCGATGTGTTTGTCTTGCAGTGCGCCGACCCAGCCGGTGCTGGCGTCGGGGGACTGTTCCATCCAGTGGCGGATGAGCTGTATCACCAGAATGTCCGCCAGATGGGTAATGATGGTTTCACCGCCGGGTTTGAGTTGCCGGGCTTCTGCGGCAATAAAATCCAGGGTGCTGCTCAGCCAGCGCTCGCGGCTTGCATCCAGCTGCTCCAGCAACAGTACGGATGGCAGCTGCTGTACCAGCTGCTTGCCTGCGAACTGATCGAAGCACATGACGCCACAGGTCAGCTCGGTTTTTTCACCCGCTCCTGCAATTTCGAGTACTTCATAGCGCTCGCTGATTTGGCGTACACCGGCCTCGAACAGCGGCACCGCAGGCAGCTGTGGGTCACTGCTGATGATGTGGCCATGCCCGTGTGGAATAAGCACCAAGGCGCCTTCGCTTAAGCGTATGGGTGGCTCGCCATCAAGCTGCAGCCAGCAGTGCCCGGCCGTGATGATATGAAACATCATCTTGCCGGGCAGTACCGGCATCGCCAGTGACCAGGCACCGCTGAGTTCCGAGCGGCAGTAGAGGCTGCCGTCAAGGCGCAGCTGGTGCAGGATTTCCCCCAGCGGATCGTTCGCCTGTGGAAAGGCGGGTGATCGATTGTCCATGCATGTTGCCTCTCAACCTGGAAGCTAAACAGGGCATCCTGTTTTGCCGTCGCCCCTGGAAAACTGGCGAAATTGTGTGACATTCCTTTATTTCAAGGGTTCGCATTAGGCCGTCTTTATCAAAAGAAGGCCCGCTGGTGGCGCATTTTTGCGCCACTGCATGAACCCCGTTCTCTGGGTGTTCACTGTTGCCGGTTTCATACGCGTATAGAGTTCGATTTTAGACGAATAATCAATTTGTTTGGCAAAACAGGCATTAAGCATCCAGCTGATTTGCACAATACTGGCTCCATTGCTTAAGCAAGCTCGCCAAACGAAACCGAACATGAGGATAGATGCGATGAGCATGCCCACCCTGGTTATTGGCAAAAACGGCAAAACGGGCCGCAGGGTCGACACCCTGCTGCAAATCGCGGGCTACAGAACCCGTGCGGTATCGCGTTCAACGGACATTGCCTTTGACTGGCAGCAGCCCGAAGGCTGGCTGGAAGCGATGCAGGGGTGTGGCTCGGCCTACGTGTGCTTTCAGCCCGATCTGGCAGTGCCCGCCGCCAGCCACGCCATCGCCGAATTCATCCGTCTGGCGCGCCAGGCGGGCATTCGCCATATCGTATTGTTGTCGGGGCGGGGTGAGGCCGGTGCTCAGCACGCTGAACGGCTGGTGATGGCCAGTGGTCTTGAGTGGAATATCGTGCGTGCCAGCTGGTTCGCGCAGAACTTCAGCGAAGGCATTCTGATTGATGGCGTGCTGAACGGCCAGGTGGTCTTGCCCGCCGGTGATATACCGGAGCCTTTTGTCGATACGGATGATATTGCCGCTGTCGCCTTCGCCTGCCTGACACAGCCGGCATTGGTTAATCAGGTTTTTGAAGTGACCGGGCCACAATTGTTAACCTTGCGTGACTGCGTCGATGTGCTATCGGACATCACCGGCAACAGCATCGAGTTCGTGCCCGTTTCTGCCGAGGATTTCCTGCAAGGGCTCAGGCAACAGGGGCAGCCAGAGGATGTGCTCTGGCTGATGAACGAACTGTTCACCGTTGTGATGGATGGCCGTAACAGCCGGGTGGCCAATGGTGTCGAGAAAGCCCTGGGGCGCCCGGCCACGTCGTTTCGCGACTATGCACTCAAGGCTGCCAGGGCCGGCGCCTGGGCATCGCCTGCAGCGGTTGCCACTGTCTGAACGCGACCCCCTGATGGGGTGTGCCAGGCGCAGCGACAGGGCTGCGCGGCCAGTGAGCCCGTACTTTTAACCCTAAGACGGGCACCGGTGCGTGTACGTGCCCTGCAAAAGCCGAGCGACTGGGCAGCGCCTGGCGCCGCCCGGTCGTGTGGTACCGTCAGGCGAAAACGAAGTACTTGCGTACGGTTTCGACCACTTCCCAGGTGCCTTTCATGCCGGGTTCGATGACGAAGACATCGCCGCCCTTGAGGTGTACCGGCGCTTCGCCTTCAGGCGTGATGATGCAGTAGCCTTCCAGGAAGTGGCAGAATTCCCACTTGTCGTAATTCACTTCAAACTTGCCCGGTGTGCAGATCCAGGTGCCCATGATCTTGCTGCCATCGGCGGAAAGGTAGGCGTTCAGGTTTACGGTGTGCGGGTCACCGCCGATACGGGTCCACTTGGTGGCGTCTACAACAGGCGTGGGGCAGGTTTCGCGCATGACAGTGATGAAGTCGGACATCTCGGTTCCAGAATTCTGATTAAAGGCCTGCCATTGTAGTGGTGCCCGGGATTGGCGGTTGTGCGGTTGCGACCTGGGGCCTGCGCATATGCGCCTTCGTGCCTGTCCGCTTCGCGGCGTCTGCACGGCGCGGGCAAGGAGCCGGCATGGTGGATTGAGCCCCGGGGCTGGTTCACATATAATTGACGCTCTAACAATAATGACAAAAGGGGCTGCGAATGCTGAATCACGTGCTTGCCAACAGTGTCGTGCGCAAGGATGTGTGCCCGGAGGATGTGTCGGACTATGTGAATGCGCATATCGGGCATCACCGTCTTACCTTGCTGGGCTCCGGCAAGATGCGCTCCTCCCTGCGTTACGCCAGCTTTGCCCGCCTGGGGCTGTCGCATATTTCCTACGGTGGCAAGGTGCGGGTGCATTCACCGGACCTGGAAGAGGTATACCATCTGCAGGTGGTGACCAGTGGCCGCTGTACCTGGAATTTCGATGAAGACCGCCTGTCGCTGGATGCCGGCCAGGCGTTGATGATGAACCCGCACGAAAAAAGTGACCTGACGTACTCGCAGGACTGCCAGAAGCTGATCGTTAAAATTCCCGAATCTATCCTCAAGGCCGCCTGTGTCGACAACGGCCGTGCGCTGCCGCGTGACGGCCTGCGCTTTCAGCGCCAGGTGATGAACCTGGATGCCTCGCTGGCCTTTATGCGCCTGGTTGAGGCGGTCTATGAAGAGGCCTCTGAAGCCGAGGCGGACATGGCCAGCGCCAGCGGCGCTTATGCTGACCTGCTGGCCAACAAGTTGCTGGCGGTGTTTCCGTGCAACCTGTCCCGGGAGCGTAACGGGGCCGGTGCCGATGGCAGCCTGCAGCTGATTCGGCGCTATCTGCAAGAGCGCATTCGTGAAGATGTGACCGTGGAGGAACTGGCGGATCTGTGCAACGTCAGCGTGCGTAGCCTCTATAACGTTTTCTCCCGGGAGATCGGTATCACGCCCAAGCTGTTTATCAAGCAGACCAAGTTGCAGAGCCTGCATGCCGACCTGAAACAGGGCATCAATGCCCGCAATGTCACCGAGGTTGCGCTGGACTACGGTTTCAGTCACCTGGGGCGCTTTTCATCGGATTACCGCAAGCTGTTTGGCGAACTGCCATCTGAAACCCTGCGCCGCACGCGCTAACCCTTCTTTAAGTATCTGCCGGTTTTGCGCTAGCGGCCCCGCTAGCCCTGTTTAACACCCTGTTAAGCCGCCACGGCCTGATCCTGTTGTGCCTGGTACCAGGCAATGCAGGCACGGGCCAGGGCATCGGTGGCATCCACGCCGTAAGCCCCCAGCGGCGACTGGATACTGTCCAGCGCCAGTGGTATCTCCGTACAACCCAGAATCACCCGTTCAACACCGCTGTCCAGAAACTGTTGCAGGCAGTCTTCCAGCAGGCGGGCACCGGCGTGCAGCGCGCCGGACTTCACCCGGTAAATGCCTTCCATCACACGCTGCTGCAGCAGGGCTGAATGCTCTACCAGTTCAATGCCATATTGCCCCAGCGCGTCGCCGTAGAATCCCGCCTTGAGCGTACCGTCCGTTGCCATCAGGCCCACGCGGCTGACTCCGTTGGCCGAGAGTTGTTCGGCGCAGGCGCGGGCGATGTGCAGGATGGGCACCGGGCTGATCTTGGCCAGGTCCGGGTGCCAGTAGTGCGCCGTATTACAGGGAATGGCGATACAGCCAGCACCGGCGGTGACCAGGGTGTTCAGTCCCTGGGACAGGGCGGCCAGCGGGGATTCGCGGCCTTCCATCAGGCAGGCGGTGCGATCCGGTATCTGGGGCACGCTGTGAATCAGCAGGGGCACATGATCCTGATCGCGGCTGGCGGGGGTCTGGCGAATGATTTTTGTCACGAAGTCGACGGTGGCCAGGGGGCCCATACCGCCAAGAATACCGATAGTGCTGTGCATCTGTTTCTCCTGAAGTCACCGGGAGAAAGCTACAGTTCGGGCCGCTGTTGCGGCCAATGCCGGAACGGCAGGTGCCATGCCGGTTCTGCATGGGCATATAGAATCCATTTTAAAATCAACAGGCTACTGTCTATATACCGGCCCGGTATAGGGCAGGCGAAATCGGCATGGGGCGCTGGAGTGGGCGAGCCGGTCGCGGCAAAGAGGTATACTGGGCGCTATTGCACGCCTGGCGCCGCGCTGATCCCCGCGCCGCAACGGGTATGGTTGAGGGCAGTGGATAGATGAACATTGAAACCAAATGGCTGGAAGATTTTCTGTCGCTGGCCGGAACCCAGAGTTTTTCCCGCTCGGCGGAGGAACGCCATCTGACGCAACCGGCGTTTAGCCGACGCATCAAGGCACTGGAGTTCGCCGTGGGCTGCCAGCTGGTGGATCGCACCAGTGTACCGGTACAGCTGACCGACGAGGGTCAGCTGTTCCAGATTACCGCCCGCAACCTGGTGGCCCAGTTGCAGGACAGTCTGGCGCACCTGCGTTCGCTGCGCAAACAGGACGTACGGGTGATCGATGTGGCGGTGTCCCATACGCTGTCGCTGTCGCTGTTCCCGGCCTTTATCCAGTCCCTGCAGGATGAACTGGAGGACACCCGCACGCGCCAACTCGTGGCCAACGTGGACGACAGCGTACAGGCGCTGAAAAACGGTATTTGCGATTTTCTGCTGGCCTTTGAAGACCCGACCCTGGATTCGGAAGCCTTTCGCAAGCTGGAACTGCAAACCGAGCAGCTGGTACCGATTTGCAGGGGGGACGATGAAGGCCGGCCGCTGTATGACCTGGACGGCCCCCAGGGACAAACCGTGCCGTACCTGGGGTATTCGGGGAGCATCTACCTTGGCCGCTGCGTCGATCGTCTGCTGGCCAGGCCGCCCCATCCGGTCAAGCTGCGCCAGACGTTCGAGTCGTCCCTGGCAGACAGTCTCAAGGTCATGGCGCTGCAGGGGCTGGGCGTGGCCTGGGTGCCGTCCTTTGCCATCGCCGATGAGCTGCGCCAGGGCTTCCTGGTGATCTGCGGGGCACCGGCCTGGCGCTTGCCGCTGACCGTGTGCCTGTATCGCTGCAGCCGCCCTCTCAGTGGTGCGGCGGAAACGCTCTGGCAGGTGCTGGAGCGGCGTTATGGCAGCGCCATTGTGGCGCCGGCGGGCGCCTGACCCGTGGTCGGGGTTCTGCCGGCCAAGCCGGTACTGGCTGCCGTGCTGCTCGTGCTGGCGGCGCTGATTGCCGCCAATGTACAGGCGGCGCGCGGCCAGGGTGCCCGCGATCTTATCGTTGTGGGGGGAGACTATAACTACCCGCCCTACGAATTCATCAACGACGACGGCCAGCCCGATGGCTACAATACCGACCTGACCCGGGCCATCGCCGAAGTCATGGGCATGGACATCGAGATTCAGCTCGGTGGCTGGGCCGAGATGCGCGAGCGGCTGGAGGCCGGGAAACTGGATGCCCTGCAGGGTATTTCCTACTCCCAGAACCGTGCCCGGGGCTACGCCTATTCGCCGCCCCACGCCATCGTGCACCAGTCGATTTTCGCCCGCAAAGGCGACCCCGAGGTGCAGGAGCTGGCCGAACTGCAGGGCAGGACCGTTATCGTGCAGGAGCGCGGTATCCTGCACGACCTGATGATCAATGACGATGTCGGCGCCACCCTGGTCCTGACGGATACCCACGCCGACGCGCTGCGCCTGCTGGCCTCCGGCAAGCACGATTACGCCCTGGTGGCGAACCTGCCGGGGCTTTACCTGGGGCGAGAGCTTGAACTGTCCAACCTGGTGCCGGTGGGCCGCCCGTTCGCGGCACAGCGCTACGGTTACGCCGTGCTGAAAGGCAATGAAGAGCTGCTGGCACAGTTCAGCGAGGGGCTGGCCATCCTGAAGAACACCGGCCGTCAGCAGGCGCTGTACGACAAGTGGTTTGGGCCCCTGCAGGGGCAGGGCGTACCCTGGAAAAAAATCGGCCAGGCGGCGGGGCTGATGTCGCTGGTACTGCTGCTGGTGCTCGGTGGCATCATGATCTGGAACCGCATGCTCACCCGCGAGGTGTCGCGCCGCACCCGGGAGATGCAGCTGCAGCAGCAAAAGCTGATCCAGGCCGACAAGATGACCTCGCTCGGCATCCTGGTATCGGGCGTCGCCCACGAAATCAACAACCCCTGTGGCCTGCTGCTGCTGAACCTGCCGGTGCTGCAGGAGGTGTACCGCGATACCGAGGAAATCCTGGAAGCTCACTTTGAGCAACACGGCGACTTCGACCTGGGCGGGCTGTCCTATCTGCGCATGCGCGAAGAGGTGCCGCTGATGCTGGACGACATGTACACCGGCGCCCAGCGCATCCGCCGTATCGTGGATGACCTGCGTGACTTTGCCCGCCAGGGGCCGGTGGAACTGAGCGAGGCGGTGGACCTTAACGCGGTGGTCGCCACCGCCATTCGCCTGGTGGACAACAGTATCCGTACGGCTACGGATCATTTCAGCACCGCTTATGGCGACAACCTGCCGGTGTTTCGGGGCCACGGCCAGAAAATCGAGCAGGTGGTCATTAACCTGATCATGAATGCCTGTCAGGCGCTGGACTCCCGCGACAACGCCATCGCGGTGACCACCGCTTTTGATCCTGCCAGTGGCATGCTGCGGCTGGAAGTGCAGGACCAGGGCCACGGTATAGAAACGGAAAATCTCGCCCGTCTGAGCGATCCTTTCTTTACCACCAAGCGCGAGCAGGGCGGCATGGGGCTGGGGCTGTCGGTGTCCACCAGTATCGTCCAGGAGCACGGCGGCATTCTGGAGTATTATTCGGCGCCAGGCGCCGGTACCCGGGCGGTGCTGTCGCTGCCGCTGAGCCAGGCAAAAGAGTCAAAACAGGACCGCAAATCAACATGAGCCAGAACCTGTATCCGTCCTTTGGTGTATTGCTTGTAGACGACGAGGTGCCTTTTTTGCGCAGCCTCAGTATTGCGCTGGAGCGCCGGGGCGGCATCAATCATATATATCGCTGTGAAGACAGCCGCGAGGCCCTGGGCATCATCGCCCGGGAACCCATTGGCCTGGTGCTGCTGGATCTGACCATGCCGCACCTGTCGGGCGAGGCGCTGTTGCAGCGCATCATCGAGGAACACCCCGATGTCGGTGTCATTATCATCAGCGGCCTGAACCAGCTCGAAACGGCGGTCAGCTGTATCCGCCAGGGCGCCTACGACTACTTCATCAAGACCACCGAAGAAGATCGCCTGATCGAGGGGATTCGCAAGGCGATCCGCATGCAGGAGATGCGCCTGGAAAACCAGGAAATGCGCCGGCGCTTTCTCAGCGATACGCTGGAGCGCCCGGAGGTATTCGAGGGCATTATCACGCGGGACAAGGGCATGCGCTCGGTATTCCAGTACCTGGAGGCGGTCTCGGCCAGTAGCCAGCCGGTGCTGATCAGCGGCGAAAGCGGTACGGGCAAGGAAGCCATCGCCCATGCCGTGCATGCGCTCAGCGGCCGCAACGGCCCCCTGGTGAGCGTGAACGTGGCCGGGCTCGATGACAATATTTTCGCCGATACGCTGTTCGGCCATCATCGCGGCGCCTTCACCGGTGCCGACAAGGCAAGGGCCGGCATGATCGAACAGGCGGGCAGCGGCACCCTGTTTCTGGACGAGATCGGGGACCTGAGCCTGGCATCCCAGGTGAAATTGCTGCGCCTGCTGCAGGAGGGGGAATACTACCCGCTGGGCAGCGACCGCCCCAAGCGCATGCGTGCCCGGGTGCTGGTGGCGACCCATCAGAACTTGGAGCAAAAGCAGCGCGACGGCGCCTTTCGCAAGGATCTGTACTACCGATTGCGGACCCACCAGGTGGAGTTGCCACCGCTGCGCCAGCGCCGTGATGATGTCGGCCTGCTGCTGGAGTATTTCCTGGCGCAGGCGGCGGAGGAGCTTGGGCGCAGCAAGCCGAGCTTCCCGCGAGAACTGCCGGTGCTGCTGCAAAACTACGGCTTTCCCGGCAATGTGCGGGAGCTGCGCTCCCTGTGCTTCGATGCCCTGAGCCAGCACCGTGCAGGCGTACTGTCGATGGAGGTCTTTCGCCGCGCGACCGGCCAGGGCGCGGCGATTGTGCAAGCCGAACAGCCGGGCGAGGGCGTGCTGTTTGCGTCGGACCAGCCCCTGCCGACCTTGCAGGAGGCCGCCGATCTGCTGGTGGCTGAAGCCATGCAGCGGGCCCGGGGCAACCAGTCGCTGGCATCGCGCCTGCTGGGCATTTCCCAGCCGGCACTGAGCAAGCGGCTGAAAAAATCGCAGCCCGACTGACCGGGGGCCCTGCCCCTGGCTGCAGCCCTATAACCAGGGTTATAGTCATTCAACGGGAATAGTTTTTTAACATATTGATATTATTAAGATTATTCTGTTTTTGTCTGATTCTTCATAGCTTTGGTTATACCCCTCGACCCCCGCCAACTTTCCCATTTTTAGCGAAAATATCTTTCAATAACAATGGTTTATTGAATATCTAAAAACCTGGCATCGTCATTGCTATCTACTGTGCAGAGATCGCGTTATCGCAGGCCCCGACCCCAAGGCAGGCCGCCATGACCGGTACAACCACACACAGTATGAGATGAACTCGATGGGTCAGCACGAATCGGCGCAACAGTTGAATAATCGGCGGCGGGAAAAGGATCTGCTTGGCGAAGCCTGGGTCCCGAAGTCCGCCTATTACGGTATCCAGACACAGCGTGCCCAGGAAAACTTTGACCTGAGCGGCATCAAGCTCAGCCTGTTCCCGCAGCTGATCAAGGCACTGGCGCTGGTCAAGATGGCCTGTGCCAAGGCCAACAATCAGCTCGAGCTGCTGGACGATACCAAGACTGACGCCATCCTGGCGGCAGGCAAGGCGCTGCTGGCGGGCCAGCACCACGATCAGTTCATCATCGACATGATTCAGGGCGGCGCCGGCACCTCGACCAACATGAACGCCAACGAGGTCATGGCCAACATCGCCCTCGAGTACCTGGGGCATGAGCGCGGCGAGTACAGCTACCTGCACCCCAACAACGACGTCAACATGTCCCAGTCCACCAACGACGCCTACCCAACGGCCGTGCGTCTGGCAATCCTGTTGCGCCACGGTGACCTGGTCAAGTCGCTGGCCTCCCTGCGTGATGTCTTCGCCGCCAAGGGCGAGGAGTTTGCGGACATCCTCAAGATGGGCCGTA
Organism: Marinobacterium rhizophilum; assembly: GCF_024397915.1. Classification (GTDB taxonomy): domain Bacteria; phylum Pseudomonadota; class Gammaproteobacteria; order Pseudomonadales; family Balneatricaceae; genus Marinobacterium_A; species Marinobacterium_A rhizophilum_A. The sequence continues at coordinate 857,589 of NZ_CP073347.1, forward strand.
CCCAGCTGCAGGACGCGGTGCCCATGACCCTGGGCCAGGAATTCCAGTCCTTCGCCAGCACCCTGGGCGAAGACATCCAGCGCATCGATGGCCTGTCCGAGCTGCTCAAGGAAGTGAACCTGGGTGGCACGGCCATTGGTACCGGCATCAACACCGATCCCGAATACGCCCGTCTGGCGGTGGGTCACCTGTCCCAGCTCAGCGGTTTCGAATTCAAGCGCGCCACTGACCTGGTGGAAGCCAGCTCTGATATGGGCGCCTTCGTGCTGTTCTCCGGCATGCTCAAGCGCCTGGCCGTCAAACTCTCCAAGATCGCCAACGACCTGCGCATGCTCAGCATGGGGCCGCGCTGTGGCCTGAACGAAATCAACCTGCCGGCACAGCAGCCCGGCAGCTCCATCATGCCCGGCAAGATCAACCCGGTGATCCCGGAAGCGGTCAACCAGGTCGCCTACCAGGTGATCGGCAACGACATCGCCATCACCATGGCGGCCGAAGCCGGACAGCTGCAGCTCAACGCCATGGAACCGCTGATCGCCTACAACGTGCTGGAATCCATCCGCATGCTGTCCCAGGCCATGGACATGTTCCGCAACCGCTGTGTGCGGGGCATTACCGCCAACCGTGACCGCTGCCAGGAACTGGTGGACCAGAGCATTGGCGTTATCACCGCCGTGGTGCCCTACATCGGTTACGACAACTCCACCCGCATCGCCAAGAACGCGCTGGAAACAGGGCGCGGTGTGCTGGAGCTGATCCGTGAAGAAGAGCTGATGAGCGAGGAAGAGCTCAACGAAGTGCTCAAGCCCGCCAACATGATTCGCCCGCAGCGTCGCCGCGTGGCGGCCAAAGCGGCAAACATCGCTTGAAAGAGCCAACAACAACGACAAATAGCAACGGAGTAACCCATGCAACAGGCAACCATTGAACTGAACCGTCCGGGCTTCTGGAGCTCGCTGGCACTGTGGAAGAAAATCCTTGTCGGTATGGCGCTGGGGATGATCGCAGGTGTGTTTCTGGGCCCCGATGCCGAGATTCTCAAGCCCATCGGCACCCTGTTTATCAACGCCATCAAGATGCTGATCGTACCCCTGGTGTTCTGCTCCCTGGTGGTGGGTGTCACCTCCATGCAGGATACGCGCAAGCTCGGTCGTATTGGCCTTAAATCCCTGGTGCTCTACATGCTGACCACGGCAGTGGCCATTAGCATCGGTCTGGGCCTGGGTGCGTTCTTTCAGCCGGGTGAAGGCATCAACATGGTCGCCTCCAGCGCGGCTGCCGCCACCAGCGAGGCACCGACCCTGGTGCAGACGCTGCTGGCCATGATTCCGACGAACCCTGTAAGTGCGCTGGCCGCGGGCAACATCCTGCAGATCATCGTCTTCGCACTGGGCCTGGGTATCGCGCTGAACCTCAGCGGCGAAAAAGCCAAGCCTGCGGTCGAGCTGTTTGAAAGCCTGGCCGAGGGCATGTACAAGCTGACCGAAATGGTGATGAAGCTTGCGCCCTATGGGGTATTCGGCCTGATGGCCTGGGTTGCCGGCAAGTACGGTCTGGAAATCCTGCTGCCGCTGATCAAGGTTATCGCCGTGGTCTACGTCGGTGCCGTGATTCACGTGCTGGTGGTTTACACCGGCCTGATCAGTGTACTGGGTCGCCTGAATCCGGTGCGTTACCTCAAGGGATTGGTGAACCCGGCGGCGGTGGCGTTCACCACCACCAGCAGCTCCGGCACCCTGCCGGCCACCATCAAGGCTGCGCGTGAGGAGATGGGCGTATCCAAGGGCATCTCCAGCTTCGTACTGCCGCTGGGCGCCACCATCAACATGGATGGCACGGCGCTGTACCAGGGTGTTTGTGCGCTCTTTATCGCCCAGGCCTTTGGTATCGACCTGGCGTTCTCCGACTACCTGCTGATCATCATGACTTCGACCCTGGCATCCATCGGCACTGCCGGTGTACCGGGTGCGGGCCTGATCATGCTGTCGCTGGTACTGACCACCGTCGGCCTGCCGATGGAAGGCCTGGCCATCATTGCCGGTATCGACCGTATCCTGGACATGGCACGCACCAGCGTGAACGTCTGCGGCGACCTGGCGGTTTCGGTCCTGGTTGGCAAGAGCGAGAACGAGCTGGACGAAACCATCTACAACCGTGACAGCTCGGCGGCGGTCGCTGAACGCGCCTGATCACTCTGCGCTGAGGTCAGTTTTATAAAAACGGGGAATACTCGGCCTGGCCGGGTATTCCCCGTTTGCGTGTTTGGCGCGAAAATTCCGTTCGTTAAGCCGCAGTGGCGGCGCCATCCTGAGCTATCAGCTATCAGCTATCAGCTATCAGCTATCAGCTATCAGCTATCAGCTATCAGCTTGTTCCTTGTTCCTTGCTCCTTGTACCTCGCGCCTTAAACCGCGTTGCCACAGATCAGCTTGGTGGTGCCGCGGGTGGTGGCGCTCAGCAGGCGCTCAAGGCGCTGACCCGGGCGCACATCAGTATCGCTGGCCATGCCCATCAGGCTGATGACGGCCTGTATCTGGCCGCCCAGGTTGAACACCGGGCTGCTGATCACGTTGATATCCGGCAGGAAGTCGCCGTAGAAACAGGCCTGGGCATTGTTGCGGGTGGCCTTGAGCAGGCTGTAAAAATCCTGCCGTTGCAACTGCCGGCCCTGGTAGCGGGGCAGGGCGCTGGGGGCTTGGTAAAAATCGTCGACGATGCGGCGCTGGCGCTCGGCGGGCAGGTAGGCCAGGAACAGGCGACCGGCGGCGGAGAAAAACGGCGACAGTTCGCTGCCCAGGCGTACATTCACCGCCAGCACCTGGCTGGAATCGAGCCAGTTGACGATTAGCGGCATCTTGCCGTTCCAGATCGCCACCGACAGGGTGCGATCCGTGGCCTGGTGCAGGCGGGCGGCGGCATCGAAGGTAATGGGCATGGGGTCGATCCGCTTGAGGGCCGCCATGCCAAGGCTGAGGCTGGCGGTCGCCAGGCTGTAGCGGGCGTTCGGGCCCTGCACGATATACTGCATGCGCACGAGGCTGATGAGGTACTTGTGCAGCCGGCTGGACGACAGGTCGAGCCGCAGGGACAGATCCTTCAGGCTTAGCGGCGTGGCAGAACGGGCGATTTCGTTCAGTACCCGCAGACCGATTTCCAGCGAGCCGATGCCCTGGCGACTGGTTTCGGTTGCGCTCGGCGGTGATGTCTTGGCTGGAGTCATGTTTGCCCTCGCCCTGGGGTTGTTGTGCCGGCGGGATAGCCCGCCCGGTGGCACGGTGTATTCCATGGCCGGGAGTCTGCAACGCCGGCCATGCTGCCGTCAATGCTGGTCGGTGCGCGATGGATGTCGCGCACCGGCGGGCATCAGACGCCGAGGTGGGACTCAACCTCGCTGCGCTGGGCCAGCAACTGCTGGCTGTCGCCCTCGAACATCACCCGACCCTTGACCAGCACGATGTGATGGTCGCAGATTTTTTCCAGCACCTGGATGTTCTTGTCCACGATCAGGGTCGAGACCCCGCTGGCCTTGATGGTGCGGATTACCTCCCAGATCTCCTTGCGGATCAGCGGCGCCAGACCTTCGGTGGCCTCATCCAGGATCAGCAGATCGGGGTTGGTCATCAGGGCCCGGCCGATGGCCAGCATCTGCTGTTCGCCGCCGGACAACTGGGTACCCAGGTTCGTCAGGCGCTCCTGCAGCCGCGGGAAGGTGGCCAGTACGCGGTCATAGTCCCACAGCACTTCGCGGCGCCGGTTCGGCCGTGCCGCCATCTGCAGATGCTCTTTCACTGTCAGATTATGGAACATGCCCCGGCCCTCGGGCACATAGGCGATATCCCGGCGCATGCGTTGCCAGGTGGGCAGGCCATCGAGATCCTGATCCTGAAACCGCACCTGGCCACTGCGCGGTGTCAGCACACCCAGAATGGACTTGAGTGTCGTGGTTTTGCCCATGCCGTTACGGCCCATCAAGCTGACCGCCTGGCCCTGTTTAATGTAAAACGACACACCGTGCAGCACGTGGCTTTCGCCGTAGAGGGTGTGCAGGCTGCGGACTTCAAGCAGATTGTTCATGATGCTGACTCCTGGCGAACGGCATGCCGATTGCGCGTTATTTCCGTCACAGGAAAACTGACAGCCTGACCCTGTTTTATGTCAAACGACACACCGTGCAGTACATGGCTTTCTCCGTAAAGAGTATGCAGGCTGCGGACTTCAAGCAGATTGTTCATGATGCTGACTCCTGGCGAACGGCATGCCGATTGCGCGTTATTTCCGTCACAGGACAACTCACGGCCTGACCCTGTTTTATGTCAAACGACACACCGTGCAGCACGTGGCTTTCGCCGTAGAGGGTGTGCAGGCTGCGGACTTCCAATAAATTGCTCATCTCAAATAACCTCATCGCCTTGGCTGCAGTAATAGCGCGTACTTTGGCCTGCTGGTTTGTTTTTTTGGGGGGCTGATGTTCGTTAGGTTGATCCTTTAAATCACCTCGTCGCCCTGGCCCAGATAGGCATGTTTCACACGGGCATCGTCCCGTACCCGCTCAACGCTGTCCGTGACCAGGTGCTGGCCGTCGACCAGTACCGTGAGCTGGTCGGACAGCGCGAACACGGCGTCCATATCGTGCTCCACCAGCACGATGCAGTAGTCCTGCTTGAGGCTCTTGAGCAGCTGGATAATCAGCTGGGACTCTTCGTGCCCCATGCCGGCCATGGGCTCATCGAGCAACAGCACGCTGGGCGCGGTGGCCAGTACCGTGGCGATCTCGAGCTGGCGCTGTTCGCCGTAACTGATGCGTGAGGCAATTGCATCGCGCCGGTGCGAGAGGCCTACCTTTTCCAGTGCCTGTGCCGCCATTTCGGTCAGCAGCCTGTCGCTGTGACGCGAGCGAAAGATATTGAAGCTGCCGCCCACCCGGCGCTGGGCGGCAATGCTGCAGTTCTCCAGGCAGGTGGCGCTGGGGTAGATATTGGTTTTCTGAAAGCCGCGCCCGATGCCCCGGCGGCTGAACTCATGGGGCCGGATTGCATCGATCGCTTCGCCGTTGTGCAGGATCTTGCCGCGGGTGGGGGCGTAGCTGCCGCACAGCAGGTTCAGCAGGGTGCTCTTGCCGGCACCGTTGGGCCCAACGATGCCATGCAGCCTGCGGTCGTGGAATTGCAGCGACAGATCATCCAGCGCCTTGAGGCCGCCCCAGTACTTGCACAGACCTTCTGTTTGCAAAACAACGTCCGTCACCGGGCAGGGCGTGGCCGGGGGCGCGAGGTCTGCGGGTTTCAATACGATGCTGCTCATTTGCGTTTCTCCACCAGGGATTCCAGGTAGCCTGCCAGACCATGCCGGAACGCCAGTACCATCAGGATGATCAGGCTGCCCATGGGCAGCAGCCAGTTCTCGGTGAGGTGTTCAAAGCCGTAATGCAGGCCTTCGTACACCAGGGTGCCGAGAATGGCGCCGTAGAGGGTGCCAAGCCCGCCGAGTATCGACATCACCAGGGCTGTGCCGGAGGTTTGCCAGGACAGCATCGAGGGGTTAACGAAGCCGTATTGCAGCGCGAAGAGGTAGCCGGCGTAGGCGCCCAGCGCCGAGGCGATGACATAGCTGGCCAGGCGAAAGTGCAGCACGTTGTAGCCCAGCGCGGTGGTGCGCTCGGGGTTTTCCTGCACGGCATCCATGATGCGGCCGAACTTGGAGCGCATGAGCAACTTGAAGAACAGCAGGCAGTTGAACAGCGAGAGCAGGCACAGGTAGTAAAAGTGCGTCGGGTTGTCGAGGTCGAACAGGCTCAGGCCGAACACATCGGTCTCGGGCTTAACGAAGATAAAGAGGCCATCATTGCCGCCAAATTCCGTGGAATCCGAGAAGAAATAGAAGCACATCTGGGCCAGCGCCAGGGTGATCATGATCATGTAGATGCCGCTGGTACGCAGCACGATAACGCCCACCACCAGTGCGATCACCGACGCGATGGCCAGCACGTAGAAGGTGTATAGCCAGAAGTTTACCGCCTCGTATTCCGGCGCCAGCATCACGAACAGGTAGCCGCCCATGCCGTAAAACAGCGCATGGCCCAGGGTCACCAGGCCGCAACGGCCCACCAGGTAATCCAGCGACATGACAAAGATCGACAGGATCAGGATGGTCGCCAGCTTGTTGACATAAAAGGTGTTCTGATCCAGCAGCAGCGGCATTAGCAGCGCCAGCGGGAAGAACAGCCAGACAAACAGTTTTTCCGCACGGTTATTAAACATGGGACTTTCTCCGAACTGGGCGTTAGCTGGCGAACAGGCCCCTGGGCCTTATCAGCAGCACAACCGCCATCAGGATGTAGATCATCATGCTGGATACCTGCGGCAGCATGATCGAGGAAAAGGTATCGACAATGCCCACCATCAGCGCGCCGACAAAGGCGCCCTTGATGGAGCCCATGCCGCCGATAACCACCACCACAAAGCAGGAAATCAGCACATGTTCACCCATGCCCGGTACTACCGAGACCATGGGGGCCGAGACGATGCCGGCGATGGCGGCCAGGGCGACGCCGGCGGCAAACACCAGCGTATAGAGGCGATTGATATCCACCCCCAGGCACTCGACCATGTCGCGGTTGGACTCGCCGGCACGGATCAGCATGCCAAGGCGGGTGCGGTTGATGGTCAGGTACATGCCGATGCCGATCAGAATGCACAGGCCCGAGACGAACAGCCGGTACACCGGGTACTCGATCATCTCGGTCAGCGGGATGGCGCCATCGAGCCAGGCGGGCACCGCCACGCCCAGCGGGTCATTGCCCCAGAGGAGGCTTTGCAGCGCATTGAACACGAAGATCAGGCCGATGGTCAGCAGCACCTGGTCCAGGTGGTTGCGCCGGTACAGCCGGATGATCAGGGTGCGCTCGATCAGGATACCCAGCAGCAGGGCGATAATGGCCGAGATCACCGCCGCCACGCCGAAGCTGCCGGTGGTGTTGACGAAATACCAGGCCAGGTAGGCGCCCACCATGTACATGGAACCGTGGGCCAGGTTGAGAATGCCCATGACACCGAACACCAGGGTCAGGCCAGAGGCGATCAGGAACAGCAGCAGGCCGTACTGCACGCCGTTCATCAGTTGGAACAGAAACAGGGTTATATCCATCATCGTGCGCCCGTCAGGTCGAGCCTGTACGCCGCCATAAGCGGTGCTGCGTACAGGCCGAGAGTGGGGAAAAGGGGGCCTGGCAGCCTGTCGGACTTGGCCGATCGTAGCGAGGGACAGCCCGTTTTGAGGAAGTTTTTGGGCTCTTTTGAGACGAATAGTGGTTCTATTCAACAAAAAAGAGCACGAAAAATGACCAAAATCGGCTTTCCCGCAGTAGATCAGTGGTAAGTCCGACAGGCTGCTAGAGCTTGCAGCCGCGCGCGGGGTCTTCAAGCGCTGCGGCGGCAATGCTCAGCACCTGGTTTTCGCCGTTGACGACCTTGCGCAGGTAGATGTCCTGCACCGGGTTGTGGGCTTTGGAGAAGGTGAACTTGCCGCGGGGGCTGTCGATGGTGCTGGCTTGCATGGCGGCAATTAGCGCCGTGCGATTACTGATGTCGCCCCCCAGGGTATTCAGGGCCTGGGCGATCAGCAGCCCGGCGTCATATCCCTGCACCGCATAGATATCGGCCGGTTTGCCGAAGCTGCTGGCGTAATCCTGACGGAATTTGTGGTTGGCGGCGTTATCCAGGTTGTCGGCGTAGTGCAGCGTGGTGAGAATGCCTTCGGCGGCATCCCCCTGGGCTTCAAGCGTGCCTTCGGTCAGAAAGCCCGCGCCCAGCAGCGGAATCTTGTCGCTCAGGCCCAGCGCGTTGTAGTCCTTGACGAACTTTACTGCGCCACCGCCGGCAAAGAAGACGAACACCGCATCGGGTGCGGTTGCCGCTATATCGGTGATGTAGGGCTGGAATTCGGTTTTGGGGAAGGGCACCAGAATCTGCTTGACGATTTCGCCACCGCCGGCGGTGAAGGATTCTTCAAAGGCTTCGAGGCTTTCCTTGCCCATGCCGTAGTTCCAGCTCATGGTCACGACTTTCTTGTAGCCGGCATCCAGGGCCACCTTGCCCATGGGCCAGGACGGCTGCCAGGACGAAAACGAGGTGCGAAACACGTTGGGTGCACAGAGCGGGCCCGTGGCTGCGGCGGCACCGGCATTGGGGATGATCATGATCGCATCCTTGTTGCGCAGCACCTTGGACATGCCCATGGCAACGCCGGAATGTACCGGGCCGATAATGAAGTCGGCCTTGTCCTTGTCCAGCAGGGACGACGCCAGCTCCGGCGCCCGTTCGGGCCTGGCCTCGGTATCCAGCTCCAGGTACTCGATGTCCCGGCCATGCAGCTGCGCGGCGTTCTGCGTGAGCGCGAGCTTAAGGCCGTTGCGTCCGGCATCGCCGAGGGCAGCGTAAACGCCGCTGAAGGGCAGCATGATGCCGACTTTCACCGGCTCTGCCGCAAGGTTGGAACCGACGCTGAGCAGGCCGGCGGTAGCGCAGGCGCTAACCAGGGCACGCAGCCCCTTCTTGTTGTTATGCATGGTTGAAGACTCCCTTGAGTATTCGATTTATGGCGGGAGACTCATTGTTAGATCCAGAGCGATTTCGACAATAGCCGTTGTCTGCACCGCTTTATCCGTTACATGCAAAGCCGGCTAGCGCCGGCTTCAGCGCAGCACACTCATCTTGCCCTTGCCCTTGCCCTTGCCCTTGCCCTTGCCCTTGTCCTTGCCCTTGCCCTTGCCCTTGCCCTTGCCCTTGCGCCTTTCCCCTTTCACCTTGCCCGTTTCCCTGCTTTTCACCCCGTGCAGGAAAAGGATAAAGGCTGTCACAAACTGGATAGTTGGCGATCGTTCCGCTGCTTAAGCTGGCTATAAATCGGGTGTGCCGTCAGGCAGCCGCCATGCCGGGTTCACTGGCCGGCGTGAAGGTCGGAGCAAGGGCGTAGCCACAACAACAAGAGACTGAGGAGCAAGACAATGAGTGTTAAAACCATGCATACGGCCGAGGTCAGGGAACTGCTGGAAAAGGTCGCCGGGCTGAACCAGGACGCGGGTGACGCGCGGGTGAAGGCCATTGTTCACCGAGTCATGCACGACATTTTCCAGACCATCGAGGATCTCGATGTGACCCCGCAGGAGTTCTGGAGCGCCGTCTACTACATCAACGAGCTGGGCCAGAACGGTGAAGCCGCGTTGCTGGCGCCGGGCCTTGGCATGGATCGGTACCTGGATATCCGCATGGATGCCGAGGACGCGCAGGCGGGCCTTCACGGCGGTACGCCGCGCACCATCGAGGGGCCGCTGTACGTGGCCGGCGCGCCGCTGAGCGAGGGCTTTGCCCGCATGGACGACGGCAGCGAGGGCGGCGAAAGCATGATCCTGACCGGCCAGGTTACCGACGAGCAGGGCAATCCGCTGGCCAATGCCATTGTCGATATCTGGCACGCCAACCTTAAAGGCGCCTACTCCTACTTCGATCAGTCCCAGAGCGACTACAACCTGCGTCGGCGCATCAAGACCGACAGCCAGGGGCGTTACGTCGCCCGCAGCATCATCCCCTGCGGTTACGGCTGCCCGCCGGATGGCGCCACCCAGAAACTGCTGAACCAGCTGGGGCGCCACGGCAACCGTCCAGCCCATATCCACTACTTCGTATGCGCGCCGGGCCACAAGCACCTGACGACCCAGATCAACCTGGCGGGCGACCCGTACACCTTCGACGATTTCGCCTTTGCGACCCGCGACGAGCTGGTGGTCCAGGCACAGCGTATAGAAGACCCATCAGAGGCAGCCGCGTACGACATCCAGGGGCCTTTCACCCGCGTCGAGTTCAACGTGCAGCTGGTCTCTACCGACAAGCCGCAACTGCAGGTTCGCCACGAGCGCAACCGTGCGCTGGAAACCGACGCGGTCTGAGTATCGCCCCAGCCCCTGCGTCCGCAAAACGGTCACCCAAACAACAAGACCACAGAATGAGGATTGACGACCATGACTCGCCAACTCGATGCACTTGAAACCCGGATCCGTGGCGCGGTGCAAGCCGACCCGGCAACCGGTCACTACCGCTGCGATCGCGGTGTCTTTACCGACCAGGAGCTGTTTGACCTGGAGATGAAACACATCTTTGAAGGCAACTGGGTGTTCCTGGCCCATGAAAGCCAGATCGAAAATCCCGGCGACTATTTCACCACCACGGTGGGCCGCCAGCCGGTTGTGATCACCCGTAGCAAGGTAGGCGAGCTGCAGGCGCTGCTCAACACCTGCTCGCACCGCGGTGCTACCCTGTGCCGCAAAAAGCGCGGCAACAAGGCATCCTTTACCTGCCCGTTCCACGGCTGGACCTTCAAGAACGACGGCAAGCTGCTGAAGGCCCGCGACCAGAAGAAGGGCGGCTACCCGGACAGCTTCAATACCGACGGCTCCCACGATCTGAAACACCTGCCCCAGTTCGAGTCCTACCGCGGCTTCCTGTTCGGCAGCCTCAACGCGGACGTGCTGCCGCTGGGCGAATACCTGGGTGAAACCCGCAAGATCATCGACAACATCGTGGATCAGGCCGAGGACGGTCTGGAAGTGCTGCGCGGCACCTCCACCTATACCTACGAAGGCAACTGGAAGCTGACCGCCGAAAACGGCGCAGACGGCTACCATGTCGGCACCGTGCACTGGAACTACCTCTCCACCATGGGGCAGCGCAACTACGACCAGGGCGGTACCGAAGCGGTCGACGCCAAGAGCTGGTCCAGCGAAGGCGGTTTCTATTCGTTCGAGCATGGCCACATGATGCTGTGGACCCGCCTGACCAACCCGCAGGTACGCCCGGTGTACAACCACCTGGAACGCCTGCAGGCGCAGGTCGGCGAGGCCCGTGCCGATTCGATCGTCAATACCACCAAGAACCTGTGCCTCTATCCGAACGTCTACCTGATGGATCAGTTCTCCACCCAGATCCGCGTGCTGCGCCCGATCTCCGTCGACAAGACCGAAATCACCATCTTCTGCTGGGCGCCCAAGGGCGAACCGGCCGCGGACCGGGCCAAGCGTATCCGCCAGTACGAGGATTTCTTCAATGTCACCGGTATGGGTACGCCGGATGACCTGGAAGAGTTCCGCGCCTGCCAGCGCGGCTATGAAGGCCGGGAGCTGAAGTGGAACGACATGAGCCGCGGCGCCAGTCACTGGATCGAGGGGCCGGATGCGAGCGCAGACGCCATCGGGCTGAAGCCGATCCTCAGCGGGATCAAGCCGGAGGATGAAGGTCTTTACGTAACGCACCATCAGCACTGGGTGGCTGAAATGCTCAAGGCCGTTGCAACCGAACGTGACCGCTTTATTTCCATTGCTGCAAAGGGGGCCTCGGCATGAGCATGACATACGAACAGATTCAGGCGTTTATCTTTCGGGAAGCACGGCTGCTGGACGACCGTCAGTGGGACGAGTGGCTCAGCTGCTACAGCGAAAACGTGGTGTACTGGATGCCGGCCTGGGACGACGAGGACCGCCTCACCGAGGACCCGCAGTCGGAAATCTCGCTGATCTACTACCCCAACCGCAACGGCCTGGAAGACCGGGTCTACCGCATCAAGACCGAGCGTTCCGGCGCCACCTCGATGCCGGAGCCGCGTACCACGCACCTGACCTCCAACCTGGAGATCCTGTCCCAGGATGGCCAGGAGGTGAAGCTGCGCTTTAACTGGCAGACCAACAGCCACCGCTACCACAAGACCGAGATTTTTTTCGGGACCTCGTTTTACACCCTGGATATCAGCGGCGAGGCGCCCCTCATTACCGAGAAGAAGATCGTCCTGAACAACGACTATATCAACCAAGTGCTTGATATTTATAACATCTAACGGCCGTGGAGAGACGATCATGAGTTACAGCATCGCGCTCAACTTTGAAGACGGCGTCACCCGTTTCGTGACCTGCAACGAGGGCGAAACCGTTCTGGATGCCGCCTACCGCGCAAAGATCAACCTGCCGATGGACTGCTCCGACGGCGTCTGCGGCACCTGCAAGGGGACGTGCCACCAGGGCGCCTTTGACTTGGGCGACGAATACATCGACGACGCCCTGACCGACGACGAAGTGGCGCAGGGCAGGGTGCTGACCTGCCAGATGGTGCCCAGCAGCGATTGCGTGGTCGAGGTGCCGGTGGCCTCAACGCTGTGCAAGACCGGCACGAGCGAGGTAACCGGCACGGTCGCCGAGGTTAACCTGGTTTCAGCCACCGCCATCGAGCTGAAAGTGACGGCGGACGCGGATATCGCTTTCCTCGCCGGGCAGTATGTCAATATCCAGGTGCCCGGCAGCAGCCAAAGCCGTGCCTATTCCTTCAGTTCCCGCCCCGGCAGCCGGGAACTGAGCTTCCTGATTCGCAACGTGCCCGGCGGCCTGATGAGCTCCTGGCTGGTCGACAAGGCGAAACCTGGCGACAAGCTGAGCCTCACCGGCCCGATGGGCAGCTTTTACCTGCGCCCGGTGGCGCGCCCGGTGCTGATGCTGGCGGGGGGAACGGGTCTTGCGCCCTTCCTGGCCATGCTGGAATACCTGCAGCAGCACGGCTGTGACCAGCCGACGCACCTGATCTACGGTGTGACCAACGACGACGACCTGGTGTGCGTGCAGGCACTGGAGCAGTTTGCCGGCACGCTGGAGAACGTCAGCGTCAAGACCGTGGTCGCCAGTGAAGCGAGCGACCATCCGTACAAGGGCTATGTCACCAACCATATGGACAACGCCCCCATCAACGATGGCGATGTGGACGTGTACCTCTGTGGCCCGCCGCCCATGGTGGATGCGGTGCTGGGGTATTTCCGCGCGCAGGGCATCAATCCGAATTCCTTCCATTACGAGAAGTTCACCCCGAGCACGCCCGGTGCCAGCGAGGCCGTGGCATGACCGCGCGCTTCAGGAACCAGGTTGCGGTGGTCACCGGTGCGGCCCAGAGCATTGGCCGGGCTGTAGCGGAACAGCTGGCCCGCGAAGGCGCCCAGCTGGTGCTGGTGGACCTGTCTGACCTGGTGCACGACGTGGCCCGGGAGATCAGTGCCAGTGGCGCACCCGAGCCCCTGGTGGTGCTGGCGAACCTGGAACAGTACGAGGGTGCCAGCCGGGTAATGGCCCAGGCTCAGGAGGCCTTTGGGCGCATCGATATCCTGATCAACAACGTCGGCGGCACCATCTGGGTACAGCCATTCGAGCACTACGAAGAGGCGCAGATAGAGGCCGAAGTGCGTCGTTCGCTGTTCCCGACGCTCTGGTGCTGCCATGCGGTGTTGCCGCTGATGCAGCAACAGCAGGCCGGCGTCATTGTGAACGTGTCGTCCATCGCCACCCGCAGCCTTAACCGGGTGCCCTACGCGGCCGCCAAGGGCGGGGTCAATGCGCTGACGGCGAGCCTGGCCTGGGAAAATGGCGAGCGCGGCATTCGCGTCAATGCCGTGGCCACCGGGGGCACCGATGTGGGCGAGCGCAGGATTCCGCGCAACAGTGCGCCGCAGTCGGAGCAGGAAAAGCGCTGGTACCAGCAGATCGTGGACCAGACCGTGGAGTCGAGCCACATGAAGCGCTACGGCCTGATGCACGAACAGGTGAACGCCATCCTGTTTCTGGCCTCCGATGCGGCCTCCTACATCACTGGCACCACCCTGCCGGTGGGCGGCGGCGATCAGGGCTGACGCCACAGGCCCGGGAGGCCTTGCGGCTACAGGCCCCGGGTTTGCCGTGACGCCGAACAACTAAAACAATATTCAAAGGTGCAGACCCATGCGCACTATCGACGTAAACGACGTTATTGATAACGCCACATTCAACCCGTTTCACTGGAAGGTGCTGCTCTGGTGCACCCTGATCATCATTTTCGACGGCTATGACCTGGTGATCTACGGCGTGGTGCTGCCGCTGCTGATGGAACAGTGGAACCTCAACCCCTACGTGGCCGGCCTTCTGGGCAGCAGTGCCCTGTTCGGCATGATGCTGGGGGCCATGAGCTTTGGCATGCTGTCGGACAGGCTGGGCCGCAAGAAGACCATCATGATCTGCGTGGTGCTGTTCAGCCTGACCACGGTGATCAACGGCTTTGCCAGCACACCCCGGGAATTCGGTATCCTGCGCTTTATCGCGGGCCTTGGAATCGGCGGCGTGATGCCCAACGTGGTCTCGCTGATGAGCGAGTACTCGCCGAAGAAAAGCCGCAGCACCCTGGTGGCGCTGATGTTCAGCGGTTACGCCGTGGGCGGCATGATGTCCGCGGGGCTGGGTATCTGGATCGTGCCCAACTATGGCTGGGAAATCATGTTCTTCCTGGCAGGCGTACCGCTGCTGCTGTTGCCGCTGATGATGAAGTTCCTGCCGGAGTCCGTGGCCTTTTTGATGCTGCACAAGCGTGAAGGGGAGGCTCGCGGCATTTTGCAGAAGATCGCCCCGGCGCAGCGGATCAGCGATGAGGATCTGCTGGTGGTACCGCCCTCGAACGAGAGCGAGGGGCCGGTGCGGGAGCTGTTCCGCGGTGGCCGTACGCTCAGTACCCTGATGTTCTGGACGGCCTTTTTCTGCTGCCTGCTGATGGTGTACGCGCTGGGGTCCTGGCTGCCGAAACTGATGTCCATGGCCGGCTACGCCCTGGGCTCCAGCATGATGTCGCTGATGGTGCTGAACATTGGCGCGATCATCGGGGCCGTGGGGGGCGGCTGGCTGGCCGACCGTTTCTCGCTGCGCTCTGTGCTGGTGAGCTTCTTTGTACTGGGCTCCGCCTCACTGGTGTTGCTGGGCCATGATCACCCGATGTGGCTGCTCTACAGCCTGATGGGCATCGCTGGCGCCACCACCATTGGCTCGCAGATTCTGCTCTACGCCTATGTGGCCCAGTATTACCCCGCCAGCATCCGCTCCACGGGGCTCGGCTGGGCCTCCGGCATTGGCCGCAACGGCGCCATCGTTGGCCCCATGCTGGGTGGCACGCTGCTGGCACTGGCGCTGCCGCACCATGTCAACTTCATCGCCCTGGCGGTTCCCGGTGTTATCGCCACCGTTGCCGTGGCCCTGGTCGGGCGCCGGGGTTTGGGCTCCGGCGCCAGCCAGCCCGATACCGCGGTGAGCGTTGCCGCCAGCAACTGAGGACCCGCCGGGGAAACGAAAGCACCGATAATCAATGCTGTACCCGCCAGGCTGCTGGCCCCCGGGCGCAGACTTGGGTAGGCTGTGCCGTTTTTGAGAAATACTCACAAAAATGGCACAGCCGGCCAGCGTTTGGCAGGGCGTGCTGAGCATCAATAGCGGGGAATGTTAGATGTCGGGTGCAGGCACGCCGATTCACAGCGTTATTGATGATTTTGTGGCACCTGTGTGTGCCGATCCAGTGGTGATTCTGTACCAGGATGACGATATCCTGCTGATCAACAAGCCCAGCGGCCTGCTTAGCCTGTCGGGTAAAAACCCTCTCAACCGGGATTCGGTGCACTACCGCCTGGTGCATGGCCAGCAAGGGCAGAGCCCGGCATTCCCCGCGGCCAAGCTACCCCATCGGCTGGATTTTGGCACCTCGGGCATGATGCTGGTGGGGCTCAATGCCGACGCCGCCAGGCACCTCAATCGGCAGTTTCAGGCACGGGGCATTCAAAAACGCTACCTGGCCTTGCTGGAAGGCTGGATCTCGGACGATCAGGGGCAGGTAACAGCGCCCATCGCGAAGGATAAAAGCCAGTTTCCCCGGGTGAAAATCTGCCACGTCACCGGCCAAACGGCCGTCAGTGAATTCAGGGTGTTAGAGCGCCTGGACCAGCCACGTCGCAGCCTGGTGGAATTCAATCCGCTAACGGGACGCACCCACCAGTTACGCATTCACAGCCAGGCAATGGGCCATCCCATTCTTGGGTGTGACCTTTACAGAAGCGAGCATAGCGAGCAGATGGCAGACCGTTTGCTGTTGCATGCCAGCGATGTGTATTTCGAGCATCCGGGCACTGGTGAGCCCTTTCATGGCCACAGCCCTTGTCCGTTTTGATCAGTGGCGGCTTGAAGGATTGCTGTGGAGTGGATGGCCATGGATGGCGGAAGGCCGCCCCGCCGGTAGTCAGAAAATGCAGGATCAATTTTCTGCTCATAAGGGGGACTTAAAGCCGTTCTGACGGATGGGTGGTACTGGGAGTGAACTGGTGATGTGGGCAGGGCTGCTGGTTGCCGGATTGCTGCCAATGCGGAATGGCTTCTTTGGTAGGGTGCCAATGAGCCTGCGAATTGCACCGTGGAGTGGTATACCGCCATAATTGATCACGAATCACGAATCACGAATCACGAATCACGAATCACGAATCACGAATCACGAATCACTAATCCGGTACAGTTAACCCACATGGGTAACAGCTCAGTTCAATGACATGGGTGACACTTTGCTGACTTTTAGGCCGCGCGAGGCGGGGATTATCCTTCGAATAACATTGTATTACTCCTGGCTACAGTGACTGTCTGGTAATTCCTGTTACGACCTCTTGGTCGTGTCACTTTATTTGCACGCGCAAAAAAAGTAACCAAGGCTCTTTACCTTGAAGAATACGCCCCAATGACGCCTTCTTGCTGCGCTCTGGCGCCATTCTGCGGGTGCCGCTAAGAGGGCATCCATGCCCTCAATCGGCGGCTCGACAGTCCCTGTCTCGCCCCTTCGGGTCTAATCGGAACATAATCCCGGTGCTCGTCGGCTGCTGAGGGGGATTGAGGCTGCTCTGATATCGCTGATGCGCGGGTGTTTGTGCGTAGGATGCGGTGAGGTGCGCATTGCACAAACCTTTACGATTGCTCCAAGCCCTGGGCGCGCCGTAACCCATCATTGTTTGCAGAGGATGCCATGATGAATCACTTGACGCCCCGGTAAACGGCCACGCTGGATCGAATCTGCCAGCAGAACATTCACCGTATTCTGCGAATTCGTATTTCGCCTGCCGGCGACCCACTTTCCTTGTTAGGCGACAAGGACTCTCTACAAGGTGAAGTGTGCAAAGGAAGCGCGCCACCCATCATCGGTCGCAGGGGATGGCATGATGAGTCGTTCGACGACCAGATGAAAGACACGCAGGATCGAGTCTGCCAGCAGAACATTTACCGTATTCTGCGAATCCGTATTTCGCCTTTCGGCGACCCACTTTCCTTGTTACGCGACAAGGAAAGTAGGCAAAGGAAGCGCGCCCCAAGGAAGCCTTTCCGCTGCGCTCTGACGCCATTGCGCGGGCGCAGCTAACGGCACATCCTGTGCCTAATCTGCGGCTCGACAGTCCCTGTTTTCGCCCCTGCGGGCCTGATCGCACAATAACGCCAGTGCTCGCCGGCTTCATAAGGGGGAATTGGAGCCGTTCTGATGTTTCGGTAGTGTGGATGGAATGGGACCTTGGACGTCGATCCGATAGTGCTGGACGGGCAGGGCTTTAGGCACAACGGTGAATCACCAATCACCAATCACCAATCACCAACCACCTTGCCACTTTCAGCTTGGACCTCGCCCCTTATACCTTGCCCATCGCCCCTGCTTTCGGCATTATGCTGAAGGCGCCGACGGAGTACTGGTGCCTGGTTTTGATCGACAATAACGCAAATCGTCAGCTGAGCAACGGAAGCCAGGCTGGGTGAATCCTTCCCCCCAAGTTCAATCCCTCCGTTCTCCCTGGCTCTGCCTGCATTGCAGGCCCGTATTTCGTTATCGTTAGGGCGGTAGCGTGGTTTATCGGACCTGTCCGCTGCCGTGGAGTAGGGTGATGCGGGTTGTAGGCATTGTGCGATTGCTTGTGTGGTAAGACGTGCCGCAGGCCAGAATCCCCGGTCAACGGATGGTTCGAGAAACCTCTTCTTGAGAAATAAAATCGCGTTCAGTGCCAAGATCTGGGTGGTAGCAGGACGTTTATCTCAGTCGTGAGAAGTATTAGGAACCGCTTGATAGGTTCATCGTCCGGCACTGTCAGGTGCTGTTGATCGTTGAGCATAATGAAGTACTTGATGCAGTACAGATAGGTTTAGTGAATAGATTTATTAATTTTTATAACTAAATGAGGAATAAACATGAAAAGTAAAGTTATCATTTTATGCTCAGCATTAATTCTATCCGCTTGTTCTAGTATGCAGGGTGTTGTACGTGATAAAGAAACGGGAACTCCGATTCCGTCTGCACATATCGTAATCAATAGAGATAGCGGAACCACTAATGCTCTCGGAAGCTACCATGTAACAGGAACATTTATACCTGGGGATACGATGTTGATAAACGCTCCTGGATATAATATCTACACAAGGACTGTAAAATCTACCAATGAAATTGTAGATGTAGATTTGTCTAAAAAATAGTATATAAGCTTGCAGGAGGCGAAGTCAGGCCCTAGTAATGCCGCGGGCAGTATACCAAACGTCGAAAAGTGGATATGAGGCTTGGTGATCGTTTTGTCAGATTCAGTGCGTTTTAGCAGATGACCTGAACGGCTCATGCTACTTGGCTTTGCGCCCGTTTTTGACGAATATTCATCAGGAAATACTGGCCTCAGGCAAATCGGCCTCCGAGGCTACGATACAAAAGTTATACCTCATGGAGACTTCAGTGGGCCTCGTAGCATCCCAAGAGCATATTGACGAAAATTTTGGTGTCCTTCTGATGGCACTGAAGAGCCGAGATGCACGTGCAATCGAGCTAGTACGCAATGGAAAATCAATAGTAGTCGCAAATGTAAGTGGAGAGTTGGTATTTGGCCCTTCTAGATTTATTGGCTATCAGAACAATTCCATTGATGTGCATCTTGACCTCCGATCTGAGCGGGATGGCAAGGAGACAAACCCGGCCATAAAAAGGGTTCTGGGAATGGAAAGGTGTTTACACGCAACTGCGGAGGCGGAATTTCTACGCTACTGCGTTGAGCTGGGCGTCTATCCACCCGGAAATAAGCGGCAGTATTGGGTTCTTCCGGATGCGATGTTACTAATTGATCTTCAGGCAGTGCGTCACGATAAAATGGCAGGCGAAACCGAGAAAGTGCAACTTCAAAAGGCGAGATTGGGCCAGGGTGCGTTTCGGGCTAAGTTGGAGGCGAAATGGAGTGGCTGTTGCGTAACGGGCTGCAAGATTCGAGAGGTGCTAAGAGCGTCGCACATAAAACCATGGAAAGATTGCACCAATGAAGAACGGCTGGATGGTGACAACGGATTACTTCTTGTAGCCAATCTGGATGCTTTGTTTGATCGCGGTTTAATTTCTTTTTCCTCGGACGGTGCATTGGTTCGCGCCCCTAAAATTACTGAGAACGAGCTTCAAATGTTGATCGGAGATGCACCAGGCCGCATACGTCTCAATGGTCGACAAGCTGACTACATGAGGTGTCATCGGGAACTTCATGGCTTCTGAAATTGAGGTATAACAACACGTTCAGCGACGTATCTTGGTAGCGAGCAGTTTGTCGATGAGATGCAAAAGCGTATTAACGAAGCAGACCGCTTGCTCGAAATTCCATCGGCCCAGCGGCGGCCGCTTGCCAAACCTCTGGACTACTACGTCAAGGTGACTGCTTCGCGTAACGAAGCGATCGTCAAAGCGCCTGCCAGTAAAGGTTATAGTATGAAGTTAATAGGCGAGTACTTCGGCTTGCACTATTCGCGGATAAGCCGGATTATCAGTGAGGCAAAAGACAAGACTTGACCCCATTCTCCTCGCGCCCGATGAATTGCCTGTACAGAAATACGACCGCATTGAGTGCTGTTTTTTGCGTATTTATGGCGACAGAACGTTCATTGGCCAGATGGCTCAGCCAGGCATCAACCTCTGGCGTCCCCATAGACTCCGGATGGCGCTTGTTGTGGAAGCGAATGAAGTCGCGAACCCATATGCAATAGGTCTTTTCCGTGCGGTATGCCATTTGGCGGGCCCGGATAAAGGCCCGGAAGCGGTCCATGAACCGAACGGGGTGGGCAGGCAGTAGCTTGGGGATATCGTCCATTGGCAGCTCCATAGGATTTTATACTGTATTTATATACAGTATTGTTCGGGGTCATGGGTTTCGCAAGCGGGATAAACGGCCTTGCAGGCCAGTATCCTGGCGTGTGGCTAAAAGTTCGCTGATACTTATTTGGAATCATAAAGTTACAATGCATAGTCGAAAAGTGGATATGAGGCTTGGTGATCGTTTTGTCAGATGCAGAGATTGAGCAGATGACCTGAAGGACCCATGCTGCTTGGCTTTGCGCCCGTTTTTGACGAAAATTGATCAGGAAATACTGGCCTCAGGCAAATCGGCCTCCGAGGCTACGATACAAATGTTAGATGCTTTCAAATATCCAGCACATAAATTGAAGAGGAAGTAATGTACGATTTTTTATCATCAGGCGCATTTGTTGAAACCTTTACTTTGGAACCCTATGCAAAGGGGTTTTTAAGCGATCTCACCTTTGCCGTAAAAGACAATATTGATATTTCAAACTATAAAACCTCTTACGGTAGTCCATCATGGTCTGCAAAACATGATACACCTACTCATAATGCTCTTTGTGTTGATCAATTATTAGGATATGGCGCAACTTGCCTTGGTAAAACGGTATCGGATGAGTTCACCTATAGCTTAGATGGTGAGAATTATTTTTTTGGCACACCGATAAACCCCGCTGCTCCAGATAGAATTCCGGGTGGCTCGTCAAGTGGTTCCGCATCAGCGGTTGCATGTGGGTTGGTTGATTTTGCCATTGGCACGGACTCAGCTGGATCTTTGCGTGTTCCTGCCAGTCTGTGTGGTGTTTATGCAATGCGTCCAACGACACACCGAGTTTCTGAAGCCGGTGTGTTACCTTTTGTGCCAAGTACAAGCACTGTTGGTGCGCTAGCAAGTGATTTAGGCATTCTTTGTAAAGCAATGAAAGCTTTGCTGTCAATTGAGGAAACATCACCAGAGCATATACAAAACATTTATCTTCTTGAAGATGCATTTGCCATAGCAGACAGTGAAGTCGCAAAGGCAATAAAGTGTAAGATTAAAGAGCGCTTATCTAGCAGGGATATAAATGTAACCTCGATTACGTTAAGCGATATTCTCAAAGAACCGATGACACTTGAGAAATTGAATGTTGATATTTTAAGACCAGTGCAAACATTTGAATTTTTGAACACTGTTGGGAATTGGATTGATGCTACATCCCCTGATTTAAGCCCATTTTTTGCTATGAAGTATGAAACAGTACGTAATTTTGATCGAAAAAAAGTTAATGATTCGCTGATGCTTAGTGAAAAAATGTTTAATCGAATAACTTCATTTTTTCAAAAAGGCGATTTAATACTATTTCCAACAGTGCCAACTATTGCGCCATTGAAAGGGGCCTTTGAACAAATGGAGACTGCAATGGATTTTTACGATAGAACAATGGCTATTACCGCGTTTTCAGGAGTTGGTAAACTGCCTGAAATAACCATCCCAATTGCAAAAGTTGATAATGTGCCTGTTGGCTTGTCTATCGCAGCTGGCTTTTATCAAGACGAATACTTAATTTCGGCAGTAAAAAAGCTATTTCAAGAAAATCTCTAACACCTATGAGCCGTCCCCACGTCAATAGGCATTAAAAAATTCTAGGCTTTTCGCCCATACTTGCTCTTTAATAATTTGATCTGCTTGCTTCGTATTTCCGGTCCGTTGACCACCGATGAATGCGGCAACAAACACCTATTGAGGGTCTCTTATGCACCTGAGGTGCTGCCACTTCCGGGCATCCTGCCACGCGTGTGGGCCACTAGAAATAACTCGGTAACCCCGATCCTCCCATTCAAGAGGGTTGGATCATCCAGGATGTACCCGTTAGTCGGCGGGTTTGACCGGGGCGCACGCATACAAATTGTTAATTCCGGAAGCGGTCCGACAGCCCATCTAATCAAGGCGTCCGGGTTATCCGGCGGCAGCGATCAGGAGGATTTCGAGGTCTGGCCTCAATGACATACCCATTTTAGGGTTCCCCCGTCATTATCGCTGGCACCGATCGATCCCCGTTAGGCGTTGAGCTTGGACTGCCGGCCCGCTTAACTTAGAAACTGTGCTTCATCAAACATTCGACCTCGTTTCAGCATGAAGTAGACCGTCCGGCCCAGTTTGTGCGCCAAAGCGGATAAGGCTTTGGCTTTGCTCATCCGCTTCTGCAGGTGCTTCAGGTACTGCTGGCCCCTGGTGTTGTTGCGCAGGTACAACACCGCCGCCTCGGAAAAGGCCCATTTCAGATGAGCATTGCCGATCTTGGCGCCGGAGGTGCCATAGGTTTTACCGGCCGATTCCGCCTTGCATTTCACCAGGCGGGCATAGGAGGCAAACTGCTGCACCCGGTTAAAGCGCTGGATATCGCCGATCTCGTAAAGGATGGAGAGCGCCAAAATCTGACCGATGCCCGGAACCGAACGCAGGATGACATATTCCTGATAGTCATGCTGCCGGGCATGCTTGTCGATGAAACCTTCCACTGAACTCAGTTCACGGTCGTAGAAATCGATCAGGTGCAGATCCATGTCGACACTGCGCTGTACGCTGGGATCCTCGAAACGGCCCTGCATCAGGGCCCGGTTTTGCACATAACGCAGGTTCAGGTCGATGGGTTCCAGGTTGTACTGGCTGTTGGTGTTCTTGATATGGGTCAGCAACTCGCGAGATCCGGGGACAGTATACCTAACTCGATGATCTCGATTCTGCAATCTGGGTTCATTCGCGTGACAATCGAGCTTAGCTGTGGCAGGAGCATGACAGTGCGCATGAGGAAATTAAGTATACTGTCCCCGGAACTAAATATCTGAGAGTAAACAGAATTATTAGAAAGGGTAAAGTATGTTCTATGGCTGGTTAATTCTACACCATCGGTATACTTGAGTACGGCTCATCTAAGGAAGCTTCCTCGGTTAAGCGGTATTGCACAGGTTTTTATTCTTTAAAGGGTGGATAGATCAAGATTGATACGCTAAAGTAGCGCGCTAAACCGGCAATAAGGATATAGAGATGTTAAGGACTACATTGGGATTAGTAGCGTTGCTAACACTAACAGGCTGTGCTTCCTCCAGTAATATTATAAATGCACCTATTGATGCTGGAATATCAAGAAATTTCAATGCGCCCTATAGCCAAACAAAAAGACTCGCGCTTGAAAGCGTTCAAGGTCTGAATGTTGATATCAACTCGACTAAGGACTCTGGCGGAGCCTTTTCTGTTGTGTTTTCAAAGCCAATGTCCGCATTCAGTTGGGGTGAAGTAGGCAGAATAATCGTATTGGATATAGCTCCCCAGAGCAGAGTCACGGTTTTTAGTGAAAAGCGAGTCAAGACGCAAATTACCGGAACTGATAATGACCAGTTTGCACAATCAATTTTTGAAGGCATAGATCATGCGCTGGGTAATAATTAGTCTGGCGGCTGCGTTTTTTGTAACAGGCTGTGGCGGTCTGGAACGTCAGAATTATCCGGTTAACGAAAGCAGGGTGCATGCTGTCGGGGTTGTTAAACATATTCAGCCATACACTGGTAAAACTTCAGAAAGCGGCTTGTCAAGGGCACTTTGGGGAGCTGCTGCTGGTGGAATCGTGGGCATAGCGGCTGGCTTCGCAGATAAAGATATAGACTCGTTTGACGCATACAGTTACCTGGTTATTACTTCGAAAAATGAAGTATTTACAATTAGAAGCTATATGAAGGCTGAAGTGGGCGATTGCGTGGCAATATACAGGCCGGAGGAAAGAGATTTATATACAGTTGTTAATAGACCCGTCCAGCAGTGTGAGTCATAGCCAAGTTACACTTGGCTAGCTAGAAAAAGTCTCGTCAGTAATGTCGGGGCTTTTTCAACTACGGGCTTACAGCTTAGGGTTAGAAGGCCCGATACGTTCTCACCCGAATCGTAGGCCGTGGGTAAGTATTATATTTTTTCCTCATGGCTCAGTAACAAGGCTAAAAGAAAGACCTGACTTCGTGTATTGGTTAATTATCTGTTCTACTCGCTATATGAGTGAATCGATTACTAATGCGCGGCGTTTTAAACTAAGAGAAATGCATGGAAAGATCAGATTCGTTTATTGTCGGTTTTTGGGCTTCTATATTCAAAGTCCTTGGTTCGTTTTCTTTTTTTAATCTTATAAGGAAAGTTTTTCCGAGAGCTAGAACAGGACGTTTTTCGGAAATATGGGCTTTGAGTCACGTCATATTATCCGTAGCTTCTGTTCCTGCTGTACTATATATAAAAAATGAATATATTGGTTTTGTGATAGCAATTTATGCGCTGTTAAGGGTATATGAGGTTGTGATTTATCAAGCTAATGTGCTTTTGTTCGACGAATTCAGAGCGATAAAAGCAGGTAAAGATTATGCGCTTCATGGTTATAGGCGGATAGTTATTTTACTTATGCAGAACTACTTTGAAATTATCTTTTGGTTCGCCGCCCAGTATATCTTTTTCAAAAGTATGTTTTCTTTTTCTGTAGAGGGTTCTCACGAAAGCGTATTAGGTGCGGTATATACAAGCTTCGTGGTTATGACGAGCTTTGGTTATTATAACGTTACGCCTTTAGGGGTGCTTGCTTACTCTTTAGTTATTGGACAGGCAATGATTGGTTTGTTTATGACTTTGCTAAGCTTAGCTCGCTTTATTGGTGTCATTCCAACCCCTAAGTCACTGGATGTCACTGAGCAGTGAGTTGCTTTGATGGGCGCGGGCAAAAATTACTACAATCAAGGCAGTCAGATGCTTCGCGGCGCTACTTTCATCGATAGATATAAAAATATGACAGCATTATTGGTTTCCGTAATCGTGTGGGGAATTGTGGCGTTCATGTCTACTGATGACTACTGTAGGATGCATGAGAAAAATGCACTGCGGTTCTTTGTGGTTACAGGTATTGGGCTAGCCGTGGTAGGGGTGTGGAACTTTGAAATAGATCATTTTATTCTGGTTTCCATTCACGACTGGTTATTAGTTGGCTTTTTTCCTATTTTTCTGCTGTATTTGCGATTTAAGAAAAAAATTGACGGCAATAAATTCGATAATCAAAATTGCGAACTAGAGATTGACGCCAGCCTCGACCAGAAATTGGTTAGGCGGCTTCGGGCTCTGACTGCAATCATGTGGGCGTATGCAGCCTTGATTATGGTCGTGCATGTTTGGAGTAGAATCTAGATCTGATCGAGCATCCAAAACAGATAGATTCGATACCATGGGATTGAACGTTGTCGGGGCGCGGGGTCGGGTCTTCTCTTTTTTTTCTGATCTCACCCCGTAATCCAGGCCACGGCTTCATGGCTAGTCAAAGTGAGAACCTTGGAGAATAATGCAGGGGAGCTTGGTTTCAGTACATGTTTGGATATTAATCCTCAAGGAGCTTAAGACAGTAAGATGGATGATCTAATCAAGATAATGATGCTGGGTGTATTTGCGACGGTGTTGATTGATGTTTGGTCTGTTTTCTCGAACAAAATCTTGCAACTGCCAAAAGCCAACTGGGGAATGGTTGGCCGCTGGTTGGGTCATATCCCGAAAGGAAAGTTGATTCATAACCCGATTGGTGCTTCGTCGGCGATAAAGTACGAAAGCGTTTTAGGTTGGGCATTCCATTATCTTGTCGGTATTGCCTACGCTTATATTTACGTTGTGCTTGTTGTGCGCTACCTGGATGCGCCTTCACTGTTAGCCGCATGGGCTTTCGGGATGGTTACGATTCTGGCGGCCTGGCTGATAATTCAGCCCGGTTTGGGGGCGGGTATCTGTGCAATCAGGGCGCCCAGGCCCGGCATGGCGAGGATTCAGAATGTTGCCATCCATACAATCTTCGGTGTGGCGCTCTATTATGGCTGGCTGTGGGTTAATGTTCTTTTCCCGGAAACCGCCTGACGGTTACCGACGGATGCAGGGAAACTGGCCGCCACTGGCCCGAAACCAAAATCCCAGGAACTGCTGGCCCTGGTCACAGCAGGTCCGTACCGCAAGCCACGCTCCGTTTGAAAACCTGGTTGGTGATCTTGCGGGCGCGGTGCTTTGCCTCGGTGCTTCGCCTAAGTAGCCACTGCAAATCATGCCTAACCGGCGCTGTTGGTGGACCCTTTAGTTTTCCGCTTCACTCTGTCCACTGTGCCTTCGTGCGCACAATTCAGTTCACTCTCATCGCATCGATATGCCAGCAGACGCGCTCGAACAGGGTTAAATCTCCGGTACAGATGAGTTCCAGTGGAGACTTGCCGTCGTAATAGGGGTCGTCATGGGGGCTTGATATGTAACGGTATGCGTCCTCTGGGTCGTCAAAGATTGTGCCGAGGTCTGAATGGATATTGAGCACAAAGGTCACGCGCTCGCATTGTTCCTCGCTGAGGACCAGGGGAAATGGCTGGTCAGGGTCGAGCTGCAGGGTAGTGAGCGCCTGGTTGGGCGTGCACTGCCATTGGATGAGAATATGCAGCGCATTGGATAGGCCGGTGCTCATAGGTTTAACCCCCCGATTAGCGTTCTTTGGTTGTCCCGCCGGCACCTACCCGGCCACCGGAACATACGGGTAATAGACAAAGTGCAGTATAGATGCCGCCTGGCTGCAAGCTTGGCAGGTCACGGCCATCGGTGCCAGACCGGCACATACAGGCAGCGGGCAGAGCTGGGGGCACGCACACGATCAGGCCGATGGCTGTCATTTGCTCGAGCCTGAACCCCTGCAGTTGAGCGAGCGCATTGATCGGCAGACTGACGCCACTGGACATCGCGATCACCAGGGGGAAAACCCGCAAAACCGGGCCCAAGGTTGCGGCGGCTCAATACCTGCAGCCGCATGAAAGGCCCGCGGCGCCTTTTACGGCACGAGGAGGAGGAGGCCTGGTGGAACCGATCTTCAGGCAGGCGGTGGTACCGGCGCCGGGGGTTATCAGCAGGACATACGGCAAGGCTTGCCCCTGTTACTCAGGGCTGATCGTAGTGCCCGCCAATAGCGAAGATATAGATGGACTTATCATCGAAGCGATATATCAAGCGGTCTTTCTGTGAAATTCGCTTGGACCAGAGGCCTGACAGATTGTGCTTGAGTGGCTCGGGTTTTCCCAAACCTGAGGAAGGATCATCCAGTCGGAGCATTTCCTTGAGCAATTTACATAAGGCTTTGTGGAGTCGCTTGTCCTTTTCGCGCATAGTCTCATAGGCCTCCCAGGTATTGCCCTCAAATACCAGTGATCTCATTTATCTGCTCGTCGGTCGGTTTGTAGCCTTGTCCGCGGGTATGGGTGTCCAGCGAATCGGCTATCTGCTGCATGAGACTCTTGCTTTGCAGCACGTGAAGGGTTTCCTGCTCTCGCTCCCAATCATCAGCGCTGACCACTACAAAATCCTCGCCGGCTCGCCGGGTCACCTTGAGCGGCTCGTGCCGGCTAACGACCTGCTCTACAACGCTTTTCAGGTTGTCTCTAAATTTGTTCACGCTAATTGTGTCCATATTCGCACCCTCATGTACGGAAATGCCGTACAACTATATACCACAGGCCCTGGCAGGGCCAAGCTGCACGACCCATTTTTCGTTTCGCCTGCGGCTACGCAGTTAAGCGGCACCGGTTAGATGTCATCGCCGTCTACAGGCAAATAAACGTCTGATT
Organism: Marinobacterium rhizophilum; assembly: GCF_024397915.1. Lineage (GTDB taxonomy): Bacteria > Pseudomonadota > Gammaproteobacteria > Pseudomonadales > Balneatricaceae > Marinobacterium_A > Marinobacterium_A rhizophilum_A. Next base: position 885,194 of record NZ_CP073347.1, read on the forward strand.
TCCTGGCAACCCATACGGGCACCTCGAAAAACCTACTGCGCGACTCATAGGCTGCGTTGCGCGGTGCTGGTGCGCCAGCCCGGTAGGAATCCTCATGTATACCCCATACACTGCGCATCCGCGCGCCGTGCGCCTTGCCTCTAAGCCTGCTCGTTACGGTTTTTCGAGGTGCCCATACGAAAAAGCCCCGGCATGGCTGCCGGGGCTTTTCTCGTTCCTGGGCTTAAAGCTCGGGGCTCTTAAAGCTGACAGCTCAAGGCTTACAGCTTAAAACTTAAAAGCCTCAGTTTTCGTCCGGCTCGTAGCCCAGGTTTGGTGACAGCCAGCGTTCTGCAACGCTCTGTTCCATGCCGGTTCTGTGGGCGTAGTCCGACACCTGGTCTTCACCGATCTTGGCCACACCGAAGTACTGCGCCTGGGGGTGGCTGAAATACCAGCCGCTGACCGCAGCGGTGGGCAGCATGGCGTAGGACTCGGTGATGGTGATGCCGGTGGTGTTTTCCACGTCCAGCAGTTTCCACAACAGTGCCTTCTCGGTGTGGTCGGGGCAGGCTGGGTAGCCCGGTGCCGGGCGAATGCCCTGGTACTTCTCGCGGATCAGGGCGTCGTTGTCCAGGGTTTCGTCCGGTGCATAGCCCCAGAATTCCTGGCGCACGCGCTTGTGCAGGCGCTCGGCGAAGGCTTCGGCCAGGCGGTCGGCCAGGGCCTTGACCATGATGCTGTTGTAGTCATCGTGATCAGCTTCGTAACCTGCCACCAGTTCATCGACGCCAAAGCCGGTGCTCACGGCGAAGGCTCCGTAGTAGTCCTTCTTGCCGCTGGACTTGGGCGCTACAAAGTCGGTCAGGCACATGTGCGCCTTGCCGGCGACCTTTTCGGTCTGCTGGCGCAGGTGGTGCAGGGTGGTCAGCACTTCGCTGCGGCTGTCATCGGTGTAGAGCTCGATGTCATCGTCGCCGACGCTGTTGGCCGGGAAGAGGCCGAACACGGCGCGGGCCTGCAGGCGCTTCTCGTCCACCAGGCGCTTGAGCATGGCCTGGGCATCGGCGAACAGGCGCGTGGCTTCTTCGCCCACGACCTCGTCGGTGAGGATGCGCGGGTAGCGCCCGGCCAGCTCCCAGGACTGGAAGAAGGGTGTCCAGTCGATGTAGTCGACCAGCTCCGCCAGGTCGTAGTCCTCGAACACCTGCACACCCAGCTGTTTGGGTACCGGCGGGGTGTAGGCGTCCCAGTCGATGGCGAACTTGTTGGCCCGGGCGACGGGCAGGGAGACGCGGCGCTTGTCGTTCTGGCGCGCGGCATGGCGCTCGCGAATGGCGTCGTATTCCGCCTGCACTTCCTTCACATAGTCGGCCTTGCGGCTCGGTGACAGCAGGGCAGAGGCCACGCCGACGGCGCGCGAGGCATTGGTGACATGCACCACCTGGTCGCGCTTGTAGCCTTTCTCGATCTTCACCGCCGTGTGGGCCTTGGAGGTGGTGGCACCGCCGATGAGCAGCGGAATGGCGAAACCCTGGCGCTCCATTTCCTTGGCGACATGCACCATTTCATCCAGGGAGGGCGTGATCAGGCCGGACAGTCCGATCAGGTCGGCGTTCTCGTCCCGTGCGGTCTGCAGGATCTTTTCGGCCGATACCATGACCCCCAGGTCGATGATCTCGAAGTTATTGCACTGCAATACCACGCCGACAATGTTCTTGCCGATGTCGTGCACGTCGCCCTTGACGGTGGCCATCACCACCTTGCCGGCGGAGCTGCTGGCGTTATCGGCCTTGCTGGCCTCGATAAAGGGCATCAGGTAGGCCACGGCCTTTTTCATTACGCGGGCAGATTTCACCACCTGGGGCAGGAACATCTTGCCGGCACCGAACAGGTCGCCGACGATGCCCATGCCATCCATCAGCGGGCCTTCGATCACCTCGATCGGACGCGCGTAGTTCTGACGGCATTCTTCGACATCGTCGTCGATGAATTCGGTGATGCCTTTGACCAGCGCGTGGCTGAGGCGGCGGTTCACTTCCCAGGAACGCCATTCCTGGGCTTCCGGCGCTTCGGCGGCGGCACCGTCGCCACGGTATTTCTCGGCGATGTCCAGCAGGCGTTCGGTGCCGTCGTCACGGCGGTTGAGGATCACATCCTCCACGCGCTCGCGCAGCTCTTGCGGCAGGTCGTCGTAGATCGCCAGCTGGCCGGCGTTGACGATACCCATGTCCATGCCCTGCTGGATGGCGTGGTACAGGAAAACGCAGTGAATCGCCTCGCGCACCGGGTTGTTGCCGCGGAACGAGAAGGAGACGTTGGACACGCCGCCGGAAATCTTGGCGTGGGGCAGGTTCTGCTTGATCCAGCCGGTGGCCTCGATAAAGTCCACGGCGTAGTTGTTGTGTTCGTCGATGCCGGTGGCCACGGCGAAGATGTTGGGGTCGAAGATGATGTCTTCGGGGTCAAAGCCGACCTTGTCCACCAGGATGCGGTAGGAGCGCTCGCAGATTTCCTTTTTGCGCTCGAAGGTATCGGCCTGGCCGACCTCATCGAAGGCCATGACGATAACGGCGGCGCCGTAGCGTCGCACCAGCCGGGCCTGGGCGATAAAGTTTTCCTCGCCTTCCTTCATCGAGATGGAGTTGACCACGCCCTTGCCCTGCAGGCACTTGAGGCCGGCCTCCAGCACATCCCACTTGGAGGAGTCGATCATGATGGGTACGCGGGAAATGTCAGGCTCCGAGGCAATCAGCTTGAGGAAGCGCTCCATGGCGGCCTTGGCATCCAGCATGCCCTCGTCCATGTTGATGTCGATGATCTGGGCGCCGTTTTCCACCTGCTGGCGGGCCACGTCCAGCGCGGTCTCGTAATCGCCTTCCTTGATCAGTCGCTTGAAGGCGGCAGAACCGGTGACGTTGGTACGCTCGCCGACGTTGACGAACAGCGTTTCGCTGCCGATGTTCATGGGTTCCAGGCCCGCCAGGCGGCATTCGGGCTTGATGTCCGGAATCGCGCGCGGGTCTTCGTGCTCGACCGCCTCGCGGATGGCGCGGATATGCTCCGGCGTGGTGCCGCAGCAGCCGCCCACCAGGTTGAGGAAGCCGGACTTGGCCCACTCGGCGATCTCCTCGGCCATTTCCTCCGGCGTTTCGTCGTACTCGCCAAAGGCGTTGGGCAGGCCGGCGTTGGGGTGCACGGAGACAAAGGTATCGGCGATACGGGAGAGCTCCTCCACGTACTGGCGCAGCTCCTTGGGCCCCAGCGCGCAGTTCAGGCCCACGGAAATGGGGCGTGCGTGGCGAATAGAGTTCCAGAAGGCTTCGGTGGTCTGGCCGGAGAGGGTGCGGCCCGAGGCATCGGTAATGGTGCCGGAGATCATCACCGGCAGGCGCACGCCGTTGTCGTCGAAATACTTCTCGACGGCGAAGATCGCCGCCTTGGCGTTCAGGGTATCGAAGATGGTTTCGATCAGGATGATGTCGGCGCCGCCCTGCACCAGGCCATCGGTGGACTCGACATAGGCATCCACCAGTTCGTCAAAGGTGACGTTGCGAAAGCCCGGGTCGTTCACATCCGGTGAAATGGAGCAGGTGCGGTTGGTCGGGCCCAGCACACCGGCCACGTAGCGCGGCCGGCCGGGGTTTTTGGCCTCGGCCTCGTCGCACACCTGGCGGGCCAGCTGGGCCGCCACCCGGTTGATCTCGTGGCTGATCGACTCCATGTCGTAGTCGGCCATGGCAATGGTGGTGGCGTTGAAGGTGTTGGTTTCCAGGATATCGGCGCCGGCGTCCAGGTAGCCGCGGTAGATCTCGGCGATCATGTCGGGCTGGGTCAGGACCAGCAGGTCGTTATTGCCCTTGACGTCCGTATGCCAGTCGGCAAAGCGGCTGCCGCGATAGTCCTGCTCTTCAAGTTTGTACTGCTGGATCATGGTGCCCATGCCGCCATCAATGATCATGATGCGTTTTTTGAGCGTGTCCTGCAGTGTCTTGAAAGTGTTTGTGTCTGTCACCTGTTCGGCCCCGATACTCTGTCGATCCATTACGAAGATCGCTATTGTAAATCAAAAGCTTGCCACTTTTCCTGAGGGCTGTTCATGAAGAGTTGAAAAAAACTGGTTTGGGGTCGCGCCAAGGCCGGAATGGGTCGTGTGGGGCACGGAACGCTTTCGGATTTCTTTCCTGACGGCGAGTCGAGTATTATGTGCACCGCACAAATGGCTGCTGCTCCTGCACCCGGCCGTTTGGCGCAACTCGGATCAACAAGGTGCTGGCCCTGGGCGAGGCAGCAGATCAGGTTTGGCAAAGGTAGCGAGCATCCATGAATAAAAATTCGAAGGCAGCCGAGGTCAGCATGGAAAACCTGTTGCGGATTTTCACGGTTCCCGAAGCGCCCGGATCGACCCTGAGTCGGCTGGAGCATGATATTTCCGCTAACCTGGCCGGTTTTCTGCAAGATCATATCGTCGCCGAAGAGACCGACCTGGTTAAGATCGAGCGGGACTTCAGCGATACGCTGATCCCCGAGGCCCCGGTCTATGTGTCGGAGCAGGCGCAGTTCCTGCTCGACAAGGTGGTGGCGCAGTCGGTGCATACCTCGTCCCCGAGCTTTGTCGGCCACATGACCTCGGCCTTGCCCTATTTCATGATTCCGTTGTCCAAGATCATGATCGCCCTGAACCAGAACCTGGTGAAAACCGAAACCTCCAAGGCATTCACGCCGCTGGAGCGCCAGGTGCTGGGCATGCTGCATCGCCTGGTCTACGACCAGCCAACGGAGTTCTACGAGCGCTGGCTGCACGACAGTCACCGCCACCTGGGGGCCTTCTGCTCCGGCGGCACGGTGGCCAATATCACGGCGCTCTGGGCGGCGCGCAACCGTGCCTTCGGGCCAGACGGGGCCTTCCCGGGAATTACCCGCGCCGGCGTCTTCGCCGCCATGCGACACTATGGCTGCGAGGGGATGGCGGTGCTGGTGTCCGAGCGCGGGCACTATTCGCTGTCCAAGGCGGCCGATGTGCTGGGTATCGGCCGCGACCAGATCGTGGCGGTGGAAACGGACGGTCACAACCGTATACGCCCCGATGCGCTGCAGGCGAAGATCAGGCAGCTGCAACAGCAGCACATTCGCCCCTTTGCGCTGGTCGGCGTGGCCGGTACCACCGAGACCGGCAATATAGACCCGCTGGACAAGCTTGCCGATATCGCCGAGGAACATGGCATTCATTTCCATGTGGATGGCGCCTGGGGCGGCCCGACGCTGTTTTCCGATCGCTACCGCGCACGCCTCAAGGGGATCGAGCGGGCCGACTCCGTGACCATCGATGCCCACAAGCAGCTGTATGTGCCCATGGGCGTTGGCCTGGTGCTGTTTCGCGACTCCTCGGTGCTCAAGAGCATCGAACACCATGCCCAGTACATTATTCGCCAGGGCTCGAAGGACCTGGGCAGCGCCACGCTCGAGGGCTCGCGCCCCGGCATGGCGATGCTGGTGCACTCGGCCCTGAAGATCATCGGCCGGCGCGGCTACTCGATGCTGATCGATAACGGCATCGATATGGCGGCGCGTTTCGCCGGGCGCATCGAGACGCTGGAGGATTTCGAGCTGGTGTCCGCGCCGGAGCTCAATATCCTGACCTACCGCTGGGTGCCGGCATCGGTGCAGGCGGTGCTGCGCGAGGTCGATGACGACCTGCAACGGCAGATCAACGATCTGCTCAGCCGCATCACCCGCACCATTCAAAAGACCCAGCGCGAGCACGGCAAGGCCTTCGTGTCCCGTACCCGGTTGACGCCGGACCGTTATAACCGCCACGCCATTACGGTGTTCCGCGTGGTGCTGGCCAACCCCCTGACCACCGATGCCGTGTTGCAGCAGGTCATCGATGAGCAGCGGGAGATCGTTGTGTCCCTGGCGGATAACGCGGACATCATCGAGCTCAACCGCCTCACCGGGGTTGCCCTGGCCCCGGGTTAAGCTGCACGACCTTCCTGTCTTTACATGCTTGCCACACAGAGCGGTGCCGCCGCTCTGTGGTGTCCTGCCGCGCGTTCCCTGTCGGCGGCAGCCAGCTGTAGCAGCATTAACGGGCAAAAACGATGATTGTCGACACTTTGATGCCTGCGCGCCGGTTCGGGCGGCTGTCAAACCCGGTTTTAGAGCAGAATTGTCGCCAATATAGCCTTTTGTCTAGGTTGTATAGCCCGTAAATATGATTAAGCTGGGTCTGTATAAGAGCCAGGTGTCGACAATCATTCGAGTCCCTGGCATCGACGACAGATAACAATAAAGGGCTGCAGCATGTCTTACCGGGCGGAATACGCAAGATCCATCGACAATCCATCGGCGTTCTGGGGCGAGAAGGCCGCCGCGCTCAACTGGTTCAAGGCACCGCAACAGATACTCGGCAAGGATGCCAACGGGGTTGACCGCTGGTTCGCCGATGGCGAGCTGAACACCGCCTACCTGGCGCTGGATGTTCACGTGGAGCAGGGGCGCGGTGACCAGGCGGCACTGATCTTCGACTCGCCCGTGACCGGCACGAAGCGCCAGTTCAGCTACCGGGAACTGCGGGACCAGGTGGCACGCTTTGCCGGTGTGCTGCGCACCCAGGGCGTGGCCAGGGGGGATCGGGTGCTGATCTACATGCCAATGATTCCAGAGGCGGTGATCGCCATGCTGGCGGTAGCGCGCCTGGGCGCCGTGCATTCGGTGGTGTTTGGCGGTTTTGCCGCGCCGGAGCTGGCGGTGCGCATCGATGATGCCAGCCCAAAGGTGATCGTTACCGCCTCCTGCGGCATCGAAATCAGCAAGGTCATCCCCTACAAGCCATTGCTGGATGAAGCGCTAGTGCGGGCGCAGCACAGCCCCGCTGCCTGCGTGGTGCTGCAGCGGCCCGAAGTGGCGGCCGAGCTGCAGAGCGGGCGTGATCTGGACTGGCAGCAGGCCATGGCAACGGCGACACCGGCCGACTGCGTGCCGGTGCGGGCCACCGATCCGCTCTATATCCTGTACACCTCCGGTACCACCGGCAAGCCCAAGGGGGTGGTGCGGGATAATGGCGGCCATGCCGTGGCGTTGAAGTACTCCATGCAGGCCATTTACAACATGAATCCCGGCGATGTGTTCTGGGCCGCCTCCGATGTCGGCTGGGTGGTGGGGCATTCCTATATCGTTTACGGGCCTCTGCTCGCCGGCTGCACCACCCTGGTGTACGAAGGCAAGCCGGTACGCACCCCCGATGCCGGCGCTTTCTGGCGGGTCTGTGCCGAATACCGGGTGAAGGCGCTGTTTGCTGCGCCCACGGCGTTTCGGGCCATCAAGAAGGAAGACCCCGAGGGCGCGCTGCTCAAGCAGCACGACCTTTCGACCCTGCAAACCATCTTTATGGCCGGCGAACGGCTGGACCCGCCCACCTATCACTGGACCCGCGAGGTCACGGGCCTGCCGGTGGTGGACCACTGGTGGCAGACCGAATCCGGCTGGGCCATCTGCGCCAATCCCACGGGGCTGGAAATGCTGGCGCCCAAGCCCGGTTCGTCCACCGTGCCGGTGCCGGGCTACAACGTGCAGATCCTTGGCCCCGAGGGTGACGAGCTGCCGGCCGGGGAGCAGGGCATACTGGCCCTCAAGCTGCCGCTGCCGCCGGGCTGTCTGCCCACCATCTGGGGCGACTTCGAACGCTTCCAGTCGGGTTACCTGTCGGACTACCCGGGCTACTACTCCTCCGGGGATGGCGGCTACAAGGATGAAGACGGTTATGTCTTTATCATGGGGCGCACCGATGACGTGATTAACGTCGCCGGCCATCGCCTGTCCACCGGCGAGATGGAAGAAATTGTCGCAGCGCACCCCGCCGTGGCCGAATGCGCCGTGATCGGTGTGCAGGATGAGCTCAAGGGTCAGCAGCCGGTGGGGCTGGTACTGTTAAAAGATGGCGTGGAGCTGGATGAAGCCGAGCTCGAAGCCGAGCTGGTGGCCCGGGTGAGGGAGGTGATCGGTGCCGTGGCCTGCTTCAAGCGCGCGGTGGTGGTGCAGCGCCTGCCCAAAACCCGCTCCGGCAAGATCCTGCGCAAGCTGCTGCGCCAGATCGCCGATGGCCAGGATTACTCGGTGCCATCCACCATCGACGACCCGGCCAGCCTTGCTGAAATCGAAGCGATCCTGGCCCGGCGCGCCCTGGTGGGCTAAGGCTGTACAGGCCGGGCGGTGGGGTGTCGTCGGGTGCTTTTCGTCACGCGGGGCCTGCCCGGTTTTGTGCCAATCCTGTTACTTTTTTGGAACAGTAGTCGACCGGGCCTGGGAAGCTGTCCTATTATTCAAACGTTTTATAAATTCGGCAGATTCGGAAAAGGTGTGGCTTCCATAACAACAGGGCGTTTCTAAAAACCGCAGCGAGCGGTCCAGAGGCAAGGCGCAGGGCGCGCAGGAGCCGCAGTTTACGGGGTATGCATGAGGGTTTTGAGCAGCGCGCAAACTGCAGATGAGTTTGCGCAGCCGCTTTGCAGGAAGTGCCCAACAGTGAGCTCTGAAAACCGACTGCCAAGACGAGCAGGGAGATTTCAGGATGCCTATCAAGCGTCACAGCCCCATTGTTGGGTGCATTACCGCCTTATTACTCAGTACCAGCGCGCTGGGTGCACCCGGAGAAAACGGGGGCGCCGGCTTTGACGGCAACCCGGACAACCTGCCGCCCGGGCGCTTGCGAAGCCAGATCGAGCGGTTGCCGCCACCTGCGCAGCAACGGGCGCTGAAATGGCTTGAGCGCTTCGATATCCCGACGCAGGACTACGAGTTCCTGCGGGTCGATCCCAGTGGCGGCATTTACTACGAGGATACGGTTCTGCCGGACGAGGTCGACGGTGCAGAGAGCGCCTCTGGCGGCGAGCCCCAGGCCGTGGCGCCGGCGGATACGTTTTTACTGCACAGCCGGCCCGGCGCCAGCAAGGTGGTCTTTCTCGACTTCGACGGCCATGTGATCAGCGGCACCGCCTGGAACGGCGGCAACAACAGTCTTTATGCCAGGCCCTTCGATACCGATGGCAACCCGGGCAGCTTCAGCGACAGCGAGCGCAACAGCATCGCCGAGATCTGGCACCGGGTGTCCGAGGACATGGCGCCGTTCGACATCGATGTCACTACCGAAGATCCCGGCAGCTTCGGGCCGACCACCGGCCATGTGCTGATCACGGAGGATACTGACGAGTTCGGCACCGACATGCCGTCCAAGGGCGCGGGCGGTGTCGCCTATGTCGGTGTCTGGGGCGCTTCCTACTACACGAATTATCAGCCGGCGCTGGTGTACTTCGACAATCTCGGTGGCGGTAATCCGACCTATGTGTCGGAAGCGGCCAGCCATGAATTCGGCCACAACCTTGGGCTGTCGCACGATGGTGTAGCCGGCGGCGCCAGCTATTACACAGGCCATGGTTCCGGCTACGTCTCCTGGGCACCGATCATGGGGGTGGGCTATTACCAGAACGTCACCCAGTGGAGCCAGGGGGAGTACAGCGGTGCCAATAATACTCAGGATGACCTGGCGATCATCAGTGACCAGCTGGAATACCGGCCGGATGATCACGCCAACGGCATGACCGCCGCCACACCGCTGCTGGTGGATCCTAACGGTGCCGTTTACGTCACCTTTCCTGAAATCGACCCGCATAACCTCAACCCGGCGAATAAAGGCGTGATTGAAACCCGCGATGATGTGGATCTGTTCTGGTTCGATACCGCCGAGGGCTATGTCAGCTTCAACGTGATTCCGGCCTGGGAGGCCTTCTCCCGTAACAGCCGGCGCGGTGCCAACCTGGATATCGAGGTCAGCCTGTATGATGCCCAGGGTAACTGGGTGGCCAGCAGCGATCCGCTGGATGATACCCTGGCGCAGCTCGATGAGTATCTTCCCGCCGGGCGTTACTACCTACAGGTCAGTGGAGTCGGCAATAGCCAAAGCCCCTACAGCGACTATGGCAGCCTGGGCATGTACTTCATTTCCGGCTCCGTGCAGCCGGTGAGCCCAGATACCACGGCGCCGACGCCAAGTCCGTCCGGCTGGTGGGCCTCGGCGCCGTCGGCCCTGAGCGCCAGCCGTATCGACATGGCCGCCAACCCGGCGACCGACGACTCCGGCGTCGTGCAGTACTATTTCCAGTGCGTTACCGGCAGCGGTTGCAGCGACAGTGGCTGGCAGAGTGGTACGGCATTCAGTGCAACCGGCCTGGTCCCTGGTACCTACTACAGCTTCCAGGTGAAGGCGAGGGACGCGGCCCACAACGAAACCGCACTGTCGCCGATGCTCGGAACCACGACGCTGGCCAACCAGCTGCCCGTGGCGGCAGATGACAGTGCCATCACCGACGAGGGGCAGTCCGTTGTTATTGCGGTGCTGGCCAATGACAGCGACCCGGACGGAGGTTCGCTGTCGATCGCCAGTCACGGGCAGGGCAACAACGGCAGTGTGAGCCAGAGTGGCAGCAGCCTGGTGTATGTGCCAGCGCAGGATTTTTTCGGTACCGACAGCTTCACTTATACCGTTACCGATGGATACGGCGACTCGCTGCCGGCAACGGTGACTGTTACTGTCAACGAGGTGAATGAACCACCGGTGGCGGTTGATGACAGTGCCGAGGTGGGGCTTAACAGTTCGCTGACGATCGATGTGCTGGCCAACGATTCCGACCCGGACCAGGACCCGCTAAGCATCAGCGGATACACCCAGGGCAACAAGGGCGCGGTGGTGCTATCAGCGGGTGGTGACCAGCTCGTTTACAGCAGCGGCAACAAGCGTGGCGGTGACAGCTTCACTTATACCGTTATCGACAACAGGGGCGGTTCCGCCACCGCGACTGTAGTCATCAGCATCAGCCGCAACGGCGGTGGGGATGACGGCGGTGACAGCGGTGGTGGAGGTAACGGCGGCGGCAAGTGCCATCCGAAAAAGGGCTGTTAGGCGGCACTTGAACTGCACCGCACAAGCACCCGTCGATTCGCAACAGGACCGCCTTCGGGCGGTCCTGTCAGTTCAAGGGGCGGCTGCGGGTCTGATGCGCCGACCGTCAGCGGTTCTCCCGGTCAGCCACGGCACGCAGTACCCAGTCCAGTGCCCGGGTCGGTAGCAGGCGCCGCAGGGTGCCAAAGATGTGGGTGGGGGTGGTGACGTAGTAACGGGGCCGGGCCTGGTGGGCTTCCAGCGCGTGCAGCACCTTCACCAGCACCGCTTCGGGGCGCAGGGTGAAGGGGTCTTTCTTGCCGCTGTCGCCCAGGGCCGCCAGGCGCTGCTCGACGGCGGCGTAGGTGTCGCGGTGCGGGCTGTTGCTGCGGTCAATATTCTGCTTGAACTTGGCGTAGGCATTGTCGCGGAAATGGCTGATCACGGGCCCGGTTTCGATCAGTGATACCTGGATGCCGCTGCCGTGCAGCTCCTGGCGCAGGGTATCGCTGAGGCCTTCGAGGGCAAACTTGGAGGCGTTGTAGGCGCCGCGGTACTTGAGTGTAATCAGGCCCAGCACCGAGCTGTGCTGAATGATGCGGCCCTGTCCCTGGCGGCGCATCGCCGGAAGCACCTTGCATGCCAGCTCGTGGGCGCCGAACAGGTTGGTTTCGAACTGCTCGCGCAGCGCCTGGCGGCTAACATCTTCCACCGCGCCCGGCTGGCCAAAGCCTGCGTTATTGAACAGGGCATAGAGGCTGCCGCCGGTTTGCTCAAGTACCCAGGCAACCGCGCTGTCTATGGAGCCACTGTCATCCACATCCAGCTGGCAGCTCTCCAGACCCTGTTCGCGCAGGTGATCCACGTCTTCGGGTTTACGCGCCGTGGCAAAAACGCGGTAGCCGCGTTGGCGCAGCCCCAGGGCGACATGGTGGCCGATGCCGCTGGAGCAGCCGGTGATCAATATGCTTTTTTCCATGGCCGCTGCGTCCTCTGTGCGCCGTTAAGTCCTGGGCAGGCATGCTAACAGATTTTAGCGGCTGGCCTTAGAGATAGAACGCCGACAGCAGCATAACCGCCAGCAGGGAGAGTGGCGTTGACAGCATGATGATAGCCGCCACCTGGTCCCGCGGACCCTGGTACTGGGTTGCCATCATGTAGCTCAGCACCGCCACCGGCATGCAGGACTGGATCAGCAGGGATTTTTGCAGCATCTCCGGCAGGGGCAGCAACTGTATAACCGTAAAGGCGGCAGCCAGTCCGATCAGGATGCGACCGGCACTCATCAGGCCCACCAGTTTAAGGTCGCCAAGATGGCGAATGCTGATGGAGCCCAGCGAGCGTCCCAGCAACAGCAGCATGACCGGCACCGTGATTCCCGCCAGCATCTCCAGCGTCCTGTGCAGTGGCACGGGTACTGTCGTGTCCGTCAGTAACAGCACAACGCCCACGAGCAGCGCAATGATCGAGCCGTTGGTGAGCAGGGCACGGGGATTGAGTTGCCCGGACATCAGCCAGGCACCGAGGGTGAAATTGCTGAGTCCCACGACGGTGGACGTCAGTACCGCATAGGGAAGGGCGTCCGGCCCCAGCAGGGCGAAGACCACCGGAATGCCCAGGTTGCCGGTATTGGGGTTCACCAGCACCGGCAGCAGAAACCGCATGGGCTGGCCGCTAAGGCGCAGTGCCAGTGCCGCCAGTAACCCCGCGACAACCAGCATGGCGCAGGCCGCCAGGATAATATCGGATAGCACACCGAGGTCCGCATCCATCTTCAGCAGGGAGTTGAGCAGCAGGCTCGGCAACCCGATGACCATCACCAGCTGGCCAAGGTCCGGGCTGTCCAGCAGGCGGGTGCGCTTGCTCAGTATCCAGCCAAGGCCAGTGCATACCAGTACCGGGGTAAGGCTGGAGAAAAACTCGATCAGCATGGGCCTTGCCTCTGAAATATTAAGTGCAGAACCGGGGGCTGGCCTTGCTGTGGACTCACATGATAGCGCTAGCAAGCGCTTAGACAAAGAGGCAGGGGGCAGACGCCTGTGCGGGCGGCAGCGTTGCAGGCCTGTGGAGGGTTCTTGCCCCTGTCATCTGTATTTGGCTGACGCATCCTTTGATGCGACCCCACCACAACAGACAGTGCTGAAGCGCGCCGGGGCGTCGTGATTTTCCCCGGAATTCGCAGTCTCAGGCCAGGCTGCGGGCCGCCTTCAGCGATGTCATCCTGTCCTTGTATCTTAAGGGAGGCGGGCCTTCTCGGCTATACTGCTAATGACGGCCAGCGGTGGTCGCGGGCTTTGAGTCAAGTTGGAAACTTCGGACGACAACCACCATTAACAGTGGTGGGAGCGGAGGTAAATGACATGGCTATGAACGTGGTTAACGGCGTCGATGTCGCCGCCCTGGGCAAGATCATTTCGGACTTTAAAGCTGATCCGAAAACCGCGGCGTTTGATTTCCGAAGCTCGACGGACTGGCACAGCGGTGCCATCGTAAATTCGACCTTTACAGGTCACAAGCGCAATGGGGTGGAAAGCACCCGGGCGCAGCCTCACCAACTGGCGGGCGATGAGCCGCAAGCGTTACTTGGAAGCGGCCAGCACGTCGGCCCGGCCGGCCATTTACTGCATGCCATGTGTCACTGCCTGACGGTCACACTGGCTTACCACGGCGCGGCGCGAGGCGTGAGGATTGACTCGCTGCGGGTCGACGCAGAGGGCAGTCTCGACCTGCAGGGATTCCTGGGATTGAGCGACAAGGTCAAGCCCGGGTTCAAGCAGATCCATCTCAAGGCCTATATTGACTCGCCGAACTCCTCTGAAGAGGTTCTGGCGCTTTTCCAGTATGCCCAGGGGCGCTCCCCGATCTGCTCTACGGTGCGCCACAACGTGAATATTGCCTGGGAATTCGACATTGAAGCCACGGATGCCGGTCCGGAAACGGGAGAGGATCGCCACGGTGTCAACTTCCCGAACCTGGCCGCCACGGTACAGGCGCTAACAGACACCCCGGTATTGGGCAAGTGCACGTTTTACGCATCCGAGCAGTGGCTCGGCGGTGCCAAGACCAGGTCATCGCACCCGGGGTTTGATCAGGCCGAGGGTGAGCTGCTGATGCGTCACCGGGAAGAAAGCCCGAAAACCTATGTCGGCGACGAGCCTGCCGTGCTGCTGGGCTCCGATGCCGGCCCGTCGCCGTCGGAAACGCTCCTGCATGCGATGGCGAACTGCGTCTCGGTCACCACGTCCTACCACTCGGCGGCCCGCGGGGTCCCGCTCGATGCCTTCAAGGTGGATCTGGAAGGTGACATGGACTTGCAGGGGTTCGCGGATCTCGACGACAACGTGACGCCGGCTTACCGGAACATCACGGCCAGGGTCCGGATCAGGGCCGGCGGGAATGAACGGGAGATAGTCGAGCTATTGAAGTTCACCACCTCGCATTCCCCAATGTGCGATAGTGTCAAACGGCCGGTCGATATCTCGTTTTCCCTGGTGCATAACGGTTTCGCTATAGCCTGAGGGCCCGTCGGCCGGCGACTGAGGCCGCAAGGCTTTTCGCCTTGCGGCCATGTTCTGGGGGGGCTCTTGCTTCTGCGTGAGCACGCGATTCATTGAGATGCCCGCCCGCACAGTGCATCGGTTACCAGGTCATGGATGGCGTGCAACAGAGTTCCACTAGGCCTCTCTGACAATCAATACAACCTACGTAACAGGCGCCCTGCCGGGGGTAGAGAAAAGCGATACAGGTATTCATTGCCGATTCGGCCCGGGCGGTGGCGCGCCTGGGGGCCGATCATGTGAGTGAGCTTGTGTCGCAGGCCTGCTGCAATGTCGGGCTTATCACCGGTGCCGCCGTCATGGGCGCGCTGTTCCCATTCGCCGCCATGACGACCGATATCACCACCGCTTCGCCGCAGGCCATTGCGGCTGGCATGCAGGTGACATTCGCTGTTGCAGGCCTGCTGATGGTTGTGGCCCTTGGTATCGCGGCCATGAGCCGGGCGCTGGTTAAACGGGGGGCGTTAACGGTGGCATGATATCGGGGCGGCTAGCGGCTAGCGGCAGGGGGCGTGGGGCGTCGCGAAATTCATTACCAATCAGCAATCACCAATCACCAGCCATCCGGCAAGCGGTAAACTGTACCGTCGTACATCCGTAATACACCAATCCCTACTGCTGTTACTGGCTTTCGACCGGCACTCCATCAAGATCGCGAATCTCGGCGACAAAGTCGTAGGCATCGCCCGGGAACCAGGAGCGGGTGAATTCCACCGGCGTGTCGTCGGCCAGCAGGCCCAGGCGCTCGATATAGAGCACGGCGCTGCTGACGGGGATTGCCAGGTGGGCGGCGCGGGTTGCGTCGATGGAGATGGCGCGCAGGCGCTGCAACGCCTTGACCGGGCGCAGGCCGAGCTCCGACATCACCTGGTAGAGCGACTCCGTGATGGCGAAGGGGTTGTCCAGAAAACGTCGGGGAATGGCGGCCATTTCGAGTCCCATGGGCTGGTCATCCACCAGGCGCAGGCGGTGAAAGCGTACCACTTCGTCATCGGGGCCGAGCTTCAGGGCGCGCTGTTCGTCTTCAGTGGCCAGTCCCAGGGAGCGGTCGAGCCATTTGGAGCCCGGGGTGCGGCCGCGCTCGCGCATGACTTCGGAAAAGCTCTTGAGGAAATTCAGCGGCTGCTCCACCCGGTCGCTGACAAAGGTGCCCACCCCCTGGCGCTGTACCAGCAGGCCCTCGGTCACCAGGTCGTCGATGGCGCGCCGCACCGTGACGCGGGACACCTTCATGGCGCTGGCGATCTCCCGTTCCGGCGGTATGGCATCGCCGTATTGCAGCTGGCCATTGTGGATGGCGTCGCGGATGCGCTGTTGCAGCTGCAGGTACAGCGGCTTGGCATCACGCGCACCCTGTACCGGTGCGTCGAAAATTCGGTGAATAAGGCAGTCTGTCTTGTCCATGGCTGATCCCGTGTCGCAACTGTGCCCGCCGCCTCCGATGCACAGAGCCGGCGGGCGGGTTCCCTAGATCGATTCCTGTGCCACGGCCTTGAGTTCTGCCAGCTGCGCGGTTGAATGCACATTGCCGGCCTGCAGCCGGCGCAGGGCACGGTCGCTGCTGTCGAACACATGGGCGCTGTGGGGGGCGAAGGATACCTCGATACGCTCCGAAGTGGTAACGGTGCTCTCGCCGCTGCCGCGCACCACGATCTCGGTGCCATCATCCAGCGTCAGGTAAATAAAGCTGGCCTCGCCCAGGCGCTCCACCAGGGTGACCATGCCGCTGAGCGCTGTACCGGCGTTACTGCACTCCTCGATATGCTCCGGGCGTACGCCCAGGGTGACGCTGTCGCCGACCTTGAGATCGCCCGCCTCAACACAGGCGCGGCTGCGACAGCCGTTGCCCAGCTGAATCTCGATATGATCAGGGCCGATGGCGGTTACCTTGCCATCGATGAAGTTCATCTTCGGCGAGCCGATAAAGCCGCCGACAAAGCGGGTGGCCGGGTGCTGGTAAAGCTCCAGCGGGGTGCCGCACTGCTCGACGCGGCCCTGGTTCATCACCACGATCTTGTCACCGAGCGTCATGGCTTCGACCTGGTCGTGGGTCACGTAGATGATGGTGGCGCCCAGTTCCTTGTGCAGCTTGCCGATCTCGACCCGGGTCTTGACCCGCAGTGCGGCATCCAGGTTGGACAGCGGCTCGTCGAACAGGAACACGTTGGGGTCGCGCACGATGGCACGGCCAATGGCGACACGCTGGCGCTGGCCACCGGAAAGCTCGCGCGGCAGGCGCTCCAGCAGGTGGTCGATATGCAGTATCCGGGCGGCATCGCGCACCTTGGCGTCGATAAAGGCTTTGTCCTTGCCGGCGATCTTGAGGCCGTAGGACATGTTCTTGAACACGCTCATATGGGGGTAGAGCGCGTAGGACTGGAACACCATGGCGATGCCGCGTTGCGCCGGTGGCAGGGCATTGACCTGTTGCTCGCCGATGCACAGCTCGCCGCTGCTGATTTCTTCCAGCCCCGCGATCAGGCGCAGCAGCGTCGATTTGCCGCAGCCCGAGGCGCCGACCAGCACCACGAATTCGCCGTGCTTGATGTCCAGGTCGATACCGTGCAGAACCGGGGTATCGCCGTAGCTTTTCTTGATGTTGCTCAGTTTAACGTCAGCCATGATTAACCTCGTTTATTCTTGTCTGTCTGTATTGCCCGACTCATTTCACGGCCCCGGAGGTGAGGCCGCGAATCAGCTGACGGGAGAAAATCACGTAGAGCACCAGTACCGGCACGATGGCGAGCGTCAGGGAGGACAGCACCGCGTTCCAGTCGGTGACGTACTGGCCGATAAACTGCTGTACGCCCAGCGTGATGGTCTGGGTGCTTTCGCCGGGGGCCAGGATCAGCGGGAACCAGAGGTCGTTCCAGATCGGAATCATGGTGAAGACCGCCACCGTGGCCATGGCCGGGCGGATCAGCGGCAGGATAATGGTGAAGAAGATCTTGTACTCGCTGACATTGTCGCAGCGCGCGGCTTCCTTCAGTTCCTTGGGCACCTGGCGGATGAATTCCGACAGGATGAATACCGCCAGCGGCAGTCCCTGGGCGATATACACCAGCACCAGGGCGGTGAGGGTGTTGACCAGGTCCAGGCTCGCCATCAGGTTGAGAATGCTCACGGTACCCAGGCGAATGGGGATCATGATGCCCATGGCGATCAGTACCGCCAGGAAGAGGTTGCCGCGAAACTTGTACTCCGTCAGGGCCCAGGCGGCCATGGCGCCGAACAGCAGCACGAAGAACAGCGACACCAGGGTCACGATCATGCTGTTGCCGAAATAGAGGCCGAAGTCGGCGCGCCCCAGCACCTGCTCGAAACCCTCCAGGCTGAACGAATCCAGCGTCGGCAGGGCCAGCGGGTCCTTGAAGATCGCCTTGCGGCTCTTGAAGGCGTTGACGATGATCACCAGGATCGGGAAGAGCGCGATCACGGTGTAGGTCAGCAGAACCGCATGGGTCATGAGGGTCTTGCCGGTGTTGTGCTTGAGGCCGGGCAGGCTAATCATGGCTATCTCCCCTTAAAGCTGAAAGCGTTTCATGCGACGCTGAATCACGAACAGGTACAGCATCACACCCACCAGAATGATCAGGAACATCAGGGTCGCCACTGCGGCGCCCATGGTGATGCTGCCTGACTGCAGCTGGAAGCCGAAGAAGGTGCGGTAGAACAGGGTGCCCATGATGTCGCTGGAAAAGTTGGGCCCCGCCAATGCGCCCTTGACGGCGTAGATCAGCTCGAAGGCATTGAAGTTGGCCACGAAGGTCAGGATCGACACCATGGCGATGGTCGGCAGTATCAGTGGCAGTTTGACGTGCCAGAAGGTCTGCCAGGCATTGGAGCCGTCCACCACGCTGGCATCGATCAGGTCATCGGGGATGCTCAGCATGGCGGCGTAGATCAGCATCATCGGGATGCCGACGAACTGCCACACCGAAATCAGCGCCAGCGTAATGAGCGAGCTGGATTCCTTGCCCAGCCAGGCATCGAAATACTGCCCCAGGCCGATGCTGTAGAGAAAGCCTTCGCTGATGCCCCAGATCGGGCTGAGCAGCAGCTGCCAGACGAAGCCGATAATGACCACCGACAGCATGGTGGGCATGAAAATCAGCGTGCGGTAGGTGTTGCTCAGGCGCAGTCTGGGCGAGCTGAGCAGGGCGGCCAGAAAGAGCCCGATGGGGTTCTGCACCAGCATGTGAATGATAAAGAACTTGGTGTTGTTCCAGAGCGCGTTCCAGAACGGCTCGGACCAGGCTGCATCCAGCAGCAGGGTCTGGTAGTTGCTGATGCCGGCGAAGAAGCGCTGGCCGGTTTCATCCTCCTGGAACAGGCCGAGCCAGAGGGTATCGAGCAGCGGATACACGCTGAAGGTCACGTAAATCAGCAGGCCCGGGGCCAGGAAAAACAGGATGTGCCACGGAAAGCGGCGTGCAATGGCGGTGGGTTGGGACATGGTGCTGTACCCGCGTTGAAATTTGTCTGAAGGAGCCGTTCGTGCCGCAGTGCGCCGCGTCGGGCGCACTGTGCTTACCACCCGTTACTGGTGCGGCTTGTACCACTGCTGCAGGCCAGCCTCGACCTGCTGGGCAGCCGCTTCCGGGCTCAGGGTGCCGTTCAGCACCTGGGTGCTCACGTTCCAGAGCTCGTTTTCCATGCTGGGCGTGCCGCGGGACAGGATCTGGTAGGAGTTGCGGATCGTCTGCTCGCAATCCTGGCGCCAGCTCAGGAATTGCTGTGCCACCGGGTCCTTGATCTCGATCGGGTGGTCGGACAGCGAGAAAAAGCCCGGCAGTTCGTTGGAGTAGAGTTCGGCAAAGTCCTTGCTCGCCATCCAGCTCAGGAAGGTACGGGCCGCGGCCTTGTTGGGGCTGGCCGCATTGATGCCCATGGCGATGTCGGTGTGATCGCTGATGTAGCAGCTGTCCTGGCCATCGGGCACCGGCGGTGCAAAGGCGGCAAACTCAAAGTCAGCCTGATCGTTGAAGGTCGGGATGTCCCAGGAACCGGCGGGGTAGATCACGCCACGGCCCAGGGTAAACAGGTTCTGGGAGTCGGCATACTTCTGCGCTTCGTAGCCCCGGCCCATGTAGGGGCCCCACTTGGCCATTTGCTGCCACACCTGCACGTACTGGGTGTCGGTCAGTTTCTGGCTGCCATCGAGCAGTCCCTTGCGTCCGGCCTCGCCTTTCCAGTAATTCGGCCCGATGTTCTGAAAGCCCATGGTGGCGGATTCCCACTGGTCCGAGGTGCCCATCACCAGCGGCACGTAGCGGCTTTCGTTCTTGATGGTGTCGAGCACCTTGAAG
The DNA here is from genome assembly GCF_024397915.1 of Marinobacterium rhizophilum. GTDB lineage: Bacteria > Pseudomonadota > Gammaproteobacteria > Pseudomonadales > Balneatricaceae > Marinobacterium_A > Marinobacterium_A rhizophilum_A. Next base: position 904,972 of record NZ_CP073347.1, read on the forward strand.
AACTCGCTTTCGGTTTTGGGTACTTCCAGCTCGAGCTCTGCAAACAGCTCCTTGTTATAGATAAAGCCGTGAATGACCGAGGCCATTGGCAGGCAAAAGGTATCCTTGCCGTCATCGGTGATCCAGGCGCTGCGGGCAAAATCCGAGAAATTTTCCATGCCTGGCAGGTCGTTCAGGGCTTCAAGGTTGCCCTTGGTATACAGGCTGAGGGACACATCGAAGGGGCGGCAGGTAATGAGGTCGCCGGCGGTACCGCCCTGCAGCTTGGCCTGCAGCGCCGAGTTGTAGTCGCTCGGCGGCGTGGGGGCGAACACCAGTTCGATATCCGGATGCTGCTGATTGAACGCGGGGATAATGACGTCGTTCCAGATCTTGCTGTCATCGTTGCGCCAGCTTTCGATCACCAGCTTCTCGGCGGACCAGGCGCCGACGCTGCCGCTGGCCAGCACCAGACCCAGGGAAAGGCTGCCAAGCCGTGTTGCCATAGCGTTGATGGGCTTGCTCATTGTTATTGTGCTCCGCGCTTGTTGGGGTGAGGTCGGGCTGGTGGTCTTTATCTTTAGACATGCCTTCCCGCTTTCTGAATACCAATGTAGACCACAATGCAGTCCAATGGCAATACCACTCCATAAATTAAATGCGAATCTTGGGCTTTCGGTCCGTATGCAGAGGCTTCTTCGGGATTTTACTGGCGGGTTATTGCACCTCGGCAAAATAGTGGTATTGTAAAGGTATTGTTTATGTCGGCCTATACAGGCCCCGATGGAGGAACGCTATGCAGGTCATCATTGCTGATTCGGCGCAGGAGGTGGCGCGTCTGGGTGCCGATCAACTGAGCGCGCTCATGCGTACCCGGCCCGGCGCCGTGCTGGGCCTGGCCACTGGCAATACGCCCATTGCGCTCTATGACGAGCTGATCCGGCGTTACCGGGACGGCCAGCTGAGCTTTGCGCAGGCGCGTTCGTTCAACCTGGACGAGTACGTGGGGCTGGCGCCCGGCCATCGCCAAAGCTATCGCCATTTCATGAACCAGCACCTGTTCAATCACATTGATATCCCGCTGGCACAGACCTGGGTGCCGGATGGACTGGGGGATCCCGAGACGGTCGGTGAGGCCTATGAAGCACTGATTGACGCGGCCGGCGGGATCGATCTGCAGGTGCTGGGTATTGGTCGCAATGGTCATATCGGCTTCAACGAGCCCAGCTCCAGCCTGGGGTCCCGTACCCGCATCAAGACGCTGGCACCGCAGACGCTGGCCGACAACAGTCGCTTTTTTTCGCCGGACGAGTTTCAGCCCAGTCTGGCAATCACCATGGGCATCGGTACAATTCTGCGCTCGCGCAAGGCCCTGCTGCTGGCCACGGGTGAGTCCAAGGCAGATGCCGTGCAGGCCATGATCGAAGGGCCGGTAACGGCCAGTTGCCCTGCATCGGCCTTGCAGTTGCATCCCTGTGCCCTGGTTATCGTGGATAGCGCCGCCGGTGCGCGGCTCGAGCATGGCGAGTATTACCAGCGCGTGCGACAGGAAACCGACTTGCTGAACGGACGCAGCTAACCCCGTTTTGAGTGGTCTGGTGCTGTGAATCAGACCGCAAGCCAGACATTTACAGGCGTAACGATGATGAATGACGATGCAGAGTATCTGCTTGGCGTGGATGGGGGGGGAACCTCCTGCCGGGTGCGCCTGAGCACGGTGGCGGGTCGGGTATTGGGCGAGGCGCGTGCGGGCAGCGCCAACGTGCGCCTGGGGGTCGACAAGGCCTACGCCGAGATCCTCAAGGCAACCGACGAGGCACTCAATCAGGCCGGGCTCGACCGCTCCGTGCTGGCACGTACCTTTGCAGGCTTTGGCCTGGCCGGTGCCGTGGACGCGTCGCGGTGCCAGGCGGTACGCGACTTTGCGCACCCCTTTGCCGCTGTGGCGGTAGAAACCGATGCCCATACGGCCTGCCTGGGTGCCCACAGGGGCGAAGACGGCGGCATTCTGATCCTGGGGACCGGTTCCTGCGGTGTATACCAACAAGCCGGGCGCTTCGATGTCGTCGGTGGCTGGGGGTTCATGATCTCCGATCAGGGCAGTGGTGCCTGGCTGGGGCTGAACCTGGTGCGCCAGTCGATGCTGGCGCTCGATGGCGTTATCGCGCAGACACCGCTGAGTCAGGCTGTACTGGCCGGTTTTGATCACTCCCATGCCCGGGTGCTGAACTGGTCCGAACAGGCCAGGCCGCGGGATTATGGCGCCTTTGCTCCGCTGGTGCTGCAGTTCGCCGCCCAGCAGGATCCGCTTGCGATCCGCCTGCTGCAGCAGTGCGGCCAGGACGCCGGCGACCTGCTGGCCAGGCTACAGCAACTCGGCGCCCGCCGGGTTTGCCTGATGGGCGGCCTGAGCGCGCCGCTGCGGCCCTGGCTGCCTGAAGCGCTGCTCGGCTTGCTGTGCGCACCTGTTGGCGATGCGATGGACGGCGCCCTGTTGCTGGCGCGAAACCTGCGTAATAACGCTGTTCAATAAAGTGAATACCCGGGGGAACCCAATGCAATTTGCGTTGATCAACGGCCGTATCTTTGACGGCGAACAGATACACCAGGACCGTGCGCTCTGGATACGAAACGGTCGCATCGAAGCGCTGACAGATCCTGCGCGCCTGCCCGCGGGCATCGATGTCGTGGACCTGGGCGGGCACTTGCTGGCACCGGGTTTTATTGACACCCAGGTTAACGGTGGCGGTGGCGTGCTGTTTAACGACAGTCCGGATGTTGCGGGCATTCAGGCCATCGGCCGGGCGCATCGTCGTTTCGGTACCACCGGTTTTCTGCCCACCCTGATCAGTGACCGGCATGATGTCATGCACAGCGCGCTGGAGGCCACGCGGGTGGCGCTGTCTTCCGTACCGGGTGTGCTGGGTATTCACCTGGAAGGCCCCTTTCTTAACCTGCAGCGCAAGGGGATTCATCCGGCCGCGATGATTCGCGGGCCCGAGGCCGATGCACTGGCGTTGCTGCGCGGCCTGCAGGGCGAGGGCGTTACCCTGGTGACCCTGGCGCCGGAGCAGGTGAGCGAAGACTTTATTCGCGAACTGGCACAAGCCGGCATCGTCGTCGCGGCCGGCCATACCCAGGCTACCTATGCGCAGATGACCCAGGCGCTGGCGCAGGGGCTGAGTGGCTTTACCCACCTGTTCAATGCCATGTCGCCATTAACCAGCCGCGAGCCCGGGGTGGTGGGTGCGGCGCTGGATGACGACAACAGCTGGTGTGGCCTGATTGTCGATAATCACCATGTACACGCCGCAACCCTGCGGATTGCGCTGCGGGCCAAGGCCGCTGGCAAGATGATGCTGGTAACCGATGCCGTCCAGACCGTGGGTGTCCCCGGGCGTGAGTTTGAACTGCTTGGACAGAGCATCGTGCGCGAAGGGGGGCGGGTTGCGTCGCCCGAGGGCACCCTGGCGGGATCGGATCTGGATATGGCATCGGCGGTGCGCAACTGCGTGCGCCTGCTGGGGCTGTCACTGGAGGAAAGTCTTCGCATGGCATCGCTCTATCCGGCCGAGTTTTTGCGCCTGGGTGATCGATACGGTCGTGTGCGTGCGGGTTACCAGGCGAGCCTGGTGTTGCTGGATGAGCAGCTGCAGGTACAGCAAACCTGGATCGACGGTGTGGCGTCGGACTGACGCCCAGGTGACCGGTTTTCGCCTGCATACTGACTTTGAGTTGCGCATTTAAGCGATTGAAGTTAAACACGAACATCATGGTCCTGGCGTCTTTTGTTGAAATGGAGGGGCTCGCTTACTGCGGCTCCATTGATGGCTTTATACCGTTATCTTGTGCGGTCTCTACCCAGTCTTTACGAGCCTGCGTAATCAGGTAAAGAGGCGGCGCGCCTCTTGAGTCGACCCGGTGACGGCACGCAGTGAGGTCATTGCCAGTTGTCGACAGGCTAGTGACGCAGCTTGAGCTGGTGAAAGTAGTCCCGCATTTCGCGGTCGCTCGGCGGGTGTCTGAACGCGAGCTCGCCGTCAATCAGGATGGCGGGGGAGTGGCGGATATTGTAGCGGGCGATCAGGTCGGGATGATCTTCAAGGTAGTCCACCTGATAGCCGACGCCGAGTTCGCGAAATTCGCGCTCGATATTGGCCGCCGAAAAATCCTCACGGGTTACCAGCAACTGAATTCTCATGGCATTGACTCCCCAGGGTGGCAGTTTGTGGCACTGGCCTGCAATCGCACCGGCTTTTCGGGCCACCACTTTACGGTAGATTCCCGAATGTCCGGTCGGTTCGACCGCGATTGGCTGTTACGCAGCACAGTGAAGCCTGGCGCGCCGCGGCTTTCGTTGTTGCGCGTGCTGGCGTGCGGGCCACGGGTAGGGCAGTCCCGAGGTTGCAGCAACCGCAGGTTGTGCCCGCTGAGGCACACGGGTAGTATTTTCAGTCAGTTACAGGGTTTTGGTACTCCCCGCTATGTCCCGATCCGATGCCGTTTCCATCGATTATGTCGAAAGCTTGCTGATGCATGCCGAGCAGAAAGGCTATGACGTCAATTCGCTGTTAAGATCCATTGGCCTGTCCCGGGCGGACATAGAAGGGCGCGAGGAATTCCCGGCCGAGCAGTTCGGCCAGCTCTACCAGCGCATGATGTGGCTGGTGCAGGATGAATCCTTTGGCATGCTCAGCGGCGGGCGCATGCCCAACGGCACCTTTCGCATGATGTGCTTCAGTGTCATTACCTGCGCAACGCTGGGGGATGCGATACGCCGCTGCAGCCAGTTCTACGAAATATGCAAGGGGCCGACGGTCAAGCCCCATATTGACATCGAGGGCGAGCATGCGGTTTTTCGGTATGTGGCCCTCAATTCCCTGCCCGCGGATACGGTGAAGCGCCTTGTCTCCAACGAGACACCGGCCCTGATTCGCTCCTCGCTGTCGATCTGGCATCATTTCATGAGCTGGATGGTGGGCTATCGTTTGCCGCTGGAAAAAGCAGGTTTTACCTTCGCTCCCCAGCCTAACCTCAATGATTATAAAAACCTTTTTCAATGTGAACTGGAGTTTAACGGGCCCGAAAACTGTCTTGTATTTCCCGCCGCGCAGCTGGATATGCCGATGATGCAAAATGCCGAAACCCTGCGCAGTTTTTTGCGCACGGCGCCGTACCAGCTGATGGTCATGGTTAACGGTGACCGCTCGGTCAGTGCCCAGGTACGGGGCCTTATCGGACGGGACTTCAGTCGGCAGCCGCCGACCATCATCGAGGCGGCGAGTGCGCTGAACATGTCATCCAGAACCCTGCGTCGCCAGCTCGAACGTGAAGGTACAACCTATCAGGCACTCAAGGACCAGAGTCGCTTCGCGGCGGCACAGGAATACCTGAATTACCCCGATATCAGCGTGCAGGAAGTGGCGTCCATGCTGGGCTTTACCGAGCCCAGCGCTTTCGTGCGTGCGTTCCGCAAGTGGAGCGGAACGACGCCGGCGTCCTATCGCCAGGTGCATCGCGCCGAGATTGCAGGCTGAACCTTCAGATGTACCGCGCACTGTAAATACCCCAGGCCCTGAACCGGCCATGGCGGGCCCCGTCTGGCTATACTCTGTGCAGTTTTGACCGTTCTGGCCCGGGCTGTGGTGCCGGCTGAGGAAGCTCCTGTTTCACAGAGGGATCTGTCATGTCTTGCAGGGTTGCACTGTCGTTGTTGCTGTTGTCGTTTTTATTCGCGCCCGGCGGGCAGGCCGCCCAGCGGGTGGCGATCGTCGACCGCTTCTTTCCCGCCTTGAGCGCGTCGGCACAGGAGCAGGACTTGCAGCGCTGGATGTACGGGATGCTGGACCTGGATGGCGATCAGATAAAGGAGCCCTATTACCATGGTGACCTGGTACGCCTGATTGCCGCTCATCCCGATCTGTCCTTTTTCCTCTATCCCATTGCCAGTGACCGGCCGCCGCTGGAGTCCATTGTGCTGAACCTGCGTGAAATACGGGCCCGGCTCGAGCGTCAGCCGGTGGATGCGGTGTTGCTGTCCTGGGAATCCTCCACCCTGATCAGTGCCTTCGAGGTGCCGCTGTACCGGTCCCGGGCCGCGCACTACCTGACGCAGCTGGAAGAATGGAATGAGTCGGGTGGTAACTGGGCGTCAACGGTGGCGATCATCCGGGAGCTGGAAGCCCTGGCCGATGCCGGAGTGACCGTTGTCACCATCGCGGGCAACGGTGGCCGTGGCATGGTGAATACCTTTTCCTTTGCCCGCGGTGTGATTACCGTTGGCGCCATCGAGCCTGAGCTCGCGAACTTTGTCAGTGACAACGCGCTGGTGGATCGCCGCGAACCGGCGGCCTACTTTGCCAGGCTGCTAAGCACGCCGGATGGAGTCCCCCTGGGTTACGACCTCGATGGGGATCTGTGCCCGGATATCCAGCTGCATACCCTTAGCAGCTATGCGAGCGCCCGGGACGGTTTCCCGGTCAATCCCTGGCCGCCGCTTAAGGGCTCCTCCTTTGCAGCGCCCGCTGCCCTGAAAAAAATCCTGCTTGCAGAGCATGCGGGTCCCGTCTGTGAGCCTGGCGCCCGGGATTAAGGCGTTACCACCCTGCTGGCGCCCAGGCTGTTCCAGCCGCGGTAATCCTGCACGTTGTCCCTCGTCAAGAGCTCGGGCCTGATCAGGATGCGCTGCTTATCGAGGGTTTCGCCTCGCAGTAATTGCAGCCCGGTATCGATAGCGCGTTCGGCGATACGCCCGGGAAACTGGGCGGCGGTGGCTTCAAGCAGGCTGGCGGGGTTGCTCAGCTGCTCGAGGGCGGCGGGGCTGCCATCAATGCTGACGATCACAAAGTTGCTGCGCCCGGCCTGGTGTGCCGCCTGTTCGGCGCCCAGTGCCGACGGGTCGTTGATGGTGAAAACGCCCTGGATATCGGGGTGGGCGGTCATCAGGGCGGTCATTTTCTCGAGTCCGCCTTCGCGGGCGCCACCGCCATTCTGGCTGTCGGACAGCAGTTCGATACCGGTAAAGTCCGCCAGGGCGGCGCGACAGCCCTGTACCCGCTCAATCACCGACGACACCGCCGGACCATTAATGATCACGACCTTGCCGCTGCCCCCGATGCGCCGGGCCAGGAAATCGCAGGCGAGCGTTCCGGCCACCCGGTTATCCGTGGTGATGGTGGCCTCGGCGCCGGCGGCCTCGACATCCACTGCAATCACGTGGATTCCGGCGTTACGGGCGCGCTGTACGGCCGGGGCAATGCCGTCGCGATCCGCGGCGGAGAGCAGAATAAGCTGTACAGCGTCACTGATAAAGGCGTCGATCTGGCGAATCTGGCGCGGCAGGTCATAGGCACTGGAGACCACCTGCACCCGTACCTGGTCACCGCCCAGTTCGCGGGCCCTGCGTTCGGCGCCCCGGGCGATCTCGACAAAATAGGGGTTGCCCAGATCCGACACCGAGACACCGATGGAATTCAGCACGGCGGACGCCGGCGCAGGGGGTGCCTGGGCCTGTGCGGCGGGACTTGCCAGCAGGGCTGCGAGCATCGCCAGTGGCTTGAGGGCGAACATGGCGATCTCCTTTAATGATGGTGGTCGGTGGACTGCAGTGACTCAATGACCATTTGCGGGCCAGGGGCACAGCGACATTTAACCATTGTCGGGATACAAAGCGTAGCGCTTCAGTGGCCAAAAGGGGCTTTCAGGCGTTGACGCTGCTGCGGGCTCAGGCCGCGAGGATCTGGTTGAACTCGAGCTTTTCACCGCCTGGGCCACGAATCGAGAAGTAGCGGCAGCCGTTGCGCCAGAACGGCAGGCTGATGGGCGCGTCCTGCAGGGTTTCAAAGCCGGCGGCGCGAATATCGGCAAAGGCCTGGTCGATGTCGGATACCGAAAAGGCGATATGATCGATGTGACCATCATGACGGCTGCCAATTTCGGCGCGCTCGTCGCCGGGCAGCAGGTACAGCTCGATAACCAGGTTGGCGCGCTGCACCATCACGGCCGTTACCGGGCCGTTGGTATCCTCAAAGGTCTTTTCCATCACACACTGGAAACCCAGCCGGGCATAGAAGGCGCGGGAGGCGTCGAGGTCCGTGACCGGCACGCCCAGGTGCTGAATGCCAAGGAAGTTGTTGTCGAGCAGCGTGGTCATGCTTGGGGTGTCCTGACAGTGACAAGTACACAGATACGAAAAAGGCGCGGCCTTGCGGCCGCACCAAACCGGTTCAGGCGGCGTAGGCGCCGGCTGGATGATCTTCGGGGTTGAGGGCGCCGGTCATGATGGCCACCGCTTCGGACATGGTATGGGTATCGGGTTTTACCACGGCGATGCGCTTGCCCAGCCGATGGATGTGAATGCGGTCGGCCACTTCAAACACGTGGGGCATGTTGTGGCTGATCAGGATCACCGGCAGGCCCTTGGCGCGTACGTCATTGATCAGGTTCAGGACCCGGCGCGATTCCTTCACACCCAGTGCCGCAGTGGGTTCGTCCATGATGACCACGTGGCGGGCGAAGGCCGCCGCACGGGCCACGGCGACGCCCTGGCGCTGGCCGCCGGACAGGGTCTCCACCGCCTGGCCAATGTTCTGGATGGTCAGCAGGCCGAGTTCCGACAGCTTGGCCTTGGCATCATCGTGCATGCCTTTCTTGTCGAGCATGCGAAACAGCGAGCCCAGAATGCCGGGACGGCGACGCTCACGGCCCAGGAACATGTTGTCGGCGATGTCCAGCGAGGGCGACACTGCCAGGTTCTGGTAGACGGTTTCGATACCCAGCGCCCGTGCGTCCATCGGGTTCTTGAAGTGGATGGGCTTGCCGTCGAGCAGGATCTCGCCGGCATCGGGCACCAGGGCGCCGGACAGCGCCTTGATCAGGGAGGATTTGCCGGCACCGTTGTCGCCGATCACCGCCAGCACTTCGCCGGCATAGAGTTCGAACTCGGTGTGATCGATGGCGGTGACATGGCCGTAGCGCTTTACCAGCCCGCGGGCCTGGAGGACGATTTTCTTGTCACTAGTCATGATTTATACCTTCCGGATCCATTGATCGACGCCAACGGCGACAATAATCAGTGCGCCAACGGTAAACTCCTGCCAGAGCACATCAACACCGGCGAGCGCCAGGCCGTTACGGAATACACCCACCACCAGGGCGCCCATCAGGGTGCCGAAGATCGAGCCGCGACCGCCAAACAGGCTGGTGCCACCGATCACCACGGCGGTGATGCTGTCCAGGTTCGCCATCATGCCGGCCTGCGGGCTGACGGAGCCGATGCGGCCGATCAGTACCCAGGCGGCCACGGCGCAGAGTACACCCGCCACCACATACACGGACATGAGTACGCGCTCGGTGCGAATACCGGCCAGTCGCGCCGAAGCGGGGTCATCGCCGGTGGCATAGACATGCTTGCCCCAGGCGGTCCATTTCAGGGCGTACCAGATCACGACGAACAGGGCCAGCATCAGCAGTGAACCGTAGGTCAGGCGGGCGCCGAAGATGTCGATGGCGTTACCGGTCCAGTGCAGCAGCGGTGCCACGGCATCGATTTCCTGGGAGCGAATGGTCTCGCTGCGCGAATACCACAGGTTCAGGGCGAAGAAGATATTCCAGGTCCCCAGGGTGACGATAAACGGCGGCAGGCGGAAGCGGGTGACCAGCAGGCCGTTGATCCAGCCGGTAACAGCACCGGCAATCAGGCCGATACTCAGCGCCATGCCCGACGGCATGCCCAGGTCGACAGCCATGCGGCCCATGATGACGGAGGTTAACACCATCACGGCACCCACGGAGAGGTCGATGCCGGCGGTCAGGATAATGAGGGTCTGGGCGATGCCCAGCACACCGATGATCGTCACTTGCTGCAGAATCAGCGACAGGTTAAAGGGATGTAAAAAGCGCTCGCCAATCACAAAGCTGAACAGGGCGATGGCGGTCAGCAGCACGATGGTGGGTGCGGCTACGGGGTACTTGTGAAAAAACTGGTGAAGCTTCTCGCCGAGCGAGACCTGTGCGCCTTCAAAGGTCGCAAAGTCACCGCCAGCCGCGTTGGCGATCTTTTCGTGATCGGCTGTCTGCACCTTGGCATTCTGCGTGGTCATAACACACACCTGCTGTTGTGGGTCACAAGGAGTCGGGCAGCGAAGTTGCCCGGCCTGAAGAGGATATGGAGGGTCCGCCTGAGGCTATGCCCCAGGCGGCGCGGTTTAGCCCCAGCACAGCTCCAGGCCCTGGGCCGAAGTCCTGGATTCGATACCCTCGACAGGTGTGTCGGTAATCAGCTCGACGCCGGTATTGACGAAGTCCAGACCCTCGGATGCCTGTGGCCGGGTGCCGGTCTTGGCAAACTCCATGATGGCGTCAACACCCATGGAGGCCATCAGCAACGGAAACTGCATCGAAGTGGCGCCGATGACGCCGTCCCTGACGTTGCTCACACCCGGGCAGCCACCGTCAACCGATACGATCAGGGCATCGGTCTTGCCGACGGCCTTGAGCGCTTCATAGGCACCGGCGGCGGCCGGTTCGTTGATGGTGTACACAACGTTGATACCCGGCTCTTTTTGCAGCAGGTTTTCCATCGCGGTGCGGCCGCCTTCTTCGGCGCCCTGGGTGACTTCGTTGCCAACGATACGCGGATCGGTTTCATCACCGATGTCGTTGGGGTCATTCAGTTCGATACCGAACCCCTGCAGGAAACCCTGGTCGCGGGCAACATCCACGGTGATCTCGCTGCTGTTCAGATCCAGCATGGCGATCTTGGCGGTCGCTGCCTTGTCGCCGAGCTGTGCTTTGGCCCATTCGCCGATCAGAACGCCGGCCTTGAAGTTGTCGGTCGCAAAGGTGGCATCTGCAGCACTGGCCGGTGACAGGGGGGTGTCCAGGGCGATGACCAGCAGACCGGCTTCGCGGGCCTGTTCAACCGCGGGCACGATGGCGGCAGGGTCGCTCGGGGTCAGCAGGATGCCCTTGGCGCCGGCGGCAATCAGGTTCTCGATGGCCTGCACCTGGGACTCGTTGTCACCGTCAAATTTTCCGGAGAACGAACGCAGCTCGATACCCATGGACTCGGCCTTCTGTTCTGCGCCCTGGCGCATTTTCACGAAGAAGGGGTTGGTATTGGTTTTGGTGATCAGCCCGACGATCGGGGCCTCTGCTGCCAGTGCCAGAGGGGAGGCGAAAGCCATTGCCAGGGCCAGTGCGCTCAGTTGTTTTTTCATGGTGAAGCTCCAATTGTTTTTGTTGTGGTGCCGTACTCGGTAGGGTCATTAGAGTGCGGCAGCATGAACCGCGAATTTCGCCCGCAGGCACAGCGGTTAACAATTGAAACAAAGCGTTGAAAAACTACAGAGATTGCTGGAAACACCCGTAATACGGACATTCTGGGCTGAAATAAAAAGTGGACCTGTGTACTCAGGAGGCCAGAGCGGTTCGAATTGAGGCGGCGAGGGAGTCCAGCCGGTAGGGTTTGGCAATAAAGCGGTCGTCAGGCGCCAGGCCGTAACGGCTGCTCAGCTGCTCGCGCGGCAGGCCGGAGGCCAGCAAGCAGGGCAGGTCGGGCCAGCGCTGCTGCAGTTGCTGGCGCAGCTGGATGCCGGTATCACCCGTGCCCAGGTTGATGTCACTCAACACCAGCTGTGGCAGCGGGTTGGCGCTGAGCCAGGCCAGGGCGTCTGCTGCGCTGCGACAGCTCAGCGGCTCGTATCCCAGCAGCGCCAGCATGTCCTCCACCGCTTCGAGTACCAGTGGATCGTCTTCCACCAGCAGAATGCATTCACCCTCGCCCGGTGACAGCGGCTGGCTCGGGGACTGCGGCCTTTCCGGGCGTGCCGTGCTGCGATGGTGGGGCAGGCTGATGGTGATGCAGGTGCCTTGCGCTGGTGTGCTTTCGATATGAATATCGCCGCCGGATTGCTTCACGAAGCCATAGACCATGCTGAGACCCAGGCCGCTGCCCTGACCGACGTCCTTGGTGGTGAAAAACGGATCGAAGACGCGCTCGAGCAAGTCTTCGGGAATGCCGTTACCGGTGTCACGCACATCAATTTCGACCCGTGGGTCACCCGAGCTATCTGTACGCAGGCGGGTACTGAAACAAAGACTGCCGCCATCGGGCATGGCGGCACTGCTGTTGAGTGCCAGGTTGAGCAGGGCATTTTCCAGCTGGCCGGGGTCAACATGGATCCAGTCATCACCGGCATCGAGGTGGGTCTGGATATCGATATGGGGACCGACACTGTATTCGATCAGGTCCAGCATGCCCTCGACCAGCACATTGAGCTGTTGCAGTTCGGGGTGCAGCTGCTGCTTGCGGGAGAATGCCAGCAGGCGCTGGACCAGGCCGGCACCGCGTTCGGCCGCCGCCAGGGCGCGCAGGCTGTAACGGCTGACTTTTTCACTCAGGCCCGGTTGCTGTTCCAGCAACTGCAGGTTACCAATCACCGCCGCAAGCAGGTTGTTGAAATCGTGGGAAATACCGCCGGTCAGCTGGCCCAGAACTTCCATTTTCTGTGCCTGGCGCAGCTGGGACTCGATAGCCTTGCGGTCGGTCAGGTCACTGTAGAGGGTAACGAAACCACCGTCGGGCATCGGCTGGCTACGAAACTCGATGACGCGGCCGTCCTGGTAGTAGCGTTCAAAGCGAATGGGCTGCTCGGGCCGCTGCAGGTTGGTGCGGGTCATGTCCAGCGGGCGGTTGTCCAGCGTGCGGTTGCTGTGGGCGTTGCGCGCCATCAGGTTCTGTACATGGTCCAGTGACAGGCCGTTGCGAATCTGGGATTCGGGCAGGCCGAAAATGCTGAGATAGCGCGGATTCCAGGCGATCAGGCGCTGCTGGCGATCGAATACACTCAGGCCATCGTTAATATTGTCGAACACGGTTTGCAGCAGGCGCTGCTGTTTTTGCAGGTTTTCCGCCATCGACTGCAGCTCGCGGCTGTTCTCGCGAAAGACGTTAAAGGCGCGGGCCAGGCTGCCGATTTCGTCGCGCCGCTGTACCGCCGGTGTTGCCTGCTCGGTGACGCCGGACGCCAGGCGGGTCATCAGGCGAGTCACGGCCTTGAGGTTGTGGGTCATGGTGAGCACCAGGGTGGCACCGGCCAGCAGTGCCAGCAGGGCCACCAGGCTGATTGATAAAATGCGTACCTTGCCCTGGTCGATGGTTGCGGCGAGCGCGCCGTGCTGGCGTTCAAAGCGGTTCTGCAGGCTGTCGACAAAGGCCTTGACCTCGGTGGACAGCTGTTCAGAAATGGCACGCACCGCCGCCAGCAGATAGGCCTGGCGCTGCTTGACGTCAAGCTGCTGACGGCGCAAATCGAATATAGGGCGGGCGCGGTCATGCAGGGGCCTGTTCGTGGCGACGCCGGCATCGAAACGTTGCTCAAGCAAGGCAAGCTCGCGGCTGGAGGCCGACGCCGCGGCAATAAGCTGGTCGATGATCTGGCTGTCGCTGTCGCCCTGGGGGCCGCTGCCGGGGTTGTCGAACTGCTGTAGCTCATAGAGCAGTTGACGCAGATCCTCACGCTGGAACAGTTCCTGTTGCGTCAGAAATATGAGCTCATCCAGGGTGGCATAGAGTTTTTCCAGCAGGCTGCGCAGGGCCGGTGCCGAGGTCAGGTGGCGAATGCGTCCGGCCAGGTTTTTAAGCTGCTCCACGCGCTGCTGCAGTTGCTGGCGGTCATGCTGGAGCTGGAAGGGGGCCGACGCTTCGGCGACGAAGGGGGCAAGGGAGGCGAGACTCGCGGTGCGCTCGGCCAGCTCCAGGGAGTGGGAAATATCGGGCAGGATCTCTTCACGCAGGCGCTCCAGCGACTCCCCGGTATCGCTCAGGCCTCGCCAGCCCACGATGGCCAGGGCCAGCGCCGCCAGCGCAATGCAGGCAAAGGCAACAAGAAGCCGGGCACGGGCACTGTGCATGGCTTAAAGTCGACTGACCTGGGCGTGGAAACAATACCCCAGGCCGCGCTCGGTGCGAATGTAGCGGGGCTGGCGGGGGTTGGGTTCGAGCTTGCGCCGCAGGCGCAGAATCAGTACATCGATGGTGCGATCAAAGACTTCGCTGTCGCCGCTGCGGGTCATTTCCAGCAGCTGGTCCCGGGTAAGAATGCGGTTCGGTGCCTTGATCAGGGCTTCCAGCAGGTTGAATTCGCCGTAGGTCAATTCCACGTTCTGGCCACCGGCCCGCTGCAACTGGCGGGCGGTCAGGTCCAGGACCCAGTCGCCGAAGGCCAGGCGCTGGTGACTGTGCAGGTCCTCGGGCTTGGCCAGGGCGCCTGCAGAGCGGCGCAGCAGGGCGCGCACCCGGGCCAGCAGCTCGCGCACATTAAAGGGCTTCATCAAGAAGTCGTCGGCGGCCAGTTCCAGCCCCAGTATGCGATCGGTCTCGTCGCCCTTGCCGGTCAGCATCATGATGGGAATGCCGGATTCGGCCCTCAGGCCACGCGCCAGCTGCATGCCGTCTTCCCCCCTGAGGCGCAGATCCAGAATGACCAGGGAAAAGGCGGATTGTGCCAGTGCCTGCTGCATTTCAGCGCCGTTGGTGACCGCCAGGGCGTCGAAGCCGTTGTCGTCCAGCAGGTCCTGCAGCAGATCCCGCATGTCGGCCTCGTCATCGACGATAAGAATTTTCTGGCGTACTGTTTCCGTCATAGATCCCTGTCCGTTAGTCTGTTGCGTTGTTGTGATACCACAGAATAGGCCAGATCGTATTTCAAATGTTTCAATCGGGGCCAGGCCGCGGCAGGCTCCATTGCGGTGCGTCGGCTTTCAGAGCATTGCCTGATGCCCGTGCGTGGCTGGACTCCAGCGAGTCCGAGGCTCTGCGTTGTTTCTGCTCGGGCTGCGGTATCATGCAGCTGTGATCGGGCATCCTGCCGTCGAGCCAGGGGTTATTTGTGTTGATAATTTACGTAAATATTTATTCATTCCGGCTCGATTAAGCGTTACAATCGGTTAGTTTTCGGATGGAAAGGGTCCGGCTTGTCCCGACGAAATCGGCTTCATTTCGGGGCACGGTGAGACAGCGCGCAAGGGGTTCAGTCGCCGAGCCGGGTCTTCCCTGTCGTTATGCCAGCGTATTGCTGACGCTATCCATTTTTTCAGTCATTTATCTTGAACACAGGGGGCAATATGTCCGTTAAAGTCATCGCATTCGGTGAAGCCCTGATTGATATGCTTGCCAAGCCAGGGCAGGCAGGGCCCGCCAGTTTCGTGGCGCACCCGGGCGGCGCGCCGGCCAACGTGGCTGTCGGTGTGGCCAAACTGGGCGGCAATGCCAGCTTTCTGGGGCAGGTGGGGCAGGACATGTTCGGTGACACCCTGGTGCAGACCATGCAGCAGTTTGGCGTCGATACCAGCCAGTTTGTGCAAACAGCCGCGGCCATGACCGCGCTGGCCTTTGTCAGCCTTGATGCCGAGGGCGAGCGCAGTTTCGCTTTTTACCGCGATCGCAGCGCCGATCTGCTTTACCGGGCCGAGCAGTGTCCCCAGGACTTTTTGCAGGATGCACTGTTCCATAGCTGCTCCAATACGCTGACAGAAGCCGCCATCCGCGAACAGCACCTGGTGCTGATGCAGCGCGCCCATGACAGCGGTGCAGTCGTGAGCTTCGATGTGAACTATCGCCATAACCTCTGGGCCGAGGGCGTTGATGCGCGGGAACCGATCTGGCAGGCAATGCTGGCGTCGGATCTGGTGAAAATCAGCCGTGAAGAGCTCGAAGCGCTCTATGGCAAGGATCCGTCCCTGGTGGCCAAACTGCTGGACGGCGGCGTTACCCTGTTGCTGATTACCGATGGCGGCGAGCCGATGGAAGCCCACTGGGCCGGCGGTTCGCTGCGGTTGAACCCGCCCGCGACCCAGGTGCTGGACAGCACAGCGGCCGGCGATTCCTTTGTTGCCGGACTGCTGTACCAGCTGTCGACGCAGTCTGTTGGCGCGGCCAAATTCGGCGATTGGGTGCGCGAGGAGACCAGCCTGCGATCGGCGCTGGAATTCGCCAGCCGCTGTGGCGCCCTGACCGTATCGCGTTATGGTGCCTTCGAGGCGCTGCCAGTAGGATCCGAACTCGGACTCTGAGGCGCCCGCTATCGAATACAAGGTGATATGTTAAAACGGCAGGGGTGATCCCTGCCGTTTTCGTATGCTTGGACGTCTTCCGTCATTCTGCGAGTGCATGGGCAGTTTTTTGCTCCTTGCAAAAACTGCATTCGGGCCAGCCATGGCCGTTATACACAGACGCAGGGTTTTGTGCGCACAGCAGCGTCCCGGGTCAGGCGTTGGCGGTGTTCGTGTCCTGGCTTTGCTTGCGGCGCGAGAGCGCGGCGGTGATGACGTTGCCCGGCTGCGGACAACTGAACAGAAAGCCCTGGGCTTCAGTGCAGCCGGCGTGGCGCAAGAAGTCGGCCTGAGCCTGATGTTCTACCCCCTGGGCGCAGATTTTCACACTCAGGCTGTTGCCCAGCGCGATGGCCGCGCAGGAAACACTCTGGCTGTCCTTGTCACCGGGCAGCGCATTAACGACGGGCTGATGCAGCTTGAGGCGTGTCACGTGCATGCGGTTCAGGCAGGAGAGGGACGAGTGGCTGCTGCCAAAGTTATCGACGGCCAGCTCGAACCCCATCGCCCCCAGCTTTTCAAGCAGCTCAATGGCATGCTTCGTCTGCAGCAGGTTTCTTTCACTCACTTCGATTTCAAACCAGTGTGCCTGGCAGCCGTGTTTTTCCAGCCTCTGCGCCAGCCAGTCGATCTGGCTGCTGCTGATCTGGCGCGCCGCAAGGTTGAGGGCCACGACGCCAGGGTCATAGCCCAGGTCGTGCCATTGCCGTACCTGCTGCATGACCTTGTCGATAATGCAGTTGCCAATGCCAACGATCAGTTCACCGCCTTCTGCGGCGGGCAGAAACTTTGCAGCGTCCATAATGCCGTGTACCGGGTGTTGCCAGCGTGCCAGTGCTTCCAGGCCAATGGGGGTGAGGCTGGCGAGATCGAAACGGGTCTGGTAGAAGGCGCAAAACTCGTCGTTTTCGATCGCCCGGCGCAACTCGGCTGCCAGGGATAGATGTGCAAGTGCGCGGTGGGTGAGCTGGCGAGAGTAGAGCCGGAACAGGTTCTTGCCGTCTTCTTTGGCGCGGTACATGGCTGCATCGGCGTTTCTGATCAGGCTTTCGGTGTCCGCCCCGTCCTGGGGATACAGGCTGATGCCGATACTGGTGGTCAGCGTCAGCGCGTGGCTGTCCAGTTGGTAGGGGGCCCTGACACTCTCGATGAACTTTTGCGCCAGCATGGCGGCGTCGTCGCTGTGCAGCAGCGGGGACATGATAACGGTGAATTCGTCGCCCCCGATGCGTGCCAGGGTGTCGCTGGCACGCACGCAACTACTGAGGCGCCGGCTCATTTCCTGCAGTACCTGATCCCCCGCCTGGTGTCCCAGGTTGTCGTTGATTTCCTTGAAGCGGTCCAGGTCGATAAACAGCAGCGCAAAGGATTTCCGTTCGCGCTCGGCCTGCCGTCGCACCTGTTCGAGGCGATCCCGGAACAGGGTGCGGTTGGGCAGGCCGGTCAGCTGGTCATGGTGTGCCAGTTGTTGCAGTCGCGATTGCTCCTGGTGCAGCTGTGCGAGCAGGCGGGTGTTTTCACTGATATCGCGGTAGATTTCGATGACCCCGTTGAGGGTGCCATCCGGCAGCCTTAGGGGGGTGGCTTCCAGTTCGATATGGCAGGTATTGTCGTTGGCATCGATATAGCTGCAGATTTCGGTTTCCCGGGCGCTGCCGCGCAGCAAGCGCTGGGCCGGTCCTGTGTCGCGACTCAGCAGGGTGTCAGGGTACTGCGGCCGGTTGCAGGGATGACTGGCTTCGCTGTCACGGGCTGCGCGGTTGAGCAGGCGAATATTGAATTTGACATCCCGTACCACCATGGCGTCGTGCACGCTATCGACCACGTTCTGCAAAAAGGCGCGGGCTTCGCGCAACCGCTGCTCTTCCAGCACCCGGCCGGTGATGTCGTGGGAAACGGTAATAATGCTGATGATCTGGCCGTGCGGGTCGACAAAGGGCACGGCATAGGTTTGCAGCCAGACCGCATTTTCACCACTGTCGCTGTGCAGACGGTATTGCAGGTTCTTGCTGTGACCGGCATAGACGGCCTTGACCAGGTTGGTGAAGACGGTTCGGTCGTCCCGGGCTACAAAGCGGTCACAGAATGACTGCTGCAGTGCCTGATCGACCGGGCACCGTAATATTCGGGCACCGGCATTGTTGATGCTCAGAATGGTGCTTTCCCTGTCCAGGGTGATGACCCCGGCGGGTTCCGCCTCTATCAGGGTGCGCAGGTATTCCTGCTGGTTTTTCAGCCGGGCGGTGTGGCGCTGCACTTCTTCATTGAGCTGATCTACTGAATAGGTGGTGGTGCGAAGGCGCTTCAGCATGCTGTCAAAGCCGCGGGCAAGCTCGCCCAGCTCGTCATTGCGCTGATCGCTGATTGACAGGAACAGGTTGCCGCCGGCCACCTGCTGCAATTGCACGCGCATGCGGTCAATCCGGCTTTTGAGGCTGCGTGCAACCTGGAACGCGATTAATGTCAGCACCAGTGACAGTGCAATCATCAACCCCTGGGAGATCAGGCGCCCCCGCTTTGTGGTATCAAGAATGCGCTGTTGCGCCTGCGTGGCCAGTGGCACGGTGTCTTCGGCCATTTCCTGCAGGCTGGCATAGATGCGGTAGGTCAGCTGAATCTGACCCGGGCTGTCGTGACTCTGAATGCCAAGTAACGGTGACAGTGCTTGCAGGGTCTCGTTTTGCCGGCTGATGTTATAAATAAAGCGGTCGGCATCAATGGCATTGTTTTGCAGGGTAGTCGTGAGCTGCTCGCGGGCCAGTTTCCAGTCGTTCAGGGCATTGCTGTCGGGAAAGGACAGGTAGAGCCCAAACCGGGTATTCAGGCGGGTGACCGCGCGCTGTACGGCTTCGGCATACTGCAGCTGTGTCATGGCTTCGTCGAGCCGGGCTGAACTCCAGCTGCTGACAAACCAGCCGGCAAGTGCAACGGCGGCCGAAAAGGTCGACAGCAACAATAATCGGGTTCCGACTTTCATGTTCGATCCCTGTGGGTGAGCTTACAGATCCTGCGCGTCAGGGTTCATCTGGCGCAAGAAACGATTATCCAGCACGTTGCGGTAATCCGGCAGTGGCTGGGGCTCTATCGCGCCGCTCAGCTGGGCCCAGCGGGCGGCGTTGTCCAGAGAAATGAGCAATGACTGCCCCAGCCCCAGGCGAAAATTATAGTCAGGCCAGACCCATTCAATGAACTCGGGCTCCAGCGACAAGCGTCGCTGCATGATGGCCTTGGCGCCGGCCGGGTCGCGTTGAATGAAATCGGCGGCCTGGTCAAGTGCGCGCAGTGTCGCGAGCACCGCCTGGGGTTGTGTTTCCAGTGTTTGTTTTTGTGCCAGCAAGTTGAAGCTGGTTGTGTGCAGACCCTTGGTGGGAAGCAAGACGGCTTGTTCGCCCAGGGCTTTCATAACCTGATAGCCGTAAGGCTCCCAGAGAGACAGCGCCTGAATGTCGGTGTTGGCCTGCAATTGCTGGGACATCTGCTCGGGAGTGGTTTCTTGCATTTGCAGCGAGCGGGTATCGATGCCGTGCATCAGTGCCACGCTGTGCAGGAAGTATTCGCTGGACGAGCGGCGGGTGACGGCGATACGGGCATCGGTCAGGTCGTAGGCGCTGCGCAGGTCGCTGTCCGTCGTGGTAATGAGCTTGATGTCATTGTCGGATGAAACAAAGGAGGCGATAACCGAGAAGGTAGAGTTTTCAAAACTCTGGAACATGATCACCGATTCCGAGCTGGTGGCCAGATCTGCCTCGCCCTTCGCCATCATGGTGTAACTGCGGTGGCCACCAATGACTTCGCGCAGCTCAATATCCACGCCCTGGCTGCGAAAGAAGCCCTTCTGTGCGGCGACATAGATGGGTGCCGATAAGGGGGTTCGGGATACTGCGATGGATAGGCGTGGCAACTCTACCGAGCGGGACAAGAACCCCAGGGAAAGAACGAGGCTGAACAGGCTCAAAGCGAGCAGGCCTGCAGCAACGGGAGACCAGTTACTTTTGATCATTACGTGGTGACATCCTGTTCCCACGGTTAATGTAAGATTCTAGCGTTCTATGCTTCAGCGCAATGGGGCGATACTGCCTTGAATCGCCCTATTGCGTGTTTTAACAGCATCACGCAAGCATAGTGTATCGGCCGGTGCTTGGGTAGTGGGGTGGCCGTGATGGGATGACCTGCTCGCAAGCCGAGTATATAAACGACAAGGGCGCTGCGCAGGATGCGCGGCGCCCTTGTTGGGGGTGTAGCTCGGCGGTAAAGCTGAAATATTGCCCTTAGCCACGCAGACGGTTGACGGTGTCCCTGGCGATATCACGAATACCTTTCCAGTCGCCCTTGGCAACCAGGTCAGCCGGCGTCAGCCAGGACCCGCCCACGCACATGACGTTGCTCAGGGCGAGAAACTCCGGCGCCGTTTCCAGTCGGATGCCGCCGGTGGGGCAAAAGCGTACATCCGGGAAGGGGCCGGAATAGGCTTTCAGCGCCGGAGTGCCGCCGGCCACGGTGGCGGGGAAAAACTTGAAGCGCTGGTAGCCGCGCTGCAGGCCTTCCATCATTTCCGATACGGTCTGGATGCCGGGCAGCAGCGGGATGGTGCTGTTAACGCCCTTGTCCAGCAGTTCGCAGGTGGAGCCCGGTGTGACGATAAAGGAGGCGCCGGCGTCGCAGGCCGCCTGGTACTGCGCCGGGGTGGCAATGGTGCCGGCACCGACCCTGGCTTCGGGCAGGCGCTCAGCCAGCAGCTGGATGGAGGCCAGCGCGGCTTCCGTGCGCAGGGTGATTTCCAGTACCGGCAGGCCACCTTCGATCAGGGCTTCGGCAATGGGCAGTGCCTCTTCAACGGAGTTGAAGGTCAGCACCGGGATAACCGGCGCCAGCGCGCAGATGGCATCAATCTGTTCGGTGATTTTTGAAGAAAGCATCGTGTGAGTCATCATTGATCCTGTATTTCGGCGACTGGTCTCAAGGGCTCCAGTAAATGGTCAGGGGCTGGCGCAGGAATAACCGTATCGGCATGATGCGGATGTCGTCGTCCAGTAAAGCGTGCTGCAAGGTTTCGAGCTTGTCGGTCCCTTTCAGGTGGAGAATGCGTTCACGGCTGGCCAGCAGGCGCCTGGCGCTCAGTGTCATGCGGGCGTGGGGCGCGCTGGTGGGCACCACAGCGGCGCAGGCTTGCTCGGTGACCAATGCGTGCTCAAGCTCACTGGCACAGGGAAACAGCGAGGCCGTGTGACCGTCGTTGCCCATGCCAAGCACGACCATGTCAAGCAGGTCAGGCAGTGCGGCCAGGCGCCCGGCACAGTCGGCTACGGCCTCCTGGGCGGTTTTCCCGGCCTGCCACAGACTGATAAAGCGCGCCTGCTGAGCCTCGTGCTGCAGCAGGTGCTGCTTGATCAGTCCGGCATTGCTGTCGGCCTGATCGGTCGCCAGCCAGCGGTCATCCGCCAGGGTGACACTGATCGAACTCCAGGGCAGCGCAGTTTTACTCAGGCGCTGAAACAGCGGTATGGGGGTGCGGCCACCGGACAGGGCGATGGCGGCCTCACCGCGGGCGTCGACTGCCTGGGCAAGGCCTTGGCGGATATGCTCGGCCAGTGCCTGGGTCGCTTGCTCCGGCGTGTCGAAACGCAGCAGTGTTACCTGTTGCGGCAGCAGGCTGGCGATATCACTTTTGTTCATGCCACTTCCTGCCATCGTCGTTCATCATGGAATAGGCCGCTTCCGGGCCCCAGCTGCCGGCGGCATAGGGCAGTGGATCGCCCTTGTCGCTCCAGTTTGCCAGTATCTGGTCGCACCAGGTCCAGGCGTGCTCAATTTCATCGCGGCGTACGAACAGGTACTGATTGCCCTGGACAACTTCCAGCAGCAGGCGCTCGTAGGCGTCGGGCACACGGTCCATGTCGAAGGCCTTGGCAAAGCTGACCTGCAGGGGTGCCTGGCGCAGCTGCATGCCCTTGCCCAGCCCCTGGTCCTTGGTGGCAATGTGCAGTGAAATGCCCTCATCCGGCTGCAGTTTGATCGTCAGCAGGTTTTCCGCCAGAGCGCGCTGCTCGGGATCGAAGATGTAATGGGGCTGCTGCTTGAAGTGTATGGTGATCTGCGAAAGCTTTTCCGGCAGGCGCTTGCCGGTACGCAGGTAGAAGGGTACGCCGGCCCAGCGCCAGTTGCGCACTTCGGCCTTGATGGCCACGAAGGATTCGGTGTTGCTGCGGGTATTGGCGTCCGGTTCCTCAAGGTAGCCGGGCACCGCCTTGCCTTCCACCTCACCTGCGGTGTACTGGCCGCGAATAACGTGGCTATCGCGGATATCGTCGGTGATGGGGCGCAGGTTGCGCAGCACCTTCACTTTTTCATCGCGGATGGCGTCGGCGGTCAGGTCAGAGGGGGGGTCCATCGCCACGAGGCACAACAGCTGCAGCAGGTGGTTTTGCACCATGTCCCGCAGCTGGCCGTACTTGTCGAAATAGCCCCAGCGGCCTTCGATGCCGACCTTCTCGGCTACCGTGATTTCGACATGGGAAATGTGATTCTGATTCCACTGGGTGCCGAACAGGTTGTTGGCAAAGCGCAGCGCAATCAGGTTCTGCACGGTTTCCTTGCCCAGGTAATGGTCGATACGATAGATCTGGGATTCGGCAAAATATTCGGCGACATCGGCATTGACCTGGTGCGAAGACGCAAGGCTGTGGCCGATGGGCTTTTCCAGTACGACGCGACAGTCGCTGTCCAGGCAGCCGCTGGCATGCAGGTTCTTGCTGATCATGCCGTAGATGGAGGCGGCGGTGGAGTAGTAAAACACCCGGGCGCGGCCGGTCTTTTCATCCAGCAGGCTTTTAAGGCTGTTATAGCCTTGCGCCGCACCAAAATCGAAGTTGAGAAACTGCAGCTTGGCGAGGAAGGCTGCAACCGTCTTGGTATCCAGATCCTGCTCGGATACAAAGCGACGCAGGTTTTCTTCGCTGGTGGCTTCGCTGGCCGCAGGCTCCGAGCCGCGGGCCAGTCCGATGATGCGGGTTTCGGCCGGCAGCAACCCGGCGCGGTCGAGCTGATAGAGGGCAGGCAGCAGCTTGCGCTGGGTCAGGTCCCCCAGGGCGCCAAAGAAGAGGATGTCGCAGGGAGTGTCGGTGATTGACATGTGTCTCGACCTGTATGTAGTTATTCAACGAATATGTGGTGATCCTATCGGGGCTAAAATGGTGAGTCAATAAATTATTTTGTAAAACTTACCAAAATAAAGCGCATTCGATGGTCTCACAACACCGCTAATGTAAATTCTGCACGGTTGGCAGGCTATCCGGGGGGCGTTATAGTGGGCGCCTGAACGGAATGTTGATAATTTACCAATTTATTAGAGTCTGCCATGAGCACGAACAGTGTTAACCTTCTCGAGCAGATTCGCCAGCGCCTCGACAGCCTTAACAAGTCTGAACACAAGGTGGCAACGGTGATTCTGCGTGACCCCCAAACAGCCACCCGGCTGAGCATCACGGCGCTGGCCCAGGCTTCGGGAGTCAGTGAACCTACGGTCAATCGGTTCTGTCGGGGGTTCGACAATCGAGGTTACCCGGATTTCAAGATCCAGCTGGCCCAGAGTCTGGCGGTGGGCATGCCGTACGTCACCCGCAGTGTAGAGCAGGATGACTCGACCGAAGACTATACCGACAAGATTTTCTCCTCGACCATAGCCGCACTGGACGCCGCACGGCAGGGCTTCGAGCCTGCGCTGATCACCCGGGCGGTGGATTACCTCAGCCAGGCCAAGCAGGTGTCCTTTTTCGGCCTAGGGGCGTCCGGCCCCGTGGCGATGGATGCACAGCACAAGTTTTTTCGGCTCAATATCCCGGTGATGGCCTACGATGACGTACTGATGCAGCGCATGGTGGCGGCCGGTGCCAATACCGGCGATGTGGTGGTACTTATTTCCTATACGGGCCGCACCCGGGAGCTGGTGGATATTGCCCGCCTGGCCCGCGAGAGTGGCGCAACGGTGATTGGCATTACCAGCGAAGGCTCCCAGCTGGCAGCCGAGTGTACGCTGCTGCTGTCGGTTCCCAGTCATGAAGACACCGACATCTATATGCCAATGATCTCCCGCATCATTCAACTGACCCTGCTGGATGTACTGGCGACCGGGGTGACCCTGCGCCGCGGGGTGGATTTCCAGCGCTATCTGAAGAAGATCAAGGACAGCCTGGTGCCCACGCGGTATCCGCAGGATTAGCTAAACCACGGGTCTGGCGAATAAAAATGACAACCCAGAACAAACCGATCTATGTGGTGGATGACGACGCCCAGATTCGCTCGCTGCTGCGCAGCTATCTTGAGCGTAACCAGTTTGCGGTGAAAACCGCCGCCGATGGCGAGAGCCTGTTGCGGGAGTTGCGCAACGGCGTACCGGCGGCGCTGGTGGTGCTGGATATCATGCTGCCGGGGGATGACGGTTTCGAAATCTGCCGCAAGCTGCGCACCTTTTCCCGGGTGCCGGTTATCATGCTGACCGCCAGTTCCGACGAAATGGACCGTATTGTCGGACTGGAAATCGGCGCCGATGACTATCTTGCCAAACCCTTCAATCCGCGCGAGCTGCTGGCGCGGATCAAGGCCATACTGCGGCGCAGCGATGCCCAGCCCGGGGAGGCTGTCGCTGCGGTATCGGAGCGCTATCTGCGCTTTGCCGGGTTTGAGCTTGACTCAACCACCCGTGCGCTCTGCACCCTGGATGGCGAGGCGCTGGTGCTGTCCGGGGCGGAGTACGACCTGCTGCGCCTCCTACTGGATCACGCCGGCGAAGTTCTGAGTCGCGACCTTATTGCAGAACAGACCCGCGGCCGCGACAACCTGCCGATGGACCGTTTTATCGATGTGCAGATCAGCCGCCTGCGACAGCGCTTGCACGATGATGCCCGCTCGCCCCGGCTGATCAAGACGGTACGCGGGCAAGGGTACGTTCTGGCAGCAGACGTGGTGGCCAGTAACGCGTCGGTGCGCCCGTAACGGACAGCGCGGGGGCACCTGCTGGCGGAAAGAGCATAACTGGCCTGCGAGCCTTGTCGGCAGGCAGGAGAGGGAATATGAGAGCTCTGGCAAAAGCGCTGCGGCACTGGCCCCGTTCGTTGTCCAGTCGCATCCTGCTGGTATTGGGCATGGGCGTTCTGCTTGCCCAGCTGGTGTCCAGCGCCATCTGGCTGACGCAGTGGCGGGCCGACACTGCACGAAACGTGCAGGAAATGTCGCGTCATATGGCCTTTAGAGTCGCGGCAACGGTGCAGTTTTTTACCGAGTTGCCCGTGGCCTATCGTCACCTGATTCTTGATCAGTTGCGGGATATGGGCGGCACACGCTTTTTCGTGACCCTTAACCACGAGTACATTCGGATCAATGATCTGCCGGATTCAGCGCTCAAGCTTCAGGTGGTGCAGCAGTTCCGCGATGTGCTGCAGCGCCAGCTCGGGGTCAAAGATGGCCTCGAAATTGCTTTTTCCCGCCCGGCCGACCTGCACGTCATCAAGAACGATATTCTGCTGCACGACCTGCCCGAACGCTGGGGTGGCCAAAGCCTGTTGCTGGGTTCGCGCGAGGCGCCCATTCTGGTGATTCAGATTCCCATGGCCTCCGATCAGTGGCTTTACCTGGCTACCCTGATGCCGGATCCGGACTTTCTCGAGGCGAGCACACCACTGTCGCGGGAGCGACTGCTGTCGCTGCTGGTGTCCCTGGGTGTCATGCTGCTGTTCGGGGCCTGGATCGTGCGCTCGCTCACCCGGCCGCTGAGGCGCCTGGCGCAGGCAGCCGAGAGCTTTGGCCAGGGGGAAGCCCGAGCGCTGCCGGAGACCGGCAGTCGGGAGCTTGAGACCACGGCGCGGGCCTTCAATGCGATGCAGCTGCGCATTCAACGCTACCTGGATGATCGTGAGCGGCTGTTTGCGTCGATTTCCCATGACCTGAAAACACCCATCACGCGGCTGCGGCTGCGTGCCGAACTGCTGGAGGATGAAACCGAGCGTGATGCGTTCTGTCATGACCTCGAAGATCTCGACATGCTGGTCAAGGGCGCACTGCAAAGCGTGAAGGACACGGATATCCATGAAAACAGGGTGGAAGTGGACCTGCATCGCATGCTCTGTTACCTGCGTGACGGTGCGGCCCTGGCCGGCAAAGTCGTTACACTCAGTGGCGAGCAGAGGGCGCCTTTTTTCGGCAAGCCGCTGGCGCTGCGCCGCTGCCTGGGCAACCTGGTGGACAATGCGCTCTATTACGGCGGCTCTGCCGATATCCGCATCCAGGATGGCGATGAAGGGTTGCAGATTTCGGTGACTGACCGCGGTCCGGGGATTCCCAGTGCCCAGCTCGAGCGCGTATTCAGCCCCTACACCCGGCTGTCCAGCAGTCTGTCTGCCCACCCGGGCATGGGGCTGGGCCTGTCGATCGCCCGCAATATTGCCCGCGCCCACGGTGGCGATATCGTCTTGAGCAACCGCGCAGGGGGTGGTCTGGAGGCGCTACTTGTCTTGCCGCGCTAGGCCAGCTGCGCTGCCGTCCTGTTGCACTTTGTTACAATTCCTTGCGTAAGGTTACCCCTTTCCTGTGGGGCGTTTGTTAATTTACGTACATCCGGTTCAGGGCTGCAACAGCCCCCGGGGATAACAATAAAACAGGATGAAATGATGAAGACTCTGAAGACCTGCCTTAGCGGTATTGCCCTCTCTGTTGCCTGCGCGGGTGCCTCTGCGGGCGAAGTGGAAGTCTTGCACTACTGGACCTCCGGTGGTGAAGCTGCGGCTGTCAATGTGTTGAAGCAGCAAATGGAAGCGGCCGGCCATACCTGGACTGACTTTGCCGTCGCCGGCGGTGGTGGCGAGTCCGCCATGACCGTACTCAAATCCCGAGCCGTATCCGGCAATCCGCCGTCCGCCGCTCAGATCAAGGGGCTGGATATCCAGGAATGGGGCGAGCTGGGGTTCCTGAGCTCCCTGGACGATGTTGCCGCCGCCGGTGAATGGGATTCGCTGCTGCCCGCTGTGGTCAGCGATGTGATGAAGTACGACGGCCACTATGTTGCCGTTCCGGTCAACGTCCACCGTGTCAACTGGCTCTGGGCCAACCCCGAAGTCTTCAGGAAGGCCGGCGCCGAGATCCCTACTACCTGGGAACAGATGATCGAAGTCGGCCCCAAGCTCAAGGCTGCCGGCATCATTCCACTGGCCCACGGCGGCCAGGCCTGGCAGGACGCCACGACCTTTGAAGCCATCGCTCTGGCAGAGGGTGCAGACTTTTACCGCAAGGCCTTCGTGGAACATGACGAAGCCACCTTGCAGGGCGAGACCATGATCAAGGTGCTGTCGACCTTCAAGCAGTTGCGTGAGCTTATCGATGCCGACTCAAGCGGCCGGGACTGGAACGTGGCCACATCCATGGTGATTAACGGCCAGGCGGCCATGCAGATTATGGGTGACTGGGCCAAGGGTGAATTCACCGCCGCCGGCAAGACTCCGGGCACTGACTATGTCTGCATGCCAGCACCGGGTACCGCGGACATGTTCACCTTCAACATCGACAGCCTGGCCATGTTCACGCAGTCCGAAGACAACCGTCAGCAGGCGCAGCATGAACTGGCCAAGATGGTGATGGAGCCCAAGTTCCAGGAAACCTTCAACCTGAACAAGGGCTCGATTCCGGCGCGTCAGGGGATGGATCGTACACCATTCGATGCCTGTGCACTGGCATCCATGGACGACTTTACCCAGAGTGCCGAGAAGAACTCGCTGGTGCCGAGCATGGCCCACGGCATGTCCACCAGCTCCCGCGTACAGGGTGCCATCTATGATGTGGTGACCAACTACTTCAACTCCAGTGATATCACCGCCGAGCAGGCCGCCGAGAAACTGGCCCGCGCTGTCAACGCCAGTCTGTGACAGGTGGCGGCCGCTGACCCGGATCCCGGGTTGGCGGTGGCATTGAACCCCTCTCTACCGGTACCCCCTTATGAATCCCAAAACCCTCTCGCTGCCCGAAACCGGGACGGTGCGACCTGTCACGCTGCGGCTACAGGACAGGCTGGCTGCCCAACTGCCCAAGCTCGTGCTGGCGCCAACCGTTATCGTCACCCTGGTGGCCGTGTACGGCTACATGATCTGGACAGGCCTGCTGTCCCTCACCAGCTCGCGCATTCTGCCGGTGTGGAAGTTCATCGGCACCGAGCAGTACGGCAAGTTGCTGGAAAATGACCGCTGGGGTGTCGCGGTCGAAAACCTGATTATTTTTGGTGGTCTCTTTATCCTGATCTGCCTGGTGCTGGGTGTGCTGATGGCCATCCTGCTGGACCAGAAGATACGGGCCGAAGGCGCACTGCGTACCATTTACCTCTACCCCATGGCGATCTCGTTTATCGTCACCGGTACTGCCTGGAAGTGGCTGCTGAACCCGGGCCTCGGGTTGCAGAAAACCCTGCGTGACTGGGGCTTTGAGGGCTTTACTTTCGACTGGCTGGTCAATCCGGACAGGGTTGTTTACTGCCTGGTGATCGCAGCAGTCTGGCAGTCGTCCGGTTTCGTGATGGCGCTCTTTCTGGCCGGGCTTCGCGGTGCGGACCAGGAAATGATCAAGGCCGCTCAGCTCGATGGCGCCAGCATGCCCATGATCTACCGTCGTATTATCCTGCCGAGCCTGAAGCCGGTGTTCTTCAGTGCCTTCGTGATCCTGTCGCATATCGCGATCAAGAGCTTTGACCTGGTGGCGGCGCTCACCGGTGGCGGGCCGGGCTATGCGTCGGACCTGCCGGCGACCTTCATGTACCAGCACGCCTTTACCCGTGGCCAGATGGGCCTGGGCGCGGCCAGTGCCATGCTGATGCTCGGCGGTGTGCTCGCCATCCTGGTGCCCTATCTGTATTCGGAACTCAGGAGCAAGAAAAATGGTTAAGCCTCAGCAGACTCTGAATCAGCAACTGCTGCGTTACGGTCTCTACGCGATACTGGCGCTGGCAGCACTTGTCTACCTGTTGCCTCTGTGGGTGATGTTGCTGACGTCTCTCAAGGACGTGGAAGAAATTCGCACGGGTACCTTGCTGTCACTGCCCGCCAGTATCAACTTCGACGCCTGGGGCAAGGCCTGGAGTGGCGCCTGTACCGGCAGTACCTGCGAGGGCATAGCGCCCTTTTTTGGCAACTCGTTCCAGATCGTCATACCGGCGGTGCTGATCTCAACCCTGGTGGGTTCGCTTAACGGCTATGTGTTGTCGTTGTGGAAATTTCGCGGCAGCGAGATTCTGTTCGGGGCCATGCTGGTAGGCTGCTTCATCCCGTTCCAGGTGATTCTGCTGCCCATGGCGCGCATGCTGGCAACCCTGGGGCTGGCCAACACCACCACGGGACTGGTCGCAGTACATGTTACTTACGGTATCGCCTTTACTACTTTGTTTTTCCGAAACTTTTATGTCGGGCTTCCGAAAGAACTCATTGCCGCGGCGCGGCTCGACGGTGCCGGTTTCTTCTTCATCTTCCGCCGCGTGGTGCTGCCACTGTCGACGCCCATTATCGTTGTCTGCGTGATCTGGCAGTTCACCCAGATCTGGAACGACTTCCTGTTCGGTGTGGTGTTCTCCGGTGCTGATACGCAGCCGGTGACCGTGGCGCTGAACAACCTGGTCAACACCAGTTTTGGCGGCAAGGAATATAACGTCGATATGGCGGCGGCCCTGATGGCGGCGCTGCCGACCCTGCTGGTGTACGTGCTGGCAGGCAAATACTTTGTACGCGGTCTGACCGCCGGTGCCGTAAAAGGCTGATCGAACAACAAGAGGTTTCTCCCCATGGCGAGTTTAACGATTGATAACGTAACCAAGGCATACGGTCAGACCCAGGTGCTCAAGGGCATCAATATTGCCATCGAGAAGGGCGAGTTCCTGATCCTGGTGGGGCCATCCGGCTGCGGCAAATCCACCCTGATGAACAGCATCGCGGGGCTCGAAGATGTGTCCGGTGGCCGTATTTTGATTGGCGATGCCGATATCACCGAAGCGGCGCCCAAGGATCGGGATATCGCCATGGTGTTCCAGTCCTACGCGCTCTATCCCAATATGTCGGTGCGGGAAAACATCGCCTTTGGGCTGGAGATCCGCAAGGTGCCCAGGCCCGAGCGCGAGAAGGAAGTGCAGCGCGTCGCCAGCCTGCTGCAGATCGAGCCACTGCTGGATCGCAAGCCCGGCCAGTTGTCCGGCGGCCAGCGTCAGCGTGTGGCCATGGGCCGTGCCCTGGCGCGCCGCCCCAAGCTGTATCTGTTCGATGAACCGCTGTCCAACCTCGATGCCAAGCTGCGCGTTGAAATGCGCACCGAGATCAAGAAGCTGCACCAGCGACTGGGTACTACCATCGTCTACGTCACCCATGACCAGATCGAAGCCATGACGCTGGCAGACCGCATTGCCGTCATGCGCGGTGGTGAGCTGCTGCAGCTGGCAACGCCGCAGGAAATCTACGACAACCCGGTAAACCAGTTTGTAGCGGGGTTCATGGGCTCCCCGGCGATGAATTTTGTTCCCTGCACCCTGGTGGCCAGTGACACCGGTCTGGGCGTCGAGATAACCGACGGCGAGGGTAATCCGTGCTGGCTGCCGGTACCTAACCCCGAGCGCCTCGGTGCCTATGCTGGCAAAAAGGTGGTCCTGGGTCTGCGCCCCGAAATGGTGACCGATCCTGTGCCCCACAAGGCCGACGATGCGATGGTGCGGCATGTACCGATGAAGGTGCTGGTGACCGAGCCCACCGGCGCAGATACCATGCTGGTGTCCGAGGTCAATGGCGTCGAAATCAACTGCCGCATCAATCCGGGCTACAGCACGCCGGTCGGGCAGGTGGTGCCGCTGATGTTCGACATGAGCAAGGTGGTGTTTTTCGACCCGGCGACCGAAGCGCGCATCGATCGCGCCTGAGCGCCAAAGAGCTCAACTGCTGCCGAGTCTGGAGTTGTAATCCGGCCTGTATTTTTTGTTTAGATACGTATCTGATATTAAAAATACATATCAAGATGCAGATCTTGGCTCAGGTTGCCCGCTTTTATCTGGCTTTTTTTGCAGGCCTGAACGTTCAAGAGGTGAAAGAGCAATGCATGAAAAATGCGGGGCGCGCTGCGCCCCGCATCGTCGTTAATGCCCAAATTTGGCGACGCTCGCCGTGCGCGAGTCGCGCCGCCAGTAACCGCTCAGTGCTTGCTCAGCTCAACCTGCGCACCCGCAGCGGGCGTTGCTGGTGTTACTGGCAGCGGCGCACTGTCCGCCTTGGGCAGCAGGGCGATCAGGTTGTTGGCCGTCGCTTCGACCACAGAGGTGAAGGTAATGGTGTTTTCCTTGCTGGTTTCCTGGGCCAGGTTCAGCTCTTCCACCCCTTCCCAGACAATGCTGCCATCGGTGCTGTCCCAGATCTGGATAAACAGTCGAATATTGGCGTGGCTGGTCTGGTAGACCCGAAACCCCAGCATGCTGAAGCGTCCCCGGGAGGCCTGTCGAAAGTTCGCCAGGTTCAGCTGTACCAGATACCGCGCCTGGGTGGCATCGCCTACGCGCCTGAGGCTGGCACCGTCAAAGATGCCGGTTTCACGGTAGTCCTCGAACATGCGGTTATATTCCGCGGCCAGTCCGGCCTTGTTGATCGCGCCCAGGGTTTCGGGCAGGGCCGTGACGGTGATATCCGGCCGTTCCCGCGCCAGGGTGTTGGCAAACACAAAGGCCAGCACCTGCTTGTCTTCTTCCTGGCCGGTGATGGTGGATGGACTGATAAAGGCCACGCCCTGGGTACGCAGGTCTTCTGCTGTCAGCGCGATGGCATTGTGCTGCGCTGATGAATAGTTCTGGTTGATGCTGCAGGCGCCGAGCAGGCCGGCGATACAGAGCATGAGCAGCAGGTAACCCAGGTGGCGCCTGAGTTGACGGGGATCAAGGGAGAGGGCGCTAGCGGTCTTTTCCCGGGGTTTCATCGGTGGTACCTCCAATGCAATGGGGCTGCACGGCACCTGGATCGAAGCAGGCGAGTCGCCGGGCGCCGCGGCGCACGCCTGTTACGACAAGTGTAGACGCTGTGCCGCTATTGATGGGGCTGCCCGGAATCGGCCAGCGCCCTGGATGCGCTCAAAGACTGCCGGAATCAACCGCTGCCGCGGCCCGGTGAGTGGCCTGACGAGTCGGATGGCGACTTGCTGATGGGGGAGCGAAGGCTGTGGCCTTGCCCCTAGCTATGGGTGACGGGGGACTGAACTTCGTAGCCTTCCTGGTGCAGCAGGTACCCGGCGGTACCACCGATAGCCGTGCCGGCCAGGAAACCACAGCCCTGCAGCAAGAGCGCAAGGGCGGCAGTCGCAAAGGTAAAGCTGATTGTGGTATGCATGCTATGGCTCCTGTTCGGGATATCCCGGCGGTGTCTGCCGGACGCCACCGCGCCAGGCAGACGGGGTCATCAGTACTGACCTTCGCTGTACGTGGTACCGGTCGCGCCGGCATCGGGTGCCGGTGCCCCGGGCATCTTCGAGTCCTGTTGCTGCGGCGCGTCGGATACCGGCTCGAACGCCGAAAGCTCGCTGATGGGCCGGTCGGCTGGTTCAAGTTCCACATACGCCTCGGACACATAGTCCCCGCGGGTCTGCAGCTCTTCGCCAGATGCCTGGATGAGCAGCTGCTTTTCGTCTGCGAGCTCCAGGGTTTCGACGGGCACGGCGATCTCCCTGGCACCGAAGCCCAGTACGCCGCCCGACGAGATCACCGCCGCTATGGACTCGTCGTGCCGGCTGCGCACGATCTGTTCGACCTTGCCGACTTCCTTGCCTGTGGGGTCCACCACGGTCATACGCTTGAGCTGATCGGGCGTCAGTTGCATGACACTGGCTTCAGGCGCGTCCATTTGCTGTGCCAGAGTGGTCTCCGCTCGGGTCTCGGGCTGCAAAAGGCCTGACTCCAGCGGGGTGACAGGCGCCGGTGCTGCTGTTTGTTGATCAGGCTCAGTCGTGTTCGGCTGCATTGCCGCCGATGTGCTCAGGGCGCTCAGGGCACTGATAGCCGCAGCCAGTATCGGGGTCGCTAGATTCGTTTTCATGATGTCCTCCTGCCTTGCCGCCAGATTGTTCGGGTAGGCGGCGCCAGGCACCGCAACAACCTGTGATGGTTCACCAGGGGTCAAGCGAAAAGCGTACCAGCAACCGGAGGCTCTGCCGTCGTTGTTCCGAAGTTACTGCTAGGTGGTTGTAAATCCGAGGGATTTTGATGAAAAGCTCGGCCCTCTTTGGGCTGCGCACGAGCTTGGCTGGCGTTTTGGCTTGCCTGGGCACGGGTGGGGGGAAGTGCCTGCAGCTTCCAGGTTTGTCCTTGTAACCGGTTGAATTATAAAGATTAAAAAATAAGTGGGCCGGCGGCTGGCGCAAGTGTTTCAAGTTAGCGACAGGATAATGCGTTGAGATTCCGCGACTTGCTTGCGGGGCTGCAAAAGGTGTCTGCCATCGCAGACGTTTCAGGATGGGCTGGCGTGAGGCGCCATGGCGCTGTGACACCCGCAAAACCACATCCCTGCGCTTGAGCGCAACACCCGGCAACACCCGGCAACACCCGGCAACACCCGGCAATGCCGGGTGTTGCCAGCCTGTTAGCTGGCCGCCGGCGACCTGACACCTGTCAGGCGACAGGTTGATTGGAGATCGAACAGACCGTAACGACCCACCACCAGGAAGCACAGCGCCGGGACAATAAAGGAAACTGCGCTGCCATAGGCATCGATGATCGCGCCCTGAGCCAGCGGCAGTATGGCCCCGCCAAGAATGGCCATCACCAGACCGGCAGCGCCAAATTTGGTATCTTCCCCCAGTCCCTGCAGCGCCACGCCGTAGATAGTGGGAAACATCAGTGACAGACAGCCGGAAATGGCCACCAGCGCCCAGACACCGGCGATGTTCGGGCTCATGATCATGAACAGGCACAGCGCGGCGGCCAGTACCGCCAGACCGGTCAGCAGGGCGCTGGCACGGATATAGCCCATGATCCAGGTCATGGCAAAACGGGCAAGCAGGAACAGGATCAGGCTGTACTGCAGGAAATCCCCGCCGCGGACCTCATTGACCGCCAGTGCATCCATCACGTACTGGATGGTAAAGGTCCAGATGCAGGTTTGGGCACCCACATTGAAGAACTGCGCCATCACACCGAAACGGTAATGGCGATTGCAGAACAGGCGACTCAGGGTGGCACGAAAATGCACATCACGGCTGTGGGCGACCACTTTTTCCCGGGCAGGGCGGATTCGCAGCATGGCCACGGCGATCCAGATCAGTACCAGTACACAGGCCATGCCGACATAGGGCACCATGACGGCATCCAGCTCTGCGGTCTGAACGGCCTGCAGTTCGGTGCTGGACATAAGGCTGCGTTGCTCTGCCGTGGCCGGGTTGAGCTGGGTCAGAATCAGCGCAGCGCCCAGAAAGACACCGATATTGCAGCCCACCGGATTGAAGGCCTGGGCCAGGTTCAGCCGGCGGGTGGCATTCTCGACCGGCCCCATGGCAATGACAAAGGGATTGGCGGAGGTTTCAAGTATCGACAGCCCCGCCGCCAGGATAAAGAGGGCGGCGAGAAAATAGCCGTAGGCCATCGACTGGCTGGCCGGATAGAACATGAAGGCGCCGAGCGCCGCGAAACCGAGTCCGGTCAGTACGCCCGTCTTGTAAGAGAAACGCCGATTGATAAAGGCAGCCGGCAGCGCCAGGCAGAAATAGGCCCCGTAGTAGGCGAACTGCACCAGGGCGGATTGCAGGGAGCTCATGGTGAAGATCTTGCTGAATACCTTGACCAGCGGGTCCGTCATGTTGGCGGCCACGCCCCAGGCGGCGAAGCAGGTCGTCAGCAGAATAAAGGGCAGAATCATGTCCCGAAAGACGAGAGGTGTTTTCTTGTTCATAGTGCGCCTTGTGATTCAAGCGGCCGTACAGCGGCAGTTGGATTGTCGACTGCGATTGGGCCATAGCGACATCAACAGAAAATGAACGACCGGCGCGGGCTTTGTAACATTTGTAACCTGGATGAGCAGCTCAATGGTCTTTCGGGCGTTTGTTACGATGGGCAAGGTGGCCGTGAAGGAGGCGAGAGATGAGCACAGACAATATCCAGTATCCGGCACTGCTGCAGCACCCGGACGATGATGAACTGGACGTTGTGTCCTGCAGCGAAGACTGGGTCCAAAAATGCCGGTCGCAGGCGTTTGTGGCCGGGCTTTATCCTGGTGTCCGCCTGATCGACAGCCAGGGCCGGGTGTACCCGCTAACGCTGTCGTGCGCCCGGGTACAGCTGCAAGACGGCACTGAGCAGCTCAGCCTGGATCAGGTTTTGCAACTGGTGCGCCTGCATGCCAGCCTCCAGGGCAGTTGCTGCGTGGCCAAGATCGGGGCCCGCAGCATAGCTGATGCGATACTTCTGGTAGTTCATTTAAGTGATTGATAAAAAATGATTCCTGTAACACACTTTGCGCACATTGGCGCATTCTGACAGGACCTCATGGCTGACTTTAAAACCCATACCCTGGTTGCCACCGTCATCAGCGGCGGGCTGGGCGTTGCGGCTCTGGCGACCGGCCTGGCAACACCGGCGGATGCCTTTTGCTACTGGCTGGCCGGCACCCTGGGGGGACTGCTGCCGGATATCGATTCGGACGAATCCCTGGCCCTGCGTATTGTCTTCCGGCTGTTCGGCGCCCTGGTGGCGGGGTTGCTGGCATTCTACTGGATGACCACGCTGCCGGCCTGGCAGGTGGCGGGGCTGGCATGCGCAGGCTACCTGCTGGTGCGGTTCGTGCTGCTGGCGCTGTTTGCCCGGGTGACCGTTCACCGCGGAATACTGCACAGCCTGCTGGCCAACCTGCTGTTTGGCGTTGTCGCGGTGCTGCTGTCCTACCACCTGTTTGCCCTGGAGGTGCGCCAGGCCTGGGGCATCGGCGGTTTTGTGCTGATGGGGGCCACGGTGCACCTGTTGCTGGATGAAATCTACAGCGTGGATTTGGCGGGCATGCGTATCAAGCGCTCCTTTGGCACGGCACTGAAGCTCACAGACTGGCAACAGCCGGGGCTGACGCTGCTGTTGCTGGTCGCGAGCCTCACGGGCTTCTGGCTCAGTCCGGGTGCCAGTGCCTGGGTTCAGAGCCTCGACCTGGCACTTCCGGCCTTGTCGGGAATGGACGCGCTGGCAGTATCCGACCTGCTGGCCTGGCTGCAAAAGGGCTGGCAGGCACTGCGGGCGGTGTGATGGCAAGCAATGCCTCTGGGGGCGTAGTTGAACGAGGGAGTGACGAATGACAGCTGAGACTGCAATGTCGCCAGGCGCCGGGCTGAAGGGCGCGCACCATGTGGCCATTATCTGTGGCGACTACCGACGCTCCCGCGCCTTTTATGTCGACCTGCTGGGGCTGGAGGTGATCGACGAGAATTACCGCGCCGAGCGCGATTCCTACAAGCTGGATCTGCGCCTGCCCTGCGGAAGCCGTATCGAGCTGTTTTCCTTCCCGGCCGCGCCGCCACGGCCGAGTTACCCCGAAGCCCGCGGCCTGCGTCATCTGGCTTTTGCGGTGGCGGATATCGAGCGTTCGGTAGCCTACCTGCAGTCCCGAGGTCTGGACGTGGAACCGATCCGGGTGGATGAGTACAGCGGCCAGCGCTTCACCTTTTTCAGTGACCCGGATTCGCTGCCGCTTGAGCTGTATGAAGTCGCCGATTGATTAGGCTTCGAGGCGCTCGGCGAAATCAGTACGCGGCTCAGGCCGGCTCGGCACTGGCACTGGCATAAATCTGGTCCAGTACCTGGATGAGTACAGCGGGCTGCTCAAGTTCAGTGACCCGGATGCGTTGCCGCTTGAGCTGTATGAAGTCGCCGGTTGACCCGGTTATCGTCGCTCGGCGAAATCAGTACGTGGCTCAGGCCGGCTCGGCACTGGCACTGGCATAAATCTGGTCCAGTACCTGGATGAGTACAGTGGACTGCTCAAGTTCAGTGACCCGGATGCGTTGCCGCTTGAGCTGTATGAAGTAGCCTGCTGAGTGGCAGTGCGGCTGCGCTGCTGCGGTGCTATGTCGGCCCCCCTGATCAGGCGGGCTTGGCGTTGGTGCGAATCTGGTCCAGTACCTGGATAAGGGCGGCGGACTGCTCCAGGTTGTTCCAGGCCTTGCCGGATTGCGCCTGCTCGGCGAAGGCGCGCACCATGCTGGCGTACTGGTTTTGTGGCGGAATTTCAATGATTTCGCCGGCCCCCAGGCCTCCGTCCGGTGCCAGGCGGATACGCACGCCTTCGTTAGGGGCGTTAAACGGGATTTCAAGCTCCGCCCAACCCTTGCTGCCGAGTAGCAGCAGGCGCTGATAGCGTGCCGCCTGGGTGCAGACGGTCAGGCTGAGGGTACGACCCTGGCCGTAGTCGAGCAGGGCACTGGTCTGGCGGTCGATGCCAAACTGGGGATCCAGGTCGATGCTGCTCTGCACCCTGACAGGGTCGGCACCGAAGCACCAGCGACCGGCCAGTACGGTATAGCAGCCAATATCCAGCAGGCCGCCGCCGCCCCATTCGGGCACGTTGCGCACGTTCTTGGCATCCGTCAGGCCGTAGCTGAACACCGCATGCAGGGCTCGCAGATCGCCGATGGCGGGGAGAATCTTCTGATGAATGGCACTCCACTGGGCGTGGTGGCACACCATGAAAGCTTCCATCAGGGTACCGTCGAAGCGGGCCGCGGCTTCGAGCAGCGGTTGCAGGTCCGCCCTGTCCAGGGCGATGGGCTTTTCGCACAGCACGTGCTTGCCGGCGGCCATGGCCTTGATCGCCCAGGGTACATGCAGGTGGTTGGGCAGGGGTATATAGACCGCATCAACCTGGTCATCGCTGAACAAAGCATCGTAGTTGTCGTAGTAGCGCTTCGCTCCCACCTCCGTGGCAAAGGCCCGGGCCTGCTCCAGTGAACGGGATGCCACGGCCTGAATGGGGTAGCCGGCCTCGAGTATGGCCGGTGCCAGCTGGGTGCGGGCGATTTTGGCGCTGCCCATAATTGCGAATCGAATCACTGATTTCCACTCCCTGTTGTATTTTACCGCTACGACAGTCCTTCAGGGCGGGGCCCAAGTCAAGGTCATTGCCCGGTTAATCCGGGGTATGAAGTTGACGTTAACGTAAATGGTGATATGCTCGATGCTCGTTTTCAAGGGAAGAACCCCATGAGCCAAGCCCTGATCGTTGCCGCCGCCCGAACCCAGGACAACCAGGGCTCCCTGCAGCATTGCCTGGATCTGGAAGACCGCCTGCGTGCCCGGGGTGTCGCGTTGCGTGAACTGGTGATCGAACCCCTGAGCACCGACTGGCACAGCCCGGAGCCCGAAGATCACTTTCGCAGCGGTTGCGCCCCGATCGAGGCGTTGTCCAGGGCCCGGGAACTCATCGGCGAAGGTGTGCCGGCGGTGCTGATTCGGGGGGAGGATCTGATCAAAAGCGGCTACAGCCGTGATGACCGATTGCGACTGATGGCGGTCTATGGCCCGGACTACCCCCTGACCGAGGCCTACACGGACCTGACGGAGCGTTTTCTGGCGCGCCAGGATCACAGCAGCGATAGCTTTCGCGACCTCGCCCGTGGCCTGTTCGATAACTACCGCGCTACCTTTCTTGCACAAGCCAGCCATGCGCCTGGCGCCAACCTTCCGGCTGAGCACTGGTTCGAGCCGGTCACCCGGCTGTTTCGCGGGGTGGACTGTGCCAACCCGATGGTGGACTTCAGCGGCCGGTTGCTGGTCTGCACCGCTGCGCTGGCCGATGATCTTGGGGTCGGCCCGGATGAGCGTATTGAAATCAGGGGCGTGGGACTGCGCCGACTGGCGGGGGATGGGCGCGATTATATCGACGAGATCGCCGGTTACGATCATCTGCGCCAGGCCTATCGGGATAGTTGCGAGATGGCTGGCATCGACTTCGCCGCCAGGTTCCGGGCAGGCGATGCGCTGCTGGAGGCTTATACCTGCTTTCCCGTGGTGCCCATGGCGTTTTTGCTGGTGAGCGGGTTGGTCGACGTGCTCGATGCAATGCCGGACTTCCTCGCCCGTCACAGCGTCACCATTACCGGTGGCATGAACCTGGCGCGCGGTGCCTGGAACAATCCTGCCCTGAACGCCCTGATCAGCATGCATCACCGGCTGCTGCAGGGCGAGGAGCACATCGGCCTGGTGCACGGTAATGGCGGCCTGGGCTATCGCCAGGGTGTGGCACTGCTGGCAAGAACCTGACGGGCTATGCTTAGGAGGCTAAACGGCGTGTAATCCGTTCCCGCCGTGCCAGACAGGGGAAATGGAGGATGTTCAAGTTCTTCGGCAGGAACGTGCTCACGGGCCTGATAACGACCGTGCCGATCGCCCTGACGCTCTACCTGGTGTATTGGCTGGTGGTGTCGGTCGAGGTTGCACTGGGTGCGCTGATGCGCCTTATGCTGCCTGCCGGCCTGTATGTTCCCGGCATGGGGCTGCTGGTCGGGCTGCTGCTGATGTTTGCCGTTGGCTTGCTGATGCACGCCTACCTGGTGCAGCGGCTGTTTTCGATGGCCGAAACCCTGCTGTACTCGATGCCGCTGGTCAAGTCGATCTACCGGGCTATACGCGATTTTTTCAACTACTTTTCCCCGGAAAACCACAAGGAATTCGAGCAGGTGGTGTTAGTGACCATCGGGGACACCGGCATGCGGCTGATCGGTTTCGTCACCCAGGCGCAGCCAGAGCGGCTGCCGGCGGGGGTGCGTGAAGACGACAATGTTCTCGTCTATCTGCCGCTGAGCTACATGATCGGCGGCTACGCGGTGCTGATGCCTCGCTCGGCGGTACGCCCGCTCGACATGAGCATGGAGGAGGCGATGCGCTTTACGCTGACCGCGGGCGTTACCGGCGTGGCGGTGGACGAGCACCGGCCCAGGGCAGGCCAGACTCGCACACCCTAGTGCTGCGCCACCGCGTCGCGCCCCGAAATCTATAGGGCGGGCTAGTCACCGGTCTGAATCCCGGGAGCCCGCAGGACAACCTGCGGGCTCAGGTGCCTTACATACCGGCCTTTTGCAGTTGACCACGGATGGCGCCGCCCGGGTACGAGGGGTTGTGTACGTTGATGTAGAAGTCGCCCGGGTTAGCCAGAATGCGTTCCACCATGCCGGTTTCATGGGTCGGGAACTTGCCTTTTTCGTATTCACTGACGCAGTCCGCCGCGTTGCCATCTTCAGGGCCGGCCAGGTTTGCGATAACAGGGCCGTTGCTGCCTTGCTTGCCGTGATGAATGTGGGCGGCCATGCCGGAATCCACCGGAACCATGTCAATACCCGAGACCTGCAGCGCGTAGCACAGGGTCTGGCTGTCGCCATCGACACCGAACACCAGAGCCTCACCCTTGCCATCGGCGTCACCCATGGCGCCAACCTCCTGATCTCCCGAGAGGCTTGCAGTCAGCAGGGTGTTGGTGTGACCGGCGAAGGTCAGCGGGGCGCTGGCAAGCAGCAGTCCGACCAGGCTGTGACGAAACGCGGCGCCGAGGTGTTTATTTTGCAGTTTCATGGGGGCTTCCTTATAGATCCTGAAAAATGAAGGGCTGACCCTCGTCCATCGCGGGTCTCCCTGAATAGCGATACGCCGCTGCCGGGTTTTTGGATGCCTTTGCAGGAAAAAAATTACCGCACAATCGCCGTCAGCCAGACCGCGGGTAGCTGACAGTGCGACGGGGGATCGGTATGGTGGTCGGATTTATCGTCAACGGCGGGATCAAGCCTCATTCATGCTGAAACTTACCAACCATGTCTCCATACCCGACGACGAAATCGAGCTCAATGCCATCAGGGCCCAGGGCGCGGGGGGGCAGAACGTCAACAAGGTCTCCAGCGCGGTGCATCTGCGTTTTGACATCAGGGCGTCATCGTTGCCCCAGGGCTACAAGGAACGGCTGCTGGAGCTGAAAGATTCGCGTATTACCAAGGAGGGCGTGGTGGTGCTCAAGGCACAGCAGCATCGCACCCAGGAGCGTAACCGCGAGGACGCGCTGAACCGGCTGCGGGACCTGATTCTCGGCGCCATGGTGGTCCAGAAAAGCCGTCGCCCGACCAAACCCACCAAGGGCTCGAAGGTGCGCAGGCTCGACAGCAAAACCCGCCAGGGCAAAACCAAGGCCCTGCGCGGCAAGATCGATCATTAACGCCAAAGCGCGTGCGTTACGCGCGGACACCCAGCACCAGGGCGCGATCGGCCACCTGCTGCACATCCTCGTCCTGGTGCGTCACCATCAGCAGGGTCTTGTGCGTGTCCCTGGCGGTGCGCCTCGTCCAGTCGGTGGCAAGCTGGCGGCTCTGCGGGTCCAGTTCGGCGAAGGGTTCATCCAGCAGCACGATGGGTTCGGGACGCAGCAGCGTGCGTATCAGCGCGACACGCTGGCGTTGCCCGCCGGACAGCTCGGTAGGGCGGCGCCCCAGCAAGCCGGCGATCTCCAGGCTGTGAAGGGCGTCCTGCAGTGTCTGTTCCGGCAGCACGGGGCTGAGGCCCAGGCGCAGGTTGTCGGCCACGCTCAGGTGTTCGAACAGGTTGTGATCCTGAAACAGCATGCTCACCGGTCGCCGGGCGGCATCAAGTCCCAGTAGCGAGGTGCCCTGCCAGTCGAGGCGACCGGCGCTGGCTGTCGCAAAGCCGGCAATGGTATCCAGCAGGGTGGTCTTGCCGACACCGCTGCGCCCCTGGATGGCAACGATTTCCCCCACGTCCGCCCGCAGGCTGTAGTGCAGCAGGCGGCCATCCCGCGCTACCTGCAGATCCTCGATATCAAGCATCCTGTCGTCCTTTTTCGAAGTACTGAAACAGCCACACCAGCAGCGCGCAAATCAGCAGCAGTAGCAGTGAGGCCACCGAGGCCTCTGCCATGCGATAGGTGCCGGCATAGCCGTAAATCAGCCAGGGCAGGGTGGTCCAGTCGCTGCTGCCGAAAATCGAAAAAATGGCCACATCCCCCATCGCCAGCAGCAACATCAGCGCAAAGCTGGTGACGCAGGCACGGCGCATGTAGGGCCATTCGATGCGCAGCTGTGCCAGCGGCGTCAGCTTGAGCGAGCGCGCCAGGCGGTGATACTGGCGATCAAACTGCAGCAGCCGGGGGCGCAGCTGCTGCACCGCATAGGGCACGATCAGCACCAGGTTGAGCAGTATCACCCACAGCATCCCCCAGGCCTCCAGGTCCAGCCGTGGCAGCAACAGGATATAGAGGCCGACCGACACCACCATGGCCGGTGCCACCAGGGCATGGACACTGAACCAGTCGAATAGCAGCGCCAGGGTGCTGCGCTGGCGTGCTCTGGCATGGCGCAGCGGCAACAGCATGGCGTAGGCCAGCAGCAGGGCACCACTGCCGGCCAGGGCGGCGATGACCAGCGTTATCAGTGCGGGCCTGGCGATGGCGAGCCAGTCAAAGTGTGCCAGATCCACCTGCAGTACAGCCGGCAGCAGTGCCAGCAGGGGGAGCAGCAAGGCCAGCGTGGCCAGGCCATAAACCAGCCGGTGCAAGGGGGTCATCAGCGCGCCGGGCCGGGGGACCCAGCGCTGACGGCTGCTGTCCACACCAAGCCAGTCGCTGCCCCCCAGGCGGCTGAGCAGCAAAAAGAGGCCACCTGCGATCAGCAATTGAGTCCAGGCCAGGGTCAGGGCTTCCGGAATATTGAAATCGTATTTAAGGGACTGGTAGATCGCGACCTCCAGCGTGGTGGCCCGCGGCCCGCCCCCCAGCGCCAGTACCACGGCGAAGCTGTTGAAGCAGAGCACGAAGATAAAG
This sequence comes from Marinobacterium rhizophilum, assembly GCF_024397915.1. Lineage (GTDB taxonomy): Bacteria > Pseudomonadota > Gammaproteobacteria > Pseudomonadales > Balneatricaceae > Marinobacterium_A > Marinobacterium_A rhizophilum_A. The sequence goes on from NZ_CP073347.1 coordinate 947,880, forward strand.
CCGAACAGCTGCAGCATGCCCGCCCGCAATGCCGGCCATTCGATCAGGCGCAGGCGCTGCCAGGCGCCTAGTTTGAGCTGTGCGGCCAGCTTCCAGCTGTTGTCGGGTATGTGCTGCAGCTGCAACAGCTGTACCCGCACGGCGAAGGGCAGATTCAGGTACAGATGGGCGATCAAAATGCCCGGCAGGCCATAGAGGTTCCAGTCCGGTCCGAGCCAGGGGCTGATCAGCCCCTGGCGGCCCAGCAGGGCAACCAGCCCGGTGATCAGGATCAGTGTCGGCATCACAAAGCAGAGAACGCACAGGCTCAGAAAGCCCCGCCGACCCCAGAGTCCGGGGCTGTAGTGGAGCGCCCGAGCAACCGGCCAGGCCAGCAGTACGGCCAGCAACGCACTGAGTGCGGCCTGCTTGATCGAGAACCCGACGACGCTATGGAAGTACGGATCCGACAGCAGCCCGGTATCCAGTTTCGCGCCATCAAAGCCGATCAAGCCGTAGAACGCCAGACCCGTGACACCCAGGCTCAGCGAAAGGGCCAGCAGCCCGGCGTAAAGCATCCTTGTGCTACTGCGCAGCGCTGCTGCGCCACTCACGCAGCCATTGCTGACGCGAGGCACCGGCTTCCTCGTGGCTAAAGCCAATGCGCGCAGGCTGGATCAGCTGGTCAAACACCGGCGGCAGCTCCACCCCGTCGATGACCGGCAGCATCCAGTTGGTCACCGGAATAATGGCCTGGGCCTCGCTGGACACCAGAAACTGCAGGAAGTCGCGGCCCAGGGTCTTGTTCTGGCTGGTGCGGGTGATGGCCGCCAGCTCGATCTGAGCCACATGGCCTTCGCTGAATGGTGCAGCGCGGTACTGGGTCTTGTCTTCAGCCACCACATGATAGGCCGGCGAGGTGTTGTAGCTCAGCACATAGTCGGCATCGCCGGACAGGAACAGACTGTAGGCCTCCCACCAGCCCTTGGTGACGGTGACGGTGTGCTTCGAGAGTTGCTGCCAGGCGGCGGGGGCCTCGTCGCCGTACACCGACTTGACCCACATCATCAGGCCCTGGCCCGGGGTGCTGGTGCGCGGATCCTGGTAGATCACGCTGGCATCGGAGTCGATCAGCTGGCGCAGGGACCGGGCCGGGGTGCTGATCCTGCTGCTGTCGTAGATAAAGGCGAAGTAGCCGAAATCGAATGGCACGAAGCTGTCATCCTGCCAGTTCAGTTCCTGGCGCAGCGGGCCTATCTCGAGCCCGTGGGGCTCCACCAGTCCGGTGGCGCGGGTATCCACCACCAGGCTGTCGTCGATGCCCAGAATCACATCGGCCTTGTTGTTGGCGCCTTCGATCCGCAGGCGGTTAAGGATGCTGACGCCGTCCTCCACCGCGATGTATTCCAGGTCACAGCCACAGCGTGCTTCAAAGGCCTGTTCCAGCTGCGGCCCCGGTCCCCATTCGGACACAAAGGAGTCGTAGGTATAGACACGCAGGTCCGCCGCCTGGCTGGCGTGACTGAGAAAAAGTACCAGTGCCGAGCACAGGCGAAAAGCGGTTTTCATGGTGATCCTTCGAAGCAGGTGGCAGACGCAGCAGGTCATGGCAGGTACACTGCGCCGACCGTGGGCCTGTAATGGGCCCGGATTCTAACGCAGCCGGTAGCTTTCGTCATGCAAGCAGTGCCTTTCCCCGCCGTTCAGGATTTTGTGCAACAGCATCCCGAGCTTTCCTCAACATCGCCGCAGTGGCAGCCCCTGGCCGGTGGCAGCAGCAATCGCCTTTATCACCACGCGGCGGCGCCTGCGCTGGTGCTGCGGGTCAATGCCGCGCCTGAACAGGTGCCCGGGGTGGACAGGGCGCGTGAAGCCGCCGTGCTGGCGCAGGTACAGGGCCAGCCCTGGGCGCCCTGGGTATTGCATTGCGCGGCAAAGCCCAGCGCCGCGAATGGCGACGGCTGGCTGCTGACGCGCTGGCATGGCGACAGCCTTGCAGCCCCGCTAGACGCAGCGCAACGCCACCAGCTGCGTGACGCCGTGGCGGCCTGGCAGGGCCTGGAGCTGGCGTCTGCGCCGGCGCTGCAGATGGACTACGACGCCTTGCTGGCAGGCTATGGCGCCCAGCTGGTCGGCCTGCCCATGGAACGGGCGCTGCAGCAACTGGTAGTACGCGCGGCCCGGGAAATAGCGTTGCTGCCGGAGATTCCCGCGGTGCTAACCCACCATGACCTGCATCCGGGTAACCTGTGCCTGAACGAGGGCACACTGGTGGTAGTGGACTGGGAGTATGCCGCGCTCGGCAGCGCCTGGTTCGATGCCGCAGCCCTGGTACAGCGCTGTGGCATGCGCGCTGAAGATATCGCCGCGCTGCCGGCCTTTGCGATGCTTGCTGCCGCCCCACTGGCGGACGGGCTGATGCGCGCCCGCTGGCTTGGCGATGCGCTGGAATGCCTCTGGTACTGGGCCCGGGGCCTGGCCGGCACCGATCGCAAGATGGCGGACCTGATGCGCGACACCCTGCGCCTGCTTAAGCAACCGGAGCTCTAGCAGCGTTTGCCTGGCAGTACAGCCCGACTCCTCAGATAAACCAGACCAGTGCTCAAAAACAACTTGAACAGCCGTTCAAGTTGTTCTATTGTGATTCCAGCTTGAACGGTTGCTCAATTTAATTGCACGGTATCTGCCAGTCAACAGGGCAGCCCGGCAGGATATTTTCAAGATACAGCTGGAGTCATCATGACCGATTTTACGCTTCACACCCTGGAATCCGCCCCGGCCGACAGCAAGCCATTGCTGGAGAACTCCCTGAAGAGCTTTGGCATGATCCCCAACCTGCACGCGGTGATGGCCGAGGCGCCGGGCCTGCTGGAGGGCTACCAGCTGCTGCATGGATTCTTCCAGAATACCTCGTTCGATAATGAAGAGCTGACCGTGGTGTGGCAGACCATCAACGTTGAGCATGAATGTCATTACTGCGTACCGGCCCACACCGGCATCGCACACATGATGAAGGTTGATCCCGCCCTGACTGATGCGCTGCGAAACCGCACCGCCATGCCGACTGAAAAACTGCAGGTGCTGCATGACACGACGCTTGCGATGGTGCGCAGTCGTGGCCGCCTGAGCGAGGCTGAAATGGCCGCGTTTTTTGCCGCCGGATACGCACAGCGCCAGTTACTGGAGATTATCCTGGGTCTGTCGCAAAAGGTGATGAGCAATTACGTCAACCACATTGCCAGCACCCCGGTTGATCCGGCGTTCGAGCAGTTTGCCTGGGAAAAGTAAAACACTGCCACAGGCTTTGGTGCATGTTGCAAGCCGGCAGGGGCATTGATGCGCCGGCCGGCTGCATTGCTTGCGCGCAACAGGATTACCCGGGCCCTGGGTGTGTTGCGAAATACCGTTTTAACTCACAGCAAGGAAGGTAGCGGCTTGGTTATCAAGGTCAGCAACAGGGTACTGTTCCATTCGTCGAGGCTGGCGGTCAATCTTGTGAACTATCCCAGCGGTCACAGGGTGATGCGGCATGTCGATCCGGTGCCCGGCAAGCGCTATTACAAGCTGAATTTCGTGCTGGTCAAGCCCGCGTCCGGCGGAGTGTTTGAGTGTGAAAACTGCATTCTTAACCTGTTTGGCAGAGTTTACCTGTTCCGGCCCGACCTCCATGAGCACAGCGTCTCGCCGATAGAGTCCGGCAGGCGCCTGTTGCTGAGTTTTGCCTTGAGCCTGTAGTCAGGCGCCTGTGTTTGTGTGGGGAAACATAAGCGCCAAGGAAAAGGGCCAAGGAAAAGCGTGAAACTGGGTGTTCAGATGCTGAGGCCGAAAAAAAGCGAAGCCCCGGATGCAGGCTTCGCGTAAAAGCACAGCCTGGCGGTGACCCGCCGATGCTGCGTTGCCTGTAACGCCAGGGTGATGCGTGGTGCAAGGTGCGAAAATGAAAGCCCGGCCAGTGACTGCTGTCCGGGCTTTGTCGTTCCTGGGCCTTGCCTGTTAGGGACGCACTGGTGGGGACGCGCTGGCGGGGTTAGAGGTAGCCCTCGGCTTTGAGCTCGGTGGTGGTCACTTCGATGCTTTCGCGCAGGGTGGCGACCATAAAGTCGACGTGCTCGCGGGTCAGCGTCAGCGGCGGCGACAGTACGTTCATGTGGGCCAGCGGGCGCACGATCAGGCCGCGGGCCTGGCAGTGATCGGCAATGCGGTTGCCGACCTTGGCCTCGGGGCTGATCAGTTCCTTGGTGTCCTTGTTCGCCACGTTTTCGATACACATCATGAACTTGCGTCCGCGCACGTCACCGACGATCGGCAGGTCGGCCAGGGTCTTGAGCTGCTGTTCGAAATAGGCTCCCACCTCCTGGGCGTTGCCGCAGAGGTTTTCGCGCTCCATGATTTCGATGTTCTTGACGCCGGCGGCGCAGCTCACCGGGTGACCGGAGTAGGTGTAGCCGTGGGTGAAGATGGCACCGTCGGCCTGGGGCTTGCTGATCACTTCGTAGATCTCGTCGCTGAGGATGGTCGCCCCCAGCGGCAGGTAACCTGAGGTCAGGCCCTTGGCGCAGGTGATGATGTCCGGCACGATGCCGAACTCGTCTTCGGAGGCGAACATGTGGCCCAGGCGCCCGAAGGCGGTGACGACTTCATCCGACACATAGAGCACGCCATACTTGCGGCAGACCGCGAGAATTTTCGTGTGATAGCCATCAGGCTGCACGATAACGCCACCGGCGCCCATGATGGGTTCGGCGAAGAAGGCGGCGACATTGTCCGGCCCCAGTTCCAGGATCTTGTCCTCCAGCTCCTGTACCTTCTCGTTGCAGAAGTCTTCCAGGCTCTGGCCTTCCGGGCGGCGGTAGGGATTTGGGCAGGAAATGTGGTGTACCAGTTCCTGGTCGATATCAAAACCGATGTGGTCAAACTTCACCCCGGTGATCGACATCGCCATATAGGTGCTGCCGTGATAGCCATCGATACGGGAGATGATCTTCTTCTTGGTCTTCTGACCCAGCTGGTTGAAGTAGAAGTGGATAATGCGCACGGCGGTGTCGTTGGCGACTGAGCCGCCGCAGCCGTAGAACACATGGTTCAGGTTGCCGGGGGCGAGCTCTGCCAGCTTGGCGGCGAGCTGTGCCGCCGGCACCGTGGTGTGATGACCAAAACTGGAGAAATAGGGAATCTGACGGATCTGATCGGCGACGGCCTCGGCCATTTCCTCGCGGGCGTAGCCGATATTGACGCACCAGAGACCACCGATGCCGTCCAGGTAGCGGCGACCGTTACCATCGATGACATGGACGTTGTCGCTGTCGGCCAGCACCATGGAGCCAGTTTCCTTGAAGGTGGAAAAATCGGTCCATGGATGAATGTAGTGGTCTTTGTCCTGCTGCCACACTTTTTTCATGTCGATTTTCTGTTGTTCAGACATTTCAACAAGGCTCCTGGTTATTAATTCTTTATGCTTGGATATGAATCAAGACTAAAGGGATCTGTAGTATTGGTAAAATATGTTTTTTGGTTTCCTTGTATTAAAAATATCTATTCAGAAGTTGCTCCGTCCAATCCTTCTCTGAAGTCAAACAATACAAAAAGCCGCGGCCCGGTATCGGGCGGCGGCTTTGATCATTAGGGCGTTATTAACCCGGCGGGTTAAAACATGAAACAGGGATGTTTCATCATTGGCCACAGGCCAATGCGAACCCCATCCCTTCACCCGAGAGAATCCAGCACGTATACGCACGTGCGCCCATTTTTCAAAGGTGAAAAGTGTGGGGTGACTGGCAAATAGGGAGGGAACCTATTTGCCAGCTAGGTTAATAAACACCCGGCTATTCGGCCTTTAGGGCTTTCTCGATGGGTTCGGGTTGAAACAGCGGTTTCTTCATCACCAGCTTGATCCAGACCACGGCGATTACCGAAACCACACCCAGCACGAGGCCTGCAGCACCAAAGATCTGTGCGCTAAGTTCCGGCGCCGGAGAGGCGTAATAGATGGCGTAGATCATGCCGCCGATACCCACGATCTGGGGCAGCGGGTAGAAGGGCGTCTTGTAGGGGCGTTCCAGGTTCGGATAGCGGCGACGCAGCGCGATAACATTGACGTGCGTAATGATGTAGGCCAGCAGCCAGGCGATGGCGGCGGAGATCAGGAGCAGGCCGATGGCATCCGGATTGTCCCCCATGAGAATCATGGGAAGACCGGTGACGGCGGCGACGAAGAGTACCGCGACCCAGGGCGTGTTGGTGCCCGGCGTGAGCTTTTTCAGTTGCGGAAATGCCTGGCCATTTTGCGCCATGCCGTAGAGCATGCGGGGAATCGCTGCCAGCGAGGTATTCAGGGTACTGCAGGTGGCCGTCACGGCGGCGATGGCCAGGAAGGTCAGTCCCACGTCACCGAACACTGCCTTGGCGTAGTCGTAATGAGGCAACGGGGACGCGGCCAGCTCATCGGCGGGAATGTAGAAGAGCGCACCCAGGCAGTAGATGGTGATGGTCACGAAGATAATGGTCACACCCAGCTGCATGGAACGGGGAATGTCCCGTTTCGGGTTCTTTGAGTCTTCAACCAGCGGGCAGACGAATTCGGCGCCCACATAGCCCCAGATCGCCAGTGCAACCAGCGTAATAACGCCGGCTCCCATGGGGTTCCAGTTAGCGGTCAGGGTGATGCCATCGGTATGGGGGGTGGCGATGCCAAACACGGCGCTCAGGCCCAGCATCAAAAGCACCAGTACCATCACGAAGGCCAGAACCGACTGCAGCTTGGCAAAGAGGTCAATGCCCATCAGGTTCAGTACCGTAAAGATGGCCAGCAGACCAAAGCCCACACTCATGGGCGGGAAAACGCCGGGGTAGATCTTGTCCAGAATGAAATCCACCAGCAGCAGTTCGGCGGAAAGCGCGAACATGGCCACCACCACATAGCCGGAGAACACCGCCAGAATGGCGGGGAACTGGCCGATCGCCACCTCGGTGTAGCTGCTGAGACTGCCGGCACGGGGAATCATCAGCGACAGTTCGGAGAAGGAGTAGACGTAGGTCAGCGCCAGAATATAGCCCAGTGCCAGCGGAATGATGAAGCCAAGCCCGGCAATGCCGGCGCCCTGCAGCATCAGCACCATGACGCCCTGAGAGACCACGAGCCCCACCGCAACGGCGAGCAGGGATCCAAGGCCCAGTATGCGTTTGAAGCCTGTTTTTTCAGTCGCGGCGGCGAGCGAATGCTCGGCCGCGGCAAAACCTGTTTGATCGGACATGTTTAGCTCCTGAGGTGTTTTTATAGTTGTCGGTTTGCGGGTCGACTGTCAAATGACGCCTGCCAGCTTTACCCCGGCCATCGGCCTTTGCGTGGTTTGCTGCATTGAGCCTGCAATGCCGGGCTCGGTTAAAGGCTCCTTGTGCTGGGTTACGGAGGACTGAGACGGTTTATCAGGCGCTGCATAAACGCCTGGCACTGTTGTAGCTGCGAACGCTCGATGTATTCATCGGGTTTGTGCCCCTGTTCCATGCTGCCAGGGCCACATACCAGGGTTGGAATCTGCAGTGCCTGGCTGAAAAGCCCGCCTTCGGTGCCGAAATTGATGTTGCCCAGCGGGGCATCGGAGTTTGTGAGATGGCGTACAAACGTGATCGCCTCGCTGCTTTCGGCGGTGCTGAGTCCCGGGTACTCGGTGGTGATCTCGATATCAATGCCGCAGCTGTCATCGACCTGGCACATTTCCAGCGCCAGGCTTTCGGCCTGATCGCGCAGCTGGGCCAGCAGGTCACGCGGGTTCTCGCTGGCAATGTTGCGCACCTCGAACAGGAAGCTGCAGTGCTGCGGTACGATGTTCAGCGCCTGGCCACCCTGGACGGTGCCGGTATGCACGGTGCTGAAGGGGATATCGTAGCCCTCTTCGAAGGGCCCCTGCTGTTGCCGCAATCTAGCCTGCTGCTCCAGCCAGCTGATAAGGCGGGCGGCATAGTTGACTGCATTGACGCCCTGTGGCGCCATGCCGGAATGGCAGGCCTTGCCCCGCACCGTCACGCGGGCCGCAAGCTTGCCCTTGTGCTTGTTGACCACCTGCAGGCCTGTCGGCTCGCCGATGATGCAAAGGGCGGGCTTGACCGGATGCTGCTGCAGCATGGTGATCATGCGGCGCACACCGACGCAGCCGATTTCTTCGTCATAGGATAAAGCCAGGTGAATGGGCGTCTGCAGCTGGGCGGCCTGCATGGCGGGCACGGCGGCCAGCGCCACGGCAATAAAGCCCTTCATGTCGGCGGTGCCACGGCCGTAAAACCGACCGTTTTCTTCGCTCAGGCTATGGGGCGCCTTGGTCCAGTCCTGGCCGGTGACGGGCACCGTATCGGTATGGCCGGACAGCATGACGCCGGCACGGCCAGCGGGGCCCAGGGTGGCGTAGAGATTGGCCTTGGTTTTCTCGTCGTTGTAGATCAGGTCGCTCTGTACGCCATGGCCAGACAGGTAATCCTGTATCCAGGCCATCAGTGACAGGTTGGAACGGGCGCTGGTGGTATCGAAGCTGATCAGCTGGCGCAAAATACTCAGTGTTGCGGCATCATTCATCACATCGTTCATGCAGTCTCCGGGGCACCTGGCAGGTTAGCGGGTGTTGAATTCAGACTATGGGATAGTTCTGGATTCTTAAAATATATTTATTCTTTTAATTGGATTATAAAAATTTATGTAGTGCAGATCCTTGTACGGATCGAACGGCTGCGTGTGAATCCAACCGCAAAGGCCGAGTGGAAGGCCGCTCGATACAGGTGGCAGAGCGCTCTTGCCCCGCCCAGGGGCGAGGCAGGGCAGCCAGCCGCGCGCCGCTGTGCTGTGGTCGAACGGCTATTCGTCGCCGGGCACGCCAAAGGATTCGGCTTGTGACGGATTGCCGGCGCGGGTGATGTACGCCTGCATCTGAGGCTCGTAAAGCGCCCAGAGGTTACGCAGCTCGACGATGGGTGTGTCGTGCCAGTCCGCCCGCAGATCCACCACCGGCCAGCTGGGCTTGGCCGTCATTAGCAGACCCGCGGAGTACACCGGACCCATTTCGCCACCAGCCGCCAGGCCTGCTTCCAGTGCCTGCAGCAGGCGTTCCGCCAGGTGGCCCTGGCTGCTTTCAAACGCAGCAATCATGGCCTGTGGCACGCCGTCGTTGGCCAGCAGGTTGCCCATGGCCAGGCAGTGCTTACCCTCGGCCGTGGCGTGGATCCCCAGCGCTTTGGCGCCGCTGAAGGTCGCGGTGTCACCCTGGGCATTGAGCACACCGAGCTGGCGCCACTGCACATCGGTATCCGCCTGGGCCTGGGCCTTGAGCACCTCTGAGGGGGAGAGGCCTTCGCGTAGCAGCTCCAGGGCCAGTGGGCCAAGTGCCGGGTTGGTGACGTTCTGGGTCAGGGCGACACCGGTGCCGCTTGCCACCCAGGCACAGCGACTGGTGACGCAAATGCTGGACGACGTAATCGCGCAGCCGAGCATGCCGGTATCAGGGCAGTAGCCTGCGACGGAAAAGGTCATAAGGCCTCCGAATCGGGAATGACGGCGATGACATCAATTTCCATCAGCCATTCCGGCTGGGCGAGCCCTGCAACCACCAGTCCGGTGGAAATGGGAAACACGCCCTTGAGCCATTTGCCCACCTCACGGTACACGGGCTCGCGAAAGCGCGGATCGGTGATGTAGGTGGTGGTCTTGACGATGTGGCTCATGTCGGAACCGGCTTCTTCGAGCAGCTGCTTGACGTTCTTCATGGCCTGCTCAGACTGGGCGCGGGGGTCGCCAAGGCCGACGAGTCTGCCCTCGAAATCGGTGCCAACCTGGCCGCGCACATAAACGGTATTACCGGCGCGCACCGCCTGACAAAGGTCATTGTCCAGCGTCTGGTTGGGGTAGGTAACCTTGGTGTTGAACATGCGAATACGTGTATGGGTAGGCATTAACCTGCTCCAGCGATTGTGTGTAATAAAGTGCAAGCACCGGGGCAGGCAATGGCACCTGCCCCCGGATTTTTTATGACAGTTGTTACGACTGGCGTTGCCCGGCATCGCGGTAGTCGAGGTACTGGCGTTGCGTGGCGATATGGCCGGCAATGTGTTTGGCATCGTGCCAGACACCCCAGATAAAGCTGGAGCCACGGCGGGACAGCCATGGCAGACCGACGAAGTAGATACCAGGCTCGGTTGAAACACCGCGCTGATGTTGCGGCTTGCCGTTGGCATCGAAGGCGTTCACGTTGAGCCAGTTGTAATCCACCGCAAAGCCGGTGGCCCAGATGATCGAGGTGACGCCGGCTGCGGCCAGATCCAGCTGCAGGATCGGGTTGGTGATGCAGTCCGGGTCCGGCAGGCAGCTACGGGCCTCTGGCTCTTCCGGCAGGTCGAGACCGTTGCGCGCAATATAGGCATCGGCGGCATCCAGCAGCGCCAGGTAGCTTTCATCACCCAGGGCAATGTTTTCAGCCAGGTTGGACTCGAAGGTCGCCACGCCGTTATTGAAGGCTTTGGTCAGCCCCACCAGCTTCATGCCCTGGTGAGCGAGTGCCCGAAAGTCGATGGTCTGGCCGCCGTGCGCGCCGCTCACCGCAATGGTGACGTGCTCTTTGCCAGGCTGCATGGTTTCGGCATCCCACTCGCCCAGCACCCCGAGCCACCAGCAAAAATCCCGGTTGCGGTAGGCGCGCGGTGGGCGATCATGGGCGCCCACCGAGAGGTAGACCTGTTTGCCGGCCCGCTGCAATTCATCGGCAATCTGCACACCGGAGGAGCCAGCGCCCACGACCAGTACGCCACCCTCTGGCAGTTGCCCGGGGTTGCGGTACTCGGCGGAGTGCATCTGCAGAATATCTGTCTCTTTGGGGGCGATGGGTGGAATCACCGGACGCTGGAAGGGCCCGGTGGCCGCCACCACCCGGTTGGCTTCAATCACGCCTTCGGAGGTTTCAATGGTGAAGCCCGGGCGGTTCTTGTTGCGGTTAACCGATTTCACGTTCACACCGGTACGCACCGGGGCGTTGAATTTTTTCGCATAGGCTTCGAAATAGTCCGCCACCCGTTCCTTGGAGGCGAAGGCATCGGGATCCAGTTCGTCGAATTCCATGCCAGGGAAGCGGTCATGCCAGACCGGGCCGTTGGCGACCAGCGAATCCCAGCGCCCGGTGCGCCATTTTTCGGCGATGCGATTGCGTTCCAGCACGAGGTGGGGAACACCAAGCCGGGTGAGGTGTTCGCTCATCGCCACGCCGGCTTGACCGGCACCGACCACAAGCGTATCTATTTCTATTTTTTCTACTGTCATGTCTGTGTCCTTCTGGATGGCGGTTTGTTTCAGGCCGGTCATGCCTTGCCTTCGTTGTTGGGAAACAGATTATGTCGCGACTCTGCATTGTTAAAATATTATTAACCTAACAATTGAATTTGATTTTTTGATACAGTAGCCAAATGCCGGCTTCCGGCACGCGCAGCAGCGTCCCGGTTGCACGGCGGTGAGCCATGCATCGGTACCCCAGGCAGCACAGATAAAACAGGAGAGCCTTGATGCGATTTACCCTCAAACACCTGCGCTACTTTGTCGTTGCCGGCGAGATGAGCAGTGTCACCAAGGCTGCCGAGGCACTGCATGTGTCTCAGCCGTCCATTTCCTCAGCCATCCTGCATCTGGAGGACGTGACCGACCTGCAGCTGTTTGTGCGTCACCATGCCCAGGGGCTGTCCCTGACACCCTCCGGGAGGCAGTTCCTGCGCAAGGCCAAGCAGTTGCTGGCCGAAGCCGATGGGCTGGTGCACTACGCCAGCACTCTGGGCAGCGATGTGGCCGGCTCGTTGCGCATTGTCGGCTTCCCGACCTTTACCCCCATACTGGTGCCCGGTCTGATCAAGCGTTTTGTCGATGCCTACCCGGCGGTAAAGGTGCACTGTGACGAAAAGCACCAGAAGGACATTATTCAGAGCCTGCACGATGGTCGCTATGAACTGGCACTGACTTACGACATGCAGATTCCGGCGGATATCGAGTTTGAACCGCTGATGGAGTTTCCTCCCTATGCGGTGGTGGGGCGGGACCATCCTCTGGCGCAGCGTACAGAGGTCTCCCTGGCGGAGCTGGCGCCGTTGCCGATGGTGCTGCTCGACTGGCCCATGAGCCGGGAGTACTTCTATTCGCTGTTCCTGAGTCTGGAGCTGGAGCCCAACTTTGCCTACCAGGCCGAATCCCTCGGCATGGTGCGCGGTCTGGTGGGCAATGGGTTTGGCTATACGCTGTTCAACAGCCCCATGGCTTGCAACCTGGCGTTCGACGGTACCGAGCTGGTGGCCATACCGCTGAAGGAAAAACTGCGGCCGCTGCGCATGGGCGTGGCGCGGTTGTCCCAGTTCCGCCTGACGCCGGCGGCAGGTGCATTTATCAAGCAGCTGGAGGACCAGGTGCGGGACTTGTCCAGCAGTGTGTTCGAGGACAAGCGCTTTTACCGCTTGCTCATCGACTGAGGCGTTATCCTGGCTGGCGCCGGGGGGGCGACCTTATTGCATATAAAAAACAAATGCAGTTATAACATTTAAGATATTTTACAAATACTGGCGCACTTTTTAGGCTGGTGGCATGAAACATCGAGCAGACCCGTTCGAGATTCTCCCCAAGACCCGCCAACGATGTTGAGAACGCATCGGAGTAGCCAATGAACGCCAACAGCAAGAAGCCGAACAAGAATACGCTGCGACCTTCAGCCCCCAGCAAGCCGGCTCCCGAGGCCCATTCGCAAGCGCAACTGAGCAGGCTGCCCGCCGGGGCAATGCCTGCAGGTGAAACTCAGGGGGCCGGTGGGGCGCAAACGCCAGCGTCGACACGGCGGGAAAAGGACCTGCTGGGCGAGCGGGATGTTCCCGCCAGTGCCTACTTCGGTATACAGACCCTGCGGGCGGTGGAGAACTTTACCGTCACCGGTATTACGTTGCAGCATTTTCCCAAGCTGGTGATTGCCCTGGCGATGGTGAAAAAGGCCGCGGCTCTGGCCAACCGCAGGCTGGGGCAGCTGGATGACGCCCGCAGTAAGGCCATCTGCCAGGCCTGTGATGAAATCATCGCCGGGCGCTGGCACGAACACTTTGTAGTGGATGTGATCCAGGGTGGCGCCGGCACCTCAACCAACATGAATGCCAATGAAGTCATCGCCAACCGGGCGCTGGAGCTGATGGGCCACGGGCGGGGCGAGTACCAGCAGCTGCACCCCAACAATCACGTCAACCTGTCCCAGTCGACCAATGATGTGTACCCCAGCGCCATCCGCCTGTGCATTCTGCTGAGCTACGAGCGCTATACCCAGGCACTTGGGGACCTGTGCTACGAGTTGAAACACAAGTCAGTTGAATTTTCCGATGTTATCAAGATGGGCCGCACCCAGCTGCAGGATGCCGTGCCCATTACCCTGGGGCAGGAGTTTGGCGGCTGGCACGCCACCCTCAAGGAAGATATCGAGGAAATGCGCGATGTAGTGGAGTATTTTCGCGAGGTCAACATGGGCGCCACGGCCATTGGTACCGGCATCAATACGGACCCGGAATATTCCAGCCTGGTGATCGAGGAGCTGTGCCGCGTGTCCGGCAAGTCGCTGGTAGCGGCACGCAACCTGATCGAAGCCACCTCGGACATGGGCGCCTTTGTCACCTTCTCCAGTGTGTTGAAACGCAACGCCATCAAGCTGTCCAAGGTATGTAACGACCTGCGTCTGCTCTCCAGTGGCCCGCGGGCCGGCTTGCAGGAAATCAACCTGCCGGCCATGCAGCCCGGCAGTTCGATCATGCCCGGCAAGGTAAACCCGGTGATTCCGGAAATGGTGAACCAGGTGGCCTACCAGGTGATTGGCAACGACATTACCGTGACCATGGCGGCGGAAGCCGGCCAGCTGCAGCTCAATGTCATGGAACCGGTGATTGCCTTCAATGTACTGCAGTCGCTGCAGTTACAGACCCGCGCCATCCGTACCCTGGCAGAGAAATGCATCAGCGGTATCAGCGCCAATCGTGAGCATTGCCGGGACAGGGTCAACAACAGTATCGGAATCATCACGGCCCTGAACCCTTTCCTGGGCTATGAAAATGCCAGCCGTATCGCCAAGCAGGCAGTGGAAAACGGCCAGAGCGTGCGCGACATTGTACTCAGTGAAGGCCTGTTAACCGAACTGGAGCTGGATGACATCCTCAGTGCGGAAAACATGACCCAGCCGCGGCGCCTGAAGAAAAATAACCAACCTAGAACCGTTGCCTGACTTCAAGGAGACACCCATGACGGACAAGAACAAAGACTACTGGTTAAGCCTGCAGGCGAAAACCGAATTGCGTACCCAGGCCTGGATCGACGGACGTTTCGTGCCCGCCAGCACTGGCCAGACCTATGAGACCCGCAACCCGGCCAGCAATGCGTTGCTGGCGCAGATAGCGGCTTGCAGCAGCGATGATGTCGATACTGCGGTACGGGCGGCGCGGCGCAGCTTCGAGGCGGGCGTCTGGTCTGATGCCTCGCCGGCGCAGCGCAAGGCGGTGATCAAGCGCCTGGCGGCACTGATCCGTGACAACAGCGAGGAACTGGCGCTGCTGGAAACACTGAACGTCGGCAAGCCGGTGCAGGACTCGCTGCATATCGACATGCAGGGCGCGGCCGGCTGTTTCGAATGGTATGCGGAAGCCGCCGACAAGCTCTACGGCGAGGTGGCGCCGACCGACGGCAACAATATCGCCACCATTACCCGCGAGCCTGTCGGTGTGGTAGCGGCGGTGGTGCCCTGGAACTTCCCGCTGGATATCGCCGCCTGGAAACTGGCGCCTGCGCTGATCAGCGGCAACTCGGTGGTGCTTAAACCGGCCGAGCAATCACCGCTCACGGCCCTGCGCCTGGCGGAACTGGCTAAAGAAGCCGGTCTGCCGGATGGAGTGCTTAACGTCGTGACAGGGTTGGGTGAAGTGGTCGGCAAGGCGCTGGGGCTGCACATGGATGTCGACTGCCTGGCCTTTACCGGCTCCACCGCCGTCGGCAAGCTGTTTATGGGCTATGCCGCACAATCCAACATGAAGCAGGTGTGGCCCGAAACCGGTGGCAAGAGCCCGAACCTGATCTTTGCCGACTGCGATCTGGATGCCGCGGTGGAAAACGCCGCCAATGGCATTTTCTTCAACCAGGGTGAGGTATGCTCGGCCAACTCCCGCATCCTGGTGGAGCGCAGTATCCACGCAGCCTTTATCGAGAAATTCGTCGCCAGGGCCCGTGCACTGAAAGTCGGTGATCCGCTGGACAGCGACACCCGTGTCGGCGCCCTGATCGACAGCAACCACGCCAGCGGCGTGCGCCAGCATATCGACAGGGCCCAGCAGGACGGGGCCTGCCTGCTGACCGGTGGCAGCGTCGAAGAAGCCAGCAACCAGCTGGCACCCACCATCTTCGATGGCGTGACGCCGCAGATGGCCATCGCCCGGGATGAGGTTTTTGGCCCGGTGGCGGCCGTGATGGTGTTTGATGACGAAGCCCAGGCGCTGCAGATCGCCAACGACTCCATCTATGGCCTGGCGGCCTCGGTATGGACCACCAACCTTAACCGCGCCCACCGCGTCGCCCGCAAGCTACGCGCCGGTACCGTGTCGGTCAATACCATGGATGCGCTGGACTTCAGCACACCCTTTGGCGGCTACAAGCAGTCCGGCTTTGGTCGCGACCTGTCGCTGCACGCGCTGGACAAGTTCACCCAGCTGAAAACCACCTGGATCAAGATCGGGTAAAGCAGGGGGCGCTCCTAGGGGCGCCTTTTTCTCTATCGTTTCAAGCAGCGACAAGCCAGTGTGTAATACCAAATTATCAGGACACCTCGAAAAACCTCCTGCGCGCCCTGCGCCTTGCCTCTAAGCCCGCTCGTTACGGTTTATCGAGGTCCCCGTCAGTCGTAAAACCCTGCGGTATCTTTGAGTTGTGCAGCGAAACCGAAAATGTCATCCAGGCGCTCAATGGGATGGCGAGTTTCCTTCTTGTCTTCATCAAACAGCCCAAGGTATTTCTGCGTTCGATTGAAATGCAACCGGCACAGGGGCTTGCGATTATTATCGTCGAGTAATACCCCGAAGTAACTTTGGGTGTCCCTGGCCGCGATTCGATCTACCTCAACAACTTCTCGCAGAATTGCCCGAACAATGTGGTAGCCTTCGAGTTCTTCTACCGTGGTGACAACTTTATTGCCGTCTGGATCATCCAGTTCGGAATGCTGTGCGTCTTCAGTATCATGCCTGCGAGGGGTTTCTGAGCCGTTGGCCAGAGCGGATTTCAGACGGTCGTTGATCTTGTCATTCAAGAACTGTCGAAGCGCCTTGGTCGTTAGCTCTGCAAATTGCTCCCGTACTTTCTGAGTAATCACGCCGTCGTACACACGGGAGGCGAAGAAGCGCACGAAGTCATCTTCAGGTTCAGCGACCTGCTGGCCAATCACCTTCTTGATTTGATTGAGGTACTTGAGTTCGCCGGCTGCATTGATGACTGAATCAACATCGAAGTCTGCCTTGGTCAGTTTGGCAACCTCGGGGATTACGTGCTCATCGATATTTGACAGGTCCAGTTCGAGAAATGGCTTTTCATCCATCTTGTTCGGTGCATCCAGGTCCGTAAAAAACTGATAAATAACACCATTGGTGAGTATCGCAATTCGGGCGTTGGTCACAGAAAAATATCGGTAGAGCTGGGAGGCGTGCTTGAGTGACAGGGGCTCGTTATATTTCTTGCATTCGATCAAAATCTGGATCGCCCCATCCTTTAGAAGAGCATAGTCGACCTTTTCGCCTTTCTTGGTGCCGGTATCTGCCGTGAATTCCGGAATAACCTCTGAAGGGTTGAATACGTCATAGCCGAGAACATTATTGAGGAAGGGCATGACAAAAGCGTTTTTAGTTGCCTCCTCTGTTTCGATCAGATTGCCCAGCTGTTGAATCTTGTTGGAAAGGGTTGCCAGTGAGCTGCCAATTTCCATGCTGCACTCCATGCGTTTGCGGTTTTAACTCGTCCTGATATCGCTTGGCGTGACCTAAATACACCAGCCCAAGGCAGGCCAAACTTTGGAAGTTTGGTGGACAGCAGCGGATAGCGCAAGGTACGCCACCGTTCTTACGCAAAGGAGTTGACGCCGCTCAGTGCTCAGGCTCAATTGGCTTCCAGTCGACAGAGCTCAGGCGACTATCGCGTTAATCTCTGAAATGAGCACGGGAGCTCAGCATAGACAACACAGTTACCCGCGCAAAGTGCGCCCTGTCCAAAATGGCCCGGCAGCAGCGCTGACGGGCCTTGAGGATAGAACCGCTTAGCGTGGTGCGTTGAGGCGCAGGTTCATGTGGCGGTTGACGTCTTTGTACAGCAGGTAGCGGAAACGGCCGGGGCCGCCGGCGTAACAGGCCTGGGGGCAGAACGCGCGCAGCCACATGAAGTCACCGGCTTCAACCTCGACCCAGTCCTGGTTCAGGCGGTACACCGCCTTGCCTTCGAGCACGTAGAGACCGTGCTCCATAACGTGGGTTTCGGCAAAGGGAATAACGCAGCCAGGCTCGAAGGTGACGATATTGACATGCATGTCATGACGCATGTCGCTCATGTCGACGAAGCGGGAGGTCACCCAGCGACCGTCGGTATCGGGCATCGGGATTGGCTCGATATCCTGTTCGTTGGTGACGAAGGCTTCGGGGTACGGCACGCCTTCGACTGCCTGGTAGTCCTTGCGGATCCAGTGGAAGCGTACCGCCTGATCGCTGTTGTTGCGCAGGCGCCAGTCGGCTGCGGGCGGGATGAAGGCATAACCGCCCGGTTGCAGGCGATGCACAGTGCCTTGCAGCGTTAGCTCGACTTCGCCCTCGACCACGAAGAGCACGGCCTCTGCGTTCGGGTCTTGCTCTGGCTTGTCGCTGCCGCCGCCGGGGCTGACTTCGACGATGTACTGGGAGAAGGTTTCGGCGAAACCGGACAGCGGTCGCGCCAGAACCCAGAGCCGGGTGTTGTCCCAAAAGGGCAAGTGGCTGGTGACGATGTCCCGCATGACCCCCTTGGGAATAACGGCGTAGGCGTCGGTGAACATCGCGCGGTCAGTCAGCAGTTCGTGCTGGCTCGGGTGCCCGCCCCTGGGGGCGTAGTAATGATTATTGGACATGAATGCCTCTTGGGTTGTGGGTCTTGATCCGCCTGGCCCTGTCCTGAACAGGGCATGCCCTCAATGGAGCAGCCAGGCAAGGAGGCCAGGGTCGGTCACGCTGGCCAACGCCTGTGAGGTGTGTGCCTGGGCGCCGCTTGCCGGGGTAGGTAGGTGGTTACACTCTATAGAATCAACCCTGGTATTCTCAAATTAAATATTTTGATAATGATTATTCGATTTCGAAATACTTAATCGGTTTTTTGTCGGCGCGTCACAGGCTTGGTCCTTTGAACCGGTGCTGCCACCGAGCCGCGATTAACCTGCCTCCAGGCGAAACATCGCAGGCCCGACAGCGGTAGGCGCCTGCTTGTGGTGACTGTTGTTGATAACGGGATCGACGGGCACGACTTCCAGCGCGCAGGGGAGGCCGGGGATCAGCTGCGCCAGCAGCGGGTGTCCATCGATAGTCGGGTCAAGCCAGGAGGCGTGCAGGTCGGCGGGCAGCATCAGCGGCTGGCGCGGGTGAATTTGTTCCATGCCGGGAACGGCGGCGGTGGTGAGAATGGTACAGCTGTGGATTGTCTCGCGGCCATGCCCCCAGTGTTCCCACAGGCCGGCAAAGGCAAAGACATCATCAACCGGCTGGATGCAGTAGGGCTGCTTGTGACCCGCTTCGGTGCGCCACTCGATGAAGGATGAGGCCGGAACAATGCATCGTTGGTGCTTGAGCGGGCCGCTAAACGCCTTGCTGCGGGTCAGCGTCTCGGCCCTGGCGTTGAACATCGCGTAGCGGGTGTCCGGTTCGCGCGCCCAGTGCGGAACCAGCCACCAGCGCATGTCCTCAAGCCCGTTGCGGCCCTCCAGCTGGCGTATCACCGGCACCTGTTCGGTGGGTGCCAGGTTGTAACGGCTGTGAATACGCCGGCTGATGCCCAGCCCCTCCAGCAGTCCCTGCGTAAAGGGGTCGTCTATTACGTTGTAGCGCCCGCACATCCTCGATTCCCCTGCTAAGCGACCTTGATCCAAGATAGCCAATCCTGCACGGCAATAACAGGAGAGGGAGGGAAGCTGCCTGCCGGGCGGCGCCGCGGGCTGCCTTGTTTGCCTGGCTTGCGGGCTGAGTTTGATGCCCCCGGAGCATGCCGGGGGACAGGCGATGGGATCAGTTGTCCGCGTTGGCGGCGCGTCTCAGTACCCGCAGCCGGCTTCTGAACTCGGTGCGGTCGACGTAGCAGCCACGCAGGTGGCGCAGGCCGGTGCTGGGGTCGAACTGGCGGCGACCGTGCAGTACCCGGCGGTTGTCGAACACCACCATGTCTCCACCACCCAGGCGCAGCTGAATCATGTAGCGCGGGTCCTTCAGTTTGCGCATGAGCAGGCGGTAGGCCAGGTAGTACGCGTGCATGACATCCTCGGGCAGGTCGAAGATGTCCGCCAGGTGCGCGTTGTACTTGAGCTCGGTCACTTCACCCAGGTAGTTGAGGCTGATGACGGGGCGGTGCTCGCGAATATCGTAGTCATCATCGTGAAAGCGGAACGGGATCTGCTGGTTTGCCAGTAGGTCGAAGGCATCCGGCGCGGTTTCACGCATGTCTTCGAGTACCCGGAAGCCGTCCACGAAGGTTGACTCGCCCCCGGTGCTCTCGTTGTTCAGGCAGTGCAGGAACTGGTAGCCCGGCGGCGTTTCGTGGTTGGGCAGATCCGTGTGCAGCGGCAGCGCGTCGGCGGTGTAGGCCTGGTTGCTGGGCTTGGGAACCGAGCGCACGTCGAAGGTGACGCCAAAATTGGTGCGACGCAGGTAGCCAATGCGTTCTGCGGTTTCGACGACGGCCTCGGTCGTCGACGGCATCCCGCGTACTAGCGCCAGGCCATAGCGGGACAGTTCTTCCATCCATGACAGCAGCGCGGCGTCGTCCTGCATGATGGCGTCATGATGCCCCTGGGGGATGCTGTCGACAAAGTGCTTGTCCCAGCTTTCGACGCGGCCGGAGCGGTCCTGCGCGAAATCTGCCGAGTAGGCATGCTGGCGCAGCCAGTCGAAGCTGTAGCAGCTGTGGTGATCACCTTCGGACCAGTCGATATGCAGGCTGTCGCCCTCGATATTCACCGCCAACGGCCGGATATCATCGCTGACACTCAGCAGATCGAAGGTGCGCTCCTCGGTAATGGCATGAAACGCACTCGAGCAATTGTCGCGCAGCCACAGGTAATGATATTTGGAGCGTTTGCCGTCGGACCAGGTGACATGCATTACCTGCTCGTCCAGGTAGTGATCCTGAATACCGATATTGGCAGGAGATACCGGGTGTTCCACTGCTGCTGTTGTCATGCTGTCGGTCTCGCTTAAGCTGAATTTTCTGGTTATGGGTCTTGCGTGTGGTGTTTGGATCTGTAGAGGTATTGCCGCTAGTAGGGGGCCTCGACCTTGCCCATCTCGACGTAGACACTCTTTAACTGAGTGTAGTGCTCTATCGCCGCCAGGCTGTTTTCGCGGCCCAGGCCCGACTGCTTGTAGCCGCCAAAGGGCATTTCAATCGGCGTGATGTTGTAGTTGTTGATCCAGCAGGTGCCGGCCTTGAGCCTGGCCACGACACGGTGGGCACGCTGCAGGTCGCGGGTAAAGACGCCGGCGGCCAGGCCGTATTCGGTATTGTTGGCCCGTGCGATCACTTCCTGCTCGTCGTCAAAGCTGAGCACGGACATCACCGGACCGAAGATTTCCTGCTGCACGATGCTCATGTCGTCGCGGCACTGCGCGAAGATGGTCGGCTCGACGAAATAGCCCCGGTCACAGCCGTTCGCCATGTGACGGCGGCCACCGTGCAGCAGCTCGGCGCCGGCACTTTTGCCGTTTTCGATATGCCCCAGCACCTTGTGCATGTGGGCTTCGCTGATCAGGGCGCCGACATGGGTGTTCGGGTTCATCGGGTCGCCGATCACCATCTTGCGGGTGCGCGCCACCAGCCGCTGCAGGAAGGCCTGCTCGATGCTGCGTTCGACAAACACCCGGGTGCCGTTGCTGCAGATTTCACCCTGGGTATAGAAGTTGGCCATCAGCGCGGCGGACACGGCATCGTCGAGGTCGGAATCGGCGAAAATGATCAGCGGTGACTTGCCGCCAAGCTCCAGGGTAACGTGCTTGAGGCTGGCGGCTGCTGCGGCCATCACCTTGCGACCGGTGGCGACATCACCGGTGAGGGAAACCTTGCTGATATCCCGGTGGGCTGTGAACCACTGGCCGACGCGGGCATCCCCCTGCACAACGTTGAAAACGCCCGGCGGAACGCCGGCTTCGGTGTAGATTTCCGCCAGTTTCAGGGCCGTCAGGGGCGTCATTTCCGACGGCTTGTAGATCATGGCGTTGCCGCAGGCCAGCGCCGGGGCGGACTTCCAGCTGGCAATCTGGATGGGATAGTTCCAGGCACCGATACCGGCGCAAAGCCCCAGGGGTTCGCGGCGCGTAAACGCGAAGGAGCCGCCCAGGTCGTAATGATCGCCGTGCAGCGTGGGCGCAACGCCTGCGTAGTATTCGATGGCATCGGCGCCGCTATGGATATCAAC
This sequence comes from Marinobacterium rhizophilum, assembly GCF_024397915.1. Taxonomy (GTDB): domain Bacteria; phylum Pseudomonadota; class Gammaproteobacteria; order Pseudomonadales; family Balneatricaceae; genus Marinobacterium_A; species Marinobacterium_A rhizophilum_A. The sequence goes on from NZ_CP073347.1 coordinate 969,548, forward strand.
CGCCAGTGCTTCCTGGATGGGCTTGCCGGTATCCAGCACTTCAAGCCGTGCCAGCGCGTCGTTTCGGCTGCGCAGGATATCGGCTGCGCGCTTGAGTATGCGGCCCCGTTCGCTGCCGCCAAGTGCGGCCCAGTCAGCCTGCCCCTGGCGGGCACTTTCGACGGCGAGTTCGAGCGTGTTTTCACTGGCCTGCTGCACCGTGCAGATAACATCGCCGGTTGCCGGGTTGCGGGTTTCGAAGCGCTCGGCATCGGCATCGTCGATATAGCGGCCGTCGATGTAGCTTTTCTGTTCGGTGAGGGTTGGCATTGTTGAATTCCGTACGAAACGCAGTTGAGTGGAATCCGCCTTCTGGCCAGGCCGCAGGCCAGGGCTCGTGCGCCCTGCAGAACAGGGTGGCAGGCGATGGCGCCATGTTACCCAAGCGTTAATGGAACAAATAGCGATTTATAATTATCGTATTAATCGAAAAATGCGATCGAATAAATGCGCCTTTGATATCGCGAAATCTGCTCTGCCTAATACGCCGCCTGTCAGGTAATAAAGACCCCGAAACAATCTCAAAAGCGGATTGTATTGATTGTAATAATTCGCTTTAGCGATTTAATTGTCGCGGGTAGAGTGCGTCCTTGACTGGCCCGTCCAGGGCCAACGGAGACGCACATGAAACGTACGCACTTTCGCCGCATTAAAATAGCCAGCCGCTTACTGATGCTGGCGTTGTTGCCCATCGCGCTGGAGCCGGTTGCGGCCGAACGGCGGGATGGGCGCCTGCAGGTTGTAACGACCTTTACCGTTATCGCCGATATGGCCGCCAATGTGGCTGGGGATGCCGCCGTCGTTCACTCGATTACCCGGCCCGGCGCCGAAATCCACGACTACCAGCCCAGCCCGCAGGATATTGTGCGGGCGCAGTCGGCTGACCTGATTCTCTGGAATGGCATGAACCTCGAACGCTGGTTCGAACGTTTTCTGCAGGATGTCAGGGCCGTGCCCGGTGTACTGGTAACCGCGGGTATCGAGCCGATGTCGATATACGCCGGCCCCTACGATGGCAAGCCGAACCCCCATGCCTGGATGTCGGCGTCCAATGCGCTGATCTACGTTGAAAACATTCGCCGGGCACTGGTGCAGCACGACGTGGCTAACGCCACCGTCTACAACGCCAACGCCGCCGCCTATTCGGCCCGGATCAAGGCGCTGGGGATACGGCTAAAGCAGCGCATGGCGGGCATCCCGGCGTCGCAGCGCTGGCTGCTGACCAGCGAGGGGGCCTTCAGTTACCTGGCGCGGGATCTGGATATGAAGGAAGCCTACCTCTGGCCCATCAATGCCGAGCAGCAGGGTACGCCACAACAGATTCGCAGCGTCATTGACCGGGTTCACAGCCAGGGCATACCGGTCATTTTCAGCGAAAGCACCATTTCCGACCGGCCGGCACGGCAGGTGGCACGGGAAACCGGCATTCGCTATGGCGGTGTGCTCTACGTTGATTCCCTGAGCGAAGCGCAGGGACCGGTGCCCACCTATATCGACTTGCTGGAGGTCACGCTCAACACCGTCATCGAGGGCTTTGCCAATCCATAGGGCGTGCAGCCAACAGGCCCGGTACCTATCAACGAGGGGATGCGACTCATGAACAATAATAAGAACAAGCACAACCACGAAAACGCGGCGCTGATACGGGTGCAGGACCTGTCGGTACAGTATGCCAATGGCCTGCAGGCACTCGAGCGGGTCAGCTTCGAACTTCGGGCCGGCACGATCTGCGCGCTGGTCGGCAGCAATGGCTGCGGCAAGTCGACACTGTTCAAGTCCATCATGGGGTTTCTCAAGCCAAGCTGCGGCGCCATTTCCCTGGGAGGACGGGAGATCCGGCGCGCGCTGAAAATGAACCTGGTGTCCTACGTGCCGCAAAGCGAGGATGTGGACTGGGACTTCCCGGTGCTGGTGGATGATGTCGTCATGATGGGGCGTTACGGGCACATGGGCTTTCTGCGCCGGGCATCGCGCGAGGATCGCCTGCACGTGGACCAAGCGCTTGAGCGTGTCGGCATGTCGGGGTATCGCAAGCGCCAGATCGGTGAGCTGAGCGGCGGGCAGCGCAAGCGGGTGTTTCTGGCCCGGGCGCTGGCACAGGGCGGCCAGATCATCTTGCTGGACGAACCCTTTACCGGCGTCGATATCGGCACGGAAACAGCGATCATCGAACTGCTGCAGGCCTTGCGTGGCGACGGCCACCTGTTACTGGTGTCGACCCACAACCTGGGTTCGGTGCCGGCGTACTGTGACCAGGCGCTCCTGCTGAACCGAACGCTGGTGGCGGCGGGGCCTACGGCGCAGGTCTTTACCGACGCCAACCTGCAACGGGTTTTCGGCGGCCCCCTGGCGACGCTGCCACCGGCACTCGCACAGCGCTCGGACGACATGTCCAGGTGCTCCCCGGGGGCGCAGACCGGCGCTGCGTTGCTGTCATGCGGGGGAGGCTGAGATGCTGGAATTGCTGCTGCAACCGCTGGGCTATGACTATATGGCGCGTGCCATCTGGGTGAGCGCCCTGGTCGGCGCCCTCTGTGCCTTCCTGTCTTCGTTCCTGATACTCAAGGGCTGGTCACTGATGGGGGATGCGCTGGCCCATGCGGTGGTACCGGGCGTGGCGCTGGCCTATGCGCTGGCATTGCCCTACGCGCTGGGCGCCTTTGTATCGGGTATGCTGTCGGCCGTTGTCATGGCCGTGCTGCGCCAGCGTACCCGGCTGCGCGAGGATGCCGTGATTGGCGTGGTGTTCAGCACCTTCTTTGCCGCCGGGCTGCTGATTCTGTCTCTCAACCCGACCTCGGTGAAGGTTCAAAGCATCATACTGGGCAATATTCTTGCGATCAGCGATGAAGACCTGCAACAGGTGGTCATTATTGCCGCCGTTTCCCTGACGATCCTGGCGCTCAAGTGGCAGGATCTGAAACTGGTGTTTTTCGATGCCCGCCATGCCGCCAGCGTTGGCCTTCCGGTGACCGGGCTGAACATTCTGTTTTTCACGCTGCTCAGTGCCACCGCCGTTGCCGCGCTGCAGACGGTCGGGGCCTGCCTGGTCATCGCCATGGTGGTGACACCAGGTGCCACGGCATACCTGCTGACCGATCGTTTTGGGCGCCTGGTACTGATCGCCATGGCCTTGGGCGCCGGAACCAGCGCAACGGGGGCTTACCTCAGCTACTACCTGGATGGCGCGACCGGCGGCGTGATAGTCACGCTGCAAACGCTGATTTTTATTGCGGTCTTCCTGCTGGCACCGAAACAGGGCCGGCTGGCCCGCTGGCGCCTGGCCCGCAACCGTGCGGCGGAGGTCTGAATGGATACCTTGCTGTCCCTGTTACTGGAACCGCTGGGGTACGCGTTCATGCAGCGGGGCCTGATCGCCGCCTGCCTGGTCGCAACGGTCTGCGCGGTGCTGTCCTGTTTCCTGGTACTCAGGGGCTGGTCGCTGATGGGGGATGCCATCTCCCATGCTGTTCTGCCCGGACTGTTGCTGGCTTACCTGGCGGGACTGCCCCTGGCGCTGGGGGCTTTTGCTGCCGGCACGGGCTGTGCCTTTGCCTGCAGCTACCTGAAGGTGCACAGTCGCCTGCGTGAAGATGCGGTGATGGCCATTGTGTTCTCCGGCATGTTTGCCTTCGGGCTGGTGCTGCTGAGCAAGGTGGAGTCCGACATTCACCTGCTGCATGTGCTGTTCGGCAATGTGCTGGGGGTCAGCTGGCAAGAGATCGGGGAAACGGCGCTGATCGCGCTGCTGACGCTGGGCGTGGTGCTGGTCAAGGGCCGGGATTTGCTGCTGTTCTGCTTTGATGCGGTTCAGGCCCAGGCGGCAGGATTGCCGGTGCGCCTGATCCAGTCCGGCTTCATGGTACTGATCGCACTGGCGATCGTGGCCTCGCTGCAGGCGGTCGGGATTATCCTGGTGGTTGCAATGCTTGTGACGCCGGGGGCCACCGCGCTGATGCTGGTGAGCCGTTTCCAGTCGATGCTGGTTGTTGCCGTGACCCTGTCCGTTTCCTGCGCCGTGCTGGGTACCCTGATCAGCTTTCATGTTGATGCGGCGACAGGACCGCTGATCATTGTGCTGCAGGGGACGCTGTTCATGCTGGCCTGCGTGTTTTCGCCCAAAACCGGCTTGCTGAAAGCGGGCGGGACGAAAGGGTGCCGACTGCGCAGACCGGCTCAGTTGCGCTCGGCAGCCGGTGTGAGTTCTGCCGTTATCCACTGCACAAAGGCTTCGGCTGCGCGCGACAGCGGGCGCCCTTCGGGGTAGGTCAGATGGTAGTTGTCCGCTGTTTCAATCCAGATGTCGAAGGGCGCGTGCAGCTTGTCCCGCAGGCTGGTGGTATGCACCAGCTCTTCGTACCCCAGGAATACCCCCAGCCCTGACTGCGCCATGCTGATCGCCATGGCGACGCTGTCCACCCGGTGCTTGAGTGCGGCTGAGTCATCGATACCCAGGTTCTGGAACCAGTCCACCCACATCTTGTGGGTGCCGGATACGTCGATCAGGGGCAGAGACAGCAGATCCATCGGTTCGTGCAGCAGCTTGGCCAGGGGCGCCGCACAGTACGCCTTGAGGCGGGGTGTCAGCAGCGGCTTGCTGACGTGGCCTGTCCAGTTCCCCCGGCCGTGCCGGATGGCAAGGTCGACGGGTTCCTTGCCAAAATCATGGTCCCAGTTGGAATGCCTGATCTCGAGCCTGAGCCAGGGGTAGCGGCTGCAGAAACTGTGAAGCCTGGGGGCCAGCCAGCCCCAGGCAAAGGCCATATTGACCTCGATAACGAGCTCGCCGCTGGAAACGGGTGAAAATATGTCGGCGGTACTGCGGCGCAGACCGTTCAGCGTACTCTGAACGACCGGCAGGTAGGACATGCCTTTATTGGTGAGGGACACGCGCCTGTGCTTGCGATTGAACAGGGGTTCGCCCAGGTGATGCTCCAGCAGACGAACCTGCTGGCTGACCGCCGATTGGGTCATGTTGAGCTCACGCGCGGCTGCACTGAAATTGAGCAGCCGCGCTGCAACTTCGAACGTTTTGAGGCAATGCAAGGGTGGGAGGCCTGATTTCATATTGATAAGCTCTGCTTATTATTATTGCCAAAATAAGTTGTTAGAATAACTTTTCAATGCAACCTAGCATAGGTTTTTGGGTGGAATTGCCGTAGGGTGCTGGCCTCGATGGCAGTGATCTTATGGAGAGTGGGCACGATAAATGCTTGGTAATTCCAGGCAAGGAACGCAGGGGGGACAGCGCCTGTTTCAAGCACCCGACTGCGTGCCAGCAAACAGGGGCCCGCAGCGGGACCGAACCCCTGGCAGGCAAGGGCGTGAATAAAAACGGCAGGCGGTCGGCCTGTCCGTGCTGCACATAATAAAACAATGAGGAAGTGAGGTGAGTGAATGTTAAGAGCTGAACAGCTAGACGCTCTTATAGAGCAGCGAGGGGTGTTGAAGGGGTTGAATTCGACACTTGGCATCACGGCAATAGCCATGATCGTGTTCTTTATTTTATACGCGGTGCTGCTGGGCCAGACCGCCAGTGAGCAGTTCCTGGGCATGAAGTCCTGGATAGAGGGGACACTGGGCTGGTACTACGTGCTGATCATGTTCTCGACCTTTGTGGTGTGCATGTATGTCATGTGCTCCCGGGTAGGCAGGATCCGCCTGGGGCGGGATGATGACCGGCCCGAGTTCAGCAACTTCGCGTGGTTTTCAATGCTGTTTGGCTGCGGTACCGGGGCGGGCATGCTGTTCTTCTCGATGTCCGAGCCGATGATCCACTTTGCCAGCGGCTGGAGCGGCGGCAATCCCTTCCTCAGCGCAGACGTCAAGGCGGCGACAGCGGCCTTCTTCGAGGCCAAGCAGCTGGCGCTGAGTGCCGGTCTGCTGCCGGGGGACGAAGGCTTTCCGGTACCTGACAGCCGTGTCGCCGAAGCGGCCGCCGGCGGGCTCAAGCTGACCATTTTCCACTGGGGCACCGTGGCCTGGGCCATGTATGGCATCGTCGGGCTGTCGCTGGCCTACTTTTCGTTCCGCAAAGGCCTGCCACTCTCGATGCGATCCGCGCTTTACCCGCTGATTGGCAACAGGATCTACGGACCGATCGGGCACACGGTCGACATCCTGACCGTGTTCGGCACCATTTTCGGCATCGCCACGACCCTGGGGCTGGGTGTTGAACAGATCGGTTCCGGCCTGATTTCGCTGGGCCTACTGGAAGAAAAATCCCAGACCGTGACAGTCGTGTCCATCGTGCTGATCAGTGCCATCGCCACGGCCTCCGCCACCAGTGGTGTGGCCCGCGGCATCAAGGTGCTGTCGACCTTCAATACCTGGATTTGCATTGGCATACTGGCGTATTTCCTGCTGGCCAGTAACAGCAACTATATGATCTCCAGCACGGTCACGGCCCTGGGCGATTACGTTTCAGACGCAGTGTCCATGTCTCTGTGGACGGCGCGCAGTCCGGAAGAGCGGGTCTGGCAGGGTGGCTGGACGATCTTCTACTGGGGCTGGTGGATTGCCTGGGCCGGGTTTGTCGGCATGTTTATCGCCCGTATTTCCCGTGGCAGAACCATCAGGGAGTTCATGCTGGGTGTGATGGTCATACCTTCAGCGGTTGCGCTGCTCTGGTTCGGTGTCATTGGTTCGGCCGGGATTTACGAATCCCTCTATGGCGCCGACATGCAGATCTATAACGCCGCCGTGAACAACTGGGACTATGCCGGCACAATCTTCCGTTCCTTCGAGGTATTGACGCCTGGCCCCATGGCGACGGTGGCCAAGGTGGCGGCGCTGGTTGTGGTGGTGATTTTCTTTGTGACCTCTGCCGATTCCGGCACCCTGGTGCTGGGACGGCTGCTGTCCTTTGGCCGCCGGCCGCCGGTGCAGCAGCGCATTCTGTGGGGCATGGTACTGGGGGCTGTAACCCTGGTGGTACTGCTGCTCGGTGGCGACCAGGCACTCAAATCCCTGCAGGCCGCGTCGATCGCAGGTGCCCTGCCGTTCAGCTTTGTTCTGATCGCGATGATGGTCGGCTTGCTGAAATCGCTGCGCAAGGATGGAGAAAGCGTGATCGACAACGAAGAGCACGTTAAGCGGCTGATCGAGCGGGAAATCCGCGACCTGTCATAGGTCAGATCAGCGCACCTGCTCTGGCATAACCCAAGGGAAAGCCCCTGCATGATTTGCAGGGGCTTTCCTGTTCTCGGGGGCCGGCAATCACGCCGGACAGGGGGTGGTTCACGCGGCGCGGGCTTTACTGCGCGTGGGTGAATGCCCGACCTGCTCGGCTATCCATCGGCTCTAGTCTTCGGAGATGTAGATGAATATTGCCCAGATTGAAACATTTCTCGATGTGGCCAACAGTCAGAATTTCAACCGCTCGGCGGAGAACCTGTCGGTGACCCAGTCGGCGGTGAGTACGCGTATCAGGGCGCTGGAAGAGACCCTGGGGGTGACGCTCTTTACGCGGGGGCGTTTCGGTGCCGAGCTGACAAGCTCGGGAGCCAAGTTCCGGCAGTATGCGTTGCAGATCAGCGATGTGTGGCGCCAGGCGCGCGAGGAGCTGTCGCTGCCCCGTGGCTACGAGGGGGTGTTGCGCCTGGGCACCCAGTTCAGTATCTGGGAGAAGTTCGTCAATAGCTGGATCATCTGGATGAGCGAACGCTACCCCAGTATTGCGCTTCACGTTGAGGCCGACTATTCGATCTCCATGATGGAGCAGATCGTGCAACGGATGCTGGATATCGCCGTGATGTACCAGCCGCGCATATTGCTGGATATCGAGATCACCAAGCTGTTTGACGATGTCTTTGTGCTTGTCTCGACCGAGCCCTGTGACCTGGCGGGGCTGGATCGTGACAAGTATGTCTATATCGACTGGTGCCTGGGGTTTCGCCACGCCCATGCCCAGGTGGTGCCTGAACTCAGGGCGCGCAGGCTGACCATGGGGCTGGGCACCATGGCCATCGACTATCTCAATACCAAGGGCGGCTCTGTTTACCTGCCGGCCTGGCGTGCCCGCAAGCTGATCGATGACGGTGGCTTCTTTCGTGTTAAGGGGGCGCCCGAAATTCTGCAGCCGGTCTATGCCGTCTATCGCAAGGAAGCATCGCGCAGCGAGATCTACGAAGGGGCCATTGAGAGCCTGCGGGCTTTTGCCCCGAGCTACAGCGAAATGATGGCCTCATGCCTGTCGGCCCCCGAAGGATTGTGAGGCCTGCTACCGCCTGAACTCTGGTGCTTGTGGTGGGCAGGCCGCCAGACGGCCCCCCTTTTCTGCCTTGCCATGACAGTGGCGCTCGCCATTAATTTTTAGCTCTGGTCTGCGGCTGTTGATAGGGCCGCGCCCGCGGCATGGATAAATCTGCGGGTAAATTAACAATCTGAATATTAGATTATATGGATAAAAATAAAGCGTTTTTTTTATTAAACCAGCTCCGCTAGTATCTCTTTCGCGGTACAACAATAACGCCTGCACGGAGATACATCATGATCATCGACGTCGACTGCCACAATTACTGGAGCTCGGCCGAAGTCCTGCTTCCTTATATGGATCCGTTCTTCAAGGATTATTTTATTCGGGGTGAGCAACCCGGCCCAAGAGGTGCATTTCCCCACGCACATCGGCCCTGGTTACATCCCGAAGGATTCAAGCGGGCGGATATTAATCCGGTCAGTGAAGATGATAATTACGCCATTATGAAAGCCAAGCACCTGGATCATTACGGTATTGATTATGCGATCCTCACCGGCGATGAAGCGCTGGAAGCTTCAACCCTGGCGAACCCTTATTATGCGGCGGCGCTGGTGCGGGCTTACAACGATTATCAGGTTGAAGAATGGCTGCCACGGGATGATCGCTTGGTCGGCAGTATTGTCATTGCCCCCCAGGACCCGCAACTGGCGGCGCAGGAAATTCGCCGCCTGGGGCAGAACCCGCGCATGGTGCAGGTTCTGGCGTCACACGGTGCCAGCCGTCCCTACGGAGACCCGTTCTACCACCCGATATACGAGGCCTGTGCGGAGATGGGACTGCCCTTTGCCATCCACCTTGGCGGGCAGGGCGGAATTAATTCGAACCCCATTGGTGCCGGCCCCACAACGTTCTTCTGGGAAACCCACGCCATTCTGCCCCAGAGTGCAATGACCCATGTCGCCAGCATGATTGCACAGGGCGTATTTGAAAAATGGCCACAGCTGTATTTTGTCGTTATTGAATGCGGTGTGGCCTGGGTGCCCAGCGTATTGTGGCGCCTGGATGCCAATTATAAGGCACTGCGCAAGGAAACGCCCTGGCTAAAACGTTTGCCCAGCGAGTATTTCAAGGATCATATTCGTTTCACGACCCAGCCACTGGAACGTCCTGATAACCTGCAGCATCTTTGGTCTCTGCTCGAGGCCATGGATGGAAAGAATACGCTGATGTACGCATCGGATTATCCGCACTGGGATTATGACGATCTCAACAGCCTGCATATTCCGCCTGAATGGCGTCAAAATATTCTGGGTGATAATGCCATGCAGGTTTTCAAGCGCCTGCAAGCGCTTGATGCTGCCAAAAAAGCTGCCTGACGGAGATCGATACCCATGTCTGAGAATAAAATCATCGCCTGCAAAACCCATGAAGTGGCTCCAGGGCAGCAGAAAATCGTTCAGCTGGATCGCTTCAGTGTGGGAGTGTTCAATGTCGATGGCGAATTTCATGCCCTGCTCAATGTCTGTCCGCACAAGGGCGCTGCCCTGTGTGAAGGTCCGGTGTGCGGCACGACCGCCGCAACGGACGGGCGGGATTTCACCTATTGCAAGGACAAGGCGCTGGTGCGCTGCGCCTGGCACGGGTGGGAGTTTGATATCAAGTCAGGAGAGTTCCTGGTCGATCCCAGCATCAAGGCCAAAACGTTCGCGGTCAGCGTTGAGGGCGAGGATGTAGTGGTGCATCTGTAGTACCTGGTGCAAGGGTAATGACCAGAACCGGCGCGGGTAAGCGTTCGCCCGCGCCGGTTTTTTATGCGAAAACGGAGATGACGCCATGAATATGCCTGTTGCAATCGAGCATGCTGTGCAATGCCAGACCGGTCAGAAAACGGTCCGCTGCCTGAGAATCGTCAATGAGACTCGGGACGTAAAAACCTTCTGGTTCGGCCTGAAGGCAGGTGAAACACTGGCTTTCAAGCCCGGCCAGTTTCTGAGCATGACCTTTGTCATTGATGGCGCGGACCAAACCCGCTGCTACTCGATATCTTCCACGCCAAACCAGCCGCGCCAGTTTTCGGTTACGGTCAAGCGGGTGCCAGGCGGCCAGGTGTCCAACTGGTTGCACGACAGCCTGGACGTCGGCACAGAGCTCAGGGTCGGGACGCCCGCAGGTCACTTCAATTGCATCGATATCCGTGCGGACAAGTGGCTGCTGTTGTCAGGCGGCAGCGGTATTACGCCTGGCATGTCGATGGTGCGCTGGATGCTGCAGGCGGGCGATTACCAGGACCTGCATTTCGTCCATAGCGCCCGCAGTCCGGAGGATATTATTTTTCACGATGAACTCTTGGGTCTTGACCGGCAATGGCCCGACTTTCGGCTGTCCGTTGTGTGCGAGCAAGCCGGTGGCGAGCATGGCTGGGGGGGTTACCGGGGCCGGCTGAACGCCGAACTGCTGAATCTGATCTGCCCCGATTTTCGCACGCGCCGCATTCTGTGCTGTGGCCCGGCACCCTACATGCAAGGGGTGCGCGAACTGCTGGAAACACTGGGCTACCCGATGCAGCAATACGTTGAGGAGTCGTTCGGCGGCGCTATGGTTCCACAAGCAAAGGCGCCACAAGCAGAGGCGCCAAAGCCCGCTGATCAGGTCAGCGCACCGGTCGCCATTCACTACGCCCGTTCACAGAAACAGGGACAGGGCAGCACGGAACAATCGTTACTGGATATCGCGCTGGCCAGCGGGATCTGGATAGAGTCGGCCTGTCGCAACGGTATCTGTGGCAGCTGCAAGGTGCGCAAGCTTGAGGGCAGCGTCAGCATGTCGGGAGCCATGGCGCTGGATGCCGGACAGATCAGTGAGGGTTACGTTTTGGCCTGCTGTGCCTATCCGCTGGAGGATATGACGCTGGACCTGTAGCAGCGTCCCTGGCGTCGGCCGGGCAGCGCACTGGCCCGTGCAACCCAAGGCCGCGGGTCACGGGTTTGCGGTTGCCGGTACCATGAAACGCTGGTCGGCATAGCGCGGTGGCCAGACCACGTGCGCCTCTCCGTTGTGCAACTGCGCCAGCGGGAAGAAAAAGCCTTCCATGAAACTGCCGGTAATGACTTCGTTGGGCGAGCGGGCACGGGGATGCGGCTTGCTGGAAAACTGGTAGCGGTTCCAGACGCCACGGTACGGACTGCGGTAGAGGGTGCGTATCAGGTCGTCCAGCGCCAGGCTCGAGGTGGCGTTGAGCATGCGAACTGCCATGCGGGTGTAGTCGTAGTGCAGCCCGGCCGCGGCGATGCTCGGCATATCGCTAAACAGGCTGCGGTAGCGACGCACCCACCACTGCTGCCAGAGCGCGATCGGCATGGCCGAGTCCATGGAGATAACGTAGTCCGAGCTGCTGCCGGTATAGGCGTACCAGTCCCGTGTCCAGCGCAAGCCATGTCCCAGCAACAGGGCATCCAGCTGCTGTTCGCGAAACTGGCGCACAAAGCGCGCTCCCGCCTGGATACCGGTGGTGGTCATCGCCACCAGGGAAATACCCTGCTCGCGGTAGCGCCGCAACAGCGGGGTGAAATCCGCTGCATCGAGCGCCGTCAGGTCCGGCGCTGCAACACTGAAGCCCGATGCTCGCAGGCTGGCACTGAGCGCCTCGCTCCAGCCACGGCCATAGGCACTGTCTTCGGCCACGATGGCGGCCCGGTTGTTGACCGGGCGCCAGAGGCCCTGGTCGCGCAGGTACTGCAAGGGCTCTCCGTAACGTGCCGCCAGCAGCCCTGGGGAGGGCCAGCCCTTGAACCAGCCGCGGTACCTGGCGTAATCCTGATTCAACCGGTCAGCGATGGCCTGGGCTTCCCCCAGGTGCCCCAGGTGCAGGATTTCGCGGGCCGCTTCAGCGTCCATCAGCGCCAGGGCGACATCGGAATGCCAGCCTCCAACCATCAGGCTCAACGGCCCCTCGTCCATGGCTTGCTCGAATGCCGTAACGGCCGCGTCAGGGTTCGAGGCGGAATCAATCCATACCGGCTGAATATCATGCCGGCGGCCGGCCAGCAGCACCGGAATCTCGCCATCGGCACGCGCATCCATCAGCGCCATCAGGACACCGCGACGGATCTCGATCCCTGTATCCTGCGCCGGCCCATTGAAAGGCCCACAAAAGCCAATCCTCAGAATACTGGCGGCCGGGCTGTCCTCTGCGCGGGCCACCCCGCCCAGCAGGGCACCCAGGCCCAGCACGGAGCTGTGCAGAAATTGCCTGCGTGTGACGCAGGAAGCATTCACAGGACGGTGCGGCTTGCGCGTTGATGACATGAGTGCCCTCCGGTAGCTGCTCATCTACTCCTTAGCCTAGTTCAGCGCCGCGCTCAAAAGCCGCTAATCTTCACTCAGGGGCGCCTGAATCTTGCCAGGCACCAGCGCGGGTCGGCGCTTGAGCCGCCTGACGGGCCCATAACTGGAAAAAGCCAATGCAAATCATGGGTATTACCCTGCGGCACAGCCTTAAAGCCCGCATGATCGCCGGCATACTGCTGGTATCGCTGCCGGTTGTTATCGGCCTGGCCGTGGTTTCCTACCTGCTGTCCGCCGGTATCCTGCAGCGCATGGCCATCGACCGCTTTGCCGTGATTGCCGAGCAGCGGGAGCGCGAGATCTATACTTTCATGACCAACCAGGCGGATATCGTGCGCAAGATTGCCGCGGTAGATGAGCTCCGGGATGCCATCAGCGCCCTGCGCCAGCTGTCCCCCAGAAGTGCGCAGTATCAGCCAGCCTATATGGCCATGGCCGATACGCTGTTTCGATCCACCTTCCTCGATTATGGCTCTGCCGCCGCCACCGACCTCACCGGCCTGATGCTGCTGAGCCAGGACGAGGGAGAGGTTTTCTTTTCAACGAATCCTGACCAGGAGGGAGACGTTCATGCGACAGCCCCGTTCTTTCTCGAAGGACGCGAGCATACCTACATCCAGCCGGTGTATCCCGCCCCCGATACCCGGCTGCCAACCCTCACGGTCGCCACGCCACTGACCGGGCGCAATGGCGAGCCACTGGGCGTGCTGGCCGCCCAGATCCGGGTGCCGGTGCTGGTCGATATCGTCAGCCAGCGCACTGGCCTTGGCCGTACCGGCGAATCTTACCTGGTGGATACCGGCCACCGTTTCCTGTCGATGGCGCGCTTTGGTACCCAGGCCTACCCCAAAGGCGCCCGCAGCCTGGGTATCGACACTGCGATACAGGGCAAAAGCGGCGCCGGGCTCTATCTGAACTACGCCGGTCAGTCGGTGATTGGCAGTTATCGCTGGCTGCCCAGTCTTGGGGTGGCGCTGCTCACCGAGATCCGTGTCAGTGAGGCGCTGCAGCCGGCCACACGGCTCGGCTGGCTGATGCTGCTCCTGGGTTTGCTGGCGGTGGGATTGCTGGCCCTGGGGACCTTTTTCATCGCCCGGCAAATTGCGCGGCCGATCCTGGCCGTCAATGCCGCCACACGGAAAATCGCCGCCGGCGACCTGAGTGTGCGCAGCCCGGTCCTGACCGACGATGAAACCGGTGTGCTGGCACAGAACTTCAATCGCATGATCGACCGGCTGGAGGGCACCCTGGCGGACCTTGCCGCCGAACAGCAGAAATCGGAGCACCTGCTATTGAACATACTGCCGGCGCCCATCGCTGCACGGCTGAAGCAGGGCGAGGGCACCATCGCCGACAGCTTCGCCGAGGTCACCATCCTGTTTGCCGATATCGTCAACTTCACCCCCATGTCGGCCAACCTGGAGGCGGTGGAGCTGGTCAGCCTGCTGAACGAGATATTCTCCGAGTTCGACCGCCTGAGCGAAGAACGGGGGCTGGAAAAAATCAAGACCATCGGTGATGCCTATATGGTCGGCGCCGGGCTGCCAATCGAGCGCACCGACCATGCCAGGGTCATTGCCGAAATGGCGCTGGACATGCTTGATGTCATCAGCGTCTTCAACCGGCGCCACCAGAGCGACCTGCACATGCGCATCGGCATCAACACAGGCCCGGTGGTGGCGGGCGTCATTGGTACCCGCAAGTTCATTTACGACATCTGGGGCGACGCGGTCAATATCGCTTCGCGGATGGAGTCACAGGGTGTGGAGGGCTGCATTCAGGTCACCGAAGCCACCTGGCAATACCTGCGCGACGACTACCAGTTCGACGACCGCGGGCTGATCAATATCAAGGGCAGGGGGCGGATGCACACCTATATGTTGCGCGCACGCAAGCATCGCCAGCCCGCACCCAGCGTACCCGGTTAGCATCATGGTAGACATCAGGTTATTTGCCTAACCTATTAAAATAAGGGGATTTCAATGACCACGGCTTATGTCAGTCACAGCCAGTGAAGGGCTGTATCCAGGTCACCGAAGCCACCTGGCAATACCTGCGCGACGACTACCGACCCGTTCGACGACCGCGGGCTGATCAACATCTAGGGGACGGATGCACACCTGTATGTTGCGCGCATGCCGGCATGCATCCAGTGTGCTCTGCTAGTATCAGCATGAACATCAGGTTATTTGCCTAACCTATTAAAATAAAGGAAATTTAATGACCACGGCCTATATCAGTCACAACGACTGCGCGCTGCATGACATGGGAGCCAGTCACCCCGAAAGCCCGCAGCGGCTGCAGGCCATCAGCGCCCGGCTGAGTGACAGCGGCCTGCTGCAACGGCTTGACTGCCTGACACCCGCACCCATCCAGCGGGAGCAGCTCGCACTGGCTCATCCGGAGCCTTACATTCGTGAGCTCGAGGCGCTGCAGCCACGCCGGGGGCACAGCTACGCCGACCCGGATACGGCCCTGAATCCGCACAGTCTCCACGCGGCACGGCTGGCGGCCGGCGCGGTGCTGCTGGGTACCGAACGGATTCTTGGCGGCTCCTGCCAGAACGCCTTTTGCGCCGTGCGCCCGCCTGGGCACCACGCCGAGCAGGTCAGCGCCATGGGCTTTTGCCTGTTCAACAACGTGGCGCTTGGGGTGGAGTGGGCGCTGCAGCACAGCGATATTGAACGCGTTGCGGTGCTGGATTTTGATGTACACCACGGCAACGGCACCGTGGATATTTTCAAGGACAGGCCCGAGGTTCTGGTGTGCTCCAGCTTCCAGTATCCCTTCTATCCGTTTCGGTACCAGGACATTCAGCGATCCCATATCGTGCATACACCGCTCCCGGCGGGCACCGTTAGTAGTGCATTTCGACAGGCCATCGAGCGCGACTGGCTGCCGGCGTTGGCACGGCACCGCCCTGACATGATCTTTATTTCCGCCGGTTTCGATGCCCACCGGGCCGACCCGCTCGGGCAGCTGCAGCTGGAAGACGAGGACTTCCACTGGATTACCGGCCTGATCGGGGAGGCGGCCAACCGTTACGCCGGCGCACGCCTGCTGTCGGTGCTGGAAGGCGGCTATGATTTACCGGCACTGGGACGCTGCGCCGAGGCTCATGTAAAGGCATTGCTCGAGGCCCGCTAAGAGTTCATCAGGGCGATGAGCATCAGCCAAGCAGCGCCAGCGCCGCCTCGCGGATAGCGGCACGACTGGGCAAGGTGGCCGTCGCTGCCGGCCCCAGGGCGATAAAGCTGTCCTGGGCGCACAGGCGCTTGAGCCGGGGCGGGTTCTTGAGGCGCTCGACCAGCAGCGTCACCAGGGCTTCGCTGGTCGACCCGCTGCTACGGCATTCATCCACGATCAGCACCGTTTCACAGTCCCGTACCGCGTCCAGGATCGCATCCGCCGGCAGGGGAACAAGCCAGCGCAGGTCGATCAGGCGCAACGCAATGCCCTGCGCCGCCAGATCATGGGCCGCCTGCCGGCTGAGGTAATAGCCATTGCCGTAGCTGATAATGGCCAGTTCCCGCCCTTCGCCCTCCAGGCCGATATGTCCGAGCGGAATCGGCGTACTGCGCGCCGCCGGCACGTAGCTGAAGCTCCAGCGGGCATCGCCGACCTCCAGAAAGTCCCGCGCCATATAGAGTGCGATCGGCTCGATAAATACCACGACCCGGGCTTCCTCCCGCGCCAGGCGTACGGCTTCGCGCAGCATTTCGACGGCGTCACGGCCATTGCTCGGGCACGCCAGGATCAGCCCCGGGATATCCCGAAATACCGCCAGGCTGTTGTCATTGTGGAAGTGGCCGCCAAAACCTTTCTGGTACCCGAGTCCCGCAATGCGAATCACCATCGGGTTGCTGTACTGGCCATTGGAAAAGAAGCTGAGGCTGGCCGCCTCGCCGCGAATCTGGTCCTCGGCATTGTGCACGTAGGCCAGGAACTGGATTTCCGGAATGGGAATAAAGCCGTTATGCGCCACACCGATGGCAAGCCCCAGGATGCTCTGCTCATCCAGCAGGGTGTTGATCACGCGATGCTTGCCGAAACGTTCGCACAGTTTGCCGGTGACATTGTAGACACCCCCCTTGGGGCCAATATCTTCACCCATCAACAGTATCTCGGGGTGGGTTGCCATCAGCTCCGCCAGCGCCCAGTTGAGCAATCGCGCCATGGGCTGGGGCTGGGCCAGCAGCGTCTTGTCGCGGGCAAACAGGGTTTCCAGGGCGGATGCTGCCAGAGGGTCCACAGCAACCGCCGTGCGGGGTGGCGGTATGATAGACGCCATCACCGCCGCGGCAGAATCGAGCCTGGGGCGGCGTATGGCGCGCTCGGCCATTTCGTTAGCCTCTGCCGCCATGTTCTGGTACAGCGCGACAACCTGATCAGGCCGCAGAATGCCCAGCTCGATCAGCAGGCGGGCCGAGTGCAGCAAGGGATCCCGCGCCTCGGCCTGCTCTATCT
The DNA here is from genome assembly GCF_024397915.1 of Marinobacterium rhizophilum. GTDB lineage: Bacteria > Pseudomonadota > Gammaproteobacteria > Pseudomonadales > Balneatricaceae > Marinobacterium_A > Marinobacterium_A rhizophilum_A. The sequence continues at coordinate 986,595 of NZ_CP073347.1, forward strand.
GCGCCGCGCTCAGATAGGCACTCTGGGCGTCGGACCCGGCGTGCCCCAGCAGGCGCACGCACCGCATATGCAGGAACACCGGCCGATGGTGGCGCCGTGCCAGCTGTTCAGCCTGGCGGGCACAACGGTAGGTATCGAGCAGGTCCAGGCCATCGCAGCTCAGGTAATGCAGCCCCGGCCGAGCACTGAAACTGGCGGCGATCCAGCCGTCGGGCGTGGCCGTGGAAATGCCGATGCCGTTGTCTTCACAGATAAAGACCAGCGGCAGCGGATGCTTCTGGTAGCCGGTCCAACTGGCGCTGTTGATAGCACCCAGCGCGGTACTGTGATTGGCCGAGGCATCACCAAAGGAACACAGCACCACGCCATCGGCAGGCAGGGCGCCGGCATGCTTGAGCCGCTGTGCCAGCGCAATGCTCACCGCGGTCCCCAGTGCCTTGGGGAGGTGGGACGCAATGGTGCTGGTCTGGGGTGGTACAAACAGCGGCTTGCTGCCAAGTACCTTGTGGCGCCCGCCGGAAATCGGGTCCTCGCTGGAGGCCACGAAAGACAGCAGCATGTCCCAGAGCGGGTTCCCGCTGCCGGCCTGGCGCGCGCGCTGCAATAAAAAAGCCGCATCACGGTAATGCAGAAATGCCATGTCATCCGGTCTGAAGGCGGCGGCAATGGCTGCATTGCCCTCGTGGCCGGCACTGCCAATGGTGTAGAAGGATTCACCCCGGGCCTGCAGCCGACGCGAACACAGGTCCAGCTGCCGACTCATGACCTGGCTCTCGAACAGCTGCAGCAGCAAGGCGCTGCCAGGACCTGATTCCTGCGGCTCGCGACGCATCACAGGCCCAGGAAGATCTCCGCCGAGAACCCGCTGTACAAAGTTATGATCGATGATCTCGGCCCGGTTCTGCATTGCCATCGCTCCGTGAAATTTATCCTGAGTATGGCAGCGATTGGCCCTCTGGCAGCCGCGCTTGCATCTGGGGTATGATTTTTGTTTCGATCGGAACCCTGAATAAATGTCTGCCAATACCGTTGAAGCCAACCGCAACCGCTTTCGTTTTGACGACCAGGCAGCCGTATGGCTGTTCGGCTACGGTTCCCTGATTTTCAAGGCGGACTTTCCCTATATTGAGCGGCGCGGCGCTGCTATCACCGGCTGGTCACGTCGTTTCTGGCAGGGCTCCCACGATCACCGGGGTACACTCGAGGCGCCTGGGCGGGTCGTCACCCTGATTGAAAGCGCGGGGTCAGACTGCAAGGGCATGGCCTACCTGGTGTCGCCTGAGGTGTTCGAGCAGCTGGATTTTCGAGAAAAGAATGGTTATCTGCGCTTTTGCACCGACATGACCTTCGATGACTGTACCCAGGCCCGGGGGCTGGTGTATATCGCCACGCCCGACAACAGCGCGTTTCTGGGGCCCGCGAGCGAAAGCGAAATTGCACGGCAGATCGCCGCTGCTGCCGGCCCCAGCGGGCCCAACGCAGACTACCTGCTGCACCTGGCAGAATCCCTGCGACACCTTGGAGACCATGACGCCCACGTATTCGAGATTGAAACCCAGCTGCGCCTGGCGCTGGCGTAAGTCAAGTCTCAATAGAAACGAATATGGAAATTGGCGCCTGGTTGCCGCGGCCGGTCGCATATCGAGCCCGGGCTCCACACCCGTGATGGCGGCCTTTACCCATAAAGCAGGGCGCCCAACCCCAGACCAGCCCTGACCAGGCGGGCGCCTAACCGCTACATTGCGCTGGAAAAGACCTTTTTCAGCAGATCCGTACTGCGGGCCACCGGGTTCTCCCGAATGCGTTTTTCCTCGGCCGCAATCATGGCAAACAAGCCATCGGTAGCCTGTTCGGTGACATAGGTATCCAGATCAAGGGCATCCAGCCCTGGCACAGTCCCCAGCATGCCGGCATTGGCGGACATGTTTTTATAGGCACTGGTGACACCCACCTTGTCGGTAGCCTCAGCCACGATGGGGCGCATTAGCGTATTGAGCTTGTCGCCGTTTTTGGCCCGCAGGTACGCTGTCGCGGCATCATCCGGCCCCTGCAGTATGCCGCGGGCATCCTCAACCGACATCTCTCGAATGGTATCGACAAACAGGTCGCTGGCCAGTGGCACAGCCTGTTCGGCGGCACGGTTCATCGACGTGATAAAGTTGTCGGCCAGAGCACCCTGGCCGGTCACGCGCAGGCCTTTTTCGACAAGCTGCAGCTGTGATGGCAGGGGAATCCGCACCGCCGGGTTATCCAGAAAGCCGCCTTCGGTTCCAAGCGATTCAACCGCGCTTCTGGATCCCTGGATAAGGGCCTCCTTGAGGCCGCCGGTAATATCGCTGCTGGACAGGCCCGAAATGGCGGCATCGGTCGGAGATGTACTATTCGTATCCTGGCCCTGCGTGATGGTTTCCTGCGCCTTGTTCAGCACATCTTTCCAGTCCGCCTGCGTACTCATGGACGCACCAAACAGACTTGCCACAAGGATGGGGGTCGATAAAAAGCGTAAATGTGTCATCTGTTCTCCGGGATGCCGCCCACAAGGGCTGTATATAGCAATTAATGCAGAAGTATAGAGGATAGGACCGGCCTTATGTCCTTGTGCCTCGACTCCCTCGATTTTCTGAATCCGGAGCCTTGCATCTATACCTTGCTAGTACCTCTGCCGAACCTTATGCACCGATGCACAATCATTGTGTGCAAGCCTCGGTGCGCGCAATATTCCGGTGACGTTCTGCAACATCAGCGTTACACTCAACGCGCTCAGGCACAGCCACGCCAAACAACCGGTGATACAGTGCGGGAGACGATCAGTGACAGACACCAGGGACCACTCGGCTGTCCCAGCCCGGCATGACCAGGCAAAGCCTGTGAGCGAAAGCAGCCTTGCCCGCAACGGTTTGCACTATGCGGTCAGCAGTCAGCGCGACAAGCCCTGCAGCCGTGTGCGCTATATCGAAGGCACAACGACCGCCAGGGGCTGTCGCTTCTTGTAGCACATCACGGGCTGCGTGGCATGCGGCGGGCAGACCCAGGCTCATGGCTGCCCGACAGGCCCGTATATCGGCGATGCAATACCACAACAAGCCGATGACCCTGGTAGCGTGCACGCTCAACAAAATTTTAGGCAAACAATCCCCAAGGGCGATCATTGAATCGGCTCGGATGCCTTTTTCATTGTCCATAGGGAGCGGACCCATGACGCCGGAGCAACAACAAGGCTTTTACGACAATAATCCGCAGGCACGCTGGCTGGTGCTGGTCAGTGTTTGCCTGGTGCTGTTTCTGGCCGCGCTGACCCTGTCTGCGGTCAATATTGCCGTCCCGGCCATCGCCCGGGACCTGCAGGCCGATGCTGTCGCCGTGAGCTGGATACCCACCGCGCTGCTCTGGGGCACCACTGTATTGCTGCTGCCGGCCGGTCGTGTGGCCGATATCCTGGGCCGAAAAAAGGTCTACCTGATCGGGGTATCCGGTTTCAGCCTCGCGTCGGTCCTGGTGCTGGCCGCAGCAACGATCGAGATTCTGCTGCTGATAAGGGTGCTGCAGGGGCTGGCCAGCGCCCTGGTTTTCGCCACCGGCATGGCGATTATCAGTGCCGTGTTCGCCAATGCCAATCGAGGTGCGGCTCTTGGGATCACCTCGTCGGCGGTCTACCTGGGGCTCACCTGCGGCCCGCTGGCCGGGGGCTGGCTGACCGAATGGCTGGGGTGGCGCAGCGTTTTCTGGGCGCCGGTACCCTTCATGCTGCTGGCCTGGCTGCTGGCAGTGCGATACATCCGCGGTGACTGGAAAAGCACTACCAAGGCTCGGCTGGACTGGAAGGGCAGCCTGATCTTCGCGGCCTGGCTTAGCGCGGTCTTTATCGGCATGTCCGGGCTGCCCGACCCCGCCCATTTTGGCTGGATCGGGCTGGGTGCAGTACTGCTGGTCTGGTTCGTGAAACAGCAGGAAAAGGCCGCGCATCCCCTGGTGCGGCTAAGTGTGCTGCGTGAAAACCGGGTCTTCTTCCGCTCTATCACCGCCAGTTTTTTGATGTATGGCGCCAACTTTCCCATTATCTTTTTGCTGAGCCTGTATTTGCAGTATATCCACCAGATGTCACCCAGCGTTGCAGGTCAACTGATCCTGATTCAAACCGGGGTCATGGTCGTACTGGCGCCGATTGCCGGCAGGCTGTCGGACCGCTACGAGCCACGTATCATCGCCACCCTCGGGTGCCTCTGTTACAGCCTCGGGTTTGGCGTGCTCTTTTGGCTTGATACGGACACCCCGGTGGCATTGATTATTACAGCACTGACACTGCTGGGCATCGGCTTCGGTCTGTTCTCAACACCCAACAACAATGCCGCCATCGGCGCAGTGCCGGCGGATCGTCTGAGCATTGCCACAGCATTGCTGAACCTGTCCCGAACCCTGGGCAACATGGCAGGCATGGCGGTGGTGATGATGCTGTTTTCGTGGCTGCTGGGTAACGCGGAAATTACGCCCGAGCAGTATCCCGCCCTGATCTGGGTCACTCGCCTGGCCGTGGGCCTTTCATGCCTCTATGCCCTGGTAGCCGGCTACTATTCACTGACGCGGGGCAGGGTGCATGTGCGCACCCGAGTCGAGTAGCCACGCATTCGTTCGAAACAGACCGTCACGCGAGGTAGCTAAGAACTGCCTGGCGCTCAGGCTGGAGTTGTAATGGCACGGATAGCTGACAAGAAAACTCCGGACCTCGGCCACATGCACCCAGACCGGCAGTGCTGGTGGTTTCTGCACGCCGTGCGCCTTGCCTCTAAGTCCGCTCGTTTTTCGAGGTGCCCGCCTGTTTTATGACTCACTTTGAGAGGTTCTCTCGGTATTTTTGCGGTGAAAGGTCTGGGAACTGCAGAAGCTGATTCGAAAAGCGTCTGACTGATTGTGCCTGCCACGGCAGCGGGGATTGGCGTAGGGTTTTAGCATCAATGCAAGGAACAGACGCTGCGCCTGCCGGATGTGGAGTGGTTCGTGCTGACCATGGGCAATTCCGGCTTCTCTCTGTTGTTCCTTCGCCTGTGGGAGATTGGCTAGGAAGTTATAGGGCCACGCTCGCCACTCAGTGAAAGCGTCAAAAAATCCTGTTCCCGCTACCTGTACACGGACCTGACAGAGCCCAGTGCCAGGTCGCTGATTTAGATGATGCGACCGAAAGCCGAGAAAACCACGGGCGTGCCATCTGCATCTCATTATCAATACGAGGCTGGTTATTGGATTTCAAGTGGTATCGCGGCAACAAGCTCATTCTCTACAGCACCTTTACGTACCTGGTTGATGCGTTCGCGGACCCGGAGAGTGCGTTTGTTGGCCACCAGTGCCAGCCTTGGTACAACGAGTCGTTGACGGCGGTGAAAGCCTGGTGGGCAGGGGAGTTGCAGACTGATGAAGAAGTGACCGAGGCTTGTTCGAAAGCCATTAAGTTCTACTTCAAGGCAATCGATGATAAAGCTGAACAGTATTTTCAGCGCATCCATCACCTGACACTACGGCTCGCACCGCTGGCGACGTTTTGGCAGACAGAAGCCACTGACCTGAGTTACCTGCCAGAGCTTAAAAACATCTCGGTGCCGACGCAGGTTTTGGTGGGGCGGCACGACTTTGTCGCACCAATCAGCATGTCCGCAGACATTGCTCAGCGGATCCCGGGCGCGAAACTCTCGATTTTCGAAGCATCCGGTCACTTCGCCCATGTTGAGGAGCCCAAACGTTTCCACCGGGTGATCAAGCAGTTTGTGTTTGATAATGGTTAGGGGCTGGGATGATCAAAATATTACCCCTAGTGACTGCAAGCGGCATGAGCCGGGTATTGGCACAGGTGGAACCCGTGCCAACACCGGCAATGTATTAATACACGCGCTGTGCGGTGTAGTGTCTGTTTCGCTGCTGGCGCTGCTGCCGTTTTTCAAGTTCGTCTTGGCGGCGGCTCAGCCGCAACTGTGCGATGAGCGTACCTGTGATAATTAGCAGCATTCCACTGAATTCGAATCTTTGATCGAACATCATCAGAAGAGAGACGCCGGCGATGATCAGGAGGGTCGGTTTTATCTCGTACAGGTTATTTAACATTTTCAGCCTCCTTACTGTGGCTAGTCAGGAGATGCGCGGGCAAAACGCTGTCGCTGGAGTGCCAGGCCACCGCACACCTCCTGTTTTTAACCTTAACAAGGCGGCAAGCGGGGAGCTCCCCCCGTTTGGGGGGAAGAAGGGCTTTTTAGGGCTTTTTCCTATAGAGAGCAAAATAATATCTTTCCTGGCATGCAGCGATGTTAAGTGACAAGCAACTGTTGGATCTTGCTGAAGAAATTTACGATGTAGCGCTCGACCCCTCACACTGGGTGGAGGCTCTTACTTCAATATCTGTGACGTTCAGCAGTAATATCGCGGCTGTCGTTACCCAGGAAAATGACTCGGGTCTTTGTACCTGGGCTCGTTCGTTAGGCTTGGGTGAAGGAGATCAAATCAGCTATGCAACATACTACGGCACGATCAGTCCCACCTTTTTACAGCTTCATAACGGTGGGTTTGGAGATATTTTAACGGACGAGATGCATCTTAACCGGCGTACCTACGTTAACAGTGAGATTTATCAGGATTACTACAAGCCGTTGAGCATTGAGCGACAGACAACAGTCGTCATGGAGCGCACTGCCAAAGACCAAACCTACCTCTGCCTACGACGCCCCGAGAGCAACAGCTACACAGACGTCGAAATTCAAGATATCTGTCGGGTGGCTGCCCACGTGTATCGCGCCATCAAACTCCAACGCCGCACCCACTTCGAAGAACAACTCAAGGTTGCTCTAAACGCTGCCCTGGACCATGTAAAGTCAGGCTTGGTACTGCTGGATACTGGCGGTGCAATGATCAAGGCGAACCTGGAAGCCGAGCGGATCATCGCCGGTCATGACGGCGTCTATGTGCGAGGAAGTCGGCTTTACATTGAGCGTAATGGTTGTCTTGTCGATGTGAGTACATTGGTTGAGGTGAATGGGGTCGTGGGTGCGCTATCCCCGGAGCCTGATGACTGCGTGATTGCTATTCGAAGGCCGCTGATGCGGCCGTATATCGTCTTTGTATATCCGCTGGGTCGGAGTAACGGCGATGGGAACGAGCGGGGCGGCACAGCCGTGTTTATCACCGATACCGATCGACGCCATTACCTCGATGCCCAGACCATCCAGGAGTTGTTTGGTTTGACTCCCGCCGAGGCCCGGCTGACGGCCGCACTGGCGGAGGGCAAATCGTTGCAGGAGTACAGTGACGAAGCCAGTATCGCCAGCTCCACAGCGCGCTCGACGCTCAAGAGCGTGTTCAAGAAGACGCAGACCTCGCGGCAGGCGGAGCTGGTCAGGCTAGTGCTGTCTTGCAGCGTCTCGGCGAAGTAGGGGGCCGTGATGCTGAGTGACAAGCAGTTGTTGGATCTTGCAGAAGCCATTTACGGCGTGGCGTTTGGGCAGGAAGTAGGGTTGTCAATTTAATAGCTGGGGTGCCGACGCCGATAGCGCGTGTCGGCTGATGCTGGAGACAATCAAACCCTGCTCTGCGTGGGAACGACACCGACTCAATTCGAACCTTGCCATGGTCCCATTTTGGGACTAAAATTCGCCTATGAGAATCATTGCCCTGTCGACATTGAAGTCCTTCTGGGAAGACAACCCTGTGTACGGCGATGCCACGGAGTCGATACTGGCCTGGTACAGGCACACACTGAAAGCTGACTGGAGCTCGCCTGCCGAGGTTAAGCAGGACTTCCGAAATGCCAGCATACTCAAGGATGGCAGGGTGGTGTTCAACATAGCCGGGAACAAGTACCGGTTGGTGGTCTGGATCAACTATGCCTATCGCGTGGTCTACATCCGCTTTGTCGGCACCCGTGCCCAGTATGATCAGATCGACGTCGAGACGATATAACGCCAGAGGTAACGGAAGATGGACATCAAACCGATCCGCACTGATGCCGACTACCGTGCGGCACTGAAAGAAATCGAAATGCTCATGATGGCGGAGCCAGGCACGCCCGAAGGCGAAAAGCTCGACGTCCTGGTCACGCTGGTCGAGGCTTACGAAAGTAAGCATTACCCCCTAAATCTTCCCGACCCTGTGGAAGCCATCAAGTTCGAGATGGAACAGAAAGGCCTCACAGCGAAAGATCTGGAGCCGATGATAGGCAAGCGCAACCGTGTGTATGAGGTCCTCAATCACAAGCGTTCACTGACACTGAAAATGATCTGGAAACTCCATCAGGAGCTCGGCATTCCAGCCGAGTCATTGATCAAGCCGCCTCGCCAGACCCATGCATAAAATAAAGAGGCGATCCGTCGCTCCGGTCGCCAGCTTTCTCCATGCCTGCATTCGATAGTCCTACGGCCGCACAGGAAGAACTGACAGCCATAGACAAGCGGCTGGCCGAACTCGAAGCCGAGAAGCAACGGTTGGTCCAGCGAAAGCAGGCGCTACTGCGTGCACCTCCAGCCCATGCGCAGCTGATACTCAGCCCAGAGCAAAAGATAAAGTTGTTCCGCGATCTCTTCAGGGGGCGCAGCGACGTGTTTGCCGTACGCTGGCAAAACGCCCAAGGGCGTCACGGTTATTCCGTCGCCTGTCACAACGAATGGCTGCCCGGCATTTGTAAGAAGCCGAAAGTCAAATGCGGTCACTGCGGCCATAAGCACTTCAAAACGCCCGATGAGCAGGTGATATACGAACACTTGGCCGGAAATCAGGTGGTTGGGCTCTATCCGTTATTACCGGGGAACCGATGTCACTTACTGGCTGCGGACTTTGACAAGACGGGATGGCAGGATGCCGTTAAGGCCATGGCGAAAGTGTGCCACCAGGCATCGATACCTCACGCAGTCGAAATATCGCGGTCCGGTAACGGGGCTCATCTCTGGATTTTTTTCTCTGAACTGGTGCTGGCCCAGGATGCGCGCCGTCTGGGCTTCGCACTTCTCGACAAGGCGATGGAGATTCATCCCGGGCTCTCCTTCGACTCCTACGATCGGCTATTTCCCAACCAGGATCATATGCCTGAAGGTGGTTTTGGCAATTTGATAGCCTTACCGCTTCAGCATCAGGCGCGACGGCAAGGCAGCAGCCTGTTCGTCGACGCCAATCTTCATGTGTACCCGGATCAGTGGCGCTTCCTGTCACAACTTGGCCGGCTGTCAGCTAACGATCTGTCCAGGTTGCTACGAGAACTTGAGCCTGAACGGCCAGCGACAATTGACGAGCGTCTGCCCTGGGAACAAGGGCTACGCATCGACCATGGGCGTATTGCTGACTGCCCCGCGACTGTCACACTGACATTGGCCAATCACATCTATATCAAACAGGACGCTATCCCGGATCCCCTGATTGCAAGGCTGAAGCGGCTGGCCAGCTTTTCGAATCCGGTGTTCTTCAAAACCCAGGCACTTCGCTTTTCGACCCATGGCATACCGCGTTTTATCACCTGTGCTCGAATCGAGCAGGGGTACCTGTTACTCCCGCGAGGATGCCTGGATGATGTGAGAGATCTGCTGAAGGAGCAGCAAATACAGATCGAAATCGAGGATCACCGGCATAGCGGTCAGCGACTTAACGAAATGGCATTTCTGGGAGATTTGCGGCCGGGTCAGAGTCAAGCGATCGATGCAATGGCCGAGCATGATACCGGTATCCTGCATGCCCCCACGGCCTTCGGCAAAACGGTGACGGCGATCGGACTCATCGCCAAGCGTCGCGTAAACACCCTGATCCTGACCCATAGTCGTCAGCTACTGGACCAATGGAATGAGCGCATCCAGTCGTTCACTACCGGTGTAAATGTCGGAATCATCGGTGGTGGTAAGAAGCAGCCGACCCAAGAAATCGACATCGCGACCTACCAGAGCCTGATCGACAAGAAGGACAATACCGTCTCCGAATACGTTCAGAGGTATGGTCAGGTCATAATCGACGAGTGCCACCATATCTCCGCACCACGATATGAAATGCTGCTCAACGAAGTCAGGGCTAAATACATAGTAGGTCTCACCGCGACACCGGATAGGCAGGATGGCCATCAGAAAATTATGTTCATGGTTGCTGGCCCCATTCGCCACAAGGTCAAAGCGGAGCAGGGTGCAAAATTCCAGCAAACTGTGTTTGTTAACCAGCGCTATGATCAGCCTCCGGCCGAGCTGAGGCTGTCTGATGAGCGCCCGCATATCGCATCGGTCTATCGGTGGTTGGCGACAAACGGAGAACGTAATGCAGCTATAGCTGAAGATGTCGTCAACGCAGTAAAGCGAGGGTGCCATCCGCTGTTGCTGACCGAGCGGCGTGAGCATGCCGAAGCGTTGGCGCTGCTCCTGGCGTCTCGAGAGCTCAGGGTTCTGGTGTTGAGGGGCGCAATGCGCGCCTCAGAACGCAAGAGTGCAAACGAGCAGTTGGCCTCGGTCCAAGTGGTCGTCGCCACTGGCAAGTACGTCGGTGAAGGCTTTGACCTACCTCGACTCGATACGCTCTTTCTCGCGCTACCAATTGCCTGGAAAGGTTCACTGGTGCAGTATGCAGGCCGTCTCCATCGGGAAGTGGAGGGTAAAGAGACTGTCACGATATATGACTACTTGGACTCCTCGTTACCGATGTTGCAGCGCATGTTCCAGAAGCGGGAGAAAGGCTACGCCGCGATGGGGTATGACATTGATCAAGATGACGCCAAAAGTACACTTGAGTTGGAGCTGTAAATCGCAATAGCCATCAGGCCAATCTAAATGTTTATGGACCAACGTGGCAGCATTGCAGGTAGCAGGTGATCGCTGAAAAGCGTCTGATAGCTGGATAGCTACGTTAGGAAGCAGGTTCCAAACCAGTTTCTATGCGGATCCGGTGGATGCCGTGTACAAGGCGCTGGGCGTGGATTGAAACTGGCTACCGAGATGCAGTGGCAACAGGAACTCTGTTGACGCGCAACATAAGTTGAGCCTCTGTGTATCTCAACCAAGCCATGCTGCTTTTAGCGATTTATTTGCATAGATCGGGCGTGCGCTGTATCGCATTGAGCGGGACTTGGTCCGCGAAACCGAATTTTTGCGACTCTCCGCACGAGTGTTCGGCTGCCTTGCCAATGTGCGTGACAGCCACACAGGGTATGGAGTGATTCAAACGGCGATCTCAGCCTCAACTTGAACCGCCGATGCACTGCAAATGCAGGAGTTCGCAGAATTCAGGTTAAAACTGGAAAACGTGTTTCGGACGGTCATGTCGTCATCTGGCTGAAGGGCACGCGGTACCTGGGCTGGAGGGCTTTTCGGGAGATTCCAGTTTTGGCTGAACAAGTTCCGTTTGAAACTGGAATCGACAAAAAACAGCAGCTACCGAAAGCCCGATAACTATTCTATTTAACATAATATACATTATATGCATACGTATATAGCTGTAGTAATGAAGCTAAAGACGCGGTTAGTGCTTACTGCTTTTTAATGGATTACCTTGGATTACCTCACCAAGACAGTTACCCATGCGGCAGCCAGTACGTACGGCATTGTGGTGGCTGATGATATCCATGACTCTTGATTGGAACGCCCGTGCTTTTAGCAATGCTCAGCTCTGGCCGCGACACCTGCTCGCGCGCAGAGTCGCCAAGATTTCATTTTCGCGTACGCAACTCCGTCTAGCGCGACGTAGCGCACAGATGGCTGCCGACCAATCGGTGGCTACTGCCGGTGGCTGTCTATCGATGCACTCAGCCATAAATTGAGATCTCGGGTTTCGATAGGCATCCTGGCAAGTGCATCCAGCGCACGGAATTTCCGCGCCATGCCCGTGATGAGCGACCCGATAGCAATGCCCGACCAGCACTCAGCATCGGGAAACCAGGCCTGCTGAACTGCGCGTTTCACTGAGACGCTATGGAGATTAATCAGAACCTGACTTACAAGATTTGCTCTCTGCACGGTTTTCAGATCAATACGGCATTTCGGCCACGCACGGTGCAATCCCTTGCTATGCGGGACCCCTAACACCAAAAGGCCAGCCTGTAGTTGCCCTAAATCACATCTATTGGCATCGATTCGATGCAATTCCAGGCACCGAGCAGCTCCCAGGCAGCTGCGCAACACCATTCCGGCTTAACTGGTGTTAGCGGTTCTGGCGCTGCAGGCCCCTGGGACGCTGTACCGCTGGGCTGTTTTACCTGGAGATGGTTGTATCGAGTAACATTTACCTAGTGGGGCTGGAGTCTAACCCTGGGCGAGCCTGGCATGCATCAGCAAGCAGAAAACAGTCCTTTCGAGACCCATAAATCAAAATTAATTCAATAATAACAGATACTTATTGCATGTTGCCGATAACGTGATTTATCGGCATTGATGCATGTGCATCAGGCGCTATCAAAACTGCGCGGCGGCTTATGGCGGGCAAAATAATACATGATACGTATCAAAACACGCTTCACCCTGCCCTTGCAGCCACGAGGCGCTCCATCAGAGTGCCCGGCAGCCGTTCTCAGTCACCCTTACACCTTCAGCGCCCAGCTTGCCCATCACTAATAATTGGTTTCGCCCTCACCGCCTGAGATCAGGCTCGGCGTGTGAACGCACAAGGCGAAGCCTGGCTCTGCTATGCTTAAGCTCCCTACCAGGCTAATTATTAGGCCATATTATGAAGCTCGCGATTCTCTCCTGCGGACCCAATTCCTACAGTACTCGCAGACTGAAAGAAGCCGCCGAGTCCCGCGGGCATAAAGTTAAGGTGCTTGACACGCTAAAGTTTGCCATTGATCTCGATCGCGGCTCCCCCGACCTCTATTATCGACAGAAACAGCTGAGCGATTACGATGCGGTACTGCCCCGCATTGGCGCCTCCATTACCTACTACGGCACAGCGGTTGTTCGCCAGTTTCAGGAGATGGATGTTTATTGTGCCAATACGGCGCACGGCATTCTCAATTCCCGGGACAAGCTCAGGAGCTTGCAGATTTTAAGCCGCCATCATCTGGGTATCCCCAAGACCAACTTCGTGCGCGATAAAAAGGATGTCCTCCCCGCCATAGAACGTGTGGGTAATGCGCCGGTAATCATCAAATTAATTGAAGGCACTCAGGGCATTGGCGTCCTACTGGCCGAATCAACCAAGTCTGCCGAGGCAATTATTGAGCTGCTTCAAAGCCAGAAGCAGAATGTACTGGTACAAAAATTTGTCGCCGAAAGCAAAGGCAAAGATATTCGTGCCCTGGTTGTCGGTGACCGCGTGGTTGCCGCGATGCGTCGCGTGGCGCAAGGACAGGAGTTTCGCAGCAATGTGCACCGCGGTGGCGTGGCTGAAGCTGTCGAGCTAAGCGAAGAGTACAAAAACACCGCCGTTAAGGCCGCACAAATACTAGGGCTGCAAGTGGCCGGTGTTGATATGCTCGAAGGCAAGGACGGCCCCCAGATTATGGAGGTAAACTCCTCCCCCGGCCTGGAAGGCATCGAACACTGCACTCAGCTGGATATCGCCGGCGCTATCATCGATTACATCGCGGCTCAGGTAGATTTCCCCGAAATCGATGTGCGACAACGCTTGACGGTAAGTCGGGGCTACGGTGTCGCCGAAATATATGTGCCACCGGAGTCTAAATTCATAGGAAAAACCATTACGGATTCAGGGCTGTTAGAGCAGGATATTAACGTGCTGACGCTGTACAGGGATGCCAAAGCGATCCCGAACCCAAAATATTCCCGCGTGCTCCAGCCAGGAGACAAGTTACTTTGTTTCGGCAAACTGGATTCCATGCGCACGCTGGTGCCGGCAAACACCAGGCGCAAAAGAAAACCGAAGGTCAAGCCATTGGATTCGGGCATCTGATTTCCAGAACTCCTCGTCATTTCATGGATTCATCTTGCTCGCTATCCTCACAACCTTGCTACCGGGAATAGCAGCTTGGCGACCTTGGCGGTGTCAATGCCTATGGCCTGGCTTACAGCTAATCGCCCAGCAAGCGATTGAGTGACTTGTTGGCCGCTGATTCATGCCGCTCTGCCCGGCTGGTATGCAGATACTGTGAGGTAGTCTCAATGCTGTCGTGTCCGGCGTCGGCCTGGACGTGGGACAATGGCCTGCCATTGAGATTGATATCGTGTGAGATACCGGTGTGGCGAATGCTGTGGGGCGTCATCGCGCGCATCTCCCGGGCATCCTGCTCGAAACCATCCTTCTCTGCCCTGCCCGCCGCCAGTTCAATCACATGATTGATTTCCTCGCGCAACTGGCGGATCCCAAGATTCGCATTAAGCAGCCCCACATCACGCCCGCGTCCTGCGGCGCGGTGTCGAATAAACAGCGGCGTATTGTCGGCCGGTGACGGCAAATCATCCAGCCCCAGATAGCGTCGGTACTGCTTGAGTGCATTCAGCAGTTTTTTCGAGACCGCCACCGTGCGCTTCTTGCCTCCCTTGCTGTGCGGTATGAAATAGAGCCAGACCGAGGTTTTACTGTCGCGCCGGAACTGCCCCATTACCGGCGCAAATCCAGGTCGCGCCGCGACCTCGGAGATACGCAGATAGCAGGCATACATCAGGCTGATCAGAAACCGTGTACGCTGGTGCTCCGCAGGGTCTTCCAGTGCAAGCTGCTCCGCCGTTTCCATAACGTAGGACCACTGCAGCTCGGTGAAGGCCTTCATCTCCTCGGCAGCATTCATCACCCCATCAGGGCCCGCCTTGTAACGACCATTCTTGATCAGCATCAGGGCTGGATTGCGTTCGGTATATTCCTCCTGGATCAGGTAGGCAAAGAAGGAGGACAGGATCGCCAGCTTGGTCTTGAGTGCCTTCTCGGTAATGCGATACGGCAGCGCTTCGCCCTGTTCCCGCTTGCCCAGGAATGGCCGCCACAGCGGATTGGGGACGCGCTCGTCCAGTTCCCTGGAAACGACGAACTGCGCCACGTTGCGGTACGCAATCAGTTCGGCGGGCGGATGCATGCAGTACTCGACATAACGGTTCATGTGCTGGCGGCGCATGTCTGCCAGAGACATCTTGGCGACATCGAAACACCACTGCAAAAAGGTGGTCAGCTCACTTCGGTAGGTCTTGTAGTTGTTCTCGCTATGACGCTGCTCCAGTAGCCACTCCAGCGCCAGCTCGTACACGAACCCCGCATCGGGCACGGACTCCAGCATTACCCGCGTCAGATACTGGTTAACGTGCGCATTGGCATCTTCCACATAGGCAACCCCGTCGAACAGCGGCATGGCAGGTGGCATTTCGATCATTAAGACTTCCGCATCGATAAATTAGAAAACAATTAAATCATATAGTTATGCGGATGTTATGAGAACCGTTCTGATCCTTATCGGTGCATGCTCATCCGAAAGGCTAGCGGTGACCTGGCCGCCATTGCCCGCATGCGAACAGCTAATCACAGGAATGAATACACACTAAAGCCGGCCTCGGGCATTCATCTGAATGAAAGCAGACGGCCAGGACGGTAAACTCGCGTCTGTATTGATGCGGCATCGCTTCAGGCGCCCTTGCGCGCTTGCTTATCGACAAGGGACACAGGCGCTACGTTTTCCACCCTGCCTGGATACATCGACAAGGAAAGACACCGGCATGACACAGGGCTCATTGTTCACACATCGCGCTTTCATGCGTTTCTGGATCGGGCAAATGGCCTCTTCCTTTGCATTCCAGATGCTGCTGGTCGGGCTGGGCTGGCAAATCTACAACCTGACCGACAGCGCACTGAGCCTGGGGTTTGTCGGCCTTGCGCGCTATTTGCCGCAACTGGTGCTTACGCTCTATGCCGGGCATGTCGCTGACAACCACAACCGTCTGCACATCATGATCGTCACCCGGTCGCTCATGACCCTGACCATTGCCGTTCTGGCCGTGACCAGCGTGCTGGGCAGCATTTCGCCGGCGATCATTTATGGTTGCTGTATCGCACTTGGCACCGCCAGAGCCTTCGAGATGCCGGCGACCCAGGCCATGGTGCCAAACATCGTCAGCGCCGACCTCCTCGCCCCTGCACTCACCTGGACCGCATCCGGCCGCGAAGCTACGACGATCATCGGCCCGGCCCTGGGTGGCATCATTTATATCTTAGGCGCGGGCGCTCTCTACGGCACGAGCACGGTTTGCTGCCTGATATCGACCCTCATTCTGGCCAAGCTGCACTACCGCCACCAGGCGCGGGAGAAGCGGCCGGTAACCCTCGACTCCCTGCTCGGCGGCCTGCGCTTTACCTGGAAAAACCCGGTGATCTTCGGCTCCATCTCACTGGACATGATGGCGGTACTGCTGGGCAGCGTCACGGCCCTGCTGCCGATCGTCGCCCGCGACATCCTGGAAACCGGTCCCTGGGGGCTGGGACTGCTGCGCAGTGCACCGGCGGTCGGCGCTGTCGCGATGTCGGTCTACCTTGCCTGGCGGCCGGTCGAACACAGCGTCGGCAGAAAAATGTTTGTCGCGGTGGCCGTGTTCGGTGTCATGACCATTATCTTTGGCGTGTCCGAAACCCTGTGGTTGTCGATCCTGGCACTGCTGATCATGGGCGCCGCCGATATGGTCAGTGTCGTCATCCGCTCAACACTGGTGCAACTCGAAACGCCGGACGACATGCGCGGCCGCGTGAGTGCCGTCAACTCGATCTTTATCAGCACGTCCAATCAGCTGGGTGAATTCGAATCCGGTGTCCTGGCCGCCTGGCTCGGCGCGGTGCCGGCAATCATTGTCGGGGGTGTCGGCACCCTGGGTATTGTGGCACTCTGGGCCTGGTGGTTTCCT
Source organism: Marinobacterium rhizophilum (assembly GCF_024397915.1). Classification (GTDB taxonomy): domain Bacteria; phylum Pseudomonadota; class Gammaproteobacteria; order Pseudomonadales; family Balneatricaceae; genus Marinobacterium_A; species Marinobacterium_A rhizophilum_A. The sequence goes on from NZ_CP073347.1 coordinate 1,003,352, forward strand.
GACCTGGTGAAACGGGATCGCCTCGACATGCGACCAGGGCCCGAGCGCGACTAGCCACGGGTTACGGAGCAGTCGCAAAACAGCCCGACGGCCCTGTCGCTGGTCTTAATGCGTGGCAACCCTTGAATCATTCCTGGAGGCACCTCAACGTGCGTAAACTCGCTGCCATAGCGCTCTTGCTGGTCAGCGCGACCGGCGCCATCGCCGGCGAAGCCGTCAGCACCGGATTCGGGGATACAACCGCCATTGGCGGTCATGACACCCTGGCCTATCACCAGGCGTCGACACGGCAAAGCCATCAACAGGTTTCGGGAGATGCACGCTTTTCAGTGCAATGAAATGGCGCCAGCTGGCTTTTTGCTTCCCAGTCATCGGCGGACCGGTTTGCCGCCGCCCCCCCAGCGCTACCTGCCGGCCTACCACGGCCACTGCGCCAATGCCCTGAGCCTGGGGGAAGGCCTGATCGCGACCGACGGCCGCGTGTGGGAGTTTTTCGGCGACCAGTTGCACCTGTTTTATGCCGAGCGCGGGCGCCAGCGCTGGCTTAACGGTGACTGGAAAGCCTACAAGGCCGACGCCGATCAGGCCTGGAGCAACCTGAAGACAGGCTAGCTCGCGACAGCGCCGGCTTTAGCCGACCTGCTGCCTGGCCGGTGTCTGCTCCTGCACAAGCTCCTGGGCCATATAGATCAGCTCCCAGATATGACCATCCAGATCCTGAAAACCGTGACCATACATGAAGTCGTGATCCTGGGGTGCATTGTAGGTCCGGCCGCCTGCCGCCAGCGCCCTTGCCACCAGGTCGTCGACCTCGGCGCGACTGTCGCAGGTGAGGCATATCAGCACTTCGGAAAACGCTGAACTGTCACAGATATTTTTGGGGGAAAAGGCTCGAAAGCGCGCTTCACTGAGCAGCATCACACTCATTTGTGAGGACACCACCATGCAGGTGGCCGACGCATCGCTGAACTTGGGATTAAAGGAGAAGCCCAGATGGGTAAAGAAGTCGATGGCCCGATCCAGGTGTTTCACGGGCAGATTGATAAAACTCTGTCTGTTCATGCGGGTCCTGCCTGGCTGCAATATTATTGTTTTTGAACTCAGGTACAGATCAGCCACCCCTGTCGGGTGAGCGCCGGTTTTGCCCACATACAATAGTTGTTATGGCCCCCTCGCACCAGCCCCGGATATAACTTGCAACCCCAAGCCCTGGCCGCATGCAAATAAATGGCGCTACGACAAAGTTTTGGTACAACCCAGTGGCACTACGCCAAGCCTGTCGGGTCGAAGGCTGCAGCCTGGCCGGCAAAGCTCCCCTCTTTGTCGCGCCACGCCATCACAGCAGCCGCCACCGCGGTGGCAAGTCACTGTCTTTAACGGGTATCAGATTACATGGATCATTTTTTATCGACCCGCACTGCTGACGAAGAAGCCATGTCTGGCGCAGCGCCTGGACGCGCCCTGGCTGCCGGCATTGCGCTGCTGTGCAGCCTTCCCCTGCAGGCGGCAGAAACCATCGGGGTGGGTCAGTTTTCAGCCGGCGTACTGGAGCACTGGGAATCCGAAATTTTTTCAGGCACAACCGAGTACCAGCTCGAATCCGACCCCGAACAGGGCGCCGTACTCCGGGCAAACAGCCAGGCCAGCGCATCCGGGCTGTTTCGCAAGATCGAGGTCGACCTCAACTCCACGCCCTGGCTTAACTGGTCCTGGAAGGTCGACAGCCTGATCCAGGGCGCAGATGAGCGCACCCGGTCAGGTGACGACTACCCGGCGCGTATCTATGTGGTTTTCTCCGGTGGTGTGTTTTTCTGGAAAGCCCGGGCGCTGAACTATGTGTGGTCAAGCAGCCAGCCGACGGGCAGCGAATGGCCCAATGCCTACACAGGCAATGCCCGCATGATTGCGGTGGAATCAGGCGAGGCGCAGCTGGGGACGTGGCGTTACGAAGCGCGGGATGTGCGTGCCGATTACCGCCGCCTGTTTGGCGCGGAACCCGGTCCGGTGGCGGCCGTGGCGCTGATGACAGATACCGACAATACCGGCCAGTTTGCCAGCGCAGCCTATGGTGATATCTGGTTTGGCTCGGCGGCCGCTACTGTAGCGCCCTAGCAGACGGCTAAAGAGCCACCCAGCCTGTTATTCCCACATATCCGTATAAAGTCAACGCTTTAGATAAGCATTCAAAGGCTGAACAGCAGATCGGCACGCTTTGCGGGCAGCTCAGGGGAGCCGCTGCCCCCGGGCCATTTCGAGCAGCGCGAACCAGTCGGCACGCTGCATTTCGTAGCGGCAGCCTGCCAGCGCATCATTGATGCGGTGTTCGTTCAGGCTGCCCAGCACCGGTACAGGCATCCCCGGGATGCGCCGCAACCAGGCCATGGCCAGGCCAACAGAACCGCAACCGACCCTGGCGGCCAGTTCCTGCAACAGAACCCCAAGCCCCTCCTCCTCAAGCCTGCCGCCGGCCAGCGGCGACCAGGCGAGCATTTGCAGGCCGTCGTGCTGCAGGGCTTCGCTGACGCCGTTAAACAGCGGCGCGCTCATGCGCAGCGACAGCTCCAGCTGGTTGCAGCTCAGGCGACTGCCCAGCGCCTGCTGCAGCAGGCGCCACTGCGCAGGATTGAAGTTGGATACGCCGATCTGCGCCACCTTGCCACTTTGCATCAGGCGCTCCAGTGCCCGGGCCGTGGGTTCGACATCCATCAGCGGATCAGGCCTGTGCAGCAGGAACATATCCAGCCGCTCGACGCCCAGGCGATTCAGGCTGCCATTGACCGAGGCTTCAAGGTAATCGGGGGAGCTGTCGTAATGGGTGACATTCCAGGGCGAGTTATTGCGCGGCACCCGGATGATATCCGCCTTGCTGATCAGGCGCACGCTGGACTTCAGCGCCGGCGATTGTGCCAGGGCGGCACCGAACAGGGTCTCACAGCGGCCGTCACCGTAGATATCGGCATGATCGAACCAATGCAGCCCCTGCTCGAGGCGCCGCTCAATCCAGCCGGCCAGCAGTGCCGGCTCGTGCAACGATTTCTGCTCGTGCAGACGCATCATCCCCAGCACCAGCGGCGCATCCACCGCCCTGTTCACTTCTGCCATGCTCTACTCCAGGATCGATATAAGGGTTCCCATGCGGTACTGCTGGCCCGGTAGCAGCTGAACCGGGTCGACGAAGGTGTTGGCTGCCTCAACGCAGACAAAGGCCGGCTGTTGCGCCATGCCCACATCCGCGATGGACTCGGCCGCCGCACCGGGGTTCCATACCACGGTTGAGCCGCTGCCGAATTTGCCAATGCCAAGACAGCGCTGCGCGCCAGTATCCTGCACCCGTGTGACCGTGTCATGACGGTAGATGCGGTCCGTGGCCTGGCGAATCAGCAGCGGCCCTTGCTGGCGACAGAGCGCGCCATCCTGCAGCTTGTCGCGGTATTCGCATCCATCCAGTCCATCCAGCACGACCTGGTTCACGTCCGACACTGCCAGGTAGCTGTGCAGCGCCTGGGACAGCAGTATAGGCGCATCGGTCGCGTTCAGGGTCGCGATACTGACTTGCAGGGCCTGATCAATCACCTCGACCGTCACGCTGGGGACCAGACCGGTACCCAGCGTGGCCTCAGGCTGCAGCACGAGGCTCGCGCCCCTGCTATCGCAGGATTTCACCTCGATATCCCAAAGCGCGGTTCGCGCCAGGCCATGAAACGGTCGGGACGGGTCCTGCGGGTGCGCCGCAAACCAGGGCCAGCACAGCGGGATACCGCCACGAATGGGTGCGGGCGCCGGCTGCACACAGTCGCTCAGCCAGAGTAAAGGTTGCCGACCGGCGGGCCGAAAGTGCAGTACCTGCGCGCCCTGGCGCGACAGCACCAGCTCCCCCCAGGGCTGACGCAGCAGAAGCAGCGAAAAGCCATTCAGCGATGCATCCTGGATGCCATCCGGCATTGCCTGCAGCAGCGCCATGAGTTCCTTGTTCATGCTGTCTTTATCCTTTTACCAGCGAATTATCGAGCCCCGCCGCCGCACCCAGCAACCCCGGGTACTCGGCGGTACAGAGCCATACCGGCACCTTGGCCATGTAGCCTGCAAAGCGCCCCTTGGCTTCAAAGCCTTCACGAAAGGCGCTTGACAGCAGAAAGTTCTGAATGCGCGGCAGGATACCACCGCACAGGTAAACCCCGCCACGCCCGCCAACGGTCAGAACAGCATCGCCGGCCTGCTCACCGAGGATGCGACAGAACCGCGCCAGCGCTTCTTCGGCCAGGGCATCCCCCGCCAGCCCGGCAGCGGTGACGTCAGCAGGGTATGCATGGGGTGCCGGCAACGCGCGGTACCGTGCAATCGCCTGGTAAAGATTCACCAGCCCCTGGCCACACAGAATCCGCTCGACCGAGACCCGCCCGAACTGATCGCTCAAGCTGCGCCAGATGGCCACCTCAAGCTCGTCTGTCGGCGCAAAGCTGACATGTCCGCCCTCGGTTGACAGCGGCACCCACTCATCCCCGGCGGGCACCAGTGCCGAAACCCCAAGCCCGGTTCCCGGACCAATGACCAGGCGGGCGCTGCCGGCCAGGCTTTCACCGCCACCGATGGCAACCAGCTCATGGGGCCGCACATGCAGCATGCCCAGCGCCATGGCAGTGAAATCATTCAGCAGCCTGAACTGGTCCAGCCCCAGGGTTAGCTGCATCGCCGAGCGGCTGAATGCCCAGTGATTGTTGGTCATGCGAATCTGCTCATCCTGCACCGGGCAGGCGAACGCCAGGCAGGCCCGCTTGACGCCAGTCACGCCGGCATCGGCGAGATAGGCATCACAGGCGGCATCCAGGTTGTCAAATTCCGCACAGGGCAGCGTGCGTATATGCTCCAGTTCGACGCGGCCCGGCTTCACCAGCGCCAGGCGCGCATTGGTGCCACCGATATCGCCAACCAGCGCATACTCACTCATGCATTATTCTCCTCTTGAAAGAAGATGCTGGCACCCTCTTCTGCGCCATTCACGTTCTGGCGCAGCGGTGCGAACAGCTCACGCCCCATACCCTGGTGATGACCGAGCATTTCGCTGGCCGGCGCCTGATCGCGGGCAGCAAACTCGGCGGCATCCAGCAGCAGCTCCAGGCTGCCACTGCGCGCGTCCAGACGCACCAGGTCGCCCGTGCGTACCCGTGCCAGCGGCCCGCCGTTCGCCGCTTCCGGCCAGACGTGAATGGCCGCAGGCACCTTGCCGGAGGCGCCGGACATGCGACCATCGGTCACCAGTGCCACCTTGAAGCCACGATCCTGCAGGGTACCCAGGTAAGGTGTCAGCTTGTGCAGCTCCGGCATGCCGATCGCCTTGGGGCCCTGGTAGCGCACCACGGCAACAAAATCCTTCTCCAGTTCACCGCGCTTGAAAGCCTCGGCAACCTGATCCTGGTCGTCAAACACCAGTGCTGGCGCTTCAACCAGCTGATGCTCGGCCGCGACTGCAGAAATCTTGATAACACCACGCCCCAGGTTGCCCTTGAGCAGCTTCAGGCCGCCATTGGAGCTGAACGGTTCGGCCGCGCCACGCAGCACGGCAGGGTCAAGCGATTCGGTCGCACCCTGGCGCCACACCAGCTTGCCATCCTCGAGGAAGGGCTCCTGCGTGTAATGGGACATGCCCTCGCCCATCACGGTGACGACATCTTCGTGCAAAAAGCCCGCCGCCAGCAGTTCGCGCACCAGGAAAGAGGTGCCACCGGCCGCCTGGAAATGGTTGATGTCGGCTTCGCCGTTGGGGTAGATGCGGGCAAGCAGCGGCACCACATCGGACAGGTCCGAGAAATCGTCCCAGTTGATGATAATGCCGGCGGCGCGGGCCACGGCAATCATGTGCATGGTGTGGTTGGTCGACCCACCGGTGGCCAGCAGCGCCACCAGACCATTGACAATGGTCTTTTCGTTGACGACTTCGTACAGCGGCGTAAAGCGCCCGTTCTGCTCGGTAATGCGCACGGCCTGGCGAGCTGACTCGCGAGTCAGCGCATCACGCAGATCCGTGCCGGGGTTGACGAAGGACGAACCCGGCAGGTGCAGCCCCATCAGCTCGACAACCAGCTGGTTGGTATTGGCAGTACCGTAAAAGGTACAGGTGCCCGCGCTGTGGTAGGAGCTGGATTCGCAATCGAGCAGCGCATCACGCCCCACCTTGCCTTCGGCGTAGAGCTGGCGAATGCGGGCCTTTTCCTTGTTCGGCAGGCCGCTGGGCATCGGGCCGGCTGGCACCAACAGGGTTGGCAGATGTCCAAAACTCAGTGCGCCCATCAGCAGTCCCGGCACGATCTTGTCGCAGATTCCCAGGTAAAGCGCGGCATCAAACATGTTGTGGGACAGCGACACGGCTGTGGACATGGCGATCACATCACGACTGAACAGGCTAAGCTCCATACCGGGCTGCCCCTGGGTGACGCCATCGCACATGGCCGGAACGCCACCGGCGACCTGGGCGACGGAGCCGAGTTCACGTACCGCGGTACGGATCTTTTCCGGGTAGTTTTCGTAGGGCTGGTGGGCCGACAGCATGTCGTTGTAGGCGGTGACGATGCCGACATTGACCGCGTTGGTCATCTTCAGCGCCTGCTTGTCGCTGGCGCCGCAGGCCGCAAAGCCATGGGCCTGGTTGCCACAGGACAGGGCGCTGCGATGCACACCCTTTTCCTCGGCCGCCTTCATGCGACTGATATAGGCATCACGGCTGTCTTTGCTGCGGGCGATGATCCGTGCGGTGACTTGCTCGACGGTGGAATGCATGGCAACTCCTGAAAGTGGGTTTTCTTATGCTCGAAATTTTACGTATATAAGGCAAACTGAGACACCAGATCTGCAGCTTGCAGCCATATAAAGGCTATGGCTTCGTTAATTTTGGTAAGTTTACCAATTTTTTATTTTAATGTTTGATTTATTTCCACTAAAAGCGTAAGTTTTACAAAATTAAAACGGCATATCGACGCAGCAGAGGGTTGGAACATGACGATACGGGTTGCTATTAATGGTTTTGGTCGCATTGGTCGCAATGTTCTGCGGGCGCTTTACGAAAACAATTACCGAGACCGCATCCAGGTTGTTGCCATCAACGACCTCGGCGATGCCGCGATCAATGCACACCTGTTCCAGTACGACAGCGTGCATGGCCGCTTCAACGGCAGTGTCAGCCACGATGGCGAGTCCATGACCGTCAACAACGACCGCATCAGCATCAGCTCGCTGCGCAACCCGGCCGAACTGCCCTGGGCTTCGCTCGACGTTGATGTTGTTTACGAGTGCACCGGCCTGTTCACCAGCCGCGAAAAAGCCGCGGCTCACCTGAGCGCCGGCGCACGCAAGGTCATCATTTCCGCCCCCGGCACCGGCGTCGATGCCACCGTGGTCTACGGTGTTAACGATAGCACCCTGCGCCAGAGTGACGAGATTATTTCCAACGCGTCCTGCACCACCAACTGCCTGGCACCCGTGGCCCAGGTACTGCAGCGCGAAATTGGCATCGAAAGCGGCCTGATGACCACCATTCACGCCTACACCAACGACCAGAATCTGTCGGATGTGTACCACACCGACCTGTACCGTGCCCGCTCTGCGACCCAGTCGATGATTCCGACCAAAACCGGCGCCGCTGCTGCGGTTGGCCTGGTGCTGCCAGAGCTGGCCGGCAAGTTCGATGGCATGGCGGTGCGTGTTCCCACCATCAACGTCTCCCTGGTGGACCTGGCATTCATTGCCGAGCGCAACACCAGCGTGGAAGAAGTTAATGCCCTGCTCCAGGCAGCAGCAGAAAAGTCGCCGGTTCTGGGTTTTAACAGCCTGCCGCTGGTCTCTGTGGATTTCAATCATTGCCCTCTGTCGTCGACGTTTGACGCTACCCAGACCAAAGTCTCCGGCCGCCTCGTCAAGGTCATGGCCTGGTACGACAACGAGTGGGGCTTTTCCAACCGCATGCTAGACAACACTCTGGCCCTGGTTAACGCCCCGGCCTAAGGAGCAGTCATTACAATGTTACGCCGAACCAAGATCGTCGCTACGCTCGGGCCCGCTACCAGCAGCCCTGAAATGCTCGAAAAACTGATTGCCGCAGGTACCGATGTGGTGCGCCTGAACTTCTCCCACGGGGAAGCCGCAGACCACCAGGCCCGCGCCAGCCTGGTACGGGAAATTAGCCGCAAACAGGGCCGCTTTGTTGCGATTCTGGGTGACCTGCAGGGGCCGAAGATTCGCATTTCGCGCTTCAGGAACCACAAGGTCAGCCTGACCAAGGGTCAGGCCTTTGCACTGGACTCCACCCTCGACAAGGATGCCGGCGACGAGACCCAGGTCGGCATCGACTTTGAAGCCCTGATCCGCGATGCCCGCATCGGTGATGTGCTGCTGCTGGACGATGGTCGTGTGGAGCTGAAGGTCACCGGCGTATCCGATACCCGCATCGACTCCGAAGTACTGGTAGGCGGCGTGCTGTCCAACAACAAGGGCATCAACCGCCTGGGCGGCGGCCTCTCGGCCAAGGCCCTGACGGACAAGGATCGTGAAGACATCAAGACAGCCGCCGCCATTGGCGTCGACTATGTTGCCGTGTCCTTTCCCCGTGACGCCTCCGACATGGACGAAGCCCGCACCCTGCTGCGTGCGGCAGGCTCCAGTGCTGGCCTGATTGCCAAGATCGAACGTGCCGAAACCGTCGCCGACGACGCCATCCTGGATGGCATCATCCGCGCGTCCGAAGCTGTCATGGTGGCCCGTGGCGACCTGGCGGTGGAAATCGGCGATGCGGAACTGGTGGCGGTACAGAAGCACATCATTGCCCGTGCCCGTGCCCTCAACAAGGTCGTGATCACCGCAACCCAGATGATGGAGTCGATGATCAACAGCCCGATGCCGACCCGCGCCGAAGTATCCGATGTGGCCAATGCCGTGATGGATTACACCGATGCGGTCATGCTGTCGGCTGAAACCGCCGCGGGCGACTACCCGGTGGAAACCGTGGAAGCCATGTCGCGCGTGTGCATGGGGGCCGAACGCCATCCCATCACGCACAAGTCCAAGCACCGTATCCACGAAAATTTTGAAGCGATTGACGAAACCATCGCACTGTCGGCCATCTACGCGGCCAACCACCTGCGTGGCGTCAAGGCGATCATCTGCATGACCGAGTCGGGCCTCACCCCCCTGCTCATGTCCCGCATTCGCTCGCCCCTGCCGATCTTTGCACTGTCACGCCGCGAAGATACCCAGCACCGGGTGTCGCTGTATCGCGGCGTCCAGACCATTCCGTTCTATAGCGAAGAGATGGAGCCGCGTGAAATCAATCAGAACGCCATCAACGCACTGATCGAACGTGGCGTAGTGACGGACGGCGACCTGGTCGTGATCACCAAGGGTGATTACATGAACGCCCAGGGCGGCACCAACACCATGAAAGTGGTTAAGGTCGGTCAGGATATCGCTTAAGTAACACGGGAGGCACGGCCTGGCCGCGCCTCCTGCACCTCACTCTTCGGAGTGGCTCCCGTTATCAACTGTTGGCTCACAGGCTCATATTGGTTGCAGATATGATTCATCGATAACGGTCTTGTGCAGGCTCCGGACGGATTCCCCCGGCAGCCTGCTTTTTTATGCTTGCTGTTTGGCTTTCACTGCCTAAGTTAACTCATTGTTTTTACGATTTATTTATCGACAGAGTCTGCATGCAGTAACACCGGCTGCATTGCGCTTGTTCTCCGCTCGTTAAATGCCGATGCTCGTATCGCACTTGCTGGATGGCACGCCGCTGTGAAAGCGGAACTCGTCGTCGGGCGAAAGAATGAGTTCATTTTCGATCTTTCGGAAAAAAGCGACACGCTCATCAATCGACTCACCCGCCGCATCTTCGGCCAGCGTCAGGTAATCCTGGTAGTGACGCCCTTCGGATTTGAGCAGTGAGCGATAGAATTTCGCAAGCTCGGCATCCAGCAAGGGCCCGATCCTGGCGAAGCGCTCACAGGAACGCGCCTCTATAAAGGCCCCCACAATCAGCACATCGATCAGGCGTTGCGGCTCATGGTTACGCACCGCCGCCCGCATGCCGCCGGCGTAACGCGCCGACTGCAGATGCTGATACTCAATGCCGCGGGACTCGATAATCGCCAGCACCTGCTCGAAATGAATCAGCTCCTCGCGCGCCAGGCGAGACATCTTGTTGAGCAGTTCCATGCGATCCACATAGCGAAACATCAGCGTCATCGCCGTAGAGGCTGCTTTCTTCTCACAGTGTGCATGGTCAATCAGCAGCAAGGCCTGATTCTGCAGGGCCACTTCGATCCAGGCATCGGGTGTCTCGCACCCCAGGAATGTTTTGATCTCGTCGAGGATGTCCATCACTTCACCGCCACTAAAAACGGCGGGTATTATACAGCTGTAGCCCGCCGCGAGGTTTGTAAATTTTCACCGGGTGGATTGTAAATCACAATGGGGTCACTTTTCACAGATTAGCCGCTCCAAAAATTTACATTCAGCAGGTTCGGTTGCATGGGCGCCTACCCCTCCTCCATGATTTCCTCTTCGTCAACGATGACAAGCTTCTCATACGTGGCTCCAGTCAAGTTCATCTTGGTTAAGTCGGCCGCCTTGAGCTTTACATAGTCGAGCTTAGCACCAGCAAGGTTAGCGTTTGTCAGGGTGGCTCCACAAAGGTTCGCTCGTGATAGATCTGCCCCGGCTAAGTTAGCCCCTTCCAAGTCGCTACCAGAAAGATCAGCTTTCGTTAGATTTGATCCACTTAGGTTGGCGCGAACCAATATAGCTCCCTTCAGATTGGTTCGTACAAGCTTAGCGTTTTGTAGGTTAGCCTCAATCAAATCTGACTCTTCCAAGTTGGCTTTCACCAAGGTAGCCCCAACGAGCGTTGCATCAGTAAGAGTCGCCTCCTCTAGGTTTGCACTAGTAAGGTTCGCTCCATTGAAGTTGGCGTTCATGAGCCCGGCTCTCTGTAACTTCGCACGGAAGAGCACCGCATCATTTAGATTCACACGAAACATACGTGCATCTTCGAAGTTCGCATCGGTAAGGAACGCTTCTTGGAAACTCGAACCGGTGAGATCAGCCTCCGCAAAATTTGAAGACATGAGCTGTGCTCCAGTAAAGTTCGAGTTTGCGAGGTCTGTCACGCAGAATTCGGTTCCTTTAAGATCTGCGCCAGAAAAGTCAAATGAGCTCAGAACTGAATAGCCCAAAAAGGTGTGAGCCAAATCGAAAGAGAACTGGCCCTTGTCTTGACTAATCTTACGTCTGTTCAAGATGCTCAGCGCCGTCTTGATATCAACTCGCAGGCTGCACTTCTTCTCATTTCGAGACTTCGCTACAGTGGGCTTCTCGCCTTCCAATGGCGCATGCATTCGTATGTAGGCGCAAAGCACCTCCATGATCTGGTGATGGTAGTCGCTACTGTTCCTCGATATCTTTTCGAGGGCGTACAGCCCCCCTAGGCGCAATTCCAAACGAGGTCTACCGTCATCAGAGGTCGAGCCTAGTTGCTCAATTGCTTTCGTATATGTCTCCGCAACGTGGCTAGCCTCTCCCGTCGCCGCCTGTCTATCAGCGATACGGGTACGCCATACAAGCATCGGAAAGCCGATCAGTCCTGCCAGTGCGAAGCCAATGTTACGAATGAGCTCATGGTTGCCGTAAATCCAGTCCCAACGCAGCCAAACAAGAGGGATGGCCAACACAATGACCAGAGTTACTTTGAAGAACAACGTAGTCGCTGGTATGTAGTTCAGAACGTTGGTGCGCAACACCTTTCGCGCTTTTTCCTTGTCCAAGGTACTCTTCCTGAATGATTGATCGTTTTGCCATTCTAAATGCTACCAGCATACTGGTGCCCACCTCGCCCTCGACTGACAGTTAAAGGCTAAAATAGTCCCTGCTGCCCCCGTGGCTTGGGCTGATCCTTCCAATTACCAAAGACCAGCTCGACGCAGTCGGTGGGCTTGCCGTTGCCGCCTACGGTGTACTGGTAGTCGATTTCGATCACTTGCAGCTTGGAGAATACCGCACGGATGTCGGGGTGGTCATTGATGCTGATGATCATTTGGCCTTTTATCGTTGCGGCGAGTTCGGCCATGCGCTCGTAGTGGTCGAAGCCGAACGGGACGCCGTAGCCTTCGGTCTGCCAGTACGGTGGGTCGCAGTAGAACAGCGTGTGGGGGCGGTCGTACTTGCGGATGATCTGCTGCCAGTCGAGGCGCTCGATGGTGGTGCCGGCCAGGCGATAGTGGGCGTCGGCCAGGTCCTGCTCCAGGGTGAAGATATTGAAGCGCGGGCGGCTGGTCGTGGTGGTGCCGAAGCTCTGGCCTTCGACCTTGCCGCCGAAGGCCTGCTTTTGCAGGTACAGGAAGCGGGCCGCGCGCTGGATGTCGGTCAGGGTTTCGGGGGTGGTGGCCTGCAGCCAGTCCCAGTGCTGGCGGCTGGATAACAGCCATTTAAACTGTTTGTACAGCTCCTCTAAATGGTGTTTAACCACCCGGTACAGGTTGACCAGGTCACCGTTGACGTCGTTGATTATTTCGACCTCCGACGGTTCCTTCAGGAAGAACAGCGCAGCGGCGCCGGCGAAGGGTTCGACGTAGCAGCTGTGATCGGGGAACAGCGGCAGCAGGTGCTCCGCCAGCTTACGCTTGCCGCCTATCCAGGGAATGATGGGTTTAGCCACGGTTATGCTCCTGTTCCGATGCCTGACGGCGATCAGATAAGGGGCTCGGGGCCCTCTGGGTGTTTAGTGTTTTGCAGCGCGGACACTTGATCTCGATCACTGCGAATACAGCCCGTGCCAGCAGTTTCTGGCAACGGCTACAACGTATGTCGTGCATGTGAACCCATCCAGGTTTCTGGTAGGCTTTCCCGCGCCGTGCGCACGGCAGGGAAGCCTTGGCTGGTTCACAGTGCTCTGTTCACTGTGTTCTGGCGGCCGCTATGGTGTTGGCGCACCACTGCGGTCGCTTCTCTCTCCTGTTACAAACGCCTAATACAAAATCATGTTGCTCTGCGGCAGGTTGGGCGCCTCCTGGATGATCTGGCTCTGTTTCATGTAGCACTTGTTCCCTGCTGCCACGTTCTGCCCTACTGCCCTTACCCGGGCGCCGTCCAATAGCTCCACGGTGCTGGTTCCGTCGCTGTTGACGGTTTGCACGGTGCCCAGGGTCAGGCTGTCGTTGGGCAGCAGCCCTTCGAAGGTTTTCCAGATGTTGGCCATTTTCCCTCCCTATCCGTTGTAGCGTTCTGCGGTCAGTTGCTGGCGCACGGTGAGTGCGTCCTGAGTACTGGCAGCGGTGATGGTGGTGGCGCTGATCTGGGCGCGGTAGTTCTCGCTGATGTCCTGGATCTCGACCAGGTGGCCTGGCAGCAGCAGGCCGGGGGCATCACCCTGTTGAGTGAGCCAGGTTTCCAGCTGCAGGCTTTCCCAGCTGCCGCCGGGGGCCAGTTCGTTGCGGGCGCGCTCGTAGCCCACGGTGCTGTGGGTGATGAGGCCGTCCACGATCTGGGGGCTTAGGATGTCGCCGGCGGTGCCGTCGCGGGTGAGCATGACGATAACGCCGCCGGTCGGGCCACCCGCCACAAAGCTGCGGTTGTATTTGGGCAGGCTTCGGAATTCAGACCCGAAGGTCTTGATCAGTTCAGCCGGCAGGATGGCGTCGAGCGGGGTGCCGACATTGGCCCACAGGTGCGGGCTCACCGGATAGCGCGGGTAGATGTGCAGCTGCTTGATGCCGGGGTCGGTTTGCACGGTGGCGCCGGCGGCGTCTGCGATGCTCTTGATCACCGCGATGGCGTCCTTGCCCTGGTAGCTGAAGGCACCTGCCGGCACTGTCCAGTCGGGGATCTGCCAGTTGAGCGTCCAGCCGGTGTTCGTCAGTTCCTGCTCGGCCAGCTGGCGGGCGCTGTAGGTGGCATCAATGGCCTTGCTGCGCAGCGGCGCGTAGGGGTCGGACAGGTAGGCACTCAGGGACCGGCCCTTGATGGTGTAGCCGCTCTGGCCGAACTGGCGGCTGGTGCCGTAGCTTTCGACCAGGCCGGTGAACAGGTGGCCGTTGATCTCGCAGGCGATCTCTTTCGGGCCGTTGCTGTCGGGCTTGAGCAGGGCAAGATCAGATGCCCGCGCCAGAGTGGCACTGAAGCGCCAGCCCCAGCTGTCGGCATCGGTGGTCCAGCTGACATTGAGCGCTTCGATCTCGGCGCCGTCCGGGGTGCGGTAGAGCGTAAGTGACGGCATAAATATGTAGACCTCTTTGATCTGCGGGATCGGTGGCGGCGTGGCCGGCTCGTCGGGTTCGGTGTTCCAGCCGGGGCCGGTGGCGTAATCCGGCGGTGGGCGCTCCCAGCTGCCGGCGCCCCAGGTCACGGTGCGGCTTTCTTGCACTGGCGGCGGTATATCGTGGCCGATACTGATACCAGGATCGGTCGGCCGGATCGGCTGATCCGCATAAGGTGATGCAGCGCCCCAACTAAAATCCAGGGCGGTGGATGCCGGTGGCATGTAACTGGCCTCGGCAAAGCTGAAATCCACCTCATAGCGGTATGGGGGCCTGTAGTCGCGGGTATCCCATACCGCCTTGTTGCCCCAAAGCTCGACGCGACGGTGGAGATAGCCGCTGATGTGATCCACTGCCGGCGGGTAGTGCCATAGCTGGCCTTTGCCCTTATCCAGCTGCTGACTAAACGCATCCCAGCGCTGGGCCTGCTGCGGCTGTTTGGCTGGCGGGTGGCTATAGTCCAGTGCCGACAACGCGCCAGGGTGAGCGACAAAGGCATTCCAGGGCACGGCCGCAACGGCGGGCTTGGCGGGTATCACGCCAAAGGGCAGGCGCGGGGTGGCATCAATCTGTTCGGCATCCTGCCAGGCAATCCACCTGTCGGGCTGTTTGGCTGGGGCGTTTTTGAATGCCAGATCAGGCCCCTTGTCGGCCACCGCCGCCCTGCCCCATTTCGCCGCCTGGCCGGCATCGCTTGAATTGAGCACCGCGCGCGGCACTGGCACGCCCCAGTCCACCGTCAGGGTTGATTCTGGGGCCACGGTAGTCGCGCTGATGCTGGCCACGGCACCGCGCACCAGCTGAACCTGGGGGATCGGGGATGCGGTAACACCATAGAGCTGCAGGCGGCGCTCGTTGCTAAACTCGACATTGATCAGCGCCTGGGGACTGGCCGTGGTGGCCGCCAGGGTGGCGACGGCGCCGCGCACCAGCTGCAGCTGAGCGGTAGGTGCCGCCGTGCTGGCGCTGATCGTGACGCTGGGTACCTGGCCGTGCAGAATGCTGATCAGGCCCGTGGGCGCAGCGGTGGTCGCGTTTAAACTTAGCTCAACTGCATCACCGGCAAACGCAAAATCGACGGCGCCCCCCACCGGCGCGGTGTAGCTGCCCGCAAGGTCAAAATCGACAGCATCCCCCGCCGGCGGCGTGTAGCTCATTTAGGCGGCTTCGAGAATGGCGGCGCTGGTGGCGCGTAACGGGCCACCGGCCACAATATCGACGGTGTTTAGCTCCACGAAGGCACCACTACCGAGTGCGCCACAGGCGCCATCAATCACGAAGGTGCCATCGCCATCCAGCGCACGCGCCCAGGTGGCAGTACCGCTGGCGTTGGCTTCGTCATCATCGGTGATGGCGGCGAAGGTGAGCAGGCCATCGGTGACGGTGCCACAGGGTTTGCTGAAGGTCAGGGTGCCGAGCAACACCGGTATCAGGCCCATGTCCTGCCAGGTGATGTCGTTGTCGGCTATGGTGCTACCGTTGGTTGGCCAGGTGGGCGCGCTGGCGGCGCTGGTACCGCTGTTCTCGGCCCGGTAGTAGTGCCCCGCCGCCGTTTTATAGTCGCCGGCAGTGTAGGCGGTGGAGCCTGCCCAGGCGGCCATGGCGGACACATCGCGGCCCTTGTCGGGCTGGCCGCCAGAATAAACCGCCAGGGTGGCTGCCGTCACGGCGGCATCCAGGGCGTTGATAATCTGCTGGGCGCGGTTGGTACGCAGAGTGTCTGCAAATAGCATGGTCATATCAGGGATACCTTAATGCGGGATTGATCGGGCCATGAATAAGCGGGCGGTAGCCGCTATTCGGTACCACCATTACGTATACGTCGGCCGCCGTCGGCAGGTTTTTTTGATATACACCACTGCTGTCACTTACAACGGTATCAACAAGTTCTCCTGTTGCGGCATCATATATACGGGCTTGGGCGGCCAACGGAACTGCGTCTTGAAGGATGGTTCCCGCTACGGTATACGGCAGGCGCTCCTCGTAAAGCTCTACAATTTCCGCGGGCGTAAGAGTGCGCTTAAAAAAGCGGATCTTGTTAATTTTCCCGTTTAGCCAGTTGCCCAAACTGCCAGCATTGGTGGCATCCGCATCGGTGCCTATCAACAGGGGCTCAGCATTTGAAGCCATTTTCAAGGTCGAGCCCGCCTCCGCAACCTTCTGCCCTTCAACAAATATTTCCCACACGGCCCCATTGTACTGACCCACGGCATGCGTTTTTGAGAGTCCAGGAATAGCCGCAGCAACGGAAGCCGCGGTATTAGCTTTACGCCAAACAAAACCATTTCCCGGCGCGATATACATCTGCGTATCTAAATTGCTCGCGGCGTACCTCGAAAACAGGCATTCATCGGCTGTATCACGCAGCGTGAATTCAATTTCGACGGCCATTGCAGCGGGGGCGTCCAGTGGTGAGCCCGCGGCAATCGGAACCTTCACGTAGCCAGCAGAGCCGTTAAAGTCAAGAGCATGCCCTGTTCCATCTGCAACTTGAGTCGCGCCAACAATAACCCCAGGATAATTTCCCGTTTCATCGACCAGCGTACTGCCGACTATATTACTCATCGTGTAGTACGCAACCAGATCAGGGTGCTCTGCAGAAAGTATTGATACGGCCATCAGTCAGCATCCCCTCTAATCTGCAACTTGAACGAATCGTCTTCCTGAGACGGCGTGCCGCTCAACGTTGTCCTGGCAATCCATATCGGCGCATGCGCGGCATCGGTGTTAAACCTCAACACATTGTTGCTGCCCCAGCCGCTGCCCCAGCCGGCGGCATAGAGCGTGAAATAGGGCTCGCCGGTCGCCGGGTTAAGTGGCGCAAGGTCGGTCGCGGTGTTGCCGCTGGCGATCTGGCCCACCACCTCACCGACGACGT
This sequence comes from Marinobacterium rhizophilum, assembly GCF_024397915.1. GTDB lineage: Bacteria > Pseudomonadota > Gammaproteobacteria > Pseudomonadales > Balneatricaceae > Marinobacterium_A > Marinobacterium_A rhizophilum_A. The sequence continues at coordinate 1,020,521 of NZ_CP073347.1, forward strand.
TGAAGGTAGTGGAACTGGTGAAGATCAGCGCCCAGCGTTCGCGGATGGCGTTCTTGTTGTCGGTCTGGGGCGGATATAAAACATCGTTGTATTGCGCCGTGGTGTTGCTGCCGACACGCTGATCGGCCCAGACGCTGTTCCAGGTTGCCTGGCTGAACAGGTGGTGCACGCGGGCGCCGATGTCGCCAAAGATCAGCGCGCTGGATACAAAGGTATCAGCGGGGTCGTACACGCGCGGGATTGCGCCTACCAGCCTGAGCGTGCCGTTGATTTCGGCTTCGTTAACCAGTGCCATGTCTTCGATGCGGTGGGTGGCGATCAGCGGTTCGGTGTAGGCACTCAGGTCCAGCGGGTCTGCCATGGTGATGACGCCGGTTTTGCGGTTGACGCTGTACAGCGCCGGATCAACGGCGGTGCCGGCCTGGTCTTTCAGGCTGGCGTTGGCCAGCTCGTTACGGCTGAGCGCTGCAGTTTCGCCTGCGGACAGCGGGCTGCTCAGGGTCTGAGACTGGGTGCTGTGCACCACCACCACATCGCCGTTGCGGATGATGGGCACGCGGCCGTCGATCGGCAGGCGTACCGGGTCGAGCCCCAGCACGGCTTCGTCCAGCGGCATCATGCTGTAAACAACGGCGTTGAATTTCACCGTGCTGGGCAGGATCTCGCTGCTAAACGTCACATCGGCCACGCCGGTCTGGTAGCTGATGGTGCCGGTGATGCCGTTCTGGTCCAGGGCGCCGTTCAGAGTTCCGGTGGCGCTGACCACGCTGCCGTCGGGCTGAGTGGCGCGCAAGTAGAAGGATGCCGGGCGCAGCGGCGCGCCCGGGGTACGGAAATACATCTTGTCGGCCGTCCAGGCGCCCCGGGTCACCAGCAGGCTGCGCATGGTCACGCTGTTGGCGCCGCCGTTGTACTCATCCAGGCTGATCTGGCCGGTTTCGTAGTCGATCAGCCCTACGGCGGTGGCGGCCCCGCTGTCGCGGTTCAGGTCGGTATAGATGCTGCCTTCCCGATCAATGTAGGTCTTGCCGTTCCACACGAACTCGACGCTGCCCGTCATGATGTTGCGAGTGGTGAGCGGGGTCAGATCAAAGGTGATCGAGGGCAAGGCGGCGGTTTCGCTCTGCGCCACCGGCAGTACGCTGTCCTGGTTGTATTTCACCTGCACCGAACCGCCATAGATCGTGGTCTGGGTGAGGTTGCCCCAGGTGCCGCCACTGCCGGTCCCGCTGCTGACGATATAGCTATCGAGATTGTAATCACCGCGCACCGGCAAGACGACTTCGCCGGTGGCGTAGTTGATAGTGCCGCCGTTGCTGAGGTTGCCGGCACCATCGTCTGTCACAGTGATCGAGGTGGTCTGCTCCTTGGTGCCCCGGTAATGGCGCACGGTACGGGTGCTGTCGTAGCTGGCGGCGAAGGTCTTGGGCTCCACCGGGGCGTTGGCCAGGGTGAACACGGCATCATCGCCGATGAGGCCCGGGGTCAGCAGCGCGCTTTGCTGGGTGCCCTTGTCGTAGTCGATCTGCAGCAGGCTGCCGGAATCAGGCAGCGCATTGGGCTTGATGCCGATCTGGCCCAGGCCGTAGATCACACGGCCGGCCCCGTCGCCGATCAGGTTGCCAGCGCCATCGTCGGTGGCGGTTTTGGTAACAGCGCCGGACTCCCAGCTGATCACCAGGCTGCCCGGCAGGATATCGCCGGCGCTGACCGTGGTGGTGATGGTGGGCAGCTCGATATCGGTGTCGGTATCGCGGATCTCGTAATGGGCATTGGTCGCCCAGGTGTAGATCACGGTGCTGCCGGTGTCCGGCAGTGCGCCCAGGGTGGCGACCACGGCGCCTGTGGCATAGTCGATGGTGCCGGTACCGCCGGAGTCATCTTCCAGCACGCCGTCGCCGCGATCGCGCAGGCGGTACCATTTGCCGAGCACCATGTAATCGACGGTGAGGGTGCCGGGGTGCGGGATCGGGCGCAGGGTTTTGAGGTAGTTGTAACCCCGGTTGGCCAGCTCCACGGCCTCGGCATCGGTGTGGGCGACATCATAGATCGCAACGCCCGGAATGGCGGTGGTCTGCAGGTTATTGCCGACGGCCTTCACATCACTGAGCACACCGGTGGCGTAGTCGATGGTGGCCACGCTTTCGCCCACCACGGCATAGCTGGTGCTGGCCGTACTGGTCACGATTATATTGCCGGCGCCATCATCCAGGGCGGTGAAATAGGTGGTGCTGCTGGTGTACCAGCGCACAGTGACGCTGCCCGGCGTGACGGCACGGCCAAAGCCCACGGTTGAGGCGCGGGTCGAGGTGACGCTGTAGCTGCTCGCACTGGCCGCCTGCACGTTGAGGCGATCGGCACCGGCCTGGATATCCACCACCGGGCTTTCGACTGTCGCGGCCGGCACCAGCTGGCCGTAGACGCTGGCCGCCTTGATGGTGAGGTCGCCGGGGGCGATGGCGTCGGCCAGCGGCACGATACCGAAGTACTTGCTGGCATCGGCCACCAGAGTGGTACGCACCAGGCTCGGGCTGCCGTGCTTGGAGATGCGCACGGCGGTGTCGGGACCATCGAAGGTACGACGCAGCGCCGAGCCGATCTCGATGGTGAACACCTGGCGGCTGAACACGCCGCTGCTGTCTTCGAACTCGCGGATCTCGCCCGATACATCATTGACGCGCACGTACTGCTGTTCGCCGATGATGGTGCCGGCGCTGTTTTCGTTGCTCAGCAGGTAGACGGTACCGACTTCCGGGCTCTCGACATCGAGCCGGGCATAGACGGTGATCAGGCGCTGACCGATAAGCTGGTCGCCCAGCAGCACGTAGCGCGATTCGGGGCCCTGCACCACGTAGCTCTCGATGCGGTCCTGCGCCTGGGCGCGCTCATCCGTATAACTGCCGGTGGTGAACATGACCACCGACACTTTGCCGTCATCCGGCGCATCGGTGATGATGGCGTGGCTGCCGTAGTACAGGTCGCGGTTCGCCGTTCTTACCGCCGCATAGGCTTTGCGCAGGTTAACGCGGCCATAGGTACGATCCAGCCGGCTGATATCCGGGAACAGGTTGTTCACCACCCCGTCCACCACTTCCACGGCGGACATCAGGCCGCCGCCGTCGTCTACGTCGAGCAGCCGTTCGGAGGCCATGAGCTTGATATCGGATTCTAAAATGGTCATGCGGGCTCCCTGTTTAAACAGCTATAAAACGCAGGTTAATCTGGTAAAAATCGTCGTCGCTCGGGTCTTCGCAGGGCTTGATCGGTATCGCTTCAATGGCTTGTTCGGCGTGGCGGAACAGCACCTGGTAGCTGTCGGCGCCGATCACCAGGGTGCGCTCGGTGGCAGCCACCTGGGCCATGGCATACAGCTGTTTGAGTACGCCCCGGCTGATCCAGCCACCGACCAGGGTGATGGGGCGGCCGGCCTGCTGGGCCGCTTCCTGCACCACGAGGCTGCCGGCGAGACTCACCTCGGCGCTTTGGCGCACGGCGCTCCAGCTGAATTCGTCCTGCCACTGCAGTTCGCTTGGCAGCGTGATGGCATCCAGGCTGATCATCGGGTTACGGCTCCTACGTCGGCCAGGCGTTCGAGCAGCGCCTGGGCGGCGGCATCATCGGTGTTGATGGCGTAGTTCTGGCCCCGGCTGCTGAACTGCAGGGTCACGGTGTTGTTGCTGATCTGGGGGCTGGCGGTGGGGATGCCGCCCAGATTCGTAGCCTGTCCCGTGCGGGCCGGAGTGGATTGCGCCTGGCGCTGGCGCAGCTGGTTGGCCTGTTGCAGCAGCCGGATGGCCTCCTGGGCTTCGCGCACGGCGGCCTGATTGTTGCGCGCCCGGGCATCCGCCAGCGCCGTGTTCAGCTCGGCCAGGCGGCTCTGGTAGCGACGCTGATCGATGGCGGCGGTATCCCCCTTGAGCTGATCCAGTTCATCGCGCAGGCCTGCCACGGTGCTGGATAGCGAGCCGGTGAGCTGGTCGGCGGTCTGGCGGGCAGCGTTGAGCGCGTGGCGCAGGGGGCTCAGATCCTGCTCACCCAGCAGCGTAAAGCCCTGTAATGCCCGGGTGCCCTGCTGGGCCAGGCGACCGGCTTCGGCACCGCCCGCCTGCAGGCTGGCAACCATGCGCTGGGCGGCGGCCTGTTGCTTGTCGTACTGCGCCAGCAGGCGCTTCATGCTGTCGTCCGCTTCCCACCAGGCATCGGCGAACGGCCGCACATCCACGCCATTCTGGGCGGTCTTGATGCGCATCAGCGCTGCCTCGGCGGCCCGCCCCAGGGCATCGGACTTGGCCGCCAGTTCATCCACCGACAGGCCGGCCAGGGTAAAGGCACTGCTGCGCCGCTTTACCGACTCGGTATTCTTGTCCTGGGCATCGGTATTGCGCTGCGTCTGCCGGGTGTCGTCGGCGGTGGACTGCGCCTGATCGCCCACGGCCCTGGCGGTCTTGCGGGCCTGATCCTCGGCCCCCTTGAGCGACTTCACCTGGCTGAACATGGAATCCTCAGCCGTGGCCTTGAGTTCCTTGTACTTCTGCTCGATGGCGGCCAGGGCGGTGTAGTACTCCTGCGCCGATATCTGCCCGGCCTTGAGGGACGCCACCAGCTGGGCCTTGAGCTGATCCAGCGCGGCCTTGTTTTCGATCTGGTTAAACGCCTTTTCGAAGCTGGCGCGGATAATGCCCGCTGCTTCCTTGCCCTGGATGCCGGCGGCCTGCAGCTGCTCGACCACGGTACCGAAGGACTGCACCGCCTCGCGGCCGGTTCTATTGATGCCGGTGCGCACCTCTTCGACATCCACCCCCAGCTTGATCAGGCTGGCATCCAGCACGGAGTTCACCACCAGGGCCATGCTGCGGGCGCCCTGCTCGCCTTCCTTGAAGGCCTGCTTGGCGTTCTGCTTGAACTCGGCGAGCTGCTCGGTACTGAGCGTGCTCAGGGTCTTGGCCAGGCCTTCGCGGATCTGCGCATCGGTGAGCGCGCCGCTCTCGCGCAGCTGATCCAGCGCGAGGCCCAGCACCTGGATGCTGTCGGGGCTGGCGGTATTGAGGTTTTCGAACAGGCTTTGCAGCGCCGCCTGGGTCGACTCGCCCTCGGTACGGGCATCGGTGAAGGCCGTGACCAGCTCGGCGGCAGCGGCTTTGGCGACATCAGCCCCGGCCTTGGCATCTTCCCCCGCCTGCTTCGCAGCGGCGCCCGTGTTCTGCGTTTCCTGCTGCAGCGTCTGCTGGGCGGCGGTCGACTCGCTGGCGCTGAGTTCCACCTGGCCCGTGAGCCGGCGCCAGCCCTGGCCCATATCATCCAGATCCTGCTGGCCCTGCCTGGCGAAGTTCTCAACCACGGCCCCGAGGGCGCCGACTTCGATCTCCAGCTTCTTGACTGTCTCATCGGCGACGATGCCCAGGCGGTTGAGGATCTTGGCCAGCGCCAGCTCGGTGCGGGCGATCTCGAACACCACGGCCGAGACGAAGGTACCGATGCCCTTGATGGCAAAGGTGACGGTGTTGTAGATGACCTGGATGGCGCCGGAGAGGCGCGTCAGGGTAAAGCTCAGCCCTTCGCCAAATACCCGCAGGCTGCCGTCGGCGGCCAGTTCGCGCATCTTGGCGGTGAGTTGGCCCACTTCGGTGGCCAGCGGTACCAGCAGCGGGTTGGTCAGGATCTTGCGCAACGCATCCCAGGCGCTGCCAAAGCCCGTCCAGGCGCCGGTGAGGTCGTCGGTGGCGGTGTCGGCCATCTTCTTGGCGGCACCATCGGCATTGCGCAGTTCGGCTTCAAACTCGCGGATACCCTCGGAGCCTTCTGCCAGCAGCGCCCGCAGCGCGGGGCCTGCCTCGATACCGAAGGCATTGATCGCGGCCTTGCCGCGGTCACCGGTCTTGGCCAGGGCATCGATCATCTCGATAAAGTTGCCGGTGGGGATGCCAAGCTTGGTGAGTTCCTTGCTCGCCTTACTGGCCGGGTCTTCCAGCTGTGCCAGGATCGCCCGCAGGCCGGTACCGGCACGCTCCCCGCGCAGGGCGTGCTTGCCCAGCACATCCAGCACGGCGGTGAGCTGCTGCAGATCCAGCCCCCGGGCGCGGGCCTGGGAGCCGGTATAGCTGATGGCGTTGCCAAGATCGACCATCTTGGTGTTGGCCAGGGATGAACCCAGCGCCAGCACGTCGGCGGCCATGCCGCCCTTCTCGACCTCCAGCTGCATCACCGACAGCGTATCGGACACCAGCCCGGCGGCTTCTTCGAGCCCCAGGCTCTCGGCGGTGGCCACCGCCAGCAGGGTCGGCAGCAGGCCGATCGACTGCTGGGCGTTGTAACCGGCGCGGGCGAGGATCTCCAGCCCCTGCCCCGCCTGGGTAGCGGTGTACTGGGTGGTGGCGCCGGCCTCTTCGGCGGCGGCGGTGAGCTGGCGCATCTGCTCGGCGCTGGCGGCGGTGACGGCCTCCACCTTGTTCATCTGACGCTCGAAGGCCGCGCTGGAGCGCAGTGCACCGCCGAACAGGTTGGCCAGCCCCGCCGTGGCCACACCGCCGACAAAGAGCGCGCCGATGCGCTTCTTCAGCTTGCCAAGACCCGTGGCGGTCTTGTCTGCCTGGCGGTCGACGTCTTTGAGATCATCGCGGAACCGGCCCGTACCCCGGTGCGCCAGCTCGGCGCTTTTTACATAGCGGCCGTTGGCCTCGCGCATGCGGCCGGACGTATCGATAAAGCGCCCGCCGGCCTTGTCGACCTCGGTGAGCTGGTTGCCGAACTTGTCGGTCTGGGTGACGGTTTTATCCAGCGACTCGCCCAGCTGTTCGGCCTGTTCACCGGTTTCTTGCACCTCATCACGAAACCCGGCCAGCGGCTTGCTGGCCAGGTTCCTGGCTTTGATAAGCAGATTGAGGGCAAGGTCGCGGGCGGACATGGCGGTACCGGTTAGGTAGCTATACGGAAAGGGCCGGCAGGCCGGCCCCTGCTGCTAAGGTGCGGGGTGTATTGCGTGGGGCCTATCCAGGCTCAGGCGCTTTCCTGATCCAGGTAGAAGGGCGCGGTCTCGCCATCGAGCAGCTTGATCTTGCCCGCGAGCGTGGCGCTGACGTATTCGCTGGCGAACAGATCCACCGCCTCGGTGGGTGCGACCACGGCTTCGGGGATCTGCAGCTTGACCGGCAAGCCGGTGGCCAGGTTGGTGCCGTCCAGGTACAGCTTGACGCGGATGATCGAGCGGATAGCGCCCTTGATGCGGCTGCCGCTGATGGCGTTGTGGGTGTAATCCATCTTGATGTCGGTGCTGCTGCCGGTATCCAGCACGCCATCCGGCGTGGTGCGGATCATGCCCAGGGCATAGTTGATTTCGTAGGCGGCGGCCGCGATACCGGTGACGCCATCGGACTCGAACACCGCGAGACCCGCGCTGGCCAGATTGCCCTGGGGCAGCTTGAGCCACTTGTTAGCCGCCGGCAGGGTGAAAGCCGCCGCCGACACGCTGGCGCTGGCCTGGTTGAGCACCTCAACATCGCCCAGCAATGCCAGGGCCAGCAGATCGGCGGGCTGGTCATCAATGGCGATGGTCAGTTCGGTGGGCTGGGGCAGCACCACGGAGTCGAGCACCTGGCCGTAGCTGGTCTTTTTCTTCGAGGTCCGGTCGACCGACTCTGACGGCGTATTGATCTGCAGCTGGGTGACGTTGATCGGGCCCACCAGACCGGTGGAAACACCGGCATCGGTGAGGCGGTCGAAGTAGACGTCGCCGGCGAGTAGTAATCCAGACATGGCATAGCTCCTTAACGGTTGGCTTTTTTAACGGTTGGCTTTGGTTCGAAACTTGAGGTTGAACGCCAGGGGGTAGTAGCCGAAGCCACCGCTGAAATAAGGTTTGGGGGCATTGGCCCGGGTGAGGTTGCCGAGCGGACCATGGTGGCCACAGAGGGTTTTGATCAGGGCGCTGATCAGGGGTCCGGCCTGGTTGCCATCGCGCACCTGGTGCACCGCCAGAATCACCAGCCAGGTCTGATCGGCGTGCCCCAGCGCCCCGCCCTGGGCGTTGTCCTGCACGCGGTCACCGAAGTAGATGACATGGGCCGCTGGCGTTACCTGGCTGTTCTCGGCCATGTCGGCCAGATCCGCGCTGACGTACACCTTGCGCAGCCCCTGCACCGCCTGCAGCGCGGCGACGATCGCGGGTTCCGCCGCCAGGTAGTCGTCTGCCAGCTGCTGCATCTAGATAAACCCCTTGCTGTTGCCACGGCGGAACACATGGCCATCGGACTGGATCTCGGCCAGGTTCTGGCTCGGGCCCGCCTCGCCTTCGTCCTGCAGCCCCAGGCTCAGGTCGCCCTTGCCCAGCGCCGTGAGGAACTTGATCACCGCGTCGTAGCGCTTGGTCAGCTGCTCATCTGCCCGCACGTCGTACAGCAGGAAGCGGGCGATATCGCAGCACAGCCGGTTCAACACCGCCGGCACGCTGGCCAGCGGCAGCTTGTAACGGCCGCCGATATAGCCGTCGATCTCGGCACTGGCATCGGCCAGCACCTGGTCGATCACGCTGGCGACAATGGCCCCAGCCGTACCGTCGCGATCGGTGAGGCTGATCAGCTCAGCCTCGCCGAAGCGCTGCACCAGATCGGCCTGGGTGGCGTAGACGGTCATCCGTTACGCCTCGCTGGCCTGCGCCTGGAACAGCTCCCAGGCATTGGCACGATCCGCAGCGCCCGTGCCCTTGGGGAACACCGCCGCCTTGGGCGTGCCGTCCTGGTTCCAGACGCTGGCATCTTCGGGATCGAGCCCGGCGATAATCTCGATCAGCGGCTGCAGCAGGTGATCCCCTGGCGCGCCCGCTAGGCGGTCAGAAAGAACACCTGGCACCAGGGCCCCTTGCGGCTCAGCAGGCGCACTTGCCGGCGCACCGTCTGCAGCGCTATCGGGGATGATCGCCACTGCCAGACGCGGCTCAGCCTTGAGCTGTTCCAGTTGTTTGGCGCTGAAAAAATCGTCTGGATAAGTCTTGGCAACCATCGAGTGAGCGATACCAGCACGGCGAAAGCCCTCGACAGCAGATGAAATACGAATCGACATTGCATACTTCCCCTACTTTAAAGAGACCAGGTTTAAGGGCCGGCCGGCCACACGTGGGTGGGGCCGTCCGGTTCAGCGGCCGGGGCTTATTCCAGCCATGGCACCACTTTCACCTCAACGGCCTGCCAGTTGGTATTGCTGCCGCCGTTGGCCAGGCGCTCTGCCGCAACCACGGCATTGGCGTTGGCTCGGTTAGACGGCCCCACAACCAGCACCTTGGGCATGATGCCCAGCGGGCGACCCTTGTCGGACTTGAGCCCCCCCATCGCGGCCATCGCGGCATCAAAATTGGTCGCGTTCAACACTGCTTTGGAGCCAAACGCCATCTGCCAGAAGCCAAAGCCTGCGTTGACGCGGGCATCCACGCCGTAGAGGTATTCGTCGGCCATGAACACATGGTCGCTGTTGCCGGCATCGGTCTTGGCGATAAGGCGGTACTCGCGCCGGCGCTGGAAGATCAAGGGTTTCAACGGGCGGCCGGTATCCAGCAGGAACCAGGCGGGGCTGGAACCGGCCTGCATGTTGCTGACCGAGGCGGCGCTTTCGCCCTCGCCCACCGGGTGATCGGTGTCGAAAAAGTACTGGCCGTCGTAGCACGGGGTGCTGAAGCCGGCGGCCAGCAGCGCGAACACCAGTTCATCCGGGTGGGTGGCGGCGGCGTATCCCATGTCCTGGAACTTAGGCATCAGCACGCCATAGGCATCGTCTTCGATGCGCTCGGCCGGGATACCCTCGGTGGCCTCGAACTTCTTGTTCTTCAGCGAGTAGTCGTACACCTTCAGGCGGTTGACCTGGCGATCGCCCAGCCACTCGCGCAGGCGGCTGAACTCGCCCAGCCAGCTGTAATCTTCCTGAGCAGTGGTCGACGGCACCAGGGTGGCGACCTCCTTCCACAGCGGCGCGTAGGACGCCCGCCCCTGCTGGAACGCGGCGTTAACCGCGCTGTAAAGCGCTTTCAAGGCGCTGGGGGAAATGTTCATGCGTTATGTCTCCTGAGCATTAAGGCGAGGTTTAACCGCTGTTAAACGCCGATATCGATCCAGACGCCGTCGCTGTCGACCTGGGTGATGGTGCCGGCGGCCGGGCGGCTGGCGGTGGCGTCGTCGGACGACACCGTGCTGGCATCCACCCAGTAGGCGGTGGCGCCCACCATGGCGGCGGTGATGTCGGCGGCGTTATTGATGAACTTGTGTTCACCGGTGACCACCTCGGCATGCACATCGCCGTTGGCGCCGGTGCTGTTGTCTGCCCCCAGGGTGGTGACCCCCACGCTGGTGCCGCTGCCGCCCGACACCGGGGTCAGGTAGCCGCTGGCCAGCAGTGCCGGCTCGTTCTGGCTCAGCACAGTGGCCGCCTTCACCGGGTAGGCGCGCTTGCGCCCCAAACGCTCTGCAATAGCTCCCATCAGTTCAGCTCCTGCTTGGATTTAAGGAAGTCTTCACGGCTCAGGCCCGTGGCCTTGAGCACCGCCAGATCCTCGGCACTCAGGTCGTCGTCTTTGGCTTTGTCCTTGGGCGGTGCCTTGTCGTGGGACTGGTGGCCCTTGAGTGCGGCCACCGCCGGGCGCGCCTCGATCAGCGCCTTCAACGCCGCCACACCCTGCTGGGCGGCGAACTGCTGCAGGTAATCCTGCTCGGCGGCCAGCACGCGACCTTCGCTGCGGGCATCCTTGAGCAGCTGCTCGACGCTGGTCTGGTCGCTGCCGGCCTTAAGCGTGGCCATTTCAGTGACCAGGGCGTTGTAGGTGGCGGCCGGCACGTATCGGGACAGATCGACATCCTTGTCCTTTCCTTTGGCATCGCTGGCATTGGCCTTGAGCGTCGCCACTTCGGTTTCCAGTGCCTTGCCCTGGTCGGCCTGGCTCTGCAGGGCCGACAGTGCCGCGAGTGCTGCACTGCCCTGCGCGTCGGTCAGTTCGCCGTCGTCCGCGATCTCGATGCCGAGCGTGGCCAGCAGTGTGCGCATTGCTTTGTTCATGGGGTGCTGCTCCTGTTCATTGGGGGGCAAAGGTGCCGGGTGAGTGGGTGCCAGTTGAAGGGGTAGCCGGTTAAGGCGGGCGCTCAGTGCCTCCAGCGCCTGCAGGCCATCAATGCCGGGGCGATTGACCAGGGCCGCGCTGTGCATCAGCAAGGGCGTGCCGGTGTCCTTGTCGTAGGAGAAAACGGCAGACAGGTATTTGTATTCGCCGTTCTGGATATGATCGCGGGCACGGGCGGTCCACTGCGGGCGAATCCATAGCCCGGAACCTTCCCGCCACTCCATGTCCTTGAACCAGGCAGCGGCGGGCGCCGGCTGGCCGTTGGTCTCTGAATAGAGGGTCTGGTGTTCGTAGTCGATGACAAAGTCATTGGCAGCGGCCGTCGCCTGGGCAATCAGCCTTGCAGCAATGTCGGCATCGATCTGCCACTGCCCGCCCGGCACATCGAACGGACGGCCATCGATGGCGCTGAAGCGCCCTGCCGGCAGCAGCTGCTGCCAGCCGTTGCCGTCAGCGGCGAGGTCGAGCGCCAGCGCCGCCACCGAAGACTCGGTGCGGGCACTGAGGGCGGCCAGGCCAGGGATGACTGTGTGGGGTTTGAATGTGCTCATACCGCCATGATGGCGGTATGAGCGGGGGAAGTGGTTTAACGTGGGTTGGAGGTTTTGTGCTTAAAGCTTTAGCTTGAACTTCTGAATACAGCTCAATCTGCCTTCCTATAAAATTTTGCAGGCATACCGAACCAAACTTCACTGTCAGGGACGTCCTTCCTCACCTGGGAGCAAGCGCCAATTTCTGCGTTTTCCCCAATTGTTACAGACGGCATGATCACGACACTAGCACCAAAGCGTGAGCCTTTCTTAAGGTACCCCGTTGCTTTTTGGTTATTGTTTGTAAGATCAGGCGTATCTGTCACTACGAAGGCATATTTCATAATTACGTCATCTTCGACGATAGTGTTGGCCGACAACGTACAGCGGCTACCCATCGTAACGCTGTCTCCCAATGCACAGTTATCACGGATTTCACAGTAAGAAGTAAATGAACAGTTACTACCTATAACAACATTCTTTCCGACCTTCGTATACGTGCCTATTCTAGTATTACTTCCTATTTTACTGCCTTCCAATATCATGACGTAGTCCTCAACAACCACCCCGTCTGCTAACTCAACATTGTCTTCTACAATGCAGAACCTGCCAATTTTAACACTGGCAGATACTTTAGCTTTTTCCGATATTATGCTCATTCTTGACATGGTACATTCCTTTTAATCTAACTGTTTTGGCACACCGGATAACCTCGTCTGATCAGGAGTCGAACGCTTTGCAGGCACTCCCATAAGTAGGCATCCTTTTTCCTCACAATCCTTCACCACCACCGCTCCAGCCCCAACAACTGTGCATTCGGCCAGTTTCGTCTGGGGCCGAACAACAGCCCCAGACCCCAGAAAGCATTGATTACCCAAAGTCACATTTCCAGCGATAGATACGTTATTCGCGAAGTGGCATTCATCTCCTACCTTTGCTCCATGTCCAATTTTACTGCCATGGGCAATAACGCAACCTCTACCAATCACAGTGGACTCGTTGATCGACCCTCTAACAACAGAAATATCGCTTCCTAGGAAGCTTCCTCTACCTATCAGGGTATAACCTGTCTGAGGTTGGATTACACGCTCCCGCGTTTCCGGATCCCATATCCAGGCAACACCTGTCGCACCAATCGTAGAGTGAGGCTCAACTACGACATCTTCCTCAATCGTAGTGCCACTCATTATAGTCACATGAGAATGTAGCCTCACCCCAGATTTAATTTCACAATTTTCCACTACGCAATAAGGCCCAATATAAGCATCGGGAGATATGATAGCGTTGGGGTCTACGATAGCAGTTTCGTGAATTCCAGACTTTTTCTTTTTATCAGTTAGCAAGAGAGCTGACAACTTATAAAAAACTAGCTGAGGGTCTTCTACCGCTATAGTAATATTCCCTTCACAGCCATAATCATTCTCAACGCATAAAATGATAGAATTCTTAATTAGGGGTTTATTTTTAAAACCACCCACAAAAAAGAATATCCCATAATCGCCAATCTCCCTCAAGCTTTTGAACGAATACCCGCGTTCACTATGTGGGGTTGAGACTCTATATGGAATTCGAAGTTGATCTAGCGAAGCTAGTACGGTATCGAGACTAAATTCTTTTCCCTCGAACATTTTGACTCCCTGCTACTAGATTGAAGCATCACCGATCTATCGATCGAGATTACACCTTAGATATAACGAGAGCCAGCCAAGAGCGCTGTGTAGCCTTCTCTATGTGCGTAATTTGTTCTCTCAAGAGCTCAGCCCGCCCGGTCAACGCTTCTCAAACCCTGTTTAATCTCCCACAGACTCGTTTAACGCCGTCCGACCCATGCAACGATACCCCGCCACCCTTACGTCGCTTAGAACGGCTCTCAGGCGCCCAGCATCATGGATAGGATCTCGTCCTCCAGGATCTCCAGCACCTCGCGCTCGTCATCCTTGCCGAGCCCCAGGTAAGGCCGGGCCGGGGTGTTGCCGGCGAAGCTGTGGGCGCGCACATTGGACCAGACCGGAAACTTCAGCATCTGTCCGAACGCCTGGGTCACCAGGCGCTGGTGCGCGGGCACCTGTATCTGCATGCCCTGGGTGCCGAACTGGTGGGCGGCGGCGTAGTCCTGGGTGGCAGGCCCGGTGCTGACACCGGCCTCGTCCTTGCCCCAGAACGGATAGAGGGTATCGCGCAGGTGCAGGGTGGCACCGTGCAGCGTCTTGCCCGGGATCGGCAGTGCGGTGCGCGAGCCGCCGATGTTGTAGCCCTGATCCTTCTGCGCCTGGGTGGCGGGCGATACCTTGGCCCAGGCGACGCCATCGGGCCCCTGCTCGCTGTCGAAGTGGTCACGGGTGCGGCGGTGCAGGTACTCGGCGATCTCGATGTTTACCGGGGTCAGGTCGCTGGTCAGCGCGATCAGCCGATTGATGGTGCTCTGCAGGTTGCCATCGTCGTATTCAACGCTCAGGCTATTCTCGATACGGGTACGGGCACCGGCCATGTTATTGCTCCCCTTTGTTATTCACTTGCGGGCCACGTTGATACAGCCGCACGCCCTGGCGCAGTGCCGCCAGCTCTGCCTCGGTGGCGGCAGCCGTGGCTCCATGCCAAAGCCCCTGCCCGTGCACCCAGCTCATCAGCAGCTGCTGACCTTCGGCGGTAATCCAGCGCGACAGGTAACGGCGGGTTAAACGGTATTTACCGGGTATTGCCAGGTCGGGTTCGAGCGCCGCCCAGATTTCATCCGGCTGCTGGATGGCCTGGGCCAGCAACGGCAGGTACTGCGGATCGATAGCGCCGCCTTCGGACGGGGCCTGGATACGGCGGCCGCTGGCATCCTGGAACAGCTGGTCGCTGATCAGCAGCGGCTCGCCCAGCACATCCTGGAACACCTGGTGTTTTTCCCTGGTCTTTTCCGAGCGAGAACCCTTGCCATGAAACTCCGCCACAAAGGCGTCTATATAGGCATCATCGCTCAGGCCTGGCTCCAGCAGCTGCTGCGGATTCACCTTGGTGGGTGCCGGCAAGGGGGTGTCATCGGGATGGCCAAAGGGAATGGTGCCCTGCCCGACGGGCCACTGCTTTACCTGGCGCGGGCTGTTATGGCGCAGCCAGCTTTCACCGGGGCGGTGATCAAAACCGGGATCAATACCCAAGGGGATCTGGCGCACCTCTCCTGTGCGCTTGTCGACATACTCGCGGAATTCATCCGCTGGCGCCGTATCGGGGGCTGTCTTGCCTAGGCGCTTGAGTTCGCGCTTGGATACCGGCAGCTTTTTGCACTTGCAGCCATAGCCGTTGCTGGGGCTGTGCAGGTTCCACCAGGGATCGTCGGCGGCCAGCACCAGCCGGTCCCAGGCCTTGTGCTGCGGGCGGTAGTTCTCGGCGCCGGAGTGGCGGTATTCCATATAGGGGAAGCGGGCGCGGTGCGCAGGGTCGGCCATCTGGATTTCACGGCCGGCGTTGTAGGCCTGGCGCACGTTAGTCTCGTAGATCAGGCGCGAGCGCCAGCCCCGGCTGCCCTTGTAGTCCCAGCCATGGCTGGCGACCAGCTGATCGAAACGCTCACGAAAGGCGGCCAGGGTTTCGCCCTGCTCGATGGCGGCCGCAATGGCGCTGGCGAAGCCCTCCACAATGGCCTGCCTGTTGGCGCCCGCCACCATAAAGGCATGGTCATGCTGCGCACCGTACACATCCTGCCAGCCGGTGGTGGGCAGGCCGAGCTTCTGGCTGAAGTAGCTGATGGCCTCATCGAAGGGCCGCGCGCCGATATCGGTGGTTGCACGCGGGGGCATTAGCGGGCGTCCTGCAGCAGCTCATAGCGGCCCGCCAGACTTGCCAGGGTAAGCGCCTGGCCCATGGCCTCGGTGAGCGCGGCGGCGTCCAGGTCCAGCGCCAGCAGCCCGGCCTGCAACGCTTCCAGGCTGTCGGCGGACTCCACCAGGGCACGAATCTGATCCAGCCAGCCGGACACCGCATCGCCTGCGGCACCGTGCAGCTGCTCGCTTAGCTGGCCGGCGGTATCCTTTTCATCACCGGCCTTCAGCGCTGCGAGGCTGGCGTTGCTTTTTTCAGGTTCAGGCGCGGGTGCAGGCGCTTGGGTGGCCAGCGCCAGCACGGCCTCGCCTTTCTGCGCCTGGGGGATGCGGGTTTTCTCGTGTACCCAGTTCACCGGGATCTGCACGCCCAGCTCAACCAGGCCTTTCAGCGGGCCGGAAAACTGCGCCAGGTCTTCGGGCTCGTTAAGATCAAACACCAGTAGTGGCGTGCGCCGTGGGGATCTGTAGCTTTTGCCGTTGAGCATGTACAGCGGCAGCACCAGGTCACGGGTGAGCGTATTGCCGAGGCTCTTGAGGTCGGAATCGCGGATCTCCTGGCGCACCTCGTTATGCACGTTGCCGAGTGCATTGGTGGAGCTTTTGCCATCGGCCTGGCTGGTGAGGGTGCCGCCGAGAATCGCCTTGCTCTGGCTCTTCTCGCACCAGTTGATCATGGCCATGAAGGGATCGCTGGCGCCGTCGGCGGCTTTTTCGAACTCGATATCCATGCCCCGGGGGATGATGCCGCCGGCATTGTGGCCGATGCTCATCACGGCGCGCAGCAGGGTCATCTTCTCGCGCTCGCTGGCACCGGCCGGGTATTTGCCCAGGCGCAGCGGCAGGCCGTAGATCTCCAGGAACTCGGCCAGATCGCGCACGCTGTAGTTCTTGAACAGGAAGGGCCAGGCCAGCACGCGGGCCAGGGCACGGCGCGACAGGTAGCCGGACTTCACCCGCGCCTGGTGGCTGATCCAGCTGAAGGGCCGCAGCTCCATGCCCTCATGGCTGCCATCGCGCAGGCGCAGTTCGTTGCGCCGGTCCGGGTGGGCCTGGAACCAGCCGGGGTCGCGGTACTCGGTGGCGGTGACAAAGTGGGTGTTGTCGGCAAAGTCCCAGGACAGCTCCAGATTGGCGAAGCCCTTGAGGATGGCATCGCCGCAATCGAAGATGCAGTCGTCCAGCCAGGTAGCCGAGCGCAGCAGCTCCTCGATCTGCTCGGCATCGCGCTGTTCCTCTGCGCTGGCGCCCGGCGGCGGCTCGATGTTCCAGTCCGGCCCCTGCCAGGCCAGGCGGCGCTTGCCCAGCTCGCTCTGGATGTGGGCGTCTTTCTCTTCCATGTCTTCGGCCAGCTCGCACTGGCCGATCAGATCGCCCTGCTCGGCATCGCGCAAAATACCTGCGAGCCTGGCCGGTGTGAGCCCACTGGACGGGTGATCGGCATAGTGGCGGTGCAGCTGCGCCAGCTTTGCCTCGGTTTCGGTCTGTGGTTCGGCCAGCTCGCCCAGGTCAAAGGGGCGGCCGTTGATATCCAGAATGCTGCTGTGAGCCATTACCAGGTGCCTCGTTGAAAACTGTTTAAGTAGTCGTCGCTATCATCATCGGGCTCGCCCTTGCCCGGCAGCGCGGTGAACTCGATGGCGCTGCCTTCCATATAACTAGCGCGTACCGCCATGCACATGGCCACGGCCGCATCGCCGTGGCGCTGCTGGCCATCGGTTCCCTTGCCGCTGCCCTTCTCGATCACCGGCACGCCTTTAACTACCTGGATCTTGCGCAGGTCATTCAGCACATCGGTGGTCTTGGGGATCTCGATATCGGCGTCTTCGAACTTGGCCTTGAACTTGGGCATCCACTCGCGGTACCAGGGCAGGTTCAGCTGCACCTGGTCCACCAGATCGGTGCCGAACTGCAGTGCCGCCGCTTCCGCCAGGTAACCGCCGTTGCCGGTGGCATCGAAGGCCGCACCGGTGAGCCGTGGCAGGCGGCGCAGGATATAGAACATGAACTGCTTCTGGCTTTCATAGGGGCAGTTGCGCAGCTCCAGCAGGAACGGGAAACGCAGCCGGGTATCCGGCAGGATGATCAGCGGGGCGAACACCGACAGGTCGCCCTTGCGCGCAAAATCCTCACCAAAGGCATGGGAGTGGTCCGGGCTCAGCGCTTCCAACAGCGGATTCAGGTGGGCCTCGCACCAGTCGTCAATCTCCGCCAGGCGCTGCTGATCGGACCAGAGCATGAAGCCCTGGGGCGCCTCGAAGTGCAGCACTGGAATATCAGCCCGCTGCGCCCGCTCGATCAGGCTGCGGTTGATATAGGCACCGCCGCCCTGCTTGGGTACACAGCCGTATTCCTCCAGGGCATCTTCTTCGGTGGCGGTGTCTTTGAGCAGGCCCGCCTGCCACTCGTCCTCGGCTTCCTGGCTCCAGGGCTTGCGGGTGATCTGGCAGATGCGCTGGTACAGACCCTGGGTGCAGGCATCGTCCAGGGTGATGGTGTGAATGCTGTAGCGTTTGCGGCCGGCCAGGCTGTCCTGGATGAGCTGGTTAAACAGATTATCAACGCCGTTGTGGGTGCTGATCAGGCGCACCCGCGAGCCCCACATGGTGAGTGCCAGCGCTGCTTTCAGTACCTCGGCCAGGCGATCGTGGAAGGCCGCTTCATCGATGGTGACGTTGCCCTGCATGCCGCGCAGGTTGCTGGGGTTGGAGCTGAGCGCCTGTACCTTGAAGCCCGACGCAAAGTAGACAACGAAGGTTAGAATGTCCTTGTCGTCTTCGTGCAGCACCTCTTCCTGGATCTCGCCGGCGGCCCGGTCGAATGCCTTGGCCCACATGGCGGCGGCCTCTATGAACTCCCGCGCCATCTCCTTGTTGCTGCCCACATAGAAGTGGTTGCAGCCGCCTTCGTTCCTGGCGGTGGCGGCACAGAGGGTGGCGTCGGCCGCTTCTGCCCAGGTGAGCCCGGTGCGGCGCGATTTCTGAGCGATCTTCAGCGCCGACGTATCGGCGATCCAGCGCTTCTGGTAGCCCAGTAATACCTCGCCGGCATCGAACTGCTGCAGATCCTGCAGGTTGCTGGCGGCAATGGCGCCCAGCGGCTGGTCGGTGATGGGGGCGTTCATCAGGCAATCCCCAGGATCTGCTTCTTGATGTCAGCCACGCCGGCGGCGGTGAGGCCGGCCGCCTTGGCCAGGGCGCCGGCGGTTTCGGCGGCTTCTTCGGTGGCCAGGCGGCGGATCTCGCGCTCGCGCTTCTCGTTGACGCTGCTGGCTTCTTCCAGGTGCTTGATGGCCAGGGCCAGCTCTTTGAGCAGCTTGGGCGGTATGGGGTCGTCGCCTTCGCTCATGGTGAGGGCGGTTTCGAACGCCATGGTGCGGGTGAACTCGTTGAGCATGGCGCCGACCTTGCCCTGGGGCTGATTGCCCAGCTTGCCGATCCACATGTCCGCGATCTGGCGGGACTGACGCATCTTCTCGCCGATCTGGTCCATGCGCTGGCTGTAGCGGTTGACGGCGCTCTTGCTGACGCGGATCGGGTGGCCTTCCTCGCTCAGCAGCTGGTTGACCCGCTGGGCGGTTTCCAGCTGGGTGACGGCCGGGTCACGCAGCAGTTCGTGCAGGGCGTCGCGGATATCGTCGGGCAGCTGGTCGATGCTGCTGGCGCGGGCCATCTCAGGCTCCCGGCCCGGGGCGCTTGACGCCCGGTACCACGGCCTTGCCCTGGGCGACATCGAGGCCGCGCTGGGTCAGGGTGACGATCAGCACGCTGTTGATCGGCTCACACTTGAGCAGATCCTGTTCGGCCAGCCAGTGCAGCTCGGTGTGCAGCTTGTCGCGGCTGACCGAGTGGCCGTACAGCTCGATGCCCTGCTGCAGGATGCTGGAGTTCACACGGTAGTCGGCATCCTCTGCCAGCAGTCGCAGGATCACCAGGCGGCGATCCTCTTGTTCAAACGTATCAAACGCCATGGCAGTCGCTCCTTCTAGGCCTTGCTGTTCATCAGGTAATCGTGGATGCGGTCCAGCGTGCTGGTGACGCGGTTGAGCGTGCTCTGCACGCCGGATACCTCGGCCTGCAGCTTGGCAAAGTCGTCGTGGGTAGGGGTGTGGCGCAGGCCCTCTTCGGCGCGGGTGAGGCGCTGTTCCTGCAGTTCCTGGCGTTCGCCCAGCTTCTGGATCAGCCGGCGGTTATCGGAGCGGCCCCGGTCGATCCAGACAAAGATCATTACGCCCAGGGTCACGATCCACTGCACCACATCGAGCCAGAATTTAGCGTCCATGCTTGCGCTCCGTTATGCCCTGGCAATGAAAGCAGCGGGCGGCATTGGGCTTGGCGGCCAGCCTGGCGGGCTGCACGGGCTCGTCGCAGTCGATGCAGAGCACCCGGCCGTCTACCACCGTTTGCGGCGGTTCGGGGCGCAGCCTTGCGGTGTGGGCCTGGTGCGCGGCCTGGGTGTTTTGCTGCTCACGCTCCTGGGCGCTGTCGTAAAGGTCGGGCATTGTTATTCCTTGCGCAGGGCTTGCATCAGGCTGGGGGCGGTTTTCTCGACACTGCGGCCCACCACATAGCCACCCAGGCCGATCTGCAGCAGCGTCCAGGCTTCGTCGGACAGGCGAAACGCCGTCCATCCCATGGTGTCGAGCACTACCAGCAGCAGGAAGGTGAGCATGGTGATCGGCCGCCAGCTGCGCTGCAGCCAACTCTGACCCTGGGCCTCGGCAATAATCACCGAACTCTTGGCCGCCAGCAGTTTGGATTCGTACTCAATCAGGGTCTGGCTGAGTTCGGACTGCAGGCCAAAGAGCGCGGCCTTGGCCTGCAGGCGCTCTGCATCCGAGGTGTGGAGTTTGTCCACCATTTCGGTGACCGGGGTGACCAGCGCGGTAATTGCGGACCAAATCGGATTTGCCATCATCAACCTCCTACCAGGCTGCACAGATAGAGCACGGCGCCCGCGACAACCGCTGTGCCACCCACGTGCAGACCTTCCTTCTCCCTGCGCACAGCGCCCACCACGCAGGTCAACAGCCCGCCCGCGACAATGAAGCCGGCAATGATTTCCAGCGGGCTCATGGTTAAAGACTCAGCGCGAAGCGCTGCAGCAGGAATAACCGGCGATGCCAGCCACGGATAAAGGTCAGCTGGCTGGCGTCGTCGATACACAGCTGGGTGTAGTAGCGGGCACGGTAACTGAGGAAGTCGGCCAGGCGGTCGTTGTCGACATACTGGGCCTTGGCCAGCGTCTTGGGTCCGATGATACCGTCGGCATAGGCACCGATGGCCTGCTGTAGAAAACGGATCGCGTCTTTGGGGGCGTGCTGCACGGCGGCATCAAACACCAGCACAGCCAGGGTGCCGGGCAGTTCGTCGCAGCGGCAGGCATCCCAGTAGCGTTCGCGGTAACGCGCGATGGCCTGCTCGCGAGTTGGCGGCCAGTCCATGTCCTGGTTCCAGCGGCGCGCCAGGCCGTACCAGGTATCCCCGCCCTTATCGGCAGCATCGTTGCTGTGCTCGCCCTCGATGTCGGGACCCAGCAACCAGTTGACGGCGGGTTCGAAATAAGCGGCCATAAAAAATCCCCGGTCTGAAGTTCATAGCGTTGAACTTCAGTGTGCCGGGGATTGAGGGGGGCGTGGTTTAACGTGGGTTGGAGGATGTTGAATACAGGTCCGTTGCAGCATGACTGGAAAGTGCAACAGTGTCTGGCGGTACAGTAACGCAGTGGTACTATGAAGCTCTAACCCTGAATAGCCCGATGAATAAGGACACTCATAGATGGGAGCGACATCGACCTTTCATCTGTACATTGATGACACGGGAACCCGTTGCCCAGATCGAAAAACGACGGTCACTCGCTCTGATGGTATGGATCACTTCGCGTTTGGTGGATACCTTGTTGCTGCAGAAGACATCGATCATATCGATCAGCAGCACGCGCAACTGGTAACCGATTTCGGCCTCACTGGGCCTCTTCATTCAACGAAAATAAGAGGTAAGAAAGGAGCCTTCAGCTGGCTTAGGTGTGAGGACGATAGGTCCCGGGCTTTCTATGAACAGCTAAACCAGTTCGTTATTACCGCACCCATAGTTGCCACCGGATGTGTTGTGGACCGCCCAGGCTATGTCGCACGTTACCTAGAAAGGTATGACAACAAAAAATGGATGCTATGCAAGAGTGCCTACAGCATTCTAATTGAGCGTGCAGCCAAATACGCGAAGAAGCATGACCGAAAACTTGCTGTTTATGTCGAGGCGACTGGAAAGCGGGAGGATGCGTTGCTGAAGCAATATCATGTGGACATTGTCGACAATGGCTTACCGTTCAACCCTGCCACATCGGGAATCTACGCGCCGCTCGAACCAGCAGACTTCAAGAGCATTCTACTCAAGACCCCCAAGTTCGTAAAAAAAGATAGTGGCAGAATGCAGCTGGCGGACTTAGTTGCGTACGCGGTTGCAAAAGGCCAGTACGACTCAAGTTACCGGGCCTATGAAGAGCTGCGCAAACATAGCCGCCTGATTGACAACGTCCTGGAAGACGAAGAAGCAATCCGTGCTGTAGGCATCAAGCGGTACTGCTTTGACAACTGACAAACGCCATAAGGGTTATTACCAGCAAAAGAAAAGGGGACGCCAGGCAAGCTCACCCGACATCCCCCGTCCCCGCCGTCTTTGACGACGCGCGATCTCAATTGATCATGGTGCACATTATTGGCATTTTTTGCAGGATAACCAATAGTTTTTTGCTATATGCAACAAAAGTAAAATTAGTCGCCGCCACCAAACACAACATATTGCGCCCCTTGATGATCACTTAGCACTATATGTAGATTTATTAGACTTTAGTCTAGTGTCTTGCGGATTACGCATAACCTGTATCCGAGTCAACTCCCACCTCCTAAAACAACGCCGGCTGCACCTTCTTCATGTGCAGACCACGCTGCTCCTTGATGATGCGGTACACATGCTGGGTACTGATCTTGTAGCGGGCGGCCAGATCGTCGGGCACGATGCCGCGGTCGTGCCAGTCGCGGAACAACTCGACATCACGCACCGCCTGCTTGAAGCGATCGCCTTTTGGGATATACACATGGCGGCCACCGCAGTACATCGACTGTTCGGCCATCAGGGTATGGGCGATGCTTCTGGCTTCGTCGGCGCTGTAGCCCCGGCGCTGCATCGCAGCCTGGTAGATATCAATCAGGGCCGCCAAGTCGCGGGGCCACTTCTTGCGTACCTCATCGGGTATCTCGTCCAGGTGCTCCAGCAGGTCGTCGTTAAAGCTGTGATCGCCCAGCAGCTCCTGCTGCTCTTCCTCGCGGCGTGTTCTGGCGGGTTTATTCGACATGGGGCAACTCCTTGAAGGCACGGGCACGCCACTTTTTGAGCGCCTCCAGTACACGGGCAGCCAGCTGCTCATCACGCTGCAGCCATTCCAGCTTTTCCACACCCGCGCCGCCGTTGAGCTGGGCACTCATGCGCTTGGCATAAGCGGCGAGCGCGGCTTCGGAGCCATCGCGCACGATGCCGGCCTGGTGCATCTCGATCCAGATGGCCCGCATCACGTCGATCACCTGGCCTTTTGAGCGCGGGCTGTAGTAGCCCTGGCGGGTGGCGCCACTCCTGCGGCCACGGTGTTGCTTGAACCCCGCGTTCTCCAGCTGCTTGATCACCTGGTACAGCTCCGCCAATGCCATGTCGGAGCAACTGCGCTTGCCGGTGAGGTTCTGCAGCATGTCGCGGTAGGTGTCATCATCCAGCCCCAGCTGCTTTTTGCCGATATGAATCTGCGCCAGGGCCGCTTTGCGGTTGTCTTTTTGCGGGTGTTTCATGTCGTTTAAACCTCGATTAACGCGTTGCATTGCAACCAAAAGCGCACTGCTGGAATTCGCTTTTGCGTTGCATTTTTAGGACTTTTTCCTAGGGCCTGATTGGCACCTGCCTGCTTTACTGCAACTTAGACGCGAGCAGCGTCCCAATGGAATGCAGGCAGGCTTAGGATGGCCCGAAACATTCCACGCCGCGCCCGGCTTGAACCTCCAGGGCGCGGCGCCTTGGCTCACCTATCCCTATCCATGATTGCAACCCAAAGTGCACTGCCTGAATTCGCTTTTGCGTTACATTTTTAGGACTTTCTCCTAGGGCCAGATCAGCGTCTGGCTGCTTAACTGCATGGCAGACGCTCCATCGTCCCAACGGAATGGGGGAAGGCCACGGATGGCCCGAAGCATTCCACGCCGCGCCCGGCCTAAGTCTCCTGGGCGCGGCGACCCTTACAGCCCTCCTCTATTGCCTCCACTGCCGTTTACTACTTCAAAGCGCGGCCAGATCCAGCGAGATAGGCCGGAACTGATCATCCGGCCCCACGCGCTCATACAGGCGGATATAGGTCTTGCTGCCGGTCACCTGGATACTGTCGGCAATGGCATCCATGGCCTGGCGCCACTGCACATCCTCAATGGCCAGGCGGCGCAGACCCAACACCCGGCCTGTACTGATCTTGCCTTCCTTGTCGACCTGAAAAGCGTGGGTTACCAGCGCCCGGATCTCGGCTGCCGAGCCCTGGGCCCAGCGGTTGATGCACTGGTCGATGAGTTCCTTGGCGACCTGCAGGCGTTCGTCAAACACCAGGTTCTCGCTGATGGCGCGCTGGATCTTGTAGCGACCATCGAAACTGGTGAGGGTGACGTTGCCCTTCTTGCCGCCCACCTGCACGTCGTAACGCTCGGCGCCGAGGTCGATAAAGGCTTCGATATCGCCCAGGGTTGCGAGTTTGAACTCCGCCATGGCCCGCTGCAGGGCCAGCGCTTTACCGACAATCTCGCCCACCAGGTCGTTGCGGGTGAGGTCGATTTCATCGATCTTTGATACCGGCACCAGGCGCCCGGCCTGGTCTTCCAGGTAGCCTTCTGGAATGTGCTGCTGTACGGCGGTGTTCATGCGCTGATCCTCTGCTGGTTGCTTGCCTGTTGCTCTTCGGCCACTCGCTTGCACAACCCCAGCAGCTCGCGGTGGGGTATCGCAAAGGTGGTGCCGTTAAATGCCATCTGATCGATCACCTCGCACAGGATGGCGCGGGTGGTGCTGCCGTTGTCGTACCGGTCCAGGGCGGCGTTCACCTCCTCCTCGGGCACCTGCCTGGCACGCGCCAGCTCGCAGGTGCCGCCCCCTGCCCGCAGGCTGTGCTGCAGCACCAGGCGGCCGTGAATGAACGATTTACCCAAATCAACGATGTAGTACTGAACTGCTGCCATGATTCTGTTCCTTCAGTTAGTTGCGTTCGATCCAGCGCACCTGGCAATCACTCACCAGCGCCACCCGCTCGCACTGGCGCCGGCCGTTCTTGTTGATCCACTTGCTGACCGCGTGCTGCAATTTCTGGCACGCCCGCCCTTCGATAATCTCGATCAGTGGCCAGGGGCCATCGATGCTGATCGCGGTTACCGTCAGGCCATTGGTTTCCAGTACATTCACCGCGCGCGTCGCCCTTACCAGCTTCTCCTTGATGTGCTGGTTCTGAATGTTCATGCCCGTCATCACTTGCTCTCCTTGTGCTGCATCTGCCAGAGCAGCAGGTTGTACTGGGTGGCGATACGGCTTAGCTCACGCTCCAGCAGTTCCACGTTTTTGCGATCATTGTCGCCGGCCATGCGCCGGCAGAACGCGATCTGGTCATCCGTTTGATAGGGCCGCAGGCCGGTGTCTGACTGCTGCACGGCGCCGCGCTGCGCTTTGGCGGTCGCCTCCAGTTTCGAGTGCAGACACCCCGCCCGACAGGCGCGATACAGCCGCACCCGCTGGGGGTTGGTGGCCGAAAACGGCCGTTGCTGGTGTGCCTCGCACTCATGTATCGGGATGATGCCAAGCACCGGGCATTCGACCGTCCGGTCCATGTAGTGCCCTTCCACCTTGCGGCGCAGATCCGCAGGCTCTGCCGGGTATTTCCCGCTGAGCACCTGGCTGATCATGGTCTTGCTGACTCCCAGTTCCTGCGCCACGCGGCTCTGGGAGCTGCTCGCGACCTGCTTGCGCAGTACTTCCAGCCAATCACTCATGCTCTGCCTCCTTGTAGGGGTACAGGGTGTTACGGGCCGGGCAAAAAACACCATCATTGCGCACGACCGGGTGCGGATGGCCGGCATCGACATTGAGCCGGAAGATTGCAAACTCGCCATCCTGTGCCGCATGGCGCTTTATCTTGCGTACCAGCCCCGCCCGCTCCAGCCGCTTGATGTAGGCACTGCAAGTGACATAAGCCGTTTGGGCGGTTGCCGACACTTCATTCAGCGTGAAGGTGCGTAGAATGCGGCAGCTGTTCCAGATGCGTTGCCGGGCTGTATTCGGCTTGCGCGAGGTCCTGACCCTATAGCCTGCGCGAGCGCCGGGCTGGTCAAAGACCAGCGGTGTGGCGTCGAGCAGATAATAGAGGGTCGGCAAAGGGCCTCGCCCATAGCGCCAGACCTTGAGGCGGCGTTTTTCCAGCAGGAAA
This sequence comes from Marinobacterium rhizophilum, assembly GCF_024397915.1. Lineage (GTDB taxonomy): Bacteria > Pseudomonadota > Gammaproteobacteria > Pseudomonadales > Balneatricaceae > Marinobacterium_A > Marinobacterium_A rhizophilum_A. Next base: position 1,046,434 of record NZ_CP073347.1, read on the forward strand.
CTGAGGAACCGCTTAGCCGTATGCAGGTTCAATCCGGTTGCTGCCGCCATCTGCTGAGCACTAAAACTCCGCGCGCCAGCGGGCAGAGATTCCCGGCTCTCGATGATCCATTTCCATGCTTTGCGTCGTGCCTGACTCACGTTGCAGTCCTCAGGCCACTTGCCGGCGCAGTCCATGGAAAGGCTGATCGCCCCAATGCTCCAGGGTGACAACATCGAGGTCGTTGGCACGGGCCAGCTTCTCGATCTGTGCCAGGCCGATGGTGATGCGGCGCATCTCACCGCAGGCCGCCTGGCGCAGCTGTTCCAGCAACTCTGCCTCTGCGCGGATACCGCCTGCCAGCATGCAGTCGGCCATCACGATGACGTCGTCCAGATCTGCAGGGCGAAACTCCACCCACTCGCTGATACGATTGAAGAACTGCTTGCGGCTGCTGATGCGTTTGGCGATCTGGTCCATGCCGATCAGCACCACCGGCACCTCGGTGGCGTCGTACAAGTCGCGGATGGACTCCAGCAGCTTGATATCGCCCATGAGGTAGTCGGCCTCATCGATAAACAGCGGGCGCTCGTACATGCTCATCTGCTCGATGATGTAATCCACCATGCGGGCGTTGCGGCTCATTGGCTGGGCGCCGAGTTCAGAGACTATGCGGCCCAACAGGCTGGACGACGTATCGTTGGCCCGGGCGCGCACCAGTACGCCGTTCACCTGGTTGAACAGGTAGGCCACCGAGGTGGTCTTCCCGAAGCCTGTGGGCCCGTGGATCAGCCCGATACCCGGCACCCCGTAGGATCGGTTATAGAGTGAATCGAACGCATTCTGCGTGGCAATCACGTTTTTCACCGGTGCGACTATCGCTTTCATCTGCTACTCTCCCTGATGTTTGGCAGGCCCGCTTTTGATAGGGTTGAGCCCGCTGAATGTTGGCCTTTTGGCCACTCTCCGTGGCGCGCTTCAGCTGCTCTTGTGCTGTTTGCGCGCCATGATTTCTTCGATCTGTTTGCCACCAAAGCGGTTATGCCGCTTGTACTCCACCAGGTAGGCCTGTTCTTTCTCGGTCAGCTCACGCTGCAGCGATTGCTCGGCCAGCAGCCGCGCCTTGTCGTGCTCGTTGCGCACCAGCAAGCCCTGTTGCTGGGCTACGGCAGCCTGCTTGGCTTCCATCGCCTCGCGCTGGCGTTTGAGGTGGGCAATCTCGGCTTCGGAATACTGCGGTTCATGGGGTTGGCGCAGCCGATCGGCGGTCTGGCTCAGGGCTGCGATGGCCTCGTTGTTATGCTCGCGGCTCGGCTGCGGGAACAGCGCCAGGCCCTTGGCTTTGTCGGTGAAGTGGTCAATGGCATCCTGGTGCAGGCCGTCCACACCAAAGGTCTTGGCCAGCTCTTTCATCTCGCGGCGGAAGGAGCGCAGCGCCTTGGCGTCTTCGCGCTTCTTGGCGCGGAAGGCATCCGGGCTTACGCCCTGCCCGATCATGCGCACATCCACCGCTTCCACCCGTAGATCCCAGTTGCCCTGGCGGTAGAGGAAGGCGCGACCCACGTCGTTCGGGTCCAGGAACACTTCCACTTTCTGGCCTTTCCATTCGTGATTCATCAGCTCCGGCGCGCTGTATTCGAGCCCGCCACACTTGATCCGGCCTTTCAGTACCCGGGCGCTACCGGCCTGGTTCAGCAGTACATCCAGCGCGCCTTCGTCATTCACTGCCCAGGGTCTGTAGCCGCTGTCGGCGTACTTCTGGAACGGGCTGATGCCCTTCATGCCCTCGCCCTGGTGTGGGCGGTGGTGGTAATACGCATCCAGCCAGTTATCCAGAAACGCCTGCAGTTCTTCGCGGGTTAAACGCAGGTTAAAGCCTTCTTTTTCAGCCTCGCTCTGGCGCTTTTCGGCCAGGCGCTGGGCGAAGTGTTTGGCGGCCTCGATCACTTCCCGGTCTGCCACGTTGTGGCCGATATAGCTGGGCAGCAGCTCGACAATGCTGTGGCTGAGGGTGCGGAAAAAACGCTCGATAAAGGGCTTCTCCCAGCCGCTGTAGGGGTTGGCGCGCTCCTGGTTAATGCCCAGCAGGTTGAATACCCCGGTGGTGCGCCGGCTCACGTAGTCGCTGCCGTTGTCGGTCTTGGCGATGCCGCCCTCGTTGAGCGTGCCCCAGTCGAGCAGAGTCTTGCGCAGCAGCAGGCAGATGCCTTCTGAGTCTGATGTCGGACTCACGATCATTTTCACGCGGCGGGTAAAGCAGTCGATCACCGCGATAATCGAGTGGCGGCCTTCTTTGAGCATCGCATCGACCGGCGTGGAGTCGAACTCCCAGATATCGTTCGGCTGGCTCATCCAGGGGTAGGCCTGTTCCACTGCGCTGCGGTATTTGCTGTTGTAGCGATTCGGGTCTGTTACGTAGGCGATGGCAGCCTGGTTGTCTGCACTCCATTGCACCACCCAGCGGCGAATGCTGGAGGCACTGGGGATCTTCCAGCCCAGCCCGTTCTTGGCGCTGTGCACCTCCAGCAGCTCGCGCAGGTGGCAGGTTTTGCCCGCCAGATGTGGCTTGCTGGTGATGATCGCCCGCAGGAAGTCGCCCATCTGCGGCTGCACATCGATCTTGCTTTGCACGGCGCTTTTGTAGCGTCCGGCCAGTGCCGCAGCGCCGTCTTCATCCAGGGTTTTCTGCCAGCGTCGCAGGCTCATCCAGGACACCGTTGCGACGGTCTCGTACACCCAGCCGGGCAGTTGCAGGTTCTGTGCGCAGTACGCCTTGGCAAAGGCTTTCTCCCCCGCCACCTGCTGGCGGGAACGCATGTAGGGCGCCACAAATGCGGTGCCAGCCTGCAGAATCAGCAAGCGTGCCTCGGCCCGCTTGCGCGCTGTTTCCGGCAGATTGATCAGCTGCTTCAAACCGCTGGCCTGGGCATCCTTGGACACCCGCTTGCGGGCGGTCTGGTCCAGCTCCACCGTCGCCCGGGCCTGTATGGCAATCGGAGACTGCGCAGCGGTTTCTGCATCCCGACGGGCCAGCGCGTACTGCGTTTCTTGCGGCAGTGCGTCAATGTGATATTCCAGGCCTTTGCCCTTCTCACGCTTGCGGTTGATCCAGCTGTCTTTCTTGGCTCGGCGAATCACGCCACTTTTGCTTGCCGGCAGGCCGTCAGCGCCCGCCAGCTCATCGGCGGTAAACCATTCTTTAGCCATTAGCTGCCACTCCCTGCATCGGTACCCAGGAGCGCTTCAAACACGGCCGCTTTGCTGGGACCACATGGCTGTTCTGCGGTATGCTTAGCCTCAGATCGAGCGCGGTACTTAATACGTACGCCGTCGATGTCATAGCGCGTAGGCCAGATCACCGCTGCTGGCACCTCAATGCCCCAGCTAATGACGGTCTCGCCTAGTTCGCTTTGACGCTGACGAGCACTCTTGACCAGCGTGTATCGGCTAATGCCTTTGTCTGGATGCTCTGCATTCCAGGCGCGGGCCAGTCCGGCATAGCTGCCAAAGCGGCGTTTTACGGCACTCTCGATCTCTGTGTAATGCCAGTCGTTGGCGCGGCTGGCATTTTTTAGGCTGTGTAATGTCTTCATGTGGACAAAGATAACGCACGTTCGTACGAATAACAACACGTTCGTGCGCGTCATTTGCGCCTGCGTTTGCATACGCCGGCTAAAAATATTTTTGTTCAATAAATACAAAGGGTTACAAAGATAGTGACCAGTAAGATCAAAAGTGACGCCGCGGTCACATTCACTGATTCTGAAAGTGACGGCTTCGAAATACGCATTGCCGAGCTGATCACGCTGGCTGGCAGCGTGTCGAAGCTCGCACGTATGGCCGGTATTTCAGAATCTGTCGTACGAAAGTGGCGAGATGGTAAATCCGACCCATCCAGGCTGAACTTGGTAGCCCTGTCGGAAGCCACCGGCGTGGCGATCGCCTGGCTCACCAAAGGTGAAGGCCCCATGCGGCCAGACGAAGCAGCTCCTGCGCTGCCAGCTGACTTCGACCGCGCATTCTTTGCGCGTGTGCTCACGGGTATAGAGAGGGGTATCCAGGAAAGCGGGCACCAGTTGGCACCAGACAAGAAGATCGAGCTGGCCTTTGCGCTCTATGACATTTTTCGGGAAAGTGACAAAGAGCCCAGCACCGCTACAATACTGCCCTTCTTGAGAGTAGGAGCTAAGTAGGGAGCGTTATGGAACAACGTATTGCCGAGGCTATAAAGGCCGCGTTCGGCGACCAGGGACAGCGTGAGGCTGCGGCAAACAATAGCCAAAACACCAGCATCACAATCAACGGTGACATCACTATCCAGGTCACCGTTAAAAAAAAGAAAGCAGATTAAACGTAAAACCGTGACTTGAAGCCTGTGTAAACAGAAAAGCCACCCAATCTATACGATTCGGTGGCTCCTTGGCTTTTTCACACATCACCTGGCGCGGATGCCTCACGGGTGGCAATTTTTCACAATCTTCGCGATCGAGTCAACCGCCCGCCCTGGTTCCACACACCGGCCTAGAGCCCACGTAATCCGTGGCCTCGTCCCACCAATTCCCATTGAATCCCGCTATATCCCGGATTTAACAGACTATCTGGTGGGTTACAACAGCGCTGTTGTCCACCGTGCGATTTGTAAACGGTCTGAGCATATTTTTAACCAAGAACAGACCCTAATCTTGCTTAAGGTTTTTTTAGGGTTCAGTGAGCAAAGTCTTAACAACGCCCTGGCAGGCGCAGGCGTAGGCTAAAACGGTCGTCCCTGAAGTTGAGCACTGAGCATGAAACACCTGTATCTGATCTCCACCCTGATGCTGCACAGCGCGCTGCCAATGATCGCGAGCGCCGATGATGCGGGCCCACGGGATAGTGCAGCAATCGAGCGTGGCCGCTATCTGGTTGGCATTGGCGGCTGTAACGACTGTCACTCGAGTGGCTACGCTGAAATCGGTGAGGTAATGCCAGAATCCGAACGCCTGCTGGGGTCGGGCGTTGGTTTCGCCGGCCCCTGGGGCGTGAGCTATCCGGCCAACCTGCGGCTGTCACTTGCACAGCTGGAACCGGAGCAGTGGCGACAGCGCATCCGTGCAGGCGGCCTGCCACCCATGACCTGGCCATCGTTACAAATGATGACACCCCGGGATCAGCAGGCAGTGTATCTGTATATCCGCAGCCTGGGCGCGGCGGGGCATGAAGCCCCCAGCCCGGTGGCGCCGGGCCAGCCAATACCAACGCCTTACATCTTGCTGGAGCCTCTGCCGCCCAATGACGCCTCGGCCATGGCAACTGCGCAGTAGAGACCCGCATAACACACTGGCAGTGCCTGTTGGGCTGGCGGTTAGGTTATTAACCCGGCGGGTTAATACATGAAACAGGGATGTTTCATCATTGGGCCTTCCATTGAACAAGAAGGCCCAATGCGAACCCCATCCCTTCACCCGAGAGAATCCAGCAGGTCCACGCACCTGCGCCCATTCTTGAAGGGTGAAAAGTGTGGGGTGACCGCGTATACGCATCCCTGCGTACGCGGCACACCGTACTTCCTATACATACCTGGCAAATAGGGAGGGAGCCTATTTGCCAGCCGATGTAAATAACAGAGATAGAGGAGACCGAGTGATGCGAGTTGGTCATTTTGTCCGCGTTATACAGGGTAAAACCGACATGCCTGGGCAAGGTTCAGGCTTGGCACACCGGCTTATCCCGTGGCGAAAAGCGGACCCGGCGGGGCTCCGGGGTCCAGGCTTTGCCAGGAACTGGTCCCGTTTTCTGCGCCCCTGGCAGTTATGGCACCGGTGCCACAAGCGCGGTTTACCGGCTGGGTGCCCCCAGGGGCCGTCTGCCTCCCTTGCCGTGACGGCGGGCAAGGACACCCCGCCGGACCCGCGTGCAAGCTTGAGCGATCGTTGGCACCAGGCGGGTTAAGGATTCGCGACCGGCAACAAACGCGCGCTCAGGCGGCGGGGTTCTGGTGATTCATCGGGATCAGTATCAGCGGGCGCTGCAGCACCAGGCGAAAGCGCCCTCGTCCGGTTTTTTCGATGCGCAGACAGGGGCTGCGTTCTGCCAGTCGACGGGTCAACAGAATAAGGCGGGCTTCCAGGTTGTCGCTGATCTCCGGCAGGCCCAGACGGGTATCCAGCCGCAGTTCCCGGTTGCTGAAATCGATGCGACCGCGCTCGGTGTAGTCATTCAGGATACGCCACAGCACGGCGCCGGCCACACCCTTGATCAGGTAGTCACCATCAATAAATACGCTATGATCCCGGTCGTGGTATTCGATGCGTAGCGGCACCGCCGCATCGGTGGCGTTGTCCGTCAGGCAGGGGTGCTCCGGCGACTCGGCATGGGAATTGCCAGCTTCATCGCTCAACTGCAATAGTTCGATAGCGAGCCCCGCCTGGGCGCAAAGCGTGACCAGGGCATCTTCAAGGTCGTAACTGAAGCGGCACTCCTGCTGGCTCTCGGTGTAGATCGCACCGACTAGCCCCCGGATACCAAGCAAGGGTATGGCCATCTGACTGGCGGGCTCAACGAGCCCCGGCAGGCTGATTACCTGCTCCAACGCCGCTACCAGGCCCTCGGCGACGGCCTGCTCGCGCACTGCCCGGGTATAGGCGTACTCGGCGGCGGCATACATGATGCGAATAGGCACCTGTTCCCGCGCGGCGATGCCAATAACACCGACGCCAAAGGGTATTTCCGCACCGATGCCGGACGCCGGATAACCCCGGCTCGCCACCACATACAGTTTGGCGCCGGGATTATCCGCCATCAGCAGCATACTGTGCTCCAGGCCCAATTGGCGGTCCAGGGTATCAAGCAGGCTGTCAAACAGGCCATCCAGGCTGGCGCATTCCTGCAGGCGGTCACTGCACTGGCGCAGTGCCGGCAGAATCGCCCGACCCGGCAGCTGGCGCGGCAGCTCAGCGCCCGGGACGGCTTCGATATCGAGAATACGGTAGACATCGGTACCCCGCAGGCGAAAAACACCCACCAGGCCTTCATGGGAGGCAATACCGGCGAGTTTGGCTTTCATGCGCTCGAACAACGGGCCTTCAGTCTCCGTGCGCAGGTAACGCACCTTGAGGCGATAGCGCGCGGCGGTCTCGGGGTCCACCATCAGCACGGTGGCCAGCGGGTTGGCGAGGATATTTTCCCGTGTCTTGTTGAAAAACTGGAACGACAGCGCGATATGGTGCTGATCTACATACATGACCTGGGAGACATAGGTAACATTGGGCGTTCTGTCGCGGCTGCAGGTCGCGACGCTGGCGGGAATCACCCCTTCCAGACAATTGCGTAGCGCGTCGATACTGAGAAAGGTGTTCATGTCGCCTCGCCTTCTTGCTGCAGCGGCTCACCGGCGTGGGGCCCCGGGGTTTGGCCATAGGCGGCACTGGGCGAAAAGCTGACAGCGACCAGGTCGTCGGGATCTGCACTGTAAAAGGCCCGACTGAATGCTTCTGGCACCTGGTAGCGCTGCAGACGCCTGGCCAGGCAGCTGATGTAGGGCTCAAGGGAGGCTTTGTCGGTCGCCAGCAGCGGCTCGGCACGGGCATCGGCGCCTTTGATCTGCACGGTTTGATGTGTATCCGGCTCATTGAAGACCACGGCGATGCTGCCGTTCGCGCCGATGCATTGCAGCAGGTCCCGTGCCTGGGAGGCCGGTATCAACACGGTCAGCCGCTGGCGGTTGCTGGTAACCCTGGCACCGAGTGCCCAGGCAAGGGTCGATTCACCGGCATCACTGCAGGCGGCAACCACGATGGATAACTGGCTGGTGACAAAGCTCGCCAGCGCAGGGTCTAGCGGTTTTTGGCCGCTGTTGGCGTTCATGCTGCAGGTCCGGCCTGATCTGCTGATGCCCTGATCAGGCGTTGGTCATTCGGTGCTCTAAGCATTGCCGACAATGTGCTTGCAGGCAATGTCCAAAGGCGACATTGATACGACCAGCCGGATAAACCAACAGCTTCCCCCTGTCGGTTCATGCTGTCATTTCGCTTTAGCCTGAAAAATTGGGCACAGCTGCGCAGACTGCCGGCCTTTTCCGGGACGACAAGATGTCGGTCGCACAGCATTCCGCTTTGGGAGTTAGCCCGGTGGGTTAAGACGTTTGTTCGGCATCAGAAGGTGGGCGGTGTATGGGCGCTGACAATGCGGCAGATTTTTTTGCTGCGGTTACGGAAACGGTGCGGGATCTGGGTTGAAAACGAATAGCTGTCACCGGCATTCAGGCGGTGCACTTCGCCGCCGATGGTCACTTCGATGGAACCTTCGATCACGGTGCCCGCCTCCTCGCCTTCGTGGGCCATCATCTCGGTGCCGGTATCGGCGCCGGGTTCGTAGCTTTCGATCAGCAATGCCAGGCCGGACTTGTTTTCAACGCTGCCCACCAGGCGCAATGCGATGCCATCACTGCCGATATCAATCAGTTCGTCCGGCCGGTACACCACCTTGTCGTGGGCATTCAGGTCCACGGTAAAAAACTCGGTGACCGACATCGGAATGCCATCGAGTATTTTTTTCAGTGAGCTGACCGACGGGCTGACACGATTCTGTTCTATCATCGAAATCGTGCTGTTGGTCAGTCCAACCCGCTTGGCCAGTTCCCGCTGCGAGAAACCGTAGATCTGGCGGATTTTTTTGAGCCGGTCACCTACATCCACTCTTCAGACTCCCATCCTGATAAATATATTGATCGCCGGGCGTTGATCGGCCGCATCATAGCATGCCGCGACCGGATGAAAAGCGCAGGCCGCCTGCGGTCGACGTGCAATGCCAGGGTGCGAATGCCTGACGCTGAACACCGGCCTCAGGTCCTGCGTGCACGGGAGCGGGCCCGGCAGGCGCGACCAAAGGCCCTGAATATGGACTGATAAAAAGGATGCTCTGCCAGTTTCCATTCAGGATGCCACTGCACACCCAGCAAAAAGCCCGCGTTCGTGTCGGCGAGGCTAAAGGCCTCGATCAGGCCATCGGGGGCCAGGGCCTCGACCCGCAGCCCGGGCGCGAGGCGCTCCACACCCTGCCCGTGCAGGGAGTTGACCTGCTGCGTAAGTGCATTATTCATCAACTGTGCAAGCTGCCCCCCTTGCTGCAAGGTAACCGGATGGCGCCTGGCATACTGCTGCTGCAGGGGTTCGTCCTTGTTTTCCCTGTGATCCTGCAGCCCTGCCACCGCATGCACCGCCTGATGGAGGCTGCCGCCCAGAGCCACATTGATTTCCTGGAAGCCACGACAGATACCCAGAACCGGAATCCGTTGCGTGACGGCCGCCCGGATCAGGCCGAGGGTAGTAGCATCGCGCAACGGGTCAGTCTGCATACTGTCCTGTTGCCAGGCCGCGCCATAATGGCTGGGGTCGATATTGGAATAGCTGCCAGTCAGCAGTATGCCGTCCAGGTGCTCGAGCATCTCGAGGCACTCTTCACCCAGTGCCGGCAGTAGCACCGCCGCGGCATCGGCGCCGCTGCGCACCGCCTGGATATACTTGTCGCCGACCATATGGAAAGGGTGCTGTCCAACCAGTCCGGTACAGGCGGGAACCCCTACCAGCGGCCGCGGTGCTCTGGCGCTTGACTGAGTTTTCATGAAGCCCCTCGATTGATCTTTATATTCATCGACCATTAATGCGCTGAAACAGCTGCATTTCCGTAGCACGAGTCGATTTTGCAATATCGAAGCAAATAAGGAAACAGATAGGGGTAATATAATCAAAAAATGCGGCACAATTGATCAATAAATTGATCGCCCGGTATTGACCGCCAGAATTCGGTGTCGCTAAACTGTTCGATATAACAAACATCAAACCAGGTTTGTTCGGGCCGCTTCCGGCCCTCCCACGCTTAACGGGCGTGACCCCAAGAAACGCAAGGACAAGACCATGTCTTCCCACAGTCAGCACACCGAAGCCGCTACCTTTCTGCAACAGAATCCGGACATGGAGGCCATTGACCTCCTGATTCCCGACCTGAACGGTGTTATCCGCGGCAAGCGCATCGAGCGCGAAGGGCTGGAAAAGGTCTATCAGGATGGCGTAAACATGCCGGCATCCCTGTTTTCCCTCGACATTACCGGCAATACCGTCGAGAGCTGCGGCCTGGGACTGGAAATCGGCGAGCCCGACCGGATATGCCGGCCCGAGCCCGGTACCCTCAAGCTCGCGCCCTGGCAGCGCAGGCCGATGGCGCAGTTGCTGATGCACATGTACAACGAGGACGGCTCGCCCTTCTTCGGCGATCCGCGCCACGTGCTTGCCCGCGTGTTGCAAAAATTTGACGCCCTGGGCCTGACCCCGGTGGTTGCCGTTGAGCTGGAGTTCTACCTGATCGATCAGGAACGGGATGAGGAGGGCCGTCCGCAGCCGCCGGTTTCACCCCGCAGCGGCAAGCGCGACGAACACACCCAGGTGTACTCCATTACCAATCTCGATGATTATGCCAACCTGCTAGAAGAAATCGCCCAGTACACCGCCGAGCAGGATATCCCCGCCGATACCGCCGTGGCGGAAAACGCACCGGGCCAGTTCGAAATCAACCTCAAGCACCAGGACGATGCGCTGGCGGCCTGTGACAATGCCCTGCTGCTCAAGCGGGTCATCAAGTCCGTGGCGGAACAGCACGGTATGGAAGCCTCCTTCATGGCCAAACCCTACGGCGAGGAAGCGGGCAATGGCATGCACATTCATATCAGCCTGCTGGATGCCCAGGGCAACAACCTGTTCGCCCAGCACCAGCAGATGCTGGAACACGCCGTGGGCGGCCTGCTGCAGCTGATGCCGGCGTCCATGGCGCTGTTTTGCCCCAACGTCAATTCCTACCGCCGCCTTCAGCCTGGCTACTACGTGCCAATCGCGCCCAACTGGGGTTATGACAACCGGACCGTGGCAGTACGCATCCCAGCCGGGCCGGACGATGCCACCCGCATCGAACACCGCGTGTCCGGTGCCGATGCCAACCCCTACCTGGTCATGAGCGCCCTGCTGGCTGGCGTGCATCACGGCTTGCAGCAGGAAATCAAGCCCGGCCCCGACACTGAAGGCAATGCATTCGCGGACGAATCCATAGGCCTGCCCATCCGCATGCCGGAAGCGCTCGAATTGTTCCGCCAGAACGAGGTGCTGCGTCAATACCTGGGCAGCGACTTTGTCGACCTGTATGACGGCTGCAAGTCCGATGAGCTGAGCCAGTTTGAGCGTCATGTGAGCGAACTGGAAACCCGGTGGTACTTGTCGACGCTGTAACGGATCCATCCCTGCGGGCCTGGAACTGAGCGGCTTCAGGCCCACTCACCCCATGGCTGCCCGGTTTCTATTTATATAAATATCAAGGTCTTGCGATGGAAACATTAAACGATCTCTATATCGGCGGGCACTGGGTCCCGGCCGGCGGCGCGCCGCGTCAGCTGATCAATCCCGCCGATGGCAGCGTGCATGCCTGCGTTCGTGACGCCAATGCCGAGGATGTTGACCTGGCGGTCCGCGCAGCGCGGCGTGCCTTTGCCGCCTGGTCCGCAACCCCAAGCGCCGAGCGCGCCGCCTGCATCGAGCGCATCTGTGACGGGCTGCAAGCCCGCAGTGAAGAGCTGGCCGCAACCATCAGCCGGGAGATGGGCATGCCGCTGCACCTGGCCCGGGGCTGGCAGGTGGCAGGCCCCATCACGGGCATGCGCTCCTTTGTGGCTCGCACGGCACTGATGGACGAGGTTCGCCACGAAGGTCATTCGCTGATCCTGCGCGAAGCAATCGGCGTCTGTGCCTTCATCACGCCCTGGAACGTACCGCTACACCAGCTGGTGGGCAAGGTGGCGCCAGCGCTCGCGGCCGGCTGCACCATGGTGCTCAAACCGGCTGAAGCCACCCCGTTGCATGCACGAATATTTGCCGAAGTTGCGCACGCTGCGGGGTTGCCGGCGGGCGTGTTCAACCTGGTGACCGGTGATGGGCCCGGTGTCGGCGAGCCGCTGTGCACCCATCCTCAGGTAGATATGGTGTCTTTTACCGGCTCTACCCGGGCCGGCGTGCGCATTGCCCAGATGGCGGCGCCGGATATAAAGCGCGTGTGCCAGGAGCTCGGTGGCAAGTCGCCGCTGATCATCACCGAGGATGCGGATCTTGCGGCGGCAATTCGTTTTGGCGTACGCGACCTGATGGTCAATTCCGGTCAGATCTGCTGCTCGCTCAGTCGCATGCTGGTGCCGCGCAGCCGTTACGCCGAGGCCGTTGAGCTGGCGCGCCGGGAAGTCGAGGCCATTCGGGTCGGTCACCCCGAGTCGGACGAGAGCTTTATGGGCCCCATGAGTTCGGCTGCCCACCAGGCGCGGGTGCTGGAGGCCATTCGCCAAGGCCTGGCCCAGGGCGCCCGGCTGGTCTGCGGGGGCACCCAGCCACCCCAGGGGCTCGAGCAGGGCTGCTATGTACGCCCCACGCTGCTGGCCGATGTGACTAACGATATGGGCGTTGCCCGGGACGAGATTTTTGGCCCGGTCCTCTGCATGCTGGCCTTTGAAGGCATCGAAGATGCCATCGAGCAGGCCAATGACACGCCCTACGGGCTTGCGGCCGCCGTGTGGGCGGCGGATATGGATCAGGCGCAGGGCATTGCCCGTCGGCTGCGCGCCGGCCAGGTAAGCATCAACGGCGCCGGCTGGAACTACTGCGCGCCCTTTGGCGGTTACAAGCAGTCAGGCAATGGCCGCGAATGGAGCGATGAAGGCTTGAGTGAGTTTGTCGAGATCAAGTCGATCCAGCTGCCTGAATAGCGCCCCTTCGCGGCACCAGGGCACTCAATACTGACTGAAATCCGCCAGCGCCGGTTCAGGTGGCTGTGCGAACACGAGACATCAAGATGACAGCACAACAGCATACAGCGTCCTATTACGCCGCTTCCGCCAATGACACCCGGCAGCGGCCGGCCTTGCAGGGCGAAGCGACGGCGGATATCTGCGTCATTGGCGCAGGCTTCACGGGCCTGTCAAGTGCGCTGCATCTGGCCGAGCAGGGTTTCAGTGTGATTGTGCTCGAAGCCAGCCGGATCGGCTTTGGTGCGTCCGGCCGCAATGGTGGCCAGATCGTACACAGCTACAGCCGCGACATGGATTTTATCGAGCAGCATTACGGCGCAGATACCGCCGATGCCATGGGGGCCATGGCATTTGAAGGTGGTCGCATTATTCGCGACTTTGTCCAGCGTTACCGTATCCAGTGCGACCTGAAGGATGGCGGCATCTTTGCCGCCTGCACCGGAGCTCAGCTGGATGCTCTGGCAAAGAAAAAACGCCTGTGGGAAAAACACGGCCATCAGCAGCTGGAAATGCTGGATGCCGACAGCATTCGCCAGCATATTGGCTCCACTCGCTACACCGGCGGCCTGCTTGACCGCAGCGGCGGGCATTTTCATCCGCTCAACCTGGTGCTCGGCGAAGCGGCCGCGCTGGAGTCCCTCGGCGGCGTCATCTACGAAGACTCAAAGGTAGTGCGGGTCGAGCAGGGAGCCCGGGTACGGCTGCATACCGGTCAGGGATCGGTGAGTGCGGCCCATGTAGTGGTCGCCGGCAACGCCTACCTTGATGGCCTGATTCCGCAGCTGGCGCAAAAATCCATGCCCTGCGGCAGCCAGGTACTGGCAACAGAGCCTCTCAGTGCCGCTGTGCAGCAGGCGTTACTGCCGCAGGGCCAGTGCGTCGAGGACTGCAACTACCTGCTGGACTACTACCGCCTCAGCGGCGATGGCCGGCTGATCTATGGTGGCGGCGTGACCTATGGCGCGCGCGAGCCCGGCAGGATCGAGCAGCTGATTCGCCCGAACCTGATCAGGACCTTCCCGCAGCTGGCGACGGTAAAGGTGGATTTCGCCTGGACCGGCAACTTCCTGCTGACGCTGATGCGGTTGCCGCAGTTCGGCCGTATTGGCAGCAATATCTACTATGCCCAGGGCTACAGCGGCCACGGAATCGCCAGTTCCCACCTGGCGGGGCGGTTGATATGCGATGCCATTCGCGGCGAGTCCGAACGTTTCGATGTATTTGCCGGCCTGCCGCAGTACAACTTTCCGGGCGGGCGCTTGCTGCGCGTGCCCCTGACGGCCATGGGCGCCTGGTACTACAGTTTGCGCGACAAGCTGGGCGTATGACCGCTGTCCGGGCTAACGGGCTTTAATGCTGTGCGCAGGCGGGCTCCAGGGTGCCAAGCATCCGGTCCCATTCGTCCAGATCCAGATCCTGCACGCCCTTGTTGCGAAAGCGATCCTGCGCCCTGAGCCAGTCATTGATGCAGGCCTGCTTGGCCCCCTGCTGGGCGCTCAGAAAGGCGCTGGGGTCAATCCGCACGCCCAGCACATCCAGTGTATCGGTCTTGAAGTTATAGGACTTGATAATGCCGCCGGCACAGGCGCCGGCGCCATTGGCGACATCCAGGTAGGGTTTCCAGTCCATAAAGGGAGGCTGGCTGCGACTACCTCCCACCCTGCCCGGCTGGCTCTCGCCGGCATGCTGCAGCATGAACAGGCGCCATTCATTCAGGCGAGTCGGATTCAGCAATCGAAAGGGTGTTGCCGCCGACAGGTAGATCAGGCGCTCGGCGCCCACCTCGGACACGCGCAGCGCGCCATCATTGCAGCGATCACCTCCGGGTACATAGAGCAGCGGTTTTACCACCCGGTTTCCCTGTGGCTGCAGCAGCAGCCAGATGGAGCTGCGCAGGTTGCCGTAGCCATTCGCGGCCGTGACCTCGAACAGGGTCCATTTATCGTCACCGGTCTTGCTCGGCCAGTGCCCTGCCACGGCATAGGCAATAAAGCCGCGAGCATATCCTTCATCGGTGCGACGCTGAGCCGTGTACGTGAGATCTGCCGCATCCTGGCCGGGAAAGATAACCACCGGGTACTTGCCTGGCATTGCGTCGCAGGTGACCGGGCTAAAAGGGCTGTCGCCGGTCAGCCCTGCCAGCAGCTGATCAAAGCACAGCGGATGAATGGCGGCGCCAGGCGGAAAGACAGGATCGTCGGCGTTCAAGGGTGATATCGACAGCAGGCCCGACAGCGCGAGCCCCATCAAAAACCGTCGCATCGCTCACCTCCCCGCCCCCGGCACGTCCTGTCTGCCTGTCGGTGCTTTCGTCTGGGTTTTGCTTCTGTGTTTTCGAATGCCGTCCTGGGCTGGATATTTTTTAAGTGTTGTCGTTAAGACAGGTGCTGACCAGAATTTGCACCGTCTTTATGGTCATGTACAACGCCACTTAGTTGCACGAAATCGCTACACAGGCGCCAAGTTCAGCCTGCGTCCTCGAACTCGCCGCATTCAATCCGCTGCGGTTCCGTGAGCAGCTCGGTGACAAAGGCCGACGGGCGGGCGCCGTTGTACAGCAGATAAACCCGATGGCGGGCGCGGGTCAGGGCCACGTAGAACAGCCTGCGTTCTTCCGCGTGCGGGAATGTCTCACCGCCTGGCAGCAACGCATCAAGCAACGGATCCTGACTGCGCGCGGCAGGGAAACCGTACTTGCCGCTCTCAAGCCCCAGGATGATGGCAAAATCCGCTTCACGGCCCTTGGCGGCATGCAGGGTACGACATTCCAGCTGCAGCTGGTCAAAGCGTTGCCGCAACTGTGCCAGGCGCGGCTTGTCCGGCAGGCTGAAACGATTGCGCGCCATGATCAGCACGCTGGCGCCTTGCTGCTGCGTGCTGCGCTGGCTAACCGCTTCGAGCGTACGCTCGAGCACCGCCGGGTCCGCTGCCGGCTCTCGGCTGCGGTGGACCAGCAGCGAAATCGCCGGGGCGCTTACCTCGGTCTGGCTGTGCAGCTGCTTGGGCAGCTGTGCCTTGTTGCGCAGCACAAAGCGGGAGGCCACATCGCCGATGCTGCTGTTAAAGCGGAAGGTCTGCTCGAGTGCCGTGACGGTAGCCTTGCCAAAAAAATCGCCAAATCCGGTCGTCAGGCCAACATCGCTGCCGGCGAAACGGTAAATGGACTGCCAGTCGTCACCCACGCCAAAGAGCGAGGCGCCCGGCACGGCGTCACGCAGGGCCCGAACCAGCCGGGCACGCACGTTCGACATGTCCTGGAATTCATCCACCAGAATGTGCTGCCAGGGAGAAGCAAATCGCCCCTGCTCCACATAGTCCAGTGCCCGCGCGATCATGTCGTCGAAGTCGATTTCGTCGCTGGACTGCAAAAGACGCCGGTAGGCATCATGCAGGGGCTGCAACAGCGCCAGTGCCTGCTCCAGGCGCAGTGGCTCATCACTGGCATCAATCCGCGCCCGCAGCTGGGCGGCGTCATGCTGCATCATCCTGCAGCAACGCAACAGCTGGGCCAGGTGCGCGCACAGCGGCTGCAGCAGCCCTCGCTCGCGCACGCGCGCCAGCCGCTCTTCGTCGGGCCTGGGCTCTGGCACCAGCCGGTACTCGCCCAGCTTTCGCGCCAGGGTTTCAAGCAGGCTGCCGTCGTGCTGCTGGTACAGATACAGCTCGATGCGGCGCTGCCCGTTGTCGGCGGCCGCATTGCGCCGCACCTCGAGCCTTTGCCAGTAGTGATCGGCGTCCAACCAGGCGGGGGTTGCCTGCTGCGGATCGAGCCAGAGCAGATCGATACAGATGTCCTGCGCCGGCAGGTAAACCTCGGCGCCGGGGCCCTCCCCGCGATAGCGATACGCAATGCCCTGACTCCAGAGCCAGTCGGCGATAACGCAGGCGGCGCTGCTGTGTACGGTCTCATCTTCCAGGGTGCGCAGGTTCAGCCCGTGCACAAAACGCTGGTAGTCCCCTTCGCTGGCAAAATCGAACGGACTGTCGCTGGCGTGACGCAGGCACAGCAGGTAATCCAGCACCTGGCGTCGGTATTCAGGCAGGTCCAGCAGGGACTCGAATTCCCGGCACATCCAGTGACCCAGCTGGGTCTCGTCGTCCGCCAGGGGACTGATGCGTGGCCTGCGGCCTTCGACGCTGGCGATAATGCGCTGCCCCAGGGCATGGAACGTCATGGTATCCAGTTCGATACCCAGCCGTGATTTCAGCCGCTGTTGCATTTCACTGGCCGCCTGGCGACCGAATGCCAGCAGCAGTATGGTTTGCGGCTCGGCCTGTGCGCTGGCAATCAGGTAGGCGGTACGCCCGATCAGCGTGCTGGTCTTGCCGCTGCCGGCCCCGGCGAGCACCAGGTTGTTATCGTCCAGGGTAATACAGGCGCGCTGCTGATCCGGGGTGAGCGGCAGGCGCTCAATACGCTCGAACAGGGTCCGGTGGCGGTCTTGCTGGGTCTTGAAGTAATGCTCGCGGTAGCGTTGCAGCAGTTGCGGGTCACCGCTGGCAATACGCCGCAGACGCTGACAGTGAATATCCGGCTGCGCGGGGGCCTGCGCCAGGGTGGCGTCCGTACGCGCCAGCAGGGCCGCGGCCTGGGCTTGCAGCTGCGGCCAGTCGGAACTGCGCACATAGCTGCGCCGCACGGCATCCTCGATACGCTGTAATTGCTGAGCGAAATCCGTTTCATGTTGCCGGTGCAGCTGCTGGCTGAATGTGCGCCAAAAGGTGCGGTGCCAGCGTCCGATCCAGCCCAGCTCGGGCATCGCCGGTGGTCGCGACTCGGAAGCGCCCGGCGTCCCGGGCCGGTCCGTCGGCGCCAGTCGATGAAACAGGCTGCCGGATTGCAGGCATGGCCTGGCTGCCAGTACGGACCAGGTAATCAGTCGCGTAGAGCTATCCCTGAGCCTGACAAGCAGCCCTTCAGGGCGGGTGGTCATGGTTGTCCAGTGACAGCCGAGCGGCCGTGCGAACAGCCGAACAAGCAGTGGCGGCGTAATGGTGTGGCTCAAGCGGTTGCAAGGCTCCCTGTATTCGGCGGCCGCGAGGTGGACCGCCGGTGCTGAGGCACAGTTTATAGGGCCTCAGCACGTCGAACGCAAGGCTGCAATGCGCCGATAGGGCTCAGGCCGCCCCGCCGACCTGCGCGAGCCAGTCATTGAGGTTGTAATAGTTGCTGATGCGCGCCACCTTGTTGTTACGCAATTCGAAGAAAGCCCCGGCGGGCAGGCGGTACTGCTGACCGCTGGCAGGTGGCAAGCCCTCATCGTTGTCGAGGTAGCGCCCCAGTACAACGAACTCGGCCGCTGCGCGTTGGCCGTCCGGGCTGACCATGATTTCGATATCGACCAGGCGTTCTTCATAGCATTGATTCATGCGCGCCATAAAGGCCGCGAAAGCCGCTTTTCCAACCTCCCTCCCGCCCTGGTTGATGTCGTGCACAACATCCTCGGTCAGCAAATCCAGAAAGGTCTGCATATCTGCGGCGTTGAAGGCCTGGTAATACTGTTCGATAAGGCTAAAGGCGGCGTCTCTCATGGGGTTATCCTGGGCTCCATCAGGTATCTGGGTACGGCAAAGGTGCGCTGCGGGTGCAGCAGTGCAAGCCTAGCAAACACCAGGCAAGTACTGCTGTGCCCGGGCGACACTTTCTTGCCTCGGGACGCAGCGCGCCGGGATGCTCGCGGAAAGTGCCGGATTTCACCTCGATGACACGGGGGTTGGTTTTCAGGTTAGGCCTGGTGGGCAGTAAACCCTCAGGCACTACATATGGCAGGCGGGTGATGGCCGGTTGTCGTAGCGGCTGATCAGCAAGGGATGGGGCCTGTACCAGCGCGCCGGGATGTTCGCGGAAAGTGCCGGATTGCATCTCGATGACATGCAGATTGGTTTTCAGGTTAGGCCTGGTGGGCAGTAAACGCTCAGGCACTACATGTGGCAGGCGGGTGATGGCCGGTTATCGTAGCTACTGATCAGAAAGGGATGGACCTGTACCAGTTCGCCAGTAACATCCGATTGCACCACGAATACCTGGTGACTGGGGGCCAGGTCGAGCTTGGCGAGGACCTCGTATTGAGAGGCGGACTTGAGTTGCGGCACGCCGCAGTCGTCCAGATCGGCTTCAAGGCGGATCAGGTCGCCGACACTGATTTCGTGCCAGATAAAACTGGTTTCCAGCAGAAGTTCGCTGGAGGTTTCCATTTGTCGCATGGCAACTCCTTGCCTGCACAGAGAATTACAGTATGGACCCGGCAGCCACTCCCTGCCCGGCCGCTGACAACCGCAAAGATCAGGGGTCGATAAGGCCGTGACGCATTGCCAGGTGCACGATTTCGGCATTGGCCTTGAGGTCCAGCTTGCGCTTGATGTTGGAGCGATGGGCATGCACGGTTTTGGGACTTAAAAACACTTCTTCGGCAATCTGTGACACCGAATGCCCGTCGGCCAGCATGACGAATATCTGCAGCTCGCGCGAGCTGAGCTGGTTGATGGGAGACTTGTCCGTGCTGGAATCGTCGAGCTGGTCCTGGATCGACGGTGAAAAGTAGCGCTCACCCGAATGCACCCGGATCACGGCATCGATAAGTTCGGACGGTGCACAACGCTTGGTCAGATAGCCCTTGACGCCGGCACCGATGACCTGGCTCGGGTAAGGTCGTGTTTCGCAGCTCGACAGCACGAGCACCCGCGCGCGCGCGTCATGGGCAAGAATGCGCCTTATAGCCTCCATGCCACCGCTGATTGATGATGAGCTGTCGGGGGCGCCTGCCTGGCTTGGCATGGTCAGATCCAGCACCACTAAGTCGGGGTTCAGGCTGCGAAACTGATCAAAGGCCTCGTGGCCATTACTCGCACTGGCGATGATGCGGATACGTTCGTCAGACTCCAGGATACGCTGGAAACCGTCGCGAACAACCGGATGGTCATCCGCAAGCAGTACACGTATATGGTCCATATTTTTCCTTAAAATTCAGGTGTTAACTACGTATACCTAGGGTAATACATCGTTAATCAGGGGGCCGGCGTCCGGCGTCACTGCCTCGGCTCCCCGGTAAGCTCCATAGGTCTCTATATCGCGAGCGCAGGCCGAAGCGATGGCTTCGGGTTTGATCTGGGCCGGCAGCGCCACCAGTTCGTCGCTGTATCCGATCAGCTGGATACCCTCTTTCTGGCAATGGCGCAGTACTTTTTCCAGCGCCCGTATGACTGCCACCTGGCGGTCATTGAGGCGATCCGGTGCAGCCCCCTGCTCTGCGCGACGCCGGCTGGTGACCTGGCGTATGGCATAGCCGTCTGCATCGAGCAGTTGCAGGGTCACGCCGGGCAGCTTTTCCCGCACCAGCGCCTGCTTGGCGCTATTAAACAATATTTCCGTGCCGCAGCATACGGCATCCTCGACGCCGCAGCGCCGCAGTGCATCCACAATGGTGGTGTAACTGGCATTATCTTCGAGTGTTATATCCATTTTTATACCCGGACAGCAGGACCAGAAATGACTCAGTGGGTGTCGGGGCAACGTCAACGACACCCTGTATTGTATAGCCTTTAATCGTGCGGCACCTTGTTGCCTTCTCGGCGCGCCAGTTCCAGCTCGAGCTGGTGGATGCGGTCCGTCAGGCTGCGCTCCTGCTCTCTTAGCTGCCGCCGCAGCCCGGCATTTTCCTGCGCCAGTGCTTCATTGCTACTGTGCAGGCGCTTGCCGTCCTCTTCCTGGATGCGCAGGCGCACACGCAGGTCGAGCAGCTGTTCGGTATCCGCATCGCCTGCGCCCCGCTCCAGCAACAGGGTCTGCTGCTTGAGCTGGCGAGCCTGTTCTTCATTATCGGACACCAGTCGAATAAGACGCTCTTCCTGTCGAAGGCGTTCAGACTGGCTGGTCTCCAGCTGCATTGATAATTGTTCGTTTCGCTCCAGCAACCGGGCATTCTGCTCCTGCAACTGGCGCAGATCGGTGGTGACGGCCAGATCATCTTGCCGAGCACGCTCGAGATTCTCGCGGTGTTGCCGCTCCAGCTCGGTACGCTGCTCGACAAAGCGCTGCTCGGCATAACCCAGCGCCTGATCCCACAGTTTGCCGGCGCTCAGCAACACGACTTCGGGCACTTCGGGGTGCTGGTTGCGGCGCGTAATGCGCTCACCCAGCGACGTCCACCAGTCTCCCAGGGCCTTGTTGATCGTTGTTAGGCTGCCGCTGCCGATCAGCTCGCGTACGTTTTGCTGCGTCGGACGCTTGCCCTGCTCCAACAACTGGTCGGCTGCAACGAACACTTTCTGGCGCGTATCAGAACCTGGTTTCATATCAATATTACACAATGCGTATTGTCATTCAGGCGAATCTCGCACGATCGGCGTGCCATGCTCGCGCAAATAGAACCAATGAAAACAGCAGGATAACCTAAAGCAGCGACACCGTCGCCGGAAGATGACAAAACAGGGAGTGGAAAGCGGGAAATAATGGAGGCTGGAGTCGGAATCGAACCGGCGTACACGGAGTTGCAGTCCGCTGCATGACCACTCTGCCATCCAGCCTCAAGGCGCTGCATCATACAGCAATACGGGTGCGGGTCAACCATGGAACAACCCTGCCCGCAGACATTTTGTTGAGTAGCGACTGCCGTGCACTTTTACCGCCGCGTAACAGCTTCGTGATTGGCGAATTCAATCGCAAGGCTCGGAGTGACCTGGACGCGATGCCCCGTTACAGTGGTGATATCTGTGACCGAATCGGGAGTCGCCTGGCAATGAACGCAAGACCGCCACGCAAATATAAAGCTCAAGGGGCGCCGGAGCAGAGCCCGCAGGAGACCCGTGCCGATCCGCGCTGGAGTGCCGTTGTGCGGCGCGATGCTGACGCTGACGGTGAGTTTGTTTACGGCGTAAGAACCACCGGTGTGTACTGCCGTCCCAGCTGCCCCTCCCGCAGCGCCCGGCCGGAAAACGTCAGCTTCTATGCCGGTCCTGCGCAGGCCAGCCAAGCGGGCTTTCGCCCCTGCAAGCGCTGCCGCCCCGATCAGAACTCGGCACAGGACGAACAGCGTCGTAAAATAGCCGAGCTCTGCCACCTGATCGATACGGCTTCCCAGCTGCCGACCCTGGCACAGCTTGCCACCCATGCGGGCCTAAGCCCGTATCACCTGCATCGCCTGTTCAAACAGCTTACCGGATTGACGCCCCACCAGTACGGCAAGGCCCGGCGGGCACAGCGCTTGCGCGAGGCGCTGGATCAGGACGGTAGCATTACCGACGCCTTTAACGATGCAGGCTACGGCTCCAGCGGGCGCTTCTATACAGAATCCACCCAGGTGCTTGGCATGACACCCGGCACCTATCGGGCTGCCGGTGCAAATACCGACATTCAGTTTGCCGTGGGTGAATGCTCCCTCGGCCCCGTGCTGGTCGCACAGAGCAATAAGGGTATCTGCGCCATCTTGCTGGGGGATGACCCCGATGCCCTGCTGCAGGATTTGCAGCGGCGTTTTGACAAGGCCCGGCTACTGCCAGGCGATGACGCCTTTATGCAGCACGTTGCCCTGGTGGCCGGGTTTGTCGACAGCCCCACCCGGGACCTGGGCCTGCCGCTGGACATTCGCGGTACCGCCTTTCAACAGCGGGTCTGGCTCGCGCTGCAAAAAGTCCCGCCGGGACAAACCCTGAGCTATGCGCAACTTGCCGAACGTATCGGTTCGCCCAGCGCTGTACGCGCCGTTGCGGGCGCCTGCGCTGCCAATGCACTCGCTGTCGCCATCCCCTGCCACCGGGTCGTACGCAGCGACGGTGGCCTGTCAGGGTATCGCTGGGGCATTGAGCGCAAGCGTGCCTTGCTGGAGAACGAGAGAGGCCTGGACAAGGCGTAGTGTCCGCCCGCCTCACGCTTTTCAACAACCTGTTACGGAAGTCGCGCCATGATTGCCAACCCGGATGCCGCCCTTTCCCCAGTAGCCACGACGCTACAGTGCCGCATTTCACTGCCCTTGGGATATCGGCAGGCTGATTTTCTGGCGTTTCATCGCCGCGATAGTGAGGAAGTGGCCGAACGTGTGACGCCCAGCAGCCTGGCCAAGGGGCTGCTCTGGGGCGACAGCGCCGCTTGCCTGTTCATCCTGTTCAGTGACGCTCATGCTCAGGTACGCCTAGAAATCGATCGCGTCTGCACTGGTCACCAACGCCTCGCGACTCAACTTGAACACAGGGTGCGGCTGATGCTGGGCCTGTGCCAGCCGATTGAGGCATTTGAGCGTCAGCACGGCTCGCATGCCCAGCTCGGTGCCCTGGTCCGCTCCTTCGCGGGTTTGCGCATACCGGTGGCGGCGAGTCCTTTCGAGGCGCTGAGCTGGGCCATTATCGGCCAGCAAATCAGTGTCGGCGCCGCAATCAGTATCCGGCGCCGCCTGATACGAGTCGCAGGCATCCGCCACTCAAGCGGCCTCTGGTGCTTCCCGCAGCCACAACAGATCGAGGCGCTGAGCCATGATGACCTGCGCGCTGCGGGACTTTCCGCGGGCAAGGTACGCACCTTTGACGCGCTCTGTGCTGCAATCGCCTCGGGTGAACTGTCGCTGGACGTACAGGGCGGACAGGCAGAGGCCCTGGGCGCGCAATTGCTGCAGATAAAGGGTATTGGGCCCTGGACGGTAAACTATGTCCTGATGCGCGGCTTTGGCTGGCTGGACGGGTCACTGCACGGCGATGTGGCGGTCAGGCGCGGCCTGCAGAGGCTGCTTGGCCTGGCCGACAGGCCGAGCGAAACCCAGACAAGAACCTGGCTGTCTGGCTTCAGTCCCTGGCGTGCACTGGTGGCAGCGCATCTCTGGGCCCTCGATGCCCGGCCAGAACCTTGACCTGCTAGCGCTGAACCAGGCAGTAATCAGTCGTTTCCCGATGTTCATGCCAGTTGTCCTCAAAACCATGGCGGATTTCATGCGTAATGCAGTCAGGGTAGTGATGGCGCAGTATCTGTATGTAACAGACCCCATTGCTGCAGTTGGCAAGACCCTGGGCGTCGGGGCGCTCTTCGATTTTGTCGACCAGACGGATATGGACGAAAACCTCATCACGCTGCGCCACCGGCGTCGAACTGCAGCCGGTCACAAGTACGCAGCCAAGCAACAACAGGCAAAGTGAGCAGCGCCTCCCTGCATGGCATTGCCTGTGGGAGGGTGCCTGCGCTGCTTGTGCAGCAATACGGACCGTGTTGCGAGTAGAAGCCAGGTGCGAGCGCAAGCCTGTCTTTGATAACGGGTATGCAGGTGCGCGCAGGGGCTTGCGCGGGGCTGGTTGCAACATGCCAAAACCTCGGCGTGGGGTTATGCAACTCCCTGTGTGTGCGATCTGAACCAAGTCACTTGCATCACTCAGATCGCCAGGTGCCACATCCCGCACCGGTGTCTAGGCACTGGTGGCTGATTTCTCAGCATGTAGGCATCGCGCAACAGACTTTTGTAGCCAGGTTGCGACTATTTTGTACCACTGCATAGTAGCTCAGAAAAGACATCAGTGATTTCAAGAGTGATAAGAAAGCCTTCTCCGGGCACAAGTCCGACTCGATGGTGGCAGTGTATGACCGCAAGCCACAGATCGTCGACACAAACGAATAACGCCTGTGCTAATAAGGTGCCGTAAAACTACTGTATAAAATTAAGGCTGTTTTTAGTTGGTGGGGACTAACGCGGGAGGGTGCATGGATACTGGTGCCCGGGACCGGAATCGAACCGGTACGCCCTTGCAGGCGAGGGATTTTAAGTCCCTTGTGTCTACCAATTTCACCACCCGGGCGAAAAATGGAGGCTGGAGTCGGAATCGAACCGGCGTACACGGAGTTGCAGTCCGCTGCATGACCACTCTGCCATCCAGCCTCGGATAGCGTCTTACAGGGCTTTTTATAATTGAAGGCTCAACTATAAAAATTGGAGCGGGAAACGAGACTCGAACTCGCGACCCCGACCTTGGCAAGGTCGTGCTCTACCAACTGAGCTATTCCCGCCTGCTCTGTAAGTGGTGCGTATTATAGAGACCTGCGTTTTAGTGTCAACACTGTTACTGAATTAATTTTACTTAAAGATTAAACACTTACAGATCTTCACCCAGCAGCGGCCAGGCGGCCTTGAGGTAGAGTACCATTGACCAGAAAGTGAGCAGACTGGCGCCATAAAGTGCCGCCACACCGGCCCAGGACAGGCTGGTATAGGGCGTAAAGGCGACCAGCAAGAGGATAGCGACCATCTGCAGCGTGGTTTTGATCTTGCCCAAACTGGAAACCGACACGCTGGCCCGCTCCCCCAGTTCCGCCATCCATTCGCGCAGCGCCGAGATGACGATTTCGCGACCAATAATCACCGCCGCCGGAATGGTGATCCAGAGCTGGCTGTAGGTTTCGACCAGCACGACCAGCGCCACGGCCACCATCAGCTTGTCGGCCACGGGGTCCAGGAAGGCGCCAAAGGGCGATGACTGATCCAGCTTGCGGGCCAGATAGCCGTCAAACCAGTCCGTCAGCGCCGCAATGCCAAAAATCACGGCGGCGGTCATGGGCGCCCATGCCTGGGGCAGATAATAAAAGAACACGAACACCGGTATCAGCAGGATCCGCAGCAGGGTCAATATATTCGGGATTTTCATGGAAAACAGCATACCTGCCAGAGGCTCTCCGGGGAGTCATGGATCGGGGTGAAGCGCGAAATAGATATCTTCCGCGAGTTTGCGGCTTATGGTAGAGACTTTTGCAATTTCTTCAACACTCGCCCGCTCTATCTCCTGCAATCCGCCAAAATGACGCAGCAATTCGCGCCGCCGTTTCGGACCTATGCCATCAATGCCCTCAAGGCGGGATGTTTTACGGGCCTTGCCGCGCCGTGCCCGATGCCCGGTAATGGCAAAACGGTGGGCTTCGTCGCGGATATGCTGAATCAGGTGCAGCGCCGGCGCATCGCCGGACAGGGTGATTTCCTCCCCGCTCTCAGCCAGCACCAGGGTCTCGAGCCCCGCCCGGCGGCTCGGCCCCTTGGCGACGCCGACAATCAGCACCTCGGTGATCTGCAGCTCTTCGAGCACGGCCCGCGCCTGGCTCACCTGACCCTTGCCGCCGTCGATCAGCAGAATGTCGGGCAGCTTGCCCTCGCCTTTCTTCAGGCGTGTGTAACGCCGCTGCAGGGCCTGGTGCATGGCGGCGTAATCGTCGCCGGCGGTAATGTCGTCGATATTGAAGTGACGGTAATCCGTCTTGAGCGGGCCGTTGCGATCAAATACCACACAGGACGCCACCGTTGCCTCGCCAGAGCTGTGACTGATGTCGAAGCACTCCAGCCGCTGCGGAACGCTGTCCAGCCCCAGAGCATCCTGCAGGGCAAGAAAGCGGTTGTAAACATTCTGCTTGCTGGCCAAATGGCTGCTCAGCTGCTGCTCGGCATTGGTCTGGGCCAGTCGTTGCCAGCCTGCCTTGTCGCCGCGCACACTGTGCTGCAGCGCCACCTTGCGACCACGGCGCTGAGCGAGAGCCTGTTCCAGGGCATTTTTGTCCGCCAGCGCGAGGGGGACTATCACCTGGTCGGGAATCTCCCGGCTCGCGCCCAGGTACCACTGGGCCACGAAGGCAGAGAGCACATCCGCTTCGGAGTCTTCTATCGACACCCGGGGATGGAACACCTTGCTGCCAATGATGCGTCCGCCGCGGACATAGAGCATGTGAATGCCGACGCCACCGGGCTTGAGTGCACAGCCAATAACATCGGCATGGCCTTCAAAGCCGCTGACATACTGCTGCTCCTGCACCTGCTGCAGGTTACTGAGCTGATCACGCAGTTGCGCCGCCTGCTCAAAATCCAGCTGCGCGGCAGCGGCCTCCATCTGCGCGGCCAGCTCCTGCATCACGGCATTGCTCTTGCCTTCGAGAAACATGCTGGCATGACGCAGGTCGTCGGCGTAGGCCTCCTTCGTGATCAGCTCCACACAGGGACCGCTGCAGCGCTGGATCTGGTACTGCAAGCAGGGGCGGCTGCGATTGCGAAAGAAGCTGTCTTCGCAGGGCCTGATCCGAAACAGCTTTTGCAACAGGTTCAGGCTTTCACGTACTGCCGTACCACTGGGAAAAGGTCCGAAGTAACTGCCCTTGGCGCGCCTTGCACCACGGTGAAAACGCACCGCCGGGTAAGCATCCCGGTCTGAAATAAAAATATAGGGGTAGGATTTGTCGTCGCGCAGCAGGATGTTATAAGGCGGCCGCTGTTCCTTGATCAGGTTCTGCTCCAGCAACAGCGCTTCGGTTTCGCTGTTGGTGACCGTCACCTCGATGTGCTGGATGCGGGCAACCAGCGCAGCCGTCTTGGGCGCCAGACCCTTGCTGCGAAAATAACTGCTCACCCTTTTTTTCAGGTTCTTGGCCTTGCCGACATAAAGAATGCCGCCATCAGGGCCATACATCTGATAGACACCGGGCCTGGAGGTCAGCCGCGCCAAAAAGGCCCTGGCATCGAAGGCTGCCTGCTCGTCATGGCGGGCACCGGGCTCGGCCGGTTCCAGAGAGACGGTAGAGCTGGCGTCCTGGTCCAGCGGTGCCTGATCAGCCGGTGGTACGGACATGATCGGCCTTGTTGGCAGCCATGTGCAAATGAACCGCTTCCTTGTGAATCTGCTGCAGCTGCTCACGGGTGTCGTCGCTGATTCCGGCGCCGCGGGACAGGGAGACCTCGAGAAAAACACCGATCTCGGCAAAGTGGTACAGTCGTGTATCAAAGCTCTTGGCGCGCTTGAGCTTGCTCAGCGACAGCTGGGCGCCACTGACGAGGATATAGTTGATGTCCGTATCGGACACCATCGGGCGGCGATCTCGCGCGCTGATCGGCTGGGTTTTGTCGGAGCGTTTCTGTACAAACGTCATTGAGCGGACCTTTTGCGGCGCGACGATGCGCGAAATGAATATTGTGATCTGTGAATGGGAGCTACTTTAAGTGAGTTTGGTGTCCTTGTGAACCTGCCAGCAGTCAGCCAGGCACAACAAAGTCTGCAAATACAGTTATTAAGCGAAGCCTGTGAGCAGAAGCGCGACCTCTTGTGGGCCGCCTTGGCCCCATCGCTGATGCGCTCGGCAGCACCGTCCTTTGACGCCTTGGTGCCTGCTTTTAGCGCCAGTACCTGCTCGCTTGATGTCTCGGCAGTCTCGCCGGCGCATCGAAGGCTGGGCCTATACTATGAAGACCTGATCGGCACCCTGCTATCCGGCGCCCTGCCCTGCGATCCCCTGAGCGTGCGCCGCAATGTGCAGTGCGCGCAGGCAGGCATTACTGCCGGCGAGTTTGATTTTTTGTATCGCAGTACAGAGCAATGGTTTCATTTGGAAACCGCGGTTAAATTTTACCTTTGCTGCGGCGATGGCAGCGCACTGGAGCACTTTGTCGGCCCAGGGCGACGTGATCGACTGGATATCAAATGGCAGCGCCTGCAGCAGCACCAGCTGCGCCTGGCGTCGCATCCGGTCGGCCGTGAATGTCTCGATCGCCTGGGTATCCGCAACGTGCACAGCCAGCTGCTCATGCCCGGTTACCTGTTTTACCGGGCGGGCGCGGAAGTACCCGGTAGCACCCTGCACCGGGAGATCAGTCCCCGGCATCAGCAGGGCTGGTGGCTGCCGCTGCGTGATCTGGAGCTATTGCCCGCCAGTCGCGATCATCGCTACGCCATTCTTTCCAAACTGCGCTGGCTGGCGCCTGCCCGCCTTGCCGACGACCAGGCACTGGACTGGCACGCGTTGCGCGAGCAGCTTGTAGCGCGTGCTGGCCCCGCCCTGGTGGTGCAGCTGTCCTGCGTGCCAGTGAGTGGATCACGCAACCGCTGGTGTGAAACGGGCCGCGGTTTCGTGGTACCGGACGACTGGGAGCCGACAGTTCTGGAGTCCCGCATCCAGAGCAGGCGCCACTGAGCTCCAGCGCTGAAAGCCACAAAGCAAAAAGGACGCCGAAGCGTCCTTTGATGTGCACATGCCAGGGTGCGGGATCAGTCTTCCGAGGCAGCCTTGGCCTTCTCGGGCGTTTCGTAGATCAGCAACGGCTCGGATTCGCCCTCGATGACACCCTCGTCAATCACGACCTTGGTGACGTTCTCCATCGACGGTAGCTGGTACATGGTCTCCAGCAACACCGCTTCCAGAATCGAGCGCAGACCGCGGGCACCGGTACGACGATCCAGCGCCTTGCGGGCGATGGCGCGTAACGCATCTTTGCGGAAATCAACCTCCGCACCTTCCATTTCGAACAGCGCCGCATACTGCTTGGTCAGGCTGTTCTTCGGCTCGGTGAGAATGGTGATCAGCGCCTCTTCGTCCAGTTCCGACAGCACGGCGATCATCGGCAGGCGTCCGACAAACTCGGGGATCAGGCCGAATTTCACCAGATCTTCCGCCTCGATTCCCGCCAGAATCTTGCTCATGGACTTGCCGTCATCCTTGCCCTTCACGCTGGCGCTAAAGCCAATCGAGCTCTTTTCAGAGCGGGCGCGGATTACCTGATCCATGCCGGCAAAGGCGCCGCCACAGATAAACAGGATGTTGGACGTATCGACCTGCAGGAATTCCTGCTGCGGATGCTTGCGGCCACCCTGGGGCGGCACCGAGGCCACCGTGCCTTCGATCAGTTTCAGCAGCGCCTGCTGGACGCCCTCACCCGAGACATCGCGGGTAATGGACGGATTGTCAGACTTGCGTGAAATCTTGTCGATTTCGTCGATATATACAATACCCAGCTGTGCCTTTTCGACATCGTAGTCGCATTTCTGCAGCAGTTTCTGGATGATGTTTTCGACGTCTTCACCGACGTAGCCCGCCTCGGTCAGCGTGGTGGCATCGGCAATGGTGAAGGGGACGTTAAGCATGCGCGCCAGCGTCTGGGCCAGCAGTGTTTTACCGCTACCCGTCGGGCCGATCAGGAGAATGTTGCTCTTGCCAAGCTCCACACCCTGCTCGCGCCGCTCCTTGAAGCGCAGGCGTTTGTAATGGTTGTACACGGCAACGGACAGAACCTTCTTGGCCTGTTCCTGACCGATAACATACTCATCCAGCGTTTTCTTGATCTCGGCGGGAATCGGCAGGCGATCGCTCTGCTCCTGACTCTCGATTTCCTGGATCTCTTCACGAATGATGTCGTTGCACAGATCGACACATTCATCGCAGATAAAAACGGATGGACCGGCAATCAGCTTGCGCACTTCGTCCTGGCTTTTGCCACAGAACGAACAGAACAGCTTGCTGCCTTCTCCGCCTTTACCTTTAGTTTCGTCGGACATTCGACTACCTCAACAGTGCGATCGCGTAAGCTTTATTGATAATGGCATCGCCGGGCAATTTCAACCCGCAATGCCAATTATAATGTTGCGCTTACGTGATCAGCCTTCGATTACGCGGCGATCCAGCACTTCATCGATGAGGCCGTATGCTTTGGCCGCATGGGGATCCATGAAGTTGTCACGATCGGTATCACGTGCAAGAGTTTCGAGATCCTGGCCGGTGTGCAGCGCCAGAATTTCGTTCAGTTTCTGGCGGATCGACAGGATTTCACGGGTGTGAATCTCGATGTCGGTCGCCTGCCCCTGGTAACCGCCCAGGGGCTGGTGAATCATCACGCGGGAATTGGGCAGCGCAAAGCGCTTGCCTTCGGCGCCGCCTGCCAGCAGGAAAGCACCCATGCTCGCGGCTTGGCCGATGCACATGGTGCTGACATCCGGCTTGATGAAACGCATGGTGTCGTAGATCGCCAGACCTGCGGTCACCGAGCCACCCGGCGAGTTGATGTAGAGGTGAATATCCTTTTCCGGGTTCTCTGCCTCAAGAAACAGCAACTGGGCAACAATCAGGTTGGCCATGTGGTCCTCGACCTGGCCGACCATGAATATCACGCGCTCCTTGAGCAGCCGCGAGTAGATATCGTAGGCCCTTTCTCCGCGTGCAGTCTGTTCGACCACCATCGGTACCAGACTGGAGCTGATTCCTGCTCCCGCCTGCCCTGTAAAGATATCTGACATGCAAATCTCTCCTTAGCCTTATAAGCGAAAAAAACGACAGTCAGCCTGAGCCAACTGTCGTTTTTCCATGACCCGTTAGAGCGTCGCTGCTGCAGCCTTATTCGGCTGCGGCTTCGTCCGCCGCTTCAGCTTCTGGCTGAGCCGGCTTGATCGCGTCTTCGTAGCTGACTTCAATTTCTTCGACTGTAGCAGATGCGAGCAGCTGTTCAACCACCTGATCTTCCATCGCCAGGCTCTGGATCTGGTTCAGCATTTCCTTGTTGCCGTAGTACCAGTCGATAACCTGCTGCGGCTCCTGGTAGGTCTGAGCCTGTTCTTCAACCATGGCGCGAACGCGGTCTTCATCGACCTTCAGTTCGTTGGCCTTGATGACTTCCTGCACCAGCAGGCCGATGGCAACGCGGCGCTTGGCCTGTTCTTCGAACAGTTCCTTGGGCAGCATGTTGGGGTCGAGGTTGGCGTTACCGCCACCGAACTGCTGCACCGCCTGCTTGCGCAGGTTGTCGATTTCGCTGTCAACGAGCGGGCTCGGTACGTCAATGGCGTTCAGCTTGATCAGTTTGCCGAAAAGCTGCTCCTTGAGCTTCATTTTCAACGCCTGCTTGAGCTCGCGTTCCATGTTGTTGCGAACTTCAACCTGAAACTCTTCCAGGGTCTTGCCTTCCAGACCGAACTTGACGAAGAACTCTTCGTTCAGCTCCGGCAGTGAAGAGGCAGATACGCTCTGAACCTTGACCTTGAACAGGGCTTCTTTGCCCTGCAGGTTTTCAGCCTGGTAATCCGCCGGGAAGGTGACGTTCAGTTCCTTGTCTTCGCCAGCAACAGCGCCGACCAGGCCTGTTTCGAAGCCCGGGATCATGGTGTTGGAGCCCAGCACCAGGTCCATGCCTTCGCCTTTGCCACCCTCGAAAGCTTCACCGTCGACGAAGCCTTCGAAGTCGATCTTGACCTGGTCGCCGTCTTGCGCTGCGCGCTCAACAACAGACCATTCGGCCTGCTGCTTGCGCAGGGTGTCGATCATCTTTTCCAGGTCAGCGTCGGTAACGCTGGCGTTCAGTTTCTTGATTTCTGCCGCAGCAAAGTCAGCCAGGGTGATTTCCGGATAGACTTCGAAGGTCGCGGTGAATTCGAAATCTTCGCCGGCCTTGTCTTTCTTGAACTCGATATTGGGGCCGCCTGCGGGCTGCAGTTTTTCCTGCTGCGCCGCTTCGTAGAAGCTCTGCTGGACCACTTCACCCAGAACTTCCTGGCGAATTCCGGCACCGTAGCGCTTCTGAACTATTTTGACCGGCACCTTGCCCGGACGAAAGCCATCGATACGCACACGACGGGCAGTGTCCTGCACGCGGGTGGCTACATCATTATCGATACGCTCGGCCGGAACAGTGATCGTCATCTGACGCTCGAGGCCCGAAGTCGCTTCAACAGAAACTTGCATGGAATTCCTCACAAAACTTGCAGCATTTTTTAATCGCGATCTGCGGACGAGTCCGTCCCCATTAGGTCCCGCTGGGCGGTAAACACGTTTTCCGACCAGGCACGGACGCCACAGAACCTAAATTCTAAAGCGCGAAATTCTGTGCCAGTTACTCCGAATAGTCAAGCGGAATACCGATAAAGGCAGCAGAGTTCGCCCAGGGAAACGATCATAAAGGAATTTCGTTTTCGATCAAGAAAAACGAATAAAAACAGAAAGATACGGAGAAAAACAGGAAATGGGGTGGACGATGGGGCTTGAACCCACGACCACCGGAATCACAATCCGGGGCTCTACCAACTGAGCTACGCCCACCACAGCGTGCCTGGAAAATGCATCTTCAGCAGGCAGTCGCCTGTGCTCTGCAGTCACCAGGAATTTGAACGGAGTGCTTCAAGCGTTTCGGCATCTTTTCCGACACAGGTGCAGGAAATGGGGTGGACGATGGGGCTTGAACCCACGACCACCGGAATCACAATCCGGGGCTCTACCAACTGAGCTACGCCCACCATAGCGATGCTTTTTTGCGTTGAAACTGTCTGACTGATAATGAAGATGAGGCACCTGAGCCGCGTCACCTTGCCTGCTGACTCCCCGCAATCAGGGAATGGGGTGGACGATGGGGCTTGAACCCACGACCACCGGAATCACAATCCGGGGCTCTACCAACTGAGCTACGCCCACCACAGCAAATCAGAAAAACATGGTGCGGACGGGGAGACTCGAACTCCCACACCTTTCGGCACCAGAACCTAAATCTGGCGTGTCTACCAATTTCACCACGTCCGCACTACAGCATCAGGAATGGGGTGGACGATGGGGCTTGAACCCACGACCACCGGAATCACAATCCGGGGCTCTACCAACTGAGCTACGCCCACCACTGCCTGATCTTTAACACTTTCTAGCACTTTACCCGACAAGCAACTTGCCTAATGGCACGCCCGGCAGGAATCGAACCCGCAACCTACGGCTTAGAAGGCCGTTGCTCTATCCGATTGAGCTACGGGCGCATTGCTCCCGCCTTTGAATGGGTGCTGCAACCGGGGTCGCAGCTGACCTGTCCAAAGGAGCGGCATATACTACGGCCGGCCTTTTCGAAGGTCAACTAATAAATAGGGATTTTTTCAGTAAAATCATACTGGTTACAGTTTAACCACGAATTTCTGTCGTTGTCGCCTGCACGACTACCCCGCCCCTGCGTTCGAGGGGGCCTGGCACTGGCAAAAGCCGCCCGGGTAACAGTCGAAGTAGAATTAGCGAAATACCCGCTTGGCCGCACACCTGTAACCATGAGAAAATCCGCGCCAGTTAACTTTCGCCACGCCTCGAGGAATACAGCTCAACGATGACTGCAAACATAATTGACGGTAAGCGGATAGCAGCCCAGGTGCGCAACAATGTGGCCCAGGGTGTTCAGCAACGCCTGGAACTGGGCAAGCGCGCTCCCTGCCTCGCCGTGGTACTGGTTGGTGCTGATCCGGCGTCCCACGTATATGTACGCAACAAGAAAAACGCCTGCGAAGAAGTCGGCATTCAGTCCCTCTCCTACGACCTTGCGGCAACGGCGGGCCAGGACGAGCTGCTGGAACTGGTCGACAGCCTGAACGCCAACAGCGAAGTGGACGGCATTCTGGTACAGCTGCCGCTGCCGGCTCAGCTTGACGCCAACGCGATTCTTGAGCGTATCCGCCCCGACAAGGATGTTGACGGTTTTCACCCCTTTAACCTGGGACGCCTGGCGCAACGCCTGCCTGCACTGCGCCCCTGTACGCCCAAGGGCGTTATGCACCTGCTTGAATCCACCGGTATCGAGTTTCACGGCAAGGAAGCGGTGGTTGTCGGTGCGTCCAATATCGTTGGTCGCCCCATGGGGCTTGAGCTGCTGCTTGCCGGCTGTACCGTGACCACCACCCATCGCTTCACGCAGAACCTTGCCGAGCATGTCGGTCGCGCCGAGATCGTGATTGTGGGCGTGGGCAAACCCGGACTGGTAAAGGGTGAATGGATCAAGCCCGGCGCCGTGGTGATCGACGTGGGAATCAACCGGCTCGAGGATGGACGCCTGGTGGGCGATATCGAGTATGCCACGGCGGCTGAGCGCGCAGGCTGGATTACACCGGTACCAGGTGGTGTCGGCCCCATGACCGTCGCCTGCCTGATGGAAAACACCCTGGAAGCGGCAAACAGCTCGGATCAGTGACCCGACACCCTCAGGCGCACTGACAAGCATTGCCCGCCGCCTGTGGGCAATGCTTTAACCCTCAGTCGTCTTGCCGGTCAAATCGAAAGTGAAACGCCCGCAGTTTTGCCCCTGCCCTAGCGATGGCGCCCCGTGCCGACAAACCGCTCCAGCAGCCAGCCGACACACTGCGGTATCGCCTGGCGTATCCAGCGCCACTGGTACAGTGCGGTTAGATACCACCAACCCTTCTGGCGGTACTTGCGGGCACTGGTACAGAGCCTTGCCTCCAGCAGGTTCAATGCCACGCCCGCCCTGCGGGCCTGCCAGACCAGCAGGTGATCCTCACCGTAAGGCACTGACTCGTTGTATGCCCCCAGGGCGCGGAACAGCTTTGCGTTCAGGCAAAATCCCTGGTCCCCAAAAGGCACACCCAGCCAGGCAGAGCGCAGGTTGGCACCCCGGGCGTTAAGGCGCATCGGGCCTGCACCATCACCGGCAAATGCCAGCAGAAAATAATGCAGGGCATGGGGTCTGGTGGCCAACCCCTGCTCAAGCGCCTGAACAACCGCTGTTGTCAGTACCGAGTCCAGATGCAGGAACCAGAGAAACTCTCCCCTGGCGGCTCGGGCCGCGGTGTTCATTTGAAGCGCGCGGCCTTTTTTTGAGATAACGGTATAAACGTTATTATCACAGGGCAAAGACAGATCATCCCGACGCTCACAGAGCGCGAATATGACTTCCCACCCCGCGGGCAGCAGTGCCAGCGCCTCGAGCAAGGGCAATGGCCCCTGCTCTAAAGGCCCTATCGGGATAATGACACTGACCAGGGGCGAATCAGATTTCACTGCAGGATGAACCGTAACGAAAGCAGGAAAAGCAGCGATGGTGCTTCATGCTGACCTGCTG
This sequence comes from Marinobacterium rhizophilum, assembly GCF_024397915.1. Taxonomy (GTDB): domain Bacteria; phylum Pseudomonadota; class Gammaproteobacteria; order Pseudomonadales; family Balneatricaceae; genus Marinobacterium_A; species Marinobacterium_A rhizophilum_A. The sequence continues at coordinate 1,081,783 of NZ_CP073347.1, forward strand.
TTCCATCGCCTCGCGCAGGGTGGAGCCCAGATCATACTCCGGGTCATCATCGACCAGGGTACAGGCATAGACGCGCATGCGGTTATTCTGCTTGACGACCATCTTGCTGAAAGCACACATGAAGTTGCGCCGGCTCTGTTCGCTCTGGAACTGCGTCATGCAGTTTGTCGTCACGGCAGGCACCTGGGCATGACTGCCCGGCGGCAGAAAATCAGGGAAGGCAATTTGCGTGAGATCCGCCGGCAAGCCCTGTTCTGCCAGCAAGGCGGCGTACTGGGCGCTAACGATGGGGGTATCTTCGTTCGCCTGCATATGGCGGGCAACGGAAACGTGAAAACCCCGGGCATGCAGCAGCCGCAGCCCCTCAAAGGCACGATCAAAGTTGCCTTCGCCCCTGCCCTTGTCGTGTTCAGCCCTGTCGAGGGAATCGATGCTGACGCGAAAGCTCACAGGGTGCGGCGCATCACGCAAAACATCGAGCTGGTCGATGCGCCGATGCAGCGCATCGGTGCCGTTGGTCAGCACCAGGCAAGGCGCAACCGCACTGGCTCGCTGCAGGATACGCACCAGGTCCTTGGCCAGAAAAGGCTCGCCGCCGGTAAAGGAAAACTGCTCGACCCCCATTTCGGCAGCTTCACGGATATAAGGTTCTGCGTCTGCCAGTTTCAGTAGCTGCAGCCGATCATCGCCGGGCTTTGAGCCTTCAAGACAAAACGGGCAGCTGAGGTTGCAGGCTGTACCGGTATGGAACCAGAGCTCACGCAGCGCGTGGGGACGAATATAGCCACGGGGCTGGCCACTGGGGGTGCTGTACCAGTCTCGACTGCGAATGGGTTCCATCAGACCAGCTCCTGTATCAGTGTGTGCAATGCCCGCTGGGGCGCACGGGTATCCGAGGCCAGGGACGCCCGCAGGCGACACAGGTCTTCGATCGTATCAACATCGTCGCAGGGCGCGACCCAACCGACGGAATAGCCCGCCTGCTCGCAGCATTCAACCAGTGCCTGGCCCAGCTGTGGCGTACTCCAGGGCAGCGCTGCAAGGTCCGGCCAGGGCTTGCGAGCAGCCATCAGGGTTACGCCACCATCGGTTGCCGCCGACAGCACGATATCCTGCTCATCCAGCAAGGCGGATGCAGCACGAATCAGTTGCGACGTTTGCTCGGGCATATCCGAACCAATAATCAGCTGCCGCTGATGCCCGGCAGCCCGCAGGGTGCGGTCAATCCGGTTGATACGCTGGCCGAGGTTGCCGTCTTGCTGCGCGACCACCCTGTCAATCCACGGGTGCGCATTTCGATAGGCATCGCAGTCATCGGCATCGGCGCAGGCGACAATCCGTGAGTGCGGCCACTCGGCGAGCTGGGCCAGCGCACACTGGTGCAGTAGTTCGGCAACACGAAAGGCACCGTGCGGCCCTAAAGCCGGCACCAGGCGCTGCTTGCCAACCCCGGGGCGGGGACGTTTGCAAAAAAGTATTAGAGTCATGCGCTGCAGCTTAAAAAACCAGAGTGAATTAAAACTGAATATCAGCCTAACCCCTTAGCATACATACGAAAAAGGCAGCCTGGGCCGCCTTTTTCGTTCTGCCATTAACAGCTCAGAAAACGCTGACCTTAGCCCTCGCGGTACCAGCGGGTACCGGCGCGATCATCCTTGAGTATCACGCCCTGGGCGGCCAGGTCATCGCGGATCTTGTCAGACAGGGCAAAATCCTTGCTGGCGCGGGCGTTCTTGCGTTGTGCAATCAGCGCTTCGATTGCGTCGGCGCTCAACTCGCCAGCCCGGGCCTCGCCCTTGAGGAAGGCATCGGGGCCTTGCTGCAACAGACCGATGATGCCACCCAGGCGCTTGAGCTGCGCGGCCAGCTTGCCGGCCTCTTCGCTGCCCTCTCGCACAGCGCGGTTCAGCTCACTGACCAGTTCGAACAGCACCGCCAGGGCCTTGGGCGTATTGAAATCATCGTCCATGGCGGCGTTAAAGCGGGCTTCGAAATCGTTCTCAGGCTCGGAATCGGCGCACTCTACCGACGCCAGCGCCTGGTAGAAGCGCTCCAGCGCGCTGCGGGCTTCTTTCAGGCTGTCTTCGCTGTAGTCGATATAGCTGCGATAGTGCACTCCGGCCAGGAAGTAGCGCACCACCTCGGCGTCGTATTTCTCGAGCACATCGCGGATGGTGAAGAAGTTGCCCAGCGACTTGGACATTTTTTCGCTGTTCACCCGGACCGGGCCTGCATGCATCCAGGTATTGACGTACTTGACGCCGTTGGCCGCTTCGGACTGGGCAATCTCGTTCTCGTGGTGCGGGAACGGTAAATCCGGGCCGCCACCGTGGATATCAAAGGTATCCCCCAGGCAGCACTTGGACATGGCGGAGCATTCGATATGCCAGCCGGGACGGCCCGGCCCCCAGGGTGATTCCCAGCTGACTTCGCCTGGCTTTGCCGCCTTCCAGAGCACGAAGTCCAGCGGGCTTTCCTTGGCTTCCTCAACACCGACGCGGCTGCCGGAGCGCAACTCGTCGATATTCTGGCGTGTCAGCTTGCCGTAGCCTTCAAATTTTTCGACCCGGTAATAAACATCACCATTACTGGCGGCATAGGCAAAGCCCTTGTCGATCAGGGTCTGCACCAGGGCAAGGATATCGTCCATATGGGCGGTGGCACGGGGCTCCATGTCCGGGCGCAGCACCGACAGGCGGGTTTCATCCTCATGCATCGCATCAATCATGCGGCCGGTGAGCGCATCCGGTGTTTCACCGTTTTCCGCCGCCCGCTTGATGATCTTGTCATCCACATCGGTGATGTTGCGCACATAGGTCACATCCCAGCCGCGCGCTCGCAGGTAGCGGGTGATGACATCGAAGGAGACCATGACCCGGGCGTGGCCGATATGACAGTAGTCATACACCGTGATGCCGCAGACATACATGCGAATTTTGCCCGCCTCGATCGGCTCGAAGGGCACTTTATCCTTGCTCAGAGTGTTATAGATTTGCAGCATCAAACCAGCTTTTGAGTCAAAATTCGAATTCCGCTGCCGGCACCAGAGGCCTGAAGCCCGTCCTGCAGCACGTATGGACGCCATTATAAATCAATTGATTGCGCAATGGCGCGCCGGATTTTCTACCACAGCGAAGAGTCATCCGGATCCACTGCAGGTGCGAGCGGCACGCCGCTATCATCGAGGCGAATTTCGCCCAGCTGGGCGTCCGACAACGGGCTGCGTTCGCTCGTCAGGAGCAGGCGATGCTGGCCATCCCAGCTGATCGCCTCCCATTGCGCATACTCGGACAACCGGTAGCGTTGCGCCCCGGACCAATCCGGCGCCGGTCTTTTGACACTGCCCGCCTCGGAAGATAACGGTATAAACCAGATAAAGCTATGGCCGAAGAAACGCTGCCGGCTGTATCCCAGCAACACCAGTCGCCGGGACACCGGGTCATAGTCCGCCGCCGTGATGAGCCCCTCGACCGGGTAACTGCCGGTTGGAAAGACGGCCTGATCCGAAGCCCGCTTGTCGAGTCGATACAGCTCGGTATTGCCGTCCGCCCGGTTCTTGCTGAACAGCCAGAGTTCATCGCCCACCGCGGTAACGGCTTCGCAGTCAAAGTTATGGCTGTCGGATGCCGTCACTTCGAGCCGCTGACCGTAGCGAAACCTGGCAGTCGCATAACCGACCCGGCTGCCATCCGGTGCACTCAGCTCATGCAAAGGCACGCGGTACAGATCCAGCGTGCCGCGCCGACCCTGGTTATTGCCGCAGTCGGCGATATAGAGATGCGTGTCATCCAGCGCCAGGGACTCCCAGTCGACATTGCGGGCGCCGGCCAGGTAGAGCTGCTTGCTGATACCGCGCCCATCCTCGGACAGCTGGTAGATCACGGCATCATCCCCGCTGTCGTTCAGCGTCCACAGGCGGCTGTCTATCCCAGCCAGGCCCGATGTTTCGAGGACGTCTGCAGGCAGTAGCGCCAGGCGCTGAACCTGCGCCGTACCGCCCTGGCGCCGGGCACGCGGTGGCGACTCGGGCACCGCTGTAACCCCGGCAGCAGCTTCAGCTTGTGCCGCTCCCCCGCGCTCAGGGTCCAGGGCGCCGGCATCCGCAACCGGTTCCCGGCTGCTGCAGCCGAGCGAAAACAGCAGCATTGCAGCCATCGCAAGACCCCATAGCGGGGCTGTGCTGTGGCTGCCACCTGCCGTTGCGCTCGCGCTGTATTCCGGGCATCTGCTGTTGAACGACACGTCCTGTGAATCCTTTGTTAAGCGAATATCGCCCGCGAGCATAGCAGCTAAACTGCAACACACCTACAGCCCTGGCGGAACCGCAACGGCCTGCCCTTCGAACCGGATCTACATGAAATCCAGCCATGCCACCCCTGGTACAACCGCCTCGCCCGAGACCTGCCCGGCAGCACGCCGCCATTCACCGCAGCCGCGCCCTGACCTGCCGGAACTGGACAGGCTGGAACGCCTGCTGGCACAGGCCAGCGGCGAATTGCGCGTTCAGGTGCTGGCAAACGTAACCGATGGCGCCAGTGAGTATCCGCTCTATGCGCTGCAACTCGGCAATCCGGACCCGGCCGCAGCGGTACTGCTGCTCAGCGGAGGCATTCATGGTGTCGAGCGTATCGGCACCCAGCTGCTGCTGACCCAGCTCGAAGCCTTGATGGCGCGCCTGCCCTGGGACCAGGGGCTGCAGGAGGATCTGCGCCACATCCGTATCGTCATCTGCCCGCTACTGAACCCCGCCGGCATGGCACGGGGTTCCCGCGCCAACGCCAACGGCATCGACCTGATGCGCAACGCGCCCCAAAATGCCGATGATCCTGGCGTCTGGCTGCTCAGCGGGCACCGAATCGGTGCCTGGCTACCCTGGTATCGCGGCGCCCCCGGTCTCCCCATGCAGGCAGAGTCCGCTGCACTGTGCGAACTGGTGAACCGCGAGATTGCCGGGGCACCCCTGTGCCTGTCGCTGGACTGCCACTCGGGCTTTGGCATGCGTGACCGGCTCTGGTTTCCCTATGCCGGCAGCACACGCCCGCTCGAACAGCTCGCGGATGTACATGCACTGGTGAAACTCTACGAAGAGGCCAACCCGCATCACCGTTACCTGTTCGAACCCCAGTGCCACCAGTACCGCACCCACGGAGACCTTTGGGATCACCTGTATCAGCAGCACCTGCTGCGCCAGCAGGCCTGTCCGGGCCGGCCGGCGGTCTTCCTGCCACTGACACTGGAACTCGGCTCCTGGCTCTGGGTACGCAAGAACCTGCGCCAGATCATCAGCTTTCGTGGCCTGTTCAACCCGCTGGTGCCCCATCGCCACAGGCGTATCATGCGCCATCACAACAGTCTGTTCGATTTCATGATCCGCGCCACACGCTCCTGGCAATCCTGGCTGCCTGGCGAGGCGGACCGCAACACAGAACAGCAGCAGGCGCTGCAACGCTGGTACCGGAACAGCCAATGACGCTTTGGGTGCAGGACTACTGGCCTGGTGGCGAACCGATGCCGCCGGGGACCACCCCGCCCTGCTGGATACTGTTGCGGGGGCTGGTGCGCGAGTCGCGCCACTGGGGCAGCTTCGGCCAGCGCCTGGCCGATACGCTTCAGGTTCGGGTGCTGAGCCCGGACCTTCCCGGTAATGGCCAGCTGCATCGCATGCCAAGCCCGCTGCAACTGAGCGCACTGGTGGATCACCTGCGCAGCGAAATGCTGCCTCGCCATACCAGCAACCCCGAGCTGTCGCAGCCGCCTTTCAGGCTTCTCGGCTTGTCCATGGGCGCCATGGTAGCGACGGCCTGGGCGCTGGATTTTCCCGCCGAAGTCGACCGCCTGGTCCTGGTCAATGGCAGCCTGGCCAACCTGAGCCCACCCTGGCAGCGCCTGCGCCCCGGGGCACTGGCCACGCTCGCCCGTGCCCTGGTCTCAGACACCGCCGGCAAAGAGGCTCTCATTTACCGGCTAAGCTGCCACCAGCAGCGTGACCACATCCTGTCGCAGTGGTGCGACTACGCCCGCGAGTGCCCGGTGACGGGCCGCAACACCCTGCGACAACTCGCCGCCGCGGCCCTCTACCGCAGTAACAACCGGGTGCCAAGGGCGCCAGCCCTGCTGCTCTGCAGCCGCAACGACGCCCTGGTGGACCCCGCCTGCAGTGCCGCCATAGCCAACCACTGGCGATCACCGCTTGGCATTCACCCCGACGCCGGCCATGACCTGCCCCACGACGCCCCCGACTGGCTACTGGCGCAGATCTCCAACTGGCTTGCTGGACACTAACGCCGGCCCGGTTGCCTCCATACAGAAACGCCCGACTCCGTTACCGAAGCCAGGCGTTTTATCGCGTTTCAAGTCTGCACCAAGGAGCTTACTTGCCCTGGATCTTCACCCAGCGGCTCATGTAAAGAGCCGCAGCGGTGCCTTTACTTGCCCTGGATTTTCACCCAGCTGCTCATGCAAAGAGCCGCAGCGGTGCGCTTACTTGCCCTGGGTCTTCACCCAGCGACTCATGTAAAGAGCCGCAGCGGTGCCTTTACTTGCCCTGAATTTTCACCCAGGAGTCGCGTAGCGTGACGGTGCGGTTGAACACCAGGCGCTCTTCATTGGAATCCTTGTCCACAGAGAAGTATCCCAGGCGCTCAAACTGATAGTGCGCTTCTGCCACTGCATGCTTGAGGCCGATTTCAACCCGGCTGTCGGTCAGCACTTCCAGCGACTCGGGGTTCAGATGCGTCTGGAAGTCCACTTCCTTGTCGCCCTCGGGGTTCGCTTCGGTGAACAGGCGGTCGTACAGGCGCACTTCACAGGGCACCGAGTGATCGGCATTGACCCAGTGAATCACCCCGTTGGGCTTGTAACCGGTCGGGTTCTCGCCCTTGGTGGCGGGATCATAGCTGCAGATCAACTCCACCACGTTGCCGGCGGCATCCTTGATCACCTCATCACAGGTGATCACGTAGGCGCCGCGCAGACGCACGGCATCGCCCGGCGCCAGACGCTTCCACTTGCGCGGTTTTTCCTCTTCAAAGTCTTCCTGTTCGATCAGCAGGTTGCGGCCGAAGGAGACCTTGCGCAGCCCCATGGACTCGTCCTTGGGGTGTGCCGGCAGTTCGAACCATTCTTCCTCGCCCTCGGCGAAGTTGCTGACGGTGACCTTGAGCGGGCGCGTTACGCACATGGCGCGCGGTGCATTGGCATCCAGGTCATCGCGCACGGCGGACTCCAGCATGCCCATGTCCACCACGCCGTTGGAGCGGGTTACACCGATCATCTCGCAGAAGTTGCGAATGGAGGCCGGCGTAAAGCCGCGACGGCGCAGGCCGGAAATGGTCGGCATGCGGGGGTCGTCCCAGCCGGACACGTGCTGTTCATCCACCAGCAGCTTGAGCTTGCGCTTGCTGGTGATGGTGTAGTTCAGGTTGAGGCGGGCAAATTCGTACTGGCGCGGCTGGGCCGGCACCGGCAGATTGGCGATAAACCAGTCGTACAGCGGGCGGTGGTCTTCAAACTCCAGCGTACAGATGGAGTGTGTCACGCCTTCCAGCGCATCGGACTGGCCGTGGGCGAAGTCGTAGGACGGGTAGATGCACCACTTGTCGCCGGTCTGGTGGTGGTGTGCCTTGCGAATACGGTAGATCACCGGGTCACGCAGGTTCATGTTCGGCGCCGCCATGTCGATTCTCACCCGCAGCGCGCAGTCGCCTTCGTCGAAGTCGCCGTTGCGCATGCGCTCGAACAGTTCCAGATTCTCCGCCACGCTGCGTTCACGGTAGGGGCTGTTCTTGCCAGGCTCGGTAAGGTTGCCGCGGAACTCGCGCATTTCGTGGGCGCTCAGGCTGTCGACATAGGCCTTGCCATTGGCGATCAGGTACAGGGCCCACTGGTACAGCTGCTCGAAGTAGTCAGAGGTGTAACGGATATCACCGTCCCACTTGAACCCCAGCCAGCGCACATCTTCGGCGATGGCGTCGATGTATTCCTGGCTCTCTTTTTCCGGGTTGGTATCGTCAAAACGCAGGTTGCACAGGCCCTGGTACTTGGCGGCGGTGCCAAAGTTCAGACAGATCGACTTGGCGTGACCGATATGCAGGTAGCCGTTGGGCTCTGGCGGGAAGCGTGTCACGACCTGACCACCGGCGACCTTTTCGTCCGCGATGTCGCTCTCGATGATCTGATGAATAAAGTTCGTAGGCTTGACGTGTTCTTGCTTGCTCATAGTCGGCTTGGTGTCCAGTCTGTCCTGACGGCATGAAAAGTCGCAGCATTATAAACGTATCGGGGCGCTGAACACACTAACCGCTCGCGATACCGGCCAGCCTGTCACAGTCGCAGCCCCTCAGTGATGCGAATCTGACTGACTTGGGTATAATGCGCGATTATTCGCGATCCCCGATCACGTACAACCGACCCCCAGGACGTATAGCAATGATTATTCTCTCGACCAACCACGGCGACATCTCCATCGAGCTGGATTACGACAAGGCCCCCAAGACCGCCGCCAACTTCGAACAGTACGTGCGCGACGGCTTCTACGACGGCGTGATCTTTCACCGCGTGATCGACGGCTTCATGCTGCAGGGCGGCGGTTTTACCCCGGGCATGAAACAGAAAGAAACCCGCGGCAACATCGATAACGAGGCCAACAACGGCCTGAAGAACCTGACTGGCACCTTGGCCATGGCCCGCACCATGGACCCGCACTCCGCCTCGGCTCAGTTCTTTATCAACGTCAAGGACAACAGTTTCCTGGATCACACGGCTGAAACCACCCAGGGCTGGGGCTACGCCGTATTCGGCAAGGTTGTCGATGGCATGGACGTGGTCAACAAGATCAAGGGCGTCAAGACCACCTCCCGCGGCGGTCACCAGGACGTGCCGGCAGAAGACGTGATTATCGAATCCGCCCGCATCACCGAGTAAGACCTGCCCATGACGCTGCTGTTTGTCGCCGATCTGCACCTTCGCCCAGAACGCCCGGATCTTAGCCGGGCCTTCCTTGAATTCCTGCAACAGGACGCGCCGGGCTGCGATGCCCTGTACCTGCTGGGGGACATATTCGAGGCCTGGATCGGGGATGATGCCCCGATGCCGGGGCTGGATGCGATCTACGCCGAACTGGCGGCGTTATCGGCGCGCGGTACCGCGCTCTATTTTCAGCACGGTAACCGCGACTTTCTGGTCGGACAGGCGTTTCTCGATACCCTGGGAGCCCGCCCCCTGCCCGACCAGCAGCTGATCGATGTGCCCGGCGGCCAGGCGCTGCTGATGCACGGTGATCAACTCTGCACCGACGACACCGAGTACCAGGCCTTCAGGTCCCAGGTACGCGACCCCGCCTGGCAGCAACAGTTCCTGTCGCAAAGCGTAGATGAACGCCTGGCCATTGCGCGCCAGTTGCGTGCAGCCAGCAAGGCCAGGGGCGCCGAGAAGTCCGCCGATATCATGGATGTAAACCCGGCTGCCGTATCCGCGGCATTGAGCGCGGCCGGTGTTGATCTGCTGATCCACGGTCACACTCACCGCCCCGCCATTCACGACAATCAAATCAGCCAGGGCTCGGGCACCCGCATCGTACTGGGCGACTGGGATGACAGCGGCTGGTACCTGCAGATCGACAACGAAGGCTACCAGCTGATCGACTTTGCGATAGCGGATAGCCCGTCCTAAGTTCAGCCTGCACCCCGGTCAAAGACCCAGGTGCTGCTGCACGGCCGCCAGTCCTGGCATGCCATCACGCGTGCTGACATTCTCAAGCCAGCTGTTCAGCACCTCAGGGTTCGCCCTGAGCCATTGAGCGGCTGCCTGATCCGCTTTCTTGCCGTCGTCCAGAATGGCGCCCATGATCTCGCTTTCCATATCCAGGTTGAACGCAAGGTTGTTCAGCAAGGTAGCCACGTTCGGGCACTCGGCACTGTAGCCCTTGCGCGTCACCGTATGGATGCTGGCGCCACCGTAATTGGGGCCAAAGTACTCATCGCCACCCTCGAGGTACTTCATGTCGACCCGCAAATTCATCGGGTGCGGCGCCCAGCCGAGAAAGACGATGGCCTCCTGCTTGCGTACCGCGCGGGTAACCTGGCTAAGCATGGCCTGCTCGCCGGACTCGACCAGCTTCCAGCCCTGCAGGCCAAAATCGCCCTTGTCGATCATGCCCTGCAACAGGCCATTGGCCGGGGCACCCGGATCGATGCCATAGATACGCTGGCGAAAATCCTCCGCCCGATCGCCAAGGTCGGCAAAGCTTGTTACGCCGCTGTCATAGACATACGCCGGCACCGCGAGGGTAAACTTCGCCCCCTCCAGGTTGGTACGCACCCTGTCGAGGTCAGCACCGTACTTGTCGATAAAACCCTGCTGCGCCGGCATCCAGTTGCCCAGAAAGACATCGATTTCGCCCTTTTTCAGGCTCTCAAAGCCAATGGGTACGGCCAGCAGGTCAACCGAGGTTTTGTACCCCAGACCCTGCAGTACGGTACCGGCCAGCGCGTTGGTCACGCTGATATCGGTCCAGCCGGGATCCGTCAGGCGCACCTGTTCGCACTGGGGCGCTTCGGTGGCCTGGGCGGACTGAGCCGCGGCGAGACCCAGCGCCATGGCGCCGGCCAGCACTGTGCATTTGAAACCCGTTTCACGCTTTAGGCTCATGATCAGTATCCTGTGTCAGTCAATGTTCGAATCAGTATTCGCAAGCCGCCTGAAAGCCGCCGCGGTCACTCCACCTGCGGGAAGCGCGAACGGCGCTCCAGGTCGTCAAGGTCGATGGTATTGCGCATGTACTGGGTGCTGGCATCCACAAACGGCTGGTGATCCCAGGCCGTTACCTTGCCCTGGCTCAGCGCAGCGGCGACCAGGCGACGGCGACGCTGACTCCAGAGGATGTCCTGGTGCAGTGCGTCCAGGTCCCAGCGCTCGCTCACTTCCTGCAACAGGGACTCGACCCGCTCCGCCTGTTCCGGTGTCTGCGCCAGGTTGTGCAGCTCCTGCGGATCGGCCGCCAGGTCATACAGCTGGGCGGGGTCTGTCGGGCAGTAGATAAACTTGTAGTTGTCGCGACGAATCATCAGTACCGGTGCGATGGTGCCCTCGGCCATGTATTCACCGATTACCTCGTCATGCCCCTTGCTGCCCTGCAGGTGCGGTACCAGGCTGCGCCCCTCGATCGGCGTGGCGTAGCCGCTGAACTCGCCGTTGCTGGCCATATCGACAAAGGTGGGCAGCAGATCCAGCGTGGATACGCTGGCACTGATGCGGGCGGCATCGAAATGCGCCGGCGCATGGACGATCATGGGTACGCGGGCCGAGTTCTCGAACCAGCTCATCTTGTACCAGAGGCCGCGCTCGCCGAGCATGTCGCCGTGGTCGCCGGAGAACACGATGATGGTGTTCTCGTCCAGCCCGGTTTCCTTCAGCGTCTTCAGCAGCGTGCCGATCTGGTCGTCAACGTAGCTGATGGCGCCGTAATAGGCCCGGCGGGCATTGCGAACCTGCTGCTCGGTGATCTCGGTCTTGTCCATTTCGTAGACGAAACGCAGGCGCGCGGAGTGCGGGTCCTGGTCTTCGGGCGCAATGGTTACGCTGGGCAGGTCGATCTCGTCATTGCTGTAGCGGTCCCAGTACTCCTGCGGGATTGCGTAGGGATCGTGGGGGTGGGTCATGGACACCGTCAGGCAAAACGGACGCTCATCGCTGCTGCGGGCACGGTCGTACAGGTAGCGACGGGCGTTGAACACCACCTCGTCGTCAAAATCGAGCTGATTGGTGCGCACACAGGGCCCGGCCTGGGTTACGGACGACATGTTGTGGTACCAGGTCGGGCGGGTTTCGAATTCGTCCCAGTTCACCGACCAGCCAAAGTCCGCCGGATAGATATCGCTGGTCAGGCGCTCTTCGAAGCCATGCAGCTGATCCGGGCCGCAGAAGTGCATCTTGCCGGACAGCGCGGTGCGGTAACCCAGGTGGCGCAGATAGTGCGCAAAGGTCGGCACATCGGCCGGCAGTTCGGCGGCGTTGTCGTAGGCGCCGATCTTTGAAGGCAAGCGCCCGGACATCAGCACAAAACGCGACGGTGCACAGAGCGGGCTGTTGCAATAGGCCGAATCGAACACCACGCCCTGCTCGGCCAGGGCACTGAGGTTGGGCGTCTTGACCAGCGGATGACCGTAGACCGGCAGCGCCGATGCCGCCAGCTGATCGGCCATAATGAACAGAATATTGGGTTTGGTTTTACTCATGGCAGTTACCTACTCCTCTAACCTTTTTTATACTCACGCCTGCGCCAGATGGCCGCGATACAAGTGTTAGTGAAGATACTGCGCGCTTGTAGATTTGCTGTAAACTGGGTCAAAACTAATACGAGTGATCAGTTTCACTAATGCCAAAAGCCAATTTTCTGCCTCCTACCCCAAGCCTGCAGGCCTTCGAGGCTGCCGCACGGCTACACAATTTCACCGCTGCGGCGCGCGAGCTCGACAGCACCCAGTCAGCCATCAGCCAGCACATCAGCCGACTGGAAGAGGATCTTGGCGTCCAGCTATTCCAGCGGCTGCATCGGGGCGTACGCCTGACCGCAGGCGGCGAACTGCTGTTTGATGCCGTGAGCGAAAGCCTGAATCGGCTGCACAAGGGAATTGCCGCCGTCCAGCAGAAACAGGCCAAGGTCATCATCAATGTCGCCACGGACTTTGCGCTGGCGGCGTTCTGGCTGGTGCCCCGACTGGCGGACTTCAGAGCGCTCTACCCCGATACCGAGGTCAGGGTCATCACGGCGCAGCACCAGATCACGCCGGACCAGGCCGATATTGATGTCGCTATCAACTTTGGTGACGGTAGCGAAGCGCCCGGGCGCAGCGTACCCCTCTTCGAGGAGCGGGTTGTCCCCGTCTGCAGTCCGGCACTGCGTGAGCACTGGCACCAAAGCGGTCAGACCTTGACCCTGATGCCACTGCTGCAGCTGGAGGCGGATCATAACGCCCGCTGGTTTAACTGGTCGCGCCTCTTCAGGGCGCTGGGCATAACGCAAACGCCGCGCGAGCCTGAGCTGGTGTTCAACAACTACACCCTGCTGCTGCAGGCCGCTATTGCCGGCCAGGGCGTCGCTATTGGCTGGCGCCCGCTGGTGGACTCCATGCTCGACAGCGGCCTGCTTATTCCTCTGCTACAGGAGCCGGTCAGCTCGGCCTACGGCTATTACCTCATCCTGCCCAGGGCGAGAAAGCTCTCCCCCATCGTGCAGCATTTCGCCGACTGGCTGGTAACGCAAAGCGGGCCGGACACTCTCTGAGTCCGGGCCGAACAAGTTATCAGATCGCGCCCCGCACCTCTCCACGCACCTGCGCTGCATAAAAATCAAATAGCTGCTGGTGAAGCTCCCGCGGTAACGGCTCGAGTGCGCTGGCTGCTACGTTGGCAGCCAGCTGCTCAGCCTTGCTAACACCGGCAATCACCGTCGACACCGCCGGCTGATCCAGAATCCAGCGCAGTGCCAGCTGCGCCAGCGTCATGTTTTTCGGCAGCAGTGCTGCCAATTGCTGCACCCGGTCCACAGCGACACCAAAGGGCAGACCTGAGAAGGTTTCACCGACATTAAACGCCTGGCCATCACGGTTAAAGTGTCGGTGATCCTGCTCGGAAAAACGGTGGTCCGGGGCAAATTTCCCCGACAACAGCCCACTGGCCAGTGGCAGGCGCACGATGACGCCCACATCCGCCTGCGCGGCCGCCGGCAACAGTTCAGTTATGGCATCCTGACGAAACAGGTTGAAGATAATTTGCAGACTGGCAAGGTTTGGCTGGCGCAAACAGTACAGCCCCTCTTCCAGGGTTTCGACACTGGCGCCATAATGCTGGATCAGGCCTTCACTGCGCAGCTCATCAAGCCAAGTAAAAATTTCGCCATCGCGTAGCACGTCAAAAGGCACACAGTGCAGCTGGGCAAGTGTCAGGCGTTCCACCCCCAGGCGCCGGGCTGACCCCTGCAAGCTGGCACGCACGCCGGTCTTACTGTAACTCGACGGATAAAGCGATCCGTCGCGTCCAAGCTTGGTGATCACGGTTACAGGATTACCCGTTCTGGCACACCAGTCGCCAATGCGCTGCTCGCTTTGGCCGGCCCCATAGACATCGGCGGTATCCCACAAATGCACACTCTGGTTCCAGGCACTATCCAGTATCTGCGTTGCCTGGGCATCTGCGACCGGCCCGAAATCCCCCCCCAGCTGCCAGCAGCCAAGGCCAATTTCGCTGACTTCAAGCCCTGATTTTCCCAGTAATCGTGTTTTCATGTTCGCTCGTACCTCTGTTGCATCGAATGCGGCGTCATCTTGAAACTGAGGGCTACTGTAGAGCGCATGGTATTGTTAATAAATAACCTAAAACTTAACGAACTGTTCCGATTAAATGTACAGTAAGCAGCGACTGTACTCGGCGTGACCGACCACCCCATTCCGGATGCGCCGCATTCGTACTTCAAACAAAGGTTACACACCATGCAGACCGGTATACCCGAGTTCGTAGCAGTGGCACAGCACGGCAGTTTTACCGCCGCGGCCAGCGCACTGGATACGTCAAAGTCACGCCTTTCCCAGGCTGTCAGCCGCCTTGAACGCGATCTCGGCGTTACCCTGTTGCAACGCACCACTCGGCGCATCAGCCTGACCGAGGTCGGTGAGGCCTTTTATCAGCAATGTCGCCAGGGGTTGGAGCTGCTGAACCTGGCGATCGATGACGCCCAGGCACAGCAGCAGAAGGTGACCGGCAATATCCGCATTAACTCGGTGGGCGGCATTCTCGCAGAGCAATGGCTCAGCCCGGTGCTGTTTCGCTTCATGGCGCTCTACCCGGAAATTACGATAGAGCTGGACTTAACCAGCCATCGGGTAGACCTGATCGCGGAACAGTTTGATCTGGTTGTACGCATGGGTGAATTGCCAGACTCCAGCCTGATCGCCCGCCCGCTGCAGCAAATCGAATCCATCGTCTGCGCCAGTCCGGACTTCATCGCTCGCCACGGCGTGCCGCGACACCCGGACGACCTACGCGATTTCCCGGCAGCCCTGGGCTCGCTTAACCGGTATCATTTCAGCCCGGCAGTATCGCCAACTGACAGTATCGAGTGGCACGCACGCTGCAGCCTGCGCTGTCGCAACGGCCATGTGATGAAACGGGCTGCACTCAATGGCACCGCCCTTACCATACTGCCACGGGTTTACCTGCAACCAGAGATCAACAGCGGAACCCTGGTACAGTTACTACCCGACTGGCAGTTAAAACCTGCGACCTTGTCATTGGTGTATCCGCAGCACCGCTACCGATTACACAGAGTGGCGTTGCTGGTGGACTTCCTTACCGAGGCGCTGCGAGGCCCCATTCATCTGACCGTATGAACATCAGTCCTCGCTCGTAAAATGACCGCGACGAGCACCCGCCAGCAAATGGATAAAGTCAGGGCCCTTCAGCCGTAACAGGGTTTTATGGTCACCACTTTCAACATAGTGGAACGCCAGACTTGTCAGCGCCTCATCCAGCAGTGTTTCGATGCCGTAAGCCGGGCCCAGTGGCGGTACGGCGCCGCAGACACAGTCAGAAAACAATCCGGCAGTTTCGGCTTCTTCGGCCAGGACCACCGGGCAGCCCAGAGTTTTCTGTACCCTGGACAGGCTCACCCAGGCATTGCCCGGCACGACAACCATCACCGGCCCCCGGCTGTCTGTCAGGATAACGGCCTTGGCGATGTGCGCCTCATCAATATGGGCGGCCTCAGCACTTTCATGACTGGAACCGGTAGAGTAGTGCTGCAAGGCATCGTACGTGATCCCGCGAACATCCAGGTAATCTTTCACTGTAGTGGCGATGGTCATGATCTGAACCTCCAAGTGAACGCCACAGCTAGCTCACTGCAGCAGCCAGCGTCACAATGCATGACAAGAAAGCAGTGCAAACAGCGACCGTTGGCCTGATCAGTGTAAGTCAACTCGCCCCAGCTGACAGGCCCGGCTGGTGAAAGATATTCGGACAGGCTGCCCCTCGAATGCGTACCGAAGCCCCCGCTTCTCCGCCTGTTATACTACCTCCCTTCATGGCGATACCGTCTGTCCACACACCACTTGAGAACCCATCCATGACCTCAGACAGCCTCCCGCCTGACACCGGCACTTCAGCCGCCATAGCCTGGCCCGTTCCGGCGGCCAGTGCGGTGCTGCTGCGCAATGATAGCGTGCTGCTGGTACAACGCGCCCTGGCCCCCAATGCGGGTTACTGGAGCTTCCCGGGTGGCAAGATGCACGCCGGCGAGACGGTAGAGCAGGCAGCCCTGCGCGAGCTGAACGAAGAAACCGGTGTGAAAGCACGGGCGGACACTGTCCTCACTGCGCTTGATGTCATGGAGTACAATGGCTCCAGCCTGCAATATCACTATCTGCTGGTGGTGATCTATTGCCACTGGCTGTCCGGAATACCCCGGGCTGCTGACGATGCCGCCGACGCCCGCTGGATTTCCATCCAGCAATTGCGCCGCGGCGACTACCCACTGACCGACAGCGTACTGCCGGTACTCGAACTGGCCCTGCAACACAGGGCATAAAACCCGCCAACA
Source organism: Marinobacterium rhizophilum (assembly GCF_024397915.1). Lineage (GTDB taxonomy): Bacteria > Pseudomonadota > Gammaproteobacteria > Pseudomonadales > Balneatricaceae > Marinobacterium_A > Marinobacterium_A rhizophilum_A. The sequence goes on from NZ_CP073347.1 coordinate 1,098,374, forward strand.
CCGCAGGACTGAATCGAACCGGCGCCTCGGGTTCTTTCAAGGCTGTTTGCCCGTATCTATACTGATGCGTGTAACCGTTTGATATAGCACCCGTTACACACCCCAAGCCCCCGCTTAAGGAGAGTGCCATGTCCGCCGCAGACTCGTTCAATTCCCGTGTAACGCCCTGGCTGCTCAGCCTGGTGCGTATCGTTGCCGCCTTCCTGTTCATGCAGCACGGTGGCCAGAAATTGCTGGCCTTTCCGGCAGCGCCCAACAACCCCGTGGAGCTCATGTCCCTGATGGGGCTGGCCGGCGCGCTGGAGCTCTTTGGCGGGGCCTTGCTGCTGGTAGGCCTGTTCAGCCGCCCCATCGCCTTTGTGCTTTCCGGCATGATGGCCGTGGCCTACTTTATGGCCCACGCCCCGCAGGGCTTCTGGCCCATGCTCAATGGCGGCGAGCTGGCGGCCCTGTACAGCTTCGTGTTTCTGTACCTGGCCTTTGCGGGGCCCGGCCCGCTGAGCCTGGACCGGCTTTTCGGCAGCCGGTAACACCCGCGCCCCCCAATAACAACGGCTCAGCCGGGTCTCAGGCTGGGCCGTTGCGGCTAACCCCCTGGCGACCAGCGGCCTTCCTTGCGCGCAAACCTTGTATCCCAAAGCGACGGCTCGAGCCCTCGGGCAGCCGACCACCTTGCTCAGGCGCAGCAAAATCTAAATACAGAACGGTAAAGCGGCAGGTCACCGGACCAAAACAGTGCGTCAGAGCCCGGCAATAAACCCGGGTACAGCCTTTTTCGGCATCTTGCTGATTCTGTACAACAGCTCAAACCCGGGGACATCCAGGGCACAGCGAGATGCCAGCTCGGCCAGCATTGCCAGCCAGAGTTTCGCGGTCATTTCGGAATCATAGAGGGCACGGTGAAACACTCCGTCAACAGGAATATTCGCATAACGCACCAGGGTACCGAGCTTGTAGTCGGGTGCCGCCTGGAACAGCCTGCGGGCCAGCAGCATGGAGCAGACGAACTGCCCCGGGTATTGCCGGCCAATCAGGCCCAGCTCCGCATCCAGGAAGCGCTTGTCGAAGGAGGCATTGTGCGCTACCAGGTTGAAATCGCCGATAAAGTCGGCAAAACGGGCCATCACCTCGGCGTTCTCGGCGGCACCGGCCAGCATGGCGTTGCTGATACCGGTATAGCTTTCGATAAAGCCACTGACCCGCCGCCCCGGGTTCATCAGCTCCTGGAAACGCCCCGTGACCTGGCCGTTTTCCAGTTTCACGGCCCCGATCTCGATCGCCCGGTCGCCGCCATCGGGCGACAGCCCTGTGGTCTCGAAATCCAGTATCACCACCGTATCAGCATTGAACATCGACACCCGCCTACCCCATTGAACCCAGACCGGCGCGCATTATAGCGCCGCGACGGCGGGGCGTCGCGGCAAAAGGCCAGCGGCAAGGACCCAGCCAGGCTAGCCGTAGGCGTTGGCCGGTAGCCAGAGCACCAGCTGGGGCCAGAACACCAGGATCAGCAGGGCAACCAGTTGCAGCGCGATGAACGGTATCACGCCACGGTAAATGTCGCCCAGGCGCACGTCCGGCGGGCAGACACCCTTGAGGTAAAACAGCGCAAACCCCACCGGTGGCGTCAGGAAGGAGGTCTGCAGGGTCATGGCGACCAGCATCACGAACCACACCAGTTCCGGGTTATCCACCACGCCGTAGCCGTCGATCTCGATGCCCAGCGCCGAGATCACCGGTGCCAGCAGCGGCAGGATGATCAGGGTGATTTCGATCCAGTCCAGGAAGAAGCCCAGCAGGAAGATCACCCCCAGAATAAAGAAGATGATGCCGTAGGGACCAAAGGGCAGCCCGGTGAGGAAGGACTCGATCAGCTCATCGCCACCGAGCTCGCGCAACACCAGGGCAAAGCAGGTGGCGCCGATAAAGATGGCAAAGATGTAGGCCGTGGTGTTGGTGGTGCCGCGTACCACATCGTTCAGCACCCTGAAGCTGAACTTGCGGTTGTACATCGCCAGCAGCGTTGCCCCCAGGGCACCCACGCCCGAGGCTTCGGTCGGGGTGGCGATGCCGCCAAAGATCGAGCCCAGCACGACGAAAATCAACAGCAGGGTCGGCAACACCGCCCGCAGCACGTTGAGCACGATGGGCCAGGTCACCGGCTTGGCATCTTTTGGCACCGGTGCGGCGGCGGGCTTCACCAGGCCGTAGATCAGGATATAGACGATATAGAGGGCGCCGAGCATCAGCCCCGGGACCACGGCGCCCATGAACAGATCCCCCACCGACAGCGCCAGCTGGTCGGCCATGATCACCAGCATGATGCTGGGCGGAATCAGGATGCCCAGGGTGCCGGCCGAGGCGATGGTGCCCAGCGCCAGCGGCATTGAATAGCCCTGCCGGGTCATGGCCGGCAGCGACATCACCGCCAGCAGCACCACCGAGGCGCCGATAATGCCGGTGGAGGCCGCCAGGATGATGCCGATGGCGGTGACGGTAATCGCCAGACCACCACGCACGCGGCCAAACAGCTCCTGCATGGAGTGCATCAGGCGCTCGGCCACGCCGGACTTGTCCAGCATGATGCCCATGAAAATAAACATCGGCAGGGCCACCAGGATCCAGTTGTCCATGATCTTCCAGAGCCGGTTCACCACCAGCCCCAGGGTCAGGTAATCCAGCCCGGTGATGCTGTCAAAATAGGTGTCGGCCAGCTGGCCGATAAAGGCGAACAGGATACCCAGGCCACCGAGCACCCAGGCCACCGGGAAGCCGGTAAACAGCAGCGCGATAAAGGATAAAAACATCGCGATAACCAGAATTTCATTGATATCCATTTTGCTTATTCTCCGCGCATCAACAGAATAATCTCACGGTACAGGCGCGACAGTACCGCCAGCGCCAGCAGCGCAAAGCTCACGGGGATCACGCCCTTGATCAGCCAGCGCCAGGGCAGGCCCGAAGGCGCCGAGGAGCTTTCGTTGATGCGCCAGGAGTCGTACAGAAAGTCCAGGCTGTGCAGGAAAATCACGCCGATAAAGGGCAGCAGCAGAAAAAGGATGCCGAGGATTTCGATCAGGCGCTTGCTGCGGGTCCTGAAACGGCCGTGGAACAGGTCCACGCGGATATGGGCGTCGGTGGTCTGGGCGTAGGCCAGGCCGAACATGACACCGATGGCATAGAGGTGCCACTGCAGCTCTTCCAGCGCAATCAGGCCCTGGGAAAAGCCCTTGCGCAGTGTCACCTGCAGGATAATCACCAGCACCAGCAGCACAAAGCTCCAGCCAATGCCCAGCGTAATGCGCTGGATCAGGCGGTCAATCGTGTCCGCCAGGGGGACGGCGGCGGGGGTGTTGTTGTCAGTCACCGGATAGGACCTTCGAGTTCGGAAAAACGGGGAGGCAAGCGGGCAACGCCGGGGCTTGCGCCCCGGCGACGGGCATTACTCGGCGCGGCTGCGCGGCAGGAAGGCGTTGGCTTCCCAGAGGTCGTAGCCGCTGCGGAAGGTGCTCAGGTCATCCCAGACCTTCTTGAAGAAGGGATCTTCGGCGGATTTTTCAGACGCCACTTCCATCCATTTTTCCTCGAAGGTCGCCAGCATCTCGTCGCTCCAGTAGCGAATCTCGACACCGTTTTTCTTCGCATCCGCCATCACCGGGAACTGCATGGCCTCGCCTTCAGCCACCGAGTTGGTCATGGACGCCATGCAGGTGGTTTCCACCTGGGCCTGCTGACCCGGGCTCATGCCGTTCCAGGTGTCCTTGTTGATCAGCAGCTCGAAGATGGTGGCCTGCTGGTGCCAGCCAGGGAAGTAGTTGTACTTGACGATCTTGTTGAGCCCAAGGCGGGTATCAATGGCCGGCTGGGAGAACTCAGTGGCATCGATGGCCCCCTTCTCCAGCGCGCCGAAGATCTCGCCGCCCGGTATCTGCACCGTGCTGACACCGAGTTTTTCCATCACCGAGGCACCCAGGCCGTAAAACCGCATGTTCAGGCCCTTGAGATCTTCCGCGCTGTTGATCGGCTTGGAAAACCAGCCCGAGGTTTCCGGCGACAGGATGGCGCAGGGCAGTACCTTGACGTTAAAGCCGTTGCTGTCATACATCTCCTGGTACAGGCTCATGCCGTTGCCGTAATACATCCAGGCCATGTACTCGCCGGCTTCGGGGCCAAAGGGTACGGCGGAGAAGAGTGATGCCGCCGGAATCTTGCCCTGCCAGTAACCGGAGATCGCATAGCCGGAGTTCACCTTGCCGGAGGATACCGCATCGAGGATCTCCGGCGGGCTGACCAGCTTGCCGGGCTCATACACCTTCATGCGCAGGTTACCGTCACTGATCTTGTTCAGATGATCGGCCACCCAGACGATGGTGGTACCCAGTGCCGGCAGGTTAGTACCAAAGGCGATGGGGGTTTTGAGCAGCACCTTGTCCGCTGCAACGGCAGGTAGCGCCATGCTGGCGACAACACCGGCCACGGCGGCAGAGATCAGTAGCGATTTTATTGTTTTCATATGTACTCCAGATTGCTTGGGGTTGGGGTATTGAGGTTATTGTCGCCGCCTTCAGCGCCCGGGATCAGCGCGTATCAGGCCGGCAGTACTACTGCGCTGTCCAGGCGCCGTCGATCGGCAGGGCCGCACCGGTAATGGCAGCGGCGGCATCCGAACAGAGAAACAGGATCATCGCGCCAATGGCCGCCGGATCAATCAGCGAGGGATAGGGTGTCTTGGTATGCAGCAGGCCAAGCCTCGATTCCTCGATCGAGACACCATGATCCCGGGCAAAGGTTTCGATCTGATGATTCAGCAGCGGCGTATCGGTCCAGCCCGGGCAGATGGCATTGACCGTGATGCCATTGGCCGCCTGCTCCAGTGCAACGACCTTGGTAAGGCCGACCAGGCCATGCTTGGCGGCGCAATACGCCGCCTTGTTCGCCGACCCGACCAGGCCATGCACCGACGCCACATTGATGATGCGCCCCCAGCCGGCCTCTTCCATCGCCGGCAACGCCAGGCGCGTGGCATGAAAGGCGGCACTCAGGTTTACCGCCAGCACCTGGTCCCAGCGCTGCACCGGAAAATCCCGCGTCGGTGCGGTGAACTGGATACCGGCGTTGTTCACCAGAATACTGATGACTCCCAGCTGGTCGGCAGCCGCTGCAACCAGGTGCTCGACGCCCTCGGGGGTCGACAAGTCAGCGCTGACATAGCCGGCACGAACGCCAAACTCCTGTTCGATGCCTCGCGCCAGAGGCTCCCCCAGGTCTGCCCCTTCCAGTCCATGCAACATGACCTGCACGCCACTGGCGGCAAGTGCCTTTGCCGTCGCCAGACCAATACCACTGCTGGACCCTGTTACCAGCGCTGTTCTGCCCTTAAGCATGAAAATGTCTCCGTAGAATTTTTACAGGCACCAGGTCCCGTGAATCCGGGATCACCCGACAGGCACGGGAACGCCACCGCGGTGCGGACTGGTCAGATATTGCGTTTGAGAAGTGCCGGGCAGGGAGAGTGCCGGCCAAGGAGGCGCTGCGCGCAGCTGACGCCGAAGCGGGACTACCGAAACCCGCGCAAGGGATGAGTATCATGGTGAGGCTCGTATTTTGTTATTTTACGAACCTATTAAGCAGAACCCGGGCCAAAAACTATAAATTATTGATATTTATTAATTTTATTAAATTTAATAATAATCAGGACCCCGATCTGTCTTTATTACAAGACAGCGACTGTCTTGTTTTATGTACAGCACTGTCTTAAATTCAGTACAGACGAACTGGACGAGATCAACACGATGGGGCAATGGGATGAAACGGCACAGCGCCGTATCAAGAAACAGGCGCTGACATTCTTTACCGAATCCTTTGAACAGTTCTATGAGCACTCGATCGCGGTGGACAAGCACTGCAACATCACCTGGATCAGCGAGTCCTATGGCCGCTTTCTCAAGCTGAAGGCCTCCCCCATTGGCCAGCACATCAGCTCGATCATCCCCGGCAGCTACCTGCCGGACGTTATCTCCACGGGCGTGCCGATATTTCTCGACCTGCTGTATCTGAACAACCAGTGGATAGTTGTCAGCGTGTTTCCGCTGCAGGACGAAGACGGCAACATAGTCGGCGGCTTCGGCTTTGTGGCCAGTGAAAGCATCGAGCGCATCAATCCGTTACTCAGCAAATACAACAGCCTGCAAAGCCAGCTGCGCGACGCCCGCAACAAGCTCGCGCTGGAACGCAATTCCCGCTACCACCTGTCCCAGATCATCGGCCGCAGCGATGCGCTGCAGGCGGTGCGCAAGCAGGTTCGACAGGCCGCCCGGTTCGACATTTCGGTGCTGCTCACCGGCGAAACCGGCACCGGCAAGGAGCTGTTCGCCCATGCGCTGCACGACCTGTCTGCCCGCAATACCGCGCCCTTTGTCAGCCTGAACGTCGCCGCGGTGCCGGACAACCTCATAGAGGCGGAGTTCTTTGGCGTGGCGCCCGGCGCCTATACGGGTGCTGCCAAAAACGGTCGCATCGGCAAGTTCGAGCTGGCCCACGGCGGCACCCTGTTTCTGGACGAGATTGGCGACATGCCGCTGGACCTGCAGGCCAAGCTGCTACGGGTACTGCAGGAGCAGGAATTTGAGCCCATCGGTTCCAACCAGCTGAAGAAGGCCGATGTCCGCATTGTGGCCGCCACCAGCTTGAACCTGCTGGAAATGGTGGAAAATGGCCGCTTTCGGGCCGACCTCTACTATCGACTCAGCACCTTTCCCATACACCTGCCGCCCCTGCGCGCACGCCTGACTGACATCGAGGCGTTGTGCGAGAGCTTTATTGACCAGATCACCCTCAAACTGGGTATTCCGGCCAAGGCACTGACAGCGGATGCACTGCAACTGCTCAGCCGGCAATCCTGGCCCGGCAATATCCGCGAGCTGCACAACGTGATTGAACGCGCCTGTGTGCTCAGTGATAGCGCCGAAATCGACGCCGCCAGCCTGCTGCCCTTTCTGCCCCGGCCTACGCCAGCTCCGCCCGCCGCTGTGATCGACAGCCCACCCGGCCAGCCCAGACTGCACGCGCCCGTCACCCTGGCCGAGGCCACGCGCGCGGCCGAGCGTACCGCAATCATTGATGCATTGGCTTACTGCCACGGCAGCAAAACCGCCGCCGCCAAAATGCTCGGCATATCCCGGGCCAACCTCTACGACAAACTGAAGAAAATCAGCTGAGCCCTGTGAACAGGCGACCGATTCCCCCGGCGATTCGGCACCGGGTAAACCGCCTCCGGCAAATACAATCAGATATTCAGCAGCCTGCCAGGCCCACAATGCCTGCCCCATAATGCGCTGCTTGCAGCACGACGACAGCGTGCACAGCGCCTCGCGGCCAGAGCCTATTACAATAATTTGCAATGCAAATTATTTAACACCCAAAAAACGGAATTTTCGGACATAAACAGCCAATTAGGCGGCAAGTTACATAAATTAAGCATCCATTTGCGAAACATATTCGCCTTCTTTAAGATATAAATCCCATTTTGAGGCACTACGGAGAGTCCTATGGTTCGCATATTTAGCGCCCTGGTACTGAGTTGCGTCAGCGCGATCAGCCTGGCGGATACCCTGGACGATGCGAAAGCATCCGGCACGCTCACGCTGGCGGTCGCCAACGAAATTCCCTACGGCTACCTGGATTCCGATGGCGAAGCCAAAGGCGAGGCACCGACCATCGCACTGCATACGCTCGATGCACTGGGTATCGACAATGTCGAGGTTCTGGTGACCGAATTTGGTTCGCTTATCCCGGGGCTCAAGGCGGGACGCTTTGATGTCATCGCCGCCGGCATGTACATCAACCCAAAGCGCTGCGAGCAGATTCTGTTCTCCAATCCCACCTACACCATTGGCGAAGGTTTCCTGGTTAAAACCGGCAATCCGCTGGCACTCCATGGCTATGAAGACATCAAGGCCAACACCGAACTGAAACTCGGCGTAATGGCGGGCGCTGTCGAGTTTGGCTATGCCAAGGATTTTGGCATCGCACTGGACCAGATTATCACCCTGCCGGACTATCCCAGCGGTGTCGCCGCGCTCAAAACAGGCCGGGTTGATGCCCTGGCCGGCACAGTCCTGACCATGGCGGAACTGGGCAGCAAAAGCGATGCGGTCGAACTGGCCCAGCCATTCGAGGATCTGGTGATCAACGGCGAAAAGATCAATGGCTACGGCGGCTTCGGCTTTCGCCCCGGTGACGAACGCCTGCGCGACGCCTTTAACACGCACCTGGCCGGCCTGATAGGCTCACCGGAACATGTCGCCATGGTCGAGCCCTACGGGTTTGGCACCCATACCCTCCCCGGTGATGTCACCGCCGCGCAGCTTTGCACCCCCTGAGGGGCGGCAACAGCCTCTGAAAAGTTCCGCCCTGGTCGATGAGCATCGCTTCAGCGGCAAGGTGCGGAGCCTGGAAGGCCTGGCCGATCATGAGTCGATCGACGCCACGCCCGACAGGCTCCCAACGACACCGTCTCGCAAGGAGACTCAATGCCCTTAAATGAAATACTGGACGTGCTGCTAGGCGGCGCCATGGTAACGATAAAGATCGTGATCATGGCGCTGCCACTGGCAGCCCTGATGGCGTTCGCCGCCGGCCTGATGCGCCTGAGCGAGCAACCTCTGCTGCGGGGACTGGCCGTTATCTACATGGAGTTTTTCCGTGGTACCTCTGCCCTGATCCAGCTCTACTGGATCTATTTCGTGCTGCCGCTGTTCGGCATCAGCATTGATGCCATTACCGCAGGCGTGGTCGCGCTGGGGTTGAATATCGGTGCCTATGGTTCTGAAGTGGTGCGTGGCGGATTGCTGTCCATCGACAAGGGCCAGACGGAAGCCGCCATTGCCCTGAACTTTACCCCCCGTCAGCGCCTGTGGCGCATCCTTCTGCCCCAGGCGCTGGTAGGCATGATGCCGCCCTTTGGCAATCTGGCGATAGAACTGGTCAAGGCCACCTCCCTGGTCAGCCTTATCACCATTGCCGATCTGACCTACCGCGCCAAGTCACTGGCCGACATGACCCTGCAGGTCGAGCAGATATTCGCCCTGGTGCTGGTGTTCTACTTCCTCATGGCCCAGGTACTGACCCTGGGCATTCGCGCGCTGGAGAAACGCCTGGGCAAAGGCATGCAGCGTGGAGGCCTGACATGACACACGGTCACCCGCCGTCTCAGGCCCTCTCCAGGGCGTTCGAAGCCTGGCCTGCCAGTGTCGCTAACCCGCGCCTGGAGGTGCAGTCTTGATCGAGTTTAACTGGGACTGGGCTTTTGCCTGGGAAGTGCTGCCGCTGCTGCTGGACGCCTGTCTGGTCACTCTGCAGGCCACCCTGTTCGGCAGCCTGCTGGCCATCGCCACAGGCCTGATCCTGGCGCTGTTGCGCCGAAGCCGCTTCAAGACCCTGTCCTACAGCGCCTACTGGTGGATGGAGTTTGTCCGCAGCACGCCGCTACTGGTGCAAATTTACTTCCTCTATTACGTAGCCCCCGAGTGGGGCCTCAGCCTGTCGCCGATGATGACGGGGGTGATCGCACTGGGGCTGCATTACGGTGCCTACCTGTCGGAAGTCTTTCGCAGCGGCATCGACGGCGTCGACAGGGGGCAGTGGGAAGCGTCCATCGCGCTCAATCTGTCGCCGTACCGCACCTACCGCGACGTGATTCTGCCCCAGGCATTGCGGTCAATGATCCCCGCCAGCGGCAATTACATCATCGCCATGTTCAAGGAAACGCCGCAGCTATCGGCCATAACCCTGCTGGAAATGCTGCAACTGGCCAAAATCATGGGCTCGGAGAATTTCCGTTACCTGGAACCCTTTACCCTGGTCGGCCTGATTTATCTGGTACTGAGCCTTGTCGCCAGTGCCGGGGTCCGCCAGGCCGAGCGCCGTTTTCCGAAAGAAGGATTTACCCTCTCATGAGTGAGTACGCCATCGAGTTCGACAACGTCACCAAGAAGTTCGGTGACAAGGTGCTGTTCGAGAACTTCAATCTGAACATCAGGAAAAACGAGGTCGTGTCCATTATCGGCTCCAGCGGGTCGGGCAAGTCCACCCTGCTGCGCATTCTGATGACACTGGAGAATATCGACGGCGGCCGGGTCATGGTTCAGGGTGAGCCGCTGTGGCACCGCCTGCACAAGGGCAATTGGCTGCCTGCGGACGAGCGTCACCTGCATCGCATGCGCGGCAAACTCGGCATGGTGTTCCAGCATTTCAACCTGTTCCCGCACATGACGGTGCTGCGCAATATTACCGAAGCCCCCATGCATGTGCTCGGGCAATCACGGGAAGACGCCCGCGCCCAGGCCATGGAACTGCTGCGCATGGTCGGCCTGGAGGACAAGGCCCAGGCCTATCCCGCGGAGCTGTCCGGCGGCCAGAAACAGCGCGTTGGCATCGCCCGGGCGCTGGCGATGAAACCCGACATCCTGCTGCTGGATGAGATCACCTCGGCGCTGGACCCGGAGTTGGTGGACGAAGTGCTGGAAGTCATCCGCAAGCTTGCCGCTGAAGACGCCTTCACCATGATACTCGTCACCCACGAGATGTATTTCGCCCGGGAAATCAGCGACCGGGTGTGCTTTTTCGATGCCGGCAAGGTACTGGAGGAAGGGCCTCCGGAGCGCATCTTCAATACGCCCGAGCATGAGCGCACCCGGGCCTTCCTCAATTCCTTCCTCAAGGTGTAGCGGGTAACCTGCCTGCCCGGCGGCGACGTTCGCAACCACAAGGCCCGCCGCAGCACTGCTGCGACGGCCTTTTCGTGCAGGCGCCTTTTTTGGGGCGGGGAGGCGTAAGGACTAGTCTTCGAGCTGCTTGAGCTTGCGGTAAAGAGTGGCACGGCTGATGCCCAGGGTCGCGGCCGCTGCCGAGATATTGCCCTGGTGACGGGCCAGCACGTCCCGTATCTGCGTCAGTTCGTTCTCCTTCAGGCTGCCCGCCGCCGAGCAGCGCGGTGCCAGCAGGTCATCGAGAAAGTCATCGCTCAGGTGATCCGTGCCAATACAGCCCTCACCCGGTTCCAGCAGCGCCACCGCCGTTTTTAACACCATTTCCAGCTGGCGAATATTGCCGGGCCAGTGAAAGGCCGCGAACAGCTGCTGCACCTCGGTATCCAGGGTTACGCCGCCAGCCCCCAGGCGCTGCAGCAGTTGGCCCGTGAGCGCATCCAAATCCGTGCGTTCACGCAGCGCCGGCAGGCGCACTGCGACGCCATTGAGGCGATAGAACAGGTCTTCGCGAAAATCACCGTCGCGCACGCGCTGTTTCAGGTCATGGTGGGTGGCACAGATCAGTGCGATATCCAGGCGAACTTCCTCGCCGCCCCCAAGCGGGGCGACACAGCGCTCCTGCAGCACCCGCAGCAAACGTGCCTGCAGCGCCACCGGCATGTCGCCGATTTCGTCGAGAAACAGGGTGCCGCCGTTGGCCTGCTGAAAACGCCCCACCATGCCGCCCTTGCGCGAGCCGGTAAAGGCGCCTTCCCGGTAGCCGAAAAGCTCGGATTCGATCAGTCCTTCAGGAATGGCAGCACAGTTCACGGCCACAAAGGGCTTGGCGGCCCGGGCGCTGTTTTGGTGCAGCGCCCGGGCAATCACTTCCTTGCCGGTACCGGTCTCGCCGTTAAGCAGTACCGGCACATCCGCCATCAGCGCCCGCGGCCCGATGCGCAGCGCCCGTGCCAGGCGGACATCACCGCCGGACAGCTCTGCCAGGTCCGGCGTGCCGGGCCGGGCCTGCGCCGGGCTGCGATTAAAGCTGGGCTGGCGCAGCCCCGGCAACGCTCGCGGGAACTGCAGCAACTCACAGAAGAGCTCACCGGCACGGGTTTGCAGGCTGCCGACACCGTCGCGCAAGCGCAGCGACAACAGGGTTTCGATAGGCTCACCGAGCACCTCCTCCACGGCCCGTCCCACCAGCCGGCGACGCGCCGTACCCAGCAGCTGGCAAGCCTGCTCGTTCAGTGCCTGGATGCGACCGTCCAGGGTAATGGCCAACAGACCATGCCACACCGACCCCAGGTACTGGCGGCGACTGTGGAAGGCCAGCAACAGCAGGTCGGGACAGGCGCTGGCAAAGAGGCGGTTTTCGATACTCTGCGCCGCCAGCTGAACGATACCCAGGCTGTCCTGGGGCTGGATCAGCTGGCCTTCGCGGGTCATGTCCAGCACCGCCACAACGCGGCCATCGGCACCGTAAATGGGTGCCGAGGTACAGGAAAAATGGGTGACGGAATCAAGGAAGTGTTCGCTGCAGTTCACCAGCGTGGGCCTGGCATCAATAATGGCCGTGCCCAGGCCGTTGGTCCCCCGGGCCTGTTCGCTCCAGCAGGCCCCCGGCACCAGCCCGAAACGCTCGCGCAGCGACTTGTCGGCATAGCCCTCTGTGGTGAGGATGGTGGCATCGGCGTTGGCCAGCATCACGACACCGGTACTGCCTACCTGGCGGCTGAGTTGCTCCATCTCGGGTGCAGCGAGCTGGATCAGGTCCTGGTGCTGATCCAGCAGTTCGTGCAGACCCGCCACCCGGGTATCGGCGTCGAAAGGGCCGCGCAGGCTCAGGCCGGCGCCAACGCTGCGACGCCATGAAGCCTCGATTTCGCCCCGCAACAGCCCCGCCGGCACTTCACCGCACTCGAGCAGGCGACTGCGTGCAATACGGATACCCTGCTGGGGGTCTTCTTCCAGGGTGGGATGGAGTTTGGGATGCATCGCGGCGCCTCATGGACATTATCGTTGTTCTTGTCGGCGAGTGCGGCGGTCAGCCGCAACGGCATGACTCGAATTTACCACAGCGCTTTGAAAGACGCGAAACCGGCCCGGGCATAACGCCGGGGCCGGTGGGTTAACACGCAATAGCTGACAGTCAGTGAACGAAGATCTGCGCCGTGGAGATGGCCATGTCACCGCCGGGCAGTTCGATATTGCCGAGCTTTTCCAGGCTGTCGGCATCATAGATGGCGACATCATTGTAGGTGCCACCCAGGTAAATTTTACTGCCCGCACGGTTGATGGCGATGCAGTAGTAGGAGTGGTCCAGTTCCGCCGCCTTGATCAGCTCCTGCTTGTCGATATCGTACTTGGTCAGCCGATTCAGCACCCCGTACATCAGGTTGGGGTCCCTGGGCGAGCGGGTGCCACTGAAATACACCTCGGTGATGGGTCCGAAGTCCCGGGTTTCGGTTTCACCGGTCTGCAGGTTCACATTCATGTAGCCCCAGAGCCAGTCAGCGGTGTCCGGATTCTGCGTCTCGTCCTGAAACCTCGCGGTGGTATACAGAATGGTGAAGTCCTGGGTCGCTGTCTGGATCGGCCAGACACTCAGTACATCCGGCTGGGTGTAGTTGGGGCGCGTCCAGTTGCGACTGGCTATGGCCGTGGTGCGCTCGCCGGTCTGCACATCCACCTTGTAGATATCGGCACCGGCCATGTACAGGCTGCCATCAGCGCCAGTCTGCATGATGGTGACCTGGCGCGGCGCTTCGAAAGTCCGCACCGGTTTCGCATCCAGGCCCGCATCGGCCCGGTACACGGCCAGGCGCGGCGCCTGTACACGGTAGTGATCGCGGTTCAGGATGGTCGGATTCTGGATTGCGTACACCTCGTCCCCATCCGGGCTGACGGCAAACGAGAAAATGGACTTGGTACGCTCGTTCGGCGCCTGGGACATGGCGGCATGGAACACCACCTCGCAGCTATCCAGGTTCACGCCGTACAGGTCTTCGTAATGGTTGTTGAGCACGTAGGCCGTCTGGCCATCCGGCGCCATCTGGATGGCTCCCGGACCGAAGTCATCGGGCATGTCGCAGCTTTTGTAAATCGTATCGCTGGCCAGGTCCAGTACGTGCAGGTTGTTGGGGTAGTTGGCCACGACCATGTATTCATGGCCCTCTTGCAGCGCGGGACCCACGGCCAGGCTTGCCTGGCTGAATCCGGCCAGGGCCGTGAAGCACGCCGTCACGCCCAGGGCTGCGGCGCGGTGCATCAGCTGTTTTTTCTTCATTATTCTGCTCCGTCCGGCGGTTATTTGTCTTTGGGGAACACGGTGCCCAGGTTGCGCCAGTCGTCCTTGGAGTTCATGGCGTCCTTGTTCCAGTCGGGGTAGGTGTTCATCATGTCCGGCACCTGGGCCGGCCACCAGCAGGGGTCGGCGCAGCCATAGAGGTCGGATTCCATGGGCTGGCACAGGGAGGTGACCGAGCCAAAGGCATCGATCTCCCAGCCCGGGTCCGTGGTCGCAGTGCAGCCGGCCAGGGAGCTCATGGCCATTACATCCTCGACGGCATCGTCATCCACCGCATCGGTCAGCAGTTGCGCTTTATTGTTGATTGCTCGCAAGTGTTTCATCGTTATTCTCCGTTACCGGCACCCCTTCGCAGGCGCCGGGATACAGGGCTCAGTGGGCCTGGCGCGGCGTAATGTACTGGTCGATAAAGGCCGGATTCGCGGCCATGATCCGGCTGTACACCTGAATACCGAAATCCACCCAATCGCGCATCAGGTCACAGTAGTGATAGGTCGGATGGGCCGGATCGCCATAGCGGGCGTAGCTTTCGTGGTAGCAGCCGCCGGAGCACAGGTTGCGGATACGGCAATCGTGACAGCCGGTATCAGTGCGATCCAGCCGCTGCGACAGGAAGTCGCCCAGCTGGGCGTGCTGTACGCCCTCGCGCACATTGCCGAAGGTCGGCAGGCTTGAGCCGGTGAAGCGGTGGCACAGGTTCAGCTCGCCCTCGTGATCCACCGCCAGCATCTTCAGGCCGGCACCGCAGGGCAACGCTTTCTTGTGCCCCTCATGGATATCGGTAATCAGCTGATGCAGGTTCGAAAAGCCGATATTGCGATGCTCCAGTGCCGCCTCGAGGTAACGTGCCCCCAGGCGCTTCATGCTGGCGAACACCTCGATCAGCTCCTCGCCACTGAGATTGAAGTCACTGATATCGCCGGAGGTCACAGGCGCAAAGCCGACCTCGGCAAAGCCCAGTTCATTGAACAGGTGATCCCAGATCTGCTCGACATCGGTGATCCCCCGGGTCAGAGTCACGCGGGCGCCCACCGGACGCGAGTCATAGCGCTTGAGCAGCCACTCGACCTTGCGCCGCACCACATCGTAGGTGCCATTGCCGCCCACGGTAATGCGGTTCTTGTCGTGGATGGCCTTGGGACCATCGATACTCACCGACAGGCCAAAGCGATGGGCATTCAGCCAGTCGATGGTGTCTTCGTTGAGCAGGGTCGCATTGGTGGTCATGACGAACTCCACCCGCTTGCCCAGCTCGGCAAAACGGGCTTCGCAGAATTCCACCATCTGCTCGATCAGCGGCCGGTTGCTCAGGGGCTCGCCCCCGAAGAACACGATGGTGTAGACCTTTTCATCCGGTGACTCGCGGATCAGCATTTCCACCGAGTCCCTGGCCGTCTCGAAGGTCATGCGCTTGCCGGCCGACGGCGTATCCAGGTCTTCCTTGTAGCAGTAGGTGCAACTCAGGTTGCAGCCGGTATTGACGTTCAGTACCAGGGTGGTCAGCGGAAACTGATCCACCCGTCGCGTGCCGATTTCGTCGGTCAACGGCGAGCCGTCGTTGATCAGCTCCAGCGCCTTGAGCTCGCGCAGGGTATCGCTGATATCCTGCTGCGGGTAACGCCCGTCAAGGCGCCCCATCAGCTCGGACGGCAGCTGCGCCTGTTCACGCAGCAGATCGATAATGTCGCCACAGGCCCCATCCAGGGCAAACAGCGAGCTGGTGGGAATATGGAACAACATGCGGTCATCACCGACCTGCACTTCATGCAAATTGCGTTCAACGAGATTGAATCGTGCGCCCATGGGTGCATCCTCTAGTAGAGGTTAGTGTTGCGGATTCGCGTCTGTCACCTCGCCGTTCTCACGGGATCGGCGGGTTGTTCCAGCGCTGCACCGTCACGATCATCTGTGCACTGCCGCTCAGGCTCTGGCCGTCCTGCTCTACACTGGCCACGACCTTGAGGTTACCGGCATTGTTGGTACTCATGCGCCGCTCCGGGTTAGGCCCGGCAGCGCCCGGGGTAAAGCGCCCGGTCACGGCATCGATCACCCCGGCAAAGCGGGTGTCTTCGTCTTCTTCTGCGCGGGCATCAAAAGGCTCCACCGACCAGCGGGCCGGCACGATACCGATACGGTAGTCATCCTCGGTGTTGGCGATGCCATCGCTACCGGCAGCCCAGGCTTCGGCGTCGAACAGGCCATAGACCCTGGGTGTCGAACTGCCATTGCCGCCGATGCGTGACACGCTATATTCCGGTAATACCCGGATACGGGCAATGCTGTCGTACAGGCTGAGCGTGACCGCACCACTGCTGCCCACCCGTACTTCGCGCAGCCCGGTGGCATCGGCGGCGGCCCGCACACGCACGCGAAGGGTACCGGCGTTGCGCTCCAGCACTTCTTCCAGCGTTACGCCCTCGCCCAGCTCGATGTCACCTTCCAGGTCCGCGCCCACCAGGGTGAGTTCCGTACTGCTGCCGGCCTTGAGGTAGCCCGGCTGTACCGCGAGCAACTGTGGCTGGTCGCCGCCAAGGCGGGCGCCGCTGATATCAAAACCCACTTCGTCGTGCTCGGTTTCAAACATGCGCCCACTGAGGCGATCCCCCTGCAGCGCGAACACCTGGCGCATGGCAACACCGTCGATATCGAGATCGCCGCGCCATTCGTAACCGGTATAGACAATGGCCTGCCCTGCCCCTTTTAACGCGGTGCCATCGGCGTACTGGCCCTCGAGCTCAAGGCTGTAGAGGTCATCACCGCTGCGGCTGACACTGAGAGTCGCGTGCATTTCGCCGCGCCCCGGTATCTGGCCCGCGAGGCGCCACTGCCCGACAGGGTCGGCCTTGGCGCTGGCCTGCCAGCTCGTCCAGGCATCGGATTCCAGTGCATAGGTCTCGGCCAGTTCCGGCACCATCTTGTCCAGCGCCAGGTTCAGCCAGTCACGGTCCCGCCCCAGGGCCTGGTACTCGGTGGTGGGCCACTGGCCCAGGTGAAAGTGAACCAGGTGCTCCCATTCCGGCGCAGGCCGACGCTGCAGCGCCACCCGGGCGCCGGAGTGGCAACGGGCGCAGGTCTGGGTAAAGGCGTCAGATTCGAAACTTTCCATGGTATTCAGGCGCCGTTCCAGCGCATAGCGGGCGCCGGCGGTTTCACTGGGGGCCAGACCCTGGCGGTCCGCCAGGTATTTCACCAGGGTGCGGCGGTCCTCATCGCTGATCTGCAAGCCGTGCATGACCTGCATGCGGGCGATGGACATGAGCCAGCCCTCGGGCGTCTTGCGCTGATGACTGATACGGCTCCACTCGCCATCGGGCTCGGCCGTATGACAGGCAGCGCAGGTTTGTCCCATGATGGTTTGGGCATCGCTTTGAGCCAGCGCCGGCGTACAGGCCAGGGCGGCGGCCAGGGGCAGCAGGCGCCACCTCAGGTGCAGACGTGCATAATTTTTATTCAAGGTCAGACCTCCTTATTGCGTGGTCATGCAGAAGCACTGGAACAGGTGCACAGCGGCGGCCCGCTCCTTTGTCAAAACTAACAGCACGGTCCGTGCCACCAGAACAAAAACATTATTTATCAATAAGTTAACGATTTTAAGCTACGGGATAACCCTGATCTCAGGCGGAATCGGCTGTCTTAATCCGCGACAACTGTTACAAACTGATACAAGTGTAGCTGCCCTGGTAGCAGGGCGGCCCCTGTCCGGCCCTGCTTCAAATTTTAACGCCCGTCTCAAATTGTGACACAAGCCACGCCAGCCCCAAGCGCCCCGCTCCGCCCATCCAGCCAAATTAATTCTTTAAAAACAACGCGATAAACAACAACTCCCAGTCTGGCATGGCTGTTGCGATAGTCCCGCTGACACCGACACAACAACAAAGGTTAAGTGCAATGAGCTCCTATACCCTGCGTGCCGATACTGCGGCCTTTATCGATAAGCCCCACCAGCTTCTGATTGGCGACCGACGTCCCGAAGCCTGCAACCAGCAGCGCATCGATGTGCTCAACCCCGCCACCGGCAAGCTGCTCACCAGCGTAGCCGCCGCCGGCAAGGCCGATGTCGATGCGGCGGTGGCCTGTGCAAGGCGCACCTTCGACGACTCCCCCTGGAGCCGCATGAAGCCGGCCGAACGCGAGCTGCTGCTGTGGCGGTTTGCCGACCTGGTGGAAAAGAACGCCGACATGCTGGCCGAGCTCGAGTGCATGGATAACGGCAAAAGCCTGGGCATCGCCCGCGCGGTGGATATCCAGTTGGGCATCAACTTCATGCGCTACATGGCCGGCTGGGCCACCAAGATCGAAGGCAGCAGCGTTAATGTCTCCATGCCCTTTATGCCCGACGGCCAGTTCCATGGCTACACAAGGCGCGAACCGCTGGGCGTTGTTGGCGCCATCGTCGCCTGGAATTTCCCGCTGCTGCTGGCCATCTGGAAGATTGCACCGGCCCTGGCCACCGGCTGCACCGTTGTGCTCAAGCCCGCCGAAGACACGCCGCTCAGCGCCCTGAAACTGGCAGAGCTTGCATTGGAGGCCGGCTACCCGCCGGGCGTACTGAACGTGGTCACGGGCCTGGGCCAGGACGCGGGCGCCGCGCTGTCGGGTCATCCCGATATAGACAAGCTGACCTTTACCGGCTCGACCCCGGTGGGCAAGATGATTGGCAAGGCGGCAATGGATACCATGACCCGCGTAACGCTGGAGCTGGGCGGTAAGTCTCCCACCATCGTGCTGCCGGACGCGGACCTGGCCAGTGCCGCCCAGGGCGCGGCCAACGCGATCTTCTTTAACCAGGGCCAGGTGTGCTGCGCCGGCTCGCGCCTGTACGTGCACCGCAAGCATTTTGACAATGTAGTCGCCGATATCAGCGGCATCGCCAGCGGCATTCGCCTGGGCAATGGCATGGACCCTGGCGTACAGATGGGACCGCTGGTTTCGGCCAAGCAGCAGCAGCGGGTATTTGGCTATATCGAGCAGGGCCGGGAAAGCGGTGCCTCCATTGCCGCCGGCGGCACCATGAGCGGCCCGGGCTTCTTCGTGACCCCCACCGTGATCGCCGATGTGGATCACCGCTCGCCGCTTGTGCAGGAAGAGATTTTTGGCCCCGTGCTGGTCGCCATGCCGTTTGATGATATCGACGAGGTCGTGCGCCTGGCGAACGACAGCCCCTATGGCCTGGGCGCCAGCATCTGGTCCAACGACCTGTCGGCGGTGCATCGCATGATCCCGCGGATCAAGTCCGGCAGTGTCTGGGTCAACTGCCACACGGCGCTGGACCCTGCCCTGCCGTTCGGTGGCTACAAGCAGTCGGGTCTTGGGCGCGAAATGGGTGCCGAAGTCATTCACCACTACACCGAGGTCAAGTCGGTGCTGATGCAGATCTGATCCCCGCCCGCGGCGGCGCTATACTGGAGGAAAAATCAGGCAGCGCCGCCTATGCTTAGGGCCCGCACTCGCGCAATCAGGGGGATTCAGCATGAACAAGTTCAATATCGAGGCTTGGTACAAACCGGAAGGCGCCCAGAAATCATCGCCCCAGGGGCTGATCAGGTTCAGGGTTACACCGGAGATGCACCTGAAGCTCGCCGCCGCCGAGGATCAGCTCAGTGACAGCAACGACCGGCTGGAGCTGGACATCGATATAGAACAGGACGGTCTGGAACTGGAAACCCCGCCCGAATGCGGCGCCCTGAAAGACTGCAAGTTTCACGTCTACCGCCATCGCAACGACGAGCGCGGGCATTTTTTCCTGGTCGGGCACCGGGTCAGCGACGATGCCCTGGTCTACTCGAACGCCATCGTGATCGACCAGCTGGGCTGATCGGTTGCCCGGGCACGGGCCTGAACGAAAAAATCCCCGCCGGGAAAACCCGACGGGGAAAATAAACGCTCAGAGCACAGTGCAATACACAGGACGGTGGCGCTCTCAAGAATGCCGTTCAACCAGTGTGGCCTGCATTCTCACCCCCTCCCTGCCCAGTGAAGGCACGACGGGCCTCACTACAGACAGATCGATTATGCCCCGCATGAGCGCAGCCCACCCTTGTACCTGGGTGGGTTTTGCCTACGACTTTCGCGGTACTCCCCAGACCAGGACGCTCAACCGGGACGCCTTTCGCATTGCGCTTTTATTTCCGTCTGTTTACTTGAACGAAATGGACGCCAGAATTCTGCGCTCACCCTTGAACGGCTGGCGCGCGTGCAGCACCGTGTGGTTGTTGATCCAGAGCACGTCACCCGACTGCCATTTGAAATTGACGCAGGATGCATCCATCTGGCGCACCACTTCATCGATCACAGCGGCATCCATGGGTTCGCCATCGGCCGTAACCACGGCGGTCTTGCCATCGTTGCGGGCGTCGTTCCAGCCGGTGTAGACCGCGACTATGGAATTGAAGAACACCTTCTGCCCGGTTTCCTCATCAAAACGCACGGCATCCAGCACCGCGGTCTGGGTACGCACACTGCCATCGGCAAGCCATTCCCAGTTCATCCCCGCCTCACGCATTTTCGCTTCGGCTTCGGCTTTGGTGGCGACATTAAAGGTTTCTTTCCAGGAGCGGCCGATGGCGGACGCCGTGTCTGTCACCGCAGGCATTACGCGAACATAACGCACGCCCTGCTGTTCGATTTTCTGGGCAAACTCGGGTGCAAACTGCTCGATCTTGCTGAAAATCTCGCCGGAATGCAGGATAGAGGTCGCCCCACCTTCCTCGGATGCCACATCGCAGTAAAAGAAGATATACCCCGGCGGCGTCGGCACCTGGGCCATTTCATGGTGAAACGGGATGGTTTCCGACGCCGGGGATTCGTTGGCCGTGACGATACGTGACGTAGTCACCTGGCTGCGCGGCGCGGCGCCGCCGATATAGGGCATGTTCTGGTAATCGGTGGCGTTCAGCATGTCCTCGAACGCCTGCTGGCCAGGCACCGCGAAGCCACGCAGCAGCAGCGCGCCGTGCTGGATCAGCAGATCGTGCAGCTCGGCACGGTGCTCATGCACCCAGGCGTTGGCCGCTTCCGGCTGCTGCGACGCGGCCTCATCGGCGGGCGTGATAACCAGGGGAAAGTCGCGACCGTTGACCTGCTTCTGACCCTCTACACGGGATATGCTGATGCTCATGATTATAACTCTTGTTGTTGGCGGCTAGGGTTGGATTCGACCGGACACTGCATCCGATCGATATAAATCAATCGTAAATGAATCTGTAGGGCAACATTAGCAACGCCCAACCAATAAGTAAATCAATTGTGAATGAATTTACGCACAAACATCACCGTAATAACGCTAAATAACTGATTTATAAACATTAACAATTAAAAATTTATTCGCCCGGCTATAAAAAAGCCCGGGACATGCCCGGGCCAAAAAAGTTGAATTCTTGCCACCGCGTGGCTTGAATCGATCAGGACTCGAAAGACAAGCCACCCTCGGTGAGGGTAACGGCCTTGCCGGTCGCCGCCGAATGCTGTGCCGCCAGGCCAATCACCACCGCCTTGAGACCGTCATCAACGGTCACATCCACCTTGCCGCCCTCGGTCAGGGCGCGGAAGAAGCCCAGGTGCTGGTAGTAGGTCGAGCCGTTGTGGTCCCCGGCCGCCAGAATATTGGGGTCCACCGGGATCTCGGCTTCGATGGGGCCCTTGGGTTCGCGCGGACTGAGCACCACCCGCGCCACCGGTGCAGGCCCAAGCGTGGCCTCGGGCCAGAAACGCCCCGGCCCCGGCACGAAGCATTCGAGCTTGCCCCTGGGCCCGACGGCACAGATTTCTTCCTGGTAGCGCGAACCCTCGGCAAACATGTTGAGCTCCAGCATGGAGCGCTTGCCACTGGCGAAGTCCACCACCACATAGGCATTGTCGAGGATATCGGGGCGCTCGCCGCTGTAAGCTTCATCCAGGTGGTTGTGATCCTGGCCGGCCGACGCATAGACCCGCACCACTTCGTCCGCTGCCAGCAGGCGCATCAGGTCGAAGAAATGGCAGCATTTTTCCACCAGGGTACCGCCGGTATTGCGGTTGAAGCGGTTCCAGTCGTTGACCTTTTCCAGGAACGGGAAACGGTGTTCGCGCACGCTGAGCATCTGCATCGCGCCGATATCGCCCTGCTCCAGATGGCTGCGCAGCGCCGTGATGGGTGGCATGTAGCGGTATTCCATCGCCACCCACAGCGGTGCCGGGTGACGGTCCGCCGCCGCCTTGACCGCCGCAACCTGCTCCAGCTGGGTAATCACGGGCTTTTCGATCAGCACGGCGAGATCCGTGCGCGCCAGGATCGCCAGCAGCTGCTCGGCGTGCTGGTAGTTCGGGGTGACCACCACCAGGGCGTCCAGACCCTCGACCTGCAACAGCTCATCCAGGGTATCCAGCATCAGGGCACCGGGCGCCAGATGCGCCGCCTGCTGCTTCATCTGCCCATCGGGTTCGGCTATCGCCACCACCTGTGCGCCCTCGATCAGGGCGAGGTTGCGCAGATGTTCCTGCCCCATCATGCCGCAACCCAAAATACCGTATCGCACGACCTTGCTCATGTGTATGCACCCTCTCGTTTTATTATTGCTGGAAAGAAACAGATAAAAAGCCCAAAGCCGGGCGCAGCGAGCGGCACACCGCTCCCTGGCAACGCTGCCCGATCACGTAAAACACAAATGAATCATTTGTGGATGAATTATGCGCCTGTCAAAGCACTGCAGCCTCAGGACCAGCGCGCGAAATAGCGGCATTTCTGCGGGTCAAACCAGGTGCGGGAAAACTCCTCGACCTGGTTGTTGTTTGACCAGCCCTTGCGTTCAACCCGCACCAGGGTAGTGCCCGCCGCCACACCGAGCAGCTCGGCAACCCAGGGTGGCGCCTCAACGCAGTCGATACGATCCTCCACCCGCCCGATCCAGAAACCGAAGGCTTCGCGGTAATGCATATAGAGGGACTCGTGCAAATCCTCCGCCACCAGGCTGTCGCTGTGGCGATAGTCGATCCAGATTTCCTCGGCGGCTACCAGCTGGGTATTAAGGTAGCGCTTGCGCCGGATGGACCACAGCTTGGCTTCGAGATAGTCCATCTCCAGCTGCTGCGCCACCTCCGGTTCCTGGCGCATGGTCACCGCCAGAGTATCGGCACGGGGCACGCCACCGCCGCCCAGCAGTTCCAGGTGAAAGAACTGGTAAATGGCCGTGCCGGTGGGGGCGCGTTTTACATAGGTACCCGAGCCCTGGCGCCGCTCCAGCAGGCCATCGCTTTCGAGCTTGGCCAGCGCCTTGCGCAACGTCCCCACGGCCACGTTAAGGCTCGTGGCCAGCTGCGACTCCACCGGCAGTCGCTCGCCGGGCTGCCAGTGACCGGCGGCGATCTCGCGGTGCAGCAACTCGCCGATCTGGATATAGAGCGGTAATTTTTTGGATTTTCCGTTCTTCAACACAACTTGTTCCTCTAGATCCGTATCCGCAATGGTCGGCTGCACCGAAGTATCGCAGCATCCACTGGCAGAGCGTCAGTGCAATATACCGGCCCTTGGGGGAGAAACACAACAATTCATGCATGATTGATTTACATAATCAAAAGACACTGATAGGGTTACTCCACTACCGGATCCCAGACTGGCTACCGTTGATGGGCACAGTCGGCGCTACACCGGATAACAAGAACAGACCCGCCGGCCAGCTCCATGGCCTGCGCAGAACACCTGGAGACAGCCCCCTTGGAAAAAGTGCAGCTTGGTAATACGGCCGTGGAATTCAGCAGACTGGTTTACGGCGTCTGGCGTCTGGCAGACGACAGCGACACCTCGGTGGCGAATGTCCGCGCCAAGATCGATGCCTGCCTCGAGCAGGGCATCACGACCTTCGACCACGCCGACATCTATGGCGACTACCGCTGTGAAGCGCTTTTTGGCAAGGCGCTGGCGCAAGACCCGTCTCTGCGCGCATCCATGCAGCTGGTCAGCAAATGCGATATCGCCCTGGTATCCGATGCCTTCCCGGCACGACGCGTAAAGCACTACGACACCAGCGCGGCCTATATCCGCAACAGCGTTGATACCAGTCTGTCCAGGCTGCACAGCGAACAGCTGGACCTGTTGCTGATCCACCGCCCCGATCCCTTTATGGACGCAGCCCAGACCGGTGCCGTGCTGGATGACCTGGTCGACAGCGGCAAGGTGAAGGCCCTGGGCGTATCGAATTTCATGCACTGGGACTGGCGCCTGCTGCAGCAGCACATGAAGCACCGCCTGGTGGTCAACCAGATCGAGATGAACCTGCTTGAGCGCAGTGCCTTCACCGACGGCACCCTGGCGAGCATGCAGCTTGATGGCATCAGGGCCATGGCCTGGTCGCCACTGGCCGGCGGCGCCCTGTTCGGCGATAGCGCCGCAGCCCAGCGCCTGCGCCCACTGCTGGACGGTATCGCCCGCCAGTACGGCAGCAGCGCCGATCGTGTTGCCCTGGCCTGGCTGATGATGCATCCGGCCGGCATCATGCCGGTGGTCGGCACCAACAATATCGAGCGCATCCATGGCCTGGCCAGCGCCTGCGACATCCGGATCGACCGCGAAACCTGGTTCGAACTCTGGACCGCGGCCAGCGGCCAGGAAGTTCCCTGAAACCAGGGGTCTGAAGGACCACTACACTTCCACTGTCAGATAGGTCGGCGCCACGCCTGGCGAGGCGCCAACACCACTGCATCCCTGCATAATTTTAATAAAGGGGTATTGGCAGCTCATGAAAATACTCAAGTTTTGTCTGGGCACACTCGAATGGATCAATCTGCTGCTGATCCGTGCCGGCAAGTCCGTGGCCTGGGTCTGTGTCGCCGCCATGGTGGCGGCCATACTGCTGCAGGTGTTCTGTCGCTATGTACTCAATAATGCCCTGCCCTGGCCCGAGGAAGCGGCCCGCGCGCTGATGATATGGATGATGGCGCTGGTTGCCGCCAATGCCTATCGCCAGGGATCTTTTGTCGCCATCGACATGCTGCACGGTTTCCTGCCCCCAAGGGTCACCGCCGTCCTCAAGTTCTTCCTGCTGCTGGTGTCCGCCCTGGTACTGGTACAGCTGTTCAGCCTTGGGCTGGAATTTTTCGAGCGCGGTTTTCGCACCCGCGCCGCTTCCTTTGACCTGCCCCGTGCCTGGATCTACCTGGCCATGCCCGTCTGCTTCGGTACCATGCTGCTGGTGAACGCCGAGCTCCTGCTGCGGGAAATCGGCCGCCTGTTTGGCCGGCCCGAAGACTTTCCCAGCCCCGTGCTCGAGCCCAATACCGTTCCGGAAGCCGAATAAAAAGGATCACGCATCATGCTCGTACTTTTCCTGCCGCTGTTCCTGATTTTTCTGCTGATTGGCATGCCGGTGTTCTTCGCCATGCTGTCGGCCCCCGGCATCATGCTGCTGACCCAGGGCATGGATCGGGACATTCCGATGCTGTTTCGCAATATTTATAACGGCATCGATTCCTTCCCGCTGATGGCGATCCCGTTTTTCATGCTGGCCGGGGAGCTGATGAATCGGGGCGGCATCACCCTGAGCCTGGTCAACTTCTCCCAGGCCTTTATCGGCCATGTGCGCGGGGGCCTGGCCCATGTGAACGTGCTGTCGAGCATGCTGTTCGCCGGCCTCTCCGGTTCCGCCGTGGCGGATACCTCGGCCATCGGCTCCATGATGATCCCGGCCATGGAAAAGAACGGCTACACCCGGCGCTTCTCCGCCGCGATTACCGCCGCGTCTTCGGTCATAGGGCCGATCATTCCGCCCTCCGGCATCATGATCATCTACGCCTACACCATGGAAGTATCGGTGGCGGCACTCTTTGCCGCCGGTGTCGTGCCGGGCATTCTGGTGGGCCTGGGGCTGATGGCGGTGATCGCCCTGATGGCCAAGCGCTATGACTTCCCGGTAGCGGGCCCCAAACAGAGCTGGCCCGAGCGCGCAACGGCGACCAAGAGCGCCTTCCTGCCACTGCTGACGCCGGTGATTATCCTGGGCGGTATTCTGGGCGGTATCTTCACCCCCACCGAAGCCTCGGCCGTGGCGGTGGGTTACGCCCTGGTACTGAGCATCTGGGTAATGAAAACGGTCAAGGTCAGCGAACTGCCGGGCATTCTTACCCGCAGTGCCCAGTCATCCGCCGTGGTCCTACTGCTGGTCGGTGCCGCCATCGCCTTCAAGACCGTCGTCAGCCTGTCCCACACCGCCGAACACCTGGCCACCTGGGTACTGGGCATCAGCGACAATCCGCTGATGCTGCTGTTCATGATCAACATCCTGCTGTTCATCATTGGCATGTTCCTGGATGCCGGTCCCGCGATCATTATCCTGGGGCCCATACTGGCACCGGTGTTTATCGGCATTGGCGTGGACCCGATCCACTTCGCCATCATCATGAGCGTCAACCTGACCGTGGGGCTGGCAACGCCCCCCATGGGACTGGTGCTCTTTGTCGCCTCCAGTGTGTCGGGGGAAAGGGTTGAAGCCATTGCCAAATCCATACTGCCGTTCCTGTTTATCGAGATCGTGGTCATCTTCCTGATCACCTTTTTCCCGGCGCTGTCCATGACCATCCCCCGATGGCTTGGGCTCGCCTGACGTACCTCAGTGACATCCACCAACCCTACCCACAAGAAGAATCGAGAGGATTGACCCATGGTGATTAACAAGACCCTGAAATCCGCCCTGGTGGGCACCCTGGCGGGCGCGACCCTGCTGTTCGGCGCCCTCAGTTCCGCAGCCGAGTTCAACCTGCGCGCCGTGGCCAACTCCAACGAAAACGATGAAGACTACGACGGCCTCGTGGTGTTCAAGGACTTCGTTGAAGCCCATTCCAACGGACGCATCGCCGTGGAACTGTTTATTGGCACCCAGCTGTGCGCCAACGGCACCGAGTGCATGCAGGCACTGGAAGATGGCTCCGTGGACGTGTTCATCTCCACCGCCAGCGGTGTGGGCAACATGTTCCCCTATGTCCAGGTACTCGACCTGCCCTACCTGCTGCGCGATGACCGCGTCGCGGAAACCGTGCTGGCCGGTGACTTCACCCGTGAACTGCGAAAGTCCATCCTCGAGGATTCCGACGACCGCGTGCGCCTGATGACCATCGGCAACACCGGTGGCTGGCGCAACTTTGCCAACACCAAGCGCACCATCCAGACCCCCAAGGATATCGAAGGCCTGAAGATTCGCACCGTGGTCTCGGACCTGCCCCAGGAGCTGGTCAAGTCGCTGGGCGCCAGCCCGACACCGATTCCCTGGCCGGAACTCTTTACCTCCTTCCAGACCGGCGTGGTTGAAGGCTCGAAGAATGGCATCACCGACATCATGAGCATGAAGTTCCCCGAGGCAGGCCTCAAGTACATCACCCTGGATGGCCATGCCTACATGTCCGCCTACTGGTTCATGAACAACGAGAACTTCCTCGACATGCCCGAAGACATGCGCCGCGTCATCGTGGACGGTTTCTCGGCGCTGCAGCAGGCCACCTTCGCCTCGCCCAAGCGCAAGTCCATCAAGGCCTACCAGGAGTTCAGCGCCGCCGGTGGCGAAGTCTATGTACCGACCCCCGAGCAAAAGGATGCGTTCAAGCAGGCCGCCGAGCCGGTCTACACCTGGTTCAAGGGCAACGTAAAGGACGGCCAGAAATGGTTTGACCTGCTGGCCCAGGAAGCGAGCAAGGCCGAACAGGCTATCGAGGCAAGCTACGCCCGCGACCTGAAGTAAGCCCCTTAGCCCCGCGACTAAAACGTCAGCAGCATACACAAAAGCCACGCTACGCGTGGCTTTTTGCTGTCAGGCCCACAGCCCCTGTCTGGGCATCAAAGATAGCGCCGGTAAAACGCCAGTTCCTGTTCCAGCACCGCGATCTGATTGTCCAGTCGACGAAAGCCGTGGCCTTCGTCCTCGAACAGCTGCACCTGGGTATCGATGCCACCTGCACGCAGTGCTGCGCTCATGCGCAGGGTCTGGTCCGGCAACACCACCCTGTCCTGCATCCCCTGAAAGAAGATGACCGGTGCAGCGATTCGAGTGGCGTTGGCCAGCGGGGAACGGGCGCGGTAGCGGGCTGCCACCTGCTGCGGATCAAGCGCCGGGCCCAGCAGTAGCCAGTCGAGGTAACGGGATTCGAACTTGTGCGTGACCCGCCCCAGTGAAAGCGGATCACTGACACCGTAGAGACTGGCACCGGCGCGCAGGCCCTCGAGCCCCGCCAGGGCGCTGAGCGTGGTGTAGCCGCCGGCGCTGTTGCCGCGAATAAACACGCGGGCAGGATCGATGCGCCCCGCCTCACCCAGGGCCTTGATGGCAGCCGCGACATCTTCAACATCGGTGCGGCCCCAATTGCCCGCCAGGCGACGCCGATAGGCGCGGCCAAAACCCGCGCTGCCACGGTAATTCAGATCCAGCACCGCAAAACCATGACCGCACCAGTACTGCACCGCGACGCGATACACCGGATAGCTCGTCGCGGTCGGGCCGCCGTGGGTCATGATCAGCAGTGGCGGTTTTGTCATCTGTGGTGCCGCCGCCAGAGCCCCGTAGAAAAAGCCATGCACCTGCTCAGCCCCGCCCACAGCACAGCTGAACGGCTGCGGCCGCGCTACCAGATGATCCGCTTGTGCGCCACCGGCCAGCACCCTGGGTTCGGCACAGCGGGCATCAAACGCCAGTATCGCCACCCCACCCCGGTCGGTCTGCCCGATACAGTAAGGGCGCCCCTCATGTACACAGACACTGCGGATCAGACCCTGGTGCGGCGCCAGTTCCCTGACAGGCTGGCCAGGGGAAACCTGCACCAGGCGCCCGCGCCCCTGGTCCACCAGGGCACAGTAATAGTCACCGTTGTCCGCCCGTGCCCAGGTACGCAGCCCGAGCTGCCACTGGGCCACGCCGAACTCGGCTTCGAGCGGGCAAACGTTCAGCCAGCCGACGGCGGCATCCCATCGATACAGGTTCCACCAGCCATTGCAGTCGCTCACCACGTGCAATGCACCCCGGCTGTCAAAGCCCGGCTGGAACAATGACTCGTCTCCCCCGCCGACCGCACGCTGTACCGGCTGCACACAATAGCCGTTGCTATCGAGCCGGGCCTGATACAGCTGATTGCAGGTCCAGGGCTGATGGGGATGATCCCAGGCCAGCCAGGCCAGCTCGCTGCCATCCGGGCTCAGGCAGGGGGAGCTGTAAAAGTCGTGTCCGCTGCACAGCAGCTGCGGTACCCCGCCCGGCAACGACACCGCCAGAAGAATATTATCGACCTGCGCCGGCACAGCGCCACCCGGCCCAGGCAGATCGGTGCTTTCATCCCGATGCACCTCGGCCACGGCAATCACGCGCCGGCGCAGCCCATCGTACACCAGGTCGCCGTAACGGGTATTGGGGGTATGGGTCAGGCGCAGGCAATGGGCCGGGGCAGGTGCAACGGCCATATCACCGAGCGGTTGCAGCCAGATCTGCTGGTCAGCCGCGTTGACGAACAGGACCCGGTCACCGGCCACGCAGAAGGCGCCACCGCCGTATTCGTGTACACGGCTGCGCACACTGAAGCCCGCTGGCGTGAGCACCTGACGCCGCCCCTGGTACAGGCGCACCAGGCGGTTGCAGCCATCACCTGGCTGGTATTCCACCCAGAAAAGGCCATAGTGACAGGCGACAAGACCGGCGTAGTCGTGCTGTACGGCACAGGCCTCGCGGGCGCCCGGGCCAACCCCGGGAGGAGCGCCAGCGCCCGGCGTAACGCCAGGCTCAATCGCTGCGACAGAAGACACGGCTGTTACGCTCATTACGAAAGGTCATGGGCATCTCTCCGGGCGCTTCGGCTTCTAGCCGCGCCTGCAGGATCTTGCCGTGGTGCTGCGACTTGCTGCACACGGGGTCCGCGTTGGCGGCATCGCCGGTGAGCATGTAGGCCTGGCAGCGGCAGCCGCCGAAATCCTTAGCCTTCTCATCGCAGGAACGGCAGGGCTCCTTCATCCAGTCGTCGCCGCGGTACCTGTTGAAGCCAAAGGAGCGATACCAGATATCCTCCAGGCTGCGGTCCTTCACATTGGGAAACCGCACCGGCAGCTGGCGGGCACTGTGACAGGGCAGCGCCGTGCCATCGGGCGTCACGGTCAAAAAAATCTGGCCCCAGCCGTTCATGCAACCCTTGGGACGCTCCTCGTAGTAATCCGGCGTCACGAAGATCAGCTTCATCGGGTTGCCGGCGGCCTCCAGCTTTGCGCGGTATTCGCTGGTGATGCGTTCCGCCCGTTCAAGCTGGGCGCGGCTCGGCATCAGCTGTTCGCGGTTCTCCAAGGCCCAGCCGTAGTACTGGCAGGTGGCCAGCTCCACATAGTCAGCCCCCAGCTCGATACAGAGTTCGATAATGCGGTCGATGCGATCGATATTGTGGCGGTGGGTGACGAAATTCAGCACCATGGGGTAGCCATTGGCCTTGACCGCCCGCGCCATCTTCAGCTTCTGCTCGAATGCCTTGGCGGAGCCCGCCAGCATGTTGTTAACCGCCTCGTCGCTGGCCTGGAAGCTGACCTGGATGTGGTCCAGCCCCGAGGCGCGAAACTGTTCCAGCTTGGCCTCATTCAGCCCGATTCCCGAGGTGATCAGGTTGCTGTAATAACCCAGCTGACGCGCTTCCTGGATCAGCTCGTTGAGATCAGGCCGGGTCAAGGGCTCGCCGCCGGAAAAGCCCAGCTGGGCTGCGCCCATCTGCCGTGCTTCGCGCAGCACCTGCACCCACTGTTCGGTGTTCAGCTCCTGCCCGCTGGCGGAAAAATCCAGCGGATTGGAGCAGTACGGACACTGCAGCGGGCACTTGTAGGTGAGTTCCGCCAGCAGCCAGAGCGGCTGACCGGCGGGCTTCGGCGCCACATCAGGTTCACAGGCCGGTACCCCGCTAGAGGAATCGAATCCAGTTCTGTTCACAGGCCACCTCCATAAATTCGTGCACATCACAGGCCAGCGATCCGGCCTCGGGGAAAGCCTGCTGCAGCGCTGCGGTGATCGCCGCCTGGCTTTGGCTGCCATCGACCCGCGCCAGAATCTCGCCGGCACTGGGGTTGAGCTTGATCATGCCCTCGGGGTAGAGCAGCACATAGCTGTCCTGCGCCTTTTCCCATTGCAGGCGGAACATGGGGTTGAACGCCGGAATGCGCTGCGCGTCGGCCAGGAGCGCGCTCATGCCCAGGTGCTGAGTCAGTAAATCGGTCATCACAGCAGCCCCCGGTGGTAAACCCGCTTCGACGTCACCGTATGGTAGGGCGCCCGATCCAGCTGATAGGCCAGGGTCATGGCATCGAGCATGCTCCAGAGCACGTCGAGCTTGAACTGCAGGATCTCCAGCATGCGCTCCTGCGCGGCCCGGGTGCGGTAATGCGCGAGCGTAATGGCCAGGCCATGTTCCACATCCCGCCGGGCTTCGGTGAGGCGCGAACGGAAATACTGGTAGCCCGCGGCGTCGATCCAGGGATAGTGTTCCGGCCAGCTGGCCAGGCGTGACTGGTGAATGGTCGGTGCAAACAGTTCGGTCAGTGACGAGCTGGCCGCTTCCTGCCAGCTGGCCCGGCGGGCAAAATTGACATAGGCATCCACGGCAAACCGTACCCCCGGCAGCACATGCTCCTGGGACAGGATCTCGTCCCGACAGAGGCCTACGGCCTCCCCCAGTCGCAGCCAGGCTTCGATCCCGCCCTCACCACCGTCGTAGCCATCGTGGTCCAGCAGGCGCTGCACCCAGAGCCTGCGGGTGTCGCGGTCCGGGCAGTTGGCCATGATGGCGGCATCCTTCAGCGGGATGCTGACCTGGTAGTAAAAGCGGTTCGCCACCCAGCCGCGAATCTGTTCGGGCGTGCACTCGCCCGCGTGCATGGCGCGGTGGAACGGGTGGTGAATATGGTAATAGTCGCCCTTGGCCCGCAGGGCCGCCTCGAAGGCATCGGGTGACAGGGGTCGCTGCCGGGCTGACTGCAGTACTGAGCTATTCATCGCGTCGCCTCCGCGTTGTTCTTATAGTTCGATGGACATGCCATCCTCGGAAACCTCGATGCCGTGGCGACCCAGTTCGGCCCGCTCGGCGGAGTCTTCATCCAGGATTGGATTGGTATTATTAATATGAATCAGTACCTTGCGAGGCTTATTTAAGGTATCAAGAAACTCGATCATGCCACCTTCACCGAACAGCGCCAGATGCCCCATGTCACGGCCGAGCTTGGTGCCGACACCGGCGCGGATCATTTCGTCATCGTTCCAGAGGGTGCCATCCACCAGCAGGCAATCGGCCTCCTGCATGAAGGGCAGCAGGTGCGGTTCGATCACGCCAAGCCCCGGGGCATAGAACACCGACTTGCCCGTGCGGCTGTCGGTAATCAGCATACCGATGTTGTCGCCGGGATGGGGGTCGCCCTTGTGGGGCGAGTACGGTGGCGCACTGCTGGTCAGCGGCACGGCGGTAAGCGTGAGTTCCGGTACCCGGTCGATCACGAAGCTGCTGCTGCCCGGCTCCACGGCGATGCGCTGCCGGTCGATGCCGCCATTCCAGTGCCTGAGCATGTTGAACAGCGGGAAGCTCTGGCTCAGATCATCCTGCACACGGTCCGTACACCAGACCTGGTGCGGGCAACCTTCACGCAGCATCAGCAGGCCGGTGGTATGGTCAATCTGGCTGTCCATAAGGACGATGGCGGCAATGCCGGTATCCCGCAGGGCCCGGGCCGGCTGCATCGGCGCGAAGGCTTCGAGCTGGGCCCGGATATCGGGCGAGGTATTGAACAGGATCCAGTCGGTGCCATTGGCGCTGACCGCGATGGAAGACTGGGTGCGGGCTTTGGCGTTCAGGCTGCCGTCACGCAGGCCTCTGCAATTGTGACAGTTGCAGTTCCACTGTGGAAAACCGCCCCCGGCTGCCGAGCCCAGAATTTGAATTTTCATTATTATCGTGTCCGCCTGGCTGAGCGATGCGGGAAAGCGACGGTGATAGCGCCGCTTTCGCACTGAATTGGAAAGGCCCCGCAGTGCGAGGCCAGGCGCTTAGCGGTTGGCGAAGTACATGGTGACTTCGAAGCCTATGCGCAGGTCGGTGTATGCCGGTTTAGTCCACATGGTGCGTTCCTCATCGTTGTTGTTGATCGAGCCTTGGGGCGAATCTGAATCCGCTACCTGTCGATGATAGGAAGCCCGGGGTCTGTACAGAATGGTACTTTGGAACTAAAACCCGCCTGAATAGGTAGTAGAGGCGCCGCCGGCTGTAACAGGCAGTAAAAACAGGTGCCGCACAGCGCCCGGTAACGGCACTGAGCATCCACACTAAAAAGACAAGACTAACCTCGCGGCCGAACCGGCGGAGCCTCCACAGCATCGAGGCTGTCGCTGCGCTGCAGGGATTCGGTCAACGGGCAGGACAGCGCACCAGTCTGGGCCTGACAGGCATCAACAATCGCAGCCAGGGCGATTTCCATGCGTTGCAGATCCGCCAGCTTTTGCCGCACCTGCTGTAGCTTGCCCTCGGCCAGGCGACTCGCCTCCCGGCAGTGGCTGCCATCTTCCAGGCGCAGCAGCTGAGCCACCTCCTCCAGGCTGAATCCCAGACCCTGGGCCGACCTGATGAACCCCAGGCGCCTGATATCCGCGGCACCGTAGCGGCGAATACCCCCCTGGAGCCGGTTGGGTACCGGCAGTAGCCCCTTGCGCTGGTAAAAGCGGATTGTCTCCACTGTGACACCACCCTGGCGGGCAAAAGCGCCGATGGTCAGTTGATCCTGCTGTATTTCCATGCCACTTGACCCCGTACCTGACTACGGTCGTAACCTTAGCTCAACAGCAGGTGCAGCGAAAGCCGACCTGCCAGGGCCAACCAAAGGTGAATACATGAAAAACCCACAACGACTGCTGAAAACGGGCATCGCAGGTACGGTAATAGTCGCTCTGTGCTGCTTTACACCGGTTCTGGTTCTGCTGCTGGGGGCCCTGGGCCTGTCGGCGCTTGTCGGCTATCTCGACATTGTACTGCTGCCGGCACTGGCCGGTTTTGTCTGCCTGACCCTTTACGCCCTGTGGCGCAAGGCCAGCTGCAGTTCAGGCCCCGACAGCAAAACCAGGAGCTAACCCCGGATGAACAGCGAGCTGGATAACCACGACACTGGCGCGGACGCGCCTCTGCACGGCAAGCCACTGCGGATTGCCATCATCGGCACTGGCGCTGCCGCCATGGCCGCGGCGCTGAAGGCCGTTGAGCGCGGCGCCAGGGTGACCCTGATCGAACGCGCCCAGGTCGGTGGCACCTGCGTCAATACCGGCTGCGTACCGTCCAAGATCATGATCCGGGCCGCTCATATTGCCCGGCTGCGTCGCGAAAGCCCGTTCGACGGCTGTATCGAACCGGCGTCTCCCGCGGTATCCAAAGCCCGGCTGCTGCACAAGCAGCAGGCGCGTGTCGCTGCCCTGCAACAGGCCAAATATGCCGACATTCTGCAAAGCACGGACGGCATTACCCTGTTACGCGCAGAAGCCCGTTTCGACAGTGCTTCCGGCCTGCGGCTACAGGTGCACGGTGGTGAAGAACGGCTGCTGGCGTTCGATCGCTGCCTTGTCGCGACCGGTAGCCGCCCTGCAGTGCCGGCCATAGCCGGTCTTGAGGACACTCCTTACTGGACCTCGACCGAGGCGCTGGCATCCGACACCCTGCCAGCCAGGCTCGCAGTGATAGGATCTTCCGCTGTGGCGGTGGAACTGGCGCAGGCGTTTGCCCGCCTGGGTAGCGAGGTGACCTTGCTGGCACGCTCGACCCTGTTTTCCCGTGAAGACCCCGCCATCGGCCAGGCCATCACCAGCGCACTGCGCGACGAGGGCATCCGGGTGCTTGAGCACACCCAGGCCCGCCGCATCGCTCACCGCGACGGTGAATTCAGCCTTCAGCTACAGCAGGCCGATGCACCCGGCGCTTGCACCCTCGCTGCCGACCGGCTGCTGGTGGCTACCGGCCGCACACCCAACACCGCCGCCCTGACCCCGGAGTGCGCCGGTATCCCGCTGACCCCTGAGGGCGCCATCGCGGTTGACCGGCAGATGCGCACCGGCATAGCCGGTATCTATGCCGCCGGAGACTGTACCGATCAGCCCGAATATGTCTATGTCGCTGCAGCCGCCGGGACCCGCGCCGCCATCAACATGACTGGTGGTGAAGCGAGCCTGGACCTGACATGCGTACCGGCGGTGGTGTTTACCGACCCCCAGATCGCAACCGTGGGCTACAGCGAAGCCCTGGCGCGTCTTGCCGGGATTGACACCGACAGTCGCACCCTGACGCTGGACAACCTGCCCCGCGCCCTGGTGAATTTCGACACCCGTGGATTTATCAAGCTGGTAACCGATGCCCGCCACGGGCGCCTGATTGGCGTTCAGGCCGTCGCACCCGAGGCCGGAGAACTCATCCAGAGTGCGGCGCTCGCCATCCAAGGCCGCATGACGGTCCAGGCACTCGCCGGCCAGCTCTTCCCCTACCTGACTGCAGTGGAAGGACTCAGGCTCGCGGCCCAGACCTTCAGCTCGGATGTGACCCGGTTATCCTGCTGTGCCGGCTGATGACAGCCTCGCGGTTCCCATAACAAGGCCCTAGCCGGCAATCACGCTATTGCGCAGCACGCCCAGCTTCTCGACCTCGCACTCCACAAGGTCCCCGGGTTTCAGATACCAGGCCTGGGGGTCGGTATGGAACACGGCACAGCCGGCGGGCGTGCCCGAGCTGACCAGGTCGCCGCCCACAAAGCCCTGGCCCGAGTAGTAGCTCACGATCTCGGCCATGCTGCGGCACATGCGGCCGGTGGAGGACTGCTGGCGAATCTCGCCGTTCACCCTGAGACTCATGGCGAGATTCTGTACATCCCCCACTTCGTCCGCCGTCACGATACAGGGGCCGATCGGGCAAAAGGTATCCAGCGCCTTACTGTAGCCGCAGCTGCGATTGGGAAACTCCGTTGCCTGAATGTCCCGCGCCGTAACATCGTTGAAAATCAGATAACCGCCGATGGCGTTCCCGGCCTCCTCGACGGATAGCCGGCGGTGCCGCACGCCCTTGATGACCGCG
Organism: Marinobacterium rhizophilum; assembly: GCF_024397915.1. Lineage (GTDB taxonomy): Bacteria > Pseudomonadota > Gammaproteobacteria > Pseudomonadales > Balneatricaceae > Marinobacterium_A > Marinobacterium_A rhizophilum_A. The sequence goes on from NZ_CP073347.1 coordinate 1,134,485, forward strand.
CAGATTTCCAGCTCGTAATCGACTTCCCGGGTCAGCTGCTGTGGATAGACGATGGCCGCGTCCGGCCCTATACAGGCACTGGTGTTCTGGTAAAAACCGATCCAGGGCTTTTCGACCTCGTAGTTGAAGCCCGCCTCGCCCATTTCGTCGATATGCTCGAGGAAGTTGCCCGCGGTATGCCACAGTTTTGTCGGCTGAATCGGCGCCAGCAGCTGCACATCCTCACGCCGGAACTGCAGCATTTCGCCGCCCACGCCCCGCAGCCCCGGATCATTTTTTTCGATGACAAAGACCTCGGCACGGCGCGCCGCATCGAGGCTGCGGTCATCGCCGGCAAAGAGCTCGCGCATGTCGGCGGGCACCAGGGCGTCCGCCATCGCCTGGGGCCTCGGGTCATTGTGGGCATCAAGGGCAAAGGCGGCATAGGCGTAGTTAAGGTCCACCACCTGCTCGCCACGGGCAGTGGCAACCAGCGCGCCGATGCGCTTGATGCCCACGGGATTCAAAAAGGTTACTAGTTTCATTCTACGGCCTCGGTCGTCCGGCCTTGCCGCCCTGCGCCCCCGGCACACGAAGCCGGGAACGACCGCCAGGCGACCCGCTACGGATGCTGGTGTTGATCGCTCAGTACATTTACATAATTATGTAATTAATAATTCATAATAAGAGCAGCTGTCAACCACTCGGTACCTGGCTTGATCCAGATCAACAGCGCCTGGCACCGATGGGCGTAGTATGGAAACCGTCCCAATTCCTGCGGGGGAAATCGCCATGAAACTTCCAACCCTTGCGACCCTGCTTGGTACCGCTGTACTGAGTGCAGCGATACCGATACTTGCCGCCAACCTGCCCACAGAGCAGGCACTGCTCACCACCCCGCCCCGGGTGCCCGCCGCAACCGGGCGCGATTACCCTGCCCGTGTGGTGGTCAAACTCGAAACCATTGAAAAAACCATGCGCCTGGCGGATGGCGTGGACTACCACTTCTGGACCTTTGGTGGCAGCGTACCCGGCAGCTTTATTCGCGTACGCCAGGGCGACGAGGTGGAATTCCACCTCTCCAACCACCCCGGTTCCAGCATGCCCCACAATATCGATCTGCACGCCGTAACAGGTCCCGGAGGCGGCGCTGCGGCGTCCTTCACCGCACCCGGACACAGTACAACATTCAGTTTCAGGGCACTGAACCCGGGCCTCTACGTTTATCACTGCGCCACCGCGCCTGTGGGGATGCATGTCGCCAACGGCATGTACGGTCTGATCCTGGTAGAGCCTGCAGAGGGCATGGCCGCGGTGGACCACGAGTACTACGTGATGCAGGGTGATTTTTACACGGCAGGCGGTCATGGTGAGCCTGGGCTGCAACCGTTTGACATGGCCAAGGCCATTCGCGAACAGGCCGACTACGTGCTGTTCAACGGTGCCGTAGGGGCTCTGAGTGGCGACCAGGCACTGCAGGCCGAGGTTGGCGACAGTGTACGGCTCTATGTCGGCAATGGCGGCCCGAACCTGGTGTCGTCCTTCCATGTGATCGGGGAAATTTTCGACAGTGTTCAGATGGAAGGCGGCAGCGTGCGCAACGAGAATGTGCAGACCACCCTGATACCCGCAGGCGGCGCCGCCATTGTGGAATTCAAACTGGAGGTGCCGGGCGATTTCCTGCTGGTCGACCACGCGATTTTTCGTGCCTTCAACAAGGGCGCCCTGGGCACGCTGCGCGTCAGCGGTCCACGGAATACCGCCATCTATTCAGGCAAGCAGGCCGAAACGGTTTACCGCCCGGAAGGGGCCACCGTTCAGCAGCTCGATACGCCCGTCCCAACCGCCCCCGTCGCCACCAGCCTGAACGACCAGATTCGCCTTGGTGCACGCCTGTACGCACAGAACTGCGCCGCCTGCCATCAGCCTGACGGTCAGGGCATCGACAGGGCCTTTCCCCCGCTGGCCGAGTCCGATTACCTCAATGCCGATACCGGGCGTGCCGTCGATACCGTGCTGCAGGGCCTCAAGGGCCCCATTCTGGTCAATGGCCAGGGTTACAACAGTGAAATGCCTGCCTTACGACTGGGGGACGCGGATATCGCCAATATCCTGACCTATGTGCTGCACAGCTGGAATAACACTGCAGCGCAAATAACGCCGGCACAGGTCGCGCAACGGCGCAGCGCCCTGGCCCGGCAGTGATCAGAGCCCGGAGCCTGCACGGTCCCGCTATTTGGAAACAGATAAGAATTCACGCAAGGAGATACCGCGCCGCACTCAGAAAAAGCGCCAGGGCAAATGTAACTTGAACTCAACCGCCAAAGCGGCAGAAACGGCCCTGTTCCGTAACCTGCAACTGCGCAGGCGCTCCTGTTCAGTACGGAGAAAAAGCCACGAAGATGGTGATAACCAGAGACACCAGAAAAACGCCCCAACCCTGATCCGCGATGATGTTCATGATCTGTATGTATCCTTCGCCCTGCCCAATCGGCTTGTTGATTTCGACGTCCGTGCCTCGGAATGCGCCGCGTCAACCTTGACGGGGGATCTGCTGGATCAAGGTACCTGACGCAGACACAGCAGGCCTGCGCTGGCGCTGAGGTACTGCCTTAGAGCTTGGCTCAGGAAAGCGAGTGCCGCCAGTTGTCGGTACGGTATATTTGCTCAGGGCCTGAAATAGTCGTCCCAGCGACGATTCAGCAACCCAATCGCCTCGTTTAAGGGTACCGCCCTGAGCAGCCCTTCAGCCTCGTGCACCAGCGCCAGTGCCTGCAGCTTGTGCAGGGCATCGTCTATTTCAAAATCGAGACGGCAACCCAGCTGCTCGGCAAAGCGCTGCTCGATACGCCGATCAAGCTCCGCCCTGGACAGGGGGGCGTCGGCAATCAGCAACTGGTAGTAGGCGAGCATCGCCTCCTTGACCTCCTCTTCCTCGGCATCATCGGCCAGGCGATGAAACACGCCTGCGTTGTTGTCCAGGTTCTTGAAATAGAGGTTTTGCGTAAGCGCCTGCATGAACCGCAGCTTGCGATTCTTGAAGGTGTTGAACTGTTTCCACAGATAGCCCCCCAGGGCTGCAACACCGGTCAGCAGCACCATGACCACCGCCTCGTTGAGTTCCACCGGCTGCGTACGCAGCCCCAGCCAGAAACCCAGCAGCGAGCCCAGCACCACCAGGGACGCCCCCAGCTTTGTACTCAGGACAATGCCGCCACTCACCAGGGCCGGTATGCCGATCAGCAGCTTGTCGATGGTACGCATGCGCACATGGGTATTGGGAAAGAGCATTTCCAGGTCGGCCTTGGGCACGTTCTGGAACAGTTTGAGCAGGGTGGAACCCGCCTGCGCGCCTTCGTTACGAAAACGCAGGTACAGCACCACCCGATCGTAATTGACGAACTCGATTTCCCGCCGGAACAGGCCGAAGCAGCTGCTCAGCTGTTCGGTGCGCTTCGCCTCGCCACGGCAAAACAGCAGCACCTGGGAAAAATCGTCAAAGTCCACCTTGAGACTGACCTTGAAGACGGAACTCTGGGCGAGCGCCTGATTAAGATCCTCCTGGCTGATCACCTCGTAATTGGCTTTCTCGAGCAGCACGCCAAGCGCCGTAGCGAAGTCTTCGCCGCCCGCCGGCTCGGTCGCCTGGAGCCGTGGCATCGCCCGGGTATCGGCATCCGGCGCCTGGGTTGCGTAGCTGTCCTTCAGGCTTTCTATAAGAACACGAAAGTCATGATGAAAAACGCTGTCCAGCAGGTTGCAAAACTGTATCAGCGCAGCGCGCTGGCAGGCCAGGGATTCAGGCTGAGTGGCAAGATCCTGCAGGCACCAGGCAAGCAGGTCTTTTCTGCGGTACGGGATAAAGCGAAACTGTTTCTCCGCTACATCATTGCTGCGATTACCGGTCACCGGGACTCCTGTCGAATCGGTCTGTGTTGCCAGAATGGGCAGGTGCCATCATTAGACCCTGCCCGGTGGCAGCTGAACAGGCCTTAGCCGCAGACAACGCCAAAGCCCCGGGGACGCCACCCGGGCTATCAGGGTGCCTGGAATTTACCGCCGACACGGGAAACTTCGACATCGCCCGCCAGGCGGCTTGCGGCCTCTTGGTGGCGGGCAGCAAAGGTCGCAGTCCGCATTGCGATGTCCTTGCTGTGGCTATGGTGCAGGGCGTGGCCCCTGGCATCAAAGGTGACCTGCTCAGCATTGGGGGCCTGGCGCGCCAGCCGTTCACTGTGATTCCAGTCAACCACGATACGATCGGCAGTGCCGGTGAGCAGCAGCAGCGGCTGCCTGATTTCTTGATAACGGGCGCTTTGCTGTGCCAAGAACAGGCTCAGGTCACGGGCGTCCTGGGCATCGGCCAGGAAGCTGTGCGGACGCAGCGCCAGCTCCACAGCGGTGCTCTGACGGTAATTGTGGGGAACGGGGTTGGGCGCGAATACTGCTGTGACCTTCCTGCCCAGGTAGCGAGGTTGGCAGCTAAGGCAAGGGGCAAGGGGCAAGGGGCAAGGGGTAAGATAACGGTATAAACACAGACGAACAGGGGCCTGGGGGACGAGCCAGGCCCTTGGCTATTTGAGGATGCAGGACTTGGCGAATTCACCGGCATCGTTGACAGTCCACTCGCCCTTGGGTTTCTCCTCCATCTGCGTACACCAGGCATCGGACCCGACTTGCGGGCTGCAACCCTGGATCAGCAGCAGGCTACCCAGGGCGACTGCAACAAGCGTGGGGGTGGCGAATAAACTGGACATGGGCTCTACAGCTCCTTTGCATGGGGTCATGCGCCAGCCTAGCTGCAACACCTGGCGCCGTAAAGCACCCACTGTGGCCGTCACAGGGACAGATGCGCTGCTGGCAGGCTGTTAGATCCCTTCAGCCAGACTGGCATCCCAGGGTAACCAGGGCAATCCCGACTGCAATGCCGCCACCTGGGTCTCCCGCTCCCGCCCGAGATAGCCGTACACCCGGATGCCAAACACATGCATCATCAGGCTCGCGGCCCGCTGTTGTGCCAGCAACGGCGGATACTCGCGCACCAGGTATTCAACATAGATGTTTTCGATCTGGCCTAGATAGCTACAGATTTTCCGGTGCAACTCTCCCCCGCTGGCCGCCAGTTCAAGCTGACTCTTGACCAGAAAGCAGCTGCAATAGTCCGTCCTGCTGGCCTCGTCCAGCATGCGCAGCAGCTGGCGGCACAGACCGACGCCGACCGAAGGAGCCGATTCCAGGGTCTGGCGCAGCGTCTCGCGGGACTGGCGCGCATAGTGGTCCAGCGCGGCCTGGTATAGACCCTCCTTGTTGCCAAAGGCCAGGTACAGGCTGCCAGGCTTGAGCCCGGTTGCCTTCACCACGTCCTGCATGGAGGCGCCACTGAACCCCTGCTGCCAGAACAGCCGGGTGCAATCCTGAATCACCGCCTCCCGATCAAACTGTACCCGTGTCATGCCTGTCACCACCTCTATCAATACGCAATGCAGTATAACCCCTGCTTGAACATACATTCAAATTAAACTTGAACGCCCATTCAAGCCGTGTTTGAATAACAGCCTACACCGACCCCGGAGAACCCCATGATCAAGTTCTTTTTTAACCGCGCACCCAACCCGTTGAAGATCTCGCTGTTCCTGGAAGAAACCGGGTTGCCCTACGAGCTGGCCCCGATCGACAGCATGAAAGGCGAACAGCACAGCGCCGCCTTTCGTGCCATCAACCCCAACGGCAAGGTGCCCGCCATTGAAGACAATGGCACACGGGTCTTTGATTCCACGGCCATTCTGCTCTACCTGTCGGAGAAAACCGGCAAGCTGGCAGGCAAGGCCGAGAATCGCGGCGAACTGCTTTCGTGGCTCATGTTCATTGCCAGTGGCCTTGGGCCCTTTTCCGGCCAGGCGGTACACTTCAAGCACATGGCGCCTGAAAAGCTCCCCTACGCCATCAACCGTTACGACCGCGAAGCACAGCGCCACTATGAAGTGCTGGATGAACACCTTGAAAACCGCGCCTATATCCTGGGGGACGACTTCAGCATCGCCGATATCTCTGCCTGGGGCTGGATCGACAAGGCCAGCGTCGTACTGGGTGACAACGCCCTGCAGGCCTACCCGAATATCCAGCGCTGGTTCGACAGCGTGAACAGCCGCCCGGCCGTTGCCCGCGCCCGAGAGGTCGGCAAGGACATCAGCTTCAAGTCCGAGCGTGACGAGGAAGCCCTGCGCGCCCTGTTCCCGCAAAACTACCCCAAGACGTCTGGCGCTGCCGGGCAGGCCTGAGGACACGAGCATGCTAGAACTGCATTACTGGCCCACGCCCAATGGCCACAAGATCACCATCTTCCTGGAAGAGGCCGGCATTGAATACAACATCAACCCGGTGGACATCAGCGCCGGGGACCAATTCAAGCCCGAGTTCCTGGCCATTGCCCCCAACAACCGCATGCCGGCGATTGTGGACGATGCGCCGAGCGACGGCGGCGAGCCCATCTCGGTTTTCGAGTCCGGCGCCATCCTGATCTACCTGGCGGAAAAAACCGGCCGTTTCCTGCCCACCGAAACCCGCGCACGCAAGACCGTGCTCGAATGGCTGATGTGGCAGATGGGCGGCCTTGGCCCCATGGCCGGTCAGAACCACCATTTTGTGCAGTATGCTCCCGAGCGTATCGACTACGCCATGAACCGTTATATCAGCGAAACCAACCGGCTCTACGGCGTACTCAACAAGCAACTGCAAGGGCGTGACTGGATCGCCGGCGAGTACTCCATTGCCGACATGGCCGCCTACCCCTGGATCGCGCCCCATGAGCGCCAGCAACAGAACCTGGCCGATTTCCCGCACCTCGAGCGCTGGTTCAACGCCATGGGACAACGCCCCGCCGTGGTGAAGGCCTACGCCAGGGGCGAGCCCTGGAACAGCCGACCGGCAGTCACCGAAGAAGGCAAGAAGCTGCTGTTCGGCCAGACGGCAAAGGGCTGAAACCCGGCCCGGCCAGGGGTTCAGGTCACCCGGGCGCCGGGCCCGGACCCAGCGCATCCAGCAATGCTTTGGCCGCAAGCAGGTCCGGCGTATCAAAACCTTCGGTAAAGCGGCCGTACACCGCGGCCAGCCGCTGCCCGGCGGCCTCGTCTTTGCCCTGCTGCTGCCAGAGTCCGGCGAGCCCCAGGGTGGCACGCAGTTCCAGCGCCAGGGCGCCCTGTTGCCGGGCCAGCACAATGGCCTGTTCGAAGCAGGCCTGGGCGTCGGACTGCGCCCTGGTTGCCTCATCCGCCGGCGCCACCCCGGCAACCGGGCGCCGTGCCCGGATCGCCCCGGCCAGACGGTGCAATTCCGCCAGGTAGTAACGCTCACCATTGCTGTCTGCCAGTGCCCTGGCCTCCTGCAGTACAGCCTGCGCCTCATCGAAGCGGGCGGCTGCGAGCAGGGTTTCGGCCAGCAGGGCCAGCAGGTAGGTACAGCCAAGCTCGGCGCCATTGGCACGGTATTCAGTCAGGCCCGCGCGCATCTCCTCGATCGCCGCAGCGACATCGCCTTCACGGGCGTCCACCCAGCCAAGCAACACCCGGCCCTGGGCCTGCCAGTACGGAAAGCCCTGCTCGACGGAGAGTGCCACGGCCGCCTCTGCGCGCTTGCGGACGCGGTCAACCTCACCGCGCAACTGGTGCATTTCTGCGCTGTACCCCAGCGCAAACGCCAGGCTGAACGGATGCGCGACCTTTTCCGCCAGTGCCAGCATTCGTTCGCTGCGGACCAGGGCTGCCTCCGGCTGGCCTGAAAACCACAGCACCCAGGCCATGAAATTGTGCCCCAGCACACCCGGGTCCATGCCGTAATCGACGGCGTGATGCGCGTGCTGTCGACGATCATAACCCTGGCACAGGGCTTCCAGGTGTCGCCTGGCGGCACCGTAATCCCCCATGAAGAAACAGGTAGGCCCGACGGCCGCGTGGGCCTCCAGCATCAGCTGCGCATCGCCACTGCTCTGGGCCTGGTTCATGAGCAGCAGGCCCACTTCCTGGGCACGGCGGAACTCACCCCGCAGGTTATAGAAGCGCCGTAGCCCGACCAGCACCGAGAACAGCTGTGGCGCCTCTCCCAGCCGGCGCGCCAGGGTCAGGGCCCGGCTGTAGCTGGCCTCAACCTCGGGCGCGGCATAGCCCAGGCTGGCCATATAGATGGGGCCAAGCACAATCTGCAGCGCCAGTTCCTCGTGATCCCGCTGCGCCGACTCCGCCAGCCCCTGCATCAACTCCAGTGCCCGTTCCAGATGGGCGATGGCCTCCTGGTTCGCAGAACGCTGCGCCGCCTGGTAGCCGGCGCGCCGCAGATAGGTCACCGCTTTTTCACGATTGTCACTGTGACCATAGTGCCAGGCCAGTTCGCTGCAATGCTGCTCAAGGCGGTCCTCGTACAGTACTTCCATGACCCTGGCGGTACGTTCGTGCAACGCGCGCCGCTGTTGCAACAGCAGGGTGCCGTAAGCCACCTGCTGGGTAAGGCCGTGCTTGAAGGTATATTCGATGTCGGGAAAGGCCGGGTGCTGAAAAATGAACTCGCCGGCCTGTAACCGTGCAAGACCCCTGCGCAGCTGGTCTTGTGTTTGTTCAACCACCCGGTTGACCAGGCTCCAGGTAAAATCCTTGCCGATGACCGCCAGTGTCTGCAGCAGGGTTTTCTGGTCCGCCGGCAAACGGTCAATACGGGCACAGAGCACGCCCTGCACCGTGGTGGGGATATGCAGGTCCGCCGGCGTCTGTACCAGGCGGTACTGCCCGGCACTGCCACTGAGCGACTGTTCTTCCACCAGGGTCTGCACCACTTCCTCGATAAAGAACGGGTTGCCGCCGGTCTGGGCCAGGAGGCGGGGCTTGAGGGCGGCAAGCGACGCATCGGGCCCCAGCAGCACATCCAGCAGCTCGGCCGTTTCCTGCTCGGCCAGCGGCTCGAGCCGCAACTGCACGTAGTGCGAACAGCCCGCCCAGTCATGCCGGTATTCCGGCCGGTAGTTCACCAGCAGCAGCATGCGGGCCGTCGCCACGCGTTCACGCAGAAAATCCAGAAAGACCTCGGTCTCGCTATCGAGCCACTGCAGATCCTCAAACACCAGCTGCAGCGGCTGGTTGACACTTTCGCGCTGCAGCACGCGCCAGAGCGCCTCAAAGGTCCGGCTGCGACGCAAACTGGCATCCATCTGCGCCAGGGGGGAGTTCGCTTCGGCCAGCCCCAGCAGATAAAACAGGTAAGGCAGGCAGTCCTCCAGCCCGCGGTCCAGCGTCAGTATCTTGCCGGTAACCACCTCGCGGCGACGGCGCTCGTCATCCAGGGCGCTGAGCTGCAGGTAGGCATGCAGCAACTCGATCAACGGCCGGTACGCAAATGCCTTGCCGTGGGACACGGAAAAGGTCTCGAGCACCAGGCAGCTGTCTTTCGACCCCAGGCTGAACTCGTAAAACAGCCGCGACTTGCCAACCCCGGGTTCCCCCACCACGCCGGCGACCTGTCCCTGGCCGGCACAGGCCTGCTGCAGCGCGCGCTGCAGCTGCGCCAGCTCAGCCCGGCGCCCCACAAAGGGTACCAGGCCACGGCTGGCCGCCACCTGCAGGCGGGTGCGCAAAGGCCCCAGTCCCAGCACCTCGAAAGCCTGCTGCGGCTCCGACATGCCCTTCACCGGTGTCACGCCCAGCGGCCTGAAAGCCAGGTAGCCATCGGTCAGCCGGTAGGTCGATTCGCTAACGACAATGGAACCCGGCACCGCAATGCCTTCCATGCGCGAGGCGATATGTATGGTCTGGCCGACCGGATCATAGTCCGTGTGCAGGCTGTCGGTGCGAATGGAGCGCACCACCACCTCGCCAGTATGAATACCGACCCGAATCTGCAGCGGTATGGCCTGGGCCAGGCGCAGCCGGTCGGCATACAGGCGCATGGCGTCCTGCATGCGCAGCGCCGCATAGAGTGCCCGCTGTGGATGATCCTCATGAGCAATGGGGGCGCCGAACAGCGCGAGGATGCCATCCCCCAGCGACTTGGCAACGTAACCCTCGTAGTGATGCACCGCCTCCATCATCAGGCCCAGCACCGGGTCAATCAGATGACGCACCTCCTCCGGATCGAGCCCCTGAATGAGCGCAGTGGAGCCGGCCATGTCGGCAAAGACAACACTGATGGTCTTGCGCTCGCCAGTGCCCGCGGCACGGGCCTGCAACGCGGCCTGTTCGGCCAGTATGCGTTCGGTCAGGTGGGCAGGGGTATAGGCAATGGGGGCCGACAGGCGGGTTTCAGGGGCAGAAGACGCCGCAGCAGCGCTGCCCGCACGCCCCTGGGCGGCACCACATTCACTGCAAAACTTGGCCGCCGCAGCGACAGCATGGCCGCAGGCGGGACACAGGCATTCCAGTGGTGCACCACACTGGCCACAGGCCCGGGCATGCGGCGAATTTTCAGAGGTGCAGTGGCTGCATATCATGGAGGTCTCTCAAGGCTGCGAGAACCGCTGCAGGCAGCTCCCCATGCAGGCGCCTGCGATATCACTCCCTTGAAGACAGGATGCCGGTTGCGTTACGCCCTGTGATACCACAGCGGCGAACCCCGTGCCGTGACGATAAAAATGGCGATAATCTGTCCAGCGTTCAAAGCATAGTCCGCTTTGCGGCAGTCCCGGCCAAACGGCAGGGTCAAAGGGGACTTGATTTGCGCGGAGCAAGCGCCTGTAATGACCCAACCCCCGCGACGGCAACCAGGCTTCGCAAGGCGCGCCGCCTGATCACCCGAGCCCGAATTCGGCACTGGAGAACAGACCCATGACCCATGATGTTGTTGTATTGAGCGCGACCCGTTCCGGCATTGGCACCTTTGGTGGCGGCCTCAGCCAGATCGAGCCTGCGGAACTGGCAGGCCAGGTAATGAAGGCGGCGGTGGAGCGCTCCCAAGTGGACCCGCAGCAGATCAACTATGTGACCGCGGGCCACTGCATTCCCACCGATTCGCGCTTCGCCTATGTTGCCCGAGTCGCTTCGATCCAGGCCGGCCTGCCAATGGAATCCGTCGCCATGGCGGTGAACCGCCTGTGCAGCTCGGGCCTGCAGGCCATCGTCTCCACCGCCCAGTCAATCATGCTGGGTGACTGCGACTACGGCATCGGCGGCGGGGTGGAAGTCATGTCCCGCGCAGGCTACCTGTCGCCGGCCATGCGTTCCGGCGCCCGCATGGGCGATACGGCCATGATCGACATGATGGTGGCGACCCTTAACGACCCCTTCGGCGTCGGCCATATGGGCATTACCGCCGAGAACCTGGCGGAAAAATGGAACCTGAGCCGTGAAGACCAGGATGCTGTCGCCGTGGAATCTCACCGCCGGGCGGCACTGGCCATCGAGGAAGGCCGCTTTAAATCCCAGATCACGCCGATCATCCTGAAGACCCGCAAGGGCGACATCAGCTTCGAGAGCGACGAGCACGTCAAGCCCGGCACCAGTATGGATACCCTGGCCAAAATGCGCCCGGCGTTCAAGAAGGACGGCAGCGTCACCGCCGGCAATGCCTCAGGCCTCAACGATGGCGCCGCCTTCATGGTGCTGGCCAACGCCGAGGCCGCCGCCAAAGCCGGCCAGGCCCCGCTGGCCCGGCTGGTGTCCTACGCCGTGGCCGGTGTACCAAACCACATCATGGGGGAAGGCCCGATTCCGGCGTCCCTGCTGGCGCTGAAAAAGGCCGGCCTGGCCCTCAGCCAGATGGATGTGATCGAATCCAACGAAGCCTTCGCAGCCCAGGCCCTGGCCGTGGCCAAAGGGCTGGAACTGGACCCGGCCAAAACCAACCCCAACGGCGGCGCCATTGCGCTGGGCCATCCCATCGGCTGCTCCGGTGCCTTTATTGCAACGAAAGCCATCTACGAGCTGCACCGCAGCAATGGTAAATACGCCCTGGTGACTATGTGCATCGGCGGTGGCCAGGGGATCGCGGTGATTTTCGAGCGGCTCTGACAGCGCAGTGACCACCCATGAGCTGCACGCAACCCCTGCAATCACCGGCAAATACGCCCTGGTGACCCTGTGCATCGATGGTGGCCAGGGGATCGCGGTGATTTTCGAGCGGCTCTGACAGCGTAAAATACGGCGGAGTCTGCCAAGTGGCGGCTCCGTCGATTATCCATGCCCCTGTGGTCGCCGGGATCACTCAAGAGCTGCACCACGCACTCCATTATTAACCACTGAAACTACCGCACAGTACATCCTGGTACCCGCTGTATCACTCCGGAGCGCTTTCGCTGGCCTTGCCATCGCGGATGCGCTGGCGCGTGCCGGCACGCTGCCGCTGAAAATGACTCTCAGGCTGTTGCGCGGCCAGGGCTTCAAGACGCAGGCCCTGGTGGCGGATACCCAGACGCCCTTCATCTTCCATGCCCTGCAGCCGTGCCAGGGCGGCCTGTTTCTTTTTCACCTGGTGGGGCTGGTAGCTGTCCAGGTCCCGCGGGCCTATCTCGTCACCCAGCGCCAGTGCCTGTGCATGGACCGCCGCCTGCAGCAGCTCCTGGCCCGCCAGGGTGCGCACGATAAGCGCATTGGTGCCGGGGTCCAGCTGTTCGGTGGCAGGATCAATGGTGTCATTGGGCCAGGTATCCGAGGCGGCGATGTCCGCCCCCTCGCCGATGCCATCCGGGCACACCTTGCATCGAAACGGCAAGGACCAGGCCGTTTCGTCCTCGCCCCAGTAATCCGCGTAGCGCTTTTCCACCACCCTGCCTGAGTGCGTTTCGGCCCGTACGGGCCCGGGACAACCCCGGCCGCGATAACGCAGGGACCGAAGTTCATCGGGCTCAATGCCCAGGCTGGCGATAAACTGGTCCGTTGCCGCCGGGCTGCGATAGCCACCACAAACCGGCGCCAGGCGATAGCGCACCAGTTCATCCACCCGCGGGTCCTGGCGACCATAGTTGTTCAGCGCCGTGATATCGCAGGGCTTGCCGATAAAGGCGAAAGGCTCGCCGCGATCGAGCACGGCTCTGATATCCAAAAGCGGTGCCGCTGGCCCGTAGCGCGAACCCGCGGCCTCGATCACATCGGCCTGGCTAAAGCTCAACTGCGGCTCACCAAAGGTCGGGTGCCGTTGCGATGCCTTGACGTGCAGCACAAAGGCGACCCGGCCACTCGCCAGCAGGAATCCCGCCAGGGCTGTCAGTACACCCCCGGTCGAGCCTTCAAAGCGCACCTCCGGGTCTGCGGCCCAGCCCCGCACGATCTGCCGATAGGGCCCCCAGAGGCTGTCCTGGCGGGTATCGCTGGCAATCAGTCGCGGCGCCAGGCCCTGTACACGGATACCCGGACAGACGTCATAAATCTGATCCACGGTGGCATGACTCAGGGGCCCAACGACCCGCGGCCGCTGGTAGCCACTGGTAACCTTCTCGACGCGCACGCTGTCCACGCCCGCCACCGACTGGCAGAGACCACAACCGGTACACATGCCCTCTTCAACAATCCGGTACAACCGCTGCTGCGCCGTGGCACTGCTGTGATTCATGCTTGACTCCCTTTATCTGATCGCCAGGGGGTTGCCCTGTAAGGCCGCTGATGCAGCTGCTTAAAAACGCCAGCGCAGTACAGAGTTGCCGGGCTCATATGAGCGCTCTGCGAATGGCGCCCTGCCGGGGCTGAAAAAATGCAGGTGAAGGCGCCGAGTGTATGGCGATATCGCGGTGAAATCACATCGAAATTTTCGATACCAGCCAGGAAAAAAACTCGCTATTCGCGCCGCCCGTTTTGGCGGAATATGGCGCCAGGCTGTACTGCAGCTACCGAACTGGATCTGTCACCTGGTCAAACACAAACGGAGAGCCGCCGTGACACAAGCGCTAAACATTATCCCCGAAGTTGCCGTAAGCACTCTGAACGCACTGATCGACCTGGACCGCTATCCGATCCATGATCCAGAAGCAGAAGCGACCAAGGCGCTGATCGCCCAATGCCGTGAAGAACTCGATGCAGTTGGTTGCTGCTGCATTCCAAACTTTATCCGCCCCGAGTCCATTGCACGTATGCAGGCCGAGATCGAACGCAAGCGCGGGGATATCTACTGGTCCCAGGACAGCCATAACCCCTACATGCGCCAGGACGATCCGTCACTGCCAGAAGACCATCCCAAGCGCACCTTCCAGCGCCGCAGCAGTGGTTTTGTCAACTCGGACCTGCGCGAAGACGACTCGGACCTGCGCAAGCTGTACGATCGTGACGAGTTGCTGAATTTTGTCGCCCAGTGCCTGGGGGTTACCCGCCCGATCTACCGCTGGGCCGACCCGCTGGGCTGCTGCCCCTACAGCGTAATGGACGACGGCAACTATTTCCCCTGGCACTTCGATGGCAACGAATTCACCGTCAGCATCCTGGTTCAGAAGGCCGACAAGGGCGGCGTGTTTGAATACTGCCCGGACCTGCGCACTCCGGAGGACGAAAATTTCGACCAGGTGGCAAAAGTGCTCAAGGGCGACCGTGGCCCTGTGCATACACTGGATCTGAAACCCGGCGACCTGCAGATTTTCAAGGGCCGCTTCTCGATGCACCGCGTCACACCGGTGGAAGGCAACCGGCCGCGCTATATCGCCCTGCCGACCTACGTCTATGACCCTGAAACGGTTAACCGGCCGGAACGGGCCAAGCAGTTCTATGGCCGCGCCCTGCCCATCCATTACGAGCGTGAAGCCCAGCGTCCCGATACCCTGACGGACTAATACCAAGCTGCCACCGATAAAAAGCGGCCCCGGAACGATTCGGGGCCGCTTTTTGGGTTTAAAACCCTGAAAAACTCGCTCGATTCCCATTGAGCCTTCCTGCAAGTGGAAGGATAGGTTTTTAAATCCACCCTGTGCTCTACCGGAACAAAAACCCTATAAAACCAATAGAAAACATTTTGATACCCATCGAATAAAACCGCAAATAAACCATTAAAAACCATCAAGCCATTTATAAACGACATCGACAATTTCGATATCAGAAACAGAAATAATTCGCTGTATTACCGCCGAACATTTATTCAATATAGCTTCATCGAAGCGCTAATTCTCAGCCAATACCCCCCCAAGTTAATAATAAAATCCTCAGGGAGTCACTTATGAAACCTCTTGTAAGCCGGCGTTTTCTAACCCGACTGCACGCCATGCAACGCGACCATATCGACTTCACCTACTGGCTGCTCAGCCGAATGGATCCATCCGGGTGCGTAGACGCCAGTGCCAGCGAGATGGCCCTGGCCTGCAACCGGCCCCAGGAAGACGTCCTGCAGACACTGGATACCCTGTCGCGGCACCGCATCATTGCGCCCGCCCCAGCGGGCTATCGCATCAGCCCGGTCGATACCTTTTCCGGCCAAGTATGACCGTAGGTAAAAAAGCCAATAACAACAGGAGACTCCTTATGACCCGCACTATAGCCAAGCACGATAACCTGCGTCTGGCCGATATCGTCGACCTGGAACGCTACCCCATCGATGACCTTGAGCATCCGCGTACCCGCGAACTGATCGCTCGCTGCCGTGAACAGCTCGACGAAACCGGCTGCAGCGTGTTGCCGGACTTTATCCGTCCTGCATCCCTTGCACGAATGAAAGCGGAAGCCTATCGCCTGCATTCAAAGGTGTACTGGTCCGAGCAGAGCCATAACCCTTATATGACTCGGGATGACGCAACGCTGCCGGAAGATCATCCGAAAAGAACCTTTCAACGGCGTACCAGCGGCTTCATCAATTCAGACCTGCTGGAGCACAGTTCGGACCTGCGTGCGCTCTACGACTGGCACGCCATGACCCAGTTCGTCGGCGAATGCGTCGGTGTCTGGCCACTTTATACCTGGGCCGACCCGCTGGCACGCTGCCCCTACGCGGTGATGGAAGACGGTCACTACTTTCCCTGGCACTTCGATGGCAACGAATTCACCGTCAGCGTCTCCGTGGAGCAACCGCAGGAAGGCGGTGTCTTTGAATATGTACCGAACATGCGCACGCTCGATGACGAAAACTACGATCAGGTGAGCCGGACCCTCAAGGGGGATCGCAGCCAGGTACAGGAACTCGTCTGGCGCCCGGGCGCCCTGCAACTGTTCAAGGGCCGCTTCGCACTGCACCGCGTCACCGCGGTCCGGGGCAAGGGCGCCTGGATTACCGCACTGCCGACCTATGTGCTGGACCCTGAAAGCGTTAACCGCCCTGAACGTTCCAAGCAGTTTTACGGCAAGGCCCTGCCGATCCATTTCGAACGCGAAACCCGCCGTCCCGATACCCTGACGGATTAATCCGGCCGTAACCTACCACCATCGAACAAAAAGCCACCCTGGGTGGCTTTTTGCGTTGGATGCGAACAAGGCGTGGCCTGATTCCCCCGGCAAGCAGACTTTGCGCCCCGGGCGCTATCCACCCGGTCGCAACAATTCCCCCGGACACAAAAAAGACCGAACCCCAGGGGCGGTTCACCCATATTAACCATGCCATGATCAATACAGCCCTTCATTCAAAGGCGATCGAGTTCCAGCCCGCCGCCGAATGGAGTCACGAACGCGGCACGGCGAATTTACGTTCGCACGCAGCGACCGCTGATCGCCCCACAGGCATTACACCCCCCATGTCAGCCCCGCTGTTAACGCAACCAGTCATCTTCGAAGGGATAGCTGGACAGCGGCACGCAGCCGTCCCGCGTAATCAACACCTGCTCTTCGAGTTTGACCCCCTCCTTGCCACCTTCGACCGCGATACAGCTTTCGATGCAGATGGTCATGTTCTCCTCGAACACGCCGTCGTAGCCACCACGCTGCCAGTCATCACCAACATGGGCAATCGCCGGGTACTCATCGGCCATGCCAACGCCGTGGGCAACACAACAATAACGATTTTGATAAAACTCCTTCGGAATCCGCCAGCACTTGGCGGTGAATTCAGCAAAGCTCATCCCCGGCTTGAGCAACGCCATGTTGTGGTGGATTTGTTCGTAGGCAGTGCGGTACAGCCGGCGCTGTTCGGGCGTCGGCTGTACATGGCCGACCGTCCAGACACGGGAGATATCGGCGCAGTAACCGTAGGGACCAATCATGTCAGTATCGAAACCGATGATTTCCCCCTCCCGCATGACCCGGTTGCTGCTTTCCTGCATCCAGGGGTTGGTGCGCGGACCGGACGCCAAAAGCCGCGTTTCGATCCATTCGCCGCCATGGCGAATATTCTCGAAGTGTAGCCAGGCCCAGAGTTCGTTTTCGGTCATGCCAGGCCGCAGTTCATCGGCCATGCGCCGAATCCCCCGCTCGCACACCTGGATGGTCCATTTGATCAGTTCCAGCTCATCAACGGACTTGATCGCCCGGGCCTGTTCCAGCAACGGCTGGCCCTGCAGCAGGGTGACACCGAGCCCCACCAGACAGGGAATACCTTCTGGCTCCATCTTGTCTACCGCCAGGCGCATGTTTCCGCCGCCGTGGTGCCTGAGCAGGTCGGCAATTTCGGCCGCCCACTGTGCGGCTTTCTCCGATACCCTGGGGCCGGCGCCGAAGTAGGCCCAGTTAATGGCGCTGCGTATCTCGTCGACGGCTTCCAGGTGACTGCACAGGTGCTCGCAATTGTGGAATTCCCACATGATCACAGGTCCTGCGGCGAACACCATCGCATAGCGGGCGGCGTTATGGGCCGTCCAGACCTGCATGTTCGAGCTGTCGGTGGCATAGCGGATATTGATTGGATCGTACAGCAGCACTGCCGCGCAGTCGTGCCTGATCAGCTGCTCACGCACCCTCTGCAATCGGTAGGCGCGGGCCGAATGTAGCGTCTCTCTAGATACCGGATCTTTAAGCGGCTGATTCAGCCCCGCACTATTTATAAAGATTTTTCTATTCTTCATCAGCCTGTCTCATACCAAAACGTCCATTCAGGCAGGGCAGCTCTGTATGACTACGAGACGCCCCAACAAGGAATAACCTGACATTTAAAAATTGGCGCTGTCGACCTGTCGAAATACTCGAAAAGTCGGTGAACTGAAGCAGCAAACAGACGTATTTGTGCGAATTCCCTGTGTTTTCACTGACTCGCATTGCTCAGCGATCGAGGGGGATACATTCATTGATGCCGCCGGATCCGCGGACCCGGCGGCTGCGCCTTTAGCGGGCCCAAATCCCCAGGACATCCTGGATCAGCGGCAGGTGTAACTCGGTTTTAATGGCCGCGACATCATCCAGTACCGCCGGATTGGCCTTATAACCTTCAAAGTTTTCAAACACCCAGCAGGTACCGACACTCCACAGAATCATCTCGGTAATCAGGTCATGCCTGATGCCAATGCCATAACCCAGCTCATAGGCCTCCTTCACGAAAACATAATTGGTGTATTCCATGAACGCGGCCAGCGCGCCAGCGAGCTGGCGCTGCTCCACGTCAGGCTCGAATGCCGGTGCTCTATAGCTTTCGGGCAGCTTTGGCTTGATGCGGCCATATTTGTCGGTGACCACTTCAGCGCTGCGAACGTATTGCTTGTTGATACCGTACTTGGTGGGCGCAACAAAACCAGCAATACGCACCTGCAGTTCGTTCGCATCCTCGGTCAGCTTGCAGATCTTGAGATGGCCCTGCTGCTGATCGTAGACGCGCCCGCTGGTGTGGTAGCGCTCGTTGATAACCCGGCCAAGAGGCAGTGTGAGGCCGAACTCATCGGCCAGTGCGACCGTCAGGCTCATGTCCTTGACGCCAATTTCAAGCGTACAGGATGAGTCATAGCTGCCATCGAACAGCATCGGCATAAACTGCTCAGTGGCAACGGAATTGCCCTTGGATGCCTTGACGAAATCCCACATCCAGTGATTAGGAATACCCGCCTGCTGGGATATCGCAAAGCAGTCACCCGCAATGGCAACCGGGCCGTAGAACAGCAGGTTTGTCAGCAATTTGGTCGTCTGCGCCGAACCGATCTCGCCTACATAGAAGGCGATCTTGGTGATGGTGTTCAGCACCTCCAGTGACATGTCGTAGCCTTCACGATCACCGGCACAGTAAATGCTGGAGTTGGCGAAGTCGACCCCCATGTGGGACAGGTTACTGACCGGACCTTCGATACTGTATACCCCCTTTGCCTTGGCACTTTTGGCGATGCGCAGGGTGTTGTGATAATCGGTCGTCGAGGTGTCAATCCAGGTGGTACCGGACGCCATCCCTTCAAGGGCACCCTGGTCGCCCAGCATGTTTTCCAGCACGTCTTGCGGCAACGGCAGGCAGGTAATCACAATCTGGCAGCCTATAGCTGCGTCCTTCGGACTGTCGGCCCATTGCGCACCCGCCGCTATCACAGATTCCGCCGCGCTCCTGTACCTGTCGAAAACTTTAACCTGATAGCCCTTTTTAAGAAGCTCGTGAATCATGGGACGCCCCATGCTTCCAGTTCCCACAAAACCGATAGACGTTATGTTTTCCATTAGATTCACTCTTATTAGCGCGTTTATGCTTCGGTTAATAACTCGGGGTAAAAACCAGCACAAAACTAATAAAAGTTTCAAAGACTGTCAACTCAATAAAAACGCACCTAACAACACCGAAAAAAACATAAAACAAGAGCAGAACATAAAAATAACACATTACTATCAATAGGTTACAATAAGCTCACTCACCATAACCGAGCCCTCACGAATCAGCCACATTGAATAAACCGATCACAGCGATACAAAATATTATCTTATAAATCAACCTTATGATTCAAAAAATCGATCACCATGACGTATATTTCCATCTTTACATTGAGATCAGGCTGCTAGATAGTTTTGTAACAAGGCCGATGGTACAGAAACAAAATAAAAAGAGATTCCGATCTGGCTTTCGCCACAGTCACAGCCGTGCAGAAGATTTCGAAAAAGGACCTTCCTGTCGAATTTTAAAAAGCACATCTTCGGGAATTTTTAAAAACCCAAAAACTGGACTGCTCTCGGCGACTGACAACTGACAACTGACTCATGACAACGCGCGAATAACGACCAAAGGAACATTAGGAACATGCTAAAACAAAAAGCTGTTGTTTCAATTCTTGCCCTGCTGGCATGTGCCAGCGCCAATGCCAGTTGCAACAAAGAGCAACCCATACAGATTGCGAACATGACGTTCGCTTCCGCATCGATAGTGGCGCATATAGAGTCGAAAATCATTGGCGATGGCTTTGGCTGCAACGTTGAACTCGTGCCCGGCGACACCGTCACCACGGCCACAACTATGGCAAAGAAAGGCGCTCCCGATGTTGGCCCTGAAATGTGGACCACCAATATCAGTGCAATCCTCGCCGAAGGCGAGCACAGCGGCAATCTCGTTGTGGCCGGGGATATCATTTCCTCCGGTGGCGTGGAAGGCTGGTGGATTCCAAAGTACCTCAGCGAGCAATACCCCGACTTCAAGTCCGTTGCCGACATGCCCCGCTATGCCGAACTGTTCAGCGACCCCAATGAGCCGGAAAAAGGCCGTTTCTATAATTGCCCGCCGGGATGGGGCTGTGAAATCGTCAATCACAACCTCTTCAAGGCTTATGGCCTGGGCGATAGCTATAGCATCTTTTCACCGGGCTCCGGCGCTGCGCTGGACGCAACCATCGCCTCGGCTTACAAACGCAAGAAACCCTGGATTGGCTACTATTGGGGGCCGACCGCGATCCTCGGAAAATATGATATGGTTCAACTCGAAATGAACCCCCATGACCCCGAACTCGACGCCTGCAACTCCAACCCGGAATGTGCCAAACCGCACGCCGGCGCCTTCTCCAATGTCCGCGTCGTCACCGCAGTGTCATCCAGCCTGAAAGCCAGTGACCCGGACATTTACCAGTTCCTGAGCCAGGTCAGCATGGATCTGGACACCTACAACGCCATCCTGTCCTGGAGTGATGAAAACAAAAAGGACCCCAATGAAACGGCGGAGTACTTTATCGAGAATTACGCCAGCGTTTGGGAAAAGTGGGTTCCTGCTCATGTTGCTACGCGGCTGAAAAACACACAAGACCAGGCTGGCCAGTAACTCGGCGCACAGGATAGAACCTTTTCTCTCTGCGTCCTCGCCTCTACCCAAACAGGGACAACAACACCGGTTTGGATAGAGGCGCACCTGGGCCTGCAAATCTCAATATTCAAAGATCTGGGGCGCTGCTGCCGGGCCCATCTTCCCCGCGCCTGCTATTCACCCGCCGAACAGAATCTTTGGTCAGATCACAAAGGGCGTATTGCGGGTGTAATAGTCGATTGCCCGCAGACCCGCAATCGCCGATCTCACCTCTGCTTCTCCCTGCCGCAGCGTTGAATACACCAGGTAGGTATACATTTTCAGCTCGGGCGCATTTTCAACCCGGACCAGGGTGCCACTGGCGAGCAACCCCCTGACCATCGCTTCAGTAAAGTAGGCAGAACCGCCATGGGTCAGCACATACTCCAGCGCTATGGTTTCCTGCGTAATGGACAAGCGGTGGTGCTGGATACCCGGATAGGCTTCACTGTGCTGTTCCCTGAAGGACGGCCCCCAGTCAATAAAGACATACCCCTCATCCTGGCCATCCTCAACCCTGCGGGGCCTTGTCGACACAAGCATGAGTTTTTCTTCGATATAGGGCTCGATTACAACATCGGGCCAGTGTCTGGGCTCATACAGTATCGCCAGGTCCAGCAGGCCTTCCCTGAGCTGGTTCATCAGCAACACCGAATAGTCCGACTGCACCAGGGTCGCCACCTGCGGCAGGTTGAGATTCATCCAGCCCAGCCAGTCCGCTGTTATATTGCCCCAGTGGTTTAACGGTATGCCAAGGCTGACCGAGGTTTTCACACTGAACGGCAGCGAAACCTCATGCTGGGCGCGCTCCCAGGTTTTAATCACGGACAGTGCATGGCGGTAGAAAATCTGCCCTCCGGACGTCAGGCTCACGCCGTGCCGGGTGCGGGTAAACAATTGCCGGTTCAGGCGCTCTTCCAGCGCCTTGATACGGGCACTGACCGACGACTGGGTTATGTGCAGCTTTTCTGCGGCCTTGTGAAAACTGCCGGTTGAGGACACTTCGAGGAACGCGCGCAAATTTTCAATATTCACGTTATGTAATCAGCAGCCTGTTATTTTCGGGAAGTATATAGGAGTTGAATATCTCAGGCAGCAGCGCTGTAGCCACCAGCGGCGCACTCCAGTGCTCTCGCAGCAACGGCCGTAATTAAACGGCTTGACAATAGTATTCAACCCTGCGCAGAGCATGGCTGCAGCACATTGATCGTCGCTCAACGCGCGCCTTTTAGACCAGGGGAATGCCTGTTGAGTGGCTGAGCTATTGGCCAGACACAAAAAAGACCGAACCCCAGGGGCGGTTGCCAGGCAACCGGCCTGAGTGTTCGGCCAAGAGTGTTGTACGGTTGCCAGCCCTCACCGGCATGCAGGAGCATTCCCTTCAGCCTTCACTCTTCAACGCTGCGCAACCGCTGCAAATGCGGTACGCGGCAGGACAGCCTCCGGGGAGTGCTGCCTCAGGCGGAGACTTCCTGCGGCGCTTCACTGCGCAGCAATGTCTTGCCGCTGTTTTCAATCAGCTTGACCACCGACAGGTGCGGCGCGTCTTCACCGAACTCGGCGGTGGCCACCTGGTAGGTTTCGTACACCTTGCGCGCCAGGGTCAGATCCACATCCAGATATTCGCCCAGACCGGTAATCAGGCGCATGTCCTTGGTCGCCAGTCCCAGGGCAAAGGACGGATCATAGCTGCCATCGAGCACCATGGGGATATAGCGATCCACCACGTAGCTCTGGGCACAGCTGTTCTGCAGCACGCCGTGCAGGGTGTCCAGATCCAGGTTGGCCTTGGCACCCAGCATCAGCGCCTCGCCGATGCCCTGGGCCACCAGGTAGTTGAGGTGCAGCTGGATCAGCTTGGTGGCATAGCCCGCGCCCGAGGGCCCCATGCGCACCGCCCGCTTGGTGAAGGACTCGAGCACCGGGCGCACGGCTTCAAGCTGTGTTTCCTCGGCGCCCAGCAGCATAGTCAGGGTGCCGGCGGCCGCCCCTTCGGCACCGCCGGTAACCGGGCCGTCGATCAGGGTCAGGGAGGCCGGCGCCGCAGCACGGACCTTTTCCCATTCGGCCAGTTCACTGGTGCTGGTTTCGATCCAGACCGCGCCCGCACGGGCATTTTCCAGAATACCTTCGGCCCCGAAGGCCACCTGGGCCACCTGTTTGGAACTTGGCAGCGAGGTAAAGATGAGATCGCAGTTCTGCGCAATATCCTGCACCGATGCACCGCGGACCGCCCCCAGGCCGACCAACCTGTCGACCACCGCCTGATTCAGGTCCAGCACACTCAGGCTGGCGCTGTTGTGCTCGCAGTAGCCCAGAATATTGGCCGCCATGCCGGCGCCCATGTTACCCAAACCAATAAACCCGATTTTCATGATTGCTGTCTCGTATAAAACACAGGTTGTTGAAAGTGCTGTTGCTTCAATAGCCCTTGAGGGCATCGTAAATCGGCCCAGGCGACTCGCCACGCTGCACGCGGCGAATATTGTCGGCCATCACCGCGGCGGCGGTTTCAGGATAATTGATGCCGCCAATATGGGGTGTCACGAAAACGTCGGGGGCTGTCCAGAGCGCGCTGTCCCGGGGCAGCGGTTCCACGGCAAACACATCCAGCGCCGCTGCATCCAGATGATCGCTGTGCAAGGCCTGCAACAGCGCCTCCTCGTCGATAATGCCGCCACGGCTTTCACTGATCACGCAGGCCCCCCGGGGCAGGCGCGCAAGCTCGGCCGCACTAATCAGGCCGGCCGTTGCCGGCGTCAGCGGCAGCGCATTGACCAGCACATCGCTGCCGGCCAAAAAGTCCGCCAGGGCATCGCTGCCACAGCGATAGCCAATACCGGCGGCCACGTCCACCGGGTCCAGGCCCCAGCCGGTCACCGTGAACCCCAGACCGTGCAGCAGGTTCGCCAGCGCCTGGCCAATCTGCCCCATACCCATGATGCCGATGCGTCGCCGTGCCGGCGGCATGGCCGCTCTTGGCTGCCACAGGCCCTGGCGCTGCTGGCGGGCATACTGGTGGTAGCCGCGATGAAAATGCAGTACCCAGTGCAGTGCATGCAGTGCCATGTCGTGCACCACGGCGCCGTCCACCAGCCGCACCACCGGGATCTGCGCCGGCAACAGCGGATCACTGACAATATGCTCGACGCCAGCCCCGAAGGACAGGATGGCCTTGAGGTTCGGATAGTTGTGCAGATCACCCTGGGGATGCTGCCACAGCGCAGCAAACTCGATATCGGCCGGATCGCCGACATCCGGGTAAACGCGGATATCCAGCTGCGGCAGCTCGGCCTGAAAGGCCTGGACCCAGGGCGCGGTGTCCCGGCCCTGATAACTGATAAGTAGCGCCACTGGCGGCTCCCCCGATTACCTGATCCGATGCTGATCGATAAAGTTGTAGTCAAAGGTGAAGCCCAGCCCGGGCGTTCGCGGAATGGCGATTTCACCGTCACTCACCTGCATTTTTTCGCGGTACAGCGGCGCAAACCAGGACACGTGTTCCACCGAGATGCAGTTGGCGGCGGAACCGGCGATGCTCAGGCTCTGTTCGGTAAAGATATGGGTTGATACCGGCACATGATAGGCCGACGCCAGCGCCACGGATTTTCTGAACTCGCTCAAGCCGCCAATGCGCTGCAGGTCAGGCATCAGGATATCCACCGCCCGGGCATCAAGGATGGATTTCATGCCAAAGCGGGTATAGTCGGTCTCGCCGCTGGCCACCGGAATATTGATCGCTTCAAGAATACGCGCATGGCCGGACAGGTCATGGGCCGACACCGGCTCTTCGAACCAGCCGATGTTGTACTTCTCGATCTGGCGGGCCAGGCGCATGGCCTGGCGCGGGGTCAGTGACTGGTTGGCGTCGGTCAGGATTTCGATATCCTCCCCCAGCGCCTCGCGCAACGCCGCCACCCGGGCCACGTCCTCGGCCACGTTGTCCTTGCCAAGACGCAGCTTCACCGAGCGAAAGCCCTGGTCCACGAAGCCGCGGGCTTCGTCCACCAGCTCATCGATACTGGAAGACAGCCAGAGGCCGCTGCTGGCATAGGCCTTGACGCTGTCGCGACAGGCACCAAACAGCTGGTACAGCGGCAACCCGGCCTTCTTGCCGATCAGGTCCCACAGGGCGGTATCGATGGCCGAGATCGCCGATACCGCGATGCCCTTTTGACCCACGGGGTTAATGTCGGCCCACATTTTTTCCCAGATGCGCTCGACGTAGAGCGCGTTTTCGCCCACCACATGCTGCGCCAGGCTTTTGATCATGCCCTCGAACACCTCAAGGCGTGCCTTGTTGAGCGCGAAAATGTAATTCTCGCCCACGAGGCCGCATTCGGTCTCAATGGACACCAGTACACACCCGACGGTGTCGGTACGATGGATCGCGGTGATCATCGGTTTGTCGAGGGGAACCTCGACCTTTAGCGTTGTTATATTTGCTATCTTCACAGCATTGCCCGCCGTCAGAAATTCACATCGATAATGCAGCCCGCAACCGGGCTGCGGTCAGACTTTGCTCGTGCGGTAGAGCGCCGCAATCACCTCGGACTTGTCGAGATAGCCCACCAGGCTTTTGGCCTCGTTCACCACCGGCACGCTGTGCGCACCGTTCATCAGCAGGGGCATGACATCCTCTATCGACTGCCCCAGCATGGCTGCACTGGAAACATCGACGGACTGCGGGCTGTAGGACTCATCCCCACTCACCCTGGCGCTGGCCACACTGCGCAGCAGATGGCTGACACGGATGGCCTTGGAGCGGTTGACACCGCTGATAAAGGCTTCAACATAGTCATTGGCCGGTCGCATCAGGATGTCCGACGGGGTGCCGTCCTGCACCAGTTCGCCGTCTTTCAGAATCGAGATGCGATCGCCGATCTTCAGCGCCTCGTCCAGGTCGTGGGAGATAAACACGATGGTCTTTTTCAGCTTGCGCTGCAGCTCCAGCAGCTGATCCTGCATCTCACACTTGATCATCGGGTCCAGGGCGCTGAAGGCCTCATCCATCAGCAGAATATCGGGATCGTTCACCAGCGCCCGGGCCAAGCCAACACGCTGCTGCATGCCGCCGGACAGCTGCGACGGGTAATGTTCCTCGACGCCGGCTAGACCCACCTGCTCCAGCCAGTGCCGTGCCCGGGTTTCGCGCTCGGCCTTGGGGACGCCCTGCACCTTGAGACCAAAGGCGGCATTCTCCAGCACGGTTTCGTGGGGTAGCAGGCCAAAGCGCTGAAACACCATGCTGATCTTGTTGCGGCGAAAATGCTCCAGCTGCTGCTTGGAATACTCCAGCACGTTCTCGCCATCCACCACCACCTGGCCACTGGTCGGATCGATCAGGCGGTTGAAGTGGCGGATCAGGGTCGACTTGCCGGAGCCCGACAGCCCCATGATGACGTGGATATGGCCCGACTCGATCGCCAGGGACACGTCGTTGAGCCCCACCACATGGCCGGTGTTCGCCAGGATATCGCCCTTGCTGGCACCGCCGCGGATCTGCTCCATGGTCCCCGACGGATTCTCGCCAAAAACCTTGTAAATATTCCGGATTTCGATTTTGTAGTTCGTGGTCATAATGGAGTCCGCTCAGCTGTTGGTATGCAGGTGCGCCTGGGCCCGTTTGCCATAGGCCTGGGTGATGCGGTCAAACACCACCGCCAGAATCACGATGGCGATACCTGCCAGCAGGCCACGCCCCACTTCCAGCCGGGTAATGCCCTGCAACACCTGGTAGCCCAGCCCCTGGGCACCGATCATCGAGGCCACCACCACCATGGCCAGCGCCATCATGGTGGCCTGGTTGATGCCCGCCATGATGTTCGGTAATGCCAGCGGCATCTGTACCCACACCAGTTTTTGCATCCGGTTGGCACCGAAGGACTCGGCCGCCTCCATGATTTCGGTATCCACCATGCGAATACCCAGGTCCGTCAGGCGGATCAGTGGCGGCACCGCGTAGATTACCGTCGCCAGCACCGCCGGAATCTTGCCCGGGCCGAACAGCATGATGGCGGGAATCAGGTACACGAAGCTCGGCATGGTCTGCATGATATCCAGCACCGGCAGCATCATTGAACGGAAACGATTGGACCAGGACATGAAGATGCCCAGCGGAACACCCACCAGGATCGATATCAGGGTACAGACAAGCATCAGCGCCAGGGTACGCATGCCGTCTTCCCACAGGCCGAGAAAGCCCATGACCAGCATGGCACCACAGAGCAAGGCCACCAGTGACCACTTGCGGGCGCCGGCGTAGGCCACCGCCCCCACCAGTGCGACAATCAGCCACCAGGGGCTGCTCAGCAGCATCGATTCAAACAGGTTCAGCAGCTGCAGGAAGGGGTTGAATAGCTGCTCTAGAAATGTCGCCCACTCGATAACGAAAACATCGACAAAGTCATCGATGCCACCTCTGAATACTCTGGGATCAACCAGTTCTGGAAACATGATCGCAAATCCTCATCGGGCCCAGGCACCGCCTGGGCTACTGAACGATAGTGTTTTTATAGCTTTCCGGCGGGTTACCAAGCACAGTGTCCCGCCGCTAAAACCATCCTATGTCAGAGACAGGATTATTAAAATTTAATAGTTTTCCATTACTCGTTAAATTATTTTTATAGCGCCACGCGTACCCTTTACCCTCCCCTGCAGCGCGCATCCTGGGTGCTGACATCGGCCTGGCGCACCGCCATGGGGCACCCATTCAGGGCATCGGCAGGTCTAACCCCGGCGCAGACTCATCGCATAGAGGCCGCTCAAAATCACCACCGAGGCGCCGAGCAGCGTGCCGGTGTCGGGAAATTCGCCAAAGAAGGCCACACCAAACAGGGTGGCAAAGACCAGCAGGCTGTAATTGAACGGCTGCAGCGTGGAGGCCGAGGTGCACTCCAGCGCCTTGACCAGCAACAGGTGACCGAGGATTCCCGTCACCGAGATGATGCCCAGCATGTACCACTGCTCCGGGGCCGGTGGACGCCAGCTCGACAGCCCGAAACTGGTTGCGACCACGGACCCTACCAGGGCCATGTAGAGGGTACTGGTGGTAAAGCTGTCGGTGCGGCTGACCCTGCGCGTCAGGAGGTTATAGATCGCAAAGGCAAAGGCGGCCGTCAGTGCAATCAGCGCTTCTGGCTTGAATACGCCCAAGCCTGGCCTGAGAATAATCAGAGTGCCTATAAAGCCCACCGCCACCGCCAGCCAGCGCTGCCAACCGACCCGCTCTCCCAGCACCGGCCCCGCCAGCGCAATGGCCAGCAGCGGGAAGGCTGCCAGCAGCGCATGGGCCTCGGCCAGCGCCAGGTAGCGCAGGGACAGGTTGAAAAGCGCGATCTCGCCCACGGCCAGCAGGGAGCGCAGCAGCTGCAGTCGCGGCTGGCCACTGCATACCGCTTTTGCCAGCCCGCCCCGATAGTGCGCATACCCCAGGGCAAATACGGCGAACACCCAGTAACGCACCATCAGCAGCTGGCTCACCGCCAGATCCTGTACCAACACCTTGGTGATGGCGTCCTGGCCGGCGAACACCAGCATTGCCAGCAAACACAGCAGCACCCCTCGCCGGCTGGTGTCGCTGGACAGCTGTACGGATAGGTCCATTCCTTACTCCTCATTACCCGCATAACCGATTACGTCAGCAGGTCCTGCTCCAACGGGTAGCCTGCCAGCCTTTGATAACCACTGGCGGTTTTCCTCAACCACGCCATCATAACCGCCGATTACATCAGCAATTCCTGCTCAAACGGGTAGGTCGTCAGCCGTTCATAACCGCTGGCGGTAACCCGCACCATCTCTTCGAGCTTGACGCCGACATCGCCGCCCAGGGCACCGGAGTAGCTCTCGACACAGAGCACCATGTTTTCCTCAACCACGCCGTCATAACCGCTGTGCGCCCAGTCCTCGGCGTAGTAAATCTTGGGATACTCGTCGCACAGCCCTGCACCGTGAAACGAACACACATAGCGGTTCGCCTGGTACTGCGGCGCCCGCTGCCAGGCCCTGTCCCGCAGCTCACTGAAACGGATACCCGGCCGGATCAGGGCCATATTGTGATGAATCTCGTCATAGGCATGGCGGTAGGCCGCGCGCTGCTGCTCAGTGCCGGCGCCACCTCCGCAAATCCAGGAACGGGAAATATCGGCGATATAGCCCATGGGACCGATCATGTCGGTGTCGAAGGCCACCATGTCGCCTGCGTCGATAACCCGGTGTGAGCTCTCCTGCAACCAGGGGTTGGTGCGGGGCCCGGAGGACAGCATGCGGCCTTCGATCCAGTTGCCGCCATGGGCCACATTGACCTGGTGCAGTACCGACCAGAGCTGGTTCTCGGTGATGCCAGGGCGCATGCTTTGGCGCATCAGCTGCATGCCATACTCGGCCACCGCCACCGCGTGGCGCATGCAGGCAATCTCGATATCGGCCTTGATCAGCCTGGCACGCTCCAGCAGGCATTCGGCATCCACCAGCTGCAGATTCTGTACACGCAGGGCCTGGTTGACCCCCGGACCGAAGCGCTCCAGCGCCACCGCCTGGCCGCCCTCGCCCAGCCTGTGCTCGGCCATGAAGTCGAGTACGGCCTTGGCAAAGCGCCCACTGTTACGCTCGGGATCAAGGCCGCCGTCGAAGGGTGTCAGAAAGTCGGGGCGGCGATACTCCTGCACATTGGGCCATTCCCGCCCCGTGGCGCCATGCATGACCAGCGGCCCCTCCAGCGGTACGAACAGGTAGCAGGTCGGGATATGCGACTGGAACAGCTGGTACTCGTCAAAATTGATCGCATACCTCAGGCTGACGGGGTTATTCAGCACACAGAGGGAAACTCCCTGGCGAGACATCTCGGCCCGTATGCGGGCCAGGCGATAATCACACAGGGCCTGTATGTCCTTATCAGAAAGAGCGGGGGCCTTGATCAACTCAATCATGTTTAGTGTTCCCTGAAGGCATCCAAAGTCGCAAGTATCTGCGCCCAAACGGGCAGAAACAAACCAAAGTTTTTGATCACTGACATTCAAAAAATCGATGCCAGCTGCGATTTAAAAGCCATGCATAATCGCAGCCAGGGGCTTGCCCCGGCATCACGCGAGAAACCGCCTAAGTCATTGACCACAAAGGCTTGTGAAACATGCCGTGCGGCGCCGGGTCACAACCACCAGTGAGGCCAAAGGCTCTGTTTGGCGCCCCGAAAAATGAACAAAATGGAGTGACGAGTTACCTGTTTGCGACATGCATGCAATTCGCCGCCATCAGGCCTTGCTTTAATGACATACTTCTTCAGAATTGAATGCCTTGTTTATCTCCCGGGTCTTAGCTGATGAATATAAGCCATATGCGCGCCTTTCTCGAAGTCGCCACCAGCGGCAGCTTTCAGCTGGCATCCGAGCGACTGCATATCACCCAGTCTACGGTCAGTGCACGCATCAAGGTGCTGGAAAGCCAGCTCGGGCAAACGCTGTTTTTGCGCAAGCGCGAGGGCTCGGAGCTGACCCTGGCCGGACGCCAGTTCATGCGTTTCGCCCACACGGCGGTACGTGCCTGGGAGCAGGCGCGCCAGGAAGTCGGCCTGCCGGAAGAACTGAGTGCGATGATTTCACTGGGCATTCAGATGAACCTCTGGGATCAGATAACCCCGGCCTGGATCGAGCTCATGCAGGAACAGCATCCCCATGTCGGCACCCGGGTCACGGCCGACTACTCCGCCAGCCTGCTGGAACAGCTCAGCAGCGGCCTGATTGACCTGGCGATTACCTACATTCCGCGCCAGCAGGCCGACCTGATCTGCGAGCCGCTGATCGATGATCAGCTGATTCTGGTTTCGACCGAACCACGCAAGGTTACCCGTCACTGGATGCCCGACTACATCTATATAGACTGGGGCGACGAGTTCCGGGCCGCCCACAACCTGGCCTACCCGGAAACCCGGGCACCCAAGCTGTCCGTGGGCCTGGGGATGCTGGGGCTGGACTATATTCTCAAGTTCGGCGGCACCGCCTACTTCCCCGCACGGTCAGTCGAGGCCCTGTTACAGCAGGGCACCTTGCACCGCATCGACGAGGCCCCCACCTTCCAGCGCCCCGCCTACCTGATATACCCACGGGTGCCCTCCGATGCGCAACTGCTGGAGACCGCCATCAGCCTGCTGAAACATGTGGTCGCCGGTATTACCCGCTCAGTCTGAGTGCCCGTCCCTCACCGCCCCCTTGTTGATACTTAACTGGCTGTTGAAGCCTGATACAAAAATGCCCGGGCAGGTTATGCCCGGGCAAAAATGAGGTGCACCACAGGTGATCGCCAGGCGCCGGCGCTGCATCCTGCAGCCACCGGCGCCCCGTATAGAAGCTGCTAGTACTTGTAGGACGGGTCCTTCCTGTCGAGCAAACGCAGCATGGCCGGCCACTCGTACTTGCCCGCCGGGAAGCTCTCGTACTGCTTGCTGGCCTTCTCCCACAGTGCCGGCGAGGTTTTCACCAGCGGCAGGCCAGTGGCGCAGGCCTGCAACATCACCTGGCAGGCACGCACCAGGTAGTACATGTTGATAAAGCATTCGCCGGCGGTTTCACCCACGGTCAGGAAACCGTGGTTGCGCATGATCATGCACTTGTTGTCACCCAGGTTATCGGCCAGACGCTGACTCTCGTCGGTATCCACCGACAGCCCTTCCCAGTCGTGGTAGCTGATCTTGCCGTACAGCATCGAGGAATCCTGCACCAGGTGCACCACTTCTTCGATTGCCGTGGCCGCCATCGCCGCCGGGGCGTGGGAATGGAACACGAACTTGGCGTTGGGGATGCTGTTGTGAATACCCTTGTGAATCACGAAGCCCGCGGTATTAACGTCCGGCGGACCATCCAGCACGTTGCCATCCTGGTCGATTTTAATGAGGTTGGAGGCGGTAATTTCGGTGTTGTGCAGGCCAAAGTGGTTCATCAGGAAATTGTGACCGCCGCCGGGCACGCGCGCGGTGATATGGTTCCAGACAATATCGTCATAGCCATAGTCATGGGCCAGGCGGTGCATCGCGGCCAGATCGACCCGCACCTGCCATTCTTCATCGGTAAAACGGGCCCCTGAGGATGTCGCCCCGGTAAATTCAGCCATGTTCTGTGCTCCATTTGTGTGAATTGATGTTATTGAACCGACGGGGACTCAGGCGACTTCGCCACCGCTAAAGGCCTGGCCCCTGGGAATATCGCGATACTCTACAAAGATCTGCTGCAGAGGCAGCCCCAGGGACGCCGCCGCCGCGCGGGCCGTGGCGCCCAGCACGGCGGCCTTTAGCTCAGCCGTTCTGCCCTCGAGCGCGGTAATCGAAATCAGCACCGCAGCCCGGTTCCCATCCTCCGCTCCCCACACCTGCCCGCCTTCAGCGTAGGTGCCGGCCGACACGGGCTGGAACAGTGCCCAGCACCAATCCTGGGGGATGCCCAGGGCAGCCGCGGCGGCCGCCGTACAATCGGTCAGTAATGTATCAATACTGCGCCCGGTGGGCACAATCGCCTGTATACGAAGGGTTGGCACGCTGAAAGCCTCCTGCAACCTTGTTGTTAAAAACCGCCGGGGTGCGCCACCACAGCGCAGCCCGCCATCAAGCCCCCTGTTAGTTGGCCTGGCTTGCAATCACCTTGTCGGCGACATCCGCTGGCACCCAGGTAGTCCAGACGTCCTGATAGTTTTTCAGGAAGTACTCGGCCACTTCTTCAGACTCCGCCCGGTTTTCAGCCCCCCAAGCCAGCAATTTATTTACGGTTGCGGTTTCAAACTGTACCTTGCCCAGGAATTCATAGATCAGGGGCGCGCTGGTCTGTACCTCGCCGGCCACCAGGGTAATTACCTTGGCCTTCGGATAACCGCCCGCCGTGGGGTTCTCACAGGCTTCTTCGTAATTGCAGGCATCACGCTGTGCATCAAAGTCGTTCATTTCCAGCCGCACCATCTCGTATTGACCCATGATGGCGGACGGTGCCCAGTAATAGAAAAAGACCGGTTTCTTGCGCTTGTAGTTTGAGGCAATAGAGGCATCCAGCGCCGCTGATGAGCCCGCCGAATACAGATTGTAGTGCTTGTCCAGACCGTAGCCACGCATCAGGTTGGTGCTCATGGTCTCATTGGCCCAGCCCGGCAAGCTGTTGTAGAAGCGCCCTTTGTCGGGATTGTCTGCATCCTCGAACAGATGGCTGTACTTGGCCATGTCCGCTACGGTTTTGATATCCGGGTATTCATCACTCAGATACTTGGGAATCCACCAGGCATCGACACCACCTTCGCTGAAAATATCGCCCGCCACCGAAATAGCATTCTTTTCCTCACCTTCTGCCAGAATTTCAGTGATATTGCTGCTCCAGACTTCAGGCGCAATATGCGGACGCCCCTTGTTCAGCATGGTCGTTGCGGTCGGCACTGTATCGCCTGGGATCAGCTCAGTCTTGCAGCCATAGCCCTCGACCAGAATAATGGACTCGATATGGGCGATGGCGGACGCCGAGGCCCAGCTCATGTTGGCGATCTGAATGGGTTCGTCCAGTTCGCAGTTGGCGTAGGCGGAAACAGAGCCGGTAGCCAGGGCTGCCGTGGCGAGGAGAGTACCCAGTTTGCTGGTCGTGTTCATGGTTTGCCTCTGACGTTGTTGTTTTTTGACAGCCTTGTCACTGACTGTCTAGGCCATACTAGTGCAGACCGATTAACGTTTAAAATTAATAATTATTCCAAAGAATACAAATAATATTTATACCCTGATGCCTGCAAACAGCTTCCCGAATGCCGCCCGGCAAAAGGCCCGCCGCCCTGCTGAGACAGCCGCTGCTACGGGACCTTGAACGACCTCAGGACGGCTGGTCGATACGGCACTCGGCGATCACCCAGTCGCAGAAGATATCAACGTCGGGGCATGGCGGCTTTTCCTCCGGCAAGAGCAGATAAAACCCCCGCCGGGTGTGCACCGAGGCCGCGACAGGCCGCATCAGCATGCCACTGGCCAGCAGATCCTGAATCAGGTGATTCCAGCCCAGCGCAACGCCCTGACCACTCAAGGCTGCCTGAATCAGCAACGGGTAGTTGTTGATATAGATGTCCTTGCGACTGCCCTTGAGCTGTACATGGTTCTCGGTAAACCAGGCTTGCCAGTCCATCCAGTCCCAGCGCTCGTCTTCCAGCCGCAGCAGTGTTGTCGCCAGCAGGTCCTCGGGACTTTCAAGCCCCGGGTGCCGTGCCAGAAAGTCCGGGCTGCACACCGGAAACACCTCGGCCTCGAACAGAAAACGCGCGTCCTGGCCCGAGTCGTCCTGTTTGCCAAGCTGAATCGTGACATCAACCTCCTCGCGCAGGGATTCAGGCAGCTCGTCCGATGCCACCACGCGAATCGAAATATCCGGATGCAGCGCACGAAAGCGACTCAGGCGCGGCATCAGCCAGAAGGATGCAATGGCCAGGTCTGCCGCCACCGCCACCGTCGTGCCCTGGCTCTGGGTGCGCAACTCCTGCGCACCGTTGGCCAGCTGCTCCAGGGAACCGGCCACGACATGGGCAAAGCTGCGACCCTCCGGCGTCAGGCGCACCGCACGGTGGGAGCGCAGGAACAGCCGCACTCCCAGGTTTTCCTCCAGCAGGCGTATCTGGCGACTGATCGCCGCCTGGGTCAGGTTCAGATCCTGCGCGGCCTGCTTGAAGCTCAGGTTGCGGGCAGCGGCATCAAACGCCACCAGCGATGACAGGGGGGGCAATTGCCGGGAAAGATTTCGCATCTACAACACCGCGTTAATGGACGGAATAGTCACCCGGGAGGGCGACGTAAAACGCCCATTATGCGCAGAGACCGTCAGATCGGCTACCAGCCAATGCCAGCCAGACGTGGCAGCCTCTATCCTCACGTGCCCTGCGCGGTATTACGCCTGCTGTGTCACCGAACCATCCGCTTCTATGCTGATAGGCGTGCGGGCATGCAGCGTTCTGAACGCGGTCTCGTCCAGCGCCACCACCGGGCAATGCATATCGTAGAGTGTCGATACCACCAGGGCGGCGGCCGTCACGTTGATATCGGGTTTGTTAAGCACCAGCCCGGCAGGGCCGGTGCACAGGCGCAATGATTCCCCCAGCACCCCCGGCGTTCCGGAGGAGCCGCGCGTTCCCGGCATCACCACGATCTTGCCGGTCATGACCGCGCCCACCTGTGGATGCTGCTGATCAATGATGGTGCCGGTCTCGGGATCGTAGCCGCCCCAGAAACTCAAGGGTTCATCAAGCACAAGTACGTCGCCACTGGCACTGCCCGCGTTTAATACCTTGCCCTGCAATTTCATACCGCCGCCCTCCCCCAGAATTCACCGCTCCACAGCTGCTCATCGCGCCAGACATCACCCCGTACGGCCGACTCGACGCACTCCTGCATGCTGCCAAAGACCACGCCCAGCTTGAGCATACCCGGCGCATAGTAGGCCCACTTGCCGGAGTTGGTCATGACCCGCCCCTGGATGCCGTTCACCACCGGCGTGAAATAGGTGCAGGTATCGACAATCATCCTGATACCGGCCTGCTCAATAATCGCCAGCCAGCCCTTTTCCCGCACCTGGTCCAGGATAAAGCGACTGGTGGATATGTAGAAATTGACCTCGGGGTGCACCTTGCGGCCTTCCACCAGGGGGACCAGTTGCTGGAATTCGGTGTAGGAAAAATGCGGCGTGCCCAGGCAGACAGCCCCCAGTTTCCCTGCGGTGGAGTTGGTCAGGGCATCCCGTGCCTTGATCAGCATCTGCGGGCTGATATCAACGACCCTGTCGGGCTTGCCCCCCTGGAAGGCATCATCCAGGGTCGTCGCCTCCGGCGTAACCCCAACGGCATGGAACAGGCTCACCGACCCGGACGCCGCACCTGCGGCACTGATCGCCTTCAGCTGATCCTCGCTGGCCGTGGCCGGCAGGCCGTCGATAACCGGGATTTGGCTGCCGGACTCCCAGCCCAGCACGATACCCAGCACATGGTAGAAAATATCCTCCTGGCGAAGGGCCATGGGAATATCGGCCAGGCGGAACAAAATCTCGCCCCGGCGGCATTCGTCCCGATGCAAGCCGGCCAAGGGCGCTCGCCCCGTGACCGCGGCACAGATATCCAGAAAATCACCGTACTTGTTGGTACGCGCGCCCAGCACCGAATTGTAGAACGCCACGGCATTGGACTCGGAGCCGACGATCTGGTCACCCAGGCCCGGGCGCTTTTTCAGCTGATAGGGTGCGCAGGTCCAGACAACCTCGCAGCCAAGCTGCTCGTAGATCGCCATCAGGCGCTTGGCGCCCTTCACTGCCGCCTCATTGGATTTTTCCGGCCGCAGTTCCGGGTGCAGCAGATCGATAAGACCCACGTTAGTCAGCGTCGGTACCGCGACGGTACCGCCCTCGGCCAGCAGGAATTCCGCGAAATCCACCCCCACCTCGCCACTGTAAAAGCAGCTGTTGACATGGGCCAGGCTCACATCGATCAGGCAGGGTGCGCCCGACACTTCGGCCGCCTTGAGCATCACCTGCATGGCGAGCTGCTTGGCCTTCCCTTCTGCGCCCGATAGCAGGCGCTCGTCATACTCACTCAGTTGCACCATAGGGTTTCCTCTTCTGCCCACACTGCAGGCAGGTCGCACAGTGTTGATGGGGCACCGGCACAGCGGCACGGTACCCGTAGAACAGCAGGGGCCGGCTATCAGGTGCGCGGATACAGGGTTTCGGTATTGCCATCCACACCGACGATCTGGCCGGAGATATGACGGCCATAATCGGAGGTCAGGAAGCAGATCAGGTCGGCGATCTCCTCCGGGTCCACGTAGCACTGCATGGAGGTGCCAATGGCATAGAGACGGCGCACTTCTTCAGGGTCGATATCTTCCGCCGCGGCATGGGCCTTGATGACCCGCTCCATGCGCTCGCCGTTAACGTTACCCGGCACGATGCCGTTGACGCGGATATTGTCCGGACCCAACTCCATGGCGAGCGTCTGGGTGAAACCCGTCACGGCCCACTTGGCCGCAACGTAAGGGCTGCGATTCGGGAAGCCCAGGATGCCGGCGGCAGACACCAGGTTGATGATCACACCCTGCTTCTGCGCACGGAAAACCGGCACGGCACGACGCGCACAGTAGAACTGGGCATCGATACAGACACCCATGGTCTGGCGCCACTCGTCATCGGTGACATTCTCGACCGGCTTGGTTGGGCCGCCCACGCCGGCGTTGTTTACCAGGATATCCAGCCCGCCCGGCAGGAACTGATCAAACATGGCATCCACTTCGCTGGAACTGGACACGTCGCAGACATAGCTGGTCACCTCCGGCGGCAGCGTAGCCAGCGCTTCGCTGTCGACGTCACAGGTGAATACGGTCGCACCGAGCTTGTGCATGGCCAGCACCGTGGCCCGCCCCATGCCGGCGGCACCGGCAGAAATGAAAACCCGCTTGCCCTTGAGTGAAATCTGCATGTTGACTCCGTAAAAATTGCGCCTGGTTGGCATTGTTGTTGGCCGCAAGGCTGGGATGATCGACATCCCGGGCCTGCAGAGTCGGCAACCGACCTGCGCTTAAATTATCGTTAAGCCTGAACGCCGACAAACGATATAATTTAGGCAGTTTGATTCAGTTTTGGTTATGCGAAGAGCGGGCTTTCAGCAATATTGCGTACCACCAGGCCTTGCAAACGGGAATACGGCACCGAGCCGCCCGGAAGAGAGTCCGGGCGGCCCGCAACGCATGCAATGGGAATCTGTATACAGGGGCGGAGCGGCATGCGGACATCGCTGATATCAGCGAGTAACAGCGCGAGACATGGCCTCGGCACGGCATCGTTGTCATGACGAGCGCGTCGCCAGGGGGAGGATTTAACGGTACCGTGCTACCGGCTGTCCCAGCACATCGGCCCTGGGGCTGACCCCGAGCCCTGGCCTGTCGTCAACCCGAATACGGCTGCGCTCGACAACAGGTGCACCATCGGTCGTCTCCGTCTCGATAAGATTCATCGGGTCCCACACATGCAGCAACACACGCTCGGGCGTCGAGTGGGCCAGGTGGCTGATGGCGGCACTGGTAATGCCGCTGCCGCCCATGCACTGGATATGCACACCGACATTCAGCTCGGCGCAAAAGTCGCGCATGCGCCTTGCTGCAGACAGGCCGCCAACACGCCCCGGCTTGATACTGACCCCATCCAGCACCCCGTCTTCACGGGCCCGCAGCAATAGATTGAGGTCTGCCGCGCACTCATCCAGGATCATCGGGATGCCGCAGGCCCTGCGCAGGTCCCGGCACTCCTCGTAGGTTCGACACGGTTGCTCGAGGGTAATATCGATATCCCCGATACCACGTATAACACGCAAACCTTCATCAACTCGCCAGCCTCCATTCACGTCGACCTTGACGCTCTCGTCCCATTCCAGGCGTTCGCCAAGCGCCCGAATAAAGGCGATATCAGCCTTGGCATCACCACTGGCCTTGGCCGCAAATTGCTTGATGCCATCGCCGCGATAGCGCGCCATCATGCCCTCCAGCTGCGGATCGACACGGGCACCGATATGGGCCGAGACTTTCAGCTCCTGGCTCTGCATGCCACCGAGCAGCATGTACAGCGGCAGCCCGGTGGACTTGCCGAAAATATCCCAGCACGCCATTTCCAGCCCATGCTTGGCATAGCCGTGCCCCATCAGCAGCTGATCCATGGCCTCGCACATGACACCCAGCTGTCGCGGATCGAGCCCGATCAGCTGCGGTGCCATCTCATCAATGGCTGCACGTACTCCGCGGGCAAAGGCTGGCAGGTAGACGGGCCCCCAGGGCACACTTTCGCCCCAGCCGATGATACCTGTATCCGTGACCAGCCTGACAATGGTGGAATCGACGCTGGCAACAACGCGCCCGCCGGACAACGCCTGACCGCCGTGCCGCCCGCGCAGGTCCACCTGGAACACGTCTATCGATGCTATTTTCATTTAACCCACTTCAGGCTCAGCGGCCTGCCATGCATAACGGAAGGCGGGTCAGTGACCCGCTGAAACCTGGTGGTCCGCACCATAAACAGCCACCGGTTCGCCCAGCACCGCCATACGCGGCTCAACCCCCAACCCCGGCTTGCCGGATGCACGCATATAACCGTTCTCGACCTGCACGCCTTCATCGCCAAAGGTCACATCAGACATTTCCGTGCAGTCCCAGACATTCAGCAAAAGCTCCGTTGGTGTCGCATGGGCGAGATGGGCGATTGCGGCCTGGGCAAAGGCACCACCACCGGTATCCTGAATGGTCAGCGCAATGCCCATTTCGACACAAAGCTCCTTGATCAGCCGCGCCTTTGTCAGGCCACCGACCTTGGAAACCTTAAGGTTCATGACATCGGCGGCGTCATCCCGCGAGGCGCGCAGCACTATGTCGAGGCCCTGCATAACCTCGTCCAGGATCATGGGATGGTCGGTCTGCCTGCGCACCGATAGCGTCTCTTCGTAGCTGGCGCAGGGGGACTCGATATAGAGATCAAACTCGCGCAGCGCCCGCATGACCCGCAGGGCCGCATGTTGCTTCCAGCCAGTATTGGCGTCGACCATCAGTACTTCGCCCGGCTGTATGACCTGGGCCACGGCACGAAACTGGGAAATATCCTTGTCAGGATCACCACTGGCCTTGGCCGAATAGTGGCTATAGCCCCGGGCACGAAAGTGCTCGATATCCGCGATCATTTCAGCCGCGGTCGGCGTGTCCGACACCGAGGCAACAATCGGCATGCGTGGCGTTGCCATGCCGCCCAGCAGATCGTACACCGGCATGCCGGTGGCCTTGCCAAGAATATCCCAGCAGGCCAGATCGAGCGCAGATTTCAGGTAAAACTGCCCCTTCAGCGTCTTGTCCATCAGACGGTTGATGTTGCCGAGTTTCCTGGGGTCCTCACCGATCAGTACCGGCGCCAGCTCGGCAATGCCAGCCCTGGCGCCTGCGGCAAAACCGGGCAAGTAGGAAATGCCAAACGGGCAGGTTTCACCCCAGCCGGTCAGGCCGGCATCGGTCTCGATCTCCACAACGGTGCTATCCAGCGCTTCGAACGAACGCCCTCCGGACAGCCGATACGCCCCCCTGGCAAAGGGCAAAGACACCTGATACACCGAAATTTTGCTAATTTTCATCATTGATAGCCTGACCTGTTCATTCAACACAGCTGAACGTTTTACGTGCCACAGAAGCCGGCCTTTCGCCGGGAATAGTTGTCGCGGACAGCCGCCAAAGCCGGCTGCCCATCAATCACGTCGAAACTTGCCCGGCAAGCAACCGACTGAATCCCTGTCGACTAGAGCAACGCCGCCCTGATTTTGTCAGCGGCCTCGTCACTCACCCAGCCCTGCCACAGGTGCGGATAATTCTTCAGGAAATACTCAGCCACCTGCGCGGGCTCGGCCTTGTTGTCATCGCCCCAGGCCAGCAGCTCGTTATACACGGTGGGATCAAAGCTAACCTTGCTCAGAAAGGCATACACCGACGGTGCCTGGTCTTTGAGCGCGCTGATCACCAGGGTGTTTACCTGGGATGAGTTGAATCCGCCGGCATGGGGGTTTTCACATTCGGCTTCGCGGTTGCAGGCATCCAGCACCGGGTCGTGGGGATTTGTTGCCAGGCGTACCATGTCGTATTTTCCGAGGATCGAGGAAGGCCCCCAGTAATAGCCCAACCAGGGTTTCTTGCGCTTGTAGGCCGAGGCAATGGTGGCATCCAGCGCCGCGCCCGAGCCTGGCGAGTAGTTGACATAGCTGCTGCCCAGCTCATAGGCCTTGAACAGGTTGGTGTTAACGATCTCGCAGCCCCAGCCCGGCGGGCAGTTGTAAATGCGCCCTTTCTCCGGATCGTTGGCATCGGGAAACAGGTGCTTATATTTGGGAAGATCGTGCACCGACTTCAGGTCCGGGTACGCTTCACTCAGATATTTCGGAATCCACCAGCCCTGCACACTGCCGCCCTGCACCACCTCCCCGGCAATAGTGATCATGCCGGATTCAACACCCTCGCGCACTATCTCCTCGGCATTGGCCATCCAGAATTCAGGCGCTATGTGGGGCTGACCCTTGGCGGCCATGGTGGTGGCGGTGGGCACCGTATCACCGGGAATTAGCTGGGTCTGGCAATCATATCCGGTTTGCAGAATTTGCGATTCGATATGCGCCAGCGTGGCCGCGGATGCCCATGTCATGTTGGCAATCTTGATGACTTCATCGGTCTCGCAATCGGCACGAGCGGTGGCGGAACCTATACCGAACAACACCAGTGCGGTCGATGCGGCGGCAAAGCGCAGAACCTTTTTCATGGAATACTCCTGAGTTCTTGTTTGAGAACTCAAGGTACCCAGCTGGCAAACCGGCGACAAACGATATATCTGCCGCGTTTTGCATCAGTTTTGGTTAAGTGAAACACCGACCATCAGTCCCGAGGATTATCCAGCAAGGTCCCGTGGGAAGCCCGGTCCAAGGACGGGGCAGGATCAGACCAGCGCAGCCTGGCCGTCCAGCACCACAGCGGCGTTAACCGAGGTTGGTTATATGCGCTTCCAGTTCCTTGGCAAAACAGCTGATGGCCTCGCTGCTTTCGCCTGCGCTGCGGTGCAGTTCGATCTCGATGTTCCCCAGGTCCGGCAGCGACGCGCACTCATCCAGAATACGCCACTCCCCTGCCTTAACGAGGGAGGCGGACATGGCCGAGATGGCCAACCCGTTCGAGATCGCGATATCAAAGCCCGTTACGCCCTGGCATTCAAAGGCAACGTAGGATTCAAGCCCGTGCTTGTTCAGCACATCCAGCACCCGGCGGCGATAGTCACAGCCCTGCTCATAGAGCGCCAGCGGAATGGGGGCCGACAGGTCGGGCACGTAATCGCTGGCACCCACCCACACCAGTTTCTCCTTGCGCACGATAATGCCGCCGGGCTCCTGCGGTGAGCGGGTCACCAGAATCAGGTCCAGGTCGCCTTGATGCAGGCTGCGAAACAGCAGGGGGCTCGGAGCATTCTTGATCTGCAGCCGTATCTTGGGAAAACGCTGGATAAAACGCTTGAGCACATCCTGGATGAAACTGCGGGCATAGCCATCCGGCACACCAAAGCGCACCACACCGGCGATATCGTCATCGTTCACCGCATGGTAGGCCTCGTCGGCCAGGGCCAGGATCTTGCGCGCATAGGCCAGCAGCGTTTCACCTTCGTGGGTCAGGCTGATGCTGTTGTAATTGCGCAGCAGCAGGGGCTTGCCCACCGACTCTTCCAGCTTTTTCAGCTGGATGCTGATCGCCGCCTGGGTACGGTGCAACGACACCGCGGCCTTGGAGATACTGCCCGCCTCGACAATGGAGACAAAGGTGACCAGCTGATTGAAATCAAAACGCTTCATTACCACTCCTGGACCAATAGCCCGACATCCCGCTCAATGGCCATGAAAACCAAAGTGGCTAGTGTGCCACGGAACCGGCAGTCGGACTACGACACCCAGCCGGACTGGCGCATCCACTGCAGCAGCTGCGGCGCCTGGGCTCCGCGCTCACCGAGCGCCCGGGCCAGTGCCGCCTGCCCCGCACTCGCATCCGGTGCCTCGCGCCAGGCGCGCAGCAGCGGCGCCAGGGCAACACCGTTGAGGTGCCAGATGCCCAGCGGCTGATCCGGCGTGACCACCACCTCGGCCTCATCGATCAGGTCACCGTTGAGCACGGCGCGGCGCTCGATGCTTACCTGCCCGGGAGTCACGCTCTGGTGCACCTCCACGCTATCGGGCCAGGCCCGGCGGGCCTGCCAGAAGGAGTTGCCGGCGCTGTGCTGTTCCATGGCATAGAAGTCGCGACCGATACGGGCAAAGCGGTAAAACAGGTGCTCGACCCGGGCCTGGTGGAAAGCCCGGGCCTGGGCACGGCGTTGAGGATGACGCAACAGCGTATTGATGACCGCCGGCGCCTGCAGCGCACTGGACAGTGACTGGAAAATGCCGTTGCCGGAAAGCGGGTCTACCGCCATGGCCGCATCGCCGACACGAATCCAGTTGTCCCCCACCGGTTCCCGGCACAGGATCGGCGTACTGGTACGGGCATGGGGCGTCCCGACAGGGCTGGCACCGGCCATAAAGGGGGCTGCCCGGGCAAGGCTCGAAAGGCGCGTAACACAGTATTCGGTGAGCTGCTCCTTGGGTGGCAGGTTCGCGCTGGCAACATCCAGGGTGAGCTGCAGATAGCGCAGGCCTCCCTCGGTCGCCGCCATCCAGGCCCAGCCATCGCCAAAGCTCTGTACAGCGGACATCGGCGCCCGTTCCGGCCCCTGCCAGGCCTGCAGCAGGCTCACGGTTTCAGGCCCGCGCAGGCGCTCGAGCCCGGCACCGGGGGCTGCCCGCCCGCGGGCTTCCACCAGAAAATCGGCCTGCAGTACCTGAACATCCCCGCCCTGTTCGCCCTGCACCTCGACCCGGTAGCCATTGCCGCAGGTTCGGCTGCTGCGCACACGCCCGTCCAGCAGCGTCACGCCCTGGGCCTGCAGCTCGATGCCAATGGCCCGATCCAGCTCAACCCGTCGCAGCAGCCGCTCGGTATTGGCACCACTGGTCTGCCCGCTCCAGGTCACCTCCCGCGGCGAGGGCTCAGGGACCTGGGCCAGCGCCTGTTCAAAGCCTGCCTGGCGCAGGCCGGCCAGTACCCGCTCGGATACACCCTCAACGGCCGCAAAGGGCCGGGCCTGACCCGCCACCGTGACCCGGTAGCCCAGTCGGCGCAGCCCCAACGCCACGGCGCCCCCGGCGGGGCCGGCACCCAGCACGACTATATGCGGATCGGCCTGCATGCCCCCGGCCTGTGTTTGTGCGCCCGCTTCACCCTTCACCGCCATGCATGGCTCCTTGCTCAACGCTCGCTTACTGCCACGCGCTGACAGCAATCCTCAAAAATGCCGCCCCAGTGTAACGGCTACCCCCTGTCGGATACAGACGCAAAAAAGCCGACACCCGCAGGGCATCGGCTTTTTCGTCGCTCGGAGCAAGCTCAGACCCGGATCAGTCCTGCAGCTTGTCCCAGACTTCCTGGTCGCGCGCGTCCGTCCAGATGCGCGGCCAGTCGATACCATCGAACTCGTCCCACAGGCGCTGCACGTCAAACGGCAGGCAGTGCTCGAAGATCGGCCACATGCCGAACTTCGGCGCCAGGTGATCGCGGGTCTGCTCGAAGGCTTCCTTCAGGGTGCCGCCGCGCCTGTGCACTTCGCCGACCTTTTCCTTCATGCCGTTGAGAAAGCCCCGGGTCTGCTCGATGGCGGCATCCACGTCTTCACGGCCGTGGGCCACGGCACCGCGGCCGCCGATCAGGGTTTCGGCGCCGTAGGCCTTGACCTTGTCCAGCGTCTCGGTGGACCAGTCAAAGTGGAAGGCGTCCCCGGTGTACAGCGCCGCAGCGGCCTCTACCAGATCGCCGGCAAAGAGGATCTTGTGCTTGGGCAACCAGGCGACGATGTCGCCGGCGGTGTGACCACGGCCGCAGTGTTCCAGGATCAGGCTGCCACGGTCGCCACCCAGCGGTATTTCCAGGCGGTCATTGAAAACGATGTCCGGGTGGGTCAGGCCGGGAATGCCGTCGGGCTCACGGAACAGGCGCGGCATGCGGCCGTATT
The DNA here is from genome assembly GCF_024397915.1 of Marinobacterium rhizophilum. Classification (GTDB taxonomy): domain Bacteria; phylum Pseudomonadota; class Gammaproteobacteria; order Pseudomonadales; family Balneatricaceae; genus Marinobacterium_A; species Marinobacterium_A rhizophilum_A. The sequence continues at coordinate 1,179,112 of NZ_CP073347.1, forward strand.
CACTGGCCCAGTCCTGCATGCCCCGCTCCTCGATCAGGAATTGGGTCTTTTCGTGGGCGATGATGCTCTGGGCTTCGTAGGCAGACGCCCCCAGTACGCGCACCGCATGGTAGTGCGACAGCACCAGGTATTTCACCGGCTTGTCGGTGTACGCCCGCAGCTGTTCCAGCCAGTCGCGGGCCGCCTTGGGGGTGGCGCGGGCTTCAAAGGCAATCAGGAAGTCTTCGGCTTCAATGACGCCGACATTGGGGTCGCCTTCGGCGGTGAGGGCGAATACGCCATCGGCCAGTACTTCGAGGGTTTCTTTCTTGTCGCCAAGGTCCGCAGAGGACGCAAAAGGTTTTTTAGCCATGATTCCTGTTCCTGTGTTGAATCGTTTTTCCGCCGGGCCTTGCCCGGCACTATAGGGTGGGGTCGCGCACGGACAAGCCGCCCTCTGACCCGCAGTTAACTCAAGCGATTAGATCTGTTGTGCCAGGGCGCTGGCCGCCGGCAGCTGTTCGCGGGCAATGCGTGCCGCCTCGGCCAGTACCTGCAGATCACCAATATGGTTGCCCAGCAACAGCAGCAGGCGGGCATTCACATCCATGCACTGCGCGGGCTCGAGCTCGCGATACAGTTCCGTGAGCAGGGCGTAGTAGTCGTCCGGTACGGCCAGGTTGTTGTCGGTTATCAGGTGCGGCATCGATGCTCTCCTCTCAGTGTCCGGTGGCAGTGCGTTGCATGGCCTGGATGCGCCCAGGATCGAAACTGCGGCCACGGCCGCAGACATGCTGGTCCGGGCGCATCAGGTAGAAGGTGCCGGGGGCGGCATCGAAGCGCTCGGCCAGGATGCCCAGGTGATCCACCAGCAGCTCCACCCCGTCGGGCAATTCCAGCGCACATGGCTGCCGGGACACCAGGCGCGTCCCTACCGGCACCGGTTGCGACGCCAGTTGCGCCAGAACGGCGAGTTCGGTGGCACTGGGCAGGTTGGCGTCGTCAATAAACCAGAGCAGATTGAACGCATTGCCCAGGCGGCTGAGCAGGAAGTCATCCTCGCCGTTGCGCTGTACCGGCCCGTCGGTGCTCGGTGCTCCCGGCACCATGGCGCTGTCAAAGGCCTCGGCATCGGCATCGGCAGTATTCAGGCGCGAATCGGCATACACCGAGGGCAGCGACAGGCGCCCTGAATTCACCAGGTGGCGGGCAAAGGGATAGTCACGCGCCAGGTTCAGTACCGCATCGCGCAGCGCGCGGCTGGCCTCGTTCTTGGGCGTAATGAAATCTGTGGAACGGGTCGAATTCCTGATATTTTCGTCCGCGGCCAGCAGGCGCTCCCCGGTGTAGGTGTCCAGCAGCGTCGCAGGGGCCTGGTCTTTGAGTACCAGCGCCAGTTTCCAGGCCAGGTTGTCGGTATCCTGTACCCCGGAGTTGGCGCCGCGGGCACCGAAGGGTGATACCTGGTGCGCCGCATCGCCGGCAAAGAGCACCCGGCCGTGGCGAAAATCATCCATGCGCCGGCAGCAGAAGGTGTAGACACTGGCCCACTCCAGTTCAAACTCGACCTCCTCACCGAGAAAGGCCTGCACGCGGGGAATAATGTTTTCCGGTTTCTTCTCTTCCTCCGGGTCCGCCTCCCAGCCGAGGTCAAAGTCGATGCGCCAGACATTGTCTGGCTGGCGATGCAGCAGGGTGGACTGGCCATCGTGGAACGGCGGGTTGAACCAGAACCAGCGTTCCGGCGGAAAGCGCTTGGGGTCCATCAATACATCGGCGATCAGGAAGCGGTCCTGGAAGACCTGGCCGCTGGAGGTCAGGCCGCACAGGGCACGGATATCGGAATTGGCGCCATCGCAGGCCACCAGGTAATCGGCTTCAAGCCGGTAGACCCCATCCGGCGTCTCTATGCTCAGCAGCACGCCATCGTCCAGCTGTTCAAGGGCGGTAATCCTGTTTTTCCAGCGCAGGTCTACGCCATCCAGCTCATCGATGCGTTCCACCAGGTACTGCTCGACATAGTACTGCTGCAAGTTGATAAAACCGGGACGGCGGTGATGGGATTCGGGCAGCATGTCAAAGCTGTAGACCTGGTCCTGCTCGAAGAAGACCTTGCCCAGGTTCCAGCCCACGCCCTTCTGGATCATGCGCTCACCGATGCCCAGCCGGTCCATGATTTCGAGCAGCCGCTTGGCGTAGCAGACCGCCCGTGAACCGACACTGACGGTGTTGTTGTCGTCCAGCACCACCACCGGAATGTCGTGCAGTGCAAGATCAATGGCCAGCGCCATGCCAACAGGACCGGCGCCACCGATCACCACCGGACGGCGTACCGGCGTATCGCTGTCCTGGTCGGTGCTGCGCACATAGGGATAACGGGGAAAGGTATAGGTTTTAATCATTGTGCCGCTCTTCTTCTTGTGGCCCGCCCCGTCGCTGTTATGCAAACCAGCGACGGGAATCCGTCTTGAGTGAAGCCAGCATAACCAAGCGACGGGACGGGATAATCAGGAGAAGAAGAAGAAGTTTATTTCCGCTAAGGAAACAATACGGCTCAGCGGTCGGCGGCTTTACCAACCGATGGCAGGCTCTGGGGCAGGTGTTCATCCAGCCAGCCGGCAAAGAAATCCACGAACCGGGTCACCTTCAGTGTCGCCGATTCGCGGTTGGGGTAAAAGGCATAGGTGGCCAGGCGCTCGGGCTCGGCATCGGGGAAGACTGGCACCAGCTCGCCCCGCGCCACCTGGGGGGCGATCAGAAAGGAAGCAAGATTCGCAATGCCCCGGTGCGCCAGCAGGGCCTCCCGCACCACCAGGCTGTTGTTCGCCCGCAGGTCGCCACTCACCGTGGCCACTTGGGCCGATTCACCGGGGGCGGCAAGCTGCCACTGGTGGGCGTTTTCGGCATGCACAAAGATCAGGCAGTTGTGGGCCTGCAGCGCCTCGGCCGAATCCGGTATACCCTGGTCGGCCAGGTACTCTGGTGTGGCACAGATGAACATCGGAATATCGCAGAGCTTGCGCGCCACCAGGCTGGAATCCGGCAGCTGGGACCCCTTGATACGAATCATCAGGTCGTAGCCCTCGCGCACCATGTCAGGCATGCGATCATCCAGGGTGACTTCGAGCCGAATATCGGGGTAGCGCGCCATGAATTCCGGCAGCGCCCGCGACAGCACCAGCTGGCCAAAGGTCATGTTGCTGGAAATGCGCAGCAGCCCGCGGGGTTCGCCCTGCAGCTCGGCCACCAGGTTTTCGGCCCCGGCAACCTCCTCCAGCACCACCTTGCACTGTCGATAGATGGCCTCCCCGATATCGGTGACGTTGAGGCTGCGGGTGGTACGGTGCAGCAGGCGCGCCTTGAAATGCGACTCCAGCATGGCCACCTGCTTGCTGACGGCCGAGCTCGATACCCCCTGGTCATCCGCCGCCTGGGTAAAGCTTCGCAGCTCCACCACCCGCACAAATACCCTCATCGCCGACAGCAGATCCATCCATTTCCCCCAGGCCAGTTAACAGACACACAGGGTACAAGGCTGACATATTTATTCCTGGAGCGCATCAATCCGGCGTCTGGCGGCCGTCAACACCCGACGGGCTGTGGTGGCGTTGCTCACCTTCGTCACTTCACTGGAGGTATCGCCCATGGCCGTGATCTTCGTCATCCTGATGATCTACATGATCCTTGGGATGGTGTTCGAGAGCCTGTCGATGCTGCTGCTCAGGGTACCGGTCTTCTCTCCGCTGGTGCAGAGCCTGGGCTTCGACCCGGTGTGGTTCGGCATCGTGGTGGTAATCGTCACCGAAATCAGCCTGATCACCCCACCGGTGGGCATGAACGTCTTCGTGCTCAGCGCCGTGCTGCCGGATGTGCGCACCGGCACCATTTTCCGTGGCATCACGCCCTTCTGGTGTGCCGACATCGTGCGGCTGCTGCTGGTCACGCTGGTGAGCTGGGTGTCCCTGGTGCTGCCGCAGCTGCTGTATCGATAAAGCAAGGGGCCAGGAGGGCAAGGACAAGGGGCAAGGGGCAAGGGGCAAGGGGCAAGGGGCAAGGATAAAGGGCATCAAACCTGGTCCCAAAACCTGATCAATAATACGACTAACTCTTATTTACAAAAGTGAATAGGAACTACTCGCATCTGCCGTTACAATAGCCGGCTGAGTTCCCAGCCCTTTTGCACGCGTACGACACGAGTAGTTACGGTCATGTTTTTCGATCTCGATCGCCTTCGGGCCTACGGCACCCGCCCCTGTTTACTGGACCCTCATGGCACAAGCCTGAGTTATGCCGACCTTGCCGACCAGGCCGGTGCCTTTGGCGCAAACCTGAACAAAAGCCTGCCCCCGTCCGAACAGCCGGGTTCGCCCGCTGGCCGCCGGCTGATCGCCATTGAAGCCGTCTCCGAGCCCGTGGCGATCAGTGCCTACATCGGCACCCTGGCCGCAGGCCATGCCGTGCTGCCGATACCCGCTGGCGCCAGCGATAGCGCCACTGCCCTTGAACAGCGCTTTCGCCCGGCCGCGAGCTTCAGGCGCATCGATGGCCACTGGCAGCTGCTGACACACGACAGGCCCGCCGCCGTGCATCCGGAACTGGCGCTACTGCTGCAAACCTCCGGCAGCACCGGCCAGGGACGCGGTGTGCGGCTGTCCGCCCGGGCGCTGCAGGCCAATGCCGAGTCCATCGCCGAGTATCTGGAGCTGGATGCCGGGGATCGTGCCGCGCTGATCCTGCCGCTGCACTATTCCTACGGTATCTCGGTACTGCACTCCCACCTGCTGCAGGGAGCCAGCCTGTGGCTGCACCCGGACTCCGTGCTGACGCCCGGCTTTGGCGCCGCGCTGGCGGCCAGTGGCGCCACCAACCTGGCCGGTGTACCGCACCACTTCAGCCTGCTTGAAAGCGCCGGTCTTAGCGAGGCACTGCCCGCCAGCCTGCGTTTTCTGAGTGTCGCCGGTGGCGCCATGGCACCGAAAAACGTGACCGAATGGGCCGCACGGATGGAAGCCCGCGGCGGTCGTTTCCAGGTGATGTACGGCCAGACCGAAGCCTGCGCCCGTATCGCCTGGCTGCCACCGGCCCTCGCCCGACAGGAACCCGATGCCATCGGCATTGCCATTCCCGGCGGCGAGCTTGCGCTGCGCGATGAGCAGGGGCATATCATCACCGCGCCCGAGGGCGAAGGCGAACTGGTCTACCGTGGCGCCAATGTCATGATGGGCTATGCCGAGAACGGGGCAGACCTGGCCCGCGGTGCCGAACTCAGGGAACTGGCCACCGGCGACCTGGCCCGGCGCGATGGCAACGGCATTTACCGCATCAGCGGCCGGCTGGCACGCATGTCCAAGATTGCGGGCATCCGCATCGGTCACGACGCCCTGGAGCGCGCCCTGGCCGATGCCGGGCGCGAGCTTGCCGTGTGGGGTGATGACCGGCGCATCGGCATTGCCGTGACCGGTGCCACCCTGGCCCCCGACCGGATACAGGCGCGCGCTGCAAAACTCAGTGGCATCGGGTCGCAGCATTTCGACATCCATACGCTGCAGGACCTGCCAAGGCGCAGCAACGGCAAGATCGATTACCCGGCGCTCAAGGCCCAGCCTGGTAGCCGCCCCCCCAGCAAGAGCGTGCTGGCCGCCTACCGCGCCACCTTCGCCCCGCGCCAGGTAAACCCCACCGACAGCTTTGCCAGCCTGGGCGGTGATTCCCTGAGCCATGTGGAACTGACGCTCGCGCTGGAAGAGCGCATCGGCGGCGTGCCCCAGGGCTGGGAGCGCATGGCCATCAGCGATCTTGAACAGGCCAAACCACCCAGCGGCCAGAGCCTGCCCACCGAGATGGTGGCCCGCGTGCTGGCGATACTGGCGGTGGTGGTATCCCACCAGACACTCTGGCCGCTCTATGGTGGCTCGGCGGCCATGATCGTGCTGATGGGCATGAGCGTTGCCGCCTATCGCTGGGATGCCCTTGCCGGTGGCAACATGCGCGCCTACTTCACCCCGATGCTGGGCGTGCTGCTGCCCTACTACGCGGTACTGGCTGGCTATGCACTGGCGTGGGGGCAGGTACCCTGGGTATCGGCATTGCTGCTGGGGAATTTTGCCCTCACCACGCCTGAAACCCAGCAGATGCTGCCCTTTCTCTACTGGTTCGTGGAAGCCTATGTGCAGATCTCGCTGCTGATCGCCATTCCCTTCATGATTCCTGCGCTGCGGCGAAGGCTCGCCGGGCAACAGCACAACAGCGACAGGCGACGCTTTCAATTTGGCCTCTGGCTGTTTGGCGTCGCGGCCATCGCCCGCTTTAGCATCCCGGAGGTCTGGCCCATGCAGGGCCGCGCCCTCTTTACCGTGCCCTGGGTGCTATACATGTTCGCACTGGGCTGGTGCATCAGCACGGCGCAATCGCAGCGCGAGCGGCTGCTGGTGCTGGGGCTGGCCTGCCTGATCATGCCGCTGGCGGCCTACATGGGCGGCAACTGGCACGGCGGCTGGATCAAGTACATGAGCCTGCTCGCCCTGGTGGCGCTGCTGTGCTTCGTGCCCCAGGTCCGCCTGCCAAGGCTAGCGATCAGGCCCCTGATGCGCCTTGCCCAGGCTGCCTTTCCGATCTACCTGCTGCATCGGCTGGTACCCGAAGTCCTGATGCCCATGGTTGGCATCGAGGGGCGCGGCCCCGTCATCAATGCCCTGGCCATTGCCGGCGGCATTGGTCTTGGGCTGCTGGCCGCCACCGCGCAGCGCCGCCTGCTGGCCCGACGGGCAATCCGCAAGGATGCCGCCAGCGGCCAGCTGGCAGGCGCGGCGAACGGCTAGCCGGCACTGTACTGCAGGCGGCTGTCACTGGATTTGGTGCCACGGACCTGTTGCCAGGAGGCTGCCGCCTGGCATTGAGCGGGCGGCAATCAACCCCAAACAAGCCGCTGACAAGCCCTAGCCTGCCCCAAAGCCGCCGGGCGCATAGCCGCCCGCAATGCCCTTCACGACCATGGCCACAGCATCGTGGGCATGCAGGCTTTCCTGGTGTTCCACCCGGATCTCGAAGTCTTCAATCCAGGCTGTGCGGTTCAGCACCGCCTTGATGCGCCGGGCGGCATCTTCGCAGAACATCAGGTTCTGGCCATTGAGCAGCGCAAAGGCCTGCTCATCCTCCCGCTTTACCGCCGTTTGCACCGGCGTTTGCAGCGCCCCTTCCACAATGCCGATAAGCGCCTCGAGCGCAAAGGCGCTCATCGCCCCCAATCTGACCCGGATACTGGCGAAGGAACGCTGGCTGTGCGGTGTCGCCCAGCTGCCGCCGCGGGTCTGCAGCCAGTCGCCGACCTCGTCGACAGACAGGTTCGCGCGGTCTTGAAACACCCGGTGAAACGCCTGGGCAATCAGCTGACGACTGAGGGATGCGGAACAGGGGCAGGTGCTGGAATAAGGCACACTCAGGCACAGCTCCGTAACGCTGCGGCCCTGCTCCAGCCGGGCTCCCAGGGTCACCGGGTAGGCCTTCCAGCCACGGTTGTCACTGGCCAGCGCAGGACGGCGACTCAGGTACTGGAACCTCAGGGCCAGTGAAGCCGTATCGCTGATCTCCTGATGGCTCTGTAGTGCCTGCTGCAAAAGCCGCTCTAGGCTGCCGGGCGTGACTACCGAGCCCTGGGCAAAGTCTTCAAGCAGCAAATACAGGCGCGACATGTGAATGCCTTTCGCGTGCGGATCGCGCAGGTTGACATGGATGCTCGCCGTGCCCTGAACAGCAAGATCACCACGGTCGGCTTCTGCCACCACAAAAGGCAGGGCGAGCCCGGACATGCCGACGCCATCGAGCGTGCCGCCAACCGCAGCATGGGTGCTGGCTGTCACATCGGGAAGGGAAACACCGGTGGCGGCTGTGGCTGGTGCGGCGGGATTGGAGAGTGTGGCGGTGTTCATCGGCAGCGGAATTCCTGTCTCTGGTGGCATAGGGCGCACGGCGCTCTGGATGGCCGCCGTGCCTGCCCGGTTGTCATTGCTGACGCTATTGAAATCATAAATTATGTTATATCATAACTTTTTACTTCTGTATGCCAAAGGAAAACAGGACAGTGACGAGCGCAATGAATTGCCCGGACCCCCACGGATCGAATGGCTCATATCCAACGCAATGCAGCGTGGCAGCCGACACAGACCCACAGGTGTTAACCCACCTTTACCAGGAGCCCTGCAACCTGGCGATCTGGCAGCGACAGCTGTCGCCAGAACTGCGGGGGTATGTCCAGGCGCTGGCCCGGCAACCCAAGGGGCTGAGCCTGCGCTGCGTACTGGGCCTGGAAGATGTTAACGGCGAACTGCAGCGCAAGCTGCCAATCCATCCGGGGCGGGACTGCCTGATCGCCGATATCGAGTTGCTGGTCGATATGTTCAGCTGCCTGTTCGAACAGCGCCGCGTGGGGTTGCGGCTTGAATGGCTGACCAGAGCGATGTGCCCGAAATTTCATGTCGATCACCTGCCCTGCCGCCTGGTGACCACCTACCTTGGCCGCACAACGCACTGGATCAGCCACGAGCAGCGCCAGCGCGAACCCGGCAATGAAAGCGACTTCCAACAGTTGGCCGAAGGCGACGTGGCGTTGCTCAAGGGTGAAGGCTGGTTCAATAACGAAGGCCGCGGCATCCTGCACCGCTCGCCCGACGTCGCCGGTACGCCGGGACGGCTGTTTCTGTCACTCGATACCATTGATTGAAGCCAGGCATGAGGGGCAAGGGGCAAGGTGAAAGGGGCAAGATTCAAGGTGAAAGGGGCAAGGGCAGAATAAAGCAAAAGGTGGGAATGGCCGTAACAGGCCCCTGGGTTGACACCAGAAGAACGCCTATCGCCTCTTCTGGTATCAAAACCGGGTTGGATTATGGTGCCCTTTCAACCGATCCTGTGAACCTCAGGACGGCAGCTTGGTAATGGTTACCGTTAAGGTACCGCCTGCATCCGTAAACGGAGGGTCCTTGGGGTCACCACCGATCCAGCGGCCCCCTTCCTGGGCCTGTACCCCCGTACTTAAAGACGCGAAATCACCGGTCTTAAGCTTGCCGGTTCTGTTCGGTTCTATCCAGGTGGCATCAAAAGGAATACCGTTGTCACCTGCCTTGAAACAGGAGAACAACAGCTTGCTATTGGAGTCATTGATTACACTAATGGTCTTGGACATTTTGTGTATCCCTACGCTATTCGAAGCCGGAATCACTGATGCAGTGAACCGAATTCATTAAGGCTGCTAATTCCCTTTAGCACATTTCCCTGCCGCAGCCATTAACAGAGTACCGTCGTGGCAGAGCGGTCGGTTTTACCAACCGCTCTCTCACAGGCTTGGCAGTGCGATACCGCTGCACCTCACACTGCCATTACATATCTACTCACCCAAAGCACGCATTCTAGTACCGATGCGCCAGAGGTCAAGCGCGTACGGTCTTGTGAGAATCAAATATCCGGCATGACTTGAAGCTTTTTCCGGTGTTGTGCTGATCCTCTTGAGCCATTTTACTGTTGTGACTTTAAAAACGGCTTACCCACTCATTTACTACCAGGACTTTACCCTGTAAATACATCGGCGCCGGGATGGATGATTCGTTCCATTTTTGAACTACCCCCGGAATTAATTAATAGAAAGAGCGCATTTTCTATCAATTATCGATCATATATAAAAACTTAACCCTGCCTTTTCGAAAGCATTGTCTATTTAAATAACCATATGCAATAAATTGAATTTCTTGTCAAAGCCAGCGTGATGACCGGGTCCTGCATCAGTGGAGATCGGCATGAAAAAATACCGCGACATTTAATGATCCGATGCCACCGGGCCAATTGCAGGGAGTTCCGGGGACAGTATACGTAATTCCAACTACACCTTTGCCTTCCCGGTCGTCCTGTTGTGAGCGTCTTACCGGTAATCAACTCTAGATGCTGAACGAATCCGTTGTCACCCAACGGTCTGGCGGTTCTTGTATGCTGCTGTATCGGCTGTGTCTCTTCGTCCTGTGCCGACGAAAAATAAGCGCCCCAGTCATTCAGCCGTTCAAGCATCGGCTTTACCAGAACCGGCCCGTCACCCTCTGCCACTAGGTGTGCGCAGACACTGGACCATTTCCAGTCAACCGGATGCCGGCATAGCCGCGCCACAACCGGGTTGCGCTCGACGTACCGTACAGTTGCCAGCAGGTAATGCTCGTCCATGACGAACGAATGAAACCGCTCCTGCCACAAGTTGCCCCGTCAGCCCTGCTTATATTTACATGACGTGTATAACGCCGGTGCCCGTCACCCCGGCAGAGCCGGGGGCTTACATCGGATTAATTAGGTATACTGTCCCCGGAATTTGAGGTGAGTGCTTCATCTTGGTAGGTTGGGATTTAACGTGCTCTTTCTTTTTTCATCGGAGTTGCTTGTCTTGCCATGGGACACCTCGGTCAGTTTACTACCTTAACGGTGTGTCCACCGCTACTTGGCAAGATCAATATCCGGGTTAATGCGAAAGTAACTTGTTAATGGTGAAGTTGAGTAGGCTTTGTCTTGATTGCTGGGTTTTATCTCTCATTAATTAACTTTTCTAACCACTCTATAAACATAAAGTTATGTCGAGAAAGATGTTTTTCTTTATTTTCTATGTAGTAACAGAACTCAGAATTGATGGCTTCGGTGTTCAACTCGGTTAACACGCCTGCTTTTAAATACCCTTGCGTAAGCGTTCTCGAACAGAATACATAGGCGTTTTCTAGAAAAGATTGTTGAATACCAAACAACTCTTGATCAAAATATCTAACTTTAATTTTCTTGTTTTTTAAACCGTTGAGTTGCAGCCATGCTTTCAATGGCACCTTTGGTAAGGTGTTATTTTTCCAATCGGTGGTGTAAATAGTTATTTGCTCTGCCTGGTTAAATTGTGTAGCAGTGTGAGTCGCGCAAAATAGATTAAATTGTTCGATTTTTATAACATCAACGCTTGATTGCTTGTCAATTTCACCGAGCCGAATGGGTAGAATGAATTTGTTTGCTTCAATGCTCTCACCGCTTATGATATTCACGTTACTCTCAGGATATTTATTATAAAATTCTTGAAGAGCGGGAATTAGCACTAAAGCGGCAAATGACGACGTGGTTGCGACGTTAATTTGTTTCTCTTTTACAGCAATTTTTTCGATAGCCGTTTCAATAGTTTGAAAACCTTGACTGGTAGCGACTGACAGTTCTTTTCCAAGTTCAGTGAGTGCCACATTTCTTGCTGTACGCACGAATAAGGTAACGTCTAATCGCTGCTCAAGTTTATTAATGTGATGAGAAACAGCTGTTGGTGAAATGGATAATTCAGCGGCTGCTGCCTTAAAACTCCCTAGCCTGGCAGCTGATTCGAACGCTTTGAGTGCGGGTAAAGAAACTTGCATGACTTCTTCTCATTTAGCTGTGAAAATAAAAATAGATGATTTTTAATCATCTGTAAATGTATTTTGCTCGTTTGTAATTAATCCCATAAAGCAGAACAATAGCAGTCAGATTTAACAAGCAGAGGTACCAAAAATGAGTGTTGTTTTACATGTGGATTCTAGTGTTAGATCGGTTTCAAACATAAACCCAGAACATGAGTCAATTTCTAAAAAACTAGCAAAGCAATTTATTTTAAAGCTTAAAAAGGAAGCTGATATTAATGAGTATATTTATCGTGATATCGGTGTAAAACCTCCTCAGCTTATTACTCAAGATTGGATAGGCGCAGTATTTACACCTGAGTTGAAAAGAACCATTCAGCAACAGCATATTCTGGCGCAGTCAGATGAGTTAATTGCCGAGGTCGAAAAATCTAATCTCATCGTTATTTCATCACCAATGTATAACTACGGGATGCCTTCACAGTTAAAAGCTTGGTTTGATCAAATCATACGCATCAACAAAACCTTTGATTTTAATTTGGCGCGTGGCGATAAACCTTTGGCTCCTATATTCTCAGGAAAAAAATTAGTTATTATTACTTCAAGTGGTGAGTTTGGCTTTGGAAAAGGCGAGATAAACGAAGAATCTAATCATTTAGTTCCGCATTTACGTACATTGAGCAAATACTTAGGCGTGACAGAAATTTACGAAATAGCTTCAGAATATCAAGAGTTTTCAGATCATAGACATGAACAATCATTGCAGGTAGCCGAGTCTAAAGCCAATGAAATCGCTTCTGTGCTGGCTAAAAACCTGAGGTTTAAAACATGTTAGATAAAAAGAAAATTACGTATTTTTCTAAACAAACAATAGGGCTAGCTCAGCAACAAGTAGACATGGGTGGCTTACCTTTTTCATCTATCATTGTTAACCAGAATGGTGACTGTATTGGTGAAGGGGTAAATCAAGTTTACGAGTCAAATGACTGTACGGCCCATGCTGAAATTCAAGCGATTAGAGCTGCTTGTGAAACGTTAGGACGCACCGACCTTACGGGCTCAACCTTATTCGCTTCTGGAGAACCTTGCGGCTTATGTTATATGGCGATACGCCTAGCCAAAATCAGTCAAGTGGTGATTTTGCTAGATAGAGATGAAGTGAAAAATCTCGGATTTGATTATCTGTGGACGTATCAATCTCAACATGGAATAACACCTAGATTTAAAGTTAAGAATCTATCAAATGAGTTTAGGTTTGCTCCATTTATACAGTGTCAACAAGGCTTAAACACCATCGGGTTATGACTAAAAAACCGAGTTAACAGAGGCCGTATTTTTTATGCCACCTATAAGGGCAATGATGTTCGGATAAGGCTTTCCACCTCCCGAGGGCGTTAATAAAATCCGGTATTCTTCATTGGATAGCGGATTTTTTGCGCCTATTCAGCAGACACTACTTGATATTGACGAACTGCACTCGTTCACCGACCTCAGAACCTTCGCCCAGCACATCCCTGTCGGCTGTTCCGGGAACAGTATACGCGGGTACATAGGGTCAGGTCTTGCTTTTTGCTCGTCCGATGAGAAACTGGAGCAAAAGACAAGACCTGACCCCGTTCACTACAATTGAGGTGATTTCTCGGCAATATTGCCGACTACCTGCTCAGCAGTTCTACCCCTACTCATTTCTTTATCTAAATCGGCTAATGTCTCTACATAAAAAAGAGGAGAGATATTTGGTATATAGAATTGATCAAACCAAACAGATTCGTCGATGCTCAATGATTGTAAGAACGATTTATCGAAGAGTGTAATAGGTCCCATCGTGCCTCTCAGTGGCTAACGCCCGCTTAACAGGCGCATAAAAGCTTGGCTAAAATTAGGAACGAAGTGACGCAAGCCAAGCTTTTTGCGTCCTTTGTTGAAGCGTTTGTTAGGTTTAAGACCAGATTAGATCACCGTAACCCCATATAATTGTGCCAACAACCAATAATATATGAGCTGCAAACGAAACATTGCGTCTTGGTTTGGTTGGTTTTGCTTTAAGAGGGATAGACATAGTTATTTTTGATTGCATAAATTGAGCTCGTTGGATGTCTTCGTATATATGTGAAGATATCTTAAACTCAACAAATGCAGCCAAAAGAACAACTACAGAACCCGAACGAGCAAACCAATTATAATCTGTTGAATAGTAATCAGCGATTAAAGAGATAACAGCAACTAATATAGCGACTCCGATTAGACTCCATTCAATTTGATATTCCCGATGCTTCATATATGAGGAAACCTAACGCCTGTAACACTTGACCGGAAAAGCGTAGCTTTTTTGGGTCAAGTGCTTACTATGGTTATGGATTGTTTTTAGCTTCGTTTTTCAAAATTTTATCTTTTGGCCTTTGAACTAGTAAATACCATAGATTGAATCCCAATAACATTAAAAAACCACCGAAGTATAAAAAAGTCTTCGCATCAGAATTAAGCTCCTTGATCTGCAGATTTCTTTCTTTTAGTTCGGCAATTCTAATCTCAATTTCAACTTGCTTTTCTATGGTATATGTTGATTTAATTTCTTCTGGATTTTTAGATTTATAGAACCCTACTTCTGCGTTTAGCTTGGCTATCTCAACACTCTGCTCCCTCAATAAGGGTTCAACATAAAAGAATGAAAACAATGTCAGCACAAGGCCACTAAGAGCGATAAATTTATACAAATTATCAACTGGCAAATTATCTATATTCATACTTATATACCATAACGCCCGCCATAAGCGGCCGAGTGAAACGAGGTCCGGCGCACGAAGTGCGCGAACTTAATGGCTTGGTTATGCATTTGCATTTAACCGTGCCTCACGACCTGCTTTTAGGTTTTTAAAAAGCTTGGAAATATCTCTTTCCGTGGATTTTTGATCGAATGTTAGCTCCGGCGCAGGGCCATCTAAAAAATTACCTGCTCCCACCAATATCTCGCGAGCAATTTCCACGGCAGCACTTATTTCGTTTGGCGTTATACTAACCATTGCAAAGGCTTCATCCTCTTTGACCGAGGCGCTCGTATGGGCGAAGACATTATGTCGAATTTTCATTATCTTTTTCCATGTCTCCGCGCAGTCGCTATATCTCTCATTTAGTCTTTCAATTTCTTTCGTGTCTGCTGCGTCGTTAGCACCTAAAGCGTCGAGTAATGTTTTTGCGTTTAGAGCGTTATTTTGCGAATCAGAAAACTTAGCTAAGCCCAGAACTGTGGTAACAAAGGTTGACTGTCTGACCCCATTGAAAAAGGGGATGTAAATTCCAAGTTGGGTTTCATAGTCCTGGTGCGTTTGTGGCGATATAAGATAGCGCCAAATTTGCTCTGCACTCATCGTTTCGGCAATAACTAGAGAAAGAGCCTTATAAATCTCTCTTGTTTCCAATTTGGGCTTTTTACTTTTCGTCATAGCTGGACGTTCCCTATGCATAACGCTGCCAACACAGGCCGAGCGACAGCGAGGTCCAGCCCGCGCCTTTTAGCGGGCGATTGTGCTTGGCCTTGTTATACCCCATTTGCTGGTATGGTGAAGCTGAATATGTTTTCAGCCATGCTCATTTTTTCGATGTCATATCCCAACGATGTACTAGTTACATTTATTGTGAATCCATGCGCATTCGCTACGTGATTTGCAACATGTAATCCTATCCCAGCACCATCATGATGTAATCGGCTGGCATATTTTCCACGGTAACCTTTTTCAAATATCTTTAACTTCTCTTGTTCGTTAATGATCGGGCCAATGGAGCTAACTTTTACATCCACACCATTTGAGTCATCGTTAATTTCAATTTCAATTTCTCGAGTTCTAGAATATTTTAAGGCATTGTGAATTAATGTTAGAGGTATTATTGTGAATGACTCATGAACATAAACCTCTTTAAATGAATTGCCTGAAAGTAAAAATTTCTTGTTGTATTTTTTTCCTTCAGAGAAATATATTATCGACTGCACCTTGTCAAAAATCTTGTAAATATTTGTTTTGACTGATCTTCCGTACGATGCGCTTTCAGGATTGAAAAAAACATCTATCATCTTAATGGAATCGACAAGCATTTTAGACGACTGGTATATAGCTTTTAGTTCGCCGCTAGATTTTTCAAACTTTTCCTTAAAGTCAGTACCGTCGACATTGCTTATTAATTTCTCTGAATTTATTCTTATCTGCTCAGCCCACTTTACAGGATCATGAAAATGATGAAGTGTTTCAGACTTTTCTTTAAGTGATTCCTTCTCGAAAGACTCGTTAAGAATAGACACCCTGGATATCCATTTATTAAATATTTCAAGGGAAAAATTAACACCTTTAAAGCGTTTTGATTTGTTCTTGTTATCTATTCCTATAACAACCAATGATGCTTCACCAAGAGTTATTGAATGCGACTCCAAGCCTTTCGAGCAATGAAATGGTGATTCTTTAGAAGAAAGGCACTCTTTTGACGAGCATTCCTTACACGCCTGTGGAGCCGTATATTTATCTCCTTCAATAAATTTACCATTAACCAACATTGGCCATGGTTTGGAAAATAATTCAGATTCTAAGATCTCACATAAATACTTGCTCATAATAATCCCTTAAGCGCGCGGCACTTCTCTGCCAAGCGATGTGCATCAACTTTATGCGATGTTCTTGATGTTTTTTTGATTAGATTTTCGTCGTTAAGAGAGCCGTTCAAGAAACAGGTAATTGCCTTGATGATTTTTTTGTTCTGACTATGAGATAGAAAGCTTTCAGCGAGCATTTTATCAATGTCTTTGGCAATATTTACAGGGGAAAAGTTCTTTTCTAGCAAATCAGTTATTAAGTTTTCACAATCTTGTTCAGCAATTGGAGTTCTAGATTGCTCATCGCACATCATAAAAAACTCGGTTAATGTGGGGTCAAATCTTTTGGAAGACACGCCGACAATGACAACTTCTTTAAACTCAGCTCTTACCCTTTTTATAAGTTCAAACCCTCCTCTCTGAGGATCTTCCTTTACAACATTGGTCACATCCATAAAGATCAAATCATAATTTTTTATGAACGAGTAATCAGTCAGACTGACTTCTTCATATGTCGTCAAATCAAATCCCCGTTTTCTCAGATAGTCGACAGGGTAGTTCTCTGGCTGATCATCTATAACAGCTATTTTTCTACGCTTTAAATACTCTTGACTTTCAATGCGAGATCTATTTTTTATGTAGCTCAATAGATTGCTGTAATCATTTGCATTATCTGATAGCGTCTTTACCCACTTAGAAATGGAGTATATTCCGCCGCCAACTGTAAACAAGCCAAGCACCACTGTGAAAAAGTTTGCTAGCCACCCAGAACCATTCCAGAAGGCAATAAATTGAGACATTACTTGTCACACTCCATATTTTTGAATTTCTGCTTTGGCACCACTGGTATAACAGCCTGTTAATGAGGCCTTCGGCCTCATAATAATTATTAGAAGGTATACCTTTTTATTTTTCCCATCAACCCAAGCATGGCGGTATCACATTGAATTCCATATAAAAACCACCATCTTAAAAACCCTATTGAATTGCAAAAAGGTATTTCACCTCGACATCAATCCTGCAAAGGGCCGTCCGAAAGGTACCAGTCCAGGCTTTCTGAACACTTCAAGGACGAGGTATCGGCAATGCTTGCAGGCTGACTGGGGATACTGGCCTGCGAGGCCGTTTGCACTGCATACGATCCTGCACTTGATACCTCACCATGCTGCCCTGCTCTGCTCTTTTCCTCTGAACGGGCTGAACGGGCTGAAAACCACGCTACCGCCCCCGCTTCACCGACGACGGTATGCCTCCTGCAATGCAGGCAGCGCCAGGAAGAACGGAGGGATTGAGATTGGGGAGGGAAAGTTCACCCAGCCTGGCTTCCGTTGCTCAGCTGACGATTTGCAAATTTGACGATCTAAATCAGGCACCTGTACTCCGTGGTGCTCGAAGCATCATGCCCAAAGCAGGGGCAAGGGGCAAGGTATAAGGGCCAAGGTTCAAGCTAAAAGTGGCAAGGTGAAAAAGATTGGTGATTGGTGATTGGTGATTCATCATGGCGGCGTGCAAGTCAGCACCACCGGGATAACAGAGCGGCTTACATTCCCCCTCAGCAGCCGACGAGCACCGGGATTATGTTCCGATTAGACCCGAAGGGGCGAGGAATGGATGCCGACCCGCGGATTAGGATGCCCCGCTCTTCACCTTGATGGCAGTGCGTCCGGAGCCGAGTTCCGGCGCGCAACCGCTAAAGGCTTCGTCGCGGGGCGCGACTCCTACGGGCACCGCAGGCTTTAGCGGGGAATCAAGCTGCAAGGGTACAATTCCCACCTCCGGGATAACAGAACAGCTCCTATACCCCAGTCAGCGCAGAAAATTACTACTGCATTTGCGAACTATCGGCGGATACCCTCCGGCCATCCCTGGCCATCCACCCGCACGCTCCACGGTTATTCGGGGGACTGATCCCCCAGGAACAAGCGCTAGTCCACAGCCGGCGGCACCAGCACCAGCTTGCCGGTGAAGGTTTTGGCCATGAAGGCCTCCTGCGCGGCGACGATCTGCTCCAGCGGATAGCTTTTGGCCACCAGCGGGCGGATCTCGCCACGTTCGATGTAACCGATCAGGTTTTCGAACACCTTTTTGGGCTGCCAGGTGCAGCCCAGGAAGGTCAGGTCCTTCAGGTAAAGCGTGCGTACATCCAGTTCAACCAGCGGCCCGGCGATGGCGCCGGACACCGCGTAGCGTCCGCCGCGGCGCAGCACGTCACACAGCTGTGGCCACTGCGGGCCGGCCACCAGATCCACCACCACATCCACGCTGTCCGCACCCAGCGCTGTCACCAGGTTATCGCCCCGGGCGATGACTTCATCCGCGCCCAGCGCCAGCACGTCATCGCGCTTTTGCGCACCACAGACCGCTATCACGTAGGCACCGCGACGCCTGGCCAGCTGTACCGCCGCAGAGCCCACCCCGCCGGATGCACCGGTAATCAGCACCCGCTCGCCAGCCTGCAGCTGCGCCCGCTCCAGCATGCCCTCGGCCGTGGAGTAGGCGCAGGGAAAGGATGCCAGCTCGATATCGCCAAGATCACTGTTGACTGCAAAGGCTTCGCTGGACCTGGCAATCGCATACTGGGCGAAGCCACCATCGAATTCCGAGCCATAGGTCACACACTGGTAGTCCTCCTGTGTATCAGGCGCTGACTGCATGGTGCGCACCAGTACGCGCTGGCCCACACGTGCAGCATCCACCTGGCTCCCCACCGCCACGATCTCGCCACAGCAGTCGGCGCCCTGAATCCTTGGAAATTCGAGCGGTACACCGGCCCAGCCGCCGTCATCATCGCGCACGGTATCAAAGCCCTGGGCCGCGCCCTGGTCGGTAGCCCCGCTCACGCCCTTGGAATACCAGCCGATCCGGGTGTTGATATCGGTGTTGTTGATGCCGGCGGCGCCCACGCGGATCAGCACCTCGCCGGCGCCCGGTTGCGGCACCGCAAGGTCCTGGCGGTACTGCAGCTTGTCCAGCCCGCCATGGCCTGTCAGTTGTACGCCTGTCATAAACTTGGGAACTGGGGTGTCGTTCATGTCTTCTCTGCCGTTGGTTCATCTTGCCGACCACCTTAAAAAACCGGCATACTTCAGTCAAACGAATACTTAAAAACAACCAATTCACTATTTCTGAATAACACGACAGCCGGCTTTGCATCCCGCACGCCGCCTGCCCCGACCCCGGAGTCCCTGTGGAGCCATTACTCGACCTTGAACTGCTGCGCACCTTTTGCGAGGTCGTCAAAGCCGGCGAACTGAAGAAGGCCGCCGCCGCGGTTTTTCGCTCCCAGGCGGCGGTCAGCATGCAGATCAAGCGCCTGGAAGAACAGCTGGGCGCCCGCCTGCTGGAGCGCAGCAACCAGGGCATCCAGCTCACCCCCGCCGGCGAGACCCTGCTCGATTACAGCGAACAGTTTTTGCGCCTCAACGCCAGAACCCTGGCGGCGCTGAGCCTGGAGCAACTGAGCGGCAAAATGAGCTTTGGCATCCCCACCGATTACGCCCAGGATTTCCTGCACTCGTTCATGCCGGCGCTGACCCAGGCGCTGCCGCAACTGGAGCCCCGCATCAGCTGCGCACGCAGCCGTAACCTGCGCCAGATGGTGGAACGGGGCGAGCTGGATGTGGCCATTGTCTCCGGCGAGCCGCAATTAACCCATGAAATGCTGCTCTGGACCGAACGCCTGATCTGGTCGGCACCGGTGGGCGTGCCGCTTGAACAGCAGGACAAGCTGCCCGTGGGCCTGTTCGAGGACAACTGTATTGTGCGCGATCTTTGTGTAGCGGATCTGAAGCGGGCGGGCCTTCCCTGGCAGGCGGTCTTCACCAGCCCGGTGATGGAAAACATTGCCGCAGCCGTGCATGCCGGCATGGCGGTATCACTGTTGCCGGAATCACTGCTGCGCAACATCCGTTCGCGCCCGCTGTCCGCAGATAAAGTGCACAGCAGCCACTTGCTGCACATTAACCTGATCTGGTCCCCGAGTATCGACCCGGCCGTGCTGGAGCGCCTGGCCGACTGCATGCGCCAGGCCGCCGCGCAGCTTAACCGCCAATAGCCCTGCCCGCTTTTGCCTTGCGCCTTGCACCTTGCACCTTGCACCTTGCACCTTGCACCTTGCACCTTGCACCTTGCACCTTGCACCTTGCGCCTTGCGCCTTGCACCTTGCACCTTGCACCTTGCACCTTGCACCTTGCACCTTGCGCCTTGCGCCTTGCACCTTGCACCTTGCACCTTGCACCTTGCACCTTGATGCTTGCGCCTTGCACCTTGCAGCTTACGGCTCGACCTCCCCCCGGGCCGCCGCCAGCAGCCAGTCGATGACCCTGGCGCAGTGGGATTGCGGCGCCACGGCGTCGGCGGTCAGGATGTAAAACCCCGCCTCGCTGTCGAGCCGGTACTGATCATCCAGCGCCTTTACCAGGACGCCGCGTTCAAGCGCAGCCTCGACGAAAGGCGACGGCACCAGCGCGACCCCCATGCCCTGCTCGGCCGCTTCAATCGCATGGCTGGTCTGGGAAAACACCGGCCCCGACAGTGCCGCCTCCGGGTTGGCGTAGATCTCGAACCAGCGTTTCCAGTTATTGTGGCTGTCGGAAATGAGCGGCAGTTCATGCAGCCTGGCAGGATCAAGCGCCGCCCGGCCTTCCAGCAGTGCTGGCGCACAGACTGCTATGGCGCTGCCGGGCAACAGGAAACAGGCGTGGCCCTGTTCAAAAGGCGGCGTACCCCAGCGCACCGTCATGTCCACATGGCCGCTGCCGCGCAGCGGCCGCACCGTCTCGCTGGCATCGATCATCACGGCAATATCCGGGTTGGCGCGGGCGAACAGCGGCAGGCGCGGAATCAGCCAGCGGCTTGCAAAGGTCGGGGTGGTGCTGAGCGTCAGGCGACCCGCCAGATCCCCGGAGTCCTGCTGGCGCAGTTCGCGTGTTGCCTCATCAATAATGCCCAGGGCCAGGCGCAGGCGGTTGATATAGTCCTTTCCCTGCCTGTTGGGGCTCAGCCCCCGGGGCAGGCGATCGAACAGCTGGCAGCCCAGTTCCTGCTCCAGTGCCCGTACCTGCTGTGCCACCGCGCCCTGGGTCAGGGACATTTCATCCGCCGCGGCACGAAAGCTGCCAAGGCGCGCAGTCGCTTCCAGCGCGATCAGGTGATTCAAGGTCGGCAAGAGCCCTCGGCGCGCACCCCATTTCTTCATGCTGTAATTTTCCTACTGCCTTAACGTCGAATCATGATTGGTTGCAGCTCTGCAAGTCAGGCTAAATAAGAAACACAGACCAGCCAGGGAGATCAAGATGTCACTGCACAAAGTAGCTATCGTAACAGCAGGCGGAAGCGGCATGGGTGCCGCATGCGCCCGAAAACTGGCAGAAGACGGCTATCGTGTCGCCATTCTTTCATCATCCGGCAAGGGCGAAGCCCTGGCGAAAGAACTCGGCGGCATCGGTGTGACCGGCTCGAACCAGTCCAACGACGACCTCAAGCGCCTGGTCGACACGGTGATCGCCCAGTGGGGCCGAATCGATGTGCTGGTCAACAGCGCCGGCCACGGCCCACGAGGCCCGGTACTGGAACTGAGCGATGACGACTGGCACACCGGCATGGATGTGTACTTTCTCAGCGCCGTGCGCCCCACCCGGCTGGTCACGCCCATCATGCTCGAGCAGGGCTCGGGCGTCATTATCAATATCTCGACCTTTGCCGCCTTCGAGCCGGATGCAGTCTTCCCGACCTCGGGCGTGTTCCGTGCAGGGCTGGCCGCCTTCACCAAGCTGTTCGCCGACAAGTATGCCGCCGACAACCTGCGCATGAACAACGTGCTGCCAGGCTTTATCGACAGCCTGGCGGAAAAAGCAGAGTTCCGCGATCGCATCCCGATGCAGCGCTACGGCAAGGCACAGGAGATTGCCGCGGTCGTCGCCTTTCTTGCCAGTGAGGGTGCAGGGTATATTACCGGCCAGAATCTGCGCGTGGACGGCGGCGTGACCCGCGCCGTTTAAAACGCAGGCAGGTGAGCACACTGTGTGATGTGCTCACCTGCTGTTGCCACCATCATGGGCCGACTGCATCCAGCCCCATTACATTTGACTTGGGAGTCCCCATGCTCGACGACCTATTCGCGAACATTTGGCAAAGCCTCGACAAGGCTCAGCCATCACCGTTCAAGCTGTTGCAGGCAGCGACCATCGGGCTGGACGGCACCCCCAAGGTACGCACAGTGGTGCTGCGTGAGGCGAGCCCTGAACAGCATCGCGTCACCTTCTTTACCGACAAGCGCTCGGCCAAGGCAGCCGAATTGCAGCGCAACCCCTGCATTGCACTGACCGGCTTTGATGCCGCCTTGCATGTGCAGCTGCGCCTTGAAGGCGTCGCTGCGCTCAACACCGATGATGCCGACATTGCGCGTTACTGGCAGGCCTGCCAGGCATACAACCGCGTACTCTACCAAAGCCCGGTTGCGCCTGGCACAGCCCTCAGCGCCCCGTCTGACATACAGATCAAGCAGGAAGAACACTGCGCCGCCTCTGAGGACGGCTACGAAAACTTCTGCGTGGTTCAGGTGTCCCTTGCTGCTGTGGAATGGCTCAGCTTGTCGCCAGAGGGGTATCAACGCGCCGCTTTCAAACGTGACGGGGCAACCTGGGCCGGCCACTGGATTGCCCCCTGACCCCCGTTTTGAAGCAATAGGGCCAGCAGCAATAGAGCCAAGAGCCCGTCCGGCTACGCTTGCAACCACGCCAACTGAACTTCTTATTTCACCCTGGAGCCTACATTGGACTCACGACTGCCCCTCGATACAAGGGCCACCGTTCTCATGCTGGTG
Organism: Marinobacterium rhizophilum; assembly: GCF_024397915.1. GTDB lineage: Bacteria > Pseudomonadota > Gammaproteobacteria > Pseudomonadales > Balneatricaceae > Marinobacterium_A > Marinobacterium_A rhizophilum_A. The sequence goes on from NZ_CP073347.1 coordinate 1,201,875, forward strand.
TTTTGCCTGGTGCTGGGCATGCAGCAAATCACCATCAAGGCCACGGCCGACGATATCTCGCCGGTGCTGCAAATCGCCCTGCGCTCGGGCATCAGTGCCCTGCTGGTCGGGTTGTTCATGCAACTGCGAGGCACGCGGCTGACATTCTCGGATGGCAGCTGGAAGGCGGGGCTGCTGGCCGGCGCCCTCTTTGCCACCGAATACCTGCTGATGGGCGAAAGTCTGCGCCACACCAGTGCCTCCCATGTGGTGATCTTCATGTACACGGCACCGCTGTTCGCAGCGCTGGGGCTGCACTTCACGGTCGCATCCGAGCGCCTGGCGCCCCTGCAATGGCTCGGCATACTGCTGGCCTTTGGCGGCATTGCCATCGCTTTTCTTGGTTCCGCGACGCAGACAGACCAGCCGGATGTACTCTCCATGCTCTGGGGCGATACCCTGGCCCTGCTGGCAGGCGCCGCCTGGGGCATGACAACGGTGATTCTCAGAACCACCCGGCTGTCACGGCTGCCGGCCACCCACACCCTGATGTACCAGCTGGTCGTCGCATTTGTCGTGCTGATGATTTTTGCGATCTGGCAGGGTCAAACCACCTTTAACCCGACACCCGAGGTCTGGGCGAGCCTGGCGTTCCAGTCGGTGGTGGTGTCCTTCGCCAGCCTGCTGCTGTGGTTCTGGCTGCTGCAGCACTACCTGGCGTCCCGCCTGGGGGCCTTCTCCTTCCTGACGCCGCTGTTCGGGGCCGCATTTGGCGCCTGGTTGCTCAATGAACCGATTGAACCGCGCTTCCTGCTCGGCGCCCTGTTCGTGCTCACCGGCATCGTACTGGTCAGTGGCTACACCACGGTGCAACAGGCCCTTGCGTACCTGAAACACCGTGCCGGCCCGAAAACGACCTGAGCCGCTACGGGTAAGCGCCGGTGGCGCTGTCAGTGCTGCATCACACCACTGGCCGTAAACTGCAGGGTGCGGTCGGCAACCTTGCTGACCAGCTCGGCTTCATGGCTGACCAGCAGCAAGGCGCAGCCCCGATCCCGGGCCAGATCGGTCAGCAGCTTGATCGTCTGCTGCTGGGTCACCAGATCCAGGCGGGAGGTCGGTTCATCGGCAAACAGCAACACCGGATCAAGCAGCAGGATGCGCAGGATTGCCAGCCGTTGCAGCTCGCCACCCGACACTTCCTGCGGCCTGCGCTCCAGCAAGCCGCGCGAAAGTCCCAGCTGCGGCAGCAGCCGCTCCACTTCGGCCCAGTCCTTTTTATGCAACCGCACCAGATCCCTGAGGCTCTGGCCCAGGCTGCAATATGGAGCGAACGCGGCGGGCGGGTCCTGGTAGAGTTTCTGGTAGCGTAAGCGAGGCAAGGCTGCGTCGCGCCACACAGTGCCGGCATCCGGCTCCAGCAAGCCCAGGCAAATACTGCCCAGGGTACTCTTGCCGCAACCACTGGGGCCCACCACCGCCATCACCTCGCCCGCGTGAAGCTCGAAAGACAGATCCTGAAACAGAAGACGCTCGCCCCGCGCCTTGGCCAGCCCCTCCCCCTTGAGCACGGGCCGGCCGGCCTTGAGTGATGCCAGTGCGGGCCAGGCAGCGGGTTCCGCCGCCAGCAGGGCCTGGCCGTAGTCGCTGGCCGGCGCCCTGAGTATCTGCTCTGCCGGGCCTGACTCCAGCACCTCGCCATTGCGCACGATCATCACGTCACCGCCCAGTTGCCGCGCCACCGCGATGTCGTGAGTAATGGTCAGCAGGCCACCGCCCCCCTGCGCCACCTGTCTGAGCAGGCCGGTTACCTGGTCGCGGCTGGTCGCATCCAGCCCCTTGGTGGGCTCATCGGCAATAACGATATCGGCGCCGCCCGTGCTGGCCGCAGCAAAGGCCAGGCGTTGCATCATGCCGCCCGACAGCTGCCCCGGCAGCCAATGGATGGCATGGCCCAGTCCAAGCCGGGTGAGATCCTGTGCGGCCTGACGGCGGGCCTGCGCCCAGTCGGCGCCGGCCACATAGCGGTAGCCTTCTGCCACCTGCTCGCAGGCGGTCATGGTCGGGTCCAGCGCCAGCCAGGGTTCCTGCGGCAGCATGGCAAGCTGCCGGCCCCATAACCGGCGCCGGGCGGCGGCATCAAGCGCGGTGACTTCCTCGCCGCGCAGCCAGATCCGCCCGCGGGCCTGCAGTGCCGCCGGCAGATTGCCCATAATGGCCTGGGCAATCAGGCTCTTGCCCGAGCCGGTTTCCCCCAGCAGGGTCAGCGGTCGACCGGCCTTGAGGCTGAATGACAGCGGCCGCACGATGCCCGCCACAGCCAGCTGTTCCACTTTCAACAGTTCCATCATGGCTTGCGCCCTCCCGCCAGCAGATTAAGCGCCAGCACCAGCAGAAACACCGCCACGATGGGCTGCAACAGCACCCAGGGCGCATCATGGTAATAGGGCAGCAGTTCGGTCATCATCAGACCCAGCTCGGTCGTTGGCGGGCGCAACCCCACGCTGACAAACCCCAGGGCGGCAATGGCCAGGATCGCTGTCGCGGCGCCAAAGGCCCCCAGGGTCAGCACCACCGGCGCCAGCGCCGGCCACAGGTGACGGCGCAGGATGTAAGCGGGGCCAAAGCCGAGCAGCCGTGATGCTTCTATCTGCGGCGAGGCCATCAAACGCACAGTGGTCAGACGCACCACCCGGAAATATTCAATCCAGAGCACCAGGGCAATGCCCACATACAGGGCCCAGAAACTGCCGGGCGCGATCGCGACCAGCAGTAACACCAGCAGCAATCCCGGTAACGCCAGCAGGGTGTCGGCCAAGACGCCCAGGCTGCGATCAACCCAGCCGCCGCGCCAGCCGGCCAGCACTCCCAGCAGAACGCCGGGCACAGCGGCCGTGACGACCCCAAGCAAGGCAAGACCGAGGGAAAGCTGCACGGCCGAGGCCATGCGGGCCAGCATGCTGCGGCCCAGGTGATCCGTGCCCAGCGGCTCGGCCAGGCTCGGAGCCGCCAGGATCTGGCTCAGATTCTGGCGAGCCGGATCGAGCTCGCTTATCAGCGGCAGGCCAAAACCCAGTAGCGCCAACGCCAGCAACAGGCCGACACCCAGGCGCTGACGGGAATTCAAAAAGCGGCGCTCGACGGGGACAGCCGCCGGCGTGACCAGAGTGGCGGTTTGCATCAGGCTTCCCTCCTTCTTGGATCGATACGGTGGCACAGCAGATCCACCAGAGCATTCATCAGCACGAACATCAGCCCCAGTACCAGAGCGGTACCCTGAATCATGGGCACATCCCGCGCCACGATGGCGTGCACCAGGGCATGGCCGATGCCGGGCCAGGCGAACAGGGTTTCCACCACCACCACGCCTTCAATCAGGTACACCAGCTGCATGGCCTGGTGGGCCAGCACCGGCACCGCCACGTTGCGCAGGCCGTGACGGCTGAATACCCGCCGCTCGCTCAGCCCCTTGCTGCGGCCAAAGGCATAAAAAGCCGAACTGGCCACGCCCTGCATGGCGTTGCGGCTCACTCGGCACGCTACGGCGGCCAGCCCCAGGGCCAGGGTCAGTGCCGGCAGCAGCGTATGCGCCACCGTGCCGTGACCGGCAGCAGGCAACCAGCCCAGCTGAACGGCAAACAACATCACCAACACAATGCCAATCACGAATTGAGGCAGGGCCCGCAGCACGGTGGCCAACAGCAGGGTCAGCCGATCAATCCGGCCACCGGGCCGAAGCCCGGCCAGAATGCCGATGGGCGGGCCCAGTAACAGCGACAGCCCCACGGCGGCGACAGCCAGCTTGAAGGAATGACCCAGCTGATGGCGCAGCTCATCAAACACCGCCTCGCCGCTCACCAGGGAGTGACCCAGATCCAGGCGCAACAGATCCCAGATCCAGTAACCCAGTGCCTGCCAGGCGGGCAAGCCCAGCCCCAGCTCGACGCCAACCGCGGCGGCGGCGGCGGCATTCACATAGTCGTAACCGTAACGCCCGGCCGCGATGCGAAACGCCATGTCGCCGGGCAGTGCGTGGGTCAGGATAAAGGTCAGCACCCCGACCATCAGTGCCACCAGCACGGCCTGCATCAGCCGATAACTTAACACCGGAATCACTGGGTCCACCTCATGTCACTCACCCGATAACTGCGCTCGAACGGATCGATGCTAAAGCCGGCGACCGTATTGGATACAGCGGCGCTTTGCTGATACCAGGCGAGCGGGATCATCGGCAGTTGCCTGTGCAGCAAAAGGGCCGCTTCCTGGCGCAGCTCGACCGCAGCCTGAGGATCGGCTTCCCTCAGCAGTTGCTGCAGGATCTCGTCCAGGCGTGCCGAATGCCAGTTCATGGCACCCCAGTCGCCGCCCTGGGGACCGAAGTCCTGCAACAGGGTGCCCAGAGGATCAGGTACCAGCGCAAAGTTGCGTGCCACCAGGGCCAGCTGCAGGCTGCCATCACGATGGCCGGCCGGGATTTCACTGGCGTTACTGACATTTACCACCAGTTCAATCCCCAGTTCGTGCAGCTGCGCCTGGATAGCGGTGGCCAGCAGCGGCAGCTCGGGGCGGTCGGCGAACGTGGTCAGGGTCAGGGTAAAGGGCTCACCGTTACGGCTCAGCATGCCCTTGTCGTCTGCCTGCCAGCCAAGCCCGGCCAACAACGCCCTTGCCTGGTCCAGATCACGCTCGGAAGCGGATAGGTCTTGCAGGTGCCAGTCGCCCATTGCCGGCGGAAACAACTGACTGGCCGCCGCATCAGGGGTGCGCAGCAACGCTGCGGCCATGCCACGGCGATCCAGTGCCAGGCTCAGGGCCTGGCGCGCCTGGGGATCGGCCAAAAAGGGATGACCGGCATTAAGCTTGAGCGACAGGGTGCGGGAAATGGCCACCCCATGTACATCGAGCCTGCTGTCACGCTGCAGCCGTGCCTGGCTGGCCGGGTCCAGGGTAAAGACGATATCGGCATCGCCGCTTTGCGCCATCAAGGCCCGGGTTTCGCCGCGACCGGCCGCAAGGTAGCTGAGCTTCGCTATAGCAGGCGCCTCGCCCCAGTAATGGTTAAAAACGGTGGCTGTCAGCTTTTGTGGCATCTGCAGCTGCTCGACACGGTAAGGGCCGGTGCCAATCACCTGGGTGGCCTCCCCCGCCTCATTGTAGGAAGCGGGTGCCAGAATCTGGGTAGAGCTGTGAGCCAGCAGCGCCGGTAGCGGCGCAAAGGGACTGGCCAGGCGCACCACCACCTGGTTGCCCTGGGCCTCTATCCCCTCGACAGGCGCCACGGCCAGCATGCCCGGCTTGGCATGGGCCCGTTGCAACGCCCTGGCCACTGCCTCGGCGCCCAGCAGGCTGCCATCGTGAAAGTGCACATTCTGGCGCAGGGTAAAGCGCCAGCTCAGCTGGTCATCCGCCAGTGTCCAGCTTTCGGCCAGGCCGGGGCGGAGTTTGCCCTGATCGTTGACCTCAACCAGGGTTTCGCCAATCTGCAGCCGGGTATACACATAGCCGGCCTTGGCAGGATCGGTACTGCCGACCTCCCAGGGAGCCACGATGTCGAGTACACCGTCAGAAGCAAAAGCAGAAGCGGCGGCCAGCATGCTGGCGCCGACGAGGATTAAACGCAGTTTTATCATGACACGCGTTGCCTGGGTCAGAATGAAAGCGCGATGTTATAATATAACCATCAACGCAAAGTCAATCGCGGGCAACATCTGTCTGTCGGTTCTGACCAGGGCACTGCGCTCATCAGCACATCTGCGCGCAGTACCCGGGCAGGGTTAATGCCCTGTGCAACAAGGCCATCAAATGCACGCACTGAGAGCCGGGTTATCCCTTGCAGGCCCCTTACTGACAGTGGAGTGCTATCAGCTATCAGCCTGTTTGAGCACCTTGTGTGCTTCCTCGCCCAGCTTCCAGTAGCTGGAAATGTACAGGTTGCTCCGCTCGTCCGGTCAATGCGGGGTTGGGCACGCTGAACCTGGAATGGCCGCCTTACGGCTCAAGACACAGCCAGTAAAGCGACCTAGCGACGCTACCCGTCAGCCCGCTGCCTGTTTGAGCACCTTGTGTGCTTCTTCGCCCACCCCAAGCTTCCAGTAGCTGGAAATGTACAGGTTGCTCCGCTCGACTTCCGGTTGGGCTCGCAGGTGATCGCGCAGTCGACGCATGCTGGAAAACTCGCAGGCACACCAGACGCTCGGGCGTCCCTCAAGCCAGGGCAGCTGCTGCACCTGGTCGAGCAAGCTGTTGTCGGATGTTCCGGGATGGGGATTCAGCACCCAGTGGATGTCGATATTGTCGGGCGCGTCCAGTAACTGCTGATCGGCCTGATCCAGGATTTCGATAACGGCATAGCCCCTGGCGTCACGCGGCAGTTGCTCCAGGTTCACACTAAGGGCCGGCAATGCCGTCATGTCGCCTATGAGCAGAAACCAGTCAGCACTGTTATCCAACATCTTTTTGGGGCCGGGGCCGCCCACCAGGATACTGTCACCTGCCTGCGCCTGCTGTGCCCAGCGTGAGGCCGGGCCGGCATCCTGATGAACCACGAAATCAATATCAATTTCCCCCTCACGCTGCGCCCGTACCGTATAGGTGCGCATCACCGGACGAGCTTCACCCTGCGCTGGGAATACAAGTTTCACGTAGGCACTGGCCTGTTCGTCTGGAAACCCGGCCATGCCGCGACCACCCAATGTCAGGCGCAGCATGTTGGGAGTAATCTGTTGCTTGCGAAGCAGGGTCAGTTCGCGCGGTGCAGGTCGGGTCATGGGATCTCCATTGAAAGGCAGGGGGCGAAACGGCTTGTGCAGCGCCGCCGGGCTGTTCAGGGCTTGAGGTTGCCGGTCATGCTTTTGGCCAGGCGGATAAAGCTGTGCAGGTCGTCCTGACTCAGGCCCCTGGACAGGCGCAGGCTCGCATGCTGTTCCGCGTCCTGGATACGCCTGAGCATCGCCTCCCCCGCCGGAGTCAGGCGCAGGATCTGGCTGCGCCTGTCGTCGGGGTTGTCGTGCCTGTCGATCAGCTCTGCCGCCAGCAGGTCCTTCACCAGGCGCGCAATCTGCGCCTTGTCACGCTGCAGCCGGGCGACGATCTGCTGTGCGGTACAGGGAGACTCAGGCGATGCCTGGTGGGCACGAATCACCTTGAGGGAGCGGATATGGCCAATGCCAAAGTCAATGCCATGGGCCTGGTAGGACTGCTGCATCGCCCGCTTGTAGGCATGGAGCAGCTGATGCAGGGCTTCACCGATAGGACTGTCTGTCATGCTGGGCTCCGAAGAAGTAGTTGATAGAGTCAACCTTAATGATATTGGTTGACATTGTCAACCAATATCATTGGGTTTACCTACGTGGCACCTGATGCACGCCAGCCCTGACACCGGGGTGCACCTCGGACCCTGCCACTTACTGGGCACCTCGAAATACCTGCTGCGCGACTGCTAGGTTGCGTTGCGCGGTGCTGGTGCGCCAGCCCGGTAGGAATCCTCATCCATACCCCATACACTGCGCATCCGCGCATCCGCGCGCCCGCGCGCCCGCGCGCCTTGCGCCTTGCCTCTAAGCCCGCTCGTTACGGTTTATCGAGGTGCCCTTATTAACCTGGATGGCAAATAGGTTCCCCCCCTATTTGCCAGTCACCCTACAAAAACAGGCGCAAGTGCGTGGACGTGCTGGTTTTTGTAGGGTTCGCATTGGCCTGCGGCCAATGATGAAACATCCCTGTTTCATGTATTAACCCGCCGGGCTAACATTATCAAAAGAATCTAAAAAGACATTTATTGGTTTATGGCTTTTTGTTTTAAGTCCTCAAAATATAATGGCTCTCATTAAAACAATTACTCCGGAACACAGCGTTAAATAACCGTTATCTATCATCCCCCCATTTAAAAAGCAGGCTAAAACATGTCTTATCAAATCATAGAAGAACTGAACCGCAGATATACGACCAAAAAGTACGACGAAACCAGGCGGATAGCCCCGCAAGACCTGGAAGTCGCATTAGAAGCCCTGCGCCTTTCAGCCTCGTCCATAAATTCACAACCCTGGAAGTTTATCGTTATTGAAAGCGATGAAGCGAAACAGCGCCTGCATGATTCTTTCGCCAACAAGCACCAGTTTAACCAGCCGCATGCCAAAGAGGCGTCACACACGATCCTCTTTGCCTATGATCCACACTTCACTAAGGAGAAATACCGGAAACGAGTGGATGTCGAAGTTTCATCCGGCCACCTGCCGCCTGAACTGTACGACAGCATGCTCGGTGCCTACGCGTTTGCAGAGGCCAATACCGACAAGAACGGTTTCAACGGTCACTGGACAAAGGCACAGACGTACCTGGCGCTGGGAAATACGCTACACACCCTGGCCCGCCTGGGCATTGACTCAACGACCATGGAAGGTGTGGATCCTGAACTGATCGGTGAGCTTTTCAAGGAGGAACTCGATGGCTACGTATGTGAAGTCGCACTGGCCATGGGGTACTACAAAGAGGGTGAAGACTTCAACCACGGACGCCCCAAGGCCCGCATGCCGGCCGAAGACGTGATTGTCGTTCTGTAACGGGCGCTCGTTCCCGCAATGCCCCCGCATCCGCGACATGCCCGCCAGGGAGGAAATCCTGAAAATACGGCCGCAGTTTCCAGGGCCGGCACCAAGTGCCGACCGCTTTTGGAATAATGCGTGCGGATTACCCGGAAATAAGCGGGGTGGCCTCCTTACCAGAGCCCGAACAGGTAACCTCGCTTGTGGGCTGAACCCGTGCTCTGGGCGACCTGGCTGTTGCTGACCGTAATACGCATCTTGCGTTCGCGGAACCAGCGGTACAGAGCCTCAGCCAGCTCCTTGGCCACCTCGGCGTATTCCGGATCGTTCGAAAGATCGCGCAGCTCGCCAGGGTCCGCGGCCAGGTCAAATAGCTGTGGGCTGAAATGCTCGTAGTGAACATATTTCCAGCGGCCGTCGGTCACCATGAAGGCCCTGGCCTGATCCGTTTCCAGTCCCAGTTCGATACGGGCGGGACGCCAGGCAAAATCGGCTTCTGAAAAGGCATGGGTGCGCCACTGGACACTGGTCTCGCCCCGGGCCAGCGGCAGCAGCGAGCGGCCTTCCAGCACATGATCGAAGCCGCCGCCCCCGGCAGACTCGACAAAGGTCGGCACCAGGTCGATGGCTTCGACCAGCTGGTCGGAGCGAACCCCGCGGGTTGCATTCGCCTCTGGCCGCGGATCGACCAGAATCATCGGAATGCGTGCACTGGCATCGTGGAAAAGCTCTTTCTCGCCCAGCCAGTGATCGCCCAGGTAGTCGCCATGGTCGGATGTCAGTACGATCAGTGTATTGTCGAGCTCGCCTTGCTGTTCGAGGAACGCCATCAGTTTGCCAACATGGTCATCCAGCTGCGAGATAAGCCCCATGTAGGTCGGGATCACCCGTTCCCGGACCTCGTCCTGGGCAAAGGCGGTGGATTCGGGGTGGCCCATAAAGGCGCCCATCACCGGATGCGGCTGCGCTCGCTCCTCTTCGCTACGCACCACCGGCAGGATGTCGCCCTTGCCATACATCTGGTGATAGGGCGCGGGCGCCATGTATGGCCAGTGTGGCTTGATGTAGCTCAGATGCAGGCACCAGGGGCTGCCCTTGGCCTGTTCGATGAACTCCATGGCACGCCGGGTACTGTAGGCTGTTTCCGAGTCCTCTTCCCTGACCCTCGCAGCCAGATGACTGTTGCGCATGTACCAGCCGCTGACCACTTCGCCGTCGTCCCCCAGTGCGGAATTGGCGTAGTCGTGCCAGGGATTTTTGCCCTCGTACCCCTGGCTGCGCAGGTATTCGTTGTACTTCAGGTCCGGATTGACGGACTGATCCGGATGCAGGCCATCATCCCGCTCGAAGGGCTCGAAACCGCATTCGCTGGTCAGGACGCCACGGGAAGACTGCACATCGATTCCCAGGCGCTGCATGCCCTCCTCGTCCCGTCGCATATGCGTTTTGCCCACCAGCGCCACCCGGTAGCCTTCGGGTCTCAGGTAGTCGCCCAGGGTTCGCTCACCAATGCGCAACGGTACATTGTTGTAGCTGGCGCCGTGGCTTGATGCGTAGCGCCCGGTATAAAAGGACATGCGAGAGGGCCCGCACACGGGCGCCTGGCAGTACGCGCGGGTAAAATTGATTCCCCGCGCGGCCAGCGCATCGATATTGGGTGTCTGAATCGTGGGATGACCATTGCAGCCCAGGTAATCTGCCCGCAATTGGTCGGCCATGATAAACAAAATATTCGGTTTCTTAGCCATATAACAACCTTCCAGGAAACTCTCGCAACACCTGTGCAGATACTCAGCACCGGATTCAATGTTGGTCTACTTTCCATTGACAGGCGCACTGACACAATCCAACATTTCACCAGGTGAAATACTGGAGATCCGAGAATGACAAAACAGATTCGTGCGCTGGCCCGGGGTCTTACCGTCGTCAACACCATCAACGCGGCGGCAAGCCCCGTCAGCCTGGGTGACTTGCACCAGGCAACGGGCATTGACCGGGCCACCCTGCTGCGCATTCTGGCCACCCTCGAGCAGGAGGGCTGGATATTCAGAGGCATGGGCGATCGACTCTATCGTCTTGCGTACAGGTTGCACGAACTTGGAGAGCAGGTGCACATCAACGATGCCGTCGCCCAGGTCGTGGCGCCCGTGCTGGAGCAGCTGCAACAGCGGCTGCACTGGCCCAGCGATATTTCCGTGTTCGATGGTGAAGGCATGACCATCATCGAAACCTCGCGTTCACGCAGTACACTGGTGCTGAACCGGGAGCTTATCGGCTACAAGCCCAGCATGCTCAAGTCCGCCATAGGACGGGTCTACCTCGCCTACTGCGATCCGCGCCGACGGGAATCTATCCTCAGCCGTATCCGTGACAAGGGTGGCGAGGAAGGTCGAATCGCTGCAGACAGCCGCTATATCGAACAGGTTCTGCAGGAGGTTCGTGATCGCGGCTACGGCGTACGCGACCCCAGCCTCACGAGCTTGCCCACCGATACGCTGGAGGAATTCAGTGCCATCGCCTTGCCCATTATCGTGCAAGGAGACATTCAGGCCTGCCTGAGTTTTGTCTGGATAAAGTCGGCCTACGACGCAGTCGGCATTGAAGAGAGCTTCTACCAACAGCTCAAGCCCGACGCGGACCACCTTGCAGCACTGTTCGAGCAGAACGGTCTGTACTGATAACAGGGATGCACGCAGAGCTTTTCACCTGGTGAAATCCCATCTGTAAAAGTCCGCTTCAACCCCCTAGAGTTGAGCCGTACATCACTCAAGCTCGTCTGTTGCGTAAAGGTTGCCTCATGATAACGATAACTCCAGACACAACTTTGCTGCGTTGGACCCGGTTGCTCCGCCATACCCTGTTCCTCCTGCTGGCGACAATTCTGATAGCAGGCGCTTTCTATACCGCCCGCTTTGGTATCTACGACGACACCCTGATAAGGGTCGGTGGCCTCGCGCTGGGCATTCTGCTGCTGCTCAGCCAACCCGGGCCGGCCACAAAACCCATCCAGCTGCTGGTGGATATTGTGCTTGGTGCCCTGCTGCTCGCCGCGCTCGCACGCTACGCGCTTATCGCCGAGTCCATGGAGACCGGTCTTTACTTTCTAGAACCGCTCGACGTCTGGCTTGGCAGTGGCGCCCTCGTCGTGGTGCTTGAAATGGCACGACGCAAGGTGGGGTTGCCGCTGGTACTGGTCTGCGCCATAGCCATTGGCTACGGCATCTTCGGTGAGCAACTCGGCGGCATTCTCAGCCATACCGGCGTTAGCTGGTCCGACATGACATTCACCCTCTGGTACAGTTTCGACGGCGTTTTCGGCAGCCCCCTGGCCGTTGTGGTCAGCGCCATTATCATTTTCATCATCTTTGGCGCACTGCTGGAAGTGCTGGGTGCCGGCGAAGTGCTCCTCAAGCTGGCCATGCGCAGCCTTGGCTGGCTGCGTGGGGGTTCAGCGCATGCTGCGGTACTGGCCAGCGCCCTGTTTGGCTCCGTGTCCGGCTCGGCGGTCGCCAACGTGGTCGGCACCGGGGTGGTTACCATTCCGATGATCAAGCGCAGCGGCTTCTCGGCCCGTTTCGCCGGTGCCGTGGAAACCGCCGCATCCAGCGGCGGCCAGATCATGCCCCCCATCATGGGTGCCGTCGCCTTTATCATGTCCGACCTGACCGGCATTCCATACCTGCATATTTGCCTTGCTGCCCTGATCCCGGCACTGCTGTACTACGGCAGCCTCTTCGCCTGCATATCCGCCGAAGCGCGCCGTGTCGGCATCGAGCGTCCGGATCGCGACACCCTGCCGCGCATGACGGGCCACGACTGGTGGATGCTGTCCGTCTTCGCCGTACCGCTGATCACTATTGTCGCCATGCTCATTGACGGCAAGTCACCGGCCCTGGCGGGCTTCTGGGCGACCGTTATCGCCCTGGTACTTGGACTGATCATCAACCCCAAGGTGCGTTCACTGACGACCCTGCGCAAGGCGGTATCCAATGCCGCCTCCGCCAGCGCCACTATCCTGGTCGCAGTCGGTGCCGTGGGCATCATCGTCGGCGTCATGAACCTTACGGGCCTGGGTCTGCGCTTCGCCGCCCTGGCGCAGACACTGTCCGACGGTTCCCTGCTGATGTCTTTACTGTTGATGGCAATCGCCTGCCTGGTCATGGGCATGGGCATGCCAACGGTGCCGGCCTACCTGATCATCATTCTGGTGATGGGGCCTGCGGTCGAGGCGCTTGGCGTGCCGACGGTAGCGGCGCACCTGTTCGTGGTGTACTTCGCGGTCATGTCCGCGATAACGCCCCCGGTCGCCCTGGCAGCCTTTGCCGCAGCCTCCATCGCCCAGGCCAACCCGATGGGAATCGGCCTGACCGCGGTTCGCCTGGCATTCATCGGTTTCCTGGTGCCCTTTGCCTTCGCCTTTAACCCGTCGCTGCTGCTGATCGCCGACTTCTCGATCACCGAATTCTGCTGGATCATGCTGCGCCTGGGATTTGCAATCTGGATGCTGGCTGTCATGGCAGGTCGCAGCCCTCTGTGGACCCTCGCCAGCATCGCTGGTGCAATCTGCCTGATCATGCCCATGCTGAGCCTGCAGATCGGCGCCCTGGCCCTGAGCCTGATCGTCGAGGTGCTGTACCGCATGCGACGCAAAACCACTACCGGTTCGCTGGCCCAGGCCAAAAAAGCCTGAAACAGCCGACCGGAATGAAACCAGGGCGGACCAGCAGCCTGTCGGACTTACCACTGATCTACTGCGGAAAAGCCGACAGACTGCTGGGCCCGCTTCTTGAGAAACGATTGCCGCAACCCACTCCATCACTATAAAAACGAAGGAAACACCATGCTTAACACCCTGTACAAGAAAACCCTCGGCCTGACTGCAACGCTGGCGGTATCACTCGCGGTTTCAACCCCGGCCAGCGCGGCCGAGAACCTGCGGATGTCTACCCTGGGGCCCGGTACTTCGCCCTATGTGGTGATGAACACCTTTGCCAACATCATCAATGAAACCCTGCCGGAGTACAGTATTCAGGTTAACGCCACCGGGGCGGCAACGCGCCATGCCGTCGAGACCGCCGCGGACAAATCGCAGTTTTTCATGTCTTCACCCAACCTGCACCATTTGATGAAAACCGAAACGGGCCCCTTCGCCAAGGCCAAGGGCGTCGGCAAGCAGTCCGAGAAGTTGCGTGCCATCTTCAACTTTCCGATGGGGTACTTCCATGTAGCAACCTTTGCCGACTCGGGCATCACGGAATTCAAGGACCTGAAAGACAAACGCGTCTTCCTGGGCCCTCCGGGCGGCGTGGCGTATCAGACATCACGCATGATCATCGAGGCAATGACCGGGTATAAGCCCGACGAAGACTACAAGGTCGTCAGCCTGGGCTGGGATGCCGCCGCACAAAGCTTTCAGGACGGCCATATCGACGTCTACTTCAATCCGACCTTGCCACCGAGCCCGGTGATGAGCCAGGTCGTGATGACCAACAAAATCAGGTTGCTGGGACTTCCGCTGGATACCAGCGACAACAGCGAGTTGCAGGCAATGGTTCAGCGGCCAGGGTACCGCCTGGGCAAAATAGCCGCAGGCGTTTACGGTGAAAATCAGGTTACAGCCGGGGATATCAACACGGTGAGCGTAACCGTCGGTATCGTGACCAATCAGGATTTGCCGGAAGAGACAGTGTATAAAATGACAAAAGCCTTCTGGGAAAATATCGGCCCGCGCGCCGAACAGACCAAGATGCTCGGCAACATCACCCTGGAGAACGCACTGGTCGATCTCAACCTGCCGCTGCACCCCGGCGCCGAACGTTACTACCGTGAAGTCGGTATTGAAGTAGCAGAGGAACTGAGTGCGCGATAGTTAACCCGACGCGACCACAACGTCACAGTAACGCCAAAGCACCGCCATGCGTATCCACGCATGGCGGTGCTTTCATGATGTCATCAACAAAATGGCCAAAGCGCCCGCCGCAAGGCCCTTTCACCTCGCACCTTGCTCCTTGCTCCGTACGCCCTGCGCCTTGCCCCTTGCCCCTTGCTCCTGGCACCTCGCACCTCGCTCCTCGCACCTCGCTCCTCGCTCCTCGCACCTCGCACCTCGCACCTCGCACCTCGCACCTCGCACCTGAGCTTACCTGCTTATTCCATAACGTTATCAAAATTACTATTGATATAGCCTTTACCGAGTCCCACAATAGCCCGCCTCGAAATCCACCCCGTAAAACACGACTCACGGAGACCCTATGTCAGTCACGCGCCAAATCCTGCTCGCCCTTGTGCTGGGTATTATCACGGGCCTTGCGCTTAACGCCGGTACCCATGCCCTGCCCGCGGGCAGCGTCGCCTGGCTGGATGCCAATCTGCTGACGCCAGTGGGCAAGGTGTTCCTGCGCCTGTTGCAGTTCGTGGTGGTGCCCATGGTGTTCGGTGCCCTGATTCTGAGCCTGACCAACCGTGACGCCGGCGCCGATGTCGGCCGTTTCGCCGGCCGCCTGCTGATTGGCTACGTGCTGACCAGCGCCGTGGCACTGGCCCTTGGCATGCTGGTCGCGCAGTGGCTGGCGCCTGGCACGGGGACCGAGAGCCTCGTCAGCCAGGCGCCCGAGGGCCGCAATGCCGACAGCCTGAGCCAGTGGCTGGTGGGTCTGGTGCCGAACAACCCCTTCGCGGCACTGGGCGGCGGCGGCCTGTTGCAGGTCATTTTCGCCGCGGCGCTGATTGGCATCGCCATGCGCGCCCTGCCCCAGGAAAGCGAGCCCCTGCACCGACTCATCGAAAGCGGTTACCGGGTGAGCCTCAAGGTGCTGGAGTTCGTACTGAAACTGGCCCCCCTGGGTGTATTCGCGCTGATCACTTCGGTCATTGCGACCCAGGGGCTCGACCTGCTGATGCGCCTGGGTATGTACGTGCTGGGCCTGACACTGGCACTGGCATTGATGGCGCTGCTTTACCTGCTGCTGCTGGGCCTTGTCGGCGCGCGCCCGCTGGATTTCGTGCGCCACTTCGGCCAGAGCCTGGGTTTTGCCTTCGGTACCGCCAGCTCCGGGGCAACCCTGCCGCTGGCACTGGGCAATGCACGCAGCTACGGTATGAACGACTCCCTGGCCAGCTTTGCCCTGCCCTTTGGTACCGCGCTCAAGCGTGATGGCGCCGCCGTGCTGCAGGGCTTCAATGCGCTCTTTGTGGCACAGCTGTTCAATGTCGACATCACCACCTCGCTGGTGATTACGGTCTTCACCACCGGCCTGCTGGTGAGCTTCTCCACCGCCGGTGTGCCCGGCGCCGGCCTTGTCGCCATGACCACGGTACTGGGCGCTGCGGGCCTGCCACTGGAAGGGGTCGCGGTGGTCGCCGGGGTCGACCGCTTTACCGACGGTCTGCGCACAGCGCTTAACGTGATGGGCAACTGCGCCAATGCCGCGCTGCTTGCGCGCCTTGATGGCCGCGCCGGGAGGTCCACTGCAGCCGAGCTGGCGCAGGAAAGTCCCGCTGCCTGAGGTAGCGGGGTGATTTGTGATTTGTGATTTGTGATTCGTGATTCGTGATTCGTGATTCGTGATTCGTGATTCGTGATTTGTGACTTGTGATTTGTGATTTGTGATTTGTGATTTGTGATTTGTGATTTGTGATTTGTGATTTGTGATTTGTGATTTGTGATTTGTGATTTGTGATTTGTGATTTGTGATTTGTGATTTGTGATTTGTGATTTGTGATTTGTGATTCATCATGGCGGCGTACCGCCCCAGGGTGCAATTCAGCACATCCGGGATAACAGAGCAGCTTCTATCCCCCTTCAGCAGCCGACAAGCACTGGGACTATTTTTCGATTGGGCCCGGCAGGGGCGAGGCATGGATGCCGAGCCGCCGATGCGGCACAGGGATGTGACGTCAGCGGCGCCCGGAAAATCGTTCCAGCGCGCTGTGCAGCCGCAGGCCGGCTGATGGGGGGCGTGCTTTCTTTGCATACTTTCTTTGCACGAGCAAAGAAAGTATGTCGCCGACAGGCGAAACACCAACCTTCAAACCGGCTCGAAACACCCGCCAGCACGACAGTTACAAGGATCAGGAATCATCAACACCCGAAAAAGTGTCACCCATGTCATTGAACTGAACTGTTACCCATGTGGGTTAACTGTGCCGGAGTCGTGATTCGTGATTTGTGCTCCTTGCCCCTTGTGCCTTGCCCCTTGCCCCTTGCCCCTTGTGCCTGTGACTAAACGCGGCGCACGCAAAAAAACGGGCGCCCCTTGCGGGAGCGCCCGTTTTTCTGGCCCGGATTCAAACTCAGGCGTTTTTAAGCAGCTGAACCGACAGCTGCAGCTCGTCTTTGCTGAACGCGGTGATAAATTCCTGGAAGTGCGCAGAAACACCGTGTGACTGGTGGGCAGCCGCATCACGCCAGGCCTCCAGCATCACGAAGTCACCGCCGGTGTTGGCAACCCCCGGGAAGCCATCCGGGTCGACTTCATGGCAGTCGTACTGCAGACAACCCGCTTCCTCTTGCGTTAGCGGCACCAGTTTTTGCAGTGCAGCGCGAACGGCGTCTTTGGCTTCAGGCACCACGCTGAGGGTTACAATCATGCTGAATTCAGACATATCCACGCAGCCCTTAAAAGGTTATGGCAATTTTGCCGATGGTCTTGCCGCTTTCACTGCGACGGTGCGCCTCCTTCAGGGTCTCTACACTGAAGCCCACGAGGGTGTCGCCAAGGGTGGTGCCAATACGACCTTCATCCACCAGCGTGGCCAGCTGGGACAGAATATCCTGCTGACGGGCAATATCCTGGGTGCCAAACATGGACCGGGTAAACATCAGTTCCCAGATAAAGCCCGCAGACTTGCCCTGCAGTGCCGTCAGATCAACAGGCTCGTCGCTCTCGACGATGGACGAGATCAGCCCCTGGGGCGCAATCAGCTCCACCATGGCGTCCCAGTGCCCCTTGGTGTCAGCGGTATTGAAAATGTAATCCACATGCTCAAAGCCCAGCGCCTTGACTGACGCCACCAGATCACGGTGATTGGCGACATGATCCGCCCCCATCTTGCGAACCCAGGCGTCGGTTTGCGGACGGGAAGCGGTAGCAATGACCGTCAGGTTGGTCAGCTGGCTGGCAATCTGGGTGGTGATCGAGCCCACGCCGCCGGCGCCGCCGATAATCAGCAGTGTCTTTTTCTCAGCCGGGTTGATGCGCAGGCGATCAAACAGCGCTTCCCAGCCCGTGAGCGCCGTCAGCGGCATGGCCGCGGCCTCTGCATCACTGAGGCTCTGGGGGGCCAGCGCGGCGATGCGCGCATCCACTGCCTGATACTCGGCATTGGAGCCGGCGCGGGTGACGTCCCCTGCATACCAGACCCGGTCTCCCGGCTTGAAGCCTTCCGCCCCGGGCCCTGTCGCCTCGACGATACCCACGGCGTCAAAACCCGGGACTATGGGGGTTTCAAGCGTGGTGTTCTGGGCCGAACGCACGCGAACCTTGGTATCGACCGGGTTGACAGAGACCGCACTGACGCGGACCAGCAGGTCATGCTCACGCAGCTCGGGCACGGCGGTGTCGAACTGAATCAGGCTGTCGGCGTGGTCGATCGGATGGGACGTCTTGAATCCAATGGCTTTCATGTATCACCTGTATAAAGCATATGCGAATGGGATAAACGCGGTTGTGCGCCCAAGGAATCTCACCGGGCGCAAGGGGTTAGGCCCAGGTAACCACCTGTTCCATTGCCCGGCGGGTCTTGGGATGGGCCGGTGCCTCGGCACGGTAGCCAAAGGCCACCATGACGGCGGGCTGGTAGCGGGCCGGATCAATATCGAAATGCTCCGCCAGCACGGCGCTGGTCTTGTCCATCTCGAACCCCTCGATCGGGCAGGAGTCGATCCCCATCAGGGCGGCCGTGGTCATCATGTTGGCCAGCGCAATATAGGCCTGGCGCGCCGACCAGTCGGTGATCTGGCGATCATCCGCAATGTGAAAATCCTGTTCCTGGAACTTCTGGTAGGCGCCATTGATAAAGCCGATGACATCATCCGGCAGCTGCTTGACCTCTTGCATGTGCTGTTGCAGGTAGTCCGAATGGTGCCTCATGGTGGCGCCGGTATGGGCCAGCAGAATGCCGAAGTGGCTGGCGGTGCCCAGCTGGCCGGCGGAGCCGTTAAAGGCACCGTTGGCGCCCCAGCTAAAGTCTCGCAGCAACGCGCGCTTTTCCGGGCTCTGGACCAGCAGCAGGTGCCAGGGCTCCATGCCGAAGGAACTGGGTGACAGGCGGGCAGACTCGAGGATGGTGTCAAACTCGCTGTCATGAATCTTGCGGGCCGGATCGAACACCTTGGTGGCATGACGGAAGTTGAAGGCCTGGGAAATCAGGTTCTGGATATCGGCGCTATCGGTTGCATGTGTCATCTGGGTGCTCCCTGTTTGATGAGCACAGAATAGCGAGGGCACCGCTTCTGAACTATCGGGCAAAACCAGAAAACTTTATCCCGTAAAACGGAACAATCCCCACTGACCATTTTCCAGACAGTGATAATCCGGTGAAACCGAGGTGGGAATCAGGCGTCGATACGCACCCTGCCGGCCTCATCGAGCAGGCTGGCATAGCGCTGGCTGTTGGTTTCGATAATACGCGCCTGCATGAAGTCCAGGAACGCCTTGACCCGCGCCGGCATGATGCGCCCCGGCGGGCGCACAGCCCAGATTTTCGCCTCGGGCCAGACGCGGTACTCGGGCATGACCGGCACCAGTCGACCCGCCGCGATATCAGGGCCGGCATACCACAGGGACGCCAGGCCAATGCCCAGCCCCGCCAGCACCCACTCGCCCAGCGCCTCCCCCAGGTTGACCGACACGGGCCCCGACACCTTGCTCTCGTGCAGGGTTCCGTCCGGTGCAAGCAGCTTCCAGACACGGGTATCCCCCAGCGGCAGGCAGGCATGCTGGGCCAGATCCTGGGGCAAGGCCGGCGTCCCGGCCCGGGCCAGATAGTCCGGCGATGCCACCAGCTGCATCGGGTTGTCATCAATCTTGCGCGCCAGCAGGCTGGACGGCGCCAGGTCACCGATGCGAAAAGCCAGGTCAAACCCCATCTCGACGATGTCCACCACCGTGTCGGTCAGGTGCAGGTCCAGGGTCACGCCGGGGTACAGGCGCAGAAATTCCGGCACAAAGGGCACGATATGGGAGCGCCCGAACGACGCCGAGGCCGTCACCCGCAGCGTACCGGACACCGACTGGGTGGTTTGCGACAGCTGGTTGCGGGCCGCTTCCACGTCCTCGAGAATGCGCCTGGCATGTTCCAGCAGCGTTTCGCCGTCCGGCGTCAGGGACACCGCCCGCGTGGTGCGGTTGAGCAGTTTCACACCCAGGTCGACTTCAAGCATCTTGAGGCGCTGGGTGGTGTTGGTGGCGGACAGGTTGAATTCCGCCCCCGCCCTGCCGATGGCGCCCAGGCTGGCCACGCGCACGAACAGCTCCAGGCTTTTCAGATCAAAAGACAATGGCTCACTCCATTTGCATGCCGCTTGCAGGCCCCCGCAGGGTCCGCAGAGCGCGAATGAACGGGATTATCGCATGGCAGCACGGCTTTGGCTGTGCGGGATCAGGCGCTGGGCCAGACGGCCCCCGGATGCGTCATGCGTCATCACGCATGCCGCCTGGCTCTCGCTGCGCCTGACGTCATCAGGCACTGCGCGGGTTGCGGGGGTAGTACTTTTCCGGCAGGCGCTCGATGTGGGTAAAGAAGCGGGTGTCCTTGTAGGGCAGCTTCATGAAACCCGCGACCCCCAGGCCTTTGATCAGAGGCAGGTTTTGCAACACCCGGGCCAGGCAATCGGCAAACTCCGCTTCGCGGCCCGGGTCCAGCAGCCGGTAGTAGCTGTGTATTTTCAGGTGGTTTGGCAGGCTTTCGAAGATGATCATCCCCGTATGGTGGATGCTGTTCAGTTGCGCCAGGATATCCATGATCCTGCCCGGCAGTTCCAGAAACTCGTCCGGGTCGCGCCCATCCTCAAAATAGGAATGCATCCGGGTTTTGTCCTCGATATCCGGTGCGGTACTGATCTCGTAGGGCAGGGTCATGCCGGGCGGAGCCACAAAGGGCGCGATTTCCTGCTCGCGGTCGATATGCAGCGTATCCCGCGCATCGAACAGGCAGCTTTTGAAAATGCCGCGCCGCCGAATGGCGCGCGCCAGGTTCACCATGTTGTTGACCGAGGCAATGAAGGACGTGCGCAGGCGCTCATCGTGCAGGTTCAGGCTGGAATCAATATATACCCCCGTGGCTTCCCATCGCACCGCCAGCCCCCCCACGACCGGATACTTGCCCAGGCGGCTGACCGCGGCCAGGAACGCCTTCTCGGTATCCCCCATGCCCTGCAAAAATTCCTTGTAGTAGCGATCCAGCGGCGCATCATCCAGTGCCTGCAGCACCTCGTGCGCGCCCTCTTCACGCAGGAAGGACTTGCGCGAGCTGTACACCACGGTATCGATATCCCGCTGCCCCGGCCGCAGCCAGACGGGCACCGTCGGCACCTGGGGCGGGGCCGGCAGGTCCATCATCACCAGTTGCGCCATGCGCGGCATCTGGGCAAGGAAATAATCCCCGGCACGGGATCGCAGCACTGGGTCCGGCGCCAGCATCGCCTCCAGTACCCGGGCGAACTCGATTGGCAGCCCCAGCGAGGTGGGCGGGATGGCCTTGTAACCGAAGCGGCAGGACTGCCCGGAGGCCAGCGCATAGAGGGTACCGGCCAGTCCTTCCTCGTCGAACCGTGGCGAAGACAGGCCACCGTTGAGCTGCGCCTCACCGATGAAATAGACATCCCCCAGCCTTGCATTGGTTTGCTGCATGGTGTCGGACATCAGTTCCATTACGCTGGTGGCAACCGGCTGGCTGTGTTCATCCAGCTGGGCAAAGACCGACGACCCCCAGTCGATCAGCGCTGCGGTTTCCGTGTCCGGGTCAAACATGATATTGGAGGGCTTGATATCACCGTGCACCACCGGCTTGCCGACATTGCGGCGCAATGTTCGCAGGATGTCCGCCAGTTGCGCCGCGATCCGAACCACAAGACCCGGCGACAGCGGGCCCCATGCCAGCGAGAGCTGCTCCAGGTCCTGCCCCCGCGCCCGCTCCATTGCCAGAATCGGCTGCCCGTGAACCATCTGGAAAGCGACGCAGCGCGGCACATGGGAGTGTTCCACCAGGCTCAGCATGAAGGCCTCTTCCTCCAGCCGTTCCTTGTAATGCTGTGGCAGGGTGATGCGCGAGAACTTGAAAACCAGCGACTCATCCTGCGCCGACACGCCGGCAAACACGAAGCCGAACGCCCCCTTGCCGACCAGCTCGATATCGCGATAGCCCAGCTGGCGCAACTGCTCTTCACAGAGCCGGAACCAGTCCTTGAGCTTCTTGGCATCCTGGTGACTGAGCAGGTAGATCGACTGCTCTTCCGGGATGTAAAACTGTTGCAGCGTATCCTGAGTCATGGGCGTGCCTGCACCTCGATCCCGCATGAATCCCTGATCCCAAGCTTACACCGGACGCCGGGCTGGCGTATCGCCCGGCGTCCGCCTCAGGCCAGGTCGAGCAGCATCGAGGCCGGGTCCTCCAGGTAGGACTTCCACAGGTTGCTGAAGCGGGCCATGGTTGCGCCGTCCAGCACGCGATGATCGCCGGACCAGCTGATGTTCATGACCTGGCTGGCCACCACCTGGCCGCTGGCATCGAAGCGCGGCAAGCTGCGGGTTTTGCCCAGTGCCACGATGGCGACTTCGGGCTTGTTGATTACCGGCACCATGTAGGTTCCGCCGAGGGCGCCGATATTGGAGATGCTGAGGGTGCCATCCTGCATGTCTTCCTGCTTGAGCTTGCCGGCACGGGCGGCGTCCGTCAGGCGTTGTACCTCGCGGGCGACGTCCAGGATGCTCAGGCGCTCCACCCCCTTGACGTTGGGCACCAGCAGCCCGATTTTGGAATCCACCGCCATGCCGATATTGCAGCTCGCCACATAATGCAGCTCGGTGCAGTCGGCATTGACCCGGCTGTTGACGATCGGGAACTGCTGCGCTGCCAGCGCCATGGCCTTCATGATGAAGGGCATCAGGGTCAGGCGTACGCCCTGCTGCTCCGCCCTGGGTTTGAGCTGGGCCCGCAGCTGCAGCAGCGCGTTCATCTCCACCTCGTCTCCGTAGGTAAAGTGCGGAATGCTGGACACCGCCTCCAGCATGCGTTTTGCCATGGCCGCCTTGATGCCTCGGATCGGCTCGATGCGTATCTCGCTTGCCGCTGGCGCTGCCGGGCACGCGGCCGGGGCTGTCGCCGGCCGCCTGGCCAGGCGTTCGCGGTACTGCTCGACATCCTCCTTCAGGATACGGCCATCCTTGCCACTGCCGGGCACCTGCGTTAAGTCCAGCTCGTACTCCCGGCCCAGGCGTCGCACCGCGGGGCCTGCCAGCACCTTGCCCCGGCGCCAGGGGAAATCCGGTGCGCCGGGCGGGGTGCGCCCGGATGCCGTGACACCCTGCGTGGCCTGCGGCGACTTCCGCGCAGCCACGACTGCGGCACCGTCCGCCTCGGTGGGGATAATGGCGAACAGCGGTGTATGCACCCTGGCCGTTTCACCCTGGGCATAGTAGAGCCGCGTCACCCGCCCCGCCCTGGGCGCCGGAATCTCCACCAGTGCCTTGTCGGTCATGACATCGACCACCGGCTGATCCTCGGCAATCAGGTCACCTTCCTGCACCTGCCAGGTCACCACCTCGCACTCGACGATGCCCTCGCCAATATCCGGCAGGATAAAGTCCTCTTCAGCAACCTGCGCTGGCGATACGGGCTGCGCTGGCGGGGCCGCTTCAGCAGCAGAGGGCGCATTGGCAGCTGGCGGCTCTTCGGCGACAGCGGCACTGGCACCCGCCGGCTCCTGCCCGGCCAGCTCCACCGCAAACAGCGGTGAGTGCACCCTGGCAATGTCGCCGGCCTGGTAGTGCAAGCTGACCACCGTGCCTGTAAAGGGTGAGGGAATCTGCACCAGCGCCTTGTCCGTCATGACCTCGGCCACTGGCTGGTCTTCAACGATCACATCGCCTTCCTGAATCAGCCACTCGACCAACTCGCATTCCACGATACCTTCACCGATATCGGGCAGAATAAAATCCTTAATCATGGGTCGCTCCGCTAGAAATTGACGCTCTGCTTGATCGCCTCGAAGATCTTGAGGTGATCCGGCATGTATTCCTTTTCCAGCACCAGCGGGAAAGGCGTGTCCAGACCGGTGACGCGTGCAATCGGTGACTCCAGGTATAGAAAGCAGCGTTCCTGGATGGTCGCGGCGATCTCGCCGGCAAAGCCGCCGGTCAGCGGCGCTTCGTGGCTGACGATCAGCCGCCCCGTTTTCATGACCGAACGGGTGACGGTTTCGATGTCCCAGGGCACGATGGTGCGCAGATCGATCACCTCACAGCTGATACCCTCCTTTTGTGCCATCGCGGCGGCCTTTTCCACGGTTTCCATCTGCGCGCCCCAGGCCAGCAGGCTGATGTCCTCGCCCTCTTGCAGAATCTCGGCCTGCCCCAGGGGCAGCTCGTAATCCTCTTCCGGCACCTCGCCCACCGAGGCCCGGTAAATCCGCTTGGGCTCGAAAAACAGCACCGGGTTGGGGTCGCGAATCGAGGCCAGCAGCAGCCCCTTGGCCTGGTGCGGGTTGCGCGGCACGACGATCTTGAGCCCCGGGGTATGGGCGAAATAGGCCTCCGGCGACTGGGAGTGGTACAGGCCACCGGCGATACCGCCACCGTAGGGGGTACGGATCGTCAAGCCGCCGACGTTGAACAGGTTGCCGGAACGGTAACGAAACTTGGCCGCCTCATTCACGATC
Organism: Marinobacterium rhizophilum; assembly: GCF_024397915.1. Taxonomy (GTDB): domain Bacteria; phylum Pseudomonadota; class Gammaproteobacteria; order Pseudomonadales; family Balneatricaceae; genus Marinobacterium_A; species Marinobacterium_A rhizophilum_A. The sequence goes on from NZ_CP073347.1 coordinate 1,226,271, forward strand.
TGGTCGAAGGCGGGAAAGATGTAGTCGGCAAACTGGATCTCGGCCACCGGCACCGATCCCTGGGCCGCCAGGCCATTGGCAAAGCCGATGATGCCCTGCTCCACCAGGGGCGTATTGAAGCAGCGGTCCCGGCCGTACTTTTCCTGCAGGTGACTGGTGGCCCGGAACACCCCGCCAAAGACCCCGACATCCTCACCAAAACAGATGACCTTGTCGTTGCTGGCCATGGCGATATCCAGCGCATTGTTGATCGCCTGCAACAGGTTCATGTTAGCCACGTGCAGCACCTCCTGCGCTCTTGGGATAGGCCTCGGGGTATTTGTCCAGATGGCTTCTGAGTGCCTCCAGCTGTGCTTCGAGCTGGGCGGGAGGCCGGTCATAGACGTCGGTAATCAGCGCCTCCAGCGGCGGCGATGGCCGCTGCTGGGCACGTTTCATGGCCTCCAGCACCTGCGGGCGGATGCTTTCGTACAGCTGTTTTTCCTGGGCCTCATCCCACCATGCCTGCTTTAGCAGCCAGTTCTTCATGCGCAGAATCGGGTCCTTGGCACGCCACTTGTCCTCTTCCGCCTTGTTGCGATAACCGGATGGATCGTCCGACGAGGAATGGGCGGCCAGGCGGTAACTCATCGCCTCCACCAGTACCGGTTCATTCTGTTCCACGGCCAGCTTGCGCGCTTTCTGCATCGCCTTGACCACCGCGAGCACATCGTTGCCATCGATGCGAATCGACTTCATGCCGTACCCCACCGCGCGCGGCGCCACGCCGTCGGAGGCGAACTGCTCGCTGGAGGGTGTCGAGATGGCATAGCCGTTGTTGCGGCACAGGAAAATCACCGGCACCTTGAGCACCGCGGCCATGTTCAGGGCCGCATGGAAATCGCCTTCCGATGCGGCGCCCTCGCCGAACACGGTCACGGTACAGGCCTTGTTGCCGGCCAGCTTCTGGCCGTAGGCATAGCCGGTGGCCTGCGGAATCTGCGTGGCCAGGGGCGAGGATATGGTCATGTAATGCAGGTCTTTCGAGCCGTAATGGATCGGCATCTGCCGGCCCTTGCCATAATCCAGGTCGTTGCCGAACAGCTGGTTCATGAACTGCTCAACCGAGAAACCGCGGTACGCCAGTGCCCCCTGCTCGCGGTACTGCGCCATGATCATGTCGCTGTCATCCAGCGCTGCGGCAAAGCCGACCGTGGTGGCCTCTTCGCCGGTGGACTGCAGGTAAAAGCTCAGCCGCCCCTGGCGCTGTGCCGCCAGCATGCGTTCATCCAGCACCCGCGTGAACACCATGGCGCGGTAGATCTTCAGCGCCTGCGCCTCGTCCAGTTCCGGCACCACGGCACCGGGAATAACCGTGCCGTCCTGTGCCAGCACCTGGTAGGTCGCAATCTGGAGGGCATCACCGGCGGTGAAATCCGGTGTATTGATCGTCCGTTCTTGAGTATCCATAAGCACCCTGATCTCGCGTGTTTATTGTTGTCCGATCATCATCGGTATCCGCTCGCCAAACCCTGTTGGCCTGGCTAGATAGCGCTGTGTCAGCAGCGATCCTGGTCAGTCGGCATGGCGAATCACTGCCTTGCCGACAGGGTTGCGACTGAGCACCGTTGCTACAAGGATAGCGCCAACCAGAAACGCTATGGACACCGGTGAGGCGAAAAGAAACCAGGGGTCGCCACCGGAGGCGGCAAAACCCTGCCGAATAAGGCGTTCAAAGTCATCCGCCAGGATAAAGGCAATCACGAAAGGCAGGACGGAAATGTCGAGCTTGCGCATCAGATACCCCACAAAGCCGAAGCCCAGCGCCATGTAGATGCTGCTCATGTGTGCATCCTGGATGTATACGGCGGTGAGCGTAACCAGCAGGACAACCGGCATCATCATGGCGGCGGGTATGTGCTGCAGTATGCCGATGCGGCGCATGAAAGCACCGCCCAGCGTCCAGTTCAGCAGGTTGGCCAGCATCATCAGGACAAACAGCCCGATCACCATCACCAGCTCCGGGTTCATTTCTCCCGGTGTCATGCGAAAGACGTTGGGCCCCGGATTCAGCCCGCCAATGCTTTCCATCGCCAGCAGAATGAACACCGCCGCGATATTGCCTGGAATCCCAAGACTGAGCACAGGTATCAGGTTGGAGCCGGACACCGCGGAATTGGCGCCTTCCGTTGCTGCCACCCCCTCCGGTATGCCGTCGCCAAACTCGCCCGGGCCCTTGTGACGCCGCTTGCCGATGGCATAGCCCAGGGTGGCCGCCAGTGTGGTACCGATGCCAGGCAGGGCACCAATCATCGAGCCAATCGCCGCCGAGCGCCCAATGACCGGCAACAGGCGCAAGCGCTCGGCCCAGCTAAGGTGCTGATCACCCTCATCCCGGATCGAGGGCAACACCTGGTTGTTGCGCCGCCGCCAGGCAAGGTCTTCGATCGAGGTGAAAATCTCCCCCAGAATCAGTACACCCAGCACCACGGCCTCGACCGAAAACCCCTGTGCCAGATCCAACACGCCGAAGGTCAGGCGCGGTGCTGTATCTTCCCCGGTGCCCACCGATGCGACGAACATGCCGAATACCGCCGACAGCAGCCCCTTGAGCACGGATGAACCCACCACGGCCGCGATAAAGGCCATCGAGAGCACAATGAGAGCCGCCTTTTCCGGAAAGCCCAGGTAACGCTCCACCAGCACAGCGAGAAAGGGTGCGGTGGTAATCAGTACGATGTCCGAAAAGGTGTCCCCCGATACGCAGGAGAAATGCGCGACGCGCAGGGCCTTGCTGCCCTGCCCCTTGCGTGCCATGGGATAGCCATCCAGCGTGGTCATCACGGCATCCGGCGTGCCCGGTGTATTGAACAGGATCGCGGGAACGGCGCCCCCCAGGGTTGACCCCTTCATGATGCCGATAAGAAAGCCCAGCGTCGGCAAAAGCGCGGAGGCTGTGAAACCGAAGGTGGAAATCAGGATCGGCAGCGCGACCGCCATGGCGAAGGGACCGTTGAGTCCCGGGATAGCCCCCACCACGATGCCCGCCAGCAGTCCGCAGAACACCATGACCAGCGTCGTGGAAACCGGAATCCCCGCGATGCTGAACAGGGGATCGGTCAGAAATACGGCCGCCAGCCCCCCTGAGACATAATCGATCAGCGTCATATCCATGTGCGTTAAACCTTATAATTATTAGCGTTATTACGAAACGACCCAGGCCCTGTTACTGATCACCGTTGGGGGGCAGCAGCAGGTGCTCGAATGGCAGATCGATAATCATCGCCATGACCAGGACCGACACCAGTGCAACCAGGGCGCTGCGCACAGCTATCCGGCCCTGTATAAAGCTGACAAGGCCCATCACAATGACAAATCCACCGGCGAGGTAGCCGATATATTTCCAGGGGGCGGTGTCGCGCAAATCCCGGTATGCAGGAAGGTCGGCCCCCAGCGCCTGGGCCAGTTCAACGCTCCAGGGGCCGAGATTCACCATCAACGCCAGGCCGAGTCCGATCACGCCCGCCAGTACCGAGGCAAACCTGAGATTTGCCGCGCTGAGCCCGGCAGTCTTGTCTGCGCCCTCAGTGTGCGGCGCCCTGCGGGTCAGCAGCATCAGGCCAATGCCGCCAATCAGCACCGCACAGACAGTGGGCATCAGTGCATCACCGATAATGACCTGGCGCCGCACCTGCTCAATCAGCCCCGACTCGACGCTGGCCGGAATCCAGGCCAGTACGGTCAGCAGCGCAAAGACGACGGCGAAACCGCCCAGTGCTATTTCCCAACGCTGGTTATTCATAGTCTCTCCTTGCACCCATGAAGGCGACATCCTCGCCAGGCCAGGCCCGGCGAACCGCTATTCTTTCTTACTGGCTGTCAGCTTCGGCCAGCAGGCGCCGGGCGCTGTCCAGTGAATCGGCCAGGTAGGTATCCAGCGCCTCACCGCTGATGACCCTGGGCTTGCCAAAAAGCTTGGTGATGTAGGCGTTAGTCTTGGACGCCGGATCATTGAGAATCTCCGCCATGGCTGCGGTCAGTGCGGCCTTGGCGTCGGCGGGAAGATCCTTGGGCGCCACGAACACGAAAACCATGCCAAGGGATTGCTCAAACCCCAGCTCCCGGATGGTTGGCACGCTGGGCGACATGTCCAGGCGCTCGGCCTCGCCCGATGCCAGGTTAACCAGGTCGCCGGCGGTCACGCCCCGCACCTGGGGGCCTGCCACCCACCCCAGGTCAATATCCCCTGCGACAATTGCATCCAGTACGCCCTTGCCCCCCTTGAAGCTAACAATATTGAAGTCGACCCCCTGGGACTTGCCCAGCAGGTAGGCGCCATCGGCCAGCTTGGGGGTCATTACGCCAAACCTGAGGGTCTCACCCTGGCGCGCAGCCGCCACGACATCAGGCATGGAATTCCATCCCTTGGCCCGGGTTGAAACCACGCCAAGCTGGGTGCCGGCGGTGCTCACAAGATAGGTAAAGTCGTGTTGGGTGTAGCCCGGATTGCGGTCCGCTATCATGCTGTAATCCACGGTTTCCGACACGATCATGCCAATGGTGGTGCCATCGGCCGGTTCGTTCTTGAGCTTGGCGGCCAGCACCGCCCCGCCCTTGCCCAATACGGATTCGGGAATGACTTTCCAGCCGTTGCGCGCTTCCAGCTCTTCGGCCATCAGGCGGGCCTGGGTATCGGCGGAACCGCCGGGGGTGAAGCCGATCATCATTTTAATGGGGGCTGTGGGCTGCCACTGGGCAAATGCCGGGCTGGCGGCCACGGCAAGGATAGATGCAACGGCAATAAGAATGTTTTTCATGGTGCGCTCTCCTGGTACAGATAGTTGCTTGTTGTTATTGCTGCCAGAACCGACGCTTACTGAATGCAGTGCCACAGACAGACAGCTTTCATTAAGTTATTGAATATAAGTAATTTATCCCTGCGCCGACACCTCTGCAAAGGTGCCCGGCAATAATATGGAACGATCAACCTGCGCTAACTGGGTACGGCCGCAAAAGGCCATGGTGAGGTCGAGCTCGTTGTGGATGATTTCCAGCGCCCGGGTCACGCCCTGCTCCCCCATCGCCCCCAGCCCGTACAGGAAGGAACGACCGATGTAGGTGCCCTTGGCGCCCAGCGCCACGGCCTTGAGCACATCCTGCCCTGAACGAATGCCGCCATCCATATGCACTTCCATTTTCGAGCCCACCGCATCCACGATCCCGGGCAGGGCACGAATACTGGACTCGGCGCCGTCGAGTTGGCGCCCGCCGTGGTTACTGACAATCACCGCATCGGCACCGGAGTCGAGCGCCAGTTGCGCGTCCTCGGCGTCCTGGATGCCCTTGAGGATGAGCTTGCCACCCCAGCGCTGCTTGATCCATTGCACATCATCCCAGTTCAGGCGCGGATCGAACTGCTGGGCGGTCCACTGGGCCAGGGTGCCCATATCGTCGATACCCTTGACATGCCCGACGATATTGCCGAACTGGCGCCTTGGCGTTCTCGCCATGCCAAGGCACCAGCGTGGCCGGCTGGCCATGTTGACAAGATTCGCCAGCGTTAGCCTGGGCGGTGCGGACAGGCCGTTTTTCAGATCCCGGTGGCGCTGCCCGATGATCTGCAGGTCCAGCGTCAGCACCAGCGCGGAACAGTTCGCCGCCTTGGCACGGTCGATCAGCCGTTCGATGAAATCGCGGTCACGCATAACATACAGCTGGAACCAGAAGGGCTTTTGCGTATGCGCCGCCACATCCTCGATCGAGCAGATGCTCATGGTCGAGAGCGTGAACGGCACGCCGAACCTTTCCGCCGCCCTGGCGGCCAGGATCTCGCCATCGGCATGCTGCATGCCCGCCAGCCCGGTGGGCGCAATGGCCACTGGCATGGCTACATCGATACCCACCATCTGGGTGGCCGTGCTGCGACCTTCAAGATTCACGGCCACGCGCTGGCGCAGCTTGATGTTCTGCAGGTCACTTTCGTTGGCGTGATAGGTGCTCTCGGTCCAGCTGCCGGAATCCGCATATTCGTAAAACATGCGCGGCACCCGGCGTTTTGCCAGCACCCTGAGATCCTCGATATTGGTAATCACAGTCATAATGTTGCCTCTTGGCCTTGCCTCTTCGCTGACCCGCACGACTTATTAACCTGGCTGGCAAATAGGTTCCCTCCCTATTTGCCAGTCACCCCACAAAAACAGGCGCAAGTGCGTGGACGTGCTGGTTTTTATGGGGTTCGCATTGGCCTGCGGCCAATGATGAAACATCCCTGTTTCATGTATTAACCCGCCGGGTTAATAGTGTCTTGGGACCGGTCCCGCCCCTTTGAACGGGGCGGGTCCGCTCACCCGCCCAGGGTTCAGCAGTGAACCGCCACTGCATGCATCAGGCGGTGCCGACAATCGGCAGGTCCGGGGTCGGGATATCGCGGCGGGCACCGGCGATCATGTCCGCCAGCTCCCGTCGTACCGATGCATAGGACGGATCATCGTAGCGATTGACCAGCTCGTGCGGGTCTTCCTGCAGGTCGTACAGTTCACCGCTTTGGGAACGGACCTCAGAGGTCATGCGATAGCGCTGCGTACGTACGGTGCGCAGGTCCAGTGCCACACCCACGCGCCCGGCACGCAGGTCCCACTCGCTGTAGGCAAAGTCCCGCGAGCCCTCGCCTTCGAGCAGCGGGCGCAGCGAGGTGCTGTCCAGCTCCGCATCCGGCGTCGCCCCACAGTAGTCGAGAATGGTGGCGCACAGATCCAGGGTGGATACCGGATCGCCGATAACACGCCCAGCCTCGATGCCGGGCCCGCGCATGATCATGCCCACCCGCATCAGGCCGTCGTACATCATCGGTCCCTTGAGCACCAGGCCGTGATCGCCGAGGAAATCGCCGTGGTCCGTGGTGTAGATGACGATGGTGTCCTCCGCCAGGCCCAGGTCGTCCAGCTCGGCCAGAATGCGGCCAACGTTGTGGTCAATCAGGGAAATCATGCCGTAGTAGTTGGCGGTCAGTTCACGCAGCTGCGCATCGTTCAGCTCGCCCATGCGCGAGTACTCGGAGCGCATTTTCAGCAGTTCACCGGACAGCTTGGGCACGGTTTCGACGGAGGCGCGGTGCCACCAGGGCCGGCGATCAAGATCACGCGTGCGGTGCTCGGGAATATCAACCTCGTCCGGATGGTGCAGCAGGCTCCAGGGCTCCGGTGCATCGAACGGATGGTGCGGGTCGGGAAACGATACCCAGGCACAGAACGGCTCGTCGCGGTGCTCGCGCAGGAAATCAATGGTCTTGTTGCCAACCCAGGTGGAGTTGTGCCACACGGGCGGCAACTGGGAATGGTACGTCTGGGGGGTTGCGGTTCGCGGCGCATAACCTGCGTAGGCGGCGTTTTTCTGCGCGCCCTTGCCGTCATTGTGATACCAGGCTTCATACGCCAGTCCGCGGGGTGGCTCGGCCGGCAGCCAGTAGTTGTGGCCGATCAGCATCAGGTCGTTCTGCCCAAACCCCATGTAAGGCCCGCTCCAGGAGGTATCGTACTGCGCGGAGCTCTGAACGCATTCCGGCGTACCGGTGGGCGCAAAGGTGTGGTAGGACGAAAAATGCGCCTTGCCAATCATGCCGGTGGCATAGCCGTCGCGCGACAGCACACCGGCAAAGCCGGACAGGCCCGTGGCCTCCGGCAAGTCAATGCCGTTGTCCGAAACACCGTGGGCCGAAGGCAGCAGCCCGGTGAGCATGGAAGCGCGCGAGGGCTGACAAACAACGTTGGGCGTGATGCAGGCAGAAAACCGGGTGCCCTCGCCCGCCAGGGCATCCAGGTGCGGTGTCTTGACCTTGCGCCCTTCAAAGCCGTAGCAATCGGCACGCTGCTGGTCGGATGTGATCAGAAGGATGTTTGGCCTCCGGGCAGGCCTCGGTGAATGTGTTGTCATTGTTGGTCTCCGAGTGCAATGTGCCCCCACTATGCGCCCGCTATACATTCCTGCATAATCGTATTTTTACAGCCAGTGATATTGTTTTGTTATCACCAAAAACCGCCGGAAGCTGCCCATGCCAAGCCCCGCAAATCACAACGAACTCGATCCCGGTGTCTTCACCAGCCGCTTGAAACTCAAGCACCTGATACTGCTGCGCAACGTTGCCGAACTGCAGACCCTGCGCAAGGGTGCCGCGGCGTCCAACATGACCCAGCCGGCGGCCACCAAGCTGATACAGGAACTGGAAGCGCTGTTCGGCGTCGCCCTGTTCCACCGTGATCGCCAGGGCATGACACTCACCCTCTATGGGGAACGGGTGCGCCAGCATGTCGATATCCTGCTGACGGATATAGACCGGCTGCGCGAGGGTGTCGATATGCTGGCACAGGGCATCACCGGGCAGATCCGGGTTGGCGTCGTACCCTCCATCGCGCCGGCTCTGCTGACGCAATCAATCGTGCGCATACTGCAGGAACGCCCCAAGGTACGCTTCATTATTCAGGAGGCCTCCACAACCGCTTTGCTGGCGAGCATGCACAGGAACGAGCTGGACCTGATCCTGGGCCGGGTACTGGATGCCGACCAGGCTCAGGGCATGAAGGTCACCCACGTCTATGCCGAAGCCTTTACGATTGTCTGCGCCAAGCAGCATGTCCTGTCGCAACGCAAAAACCCGTCCTGGACGCAAATGGCCCAGTTCCGATGGGTACTGCCCCCCTCCGGTACACCCATGCGCCAGATGGTGGACAACATCTTTACCCAAAACCTGGCAATCCGCCCCGAGGCGGCGGTGGAATCGAGCAGCTTCGGACAGATGCGCGACCTTATCGGCCATAGCAACCTGCTGGGTATAGTGCCCCGCTCAATAGCCGCACAGCCGCAATCACGCGAAATCCTCGACGTCCTGAAAAACGACGTCGGTACCCATTTCACCCCCATCAGCCTGATTTATCGCAGCGATATCGACCAGCCACCGCTGATCGATATTTTTGCGGATACGGTCAGTGAAACGGCCGCTGCAATGGGCCTTGGCACAGGACGCGGTGCACAGTAGAGCCTTGACAAAAAAGGCCCGACGCCAAGGCGCCGGGCCAAAAGTCCCCTCGCTGCCATATCCGGGGTGACAGCAACAGAGCCAGGTACAGGCAGACAAACAGACAGTGGCGCGCATTACAGAATCGCGCGCCAGCGTCGTTCCTCAGGCAAAGACGCCGACGGGCGGCGGCACATGCAACGCAGGGGCCGGCTCGCCTGTCAGCAGTTGCAGCTGAACGAAACGGTCATATTCGGCCACCAGGTCATGCAGCACATCGTGAAACAGATAACCCACCAGGCAGCGGCCTAGCGCGCCACCGGCCAGATAAACCTGATAGCCACTCGCCTCTTCCTGCGTGGGCGCCAGTGAACCACCGGACAATACCACCGGTTGTGGCCTGGCCTCGTACAGGAAGTACAGGTCTTCGCCCAGCTGCACCCGCAGCGCCAGCCCGGCGTGTGCTACGGTTTCGATGCTTACCGGCTTGCCGTGCTGCCTCAGTTCTTTGGCAAACAGCTCGAATGCAGGCTTGAGGGTCTGCTGCAAAAAGGCGGTGCTATCGGTTTGCACCGTACGCTGCAGGCTCTGTTGCAGTCTTTCACGCCAGTCGAGGGTCGAGTGCGCCGGGGCGTTCGATACCCTGTGACCATCGACTTCCTGCACCAGGGCTCGGTACAGCCCTGCCATGGTGGCAAACAGCACCAGGGAAAAAGGCAGCGCGGCGATTACCACCACGCTTTGCAGGGCATTCAGCCCGCCCGCCAGCAACAGCACGATGGTAATGGCGCCAATGATGGCCGCCCAGAAAGCCCGCAGGTACACCGGCGCATCCTGGTCGGCATCGGGCAAGACGGATGTGAAGTTGGCCAGCACCAGGGCGCCCGAGTCGGCCGATGTCACGAAGAACAGTACCGCCAGTACCAGCACAACGCCGGTGGTTACACCCACATAGGGATACTGCTGCAACAGTGTGTAGATCGTGCTTTGCGGGCTGTTCAGTGCCTGCTCGCCAAGCGTTGCCAGCCCCTGGTTGGCCACCAGATCAATACCGGTATTTCCGAAAAAGGACATCCAGGCCATCATGAATCCCAGCGGAATCAGCAGTGCACCCAGGGTGAATTCACGGATGGTGCGGCCCCTGGAGATACGCGCCAGAAACATGCCGATAAAGGGTGTCCAGGCGATCCACCAGGCCCAGAAAAACACCGTCCACCAGCCCTTCCATTGCTGTGCGTCTTCCCCGGCCAGGGCATAGGTATTGAAACTCAAGCCCACAAAGCCGGTGAGGTAATCACCGATATTCAGTACCAGGGTATCCAGCAGCCCCAGGGTATTGCCCTGGTACAACACGAACAGCAACAGCCCGCTGGCCAGCAGCATATTAATTTCAGACAGACGGCGAATGCCTCTGTCCACTCCGCTCATGGCGGAAAAGGCCGCAATCACCACCACGGCAATGATCAACAACACCTGGTTACTGAGGCTTTGCGACAATCCAAACAGCAGACCGAAACCGTAATTGAGCTGCATGACGCCGATACCCAGGCTTGTGGCAATACCAAACACCGTACCGATAATGGCGGCGATATCCACCAGTTGGCCAACAGGCCCATGGATACGCTTGCCGATCAGCGGAAACAGGGTACTGCTGATCGCCAGTGGCAACTTGTGACGGTAACTGAAATAGGCTAGCGCCACCCCCATGAGGGCATACAAAGCCCAACCGGTCAGGCCCCAGTGAAAAAATGTCTGGGGCACGGCGTGGCGCATGGCCGCCATGCTTTGCGCACCCTGCTCGGGCGGGGCGAGGTAGTGGGAAACCGGCTCGGCCACACTGAAGAACAGCACATCGATGCCGATACCGGCGGCAAACAGCATGGCCGCCCAGGAAATGAGCGAGAACTCGGGCCGTGAATCATCGGTACCCAGGCGCACCTTGCCAAAGCGCGACAGGCTGATATAAAGCACAAACACCAGGTAAGCAACCGTGGCCAGCATGTAATACCAGCCGAAGGTTTCACTGATCCAGCCAAGGCCGGCACTGAATACCGCTGCAGCCTGCTCAGCATAAAAACTTGTATATAACAGAAACAGGGCTATACCGCTTAAGGCGCCATAGAATATGCCCCTGTTGATGTAAATTTTCCCCTTCTCGGGAGCTGTACCGCTTTCCATAAGACTCCACCCTTCGGATTGTTTTAATCTTCGTATGGTTGCTTGCGATAAATAGTTTATCGAATCCTTGATGCGCGGATAGCAAATAGATTTTACAAAATTACGTTCGAATAACAGGTTATCGACAGTGTACCGGCCGTGTAACGTTCAACCTGGCTGATAACAGGTAAAAATCCTATTCGCAGGCCAGGTTGTTATTAACCCGCCGGGTTAATACATGAAACAGGGATGTTTCATATCTCGAAAAACCGTAACAAGCGGGCCTGGAGGTAAGGCGCAGCGCGCATCGCAGCCTATACGTCGCGTAGCAGGTTTTTCGAGGTGCCCATCACGGTCACGAGAGATCGGCGATTTCCCGCTCGATCATCCGCTTGATATGGGCTTCGTTATCGACGATGTTTTCACCGTCCTGATGCAGCGATTTAAGCAGTCCTACCATCATCGCCAGCAACACGAAGGTGAAAGGCAGGGCGCCGGCGATCGATGCCGCCTGCAGTGACTTCATGGCCTGGTCTCCACCGAGAACCAGCAGGATCAGCGTCACCCCACCCAGAACCGAGCCCCAGATGATGCGCTGCTGCACCGGGGGACGGCGGCCAAACGCCAGCAGCCGGCCCAGCACCAGGGTGCCGGAATCGGCGGAGGTGACGAAGAAAATGACCACTACCGCCAGCGCCGCGGCTTTGGCCAGCGTCGCCATGGTACCCGGCGTCAGCACATCGAAGATGTTGTAGAAAGCGCCAGCATAGTCCCAGTTATTGACCGCGGCATTATAGATACTCATGTCGGCACCGTAGATTGCTTCATGGATGCCGGCGGACCCAAGCACGCCGAACCAGAGCAGTGCCACCAGGGAGGGGATGAACATCACGCCGAGCATGAATTCGCGAATCGTGCGGCCACGGGAAATGCGTGCGATGAACATGCCGACGAAACCGGCCCAGGCGATCCACCAGCCCCAGTAGAAGATGGTCCAGCCGCCCTGCCAGACACGCTCCTCGGGGCTGCGTGCGGTCCAGAGCGTCATGGATACGGCATCGGAGACGTAGTCCCCCAGCGCGGTGACCGAGCTGGCGATCAGGTAGTTTGTGTTGCTGGACAGCAGGAAGTAGGACAGCATCCCAATGCAGATCCAGCTATTAAGCGTCGACAACCGCTTGATCCCCTTGGAAACGCCGCTGGTCGCCGAGGCCGTTGCGACAACGGTAATGAGGACGATCGACAGGATGGTCACGGTCTGGGATTTCTGCTCGATAAAGCCCAGTGAAACCAGGCCGGCGCTGATCTGTTCGACGCCGAGCCCGAGCGTCGTGGAGATACCGAAGATGGTACCAAACACGGTCAGGATATCGACGGTGTGGCCAATCGGACCGTATATTTTATTGCCGATCAGCGGGTAGAGCGCCGAGCGCATCGACAGCGGCAGCCCCTTGCGGAAGGCAAAATACGCCAGCGACAGGCCGACGATACCGTACATGGCCCAGGCGATGGTGCCCCAGTGGAAGATCGTCAACTTGACACCGCTGGCGGCAGCTTCGGCCACCAGGCTGCTGGGCACCGGAAAGCCCTCATCGCCGGGCAGCAGCCCCTGCTCCAGTGCGATCCTCTTGGCGTCGAAAAAGGCCGCCACCGCCGATTTGACGTCCTGGCTTAGAAAGGGATTGCCGCCGCTCCAGTCACTGGCGAAATGGATCATCGGCTCGGATACCCCGAAGAACAGCAAAGCAGCGCCGGTGCCGCAGCCAAACAGCATCGAAAACCAGGCAAAGTTGGTGAATTCGGGCCGGTCGTCATCGCTGCCAAGGCGTATCTTGCCGGCGCGGGAAAACGTGACGTACAGGCAGACCAGGAACGCCAGAAACATCATGACGACGTAGTACCAGCCCAGGGTGCTTTCGATCCAGGTTTTCAGCCCAAGAAATTGTTCATTGGCTGTCTTGCCGAACAGAATCGCGTAGAGCATGAAAAACACAATCATGCTGATGGCGGTGATGCCAAGGGTCGAATTTAACCCCTTCAAGATCCCTCTGGGCTCAATCAGAGCGTCTATTTTTTCGCTGGAGAGCATACGCTTCCCTCATAAGATAGATTGGGTTAGTTATTGTTTTTTTGATTTTAATAACGCAAAAAACTTGGCAATAAAAATGTTCCTGCGCTCACCCCGATAACCGGCGCATGTTTGTCAGACGCCGGCATCTAGGAGGCTGCAATGAGACTTGCGATCGGGGCGGTCAACCTTAGGCACCTCGAAAAACCTACTGCGCGACTCATATGCTGCGTTGCGCGGTGCTGGTGCGCCAGCCCGGTAGGAATCCTCATGTATACCCCATACACTGCGGTTCCTGCGCTCCGTGCGCCTTGCCTCTAAGCCCGCTCGTTACGGTTTTTCGAGGTGCCCTCTTTTCAATTACTCTCGGTGTGGGCAGGCGAACACTGCCATTAAGTTTTATTGTTTCCAGAGCGAATAAGGCTTCGGCGTTAACCCCCGCATATATTACTGAAAACAGCCGGCGAGATAATGACTTCTAGAAACTCGGATCAGTATTAGCCCGGCGGACTAATACATGAAACACGGATATGGGTTGATATTAGCGCGCCGTTACCAGACGTTCTTTTTTAACGGCGTCTTCAACGCTAAAACCTTCGCTTGCACTCATCGCGCGGCTCGCCTCGACGATCTTGCGATCACGCTCCGCTGCCAGATCGTCGAAGCTGCGGCCATTTTCTTGCGCCTGCACCCCGGTCAGCAGCTTCTCGATCACTTCAGGCGTCAGGCGCGGATCGCCCAGGTCATCCCACCAGCGGTGAAACGACGGTCCAAAGCGCTCACAGAATACGCCCAGGCCATGACCGCCACTGCCCAGATTGAACAGCATGTGCGGGCCCATGACTGACCAGCGCAGACCGGGGCCCGCATACACCGCCTTGTCGACATCTTCAACACTGGCCACCCCTTCCACCACCAGGTGAATGGCCTCGCGCCAGAGCGCAGCCTGCAGGCGGTTGGCCACGTGGCCCGGCACTTCCCTGTTAACGCGAATCGTCACCTTGGCGCAGGCGGCGTAGAACTGCTCGGCCTTTGCCAGCACATCGCTGTCGGTCTTGTCGTTGCCCAGCAGCTCCACCAGTGGAATCAGGTGCGGCGGATTGAAGGGATGACCCAGGATGAAGCGGCCGGGGTTTTTCCAGCCATCCTGCATTTCTTTGACCAGCAGGCCCGAGGCGCTGGATGCCACAATGGCATCGGCGCGCAAATGCGGCTCGATGCGGGCATAAAGCTCATGCTTGATGTCGATACGCTCGGGCACGCTTTCCTGCACAAATTGCGCCCGGACAACGGCCTCTTCCGGTGTACGGAAGAACTGTACTCTATCCATGGCACCGTTGGCGGTCAGGCCCAGGCGTTCAAGGCTCGGCCAGGCATGCTCGACATAATCGCGTACAAAGGCTTCGGCATTGTCGGAGGGATCATAGACATCCACTTCCAGTCCTGCGGCCAGAAACAGCGCCGTCCAGCTCGCGCCGATGGTGCCGGCACCCAGAATGGCGGCGACCTTAACATCCGTTGAAAAATCCACCTGCTTGTTCATTTCAAACCTCTATTACAGCCATTTGAAGATTGTTGGCACAACGCCTAAAACAGGCCGGGTTGCAGGGGCGATGCCGCCGTCAATCCGCCATCCATCACAAACATCTGTCCACTGGCATAGGCCGAATCATCGGATGCCAGCCAGAGCGCCAGCCCCGCTACATCTTCAGGCTTGCCAAAGCGCCCCACCGCGTGGCGCGCCAGCGCATCACGCTTGGCCGCCTCAGGATTGGCTGCCAGATCAAAACCTGCCTCGGCCATTTCCGTCATGATCCAGCCCGGACAGATGGCGTTACAGCGCACGCCGTCCTTGCCATGGTCCACGGCAATCGAGCGCGTCAGACCATGCACAAAGGCCTTGGAAGCGTTATAGATCGCCATGCTGGGGTCCGATACGTTGGCGCTGATGGAGCCCAGGTTGATGATGACGCCCTTGCCTGCATGCCCCAGATCCGGAATCAGTTCGCGACAGCACAGGAACACCGCCTTGGCATTCACGCCCATGACCAGGTCCCACTCGGCATCCGTGGTTTGGGTGACGGTTTTCTCGACCTGGACACCGGCGTTGTTCACCAGCACATCCACCTGGCCAAAGGCTTGCAGCGCAGTGCTGCGCAGGCGTTTAACGTCTTCCAGGCGCGACAGGTCGGCCTGCAACCAGACCACGGCTTCGGGCAGGTCCGTCGGCCGTTCCCCCCGGCCACAGCTGAGCACCCGGGCGCCATTGGCCAGAAAACGATCCACCACCGCGCGGCCGATACCGCGACCGCCGCCGGTGACAATGGCGACTTTTCCATTCAAGGCTGACATGTTTTTCTCCGTTAAAGATCAAGTACAAGACGGCTGGATTTGGCCCGCGAGCAACACACCGCCATCACGTCATTCAGGCTTTTCTCATCCGCGCTCAGGATTTGATCACGGTGCTCGGGCTCCCCGTCCAGCACATCGGTGAGGCAGGAACCACACACACCCTCTTCACACAGGGTGTTGATATCAAAACCGTTTTCCCTGAGCACCCTGAGTACCGACTTGTCCGCCGGCACCTCAAGTTCCAGCCCGGAGCGCGACAGATACACACTGAAGGGCTGGTTTTCAGCCGTGGCCACCACAGAGGCCTTGAAGCGCTCGAAATGCACCGCGTTAGCCGGCCAGTGGCTTGAGGCCGCTTCCACTGCATCCATCAGCCCGCCCGGGCCACAGCAGTACAGGTGCCGGCCCTCGATTACCTCCGCCAGCAAGGCCTGGACATCCAGCCCCCTGGCGGGATCGCCACCGTCAAAATGCATCTGCACCCGGTCCCGAAACGGTGCCTCGCTGCGCAGCCAGTCGACGAAAGCCGCATCTTCGGCACTGCGGGCACAGTAGTGCATCTCAAACTCAGCCCCCTGGCGATGCAGTTCCAGCGCCATGGACAGGATCGGCGTCACGCCTATGCCTCCGCCAATCAGCACCGATGTGGCGGCCTCTTCGGCCAGGGGGAAGTTGTTGCCAGGGCCCGTTACACGAATACGGTCTCCCACCTGGACTTCGTCATGCATGTACATGGAGCCGCCCCGGCTGGCAGCATCTTTCAGCACCGCCACGCGGTAGCTGCAACCGGTACCGGGCGCATCAAACAGCGAGTACTGCCGTGTCAGGCCATTGCCAAGGTGGATGGCCAGATGGGCGCCGGCCTCGAAGGGCGGCAGCTCGGCGCCACTGTCCAGCACCAGCTCGAAGCTGCGGATCAGCGGCGTCTCATCCTTGACGGCGCGCACAAGCAGTTCCTGCCTGTCCAGTGTGTTCATGGGATTCGACATACTCTCACCTCCGTCGATTCAGGCCAGGCGACGCCTGGCCATAGTGCCGTTACAGGTGCGCGATCTGCACGTGACGCACCGAGGTATAGCCCTCCAGGGCATAGACCGACATGTCACTGCCATAACCCGATGCCTTCATGCCACCGTGGGGCATTTCAGAGGTCGCCACGCCGTGGGTATTGACCCAGGTAATGCCGCAGCGCAGCTGTGCCGTCACGCTCATGGCCTTGCCCAGGTTCTGCGTCCAGACCGATGAGGCCAGGCCAAACTCGTTGTCATTGGCAAGGGCGATGCCCTCTTCCACACCGCTGAAACGGGTCACCGAAATGACCGGGCCGAACACCTCCTTCTGCACGATTTCATCCTGCTGACGGGCATTGGCGATGACGGTCGGCGCGTAGTAAAAGCCGTTACCGTTCAGGCGATAGCCCCCTGCCACCACTTCGGTATGGGACAGATCACGAGCACGCTCCACAAACCCGGCCACCTGTTCGAGGTGCCGTGCAGAAATGACCGGCCCCATTTCCACGCTGCTGTCATCCGGGGCGCCCAGCTTGATCGACGACACGCTCTGGGCGAGATCCGCCACAAAGTTGTCGTAGATGCTGTCTTCCACGTAGTAGCGACACGGCTGGGTGCAGTCCTGGCCGGCATTGAAAAACGATGCGCCGCGCAGGGTTTCGATGGCCGTGGGTATGTCGGCATCACCGAACACCAGCACCGGCGCCTTGCCGCCCAGTTCCATATGGGTATGCATGATATTGCGCGACGAGGCTTCCAGAATGCGACTGGCGGTAGACGGGCCACCGGTGAGCGACACCAGCTCAAGGTCCTTGTTGTTGATAAGTGCATCGCCAGTGCTGGAACCGCGCCCGGCCACCACGTTGACGACCCCCTTGGGGAAGATCTCGGCGGCCAGCTGCGCCAGGCGCAGTGTGGTCAGCGGCGTCATTTGCGAAGGCTTCAGCACCAGGGTGCAGCCGGCCGCCAGGGCCGGTGCGATCTTCCAGGCCGCCATCATCAGCGGGTAGTTCCAGGGCGCTATCGAGCCCACCACACCCACCGGGTCACGCCGGATCATGGAGGTGAAACCCTCAACGTATTCCCCGGCATTGGACCCTGTGACACAGCGCGCAGCACCGGCCATAAAGCGAAACACATCGATAATGAGCGGCATTTCATCTGTTTTCACCGAGCCCAGCGGCTTGCCGTTGTTCAGCGACTCCAGCTGCGCAAATTCATCCGCCCGCGCCTCAAGCGCATCGGCCAGCGCCAGCAGGCGCGCCGAGCGCTCCGACGGCGTGGTTCTGGACCAGGCCGGGAACGCCGCCTTGGCCGCAGCAACGGCGGCGCCCACCTGCTGCGCTGTAGCCTCGGCGATTTCGACGATCATCTCGCCGGTGGCCGGGTTGAGCACCCGTACGATGTCGCCTTCACCTGCAACCAGCTCGCCGTTGATCAGATTTTTTATTTGCATCTTGCGACTCCCGTTTGCGTTGATCAGAAACCAACCTGGTCTTTGCCCTTGAGGCCCAGGCGCTCGCGCGCTTCATCCGGCGTGGCGACCTTAAGCCCCAGCTCTTCGACGATGCGGCGAATCTTGTGTACCTGCTCGGCATTGGAGGTCGCCAGCTGGCCGGCTCCGATATACAGGTTGTCTTCCAGGCCCACCCGCACGTTGCCGCCCATGATGGCGGACTGGGTGGCGAACGGCATCTGGTTGCGTCCGGCCGCCAGCACGGACCACTCGAAGCTGTCACCGAACAGTTTCTTGGCGATGCTGTACATGTGGGCCATGTTGTCCGGGTCCGCGCCCATGCCGCCCAGAATTCCGTAGATCATCTGGATAAAGAACGGCGGCTTGATCAGCCCCTTGTCGACGAAATAGGCCAGGTTGTACAGGTGACCCAGGTCGTAGCATTCGAACTCGAAGCGCGTGCCGTGGGTTTCACCGAGCTCACGCAGGGTGTACTCGATATCCTTGAAGGTGTTCTTGAAGACAAAGTCCCGGGTCATGTCCAGGAATTCAGGCTCCCAGCTGTGCTGCCATTCGCTATGCTTTTGCAGCAGCGGGAAAATGCCGAAGTTGATCGAGCCGGAATTCAGCGACGCCATTTCCGGTTTTGTCACCAGTGCCGCTTCCAGACGCTGTTCCAGCGTCATGCCAAGGCCACCTCCGGTCGAGACGTTGATGATCGCATCGCAGTTGTTCTTGATCACCGGCAGGAACTGCATGAATACCTTGGGGTCCGGCGTGGGCCGGCCGGTTTCCGGATCACGGGCGTGCAGGTGAATGATCGAGGCCCCGGCCTCGGCGGCGGCAATGGACTCGGCCGCGATCTGGTCCGGTGTAATGGGCAGATGTTTGGACATGGTCGGCGTATGGATGCCGCCGGTGACCGCACAGGTGATAATGACGCTTTGAGCCATGACAATACTCCTTGTTACAGACGCATTTGCTGAACTTGCGCGGTCAGGCCGCCATCGAGAATCCACAGCTGTCCGCTGGCATACACGGATTCGTCACCGGCCAGCCAGTTCACCAGGCTGGCGATATCCGCGGGCGTGCCGTACCGGCGCATCGGGTGGATACGGCGTACTTCTTCCTTCAGGGTGTCGATATCGCCGGAACTGCCGAAAAAGCTCTGCAGCATGGGGGTGTCGATAAAGCCCGGGCACACTGCGTTTACGCGAATGTTTTCCGGGCCGTAATCACAGGCCATGGCTTTGGTCAGGGCGTGTACCGCCCCTTTGGTGGCGCAATACGCAGCCAGGCTCGGATCGGCAATAAAGCCATCGTAGGAACCGAAGTTGATAATGGAACCACCGCCGGCCTTGCGCATCAGCGGCACAGCGTGTTTGCAGACCAGGAACATGCCGGTCACGTTAATGGCGAAAATGCGGTTCCAGTCTTGCAGCGAGGTTTCTTCGATCGTTTTTTCGATCTCGATCGCCGCGGCATTCACCAGAATGTCCAGCTGGCCGTACTTTTCGCCCACCGCTGCCATCAGCGCGTGTACCGTATCTTCATTGGTGACATCCAGCGCTTCATAATGCACGGACTCGGGCAGTACGCCTTCACCCTGGGCGATATCCGCGGCAATAACCGTTGCCCCTTCTTTGGCAAAGCGCTCACAGATGCCACGTCCGATACCACCGCGACCACCGGTTACAAGAGCGATTTTTCCACGCAGTTGGCCCTGACTCATACGTCACCTCATTACTTGTTGAATATGGGTAGCTATCGACCGGGAGGGAAAACCTCCCGGGGAAATCCGTTACTTGAGGGCCTGTTTATAGGCATCCAGCAGCAGGCCATGAAAATGGTGCAGTGCATGCTCGCTCAGGCCAGACCCGGAGGGGTCATTGACAATGCGGCCGCTTTCAAACGCCGGTGAATTCATGCCGCGCTGCACGCTCTCGACCAGATCAATATCCTCCTGCTGCAGCACATCGCGGATGTACTTGATCGCCTGCTCTTCCTGCTCCGTCGGCTCTGCCGTTTCGAAGTAGAAGTCATAGGTTTCGATGGTGCGATCAGGCCCCACGGGAATGACATTCAGCACCAGGAAATTATTGCGTCCGGGGTAGCGCATCAGGCAGGTATTGGGCCACAGCCACCAGACGGCGTGATCATCGCAGCTGCCGCCTTCCACGCTGTAAGCCGAGTTTTCACCCTTGGCACCCTTGGCCATATGGCTTGAATAGATGCCATGGGTGGTGACCTTGTAGGTCTCGAACTGCAGCAAGGTGCAGAAATCCTTGTGCGCATGGGGGCAGTGGTAGCATTCCAGGAAGTTGTCCACCACGTTCTTCCAGTTGGCCTTGATATCAAAGCTCAGGCGGCGGGAAAACGTCAGCTCATTCACATCCGGCGCATACTGCATGATTTCCTGTGCCAGGTTCCCGGTCAGCTCAGACAGGGGCTTGGCTGCGGGATCCAGGCTGATGTAAATAAAACCGCAGAATTCTTCTACCTGCACCTGGTCCAGGCAGATGTCACCCTTGTCGAAAGCAACCAGGCCCTCGGTATGGGGGGCGTTACGCAGGTTGCCGTCCAGGTTGTAGCTCCAGGCATGGTACGGGCAGGTCATGACCCGCGCCTTGCCCTCGCCTTCGAGCAGGTGATGGGCGCGGTGCTTGCATACGTTGTAGAAGGCACGCAAGTCGCCACTGCGGTCCCGCACGATCGCGATACTCTGGCCCTGCACATCGGCAACATAGTAGGCACCCAGCTCACGCACCTTTTCGACATGGCAGACCCACTGCCAGGTACGTTTGAACACCGATTCACGCTCCACATCCAGGTATTTCTGATCGGTGTAGCACTGCGCATTCAAGGTAAAGGACGCACCGGGCTCAGACTCGTCATATTTACCCTTGACGACCTGAAATTCCTTATCGGATAGAAACACACCCATTATCATTCTCCTGTCGGTATAGAGTTCTGTTCCAGCCAGACACCCTTTGTTTGCAGAGCACTATCGAGATAAATTCAAAAACCAGCGAAGCCGATTCAACAGAAAGACATTCAATCTTCTTAAGCATCAGAATTTTACTGGCCACGACTTTCGCGATCAGCCTAAAAACTTTAATGCAGGAAAAACTCCTTTTTCCGCAACAAGCCCTGGCCTTAAATTCCTTATCAATCTGAATCCACTGTAATCCGCATGTGCCCTGCGCTCAAACGATGATTATTGGGCCATATGCATTAAATAATTTAAGCCAATGTCCGTTTTAAGGTAGAAAAATGCATCCGTTCAGCCAGCGGCTTTATTATTCACCGGGTGGGAAAGCAGATGGAGTTCTGGCCTGCGGCCAATAAGATACATCCCTGTTTCCTGTATTAACCCGCCCGGCCACTTCCGCTCTCGCTGAAGGTCGCTTTATTTTTTGACCAGCGGAAAACGCGAGCGTCTCTCCAGGTCATACAGGCCAATGGTGTGGCGCACGTACTGTTGGCTGGCGTCGACAAAGGGCTGGAAATCCCAGCCACTGTATTTACCCTTGTCCAGCGCCTGTCCGACCATGTCGCGCCGGCGCTGGCTCCAGAGCACATCCTGGTTGAGCTGGTCCAGGTCCCAGCCACTGGCCACTTCGTAGCGGAACTTCTGCAGCAGGTCCGCGTGGGCCGGGCTGTCGGCCAGGTTGCGCAGTTCCTGCGGATCCTCGGCGAGATTGAACAGCAGGTCCGGGTCCGCCGGGGAGCAGATGTACTTGTGGTCGCCGCGGCGAATCATCAGCAGCGGTGCCAGTGCGCCCTCGGCCAGGTATTCCCCGATCACCTCGTCATGACCGCCCTCACCCAGCAGGTGCGGCACCAGGCTGCGCCCTTCGATCTCGGTCACATAGCCCTGTTGTGGGCCATTCGCCAGCTCCACGAAGGTGGGCAACAGATCCAGTGTGGAAACACTGGCGCTGACTCGGCGCGCTTTAAAGCGCTCCGGGTAATGAACGATCAGCGGCACGCGGGCGGACCATTCAAACCAGCTCATCTTGTACCAGAGGCCGCGCTCGCCCAGCATGTCGCCGTGGTCGCCGGAAAAAACGATGATGGTGTTCTTGTCCAGACCGGTTTCTTCCAGAGTTTTCACCAGGGCACCGACCTGGTCGTCGACATAGCTGATGGAACCGTAATAGGCGTGCCGCGCATTGCGCACCTGCTCATCGGTCATATCCGCCTTGTCCAGACCGCAAACAAAGCGCAGCCGCTCGGAATGGGGGTCATGCTCGCCCGGCGCGATCTTGACCGCCGGCATGTCGATCTCGTCATGATCGTAGCGGTCCCAGTATTCCCGCGTGGTGGTATAGGGGTCGTGGGGATGTGTCATGGACACCGTCAGACAGAAGGGACGGTCGTCGCCGCCGCGCACCTTGTCGTACAGGAAACGACGGGCATTGGTCACCACTTCCTCGTCGTAATCGAGCTGCAGACTGCGCACACAGGGGCCGGCTTCGGTCACCGAGTCCATGTTGTGATACCACTCCGGGCGTACCTCGGGGTGATCCCAGCGCGTGATCCAGTTGAAGTTGGACGGGTAGATATCGCTGGTCAGGCGCTCTTCAAAGCCATGCAACTGATCGGCACCGCAGAAATGCATCTTGCCGGACAGTACTGTCTGGTAATCGAGGTTACGCAGGTAATGGGCAAAGGTGGGAATGTCATCCGCCAGATCCGCCGCATTGTCATAGGCGCCGATTCTGGAAGGCAGGCGTCCGGTCATAAGCACGTAGCGCGACGGTGCACAGAGTGGGCTGTTGCAATAGGCAGAGTCAAACACCACACCGGTATCGGCCAGTGCACTCAGGTTCGGGGTCTTGACGACCGGGTGGCCATAGATCGGCAGGGCCGGCGCCGCCATCTGGTCCGCCATGATAAAGAGGATATTGGGCCTGCTGTTGTCCATTATTGCTCCTTCTTGCCGTAGCGCATCTTGTTATGCATAAATATATCTAATTGGTGTACCCTTCGAACTTGTATCGATATTGCGCGCTATTACGTAGCCTGTGAACAAGGCCACAGCTAATGCTTAGGATTAGATAAATTTATGACAAGATTCAGCCAGCTGCCCAGTCTCGTCACCCTGCAAGCTTTTGAAGCGGCCGCACGGCTGGGCAATTTCACCCTGGCCGCCACGGAACTTGGCAGCACACAGTCAGCGGTGAGCCAGCAAATTCGCCGCCTTGAAGAGGACCTGGGGGCTGCGCTTTTTTTGCGAGCCCATCGCGGCGTCACCCTCACGCTAGCCGGCGAAACCTTTCTGACGGCGGTGCTGGAAGGCCTGCAACGGCTGTCCGACGGCGTTGGTGCAGTGCAACAATCCAACCAGCACCTGGTGATCAATGTCGCAACAGACTATGCATTCGCCGCTTTCTGGATACTTCCGCGCCTGGCGGGCTTTCGCGAGCACTATCCCCACACCGAGGTGCGGGTCGTGACATCACAGCAGCGCAACACTCCAGCGCAACCCGAATTTGACCTTGCGATCCTGTTTGGCAGCGGCTATTTCCCTGGCTGCATCAGCCGCCCGCTATTCCAGGAAGAGGCGGTAATGGTGTGCAGCCCTTCGCTGCTCAAGCACGCAGACCCCATCACCCGGGCCGATCAGCTGGCGCAATTGCCATTGCTCAAGCTGGATACCGAATATCAACTGGACTGCTTCACCTGGCCGCGAATCTTCCGCGCCCTGGGCATCAAGGACGCGCCCCCAGAGCCACACATGACGTTCAACAACTACACCCTGCTGCTGCAGGCGGCGATTGCCGGCCAGGGCATTGCCATCGGCTGGGCGCAACTGGTGGACTCTCTGCTCGATAACGGCCTGCTGGTACCGCTACTCGACAAGCGCTTCAACTCGACCAATGGCTACCACGTGGTATTGCCACAGCAACGACCGATCGAACCGGTGGTGCAGGGGTTTGCCGACTGGCTCTACCGGGAAAGCCTCGCCCTGCCGACTTGATGAAGAAATACCCTGCATGGGCCGCGCAGACAGCGGCAGCCCGACCGCGATCACCTGAACACCGACATCCGGAGTAGAACAACATGACAGCAACACTGAAGATATTTGATGGCCCCGTCATCAAGGACTGGATCGACTACAACGGCCACATGAACGACGCCTGCTACGTGGTGGTGTTCGCCCGGGCGCTGGACAACTTTATTGATCATATCGGCCTGGATGCCGACTTTCGCGCCGAGCACCAGGTATCGCTCTACACCTTGCAAAGCGTGGTGCACTACCTGCGGGAAGTGAAGGAAGGCGAGTCGCTGCAGATTTTCGCCCAGCTGCTCGAACACGACAGCAAAAAGCTGCGGCTCATGCTCCGCATGCACCACGGCGATACCGGTACCGAACTGGCTTTGCTTGAAACCCTGCTGCTGCACATGGACATGAGCGCCACGCGCCCCGCCGCGTTTCTGCCCGTGACCCGGGACAGGATCGAGCGCCTGCACGCCCGGCAGGCCGAAATACCCTGGCCCGACCAGGCCGGACGCGGCATTGCGCTGAGGAAGCCCGGCTAGACCAGGCCCCCGGGCTGACAGGACACAACTTGGGTTCGACAGGAACAGTAACCATGGGACGCATCAACAAAGACCTTCCGCCACTTGCCTACCTGGTCGCCTTTGAAGCGGCGGCACGGTACCAGAGCTTTACCATTGCCGCCGACGAGCTGTGCATTACCCAGGCCGCCGTGAGCCGACAGATTCGCCTGCTGGAGGACAATCTGGGGTGCGAGCTGTTCAACCGAAGCCACAAGGCCGTGACCCTCACCGCCGACGGACGCAGGTTTCAGCGCTCTGTCACCGCGGCGCTGGAACTGCTGTCGGCCTCGGCCTCGGAACTGAAGGTGAAGCATTCAACATCGACCGTCACCGTCTGTGCGGATCTGTCCATCGCATCGCTGTGGCTGATTCCCAAGCTGCCACTGTTTCGAATGGCGCACCCGCAGATTATCGTTCACGTTGATGCCTCGGATGATGACACCCGCCATATCAGCGATGGCGCCGATGCCGCCATCCAGTTTGGCGACGGCCACTGGCCGGACTGCAACGCCCGTTTTTTGCTGGAAGAGGAAATTTTTCTTGTGTGCAGTCCGGCCTACCTGGCGTCCATCTCGCCGCTGAATACGCCTGCGGACCTGCTGGACGCCACCCTGATCCATTGCGAATCCGAGCACTGGGACTGGATGGACTGGAGCTCCTGGCTGGCCCACAAGAATGTGCCGCTGCCCCCGGGCCGGCAGGACCTGTTTATCAGCAACTACCCGGCGGTGATTCAGGCGGCACTCGGCGGCCAGGGTATTGCGCTGGGCTGGCGCCACCTGGTGGACGACCTGCTGGCCAGCGGCGCCCTGGTGCGGCCGATAGCGGCCTCGGTACAGAGCCGGCGCGGCTTTTACCTGGTACATCCCAGCAACCGGCTGCTGAGCAAGGAGGCGCACACCTTCTGCGAGTGGGCTATCGATCAGTGCACGGCACAGCCGCCGGGCTAGTCCTGGGGCAATGGCCAGTGCGGATTCCAGGCCAGCTCCCACAGGTGGCCGTCGAGATCCTGGAAATAGCCGGCGTAACCGCCCCAGAAGGTATCCTCTGCCGGTTTCAGGACGCGGGCGCCGGCCGCGGCTGCCTGCGCCATCAGCTGATCCACCTCCGCTTTTGAGGCCAGGTTATGGGCCAGGCTGAAGTCCGCCACACCGCGCCTGGCCTCGTCGCTGGAAAATCCCGCATCCTTCGCCAGACTTTTGCGCGGATAAAGCCCGAGCTTGAGCCCGGCCTGCAGGTCAAAAAAGGCCACGGCGCCAGCCTCAAGCTCGGCGCCAACAATACCCTCGGTAACGAGCCCCAGGCCGTCGCGGTAAAAGCTTACGGCGGCCTCAAGATCATCGACACCCAGGGTGATCAGGCTGATCCGTGGTTTCATACAGATTCCTCATGGTTGCAATAAAAGCTGCCTGCGGGGGCCGCTAACGTGCCAACCAGGCCTCTGCCGCCGCCACTTCGTCGACATCAAAGGCCTTGATTTCCAGGCCCGGGAACAGGTGTCCTTCCAGCTCACTCAGGCGCTGAATCCACTTCTTGTCAGACAGTACCGCCGCCCGACCAAACCTGCGAACCAGGCCGAACAGCGCCGGCAACCGCGATAGCTCCACCGCGATCGCACCGAAGGTCGGCAAATCAAAGTCGTGAATCCGGTACAGCATCTGCCCGCGACTGAACTCCCGGGTTTTCTCGATCAGCTCATCAAGCGCGATTGCCATCTCGGCGCTGTTGAGCTTGCCGACCAGCTCGATTTCGATACGATTCGGCCCTGTAACCTCGATCTTGAACATGACTGCAGCCTCCTGTCATTGCGGCAATGGTGCCGCCTGCGTGCAGTATAGAGGGCCTGCCCCCCCCCGTAACCCGTTACTCCGCGCCCAGCATCAGTACCAGGGTGCTATTGACCAGGACCTGCCCCCGGCGAATCACCCGGTTTTCGCTTTGCAGCCTAAAGCCATGCGCCTCGAAAAACGCCCGGGCAGGCTTGCTGGCCTCCACACTCAGCTGCGTAATGCCAAGATCCCGCGCCTGCCCCAGCAAGTGGTGCAGCAACCGGCCAGCGATACCCCGGCGCTGAAAGGCCGGATGGACATAGAGGCAGTCGATATGCCCGTGCGGCTCCAGCTCAATAAAACCAACGGTAGCGCCATTGTGCTCCGCCACCCAGGGCTGCGTTTCTGCCAGGCGTCGCCGCCAGCTGCCGTATTCCGGCGGCGTGGGAGCCCAGGCCTCGCGCTGCGCCGCGCTGTACTGCGTATCATCAATGGCGTGAACCGCGGCGTGAAACAGATCCGCAATGGCGCGGCAATCCGCCTCCTGGTAGTTACGAATAATCATCGGCAGCTCCTGGCTGAACTCTGCGTTCCTTTCAAGCACAGCACTTCAGCGGCAACTGTACACTGACGGGGCCGCCCTGGCCCAGCGCCCTGACCCTGTTAGTCGGTGCGCCTTGTGTGGCAGCGCTGCGACGCAGGTGCCGTCATAACCCTCTGGCAGATCCGCTTCAGGCGATTTACCAACGCGGGCGTCTCCTCTACACTGCTGCCATCGTTTTACTTGCAGGGAATGCAACATGCAGCGAACACTCGGCCAATTCTGTACGGTATTGTGGCTGGCGTGCATCGGCAATGGATCGGCCATTGCACAATCCAGCGACCCGCTTCTCGACCCGCTACCCACCTCCGAAACCCGGGCATCCAGCGAACGCAAGGCACGTGGCGTACTGCGCGCCCGCGACCAGGCAGTCCTGTCGAGCGAACTGGCCGGCCGCATCCTGGAAATGCCGTACAGCGATGGCGAGACCTTCAGCAAGGATGACGTACTGGTGCGATTCGATTGCAGCGCCTACCAGGCCCAGTTGAATGCCGCCCAGGCGGCAGTACGGGCAACCCGCGAAGAACTCAACCATCAAAAACAGCTGGCGGCGCTGAATTCCGTCGGCCGCTTCGAGGTCGCGCTGGCCGAAGCCCGCCAGGCCCAGGCCCAGGCCCAGGCCAGGGTGTACCAGGTGCAGGTACGCAACTGTGTCGTCAAGGCCCCGTTTGACGGCAAGGTGGTCCAGCGCACGGTGCAACCTTTCGAGAGTGTGGCCAGTGGCGCAGCCTTGCTGGAGATCGTCGATAACCGCACGCTGGAAGTCCAGCTGCTGGTGCCCTCCCACTGGCTTGGCTGGCTGCAGCCCGGACGGCACTTCGAGTTCGTGCCGGACGAAACCGGCCAGCCCCTGATCGTGGAGATCAAACGCCTAGGTGCCCGCATCGATGAGGGCAGCCAGACCCTGAAACTGATCGGCACCCTGCCTGCGGACAGCTCCGGCCTGCTGGCCGGCATGAGCGGCAGCGCACGCTTTGTGCAGGCACCATGAGCGCCAGAGCCCCCGACCCAACCGAGCGCCTGTTTGCCCAGCTGCTAAGCCTGCAAAGCCAGGTCCGGGCAGCAACAAGCAGCAGCAATCTTGCCTACTGCCTGGTCAATGACGCCCAGACGCTGTTTGGTTTTCGCCATGCAGCCCTGCTGATTGCCGGGCGCACGCGGGCGGTGACCGGTATCAGCCAGGTGGAACCCCATGCCCCGTTCGTGGCCTTCGTCGAGCGCGGCGCCCGCGAGCTGATGGCCCGGGGCATATCAGACCAGCCGCAGCGGGTGGACATGGCCTCGATGAGCGAGGCCGTGCGCACCGATTGCCAAAGCCTCTCGGCAAATGCCGTGTTCTGGCTGCCCCTGCTTGAGCGCGGCAAGATCCCCTTCGGCGGCCTCTGGATCGCCCGTGAACAGCCCTGGAGTGACGCCGAACAGGCCCTTCTGACACAGTTGGGCGACTGCTACAGCCACGCCTGGCTCGCCCTTGAACCTAAAAAGCCCTGGCGACTGCGCTGGCCGCGCCGCAAGTTCCTGGCACTGGCGATCAGCGTGGTATTGCTGCTGGCAATACCGGTTCGCCAGTCGGTACTGGCACCGGCGGAGGTGGTGCCCCTCAATGGCACGGTCGTGACGGCACCGCTGGACGGCGTTATTGCAGAATTTCTGGTGCGCCCTAACCAGCCGGTACGACGCGGCAAGCCCCTGCTGCGTTTCGACGCCACTTCGCTGCGGGCCCAGGCGGATGTGGCCGAGCGCAGCCTCGATGTCGCGCAAGCGGAACTCAGGAGCAACGCCCAGCGCGCGTTCTCCGATTCCGACGCCAAGGCGCGACTGGACCTTCTCGCTGCACGGGTCGAACAAAAACGGGCCGAACGGGACTATGCCCTGGCCTTGCTCGCGCGCAGCGAGGTGCGGGCCGACCGCGATGGCATCGCCGTGTTCGCCGATGCCGATCGCTGGACAGGCAAACCGGTACAGACCGGAGAACGCCTGCTGGACATCGCCGACCCCGTGCAGGCAGAGCTGCGTATCGAACTGGCGGTGGCCGATGCGATTGCGCTGGCGCCCGGCGCCGAGGTGGCGCTGTTCCTCGATAGCGACCCGCTTAACCGCCACCCTGCACGCCTGCAGCACCTGGCCTACGAAGCCCAGGCCAGTACTGCAGGCCAGCTGGCCTACCGCCTGGATGCCCGCTTTAGCGACGCACCGCCGCGTATTGGCCTGCGCGGTACCGCCAAGCTGTACGGCCAGCCGGTACCCTTAGTGCTTTACCTGTTGCGCCGCCCGCTGGCCGCCGTGCGCCAGGGCCTGGGGTTCTAAATGCACCTGCCGGCACTGCGCCCCGACCTGCAACTGTCGCCCGCCGCAACCGCACTGGACGGCTCGCCGCAATGGACCCTGGCGGACCCGCTGCGCGGGCGCTACTTCAAGCTTGGCAGCACCGCCCTGCGCCTGCTGCGCCACTGGGCGCTGGGCGACGACCAACAGGTTCTAAACGCCGCCAACGCCCAGCCGGGCATCCCGCTTGATGCCACGGACCTGCAACAGCTGCTGCGTTTTCTGCGCGAGCACGACCTGATCAGCGCACGGGATACCGAACAACGGGCAAGCTTCGCCGCCAAGGCCGCCGCACGGCAGCAGAGCCTTTGGCACCGGCTACTGCACCAGTACCTGTTCTTTCGCATTCCGCTGTGGCGACCGGACGCTTTCCTGAATCGAACCTGGCCCTGGCTGCAGCGCCACGGCCCCTGGCTCCTGCGCATCGGCCTGCCGCTCATATTCGGCCTCGGCCTGTTTCTGGCCGCCAGGGACTGGCAGCGTTTCCTGGCCACCTTCCCGCACCTGTTCAGCCTGGGCGGTGCCCTGGCCTTTGGTGTGGCGCTGATATTCGCCAAGCTGTGCCACGAGTTCGGCCACGCCTACATGGCCAAGCGCGCCGGCTGCCGGGTGCCGAGCATGGGGCTGGCCTTTATGGTGCTATTCCCGCTGTTCTATACGGATGTCAGCGATGCCTGGCGGGTGAGTGATCGGCGCTCACGCCTGCTGATCGGCGCCGGCGGCATGCTCGCCGAATTGCTGCTGGCCACCCTCGCCCTGCTCGCATGGTCGTTACTGCCGGACGGCCCCTGGCGCACCGCGGCCTTCATGCTCGCCAGCGCCACCTGGCTGACGACCCTGGTCGTCAACCTCAACCCCTTCCTACGCTTTGATGGCTACTACCTGCTGAGTGACCTGTGGCAGGTTGAAAATCTGCAGCAGCGGGCCTTCGCCCTGTGTCGCTGGCGGCTGCGCGAGATCCTGTTCGGCTACGATGCACCCCAGCCCGAGCCCTGGTCAGACAGGCTCCGCCGTCGGCTGCTGGCCTGGGGCTACAGCGCCTGGATCTGGCGGGCAGCGCTGTTCTTTGCCATCGCCCTGATCGTTTATCACCTTTTTTTCAAACTACTGGGCACCTTTCTTATGCTGCTTGAACTGACCTGGTTCATTGGACTTCCAGTCTGGCGAGAGCTGTGCCACTGGTGGCAACAGCGCACGGACGCCAGGCCCGCCCGAGTGCTGGTCACCGCCGCCCTGCTGCTCGGCGGTTTGGCTTTGCTGCTGGTACCCTGGCGTAGCGCCGTCGATGTGCCCGCCCAGCTGGATGCCAGCCGCGCCAGCAGCCTGCACGCCCCCATGCCGGCACGCCTGAAGCGGCTCGAGGTCGGCCATGGCCAGCAGGTGCAGGCGGGAGATCTGCTGCTGGAGCTGGAATCCCCGGACCTGGATGCCCGTCAAGCCATCGTCAGTAGCCAGATCCGCCTGCTGCGATTGCAATTGCGGCGCCAGGCCGGCCGTCTCGAAACGGCCGCGGACGCCGGCGTGATCGAACAGCAACTGGCCACGGCACTGGCCGAATACCGCGGCCTGGCCGCCCAGCGGGAGCGCCTTCAACTGCGTGCGCCCCACCAGGGCGAGATACGCGACCTGTTGCCGGGCCTGGCCGCTGGCCGCTGGCTCAAGCCACAGCAGCCCCTGGTCCGGGTGGTGGAGCCGCAACTGCGCCTGCGCGGCTACCTGCCAGAGGATGCCCTGTGGCGTGTCGAGACCGGTGCCCCCGGGCGCTTTATCGCTGACGACCCAATGCAACCGGCATTGCCGGTAACACTGACGGAGATCAGTGCCACCGGTGTCCCCTATCTCGAAATCGAATCCCTGTCGTCGGACCAAAGCGGCCCTATCGCGGTGCTGCGTGACCCGCAGCGCCGTGCCCAGCCACTGAAGGCACAGTACGCTGTCCGCCTGCAACTGGACGCCGGGGTCACAGCGCCAGTACAGCCCTTGCGCGGCCTGGTGATATTGCAGGGGCAACGGGAATCCGTGCTCGAGACCCTCTGGCGCCGCCTGGCGGCGCTAGGCATACGGGAAAGCGGATTCTAACAGGGTCAAACTTCGCCCCTGCGGGTGAGGCCGCCGTCCGGTAGAGTGCAGGCATTAAACGGAGATCCGCCTTGACAACAGGGCCACTTGCGTTAGTCTGGCTCTACAAATTTAATGTTCGATGGATCGAACGACCTGCCTGAAAACGCAAGGATGCTTATCTGTGCAAACCACCGACTACGCTCTTCGTGCGCAAAAAGACACCGACCACGACTTCCTGGCACAGCTCTACGCATCTACCCGCACACCCGAATTAGCAAGCTTCGGCTGGGACGCACAAGCGACCGCCAGCTTTCTGCACCAGCAGTTCGAGCTGCAATCCCGTCACTACGCGCAGCAGTTCCCCGACGGCGAATTCTGGATAATCGAGCGCAACTGCGAAGCTGTCGGCCGGCTCTGCCTCTACTGGGGCAACACGACCGTGCAACTGATCGATATCGCCCTGCTGCCCGAACACCGCGGTGCAGGCCTTGGCACCGCCCTGCTGCAAGAATTACTGGTCCGCGCCGATGCTCGCAGCCATGCGGTTGAGCTGCATGTAGAGGCCCACAACCGGGCACAACACCTGTACCAGCGTCTGGGATTCAGCATCAGGGACAACAAGGGCGTCTACCTGCAGATGCGCAGACCTGCCCAATACGACCCGCGGCCAAGCGCACCTTCAGCCAAAGCACGCCTATCAGAAACAGGCCAGGTACTGCCGGACAACGAATACAAGTACAGCCTGGCAACCGATTTGCCCTAGTGGCAATAGAGCGCGGGCAAACTCTGGACGCCCGCCCACAACAAGAAAGACAAGGAGAAAGCTATGAGCGAACCCTTTATCGGCGAGATCCGTCAGGTCGGCTTCGACTTCCCACCGCGAGGCTGGGCGTTCTGTGACGGTCAGCTGTTAGCCATTGCCCAATACAGCTCGCTGTTTTCGCTACTGGGCACCAAGTACGGTGGCGATGGACGCACCACCTTTGGCCTGCCGGATCTGCGCGGACGCAGCCCTGTGGGCATTCATCAGGGCCCGGGACTGAGCGCCATACGCATCGGAGAAAAAGGCGGCACAGAAAGCGTCACGCTGACGCAGGCGCAGATGCCCTCCCATGCACACAACGCTGAAGCCAGCATCGCCATCCCGGCGAATAGCACCAGCACCGACACCAATCCGGCACCGGCGACTAACAGCGTACTGGGCCCGGCCAGCAACAGCGGCCGTCCCGGCGCCCTTTACAGCAACGAGGCGCCAAACACGACCCTGGCAGCATTTAACAACCCGGTAACCGTAAATCCGGCCGGCGGAAGCCAGCCTGTTGAGACCCGCAACCCCTTTCTGGGGATGAACTTCGTTATCGCACTGCAAGGGATATATCCCTCCCGCAGCTGATGCCCCCTCGCCCGCCCCGCGTCTAGCGAGGTGGGCGACACACCAGGGTTATAGAATGCGCCTTGCGGTAACCATTGCCGGTGCCGAGCGCCTACACGGATGGTACGGAGACAGCATATGAAGTGGTTCGGTTGGTCTGGCAAGGGTGCGGCAGAGCCGAGAGAGACAGGGCCCGGCGCTGCAATACCGCCACTGGCGATGGCGCTGGAACCGCGCATGATGTTCGACGGCGCCATCGCGGCAACCGTCGCGGACACGCCGGACAGCAGCGGGGAGCCAGCCACCATACAACAGCCATCGGCATCCCCGGATGCCGATCTCGCTGCGGTAGCCGGCAGCAGTGACCACCGCCAGGAAGTCGTTTTCGTCGATACCCAGGTGCAGGATTATCAGCAACTGCTGTCCGGCCTGCCGGAAGGCGTTGAAGTCATACTTTTCGATGGCGCGGCTGACGGCTTGCAGGTTATCGCCGATAGTCTCGCTGGCCGTGAAGGCATTGATGCCATCCACATTCTCAGTCACGGCGACAACGGCCAGCTGCAACTGGGTAGTGACTGGCTCGACAGCGCCGATATCGCCAACCGCAGCGATCTGCTCGCCGCCATCGGCCAGTCGCTGAGCGCAGAGGGAGACATCCTGCTCTACGGCTGCACCGTCGGCGGCGATGCTGCCGGGATCGAGTTTATCGAGTCCCTCGCCAGCGCCACCGGCGCGGATATCGCCGCCTCCAGCGATCTGACCGGCGCGGCGGACAGAGGTGGCGACTGGGTACTTGAAGCCAGCACAGGCAGCATCGAATCTGCTTCCCTCGACTTGACTGATTATTCCGGCCTGCTCACCGCCTTTAGCGACAGTCTGGATTCAAACGTCGGCCTGGTGACCAGTTTCAACAGCACCCTGGGTGGCGTTTCATTCACTTACACCTTTACAACCGAGGGCGGTGGGGGCGACATGCTTTGGCTGAGTTCTGGCGGCGAAAGCAATTCAGCCTCGATGAACTTACTATCTGGTGATTTCAATTTCGGAACCACGGAACGCGTAACGATAGCACGCACCGACGCCGCCGATTTCACCTTCAGCAGCCTTTACATCAATAACACGGCCGGAGATACCATAACCGTTGGCGGTTACCTCGACGGCGTACTGGTCGGCAGTGCTCAGACTATCATTGTCGGGGCCTCGGGCACCCTCAGTTTCGGCGCCCTCGGTGTGGATGAAGTCCGTATAACCAGCGCGGATTTTGGCGGCATTAGTATCGACAGTTTCACGGGCGATACCAATCCGCCGGCACCACCTGCACCTACCATCACCAGCGCGACCTACGATGCCAGCACCGGTGTGCTTGCGGTAACTGGCACCAATATAACCACCGGCGACAACATCGACGCGAGTACACTGACGCTCACCGGTGAAGGCGGCAGCACTTATACGCTGACCGACACCATCAATGTTATAGCCGGCAGCGCCAGCAGTTTTTCCATGACCCTGAGTGCAGCCGACAGAGCGGCGCTGAACCAGATCTTCAACAAGAACGGCACCAGCTCCACCGGCGGCACCACCTTTAATCTCGCCGCCGCCGATGACTGGAATCTCAATGCCACCAGTGGTGACACCTCCGATGCAACCAATGCAGTGACCGTCAGCAGCGTTGCGGCACCGACGATCAGCAACGCCACCTACGATGTCAGTACAGGCACGATGGTCGTCAGCGGTACGGGGTTCCTGTCCTTCAATGGCGCAAGCAACGACATCGACGCCAGCAAGTTCACCCTCATCGGTGAAGGCGGAGCCACCTATACCCTGACCGACACCTCCAATGTCGAGATCAGCTCCGGTACCAGCTTCACCCTGACCTTGAGCGCCACCGACAAGGCCGCCATCAACCTGATCGCCAACAAGAATGGCACCAGCTCCACCAGTGGTACGACCTTCAACCTGGCCGCCGCCGAAGACTGGGCCGCCGGTGCCGATGCATCCGTGGCAGTCGCGGACCTGACAGGCAACGGCATCACCGTCAGCAACGTCGCCGTGCCCACCATTAGCAGTGCCACCTATGATGCCGGCACCGGCACGATGACCGTCACCGGTACGGGGTTCCTGTCCCTTAATGGTGCCAGCAACGACATCGACGCCAGCAAGTTCACCCTTACCGGTGAAGGCGGAGCCACCTATACCCTGACCGACACCTCCAATGTCGAGATCAGCTCCGGTACCAGCTTCACCCTGGTCCTGAGCGCCACCGACAAGGCCGCCATCAACCTGATCGCCAACAAGAATGGCACCAGCTCCACCAGTGGTACGACCTTCAACCTGGCCGCCGCCGAAGACTGGGCCGCCGGCGCCGACGCCTCCGTGGCAGTCGCGGACCTGACAGGCAACGGCATCACCGTCAGCAGCGTCGCCGTGCCCACCATTACCAGTGCCACCTATGATGCTGGCACCGGCACGATGGTCGTCAGCGGTACGGGGTTCCTGTCCCTTAATGGTGCCAGCAACGACATCGACGCCAGCAAGTTCACCCTTACCGGTGAAGGCGGAGCCACCTATACCCTGACCGACACCTCCAATGTCGAGATCAGTACCGGTACCAGCTTCACCCTGACCCTGAGTGCCACCGACAAGGCCGCCATCAACCTGATCGCCAACAAGAATGGCACCAGCTCCACCAGTGGTACGACCTTCAACCTGGCCGCCGCCGAAGACTGGGCCGCCGGTGCCGATGCATCCGTGGCAGTCGCGGACCTGACAGGCAACGGCATCACCGTCAGCAACGTCGCCGTGCCCACCATTAGCAGTGCCACCTATGATGCCGGCACCGGCACGATGACCGTCACCGGTACGGGGTTCCTGTCCCTTAGTGGTGCCAGCAATGACATTGATGCCAGCAAATTCACCCTTACCGGCGAAGGCGGAGCCACCTATACGCTCACCGATAGCAGCGACGTCGAAATCAACTCCGGTACCAGCTTCACCCTGGTCCTGAGCGCCACCGATTTGGCAGCGGCTAACTCGATCATGAACAACAACGGCACCAGCGCCACCGACAATACCACCTACAACCTTGCTGCCGCAGAAGACTGGGCCGCTGGCGCCGATACAGCCGTTATCATTGCCGATCCAAGCGGCAATGGCGTTACCGTCAGCAACGTGGCCGATACCACGCCACCCACCACAACAAGCATCGTCGTGGCGGACACTGCATTGGCCGCCGGCGAGACCTCCCTGGTGACCATTACCTTCAGCGAGGCCGTAACCGGGCTTGCGGGCGATGACTTCACAGTGGCCAACGCTACTCTATCAAACCTAGCCACCGCCGATGGCGGCATCAGCTGGACCGCGACCCTTACACCCACCGCGGATATCGAGGACACCAGCAACCTGGTAACGCTGGATAACAGCGGCGTGCAAGATCTCGCGGGCAATGCCGGCAGCGGCAGCACGGACTCCAACAACTATGCCATCGATACCCTGAGGCCCACCGCCAGCATCGTCGTGGCGGACACAGCGCTCGCCGCCGGCGAGACCTCCCTGGTCACCGTCACTTTTAATGAAGCGGTTACCGGCCTGAGCACAGCCGATTTCAGCGTGGCCAACGGTGCGCTCTCCAGCCTGAGTACGGCCGATGGCGGCATCAGCTGGACGGCCACCCTCACACGATGGCGGCGGATACCGAGGACACACAGCGCTCGCCGCCGGCGAGACCTCCCTGGTCACCGTCACTTTTAATGAAGCGGTTACCGGCCTGAGCACAGCCGATTTCAGCGTGGCCAACGGTGCGCTCTCCAGCCTGAGTACGGCCGATGGCGGCATCAGCTGGACGGCCACCCTCACACCCTCTACTGATACCGAGGACACCAGCAACCTGGTGACACTGGATAACAGCGGCGTGGCGGATACGGCAGGCAATGCCGGCAGCGGCAGCACGGACTCCAACAACTATGCCGTCGATACCCTGAGGCCCACCGCCAGCATCGTCGTGGCGGACACGGCACTCGCCGCCGGCGAGACCTCCCTGGTCACCGTCACTTTTAATGAAGCGGTTACCGGCCTGAGCACAGCCGATTTCAGCGTGGCCAACGGTGCGCTCTCCAGCCTGAGTACGGCCGATGGCGGCATCACCTGGACGGCCACCCTCACACCCTCTACTGATATCGAGGACACCAGCAACCTGGTGAGCCTGGATAACAGCGGCGTGCAAGATCTTGCCGGCAATGCCGGCAGCGGCAGCACGGACTCCAACAACTACGCCGTCGATACCCTGAGGCCCACCGCCTCGATTGTGGTGGCGGACACGGCACTGGCCGCCGGGGAAACCTCCCTGGTGACCATCAGCTTCAGCGAAGCGGTAACGGGACTCACCACCGCCGACTTCAGCGTCGCCAACGGCAGCCTCAGCGGCCTTGCCACCGCCGATAGCGGCATCACCTGGACCGCCACGCTCACGCCTTCTATCGATACCGAAGATGCCAGCAACCTGGTGAGCCTGGATAACAGCGGCGTGCAAGATCTCGCGGGCAATGCCGGCAGCGGCAGCACGGACTCCAACAACTACGCCATCGATACCCTGAGGCCCACCGCCTCGATTGTGGTAGCCGACACGGCGCTCGCCGCCGGGGAAACCTCCCTGGTGACCGTCACTTTTAATGAAGCGGTTACCGGGCTGACCACGGCCGATTTCAGCGTCGCCAACGGCAGCCTCAGTGGACTTGCCACCGCCGATGGCGGCATCAGCTGGACCGCGACCCTTACACCCACCGCGGATATCGAGGACACCAGCAACCTGGTGAGCCTGGATAACAGCGGCGTGCAAGATCTCGCGGGCAATGCCGGCAGCGGCAGCACGGACTCCAACAACTATGCCATCGATACCCTGAGGCCCACCGCCAGCATCGTCGTGGCGGACACAGCGCTCGCCGCCGGCGAGACCTCCCTGGTGACCATCAGCTTCAGCGAAGCGGTGACGGGACTGACCACCGCCGACTTCAGCGTCGCCAACGGCGCGCTCTCCAGCCTGAGTACCGCCGATGGCGGCATCAGCTGGACCGCGACCCTTACACCCACCGCTGATGTCGAGGACACCAGCAACCTGGTGAGCCTGGATAACAGCGGCGTGCAAGATCTCGCGGGCAATGCCGGCAGCGGCAGCACCGACTCCAACAACTACGCCATCGATACCCTGGCGCCGACAGTACTCAGGATTGAAGTGCCGGCGGATGGTGCTCTGGCCTCGGGTGAGCTGACCTTCGAGCTCGTTTTCGATGAAGCGGTCTCCGGTGTCGATATAGGCGACTTCAGCCTGCTCAGCACCGGCAATGTCATCGCCAGCCTGGACAGCATGCAGCAGGTTGATGCCAGCACCTACCGGGTGCTGGTGAGCGGTGTCGATGGCAATGGTTCACTGAGCCTGGTGCTGAACGCCGCTGGCAGCGGCATCGTTGACAATGCCGGCAACGCTCTGGCGGCGGGGCTGACCGGGCCGAGCGTGACTATCACGACGCTGAGCGGCGATCCCCAATTCCGTCTTCAAGACCTGGGCGCAAGCCCAGCCGCGACATTACTCGCGATGCCGACACCACCGGACGCACCACCGGCACCGTTCGACTCGGCCTTGATGCCAACACAATTGTTTAACCCGCCCGGGCTTGGCAGTGGCATCCCGTCCCTGAGCAGTATCTTCATCAATAACGGGGCTTCCACACCGAGCGTTATCTCCCAGGTATTTGCGAGCCACACGGGCAGCAACGACGGTTCCGGCAGAGGTTTTCTCGGGTTCGGTGGTGGCGATGCCAGCGGTTTTGGCAGTAGTACCCTGTCGAACATTTTTAACGCAGACCCAATGCCAGACATGACTCCGGAGCTGGAACTGCCCGCCATCTTTGGCGCACCGACGCTAAGCCAGCAGTTGCAGCAACTGCAGGATAACGAACAAAACCCGATAGATGCTCTGGCCTTGGCCCTGACACAGGTACAGCCTGTCGAACCCAATGCCTGAACAAGAAACAGAAATTCAGCCGCAACAAGGGGGCGGCCCACGGATGAACAAAAATCACAAGCTCTTCAGCACCAGCCTGCTCGTGCTGGCCATCAGTGGCTGTGCGGTGACCAGCCAGCCGATTGATCGCAGCCTCAGCGAGCAACGTGCAAAGGCCGATCTGCTTAACATGTTCAAGGACCAGGAACCCATTGTTGGCGCGCTGACACTGCACGATGCCATGGCCCGTGCACTCAAATACAATCTTGAAGGCCGCCTCAAAGTCATGGAGGAAGCCCTGGCCAATCGTCAGCTCGACCTTTCCAGCTTCGACATGCTGCCACGCCTGGCGATGCAGGCAGGCTACGCCGGGCGCAGCAATGTCAGCGCATCCAGCAGTGAAAGCATCCAGACCGGCACCCAGTCGCTGGAGCCCTCTACCTCCCAGGATCGTGACCGCGGTGTGGCGGACCTGACCATGGTCTGGAACGTGCTGGATTTTGGGGTGAGCTATGTCAGTGCCAAGCAACAGGCTGACCAGCGCCTGATCGTGCAGGAGCGCAGGCGCAAGGTCGTGCACACCATTATCCAGGATGTGCGCTCGGCCTACTGGCGCGCCAAGGCCGCAGAAGGCCTACTGGCGAAAATCGACAACCTGATGGCACGGGTCGACGCGGCACGCAGCAACAGCCAGCGCCTGAGCGACCAACGCATTGGAGACCCGATCAAGGCCCTGGGCTACCAGCGCGGCCTTATTGAAGCCACCCGCCAGCTCGAAGAGCAGCGCCGCGCGCTGTCCCTGGCCAAGACCGAACTGGCGGCGCTGATCAACCTGCCCATGGGCGCCCCTTTTAGCCTCGCCACTGCCGAGGGTTACGCGGAACCCGAGCTCAATATCGAACTGAGTCACCTCGAAGAGGAAGCCCTGGCCAGCCGTCCAGAACTGCGGGAACAGGACTACCAGGCACGTATCAGTGCCGCAGAAACCCGCAAGTCCATGCTGCGCCTGCTGCCCGGACTGGAGTTCTCGGCCGGAGGCCACTACGACAGCAATTCGTTCCTGGTTAACCAGAGCTGGGCCGACTACGGCGTAAAAGTGACCTGGAACCTGTTCAACGTACTCTCCGGCCCCGCTGCGATCGATGCTGCCAAGGCCGGCGAAGCGGTGGCTGAGGCGCGGCGCCAGGCGATGTCCATGGCCGTGCTGGCCCAGGTTCATGTGGCCAACGCCAACTTCCACGAGGCCCGCCGGCAGTTCCACACCAGCCAGAAGCTGGCAACGCTCGACGGCCAGATTGTTGAGCAGCTGCGCAATCGCCACAGGGTACAGGGCATCGGCGAACTTGAGCTTATCCAGGGCGAGCTGAACGCCCTGCAGGCAGAACTGCGGCGCGACCTCGCCTATGCCCAGTTGCGCAACAGCTACGGTCAGCTGTTCGCCAGCGCAGGCCTGGATCCGCTGCCCGCAGAACTGCCATCAACCGGGCTGGCCGGCATCGCCCAGGCGCTGGCCGACCGCGAAGCCAGGTGGCAGGAAGGCAATCTGCAGCCCGGCTCCTGATCCCAGGCGCTAACGCCTGATACCGGGTGCAATGCCCGGCATCAGGCGTGGAGCCCTGCCCAGAACAGCCTGCCTTCCAGCCGATACTGCCGGAACCCGGCGGGCGGTGCGCAAAACCACCATCGGATATGCTATTTAAAATCAAAAGCTTAATTCGTTTTAATGAAGTAAAAAATAGCACCCACTGATCCCTGCATCAGCGTCAACAGAAGCGCTAGCGTGCGTGCAACACGGCGCCCAATTTGGCCCATACCGGCACCAGCTCGGTACTCGGGGTTTCAATATAAAGATCCAGCACCTTGACCGAGTCCCCGCGGTGCACCATGCCCAGCGTAATAACCTGCCCCTGATCCTCACCGCTGACCGGGCGCTTGTGCACCAGCCGAAAGTCATCCACCACATCGTAACTGCGGCCAATGGCGGGACTGTCGCCGTGGACCATCAGTTTAAGATCGAAGAACTTGCCTTGTTTGGACTTGCCGATGATGCTCCAGCCTTCGGTCAGCTGTACCGATGCCAAGGGGCTGGTTGCGTTTTCTGCAGCAGGCTCTGGCGCCGGCCGCGTCTCGACCTGGCCCAGCATGCCGCTTTGATTCAGCACAGCGATCAGTGTCGCAGCCGCCGTGATCAGGCCACCGGTGGCCGTCAGGATACCGGGAAGGGTCTGCCACCAGGAAGTGGCTCGGGGTTCATCAGCCATGGTTCAGTCTCCAGGTCTAATTGGCCACGAACCTTTTCCAACATGGCATCAGGTATTCACAGAGGAAGGTACAGCTCTAAGTGCAGTAGCCAGGTGCAGCTACCACTTTCATCCCTGGGTCTGTGCACGCACCCGCGTGCGGCCATGTCCTGTCTTGCAGGGCCAATATTCACTCACCCCTGAATATTGGTCCAGCCTGCGCGGCCACGCCAGTCTGGTAACGCACCCCGGGACAATGAGCGCACGCGACAAACTCATCCCAGGAGACAAATACGGCCGTGCCGGAGGTCTCCGATTTCCTGTCGGGCTCATTGCACGACAACAAAGCTCGGGCAACCTTGCGGCAGGCCACTGTGCATTCGAGCATTGCAAGCCAGACTCTGCTGTAACCTGCGCGCATCCGTCTGCTCAGTCCAGCAGCGCTTCGTAACGCTGATCCGTGAGCGTCTCAAGAAACGCCACCAGCGCGGCAATGCGCCTGGTATCGAGCGCCGGGCCATGCTCAAGCTCGGTGAGCGACAGGTTTGCCGGCACTTCCGGCCTGCCCCACGGCTGGCCGGTTTCGGGGTTGATCTTGCTGGCCGCGCTCTTACTGTTGTAGCTGTTGTAGAACCGCACCACCGTTTCCAGATCCGCGAAAACACCGTTGTGCATATAGGGGCCGGTCACCGCGACGTTGCGCAGGCTCGGTGTGCGGAACTTGCCACGCTCAGATATATCAGTGACCAGGGGGTTATTCAGCAACCCCTCATCGACCCTGTCCGGTGCTGTACCGTTAAGCGCCCGCACTGCCGTATTCACCGGCACGCCAATGTTGTGGTACTGGTAATTCGAGAAGGTTTCGTCATCGGCCAGGGCCGATTCACGCAATTGATGGCACTGGTTACAGTTGGTGAACTGCTGCGAGAAAAACAGTGTGCGGCCCAGCTCTTCCTGCTCGGTCATGCGGTATTCACCGCGCAGGTAACGGTCGTAGCGCGAATCAAAAGGCGACAGGACCGCACTGCGCTCAAAGGCGGCGATACTGCTGGCCATCGCCTCGAACGCCACGGCATCGCTGGCCAGGCTCTGTGATCCGAACAGCTCAGTAAAGCGGGAGACATAGAACGGATTTTCCTGCAGGCGTGCTCGCACCGCGGCCATATCAGGCAATCCCATCTCGATAGGATTGAGCGGCGGCCCCTTGGCCTGCTCTTCCAGGCTTGGCGCCCGGCCGTCCCAGAACTGTCCACCAACATAGCGCCCTGCGCTGTCGCGGTGGAACCCGGGCGTGAAGGCGGCATAGGCGGCGCTCGGTGCATTTCGATCACCCAGGGAGTGACCATCGTCCCCCAGGGATACCGCGCCTGCCAGCCCATTGTTGCCCGGGTCGGCAAAGCCCCGGGCCGGGTCATGGCAGCTGGCGCAGGACTGGCTGCGGTTGCGCGACAGGCGGGTATCGAAGAACAGCGCCTGACCGAGGGATTCCAGCGCCTGGCGCCGATGGTCGAGACCGCTCTCCCCGCCCCCGGCGGCAAGGGCCAGGGGGGCCAGCACGCCCAATACAACTGCAACCACCACCTTCACATGAATACCCTTGACTCGTTACCTGGCCTGCACCGCAGCAAGCATCCGTACCCTGGTGCAGTCCATCCCTACTCCGCAGCTGATAATCATTAGTATTACGATTGATGTCAAGCTGACGAGGCCTGCGCGATATTCGCACGCCCGAACGAAAAG
Organism: Marinobacterium rhizophilum; assembly: GCF_024397915.1. Lineage (GTDB taxonomy): Bacteria > Pseudomonadota > Gammaproteobacteria > Pseudomonadales > Balneatricaceae > Marinobacterium_A > Marinobacterium_A rhizophilum_A. Next base: position 1,268,970 of record NZ_CP073347.1, read on the forward strand.
GCCCCCGCCAGTGCATTCACACCAACGGGGGCCCGGGCTTTATGCCAAGCGCAAAAGGCGGTCAGTCGTCGCGGCGGACCGGCCAGACCTGGCGAATGCGGTCATCGATGGCACGCCCCCAGTAGCTCTCGGCCGGCGCCCGCCAGGACGCCCGGTGCAGCCATGACAGGCTTTCCCGGTCGGTCAGCAGCAGGTTTTTCTCTGCCCGGCTAAGGCTGTCCGGCCCCTGCTCAAGACAGCGACTGCGCAGCTGCTTCAGACGCTGATGCTTGGCACCGCCGCCATGGGAGCGCGCCGTGGCCTGGTGCACCCGGTTCATCACCGGATCCAGCACCGCCCGCACAACCGCCGATTCGCCAAATTCCGGCAGTATCTGGTGGCCGTTCAGGTCATCCAGCAAGGCTGAGCCCTGCTGCTCTTCGGCCACCATCAGAATGCGCCTGCGGCGCAACGCCTGGCCGACGCCCACCTTGCTCAACAGCACCGAGGTCGGCGCCGCCAGGATCAGCGGCAATGCCACCGGCAGTGACCAGAAAAAGAACATGGGGTCGAGCCACCAGGCAAAACCGGCCCAGATGGCCGCCAGTATCGAACCCGGCGCCTGGTTGAACAGCGCATCGGTCCAGCGGGTTTCATCGCTGCGATTCTGCCCCGCCCAGGTAAGGGTCACGTTGAACACCGCTTCCAGCACGTAGCGGGTATGGGCCAGCATGCGGATCGGCGCCAGCAGTGCCGACACCAGTATTTCGGTGACGATGCTCAGCAGCAGGCTGAAAAAGCCGCCATGGGCCTTGCGCCGGCCACTGAGCAGCACATCCACGATGGCGAGCAGCTTGGGGAAGAACAGCAGGAACACCACGCTGCTGGCCAGACCGATGGCCCACTCCGGATGCCATTCGGGCCAGAGCGGAAACGGGCTGTGCTGCAGCGGAAAATAGTTGGGTGGCCAGAGCACCAGCCGGGTCGTCTCGATCGTGGTCAGCACCAGGAAGGCGAACCACAGCGGCGAGGCCACGTAGGACAGAATACCGTTGAGGAACGCCATGCGGTGCGCCATGCGCAGGCGCCGCTCGAACAGCATCAGCCACAGATGCTGCAGGTTACCCTTGGCCCAGCGCTTGTCGCGGGTCAGCTCATCCACCAGGCTGGGCGGCGATTCCTCGTAGGAGTGGCTCAGTTCCGGCTCCAGCCAGACCTCGTAACCGGCGCGCCCCATAAAGGCCGCTTCGACAAAGTCATGGCTGGCGATGGGCCCGCTGAACAGGCCCGGACCGCGCAGGTGCGGCAGGCCGCAATGGCGCATAAAGGGTGCCACGCGGATTACGGCATTATGCCCCCAGAAGGCGGCTTCCCCCAGTTGCATGGCGGCAAGACCGGTACTGAACAGCGGCCCGTACACCTGGTTGGCGAACTGCTGCACCCTTGCGAACAGGGACTGGGCATTAATGATCGTCGGACAGCTTTGCAGAATGCCGATATTGGGCTCGCGCTGCATCAGGCGCACCATTTTCAGCAGGGTGTCGCCACCCATCAGGCTGTCGGCGTCCATGACCGCCATGTAGGCGTAGGAACGGCCCCAGCGGCGCAGGAAGTCCGCCACGTTGCCGCTCTTGTAGTTCATGTTCAGGGTGCGCCGACGGTAAAACAGGCGCCCGTGGGCACCCAGTTCGTCGCACAATTGCTGCCAGGCGGCCTGCTCGGACAGCCAGACATCAGGTTCACGGCTGTCGGACAGGATAAAGAAGTCGAACTGGTCGATCTGGCCGGTGCTTTCCAGCGAACGGTAGATGGTACGCAGGCCACCCAGCGTCCGGTTGACCGGCTCGTTGTAGATCGGCATGACAATGGCAGTACGGGCCAGGGGCGTCTGCTCCAGCACGGCATCGGCATGGCGACGCAACAGCGACTTGGGGTCGCCACCGATACGGCGCAACCAGAAGCCGTAGAGCCCGATCCAGAATCCCACCGTGATCCAGGTGAACAGCAGCGTGAACAGACCGATCAGGGCCTGCTCCAGCAGGTTGCCACCGTGGTACGGCAGCACCGACGCCATGTAATAGGCGCCCACCAGCGCCTGGACAATGACCACCAGGGTCAGCAGCGCCCGGCGCAGCATCACACGCCGCCGCCAGGGAGTGGCGGCAGACGCATCGACAACGTCGACAGGTGCGGATTGAGCCGTCATGCGCCGTCTCCGTAACCGATGCTGCCGCGCACGATATCCGGCGCCACCGGCGGCAATGGCCGCTGCGGCACATCAAAGCGCTGTGGCAGCTCGTCCATCACCCAGCCCATCAGATCGTCGGGACTGGAATGCAGTCCCTCCTCGATCAGCTTGAAGGCAATCAGGGTATGGGCGTCGGTCAGTTCGGCGCCGGTGCCAGCCATGTACTCCAGCACGCGCGCGAGTGCATGCTCGCCCTGGGTGTGTGCCATGACTACTGTGCCGTCCGAATATCGTTATTGGCCGGCAGGCGGTAGGCCCAGGTTTCCGTCAGGGTCTCGTCGCCGTTGCTCAGGAAGGCCCGCAGTGACAGTGACTTTTTCGCCGCCGGGCGCGCCAGGATCGACAGGCGCCAGCTCTTGAGTGCTTCGTTGTACTCGACGAAATGTTCCAGCACCTCGCCACCGTCAAGCGACGTGACATTGCTCAGTATCGGGGAACGCGGGCGCTGCTTGTCGAGCAGGCCGCCACCAAAGTCCACCAGCACGCGGTAGGCGCCCGGCGCATTGCCGCCTCCGACCACATTGCCGTCACCGACGAAGGTATTCATGACCTTGCCCATGGGGTTGCCGCCCAGGTTCGACTCGCCAAACTGCACTTCATAGCTGTAATCCAGGGTCTGGCCAGCCTGTACCTTTTCCTGCGGGCGCCAGAAGGCAACGATATTGTCGTTGGTCTCGTTGGTGGTCGGCAACTGGGTCAGCACCACCTGGCCCGGCCCCCAGTCACCCTCGGTCAGCACCCAGCTGCTGGGACGCAGCTCGTAGCGCGCCTGCAGGTCCTGGTAGTCCGAGAACTGATTGTCGCGCTGCAGCAGTCCAAAGCCACGCACGTTGTCGGTCATCAGGTAGTCCATTTCCAGCTCGCGCGGGTTCAGCAGCGGACGCCAGGTCCACTCGCCGCTGTTGCCGTTGAGCAGCTGCAGGCCATCGGAGTCATGCACCTGGGCGCGCCACTCGCCCGTTGGACGGCCGGTGTTTTCACCGTAATAGAACATGCTGGTCAGCGGTGCGACACCGAGCAGCTCGATATCGGCGCGGGGGAACAGGCGTGACTTGACCTTCAGACGTGTCGTCTTGCCGGGGTACACGGTGAATTCGTAGGCGCCGGCCGCGCTCTCTCCATCCAGCAGGCCGTAGAAGGTCATGGCATGCGCATCGGGGGACGGCCGCTCCAGCCAGAACTCGACGAAGGACGGAAACTCCTCGCCGCGGGACAGGCCGGTATCGATGGCCAGACCACGGGCAGAGATGCCAAAGGTATTGTCGCGCCCAACGCCACGGAAGTAGCTCGCACCGGCGAACACCATGAACTGGTTACGTTCCTTCTCGCCCTTGAGCGGATAGGTCAGTTTGAAGCCGGCGTACCCCAGATTGGCAGGTACGCGCTTGGCGACTTCAGGATCGGCAAAGTCGAAATCGGTTTTGCGAAAGGGCACCGTGTGGCTGCCCTGCGCATCGATAACATTCATTTTCACCGCATGGCGGTAAAACAGGCCCGGCGGCACCATCATCACCTGGAAGCGGGAATTGCTTTCACTCCACAGGCTCTTGTCCGGATTGAAGCGAATATTCTGGTAATCGTCATAGCTCAGCGTTTGCATGAACTTGGGGATGGCGGCCGGCGCCTGATAGGGCTTGGCGGCAAGCGCACGCGCCTTTTCGGCCACGTCGTCAAAGCTAAACGCCGCCAGTACCGTCACTGGAAAAAAGGCACCCAGCAGCGCCAGGGCAGACAAAATCCTCTGCACTCTCTTACTCCAATCTAAGATTATCCCGCGAACGGGTTCAGTAGGGATATACCGACAAATTCAGGCCGACTTATTACACCAAAAACCCGGCGCACGCTAGCATTGTTAACCTTAACAGCGGCTGAGCCTGCATTATAGCGGGTGCTTTCACAGCCTTTACCAACAGACGCACGCCTGGCACTCAGCCGACCCTGCGCCCAATCCCGGGCCGGAGACAGCAAACTGAGGCGGCACGACGTGCACAGCCGCTGAAAAAGAGGCTTGTAAGAGCTTGAACTCAAAGGTATTCCATTATGTCGACTGCAGTGTAGCCCAGTCTGCCCTGAATGTGACCCCTATGCCCTGCGCACAAAAAACCGCCGAATCCCTTGCAGAATTCGGCGGTAACTATTGAAAGCGTATCAAGATCCCAACAGCGCTGTTATAAAGCGAAAGCCTCTTCCGACAGTTCCAGCAGGGTGTCGGCGCTGTCTGTCAACGTTGCCGCCAGGCCTTCGTTGCGCGGCAGGATACGGCGGAAGTAGAACCGCGCCGTACTGAGCTTGGCACTGTAGAACGCGGTCTCGCTACTGCCGCCATCGAGCGCCTGCTGCGCCGTCACCGCGCTGCGCGCCCAGATATAGGCCAGTACGGTATAGCCGCTGTACATCAGGTAATCGAAGGCGGCGGCGCCCAGCTGCGCCGGGTCCTGGCCCATTTCGGCAATCAGGCGCTCGGTGAGCGCATTCCAGCGCACCAGCTGGCGTTCCAGTTCGATCACTAGATCCGCCAGTGCCGCGTTATCGCGTTCGGCGTCGATAAAGGCCTGCACCTCGGCGGCAAACCCCTGCTGCAGGGCCCCCTGGCTGCCGTTGACCTTGCGCCCCAGCAGGTCCAGTGCCTGGATACCGTTGGTACCCTCGTAAATGGGCGCTATGCGGGCATCGCGCAGGATCTGCTCCATGCCCCACTCGGCAATATAGCCGTGGCCACCGAAGACCTGGATACCCAGACTGGCCGCTTCCACACCCGCCTCCGTCAGAAAGCCCTTGGCAATAGGGATCAGCAGCGCCAGGCGCGCCTCGGCGCGCTGGCGTTCGGCCGGGTCCTCGGCACCATGGGCCAGGTCCACCAGCTGGGCACAGAGATAACTGAAGGCTCGTCCACCCTCGGCGAAGGCTTTCTGGGTCAGCAGCATGCGGCGCACATCCGCGTGCACGATAATCGGATCGGCGCTTTTCTCAGGCGCAACCGCACCGCGCAGTGAGCGCATCTGCAGGCGGTCACGGGCGTAGGCCAGGGCTCCCTGGTAGGACAGCTCGGCATGACAGATGCCCTGCTGGGCAATAAAGAGGCGCGCATTGTTCATGAAGGTAAACATGCAGGCCAGGCCCCTATTGGGCTCACCGAGCAAAAAGCCCCGGGCACCGTCAAAGTTCATCACGCAGGTGGCGTTGCCGTGGATACCCATCTTGTGTTCCAGCGAACCACAGCCCAGGCTGTTGGCCTCGCCCAGGCTACCGTCATCCGCAACGTTGTAGCGCGGCACCAGGAACAGCGAAATGCCTTTGTTGCCCGCCGGGGCATCGGGCAGGCGCGCCAGCACGATATGCAGGATGTTCTCCGCCATGTCGTGCTCACCGGCGGAAATGAAAATCTTGGTGCCCGTGATGGCATAGCTGCCGTCGTCATTGGGTTCGGCCCGGGTGCGCAGCAGGCCGAGATCCGAACCTGCCTGGGGCTCGGTCAGGCACATGGTGCCGGTCCAGCGCCCTTCCACCAGCGGCGGCAGATAACGGTCACGCAATGCCTCGGTGGCGTGTGTCATCAGGGTCGCCATGGCCCCGTGGGACAGGCCCGGGTACATGGTCCAGGACCAGTTGGCGCTGCCGTTGATTTCCGCCACGATGGTGGCCAGCGAGTCGGGCAACCCCTGGCCGCCAAACTCCGGCGCCTGGGCCAGGGACGGCCAGCCGCCCTCGATATAGCGTGCATAGGCCTGTTTGAACCCGGCCGGGGTTTCCACCCCCGCCTCGCCCAGCTGGCACCCCTGGTCCCCGGCCTGGTTGAGCGGTGACAGCTCCTGGGAGGCAAACTTGCCCGCCTCCTCCAGAATGGCGTCCACCATGTCCGTACTGGCCTCTTCGGCACCGGGGAGCCGGACGTAGTGACCCTCGAAATCCAGCAGTTCCTGCATTGCAAAACGGATATCACGCAACGGCGCTTTATACTCGGGCATCTCGTTTACCTCTTGAACTCTGTCACGGCCGTGCTCGGCACGACAGCGATGATCATCTTGTTTTGAAGTATTGCCGCCTGACCGGGGCTGAACTCTTCAGAGCATAGACCCCGCTACCCGGCACGGGCAGCCAGGCATTCAGTCGCGCTCGAACAGGGCCGCAATGCCCTGGCCACCGCCAATGCACAGACTGACCATGGCGTAGCGCCCCTGTACACGCTTGAGCTCGTACAGCGCCTTGACCGTGATCACCGCACCGGTGGCACCGATCGGATGACCCAGGCCCACACCGCTGCCATTCGGGTTCAGTCGATCAGCCGGCAACTCCAGCTCCCGCGCCACGGACAGCGCCTGGGCCGCAAAGGCCTCGTTGACCTCGAAAACATCGATATCGCCGACGGCCAGATGGTTGCGCGCCAGGATCTCGCGAATCGCCGGCACCGGACCTATGCCCATATATTTGGGCTCGACACCGACGACACTGTAATCCACCAGCCGGCCCAGCACCTCGCGGCCTTCGGCCCTGGCTTTTTCACGGTCCATCAGCAGCACGGCGGCGGCGGCATCGTTGAGACCGGACGCATTGCCCGCCGTGACGCTGCCATCGCGCCTGAACACCGGTTTCAGCTTCGCCATATCGGCGACCTCACAGTTCTGGCGAACATGCTCGTCCGTCTCGAACACTTGGGCGCCCTTGCGGCTTTTGAGCTCGATCGGCAGGATTTGCCCGGCAAAGCGTCCTTCCTCGGTGGCGCGCTGACCACGGCGGTGACTTTCTACCGCCAGCGCATCCTGGTCCTCGCGACTGATGCCGTATTTTTGCGCCAGATTCTCGGCAGTGACTCCCATATGGATGCTTTCCATCGGGCAGTGCAGTGCAGACGTCATGGCATCCACCATTTCGCCGTTGCCCATGCGCTGGCCGAAACGGGCACTCTGGAGCCAGTAGGGCGCTCGGCTCATCGATTCGGCACCGCCGGCAACAGCGGTATCGCAAACACCCAGTTCAATCTGCTGGGCGGCGCTAACGATCGCCTGCAGACCGCTGCCGCAAAGGCGGTTAACCGTCAGGCCAGGGGTCTGTTCCGACAGGCCACCCTTGAGCGCCGCAACCCGCCCCAGGTACATGTCGGCGGGCTCGCTGTGGATGACGTTGCCAAACACGCACTGCCCTACGCTGTGCGCATCGACACCGGCGCGGCGTACAACTTCGGCCACCAGCCGTGCAGCCAGGTCCGATGGTGACTGGTCCTTGAGACTGCCACCAAAACTGCCAATCGCGGTACGTGCGCCGCTGACCACCACCACTTCTCGCTTGTGCATCGCTGTTCTCCTGCTCTCTTGCCGACTTTGTCGCGAGTTTTAGAAACCGTATTCGGACATGGCACCAGTGTGGTCAGGCCGGCCGATATCGACAAGAACAAAACAAGCCGAATATTTGACATATTCGGTCACACCCGCCGCAGGTAGCGAGTGCCCTCCGGCCTTTGCCACTACACTGATAGCCACAGCAAGGCGATGACACCCGGAGGAAGACATGCTGATCAGATTCCACAGCGAGGCCCATGCCGACTTCACCATGTTCGGCGATATCGGCAAACAGCTGATACGCCTGACCGGCCACAGTATCCAGGTGCCGGGGGCCATCCTGGCGGCAGATGCCAGCACGGCGCTGACACAGCTGAAACAGGCGCTGGAGCAGCCGCCACAGCCGGCCGACGCTCAGAAGACAACGGGCCCGGACGACGGAGAGTTCGTACCGGCGATCAGCTTGGCGAAACGGGCGTTTCCGTTAATTGAAATGCTCGGCGCCGCTGCCCGCGACGGCAAGGATGTGCTCTGGGACTACGTCTAGAAAGGCAACCGCCGCCCGACACAGCAGGCGCCATGCGCCCGGGTCAGACTGCGGTCCGTAATGCGAAAAACGCGCCGGAACAGCGTGCAGCAGCGGTGCCCCTGGCGGGACCCTGTATGCCCTGGCACCCGTCCGGCAGGACAGCGGCCCCTCTTCCTTCAATAGCAATTACGGTCAACTTTTTGACAGAAACGGTCAGCCCTGCGTGCCTGTTGCGGCGTCAAAGAGTTCATCGATACCGCAGACCTCACCGCACTGGCTGGGCGAATACCCCGGCAGAGCCGCCACCGCCGACTTGAAGGCCTCGCTTGAAACCAGGTCGATCAGGCGCTGCAGCTTGGGATCGTTCAACGCCTGGCGGTGGCACACGAACAGGTAGTGCTCGGTGGCCAGCGGCACAAACCCCAGGCCAAACTGGCGCGCCGCCGCCTCGACCCCAAAGCCCGCATCCGCCATGCCGGCGGCGATATAGGCGGCCACCGCCGAATGGGTGTACTCCTCCAGTTCATAACCCCTGATCTTGCGCACCGACAGTTTGGCATCGCGCAACAGGCCGTCGAGCAGCGCCCGGGTGCCGGAATCCTTCTGGCGGTTGATAAAGCGCACATCGCTGCGCAACAGGTCAGCAAGGCCCTCGATGCCGTGGGGATTGTCCGGCTTGATCATCAGTCCCTGGTTTCGGGTAATGAAGCGGATGATGCGGTGACTGCGGGGCTTGAGCAAACGACGATAATTTTTCATCAGGGGCCCACTGATCGCCGCCGTGGGTACGTGAAAGCCGGCCAGATCACAGGCACCACGATTGAGCGCCGCCAGCGCCTCCTGCGGGCTGCAGTACTGCAGGTCGAGCTGCAGGTCCTGCGCGAAACGCGGCAGCAATGCCACCGCATAACCATGGCTGGCATGCAGCCGCAACACCGGCTTTACCCCCTCCAGCAGCTGCTGAATTTCCAGGTTCAGCTCCGACCCCAGGCTTTCGAGCTGCGGCCCCAGGCGCGCAGCGACGCGCTGTTCGGCCCAGAGCAGCTTCTCCCCCAGGGGTGAAAGCCAGGCGCCGCGTCCCTTCTGCATGTCCACCAGGGCCACGCCAAAAAAGTCCGCCCACTTGTTGAGCAGGTTCCAGGCGTGACGGTAGGAAATGCCCAACTCCGCCGCAGCCGCCGTAAGCTTGCCACTCTGGTGCACGGCGCTGAGCAGGCCGAACAGCTGAGGGTCGAGCCGGTTGCCGGCCTCGTCGGTAAAGGACCAGGCCGGTGTTATCTGTATTTTTTTCATATGAACTTTATTTCATATTTTGTGTTTGACCCAGCAATGCTAACTTTGCCGCATTCCAAATGGAAACATAATCATAAAATATGCACCACGTTGCATATATTAACGATAAGAGCCCAGGTGAATGCAATGAGCGGCCTCCCCCAGTGGACCCCCGAGTTGATCCAAGCAGAAATTGACGCCCTGAAACACAAGCCCGGCGCCCTGCTGCCCATCCTGCACGCCATTCAGGACAAGTTTGGCTACGTGCCCCCCGAGGCCGTACCCCAGATCGGCGATGCGCTGCAGCAGACCCGCGCCGAAGTCCACGGCGTGATCAGTTTTTACCACCACTTTCGCACGGCAGCGCCCGGTACTCATACGCTGCAAATCTGTCGCGCCGAAGCCTGCCAGTCCATGGGTTCGCGCGCACTGGAGGCCCACGCCAAGGCCAGCCTGGGTGTCGATTACCACGGCACCACGGCAGATCGCGAGATTACCCTGGAGCCGGTGTACTGCCTGGGCAACTGCGCCTGCGCACCCTCGGTGCGTATCGGTGACGACATCCACGGTCGGGTCACACCCGAGAAGCTGGACCGCCTGGTAAGCCGCATGACCACCCGTGCCCTGGAGTTGAAATAATGACGACGCGCATTTTTGTCCCCTGCGATACCACAGCACTGGCCATGGGCGCCGACACCGTTGCCGCCGAGCTCGCGCAGCAGGCACGCAGTCGCGGTGCCCAGGTTGAAATCATTCGTAACGGTTCACGCGGCCTGTTCTGGCTCGAACCCCTGGTGGAAGTCGAAACCCCGGACGGGCGTATTGGCTTTGGCCCGGTGGAGGCAGACGATGTCGCCGCCCTGGTGGACGCCGGCCTGTTCGAGGGCAATGCGCAGCATCCGCTCGCCCTGGGCCTGGTCGAGGAGATTCCGTTTCTCAAAAACCAGCAGCGCCTGACCTTCGCCCGCGCCGGTATCACGGACCCTGTATCCATCGAGGATTACCGGGCGCTGGACGGTTTCAGCGGCCTGGAAAAAGCCCTGCAGCTGGATGGCCAGCAGATCGTCGACGAAATCAAGGCCTCTGGCCTGCGCGGGCGCGGCGGTGCGGCCTTCCCCACGGGCATCAAATGGCAGACGGTACTGAACGCACCGGCCGAGCAGAAATACATCGTCTGCAACGCCGACGAAGGCGATTCCGGCACCTTCGCCGACCGCATGGTGATGGAATGCGACCCCTACATGCTGATCGAGGGCATGGCGATTGCGGGCCTTGCGGTCGATGCCACCCAGGGTTACATCTACCTGAGATCCGAATACCCGGTGGCACACCGGCTGATGAACCAGGCTATCGAGCGCGCCTATGCCGCCGGCTACCTGGGTGACAACCTGATGGGCAGCGGCAAGCGCTTCGACCTGGAAGTGCGTCTGGGTGCCGGTGCATACATCTGCGGCGAAGAGACCTCCCTGCTCGAAAGCCTCGAAGGCAAACGTGGCCTGGTGCGTGCCAAGCCGCCACTGCCGGCCATCGTCGGGCTCTTCGGCAAGCCCACCGTGGTCAACAACGTGCTGTCCCTGGCGGCCGTGCCCTTCATCATGGACAAGGGCGGCGAAACCTACGCCAGCTACGGCATGGGGCGCTCGCTGGGCACCCTGCCGATGCAGCTGGCGGGCAACGTCAAGCGTGGCGGCCTGATCGAGCTGGCCTTTGGCGCCACCCTGCGCCAGCTGATGGAAGACTTTGGCGGCGGCACTTTTTCGGGCCGTGCGCTGCGCGCGGTGCAGGTGGGTGGCCCGCTGGGCGCCTACCTGCCCGAAAGCCAGTGGGATACGCCGCTGGACTATGAATCCTTTGCCGCCGTGGGCGCGGTGCTGGGTCATGGCGGCGTGGTGATGTTCGACGATACTGTAGACATGGGCGAGCAGGCGCGGTTCTCGATGGAGTTCTGTGTCGTTGAATCCTGCGGCAAGTGCACCCCCTGCCGTATCGGTTCGACCCGCGGCGTCGAGGTCATCGACCGTATCCGCGCCAACGACAACCGCGACGCCAACCTCGAACTGCTGGCGGACCTCTGCGACACCATGGTGGACGGCTCCCTCTGTGCCATGGGCGGCATGACGCCGTTTCCGGTACAGAGCGTCATGAAGCACTTCCCTGAAGACCTGCAGCGCTAAGCTGGGCGGAGACTAGAATCATGTTGCAACATTTTGATCCCAGCAAAGACTACGGCACCCCGGCGCGCCTGTCCGAAACCCTGGTAACGCTGGAAATCGACGGCGTACAGGTCAGCGTACCCGAAGGCACCTCAGTGATGCGCGCGGCCTCCCTGCACGACATCAACATTCCCAAGCTCTGCGCGACGGACAACCTGGAAGCCTTCGGCTCCTGCCGTCTGTGCGCCGTGCAGATCGAAGGTCGCCGTGGTTACCCGGCTTCCTGCACGACACCGGCCGAAGCCGGCATGAAGGTCAGCACCCAGAACGGCAAGCTGGCCAAGCTGCGCCGCAATATCATGGAGCTGTACATCTCCGACCACCCGCTGGACTGCCTGACCTGCCCGGCCAACGGCGACTGCGAACTGCAGGACATGGCCGGTGCCGTGGGCCTGCGGGACGTGCGTTACGGCTTTGACGGTGAAAACCACCTGGACGCCGAGACCGACAGCTCCAACCCCTATTTCAGCTTCGATGCCAGCAAGTGCATCGTCTGCTCGCGCTGCGTGCGTGCCTGCGAAGACGTCCAGGGCACCTTCGCCCTGACCATCGAGGGCCGAGGCTTCGACTCCAAGGTCGCCGCCGGCCAGGGTGGCGACTTCATGAGTTCGGACTGCGTCTCCTGCGGCGCCTGCGTCCAGGCCTGCCCGACCTCCACCCTGATGGAAAAGAGCGTGATCGACGCCGGCCAGCCGGAACACAGCGTCGTCACCACCTGCGCCTACTGCGGTGTCGGCTGCTCCTTCAAGGCAGAAATGAAGGGTGACCAGGTGATCCGCATGGTGCCCTACAAGGGCGGTGATGCGAACCACGGTCATTCCTGCGTCAAGGGCCGTTTCGCCTTTGGTTACGCCACCCACGCCGACCGCATCAAGCAGCCGATGATCCGTGACTCCATCGACCAGCCCTGGCGCGAAGTCAGCTGGGAAGAGGCCATCGGCTTCGCCGCCCGTCGCCTGAAGGAAGTCCAGGGCAAGTACGGCCGCGAAAGCATCGGCGGCATTACGTCCTCGCGCTGCACCAACGAAGAAACCTACCTGGTGCAGAAACTGGTACGCGCAGGCTTTCGCAACAACAACACCGACACCTGTGCCCGTGTCTGCCACTCCCCCACCGGTTTTGGCTTGAAAGCCACCCTGGGCGAGTCCGCCGGCACCCAGACCTTCGACTCGGTGATGCAGTCCGATGTAATTATCGTGATCGGCGCCAACCCCACCGACGCCCACCCGGTGTTCGGCTCGCTGATGCGCAAGCGTCTGCGTGAAGGTGCCGAACTGATCGTGGCCGACCCGCGTAAAATCGATCTGCTGAAAACGCCGCACCTGAAGGATGCCCAGCACCTGCCGCTGCGCCCGGGTACCAACGTCGCCCTGATCAATGCCCTGGCCCACACCATCATTGACGAAGGCCTGGAAGACAGCGCCTTTATCGCCTCGCGTTGCGACGACAAGGGCTACCAGGCCTGGCGCAGTTTTATCAGCGATGTTCGCAACTCCCCCGAGCAGATGGAGTCCGTCACCGGCGTGGCCGCCGAGGCGGTACGCCGCGCGGCCCGCACCTATGCCAAGGCCCCCAACGGCGCCATCTACTACGGCCTGGGCGTGACCGAGCACAGCCAGGGTTCCACCATGGTCATGGGCATTGCCAACCTGGCGCTGGCCACCGGCAACATCGGCCGTGAAGGCGTGGGCGTCAACCCGCTGCGCGGCCAGAACAACGTCCAGGGTTCCTGCGACATGGGCTCCTTCCCCCATGAACTGCCGGGTTACCAGCACGTCTCCGACGACAGCGCCCGCGCCCGCTTTGAGCAGGTCTGGGGCGTGACCCTGGACGACGAGCCGGGCCTGCGCATTCCCAACATGTTCGACTCGGCCATCGCCGGCACCTTCAAGGCGCTTTACGTGCAGGGCGAAGACATCGCCCAGTCCGACCCCAACACGCACCACGTTGAGGCGGCACTCAAGTCGCTCGACTGCCTGATCGTGCAGGATATCTTCCTCAACGAAACGGCCAAGTTCGCCCATGTGCTGCTGCCGGGCTCCTCCTTCCTCGAGAAGAACGGCACCTTCACCAACGCGGAACGGCGCATCAACCGCGTGCGCAAGGTCATGCCCGCCATCGCCGGCAAGGAAGACTGGGAAGTGACCCAGGACCTGGCCAATGCGCTGGGCTACCCGATGAACTACAGCCACCCGTCCGAGATCATGGACGAGATCGCCAGCCTGACCCCGACCTTTACCGGCGTCAGCTACGATCGACTGGAAGAACTGGGCAGCATCCAGTGGCCCTGCAATGACCAGCACCCGGACGGCATGCCCACCATGCATGTCGAGGACTTCCCCATTGGCCGGGGCCAGTTCGCCATTACCGAGTACGTCGCTACCGAGGAGCGCACCAACCGTCGCTTCCCGCTGCTGCTGACCACCGGTCGCATCCTGTCGCAGTACAACGTGGGTGCCCAGACACGCCGTACCGAGAACCAGGCCTGGCACGACGAGGACGTACTGGAAGTGCATCCGTCGGACGCCGAACTGCGCGGTATTTCGGACGGCGACTGGCTGGGCATTTCCAGCCGTGCCGGCCAGACGGTACTGCGCGCCCGCATCAGCGATCGCATGCTGCCGGGCGTGGTGTACACCACCTTCCACCACCCGGGCAGTGGCGCCAACGTCATCACCACCGACAGCTCGGACTGGGCCACCAACTGCCCCGAGTACAAGGTGACCGCGGTGCAGGTCGAGAAGGTCAGCCAGCCGTCTGAATGGCAGCAGAACTTCCAGGCCTTCGAGAAGCTGCAGCACCAGCTGCTCAAGGGCGATGCCGCCACCCTTGCCAGCGGTAACGGAGCCGGCTGATGGGCAGCAAGGCCCCCGGCAGCCGCGAGGCCCGCGTCGACATTCGCATGAATGCAGGCGCCACCGGTAGCCAGGCACAGCAGGCCACGGACTGCATTGCCGAGGAAGTGCCGGTGGCGCTGGTCTTCAACGGCATATCCCATGCCGTCATGATGGCCAGCCCGTCGGACCTCGATGATTTTGCCCTGGGCTTCAGCCTGACCGAAGGCATCCTGCAACACCCCGATGAGCTCTACGACATCGAGGTTGTGCAGGAGGCCCGCGGCATCAGCGTGCAAATGCAGATCAGCGCCCAGCGCCTGGCCCAGCTCAAGCAGGCCCGGCGCAACCTGACCGGGCGCACCGGCTGTGGCCTCTGCGGTACTGAGTCGCTGGAACAGGCGATTCGGCCCATCGCCCGGGTACAGGCACCCAAACTGTCGGACCAGGCCATTCAGCGCGCCCTGGCGGATCTGCAGCAGCACCAGCCGCTGCAGGGCCTGACCGGGGCCAGCCACGGCGCCGCCTGGTGCAATGCTGACGGCGAGATTCTGCTGGCACGCGAAGACGTCGGGCGCCACAACGCGCTTGATAAACTGATCGGTGCCCTGATCAAGGCCAGACTGCCGCTGGAAAACGGCTTTGCGCTGGTATCCAGCCGGGCCAGCTACGAGATGGTGCAAAAAAGCTGCAGTGCCGGCATTGGCGCCCTGGTCGCCGTCTCGGCGCCCACGGCCCTGGCCATCGAACAGGCGCAGCAGGCAGGCCTCATGCTGGTGGGCTTTGCCCGCCCCGGCCGGCACGTGATCTACCATCCTGGCAACCAGGGTCAACCGGAAAACACCCCTCATTCGCTCAACCCCGCCCGCGCGGCGAGTTAAGGACAGAGTCCATGAACCAGCTCGATACCCTGATCCACATGGCGAACCAGATCGCCGACAACAACAGCCACTACGGCACCCAGCAAGAAGCCGCCGAGCGCGTGGCCGCGCACCTGAAGAAATTCTGGGCGCGCAGCATGAAGCAGCAGATCATCGGCTACCTGCAGGATGACGGCAGCAATCTCACCCCCCTGGCCCGGATTGCCATCGAGCAGATGATGACAACGCTGCGGCCTGAGCCGGCCGATCTTGCGGGCTAGGGACTGAGGGGCAAGGTGGAAGGAGCAAGGTGAAAGGGGCAAGGTGTGGTGAGACCACACGGGTGTAGCCCGCCAGCATTCACAACTGACCGGCACACTACCCCTCCTGCAACGGGACATGAACGCCTGATAATCACATCAGGCGTGGGTGGCAAACCTACAGCCACTGCCGCTTGAGCAGCCCGCCAGACCCTACAGTTTTGGCGCCTCTAGTGTAGTGTTGCACTCTTGGTGGTGCTTTAGAACGCGCTCATTTTTTCGCCAGCCAAGGCGTGAGGCGGAGTCATAGTGGGGCTACGGCGACAACGAACAACGCAGGATGGCGGAAAAAGGGGCCGTTATAATCTTCATATAGCGTGAAACACTACACTAGCCGTTCGTTCTTGGCCGACGGGGTATCCGTTACCAGATCCCCCAGTTCCAGCGCCGCCTGGCGCAAGAGGGGTTCAAATTCCAGCAGTTCATCCAGGGTTTTGCGCAGTATGGGGGCATGGGTGAATAGGCAGGCCATCAGCCGGCCGCTTGCGTCCTTGATCGGGACGGCGAAGGCGACCATGCCATCGACGAACTCTTCATTGTCGGTACCGCACTCATTCGCGGCCACCGCTAGCAGGGTCGATTCCAGTTCCAGTGGGTCAGTCAGGGTGTTACGGGTGCGCTTTTCCAGCACAAGCTGCTGGATGATGCGCTGGCGTTGAGTCTCGCCCAGGGAGCTCAGGTACAGTTTTCCGCTGGCGGTGCAGCCTACGGGCGTATGGCTGCCGACGGGCAAGTAGATCTGCAAGGGCCAGTTGGTCTGGACGCGGTCGTAATAGATCATCTCGGTGCCATCCGGGATGGCGATACCGCAGGTTTCACCGACCTCGGCTGCCAGCTTTTTCAGGATCGCCTGGCGCAGGGCCTTGAAGCGGCTGGTGTAGAGCACGCCCAGGGCGATGCCGTGCAGCCGGTCGGCGGGCACCAGCAGACCACGCATGTTGGTTTGCAGGTAGCCCTCGGCCTCGAGTTGCTGCAACAGGCGATGCACACTGGGCTTGGGAATATCCAGTTGCAGGGCTAAATCGGCCGGACTCAGGGGGCGTTCGGCGCGAGACACCGCCTCGATGATCTCCATCACCCGGCTGATGGCGGAACCTTTTTCTCTGCGCTGAACGGCCATTGCATATCCTGTCATTCGAAGGTTGCGCCCACTATAAGCCAGAACCCGCATCACCGAAAAACAGTAAACGCAAAAAGGGGACTCAGGGTCCCCTTAAACGTTGAATTTCAAGCACTCAGACACTGCAGCACCGAACCCACCCTGTCTCCGTACCGGCCAGCAGCAGGCCCTGACGAACAGCTCAGCGCCGGTTACTTCATGGTGGGCATGGAGAACTCAGCGCCTTCACGCACACCGGCCGAAGGCCAGCGCTGGGTGACTGTTTTGCGCTTGGTGTAGAAACGCACGGCGTCGGGGCCGTAAGCATGCAGGTCGCCGAACAGCGAGCGCTTCCAGCCACCAAAGCTGTGGTAGGCCACGGGCACCGGCAGCGGCACGTTGATGCCGACCATACCCACCTGGATATTGTCACTGAAGTAGCGGGCCGCTTCACCGTCGCGGGTAAAGATGCAGGTGCCGTTGCCGTACTCATGGCCGTCGATCAGGTCCATCGCTTGCTGCATGGTTTCCACGCGCACCACCTGCAGCACCGGGCCAAAGATT
The DNA here is from genome assembly GCF_024397915.1 of Marinobacterium rhizophilum. Lineage (GTDB taxonomy): Bacteria > Pseudomonadota > Gammaproteobacteria > Pseudomonadales > Balneatricaceae > Marinobacterium_A > Marinobacterium_A rhizophilum_A. The sequence goes on from NZ_CP073347.1 coordinate 1,286,161, forward strand.
TCTTCCTGGTAGCTCACCATCTCCGGGGTCACGTTGTCGATCAGGGTGCCGCCGACGAAGAAGCCATTGGCGTACCCTTGCACTTCGGGGTTGCGGCCATCGACCACCACCCGGGCGCCCTGTTCTTCGGCGCTGTTGATGTAGCCGACCACCTTTTCCTGGTGTTGCCGGGTGATCACCGGACCGAAGTCGTTGCTGTTGTCGCTATGCGCCCCGACTTTCAGCTTTTTCATCGCTGCGGTCATCTTGGCGATCAGCGCATCAGCGGCGACATCACCCACGGCAACCGCCACCGACAGCGCCATGCAACGCTCACCGGATGACCCGAAGGCCGCTCCGAGCAGCTGGTTGACGGCATTGTCCATATCGGCATCCGGCATGACGATGGCGTGGTTCTTGGCGCCACCGAGCGCCTGGCAGCGCTTGCCGTTGGCAGTGGCGGTGCTGTAGATGTATTCGGCAATCGGGGTCGAACCGACGAAGCTGACCGCCTGGATGCGCTTATCGTGCAGCAGCGTGTCAACGGCTTCTTTGTCACCGTTGACGACGTTCATCACGCCATCGGGCAGACCGGCTTCGCGCAGCAGCTGGGCGATGAACAGGGTGGAGCTGGGATCGCGCTCGGACGGCTTGAGAATAAAGCAGTTACCGCACACCAGGGCCATGGGGTACATCCATAGCGGTACCATTGCCGGGAAGTTGAACGGCGTGATGCCGGCCACGACACCCAGCGGCTGAAACTCGCTCCAGGAGTCGATACTGGGGCCGACGTTCTTGCTGTGCTCGCCCTTGAGCAACTCCGGCGCACCGCAGGCATACTCGACGTTTTCGATGCCGCGCTGCAGCTCGCCGGCGGCATCGTGGCCGATCTTGCCGTGCTCTTCACCGATCATCTGACAGATCTGATCGGCGTGTTTTTCCAGCAGTTCCTTGAACTTGAACATGATCCGCGCGCGCTTGATGGCCGGGGTGTTGCGCCAGGCCGGATACGCCGCTTGGGCGGCAGCGATGGCCTGTTCCACGGTGGCTTTGGACGCCAGGTCGACCTGCTTGGTGGCGTCCCCGGTGGCGGGGTTGAAGACGTTCTGGCTGCGGGTGCCTTCGGTGATGATTTCGCCGTTGATCAGATGTCCGACGGTGTTCATAACATGTTCCTCAAAGTTGAATCGTGCCGCGTTGTGCAGCGCTCAGTCACACAGAATGGACAGGCTGCGCCTGTTTGTTGTTTTTAGCGCAGGCGTTACCAGAGCTGTTGGTAGATCTCGATGACGTCATCCGCACTGGGTACACGGGGGTTGTTGTTGGGGGAACCCGATGCCAGCGCCTGCTCGGCCATGGTCGGCAACAGGTCAAAGAACGCCTGGCGTTCAATGCCGAACTGCGCCGGCGTCGGCACCTTCAGCTCAGCGTTCAGGGCGATGAGTTCCTGCAGCAATTTGTGGTTGGCCTGCTCGTCGCTGTCCTGCTCGCGGGCCACACCCATGGCGCGGGCACAGTCGGCGTAACGCCCGGGGGCGGCCGGAATCGAGAACGCGGTGACACTGGGCAGCAGCATGGCGTTGGACAGCCCGTGGGGCACATGGAAGGCGGCGCCAATGGGTCGACTCATGCCGTGCACCAGGGCGACCGAGGCATTGGAGAACGCCACGCCGGCCAGGGTGGAACCCAGCATCATCGCCTCGCGGGCCTCCCTGTCGGACCCCTCATGGTAGGCACGGCGCAGATTCGGGCCGATCAGGCGCATCGCGGACAGTGCCTGGCTGTCACTGTAGGGGTTCGCTTTTTTGCTGACATAGGCTTCCATCGCGTGCGTCAGCGCATCGATACCGGTGTCGGCGGTAATGCGTGGCGGCAGGCTCAAGGTCAGGTTGAAATCGATCAGGGCCGCGACCGGCATGAACCCGATACCGACACAGAGCATCTTCTCATCGCTGGTCTCGTCGGTAATGATGGTGAAACGCGTCACCTCGGAGCCGGTTCCGGCGGTGGTGGGAATCGCGATAATGGGCAGGCCGGCCTCAATCACCATACGGGGAAACTTGTAGTCCTGCATCGTGCCGCCGTGGCGGGCCAGAATCGCGATCGCCTTGGCACTGTCGATCGGGCTGCCGCCGCCAAGCGCGATAATGCAGTCGTAATCCCCATCACGCGTTATGTCGACACCCGCCTGAATGGAACGGACGGTCGGCTCGGGGACGGTATCGGCGAACACATCGGCGGATACCTGATGCTCGGCCAGGCATTTTTGAATGCGACCGGCGTAGCCCAGTTCCACCATCATCTTGTCGGTAATGATCAGCGGGCGCGTGCAGCCAAGGCTCGCCAGGACAGTGGGCGTATCCTGGCTGGCTCCGTCGCCAACCTGCATGATGCGCGGAAGAATCACTTGAGTAGACATATCGACTCCTGAATTTCGGATCATTCGAGACAGCAGGCCCCTGAATCTGGAAAACCCATATGCCATCTCCGTATTCTGTGAAGCAGCGCCACCGGTCGATGGCGCTATTCTGGAGCTAGCGGTGCCGGAAAACCGGGGCGCGCTTGGCGATGAACGCATGCATGCCCTCTTTCTGACCCTCAGTCGCAAAGGCCGCCTGGAACAGACGCCGTTCATGACGGATGCCCTCGTTCAGGCTGGTCTCGAATGCGACATTGACCGCTTCCTTGGCCATGCGCACGGCAGGGCTGTTGTAGCCTGCAATGGTGTGTGCCGCTTCCAGTGCGGTTTGCAGCAGCTCCTTTGAAGGCACTACCCGTGCCACCAGGCCCGCCGCCTTGGCTTCGTGCACGTCGATAGTGCGCCCGGTCAGAATAAGATCCATGGCCAGCGCCTTGCCGACAGCGTTGGTCAGACGCTGCGAGCCGCCTATGCCTGGCAAAATGCCGAGTTTGATCTCCGGCTGGCCGAATTGCGCATCTTCCGCGGCAATGATGAAATCGCACATCAGCGCCAGTTCGCAACCGCCGCCCAGGGCATACCCCCCCACGGCGGCGATGATCGGCTTGCTGATCAGGCGCAGCGCATCCCAGGGCGCAAAGATGTCGTCGCAATAAAACTCTGCGTAGCTCAGATTCGCCATTTCCTCGATATCAGCCCCGGCGGCAAAGGCGCGGGCGCTGCCGGTAATCACGATGGCACCGATGTTGTCGTCGGCGTTGAAAGCCTTGAGGGTTTCGATGACCTCCCGGGCCAGTTGCCGGTTCAGGGCATTGAGGCTTTTGGGACGGTGCAGGGTGATAATGCCTACCCGTTCGCGCCGTTCGACCAGGATGGTTTGCAAAGTATCCGCGGCCGGTTTCACCGCAGCAGGTGCGGTATCGGGTTGCTTCGCGGCATTGCTCTGTTCTGTGCTGACTGACTTAAGCGGGTTGCTGGTTTTTGTTGTCATCATGGGTACCTGAGGGTCTCGGATATGGATTTAGACGGCAGAAGCGGCCTGGTAAAGCGCGTCTGGCCCAGTGTCATCGACATCGCCATCATCGTGCGTCGTCGGCGCGTAAGCACCGTTGCTGGCCATGAGTTCTTCAAGAATCGCCTCGCGATGCGCGTTCAGCGCGGGAGACTGGATCGGTACTTCGGGGTCCACTTCTGACAGGGTGCTCATCTTGATAGGGTTACCGGCGGTGCGCACCGCCCGCTCGCCTTCCCCTTTCACCTTGACGATCATGTTGCGCGCGAGCAGCTGCGGATGGCTGAAGAGCCGATCGATGGTATTGATCGGCGCACAGGGCACACCGGCTTCATTAAGGGCATCAATCCAGTGCTGCATCGGTTGCGTACCGGTGATCGCTTCGATATCACGCACCAGTTGCTGGCGATTCTGCACCCGCAGATCATTGGTCAGGAATTCTGCCTTGAGCGCCAGATGTGGCGACCCCAGGGCGTCGGCCATCAGCAGGAACAGGGTGTCATTACCCGCGCAGATCACGAACTTGCCGTCAGCGGCCATAAAGGTTTCAAAGGGTGCCAGCGAAGGATGATTGTCCCCTGTACGCGTTGGCACGACGCCCTCCACATCGTAGCGGGCCAGTGCCGTCTCCATCAGGGCGGCCTGGCAGTCGAGCATGCCGATATCCACACGCGCCCCCTGGGCATCGCGGGTTCGGCTGTAGAGTGCCGACAGGATACCCACCACGCCAAAGAGCGCAGCCCCCAGGTCGCCAAAGCTGGTGCCCACGCGGGCAGGCTCTTCATCGGGCCAGCCGGTCAGGCTCATGACCCCGCCCATCGCCTGCACTACCATGTCGTAGCCCGGCAACTCACTGAACGGCCCGCTGTGACCAAAGCCAGAAATCGAGGTGTAGACAATATGAGGATGTGTTTTGGCGAGCCTCTCGGGACCGTAGCCCAGACGCTCCATGACGCCGGGGCGGAAGTTCTCGACCACCACGTCGCAACTGTCCAGCAACCGTTCCAGCAGCTCGCGGTCACGGGGCGATTTTATGTCCAGCGAAATGCTTTCCTTGCCGCGGTTGAAGCACATGAAATAAGCGGAATCCACGCCCACGAAGGGGCCGAATGCGCGGGTGTCATCCCCCGTGCCAAACCGCTCAACCTTGATGACCCGTGCGCCCAGATCTGCCAGCACCATGGTGCAATAGGGACCTGCCAGCACGCGTGAGAAATCCAGCACGGTAATACCGGACAATGGGCCGGGCTTCTTTTCTGTTTCGTTTGTTTGCGCCATAAGTGTTGCTCCGACCGCCAGTTATTATTTGGGTTGCGCCAATAACGATACGAAACATATCACTATAAGAATTCGATCGGGAACTAGACAATAGTTTAAGAGCTGCCGAAACGAGATCCGCTGTCGTTCTCATTGCGGACCTGCAAGGCCCGAAGGCGCCGGCTCAACCCCGGGCAACTGATGGATGGATGGATGGGTGGCTGGGTGGATGGATGGCTGAAGCCTGCGAATACCGGGTCCAGACGTTGCAGCTGGCCTGCGGCTCTGTGCGGGCTGATGGCAACCGACCTGCCCCCTGGCGCGCGCCGCGTTCGGCCAAGTGAAGGCGGGCTTGCGCCCCGGGCCTGCAAGCCTGGATCATTGATCACGGCATCCAGTCGACAAACTTCTGTAATTTCGGCCCGTTTCAACGATAATAGCCACTCACTGCAGGATCGCAGGACTTCAGAATCAGGATGATTCGACGATTCCCCTTGATCGGCCATGCCCCAGGCGGCGCCGATTACGATTCTGCGTTATGCTTTTCGCAATCGGGTGTCCGGGCTATGCCAGTCTGACCAGGGTACGATTGCGGAGCTTTCACCTTCCCGCAATTGGCCTGTCGGCTGCTACGGGCTGAATACAGGGAACCTTTTGGGTGATTGTCTATATGAGCGGAATTGATTCCAGCTATGCCGTTGTCAGTAATCCGAACCTCGAATTCTGGGTTCTTGAATACACCTGGGACAGCGAAGCCAGCGAGATAGGTCACACCTCCCAGCACCCGCTGATTGGGTTCGCCTACGGGGACAACCGCACCCTGGCCCTCACGCCCATGGGCAGCTACCGGGTACTGGGGGCCTGCCCGGAACTCTCGTCCCAGGGCGGATTTTACCGGCTTGAGCCCACCCGCACCGATACCCTGGCCTACCTGGTGCGCTCCACCCGCAGCCAGGCGCTGGAGTCCATCGTCGAGCGTGAATTCCGGGCATTCAATCGGCGCTAACCCAGGCAGAAAAACCCGCGCAAGCAGGTATCGGGGGATCAGAAAAGGCGCTGGCGGCCAGACACCGCCAGCGTTTTTGCGTCAGGCCGACTGGCTGCGTAAGGCACGGCCATGGAAGACATAGCCGATCAGGTTCATCAGTACCTGGGCCGCCAGAATGCTGGTGGAGCCGGTCTGGTCATAGTCCGGCGCCACTTCACACAGGTCGATTCCCACCACGTCACCACTGAGCGCCACGCCCTGCAGTATTTCCATTACCTCGTAGTACTGAAAGCCACCATGGCTCGGGGTGCCGGTACCCGGTGCGATGGACGGGTCGAAACCGTCGATATCGATGGTGATGTAGTAGTTCACACCCTTGGGAATCAGCTCCAGCACCCCCGCCGCACCCAGGCGACGCACATCGCGTACCGACAAAATGGTTGACCCTACCGCCTCGGCGGCCTTGTGATCGGCGCGGTTGGACGAGGACACGTTGCGGATGCCCAGCTGCGTCATGCCGGTAACGAAGTCCTGCTCGGAGGCCCGGCGAATCGGGTTGCCGTGGCCAAAACGCACGCCATGACGCTCGTCAACAAAATCCAGGTGGGCATCGATCTGGATGATATGGATCGGCCCCCGTCCCTCGAAGGCACGAATGCAGGGCGCGTTGACCGAATGGTCGCCGCCGACGACGACGGGCAGTGCACCGGCGTCGAGCATCTTGCGCACGCCGTACTCGATGTTGGCATGACTCTTCTCGGTGTTGGTGTGCACCATGTCGGCATCACCGATATCGACGATATCGACGCCCTCCAGGTACATCACGTCATCTTCATAGGAGTAGGCGCCGCCGTGGCCGAACGAAAACAGCGTTGAGGCTTCGCGAATGGAACGCGGCCCCATGCGGGCGCCGGAACGCCACTGGGTCCCGCAGTCAAAGGGCGCGCCCATAAAGGCCACGTCGGCCTTAATGTTGTCCCAGTCTTCGCAGGTGCGGTTCTTGCCAAAGGTGCAGAAGCCGACAAACGGCAGGTTCAGCCGACCTTTTTCGTAGGCGTTTTCACTCATTATTTGTTCTCCTCGATCAGGGCTGACGGTTACAACCAGCCTGGTCATTTATCTAAAAATTCAGTCTGTACTCGCAAGGAAACGGGCAAACCGTAGGATGGGTCAGGCGCGCATCGCACATTCCCTGTCATCCTTCGAGATCCGGGCGGGCCCTAACCCATCATGGGTACGGCAATCCGAGGGAATGATGGGTTACGCGACGCCCAAACAACCGGCTGGCATTGGGGCTGTTTCAAGTGCGTCGCTAACCCATCCTACAAAGCTGTGGACCGTAGGATGGGTTAGGCGCGCATTGCACGGATCCCAGCGCCCGTGCGGATCCCGGGCGCACCGTAACCCATCATTGACCGCGACCATTGGCATGATGGGTTACGCGACGCCTGGACCATTAGATGGCTCAGATAAATATGCATGATGCGTCGCTAACCCATCCTACGTTCAGGTCAAGCCGTGTCTCTTAGTTCAACGTGATCCACACGGATTTGGTTTCCAGCAGGCTGTCGAGTTGCTCAGGCCCGAGATCGCGGCCAAAACCCGACTGCTTGTAGCCACCAAAAGGCATGGCCGGATCGATGGTGCTGTGACCGTTGACGTAGACCGAACCCGCCTTGAGCTGCGGGATCACCCGGTGCACACGGGTCAGGTCATTGGAGTAGATGGCCGCCGCCAGGCCGTAGATGGAGTCATTGGCCAGGGCCACCACCTCGTCTTCCGTGCTGAAGGGCTGGCTCACCAGTACCGGGCCGAAGATTTCCTCCTTCACGATCTTCATGTCATTGCGGCAGTCCGCAAAGAGGGTCGGCGGCACGAAAAAGCCCGGACCTTCCAGGGCTTCACCGCCGAACACCAGCCGCGCGCCTTCCTGTTTGCCGGCCTCGATATAGCTGAGCACGCTGTCCTGCTGTTTGGCCGATACCAGCGGGCTGATAAAGCAGTCGGGATCGAGCCCCGGTGCCATCTTCAGGCCGCTGACGTAATCCGTCAGGGCCGCGAGGAAAGACGGGTAGATCGATTCGTGCACATAGAGCCTGGAGCCGGCATCGCACACCTGGCCTGAATTGAAGAAAATGCCCTGGGCCACCGCTGCGGCCGCCGCTTCGATGTCGGCATCCTCGAACACCACGACCGCCGACTTGCCCCCGAGCTCCAGCGTCATGCGTTTCATGTCGGCCAGCGCCGCCTGCCCCACCGTCTGCCCCACGGGGGTGGAACCGGTGAAGGTGATCTTGTCGATGCCGGGGTGGCTGGACATGGCCGCACCGACCACCGAACCGCGACCAGTCACGATGTTCACCACGCCATCCGGAATACCCGCCTGCTGCACCAGCTCGGCGAAGCGCAGCGTGCTGAGAGAGGTGAGTTCCGCCGGCTTGACCACCACCGTGCAGCCCACCGCCAGGGCCGCGCCCAGCTTCCAGGCCATGGTCTGCAGCGGGAAGTTCCACGGAATGATCGAGGCCACCACACCCACCGGTTCCTTGCGGGTATAGGCCACATAGCTGCCCGGCAGGGACGCCGGCTCAACGCTGCGACCATAAATCTTCGAGGCCCAGCCGGCGAAGTAGCGGAAGGTATCGATGGTGCCCTGGATATCCACCTCCAGCGCCTGCACCACCGATTTGCCCATGTCGATGGATTCGATCTCGGCCAGTTCCTGGGCGTTGGCTTCCAGCAGGTCGGCCAGCCTGTGCAGCAAACGCTCGCGCTCCAGCGGTTTGAGCTGGCTCCATTCGCCCTGATCGAACTGATGGCGGGCCGCCGCCACAGCACGATCCAGATCCACGGCCGTGCCTTCGGGTATCCGTGTCAGCACAGCGCCGGTGGAGGGCTCGATGACCTCACTAACCGCGCCGTCACTGGCGCCAACCCAGTCGCCGCCGATAAACATGCGCTGGGGTTTGGCGAGGAAGTCTCGCGTTGCCTGGGAAACCTGGTAGTTGTCGAGATACGCCTTTACGGTAGTGTCCATCGTCGCCTCTTTCGGTCTGCTTGTTATTCGCCGGGCAGGCTGCACCCTGTGCCGCCTGCCTCCTGTGCAACCCAGTATCGAAAAGACATAAACATTTAAAAATATCGATCTATCAATACACAGATTGACAAAACCTTATGCAATTAGCATCCAATGACAACCTAGGCAAGGCGCTAAACGCCAGGCGCGAAAACATTTATAAAGATAAACTTGTCGATTGATACAACGATATTTATCAATTAAACCCCCTAATCAAGAATAGGAACTCAGAACGGGCCCCAACGCGACTCCAGCAGCGATGGCCCATCGAACAAGCATAATAAAGGGGTATCCAGAATGACTGATCGGTATGACTACATCATCATCGGCGCCGGCTCAGCCGGTTGCGTACTGGCCAACCGGCTGTCGGAAGATCCCGCCACCTCGGTGCTGCTGCTTGAATCCGGTGGCAGCGATAAAAGCGTTATCATCCAGATGCCGACCGCCTTTTCGATGCCCATGAATACCAGGAAGTACAACTGGCGCTACGAGACCGTGCCCGAGCCGTACCTGAACGGCCGCCGCGTGCACTGCCCCCGCGGCAAGGTGCTGGGCGGCTCCTCGTCCATCAACGGCCTGGTGTACATTCGCGGCCATGCCTGTGACTTCGATGAATGGGAGAGCCTCGGTGCCCAGGGCTGGGGCTACCAGAACTGCCTGCCCTACTTCCGCAAGGCCGAGACCCACCAGCGTGGCGGTGATGACTACCGCGGTGACAGCGGTCCGCTGCACACCAACAACGGCAACAACATGGCCAACCCGCTTTACGGCGCCTTCGTTGATGCCGGCGAAGAAGCCGGCTATATCAAGACCCGGGACTGCAACGGCCAGATGCAGGAAGGTTTCGGCCCCATGCACATGACCGTCAAGAAGGGCGTGCGCTGGTCCACCGCCAACGCCTACCTGCGCCCCGCCATGGACAGACCCAACCTCACCGTCGTCACCCACGCCATGACCCGCCGTATTCTGCTGGACGGCAGCAAGGCCGTGGGCGTTGAATACTCCCGCGGCGGGCGCCTGCAGCGCGTGCACTGCAACCGCGAAGTCCTGCTGTCGGCCGGCCCGATCGGCTCGCCCCACCTGCTGCAGCTCTCTGGAATCGGCCCCAGGGCGGTACTGCGCGAAGCCGGTATCGAGGTGCTGCATGACCTGCCCGGCGTCGGCGAAAACCTGCAGGACCACGCCGAGATCTATATCCAGTACAAATGCAAACAGCCGATCACGCTGAACAGCAAGATGGGGCTGCTGAGCAAGGCGCTGATCGGTGCCCGCTGGCTGCTGCGCAAGGATGGCCTGGGCGCCAGCAACCATTTTGAATCCTGCGGTTTCATCCGCTCCGAAGCCGGGCTGAAATGGCCGGATGTGCAGTTCCACTTCCTGCCGGCAGCCATGCGCTATGATGGCAACGCCCCGATCAAGGGCCACGGCTTCATGGTGCTCACCGGGCCCAACAAGCCCAAAAGCCGTGGCCATGTACGCGCCATTTCACCCGATCCCGAAGTGCACCCGGCGATCCTGTTCAATTACCTCGAGCGCGAGGAAGACCGCGAGGGCTTTCGCAAGTGCGTACGCCTGACCCGGGAAATCATCGGCCAGCCAGCCATGGACGCCTACAACGACGGCGAGATCGCACCCGGTCCCGATGTCCAGACCGACGACGAGATCGACGCCTTCGTGCGCGACAACCTGGAGAGCACCTACCATCCCTGCGGCACCTGCAAGATGGGCGAAGACCCGCTGGCGGTGGTGGATTCCCAGCTGCGCGTCCACGGTCTGGAAGGCCTGCGGGTGATCGACTCCTCGGTCTTCCCCACCGAGACCAACGGCAACCTCAACGCCCCCACCATCATGCTGGCCGAACGCGCCTCGGACCTGGTCCGCGGCCGCCCGACCCTGGCACCGGCGGACGTCGAGGTCGGCCTGGTGGAGGGATGGGAAAGCCAGCAGCGGCCCCATGCACCGGTGCGGCGGGTTTGAGGCGCAAGGGGCAAGGTGAAAGGTGAAAGGTGAAAGGTGAAAGGTGAAAAGCGTGATTCGTGATTCGTGATTCGTGGATTGTAAGGGGTAAGTGAAAGCTGAAAGCCGTAAGCCATAAGCCATAAGCAAGGGCCGATGAGTTACCTCATCGGCCTTTTTTGGTTTTTCGGAGGGCTAGTTTGTGCCCAAAGCGGACATTGGTGAACGGAAGTTAGGTATACAGTCCCGGAATGCCCGTTTGAGCAATTTGTTAGCAAATTATTGACTTGTTCTTACAAATATCGCTTTTTGGATATCTTCAAAAACACCTTGGTAGAACTCTGGCGCCTCTATTGGGACAGAATTTCCCCCCTTCATACCATAACCACTAGAAGTTTCTTGATGTTTTACAAAATTAAGTCTAATTGCTACAAGGCTAGACGGCATAACTTCAATAAACGCAGTAGATTTTGTATATTCTATCGTTTGACCAACGAATGGCACAAAACCACTGCTTTTATTACTTTCAGCAGTAATAAATCCAGTAGAAGAATCCGCCGTATCAACAACATACCCTTTATCTTGAAATACTGATAAAGCTGAGGCAAATGCAACTTTATAAGTGGTATCAAACTCACGCTTTTGAATTGACTGCAATTCCAAGCTGGTTTTTGATGGCTTGTAATTCTGCTGCGTACAACCCGACATTAAGCCAACAATAAGTATCATTAAAAAACTTAACTTCCATTTATTATTTAACATACTTTATCCTTTGACTGTAGACATTAGAAACTAGATGATCTGTATGAGAATTTTTTGACCCTATTATTCTCATTAAACTTAATAATAATGGTTAATGTTCTTTGAGACGTGGAAGTGGCACCTGAGCCTTGACTATATCCCGGCGCCACACCGCCACCTATAGAACTACCGAATCCTAAAACAAGTGCAGAGACTCCACCGCTACTAGTGGAGTAAACTTTAGTAGTTGAGATTTTGTCATACATCCATACTTCATTACCATCTTGGTCTGTCGATACGATATTAGGCGAACCGAGAGTTTCAGCAACTTGAGCACTGCTCATGCCTTCTCGTATTTCACGCTGAACTTTTCCAACCGTTAGACGATCGCCTGCGTCATTATTAACGTCTTGTTTATGCTGTGCAGCAGACATACATCCAGTCATGAATATACTTGCAAGTAGCATTACAGAAATTGCTTTCATGTTTTGCCTCCCTGTAAACGTCGAAGTTTTCTTGAAGAGTAGCATTTTAATGCTGCGCATGTGCGTTTGCGCGCAGCACAGCTTAGTGTGGCTAAGCGACTGAATAAAATAGAATTTCGAGATACCACAGTCATTCTCCTCCATTGAAAACGAGCCTGTGCGATTGTGTGTGAGGCTGCGTGTAATTTTTACAGCCATAGATCCAGAGTCCCGTGATAATGCCCCATCTCCGGTCATCGTGCCAGTGGGAATTGAGCATGACAGCGTGGCGAGAAAGTATAGCAGACCATACAGGCCAAGCAGCCAAGCAGCGCCCTAGCTGAGAGGTGTCTGCGATGTCGTTGTCGTCGGTGGTTGCTTTGCAGATGGCGGCCAGTATTGTTCCAGCATCCTCCGCGCGCTGCTGCAATCTAAGCTGCGCCAGGGACAGCGGCGCCCGCCATGCCTTGCCTTGCCTTGCCTTGCCTTGCCTTGCCTTGCCTAGCCTAGCCGGTCCGAACGAGGGCATCCGCCAGCGATCCCAGCAAAAGGATCCAATCTATTCTGGAAGAGCAATTTGCATTTAGCAATAATCCTCTATCGAATAATACTTTGATAATAGGTTACGTATATGAGCACCCACCACCACAGCCTGCCGTACCTCACGGACTTCGACTTGCGTGTGTTTCACGCCGTGGTACACAACAAGGGCTTTGCCGCTGCGCAGGATGAGCTGGGGGTATCACAGTCCACCATCAGCCCGTAGGTTGAGTTAGCGAAGCGTAACACTCTAATAAATAGTCAAAACCATGTTTATCACATGAATCTCCGGTAATAATCTAGTAAATTATCAATTATACGGATCAGGTTTCCGGATCGATTTCGGTCTTCGATAAACCTCTTTTTCGCCTCTTGGCGACTCACTTTTCTTTGCTCGCGCGAAAGAAAAGTAAGCAAAAGAAAGCGCGCCCGGAGAAGCCTTTCCACTGCGCGCTGAAATGTTTTTCCGGGCACCGCTGATGACACTTCCCTGTGTCACAGCGACGGCGCGGCATCCATGCCGGCGCCCCTGCCGGGCCTGATCGAAAAAACATTCCAGTGCTCGTCGGCTTCTAACGGGGTCCGGAGCTCGCCCTGACACATTACAGGTTAAAGACCCCTGCAGCCTCAGGTTAAGTGAACGAAGCGAAACGCGACATCTCCTGATCCGTCCAAACCAATAACAAGACTCACCCCGCCCCGTCCAGTTTTTCCAACAGGGTTTTGGCAGTCGTGACAAGGCTTCCGTCGGCTTCAGGGCTGGCCTTGCAAATCATATCCAGCAGCTCCCGCGCTTCCTTCGCCCGGCTTTGCTGTATCCGTAATTGTGCCAGTGACAGCATTGCGCGCCATTCCAGCAGGCGGGCGCCCTGCCCGCGGGCCAGCTTGATCGCCTGCAGAAAGCAGCTTTCGGGCGTTGCGGACGCCCCCTTCCCGGCGGCCGGAGAAACCGGCGCATCCGCCAGGCACTCGCCCCTGAGCCGATAAAGCTCCGCCTCGTAGAAGCGCTCCCGGGTTGTTTCCACCAGCGCCAGGGCTTCATCCAGAACCGACAGCGCCTCGGCGGTCTTGCCGGCCCGAACGAGGGCATCCGCCAGCAGCCCCTGCAAATGGGTCATGAACATTTCGGCGCCGGTGGCCCGGTAAGCCACCAGGCCCTGCCGGATCTGCTCGATACCGGCGTCACTGTCGCCCTGCGCGGCCAGGGCCCAGCCTTGCAGCACCCGGCCATGGGCCAGCCAGAACGAGAACCCCTGTTCACACGACAGCTCGATGGCGGCCTCGGCGCGGGCCAGCACCTGCTCGCCCTCCCCGCAGAGCTGGTGCAGCTCGGCGGCAAAGTCCAGCGCAAACGCCAGGCTGACAGGGTGCCCCAGCTGTTGTGCCAGGGCCAGGGCAGCATCGTTCTGCGCCCGCGCCTGGGCCGACGCCCCCATCAGCTGCAGCGTAAAGGCCAGGTAGCACAGGCAGAGCACGCCGGGGTCCAGCCCGTACAGGAAGGCGTGGGCGCGGTGCTGCTCGGGATCATAGAGGGCGGCGCCCTGCTCGAGCCTGTCCCGCGCCGGCGCCAATTCCCCCAGTGGCAGCAACACCACGCCGACCGAGCCATAGGCCTCCAGCAGGAAGTCCGTATCCTGCTCGCGCTCGGCCAGTTGCAGCAGCTGCTCGGCCATATCCAGCGCCGCCTGCAGCTCGCCGCCCACCAGGTAGTAGGCATCCAGCCCGAACAGCGCCGTGAAGTGCGCCGGCACGTCATCGCTGTGCTGGCTGAGTTCCAGCGCCCGGCGGTAGGTCGCCTCCACCTCCGCCGCCGCGTAGCCCCTGATCGCCATCCAGACAGGTCCCAGCGCCAGCTGCAGCCCCAGTTCCTGGCGCTGGCGCTCGGGGGTATCGGGCAGTTGTTCCAGGCGCTCCAGTGCCGCGCCCAGGTGCTCGACCGCCTCGCCGTTGGCACAGCGGTGCAGTGCCTGTTCGCCGGCCCGCTGCAGGTATTCCACCGCCTTGGGGACATTACCGCTGCAGCTGTAGTGGTGGGCCAGCTCGTTGCAGCGTTCCTCCCGCTGCTCGGGAAACAGCGCCTCCAGCGCCCGGGCCGTACGCTCGTGCAGCGCAGTGCGCCTGTCCTTCAGCACCGAGCCATAGGCCACTTCCTGGGTCAGGCCGTGCTTGAAGCTGTATTCCACCTCAGGAAAGGCCGGCCTCTCGTAGAGGAATTCGCCCGCCTGCAGACGGGACAGGCGCTGGCGCAGTGGCTGTTCCGCCAGCTCGACCACCTGCAGCACCAGGCTCCAGGGAAACTCCTTGCCGATCACCGCCAGGGTTTGCAGCAAGGCTTTCTCGTCCGCCTGCAGACGGTCGATACGGGCGCTCAGCACACCCTGCACCGTCGTCGGGATCTGCAGCGCCTCGGGCGCCCTCTGCAGACGGTAATGACCAGGCTCGCCGAGCAAGACCGCCTCTTCAACCAGCGTCTGTACCACCTCTTCAAGGAAGAACGGGTTACCGTCGGTCTGCGCCATGATCAGCGGTTTTATCGCGGCCAGCGTTGGGTCGTTCCCCAGCAGGGAGCCGAGCAGCACCTCGGCCTCGGCCCGGCCCAGGGGCTCGAGCCGCAGCTGGGTGTAGTTTGGCCGCTGACCCCAGTCGTGCCGGTACTCGGGCCTGTAGTTGACCAGCAACAACAGCCGGGCATGGGTGATACCATCGACAAGATAGTCGAGGAAGGCCGCCGTTTCGTTATCCAGCCACTGCAGATCCTCGAAGATCACCAGCAGCGGTTGGTTGACGCTCTCGCGCAGCAGCAGCCGGCGGATCGCCTCGAAGGTGCGCTGGCGCCGCAGCTGCGAATCCATCTGCGCCAGGGAGGCGCTGGCCTCGGCCAGCCCCAGCAGGTAGAACAGATAGGGCAGGCTGTCTTCCAGCCGCCGATCCAGTGTCAGCACCTTGCCGGTAATCTTTTCACGCCGGCACCGGTCGTCATCCTGGGGGCTGATCTGCAAGTAGGTTTTCAGCAACTCGACCAGCGGCAGATAGGCAAAGGCCTTGCCGTGGGAGACCGAAAAGGTTTCCAGCACCCGGCAGTCCTGCTGCGCGCGGGGCCGGAATTCGTAGAACAGGCGTGATTTGCCCACACCCGGCTCCCCCACCACCCCAACCACCTGGCCACGCGTATGCCGCACCCGCGACAACGCCGTGCCAAGCTGCCCAAGCTCGCTCTGGCGACCGACAAAGGGTGCCAGGCCGCGACGGGCGGCGACCTGCAGCCGGGTGCGCAGGGGACCGCTGCCCAGGACTTCGTACACATCAAGCGGTTGCGCAATGCCCTTGACCGGGATAGCCCCCAGGGCCTTGAACTCGAAATAGCCTTCGGCCAGGCGGCGGGTCGCCTCGCTGACAACAATGGAGCCCGGTGTCGCCAGCCCCTCCATGCGCGACGCCAGGTGAATCGACTGCCCCACCGGCTCATAGTCGGCCCGCAGATCCTCGGTGTGGATCGAGCGCAGCACTACTTCGCCGGTATGGATGCCGACCCGGATCTGCAGCGGTATCTCCTGCTCCAGACGCACCCGGTCAGCATAGCGCTGCATGGATTCCTGCATGCGCAACGCCGCATAGAGCGCCCGCTGTGGGTGATCCTCGTGGGCGATGGGGGCGCCGAACAGCGCCAGGATGCCATCGCCCAGCGACTTGGCGACATAGCCCTCGTAGTGGTGCACCGCCTCCATCATCAGCCCCAGGATCGGATCGATCAGGTTGCGCACCTGCTCCGGGTCAAGGCCCTGAATCAGCGCCGTGGAGCCTGCCATGTCGGCGAAGAGCGCGGTGACAATCTTGCGTTCACCGCCGGCCCCGCCCCGCGCCCGCAGCGCCGCCTGCTCGGCGATAATGCGTTCGGCCAGGTGCCGGGGCGTATAGTGAATGGGGGCGATAACCGCGGGCGCGGGCGCGACCGCCGTGGTGACGGTCTGCGCCAGCGGCGCACCACAGTCATCGCAGAACTTGGCGGCGACTCTCAGGGCATGGCCGCAACGCGGACAGCTGGGCGCCAGAGCAGCCCCGCACTGATTGCAGAACTTCGCTCCCCGGGGATTATCGAACCCGCATCCGGCGCAACGCATGGGACCCTCGCGTTTGGTGGCAACTGACGCAGTCCGCAGCGCCCTGTCGCGGCTAACGCGGCGCTGCGGCTGTCAGTTACAGCATAGCCGGCATCAGGGCAGACCCCGGTTACAGCGCCTTGACCCCGGGCCATCACCCGCAGTGGATTCAGAGGTTACATTGAGCAATAATTCAGTAACGATTGATACTTTGATAAGAGGTTAGGTATATGAGCGCCCACCACCACAGCCTGCCGAACCTGGCCGACTTCGACCTGCGCCTGTTGCGGGTGTTTCACGCCGTGGTACACAACAAGGGTTTTGCCGCTGCGCAGGATGAGCTGGGAGTGTCGCAGTCCACCATCAGCATCCAGATCGGCCAGCTGGAGGATCGCCTGGGCATGCGCCTGTGCGAACGCGGCCGCAAGGGTTTTCACCTGACCGAAGAGGGACAGATCGTATTCGATGCTTCCCTCAGCCTGTTCCGCGCGGTGGAGAACTTTCGCGGCATGGTGGGCAGTACCCGGGGCCAGCTGATCGGCGAGGTGCATTTCGGTATCGTCGACGCCATTGCCAGCAACCAGGCGCTCAACCTGCACCGGGGCATTGGCGACTTTGCCGCGCTCGCGCCCGAGGTGAAACTGCATATCAACCTGTCGTCCCCCCAGGAGCTGCTGCAGGGCCTGATGGAGGAACACTACCACGCCATCCTCTCCCCCATGTCTCGGCTGCACAGTTCCGTGCGTTTCATTCCGACCTTTCGCGAGCAGCAGACACTCTATTGCGGCCTCGGTCATCCGCTGTTCGAGCTGCCATCCCGTGAACTGAACACCGAGATGATCAGCCAGCACGCCTATGCCGGCCGCTCCTACATGCGCGACTGGCAACCGCCGCAGGAAATCGAGTTCAGGCACCAGGCCACCGCCTCCCATATGGAGAGCATCGCCCTGATGATTCTGTCCGGCGGCTACCTCGGCTACCTGCCCTCCCACTACGCCGCCCGCTGGGTCGAGGCCAAGCAAATGCGCCCGCTGCTGGAGGACCAGCTGTCCTACCACGAGCAGTTTTACCTGGCCTACCGCAAGAGCGAGCGCAACCGCGCCGCCCAGGCCTTCGCCCAGTGCATTCGCCAGCAGATGGAAACAGACCCCGGCGCCGATGACTGAGGCCAGACGCAAAAAGGGTGGCAACGCCACAAGACGCTGCCACCCTTTTATTCTGCTTACTGCTTACTGCTTACGGCTCATTGCCCATCATTCGGCTCTCACCGCCGACTGCAGGTCGGCGGGCACGCGGGTTTCGGCCGCGCCGGGGTAATCACCCCAGCCGAACCGGGCAACCAGCAGCCGCGTGAGCAGGATATGGACCACCGCCGCCAGCGCGCAGGACGGCAGGGATGCCGTCACCAGGGCAAAGATTGCCGAGTTGTCCAGGGTCTGCGGATTGAAGATCAGCACATAGACCGCGAAGCCTGCCACCAGCGCCACCACCGCCGCCGGGTTGAAGCCACGCCAGTAGCGAAAGGCCGACTGCTGCGCCGGTGCAAAGATGTGGCGCAGGCTGACCCGCTGGCGGCGCAGGATAAAGAAGTCGGCAATGCCGATACCGGCCAGTGCGCTGTTCAAGGCCGAGGTCCAGACCAGGAAGATAAAGAAGCCATCATAGATACCGGGCAGCGTGAAGATGATGATCACCGGTACCACGCAGAACAGCACCACCAGCAGTTCCCATTTCAGCGCGCGCAGGCGTGAGCCGACCACCTGCCTCAGCCCGACGATCGAGGTATAAAGAATATTGGCCATGCTGGTGACATTGGCGAAGGCCACAAACCCGAGTGCCACTATGCCAAAGGCGAAGCCGCCGATCTGCGTCATCCACACGGTGGGGTCACTGTCACCGAACCTGGCCGCCGCCAGCAGGCCAACCACCTCGCCGAGAACCGCCGCACCGAAGACACCGATCATGTTCGGCCACAGGGCCGTGCGTTGGTTCTTGCTCAGGCGTGCCAGGTTGCCGATATAGGGCCACCAGGAGAAACCCGCCGCCATGTTCACTTCCACCGCGATAATGAAATTGAGCTTGGGGTCCTCAAAGGGAGCGTCCAGCGCCGGCAAGGCCATGAGCTCGGCAAAACTGCTGTTACTGAAGATCAGGTACAGCATCACACCCATGATGATAACCAGCGTCGGCGCGAGAATGGTGTTGAACACCTTGATCGAGGTGGGCCCCCTGGCGACGATAAAGGCGGTCAGGCCGATGGCGAAAAAGGCGGCCAGGTAGACCAGCAGCCCCTGGGGTTCTGCCACCCGCTCGGTCACCAGCCCGGTCAGGCTGTCGATGGAGCGCCCGAACATCAGTCCCAGTACCGCCAGCCAGCCCATGGTCAGAAAGACCACCGCCAGCAGGTAGACCAGCCGGCTGCCGTTGGCGCCGAACATGCTTCGCAGGAAGGTAAATTGCTCGGTACCGTACTTGCCGCTGGCGACACAGGTCGACAGCGCCATGATCAGCACACCCAGGATGTTGCCGATGATGATGGCGGCGATGCCGGCCTGAACACCCACGAAGAGTGCGGTGGCGCCGCCGATCAGGAACGCCCAGGTGGCAATGGCCAGGGCGGAGTTGGCGTAGGTGAATTCCCAGAAACCCCACATCCGCTCGCTGGGCAGCAGCGGGGTGTCGCCGCGCTCGGCGGCCAGTTTAAGCTCTGCATTTTGCTTCGATGACATGCTCAGTACCCCCACACAAAGAACGTGATCACAAGCCCGAGCGTGAGCAGGGCTATCGCCGTGTAGTCCGTGGCACCGAGGGCACCCGGCCAGTTACCGCTGGCTTCCAGCTCTTCGTAAACGCGTATTCGCCGCTCGAGATCCTCGGCGCGCTCCGCTTGCCCGGGGGTCGGTACAGGTCGATCGCTAGTCTGTGTTGCCATCTTTTTCTCCTGGCTTTTTATAATTATCGGAGAGAGGCCGCAAACCCCTCCTGCCTGCAGTATGGAAAAGGGGTATAGGTTGAACAATATCGCGGTATCAATGTATACTTTCACAAAAGCCTATGTAAAACCGGATGACCAAGGCTTCAGTAACAGTTTGGGCCCATCGACCTGTTCTGACCACTTTGCCGTTCACAGCCAGTGCTCGGCGTGCGCTCGAAGCTGCCTCAGCAACCCCCGGACATGGTCCAGCTGATCCCGCGCATCCTGCAGCTCCCGTGCCAGCAACCCTTCCAGATCGGCGGCCGGCGCGAGCTCGGTTTCACTGAACGCCCGGTACGGTATCCAGGGGTCCGGCGCTTCAGCGGCAAAACGCAGCGGCGGCGCGTAGTAGTCCACCTCCTCCTCCAGGCCGTAGGCGAGCACCTGGGGCTCGTCGTCCCCCAGCAGCAGCAGCTCCAGCAGCAGCCGCGCCATCGGCAGCTCGCCGTCCCCGCTGCGGCAGGCCCGGTGGCCCCAGCCCCCCCTTTCGCTGACCACCCGCGCATCCTTGATATGCACGTCGCTGATATGGGGTGCCATCCGCCGCAGCGCGTCCAGCGGCTGTTCCCAGGCATTGAGCATATTGGCGAAGTCAAACAGCAGCTTCAGATTGGGGTTGCCGACCGCCTCGACAATCCGTACCAGCTCATCGCCCTTGAGGTCTTCGTGCTGTTCCAGCGTAAAGCGAAACTGCCCGTGCGGGTCCAGCGTACTGAGCAGGCCCAGGTCCCGCACCGTCCAGGCCATGATCTCTGACACCCGGCCGGCATAGCGGGGATAACAGCGAATCGAGGTCGCCGCCAGCAGCCTGGCGATACGCACCGCCTCGCGCAGTTCGGCGCTATCGGTGGAACTGACTTCCAGATGAACCTCCAGCCCCTGCCGCTGCGCCAGTAACTGCAACGCCGCCAGGCGCCCATCGTCACAGTGGCGCAGGCTCAGGCTTTCACCGTCATCCAGGTGGATCTTGATGCCCTGGAGGCGGTGATCGCCAGCAAAGTGCAGCAGCTCCTCCACCCCAATCCGGTTGCAGCGAAAGTTCAGGTGAAAGGCATAGGCATGGGCAAAGAGCGGGATACGGCCGCTGCGCTCGATCAGCCGTCGTGCCTGCTCGGCCGTCAGCGCCGGCAGGGTAAGGTTCTGACTGTATGTCATTGGATAGCCTCCGGTGAGAATTGCAGTTCCAGGCCCTCAAAGCGCCAGAATTCGCGGTCGATCTGCAGAATGCGGCCCTGCTCGTCGGTCTTGACCCGCTTGATATAGAGTCCCGGCGCACCGCGGCTACAGCCCAGCAACTGTTGTGCCACGCCCTCCAGCCGGACCGGCCGCACCATCAGGTGCGCCAGTTTCGGCCGGATACCGAACGCCTGCTCCCAGACCTCGGTAAAGGATCTGCCGTCCAGCCTGGACGGATACTCCGGCGCCGCGACACAGTTGAGCAGCACATCATGAACAAAGAGCCGGTGCCCGTTGAGCGCCCCCCAGCCGAACACCCGAAACAGCGGGTCCCCGACAGCGATACCGAAATCCGCAGCCTGTTCGGCATCCGCCGCAATGCGTTCCTGCTCCAGATCCTGCCAGCTGGCATCGCCCTGGTCGCGCGCGGCACGCTCGTAACTGACGTGGCTCAGGGGGTCATAGACATAACGCGGTTGCGCGGCAAACCAGCCCCGGCGGTCAAGCCGAAAGACCGCCCCTTCATGCTCCAGTGCCAGCAAGGCCTGGCGCAGCGACATCCGTTTAACACCCAGGGTGGCGCACAGCTCCCGCTCCGGCGGCAGTTTCTCGCCGGCCTGCCAGCGCTGTGCCTGCAACGCCCGCTGCAAGGCCTGCAGGGCGATAGCGGCCGATGTTTGGGTCATCGTCGATTCTGTTTCCATACCCTGATCTCCCCGCCATTCATACAAATGCAACATTTTTGGTTTAAACCATAATAACCGAAACGTGGTTTAAACCATAAAACTTTCTGGTTTAAACCAAAATGTGGTGATATGGTTTAAACCAATCCGGTGATGCACCCCGCGTTCATAACCGGATTGGCGACCTGCTACCACAATAACAACTGGAGAATTGAAAGATGAATCCAACCCCTCGCAGGCTCACGACCCTGCTGGCCGGCCTTCTGATGGGCGCTGCCGCCGGCACGACCCTGGCTGATGGCCGCCCGGATATCTCCGTGGCCGTCGCCAAAAACCCGGCCCGCCTCGACCCCATGGCCGAGAACAGCAACGTCAACGCCCGAGTGATGAAAAACGTCCTGGAAACCCTGATTTACACCGACAGCCAGCACAAGGGCGCGCTCAAACCGGGCCTGGCCGAAAGCTGGCGACTGATCGACAACAAAACCCTGGAATTCGGCCTGCGACAGAATGTGCAGTGCCATAACGGCGAAACCTTCGATGCCGAGGATGTCGCCTTCAGCCTGGGACGCGAGCGCTTCCTCGGTGAGCAGGCGCCGGGCTGGGCCATCGGGCAGCCTTACCTGGGCGGCCTGGAGCAGGTCGAGGTGGTAAACGCCCATACCGTACGGATCCACTTCCAGCAGGAAGACCCGTTGCTGGAACTGCGTTTCGCCAACTGGATGAGCGAGATGGTCTGCAAGGACGCGTACGAGGCCGCCGGCAGCTGGGAGAACTGGCTCAAGCAACCGGTGGGCACGGGCCCCTACCGGCTGGCGGAGGTCAAGTATGGTGACTACATCAGACTGGAGGCCTTCGATCAGTACTGGGGCGAGCAGGCCCCTGCGAAAAGCGTGACCTTCAAGGAGGTGCCGGAGATCGCAGCGCGCATCGCCGGCCTCAAGACCGGCGAGTACGATATTGTCACCGAGCTGACCCCGGATCAGTTCACCCTGCTGCAGGATGATCCCGATACCCGCATCGCCGGCGGCCCGGTACGCATTATTCGCGTTATTGCATTCGACGAGCAGCATCCACAACTGCAGGACCCGAAAGTGCGCCAGGCGCTCAGCCATGCCATCGACCGGCAACTGATCGTCGATGCCCTCTACCAGGGCCACGCCAGCGTGCCCAACGGCCTGCAGATGGAGGTGTTTGGAGACCTCTATGTCGCCGACCACCAGGGCACCCCCTACGACCCCGACAGGGCCCGCCAGCTGTTGAAGGAAGCCGGTTATAACGGTGAGGAGATCTCCTACCGTTATTTGCAGGACTACTACACCGGCGAGGTCAACACCGCCCAGATCCTGGTCGACATGTGGCGCCAGGTTGGCCTCAACGTCAAGCTGGAGCTGAAAGAGAACTGGGGCCAGATCGAGGACGCCCCCGAGGGTCGCGGTATTTTCAACTGGTCCAATAGCGCCGAGTACCCCGATCCCCTGGGCCAGATTTACCGTCTGTACGGCCCCGAAGGCTGGTTCCAGCGCAACCAAACCTACAGCAGCGACGCCTTTAACGAGTGGGGCGAACAGCTCAAGAGCACCGACAAGCGCCAGCGCGTCCAGGCGATGCGCGAACTGCTGGAGATCTACGAGCGCCAGGATCCGCCCGGCACCTACCTGCACACCCTGCCGATGCTGTACGGCGTGCGCGCACAGCTGCAATGGACCCCGACCGATAACCCGTTCATGGACCTGGGCGCCCGCATGCTGCGGATCAGGGGCTGACGCCGGGCAATCCATCCTGAATAAACCGGGCGGGCCATACCCGCCCCTTCAACCGTATCAGGAGTTGTTATGCAACCCTTGCTGGAAACCCGAGACCTGCATGTCTCTTTCGTGACGGACGACACCGCCACCCAGGTGGTGCGCGGCATCGACCTGAACGTCGGTCGGGGCGAGATTATCGGCCTGGTGGGCGAGAGCGGCAGTGGCAAGAGCGTCACCTGCATGGCCGCAATGGGCCTGCTGGATGGCAACGCCCGCCTTGATGGAGAAATCCGCTGGAACGGCGAACGGCTGCACAGCCAGGACGACACCGCCATGAGCGCCCTGCGCGGCAAGGCGCTGGCGATGATTTTCCAGGATCCGATGAGTGCGCTGAACCCGGTGCAGACCCTTGGCAAACAGCTCTACGAAGCCATCCAGCTGCACAGCACCCGGCGACTTGGCCGCAGCGAACTGAAACAGCGCGCCATCCAACTGCTCAGCGATGTCGGCGTACCGGCGCCCGAACAGCGCCTCAAGGCCTACCCGCACCAGCTATCGGGCGGCCTGAACCAGCGCCTGGTGATCGCCATGATGCTGGCGGGCGACCCCAGCCTGCTGATCGCCGACGAGCCGACCACGGCACTGGATGTCACGGTCCAGGCCCAGATCATCGACCTGCTGCGCAGGCTGCGCGACCAGCGTGGCATGTCCATTATCCTGGTGACGCACGACCTGGGCGTTGTGGCACAAAGCTGCGACCGGGTGCTGGTGATGTACTGCGGGCGTGTCGTCGAAAGCGGCCCGGTCAGGGCGGTATTTAACAATGCGCGCCACCCCTATACCCGCGGCCTGCTGGCATCGCTCCCCAGCATCGACAGCAGCGACGTTGCCCTGACCCCGATCCCGGGCGTCGTGCCGCAACCCGACGCCTTCGGCGAAGGTTGTGCCTTTGCGCCGCGCTGTCCGCAGGCGTCCGAGCGCTGCTACCGCGAGTCACCGGCCGCGCAGCACAGCCCGGACCCACATCGATTTAGCTGCTTCTTCCCCCTGCCCCTGCAACAGAGCCGAGCACCGTCATGATGAACAGGATAGTCACGCCCGATGCCCCCTCAGCGCCACTGCTCAGGGTGCGCAACCTGCACTGTACCTTCAAGAGCAACAAGCCCGGTCGTCTGTTCGGGCCTCGGCCGCTCATTCATGCGGTCAATGGCGTCAGTTTCGATATTCAGCCCGGCGAAGCCTTCGGCGTGGTCGGCGAGAGCGGTTGCGGCAAATCCACCACCGCCAAGCTGGTACTCAACATGGCCAGGGCCAGCGAGGGCTCGGTGCAGTACCGCGGCCAGGAGCTGATCGGCCTGTCCGATGCGCAATGGAAGCCGCTGCGCCAGAAGTTGCAGTACGTCTTCCAGGATCCCCTGGGCGCACTGGATCCGCGCATGCAGGTACTGGATCAGGTGATCGAACCCCTGACCATTCACCAGCTGCACGATGGCACCCGGCGCCGCCGTATCGCCGAGGAACTGCTACAGAGTGTCGGCCTGCAGTCCGGCCAGCTGCACAAGTACCCGCACGAACTCAGCGGCGGTCAGCGCCAGCGCGTGGTGCTGGCCCGGGCCCTGATACTCAAACCCGAACTGCTGATCTGCGACGAGCCTATCTCGGCGCTCGATGTGTCTATCCAGGCACAGGTCGTCAACCTGCTGCAGCAGTTGCGCCGCGACATGGGGCTGACACTGCTCTTTATCAGCCACGACCTCTCGGTGGTGCGCCACCTGTGTGACCGCGTGGCGGTGATGTACCTCGGCCAGATCGTCGAGATGGGGCCGGCCCGGCAACTCTTTTCCGCGCCCCGCCACCCCTATACCCAGGCACTGATTTCAGCCATCCCCAAGGCGGACCCCAGCGCCCGGCGCGATCACATCAGCCTCACCGGCGAGCCCCCAAGCCCGGCCGACCCGCCCGCTGGCTGCCGCTTTCACCCCCGCTGCCGCCTGGCCACCGAGCGCTGTCGCCAGCACATGCCGGAGCTGCGCGTGGATGGCGGGCACCACGCGGTGGCCTGCTTTGAAGCCCGGATTCCGGTCGAGGAGGTGGCCTGATGAACATGCTCTATGCACTGCAAAAACTGGCGCGGGCACTGCTCACGGTGCTGCTGATCGTGAGCACGGTCTTTTTCGTGCTGCGACTGTCCGGCGACCCTGCGGTCTATGTGCTGGGGCTGGAAGCCGATCCCCGGGCGCTGGATGCGTTTCGCCAGCAGTGGGGGCTGGATTTGC
Organism: Marinobacterium rhizophilum; assembly: GCF_024397915.1. Taxonomy (GTDB): domain Bacteria; phylum Pseudomonadota; class Gammaproteobacteria; order Pseudomonadales; family Balneatricaceae; genus Marinobacterium_A; species Marinobacterium_A rhizophilum_A. Next base: position 1,311,547 of record NZ_CP073347.1, read on the forward strand.
CGATCTGGCAGCAGTATCTGCATTTTCTCGGCAACTGCCTGCAGGGCGATTTCGGCTACTCCTATTTCGAAGAGCGCGATGCCATGACTGCGGTACTCGAGCGCCTGCCCAAAACGCTGCAGCTGATGGGCGTTACCGGGCTGTGCACGCTGCTGATTGGGGTGCCGGCAGGGATCTACGCGGCGCTGCACCGCAACAGCTGGATTGACCGCCTGACCATGCTGGTGTCGGTCGCCGGTTTCAGCCTGCCGAACTTCGTGCTCGGTATCTTCCTGATCCTGCTGTTTTCGGTCACCTGGCAGCTGCTGCCCACCAGCGGCAGCGGCAGCTGGCAGCACTTTGTGATGCCGGTGCTGACAATGACCGTGGCGGAAGCCGCCATCTTCGCCCGCTTTACCCGCTCGGCGATGCTCGAGGTGCTGCACCAGCCCTACATGCGAACCGCCAGGGCCAAGGGCCTGCGCTGGCCTCAGGCGGTATGCCGGCATGCACTGCCCAATGCCGCCATACCACTGATCACCGTGGTGGGCTTCTTTGTCGGCACCCTGGTCGCCGGCGGTGTGGTGACCGAAAGCCTCTTTGCCTGGCCGGGCCTGGGCCGGCTGCTGGTCAGCTCGGTGGCCAACCGGGACCTGGCCGTGGTGCAGATCATCGTCATGCTGATCGCCTGCTCCATGGTCCTCACCAACCTGGTAATCGATTTGCTGTATGGCTGGCTCGACCCCCGCGTCGGCAGCCTGAGAACGGGAGACTGAGATGACAACACTGACAGCAACGCCGCTACAGACCCGCCGCCGCATGCGCCTGCCACTGCTGATCTGGCTTTCCATCGCCTGGCTGGCCCTGATGGTACTGGTCTCGGTCACCGGCGACCTCTGGCTCCCCTACGACTACCAGGCGATCGACCTGCGCGCCCGGCTGCAGCCGCCGGTCTGGCTCGCAGAGGGCAGCTGGAGCCACCTGCTGGGCACCGACCACCTGGGGCGTGATGTGCTGAGCCGGCTGGTGATTTCCGTCCAGGTCAGCCTGCTGGTCGCACTGATCGGCACCCTGATCGGCGCCCTGTTCGGTACCCTGGTCGGTCTGCTGGCAGCCCATTTCCGCGGTTGGGTGGATGACCTGGTCATGATCGCCATCGACTACCAGGCATCGATCCCTTTCATGATCCTGGCACTGGCGGTGGTTGCCTTTTTCAGCAACAGCCTGATGCTGTTCATCCTGCTGATGGGAATCTTCGGCTGGGAGCGCTATGCCCGCATCACCCGTGGCCTGGCACTGTCATCGATCCAGCGCGGTTACGCCGTTGCGGTGCGCACCCTGGGGGCTTCACCCTGGCGTATCTACGGTCGCCATATTCTGCCCAATATCGCCAATGCACTGATCGTCAACATGACGCTTAACTTCCCGCAGACCATCATGCTGGAAACCTCGCTGAGCTTCCTGGGTCTGGGCATTCAGCCGCCCATGACCAGCCTTGGCAATATGGTCGGCTTCGGTCGGGACTACCTGCTGACCGCCTGGTGGCTCGCTACCCTGCCCGCCCTGGTGATCTTTTTCACCACCCTGGCCTTCGCCCTGCTCGGCGACTGGGTGCGGGACAGGCTGGACCCCACCAGCCGCTAAGCCACCCTTGCCGCCGTTAACAAATTGAAGAATCAAGAGAGAACCGACCCATGACCGCAATGCAGCCCCATGAACTGGCCCACAAGATGGCCGACCGTGCCCGAAGCATACTGCAACCCTACTTCCGCACCCGTATCCAGGTCCAGGACAAGGCGGACACCAGCCCGGTGACCATTGCCGACCAGGAAACCGAAAGCGCACTGCGGGCGATGCTGCACACGCACTTCCCGAGCCACAACATCATCGGCGAGGAGCATGAACAGCTGCAGCAGGGGGGCGACTTTACCTGGGTTATCGATCCCATCGATGGCACCAAGAGCTTCATTTCCGGCATGCCGACTTTCGGCACCCTGATCAGCCTGCAGCAGGCCGAGGTGCCGATACTCGGCATGATCGATATCCCGATTTCCGATGAACGCTGGGTGGCGCGCCGGGGCCATGGCACCCGCTACAACGGCCAGAGTTGCCATACCTCGGCGGTCACCGAGCTGCGGGATGCCATCCTCTACTGCACCGAACCCGACCCCTTCGATAAACCTCAACTGGCGCGGTTCGAGCGGCTGGCACAGCAGGTGAAGCTGCGGCGCTTTGGCGGCGACTGTTACCTGGCCGGCCTGCTGGCCAGTGGCCATATCGACCTGCTGGTGGAGGCCAGCCTGAAGATCTACGACGTCATGGCCATGGTTACCGTGATCGAGGAGGCGGGCGGCTGCATCAGTGACTGGCACGGGCAGCCGGTGGGCGGCCCGGGCTGGGACGGCAGCCTGCTGGCATCCGCCACGGCAGCACTGCACGCCCGGGCCCTGGCCGTGCTGCAGGGCACGTCAGCCTGACAGGGTCTGTATCACACCCTCCTTGCAGTGCCGGCTTTGTGCAGCCGCGGCCCGGTGACGGTCCCGGGCCGCCGGATGACGCCGGCCCGGGACCCCGGGAGACAACCAGGAAACAATCATGAACTTCAAACTGCCGAGCCTTTTCAGCCGTACCAGCAAGGTCGAGCGCAATATCGACGACTTCTTCGACAGGGTCGTCGTGGCGGGCCTGCTGTTCCGCCAGGCCATGCAACTCTACATTGATCAGGGTATCTGCGCCGAGTTCGAAGACAAGATGGCCCGGGTGGAAGCGCTGGAGAGCGAAAGCGATCAGCTGCGCCGTGCCATCGAAACCGAGCTCTATGTCCACACCCTGATCCCGGACCTGCGTGCCGACGTGATGTCATTGCTCGAAGATGTCGATGTGCTGATCAACCTGTTCGAAGCCGGCCTGTTCAAGTTTCATATCGAGCGCCCGCAGTTCCCGGCGGCCACCCTGCCGGAACTGAACCGCCTGCTGCACACCGTATGCGAATGCGTCGAACTGCTGGTCACCGCTGCCCGGGCCTTCTTTCGCGACATCCAGGCCGTACGGGATCACAACTGCAAGGTTCAGCTGCTTGAGACCGAAGCCGACAAGCTCAGCACCGCCCTGCTGCGGCGGATTTTCAACTCCGACCTGGATATCGCCCACAAGGTCCACCTGCGCTATTTCGTGGAGCGAATAGACGAGCTGGCCAATACCGCTGAAGACATCAGTGACCGCCTCTCGATCTATGCCATTAAACGTCGCATCTAGGGTTTCGTACCATGGACCTGAGCTTTATTTTCTTTATCTCCAGCGGCCTGTTTCTCGGCTGGTCCCTGGGCGCCAACGATGCTGCCAATATCTTCGGCACCGCGGTGGGGTCGCGCATGCTGCGTTTCTCCACCGCCGCACTGGTCTGCTCGGTATTCGTGGTGCTCGGTGCCGTGATCGACGGCGCCGGAGCCGCCCGCACGCTCGGCTCCCTGGGCGGCATCAACCAGATCGCGGGCGCTTTCGCCACCGCGCTGGCCGCCGCGCTGTCGGTCTTCATGCTGGTGCGCATCGGCCTCACGGCGTCGACCACCCAGGCCATCGTCGGTGCTATCGTCGGCTGGAACTTCTTTACCGGTGCGCTTACCGACACCGATACGCTGCTGACAATTCTGGCCACCTGGGTGCTGTGCCCGCTGCTGGCCGGCCTCTTCGCCGTGCTGCTCTCCAGGGCGGTCGAGTTCGGGCTGCAGCGGTTTCAACCCCATTTGCTGACCCAGGACAGCTGGACGCGCCTGGCGCTCATCGTGACCGGGGCCTTCGGCGCCTATACCCTGGGGGCCAACAACATTGCCAATGTCATGGGCGTGTTTATCGCGGTATCGCCGTTTCAGGATCTGGACATGTCCGGTGTGCGCGTCAGCTCGACCCAGCAGCTGTTTCTGCTCGGCAGCCTGGCCATTGCCGTCGGTGTCTATACCTATTCCAAACGTGTCATGCTGACGGTCGGCTGCAAGCTGCTGCAGGTGTCGCCGGTCTCCGCCTGGATCGTTGTCGTGGCCCATTCCCTGGTCCTGTTCCTGTTCGCCTCCCAGACACTGGAACGGCAGCTGATCGACTGGGGATTGCCGTCCATTCCACTGGTCCCCGTCAGCAGCACCCAGGCCATTGTCGGTGCAGTGATCGGCATCGGCCTGCTAAAGGGCGGGCACTCCGTCAACTGGCGCCTGGTCGGACGCATCGGCTGTGGCTGGGTGGCAACCCCGGCGGTGGCCGCGCTGATCTGCACGCTCTGCCTCTTCGTGCTGCAAAACCTGCTGCACCTCAGTGTTGCCAGGCCGCAACGCTACCTGATCTCTACTGCGGTTATGGAACGACTGCAGGAGCAGGGCTTCGATGCCGCGGCGCTGCAGCCATTGAGCGCTATCGAGTACCCCTCCGCCCGCACCCTGATCACCAGCGCCCAGCGCCACCTGGTGCTTGACAATGCAGCGCAGCAAGCGCTGCTTCACGCCAGCTACCTGGGTGATTTCTTTCTCAACGCGCACAAGATCGGCAATCTCGACCGCCAGTGGTTCTCGCAGGCCCAGTGGCAGGCACTCAATGCCCTTGCCGGACACCGCTTTGAGTACCGCTGGCAGCTGGCACAGGCCCTCGCGGCCCTGACCCCGGCCTGGCGACACAGGCCCGACCGTGCGGCCAACAAGTATTTCAACCAGGATCTGCACCAAAAGCTCAGTCACCTGTACCGGATTTTCGAGTCCTGACGCGCGCCACCGGATCCTGCAATCCACAACAAGGTCATCAACATGACGATCGAGAAAAAAACTGCCGTCTCAAAACAGATCGTGCTCAACAGTACACAAGGCCCGGACGATGTCGCGGGCCCGCGGCAGCGGCTGTCTCGGCGCAGCGTTCTAAAAGGGATGGCAACGACATCGGTCATTTCCTGCATCGGCGGATTAGCACCGGCCATTATCAGCCCGCAGGCACGGGCATCGTCCGGGGAGCTGAACATACTGAGCTGGCCCGACTATATCTGGCCCGACATGATCAGATCGTTCGAAGCGAAAACCGGCATCAGGGTCCGGCTCTCCACCTATGGGGACAACAACGACGCCCTGGGCAGGCTAACTGCGGAACGGGGCAAGGGCTTCGATCTGATCTTTCCGTCGGTTACCAGCGCCGGTCATTACTACTCCCTGGACCTGCTGCAACCCCTGGCGGAAAACCGGCTTGCACTGGGCAATATCGCCCCGACAATGCTGGCGTCCTCCCTTGAACTGGGCGCGACCCATGGCGGCAAGCGCTACCTGCTGCCCTTTGCCTGGGGAACGGAAGCCATCACCTTGGACAGTGCAAGGCACGACGACCCCGACGGCGAGCTGTCCTACCTGGATCTCTGGCAGCCGGAAAATCCAGGCCCCGTCACCCTGAGGCCCAGCTCGGCCCTGATCGCCCTGGGGCTGGCGCTGGATTACAACGGCGAACTGCCCTCGGATCGCATGGCTGATGCCTATCGCAGCGAGGAGAAATATCGACAGATTCTGGACCGGGCGACGGCCTTTGCCATCAACCACAAACAGAACATCCGCAGCTACTGGCACAGCACGCCGGAAATACTGTCCGCCTTTGCGCAGGAAGGTTGTGCTATCGGTCAGACCTGGGACGGTCCGGGCCTGACCCTGTTCAGGCAGAGCAAAGGGCGCTACCGCTATCGCATGCCCAGAGAAGGCGGCCTCGCCTGGCTCGACCCGGTGGGAATTTCGGCGGGTGCCGGCAACCTGGAGCAGGCCTATGCCTTTATCAACCATCTGCTGACACCCGAGGTCGGGGCGATGATGGCAAACCAGTCAGGTTACAATTCCTGTGTTGCCGGCACAGAAGCCTACCTGCTCCCCGACGTCCGGGAGGCCTACAACGCGACCTACACCCGGGAGGCACTGGACAACCTCTGGTGGTGGCAGGTCGACCCACCGTACTGGCTCGCCGTACGCCAGGAGTATGTGAAACGCTTCATGCAAGCCTGACGCCCGCCTGAAACCCGGGATTACACCGACTTCAGCGGTCGGTATCCTTGATGGAGAAATGCAGCTCCAGCGCCTCGAAGCGCCAGAACTCGCGGTCGATCTGGATAATGCGCCCCTCACCGTCACTCTTGGTGCGCTTGATATAGAGCCCAGGTGCGCCCGTGGTGCAACCGAGCAGCTGTTGCGCCCTGCCCTCCAGGCGAACGGGCCTAATCAGCAGATCGGCCAGCGTCGGCCGGATATCGAACTCCTGCTCCCACACCTCGGTAAAGGAACGCCCTGCCAGCTTGTCAGGGTAACCGGGGGCCCGCTGGCAGTTGATCAGCACATCGTGAACAAAAATGCGGTGGCCATTAAAGGCTCCCCAGCCAAACACCCGCAGCAGCGGCGCCCCTGTATCGATGCCGAAATCGGCAGCCTGGCGGGCGTTTGCCGCGACCGTTTCCTGTTCCAGGTCCTGCCAGCTGGCGGTACCCTGTTCACGGGCCGCCCGCTGAAAACTGACATGGCCAAGGGGGTCATAGACAAAGCGGGGCTGGGCTACAAACCAGCCCTTGCGGTCGATGCGAAAGATCGCCCCCTCACTCTCCAGCGCCAGCAATGCCTGGCGTAACGACATGCGCTTGACCCCCAGGGTCTCACACAGCGCCCGTTCCGGCGGCAGCTTCTCACCGGCCTGCCACTGCTTTTGTTGCAGCGCCCGATGCAACGCCTGCCGCGCAAGGCTGGCGGATGTCTGCGTCGCCTCTGCTTCCATGACTCCAAGCTCCAAAACCGTTTCCCAAAGGCCGCAGTGTCTACTGTAAACCGCCGAATAACAATGATTCTCAGGGCCTAATGCGCACCAGCCGGTCGAGGCCGGACTCCGGCAGCCAGACTTCGCCCGGGCGACCGAGAATCTGGCGGACATTGGCACCGGGGGCACTGCCAGGATAAGCGGTAAAGCGTTCGCTTTGCGGATCGAAGCTCAGCACCGCGTTGGCGGCAAAATCACTGACCCAGACAATATCCCGGTCATCCACGTAAACGGCGTAGGCCTGGGGCCTGTCGCCTGGCAGTTTCCAGCCCGCCCAGCTGCTGTCATTGGGATTAAACCGGCTAAGGTAGCCCGAGTTCCATTCACTGACCCAGATCTGGCCAACAGTGTCGGACCAGACCCGGCGCGCGCCCTGCCCCTTGCGTGGCGGTTCGATTACCCGTGCCTCGGCATTGCTGCGATCAATGCGGGCGATATGACTGCCGGCCAGCGAGGCGTAATAGACCGCACCACCGGGTGTGGCCGCAATGCCGTAGGGGCCGCGCCCCCGGGGGGCATCATATACCTGCATGGCACCGCTGGCGGGATCCAGCCGACCATAGATACCGTTCTGTCCGGTAAACCAGAGCATGCCATCAACATCAAAAGCCGCGGTGTTGAGGTTGGTCCGCGGCCGATTCGCCGGTAGCGGGAAAAGCCTCACGGCGCCGGTCGCAGGGTCATAGCGCACGATGGCGTTCTGGCCACCGTCGGTGATCCAGGCCGCGCCGTCGGGCCCCTGGATCACGCCATGGGGGGCCGATCCCGGCCCCAGCGCGACCTCAAGCACCTCGCCCGACTCGGGCTCCAGCACACCGAGCACACCCCGGCGCTGGCCGGTATACCAGACCTTGCCATCCGGTGCCGGTGCCACATCGTGGGGCCTTGAGCCTTGCGGCGGTTGATAGACCCGCGTATCCGCCGACGCCGGTACAGCAACCAGCTGTCCCGCTATCGCCAGCGCAGCACCAGCCAATACCAGCCCCCGCAGCCAGGCATACGTACAACACTTCGCGCCATTCATGATGACCTCCCGTTATTTGTCTGCCGCCACGGTGCCTCTCAGCCTTCGCGCTCGAACATCGCTTTTGCTCGCTCGGCAATTTGCGCCTCACTCAGGTCTTCGATGTGCGTCGACAGAAACCACACATGGCCGTAGGGGTCTTTCAGGCTACCCAGCCGGTCCCCGTAGAACTGGTCCTTCACCGGGCTCAGTTCGGTGGCACCGGCCGCAATGGCCTGGGCAAAGCGCGCATCCACATCTTCCACATACAGGTGAACGCCAAAGGAGGATCCGCCCAGGGTCGCCGGGCTGTGGAAGTGGGATTCGCCACACTCGTCCGACAGCATGATGGGACTGTCGCCGATAAGGATTTCCGCGTGGCCGACACCGCCGTCCGGCATATCCAGTCGAAAGCGCTCGGTGGCACCAAACGCCTTTTTGTAAAACTCGATCGCATCGCTGGCGCCCTTGATCGCCAGGTAGGGTGTTGCCGTGTGGAAGCCCTCGGGTATCGCCTTTACGCTCATGGTCTGTACTCCTGTGAAAGTTGGGCTTACCAAAGCGTAGACAGATTCAGAACAGTGGGCGGGCCTCCCACGGATTTTTCATATAAACGCTGGAGGCCTGTGCATCCCTGGTGACGAATACTCGCACAATCGCCACAATACTGTATATTTAACCAGTATTTATTATCAGAGCATGCCGTCATGACCAAACCGCTGCAGGGGCGCGGTGCCCTGTCCAACCCCGCCAACCGATTCGCGCCGACCCGCAGTGATATCGACCCTGTGGAAGATGGCGACATGCCCGCCCGCATCGCCACGGTGCAGATCGACGAGCGTCCCAAATCGATTATCAGCCGCAACCAGTCTCCCGATGTGCCCTTCGAGCAGTCGATCAACCCCTATCGCGGTTGCGAGCACGGCTGTATCTATTGTTTTGCAAGGCCGAACCATGCTTACTGGGATCTTTCCCCCGGGATCGACTTTGAAACGCACATCATCGTCAAGCAAGGCGCGGCAGAACAGCTGGAGCGCGAATTGCGGGCGAAAAACTACCGCTGCCGGCCCATTACCCTGGGGGCCAACACCGACCCCTACCAGCCCATCGAGCAGCAAAGGCGCATCACCCGCGAGTTGCTTGAAGTACTGGCGCGCTTTCGCCACCCGTTCTCAATCATTACCAAGGGTGCTCTGATCAGCCGCGATCTGGATATCCTTGGCGCCATGGCCGAACAGCAACTCTGCTCCGTCATGATTAGCATGACCACCCTGGACCCACAGCTTAAGCGCACGCTGGAACCCCGTGCCGCCGGGCCCCGGACTCGCCTGGATGCCATTCGCCAGCTGAGCGACGCCGGTGTGCCGGTGGGGGTACTGCTGGCCCCACTGATTCCGATGATCAATGACCGCGAACTGGAGGCCATGCTCGAGGCCAGTGCCGCCGCTGGCGCCCGTTCTGCGGGCTTTGTCTTTATTCGCCTGCCGCGGGAGGTCGAAGGCCTGTTCCGGGAGTGGCTCGACTGCCACTATCCCGAGCGCGCCGGGCATGTCATGAGCCTGATCGCACAAAGCAGAAACGGCGCCGCCTACGACTGCCGCTTTGGCAGCCGCATGCGCGGTGAAGGCCTGTTCGCCGAAATGATCGCCCAGCGCTTTCGCCTGGCAACGAACAAGTTCGGCCTGCGGGCAGATCGCAGGTCTCCCCTGCGTACGGACCTGTTTTGTGTACCGCCCCGGGCCGGGGATCAGTTGCCACTGCTGTAAGGCGTGCCTGCCGATGGCCACAGCGCCTATAGTGAAGGCAATCGGAAACCTGAGTGCACGAACCGCCGCTGCAACAGGCCCCGGATTCTCCAGAAGGAGCAATCATGCCGCACAACACTGGTCCAAAAAAATCCGGCGATGCCGGCCCCGGTGCCCAGACTCCAGAGGACAATGCACGCAAGACCGTCACGTCCCTGAAAAAACTGAATGCCCTGCACCAGATTATCGAGCAAACGAGCCAGGCCAGCTCGCTGGAATCGGCCCTGCAGAGCATCGTCACCGGCGTCCGCAGCACCCTGCACACCGATGCCTGCTCGGTGTATCTGAGCGACCAGGCCCACAGCCACTACGTGCTCATGGCCAGCGAAGGCCTGAATCCGCAAAGCGTGGGGAAACTGCACCTCAAACAGAGCGCAGGCCTGGTCGGCTGGGTGGCACAGCGCCGGGCACCGGTGAATGTAAGCAACGCACCGGCCCACCCACGCTACTGTCACATCAGGAATTCTGGCGAAGAGGCCTACCACGGTTTTCTCGGGGTGCCCATTATCCATCGTCAGGAACTGCTGGGCGTACTGGTCGCACAGCAGGTGGCACAGAGCCGTTTCAAAAAGTCCGAACAGGTGTTTCTCTCGACCCTGGCCACGCAGCTGGCCGGCACCCTTGCCCTGTCTCTCAGCCAGGCGGCAACCCGCGATACGGCCCCGCCCGAGCGCCCGAGCCAGTACGAAGGCGGTGCCGGGGCACCGGGGATTGCCATGGGTACCGGCGTGCTGGTGTTTTCACCGCTGGACCTGGACCAGGTACCGGACCGGATCCTGGAGGACAGCGAGGCCGAGATCGCCGCGCTGCAGGCGGCTGTGGATGCTGTGGCGGCGGACTTCGAGCTGCTGGCCGAGCGGCTTGAACCGGGCTTGAGCGCCGAAGACCGGGCCCTGTTCCGCGCCTATGCGCTGATTGCCCGCAGCCACGAACTGTTCGAGGCCACGGTCAGCCGCATTCGCAACGGCAACTGGGCCCCCGGGGCGCTGCGCGACAGCATTCTGGAGCACGTACAGCTGTTCGAAAGCATGGATGACCCTTACCTGCGCGAACGTGCCCACGATATCCGCGACATCGGCCGGCGCCTGCTGGCCCGGCTGCTGCCAGGCGACACCCCCGCCGAAACCGATTACCCGCTGCACACCATACTTGTCGGCGACAACCTGAGCCCGGTGGATCTCACTGCCGTGCCGGCCGAGCGCCTGGCCGGCGTTATCTCCGGGCACGGCTCCAGCCTGTCCCACCTGGCGATCCTGGCCCGCTCAATGGAGGTGCCGGCCGTGATGGGCATCGCCGCCGATGTAGCGCTCAGCGACCTTGATGGCCGCAACCTGATCGTGGATGGCTACCAGGGCCGCATCTACCTGGACCCCGGCGAGTCCCTGCAAAAGGATTTCAGGCGCGTGCAGCGCCAGGAACTGAAGCTGACACAGGATTTGCAGAACCTGCGCGACCTGCCCGCCGAAACACCGGATGGCATCCGCCTGCCCCTCTATACCAACGCCGGCCTGCTGTCGGACCTGAGCCACTCCCTGGCCCGCGGCTCAGAGGGTATCGGGCTCTACCGCACCGAGTTTCCCTTTATGGTGCGCGACAGCTTTCCCACTGAAGATGAACAGTACCTGCTCTACCGCCAGGTTCTGGAGGCATTTCACCCCCGCCCCGTAACCCTGCGTACCCTGGATATCGGCGGCGACAAGGCACTGACCTACTTCCCGGTACAGGAAGCCAACCCCTACCTGGGCTGGCGTGGCATTCGCATCTCGCTGGATAACCCTGACATTTTCCTGACCCAGATTCGCGCCATGCTCAAGGCCAACGCCGGGCTTGGCAACCTGCGCCTGCTGCTGCCCATGATCAGCCGGGTGGAGGATCTGGACGAGGCCATCGTGCTGATCAACCGCGCCTGCCATGAGTTGCAGGATATGCAGGAAAATATAGTACTGCCCCCGCTGGGCGTCATGATCGAGGTGCCGGCGGCGGTCTACCAGGCCGAGGAACTGGCCCGCCGGGTGGAGTTCCTCTGTGTCGGCACCAACGATCTGACCCAGTACCTGCTCGCGGTGGATCGCAACAACGAGCGTGTGGCGCGCTGGTTCGATGCCCTGCACCCGGCGGTCATCCGGGCGCTGATTCAGGTCACAGATGCTGCCAGACTGCATGGCAAGCCGGTCTGTGTCTGTGGCGAGGCGGCGGGGGATCCCGCCGTGGCGCTGTTGCTGCTGGGGCTCGGTGTCGAGAGCCTGAGCCTGAGTGCGGGGGACCTGCCTCGCATCAAGTGGGTGATTCGCTCGTTCAGTCGCCAGAAGGGCAAGGAACTGCTGAGCCTGGCACTGAACCATGAGCAGGCTACCAGCATAAGGGCCATGCTGCTGCAGGCCCTCGCCGATGCCGGCCTGGGCGCGCTGGTGCATCCGGGGAATTCGGATTGAGCCCCGCGTTACTGTCGTACAGGCTCAAGAACTGGCCGGCAATGATTCCAGCCTTCCGTTGGCGGTGAAGAACGCTGTAAAAGGGTGGCCAGCGGGTGTTGAGAAGAATCCGCCTGCATAGTGCTCAAGGAACTGATAAAACAGCGAAAACTTCTCGGCCTGTGACGTTATGTCCAGTTCACCTTTGCAGTGTTGTCGGTGCATTTTTACGGTCGTGATGGAAATCCCCATTTTATCCACCGCCGACTGGTTCGAGTGGCCGCGCAGCAACAGGCGAATCAGCGCCGACTCCCGTTCAGTCAGCACCGAAGTACCAAATTATCGAAGGCATTCTTGAGCTGGTCGCTCATATCCGGTGACAGAGTGTCCTGGGCCTTCGTGCTCTGGCATAGCCCCTTAGGAAAGCTTCACCGCGCTTTGCCGGGGGAACGCGCGATGAACCGCAAAAAGCGGGCCGGTAATTAACCGGGCCCGCTTTGCGTAGCACCTTTCAGGCTTTCAACACATCAAGCCCTGGCCGGTGTTTCTCGCTGTGCCGTTGACGCTGGGGCCGGCGCCAAACGCCCCTCTCCATCAGCGTCGTGCAGGATAATTTCGGACGCATCACTCCAGCGCTGGCGCTCGGCGTTCGTGGCCCTGGGCGTAAACCAGCCCAGGTAGCCGTAAGCGATGCCCAGCAAGGGCGACAGCCAGCAGGCAAACGCCAGCGGGATATAGAGCAGGTTTTCGATCTGGCCATCACTGATACCCAAGCCCAGCGCCGTGATCACGAAAGCACCACCGGCATTCCAGGGCACCAGCGGAGACACCAGGGTGCCGCCTTCTTCCACCGCCCGGGACAGGTTCAGAGTCGAATAGCCCTTGCCCCGGTACGCCGGCGCAAACATCCGCCCCGGCAGCGCGATGGACAGGTAGGGGTCGCCCGCCACCAGGTTGGTCGCCACCGCCGTGCCGGTTGCCGCCGCCTGCAGGCTGCCAAAGCGCCGGGTTCGACGCAAAATGTTGGTAATGATGACTTCCAGACAGCGGGTTTTCTCCAGCGCACCGCCAAAGCCCAGCGCAATCATCACCAGGGTAATGACCCAGGTCATGGACTGGATACCGCCGCGGTTCAGCAGACTGTCGATCTCGCTGACCCCGGTTTCGAGCTTGTAGCCGCTTTGCATAAAGCTGAAGACATCATGCAGACTCTGCCCCTGCATCACCATCGCGAGCGCGGCCCCCACCAGCGCTCCAGCAAACAGTGACGGCAGGGCCGGCATCTTCAGTACGGCCAGGCCAATGACCAGAATGGCCGGGATCAACAGCACCCAGGACAGCTCAAAGTTCTGCGCCAGGGTGGTGGTAATCAGCTCGATCTTGCTGAAATCCACCGTCTCGCTGGCGATCACGTTAAAGCCCACCACCAGGTAGATCACGAAGGCGATCAGCATCGCCGGCACCGTGGTGGGCAGCATGTTGCGGATATGATCGAACAGGTTAACCCCGGTCACGGCCGGCGCCAGATTGGTGGTATCGGACAGCGGCGACACCTTGTCGCCGAAGAAGGCGCCGGATACCACCGCGCCTGCGGTCCAGTACATCGGAATTTCAAAACCGGCACCAATCCCCATCAGCGCAAGCCCCACGGTTCCAGTGGTCCCCCAGGACGTACCCAGGGACACCGACACCACCGCACAGAGCAGCATGCCGGCGGCCAGGAAGATCTCCGGCGTCAGTGCCTGCAGGCCGTAGTAAATCAGCAGCGGCACGGTGCCACTGGCGATCCAGACACCCACGATCATGCCAACGGTCATCAGAATGGCGATAGACGGCAACCCCACCCGCACCACGTGCAGAATGCCCTCTTCCATTTCCTGCCAGCGATAGCCCTGCATCCAGCCGATGGATGCCGTGATCGCCAGCCCGATGGCCAGGGGGATGTGGGGCGTAAAATCGCCGAAGTAAAACAGCTGCACGCCCAGCACCAGCAGCGTGAGAACGATGGGTAACAACGCAAGCACAAGGCCTGGTCGAGGTTTATTGTTATCGGTCATTCACCTTTCCTCTCAGTGTAAGGCCAGGAGCCAGGGCGACAGCAGCGTGCCCCCTCTCCCACAGCGCCCTGCATCTCGCAGGACTGAAAGACAGGCTAACAAGCGGTTGTAAATGCCATACGGGATGAATGTTCGAAGTTGTAAATCAGAAATCAACGGGCTGTTTACATTTATAAACATGCAGCGCCCCTGTGCACGTATCAGTCCACAGAGACAGAATGCACAGAGACATAAGGCACAGCGACAGGGCGCTTTTTTAGATCAGCCAAGGGCTGGCGCGACGAAATTCACAGCTCGGAAAACCGGTCGACCTCAACCGCCCGGGCAATCGCCTCATCGGCCTGTTGCAGCGCTGTGGCTTCGTCCGGGGTAATCAACGCCTGTTGCAGGGCGTCCTCGATGGAATCGACATCGACGCGGCGCAGCCGTGCCCGCAGGGGTTCCGTTGCCACCACCTGCTCGAAGGCCTGCTCCACAAGGTCCACGCCCTCCCCCGGATTGCCGGCAAAGACGCCCTGGGTAAGGCGATCGCGCACCGGCCCCGGTGTCAGCAGGCGCTCGGCACAGGCCGAGATCAGGGCATCGGATGGGCCCGATGCCCAGCGCCCGACCGGGAACACGGTCAGGCGCAGCAACCAGGAGAGCGGCCGGGACGGGAAATTATCGATTACTTCGTGCAAAGACTGCTCGATACGCACCAGGCCGCGCTGCATGCAGGTATCGAGCAGCACGCGATCGTCCCTGGGGCGACCGTCATCCTCGAAGCGCTTGAGGGCACAACTGAGCAGAAACAGCTCACCCAGCACATCGCCGAGCCGGCCGGACAGCATTTCCCGGCGCTTGAGATCGCCGCCCAAAGACAGCAGGGACACTTCAGTCATCCAGGTCAGGGCCGCCGAAAAGCGGCTGAGCCTGCGGTAGTGCAGCGACAGTTCGGCGCCATCCAGCGGTGCCGAGGCAAGATACCCCAGGGTCGCCCCGTGAAAGAGGCTTCGCAGCAGCGTTTTGGCGGCAAACCCAGCGTGGCGCAGCAGCAGCGGGTCAAATGCCGCCACCGCCGCCGCCTCATCGGGCTCCGTTGCCGCCTGCATTTCATCCAGCAGGTAGGGATGACAGCGCACCGCCCCCTGGCCAAACACGATGAGGCTGCGGGTGAGGATATTGGCGCCCTCCACCGTGATCGCCACCGGAATGGCGCGGTAGACATTGCCCAGGTAGTTCAGCGGCCCGTCACACACGGCCTTGCCGCCGTGGATATCCATGGCATCGTTGACGATCTCGCGCATGCGTGCGGTGGCCTGCACCTTGAGAATGGCGGACACCACCGCCGGCACCCTGCCCTGGTCCAGCGCCTGGGTGGTGGCCAGGCGCGCTGCATCAATCAGGTACAGGCTGCTGGCCATGCGCCCCAGGGCTTCCTGCACACCTTCGAAGTGGCCCACCGGCACACCGAACTGGTATCGCACCCGGGCATAGGCACCGGTGGTGCGTGCCGCCAGCTTGCCGGCCCCAACACTCAGTGAAGGCAGGGATATGCTGCGCCCGGTGGCCAGCGCACTCATCAGCATCTTCCAGCCCTGGCCGACACAGGCCTGGCCACCCAGCACCCAATCCATGGGCATGAACACGTCCCTCCCCTCGTTGGGACCATTGAGAAACGCCTGCAGCGCTGGATAATGCCGCTCGCCAATATGGACACCCGGGGTGTCGGTGGGCACCAGCGCCACGGTAATGCCCAGGGATTCGACCTCGCCCAGCAGATGATCGGGATCGTACAGTTTGAAAGCCAGCCCCATCAGGGTCGCCACCGGCCCCAGGGTGATATAGCGCTTGCCCCAGTTGACCCGCATGCCGAGCACCTGCTCGCCGTTGTGATCGCCGTAGCAGACCACGCCGCTATCGGTCATGGCAGCGGCATCGGAGCCCGCCTCGGGGCTGGTGAGGGCAAAACAGGGTATCTCGCGACCATCGGCAAGGCGCGGCAGGTAGTACTGCTGTTGCGCCTCGGTGCCGTGGTGCAGCAGTAGCTCGCCGGGCCCTAAAGAGTTGGGCACCATGACGGTGACCGCCACGGCGGTACTGCGGGTGGAGATACGCATCACCACGGCAGAATGGGCCGAGGCCGAAAAGCCGAGCCCGCCGTACTTTTTGGGGATGATCATGCCGAAAAAGCGCTGCTCGCGCAGAAAAGCCCAGATGGCTTCGGGCACCGCACGCTGTTCCACGCTGATATCCCAGTCATCGATCAGGGCGCAGAGCTGTTGCACCGGCCCATCCAGGAAAGCCTGCTCCTCCTCGCTCAAGCGCGGCGTACCGGCGGACAGTAACTCTGACCAGTCGGGCTTGCCGGACAACAGTTGCGCGTCCCACCAGAGCCCGCCGGCTTCCAGCGCCTCGCGCTCGGTATCCGATATGGGTGGCAGCAACGCACGGATGCGCCGCAGCACAGGCCCACTGATATAGCGCCGGCGCCATCGTCCGATCAGATTACCTGCGTCTTTGTCACCCATGGCCCGTCCCCTGCGATCGAATGATCAGCAAAGCATAGACGCAATTCACGGCCATCTGGGGCGTTGACGGTATACAGATACCGCATCAAACCGCAGCCTTAAGGCTTAAGGCTTAAGGCTTAAGGCTTAAGGCTTAAACCTTCTCTACCAGACCTTTTAGCTGTGTGACGATGTGGGCGCCAATGGGAATGGCCGAGGTGGCCGCCGGTGAGGGTGCATTGCATACCACCAGTGCCCGCCGGGTGCTGACGAACAGGAAGTCATCCACCAGGGCGCCATCGGGGGTCACGGCCTGGGCACGAATGCCCGCCGGGTACGGGGTCAGATCCTCTACACGCAGTTGCGGGCAGTACTTCTGTACCAGCCTGAGATAACCGCGCTTGCTGAGCGAGTTGCGAAATTCCGCGAGGCTGGCCCTAAAGTTTTTCAGCAGCACCCGGCGCAGTCCCGAATAACACAGCATCTCCAGCGAATCCCGCAGGCTGATATCGGTCTTGCGGTAGCCCTCGCGCTTGAACGCCAGCACCGCATTGGGACCCACCGTCACGGTGCCATCGATCATGCGGGTCAGGTGCACGCCGAGAAACGGCAGATCCGGGTCCGGGATCGGGTAGATCAGGTGGTTGACGATACGGTTGTGCTCAGGGGGCAGCAAAAAGTACTCGCCGCGAAACGGCAGTATCCTGAAGCTCGGTTCCAGCCCCAGCAGACGCACCACGCGGTCCGCCATGAGTCCTGCGCAGGCGACCAGGTAACGCCCCCTGAAAGTGCCGCCCGAGGTGTTCACCTCCACACCGTCGGCACGCTCATCGATGGCGGTCACCTCGGTGGCGAATTTCAGGGTACCGCCGGCCGCTTGCACCAGCTTGCCCATCTGCACGGTAATCTCAGTGAAACTCACAATACCGGTGGACGGCACAAAAATCGCGCCCACGCCTCTGATATTGGGTTCGCGCTTTTTAAGCTGCGTCTCGGACAGCACCTCGACCTCAATACCGTTTTCCTCGCAGCGGGACACCAGCGCCTGCATGCGCCGGTACTCGGCCTCGTTGGTGGCGACCAGCAGCTTGCCGCAGTTGTCGTACTTGATGCCGTATTCATCACAGAACGCCCGGGTGGCGGCATTACCCTCTCGACAAAACCGGGCCTTGAGGCTGCCGGGCTTGTAATAGACGCCAGCGTGGATCACGCCGGAGTTGTGCCCGGTCTGATGCTGGGCAGGTCCGCGTTCCTTTTCGATCACCAGCACGGATTGGCCGGGGTAGGCTTGCTGTAATTGCCAGGCGGTAGACATGCCGAGGATACCGCCGCCGATCACGATAAAGTCATAGTTATTGTTCATGCATTGCCCTGCGTCTGGGTAAAAAGTCCTGCTGCGATTGTGTCAAACCCTGCTCCAACACATCCCTGTGCCGACAGGATCTTAAGGATATCTTTGCGTAATCTGAGCTGCGCCGTTCCTCGGCTTAGGCATCCTGCGTTGCTCTACCTCCTACATCCCTGTAGTTGTGTGCATCCATGCACCCACGGCGTACCGTTCATCCTGAACATAAACCCTGCTCCTGCACATCCCTGTGCCCGCAGGATGACCGCCAGGGAGGGCGGAAATACTGAAAACGCAAGGGCGGTATTTCAGTGACGTACATCCTAGGACACCTCGAAAAACCTACTGCGCGACTCATATGCTGCGTTGCGCGGTGCTGGTGCGCCAGCCCGGTAGGAATCCTCATGTATGCCCTATACATTGCGGCTCCTGCGCGCCGTGCGCCTTGCCTCTAAGCCTGCTCGTTACGGTTTATCGAGGTGCCCCCTGTACAAACCCCTGCTCCTGCACATCCCTGTGCCCGCAGGATGACCGCCAGGGAGGGCGGAAATACTGAAAACGCAAGGGCGGTATTTCAGTGACATACATCCTAGGACACCTCGAAAAACCTACTGCGCGACTCATATGCTGCGTTGCGCGGTGCTCGGAATCCTCATGTATGCCCTATACATTGCGGCTCCTGCGCGCCGTGCGCCTTGCCTCTAAGCCTGCTCGTTACGGTTTATCGAGGTGCCCCCTGTACAAACCCTGCTCCTGCACATCCCTGTGCCCGCAGGATGACCGCCAGGGAGGGCGGAAATACTGAAAACGCAGGAGCGGTGTTTCAGTGACGTACATCCTTGTACAGAAAGGCCGGGTTACTGGGAACCCGGCCTTGATCGTTCAGCTGTGCGTCTTAGCTGGCTACAGCGCTCGCGGCGATACCACGGCGGCTGTAAATAAAGAGCGCGACAAATACCGCCAGGCCCGCCAGATCCACCGACCACAGCTCATGGGGCCAGAGCATGGCAACACCGGCGGCACCGCACACCAGGCGCAACGGCAGGTTCAGCCTGCTTTCCAGGTAGCCTTCCATAAAGCCCACGAAGGCATAGAGACCAAAGAGTGCAAACACGAACACCCGCAGCACTTCTTCCGCCGAGCCCCCGATCAGGTTGGTGTAGCCAAACAGCAGCGGCACTACATACAGACCCTTGGCAATCTTCCAGGCCGTGAAGCCGGTCGCCATCGGCGGCGTCTTGGCAATGGCCGCCGCTGCAAAGGCCGTGAGGCACACCGGCGGCGTGACGTTGGAATCCTGCGACAGCCAGAAGATGATCATGTGCGCCGACAGCAGTGCCATCGAGAGCACCACCGGGTCCACCGCCTGGGTCATCAACTGCCCCATGAAATCCGGCGGTACCAGCTCCAGCAGCGCCCTGGCATCGACCTCGGACATGGGGGACGCCAGCAGCGCCACCTTCTCCGGGTCCACCAGCATGAAGATCATGCGCGCCGCTTCCGGCAGGCCACCGCTGACCATCAGTTCGATCAGCTTGATCTCGGCGATCAGGTTGTACAGCGCCGGCGCCGACAGCGTTGCCAGCACGATATAGGCTGCGGTGACCGGCAGCCCCATGCCCAGCACCAGGGAGGCCAGGCCCACCAGCAGGATGGTGATCAGCAGGCTGCCACCGGCCCAGTCGGCAATCATCAGCGAGAAGGTATTGCCGATACCGGTCATGGCCACCACGTTAACCACCAGGCCCACGGCGACCAGCAGCATGGCGGTGGTCGCCATGTTACGCGCCCCCTGAGCCAGGGCATCAAACACCGCCTTGGGCCCCATCGGGTTCTTCGACAACCAGGAGGCGACCACCACGGAAATAATCGAGATGCCGGCGGCATAGGTCGGCGTGAAGCCGTAGATCAGCAGCCCCACCAGTACCGCGAGCGGCAGCAGGAAGTGCCAGCCTTCCTTCAGCACGTCTTTCAGCGGGCGGGTATCCAGCTCAACGGAGTGGGCATGGCTGCGCATGGCCTCGACCCGCACATAGAAACCCACCGACATGAAGTACAGCAGTGCCGGCAGCGCCGCCATGCCGACGATCTCGACATAGGGAATCTGGGTATAGGACGCCATGATAAAGGCACCCGCGCCCATGACCGGCGGCATCAGCTGTCCACCGGTGGAGGCTGCGGCCTCGACACCAGCGGCAAAGCGTGCCGGAAAGCCTGCCCGGCGCATCAGCGGGATGGTGATCACCCCGGTGGAAACCGTGTTGGCCACGGAGGAACCCGAGACTGACCCCATCAGGCCGGAACCCAGCACCGCCACGAAGCCCGGGCCACCGACAAAACGGCCGGCGGCACAGCGGGACAGCTCGATAATGAAATCACCGGCGCCGGAGCGTACCAGAAAGGCACCGAACAGGATGAACATGAAGACAAAGGTCCATGAAATGCGGGCTATGGAGCCGAACATGCCATCGGAGCCGAAATAGGAGCGGTACAGCAGGGTTTCAAGACTCAGGCCGGCAAAGCCGAACATGCCGCCGATATAGGGCCCCCACCAGAATACATAGGTCAGCGCCACCACGATCAGGCTGGGAATAAACCAGCCGGTGGTGCGCCGTGCCATTTCCAGGGCGATAGCGATCGCCAGCAGCGAAAATACCCAGTCGGTCGTGACAAACTCGACGCCGCGATCATAGAGGGCATCCTCAAAACCGATCAGGTAGAGCGCACAGGCGATTGCCGCCAGGCCCACCAGGATGTCGAGCAGCAGCACGGTCCGCTGACCGGCACGCGTCTGACTTTTGAGGCCGGGCACCATCAGCGCACAGATCAGCGCAAAGCCGCCGAAATGGATGGCCGAAACGTAAAGCTCGGACCAGGTACCCAGGGTATTGAAATAGATATGGGTCAGCGAAAACAGTACGCCGATCCAGTAAACGAAACGGCCGACGCTGGATTCGGCAGGACGCTGAGCCAGCTCGAGGCTCTTGAGTTTGTCCGCGGTTTCCTGATCGGTATCCGGGGTTGCTGTGCTCATAGGGAATATCCGTGGGCTATCAACAAATAAAGAGGGTCTGCCGCAGGGCTGCGCCTGCGACAGGGATCACATAAGCGCACCGGGCTGGGCCCGGTGCGACCGCCTTAGTTGGCGATCAGGTGCTCGGGGATCTCGACGCCCACTTCCTTGTAGTAGCGAGCGGCGCCGGGGTGCAGCGGTACAGGCAAGCCGGCAATGGCTTTTTCCAGCGCCATGTCCTTGGTCGCCTTGTGGATGCCATTGAGGAACGCCAGGTTCTCGTAAACGGTTTTGGTCAGCTGGTAGACGTCCTCTTCCGGGATATCATCCCGCACGGCGAGGAAGTTGGGCTGTGCCATGGTCTGCACATCCTGGGTCTGGCCGGGGTAGGTATTGGCCGCAATGGTGAAGCGCGTCCACAGCTTGTAGCGACCGTTGGCCTGGGTGATTTCCTCATCGGTGAAGTCCAGAATGCGGATATCACTGCCCAGCGCAGCAAAGGCACGGGTAATAGCCGAGGTCGGTACACCGGAGGGAATGTTCATGCCATCCACGGTGCCATTCTGCAGGGCATCGGCGGAAGGCCCGTAGCCCATGTACGCCATGTCCATCTTCGAGGGATCAAGGCCCAGGTTTTCGATAATTGTCAGGCCCGAACCTTCGGTGCCGGAGTTTTTCGGCCCGATGGAGAACTTGTTACCCTCCATGTTCTTGAGGTCCATGATGGTGCCCTTGGGCGCAAACTCGTTCTTCACCACGAACTGCTCGACGTTCTGCCACAGCATGGTAACCGAGCGCAGGCCTTTTTGCGGCCCGGTGCTTTTCAGGTCACCCTCGCCTTCCCAGGCCCAGGCACCATAAAGGCCCTGCAAAATGGCGAACTGGGCTTCGTTTTCACGCAGCAGCTTGATGTTTTCACCGGAACCGGCCGAGTTGATCGCGGACATGGCCATGCCGATGGATGGCTCCAGCTTGACCTTCGCCAGGGTTGCCAGGGCAACGCCGACCGGATAGTAGGTACCGCCAGTCGATGCGGTGGCCAGGATATAGGAGCGGTTTTCCGCCGCCTGACCCAGGGTCGCGACGGAACCCAGGGTGCTGGCAACCAGCGCCAGGCCAAAACCTTTCAGAAGTGTGCGTTTAGTCAGACTCATATCGGTGTGTTCTCTTGTCGTTATGGGAAAATCATTGATCGACAGTCATTAAGCAAACCCGATGCCAACTTGAATAAATATTTTAAACCATTGTTAATTAATAAATTTTTATTTAATGGTGCAGGTTTCACAATGGCATCGGCCGTTTTTTGCTCATCAGGGCCGGCGCACATCGGCCAAAAATGGCCTAGAAGTGCTGAAAACCGCCCTGCCCCCCTGTCCGGCGCCCAATATGGCCACCGGTACAACAGGTATAGGCAAAAAACGGCCGAGTTCCCACGACAAACCGGCAATCAGACGAATAAGGCGCCCATAAACGGAGAAATGTGTGTGGGGCGGGGACAGCCCCTGAACAGTGACCGCAACGCAGGTTCAGCCTTCCTGCGCGTCCTGCACGAAGTCGCTGCGGTTGATGCCGTAACGCATCATCTTCTGATTCAAAGTACGACGCGGCAGATCGAGTTCATCCATCACCGCCTTGATGGAGCCGCCATGGCGGCCGAGGGACTGGCGAATGATTTCCGCCTCGAAGGCCCCCACCTGTACGGCCAGGGGCTGGCTACCCGTTTCGGGCACCGCACCGGTTTGCACAGGGCGGACCGCCTGCATCGGTGTCACGGCCGGGAACAGCAGGTCCGCCAGTTGCCCCCGGTGATCCAGCGCAAAGCGCAACGCGATGTTTTTCAGCTCCCGCACATTGCCCGGCCAGCTATAGCGCTGCAGGGTACGGCGCTCAAGGTCGGTTATCCTGCGCGGCTCTCGCCCGTGCTGCACAGCACAGCGCTCGACATAGTATTCGAACAACAGCGGAATATCGTCGGCCCGGTCACGCAATGCCGGTATATGCAGCTGCGACTGATTCAGCCGGTAATACAGATCCTCGCGAAACCCCTCCTCCACCCGCAGATCAGCCTTGGCAGCGGCCACTAGCCGCAGGTTAACGCCGATGGGGCTATTGCCCCCCAGGCGCTCGATCACGCCTTCCTGCAGGGTACGCAGCAGCTTGATCTGCAGATGGGGAGGCATGCTTTCGATTTCATCGAAAAAGAAGGTGCCACCGTCGGCATACTCGAACTTGCCGATACGCTTCTTGAGCGCGCCGGTAAAGGCCCCGGCTTCGTGGCCAAACAGCTCACTTTCGATCAGGGATTCGGGAATCGCGCCGCAATTGACCGGCACGAAGTTGCGACTGCGCCTGTTGCTGAATTCGTGCAGGCACTGGGCGACCAGTTCCTTGCCGGTACCCGTCTCGCCGTAAATGATGACGTTGGTATCGATGGAGGCCAGCAGCAGGATCTCCTGTTTCAGCCGCACGATGGCCGGCGACAGCCCGATAAGGCGCGCATCTATGCCGGACTGGGACGCCAGGTCGTGCTGCAGACGGTCGTTCTCCAGCATCAGGCGACGCTTGTCGCAGGCCCGCTGCACAGTGGCCTCCAGACGCTCGGGGGCGAAGGGTTTTTCGATAAAGTCGTAGGCACCATCACGCATCGCCCCGGTCGCCATATCGATATCGCCGTGCCCGGTGACCAGCACCACCGGGATGCCCGGAACCCGCGCCAGCGCTTCGTGCATCAGCGCCATGCCGTCCATCCCGGGCATGCGCACATCGGTCACCAGTATGCCCGCAAAGCCCGGGTTCAGGTGAGCCAGCGCGCCCTGGGCATCGCTGCAACTGATAACCTCATAGCCCGACAGGCGCAACCACTGCTCGGTCGCCTTGCGCACCATAACCTCGTCATCAACCAGTAAGACTGTGCCTTGCTCAAGCATCAAAAGAACCCTGTGTAAAAAATCGGTGTGCCTCCACAACAGTCGGCGAGATTCGCAGACCGCCTGCTCGAACGCCGCGGGTTTTACCCTGTTTCCCAGGAACACGCAGACTGACTCCAGGGCTGCGCAGCACAGCTGTCAGCTGTCAGCTTTCCCTTCGCCCCTTTCTGCTTTTTTAACCTGTTCGTACCGCGGCAGGCGCAGGATAAAGCAGGCACCGCCCTCGGGCGTGTTCTCGGCGCGAATATTGCCCCCCAGATCACGCACGATGCTGCGCACGATGGATAACCCGAGGCCCAGGCCACTGCCGATCTGCTTCGTCGTAAAAAAGGGCTCGAACAGCTTGTCCAGCGCGCCCTCGTCGATACCCGTGCCCTGGTCCGCCAGCCGCAGCTCGAACCAGCCGTCCTCCGCCAGCAGCTGCAAGGACAGCCGTCGCGGCGCCTCGGTATGCTGCATCGCATCGCAGCCGTTCTTGATCAGGTTAACCAGCACCTGCTCCAGTCGCGCGCTGTCGCCGGCGACGCGATCATCCGCAATATCGGGTTTGAAATCCACCTGCACCTGCTCTTCGACAAAGCGGCCGCGAAACAGCGCCAGCGCCTGATCGATCGCGTGCAACAGGGACACCGCTTCCACGCGTTCAGGCTTGCGGTAGGCAAAGGTTTTCAGCTGGCTGGTGATCACCGCCATGCGTCCCACCAGGCCATCCACTTCGTCCAGGCTCTCGCTCAGCAGCTGCGGTTGCTGCAGCATCTTGCGGCAAATGGCCACATAGGTGCGCATCGCCGTGAGCGGCTGGTTGAGTTCATGCACCACGGCGCTGGCCATGCGCCCGAGCGCCGCGAGCTTTTCGGCCTGCAGCAACTCCTGCTGCATGCCCTGCAGTTCACGGGTACGGTCTTCCACCTTGGCTTCCAGGGTTTCATTGGCATCCTGCAGCGCCCGCTCCAGCCGCTTGCGCCGGGAAATATCGATCACGGTGACCAGGTAGCGGGCCTGGCCGGCGTGTGCGCCCTTCATCGCCCGAATCGAAATCAGCAACGGAAATTCGCTGCCATCACCGCGCAACCCCACGGCTTCCTGCCCGATCAGCGGCGCAAAACCGCGCTGCCCCAGACGCCCCAGTGCCCGCTCCAGTACACCGAACCCGGCCGATGGCGCCAGCAGGCGTCGCAGTGGCTGCGCCAGCGCCAGGGACGCTGACAGGCCAAACTGCTGCAGCGCAGTACCGTTGAGGAACCGCATCCGGCCCTGCTCATCCACCGTGATGAGCCCGACCTGGGCAGTATCGATAATGTCCCGCTGTTGCTGCTCGCTGTTGGCCAGCGCCTGCTGCGCCTGACGCTGCAAGCGCTGCTTTAGCGCCCGCTCGCGCAGGAACAGCAGCAGCAGTGCAAAAGCGATGCACCCGCCCAGGGTAAGCAGCATGGCGGAGCGCTGGTTGCGCCGCGCCGCGCCCGCATCCTGCTGGATGCTCAGCGTCCAGCCCAGATCATCGAGCTGCACCGATTGCACCATCGTCTCGCCGCCGGTCCTGGATGGCCAGAGCGAAACGCGGGTGCCGTTGTCCAGCCGGATATCCCGGGATTCCTTTGCCAGCTCGGCAAAGGGTTGCTGCAGCCAGCCGCTCTGGGACGCCGCAAACACCCGACCGTCACTGCTGGTCAGCATCCAGGGGACACCCGGGTCCAGGCGCTCCTGCAACAGCGCAAGGCTCAAACGGACCACCGCCGCCCCGATAAAACGCCGTTCGTCATATATCGGCGCCGACAGGTAAAATGCCGGTTGCAACTGATCCGAGTCGATCCGAAAACGCCGCCCCTGCTGACCCTCCCGGGCATCCGTAAAGTAATTGCGGTCGCGGTGCGAGCGCAGGTAAAAATCCTGCTGATCACGCCAGCGACTGTACGCCACGGCCCGGCCATTGCCATCCAGGATAAAAAGCCCGCTGGAACCCGCCACCAGGCTGGTCTGCTCCAGGTAGCGGCTCACCCGCACCCCCATGTCCTGGTTGGGGTACAGCAGCAATGCCCGCACATCCCGGTTTTGCGTCAGCAGAAACGGCAGGTAATCGTAGCTGTCGAGCCAGCTGCGGATTTCGCCAATACGCGAGAGCAGGACCTGGGTACCGGTTCGCTGCAGATACTGCAACGTCCAGTCCCGCGCCCGATCCGCCGCCAGCAGGGCCAGCGCGACTGCAAGCCCAAGCCCTGCGAGCCAAAAGCCCCATCGACGTCGAGTACGCTTGGAGAATGCCCGTTGCATGAGGACTCCCTTACCCCTGATTAGCCGAATCCGCTGGCGCCGGCGCAATAAACAAGGCCCCGCGTACGGGGCCTGCCTGGTGAGTCGGCGCTGGGGGTCAGATCGCGATGACCTCGTAGCCGTCACCCAGTTTCGCCGCCCCTGCCGGGTTGGTCACCACGGCAATGCTGGCGTTATCGCCGGTGAGGTAACGCTCGGCGACCCGGGTCAGATCCTCCAGCGTGACAGCCAGAATACGCTGACGGTACGCCCGCCGCTGTTCGGCTGTGCGGCCAAAGAGCGCACTGTGGTACGCCTGCTTGGCTTCGCCCGCCGGCGAACCCGGCTTGTCGATGGAACTGACCACACCCAGAATGGCCTCTTCCAGCTTTTGCGGGTCCTGTGGCGTGTCGAGCAACCAGCGAACGGATGCATCGAAGTCAGCCAGGGTCTCGGCCAGGCGCGGGTCGCGGTACGAGAAGAAACGGAACACCGCATCGGACGAGTCCTGACCCGCACCGGAGCCGTAGGCACCGCCTTTCTCGCGAATGGCACGGTGCAGGTAACCGTTGCGCAGGAAGTCTCCCAGCACGGTCAGTGCCGCCGAGTCTTCGTGCTCCACCGGTACCGTGGGATAGGCCTTGGCACAGAAGTTAACCTGGGTGCTGGTGGTCCAGAGCTGACGCACGGATTCCCGCACCGGCTCCAGCGCAAAGGCGCTGTACTGCGGGCTGACCGCCACATCCTGCCAGCGTGCCTCGATCTGTTGCTGCATGCTGTCCTGCTGGTCAGCGTCCCCCACCAGCAGGAAGCGACGCGGCGCCTGCTGCAGTTTCTGCTTGATGCCATCCAGCTGGGCCGCCAGCGTCGCCAAGGCGCTGTCGTCCTTGAGGGACGCATCCAGCGATTTGATAAAACGAATGCTTTCCAGGCCACGGGATTCGTGCCCCAGCTGCGCTGCCGGGCTCATGCGGGCCACGGCGGCGGTCATCGCCAGCGCGTGCCCCTGGCCGGTGATGCTCTGTTCCTTGCGGGTGCGGGTCTGGGCAACGATTTCACGCAGACGCTTGAGCTCGTCAAAGCGCGCTGCCTGCAGGGTTTCGTGCATCAGGTCGACCAGTTCCTGCTGCTTGCTGGCCAGGGCCTTGCCGGACAGCACCAGGTAACCGCTGACCTGCTGTTCATCGTCAACGGCGCCGCGCACCTCGGTATAGGCACCAATGCTGCCACACACCTGGGACTGGTACTGCTGGTTCTGCTTGTAGTCGCGATCGCCACAGCCCAGCTCCGTCAGGCAATGGGTAAACAGTGGCAGCAGGCGACGCTCCTGCGCGTCCAGCGCCGGCAGGTCGATAATGAGCTGCTGATATACCAGGCCATTGGTACCCTGGGCATAGGCCTCCAGCGCGAGCGGTGCCTGCTGCTGCAACTGGGGCTGAGGTATCTTCATTTGCGCCGGTACATCAGTGATGCCGACCTTGGGCAGGATACTTTCGTCATCCTCCTGCATCTGACGCGTTTCCAGCGCCTCGGTCTGCGCCATGATCTGCTGCTTTTCGCTGTCACTCAACTGGGCACGAATGGCCTCCAGCTGGGCGGTTTCCGCGGCATCACGCCGCGCCGCCAGCTGGCTGTCCGGGCGCAACGTCAGCCGCACCTGGTGGGCGTTCTCCAGCAGCAGTTCGCGCACCATGCTCTGGATGTAGTCCGGCTGCTTGATGTCCTCACGCAGTTTTTCCAGTACCGGGTCCAGGTTCAGCACGGCGATGGGGTCACCGTTGTGAATGCCTGCGGAAATGGACGACATGATCAAGTTCAGGCCGTAGGGGTAACCGTCACCGCTGAGTTCACGCTGGGACAGCTCCAGCTGATGCAGCTGCGCCTCCAGCATTTCCTGTGGCACACCGTTCTCGGCCACGTCTTGCAAGGTATCCAGCACCAGTTTTTCAAAGGCCTGCGCGTGCTGCGGATCACTGCCTTCCAGGCCACACATGAAGCTCATTTCGCGGTTGGAGTCCTCCAGCCCGCACAGCGGCGAGGGCGCACTGCCAAGCTCGCTGGACTCCAGGGCATGACGCAGCGGCGAGGCACTGTTGTCCAGCAGCACGCGGGACAGCAGGTGCGCACGCAACTGTGCCTCCAGGTCGATCGACTTGCCCAGCAGCCAGCCCATCACATGGTGGGTCTTGCCGCACAGGTCTTCCTCGTCCAGTGCATAGGCTTCTTCGACCCGAACCGGCGCGTGCAGGCGCTTTTCGTCCGTGACCTGAATATGAGTGTCCAGACGTTCGAACTGCGCCAGTGCCTGACCATCAAAGCGCGCCTGCAGCTCTTCCACGGCGATATCGCCGAAGGTCATGAAGACCGCGTTGCTCGGGTGGTAGTGACTGCGGTAAAAATCCAGCAGCTCGTCGTAGCTCAGATCCGTAATGCACTCCGGATCACCGCCACTGTTGTAGTGGTAGGTGGTGGTCGGGAACAGATGCTTGCCCAGGGTCTGGTACAGGGTGGACACGGCGGAGCTCATGGCCCCCTTCATCTCGTTCAGCACCACGCCCTTGTAGACCAGCGGCGAGTCCGGGTTGCCGGCTTCGCTGAATTCCAGACGGTGACCTTCCTGGGCAAAATCCAGCGGATCCAGCCGCGAAAAGAAGGTCGCATCCAGGTACACGTCCAGCAGGTTGAAGTAATCCTTGCGGTTCTGGCTGGCGAAGGGATAGGCCGTCCAGTCGGAACTGGTAAAGGCATTCATGAAGGTATTGAGTGAACGCCGCGTCATCATGAAAAAGGGATCACGTACCGGATAGCGCTTGCTGCCGCACAGCGCGGTGTGTTCCAGCATGTGGGCCACACCGGTGGAATCCATGGGCACAGTGCGAAACGCGACAAGAAAGACATTTTCTTCGTTGTCGGCGGCGATGTGGTAATGCCGTGCGCCGGTTTGCTGGTGCTCATACTCCGCCATTTCAATGTTCAGTGACTCGATGACTTCACTGCGGAGAAAACGAAAGCTGGAATGACAGTTTTGTGTCTGCATGAAAGCGATGTGCCTCAACCTGTCCGTGGTCGTCACTGCGACCTTGATGAAAAACGCAAACACCCATTCTATAGGCTCTGCGCGCGGTTTCAAAAAACTGTTGCATTGGAGTGCTAGATTGACGTCGATGTTCCGTACCGCGCAGCGGTTCTAGAGCCCAACAGCAATGTCTTCGCAACTGCGTAGAGCACTGCACCGGGGCGCCGCAGAACGCAGACTACAGTACGCGGTACAGGGACATCAGTACGAATTCGGTCTTCGAAAATATTCTTTGTGCAGCGCAACATTTTGGATTGACAGGGCGATCCCCTCGCTCTATATTTGATCTCAATTGCTGCAACGCACAAATTTGATTCCAGTTAACGCCGCCAATATCAAATTGAGGTAAAGAACATGTACAACGATATGATGAAAGACCTGAAAGACAAGATGCAGCCTGTTGTTGATATCACCGAAATCAACAAGAAAGCGGCGGAAAAGCTGTTCGCCCTGCAGTCTGCCTGCGTCACGGACCTGTTCAACAGCAGCATCGCCCAGATGAAAGCCCTGACTGCGGTCAAGGAACCCAAGTCTGCCGTGGAACTCCAGGTTCAGTTCTACAAGGCGCTGGAGTCCAAACTGACTGACGTTGCCGAGCAGGAAATCGCCACCCTGACCGAAGCCAAGGACCAGCTGAGCGAAATCGTTGAGAAAAGCATCTCCGATCTGTCTGAAATGCCGACCAGCAACTACTTCGGTGATTTCAGCAAGTTTGCCGATTTCAGCAAATTCACAGACATGAGCCAGTTCGCTGACTTCAGCAAATTCACTGACTTCAGTAAGTTCGCCGACCTGAGCGCCTTTACTGCCGCGCCTGTTGTTGAAGAAGCTGAAAAGAAAGCGCCTGCCAAGGCCGCGCCGCGCAAGGCCGCAGCTCCTGCTGCTACCACCGCCGCGTAACGTTGTTCTCTGGGGATCCACGTCCCCAACCACTCGGGTCTGGCCCTGCCAGATCCTTTTGGGGCTACCTCCGGGTAGCCCTTTTTTTATGTTCAGGATGAACGCTCCCTGGCAATTCCTTGAAATGCGCTCCTGCATTTTCAGGAATTCCTCCATCCCTGGCGGTGATGCCGTGGGTGCATGGATGCACACAACTACAGGGATGTAGGAGGTAGAGCGACGCAGGATGCCTAAGCCGAGGAACGGCGATGCTCAGGATGAACGCTCCCTGGCAGTTCCTTGAAATGCGCTCCTGCATTTTCAGGACTTCCGCCATCCTGGTCTCGCCTATTCCCGTATCACCGGTTCGCCCCTGGCCAGCGCCGGCAGCTTGCCTTCAAGCCCCATGGCCATGCGGATGACCTTGCGCTTGGCAGGCCCCAGCCGTTCCGCCAGCCCCAGTCCCAGATTGCGCAGCAGCTTGAGCGGCAGGTTGCTGTTACTGAATACCCGATAGAACGAATCCATCAGTTGCATCATCATCAGGTTGTGAGCGCGCCGTGCCCGCTCGTAGCGCGCCAGCACCTCCACCGCGACAAAAGCTTCACCCAGGGCCTGTGCCTCGATAATCACCTCGGCGAGCGCCGCCGCATCAAGCAAACCAATGTTGACGCCCTGCCCGGCCAGCGGATGAATCATGTGGGCCGCATCCCCCACCAGCGCCACGCCCTCGGCCACGTATCGCTGCGCATGCTGGCGCCGCAACGGGAAGGAACCGCGCCCCAGGACCGCATCGATCTGCCCCAGGCAGGCGGGAAAACTGTCCTGCACCCGCTGCAGAAAAGCCGTGTCATCCAGCGTCATCAACGCCTTCAGCGTATCCGGCTTGTCATACCAGACCAGGGAAGCATGATTGCCTCCCAGCGGCAGAAAGGCCAAGGGCCCTGTCGGCGTAAACTGCTGCCAGGTGATGTCCTGCTGGCCATAGTCCGTTTGTACACTGGCCACCAGGGCGTGCTGATCGTAATCCCACTGGGTTACACCGATACCCGCCGCCTGGCGCACCCGCGACTGGCCACCGTCTGCCGCTACCAGTAGACGCCCCAGCACCTCTCGCCCATCGGCCAGACGCACCAGACTGCTGCCAGGCGCATACTCGATATGCTCGGTTCGGGCCGGGCAGATCAGGTCAACGTTGGCAAAACCGCGGATACGCTCCAGCAGGGCCAGCTGTACCACGCGATTCTCGACAATGTGCCCAAGCTCGCTGGCGCCAATCTCGTCGCTGTGAAACTCCGTCGCCGCGCGCGATTCATCCGACTCCCACACTTTCATGCGCCGGTAAGGGCACAGGCGCCGGCTGCTGATCCCCTCCCAGACACCCAGCGTCTGCAAAATGGTGCGCGACGCCGCGCTCAGGGCCGAAACCCGCAGGTCATGGGGCTGCTGTGGTTCATAAGCCTGCGGAAAGTCATGTTCGATCAAGCCAACCGACAGCGGACTGTCACCGAGGGCGCAGGCCAGGGTCGCCCCGACCATGCCGCCACCGACGATCAGGATGTCATAGCGTGGTTTCATAACAGGCTCTTTGAGTACGGTTCAGGCAGGAGGCGTAATGCAAAAACGGCCCGGGCCACGACTGGGTCGCCGTGGCCCGGTGTTTGAGATCAGATCTCGGCAACACCGCCCATATACGGGCGCAGCACTTCCGGCACTTCGATGCTACCATCGGCGCGCTGGTAGTTTTCGATCACCGCCAGCAGGGTACGGCCAACCGCCAGTCCCGAACCGTTGAGGGTATGCAGCAGCTCGGGCTTGCCGGTTTCCGGGTTGCGCCAGCGCGCCTTCATGCGACGCGCCTGGAAGTCCAGCATGTTCGAGCAGGAAGAGATTTCACGGTATTTGTCCTGCCCCGGCACCCAGACTTCAATGTCGTAGGTCTTGGCCGCACCAAAGCCAAGATCGCCGCCGCAGAGCGTAATAACGCGATACGGCAGGTTCAGCATCTGCAGGATCTTCTCGGCATGACCGGTCAGTTCTTCCAGAGCATCCCAGGACTTGTCCGGCTCAACCAGCTGCAGCAGTTCAACCTTTTCAAACTGATGCTGGCGAATCAGGCCACGGGTATCCTTGCCGGACGCGCCTGCTTCCGAACGAAAGCACGGCGTATGGCAGGTGAAGCGCAGCGGCATCTGTTCCGCCGGCACGATCTCGTCCCGCACCAGGTTGGTCACCGGCACTTCGGACGTGGGAATCAGGTAGTAGTCGCGCTCGCCGAAAGGCACCTTGAACAGGTCCGCCTCGAACTTGGGCAGTTGGCCGGTGCCATACAGCGAGTCGGCATTGACCATGAATGGCACATAGACTTCCGTATAGCCATGTTCACCGGTATGCGTATCCAGCATCAGCTGAATCAGCGCGCGGTGCATGCGGGCGATCTTGCCCTTCATCACGGCAAAGCGGGCACCGGTCAGCTTGGCGGCGGTTTCAAAATCCAGCTCGCCGTGCTGCTCACCCAGGTCGATATGATCCCGGGGCGTGAAATCGAAGCTGCGTGGCTGACCCCAGCGGCGCACCTCGACGTTGTCGTCTTCGGTCTGACCTTCGGGTACGCTGGCATCCGGCAGGTTGGGCACGCCCAGCAGCAGATCATCCAGCGCGTCCTGCAGCTGTGCAAGCTGCACCTTGGCGGCATCCAGCTGCTCGCCGAGCGCCTTTACTTCGGCCTTCAGCGGGGCAACATCCTCTTTCGCCGCCATCGCCTTGCCGATCTGCTTCGAGCGGCTATTACGTTCACTTTGCAGGTTCTCGGTAAGAACCTGAACTTCCTTGCGCTGCTGTTCCAGTTCGCTGAAGCGTGCAACCGGGAAATCAAAGCCCTTCTTCTTCAGCAGTTGAGCGACTTCTTCTGGATTGGAGCGGACGTATTTAGGGTCTAGCATGGGATCTCAAGGCACCTTTCAAATCACAACAGGCGGGTTAGCGACATGCCGACATAGAGGGCGGCAAGGCACAGAATAACGCTCAATGATACATAGATTAATGCGGACATGACATGCCCTGCCTGCAGCATCGCCACCGATTCCAGCGCGAAGGTGGAAAAGGTTGTGAAGGCCCCCAGAAAACCGACCATCAACAGCGGGCGCAGCTCCGGGCTCAGCCGTGCCTTCTCCAGCACCAGCACAAAGAGCACGCCCATCAGCAGGGAACCTCCCACGTTGCACACCAGGGTTCCCAGCGGAAAGCGACCATTGGCATTGCCGAGCAAACCACTCACCCAGTAACGCCCCAGCGCGCCCAGGGCACCTCCCGTGGCAATGGCTATAACATGCAGCATTCATCGTCCTTTTTCATCACAGGCCGCAGGCGTTTGCGGTTAACTCATCGCCTGCCGACAGCCTCCTGACATTATGTCGGATCATAGCGACGCCGCGCGCTCCTGGCATCAAGGCCGGCCAGATGATCCAGTTTGTCGGCGATTTTTTGTTCCAGCCCTCGCCGGCTCGGTTTGTAGTATTGCCGCTGTGCAATCGCCTCCGGCAGGTAAACCTCCCCGGCGGCATAGGCGCCGTCTTCATCGTGGGCATAGCGGTACTCCTCGCCATAACCCAAATCCTGCATCAGCCGGGTCGGGGCGTTTCGCAGGTGCGCCGGCACCTCGAGACTGGCATCGGCAGCCACATCGGCACGGCACTGATTGAAGGCACGATACACCGCGTTGCTCTTGGGGGCACAGGCGCAGTAGATGGCGGCCTGGGCAATGGCACGCTCGCCTTCGGAGGGACCAACGCGCTCGAACGCATCCCAGGCGGACAGCGCCACCTGCATGGCCCGGGGGTCGGCGTTGCCGATATCTTCCGAGGCAATGGCCACCAGGCGGCGCGCCACGTACAACGGATCGCAGCCGCCATCGAGCATGCGGCAATACCAGTACAGGGCGCCATCAGGGGATGAGCCGCGCACCGACTTGTGAAACGCGGAAATCATGTCGTAGAACAGGTCACCCTGCTTGTCGAAGCGCCGCCCGCCCGCGCCAAGGACTTCGGTCATGACCGACTCATCGATGCGCTCGACATCGCCATCGGGCTGGGCCAGGTCGGTGGCAATCTCCAGCAGGTTCAGTGCCCGTCGCGCATCGCCATCGGCCGCCGCGGCTATCTGTTCCAGTACACCCTGGGCAACATCCAGCGGACGCAGCCCCAGGCCACGATCAGTGTCTTTCAAGGCATGGCGCAGCAAAGCCAGCAGGTCAGCTACCTCCAGGCTGCGCAACAGGTAGACGCGGGCACGGGACAGCAAGGCGTTATTGAGTTCGAACGACGGGTTTTCCGTGGTCGCGCCGACGAAAATAACGGTGCCATCTTCAATGTAGGGGAGAAAGGCATCCTGCTGGGATTTGTTGAAGCGGTGCACCTCGTCCACAAACAGGATGCTTTTGCGCCCGGACTGGGCCTTGTAGGCTCGTGCCTCGTCGATCGCGGCCCGGATGTCCTTGACCCCCGACAGCACCGCCGACAGGGTAATAAAATGGGCATCGATCTGCCGGGCCATGAGGCGCGCCAGGGTGGTTTTTCCAACCCCCGGCGGGCCCCAGAAAATCATCGAGTGGGCAACGCCCTGCTCCAGCGCCAGGCGCAATGGCTTGCCGGGCGCCAGCAGATGCTGCTGGCCGGCGTATTCATCCAGGTTGCGGGGGCGAATGCGGGCAGCCAGCGGCTCGTAGCCCGGTGTGGTATCGGCAAACAGGTCGTCCATCAGGCACCCGGGTCGACAATCAGGTCGGCACCTGGCGGCACATCAAAACTGAACAGCTCAGCATCCAGCGCCGGATTCAGCTGCTGGCCGTGAAAGGCAATGGTGGTACGCTGACCAAGGGAATCCTCCAGCATCAGCTGCCCAATCTGTTGCTCGACAAACAGCAGGCGAATGCGGGTAAAGGTGCCCTGATCACTGCGCGGCAGCAGTTCGAACAGCGTTTCGCTACCGGACTCATGCACCAGGCTGATGCTGAAGTCCTCGCCCAGGCGGTCGACCTGGCCATTCAGAATCAGCGCAGGCGCACTGTTGCCGTTGGTATCGAAGGGCTTGCGCGTAACCTGCATCAGGTCGGGATCGTAAATCCACAGGAAGGTACCGTCATTGACGATAACCTGGGGAAAAGGCTCTTCACTGGTCCAGCGAAACAGGTTGGGCTTGCGCAACTGCAGGGTTCCGTTGGTCGCCTCGGTACGTTGACCGTTGTCGGACACGGAAAACTGCTCGAACTCCGAACTGAAGGTCTCGTAGCCCTGCAACATCTGCTGTAGCCGGGCATCGGCATCCAGCGCCCAGAGTGGCGTCGAAAATAGCGATAAGAGGCCTGCAAAACCAACAGCAACTAATTGTTTCATAATCAATCTCTCGGTGGCGGTGGCGCGAGCACTTCGCGCTGACCATTACTGCCTGCCGGCGTGACA
The DNA here is from genome assembly GCF_024397915.1 of Marinobacterium rhizophilum. Lineage (GTDB taxonomy): Bacteria > Pseudomonadota > Gammaproteobacteria > Pseudomonadales > Balneatricaceae > Marinobacterium_A > Marinobacterium_A rhizophilum_A. The sequence continues at coordinate 1,347,035 of NZ_CP073347.1, forward strand.
ACCCCGGCAGCTTCCATGGTTTCAATCATGCGGGCGGCGCGGTTGTAACCAATCTTCAACTTGCGCTGCACGCTCGAAATCGATGCCTTGCGGCTTTCCAACACAAAGGCCACAGCCTCGTCGTACAGGGCGTCCTGCTCGTCATCGAACAGCCCCGCCGAGGGCGCGCCGCCTTCCGACGGGTCGGTGAGAATGTCATCGATATATTCAGGTGCGCCATAGAGCTTCCAGGCCTCGACGATGCGGTGCACTTCGTCGTCACTGACAAAGGCACCGTGCACGCGGTTGGGCACACTGACACCGGCGGGCAGGTACAGCATGTCACCGTTACCCAGCAGGTTTTCAGCACCCGACTGATCCAGGATCGTGCGCGAATCGATCTTGGACGACACCTGGAAAGCAATCCGGGTCGGCACGTTGGCCTTGATCAGGCCGGTGATCACGTCCACCGAGGGCCGCTGCGTGGCGAGGATCAGGTGAATGCCGGCCGCACGGGCCTTCTGGGCAATTCGGGCGATCAGTTCTTCTACCTTCTTGCCGACGATCATCATCATGTCGGCAAACTCGTCGATCACGACCACAATGTACGGCAGGGTGTCGAGCTCCGGTGCCGGGGTGTCGAACGGCAGGCCTTCCTGCTCCGGATTCCACAGCGGATCCTTGATCGCCTGGCCCTGCTCCCGCGCATTGAGGAGCTTCTCGTTAAAGCCCGCGAGATTGCGCACCCCCATCTTGGCCATCAGCTTGTAACGCCGTTCCATTTCGGCAACACACCAGCGCAGACCACCGGCAGCTTCCTTCATGTCGGTAATAACCGGTGTCAGCAGGTGCGGAATCCCTTCGTAAATAGACAGCTCCAGCATTTTGGGGTCCACCATCATCAGGCGCACCTCATCGGGCGTCGCCTTGAACAGCAGGCTGAGCAGCATGGCATTGACGCCCACCGACTTGCCCGACCCCGTGGTACCGGCCACCAGCAAGTGAGGCATCTTGGCCAGATTCACCACCACCGGGTTACCGGCGATATCGTTGCCCAGCCCCAGGGTCAGCTTGGATGACGCTTCGCGGTAAGGTTTGGAGTTCAGCACCTCACTCAGGCGCACGGTCTGGCGGGACTCATTGGGAATTTCGATACCCACCACCGACTTGCCGGGAATCACTTCCACCACCCGCACGCTGAGCACCGCCATGGAGCGGGCCAGATCCTTGGCCAGGTTGGTGATCTTGCTGGCCTTGACGCCAGGGGCGGGCTGCAGTTCAAAGCGTGTAATGACCGGGCCCGGGTTAACCTCCACCACCTCGGCGACCACACCGAAGTCCTTCAGCTTGTCTTCCAGCAGGCGCGACATCATCTCGAGCTGATCGTCGGTATAGCCCTGCTCCTGGTGCAACTCCGGCGGGTCCAGCAGGTCCAGCGAAGGCACCTGCTGACGCACCGTGCGAACGCCACTGCGAGCCTCATGCTCCAGCCCCAGGTCGCTGTCCTGCATCGGCTTGTGCGCTTCGGCCAGCGGCACGATACGGACACCCTTGCGGACCGCCTCTTCCGTCACCGCAACAGCGCTGTCGGCGGCCGGCGCCAGGCGACCTGCAGCAGCATCTCCAAGCCCGGATGCGGTAGCATCAGCTACCTGCGATAGCGCGACAGAAGATTCATCATTCGCTACCTGCGCCGCAACCGGGTTCGCGGCCCGCTCATCCCCTGCAAACGCAAAACTGGGTTCGACACGCTCAGGGGGCGCTACGGTCCGGGTCACTCCCGTCTCAGCAGGGGACAACGGGCTGTCGCCACCGGTAAACTCCGGCGTCAGAAACAGCGGGGCCTGCTCCTCACTCAGGGGCGTACCCCTGTGCGCAGGCTCCGTGCGCACGCGCGCGCTGGACACGCTGCTGCTGTACTCCTTCGCCCGGGCTGTTGCTGTATCTGGAACCTCGGCACTCCCTGAACGGGATGTACGGCGTACCGGCAGCCGGCCCAACCCCCGCAGCCGGGAAAAGGCAGACAAGAGGGCACGGCCGATCGATTCCAGCGCCTGGCCGACCGAGACCTCAACATAACAGGTCAGGCCCACCAACATCAGCGTCCAGAGCACAACAGACCCGCCGAGCACACTGAACCAGGACACGACCCAGTCCGACAGCGCCTGGCCAATCAGGCCGCCGGAGGTAAAGGGGTACTCGAACAGGCTATTGGAAATATGCAGTGATGCCAGGGCACAGAGTCCGGCCACAAAAACCAGCGCGCCCGTTGCTCGCAGAATAAGGTACGGCATGCCATCGAGCAGCGAGACCTTGCGGCGCACAAGAAAACGCAGCGACGGGTAAAGCATCAGCAACGGCACAAGCCAGGCGCCGACACCGACAAAGGAAAACAGCCAGTCGGCCACCCAGGCGCCCGTGGTGCCGGCCAGATTTCTGACTTCGGGATGATAGCCCAGATGCGACCAGCCGGGATCCCGGCTGTCATACCCCAGCACCGCAATCATCAGATACAGGCAAACGCCCAGCACCAACATTAGCGCTGATTCCTTGGCAATACGTACCAGCAGTTCCGCAAACGACAGAGATGCTTTCAAATTCTGTTCACTCAAACAACAAGCCCTTAATTTAGCCCGATTTTTCAGGCCAACAACATACCACAATTGGCGGTTTGGGTTGACTCGCTATTGATGCAAAGACATGAATAAGCGATAGTTACCCGCAATACGGCAATGGCGGTTTGCGATGCAGGACAACAGCTGCAAATCGCAATGTATAACCAGTTTCCCTAGACTATACAGGGCAAGTCTGACAGCCGGCTGAACGTGCGCAGGCGATATTGCTTCCCGTCGCCATACAGGCTCAGATCAGCTACGGGATTGAATTACGCCCCCGCCGCCCTCACTTTCAGGAGCCTGTCCGGCAATGACCGCCCTCCTCTGCAGTGGTACCACCTGCATGAGCGCCGTTTCCTGAACAGAGCCGACAGATACCCGGCGCCCTGGGCGCCCGGCACAGTTACTTAAACATCGACACGGATTGAACATGAGCGAAGTCAAACATCACCGTCTTATTATTCTTGGTTCCGGCCCCGCCGGCTACACCGCCGCGGTGTATGCCGCCCGAGCCAACCTCAACCCGGTCATCATCACCGGCATGCAGGCCGGTGGTCAGCTGACCACCACCACCGATGTCGACAACTGGCCGGGGGATGCCGAAGGCGTACAGGGCCCCGAACTGATGCAGCGCATGCAGGCACACGCCGAACGTTTCAATACCGAAATTCTGTTCGACCACATCAACGAAACCGACCTGCGCAGCCGCCCGTTCCGCCTCAAGGGTGACATGGGCACCTACACCTGTGATGCCCTGATCATTGCCACCGGTGCATCGGCCCAGTACCTGGGACTGCCCTCGGAAGAAGCCTTCATGGGCAAGGGCGTTTCTGCCTGCGCCACCTGCGACGGCTTCTTTTACCGCGGCCAGAAAGTCGCGGTCGTCGGCGGCGGCAACACGGCTGTCGAAGAAGCACTGTACCTGTCCAACATCGCCGCCGAAGTGACCCTGGTACACCGCCGCGACAGCCTGCGTTCCGAGAAAATCCTGCAGGACAAGCTGTTCGAGCGCGCCAAGAACGGCAATATCAAAATCGTCTGGAACCATACCCTGGACGAAGTCCTGGGCGACGAGACCGGCGTCACCGGCATGCGCATCCGCAGCACCGAGGATGACAGCAGCCAGGACATTGATCTGGCAGGCGTGTTTATCGCCATCGGCCACAAGCCCAACACCGACATTTTCGAAGGCCAGCTGGACATGCACGATGGCTACCTGAAAATTCGTTCGGGCCTCGAAGGCAACGCCACCGCCACCAGCGTCCCGGGCGTGTTTGCCGCCGGTGACGTCAGCGATCATGTCTATCGCCAGGCCGTGACGTCCGCAGGCTTTGGCTGCATGGCCGCCCTGGATGCAGAGCGCTACCTCGACGACCTGGAAAAGTAAGCCCCCGCCTCGCGCCACCCGGGCAGGCCCTGCGGCCTGCCCGCCGCCCTTACCATAGGGAAACCTCGATGATTTCCTGGCTGTCCCGCACCTCGCATCAGTTTCCACCGGCGTCACAGGCCCTCAGTGACCCCAACGGACTGCTCGCCGCCGGCGGTGACTTGAGTCCCGAGCGACTACTCAGTGCCTACCGCAATGGCATCTTCCCCTGGTACAACCCCGGCGAGCCCATTCTGTGGTGGAGTCCCGATCCGCGCTGCGTCATCTATACCGACCGCCTGCATATCTCCCGCAGCCTGCGAAAACGCCTGCGGCGCGACAATTACCAGGTCACCTTTAACCAGGCCTTCGGTGCAGTCATGGAGGGTTGCGCCGCGCCGCGCTCTGGCGCCAGCGGCACCTGGATCAGTCGCGAAATGCATGCTGCCTACAATCGGCTGCATCAAGACGGTCAGGCACAGTCGGTCGAGGTCTGGCAGGACGGCGAACTGGCAGGCGGCCTCTACGGTATCGCAGCGGGACGCATGTTCTTTGGTGAATCCATGTTCAGTCGCCGTACCGATGCCTCCAAAATCGCCTTCGCCTGGCTGGTCGAACAACTTAAAAACTGGGACTATCCTTTAATTGATTGCCAGGTTCACAACCCGCACCTCGTTACTCTGGGCGCCGAAGAGATCCCACGGGAAACCTTTCTTCAGGAACTGAATCGAAATATCGACATCCCGTGCACGACAACCTGGAAATTCGAAATCGATGCCAGTGTATTTTGAGGGCAAAGCTCCGTGACCACCCTGCGACAACTGCACTTTTACTCCACACCAGAGCACGAGTGCAGTTACATCCCCGGCCGCATGGCCCGCACCCTCTTTGTGGACCCCCAGGCCATCATCAGCACGGACGCCTACAGCCAGCTGTCAGAGCTGGGGTTTCGTCGCAGCGGCAGGCACATCTATCGCCCGCACTGCGAAGGCTGCCAGGCCTGCGTCTCGGTGCGCATACCGGTGGACAGCTACAGACCCGGAAAAAGCCAGAAACGCGTCCTGAACCGCAACCGGGACCTGTCGTGTCAGCGCGTGATGCCGATCATGACCGACGAGCATTACGCCCTCTATGCGCGCTATATCAACTCCCGCCATGCCGACGGTGATATGTACCCCCCCTCGGCGGAACAGTTCCGCGCCTTCCTGGTAGAGGGGCACGACAGCAGCTTTTTCTTCGAAGTACGCCTGAATGATCAGCTCCTGGCCGTTGCCGTGACCGACCAGCTGGCCCAGGGACTCTCCGCGATCTATACCTTCTACGACCCGGACCTCGGCAAGCGGAGCCTGGGAACCTACTGCATCCTCACCCAGATAGAACAGACCCGCCAGTTGGGCCTGCCCTATCTCTACCTGGGTTACTGGGTGAAGCAATGCCAGAAAATGAGCTACAAGATTGGCTACCGGCCGCTGCAATTGCTGCTTGATGGCCACTGGAGCGAACTGCGATAGTGACTTCAGCGCTCGAATCTCTTTGATATAACACCGCTTTTAAGGCAGAATACGGCGCTTCACTGAGAAGCGCTGAAATTATTCGCATTAAATCAGCGTAGAAGACTGGGTTAGCAACAGCTTTAACAAGGTAGGTACTGAATGGCCAAAGAAGATAGCATTGAAATGGAAGGCACCGTTATCGACACGCTGCCGAACACCATGTTTCGCGTAGAACTCGAGAACGGTCACGTTGTGACAGCACACATTTCCGGCAAAATGCGCAAAAACTACATCCGCATTCTGACCGGCGACAAAGTCAAAGTCGAACTGACGCCCTACGACCTGAGCAAGGGTCGCATCGTCTACCGCGCTCGCTGATTGCACGCCATACACCCAGCTCTCTTCCGCTTTATCAGCTTCAGTGGCAGCACCCTCGCTGCCACTGTGCTGCATACGCTACCCTCGTGCCCGCCTTGCCCCATCGCTCCGCCGCCTGATCGGTCGTCCAACAAAGCCCCATAAAGCCCCGCAACGCCAGTCATGCAATCATCGACAGCAAAGATGCGCCCGCAATAATCAGACCAAGCAAACGGACATCAAACCAGGATAGTAGCGCAAGGACTTGGCTGTTTAAGCCGGACATGCATTACCGGCTTGAGCGACTGCAGCCATGCCTGAAAAGGCGCCTGGCGACCTATGGATCAAGAATGGCTGGCCAGGGTTTCAAACCCAGGGCCAGCCAGTGTCAACCAAGATGTCAGTGACAGCCTTCCGGCTGCTCCGACACCACGTGCAACGCCAAGCTGCCGTCATCACCGACACTGATTTCGACCGTACCCCCTTCTTCGGCCAGCTCGCCAAACAGGATCATCTCGGCCAGCGGCTTTTTCAGCTGCTCCTGAATCAGGCGCTTCATCGGGCGGGCACCCATAGAGTCGTCATAGCCCTTTTCAGCCAGCCAGGCACAGGCCGAATCATCGACATGCAGCACAACCTTTTTCTCATCCAGCTGCGCCTGCAGCTCCGTGAGAAACTTGTCGACCACGCCGCGGATAATCTCCGGCGACAGTGACTTGAACTGAATGATGCCATCCAGGCGGTTTCGGAATTCCGGCGTGAACATGCGGCGGATCGCTGCCATGCCGTCACTGGCATGATTCTGGTGCGTGAAACCAATGGACGGCCGCGTCATGGCCTCGGCGCCGGCATTGGTGGTCATCACCATGATCACATTGCGGAAGTCCGCCTTGCGGCCGTTGTTATCCGTAAGGGTACCGTTGTCCATCACCTGCAACAGCAGGTTGAACACCTCGGGATGCGCCTTCTCGATTTCGTCGAGCAGCAGCACACAGTGCGGTGACTTGGTCACAGCCTCGGTCAGCAAACCGCCCTGATCGTACCCGACGTAGCCCGGAGGCGCACCGATCAGGCGTGACACCGTGTGGCGCTCCATGTATTCCGACATATCAAAACGCACCAGCTCGATACCCAGAATACGCGCCAGCTGCGAGGTCACCTCGGTCTTGCCGACACCGGTGGGGCCGGCAAAGAGGAAACAGCCCACCGGCTTGTTGGCTTCCTTGAGCCCCGCGCGGGACAGCTTGATCGCCGACGACAGCGTATCGATGGCCTGCTCCTGCCCCAGGACAACCATCTTGAGGTTGGAGTCGAGCTTCTTGAGCAGGTCCTTGTCGGACGCGGACACGCTTTTCGGCGGGATACGGGCGATCTTGGCCACCACGATCTCAACCTCGGGAACATCGATCAGCAGGGTGCGACTTTCTTCGGGCATCAGGCGCTGGTAGGCACCGGCCTCATCAATCACATCAATGGCCTTGTCAGGCATGTGCTTGTCGTTGATATAGCGATCCGCCAACTCGGAGGCTGCGCGCAATGCCGCATCGGTGTACTTGAGCTGGTGATGCTGCTCGAATCGGTTTTTCAGACCCTTGAGAATCTGGTAGGTATCCAGCACGCTGGGTTCCAGCACATCAATTTTCTGGAATCGACGCGCCAGGGCGCGGTCTTTCTCGAAAATGCCGCGAAACTCCTGATAGGTCGTCGAGCCGATGCAGCGAATCTCGCCGGAGCTCAGCATGGGCTTCAGCAGGTTGGAGGCATCCATGGAACCACCCGATGCCGCGCCTGCACCGATAATGGTATGAATTTCGTCAATAAAGAGAATCGAGTGCTCCTGGCTGCGAATTTCGCCAAGCAGCGCCTTGAGGCGCTTTTCGAAATCGCCACGGTACTTGGTACCGGCCAGCAGAGCCCCGAGATCCAGCGAGTAGACCACGCTGTCGGCGATCACCGAAGGTACCTGCTCCTCGACAATCAGCTTTGCCAGACCCTCGGCAATCGCCGTTTTGCCCACCCCGGCCTCGCCCACCAGCAGCGGGTTGTTTTTGCGTCGGCGTGACAGAATCTGGATAACCCGCTCAACCTCGGCATCGCGCCCCACCAGCGGATCGATACGCCCCTGCTGCGCCAGAATATTGAGGTTAACCGCGTACTTGGACAGCGCACTCTTGTCCTTGTCGTCTCCGGCCTCGGAGTCCACCGACACTTCGTGATCCTGGGCTTCGTGATCCGACACCCGGGAAATACCGTGGGAGATGTAGTTCACCGCATCAATGCGCTCCACGCCCTGCTGCTGCAGCACGAAGACGGCCTGGCTTTCCTGCTCACTGAAGATCGCCACCAGTACGTTGGCACCGGTGACCTCATGCCGCCCTGAGGACTGCACGTGAAAGACAGCCCGCTGCAGCACACGCTGGAAGCCCAGCGTTGGCTGAGTTTCCATGTTCGGAATGTTCTCCGGCAGCAGCGGCGTGGTTTCATCTATAAAGGTGGTCAGCGATTGACGCAACTTCGCAATATCCGCACCACAGGCGTTCAACACCCCCTGAGCTTCGCGATTATCCAGCAACGCGAGCAACAAGTGCTCGACCGTCATGAACTCATGCCGCTTGTCCCGGGCGACCCGGAAGGCTGCGCTGAGGGTCTCTTCCAACTCTCTGTTAAGCATGGCGGACTCCTGATCAGACGCTCTCGACTTCACACAGCAAGGGATGCTTGTTTTCCCTTGAGTATTGATTCACTTGTGCAGCTTTAGTTTCAGCCACATCTCGCGTGTAGATACCACAAACGCCCTTACCCTGAGTATGGACGGCCAACATGATCTGTGTCGCTTTTTCCTGATCCAGCGCGAAAAAAATCATCAACACCTCGATTACAAAATCCATGGGCGTGTAATCATCATTCATCAGCACCACCCGATACATGGGCGGGCGTTTCAGCTTGGGTTTCGCCTCTTCGGTCGCCAAACCTGAATTGTGATCGCCATGCTGCTCATCATGCCCATCGTTGTCATTATCAGACGATAGCCTGACTGATACGGAACTGCTCATGCCTGAATGTTAGCCTTTACGTTGGTCGGTAGATGAAAATGGGGACCGGCAATTAGCGTCCCGCAAAGCCGGTGCTATACTGCCGTGACGCAGGAGGGATCCAGTATCAGCAGTACCTGCCTCAATGTAAAGAAGTCGCCTCCGGGCTCGCTTCTCCATTGTAGCAAGTCAGCGTCTGGGAGTTGAGGCCTGTTTCCTGCAGACAGGCACTCAGGGCAGATAACGAGGGGAGTTCGCGCATGCAGACAGGGAAAGTAAAGTGGTTCAACAACGCAAAAGGATATGGATTTATTCTGTCGGATGACCACAACGAGGACTTGTTCGCCCACTACTCGGCGATTCAGTCCGATGGCTACCGCAGCCTCAAGGCAGGACAACTGGTTGAGTTCGAAACCCAGCCAGGCCCCAAGGGAACGCACGCCGTCAACATCAAGCCCCTGGGTACGAACTAACCTCCGGATACAGGCGCAGCAGCCATGCTGCAACACCGCCACAGTATAACGCACGAACCCGCGAGACAGCCCTGGCTGAGCGCGGGTTCTTTCGTTTTCGCTTGCCTGAAAACACCAGAACCCGCCGTTTGGCGGGTTCCGGCAAAAAGACGCCGTTCAGCGCAGAGGCTTACATCCTGGCAATGATGGCATCACCGAATTCCGAACTTTTCAGCAGGGTTGCACCACTCATGAGGCGCTCGAAATCATAGGTTACGGTTTTCGCCGCGATGGCACCGTCTACGCCCTTGATGATCAGATCGGCCGCTTCCAGCCAGCCCATATGGCGCAGCATCATTTCGGCCGACAAGATTACCGAGCCCGGATTAACCTTGTCCTGACCGGCATACTTGGGCGCCGTACCGTGGGTTGCCTCGAAGATCGCCACCTCGTCCGACAGGTTCGCGCCCGGCGCGATACCGATCCCCCCCACCTCGGCTGCCAGCGCATCGGAAAGATAATCACCGTTGAGGTTCAGCGTCGCCACCACGTCGTACTCGGCCGGGCGCAGCAGGATCTGTTGCAACATGGCATCGGCAATCACATCCTTGACCACGATCTGCCTGCCTGACTTGGGGTTTTTGAAGCTCATCCAGGGCCCCGCATCCAGCAAGGTAGCGCCAAATTCTTCCCGGGCCAGCTCGTAGCCCCAGTCCTTGAAGGCGCCTTCGGTGTACTTCATGATATTACCCTTGTGTACCAGGGTCACCGAAGCGCGGTCGTTGTCCACTGCGTATTGCAGCGCCTGGCGCACCAGTCGCCGGGTACCCTGGCGGGAAACGGGCTTGATGCCGATACCGCAGTTTTCATCGAAGCGAATCTTGCTGACGCCCATTTCCTCCTTGAGGAACTTGATGACCTTGTCGGCTTCGGGCGAACCGGCCTTCCACTCGACCCCGGCATAGATGTCCTCGGAGTTTTCGCGGTAAATCACCATGTCGACATCCTGCGGGTTGATCACCGGACTGGGCACTCCCTTGAACCAGCGCACCGGGCGCTGGCAGACATAAAGATCCAGTTCCTGGCGCAGCGCCACGTTGAGCGAACGAATACCGCCGCCGACCGGCGTTGTCAGCGGCCCCTTGATACCAACGACAAACTCCTTGAACGCCGCCAGGGTCTCCTCGGGCAGCCAGGTATCCTGGTCATATACCTGGGTCGCTTTCTCGCCGGCGTAAACCTCCATCCATGAAATCTTGCGCTGGCCACCGTATGCCTTGTCGACAGCGGCATTCACGACCTTGATCATCGGCGGGGTAACATCAATGCCGATGCCGTCGCCCTCGATATAGGGGATGATGGGGTTACTGGGTACATTCAGGGAAAAGTCGGCATTGAGCGTGATCTTTTCACCTTCGGTCGGCACCTGAATCTTCTGATATCCCATTCTCTACTCCACTGAATACATTCGTAGGGCACCTCGCAAAACCGTAACGAGCAGGCTTAGAGGCAAGGCGCACGGCGCGCAGGAACCGCAGTGTATGGGGTATACATGAGGATTCCGAGCACCGCGCAACGCAGCCTATGAGTCGCGCAGTAGGTTTTTCGAGGTGCCCCGTAGTAGTATCGCCCGACTGAGTATACACACAGCCACTTTTGCCGCTATCGCACTATAGCCCATCAGGTCCAATGTCCCAGCTGATCCTTTTTAACAAGCCGTTCCAGGTACTGACCCAGTTCACCGATGACCAAGGCCGCAAGACCCTGGCCGACTATATCCGCCAGAAGGACGTGTACGCCGCCGGCCGGCTGGACTACGACTCAGAGGGCCTGCTGCTGCTGACCGACGACGGCGCTCTGCAGCATCAGCTGAGCCACCCGCGCCACAAGATGGAGAAGACCTACCTGGCCCAGGTGGAAGGCGATGTCAGCGAAACAGCGCTTGTGGCGCTGCGCCGCGGCGTGGAGCTCAAGGATGGCATGACGGCACCCGCCAAGGCCGAGCGCATTGAAGATCCGGCACTCTGGCCGCGCAACCCGCCCATCCGGCAACGGGCACAGATTCCCACCAGCTGGATCAGGCTGAGCATTACCGAAGGCAAGAACCGCCAGGTCAGGCGAATGACGGCGGCGGTGGGTTTCCCCACCCTGCGCCTGATACGCATCGCCATCGGGCCCTGGTCGCTCGATGGCCTCGCACCGGGACAATCACGCAGCGTGACAGCCCCAAAACCCGCGGCGGGGGCTGGTGCGCGCAGTGCCCCGGCGCGCAATGCTGGCGCTATACAGCGACTACCCGGGGCGAGACCGGACAACTCAAGGAGAAAAAGCACGGGGGCGACAGCCAGGAAAAAACCGGGCAGACGCTCGCGCTAGATCGCTGCAAGCCGTTGCGGCAGTGCAGTAAACTGCTCACCCGTTACCACTTGTCAGCCGCATCCAGATCGCTGCCCTTTTGTTCGACCCAGCGGGCGTTATCGCTCAGCAGCTCCTTTTTCCAGAACGGGGCATCGCGCTTGAGATAGTCCATGATGAACTGCGCCGCTTCAAAGGCAGCCACCCGGTGACGGGACGATACACCCACGTAAACGATGTTGTCGTTCCCCAGCAGCTCACCAATACGGTGAATCACGCAGACTCGCCCCAATGGCCAGCGTTCGCGCGCCTGGGCGACAATTTTGGCCAGCGCTTTTTGCGTCATGCCCGGGTAATGTTCAAGAAATATTCCACGCAGGCGTTCGGCCCCCTCAAGCTCGCGCACGATGCCGGTAAAGGTGACGATAGCACCGCAGCTGGCATCCTCGGCACGCAGCTGCGCGTGCAGGCCGGCAATGTCAAAATCCTCGGTTTGAATACTGATAAAATCGCTCATGCATGACTCCTGTTGCGGGCGGGAAAAATCATAGCATTAATGCTATGGTGTGCACCCCATGAATTGGTGGACATGAAACCGATGTGCTGGACGCCCCATGCAACCGTCGCCGTGATCATTGAACGGGACGGCCACTTCCTTATGGTCGAGGAAAACTCCGACGGCCTGCGGGTGTTCAATCAGCCCGCCGGCCATGTTGAGGACGATGAAACCCTGGTGAGCGCCGCCGTGCGTGAAACCCTGGAAGAAACCGGCTGGCATGTGCGCCCGGAATACCTTGTAGGCCTGTATACCTACAAGGCACCGTCCAATGGCGTGACCTACTACCGTTTTTGCTACGCCGCCACAGCGCTTGAGCAAGCAGACAACGGCGTGCTCGATAAAGACATCATCGCGACCCACTGGCTGACCCGCGACGAACTGCAAGAGCGCAATGCGCAATTGCGCAGCCCGCTGGTACTGCGGTGTATCGATGACTACCTGGCGGGCCGGCGTTACCCGCTTGAATTTGTAACAGAACATTCTGCCCAGAGATCCGATCCGACGACACCATGAGCGAACACACCCACACCAAAGTCATTGTCGGCATGTCCGGCGGCGTCGACTCCTCCGTTTCCGCCCTGCTGCTCATGCAACAGGGATACCAGGTTGAAGGCCTGTTCATGAAGAACTGGGACGAAGACGACGGCACCGAATACTGCACCGCCCTGGCCGACCTCGCGGATGCCCAGGCCGTCTGCGACCGCCTCGGGATAAAGCTGCACCAGGCCAATTTTGCCGCCGAGTACTGGGACAACGTGTTCGAACACTTCCTGGATGAATACCGCGCGGGCCGCACGCCCAACCCCGATATCCTGTGCAACCGGGAAATCAAGTTCCGTGCCTTTCTCGACTATGCCTGCGAGTTGGGTGCCGACCTGATCGCCACCGGCCACTATGTTCGTCGCCTGGATGACAATGGCCAAACCCTGCTGCTAAAGGGCCTGGACAACAACAAGGACCAGAGCTATTTCCTGCACCAGGTCGGTGAAGCCGAGCTTGCCAAAACCCTGTTCCCGGTCGGTGAGCTGGAAAAGCCGGAAGTGCGCCGCATTGCCGAAGAACATGACCTGGCGACCCATGCCAAGAAAGACAGCACCGGCATCTGCTTTATCGGCGAACGGCGCTTTGCGGACTTTCTCAAGCAGTATCTTCCCGCCCAGCCCGGCAACATCGAAACCCCCGACGGTGAAGTCATCGGCCAGCACAGCGGTCTCATGTATTACACCGTCGGTCAGCGCCAGGGGCTGCGCATCGGCGGCTTGAAAAACCACCCTGAAGAACCCTGGTTCGCCGCCTTCAAGGACCTGGAGCGCAACGTGCTGATAGCGGTACAGGGCAAGCAGAACGACCTGCTGTTCACCGACTGGCTGACGGCCAGCGATATTTTCTGGATAAACGGCGAGTGCCCGCCGCTTCCGCATCGCTGCAAGGCCAAGGTGCGCTATCGCCAGGCTGACCAGGGCTGCATGATCGAGGCCCGTGGCGAGACCGGTTACATCGTGCGCTTTGATCAGCCCCAGCGCGCCGTCACACCCGGCCAGTCCGTGGTGTTCTACGATGCAGAGACCTGCCTGGGTGGCGGGGTAATTGAAACCACCGGTAAAACCGGCTCGGAGTAAGCAGCTAGATGTCACGCCAACAGGATCAGCAGGCCATTGCCCTGGCCGCCATGTGTCAGGCAGCCACACTGGTGGATCAGATCGCAACCCGCGGCATGATTCCACAAAACAGCTTTGAAGCCTGCCTATACAGCATTTTCGTCACGCAACCCGGCTGCACCGAAGACATTTATGGCGGCGCCCACGACCTGCCGCACAACCTGCATCTGGGCCTGAAGACCCTGGGCGACTTCATCGACAAGCGCCGGGGCGACCAGAACCGCAACCTGATCAACTATGTGCTCAGCATGATCACGCTGCAGGCCAAGCTCGTATCCAACAAGGAAATGCTCGCGACCCTGGGCAAGCGCATCGACCAGATTCGCCAGCAGGCACAGTATTTCAACGACCAGGACGGCGACCTGCTGGACAACCCTTCGGTCTTTACCCACACCAATGTGGTGGCCAATATCGCGAGCCTGTACCAGGAAACCATCAGCACCTTCAGTTTTCGTATTAATGTCGGCGGCGACCCGCGCCACCTGCAGAATGCGGACAATGCCGCCAAGATCCGCGCGCTGCTGCTGGCCGGCATTCGCGCCGCCATGCTCTGGCAGCAGGTCGGCGGGCGTCGCTGGCAACTGCTGTTCTTCAAGCACCGGGTTCGACCCTCGCTTGAGCGCCTGCAGGCACCGCAGTAAAAATACTGCTGACGTGCGGTGCCCCGATACCGGTCTTTGGACCCTGGCACCGCCGATCCGCGTATAAGTCATACGCCGGCGTCGCATTTCCGTTATAATGCGGCCACTTTTTTAACCCTACAGTCACAGCGAGACGTTTCATGGAGCTCTCTGCCCTTACGGCCATTTCCCCCATCGACGGACGCTACGGCAGCAAAACCGCTGACCTGCGCGCCATCTTCAGTGAATTCGGCCTGGTCCGTTTTCGTGTAGAAGTGGAGATCCGCTGGCTACAGCAGCTGGCCAATCACCCCGGCATCGTCGAAGTTCAGCCGTTCAGCGCCGCCACTGACGCGCAGCTCAATGCCATCGTCAGCGAATTCAGCGAAGCCGATGCCCAGCGTGTCAAGGACATCGAGCGCACCACCAACCACGACGTCAAGGCCGTTGAATATTTCATCAAGGAAAAATTCGGCAGCAACGACGAACTGGCCAAGATCAGTGAATTCGTGCATTTTGCCTGCACCTCCGAGGACATCAACAACCTGTCCCACGCCCTGATGCTGAAAAACGGCCTGGCCGTCATGCAGGCGCAGATGCAGCAGGTAAAGGACGGCATCGCTACCCTGGCCCGCGATTACGCGTCCCAGCCCATGCTGTCCCGTACCCACGGCCAGACCGCCTCCCCCACGACGCTCGGCAAGGAAATGGCCAACGTCGCACATCGCCTGCAGCGCCAGCTCAAGCAGCTGGACCAGATGGAGTTCCTGGGCAAGATCAACGGTGCTGTCGGCAACTACAATGCCCACATCTCTGCCTACCCCAACGTTGACTGGCAGGCGTATGCCGAGTCCTTCGTGACCAGCCTGGGCCTTGACTGGAACCCCTACACCACCCAGATCGAGCCGCACGACTATATCGCCGAGCTGTTCGATGCGATCTGCCGCTTCAACACCATCCTGATCGACTTCGATCGCGATGTCTGGGGCTACATTTCCCTGGGCTACTTCAAGCAGCGCACCATTGCCGGTGAAGTGGGCTCGTCCACCATGCCGCACAAGGTCAACCCGATTGACTTCGAAAACTCCGAAGGCAACCTGGGTATCGCCAACGCCATCATGCAACACCTGGCCGCCAAGCTGCCGGTCTCGCGCTGGCAGCGCGACCTAACCGACTCCACGGTGCTGCGTAACCTGGGCGTCGGCTTTGGCCACAGCCTGATCGCCTACCAGTCGGCCCTCAAGGGCATCAGCAAGCTGGAACTGAACGCAGCACGCCTGGATGCCGACCTGGAAAACGCCTGGGAAGTACTGGCCGAGCCGATTCAGACCGTGATGCGCCGTTACGGCATTGAAGAGCCGTACGAAAAGCTCAAGGCACTGACCCGCGGCCACACCATGAACCGCGAGACCATCCAGAACTTTATCGATACGCTGGATATGCCGGACGATGCCAAGGCGTCGCTCAAGGCGCTGACACCGCAGAACTACATCGGTAATGCGGTAGCCCAGGCCGAAGCGATCTGAATGATCCCTGGCTGACTGAACGGGGCCCCAGGGCCCCGTTTTCAATGGTGCCGCGCTGAGCACCTGTGCAAATGCCGGCGGACAAAGGCCCACGTCATCACGCACACCCATTACTGAAAAAAGCGATCTGCCTTCGGAACTGCCATGCTCAAGAATATCCGTATCGTACTGATCAACACCTTCCACCCCGGCAATATCGGTGCCGCCGCCAGGGCCATGAAAAACATGGGCCTGACCCAGCTATGGCTGGTGGAGCCGCGGGAATACCCGCACCCCGATGCGGATTCTCGCGCCGCTGGCGCCAAGGATGTGCTGGATACCGCCCGCGTTGTCGGCAGCCTGGATGAAGCCATCGCCGACTGCCAGCTGGTCATCGGCACCAGCGCCCGCAATCGCACCTTCGACCTGCCCCAGCTGGATGCCCGCGAATGCGGTATCAAGTGCGCGGCCGAGTCCGGTGACGGCGAGATTGCCATTGTCTTTGGTCGCGAGACCATGGGGCTGCACAACGACGAGCTCAAGCGTTGCAATTTCCATGTCTATATTCCGGCCAACCCCGAATACCCGGTACTCAACGTGGCCCAGGCCATCCAGCTGCTCAGCTACGAAGTCTGGATGGCCCACGAACAGCCCCAGGTTCGCAGCGAAAGCGCGCAGTATCCGCGCCAGGGCGAAATGGCCCTGTTCTACGAACACCTTGAGCGGGTGTTGCGCCTGACCCACTTCATCATCCCGCAGCATGAAGGACGCGTGCTCGACAAGCTGCACCGTTTTTTCAATCGCAGCCGCCCGGAACGGGCCGAACTTGGCATGTTGCGCGGAATTCTCGCCTCTGTCGAAGAAGTGCTCGGCAAGCAGAAGAAATAGACCTGTTCAAGGTTTTGGCGGTTGTCGCAACAGGCCGCTGCGCGCTAGTCTGGAGACCCGTAACCGAACTCCAGCAATCGCCAGGATCCGAATGATGAACAGCCAGATCAAGACACTGATGAGCCAGGCCGATGAGTTGCGCAACGGCATCCACGACCTGGCCGAACGCACCCATAACTACCAACTCAACCTCGCCGGCATCGAGCGCTGCGTGGACACCATCAGCCACTGCGTCGGTCTGGTGGGCAACAACCGTGTCGCGGCCATCGCCGCCAAGGATCAGCGCAAGATCATGGCGGAACTGGAAAGCGCCGTCGAAGAACTCAAGGAGCTGCTGCAGCGCTAATGAACATACTGAACCTGGGCGACCTGACGCCTGAACGCTTTCTGGCCGAGTACTGGCAGAAGAAACCCCTGCTGATCCGCCAGGCCTTCCCTAACCTTGAGCCGGTTATCGAACCCGATGACCTGGCAGGCCTGGCCTGCGAAGACGACGTGGAAGCCCGTATTGTGCTGCAGGACCCGGCCAGCGACGGCTGGGCACTGCAACAGGGGCCCTTCGACGAAGGCCATTTCGGCCAGCTGCCCCCCTCCCACTGGACTCTGCTGGTGCAGGCGGTGGATCACTGGGTTCCCGAAGCCGCGGAACTGATGGCACAGTTCGACTTCATCCCGCGCTGGCGCCTGGACGACCTGATGGTCAGCTATGCCGTTGATGGCGGTGGTGTCGGACCACACTATGACAACTACGATGTATTCCTGATCCAGGCCGCCGGCCAGCGCCGCTGGGAAGTGGGTGGCGAATACGATTCAGAGTCCCCCCGGCGCAGCGACGCACCGGTGATGATTCTGCCGGAATGGGAAGCCGAGCAGAGCTGGGTACTGGAGCCCGGCGACATGCTCTATGTGCCGCCGCGCCTGGGGCACAGCGGCATCGCCGTGGGCGATGGCTGCATGACCTACTCCGTAGGTTTTCGGGCCCCCTCCCATGGCGAAATCATGCGCAACTTTACCGACTTTGTCGGCGAGCGCCTGAGCAGCGAGTTGCGCTACAGCGATCCGGACCTGCAGCCCCAGGCCAGCAGCACCCGTATCGGCGACGACGCCCTTGAGCGGGTGCGCGCCATACTGACGCAGTACATCAACGACGATGCCCTGCTCGGCGAATGGTTCGGGCGCTGCATGACCGAACCCAAGTACCCGGATCTCGATCAGCAGCCCGAAGAGCCTGTCACCCAGGAGAACCTGCGTACCTACCTTGAATCCGGCGGTACCCTGAGTCGCACCGAAGGCGCACGACTGGCCTGGCGCAGCACCGCAGAGGGCTGCCAGCTGTTCGCCGACGGCGCTCTCTATACCGGCAGCCGCGCGCAGGAAGGTCTGTTCAGTGGCATCTGTAACAGCGGCGGGCTGGACCTGGGCGAGGACATCGATGCAGCGCTGGCGCTGCTGACCCAGCTGATCAACCAGGGCGTCTTCTACGCCGACGAGCAGGACTGACCGGCAAGGCAGGTGAAAGGTGAAAGGTGAAAGGTGAAAGGTGAAAAAGATAACGGTATAAAAACCAGACTCAACACCTGAACGTCCGTAATCCGCTCTGCAAAAGCACCAAGTAACACCAACAAAGGCTGCCGAGGCAGCCTTTGTTGTGTCTGGGATGCTCGCCAGCACTACCCCCTGGGCGCCGTCTGCTGCATCGACGGCCGCTGGCTGAAACGCTCGAACCAGGCACTCAGGCCGGCATGACCTTCACGCCAGTTGAACCGCGCAAAACGAAAGCTCAGGTAGCCCAGCGCACAACCGACCGCAATGGTGCCGATATCCACCCGCTGCGCATCCGGCCCGTCCGGCCCCTCGAGCGCCGCAATATCCTTGTCCAGCAGGTCCAGAATGCGCGTTATCTTGCCCATCTGGCCGGCTTCCCAGTCATCCCACTGCAACGCTTCGGGCCTTGCTATACGTTCGTAGCACGTCAGCACCGCTGCGTCCAGCAAGCCATCGGCATGGGACTGCAATACCAGCGCACTCCAGCGCCCTTCCCCGCCAGGAAAGAGATTGCCGCAGGCCTCGCTGTCGAGGTACTCGCAAATGACTCGGCTGTCGCACAGCACAACACCGGTTTGCGTAACCAGGGTAGGCACCTGCCCCAGGGGATTGAACGCCGCAACCCTGAGGTCGGGCTGCACCGGATTGGCGGCAGCGTTCAACAACTCAAGCTGATCGCTACACCCAAGCTCATGGGCCACGACCAGTACCTTGCGCACAAAGGGAGAAGCTGGTGAATAGTACAGTTGCATGGTTTGCATTGCCGGGGCCGTCCATAGATTTTATTGGCAGAGTACGCCGACGCCCTGCTGCGGGCAAGACGTCGAGGCACCCAGGTGCGTTCAGCTTTCTTCTATTTTGTTGAACAGGTCGTGCAGTTTCTCAGCCCGACTGAGGCGATCCGACGCACTGCGTCCCAGCTGATCGGAAACCGATGCACAGATGTAATTCAGCATGCTGAAAGCCGAAATATAGGAATCGAACAGCGAGGTACTCTGAACACTGCAGCGCAGGGTCCAATCCGCCAGGTTCACGGTCTTGTCCTCTGAATGATCGGTCATGTAGAGCACCCTGGCACCCAGCCCCTGGGCGTAGGTCATCACCCGGCTGATGATTTCCTTACGCCGACGAAAGCCAATCACGATCACCATGTCCTGTTCATCGAGACCACAGAGGTCCTTCTCGATCGCCTGGGCCGGGCGCGGCAACACCTCAACACCTTCACGCAGCTGGATAAGTTGCTGGCGAAAATACAGTGCCGGCATATAGCTGTTACCGTAACCCAGGATCCAGATCTGCCGTGCGTTCTCGATACAGTCGATTATGACCCTGTGCATGGGTTCGCCCAGACCATCGAAGCTACGCACCAGGTTTTGCATCTCGCAGTCCAGGTGCTGTTTTATTTCGCTCTTCAAGTCACCGGCGTGATGATCGAAGGTGTTCAGGTACCGTGGCGAGCCCTCGGACTTGGCCTCACGCACCTGCTTGCGAATCTCGCGAAAGTCCTTGTACCCCAGGCGCTTGATCAAGCGGGTTGCCGCGGCATTCGAGGTATCGGCGCGTTCGACCAGCTCGGTGATGGAATGAGTCGCCAGATCACCGGGGAAGTCTATGATGATGTCCGCAAGCAGGCGCTCGCTGCGCGGCAGTTCTTCATAGATTTCACGCAAGCGATCTTCGATTGGCAACTTCATGTGTTTCTCCCCTATACCGACCTGCCGGGCATCTGACTGGCACTGTACCGCCATTCTATCCGCTCTTTCCCGATACCGCAGCGCCCGCGCACCTGGCAGAACACAAAAGACCACCGGCCTGGCATGCAGCCCAACCGGGGGTGCAGGGATCATCCCTGAACCTCAACCGACTGCGGGGACCGGTAACAACACCGATAAACGTTTTTCAAAATAATGAGTTTCGACAATTGAATTTTATTTTTGTAAACAATTCTCGATTTAATAGGATACATTCCTTTAACTATGAATATTAAAGCCGCCTCTCGCGGGACAAGGTCTTCCTGCTACTGAATAACCGCCTGTAAATTAAATGAACAAATCAACGCCTGCTGAAACTTATCCAGGCCGTCAGATAAACAAGAGGGTTTGAAGGGTACCAGCCCTGACCTGCAGCCACTCTCCTGGCCCATACACCTAACAATTTTGTATACAAATAAACAACTAAAACCTGCCGGACCAACTATCCAGTTTTTATTCATCACCAGACCTGATCCCACATAAAAAAACCTCCCGGGAGGTTAATCCCGGGAGGCATGGTCACACTAATACCCTGCTAGTGTCTTAGCCGACCCATTGGGTGGACTGGGCGTAAATAAGGAAAGCCATGGCAATCGCGACCCAGATGCAGAACAGCGGTACAAAGAACTTGATCCATTTGTTCCAGCCGACACCGGCCAGTGCCAGGGTCGCCATAAAGTAGCCGGATGTCGGGTACAGGATATTGCTCAGGCCATCCCCCAGCTGATAGGCCAGCACGGCGGTCTGGCGTGTAACGCCCACCAGATCAGACAACGGCGCCATGATGGGCATGGTCACCAGGGCCTGGCCGCTGCCCGAGGGAATGACAAAGTTGAACCCCAGCTGCGACACGAACATGCCAATGGCAGACAGCATCGACGGAAAGCCTCCCACCAGACCACCCAGACCGTGGACCAGGGTATCCATGATGTTGCCATCCTCCAGCACCACCGCCACGGCGCGGGCGACGCCGCAGATAAAGGCACCGACCAGTACATCCCTGAAACCATCATTGAAACCTTCACAGATATCGGCGGTTTTCAGGCCCGCTATCAGGCCCACGACCACCCCCATGATGACAAAGAGACCGGCCATTTCCATCATGAACCAGTTGCGCTCCAGTACACCCCAGACCAGGATGCCAAAGAAGCCAAGGGCCGCGACTGCTGCCATTTTCTGGCGCGACGTTGCACTCAGCGCGCCTTCGTCCTCGGCGTGGAGGTAGCGCTTGCGCTTGTCGGCCTCGGCCGCATCACCATGCATCAGGCTCAGCTCGGGGTTGTTGCGCACCTTCATGGCATAGCGAACCACATAGACAATGCCCACCAGCAGAATCGCGACGAAGGCCGCCGCCCGCAGCCCCATGCCGGAGAACACCGGCAGGCCCGCCAGCTGCTGCCCAAGCCCGGTATTGATCGGGTTCAGCACACCGGCCGTAAAGCCCGCCGTGGTCGCACAGAGTGCGACACCCGCTGCGGTGACGGAGTCGAAGCGAAGGGCAATCATCAGCGGCAGAATGACCGGCACGTAAACCAGCGCCAGCTCCTGGGTGCCAATCAGCGTGGCAATCACCGCGAAGGTGACCATCAGCACCGGAATGACAACGATACTGTTGTGGGCGAAGCGTCGGGTCAGCTTGTCGACGCCGATCTCAATGATGCCGGTACGGCGCAACACCATGAACATGCCACCAATGATAAAGGTGAAGAACACCACCACTCCGGCATCCATCAACCCGCGGGGAATGGCCAGCATGAAGTCCTGCAGGCCCACGGGCGTCGATTCAATGATCCGAAACGAGTCGGGGTCAATGGTGGTACGGCCATTGGGCCCTGGAACGCGGTCATACTGACCGGCCGGCACAATGTAGGTCAGCAATGCCGCGATGGCACTGAAAACAAACAGAATGACGTAGATGTGGGGCATCTCGAACGGCTTGCTGGTCTTCACGTCAGCCTCCGGGGTCATCGCACCTTTACCAGACAGAGACTCAGCCCCGCTCGGGCTGCTGTTGGCGTTTGCCATAGAATATACACCTCATTTTTATGTTTTTTATTGTCCAGCCAATTCCGCGAGGATAGAGCGGCTCTGCAGCCGTCAGATCCGGGCAACCACTGGCACCCTTTACCCTCGCCATCTCGCTGGATGCACCTGCCACGTTCAACGCCAGATTCACTCAAACGCCTGGAGCGTGACAGGACTTGATCGGCCTGCCCATCTGTCGACCTGAACGAAATGGTAATTAATTTTTAAATAAATTAAAAGTGAAAATTTTGTATTGATTGACAAAAGATAATGCGTAAGATTATTAAACGACCAAGTGATGGCGATAGCCGTTCGTCAATAACTATGGCCGTTCTGATCTACATATAAACCTGACCATTTAGACAGGCATAAACCGCAGGCATTGCTTTTTAACCCCCTGACAAGGCTGTTCGATAAAAAGCCGTGTCCGTGACGGGCAGAATAAAAACCAACTAGAAAAGGAACATAATCATGGCTTATCCGGAATCCGACCTTTGTGTCCGCTGGCCAAACCTGGCTGACGCACGCTTTGGCGCCGAAATCCTGTTTTGCACCGACGACTTCTTCGCCGCGGCAGAGCGCATGCTGTGCCACACGCAGGCACAGTGGAAGGAAGGCGTATTCGATGACAGCGGCAAATGGATGGATGGCTGGGAGTCCCGCCGCAAGCGCTGCGAAGGCTTTGACTGCAGCATCATTCGTCTGGGCCTGCCGGGCGTCCTCAAGGGCATCGACCTGGATACCAGTCATTTCACCGGCAATTTTCCGCCCTCGGCATCACTTGAAGCCTGCTACTGCGAAAGCGGCGATCCGACCTCCGACACCCGCTGGACGGAGATCCTGCCCTCGGTGGCCTTGTCCGGCGATGCGCACCATATCCACGGTATCGACGATGAGCGCTGCTGGACGCACCTCAAGCTCAATATCTATCCCGATGGCGGTATTGCCAGGCTGCGTGCCTGGGGACGGCCCCGGACACCCATTGAAGCCGGCAGCCAGACCCCGATCGACCTGGCCGTGGTCAATGGCGGGGCACCCTGGCCTGCAGCGACGAGCATTTTGGCCGCATGGCCAATATCCTCAATCCGGGCCGCGGCATCAACATGGGCGATGGCGGCATCAGCCGGCTGCGCCTTGTTGGCCTGCCGGTCGACCTCGCACACCAGGAGCGCTAACCGATGAAGACACTCACCCTTGAGCCGCTGCAGCGGGACAGCTTTGCCTCCTTCGGCGAGGTGATCGAAATGCAGGGAAGCCATCAGTTTGCCATCAACCAGGGCGCGACCGTGCGCTACCATGATATCGCCCGTATCATGACGGCACCGCAAGACGGCCATGCCGCCATCAGCCTGGCGCGTTCGCAACCGCTACCCTCGCCGCTGAAGGTCACCATGCTGGAACGCCATCCGCTGGCGAGCCAGGCATTTATCCCCCAGGGGCAGCAGCCGTTTATCGTGATAGTAGCACCGCCGGGAGAAACCATAGATCCGGCGGATATTCGGGCTTTTCTGTGCGATGGCAGCCAGGGCATCAACTACCACCCGGGCGTCTGGCACCATTCACTGCTGGCCCTGAGACCCAACCAGGACTTTGTACTGGTGGACCTGATCACCCAGGCGTCCAACTGTGACGAGCACCATTTCGAGCCCGGTGCGCAACGGTCACTGGACTACTCACACCTGCTGGAGGGCTAGCCGGATATGCACAAGCATGTCGGATAACGGTCTGGCGGCACTCGCCGCCAGGCTGCCTGAAGCGCGCCGACTCTCGCGGTCACCGGATCCTGCCCCAGTCTCAAGGCTCAGTGCGCGGCCCGATCACCCCAGATTGCTTCCAGACGCGAAACGCGACCGCAGGCGCTTTTGTAGTAACGATAGCGAATCGGATTCTTGATGTAGTAGTCCTGATGACCTTCCACCACCGGGTAGAAGCGTGTCGCCTCCAGCACCGGTGTTACCACCCTGTTTTCGGCAAACTCGGCCACCACCTGTTGCCTGGACGCCTCGGCCAGGCGCCGCTGGCTGTCATCCAGCACGAAGATGGCACTCAGGTAACTCGGTCCCTTGTCACAGAACTGTCCGCGATCATCGAACGGATCGACATTGACCCAGTAAATGTCCAGCAGCTGCTGATAACTGATGACCTTGGGATCATAGGTCACTTCAATTGCCTCGTAGTGCCCCTCGTGATTGCCATCGTAGACCGGGTTTTCCAGGGTACCCCCGGTGAAGCCGGACACCACATCGTTTACCCCGGCCAGGGGCTGAAACGCCTGTTCCATGCACCAGAAACAACCGCCAGCGAAAATGGCCCTGTCCGCCGAGGCTGACACCGGAGCCAGCGCTGCAAGGACAGCCAGCGAAAGCATTGCGAGTTCTTTCATAAATCCATCCTGAGTGAAATGTGTCGGTTGCCAGGCTTGGAGCCTGGCGCAGGCGCCCGCAATCGATCGCGGCAACACAGGGCCATCCTTGCCTTCAGCCGCCGGGCCGTTACTCCTGTCGTTCGAACGCGTACCTGTGGTCATGATAGCCTTCGGACCAGGACTCCAGCACGTCGACGGTGCCAGGGCGACCAAAATGGTAACCCTGGAACTGGTAGCAACCTATTGCAATCAACGCATCGCATTGCGCCTTTGTTTCGACGCCCTCGGCAATCACCGCCAGATCAAGCGAGCTCCCCAGCGCTATGATCGTTTTAACAATCGCAGCATCATTGGGGTCTTTCAGCAAATCCCGCACGAACGACTGGTCGATCTTGAGTTGATCCAGCGGCAGGCGTTTAAGATAGCTCAGTGACGAATAGCCGGTACCGAAATCATCCAGCGAGAAACGCACGCCCCGCGCCTTGAGCCGGTTCATGTTGCTGATCATCGTTTCAACATTTTCGATCAGCAGACTTTCCGTCAGTTCAAGCTTGAGGCGCAGGGGGTTGGCACCGGTTTCATCCAGTACCGCACAGACCTCCTCAACAAAGCCCGGGTGGTGAAACTGCCTGGCACTGATATTGACCGCCAGTGGCAGCCGGGCCCATTGCGGCTGCTCCGCCCAGGCCACCAGCTGCCGGCAGGCGCATCGCATGATATAGCGGCCCAGTGGCAGAATCAGCCCCGTGGACTCCGCCACCGCGATAAAGGCCCCCGGCGCCACCAGTCCCATTTCGGGATGCCGCCAGCGCACCAGCGCCTCTGCACCCACCAGCTTACCCTGCGCATCCACCTGCGGCTGGTAATGCAGAAAGAACTGTTCAGCCTTCAGACCCGCGCGAAGATCGGCTTCGATGGCGGCGCGGGCGCTGACCTCAGCCTGCATCTGCGGATTAAAAAAACGCACCTGATTACGGCCGGCTGTTTTGGCTTCATACATCGCAAGGTCCGCCCGTTTTAGCAACTCTTCCACCGTACTCTGCGCCTCGGAGAACATGGCCACGCCGATGCTCACCGTGCTGTTGTGACTGTGGCCGGGCAGCGCATAGGGCTCTCGCAGAACTTCCAGCAACTTGCCGGCAATGCTTTCAACCTCAAACAGCGCCCTGTCGGCCTGCCGGTCCAGGCCTTCGAACATCAGCACGAACTCGTCGCCTCCGAGCCGCGCCAGGGTATCGGAGTCCCGCACATGGCTGTCGAGACGCTCGGCCACCTGGCGCAGCAGCTGGTCGCCCATATCGTGGCCCAGGGTATCGTTAAGATCCTTGAAGTTATCCAGATCAATAAACAGCAGGGCCCCTTCGGTGTGACTGCGCTCACGCGTGGCCAAGGCGTGGGCCAGCCGATCCAGCAGCAGACGCCGATTCGGCAGGCCCGTTAACTGATCATAAAATGCAAGCTGATGAATCTCCTGCTGATTACGTTTTTGAGCGGTAATATCGGTGGAAATACCGCAAAGGCCATAGGTCTTTCCGCCACTGTCACGCAACGGAATCTTGACTGTCAGGTAGGTCCTCGGACCCTCGCCCTCCGGGCCCGGAAGGGTCTCTTCCTCCATCACCCGCTCACCCGCATCCAGCACGCGCCGGTCGGTCCGGCGCACCGCTGTGACAACCTCCGGCGGCAACAGGGCTTCGTCCGTGCATCCCGCCAGTTGCTCGGGCGAACGGCCAAAATAGTCACAGACCCGGCCATTGCCGTACTGATAGCGCAGTTCGGTATCCTTGATATAGATATAGGACTCGACACTGTTCAGAATCGTCGACAGTTTTTTCTCGCTGGTTCTGAGGTGCCGGGTTTTCAGTGCCACCTGCCGACGCAGAAGGGCTGTCCCTCCCAGGGCAAGCAGCAGCAGCGCGCCCAGGGTTGCGAGTCCCCAGCGCACCGGCGCCGTGACTCTCGCCACGGGCGCGGCTGTACCCCAGCGCTGCAAAATCTGGAAGTAGCGGGAATCCGGATCCTGGGTCCATTGCCCCAGGTATCGGTCAATCGTGCCGAGCAGCTGGGCATTGGCCCCCTTGCCTGTGGCATAGAACAGGCGCGCGGGCTGAAACATCACCGATGTTTGGTGCACGCCATAGTGCGCCGCCACATAGTCACCGAAATGATAGTTGGCAGCGATGGCCTCAGCCTCGCCGGCACTGACCCGTTCGAAGCCCTCACGCAGACTTTCAACCGGAACAAGGTCTGCCCGTACACTGAAGCTTTCCAGCAGGGACTGAAGGTACTGCTGCTGAATGGAGCCGGCCAGGACCAGGATACGCATGCCCTGCAGATCCAGAACGGAATTGAGCACGACGTTTTCGCGTCTGTACAGTTGCGACCAGCTATACAGCGAGGGGATCTGGTGGAAGTCCAGAGTCCGCGCCCGCGCATCACTGAAGGCCACATCGGGCAACAGGTCGATCTGGCCGGCGCTAACCTGCTCCAGACACTGACTCCAGCTACACACCACCGGCTGCAGCGTCCAGCCTTCCTCCCGCGCGATCTGTTGCAGCAGCTCTCCCAGGATGCCGGACGGCTCCCCGTCCTCTCCAAGCATGATTTTGGGCGCATTCTCATAGACCCCAACGCGCACATCTCGGGAAGGAAGCCCGGACATTACGGCCGGACTGATCAGCCACAGACTCAGCCACAAGCCCCCGATAAGGGCAGTGCTTTTGCGACCCCAACACGCCCGTGTCGAAGCCCCCACGCTTGTGCTCCAAAACCTGTACAGATGCCAACCCCCATTACGTTACCCCTGTGCGCTGCCTACAGACGCCGGACGCTGGCAAACACTAAGGAGCGATTTTTTATCAGTCAACCGATAATACGCCTCCAGGCAGAATGCTACTAATGTATTGGAATAATCCCCGGACAGGATCGGCCAGAAATTGTTATTCGCGCGGGTTGAACCATGAATCGCTGATGCCGGATGCAACGCCTCTCAGACAGACAGAATATGACGATAACCGGCGACCTCCACCGAGAACGGCAGCGTTCGCCGCAAGTGGTCGCGCATGCCTTCCAACGCCTCCGGCTCACCGTGAACCAGCTGAATCCTGGTGTCCGGCTTGAGCGCCGAAGCTTCGAGCCAATGCCCTATATCGACGAAATCGCCATGCCCAGACAAGCCATGCAGGGTACGGATTCGCGCACGGTTCTTGACCCATTCCCCGTGAATTTTCACGCTATCGACACCCTGCTGCATCTTGGCCCCTCTGGTACCGCCGGCCTGATAACCTGTCAGCAATACCGTCGTGCGATGATTCGACAGCAACCGCTTGAGGTGATGCAGAATTCTGCCCCCGGAAACCATTCCGCTGCCGGCGATAATGATGTGCGGATAAACCTGGTTACTCAGCGCCTGTGACGCCTTGACACTCTCCACATACTTTACGGTTCGGCACATGCGCCGACAGTCAGCGGCACTGAGCCTGTGGATAGCGTGAAACTGGCAGTAGATATCCGAAACATCAATGGCCATGGGACTGTCCAGATAGACCGGCATTTTGGGAATGCGATGATCGGCCATCAGTGTCGCCAGCATATGCTGCAACACCTGGGCGCGACCTACGGCGAAGCTCGGAATCAGCAACACACCGCCACCGCTCACCGTTTCGTTGACGACCTCACCAAGTTGCTCGCAAGGATCGGTCTTGTCATGCCGGCGATTACCGTAAGTGGACTCCAGCATCAGCAGATCAAGTTCGGGCAGGGGTTTGGGCGGGAGCATGAACAGATCATCCGGGCGCCCCACATCACCCGAAAAACCGATGCGCTTGCCCTCTGCCTCGATAATCACGCAGGCGGCACCCAGAATATGACCCACCGGGTGCAGCGAAATTTTCATATCGCCGACACTGAACACCTGTTCAAATTCAACCGGTTTTAACAGCGCCAGGCAACGTTCGGCCGTGGCACTGTCATACAGGGGCTCAGGGTGTGCATGTTTGCCCAAACGATGGCGACTGTAAAAACGCGCATCTTCCTCCTGTAGATGACCGCTATCGGGAAGGAGCACACCGCACAGCGCCTGGGTAGCAGGATGACAGTAAACCGGCCCCCTGTAGCCCTCGCGATAGAGCACGGGCAGGTAACCCGAATGATCCAGGTGCGCATGGGTCAGGATGACAGCTGCAAGGCTTTGGCGGTCCACAGACAGGCCCTGCCAGTTTCGCTCGCGCAGCCATTTGTAGCCTTGAAAAAGCCCACAATCAACCAGCACCTGGGTGTTTTGGCTACTGACGAGAAACTTTGAGCCGGTAACGGTTTCGGTGCCGCCAAGAAAGGTGACTTTCATTGTGTGTCTCCCGGAATTTGCTATTGGGGACGGCACCGCTGGAAAACAACGTCAGGCGTTACCGCATGCCTAGCGGAAACACGCCTGCGGGTTGAGTATGTTCGCTGTGCCTCCGGCAAAAAACTCAACGACGTTGCGAAACGCAGCATCGAAGTAAAGTTCGTACCCTGAAGATTCAACATAGCCCAGATGCGGGCTGCAGAGGACGTTATCCATTTTGAGCGCCCAATAGTCCGGGTCGACAACGGGCTCCCGTTCATACACGTCCAGCGCCGCCCGGCCGGGCCGGCCCGACTGCAGCGCCTGCTGTAGCGCCCCCTCCTCCACCAGCTCAGCGCGACTGGTATTCACGAACAGTGCTTCGGGTTTCATCCGGATCAGGTCCTCGTAGCGCACCAGCCCTATGGTGTCTGCATTCAGGCGCAGTTGCAGGCTCAGCACATCGCTGTCGGCAAAAAATGCCGCCTTGCTGCAAGCGGCGTTCAGTCCCTGCTGCTCCGCCGCCTGGCGCGAACCTTCGGAGCCCCACACCAGCACTTTCATATCAAATGCCGTCGCATAGCGGGCCAGGCGCTGGCCAATCTTGCCAAAGCCCCAGATACCCAGCGTCTTGCCGGCCAGACAGTCGCCGATATTCACCTGCCAGCGCCCCTGCTGCATGGCGTTGACCGCCGGCACCAGCTTGCGCATCGCCGTCATGATCAGCGCCCAGGTCAGCTCCGCCGGCGCCACCGGCGATCCCGTGCCTTCGGTAATGGCAACACCGCGACGGTGACAGGCATCCACATCGATATGGGCGGCAACCTTGCCGGTCTGGCTGATCAGTTTAAGGCGCGGCAGCCGGGCCAGCAGGGTATCGTCAATCAGGGTGCGCTCCCGGGTCAGCACCAGTGCATCGGCGCTGGCAAAGCGTTGTGCCAGGGTATCGATATCGCTGACGGCATCATGAAATACCTCGACCTCGAAATCCTTGAGGCGCGAAAAACAGGGCAGTCCCTGCACCACATGCTGATAATCATCGGGTATGACCACTTTCACGTTCGCGCTCCTGGCAGGTTGAGGACACGGCTCAACCTGAGACCGTTCAACGCAGTACTCTATAACGCCGGCCAGGGCGACACCAGCGACACAGGGACCCGCCAGCACACCCCCGCAATCCGGACTGACAGCCCTGCCATGGGCCCTGGCCGGTTGCCGATAAATGCTGTCGAGGCAGCCCCGCTGGCCGAAAATCTTCGAAATGAAGGGATTTATGGCTTATAAATGATCGGCTTGTGCGCTTCGCACCCCTGCGCGGCGGCACCAAAGTGCGTTCGGGCAACAGCCGTGAGACGATTTGACCAGGCCGCGACAGCAACGCAGGTGGTTTGCAACAGTCAGCCGGGGGCGGGATCAGCCCTGCCACTCGACAGTCGGCGCGCCGCTATACCGTACGTAACGCCTCAGGACGACACAACATGCCCGGCGACAGCCCAGACACCGCGTCAAACACCCGCACCTCAGCCATGACAATGCTGGCCTACCTGCAGCCCTATCGCCGCCAGATCGCCTACGCCCTGGGCGCGCTGCTGTTCACCGCCGCCGTTACGCTGTCGCTGGGTCAGGGAGTGCGCCTGATCATTGACCAGGGACTCACAACCGGTTCCCAAGCGCAGCTGCGCCATTATGTACAGCTGTTCCTGCTGCTGGTGGTCGCCCTCGCCCTGGGCACCTTTGCCCGCTACTACTGGGTCACCTGGCTCGGTGAGCGGGTGGTGGCCGATATACGCCGCCAGGTATTCAACCACCTGATCGAGCTGCACCCCGGCTTTTTTGAAAGCAACCGCGGCCTGGAAATACAGTCTCGCCTCACCGCGGATACCACCCTGTTGCAGGCGGTGATCGGCTCCTCGGTGTCGGTGGCGCTGCGCAACCTGATCATGCTGTTCGGCGGCACCGTCTGGCTGTTTCTGACCAACGCCAAACTCAGCGCCCTGGTGCTGGTCTGCGTGCCCCTGGTCGTCGCCCCCATCCTGCTGTTTGGCCGCCGGGTGCGCCGGCTGTCGCGCCGCAGCCAGGACAGCATTGCCGATGTGGGCGTCTATGTAGGCGAGGTGCTGGGCCAAATCAAGACGGTACAGGCCTACAATCACCAGCCCCGAGACAAGGCCCGCTTTGCCACGGTGGTCGACCAGGCCTTTGCGGTCGCCAGACAACGGGCGCTGCAGCGTGGCCTGCTGATCAGTGTGGTGATCAGCCTGGTGCTGGGCGCCGTGGGCCTGATGCTCTGGGTCGGCGGCCTGGACGTGATCGCAGGCCGTATCAGCGCAGGCGAGCTGGCCGCCTTTGTGTTTTACAGTGTTATCGTGGGTGCGGCCGTGGGCTCGATCAGCGAGGTAATCGGGGATTTGCAACGCGCCCTGGGCGCTACCGAGCGCATTGTCGAACTGCTGGCAGCGCGTAGCGATATTACGCCACCGGCCGGGGGCCTCAAGCGACTGCCGTCACGCATCCATGGCCGTATTGAGCTGCACGGCCTGGGGTTCTGCTACCCCGGGCGTCCCGAAACGCCGGCGCTTGATGCCATCGAGATGACGATAGAGCCGGGTACCAGCCTGGCCCTGGTCGGGCCGTCCGGCGCCGGTAAATCCACCCTGATCGATTTGCTGCTGCGCTTTTACGACTGCAGCGCAGGCGCTATCAGCATTGACGGTATCGATATACGCCACCTGGATCCTGTCGACCTGCGCCGCTGCTTCGCCCTGGTATCCCAGACACCGGCACTCTTCTATGGCAGCATCGAGGACAACCTGCGCTACGGCAAACCCGGGGCCAGCCAGGCCGAGGTTGAAGCCGCCGCCCGCGCCGCCCATGCCCACGACTTTATCAGTGCCCTGCCCCTGGGCTACCAAACGCGCCTGGGGGACGCCGGCAGCGGACTCTCAGGCGGCCAGAAACAGCGACTGGCCATTGCCCGCGCCATCCTGAGCGACGCCCCGATCCTCTTGCTCGACGAGGCCACCAGCGCGCTGGACGCCAAAAGCGAGCGCGCCGTGCAGCAGGCCCTGGATACCCTGATGCGCGACCGCACCAGCCTGGTCATTGCCCACCGCCTGGCCACCGTGCAATCTGCCGATCGCATCGCGGTGCTGGACCACGGCCAGCTGATCGCCCAGGGCACCCATTCAGAACTGATGCACAGTTGTGAGCTTTATGCGCAACTGGCCAGGCTGCAGTTCGACACCCGTGTCTGACCTCCGATCAGCACCCCAGGCTGCAGGCGGAACGAGCGTCGTCTTGCCAACGGGCAAATGCCGCCCCGCTCTGGCAAGACCTCTGGCAGCGCGGTAGCCCCGTTGTGCCGGCCCGCTTTCGTGTTACTCTCGGCTGCACAGGCAAATGGATTGCATGGAACAGGTATGAATTTAAAGCCACGATTTCTGTTGTTCAGCGCCACACTGATCATTATCTCCGGCATTGCCGTTTGGTACTCGGCACGCCAGCAGGCGGAGGAAATCATCGACCAGTGGGCCGTGCGTTACGCCGAAAAACAGGTACTCTACGACAAGGCGCGGGCGCTGCAGCCCATCCTGCGAGAAATGGCGCTGTCGCGTCAGTTTGCCCGCTCCCCCCACATTATCGACTGGGCCCGCAACCCGGATGATCCGCAGCTTCAGGCCCGGGCCATCGAAGAAATGGAAAGCTACCGCCTCACCTTCAGCGACAACAGCTACTTCGTCGCATTGAACCAGTCCGGCCACTATTACCACAACAACGCCAGCAATGAGTTCGCCGGGCACCAGCTGCGCTATACCCTGGACCCACGCAAAGCGCAGGATCGCTGGTTTTACGATGTCATTGAGCAACAGCGCCCCGTACACCTGAACGTGAATCCCGACGTCGAGCTCGGCGTCACCAAGCTCTGGATCGATGTACTGCTGCGCGATGGTGATGAAACACTGGGAGTGATCGGCACCGGCATGGAGCTCAAGGGCTTTATCGACCAGGTACTGCAAGACAGCGGCGGCGACATGGCCAGCCTGCTTGTCGACTATCGCGGCGCCATTCAGCTTTACAGCGATCCCGGGCTAATCGACTATGCCTCGATTTCCAACTCTGGCCCGCCGGTCAATACCCTGGAGCGCCTGCTGGATAATCCCGCCGATGTGCTCAGTATCAAGAGCGCCATGGCGGAACTCGTTGCAACGGGCAAGCCCGTGACCACAAGGTTCGTACACCAGGGCGAGCGCCGCTACCTGGCCGGCGTTGCCTATATCCCGGAAATCGACTGGTACGAAATAACCCTGCTGGATTTTGAGACCCTGCTGCCCCTGAGCAGCTTTAGCGGCATTTTGCTGATCTGCGGCATCACGCTCTTGCTGGCCATGCTCAGTTTCAATCTGGCCCTGGGGCACGCAGTACTGCGCCCGTTGCGCCAGCTGGAGCGCGCCATGCAGGAGGTCGGCCGCGGAGATGCTACCGGTCTGGCGCTGCCCAGGGTGCAACATCATGAAATCGGCCGCCTGGTCAGCCACTTTCAGTCGATGGCGGCGGCGGTACTCGAGTCCAGGCAGGACCTCGAACTCAAGATACAGCAGCGTACCGAGGCACTGGAGGCACTCATCCGCACCGACCCGCTCACTGAACTGCTCAACCGCCGGGGCATGGACGAACAGATACATACCCAGCTGCAGCGTTACCAGAACGAAAGCCAGAGCCCCGGGTTTGGCATCATCTGGCTCGACATGGATCATTTCAAAGCCATCAACGACCAGCATGGCCATACCCAGGGTGACGCCGCCCTCAGCCATATCGCCAGGCTTATTCGCGACCAGATTCGCAGTACGGACGCCGCCGCGCGCTGGGGTGGCGATGAGTTTCTGGTATTGCTGCAGGACTGCAATCTGCAGCGCCTCAACCTCCTCAGCCGTCGCCTGTGCGACAGCGTTGCCCAAAACCCGTTGCCTCTGGGCGATGATCGCGACTCTATCGGCCTTAGCATCAGTGCGGGGGCCTGCCTGTGCCAGCCCGACGACACTCCTGAAACGCTGTTACGCCGCGCAGACATGGCACTTTACGAGGCCAAGAAAGCCGGTCGCAATGGCGTCCGCGTACGGCAAAGCCAGCCGGCAAAGGCGGCGGAATAGCGCCACAGGCGGCACCCCTGTCCACGAATTTTTTTCAGCCTCGATTCCTCCCGGCACCTTTGCCATTACACTTAATCCTGCATGACACCGCCAAGCCCGGGGCTATCGGTAATCGAATACTGAAGGCGGTGTTCTTCGTACCACCACTGGCGCAGGAGAGATCGACATGATCGAACTCAAGGTTTGCAAACTGGACAACGGTCTGGGTGTGGCATTGCCACCCGGCGTACTGGAGGCGCTCAGCGCCGAAGAAGGCGATACCATTTACCTGGTCAACATGCTTAACGGCAGCTTTCGGCTGGCACGACACGACGAGCACTTCGTCGAGGAAATGGAGCTGGTTGAAGGCATGATGCACGAGGAAGACGCCTGAAGGCCCTGCTCCACCCGACCACCAGAGCGCCGCTGGAACAGCAGAGGTACCGTTACAAAAAATCATCTTGAGGCGCCCCTGGCCGCGATGCGAAACGCCGGCGGCTGCTGTATGATGCTGAGCCTTATGTATCTGTATTTGTTGTTAAATCCATCGCCATCTCCGTGAATATCATGAAAAAACTAACTGCATCCATACTGCTGGTACTGGCGTCATCCCTGTCTCTGGCCCATAGCGAACCCGCCGCCAAGGCACCGGCCGCGGTCGAACAGTACAAGAACATTCACCTGGCCTCAGCCAGCGTCTCCATCGTCGACCTGAAAAACGGCAAGCACCTGTACAACAAAAATGCCGACGTCGTCGTCTCCATTGCCTCGATCACCAAGCTCATGACCGCCATGGTCATCCTGGATGGCAAGCAGTCCCTCACGCAAAACATTAGCTTTAGCCGTAACGACCGAACCCTGGCACACAACTATTATTCACGCATCCGTACGCAGTCCGAACTCAACCGCGCCGACGCCATGCGCATCATGCTGATGTCGTCTGAAAACCTGGCGGCAACGGCACTGGCCAGCAACTATCCCGGCGGCTTCAAGGCCTTCGTCAAGGCCATGAACGCCAAGGCCAAGGCGCTGGGCATGCAGCGCACGCGCTTTGTCGACTCCAGCGGCCTGTCCCCCAACAACGTATCCACCGCCGCCGACCTCACCCGACTGGTCACGGCTGCCGCCAAGTACCCACAGATTCGAGACTACTCCACCACCAAGGTGTTCACGGCCAACTTCGAGAGTCCGCGTTACCGCCTTGCCTACACCAACACCAACGCCCTGGTCCGTGGCGGCAACTGGGACATCCGCCTGAGCAAGACCGGCTACCTCGACGAGGCCGGACGCTGCCTGGTAATGCTCACAAGGATCGATAACCGCGAGGTCGTGATGGTCATGCTCGACTCCTTTGGCAAGCGCACACCTACAGGTGATGCCAACCGGATCCGCAAGTGGCTGCAGACCGGTGACAGCGGCACCATCGCAGGTGCCGCCCTGGACTACGAACGCCGCAGGAACGCCGAACTGCAAAAACGCTAGCAAACGCCAGCCCCCCAGCACGGGCGCAAGGCCGCAGTCAGGCGCCACGGCAGTTGCGTGGGCAAGCCGCGCGTCTGGGTGCCGCTGCTGATCGGCAGATACAAAAATGCCGGCGCTTAAGCCGGCATTTTCGTGTTCGCACGACGAGGCTTATTCAGCCCGCACCCGCCAGTGCAGCGCGAAACCGGGATCAAACACCAGAATGGATTCGCCCTCGGCTTGCACGTTCGCCGGCAGCGGCTGTGCCTGCGCCGTTTTCTCCAGCAGCAGGTAGTCGCTGTTAGGCTCCAGCCCATAGAAAGCCGGGCCGTTCAGCGACGTAAAGGCTTCGAGCTTGTCCAGCGCATTTTCCTGCTCGAACACCGTTGCCAGCGTTTCCAGGCAGACCGAGACATTGAAAATACCGGCGCAGCCACAGGCGCTTTCCTTGGCTGAACGCAGGTGCGGTGCAGAATCCGTGCCCAGAAAGAAACGGCGGTCACCGGACGTGGCTGCCGCGCGCAGGGCCAGGCGATGGCTTTCACGCTTGGCCACCGGCAGGCAGTAGTAATGCGGCTTGATACCGCCCACCAGCATGGCGTTGCGGTTGATCACCAGATGATGCGGCGTGATGGTTGCAGCGGTGTTCTCGTCGCAGGACTTCACGAAATCGATGCCATGACTGGTGGTCACATGCTCCAGCACGATCTTGAGCTTGGGAAAGCGGCTGCGGACCGGGCCCAGGGTGCGCTCGATAAAAACGGCCTCGCGGTCAAAGATATCGATGTCGGCATCCACCACTTCACCGTGCACCAGCAGTGGCATACCCATTTCTTCCATGGTCGCCAGCACGTCATAGACCGCTTCTACATTCTTGACGCCCGCCGAGGAGTTAGTCGTGGCGCCGGCCGGATACAACTTGGCCGCCACGATATGACCGGCCTCAAAGCCCTTGCGAACATCCGCCGCATCGGTTTTTTCGGTCAAGTACAGTGTCATCAGCGGTGTAAACGGGTCCGCCGGCGGGCACGCCGCCTCGATCTGGGCACGGTACTCGAGCGCCTGGGCCGTGGTGACTACCGGATGCTTGAGATTGGGCATGATGATGGCCCGGCGAAACCAGCGCGTGGTTTCGGGCAATACTTTTTGCAGCACCTCGCCATCACGCACATGCAGGTGCCAGTCATCCGGATAGCGGATACGCAGTTGGTTTGACATCGTCACGAACTCCCCCTGAAAAATTCTGCGGGGCTTGATAAGGTCCCCGCGCAACCGGCGCTAAGGGTACAACCAACGAGGGTCCCACTGCCAGCCCAAAAGCATCACGGCGGGCACGGGGTACGCAGATACAGCCGTGCCTTCAGGGGGCGGCGCCTACCTTTTCATTGTAACGCTGACGCAGGATCGCCACACGCTCGACATAGACCTGGGTCTCGGCGTACGGCGGGACACCGCCATACTTGCGCACCGCCCCGGCACCGGCGTTATAGGCGGCGACGGCCAGGCGCGCATCGCCCTTGAAGGTTTGCAGCAGGTCAGCCAGATGCTTGACGCCGCCATCGATGTTTTGCCTCGCGTCGAAGGCGTTCTCGACGCCCAGGGAGGCCGCTGTCGCCGGCATCAGCTGCATCAGCCCCTGGGCGCCCATGTGGGACACTGCAGTCGGATTAAAGGCCGATTCTGCATGGATCAGTGCCCGTACCAGCGCCGGATCAACGCTGTGCTGTGCGGCGGCCTTGCGCACCAGCTGGGCATAGGCGGTAAGATTCAGCGGCGTGTTGCGCCAGTTGACCGAGGACACCGGGTTGCAGGCATAGCACTGGATCTTGACGATCTCATAGGCCTGGTTCTTCGGTTTCTGATCGCTAAAGCTCAGCACGCCATTGGGCGCGCGATACTTGTAGATTTTCTCGCCGCGCCCCCCGCCCAGCACCTGATCACCCCGGGCGGGCTTGCCGACATTGGTGTACTCGATACGCCCGTCCGGATGGACGATACGGCGCAGGCTGTCGGCCTGGCCCGCCGCGGACCACAGCAGCACTGTGGCGGCAAGAAGTACGCCGACGGTGGCAATAATGGTGTTGTACTTGAAAGTCATTACCTGAGTGTCAGCCATCAGGAGAAAATTTCAAGCATTAACCCGGGTCTATACCAGGTTTTCGCCCCGCCGACCTACCCCGGCCCCTGATTCCTGCCCGCACAGAGGCGGGTGAACAGAAATCCGTCAAAGTCTGGATCCTCCGTATTCGACAGCGCGAACAGCGTGACCTTTACGTTTTCCAGGTGCTGCGGCCTGATCTAGTCAATCCGCTTGAGGGTGCGCTTGTGCAGCCTGGCCCGTTCCACGTAATGCTCGGCACTGGCCTTGAGGCCGGCAATCGCCTCATCGCTGAGCTGGCGTACGACTTTCGCCGG
Source organism: Marinobacterium rhizophilum (assembly GCF_024397915.1). Taxonomy (GTDB): domain Bacteria; phylum Pseudomonadota; class Gammaproteobacteria; order Pseudomonadales; family Balneatricaceae; genus Marinobacterium_A; species Marinobacterium_A rhizophilum_A. The sequence goes on from NZ_CP073347.1 coordinate 1,384,926, forward strand.
ACTGCCAATAATCAGGGAGTTATCGGGAAATACCTTGCCCTCGGTTACCAGGGCTCCGGCCCCCACCAGGCAGTTTTTGCCGATCACCGCACCGTTGAGCACCACCGCCTGAATGCCGATCAGCGAGCCCTCGCCCACGGTGCAGCCGTGCAGCATGGCCTGGTGACCGATGGTCACATCCGCCGCCAGGGTCAGCGGAAAACCCGGATCCGTATGCAGCACCGCCCCCTCCTGCACGTTAGTGCCCACACCGATCTCGATGGTCTCGTTGTCACCGCGCAGAACGGCCTGGGGCCAGACACTGGCGCCCTGGCGCAGAACCACCTTGCCGCTCACCGTGGCCTGGTCGGCAACATAGCTGTCGTCGTGTATATCCGGCACATGCCCGTCGTACTGGTAGATCGCCATTCATTGCTCCTGATATAAAAGATCAGCGCAGCCTGACCGGGCGCTGACATTTGCGACTGTACCCCGCTACCGATACAGCCCGGCAACGGGGTAGAGTCCACCTGCAAACATGGGGTCAAGTTCCACTCCACATCCCCTGGAGGGGCACTGCATGATTTAATCTTGGTCCTTGGTTGTTCCCTTGTCCTTTCCCTTGTCCTTTCCCTGCAACACGCCACGCTCGACCTGGTCGCGTTCAATGGATTCAAACAGCGCCTTGAAGTTGCCTTCACCGAAGCCATCGTCGCGCTTGCGCTGGATAAACTCGAAAAAAACCGGGCCGAGCAGTGTGGCGGAGAAGATCTGCAACAGCAAGCGGATGTCCCCGCCTTCGGTGCTGCCATCCAGCAGGATGCCGCGCGCCTGCAGTGCCTCGACCGGCTCGCCGTGGCCGGGCAGGCGCTCTGCCAGCATCTGGTAATAGGTGTCCGGCGGTGCCGTCATCATGGGCACACCGCTTTTGCGCAGCGCATCCACCCCCGCCGGCAGGTCATCGCAACGCAGCGCGATATGCTGCACCCCTTCGCCATTAAACTGCATCAGGAATTCTTCGATCTGGCCGGTACCGCTGGACGCCTCTTCATTAAGCGGAATTCGGATCCTGCCATCCGGCGCCGTCATCGCCTTGGACGTCAGCCCGGTATATTCACCCTTGATATCGAAGTAGCGAATCTCGCGAAAGTTGAACAGGCGTTCGTAAAAGCCCGCCCAGAACGCCATGCGGCCACGGTAGACATTGTGCGTCAGGTGGTCAATTTCGTAGAAGCCCAGGCCTTTGGGGAATCGTTCCACACCGTCGATATACTCGAAGTCGATGTCATAGATCGAAGACCCGTCGGCAAAACGATCGATCAGGTAAATGGGGGCACCACCGATACCCTTGATCGCCGGCAGGCGCAGCTCCATCGGGCCGGTGGGAATATCCAGCGGCTGGGCGCCCTGTTCCAGCACATGCGCATAGGCCTTCTTCGCATTGCGTACCCGAAACCCCAGACCACAGGCCGAGGGGCCATGCTCCTGGGCAAAGTAATCCGCCAGGCTCTTCTTCTCGCGGTTAAGGATAAAATTGATACCGCCCTGTCGATACAGGTCCACCTGCTTGGAGCGGTGTCGCGCTACCAGGGTAAAGCCGAGCAACTCGAATACGGCGGCCACCTTCTCGGGTTCGGGACCCGCAAACTCGATAAACTCGAAACCGCAAAGGCCGGCAGGATTCTCGAACAGGTCAGTCATGTTATTTTCTCCTTGTTGCTGCTGGATTTGACCACAACACCGGCAAATCCACTGCAGTACGCACAGAATGACAACAATAAGGATAGGCGCCGAGGGAAACCGCAACACCCATTTTTAACGACCGGGCCTGGCGCAAGCTTCACAGCCAGAGCAGCAGCGCCACGCCCGCCAGTACCGCGGTCAGGATGGCATTCAGCGCCATGCCGATGGAGCTGTAGACCCCCATAACAGGATTGACCTGGAACGCGGCGGCGGTGCCGATACCATGGCTGGTAATCCCCAGTGCCAGCCCCTGGGCCCGCGCATCCCTGAGACCCAGGCGGGTCATCAGCGGTACGCCGACAATGGCGCCGACGATGCCGGTCACGGCGCAGAGCACGGCCGCCAGCTCCGGAATACCGCCCAGGTCCTGGGCGATGCCCATGGCCACCGGAGCCGTGGCCGACTTGGGCACCAGTGTCATGAGGATGCTGTGATCGAGTCCCAGCGCCCATCCCAGCCCCACCGCACTGAGCACCGACACCAGGGAACCGGCCAGCAGGGCCGGAATCAGTGCCGGCAGGCTGCGCCTGATACTGCGCCGGTGTTGCCAGATGGGCAATGCCAGGCACACCACCGCGGGCCCCAGCAACACATGGATAAACTGGGCGCCGGCGAAATACTCGTCATAGGTTACACCGGTGACACTGAGCAGCAGCACCAGCTGGCACACGGTAAGTGCCGTGGGATTAAGAAAAACCGACTGCCCCGCCCGCTCATACAGCCAGCGTGACAGCACATAGGCACTGAGGGTAATCAGCAGCCAGGCCAGCGGATCACGCCCAAGGTAAACCCAGAATTGTTCCAGCTCCGGTCTCATGGCAAGTTCTCCTCGTCCTGTGCAGGCGTGAAGCGATCAGCCACCCGGGCGAATACCCAGGCAGACACCACAAGACCGGCGAGCAGACTGAGCACCAGCACCAGCAACAGGCGCCCGATAATGGGGGTCACCAGGCCCAGATGGCTGACGATACCGACGGCGGCCGGCACGAACAGCAGAGACAGATTGGCCAGGAAGAAGTTGTTCACCTGCTCCAGCGCAGGCGGCTGGCGCGCGCTAACCGCCAGCACCAGCAGGAAGAGCAGCATGCCCAACACCGGTCCCGGGACCGGCAGGGCCAGTACCTCGGCCAGCAGGGTGCCGAAGACCTGCAAGCCGATAATCAATGTCAGTGCACCCAGCATAAGTCAGCCCTGTCATGCAGTTAAAATGCGAAACAGTGCGGGCGTCAGGCCGGGGCACCTGATGTCGGGCGGCTACCGCCAATGGCCCGTGTTATGGCATCGGCTGCCGCCATGACGGCGGTACTGTAATGATCCAGCTGATCGGTACTGACTCGCACCGAAGGCCCGGAAATCGACACCGCTGCGATAACCTCGGCGTTCTCATCGTAGATATTGGCGGCAATGCAACGCAGGCCTGAGACTTGCTCCTCATCATCCACGGCAAAACCCTGTAGCCGTATCCGGTCGAGTTCTGCCATGAAGGCATCGGGCGAGGTAATGGTATTCTGCGTCAGGGCCGCAAGCCCGGTGTGGTTGATGATGCGGGTTACGTCGCTGTCGCCCAGGCCCGCCAGCAGCGCCTTGCCAACACCGGCGGCATGCAGGGTACCGCGACTGCCGATCTGCACCACCATGCGCATGACCTCGTTGCACTCCACCTGGCCGACAAAAACGTGGTTGTAACCGTCCAGGATCGCCAGATTCGAGGTCTCACCGGTTTGGGCCACCAGCCGCTTCATGTGCGTCCGGGCCTCGGCCACGAAATCCCGCTTTTTCAGGTAGGCGCTGCCCACCGAGAACGCGGTAACCCCCACGGACCAGAGGCCGGTCTGCTCATCGAAGTCGACAAAATCGAGCTGGCGCATGCTGTTCAGCAGGCGATGCGCCGTAGAGGGTGCCAGCGCCAGTTCACCGGCCAGCTCCGTCAGGTTCAGGCCGTTGTCGGAGGCCGCAATGCGCTTTAACAGCAACAGCGCACGGCTGAGGGATTGCACCTGCACCGCGCTGGCAGCAGAGGTTTTCTTGCCGGTTTTGGGCCCGCTTTTCAGGCTGTCATTCATGGGTTCTGTAATCCTTGCACAAGGCCCGCGCCACACCAACTGCCCGCCCTGGCGACCTCGACATCCGGATGAACAAAACCTTGCAGATCAAGGCGTGCCAGGGGATACAGTCACCAGGGGCCGGCAGACTCAATGGGCGCCAGTTTATCATCCAAATGCCCGCCTGCCTCTGTTTGCACGCCTTTTAACGATCCGGCATTCCCAAATGAGTGGGCTGCCTTGTGCAACCCTTGCCGACTCGGGGCCGCTTGCAAGAGCCATCACCCGCATCGCGGCCCCCTGTTTGCCCTTCGTCCTGACTTGGCCTGGCTTTTTACTTGTCGCTTTAGCTTGCCCCCTTGCACCTTGCCCTTGCCCTTGCCCCTTGCCCCTTGCCCCTTACACCTTGGTTCTTAGCGATCCAGCAGTTCGATCCAGTGCTGTACCGGCCGATCAGCCTTGGACTCCAGATGCAACTGGCACCCTATGTTGGCCGTGACGATGCGTTCGGGATTGTCTTCAGTCAACGCCTCCAGCTTGTTGCGCAGCAACTTCTGACTCATTTCAGGCTGCAGGATGGAATAGGTCCCGGCGGAACCGCAGCACAGATGCTTGTCGCGGGTTTTGGCCAGTTCAATGCCGGCCTTTTCCAGCACCTGCTCCACCACGCCGCTTTGTTTCATGGCATGTTGCAGCGTGCAGGGGCAATGAAAGGCCACCTTGCCAGGCCCTGCAGTATTGGCACCCAGCTTGGCCAGGTCTTCGTGCAGCAGCACGTCCCCCAGATCCCGGGTCAGTTCACTGACACGCCGCGCCTTGTCGGCGTAGGCCGGATCATCTCGCAGCAGGTGGCCGTATTCCTGCACCATGGCACCACAGCCCGACGCCGTCATGACGATGGCCTCGGCACCGGCCTCGATTGCCGGCCACCAGGCATCGATATTGCGTCGCATGAAGTCCAGCCCCTCATCGTGGGCCGACAGGTGGTAGCTCACAGCACCGCAGCAACCGGCCCGGGGCGCTTCCACCAGGCTGATACCCAGGCGATCCAGCACCCGGGCGGCGGCCGCATTGGTATTGGGCGCCGCCGCAGGCTGGGCACAGCCTGCCAGCGCCAGCATCACCCGGGGATGACTGCTGACAGGCCAGGGGCTGGCGCTGCGCTTTGGCGGCAACTTGGCCTTGATCGGCGCCGGCAACAAAGGTTTCAGGCTCTGCCCCAGGCGCAGCAGAGGCTTGAAACGAGCCGGATAGGGCAGCACCTGGCGCAGACTCCAGCGCAGCAGGCGCTGGGCCGGCGGACGCTCGAGCTTTTCATCGACGATGGCGCGGCCAATATCCACCAGGCGACCGTACTGCACCCCCGACGGGCAAGTCGTTTCACAGCTGCGACAGGTCAGGCAGCGGTCCAGGTGGGTACGGGTTTTTTCCGTGACCCTGCCCTCTTCCAGCAGCTGCTTGATCAGGTAAATGCGCCCGCGCGGGCCATCACGCTCGTCATTCAGTTCCTGGTAGGTCGGACAGGTTGCCGTGCAAAAGCCGCAGTGTACGCAGCTGCGCAGTATGGATTCGGCTTCCTGCCCGCGGGCACTTTGTTTGAACTCGGGAAGTATGTCGGTTTTCATCGCAATTCTGCCTGTTACAACCAGCTGTAAAGACGGCCGGGATTGAATACCCCATCCGGGTCGAAAGACTGCTTGAGCCGTTGTTGAAGGGTCTGCAGGGCCGCAGGTTGTGGATGCATCACCTCAGCCTGGCGGTCCCCACCGCGGAACAGGCTCACCTGCCCACCCGCGGCCTCTGCCAGTGGCTGCATCTGCACCATGCTGGCGTCGCCACGGTACCAGCGCTGGGCGCCACCCCAGTCGATCAGCCAGTCGCCGGGCAAGTCCGGATTGGGCGCCGTGGGGCTGACCGAGAAGCGCCACAAGGGCATGTCACCGTCGAAGAACGCCAGCGTCTGGTCCCGCAGGGCCGCCCAGAAACGCACGTCATCTTCAAGTTCACGGCCCTGCCATTGCTGCAGCGTGGCATCCACCGCTGCCTGGGCACCACTGAGGCGCAGGTAGAGACGGTTATCGAGCCAGCAGGCCGCCGACAGTGGCTTGGGTTCGGCAGCGCGGCGATTCATCAGCTCAATGGCATCACTTGGTGACACATCGAACACCAGGGTGCGGGTAACCGCGGGTTTGGGCAGCACCTTGAGACTGACTTCGGTGATCAGGCCCAGGCTGCCCATGGCGCCCGCCTGCAACCGCGACACATCGTAGCCGGCGACGTTCTTCATCACCTGGCCGCCAAAGCGCAGATGCTCGCCACGCCCATTGAGCAGCCGGATGCCCAGCACCTGGTCGCGTACCGAGCTCCACCAGGGCCGCCCGGGACCGGACTGGTTACAGGCCAGGGTACCGCCCAGGGTCGAGCTGCCGCCAAAACGCGGCGGTTCAAAAGACAGCATCTGGTCATGCTCGTCCAGCGCGGCCACCAGCTCGGTCAGGGGCGTGCCGGCGCGGGCGGTCAGCACCAGTTCCACCGGCTGGTAGCTGACGATGCCGCTGTGATCACCGATGTTCAGTGGCTCACCCGTCGCGGTGCGTCCCATAAAAGCCTTGCTGTTGCCACCGATGATATTCAGTGGGGTGCCTGCGTCCCGGGCAGACAGAATCTGCTGCTGCAGGCGAGTCGCTATATCCGCCATATCAGGCTGCTCCCTTGGTGGATGTAGATGCGGGCATGGGCCTGTTTTCCAGCGCCCGGTGTTCCTGGCAGTGACGCAGTGTTGGCACGCCCTTGCCGGGATTGAGGGTGCCGGCCGGATCGAAGGCACGCTTGATGGCGTTGAACTGCAGCAGTTCCTGTTCATTGAACTGGATCGGCATCTGGCGGATCTTTTCGATGCCCACACCGTGTTCGCCGGTTATGCAGCCACCGACCTGGACACAGAGCTCCAGTATGCGGCCGCCGAATTCCTCGGTTTTTTCAAACTCGCCCGGCACATTGGCATCGAACAGGATCAGCGGATGCAAGTTGCCGTCCCCGGCATGAAACACGTTGGCCACGCGCAGTTGATATTCATCCGACATGCGCTGCATCTCGGTCAGCACATGGGCCAGCTGGCCGCGGGGAATGGTGCCGTCCATGCAGTAGTAATCCGGCGAAATGCGCCCCACCGCCGGAAAGGCCGACTTGCGCCCCTTCCACAGCAGCGCCCGCTCCGCTTCACTTTGCGAGGTGCGCACGGAGGTCGCACCAAAGGAGGCAAACAGCGCCTCCACCTGGGCAATATGCTCCTGCACTTCCTCGGCGGTACCATCCACTTCACACAACAGCAATGCCTGGGCACCCTTGGGGTAGCCTGCCTTGGCGAAGTCCTCCGCCGCGCTGATGGCATGGGTATCCATCATCTCGAGGCCGCCTGGAATAATGCCGCGGGAAATAATGCCACCGACCGCATCACCGGCCTGCTGTACGCTGTCAAAGGCCGCCATCACCACCTGGGCCTTTTCAGGCTGGGGCAACAGCTTGACCGTCACCTGCGTAACGATACCCAGCAGGCCCTCGGAACCGGTGATCAGCGCCAGCAGATCCATACCGCAACTGTCCAGTCCCTGGCTGCCGATATTCAGTACCTCTCCGTCGACACTGAGCATCTGCACACTGAGGATGTTGTGCACCGTGAGGCCATACTTGAGGCAATGCACACCCCCGGAGTTTTCCGCCACATTGCCGCCAATGGTGCAGGCGATCTGGGACGACGGATCTGGCCCGTAGTACAGGCCGTGTTTTGCCGCCGCTTCGGTAATGGCCAGATTGCGCACGCCGGGCTGCACGCGGGCGGTGCGCGCCAGCGGGTCAATATCAAGAATGCGATTGAACTTGGCGAGCGACAGCACCACGCCCTCGGCGTGGGGCATGGCACCTGCGCACAGGCCGGTGCCGGCGCCACGTGCGACCACGGGAATCGCGTGGCGATGACAGATACGCAGCACCTGCTGTACCTGCTCAACGGTTTCGGGCAGCACCACGATCAGCGGCATTTCGCAGTACATCGACAGGCCGTCGCACTCGTAAGGCCGCTGGGTTTCGGCGTCGTCAATGACATATTGGGGATCAATAAAGTCCCGGAACAGGGCGGCCAGTTCTGCCTTGCCGGGTTTAGCTGTATCAGTCATCAGGGCACTCCACAGCTGGGTTTGAGGGTGGGCTCAGGCTCGACTGCGCATAAAATGGTCGATGCCGGCCTGGGCGCAGTCCATGTCCTGCGCCGGCGTACCGGAGCTCAGGCCGATGCCGCCCACAACCTCGCCATCGACCATCACCGGCAGGCCGCCACCCACCACGCACAGCCGTCCGCCGAGCGCCGTATGGATGCCGAACACCAGGTTGCCTGGCACACAGGCGGCGTTGTATTCGTGGGTGGCCTTGCGTGCCGCACTGGCAGTAAAGGACTTGTCCTGAGCCACGGTAATGCTGGTGACCTTGCCGCCGTCCATGCGCTCGAACGCCAGCAGGTTGCCGGACTCGTCGGTAATGGCGATACACATGGGCACACCGATTTCAGTGGCCCTGGCCGCTGCGCCTTCTATCAGCAGACGGGCATCGGCCTGGTCGAGTCGATTGATGGTTAACATGGTTCAGCTCCTTAAAGGGTATCCGGCAGGAACGCCTGCGCGCCCCCTGCCCTGTTGTTCAACCTGTAGTCAACAGGTTCGGTTTGTCTGTTACCTGCTGGCGTGATGCTTCACGTTAGCCTGCCAGGTGCTGGCCTGCAGCGCTTTTTGCTCACGCCGGCGCAGCTGCAGCAGCGGTTCGGTATAGCCGCTGGGCTGCGCGCAGCCCTTGAAGATCAGGTCACAGGCGGCCTGAAAGGCAACGCTGTTATCCAGATCCGGCGCCATGCGCTGGTAAGCCGGATCCGCCGCGTTTTGTGTATCCACCACCACCGCCATGCGCTTGAGGGTATCCAGTACCTGATCATCGGTACAGATGCCATGCAGCAGCCAGTTGGCCAGATGCTGGCTGGAAATCCGCAGGGTCGCACGATCCTCCATCAGGCCGACATTGTGAATATCCGCCACCTTGGAGCAACCGATACCCTGGCCTACCCAGCGCACCACATACCCCAGAATGCCCTGCACATTGTTGTCCACTTCGGCCTGGATCTGCTGCGGCGTGAGACCTAGATCCCCCAGCAATGGCGGCGTCAGCAGGGCAGCGAGTTCTGCACGACTGCGGCCCTGCAGTTCCTGCTGGCGCTGCGCCACGTTCACCTGATGATAGTGCGTCACATGCAGGGTCGCCGCCGTGGGGGACGGCACCCAGGCGCAGCTCGCACCGGCCTTGGGGTGTGCAACCTTGGCATCGAGCATCTGTTTCATTTCATCGGGCATGGCCCACATGCCCTTGCCGATCTGGGCCCGGCCGCGCAGGCCGCAGGCCAGACCGATATCGACATTGCGGTCTTCGTAGGCGCTGATCCAGGGCTGCGCCTTGATGGCATCCTTGGGCAGCACCGGGCCCGCCTGCATGCTGGTGTGGATCTCATCACCGGTGCGATCCAGGAAACCGGTATTGATAAAGAAAAGCCGCTCGCGCACCGCACGGATACACTCGGCCAGGTTGGCCGAGGTACGGCGTTCCTCGTCCATGACGCCGACTTTAAGCGTATTGGCTGCCAGGCCCAGCAGCTGTTCAACGCGACCGAAGAGCGCGTTGGTCAATGCCGCCTCTTCAGGGCCGTGCATCTTGGGCTTGACGATGTAAAGACTGCCGGCACGGCTGTTGCGCCCGGCGCGGGCACCGCGCAGATCATGCAGCGCACAGAGGCCGGTGATCGCCGCATCAAGAAAGCCTTCTGGCACCGGCTGGTTATCCCGGTCCAGCACCGCATCGGTGGTCATGAGGTGACCGACGTTGCGCACCAGCAGCAGGCTGCGGCCGTGCAGACGCAGTCCCTCGCCCGCAGGCGTGCGGTAGCAGCGATCGCTGTTAAGGCGCCGGGTAACAACCTCGCCAGCCTTGCTGAAGGTTTCTTCCAGCGTGCCTTTCATCAGCCCGAGCCAGTTGCGATAGACGCCCACCTTGTCCTGTGCATCAACCGCAGCGACCGAATCCTCACAATCCATGATGGTGCTCAGCGCCGACTCCAGTACCACATCCTTCAAGCCCGAGGTCGACAGGGCGCCGATAGCGTGCTCAGCATCCAGCTGCAGTTCTATGTGTAACCCATTGTTTCGCAACAGTATCGTCCTGGCGCCATCCTCGGCAGTGCCAAAGCCCGCGAACTGCTGTGGATCCGCCAATGCGGTAACATCGCCGCTGCCAATGGTGACAGCCAGGCGTGTACAGCCTGCATCTTCTACCAGCACATACTCCGTGACCTTGGCATGGCTGCCACTGGCAAGCGGTACCGCCTGATCCAAAAAATCTGCCGCCCAGGTGATGACGCGGGCCGCACGTTCTGGATTGAACCTTGCGCCTTTCTCGCCCCCCTCGGATTCATCGATGGCATCGGTGCCATAGAGTGCATCGTAGAGGCTGCCCCAGCGGGCATTGGCGGCATTGAGGGCAAAGCGGGCGTTGCTGACGGGCACAACCAGTTGGGGACCTGCCACCCGCGCGATCTCGTCATCAACGTTCTCCGTTGTGATACTGAACGCCTCGCCTTCGGGCACCAGATAGCCAATCTCACGCAGGAATGCATGGTACTGCCCCAAGTCAACGGGTTTTCTGCCATTGCGGCTGCGGTAGGTACAGTGCCAGTCGTCAATCTGATGCTGTAGCTGATTACGCCGGTCCAGCAGGCGCCGGTTCTGCGGCCCAAGGTCGTCCAGCAGGGTTTCGAATCCGGCCCAGAAATGTTCGGGATCTATGCCCGTGCCAGGTGCAATATCGCTGGCAACCAGCGCGTAGAGGTCGGCCGATACCTTCAGCCCACCGGTCTTGATTCTGTTGGTCATGATCGCTGCTCACTTGGGTCATGCCGGGCAACGGTTGCCGGCAATCCCCTTCTATGGGAAAAGGGACATCAATTTAGATAACGGTATAAAAACAATGTACATGCTCGGTCTCTCAAGCCTGATCTTTACTCAAAAGCAAAACAGTAATCTCGGTATCCAGCCAACGCCGGCTGACTTGATCTCGCTTCGCGCGCCAGCAACTGCTCGATGGTTACCCAAGGAGTGGCCTCTGTAGTGAAATGTCCCAGTCGCCTCGAGTCGCGTCCAGCCAAATCACAACTGGTCAGACCAGTTTGTTTCAGCCCAATATGGACGCAAAAGCCCCAATCATCGATAGTATATGGGCTTGTCACCGAAAAACTGTGACTGTCAAATACACCCGAAGATAACTGGTCCAACCAGTGGATACCCGATGAAAAACAAGGCTCCCCCCATTGCTCAGTCGATCGCACGCCACCTGGAAGAACTGATTCTGGATGGCACCCTGGCACCGGAACAGAAAATGCCGTCCGAGCGGGCACTGGCTACGAAACTCGGGGTTTCCCGTGCAATCATTCGCGAAGCCCTGCATGAACTGCACGGCCGCGGCATTATCGAAACCCGCCATGGCAAAGGATCTTTTGTGTCCAGCATCGTCTCGCAGCCGGAAGACTCGGGGCCACTGATGAATCTGTACTTCGGCCACGCCCGCACCCTCTATGACCTGTTTGAGGTGCGCGAGCAACTTGAAGGCCAGGCCGCCTTTCTCGCCGCAGAGCGCGCCACCGAGAAGGACCAGTACCGCATCACCCAGGCATTCGAAGCCATGGAGTCGGCCGACCCGCTCACCAATGCCGACCTGGACCATGCTTTTCACCGTGCCATCACCGACGCTGCCCACAATCCGGTGCTGGTGCATATTCTCAACAGCCTGAAAAACCTGATGCTCTATTCGGTGCAGGCCTCGGTGCTGAACCTCAGCCACCGCACTGCCCTCAAGCAGCAGATCGACAAGCACCATCGCCAGATCTACCACGCCATCATCAGCCGCCAGGCCCAGTGGGCACAGAAAGCCGCCATGGCCCATGTTCGCCACGTCAGTGACGCGCTGCGCCAGATCGAGCAGCAGGAAAAGAACATCATTCGCTCAGCCCTGGCCAACACCGACGCCTGAGCCGGCACAGCGCCTGGCACTTCACCGCAACACACGCCTTCACACTGCGCGCGCGGCCCCTGCCGCTGAAGCACGCCTGACACACACTGGCTTCAGCAACCTCGTTGGATCAAAGCCGTTGTGCCAGCCCTTTCGCCGCCCCGGCCGCCTGCCCTTCGCCTTGCTGCGCTCCACCCAGCCCCATCTCACAGCCTCCGCTGGGCGACCGGGCGCTGTCGTGCCAGGCATGCCGAGGTGTTCAGCGGCCAACCTATAAGAAAAACATTTTAGAAAACGATTACTACCTGATGGGATTCTTATAACAACCTTATAAAAACCATCACTGTTATTTAACTAATTGATAACAAATAGTTTTTACATATTCAGGACAGGAATAAACCAGAAGATATAAATTCCGTATTATGGAAATCACTTCCAACGATATTGATATAGACTTCCATTACTGTTTTACTGGCTCCATCAGCGCGGCTCAAACGATGACAGCACCTTGCCCTGCAAGGGCCTGATCGACCCCGCGCCATCCGATCCGGAATTACCACCTGACCTGGGAGGCCATCAGCATGGCGAAGATGAGAGCAATTGAAGCGGCAATAGAGATTCTGAAAATCGAAGGCGTTGACACCGCTTTTGGCGTTCCGGGTGCAGCGATCAACCCGATGTATGCGGCCATGAAGAAGATCGGCGGTATCGACCATGTCCTGGCGCGCCATGTCGAAGGCGCCTCCCACATGGCCGAGGGTTACACCCGCAGCGCGCCGGGCAATATCGGTGTCTGCATTGGCACCTCCGGCCCCGCCGGTACCGACATGATTACCGGCCTCTATTCCGCCTCGGCCGATTCCATCGCCATGCTGTGCATCACCGGCCAGGCGCCGCGGGCACGCTTGCACAAGGAAGACTTCCAGGCGGTGGACATCGAGTCCATTGCCAAGCCGGTCACCAAGTGGGCCACCACCGTGCTGGAACCCGGCCTGGTACCACAGGTATTCCAGAAGGCCTTTCACCTGATGCGCTCCGGCCGCCCGGGCCCGGTACTGATCGATCTGCCGTTTGACGTGCAGATGGCGGAAATCGAGTTCGACCCCGAAATGTATGAGTCGCTGGGTGCCTACAAGCCTGCGGCCAGCCGCAAGCAGGTGGAACGCGCCCTGGAAATGCTCAATGCCTCGGAACAGCCGTTGCTGGTGGCCGGCGGCGGCATCATCAATGCCGATGCCTCCGACAAGCTGGTCGAGTTCGCCGAAATCATCGGTGTACCGGTCATCCCGACCCTGATGGGCTGGGGTACTATCAGCGATGACCATCCCCTGATGGCCGGCATGGTTGGACTGCAGACCTCGCACCGCTACGGCAACGCCACCCTGCTGGAATCCGACTTTGTACTGGGTATCGGCAACCGCTGGGCCAACCGTCACACCGGCTCGGTTGACGTCTACACCCGGGACCGCACCTTCGTACATGTGGACATAGAGCCGACCCAGATTGGCCGCGTCTTTACGCCGGACCTGGGGATAGTATCGGACGCCGGCAGCGCACTGGATCTGTTTGTCGAAGTGGCGCAAGAATGGAAGGCGGCAGGCCGCCTCAAGGATCGCTCGGCCTGGGCGGCGGATTGCCTGGAGCGCAAGCAGACGATGTTGCGACGCAGCGACTTTGACACTGTGCCGGTCAAGCCGCAGCGCGTCTATGCCGAGATGAATGCCGCCTTTGGCGAGGACACCTGCTATGTCACCACCATCGGCCTGTCCCAGATCGCCGCCGCCCAGTTCCTGCACGTGTACAAGCCGCGCAACTGGATCAATGCCGGCCAGGCAGGCCCGCTGGGCTGGACAGCGCCTGCGGCACTGGGTGTTGTAAAAGCCAACCCGGACCGCGACGTTGTCGCTATATCCGGCGACTATGATTTCCAGTTCATGATCGAGGAGCTGGCGGTGGGTGCGCAGTTCAACCTGCCCTACATCCACGTACTGGTGAACAATTCCTACCTGGGGCTGATTCGCCAGGCACAGCGCAACTTCGACATCGACTACTGCGTACAGCTGGCGTTCGACAACATCAACGCCCCGGAACTGGAAGGCTACGGCGTTGATCACGTTGCTGTGGTCGAGGGCCTGGGCTGCAAGGCCATCCGGGTGCGGGATCCAAACGAGATCGGCGCCGCCCTTGAAGAAGCCAAGCGCCTCAAGGCACAGTACCGGGTACCGGTTGTTGTCGAGATCATCCTGGAGCGTGTTACCAACATCTCCATGGGCACCGAGATCGACAACGTCAACGAGTTCGAGCCGCTGCCGGCCTGATTGGCAGCAAAAAAAGCAATTCATCAACCGCCGCCCCGGTCGCGACCCCGGGGCGGCGACTGACCCGAAAACAGGAGATTTCCATGCCACGTCTGTGTGCCAACCTGTCCATGCTGTTCACTGAACACGACTTTCTCGAGCGCTTTGACGCCGCCGCCAGAGCGGGCTTTAGCGGTGTCGAGTACCTGTTCCCCTACGACTTCGCCGCAACGGACATCAAGGCGAAGCTCGACGCCAATGGCCTGACCCAGGTGCTGTTCAACCTCCCCGCCGGTGACTGGAATGCAGGCGAACGCGGTATCGCCTGCCACCCCGACCGCACCGAGGAATTCTGTGCCGGCGTGCAGCGCGCCATCGACTATGCCCAGGTGCTGGGCAACCGCCAGGTCAACTGCCTGGCCGGCATTCAGCCTGCCGGTGTCAGTACCGAGCAGGCCCAGCGCACCTTTGTTGCCAACCTGAAATACGCCGCCGCCGAACTGGAAAAGGCCGGTATCCGGCTGGTGATGGAAGCGATCAACACCCGCGACATCCCGGGGTTTTTCCTCAATACCACCACCCAGGCGCTGGCCATCCGTGATGCAGTCGGCAGCAGCAACCTCAGCCTGCAGTACGACATCTATCACATGCAGATCATGGAAGGTGACCTGGCGCGCACCATCGAGACCAACCTCGGCGCCATCAACCATATCCAGCTGGCGGACAACCCGGGCCGGCATGAGCCGGGTACCGGCGAGATCAACTACGACTTCCTGTTCAACTTCATCGACACTCTGGGGTACGACGGCTGGATCGGCTGTGAGTACAAGCCCGCCACCAGCACCGAAGCCGGTCTTGGCTGGCTCAAGGCCTACAACCAGATCTGACCCTGCAACCAAAGGAGAACACAGATGGCACGTATAGGATTTATCGGCACCGGCATCATGGGCAAGCCCATGGCAGAGAACCTGCAGAAAGCAGGCCACAGTCTTTATTTTTCCGAGCATCACTCCAGGGCGCCGGCCGATCTGCTGAGCAGCAACGGCACGGCGCTACCCAGCCCCAGGGCGGTAACGGAAGCATGCGAGTTCATCATCCTGATGCTGCCCGACACCCCCCAGGTTGAAGAGGTGCTGTTCGGCGCCAATGGCGTGGCCGAAGGGGCCGCTGCCGGCAAGGTCGTGATCGACATGAGTTCGATTTCCCCCATCGCCACCAAGGCATTCGCCGCACGCATAAACGAAACGGGCGCCGAGTACATTGATGCGCCGGTCTCCGGCGGTGAAGTCGGCGCCAAGGCGGCGACCCTGACCATCATGGTGGGCGGCAGCGAAGCGGCGTTTGAGCGCGCCAAACCGCTGTTCGATGCCATGGGCAAGAACATCACCCTGGTGGGCGGCAATGGCGACGGCCAGACCACCAAGGTGGCCAACCAGATCATCGTCGCGCTGAACATCCAGGCCGTCTCCGAAGCCCTGCTGTTCGCCTCCAAGGCAGGTGCGGATCCCGCCAAGGTGCGCGAAGCCCTGATGGGCGGCTTTGCGTCGTCCAAGATTCTGGAAGTGCACGGCGAGCGCATGGTCAAGGGCACCTTTGACCCTGGCTTCAAGATCTGCCTGCACCAGAAGGATCTCAACCTGGCCCTCGAAGGCGCCCGGGCGCTCAAGCTGAACCTGCCCAACACCGCCAGCGCCCAGCAGAACTTCAGCACCTGCGCCGCGCTCGGTGGTGAAAACTGGGATCACTCGGCAATGATCAAGGCCCTGGAGCATATGGCCAACCATTCGATCCGGGACTGATACTGAAGAACTGGAGCAATCCCTCCGCGGCAATGATCAAGGCCCTGGAGCACAGGGCCAACCATTCAATCCGGGACTGAAAATCGGGAAAACTGGGCTACCCCAAGGCGGCCATGATCAAGACCCTGCAACACAGGGCTAACCATTCGATCC
The DNA here is from genome assembly GCF_024397915.1 of Marinobacterium rhizophilum. Lineage (GTDB taxonomy): Bacteria > Pseudomonadota > Gammaproteobacteria > Pseudomonadales > Balneatricaceae > Marinobacterium_A > Marinobacterium_A rhizophilum_A. Next base: position 1,401,030 of record NZ_CP073347.1, read on the forward strand.
GGGACTGATGTTCTTGAGCTGGGGTTTAACCGCTCCAGCCATGATCAAGGCTGCGCGATTCATAGGCTGCGTTGCGCGGTGCTGCATACAGCCAGAAACAGGCGCCAGCGTTCCCCCTGGCGCCTGTCAGTTTTGTCAGACTTTTCTGGCTTTTTTTCGGGCACGGATCCACGCACTGGCACGCGCTGGAGTTACCTGAACACACCGGGCTTGCGCCCGGTGCTTTCGTTCTGCGGCCAGCCTGAAGCCGGACAGCAGCTCGACAGCTGAACTAGACTTCAGTTATCAGGTGAGTGCAGGAGAGACCCATGCCAATCGCCACGACCCTTAACGAACAGCTGCAGCGTTACGCCATCGCGTTCGAATACCATAGCCATAGCCACAGCCCCTCCAGTGCCCGCATAGCAGAAGCCGCCCAGGTGCCGGGCCATTTGCTGGCCAAGTCTGTGGTGCTCAAGCGGCAGGACGACAGCTATCTCATGATGGTGCTGCCCGCCGATCACCGGGTACAGCTTGGACAATTGCATCGGCTGCTCGGCGAAACGGTCGGGCTTGCGACCGAAGCCGAAGTGCGCGCCATTTTCACGGATTGCGACCCCGGCGCCCTGGTGCCCACCGGGAGCGCCTACGGCCTCAAGACCCTGATCGATCGCCACCTGCTGGCCGAATCGGAGGTTTATATCGAGTCCGGTGATCACCAGAATTTGCTGCGCCTGCCAGGCGCCGAATTTCGACGCCTGATGGCCGGCGCAGAACAGGTCGACGCCAGCAGGCATTTATAGCCCGATGTGCGCCCCAGCCGCCTGGATCAGCGTAGCCAGAAGTGACCGCCTCAGCCGTTCAGCCGGCTGTCGAGCCAGGCGGTAATCTGCGCTGCGGGCAGTGCACCCACCTTGGTATTCACAACTTCGCCGTCACGCAGCAACATCAGCGTCGGCAAACCCCGGATGCCCATCTGCGAGGTGATCTCGGGATTCTCATCAACATTCAGCTTCACAAAGCGTACCTTGCCGGCGTATGTCTCAGCCATGCTGGCAATGACCGGCGCCACGTCCTGGCAGGGCTTGCACCAGGGTGCCCAGAAATCGACAACCACCGGCAGTTCACTGGCCAACACCTGTTGCGCGAAATCCGCATCGCCCACACCCAATACCTGATCGTTCATTAACCTGACTCCTTTACCTTGAATTAATACTGGTAGGCGACGCTGCTGTCGGCCTGTGCGTTTGCATGAATATCCACGGGCGTGACAGCCATACCCGGCATCACCCGCAACAGGCTGTTGACCATGACGCGATCACCCGCGTTGAGCCCCTGCATCACCAGGCGCCGCTCGCCCACCGCAGCACCGAGCGTTACCGGCCGGTAAGCCACAACGTTGTTTTCATCAACGACGTAGACATACTTCTGATTCTGATTGGTCCCCAGCGAACGCTGTTCCACCAGCAGCGCCTGCGTCTGCGCCGGTGCGGCAATACGCACGCTGGCGAACATGCCTGGAATCAGGGCACCGTCCGGGTTATCGAACAGCGCCCGGGCGCGGATGGTACCGCTCTGGGTCGACAGGCGGTTATCGAACGCATGCATCTCGCCCCGGTAGACCGCCTCATCACCCGTCAGGCTAAGCGTCACCGCCAGTGGCTGATCACTGCGACTGCGCACCAGATTCAGGTAGGTTTGCTCATCCACATCGAATTCCGCGTAGAGCCGGTCACTGGACACGATGGTCGCAAGTACCGGGCCATTGGCGCCCCCTTCAACCAGATTGCCGCGGGTGACTTCGCTGCGACTGATACGCCCGCTTGTCGGCGCCTTGATATGGGCGTATTCCAGATTGAGCCTGGCGATGTCCAGCGCGGCTTCGGCGGCGTTCACATCCGCCTGGGCGACGCGATAGTCATTGTTCACCGAATCGAACTGACTTTTCGAAATCACCTTGCGGTACTCCAGGCCCTTGACCCGATCCAGCTCGACCCGGGCAAACTCGACTCGCGAACGGGCCGAAGCCAGTGCCGCCTTGGCACTGGCCACCTCTGCCGCATAGGGGCGCGGATCAATCACGTACAGGGGTTCACCCGCCTTCACAAGGCTGCCTTCGCGAAACAGAACCTGATCGAGCGTGCCGCTGACCCTGGGCCTTATCTGGACCTCTTCCACCGCTTCAAGGCGGCCGGAAAACTCACTCCAGATATTCACCGTTTCAGGTTGCAAGGTGGCCACTTGCACCTCAGGCGCCACCGGCTGTGCCTGTGCTTCGGCGCCGGCGGCATGGGATTGCTGTACGTACTCAAAGCCCGCGGCCCCGATGACCAGCATGGTGGCCGTTGTCATTACGAGGGCAATACGCCCCCTGCCTTTACCCTTGCCGTTACCCATTGTTCACCTCCGAACAGTGCATTCATAACCGACAAACATACCGGTCGGTTTAATATGAAAGCAAGTTAAACATACCGGTTGGTATGCGTCAAGCCTGGAGTCGCCATTGATAACAAAGAAGCAAGGAAAGATAACGGTATAAATAACCCGGGACTAAACGAGCAGCGTCAAACGCGAGCCCGTTGTCAAACCAAACGCGTACTTACAAAAAAGGGCCTCAGAACGAGACCCCTGGAAGGCAGTCACAACTTAGGCGACTTCAGCCCGTGCAGACATGGCCACCCCACGGTACTCCTGCTTGAGGTCGACCAGGCGATAAATACCATCGCGCAGATCCGCCTTGATCCGCTCGATGTCGTTGTAGATACGGCCATAGATCAGCAACCCCTGGACGTACTGATACATCAACCGACCCAGCTGCAGGGGGTCCGGGTCGCCATTCAGCAAGCCCGCATCCTTGAGGTTCTGGATAAGGCGGACATCGTAGGCGATCTTGTGCTCCGTCATTTCCTGCGCGACCTGGCTGATCTTTTCTTCATCGCAGCCACACTGGCCACCCGAGGTAAACACCGGACAGCCCACGACCTTCTGATTCGACGCCGCACTGCAGTCGCCCTCTTTCACCTGGGCATGATTGAGAATCATGCCCACCAGGGATTCGAGCTGCTCAAGCGGGGCAAGACCGGAGTTGAAAACCAGCTCGAGCTCCTGCTTCGTGTTCTCCCAGGCGTGCTGCACCGCAGCGTAGTACAGGTCGGCCTTGGTATCGAAGTAATGATAGAAGCTGCCCTTGGTTACCCCGGCCTGCTTGCAGATTTCGTTCACACCCACACTGGTGTAATTGCTTTGCCAAATCAGGCTCATCGCAGTACAAAGCAGCTTTTCGCGGGTATCCGTTTGCTTGCGCATAGCGATACGTGCCTCCCGACTCCTTATTATGAGTCTGAACTATAACAAACCAACCGGTATGCCCACAAGCAGCGCAGGGTTTTACGACCGGCGGCTACAGGGTAGCGCCGGCCTGCTGCGTTAGCTGGCCTGCTGCTGCGGGATACTGGCCGCACGGCGCACCCTGATACTGCGCAGCAGCACATAGAACACCGGCGTCAGAACCAGGCCAAAGAGGGTAACCCCCAGCATCCCGGCGAACACCGCGATACCCATGGCATTGCGCATCTCGGCTCCGGCCCCCGTCGACACCGCCATGGGCAAAACACCCATGATAAAGGCAAAGGACGTCATCAATATCGGCCTCAGGCGCAGGCGGCTGGCCTCAACGGCAGCGGCAATGACACTGCGCCCCTGGTGCTCAAGCTCGCGGGCAAACTCAACAATCAAAATGGCATTTTTGGTTGCCAGCCCCATCAGCACGAACAGGCTGATCTGGGTAAAGATGTTATTGTCTCCCCCACTGAGCCAGACACCCACCAGCGCCGACAGCATGCTCATGGGGATGATCAGCACGATGGACAGCGGCAGCAGCAGGCTTTCGTACTGCGCCGCCAGTACCAGGAACACCAGCAGGATGACCAGCGGAATCACCAGGGTGGTGGTGTCGCCGGCGAGCATCTGCTGATAGGTCAACTCCGTCCACTCGTACTTCATGCCCGCAGGCAGCGTTTCCTCGAGGATACGCGTCATCGCATCCTGCGCCTGCCCGGACGAATACCCGGGTGCCGCACTGCCGTTCAGGTCTGCGGCCCGAAAGGCGTTGTAGCGCTGAGCGGCTTCAGGCCCGAAGGTTTCACTGAGGCGCACAATCGAACCCAGGGGCACCATTTCACCCTCACTGTTGCGCACTTTGAGGCGAAGAATATCCTCTGGCGAGTCCCGGAACTCCTTGTCGGCCTGCGCAATAACCTGGTATGTACGCCCGAACTGATTGAAATCATTGATATAAATAGACCCAAGGTAGGTCTGCATGCTGTCGAAGACTTCGCTGATATTCAGTCCCAACTGCTTGGCCCGGGTGCGATCCAGGTCGGCGTAGAGCTGCGGCACATTGATCTTGTAGCTGGAAAAAACGCCCGCCAGCTCCGGTGCCGAGCGCGCCTTGGCCTGCACGTCCTCCAGCACCTTCTGCAGCGCCTCGTAACCCTGGTCGGTACGGTCCTCTATCTGCAGCTTGAAACCTCCAATCGTCCCAAGCCCTGGTACCGGCGGCGGCGGGAATATGGCAACAAAGCCCTCTTCGATCGCGTTGTACTGCTGCTGCAGTTGCTGGCTGATGCCAAAAGCAGAAAGTGATGGGTCCGTGCGCTGGTCGAAATCTTCCAGTGTTACGAACACGATGCCGGCACTGGGGCTGTTGATGAAGCCATTGATCGACAGACCCGGGAAGGCAACCGCACTGGCAACGCCGGGGGTCTTGAGAGCCAGGTCACTCATTTCCCGAATGACGGACTCGGTACGATCCAGGGTGGCACCGTCCGGCAACTGTGCAAAGCTCACAAGGTATTGCTTGTCCTGGGTCGGTACAAAACCTGCTGGTACCGCCTGGAAGATTCCGTAGGTTGCAACCAGCAGCAACGCATAGGCCATCATGCCCAGCCCCTTGCGCCGCACCACACCGCCAACGCCATTGGCATAACCCTCGGATGCACGGCGGAAGAAGCGGTTGAACAGGCCAAAGAAACGCCCGAACACGCGCTCCATCAGGCGGCTTAACCAGTCTTTTGATTCACCTTCGGGCTTGAGCAGCAGGCGCGCCAGCGCGGGACTCAGGGTCAGGGAATTGATGGCCGAGATTACCGTCGAGATCGCAATGGTCAGGGCGAACTGGCGATAGAACTGCCCGGTGAGCCCGCTGATCATTGCAATGGGCACGAACACGGCCAGCAGCACCAGGGTGGTCGCCACGATGGGGCCGGTAACTTCGCGCATGGCCTTGATGGTTGCCTCGCGCGGCGAGAGGCCATCGGAAATATTACGTTCCACGTTTTCGACCACGATGATGGCATCATCCACCACGATACCGATGGCCAGAATGAGGCCGAACAGGGTCAGGACGTTAATCGAAAAACCGAACAGGTACATCAGCGCAAAGGTACCGACTATGGATACCGGCACCGCCAGCAGCGGAATCACCGATGCGCGCCAGGACTGCAGGAACACCACGACCACCAGCACCACCAGTGCCACCGCTTCGAGCAGGGTCTTGATAACCGCATTGATCGAGCCCTTCACGAACACCGTCGGGTCGTACACCACATCGAAATCGACGCCCTCGGGGAAGGTTTTCTTCAGTTCGGCCATCGTCGCCCGCACGTCGCGGGAGATATTCAGCGCATTGGCACCGGGGGCGGCAAAGATCGGCACTGCCACCGCTTCCTTGTTGTTCAGCAGGGAGCGCAGGGCGTACTCGGAGGCGCCAAGCTCGACCGAGGCCACATCGCTCAGGCGCGTAACCTGACCCTGCTTGCTGGTACGAATAATGATGTTATTGAATGCCTCCGGGCTTTCCAGTCGCCCCTGCGCATTAACGGGCAACTGCAGCTGGGTCACATCCGCGTAGGGTGCTCCACCGATCATGCCGGCGGCCACCTGCACGTTCTGCTCGCGCACGGCATTAATGACATCGGTCGCGGTCAGGTTACGCTCGGCAATCTTGTCAGGGTTGAGCCAGATCCGCATGGCGTAGTCACCCGAACCAAACAGGCGCACCTGGCCGACACCGCGAATGCGCGCCAGCTCATCCTTGACGTTCAGCACCGCGTAGTTGCGCAGATAGAGCATGTCGTAGCGGTCATTGGGCGACGTCAGATGCACCACCATGGTGAGATCCGGGTTGCTCTTGATCGTTGTCACGCCGAGCTGTCGCGTCACCTCGGGCAGGCGCGGCAATGCCTGGGACACCCGGTTCTGTACCAGCTGCTGGGCCAGGTCCGGGTCCGTGCCGATCTCGAAGGTGACCGTCAGGGTCATGCGGCCATCCGTGGTGGACTGGGAGTACAGGTACAGCATGTTCTCCACACCATTGATCTGCTCTTCCAGCGGCGTCGCCACGGTTTCCGCGATCACCTTGGGATTGGCACCCGGAAAACTGGCGCTTACGACGATCGACGGAGGGGTGACCTCCGGGTATTCGGACACCGGCAGCTGAAAGACCGCCAGCAGACCGGCAAGAAAAATCAGCACCGACAGCACGCCGGCGAAGACCGGCCGGTCGATAAAGAATTTCGACAAATTCATGTTGAGCCCTATCCAAGGTTTGGCCATTTTCGAACCCGCCCGATGCCTGTCGGTCAACGTCAGCGGCATAACCACAACACTGCCGGACTCGTACTAGGCATACCGGTTGGTATGTTGCGCATCTAAACATACCGATTGGTCTAGTGTCAACCCGAGACGTCGCAACCGCACGGACCCGGCGCGGCACAAATTTGACCAGTCGCCCCCGCTTCCGCCGCGATCTGGTACTAAACTCGGCACTGTCGCATCTGCTAGGCTGCATGCATCAGCGCCCCTGTGTGCATGAACACATAAGCGAGACTGAGCGCCAAAGCCCTGGCGGGTTACTGAAAGGCGTTGGCGAGACAGCCAGTTTTTCAACAGCCTTTTGCGCCCCGCGCGGCGCGGGCGAGCCTGTGATGCCGTTACCTAGTGAAGGAGGATAATCATGCCCGGTCTTTTACCCGATGTTGATCCAGAGGGATTGCTTGAGTACTCGGTGGTCTACACGGACCGCTCACTGAACCACATGTCCCGCGCCTTCCAGGGCGTCATGAAAGATATCTCCGACACCCTCAAAGACGTCTACAACGCGCATTCAGCGATCATCGTGCCTGGCAGCGGCACCTTTGGCATGGAGGCGGTTGCACGCCAGTTCGCCGGCGGGCAGAAATGCCTGGTGATCCGCAACGGCTGGTTCAGCTACCGCTGGACCCAGATATTCGAAATGGGGAATATCCCGTGCGAGTCGCTGGTTTTCAAGGCTAGGCCCACCCAGAAAGCCCCGCAATCACCCTTCGCACCGGCCCCCATTGATGAGGTTGTGGCCGCCATCCACGACCAGAAACCGGCGCTGGTGTTTTCCCCCCATGTCGAGACATCCTCCGGCATGTTGCTGCCAGATGACTATATTCGCGCCCTGTCCGATGCCGTGCACGAGGTCGGCGGCCTGCTGGTGATCGACTGCATCGCCTCCGGCACCCTGTGGCTCGACATGCAGGCGACCGGAGCGGACGTGCTGGTCAGCGCGCCCCAGAAAGGCTGGAGCGGCTCTCCCTGCTGCGCCATGGTGATGCTCAGCCAAAAGGCCCGGGAACATATAGACACCACCACCAGCAGCAGCTTCGCCTGTGATCTGCGCAAATGGCTGCAGATCATGGAAGCCTACGAAGGCGGCGCCCATGCCTACCACGCCACCATGCCGACGGACGCCCTCACCCGCCTGCGTGATGTCATGCTGGAAACCCGCGAGTACGGTTTTGCGGACGTACGGGAAGAACAGATCGAACTGGGCCTGCGCGTGCGGGCGCTGCTGGAGCGCAAGGGCTTTGCCAGTGTTGCAGCAGCCGGCTTTCAGGCGCCGGGCGTGGTGGTCAGCTATACCCGCGACAGCGCTCTGCAGAACGGCAGCAAGTTCCTGGCAGCAGGCCTGCAGATTGCCGCTGGCGTACCGCTGATGTGCGACGAGCCTGAAGACTTCCAGACCTTCCGCCTTGGCCTTTTCGGACTGGACAAGCTGCATAACCCGGAGCGCACCGTTGCCGCCCTCGAACAGGCACTGGACAAGGTTCTTTAGTGATCACAACGCCCGCTGCGTCGTGCCGGCGCAGCGGGCACAACCCGCCCTTCAGCGGCCACGACAGCTAGGCGCCAGCGCTCCTGCGACGACGCTAAGTCATTGATGTGTGTTTATTCGACACCCACTATAAGCAGCCTAAATGTTTAACATAAGCTGGCAACTATACTACGTATCTTATTGTTTTTATTATTATTCATACCTATTAAGACACCTCGCTACGGCCTTCGCTACAGCCTCCGGATTGTCGACACATCTTAACTTGAGACCCGCTTTAGGCTAAAATGGCGCCCGCCAATGAACAATCGAAAGCGAGTCGACACACCGCCAAGGCCGCAATAGAGACGCATTACAAAGGTCTTGGCAGAAGCGACAACTGATGAGGGCTATATCGTGCTTGAAGCATATCGCAAACATGTAGAAGAACGCGCCCAGGAAGGCATCCCGCCGAAGCCCCTGGATCCGGAACAGACCGCAGCCCTGATTGAACTGCTTAAAGCCCCCCCTGCCGGTGAAGAAGAAACACTGCTGAGCCTGCTCAGTGATCGTGTACCCGCAGGTGTTGACCAGGCCGCCTATGTTAAAGCCGGCTTCCTGGCCGCCATCACCACCGGAGAAGCCTCTTCTCCGCTGATCGACGCTACCAAGGCGACCGAACTGCTGGGCACCATGCTCGGTGGCTACAACATCCAGCCGCTGATCGCCTGCCTGGACAACGAAGCCCTGGGCGCTACCGCCGCCAAGGCGCTGTCCCACACCCTGCTGATGTTTGATGCCTTCCACGATGTGCAGGAAAAGGCTGAAGCCGGCAACGCCTTCGCCAAGCAGGTACTGCAGTCCTGGGCAGACGGCGAATGGTTCACCAGCAAGCCTGAAGTCGCTGAAAAGATCACCGTATCCGTCTTCAAGGTACCCGGCGAAACCAACACCGATGACCTGTCACCGGCCCCGGATGCCTGGTCGCGCCCGGACATCCCGCTGCATGCCAATGCCATGCTGAAAATGGCCCGCGAAGGTATCGAGCCGGTCAAGCAGGGCGAAACCGGCCCGCTGCCCCAGATCGAAGCCATCAAGGCCAAGGGCTTCCCCGTTGCCTACGTTGGCGATGTGGTCGGCACCGGTTCGTCACGCAAGTCCGCCACCAACTCCGTGCTCTGGTTCTTCGGTGACGACATCCCCCACGTGCCGAACAAGCGCGCCGGCGGTTACTGCTTCGGCAACAAGATCGCCCCCATCTTCTACAACACCATGGAAGATGCCGGCGCCCTGCCGATCGAAATGCCGGTCGACAAGCTGAACATGGGCGACGTGATCGACGTTTACCCCTATGAAGGCGTGGTCAAGAACCACGATACCGGCGAAGAACTCTGCCGCTTCGGCCTCAAGACCCAGGTCCTGCTGGACGAAGTGCGCGCCGGCGGCCGTATTCCGCTGATCATCGGCCGCGGTCTGACTGACCGTGCCCGTCAGGCCCTGGGCCTGGCACCGGCCGACCTGTTCCGCACACCGGAACAGCCGGCTGACACCGGCAAAGGCTACACCCTGGCACAGAAGATGGTCGGCAAGGCCTGCAACATGGAAGGCGTACGCCCTGGCATGTACTGCGAGCCGAAGATGACCACCGTCGGTTCCCAGGACACCACGGGCCCCATGACCCGTGACGAGCTGAAAGACCTGGCGTGCCTGGGCTTCTCCGCCGACCTGACCATGCAGTCGTTCTGCCACACCTCGGCTTACCCCAAGCCGGTTGACGTTAACACCCACCACACCCTGCCGGACTTCATCATGAACCGCGGCGGCGTATCCCTGCGCCCGGGCGACGGTGTTATCCACTCCTGGCTGAACCGCATGCTGCTGCCGGATACCGTCGGCACCGGTGGTGACTCCCACACCCGCTTCCCGCTGGGCATTTCCTTCCCGGCCGGTTCCGGCCTGGTTGCCTTTGCCGCCGCCACCGGCGTTATGCCGCTGGACATGCCGGAATCCATTCTGGTGCGCTTCAAGGGCGAAATGCAGCCGGGCATCACCCTGCGCGACCTGGTTCACGCCATTCCGTACTACGGCATCAAGCAGGGCCTGCTGACCGTTGCCAAGGCTGGCAAGATCAACGCCTTCTCCGGCCGCGTACTGGAAATCGAAGGTCTGGAGAACCTGACCGTCGAGCAGGCTTTCGAGCTGTCTGACGCCTCTGCAGAACGCTCCGCTGCCGGCTGCACCATCACCCTGTCTGATGATTCGGTTTCCGAGTACCTGCAGTCCAACATCGTCATGCTCAAGTGGATGATTGCTGAAGGCTACGGCGACGTGCGCACCATTTCCCGTCGCATCAAGGCGATGGAAGAATGGCTCGCCAACCCGACCCAGATGCGTGCCGATGCCGACGCCGAATACGCGGAAATCATCGAGATCGACCTGGCCGAGATCAAGGAGCCCATCCTGTGCGCGCCGAACGATCCGGACGATGCCCGCCTGCTGTCTGAAGTCGCTGGCCAGAAGATCGACGAAGTCTTCGTCGGCTCCTGCATGACCAACATCGGTCACTTCCGTGCCGCCGGCAAGCTGCTGGAAAGCGCGGGCCAGTCCCTGCCGACGCGCATGTGGATTGCACCGCCGACCAAGATGGATGCCGCCCAGCTGACCGAAGAAGGCTACTACAACATCTTCGGCCGCGCGGGCGCCCGCATCGAAACACCGGGATGCTCGCTGTGCATGGGTAACCAGGCACGCGTGGCGGACGCCTCGACCGTTGTCTCCACCTCGACGCGTAACTTCCCCAACCGCCTGGGTAACGGCGCCAATGTCTACCTGGCATCGGCAGAGCTGGCATCCATCGCCGCGGTTATCGGCAAGCTACCAAGCGTGGACGAGTACATGGAGTACGCGCAGCGTATCAACAGCATGTCCGGCGACATCTACCGCTACCTGAACTTCCATCAGATGGAAAAGTACGTCAAATCCGCCTCCAGCGTGATTGCGACCGTCGAAGCCTGATTGCCCCCGGCATCTAGCTGACAAAAACCCTGCTCCGGCAGGGTTTTTTTATGTTCAGGATGAACGGTATGCCGTGGGCGCATGGGTGCGCAGGAACGGCCTGAAACATGGACGTATTTATCCTGCGGGTACAGGGCAGCTTATTGCTCCTGCATAAGCTGCATTCACTACATCCATGTAGCTTATGTACATGAGCAGGGTTTATCCGCAATCCTGGTGACAGCGTTACCTGCGAGCGCTATTGTCATGCTCAGAAGGCGGCTGCATCTATAACCTGCTGGGCACCATTCGACCCACAACGGCGACCCTAGCCTGCCGAAACCCAACGCAAGCAGTATCAAACACAGCGATTGACTCATATTGATATATCGAGATATCTTGATTTATGGATATTGAAAGCATTATCTCCGCCCTCAACAACCCCGTGCGGCGTCGAATTCTTGAATGGCTGAAAGACAGGTCGAATTTTCCGCCTTCTCTGCCAGAACATGCCGACCTGGACGGCGTCTGTGTTGCGTACATTCAGGAGAAGGCCGGATTGTCGCAATCGACGATCTCAAACTATATGGGCGTGCTGAAGCAGGCCGGCCTGGTGGTCTCTGAGCGCCATGGCCAGTGGACGTTCTACCGGCGCAATGAAAGCAACATTCAGGCGTTCCTCACTGCTATGGAGCAGGAACTGCTGAAGCCATGATCGCTTGCACGACAGCGGATCAAGCACGGCTTTCAAATAATCAACTATCGAGATATGACGATGGATGAACCTGTGACAAAGCCAAGCACCCAACATGAACTCCCAGGCCCGCAGGATGTGCTGGGCCGCGCGCTTGAACTTCCCTGCGGTGTGGTTCTCAAAAACCGGCTGACCAAATCGGCCATGTCGGACTCCCTGGGTGACGGCAAGGGCAATGCGACCCAGGCGCAGGCACGGCTCTATGAGCGCTGGGCACAAGGTGGCGCGGCCTTGTCGCTGATTGGCGAGGTACAGGGGGACCCGCGCTATCCCGAAAAACCCGGCAACCTGGTACTGGGGCCGGATACAGACCTGCAGGCGCTGCGAGCCCTGGCGCGCAGGGGATCGACCGATGGTGCCCATCTTTGGCCGCAACTCGGACACGCCGGCGCCCTTTCCCACCTGCCCGTCAGCCGGCCCAGGGGCCCCTCGGCACTGGACCTTGAAGGGCTGCAATGCGCCGCCATGACCCTTACCGACATCGAGGCACTGCCGGCCATCTATGCCAGGACCGCGTCAATTGCAAAAGATGCAGGATTTGGCGGGGTGCAAATTCATGCCGGCCACGGCTTCCTGCTGAGCCAGTTCCTGTCCCCGCTGTTCAATCGCCGGACAGATGAATATGGCAGCTCCATCGAGGCGAGATTCCGCATCCTTCGCCAGGTGATCGCCGCGGTTCGCCACGCCGTTGGCGCTTCGTTCCCGGTCGCCATCAAGATCAACTCGACCGACAAACTCGAAGGTGGGCTGACGGAAGACGAGGCGCTGGACCTGGTCCACATGCTCGGTCAGACATCGGTTGATCTGATCGACATCAGCGGCGGAACCTATTTTCCGGGCGCTGCGGCAAGCTCGGATGGCACCGCTGGCAACGGCCCCTACTTCCTGGAGTTCGCACGCCGTGCGAAACAGCTGACCGCCATTCCCGTTATGGCAACCGGGGGCTTCAAGACCCGCCAGCAAGCCGTTGACGCCCTCGCAAGCGGTGCTGTCGACATGGTGAGCCTGGGCCGCGCCATGGCGCTCAATCCACGCCTTGCCCACGACTGGCTGAGCAGTGCCGGCGGCGACCCTGCGTTCCCAAAATTCGATACCAACCCTCCTGGCGGTGTCACGGCCTGGTATACGATGCGACTCACAGCGCTCGCAGAAGACAACGAGGGTGAGTTCAGTCTGGACCTCGAGTCCGCCATGAGCCTCTATGACGCACGCGATGCGCAACGCAGCGACCGCTGGCGCAACGCCTTCGGCGCCCCGGGAGAGCGCGGTTAGAGCACTTTGGGCGCGGAACGGACATTTGTGAGGCGGGAGATTGGTATACTTTCGGTTAATTCACAGCCGCCAATGTAGGTCGGGTTAGCCCGCAGGGCGTAACCCGACATGACAGAGATTAGGTGTCGCCGAAGGCCGTGGGGCGCTGCGCTAACCCGACCAACGGGACTATATCCTGAAAATGTCGAAAACAGACAGTGTTACCCCTGTCGGATAATCCCTGTTTCGCTTTCTGGCGACTCACTTTTCTTCGAACGGCCGAAGTAAAGTAAGCAAAGGCTCTCTACCTTGAAGAATGCGCCCGCAGAAACCTTTTCACTGCGCTCTGAAGCAATTGTGCGGGCGGCCGGCCTTCAAGGTGAAGAACCGTCACATCCCTGTGCCGCATCTGCGGCTCGGCATCCATGCCTCGCCCCTGCCGGGCCTGATCGGAAAATAGCCCCAGTGCTCGTCGGCATCTGACGGGACCCGGATGGCAGCGTCAGCTCTCTGGAAGTCGCTGGGGAACAGCCAGTAACTTTCCCCAGACGAATTTCGACTGAAACATACGAGTTTTGATAGCAGTTTAGGTCAATAGTGAGAGGTCTCTTTCGGCACGGAGCCGACATTGATGAGCCGGGTAATAGGTATACTGTCCCCGGAATAATGGAATAACCATTATTAGGCAGGCTGCTTCTCTTTGATTACAAGAACACATCGACTGCAAAAGCACATCCAACCGACATCAGTCGCCAAATACAGTGAAGCTCAGCCCCAGATAAATACCGTAGCCGATCAATAATAGGCCACCCTCCAACCGGCTCAGGCGACGCCCCGTATACAAGAACAGTATCAGGAGTAGAGCCGCTCCTAGCATTACCCACTGGTCAAATTGTAGGATTCTAGCGTGGACGGGCAGTGGCTGGAGGAGCGCGGAGACACCAAGAATTCCCAACAAGTTGAATATATTGCTACCGAGAATGTTGCCGACCGCCACATCCGCATGTCGCCGTATTGCAGCAATCACCGATATCGAAAGCTCTGGAAGTGACGTGCCTACAGCCACTAACGTCAAGCCAATAACAGCCTCGGAAACCCCAAAGTGCTCTGCAATTCCCACTGCACCGGTTAGCAGCACTTGAGATCCGCCGATCAATAGCATTAACCCGAAAACAACAGCGGCTACAATCCATAACAACGACTTCGGCACTATGGAAAGCTCTTCCGCTTCAGCAATGTGAAGTTCTGCTGAGAGCGTAACGCTGGAGCGTTCGGTCAAGTAAGCCCACGACAGGTAAGCTAGCAAAGCCAACAATAGAATTGCTGCATCCGTCCGCTGCAGGGCGCTTCCACCAACCAAGACCAGAAACAGTATACTTGCCGCTACTACTGTTACAGCGTCCCTGTGCAGTGCCAACGGCTTGACCGCCAGAGGCGTGATCAATGCACATACCCCAAGAATCAGAAAGATATTACCGATATTGCTGCCAACGACGTTGCCGATAGCGATATCGGGTCGACCATTTACTGCTGCATCAATAGAGACCACCAATTCCGGTGCTGATGTACCGAAACCTACGATAACGAGACCACTAAGCAATGGCGATACGCCGAGGCGTCTGGCGGCGGCCAACGAGCCTCGAATCAATGCTTCACCGCCAGCAGTAAGCAAGGCCACACCCAGAAGTAACAGCAGAACATTCAACATGGTTGAGGAGCTCCAGGTACAAAATCTGAAAACATAAAGAAGCACACAATTGAAGGCCTAACATTTCAACACTGCGCATGTTCATTTACGCACATACCAGGATAGCGAGAGAAAGGTTAAAGAACTGAATTTAATAGATATTTATAATTCAAAGTCATTCTCCTCCGTTGAAAACATGCATCCACTTTGATGTGTTGTGTCGCCCGCAAAATCCCACAACCCTCCAATCCATAATGACCTGATATTGGACCATTTCAGGCCTCCATACCAATAGCAAAAGAGCGCTATTTTGCGGCGATTCGCGCACGCGGATAGGGAGTACAGACATAGCCCGATGTCTGCTTTGGGTCGAAAACGACAATTGACTGCTTGCGGCTCTCGGCAGTCTCGCGGACATTCAGCCCCCTAGCGATACACTCCCACGCCCGTGCAGCTTCTCATCGTAACGACAGGGTTGCGCCCTCTTTAAGTACCATGTGCGGTGGTGACAGCCAATCCTGCACTGATACCGGGCAGGCAGAGACAGACCGATGCAATCGCCCCCTCAAAAACGACACCCTTGCCACAACGGCCCAGCCACTCGCCTGCATTCAGGTACGCATTCGCTGTATAATGCGCCTGCATTTTTACCGGAGGCCCCCATGAGCGACACGACAACTCCCGACAGCACCGCCGACAGCGCGAGCGGCAATGAAACCGGCCAGACCAAGAGCGGCTTCCTGGCGCTGGTGTCACGCATGATTTTCGAGGAAAAACTTCCGGTGCGCTTTATGTACAAAAGCGTTCCGGAGCACCTCAACGATACCGGCTGGCGCCTGTTCAGCGGCTACGAAGACGAAGCCTACCTGCAGGACGAAGTCGCCAACCTGACGCCCGTGCCGCTGGAAAAGCTCTACGGCATGGACCCGACCCTCGAGGAAAAACTGGCGTTCAATGCCGGTACCGTATGGGAACGCCAACCCGGCTCTGACTGGGAACGGGTGTATGATTTTCGCATCCCCAGCCCCAGTGTCGATGTCACCATCACCAACGACCCGGAACAGTTTAACGGCTGATCCGCCTTCTTGGCGGCTCGCCAGAAAATTGTCACGTGCGGCTTGAAAACCGCCAGGCCATCCTCATATAGGAAATCAGACGCAATCGCTTCGATGAAGGTTTGCGTCTCTTTTCCCCGCACGCTGCGGGTATCCACATATTGCTCAACGAGGATATGACCATGAGAGATTTTGACCTGTCCCCCCTGTACCGTTCCGCCATCGGCTTTGATCGCCTGGCCTCTTTGCTGGACAACGCCAGTCGCAATGAACAGAACCAGCCGGCCTATCCGCCCTACAACATCGAATTGCTGGACGAAAACCACTACCGCATCACCATGGCGGTGGCCGGGTTCGACAACTCGGAACTGAGCATCAAGAGCGAACAGGACATCCTGGTGATCGTCGGCCAGAAGCAGCAGGACTCGAACGAGCGCAAATACCTGTACCAGGGTATTGCCGCACGCAGCTTCGAGCGCCGCTTCCAGCTCGCCGACCATGTGCGCGTCACCAGGGCCAGCATGGACAAGGGCCTGCTGCATGTCGACCTGGTGCACGAAGTGCCCGAAGCCATGAAACCGCGCCTGATCGAGATCGAAAGCATGGCGTAATCCTGGCAATCACTGCAGGATCCAATGACGACCGGGCACCTTGCGTGCCCGGTTTTGCTTGTATACCCAGCTCTTGCTACTTTGCCTTGCTACTTTGGCCTTGCTACTTTGGCCTTACCCTGGTACGACCCCGAATTAGTGGACACTTTTTTCACATAGGAAAAAGGTGGCTCCATGAAGAAAAGGTCCTATCAGCAATACACGCCGGAATTTAAACGTGCGGCGGTACAGGCTTCCATCGACTCAGCAGAGACAGTGCATGCTGTCGCTGTTAAATTGGGCATCAATCCCCGCATTCTTTACCGATGGAGAAGCGACTTGACGCGCAAAACAGCACCAGCAAGCACGCCAACCGTGCAGAACACAGGTCCGGAGAAGAGCATCAAAGACCTGGAACGGGACAACAAGGCATTGCAGCGCAAGCTCGCACGGTTGGAGCTGGAGAACGAAATCCTAAAAAAGGCGCAAGCGTACTGGGGCGACCACCCGACATAAGGTTCGCGTTTATCCGCCGTTATCAGTCGGTATGCTGGCCGGTGGTGTCGCTCTGTGCCGCGCTCAATGTCTCGCGCTCAGGATATTATCGTTGGCTGCACGCCGCTGTGTCCCCGCAGCAGCATGCGAACCTGGCGTTGAGCACATTCTTGCTGAACACAGCCAAGGAGGAACACGGGATCCCGGGGTACCGCAAACTCTGGCGGAGCGCGGTTGATGCTGGCTATGACTGCAGCCTTAACCGCGTTCAGCGGGTGCTGCAAAAAGCCGGCTATCGCTCATGCAGAGCGCTCAAGCCTGGCCACAGACGGCCTGCGGCCGGACTACCGGTGCTGCCAAACCTACTGAACAGACAGTTTGCGGTCAGTCAGCCCAACCGGGTGTGGGTGTCTGATATTACACAGATCCGGGCAACAGATGGCTGGCTGTATCTCGCGACAGTCATGGATTTTCACTCCAGGCGCATCGTGGGGTGGGCCGCTGGCGCGGTTAACCACGCCGATCTGGTGGTTCAGGCGCTAGACAACGCATGGGCGTACCGCTGCCCAGACGGTCACAAACTGTTGTTTCATTCCGATCAGGGAGCGCAGTATCGTTCGGAACCCGTGATGAGGTGGCTCAATGACCGTCACGTGACAATCAGCATGTCACGTCGCGGAAACTGCTGGGACAATGCCTGCGCCGAAAGCTTTTTTGCGCAACTGAAGCTGGAATGGACCAAGCGCCTGCCACCCGTGGACCGGCGGATCCTGACGCTTGAAGTGCACTATTACATCGACGAGTATTACAACAACGTTCGCCGGCACGAGACACTCAACGGGTTAAGCCCCGCTGAGTTTGAGCAGGTGATTTAAGTGCGTGTCCACTTTTGTGGGGTCACACCACCCCTTTGGCCTTGCCTCTTGCCTCTTGCCCCTTGCCCCTTGCTACTTTCTCCTCACGCTTTCAGCGCCTGGCGGTACAGGTCCGCCATAACCGCATCGAAACAGCAGAACAGCACCCGTAACGGCGCCTCGCGCAACGCCAGCTGCGATTGCACCGTACGCACCGCAATGGCCACCGCCTGTGCCGGCGGATAAGCGTAAACGCCGCAGCTGATGGCAGGAAAAGCGATCGACTCAATCTCAAGCCCCTGCACACACTCAAACACGTTGCGGTAGCAGCTTTGCAGCAACTGCGCTTCCCCCCGATCACCGCCGTGCCATACCGGCCCCACCGTATGCGCGATCCAGCGCGCAGGCAGCTTGAAACCCGGCGTCAGCCTGGCCTGCCCCGTTGCGCAACCACCCAGGGTACGACAGTGACTGAGCAACCCGGGTCCTGCGGCACGATGGATGGCACCGTCGACACCGCCGCCACCAAGCAGCGACTCGTTGGCGGCATTCACCACCACATCCACATTCAGACGCGTGATATCCGCCTTGAGCACTTCAATGCGAGAATCCATGGCATCGCCTCCATCGGGTTGTCTAGCCCTCGGAATCAAAATGCAGTGCCAGCCAGACGGTCGCCTGCCCGGGGTCGGTCCAGCTCACGCGGTGGCGACAATGAGCCGGCAGCAGTACCGCATCGCCGGGCTGCAGCGCCAGCTCATCCTGACCCTCGATCAGCAGTCGCGCCGCCCCCGCCAGCAGCAACACCCATTCATTACCCACCTGGTCGTACCATTCACCCTCAGGCGTTACCTGCCCCCAGGACAGAATACGCTCCAGGTGAAAGCCCGGCTGTCGCAGCAGGCTCTCGAACCGCTCGTGCGGTTCTGCACCGGGCAGAGCATTCAGCAGATTTGTCGGTTTGATTGCGCTCAAGACATCCGCTCCCCGTTACCCGCATCCGCTTCGCGTATCTTGAGTACCCGGTAGCGCCAGCAGCGCAACTGCGGGTGCCAAAAATCCGCCGCCAGCCCGGCCTTGCGCTTGAGGTGAAGCCAGAAATCATTCACATCCGGCAACTGCTCCCAGACGGACGGCAGGAAGGTTGCACGGTGCGTTGCGTATTCGATGGCAAGCCCGTCCTTAGCCACCACCAGCTGGCGCAGCAAATCGGGCTCGTCGGTGTACGGCAACTCGACCAGGGGCGACAGTATCGACAGCTCCAGCTCGGTAGATGCAAGCTCGCTCGTACAGAGCGGCGCAAAGCGGGCATCCTGAAAGGCACTGTAATAGGCATTGTGCGCCACGTCCTGCAACAGTGGCCTGCGCGCGTCCAGCGACCCGACACAACCCCGCAGCACGCGACCCTCCTCCCGCCGCTGCACTGAATAGAGGGTCACGAAGCTGGCACCTAGGGCGCACAGTGGCTCTGGCATACCCTCAAGCGACGGTAGCCAGACCTCCTCGCCCGCAAGCCCCCGCTCAATGGTTTCACGGGCGACCCGAAGCAACCGCCGGCGCAAAGGCGCTGTTAAAACCGGGACGACCGGCACGCTGCCTGCCGCTTCACTTGCCCGCGCTCCCGGGGCACAGGGGTCAGGCGAAGGCATAGGCACCGTACCCCACGACCCGGTCCCGCGGCCCCGCCGTATCGCCGGAATTGCGCAAATCAACACAGTGCACACTCAATCCGCGCCGCGCTGCCGCCCTCAGCAAACCGTTGACCGCAACACAGCCACAGGCCTGATCGGGCAGCAGGTCCGCCTCCAGCCGTTCAATGTGTTGCGATGTCGCCCGGTCTATGCGCTGCGCGATGCCGTAGCTGTGGTAATGGCTCAGGTCGCTACTGACAACGACGAGCGTATCCGCACTGTCGAGGCCCCGACCAATCAGCTCCGCGACGGCTTCCTTCGGAGCCTGGCCCGCGATCACCGGCAACAGTTGCCAGTGCGGATTGGCACTGAGCAAAAACGGCAACTGCACTTCGATACAGTGCTCTAGCCGGTGGACCTCGTCGTTATATTCCACCCAGCCGTGATCCACCCAGTCGCGCAGGCGAGCAGTATCCAGCTTCATCACGCCAAGCGGACAGGCAAAGCCTGCCGTGCTCGGGACCGCCATGCTGCGCAGCGGCATACGGTGGTTGGGCCCCAGCAGCAGCACGCGCGCATACGCCTGCGCATGGGTACGCAACAGGTTGTAAGCGCTGGCGGCCACCGGGCCTGAATACACAAGCCCGGCATGGGGCACGATCAATGCCCTGGGCGGTGCCGCCTGGGCCTCCTGCGGCGCATTATCATCAAGCAGGCGCTGCACCTGCGCTTGCAGGTCCGGCGCGCGCCCGGGATAAAAGGTGCCACTCACGGCGGCTTGTCGTACATTCACGGGCTGCCTCCTGCGCTCATGGAGCGTCTGCTGCAAGACTGCGAATACCCCGCCCCCCGCTAACAGCGGTGGCCCGGCCGCTAACCTGATCCTGGTCGACAGCCCCGCTGATAGCGGCTCTGCCACAAGGGGCTGCCTCGGTTTCGCGTCCTTGACTGCCTTCGATCTTTTACCCTTTTCCCTGCTTTTCAATTATAGCCCTGCACAGAGGGCACCCGGTCTCACCCCGGATTGACTAGACTTTTTACAGAACCCTCCAAAGGTAACCGCAAGGGATGGCGCCAGCCGCTGCAACAGAGTACGAGGCATCAGCATGCCCGCTTCACAGATCACTCCGGTTCCCACCCGCTACTGGCACCGTATTGAACGCGACAAGATTCAGTGCGATGTCTGTCCACGCTTTTGCAAGCTGAGCGAAGGCCAGCGCGGACTCTGCTACGTGCGCGGCCGGGAAAACGACCAGATCATGCTCTACACCTATGGTCGCTCCAGCGGCTTCTGTGTGGACCCCATCGAGAAGAAGCCGCTGAACCACTTCCTGCCAGGTACACCGGTGCTCTCTTTCGGTACCGCCGGCTGCAACCTGGCGTGCAAATTCTGCCAGAACTGGGACATGAGCAAGTCCCGCGACATGGACACCCTGGCCGACAGCGCCAGCCCCGAGGATCTCGCCACGACCTGCCTGCGCCTGGCCTGCCGCTCCATTGCCTTCACCTACAACGACCCTGTCATTTTCATGGAGTACGCCATGGATGTGGCCGATGCCTGCCGGGAACAGGGCATTCGCGCCGTGGCGGTGACCGCAGGCTACATCTGCCCGCAACCCAGGGCCGAGCTTTACCGCCATATCGATGCCGCCAATGTCGACCTCAAGGCCTTCACCGAGCGGTTTTACAGCCGGATTTGCGGTGGAGCCCTGGCCCCGGTGCTCGACACCCTGCTCTACCTGCACCAGACGGATGTGTGGTTTGAGATCACCAACCTGCTGATCCCGGACGAAAACGACAGCAACGAAGAGATTGAAGCCATGAGCCGCTGGATCTTCGACCATCTTGGCCCTGACAGGCCGCTGCATTTCAGCGCCTTTCATCCGGACTGGAAAATGCTCGACAAGACACGCACCCCCCAGTCGACCCTGACCCGGGCACGGGAGATCGCGATGAAGCAGGGATTGCGGTATGTCTATACGGGAAACGTGCACGACCCGGACGGCAGCTCAACCTGGTGCCCGGGCTGTGGTACGCGACTGATCGAGCGGGACTGGTATCAGCTGGGGGAATGGAAGCTGGACGCAGCGGGGCGATGCATCCATTGCGGCACCGCAGTGCCGGGGCATTTCGAGGCAGCACCGGGCGACTGGGGCGCCAGGCGCATGCCGGTGCGGATGCGCACCGGCATCTAGTGCCGGCTGTCAGGCGGCGGCGCGCTGCTCGATCAGCAACTGGCGAATGGGCTCGACATCACGCAGCGTTTTCACCTGGCTGAACAGCTGCTCCGCTTGCGGATAATGCCTTTTTAGCTGGTGCAGCCACTGCTTGAGACGCCCATGCACGTAACCGCGCACCTTGTCGGCGACGATCTGGTCAAAGTAATCGAGCAATAGGCCCTGCATCTCGAACCAGTCGATACCCGCTTCAGGCTCGCCCTGCAGACGCCGCTTGATGGAACGGGCAAGATCCGGCCTCGAGATCAGCCCGCGCCCGATCATGACATCACGACACCCACTGACCTCGCGACAACGCTGGTAGTCATCCCAGCTCCAGACCTCGCCGTTGGCGGTTACGGGGATGGGAATCGCCTCGCGAATCTGGGCGATATACTCCCAGTAGGCCGGCGGGCGGTAGCCCTCCACCTTGGTACGGGCATGCACCGCCAATCCATCGGCGCCGGCCTCGAAAATCGCCTGGGCATTGTCCAGCGCCAGCGCCTTGTCGCTGTACCCCAGACGCATCTTGGCCGTGACCGGGATATCTGCCGGTACTGCCCGGCGCACCGCCGCCACGATGCTGTGCACATCCATGGGGGTGTCCAGCAGCACGGCGCCGCCGCGGTTGCGATTGACGGTCTTGGCCGGGCAGCCGAAATTCAGGTCGATACCGGGCGCGCCCAGAGCCGCAGCGCGTGCGGCATTGGCGGCCATCAACTCGGGATCACTGCCCAGCAACTGCACGATGACCGGCACCCCACTGGGGGTGGTGCCGCCACGCAGCAATTCCGGCGCCAGGCGATAGAACACGGAATCCGGCAACAGGTTCTGACTGACGCGTACAAATTCGGTGACGCACAGGTCAATACCGCCAATGCGGGTCAGTACATCGCGCATCAGGTAATCAACCACGCCTTCCATCGGTGCCAGTATGATTTTCACGTATCGATCATCTAAACAGTGGAAAACCGCATATTATACGGTGATCGGAATTAAGGGAGGAACTATGCGACTATTCGTGGCCATCGACCTGCCCGACTCGCTGCAGGATGCCATCGCCCGGCTGCAACAACCGGTACGGCACCTGCACTGGGCCGCCCCTGAGCGCCTGCATATCACGTTGCAGTTTCTGGGCGAGCAGCCCGCTCCCCGGCTTGAAGCCATCTACAGTGCCCTGGAGTGCGTCGAGTTCGAGCCGCTGAGCATTCGCTGTGAAGGCGTCGGCCAGTTCGCCTCCGGCGTGATCTGGCTGGGCGTTGATCCGCAACCCGCGCTGGCACAGCTGCAACGACAGATTGGCCGGCAACTGCGCGGCGCCGGCATTCCATTGCAGCAACGCCGTTTCATCCCCCACATCACCCTGGGACGCTGCCGGGGGAACCGCCTGAGCAGCGTGCTGGAGCACGTCGCGGCACGCTTTTACGGCCAGGCATTCTGTTTCGATTGCGACCTGTTCAGCCTGAAAAGCAGCCAATTGCGCCCCGGCGGCGCACTGCACCTTGTGCAGGCACAGTTTTGCAGTCAGGACGCCTGAAACAACCGCCGGTCAGAGCGCCGCGAGGCCCAGCTGCAGATCCGCCTGGATATCAGCCACGTCTTCCAGGCCGACCGACACCCGAATCAGGTTGTCCCGGATGCCCGCACGGGCCCGGTCCTCTGGCGTCATGCGACCATGGGTGGTCGTACCCGGATGGGTGATGGTGCTCTTGGTATCGCCCAGGTTGCCGGTGATCGACAGCATGCGCGTGGCATCGACAAAGCGCCAGGCGGCCTCACGGTCACCCTTCACCTCAAACGACACTACCGCGCCGAAAGCGCGCTGCTGGCGCTTGGCCAGTTCGTGCTGCGGGTGATCCGGCAAACCGGCGTAATACACCTTGTCGATTTCAGGCTGTGCGTCCAGCCACTGCGCCAGCTGCAGTGCGCTAGCGCAGTGGGCGTCCATACGCAGCCTGAGTGTTTCCAGGCCCTTCATGAATACCCAGGCATTGAACGGGCTCATGCAGGCGCCACCGGTGCGGATAAAGCCGAACACCTCTTCCATCAGGCGGCCCGGCCCTGCCACGGCGCCACCCACACAGCGCCCCTGGCCATCCAGGAACTTGGTCGCGGAATGAATCACGATGTCAGCGCCCAGCGCCAGCGGCTGCTGCAGCGCCGGCGTACAGAAGCAGTTGTCCACCGCCACCAGAATCTCGTGCTCGTGCGCGATTGCGGACACGGCCGGAATATCGGCCAGCTGAGCCAGCGGATTGGACGGCGACTCCAGGAAAAACAGCCGCGTCTGCGGGCGGATGGCCCCGCGCCAGTCGTCATTGTCGGTCGGGTCCACGTAGGTGGTTTCGATACCGGCACGGCTCAGGTACTTGTCGAACAACGACACGATGGAGCCGAACACGCTGCGCGAACAGACCACATGATCACCGGCCTTGAGCAGCGACAGCACGGTGCTCAGGATCGCCGCCATGCCCGATGATGTGGCGACGGCGCGCTCGGCGCCTTCGAGCGCGGCGATGCGCCGCTCGAACGCCTGTACCGTGGGGTTGGTGAAGCGGGAGTAGATATTGCCCTCTTCCTCGCCGCCGAACCTGGCCGCCGCCTCGCGGGCACTGGAATAGACGAAGCTGGAGGTCGTGAAAATCGGATCTCCATGCTCGCCCTCATCCGTACGCTGCTGTCCGGAGCGCACCGCCAGGGTGGCAAACTCGTAACCGGTCGCATCAAACTGGATGCGTTCTTCGCGCTCGAATTTTTTCATGCTGCGCGATGTCCTCTGTTATTCGATTTTGGTGTGCAGATCGGCCGACTCGTTGCTTTCGGTGTCGGTATTGTCATCCAGCATGGCCGCGTCATTGCGCTTGGCCTCGAGCCGCGCCAGGTAATCGCCGTCCACATCGCCGGTGACATACTTGCCGTCAAAGACACAGGTATCGAACTCCCGGATGTCCGGGTTACCGGCGCTGACGCAATCCTTGAGGTCACCCAGGTCCTGGAACAGCATCCAGTCGGTACCGATATACTCGCCCACTTCCTCTTCGGTACGGCCATGGGCGATCAGCTCGGTGGCCGCCGGCATGTCGATGCCGTAGACGTTGGGGAAGCGTACCGCCGGCGAGGCCGAAGCGAAATACACTTTTTTGGCGCCCATGTCGCGGGCCATCTGGACAATCTGCTTCGAGGTGGTGCCGCGCACAATGGAGTCATCCACCAGCATGACCACCTTGTCGCGGAACTCCATCTCGATGGGGTTCAGCTTGCGACGTACCGACTTCTTGCGCTCACCCTGCCCGGGCATGATGAAGGTGCGGCCAATATAGCGGTTCTTGATAAAGCCTTCACGGAAATCCACCTTCAGTGTCTTGGCCATTTCCAGTGCCGCAGTACGGCTGGTATCGGGAATGGGGATGATCACATCGATATCGTGGTCCGGACGCTCGCGCAGTACCTTGGCGGCGAGCTTCTCCCCCATCAGCATGCGAGACATGTGCACATTGACATCATCGATGATGGAATCCGGCCGCGCCAGGTAGACGAATTCAAACAGGCAGGGGGCGTAACGGGTGTTTTGCGCGCACTGCAGGGTGTTAACGTTGCCGTCCATGTCGATGTAAATGGCTTCACCGGGCTCGATATCGCGCACGCGGGTGAATCCACAGACATCCAGCGCCACGCTTTCGGAGGACACCATGTACTCTTCGCCGGTTTCGGTTTCACGCTTGCCGTAGCACAGCGGCCGAATGCCGTTGGGGTCACGGAAGGCCAGGATGCCGTAGCCGGTAATCATCACCACCACGGCGTAACCGCCGGTGCAGCGCTCATGCACGCGCTTGACGGCGCTGAACATGTCGTCGGCATTGGGCTGCAGCTTGCCCTGGCCCTGCAACTCATGGGCGAAGACGTTAAGCAGCACCTCGGAGTCGGAGGTGGTGTTGATGTGACGCAAGTCCGCGCGGAACATCTGATCGGCCAGCTCTTCGGCATTGGTCAGATTGCCGTTGTGGGCCAGGGCAATGCCGTAGGGCGAGTTGACATAGAACGGCTGCGCTTCGGCAGAGCTGGAGCTGCCCGCCGTGGGGTAGCGCACATGACCAATACCGGCATTGCCGGCAAGGCGCTTCATGTGGCGGGTGCGAAATACCTCGTTTACAAGGCCGTTATCCTTACGCAGAAAAAACCGGTTCCCCTCACCGGTCACCATGCCGGCCGCATCCTGGCCCCGATGCTGCAGCACCGTAAGAGCGTCGAAAATCGTCTGATTAACGTAGGATTTGGCAACAACGCCGACAATACCGCACATGTAACGCACCTCAAACCAGTTCAGAAAAGCCTTGATGAATCCTGCCGTGACGGATGTTCAACTAGCGTCCAACATTCCAAATTGCGCGCACGACGTCCTGCGCCAGATCACGAGTCCAGGATTCCATTTGAATAAAATGAGGGATAAGACGCGAATCGTGCCACCAGGGATCCTGAGTCGCGGGGGTAATGCCTAACAGCGCTACCAGGACCACAATCAGCAAAGCCCCGCGGGCAAGTCCGAAACCTATTCCGAGTATACGGTCGGTGCTACTCAGCCCGGTGGCCTGCACCAGCGCCACGATCAGCGTGCTGACCAGCGCACCGACGATCAGAGTAGCCAGAAAAAGAACAGCAAAGGCCACGGCAACCCGCGCCGAGGGCATTTCGATATAGTCCTGCAACACCAGGCTAAGAGGAGCCGTGAAGAGTCGCGCGACTATGAAGGCCGCTACCCAGCTTGCCAGGGACAGAGCTTCCTTGACGAAGCCCCGTTTCAGGCTGAAAAGCCCTGAAATGGCGATGATAGCGATGATGGTCCAGTCAGCCCAGTTCATGTTCCCGATCGGATCCTTTAAACAGCGCGCATTCTAACAGAGGGTCTGACACAACCCAATGCTCACTGCGTGGTAAAACGCACGATAATGCCGTTGAGGTCGAAATCCTGCTTGAGCTCTGCCTGCAGGGCTTCAAGCTTGGTCCGCTGAATGTCCGGCCCGACATAAACCTTGACCAGATCCCCGATGCGCCGGGTGTACACCTTGTGACCGGAGCCGACCAGCTTTTTGCGCAGGGACTTGGCATTGGCCTCGTCCTTGAAGCTCGCCAGCTGCAGCGTCCAGGCCACCGGCACATTCTGTTCATCCAGCACCGGCGTATCGCTGCCAAGCGCAAGGTCCGGCGTCACCGCCTGCACATCCTGCACCGGTACCACGGCCTCGGGCATGGGCTCGATTTCACGAGGCTGCTGCGCCGGCGCCACGTCCTGGGTATCGGGCAGTGCCGCAATCTGCGGCTCGATTGTCACTATTTCGACGGGCTCCGGACCTTGCGGGATATTGCTTGGCAAATGCCGCTCCCGGTAGCCGTCACCGTCAAACAGCAGCGGAATAAAGACCAGCGCTGCGACCAGTACCGCCGCTGCGCCGACCAACCGCTGTCGGAGTCCATCATTCATGCCCTGTCCTTTCATCCAAACACATTCTAGTCAGCCCGGCGGAAGCGTTTTCAGGCCGACAGTTCGAGCGCGGCAAGGGCCTCGCTCACCGTGAAGAAGGAGCCTGCAATCAATACCCGGTCCCCCGCCTTGAGCGCAAGGCGCACCGCCGCCAGGGCCGCGGTGACATCCGGATAGGCTTCGCACTGCGCCTTAGGGTCCAGCACCCGCATGCGCAGCGCCAGCGATGCTCCGCTTTGACCGCGAGGACCGCCAAGGCTGGCAAAATGCCAGCACTGCCCCACCGGCTGCAATGCCTTGAGCACACCGGTGACGTCCTTGTCGCTCAGCATGCCCAGCAGTACATGCAGGCGCCCCTCGGGCTTTGAGCCGGCCAGGCGCCCGGCTATATAGTGCGCGGCCTGGGGGTTGTGTGCCACATCCAGGATGCATTCATTATCACCCAACATCAGGCGCTGCATGCGCCCGGTCATGCTGGCACCGCGCAGTGCCGCTTCGATCGCGCCGCGCTGGGGCTGCGCCAGCAGCAGATGCAGTACCTGCAGCGCCGTGGCGGCGTTGGGCAGCGGCAAACCGGGTAACGGCAAGTCAGCCAGTGCAACCGCACTGCCGCTCAGGTCACGCCCCTGCCAGTGCCAGCACGAGGCCTGCGCCTGATACTCAAAGCTGTCACCCACCTGGTAGAGCTGCGCACCCAGTTCCTGTGCAACCTCGGCCAGGGTAACAGGCGGTTCGGGATCGCCGCTGACAGCCGGGGTATCAGCACGGAAAATACCGGCTTTTTCACGCCCGATCAGCTCGCGGGTATCCCCCAGCCAGTCGGTATGATCCAGCGCAATGCTGGTGACCACTGCCACCTGAGGGTCGATGATATTGACCGCATCCAGGCGACCGCCCAGGCCGACTTCGAGCAGCACAAACTCCGGCGCCTGCTGCGAGAAGATATACAGGGCCGCCAGGGTACCGTACTCGAAATAGGTCAGAGCCAGTTCGCCCCGCGCAGACTCAATGGCCGCAAAGGCATCACAGAGCACCGCATCAGCGACTTCCACCCCATCAATGCGTACACGCTCGTTGTAGCGCAAAAAATGCGGAGAACTGTAACAGCCCGTGCTATAGCCGGCATTGCGCAGCATGTGGTCAAGAAAGGTCTGGGTCGACCCCTTGCCATTGGTGCCGGCAATGGTCACTACCTTGCTGCGGGAAAAGTCCAGCGCGAGCCGCGTGGCCACCTCCCGCACACGCTCCAGCCCCAGCTCAATATCGCTCGGATGACAGGCTTCGATACGTTCGAGCCACGCACTTAAAGTCTCAGGATTACCGGATGCCATCAGTCTCTACCCGCCAAAAGCTAAACCGGGGTCGCCGGGCGTCCGGTCCATGACCGGAAACCCCGCGACCCCGTATTCAAAATACCCTGAATCAGGCTTCGCTGTAGTGCGTAAGCTTGCGCAACAGCGAACTGATACGCTCACGCAGTTCCTTGCGGTGAATGATCATGTCCACCTGGCCGTGCTCCAGCAGGAACTCGCTGCGCTGAAAGCCTTCGGGCAGCTTTTCACGCACCGTCTGCTCGATAACCCGCGGGCCGGCAAAGCCGATCAGGGCCTTGGGCTCTGCGATATTCAGGTCACCCAGCATGGCAAGGCTTGCCGAGACGCCGCCGTAGACCGGGTCGGTCAGTACCGAGAAATACGGGATACCCATCTGGCGCATTTTTTCCAGCGCCGCGCTGGTCTTGGCCATTTGCATCAGGGAAGTCAGTGCCTCCTGCATGCGGGCACCACCGGAAGCCGCAAAGCAGACCAGCGGAATGCCCTCTTCCATGCAGACATTGGCCGCACGCACGAAACGCTCACCGACCACGGCCCCCATGGAACCACCCATGAAGCGGAACTCGAACGCCACCGCCACGACAGGCATGCCTTCGAGTTCACCGCGCATGGCCACCAGGGCATCTTTCTCGCCGGTTTCTTTCTGGGCGGCGGACAGGCGGTCCTTGTACTTCTTGGAGTCACGGAACTTGAGGCGGTCCACCGGTTCCACGTCGGCGCCAATCTCGCGCAACGTATCGGCATCCAGGAACATTTCCAGACGCTTGCGGGCACCCACTCGCATATGGTGATTGCACTTGGGGCACACGCTCAGGTTCTTGTCCAGCTCCGGACGATACAGCACCGCCTCACACTTGGGGCATTTCTTCCAGAGTCCTTCGGGCACGTTGGAACGACGGCTCTCGGCGTTGCGAGCCAGTGAAGGGACAATTTTTTCCAGCCAGTTACTCATATTGCTCCATCCCCTGTGCGGGAAAACTTTTCAACGATGTTCAGGCATCCATGGCGGCACGCATGCCGGCAATAATACGGGAGACCTGTTCGGGAATCTGTTGCGGCTGTGTCGCAAGTTCAGCAATGCGGTTCACCAGCACACTGCCAACAATCACGCCATCGGCGATCCGGGACACGGCACGGGCCGAGGCATCATCACGGATGCCGAAACCCACGCCCAGCGGCATGTCGGTGTGACGGCGCACCTGGGCCAGCTTTTCTTCCACCGCAGTGACATCCAGCGCAGCCGATCCGGTGACGCCCTTGAGTGACACGTAATAGATATAGCCGCTGCCCTTTTCACATACCGACTTGATGCGCGATTCATCGGTGGTCGGCGCGAGCAGATAGATCACATCGATCTGGGCTTGGCGCATCACTTCGATAAAGTCATCGGACTCTTCCGGTGGCAGGTCCACGGTCAGAACGCCATCAACGCCCGCAGCCTTGGCGCGGGTGGCGAAGTTGGCATAGCCCAGCACCTCAATGGTATTGAGGTAGCCCATCAACACAATCGGGGTCTGGCTGTCGGTTTTGCGGAACTCCGTCACCATATCCAGCACGTCCAGCATACGGGTGCCGTGGGACAGGGCACGCTCACAGGCCAGCTGAATCACCGGGCCATCGGCCATGGGGTCCGAAAACGGCACACCCAGCTCCAGAATATCGGCACCGGCCTCAACCAGGGCGTGCAGCAACGGCACGGTGACCGCGGGCGATGGGTCGCCTGCGGTCACGTAGGGAATCAGCGCCTTGCGCCCGGCGGTGTCGAGACGGGCGAAACAGTCTTTAATACGACTCATGTCAATCTGTACTCCAGCAGTGCGCTTAGACGTCGATACCATCGAGGCTGGCAACGGTGTGAATATCCTTGTCGCCACGCCCTGAGAGGTTAACGACGACAAACTGGTCTTCGCGCATGGTGCGGGCAAGCTTGAGGGCATAGGCCACCGCGTGACTGGACTCCAGCGCCGGCATGATGCCTTCAACCTTGGTGAGGGTACGGAACGCGGCCAGCGCCTCGTCATCGGTGGCATCGACATACTCGGCGCGCCCGGCATCCTTCAGCCAGGCGTGTTCGGGGCCAACCCCTGGATAATCAAGACCGGCAGAAACCGAGTGAGTCCCCAGAATCTGACCGGCGTCATCCTCCATCAGGTAGGTACGGTTGCCGTGCAGTACGCCCGGGCGCCCCGCCGACAGTGGCGCTGCGTGCTGACCGGACTCGATGCCGTAACCGCCTGCTTCCACGCCATACATGCGCACATCGGTATCTTCGATGAAAGGATGGAACAGACCAATGGCATTGGAACCACCACCCACGCAGGCCACCAGCGCATCCGGCAGGCGACCGACCTGGTCCAGGCATTGCTGACGGGCTTCGCGGCCTATGATGCACTGGAAGTCCCGCACCAGCTTCGGATAGGGGTGCGGGCCTGCGGCAGTACCGATGATGTAATAGGTGCTGTCGACGTTGGTCACCCAGTCGCGCATGGCTTCGTTCATGGCGTCTTTCAGGGTACGGGTACCTGACTCTACCGGCACCACGGTGGCGCCCAGCAGTTTCATGCGATAGACATTCAGCGCCTGGCGGCGCACGTCCTCGATACCCATGTACACCACGCACTCAAGCCCCAGCCGCGCAGCGACCGTTGCCGAGGCTACTCCGTGCTGGCCCGCCCCGGTTTCGGCGATAACACGCGGCTTGCCCATTTTCTTGGCGATCAGGGCCTGGCCGATGGTGTTGTTCACCTTGTGAGCGCCGGTATGGTTCAGGTCTTCGCGCTTGAGATAGATCTGGGCTCCGCCGTTCTCCCGCGACAGGCGCTCGGCGTGGTACAGCGGTGATGGACGGCCCACGTAATGCGCCAGGTCCTTGTCGAACTCTGCCTGAAACTCCGGGTCCTGACGCAGCGACTCATAGGTGCTCTCAAGATCCTGGAGCGCCCCGATCAGCGTTTCGGATACAAACCGACCGCCATAGGGACCGAAATGTCCGCGGTCGTCCGGTAACTGCATCAGTGCAGCCAGTTCAGCTTTTGTCGGCACGTGCCACCTCTTCGATAAACTGTTTCAGCTTATTGTGATCTTTGATTCCCTTCGCTGCCTCAACGCCGCCACTGACGTCTACAGCAAAGGGGTTGACCTGCTCGATGGCAGATCGAATAGTCTCAGGGTACAACCCGCCCGCCAGGATGATCTGCGGGCGCAGCGACTCGGGGATTCGGTCCCAGTCAAAGGCCTCCCCCGTCCCGCCCGGCACGCCGGCACGGTAGGCATCCAGCAAGATACCTCGGGCTTCAGGATACGCCTGCATGACAGCCGCGATATCCAGCCCTGGCTTCATGCGCAGCGCCTTGATATAGGGCCGGCTGAATCCTCGGCAAAACGCGGCAGTCTCGCTGCCATGAAACTGCAGCAGATCGACACCGGTGCGAGCCACAACCTGTTCCACGTACTCGGCCGGCGCATCAACAAAGAGCGCCGTCGTAGTCACGAACGGCGGCAGGTCCGCAATAATACCGGCCGCGACCTCGGGCGTGACAAAACGCGGACTCTTGGCATAAAACACGAAACCCAGCGCATGGGCGCCGAAGCGAATCGCAGCCAGTGCGTCCTCGAGCCGAGTAATGCCGCAAATTTTGATGCGTGTGGTCACGGCGGTTGATCCTTGAAAACGCACGATAATACCAGAAGGCCTGGCGGAAAGTCAGTCCGCGCCTGCCAGGAAATAGGGTCCAAGCGGCGATGCAGGCAGGTCGAATTGCTCTGGATAGCGCACATCAACGAAATAGAGCCCGTACGGCGGTGCGGTAATCCCCCCCTTGCGCCGGTCGCGCGCCCGCAGCACGTCCTGGGCCCACTCGGGTTCCGCCTCCCCGGCCCCCACTTTCATCAGCACACCGGCGATATTGCGCACCATGTGATGCAAGAATGCGTTGGCCTGCACATCGATCACGATCAACTCGCCGGCACGGTACACCTGCAACACGCGCACCTCCCGTATGGGACTTTTAGCCTGGCAGCCAATGGCACGGTAGGAGGTGAAATCATGTTCGCCGACAAGGTATTTGGCCGCCGCATTCATGCGCGCAAGATCCAGCTCCCTGTGTGTCCAGGTCACGCCGCGGGCCAGCAATGCAGGCTTTACCGGCGCCGAGCGAATCAGATAGCGATAACGCCGCTCCCGCGCACTGAAACGGGCATGGAAATCACCCCCTACCCGCCGCGCCCACTGGATGGCAATATCGTCCGGCAGGTAGGTATTGGTGCCCAGCACCCAGGCGCGCTCATCACGCCGGGCCGTCGTATCGAAGTGAATGATCTGGTAGGTGCCGTTGACGCCGGCATCGGTACGGCCGGCACAGATGACATCAATCGGCTCGTTGGCGACCTGGCTCAGCGCCTTCTCAACGGTTTCCTGCACACTGGGAACCCCGTTGGCCTTCTGAACCTGCCAGCCATGGTAGGCAAAACCTGCATATTCAACACAGAGCGCATAACGGACGGGGGCGATCGAAATCGCCCCCGCAGTAGTTTCATTTTCGGACTTCATGGACTTACGCAATAGACTCCATCAGTTTGCGGGCTTCCTGCTGCTGGACATCGCTGCCTTCGCTCAGAATCTCGCTCAATATATCCTTGGCGCCGTCGCGGTCTTCCATATCAATGTAGGCCCGCGCCAGATCAAGCTTGGTTTCGACTTCATCGGTACCATCAAGGAAGCCCATGTCTTCGAAGCCGCGATCTTCATCATCCGAGCCACTTTCGTCAAGTGCGATGTCGTCATCCACGGCACCGAGCAGGGCCTCCAGTTCCGTATCCAGGTCCATGTCATCGTCCAGCGATACATCGACATCATCGCCATCCGATACCTCCGCGGCACCCTGATCGTTTGAATCGACACTGCCCCCGAGCGCCGCAAGCATGGCATCCAGGTCTTCTTCGTCATCGCCGGCCAGCACTATCTCATCGGCGTCATCCGCATCCGCTTCGCCCCCGCTTTCGGCCAAGAGCGCATCCAGCTCATCCTGCGGTTCGTCGGGCAACGGTGAAGCCGACGGCTCGGCGTCTTCGGCAACTTCGCTGCGTGGCGCATCGGCCGGGACCGCACTGGATGGATCGAACACCAGGGCGTCATCCAGCTCAAACTCCAGCGCATCCTCGGCACCGGCATCGCTCGGCACACTCGATTCGGCAACCGGCTCAGGCGGCGCAACGGCGTCTGGCCGTTCAGCATCGGCATCACCCGGGGCCGTGTTCGGCGCCTGCTCAGGTTCGCCTGCAGCGCTCCCGGATGCGAGATCAATAAGGTCATCATCCTGCGACAGGTCCAGCGGCGCGACCTGATCAAGCTTGAAGTCCAGATCATCATCCGCATCAGCCGCATCAGCCGCAGGACTGCTGGCCTCGACCTTGTCGCCCGGGCGGTAGTCGGACACCTCCTCCTCGGCAGACTTGGGGACATTGCTGGAATCGATCACCGAATCCAGCCCCAGGCTCTCCAGGGTATCCTCAGGTTCATCAAAGGTTTCGACTTCACCCGGCAACTGCCCCATACCCGATCTCAGGTCGGCACGTTCAGCCTCGGCCTCATCCCCGGGTGCAAGCCCCAGCAGGTCGTCAAGGCTCTCGTCGAATTCCTCGTTGCTATTGGCGACCTGATCCTTGATGGGCGTATTTTCTTCGAAGTCCGTATCCAGGCTCAGATCGAACTCATCATCATCGAAAAGTGGACGAGCCGGGGCCGTTGCAGGCTCCGCGTCAGTACTCTGCGCAGCCACCGCAAGCGGCGTTTCATCCGCGAGATCCAGGTCAAGGTCCAGGTCGAGTTCGTCCAGGTCCTCGGAAACAGCCACTTCAGGAGCCTCAGCGGCATTGCGCTCGGCGTTATCCTGATCGGTTTGCTGCTCATCATCCGCGATCCAGACGGCCGTCGCCCCGGCAGCCACTGCGCCACCGGCCAGGGCGCTGTGCGCAGCATTGTCAGCGTCAGGGCTGGCGGCGAGCTTTGCCTGCGGCGCATCGTCGCTGTGTTCAACCTCGTCTTCTCGTCGCCTGCGCCCAAGCGCGATCAGGCCCACCAGCAAGCCGCCAATGACGGCCCCGAGCCCCGCCATATAAGCGGGTGTCTGCAGGACAGTTTCAATCAGGCCGGAAGGTCCCCTGGGCGCAACGGGCGCGGGAGGTTCAGGAGGGGCTGCGGCGGGCTGCACTTGTTGCAGCTGATCCTGCAACGCCGCCATTTGCTGGTCCTTGAGTTCCAGCAGGCGCTGCAGGGTTTCCATCTGCTGAGAGATGGCGGTTAGCTTGTCGTTAAGTTCGGTGTTCTCGCGTTCAATCTTGTCGACCGACTCCTGAGTCACCGCAAGACGATTTTCCAGCTCTTCGTTGCGGCGCAGCAGTTCGGCTTTTTCAGGGTCGGCGACGGCTGTTTCAGCCACCTCGCCCGCCCCGGATTCGTCCTGATCCACGGCCACTTCGGCCTGATCGGTTGCGCTGAGTATCTTTAGCTGCCCCTCACCGGTCGTTGCCGCACCTGCCTGCGCATCAACCGGGGCTAACGGCTTTTTTTTTGAGCCGTCTTCCTGTGCAGCACCGGGCGCAGGGGCTGAGGTCCCCGCCTTCCAGCGCTGCATCTGCCGGGCGACTTCATTACTGGCTTCACGGGCATTCAACGCCTGAACTTCACCCAGGCTCGGCAGATCCAGCACGACCCCGGCCTTCAGGAAATTAATATTGGAGCTGGGGAATGCGTGCGGATTCTTGCGCTGCAGTGCCAGCATCATCTGGTTGATACTGGTGCCTCCACCGGGCGAATGGCGCTGGGCCAGGCCGCCCAGGGTATCGTTGGTCTCCACGAACACCTGCGTCTGAGCGTTCATGTTGGTGCGAATATTGTTCGCTGGCGGACGATTTCTGGATGGCGGCGCGAACACCGGCTGTGGTGCCGGCACCACGGCGCGGGTCGACTGCGCCGGCACAGGCGCAGCATTGCCGCCAATGGCAGCAGCCTGGAAGGCCGGTGGATCAAGCAGGACGGTATATTCGCGTACCAGCCGGCCATTGGGCCAGTTCACTTCCACCAGCAGGTTCAGAAAAGGCTCGCGCACCGGGCGACTTGACGTCATCCGGATACTGCCGGTGCCGTTCTGATTGATATTGACCTGAAACTGAACATCGGAAAGCAGCCGGGAACGATCGATGCCCGCCATGGCGAACTGATCCTGATCCGCCATTCTGGGGACGACCTGCAGCGGATCCAGGTCGCGCACCTGCAGCAACTGGATTTCCGCATCAAGCGGCTCGTTCAGGGCAGAATTGATGCGGATTTGCCCCAGACCCAGAGCATGTGCCTGACTGGCCCCCAGAACCCCCGCTACAGCTAGACTTAAAGCAAGTTTGCGCCACATCTGCTTGTTCCTTTTGTCCACCGCCTGATTACGCCATCAAATCAGGCAGTTGCGATTCCGAATACCGAACAGAGTATTATTTATAAAGTAGGAAACGGTCAAGGAAAGCACCGAACCAACCGGCCGAATTCACCCGCAACCCGCTTTCTTCAGCAAAAAATAGCATTAAAAAAGGGCCGCAGCCCTTTTCATTCCAATTTTACAAACCCGCCTGGATCAGCAATTCGGCAATTTGCACCGCATTCAGTGCCGCTCCCTTGCGCACGTTGTCTGACACGACCCAGAGATCTATGCCATTTTCGCAGGACAGGTCTTCGCGTATACGGCTGACGAAGACCGCATCCTTGCCGGTGGCCTCGGTGACCGGAGTCGCCCAGCCTCCCGCCACAGCCTCATCGACCACCTCGACGCCCGGCGCCATCTGCAGCATTTCACGCACTTCAATCGCGCTGATCTGGTCTCGGGTCTCCACATGGACCGCTTCGCTGTGGCCGAAGAACACCGGCACGCGCACACAGGTCGGATTTACACCGATGTCGTCATCTTCGAGGATTTTACGCGTCTCGTTGACCATTTTAAGCTCTTCACGCGTGTAACCGCTGTCATCGAAACTGTCGATCTGCGGTAAAACATTGAAGGCCATCTGCTTGGGGAAAATCTGCGTATCAATTTCCTGGGCATTCAGCAGCAAGGCCGTCTGACGCGCAAGCTCTTCTACCGCCTTGCGTCCGCCCCCGGACACCGCCTGGTAAGTTGCCACGTTGATCCTGCGAATACCGACACTGCGGTAGATGGGCGCGATGGCAACCAGCATCTGGATAGTCGAGCAATTGGGGTTGGCGATAATACCGTTGTGCTCGTGAATGCGTTCGGCATTCACTTCCGGCACGATCAGCGGTACTTCGGGCTCGTCACGAAAGCAAGAGCTGTTGTCAATGACCACTGCGCCCGCCTCGACCGCCACAGGTGCATATTCGGCGGCAACGTCGCTGCCTGCCGAAAACAGTGCGATCTGCACCTTCGAAAAGTCAAAATCCGCCAGGTTTTCAACCCGGCGGGACTTGCCATTAAAGTAGATTACCGAGCCTGCGGAGTTATCGCTGCCCAGCGGATAGAGATTTTCCACCGGAAAACCACGGGACTCCAGCAGCTCGATCATGGCTTCGCCAACAAGGCCGGTCGCCCCGACTACTGCGACGTTATAGGTCTGACTCATCACATCTCCAGAAAC
The DNA here is from genome assembly GCF_024397915.1 of Marinobacterium rhizophilum. GTDB lineage: Bacteria > Pseudomonadota > Gammaproteobacteria > Pseudomonadales > Balneatricaceae > Marinobacterium_A > Marinobacterium_A rhizophilum_A. The sequence continues at coordinate 1,438,102 of NZ_CP073347.1, forward strand.
AGGCCAGCCCGAACACGTCGGGCTGGCGAAAAACCCGGCGACAGCTGCACTGCGCCGGGTTCAAAGGATATCACTGCGCAGCCGCAGCAATTAGTCGGCCATCAGGATCCGCAGCATGCGGCGCAGCGGCTCGGCCGCTCCCCAAAGCAGCTGATCGCCAACACTGAACGCGTTGAGGTATTCACCACCCAGGTTCATCTTGCGCACACGCCCCACCGGCACCGACAGAGTACCGGTGACTTTGGCCGGCGTCAGCTCGCTCATGGTCTGCTCGCGGTCGTTGGGCACCAGTTTCACCCAGTCGTTGGCGTCGGCAATCATGCCTTCGATTTCGTCCAGCGGAATATCCTGTTTCAGCTTGATGGTAAAAGCCTGGCTGTGGCAGCGCATGGCACCGATACGCACACAGGTACCATCGATGGGAATCGGCTGCGCCGAAAGCCCCAGAATCTTGTTGGTTTCGGCGAAGCCTTTCCACTCTTCGCGCGTCTGGCCGTTATCCAGCGGGCTGTCGATCCAGGGGATCAGGCCGCCGGCCAGCGGCACACCGAAATTGTCGGTGGGCATCTGGCCACTGCGCAGGGTTTCTGCGACCTTGCGATCCACGTCCAGGATGGCACTGGCGGGATGCAGCTGATCGGCAACAGACCCGTGAATGATACCCATCTGGCTGATCAGCTCGCGCATATGACGCGCACCGCCGCCGGACGCCGCCTGGTAGGTCATGGAGGTCAGCCATTCGATCTGGCCGGCCTTGAACAGGCCACCCAGGCCCATCAACATCAGGGATACGGTGCAGTTGCCACCGATGAAGTTCTTTACACCGCGACCCAGGCCATCCTTGATGACATCCAGGTTGACCGGGTCCAGCACGATCAGGCTGTCAGCATCCATGCGCAGGGACGAGGCCGCATCGATCCAGTAGCCCTTCCAGCCGGCAGCGCGCAGCTGGGGGAAAATATCCTTGGTGTAGTCGCCACCCTGGCAGGAAATAATCGCATCCATCTGTTTAAGCTCATTAATATCCTGAGCGTCTTTCAGAGCCGGGATGGACTTGCCAATATCCGGACCGGCTTCGCCGACCTGAGAAGTGGTGAAGAACACGGGTTCATCAATCTGATCGAAATCCCGCTCGTCCCTCATGCGTTGCATCAGCACGGAACCAACCATTCCACGCCAACCTACAAAACCTACACGTTTCATTCTTTTCCCCACTGATTGGAAAGATAACAAACGACAAAAGCCAGCCTGTCTCAGGCTGGCTTTTGCTGCCCTGAATTAAGGGGCGCCTGTCAGGCGTTCAGCGCACGCAACACGGCATCACCCATCTCCGACGTGCTGGTCGCCTGCATGCCGGCAGACATGATGTCCGCGGTACGCAGATTCTGATCCAGCACCTGGCTTACCGCCGCCTCGATTTTATCTGCAGCTTCGGGCGCCGCCAGAGAATAACGTAACATCATAGCGACTGAGAGGATGGTTGCCAACGGGTTGGCGATCCCCTGACCTGCAATATCCGGTGCCGAACCATGGCAGGGTTCATACATGCCCTTGCCGTTTACATCCAGGGATGCGGAGGGCAGCATGCCGATAGATCCGGTCAGCATCGCCGCTGCATCCGACAGGATGTCGCCGAACATGTTGCCGGTCACCATCACATCGAATTGCTTGGGCGCACGTACCAGCTGCATGGCGGCGTTATCGACGTACATGTGCGTCAGCTCGACATCCGGGTACTCGGCGGACAGCTCGATCATGACTTCGCGCCACAGCACCGTCACTTCCAGCACGTTGGCCTTGTCGACGGAGCACAGGCGCTTGTTGCGTGCGCGGGCCGCTTCGAACGCCACCCGGCCGATGCGACGGATTTCGTTTTCGTCGTACACATAGGTATTGAAGCCTTCGCGCACACCGCCCTCTTTCACGCGCACACCCCGGGGCTGACCAAAGTAAATGCCGCCGGTCAGCTCACGCACGATCAGAATATCCAGGCCGGCCACCACTTCAGGCTTCAGACTGGAAGCATGGGCCAGCTGCGGGTAGAGAATGGCCGGACGCAGGTTGCCGAACAGCCCGAGCGAAGAGCGAATGCCCAGCAGGCCCTTTTCCGGACGAATGGCAAAATCCGGGATGCTGTCCCACTTGGGGCCGCCCACGGCACCCAGCAGAATGGCGTCCGCCGCCTGGGCCGCAGCCAGGGTTTCATCCGGCAACGGCTTGCCGGTGGCATCGATCGCGGCGCCGCCGACCAGCTGCTCATCCAGCGTCAGGCCCAGATCAAACTGGCTGTTTACGCACTCGAGCACCTTGCGGGCTTCACGCACGATTTCAGGGCCAATGCCATCGCCTGGCAGGATCAGAACTCTCTTGCTCATGGGTGCTTCCTATTTCGTGGTATCGAACAGCCAGGGTGCAGCCGCACTGCGGCGCGCCTCGTAGGCGTGAATATCGTCGGCATACTGCAGCGTCAGGCCGATATCGTCCAGGCCGTTCAGCAGGCAGTGCTTGCGAAAGGCATCCACGCTGAACTCGATCTTGCGGCCATCAGGCGTGCACACCTGCTGCTGTTCCAGATCGATCGTCAGCGAATAGCCTTCTGCGACCTGGGCCTGCGTGAACAGTTCATCCACCACATCCTCGTCCAGCACGATGGGCAGCAGACCGTTCTTGAAGCAGTTGTTGTAGAAAATATCGGCAAAGCTCGGCGCAATAATGGCGCGAAAGCCAAAATCTTCCAGCGCCCAGGGCGCGTGCTCGCGGCTCGACCCGCAGCCGAAGTTCTTGCGCGCCAGCAGCACGCTGGCACCCTTGTAGCGAGGCTGGTTGAGCACGAAATCCGGGTTAAGCGGGCGCTGGCTCGCGTCCTGGTCCGGCTGACCTTCATCGAGGTAGCGCAGCTCATCGAACAGGTTCTGACCGAAGCCACTGCGCTTGATCGATTTCAGGAACTGCTTGGGTATGATCAGGTCGGTATCGACGTTGGCACGGTCCATCGGCGCGACGGTGCCCTGGTGCAATGTAAATTTTTTCATGGCGGGTCTCCTTCGCGCTTAGTGTTTGACGAACTCGCGCACGTCGACAAAATGACCGGCGATCGCCGCAGCGGCGGCCATGGCCGGGCTCACCAGGTGCGTGCGTCCACCAAAGCCCTGACGACCTTCGAAGTTGCGGTTCGATGTGGACGCGCAGTGCTCGCCGGCGCCCAGCTTGTCCGGGTTCATGGCCAGACACATGGAGCAGCCCGGCTCGCGCCACTCGATACCGGCATCGATAAAGATCTGATCCAGACCTTCGGCCTCGGCCTGCGCCTTCACCAGGCCCGAGCCCGGCACCACCAGCGCCTGCTTAAGGGTGCTGGCAACCTTGCGGCCTTTAACCACTGCGGCAGCTTCACGCAGGTCTTCGATACGCGAATTGGTGCACGAACCGATAAACACCCGATCCAGCGTAATGGCGGTGATGTCCTGATCCGCCTGCAGCCCCATGTACTGCAGCGCACGGCTGTAGCCTTCACGCTTGACGGCGTCGGTCTCAGCGGCGGGATTGGGCACCTTGCCACTGACACCGGTGACCATCTCAGGCGACGTACCCCAGGTGACCTGCGGCTCGATATCAGCGGCATTGATGGCGACCACGGCATCAAACTGCGCATCGGCATCGGAGACCAGGTCCTTCCAGGCCTCGACCGCCAGATCCCAGTTATCACCCCTGGGCGAATAGGGCCGCCCCTTGACGTACTCAACAGTGACCTCATCACAGGCCACCAGGCCGACACGTGCGCCCGCCTCGATCGCCATATTGCAGATCGTCATGCGCCCTTCCATCGATATGCTGCGCATGGCGGTGCCGCCAAACTCGATCGCATAACCGGTACCACCGGCCGTGCCGATAACACCGATAACATGCAGGATGACATCCTTGGCGGTGACACCGACGCCCAGATCACCGTCGATGCGCACCAGCATGTTGTTCATTTTCTTGGTGATCAGGCACTGGGTCGCCAGCACGTGTTCAACTTCGGAGGTGCCGATGCCGTGTGCCAGGGTGGCGAAGGCGCCGTGGGTCGAGGTATGGGAATCGCCACAGACGACCGTCATGCCCGGCAGGGTTGCGCCCTGCTCCGGGCCAACAACGTGCACGATACCCTGGCGCAGATCGTTCATCTTGAATTCGGTAATGCCGAAGGACTCACAGTTGTCATCCAGCGTCTGTACCTGGATACGGGACACAGGATCACTGATACCCTGTACGCCGCTGGAGCGGTCGGTCGTCGGCACGTTGTGATCAGGCGTGGCGAGGTTGGCATCGATGCGCCAGGGCTTGCGATTGGCGATACGCAGGCCTTCAAACGCCTGGGGCGAGGTCACTTCGTGCAGCAGGTGCCGATCTATATAGATAAGGGCACTGCCATCATCGTTCTGGCGCACAAGGTGGTCTTGCCACAGCTTGTCATACAGCGTTTTACCGGCCATTTTCCGCTCCTCCCAATTCGACTCACAAGGCTGCACAGGCTCAGCCCGCAGCGACATGCAGGCATCCTAAGCCAGTCCTAACCACAAAACAAATTCATTATTTTTATAGTTTGAATTCCAAACAGGAATACTTAAACTGGATTTCCATCCTCCCGGGTTACCGCCATGGACACAAACACGCTGCAAGCCTTCGTCTGCGTCGCACAGACAGGCTCATTCTCCCAGGCCGCGAACCAGCTGTTCCTGACCCAGTCCGCCGTCAGCAAGCGTATATCACTGCTGGAAGAGCAGCTTGCCACCCGCCTGTTCGATCGCATCGGCCGCCATATCAGCCTGACCGAAACCGGCCGTGCCCTGCTGCCGCGCGCCAACCGCATATTGCTGGAATTTGACGATACGCGACGCATGATCGGCAACCTGTCAGGAGAGGTTCAGGGGCCGCTGAGCCTCGCGGCCAGCCACCATATCAGCATGCACCGCCTGCCACCGATCCTCAAAGCCTTCAGCCAGCGCTATCCGGCGGTGACACTGCAGCTCAAGTTCGACGAATCGGAACGGGCCTTCGAGAACATTCTCAAGGGCGATCTGGAGCTGGCTCTGATTACCCTGTCGCCCAGCCCGCACAGCAGCATTCACTCACAGGTCATCTGGCAGGACCCGCTGCGCTACGTCGTGGCCAAAGACCACCCGCTGGCCGGCAAACCCGCGCTTTCGCTACAGGAACTGACACACTTTAGCGCCATACTGCCCGGCAGCAGCACCTTTACCCGGCAGCTGGTCACCGAGCAGTTTGCCCGGCACGGGCTCACCCTGGACGTCGGCATGTCCACCAACTACCTGGATACGATTCGCATGATGGTCAGCATCGGTCTGGGCTGGAGCCTGCTACCCGAGTCGGTGATTGACGACGAACTCAGGGTACTGGAACTGGGAGAGGCACCCATCGTGCGACAGCTGGGTTACATCCACCACCGCGACCGCACCCTGTCCAATGCCGCGCGCCAGTTCGTGGAAATGCTGCATGACCCGGGCCAAGCGACAAGCGGATCCCGCTGATGGCCATCATCACAGCACGCAAACGGTATCTGCACTTCATAACAGCCATGGGGCTGTATTAAGATGGTCATCCGCAGCAGCGCGCCCGGAGACACCTTTTGACCGACGATTTTCGTACCCTGATGGACCAGTGGCTCGAGCGACAGCAAGCCTGGTGGGCACAGCTGTGCGCTGCACAACCGTCAGCGCAAAAGGTCTGGGACAGCCTGCTCGACGCCACGGCCAAGCCACAGGGCGTCGAACCGCAGCACCGCATTCTTGCCCAGCTCGCAGGCCAGATCCTTGTCCTGAACCAGCATGGCGAGCCGTTTTTCAAAGCCCTTCAGACACCTGACGCCGGTGCCGCCCTCGCGGAAATCATCCAGCGCTGGCTGCAACTTCTGCAACAGCAAGCCGGCAACGACGCGACCGCCTCCTGGGCGCTGCCGGAATCCCTTCGCACCCTGCTTCAGGCGGCGGGACTGACCGAAGCCGAGCTGCTCGATGGCGCGGCTCTGGACACCCTCAGCCGCCTGTTCAGCACCGCTGGCATAGCGCCCGAGCAGGCCCGCACCCAGGCACGGGAAGCCATGCAACTGCTGCTTGATTACCAGCAGGCACTGCAGCAATATCTCGACCAGATTGGTGCCGTGAGTCGGCAGGCCGCCAGCGCACTGACTACAACCCTGCAAGGTAACGCCACCGCCGTCACATCCCTTGGCGCATTGCACGACCTCTGGGTCGATCACTATGAACAGGCCTATCGGCAGCACGCCTTCAGCGATGCCTTTCAGACCGCCCATGGTCGCATTTCCAATGCCCACATGCGCCTGCAGCGCTTTGGCCTGCGCCTGCGCGATGCACAGTTGCAGGCGGCCGGCCTTGCCAGCCACCGGCAGGTGCAACAGTTGCGGCGCGACGCCCACCTGCTGCGCAAGCAATTGCGCCAGCTGCAACAGGCGCAGGCAGAGACACCCGACCCCCAGACCAGCATCGCCGCATTGCGGGCGGAGCTTGACGCCCTGCGCGGCGAGATCCAACAGACAACGCCCCGCAGGAAACGCAAAGCATGAACGGAATCGATCTGGACGGCGACCGCGTTCGCGACGAAGTACAGGCTCATCACCGCGCTCTTATCGACAGCTGCGAAACCCTGGCCGGGATTCGCAGCGTCGAGGTCGGCACATCCCCGTGCGACGTGATCTACACCCAGGACAAGCTCAGGCTGCTGCACTACGTTACCGAACAGCCAGACGACCCCGAGACCCGGAGTTCAAGGGATGCAACGGCATGCCGAACACCCTTGCTGATCTGCTATGCACTGGTCAATCGCCCCTACGTGGTTGACCTCGACAAGCGTCGCTCACTGGTCCGCAAGCTGCTGGCCCTGGGCATTGACCTCTACCTGCTCGACTGGGGCTACCCGGATGCCGACGACAGCCACCTGGACCTGGACGACTACATAAACGACTACCTGAACACCTGTGTCGACCAGGTACGCCTGCACAGTGACCAGGATCAGATCAACCTGCTGGGCATCTGCCAGGGCGGCACCTTCAGCCTGTGTTATAGCGCGCTCTATCCCCACAAGATCAAGAACCTGATCACCCTCGTCACCCCGGTGGATTTCAAGACACCGGACAACCTGCTCAGCCACCTGGCGCAACAGGTCGATGTCGACCTCGCCGTGGACACCTACGGCAACATCCCCGGCAGCATGCTGAACGACGCCTACAAGGCCCTGATGCCCATGCGCCTTGGCATTCAAAAACAGCTGCACATGCCCACCCAGCTGCAAGACCGCAGCAAGGCGCTGAATTTTCTGCGCATGGAAAAATGGATACACGACAGCCCGGACCAGGCCGCAGAGGCCTTCAGGCAATTCATTCGGGATTTCTTTCAGCACAACAAGCTGATCCAGGGACAGATCATGCTTGGCGGGCGCAGCGTCAGGCTGGAGAACATTCACCAGCCCGTCCTCAACATCTACGGCGAACAGGACCACCTGGTACCGCCGTCGGCGTCAACACCGCTGGCGCAGCACATCTCCAGCACGGATTATGAAGCCCTGCCCGTTGCCGCCGGCCATATCGGCATTTTCGTCGGCAAGCGCGCCCAAAACCTGCTGGCACCCCATATCGCACAATGGCTGCGTCAGCGTGACGACTAGACCCTGAAGGTGCCGACCCGCCCGTCTGTACAGCATGGGCCAACGCACCCACGTCAAGCACCAGAAACAAAATCGCCGCTCTGAAGCGGCGATAGTGACTCTGGCGTGGCGACTGCGACCGGCCCGCTACTTGTCGGACTTGCCCGCCGTTTGCGGCTGTGGCTTGTCGGACTCGGGGGCCGCCTCATCCTCGGGCGCACGGCCACCGGGCTTGAACATATTCCACATCGCCATGTTCTGATCCGCCAGCCGGTTCATCACGGTCAGCGGATTGGCAACGCCCATCATGTTTTGCATCTGCTCGCGAATGCGGTCCTGATGCTCGAGGAAGGCGCCGACGCTCTGCTCGATATACTGGCTCATCATGCCCTGCATGCTGTCACCGTAAAAACGGATCAGCTGCTGCAGCACCTGATTGGTCAGCAGGGTACCATGACCTTCCGCTTCCTGCTCCGAGATGATTTGCAGCAGAATATTGCGTGTAAGATCGTTACCGGTTTTGGAGTCCTGCACCTGAAACGCCTCGCCACTGAGGACCAGCAGCTTGACGTCTTCGAGGGTTACGTAACAGCTCTTGGACGTATCGTACAGTCGACGGTTGGTGTACTTTCTTAATATTCGCAAGGTACCTGCTCTCTCGTTGCTTCCACTCATTCGCGATCGGACCTCATATCAATCGGAAGCCTTCCCGGCTTCCTTTGACGTTCCCTTATAATTAGTCATCATCTTCAGCATCATCTGCTGCAGCGCTTCCATCGAACCCAGACCTCCGGTCATGTAAGGCTTGAACAGCGTTAGCGGATCATAACCGTCCGCCCCCGCCGCCATGCGCTCGCGAATCTGGTCCAGCATTTCTTCCTGAAAGCCCGCGATGTCCGGCAGACCCAGCACCCGGCGCATTTCATCGGGCGTCATGTCCACATCGATTTTGAACTTCATACTGCCCCCGGGTATCGATTGACCAAGCTGAATCTATAGTATAACTGCACCGCAATACAAATCTAACGCTCATTTTGCTGCAGTTTTTCCGGACGAATCCAGACCATTGCCAGCAAAATCGCAACGGCGCTTGCTGCAGCCGCGGTCATGAAAGCAACCCCGGAGCCCTGGGCCTCCCACAGCAAACCCGCCATCAGGGCCCCACTGGCGCCGCCGGCGCCAAACCCGAAACTCGAAAACAGCGCCTGCCCCTGCCCCTGGGAGTGCTCGGAAAAATACTGCTGTACCAGCGCAATACCCAGTGCATGCAGACAGCCAAAGGTCGCCGCATGGAGCACCTGAGCCAGCAGCATCAAGGGCAGACAGTCCGGCACCCAGGCGATCAGCAGCCAGCGCAGCACGCACAGCCAGAGACTGATCAGCATCAACTGGCGTACGCCGAAGCGACCGATCAGCCGGTGCATCACAGCGAACACCAGAATCTCGGCGACGACCCCCAGCGCCCAGAGCAACCCGATCACCCCCCGGCTGTATCCCAGGCTCTCGAGCAACAGGCTGTAGAAGGTGTAATAGGGCCCGTGGGAAAACTGCACCAGAAAAACAATGGCATAAAACGCCATCACCTGCGGGCAATGCAGGGCACTCAGAAAACTGCCCCCCGCCTCGCCTTCGCGGGCGCTGACTGCCGGCGCCCGAACCAGCAGACTCGTGCACCAGATCAGCAGCATCAGTCCCAGCATGATCCAGGGCAGCCAATTAACGCCAATCACATCCAGCGCCCAGCCCAGCACCACCACGGTCAACACGAAGCCCACCGACCCCCAGAGCCGCAACTGGCTGTAACGGGCACGCTGGGCGCCCAGATGACGCAGCGTAATGACTTCGAACTGCGGCAGCACCGCATTCCAGAAAAACGAGAACGCCAGCATGACCCAGGCGATGCCCGCAGCGCTGTCCTGCCAGAAGATCGCCAGGAACACCAGCGCGGTCATGCCACTGCCAAAGCGCACAATTTCGATACGCCGGCCGGTTCGATCCGCCGCCCAGCCCCAGATATTGGGCGCCACAATGCGCGATGCCTGCACGATGGCCATCAACATGCCGATGGTACGGGCATCAAACTCAAGGCTTTTCAGATAGAGCGGCCAGTACGGCACTATGCTGCCGAGGAGCGCAAAATAGAAAAAATAGAAGCCGGACAAACGCCGGTAGGGAATGGGCTCGGACATCAGTGTCAAGCTTGCCTGCCAGGGCCTGAGGGGCCCGTTGCAACAATCAGGTAACGCAGCGACTGCGACTCCCCACCAACGGGGGACCCGCAGCCAGGAACGCTATCAGGCGTCCTTGAGGGCATCAACCACGAACTGCGGCAATGCGAAACTGCCGCAATGCATCGCCGGGTTGTAGTAGCGGGTCCTGATGCCGGATGCGGCAAAACGCTGCTCAATCAGTTCCCGTGACTGGGTTGGCAATGCGGCATTATCCGAGCCCCAGGCCAGGGTCATGTTACCGCCGATATAGGTCGGCACCGCGGCACAGTAGAAGGTCTGGTCCTTGAAGTAAGGGCTCAGGCGACGACGGGTCGTCAGCACTTCTTCCACCTGCATGTAGGCCACGCCGTTTTGGGCCACAAAAACGCCACCGTCATTCAGGCAGCGCTTGCAGCCTTCGTAAAAGGCGCTGGAGAACAGCACTTCACCGGGGCCAACAGGATCGGTGCAATCGGAAATGATGACATCGAACTTCTCGTCGGTCTGCTGCACGAACTCGATACCGTCGGCAATCACGATATTGGCGCGCGCATCATCGAAGGCGCCCTGGGAGTGGTTCGGCAGGTACGTCTTGCACATGTCGATTACGGCCTGGTCGATTTCGACCTGGGTCACATGCTCGACCTCCTGGTGTTTCAGCACTTCACGCAGGATGCCGCCATCACCGCCGCCGATAATCAGCACGCGCTTGGCCGCGCCATGGGCAAACAGCGGCACATGGGTCAGCATCTCGTGGTAGACGAACTCGTCCTTCTCGGTGGTCTGAATGATGCCGTCCAGCGCCATCACGGTTCCGAATTTCTTGTTGCGAAAGATGATCAGGTGCCAGGAGTCGGTTTGCTGCTCGAACAGCACTTCGTCGATCTCAAAGCTCTGGCCATAGCCGTCATACAGTTTTTCGGCGTAGTTCGAAGTCATCTCGTTGTAAAACCCTTGAATACAATTGCCATGACCGCCAGCGGCGGCCGCTTACTACAAAAACGCCAGCTGAACGCCAGCGCGGTGCACCTTAGCGCAACACTTTAACGCAACACTGGCACGCTGGATGCGACATCCGCGTTCTGTCCCCGGTTACGCAGGTAATGATCCATCAGCACGATGGCCATCATGGCCTCGGCGATGGGCGTGGCACGGATACCGACACAGGGATCATGCCGGCCCTTGGTGACCACTTCAATCGGCTCGCCCCGGGCATTGATGCTGCGCCCGGGCAAACGCAGGCTGGAGGTGGGCTTGAGCGCTATGTGGGCAATGATGTCCTGACCGGTGGAAATTCCGCCCAGCACACCGCCGGCATGGTTGGACAGAAAGCCTTCGGGGGTCATTTCGTCACGGTGCTCGGTGCCCTTCTGCTCGACCACGGCAAAACCATCGCCGATCTCGACGCCCTTGACCGCATTGATGCTCATCAGTGCATGGGCCAGGTCCGCATCCAGCCGATCGAAGATCGGCTCGCCAAGACCGACGGGAACATTGCGCGCGACCACGGAAATCCGTGCGCCTATGGAATTGCCTTCCTTGCGCAGCTCATCCATATAGACTTCCATGCGCGCCGCGGCCTCGGCATCCGGGCTAAAGAACGGATTGCGGGACACTTCGGCCCAGTCAAAGCGTGCTTCGTCGATGCGAATGGGGCCCAGCTGGCTCAGGTAGCCGGCGACTTCGATGCCCTTGCTGGCGAGAAACTTGCGCGCGATGCCACCGGCCGCCACACGCATGGCGGTTTCACGGGCCGACGAGCGGCCACCACCACGATAGTCCCGAAAGCCGTACTTGTGGCTATAGACGTAGTCGGCATGGGCCGGGCGAAAGGTATCGGCAATATTGGAGTAATCCTTGGAGCGCTGATCGGTGTTTTCAATCAGCAAGCCGATAGGTGTGCCCGTGGTACGGCCTTCAAACACGCCGGACAGGATACGCACCTGGTCGGGCTCGCGTCGCTGGGTGGTATGGCGCGAGGTACCGGGTTTGCGCCGATCCAGGTCGCCCTGCAGGTCCGCTTCACACAACTCGATCCCCGGCGGACATCCGTCCACCACACATCCCAGCGCCGGACCATGGCTTTCGCCAAAGGTCGACACCGTGAACAGCTTACCGAAACTATTTCCAGACATATGCGTTCCTGTCACAGCAAACCCGGACACTGCACCCGCTTGCGGCTCGAAAGCGATATCCGCGGCAGTGCCTGGTGATAATGTAAAAGTGATCTGTCGACATGGCGCCAAGGCGACTCAAAACAGATCGCGGTACTGATGCAGATCCGCCGCGGTGATCGCAAAGACACCGTTGCCATGCTCAAGCTCAACCCAGATAAAGGGCACCTGCGGGAACTGCTCCATCAGGTGTACTTCGCTGTTGCCGACTTCCACCACCAGCAAGCCGTCCTCGTGCAGAAACTCGCAGGCCTGTCGCAGGATATTGCGGGTGATGTCCAGGCCATCTTCACCGGAGGTCAGCGCCAGCTCCGGCTCATGACTGAACTCCGCCGGCATGGAGGCATAGTCCGATGCATCCACATAGGGCGGGTTGCTGACGATCAAATCGTAACAGCGCCCCTGCAGGGAGCTGAACAGGTCGCTCTGCATCACATTGACCCGCTCTTCAAGGCCATGGCGATGAACATTGCGTGCCGCCACTTCCAGCGCCTCGACCGAGACATCCACCAGATCGACTTCGGCTTCCTCGAACACATCGGCGCAACCGATACCGATGCAGCCACTGCCCGCACACAGGTCCAGAATGCGCTCCACCGGCCCCGGCCGCAGCCAGGGCGCAAAGCGTGCCTGCACCAGCTCGGCGATCGGGGAACGGGGAATCAGCACGTTCTCGTTGACATAGAACGGCATGCCCAGGTACCAGGCCTCACCGATCACGTAGGGCAGCGGCTTGCGCTCTTCGACACGCAGGCGCAGGAATTCCACCACGCGCTTGCGTTCGCCAAAGGTCAGGCGGGCATCCAGGATCGCAGGGTTGGTATCCCAGGGCAGATCGATGGCGCCGAGCACCAGCTGCACGGCTTCATCCCACGCATTGTCCGTGCCGTGACCGAAAAATACCTGTTCGCGATTGAACTGGCTCAGACTCCAGCGGACAAAATCGCGTATCGTATATAGCTCATTTACAACCTGTTCTTGATCGATGCTCATTCCAAAACCGATAATAAGGGGAGTTTGTGCCGCACCTTAGCGACCACAGCGCTCAGACCCAGAATCCACAGCGGTGCTCCAAAGGCGCCTATGTTAATGAAAATATTGAAGTGACGCCATGTCGGACCACAAGCTTCCCGCTGATGACGCAGCGATTTCGTTTGAAAACCTGATGCAGGATGTGGATCGCCACCAGCACGACCGTGCCGATATCGGCCGCGCCGCCGCCGATCCGCAGACCCTGAACTACAAGCGCGCTGCCGCCACCCGCGAAACGCGCCAGGTGATCGACGGCCTGTCCAGCGAGGCCGCCGAGATCGTCGAGTCCAGCGATGAACTGCTGTTTGCCGCTCCCGGTGTCCAGATCGGCCTGATGAAACGCCTGCGCAAGGGGCATATCCCCTGGGAGCAGGGGCTCGATCTGCACGGCATGACGGTAGACCAGGCCCGCGAAGAACTGTGCACCTTCATTCACGACGGTCTGCGGCAACAGGCACGGGTTGTCCTGGTGGTACACGGCAAGGCCTATTCCCAGGCCGGCGCCTACCCGATCCTCAAGTCACTGGTGAATGACTGGCTGCGCCAGCTTCACGGCGTCATGGCCTTCTGTTCGGCCCAGCCCAAGGACGGCGGTACCGGTGCACTCTACGTGCTGCTCAAACGCAAGAGCAGCAAAAGTGGTTTACCCTGATAACTGAGAACAGCGACTGTTGAAACTGATTCCGGGGGCAAACCATGGAAAATGAATTCACAAGGATTATCGCAGCGCTCGGGGAGGACGTTACACGGGAGGGGCTCAAGGACACGCCGGCCCGCGCCGCCAAAGCCATGAAATTCCTGACCCGCGGCTACGCACAGTCGCTGGAAGAAGTGGTCAATGGCGCTCTTTTCCCGTCGGACAACAGCGAGATGGTGCTGGTCAAGGACATCGAACTGTATTCCCTGTGCGAGCACCACCTGCTGCCCTTTATCGGCAAGGCCCATGTGGCCTACATCCCCCAGGGTCGCGTAATCGGACTTTCCAAGATTGGGCGCATTGTCGACATGTTCGCACGCCGCCTGCAAATTCAGGAAAACATGACCCAGCAGATTGCCGAGGCCATTATGCAGGTCACCCAGGCCGCCGGCGTGGGCGTCGTCATCGAAGCTCAGCACATGTGCATGATGATGCGTGGCATCGAAAAACAGAACGCCAGCATGAAAACATCCATGATGCTGGGATCCTTTCGCGACAGCCCCGCCACACGCAACGAGTTCATGTCACTCATCCGCTCCTGAACCGGCCACCCTTGCAGCAAAACGTTCAGGTCAGGACGTCAGCGTCAGCCGACCCTCTTCCATGGCCGCCAGGCGCTCCCGGGCGATATGGCGCCCCACCTCGATCATTTCCGCGGCGCGGTGAAACTCGTAAAAGCTGCATGTTTCCTTGGGAATGGTAATGCTCAGATCCGGCGGGTAGCCGGCAATCTTGTATTCACTGAGCGAGCTCTGCATCGCCTCAACCGAGCTGAGCAAAATATCCAGGCGCCCCCCAAAGCGTTCCTTCACGGACCCGCTGGTGGCGGCTGCATCATCCTGGGCCCCTGCTTCAACATCCAGGGGCTGGTCATCACCGTGACCACTGCGCTCAAGAAACGCATTGTGGGGCATCTTGACCACGGGCAGGCGAAACCGACTGGTGTTCAGGTCCACCGCGACAATGATATCGGCATGGGCCGCCACCGTCGGGATTATGGGCAACGGGTTCAGTACACCACCATCCACCAGCACGCGACTCTCCGTCACCACCGGCGTGAAAAAGCCGGGCACTGCCGCCGACGCCCGAATGGCGCTCATGAGAGAACCCTTCTGAAACCAGACTTCCTTCTGATGGGACAAGTCCGTCGCCACGGCAGTAAAGCTCAACGGCAGGCTTTCGATATCGGGATCCCCCGCCAGCTCCCGCAGCCTGGCAAACACGCGGTCCCCCCGAATGGCACCGCGACTGAAAGTCACGTCCATCAGCCGCAGAATATCGATCCGCTTGAGGCTCTTGACCCAGTCACGGTAGGACTCCAGCGCACCGGCGGCGTACATGCCTCCAACCAGCGCCCCCATCGAACTGCCCGCAATCGCCTTGATATGATAACCGCGGCGCAGCAGCTCCTCGATCACTCCAATATGGGCGTACCCGCGCGCACCACCGCTACCCAGCGCCAGGGAAACACTCACCTTGCGTTCCATCATGGCTCGACCTGGCGGATCACGACCAGCGCCCCCGCTCTGCCGGCAAGCACGGAGGGCACCAGCGGCCCAACGCCAAAGGCCTGCACCGTTTCAAAGCCGGCACTGCGTACCCCCGCTTCGATTTGCCGCGCCAGCAGGCCGGACTGTGCCAGTGTTTCTTCCGCGCCGCGGCCCTGCTGATGCACCACCAGCCAGAATGCCTGCCCCGGCTCAAACTCCGCCAGCAACTGCACGACCGGATCCACCACATCCAGCGGCGCGGCCGGATCGAAAGGCAGGGCCGCGTAGCCTTCCACCTTCAGCTGCTGTACCAGTTCGCTACCGCCCGCCGCCGAGACCACATCGAGCTGCAGATAGACACGCCTGTTGCCCCGCTGCACGGCGTAAAGCGCCAGGTAATCCGCTCCCAGGCGCGCCGCCATATAAAACTGGGTGCGATCCAGACCATAGAGCTGGGCAATGCCAAAGAAGTCGTTGGCCCAGTAGTGGCTGCTGCCACAGTCGCGCCCGGTGCACTGAAACAGCACCTCGGCACCATGAGCCATCAACTGATCCCGGAAGTGCTCGAAGGCATCCGCTGACTGATGGGACTCCGGAATGCGGTAGGTAATGCGCGTCAGCTGGCCATCCAGCGCCTTGCGCTTGTCAGCAACGACAATATTATTGGCCTTCTTAAGCTCGGACAGCATCAACAGATACTCGGGTGTCGGTCCCTGCTGGTAGCTTTCAATCCAGGACAGCGGGAAACGCTTGAGCAAGCCATAGTCGGCAGCCCCCTCCACATCGGACTGCGCCGCTACAACACAGGACAGCAACAGGCCGGCCAACAACAAGCAGGTATTTCTCAGCACGGTCAGACTCCATTCACGTGATCACACAGACCGGTTCAGGACGGCCACTAAAGCACCCGCTAGCCACAGGCTAGGCAACACAGGCGCATTTCAGACGACGACTGTCATCAATCAAACTCAAAGCCTGACACCTGGCCATGACTCCACAAGACCAGCAACAACAGGGTGTCGCCACAGGCCCACACCTTAAAACGAATCCACAGACCGCTTCAATGACTGCCCGCTTCGCGCAAGCTATTGATAATCAGTGTAGCAATCTCTGCCGCGGCACCGGGCTCCAGATGCAAATGATGATTGCCGGCCAGTACATGCAGGCGCGCATCGCGCAGTAGCGGCAACAGGCGCTGCATGCGCGCAGGGTCGATACCCCCGGTTCCCAGCACCAGCTCAACCGGCGCCCTGACCCGTAGCAGAAAAGCCTCGACCTGTGCCTCAGAGAATCGTACCACCGACGGCAGCATCAGGGCCGGATCACTGCGCCAGCGCCAGCCACCACTGCACCGTTCCAGCCCCCGCTCCACCAGCCAGCGTGCCGCTTCCGGGCTAACCGGCCAGCGTCCATTGATGCGTGCGGCAACGCCCTGCTCAAAGGTCTCGTAGGGCCGCAGCGTCCTGCGTTCCATACGCTTGTGCCTGGCCAGCGCCTCGGCCATCAGTTCAGGCAGCTCCCGAGCCTCGTACACCAGCGGCGCCAGGCCTTCGATCAGGAACAGCCGTGCCACCCGCTGGGGCGCACAGGCCGCCAGCATCATGGCGACCCCGGCCCCCATGGAGTGCCCCAGCAGACTGAAACGCTCCAGTTCCAGCTGATCGGCGACGGCCAGCACATCCGCAATATTGTCCCAGATGTAGTAGGGCGTACCGGCAGGCCGATGCCCCGATTCACCATGACCGGCCAGGTCAATGGCAATCAGGCGCACCGCGGGCAAACGCGGCGCCAGCTGCATGAAGGTCGCCGCGTTATCCAGCCAGCCATGCAGCGCCAGTACGGGCACCGCATCCGGATCGCCCCATTCCATGACCGCCAGCCGGCGACCACTGACCTCAAAGCTCCAGCTCTTGTACATTCCTAAACCTTTGTATTACTCAGTGCCCCCAGCATAGCGAAATGCGTTACCATCACCTAGCCATTCAGCAAGGAAAGCCCCATGTCGCTTGATACCGGCGCCACGCGCACCCCCGCTTTCACCTTTCGCCTTGAACGGGATCCCTCATTGCAGCGCCCGCAACGGCTGTTTTTCATGCTGTTCAGCCTGCTGGCCCTGGTTGCACCACTGTACTACCAGCAGAATCTTGGTGGTGAGGGCCTCTATCTGCCCTATAACGCCAGTACCTGGATCGCAGCGCTACTGCTCACCGCAGCAGGCCTGCTGCTGGCCATGCGCCGCCACTCGCTGGTCACGCCAAACTACGGACTCGCCCTCTGTGCCTTACCCGCAGGACTGCTGATCAGCGGCTTTGTCACCGGCATTGGCAACCCGTCCGAATGGCTGCTGCGACTGGGGTACGTGCTGGGCGGCTTCGGATTCTTTATTGCCCTGTTTCAATTTCGCCTGCAGCGCCAGCATCAGGACATGGCACTGGTACTGGTCCTTTGCGGCATCATGCTGCAGGCACTGATTGGCTGGATTCAGCTGCAACAGCTGCCTTTTTTTAGCGCCCTGGTGCCGATCGCCAGCAGCAGCCAGCCCATCGCGATCTTTCAGCAGGTCAACCTGACGGCGAGCTACCTGGCCACCGGCCTGCCCCTGGCGATCTACCTTGCAACCCGCCCTGGCGCCCTGCACGCGCCCTGGCTCATTCGCATCCTGCCGTATTGCGGTCTGGTCTTGTGCAGCGGTGTATTGCTGGCCACCGGCTCCCGCGTCGGCTTGCTCGGCGGCGCCCTGGGCCTGCTGCTGGCGCTAGCCGGCCGGCGCAGCTTCCTGATCAGGCACAAGGGCGTTGCCCTGGCGCTGAGCCTGTCGCTGCTGCTGGGTTCCGGCTTTCTGCTGTCAGACAAGGTTGAGAAGGGGTCGTCGGCGGCACTGAACAAGATCGAGCGCTTGCAACAGGGCGGGCAGGCGGACGTGCGCTTTTCGGTCTACGAAATTTCGCTGGATACCATCGCCAATGCACCCCTGTTTGGCCATGGGCTGGGCAGCTTCCAGTCAGCCTGGCAAGAGGAACGCGGCGAGTTTCAGGACCGGCACCCGGAACTGGATATAGGGCCGCGCTATTCCCACCCACACAACGAACTGCTGTTCTGGCTGGTCGAGGGCGGCCTGGTGGCCGTGGCCGGTATTCTTATCTGTGCGGGCACGGTGGCCTGGCGGCTGGTGCGCCTGGGCTCAGAGCGCGGCTTGCTGCTGGCGGGCATGCTGCTGCCCATCGTGCTGCATACCCAGGTTGAGCTGCCGTTTTACATCTCGTCGCCGCACTGGTTCCTGCTGCTGTTCCTGCTCTACCTGACCTTCAGCCAGCGCCCGGCAAGCCTCAATCTCAAGCTGTCCCAGGCCGCCCGCGGCCTCTGTACCGGCCTGTTGCTGCTGCTGCCGGTGCTGGGCGCCACCTTCCTGCTGCATACCCTCGTCGCCAATGCCGGTATCGTCAATTACATGAAAAACCGCGGCCAGCAGAGCGCATTCCTGCAGCCGGCGATTCACAACCTGTACTTTTCGGGCCATGCCACCTACATGATGATGAAGGAATCCCTGCTGATCGGCTACCGCCTGGACGACAAGCAGCGCTCCGCAGGCTTTATCGCCTGGGCCAACGATTACCTGCAACGCACCCCCGACACTCAGCTGTTCTATGACCTGGCCGGCGCCTATGTGCATATCGGCGATCATCGGCGTGCACAGCAGGCACTGGAGCGCGGACTCTACATCTACCGGCACAACAAGCGCCTGGAGCAGGCGCTGCTGTCCCTAAAGGCAGGAGACATCGACAGCTATCTGAAAGGCCTGGCCGAACAGCATGCTGAACGCAGCGCCCAGCCGTCAGAAGCGCTGCACGGCAGCTCAGTTCAGACTGCACAGGGCGAGACCCCGTAAGCGAGACAGTGCCCGACGCAAACGGGCCTTGCATGATCCGAAAAGCAAAGCCCCCTGTGCACATGCCAATACCGGCATGCCCACAGGGGGTTGCGAAAAATCAGACGTTAAACTTGTTGATCAGCTTTGCCATTCCTGCGGCGGGCCAGTCGAGCTCGAGCACCGCGAGCGAGCCGGGATCCATGGGCTCGGCGTAACGGGCATCACCTGACACCAGGGTCGACACCAGGTTTCCCAGCAACGGCTGATGCGCCACCAGCAGCAGACCCTGCCACGGCAGCTGCTCAAGCTGCGCCAACGCCTCGACCACCGCTGATTCGGGGACAAAACCGCTATTGGCCTCCAGGGTCGGCACCTGCAACATGCTGGCGGCAAGGGCCGCGGTTTGCCGCGCCCGCAGGTACGGGCTTGATACGATGGCCGTGACACCCTCGAGCTGATCCTTGTGCACCGCCAGCATCGTTTTCACTGCCGCCGTACCGGCCGGCGTCAGGCTGCGCTGCGCATCGCTTGGTGCATCCCAGCCCGCCTCGCCGTGACGCATGATAAAGAGTTTCATCCCAAACCTCCGCCCGCCGGCATGCATCCCGCCATTCGGTAATCGTTAGCCGCGTGGCAACACGAACTCGACATCGCTGCTCTGCTCGTTCAGCATCAGCATTTTCGCCACGGCAGCCGCCGGTGCGTGATTGAACACCACCTCGTAGAGGCCCGCCACCAGGGGCATATAGATACCCAGCTGGTCCGCCTTGTCCTTGACGCGATGCAGCGTGTTCACTCCCTCCGCAACTTCCCCCAGTGCCTCAACCGCCTGTTCCAGGCTCTTGCCTTCGCCGAGCGCGAACCCGACACGGTAGTTGCGTGACAGCGGTGACATGCAGGTGACGATCAGGTCACCGACCCCGGCAAGGCCAAGGAAGGTCAGCGGATTGGCTCCCATGCTGACGGCAAAGCGGCTCATTTCGGCCAGGCTGCGGGTCATCAGCATGCTGCGGGTGTTTTCCCCCATGCCCAGCGCATTGCTCATGCCCGCGGCGATGGCATAGATATTTTTCAGCGCGCCACCAAGCTCGACACCGTACATGTCAGTACTGGCATAGACGCGGAAATAGGCCGTGTGCAGTGTTTTCTGCACGCGCTCGCGCAACTCTTCATTCTCGCTGGCAATCACCGTGGCGGTCAGCTGCTGCGCCGCCACTTCCTTGGCCAGATTGGGGCCGCTCAAGACCCCGATACGGGCATCCGGCAGCTCGTCACCGAGGATCTCGCTCATCAGGCTGAAGGTCTCTGCCTCGATACCCTTGGTGGTACTGACGACCATTTGCCCGGGCTGCATGTAAGCGCTGGCCTCCTGTACCACGGCACGAAAGCCGCCACTGGGAATGGCCACAAAGACCAGTTCGGCCCCCTCCAGCGCCGTCGCCAGGCTGGCGTGCGCCTCCAGCGACGCGGCCAGCGCATAGCCCGGCAAATACTTGCTGTTCTCGCGATTTTGACGGACGTTCTCGACCTGCTGCGCATCGCGCATCCAGAGTCGGACCTGAATGCCCTTCTCTGCCATGATGTTGGCCAGCACAGTACCAAAGCTGCCGCCGCCCAACACGGTAACTCGCATCCCGCCGTTCATCAATCAACACTCCCTAACAGATGGATCGAGGCCGCGCCTCTTTGCAGTGCACGCCTGGCGTCAGCGGCGCAAGGCCCAGCCGACGCCCTGCCGCATTCAGGCGCCCGGCGTTGGCCTTGACGCCGCCTCGTCAGCCACAGCGTCCGCCTTTGACGCCTCAGCTTCTTCCTTTTCTGCCGCTGCCGGCTCGGCGGTATCAGTAACCGTTTCTTTCACCTCGGCAGCCTCAGGCAGGGCCGCTGCTTCCTCTGCTTCTGCCGCGCCCTGCTCCGTCGTTGCAGGCACCTCTGCTGCATCTGACGGCGCCGCTGCAGGAGCTGGTTCCTGCACAGATGCTGTAGCCGCCTCTTCAGACTGAGGTTGAACGTCGGATTCCGCGTCCGGTGCCTCGGCGGGCGCCGCAACCGGCATCACGTCGAGCAGCAGTTCCGGCTCGGGGTGCAGGCAGTTCATCTTGACGCCGGTTTCGACTTCGATTTCCGGGATCAGGAAGGAGTCGTTTTCACAGGCGAAGCACACCGAAGCCCCGGTGGCACCGGCACGACCGGTACGACCAATGCGGTGCACATAGTCTTCCGGGTCTTCCGGCAGCTGGTAATTGATGACATGGGTCACACCGTCGATATGGATGCCACGGCCGGCCACATCGGTCGCCACCAGCACCTGGATCTTGCCGTTGCGGAAATCTTCCAGGGTACGCAGGCGCTTGTTCTGCGGAATCTCGCCGGACATCAGCGCCGCACGCAGACCGTCCTTCTCCAGGCGTTCGGCCAGGGCACGGGTTTCATGACGACGGTTGCCGAACACAATCACCTTTTCGATACCGTTGACACGGATATAGTTGCGCAGCAGGCGATACTTCTGGCTGCTGGAGACCAGGAACACGGTCTGGCTGATGTTGTCCGTGGTCTTGCGATCGGACTCGATCTCCACTCGCACCGGGTCCACAGTCCACTGCTGCGCCAGGCTCATGATGTCGTCCGAGAAGGTCGCGCTGTACAGCAAGGTCTGACGATCCTCACCCTTGCGCGGCGTCTGGCGGATGATGGTTCGTACATCGGGAATAAAGCCCATGCTCAGCATGCGGTCCGCTTCATCCAGCACCAGTACCTCAACGTTGTACAGATCCACATCCTTGGAACGCACGAAATCGATCAGGCGCCCGGGCGTTGCCACCAGGATGTCCACCGGGCGTTCGGCCAGCTGGGAGCGCTGATTCTCGTAGTCCATGCCGCCCACCAGTGCCACCACGCTGATATCGGCGTACTTGCCCAGATCCACGCCATCGGAGGCAATCTGCAGCGCAAGCTCGCGGGTCGGCGCCACGATCAGCACGCGGGGCTCACCCAGGCGGCGCTCTTCTGCCAGCGGGAAATCGATCAGGTCGGTGATAATGCCCGTCAGGAAGGCCGCGGTCTTGCCGGTACCGGTCTGGGCCTTGCCAATAATGTCCTTGCCGGCAAGGGCTGACTCAAGCGTCGCCGCCTGAATCGGTGTGCAGTACTGGTAACCCAGGTCCTGCACTGCGTGCAGCACGGCATCCGGCAGGTTGAAGTCGTGAAAACGCGACTTGCCTTCCTCTGCCGGCACCACGAAATCGGCCGGTGACCACTTCTGCACCTTGGGTGCGCTGCGCGGACGGGAGCCACCGCGCTTGCGGGAAGAACCACGGGACGAACGTCTGCGCTTGTTGCTTTTATCGTCGTTATTCAAAGTGAAACCTTAAGATGCTGTTAGTTCAGTTTGCGCCTGAAAGGTGGCAACGCATCCAGCAGCTGCCTGCCATAACGTTTGGTAACCACTCGGCGATCAAGCAAAATAATATTGCCGCTATCCTGTTCTGTTCTGAGCAGCCGCCCTACCGCCTGTGTAAGCCGCATGGATGCCATCGGCACACTCCAGTCGATAAAGGCATTGCCGCCCTGGCGTTCAATCCACTCTGCCATGGTCGCGTCCACCGGATCATCCGGCACGCTGAAGGGCAGCTTGGCAATAATGACTTCGGTCAGGTAGTCACCGGGCAAATCGACCCCTTCTGCGAAAGACGCCAGGCCAAAAATGATGCTCCGCGCCCCCTTGTCGATTGCCGAACGGTGCTGCTGCAGTATTTCGTTCTTCGAAAACTGCCCCTGGGACAGAATCGTATTCTTAATGGAATCATCAAGTTGTTCAAGCACAGTGCGCATCTGACGCCAGGAACTGAACAACACCAGGGTTGCTCGGGCCTCGGGGAGCCGCCTGGCCAGAAAATCCGCCACCTCGCTGGTATGCGCCTCGGGATTGGACGGATCGGCCTGCATCGGAGGCACCCAGAGCTCGGCACAGCGCTGGTGATCGAAGGGGCTTTGCAAGCGCTCGCAGGGACTGTCTGGCGGCAGGCCCAGATCCACCAGCACACGATCAAAGTGCCCCAGGGCGGTCAGTGTGGCCGAGGTCACGACGGCACCGTAACAGTGCTGCCAGAGGTGTTCGCTCAGGGTCGTTGCCGCCGACACCGGGCTACTGCGGCACTCGAAATCCATGCCATCAGGAAGCTCAATCACGTTAATCCAGCGCGCCGTGGGCGAAGCCCCCTCGGGGTCCGGGTTGCGGTAGGAGCGCACCAGCGCATGGATTGACTGCATGCGCGCCAGCAGCATCCCGGTCTGCGGATACCAGCGCTCGGCCGCGTCCTTTTCGATTTCCGGAATGCCGCCATCAATGGCTTCTTTGAGCAGCTCGACGATCTGTTCAAACTTGACCACCGCCTTGTCGGCCACCAGGGCCAGGTCACCCGCCTCGATTCGCAACGCCTCTGGCAGTTGCCCGTTGGGGAAGCGAAAGCGATCCGATTTCGGGCTGCCATTGGATTCGGTCAGCAGCGCGCGCAGCGTGCGCTGAAAGCTCTCGAGACACTGGTTCAAATCGACAAAAGGCTGCGCCAGCCGGGATACATAGGTACTGAGCACCTGGTGTTCGCCACAGTCGACTCGCATCTTTTCCAGCTGCCGTGTCGCCGTCGAGAGCCAGCGGAGGCTTCCCGCCACCCGCATGCTGTAGGAAAAATGACCGATCGCCTTGGCCGCCAGGTGATGACCCTCGTCGAACACATAGATGCTGTCGGTCGGGTCCGGCAGAATGGCGCCGCCACCGAGCGCCAGATCCGCCATCACCAGGTCATGATTGGCGATCACCACCTCCGCCTGGTCCAGCGACTCGCGCGCCCGGTAAAACGGGCAGGCACTGAAGTTGTGACAGCGGCGGTTGGTACACTGCAAATGATCACTGGTCAGCGGGTGCCACAGCTGATCCTCCAGTTCACGCTTGAGGTTGTCCCGGTCACCATCCCAGCGCCCGGAGGCAAACTCATTCAGCAAATCCCGATACAGCCCCAGGTCGGCCTCATCAAGCTTGTGAACCTGTTCGTCTTCGTACAGCGCAATCTGCCCCATGGCCTCCTGGCTATCGAGCATGCGCTCGGCCTTGCTGATGCACAGGTAGCGCCCGCGCCCCTTCGCCAGGCTGACCTTCACCGGCAGCTGTGCATGCAGTGCGATATCAGGCAGGTCCTTGTACAGCAGCTGTTCCTGCAGCGCCACGGTGGCCGTTGAGAGCACCAGTTTCTTGCTGGCAGCCTTGGCTATCGGGATGGTGCCCAGCAGGTAGGCCAGTGTTTTGCCGGTACCGGTGCCGGCCTCGACCAGCACCACATGCCGCTCGGACTGACGCACACCGCTGGCGTCGGCTTCAACGCCGCCAATGACCCGGGCCACGGCTCCCACCATCTGGCGCTGCCCATAGCGCGATTTCAGGCCCTTGGCATCGAGAAATGCCCGGTAGGCCTGCTGAATCTGTTGTTTGAGGTCCTCGGTAAGCAACGCGACATCCGGATCAGCTGAGACAGGAGCCGCGATTCTAGCAAAACACTGGATATATCAACAGAATTTGCTTTACGGGATTAAGCTACTGTATATACTTACACCCACTGTATAAAACAACAGGTCAATATGATGAAACTGACTCGCCGACAAACGGATGTGCTCGAGTGCATCAAGCAGCATATCGAAACCACCGGCTACCCGCCCACGCGGGCCGACATTGCGCGCGAGCTGGGTTTCAAATCCGCCAATGCCGCCGAAGAACACCTCAAGGCACTGGCTCGCAAGGGTGCCATCGAAATCATACCGGGCACGTCCCGCGGCATTCGCCTACCCGACCTTGGGCTTGAGGCCGCCAACGAAAGCCTGCCTATTGTTGGCCAGGTGGCAGCGGGCTCCCCCATCCTCGCCCAGCAGCACATCGAGGATCATTGCACCATCTCGGCCGACTTTTTCCACCCCCAGGCACACTACCTGCTGCGGGTAAAAGGCCAGAGTATGCGCAACATCGGCATCATGGACGGCGACCTGCTGGCCGTGCACCAGTGCCAGGAAGTTCGCAATGGTCAGATTGTGGTGGCACGCATTGGCGACGAAGTGACCGTCAAACGCTTCAAACGCGAGAAAAACCGGGTCTACCTGATCGCGGAAAACGAAGACTTCGCTCCGATCGAGATCGATCTCAAGGAGCAGGAAATTTCCATTGAAGGCCTGGGGGTCGGTGTCATCCGCCGCGGAGGAGAGCCACTATGAACCTCGCACCCGCAGCCAAAGTACGGCGTACCCTGCTGCAACACAAACGCCCTGGCCTGGATCGCACCGAACCGCGCGCACCCCGGGCCGGCAACCTGACCGAGATCATTACACATGATACTGACCTCTCCAGCATGCCGCTGCTGATGCCCCTGCTGGCCCAGCTGAGCCGGGATGACCGCTGGTTTGCCTGGGTCGCACCGCCTGCCCTGCTGCCAAAGACACTGCTGACTGACGCCGGCATCGACCTTGGCAAGGTGATACTGCTGCAGCCAGACAGCACGCACAGCGTTTTTGATCTGGCACGCCGCGCGCTTGGCGCCGGCACCTGCCATGCCGTCATATCCTGGCCGGGATACCTGTCGGAGTTTGAACTCAAGGCTCTGGAACAGGCAGCCGCCTGCGGCGATAGCCACGGCATTCTGATTCGGGGCCGTGAACAGGCCTGAGCATTATGGTCAGGCCCACTGCCAACAGGGAAGAAGCTTTGCCTGAGCAAAGCGGTGCTAGTGGATCACGGGCGGCCTGAGCACATCCGCCTCGGCTTCGCGCTGGCGCACTCCCGCCTCTGCTACCAGCTGAACGCCGGCGGACAGCATGATCTTGGCGATATTGATGCGCTCGTCGCCCAGCGTGCTCGCAAGCTCGTCGGAAAAGCGCAGCTTCAGCAAGGGTTCATCCGTTTCGCTGGCGCGGCGCACAACAATGTCGCCCGACTCCAGCATGACAATTTCCAGTACCGTATCTTTCATTCGATCCTTTCTACAGAGTCCAAAGTTGCGGCGACAGTCACCGGGCGGGCAGGTGCACAGCCTGCATTAACACGACCGGCACCGACAGATACTCACCATTCCTGCATACCGGCCCGCAGCCGTTCTGCCAGCTGCGCCAGGTCGCGATACCATTGGCGACACTGCTGCGGCGTGACCTGAGCTTCCGCCCCTCCGCCACCCAGCTGCACCAGGGATATCTCGGACTGGCTCGACGCAGCCGCATTCGCAGTGCGCACCTCAGTCCCGGACTGCCAGCAGGCCTCGTACGCGCTGCGCAGGCAACGCAGCCAACTGCCCTCAGCCTGCTCCAGCGAGGCAAGCTCGGTGCGCTCGGGCGACTGCAGCGCCGCCCGCTCGAACAAGGCATCCAGGTCAGCGAATTGCTGCACCTTGGCAGCGTCCAGTCGGTAGTGATGTGCAATCTCGCGCAGCAGGGCACCATAGGCCGACACCAGCTGAAACAGCACCCCTTCCTGGGCACACTCAAGCCGGGCCTGGCGACTCCAGCCGGTCGACTCGTCAGCTTGCGCCAGCTGTTCCAGCTGCAGCTGAACAAAGTTCAGCTTCTGACTGGTTCGGGTTACAAATACGCTCATCAAACCTGCTCCAGCGACAGCCTACTTGGATTTCTTGGCCTTTTCTTCCACCACCCAGCGACCACCGTCAAAGTAGGCGCGCCAGCCGGTGGCCTTGCCTTCGACTTCAGTCATCACGTACTGCTCCTTGGTCTTGCGACTGAAGCGCACCAGGGTCGGGTTGCCATCCCCATCCGCCACCGGGGCATCAAACAGAAAAGTGTACTTGGGATCGATCTCATCCTTGTGCGGCAACAGCTCCCTGATTTTGGGCGGCCGCGTTTCCCGGTTCTTCGGAAACTGACTCGCGGCCAGGAAGAGCCCGCTGGCACCGTCACGCAGAATGTAGGTGTCGTCCACTTTTTCGCACTGCAGTTCGGGCATCGGCACCGGGTCCATTTTCGGCGGTGCAGCTTCGCCGCTTTTCAGCAGCTTGCGGGTATTCTTGCATTCGCTGTTTGAGCAACCGAAATACTTGCCGAAGCGACCGGTTTTCAGCTCCATCTGGGCGCTGCACTTGTCACACTCGATGGTGGGCCCTTCGTAGCCCTTGATCCGGTAGCTGCCATGCTCGACTTCAAAGCCATCACAATCCGGGTTGTTGCCACAAACGTGCAGCTTGCGCGACTGGTCGATCAGGTAGGAATCCATCGCCGCGCTGCATTTGACGCAACGGTGCTTCTTGCGCAGCAGGCGTGATTCAGCCTCGTCATCCGCATCCTCGCTGATCACCTCGTCACCGGACACCAGGTTGATGGTCTCCTTGCAGCGCTCCTTGGGCGGCAATGCGTAGCCGGAGCAGCCCAGGAACACGCCGGTACTGGCGGTGCGGATCATCATGACCCGGCCACAGACCGGACAGGGGATATCGGTTTCCGTCGGCGTGTTGGGGCGCATGCCGCCCTCTTCGCTGCGCGACTCCGCCAGCTTCTGCACGAAGCCGGCGTAGAAACCGTCAAGCACCTGTTTCCAGTTCTTGTCGCCACTGGCGACATCATCCAGCGCTTCTTCCATGCGCGCGGTAAAACTGAAGTCCATCAGATCGGTAAAGTTTTCCGTCAGGCGCTCGGTAACAATATCGCCCATTTTCTGGGCATAAAAGCGTCGATTCTGCACTTCAACATAACCGCGATCCTGAATCGTGGAAATGATCGCCGCATAGGTCGAAGGACGGCCAATGCCCCGCTTTTCCAGCTCTTTGACCAGGCTGGCTTCGGTATAGCGTGGTGCAGGCTTGGTAAAGTGCTGCTTGGGATCGAGCAGCTCCAGTGCCAGGGTCTGGCCGGCCTTCAGATCCGGCAGAATCACGTCTTCGTCATTCTTGCCCTTGGCCGGCAACACCCGGGTGAAGCCGTCAAATTTCAGAATGCGGCCGCGCGTACGCAGTTCGAAATCCCCGGCGCTCACCTGCACCCGGGTACTCAGGTACTCCGCGGGCCTCATCTGGCACGCCAGGAACTGGCGCCGAATAAGGTCGTACAGACGCTCGGCGTCTCGTTCCATGTTGGTCAGCGCCGTTGCCTCGATGCTCACATCGGACGGCCGGATGGCCTCATGGGCTTCCTGCGCGCCTTCCTTGCTGCTGTACACCACCGGCGCATCGGGCAGGTACTTGCTGCCGAAGGCATCGCCGATGTATTCGCGGCACTGCGCCACCGCATCGCTGCTCAGGTTGGTGGAGTCGGTACGCATATAGGTGATGTAACCGGCCTCATACAGCCGCTGAGCCATCATCATGGTTTTCTTGACGCCAAAGCCCAGGCGGGTGCTGGCCGCCTGCTGCAGCGTGGAGGTGATATAAGGCGCACCCGGCTTGGTCGTGGTCGGCTTGTCTTCCCGCTTGACGACCTCGTAGGTCGCGCCTTCCAGCAGTTTTACCGACGCACTGGTTTGCGCTTGCGACACCGGCCTGAACGCCTGGTCCTTGTAACGGGTCACCTGGAGGCGCACAGCCGCCTTGTCGCTGGTGCGGGTATCGGCGTGCAGCTCCCAGTATTCTTCCGGCACAAAGGCACGGATCTCGCGCTCGCGCTCGACGACAAGCCGGGTCGCAACCGACTGCACCCGCCCTGCGGACAGGCCACGGGCAACCTTTTCCCACAGCAGCGGCGACAGCATGTAACCCACGACACGATCGAGAAAGCGTCGCGCCTGCTGAGCATTGACCCGCGCCAGGTCAAGCTCGGAGGGCTGTTCAAACGCCGATTTAATGGCCTTCTTGGTGATTTCGTTAAAAACCACCCGACGGTAACGGGAGTCATCCCCGCCGATAGCCTCGCGCAAATGCCAGGCGATCGCCTCCCCTTCGCGGTCCAAGTCGGTCGCGAGATAGATTTCGTCGGCGTTTTCGGCCAGACGTTTCAGTTCTTCAACGACCTTTTCCTTGCCCGGCAGAATTTCGTAGTGCGCCGCCCAGCCGTTATCTGGATCAACGCCCATGCGGCCGATGAGCTGTTCCCTGGACTTGCGCTCCTTGTAGACCGCCTTGTCCTCGGGCGACATCTTGCGTGTGAGCGCCGCCTGGCGCGCACGCTCCTTGGGATCACTTTTGGTTGCGGTTCCGCTGGTCGGAAGATCGCGAATATGGCCTACGCTCGACTTAACGACATACTGGCTGCCGAGGTATTTGTTTATCGTCTTGGCCTTAGCCGGAGACTCGACGATAACGAGAGACTTTCCCATAAAATAATGTTCCTTGGCGCGGAATCGGCTGACTGAATCAGCGTGCATATATAAGTGCTGACATTGCGGGGGTCAAGCAAAGCGAAGAAAAAGCTGCTTTTTTGGCCCCTATCGGGGCAGAACGCTGCATCAGATGAAAAAAGCTTCTGTTACACTTTATAATTCAGCGAGTTAATAACCAACCCCCATGGCGCTCATGCTGCACGACAACCTCCTCATACTCATCATAATCGCCGTTGTCGGACTCCTGGCCCTGATCGGCAGCCATATCATTAGCCAGCGGGAACAGCAGGCCCGCAAACAGGCCGCCCGGGTCAAGTGGCTTGGCCAGCAGGCCGAACACGGCATCAACGCCCTGGGGATTCTGCGGGCCTGCGGCTGCAAGCCCGAGATTATCGAGCGCATTGAGACCCAGGTGGCTGCGCGGCTCGGCGAAATGGCCGCCCTGACACCGGACAACCCGCTGCTCACCACCCTGAACGGCCAGAAACAGAACGCGGATCGCGCCACATCCGCTGCCGCTGCGCTCAACAGCGACCGCGCCATCAAGCGCGCCTCCATCTACATTAACTATGCCCGCGAACTGCTGGCGGACATGGCTCAGACCAACAGCCTGTCTCCCGCGCTGGCCAAGAGCTACGCCCAGGAGCTGCACTGGCTGAATGTGTCGATCATCGCCACGGCACACCTGAGCCAGGGCCAGAAAAGCATTGGCCTGCAGGACAAGCCCGCCGCCCTGTCACACCTCAAGCACGCCAAGGCCGTACTGACCCGCGCCATGGTGCCGCAGCAGTTCAAGCAGGAGCGCCTGGCGCAGATCCAGACCCTGCTCGACAGCCTCGAACCCAGGCCCCAGCGCCCGGACGGCACCCTGGCCGACAACCTGGACGCCTACTTCAAGGATAACTAACGCCAGCACGGCCTGGCCGGCAGCGCTTGTGAACGCCTCTTCAAGAACCACCGAAACAGCCCGGTGTCAGAGCTCGCCGATACGGGCAAAGCGGGCCACCGGCTCACCGGCAGGCCCCTGCACGGTTTCAACAAACATGGCCAGCGGTCGCACCCAGAGCCCGCCTTCGCCATAGCAGGGCCGATACACCACCAGCCACTCCTCGGTTTCGGAATGGCGTGCACAGCCCACCACTTCGTACTCGCTGCCCTTGTAGTGCCGATAGCGCCCTGGCTGCGGCTGTTGCGATTCGTTCACTTTAACCTCCTTCAAAATCCCTGACTGGCAATGCGCTGCAGGGCGGCCCTGATGGTTTCCAGCGCGTCCACCCCGCCGCGTTCGCGCCAGAATGCCGAAACATGTATCGGTGTCGATTCCAGCGCCACCACATCCTCGGGCAGCGCCGGCAGCAGATCCGCCAGCGTTGCGAGCTGGGCTGGCGTCAAGACCCCCTCGCCCTGCTTCCAGCTCCAGCCGTCCGGCAAGCCGTCACAGGCCAGGGAACGAAGCCGGAACACCTGCCAGGGCACCAGACGCTCACGCTGGGCGGCACTGAGGCCGCTGCGCTGCTGCCGGTAGGCGGCACGCTCATATTCTTCTTCCTCGAACTCGCCGGTCGCCCGCGGCGCCGTCAGTCGCACCAGCTGCACATGCAGCCCCAGGGTACGGGCCTTGCTGCGCAACAGCGCCTGGGCCTTTTCCCGCGGCGATGGCATGGCCCACATCATCGAGCCCACCAGCGACAGCATGATCAGTACGATTATTCCCCACGTCCACATAAAAGCCCCGCACCCTGCTGAATGTTTGAGTGCCCGATTGCCGGGTCACTATGCTAATCTCAAGTTAACTAAACCAGATGGAAACCTTTGATCATGAGTGCTTATAAACGAATCTTGCTGGCTGTTGACCTGTCTGAGGAATCAGATCAGCTGATCGACAAGACCTGCGAGATCGCCGAGCGAAATAATGCAGAGCTGAGCCTCATTCATGTGATCGAGCCACTGAGCTTTGCCTATGGCGGCGATGTCCCCATGGATCTGACAACCATCCAGGAGCAGCTCGACGATCATGCCCGCGTCAAGCTTGACGCCTTTGCCGCCCGTCTCAGTCACCCGACGACACACAGGTTTATCGTCAGCGGCCATACCGAATCAGAAATTCATCGCCATTGCGACGAGCAGGACATTGACCTGGTCATCGTGGGCAGCCATGGCCGTCATGGCCTGTCGCTGCTGCTGGGATCAACCGCCAACGGCGTGCTGCACGGCGCCCGCTGCGACGTCCTGGCCATCCGCGTGCAACCCGCCAAATAACCCAAGCCCCCGACCCGGCGCAATGCCGCGCCGGGGACTCAGGCCCTGCCGCATTATTCCTGCAGGGCTTCCAGCTCGACCCAGCGCTCCATCAGGCCCTCGACCACCTTTTCCTGCTGCGCAAACGCATCCAGCCCGGCCTGGACCTGGTCCTGACCCTGCCCGTAGAAGCCACCATCGGAGATCACCGCCTGCAACTCGGCCAGCTTTGCCTCAGCCGCTTCCAGCTGGGCCGGCAGCCCATCCAGCTCGCGCTGCAGCTTGTAGCTCAGTTTGCGTGCCGCCTTGGGCGCGCCTTCCTTTGCCAGCACCGGCTTGTCTGCCTTGCCCCTGGAAGCCTGAGCGACAGCCGGCTGCGGCCGCTGGCGCAGCCAGTCGTGATACCCGCCGACGTATTCGGTGATACGGCCCTGACCTTCAAATACCAGGGTACTGGTCACTACGTTGTCGAGAAAGGCACGGTCATGACTGACCAGCAGCACGGTGCCGGTAAACTCCAGCAGGATTTCTTCCAGCAATTCGAGTGTTTCGACATCCAGGTCGTTGGTCGGCTCATCGAGCACCAGCACGTTGGCCGGCTGGCTGAACAGTTTCGCCAGCAGTACCCGGTTGCACTCACCGCCCGACAGCGCCTTCACCGGCGTGCGGGCACGCTCGGGTGCAAACAGGAAGTCGCTCAGGTAGCTGATGATATGGCGATCCTTGCCGTTGATGCTGATGCTTTCCCGCCCCTGGGAGATGTTGTCGATAACCGTTTTTTCCATATCGAGCTGGCCACGCAGCTGATCGAAATAGGCCACTTCAACCTTGGTACCCTGATTCACCTGACCGCTGTCCGGCGCCTGCTCACCCAGCACCAGCTTGAGCAAACTGCTCTTGCCGATACCGTTGGGACCAATCAGGCCGATACGGTCGCCGCGGTTGATGGTCAGCGACAGGTTATCGACCAGGGTTCGGCCATCGTACCCCAGGGACACGCCCTTGAGTTCTGCCACCAGCTTGCCGGAGCGCTGTGCCGTTTCGAGGCCGAACTTGGCAGAGCCCTGGCGATTACGCCGCTCGGACCGCTCCCTGCGCAGGGCTTCGAGCGCCCTTACCCGACCTTCATTGCGGGTGCGGCGTGCCTTGATACCCTGGCGAATCCAGACTTCTTCCTGCGCGAGCTTCTTGTCGAACTCGGCATTATGACGCGCCTCTTCGGCCAGCATCTGTTCCTTGCGCACCTTGTACTGGCTGTAGCTGCCCGGGAAAGACACCAGCTTGCCGCGATCGATCTCGACAATGCGCGTCGCCAGGGATTCCACCAGAGAACGGTCATGGGAAATAAACAACAGGCCGCCGCGGAACTCCTTCATCTGCTGCTCGATCCATTCGATGGTCTCGATGTCCAGATGGTTGGTCGGCTCATCCAGCAGCAACAGGTCCGGCTCCTGCACCAGCGCGGCACCAAGCGCAGCACGACGGCGCCAACCACCGGACAGTTCGGACATCAGCCGGTCCTCCGGCAGGCCCAGACGCTCCATCACGCGCTGTACCTTCTGCTCCAGGTGCCAGCCGTCCACGGCTTCGATCTGCTGCTGCAACACATCGAGCTTGGCCATGGTACGCTCGTCATGTTCCATGACCAGTGCGTCATAGCGCTGGCGCATCTCAACGATTTCGCCCAGACCGCTCATCACCACATCCCGCACCTTGCGCTCGTCCGCCGCTGGCAATGCCTGGGGCAGCTCCGCGATACGGCACGCCGGATCCACCCAGAATTCGCCGCCATCGGCCTGTAACTGGCCACCGATCAGTTTCAGCAGCGTTGACTTGCCGGCACCGTTAAGCCCGACCAGCGCCACCCGTTCACCAGGGTCAATCTGAAAACCGACTTGGTCCAGCAATGCCCTGGTACCAAAGGCGATGGAAATATTGTCAAGTCGTATCAGCGGCATAATGTATGTATTCGGCTCATTTGAGGGACGCGTATTCTACCGTAAAACCGGGGCAAATATGAAAACTGTTCAACCCCTGTCTTTTGTACAGGCGTCTCCATTAGACTGGGTGAAAATCCGCAGAAACAGGGCTGTAAACGGACCATGAAACCACTCTCACTGATGTGCGCCACACTGGTACTGGGCTGTGCTGTGTCACTGCCATCCAGCGCAGCCAGCCCGAGCGGCACCGATACCTACGCCCGGGAACGCGCGAGCTACCAGCAGGCAAAAAAAGCCGCAGCAGCCAAAGACTGGGATACCTTCGAGTCCATTAGCGCCCAACTCCGGCACTACCCACTCTATCCTTACCTGGAATATGAGCAGATGGAACGCCGTCTGGCCAGCGCCAGCCAAAGCCAGATCGATCAGTTTACCGCCACGCACGGGGATACCCCGCTGGCGTCGCGCCTGCAGCGCAGCTGGGTCAACCAGCTGGCACGCCAACAAGCCTGGCACGGCATCTTGCAGGCGATGGCCAAGAATCCGCTCAGCGGCACCAAATACCAGTGCCTGGAACTCGAGGCGCGCCTGCACACCGGCGATACCACCCGCGCCTACGCCGGCGCCGCCGAACTCTGGAATGTGGGCTCATCACAACCCAACAGCTGCGATGCCCTGTTCAACAGCTGGATCAAGAGCGGCCAACTGACCTCTGACATCGCCCTGAGCCGTTTCTTCAAAGCCATCGAGGCAGGCAATGACTCACTGGCCAAATACGTGCAGCGCTATCTCTCCCAGGCCGACCACAAGGCTGTCAGTGACCTGTTCCTGAAAGTCAGTTCCGATCCAAGGCTGCTCGCCAACCCAAAGCTGCTGAGCAGCGGCAACCCCCTGCACGGACGCATCGCCGCCCATGGCATTCGGGACCTGGCCCGCAAAGACCTGCTGCAGTCCTTTGACCTCTGGCTGCGCGACCGCGACCGACTCATGCTGGACCCGCAGCGGCGCACGACCCTGGATCGCTACTTCGGCGTCCGCATGGGCAAGAATTTCCTGCCCGACTACGAAGCCCGGATGGCACGCCTGGATCCCGATTTCCAGCAGGAAGAAGTTACCGAATGGCGCATTCGCAACGCCCTGACCCGCCTCGACTGGCCCCGGGTACAGCAGCTGATCAGCAAGCTGCCGGCAGAGCTTCAAGCCAACGAGCGCTGGCTGTACTGGAACAGCGTGGCCATAGACAGTACCGGCAAGGGCAGTAACAGCCCTGAAAGCCTGGCGCGCCTGCTCGGCTCACGCAACTTCTACAGCTTTCTGGCCGCCGAAATGCACGACAGGCCCTACGACCTGCAGGACGAACCCGGCAATTTCGACAGCACCCAGCTGGACCGCCTGGAGCAGAGCCCGGCATTCCGGCGCATGCGTGAGCTGCTGCGCCTGAACGAAACCTACCAGGCGCGTTCGGAGTGGAACCTGGCGCAGACACGGCTTAGCGACAACGACCGACACGCCGCAGCCCATGTCGCCAGCCGCTGGGACTGGCACGACCAGGCAATCCGCGGTGCCATCAGCTCGAAACGCTGGAACGACCTGAGCATCCGCTTTCCCCATCCATACAAGGCACTGTTCAAGCAGTACGCCGCGGATCGCGGCATCAACCGCACCTGGGCGCTGTCCATCGCCCGCCAGGAAAGCGCCTTCCAGGCCGCCGTTCAGTCCGGCGCAGGCGCCCGCGGCCTGATGCAGCTGATGCCGGCCACCGCCACCCAGACCGCCAAGCGCTACAGCGTGCCCTATCGCAACAGCGTCGACCTGAACGACCCGCAAACCAACATCGCCCTGGGTACCGCCTACCTGGCGCAGATGCTGGAGCGTTTCAATGGCAACCGGGTATTCGCCACGGCCGCCTACAACGCCGGCCCCCACCGCGTCTCCCGCTGGCTTGAAGAACGCGGAGACCTGCCGCTGGATATCTGGATCGAGACCATCCCCTTCGATGAAACGCGCAATTACGTGCAAAACGTACTGGCGTTCGGGGTAATCTATGACGTGCGCGACCAGCAGCCGACACGCATGCTCAGCCCCACCGAATCGGCACGCCTGGCCCTCTACCAGAGTGGCAGCGCGAAAAAACTCTAGCAGGTTGTTGAGAGCGTTGGCGAGGCAGCTAGCGCAAGCGGCGCGCCGCCCGGACGAAAAATCGTCGAAATGAGGGAGTTTATGGCCTATAAATGACCGAATTGAGACGATTTTTAACGCCGCGAGAGCAACGCAGGTAGTTTTTCAGCACCCTGCTAGATCGAAACCCGCCACCGGCCCTGGCCGGTGGCGTCCGCAGCCCCCTGCCAGGAACTCCTTGTGCCTGAACCCATGATTGACATCGGTGTCAACCTCACCGACAAGCGTTTCGCCCAGGATCTGGACGCCGTGATCAGCCGCGCCACCGAAGCGGGTGTCAGCACCCTGATCGTTACCGGCACCAGCCTTGCCGGCAGCCAGGCCGCCCGGGAACTGTGCCACCAGCACCCCGGGACACTGCGCTTCACCGCCGGTGTGCACCCGCACCACGCCAGCGAATACGACGCTCACACCCATGCGCAGCTGCGCCAGCTTGCCCTCGACCCGGCCTGCGTCGCCCTGGGTGAAACGGGGCTGGACTTCAACCGCAATTTTTCCAGCCCAACAGAACAGATCGCTGCCTTCGAGCAGCAACTGGAGCTTGCCATGGAAAGCGGACTGCCACTGTTCTTGCACGAGCGGGACGCCCATGCGGAGCAACTAGCGCTGCTCAAACGCCACCGCAGTGCCATCAGCCGCGCCGTGGCCCACTGCTTTACCGGCAGCGAAGAAGAGCTGCATGGCTACCTGGATCTGGATCTTCATATCGGCCTGACCGGCTGGGTCTGCGATGAACGCCGCGGTGCTCACCTGCTGCCGCTGCTCAGGGACATCCCGGCGGATCGCCTGCTGCTGGAAACGGACGCCCCCTACCTGCTGCCCCGGGACCTGCGCCCCAAGCCCAAATCCGGGCGCAATGAGCCCTGCTACCTGCCCCACATCGCCGAGCGGGTCGCCCAGGCCACCGGTGAGCCCGTTGAAGTGCTGCGGGCCCGGCTCCACGCCAACAGCAAGGCCTTCTTCGGGCTTCAATAACCCGGGGTTACGCCAGCCCGCCGATAAAGGCCATCAGCGCAGCGCGATCAAAGGGCCAGCCCAGCTCAAGACCGCTGGCCTCATCCACCAGTACCGGAATCCGCACCCCGTAGCGCTCCACCAACCCATCATCCAGGGCGATATCCACCTCATCGACACTGTGCAAACCGGGGTCGAGGCTGGTGACGATAATCTCGATCGCCTGGTCACAGAGATGACAACCACTGGTACTCATCAACAAAAAATGCCGCATATGCTCCTCGCAATTAAGACCCCGCGCACCGCAACAGGGCTCCGCATTCTAGCCAGCCGCAGGGCCTGCCGCAAAGCCGACCCGGAACACGCCTGCACAAGCGCTTCGCCGCCTCACCACAGCGACCGGCAAACTTCATTGCGCACCTGCAAAATAATTATTCCCAATTAGCCCTGCCATCCCGCCCCAGGGGTTGTCAGGGCCTTTGTCTCAAGGCTATGCTTGAGATTCTCATTTGTTTAGCAAATGCACAACATCGGCCCCTGCCAAGCTGTCGCGCAGACCCAGCAAGGCGAGCATTGCGGATGTCGATCCAGCCGGAGAAAACGGTATTCATGGATAAAAACAGCAACGTACTTTCAGATCCTCAGGAATTTATCGACTACCTGAATTCGGAAACCAAGAAGGTTCTGGACATGTTCACCTCATCAGGAGGTGATGACATCTTTACCCAGTTCACCCAATCCTGGACCGAGCTCACCACCCGCTCGTTCGAGGACCCAACTGTCTGGATCCGGGCGATCACCGACTATCAGACCGCGCAACTCAACCTGTGGCAGAGCCTGTTCACCGGCAGCACCGCCAACGTCGAGCCCAGCCGCGGCGACCGCCGTTTCCAGGCCGAGGAATGGTCTGCCAATCCGGTATTCAGCTACATCAAGCAGTCGTACCTGCTGACGTCCAAGCTGCTGAACGAAATGGCATCCAATGCCAACCTGTCCGACTCCGAACAGCGCAAGCTGGAGTTCTATACCCAGCAGTACATCGATGCGCTGTCGCCGACCAACTTTGCCGCCACCAACCCCGAAGTGCTGCAGCAGGCACTGGAGACCAAGGGGCAGAGCCTGATCGACGGCCTCAAGAACCTGCTCGGCGACATCGACAAGGGTCGCATCTCGATGACCGACGAGACGGCCTTCGTGCTGGGCGAAAACCTGGCACTGAGCGAAGGCGCTGTGGTGTTCGAGAACGACATGTTCCAGTTGCTGCAGTACAAGCCGTTGACCGAACAGGTGACCGAACGCCCGCTGCTGATCGTGCCGCCGTGCATCAACAAGTTCTATATTCTGGACCTGCAGGAGCACAATTCCTTTGTGCGCTACTGCGTTGAACAGGGCCAGACCGTTTTCCTGGTTTCCTGGCTTAACCCGTCCATCGAGCAGGGCGACATCAGCTGGGACGACTACGTCGGCGAGGGGGTCATCAAGGCAATCGACGTCGCCCACGACATCGGCACCGCGGACAAGATCAACGCCCTGGCCTGGTGTGTCGGCGGCACCCTGCTGGCATCGGCCCTGGCGGTCATGGCAGCGCGCAAGGACAACCGCGTCGCCTCCGCCACCTTCCTCACCACCCTGACCGACTTCAGCGATCCGGGCGACCTGTGCGTCTTTATCGATGAACAGCAGGTCAAGCGCCTGGAAGACAAGGTCAACAACGCCGGCGTACTCAACGGCCGCGAGCTGGCGACCTCGTTCAACATGCTGCGCTCAAACGACCTGATCTGGTCCTACGTGGTCAACAACTACCTCAAGGGGCAAACGCCACCGCCGTTCGACATCCTGTACTGGAACAGCGACTCCACCAACCTGCCCGCCAATATGTACACCTACTACATCAACAAGATGTATCTGGAGAACAAGCTGGTCGAGCCGAATGCCCTGACCATCTGTGGCGAGCCGATAGATCTGCGCAAGATCAAGATCCCGTGCTACTTCCTGTCGACCATCGAAGACCATATCGCCCCCTGGAAAGGCACCTTCAAGGGCGCCGCCAACTTCAAGGGCAACGTGGAATTCGTCCTCGGCGCCAGCGGTCACGTGGCCGGCGTAATCAATCCGGCCTCCAAGAACCGCCGTCACTTCTGGACCGGTGGCGAGCAGGGCAAGAGCGCCGATCACTGGTTCGATACCGCGACCCAGCAGGAAGGCTCCTGGTGGACGCACTGGAACGAGTGGCTCAAGCGCCGCGCCGGCAAGAAAGCGGAGGCACCGGCTGATTTCGGCAACGCCACCTACAAGGCCATTGAGCCGGCACCGGGCCGCTACGTCAGCGCACGTATCGACTAACCCGACGCAGCTCGATTAACGGCGGCACTCTTTCGGGAGTGCCGCCGTTTTTGTTGATACCTCACACCTTGTGACCCTGCGCCCTGCACATTATCCTGTGCCCCTTGATTCAGGAGGCATGGAATTGCACACGGATACCTTGAACACTCTTGATACCCTACCACACCTTGTGACCCTGCGCCCTGCACATTATCCTGTGCCCCTTGATTCAGGAGGC
Source organism: Marinobacterium rhizophilum (assembly GCF_024397915.1). Taxonomy (GTDB): domain Bacteria; phylum Pseudomonadota; class Gammaproteobacteria; order Pseudomonadales; family Balneatricaceae; genus Marinobacterium_A; species Marinobacterium_A rhizophilum_A. The sequence continues at coordinate 1,477,387 of NZ_CP073347.1, forward strand.
ATGGAATTGCACACGGATACCTTGAACACTCTCGACGACCCGTCTCCCGCACCGCTCAGATGCCGCGCAAGCTCTGACACCGAGAGCCACCAGCCCGTGGACGGCCTGAAGCCTTGAACACCCGAAACCGCTCACCCCGCCTGCACCTGACGGAAGCCCGCGCCCTGCTAAAGCTCGGTGGCCCCATCATGGTTGCACAGCTGTCGCAGACCGCCATGGGCTTTGTCGACACCCTGATGGCCGGCCGCGTCAGCGCGCGGGACCTCGCCGCCGTCGCGCTCGGCAACGGCATCTGGCTACCGGTCTTTCTGGCCCTCTCCGGCGTGCTGATGGCCGCGACCCCCATGACGGCACAGCACCTTGGCGCCCACCAACCCCGCGCCGCCGGCGCGGTACTGCAGCAGGGTTTCTGGATCGCGCTGCTGGCGGGCACCCTGGCTTTTTTCAGCGTACGCAACTGTGCCTGGCTGCTGGAGCAGCTGCAGGTCGCACCGGATCTTGCGGCCATGACCCAGGCCTACCTGAGAGGCATTTCCTGGGGCCTGCCGGCGATATTGCTGTACCAGCTGATCCGCAGCTTTTGCGAAGGCTTCGGCCTGACCCGTGTCGTCATGAAAATCGGGCTGCTGGGACTGCTGTGCAACATCCCCCTGAACTACATCTTCATTTACGGCAAGCTTGGTCTGCCCGCCATGGGTGGCGTCGGCTGCGGCTGGGCCACCAGCATTGTCATGCTGATCATGCTGCTGGCGGGCAGCCTGTACCTGTGGCGCAACCCCGCCTTTAAGACAGCCGCACCGCTCGCCCGCTGGCAATGGCCTCGCCTGCAGGCAAGCCGGCAGTTTCTGCAACTGGGGCTGCCGATCGGCGTTTCCCTGCTGATTGAAGTCAGCATGTTTTCCCTCATCGCCCTGCTGCTCGCCCCCCGGGGCGATATCACCGTGGCGGCACACCAGATCACCATGAGCTTCACCGGCCTTACCTTTATGCTGCCGCTGAGCATTGCGATGGCCATTACCATTCGCGTCGGTCACCTGGTCGGCGCCGGCGACCCAGTTCAGGCTCGGCGCAGCGCCCTTACCGGTACCCTGCTGGCACTGGCATGCGCCCTGGTATCCTGCAGCATCATGCTGATGTTTGCGCTGCAAATTGCCAGCCTCTATAGCCCCAACCCCGTTGTCATTGCCCTGGCCGCCCAGCTGATGACCATTGCCGCCTTCTTCCAGTTTTCCGACAGCATCCAGGTCGCCGCCGCCGGCGCCCTGCGCGGCTACAAGGACACCAGCATGCCGCTGCTGCTGGTCTTCCTTGCCTACTGGGGGGTCGGCATGCCGGCCGGTTACGTCCTTGGGCTCACCGACCTGCTGGGCCCATCCCGGGGCGCAGCGGGGTTCTGGTACGGCCTGGTGCTGGGCCTCAGTCTTGGTGCCCTGCTGCTCGGTGCACGCCTGACATGGATGACAGGACGCCACCTCAGCCGCCGGACAGCAGACTGAACGCCATGCCGGCCGCACGCATGACCTCGCTGTTACTCTGCCTGGGCGCCCTGCTGGCCGGATGCAGTGGCACCACCCCCGAAGCCATGCTCGACAACTACAGCGAGCGCGTCGCCCGGGTACTCGAGGAGCCCATCGAGGCTGGCCTCGGCGCCACTGCAGACATCCCCCTGTTTCCGCCAAGGCGCGAGCGCCTGCTGGCGCTAACGGACCTCCGACAGGGTCCGATTGAAGTCCTGGCGCTGCGCCACTGTGACCTGCTGGGGCTCATTGCACAGCGCAACAGCTCGCTGGGAAAGGTGATGCGCCCATCCGGGCAGCTAGTGTACGAACTCCGCCTGCTGCACCAGGTACGCGACTGCCTCTCCCGGCTGTCCCAGGACCCCGATGCCGACCCGCAACTGAAGTTGCAGCTTGCCGAAATCGAGCAGATCAAGACGCGGGAACTGCCCGCCGTGCTCTGGAACGCGGTCTATGCCTCGAGCGAAATGGAGGCCAACTTTTCCCGTGGCGACCCGGCATTGCCATTGCGCGGCAAGGACGATGAGACCGCCGACAGCGACGAAGCGGCCCTGCGTAGCCTGCAGGCGCTCGCCAATATACAGACCCTGACAAGCACTCCCGACTGGGCCCTGCCCGCGGATCTGGACGGGCTGGAACAGCACTACCAGGTCCTGAACGCCAACCGCTTTGGTAGCCAGTGGCTCAAGTCACTCTGGCTACTGACCGGAACCCTGGAGCACACCGCCCAGGCACTGGAGCGCCGTGAACAGCGCGGGAGCATCTGCCCGCAACAAAGGCCCACCCCCAGGGCCCGTATCCTGCTCAACGTTTTCAGGCTCTATTACGCCGGCGAAGTGCAGCCCTACCTCGCCCGGGTACATCGCAGCGGAGAGCGCTGGAAAGCCCTGCACGAACAGTTGCTGAGCCAGCTCCCCGCCACACCCGGGATGCGGGAGTACCAATGGCAGGTCTTCGCAACAGCCAATCCTGACAGCCTGTGGCAGCGCTACAGCCAGGCCCGGGACCGGCACACCCGCAGCTGGCAGGCGACACTGCGCAACTGCCAGCTGATGCCGGGCAGCTGAGGCCCGACGCAATCGTTCAAGAATATTGAACTAAATGCTGAAGTTTTTCCGCTTTTTATCGCATCCAGGACATAGATAATGACTCCATCAACCCACTGTTGCGGAGTTAAACACATGACCAAGGTACTCGTTATTCAATCCAGCGCCCTGAACGAAACCTCCAACACCCGCCTGCTGACGACGAAGCTGCTGGCCCGCCTGGGTCGCGATGCGCAGATCGCCGTCACCACCCGCGACCTGGCCCAGGATCAGCTGCCCCACATCACCGACCAGACACTGGGCGCCTTTTTCACCCCGGCCGATCAGCGCAGTGACGAACAGAACGCGATTATCGCCCTGTCCGACACCCTGGTAGGGGAGCTGATGGACACCGATATCCTGATCATCGCCGCGCCCATGTACAACTTCGGCGTACCCTCGACCCTGAAGGCCTACTTCGACCATATCGCCCGCGCCGGCGTAACGTTCAAATACACTGAAACCGGTCCCGTTGGCCTGGTACAGAACAAGCAGGCCTACATTGTCACGGCCACGGGCGGCATCCACGCCGGTACGCCACGGGACTTCGTTGCGCCCTACGTTGAAACCTTCCTTGGCTTCATCGGCATCAATGCGGTAGAAACCTTTGCCGCCGAGGGCATGAGCATGCCAGACATGAAGGACCAGTCGCTGAACCAGGTGATGAGCGCCATTGAGCAGCTGTAACCTTACGGCCTGCGCACCGCAGCACCCAGGGCCTGCGCCGAGACACCGGCCAGTCCCTGCCTGACACCGCTTCATTCACGCCCACAGCAACCACAAAGGTAAAACCCATGGGATTACTCGTAGACGGGCAATGGCACGACCAGTGGTACGACACCGAAAGCCGGCAAGGTGCCTTCGTGCGGGACGAGTCCCGCTTTCGCAACTGGATTGGTGACGGCGACTTCCCGGCCGAAGCCGGGCGCTATCACCTTTACGTATCCCTGGCCTGCCCCTGGGCACATCGCACCCTGATAGCCCGTCGCATCAAGGGCCTTGAGGACATCATCAGCGTCAGCAGCGTGCACCCGCTGATGGCCAGCAACGGCTGGGAATACCAGCAAGACCCGGCCTTCGCCAACCCCGACCACCCCGCCGGCGACCCGTTGTACCACAGCCGCTTCCACCACGAGCTCTATACCCGCGCCCAGCGCGATTACAGCGGACGCGTTACCGTGCCGCTATTGTGGGACAAGCAGCGGCACACCATCGTCAGCAACGAGTCGGCGGACATCATGCGCATGTTCAACAGCGCCTTTTCCCATCTCGTCGACCAGGGCCCCGATCTCTACCCGCCTGAACTGCGCCACGAGATCGACGAGATCAACGCGTTCGTCTACACGCGCATCAATAATGGCGTGTATCGCTGCGGCTTTGCGACAACCCAGAGCGCCTACAGGGAGGCCTTTGACGCGCTCTTTGACGCCCTGGACAGGCTCGAGCGGCGCCTGGGCCAGCAGCGCTACCTGCTGGGCGCGCGGATAACCGAAGCCGACTGGCGCCTCTTTACCACCCTGGTGCGCTTCGATGCGGTCTACCACGGCCACTTCAAGACCAATCTGCGCACCCTCAGCCAGTACCCCAACCTGTCGGGCTACCTGCGTGAGCTGTACCAGTGGCCGGGCATCAGCACCACGGTTGACATGCGCCAGATCAAGCACCACTACTATCGCAGCCACAGCAGCATCAACCCCACCGGCATAGTGCCAGAGGGTCCCGCACTGGCATTGCACGAACCCCACGACCGCGCCCGCTTTAACGCGCAATTTCAGCCCTGAGACCGCCTGCTGGCCTTGAGCAAAACAGCGGGATGATCCATGATGATCTTCCCTAAGGAACAGGATGTACCTGGTGCAATCGCAACGACGCCATCAGCAGGACACGGCAGGCCCCCGGCCAGCGCTGCGCACGCTGCTGTTGTTGCTATTGTGCCTGACCGTGTCGGCAAGCCTGGTGCTGATGGCCGACAACAGCAGCGGCGTTCGTCTGAGCCAGGCGGCCATCAACGAACTGGGCCAGACTTACGGCGAACCCGCCCGACGCCGCCTCGCCTCCTGGCAACGCCTGCTGGCAGACCTTGCCGAGGCTGACGAGACCACCAAGCTGCGCGAAGTGAACCGCTTCTTCAACCAGGTGCGCTTTCTCGACGATATCGTCCACTGGAAAAAGACCGACTACTGGGCCACCCCGGTGGAGTTCCTGGTCAGCAACGGCGGGGACTGCGAAGACTTTTCCATCGCCAAGTACTACACCCTGCGCGAACTCGGCGTGCCGATCGAAAAAATGAGCATTGCCTACGTCAAGGCGCTGGAGCTGAACCAGGCGCACATGGTGCTAACCTACTACCCGACGCCCAGCGCGGTCCCCCTGGTCCTGGACAACCTGATTTCCGACATCAAACCTGCCAGCCAGCGCCCGGACCTGCTGCACGTATACAGCTTTAACGGCGACAATCTCTGGCTGACCAAAAAAGGCCGACGCGCCGACCTGGTCGGCGCCTCGGATCGACTCAAGCCCTGGGTTCAGTTGCAGTCGAGGATCAATCAACAGCATGACCAGTAGACACAGGAAGATACCATGTCACTCGTAAACCAGTTGATCGCCGCCACGCTTGCGGTAATGTTGGGACTGGCCGGCGGCACGATCTATATCGTATCGGACAGTTCCAAGCGGATGCTGACCAACCAGCTGGAATCCCATGCCCTGGATACGGCGACGCACCTGGGGCTCTACCTGGCGCCCTATATCGCCAGCCGCGATGCCGCCACGGTTGAAACCACGGTCAACGCCATCTTCGACAGCGGCTTTTACCAGCGCATCAATGTGGTCACCGCGGACGGCAGCATGCTGTTCAGCAAGACCACGCCACCGGTCATCGGCAACACCGTTCCCCAGTGGTTCGTCGACCTGGTCGAGCTGACCCCTCCCGCCATGACCCGTGAAGTCACCTACAACTGGACCAAGAGCGGCTCCATCTTTGTGCAGGGACACCCCGGCTATGCCTACCTGGCCTACTGGCGCGTTGCCCAGGAGACCCTGATCTGGTTCCTGTTTCTGGCCCTGATCTCCACCCTGGCTATCAGCCTGATCCTGCGCATCATCCTGCGCCCGCTCAAGGGCGTAGAGGATCAGGCCATCGCCCTGACACACAAGCAGTACATCGAACAGCCGCGCATTCCGAAAACCCGCGAGCTGCGCCGTGTCGTCGAAGCCATGAACCAGATGGTGCGCCAGGTGCACCAGATGTTCGAGGAGCAAAGCCAGAACATCGAAGAGCTGCGGCGCCAGGCCTACCGCGATGACCTCACCGGCCTGCCCAACCCCCGCGCCACCCGGGCCCAGCTCGGCGAACGGCTGGACTACCGCCAGGATTTCGGCCCCTGCGCCCTGCTCTATGTTCACATCGACAACCTGCAGGCACTCAACCAGGCACTGGGGGCCGAGAAAACCGACAACTTTATCCGCCTGCTGGCCTCCCAGCTTGGCGAAACCGGCGCCACTGCCGGCGATCACATCATCGGGCGCCTCGGTGGCGCCGACTTTGCGCTGCTGCTGAAATTGCCGCCGCCCGACCAGCTACAGCGCGATGTTAACGGCCTGCTGACCCGCATCGACCAGGACTACCAGCAACTGCGCCAGAGCGAAACCCAGACACAGGCCCCGGTGCGTATCGGTATTGCCCTGGGCACCGATCAGACCGGCGCCGCCCAGCTACAATCCAATGCCCACCTTGGCGTCGAGAAAGCCCAGCAGGACGACAAGCGTACGCACCAGTTCCGGGCCGCCGGTGATCCGCAGCCGACGGATGAGAGCTGGCACGAGCATGTCTCCGCCGCCATCGCCCAGCAACAGATATTCCTGCAGGCACAGCCCGTCATCGCCACCGATGAACGTCCGCTGCACCAGGAAGTGTTCGCCCGCATTCTCAATCAGGACAACAACCCCTGCAGTGCCGGTGACTTTATCAGCGTGGTGCGCGAACTGGGCCTCATGATCGACATGGACCGCGCCGTGGTCAATCACGCGCTGGAGTACCTGCAGCAGGGCCCCGCAACGGCCGCACTGGCCATCAACCTTTCCAACGAATCCGCCACCGATGCCAGTTTTTGCCAGTGGTTACTGGAGCGCCTGACAACGCTGAACCAGCGGTCACGCCTGTGCATCGAGCTGAACGAATCCTCGGTGCTCAACAACCTGACCGGCATTGGAAACCTGCGCGCTGCGCTGCGCACGCTCGGGTGCAGTTTTGGTGTCGACAACTTTGGCGTCCATCCCAGTGGATTTGGCTACCTCTACAAGCTGCAGCCCGACTACATCAAGATCGACGGGTCCCTGTTGCATGACATCGACAGCGATGCCCAGGACCAGTTCTTCGTCAGCAGCCTGGTCAGCGTGGCCCACAGCCTGGATATTGCCGCCTACGCCGAACGCGTGGAACGCCCCAGCCAGCTGACCCAGCTGTTGCGCCTCAAGATCGATGCAACCCAGGGCTTCCTGCACGGCACACCCGGAGCACTCGAATAAGCCGGCAGCGGACCCCGCCTTGTGACAACGCAAAAAAAAGTGCTGCAATCGCAGCACCTTTTTTATAACCAGCTTGAAGCGGACGCCTAGTCCTGCGCCCCTTAGCTGAATGCGCGCAACCAGCGCTCAAACCCGCCCGCATCCATGGCGCCGGCCTGGCGCCCCAGCTCCCGCCCACCCTTGAGCACCAGCAAGGTCGGTATACTGCGCACGGCAAAGCGCTGCGCCAGTTCAGGCAGTTTTTCGGTATCCACCTTAATAAAGCGGCAATGCGGCTCCAGCCGCGTCGCAGTCGCCGCAAACACCGGTGCCATCATTTTGCAGGGCCCGCACCAGGACGCCCAGAAATCGACGACCACCGGAATATCGGACCGACCTGCCAGCTTGTCAAAAGCCGCGGCAGACGTGATTTCGACCGGCGCACCCACAAAGAGCGCCTCCTTGCAGCGACCGCAACGCGGCGCCTCAACCAGGCGCTGCGCCGGCAGCCGATTGGTCACCAAACAGTGGGGGCAGCAGATATTCAACGATTCGGACACGACACAGGACCCAGACAGACAGTTAACCACCAGGCCGGACCTGGCACCGGGATTTAAATCGCCGCCAGACCAGGCGTAGCCGATGGCGATCAAGCAGGCCTAACGACCCTTTAGGTTGACCAGCTGCTCGAGCTTGTTGGTCAGACGATCGGATTTCTCCTTTTCCGCCTGCTCCTTGCGTTGCTGCTGATCACGCTCACGCCGCTGACGGTTGATTTCCTTCAGCTTGCCCTTGGCGTGTTCGGCTTCCTGCTCGGACACTTCACCGGCTGCTTCCCCCGCCAGGTCGATGCGGGCAGCGCCGGCCTGCAGGCTGCGGTAGTAAGACAGGGTACGGACATAGGAGGCCAGTGCCCGCTTGATCTTGTTCTTGGCGATTTTCTCATCCGCCAGCAGGTCTTCCTGAATGCCGATCTTGAGCGGCCGCACGCCGGTGCGGCTGAACGTCTTGGGGTAGGTTTCCATCAACAGCTTGAGCGCTGCCTGGTTCGCGACCCGGTTCTTGGAACGGGACTTGGTATTCTCGGTGCTTGCCGTATTTGCGGTACTTGCCACGTCGTTCACGATTACGCTCTCGGACTGTTGCTTCGGGGTGTCGACGCGAATCTGTTCGCGCTGTTCAAGCAATTGATCCAGCTCACCGAGCAACTGCTCGGTCCGCTCGACCACTACATTTACATTATCGTTCATCGGGCTCAGCCGGCTCCCTTGCGTATCAGGTATCGGTACTGCTCATTTTCCACTTCCTGGCCAAGTAGCTCGTGGCCCAGAAAGGTACAGAACTTGGGGATATCGCGCTGCGTGGATGGGTCCGTCGCTAGCACTTCGAGGACCTGTCCGGCCTGCAGCTCGCGCACCCGGGTATGCAGCAGCATCACCGGCTCCGGACAGAAGAGTCCACAGGCATCCATCACCTGATCGGGTTTTACATTGCCCATTTTTTCACCAGTTGCTCTGGAACGCGGCCATTGTCGCAAATATGGCTGCGCAGAGAAAGCCACAGGGGCATTGCGATCGGTCGGAAATTCATTACGCTTAAAACATGTGTCATGCCACTGCCAGCAAGGAGCACCACCATGATTCGAGTCCTGATTGAACGCCATATCGCCGACGACCTTGCCGAGCACTACGAAAAGGCCGCCCGCGCCACACTCACCGAAGCCATGCAGGCTCACGGTTTTATCTCCGGTGAAGCGTTGCACAACAGCCAGAACCCCAACCACCGCGTGGTGCTGGCCTGCTACCGCTCCATTCAGGACTGGCAGCGCTGGGCCCGCTCCCCCGAACGCCAGGAAGCCATGGCGGCGATCAACCCCATGCTCACCTGCGAAGAAAAAATTACCCTGCTGGAGCACTGATTCCAGATCCTGACAGGATCGACCTCAGAGCGCGGCAACCCTGGCAAACACCGTTGCCAGATGCTGCGCCTGGGTAAAACCCGACGCCTTGCGGGGTTTCAGGTCATGATCACCGTCCTCGAGCCAGTGGAGCTGCACCTGGGGTGACAGATCGTAGGTTTCAACCTGCTGCCGACTCCCCAGTGCATCCCGCGTACCCTGAAATACATGCACAGGCCTGTTCAGCCGCGCCAGGTGTTCAGTCCGCGGTTGCTGTGGCTTTTTTGCGGCATAGAACGGATAACCAAGCACCAGGGCGCCACGTACGTATTCAGGCGCTTCATCGAGCAACAGAGTGGCCACCCGTCCTCCCATGGACTTGCCGGCCAGCCAGAGCGGCACGCCATCATCAAGCTCAGCTATGCGCGCCTGAAAGTGTTCCAGCAATTGCGGCATGCGGTTGGGCGGGCGTCGCCGTCCATCCTCGCGCCGCGCCTGCATATAGGGAAATTCAAATCTCAGCACCTGAAAACCCGCCGTTGCGAGCCCCTGGGCCGCAGTCTGCATGAAGTCCGAGTCCATCGGCGCACCGGCACCGTGGGCAAATAAAATGCGGCCATTGAGCGGCTGCCCATCCGTTAAATACATCATCTGTCCAAGGTTAATACGCGGTATCGGGGATACTTGATTCAGATCAAACAAAAGCTTCAAAGATACGACTTTAGGCCCGGCCCCGATGGGTACAAAAACCATAAAAACCGCCAAAACGATGCTTTTGTCGCTCTAAATGTCCTTTTTTGGCGAAAGAATTCTCAATATCTTTCAATGCGTTAAATATTTACGGTTCGCAAAGCGGCGAAATCGAGTACAATCCGGCCGCGGAGTCTGGGTGCGACAATGTACCGCACTCGCCATCGACTTCGCATTGTAAACAAAGATGCGTTCCCAGATAATTGCCGCCGGAACGTTTTCCTTTTCACTAGCTTGTTGATGAGAGCCTGACATGAGCACAGCAACTGAACACCCGACATACAACTACAGGGTGGTACGACAGTTTGCCATCATGACGGTGGTATGGGGTATCGTTGGTATGGCCGTTGGGGTTCTGATTGCAGCCCAGCTGGTCTGGCCTGCACTGAATTTCGATACGCCCTGGCTGTCTTTCGGACGCATTCGTCCCTTACACACCAATACCGTGATTTTCGCGTTTGGTGGTTCTGCCCTCTTTGCCACGTCTTACTACATAGTGCAGCGCACCAGCCAGGTACGCCTGTTCTCCGACGCACTGGCGAAGTTCACCTTCTGGGGCTGGCAGGCCGTCATTGTCGCCGCTTTCATTACCCTGCCCATGGGTATCACCTCCACCAAGGAATACGCCGAGCTCGAGTGGCCGATCGATATCCTGATGGGCATGGTGTGGATCAGCTACGCGATCGTATTCCTGGGCACGGTCAAGAACCGCAAGACCTCCCACATCTATGTGGGTAACTGGTTCTTCATGGCCTTTATCATCACCGTGGCGGTACTGCATATCGTCAACAGCCTGGTGATTCCGGTTTCACTGTTCAAGTCCTACTCCGTGTATCCCGGCGCCGTGGATGCCATGGTGCAGTGGTGGTACGGCCACAATGCGGTTGGCTTCTTCCTGACCGCGGGCTTCCTGGGCATGATGTACTACTTCGTGCCCAAGCAGGCCGAGCGTCCGATCTACTCCTACCGCCTGTCCATCGTCCATTTCTGGGCGCTGATCGCCACCTACATCTGGGCCGGTGGCCACCACCTGCATTACTCCGCCCTGCCCGACTGGACACAGTCCGTGGCCATGGTGATGTCCCTGATCCTGCTGGCGCCCTCCTGGGGCGGCATGATCAACGGCATGATGACCCTGTCCGGAGCCTGGCACAAACTGCGTACCGACCCGGTACTGCGCTTCCTGGTGGTTTCACTGTCGTTCTACGGCATGTCCACCTTCGAAGGCCCGATGATGGCGATCAAGACCGTCAACGCGCTGTCACACAATACTGACTGGACCATCGGCCATGTACACGCCGGCGCTCTGGGCTGGGTAGCCATGATCTCCATCGGCTCTACCTACCACATGATTCCGCGCCTGTGGGGCAAATCCCAGATGTACTCCGTGCGCCTGATCAATGCCCACTTCTGGCTGGCGACCATCGGTACCGTACTGTACATCTGCGCGATGTGGGTCAATGGCATCCTGCAGGGTCTGATGTGGCGCGCAGTCAACGAAGACGGCACCCTGACCTACAGCTTCGTGGAAGCCCTGGCTGCAAGCCACCCGGGCTACTTTGTACGCTGGCTGGGCGGCGCCTTCTTCCTGACCGGCATGCTGCTGATGGCCTTCAACACCTGGCAGACGGTGCGCAAAGGCAGCCGCGCACCGCAGGTCGATTCGGCCGCACAGACCGCCTGAGGCCGATAGGAGCTATTCTCGATGATCAAACATGAAACAATAGAAAAAAACATCGGCCTGATGGTACTGCTGATCATTCTCGTGATCAGCGGTGGTGGCCTGGCGGAAATCGTCCCGCTGTTTTTTCACTCCTCGACCACTCAGCCGATTGAAGGCATGCGCCCGTACACGGCGCTGGAGAACGAAGGCCGCGACATCTATATCCGTGAAGGCTGCCACGTCTGCCATACGCAGATGATTCGTCCTTTCCGGGCGGAAACCGAGCGCTACGGCCACTACTCCACCGCCAACGAAGACGTCTGGGAACACCCCTTCCTGTGGGGCTCCAAACGTACCGGGCCGGACCTGGACCGCGTGGGTGGACGTTACTCCGATGACTGGCACCGTGCGCACCTGTACAATCCGCGCGATGTGGTACCCCAGTCGAAGATGCCTTCCTACCCGTGGCTGTTCGAAAACCGCGTCAGCGGCTCCGACACTGCAGACAAGCTGAAAGTCATGCGCAAACTGGGCGTGCCTTACACCGACGAGCAGATAGCAGACGCCCAGGAAGCGGTGAGCGGCAAATACGAGATCGATGCACTGGTCGCCTATTTGCAGTCGCTCGGTAAAACGCACTCCGAATACAGCAACAAGCGGTAAGTAGCGTGAGTTACGAAGCATACGGTCCTTACATACCGGTGATCATGCTCATCACCTTCATCATCCTGTTCGCCTGGGTACTGCACCCCAAGAACAAGAAGGGATTTGATGATGCCGCCAACCTTCCCTTCGAAGACGAAGAGAAGCCTTCGGATGCCAAGGCCGATAACGGGAGAAAGGAAAAATGAGTGCTTTTTGGAGCGCATGGGTAACGGTGATTACCCTGGCGGTCATTTTTGGCTGCACCTGGTTGCTGTTCCAGACTCGCAAAAGCGAGACCCACAAGGAATCCACCGACTCGACTGTCGGTCACGTGTACGACGGTATCGAAGAGTACGATAACCCCCTGCCCCGCTGGTGGTTTCAGCTTTTCGTCGCCACCGTGATCTTCGGACTGGTCTACCTGGCCCTGTACCCGGGCCTGGGTAACTTCAAGGGCCTGCTGGGCTGGACTTCGGCCGGCCAGTGGGAAGAGGAAATGCAGCACGCCGAGGAAGTGTACAAGCCGGTGTTTGCAAAGTACGCCGCCCTGTCCATCGAAGATCTGCAGAACGAGGACAACAAGTCCGGCCTGCAGATGGGTCAGCGCATGTTCGCCAACAACTGCTCGGTCTGTCATGGATCAGCGGGTACCGGCGCCTACGGCTTCCCCAACCTGACGGACAATGACTGGCTGTACGGTGGCGCTCCTGCCACGCTCAAGCAGACCATCACCGATGGCCGCAACGGTGGCATGCCGCCCTGGGGCTCTGTCCTGGGTGAGGAAGGTGTACGCGACATGGCCAGCTACGTGCTGAGCCTCAGCGGGCGTGAAGTGGATCCGGATGCCGCCCAGCGGGGCGAAACCCAGTTCCAGGCGCTGTGCACGGCCTGCCACGGCCAGGACGGCAAGGGCACCCAGGCTCTGGGCGCACCGAACCTGACGGACGATATCTGGCTCTACGGTGGCAGCTTCGAGGCGGTGACACACACTATTCGCAGCGGCCGCGCAGGCATGATGCCGGCACACAAGGATCTGCTCAGCGATGACAAGATCCACCTGATTGCCGCCTACGTCTACAGCCTGTCAGACCACTGACAGACTGCGGGCCTGTACTCAAGACGATATGATGCAGATCATATCGTCTTTTTTATGGGCCCCTTATACTGGACTTTGTCCACTGTGGCCTTGCAGCTTGTACCCCGGCCCTAGCGGACAGACTCTCTACACAGTCGCCACGGCACTGCAAGCAGGCACGCAGATGCAACAGGTCACACGAAGAGCAATGGCATGAATCAGATCCCGGTCAAAGACATCACTCCCAGAAACAGCCAGTCCAAGGCGACGGTTGAAACCTACGACCTCTACGCCAAGCGCGAACATATCTACGTCAAGTTCTACAAGGGACTGTTCCGCAACCTGCGCATGATCTCGGGCTTCGTCATGCTGGCGGCCTATTTCGGTTTTTCCTGGCTGCAGTGGGATGGCCATCAGGCGGTGCTGTTTGACCTGCCCAACCGCCAGTTTCATGTGTTTGGCATGACCTTCTGGCCCCAGGACTTCATGCTGCTGTCCTTTTTGCTGATCATTCTGTCCTTCGTGCTCTTCCTGGTCACGGCGGTCGCCGGGCGACTCTGGTGCGGCTACGCCTGCCCGCAGTTTGTCTGGACCTGGTTTTTTATCTGGGCCGAGCGTATCACCGAAGGCGACCGCAATCAGCGCATGAAGCGCGACAAGGCGCCCTGGAACGCCGAAAAGCTGGCCCGCAAAACCATCAAGCACCTGCTCTGGCTGCTGATCGCCGTCGCCACGGCGGTCGCCTTCGTCGGCTATTTCAGCCCCATTCGCGAACTGGTACCCAGCCTCTTCAGCTGGAACCTGGGCCCCTGGGAAACCTGGTGGCTGGGCTTTTTTGCCCTGGCAACCTATGGCAATGCCGGCTGGCTACGCGAACAGGTATGCATTTACATGTGCCCCTACGCCCGCTTCCAGAGCGTGATGTTCGACCCGGACACCCTGGTCATTTCCTACGACGAAAAACGCGGCGAGCACCGAGGCAAGCGCAAGAAGGGGGTCGATTACAAGGCCCAGGGCCTGGGTGACTGTATCGACTGCGGCAACTGCGTGCACGTCTGCCCCGTTGGCATCGACATTCGCGACGGCCTGCAGCACGAGTGCGTCGCCTGCGGCGCCTGCATCGACGCCTGCGACGATGTCATGGATCGCATGGGCTACGAACGGGGCCTGGTCCGCTATACCACCGAGCACGCCCTGGAAGGCAAGCCGACCAAGCTGCTGCGCCCGCGCCTGGTGGTTTACGCCCTGCTGCTGGGTGGCATGCTGGCAGCCTTTGCCTACACCATCGCCACCCGCATTCCGCTGGAAGTCGATGTCCTGCGCGATCGCGGTCCGCTGTTCACCCAGACATCGGATGGCAAGCTGGAAAACAGCTATACGCTGAAGCTGGCCAACAAGGCCCAGCAGGATCACCGCTTTGAAATCAGCGTCAGTGGCCTCGACGGACTGACCCTGGTAACCGACGCCCAGCTGCATATCGCCGCCGGCGAACTGGCCGATGTGGCGCTGCGCCTGCAGGCGGATCCCGCGGTCATGCTGCGTGCCAACTACACCATCATTTTCCATGTCCGTGCGCTGGATGACCCGTCGATCAGCCAGGATGCGGAAAGCCGCTTCCTCGGCCCGGCGCCCAGACGCTGATTTCCGCAGTTTGATGCACCCCCGGGGCAATTTGTCGCAGCAGCGCCTGCGGGGTTTTTCGGTTAGAATAACGCCGCTATGCGAGCAGCTGTTCGCCTGGCCTCGATTTAGCGCGTTTTAAGGATCATCATGAAGCACGACAACACTGCCATCGCGCCCTGGTACAAGCAGCCCTGGCTCTGGTTTATTCTGGCACCGGTCATTGCCTCCGTTTTCTCCGGCACCACCTTCCTGGTGCTGTCGATCGTTTCCTCCGACGGCATCGTCAAGGACGACTATTACCAGGTGGCCAAGGGGCTGGAAATTGACAGCACGCTGTCAAACAATGCCGCTGCCCTGGGCCTGGGTGCTGACCTGCTGATCGATGATGTCACCGGTGATATCGGCCTGACCCTGAACGGTGACGTGGCCGACGATCTTGACCGCCTGACACTGGAAATCATTCACCCGATTCACCAGAAATATGACCAGAGCGCCCTGTTGCGCCGCGTACCCGGCAGCACTCGCTTCACCGGCAGCCTGCAGGCCTCGCTCAGCGTGGGTAAGCGTTACCTGGTGCTTACACCGGCGGACAACAGCTGGAGCTTGCGTGCTGAAGCCCTGCCTCCCTACGATCCGCTGCGCACTCAGCTCTCGCCGGCGCACTGATTTCCCACCCGATGAACAGGCCCCTCAGCTCAGTTGATTCCGCGCACGTCGCTCATGACGCCGGCGCACAGGCCCATGGCTGCTTTCACTGTGGCCTGGATATTCCGCCAGGCACTCACCATGTGCTGGTGATCGACGGCCAGCCGAGGGAGCTATGCTGCCCCGGCTGTCTGGCGGTGGCACAGACCATCGTCGACAGCGGGCTGGATGGCTATTACCGCCACCGCACCGCAACGGCGGGGGCGCTGGATATTGCCGGCCGCGCCCTGCCGGACGCCCTGGTGCAGGAACTCGCGCTCTACGACCTTGCGAGTGTCCAGCAGGCCTTTGTTGCCAGCCTCGGTGAAACAGAACGCGAAGCCAGCCTGGTGATCGAAGGCATCAGCTGCGCCGCCTGCACCTGGCTGCTCGAGCATCATCTGCAGCGCCAGGCCGGCGTACTCGGCGTCAGCGTCAATCTCAGCAATCACCGCATGCGCCTGCGCTGGGATACCTCAAGCACCAGCCTGAGTACCTTGCTGGGACAGATTTACCGTATCGGCTACCAGGGTCATCCGTACCACCCCGACAAGGAACAGCAACTGCTGGAGCGTGAAAAGAAACGCGCCATCATGCGCCTTGGCGTCGCCGGCGTTGGCATGATGCAGGTCATGATGTACGCCATCGCGCTCTACGCCGGTGCCCTGCAGGACATGGAGCCACAGTTTGTCAGTTTCATCCGCTGGGCCAGCCTGATCGTCGCCACCCCCGTCGCCCTTTACGCCGCACTGCCCTTTTACCAGGCAGCGCTGCGGGACCTGCGCAGCCGCCACCTGAGCATGGACGTACCGGTGTCCATTGCCGTGCTTGGGGCCTACAGCGCCAGCGTCTGGGCAACCCTGACCCGCAGCGGCGAGGTCTATTTCGACTCGGTCACCATGTTCACCTTTTTTCTGCTCATTGGCCGCTACCTGGAGATGCAGGCCCGCCACCGTACCGGTCGGGCCGGCAATGCACTGCTCAACCTGCTACCCAACAGCGCCATCCGCCTCGTCGATGGCGATGAACTGCTGGTACCCGCAGGCGAACTCAGGGTGGGTGATCGGGTGCTGGTCAAGCCCGGGCAGAGCCTGCCGGCGGACGGCATTATCCGCCGCGGCCACTCTTCCATCGACGAGTCGGCCCTGACCGGCGAGTACCTGCCCATCCACCACGGCGAGGGCGACGCCGTGGTGGGCGGCACCCTCAACGTCGAGAACCCCATCGAACTGGAAGTCAGCCAGGTGGGGGGCGACACCCAGCTGTCCGCCATCGTGCGCCTGCTGGACCGCGCCCAGAGCGAGAAACCCGCCACCGCCCGCCTGGCCGACCGTATCTCCAGCTACTTTGTTGCTGCGGTCCTGCTGACCGCAGGGTTTGTCGGGCTGATCTGGTGGCAACTGGAACCCGCCAACGCCTTCTGGGTAACCCTCTCGGTCCTGGTCGTCACCTGCCCCTGCGCGCTGTCGCTGGCCACCCCCACGGCGCTGACAACCGCCACCGGCACATTGCGCCAGCAGGGCCTGCTGATCACCCGCGGACACGTTCTTGAAAGCCTCGCCAAAGCAACCCACATGGTGTTCGACAAAACCGGCACCCTGACCCAGGGCAACCTCAGCCTGCACAGCGTCATCACCCTGGGCGCCGAGCGTGACCAGGCCCTACGCCTGGCCGCGGCACTGGAGGCGCACTCCGAACACCCGATCGCCAAGGCGTTCCATCCCTTTGTCCACCGGCCCGCCGACACCCTGGAGTCCCACCTGGGCCAGGGCCTTGAAGGCGAGATCGACGGTGCACGCTACCGCATCGGCACGGCCGAATTTGCCGCCGCCCTGTGCCCGCACCAGCCCGCACCGGCACTGCCCGACAGCCAGAACCAGTGGCTGCTGCTGTGCAGCACCACAGCCCCCCTGGCCTGGTTTGGGCTTGATGACCAGCTGCGCCCCCAGGCGACCGATTGCATCCGCTCGCTGCAGGCGCTCGGCCTGCAGGTGGAGTTGCTGTCCGGCGACAGCTCCCCGGCGGTACAGCACGTCAGCCGAAGCCTGGGAATAGACCAGGTTCACGGGGGCATGTCACCGGATCAGAAACTGGCCCATATCCGCGCCTTGCAACGCAACGGTGCCCGGGTGGTGATGGTGGGTGATGGCATCAACGACATCCCGGTGCTGGCCGGCGCTCAGACGTCCATCGCCATGGGGTCCGCCACCGACCTGGCCAAAACCTGCGCCGACGGTGTACTGATGTCCGGTGACCTCAGCCGCCTGGTGGAGGGCATCGTGCTGGCGCGCAAGACCCGCAGCATCATTCGCCAGAACCTCGGCTGGGCCCTGCTGTACAATCTGTTGGCACTACCGCTCGCCGCCAGCGGACTGATCGCTCCCTACATGGCGGCGCTCGGCATGTCCGCCAGCTCTCTGGTGGTGGTCGGCAATGCCATGCGACTGGCTCGGAGCAAGGTGAAAGGTGAAAGGTGAAAGGTGAAAGGTGAAAGGTGATTAAACTGCAACACTCGACGGGCCCTGCAACAGACCTCAAAGGCTGAACCATGGATATTCTGTATCTGCTGATTCCCATCGCCATTATCTTTGTCGGCTGCGCCCTCTGGGCTTTTTTCTGGAGCGTCAACAGCGGCCAGTATGACGACATGGACTCGCCCGCCCACAGCATCCTGTTTGATGATGACGACAAGCTGATTCCCGACGACGCCAGGCAGGAGCCTTCCAGGCCTGCAGCCGCTGCTCGCCCGACACCGGACTCGGCTAAAGATGACTGAAGGCCTCTCCATCGGCACCGCACTGGTACTGGGTTTGCTCGGCGGCGCACACTGTATCGGCATGTGCGGCGGCATCGCTGCAACCGTCGGCATGACCCGCCCCGATAGCCGCACACCGGCCATCATACTGTTGCTGGGCTACAACGGCGGGCGGCTGCTCAGCTATGCGCTGGCCGGTGCGCTGCTGGGCGGGCTTGGAGTGCTGCTCGCCGATAGCACCGCGACCCTGGTACTGCGCACCCTGGCAGGCTTGATGCTCGTGGCCATGGGCCTCTATATTGCACAATGGTGGAAAGGCCTGTTGCACCTGGAGCGGGCCGGCAGCGGCCTGTGGCGTTACCTGCGCCCGCTGGCCAGCCGTTTTTTACCGGCCCGCACACCGCTGCAAGCCCTGGCGCTGGGCTTGCTGTGGGGCTGGCTGCCCTGCGGCCTGGTTTACAGCACCCTTATCTGGGCCTCCGCCGCGGGCGACTGGCAGACCAGCGCGCTGTTGATGGCCTGTTTCGGCGCAGGCACCTTGCCGGCCATGCTTGCCACCGGACTTATGGCGGCCCAGCTGCGCCAGCTACTGGCCCGGCGCCTCACCCAGCAGCTGGCAGGCAGCCTGATTATCCTGTTCGGCCTGCTGACCCTGGTGCCAATCCTGACACCCTGAGTCCTCTTCCCTCACATGACTTCAACCGGCTCGACAAATGATGGATAATTACGTCCCGGCAGCATTGCCCGCTCTGCGCGGTCTGTCCCCTCATTTAACGATCCAGGCAACAGGAAGTACCTATGGATGATTCAAGCACACCGGGGAGATCACGCCCGGCCCAGCAGGCGCACTGCAACAGCTGCAGTCTGAGTACGCTGTGCCTGCCCGTGTCGCTGGATCTGACGGATATTGATCGACTCGACACCATCATCAGCAAAAGCTCGCCACTGAAAAAGGGCGACCAGCTGTTTGATCAGGGACAGCCATTTGGCTCCATATTCGCCATCCGCGCCGGCAGCGTGAAGACCTACAGCGTCACTGCCGACGGTGACGAGCAGATCACCGGGTTCTACTTCCCCGGTGAGCTGATCGGCCTGAGCGGCATGGATTCGGGCCAGTATCCCAATGCCGCCCAGGTCCTGGAAACCACAACGGTGTGCGATATTCCGTTCGCAAGGCTCGATGACCTGGCCGGCGAACTGCCCGAACTGCGACGCCAGATCATGCGCACCATGAGCCGGGAGATTCGCGATGACCAGCAGATGCTGTTGCTGCTGTCGAAAAAAACCGCCGAGCAGCGCCTGGCCACCTTCCTGATCCGGCTGTCGGAGCGTTTTCGTATCCGGGGTTACTCCAGAACGCGCTTTCGCCTGTCGATGTCGCGCAACGAAATCGCCAACTACCTGGGGCTGGCCATCGAGACGGTCAGCCGGCTTTTTACCCGCTTCCAGAAAGGCGGCCTGATACAGGTGGAAGGCAAGGAAATCGATATCCTCGACTTGCAGCAGCTGTACCTGCAGTCCGGCGAGTGCCCCAGCCTGCGCCAGGCACCCTGAAACTGATGTGACGGCAGCGTTCACCCGAGCGCTGCTGTCGCAACTGAATTTACCGCATCACAGCCGCAGCCCGCGCTGCGCCCAAGGAGTCAATTGCATGCCCTACGATGAGTGCTACGTAAAATCGGTCATTCGCACCATTGCCGACTGGCCTGAAAAAGGCGTCATATTTCGCGATATCACGCCCATTTTCAAGGACCCCAAAGCCCTGCGCATGGTCACGGATGATTTTATTCAGCGCTATATCGGAACCGAGATCACCCATATTGCCAGCATCGATGCGCGCGGCTTCCTGATCAGCTCGATCATGGCCTATCACCTCAACCTGCCGCTGGTACTGGTACGCAAGAAAGGCAAACTGCCAGGCAAGACCGTGCAGGCCGATTACGCACTGGAGTACGGCACCGCCACCGTCGAGATGCAGATCGATGCCGTGGGCCCGGGCGACTGCGTGCTGATATTTGATGACCTTATCGCCACCGGCGGCACCATCCTGGCCGCCAGCACCCTGATCAAGGAACTGGGCGCCAGCGTCTATGAAGCCGCCGCGCTGATCGACCTGCCGGACCTCGAAGGCTCCACTCGCATTCAGGACGCAGGCATTCCGGTGCACACCCTGCTTGCCTACGAAGGCCTCTGATCTGCCCGCCACCGCCAGGGCGAAGCTCGCCCAGGCGGTGGTTGTTCCCTTCGCCATGGCAATTACGCCATGAGCCGCTAGAATAGCGCCCCTACTCAGCAGGCAATGATTTCCCATGTGGTTTAAAAATCTTATCTTTTATCGCTTTAATGCCGCCTTCGACAAAGACACCGAAGCACTGGAAACCGCACTGGCCGAAACGCCGTTCCAGCCCTGCGGCAGTCAGGAACTGAGCCGTTCCGGCTGGATTGCGCCCTGCAAGGCCCTGCCCGATCAGCTGGTCTACAGCTGCGCCGGCTATCACCTGATCTGCAGCCAGAAAGAGGAAAAAATACTGCCCTCGGGCGTCATTCGCCAGACGCTGGAAGAACGGGTGCAGAAGATTGAAAAGGACGAGGCGCGCAAGGTGTATCGCCGCGAGCGTACCCAGCTGAAGGACGAAATCGTTCTCGATCTGCTGCCCCGCGCCTTCAGCAAACGCAACCAGACCTATGCCCTGATCGCCCCCCAGGCCGGGCTGATTCTGGTCGATGCCTCGAGCCACAAGAGCGCCGAAGACCTCCTCAGCCAGCTGCGCAACAGCCTGGGTTCACTGCCCGTCATTCTGACCGACGTCAAGCAGTCGCCGGCGGCGGTCATGAGCCACTGGCTCGAACAGCAGGAGCCGCTGCCGGCCTACCTGCAGCTGCTCGACGAAAGCGAACTCAAGGACAACCTGGTGGAAGGCGGCGTGATCCGCATCAAGGGCCAGGACCTGACCAGCAGCGAGATCGTGGCGCACCTCGAAGCCGGCAAGCGCGTCTCCAAGCTGGCGCTGGAATGGGATGAGAACCTGCGCCTCATGCTGCACGAGGACCTCAGCGTTCACCGCCTCAAGCAGACCGACCAGTTCAAGGAGCGCCAGCAGGATGTGGCCGATGATGAACTGGCCCGCTTCGACGCCGACGTCGCCCAGCTCGGCCTGGAGCTGACGCGCCTGATTCCGGACCTGCTCAACGCCTTCGGCGGTGAAGTTGCCGGCGCGTCGCTGGAGCCCGCGCCTGCCGCATGACAGGTCGCAACAGGGGCGGCGAGACGGTGCCTTTGAGTGCATACTTGAAGCAGCCGCGGCGAGCCGCCCACTGCAATGGCCCTGCAAGGCCCCGGAGAACCCATGTACAGCGTTAAAGAGATGTTCTATACCCTGCAGGGCGAAGGCGCCCAGGCCGGCCGGCCGGCCGTGTTCTGCCGCTTTGCCGGCTGCAACCTCTGGTCCGGCAGGGAACAGGACCGCAGCCGCGCCATCTGCGACTTCTGCGATACCGACTTCGTCGGCACGGACGGCCAGAACGGCGGCAAGTTCGCCACCGCAGAGGCACTGGCTGAAGCGGCCTTCGCACTCTGGCCCGATCCGAACCAGGGCACACCCTACCTGGTGTGCACCGGCGGTGAACCGGCACTGCAGCTCGATACTTCCCTGGTGCGGGCGTTCAAGGCCGCAGGCTTTGAGATCGCCATCGAAACCAACGGCACCCGGCCGCTGCCCGAGGGGATCGACTGGATCTGCCTGAGCCCCAAGGCCGGCACTGAGCTTGCGATTCACTGCGGGCAGGAACTCAAGCTGGTCTACCCGCAACTGCTGGCCGCCCCCGAACGTTTTGCCGGGCTGGCCTTCGAAAATTTTTACCTGCAGCCACTGGATGGCCCCGATGCCGCTGCCAATCGCCAACGCTGCATCCAGTATTGCCTGGAGCATCCGCAGTGGAAACTCAGCCTGCAAACCCACAAAATTCTGGGTATCGACTGATTTGAGCAAGGCCCGGACCGGGAGTGACTGTAGCTGTGCTAAAGCATCCACAGGCCCATTATGACAGGGCTGTGCGGTTATACCCACACGCGCTGTGGATAAGGGTGTGGGTTAACAGCGAAATATGCGCCTCCCGCCCCGCAATACCGTCGATCGAGACAGATTGGCTATTTTTTGATCAGTAGTTATTTATTAAATAATAACAACAACTTGCAGCGAGTTTTTGACGAAACCAGTGATAATCGGCCTGCTTGATCGCGATTTTACTATGTAATATTTTTGAAACAGGCAGGCGGCAGCTGCCAGACTGGGTTGCCCAGACCCCGGACCTGGGCCCCATCAAGGCGCAAGCGCTACCTGTTAGTGCACTTAATTCAATGGATTTGTAATGTACACAGCCAAGCAACGTCAGCAAGAAGCCCAGAAGGTGACACTCGTCGGCAGCCTGCTGGACGCCGTCCTCGGCATCGCCAAAATCCTGGTCGGTCTGTTTTTCCATTCCCATGCCCTGATCGCCGACGGCATCCATTCGCTGTCGGACCTGGCAACGGATTTCATGGTCGTTCTCGTATTGCATCTGTCGCACCAGGAACCGGACGAAGACCACCCCTGGGGCCATGCCCGCTTCGAAACTGCCGCCACCGTCATGCTTGGCGGGCTGCTGATCGCCGTTGCCGGAGCCATGGCATACAACAGTGTCGGGCTGATGTTCAGTGGCGCCGAACTGCTGGTTCCCGAGTGGCCCACCCTGGTGGTGGCCGGGCTATCGGTTGTCAGCAAGGAATGGATCTACCGCTACACCCTGGCGGCGGGCAAGCGCCTCAAGTCGGACCTGATCATTGCCAACGCCTGGCACAGCCGCAGCGACGCCTTTTCGTCCATCGTGGTGCTGATCGGTATCGGTGGCGCCATGCTCGGCTGGGCCTGGCTGGACGCCCTTACCGCCGTGCTGGTTGCGCTGCTGATCGCCAAGATTGGCTGGGACCTGACCTGGAAAAGCATCAAGGAGCTGGTCGACACCGCCCTGCCGGAAGACCAGGTGCGCGAACTGGAGCAGTCCGTGCAGGATGTCGATGGTGTCATCAGTGTGCACAGCCTGAAAACTCGCCTGATGGGTGGCCAGAGCCTGCTGGAAATGCACATCCAGGTCGAAAGCCACCTCAGCGCCTCCGAAGGGCACTATATCGGCGATACCGCGGTGCGCATCCTCAAAACCCGTTTCGACGACATTGGCGATGTCATCTTCCATATTGACACCTACAACGATGATCAGCGCCTCTACTGCGACACCCTGCCGCTGCGTGCCGAAGTGGAACAGGCCCTCAGAGCCGCGATGTCCGAGCTGCACCCGGATCTGCGCTGGGAAAAGCTCGCACTCTACTACATCAGTGCCCGTATCGAGCTCGAGCTGAATGTCGACGGCGCCCTGCTGGCACGCTGCGGTCTTACGGGGCAGGCGCTGCAGCAGGCGCTGCGCGACAATCTGCAACAACACTACTGGTACGCCAGCCTCAGCCTCTGGCTTGCAGCAACCGATGCCTGAGACTTACCAGCGACCGGCCCGGCCCCATGCGGTCAGCCTGGAAATCAAGCGCAGCCAGTTCATATGCCAGGCCGCGCACACCGTAGGCGCGCAAGCCGCCAACGACTTTGTACTCCAGGTGCGCAACCGCTACCCCGATGCCAACCACAACTGCTGGTGCTATGTGGCCGGGGCGCCGGATGACTACAACCTGTGGAACTGCAGTGATGATGGCGAACCCCGCGGCACCGCCGGCAAGCCCATGCTCAACGTACTGGCACATTCAGGGCTGGGCGAAATCACCCTGGTCGTAACACGCTACTTCGGCGGTGTTAAGCTCGGTGCCGGTGGCCTGGTAAGAGCCTACAGCCAGGCGGTACAGGAATGCCTGGCAAGTTTGCCCACCGAAACCCGCGTATTTACACAGTCCTATGAGTTGCTCGCACCGCACGACCTGACCGGCACCCTGGAGCACCTGATTCAGCAACTGGGACTGACCGTTATCGAGCGGCAGTGGCGGGACAAGCTGCGGATACTGCTGGAGCTAAGCGATGCCGAGGCCAGCGCCCTGGAAATGCGCCTGGCGCCTTTGCCCGCCACCTGCCTTGCCCCACTCAAGCCCGCACGAACGGCGGACTAGCGGCGACGCAAGGGAGAAGGGGCAAGGGATAAGGGAGACGGGAGACGGGAAATGAATAGGCACTCAGGGGGCCGCAATGCGCGACTGCTGTGTCACGGAAACGGCCTTGTCGGCTTCCATGTCATGCCCGTAAAGATCCTCACGAAACTGTACCTGGCCATCGTCGTCCAGCCAGGCGGTCCAGTACGTGGTATAGACCGGCACCGGGCTTGGCAATGACAATACCCGATTCTTGCCCTTGGCGATTTCCCGCTCCAGCCGGGAAACAGACGCCAGGCCACGCTCACCGCCTGACAACCCGAACAGCCGCCTGGCCAGCCGGTCCGGATCTTCGATACGAATACAGCCTGAGCTGAAATCCCGTACCGGCCGGTTAAAAAGCCCGGCACTGGGCGTACCGTGCATGTACACCAGGTAGGGATTGGGGAAATTGAACTTCAGCAGTCCCAGTGGATTGCTCGGGCCAGGCGCCTGCCAGAAACGCTGCTGGGGCTGCGGCCCGCGATAGAGCCGCTCGTAATCCAGTTCACTTAAGGGCAACGTCCGCATGCCGGCGCCATACCCGACCACCAGCTCGAGCCCCTTGCTATACAGGGCATCCGGCGACTCTTGCATTTCCGGGACTATATCGCGGTAGGCAATGCCGCTGGGTACGTTCCAGTCCGGGTTGAGTTCCAGCGAGTCAATCTGACTGGCCACCAGCGGCGTACGCGCCTCGAGCTTGCCCACGATGGCGCGCATTTTCAGCACCGGCTTGCCCGCTTCGACATAACGCATTTCGAACGCCGGAATATTCACCACGACATAGGTGTGTGCACCCGCACGCTGTGTGTCGAACTGCGCCAGGCGCGTCTGGTTCAGCTGCAATTGCTGGTAGCGCGCTCTGGGGGGGACTTCCAGCGCCGCGCGGGATCGACGCCCAAAGATGCCATCCGGCTCGAGGCCGTGGCGACGCTGGAACCGTTCCAGCGCCGCCTGTAACGGGGCATCGAAAAGCCAGGCATCGGCCGGACTCGCCCGGGTCTGCAGGTCACCGAGCAGCATCAGCCGGGTACGGATATCGGCCACCACCGGATCGCTGTCCCCAAGACGCAGGGAGCTCGTCGCAACGATGGGCGGCCAGCGGTACTCCAGTACCAGCCCACGGTAGTGCGCCAGGGCATCCTCAATGGACTCAAAGCGTCCCGACTCCGGCACCAGGGCCGGCGCCTGTGCCCCGGCACCGCGCTCCCAGCGGGATTCCTGATCAGGCTCAGTACCCGGACGGTGATCGGAGTGGGCCGCCAGCAGGGGCTGCGCCACAGCACCGGCATTGATCAGCCCACTGAGCACGGTGGCACCAAGCACCCCGCAAACACTCGCTAGTCGTATCACCTGCACCTCCTCGGGTC
Source organism: Marinobacterium rhizophilum (assembly GCF_024397915.1). GTDB lineage: Bacteria > Pseudomonadota > Gammaproteobacteria > Pseudomonadales > Balneatricaceae > Marinobacterium_A > Marinobacterium_A rhizophilum_A. The sequence continues at coordinate 1,503,120 of NZ_CP073347.1, forward strand.
CAGTTACAAGGATAGCCCCGAAAGCGCCGCTGGAACATACCCGTTTCCAGCCGCAAATTCCCGCGCCTGATCACCCATTCAGCCCCATTCTGGCGTCATATTTGGTACGTTAGCGATGTGTAACAACAGGATGACTGGCACTGAGCACTGAAAGTCTCTTATAGTACCGGGACTGCGCCGGTAAGATCGTCGCTGACAAGGGCACGAGCACCCGCGACCCCATTCAAATCCGTCGAACAGAAAGGATACCTATGAAATTCGCGGAGAATTCCAATCAGGCGGCAGACTACCTGCGTCGAGCCATCCCTCTCATGGTGAAGTACAACATCCCGCCCAACCCGCTGAACTATGCTCTCTGGTATACCTATGTTTCCGACCGCATGCCCGAGCTGAACAGCGTACTGGACACAACAGTGAGCACCTACGGCACCTGCCCTGTAATGGTAAGCGAACAGCTGTTTCGCGAGCATATGCTCAAGGATGAACTCGAATCGGCCAAGGATATTCAAAGCAACCTGATCTCGCTGATGAACGACCTGAATGACCAGGCCCACGAAACCGCCAGACGTACCTGTGATTACAGCGAAGTACTGCAGGACAGCCTGAGCGCACTCGCCGATGGCGAATACAGCGAACTGCCGCTGGAGTCCATTATCCAGAACCTCGCACTGAACACCGAAGCGATCAGCGCGACCACACGCAAGTTCCAGCAGCGCATCGATGAAGCCCAGGCCGAAATCGCCACGCTCAAGGCCGAACTGCAGCGTACCCGCCAGGATGCCCGCGTCGATCCGCTTACCGGGCTGTTCAATCGCCGCGTCTTCGACAGCGAACTGCTGCAGCTGATTGGCAGCCCTGACAGCGCAAGTACCACCATCGTGCTGCTGGATATCGATTTCTTCAAGAATTTCAACGATCAGTACGGTCACCTTATGGGCGACAAGGTGCTGCAATACGTCGGCAAGCTGCTGAAAGAGAATACCGCCGAGCCACTGCTTTCGGTACGCTTTGGCGGCGAGGAATTCGCCATACTTCTGCCCGGCGGCAGCCTCGACGAAGGCGCCAAACTGGCAGAGAATCTGCGCGACAAGATCCAGGCCATCCGCATCAAGCTGAAAAAGTCCGGCGAGGTGATCAGCTCCATCACCGCCTCCTTTGGCGTCACCCAGTACCGCCCCGGGGAAGGCTCCGACGATTTTATTGGCCGCGCCGACAGCGCACTCTACAAGGCGAAAACCGAGGGGCGCAACCAGGTGCAGTGCGCCGATGCAAGCACACCGGCCATGTAACCTGCCATTCACAAAGCCCTGATAGTCTCTGCGCCGTTCTGATTTGACGGTTCAACAGGAGGCTATCAACATGGGAAAAATACTGGTCAGCGCCTGCCTGCTGGGCGAGACGGTACACCGGGATAGCCAGCAAAGACGCCTGGTCCATCCGCAACTTGAACAATGGCGGCGCCAGGGGCGGCTGGTGCCGTTTTGCCCGGAGGTCGCGGCCGGCCTGCCGGTACAGCGCCCCGGCGCGGAAATCCGCCAGCGTTTTCCCATTCTGATCACTGACCGCGACGGTGAAGACCTCACCCCCGCTTACCTTCACGGTGCTGAACTGGCATTGGAAGTGGCGCAGCGGGAGCAGTGCTGCTGCGCCCTGCTACAGTCCCTCAGCCCGTCCTGCGGCCCGACCCGGGTATACGACGGCCAGTTCCAGCAGGTGCCTGTGCAGGGCAGCGGCATAACGGCCGCCGAACTCATGCGCCACGGCATTCCGCTGTTCGACGAAACCCAGTTGCGCGAGCTTTTCGCATTTATGCAGATGCAGGACCTCAGTGCCGCCTGAGGCCCTGGGCCAGACTGCAGGCGCGGCTCCCGCAAGCGGATAACACACAGCATGCGCGCAACGGGCTTGTTTGCCACCCCCCGCGTCCCTACAATGGTGCGATTTTCCGCAACATTTTCCGATTTCTGGGTTTAGGATCTATGCGCGCTAGCCAATATCTGATTGCCACACTCAAGGAAACCCCGTCCGACGCCGAAGTTGTCAGCCACCAGCTGATGCTGCGCGCAGGACTGGTCCGCAAGGTCGCCTCCGGCCTGTACAACTGGCTGCCCATGGGCTTGCGCTCGCTGCGCAAGGTCGAGCGCATTGTGCGCGAGGAAATGGACCGCGCCGGCGCCCAGGAAGTGCTGATGCCCGCCATCCAGCCCTCCGAGCTGTGGCAGGAGTCCGGCCGCTGGGAGCAGTACGGCCCGGAACTGCTGCGCCTGCGCGATCGCAACGATCGCGAGTTCTGCGTCGGCCCGACCCACGAAGAAGTCATCACCGACATGATTCGCCGCGAAGTCAAAAGCTACAAGCAGCTGCCAGCCAACTTCTATCAGATCCAGACCAAGTTCCGTGACGAAATCCGGCCCCGGTTTGGCATCATGCGCTCGCGCGAATTTATCATGAAGGATGCCTACTCCTTTCACCTGGGTGCAGAATCGCTGCAGGCAACCTACGAGCTGATGTACCAGACGTACAACAACATCTTTACCCGTATTGGCCTGGACTTCCGGCCGGTACTGGCCGATACCGGCTCCATCGGCGGCAGCTCGTCCCACGAGTTCCATGTACTCGCGTCCTCCGGCGAAGACGATATCGCCTTTTCCGACAGCAGCGACTACGCCGCCAACGTCGAACTGGCCGAAGCCCTGGCACCGGCGGGTGAACGTGCTGCCGCCAGCATGGACATGCACCTGGTCGACACGCCGAACGCCAAAACCATTGCCGATCTGGTTAACCAGCATCAGTTGCCGATCGAAAAGACGATCAAAACCCTGATCGTACGCGCATCCGAAGAGTGCGAAGCCGATTTCGTCGCCCTGCTGGTACGCGGTGACCATGACCTGAACGAGCTCAAGGCTGAAAAACTGCCGCTGGTCGCCGCCCCCCTCACCATGGCCACGGAAGATGAATTCCGCCCGGTTATCGGTGCCGGTGCCGGCTCCCTGGGGCCGGTGAATCTTGCCATTCCCTGCATTGTCGACCGTGCTGTTGCCATGGCATCCGACTTTGGCGCCGGCGCCAATATCGACGGCAAGCACTACTTCGGCATCAACTGGGGGCGCGACCTGGAACTTCCCCAGGTTGCGGACCTGCGCAACGTGGTTGAAGGTGACCCGAGCCCCGATGGCCAGGGCACCCTGTCCATTCGCCGCGGTATTGAAGTGGGCCACATCTTCCAGCTGGGCCAGAAATATTCCGAGGCACTGGGCGCCACCGTGCTGGACGAAAACGGCAAGGCCAAGGTCATGGACATGGGCTGCTACGGTATCGGTGTATCCCGCGTTGTCGCCTCCGCCATCGAGCAGAATCACGATGACAAGGGCATTATCTGGCCTGACGCCATTGCGCCTTTCCACATCGCCCTGGTGCCGCTCAATTATGACAAGTCCGACGACGTGAAGGCGCTCGCCGATCGCCTCTACCAGGACCTGCAGCAGGCCGGTTACGACGTCCTGCTGGATGACCGCAAGGAGCGCCCGGGGGTCAAGTTCGCCGACATGGAACTGATCGGCATCCCTCACCGCGTGGTGATCTCGGACCGCGGTATCGCCGCCGGCACCCTGGAATACAAGGGTCGTCGCGATACCGACAACCAGGACATCGCCATCGACCAGCTGCTGGCGACCCTGGCCGACAAGCTCAGCATCTAAGCGCTGCATCCCGGCGCCGGCCCTTGCCACAACGGCCGACAAGCTCGGCATCCAGGCGCAGTGTCCCGGCGCCGGCCCCTTCCACGGGGGCCGACAAGCTCAGCATCCAGGCGCTGCATCCCGGCGCCGGCCCTTGCCACAAGGGCCGACAAGCGCTGCATCCAGGCGGAGTATCCCGGCACCGCCCCTTCCGGAGGGCCGGTGCCGCTTCTCCCCCGCCTGCACATCAGCGCCTACCCGCACCACTGCACAGCACAGTCCATTAGCAGCCCATTCGACACACTCGGGCCAGCGCCTTCCCCCACAGCTGCGACAGAGCGCGATACGCTATAGTTCACGGGCCGATACTTTGCTCGGGCCCCGATCCCATGTCCAGCACCAAGCCACGTCACTATCCGCTGCACCTGCAGATCACAGCACTCTTCATGCTGCTTATTCTGCTGCTCGGCGGCAGCCTGACCTGGTACCACTATCGCCAATCCAGCGACCTGATCCTCACCGCCTCCGCCCAGCTGTTCGAGCAGTACGGTGAACGCCTGCGGCTGGAGTTCCTGCGCACCTATCAGCCCATCGTCCAGCTGATCAACATGCTGGCACTGGACTCCATCGTCAAGGCGCAGACGGCAACCGAACGCCTTACTCGCCTGACCCTGCTGGCCCGGGCCCTGGAACAGCGCCCGCAGGTCACGGCGCTGCAAATAGGCTACGCCAGCGGCGACTACCTGGTGGTGCGCCCCATCAACGGTGATCGGCTCAGCGCCAGTCTCCAGCCTCCAGGCGGCAGTCATCTCATCGCCCAAAGCATCAGTACCGACCCCCAGGGGCGCAGGCAGCAGCAGGATTATTTTTTCGACGTCGACCTGCGCCTGATCGAGCAGCGCGACACGGCGCCGTCGGACTATGACCCGCGCCAGCAGAACTGGTATCAGCTGGCGCTGGAACACGACCGGCATGGGGTCACTGAGCCCTATTTTTTCCCCACCATTGGCAAGGTTGGCATTACCCTGTCCGGGCGCGACCCGCTGCAGGGCACCGTGATCGCGGCCGATGTGGCACTCGACCGGCTGTCCCGTTCCATTTCCGAACTGCACATCACGCCACGCAGCGAGATCGTCCTGCTGGATCAGAACTTCAACGCCCTGGCCTATCGTGACCCCGGCAAGCTGGTCCTGCTGGAGCAGCACAGGATCATCGACATTGCCCGCCTCGACAGCCTGGGCTCCCGGGTGCTGGACGCCGCGAGCAAGCCGGTGGCCGCCGGCGAACGGCGCTTCAGGCTCGAATTCGATCGGGAAACCTGGCGCGCCGAACTCTATGCGCTGGAAGCTGCCGATGGCATTCACTTCGAGCTGCTGATTCTGGTGCCCGAAAACGAACTGCTCAGCGAAGCGCTGCGAATCCGCCGTCAATCGAACCTGATCACCGGTATTATCCTGATGCTCGCGCTCCCCCTGACCTGGCTGCTGGCGCGCCAGATAGCCCGCCCCTTGCGCCAGCTCGCACTGGAGGCGAGCCAGATTCGGCGTTTCCAGCTCGATCAGCCCATCAGCACCCGTTCGCGCATTCGCGAGATCGACGACCTGGGCCACAGCATGAGGGTCATGAAAGACACCCTGAACCAGTTCCTCGGCATGCTGGGCGCCATGTCGGAGGAAACGGCCTTCGTGCCGCTCATCGAACTGATTTGCACCCAGACCATGAGCGTCAGCCAGGCGGCCGGCGCCGCGATCTACCTGGTCAATGACGACGATACAAGGCTCGAGCTCGCCAGCCTGAAACTGGCAGAAGCCACAGGGGCTGCGCCACTTTTGCCCCCCTGCGCGCTGCACGGCGACCACCAGCTGGCGGACTGCCTGCTGCACGAAACCAGCCTCAGCCAGACCCTGACCCACAGCAGTATCGATCACCCGATGTACCCGCTGTTGCAGGCACTGCACACAGGCCGTCTCCAGGTCATCAGCATTCCACTGAAAAATCGCAATCGCGAGTCCGTCGGCGTGCTTTGCCTGCTTTATGGCAACAGCCAGGCCCACTGCGAAAACGACCTGCTGGACTTTATCGAGACGCTGTCCGGTTTTGCCTCACTGACACTGGAAAACCGCCAGTTGATTGGCAAGGAAAAAGCCCTGCTGGAGGCCTTTATCGAGCTGATCGCCGGTGCCATTGATGCCAAGTCGCCCCACACCGGCGGGCACTGCGCCCGGGTACCGGCACTCACCGAAATGCTCGCCCGGGCGGCCTGCGACAGCAGCGACCCCGCCTTTGCCGACTTTTCCCTGAACGACGACCAATGGGAAGAGCTGCATATCGCCAGTTGGCTGCACGACTGCGGCAAGATCACCACGCCGGAAACGGTGGTGGAAAAGGCCACCAAGCTGGAAACCTTTCATGATCGCATCCATGAAATCCGCACCCGCTTCGAAGTTCTCAAGCGCGATGCCGAACTGCGCTTCTGGCGCCAGCTGCACGACGCCAAGGACACGGAACGGCAAACCCTGAAAGTACGGCTGGAGGCAACACTGGCCAGGGAGCTGGGACAACTGGATGACGACTTCGCCTTTGTCGCCCAGTGCAACCTGGGGCGCGAACAGATGGCACAATCAGATCAGCAGCGCCTGCGCACCCTTGCCAGGCGCGAATGGCTGCGCACCCTGGATGATCGCCTGGGCATTTCCTGGGAAGCACGCCAGCGCCGCCCCGGCGGCACCGTCAGCCTGCCGGTACGCGAAACGCTGCTGGCCGACAAGGATTTCCACCTGATTCCCCGCACCGAAGCCGATTATATCCCGGCTAACAACCCCTGGGGGTTTCGTCTGCACCAGCCCCAGCATCTCTACAACCAGGGCGAGCTGTACAACCTGCTGATCAACGCGGGCACCCTGACGCCCGAGGAGCGTTACAAGATCAACGACCATATCGTGCAGACCATCATTATGCTGGAAAAACTGCCTTACCCGCGTCACCTGCGCGGCATACCGGAAATCGCCGGCGGGCATCACGAGCGCATGGACGGGCGCGGCTACCCCAGAGGACTGACCGGCGAGCAGATGTCATTACCGGCGCGCATGATGGCCATTGCGGATATCTTCGAGGCCCTCACCGCCGCGGACCGGCCCTACAAGGAGCCCAAACGCCTGAGCGAGGCTTTGCTGATCATGGGGCAGATGCGCGACCGGGGGCATATAGATCCGCACCTGTTCCGGCTGTTTCTGCACAGCGGTGTGTGCGAACAGTACGCCTGCCAGTACCTGACACCGGCGCAGCGCGACCCGGTGGACATCAGGCGGTACCTTTAGCGGGTCGTACTTCAGCAGCCTGTCAGGGGCTGTTCAGCGACGTATCTCAAAACCCTGCAAGGCCGGTTCCGGCTGGCAAGACTCGCTTTCCAGCCGGTCAACCCGCGCCTGCGCAGGTCCGTGCCGCAGCCACTGCAGCATGCGCATCAGCGCCGGCGTCTCTCCCTGCAGCCAGGCTGTCACGCTGCCATCGGCCTCATTCTGCACCCAGCCCTGCAGGCCTTCGATGCGCGCCTGCTGGCAGGCACAGTAGCGAAAACTGACGCCCTGTACCCGTCCGTGCACGCGCACGCGCCGGGCCTCGACCGCCGCGGTCACGCTCATCCCCTCTCCCCCTGGCGCAGGCTGTTGTCATCCTCCGCCGGGTCGGACGCGAACAGCACCTGCAGCGGCACATCGAGCTGCTTGCTGCGCTGATGCGCCAGTGCCTGCAAACGCAGGTCCAGCCGGCGCTGCCAGGGGCTGATCGACTCGTGGGCGAAAGGCTCCGGCATCGGCCAGGGCAACACCTCGGTCAGCTCCTGCAGACGATAATGGGCCAGGTCTCGGCTGAGCAGGTAGGCACCCTGTTCATTGCGCTGCACGATGCCCGCGTCCATCAGCAGCACCTGATAATCGTCCCAGCGCCCCTGGTCTAGCCCCGGGACCTCCTGCAGCAAAATTCGGTCCGACAGCCCCATCCCCTCTCGCTGCGCCTGCCACAGGCGGTACAGCACCGCCACCACGGTTTGCAGGTGAGACGCGGCAATCTGGCGCCGGACCGGCTGATAGACGCTCAGGGCACGGGTAAGCTCAGCGCCGAGCAGAATGATGACCCAGGAAATGTAGATCCACAGCAGAAACAACGGCACGGCGGCAAAAGCGCCGTAGATAAGCTGATAGGAGGGCGACTGGGTAACAAAAAACGCGAAACCCCGCTTGGCGGTTTCAAACAGTACCGCCACCACCAGGGCGCCGATAAAGGCATTGCGCAAGGGCACCCGGCAATTGGGCACGGCGGCATAGAGCAGCGTAAACGCCGCCGCCGAGAGCACCATGGGCAGAAGACTCAACAGACGCCCCCGCCCCACCAGAGAAGCCGCATCGCTGATGATGGACAGGCTGGCAACATAGGAACTCAGTACCAGCCCCAGGCCGATCAGCACCGGCCCCAGGCTCAGAATCGCCCAGTACAGCAGAAAGCTCGACATCCCCCGCCTGGGCCTTGATACCCGCCAGATGCGGTTAAAGGCCGCCTCGATGCTTTTCATCATCATGATGGATGTCACAGCCAGAAACGCCACGCCGATGGCCGTCAGGTTGCGTGCCTGGGAGGTGAAGTTGGCCAGGTAGTCCTGCACCACTTCACCGGTGGCCGGCACGAAATTCTCGAAGACCCACCCCTGCACGCTTTCGCCCACCCCCTGAAACGACGGCACCGCCGCCAGCATTGAGTAGGTCACCGTCATCAGCGGCACCACGGCAAACAGCGTCGTGTAGGTCAGGGCGGCGGCGTTCAGCACACCCTGGTTGGATACGAACTGGCCGAACAGGTAGCGCAGAAACAACACTGCACGGTTTTGCAGCAGAAAATTCATGCCGACCCTCCCCCTTGTTGCCGCCGGAGCAACGGAGCCGGATCCGTCCCCCGAACGGGCCAAACCTTGAAAACCGAAAACAGCAGGCCACCCCTGCACGGCATAACAGCACTCATGGTGAAGTCCTTTTTCGTGAAAGCATTGGCAGTTACAATAGGCGCCGCCTAAAAACGATACGGAAGCGCCATGAGTCAAGTTACCCTCTATCATAACCCACGCTGCTCCAAGTCCAGAGAAACCTATCAGCTGCTACGGGACAAGGGCATCGAACCCCAGGTGCGCGAATACCTCAAGGATATTCCCAGTGCAGACGAACTGCGCGAACTGCTTGCAGCCCTTGGCATCAGCGCCCGTGAACTGCTGCGCACCAAGGAAGCGGAATACATGGAACTGGGACTGAATGATACGACGCTCAGTGACGCTGCGATTATCGAAGCCATGGTGCAGTGTCCCAAGCTGATCGAACGCCCCATCGCCATTCGCGACGGCCGGGCCCGTATCGGCCGCCCGCCGGAATCCGTGCTGGAGATTCTCTAAGGTGTCAAACCCCGGACAGGAGCGCCCCTACGTGCTGGTGCTCTACTACAGCCGCCACGGTGCCACCCGTACCATGGCGCAACAGATCGCCCGCGGCATCGAGCAGTCCGGCATCGAGGCACGCCTGCGCACAGTGCCCGAAATTTCCAGCGTCTGCGAAGCCACATCCGATGAGATCCCCGCCGACGGCGACCTGTACTGCAGTGAGCTGGACCTGGCCGGCTGCGCAGGCCTTGCCCTTGGCAGCCCGACACGCTTTGGGAATATGGCGGCAGCGCTGAAATACTTTATCGACAGCACCAGTGCGCTCTGGCTTTCCGGTGCCCTGATTGGCAAGCCGGCGGCGGTATTCAGCGCATCGTCCAGCCTGCACGGTGGCCAGGAGAGCACTCTGCTGACCATGATGCTGCCCCTGCTGCACCATGGCATGCTGATCACCGGCCTGCCCTACAGCGAGCAGGAGCTGCTGACCACCCAAACCGGCGGGACGCCCTACGGCCCCAGCCATGTGGCCGGCCCCAAGGCCGGGCGCAATGTCGATGCCACCGAACTCAAGCTGTGCCAGGCCCAGGGCAGGCGCCTGGGCGAACTGGCGGTGAAACTCGCCCCCCGGAGCCTGACATGAAAACGACCCTGGACAGCAATCTCGATGCCAAGCTGCGCATGGCACGACTGCTCACCCTTACCAGCTATGCCGCCCTGCTGAGCCTGCTCAGTGCCTGGTATCTGTGGCTGGCGCCGGCACCCGGAGACCGTCCCTGGATTGTCTGGCTCTGGCACCTGGTGCCCTTGCTGGCGTTTGCGCCTTCGGTGCTGCTGGGCAAGCCCCGCGCCCACGCCTGGCTGTGCTTTGTGCTGCTGCTGTTCTTTATTGAAGCCGTACTGGCCGCCACGCACCCGGCCACCTTTGGCCTGGGCCTCTCATACGCCATACTGGTATCGGTGCTTTTCAGCGCCGCCATGTATTACGCCCGCTGGAAAAGCCAATGGCTGCGCAGCAACCCGCAACGCTGATGCCGCAGGACCCCATGCTCGATATCGACCGCCTGCGTGCTGACTTTCCCATTCTCGACGAAAGGGCCCATGACCAGCCGCTGATTTACTTCGACAACGCGGCCACCACCCAGAAGCCCCGGGCGGTGATCGAGGCCCAGTCGCAGTACTACCGCCACAGCAATGCCAATGTGCACCGCGCCTCCCATTACCTGAGCAGCCGTGCCACCGAGGCATTCGAGCAGGCACGACACAACGTGGCCCGCTTTATCGGGGCCGCCAGCCCACGGGAAATAATCTGGACCCGCGGCGCCACCGAAGCCATCAACCTGGTAGCCCACAGCTATGGGCGCTCACAGCTTGGCTCAGGCGACCTGATCCTGGTCTCGACCCTGGAGCACCACGCCAATATCGTGCCCTGGCAACTGCTGGCAGAGCAGGTGGGTGCCCGCATCGAAGCCATCCCGCTGCTGGATGATGGCAGCCTGGACCCCATCGCCTACCGGCAACTGTTACAACAAAACCCGCGCCTGGTGGCGCTGACCCACGCCTCCAACGCCCTGGGCACCCTCAACCCGGTGGCCGAAATGACCCGCGCCGCCCAGGGCGTCGGCGCGAAAGTGCTGATCGACGGCGCCCAGTCGACACCGCACCTGGCCATTGACGTCCAGGCCCTGGGCTGCGATTTCTTTGTGTTTTCCGGCCACAAGGTGTTTGGCCCCACCGGCATTGGTGCTCTGTGGGCGCGGGAAAGCCTGCTTGAGGCCATGCCGCCCTGGCAGGCGGGCGGGGAAATGATCGAGCATGTCAGCTTCGCATCGACCCGTTTTGCCGGCCTGCCCTTCAAGTTCGAAGCCGGCACGCCCAATATCGCCGGCGTGATTGGCCTGAATGCCGCCATCGGCTACCTGCAACAGCTTGACCGCCAGGCCATCGAAGCCCACGAAATGCAATTGCTAAACCGGGCGCTGGCACTGTGCAGCGAAATACCCGGCTTTCGCCCCGTCGGCCAGGCAGCACAGCGGGTCAGCCTGATGTCGTTCTGCATCGATGGCCTGCACCAGCAGGATATCGGCCTGATGCTGGATCAGCACGGTATCGCGGTACGCGCCGGCCACCACTGCGCCATGCCCCTGATGCAGCGTCTGGGGCTGCCCGGTACCCTGCGTGCCTCCTTCGCGTTTTACAACACCCTGGAGGAAGTCGAACGCTTCGCCGCCGTGCTCGGCCAGATCGTGCGCGAGCAGACCCGCAGGCCACCACAGCACAGCGCGGTTTCAGTCGCCGACACCGCCTGCGCGGCAGCACCGGACAGTGCCGACCTGCTGCTACGGCTCGAAGCCTGTCGAGGCTGGCAGGCGCGCTACCGGGAGATCATGCTGCTGGGCAAGAACCTGCCCGTCATGGCGCAGTCACTGCGCACCGATGCCAACCGCCTGCACGGTTGCGAGAGTCACGTCTGGCTCAGTGTGGAGTACCGCGACGGCAGACTCTGGCTGCAAATGGACGCCGATGCCCGCGTTATCCGCGGCCTCATCGCCCTGCTGCTGGCGGCCTTTAACGGCAAGACAGCCACGCAAATTCTGCGCTTTGACCTGCAGGGACTGTTTCAGCGCCTGGCGCTTATGCAGCACCTGAGCCCGTCTCGCGGCAATGGCCTGGCCGCCATCGTCGAGGCCATCTACCAGCAGGCCCGGGCACGGCAGGACGAAGACCCAGGCTGAACCTGGCAGGCTGTTGAAAAACGTCCTGCTAGTCGCCCCGTCCGGCGGGGGCTGAAGCATGCTCCCCGGACGGAGCCACGGCGGCTTCCGGGTCGCCCATGCAGACAATCCGTCGATAGACATAGCCCGCTTCCAGCATCGGCTTGATCACCCTGAAGTAGGGCGAGACATCAAAGTCCCGCGGCGTGAACAAGCTCGGATGGCGCCGGAACAGCCGTACCGGAAAACCACTGTGCTCAGGCTGAACCTCCCGTGGCAAAATCGGATAGGCAACGGTCTGAAAAGCCTCGGCAATCAGCGATGAGCAAATGGCCCGCGTCGGGTCGCCGCTGCCCAGGTGCAGCATGTGCCGGCGCCAGTGTGACGGAACCGGCGGCGTGGGAAACAGAAAGCGGGCCAGATCGAGGATGTTCTTGTGGTCATACTGCTGGCCAAGGCGCGCCACCAGGAAGTCCGTCATGACCTTTACCTCGGTGGGCGCCAGCCCGACCGGGCGACAAATGCGGGTGTGACAGGCCTCGTAGCGCCCCAGCGAGACCGCCCGTACACCGGCGGACACATCGGCCTCGATCAGTACCCGGGCCCTGGCCCCCTGCTCCGGCCCGTCCAGCGCATGACCGATGCAAAAGGCGGCGTGGGACCAGGTCGACTGCGTCAGGTACTTGATGGCCGTGCTGATACGGCTGGTGCCTTCGACCAGCAGGACATCGCCGGGCAGCAGGCACTGGTGCAACTTGTCCGCCGAACTGGTCGCCCGGGGCGCCAGCCCGTCACGCGGATGGGACAGATACACCGATAACCGATGCCCCAGAAACTCCAGCATTTGCCACATAGCGCGCCTCAGATCCGGTTTAATACAACAGCCATACCACCCCGGCCCGCACATCATCGCATTGTTCGATGCCGCCGGCACCGGGCGACGCCGCGGCATCGCCCAGTGCCGCTATCAACTTGATACTAGAGCAACCTCCACACTTTGCCATTGTTGCAAATAGCATGATAATACAGGACCTTTCGTTGCCAGGATTCAGGCATGAACCTCGATAATCTGCGCTATTTTGTCCGCGTGGTCGAAGCCAACAGCTTCACCGCCGCCGCCGATCGCCTGGGTACACAGAAATCCACCCTGAGCCGACGCATCTCGCAGCTCGAAGATGAACTGGGCATCCGCCTGCTGCAGCGAACCACCCGAAAACTGCACCTGACCCCGGACGGGGAAGAACTGTTCGAACGCTGCCGCCCGCTGATCTGCAAGCTTGAAGACGCCCGCCACGGCCTGAGTGTCAACCAGCCCGAACCCCAGGGCCGGTTGAAGCTCACCATGCCCACGGAACTCGCCCTGGCCATGCTCGACAACCTGATGGCCAGTTTCATGCAGCAGTACCCCAAAATTCAGATGGAAGTCGAACTGACCTCAAGGGTGATAGACATGGTAGAGGAAGGCGTCGATATTGCCATTCGGGTCGGCACACTCGAGGACTCCAGCCTTATAGCGCAGCCCGTCGCCCAGGTCGCCCGTGGTCTCTATGCCGCCCCGGACTACCTGCGCCATCACCCGGCGCTGGACAGTCCCCATGACCTGCAACGCCACCGTTACATTGGCCTGCTGATGCGCACCGATCCGTTGCATTTTGGCAACTGGGACCAGAGCCACAGCCTGCAGATGGAAACGCCGTTGCGCACCAACAGCCTGACCTTCATGCGCTATATGGCAAGGCGTGGGCTGGGCATCGCCAGGCTCCCCTGCTTCTTTGCCCAGCCCCTGGTCGAAAGCGGTGAACTTGAGCCGGTGTTGCAGCGGTACCCCGTTCCCAGCATTGCGCTCACCGCCCTGTACCCCAGCCGCCAGCACCTCAACCCCAAGACCCGCCTGTTTCTTGATCATCTGCACACCGAGCTGCAACAGCACCCCTGGGCCAGCAATGAACTGATCCAGCTTCCCTGAGTCAACGTACACCGAGTGGAAAAATGCTCAAGCGCAGCCTCGAACAGATCCCCTGCGCGCGACTACACTAAAATGATAGATTTGTTGCAGAGCAGCAATATTGCGCTGTTCCAGTGCATGCAACCTGTTTGAACCCCTGAAGGCCCAGCCTTCCAGGGTTCATTCGTTCAGGAGCGGAGACCGCCCTATGGACAAGTCCATTGTCCGATTTATTCTGCGCTACAGCACACCCCAGCAGATTCGCCTGCTATTGATGACATTCTGCTCCTTCCCGCTGCTGTACGTGTCGCTGGAACTCCCCAAGATCATCATCAACGATGCCATCGGTGATTCCACCAGCATCAAGCAGATATTCGATATCACCTTCACACCCATGCACTACCTGCTGGCGCTGTGCGGCCTGCTGCTGACAATGATCCTGATCAACGGCATGGTGAAGATGTATATCAACACCTACAAGGGCATCGTGGGTGAACGGCTGGTGCGCCGCCTGCGCTACCAGCTGGTGGAACGCATCCTGCGCTTTCAGCCCAGGCGGTTCCAGATGATCAGCCAGGGCGAACTGATCTCCACCGTCACCGCGGAAACCGAGCCCCTGGCCGGATTCATCGGCGACAGCATTGCACTGCCGGCCTTCCAGGGTGGCACCATGCTGACCATCCTGCTGTTCATGTTCATGCAGGACCCGATTCTGGGTATCGCGTCCATCGCCCTGATTCCCTTGCAGATCGTGATCATTCCGCGGCTGCAGCGCAAAATCAATTTGCTAAAAAAGGAGCGGGTAAAAACGGTGCGACACTTTTCCCAGCGTATCGGCGAGAGCGTCGATGGCATGATGGAGATCCGCCTGCACGGCACCCGCCCCTATCACCTGGCCGAGTTCTCCAAGATTCTGGGCGAGCTGTTCCGTATCCGGCTCGATATCTACAAGAAAAAGTTTTTCATGAAGTTTCTCAATAATCTTATAAACCAGCTGACGCCACTGATGTTTTATTCCATTGGCGGCGTCCTGGCCATTCGTGGCGACCTGACCATTGGGGCCCTGGTCGCGGCGGTTGCGGCGCACAAGGATCTGGCTGCTCCCTGGAAGGAGCTGCTCGATTATTACCAGCAATACCAGGACTCCCATATCAAGTACGAGCAGATTCTGGAGCAGTTCCAGTCCCAGGAACTGATGCCCACCGTCCCCGCCAGCGACACCAGTCCCACCCAGCTGGACAACCACATTTGCCTCGACAAGGTGGCCGTGGGCAGCGAGCTCGGTAACCGACTGGTACGCAACATCAACCTCGAGCTGCCCGCCGGCGGCAGCATGGCCATACGCTGCAAGGACCCGTCCCGCCTGCGTGCATTGGCCCGCACCCTGATCCGCATCAACCCGCCCCTCAGCGGCCACCTGCTGTTTGGTAACGACGACCTGCAGACGCTGCCCTCGGACCTGCTGGCCCGGGAGTTGACCTATGTCGGCCCCGATGCTTTCCTGTTCTCCGGCAACATGCTGCAGAACATCAACTACAGCATGCGCCTGAAGCCGCCCATGGAACCGCCCGAAGCCCTCGACAGCCAGCGACTCTGGGAGATACGCGAAGCCGAGGCCTCCGGCAACAGTACTGACCGGTTCGACGGCATCTGGACCGACTTTGCCCTGGCCCATGCCGAAAACTGGGAAGACATGCGCCACTGGCTCTACCAGGGCCTGAAGGTGGTGGGCGCCGATGAACTGATTTACAACGTCGGACTGAACGAGAAATACAACCCGGTCGACCGGCCGCAGGAGCTGTCTGATGGCCTGCTCAGGGTGCGCCGGCAACTGTTGCAGCGGGTACCCGCTGCAGGTCTGGATCACCTGGTCGAGCGACTCGATCCACAGCGCTACAACTGCGGTCTTTCGGTCGCGGAAAATCTTGGTTTTGGCGTCCCCTGCCCGCCGATCAGCACCCCAGCCTCCATGGCGGCACATCCGCAAATGAGCGCCCTGCTCGAGCAGTTCGACCTGAACCGGGCAGCACTCAATTGCGGTCGACGCATGGCCGAGCGGCTGAGCGAACTGGCGCTTGAAGCCGGCCCACTGGATCCGCTGCCGGATAATTTCGGCGAGTTCGACACCCCGGAATTTCGCCGCCAGGTCAGCGAGCTTGAACGTCGTGATCCGGCACGCAGCAGCGAAGATGCCAGGCTGCTGCTGGAGCTGTTTCTGCGTATCGTGCCGCTGCGACACGGCGATGACCTGCTGGACGACAGCCTCACGGCACAGCTGCTCGCTACCCGCCAGGTCGTGATGGCACGCACCGATTGCCCGCTGTGCAGCAGCTTCGATCACTTCAGCGAAGACCGGATCAGCGCCGGCCTCACCGTGCGCGAGAATGTACTGTTCGGCAAGGTGATTGGCACGGACCAGGCCCAGCTGCGCCAGCTGCAGCAGTTGATCGATGCTGCCATGCAGGATGAAGACGCCGAGTCCATGGTCATGGTACTGGCCGGCTTCACCCAGGTTGGCATCCGTGGCGGCAGCCTGCCGCTGATTGCACGCCAGCGTATCCAGCTATTGCGTGCCATCGTCAAGCACCCCAAGGTTCTGGTCATGCACGAGGCCCTTACCGCCATGAGCCTGGAGGAAAGGGCCACGGTACTGCGGCGTATCCGCACACGCCTGCCGGAGTTGACCCTGATCTATCTGGACCAGGAAATTCCACCGGGAGACCTGTTCGACAGCCAGTACCAGATCATTGCCGACGAGCTGCAAAGCCTGGATATCGATACGTTGCCGAGCCTGGCCAGCAGTAACCTGTAATTTTTCTACAGAACGCTATACTAGCGGGATTGCAGCCACCGAGCCCGCAGCGCAAGAAACGCCTGTTCAGCCGCTGCCCTACAATAAAACGCCAAACAGAATGGAACACCGCATGCGCCAACTGATCTCCCTGCTGACCTTGTCACTGTTGCTCCTGGCGGGCCCGCTGCATGCCCAGGACCTGGAAATCGAGGCGTTCTATGGTCATTTCACCGGTACCGCAGACGCCCAGGTAGCGGGGGAGTCCGAGCGCCGGCAGTTGACAGTGCGCATCGAACCGCGGGATGACAACTTCGAAGTCGCCTGGGGCACCCGGGTAAAGCGTGCAGACCTGACGCAAAAGGAACACTTCTACCGCATCCTGTTTCGCAAGACGCGCCGTGGCGCCATCTATGCCTCAGCCATGCGCATGAATGTGTTCGGCAAGCACATCCCGATGGATCCGCTGGCCGGCGATCCCTTTGTATGGGCCCGCATCCACGACAAGACCCTCACCGTCTATGCCATGATGATTACCAATCAGGGCGCCTACGACATGCAGATCTACGATCGCACCCTGCGCGACGACGGCAATATGGATCTGGACTACACCCGTATTCTGGACGGCAAGATCAGCAAGGAAATCACCGCCACCCTCAAGCGCGACCCGCAATAGCATCGTTCCCTGTGCCTCAGAAAGATGAGCTTTGCTCGTGATCTGCACAGTGCAGGAGCCCTGCCGAAGCCAAAGCGCCGGCGCCCTGTCCGCGCAGGGGCCTGTTATCCAGGCTTGCGTATAACGGGGCCTTGCCGCTCCACACAGGGTACAGCCCGGTTGCCCACCCTGCGCCAGCTCCATCTGGCTACACTCATATAGCATGAAAATAACTAACCTTATTGATCAGAAAGGATCGTTTGCTGCACGTGCGTCACGCCGTTATTCTGGCGCCACTGGTTAGCGCTAAAGCGCCCAGCCCCGCACCTCGGGCCAACGCATGTCGCGCCGGCCGGGACGCGGCTGAAAGCCCAGTACAGGGAGATATCCATGAACAACCTTTACACCCACTACAACGCCCACATGAACTCGCCACTGAGTTACCCGGGTGGCCGTCGTGAAACCGAGATCGAATACATTTTCCGCATGGCCCGTGAAGCCGAAGCAGCCCGAAAAGCGGACCTGCGCCAGGCGCGCATCCAAACCATCAAGGCCACATTGCAGAAATTGCTGAGCAAGCTACACATCAGCCGTACTCCCAGCCTGCACGCTCTGCTCGGACGCTAAGCATGCAGTGCCATCGCCCGCTTCGCAGCCTTCCCTTTGCAGAGGGCATGCTGGGAGCGGCGCCTGCAGCTGGCGACTCTGCACCTGGCCCCTCTGCACCTGACAATAGACCGACTATGCATTCGCGCTAACCCGCAGCCGAATACTGCCCCGCCCCCGGCATTGTGCGCGTTCAATTCGCGAAACACTGCCATCCTGCCAAGCCTTGGCCACGCACAGTACAATTCATAACACCTAACGGGCTGTTGAAAACCTACCTGCTACAGCACTTCCTTATACAGATAGCTGAGTGCCATCAGCAGGCACATGCATACCACCAGCGGTCGGATAATGCGGCTACCGTGACGAATCATGGCGTGACTGCCAATCAGCGCACCCAGAACCTGGCCGGCAATCATGGCCGCCCCCAGGCTCCAGATCACCTTGCCACCGGCAACGAAGACCACCAGGGATGCGACATTGCTTGCGCAGTTCATCACCTTCGCCGCGCCCGTCGCGCCAAGCAGGTTGCGCCCGCGAAACCAGATCTTGCTGAAGGCAAAAAAGGAGCCGGTGCCTGGCCCCAGAAAACCATCGTAAAAACCGACCAGGGGTGCCAGGGTGAGACTGTACAGGCGCCTGCTGATGCGCGGCCTGGTTTCCTCGAGCCCCGCCGTGGGTACCAGCAAAAAATACAGCGCGATCAATACCAGCACGATGGGAATCAGAAACATCAGTACACCGGGGTCCACGAACTGCACCAGCAGGGTTCCCAGCGCCGACCCCACCAGGCTGCCGATCACCAGCTCACGCACATCATCGAGCCTGACGACGCCCCGGCGCAACATGGTCAGTGCCGCTGTCAGACTGCCGAATGAACCCTGCAGCTTGTTGGTGGCAAGCGCCGCCACCGGCGGCACCTGGGCCAGCAACAGGGCCGGCAATGTCAGCAGGCCACCGCCGCCGGCAATCGTATCGATAAACCCCGCCACTAGCGCGACGCCAAACAGCGCCGCCAGCAGCTCCGGTGACAAAACCAGATCCATGGTACAGATCTCCAGGTAAGGATTCACAACCCTGCTTCAAACCACCATCAAGCGACGGCCCAGGGCGCGCAGAGGCCGGCCCTGTAACGAGGGCGCTGCGCAACCGGGCTGCACTGTACGCCTGGATGCGACCGGGTACAACAGCCTGCGCAGGCACCATTAACGCCCGGGGCTTGCCGCGGCAGAATAGCCGCGCTAGCCGGCAGACTTTGCCGGGCTGCGGCGCTTGGAGGGCGCCTTGCGCGCAGGCGTTGCACCGGCTGCCGGTGCCTTGCGCCCGGTGCGGCCGGACCCGCGCTTGCGACCGCGCCCGGGCGTTGCACTGCGTACTCCCTGCAGCCCCTGGGGCAAGGTATTGCTGGCGGTCTTGATCAGCTCGCCGAGAGCGCTTGTCAGTGCCGCCATGAACTCGGCGTAACTGCCCTGGCGCTGACAGATGGCCTCCAACTTTGCTTCCCACTGGGCCGTCATGTCCGGCAGCGTGGTTTGCCGTGGCAGGCTGTTGATCAGGCCAATACCTGCGGGCGTGGCGTGAATCGCCTTGCCGCGGCGCTCCAGAAAACCGCGCCGGAACAGCAACTCGATAATGCCGGCCCGGGTGGCCTCTGTACCCAGGCCATCGGTGTCTTTCAGAATCTGGCGGATGGAGCGGTCTTCGACAAAGCGGGCAATGCCGGTCATGGCCGCCAGCAGGGTCGCATCGGTAAAGTGCTTGGGCGGCTGGGTCATCTTTTCCACCAGCTCGCCGCGCTCACACTGCAGCACCTGACCGACACTGAGCGCGGGCAGCAACTGCGCCGCATCATCGTCGGCGGGTTCCTGGCGCCGGAAGAAGGGTTTCCAGCCAGGTACTATCACTTGCCGCGCCTGGGTGCGAAAACGCCCGCCGGCGATGTCGATTTCGACCCGGGTTTCAAAGTATTCGAAATCCGGCAAAAACTGCCCCACGTACTGGCGCGCGATCAGCTCGTACAGCTGTCGCTCCCGCCCCTGCAGGGCGGCGCTGCCCTGCTTTTTCTCGGTGGGAATAATGGCGTGGTGCGCATCCACCTTGCTGTCGTTCCAGGCCTGGCTCTTGCGAGCGCTATCGCTGGCGGCCAGCGCGTCTTTCAGTGCGTCGCAATTGTGCCCAATGGCACCCAGCACCTGGGGTGCACGGGCCAGGTGCTCCAGCGGCAGATGCCGGCTGTCGGAGCGGGGGTAGGTAATCAGCTTGTGTTTTTCGTACAGGCTCTGGCAGGTATCCAGGGTTTCCTTGGCACTGAGCCCAAAACGTTTGGCGGCATCGATCTGCAGACTCGACAGACTATAGGGCAAGGGCGCGGCCTGGCGCCGGCGCTTCCTGTCTACCTCAAGCACGGTGCCGGGCTGGCCCGAAATGCGCCGGACCACGTTTTCCGCCAGGGGCCTGGACAGCACCCGCCCTTCTTCATCCTGGTAAGGCCCGCAGGCCTCACTGGGTTGCCACTTGGCATGGAAGGCTTCCCGGGCATCGGTGTGCAGGTGGGCCAGGACCTCATAGAAGGGTTTGGGTACGAAGCTCGCAATGGCCTGGTCCCGGCGCACCACCAGCCCGAGCAGAGGTGTCTGCACCCGGCCGACGGAAAGTACGCCGTCGTAGCCCACCTTGCGCCCCTGGATAGTGTAGGCCCGGGTCATGTTGAGGCCGTACAGCCAGTCGGCCCGTGAACGTGCCAGCGCTGAGGTCGACAGCGGCACAAACTCAGGGTTTGGGCGCAAGCACTGCAGTGCACGACGCACGGCATCCGGGTTCAGGTCGCTGATCAGGCAACGCTGCACCGCCGCGCGCTTGGCATCCCGGACCCCCAGGTACTCGATGACCTCGTCCACCAGCAACTGGCCCTCGCGATCCGGGTCGCCGGCATGCACCAGCTGATCCGCTTCCTTCACCAGCTTGCGCAGTACCGTCAGCTGCTTGCGCGTCTTGGGCTTGGGTGTCAGCTGCCATTGCTGCGGCAGAATAGGCAGGTGCTCCAGCCGCCACTGCTTGAAAGCCGGGTCGTAGGCATCGGGCTCCGCCTGTTCCAGCAGATGGCCGATGCACCAGCTCACGGTATCGCCGTTACCGGCCCGGATAAAACCATCCCCCTTGTGGTGCGGCCGGGGCAGCACGTCGGCGATGGCCCGGCCAAGACTCGGCTTTTCTGCAATATAGAGAATCATGCGGCCAGCGCCCGTTAACTGTATAAATAAACAGGCATATTAGCCGCAAGCACAGCGCAGTGCCAGTAGCAGCCAAGGAATCATAGTTATATTAAATACAAATCTAATAACTTATTAGAATATAACCAGACAATCTTTAGCACTCGGAGGCAACATCCGTATAATGCCGCGCTTGCTGTCAGCGTCACCCGCGCAGTCCCGCGGCATCGAGCCCTGACCACAACGGCGCCCTATCCCTGCGCCCTGTTTTTATTCGCCGCCTACCAGGCGGCCGCACTGACTGGAGACTGCGATGCAACCCAGAG
The DNA here is from genome assembly GCF_024397915.1 of Marinobacterium rhizophilum. Taxonomy (GTDB): domain Bacteria; phylum Pseudomonadota; class Gammaproteobacteria; order Pseudomonadales; family Balneatricaceae; genus Marinobacterium_A; species Marinobacterium_A rhizophilum_A. The sequence continues at coordinate 1,524,456 of NZ_CP073347.1, forward strand.
CGATCGCCCTGCTACCCCTGCTGCTGTTCCTGGCACTCTTTATCGGCAGCGGCCTGTACTACCAGGCCCAGGACACCGAGTTTGCCTTCTATCAGATTTCCGCACCGGTGGCGATTCTGCCCGCCATCGTGCTGGCCCTGCTGCTCGGGCGCGGCGCGCTCAACAGCCGCATCGAAACCTTTATCAAGGGCGTGGGCGACAGCACCATCATCACCATGTGCATCATCTACCTGCTCGCCGGTGCCTTCGCCAGCGTCGCCAAGTCGGTCGGTGGAGTCGATGCTACCGTGAATTTCGGCCTCAGTGTGGTACCCGAATCCCTGGTGCTGCCCGGGCTCTTTGTAATTACCGCCTTTGTGGCCACCTCCATGGGCACCTCCATGGGTACCATCGCCGCCATCGCCCCCGTGGCCGTCGGTCTGTCCGATGCCACTGACCTGCCCCTGACACTCACGGTCGGCACGGTTATTGGCGGGGCCATGTTCGGCGACAACCTGTCGATCATTTCGGACACCACCATCGCCGCGACGCGCTCCCAGGGGTGCGAGATGCGCGACAAGTTTCGCGTCAACTTCCTGATCGCAGTGCCCGCGGCCCTGGTCACCCTGGTGGTGCTGTATCTGCAGAGCAGTGGCGGCAGCATCGCGGCGCCCGGTGACTACGAGCTGATAAAGGTACTGCCCTATGTTGCGGTGCTGTTGCTGGCCGTTGCCGGGCTGAACGTCATGCTTGTACTGCTTGCAGGCATCGTATTGGCGGGGCTGGTAGGCCTTTTCCAGCTCAGCGACTACAGCCTGGCCACGCTGTCGGCCGATATCTACGCCGGCTATGGCAGCATGCAGGAGATCCTGATTCTGTCGCTGCTGATCGGCGGCCTTGGCGCGCTTATGAAGCACCAGGGCGGACTCGAGTTCCTGGCGCGCCTGATCGACCGCCTGTCCCGCAACGGACAGCGCCGCAGCGGTGAAATCAGCATCGCGGCCAGCGTGGTACTGGCCAACCTCTGTACCGCCAACAATACCGTTGCCATCATTCTGAGCGGCTCACTGGCGCGGGATATCGCCGAGCGACACCAGGTGGACCCCAGGCGCAGTGCCAGCCTGATGGACATTTTCTCCTGCGTGACCCAGGGCATGCTGCCCTACGGTGCCCAGGTACTGCTGGCAGGGTCCATCGCCGCGCTGTCCCCACTGGAGCTGATCGGCAGCATCTACTACTGCTGGCTGCTGGGTCTGGCGGCGGTGATTGCCATTGCCCTGGGGTTGCCACGACTGCTGCCGGCAGCCGCACGCCTGCACCACGCCTAAGGGCCCGGCACTTCAGATGTGACTGTCTTTCCCCAGTTGCTGCACCTTGTGCAGCAGCTGGGGGTAAAACAGCAGAAACGCCGCTTCGAGTGCGTCGTAGTGACGCTCAACATCCTCAAGGGCACCGTAGAGCGCGGTCGGCCGGCTCAGACGGCCGGCGATGGAGTCCAGTGCCCGGCCAATCACTGCAACATGCTGATAGCTGAGCAGCCAGTCATGCTCGCGCATGCGCTCAAAACGCGCCCGGGCGGCGTCCGGCATTATTGCCGTATCCCGCGCCATCGCCACATAGACGCTACGACTGAATTCAGACAGGGGCCCGGGGTGAAAAGACGCCCAGTGTCGGGCCAGGAAATGATCGAAAGCCATATCCACGATAATGCCGGCAAAACGCCGGCGTGGTGGTGCAAACAGCGCCAGCGTGCGGACGACATCGGGGTGGCTATCGGTGAACGCATCAACACGACGGTGCAGGCGGATACCCTCGGCCACCTCCCTGGGCCAGGTATCCAGCACCGCCCCCTTGACCGCATCCCCCAGGTAATTGCCGGTCAGGGAACTGCCCACCCGTGCAGCAAGATGAAAATGAGCCAGATAGTTCATGAAGCTCAGCGACTCTGGCGTCGCGCCAGTACCCGGGCGACGGCATGCAGGGTCACACCGACGAAGAGCGCAATCACCGCCGGCAGCGTGTAGGGCAGTTCGGGGCTGGAGCTGAGCGGCTCATCAAAGATGGCCAGCAGCAGCAACGGTGGCGCCAGCAGCAGCAAGCCCGAACCCAGCCATTGCAGCCCCCGGGCCAGCGGAAAGTTCAGCACACTGAGGTAACAGCCCAGCTGCACATTGAGCAAAGCCGCACACAGCAGGTAGATATGGGTCGCCCGGTACATGATGCTCGGGACCGGGCCGCCCTGGGCACGCTCGGCCAGATCCAGGTAGAGATACAGGCTGGCCAGCAGGAATGCCAGCAGGCCCAGCAGGCCCAGGGCCAGGTGCAGGCACCGTAACAGTATCTTGGTGCGATCCGCCTGCCCGGCCCGGGCGTACGGTTTGCTATCGGTGGCAGATCGGGATAGTGACATAGCCATGAATGTAGCACGCCTTGCAGGGTTACGGCAGCCCCCGAAAGATTCTGCCCGCGCCCTGCTGCCAGCTCAATTGCTGGCGCGCCCGCGCTGTTGCATCAGGCGTGATTCAGCCTGCGCTCGCGGCTACTCAGCCATTCCTCGTAACTGACCCTGGGCAACTGGAACTGGTCCCGCGTCGAAGTGTAGGTATCGGCGTGCATGCGTGAAATCGGGCAATAGGCCGGCGAGCGTACATGCAGGCGCTCAGCATCGATATATTGATCCTGCACGTGCATGTTCACGACCTCCCCGAAAATAATGGAGCGACTGGGGTATTCCACGCTGCGCTCCAGACGACACTCGAACGCTACCGGTGCCTCCAGAATGCGCCCCGGTATCACCTGACTGCTGTCGGCACAGGTAAGGTCCGACGCATCCAGCTCATCCACCTCCGGCGGAAAATCGATCGACGAGACGATCATCTGACGCGCGATGCTCTCGTCCACCATGTTGACAACAAACTCCCCGGTAGCCTGAATATTGCGCGTCGTGTCCTTGGGCGTCCCGTCCGGTTTGTGCTGAATGCCGAGGATCAGCAGCGGCGGCTCGTCGCTGAACACGTTGAAAAAACTGATGGGCGCGGCATTGTTAATGCCATCTCGGCAGCGGCTGGTCACCAGCGCGATGGGACGCGGCACCACAAAGCTCACCAGCAACTTGTACTTTTCCTGTTTGCTCAGGCGGGTGAAATCAAATTCCATCATGGGTCTCCAGGCGGGCGCAGCGCCCGCTCGCTCAGTACGCGGGCCCCGGTCGAGGCGCCTCACGTGCATGCGGTGATTAATACGGGCCTATAAAGGACCCGCCGGCTCAGCAAAACCGGCGGGCCAACGAGGCACCGGAGGTACAACCTGCTTGAAGGGTTTGCCAGCGCTTCAGATACGTCCTTCTTCCACGGCGTGACAGGCCACCTGGCCGCCACCATCGGTGGCGATGGTGACCGGGCGTTCGGACGTACAACGGGCATTGGCATGGGGACAACGGGGGTGGAAGGTACAGCCGCTGGGCGGAGAAATGGGGCTAGGCACCTCGCCACTGACCGGTGTGCGGGCCCGACCACTCATGTCCAGGTCCGGGATGGCATCCAGCAGCATCCGCGTGTAGGGATGGCGCGGATTGCGCAGCAGTTCGGCGGATGGCGCCTGCTCCACCATGGCCCCCAGGTACATGACGCCCACACGATCGGATATATGAAACACCACCGCCAGGTCATGGCTGATAAACATGTAGGTCAGGCGGTACTGACGCTGCAGATCCCGCATCAGGTTGAGAATCTGCGCCTGCACCGACACATCCAGTGCCGAGGTCGGCTCGTCGCACACGATAAAGTCAGGGTTGCTCGCCAACGCCCGGGCGATGGAGATGCGCTGGCGCTGGCCGCCACTGAATTCGTGGGGGTACTTGTCCCCATCCGCCGGCATCAGGCCCACCTGGGTCAGCAGTTCGGCCACCCGGGCGTCCACCTCGGCTGCGGTTTTCAGCAAGCCGAACACCCGGATCGGCTCGGCAATGATCTTCTTGACCCGCCAGCGCGGATTGAAGCTGGCGTAGGGGTCCTGAAAGATCATCTGCATGCGGCTGCGCAGCGGCGCCATCTGCTTGCGACTCAAGGGGCCTATATCCACCCCTTCGAATTCGATACTGCCGCTGCTGGGCGCATAGAGCCCCACGGCCAGGCGCGCCGCCGTCGACTTGCCACAGCCGGACTCCCCCACCAGGCCAAAGGTTTCACCCTTGTTTATCTCGAAGTCCACGCCGTCCACCGCGCGCAGGTACTGGCGCGGCCTGCGCTCCAGCACCCGGTTCAGCCAGGGCGGCGATACATCGAAGTGACGCTTGAGGTTACGCACCCGCAGAATCGGCTCTGCGCTGTCATCGGTTGCCGTTGCCAGTGAGTCTTGCGCTACAATCGCGTTCATCATTACACCTCCTGCCCGCAGGTCTGTAGGGACTTTTTTGGCGCAGACCTGGCTGCATTCATCTGTTTGTCGGCACGCCGGGCTAGGCTCGCTTCGGCAAAGAGGGTGTCGGGATCGGTCGCCGGATTCACTCCGTCCCACAGCCAGCAGGCCACCTCACCACGCCCGGCCAGGGCAAACTCCGGCTTTTCCTCCCGACAGCGCGCCGTGGCATAGGGGCAGCGCGGGTTGAAGGCACAGCCCTGGGGGATATGGCTCAGGCGCGGCATGGCGCCGTCGATCTGCACCAGGTGTTCCACCTCCTCCCCCAGCTTGGGAATGGATCCCATCAGGCCACGGGTATAGGGATGGCGCGCATGCTTGACCACCTCCTGCACCGGGCCAACCTCCACCAGGCGGCCGGCGTACATCACCGCCACCCGGTCGCAGGTTTCGGCGATGACGCCCATATCGTGGGTCACCAGCATCACCGCCGAGCCGTGTTCACGGCACAGGGTCTTGAGCAGATCAATGATCTGCGCCTGTACCGACACGTCCAGCGCCGTGGTCGGCTCATCGGCAATCACGAGCTTGGGATTGACACAGAGTGCCAGCGCGATCACCACGCGCTGGCGCATGCCACCGGAAAACTGGTGCGGGTACTGATCGATACGCTGTTCCGGCGCCGGTATCCCGACCTGGGTCAGCATCTCGATGGCCCTTGCCCGGGCCTGGCGCGGCGTTAGATCCGTATGGGTACGGATGGTCTCGATCAGCTGGCGGCCGACGCTGTACAGGGGATTCAAACTGGTCAGCGGATCCTGGAAAATGGAGCCAATCTGCTTGCCCCGCAGCTTGCGCATCGCTTCGGCGGGCAGGTTGTCAATGCGCTGACCATTAAAGCGAATTTCCCCGCCGGCAATGCGCCCCGGGCGCTCGAGCAGGCCGGTAATGGCAGTACCGGTGAGGGACTTGCCGGCACCGGACTCCCCCACCACACCCAGAATTTCACCCGCCCTCAAGCTCAGCGAAATACCGTCGATGGCTTTCAGGATGCCGCGACGGGTTGGAAATTCGATACACAGGTCCCTGACTTCGAGCAGCGCGCCGCTGCCTGTCGTGTGATCTGTGCTGCTGTTTGTCTTGTTGTTATTCATGCTCAGCTATCCTCTCAGCGCAATTTCGGGTTCAGCGCATCGCGCAGCCAGTCGCCCAGCAGGTTGACCGCCAGTACCAGCAGTGCCAGCGCCAGCGACGGGAAGATCACCACCCACCAGATACCGGAGAACAGGAACTCGTTACCGATACGGATCAGGGTGCCAAGGGATGGTTCGGTCGGCGGCATGCCGACACCGAGGAAGGACAGCATGGCCTCGGTCAGGATGGCCAGGCCCAGGTTGATGGTGGCAATGACCAGCACCGGCCCCAGCACATTGGGCAGCACATGGCGGATCATGATCAGCAGCGGGTGCAGCCCGATCACCTTGGCGGCCTGCACATACTCCTTGGACTTTTCCACCATGGTGGAGCCCCGCACGGTACGGGCATACTGCACCCAGCTCGTCATGGCGATGGCCAGAACCAGCACATAGAGTGCCGACTCGTGCATCACCTCCTGGGGCAGGAAACTCAGGGCGATACCGTTGATCAGCAGCGCCACCAGAATGGCCGGGAAGCTCAGGATCATGTCGGCCAGGCGCATGATAAAGGCATCCACCACACCGCCGAGAAAACCGCTCAGCAACCCCAGGCTGACACCGATAACCATGGCCACGAAGACGCCGGCAAACCCGACCACCAGGGATACCCGCAGGCCGTAGAGCATGGACGAGAGCACATCGCGGCCCTGGCTATCTGTGCCCAGCAGGAAGCGGGCATCGCCGCCCTCCAGCCACATGGGCGGCAACTCGCTGTCCATCAGGTCCAGGGTGGCAACATCAAAGGGGTTGTGGGGTGCGATCCAGGGTGCAAACAGCGCCGCCAGAATCATCAGTACCGTCACCAGGGTCGCGATCACGGTAATGCGCGAGCCCTTGAAGCTGTAGAACAGGTCGCTGTCCAGGAAGCGGTGCCAGTCGTCGCGCATATTCATTAAGCGTTGCATGGTGCTTGCCCTCCACGCGGTGAAACAAAGCAATGGGTACTTGTCATGGCGAGGTTCCTAGTGTGAGTTGGCCGTGCCGCGATCGGCGCACAGGCGCGGATCCAGCATGAAATACATCATGTCCACGATCATGTTGATCACAACGAAGATCAGCGACACCAGCAGCAGATAGGCCGACATCACCGGGATATCCACGAAACTCACCGCCTGGATAAACAGGAAGCCCATGCCCGGCCACTGGAACACGGTTTCGGTGATGATGGCGAAGGCGATCATGGCTCCGAGCTGCAGACCGATAATGGTGATCACCGGCATCAGGGTGTTTTTCAGCGCATGGCCAAAGTTGACGGCGCGGTTACTCAGGCCCCGGGCCCGGGCAAAACGGATGTAATCGGTGCGCAGCACCTCCATCATCTCGGCCCGCACCAGGCGCATGATCAGCGTGACCTGGAACAGCCCCAGCATGATGCCCGGCAGAATCAGCGATTTGAGGCCACTGGCCGTGAGCAGGCCCGTACTCCACCAGCCGATCTGCACCACCTCGCCACGCCCAAAGGAGGGCAGCCAGTTGAGGGTGACAGAGAAGGTCAGGATCAGCAGGATGCCGGTCACAAAGGTGGGCAACGATATACCGATCAGCGAGAGCGTCTGGAATACATGACTCAGCCAGCTGTGGGGCTTGAGCGCCGAGTAAACCCCCATCGGCACGCCCACCAGCAAGGAAATGACGAAGGCCACCGCCACCAGTTCCAGCGTGGCCGGCATGCGTTCGGCAATCAGGTCCGATACCGGGCGCTGGTTGCGGTAGGAGATGCCGAAGTCCCCCTGGGCGGCCTGCACAACAAAGGTGGAAAACTGCACATAGAGCGGATCGCTCAGGCCAAGGCTGTCGCGCAGCTGTTCGCGCTCCTCGACCGAGGCATCCTGGGAGATCATGCTGGTGATAGGATCACCCACGAAACGGAACATGCTGAAGGCCAGCAAGGCAACGGCCAGCATCACCAGCAGCGACTGCCCCAGCCGACGGATTAGAAAACTAAGCATGGAAATGGCTCCTGCGGATAACAGATAAGGGAGAGCAGACGGCCAGCCCCGAGGGCCGGCCGCTGTGATCAGTTAACCTTGGCGTACCACAGGCGCGGCTTGTCATCCGGTGTCTGCGGCAGCGTGATGCCATCACGGATACCCCAGGACAGCGGCTGCTGATGCAGCGGAATCACCGCCACTTCATCCCGTGCGATTTCCAGCGTTTCCGCCAGCATGGCGCGGCGCTTGGGTTCATCCAGTTCACTGGAAATATCACCGATCAGACTGTCGATGCGGGCATTGGAGTAGCCGCCCGGGTTCCAGGTGCCCAGCTTGTCGGCCGGGGTCGCCAGGAAACCGGTCAGGGCGCTGAAGGTGTCCAGCATCGGCAGGGTCGCCCAGCCGAACATGTAAATGTCGGAGCCGCCGCCGAGCATTTTCTGGAAGTGGTTGCCCTTGCTCTGGGCGGTCAGGTTGGCCTTGATGCCAACGCGAGCCCACATGGATACCACCGCCTGGCAGATTTCCTCGTCATTCACGTACCGGTCGTTGGTGCAGTCAAGCCCGACCCTGAAGCCATCGGGGTAGCCGGCCTCGGCCAGCAGCGCCTTTGCAGCCTCGGGATCATGGGGGAAGCGCTGATTGAGCGCGGCATCGTAGCCCGGCACTTCCGGTGCCACCACCAGGGCAGAGTTGCGGGAATTACCACGCATGACCTTCTTGTGGATCAGTTCCATGTTGATGGCCTGGTACAGCGCCTTGCGTACCCGGGCATCCTTGAGCGGGTTCCTGTCCTTGATATCGGAGTCGTGCAGCTGGTCGTCCCGCTGGTTCAGGCCAAACATGATGGTGCGCAGCGATGGCGCCTGCAGCACCTTGACGCCGGCGGTGGAATCAATGCGCTTCACGTCCTGCAGCGGTGCCGGGTACATCAGGTCGATTTCGCCGGACAGCAGCGCCGCCACGCGGGTGGCATCGGAGGATATGGGCGTGAACTCGATGCGGGTCAGGTTGTGCTGCGGCGTGTCCCACCACTTGGGATTGACCGCCAGCACGGTTTTGGCATCGGGCTGACGGCTTTCAAGCCTGAACGGGCCGGTGCCGTTGGCATGGGTGGTGGCGTAGTTTTCTTCGCCCTTGCGCAGATCAATGGCATTGAGCGCATTGTTCTCGACCATCCATTCCTTGTCGAAAATATAGACATTGGTGAGGTAGTTCAGCAGCAGCGGATCCGCCGTGCTCAACAGGATTTCGACAGTCAGATCGCCCACCTTGCGAGCACCCACCACCGTCGGTACATTGACACGAATCGGCGCGTTGGGGTCGATGGCCCGCTGAATCGAGGCCACCACATCATCGGCGCTCAGGCTATTGCCGTTGTGGAAGGTAACGCCCTCGCGCAGCTCGAAGCGCCAGACATTGGGCTCAACCACTTCCCAGCTCGTCGCCAGGGCCGGCTCCAGCTTGAGATCGGCGTTATAGCGCACCAGTGGCTCGTATATATGGTGCAGAAAACCCAGGGTATTGCTCTCGGTCACCGAATAGGGGTCCAGGGAGGCGATGTCCGAGGCTTCGGCCATGCGCAGGGTATTGGCCTGCGACGCCATGGTCGCGCCTAGGCCCAGGGTTACGGTCATTGCTACACAAAGCAGTTTTCTTCGCATTATTATTCTCTCGTGGCTGCTGCTCTTACCGTCAGGGTTTCGTCGCAAGTGCCACTTTGGCTCTGTGACACCTCGACACCAGAGGTTAACGATAAAATAATTTTTCGTTAACGATCTTGCATTCAATACATACCACCTCGTGGAGCCTGTCAAGTAAAAATATCGGCCTAACTTGACCGCCTGATCAGCTTCCACGGACTTGTGGTGCTCTTTCAGCAACTTGCAGGCACCGCGGATTCCCGCGGTTTACCGGATATAAATTCATCCGGGCATGGGCTGACACTCCAGCGCTGAAACCCGGGTCCTGATCGACTTTTTCGTTAACGATTATTTATTGCATCGTTAGCACAAGCGCGCTAGCCTAGTTTCAGTGTCCCGCCTCTGGCATATCGCCTGCCGCCAGGCGGGCGTGCACGCAAACCATTGTCTGTGCCGCACCGATGTTCATTTTTACAGCATGAGAAACCAGCCATGGCTACCGACAAGACGTCCGTAAACAGCCAGCTTGATGCGGCCTACCAGCGAGTCTGGGGAGCCATTGTCTCCCACAGGCTGCTACCGGGAACCCGGCTCAAGGAAGACGACCTCTGCGATACTTTCGGCATCAGCCGGGGCAATGTGCGCAAGTTGCTGCAGCAACTGGCGCATCACCACCTGGTCACACTGATCCCCAACAGCGGCGCCTTCGTGGCAAGGCCCGGCCGGGAAGAGGCCCAGGAGGTCTTCAAGACCCGCCGCATGATGGAGCTTGAAATGGTGCGCGAGCTGGCGCGCAAGTGCACCGCCAGGGATCGCCAGATGCTGGAACAGCACCTGCATCGCGAGCACGCAGCCCACGAAAGCGGTGACAAGAGCCTGCGTATCCGGCTGTCGGGGGAGTTTCACCTGCTGATTGGCACTCTGGCCGAGCGCCCGGTGCTGTATCAGTTTTTGCACGAGATCATATCCCGCGCCTCCCTTATCGTGGCGCTATACCAGCGCTCCCACTCGGCCAACGGACGCAGCGCCGGTGACCGCGCCTGCTGCGAACACCACGACCTGATTGAGGCCATCGCCGCGCACCGGGTCGAGCAAGCCGTCGAACTGATGGACGCGCACCTGCAGGAACTCGAAAACCAGCTCGACCTGGAGCCGCCACTGGAACGGCACGTCGACCTGAAAAAAGTATTCGCCTGAGCGCAGCGGCACCAGCCGCTCGCCGCCACCCGATAAATCCACCCTTGCCGGCTGCGCATGCGCACAGCCCGGGGCCGCCTTTGCCTTTTTTCGTGATGGGAGCCAGTACAACAATGCATAACAACAGCCTGCTGATCCGAAACGTACGCCCGTTGGGCAAAAACTCTGCCGACCTGCTGGTGCGCGACGGCACCATCGTCGCCCTGGGAACGGACCTGAACGCAGAAGGCGCCGCTATCCTTGAGGGCGCCGGCCAGCTGCTGCTACCGGGCCTGGTCGACGCCCACACCCATATCGACAAGACGTTCTGGGGGCAGCCCTGGCAGCGCCACCAGGCGGGCCCGCGCATTATCGACAAGATCGAGAACGAACGCCGTCTGCGCCGCGAGCTAAAGCTGTCGGCCGAAACCCAGTCCGCCAACCAGATACGCCAGGCCATCCGCATGGGCACCACCCATATCCGTACCCATGTGGATGTGGACACCGAGATCGGCCTGTCCAGCATCGAGGCCGTGCTGGCCAGCAAGGAACACTTTCGCGAGTCCATGACGCTGCAGCTGGTGGCCTTTCCCCAGAGCGGCCTGATGATCCGGCCCGGCACACAGGCGCTGCTGGAGGCGGCCATCGACGCCGGTGCCGACCTTGTGGGCGGCATTGACCCCGGTGCCATCGACCGCGACCCCGCCGGCCAGCTGGACTGCATTTTCGACATCGCCGAGCGCAAACAGGTGGGCATCGACATCCACCTGCACGAGGCCGACCAGCTGGGCGCCACCTCCATCGAGCTGATCCTGGAGCGTACCCGGGCACTGGGCATGCAGGGCCAGGTCACCATCAGCCACGCCTTTTGCCTGGGCATGCTCCCCGAAGCCCAGCTGAGCGGCCTGATTGAAAGCCTGCAGGCGCTGGATATCACCATCATGACCCACGGCCCTGGCCATATCGCCTTCCCGCCCATCAAGCGACTGTACGAGGCCGGCGTCAGGGTCTGCGCGGGCTCCGACGGCATCCGCGATGCATGGGGGCCCTACGGCAATGCCGACATGCTCGAGCGCGCCATGCTGATGGGCTTTCGCAGCAACTACCGCCACGATGACGAACTGGAAATGATTCTGGATATCTGCAGTTTTGGCGGCGCCCGCGTGATGGGCATGGCGGACTACGGCCTGGAACCGGGCTGCAGCGCCGACTTCGTGCTGGTGGATGCCGAAACGCCGACCCACGCCATTGTCAGCCGCCCGCCGCGCAGCCTGGTTTGCAAGGCCGGGCGCATTGTCGCCCGCAACGGCGAATGCCTGGTCTGAACAGGGAGAACTGCCATGAGTGTTACCCGCATTACCGGCCGCTACGTCATCGGCTTCGACGGCACTGGCCACCGCCTGCTGGAAAATGGCGAAGTCGTCTATCAGGATGACCGTATCATTTTTTGCGGTTTTGGCTATGGCGGCCAGGTTGACTGCGAAATCGATGCCGGCAACGCCGTCGTCGGCCCGGGCTTTATCGATCTCGATGCGCTGGCGGATCTTGATTCCACGGTTCTGGCATTTGACAACGGCCCGGCCTGGCGCTGCGGCCGCGTCTGGGCCAGCAGCTATGTCCAGCGGGGCCCGCGGGAGGTTTACGATCGCAGCGACGAAGACTTCATGAAACGCTACGCCTATGCCCAGTTGCTGCACAACGGCATCACCACGGCGCTGCCCATCACATCCCTGCTGTACCGCGAATGGGCCGAAACCTATGATGAGTTTGCCCGCGCCGCCGACATCGCCGCCGAGATGGGGCTGCGCGTCTATCTGGGGCCGGCCTACCGCACCGGCCTGTCCATGATTCACCCGGACGGGCGTTTTGACATGCACTGGAACGAAGCCCGCGGCCTGCAGGGGCTCGACGATGCCGTCCGCTTTGCCCAGGACTACGACCAGAGTCACGCAGGCCTGGTGCGCGCGATGCTGGCCCCCGACCGCATCGAAGGCTGCACCCGGGAACTGCTTGAGCGTACCCGCGCCGCCAGTGACGCCCTGCAATGCCCGGTACGGCTGCACTGCTGCCAGTCTCAGCTGGAGGTAGACACCATGCAACAGCGCTTTGGCACCTCGTCCCTGGCGCTGCTGCAGGACATCGGTTTTCTCGGCCCCCGTACCCTGCTGCCCCACGGACTCTTTCTGGGCGGCGCCGATGCGACACCGGCGCGCATCGGGCAGGAACTGGACAGCCTGCGGGATACCGGCAGTACCCTGGTGCACTGCCCCATTGTCTTCGGGCGCAGCGGCAAGGCGCTTAACAGCTTCAGTCGCCTGCGCCAGCGCGGCATCAATATCGGCCTTGGCACCGATACCTTTCCGGCAGACCTGATTCGCAACATGCACGCCGGCGTGATGCTCAACCGGGTCATGGAGGATGATGCCCAGGCGGTGAGCGCTGCCGACTTCTATAACGCCGCCACCCTGGACGGTGCCCGCGCTCTGGGGCGCGAGGATCTGGGGCGCCTGGCTGCCGGCGCCATGGCCGACATTACCGTATTCGACCTCTCAGGCTTTCACCTTGGCCAGCGCGTCGATCCCATCCAGACCATGGTCATGAACGGTACGGGCAGCGACTTCAAAACCGTGATCGTCAACGGCCGCATCCGCGTACAAGACTACCGTATCGAGGGCGTCCCCTACGCCGACTGGCACCAGCGTGCCCAGGAGCAGTACGACCGCCTGCGCGCCAGCTACCCCGAACGCACGCACCTGCACCCGCCGCTCGAGCAGATATTCACACCGAGCTTTGCACCCCTGCTGGCGGATGAAGCCTGAATTGCCACGCAATAGCGCCGGCCGGTCGCCGGCGCTCAGCTGTCGCTTTGTGCCAGGACCGCCCCTGCGCCTGGCCCGCCAGACCCCAGGCACTCGACCGTTGCCGGCGCCAGCGATTGAAAGATCTCACACGTCTGGGGGTCGCAAAGCTGTGCCGTCATTAAAGCGGGCAGCAGAACCTCAAACTCGCCAGACCGGACACGCAGGTATATATCCCCGGATGCTGCGTCCTTAAAATGCACCAGCGGGATCTCGGCAAGGCATTTCCTTAAGAAACCCAGGTTATTCGTGACGGACAGGGTTCCGTCGTGCGGATAAACCTCCGCCGGTGATTTCGCGCCTGTATTGATTTTCTGGTAACGCTCGATATCGACAAAAGCCCGGGGATCGAGAATGGTCATTTCCTGCTGATCACCGAAGGCGATCGTCTTCGGATAGGTTCCCTTGGGCACACTGTTGTCCAGGAACTCGTATTTGAACATTGGCCTGCTGTACATCAGCCATTTGAAGAACAGTTTCGGCATGCCGGTATAGGCTTCAACGCTGTGACCGAGAAAGTCTTCCACGGCCTTGTAACGACCGACTTTCAGCCCTCGCTCCCAACCCCGGACGACCGTTTCATGCGGCGGGGTTATCACGAAGAACATCAGCATGGTGTCGACATAGCTGGCATAGGTGCTGTGCAATATGCGCGATATGCTTTCGGTTGAAAAGCTGTCGAATCGAAAACGGTCAACCAGCAAATGGGGAATCGACGAATCCCGTTTCGCCTTGTCGCGGATATAGTAGTCCAGCTTGCGGTCGATGATCGCCACCTCCTTGCTGGTCAACCGCCCGGCATACTTGTACGCCTCCCCCAGGGAGTCGTAGTCCAGCAAAAACCGCCGCCAGATATCGGGGCTGATCGTGGCATAGCCGCCCGCTTGAATGCCGTGATCGCCGATTATTTTCTGCAGCATGGGCCGCAGCGAGCTTTTCCCGGCCGCGGATGCCCCCTTCAGGCTGATCAGTACCGGTGTTTTCGACGGCGCGACGGGCCTGAGCCCCAGCTGCTCAACCCCGCGCCGCACCAGGGGCGCTATATGCTGGCCAATGACCTGGCTGCCATAGCTGTTGCACACATGGTTGGTGACCAGCCGTGCAAGGTATGCCATATCGGACCCGACAAATCCGCTCGAACCGGCGATCGAGCCCAGAATGCGATAGAGACTTCTATAAACCGCCCTGGCAAGGGGATCGCGCTCGACGAGCCCGCTCTCCTTGAACCCGGCGATAACACGGTACTGTTTTTCCTGAATAGACTCCTGAACCGGCACCGCGGGCCGGGGCTTGGGCTTTAGAAGAAACGACAGCAAGGCACAGCGCTTTTTCACCTCGCGGGCCCTGGCTGGCGCAAACAGCGACGTTGCCAGTTCGTGACGTACCCGGGCCTCGACCTGCTGGCGTAACTCGGCATGCGCCTGGGTAATCGATGCCAGCTTAGGCTGGATATATTCGGCCAGAATCCTGTCGGCAATCTCGCGAAAATATACGCCAAGGCCGACTTCGTCCTCCCCCTCCAGCGCCACGATATCAGCGGTCACCCTCACCAGCAGTTCGTGCAGCACCAGGCGCTCGGGCCTGAAGGCGACCAGCTCATCCTGTGCCAGCCCAACCTGCTCTGCAATTTCCGCCACGTCGGCCAGCCGGGTGAAGACGTTTTCCGGTCGGTGGAGGGTTTCCAGCGCGCGATATTCAGCCGGAAGCTCTGCTTCAAGGCCCGGGTTCCACGCTGAGTATTCGGTGCTTTTCATCGATAAAGCCTGGCTCAACAAAGTCGAATCACTTTTACCACAGCTCAGCGTCCGGCAACAGGAGACGGCTGTGCCCGGCACTCAAGCCAGGTTGATCGCCCCCTGGCAGCACCCGCCTGCAAGCGCGGCTTTAGCTCCGCGGTGGAAAGAATCCCGCCACGTCTGCCCGTATAACCTGCTGCCGTTCAATCAGGGCATTGATCTGCTCGCGGTCCCGCAGGTAGTGCGGCGTTTCCTTGTGAGCCTGCAGCGCCTGTGGGCTCTCGTACACTTCGTACAGGTAGACGCGATCGTCCTGTTCCCGGTCCAGCAGCACATCGAAGGTATGGCAACCGAGTTCCTGCTCGACCGACGTCCGAGCATTGGCCCGAATCAGCTCCAGGTAACGATCCCTGGCCCCGGGCTTAAGTTCGACACTGATAAAGATGCAATACATGGGGTAGCTCCGATTGTAAATGCGCGCAATATTAATTATTTTATGTATACAATTTAATGTGACTTTAATTACAAACAAAGATCAAAACAAGCCCGGTTCCCGTTTTGACCGCATCGGAGACACAGCATGAGCCCCCGCCCAAACGCCCTTAACGGCATGCGCCATATTGCTTTTACAGTGGAAAACCTGGAAGAGGTGGAACGCTTTTATGTTGAACTGCTGGGCATGCAGGTACTGCACCGCCCGCACCAGAACCTGGTGTATCTGACGCTCGGCAACGACAACCTGTCCCTCAGCCGGGGCAGCGCGACCGACAGTGCCCGTGGCCCGCAGCGGCTGGACCATTTCGGCTTTATCTGTGATGAACCCGGCGATGTGGATGCCTGGGCGGATTACCTGGCACGCCAGGGCGTGGAGATTCTCGCCCGCCCCCACGATCACACCAATGACCCCGGGGTACGCAGCTTTTATTGCCTGGACCCGGCCGGCAATACCGTGCAGCCGATTTACCACCCCGCCGTCTCCGGCCAGCGGCTGGTACAGCCCTGAGGGCGCTTGCCGGCAAAAATAAACCCAGGGTCCAGAAACGACATTGCCGCCCCGCCGTCATCCAGTTATGTACTGGATGATGGCGGGGCGGCAATGGGATGGCGCCAGGGCGCCGGCACGGGAAGCCGTACTATTTAACGCGCCGAGGTGGGCGTGGCACGGCGCGGACGACGCCGACGCGGCTTGCTGGCCGGTGCCGCCGCTTCGTTGCCACCGGTGCGACGAGACTGTTCGCCGCCAGCCGGTTTGGCGCGACCCTGGCCACCGCCACGGCGCTGACCGTTACCACTTTTGGCGGCTCTTGGCGCAGCAGCCGGTGCTTCAGGCTGGGGTACATAGTTGGCGGCGCTGGCCTGCAGCATGTCCAGATCCACCACAGGGGCCGGCTGTACATCGAACTTCTGGCGCAGCAGGCGCTCAATGGCGCGGAATTCCTTGTCTTCATCGCGACTGATCAGGGACACGGCTTCACCGCTGGCACCGGCACGGCCAGTACGGCCAATGCGGTGCACGTAATCCGCCGGTACATTGGGCAGCTCAAAGTTCACCACATGGGGCAGCTGGTCGATATCCAGACCGCGAGCCGCAATATCGGTGGCGACCAGCACCCGTACATGGCCACCCTTGAAGTCGGACAGCGCACGGGTACGGGCATTCTGGCTCTTGTTGCCGTGAATGGCAGCAGAGGTGATACCGTTGCGCTCGAGCTGCTGACTCAGGCGGTTGGCACCGTGCTTGGTACGGGAGAAAACCAGCACCTGGGACCAGTTGCCAGCCAGAATCATGTGCGCCAGCACGGTCATCTTCTCGGTCTTTTCCACCGCGTGGAAACGCTGCTCGATCTTGTGCGCCGTCACATTGCGCGACACTTCGATGCTGGTGGGGTTGTGCAGAATATCGCTGGTCAGACGGCGAATTTCCGGCGAGAAAGTCGCCGAGAACATCAGGTTCTGACGCTTTTTGGGCAACAGTTTCAGGATACGCTTGATGTCATGGATAAAGCCCATGTCCAGCATGCGGTCGGCTTCGTCCAGCACCAGCATCTGTACGTGGGACAGATCGACGCAACCCTGGCTCTGCAAGTCCAGCAGGCGGCCAGGGGTCGCGACCAGGATATCGACGCCGCGGCGCAGCAGATCCTTTTGCGGGTTAATGCTGACACCGCCGAAAATGATGGCCGAACGCAACGGCAGATGACGGCCGTAAGTACTTACGCTCTCGCCCACCTGGGCGGCAAGTTCCCGGGTCGGGGTCAGTACCAGCGCCCGCAGCTGGTGTCCGTCGGGTGGGCGGTGCTCAGACAGCAGGTGCAGCATGGGCAGGGTAAAGCCGGCGGTTTTACCGGTGCCGGTCTGGGCGGCGGCCAGCAGGTCGCGCCCTTCCAGTACGACCGGAATCGCCTGGGCCTGAATGGGGGATGGGGTTTCGTACCCCTGCTCTTGTACAGCACGCAGCAGTGCGTCGGAAAGTCCGAGAGAGGAAAAAGCAGTCATGAATGTCCGTAGTGTGGAATCGGTCGGCAGGCCCTGACGTGTTGTTCATACGGCACCGGCCCAGGATACAGCTAAGCGGCGCAGCTTACCGCAAAGCCCCCCCGGGTGCGAGCACTATTCAACACCGTGGATGATGTGCCACGCATCGGGCTGCAAGCCTTGCAGCGCCTGAAAATGGTCAGACTGCGCCCGTTAGACTAGGCTGATTGCAGTTACGTACGAGAGGAACCGGCACATGACCCGCAGATCTCAACGCGCCTTCTTTCGCAAAATCTATCTGGCCTGGCTGATAGATAATGGCCGACACAACCTGCGCACCCTGCAGGAGAAAACCGGCATGCCAAGACGCACCCTGCAGGACAGCCTCAAGGACCTCGAAGATATCGGCATCCGCTGCGTCTTTGAACAGAGCAATGGCGAGCGCAATAACTGCGGTCTCTACCGGGTCATGGACTGGGGCCCAATCAGACGAAGCTGGGTAAGAAGCAACTTGCCGCTCCTTAAAGAAGAACTTGAACAGTGAATTTTGCGGGAGGGAAGGCAGAGGGACTCGGGCCTTTCACAGACTGCAGCGCCCACACAGGCAACACCTTTCCCCTTCTTGATCAACCTGCATAGGGTCTCCTCCGGTATTGCAGGGCTTGGGCAATAGGCCCGGACCGGGCTGCGGGCATCGAGCATTCAAGACGAAAATGCCCACGCATTTGATAAACCACAGCCAACCGGGAATTCGGATCATCAGTACGACACGACCTGGTACGGCCCATCCTTCAGGAACTTCGTGACCGCATGGCACATGCAGCTTGCCGGGTGAACTGACCGGACAACAGCCGCTTTTACAGTACTGTCAGCCTCCAGGCTTTGCGCCAGACGGTTGAGACCAACAGCCAGCTGCCAAGCGCATACTTGCGACCCAAAGAGTTTGCATCCTCGAGCAGGCACACCCAGCAAGCCTGCCTGAGAAATGCAGCAAGCGAGCGGCTGCGGGCAAGCCGACCAGGCCGGGTATCGTCCGAAGCGCGGTGCTTTTTTGTTGCACAATCGCAAAAAAAGAAGCGACAATGACCTCATTTTTCTGATTTTGGATATAGTTTCATGGATATAGAAGGCATACGCCTCTTTGTACTGGCTGCTGACTTGCTTAATATCAGTGCAGCGGGACGTCAGCTCGGACTCGCACCCGCGGTAGCCAGTGCGCGCCTGTCCAAACTGGAAAACCAGGTGGGTGCCGACCTGCTGCACCGCTCCACCCGCAAGGTTTCGCTGTCCATGGAGGGCGCCGAATTCCTCCCCTTCGCCAGGGAGATTCTGTCGCAGGAAGGCGCAGCGCGGGCGGCGCTGGGCAATGGCAGAAGCGAAGTCTCGGGAACCTTGCGGTTTGCGGCATCCAGCACCTTCGCCCAGCTTTTCATTGCCCCCATACTGCCGGAGTTTCTCGAACGCCACCCCGGCGTAAACCTGGAACTGAAACTGTCCGATACGCAGATGAACCTGATCGAGGGTGGATTCGACCTGGCCTTGCGCAACTATGCGATTGAAGACAGCAGCCTCAGAGCGAGAAAGCTGGCGGACGACAAACGCATTCTTTGCGCATCTCCCGAGTATTTGGCACGCCACGGCATGCCCCGGACACCCGATGACCTGGTCAAGCATCAACTGCTGACTTTCATGAATGGCTCGGCGAAAAAACTGTCGTCCCGCACCGGCGGCCCGGCGGCCACTTTCCCGCCTGCGGGCGCAAAAAACCGGGTCAGTTGCGATGATGGTACCAGCATGCGAATCGCAACCCGGGCAGGCGTTGGAATTTCCATGAATGCCTGCTGGAGCATTTACAAGGATATGCACGATGGCACTCTCGTGCGGGTCCTGCCTGACTATGAAGTCGAAGACCGCTCTGCGATCTGGCTTGTCTACCCCAAATCCAATGTCCTGACGGCAAAGGTCCGGGTCTTTATCGATTTTCTTTTGGAGAAAATTGGAGATCCGCCCGTCTGGGAAAGGTAACGCCGGGCGTTTACCCCCGCTAAAGATTGTTCTCCTCCCCGCCTGCCCAACAGGTGCCGCAAACACAGCATGCAGCTCTGGCATGGGTCACGCGCCCCGCGCCCCCCCAAAAATAACCGTTACCTCGCTCCTGGTGACCGTACGCAGGCCTGCCCACTTAGCCGCAGGCGTGCGGCGAACGCCTGATTATATTTAATATCAAGAAACTGATTACCTTTATAAGTCATTTATAGCTAACGAGATCGGTATATATTGGAGCAACTTAACACCCGCCAGGAGAACCCCAATGAAAGCAATGATCCTGAATGAATACGGCGACAACGCCGAGTTTCAATTGACCGAGCTGCCCACGCCCTCGATCAAGGCCGGACAGGTACTCGTGCGCGTCGCCGCTACCAGCGTGAACACAATCGATACCATGATCCGTCAGCTGGGGCAGGAAAATCTGCCCCTCTCGCCGAGCCTGCCCGCCGTACTGGGCATGGACTTTGCCGGCACCGTTGAAATGGTGGGCGACGGCGTCACCCAGTTCGCGCCGGGCGACGAGGTCTATGGCTGCGCCGGCGGACTTGCAGACCTGCAGGGCGCACTGGCAGAGTACATGCTGGCCGACAGCAGGCTGGTAGCCCACAAGCCGAAAAGCCTGACGATGCGCGAGGCAGCGGCGCTGCCAATGGTAGGCATCACCGCCTACGAAGGCTTGCAGCGGGTCAACGTGCAGGCAAACCAGGCAGTATTGGTGCACGGCGGCACCGGCGGTGTCGGGCATGTTGCCGTACAGCTGGCCAGGCACTTTGGCGCCGACGTCTATGCCACCGGTAGCGGCGAGAAACAGATGAGCATCATTGAGCAGTATGGCGCTACCGCCATCGACTACCGCACGCAGACCGTCGCGGATTACGTCGCAGGCTACACCAACGGTGCTGGCTTCGAGGCGATTTTCGACTCGGTGGGCGGCGCAAACCTGGCCAATTCCTTCGAAGCGGCAGCACTGAATGGCCAGATAACGACCACCCTGGCCATGGCGGAACTGGATTTGACGCCGGCACACTTAAAGGGCTTGTCGCTGCACATTATCTTTATGCTGATCCCCATGCTGCACGACCACAAGCGGGAAGATCACGGCAACATCCTGGCGAAACTGAGTGAAATTGTGGATGCAGGTGGCCTGCGCCCCCTGCTGGATGACAAGCACTTTGGCCTTGCCGACGTTGGCGATGCTTACGCCCGCCTTGCCAGCGGCCAGGCCATTGGCAAGGTCGTGGTTGAGATCTAGCCCACCCGAGGGCTGACCCGCCCTCCCGAACAGGCGGGTACTTTCCCGCTACAGCACCCCACAGGGGGCGTCATCCATTGCGACGGCGCCCCCTGCCTGCGCGATGCGCCCTGGGAAAACGCAGCGCTCAAACCATGCCAGACAAGGCGCCCCTGCAGCTTCCTGCCCTCCCCACTGCTTGCAGAAAAGGTACTGCCAGCCAATCGAACATCCGGGATACATCATGACGCTATCTTCAGCCCCGCTGGGCAGGCAACTCTACCGCATGACCTGGCCCATGCTGATCGGGTTAGTTTCCATTCTGAGCTGCCAGTTGGTAGACAGTGCGTTCATTGGCCAGCTGGGTGTCCAACCCCTGGTGGCAGTCAGTCTATCGATTCCCGTTTACCAGCTGATCGTCGGCCTGCAGGTTGGACTGGGCATTGCCATTACCGCGATCATTTCGACCGAGAACGGCGCCCGCAATCATGCATATGCCCAGGAGTTTGGCCTGCTGGTGATCGCAACCGGCGTTGTGCTGGTGGCCATTGTCGGACTCCTGCTTTGGTGCTTTCAGGCGTCGATCATGTCGTTCCTCGGCGCCCATGAAACCCTCTACCCGCTCGTGAAGATCTACTGGTTGCCGTGGCTCATCAGCTGCTGGCTGGGGGCCATGCTGCACATCGGCTACAGCATCTTCCGCGCCCACGGTGACACCGGTGTACCGGGCATGGTGATGCTCTTGTCCAGCATCATTAATATCGTGCTGGACCCACTCTTCATCTTCACCTTCGACTGGGGCCTGGCCGGTGCTGCCTGGGCGACCTGCGTCGCCTTTGTCGCTGGAAACGCCATTCTGTATCACAGGCTTTGGACAAAACGGCTGATTTGCTGGCCGCAAACATCGGCGCAGCAGGCAGCACGGCTCAAGCGCCTGTTAAACTTTATGGCGCCTGCCACCCTGAGCCAGTTTCTCCCGCCACTGGCGGCGATGCTGGCCACCATCGCTGTTGCCAGTCACGGAGATACCGCCATTGCTGCCTGGGGACTGGGGGTAAGGCTAGAATTTTTCTCGCTGATCATCGTACTGGCGCTGACAATGGCAATGCCGCCCATGATTGGCAGCCTGCGGGGCCGCGGTGATCTCGATGGGATACTGCAGCTCGTCGGCATGGCGCTCCGGTTTGTCCTATTCTGGCAACTGACAGTCGCCATACTACTGTTTTTGGGGGCCAGCACTGTCTCCGGGGTGCTGACCCGGGATGTGCATACAGCAGCCCTCCTGAGCGAGTTCCTCTGGCTGGTTCCAGTCAGCTTTGGCCCACTTGGGCTGTGCATGATCGTGGTTTCGGTGTGCAGCGCAGTGGGAATGCCCAGGCTGGCCTTGATTGTATCCGCCGTGCGCCTGTTCGGTTGCTACCTGCCCCTGCTCTGGGTCGGCTCCGAACTGGCAGGCCTCACGGGGCTCTTTGTGGGGGCGATGGCAGGAAACCTGCTGGCCGGCCTGATGAGCTGGAACCTCTATGGCCGGCTCTGTAAAACACTCCGGTCAGGGCACATGCTGAATAACCGAAGCCAGCAACAGGTCACACTGCAGACGGCACCCTAATGCTTGCAACCTGGATGAGCACACAGCACACAGCACACAGCATAGGGGTCGTGCAGCAGGTTTTTCGAGGTACCCTGCTATTGATCGGTCGATATTTACCCACGCACCGGGAACTGAAGGAGTAACCTTTACCGATTCCTGATTGCAGACCCCCTCGATATCCAGAGGGCCGCTACAATGAGGCCCATGAATGGGACCATGGGCCAGACCTAGCCAACTCAACCTGACCATTGCGAGCAGCCGCCATGACTGAATACCTGATCCAGGGATGTATCTATCTTCTTGCGGCCGTTATCGCGGTACCGGTAGCAAAAAGACTGGGGCTGGGCTCGGTACTTGGCTACCTGGTCGCAGGCGTCGTGATCGGCCCTGTAGCCGGGCTGGTCGGCGATGAAACCGTCACCATCCAGCACTTTGCCGAGTTCGGCGTGGTCATGATGCTGTTCCTGGTTGGGCTTGAGCTGGAACCTCACGCGCTCTGGCAGATGCGCGCCCGCCTGTTTGGCCTGGGGGGCTTGCAGGTTGCCGGAACAACCGGGCTCATCATGCTGGTGTCCATCGCCTTTGGCTTGCCCTGGACGCTGGCACTCACCATCGGCCTGATATTCTCGCTCTCGTCAACGGCGATCGTCCTGCAAACCTTCCAGGAAAAGGGACTGGCAAAAACGGACGGCGCCAGCAACGCCTTTTCCATCCTGCTGTTCCAGGACATTGCGGTCATTCCCATGCTGGCTTTTATACCGCTACTGGCGCTGCCCGAACTGCTCGCACTTGCCCCCTCGACACCGGGCGAGGGTCATGCAGCAACAGACCTGACCGCCGGCCTCCCCGGCTGGGCCTACGCCCTGGTGGTGATCGGCAGCATAGCCGGCTTGATTTTCGCCGGGCATTTTCTCAGTCGGCCATTACTCAAATTCGTGGCCGATACAGGCCTGCGTGAAATCTTTGTTGCCTGCGCACTGCTGCTGGTTGTCGGCATCGCGGCGCTGATGAGCCTGATCGGCCTGTCTCCGGCACTGGGGGCCTTCCTGGCAGGCGTGGTGCTTGCAAATAGCGAGTTCCGTCACGAGCTTGAATCCAACATTGATCCCTTCAAGGGGCTGCTGCTGGGCCTGTTTTTTATCACGGTCGGCGCGGGCATCAACTTCGCGGTGCTGGCCAACCAGTTCCTGATGATTACCGGCATGGCTCTGGGGGTGATTGCCGTTAAGGCTGCTGTGCTCTACGTTCTGGCGGCCCTGTTCAAGGTTCATGGCAGCGACCGCTGGCTAGTGACACTGAGCCTGGCCCAGGCGGGTGAATTTGGATTCGTGCTGCTGTCGTTCAGCGTCCAGCAGAGCGTGATTGCCGGGCCCATCGTCGAGCTGCTGCAACTGGTCGTGGCACTATCGATGTTCCTGACACCCGTGCTGTTTATCGCGTTCGACAAGCTGATTCTGCCCCGCTTTGAGCAGGCATCCAACGAGCGCGAAGCCGATGACATCGACGAGGCCGGACATGTGATTATCGCCGGAGTCGGTCGTTTTGGGCAGATCGCCAACCGGTTGCTGATCGCCAACGGCGTAAAAACCACGGTGCTGGATCACCAGGCCACGCAGGTCGACAACATGCGCTCAATTGGACTTCATGCCTACTTTGGCGATGCAACCCGCCCGGAGCTGCTGCACAGAGCCGGCATTGAGCAGGCGCTTGCGTTCATTATTGCGATCGACAACAAGGAGGAATCGGTAAAGCTTGCACGCTACCTGAAGCGCACCTACCCGGCACTGAACGTTCTTGCCCGTGCCTATGACAGGGGACACCTGTACCAGCTGCGCAATGCCGGTGTCGATTCGATCCAGCTGGAGACTTACCATTCAGCGCTGGAGATCGGTGCTCAGACACTGGCTGATCTAGGCTTTCAGCTCTCCGATGTCGAACATAACAAGCATGCGTTCAAGCAGGTGGAAATAGAGGCATCGGATGCACTCTATCAGGAGTGGATTTCGGGAGAAGACGGACAGCGCTACAGCACCGACTACAAGAAACTGTTCATCAGCTATCAGCAAAAAATTACCGAGCAGATGAAGGACGACCGAGCGGACAAACAGGCAAACGACGAACACTCCTGAGCCCCGCCACCCAGGCGCACTGCATGGGACTCTCGCTGACCCCGGGTGCTGGAAAGCCGTGCATTGTGATTGCACCAAGACCCGAACAGGCCCGGCAAGCGTGGACAGGGTTACAACCGACGTTTCGGGACTTAAATGCCTGCGGACCCATGAACCCGATCGCACTGTACCGTGCCGCAAGGATCGCGGCCGGCCAGTACCGCGAGTCCTGCGATATACTCAGCGCTCAACGTCACCCTGTCACTTGTCGACTCTGCGCCCATGGCATGATCCTTCGGCCATTCATCCTGTGTTGCCGGCACCCAGACCACAGATGCCGACGGCCTGCAAAGGCTGGCGCAGACCGCCCGTAAGGCCAGCCCTCTCTCGCTACGGTTACAGCACAGAGCGCTGCAGATTGGCGGATCTCAGGTCAGACTGTGTTCGACACGCAATGATTCAGCACCTGCTTCGATCAGATCATTGACCAGCACCGGCACAGCGGCAAATGCATCGCTGATCGAGGCCTCATGGCGGGCATCCCCAAATTCCTGATAGTTGATACTGATCGCGTGCATTTCCTCAACGCCCAGGTAGTGCGCGCAAGTCTGTATATGGGGCTCGAGGTGATTGAGCTTTTCACGCAGGCCGCCAGCGCCAAAACCGAATTCACCACGCGAACTCAAAACGACTAACTTTTTGCCGCTCATGATCGGCTCCAACGGGTAATCTCCGCGTGCCAAGTCGAACGTAAAAGTCTTGCCAATGCGAATGACCTTATCGAACCAGGATTTAAGAGCCGCAGGCATTCCGTAATTATACATCGGGGTACCGATGACTATCAGGTCTGCGCGATCAATTTCATCAATAAGCTGATCGGACAAACGAATTTCCTCCCGCTTTTCTGGCGTCATATCCTCTTCAGCTGTAAATACAGCACCAATCCACTCTTCAGTGATAAATGGCGGCGGATTTGTACCAACATCTCTAGTAATAACCTGCGTCTGCGGCTGATGCTCTATCCAGCAATCGACGAACGCCTTTGACAGTTTTCTGCTAAGAGACCTGTCTAGTCGCGCGCTTGCATCAATATGAAGAATTGTAGTCATTTTCTTTTCCTTAATAACGCAGGCAACCTTGCCTGCACAGGTTGATGTGACTGCCCTTGAACTTTCCTTTCCCGAGACAGACCTTTATCGTCAAATGCTTGTTTGTATTGACTTGAAATTAGTAACGAAGCACTCCTGCAGCCGATATCATTATTAACCCGGCGGGTTAATAATATCACCGTTGAATCAGGATCTTTTTACCCAAAGCATATCTACCTAAAATCCTAAATTATTTTATGATCTCGATTATTCTGACACCATCGCAACGCTATGGATGTTTGCCCTACGGCTACGATGAAGAAAGTAATAACTACTGCCTGCGACGACAAAACCGGCTAGCCAAGATAGATCAACTCCACCAAGAGCCATAGCGATGGGACCTTGCATGGATTCGATGCTGCCGACCTGAAAAAGCCAAGCGGAAATCACCCCCAGGACCAGGGAAAAAATTCCGCGCCAGTTTATATCGCCACAAATACTGTCAGCGTGATGACGATACAGTTCGTTAATATCGATACGGCCGCGGCGCAACAGGAAGAAATCCACCAATGTAATGGCCGCCCAGGGGCTAATCCATACTACAAAGAAGATCATCACGTTTTCGAAGGCATGAACGAAGTCACTCGACTGCAGGAACAGGTACAGAATAAAAAGTGCAACCACACCCGAAATAGCAGATACCAGCCAACGCGGCACACGCATGTCAAGCGAGAGCGTTGCAAGCCCCGCGGAATAGATAACAACGATATTGGTCGCTATAGGCCCATGAAGCAGTACCAGCAGCACGGGTAACGCCATCGCGCCAAAGACCGCAATAATCAACTGGGAAGGGTCAGACCCACTCCCCGCTGAAGCGATTGCAGCCCCCAAAAATGCCAGCCACACTGTAGGCACAAACATACCCAGGAATGAGGAACTGAATACCTGGCGGTCGGAGAGGGTGGCTTTTGTATACCGGGTGTAGTCCGATGCATAGACAAGCCATGAGATACCCCACCCTATACCAATGGCCGTCATCAAACTGCTCATTGCCGAGAATTTGCTCATCCCTTCCTTGCTCGACTGCTGCCACTGCACATCAACGTGATCAAATGCCAATACGGTCATCACCACCATGATCAGCAGAATAAACGGCATCGTGTAGCGTTCAAAATACTTGATAGCATTGAAACCCCAGGCCGCTATTGCAACCTGAAGACACATAATTATTATCGCAATCAAGTATTTAAGTTCAATACCCCCATCCACACCCATTCGCTCGAGCGCAGCTATCGCCAAGTCCAGTACAATCCAGGTATTCATCGCCACCCAGCCCATCGGCATAAGCACCTGCATAAATGTTGGAATATAGGCACCACGCCGCCCAAAAGCGAGACGGGATAAAACCATCTGCGGAACACCGGTTCGGTGACCCATAATGCTGATGGCTCCGAACAAGGCACATCCGAGCAAGTTACCAACAATAATTACGGCCAGCGTTTCGACCAAACTCAAACCCAACTGGATGCCGATTGCACCTAACACCCAGTTAATAGGCGCAACATTAGCGCCAGCCCAAATAAAAAACTGATCCAGCTGGCCTGAAGTTCGACTTTCATTCGGAACAGGATTAACACCTAACGCATCATACCGGGACTCTACAGCCCCTTGGGTTGCTACTTCGATATTTTTTGACATTATTATCCTCACAACTGATGAAACATCAGTACTGTTGCAGCTAGCCAGCTCTTATTATGATTTTTTGCATTGAAGACAATTAAGTTAATTTCACGCCACTAGTTAAAGGTATTTTTGCGGCGCCATCAGAACGCAGAATCATTCGATAATGTAATGTACGTCCGTCGGTGCCATCCCGTTGACTGCAGTAACATCTTGAGGGCAAGCGGAGAGTACAACAACCAGTTCCATTTCGGCCCGCAGAGTAACGTATTGCCCGGGGTCACTCAAAGGCGCAGAAAACTCAAGCGAGCCATTCACAGCGACAGGTACATTCATAAACAAGTTTAGAGGACTTGGCGTATCAATAGTGCTTAACCCCAACGCCTCAAGGGCGCTAGCAAGATTCTCTGCGCAACTATCGTGATGCCCAGTAACGCCAAGCTGCTGATAGCGCACCGGATCGCAGGCCGCAATCAGAGTGTCATGCACACCAGGCGTGGTGTCAGTCACAATACTGAGTATCGGGCGACGCCTGTTAGTAATGAGCATATCGCCGGCTTGCGGGTTCACTTTCAGCCACCAGGCCCGACTGTGCTCCATTGACATGGCCTCCCCCATGTCTGCCGGGTTAAAGGCCCAAGTATCCACGACCTGCTTGCCGTAGGTGTTAATCACCTTGATAACTTGCCCCCTTGCGAGTCTGATGGCAACACCGCTGCGAGCCGCAAGACGGACTCGATTCTCAGCCTGAATAGAGTTGAGAGAGTTCACATGGTACCTCCTGGTTTATGCTCTACTGAACGCCGTATCGCGCTTGCAAGTATGAAATCACAGGGTGACACCTCAATACCAATAATATAAATTGGCTGCAATATAAGTTAAATCTATAGGCTACCCCATGCGGATACGTCAGCTTGAGTGTTTCAGGGCGCTAATGATCCACGGCACGATGACCAGAGCAGCGGAACTGCTCGGCGTTTCTCAACCCGCAATCAGCAGCACCATAGCCACACTTGAACACGAAACCGGCCTGACACTGTTTGTGCGCAGGGGCGGTCGATTACAGCCCACAGCCGAGGCCCACCTTTTCTATGCGGAAGCGACACGGGCCCTGGAGGCTGTCGAGAAAACCCTTCAGATCGCTCAGGATATTCGCTCGGGAAAACGCGGCCATCTCGCTGTCGCTGCCTATGCCAGTATTTCGATAAATCTTCTGCCCCGGCTACTGGCTCAATTTAGCCAAGACCGCCCTGGCCTGAAGGTGAAAGTTACAACTCATGGTTCCCGGCATGTACAAGAGCTGATGACTCGACAACAGTTTGATATTGCAATCGCGGAGCTACCGCTGGACTACCCGAGCTCGCATCTGGAAATTTTTTCCTATGAGTGCAAGTGCATGCTACCCATCGACCATCCACTCACAACACTGGATGTCATCACCCCTGCCGACCTCGACGGCACACCATTTGTGACCTTGTTCAAAGGCGATCCAATATACCAACAGCTGGCGACGGCCTTTTCCAGCTATGGCGCCAGCTGGAATGTCGTCGCAGAAACCGAGTTTTTTTCCACGGCATGTCAGTTGGTGGAATCAGGGTGCGGTGTCGGTATCGTCGACCCCGTTGTCAGCCTGCCCTTCACATCAAAGCTTGTTTTAAAACCGTTCGCACCAACGATCAAGTACGAAATTGCCCTGCTTTCTCCGACTCATGAGGAGCCATCAAAGCTGGCTTTGGAGTTTATCGACGTACTAAGAGAAAACCTGAAGCCCGTGCCGCCAGCCTGATCCGGGATCAATGTGCCAGCCATCATAAATTCAATACCACTACACGAAAGACCGGCGCCCTTACCTGCAGCCAATGACAGCTGTACGTTTAGGCTGAACTGTCGCAGGGTTTCTAAAACAGGAAAATCGAGAGGATGGGATATATGCAGAAGGACGGGCCATGTGTTCCACCTTGTGTTCCACTTCCATGCAGCACAGGCGTAACAACCGATAACTAAAGGTAAAACAAAGAGTTACATAAAGATGGGGGCAGCTCCACCAGCCACATCCCGGCACACGAGTCGACCGCTGTGGCTGCTCCCTTCCGGGCCTGACCAGATTCACGGTTTATCGTTGCGGGAGGCAGGAACTACGGGCCTTCCAGCGGTGTTACGCAGTGCTAACATGGCGTTAACATTGAGGGCTTATCAGAACATATCGGGCGACCTCCTGACAAGCATTGTGTCGCACCTTGTGTCGCACCTGAAGCGGTTCGATTTGGTACGGCTCGACACTCTCAAGACCGGCGCGGCGATACACTGCAGCCCGACACAGGGCCTTTGCCCTTCGCTTACTATTGGTCACACCCTGCCCTCCTCTCTCAGGTACGCCGGGAATAATATGCCGACGCACAGCGCGGTGAAGGCGTGTATTGATATCGGCATCACGCGGCCTCTTTGTGGATTGTCTTCGGCACGGGCCTGACGTCATACAACGGGCAACGGGGCGCAGTACAGGCGGCTATCTGCTGTAGCTTTCCACCGGCACTGTGTTTGTCATAAATGCACTGGGTGCACATCGCATTAATGGACTGACGTAAACTCAATATTTCTTCTCCTTGCAGGTTGGACTTGGTGGGGCTGTAGGTTGTTATGCCCCACACAGGGATCGTGGCGTCAGCTCTCAAAAAGACGCCGTCTCGGGTATTTATTTGCGGTTGTACTGGGCTATGAAGGCTTGCCGGAATGACTCGGGGAACAGGTGGTAATCACGCAGGTGCATCAAGGCGGCTTCGCCGTGTCGACCTTCACGCTTCAGGCGGGCGATATGCGCCTTCTTGTTCCGCTCCCGTTGCATGGCGCGGTATCGACCTTGGGTCACCGGAAAGGCATCCTTCAGTGTCGGGGCGCTCTTCACGCCACCTCAGGCCGTTTGTGTATCAGGATGCACTGCATCGCTTCCACCGCCTTGGCATTACGCTTCTTGTCGGTGGACAGCAGGTCGTCCAGTATCTGCTCGGGCTTGCGAACCTGTGTCCGAGACCCTGGGTTTGATCGAATATGGTAATCGGTATCGACAATACCCAGTGAGCGATTGGTACGCCCTGCAAGTGTGATCTCATGCTCCAAAGCTCGGGCGACATCCACCAGCCAATACGAGTTCACTTGAGGTTTAAGAGCAACCGGAGCTGCAGCCTTACGGGCGTTCAGTACTGTGTTGATCTGACGACAGGCCCGCTGCAGGTCATTGGTGTTATCGACCATAAAGGCGACATTGCCTGTCTTCA
The DNA here is from genome assembly GCF_024397915.1 of Marinobacterium rhizophilum. Taxonomy (GTDB): domain Bacteria; phylum Pseudomonadota; class Gammaproteobacteria; order Pseudomonadales; family Balneatricaceae; genus Marinobacterium_A; species Marinobacterium_A rhizophilum_A. The sequence goes on from NZ_CP073347.1 coordinate 1,554,825, forward strand.
CGTACAGAGACGCTGCGTCTCCCAGCGAATTCACTGAGCTACCCACGCGGGTTGTGCCATAGGTCGACTGCAGGTCTGCAATGATGTCTTCCCAGTCGCCGCCCTTCACCGGGTAGCCAATGGACTCGAGTACTTCTTTCGCTTGTTTCAGCTCCATAGTTTTTGGTCTCCTGTATTGGGTTAGTCGAGGTCTGCGGTCTGGGTGCCAATCATGGCGCTGGGACGGACGCCGAGGTCAACGGCTTGCTGTGCGGTCATCTCAATGCCGTCGATAGTGAGGATTGCGTCGGGGCGAACAGCACCACCCACCTGAACGCCGCCAGTGGCTAGGCGCTGGTAGACATTGGAGTTCATCTCATCATTGAGCTGGCGGGATGACACATAGGCGTCGATGCTGTCTTGCTGTTTGGCGTAGTGCAGATACTCGCCTTTCTGGTCATCGGTCATCGACTCCCACTGCTGCATCATGGCGGCTTCGTTGGGCGTCAGGGACAGTGAGTTGCTGTCGGTCATTGGTGTACGGATGTTCAGGGGCATAGTTATTTCTCCTGTGTGGGTTTGTGGTGGCAGATGCCGTGACGTTGTGCTTCTTCCAGGATGTGACGCAGGGCCACCGGACGGGAGACGCGAGGGACGCTCAGCGCAGCTGCCAGTTCGTTCTGTGTGGTGCTAATGAGTGACCAGAGGTGGGCGCTCAGCCTGATTTGTTTTGTTGATGCGGTACGGTCGTGACGCAGGTACGCACGACAGTTAGGGCTGTACATGGGTGGGCCTCGAAATGCTGTGTAGGAAGTTGAAAACAAATGGGGATTTAGTACGACCGACGCCCTGCAGGCCGCGAATACTCGCAGCGTGGCCAGGGTCTTACTCGGTGCATACAAGGTCAGTTAGAGAGGAACCAACCTGCAAGGAATACTGTGCATCACGAAAGGCTCTACTGTGAAAGCCTTTGATGATGTCGCTGAGCTACGCCAAGCGGTGGATTCCGTAATTCCTATGGTGTGGGTTATTACTTGACCAGTTCTATGCTCATCCAGTGCAGGGTGGAGCGTCGGGAGGTCATCTTGTTACGTTTGGGCGCCCGCTCATTTGCAACAGCCAGTCGCTCCAGCTCGGCGCCGGACACCTCAGTCTCTTCCACGTCTTGGGGAATTCTCGCATCATGCGACTTTTCCCCAGCAAGGCGCTCTAGCGCAGCGTCGGACACTTAGTTATCCTCGTCTTGAGGAATTCCCGCATCATGCGCTTTCTCCTCAGACAGCTATCATTGAGCCAGCGCGGCGCCGGACGGGAAGGTCATGCAGTTGCGTTTGGTGACCTTGCGCGTAATGCCGAACTTCAGCCACCACTTGGCTAACTCAGCGTCGGACACTTCGTCTGCATCTTGTCCATTTTTCGCATCATGCGATTTCTGGACAGCCATGCTCTCTAGTCGACTCTCCACGGACGTGGCGATCCTGTCCGCAATACGATCCATCTCGTTTTCTTCGTCATCAAGCTGAACGCCTGAGAGTGAAGTGAGAGAAGACACGGTACTGTCAGCGACCAGTCCGTAGATGTCAGACGGGAAGTCAGACGGGACGATGTTCACTGCAGCTCCACCGATCTCGTCGCGGAACGCCAGGCTCAGGTTTTGAATGCCGGAGCAGGAGCCATCCAGTGCGATGGGGATGCGCAAAGGTCATGCAGTAGCGTTTGGTGACCTTCCGGCTGATGACGAAGTACAGCCACCATTGAGCCAGCTCGGCCTCGGACGGACCTTCGTCTGCATCTTGGCTAATTTCGGCACCGTGCCGTTTTTTGCCAGCCAGCTTCTTCAGCCCGTCTATCGTCTTGTGCGCATGCTGGGCGGCTCGCTAATTTTACGCAGACACCATTTAGCCAGTTCAGCGTCGGACACTTCGTCCTCTTCCTGCGAGGTTCCCGCACCGTGCGTATTTCTCGCAGCCAGCTTCTTCAGCTTCCCGACAGTGCTCTCCGCGACCAGCCCGTAAATGTCAGACGGGAAGTCAGACGGGCCTTCGTCAGTGCTTAAAGTTTTAGCGGGCCGCTCATTCTTTAAGGTGCGCGCTTCTAGCTTCAAGACAGTCCTGTCAGCAACCAGCCCATAGATGTCAGACGGCAGAATGCTAACAGCACTGCTACCGACAGAATTGTTCTCGCATGCCGTATTATTCCCGCTATCGTTAATAAATATATGATTTACAAGGTTTTTTTCTTGTATCGTTGCGTCTCTCATTTACACACACCAAGGAATTGACATGGAACGCAAGGTAATCGACCAGTCTGCGCTAGTTTATGACGTACTCAGCTTTCGTGAGGACTTCAAGGTCAGCTCACCGTCTGGCGCGGAGCTTGATCCCTATGGGGAGCATGATGTTCGGGGCTATCAGTGGTTATTATCTGATCAGTTGACCTGTAGTGAGGTGATGGTGGCCACGTGCCTGGGTCAGACTTGGGTCGGCGTGAAGGCTGCGTAGGCCTGACCATTACAGCAGTGGTCAGGCGCTGGGTGTGCTATGACCACTGAGGCATGATGTCAGGCGCTGGGTATGACCACTGAGAGGCTATGTCTGACACCATGCCTACCTGAGTACTGATGTTTATATCATCGATATTAATAGCTATGTAGAGCTTACAGTCTGACCTTAAGTAGCCTGTAGTGACCTTATGTATCTAGTGTCGGGCGGGAAGCTTTCTTGCTATGGAGTGGTATATAAAATGACCAGCTGTCGACGCCTTCTCTGGAGCTAATAGACGCCTATGTTCCAGCGGTCAGACAGTCTGCCACCGTCAGCCATCATTTAGCCCACGGGAAGCCGCTTTTCTCAGTCTCAGAGGAGAGTTCAGGGACTGGTGGTAACCTTGGGCGGGTTATGCTGTGGGAGCCGTAGAGGCTCATTTAGACGGCATCTGGTGGGCTGCACTGGCGCTGAGTAGACGCTGAGCGTTCCACGGGATTGTTCCACGAAAACATCAGGGTAAGGGACACACACAGACATGTTAGTGCCCACTAACTTATTCCTATGGCGTGGGCTATCAGCCTGTCGCCGATTCGGCCTCCTTCACCTGCGCCAGTATCCGGCACACAGTCGCCTTGGAGTATCCCGTAAGCTCGGCCACCTCATTAAGGCTGCAGCCCTTGTCCCGTAGCTCGATGACCTTCAGGTGCTTCTTGGTGTCGGCCTTGCGCCCTTTGTACTTCCCGCCCTGCTTGGCCTGCTCGATGCCCTGAGCCTGCCGCCTGCGTCGGTCCTCGAAGTCTTTACGGGCGATAGCAGCCAGCATATCCAGCATCATGGTATTGATCGCCTTAAGCATGGCCTTCATGAAGTCATCGATGCCGCTCTGGACAGACATCGCCGCGTAGGAGGTCGGAAGGTCCATCGCGACCACTGAGAGCTGGCGGTCCTCGATCAGCCTCTTGAGCTGCTGCCAGTCACTGTCCTTCAGTCGGGTCAGGCGGTCCACCTGCTCCAGTAACAGGATGTCTCCCGGCTGGGCATCGCTGAGTAGACGATGCAACTCAGGTCGAGCCAGTGAGGCACCGGAGACGTTCTCGATGTAGTAGGACGCGATGCGCTGACCATGCTCCTCAGCAAAGCGGGTTAACTGGTCCCTGGCGCGGGCTGCGTTCTGGTCCTCGGTGGAGGCGCGGAGATAGGCTCGGATGAACATAGTGCTTTCCCTGTCGTGTCTCGTTTGAGTTGTCTCTATTATGGGTGTCTCATTTAAGTTGTCAACTAATACGATAGCAGGTTGAATCCGGTAGTCGCATAGAGACACACCTAAACGAGACAGGGGTTTACGGAGACAGGATGAACGCTGGGTCTGACTGGATGTAAGGCACCGTGAAGACGGTAACGAGGCCACAGGCTGATAATGCAGGCGTGACGTGGGCTATATGAGGCACCGCGCACCGGGCCTGACCTGCTGTCCTTGATGGTCATGCTGTAACGCGGTAGTTCCTGGGTGGCTTCATGGGTGACCGGGTGGGCAGGGTGTCGGCTGCAGGTTAGCCCCCCCCCCCTACGGGGAGACCTGCGCAGACGTATATCCAAATAACGACCCACAGACCTGAGGTACTCACAGAAACGGGGGAAGACGAAATGCCTGTCCCCCGCCCGACTTCATGACACCAGAGTGCTTCTCGGCTTGTACTTGTTGAACAGCTCACCCTTCCAGGTATCAAGGTAAAATCGCTCAAGGGCCTCGATCTCCTGACGGTCCCCACTGTGTATCGTACAGAGAATGTCGATTTTCAAGGTCTCCTTCCCGTGCGCATCTAAGTCAGCCAGTAGCTCGGTGACGTGGTGTGTTCCTGAGTTGATCAGCGACAGGTGCTGCGCCATCCGTGCAGACAAATTCTGTGTAGAACCGATGTACGTGCGGTCTGTCTCTGTGCAGGTCAGGGCGTAGACGTGGGCGTACGTCGGTTGGGCCTTGGCTTCGGCGTGCCAGATGCGCCGCTGTAGCTGACCTTCGGCCTTTTCGAGCTGCCGTTGCGCCTGCTGGTGCTGCTCATTGACGCGCTTCTGCTCCAGCTCTTCCAGAGAGGTGCCCAACGCCTTCGCGTACTTTTTACGATCCTTCAGGCGGACGCACTCCACGCACTTACCGCCCTCACTGACGCTGAACAGCTTTTCATGTCCGCGTTTGCAGCCGGTCGGGTGGGTAAAAGTCTTGTGCTGGGTGCCCTTCAGTTCCTTGGCCCACTGGGTGCGGCTCTTGCGGGCGCTGGCGTTGAATATCATGGTTCTGGTCTCCTTGGTAGATTGGGGGTATTCCTATGGTGTGGGCTTTCCCCCGTGTGGGGCTGGAAGGAGACGGCGGGGGCTGATAATCTCAGTCGGCTAAAACCATCGGCAAAGGACTGATCATGGACAAATTCACATTCAATCGTGGTACGTGGGAAGACGGGAACTCGCTGTCAGATTGGCAGGATGACGAAGAATTCGGACAGTATTTGGAGCGAAACGGATTCAGTCCTTTCAAAAAAACATACGGAGATGAAAACAGTACCTCGATAAACATCTATACATCGAAGCATACCTGTAGTTTTTATGCAGACGTATGTCTCGATGGCGGTTCGATTTACGAGGTCTTACTGCCTGATTTCCCGAGCATGATGATGTTCATTAAGGATTATGGAAGTGTCGTTACGGCTGTAACCGCGTGTGAATACCAGCAAGACACACTCAATTTGCATGAGAAGCGCTTTTTAGTAGAGCACGGCCACCCGACATACGATATTTGCGACCAATGCGATCCTGTGACTTGGGAGCAAAGACTGCAACGACATAGGGGTTGATGCGACCTCACTAAAGAGCGCGAATCTCGATCCTCCCTACCACCGGCACCAGAACTTCCGGCGTAAAGTCCTTCCCGTAACGACTAAAGGTAATGCCGCCAGTCTGGTGCCCCAGCAGTCCACCGACCAGACTCTCAGCCACACCCTGCTGCTTCAGGTGATCTGCGACCGTATGCCGGAAGCTGTGGAAGTCCTTCTTCTCCTTCCCGCCCTTGAAGCCGAGTTTGTCCCGATACCGGGCAAACCACTTGGACGGCGTCGCCGCGTACCCGTGCCGCTTGTGCCTTACCAGATCAAACAGCATGACGTCCTCCCCTAGCTCCCGACGCTGCTCAACATACTGCAGGAACCCGGCCTCTTTGAGCCTGGAATGAATCGGCACCACTCGCTCTGATGTCGGCGTCTTGAGCTTCTGGTCATCCCTGCCCTCCCGGAAGTGTATGCAGTCGATACCATTGATCGTGACCACATCATCAAGGTACAGCTGACACAGTTCATTCATCCTCGCACCGGTATAAAGTCCCAACAGTGGGAGCCAATACTGATACGGTTTGTCACCGTCACGCCGGGCATAGACATCAGCAGCGAACAGGCGCTTCAGGTCATCCTCAGTGAAACGACTGCGACCTTCGCTCGCTTTCACGCGCTGCTTGACCTTCATGCCGTCAAACGGATTCTTCTCGCAGTACTCTTCCTGCACCGCATAGCCGAAGAAGGCGGTCAGGTACTTCACATAATTGTTGAAGGTCGTAGTACTGATAGTCGTCTCGGCTTCGGCGATCAGCTGCTCGAGCGATACCTTGCCCTTCTGGTTCACCCTTGGCGGCAACTGCAATGCCGTTTCCTTGAACTGCTGGGCTTGCTGACGCTGGTAACGATGCATGGGCAGGTCACCGACGATCCGTATCAGCAGCTCTACGATGGACTTCTTGTCACCAAGCGTCTTCTCCCCGACGCCTTCCCGGCGCTGGGCCTTCAGGTACTGCTCAAGGACGACAGACAGCTTCGGGCAGGCCTTCTCTGGTGCTTCGAGCACAGGCAAAGGCGTGGCGATTCGTGGCACAGAGTCACGCTCAGGGCGCTTCCACGACACTGTTGACAGGTCTGCTTTTCGGCCTTGTTCCACTGATGAGAAAACGGCCTGCATTTGTTCCAGCAGCACGGAGCTTCTGATGAGGGCTTCACGCCTGCACTTGGTCTCAAGCGAGCGTCGAACTTCGGGTCTGGGAAATGATGAACGCAAAGACTGCGGTACACGCATTCTGAAGTAGAAAACGGAGTGCCGGGAGGGTTCGATATATGCAGAAGGACGGGTCATTGTGTCGCACCTTGTGTTCCACTTCCATGCAGCACAGGCGTAACAACCGATAACTCAAGGTAAAACAACGAGTTACATAAAGATGGGGGCAGCTCCACCAGCCACATCCCGGCACACGAGTCGACCGCTGTGGCTGCTCCCTTCCGGGCCTGACCAGATTCACGGTTTATCGTTGCGGGAGGACCGGCAGAGCTACCATAACATGGTCGTCTGACCAGCCTCGAACGAGACAGGCGCGCAGTATACCAAGCTCGATGGAGAATGCAAAAGGTTTGATTGCAAAAGAAAAATTCCCTGCGCCCGGGGCTGGTGACCTTTGCAGATGTACCCTGGCGCTACGGTTTTCAAACAAGACAAGACACGAGTTGCAAGACCTGGTTGCTTCAGGCAAGCGACACGAAACGCCGTATCCTGCGCAAACTAGACCTCATGAATTGACCTGCAGCTGCACCACGCGCAGGGCCAGCAGCAGCAGAATAACGCCGGTGGTTCGATCAATGCTGCGGCTGTGACTGGCCAGCCATGAAAGCACTCCCGTTCGGGACAAAAACAGTGCCACCAGGCAATACCAGAGGCCGTCAATCACCGCCGCCGTCGCGACCATAAGTGCCTGGCCCGCCAGGGACATGCCGGGCACCACGAACTGGGAAAACAGCGCGAGGAAGAACACCGCGAGCTTGGGATTGAGCACCGAGATCATGAAGCCATCGAGTCCCGCCCGCATCAAGCTGGCTGGCGCACCCGCCCCGGCCTGCAGCGCCCCGCCGCTGCGACTGCGCAGTGCCTTGATCCCCAACCAGGCGAGATAGCCAGCCCCTGCCAGAGTAATCATGCGGTAGGCGGCTTCGGACTCCAGAATCAGTACAGACAGGCCGGCCACGGTTACCAGCGCCCAGAGTGCGACCCCGAACGCATGACAGACCCCGGTCATCATGCCCTGCGCCCCGCCGCCGCCCAGTGTGTGCCGCAGCACAACGGCGAGGCTTGGGCCCGGCGATACGGCACCCGCCAGGCAAATCACGCAGAGTGATAACCAGTTCATCCATGTCATGGGGCAAAGCATCCTTTTCGTGTGTCAATGAATAGTGCAATAACGTTTAATTAGACCCTGATCCCATCGGCCAGGGTGCGCCGCGCCGCACTGAACCGAGCGGCCTGGAGCCGAACACTCCCGTGCCCAGGCAGCGGAACCTATACTGTAGCCAGCGGACTAATCTACCCGACATCTAGGCCGCAATACCAAAGGGCACGCATGACCGTGAAGCTCAAACTCAGGAACAACGACGATACCTATGGCTGGCCGCTCATCAGCCTGCACTGGCTCATGGCCGTTGCGGTCTTCGGGCTTTACTTCCTGGGCCTTTATATTATCGACATGAGCTACTACGACCCCAATTACAAGACCCTGCCACACTGGCACCGCAGCGTCGGCATGCTGGTATTACTGGCGCTGGGCCTGCGGCTGCTGTGCCGCTGCCTGGATCGCTCCCCCCGTAGCCTGCCCGGCCACGGCCTGGCTACCCGCGTGATGACCCGAAGCGCCCACACCCTGCTGTACCTGCTGATGCTTGTCGCACTAGCCTCCGGCTATGTCATGTCGACCGCCGATGGTTATGGCGTGCAAGTTTTCAACTGGTTCGCAGTGCCGGCGCTACCGATCGAGCTGCATCACCAGGCGGACCGTGCCGGCTGGGTTCACTACTGGAGCTCCACGGCCCTGGTTGCACTGTCATGCCTCCACGCCCTGGCTGCCCTGAAGCATCACTTCATTGACAAAGATTCAACGCTAACACGCATTCTTGGAATCAAACGGGAGAGCCCATGAACACACACCTGATCAAAAGCCTGGCCTTCGGCACTCTGCTGGCCGCCGGCTCGGTGCATGCCGCTGAATACGCCATCGACACCGAAGGCGCTCACGCGTCCATCAATTTCCGCGCCAATCATCTGGGTTTCAGCTGGGTCACCGGGCGGCTGGAAAAATTTGATGGCAGTTTTAATTACGATGCCGCCGACCCGAACAGCGCCAGCGTCTCCATCACCATCCAGGCCGCAAGTGTCAACACCAACCAGGCCGAGCGCGACAAGCACCTGCGCAGCGCCGAGTTTCTGGACGTTGCCACCTACCCCGAGATCACCTTCGTCAGCACCTCCTACAAGACACATGGCGATGGCAGTGGCGTGCTCAAAGGCGACCTGAATCTTCACGGCGTTACCCAGCCGGTCAGCATTGATGTAACCCGGGTTGGCGAAGGCGATGATCCCTGGGGCGGCTATCGCGCCGGCTTCCAGGGCACCGCAGAGCTGAGGCTGAAGGACTTTGGCATCAACTATAACCTGGGGCCCGCCGCCGAAATCATCTACCTAGACCTCAATATAGAGGGCGTTCGCAAGTAGAGGCTCTCACACAGCAGCCAGCTTGTTGCGCAGGCACCGGGCAATACCCCCGGTGCTTTCACAGCCTCGGCACAGCGAGTGGCCGCCGGCTCAGCTCCACTTGTCCGCGGGAGCCTGGTAGGCCTCAAAGGCCGATAGCAGGCGCTCGGCATCCGACTCCACCATCAGCATGTCGACATACTCAGGCCGCACAAAACCCTGGTCACAACTCTGGTGAATAAACTCCACCAGCTTGTCGTAGTAACCATCGACACTCAGCAAACCAAACGGCTTGTGGTGAATACCCAGTTGCGCCCAGCACCAGATTTCAAAGATCTCCTCGAAGGTTCCCACACCACCCGGCAAGGCGATAAAGGCATCGGCGAGATCCGACATCAGCGCCTTGCGCTGATGCATGGTTTCTACCAGGCGCAACTCGGTCAGCTCCGGGTGCGCGAGTTCGCGATCCGCCAGCCCCTTGGGCAGCACACCGATGACCTTGCCACCCACGCTCAGGGCACCGCTGGCCACGGCCCCCATCAGGCCCACCCGGGCTCCGCCGTAGACGACCTCGATACCGTGGCTGGCCAGCACCTGGCCGAGTTCAAACGCCTTGTCCTTGTATCGGCTGCCAGGACGACCGTCCGCCGACCCACAAAATACCGCTATTCGCATCCTTCACCTCTAACATCAGTACCCGGGCCGCCCCACGCCCCACGCCCCAGACGGAAACCCACCCATCAACCAGGCCGTTAACCAGGCATCCCCGCCTGGCCAACGATTCCCCTGCTCGCTGGACGAAATTGTGTAAAACCCCTCGTCTCAAATGCTCGGCCTGGCCCACGATCAATGATCGCGGCTTGCGTGCACCATCTGGACTGCACGGCATTGTCCTGCCGACCGGACACTCAGATCCTGGCCAGTGCCAGACGCACACCCAGTGCGACCATCACCAGGCCTGTCACAGCGTGACAGAGTGTCCGCAAGACCGGCAGGCGCACCCAGGCCCGCATGCGGCAGGTCAGTACCGCCAGCAGCGACTGCCAGCTCATGGCAATCACGAAATGCAAACCGGCCAGCAACAGTGCCTGAGGCAGCACTGCGCCCGCCGGATCGATAAACTGAGGCAGGAAAGCCATATAAAAGATAATGGTCTTGGGGTTAAGCAGGTTGGACAAGAGCCCCTCGCGCACGCAGCGCCAGTGCGAGACCCGGAACCTTGCCACCGCCTGTACCGAGTCCGCTGCCCGCTGCTGACCGCGCCCGCGCAGGGCCTGACGCAGACTTCCCCAGCCAAGCCATATCAGGTAGGCGGCGCCAACCAGCTTGAGCGCACCAAACAGCATCGCCGACTGCATCAACAATACCGAAATCCCCAGCGCTGACAGCAGCGCGTGGACAAAGAGGCCGCTGCAGATACCAAAGCTGGTCACCACGCCATCGGTCACACCGCCGCGGGCGGCATTGCGCACCGTGAGCAAGGTATCCAGCCCCGGGGAAATCGACAGCAGGGTCAGCGCCAGAACGGCGGGGAACAATTCCATGAGCTGAGGCACTTGGCAAACTCCGACATAAGCAACGCACGGAAACCGATCATCTGGACCGGGTTCCGAAACCAGGTCCAGGCAGCGGACATAGTACACCAGCGCTGCGTCAGGCGGCACTGCGTCGAGGCTCTTAATCGCGGCGATGATTATGCTATAGTGCGGCTGTTTTTCAGTCACGGGTAGTAACGACAATGGCGCGCACACTGCAGGATCAGCTCCTGAACATGGGCCTGGCAAACAAGGGTCAGGCAAAGAAGGCCAAGGACACCAAGCGCAAGCAGACCAAGCTGCGCAAGTCAGGCATCAAGACGGAAGATCCGGACACCAATGTTCAGTCCGATATTGAACGTCAGCGCCAGGAAAAGCAGGAACGCGACCGCTTGCTGAATCAGCAGCGCGAGGAAGACAAAGCCCGCAAAGCTGGCCTTGCCGAGGCGCTGCAGCTGATACAGCAGCACAGCAGTGCACCGCCCCGGGACGGCAGCATGGCTTACAATTTCGTGCATAACCGCGTGATCAAGACCCTGCAGCTCGACCGTTCACTGCACAATCAACTCAGCCGTGGCCAGATCGCCATCGTCGTGCTTGAACCAGGCTACGGACTGATTGCCGATGACATCGCCGCACGGATCGAAGCCCATGCTCCGCAGCGCGTGATCCGAATCAAGCCCGAAGACAAGCCTGATGAAGACGACCCCTATGCCGACTATCAGATACCTGATGATCTAATGTGGTAAGCCTCTGAGCCGGGCCGACAGCGCACCTTCTGCGTCCTGTCGGCCCCGCTGCATCCAGCGTCAAGAACGACCTCCGCCTGCCCTTCTCCAGCATCCGCCGCCACCTCCTCAACCGTGCCGTCAGACTGCTGTTCAGACAACTCGCCGGTACCGGGCTGGCGTTCCACTATAAGGTTGTCCAGAGCCCTGATGCCACGGGCCATGTCCCGGGACAGGTTCATCAGCAACAGGGCGAATTCCTGCGTATCGCTTTCGTAGAGTTCATTAAACAGGGGGTTGGAGATTTTCACCACAATCACATCGCCTACCGCTGCGGCACGGCCGATACGTCGATGCAGCGCAATCATGCCGACGAAGCCAATATTTTCGCCAAAATGGTAGTTGCGGATAAAGCCGTAATGGCCCTGATGGTATTTGTGAAAGGCCAGATAGCCCTTGAGGATGACATAGAAGCATTCAGAGGGTTCGCCGGCGTCGAACAGGACCTCGCCGGGTTCCAGCGCCAGAACCTCACCGCAACGGATCAGGTGTACCACGGTGGTGTCACTCAGGGCACCAAAAGTTGAGATATTCCTCAAATAGGGCAATCCAAGGTCTTCCATTAACCTCTGCCCTGACAACTTGTGCATGTTCCAGCCCACTCCGGGGGGCGACAAGGCCAAGCCCGCTGGCCCAAACCGCTCAGGTGTAACAGCAGCTATACAGCTGAACCTGTTCAGAGTATAGGCGCTGCAGCCGGCACTCTGGGGCTGCCACCCATAATAATTTTCAGGCAGGCGCAGCCTGTGTCGATTGCGACGCGTACCCACCGCAGCGCCCATCAGCGGGAACGGCGGTTCAGCCCTGGCGTGGCGGATCCTGGCTGACCAAACGGCACACCCGCACAAAACCCCACACCATGACCGACGCGATGGCCACCACACCCAGCACACTGGGCACCAGCATTTCCAGACTGTACAGATCCAGGCCAAACATGGGCACTACCTCGAAATTGCAATTGATTTGCACTGGAGGTTATCCGCATCGGCCGGCACAACTATTGACGCAGCTCAATAATTCCGCCGACCCGGCACCAGGATCTGGAGCAATGCTGCGGGAATTGACCTGCGTCAATTCCCGCAGCTGTTTTGCCCGGTGCCCGCTAGAGCATTGCCAGCAGGGTATCAGCGTCGCTGACTTCGAATTTCTTCGGTTCTTCAACATTTAACGCCGTTACGACACCGTTCTCGATGATCATGGCATAGCGCCGCGAACGCAGGCCGCCAAAATCCGCCGTATCCGTGTCCAGCCCCAACGCCCGGGTCAGGGCCCCGCCACCATCGGCCAGCAAGGTTATGGCTTCGGCATTTTGACTTTCACCCCAGGCCTTCATGACAAAGGAATCATTCACCGACAGGCAGGCAATCATATCGACGCCCCGTTCGAAAAACGCATCCGCCTTGACCACATACCCCGGCAAATGGGTATTCGAACAGGTGGGGGTAAAGGCACCCGGCACCGCAAACAGCACCACTTTTTTACCGGCGAAGAGTTCACTGGCGGGCAGCACCTGTGCCCCCTCGGGCCCTAGCGCGGTTACGTTGACCGCCGCAATGGCATCACCTGTCTTGATCATCTCGATACTCCCAGTTTGCAAACCCGAATGAAATCAGCGCCAAAGTGTAGCCATTTGCCTGCGCAACGAACAGCCAACAACAGCGATACAGCGCAGGCACCACCAAAAACAGCATAACGGCTACATGGTCTAGTCTTAACGGAGCAACAGGTTGCCAGGCAGGCAATACCGTTCGGAGGTGAAGTGTGTTCAAACTCTTCTCATCGACGGGGCCTGAATTCGAAGGGACATCGGACCAGCTCAGGAAACACCTGGGCTCGCCCCGTACCAGCACAAAAACCCGGGCAAACGCGCAGACGCCGCGGACCGCAACCCGATTTGACCCAACCCGCCTCTACCGCGACCCGGCCCTGAGCGCCGGGTTACAGCAACCTGTCGAGCCGGCAACGGCCACGGTCGCCAGCCTGATGGCTCGCCCGCCCGTCAGCATCACCACGGTGCAGCATATGGGTGATGCCTGGCGGCTGCTGCAGCAACATGATATCGCGCAACTGGTTGTGCTGGACCCGCCGTTTCGCCTGGTCGGCATGCTGACACGCACCGCTATCCTCAAGTGCCTGGTGATTCGCCATGGCCAGATCAGCTTCATCAGCGGCGATCCCATTACGGCGCTTATGCAACAGCCGGTCATCGCCGTCAGTGAAAGCGAAGATGTTCGCCAGGCCGCACTGCTCATGCTGGAGCGCGGTATCAATGCGCTGCCGGTAATCGACAACCGGGACCGGCTGACCGGCGTCATCAGTCGGCACGATATCCTGGGATTTCTGGCCCGCGCGCGACCGCTCACGCTGCGCGCCTGACGCCCGCCAGGCCGCTGTAATGCGCGGACTCTGCGCCAGTCAAGAACGTATTATTGCAGCTGAGCAAGAATGTTATGTAGCGACAAGGCTTAAACTTGGCTGCGCCACTCGATAAACTGGAGCCATCGTAATACTGTTACCGCTGTCCGAGGCACACTCGGTTTCACCTGCCCAGACCCCGCCAGGCGCGCCTGGGCAGGTCCAGGTACAGAATCCAGATCCGCCCATCAAACATCAAGGATATGCCAATGAAGTCCCGCGCCGCTGTTGCCTGGGAGGCAGGCAAGCCTCTCCAAATCGAAGAAGTCGACGTCGCTGGCCCGAAACAGGGTGAAGTCCTGTTGCGCATGGTTGCCACCGGCGTTTGCCACACCGATGCGTTCACCCTCTCCGGCGATGACCCCGAAGGCATCTTCCCGTCAATCCTGGGCCACGAAGGCGGCGCCGTGGTGGAAGAAATCGGCCCGGGCGTAACAACGCTCAAGCCCGGCGATCACGTCATTCCGCTTTATACCCCGGAGTGCGGCCAGTGCAAGTTCTGCAAGTCCGGCAAGACCAACCTGTGCCAGGCCATTCGCGCCACCCAGGGCAAGGGCCTGATGCCCGACGGCAGCAGCCGCTTCTCGCTCAACGGCAAAACCATTTTCCACTACATGGGTACCTCGACTTTCTCCGAGTACACCGTGGTACCGGAAATTGCCGTGGCCAAGATCAACAAGGCGGCGCCGCTGGACAAGGTCTGCCTGCTCGGTTGCGGCGTGACCACCGGTATCGGCGCCGTACTCAACACCGCCAAGGTTGAGCCAGGTGCCACCGTGGCCATCTTCGGCCTGGGCGGCATTGGACTGAGCGCCATCCAGGGGGCGGTCATGGCCAAGGCCGGACGCATCATTGCCATCGATATCAATGAAGACAAGTTCGAAATGGCCCGCCTGCTCGGCGCCACCGACTTTGTCAATCCGAAGAAATTCGATGCGCCCATCCAGGAAGTGATCGTCGACATGACCGATGGCGGCGTCGACTACTCCTTCGAGTGCATCGGCAACGTCAACCTGATGCGCGCAGCACTGGAGTGCTGCCACAAGGGCTGGGGCGAGTCGGTTATCGTTGGTGTGGCCGGCGCCGGGCAGGAAATTGCCACCCGTCCGTTCCAGCTGGTCACCGGCCGCGTCTGGCGCGGTACGGCCTTTGGGGGCGTCAAGGGCCGCAGCCAGCTGCCGGGCTATGTCGATCAGTACATGAGTGGTGATATCAAGCTGGATGACTTCGTGACCCACACCATGGGCCTGGAAGACATCAACAAGGCTTTCGACCTGATGCACGAAGGCAAGAGCATCCGCTCTGTCGTGTTGTTCTGATTCGTTCTCAGTAGCGCACAACAAAGGGCCTGATGGCCCTTTGTTGTGTAATGCCCTGTTTCATCACCCTACCGGATAGACCCCATGAAGCTGGAACGCCTTTCCCGAAATCGCACTTTCGACGGCTGGCTGGAGCGTTACCGTCATCGTGCCAGCAGCCTGGATTGCGATATGGTATTCGCCATCTACCTGCCTGACCAGACCCTCAACGCGCCCTGCCACAGCCTTTACTGGCTGTCGGGGCTGACCTGCACGGATGAAAACTTTACCCAGAAAGCCGGTGCCCTGCGGGTAGCCTCAGAGCTCGGCCTGGTGCTGGTTTGCCCGGATACCAGCCCACGCGGCTTCGATATGCCCGGCGAACACGACAGCTATGATTTTGGCAGCGGCGCCGGCTTTTACGTCAACGCCACCCAGGCGCCCTGGAGCAGCCACTACCGCATGTACGACTACGTCAACGTTGAACTGCCCGCCCTGGTCGATGCCAGCTTCCCCGTGACCGGCAAGCGCAGTATCAGCGGTCACTCCATGGGCGGGCACGGCGCCCTGATCAGTGCGCTGAAGAACCCGGGCCTTTACAGCTCGGTATCGGCCTTTGCACCGATCAGCAACCCAAGCCAGTGCCCCTGGGGCAAGAAAGCCTTCAGCGGCTACCTGGGCAATGATACCGAGAGCTGGGCCGCCTATGACGCCTGCGCGCTGATTCGAGGCGAACTGACAGAGCGCCTGCCACTGCTGGTGGATCAGGGCGATGCCGACGACTTTCTGGACGAGCAGCTCAAGCCCGAACGCCTGCAGGCCGCCTGCCAAGCCAGCAAGCACCCGTTGCAGCTGCGTCTGCAACCGGGCTACGACCACAGCTATTTCTTTATCGCCAGCTTCATCGAAGATCACCTGCGCTTCCACGCCAGGGCCCTGAACAGCGCCTGAGAACGCAGCCAGCTGAACCGGGCAAGAGCATCCAGTGCCCGGTTCAGGTCCCCCGGGCCTACTCCTCGTCCTTGTCGTAGCCCTTGAGTAAACGCCGCACATACCAGAACAACCCCAGGGCAATCACCGGAACCGAGGCACTGAGTGCAAAGCTGGCGCGGGATTCGAGCGTCTCATCGACCACCACATTGCGCAGCGTGCGATCAATCAGATCGAATGCGTAATAGGTGACGACGATCACCGTAAAGCTTTCGAGCTTGGCTTGCAGGCGCAACTGACTGCGGGCCCGGTGATTAATACCGCGCAGCAGATCCCGGCTTTGGTTTTCAATCGACAGGTCAACCTGGGAGCGAATAAGGTCAGTGGAACGTGCGATGCGCTGCGACAGACGCTCGATGCGCTCGCCGGTGGACCTGCAGGTGCGATGGGCCGGATCCAGCCGTCGCTCCATAAACTGCTCCACCGTCTGCAGCCCCTCGATACGCGACTCGCGCAACTCGGCGATGCGCCGGTCGACCAGGGCAAAATACGCCTCAGACGCGGAAAAACGATTGGCGGTGTGAGCCGACAACCCCTCGACCTGGGCGGCCAGGGACATCAGCTCCTGCAACAGCGCAGCCGCGCCACTGTCAGGCTCTGCAATGCGCTCCACCACCCCGGCCAGCCGCTGATCCAGCCGCGACACCATCGGCATCGTCTCCAGCGCCAGGGGCAGCGCCAACAGCGCCATATGGCGGTACGTCTCGATCTCGCAGATGCGCTGCAGCAACCGGCCGGCCTGAAACAGCGTCATGCCGCCCTGGTCCTGTACCAGCACCCGGTTGTAGCCGTTATCCTTGCGAGCACGGAAGTCGGTACGCAGCGCCGCCGCATGTCCCATCACATCGGAGCCGTTGATCTGGGTGGCACCAGGTTCAGCGGGATCAAAGTGCTCGTCTACCCAGCCATCAAAGTCGTTTGCTTCCCTTCGAAACAGTACTTCGACACCGCACAGGAAGGCCCCTGGCAGCGCCTCACTCCAGCCCGCAGGCAGTTCCGGTACCTGAATATCCCCCAGCCCGTAGAAGGTCAGGCTGTAAAACTCGCTGTGGGGTTCGTAGCGCAGGGCGCGCTGACCCTGGCGAACAAAGAAGAAACCGGTCCCCTTTGCGTCAAGCTCAAAGCCCTCGGCAAGAGCCAGTTCGCGCACCCTGCGCTCCACCAGGCCCGGGTCTTGTTCGTCGTGCAGTATGGCAATCTGCAGCAACGCCAGGGGCGCACTGATCTGCTGAAACGGCCGGGCATGCACCTCGGTCACTATCTGGTCACGCAGGGGATGTGTATACATAGAATCGCTCGACAGTTACAACAGAGTGCGGAAGTGCCCGCCCGCCACAGTATGCACGCTATTCTGTTGCAATCACCGTACCACCACAACTCCCCCTGGGGGTAGAACATGCTTTCGTGCCCGTATTTTTCCAGCCAACCCGGTGCCCCGCCAAGGATCTCGAATTCACCAATAGCATGCGTGCTACAAGAACCCCGTTGCAGCACATTAGAAATGCACTGCAAACAGGCAGCTGTCAACCAATGGCCCGCCGCCGGAAATTAACGGTGATCCCCCTTGAGCCCGGTACCTCCCGTGGCCGTGGCGGTGCCGCGGGAGCCTTCGCCCTGTCATATTTACCGCACCTGAAAATATACCCTTAACGCCGCCAAATGGAGTTGACTTCCCCCTAGAATTCGCTATCCTCCTATCAAGCTTGAAATACAGCTCCAGTTTGATGTCAACGCACGATGCTCCTCTTAGTAGTACCTCGTTCTGATCTTCATAACGGAATTCCTGCATTTCTCAGCTAGACCCGCCTTGGTAGCTGTCGTTTACGGTACTGCCGGGCATTACGTAAAACAAAATCCTTATGGAGTTCAACAATGTCTACTACCGGCACTGTTAAGTGGTTCAACGAAGAAAAAGGTTACGGTTTCATTGCTCAGGATAACGGTCCGGACGTATTCGTTCACTTCCGCGCTATCACTGGCGACGGCTTCCGTACCCTGGCTGAAGGCCAGAAAGTACAGTTCGACGTGACTCAGGGCCAGAAAGGTCCTCAGGCTGAGAACGTCAGCGTCATCTAAGACGTTCTGACACACTTAAAAACCGGCGTTCCTTCACAGGCGCCGGTTTTTTTGTGCCTGTTTTTCGGGCGCGGATCCTCCCGGGCGCGACGAAAATGGGCACCGGCCGCTGCCTCCACGACAGCGGTACGACGCCCAAGGCACTGACACCCTAGCGGCGATTCAGCTCCATGCGGCGCAAAAATTCGGCCATGATCTCATGGTAGAGCGCCGCCCCCAGGAAGCGATCCTCCACCCCTTCGTCGACATTGGGGTTATCGTTCACCTCAATCACCACGACCCGGTCACCACTCTGCTTCAGGTCCACACCGTAGAGACCATCTCCGATCAGCCGTGTCGCTTTGAGCGCCGCCTCCAGTACCGCAGGCGGCACCTCGTAGGTTGGCAGTGTATCGAAGCCACCGGAGTCCACATCACCACTGTTGCCATGACGGTAAATCTGCCAGTGGTCTTTCACCATGTAGTAGCGACATGCAAACAGCGGCTTGTTGTTCAGCACGCCGATGCGCCAGTCGTAATCGGTATACAGGAATTCCTGCGCCAGCACCAGCGATGAGCTCTGCAGCAACTCCTTGAGTCCGACCAGCAGCTCCTCGCGCGTTTCTGCCTTGCACATGCCACGGGAGAAGGCACCGTCAGGAATCTTCAGCACAATGGGAAAGCCCAGGGCCTCGATCATCTCGTCCAGCGTCTGCTTGTCGGTATTGCTGACAATGCGCGTACCCGGCGTGGCGATCTTGTTGATGCGCAGCAGCTCGGCAAGATACACCTTGTTGGTGCAACGCAGAATCGAGGTCGGGTCGTCCAGCACCACCAACCCTTCCGCCTCGGCCTTTTTGGCAAAGCGATAGGTGTGGTGATCAATGGCGGTGGTCTCGCGAATAAACAGGCCATCGTATTCCGGCAGACGCATCAGATCCCGCTTGCCAATCAGTTCCACATTGATGCCCAGCTGCTCGCCACTGGCGATAAAATGCTTGATCGCATCCTTGTCACTCGGTGGCAGCGCCTCATCCGGATCCACCAGCATGGCCAGATCGAAGCGATAGCGCTTGCGGGCGCGGGGTTTGCGCCACATGCGGTTGCTGAAACGCTCCAACGCCGCAGCAAACAGCTCCTGCTCGGTTTCCAGCTTGATATCCCGCACCGACAGCTGACGAATAGTATCAACCTGCCAGACCTTGCCGCGCTTGAGACGCACTTCCAGCACCGGGCAGGGAAAACGCTCGAACAGCTGCTTGGCGATGGGCGCCAGTTCGCCTACCAGCGCCTCACCGAAGAAGATACGCAGTTCGATCCGCGACTGGTCACCGGAAACCTTGCTGGCCAGGCCGTCCAGCGTGCTGGCAAGCCCATCAAGCTGCAGTGTGTACAGCGACTTGCGACGCAGATCGTTGATCACCCGCACCGATGGAATGACATGGTGATCCCGCGCCTCCGCCAACAGTGAACAGTAATAGCCACGCCCCAGTGCCCGGCTGTTGCGACAGCAGTTCAGTATGCGCACGCGCCCGGCCCCCCGGGTATCGGCCAGCGCCAGGTATTGATCAAAGGAGATTACATCCTTACTGGGGTAATAGGGCGCCCAGTCACCCAGATCATCGACCACAACGTAAAAGGAGGAAGGCATCGTTTGGCTATTCCGGCAGGGGGTGATTTTTCGCGATTATGC
Source organism: Marinobacterium rhizophilum (assembly GCF_024397915.1). GTDB lineage: Bacteria > Pseudomonadota > Gammaproteobacteria > Pseudomonadales > Balneatricaceae > Marinobacterium_A > Marinobacterium_A rhizophilum_A. The sequence continues at coordinate 1,574,604 of NZ_CP073347.1, forward strand.
GCGCCCAGTGCCCGACGGTACAAGGGCTTGGCGCACACGCAGACAAATTTAGTACAACACTGATACCCCTGCCCGATGCCGGTGTTAATATCGCCCTATCTCACAGGCCCGCATGGACAAAACAGCTTGAATACCCTGAGCACGCGCCCGGCAACCCGCGCCGACATCGACACCTTGCTCGACATCGAAAGCCAGTGTTTCAGCGCGGACAAGCTGTCGCGCCGCAGCTTCCAGCGCCTTATCAAACACGGCCATGCCAGCCTGCTAATGGCCTTGTGCGACGGTGAGATCGCCGGCTACACCCTGGTGCTGTACCGCAAGAACACCCACCTCGCCCGCATCTACTCCCTGGCGGTATTACCGCAGATGCGCGGGCGCGGCATTGCCCGCCAGCTGTTGCAGGACGCCGAACAGACGGCCCGGGAGGAGCGGTGCATTTTTATGCGCCTGGAAGTCAATATTGGTAACCAGAGCGCCATTGCACTCTATGAAAAGAGCGGTTATCGCCCCATAGGCACCATCGACGACTACTACGAAGACGGCGCTAGCGCTCTGAAAATGGAAAAGCCCATACGCCGCCGGGCGCAATCCGGCAGCGAGGTCCGCACCGCCTTCTATGAGCAGACCACGCCCTTTACCTGCGGTCCGGCCAGCCTGATGATGGGCATGCACGCCCTGACTCCCGCATACCACATGACCCGCCGGGAAGAACTGCAGATCTGGCGCGAGTCCACCACCATTTTCATGACCGCGGGCCATGGCGGCTGCTCTCCCCAGGGCCTGGCCCTTAGCGCCTGGCGTCGCGGCTTCGCTGTGCAGCTCTACTGCAACAGCACCCAGGTCCCCTTTATCGACAGCGTGCGCAGCCCTGAGAAAAAGCAGGTCATCGCCCTGGCCCATGAAGATTTCAGTGAACAGCTGACCGAAACGGGCGTTGTGCTACACGAACGTGAAATGACCCTGGCCCAGCTGCAACAGCATATTCACGATGGCGACGTGCTTGTTAGCCTGATCAGCACCTGGCGCCTGAACCGCAACAAGGCACCCCACTGGGTCATCATTACCGCAGCGGACGAACGTTTTGTTTACCTGACAGACCCTGACCACGACCGCGACGAATGGCAAAGCCAGACCGACTACATAGACGTACCGGTAGAGGTCAACGAATTTCTCGCCATGGCCGCCTTTGGCCGTTCACGCCTGAAAAGCACCCTGGCCCTTAGCCGGCGCAACAGCTGAACGGGCCAGCTCTCGCAGCCACCGGTAGCAAAAAGCCCGGTCACCTTAAGGGTAACCGGGGCTTTTTGAATAGCCGGGAAAAGTGCCAGGACGCCTGATCAGCACCACGGTGCCAGATCAGGTTTCTCGCATTCGCTTGAACCTTTCAGCTCCCTTGCACCTCTTTTCCTGGCCCTCGCAGGCTCAGCCCTTGCCGCGGGTGCGGGTCTTGTGGCTGCTGGCATTCTTTTCGATAAACTGGATGATGCGGTCGGCAACATCGAGGCCGGTGGCCGCTTCGATCCCCTCCAGCCCCGGCGACGAGTTAACTTCCATAACCAGCGGGCCATGGTTGGAGCGCAGAATGTCGACACCCGCCACGTTCAAACCCATGGTGCGGGCGGCACGCACGGCAGTGCTGCGCTCTTCAGGGGTCAGACGCACGAGGCTCGCGGCGCCGCCGCGGTGCAGGTTGGAGCGAAACTCACCGGCCTTGGCCTGGCGCTTCATGGCAGCAATAACCTTGTCACCAATCACGAAACAGCGGATATCGGCGCCACCCGCTTCCTTGATGTATTCCTGCACCATGACCGAGGCCTTGAGGCCCATGAAGGCTTCGAGCACGCTTTCCGCCGCCTGACGGGTTTCGGCCAGAACCACGCCAATCCCCTGGGTGCCTTCGAGCAACTTGATCACCAGTGGCGCACCACCGACCATCTCCACCAGGTCGGGGATGTCGGAAGGCTTGTTGGCAAATCCGGTGATCGGCAGACCGATGCCCTTGCGGGACAGCAGCTGCATGGAGCGCAGCTTGTCGCGGGAGCGCGAAATGGCGACAGACTCGTTCAGCGGGTAGGTCCCCATCATTTCAAACTGGCGCAGTACCGCCGTGCCATAGAAGGTAACCGAGGCCCCGATACGGGGAATCACCGCATCAAAATCGGTCAGCACTTCCCCTTTCACGTGAATTTCGGGGTGCTGCATATTGATGTTCATGTAGCACTTGAGGACATCCACTACCTGTACATCATGGCCGCGGGCCTTGGCGGCCTCTACCATGCGACGGGTCGAGTACAGCTGCGCATTGCGGGAAAGAATCGCCAGTTTCATGGCTTGGCTCCTAGCAAAAATGAGGCCGCCGGATCGACGGCAAAACGGTTGAGCATCGCAGTGCGCCCCAGCAACATGCGAAAGCGCATGCTGTCACGGTTGGTCAGCGTCATCTCGATGGGCCATTCATGCTCGCCCAGGCGAGCCAGTGTCTGAATGACAATACGCTTTTCACGATGGCCACCGGAATCGGAGACCTGTCGCTCGTCCAGTACCGGCGCCACAAAGTGCAGCACCTCTTCCTGGTTATTCTGTACGGGGTGCACATCGGCTGCGACCCAGAGCGCACCGCGCTCGTAGAAGGGTTCGAGCTTGAATGCATGCAAGCAGGATGTGCGGGCGCCGGTATCAACCTTGGCCTTGATGTGGTCGATTCCCAGCTCCGGCAGCGACAGCCACTCACGCCAACCTATTGTTTCCAGCATGACATTAATCCCTGCAATTGAGCGCCATCAAAGCCAGCGCTTGCGGCGAAAGATCCAGATCTGTATTGCGACCAGCACGATCAGAAACAGCGAGAATTCCATGAAAGCCGAGGGGTTTTCCGCCCCTGGCACCCCGCCGACATTAATTCCCAGCAGCCCGGTCAGAAAGCCCAACGGCAAAAAGATGGCCGCCACCAGCGACAACACATAGAGCCGGCTGTTGAGCTGATCGGACATGCGGCTCATCAGTTCTTCCTGGGTAACAGCCGCCCGCTCACGCACCGCATCCAGGTCTTCAATATGACGTACCAGCCGGTCGGAGACCTCGCGCATGCGCATGCGGCCCTGATCATCCATCCAGCCCAGCGGCTCGTTCACCACCCGCGCCAACGCCTCGCGCTGCGGTGCCAGGTAACGTCGCAGGCCAATGGTCTGGCGGCGCAGCTGGGCCAGTGGCTGGCGCAATGCGCCATCACCGCTGTAGAGCACCTGTTCTTCGAGGTCCGCGACCCGGTCTTCGAACTCATCCACCGTATCACTCATGCGCATCACCAGGCCATCGGCCAGCCGCACAAGAAAGTCACCGCTGTCGACAGGGCCGACACCCGTGCGCATCTCCGCCACCATGTCGGACACCGACAGCAACTGGCGCTTGCGCGAGCTGACGACCAGTTCCTGGGTAACATAGAGCCGGATTGACACCATGTCTTCAGGATCGGCTTCCGGGTTGAGATTGACCCCGCGCAGGGCCAGCAACAGCCCGGAACCGAAGAGCGCGGCACGGGGTCGCGTGTCCTCGGTTAGCAGGGAATCCACCGCCAGAGGCGGCAAACCACTGTGGTCGGCCAACCAGCTGCGGCTGGCCGCATGGGTGTAATCGAAGTGCAGCCACAGCAGCCCCTGGGATGGGTCCCAGTGCCCGACCTCGTCCCAGCTCAGCTCGCGGGCGCCCCCATTGCGATCCAGCAACATTGCGTAAATCAAACCATCAGGTCCATGCAGTGGCGTCATGCCTGCATCCTTGTATTTATGTCAGTATAGTTGCCGCCGCCTGGGCACCTGCGGCGCAGCCTCCTAGAGCAACCGCAGGGTGGGCTCCTGCAGAGCCGCAAACTGCTCGCGCAACTCGAGAATATGTTCGCTCCAGTAACGCTCGGTGTTGAACCAGGGGAACGACCGGGGAAACGCCGGATCACTCCAGCGGCGCGCCAGCCAGGCGGAATAGTGCATGATGCGCAGGGTCCGCAGCGCTTCTATCTGGCGCAGCTCGCGCGGCTGAAAGTCATAAAACTCGTTATAGCCTTCCACTACCTCGCTCAGCTGGATCTGCTGGCTGTGGCGGTCGCCCGACAGCAGCATCCAGATATCCTGCACCGCCGGCGCCATGCGGGCATCGTCGAAATCGACAAAATTGGGCGTATTGTCGCGCCACAACACATTGCCGGCATGACAGTCGCCGTGCACCCGGATCAGGGTGGCCGGCTCCGCCATGGCCTCATCCACCAGCCTGAGCACATCCCGGCTCAGGGTTTCATAGGCCAGACGCAGCTCCCGTGGAATAAAGTCGTTGTGCAGCAACGCCACGCTGGCGTGACCATAGGTCTGGCTGTTGAGTACCGGGCGGTGCGCAAACGGCTTTTTCGCCCCAATGGCATGCATTCGCCCCAGAAAGCGTCCGAGGATCAACAGGTTATCCAGGTTATCAAACTCAGGCGCACGGCCACCGCGGCGCGGATAGAGCGCAAACAGGAAGTCCTCGCGCGCGAACAGGCTGCGCCCTGCAGCATCACGCCAGGGCGCCACCACCGGCAATTCGTGCTCTTGCATCTCATAGCACAGCTCATGCTCTTCCAGGATCTGTGCTTCGCTCCAGCGGCCAGGACGGTAAAACTTCGCAATCAGCGGTGCCTGCTCCTCGATACCGACCTGGTAGACACGATTCTCGTAACTGTTGAGCGCGAAGATGGCGCCATCGCACCGGTAGCCAAGCTCCTCCACCGCATCCATGATGAACTCTGGCGTCAGGCTTTCGAACGGATGCAGGGACGCGTCCGGTGCCGAACCGGAACGGTCACCCGGGTGCGCCGGACCCCGCGCAGCGCTATGAGCCGAATTGTGCAGGATGTTGCCGTCAGCGTTATTGTCAGTCACCACCGGCACCCAGCAAGGCTTCAATGGACTCGGTCAGCTCGCCGGCAGACAGCAGCACGCCTTCTTCGTCCAGCCGCGGGAAGACCGCCACCAGGATACCGTCTTCGTCCAGGCCACCGGACCAGCGTTCAAACCAGGACTGCAGATCGATTTTCAGCGCTTCACAGCCATCCCAGCCGTCGGTGGCCCAGTCCAGCGCATAGTCGGGATGCGGCCAGACCGGCAGGCAACCTTCGCCGTCATCGGTGGTCAGCATGACACAGCCCTCTGCATCGCTCAGGCTCCAGATTTCCTCCCAGTCGGCCACTTTTTGCAAAAAGTGATCGAAGCGTTCCTGCGCTTCGCGGGCGGTTACCTTGGCCCGCTGCTGCTCTGTCAGTTTGTATGTCATGGTTCGGCCCTGCCTTTAAATAGGAGCTCGCCGGTGCATCGGCGAATGCCGTGCAGCATGGACGAATGCCGCCTGCGGATCAAGTCGGGCAAGCGCCGAAAACCGCGGTTTTCATCACCTTTTCGCCGCTTTTTGACTGCTACACTATCTTCACGCCGACGACAGCCATGATAGAGCTGGCAAGGCCCGGCAGGCCGACAAAAACCGCCCGATCAACAGGTGACCTGCAGATGCAAAAACGGTTTGCGCATAGCCATTATTTACAGACCCTCCCTGGCAATTGATGGCGGGCCTTGCACGCGTGCTCGCACGGGTTCTGACCCTCTGCACACTGCTTGGGGCCTGCTCCAGTGGACAACAGCTGCCCCCGGCCCCGGCCGGGGATGCCATCGACCGCGAAACGGAACACCAGCGCCAGCAAGCGCTGCAACAGCAACATGAGCGCGAGTTTCGTCTGGGCCGGGTCGCTCGACCGCTACTGATCGCCGCGCTCGAGCTGTGCCCCGAGCGCCAGCGCAACGATTACGGCCTGCGCCTGCACAGCCTTTCCGCCTATGCACCAGCGCAGCACCCCGCGGCCCGTGCACTCTATCAGCTGGACCGGCAGCCGACCCTGCGCACTCCCCTGCCCGGCAGCCCCGCGGCCCGTGCCGGCCTCAGAGCCGGTGATCGACTGATGCGCCTGCAGGGACGTGCCGTGAAAAGCGACAATGATCTTCTCAAGATGCTGCAGGAGGCAGCCGGCCCCCTGCGCCTGGAGATCGCGCGCGGCGACGATATCCTTGCCTTGAGCCTGACACCCGACAAGCTGTGCGACTGGCCGATTCAACTGAGCCGCAGCAGCGCCATCAATGCCTATGCCGATGGCCAGCGAATACGAGTCACCCAGGCCATGCTCGGCTATGCCGCCCAGGATGACGAACTGGCCATGGTGATCGCCCACGAGCTGGCCCATAACGGTCTGCAGCACATGAGCCGGCAGCTGCGCAACCTGATGCTCGGTGCGCTGATTGACCTGCTGGCCCTGACCCAGGGGTATCCGAGCCCTGGCATTGCCGCGACCCTGGGCATTCATCAGCAAGCGTTAAACCTGGAACTGGAGGCCGACCTGCAGGCACTGGTACTGCTGCACCGGGCGGGCATTGCGCTGGCGCCGGGCGTAGCATTCTGGCGCCGCCTTGGCACCGACTTCCCGGCCTCCATTCGCCACAGTCGTGGCCTCAGCCACCCCGGCACGGCCGAGCGCTATCTGCGCATGCAGTCCGCGGCCCAGGCACTGCAGCCGGGCGAGCCATGATTCGTGATTCGTGATTCGTGATTCGTGATTCGTGATTCGTGATTCGTGATTCGTGATTCGTGATTCGTGATTCGTGATTCGTGATTCGTGATTCGGGATCAGAGTCTAATGGCCAATTACCAATTACCAATAACTAATTACCAATAACCAATAACCAATAACCAATAACCAATAACGGGAAACACCCCGCTCAGCCTTCGAGTGCTGCAGCGCTCAGTTCGGCACGGATAAAATCACGGAACACGCTCACCCGGGCCGGCGCCTGGTCGCCACTGAGACTGATGGCATAGAGCGTACCGCTCCCCAGATGCCACTGTTCCAGAACCGGCATGATGAGGCCGGCTGCCAGGCTCGGAGCGGCGACAAGATCCGGCAGTACACCGATGCCGGCGCCTGCCTGAACAAGGCGGTGCACGCTGGCGTAGTCCGTGGTGCGTGCCACCGGTCTTGCGGTCACCTCGACCCGGCGCCCTTTGCTGTTCTGCAGCGTCAGGCTCGCCGCCCCCTCCCGGTCACGAAAGGTCACCAGATCCTGGGTTTCCAGGTCCTGGGGGATCTCGGGCATGCCGTGTGTCCCCAGATAGGCAGGGGCACCAAAGAGCCCCAGGCGAAATCTCGCCAGTGCAGACGCACGGTAGCCCATGTCCGGCAGGTTGCTAGATGTGGCCCGCAGCGCCAGATCCACCCGGTTGGCCGCCAGATCCAGCGCCGCATCGGTCAGCAGCAGCTCCACCGTGATCTGGGGATAGAGCGCGCGAAACCGCACCAACAGTAGCGGCAGCACATCAAGACCCAGATCCATTGGCGCCGTCACCCGCAAGTTGCCGTGGGGCACCGTACGGGCCTGGCCCGCCTCCTGGGTCGCATCGGCCAGCAGGGAGAGCGCATCCCGTGCCTTGCCATAGAAGGCCGTGCCCTCCTGCGTGGCGCTCACCGCCCGGGGCGTGCGTGCCAGCAGCGCCGTACCGAGGCGGGATTCCAGTCGCGAGACCCGCCGACTGATACTGCCCTTGGTCTCTCCCATTGCCACCGCAGCCCGCGACACCGAGCCAAACTCGATTACCGCGCAGAAGGCCTTTATGTCTTCCAGCGAGCCCCCGAGCATGCCGCCAAAACTGAACGACCCACCGCTGATATGTGATGTCATCTCATCCTCTGATCAATAACGCCAGTTAATGCAAGGCGCCGGAACTGGCCACCCGGTCCCAATCGAAGTTCCACCGAAATCTGGTTTCCATTTCAGAAACCATAAGTTCCAAATTTGTATTCTATGAATAATTCAGAAACAACAATACCATTGTTTCCAGGTTCAGCACCTCAGCTGAGGTCTAGATCACATGCCACGGAGATTCGCCATGACCAGCAACACTAGCAGCAAGCACCCGACCCAACCCGCAACAGCCCTGTTCGACCGCCTGGCACCGCTGGGCTATCCATTGATCCGCATCACCGCCGGTTTGTTGCTGATGCCCCACGGCGCCCAGAAGCTGTTTGGCTGGTTCGGTGGCTACGGCCTGGATGCCACCGGCCAGTTTTTCGCGTCCAGCCTTGGCATGGAGCCCGGTTTCCTGTTCGCGCTGCTGGCAGGCCTGGTGGAATTCTTCGGTGGACTCGCCCTGGTTCTCGGCCTGCTGACCCGCCCGGCAGCGCTGGGTATCGCGGTACTGATGGGAGTCGCCCTGACAGTACACACGGCGAACGGCTTTTTCTGGACCGACGGCGGCGTAGAATATCCGCTGATGTGGGGCCTGGTAGCCATTGCCGTTTTTCTGCGTGGCGGTGAGCGTTTCTCGCTGGACCGCCGCCTGGGGCTGCGTTTCTAATTGCGCATCCGGCCAGGTGCGCGCTGCCTGGCCCAGGCATCCTGGTCTGCTGTTCAAGATTTGACTGATCCCTGCAACATCCTTGCCCGAGGACACCCCATGAGCACAACACGCCTGCCGAGCCTCTTTATTCCCCACGGCGCCGGTCCCTGCTTTTTCATGGACTGGCCACCGGCGGGTACCTGGGACTCAATGGAAACCTGGCTGCGCAACCTGACCTCCCTGGTCGGTACCCGTCCCCGGGCGCTGCTGGTGATTTCCGCGCACTGGGAAATGCCGGAATTTTGTGTCAACACCCAGGCTGCGCCTGAGCTGTTGTACGACTACTACGGATTCCCGCCTCATACGTACCAGCTCAAGTGGCCAGCCGCCGGCAGTCCCGCCCTGGCCAGTCGCGTTCAGGCGTTACTCGGCGCCGCCGGCATCCCCTCTGGGCAAGAGAACAGGCGCGGCCTCGACCATGGCGTGTTCATACCGCTCAAGCTCGCCTTTCCCGAGGCGGACATTGCCGTGGTGCAACTGTCGCTGCGCGAAGGGCTCGACCCCGCCGAGCACCTGGCGCTGGGACGGGCACTGGCACCGTTGCGTGATGAAGGCGTACTGATCATCGGTAGCGGCATGAGTTTTCACAACATGCAGCGCCTGCGCCGTGGCGGCGATCAGGCCGATGCCGATTCGGTGCGGTTTGACAACTGGCTGGCCGATACCGTTGCCCTGGCGCCGTCTGAACGCGAACAGCACCTGGTAAACTGGGCCACGGCCCCTGGCGGGCGGGCATCGCATCCGGCAGAGGAGCACCTGATGCCGCTGCACGTCGTTGCCGGTGCCGCAGGGGATGACCAGGGTCTAAAGGTTTTCGAGGACAGGGTCATGGGCAGCCTGCAATCGGCGTTCATGTTCGGCGCCGCGGCCAGCGCACCCTGAACCCGGCGGGGCATTAAATCCTGAAAAAACCGCCGGTTTCGGCATCCGGCGGTCGAAGCCTGGCGCAAGGCAGTGTTACACTCAGACGCCCTGCTCCGGGCTGTCCCGCAGTCAGGGCCCCCTTTCGTCAAGGAGTCTACTGGATGCCGCTGTTCCCCCTCTTCCCGCTGGCCATTGCAGGCCGCGCTGTTCCTTCCAGCCCTGGATTCAGGTAACAGGGCAGCATGAAAACTCCAAAACGCATACTGCCCCTGGTTGAAGATGGCCTGGTGGACGAAGTCATCAGCCGGCTGATGAGCGGCAAGGAAGCCGATGTCTATGTGGTGCGCTGCGGCACCGAAATACGCTGCGCCAAGGTCTACAAGGAAGCCACCAAACGCAGCTTCAAGCAGGCGGTAAACTACCAGGAAGGCCGCAAGGTCAAGAACAGCCGCCGCGCCCGCGCCATGGAAAAAGGCTCCAAGTTCGGCCGCAAGCAGCAGGAAGAGACCTGGCAGAACGCCGAAGTCGATGCCCTGTATCGCCTGGCCGCCGCCGGTGTTCGCGTTCCCCAGCCCTATGGCTGCATGGACGGCGTGCTGCTGATGGAGTTAATCACCGACGAAGCCGGCGATGTTGCCCCGCGTCTGAGCGACGTTTCCATGGCCCCCGAACAGGCGCTGGAAGACCATGCCCTGCTGATGCACTACGTGATGCGCATGCTCTGCGCCGGCGTGGTGCATGGCGACCTGTCGGAATTCAATGTTCTGGTGGATGAATACGGCCCGGTGATCATCGATCTGCCCCAGGCCGTGGATGCCGCGGCAAACAATCACGCCCAGTCCATGCTGGCGCGGGATGTCGACAACATGACCCACTACTATGGCCAGTTCGCCCCTGAACTGCTGGGCAGCCGCTACGCCCAGGAAATCTGGGCGCTGTACGAAGACGGCAAGCTGCACGAGGACATCGAACTGACCGGCGAATTCGCCGAAAGCACGCAAAGCGCCGATGTGGACGCGGTGCTGGATGAAATCAAGTCGGTGTTTGCCGAAGAACAGGCGCGCCAGGAACGGCTGCGCGAGGCCGAACAGGAAACCTGACGGCCGTCAGCCGGACGGGCGCCCGGGCCTCAGCCCAGCGGGCGTCACCGTCCCCGGTCACACCTGCTGCAATACCGTCCAGGAGACTTCGCATTCGCCGCCGGCCGCCGCGATGTAGGCCGAGTCGCCGGTAAGGGTCACGGACAGGTCCATGGTACGCTCCACCAAGACTGCCAGCGCTTCGATTTCTGGCCATTCAAAGCGGTACATGGACGCCTTCAGGGCATTGAACTTGCTGCGGCTCTGCTCCCACCAGACATCGGACTTGGTATTGAAGCTGTACACCCGCACTTCCCGCGCCTGGTGCGTGGCCTTCTTGACGCGCTCCGGCACCGGTTCACCCACATCGACCCAGAGCGCAATCTGATCATCCAGGGTGCGGGCCCAGATATCGGGTTCTTCAGCCGCGCTGATACCCTTGGTAAAGACCAGGGACTCGCAGGCATTCAGACAGTAGGCCAGTACCCGTACCATCATCCTCTCGAGGGTTTCGGACGGATGCTGGGCAATGGTCAGGTTGAGGGTGTCGTAATAGTCGCGGTTCAGATCGGACAGCGAAATCCGCGCTTTGTAAATGGTAGGTTTGACTGCCACAGATAAGGACCTTGAGAATTCGAAAACGGCATCCCGACCGTGCCACGATCAGGGCTGGGCCGAGATAGTGCCTCATCTGTGCGGGACTGGCCAGCGGCTTTTGGCCGCGGTACTGAGAAAGTACAACCCCCGGTGGCCAGAGAGCAATCCGCGTTTGTGGCCGGCACACGACTGGCTTATGTAAGCGGAGTTTTGCCGTTTCTCAGTATTGACGCCAAGTCCTGCGCCGACGCCGGGCGTTGCAGGTAGTAGCCCTGCACCAGGCCGCAGCCTTCATTACGCAAGAACTCGAGCTGCTCAAGGGTTTCGACGCCCTCGGCTATCACACTAATGTTGAGCTTTGCCGCCATCGCAATAATTGCACTGTTAATGGCAACATCGTCCTCGTCCTGCGGTATATCACTTACAAAGGAGCGGTCAATTTTGAGCGCATCGACTGGAAAACGCTTGAGATAACTCAGACTGGAGTAACCGGTACCGAAGTCGTCGAGCGATATTGAGACGCCGCAGGCCCGCAATTCCTGCAACGTTTTCAGGGACGCTGCCGTATCCTGCATCAGGACACTCTCGGTAATTTCCACCTCCAGGCATTCAGGTGGCAGTTCATTTTCGTCGAGCACCGCCTTGACGAGCTCCACCAGGTTTTTCTGTCGGAACTGGCAGGCAGAAAAATTGACTGCAACTCGCAGGGGCGGATAGCCCGTATCTCGCCAGATCCTTGCCTGTGCACAGGCCTTGCGCAGCACCCACTCACCTATCGGCACCACGAGACCAGACTCTTCTGCCAACGGGATAAACCGCTCCGGGCTTACCAGTCCCCGCTCAGGGCACTGCCAGCGCAGCAACGCTTCAACACCGACGATACGGCCGCTCGCCAGTTCGACCTGGGGCTGATAGTGCAACACGAACTCCCGTTGATCGAGTGCGCGTCGCAGCGCCTTCAACAGCTCCAGCCTCTGGGCTTTTTTCGCACCGATTTCCGGGCGGTAGAACTCGTAACTGCCGCCACCGGTCTGCTTCGCCAGATACATCGACATATCGGCATTGCGCAGCAGCTCCTCACTGTCGGTGCCGTCCGTTGGAAAGACACTGATGCCCAGGCTCGCCCGAACCTGCAGTCTCTGCTCAGCAACGTCAAAGGGTTGCGATAACTGGTCGAGAATCTTCCGGGCCGCCACTGCAGCATCGTCGCGATGCTCCAGGTTGGTCAGAATCAGGGTAAACTCATCGCCAGAAAGGCGCGCCACCGTATCACTGGTGCGCACGGCCTGGGTCAGGCGATGCGCGACTGTCATTAGCAGATTATCTCCGGCGTTGTGACCAAGACTGTCGTTAACATCCTTGAAATTGTCCAGATCAAGATAAAGTACGCCGACCAGACCGGACGATCGCTCGGCCGCCCGCAGGCTCTGACTGAGACGATCAATAAACAACACCCGGTTCGGCAGCCCCGTGAGCACATCATAGTTGGCCAGGAAATGCAGCCGCTTTTGGGCTTCACGATTCTCACGGCGTGTCACGGCTTCGCGCAGCTCGCGTTCGACCGCCGGGGCCAACCGCTTAAGGTGACCTTTGATCAAGTAATCCTGGGCCCCCTGCTTGATCGCCGCGACAGCTCTTTCTTCTCCGATGGTGCCGGATACGAAGATGAAGGGCATGTCTGGGCTGTGCCGTCTTACAATATCGAGGGCATCGCGACCGTTAAAGGCCGGCATGGTGAAGTCAGAAAAGACGATATCCCACGACTCCTGCTGCAACGCACTTTCGAGAGCCTCGCGCGTGTCGACACAAACATAACTCGGATTGTACCCGCCACGCTTGAGCTCATTCACCAGCAGCAGGGTGTCGTTCAATTCATCCTCTACTATCAGCGCCCGCAAAGATTCAATACTCATCGTCTAATCATCCATGTTATACGACATCGAACAGGCTTTTAGTCGCGCCCTTTCCATCAGATACCATGCTAGGGCAGTTCGTTCAGCGACAGCCAATAGAGGCCGAGATGACTTACCGTCTGGGCAAACTCGACAAAATCCACCGGTTTGCGCACGTAACTGTTTGCACCCAGAGTGTAGGCACTGATCAGGTCCTGTTCCTCTTTCGACGACGTAAGAACCACCACCGGAACGAGCCTGGTCATTGAATGCGCGCGAATTCTGCGCAGGACTTCCAGGCCATCGACCCTGGGCAGTTTCAGATCCAGCAGCACAACGGCGGGCAGTGACGCCGCGTCACAGCCTTGCGGCTGATCGGGGGGGAAGAGGTACTCCAGAGCCTCGACACCGTCCCTGGCAACCACGATCGGGTTGCGAATTTCACTTTTCCTGAACGCCCGCAGCGCCAGTGCCTCGTCATCAGGATTATCCTCAACCAGCAGTATCGGATTCCGAGTCATGCCCCATGCCCCTCGCCATTAGGCAGTGTAAAATAAAAAGTCGCACCCTCACCCACGGCAGCCTGGGCCCAGATACGCCCGGCATGGCGGTGAATGATGCGCTGCACTGTTGCCAGCCCGATACCGGTTCCGGGGTACTCCTGTTCATGGTGCAGACGCTGGAAAGCGCCAAAGAGTTTATCCGCGTACGCCATATCGAACCCGGCACCGTTATCCCGCACATAATAGCAAGTCTCGCCGTTAAGCAAGTCCAGGCCAAACTCGATCTTCGCAACCTGGCACTTGCCGGAATATTTCCAGGCATTGTTCATCAGGTTTTCCAGTACTGCACGTATCAGATGCGGGTCGGCCTGAACAATGGCAGCGGGAGCGATCACCAGCTCAACCTTGCGGTCAGGATCGCTGCCCCGTATGTCCGCCATCACGGATTCGGCCAGAGCGCTGATATCAAGGGAGCTGCGATTCAAGCCGGCTCGGCTGATGCGCGACAATGAGAGCAAGGCGTCGATCAGGGTACCCATTCGCTGGGCGGCAGCTCGCACCCTTGCCAGATAATCACTGCCGACATCCCCCAACTGATCGCCATAGTCTTCCATCAGCGCCTGACTGAAACCGTCGATAGCACGCAGCGGGGCACGCAGATCATGCGACACCGAATAGCTGAAGGCTTCGAGCTCCTTGTTGGCAGCCTCCAGTTCCTCGGTACGGCGATGCAGCTCCTGCTCGTGCTCGTACATGTCGATAAACAGTTTTACCTTGTTGAGCAACACTTCCGGCTTGAATGGCTTGACGATATAGCTGAAGGCCCCCTTCTCATAGCCATGGAAGATATTGATATGCTCGGTATAAATGGCCGATATAAATATAAAGGGCATCTTGGCCGTTTTTTCTTCCTGACGCAGCAGCTCAGCCAATTCGTAGCCATCCATTTCGGGCATCTGGATGTCCAGCAGCGCCAGCGCGAAATCGTGATGCAGCGTCAGCCTCAAGGCTTCGTTGCCACTGGCCGCGCGATACAGTTCGACCGGCAGATGCCGCAGCAGGCGCTCAAGCACCAGCAGATTTTCAGGTTTGTCATCCACCATCAGGATCTTCGGTCTTGTCAGCAGTAGCGTACTATCATGCATCACTTTCTTACCCATATTCTCATGAGAGACATCAAGCGCTCGATATCCACCGGTTTCGATATATAGTCATTGGCACCGGCGTCGATACATTTCTGGCGATCTTCCTTCATCGCCTTGGCGGTCAGGGCGAGGATCGGCAACTCCCGGAATTCCCTGCGCTGGCGAATCCGCTGCATGCATTCGTAGCCGTCCATCTCCGGCATCATGATGTCCATCAGCACAAAATCCATGTTCGGATACGCATCCAGTATTTTCAGCGCGGCACAGCCGTTCTCCGCCTTGTGGATGTCCATGCCTCTTTCCTTGAGCACCTTGCCAAGAGCGAACACGTTACGCATGTCATCGTCGACCAGCAAAACCTGCTTGCCCTGCAGCAGTTCCTCCTTGTCATACAAACGGGTGATCATATCCTTTTTGGATGCCGGCAGATCCTTGACTGTCCGGTGAAGGAAAAGCGCCGTTTCGTCGAGTAACCGCTCTTCGCTTTTTACGCCTTTAACAATGATTGTCTCGGTGTACTGTTGCAGCTCGTCGTTTTCCTGCGGTGTCAGTTCCTTGCCGGTATACACAATGATGGGTGGCATCTTGTCGCCGCTTTTCTTTTTCATGGCCTGTATCAGCTCGAAACCACTGATATCCGGCAAGCCTACATCGAGCACGATGCAATCAATGGCGTTATCGTCATATATTCTCAGTGCCTCCTGGGCCGTAGCGGCGCCAATGCACTGTACGTCGCCATTACCGATAAGTTGCATAATGGCCTTGCGCATTGCTTCGTTATCCTCAACGATCAGCAGGTTTTTCATTTTACGGTTAATAAAACCCTCAATGCGCTCGAAAACCTCATCGAGCTGCGCCTTGGTGACCGGTTTGGTCAGGTAGTCAACTGCGCCGTACCTGATCAGGTCCAGCGACTTTTCATTCGCTGACACGATATGAACGGGGATATGCCGCACAGCCGGATCGTTCTTTAACTCCTTGAGCACCATGTGTCCATTGATACCCGGCAGCTCCAGATCCAGAATGATCGCCTGCGGCAGATATTCAGCCGCAAGGCGAAGCCCGTCCTCACCCGTTGCCGCACTGATGTACTTGAGACCCTTTTGCATGGCCTGTGCGGCCAGTACCCGCGCAAAATCAGCATCATCTTCGATGATCAATACAACCGGCTCCTTCTCCCGGAGATCGTCACGCTGATCAGCAATGCCGGGGTAATTCAAAAACCGGCTTTGACCGGGGTCCACCGCAACCTTTTCCGCCATGCGCTGCGGTGGCTGCGGTTTCCCAGCGGGCGAAGAGCCGGAAATTTCCAACGGCAACTCCAAAGTAAAGCGTGAACCTTCGCCCAGGGTACTGTTCATCGTCACACTGCCGCCGAGCAATTTGGCCAATTCACGGCAAATGGACAGTCCCAGTCCGGTGCCCCCATATTTCCTTGCAGTGCCACCCTCTGCCTGAACGAAGGCTTCAAAAATTGTATCCTGCTTGTCTTCTGCAACACCGATGCCGGTATCAGTCACGGTAATGGAGAGGGTCTCATTCGAATGCCGCTGAAAACTGATCTCAACACCGCCATCATCGGAAAACTTCAGTGCGTTCGAAATGAGATTATTAAGTATCTGTTCCAACCGGTGGCGATCGGTACGAATGGCGCCGGGCAGTGATGGGTCAACCGACACGTCCAGTGTCAAGTTCTTCTCCTGCGCCAGACGCCGGAAATTACGCTTCAGGTCGTCGGCAAAACCAGCAAGGTCGAGGCGGGTAACATTCACCTCAAGCCGCCCAGCCTCAACCTTGGAAAGGTCGAGAACATCGTTAATCAGAAGCAACAGATCCTGCCCGCTCTTGCTGATCACCTGGGCGCTTTCTACCTGTTCATCGTCAAGGTTGCCCTGGGCATTCGCGGCCAGGTCATTTGCCAGTATCAACAGGCTATTCAATGGTGTGCGCAACTCATGACTCATGTTGGCAAGGAATTCACTCTTGTATTTACTGCTGATCTCCAACTGCCGGGCTTTTAGCTGCATGTTTTCGCTGGCGTTTTCCAGTTCCCTATTTTTTTCCACAATAAGCTGTGTCTGCTCTTCCAGCTCTTCGTTGGCGGTTTGCAGCTCCTCTTGCTGCTCGCCAAGCTGCTGGGCTTGCTCTTCCAGCTCTTCGTTGGTTTGCTCAAGTTCTTCCTGCTGCTGCTGCAACTCCTCGCTTTGCTGCTGCGTTTCTTCAAGCAGCTGCTTGATTTTCAGATGGGCGACGGCAGAGTGGAGTGATATGGCAATCGTCTTCATGCTGGATTGAACAAATGCCTGCTCCAGCTCGCTGAATGGCTCAAACTTGCCCAGTTCCAGAACCCCCAGGGTACTGTCTTCGAAAGAAAACGGGCACAGGTACAGGTACCCTGGCGCAGCATCGATGACCGATGACCTTACGCGTATGCAGTCTTCACCGATATCAGAGACGGCCACCGGTGTTTCCCCTGCGGCGACCTGGCCAACCAGCCCTTCGCCCATGCTGAAACAACGGGCCCTATCTCGGCCTGCAAAGGCATACCCCCCCATCAGCGACAGCCGCTTCTGCGCTTCATCCGCCAAGTACAGGGAGCCAACAGCGGCACCGGTATAGGACGCCATAAATGCCACAATACTTGTCGCCAGCTGCTCAAGACTCTTGTCGCCACGCATGGCGACGTTAAGGTCGTTTTGCCCGCTGGTAAGCCAGTTAAACCGTTCAGATTCCTGCGTCTTGGCCCTGAGCGAGTCGCGCATATTGACAAGCGCTACCCCGAGGGCCTCCAGCTCCGAAGAGCCATTGACGTTCACATCAACATCCAGCATGCCGTTGCCGATATGCTCCGCCACGTCGACTGCCTGGGCTACGGGACGGGTAATGGAGCGAATAATGAAAATGGATAGCAGGACACTGACCAATAACCCGATACCCAGCAACGCCCGTTCAAAGTTAGTCAGAAAGTTTATTTGGCTGGATATAAGGTTGAAATCAGTCCGCAAAAGCGACCGCTGGTCATCGACCATTTCACTCAGGACAATATTCACCTGTTCCCCAAGCGGCAGGACTTTACTGCCCAGTAGTGCTATTGCCTGCTGTCTGTCGGTGGCTGCGAGTGCATCCACCTGGTTCTCGTAAAATTCCAGTTCATCCAGCAGAGCTTTCAGGTTGTCCAGCCGGGCGACATTGTCAGCATTCGTCCAGTTGCGTGACAGGGATTCAAACCGGCTGAGCGGCGCCCTGATATTATTCACCCATACCTGCCGACGCTGCTCCCTGAATTGCTCCTCTCCCACTATAAGCCACCCCTGCAACGCCGCGAGAGAAGAGCCCGTACCCTGTTCGATTTCCAACCCGGCCTTGGCTGTTGGCTCCCGCACCTCGATGAGACGCCCGGCGATCTGGTGTAATACGCCAACCTGCCAGATGGTAAGCACCACGGCGGCAGCCAGCACCAACACCATCAGGGTGTAACCAAGACCGATTTTCTGGGCCAGCGTTCTGATTTTCATATTATTCCTCGGGTCCGTTGCATTGCACTCAGCCGTATAAGCAGCGCACGAATCTCATCGATGGTAAGCACGTAGTCCGGATCGGCGATTCGAATGGCAGCCCGAGGCATGGCGCCCGACGCCGCGGTTTCAGGGTCCTGTACGATGGTCAGCCCGCCCCTTTCCTTGATCGCTTTAAGCCCCCTGGCACCATCCGAATTGGCGCCCGTCATAACGATCCCGATCAGGCCGGCTCCGCAGCTTTGCGCCGCGGTCTCGAACAAAACATCAATGGAGGGCCTGGCATAGTTAACGCTTTCATCCAGTGTCAGGGTACAGCTGCGATTCTCTTCAAGCAGCAAATGGTAATTGGCGGGGGCCAGGTACACCCTGCCCGGCACTATGACTTCTTTTTCATCGGCTTCCTTTATCTCGAGTGCGCACTGTGCGTTCAGCATTGAGACCCAGCTGCCATCAGATCGAGGGGATATGTGCTGAACAATGAGTATTGCGAACGACAGGTTTCCAGGCAGCTCCGTCAACAGCGCCTTGAGCGCCTGCATGCCGCCAGAAGATGTCCCTATAACCACCACTTCAAACTTTCGCCACTTATCCATAGCGATAATTCTTTCTATATATTTTCTGAAACCTGTCCAAATCAGAGTAACTATTACTATAGTTCGAAAAACGTATGGACTCTTTTCTTCCGAGACAAAGCACGCCCCCTTTAACTAAGGATCCGCTAAAAACGCCGTGCACCTTATTTTGTAACTCTGTATTGAAGTAGATAAGGACATTCCTACAAACAATCATGTGCGTTTCGGCAAAATCACTGTCGGTGACCAGATTGTGATTTGCCCAAACTATATTTTTCTTTAGTGAAGGATCCATAATGGCTGAGTCGTACTGCGCATGATAATAATCGGAGAAATTCGATTTAGCGCCCGATCGCTGGTAGTTCCAGGCATAATTCCTCATGCGTTCTGCAGGATAAATCCCTGCCTTGGCCTTATCGATTACAGCCTGGTTAAAATCAGTGGCGTAAATCCGAACACGATCATACAACCCTTCTTCTTTCAGCAAGATGGCCATCGAGTATACTTCCTCACCGGTACTGCAACCTGCATGCCAAATCTTGACATACGACCAGGTTTTCAGCAGAGGAACAACTTTTTCGCGTATGGCACTGTAGAAGGCTGGGTCCCGGAACATTTCGGTAACGTTGATGCTCAGGTCTTGCAACAGGCAGGCTGCAAAGCGACTGTCAGCCAACACCTTATCCTGCAGAAAAGCTATGCTATCGAGCTCGGAGAGCCGAAGCCGCTGAAGCACCCTTCGCTTTATGTGGGCTCTGGAGTAGCCACGAAAATCATAGCCATAACGGCCATATATGGCACTCAATAAAGCATCCAGATCCGGGTCAGTTAGTTCCATTATCGTTTGCAACATCCATGTCATTGAGCGAAATCAGCACCGGGGCGGGCGCCAATCTTCCACCCGAAAAGTTAACATTATGAGCAGCTTAGACCATCACAGTAAAAAGAATCAATCGTGCTGGGTTGCCTACCGGGGAAATCGAAATGCCGTGGTGATTCTGGCTGCCCGTACCACCGGGTTAGATATGACCTGTCGCACAAACCATCTGGGATGTACAGAAACCCACAGCAGATAAACGGAGTTTAAATCAGTAAAGTCAGCAAGAATATCCAGGAGGATACCGCGTTATTACAGCTATCTTCACCTGTGACCGCTGCTCTGTGCGTTATCCAAGTACCCTCGAACAGCGCTGTCGGACTGATAAGGCATGGCCCGCGCCATGCCCGGCTTTTCCCGTCACCTGGGGCTTGCGGCAGGTTTTGGGTAAAGGCCATATGCGGGTGGATAGAAATCTGCAGGTTTAACGGCCACAGAAAGACCTTTCGGCGCCTTCGCACAAGCGGCGCCGAGGAACGAAGGTACGCTAGTCACCAAAGGCGGCCTGCAGCAATGCCTGTTCGGTATCCGTATCCAGTTCGCCACTCTGGGTCAGGCCAAAGCGCTGCTGGAACTGCACCAGCCCCGAGCGGGTTCTGCGCCCACGCACCCCGTCAACCGGCCCCGGGTTGAACCCCAGAAACAGCAGCGACGCCTGGGCCGTACGCAAGCCTAGATCAGGCAACGCCACCCTGAAACGGGCGTGAGCGGCGGCCAGGCGGGTATCGTAGTCATTCTTGCGAAACGCCGGGCCATTGTAGCCCCGTGCAAAGGCTTCCCAATCCGCACTTTGCATAGCGCCCGCCAGATTATTGCCCTTGATAAAGTTCGCCATGGCCAGCATCTGGCTATTTTCATCCGCCACCATGGCGGCGATCATGCTATCAATACCGTCGAAGCCCGCCACCTGGTAGTTAAAGCCCATCACCTGGCCGATACCCCAGGAGGCACTTTGCAGTGCCGCCACCTGGTCCAGCTTCATGGCGACATCAAGCCGGTCGTACTCCGCCGCCCCACCGACATAGCCGCCGGGCGATGTACTGCTGATGCCCGCATCCACCGAATCATGCACACCGTCGGTCAGCCGGTGGAATATATGACGCTCGAACAGGATACGCGGCTTGCGATTGTCGAGAAACCCAAAGCCCCGTGTTTCGACACTGAGTACCGCCCAGACCTGTGCGGCTTCCACACCCAGCGTATCGCAGATCTGCTCCATGCCGGCGTCACTGAGCGGACGCCCCTTGCTTTGAAAGTTCATGCCAAGCTCCCTTTTGATGTTGCCTCCAGTCGATACCGCACCCGGGCGGCTGCGGTATCCATCAGACTACAGACAAAATCTAGGTCGCTTTGACCCGCCGGGCCACTGTTCAAACAAACGTTTGGCTATAAGGCCTGCGTATATGAGTATATCCACCGCGTATCAGTCAGCGAGTCCCGCGCCCAGCTGACGCGTCAGATCCCCTGCCGGCATCGCTCTGCAACCGGAGGCATTCTGGCCACACCACAGCGGTGTGAAATCACCACTGCCCTGCTTTTCGGCTGCCGCCCGCAAAGGTCCGATCCCGGTGGTCGCCAGTGGAAAAGCCGGTACCGCATCACTCAGCGGCCCCAGTTCGCGGAGCAACCGGTTGACAATGCCCCGCGCAGGCCGGCCGGTGAACAGGTTGGTCAATGCGGTATGATGCGCCGCCGGGCTTTGCAGGGCGGCACGGTGCAGATGGCTGATCAGGCTTTCAGGGCACAGCAGATAGGCCGTACCGAGCTGGGCCCCAACAGCCCCCAGCGCCAGGGCGGCGCGAATACCTGCGCCATCGGCAATACCGCCGGCGGCCACCACCGGGATCGAAACGGCCTGCACCACCTGGGGCAGCAACGCGAAGGTGCCGCTCTGGCGCGTCAGGTCCGGCGACAGGAAATGCCCGCGGTGCCCGCCCGCCTCGAGCCCCTGGGCAATCAGGATATCCACGCCCCTGGACTCCAGCCAGATCGCCTCTTCGACCGTGGTCGCCGAGCACATGACACGGGATCCCCACCCCTTCACTCTGGCCAGCAGCGCCTCAGAAGGCAGGCCAAAATGAAAGCTGACCACGGCGGGTCTGAAGGGCTCCAGTACATCCGCCATTGCCTCACTGAAGGGCGCACGACCGACACCCGGTGGAATGGCCGTCATATCCAGGCCGAACTCCCGGTAAAAGGGTGCCAGTGCCTGGCGCCAGCCCGCCTCCCGGGCCTCATCGACCTCGGGCGCTGTATGGCAAAAGAAATTGACGTTAAACGGCTGCCTTGTGACGGCGCAGAGCGCTTCGAGTTCCGCCTGCAGCGATTCGGCACTCAGCATGGCGCAGGGCAGTGACCCCAGCCCGCCGGCGTTGCATACCGCCGCCGCCAGAGCATGGCCCTGGGCACCCGCCATCGGCGCTTGAATGATGGGCAAGGTGATGCCCAGAAGCTGTTGCAGTGTCATGAAATCCGTCCCTGTAGTCTGGCTGTAACAGGCCTCATTCTGCACCGCCCGCCCGTACAGGGACAACCGGACAGAGTGCGAACGCCTGCCTTAACATGGAATTGCCACGCCGGAGCCCTTGATGCAACCCCGCTGTCACGCCCGTTGCCAGGCGCCACGACTGCTCCAGGCGCTGGCTGCCGAACTGGCTCCTGCGCTAATACCCTAACCGACCTCGAACGAGGTCACGCCATAAATGCGCTGCAGCGGCAGCACCGGTGCCTCCCCGGTATACATCCGGGCGGTTTCGAACGCGACGGTCATGTCATGGCGTTGCGCCAGCATCACCGCAGCCGGGTTCACTTCTGGCGTGTCCAGGTACAGCGTATCCCCTGCTCCAAGCCGGGACTTGAGCGCCACAAACAGTGTCTCGGCCAGTTCCGGCCCGTCGGCGAACAGCGGGCCTACCTTGTAGCCACTGAGGCAGGGCCGCATAACAGCGTAGCCGGCAAGCACACCATCTTGCAGGATGCCAAGTGCCTGGCAGCCCGGCTGCTGTACCCAGTGATGGATAAAGCGGCGGCGGTCGTCGGGAAAGAACGCCCGGTCATAGCCCTCGAGTACACCCGGCGGCAAGGTCGCCAGCTCCACCAGGGTCGCGGTATCCGTATCAGCGCTCGTGAGGCCCGGCGTTGCACCACCGCTGCCCGCGTAACGGATATTGCGGTAAGCCAGGGTGAAACCACTGCGCCGATAGTTGTCCTGCTGATCCACCACACCATCCAGGCCTACAGTGCGGCCTTGCAGGTATTTGAGACCGGCATTCCAGATCCGGATACCGTAGCCCTGCCCCCGGTATTCGGGGCGGACCATATAAAAACCCAGGAACCCGAAACTGTCGCCATAGCGGATAACCGAGGTGCAGGCGACAGGCTCGGCCCCCCGCAACCCCACCAGAAAACCGTTCGGGTCGGCCGCGTAATAGCTATCGGCATCCTGCAGGCCGGGATTCCAGCCCTCACGGGCGGCCCAGTCGATGGCAAGGCTGACCTCGCTACGGGTCATGGTACGAATGCTGTAGTCAGGCTTCTGCATGGGCGCCTCCGGGATTCAGGTCGGTACTGATCGCCAGCAACCGATTCTTGCCCTGAGGATGGCCCAGATAGTCTGACTGCGCCATCGTTATTGGACAGGAGACAGCCGCTGTAAATGGACCTGCGTCATGCACGCACTGCCGAGGATGGAAAAGCTGCAGAGGATGCGGCCGCAATCAGCCGCCCAGGGGCGTCGAACACGGTCGGCGTGGGGGTCGCTGCCCTGGCGGGTGAAAAAGAGCGCGGCAAGCCGCGCTAAAAACCTGAGAGTGAGAGCACTCGCTCAGGGGGTTGGCTGGCCCAGGGAGAACCAGTCGATCACAGCGCAGCGGGCAAGGCCGAGACCCCGGCCCGCTGCGGTATCACTGCTGGATTTAGAAGAAACCCAGTGGGTTGACGTCGTAGCTCACCAGCATGTTCTTGGTCTGCTGGTAGTGATCCAGCATCATCTTGTGGTTTTCACGGCCCACACCGGACTTCTTGTAACCCCCGAAGGCGGCATGTGCCGGGTACTGGTGGTAGCAGTTGGTCCAGACACGGCCCGCTTCAATACCACGGCCCATGCGGTAGGAACGGTTCATGTCGCGGGTCCACAGGCCTGCCCCCAGACCGAACTCGGTATCGTTGGCAATCGCCAGGGCTTGCGCTTCGTCCTTGAAGGTGGTCACGGAGATCACCGGCCCGAAGATTTCCTCCTGGAACACCCGCATGTTGTTGCTGCCCTTGAGGATGGTCGGCTGGATGTAGTAGCCGGTGTTGAAATCCCCTTCCAGCTTCTCGGCACCGCCACCGATCAGCACCTCTGCGCCTTCCTCGCGACCGATATCGAAGTAGCTCATGATCTTGTCGTACTGCTGCTGCGAGGCCTGGGCGCCGACCATGGTGTCGGTATCCAGCGGATTGCCGCGCTTGATCTGCTTGATGCGATCGATCACCAGGGCGATAAAGTCATCGTAAATGCTCTCCTGTACCAGCAGCCGTGACGGGCATGTGCACACCTCGCCCTGGTTGAAGAACGCCAGCACCGTGCCTTCCACCGCCTTGCTGAGGAAGCTGTCTTCATGCTGCATCACGTCTTCGAAGTAGATGTTCGGCGACTTGCCGCCCAGCTCCACGGTGGACGGAATGATGTTGTCGGCGGCGCATTTCAGAATGTGCGCGCCCACCGGGGTGGAGCCGGTGAAGGCGATCTTGGCGATACGGGTACTGGTGGCCAGGGCCTGGCCGGCTTCGCTGCCAAAACCGTTGACGATGTTCAGCACGCCGGCGGGCAGCAGGTCACAAATCAGCTCGGCCAGCACCAGGATGGACACCGGGGTCTGCTCGGCGGGTTTGAGCACCACGCAGTTACCGGCGGCCAGCGCCGGGGCCAGTTTCCAGGCGGCCATCAGCAGCGGGAAGTTCCAGGGGATGATCTGACCGACCACACCCAGCGGTTCGTGAAAGTGATAAGCGACGGTGTTCTCGTCGATCTCGCCAATGGAACCTTCCTGGGCGCGGATGCAGCCTGCAAAGTAGCGGAAGTGATCCACCATCAGCGGCACGTCGGCGGCGAGGGTCTCACGCACCGCCTTGCCGTTGTCCCAGGTTTCGGCCACGGCCAGGGTTTCGAGGTTCGCTTCCAGGCGGTCAGCGATTTTCAGCAGCAGGTTGGAGCGCTCGGTGACCGAGGTCTTGCCCCAGGCCGCCTTGGCGGCATGGGCGGCATCCAGCGCCAGTTCAACGTCTTCGGCGGTGGAGCGCGGAATCTCGCAGAACGGCTGGCCGTTGACCGGCGACACATTTTTGAAGTACTCGCCCTTGACCGGAGCGACCCATTCGCCGCCAATAAAGTTGCCGTAACGGGGTTTGAATGTAACAACGGAGCCTTCGCTTCCTGGCTGTGCGTAGATCATTGTTGATGCCTCTTGTTGTTATCGCTGCGACGACCGTTTTATCCCGGCGCCCCAAGCTGTTCGACTACAACTGCATGGTAGCGATGAGACCGCCAGCCCCGGAATGCTCCCTTGGCATCGAAAACCCCGTTGCGACCTAGTACTTTTGGCCCTGTATTTCCGCCCCCAGGCGCTCGCGACGCGCCAGCCAGCCGGGCAGTACCCCCGCCACCAGGGCCCCGCCCACGATCAGCAGGCTGGCGAGCAGCAACGCAAGGCTTGGTTCGGCAAAACCGCTGATGACCAGCAACAGCGTGGACACCAGCGGCGCGCCATAGGCCAGCACACCAAGCAGGCGCAGGTCACCGTGCTTCACCCCGTAATCCCAGGTAAAGAAGGCAATGCCGACAGGCCCCAGGCCCAGCCCGACAACCGCGCTCCACTGCATGAATCCCTCTGGCCAGACGGTCACTTCCCACAGCAGGTGACAGACCAGCCCCAGCAGCGCCGTGGCGCCGCAGAACCAGCCCACCGCAGCGGTGGGTACACCGGCCACCAGCCGACTGGCTACCGAGTAGCCAGACCAGATCAGCGCACAGCCCAGCGCCAGCACATAGCCCTGCCAGTACTGCGCCTCAAAGCCGCTGTCGCCACTGCCCAGCAACAGCCAGCAGCCCAGCAGTGCCGCCAGGGCACCGGCCAGGTGCAGCGGATGCAGCTTGTGCCCTGGCAGCAGGGCCGAGAACAGCACGATAAGCAGCGGCCACAGGTAGGCCAGCAGCCCCACCTCAACGGCCGGGGCCAGTGCCATGGCCTGGAAATAACAGAAATGAAAGCCGAACAAACCGCCCACCCCCAGCAGCCAGGCGCGCACAGGCTGACGCAGCACGTTCAGCATGGAGGGTCCGAACAGGCCGCCCTTGCACATCATCAGCAGCCAGGCGATAGCAAAGGTCATGGCCAGCATCTGGAACGGCGGTACCCGGTTGCCGCCCAGCTGGGTGAACAGCGCCAGCAGGCCCCACAGAAACACCGAAATGGCGCCGATCGCCGTCGCCCTGGACTGATGACTGAAGCTGTTTCGCTGCGCGCTCGAAGAACTCGACATGATGCTGGCCTGCAGGCTGAAAAACACCAGCATAACGAACCGCCAGGGCAGCGACTTTGCCGTTCAGGCGAAGAAGTTTGCCGAACCGGCGGGTTGTCCGGATATGGCGGTGGCGGCTCAGGCGTCGCTGTGATGGGTGGCACCGCGAAAATAGCGCGGTGACTTGCCGAAGTGGCGCCGGAAACGGTCACTGAACGCGGCCAGGCTGCTATAGCCCACCCGCTCGGCGATGCGCTGGATGCTCAGTTCGCCGGCTTCGAGCAGCGCCCAGGCGGTCTGCATGCGCCGCTCCAGCAGATACTGCTGTGGCGTCATGGCAAGAGTCTGGCGAAACAGCGCCGAAAGCTGGCGCGGGCTGATATGGGCAGCAGCGGCCACCTGCCCCAGCGTTACCGGCTGTTCAAGATGTTCATCCATCCAGACCTGGGCCGCACGCAAGCGCCGATCCAGCGCAGCCGCAGCCCCGTGGCGCTCGTTCAGCAATTCGATCAGCAACAGCAGCATCTGGCGCCGCATCACCGCACTGCCGCCCTGTTCCAGCTCGGTTTGCAAAAAACGGATATAACGCCCGAGGCTGTCATCCAGCGTGACAAAGGCGGGCAGGCGCTGCAGCAATGGCGCCAGCGCCACCGGAATGTCGGCTACTATAAAGCGGTTATCGACGGCTCCGGCAAAGGCATGGTCTTCGCCAGCACCGATGACCGCCGCCTGGCGGCCGTCAACGAGGCCTTCACGCGAGCCGATCTGCATCTGCAGTGCGCCGCTTACCGGCAGCACCAGCTGATGGTAGTCGTGCGCGTGCCGCCGGGTTTCCCGGTCGTAGCTGCGCAGATCGAGGATGAAGGATGCAGGATTCATGGGCCGATCATAGCACCGCGACCGCCGCTTGAGCAGAGCCCTGCGGCGCAGGGAAACTGCCGCCAGAGGAACCCCTGATGGGAAAACCAGGCACGTTGCCACGCCCGCTTCGCAAGCATATCGAGCTGCTCGATGAACAGCTCGGACAGGGACCCGCCGCCAGTACCGGCGATGTGGTGGTGTTCAACCTGCGGCTGTATTTGCACCGGGGCGATGAAGTGCGCCTGGGCGTGCAGCTGAACTGCGCACAATTGTCGAACCTGCGGGCACTGGGCCTGATGCGCAGCACGGATGACGGCCCCATGCTAGATCACCAGGTGCATCTGGGCCGGCGCCAGTGTATCGCCGGCATTGAGCAGAGCCTGATCGGCATGCAGGCCGGCGGTTACCGACAGGTGCGTATTGCGCCTCACCTGGCCTATGGCGAGCGCGGAATGGGAAAACAGGGATCCCCCGGCCATATTCCGGCCAATGCCCTGTTACACGCGCAGATCTGGCTACGTCGTATCGTATCGCGCTGATTCATGCATGCAGGCCTGTCCATGGCGCTCGAATTTAACGCCCGTAAGTGCTACAAAGGCCTCCTTCAGGCCTGATGATGCCGGGCGCCTGCTGTTCACATTGACTCAACTATGCGAGACCCCCGTGTATACACAACTGCTTGCCACCCTGGGCGTGATCCTGGGCTACTTTGTCGTCTTTGGCCTTGTTCGCAAACTCATACGCTCACTGGGCCAGGTCAAGCGGGTGCCGGCCCAGCGCGTGATTTACATCAACAAGTACTTTAACGGCCTGTGCATTTTCACCACCCTGGTACTGGTCTCGCTGATCTGGAGCGTCGACTACAGCAACCTGATGCTGTTCGCCTCGTCCATCTTCGCCATCGTCGGCGTGGCCCTGTTTGCCCAGTGGTCGATCCTGAGCAATGTCACCTCCAGCATCATTATCTTTTTCGCCTTTCCCGCCCGTATCGGCCACCGCATCCGCATTCTGGATGACGAGGAAACCATCATCGGCGAGATTGTCGAGATCACCTTTTTCCAGGTGCTGCTGCGCGGGGAAAAGGGTGAAACCATCGCCTACCCCAACAACCTGTTGCTGCAAAAACCGGTGATCCTTCTGAGTAACGGGAACAGCAATGACAGCCCCAAATCACGGATAGAGCCCTTCAAGCTGCCCTGATGGGTTGTGATTGGGGGCCTCAGCTTTCAAGGTAAAGAGCCTTGGATATCTTCATTGCACGAGCAAAGAAAGTAGGTCGCCAGCAAGACGGAGTCGCGTGCTTGAACTCAGTTAAAAACGATCG
Organism: Marinobacterium rhizophilum; assembly: GCF_024397915.1. Taxonomy (GTDB): domain Bacteria; phylum Pseudomonadota; class Gammaproteobacteria; order Pseudomonadales; family Balneatricaceae; genus Marinobacterium_A; species Marinobacterium_A rhizophilum_A. The sequence continues at coordinate 1,602,794 of NZ_CP073347.1, forward strand.
ACGTTGTCTTGTCATAGAAAACCTCATATGCGGTGGTGACTGTACCACCTAAATCGGTGTCCGGAATCATTGAACCACTACAGGATACCTGCCGGTCACGTGGCGCTAAACCTGGAGCGTAGCGACGTGCCCAACACCCGAGATGGATGGGCACACCAATCCTCCCAGGGTGTTAATTTGTGAGGTCTCCGTCTGTAGACGTAAAGTCACGTGTCTATTTTATGTCGGCAATCCTGGAATCGGAAAAATACGACAGTAGCGCCTGATGCTCACTGCCAACGGCCACAAGGGTGACACCTTTAACAAACCAGTCCGCTGCATGTGTCATGTCCGATGCAAATACCATCGAGACAACATTCCCCGCGTTGCAAGCGTCCAAAACTCTTTGTGTGGCCTCTACGACGGCTGGGTGATTAACGTCAAAAACCTCCATCGCGACAGATAAATCCGCCCTACCCACAAAGCATGCATCTACTCCTGAGGTCGACACGATATCGTCGATATTCTGAACACCTTCGCTATCTTCAATCTGAAGCACCACAACGGTTTCCTTAGCAATTTTAACAAGGCGCTCAATAGGAATCGTACCGTAGCCGCCGGCACGGTTGGTGCCTGCAAAACCGCGGCCGTTAGCGCCATATTCTGTCGCGCGAACGATCGCTTGCGCCTGAGCCATAGTTTTCACTTGAGGAATAACAATACCATCAGCACCCATATCCAAAACTTGTAAAATTCGTGCGGCATCACCTTCGACTAGCCGCACCAGAATGGGAAGATTAACGGCTTTGGCCGCTAGGATGCAGCGATCAACATCTGCATGAGTGAACGGCGAATGTTCGGTATCAAGAATCACAAAATCAAGCCCGCTACGGCCTAAGACTTCAATTAAACTGTAGTGGCCTGTCTTCAAAAATGTACCAACGAGTTTCTCGGCAGCGTGAATCCGTGATTTCAGCATTTCATAGTCCTAGTGAAGCATTAACCTTGATGAATCAGAAAATCCGAGTATAACCGTGAAAGATCGACAGAACTGGTTCGCAACGGATTCAGATAAGTATCTACCATCGATCCTACATCCATGCGCCCCGCATATTGAGAAATAATCAGCGCCAATTTTATTCTGCCCTTAGGGTCCCTAATACCAACTGAAAGTGAAATCAGTCCCGACTCTAACTCCTCAACAGAGGTAGCATAGCCTTGTTCATTGATTTGTCCGCATTCTTTAATCATTGCGTCAGCCGAGACAATAGTCTGACGTGTCAGTTTTTTTGGCTTATGCTGGTCGTACCATTCTCTAATCGCCCCGTCGGATTTTTGTGCCAACAATAGTTTTCCACCTGATGAAGCATGCGCTGAAAGGCGGTCACCAAGGCTAAGTTGTGATGCGTATATTCGCCGCGACGGATCACGGCATAGGAACATCACCTCAGGGCCGTTCAAGGTTACAATTGAACAAGGGCAATCGATTCTCTCTGAGAGCTCCTGTATTTTCTCCGCAAGGATACTTAAAATACTGTTTCCCGTTAAAAAAACCCGTGATATCGACAAACATCTAGATGTCAGCCGATAACCCAAGTCCGTTTTGTCGAGATAACCGCTGGCCTGAAGCGTTAAAACCAACCGCCTAGCTGAAGCCCGGCTGGTCTTTAGACGATCAGCCACGCTTTGAAAGCTGATATGTTGCACTCCCTCAGCGAACATTTCTAGAACTGCGATACCTTTGGCGAGGGTCAACGAATAATCCTTTTCATTGCCGCAGAATTGACGTTCCTCCGGATTAAGCAAATCCCCGGACACAGAAAGGACGGTTTGTAATTTTTTATCGTCTAACTGCATGTCGCTTTTTCCTTAAAAAATCTTTGGTTCGGGCACGGCAGCGCCTGCTGCTGTCTGCAGGAAGTCAAAATCGCAGCCGTCATGTGCTTGCGAAACATGGGTAGAGTACATCTTGCCGAAACCACGACCAAAAGGCTCCTCCCGTGGTATCCAAGACGCGCGTCGATCTTCCAGTTCGGAGTCAGAAACTTGCATATTGATGCTACGCTCACGGATATTCACACGGATAATATCGCCTGTGCGAAGCAATGCAAGCGGCCCGCCAATATGGGCCTCAGGCGAAATATGCAGGACGCAAGCACCATAGCTTGTCCCGCTCATCCGTGCATCGGAGATACGCAGCATATCACGAACTCCCGCACGTAGCAGTTTTTGTGGGATCGGCAGCATACCCCACTCCGGCATGCCCGGTCCGCCTACCGGACCGGCATTGCGAAGAACCAAAATGCTGTCCTCAGTCACATCCAAATCTTCGTCATCAATACACTCCTTTAGCTCCTCATAGGAGTCGAAAACCAGGGCAGGACCTGTGTGATCCAAGAACTTTGCACTGCACGCCGACGGTTTGATGACGCAGCCATGGGGCGCAAGGTTGCCCCGAAGAACAGCCAATGCACCTTCTTCGTAAATCGGGTTATCGATGGACCGAATCACGTCTTCATTGAATACACGCGCATTGGAGATATCTTCGGACAACGGACGGCCCGTGACAGAGATCATACTTAAATCTAGATGAGACTCTATTTGTTTCATCAGGGCAGGCAGCCCGCCTGCATAATAGAAATCCTCCATCAAATATGTTTCACCACTGGGGCGAACATTGGCAACCACAGGAACTTTACGACTGGCAGCGTCGAAATCATCCAAAGTGATGCTGACTCCCGCACGCCGTGCCATCGCAATCACATGGATAATTGCATTGGTTGAACACCCCATTGCCATCGCAACTGCAATCGCATTCTGGAAAGAGGCAAGCTGTAAAATTTGAGTAGGCAACAGATCCTCCCATACCATATCGACTATGCGGCGACCGACTGCTTTACTCATCGTAATGTGATTAGAATCTGCGGCAGGGATAGAGGACGCCCCTGGCAATGTCATGCCAAGCGCATCGGCAATTGCGGTCATGGTCGACGCCGTACCCATCGTCATACAATGGCCATAGCTACGCGCTATACCTCGTTCGACACCCTCCCAATCGGCTCGTGTGATATTGCCCGCGCGCAATTCATCCCAATATTTCCAGCTATCCGATCCAGAACCAAGAGTTTTACCCTGCCAGTTGCCCCGCAGCATTGGTCCGGCAGGCAAATAGATCGATGGTACGTTCATACTGACCGCGCCCATCAACAGAGCTGGCGTGGTCTTGTCACAACCACCCATCAGAACCGCGCCATCAATCGGATGGGAGCGAATTAATTCTTCGACCTCCATCGCCAGCATATTTCGGTACATCATCGCAGAGGGTTTGACGAATTGTTCAGCCAAAGAGATGGCTGGCAATTCCAGCGGAAAACCACCCGATTGTAGAATTCCAGTTTTGACAAACTCTACTCGGTTACGAAAGTGAGCATGACACGGGTTAATATCCGACCATGTGTTTATAATCGCGATGATCGGACGACCTTCCCAGTCTATAGGGTCATAACCCATCTGCATCATTCGCGATCGATGACCGAAAGTCCTCAGCCCTTTATCACCGAACCAACGGTTTGAACGAAGTTTTGCTACATCCTTGGACATGGTGTTAACCTCTTATACTTAAAGGGATCCTGAGAACATGAACATCAGGCAAACCACTGTGGCAGTTAAGACATAACCTGCCAGGTCCGCAAGAATACTGGCCGTCCTGCCAAGAAGTTCGTCGCTCGACATTTTCTCGTTTTGCTCATGGTTCATCTGGATAGTACCTCGGGTAAAAACAATGCGAGCTGAGGGAAGAACAATACCAGCAACAAACCAGCGAACTGCATCAACACAAACGGCCAAACAGACGAGAAAATTTCTTGCAATGATATGTCCGGAGGCGCTACGCTTTTTAGAAAAAAGCATGCCGGACCAAAGGGCGGTGACAGGTAATATATCTGAATGTTCATTGCGAACAACACACCAAACCAGATCGGGTCATAACCGAGAGAGACCACCACAGGTGCAAATATAGGCACCGTGATAAACACAATTGCAATCCATTCCATGAAAGTGCCCAGCAGGAATACAATCCCCATCATTAACAGAATGATCAGGATAGGGTGCCATCCTAGCCCTGCCAGTATACCATGTAAAAATTTACTGCCGCCGATGATATTGTAAATTCCGACAAGGCTTACCGCACCAAGCACCAGCCAAATAACCGACCCAACGGTCAGCACAGTCTGACGGAAGGTGTCACGAATCATTCCATAGTTTAGCCGGCCTCGCAGCAACGCCACAAGTATAGCAGCGCAAGCCCCAATCGCAGCGGCTTCGGTAACAGATGCCATACCTGAATAGATCGTACCCATCACGCTTGTTATAACGAAAATCGGTGCAATCAAGTCTTTTAGCGCCTTAAGCTTTTGGACCTTAACCGCTCCCTCTAATAACACTGGAACCGGGGCCATAGCAGGGTTAATCCGACAGCGGGTATAGATGTAGCCGATATAAATCGTAGCCAGCAACAGCCCCGGGACCGTACCGCCCAAGAAAAGATCAGAGATAGATACATTCGCGGTCACGCCATAAACGATCATAACAATACTTGGCGGGATCAAGGTGGCCAAAGCGCCTGACGCGCAGATAATCCCGATGGACAACTTGCGATCATAACCTAAGCGCAGCATTTGCGGTAAAGCGACCATCCCGAGCATCACAATCTCGCCTCCCATTATCCCGCTCATAGCGGCAAGAAACACGGCAACCACGCATGTTTGAATGCCAAGTGATCCAGGAAATCGGCCGCCAAGTGTGGACATTGCATCAAACAGGCTTTCAGCAATACCTGATCGTTCCAATATTCCAGCCATGAAAACAAATAATGGAACAGCCACAAGTGAATAGTTTTCCAACACGTGGTAAACATTACTGGATATCAATAACAGACCAGGAGGTCCGAAGTAAATTAACGACGTGACCACTGACACCAGCAGGGTTGCAATACCCAGCGGCGTCCCAACAACAATTAGCGCAAGAAGTGCGATGATAATCAACGCTGTTACAAGTGCGATACTCATACTTTCACCTCGGGCACATCCGGTTGTGCGATGGTTCTTCCCATAATGGCAAAACACAAGTTTGCGCAGGTTTGCAATACGCCCAGGCAAGCGGCAACGAACAAGATCGGTTTAAGAATGGCGGGCATCGGCGGGTTAAACGCACTGCCCGTGCGTTCCACTCGGGTTAAAGCTTCCCATGCTGGTTCGGCTGTTGCGATAGCCAATGCAGCAAAGGCAACGACCGTCAACATCAATGTCAGAACGTCTAGCCAGTGTTTCTTTCGATTTGGCACGAAATCGCGTAAAAAAGTAATCGCAATATGGCGGCTTTGCTGTCCGACAAATCCTACAGAAAGTGCCCAGGCTACTGCGCAAAGCGTCAATGTTACCTCGAATGCCCAGTCTGACGGCGCATTAAAAAAGTAACGCATGACAACTTCGTAAACTGCTATCAACAAGGACGCCAGATATAGCGGTGCGCAAGCATAGCCTATACAGATACTAAGTCTAGAGATGAACATGGTGAAAATCATGATCTTCCTTGAACCGAGAGAAATGCCGAGAAAGGATAGCCTTTCCCGGCTTTAGGTTATTTATCAGAATAAAGTCCGATCTGACGCAGATAGTCTATTTGCGCCGTATAAACTATCTTCGCATCTTCGGATTGACCAGCCGCGCGCTCCCAAGCCTTCTTGGCCGCAATACGGAACGCCTGACGATCCGCCGCGGACCAGTCGATCACCTTAAAACCCTCGCGCTCGGCCAGCTCTTGCGCGGTTTTTTTGTCTTCCAAATCGGCGGCCCGACGAATGTCGTCATAGGCCGCGTTATACCAGATTTCGAGAATGGCTTGCTCTTGTGCGGTCAGCGCGTTCCACTTCGCCTTGTTCACCGAAAAACTGTGAACGGCTTGAGAGTGGATGCCTGGATAGATCGGGTACTTTGCTATCTTATGTAAGCCCAATGCTTCGTTATTAACCAATGCACTGGCATCGGCTGCGTCAACCAAACCGGTTTCAAGTGCCGTGTAAACTTCACTGAACGGTAAACTCACGGGCGTGGCACCAACTTCACGGAACACTTCAGCGGCCAAGCCTTCGGGCGCGCGAATTTTCTTGCCAGCCAGATCGGCCAGAGTCTCGATGGGTGTCGCCACAACCAAGGCTTCACGTGCATAGGGGCCACAGCCGATGACCTTCATCTTTTCGCCAAAATGGTGATCATAGAGCTGTTGTAAAACTTCGCGACCACCACCGTTACGACAAAAGGTTTGTCCTTGATCAGGGGAGTCGTACGCGGCAATTAGGTCACCAAACAAGGCAAAAGCGGGGTCATGGCCGGCAAAGTAGTTCGGAGCGGTCATCTGGCCGTCCAAAATACCTGCACCCACCGCTTTCGGGGTTTCACGGTGTGGGACAACCGCACCGGTCGGAAGCAATTCTATAGTCAAAGAACCGCCGCTCATCTGTTCCAGTTTCGGTAACCAGACGTCCTGAAGGCGGCTCATGACAAAGTCACCTGAATTTTGGGCAGTCTGAATACGCAGCATTGTCTCCGCCGCGACTGGGCCCGCTAAGGTTAGACTTAGAACGCTGAGAGCTAAGGATTTTAATTTCATTATTATATTTCCTCCATGACTTGTGATCGGGGTACTTCCCCTAGGGCCAAACTCTACTCGTCCAAAATCTTTGAGTCAAAAATTTTCGCACATACGTTCGATTATCGTACAAGATGTAATTTCGGCTCCTACTCAGGTCCGTATTCGTGGACTATTTATACAAGTCGGTACCTGCAACGATAGTTATGCTTTCGCCTTTTCGATGCATGTAACAAGTGTTAGCCTGGATATTGCGTCAGGTGCCGTGATGATCGCGCAGCTAATTGGTTTCACCGGGATTTTTCTGGTCGAACGTGGTACCGGGGAGTACGGCTGAGTGGAAAAGAATATCCTGTAAAATCAAGGAGCAAGTGAGGTGGTTCGGCATTCCGACGCGAGCGATTTGGCGCAGTATCCGGGTTAGGACCAATATAGAGAAGAGATTTGGTTACCTCGCGGGTATCGTCCAGTACCCCTGATTTCTGTAGCGTCGTAATCGTGAATGCCAATAATTCCGGACCGGATTGCAAGACCTCATGCTGCCCGACCGGTTCGCATTGCAGGGGTACGGCTAATCCTTTGGAAAATTGCACTGTGGTGGCAAGCCGTTACAGCGTTTTTTCCTGATCCTTCTCCATGATAGTTGCAAGACTAATACCCGCCACGTTAACGGCCAGATGAATGACCATCAGAATTTCGAGCACAGACTTCAATCTGTGTCGACTCTTGCCCTGCCCCGTTCTCGATAACTACAGCACAGAAGGCAGAAGAGCCGGCCGTGTGTCTTGTAAATTTCATCGCAAAAATGCTTTTGCGAAACGACATACCTCGAAGCTGGCTTATAACGATTACGAGGATGTTGTTGGATATCTTGCTCATAGAAATTCATGAATATTGACATGATCGAAGCTGGACAGGAAAGTTTAACCCAAGCACCCCAAGAAGTATTTAAAGGTTGATAAATATGTGAATTTTTCTGTAACCGTCTTGCGAACCTATCTTTAGTACTTCGAACGGTTACTGCCAAATGGCAGAACTCCTTGGATTTGAGGGGGTGGATGGAAATTGACGAAGATGTCGGCCAAGACATGGTGTAGGCTCAGGGACCGAAAACGCTTCCAATTGACCGCCGTCCAGTTTACGCCAAAGGCGGGCGTAACCAGGACAGCGGCTACACGAAGCAGTTGCCCTATTAATAATTTTTGGTGCGTTTAAATACTGTTTCCGGTTGCGTATTCAGGTCGTCTGAAGGCTTGATTTGCTTAACTTGGGTAGATTGGATCGGCTCCATGCTCTTCCACAGTTTTTCCTTGTCTATTTTCACCCGCCAATCGAAAAAGGGGCCGGATATTATCCGGCCCCTTCTTTAATTACGGCCTTGCCAGGCCGCAGAGTTAGCCCGAATATTGCACCAAGTTGCTCGCGCCCTCGTGTGCTGCTTGATTCCACAGGAAATTCTCCCTCACTCGGCCGCACTCCCGGGTACGCCGCTCGATCTGAAAATTCCCCGTGAAATCAATCAGCTACACGATCATCACGGCACCTGATGCAATATCCGGCTTAACGCGCGGCGACTTCAGCGGATTTTGGCAGCTTGAAGGTCCAGACGGTGCCACCCTGGTTCAGGTGTTTCACGCGCTTGGCCACTTCGCCGCCCCACAGCGGTACGGCGCCACCCCAGCCGGACACCACGGAGACATACTGCTCGCCATCCTGTTCCCAGGTAATGGGCGTGCCGACGATGCCGGAACCGGTATTGAACTTGTATTTCTCCTCGCCGGTCCTGGCATCGAATGCCAGCAGGTAGCCTTCGGGGTTACCCGTGAACACCAGGCCACCCTTGGTCGTCATGACGCCCCCCCAGAGCGGTGCGTAGTTCTTGTAACGCCAGACTTCCTTGCCGGTTTTCGGGTCCATCGCCCGCAGCACGCCGATGTAGTCGTCGTTCAGGGCACTGATGGTGAAGCCTGCCCCCAGGTAGGCGGCACCCTTCTTGTAGGCGGTGGCCTCGTTCCAGATATCCATGGCCCATTCGTTGGACGGTACGTAGAACAGGCCGGTATCCTGGCTGAAGGCCATGGGCATCCAGTTCTTGCCCCCCAGGAAGGACGGAGCCGAGAACACGGACTTGCCCTTCTCGCCTTCGGTTTGCGCCGGGTTGCCCGGACGCCCCTCCGGGTTCAGGATCGGACGTCCCTTGTCATCCAGGCCGGTGGCCCAGGTCATCTTGTCGACAAAGGGGAAACCCCGGATGAAGTCGCCGTTTTCGCGGTTCAGCACATAGAAGAAGCCATTACGGTCAGCCGTGGCCGCGGCCTTCACGGTCTTGCCGCCGTCCTCGTAGTCAAACGCGATCAGCTCGTTGACGCCGTCAAAGTCCCAGCCATCGTGGGGCGTGGTCTGGAAGTGCCAGACGATCTTGCCGCTATCCGGGTCGATCGCCAGACGGGACGAGGAAAAGAGGTTGTCACCGGGACGCATGTGGGAGTTCCAGGGCGCCGGGTTGCCGGTACCGAAGAACATCAGGTTGGTATCGGCGTCGTAGGTACCGCCGAGCCAGGTCGCGGCACCACCGCTCTTCCACATGTCACCCGGCCAGGTACGACCGGCTTCACCACCGGAAATGCCGGCTTCAACCTTCTTGCCGTCCTTCCAGATGTAGCCCATGTGGCCTTCCACCGTCGGCCGCGTCCAGAGGATATCGCCGGTCTTGGCGTCATAGGCTTCCACCTTGCCGACCACGCCAAACTCGCCACCGGAAACACCGGTGATGACCTTGCCATTGACGACGATGGGGGCTGCAGTCAGGGAATAGCCGGCCTTGTAATCATCCACCGTTTTCTTCCACACCACCTTGCCGCTGTCCTTGTCCAGGGCCACAAGCTTGGCGTCCAGGGTGCCGAAGATCACCAGGTCACCGTAGAGGGCGACGCCGCGGTTGATCACGTCGCAGCACGGCATGATGCCGTCCGGCAGGCGGGCATCGTACTGCCACAGTTCGTCGCCGCTGGCGACATCAATGGCAAAGACGCGGGAGTAGGATGCCGTTACGTACATGACGCCATCCTTCACCATGGGCTGGGATTCCTGCCCACGCTGTTTTTCGCCGCCAAAGGAGAAGGCCCATACCGGACGCAGCTCCTTGACGGTATCGGCATTGAGTTTGGTCAGCGGGCTGTAGCGCTGCCCGCGCAGACCCATGCCGTAACTGACGACGTCCTCGGTTGTCGCCTGGTCATTCTGAATATCCTGATCGGTGACCCCGGCCTGGGCTATTCCGGTCATCGACATCGCGGCTACCAGGGTGGTAACGGCAAAGCCTTGGATGCAGCCAAATCTCTTCATCACAGTCTCCTCGCGGATTTCATTCTTATTAGAGCTGCGGGACGCGCTCCCGAACCTGACATGAATTCTTGAATTTGACGCCCAAACGAACAATTGCACCCCGGTAGCGGATTTCTAATCACTTGGTACTACTCCTGCCTTCAAACAGACGCCCGGCCAGGCTCCGCACACAGCCGCGGGTCCTGGGAAAGGCCTGCTCGGGCAAGGAACAGCGCAGCACGCCCCGCACTTCAAAATGACGCACGATGTCCTTCACCACATCGAGCCAGGCCCGACCTGGCCTGTGGCCCAGGCCATCCAGGCAGCAGGCTATCTGCGCCAGGTTGCGCCGGCCATCGCAGGCGCGCAGCACGTCCAGCGATACCGGGTCGAGGAACACCAGCTGGTGCGGTGCCTTGACCACCCAGCGCTGATGCCGGGGATCGAAATACAGCCGGCTGCCGGCGGCAAGGCTGGGTACCCGGCAGGGGCTCTCGGGTGTCATGCCTGCGAGTGTCATAACGCCTCCATGGCGGGAAAAGCCCCGGCGGAAAACCAGTGGGCATAGCCGGATGCATCGGCCGGGATCAGAACGCAGCCTCTTCGTAGGCCGGATACAGGTGGGCCACCGTGCGGGCGAACTCGTAGCGGGTCAGGCGAATGCCATCGAAGCGCCCATCGATCGGCAGTGCCATGACCTCGGTCATCGTCAGGCCCCGCTGCGCCGCCTGGCCCAGGGTCGCATCGAGCCAGGCAAGGTAGTCCTGCATCTGTGCGATGGCCTGGTGCCGGTCGTCGAGCGGGCCGTGTCCCGGCAGCAGCAGGCGATAATCCAGCGCGGCAAGCGTATCGAGTTCGTCACGCCAGTGCGCCAGGCCCGGGGTCTGGGGCGTGGTCAGGGCGCGCTGGTAAAACACCAGGTCACCAGCAAAGAGCACGCCGGTGGTTTCATCCAGCATCACCAGGTCCGCCCCCGTGTGCCCTTCGAACGCCAGAAACCGCAAACGGTGACCACCGAGCTCCAGTCGCCCGGCCGGCTGGATAGCCCCGGGCACCACCACTTCGGTACCGCGCATCCAGTCGCCCGTCAGGCCGTAGAGGTTGGTGGCGAAATCGTCGCCGTTCGCCCGAATCTGCTCGGCGGTACCGGCCAGGGCGCTGACGGGCGTATCGGCAAAGGCCTGATTACCCAGGAAATGGTCCGGGTGGGCATGGCTGTTGATTACCTTGACCACGGGCTTGTCGGTTACGCCTGCAATGGCCTGGCGCAGCTGCTGACCAAAACGCAGTGAAGGCCCGGTATCAAAGAGCACGACGCCAGCATCGGTCACGATAAAGGCCACATTGACGATATTACCGCCATTGGCCGTTGAAAAGGCTTCTCGCCGCCCTTCCACCAGCCAGGTGTCGGGGGCGATCAGGCGCGGCTCAAGCCGGTAGTCAAAAGGCGCGGCCGCATGGCCTGGCGCGGAACTGAACAGCAGCGCCAGCAGGCACAGGGAGAGGAACGTGCGCATATCAGCCTCCTGTCACCGGCGCGGCGACCGGCGTCTCGAATACATTGCCATTGTTGTCCCGCATCCACAGGCGCAATGAACCTGCATGGCCGGTATCGAAGGTCAGCACCGGGTTTTCGCTCACCGGTGCCGATAGCTCAAGCCGCATCAGCGCCGTGCCGTCCTCGCCCCGCAGTTCGGCCTGCTCGATATAGAACTGCGGAATGCCGCTCACCAGGCCGGTGTCCATGGGATGAATAACGCGAAACTTGTAGCGGGCTGCCCCGTCCTTGGCTGGAGCGAAGCCCCGTGCCTGAATCTCGCCCAGGTGGCTTTCCCAGTACGGATTGCCGGCCGCCATGCTCGGCGCCGTGCAACCGCCGCCGGCGGCATTCAGATAACGGCCACCGACATGCCAGACCCCCGCGTCGGTCAATACCGCCGCCCGCACCGGCGTGCCCTGCTCCACCTTGATGCGCAGCGACAGCTGCGGGCGCACGAGTTCACTCTGCGGCCAGGCGGTGACGATATGCTGAATGGGATTAAAATCGGCCCACACCAGGATGCGTTCGATACGTCCGGACAGGGCGCTGGCGTCGATACTGATGGGCACCTGGAACGGGTCTTCGGCAAAGGGCGGAACACGTACCTGGATACGCTCATCGAAGCGGTAGGGAGCAGCACCGATAAAGCGCTGGCGCAGGTAGTCCCACAGCGGGGAATCGAGCGGGTCCTGCTGTTGCGCGGTGCTCATGGCAGCCGTTTCATCACTGGCTTGCGCCGCCAGCGGCATCGCCGAGAGCGTTACCAGCAGCCCCAGCAGGATACCGGGCCAGGCGTCCCGCCAGATCCGTGCCGCGCCAACAGTGCAACGGCGTGCAGCTAACTTCATGAAACACTCCTGTGCGGACCCTGCCCGCCGTTTCCCGCCTGCAACAGATGGAGCCCGGGCGGTCAGTTCGCGGTGTCCCGGTAAAAGGCCGGCAAGGCGTAATGCAGCCCCAACCCGCGGTACAGCTGCGCCATGTCGCCACGCCTGATCAGGCCATCGACGATTTCTTCCACGGCGTAGCCGAGCTGGCGATTGCTGTGCTTGATCGCCATGCCCAGGTCCCAGCTCTGCTTGCCCATGCTGGGAAAGCCGTTCTCCGCCAGGCGATAGCGCCCGGACGCCACCTGAGCGAGCTGCTGATCGATCTCGCCGCGCATGCCCATCACCGCATCCACTTCACCGCGCCGCATGGCGGCAAAGGCCTCGGGCACTGATGCGAAATGGCGCGTGTGTTCGCGCATGCGGCCCTGGAAACCGGAGGTCAGGTAAAAGGCCGGCAGGCTGTCCACCTCGACACCGATACTGTGGTATTGGAACACCGCCATGGTGCTGACACGGTCAATTTTTTCGCTGTCGTAGGCCACCTGCCAACTCTCGCTCTGGTAGGGCCCGAACATGACAACCTGTTCGTTGATGACTTCCCCGGTGGAGTCGCGCATGTAGGAATAGTCGCGGTCGTAGGGCACCCGCATCATCACGTCCGCCAGACGCTTGAGGACCAGGGGCTGCTCGTCGTTCTTGTCGAGATAGTGCCCTTTCCAGACATTGTTGCGCAGATCGTCTTCGAGGTTTTCATCCGGCGTGATCCAGTGGGGCTCAAAGCGCACGCCCAGCCCGCGGGCGATACGCTTGCCGATCTCCACATCCACCCCGGCCGGCTCGCCCCTGTCGAGGTACGAATAGGGCGGAAAATCACGGTACAGCCCGATACGCACATAGCCGCTGGCGATGACGTCATCGTATTCCCGCGCCTGCGCAGGCGGCGCCAGCAGGCAGGCACAGCCAAGGAGAAAGGCACCGAGCCTACTGCTCCACATACTTGGTCTCCAGCCAGGCGCGAATCGCCCAGAGCGCTTCCTGACTCAGGTAGTCCGCCATCTTGGGCATATAGACACGGCCATCGCGCACCGCACCATTGACCACGCGGTACTGGTACCACTCATCGCCGTCGATACCGGGCTCAAGCATGCGCAGGTCCGGCGCGATGCCGCCGGAGATACCTTCCAGGCCGTGGCAGCGGGCACAGTTCTGGTTGTAGGCCGAGGCGCCGATTTCCACCGCCTTGGCATGGTCCGCATGGTCCGTACCGTAGGGGTTGGCATCCAGCCAGTCCTCGCCCAGCGACTCCAGTGCTGCGGTATCCACCGACTGGGGTGTGACATCTCCGTGGGCCAGCAACTGGGACGAGAGCAGCAGCGTAAACATCGCGGTACCAACGCCGCCGAGCAGTTTCTTATTGGTTGTCATGGCTAGGACCCTTCTGGTTGGTGTAACTGAAAAGGACGGGCGCAAATGCCTGTTGCGCACTGTTGAAGCCATGATAGAGCCCAGAGCCCGGGCGCCAGAATTCTACTTTGGCGCCCAAGGACTACTCCGTTGGTACTGGTTTTCAGGTGCAGGGAAACAAGGAAAGGGCTAAGCAGAAGGCGCAAGCCGAGGGCCGAAAAGCGGTGCAGGCCAAGCGTTTCACAGCATTTCAAAGAGCCCGTTCGATCTCTGTTGCAGGCTTTGCAGCTCAGCGCGCAACAGGCTGACGAAGCCCCGTGCCAGCGCCGATTGAGCGCGGTTGCGCGGGAAGATCAGCGAGTAGCGGTAGCCAATGCGGGGCTCGAAACGCTTCACCACCAACCCGAGCCTGGCGTAGTGCTGTGCCGTCACGGGATCGACGATTGAAACGCCATTGCCCGCCAGCACGAAACCGCAGGCGGCGTAATGCAGCTGCGTATCGATCAGCAACTGGCGGCTGACACCGGCCTGGTCGAACACATTGTCGATCTTGTAGCGCAGGTCCTGTTCGGTACCCAGTGACACAAACAGCTCCCCCTCCAGGTCTGCGGGCCTGATCAGTTCATGCTGCGACAGGCGGTGTCCCGGCGGCAGCACGCACACCAGCCGGCTGTCCGCCAGGGTCTGCATGTCGATCCCCGGGTCACTCAGCTGGATACCGGAAATCACCCCCAGATCAAGCTGCTGACTGGCCACCAGGCCGGCTACCTGCTGGGTGCTGCGTACCTGTAACGACAGCGACACGCCGGGGTGGGCAGCGTTGAAGCGCCGCAGCTCGGTCTGGCGCTCATGACAGCTTTCACCTGCTGGCACCCTCGGCGAACTGGCCGATACCGTGAAAACTTCCGCTTAACGCAATCGAGGAAAACACCATGACCATCGAACGCCATGTAACCACCGCGCGCATGAGCCGCGCCGTCGTCCACAAGGGCACCCTTTACCTCTGTGGCCAGGTGGCCGAGGATCGAAGTGCCGGTATTGCCGGCCAGACCGAAACCATGCGTGCGACAGTCGATGCGCTGCTGACATCGGCGGGCAGCGGCCGCGACCGCATCCTGTCGGCAACGATTTACCTGCGCGACACGAAAGACTTCGCCGCCATGAATGCCGTCTGGGATGCCTGGGCACCCGCCGGCCAGGCACCGGCCCGCGCCTGCGCCTGCGCCTGCGTCGAGGCCCGCATGGCGAGCCCCGAATCGCTGGTGGAAATCTCGGTCATCGCCGCCACAGACGCACGACAGGAAACCGACTGAGACGGAATCCTCAGCGCTTTTTCAGCCGAGCCCGAAGGGTGCCGCCAGCTCGCGCATGGCCTGCATGTGGCCGCGCGGGCCAGCAGAGACTGCACAGGGAAGCGGAGTTTTTCGCGGCACCAGGGCCATCGAAATGGCGACCTCATTGAAGGCCCTGTGCAGGGCATCTCGTGACACCGGTTGGGATCAGCGGGATGTCATCGTGAAAGGAGTGGCCAGCACCACTCCCCAGGACCGCTGAACTATTTGTTCTTGCCGTTGCCCTTGCCACCGCTGTCGCCGCCGCTGTCGCCACCGGAAGCCGGCGTCACCGTTACGCTGGCCGATGCAGTCAGGCTGCCGTCGGCGATGGTATAAGTGAAAGTGTCGCTATTCCTGAAGTTCTTCGCCGGCACGAAGGTCAGGGTGTCGTCGCTGTTGATGATGACACTGCCCTTGCCGCCCTGGGTCACGCCGACGATCTGCAGCGTATCGCCATCCGGATCCTGATCGTTGGCAAGAACATCGATGGTTACCGCCGTGTTCTTGTCGGTTGTGGCGCTGTCGTCACGGGCGATAGGCGCCTGGTTGCTGCTGACCGCCGCTACACTGACAGTGACCGCGGCGCTGGCGCTGGCGCCTTTGCCGTCCTCGACCGTATAGCTGAAGCTCGAGCTGCCGCTGAAGCCCGTGTTCGGCGTAAACACTATATTTCCTGCACTAATCACAGCACTACCATTGACGCCATCGACAGAGGTAATGCTCAGGACGTCACCATCGACGTCATAATCGTTGGCGAGTACCGGTATCGTGACAGTTGTCTCCTGACTCGTCGCGGCTGCATCGTCCACTGCAACCGGGGCACTGTTCAAGGGGTCACCCGAGCCGCCGTCGAAGCTGACGCTGACCGTAATACCACCGGCGTCGTTCGAGAGCGGTGCGATGGTGATACCCGCCACGGTATCATGGAAAACGATTCCTGTTTCGAGCGCAGGATCACGCATATCGGTAGTGACGCCACTCTGGCTGTCGGGCGTCATATCGAGGAGATAGCTGCTGTCACCGTTGCCATCGACGGCGCTGCGTATGACGACGCCATTGCGCAAATTGTCCGGATACCTGAAAGGATCCATCGGATCGAACAGATACCCATCGAAACCTTCCGGCTGACGGTATTCCAGGTAATACCATTCCTGCTGGCCAGTAGCGTCATCGATCCCTTTCAGGATCTTTAGCGCTTTGGAATTATTATCATCGGTTTCGATCGGCGAGATGGTGTAGGTGCCGTCCTCGGTGACAGTGGTAATCGGTGGCGACTGGTCATAGTCGAGCCACCCGAGCCGAGCCTTGGCGAAACTGTTCATATGCCCCTGTTCATTGCCCATGATGTCCATCGAGTCGCCGTAGGTCAGTCCGAGGCAGTTGCTCTCGAGTACCCCGCCTTCACAGTTGAGACCGTGGGCATGATACAGCCCCAGGTTATGGCCCAGCTCATGCGCAATGACCGAAAAGTTGAGGCCCGAGTTGATCCAGGCGCGCATCGGGTTACCGCCAACTGTAGCCAAATTGCCATTGCAGGCGCTGTCGGGCGGTAACAGATAGACCCGATGATCGTACTGGGTCAGATCATGACCAGCCGCTTCTGCCAGCGTATCCGCAGCGATATCGTAACCGGATGGACAGGAGCTGTAGCCGTCCATCGAAACGGTATACCAGCCCATCACGTCGCCGCCGAGCCAGGTCTGGTTGTAGGAGTTTTCCTGCAGGAAACTGCTAACGGGCCCAAATACCAGATCACCCGCTTCGGTTGCGGTCCAGGGCTTGTCGTCCGGGAAATCCTGAAAATTCACCATGATCACGGCAACCTTGCGTTCGCCAAGGGTGTTGGGCAAGGGTCCGGCGGTGCCGTTGTTATCACCACTCGTCGCGCCCATAATCAGCAGGTCGCCGGATTCGAGTACGACGTCGCCCCCCTTGCGGGCCTTCTCACCAGGTGGGAACAAAAGCCCTTTGAGGCTCGCTTGCTGGCCGCTCAGGACCGAATGCCCGTTCCCGGTGATGTGCAGCTCGAAACGCTCTCCAAAGGCGGTTTTGATATATTGGCGCAGCTTGGAACCACCCTCTTCGCCATCTTCATAAACGGCTTCCAACTCGCCTTCCAGCTCGACTGGTCGTTCAAGCAGGTCACGCACCTCGGCCGGCATCGTCCGGAGCGTCGCGTCAGATAGCGCTGCGTCCAGTACCTGCTGAGCCTCTGACCCCATCAGCTCCAGCATCAAGTCGCGCCGCCCTTCGGCTAGATCAAGCAGCTGTTGCACCCTGGCGAGCTTGTCACCCCTCTCAGCACGCTGCCACTGCGCAAATGACGCCAACAAGGCCGCTGTCTGCTCAGTTGCCATCGAGCCGCGCTGTTCGACAGCGGCAGAAGGTTTGCTACGCGACTGGTGAAGCCCGTCGCTGAAAGCCGGAAACGCATTCAAGCTCAGTGCCGCAACCAGGCTGGTAATCGTTAACGGCTGGGTAAAGAAAGGCCTTGAAAGGCGCATGAGTCTCTCCTGAAAAAGTGGTTTTTCAAAAGATCCTCTACGGCCAATCCGTGAGAGCTTCTCTCCTTCGGCGGTCCGGCGATCCCGCGACTTGTTGCCAACGGCTGACAAATAGCGGGACCCGTAACTTTGCGCCACCCGGTTACCCGGGTTTAGCCTTTTCGAGAGAGGATCTTTCCTGCGAAATACAATTGCAGGGATACGACGCTGTGATGGATAACGCCGGAATACCTGAGTCCTGCCAGATGCTGTCCGGAGCGGTTTTCGTCATGGTGACGACATACGTGCTCTCTGAACTGGTCTGACGTTTAACAGAGACTGTTAATGTAATGAAACAGTATCCTGTTGACTCTTGATAAGGACTGTAAATTTAACACACAACGTTAATCCGATTTATACGGATGTGGAATATCATCAAGGTACATTGTCACAAATATAACGACTTCAGATATTACTTGTTGCAAAAAAGAGACATTAAATCGACTGGCTTCTCTTTTTGTTAACTAATTGAAACAGCTGACCCGAACAAATAAAAATTAATGCCGTCCGGAACTTCGACCGAAGGCCCCGGCGCTCAAGCCGGGCGAACCCGAGCCGCCGTCGATGGTCTACGCTTACGGCATTACTTGGAGAGCAAAGGACTGATCCTGACAGCAGCCATGGTTTTGTTTGCATAGCCCACAAGGGTTGCCCCGGGCCCCGTGTTCGAAGCTGGAGAATAAAGATAATGCGCCCTCTAGTTCTGTTTGCCGTCTCCGTTGCCCTGAGCGCCAACCTCTGCGGTGCAGAACAAAACCCGCACAGCGACGAACAACTTGTCGAACGGATCAAGGCTGAGGTAATACAGGAGCTGCGGGACAGCGAATTTCTTCGCAGTGAGATCGAAGCGGGTATCGAGGACTATATCAAGACGCAGCGCTCGGCCAGGGAGCAAGCTCAGGCGCAGGCCCGGATCGAGCAGGAGCGCATCGCCAGTGAAAAGGCCAGCAAGGTACGGCGGATTACCGCCGGCCGCGATCATGTCTACGGCAATCCCGCGGCGCCTATCAGCCTGATCGAGTACTCCGATTTCGAGTGTCCCTATTGCAAACGCTTTCATACCACCGCCCGACAATTGATCGACCAGTCCGATGGCAAGGTCAACTGGGTCTACCGTCACTATCCACTGAACTTTCACAACCCGGGGGCACAGAAACAGGCCGAGGCATCGGAGTGTGCCCATGAACTGGGTGGCAACGAAGCCTTTTGGCGCTATACGGATGCGTTGTACCAGCGCACCCGCTCCGGTGGAGAAGGTTTCCCGCTGGAACAGTTAACGCCGTTGGCCGAAGCACAGGGACTGGAGGGGGCCAGGTTTCAGGCGTGCATTGACAGCGAGCGACATAAGGGTCGTGTCCAACAGGACTTCGACGAGGGTGTCGCGGCTGGCATCACCGGCACACCCGGCAACATACTGGTCCACAACAGTACCGGAGAAGTTCGACTCAGGTCCGGGGCCAAGCCGCTGCAGGCGTTCCAAGCAGATGTTCAAGAAATGCTGGGCTCGCCCACACGGGATGAACCGGAATCGACTTCGTCACAGAGCGCCGGAGAATAACGTCACCCGCATCCAGAGACCGCAAGACGCTCTCATCCAGTGTAAAGGCGTTAATCCTGCTTTACATTTTTGAATATCACGTAACTTTCTAAAAAAGTTGAATTTTCCTTAAATGACATAAACCGGCTGTAAAGTATTGTTATCAGTCTCCCCTCCTCCCTTCCTGCCTCTTTTAAAAAAATACTTGAAAAACAACGCCCCCCCCCCCTCTTTGGCTCCCCTATTGCTTGATAAACAGTGAACTTGGCAGGCCCGCACTTCATTTGGCTTTGGCATCTAGTTCCAGCGCGGCAAGCCATACCCTTGCGAGCGAGGTGGATTTCATGAACAACTTGACCGATCGGCTCCCTGTACTGGCAGGGATGTCGGCGTTGCTGTTGACCAGCCTGCTGGCAACGACTGTCGGCGCCGGCAAGCAAAATCAACTGAGCTTTCCCGACTGGCCGGCCTATTTCAATGGCGACGGCACCCTCAAAGATGCCGTTGCCCTGCTTGGAACTCCGGACGCCGCCGACCACGGCCAGGGTGCCATGTTCGTCGAGGACAATATTTCCGACGGCCGGGCCCTGGATATGTCGGCGCTCATCGCCAGCGACAGCTATGACCAGTCGATCATCCATAACGCAACGGTCGACGCGCTTCACGATATCGGCAACCTGTACGTTTACGGCGAGATGGGCCCGGGCGGCATGGTGTTCTACAGCGGCGTCGAGCGTCTCGACGTGCCGGGAAACAGCTATGTCGAATTCGAATTCAACCAGGGGTCGATCTCGGCTCCCGCCGTCAATGCCCCGCTGATGGGCGAACGCCTGGCCGGCGACCTACTGGTCCGCATAAATCTGTCGGATGCCGAGATCGGCTCCGTGGAGTTTCTGCGCTGGCACGTAACGATAGACAGCGCCGGCAGCGAAGTCGGCCACTACCAGCCGGTCGCTTCCGCGCCAGCCCCTCGCGGCAAGTGGTGCAGTAGCAACAGCAGTGCCTATCGGTATTGCAGCGGCGCGCCTGTAGAGGGTCTGGCACCAACCAACACCGACGTCTGGGATGCCGATGGCCAGGCTGTTGCCGCGACACCGGCCGACAGTTTTATCGAGCTGGCTCTGAATCCGGAAGCTTTGCCCGGGCAGGTCGCGGACTTCACCAGCCTGGTGGTGCGCACACCTGAGGATATCGCCATCGCCTACCTGCGTGGGCGTTATCGCGATATCGCTTACTGGCGTTAACCGCCACAAGCGGCGACCAAAAGCATCACCGACCAACTTTAACGCCACCAAGGCCCCCGGACTGCGCGTTCAGCAGGCCTGAACAAGGGGAAAGACCATGAAACGACTGACAGATTTGCAAGGCTGTTTGCAGCGGACAACGCGAACGGCGCTGCAAGCCCTGCTGATACTGGGCCTGCTGGCCGGCACCCAAACAGCACAGGCCGACGGCGCAGGAAATGCCGACGTGTTGAACGGCCAGGCGTGCATGGAAGATACCGCTGACTTTGGCCTCAACTGCACTGCCAACGATGTGCGCATTGCCAATGCCACCAATATAGTGATCGACGACGACGGCTGCGCCTTTCCGGGCGATACTGTCGACTTTACCGCCACCTTCACCGTCGAGCTGACCGCCCAGGCGCGCCACGATATCGGCATCTGGTTCGCCGAGGACGGCGACCCCAATGGCGACGGCGCGCTGACCGGAACCTGTACCGCCGCCACGCCCGCCTATGCGCCCGATCCGCCCTGGCTGGATCTTGACGGTACTTTAGACCCCTTCCCCGGGCCGGGTAAGAAAGAGCCCTCCGGAGTTCAGGATACCTGCGGCGATATCGATGCCGCGCACAACCCGCTTTTCCCGGTAGTAACCCTCACCAATGTCGCCTGTGTCGACAGTGATGGCGACGGCAAACTCAACCTGCCGAACTGCACCAGTTGGCGCCAGCCCGGTGCGAACGAGTTGTGCGAAGGCCCTCTGGATGCGTATCCCGGCTCGCCGTCGAAATGCCGCTGTGACGACGGTTTCAATATCGATATCGATGTCCCGAACAAGTTTATCGAGGTCGTCAAGTCGCTGGATCCCGTCAACGATCCCGGGCGTTTTAACCTGCTGATCGACAACATCATCGAAAAAGCCAATGCCGCTCACAATGATACTACCGGGGTCGTCGACGTCGAAACCGCGGGGACCCATGTCGTGAGCGAAACCGCCGGCACCGGGACCCCCGACCTGACCACCTTCTATGACACCGACATCGAGTGTGTCGAGCGCGGCACCACCAACGTGGCGGCATCCTGTACGGACTGCACCTCCCTGAATGTCGATGTGCCCGAAACCGGCGCTGATTACGTCTGCACCATCAGCAACACCCTGATTCTGGCCGCACCGGTGCTGACGCTGACGAAGACCAACGATGCCGATCAGGATGGGGTATTCAACGATACCGAAAACGTACCCGGTGAAGCCGTCTATCCCTATACCGTGGTCTACCATGCCCTGATCGAGAACGACAGTATCTCCGATGCCCAGATTACATCGCTGGTGGATTCTCCGCATAATGACTTCCTGAGTGGCCCTGCCAGTACTTGCGATGAGCTGGTCAACCAGCCTGCCGGCATCATTCCCGCAGGCGGATCGGTCGAGTGTACTTTCGAAGTGCCGTTCGACAATGCCGATCAGGCCTCGGTTATCAATACGCTGCTCGTCGAGGCCCAAGCCGTTGGAGACCCAAGTCAGGTTGACACGGCCCAGGATACTTCGACCGTGAACTTCGGGCAGAACCCGGACATCGACATCGTCAAGGACGGTGCGCTGGATCTGGACGGTGACGGTATCGCCAACCCGGGTGATCTGATCCACTACACCCTCACCGTAACCAACACCGGTAACGCCACCCTCAGCGGTGCGGCCCTGACCGATGCGCTGCCGGGCGTCAGTATCGGCTCCCTGAGCGATAATGCCGGCAACGGCATCGACGTGCTGGCACCGGGGGATGTCGAAACGGCTTTCGCCACCTACGCCATCACCCAGGACGATATTGATGCCGGTCTCGTCGAGAACCTGGCCGAAGTCTGCGCCGACCCGCCGATCGGTCCACCGGTCTGCGATGACGATCCGCACGATGAACCGATCCCGCAAACCCCGGCCATCGACATCGTCAAGGACGGTGCGCTGGATCTGGGAGCTAACGGTGTCGCCAACCCGGGTGATCTGATCCACTACACCCTCACCGTAACCAACACCGGTAACGCCACCCTCAGCGGTGCCGCCCTGACCGATGCGCTGCCGGGCGTCAGTATCGGCTCCCTGAGCGATAATGCCGGCAACGGCATCGACGTGCTGGCACCGGGGGATGTCGAAACGGCTTTCGCCACCTACGCCATCACCCAGGACGATATTGATGCCGGTCTCGTCGAGAACCTGGCCGAAGTCTGCGCCGACCCGCCGATCGGTCCACCGGTCTGCGATGACGATCCGCACGATGAACCGATCCCGCAAACCCCGGCCATCGACATCGTCAAGGACGGTGCGCTGGATCTGGGAGCTAACGGTGTCGCCAACCCGGGTGATCTGATCCACTACACCCTCACCGTAACCAACACCGGTAACGCCACCCTCAGCGGTGCCGCCCTGACCGATGCGCTGCCGGGCGTCAGTATCGGCTCCCTGAGCGATAATGCCGGCAACGGCATCGACGTGCTGGCACCGGGGGATGTCGAAACGGCTTTCGCCACCTACGCCATCACCCAGGACGATATTGATGCCGGTCTCGTCGAGAACCTGGCCGAAGTCTGCGCCGACCCGCCGATCGGTCCACCGGTCTGCGATGACGATCCGCACGATGAACCGATCCCGCAAACCCCGGCCATCGACATCGTCAAGGACGGTGCGCTGGATCTGGGAGCTAACGGTGTCGCCAACCCGGGTGATCTGATCCACTACACCCTCACCGTAACCAACACCGGTAACGCCACCCTCAGCGGTGCCGCCCTGACCGATGCGCTGCCGGGCGTCAGTATCGGCTCCCTGAGCGATAATGCCGGCAACGGCATCGACGTGCTGGCACCGGGGGATGTCGAAACGGCTTTCGCCACCTACGCCATCACCCAGGACGATATTGATGCCGGTCTCGTCGAGAACCTGGCCGAAGTCTGCGCCGACCCGCCGATCGGTCCACCGGTCTGCGATGACGATCCGCACGATGAACCGATCCCGCAAACCCCGGCCATCGACATCGTCAAGGACGGTGCGCTGGATCTGGACGGTGACGGTATCGCCAACCCGGGTGATTTGATCCACTACACCCTCACCGTAACCAACACTGGTAACCTCACCCTCAGCGGTGCCGCCCTGACCGATGCGCTGCCGGGCGTCAGTATCGGCTCCCTGAGCGACGCCGCCGGCAACGGCATCGACGTGCTGGCACCGGGGGATGTCGAAACGGCTTTCGCCACCTACGCCATCACCCAGGACGATATTGATGCCGGTCTCGTCGAGAACCTGGCCGAAGTCTGCGCCGACCCGCCGATCGGTCCACCGGTCTGCGATGACGATCCGCACGATGAACCGATCCCGCAAACCCCGGCCATCGACATCGTCAAGGACGGTACCTTCCAGGACGAGAACGGTGATGGCTTCGCCCAGGTCGGCGAAACCATCGCCTACAGCTTCAAGGTCAGCAATATCGGCAACGTCACGCTGAACGGCGTCAATGTCACCGATCCGCTGCCGGGCCTGAGTGCCATTAGCTGCCCGAACGGCAACCCGATCCCGTCGCTGGCACCGACGGCCATGGAGACCTGTTCGGCAAGCTACAGCCTCGCCCAGACTGATATCGACCTGGGTCAGGTGGACAACCTCGCCACCGCATGCGGCACCTCGCCCACCGGGGCCGAGGTCTGCGACGATGATCCCGAAACGGTACAGGTTCCGCCGCCACCCGCGGTAGGCTTCCTGATCATCGATGAGGACAGCATCGACAATAACCACTACTGGTGGGATGACGGGGTAATACCAAGTCAGAACAACGATAACGAGTTCTCGGCTTGGGATGTGAACGACGATAAGGCCGCCGAAGGTCTGCGCGATATCCTGCGCTTCTTCGACGTCAACGTCGGCTGGACGATCCAGCTGTTCACCGGCCAGGTCGGCGATGAGGGCTGGTTCGCGCCGCAGTTCATACCGAACAACTGGAACAGCCACGATCCAGACGGTAACGGCCTGCACGCCTATATCGACGGCCTGGTCCCGCAGAACAAGCTCGACAAGGTCAGGAATGTGACGCCATTACGGTCCACCGGGTTACACGGACTGGAAGGCGGTGACTACTGTGCCGTGGTCTACGACAGTGACGTCAGCATCAACTACGGCCCACTGAATGGCAACCTGCAGGGCGCCAACTACGGCATCGTGGCCTTCCATGTCCTGATCGACGGCGTCAAGAAAGCCAACGGCTTCTCGTCGAGCACGCTGCCAACGGTGACCATCACCATTCTGGACGCCGAGCTAACCTGCAGCGCAGCGCAGATCCTGACCGACGTACCGAAACCGCCGACCTCGTCGGAGCCCTTCGACATCGATCCGGAGAATCCGACCGGCGGGTATCAGTAACGTACACGGCCGCCCGAAGGCAGGACGCCAACGGGGCGGACCATAGGAGAGAGAACAGGAGAGACTACCGATTGGAGTGCAATGCAAAACAGCGGGTACCGGCTCTGCGCCGGCACCCGCTTTTTATCCTTCCCGCCGCGCCAGCGGCGCCGCTCTCCTGACGTTGCGTCCAGCATGATGTCCCTCATTACCTGCAGAAAAATGCGCCATTTGTTGTTTGGCCCGGGCTTACCTATGCTTTTTCAGTGAACGCAGGCGGCCTGATGCAGCCAGCCATTCAATGATCCGCCAATGCCCTGTCACCCCGTTTTCGGTTACGCAGCCACAGGCGAGGCGTCTGGCAGGGGTTACAGGTACACGGGGCCGGCAGTAAAGGCGCGGCCGAATAAGGGAGTGATCTCCGGTGATTCGATTAGAGAGGATCTTCGGTGGATTGCGCAGCCGGCTCCTGCTGCTGGTGGCACTCGCGGTCATTCCGGCCTTCATTCTGATCGTAACCGCCAATATCGACGCCCGCCGCACGGCCACCCGCACTGTGCAGGCCGACTTGCAGCGACTGATACGCCTGACCGTCGGCCAGCAACAGCAATTTATCGAGGGTGCCCGGCAACTGCTGGCTGCGCTGGCTCACCTGCCCTCTGTGCGTGAACAGGACGGCGCGGCCTGCAGCGCACTGTTCGCCGACTTTCTGCGCCTCTATCCGTTTTACGCCAACCTGGGGGCCTCCAACCTTGAGGGGGACATCTTTTGCAGCGCCCTGCGCATAACCCGGCGCATTAATCTCGCTGACCGCGCCTATGCAATAGGGGCACTGAGCAGCGGCGGTTTCGCCATCGGCGAATACCAGATAGGCCGCATTACCGGCAAAGCCGCGGTCAACTTCGGCGCGCCGGTATTCGATGCACAGGGTAAGCCCCAGGGCATCGTCTATGCCGCCCTTGATCTGTCCTGGCTGGAAAAACAGGCCCGCGAAGCCGAGCTCGACCCCGGTACATCGCTGACGCTGCTCGATCGCAACGGCAAGATCCTGGTGCACTATCCGTCGGCGCAACAGGTCGCGGGCACCTCCATTGCCGATACGCCTCTGTTCAAGGAAATTCAGGCCACCCGGGGCCGTGGTGCCTTTGAGACCCATAATCTTGCCGGCGCGAAAAGCCTGTTCGTGGTCGCGCCCATTCAGGGCGAAACGACCGCGGGCGCGGATGAAAATTACGCGGTGTACCTGGCTATCGGCGTACCCAGGGATCTCGCCTTTGCCGATATCAACCGCGAATTCAGCCGCAACCTGCTGATCTTTGGCCTGGTGGCTCTGGTAGCCCTGGCACTGGCCTGGGCCTTTGCCAATGTGCTGATCCTGCGCTCGGTGGATGCATTGCGAAGCGCCACCAAAGCGCTTGAAGCCGGCAATCTGCAAGCCCGCACGGGCCTCAAACCGGGCAAGAGTGAACTGGCGGATCTGGCACACAGCTTCGATGCCATGGCCGAAAGGCTGCAGGACCGGGAACTGAAACTCAGCCGCTCACTGGCCGAAACCACCGAGCTGAAAAACCTGCTGGACAATCTGTTTGCCTCGATCGTGAGTGGTGTCATGACGTCGGATCTGGATGGCAATATCAGCATGTGCAACCGTGCCGCCGTGCGCATTCTCGGTTTAAGGGACAACAGCGACCTGGTCGGGAAGAACCTCGCCGAGCTGTTGCCACCCCTGGGCACCTCCCTGCTGCCCTACCTGTTCAAGGTGCGCAAGTCCGATCAGCCGGTTATTGGTATCGAGTTGAGCCAGTTGCTCCCCCAGCGCGGCACCGTCCATCTGCGCTTCAATATCTCGGGGCTGCGCGCCGCCGACGAAATCCAGGGCATCGCCATGGTGCTCGATGATGTCACCGAGAAAAAACGCATGGAAGCACAGCACCTGCTGCTGCAATCGATGGTGTCTCCGGCAATACTGGAACAACTGGACCCAGAACATCTTCAGCTCGGCGGCCAGCGTAGCGAAATTACGGTGATGTTCGCCGACATTCACGGTTTTACCAGTATCAGCGAACAGCTGAACGCGGAGGACCTGGTCAGCCTGCTGAACCAGTACCTGGCAGCCATGGCCAATGCGATACTCATCGAAGAGGGCACCATCGACAAGTTTCTCGGCGATGCGGTGATGGCCTGGTTCAATGCGCCGGTTCCTCAGCCTGACCATGTCCTGCGGGCCATTCGCTCGGCCCTGGCCATCCGCCAGGCTATTCGCTCCCTGCATGACAGCTTGTCACCCATCTTTCGCCTGTCCTTCGGCATTGGCATCCATGTCGGTGAAGCGGTGCTTGGGCTGGTGGGCACCCAGGACCGCGTCGAATACACCGCGATCGGTGACGACGTCAATACTGCCAAACGCATCCAGGAACATGCGGGTATCGACCAGATCCTGCTCAGCGCCGCCGTTTACGCGCAGGTTGCAGACCAGATCGAGGTCCACCCGGCCATCGAGATTCAGGTCAAGGGCAAACACCTGCCGCTACGGGTCTACGAACTCATTGGCCTGAAATAACACCCGGGCGACATCAGCGGTTGCGACTTTCCAGCAGCGCTTCCATGCGCGACAGCTGCTCGCGCATGGCCTGCACATCATCCCGCAGGCCATGCAGCTCGGCGGCCTCGCCTTCGCCCGACTCCAGCTCCATCTGCACGCTTTCCTTTTGCATCACGTCCAGCACGATGCCGATCATCATGTTCAGGAATACAAAGGAATTAAGGAAGATAAAGGTAATGAAATAGATCCAGCTGTAGGGAAAGTGCTCCATGGTGGGATAGAGCACTGCCGTGGCCCAGCTTTCGAAGGTGGCCACCTGGAACAGCGTCAGCATGGCCAGGGCGATATTGCCCCAGAGCTTTTCGTTCACCTCGTGGAACAGGAAGCTGCCGATGGCGCCGTAGATATAGAAAATAATGAACATCAGCAGCGCAACGTAACCCATGCGCGGAATGGACTTGAACAGCGCCGTGACCAGCATGCGCAGCTCGGGGATCATCGATACCAGCCGCAGCACCCGGAAGATGCGCAACAGCCGCGCCAGCAGCACCATCTCCGAATCATCCATCGGAATAAGGCTGGCCGTGACGATGATGAAATCAAAGATATTCCAGCCTTTGCTGAAAAAATCCCGCAGACGACGTTCGCCTGCCATGCGGATCAGGATTTCCACCAGGAAGAAGGCGGTTACACCCATATCCAGAATCTGCAATGCCTGCTCGAAGCGGCTGGTTTCCGAGTAGGTTTTGGCACCGACCAGCAGGGCCGACACGATTATGATGCTGATGACCAGGGCTTCAAACAGCTTGTTGGCACGCAGGCGCTCAAAACGCGCCTGCAGGGTACTGACGGAATAGCTCATAGACAACTCGACTGCAACAGGCTGCGCGCTGTTGCAGCACGCAGAGTAAAATGGACGGGCGTGATTATCGCCGATCCGTATTACTCTGCAAATACTCAAGAGCCTGAATACAACCTGCCGCCATGCTGCAGCTCGCCGCGCGAACGGCCACCGCGCCAAACCGGACCCGCCCACCGGGTGCGCTGGCGCTGTATCCAGCCCGGCGCCGGTGATCAGCGGACGCTGAAGGTCCCGACCATGCCCTTTCCTTCTAAGCCAGCGGAATAGAAGCTGAATTCGCCCGTTTTCACCGGCACGAAGTAGAGCTCGGCTTCGCCTTCCTGCTCGAACTCCAGTTCAGTGAGGCTCACGGCCTTGATCTCCAAATCGCCGGCCTCGACCTTGCGCAAAAAGATGCTGGCGAAGAACTCTGGTGCGCGGATGGCATATTCCTTGCGCCCGGTGGAGATCACCTCGAGCTTGTAGGCCTTGCCGGTCTCCAGCTCGTAACGCTTTTCGGACATCGAGTAATCGCTCTCCTCGCTGCCCAGCACCAGCGCCGGCAGTTCGGTCGGCAGTCGAGTAAGGTCGCCCTCGGCCAGAGCCTGGGGGGCGATAAAGAGGCTGGCGGCCAGGACGGCTGCGGCAATCGGTCGAGTAATCATTGTTGTTATTCCTTTTGATCGTTGTAGTCCCTTCCATGCTAGCCCCCGCGAAACCGCACCCAAATGCTACTTCGGTACTGATCGAACGGTACTTTCTGCATATTTCGTCGCTGCGCTCATCCCCCTAAGCTGGGCCTACATAACACAACAAGAAAGACTCGCGATGAAAACCCGACGCCTCCTCAAAACCGGCGCTCTGATACTGGCCTTGCAGTGCGGCGGCGCCCTCGGCACCGACGGCACCGACGACCTGGAAACCCGCATCGGCTACCTCAGCTACCGTCAGACGACGCCGCCAGCACTGTCGAACATTCTGCCGGAGCCCCGGGATAGCGGCCTGCGTGGCGCCGAACTCGGCATCGTGGACAGCAATACCACCGGCCGCTTTCTCAAGCAGCGCTACCATCTGAGCGACACCTCCAGCGACGATCCGAACGCCGTGCTAGAGCAGGCACAGGCCATGCAGGACAGCGGCATCGGCCTGTTCGTCGCCGACCTGCCCGCCGCCCAGCTGGCCGAACTGAGTGCCCGCCTCGGCCCCGCTGCGCTGATCTTCAATGCCGGCAGTGCCGACGATGGGCTCAGAACCGATCAGTGCCTGGGCAATGTGCTGCATACCTTACCGAGCCGGGCCATGCTGGCCGATGCACTGGCGCAGTGGCTGGCGTCGCGCAAGTGGCAAAACTGGCTGCTGATCGTTGGCAGCCAGCCACAAGACCGGGCGTACGCGGATGCGCTGCATCGGGCGGCCAAACGCTTTGGCGGCCACGTCATCGCTGAAAAAGCCTGGAGCTTCGATACCGATTTGCGCCGCAGCGCCCAGAGCGAGATGCCGCTATTCACCCAGGGCGAGGACTATGATGCTGTGCTGGTCGCCGACGAGCGCGGCGATTTCGGCGAATATGTGCTCTATAACAGCTGGCTGCCACGCCCGGTGGCCGGCACCCAGGGACTGACCCCCGTGGCCTGGCACCGGGTCGTTGAGCAATGGGGTGCTGCCCAGCTGCAAAGCCGCTTCGAAGACCTTGCCGGTCGCTGGATGCAAAGCCGCGATTACGCCGCCTGGACAGCTGTCCGTTCCATCGCCGAAGCCGTCACCCAGCTCAAGACGGCCGAGCCCGCAGCGCTACGCGACTTCCTGTTCTCGGAGCGTTTCCAGCTGGCCGCGTTCAAGGGGCGCAAGCTGAGCTACCGCCCCTGGAGCGGCCAGCTGCGCCAGCCCATTCCACTGGTGCATTCCCGCTCGCTGGTATCCCAGTCGCCGCAGGAGGGCATCCTGCACCCCCTGACCGATCTCGACAGCCTGGGCTTCGATGCGCCCGAAAGCCGCTGCGCTGCAAAGTACACCAACAGAGGAAAATAACAATGAGAATGCCGACACGCCGAACCGCCCTGAGCCTGGCCTGCGGCCTGCTGCTGTCGCCGCTGGCCCTGGCCGAAATCGCCTACGTCTCGAACGAGAAAGACGATACCCTGTCGCTGATCGACCTCGATAGCCTCGAGGTCATTAACACACTTGATGTCGGCCAGCGACCGCGCGGCATCACCCTGTCGAAGGACGGCAGCAAGCTGTTTATCTGCGCCAGCGATTCGGACACCGTGCAGGTGATGGACCTGGCAACCCACAAAATCATCGCCAGCCTGCCGTCGGGCGAAGACCCGGAGCAGTTCGCGTTGCACCCCAACGACCAGTTGCTTTATATCGCCAACGAGGACGATGCACTGGTCACGGTAGTAGACGTGAACAGCCATGAGGTCATCGCCCAGATCGACGTGGGCGTGGAACCCGAGGGCATGGCAGTCAGCCCCGATGGCAAGTGGGTGATCAACACCAGCGAAACCACCAACATGCTGCACTGGATCGATACGGCAACCAATACGCTGGTAGACAACACCCTGGTGGACCAGCGCCCGCGCCATGTCGAGTTCAGCAAGGACGGCAGCCTGGTCTGGGCCAGCGCCGAAATCGGCGGCACCGTGGCGGTGGTCGATGTGAGTACACGCCAGATCATCCACAAACTGGAGTTCGAAATCCGCGGCGTGCATAGGGACAAGGTACAGCCGGTGGGCATCAAGCTCAGCTCGGACGGCCGCTATGCCTTTGTTGCCCTGGGCCCGGCCAATCACATCGCCGTGGTGGACGCCAAAACCTACGAGGTGCTGGACTACCTGCTGGTGGGCCGGCGCGTCTGGCATCTGGAATTCAACGGCGATGAATCTCGCCTGCTGAGCAGCAACGGCGTTAGCGGCGATGTCTCGGTGATCGATGTCGAGTCCCTCAAGGTCATCAAATCCGTCAAGGTGGGCCGCTATCCCTGGGGCCTGGCGGTGACACCCTGATGACCATTGCCGTACAGGGGCTGGGATTCAACTACGGCGCCAGGGTCGCCCTGGCGGATCTCAGCTTCGAACTACAACCCGGCAGTTTCAACGCCCTGCTGGGCCCCAACGGTGCCGGCAAAAGCACCCTGTTTGGCCTGCTGACGCGGCTGCTGGCATTGCAGCAGGGCGACATACAGCTGTTCGGCCTGCCGCTTCGCCGGCACGCCGGCGCCGTGATGCGCCGCCTGGGCGTGGTGTTTCAACAGGGCTCGCTGGACATGGACCTGAGCGTAGCCCAGAACCTGGCCTACCACGGTGCGCTCCAGGGGCTGGGGCAACGCGAGATTCGCCATCGAATGCACGCTGAGCTGGAACGCCTCGAGCTCGGAGATCGCCTGCACGAGCGCGTGCGTAACCTCAATGGCGGCCACCGTCGCCGTGTCGAGATCGCCCGCGCCCTGCTGCACCGCCCGGCGGTATTGCTGCTGGATGAAGCCACCGTGGGGCTGGACACCCAGACCCGGGCAGCGCTGAACCACTATGTACGCCGCCTGTGCAACGAGGACGGCCTGACGGTGCTCTGGGCCACCCACCTGATCGAGGAAATCGATGCCACGGATCGGGTACTGCTGCTGCACCAGGGCCGTCTGCGGGCCGACAACAGTGCTGCGGGCCTGTGCGAGGCCACAGGTACAACCAGCCTGGGCCAGGCCTTTGCCCTGCTGACCCGCTCATCACCGGAGCTGGCGCCATGAACACCCCTGTGCCCGCAACGCCAGACGCCACCAGCCAGACGGCAACAGTGCCACCAGGGCCAGGCGCCGGCGCCTACTGGCAATGCTTTAGCGGGATTCTGAAACGGGAATACCTGCGTTTTGTGCAGCAGCGCAGCCGCTTTCTGAGTTCCCTGGTACGCCCGCTTTTGTGGCTGGTGGTGTTTGCCGCGGGCTTTCGTGCCGCCCTCGGCGTAGCGATCATCCCGCCCTACCAGACCTACATTACCTACGAAACCTATATAGCGCCGGGCCTGTGCTGCATGATCCTGCTGTTCAACGGCATGCAGAGTTCACTGTCGATGGTGTATGACCGCGAAATGGGCAGCATGCGTGTGCTGCTGATGAGCCCGCTGCCGCGCAGCTGGCTGCTGCTGTGCAAACTGATGGCCATCGGCCTGATTTCCCTGACCCAGGTGTACGCCTTTTTGCTTCTCGCCTGGCTGGCCGTGGACCTGGAGCCGCCGCTACTGGGCTATGTCACCGTGCTGCCGGCGCTCTTCCTGACGGCCGTGATGCTCGGCGCCATCGGGCTCTTTCTGTCGTCCCGTATCCGCCAGCTGGAAAACTTCGCCGGCGTCATGAACTTCGTCATCTTCCCGATGTTTTTTATCTCGTCCGCTCTCTACCCGCTGTGGAAAATGCGCGAAGCCAGCGAATGGCTGTACTGGCTGTGCCTGGCCAACCCCTTCACCCACGCGGTGGAACTGATACGCCATGCGCTCTATGGCCAGCTGAACCTGAACGCCCTGGCCATCACCGCCGGCACGACCCTGCTGTTCGCCTTGCTGGCGGTGCTGGGGTTCAACCCGCAGCGCGCTGCGGTCGGGGGCAAGGTGAAAGGTGAAAGCAAGATAACGGTATAAACTCTCGGTGTCAGCAAAATATTCGGCCATATCGGCGATATGGCCTCGCACCGAAACATCGGTAGCCCGAGTATTCCGCGACTCACACCGCCCAGGCACTCAACGGGTAAAAGCGTACGGCCGGGTTCAGCGACCCGGCAGGGTCACGTTCAGTTCCAGAATGGAACAGTGATCATTGTTCTCCAGCTGGATGTTCACGCTGTCCTGGTCCGTTACAACACAACGCCCTGCCCGTATAAAGAGCCGAATGACGTCCAGGTTGCAGCCCTGCAACGGGAGCACTGCGCCCCCGGGCTCGGGGACGCCCGCTGACTAACGATCCGGCAGCGTCACGTTGAGCTCAAGCACGGAACAGTGATCATTGTTTTCCAGCTGGATGTTCACGCTGTCCCGGTCTATCGCAACCCCCTGCCCGTATAAAGAGCCGAATGACGTCCAGGTTGTAGCCCTGCAACGGGAGCACTGCGCCCCCGGGCTCGGGCTCGGGCTCGGGCTCGGGAGCGAGCGTAGACTAGCGATCCGGCAGCGTCACGTTGAGCTCAAGCACGGAACAGTGATCATTGTTTTACAGCTGGATGTTCACGCTGTCCTGGTCCGTTACAACACAACGCCCTGCCCGTATAAAGAGCCGAATGACGTCCAGGTTGCAGCCCTGCAACGGGAGCACTGCGCCCTCGGGCTCGGGGACGCCCGCTGACTAGCGATCCGGCAGCGTCACGTTGAGCTCAAGCACGGAACAGTGATCATTGTTTTACAGCTGGATGTTCACGCTGTCCTGGTCCGTTACAACACAACGCCCTGCCCGTATAAAGAGCCAAATGACGTCCAGGTTGTAGCCCTGCAACGGGAGCACTGCGCCCCCGGGCTCAGGGACGCCCGCTGACTAACGATCCGGCAGCGTCACGTTGAGCTCAAGCACGGAACAGTGATCATTGTTTTACAGCTGGATGTTCACGCTGTCCTGGTCCGTTACAACACAACGCCCTGCCCGTATAAAGAGCCGAATGACGTCCAGGTTGCAGCCCTGCAACGGGAGCACTGCGCCCCCGGGCTCGGGGACGCCCGCTGACTAACGATCCGGCAGCGTCACGTTGAGCTCAAGCACGGAACAGTGATCATTGTTTTCCAGCTGGATATTGATGCTTTCCTGGTCTATCGCGACGTACTTGCGAATGACATCAAGAATTTCCTGCTGCATCTGTGGCAGGTAGTCCGGCTGCTGGCGTTGCCCGCGTTCGTGCGCAACGATGATTTGCAGCCGCTCCTTGGCAACTGACGCAGACGAGGCTTTGGACTTGCTGCGAAAGTAATCAAAAATGCTCACTACTTACCTCCCAGCAGGCGTTTGAAGAATCCTTTTTTCTGTACTTCGAGAAAGCGGTGCTCCACTTCCTCACCCAGCAGGCGCGCCACGGCATCGCTGTATGCCTGGCCCGCTTCGGTTTCTTGATCCAGAATGACCGGCATCCCCTGGTTGGACGCCTTCAGTACGGCTTCGGACTCCGGAATCACGCCGATCAACGGAATGGCCAGAATCTCCTCGACGTCCTGTACGCTGAGCATTTCACCCGCCAGAACACGGGACGGGTTGTAGCGGGTCAGCAGCAGATGTTCCTGTACCGGCTCCTCGCCGGCTTCAACACGGCGGGTCTTGCTCTGCAGGATGCCCAAGATGCGATCAGAGTCACGCACCGAGGACACTTCCGGGTTGGTCACTACTACGGCGATATCCGCGTAGTACAGCGCCATCTGGGCGCCCTTTTCGATCCCGGCCGGGGAGTCACAAACGATGTAATCGAAATCGCGGGACAGCTCGTTCAGCACGGCCTGGACACCTTCCTGGCTCAGTGCGTCCTTGTCGCGGGTCTGGGACGCCGGCAAGATAAACAGGTTCGGCGTGCGCTTGTCCTTGATCAGCGCCTGGTTGAGGGTCGCTTCCTTGTTAATCACGTTAACAAAGTCGTACACCACTCGCCGCTCGCAGCCCATGATCAGGTCGAGGTTACGCAGGCCGACATCAAAGTCGATAATGGCGGTTTTAAAGCCGCGTAGCGCAAGGCCCGTGCCGATGGCGGCGCTACTGGTCGTTTTGCCAACGCCTCCCTTGCCGGAGGTCACCACGATAATTTTAGCCAACAGCCTCTCCTCAATTTTGCCTGCTTCACCCGGTTCGCGAGTATTCATCAAAGCGCACCCACATGCAACGTGTCGTCCAGCAGATACACCTGTGCCGGGGCCTTCCAGGTAAGCTCACGCAAACTGTCGCTCAACTTGAAATTGCCGGCCACCGAGACCAGTTCCGCTTCCAGACTCTGGCAGAAAATGCGCGCCTGCACATCACCGCGCACCCCTGCCAGCGCGCGGCCGCGCAAGGGACCGTAAACATGAATATGGCCGTCGGCCAGAATTTCGGCGCCTTCGCTCACCGCCGCCATCACGATTAGGTCACTGCCCTCGGCATAGACCTGCTGGCCGGAGCGAATCGGGCGGGTAATGATCTTGCTGGGGCGGTGGACAAGCTTTTCCTCCACCACGGTACGCACCACCACTTCCGGCTCTGGCGCCGCAGCCGGCGCAGTTTCGGGAACCGCTGCGCGGCCGCCCTGCCCGGCCGGAATCAACACCAGCCCGGTGTCTTGCAGGTCGTCATTAAGCGCGGCCGGCGCGCCCTTGAACGCCATCGGGCGCAGGCCGAAGTCACGACAGAGCGCAATCAGCTCGGGAAAGTCGATCGACTGCGCATCCGCCTCGAGCTTCTCCAGGCTAATCACCACCGGCGTCTGATGGAAAAACATCGGCGCCTGGCGCACCTTGGCTTCAAGTTCTGCACTGAAGTCGGCGCGGGAGTAACGGTACAGCTCGAGTACGATCGCGGTTACAACACTTCCCTTGAGCTGGAAGCTGAGTGAATTCATGCACCTGGTCCTTCTGCTGCGGCACTGCGCCGACCTTAAAGCCGGTTATTCTACTGAACTTGAATCACCAAGGGGTAGCGACTTACAGCTGATGCTCGTGAATGAAGCTGTTCAGGCTGTCATAGGTCCAGGGGGTGCCTTCGGGGCAGAGATGGCCGTGCTCGTTAAGCTTGTCGACCATGACCTTGAGATTATCACCCTTCTTGCGCAAGCCGCGGACAAAACCGATGGCCTCGTCAATACGCAGCTGGCGCGCCGGATCCGGTGCCTGGGCATCTTTCTTACGTGAAACGACCACCTTGATTGATTTGCTCATACTGCCATCCTGCGCTGAGAGTGTCTGCCAACATAATGCCGTTTTCGGGCGCAGCGGCGCAAGCCTGCACAAGCTCAGGAACAAGCGGCAAGGAAAAAAGGGGGCAAGGGGCGAGGTACACGGGGCAAGTGGAAAGGGGAAAGGGGAAGGGCAAGATGGTGGAGTGACCCCGAATTGGCGGCCACCTGCTCGCACTTCAGCAGGAGCAAATAAAAAACGAATAACGAATAAAAAGACGGGGCTGCCGCGCGGGAGGCAAGTACCCAACAGCCGGGCGCCAGGGCGGCGCCCGGTACGCAGGATCAGTCCTTGCGTGCGGTCACTTCCAGCAGGTGGTAACCGAACTGGGTCTTGACTGGACCCTGAACAGTGTTCAGCGGCGCGCTGAATACAACCTGGTCGAACTCGGGGACCATCTGGCCGCGACCAAAGTTACCCAGGTCGCCACCGCGGGCGCCGGACGGGCATTCAGAGAATTCGCGTGCCGCTGCGGCGAAATCGCCACCGGCTTCAATGCTGGCCTTCAGTTCCAGACATTTGGCTTCGCTCTTAACCAGGATGTGACGTGCACTTGCAGTTGCCATGTTCGCTCCACTCGCTTTGTTGCGGTTGTCGGGTCAGCCAGCTTCGCCGATCAGGGCGCAGCTGACAACCTTTGGGTCCATTAATGGTGATGACCGCCCACACCGTGGGCATGGCCGTGGGATATTTCTTCGGCGCTGGCCGCACGCACATCTGTCACTTCGACATCAAAGGTGATCGTCTTGCCCGCCAGCGGGTGATTGGTATCCACCGTCACCATGAACTTGCCGACTTTGAGGATCTGCACCTGGCGCACGCCCTGGTCGGTCTGCACGCTGGCGACCATGCCCGGACGCCATTTCTTGGCGCCCTGCAGGTGCTTGACCGGGATACGCTGCTCGGAATCTTCGGTCCTTGAGCCGTAGGCATCTTCCGGTGCCAGGGTCACGCTGAAGATATCGCCGGCACTGTGACCTTCGAGTGCCTTTTCCAGCCCGGCCATCATGTTCTGATGCCCGTGCAGGTACGCCATCGGGTCGCCCTTGCGGCTATTTTCCAGTTCATTCCCTTCAGCATCGCGCAGGTTGTAATGAAACTGCACCACGCAATCTTTGGTGATCTCCATCGAGTCACTCCCACCAGTTTTCAAAGCGCGCAAGTATCGTGCAAACACCGCCAGCGGGCAAGCCCGGCGGCGCTTTCACGGGCACTGTTACCGCATCGGTTATTCGCTGTCGCTATCCGGTACCGGCGGCTTTTTGCTGCGTAGCATGGGCGCGAAGCCATCATCCGACACCACCTTGCTCTTGGCGCGTCCGGGCCTTGGCCGCTGCGGCGCGTCCTTGCGCTTGTTGCGGGCCTTGCGCCCCATCGGTTCCGCCGCCTGGACCGGCACCCGCGGCGGCTTCACCGGTGCAGGCACCAGCCCCTTGAACTTGCCGACCATGCCGTCAATGGTGGAATACTCGATATCCTGCTGCAGCATGCGCCGGATGCGCGTCAGGCTGTCCCAGTCCTTGGGCCCCACCAGGGAAATGGCATCCCCCTTGGCACCGGCACGCCCCGTACGGCCGATACGGTGCACATACTCTTCGCTGTGGCGCGGCAGATCGAAGTTGATGACCAGTGAGACGTTGAGCAGATCAAGACCACGGGATGCCAGATCCGTGGTCACCAGCACCTGCTGCTGACCACGACTGAAGCGGTCCATGATGCGATTGCGCTCGCTTTGGGCCAGCTCACCGCTGAGCGCGGCGGTCTTCAGACCGCGCTCGCCCAGCCACTGGGCCAGGCGGTCCGTATCGCCACGGGTGGCGGTAAAAATAATCGCCTGCTGGAATTTCTCATGGCCAAGCAGGTGTCCCAGCAGTGCCTGCTTGTGATCCAGATGGTCACAGAGGTAAAACCGCTGGCGGATATCCCCGTGGGGCCGGGTGACGGCATCAATGGCGATCCGCTTGGGGTCTTTCAGCAGGTCACCTGCGAGCGCTTCCACCTCGGCGTGATCCAGGGTGGCCGAGAACAGCAGCGTCTGGCGCAAGCGGTGGTTGGCCGCCGCGTTGATCTGGCGTAGCTGATCGGCAAAGCCCAGATCCAGCATGCGGTCCGCTTCGTCGAGCACCAGCATTTCCAGCCCCGCCAGCACCAGGGTGCGGGCATCCAGATGGTTCGCCAGGCGTCCGGGGGTCGCAACCACGAAATCCGGATCGCGGCGCAGCAGCTTTTCCTGATCGTTAAAGTTCTCTCCGCCCTGGATCAGCACGCCCTTGAGCTGGCTGCCGGCCAGCAGGGAACGCAGCTGGCCATAGACCTGCCCGGCCAGTTCCCGCGTGGGCACCAGAATCAGCACCCGCGGGTCGCGCTTGGTCAGGGACTTGCGTTTGGTAACCCGCTGCAGCGCCGGCACCAGGTACGCCAGCGTCTTGCCAGAGCCGGTTTTGGAGGAGGCAATCAGGTCACGATCATTGAGCGCAAACGGAATCGCCTGCTGCTGAATTTCAGTGGCCTGACTGAAATTCAGCTGCTCAAGCAGCTTGAGCAGACGTTTATCCAGGGGCAGATCGGTGAATAGCAAGGGCTAGCTCCACTCAGGGGTAAGGGTCGGCATCAGCGCCGGCACGGTATAGACACAGAGGCGCACAGCGATCATTCAACCACCGCGATGCGCAGCGCATCCAGTTCGAGGTGCACCAGATCGATCTGGCCCCGCACCTGCTCCAGCTGCTGCTCCAGCAGCTCGATCTCTTCGTCACGAATATTGGGGTTTACCTGGGCCAGTGCCCGCATGCGGGTGATTTCCGCCCCCAGCAGCTCGTCAGCCCGGGCACGGGCCTGCTCGCGCACGCTTGCGTCCCGGGTAGCCGCCTGGGCCTCGGCCCGCGCCACCATTTCGGTGAGCTGGGGCCTGGCATGGCCCACCAGCGACTGGGCGGTGCGGCGGCCGACCCGCTCAGCCAGCTTGTTGAGATGGCTGTGGCCGATGATCGCGCTCAGATCGTTGCCATTGTTATCCAGCACCAGGCGCACCGAATGCTGCCCCAGGTAGCGCTGCATCTGCAGGGAGCGGGGCGCGGTGCAGCGCAGGTTGAAAAAGGCTTCGAGCAACAGGGTGCCTGGCGGCAGCGGCGGCAACTTGAGGCTGCACAGCGCCGTATTGCCAAATTCGCCGTCACTGATCAGTTCCATGGCGCCGCTTACCAGCGGATGTTCCCAGGTCAGGAACTGCATGTCTTCGCGGGACAAGGCAAGGCCGCGCTGGAAGGTGGCGGTGATGCCGTCTTCCGGCAGGCCCGGCAGGCTCGATACCGGCATATGGTTCCCCGGGTGCAGCACCAGGCTGTCGGGACCGTGGGTCTGCTGCTCGACACCGAACAGGTCGAATACCCGTTCCATGTATCCGGCCAGTTCCAGCGAACGGGACGCATCCGCCACCTGCTCGATGATACGTGCGGCGGGCTCCGGCTGGCAGGAGTTGAGTTCCAGCAGGCGATCGCGCCCGGCATGCAACTGCTCCCGTAATTCGTCGGCGCGGTGACGGGTATCGTCCAGCAGCTGCTGCAACTGGGCGTCGTCGTAGCATTCCAGCAGTTCGCGCAGCGCCGGGGCGAACTGCTGGAACAGCGCCTGGCCTGCCGGGTTGCAGCGTTTGAAGGCATTGATACCCAGGTCAAACCAGTTCAGCAGCACCGCTTGCGGGCTCTGCTCGAAATAGGGCACGTGAATCTGGACGTCGTTGCGCTGGCCAATACGGTCCAGGCGGCCGATACGCTGTTCGAGCAGGTCGGGATTAAGCGGCAGATCAAACAATACCAGGTGATGGGCGAACTGGAAGTTGCGGCCCTCGCTGCCGATCTCCGAGCAGATCAGCACCTGGGCGCTGTCATCTTCATCGGCGAAATAGGCCGCGGCACGGTCACGTTCCAGCAGGCTCATGCCTTCATGGAAAACCGCCGCCTTGACGCCTTCGAACAGACGCAGCTGTTTCTCCAGCGCCCGGGCCGTGTTCTTGCGCGCGCAAATCACCAGGGTCTTGTCGTCGCGGTGCTCACGCAACCACTCGGACAGCCACTCCACCCGGGGGTCCCAGTCGAGCCAGTCTTCATCAAAACCGGACTCCGGATGCAGTACCGCATCGAGACTGCTATCCAGCAGCACATCGGCATAGGCTTCGGGCAGCACCAGCGGATAGCGATACAGCTCGCGCTTGGGAAAGCCCTGCACTGCCTCACGGGTGTTGCGGAACAGCACGCGGCCAGTGCCATGGCGGTCCAGCAGGCTGGCAATGGCATCGGTAATCAGGTGCGCGATATCCCCATCGGCCAGCTCTGCGCGCAGCGGTTCAAGCGCCGCCTCGCCCAGGTAGTGCTCCAGGGATGCCAACAGTTCCGGCGCATCGCGCAACTGGTCGCGCACGTCCTCGGCCTGCAGCCGCTGTACCAGGTTGCTGATGGTGCGGTATTCGGACTCCTCGTCACGAAACGCCTGCAAGTCATGGTAGCGATCCGGGTCCAGCAAACGCAGGCGCGCAAAGTGACCGTCCTGACCCAGCTGTTCGGGCGTCGCAGTCAGCAACAGCAGTCCGGAAATCGTCTTGGCCAGGGATTCGATCGCCTTGTAGCTGTGGCTGGCGGCTTCCTCGCTCCAGCCCAGGTGATGGGCTTCATCAACCACCAGCAGATCCCAGCCCGCTTCCATCGCGGCACGGTGCCGCTCGTCATCGCCGGTCAGGAACGACAGACTGCATAGCACCAGCTGGGCGCTCTCGAACGGATTGCCCTCGCCGGCCGCTTCAAGAGCGACACAGCGCAGCGGGTCCAGAATGCTGAAACGCAGGTTGAAGCGGCGCAGCATTTCCACCAGCCACTGATGCACCAGGCTGTCGGGCACCACCACCAGCACACGCTGGGCACGGCCGCTGCACAGCAGCTGGTGCATGATCAGGCCGGCTTCAACGGTCTTGCCAAGGCCGACTTCATCGGCGAGCAGCACGCGCTGCACCGGGCGGCGTGCCACCTGGCTGGCAATAAAGTACTGATGCGGCAACAGCTGCGCGCGACCACCGAGCAGGCCATAGGCCTCTGACTGGCGATGACGCTGCAGGTGCTCCTGGGTGTCGACCCGCAGCAGGAAGGCGCTGTTTTTGTCGACCTGGCCCGCAAACAGGCGATCCTGGGGCTTGCTGAAACGCACCCGGCTGTCGAGCTCAAGCTCCGCCAGGGTCAGGCTTTCGCCGTGCTGATCGGTACCGTGATAAAAAAGACAGCCATTCAGCTCCTGGCGTTCGGTAATCTGCAGCTCGATACCGGATGTGCTGCGAACCTTGTCGCCCACCGGGTACTCGACACGGCTGAGCGGCGCATTGGTCACCGCGTAGGTGCGCTGTTCTTCGACTGCCGGGAAATTAAGGGTGACGCTACGCCCCGTCTGCTCGACAACAACACCGAGCCCAAGCTCCGATTCGGTGTTGCTGATCCAGCGCTGACCGGGGGAAAACTGCGGCCTTGACAATGTACTTTACTCGCTTTCACTGCTGAATGTTTTAGGCTGCGCATGATAGGGGCTGGGACCGTCATGAACAAGTCACAAGACGCCTCCCCGCGGCCACGACGGTTTTAATACCCCGTCACCAGATCGGTACCCGCACCGGGCGTGCGGCTACAGGCCGCACCCAAGGCAAGCCCCCTGAACAACCTTGCGAAGACTGCAAAATTAATACACGCCTGTCGCGGCGCTTTTACGGTATTCTATGCAGCCATTCAAACAGTTTAGCTGGCGAACCCCCGAACGATGTCCTTTCTTGACCTCGATTTAGATCTCGAACTGCAACAGCACCTGATCGAATCGGGCTTT
This sequence comes from Marinobacterium rhizophilum, assembly GCF_024397915.1. GTDB lineage: Bacteria > Pseudomonadota > Gammaproteobacteria > Pseudomonadales > Balneatricaceae > Marinobacterium_A > Marinobacterium_A rhizophilum_A. The sequence continues at coordinate 1,644,639 of NZ_CP073347.1, forward strand.
TCCAGCCCGACGCCGATCCAGCAGCAATCCATTCCGCTGACCCTTGATGGTCAGGATATTCTGGCAACAGCGCCTACCGGCAGCGGCAAGACGCTGGCGTTCCTGCTGCCCGCGTTGCAGCACCTGCTGGATCAGCCGCCGCGCACGGGCCTGTCGCCCCGCGTGCTGATCCTGAGCCCGACCCGGGAGCTGGCGAGCCAGATTCTGCGGGTGGTGGAATCCTTCGCCGCCGAGCTTTCAATCGACTGCGGCCTGATTGTTGGCGGCGTGCCCTACGGCAACCAGAAGCAGATCATGGAAGCGGGCATGGATCTGCTGATCGCAACCCCCGGCCGCCTGCTGGAACTGGACGAGAAAGACTGGGTTGACCTGAGTGACGTTAACCTGCTGATTATCGACGAAGCCGACCGCATGCTGGATCTGGGCTTCCAGGAGCCGCTGAACGAGATTGCCAGCCTGGTGCCAACGGTGCACCAGACACTGATGTTCTCCGCCACCCTGGAGTCCGCCCCCATCCAGCTGCTGGCCGGCAAGCTGCTCAAGCCCGACGCCAGCCAGGTTGCGGTCAGCAATGCCCGCGCCATGGCCGGCAATATCGAACACAGCATACTGCGGGCCGACAACGACGAACACAAGCTGGCACTGTTCAAGTCCCTGATCAGCGATGAAACCATCGATCAGGCACTGGTCTTCGTCAATTCACGCAAGCAGGTCGAACAGTGGGTTGCCATCGTGCGCGCCATGGGCATCATGTGCGACGGCCTGCACGGTGAAATGGACCAGGGCGAACGCACCTTGCACATGAAGCAGTTGCGCCGCGGCCGCCTCAAGGTACTGGTGGCCACCGACGTCGCCTCGCGCGGTCTCGACCTGGCCAACATCACCCATGTCATCAACCTGAACCTGCCCCTCAAGGCCGACTCCTATATCCACCGCGCCGGGCGAGCCGGGCGTGACGGTTCCCAGGGCATCGCGGTGTCCATCGTCGATTCGCTGGACTGGCCCCGGGTTGGCCGTATCGAGCGCTACCTGCAACAGCCGCTCAAACGCCGCAAGATTGAAGGCCTTGAGCCCAGCAAGCCCGAACCCCGGGCCGACAAGCAGGCCAAGAAAAGCAAGGCCAAGGCCAAAGCGAAGAAAAAAGCCGATATCAAGCCCGGCAAGTCACGCAAGAAGCTCAAGGGGCCACGCCCGGCCACGCCGCGCCAACCGGACGAAACGGGCGATCAGCGCAGCAGTGCATCCGGCAAGCCGCGCACCCCGTCGACTGACAGGGCGCAATCCGGCGGCACTGGTGCCAACAGCCGCAATGACAGCCGCAGCAAAACCGCTAACGCGCCTCGCCGCCACACCGGCAGCGACAGTCGCGGCGCCAAGCCTGGCAACGCGCGCAGCAATGGCACACGCGCCTCCGGCGGCTCTCGGGACAGCAAAAAGCGCGACTAGTCCTGCGATGACCGAAACCAAAGTGACACAAACGCACAAGGCAATGGATTAAACGCCTGGCTGGCTTTAATCTGTGCGTTTGTGTTGGCGACAAGACCCAACAGACGCCGTCAGATTTGCAGGGAGCACCCACGCGGCCATGATTTCACCCGTTTACAGCGGCGCCCGACGCCAGCCCCCCATCACTCGTAGCCGCAGCCGAGTGCTGCTTGCCGCTTTGTGTATCGCCCTGCTGCAGGGCTGCGCCAGCTCCAACCTCGGCACCCCGACGAATACCACCGAACAGGTCGCACCCGACCCGGAGCAGCAGACCATCAGTCAGCTGTATGAACTGCACCGCCAGTGGCGCGGCACGCCCTACCGCTATGGCGGCACCAGCCGCAATGGCATCGACTGTTCGGCCCTGATTCAGCAGGGCTTTCGCCGGCATTTCAACCAGGAACTGCCCCGCACTACGGAAGGCCTGCTCAGCGTGGGCGACGTCGTTTCCGCCGAGGAACTGCGCCCCGGGGACCTGGTGTTTTTCAGAACCGGGAGCTATGGCCGCCATGCGGGCATCTATATCGAGAACGGCCGCTTCCTGCACGCATCCACCAGCCGCGGCGTGATGATTTCGGACCTGACAAACCCCTACTGGAAACGCCACTACTGGACTGCCCGCCGCATCGACCGGCCAGTGAGCAACGATTCCTGAACACATTCCTGAGCACATCAGCGCCCCGGGGGCAGAATATTTTCCAGCCCTGCACGGCTATGCAATAATGGCCGCCCTATTCCAGCAATCTCATTCCAAGGTCGGTAATCGTGAGCAACAAGATCATCGCATTTCAGGGTTTCAAGGGTGCCTATTCGCACCTTTCCTGCGTCCGTGTCCATCCGGAAATGGAAGCCTTTGCCTGCGAGACCTTTAGCGACGCGATGTTCATGGTAGAACGCGGCGAAGCAGAGCTCGCCATGATCCCGCTGGAAAATTCCACCGCAGGCCGGGTAGAGGAAATCTACCGCCTGATGCCCAAAACCGAGCTGCACATCATCGGTGAACATTTTGAACCGGTAAATCACTGCCTGCTGGGCATTCCCGGCAGTCGCATCGAGGACATCACCGAGGCGGCCTCCCATCCCCAGGCGCTGGCCCAGTGCGACACCCACCTCAAGTCCCTGGGCATAGTACCGGTGGCCAGTCTCGATACGGCCGGTGCCGCGGCAGAACTGGCCGCAGCCCCCAGCAAACACCAGGCCGCCATTGCCTCGAGCCTGGCCGCCGAGCTTTACGGGCTGCACATCCTGCGGGACAACTTCCAGGACAAGACCGGCAATACGACCCGCTTTCTGATCCTGTCCAAAACCAGCCGGATGCCGGTGTTTGACCCTGCGGTCACCTTCATGACGTCCATCATGTTCGCCGTGCGCAACATGCCGGCAGCGTTGTACAAGGCACTCGGCGGCTTTGCCACCAACGGCGTCAATGCCATCAAGCTCGAAAGCTACATGGCGTCTGATACCATGCAGGCCACCAGCTTTCACCTGGACGTGGAAGGCCACCCGGATCAGCGCTCCATGCAGTACGCACTGCAGGAGCTGGATTTTTTCGCCAAGGACGTGCGCATCATGGGCACTTACCCAGCGCACCCGTTCCGCTACCGCAGGGACACCCTGGTCGAATAACGAGGGCTTGCACAGCAGCGCACGGCATGGGCAACCTCTCAGCGTCGGCCCACCCGTTGCGCTACCGCAGGGACACCCTGGTCGAATAGCGAGGGCTTGCACAGCAGCGCACGGCATGGGCAACCTCTCAGCGTCGGCCCACCCGTTGCGCTACCGCAAGGACACCCTGGTCGAATAGCGAGGGCTTGCACAGCAGCGCATGGCATGGGCAACCTCTCAGCGCCGGCCCACCCGGTGCGCTACCGCAAGGACACCCCGGTCGAATAGCGAGGGCTTGCACAACAGCGCACGGCATGGGCAACCTCTCAGCGCCGGCGCACCCGTTCCACTACCGCAGGGACACCCTGGTCGAATAACGAGGGCTTGCACAGCTGCGCATGGCATGGGCAACCTCTCAGCGCCGGCGCACCCGTTCCGCTACCGCAAAGACACCCTGGTCGAATAGCGAGGGCTTGCACTACCGCAGAGGCAGGCTGGTCGAATAGCCCGCTGAACGTGTAACCTCAACACGGCCCAGCGCTCAACAAAAAGCCCGGATCAGCTTGGCCTGGTCCGGGCTTTTTGCATGCAGAGGTGCCGAGAAACCTTCGGCGCCAACGGCTTCCTGCCAGAGCAGAGCCCCACCTGCCACCTGTTCAAGCGCTACTTGTCCGCATCACTCTTGTTCGACAACTGCCCCAGCACGTAACCCGCGATACCGCTGAGAATGGCCCCGGTGATATTCCCTTCCAGCCGTCCAGCCAGGCTCAGCACCACCGTGGCCGCGATGACTCCCATCACCGTGACCGTCTTGAAAAACGACGGACTACGCAGGATATCCATGATATTTTCCCGGGAGTTGGCCACCGCACGCCAGAACAGGCCCCACATCACCACCAGGCCCACGGTGGCCAGAACCGCGAGCCCTGCGATGTACTCTGCGCTCAGCGTAACCGCGTCCTTTGCTAGCTCTGCGTCCATGGCATGATCCTTCATTCGCTCACCGCTGCGTTGCCGGCCGCCAGGCTACCGATGCCGACGGTCTGCAAAGTCTGGCGCAGATTGGCCCTGTCGGCCAGCCCCGCAATCTGTCGCCATGCCGGACACCCTGTAACCCTGCTCAAAAGCCCTGGAGCACGCCGCAATGTCGCTCAGGGCGTTGCGGGCATCACGATATCCGCCTTGGTCGAGGCCATGATATCGAGCAGTTCTGCGGTTTCCGCCTCGGGGACTTCATGCCGGGCCAGTACCTCCTTGAACAGCACGATCATTCGATCCCATTCCGCCTCGGTGATATTGAGGTGTGCATGGGCCGCCTTCATGTCTCGCCCATGGTAGCTACAGGGTCCACCGGTCACCTCGCACACCATCGCCGTCACCTGATATTTCAGATAGGGGGCGGGTACCACCTTGCGACTGGCGTCTACCGCCGGGTTCGCCTTGATCTGGTCATCCGAGACCACGGCATCAAAAAACTCATTCACCACCACCGAGATGGACATCAGCCCTCCCAGCCGCTCGAACAGCGATCTCGATTCAGCCTCGCCCTGGGCCAGGACCCCGGGGGACCCTGCCAGTAGGACTAGCGCTAAATACAGCAGATTCAGATGTTTCAGTGCGGTATTGAACATACAAACCTCCGCCTGGTTATGAAAATACCTGCCACGCGCCTGCTGCCAGCACAGGCCGTGCCCTTCACGACACAGCGGTCATGTACAGATTCAGTGTAATGGAAAAACGGGGCGATACCGGCAACCAGAGGCGGCAACATTTGCGAAGGCCTCCCACCGGTCAGGGCATTTTCCGGTGACAGGGGCCCGTGACTGCTGAAAGACAGGGCTCGGGCACCTATACTCCTTCTTTCTTGTCTTTCTCACCATCAGGAGCCCACCGATGTCATCGCGCATTTACTGCACCGCCCAGTTCAAGCCTCGCCCAGGCAGGGACGCCGAACTCTTTGCCAAACTACAGTCCCTCGAACCCAATACATTGCGTGAAGACGGCTGCATCCAGTACCGCGTCACCCGCCAGATCAGCAGTGATTTCGCCACCGGCGAGAGCTACCCCATCGTGTTTCACGAAATCTGGCAGGATATGCACAGCTTCGAGCAGCACTGCCAGCGCCGGGAAATAGCGGACTTTTTCAGCCGCTACTGTGAGTCACCCGACGGCCTGGCCGAGTCCTGGAATGTTTGCGTCTATTCCGACGCCGCCGATGAGCCGACCTGAGGACGCGCATTGTCAGCCGCCAGGCCCGACAGGACCCGCTCAACCCGGCCCTGCAATTGATCCACTCCCGCCGAGCGAGCAACCTGGCGGGCCAGCCTGCGAAACTACTGCTAGGATTAGCGTGACTGTTTGACGATCAAGAAGGCTCCAACCCGGCCTCGCCATACAACAAGAAGCGCTCGGTTGCAGGTGTCAGGCCGGTACTCAACACCCTGCATCCCGCCAGACTTGCTCGGGGAAGGAACACCATGATATCCAGCGACTGCCCGCCTGATTCTCCGATGCAGCCGGACCAACAGCCTGGGCATACGGCGCCATTCGTGCTGTATCCGTCTTCCAGCAGGTTGTTGAAAAGCGTTGGCGAGGCAGCTAGCGCAAGGCAAAAATCGTCGAAAGGAGGGCGTTTATGGCCGATAAATGACCAGCTTGAGACGATTTTTAACGCCGCGAAAGCAACGCAGATAGTTTTCCAGCAGCCTGCTCCCCAGGCCCGCCGCTAATGCACAGAACCTACCAGCACAGTTCCCTGAGCGATGCCGACGCTACCCTGAACTATCTGCTGGACATCATCGTTGAAGGCACCTGGGACTGGCACGCGGACACCGGCCGGGTCGAGCGAAACCCCGGCTGGTACCGCATGCTCGGCTACGAGGTCGGCGGACTCAAAGAGGATGTCTTTACCTGGGAAAACATCATTCACCCGGACGACTATGCCCGTGTGATCGATTACATCGAGAGTTTCATCGCTGGCAAGCGCCAAGACTACTGTATCGACTACCGTTGCAAAAAAGCCGACGGTCACTACCTCTGGATACGGGATCGTGCCCGGATCATCAGCCGCCATCCCGATGGCAGCGCCTCCAGAATTATCGGTGCCCACGAGAACATCCACGCCCGGACAAGCACCCAGGATGAACTGATCGAACAGAACAGGCACCTGCGCGACGACAGCGTTACGCTGGAACACACGCTACAGCAAAAAGCGCGGGAGCTGGAAGCCAAAAACCAGGAGCTGGAAGACAAGATTCGCGAAGTCGAATACATATCCAACACGGACCAGCTCACCGAAATCGCCAACCGCAAACGCTTCGAAGAGAAAATCCTGCAGGAAATCCGTCGCGCCCGACGCTATAGCCACCCGCTCTCTCTGGCGCTGTTCGACCTGGATCTGTTCAAGAACATCAACGACACCCATGGTCACAGCGCCGGCGACCGGGTTCTGCGCAGTATCGCCGACCTGGTACGCCCGAATATCCGCAGCCTGGACTGTTTTGCCCGCTGGGGCGGCGAAGAGTTCACCCTGATTTTTCCCAGCATGGCGCTTGATGGCGCCCTACAGGCCTGCGAAAAGCTGCGCGGTCTGATTCAGCAGCACGAAGTCAAACCCGGGCTGTGCATCACGGCCAGCTTCGGTGTCAGCCTGTTTGCCCGCAATGACAGCTTCGAAGACTTGCTGCGGCGCGCCGATGATGCCCTCTACCGCGCCAAGGCCCTGGGCCGCAACCGGGTGGAAGTACAAGCCAGCAGTGCATCGACACCACCCCGCGAAAAGCAGGAAGACACAGCGGCGCCCTGATCCCAGCCCTGAACCGACACGACATCCACGCTCCCGTGCTGCCTGGCCCCTGCTGGCATCAGCGGCTGAAAACGCACTGCATCGTCATATTCGGCACTCAAGACTGTCGATTCCTGCGAACTGCCTCGCACAGCGCCATTGCACACCCGTGCGCTGTATTGGAATAATGCCAGGCAAGTATGAATATGATCAGAACCCACCGCTCACACGACCTGGCGCGCTTGCGCCGCCTTGCCCTGGCGGCGCAAGGCTTGCTGCAGGCCCAGCCCTTTGGGGCCGGGATGGCAGGGGCACACCAGGCGATTAACCACCTGGGCTATGTACAGATCGATACCATATCAGTGGTGGAGCGCGCGCATCATCATGTCTTGCACGCCAGAGTGCCCAGGTTCAGGCCAGCCATGACCCAGCAAATGCTACTCGATGGGGACATTTTCGAGTACTGGGCACACGCGGCCGCTTTTCTGCCCATCGCCGACTTTCGCTTCTCCTTGCCCTACAAGCACGCCATCAGGTGCGGCCAAGTCCACTGGTATAAAAACCCTGACAGGAAACTCATGGGAGAGCTGTTGGCACGCATAGGTTCAGAAGGCCCTCTGCGCGCCCGGGACCTGGAAACGGGCAGCACCAGGCGCGCAGCCTGGTGGGACTGGAAACCGGCCAAGAAAGCACTCGAACAGCTGTACATGCAAGGCGACCTTATGGTCAGCAGCCGCGAAGGCTTCCAGAAAACCTATGACCTGACCGAGCGGGTACTGCCATCCGGGGTAAATTCACGCATGCCAAGCGTGGAAGAATTTGCGGCGCACATTCTCGACCAGCAGTTGCGCTGCCATGGCTTTGCGTCACTCAAGGGGCTGACCTACCTGCGCCGCAACACTGAGCTGCGCAATGCGGTGAAAAACCTGGTAAACGCCAGGTTGGCAGAGCAGACCCTGGAGCAGGTGCAACTTGGCAGTGGCGCCGTATTTATCCTGGAAGCCGGTGCACTTGAGCGCCCCCTGCCCCGCGTTCACAGCCGCATGCAGATTCTTTCGCCCTTCGACAACTGCGTGATTCAGCGCGAACGCCTCAAAGCCCTGTTTCAATTCGACTACCAGATAGAATGCTACGTACCCGCCCCCAAACGCCAGTACGGCTATTTTTCCCTGCCACTGCTGTACCGCGATGCATTTATTGGCCGCATGGATGCCAAGGCCCATCGAAAAACCGGCCAGCTGGAGATCAAGTCGCTGCATTTCGAGCAACACCGTTTTGATGAAGACGCTATCATTGCGGCCTTTGCAGACGCGATTGCAGCGTTCTGCCGTTTTCAACAATGTGACTCGGTGTCTTTGGCCAGGGTTGAACCCAATCATCTCACCGGGCGTCTGCACAGCGCGCTAGAACCGCTGGCGTGACGCCAGGCTAGAAGCCGCTTTGCGGGAGGATGCGCATCCACAGGGCCGCGGGATTGCAGCCCTGCGGGTTCATCAAATAGCCCGGACGCCATTCGATCGAAAGCCCGGACCACGTCCACGCCGGAAAGCGCCAGGCAGCCCCCCCAACCGGTATTAAAAAATCCCGCCCGGCGGCCAGTTCGGATTATCGGTTTCATCCTCCCCCACGTCCGTATCGATACTGGCGGCGATGGCAGCCGGCACGTCGGTCTTGTCGAGCACGATCTCGACGACATAGTTCTGCGTCGGGTTGTCGCGGATCTGCGCCATTACCGAGGCCAGCTCGTCAAGGTTGCTGACCTTGTGGCCCTTGCCGCCGAACACCTCCGGCAGCTTGCTGAAATTCCAGGCCGGCAGTTCGTTGTACGGATAGACCGCATTCTGCAGCGGGTCCGGGTAGTCCTGCTTGCCGCTGTCACTGCGGAACGGGTTCGGGTTGACCAGTTTCTGCTCGATGCCGTAGATGCCGTTGGCGAGGACGAACACCACGGTGTTCTGACCGTAGGCATGGTGATCCGACACCGCCTGGCAGGTTTCGTGAAAGGCGCCGTCACCCACGACCACGACGGCGCGCTTGTCCGGGCAGGCGCATTTCACCCCGGTGGCGGCGGCCACCGAGTAGCCGATGGACAGCCAGGCCGCCTGGGCGACAAAGCCGCTTTGAGCCTTGATCGGTACACTTTGCGCGCCAATCAGCGGGAAGCCGGCGTCGACCACCAGCACGTCATCCCCGCTAAGCCAGGCCCCCAGTGCGTCGAAGAAATTGTCGTACGTCAGCGGAGGCGTGCTGTCCATCGCACCGGCCATCAGCTTGAATGGCAGCACCTGATTGACGCGCAGGCCCTTGAGGTGACGGCTGGCCCCGTGCTGCTCCAGGGCCTCGATCAGACGGTCGATATAGGCGCCCAGCTCCACCGCCGGGTAGAAGCCCGCGCCGGCGAACAGGCTGTCCTGGCAGGCCAGCAGCGTGCGGTCGCTGCGGATGTTCTGACTGCCGGTATCCTTGCCGATGGTGTTGGCGCCGATACCGAGCAGCACGCCGTCCGGGCCGATCAGGCTGTCGATCTCCTGCGTGCTCAGGGTATGGCAGCCCTCGAAATACGGATGCTGTTCCGACAGCACCGACTTGCTCCAGGCACTGGTGACGAAATGGATCGGCTGCTGGGCCGTGGCCAGGGTGCGGTTCAGCACCTCCATCAGCCGGCCGAAGCGGTCCTGCAGCCCGTAACGCTGCAGCTCGATACCCGCCCAGACGATGGCCTTGCGAGCACTGACCAGTTTGCTCAGGGTGGCCGCGACGGCGGCATCAACCTCGCTCACCGTCACGATATCGCCGCGCCCCGATTCAAGGCGACCGACAGGCCCGCGGCAGGGTGCGCGCCAGACATCCTCGCAGATTTCGAGATAGCCGGGCCGGTGCGCCGTCAGCATGGCAGTCAGTACCGAGTCAATCTGGTACGTCGCCTGCCTGGCATTGGTGATGCGCTCCGCCGCCGCGGTGATGGGACGGAACATGTTGATATCGACGAACTCGTAGCCCGTGGTGTGGGAATAGAGCAGCCCGGTGTTCTTTTCGAAACTGTCCTCCTTGTTGGTTGGCGCGCCATTGATCAGCAGCACCGGTACCTGTTCGACGTAGGAGCCAGCGATACAGTTGAGCATGCTGAAGGCGCCGACGCTGTAAGTCACGTAGGCGGCGGCGAACCCCGTCAACCGGCCGTAGGCGTCGGCGGCGTAACCGGCACAGAACTCGTTGGCATTGCCGCCAATGCGTATCGGCGAGTTGTCGTCCGCCAGAATGGTATCGAGCAGGGGTGCGGTGTAGTTGCCCGCGACCCCGAACATCTGCTTGAGACCCAGCTGCTCAAGCCGGAGCTTGAGGTACCGGGCGACCGTAATATCCGTATCCATGCCCGGCTCCTATTGCTTGACCATGGTGTTGATGGTGATGTGGGGCCAGGTGATCAGCGACTTCGGGTCGGTCTGACCGAACTTGAGGTGGAAGACGAGGTCGATGATCTGGGTGTACTGCAGCTGGTCGAATTCCTGCCCGGTTTGGGTATTGCGCACCTTCTCCAGCCAGAACACGGCCTGCATCCGGGTAGCGTTGGCATGGCGGACGACGAAGGGGATATTGTTAATGCCACCGGCCTGGGCGGAGTCCAGCAGCAGGGTCCGGGTCTCCAGAATCTCGAAGCCCGCCGCGGCCTGCATTTCCAGATCCTGGCGCAGAGTCGCGTTCGGATTGCTGACATTGATGCCCTCGCGCGGTACCAGGTAGGGGTCGAGGTAGCCCAGCGGTGCACCCTGGCCGATGTCCGGCGGCAGGCTGGAAATATTCGGAATCTGCGGTGCCCCCTTGTCAGTTATCGGCGGCTTGCTGAGCAGCATGATGGCATCGCCGTGGGGGATGGTACCGCTGCGCGCAACATTGAACTCGGGCAGCGGTTGCGTCTGGTTGTCGTTGTCGATGATCTCGGACAGGTTCATGAACATGCCGTTTTCAACGTGCAGCGCTTCCCCCGTGTCCTTGTTGGACACCCGCTGCTGATACTCCAACGCCGCGACGAACTGATCGACGCTGCCACCACGGTTGCGCGCCGGCGCGCCGGCATTGCGTACATCCAGGGTTTCAGCATAGGGCAGCACCAGCAGCTTGAAGTCCCCCGGGCTCGCCGGCGTCGAGCCCCGGGATGGCAGCGCGATGATGTTCCACCCCCTGTTGCCGAACCAGCTGCCCTCCAGATCGTTGAATAACTGCGTGGTGCTCTGGGCGGGTGTCAGGCTGTCGCAGGGCGCCTGTTCCAGCAGCGCCTGGCCCAGGTCATGTCGCAGGCGTTTGCTGGAGGCACCCCCCAGGCGCTGAAAGCCATTGGTATCGAATTTTTTCATGGCTCGCCGTCCTATTGCTGATCGAAGTAGCTGAGATTGACGCTGCCCACCCGGCACTCGGCATCGGCCGCCACGCCCCGGGGCTCAGAAGCCAGGGAAGCGCCAAGATCAAAGCCTGGGTCGATGTACTCCCTGATCAGCAGCGCCGCCCGCTTGCGGTACGCCTGCTTGATGGCACTGGACGGCGACTGGCCGGTTTGTTCTTGGTACACCTCACTGATGGGAGCCAGGCCGAAGGCCTTTTCCAGCACCAGGTTGGCCGAACGCAACGCCCCCTCGACCCAGCCCTGGTAATCGGAGAAGGCTTCGCCGCAGGTATAGATGTTTTCGATGGGCTCGCACAGGTACTGCATGACTTCCCGGTCGTCGGCCGCCACGGCCCACTGATGCACGCCGTAGCCGAATTCCTGGCTCGCGTCGACGTTGAAACGGGTGCTGCCATTCCAGATTCGGGCACTGGTGAGGATCGGCGTCGGCACATAGTGGGTGTTGAACAGCTCCTTGAAATAATAAGTCGCCCGTTCGACGATGGACTGCGAGGCCGCATACAGGGTTTGGGGGTTGCACTCGCTGAATTGCCGCTGCAGCGGTGAATCGAACAGCGCGCCATTGTTCTGCAGCGTCTGCCAGTAGTTGATATTGAGGTAGTCGCAGTAAATGGTCAGCGCGGCGGGCTTGTGGTAGCGGGACTGGTTGATATTCTGGAGCTTGTCCTCCACCTCGGGTGCTGGCGTATTGCCCTGGCTTTTCAGCCAGTCGCTGTATTCCAGCGCCGCGAAGCTCGCAGGATCGATGGCGTAGAAGGGATAGACCGAGCCCAGCGGCGAGTCGGAGAAGTTGGGACCAAACGCCACCTCGGGCTGGCCGCTGGTCTTGTTGCCCCACCAGGCCTTGTCATAGTAGAGGTTGATTTTGAGCAGCGGCTGGTTGGTGGCCGTCTGCAGGCTGTCCCAGAGTTTTTCGGACTCTTCGGCCGGCAGCTCGTTGAGCAGGTTGGAGCCGATAAAGAGCTTTTCCAGCGCCAGGCGCGGCAGGCCCAGCACCACCCTGTTGGCCGTCATTTCGCCGTAGCGGACCTGATTCTGTGCATCGATCGTCTGGTATTTCAGCCGATAGCCCTGCCCACCTTCCGCCCTGGCGATGCTCAGCAGCTGGGTCTTCAGATAGATACGCTCCTTGCCGATCCGCTCCACCAGCGCATTGGGCAGGGTGCTGAAACCGTTCTCCAGGGTACGGAACTGCGGATCAGCCGGAAACTCTTCCAGCAGCTGGTAGGCGACACCGGCGTTCATCTGGGACAGGAAGGTACCGTTGAAGCCCGCCGCGCGGTAGAGCATGGTGATGCACTCGCTGGAGTAACCCATATCGCTGAACAGGTTCCACAGGGTCCAGTCCTTCATCTTGATGCCGTTCCACTGGCAGTCCAGACGAAACCGCTGCCAGAATTCCGGCCCTCGCTGCTCCGGCCTTTCGCTGAAATCCGGATTGGCTTCCAGGATGCGGTTGAACACCGTGTTGATGATGGCCCCCGGGCTCATGCCCTGCTCGGCCGGCGCCAGGTTGTACAGCGCCGACCAGATAGCGCTGTCATCCTCGGCGGCGATGGCATTGTTGAAGCTGTGGCCACGAAACAGCAACCGGTTGTTGCCGCCGCTGTTCATCGGGAACGGGACCACCTGATCGTCGATATTCAGCAGCATGAACAGGCTCATCAGGTTGTCCATCTCGTCGAACGTGAAGCGCATCCCGCCCTCTTCCTCCTTGACCTGGACACCGTTGATATTCACCAGGTCGGAATCGAGCCGGCCCCCGGTGCGGTTGGACTTGTCGATAATAAAGACGTCGGCGCCGGGGTTGTCCTGCAAAATCCGCCAGGTACTGTAAAGACCGGCCATGCCAGCGCCGACCACCAGCGTATCGGTCTGGGTGGGCATCGGATTGCGGTGAAGGAGGTCGTGCAAGGTGAAATGGGCCATCAAGGAGACTCCCGATATTGTTATTGGATAAGCAGCTCAAAAAGGCACCAGGAGATCGAAAAAAGCCCCCGTACTTCCGGCGTACCCCCAGAGAATGACAGCGAAAGGCTGCACCCTTGCGGCATAACTGCCTTGTTACGGTGGCTTGCCGAAAATCAAATAAAATACAGCCTCGAAGACACCGGCATGATACGCACGATGAATCGACACTGTATTTTTCAGGCTGAGGAAACCGGCAGTGTACGGAACGATAAGACGGCCTCTCCCTGTGCCTGACATACCTGTATAGAAGCGATACCTGCAGAATTCAAACAATTGTTTATATTAAAAGGTTATAGGTGTACAAAGAGCAGCCGGCCCCGGAAAAATCAGGAAAAACCGCGTTATCGGAAATTTCAGATCCCTGCTGAATACGACCGCGATTTCAGTAATGGCGCAATGCTTGTGCAGGGTAATAGCTACTTTCGAGGTACCCAAGAGGGCACCTCGAAAAACCGTAACGAGCAGGCTTAGAGGCAAGGCGCACGGAGCGCAGGAACCGCAGTGTATGGGGTATACATGAGGATTCCGAGCACCGCGCAACGCAGCATATGAGTCGCGCAGTAGGTTTTTCGAGGTGCCCAAGAGTATCACAAGGCCGCCAGGCCCCACGGCAGCCGGGCCGCTGCACCCACCGTCCTGCGACAGGGATTCAAAGGAGAAAAAGGCATTTTAAATGAACCCTGCGGCAGGATGTTTATTATTAATCTGGCGAGGTAATACTTGAAACATGGATGTAGTGAATGCAGCTAATGCCGGAGCAGTAAAGCTGTCCATGCGTGAGCGGCATGACCGCCATGGATGCTGTAAATCCTGACTTTGCACGAGCAAATGTCAGGAACCGGACGTCCTGTACAAAACGGGAAAATAGGGAGGGAAGCTGTTTTCCCGCCAGGTTATTATCAGCAAGTACGCCGGTATTTTGCATTCACAGTATTTGGAGACTCAACAATGCAGCTCGAAGGTTCATGCCATTGCGGCAGTATCCATTTCAGCGTTTATTCCGCTCACCCCTACCCCTTCAACCAGTGTTACTGCTCCATCTGCCGGAAAACCGCAGGCGGTGGGGGTTACGCCATTAACCTGGGGGCAGACTACAACACGCTAAAAGTTGCAGGCCGGCAAGATATCAGCGTCTACCAGGCAAAAATCCGTGACCCCGAAACAGGCGAATGCAGGCAGAGTTCCGGGCAACGAAACTTTTGCAAGCACTGCGGCAGCGCGCTGTGGCTATGGGACCCGCGCTGGCCGGAGCTCGTGCATCCATTTGCCAGCGCAATTGACACCGACCTGCCGTTACCCCCACAGCATACGCACATGATGCTGGAGTCAAAGGCGAGCTGGGTGCCTGTCCACCAGGAGCCAGAGGACTCGCTATTTAACACGTACCCGCAGGAGTCGCTCGCCGCCTGGCACCAGCGCCTGGGGATTGAGGAACCAGAGACCTGAACGGTGCATGCAGAGGCGCCAGGATGTCCGCCTTGTACGTGAACCGGAGGACAGCAATAATCGATGCCCCCGACGGTACGCGGATACGTGATTACAATTTTTTGTTACGCAAGACGCAGGCTTGAATCGGGCCCGACACAGGCGATAGCCGGGCTCTAACTCAAGACTCGCGAGGGCCGCGCCGCTCAGGGCCCTGGTAGCACGCCTGCCCGATCAGCCAGGCCCTGGCCGCCAGCAAGCGGGTCTGTGCCGCGGACAGGTCGTCGCGCTCGAACGGCTGTGGCTGCTCAATCAGGTACCGTGCCAGATGGCCGCTCAGATGGGCGCAGCCCATGCTGGCACCGGAGGCGCCAAGACGGCCGTCCAGCGGCCGCACATGGGCGCCAAAATCGGCGAACTCGGTACCCAGGTGACTGATGTCCCCACGGCCGCAACGGGCGTCGCCGGTCATGCGAAACACGCCAGGATAAGCCGCAGGAAACACCGGATCGCCGCGTGCAGGGCTCGATGCACAAAGCAGTACACCTGCGCTCAGCGCACGCCGGCAGGCTTCATGCAGCACAGGGCGATCCTGGCGCAGTCCCAGGCTCAGGTTGATCACCGCCACCTGCTGTTCCAGCAGCCAGTCGATAGCGGCCGCCACCTGGTGCGCACTGGTGGACAAGCGCTCGTGGAACACCTGCGCCACCACAACACGGCTGGCCGGCGCCAGCGCCTGAATGATGTCCAGCACCATCGAGCCATGGCCGAGCCGGTCGGGCACCGCCTCGCTCTGCCACAGTTGCTGCTGCTCGATCACGAAACCGGCGCTGGCATCCACCCGCTCCAGCTGCGCATCACCACAGCCGCTATCGACAATGCCGACCCGCACCGGCTTAGTCATTGCCCGGCGCCTCGATAGCAACCTCGCCCGCTTCACGCAGCTGGCCGTCGGCCATCAGCAGCGTCAGGTCGGCACCGGCCAGGGTGCTGCGCCTATGACTGATCAGGATGCGGGTGCGACCGGCAAAGAGCCGGTCCACTGCGGCAATTACCTGTGCCTCGGTGGCCTCGTCAACCGCCGATGTGGCCTCATCCAGCACCAGCACCGCAGGTTGCTGCAACAGCGCCCGGGCTATGGCGATACGCTGGCGCTGGCCACCGGACAGCTGCTGACCGCGCTCGCCCATCAGGCTATGCATCCCCTCGGGCAGGGCGTCTACCAGGTCCCCGAGCTGTGCCTGCCGGGCGGCTTGCAGCACGGCGTCATCCGGAGCGCCGGGACAGGCATAGCGAATGTTGTCGGCGAGGCTGCCGCGAAACAGCGTGATATCCTGGCTGACCACCGCAATGGCACGCCGCAGCTCCACCAGGCTCAGCTGGCGGATATCGAGACCATCGAGGCTCAGCTGGCCGGCCTGCGGGTCGAAATGACGCTGCAGCAGGTCGATCAACGTCGACTTGCCCACGCCCGAGGCGCCACTGAGTGCCACCTTCTGCCCCGGCCGAATGTGACAACTCACCCCGTTCAGCACCGCCTGCTCGCGCCCGGGATAGGCAAAGGTCACGTCCTCAAGGCGTAGCTCGCCCCGCAGCCCTGCCGGCAACGGCACGGGCGTGGCGCTGGCATCCACATCCACCGGCGCCTGGCGCAGTTCGTTCACCCGTCCCAGGCTCACGCTCATGCGCTGGATGGCCACGTAGAGCCCCAGCAGGCTGTTCACAGGCCCCGTCGCCATGCCGAGGTACGTGGAAAACGCGATCAGGGAACCCAGCTGCCACTGGCCGTTGATCACCCACCAGCCCCCGATCAGAAAGGCCGCGGCGCGAGTCAGGGAAGTCAGGGTGCCGGGAATGGCATGGGTGAAGAATTCGGTGACCTGAAGCCTCAGCAGCCCCCCCAGGTAGTTGTCACTGTGCTGCTGCAAGCGGGCCCGCTCCGGCCCTTCCTGCCCCACCGACTGGATAAACTTCATCGCAGGCAGGGTTTCCACCAGAAAGCTCGACAGGTCCGCCGAGCGCTCACGCAACACCCGCACCCGCTGCTCCACCTTGCGCCGCATCCAGCGCAGCCAGAGGGTTTCCAGCGGGACCAGCACCAGCACCAGCAGCGACAATTCCCACGACAGGGTCAGCAGCAGCACCAGGGCACCGATAAGACCGATAACGCTGCTGACGGCGGAAAACAGGCTGTCGACGGCAAAGCGCTGGATCTCCGCCACATCGCCATCGATGCGCGACAGCAGGTCACCGATACGACGGCGGCCAAAAAAGGATGGAGACAGCTTCTGCAGGTGCGCGTACAGGTCCGCGCGCAGCGCGAACAGGATGCGTCCGGACAGCCTTGTGTGCAGGTAGCGGTTCAGGCCGCCGAGCGCCGTGCTAAATATGCCCACCAGGATCATGCCCAGGGCGATTTTTACCAGCGCCGGGTAATCGCCGGCCAGCAGGCCATCGTCGATCAGCAGCTTGGTCAGCCAGGGCTGCAGCAGCACCAGCAGGGTTGCCACAAAGGACAGCAGCAGCAGACCGCCAATGGCCCGGCGGTGCGGACGCACAAAGCCGTACAGCCACTGAAAACCAAGGCGCAGCACGTCCTTGTTATCGGCGTGGATGGCATTTACCAGCCAGTTCAGCATGGGCAGTCCTGATATCTAGGGGTTAAAAAAGCCAGCAGCCACTGGCGTCCGCCGTCAAAACGAAAAACGGGAGGCGACGCAATGCGCGGCCTCCCGTCTACTATACCCAAGCGTATGGAAATGTCAGTCCCGGATGTCAGCGATGGGCGGGGCCGAGGTGGTGATGTCACCGCTGAGCCGGATGGAACCGGTTTTCTCCAGGGTGTCGGAATCGTGGATCGAGATATCACTGCTGGTGCCGCCCACGTAGAGGGTTTTGCCGTCCGCTGAAATATTCAGGTTGTAGTAGGTGTGTTTCATATCCCGCACTGCGACGGTTTCATGCTTTCTCAGGTCGTGCTTGGACAGGGTATTGAAGCTGCCGTAGAGGATGTTGGAGTCCCGTGGGTCGGTGACGAAGTTGAAGACGACAAACTGGAACGGCACAGTTTCCATTCGCTCGACCTCCCCCGTCTTCAGGTTGACCCGGCTCATGCCCGACCACCACTGCGCCGTTTCCATGTTCATGGACTCGTCTTCGAACCTGGCGGTGCTGTAGGGCATCAGGTACTCGTTAGCCTGCTCACCCTGGGAGTGCATGGCGAAGGCATCGGGCGGCGCCCAGAGCGGCCCGCGATCCCCGCTGCGCTGCGCAGTAACCATCCGCACTTCACCCGTCTGGGTGTTGATGGCCGTCACAATTCCCCGCCGAGGATAACCTCACCGGTTGCGGTGGCCGCGATCTTGGTGATGCGACTCTCCACCGGGAAGCTGCGCACAGGCTTGGCCCCATGCCGTCGGCGATCTTGTAGACCGCCAGTTTCGGCTCGAGGATTTCAAACCGGTCCGCCAGCTGTCACACCGGGTTCTGCACGATATAGAGCTCGGTGCCATCGGTGCTGACAGTAATCGATTTCACCGACTTTACCCGGATGTTGCCCTCGGACTGCTCGGCGTGAAAGCTGATGTCGCTGTTTTGAATCGAAATGCCGTAGACATCTTCGGTCTTGTTGCTCAGCACATAGGCGGTTTTACCATCGGGTGCCAGTGCAATGGAACCGGAGCCGAAGGCACCGGGAATGTCGCAGCTGCGCTCCACGGTATTGGTCGCCATGTCGGTCACATGCAGATGACCGGGGCGGGTAATCGTCAGCAGGTATTCCTGATCGGCACTGGCTGGCACCGCCGACACCAGCGCCGCCAGACCCATCGGGGCGAGCAGGCTGGGTTTTAGTAGGGTATTCAATTTCACCTGGGCCGCTCTCCGTTACTCACCGTCCTCAAAGATACCGTCCAGCTTGCGCCAGTCCTTGTCTGCCTTCGTCACACCCTCACCCCATTCGGGGTAGGTGTTCATGGTGTCCGGTACCTGTGCCGGCCACCAGCAGGCATCGGCGCAACCGTAAAGGTCGGACTCCATCGGCTGACACAGCGACCCCAGGCCGCCAAAGGGGTCCAGCTCCCAGCCGGGATCGGTGGTTGCAGTGCAACCCACTACCGTCTGCATCGCCACAGCATCTTCAACGTCTTCCGTGCTCACCGCCTGGTTGATGAGATTGGCTTTTTTATTCAGTGACTTTAGATGTTTAATTATCAGGCACTCCTCCTCGGAGAGACGTAGGCCTCGAAGAACCCCGGGTTCCTGAGCATGATCCGCGAATAGATTTCCACACTGTAATCGATCCAGTCACGCAGCAGATCGCAGTAGTGGTAAGCCGGTCGAGACGGATCGCCATATCTGGCATAACTTTCGTGGTAGCAGCCTCCCGAACAGAGGTTGCGGATGCGGCAGGTTTCACAGCCGGTATTGCTGCGATCCAGGCGTTGCTCGACGAACTCGACCAGGCGCGGCTTGTCGATTCCGGTCTCGACATTGCCGAACAGCGGCATGTCGGAACCGGTGAAACGGTGGCAGAGGTTAAGCCCGCCGTCCTTGTCCACCGCCAGCAGGCCGACACGGGCACCGCAGGGCAGCAATTTCTTGTTGCCCTCGTACATCTCGGTGAGCATCTGGTGCATGTTGCCAAAACCGAAGTTCTCGCCCCGGGAGGCCGCCTCCAGGTACTTCAGCCCCAGGCGCTTCATGCCGGCGAACACCTCGATCTGCTCGTCAGCGGTGAGGTTGTATTCCTCGATATCCCCCGAGGTCACAGGCCCAAAGCCCACTTCGGCAAAGCCCAGCTCGTGGTAAATCAGCTGCTGGACGACCTGAACGCCCCCGCCGCCGCCAAAACCGAACTGCTGCACAAGCTGGCCGGCACCTGTGCAAATTTCGGTCTAGCGAGGCTGGCAGCACGCTGCCGCGCGCTGGAAAAGGTCGACACCCCGGTCGATGACAAACAGCTCGCGCAGTTGCGTGACCTCTACCGGCACAGCCTCGAGGCGCTGGGTTAGCGCACAGTAAAGGCGTTAGCCACGGGGCCTGTGCCTCGCTTGGTGCGCCACACCTGCGCGATCCCCGCCTGTTAGCGCGGCGCCTCGCCGCGCAGCCTTGCCGCACAGGAAAAGGTTTGGGCGCTGGATATATGCACCTTTGGGTGGCAGCGCCCTCCAGAAGTATCAAAACGCAAAAAGCCCGCACCAGTAAAGGGAAACCGGTGCGGACCTTTCAATTACTTCGGATCAGCACGCCCTAGCATTGTAGGTCCGGCGAGGGTCGGCTTTTTCGTGGCGCAGTCCGTGCCTGCTCGTAGGTGTGGGCGATCGGCAATACCTTGAAACCCTGCATTACCGGCCCATCAGTTGCAGGCCCATGGCGCGGCCCTGGCATCAAACCCCAGCGGCACGTTGACCACCGGGTGCTGCATATCGACCGCCTCGACGCTGCAACCGATATCGTTGGAGCGTTAGAGGGCCGGCTCGCACAACGACAGCACGCCCTCATCCATCGGCAAGTACCCCTGAAAGTCGCCGAGCCAGGCGATGTTCATGCCTTTTGTCTCTATATCCAGGGAACCGGCGAGCGGCGCCGGGCCCGATTCCAGAGTCAGCGGTACCCGGGGTCGAAACCGGCCATGGTGGAGAGCAGCTGGGCGATATCACGCGCACCCCTGGATTGGGCGGAAACCGATGACGCTGTTGTAGGCCGTCGGGTTGCGCAGCGAGCCCATCATGTCGCTGCCGCCAGCAATCAGTACCATCAAGGTAGCCAGTGCCGCCGCCCGCCGCCTGTTTAGGTTTCTAGTGCAAGACTCAGGTATTGGGATTCACACGGGTTTCCGAAACAGATATCGGCCGTGCCGCCTTCCAAGTCCATGATGATCGAAAATACGGTTGCCACCCTTCCGGCGATTCCGTCTCCCCCCGTCGGGTGCTGGCAGACACCTTCGGGATGCGAGTCATGACTGGCCAGCATGGTCTTAATATCGTCCCGGCCAACCGGGCCGGGACGCGTGAGGGCCCGGTTGATCGCACCGAGGCGAACATAACTGCTAGCCCCCATCACCTTCGGGGTATCGTCGCGCAGAAGCGCATGCCGAGTGTGCAACAGATGGTTGCTATGGAACAGGGCCCCGTCTACTGGCTCCAGCACCGCGACCTGGGTCGGCGTAGCCTCGAGTCCGAATGCCATGCCTTCACGGCTCGCGATCAGGTAATGCGCAGCACAGATATGCGGCTGTTTGACGATCTGGTCCATCGCCGCGCTGAGCCGGTCTTTTCTCAGCACTTCCCGCAGATGGAAATGAACTGGAATTCCGTCCGAACTGAAGCCGGCCGACAGAGCGTTCAGACAGACGCCGATACCGGCCGCATTGAACCCGACTTTGGCCAGAATGCCAGCCTCGGTCACGGTCAGGTAGGAACTCCCCTGCGCGGGCTTCACAGTCAGCACGACACAGGCACTACGCTGAGACTCCAGCCAGTCCCAGTTCTGGGCCAGCAGCAACGACGACTGGTCCGCTCGCGATGCGGTGATCGCGAGTGACGTGCAGCCATCCGCGACCTCCTTCCTCCCTAGCGAGAAGAGGATCTCGCTGCGGATATTCAGAGCGACGATATCGAGCAATTCCACCCCAGAGCCGGCGGCGATCCCGCGTATTTCCTGGCAGCACCCGGGTAGCAGCAGCTCAAGGCGGGCAAGTTCCCGGCTGGCGATCTCTCGGACATCGTTCCAGGAAAACCCGGCCAGATTTTCGAACATATAATCATAGGTCGCGAGACTAGCGGCGATTTCGTCACGACAGGCTTCACCGTGCTGAAAGCCAATTTCGTAATCGGTACCGCTTAAATAACAGTGTTTCATAATATCACCGCCTCCATCAGGCTTTGTTTTCCATGCGGCCCGAAGCCGATTCTGGCTGACCATTTTTCAGTTGCATCACAATGCCAAAGGCAATGGTGCCGAAGATACAGATGATGAGAATGATGACGCTGGACACCCCCAGCACCGTCATACCGACGGCCAGGCTAATAACCACCAGGCTGAGCAAGGGTTTCTTCATTGAAAACAGCATCGTCAGCGCACCGAAAACACTCGGCAAGATGTAGTCAAATGCCGAAATCACGCTCTCCGGCAGCCGCTCTATAATCATGGCGCCAGCCAAAGCAAAGACGAAGACAACAGCTAGATTGACGATTACCGAGACCGCGATGCCAATGGTAGATACCACATCGCCTTCGGGCGTCCCATGCTCGACGTTAAGCCGATGCTGCGTAATGGCCGACACAGGCAACCTGAGGTTGGAAATATTTCCAGCCAGCCATGACATATAGGTTCCACTTAGCCCCAGGATCGGAAAGTAGCTGATTGGCTCAACCAGCCAAGATACGACCATAATCGAACTTATTATGGCTACCGCCTTCAAAAGGCTCTCGACATCAGGGGTCAAACCATAAGAAAAAAATAGATAAGCCGCAGGCGCAAAGCTAAGAATAAGCGCGCAAAAAAGCGTGACTCGACCCCAAAACTTTATTGACCTTACAAATGCATCGTAATTCATAAAACCACCGGAATCCGTTATATAAGTGTACAAAACATGCCGACAAAAATAGCCACACCAAACGACCAGTCCGACACCCACGCCATTTTAAGTTTGTTGCCGATAAGATTGAGGACAAGCAGACAGAGCCCGCTGACCATATAGGCGACAGCATGGGTAACGCTTTTCGTCACTTGGGGTGCACTAAAGTAGGCGACGGCGCCAATCATTGCGCAGCCCGACAAAATAGGCAGAAGGTCGGCACGTCCCCGTACGACATAATTGCGAATATCGTTAAAACGATGTGCAAAGAGCATTACCACAAGAAGCCAACCTGTTGCACCTAGCGTGCATGTCCATACGATATTCACATAGGCATCGATCCCGAAGGACGCAGTGCCTATTTCCGTACCGACAGCCTTTGCCGCACTATCGGCCGCAAACAATTCGTAAGGGACAGACCCAATAACCGACAGTCGCATCCACGCGAAAGGAGCGCCCAGACTGACCATGAGCGAAAGCATCGCCAAACCGACCGCGCACGACGGGCCTATGGAGCTGATGGCCGCGATTTTCAGTCCGGTCCGAAGATCCGCACTTGCAAGCCCCAGCGTAACCGCAGTTTTGCGGGCCTTGACGATAAATATAGTCGCTTGAAATATAACCAGAATTACCACAAGGCTGCAGGCAGCCCACATGCCGCCGGAACCGGAAATTTCTTCGTAGTTCATACTATTCCCCCCCATGACCGAGAGTATATATTTTTATAGTTTGTTTTCATAAGGATCACACCGCTTTCAATTGACTTTCATTTAAATCGAGGAATACACTATCTCAGATTGATCAGCATCTGTAAAAAACACTTGTATCGCAGAGTGAAACATAAAAATGGACTACGCAAACAGATCGGTTCATCGGGCCATACAAATAATTGAACTTCTCAAGATAAACTCCCCACTTTCACTTGAGGAAATTCACATAATTCTGGACTTGCCAAAAGCAACTGTGTTCAGGCTGCTGACACAAATGGTAAGCGAGCAGTGGCTATATCGTTATCTGGCCGATGGACGATACAGTATCTTAAGTCCTATATTTTCCATCGACAAAATAACCTTGATTAAACTTGAAGTATCCAATGCGTCAAATAAAATACTCAAGTCATTATTTCAAAAAACAGCGGAGCCATCCGACTTAGCAGTCAATATAGAGGAGTTCTCTATCGTCGAAAGCAGTTTTGGCGAAACCAACTACCGCATGGCGTCAAAGGAGGTTATCGGCGTTATTCCAGAGGCAAAGCATTCATCGCTATCAAAAGCCTATATGGATATCGGCAGACAGGAGTTTCGCAATATTGCTTACTATCCGAGAACCAGCCAGCACTGGGAGCACCGATTCAACTGGAAATCCCCCTATAACGCCATCGCGGTACCGGTACGCTTCGAGGGAAGTACGATAGGTGCACTCAATATCGCTGTCATAGACGAAGAAGTGACACCGAGGCTCATTGCCGAACGCTACCTCGAAACGCTCGACCAGGCCTCCCGCGACATTGCGGCCGCGCTGGCGAAAGCACCTCGGACGGCGGCGTTCTTTCGCAACCAAGATCGAGCCTGAAGGTGTCGACGACCGGGTGGTTTGAGCGCCGGCAGCACCTTCGCGAAGGCCGGAAAGCCCGCACCAGCGAGAGGGAAACCGGTGCGGTCGCTTAGATGTTGCGGGCTCAGAAGGCCCGCGAGTAAACCAGGTAGAGGCGATTGGCGTCCTTGCGTTCCAGCCCCGCAGGGCCGACGACCTTGACGGTTCGGTCGACGCCGTCGATCACGCCGGTAGCCTGATGGTCAACCGCCCACCAGGTCAGCGACAGCCCCTTGAGTTCGTTCTGGAACGCGTAGCTCAGCAGGCTAGAGTACTCGTTGCGGCTGAAGTTGTCGTAGCCGCGTGCGTCGCTCGAGTGCGCCGCCTTCAGGGTCCAGCTAAGGCCCGGCACGCCGTATTCGGCGAAATTCACGCCCAGCGAGGCCGTCACCACCTGCTCGTCCTCCAGCGCATCACGCGACCAGCTGTTGCCGCTGGTTTCCCAGGTGCCGTGGTCGCTGGAGAAAAGCACCCGGTTCAAGTCGTCGTCGCGGGTCACCAGGTAGTTGAGCCCCAGGGTCAGGCCGCCGAAGCCGTAGCGAATACCGGCATCGTAGAACTTAGCGTCAAGGTCGCCGGGCGGCGCGTAGCCACCGAGGCCGCCGTACTCGAACAGGCTGCCGGCGTCCTGCTGGTCGCCCCAGATCAGGCTGAAGCTCAGCTTGTCGCCGTTCTCCAGCGCCAGACTGTAGGCGCCCTTGGCGTAGCGCTCCTTGATGTAGTCCACGGCCTCGAGCTCGGTCAGGTCCAGCACCAGACCGTTGCCGGCGTCGTAACGGGCGCCGTAGTACCGTACCGCGTCTATCTTCTCGCCACCGATGGTTTTCAGCGACTCGCCCCAGGTACCCTGGTTGCGCGGACTGTGCTTGTCGAACTCGGTGTAGTAGAGCCGCAGGCCGCCGACGTTGGCGTCGAGGTCGTAACCGACCGTGGTCGAGGGGAGGATCCGGGAGTTCGAGTCGTTGTACAGCAACTCGGAGCGGCGCTTCTTGCCTGCACCGAGGTTGAAGGTCACCTTGTCGTTGCCGAAGCGCGTGCCCAGGTAGGCGGTCTGGGTGGCGGCGGTACCGTTCGGATCGCTGATGTCGTTCCGGTTGGGCGGCAGGTTGGAGACGTCGGTGACATCGGCGCCGATATGGAGCTGATCGGCGGCGGCAAAGCCATAGTCGAGTTTGAGCCAGCCACCGATATAGCCGGTACTGTAATCGACCAGCGCGGCATGCACCCATTCGTCACGCTTGCTACCGGCGTACTGGCCGGTGCTGTCGTCAACGGACTCCGTCCAGTAGAAGTTCTTGTAGGTCAGCCGCAGTTCGTCTCCGTCAAGCAGAACCGAAGCGGATGCAGAAGGCGCAAGCGGCACCAGGCCGCCCAGCGCGAGGCCAAGCAGAGTCTTTTTCATTATTAGTTTCCAGTGGGAGGTTTTTCGTGTTTAGCGGCGGGCTGCCATCTTCTCCAGCCCTCGAATGGGAATCCCGGTCAGGCCAGCGACCGCCGCATCGTTCAGCGCCCCAGATAAGCCAGAGTCGCCGACACCATGGCACCGATGCCGGCGCGCAACGCGGTGTCGTGCCCCGGGTTGTAGTAGGGCGAGTGCGGCATCTCCAGGTGCGCCATTTTTGCCATCACGCCCTGCCCCGGCGTTTCGCGCCAGCGCTCCGGTGTCACCGCACCGACGAACCAGTACACGTAAGGGATATCGTCACCGCCGAAACCGCCAGCGGCGGCATTGCCGAAATACGGAAAGTCCTCGCTGCCGTTGACCCGCTGCATCTCGAACAGGCCATCGTCGCCGAAGAAGGCGGCGTGCGCCGTGCGAACCCGGTCCACGCTGGCCGGGTCGTTGACCAGTGTGATGGTCTCGCTCAACAGCCGGAACTCCGGCGGCTTCGGCGAGCGACCGGCGTCGCACTCGGCCTGCACTATGCGCCGGATAGACTCCAGAACCCGCGCGTGCAGCGCGTTGTCGAAGCTGCGCACGTTGATTTCGAGGTCGGCGCTGTGTGGAATGATATTGCCCTGGGTACCGGCGTGCAGCTTGCCGACGGTGACCACCACCGTCTCCTCGGGCGGCACCTCTCGCGAGACGATGGTCTGCAGCCGTGTCACCACATGCGCGGCGATCACCACGGGATCGACGGTGTTGGCGGGCATCGAGCCATGACCGCCGTCGCCGTGTATGGTGACGCCGATGGAGCTGGCCGCGGACATCGCCTGTCCGGCGATATGGCCGACGGTACCGGCCAGCGCCGGCATGTTGTGCTGGCCGAAGATGATATCGGGCCGTGCAAAGCGCTCGTAGAGCCCGTCGTCCAGCATCGCCCGGGCGCCGCCGAAAATCTCCTCGGCCGGCTGGCCGACCACCATCAGCGTGCCCCGCCAGCAATCCTGCATACCTGCCAGCACCGCCGCGGCGCCAACCAGGCAACTGCTGTGAAGGTCATGGCCGCAGGCGTGCATCACCGGCACCCGCTCGCCGTCGACGCCTTCGGCCGTGGCGCAGCTGGCGTAGTCGAGTCCGGTCTGCTCGAGGATCGGCAACGCATCCATGTCGCCGCGCAGCATCAGGGTCGGCCCCTCGCCGTTGCGCAGCAACGCCACCACACCGGTTCGGCCGACGCCGCGCGTGACCTCGAAACCGTGAGTCTCCAGCGCCTCGGCGAGCTTGCGACTGGTATTGAACTCCTGGAACGGCAACTCCGGATGCTGATGGAGGTCCCGGTAGAGAGCCCGAACGTCGGCCTCGACGCCATCGATGCCAAGATCGATGCGATCCCTGAACCGGGCCACTGTGCTGTCTGTCATGATGAAACTCCTGATTCGCTCTTTCGGTTGCCGGTTTAGATGGTGGCTCCACGGGGAGTCGACTTTTTCGGCGCGACCGCTTGCCACAGCGCAACGATCACCAAGTTGGCGAGCAGTCCCCAAACGCCGGGATGCCAGCCATACGGCGAGTCGAGCGCGAACTGGAACAGCAGGAACAGCAAGCTGCCCACCGCTGCACCCGCCATCACGCTCTGGCGCTTGAGACGTTCGAAAAAGAGTGCCCCCGCCACCATCGGAATCAGCTGTACGATCAGGCCGACGGCGCCCAGCAGGAGCAATACCAGCGAGGACGGATTCAGCAGCGCGATGACGTAGGCGAGCATCGATATGGCCACTACGCTCCAGCGCGTCACGCGGACGGCGGTAGCGTCACTGGCTCCGCGCATGAAGGTCGCGCCGAAAACGTCGCGCACGAGCACCACGCCGGCGGTATGTGCCAAGTTGGCACCAGTCGACATGGCCGCCGCCAAAGCGCCGGACAGCGTTAGCCCGATGATCCAGGGCGAGAAGTTAACGACATCCATCACTAGCTTCAGCAACACGGTATCTGGGCGTGCTAGCGGTGCATCGGCAAAGATCAGGATGCCTGCGAAGCCGATAAAGAGCAGCGGTATCAGCAGATAAGCGTAGAGCGGGTAGAGCACGCTTATGCGGCGCAGCGAGCGGCCACTATCGGCAGTGTAGAACTTCATGAACAAGTGCGGCCACATGGCGCCGCCGACAATGCTGACCAAGATGGCGGTGCTGAAGGCGCCCCACCCCATACCGGTCGCGCCGGGCATTGTCAGGTACTCCGGCAACTGTAGTTGAATCTTCGAGAACATCTCGCTGACCCCGCCGTAGAGACGTTCCGGGATGGCGAGCCCGAGGAACCAGGCGACCGCGACCATCATGATCCCCTGCATCAGGTTGGTCCAGCCAATCCCGCTAAGGCCGCTGCAAAAGACATAGGCGGTGGTCACGAGGAAAGCCAGCAGCGCGCCGAGCCAGAACGGCACCTGCCCGTCGGTCGCGGCTTCGAAAAGCAGACCGGCGCCGGCGATCTGAATGGTCAGGTAGGGTACCAGCGCCAGCACGCCAACCAGTCCGGCAAAAACGCCCAGCGGTCTGCTGTCGTAGTGATCGGCAAGCATATCGCCCTGTGTCAGATAGCCTTTACGGCGCCCAAGTTCCGCGACACGCGGCCCCAGAGTCCAAATTACGATCGGCGCCAGCGACAGGTAGGCGAGGATATAGAACGAAGGCGCACCGTGCTTGTAGGCCCAGCCGGGCGCACCGAGAAAGGCGAAGGCGGAAAAGATTTCAGCCCCCAGAATAAAGAAAAGTATCAGCACGCCGACGTGGCGCCCGCCGGCGGCGTAGCCTTCGAGGCTCGAAGCGCTCTGCGAGCGCGCCCGAATGCCCAGCCAGAGCACGGAGATCAGGTAGACCAGCGTGATGCCGGTGACGATTGACGAATCAGTCATTGCGGCCACCTCCGTGACGAACGACGTAGGCAACCCAGGTACCGACGAACAGCACACCCATCCAGAGGATGTACCAGAACATCAGAAACGGCATGCCAAGCACAGTGGGTTCGATGCGGTTTGCGATCAGCGCACCCGGCCAGATCATCGCCAGGATACAGACTGCGAAATGCAAACCAACCAGAATATGATAAGTCTTGCTCATGGGTCGGCTCCAAACTCGCGCACGGCGGACTTTCTGACGCCCTCTCCGGAAAGCTTGCGAGCGGTTCGCAAGGCAATCGCAGGAATCGGAGTCCGCCGGCGACAACGAGTCGTTATTATTGTTTACCGGTAGGGTCCGGCAGGCGTTATCCCCACTCAGCCCGGCCCTTCGCGCGGCTTTCGAACGACCCGGCTTAAGTGTGCTCTCACTATGAATCAACTTGATTCATCATAGAAATATATCTTTAATATCTCCTCGATACCTTTTTGGGATAGGCATGGATTTTCGACAACTTAAGTACTTCGTCGCCGTGGTGGAGGAAGGCTCGGTATCCGGCGCCAGTCGCCGGGTACTCGTCGCGCAGCCGGCGCTGACCCGCCAGATCAAACTGCTCGAGGGCACGCTGGATACGCAGCTCTTCAACCGCCATGCCCAGGGGATGCAGCTCACCGTCGCCGGGCAGGCGTTATATGAGGAAGCACAGGAGTTACTGGAACGACGCCAGCAGGTGATGGCGAGGGTTGCGTCTATAGGCAACGGCCTAAGCGGAAAATTGAGCCTCGGCATCACCGTGACCCACCTCTGGCTTCCGATGGTGTCAGGGCTGCTCGGCGCCTATCGCCAGCGCTATAGCGACGTCGCTTTCGAGGTGTTTCCGCTGCTGTCGGGCCCCCAGCTGGATCGACTGCAGCACGGCAAGCTCGACGCCGGCATCCTGTACCTCGGCGAGGAAGCGCCGGTGGGCCTGTCGACCAAGCTGCTGCACCGAGATCATCTGATACTGGCGGTCCCCGAGTTGTCGCCGCTGGCAACGTTCCCGCCGACGAAACTCGCCGAGCTGGTCGACGAGGCCTGCATCGGCGGATTCCGCAGTGCTTCCCCCATCTACCACGACCGCCTGCAGGCACATTTCCAGCGGTACGATTTTCGTCCGCGTCTGGTCCAGTACGGTGCCGACAATATCGCCATCCTCAGCATGGTGGCGGCGGGGCTCGGATTCACCATTCTGCCCGCCGCCGGCAGCAACACGATCATTCCCGGCGTGCGATTCGTACGAATGGAGGAGCTAGACGCCTGCGAAATGCCGCTCTGGTTCGCCTGGCGCAGTGAAAACGAATCGCCGACACTTGCCAATATGGTGGCGCTAGTCGAGGAATCGCTCGCTTGAAAATTTCAGGTGCGGCTTCAGCCACGGGCAGGGCCGGAACCGACGATGGGAATTTTCGACGAAAGACGCGCCTACAGCCGACCCGACAGCCTCAGACCTTGAAGCCGCCGCAGCGCTTGGAAAAGGCCGGTGACGACTCCGGCAGCCGGCCGTCGACGGTGTCTCCAGAGTGTCGCTAATTGTAGGGTTCCGAATCGGCGCAGACCAGGCTATAGAGAGGTTCCATGTGCTTTACCGGGATCGATACTGTGCCGATGACCCTGCGGGGCTCACGCCTGCCAGATGCCAGACAACGCAAAAACGGCCGCACCCGAGAGTGCGACCGTTTGAGAGGAGGTGCCGCCGGTACTGGCTGTACCGGCGGCCAAGCAGGCGTTAGTCCTGCTTGACGCGCGGACGGTTGCTGCGCTGTTCGGCATCAGGTGCCGGTGCCTTCTGCAGCTGGAAGTCGAAATCCAGCTCGGCAAAGGGGCCTTCAATGCCCCGGTCCTTGGCAGCGGAAGCATCGTCGATAAAACGGATATCGCCCACCAGGCCATCGCGGGTGGCATAGGCGAAGTCGTCCCACAGGAACTTGTCGCCGGCCAGGTTGATCTGGGTGGTCAGGTGACGGTGCCCCTTGGCGGACA
This sequence comes from Marinobacterium rhizophilum, assembly GCF_024397915.1. Lineage (GTDB taxonomy): Bacteria > Pseudomonadota > Gammaproteobacteria > Pseudomonadales > Balneatricaceae > Marinobacterium_A > Marinobacterium_A rhizophilum_A. The sequence continues at coordinate 1,674,774 of NZ_CP073347.1, forward strand.
CGAAAAAGTGGATATGCGCCGGGCGCTGGCCGTGACGGCCAAGCTGGTTCAGCACTTCCTGGGTCGTGCCATCCGGCGGGCAGCCGTAACCCGAGGGCACGATGCTGCGTACACGGTAGCGACCCTGGGCGTCGGTGACGATGCGACGGCGCAGGTTGTAGTCGGACTGGGTCGAGTCGAAGTAGGAGTAGGTGCCATTGGAATTGGCGTGCCAGATATCGACCACGGCACCGGCCACGGGCGCGCCATCGGTATCCAGAATGCGACCCTGCACGAACATCACCTTGCCCGGGTCCGTACCGTCATCCATGCGGGCTTCACCCTCGGACAGCGGCGCGCCGGCCACGTACAGCGGGCCTTCGATGGTGCGCGGCGTGCCGCCGGTGTGTCCGGCTGCCTCGTCCTGGGCATCCAGCAGCAGATCGAAGTAGTGCTCCAGACCCAGGCCCGGTACCAGCAGGCCGGCTTCGCTGCGACTGCCCATGCGGTTGAGGTAATCGACACCTTTCCAGAATTCGTCCTGGGTGACTTCCAGGTCTTCAATGATCTTGGCGGCATCATTGATGATGCGCAGGATCAGCTGCTTCATGCGCGGGTTGCCCTGGTCATTGTTGAGGCCTGCGGCCTTGTTGAACAGGTCCTGCACTTGTTCGGTGTGAGCCAGCTTAATAGTCATGTTCTCTTCCTCACTTCTTATTTATGTCGGCGAATCAACGGTCATCAGCATGGATGGACGAAGCGTGACGGCACAACGCATCGACCTCGATATCCATATAGGGAAACAACGGCAGCTGCATCAGGATGTCGTGCAGTTCCTGGGTACTGTCGACATCAAACAGGCTGTAGTTGGCGTACTGCCCGGCAATGCGCCAGAGGTGGCGCCATTTGCCTTCGTGCTGCAGGCGCTGCGCCAGGGCCTTTTCTTCTGCCTTGATCTGTTCGGCCCGGGCAGGGTCCATGTCCAGGGGGATATTGACGGTCATTTTTACGTGAAACAGCATTGCAGCAGCTCCTTGGAAACAGGTTACTTGCGACTGAAGAACGCCAGACGTTCTTCATCGAGGGTCAGGCCGATACCCGGTGTACGGGGTACTTCAAGCTGGAAGTCACGGTAAACCGGCGCTTCGGTGACGATGTCTTCGGTCAGCAGCAGCGGGCCGAACAGCTCGGTGTGCCAGGTCAGCTTTTTCAGGGTCACAAAGGCATGGGCAGCGGCCAGCGAACCGACACTGCCCTCCAGCATGGTGGCACCGTAGAGGCCGATGCCGGCGGCCTCGGCAATGGCCGCGGTGCGCAGTACCGCCCGCGGGCCACCGTTCTTGGCGATCTTGAGGGCAAACACCGAGGCGGCACCCTCGGCCGCCAGGTTAAAGGCATCCTCGACACACTCGATGGACTCGTCCGCCATGATCGGCGCCGGGCTACGCTGGTTCAGACGTACCTGGCCGCTGCGGTTGTTGCGCGAGATCGGCTGTTCGATCAGGTCGATACCATTATCGCCGAGCTCCCGGCAGGCGCGGATCGCCACGGCCTCGTCCCAGGCCTGGTTGACGTCGACGCGCACCGAGCCACGGTCCCCCAGCGCCTTCTTGATGGCAATAACATGCTTGAGGTCGCGACTCACCTCATTGGCACCGATTTTTAGCTTGAACAGCCGGTGGCGGCGGATGTCCAGCATCTGTTCGGCTTCGGCAATGTCCTTCGCGGTATCGCCACTGGCCAGGGTCCAGGCCACTTCCAGCGAATCGCGTACGCGCCCCCCCAGCAACTCGCTCACCGGCAGACCCAGGCGTTTGCCCTGGGCATCCAGCAACGCGGTTTCGATACCGGACTTGGCGAAGGTATTACCCTTGATGCTGCGATCCAGCCGCTGCATCGCGGCGTTGACATTGCTGCCATCCTGCCCGATCAGCAACGGGGCAAAGAAGCGGTCAATATTGGTCTTCATGCTATCCGGGCTTTCGTTGCCGTAGGCCAGGCCACCGATGGTGGTCGCCTCACCGATGCCTTCGATGCCATCGGCGCTGCGGATGCGCACGATCACCAGGGTCTGGCGCTGCATGGTATGCATGGCCAGCTGGTGCGGCCTTATGGTTGGCAGATCAACGATGATGGTCTTAATCGACTCGATCGCGCTCGAAATCATGTTTATACCCACTCGGTTCTGTACGTGCTGAAACCGATACTGAACCGAAAAGCCGACCAGCTCCAATATTGAATTTGTCTGATACTATACTCACCAGGTATCGTTACTGACACTCAACATCCTGGAGTCCCAATGGAACTGCGTCACCTGCGTTACTTCCAGGCACTGGCTCAAACCCTCAATTTCACCCGTGCCGCCGAGATGCTACATATCGCCCAGCCGCCCCTGAGCCGCCAGATCCAGCAGCTCGAAGAGGAACTCGGGGTGACGCTGATCGAACGCACCAGGCCGCTGCGTCTCACCGAGGCCGGCCGCTTCTTTCACGAACATTCCAGCGCCCTGCTGGAGCAGCTTGAGAAGGTCTGCAACAATACCCAGCGCATTGGTCAGGGCCGCAAGCGCTGGATGGGCATCGGTTTTGCGCCCTCCACCCTGTACGGCGTACTGCCGCAGCTGATCGGGCGCCTGCGCGGTGACGAGGGCATCGAGCTGGGTCTGAGCGAAATGACCACCGTGCAGCAGGTCGAGGCGCTCAAGGCCGGTCGTATCGACATCGGCTTTGGCCGTATTCATATCGCCGATCCTGCCATACAACAGCAGGTGCTCACCGCCGACCCGCTGGTTGCCGCCCTTCCCGCCGGACACCCGTTAGCAGGCAAGACGGTCAGCCTTGCGGATCTGGCCCGCGAGCCCTTCGTGCTCTATCCCGGTAACCCGCGCCCAAGCTACGCCGATCATGTACTGGAGCTGTTTGCCCGCCACAGCCTGCGCATCGAGGTGGTGCAGTGGACCCATGAAATGCAGACCGCCATTGGCCTGGTCGCCGCCGGCATCGGCGTCACCCTGGTGCCCGCAGCCGTGCAGCAACAGCACCGCCAGGATGTGAACTACATCCCGTTGCAGGAGCAAGATGCCACCTCCCCCATCGTTCTCAGCCTGCGGGCGAGCGACAGCTCACCCCTGGTAATGCATTGCAGGGCCCTGATCGAGGAATACCTGCCGGCTGATGCGACTAAGGCCTGAGCACGGCCGGGAAGCGACGTCGGGAGGTACTGCGCCAGCAAGCCTGAATTACAGTTCGGCACTGTTAGCAGGGTGTTGAAAAGCGCCAGCGCTTTTTTTGACATTGAGCGCAGTAGTTGCCGCGAATGAAGGCCGGGAGGAGCTTGAGTATACCGGGCAGTGCCGGTTGGACCGGCTGCGCCGGCCTCCCCTCGCACGACACCATTGCGCACTTGACCTGTATGCCGAGCCCGCACGACAGAGCCCTTGGGCTGATGTCGTGCGGGGGGCATGGACAAGCTATCGACGCACGGGGCCGCCTCAGGGTACGCGGTATTCCCCGCAGACATTTTCCTCAGGGGCCCCTCAGTCAGCGGTTGTGGCCACAGCCGCTTTGCGGGAAAGCGTCCAGGTATCGTAATCACGCAGCAGAAACAGCGCCAAGCAGGCCGCCAGCATCGGCCAGGCCGCGAAGAACAGCAGATTGTCGAACGGTTGCAGGTACTTGCCAAACGATGCCAGCGTCGAAACTGTGTGCAGAGCCAGGATGATGCCGTAGGTCCAGGTTTTCAGCAGCCCCGCCACGAAGGCCAGCACCAGAACCAGCTGAGCCACGCCAATCACGTAAAAAACATTTTCCCCCAGCCCGGCCAAGCCAAAGAACACATCGAAGACCTTTGCGGCATGTTCAGGGCGGAGCAACTTGTCCAGGGACCAGAACAGAAACACGGAAAAGATACCCAGTCTGAGCATCAGCAGGGCAAGAGATAGCTGTTTTGGCACGTTGTTCTCCTTCGGTTATTTTGAACGATCGTTCAAGTGACTACCGGAGTGAAGCAGGGTTCCCGAAATGTATAACGAAGCAGCAGTATTTTTTAACAAACGGCCTTGATCCAGGCACTCTGGGTGCTTTGGTTTCAGCGCAGCCGATCCCGCTGCCTGGCGGCGATGACCTCCATTTGCCACAGCTTGGCACTCCCGCCCTGGTCCGGCGTGCAACGCGCATGGCTGCGGATTAGCTGAATACAGACCCAGACCCTTTCGCCCCGGCGACAGCCCTGCGTGAGGATAGAGACGACGAGTGACATTGGTATCAAGGCGGCAGCGTGAAGAACAGTAGTGGCGTCAGCGCCGGGCGGGTGTGGCAAGTTCTATAAGGTAACCGTTAACGCCGTACTGGCCCTGCAGAGTTTCCACTGCCTGTTAGTGTCCGAACACCGACCAGCCGGTTTTATGCACCAGCATTTCCAGTGCTTCGGTGCCGAGCTTGCTGTTGCCGATATGATCCAGCCCCGGCGACCAGACCGCGATAGAGCCCTTGCCCGGCGCAATGGCCAGAATGCCGCCGCCGACACCGCTTTTGCCCGGCAGGCCCACACGGTAGGCGAACTCGCCGGAACCGTCGTAATGACCGCACATCATCATCAGGGAGTTGATGCGCCGTGCCCGTTGCGCCGATACCACCCGCACGCCGGTGCTCGGGTTAACGCCATCGGCCACCAGGAACAGGCCCGCCTGGGCCAGCTGTTCACAGGTCATGGAAATGGAGCAGTGATGGAAGTAGGTGCCCAGCACCTTGTCCACCGGGTGTTTGAGGCGGCCGAACGAGGCCATGAAGTGCGCCAGGGAGGCGTTGCGGTCGCCGGTTTTCAGTTCCGAACGCGCCACCGTTTCGTCAATGCCGATAGAAGAATCATTGGCGATAAAGCGCACGAACTGCAGGATTTCCGCCAGGGTTTCCCGGGGCTGGTGCCCCATCATGATGGCATCAACAATGGCGATGGCACCGGCATTGATAAACGGATTGCGCGGTTTGCCGTTCTCGTGTTCGAGCTGCACGATGGAATTGAACGGATCCCCCGAGGGTTCGCGACCCACCCGCGACCAGACCGCATCGCCCAGTTTTCCGAGCGCAATGGTCAGCGTAAACACCTTGGAAATGCTCTGGACCGAGAACAGCGTGCTCGCACTGCCGGCACTGAATGTACGCCCATCCGCCAGCGCCACGCTGATGCCAAACTGCTGCGCATCCACGGTGGCCAGCTCCGGTATGTACTGCGCCACGGTGCCCCTGTCCTCACGGGCAAGCAGCTCGGCGGTAATGTCGTCCAGGATATCCTGCATGGGGGCTCCGGTGATGCTCTGAATAAGGCTAAGGAAAGCGGACTGCCTGCTCAGGCAGCCGCGGCAACAAAGGCGATTTCCACCAGCAATTCAGGACGTGCCAGCTCTGCCTTGACGCAGGCACGGCTCGGCGCACAACCGGCGGGCAACCAGGCCTCCCAGGCTTCGTTCAGCCCCGCGACATGGGCGAAATCCGTTACGTAGATGGTCACGGACAGGATGCGCGACTTGTCACTGCCCACGCTGGCCAGAGAGGCCTCGGCCTGCTCGAATATCTGCCGGGCCTGGCCGACGATATCGGCGCTGGTGTCCCCTTCGGCGACTTCCACGAAATGGGCAATACCGTTATAGACAGTAGCGTCCGACCAGCGCGGACAGGGATTGATGCGTTTAATATCCACAGAAAAATCCTGACACTTAGATGATTGAATCAGGCCGGAATAATAGCGGATTACCGGGGGCGCAGTAAGGGTGAATACATGGGCAAGGCAAAAGGCGCAAGGCATCGTTTAAATCAGAGGGGACAGCATGTCCAGAGGCACTATCACGTCTGCTGGGGCCGGCACGGCACGGTTTATGAGTGACGGGTATCACGGAGGCTCCCGGGCATCACTCAGAGGGCCGGAGCAATCCTCACAACTGCCGGCTTCTGCGAGCTGCAGAAAACCACTACAATGCGCGCCTTTCAGCATCCAGCAGCACACCTATCGCGGGACAGGCATTGAGCATCACACTTGGCAAGCGGCTGGCAAAAATTGAATCCATGGTCACGGCGGGTTATGACCATATCTGGGATTGCTGTTGCGACCATGGTCTGCTGGGCGCGCAATTGCTGACACGCCAGGCTGCGCCCTGCATTCACTTCGTGGACCGGGTACCTGCGCTTATGGGCGACCTGGAACAAAAGCTGCTACGGTTTTGCCCGCTACAGCCAACCCAACTTCCAACGCCGCCCTCGGTGCAGGCACCGATAAAAGGGTCATCAGAGTGGCACCTGCACTGCCTGGACGTTGCCACACTGCCCCTGCAGCAGCATGCCGGCAGGCACCTGGTGATTATCGCAGGCGTGGGTGGGGACCTGATGATACAGCTCGTCAGTGCCATTCATAGCGCGCATCCCACGGCGGATATCGACTTCCTGCTCTGCCCTGTGCATCACCAGTTTGCCCTGCGCCAGCAGCTGATCCGGCTGGGTTTCGGCTTGCGTAACGAAGCCCTGGTGGAAGAGAATCGGCGCTGCTACGAAATCCTGCTGCTCTGTACCCCTGCAGCCAGATGCCAGGCTGCAGATAGCATTAGCCCTGTAGGCAATCAGCTCTGGCGTGCAGCCAGCGCCACAGAGACGAAGATCGCCTCTGATTACCTGGACAAAACTCTCAGGCACTATAAACGCATACAGCAGGGCAACAAGGCCGATGTGCAGCATATTATTCGGGCATACCAGGCTGTGACGGTTGCCTGACCCAAAAAAGGGCAAGAATTTATCCGCCCCTGTTATTGAATGACCCTGCCTGCCAGGCCATAAGCTATGCGTTATATTAACCTGACTGGCCAATAGGTTCGCCCTCCCTATTTGCCAGTTATGTATAGGAAGTACGGTGTGCCGCGTACGCAGGGATGCGTATACGGGGTCACCCCCCACTTTTCACCATTGAAGAATGGGCGCCCGTGCGTGGACCTGCTGGATTCTCTCGGGTGAAGGGATGGGGTTCGCATTGGGCCATCCTTTTCAAAGGAAGGCCAATGATGAAACATCCCTGTTTCATGCATTAACCCGGGTTAATAACATCGGACCATAAAGACAATTTTTCGCGGCACCGGGCATTTACACAACGCCTGAACTAGTAATAAATATAACGTTGCCTTCACCGGCTTGTCCGGTTCAACGCCTTTTTAGAGCGCTGCTTTTGTGGCAGTTTCACCGCAGCGTCAGTGCCAATCGCTCCATCTGCAGCCAAGCGGAGCAGACGCCGGAACTTTGGACATTCCATATGACTGGGTGCAGAACAAACCGCAGCATGTCGCAGGCCATCACGCATCGCAATCAGCTTGTGAATGGTCCTGTCCAGCTCATCTGCCTTGCTGACCAGCAACTCCCTGTCAATCACCGGGCTCCCTTTAGACCCAAGCATGCGGGCAATTTCATCGAGTGAAAAACCCGCAGCCCGCCCCAGGGCTATCAGCGCCAGTCGCTCCAGAATGTCCGCGCTGAAAACCCGCCGCAAGCCTTGCCTGCCAATAGAGCTGATTAACCCTTTTTCCTCATAGAACCGCAACTTGGAGGCCGGCACCCCGGAACGTTTGGCGACTTCAGCGATATCCATAAACACCCCTTGACCTCAAGTCAACTTGAGGTTGTAAGCTAGCACCAGGTTGAAATCGAAACAAGCAAAGGGGACAGCTATGAACCATCTACTTTCAATATTGCTAATAGGAACAGGAGCCACCATGGTGATGGACTTGTGGAGCCTGGTACGCAAGCCACTGCTCGGTATACCGCCCCCAAACTACGGCATGGTGGGACGCTGGATAACTTACATGGCTTACGGGCAGTTTCAACACGATGCCATAGCCGCATCCGCCCCCATGCGTGGAGAACGTGTCACAGGATGGATGTTTCACTATCTGACAGGCATCGCTTACGCCGCATTATTGATCGCCATATGGGGAAATTCCTGGATTCACACCCCAACGCTTGGCCCTGCGCTTGCTGTAGGCATTATTACAGTGGCAGCACCCTTTTTGTTAATGCAGCCAGGTATGGGGGCGGGAATTGCAGCGTCGCGCACACCAAAACCCAACTCAGCTCGATTACAGAGTCTTATAACGCACGCAGTTTTTGGGCTCGGCTTATATGTATCAGGCTGGGCAATACAGTTTTTTTCACAACTTTAAACCCGCCTTAGTAAAGCGTACACAGGAGAATGAAATGCGTATCCCAGTGCGTTATGCCCCCATATTATTCAGCGCTCTACTGTCAGCCATCATGGTCTGTATCGTATCCGCTTTCGTTCTTGTAATATCACAAGGGATTCATTCCGGATTCGCTACACAATGGGTGAAAAGCTGTATGACCACCTGGCCGATCGCCTTTGCTGCAGTAGCGATTGTAGCGCCCCTGGTAAAAAGAATAGTCGGGCGAATAACTGCATAAACCCGCGGCACATGTTTCGTCATTGGCCGCAGGCTCATGTGACCCCCACAGCAACCAGCATGTCCGCGCACCTGCGCCTGGTTTTGTGGGGTCACTGGTATGAGTTCCAGCTCAGTGTGGCCCAGACCACGACGCGCTCGCTGACAGCCGCCGACAATCAGCATCGGCAATACATTAACTCCGCCGCACACACGCCAGAATCCTCCAGCTGCGCAAGGCGCCATTCGGCCGGTTTTCTCAGCCCTCCTCCTGCTCCCGCAGAATCGCTTCCAGGCTGATCTTCGGGCAAATAGCGTGATTAATGTAATCGACCAGATTGCTGGCTGAACGCCGGATATATTTCTCGGTCGCCGCATCCAGGCATTGCCCCTGGGCATCGAAGACCTGCTGGATTTTGGCGATGGAGACCGCCAGCGGCAGTGGCATGGCGCCAACATGGGCGCAGATGGCCCGCAGCTGCTCGGTGGACTTGATGGCACCAATGACACCGGCCGCCACCCCCAGTATGGAGACTGGCTTGTCACCAAGCACGCTGGGAAAGCCGAGGTTGTCGATGGCCAGTTTCATCGGGCTGCTGATACCACCGTGATACTCGGGGGACGCCAGCAGCACGCCAGTGGCCTCACCGACGGTCCGCTGGAACCGCTCAAGCGCCGCAGGGTCTCGCGCCGGCAGGCCCGGCAGGGGCAAATCCAGGGTGTCGAGCCGAATGGGCGTCACTTCGACCCCCGGCGTTTTCTTCAGCTCGTCGATGGCGAGCTCCAGCGCCATGGCAGTGTAGTTGCCAGGCCGTACGCTGCCGCAAATGGTCACGATCTTGATGCTCATAGGCAAGCTCTCCCCTCGCTGTTTCTTCAGAACACTAAATGCATGAGCGAGCCCCGACCAGGGCTGCATGAGGCCCCGCCAGGCTCGCTGTACCGGAGTTACCAAGCTTAGCAGGCGATCGGAAAGAGTGAGTCGGGCCGGCAAAGGAATGGGGCGGGGGCCGGCCCTCGCGGCGGCCTTGGGGTGCGGGATAATCCGCCGTCAGACGTACTGCCCGGCGGCATCGCCGCAGGCCCAGGCGAACTGAAAGTTGTGCCCACCCAGGTGGCCGGTGACATCCAGGCACTCGCCGATAAAGTAGAGCCCCGGGGCCTTTTTGGCCTCGAAGGTCTTGGACGAAACCTCGTCGGTATCGATGCCGCCACGGGTGACTTCCGCCGTACGATAGCCTTCGGTGCCGGCGGGCTTGATGACCCAGCGGTGGAACGCCTCGGCCACCGCGGCCAGCTGCGGGCCGTCGAAGCGGTTGATGGGCCCCTCAAAGCCCCACAGATCGCAGAAGGTCTGCACCACCCGCTTGTGCATCTGCTGGCTCAGCAGCGTGCGAATGTCCGCCCTGGGACGGGCTTCGCGCTGCTCACCAAGCCATTGCAGCAGGTCCAGCTCCGGAAACAGGTCGATCTCGACCTCGCCACCCGGGTCCCAGTAGGACGAGATCTGCAAAATGGCCGGGCCGCTCAGGCCACGGTGGGTAAACAGCAGGTTTTCCACGAAGGCCGCATCGCCGATACGGGCACGAATACGGTGCGAGACGCCGGACAGCGGCTTGAAAATGTCCAGCTCCCTGGGCTGCAGGGTAAAGGGCACGAGCGCGGCCTGCAGCGGCAGTACATTAAGCCCGAACTGCCTGGCCGTTTCATAGGCAAAGGGCGTGGCGCCCCCATTGGGTATCGACAGTCCGCCGGTCGCGATCACCAGGGAGCGGCACTGCCAGATGCCGGCCGAGGTTTTTACCCGGTAGCCATCGCTGTTCTTGTCGATGCGATAAATCGAGCTTTCGGTGCGTACGTCCACCCCGGCCCAGTCACACTCGGTCAGCAGCAGCTGCAGTATCTCCTTGCTGGAAACATCGCAGAACAGCTGCCCAAGCGTTTTCTCGTGGTAGTCGATACCGTGGCGCTCCACCAGTTCGATAAAGCGTGCGGCGGGATAGCGGCTCAGGGCCGACTTGCAGAAATGCGCATTGGCCGAAAGGTAGTTGGCCGGGCTGTTGTGCAGATTGGTGAAATTGCAGCGCCCGCCACCTGACATCAGTATCTTGCGGCCAATCTTGTTGCTGTGTTCGAGCAGCAGCACCGAACGGCCCCGATAGCCGGCCGTGGCCGCGCACATCAGGCCTGCGGCGCCGGCACCAATGATGATCACATCGCGGGAGAAATCCTGGGAATGCAAGGAGCTTACCTGGCTGTATTGGAAAGGCGCGCATGCTAGCACAAAAGGTGCGCCAGGGCCGCTACCGGCCGCGCCTGGCTGAACGCCAAGCGCCGCGCTGGATCGGATTCAGACGGAGCCGCTATCAGGCTTGGCTACGGGCTTTTTATGGCTGGAATCGCACAGCGGCGGCGTCCCGGTTGCCTTGCACAGGCAGAGCCAGACACTGCCGCTGCGTTCGGCGACGAAAACGACAGGATCAATCCCGGTGCCCTGATGGGAGCCATCACACCAGGGCTGGTTATCGGAGCGCCCGCAGGCACACCAAGTGTAGGTCTCTCCTTCTGTCAGTTCGACCTTGACCGGTGCATTGCCGGCGCGATGAATCGGTGAGTGAGACATGCTGCTGGCCTCCGCTTGCGCATTGACCTAAACCTAGCAGCCCACCCAGTCGAACGCCAACCGCGCGGCTGGCCCTGGGCACAACCGCACGCCATCACGCGGTGCCGCAAGCGTCAGTCTTTGGCATCCTGCTGATCATCGCCGGCGGGCTCAACGCTGGCGTCACTATCCGCCTTGGCATCCGCCATTTCGGCTGCGTTTTTCTCACGGTTCAGGCGACGAATTTTTTCCGCCAGACGGCCACCCTGAGGTTGCTGTGCCTTCAGGCGCGCTTCACGCTCTTCCTTTTCCAGCTGCTTTTCGTAAACGGATTTCTGCTTCTTGCGATTATCCAGCGAGCGGCGCTTGCGGCTCTCGTAGCTGGTCGGGTCGGCCAGCTTTTCACTGCGCCGAGGCGCTGTTTCGCCCCACTCGATACGGTTGGCATCGGAGCGTTTTTTCTTCAAACGTGTCATGTCGGATCCTGCTGTTGCTCGTCTTCCGCCGCCTGCCGTTCGGCTTCTTCCAAAGCGGCCTGGCGTCGTTTCTCATCCCATTCGGCGACGGTCTCGAAACTGACTCGTCCGAGCTTGCCGCCACGTATTTCCATTAACAGTATTTCTGATGCCTTGTGCCGATCGACAACGCCACCGGGCTTGAGACAGCCCCGCTTGCGCCCGATTTGCTCCAGCAGCTCGTCCGCGATTTCCGCCAGCGTCGTCAACCGGTAACGCTCCATCAGGCGCTGCGGGTAGGACGCCAGCATAAACCCGGCGGTAAACAGCGCCACGTCCTCCAGCTCAATTGCAGTATCACGGATTGCGCCGCTGGCCGCCAGGCGGTAACCGGAATCCGGGTCGACAATCTTGGGCCAGAGGATACCCGGGGTATCCGACAGCGCCATGCCGCCCTGCATCATGAAGCGCTGCTGGTGCCGCGTGACTGCCGGCGTATTGCCCACCTTGGCGATGCGCTTGCCCACCAGCGCATTGATCAGGGTAGACTTGCCGACATTGGGAATCCCCATGATCATGGCGCGCACCGGCCGCCCCTGGGCTACCCGGGACGGTACCAGCTGCTTGCACAGTTCGGGCAGTCGCTTGATCAGCTTGCGGTTCTCGTTGTCCAGCGCCAGCGCCTGCACGCCGTCCATTGCATTGAAAAACGCCAGCCACTGGGCCGTCACGTCCGGATCGGCGAGATCCGACTTGTTCAGCAACTTGATAACGGGTTTGCCCTTGCGCAGGGAATCCACCAGCGGATTCTCGCTCGACTGGGGCAGGCGGGCATCCAGCACCTCGATCACCACATCGATCTCGTCCATGGTTTTGGCGATCTCTTTGCGGGCCTTGTGCATGTGTCCCGGAAACCAATTAATGCTCATCTTTACCCTGCCCTGTTCGAAGGCCGCCTATTATAGCGTTGTGGCGCCAAAGCGATACTCCCATGGGGCCGATCAGCCCTATCGGAAAACGCTCATTTGCGTATACACTTCATAGCTGTGATTTGAGAACAGCAGGAGCGGCGGGAAAATGGACAAAACCCCTGACAATCAGTGCCTGCTTGTGGCCCGCCAGCCGATCTTTGATCAGCACCAGAAGGTCGTGGCTTACGAGTTGCTGTACCGGCCTGATGAGGAAGGAGCAGGCGCTTCACGACTCGAAGGAGCAGCCCCCAACGGCGAAATCATTCTCAACATCTATACCAGCATTTCCGACTCCGGCTCCGTACGGCGGGTACCCGCCTTTGTGCCGGTCAGTCGCGAGCTGCTGCTGTCCGGCTATTTCCCCGATTTGCCCAGCAAGCAGGTCGTCATCGAGCTCGAGCCCGGCCTTGAACCGGATCAGGATTACGAACGCGCAGCGCTCAAGCTGGTCAAGGACGGTTATCGCCTGGCACTGTGCAATTTCAGCTACAGCCCGCGCCACGACAACCTGCTGCGGGCCGCCCAGATCGTCAAGCTGGATGTGCGCCGCTTCGACGAAACCCAGCTGGATCAGCAGATCAGCCTGATGGCCCCCTTCAAGGTCGCCTTCCTCGGTGAGGGCATTGATGGCTTCGAGCAGCTCGAACGCTGCATCGACATGGGATTCAAGCTCTACCAGGGCAGCTTTCTCAGCAAGCCCAAGCTGGTGCAGGAACGCCGCGTCAGCGCCCAGCAGTTCACCCTGCTGCAGCTGATTCAGGAACTGCAAAAGCCCGCCACCACACCGGACAAGCTCGAGGCCCTGATCATCCGCGACCCGGTGCTGACGTTCAAGCTATTACGCATCGTCAACTCCGCGGCTTACGCCCTGGTGCGCAAGGTGGAGTCCATTGCCCAGGCCGTCGTCCTGCTGGGACTGGAGCAGGTCAAGAAATGGGCAACCCTGATTTCCATGTCTGCCAACAAGGACAAGCCTGAAGAACTGTCCCGCGTGCTGCTGATTCGCGGCCGCATGTGCGAACTGGTGGCCATTACCCAGCGCCAGCCCGCACCCACCAGCTACTTCATGGCCGGCATGATGTCCGGGCTGCACGCCATGCTGGATATCCAGCAGGAATCAATGCTGGCCCAGGTGCCCCTGGGGGATGACGTCAAGGCGGCTATCCGCGGCGACGAAGGGCCTATCGGCGATGTACTGAAAAATGTAATCAACTATGAAAACGGTGACTGGGACCGCCTGCCGGTGGACTTCAACAGCGCCGTATACGACTGGGCCTATCGGGCCAGCCTGCAATGGGCACAGGAATCCATGCAGGCGATCCACGAGGACTGACCGCCTCGCCCACCGCAGCCACATTATCGACGGAGACACAGCATGAGCCAGGCCCACGGCCTTTATATCGAAGATCTGGAAATAGGCCAGAGCGCATCGGTTTTAAAAACGGTCAGCGACCAGGATATCCGGCAGTTCGCCGAGATCACCGGCGATACCAACCCGGTTCACCTGGATGAAGACTTTGCCGCCCAGACCCAGTTCAAGACCCGTATCGCCCACGGCATGTTCAGCGCGGGCCTGATTTCCGCGGCTATCGGCATGCACCTGCCTGGCCCGGGGTCGGTCTACCTGGACCAGAGCCTCAAGTTTCGCCTGCCGATTCACCTGGGCGACGAGGTGGAAACCCGTGTCACCATCACCGATATCAACCTGCGCCGTGGCCGGGTCACGCTCAGCACCGACTGTTTTGTCGCGGGCAAACGCGTCACCCAGGGTGAGGCGGTGGTCATGGTGGACAAGAAACCCGCCGCCTGAGGACGCTTCCCATGCTGATTCATCCCGACAAATCCCTGCTGCTGGTGATCGATGTGCAGGACAAACTGCTGCCCGCGGTGGCTGAGCCTGAACCGCTGCTGGAAAATTGCCGCTGGCTGCTGGAGATCGCCGATTACCTCAAGGTGCCGGTGCTGGGCACCGAGCAGTACCCCCAGGGCATAGGCCATACCGCCGAGCCCCTGGGAGCACTGATTCCCGCCGGTGCCATGCTGGAAAAGACCCACTTTTCCTGTGTGGCGGAGCCGGCCTGCGCCGCAGCCATCGAGGCGTGCCAGCCGCAGCAGGTTGTTATCATCGGTATCGAGGCCCACGTCTGCGTACTGCAAAGTGCACTGCAACTGCGCGAGCAGGCTCGGGATGTTTTCGTGGTGGCCGACTGCATCGCCTCACGCAACCCCCAGGACAAGGCCCTGGCCATCGAGCGCATGCGCCAGGCGGGCATTCAGGTCGTCAGCCGGGAAATGGTCGCATTCGAATGGATGCGCAAGGCCGGCACGGACAGCTTTCGCCATATCAGCCGCAATTACCTGCGCTAAGCGCTCACCCGGCCCGCGCCATCCCTGGGCACCCGGGTGCGGGCACCTCTGCCCGACTCAGCTTCCCTGGGAACCCGGCACCCGGGCCACATGGCGCACGAAGTCATCCGCCCCCATGACGCCCACCACCGTCAACTGGGGCAGGAGAGTACCGTCGGCACCATAGAACAGCAGGGCCGGCGGACCTATTACGCCGTATTCGCGACTCAGCACCTTGGCCGCTTCATCATTGGCCGTCACATCAACCTTGATCAACTGATACCCGGCCAGCGCCTGCTGCACACCGGCATCATTGAAAGTGACATACTCCAGCTCGTAACAGGAAACACACCACTCGGCGAAGAAATCCAGCATCACCGGCTGGGCGTTGCGCCGCGCCTGCTCCAGCAAGGGTTGCAGCTGCGCCATGGAGGTCACCTTCTGAAACGCCATTCCCTGGGCTGCCACGGGCTGTGTACCCGCCAGCCCCTGCAGCGGATACACCAAGCTGCGACTGCCCGAGAACAGTCCAACCATAAGTGCAATGCCGTAGACCAGCAACAGCAGACCCACACCTTTCCAGAGCCGGTGCCAGCTGCCATTTGCTTCGGGCAGTCGATCCAGTGCATTCATATAGACCGCGGACACGACCAGCACCATCGCCGTCAGCGCCATGGTCAGCTGATCGGCCATGATGCGATCCAGCATCCAGATAGCCATCAACAGCAGCAATACACCAAAGCCCGCCTTGACCGACGCCATCCAGGCACCGGCCCGCGGCAGCAGTTTGCCGGCCGAAGCGCCGATCAGCAAGAGTGGAAAACCCATGCCAAGGCTCAGGAAGAACAGTGCCAGGCCGCCGAGTACCGGATCACCAGTCTGGCCGATATAGATCAGGGCACCGGCCAGGGGCGCGGCCATGCAGGGGCCTACGATCAGCGCCGAGAGCAGCCCCATGAAGGCGACACCGCGCAGACTGCCAGGCTTGCCGCGATTGCTTGCCCGGGTCAGGCGACTTTGCCAGCGCGCCGGCAACTGCAGCTCATAGAAACCGAACATCGACAGGGCCAGCAATACAAAAATGCCGGCAAAAATGGAGACAATCCAGGGATTCTGGAAAGCCGCCTGGATATTGGCTCCAAAGAGCCCGGCCAGTACCCCCGCCAGGGTGTAGGTAACGGCCACCGCCAGCACGTAGACCAGCGACAGGCTGAATGCACGACCCGTGGTCATGCGCGTGCCATGCCCGGCAATGATGCTGGAAATAATGGGAATCATCGGAAAAACACAGGGCGTGAACGCCAGGGCGAGTCCTGCCAGAAAAAAGGCACCCAGCGTGAAGGCAAGGCTGGCATCGCGCAGCAAACCGGCAAAGCGATCCTGCTCGCTGACAGGCAGCTGCGCCGCGCCGGCAGGTGCCGCAATGGCGGCAACTGTGCCAATGACTGCTGTGTCAGGGGCGGAAATTGCGGTCTGCGTACCTGGCGCTGCTGCGGCTAACTCAGCGATATCGGTCAGGCTGATATCGCGGGTAACCGGCGGGTAACAGATGCCCCCCTCCCAGCAACCCTGGTAGGTGACCGCCAGGGTATCATCGGTGCGGGCACCGACCAGACTGGCCAGTTGCAACTCCACCTCGGCAAATGCGTGATACACCCAGACCTTGCCAAACAGCGGATCGTCTTTTTCCTCTGCCGGTGCATTGATGCGCTGCACCACCTCGGAGCGCTGCGAAGTACTGCTGAAATCCATTCGGTCGCGGTACAGGTAGTAATCCGGCGCAATGGTCCACAACAGCTTGACCCGGCCCTCCCCCAGCGGTTCGACATCCAGCCTGAAGGCCTCATCGACCTGCAGCGGACCCTCGGCCGCGGCAAAGGGGTTCTTGTCGAACAGGCCGGCCTGTACGCTAAAGCCCAGTGGCAACAGCAGCATGAACCACAAACAGCGGCGTACTAATACAGAGAAATAACAGTGCACGGGATTCCAGTTTCCACAGGTTGATCAAAATGGCAGCCAGTAGACCACGCAGCGGCCTGCGAGTTCGCACCCGGACCCGCAGCAGTGCTCATTATTGTATCACCGCACCGGAACATGAGCCCGTTTGGGCTTATAACCTCCTGATTTATGTGTTAAAAAGATTCGCACGTAGGCAATAAAAGAAGCAGCGCAGCGCTGCTGCAGGGAAATACCATGACCGATATACGCGTAGAAGACCTGAATATTGATTCGCACTCCGTGCTGATCACCCCCGAAGCCCTGAAACAGAAGCTGCCGATCAGTGATGCCGCGGCCGAAACCGTGATGGAAGGCCGCAAGGTCATCCGCGACATCCTGGACAAAAAGGATCACCGCCTGTTTGTCGTTATCGGCCCCTGTTCCATCCACGACCCTGCAGCGGCCATCGAGTATGGCAAGCGCCTCAAGGCGCTGGCGGAGCAGGTCAAGGACAGCCTCTACCTGGTCATGCGCGTCTATTTCGAAAAGCCCCGTACCACCGTGGGCTGGAAAGGGCTGATCAATGACCCGCACATGGACGATTCCTTCGATATCGAAGAAGGTCTGCACATTGCACGCAAACTGCTGCTGGACCTGTCGGAAATGGGCCTGCCGCTGGCGACCGAAGCCCTGGACCCGATTTCACCCCAGTACATGCAGGACCTGATTGCCTGGTCCGCCATTGGCGCCCGTACCACGGAATCCCAGACCCACCGGGAAATGTCCTCCGGCCTGTCCTGCGCCGTGGGATTCAAGAACGGCACCGACGGTGGCCTGACCGTCGCCATCAACGCACTGCAGTCCGTCAGCCACCCGCACAATTTCCTGGGCATCAGCCCGGACGGTGAAGTATCGATTATTCGCACCAAGGGCAACCAGTACGGCCACGTGGTGCTGCGCGGCGGCAACGGCAAGCCCAACTACGACTCCGTCAATGTCACCCTTTGCGAACAGGCGCTGGAAAAGAACGGCCTGGCCCGCAATATCATGGTGGACTGCAGCCACGCCAACTCCAACAAGGATCCGGCACTGCAGCCGCTGGTCGCCGAGAACGTCGCCAACCAGATTCTGGAAGGCAACAAGTCCCTGGTGGGCCTGATGATCGAGTCTAATCTGGGGTGGGGCAACCAGCCTATTCCTGCGGACCTGAGCGAACTCAAGTACGGCGTCTCGGTGACCGATGCCTGCATCGACTGGGATACCACCGAGAAGAGCCTGCTGAAAATGCACGCTCAGCTCAAGGACGTTCTGCCCAAGCGTTAAACCCGCCCTGGCCCGCAATCCTTGCGGGCCAGTCTTCCCCTCCCAGCTCCCTCGCACCGCCCAAGACGGCTACCGCAAGCTGCGATGGCGCCGTTTGCGTGTGCAGCGACGCCCGGCCAACAGCCGCGTAACCACGCGCAGCCTGGAAGCTCGCGCATCCAACTGTACAGCCGCCGACGATAAACAGAAGTAAACAAGCCGGGAGACAAAAGACAACAGGGCGTGGCTGGAAAGCCTGCCCGACCTGCAGGACGCAGGTCGGGCAACAACAAAGGATAGCTGTTACTTGGCCTGACCTTCAGCAGACAGGGCCGCCGCCGCGTCACGGGCGATATTCTTGCGCAGGAAGCCGATACCTACAGCAACGAAAGCCACGCAGCCCGCAATGATCAGAACGCTCGGAGCAAAGGAAACCAGGCTGTATTTGTCGATCAGGGTCATGGAGCTAAACCTCATATAGTCTGTTTTTTGTACAAATCTGGCAGCGGATTATAAGGAAAGCACCGCATATGTCCAGCCTCTTCAGCGCCTTAATCCCGCTCAAGCCGCGCCACCAGGCTACAGGTATCCCAGCGCCCACCCCCCTGCGCCTGAACATCCGCGTAGAACTGGTCCAGCAAGGCGGTAACCGGCAGACGGGCACCGTTGTTGCGCGCCTCATCCAGCGCAATGCCCAGATCCTTTCGCATCCAGTCGACGGCGAAGCCAAAATCAAACTCGCCATCCAGCATGGCCTCGTGCCGGTTGTCCATTTGCCAGGATCCTGCGGCACCATGCCTGATCACATCAAACAGGGCGCGCCCATCAAGACCTGAGCGCTTGGCAAAATGCACCGCTTCCGCCAGTCCCTGGACCACGCCGGCCACACAGATCTGATTGACCATCTTGGCCAGCTGGCCGCTGCCCGCTTCGCCAAGCAGACGAGTGGATTTTCCATAGACCGCCAGTACGGGCTCAGCCCTGGCAAAGGCATCGGCGGCACCACCGCACATGATGCTCAGCTGGCCATTCTGCGCCCCGGCCTGACCGCCGGATACCGGGGCATCAACAAACTGAAAGCCCCGTGCTTTTGCCTGCGCCTCCAGTTCCCTGGCCACATCGGCCGACGCCGTAGTGTGATCCACCAGCAAGGCACCGGACTTCATGCCGGCAAAGGCGCCCTGCTCCCCGACAACCACCTGGCGCAGGTCAGCATCGTTGCCCACGCAGGTGAAGACGATATCGGCAGCGGCAGCCGCCTTGGCCGGTGTGTCCGCCAGGGTACCACCGTACTGCTGAACCCAGTGCTCTGCCTTGGTCCGGGTGCGGTTGTAGACGCAGACATCGTGTCCCGCCTGTTGCAGATGTCCGGCCATGGGATACCCCATGGTGCCCAATCCCAGAAATGCCAGCTTCATGTCATGTCCTATGCACGGTTTGCGGGCCCCTGTTATGCCATATTTCGCCCCTGCCTGGCCAGCCGCACGGCAGCGGTGACGCCACCCGGCAGGCCTGCTAAGCTGATACGTCCCGGACACATTGGAGGTTGCCATGAAGTCAATTCTGCTGGGCCTTGGCCTCGGCCTTGCAGCTGCCCTCGCCAGCCCCCTGCCCGCCCAGGCGGCAGAGTCGGTGTACGAATTGAGCTTTGCCGACCTGGAGCGCAACCCCGCGCCACTGGAGCAGTATCGCGGCAGGATTTTGCTGCTGAATTTCTGGGCCACCTGGTGCCCGCCCTGCATTCGTGAAATGCCTTCGATGACACGGCTGCAGCAGCACTTTAATGCCGGAGACCTGTCCGTCGTGGCGGTAAATGTAGGCGAGAGCCCAGAGGCGATAGCGAGCTTTCGCCAGAAGCTGGATACGCCGCTGGCATTTGAACTGCTGCTGGATGAATCAGGCAGCGCCTTTCGGGAACTGGGCATCCCCGGGCTGCCCATGAGCTACCTGTATGATCGTGACGGCACGCTGCTGGAAACCGTCACCGGCGGTCACGAATGGGACTCACCACAGAGCATTGCCAAAATTGAGGCCTGGCTGCAGCGGTAAGGGCCTGAAACACCCCGGGGCCCGTCAGTGCTTGTAGGGGTCTGCCGCGTCCAGCAGGCCATCGCCCAGGAACTGATAGGCCAGCACGACCAGGATAACCGGGATAACCGGGTATAGCAGCCAGGGATAAAGCACCACGTAATTGATGTTCTGCGCCTCATTCAGCAGCACACCCCAGCTGGTGACCGGTGGTCGCAGCCCCAGCCCCAGAAAACTCAGTGCCGTTTCACCCAGGATCATGGTCGGGATGGACAGCGTGGCCGAGGCAATCAAATGGCTCAGGAAACTGGGCATCAGGTGCTTCATGATCACGCGCCCGGGCTTGGCTCCCATAAGCTGCGCCGCCACGCAAAAATCCTCTTCACGCAACGCCAGCAACTTGGAGCGCACGGCACGGGCCAGGCCCGGCCAGTCCAGCAAGGCCAGCAGCACCGTTATACCAAGGAAGATCAGGGTCGGTGGCCAGGTGACCGGCAATACCGCCGACAGGGCCATCAGCAGCGGCAGCATGGGAAAGGAGCGGATCACCTCGATGGTGCGCTGCACGATGTTATCGACAATGCCGCCATAGTAACCGGCCACCCCGCCGATGGTGATGCCCAGAAAGAAACTGATGGCGATACCGATCAGCCCCAGGGTCAGGGATATGCGCGCGCCGTAAACGATACGCGACAGCATGTCCCGCCCCATCCGGTCCGTGCCCAGCAGGAACATCGGGCTGTCGGGTGACGGACACACCAGGTGAAAACTGCCGTCAAACAGCCCCCAGAATTTATAGTCGGCCCCCGCATAGTCACTGCCGCTGCAGAAAAAGCGAATGGGATTCACCCGGGTACGGTCTTCCTGGTAAACCCATTGCAGGTTCTCCATGTCCAGCGTCACGTCTATGCCATAGACAAAGGGCCCCCGAAACTCGCCTTCGTCAAACCAGTGCACATCCTGCGGCGGTGCGAACAGGTAGTCCACATGACGGGCTTCGAGCTCATAGGGCGCCACCACTTCGGCGAACACCACGATGAGGTACATCAGCGCCAGAAAGCTGCCACTGATCACCGCCAGGCGATGGCGCTTGAGCTTCCACCACACCAGGCGCCACTGCGACGCCATGTAATAGCGTTCCTGCTCGGGCGTCAGTTCAAGGGCGGCATAGGGATTGAAAGGCGCGGGATTGACGTAATGCTCCTTCTGGTCACGACTCATCGGCTGCTCCCTCCGTCCAGCCGAATACGCGGGTCCAGCACTGCCAGCGCAAGGTCGGAAATCAATGTGCCCAAAACCGTCAGCAACGAGATAAACATCAGGAAACTTCCCGCCAGGTACATGTCCTGCGACTGCAGCGCCTTGAGCAGCATCGGACCCGTCGTTTCAAGTCCCAGCACCACCGAGACGATGACCGCACCGGATATCATTTCGGGCAGCAGGTTGCCGATATCCGCAATAAAGGGGTTTAGCGCCATGCGCAGCGGATACTTGACCAGCGTCTTGACCGGCCCCAGCCCCTTGGCCTTGGCCGTCACCACATACTGCTTGTGCAGTTCATCCAGCAGGTTGGCCCGCAGACGGCGGATCATGCCGGCGGTGCCGGAGGTGCCGATCACCAGCACCGGCACCCAGAGGTGCGCCAGCACCGACATGACCTTGTCCATAGTCCAGGGCTGGTCGATATACTGCGCATCCATCAGGCCACCGATATCGGTACCGAAGTAGGCCTTGGCCATGTACATCAGCACCAGCGCCAGCAGGAAATTGGGGGTTGCCAGGCCGATAAAACCGATAAACGACAGCGTAAAGTCGCCAATGCTGTACTGGCGTACCGCCGAGTAGACGCCGATGGGGAACGACATCACATAGACAAACAGCGTCGTGACAAAGGCCACCAGTACGGTCAGGTACATGCGGTCACCGACCACTTCGTTCACCGGTTTGTCATGCTCGAAGGAATGCCCCATGTCACCGTGCAGCATGCCCCAGACCCAGTGGAAATACTGTTCGACGACGGAACGGTCCAGACCATACTGCTCGCGCAGGTAGGCCACCCGCTCCTGGTTGACGTTCTCGCCCTGGGACTGCAACTCGTTGACCATCGTGGTCAGGTAGTCCCCCGGCGGCAGCTGGATGATGGTAAACACCAGCATGCTGATCACGATCAGGGTCGGAATCATCATCAGCACTCTGCGAACGACGTATTTCAGCATGATTAGTGCGCCGTGCCCTTTTCAAACCAGAAGGTATCGGGCGAGTAGAGACCAAAGTGCGCACCGGGATCCCAGTTCCAGATGCCCTTGTCCGGGACATTGTGCAAGCGGCTGTTTATGGCGATGGGCTGCATGACCCCCGCCAGAATACCGATGCTGAAGAGGTTATCGGCATTGATTTGCAGCATCTGCTGCCAGATGTCGCGGCGCTGCGCCGTGGAATCCGCCTGGTACCAGTTATCCAGCAGACTCATCAGCTGCTGGGCTTCAGGAAAGTCCGGCGCAAGCCCGGCGGCACCGTGGGTTTCCCTGAACTGGCCAAACTTGGGCCACTGATAATAGTCCTGCTGCACCGGTGCCAGTTCATAGGGAGAATTGGCCGCAGTGGCGATGCCGTTTTCAAGCCCTGACGAGATCGTCATCAGGGTTTCGCCGGCATAGACACGCCGCCGCACGTTGTCCAGATTGGAAGGCTTGATATGCAGTTTGATACCCAGCTGGCGCCACTTGTCGCCGACCAGCTGCAGGACGTCGGCCTGTTCGCTGGTACCGTCGAAGGTTTCGACGATGATTTCCAGCAGGCGACCATCGGGCAGCTTGCGCGTACCGCCGATATCCTTCTCGGTCAGGCCGATCTCATCCAGCAGCCGGTTGGCCTCCTTGAGGTCAAACTGCGTCCAGCTGGTACGGTACTCGGGCTTGTAAAGCGGCGAGCGTTCCAGCAGCGTATTCTGCCCTTCGACCGCCATGCCGTAATAGATGACCTGGTTGATTTCGTGGCGGTCTATACCCAGCGACAGCGCGCGTCTGAAACGCACGTCCCGGAACAGCCCGCGCCAGACGGGGTCATTGTGATTCAGGTTGGGGAAAAGGGCCTGGTGAGCCCCCTTGGCAATCGGCCAGAGCGTAACCCGGTAGTTGTACTCCGGCGCATTGCGCTTTAGCAGCGTGAAGTCATTGAACCGCAGGTACTGCGCCTGCAGGTCGGTTTCTCCCGTGGCGGCCTTGGCCGGTATGAGCTTGGATTCGGTGATTCCCAGAATCACGGTATCGATATAGGGCAACTGCTGCCCCCTGGGGTCTACGCGGTGGAAAAAGGGATTGCGCTCGAACAGGTAACGACTGCTGGGGCTTGCCGTGGTCTGGTGCCAGGGCTGCAGTACGGGCAGATCGGGGTTGTCGGCGCGATAGAGACGCCCCATGGACGTATGCAGCGCGGCCCAGTCCCGCTTGCCCTCATCCAGCACCCGCTCGGCCAGCTTGTAAGCCTCGGTGTACTTGATATGAAACTGTTTAAGGTAATGTGACGGTGCATAGATATACAGGGGCGTCGCCGAGGCCAGGTGCGCCAGGAACTCGGGATTGGGATCGGCCCAGGCATAACGTACCGTTACCGCATCCGGAAAGCTGACGTCAGGGAACTTGCCGTTAATCATCAGCTCGGCGGGGGGGCCCACCGGGTAGAGCTGGTCGTTGTTGGCAATGTCCTGCCACCAGTAACGAAAATCGTCCGAGGTAAAGGGCGTCCCGTCGGACCAGCGATGACCGGGACGCAGGTGGAAGGTAAACACCCGATCCTGCTCAATATCGACAGATTCGACGATATCCGGCACAAGGTCGAGCTTTTCGTTGTAGCGCACCAGGCGGGCATAACCGTAAACCGTCATGCGACGGGTATCCTTTTCCTTGCCCATCAGCATCGACAAGGTGCCGCCGTATTGCCCCACTTCCTGCCCATTGGCGGCGAAATCCATCTTCAGGGGCGCCTGGGGCAAGCGCGCCTCAACCGGTGGCAGCTCACCGCTGGCCACCCGCGCATCCAGCGAGGGCGCCTGGGAGTAGCTGTCCGCAAGTACCCCTGCGCTACCGCCAAGCAGTGACAACAGCACCAGACCACAACGCCAGTCAAAAAATTTCATGCTACCAGTTCCTCAGGGCGCGTACCGGCCACAACGCGGACAAAGTGGCCTTTTTCGAATTCAATCAGAGATGCCGGAGCGTCCGGATGGTGCGTAAAGGGCATGGGCCAGTCCTCCGGACAGGACGCTCGGTCAAGCATCAGTCGTTCGAAGTCTAGCAGGTGATCCGGATTGGGATCCGGCACCGCACTGAGCAACGTCCGGGTATAGGGATGCAACGGCCGGCTGAACAGCTGTGCCTTGGGCGCTAACTCCACCAGCTGGCCCCGGCACATCACGGCAATGCGGTCAGCGATATAGTCCACCACCGCCAGGTTGTGGCTAATAAAAAGGTAGGTGAGCCCGAGCTGCGCCTGCAGATCCTTGAGCAGGTTGAGGATCTGCGCCTGCACCGAAACATCGAGCGCGGAAACGGGCTCGTCGCAGATCACCAGGTCAGGGCTCAGGGCCAGGGCACGGGCAATACCGATTCGCTGGCGCTGACCGCCTGAAAAACTGTGGGGATAGCGCTGCAGATAACGCACATCCAGGCCAACCAGTTCCATCAGTTCACGCGCCAGCGACTGTCGCTCCTGCTGCGTCCCTATACCATGGATAACCAGCGGCTCCGTGATGATTTCAAGGATTGTCATGCGCGGGTTCAGCGACGAGAACGGATCCTGAAAGACGAACTGCATGCGCTGGCGAAAATCCAGCAGTTCCTGCCCCTTCAGGGTTGCAAGGTCCAGATCCCGGTGGCCGTCATAGAAACTGACACGGCCCGCATCCGGATTCAGCGCCCGCATCAGAATCTTGCTCAGGGTTGTTTTGCCACAGCCGCTTTCGCCCACCAGACCCAGACA
The DNA here is from genome assembly GCF_024397915.1 of Marinobacterium rhizophilum. Taxonomy (GTDB): domain Bacteria; phylum Pseudomonadota; class Gammaproteobacteria; order Pseudomonadales; family Balneatricaceae; genus Marinobacterium_A; species Marinobacterium_A rhizophilum_A. The sequence goes on from NZ_CP073347.1 coordinate 1,699,797, forward strand.
CTCACCACGCTGAATATCAAAGCTGACATCGTCCACCGCCAGGATATCGGACACCGGCCCCGCCGCAGCCGAACGTATGCGAAACTGTTTGCGGATATTGCGCACGCTTAAAATGGGTTTGTTCGGATCGGTTGTGGCCGGCAACGGATGCTTGGGCGTATGCAGATTATCGGTATTGGGGCGGATCTCGCGAATTGGCACCAGTCGCTCGTCCGGGCGCATGCCAAAACGCGGCACGGCCTTGAGCAGCGCCTGCAGGTAGGGATGCGAAGGCTGGCGGAATATATGATCCAGGGTGCCGGCTTCCATCAGCTCGCCGTGATATACCACGACCACCTCATCCACCATGTTGGCGACCACGCCAAGGTCATGGGTGATCAGCAGCAGCGCCATCTTGAGTTCCTGCTGCAGATCGCGAATCTGTTTGAGGATCTGCGCCTGGATGGTCACATCCAGTGCAGTGGTCGGCTCGTCGGCAATCAGCAATGCCGGGTGACACACCAGGGCCATGGCAATCATGGCACGCTGGCGCAAGCCGCCCGACAACTCGAACGGGTAGGTTTTAAGGGCTCTGCGCGCATCCGCAAAGCCGGCCAGGTGCAGAATATCCTGTGTCAGCTCCAGCGCTTCGGCATTGCCGACGCTGCGGTGCATACGCAAGGCTTCGCTGATCTGGTCACCAATGGTGTGCAGTGCCGACAGCGACGTACTGGGTTCAGGAAAAATAATAGAAATCGACCCGCCGCGAATGGCTCGCATCTGGGCACTGTCACGATGCAGTGCGGCGATATCCACCGTCTGGCCGGACGCCGGATCACGAAACAGTATTTCGCCCGAATCAATCACGCCGGCCTTGGGCAACAGCCCCATGATGGCCTGGCTGATCACCGACTTGCCGGAGCCCGACTCGCCCACCAGCGCCACGGACGCCCCTGGCGCTATGCTGAACGAAACACCCTTGACCGCCTCGATCACCCCTTCGGGCAAGCGAAACGAGACACGAAGGTCTTTTACCGTCAATAAGTCATTCAAAACCAGGCCTCTCGATATACTGCATCACATAAGAGATTCTGATCATTCAAAGGCCTGTGCGGGCTTGCCTGACACCCGGCGAGCGGTGCCTTGCGCCTAATCAGAAGCTGACCAAAGTTTAGCTGCTTTTGTTATATAGCCCTATTGTATTCATCAGGCTCAATTCGTCGCAAGATCGCGACATTCTTGCACACCAGATTAACATCAGCCACTGTCGACTTAACAGCCTGTGAAGGAATGCTGCACTAAAACCCGTTACAGAACTACCCCCACAGCCAGCAGGCATGGCAATGGGCATATATAGGGGCCATGAATGCGCTCCAGGCCGGTGGAAGCCCAGAGACGGAGGCGCGCTGAATGGGTATCAATCAAAAGACAGCGCCATTATGGCGCAATGGAAGGGCGTAGACAGAAAGAGGCGATACGGCACCCTGCGCACCGGCGGACAGTACGCAGGGCTGGAACCGAATCAGCCCTTGATAGCCGCGTGGGCAGACAGGCTTTTGACGATCGCCATCACCATTTGCGCGGAATGGGTCGCCGCTGTTTCGAGGAATTGATCAAAGGACAGGTTGGATTCCTTGCCGGCAATATCAGACAGGGCCCGAATCACGATAAAGGGTACATCGAAGCAGTGACAGGTTTGGGCGATCGCGGCGGCTTCCATTTCCACCGCCTTCATCGTCGGGAAGAGCGCACGGGTTTTGGTCACACGCTCGGCGCAGTTCATGAAGCTGTCTCCGGTCGCGATCAGGCCACGCACCGTTTTCATGCCCTGCATCTGCCCGATGCACTGCTCGGCCAACTGGGCCAGCAGCAAGTCTGGCTCAAACGCGGCGGGCAGGCCCGGCACCTGGCCAGGCTCGTAGCCAAAGACAGTGACATCCACATCATGGTGGCGCACTTCGGTGGAGATCACGATATCGCCCACATCGAGCTGTTCATCAAAGCCACCGGCGGAGCCTGTGTTGATAATGCAATCAGGCTTGAACACTTGCAGCAACAGCGCCGTACTGACCGCCGCGTTAACCTTGCCGATACCGGATTTCAACAGCACCACCGACTGCCCGTGCATTTGCCCGCTAAAGAAGGAGAAGCCGGCATACTGGTGCTCTTCGATCGGCTGCAACGCCGATTTCAGCAGTTCGACCTCCTGATCCATGGCACCAATAATACCGATGCGTAATCCATCCTTTTGCTTGAGTATGTCAGCCAGCCGCGTGCTCATCTATCGTAACTACCGTTGTTCTCTGTGAATTATGTTTTTCGCGGAGCAAGAATACGTAATTTACCCTGCAGAAAGAATAGTGCAGCTTGCTTAATTGGCGCCAGAAAGGATTATTTATCCAGGTTCGGAAAATTCGGAACACCAGGCGTCACCTGACGACAACACAAGGCGGCGAGCTGGGCCTTCGGCAGCCCCTAGCCTCAACGCGGATACAGGCCGTCCCAGCCAAAGCGGGTAAAGAGCCGATCGCAGGCCGAATCGACCGGACAGTGCAGATGAACAGCCTCGCCGCTCACAGGGTGGGAAAACTCCAGCTCGGTCGCCATCAGCAGCAATCGATGCAGATCAAACTTTTCCCGGAACAGGCGGTTGTGCTTGCCATCTCCATGGGCAGTGTCTCCCACCAGCGGGTGAAAGATATGCTTCATGTGACGGCGAATCTGATGCTTGCGCCCGGTATGCGGCTTCACTTCCACCAGCGAATAACGCGCACTGGGGTAACGGCTAACCGGGAACGGCAACTCAACGGTGCCCAGGCGGCGAAATTCGCTGCGGGCATCCTTGGCCGGCTTGTCTGGGTCCGCAAAGGGATCGGCCTTCTTGTCGAAGATTGGCTTTAGCGCATAATCGATTAGGCCCAACTCCGGAGTATAGCCACGGGTGACGCACAGGTAGGTTTTACGCACCTGGCGTTCGGCAAACGCAAGGTTCATGTCGTGAGCGACCTGCTTCTGCTTGGCAAATACGATAACACCCGAGGTCGCACGGTCCAGCCGGTGAATGGTGTAGACGGTGTCTTGCAGGTAATCCTTGAGCAGGGCAACGGCATTGGGTGTATAGGAGGGGGCGATCCAGCTGGGATGAACCAACAGCCCGGAAGGCTTGTCTATAGCGACGAGGTATTCGTCCTCAAACAGGATCTTCAGCTCGGACATGGTCTTGTATCAGGCTCACGCGGGATCTTAAACAGGGGGAGGCGCCAGCAAAATGGCGGTGAGGCAGGGATTTGAACCCTGGGAGCCTTTCGACTCGCCGGTTTTCGAAACCGGTGCTTTCGGCCACTCAGCCACCTCACCATCGCTTGCGGCGCATAGTGTACGTGGAATTACCGCCAAGTCAAACGCCTGAAAGGCTTGTAAATTCATACATAAAGGGCATGATGTGCCTACTGGACCGAAATCAATCGAGGGAAACCATGCGTAACGTTCGTACCATCAATAACGATGCATACAGTTCATCCGCTCTGGCGACCAACAAGGTTCTGCGCAATACCTACTTTCTGCTGGGTATCACGCTGGCATGGTCTGCCATCATCGCAGGCGTTGCAGCCGCCATGGCCCTGCCCCGTCCGGGACTGATTATTACACTGGTGGGCTTTTACGGCCTGTTGTTCCTGACCGAGAAAAACCGCAACAGCTCACTGGGCTTGCTGTTCGTGTTTCTGCTGACAGGCTTCATGGGCTACACCCTGGGACCGATCATCAATATGGTCATGGCCCGCGGCGGCTCTGAAATTGTCATGATGGCGCTCGGCGGTACTGCCCTGACATTCTTCACCACCTCGGCCTACGCGCTGACCACCAAGCGGGATCTTTCCTTCCTTGGCGGCATGCTGCTGGCAGGCTTCGTGGTACTGATTGTGGCAGTGATCGCGAATATTTTCCTGCAGATGCCCGCACTGTCGCTGGCTATCAGCGCCATGTTCATCCTGTTCTCGGCCGGCGCTATCCTGCTGACGACACAGTCGATTGTGCGTGGTGGCGAAACCAACTACATTTCTGCAACCGTGACGCTGTATGTTTCCATTTACAACATCTTCGTCAGCCTGCTGCAGATTCTGGGCGTAACCAGCAGCGACTGATCCTGCGGCCGGCTCATTGCCGGCAACCGCTAAAGCGACTGCCAAGCCCCGCTATCTTTGCTAAGATAGCGGGGCTTTTGCATTCAGAAACAGCAACTTGATCAGGCGGGCGGCGCTTAGCTGCCAACCCCAGACTGCTGCCAGCACCACTTTACGTGCACACCGGACAGGTTGAACATGATCTTTTCGCTACTGGTTAACGCCGCTCCTCACAGCCACCAGGCCGCCGAAACCGCCTACCGCTTTGCCGTCGCCTGCCTGCAACAGGGACACAGCATCCACCGCATATTCTTTTATGGCGATGGCATCCATGGCGCCTCGGCGCTGGCGGCACCACCACAGGATGAGCTTAACCTGCCGGCCCGTTGGCAGGCACTGGCGCAAGCGCACGATCTCGACCTGGTGGTGTGCATCGCGGCCGCCGTACGCCGCGGCGTACTGGATGCCAACGAAGCCCGCCGCTATGAGAAGCCCGCTCAGAATTTGCATGACGGCTTCGAGCTTTCGGGGCTCGGTCAATTGACCGAAGCGGCCATCGTATCCGATCGACTGATCACTTTCGGAGCCTGACATGAACACACCCAAACGCTTTCTGGTGATCTCCCGCCGCCCCCCCTACGGCAGCAGCCATGCCCGGGACGCCCTGGACACCGCCCTGACCACCGCGGTGTTCGAACAGCCCGTCAGCATGTTGTTTCTCGACGACGGCGTGTACCAGCTGCTGCAGTCTCAGGAACCCGCCGCAATACAGCAAAAGAACCTGGGCGCGACCCTCAGCGCTTTGCCGATGTACGATATTGATCAGCTGTACGCCTGCAACTGCGCCATGCACAATCGCGGACTGGTGGCCGAGGACTGCCTGCTACCGGTTCAGCTGCTCGACGAAGACGGTATCGCACAGCTGATCCGTTCCCATGATGTGGTAATGAGCTTCTGACCATGACCCTGCATACCCTGAACCGCCCGCCCTCCAATACCGCTCTGCTGGCTGACTGCCTGCGCGCCTGCAGCAGCGGCGACTGCCTGCTGCTTATTGAAGACGGTGTTTATTGCGCCCTGGCCGACCTGAAACTTCAACTGCCGGACGGAGTCACCGCCTGCGCCTTAGCAGCCGATGTTGCCGCCCGCGGCCTCCAGAGCCGCCTGCACGACAGCATCCGGCAGCTGGACGACGCCGACTTCGTGCAGCTGTGCTGCGACCACCCCCGGGTGATCAGCTGGTACTGACATGACATACCTGGACCTGAACGACCGCCGCATCGAACTCGACAACGAAGGCTACCTGCGTGACCTGTCCCAATGGACCCCGCAGGTCGCAGAGGCGCTGGCCGCACAAAGCTCACTGCAACTGAGCGAGGCCCACTGGGAAGTCCTCTATGTGCTGCGCGACTTCTACCAGCGCTTTGAACATGCACCCGCCATGCGCCCACTGGTCAAGGCCGTCGGCCTGAGCCTGGGACCGGAAAAGGGCCGCAGCATTTACCTGCTAAAACTGTTCCCCGACAGCCCGGCCAAGCTGGCGGCACGCCTGGCAGGATTACCCAAGCCCACCAACTGCCTCTAGCACCGGCACCGCTGTTTTCAACCTCTGAAAAGTGACAATAACAATGAACCAGCCCCGCATCGCATTTCTCGGAATCGGCCTGATGGGCCACCCCATGGCTCTTAACCTGCTGCGTGCAGGCTACCCCCTCAACGCCTGGAATCGCACCTTCAGCAAGGCTGAGTCACTGCGCAGCGATGGCGCCTTGCCGTACCACCAGGCGCAGGACGCGGTGAAAGATGCCGATATCGTCATCAGCATGCTGGAAAACGGCCCGGTGGTCGATGCCGTGCTGTTCAGCGAGGCAACACTTGCGGCCCTGAAACCTGGCGCGCTGGTGATCGACATGAGCTCAATACCCCCTGCGATGGCCAAGCGCCACCACCAGCTGCTGGCCGAACGCCAGCACGGCTACCTTGATGCCCCGGTATCCGGCGGCACCCTCGGCGCGGAGCAGGCCTGCCTGTCCATCATGGCGGGCGGCAGCAAGGCGGACTTTGAGCGGGCCGGGCCAATATTTTCCCGCCTCGGCAAGGCTGCCACCTACATAGGTCCGGCGGGCTCCGGCCAGCTGGCCAAATGCGCCAACCAGGCCATTGTCGGCATTACCATCGGCGCCGTCTCCGAAGCCCTGCTGCTTGCGGCCCAGGGCGGCGCAGACCCTGCAGCCGTGCGCGAAGCCCTGCTTGGCGGATTTGCCAGCAGCCGCATACTGGAGCTGCACGGACAGCGCATGATCGATCGCAGTTTCATGCCGGGCGCCACCGCCCGCGTGCAGCTCAAGGATCTGCAAACCATACTCGATACCGCGCAGCAAGAAGACCTGCAATTGCCACTGGCCGAGCAGGCCTTCGCCCAGTACAAGCATCTGGTCGAACGCGGGCTGGACGGCGTCGATCACAGCGGCCTGCTGCTGCAACTGGAGGCACTGAATGCGCCTGCACGCCTGAATGACCGGGAAACCATCAAGCCCAACGACATGCCCGAGGCCTGAATAGCAACCCAGTACCGAAACGCAGCACGCCACGCCGGGCGCGACCGTTTACTCGCCCTGCAGGGTCAGCACGATATGGCGACTGCCGCCCCGGTTTCTGTGCTCGCAGAGATAAATTCCCTGCCAGAGCCCCAGATCCAGGTGCCCGTCGCTCACGGGAATACTCAGGCTTGAGCCGAGCAGGCCGGCCTTGATATGGGCCGGCATGTCATCCGGCCCTTCGTCCAGGTGGGTGCACCAGGGCGCATTTTCCGGCACCAGCTGGTGAAAAAAGGCTTCGAAATCTCGCCTGACATCCGGGTCGGCATTCTCGTTGATCGCCAGCGAAGCCGAACTGTGCTTGATGAACAGGTGCAACAAGCCCACCCGCAGCCGTTGCAGCTCGGGCAGCTCGCGCTCGATATCCTGGGTAATGAGATGAAAGCCCCGGGCACGGGGACTTAACTGTATTTCCTTTCGAATCCACATGGTTATCCCCGCCCCCACCATTTACTGCTTTCCGCTGGCACTGCCCGCCCTCACTGAGCCTCAGGATCTATAAAGCCGCCCGCCACCTGCAGCGGCTGCAGATTCGCCTCCAGGCTGACCCAGGCCACGAGCGCCACGCGGCGTTGCCCCTTGTCGGGCACGGCCCCCAGATCCAGCGACCAGCGACCGTTTTCAGGCGCACGCCGGTGATAATCGAGCACAACAAAATCATGGGACAGCCGACGCCCGCTGTTTTCTCCGGCCTTAACCTCCGTATGCAGCCCCATCCCCAGGCGCACCAGGTGCAGCGCATGCCTGCCGCGGCCGGTAGCGTTGTAACGCGCCTCCAGCTGATCTGCCTGGTAGTCGAGCAACAGAACACCGGCCGTGACAGGAGCGATCTGCCAGCGCCGCTGACCCCGCAGCCAGCCACGCCACTCCTGCCCGTTCACAACCAGCCCGGGGGTATACACCTGACTGACATGCCCCTGACGCACATAGCTGCGCTGACGCTCGCTATAGCGGCCTGATGAAAACCGATCCGGCCAGCCCAGCTGATTCCAGTAATCCACATGGAACGCCACAGGGAACAATGTGCCAAACAGCTGCGGATCCGCTGCCAGCGTGCTTAGCCAGGCGTCGGCGGGCGGGCAACTGCTGCACCCTTCGGACGTATAGAGCTCCACCAGGTTCGCGCCCTCTGCCGCGGATTCGAACCTTTGGGCCTGTACAACACAGCACCACAGCAGCACCCAGACGCCAAGCAAAACCGCTCTCATATCTCATGTCTCCGGCTGATGTATCGGTGCTCGACTCGGCGACATCCTCAGCCAGTCTGCTCCAGCGGATACCCTGCTTCCTGCCAGGCCGTCATGCCGCCATCTAGGGCAGAGGTGCGCAGAAAGCCCAGCTCGCGCAGTGTCGCGGCCGCCAATGTCGACACCTTGCCAAACTGGCACAGGGTCACGATACGCCGGGTCGGATCAGGCAGGACATCGTTAACCCGCAGTTCGAGCTGGCCGCGCGGCAAATTCACGGCACCGGGTATGTGAGCGGCATCAAAGGCATCGCGCTCACGCACATCCAGCACAACCAGGTCCGCGCTTCCCGCAAGCGTGCGGGCACGCAGCTCGGACAGGGATACAAAGGGGGTTTTGCTCGCGGCCTCGGCCAGCAGTTGCGCCACGCTTTTGCCACCACTCATGTTGGTACGCAACGCCTCGGTCAGGTGCGTCGGCGCATTCAGGTCCAGCTGCTCCATCATCTGTATAAAGTCCAGGCGATCACTGTGCTGCAAGCGCGGGTTACTCGCCAGCTCCTGTGCGATCGTGGTAAAGCCGCGCTGCTTGTAATCATGGGCCGGATACACGCGCAACGCCGGATCGAGCTTGAGGATACCGTTGAACAGGCTGTCATAGAGCGCAGACGGATCTCCCGAGGGCAAATCCGTGCGACCGGTCCCCCCGATCAGCAGGGTGTCCCCGGTAAAAATCCGGTCGTCGAGCAACAGGCACATCGAATCCGCGGTGTGGCCGGGCGTATGCAGCGCCTGTACGCGCAAGTTACCAACCCGCAACAGGTCGGCATCCTGCAGGCGCAGATCGGCGAAGGGCGCGGGACTGTCGCGATGCATCACCACCGGAACCTTCAGCGCCTGCGCGATGGCACGCGTGGCGGAAAAGTGGTCGGCGTGGGTATGGGTATCAATCACATAGTGAATGCGCAGCCCGTCCCGGGCCGCGAGCGCAATATAGCGGTCGACCTGGCTGATCTCGGGATCAATCAATACCGCCGAGCAGCTGTCGGCGCAGCCCACCAGATATGACTGACATCCCCCCGTTGCAATCTGCTCAAATATCATCGTCGTGCCCTGCCCTGATTATGCCCGTAGCTACAACTGTAGCCATCAGGCGCGCAATGACCTAACGCCGGTAACTGAGAATCTGCCCCTTGAATGGCTGCGCCAGGTAGTCCACGTTTTTCGGCGCAGCCTGGGAGTGGCTGTAGCCCAGGGCAATCATCAGCTTGCTGAAGCGCGCATGGTTGCCGCGCCCGGGATCAACCAGCACCACCGCGCATCGGGGCCTGGCATGCTGCTCGATAAAGCCCGCCAGCAACTCGACGTGTTCACGCTCATACAGCAGATCACTGCCGACAATAAGGTCGAACCGGCCCAGCGTCGTTTGCGTATCCCCCCAGCCGGTACGGACAAAGGGAATCGCCCTGCCATGATTGAGCTGCACATTTTCGCTCAGGAAAGCGCCAACCTCGGGGTGATAATCCGTCGCGGTAATATCTGCCAGGCGATGATTCAACACCAGGCTGGTCAAACCAAGACCACAGCCCACCTCCAGGATGCGCTTGCCGGCAATTTCATACTCGAACATCAGATGGGCCAGCACCTGTCCGGATGGCCAGACAACGCCAAACAACGGCCAGGAGGCCGACGAGATACCGAGCTTTTCGGCGGCACCGCCGGAGTCTAGAAATTCCTGCTTGTCACGCAGGGATCGAACATGGATATCGACAGCCCCAAACTCCAGAGTCTGGTAACGCACACGTAATGCTGACATAGATGTCCTTGGGTTCGTTGATACGCAGGCGTGGCAACAACCAGATTGCCTGCGCAGTAGCTCCAGAGTACTCCCTAAGACCCCGACTGACCATGACACCGGCAAGCCCGTGCGAACATAAAAAACGCCCACCTGAGTGCAGGCGGGCGTACAGAGAAACAGGCTCGGGAAGACGCCTACATGACGCGGTTGGTGGTGAGGTACTTGCTAGCACCATCCGGCCCGGTACCGTCGGCGTACAGGGTGACGCCGGAGCGCAGGCAGATATTAAGATTTTCGTGGGAGGCAGCGGTTTCTGCCGGCAGCAGATGCTCAACCATAGCCTTTTCTTCAAGCAACTCCGCTTCGGTTGCCTTCATGCGTTCTCGACTGAAATCGTTCAGCTCAAGCCCCTGCACGATCTGGTAACGGCCATAGTCACAGCGCACCGGGAACGAATAGATAATGCCTTTCTCGATACCATAGCTGCCATCACTGACAATCCCCATGCTGACAAACTCACCCGAATCGGTACCCAGCACCCAGTCACGCATGTGATCAACAATACCCTGGGCCGCCGACGCTGCACTCGACTGACCGCGCGCCTTGATAATTTCGCCGCCACGAAACTGAATCTTGGGAATATATTCATCGGTGTACCAGTCGAAACGGATCTGATCCATGGCCGAACGGTCCAGAATGGTCGCCTGATGCAGGTCCGGGTACTGCGTCGGGGAATGGTTGCCCCAGATGACAACACGGCGAATATCCCGCGGGCTGGCGCCGGTATGGTTAGCCAGAATACCGCGCGCACGGTTCTGATCCAGCCGGGTCAGCGACGTAAACTGTGACGGGCTCAGATCCGGCGCATTGCGGCTAGCGATCAAGGCATTGGTATTGGCCGGGTTACCCACCACCAGCACCTTCACGTCGCGGTTGGCAAAATTATTCAGTGCGCGGCCCTGGCGGGTAAAGATCTCGGCGTTAACTTCCAGCAGATCACTGCGCTCCATACCCGGCCCACGGGGGCGGGCACCGATCAGCAAGGCAAAGTGGGTATTCTTGAAACCATCCTCGACATTGTCATGCAAGGTTATGGTGTGAAGCAGCGAATAGGCGCAATCTTCCAGCTCCATCGCGATACCGCGCAGCGCTTCCATCGCCTGGGGCACTTCGATCAGCTGCAGGATAACCGGCTGGTCCTTGCCCATCATTTCACCGGAGGCGATTTTGAACAGCAAGCTGTTGGCGATGCTGCCGGCAGCGCCGGTTATGGCAATTCGTACTGGTCTTCTCATCTGGAGCTCCGTAGGGAATACAGGAAAAGTAAGGTCTGATATAGACCTACTAATACCAAAGTCGAATGACGAATGTAAGTTTCGCTGCGACTCTTTCAAGACAGACCACGACGGGCGCAAACGGCAGGCCCACAAATGAAAAGGGTCCGTCATTGCGGACCCAAAAGCACGGTGCTGACAGCACAGGACTCAGCCTAGGAGCCCCATGCGCAATCAGGTGTCAGGCGGCGCGTCGAAACAGCCGGTAAAAGTTTTCACTCGAAGCTGCTGCTATTTCCTCTACCGGCACACCCCGGACGTCCGCGATACAGCGTGCAACCTCACTGACAAAGCGCGGCTCATTCTTTTTGCCCCGATGCGGCACCGGCGCCAGATAAGGCGAGTCGGTTTCGATCAGCAAGCGATCCAGCGGCATTTTGCGCACAACGTCTCGCAGGTCCTGGGCATTGCGAAAGGTTACGATCCCCGAGAAGGAAATAAAATAATTCATATCCATGGCCGCCGCCGCCATTTCCCAGCTTTCGGTAAAGCAGTGCAGCACACCGGCCACTGCCGGATCACCATGCTGCTCGATCAGCGCCAGGGTATCTGCCCGGGCATCCCGGGTATGCACGATCAACGGCAGGCCGGTTTGCGTACTCGCCTGCAAGTGGTTCACAAAGCTGGCCTTTTGCAGTTCGGCGGACTCTGCACTGTAAAAATAATCCAGCCCGGTCTCCCCAATGGCAATGACCTTGTCCCGCGCGGCCTCGCGTACCAGCGCACTGACCTCAACGAGGCCTTCATCGGAATGCAGTGGATGCACCCCTACGGATGCGAAAACGCCCTCGTGGGGCTCGATACTCCGATAGAGCGCGGAAAAGGACTCCATGCTGACCGACACGCTGAGCAGCGTATCAACCTGGCTGGCCCGGGTGGCCGCCAGCATGGCATCGAAATCATGGTTGTAGGGTGCGAGGTCGATCTTGTCGAGGTGACAATGGGAATCAATAAACATCAGACGGGATTAGCTCGGCAGAATAAACAGAATTACAGCGAATGGGTTCGACGCCCCGAATTCAGCGCACCGGCAAGGTAGGTCTCGACCTTGCGCACGAGGGTATTATCGTCCGGAGACAACTGGATGCCGATGCCCGGCACACGGCCTCCCTGGGCAACCCGGGGCGTGACCCAGATCACCTTGCCGGTCACCGGCAGCTTGTCCGGTTCTTCCATCAGGCTCAGCAACATGAAAACCTCTTCACCCAGCTGATAGGCCCGCGGCGTCGGGATAAACAGGCCGCCGTTGGTCACAAAGGGCATAAAGGCCTTGTAAAGATCTTCCTTGGTTTCTATGGCCAGGGACAAAATACCATGACTGATGCGCGGCACTAAGGACATCGAGCTAAGCTCCCACTCAGTTTTATCTCACCAGCGCCGACCAACTCAACAATATCCGCTCCAGCAGCAGTTGGCGGTTGGGGTTCAAGCGCTGCATCAGACTGACCCGCTCCTGGTGGACCAGATCAGACAGTGCGTAAACAGCCTGGGCACTGGTTTTGCGCGACACAGCCCGCAGCATGTTATTTGCATCCAGATGACGCAAACAACTTTCATCACCGGTGCCCAGAACCCGCACAATATCTAATAGCCAACCATACAACCATCCCAGCAAAAGCTCCAGATCTTCTTTGGCCAGCTGCTGTGCGACTTCCAGCGCCGTACGGCGCTGCTTCAGGATGTCCGCCAGACCCTCGATAAACTTGCGCCGCAACTGCATCAGGTCCTGTTCAATATAGTCGCGGGCACGCAATGGCGATCCCAGGCAGATACTCAGTAATTGCTGCGCCTTGTCAGACTCGAGCTCGAGCTGCCCGCACAGCCACTGCTGCGCGACTGCAGGCTCGGGCAGATGACAATCCACCCGCTGGCAGCGGCTGCGAATGGTCGGCATGACCTGCCCCAGGCGATGCGTCACCAGCAACAGGATAGTATCGCGTCCGGGTTCTTCCAGCGTTTTCAGCAGGGCATTGGCGGACGAGGGATTCATCGCCTCAGCCGGCTCCAGTATCACCACCCGGTAACCACCCTGCTGCGCCGTGCTGTGCAAAAAACCCGTCAGGTCACGCACCTGCTGCACCTTGATGGGCTTGCCCGCCTCTTCCGGAGACAACTGAAACAGGTCAGGATGCCCGCCGCTGTCAAACAGCACACAACTGCGACAGGTGCCGCAGGCGGCATCGCCGCGTGCTCCCTGGCACAGCAGGTAGCGTGACAGCGCCTGGGCAAAATCCCGCTTGCCGATACCCTGGGGGCCATTGATCATCAGTGCATGGGGCAGGCGCTGCTGGTCATGCAGGCGAGCCAGGTAACTCCAGCGCTCACCCAGCCAGGGGTAAACTTGCGTGCCGGACTCATTCATGGCCCAGCGCCTGCAAGCGGTCAAGGTGGGGAAGCAATTGCTGGCGCACCTGTTCGATATCCAGCGCCGCATTGATCAAGGCAAAACGCTCGGGCTCGGCGTTCACCCGTTGCAGATAGCTGGCGCGTACCCGCTCGAAGAAGGCCTGCTTTTCCTGCTCAAACCGATCCGGCATGGACCGCCTGCGCGCACGTTCCAGCCCGATGTCCACCGGCAGATCCAGCAAGAAGGTACAGTCCGGGCGCAGCGCACCCTGCACCAGGGACTCCAGCAGGCGTATGCGTTCGACATCCACACCCCGCCCCCCCCCCTGGTACGCGAAGGTGGCATCGGTAAAGCGATCACAGAGCACCCAGCTACCGCGTGCCAGCGCAGGCTTGATGAGCGCAGCGATATGCTGGGCGCGGGCAGCAAACATCAGCAGCAGCTCGGCATCTTCGCATACCTGTTCGTCCCGCGGACTGAGCAGCAGTGCGCGAATCTCCTCGGCCAGCGGGGTCCCCCCCGGCTCGCGGCTGAGCACAACATCGATACCCCGCGCCTCGAGCTGGCGGCGAATGAAGTCGATATTGCTGCTTTTTCCGGCACCCTCGGTGCCCTCGACGGTGATAAAGCGCCCTCGCTGTGCAGTCATGGCTAGCCCTCGGGCGTCGAGCGGTAATCTTCACGACGCTTTAACTGATAGCGCCGTACCGCGGAATTGTGCTCTGACAGGCGAGCGGAGAAATGATGACTGCCATCCCCTTTGGCGACAAAAAACAGCCAGGGGCCGGCCTCGGGGTTAAGGGCAGCGGTGATTGCGGCCTCCCCGACCATGGCAATGGGTGTCGGCGGCAGCCCTTCTATCGCATAGGTGTTGTAGGGTGTTTTCTTGAGCAGGTCGGAACGGCGCAAATTGCCCTTGTAGGCATCACCCATGCCGTAAATCACCGTTGGATCGGTCTGCAGGCGCATGCCCTGCTGCAGCCGGCGCACAAAGACACCGCTGATGCGCGGGCGCTCATCCGGTACCGCGGTTTCCTTTTCAATAATGGATGCCATGATCAGGCCCTCGTACGCCGAGCCGTAAGGCAGCTCCGGCTGCCGCTCTTCCCAGGCCTTGACCAGGGCGGCATCCAGCGAGGTGCGGGCACGACGCAACAGATCCAGGTCCGACATGCCGCGCAGGAACTGATAGGTTTCAGCCAGAAACAGCCCCTCGGGATGCTTGTCGGGCTCCCCCAGCAGCGCCATGATCTCGCTGTCATCAAGTTCGGTCAGGGTCTGCAAGAGTACCGGGTTGGCCGCCAGCTGTTCGCGCAACTGCACAAAGCTGGTCCCTTCCACCACGGTAAAGAAATGCCGCAACGTGTCGCCATCGACCATTTTCTGCAGCAGTCCACGCAGGGTCAGGCCCGGCTCAATGGCATATTCGCCGGCCTTGACCCGGTGTGCCACGCCCTGCACACGAGCAAAGATACGCAGCAAAAGCGGCCGCTGCACCAGTGTCGCTGCCTCCAGGTCAGCCGCGATCTGGTTGAATCCCTGGCCCCGTTCAATCACCAGTGTGCGGGGTTCAGCCACCGGCAGCGGGCTGTCGACATAGGCATTGATGCGTTGCCAGGCGATGGCAAGCAGCAACAGCGTCAGCAGCGCCCCACCGAACAGTAGCCTCATACTTTTTTTCAACACGCGAGATAATCCTCTGCTAGCAGCGATTGCAGCTGCCGGGTAACAGGCCCTGTCGGCCAGTGCCGATTACCCAGCGCCACCACCGGCCAGATATCGATCAGGCTGTTACACAGCATGACCTCATCAGCCTGTTCAAGTTCAGATTTGGCAAAGCGCCCTTCAACGATTGCTATTCCGGCGCCCGCAGCCAGCACCAGCAAGCGTGTACGTATCACGCCGGCCACACCACAGCGATCCAGCAGGGGCGCATACAGGATGCCGGCGCTGACCCACAGCAGATTGCTCATGGTGCCCTCCACCACATGGCCCTCGGTGTCGCACAGCAGGCCTTCCCGAATTGAGGGATCATTCCACTCGCTACGCGCCAGCACCTGTTCCAGCCGGTTGAGATGCTTGATACCTGCCAGGCGCGGATTCAGCGCCAGTGTCATGTCGCACCAGCGTACCCGAACCCCCGCCTCGGCCGGGTGATCCGGATAGTCCGGCATAACGGATAGCATCAGAATACGGGTACAGCTCATGCCGGTCACAGGCAGATAACCCCGACCACCGGAACCGCGGGTAATCAGAATCTTGAGGACGCCGTAGTCCTGCAGGTTACACAGCTGGGCAAGTTGTGCCAGATCAGACTGCAGATCGGTCAACAGCGCGGGAGCATCAAGCGCCAGCCGCTCGCAACCCAGGCGCAGGCGCGCCAGATGCAGATTCAGCAGTAGCGGACGGCCCAAGCGCAGCTGCACTGTTTCAAACAGGCCGTCGCCGTAAGCCAGACCACGGTCAGTGACCGCAACCGAATCGGCGGGAACACCATTGACCAGCGTGAAGGGAGGGCTATTCATGGTCGGACACCGATGACCCCTCTGCCCGACAGGACAGAGGGGTCAGGTAGCGACTCAAATCTTGCGAAACGCAAGAGTACCGTTGGTGCCGCCAAAACCGAAGGAGTTGGACAGCGCCGTATCGATTCGACACTCCTGCGCCACCTTGGGCACATAGTTGAGATCACAGCCTTCGGACGGGTTGTCCAGGTTGATGGTCGGCGGGGCCACCTGGTCGCGAATCGCCAACAGACAGAAGATCGCCTCGACCGCACCGGCCGCACCCAGCAGGTGCCCCACCATCGACTTGGTGGAACTCATGCGGACCGCCGCAGCAGCACTGCCCAGCACACGCTTGGCGGCGTTGGACTCGGCCACATCACCGGCCGGCGTCGAGGTACCATGGGCATTGATGTAGTGCAGCTCATCCGGGTTCATGCCCGCATCGCGCAGGGTGTTTTCCATGGCGCGGGCGGCGCCTTCACCGGTTTCCGGCGGCGCCGTCATGTGATAGGCATCATCGCTCATGCCAAAGCCGACGATCTCCGCATAAATCCGCGCACCGCGTGCCTTGGCAAACTCGTACTCTTCCAGCACCAGAATACCGGCACCGTCACCCAGCACGAAACCATCGCGATCACGATCCCAGGGACGGCTTGCCGCCGCCGGGTCATCATTGCGGGTCGACAACGCACGGGCAGCGGCAAAGCCGCCGATCCCCAGCGGAGTATTGGCCATTTCGGCACCGCCGGCGACCATGGCATCGGCATCACCGTACTGAATCATGCGCATGGCATGGCCGATATTGTGCGTGCCGGTGGTACAGGCCGTCGTAATGGCAATGTTCGGGCCACGCAGGCCGTATTTGATCGCCAGGTTGCCGGCAATCATGTTGATGATGCTGCCCGGCACAAAGAACGGCGATATGCGGCGCGGACCACCTTCGTTCAAAATATCGTGATTACGCTCGATCATCGACAGACCGCCGATACCCGAGCCCACCGCACAACCGATGCGGTGTGAATTTTCGTCGCTCACTTGCAGACCAGAGTCATCGATCGCCTGAATGGCCGCAGCCATGCCGTACTGGATGAACAGATCCATTTTGCGGGCGTCTTTGACGCTCATGTACTCGCTGACATCAAACCCCTTGACCGGGGCCGAGAAGCGTGTCGCAAACGCAGATGCATCGAAGTGATCAATCGGCGCCGCACCACTTTTGCCAGCAAGGATATTGTCCCAGGTCTCTTTAACCGTATTCCCCACCGGTGTCAGCATTCCGATGCCGGTAACCACCACTCTCCTGCGAGACATTGCGATCCTCCAGTAACTCTGGCCGTAAAAAAGAAAAGCCGCACTATACTGCGATAGATGCGGCTTTTCACTTGTTCTTGAACGTGTCGATTACTGGTGCGTGTTGATGTAATCGATTGCCAGCTGTACGGTGGTGATTTTTTCAGCTTCTTCGTCAGGAATCTCAGTTTCGAACTCTTCTTCCAAAGCCATAACCAGCTCTACAGTGTCCAGAGAGTCAGCGCCAAGATCTTCAACGAAAGAGGCTTCGTTGGTCACTTCGTCGCCTTTAACGCCCAGCTGTTCTGCGATGATTTTCTTTACGCGCTCTTCAATGTTGCTCATAACTCTTCCTATATTCTTTTCAACCCGTGCACCCTGAGATGCGAATCGGGATTTTATAGATACCGCCATGCCCTAGCAAGCGTGGCGGCGTTTAATATCACCGTAAACTGACGGCCAATTATCAACATATTGCCGAAAAAAACAATTCTTTGTGACAGAAGCCTGAATCAGGCCATATACATCCCGCCATTGACCTGAATTGTCTCGCCTGTGACATAGCCGCCGCCCTGACCGGCCAGGAAGCCTACCACGGCAGCGATCTCCTCGGGCTGACCGAGACGATTCATGGGTATCTGTGCCTGCAGATGCGCCTTGTGCTCATCGGCCAGGCCACTGGTCATGTCGGTATCGATAAAGCCCGGCGCGACACAGTTAACCGTAACATTTCGCGAGCCGACCTCGCGCGCCAGAGCACGGGTAAAGCCTTCCATGCCGGACTTGGCCGCCGCATAGTTCGCCTGCCCGGCATTGCCCATGGAGGCCACCACGGAACTAACACTGATGATGCGGCCCCAGCGCGCCTTGGTCATGCCGCGCAGGCATGCCTTGACGACACGATAAACCGACGTGAGATTGGTGTTCAGCACCGAGTCCCACTCGTCTTCTTTCATTCGCATCATCAGGTTATCGCGGGTGATACCGGCATTATTGACGAGGATATCCACCGCGCCAAACTCATCCTGAATCTGCTTGATGACCTGTTCAACCGACTCGGCACTGGACACATCCAGCACCAGACCCGCCCCCTTGAAGCCCGCCTCGGCGAGGTAGGCACTGATGGTCTGGGCACCGGACTCACTGGTTGCCGTGCCTACGACGATGGCTCCCTGCCCGCCCAGCTCATGCGCAATTGCCTTGCCGATGCCACGCGTAGCGCCGGTGACCAGCGCCACTTTACCTTCGATACTCATCTGCTATCCCTTATCGATTTTTATTCGCCCAGGGCCTTGGCAAGGCCGGCCGGCTCATTGATGGCAGCCACATTGAGGGCCTTGTGCACTTTCTTGTTCAGGCCCGACAACACCTTGCCAGGACCACACTCAACCATCGTCTCGACGCCGGCATCAACCATGGCCTGCACCGTACGTGTCCAGAGCACCGGACTGTACAGCTGCGCCAGCAGGTTCTGCCGGATCTGTTCCAGCGTCTGGGGCTCGGCTGCGTCAACATTCTGCAGCACCGGTATCTGCGCAGGATGCAGGGTGATCTCCGCCAGCGCGGGCGCCATCTGCTCAGCGGCAGGGCGCATCAGGGCACAGTGGGAGGGCACACTGACCGGCAAAGCAATGGCACGCTTGGCACCGGCCGCCTTGCAGGCTTCCATACCACGTTCCACAGCGGCCTTTTCACCGGCGATGACCACCTGGCCCGGGCAATTGAAATTGACCGGCGACACTACCTGCCCCTGGGCCGCAGTCTCACAGGCAGCAGCGATAGCCGCATCATCCAGACCCAGGATAGCCGCCATCGCGCCAGTGCCGGCGGGCACCGCCTGCTGCATCAGACGACCACGCAGCTGCACCAGCCGCACGCCGTCGGCAAAGCCCAGCACACCGGCACAGACCAGGGCGGTATACTCACCCAGACTGTGGCCGGCCATCAGTGCAGGCATCGCACCGCCGCGCTGCTGCCACAGGCGCCACAGCGCCACACCGGTGGTGAGCAGCGCAGGCTGCGTCACTTCGGTATTGTTAAGTTCGTCTTCAGGACCCTGCTGGACCAGCGCCCAGAGATCATACTCCAGCACCTGGGAGGCCTCGGCAAAGGTTTCCTGAATTACGGGGTACTGTTCGGCGAGTTCAGCCAGCATACCTGTATGCTGGGAACCCTGTCCGGGGAAAACAAAAGCAAGCGCCTGCGACATGGATTCCTCGTCTTTGCAATCTGATTGCGGTGACTGCCCTGAGGGCATAATGGAGCCGTAGTTTACATGATTACGGGATGCTTGGCAGACCGAACCGCCCCGCAAGACACCTTAAACCCGCACATCGGGACTCAGTATAGGCACTCAAGCCAGGGATGCAGCAAGCTGCTCGCTTATTCGACGCGGCACATCCATCCTTACCTCGGCGATGGCCTCGTCAATCGCATAGCCAAAACAGGCACGATCTGCACCGCCATGACTCTTGACCACGATTCCCTGCAACCCCAGCAGGCTCGCGCCATTACGCCTGGCCGGGTCAAGCTGCTGCCCGAGCTCACGCAGCAAGGGCCGCGCCAGCCAGGCCAGCATGCGCCGATAGAAGGTCCGCCCGAAAGCCACCCCCAGCCGCTGCGTCACCAGCCGAGACACACCCTCACTGCTCTTAAGTGCAATATTGCCGACAAAACCGTCACAGACCACCACATCCGCCTTGCCGGCAAAGATATCATCGCCCTCGATATAGCCGATGTAGTTGAGCCGCCCATAGGTGCTGATCAGCATCGACGCCAGCTTGACCTGCTCGTTTCCCTTGATCGCTTCCTGGCCGATATTAAGCAACCCGACCCGGGGCGCGGCAACCGCATCCACCGCCTGGGTCATGACCGACCCCATGATGGCAAACTGCAGCAAATGCTCGGCACAGCAGTCGACATTGGCCCCCAGGTCCAGCATGTAGCAATGCCCTGCCTGCGTAGGCACCGCACTGACAATCGCCGGCCGGTCGATGCCCTCGAGCATGCGCAGCACACGCCGCCCAAGCACCATCAGCGCACCGGTATTGCCGGCACTGACACAGGCGCTCGCCTGACCATCGGCGACCAGCTGCAGCGCAACACCCAGAGAGGTATTTTGGCCTTTGCGTAACGCATGGGAGGGTTTCTCGTCCATGGCGATAACGCCATCAGCCTGGACAGGCTGCAGCCGTGCGCGCACGGAGGCCGGGATATTGTGCAGAAAGGGGGTAAAGCTATCGATCTGACCGACCAGCTTGATTGTCAGGCCGGGGTATCTTTCAAGCGCCTCAACGGTGGCGGGAACCGTAACGCGGGGACCGAAGTCCCCGCCCATCGCATCTATCGCAATGGTACAAAAGCCGGACAAGCTTAGATGTCGTCCTGCTTGTTGACTACCTGGCGACCACGGTAGAAACCATCGGCGCTCACGTGGTGACGCATATGAGTTTCGCCGGTGGTGGCTTCAACAGAAAGACTCGGGGTGCCCAGAGCGTCATGGGAACGACGCATGTCACGCTTAGACCGGGACTTTTTGTTCTTCTGTACTGCCATGGTGAGATAACTCCTAGTTCAACTCTTGTCAGCGTCGGCCTTCAGCTTGGCCAATACACTGAACGGGTTAGGTTTTTTTGACTTTTCATCTTCCGGGGCGATCTCCCCGAAAGAGGTCT
This sequence comes from Marinobacterium rhizophilum, assembly GCF_024397915.1. Classification (GTDB taxonomy): domain Bacteria; phylum Pseudomonadota; class Gammaproteobacteria; order Pseudomonadales; family Balneatricaceae; genus Marinobacterium_A; species Marinobacterium_A rhizophilum_A. Next base: position 1,720,630 of record NZ_CP073347.1, read on the forward strand.
GAATACTACAGTCGTCATGATAAGGCACTACCGGGAGATTGAGGATCAGCTCCTCCTCCACAACAGACCAGAGTTCGACGTCTTCGTCTTCTACGATCAGCGGATCATAATGACGTGGCAATGTTTTCGCCACTTCCTCGCTGGGCGCAACAGCCAGATTAAAGCCGGCCTCTACGACAACCTCGACGGGTTCCAGACAGCGCTGACACGTCATTAAAACACGGCCTTCAGCACTACCGGAAACGGTACGGATACGTTGCGGGTCCAGGGAAAACAGAAGATCCACGGTAACATCACCCTCGTTTGCAACGAGGAAAGATGCCAGACGCGGCATTCCATTCAGACTGGCAAGCCCCTGGATACGTACTTCCCGCTCGGCAAGTTTTCGCGGGTCAACTCTTTTCGGTAATGGTCCGTACGACATAAGCGCGCAATTCTAGGGTGCAAAACCCTGACTGTCAAAGAAAAACAGGGGGCTTCCACAGGATTAATTCGGGTTGGTATTCTACGACGTATGGAATCCCCTGTAACGCTGAAATGGCATTCACTGATGAATAAACTGATCCTGGCGTCGAGCTCCGTATATCGGCGCGCCCTGCTCGACACTTTACAGCTGCCCTATGAATGCATCAGCCCCGATATCGACGAAAGCGCACGCCCCGGCGAGTCCGCCGAAACCCTGGTGCGTCGCCTGGCTCTGGAAAAAGCCCAGGCCGTCGCCAGGCACACTCCCAACGCACTCGTGATCGGCTCCGACCAGGTGGCCGTGCTCGATGGCGACATCATCGGCAAGCCCCTGACCCACGACAAGGCCCGGGCCCAGCTGCTGCGCGCATCGGGTCGCAGTGTGCGCTTCGTCACCGGGCTCTGCCTGCTGAACAGCAACAGCCGGCACAGCCAGGTCGACGCCATCGACTTCCAGGTGCACTTTCGCACCCTGACGGAACAGCAGATCAATCGCTACCTGGAGCGGGAGCAACCCTACCAGTGCGCCGGCAGCTTCAAGTCTGAAGGGCTCGGCATCGCCCTGTTCGAACGCCTGGAGGGCGACGATCCCAACAGCCTGATCGGCTTGCCGCTCATACGCCTGGTGCGCATGCTGGAAAACGCCGGCGTGCAGGTTTTGTAAAAGCGCCACTCAGCAGAAAGGGAGACCGAAGTCTCCCCCACCGGGCTGAGCCTGCTTGCGCCACAGACCTCAAGGCTGCCTAGCAAACTGTCGGACTTAACACTGATCTACTGCGGAAACGCCGATTTTGGTCATTTTGCGTACTCTTTCTCGGTAAATAAAACCACTATTTGCCTTAAAAGAGCCCAAAAACTGCCTCAAAACGGCCACTCCCTCGCTACGATCGGTCAAGCCCGACAGGCTGCTAGCGCAGCGTCCCCATGCCGCTCAGGCCAAGCTCCGAGGCCAGCGACTTGGAAACGCTGACACCGAGCCGGTCGATCAGCTTGTCCAGCGGCGACAGCTTGGCACCGTACTCGACCAACTCCTCGTACCCGACGATATCCCGCGCCACCATGCTGCTGCTGCCAAGACCATCGATGAGCCCCAGCGCCAGTGCCTGCTCACCGGTCCAGACCAGCCCGCTGAACAGACGATCATCCCCCTTGAGGCGATCACCGCGACCTGCTCGCACCTGGTCGATAAACTGCTGATGGGTTGTACCCAGGACTTCCTGCCAGAAACGCCGCTCGCTGTCCTTCAGTGGGCTGAACGGATCCAGGAAAGTCTTGTGCTCGCCGGATGCCAGCGCGCGACGTTCAACCCCCAGTTTCTCCATAAGCTCGACAAAGCCAAAACCGGCCGATGTCACCCCAATGGAGCCCACCAGGCTCGCCTTGTCGGCATAGATATCATCCGCCGCCGCGGCGATGTAATAGGCCCCCGAGGCCCCCATGTCGCTGATAACGGCATAGAGCTTTTTCTCTGGATAGAGTCCGCGCAACCGCTTGATTTCGTCATAGACATAGCCGGACTGTACCGGACTGCCGCCCGGGCTGTTAATGCGCATGATCACGGCCCTGGACTTGGGCTCCTTGAAAGCCGCCCGCAAGGCTCCGACCAGGTTGTCGGCGCTGGCCTCCTCACCATCGGCGATGGGGCCGCGCACATCGATGATCGCGGTGTGCTCCTTGACCAGCACATCCTGCGCCAAATCCTTGCCCATCAGGAAAATGGCCAGGATCCCAAACAGGTAGCCAAAGGTCAGCAGCTTGAAAAAAATGCCCCAGCGCCGGCTGCGGCGCTGCTCGGCATGAAGGCCCATCAGCAGCTTTTCGATCAGGCGCCATTCGCGCTTGCCACCCTCCTGCGCTTTTTCCACGGTCGCTTGCAACTTGTCATCCATTTTCTCGTCCCAGGGATTATCCGCCACGAGGTACTCCTATAAGGGTTTGTTCTGCCCGTCGAGCCAATGTTCAAGCTCCGGAAAATTGTCAATCTCCAGTACCGGCCGCCAGGGCTTGAGGCGGTCAATATGATGCGCTCCATAGCTCACGGCCACCGTCGCCATGCCGGCCCGATGCCCCATCTCCAGGTCATATTCGGTATCACCAACCATCAGGGCGTCGGACACATCGACCCCGGTTTGCTGCAAAATTTCATGCAGCATGTGCGGGTCCGGTTTTGACGTGGTTTCATCGGCACAGCGCGACAACTCGAACAGGCTGCCAAGGCCGGTCTGTGCAAACACCCGGTCAAGCCCGCGCCGGTTCTTGCCGGTGGCGACCGCCAGGCGGTAGCCCTTGCGCTGCAGTCGCCCAAGGCTGCTGCGGGCGCCGGCAAACAGGTGGGTCGGCGTATCATCACCGGTCACGTAGTAGTGCGCGTACCGCTCACGCATGGCGTCAATACCGGCGGCATCGATACCCGGCACCAGCGCCCGTATCGCCTCGGGCAAACCCAGCCCGATAATATTGCGGATGGCCTCGGCATCCAGCGGGGCCAGATCCAGATCCAGTGCCGAACGCTGCATGCTCGAAATAATTCGAGCGGCAGAATCGATGACGGTTCCATCCCAATCGAAAATCAGCAGTTTGTACACAACCATAGTCCCGTAAAATCCCAAGGCGCCAAAGGATGCAGCAATGCGTCAGCCGGCGCAAGGCGATACAGTTGCAGCGCCCTCCAGGGCCAACGTATATTGATAAAACATTTTCAGGGAGTGCAACCATGCAACTGAGTCGTTTCACGGACTATAGCCTGCGGGTACTGTTCTATGTCGCGATCAACAATGATCGCCGGGCGACGCTGCACGAAATTGCAGACTTCTACCAGATATCGGTGGAGCACCTGCGCAAGGTGGTGCATGCCCTGTCCAAAAGCGGCCACCTTAAAACCTACCGGGGCAAAAATGGCGGTCTCAGGCTCAACCTGCCACCGGCAGACATTAACCTCGGCGCCCTTGTCAGCCAGAGCGAAGGCACAGACCCGCTGATCGATTGCGAGGCCCAGCCCTGCCGCCTGGCCGGTATCTGCAACCTGCAAAACGCCCTGGCAGAAGCACAGCGGGCCTTTATAGCGAGCCTCGCCCAGTACAGCCTGGCCGACATGCTCAACAACCCGCGCATGCAACAGCAATTAATCAGCAAGTCCGGCTAAGCGGCCGCCAGCAGGTTGGGTAAAAGCTCCCCGCTAAGACTCAGTGTCAATTCCCAGGCGCCGGCGCAGCAACGGACTGGTGGTGGTGTACTGCAGCTGCACTTTTTTCCCCGGCTCCAGCCGGGCCTTGATGGCAAAGGCCGCCAGCGCCGCCTCGTGAAAGCCGCTCAGTATCAGTTTTTTCTTGCCAGGATAGGTATTGATGTCACCGACGGCGAACACCCCCGGCAGCGAGGTTTCGAAGCGCTCGGTATCGACTCGCAGCTGATTGGCTTCCATCGCCAGGCCCCACAGCTTCACCGGCCCCGCATCCGGCACCATGCCGAAGAACACCAGCAAGCTGTCGGCCGCCTGCCACTGCGCCTTGCCATCACTGTCGGTCAGCTCGATAGCAGACAGGCCTCCGCCCACACAGCGATAGTCGCTCGCACGCCCCGCCACGAAGCGCATGCGCCCCTGGTGACAGAGTTCGCGCATCTGCTCCACCAGCGCCGGCTGGGCCCGGAAACGCTCCGAACGATGCACCAGCACCAGCGAGCGTGCCGCTGTCTCCAGCGCCATGACCCAGTCCAGTGCCGAGTCGCCGCCACCGAAGATCACCAGATCCTTGCCGGCAAATGCGGCCCGGTCCCTGACCGAATAAAACAGCTGCTGACCTTCAAGCGCCTCGATGCCCTCCAGCTTAAGTCGCACCGGCTTAAAGGCACCGGCACCGGCGGCGATCACCACGGCGGCCACATCGAACTCGCTGCCCAGACTGCCCCGCAGCCAGAAGCGCTCTCCCCGTGCTTCGAGCTGCTCGATACGCTCACCAAAACAGAACTGGGCGTCAAAGGGGGCTATCTGGCGCAACAGGTTTTGCGTCAGCTCGGCCCCGCTGATTTCGGGGATGGCGGGAATATCGAAAATGGGCTTTTGCGGATAGAGCTCGGCACACTGACCGCCGGGCTGTTCCAGCGCTTCAACCACGATGGCATTCAGACCCAGCAGGCCCAGCTCGAACACCTGAAACAGGCCACAGGGGCCCGCGCCTATGACCAGCACATCTGCTGTTTTCATGCATCTGCCTCCATTGCCAGGCCGCCTTCATACTGACCCATCCTGCGCCCGACGGGTGAATTCAGCATGAACAGGTACAAGCCGCACCGCCTGAGTACCCCCAGTGTAGACGCCTGACAACATTGCCAGAGAGGCGCCGAAACCGCCAAGGAAGGAAGAAAAAGGAAGCAGCACCCAGAGCCGGCAAGATAAGGAGACCGCACCACGAATGCAGTGCGGCATACAGGCACTTTTACCCCTGGGGCAGCTCGAGCTTTTGCGGACTGACCAGCAGGCCGTTGTTGTCACCGTAGACATACTCACCCGGACGAAAGGTCACACCACCAAACGTCACCGGCACATTGACCTCACCCAGGCCGCGTTTCTCGGTTTTCAGCGGATGACTGCCCAGCGCCTGCACACCCAGGTCCAGCTCGGCAATGGCATTCACGTCCCGGATACAGCCATAGATCACGATACCTTCCCAGCCGTTATCCGCCGCCTTTTCGGCCAGCATGTCGCCCAGCATGGCCCGACGCATGGAGCCACCACCATCCACCACCAGCACCTTGCCCTCACCCGGCAGCGCAACCTGCTCGCGCACCTTGGAGTTGTCCTCGAATGCCTTGATGGTGACGATTTCGCCCCCAAAGGCACCGCGTCCGCCAAAGCTGCCGAACATCGGCTCCACCACCTGTACCAGCGCTTCGAAATGGTCACACAGCTCGGGTAAAAGATCGTCCATCACTGACTCCTTGAGATGAAAGCAGGCCTGGGTGGCCTCGACAAAAACGCCATGATCAACGATCAGGGCGGCAATTGCACTACCACCAAGGCAGCAGAACATCGGATAATGGGCCCCGGACAGCCGCACCAATTCTTCACTCACAGGAAACACCGCCATGCATATCTGGGTCGACGCCGATGCCTGCCCCAAAATGATCAAGGACATTCTGTTCCGGGCTGCACAGCGCACCCATACTCGCATGACCCTGGTGGCCAACCAGTTCATGAGCACGCCGCCCGGCAACCTGATCGACGCCATCCAGGTGGCCAGCGGCTTTGATGTCGCCGACAACACCATCGTCAGCAAGCTGCAGGCGGGCGACCTGGTCATTACCGCTGATATTCCGCTGGCGGCCGAGGTCATCGACAACAACGCCTGGGCGCTCAACCCCCGCGGCGAGCTCTATACCAGGGAAAACATCCGCCAGCGCCTGTCGATGCGGGACTTTATGGAAACCCTGCGCAGCTCAGGTATCCAGACAGGGGGGCCTGCCGCCCTTGGCAACGCCGACCGCCAGGCCTTTGCCAACCAGCTCGACAGTTTCCTGGCCAAGCACGCAGCCCCCAAAAACTGACTGTCGCCCGCTCAGAGCACCAGCAACCCCGTCACGATGGCCAGCGGCACTAGTGCGATAACCCCAACACCCAGCCCACGCAGCAAGTACAGACCGGCCAGCGCCAGGGCCAGATCGCGCCCACTCGTGACGGCGCTGACGAAAACCGGCTGGTAGAGCGCCGCCAGAAGCAGCCCCACCACCGCGGCATTGACGCCCGCCACGGCCCCGGCCAGCGCGGGCCTTGCGACCCAGCGCTGCCAGTCGGGCAACACCGCGATCAACAGCAGAAAGCCCGGCAGGAACACGGCCATGGTGGCCAGCAGCGCGCCCAGCAACGACGCCTGCGGCGACAGGCCGTACCCCAGGAAGGTCGCCAGGGTAAACATCGGGCCCGGCACCGCCTGGGCCGCCGCATAACCGAGCAAAAACTGCGACGAGGTCAGAGCATCCCCCAACAGCGCCTGCAACAGCGGCAACACGACATGCCCACCGCCAAACACCAGGCTGCCCGCCTGATAAAAATCTGCGGCGACACCCAGCACCCCGCTGCCGAACCCCAGCGCCGGCATCAGCCAGGCACTCCCCAGCAAGCCGGCGAACAGCAACAGGGCCCAGCGGTGCCTGCCCCCCGGCGCGGCGGCAGTTGCCGGATCAACTGCCGGCCCGGCCGCAGCCCCCAGTCTGTACGACCCCAGTAGCGCCGCCAGCAGCAGAACGACCAGCTGCGCAACGATACCCGACAGCAGTAGTGCTGCCATGGCCGCCAGCAGCGCTATGGCCGCAACGAGCTTGCCATTACAGAAAGACCGCGCCATGCCCCAGAGCGCATCGGCGACCACCACCAGCGCCAGCAATTTCAAGCCGTGCAGCACGGACTCGAACCAGCTCTGCCCCAGTAGCCAGCCACCGCCTGCGGCCAGTGCCAGCATCAGCAGCACCGAGGGCAGCGTAAAACCCACAAAGGCACAGCAGCCGCCGAGTACACCCTGGCGCCGGTAGCCGATGGCAAAGCCCAGCTGGCTGGATGCCGGCCCCGGCAGAAACTGGCACAGCGCCAGCAATTCGGCAAAGGCACGCTCATCCAGCCAACCGAGGCGGTCTACAAAATGATGGCGAAAGTAGCCGACATGGGCCGCCGGGCCGCCGAAGCTGACGCAGCCAAGCAACAGAAACTGAAGAAAAACCTGCGCCATGCGGAGCCTCCGTGCGTGGAAACACGGTGTTATAGCACAAGGCCGATGAAAGTTAGATGTCACGGCGCCATGCATCCAGGAACATGGCGCAATCTATACTGAAATTATGCAAATTCGAATCGCCACAGGGATGAAACTGCTGCGCCTGCTGCCGGCACTGCTGTTGCTCATGAGCCTGACAGGCGCCCCTATGCCCGCAACCGCGGCAGAGCCCGGCGCCGGGGGTATCTGGCTGCTTGACCTGAAGGGCGTGCTGGGCCCGGCCAGCGCCGACTACCTCAGCCGCGGTATCGAGGCTGCCGCTACGGCGGACGCGAAGGCGATCATCATTCGCATCGACACCCCCGGCGGACTGGACCTGTCGATGCGCGACCTGGTTCGCAGCATCCTGGCCTCGCCGGTTCCGGTGATCGGCTACGTCACGCCAGGCGGTGCCCGGGCAGCCAGCGCCGGCACCTATATCCTCTATGCCTGCCATGTCGCTGCGATGTCTCCGGCCACCAACCTGGGCGCCGCAACGCCGGTTCAGATTGCCGCACCGTCGCTGCCATCGCCGCAGCCGGAGCAGCCGGACGAGGACAGTCAGCAGGAGGGCAGCCCTGCGACCAGCCAGCCCCAGGGCAGCGCCATGGAGCGCAAGCTGATCAACGACGCGGTGGCCTATATCCGCGGCCTGGCGGAACTGCGCGCACGCAATGGCGACTGGGCGGAGCAGGCTGTACGCGAGGGCGCCAGCCTGTCATCCCGCCGGGCCCTGGAGCTGAAGGTGATCGACCTGATCGCAACGGACCTGGACGATCTGCTGTCCCGGCTCGAAGGCCGCGAAATCCGCATCGCGGGCCAGGTGCTGACCCTGTCGCTCGCAGGCGCAGCGCGCATCGAACACCAGCCCGACTGGCGCAGCGAATTCCTGGCGGTGATTACCAACCCGAATGTCGCCTATGTACTGATGCTGCTCGGGATCTACGGCCTGATCTTTGAATTTTCCAACCCCGGCATGGGCCTGCCCGGTATCGTCGGCGCCGTCTGCATACTGCTCGCCCTCTATGCCTTCCAGGTGCTGCCGGTCAGCTACGCCGGGCTCGGGCTGGTCATTCTGGGGCTGGCACTGATGGTGGCCGAAGCCTTCGCGCCGAGTTTCGGCGTGCTGGGCCTGGGCGGCGTTATCGCTTTCGTCGTCGGCTCGATCATCCTGATGGATACCGAACTGCCGGCGTTCCAGGTCGCCCTGCCGGTCATACTCGCGCTGGCCGTCAGCAGCGCGGGGCTACTGGCCCTGGTCCTGGGCATGGTCTGGCGCTCGCGTCGCCAGGCCGTGGTATCGGGCGTCAAGGCCCTGGTAGATGTAACCGGCGTAGTCGAGCAACTGCATGACGGTCATCCGCTGGTACGCATCCGTGGCGAGCTCTGGCAGGCCGACTGCGACGAACCACTGGCGCCCGGCGACCGGGTCAGGATTCTGAACGTTCGGGGAGTGCGCCTTTCGGTCCATAAACTGGGGAGATGACCCATGAGCTACTATTTTACGGCGACGCTGATAGTGGTCGCCCTCATGCTGCTTCTGTCAATGTTTCGCATCCTGCGCGAATACCAGCGCGGCGTCATTTTCCTGCTCGGGCGCTTCTACCGCGTCAAGGGGCCGGGACTGATTATCGTCGTTCCGCTGATCCAGCAGATGGTGCGCGTCGACCTGCGTACCGTGGTGATGGATGTCCCGACCCAGGACGTGATTTCACGCGACAATGTCTCGGTCAAGGTCAATGCCGTGGTCTATTTTCGCGTCGTCGATCCGGAACGGGCCATCATCCAGGTCGAGAATTTCCTTGAGGCCACCAGCCAGCTGTCCCAGACGACCCTGCGTTCGGTGCTCGGCCAGCACGAACTCGATGACATGCTGGCCGGGCGCGACCAGCTCAATGCCGATATCCAGGCGATTCTCGACAAGCAGACCGATGCCTGGGGCATCAAGGTGTCCAATGTCGAGATCAAGCATGTCGACCTGGACGAGAGCATGATCCGCGCCATCGCGCGCCAGGCGGAAGCAGAGCGCACCAGGCGCGCCAAGGTGATCCATGCCAAGGGCGAGTTCGAGGCATCCCAGCAGCTACTCGATGCCGCCAATATCCTGGCCACCCAGCCCCAGGCACTGCAACTGCGCTACCTTCAGACCCTGACCGAAATTGCCGGTGCCAACAGTAATACCGTGGTGTTCCCGTTGCCACTGGACATCTTCAGCGCTTTCAAGCAACCGCCCGGCAAGTGATCGGCCTGTCCGCCGCTCAGCTTTGCCGGCACAGTTCAATCCAGCGCACCAGGCCGGCACTGCGGTACTTCTGCCGATGCATGACAAAATAGAACAGGCGGCGGAAATCGCGCCCCGGCACCTGCAACGGCACCAGGTCGCCCCGCCTGAAGGCATCCTCCAGCGTTACCCGGGACAGGCAGCCCACGCCCAGTCCCGCCTGAACCGCCCGCTTGATCGCTTCGGTGTGCTGCAGCTCCAGCAGAATATGCATCTGCGGCATCAAGCCATACAGCGCCCGATCAAACGCCTGGCGTGTGCCGGAACCTGCTTCGCGCAGTATCCAGGGCACCGCCAGCAGCTGCGCATCACTGAGCTCACCGCAACGGGCCAGCGCATGCTCCCGGCCACAGAACACCACCAGCTCATCTTCACGCCACGGCATCACCTCCAGGTCTGCATGCTGCACGTCGCCCTCCACCAGCCCGATGTCGAGTTCGAAGTTGCGTACCTTGTCGGCAATGGTGGCGGTGTTCTCGACATCCAGCGTAACCCGCGCATCGGGGTGATCCAGCATGTAGCGCGCCATGATACTGACCGCCAGGTAGTTGCCGATACTCAGCGTGGCGCCGACCTTAAGCGGCCCGGCCTCGGCGTGCTGCATCAGCGCCGTTTCCAGCTCCAGCGCCTGGGCCAGCAGAGCCTCGGCCCGTGGCTGCAACAGGCGGCCCAGCTCATTGAGCTGCAGGCGCTTGCCGACGCGGTCGAACAGCTGAATGTCGAAGTGGGTTTCCAGCTCCCGCAGGGCACCGCTGGCGGCGGACTGCGACATCGCCAGTTCCTCGGCCGCCCGGGTAATGTTCTGGCTATGGGCGGCGGCCAGAAACACCTGAAGTTGACGCAGGGTGTACTTCATAATCGCTAAAACCGATAAGGGTTATTGATAAATTCATTTTTACAGTTGGTTATAGATAGCGCTAGTCTTGCAATCATTAAGTTATAAGCATCACCGCAGAGTGAAGGACAAGGCAGCATGAGCAACCACAATCGCGAAACGGTTACCGCCGTTCACCACTGGAACGAAACCCTGTTCAGTTTCACTACAACCCGCGATCCGGGTTTCCGCTTCAAGAACGGTCATTTCACCATGATCGGACTTGAGCTCGAAGGCCGCCCGCTGATGCGCGCCTACAGCATTGCCAGTGCCAACTACGAAGATGAAATGGAATTCTTCAGCATCAAGGTACAGGACGGCCCGCTGACCTCTCACCTGCAGCGCCTGCAGGTCGGTGACGAAGTGCTGATCAGCCGCAAGCCCACCGGCACCCTGGTGGCCGACCACCTGCTGCCCGGGCGCAACCTCTACCTGCTGAGCACCGGTACCGGCCTTGCACCCTTCATGAGCATTATCCGCGACCCGGAAATCTATGACCTTTACGACCGCGTGATTCTGACCCACGGCGTGCGCTCGGTGTCGGAGCTGGCCTACCAGCAGACCATACTGGAAGAACTGCCCAACAACGAATTTTTCGGCGACGTGATTCGTGAAAAGCTGCTCTACTACCCCACGGTCACCCGCGAAGCCTTCCGCAACCAGGGCCGCCTGACGGACCTGATGCGCAGCGGCAAGCTGTTCAGCGACCTGGGACTGCCCCAGCCCAACCTCGAAGATGACCGTTTCATGATTTGCGGCAGCCCGAGCATGCTGAAGGAAACCTGCGACATCCTGAACGACTGGGGCTTTAGCGAATCACGCCACGGCGAGCAGAGCCACTATGTCATCGAACGCGCTTTTGTTGAAAAGTAGCGCAAGAAACCGGCAGGCCTAAACAACCGCCAGGCCAGAAACCAGAAAAAGGCGCCCGTGCAATGCACGGGCGCCTTTTCGTTTTGCCTTGGCAGCTGCACGCTCAGGCCATCAGGCGCGCGCCTGGCACAATTGCTCCAGCAGCACCTGTAGCGGATGCGGCACGTCCTGCTCGTCAAACCGCTTCACCTGGGAACGGCACGAGTAGCCGGTCGCCACCAGGCGCTCATGGTTCTGCGCATCATTGACCGGCTCGCGCCAGCTCAGATCATAGATACGGCGCGAGGTATCCAGGTTGGCACTTTCGTGCCCGTAGGTACCAGACATGCCGCAGCAGCCCACCGACAGCAACTCCAGTCGCTGCCCCAGGGCAGAGAAAATCTGCTGCCAGTTACGGATGGACGGCGCCGCCGAGGTTTTCTCGGTGCAGTGGGCCAGCAGCTTGAAATGCCCTGCCGGCATGCCAGCGCGCACCTTCTCCAGTGCGTCCTGCTGCTCCACCAGCCATTCCTGCACCAGCCGTACCGGTGGCAGCGCGTCGCTGCCCAGGGCCGAGACGTACTCCTGGCGGTACGTCAGGGTCATGGACGGATCGATGCCCACCAGTGGCAGGCCACTGTCGGCCAGGGCATTGAGCATTTTGGCATTGCGCCGAGCGGCCTTCTCGAAGGCACCCATAAAGCCGTGCACGTGCAGCGGCTTGCCATTGGGCAGGAACGGCGCCACCAGCACGTAGAAGCCCAGGCGTCCAAGCAGGTCCACCAGGTCCAGCACCAGCGAGGTTTCAAAGTAGCTGGTAAAGGCATCCTGCACGATGACCACGGCCTTGCCGCGCTGCGCGTCGGAGAGACCGGCCACCCGTTCCGGCGTGGCCAGCTCGATACCCCGCCGACGCAACCCCGACTGCAGGTCCTGGGTCGAGATAGTCGGGCTGTCGACCATGCCGATCTGGCGACTGAAAAAGCGCTTGATCAGCAGGTTGTCCATGGCCCAGTTGTAGGGCCCCGGAAAACGGGCCAGGGTTGGAATCATGAACTCCAGGCTGCCCACCATGTAGTCCTTCACCGGGCGCAGGTAACGGCTGTAATAGACCTCCAGGAAGCGGGCGCGAAAGTCCGGCACATTGACCTTGATCGGACACTGGCCCACGCAGGACTTGCAGGCCAGGCAGCCCATCATGGATGCATGCACCTCGTTGGAAAAGTCGTACTCGCCACGACGCTTGCGCAGGCTATTGCGAATACGTTGCGGCAATCCCGACAGGAAAGAGGAGCCGCGCACCTGGGCGCTGGCGTCGTTCAGGTCCACCCCCTGGTTCGACATCAGCCGCAACCATTCCCGCACCAGGGATGCCCGCCCCTTGGGCGAGTGAATACGCTCGCGGGTGCCCTTCCAGGACGGGCACATGGCGTCGTTGGGGTCGTAATTGAAGCAGGCGCCATTGCCGTTACAATTCATCGCCGAATCGTAGCTCTTGCGTACATCCGCACCGACCTGGCGGTCATGCTGGCCGCGGGTGGGCACGCCATCGATCTTCAGCAGCTCGGCCCCCTCGATCATGGGCGTGGCGATCTTGCCGGGATTGAGCTGGTTGTGGGGGTCGAATGCGCCCTTGATGCGTTGCAACTCGGGATAGAGTTCGCCAAAGAACTCAGGCGCGTATTCGGAACGTACACCCTTGCCGTGCTCGCCCCAGAGCAGCCCCTTGTATTTCTGCGTCAGGCGCACCACCTCGTCGGTGACCTCGCGCACCAGGCCCTCCTGCGCCGGGTCCTTCATGTCGATGGCCGGGCGCACATGCAGAACGCCGGCATCGACATGGCCAAACATGCCGTAGGTCAGGCCACGCTCATCCAGCACGGCGCGGAACTCCATGATGAAGTCCGCCAGGTTTTCCGGCGGTACCGCCGTGTCCTCAACGAAGGGAATCGGCCGCCTGTCACCTTCGGCATTACCCAGCAGGCCCACAGCCTTCTTGCGCATGCCCCAGATCTTGCCGATCTCGGCGGCGCCATACACCACCGTGTGGCCGAAGCTGCTGCCCGGCTGGCCACTGACCTGCTCCAGGTGGGCCTCCAGCCTGGCGACATCCTCGCGCAACCGGGTTTCATCATCACCGGTGTACTCCACCAGGTTGATGCCCTGGATGGCCGGTTCGCCGGCGTGGTGCGGGAAATACTCGCGCACCGAATCCCAGACGATATCGCCCATGGCCAGATTCAGCACCTTCGAATCCACCGTTTCCAGCGAGGTCGGGCCCCAGGCCATCAGTGACTTGGCATCGCGCAACGAGCTTTCGAAGCTGTCGTACTTGATATTCACCAGGGCGGAATACTTGGGGATCGGCAGCACATTGAGTTTGGCTTCGGCGATAAAGGCGAGCGACCCTTCGGACCCGCAGAGCACCGAGTTAAGGTTAAAACGTCCCTGATCATCGCGGATATGCGCCAGGTCGTAACCGGTGAGGCAGCGATTTAGCCTGGGGAAGCGAGCCTCGATCAGCGCTTTTTTATCGGCATAAATGCCATCGACCAGCCGATGTACCTCACCGACCAGGTCATCCTGCGCCTGGACCTTGGCCAGCTTGGCGTCGCTCAGCGGCTTGGACTCCCAGAAGCTGCCATCAAGCAGCACAGAGCGCAGCTCCAGCACATGGTCGCGGGTCTTGCCATAGAGGCAGGAGCCCTGACCACTGGCGTCCGTATTGATCATGCCGCCAATGGTGGCGCGGTTGCTGGTGGACAGCTCGGGCGCGAAAAAGAGCCCATGGGGCTTGAGCGCGGCATTGAGCTGGTCCTTGACGACCCCGCCCTGCACCCGCACCCAGCGCTCCTCGACGTTGATCTCGATAATCCGGTTCATGTGGCGGGAGCTATCGACGATCAGGCCATCGCTGAGGGACTGGCCGTTGGTGCCGGTACCGCCACCGCGCGGACTCATGCGAATGCGGCTGAAGCGCGGCTGGCTGGACAGTCGTGCAATCAGCATCAGGTCCTCGACACTGGCCGGGTAGACCACGGCCTGGGGCAGCAGCTGGTAGATGCTGTTGTCGGTGGACTGCACCACCCGGTTGGCGTAATCCGGGCTGGTATCGCCACCAAACCCCTGCTGCTGCAGCTGCTCGATAAACTCCAGATACAAGGGTTCGGTGGTATCGATATGACGGATGTACGGAATCATGGGCTCGCGGGTCCTCGCTATCGCATTCAGGCTGCCTGAGTGCGCGGGATTGTCTGTCTGGTCGCTATGATGCAGAATTCACATTTATCATTCAAACGCTAATATTTTATAGATTAATAACTAATGGCGAATAATCTTTCAATCCGGCACCTGCGGGCCTTTGTCGCCGTGGCCCACCAGGGCAGCTTTACCCAGGCTGCCAAGCACCTGCACCTGACGCAGTCATCCCTGACCGCCACCATCAAGCAGCTGGAACTGCACAGCGGCCTGATCCTGCTCGACCGCACTACCCGGCGCGTGCTGCTCAACCCCGAGGGCGAGCGTTTTCTTCCCGTGGCCGAGCGGCTGCTGTCGGATTTCGACACCGCTCTGTCCGACCTGCAGGCCGTGGCGGAACACCAGCACGGCCAGGTGGGCATCGCGGCATCCCCCTCCACCATCGCCTGCCTGCTGCCGACGGTGGTACAGGCCTACCGCCAGCGACACGCCAATATCGGCATTCTACTGCGCGATGACAGCGCCGCCGGCATCGAACAGCATGTGCTGGCCAACGATGTGGATTTCGGGGTGGGCGGCAATCACTCGGACCAGCCCGACCTGGAATACAGCCCGATTCTGCGCGACCGTTTTGGCGTGGTGTTCAGCGCTGGCCATCGCTTCGAACAGACGCCCCCCCAGGCGCCCCTTCCCTGGCAGGCACTGGCCAGCGAAGAACTGCTGATGCTTTCAACCGACACCGGCATCCGCGCCCAGCTCGCCCAGACACCCGCCGGCCATAGCGTGCGCCTGGATCGCCCCGCCATCGAAGTGTCCAACCCCGCGGGCCTCGCCGCCCTGGTGGAAGCCGGCATCGGCCTGTCCGTGCTCCCGGCACTGGCCGCCGGCACGCGCTCGTTCGAACACCTGCATTTCAGGCCCCTGTCGGAACCGGCCATCTACCGCGACCTTTACATTATCCGTCGTCGCGGCCGCTCCCTTAGCCCCGCCGCCCACGCGATGCTGCAACTGTTGCGCCAGACCTTTGCCACCATGCCCCTGCCGGCCCATGTCGACGCGGTTATCTGATGTACTCCCCAATCCCGGCCCGCCATAAAAGATAACGGTATAAAGTCTACAGACTCAGCATTCACGCAAAAAAATGGCGACCCTGGGGTCGCCGAATCATTGCTGGAGACTGTTTAAGGCTCTGTTACCGGATGCAGCCCACTGTACCCGGCAACAACAGCCATCGAAGGATTAAACCCCGTTTTCATGACAGTATGCGGCGACTCTGGCAGCCGCCGCAGCCTAGGTCCCTGACCGGTCGCTATGCCTGCACCTCATCTTTCAGGTGATTGGCCAGAAAGAACCAGGTATCCAGTACCGAGTCCGGGTTGAGGGAGACGCTGTTGATCCCCTGCTCCATCAGCCACTGCGCCAGATCCGGATGGTCGGACGGGCCCTGGCCACAGATACCCACATATTTCCCCTGCCGGCGACAGGCGTCGATCGCCATGGACAGCAACCGCTTCACCGCCTCGTTGCGCTCGTCGAACAGGTGGGCAATTACGCCGGAGTCACGGTCCAGCCCCAGGGTCAGCTGGGTCAGGTCATTGGAACCGATGGAAAAGCCGTCGAAGTACTCGAGGAACTGATCGGCCAGCAGGGCGTTGGAGGGAATCTCGCACATCATGATCAGACGCAGGCCATTCTCGCCCCGGCGCAGGCCGTTTTCGGCCAGCAGTTCAACCACCCGGCGCGCCTCGCCCGGGGTACGCACAAAGGGAATCATGATCTCGACGTTGGTCAGGCGCATGGTGTCACGCACGTACTTGAGCGCCCGGCATTCCAGCTCGAAGCAGTCCCGGAACGATTCGGAGATATAGCGCGCGGCACCGCGGAACCCCAGCATCGGGTTTTCCTCGCTGGGTTCGAACTCGGCGCCGCCGATCAGGTGACCGTATTCGTTGGACTTGAAATCCGACATGCGCACGATGACTTTTTTCGGGTAGAAGGCCGCCGCCAGGGTGGAGATACCTTCCACCAGCTTGTCGATGTAGAAGTCCACCGGGCTTGCGTAGCCGGCAATGCGCCGGCGAATGGTCTGCTGCAGTTCCGGCGTCTGGCTGTCAAAATTCAGCAGCGCCTTGGGGTGCACGCCAATCATGCGGTTGATAATAAACTCGAGCCGGGCCAGCCCGACACCGGCGTTGGGCAGTGCCTGAAAATCAAAGGCCCTATCCGGATTACCCACGTTCATCATCACATCAAAGGGCAGCGGCGGCATGGATACCACGCTGTTGGTCTGATGCTCGAAACTCAGCTGACCTTCGTACACCCAGCCGGTGTCCCCTTCGGCGCAGGACACCGTCACCCGCTGCCCCTCGCTCAGCAGCTCGGTGGCATCACCGCAACCGACGATGGCGGGTATGCCAAGCTCGCGGGCGATGATGGCGGCATGGCAGGTACGGCCACCACGGTTGGTGACAATGGCCGCCGCCCGCTTCATGACCGGTTCCCAGTCCGGGTCTGTCATGTCGGTCACCAGCACGTCGCCAGGCTGCACCAGGTGCATCTGGCTCAGGTCGCTCACCAGGCGCACAGGGCCGGAGCCGATACGGTGGCCGATGGAGCGTCCCTGGGCCAGCACCTTGCCCTTTTCCTGCAGCAGGTAACGCTCGATCACATTGGTCTGCGCCCGGCTTTTAACCGTTTCCGGCCGCGCCTGCACGATGTACAGCTGGCCGTCATCACCGTCCTTGGCCCATTCGATATCCATCGGCCGGCCATAATGGTTCTCGATAATAACGGCGATGCGCGCCAGGCCTTCGACGTCGTCATCGGAAATGGAGAAACGATTGCGTGCGTCCGCCGGCACTTCCACGGTTTCCACGGCCTTGCCGGCCCGCCCATCGCTGGTATAGATCATCTTGAGCGCCTTGGAGCCCAGGTTGCGACGCAAGATGGAGGGTACTTTCTGGCCCAGGGTCGGCTTGAATACATAGAATTCATCGGGGTTAACCGCGCCCTGCACCACCGTTTCACCCAGACCGTAGGCCGAAGTAATAAAGACGGCATGCTGAAAGCCCGATTCGGTATCCAGGGTGAACATGACGCCGGCGGCGCCGGTCTCGCTGCGCACCATGCGCTGAATGCCGGCGGACAGCGCGACATCGATATGCTCGTAGCCCTGGTGCACCCGGTAGGAAATGGCCCGGTCGTTGTAGAGCGAAGCGAACACTTCACGAATGGCGTGCTTGACGTTGTCCAGCCCGCGAATATTCAAAAAAGTTTCCTGCTGACCGGCAAAGGAGGCATCCGGCAGGTCTTCGGCCGTGGCCGACGAACGCACTGCCACCGACATGTGCGCATTGCCCTCGGTCATCTCGGCAAAGGCGGACTCAATCGCCTGTTCCAGGTCCGGCTGCAACGGCGCCTGCAGAATCCATTCGCGGATCTTGCGACCGGTGGCCGCGAGCGCCTGCACGTCGTCGGCATCCAGGGTTTTCAGCGCCGCTTCGATACGCTGCGACAGCCCCTCAAAGGCCAGGAAATCGCGGTACGCCTGCGCCGTGGTGGCAAAACCCGACGGTACCCTGACACCCGCCGAACTCAGCTGGCTGATCATCTCGCCCAACGATGCATTTTTTCCGCCTACTGTATCGACATCGGCCATGCCAACCTGGTCAAGGCGCTGTACATAATGCTGCAAAATGCGTTCTCCTGTTGCCCGTTTTGAGTACCGTCAAACCGCCCGTGAACACGGAACCTGCCGGATAATACTGCAGTTTTAACAGAAAATCGCCGCCCTCCGACAGCTAATTTGGCGCGGATAAAATCTGTTATAGTGCCAGCATTCAGCGGTTTTCCGGCCGCCAAACCCGATCTCAGCGGCTATAGCAGCCTGGACGCACGCCATGAACCGTACCGCTTTTTTTATCTCCGACGGCACCGGCATTACCGCCGAAACCCTGGGCAACAGCCTGCTGTCCCAGTTCGATGGCATCCGTTTTAACAAGGTGACGCTGCCCTATATCGACACCCTGGAAAAGGCCCAGGCCGTGGCGCAGCAGATCAACGCTGCGGTGGACGCCGACCAGGTGCGGCCGATCATTCTGGATACCATCGTCAACGAGGAAATCCGCGCCTATATCGCCCAGTGCAACGGCATGATGATCGACGTCTTCGCCACCTTCCTCAAGCCGCTGGAAAAGGAACTGGGCGTGCATTCCACCTACACGGTGGGCAAGTCCCACGCGATCCAGGAAATGCACCGCTACAAGGACCGGATCGAGTCGGTCAACTTTGCGATCGACAACGATGACGGTGCCCGTACCCAGCAATACGACCGGGCCGATATTATCCTGGTTGGCGTGTCACGTTCGGGCAAAACCCCCAGCTGCCTCTACATGGCACTGCAATACGGCATCCGCGCGGCCAACTACCCCTTCACCGACGACGACATGACGCTGCAGGATCTGCCCGCCTGCCTGCTGCCCCACCGCGACAAACTCTACGGCCTGACCATCGACCCCTTCCAGCTGGCCGCGATCCGCCACGAGCGCCGGCCCAACAGCCGTTACGCATCCCTTGATCAGTGCACACTGGAAGTGCGTACCATTGAGCGCCTGTTTCGCCAGCAGCAAATTCCCTGCATCAACACCACCACCTTTTCGGTGGAGGAAATTGCCACGCGCATCATTTCCGAAGCCCGGCTGGCGCGCCAGCTGTAACGCCCGCACGCAAAAGGCCCCGCAACCCAGGCAGCAGTACTGCCTGGGTTGCGGGGCCTTCGTTCAGGGCTCAGCACGCCCGACCCGCGCCATCAGAAGGCATCGCCCGGCACGCGCACCCAGCCTTCCATCAGCACCCGGGCGCTGCGGCTCATGACCGCCTTTTGCACCACCCAGTCACCGCCAACCTGGCTGGCCTTCGCACCGACACGCAAAGTGCCGGAAGGGTGGCCAAAGCGCACCGCATCGAGCTCACCGCCACCGGCGGCCAGGTTCACCAGGGTGCCCGGTATCGCCGCCGCCGTGCCGATGGCCACCGCCGCGGTGCCCATCATGGCATGGTGCAGCTTGCCCATGGACAGCGCCCGCACCAGCAGATCCACATCATCGCTCTTGACCTGCTTGCCACTGGAAGACACATAGGCCGCAGGCCCCGCGACAAACGCCACCTTGGGGGTATGCTGGCGCGTAGCGGCTTCCTCCAGCGTGGAAATCAGCCCCATGCGCAGTGCGCCCTGGGCGCGCAGGGTTTCAAGCCGGGCCAGCGCCCGTTCGTCACCGTTGATCGCCTCCTGCAGCTCGGTCCCGCTGTACCCCAGGTCCGCCGCATTGACAAAGATCGTCGGAATGCCGGCATTGATCAGTGTCGCCCTGATCATCCCGCCTTCGACGACCTCAACCGGCACTTCCAGCTCATCCACCAGGTTGCCGGTCGGGAACATCGCCCCTTCGCCGTCAGCCGGGTCCATGAACTCGACCTGCACTTCGGCCGCCGGGAAAGTCACACCGTCGAGCTCAAAATCACCGGTTTCCTGCACCGCGCCATCGGTAATGGGCACATGGGCGATGATGGTCTTGCGGATATTGGCCTGCCAGATACGCACCACCGCCACGCCGTTGTGCGGAATACGGCTGGCATCCACCAGGCCGCTGCTGATGGCGAAAGAACCCACCGCCGCGGTAAGGTTGCCGCAGTTGCCGCTCCAGTCCACAAACGGCTTGTCGATGGATACCTGACCGAACAGATAGTCGACATCGTGCTCAGGCTGGGTACTTCTGGACAGGATCACGGTCTTGCTGGTGCTGGACGTGGCGCCCCCCATGCCGTCGGTCTGTTTGCCGTAGGGGTCTGGGCTGCCGATCACCCGCAGCAACAGCGCATCACGCGCCTTGCCGGGCACCTGGGCGACGTCCGGCAGATCCTCCAGATTGAAAAACACGCCCTTGCTGGTGCCGCCACGCATATAGGTGGCGGCAATCTTTATCTGAGGTACATGAGCCATGGCAGCTGTTCCTTTAAAAACCCGCAGAGAAAAAGGTTCTGACAGGCCCGCAAGGCACGCAACCGTGCCCCGCAGGCCATCACCGACAGGTGAAGATCAGGCGCTGACGCTGGACTCGAGGAAGTCCTGTGCAAAGCGCTGCAGCACGCCGCCAGCGGCATAGATCGAAACCTCCTCGGCGGTATCCAGGCGACAGCGCACCGGCACCTCGACCTGCTCACCGTTGCGACGGTTGATCACCAGGGTCAGCTCGGCACGGGGCGTCGGCTCGCCGATAACATCATAGGTCTCGGTGCCATCGATGCCGTAGGTATGCCGGTTTTCGCCGGACATGAACTCCAGCGGCAGCACGCCCATGCCCACCAGGTTGGTGCGGTGAATGCGCTCGAAACCTTCCGCGACGATGACCTCGACGCCCGCAAGGCGTACGCCCTTGGCCGCCCAGTCACGGGAGGACCCCTGACCATAGTCGGCACCGGCCACGATGATCAGCGGCTGCTTGCGCTCCATGTAGGTTTCGATCGCCTCCCACATGCGGGTCACCGTGCCCTCGGGCTCGATACGGGCAAGGGAGCCCTGCTTGACCTTGCCGTTTTCCTGCACCATTTCGTTGAACAGCTTGGGGTTGGCAAAGGTCGCGCGCTGCGCCGTCAGGTGGTCACCCCGGTGGGTGGCGTAGGAATTGAAATCCACCTCCGGCAGGCCCATCTTGTGCAGGTAGGCACCGGCGGCACTGTCCAGCAAAATGGCATTGGAGGGCGACAGGTGGTCGGTGGTGATGTTGTCACCCAGTACCGCCAGCGGGCGCATGCCCGTCATGGTACGTTCACCCGCCAAAGCACCTTCCCAGTACGGCGGACGGCGGATATAGGTGCTCTGCGCACGCCAGTCGTACAGCGGTGTCACCTGCTCGCCGTTGTCGTCTTCCACGGCGAACATCGGGATGTACACCTGGCGGAACTGCTCGGGTTTCACGCTTTGACGCACGATGGCATCGATTTCTTCATCGCTGGGCCACAGGTCTTTCAGCGTGACCGGCTGGCCATTCTTGTCGGTGCCCAGCACATCCTTTTCAATATCGAAACGAATCGTGCCGGCAATGGCATAGGCGACGACCAGTGGCGGTGAGGCCAGGAACGCCTGCTTGGCGTAGGGGTGGATGCGGCCATCGAAGTTGCGGTTGCCCGACAGCACTGCCGTGGCATAGAGATCACGGTCGATCACTTCCTGCTGAATTTTGGGGTCCAGCGCGCCGCTCATGCCGTTACAGGTGGTGCAGGCAAAGCCGACGATGCCAAAGCCCAGCTGTTCGAGTTCCGGCAGCAGGCCGGCATCTTCGAGATACAGCTGCACGGCCTTGGAACCCGGCGCCAGCGAGGTTTTGACCCAGGGCTTGCGCACCAGGCCGCGGGCATTGGCGTTACGCGCCAGCAAGCCTGCCGCGATCACGTTGCGCGGGTTGCTGGTATTGGTGCAGCTGGTGATGGCCGCAATAATGACCGCACCATCCGGCATCAGGCCAGGTTCGTTTTCCACCGTGCCGGCAATGCCGTGCTCGGCCAGCTCAGCGGTGGACACCCGCTTGTGGGGATTCGAGGGACCGGCGATATTGCGACCGACGCTGGACAGATCGAACTTCAGTACGCGTTCGTACTCGGCGTTTTTCAGGCTGTCGGCCCACAGGCCCGTGGTTTTGGCGTAATTTTCCACCAGCGCAACCTGGTCATCATCGCGGCCGGTAATGCGCAGGTAGTCGATGGTCTGGTCATCGATGTAGAACATCGCCGCCGAGGCACCGAATTCCGGCGTCATGTTGGAGATGGTAGCGCGGTCCCCCAGGGTCAGAGCCGCGACACCTTCACCGAAGAATTCGAGGTAAGACGACACCACTTTCTGGGCACGCAGGAATTCGGTCACGGCCAGCACGATATCGGTGGCGGTAATGCCGGGCTGACGGGTGCCGGTCAGCTCCACACCGATAATATCCGGCAGGCGCATCCAGGAGGCACGCCCCAGCATCACGCTTTCGGCTTCCAGGCCGCCAACACCGATGGCGATAACGCCCAGGGCATCCACGTGGGGCGTGTGGCTGTCCGTCCCCACCAGGGTATCCGGGAAGGCCACACCGTCGCGGGCCTGGACGACGGGCGACATTTTCTCGAGGTTGATCTGGTGCATGATGCCGTTACCCGGCGGAATCACGTCGACGTTCTTGAACGCCTTCTTGGTCCAGTTGATAAAGTGGAAGCGGTCTTCGTTGCGGCGGTCTTCGATGCTGCGGTTCTTGTCAAAGGCATCCTTTTCAAAGCCACCGTGCTCAACCGCCAGGGAATGGTCGACAATCAGCTGCGTCGGCACGACCGGGTTGACCTTGGACGGATCGCCACCCTGTTCGGCAATGGCATCGCGCAGGCCCGCCAGGTCCACCAGCGCGGTCTGGCCCAGGATGTCATGACAGACAACACGGGCGGGATACCAGGGGAAATCGAGATCACGCTTGCGCTCGATAAACTGTTTCAGCGACTCGGTCAGGGTGGCAGGATCGCACCGACGCACCAGGTTCTCGGCCAGCACGCGGGAGGTGTAGGGAAGCTTGTCGTAGGCGCCGGGCTGGATCGCATCGACGGCCGCACGGGTGTCGAAATAATCCAGCGCAGTGCCGGACAGGGATTTGCGGTATTGGGTATTCATGGCGCCGGGACTCCATCGAGTGACGGTCAACCAGGTGCGGCCGGATCAACCCTCGGGTATTTCGCCGGCGGCGGCCTGTCTGACCAGATTAGTGAGAGGACGCTCGCAATGCGAGCGCCCCGGGAGCCTGTCTGGCTTTTCCACAGTAGATCAGTGTTAAGTTCGACAGGCTCCTGCGGTTCAGGCGCGATCTTCGATCGCAATCCAGTCCGCGTGATCGGGGCCGGTATAGTCGGCGCTCGGGCGGATAATGCGGTTGTTGGCACGCTGTTCAATGATATGGGCCGTCCAGCCGCTGACGCGCGAACACACGAAGATCGGCGTGAACAGCTTGGTGGGAATCCCCATGAAGTGATAGGCCGAGGCATGGAAGAAGTCGGCATTGCAGAACAGCTTCTTCTCGCGCCACATGACCGCTTCGCAGCGCTCGGACACCGGGTAAAGCACAGTATCGCCCACTTCTTCAGCCAGCAATTTGGACCATTTCTTGATCAGCGCATTGCGCGGGTCGGACTCGCGATAGATCGCATGGCCGAAGCCCATGATCTTTTCCTTGCGCGCCAGCTTGCCCATAATTTCGCGCTCGGCCTCATCCGCCGAGGTCCAGTTCTCGATCATTTCCATGGCCGCTTCGTTGGCGCCGCCATGCAACGGGCCGCGCAGCGTGCCGATGGCCGCCGTCACGCTGGAATGAATATCGGACAGCGTGGAGGCGCAGACGCGGGCGGCAAAGGTCGAGGCGTTGAATTCATGCTCGGCGTACAGGATCAGCGACACGTTCATCACCCGCTCATGCAGCTCGTTCGGCTTCTCGCCGCGCAGCAAGGTCAGGAAATGGCCACCAATGGAGTCCACCTCCGGCGCCGCGGTGTCGATACGCACGCCGTCGTGGCTGTAACGGTACCAGTAGCAGATGATCGACGGGAAACTGCCCAGCATGCGGTCGATATGATCGTGCTGATCGGCAAAGTCCAGCTCGGTTTCCAGGTTGCCCAGCATCGAGCAGCCGGTGCGCATGACATCCATCGGATGGGCATCAGCGGGAATCTGCTCCAGCACGGTTTTCAGCGCCTGGGGCAGGTCACGAAAGCTTTTGAGCCGCGCGATATAGGCATCCAGCTCGGCCCGGTTGGGCAGCTTGCCGTACAGCAGCAGGTAGGCCACTTCCTCGAACTGCGCCTTGTCGGCAAGCTCGCTGATATCGTAGCCACGGTACGTCAGGCCTGCACCGGACTGACCCACGGTGCACAGCGCGGTTGCACCGGCGGACTGACCACGAAGACCGGCGCCGCTCAGTTGTTTTGCTTCAGCCATCCTGTCTCTCCTTATTATTGGGGTAGAAAGTGTTGCCCTACCCGGATACACGAATCGATTAGCGTACCTGCGGGGGACCCCAGGCCCCCTCGCCTGCCACGGCTACTTGTTTTTGCCTTCGGCAAAGAGCGCATCGAGTTTCTGCTCGAAGTCGTGATAGTTCAGAAAATCGTACAGTTCCATGCGGGTCTGCATGCTGTCGACCACCGCGCGCTGATCACCGTCGTGCAGCAGATGTTCGAACACGTTCAGTGCCGCCTTGTTGGCCGCACGGAACGCGGACAGCGGGTAGAGCACCATGCTGGCACCGTTGTCCGCCAACTCCTGCTTGTTGAACAGCGGCGTGGCGCCAAATTCGGTGATGTTGGCCAGCAGGTGGGCGCCATTGATGCCATCGGCGAAGGCACGGTAGTCTTCCAGCGTGTGCACGGCTTCGGCGAAGATGCCATCGGCACCGGCTTCCAGGCAGGCCTGGGCACGTTCAACCGCCGCGTTCAGACCGTCCTGCTGGAAGGCATCGGTACGGGCGATAAGGAAAAAGTCGTCGTCGGTACGGGCATCCACCGCCGCCTTGACGCGATCCACCATTTCTTCCAGCGAGACGATTTCCTTGTTGGGGCGATGGCCACAGCGCTTTTGCGCCACCTGGTCTTCGATATGTACCGCAGCGGCGCCCCCCTTGATCATTTCCCGTACCGTGCGGGCAATATTGAAAGCGCCGCCCCAGCCGGTATCGATATCCACCAGCAGCGGGGTGTCCACCGCGTTGGTAATGCGACGCACATCCTCCAGCACATCATTCATCGAGGTCATGCCAAGATCCGGCAGGCCGTAGGACGCGTTGGCCACCCCGCCACCGGACAGATAGATCGCCTGATGCCCGACCCGGGTCGCCATCATGGCGTGATAGGCATTGATGGTACCGACGATCTGCAGCGGCTTGTTTTCAGCCAGCGCCTTGCGAAAGCGTCCGCCCGCGGTAAGTGTGTCAGCCATGTTTTTCTCCCAGATTCGGATTCAAGTTATCCAGTTTGTCTTTGATGTCGAGGCAACCTGACGCCCTGAGCTACAAGCTGCCGTCAGCCATGCTGCTCTTCCTGCGTGCTGTTGACAGCTTGAAGCTTGGCTTCGATGTTGCGCCGCGCCGCACTGATGTGACGACGCATCAGCAATTCCGCCAGTTCCGGATCCCGCGCATCGATCGCATCAACGATCTGGCGATGCTCTTTCAAAGCCCGCTTGGGGCGAGAGCTGGAAACACTGAACTGATAGCGGTACATGCGTACCAGGTGGTACAGGTCGCTGCCCAGGATCTCCAGCAGCTTGGCATTCTTGCTGCCCTGGACAATGCGAAAATGAAAATCCAGATCGCCTTCCTTCTGAAAATAGGCGCGGCCTTCCAGTTCTTCCACCGAACGCTCATGGGCATCCAGCAGATCCCGCAGCCCCTGAATTTCAGCTTCGGTCATGAACTCGGCCGCCAATCGGCAGGCCATGCCTTCGAGCGCTTCGCGCACCCGGTAAATCTCGACCAGCTCATTGGCCGACAGCTTCACCACCCGGGCGCCGATATGGGGCTTGCGCTCGATCAGGCGCAGACCTTCAAGCCGCCGCATGGCCTCGCGCAATGGCCCGCGACTGATGCCATAGACGCGCGCCAGTTCCGGCTCGCTGATCTTGTAACCCGGCGGCATCTCACCCTTGACGATCGCGGTGACGATTTCCTCGCAGACGCGGTCCGCCAGGGTCCGGGTTTCCATTTGAATTGATCGCACAATCGTTTTGTCTGTCATAGGGACTCAAGAACTGAAGACTGTCGACAATGTTTAAGTAAGGCCACCTTAACGCCACTCAAAACACAGGTCAACCGTCAATTTGATATAAAGTGTCGACACTATAGGTATAAACACCTATAAAAACGGCCTCACGTCCAGGATTCAGGCTCAGGTGTCGGCAGATTCCAGATACCGCAGCAACTCCGTTTCCATGGTCGCGGCAATCTGGCGCGGCTTCTGGAACGGCAGGGAGTGATCCGTGCCGGCGACCAGAAAGTAGTGCCAGTTGGGCAACCGCTCCGCCAGCTGGCGGTGGTACTGGTGCATGGGATCGACACTGCGCCCGCCGATAAAACTGCTGACATCCCCCTGGGCCGCGACCAGTGCATCCCGGTCCAGCTCGCCGATTGCCCGCGTAACCGCATTGAGTGCATTGGCAAACCCCTTGGGACGCGCCGCCAGGCGGGATACCATCATTTTTTCGGCTTCGGGCTTGATCTTTCGGTCCGGCGAGATGGCATCAAGAAACTGATAAACCCCCTGCTGCGCATTTGTACCCACCAGGTGGCCGACCGCAGCGCTATAGCGCTGGCGCAGTGCCACGGTGCTGGTCCAGTCCGGCCGATCCAGAATGGCGGACTCCAGCAGGTACTGCTTGCGAACCCGCGCCGACTGCTGCTGTTTGAACAGCATGGCGACCAGCCCCCCCAGGGAGTAGCCGCCCAGGTCGAAGCCCTGCCAGCCAAGATGGTCAACCAGTGCCACCAGGTCCGCCACCAGCACCTGGATACCATAGGGGTGCTCCACCTGATCCGGGCTATGGGTATCCCCCATGCCACGCTGGTCGGGCACCAGAATCCAGCGCCACTGCCGGGTAAAGGCAGTCAGGGCATGCCAGGTATCAAGGCCGGCAACGCCGGCGCCGTGCAGCAACACCAGTTTGCGGTCGGATACTGCCGCCTCGTTGTGATAGAGCCGATAGCTCAGGTGCTGGTCCGCCAGCTTCAGGCAGTGCCTGTCTACAGAAAAAGGGTGACGCATGCAGAAATCCTTGGTTAAGCACAGAGAGCGCAGGCCAAAAGGCGAGCCCGCAAAACCGCTCGAACACACAAAGTGTCGACACTTTGAGCCCAGCGGCACAATTATAGCGCCCTCATCGGATCCTGCAGCCTTCTCAGGCGCGACAGGCCCCAGGCACCCGCACAGACAGCCGCGAACTCCATCCCTTACACAAATCCTGTAACCAGACCGATCAGAACCCAGCTTCCTCCAGCCTTCTAGGAGGCTGTCCGAGAATGTTAGCCGTAGCGAGAGCCGACTGATTTGAGCGGTTTTTTTTCGGTGTTTTAAGGCGAATAGTGGTTCTATTTAACGCAAAACAGCACAAAAAACAGCCAAACTCAGGTGGCTCGCAGTAGGTTGAGTACTGTCGGACAGCCTTCTAGTGCATTGCCCCGGCGCCGCGGGTAGAATTGCGGCTTTGTTACCGGCAGGCAGAAATCAGGCACGTGATCAATCGCACCGCTTTAGACTACCGCGAAGACAGCAGTCCGCTGTTCGAGGCCATACGCGACCTCGGCAGCCCCGTCTGGCTGGACAGCGGCCGACCGCTCAGCCCCTACGGCCGCTTCGATATTCTCGCCGCCGCACCGGACTTTCTGGTGCGTTACAATCGCGGTACCCTGGAGCGGGTTCGCGATGGCGTCAGCCAAGCCCTGCCCGGCTCTCCCTTTGATGCCCTGAGACACCTGCTGGCCGAATACCCGGCGCCCGAATCCCAGGACGACCTTCCCTTTTGCGGCGGCCTTATAGGCCACCTGGGGTATGACCTTGGGCGAGCACTGGAAGCACTTCCCGCCCTGGCGGGCGATGACATTGCCTTTCCGGAAATGCGCATGGGCTTCTACAGCTGGGCCATCGTTGTGGACCACCAGCGCGAGTGTGCCGAACTGATCGCCCACCCGAGCTGTAAACCCCGGCAGCTAGACACCGTGCTGCAGCGCCTGCGCAACACCACCGGGCCCACATCCGCCCGTGAATTCAAACTGCGCGCGCACTTTAATAACGACCTTGCACCCGAAACCTACAACCGCGCGCTGGCACGCATTGATGCCTACATAAAGGCCGGCGACTGCTACCAGGTCAACTTTACCCAGCGCTTCAGTTCCCATTTTGACGGCGACCCCTGGCAGGCCTATCAGATGTTGCGCCGGGCCGCTCCCACACCCTACTCGGCGTATCTGGAAAGCGAAGATGGTGCCGTGCTGTCACTGTCACCCGAACAGTTCTTGTGCACCGACCAGCACCAGGTCACCACCAAACCGATCAAGGGCACACGAGCCCGGGGCAACGACAGGGACACCGATGCGCAACTGAAACAGGAATTGCGCGAGTCCACCAAGGACAGGGCCGAGAATCTGATGATTGTGGACCTGATGCGCAATGACCTGGGCAAGGTCTGCGCACTGGGAACAGTCAAGGTACCGCGGCTGTTTGCGGTCGAGAGCTATGCCAATGTGCACCACCTGGTCACCACGGTGACCGGCACCCTGGCCGACCAGCAGCAGCCGCTTGATCTGCTGGAGCATTGCTTTCCCGGTGGTTCGATCACCGGCGCGCCGAAAATTCGCGCCATGGAAATCATCGACGAACTGGAACCGCAGCGACGCAACATCTACTGCGGCTCCATCGGCTATATCAGCCTGTGCGGACGCATGGACACCAGCATCACCATCCGCACCCTGCTGTGCGAGCAGGATCGGATCTACTGCTGGGCCGGTGGCGGAATCGTCGCCGATTCAGTGACCGAACAGGAGTATGCGGAGACCTACAGCAAGGTCAACAACCTGCTGAAAACTCTCGAAGCGACCCGGCCTGTCGATTAAGGCACGCGCAACCGCTTCAGGTGATGGCCGCCTCGACAGCGGCCACAGCCCCCTATCCACTCAAGCATCGACTTCCCCGTTACAGTCGTTGTCCAGCCCATCGTTTCGCCGCCGCCCCTTCTCGTTGAAGCCAGGGTAGACGTCAGCATTGCTATCGTCGCAATCACCGTCCTCGACACAGACGCCGTCACCATCGGCGTCGGTGCAGGTACCACCGGGATCCGGTACACCATCAGTGGTCCCGCTGCTTTTGCCTCTTCGCTTGACCTCAACCGGCAAACTGATCACATCGGTATTCGCCAGCATATCAGTGACGGTTAACTCAACCGTATATACACCGGGCGCTGCGTAACTGTGGGTCGGACTTGTGTCGGCTGAATCTCCCCCATCACCAAATTCCCATGCAAAAGCGAGGGCTCCGGTTCCGGAAGACAGATTACTGAAATCACATTGCAGCCTGTTACAGGCATAACTGAAGCCAGCCATAGGGCCCTCCGCCGGCGGTGGCGGTGGCTCGGACACCGCAGTCAGTGCGCCGTAAAGATTCAAGCGGCCATGTTGCGACCAGGCCAGCATGTTTTGCCCCAGGGCTCCGGTAGTATCCGCGCCGCCTTCGAGCATGGTGCGCACAACCTGGTTGCAGCCGGCTCCTTGGGCATCACTGCAAAGCTGCGGATCGCCTAACTGGGTTTCGAACAGGTAACCCCAGACCAGAGCGGCAGCGCCCGCCACATGAGGGCTGGCCATTGAAGTACCTGAAAACCAGTCGAGACAGGCATCATTATCGGGATCAAAAAAGAGTCCGAGTATTTCAGCATAGAAAATGCAGAGATCGTTCTGGATCGTGGAAATGATATTATCGCCGGGCGCCAGCAACGAAACCCAGTTATTGCCAAAGGTAGAGAACGACGCCCGATCATCGTAGCGGTCCGTGGCACCGACAGCTATCACCTCCGGGTAGGCGGCCGGATAAACCAGAGCAGTGTCGTTCCCGTTGCCGGCGGCGGCAACCAGTACCGCGCCTTTTGACCAGGCATAGGCTACAGCGCTCGCCTCTGCCGGATTGGCGCCACCGATTCCGGCCGGCTCCCCATCGGCATCGACCAGATCACTGGCATAACTCATGTTGATGACGTGGTAGCCCTGGTCCGCAGCATAGGTGATCGCTGCAGCTGACGCCGACACGGGACAAACGCCGACAATGACGTAGTAATCAATACCGGGAAACGGATAATAAGCATATTCGAAACAGGCTTTCAGGCTCCCGACTGAACTGTGCCAGCCAACGCCGGCAATACCTATATCGTTATCGGTTTGCGCTGCGGCAATCCCGGCCACGTGGCTACCATGCCCAACCACATCCAGCACCGTGGGGCTGTACTGCTCGACAAAACTCACCTGCTCGCTGCACTTGCCCGTCGCAGTGTCGAACTCAATACTCCCCTGAGGGTTTGTCGCTACGTCCCGGCAATCAACACCGGTATCAAGAATAGCGATTTTGACCGCAGGGTTTCCCTGATAAAGATCCCAGGCTTCGGGAGCGTCAATGTCCGCATCCGGCGACCCCGTGACGGGCACGGCCCCAATAAGCGGATCCGGATAGGTGTGAACCTGCCCGGTATTGTTGAGCGCCCACTGCTCGGCAAAGTAGTCGTTTATGGCGCCACCAGGCGGGTCCTGCCCTTCGTTCGGAATTGTCAGGATTCTGTAGGCGTCGGCCTGAGCAAAGAGCACGTTCGGATTGCGCTGATAAAGCGCGACCCGGTCCAGCACGGTACCCGCCGGCACCTGAAGTACATGCACATCCAGCCCGGGAATGGTGCGCAGATGACGGTCACGCCCCTCGCGGGCCAGTGACGCCATCTCGGCTGCCGCGCTACCGGGCTTGAACCTGACCAGTATCCGGTCGGGGGCAAATGTGGGGGGCGGCGAGGAATGAACCCGCGCGGGGTCATGGGAAGGCAGCGCCAGGACCTGGCCTGCCTGAGTTAAAAACATTAGAAGAGCAACTGAAAGGGCTATCAAATGGGGCATGGCGCTGACCTCCGCCCTGCCACCGGCACACGCCTGTGCAACCGGCTTGCTCCACCTCCGTGCGGGAGTCAGACAGAGCTGTTTTCGCTGCCACCGGCAAATCGCCGTGACCGAAACCAACCCCCTGCAGCGAACTACCCCTTCCCTGACTTCCAGGCACCGCAAGGAATTCCGTGGTGGAGTACAGCACGTACCTCCGACCAGCCTGGAGCGAACATGAAACGGCAAGGAGCCTGCAACGCGCCAGAACCGGCCCCGTAAAGTCTAGCGCACCGACCCTGCAAGCCACGAACAGGCAACCGGCAAATAATTCATGTGCGACAGCAGATACAGGCTACAGTTTCAGGTTCCGCTCACTCGCCTTGAGAAACTCGCGCTTGAGGTCCGCAAAGGTCTGCACCGCCGGAAACTGCCCAAACTCGGCGATAACATTGGCGGGCGCATGAAACAGGACACCGGCCTCGGCCTGGGCCAGCATGGTGGTATCGTTGTAGGAGTCCCCGGCGGCGATCACCCGGTAGTTGAGCAGCTGAAACGCCCGCACGGACTGCCGCTTGGGGTCTCGCTGGCGCAACCGGTAGCCGGTGATCCGCCCAGCTTCGTCGGTCTCCAGCCTGTGACACAGCAGCGTCGGATAGCCCAGCTGCTGCATCAGGGGAGCGGCAAATTCATAGAAGGTATCGGACAGGATCACCACCTGGAAACGCTCGCGCAGCCAGTCGATGAACTCCCGCGCACCCTCCAGCGGCTTGAGCCGACTGATGGTCTGCTGGATTTGCGGCAATGTGAAGCCATGCTCATCGAGGATACGCAGGCGCTGACGCATCAGCACATCGTAATCAGGGATATCCCGGGTGGTGGCTTTGAGGGCATCGATGCCCGTTTCTTCTGCGAATGCGATCCAGATTTCCGGGACCAGTACACCTTCCAGATCAAGACAGGCCAGCTCCACATCAGTCTCCTTAGCGTAATTGACGGGCAACAACATCGCCCGTCAATCTACCCTCTGCCCCGCAGGCACGCAAGCCGGCGACCCGCAGCGACACAGAAGCTGGACTACATCTCCGGCAGCACCTGCCCGGCAAAGATGGCGTCGATCTCGGCGCGGCTTGAGCACGCCTGCACCTGGCGCACCACGTCTTCAGTCAGGTGGGGCGCGAACTTCTGAATGAAGTAGTACATGTAGCCGCGCAGAAAGGTCCCCTTGCGAAAGCCGATGCGCGTAGTGGATGCCTCGAACAGGTGACTGGCATCCAGCGCCACCAGGTCGCTGTCGATATCCGGCTCGTAAGCCATGGTGGCGATAATGCCAACGCCCAGCTTGAGCCGCACATAGGTCTTGATGACATCGGAGTCGACGGCGGTGAAAATCACCTTGGGCGTCAAGCCTTCCCGCACGAAGGCATCATCGAGCTTGGAGCGCCCGGTAAAACCGAACACGTAAGTCACCAGTGGATACTCCGACAGCTCCTTGAGCGTCAGCCTGGACACCTGGCACAGGGGGTGATCCTTGGGCACCACCACCGAACGGTTCCAGCGGTAACAGGGCATCATGATCAGATCACTGAAGTGGGACATGGCCTCGGTGGCAATGGCGAAGTCCACGGTGCCATCGGCGGCCATTTCGGAAATCTGCATCGGCGTCCCCTGATGCATGTGCAGCGAAACGTCGGGATAACTCTTGATGAACTGGGTAATGGACCAGGGCAGCGCGTAGCGCGCCTGGGTATGGGTGGTGGCAACAGCCAGACTGCCCTTGCGCTCATCGCTGAACTCCTGGGCCACCTGCTTGATGCTTTCCACTTTTTGCAGAATCTCGCCGGCGACCGCCAGTATGGCTTCACCGGCGGTGGTCACACGCGTCAGGTGCTTGCCGCTGCGCGCAAAGACTTCCACGCCCAGCTCATCTTCCAGCAGACGAATCTGCTTGCTGATCCCTGGCTGGGAGGTATACAGACTTTGCGCGGTCGCCGACACATTGAGGTCGTGCTTGGCGACCTCACAGATATAACGCAATTGCTGAAGTTTCATTGGCCGGCCTGACCTCGCATCCTGGCTGTTAACGTATCACCACTCATACCTAAAAAGGCAGAGACTTATAACAGTATAGAATAAGATGGACAGGGCCCCAACCACCGATCTACAGCCTGGCAGTGGCTCGCTTGAGCTCTTCGTCCTGGGTAATCAGGCGCTTTTCCTGGGCAACGACCTTGGCATTCACCCGCAACAACTCTTCTTCCCGGGCCTGCACCTGCGCTCGCAGCGCATTTTCCCGCCGCGCCGCTTCACTGGAAGCACTGGCGCCGCGCTGCACCTGCTGCTTCAGGTCAGCTTCAAGCTCCTTGACCCTGTCATCCAGGCGCTTGCTGCGATTCGCCTCGGACAGCAGGTTTGCGTTCACCTTGGACAACTCGCGCTGCTGAGTGGCGATTTCCTGCTGTGCCGCCTTAAGCTCGTCCTCGAGACTGCGAATGCTGGCCTGCAGCGTATCTATGCGACTGTCCTTCTTGGCCTGCATGGCCTGCAGGTCACTGATCTCCCGCGCCAGCACCGATTCCTTCTTGCCAAACTCGTCGCGCAGCTTTTCCTGCAGCGAGCGGTAATGCTTAACGTCCGCCTCGCTCTTGGCCAGCGCCTCCAGGTTGTGGCGCTGTTCATCCTTGATACGCATGTCAAAGCCGCGCTTGGCATCCTCATAGGTCTTGTGCAGGTGCTCCAGCTCCTGCTCAAGGTGCAGGCGTTGAGCCTCTTCCTTGGCAAAGCGCGCCGCCTCGGAGGTCAGGCTGTTCTTCAGATGAGCGGATTCCGCCTCTGCCGCCTTGCTGGCACTGACCGCCTTCTCGAGCTTCAGAACCTGCTCGCGATAGCGCGCCTCCAGCTCCTGGTAGTGATCGTGGGACTGCTTGAGCGCATCTTCCGACACCCGGCGCTCGGCTTCGGCACCGTACTCCGCATGACGCTTGACCAGTGTCACCGCCGAGGATGCCTCCTGCACCGCCTGCTGCCAGACGCGGGAAAACGCCGCTGCCAGGCTGTCCGGCACTTCCGGAATCGGCGTAACCGCCGCATCGAGCCCTACCCGCTCGGACAGGGTCTGCCACCACAGCGCCAGACAGGCTTCTATCTGTGCCGTTTCTGCATCCAGCTGTCGCTCAATCAGTGCTGCCGTGGGTGACTGACCACTGAGCAGCAACTGATCGGCTGTATGGAATACCTGTTGTTTCAACTCATCGTTACTCATCTGATCCTTCCTGGATGTCCACACCCTGGGTATCGGTTTCTTCCAGCCGCGCCAGGCCTTCAAGCAGTTGCGGCTCAAGCGGCGCCTCTACTCGCAGGCGCTCGCCATTGGGCAGCGTCAAACGCAGCTGCGCGGCATGGAGGAACAACCGGCGTATACCCAGTGTTTTCATCTCACGATTAAGCTCATCTACACCATACTTCTCGTCACCGATAATCGGGTGACCGGCAAACTGGGCATGCACCCTGATCTGGTGCGTGCGCCCCGTGACCGGCTGCGCTTCGACCAGCGTGGCCGTCACACCGAAGCGACGCAGAACCCGGAACAGCGTGATGGACGGCTTGCCCTCGGGTTGCACCCGGACGATACGCTCGCCGGACTTGAGTTCGTTCTTGTTCAGCGGTGCATCAATCTGGTGGGTGCGTGTCGACCAGCGCCCAACCACAAGCGCCTGGTAGATTTTGGTGATACGGCCCTTCTGACGCAAGCCCTCATGCAAAAACTTGAGCATTGAACGCTTCTTGGCCACCATGATGCAGCCGGAGGTATCGCGATCCAGCCGGTGCACCAGCTCCAGAAAACGCTGTTCCGGACGGATCTGGCGCAGCGCCTCGATCAGCCCCAGGCTTACGCCGCTGCCACCGTGAACCGCCAGCCCCGACGGCTTGTTGATAATGATCAGCTCCTTGTCTTCATAAAGGATCGCCGCCTCCAGCACATCGGCCAGGCCCTGCTTCACCGGTGCATCTTCACGGGGGGCTGACACACGGATCGGCGGAATTCTGACCAGGTCACCGGACTGCACCCGGTAATCCGGCTTGACCCTTTTTTTGTTCACACGCAGCTCGCCCTTGCGAACGATGCGATAGATCAGGCTTTTGGGGACACCCTTGAGTGCCGTACGCAGGAAGTTGTCGATCCGCTGGCCGTCCTGATCTTCCGTCACTTCAACAAACTGGACACTGACCGGCGCGGCCACAATATTTTTTGACATATTAATAGGATAGAGCGCTCTGATTGATGCCTGTAGGGATAGCTGATATATTCTACCGCTGCCGTGTGCGGTTGGCTCTTAGAGAATGAAAATTTATCGAACCGCCTGACCCTCCCCAAGTAATTTCTGGCGATGCGGCGGGCGCAGAAGCCCGGGCGCCGGCAAAAATACCATTTCGACAACAGTTTTCGGGAATGCACTCCAGCCATCGGTCCTCTGCGGTCCGGTTGCAGGTGAAGATGTACACCAGCCCAGAACCTGCCCCAAACGGCAGCAACAAGCACAGAACTTAGAACTATATTGGCTGGCGTTTCCTCCACCGACGATACGAGTCTACACATTGCCAGGCGGCGCCATCAGCCCCCGGCCGCGTCACACTGACCGCGTCACAAGACAGGACCGTACCAATGCATACGGTTAAACAGCTCGACCAGTGGCCAGACGTGCAGTCCCCTATTTAAAGAATGCTAACTACATGAAAAGAATGCTAATTAACGCAACTCAGCCAGAAGAGTTGCGGGTCGCCCTCGTTGACGGGCAGCGGCTGTACGATCTGGATATCGAGTCATCCAACCGCGAACAGAAAAAGGCCAACATCTACAAGGGCAAGATCACCCGCGTGGAGCCGAGCCTGGAAGCGGCCTTTGTCGACTACGGCGCCGACCGTCACGGCTTCCTGCCGATGAAGGAAATTTCCCGCGACTACTTCAGCAAGCAGCCCGAAAAGGGCGGCCGTCCGAACATCAAGGATGTGCTGAAGGAAGGTACCGAAGTCATTGTTCAGGTTGAAAAGGAAGAGCGTGGCAACAAGGGCGCGGCCCTGACCACCTTTATCAGCCTGGCCGGTCGCTACCTGGTGCTGATGCCCAACAACCCCCGTGCCGGCGGTATTTCCCGCCGCATCGAAGGGGACGAGCGCAGCCAGCTGAAAGAAGCCCTGGCCGGCGTCGATGTGCCTGACAAGATGGGCATCATCATCCGCACCGCAGGTGTGGGCCGCAGCTCGGAAGAACTGCAGTGGGACCTGAACTACCTGGCCACCCTGTGGGAAGCCATCACCGAAGCCGGCACCAAACGCAACGCCCCCTTCCTGGTCTACCAGGAAAGCAACGTCGTTATCCGTGCGATCCGTGACTACCTGCGCAACGACATCGGCGAAGTCCTGATCGACAGCGACAAGGTGTTCGAGGAAGCCCGCCAGTTCATCCGTCACGTGATGCCAAGCTTCGAGAACAAGATCAAGCTCTACAAGGAACAGACGCCGCTGTTCAACCGCTACCAGATCGAATCCCAGATCGAGACGGCCTTCGAGCGCGAAGTCACCCTGCCCTCCGGCGGCTCGATCGTGATCGACCCCACCGAGGCTCTGGTATCCATCGACATCAACTCGGCCCGCGCCACCCGCGGCGGCGATATCGAAGAAACCGCGCTCAACACCAACCTGGAAGCGGCGGAAGAAATCGCCCGCCAGCTGCGCCTGCGCGATATCGGTGGCCTGGTGGTGATCGACTTCATCGACATGACCCCGATCAAGAACCAGCGTGCCGTCGAAGACCGCCTGGCCGACGCCCTGAAGCTGGACCGTGCCCGCGTACAGATGGGACGCATCTCCCGTTTCGGCCTGCTGGAAATGTCCCGCCAGCGCCTGCGTCCATCACTGGCCGAATCCCGCGGCACCGTGTGCCCGCGCTGCAACGGTCAGGGTTCCATTCGCGATACCGAATCCCTGGCCCTGTCGATCCTGCGCCTGATCGAGGAAGAGTCCTCCAAGGACCGCACCTCCCAGATCCGCGCCATTCTGCCGGTCACGGCGGCGACCTACCTGCTGAACGAAAAGCGTCACGAAGTTCACGAAATCGAACTGCGTCACCGCGTGCGCATCGTCATCGTGCCGAATCCAAACATGGAAACGCCGCACTACGAAGTCGTGCGCCTGCGTGATGACCACACCGTGGCCACCACCAACGACGCCAGCTACAACCTGCAGCCGCCTCCCAAGCAGGAAGAGTTTACCGCCACTGCCGCCAAGGCCGTGAAGCGCGAAGAGGCCGCCGTACAGGGTATAGCCCCGGCATCACCGGCACCGGCCGCCGCGCCAGAGCCCGCACCGGCACCTGCGCCCGCCGCTGCACCTGCACCTGCGCCTGCTCGCACCGAACGTGCACCGGCGACGGCCAAAAAGGCTGAAGCCGCCGCGCCCGTATCGCTGGGCAGCAAGCTGGCCGGGTTCTTCAAGGGATTGTTTGGCGACACGGCCAAACCGGAACCCGAACCGACGCCGCTGCCCGAGATTCGTCAGGGCCGTGCACCCAGTCAGAACCGTGAAGAGCAACGCAGCCGCCCGACGCAGGAACGCAGCAGCAGCAAACCCAAGCGCCGTCGTGACAGCCGCGACAATGACCGTCGTCGCCGCTCGCAGCAGGACTCCGACGAGATCATCACCATTACGCCGCAGCAGGCCGACAGTGCTCCGGCACCCAGCGCTGACGAACAGGGCAGCTCCGGCAAGCCGCGTCGCCGTCGTCGCAGCCGCAAGAACGACAGTGACGAGTCCCGCACTGATCGCTCTGCCCGCAACGCCGATGCCAATGCAGACAGCAATGAAGAGCCGCGCACCGCGCCGGCAGCAGACGTCGGCAAGGATACGCCGGACAGCAGCCCGCGTGACGCGGATGACAACGCCAAGGCCAAGCCTGCGGCGGAAAAACGCGAAGCGCGGGACAGCAGCGATGACAGCGAAACCCGCGGTCGTCGTCGTGGCCGTCGCCGTCGCGGTTCTGACCGGGTTGCTGAACGCACCTCGACAGACGCCGATGCCACCACGGTTGCCGCTGCGGCTCAGACTGCGAGCCCGCAGGACAGTGCAAAACCGGTTGAAGCGCAGGCCAGCGCTGAGGTGACAGCCAAGGACACAAGCACCAAGCCGGTGGCTGCGTCCGATGCGCAAACAGCCACACAAGGCGCCGACGCCGTCGTCGAAACCCAAGCTGCGGCTTCGACCGAGACTCCAGTCTCAGGTGAATCCGCCGAGACCCTGGCAGAGACGGCACCCCAGGACAAGGCCGATGTTGCGACAGCAACGGATGCCGTCGCCCAAGCGTCAGCCCAGACCGAAGTGACGCCAGTACCGGCCACCGAGGTCGCGTCTGCAGAAGCTACTACGACAGAAGCCGATGCCACACCGGCAGAAGCAGAAACAAAAGCGGAAGCGGAAGCGGAAGCGGAAGCGGAAACGACGGTACAGAAAGACGCCGCCGAGCCCGTTGCAGCACAAACCGTTGAGACAGTTGAGACCGCCGAGGCTAAAGCCCAGGCAGAACCTCAGCCCGATACCACTGACGCTGTGGCAAGCGAGCCCGAGGTTACAGAACCCAAGGCAGCAGCAGCCGACGTGGCAGGCGTTGCAACGGCACCCGCTGATGACACCCAGGCTGAGCCCGCAAGCGCCGAGTCCGACGCCAGGGCAGACAGCAGCGATCGGGTAGCCGCTACGGCATCCGCTGAGCCTGTGACCGAGCCGGACGCCCAGGCCGCGCCCAGCGACGCAGTGGCCGATGCAGCCCAGGCAAGCGAGGCTGCGGCAGAAGCCGATGCCCTGCCTGCCGAAGCCGCCGAAGCCGCCGCGGAGCCGCAAGCCGAAGCCGAAGCCGAAGCCGAAGCCGAAGCCGAAGCCGCCAAGGCTGCAGCAGATGCCGTCGCTGTTGCAACAGGCGCCGCACAGGCACAGGCTGAGGAGAAGGCACCTGAAGCCGCGCCCGAAGTGGCACAGCAACCGGCGCCACGCCGTCGCCGTCGCTCCGGCCGTGCTCCCAACGATCCTCGGGAGAAGCGTCGCAGCCAGCAGAAGGCGCAGGACGCGAAAGCGGAAAACCAGCACTCTTAAAACCTGAGTGCTGAACGCAAAAAGCCGGCATTCATGCCGGCTTTTTATTGCGTACTGTTACTGCCTCAGCGTGCGGTCAAGCATCAGGCAGGACCAAGCTTTTGCCCTGCTGCGTGCCAGGCGTCAGGCCGGATACAGACGCGGCTCCATCTCCAGGGTTACGCCAAAGCGCGCCTCAACCGACACGACAATCTCCTGCGCCAGACACATCAGCTCTGCGGCCGTGCCATCCCCCAGACGCACGGTCAAGCATCAGGCAGGACCAAGCTTTTACCGGCCCTGCTACATGCCAGGCGTCAGGCCGGATACAGACGCGGCTCCATCTCCAGGGTTACGCCAAAGCGCGCCTCAACCGACACGACAATCTCCTGCGCCAGACACATCAGCTCTGCAGCCGTGCCATCCCCCAGACGCACTGTCAAGCATCAGGCAGGACCAAGCTTTTGCCCTGCTAGATGCCAGGCGTCAGGCCGGATACAGACGCGGCTCCATCTCCAGGGTTACGCCAAAGCGCGCCTCAACCGACACGACAATCTCCTGCGCCAGACACATCAGCTCTGCGGCCGTGCCGTCCCCCAGATTGACCAGCACCAGCGCCTGGCGCTTATACACCCCCACCGCGCCCCGCGTCTCGCCCTTGAAGCCACACTGGTCAATCAGCCAGCCCGCCGCCAGCTTGCAACCCTCTCCCGCCGGAAAAGCCACCAGCGCCGGATACCGCTGCAACAGCTGCTGGTAGTGCGCCTGCGAAACCAGCGGGTTCTTGAAGAAGCTGCCGGCATTGCCGACCTCCGCCGGGTCCGGCAACTTGCTGCGACGTATAGCACAGACCACATCGAACACATCGACCGGTTGCGGATTATCCAGGCCTCGCACCTGCAACTCATCCACCAGCGCCTGGTAGCGCAGCACCGGCCGGGGCCGTTGCGACAACCGCAAACAGACCTCAAGAATGATGTAGCGCCCGGGCGCGCCGGATTTGAAGTAGCTGTCGCGATAGCCAAAACGGCAGGCCTCGCGATCAAAGCCACAGACCTCGCCCGTTTCGGTATCCAGCGCCTGCAGGGACTCGAAGGCCTGCTCCAGCTCCACACCGTAGGCGCCGATATTCTGCATGGGCGCGGCACCGACGGTTCCCGGAATCAGCGCCAGGTTTTCCAGCCCGTAGTAACCCTGCTCAAGCATCCATTCCAGGCTCTGGTGCCAGACCTCACCGGCCCCCAGAGTCACCCGTACCTCGTCGTTGCCCACCGGCTCTGCCCCGCGTCCGCCGATGGCCATCTGGATCACCAGGCCCGGTATCTGCTCTCGCAGCACCAGGTTGCTGCCACCGCCCAACACCAGCACGGGCCAGCCATTGGCCCGGGCCAGTGCCACCGCCTCGCGCAACTGCGCCTGCGATTCTACACGCACGAAGTTCTCCGCCCGGGCGGCAAAACCAAAGCTGTTGTATCGGCCAAGGTCCACCCCCTGCGCCAGTACACCTGCCACCGCACTCATCGCCAGTCACCAGAACGCAGGCGTTCCACCAGGCCATCGGCCGCGGCCTCCACCAGGTCCAGCACCTGCTCGAACCCGTATGCGCCACCGTAGTAGGGATCAGGCACCTCATCGACAGCCAGGTCCTGTGCAAAATCCAGAAACAGCCGTACGGAGGCGCGCGCATCCAGCGGGGCCATCTCGCGCAGGTCGGCCAGGTTCTGGGCATCCATGGCGAGTATCAGGTCAAAAGTATTGAAGTCCGCCGCAACCACCTGGCGCGCGCGCAAATGTGCAAGCGCAACACCCCGGCGTGCCGCCGCCGCTGTCGCCCGCGCATCCGGCCCTTTGCCCTGGTGGTAGGCCGCCGTGCCCGCCGAATCCACCGTCACCCAGTGCAATCCCGCCGCCTGCAGGCGATGTTCAAGCACCCCGTGGGCAGTAGGAGAGCGGCAAATATTGCCCAGACAGACCAGTAAAACACGTACAGATTCGTTGCGACTCATAAGCTCGACAGACCCGGGGAGCGCCGGCGGCGCCTCAGTGACAAAGCGGACCATTATAAAGGAAAGCAGCGCCATTGCAGACAGTGCGAACCCGCCACCCAGGGCCACCCTCATGACGAAAGATGAACCCTGAAAACGCTACCCGGAGGTAGCGGGACAGTTGCCACCTCACCTCAGCCGCATCGGACGCTATAGCGAAGGCGCACAGCTGGTTGCAGTCTATGGCTGCAACATCATCGGCTACGATAACAGCACGCCGCGAGGCAGGCGCTCACGGCAGCCGAAACCGTACAACAGACCCCGCATGAGCACGGGGTACAAGCCAGATTTTCACAGCGGCGCCAGCCCCTCAGGCCAGCTGCGCCAGCAAAGCCCTGGCCGCCCGGAGCTCATCGAAGTCGGCGTTAACCGGGAAGCAATCGCAAATATCGACCAGTACCTGCCGGGCTTCGTCGAAACGTTGCTGCCTGTGCAGGCAACGACTCAGGGGACAGGCGGCTCGCAATTCCAGCAGTCGCGCGCCCTGACCTCTCGCAATCCTGGCAGCGCGCCGCAAGTTCGCTTCGATGACCCGGGCCTGGCCGGCATACCGGGCCGGGGTTGACGCCAGCCGCGTCAGCACATCGGCCTTCAGGCAAAACAGTTGCGCATCAAACACCGGCTCCTGCTGCCGGGAAACCGCAACCTCCGCCTGCGCCAGTACTCTTTGTGCCTGCTCGAAGTCGCCCTTGATAGCAAGCGCCTCCGCCAGCAAAGTCTGGAAATGGGCGTCATACAGCCTGGCTTCTGTCGCCCGAAATGCGGCGATACCGGCACGAATCAGCTCAATCCCCGTGTCAGGCGCGGCCTGCCGGGCCCTGGCCCAGCCACACAGCACCATGCCATAGCCGGACCAGAGCATGAACCCCTGTTCGCGCGCCAGCTCGATCGAGGCCTGCGCACAGGCCTGGGCCTGAGGCGCATCGCGGCGCAGGCGGTGCCACTCGGCCGCAAAGCAAAGGGCGGCCACCCGGCTGAACGGCTGAGCCAGCTTGTGTGCCAGCGCCAGCGCCTGGTCCATCCAGCGCTGGGCCAGCTTTCCCTCACCCATAAGCTGCAATACCAGGGCGAGCTGGTAACGGCTGGACACGCCTGGATCGAGCCCATAGTGCGTCGCGTGAAAGCTGTGACGTTCAGGCGCGTATAGCGCAATGGCCTTTTCCACGTGGCACCTGACATCGCTGAAGCGACCAAGAAAGAAGAACACCGACCCCATAGCACAATGCGCTTCAAGCTGAAGATCATGGTCCTGCAGCTGCTCGGCAAGCTGCAGCAACTGCTCCCCCAGCGCCTGTGCCATCCTGTGCTCGGCCCGAACCAGGTAGTGGATTCTCAAACCGGCAAGAATAAAAAACAGGTCGGTGCTACGGCCGACCTGGCGCTGCAAGGCAAGCGCGCGCCTATAGGTTTGTCCGACCTCGGAGGCGGCAAAGCCGCGAACCGCCATCAGGCTGGGGCCGAGGGCAAGCTGCAGGTCCAGCTCCGTGCTGTCCCGCTCGGCGCCCTGTGGCAATTGCTGCAGCAATTGCAGTGCCTGCTGGCAATGCTGGACCGCTTCGCTGTTGGCGGAGCGCTGCGCCGCCTGCCGTGCGGCCCGCTGCAGGTATTCCAGCGCCTTGGGCAGGTTCAGGCTGAGCCGATAGTGGTAGGCAAGCGTGCTGCAGTGGTCGTCCAGATGCCCCTCGAACAGGGTCTCGATCGCCTGTGCGGTACGCTCATGCAAGCCCTTGCGCTGATGTGTCAGCAGGGTGCCGTACGCGACTTCCTGGGTCAGCGCGTGCTTGAAGCTGTATTCCACTTGCGCCAAAGCCGGCCGGGCGTACAGGTATTCGCCATTCTGCAGGCGCGCCAGCTGCCGATGCAGCTCATCCGCAGGCGAGTCCGCTACCTGGAGCACCAGGCTCCAGGTGAAGGTCTTGCCAATCACCGCCAGTATCTGTAGCAGTGCTTTATCGGCCGGCGCCAAACGGTCGATACGTGCGCTCAGTACCCCCTGCACCGTCGCCGGAATACGCAAGCCTGCAGGTGCCTGTTCGAGTCGGTAGTGACTGCGCGTACCACGCAGCACCTTCTCCTCAACAAACCCCTGCACCACCTCTTCGAGGAAGAAGGGGTTGCCTTCGGTCTGCGCCATGATGCGCGATTTGAGCGCGGTCAGGGATGCATCATCACCCAGCAAGGTGTCCAGCAGCTGCGTGGCCTCGGCCTCGCGCAGCGGCTCCAGCCGCAACAGGGTGCAGTACCGGCTCGCTCTCCAGCCGGG
Source organism: Marinobacterium rhizophilum (assembly GCF_024397915.1). Taxonomy (GTDB): domain Bacteria; phylum Pseudomonadota; class Gammaproteobacteria; order Pseudomonadales; family Balneatricaceae; genus Marinobacterium_A; species Marinobacterium_A rhizophilum_A. The sequence continues at coordinate 1,764,139 of NZ_CP073347.1, forward strand.
TTGATACTCGGGACGAAAGTTGACCAGTAACAGTATTCTCGCGCCGGATACAGCGCCCACCAGACCCTCGAGGAAGGCCAGGGTTTCAGTGTCCAGCCACTGCAGGTCTTCGAACACCATGACCAGCGGCTGCCTCGAAGCCTCATGGACAAACAGTCGCTGCAGCGCCTCCAGTGTGCGCTGACGCCTGACCAGCGGGTCCATCTGCTGCACCGCAGGCGCCGCTTCGACAATGCCAAGCAGGTGCAGCAGATAGGGCAGATGCTGGTCCAGCGCGAGTTCCAGCCCGAGGATCCAGCCGATCAACTTGTCGCGGCGCTGACGCTCGTCATCCTGAGGTGCTATCTGGAGCTGGCTGTTCAGCAGTTCAATCAGCGGCAAGTAGGCAAATGCCTTGCCGTGGGACACCGAAAAGGTTTCCAGAACCCGGCAGCCTGGCGGGCAATGGCGCTTGAATTCGTAAAACAGGCGGGACTTGCCCACCCCCGGTTCTCCTGCCAGGGCCACGACCTGGCCCTGACCTGCCAGAGCCCGTTGCAGTGCCTGGTGAAGCCGTTCGAGTTCCATCTGGCGACCGAAAAAATGGGTCAGGCCGCGACTGGCCGCCACCTGCAATCTGGTTCGCAGGGCGCCAGCCCCCAGAACCTCGAAGATCCCGACGGGCTCCCGCATCCCCCGTACCGCGATATCGCCCAGCACATCAGGGCTGTTCACGGACCGGAAGGTGAAGTAGCGCCTTGCCGGCAACAGGGCCGGACACAAGGCGCCACCAGGGCCCCGATCAGTCGCAGGGAAGCAGTAGCTCGTGGCCAACCACCTGGTCGATGAGGTCGTAGGTGATGCTGTATTTCCTGCCCCGGTACTTGACGACCGCGTACTGCGGGCACATCTTCATGATGGTACATTCGATAATATTGCTGCCATCGGTAATGCGAACAATATTGTAGTTGTGCAACAAGATCCCCATGCTCCGCCCCGCTGTTTGGAAAGCGACATTGATAGCCCGCAAGGTACATCAGGGCAACTCTCCCGGGGAGGGCTGCCCGCCAGCCCCTAGTGGAATCGCGTGACGCGGTACGGTGCCGGGTCGATCGGTGGCGGCGTACCCTGCATAAGGCTGACCACCAGCTCGGCACTGATCGCGGCCTGGGTCAGGCCCAGGTGCTGATTGCCAAAGGCAAACAGCAGCCGCTCATGCTGCGGATGACGATCAATCACCGGCAGCGAATCGGGCAGCGTTGGCCGGTGCCCCATCCATTCACGTACCTCGACAGCCGGGTCGCTCAGCCCTGGCAGCAACGCCTGGCTGTGGCGACGCAGGCTGGCATAGCGGCGCCGCACAGGCTTGAGCTTCAAGCCGCCGAGTTCAGTAAAACCCACCGCCCGCAGCCCCGAGTCCAGCGGGCTCATGACAAAACGGCGCTCCGCCGACCCGATCGGCCGTCGCAGGCAGGTGCTGGCGGCAGCAAAACTCAGGTGGTAACCCCGCTCCGCTTGCAACGGCACCCTGACCCCCACGCCCTGAAGCAGGCGCTTGCCCCAGGCGCCCGTACAGACAATCGCCCGATCGAAATCCAGGCAGCCCGCACCGGTTTCCAGCACCACGCCATGACTTTCAGGCCGCAAGGCGGCAACCTCCTGTTGCAGGAAAGATCCACCGCGCGCCTGAAAGGCGGCAAACAGCAGCTGGCACAATCGATAGGGTTCACGTACCTGGCAGGCCTCGGGGAAATAGAGCGCATGGTTAACCCGACCCGCCAGCGCCGGCTCCAGCTCAGCCAGTCGAGCGCCCTGCACCAGCTCGGTAGGCATGCCATAGCGCTGCAGCGACTCGGCATGCCGGCGGGCATCCTCGAGCCCACTCGCGGACTCCCACACCAGCAGGTAGCCACTGCGACAGAGCTGCCCGCCGGCGCCAATATCATCCAGACAACGCTGCCAGGCTGGCACGGCGCCAAGGTTCAGTGCCAGCAGTCCCTGGCGCGAGCGCGCGACCTGCGCTGGCCGTGCCGCGACGACAAAGCGTACCAGCCAGGGCATGATGCGGTGCAGGTAGCCCAGCGGCAGTGCCAGGGGCCCGTCGGGATTGAGCCACATCGACAGTGCCGAACGCAGGGTTTTTGCGCTCGACAGCGGTTCGACCAACTCGGTGGCCAGGTAACCCGCGTTGCCAAAGGAGGCACCCGTGCCGGGCTCCTCCCGGTCAATCAGGGTGACCCTGAAACCCTGGCGCTGGGCTTGTAGCGCGGTACAGAGCCCGACGACGCCGGCACCGACGACCGCCAGGGTATCGTTGCGGTTTCCCGGTTCAACGTTAGCGTTGCGCGGCTGCATCAGGCACTTCCCTTCGCCATATTCACGCCACCCTTGCCAGCCGCCGGTTCAATGCCGACAAGCATCTCGTTCTTGTCGGCGCGGCGCGAGAACCAGCCGGTCTGCGCATAGAGGATACCGATGGCCGGTGACAGCCAGCAGGCGAATGCCAGAGGCGCATAGAGCAGATTACTGTAGTCACCGCCAACCACCGTCAGCCCCAGCGCGCCGATCACGAAGGCGCCACCGGCATTCCATGGAATCAGCGGCGACACCAGGGTTCCGCCCTCTTCTATCGCACGGGACAGGTTCAGCCGGCTGTAACCCAGCCTGTTGTACTCGGGTCCATACATGCGACCCGGCAGTGCTATCGACAGGTAAACGTCGCCGGAAACGATGTTGGTCGCCACCGAGGTCAAAATCGCATTGGTCTGCAGCCCGCGAAAGCCACCGATGCGCTGCATGATGCCACTGACCACCGACTCCAGACAGCGGGTACGTTCCAGTGCTCCGCCGAATGCCAGGGCAAACATCATCAGGGTCACCACCCAGGTCATGGATGTGACACCCCCGCGATTCAGCAGGCTATCCAGAGCCTGGGACTCCGTGCTGATCGTGAAACCGCTATGGGCAAAGGTCAGCAGGTCGTTCAGGCCATAGCCGTAGTTGATCGCGGCCACCAGCGCGCCAATGACAAAGCCCGTAAACAGGGCCGGTATCGGAGACACCTTGAAAAACGCCATGCCGATGACCACCAGAAGCGGAATCAGCGGCACAAAGCCAAGATCAAAGTGTTCGCTCAATCCGGCCCGGTACAACCCTATCTGCTCCAGCTGGGATGCATCGACACTGGCCTGGCCGCCCACCAGCAGGTACACCAGAAATGCGATCACCATTGCAGGGATGGTGGTCGGCATCATGTTGCGAATGTGATCGAAGACATTGGTTTCGGTCACCGCTGCTGCCAGGTTGGTGGTATCCGACAGCGGCGAGATCTTGTCGCCGAAAAAGGCGCCGGAAACCACCGCGCCTGCGGTCCAGTACAGCGGGATGCCAAAAGCCGTCCCTATGCCCACCAGCGCCAGGCCAATGGTGCCCACGGTGGTCCAGCTCGAACCGATCGACAGCGAGACCACCGCGCACAGCAGCATCGAGGCGGCCAGGAACCAGGCCGGGTCAATCAGCTCGAGTCCGTAGTAAATAAGCAGCGGCACAGTCCCGCTCGCGATCCAGGTACTGACCAGCATGCCGACCACGATCAGGGTCGCGATCGAGGGCATCGCCACATGCAGCACATGAAAGGCGCCGGCCTCAATATCCTGCCAGCGGTATCCCTGAGCCCAGCCCACGAGGCCGGTAATGGCGAAGCCGATGGCCAGCGCAATGTGGGGCGTAAAGTCGTCATAGTAGAAAATCTGCAATCCCAGCAGAGCAATCGTCAGCACGATGGGAATCAGCGCGACCCAGAGGCTGGGCATCTCGATTGCTTGCCTGGGGGGAGGTATTTGCTGTGTCATATCCGGAACTCCGCGAGGTGAAAGATCGGGGTCTTTCCCTCTTTGTTATTGTCGGTCGTCACGCCTGGGCGTTGGCATGCTGCCTGCTGCATCCCTATCGTCACGAACCTGTGACCGCTTGCTGGGCCTGCCCCCTGCACACAGGGCGCCTTTGTCCTGGGCATAAAAAAGAGCCTTCCCCGCAGGAAAGGCCCAAGACGCATCAGTCGTCAGCTCAGGTTCCGGTAGGCCAGGATGGCCGCCGCGAGATCTTCGCGCGAGTCGCCCACGGACTTGAACAGGGTGATGGCACCTGCCGGATTCTCCAGGGCGGAGCGCCCCGGATGCCGGCCGCGGCACAGGTCGGCAAACTCCGCGAGGATAGTCTCAGGCGTAATGGCACCGTCACGGATCGGAATAATCAGATCGCCGGTTTCGCACAGAGCCCCGGCCCGGGTATCGACAAAGACCGCACATCGCTGCATGGCGCGGTTGTCCGTTTCACGCATCGTCGGCGTAAAACTGCCAACCAGATCCAGGTGCGTACCGGGCTTCAGCCAATCCCCCAGAATCACGGGGTCTGTGGCCAGGGTTGCGCAACTGATGATGTCCGCCGTGCCAGCGGCCTGCTGCAACTCTTCGGTCGCACAGACCCGGGCATCGATATCGGCGGCCCTCAGTTCGGCCACCAGCGCCTGCGAAGCCGCGGGATTGCGGTCCCAGACACGGACGCGGCAAATCGGGCGCACGCTCATGTGGGCCGGAATCAAACGCCGCCCCATGCGCCCGGCACCGACCATCAGCAGCTCCCGGCTGTCTTCGCGGGACAGGAAACGGGATGCCAGCGCCGAGGCCGCCGCGGTACGGCGGGCTGTGACTTCATTACCCTCAAGCTGCACCAGCGGACTGCCGGTGCGTCCGCAGCTGAGCAGGTAATGACTGCTCAGACCCGGCTGAAAACGGGCGCTGTTGCCGGGAAACACATTCACCTGCTTGACGCCCAGGTACTCTCCCGGAATCCAGGCCGGCATCAGCAGCAGCGTGGCCTGCGGCTCGCCCGGCACCTCGACGCCGTGGTGATGACGTACCGGCGCACAGACATCATCGCGGGCAAAAATATCACTCAGCGCATCGATCATGAGATCCCAGGGCAGCGCTTCACAGACCTGCTCGGCGTTCAGTTGCATAACGGCTTCTCCCGTTGTTATTCTGTGCCGTCATGGTAACGAATTTGACATCATTACCCTTGACCGAGGCTCTGGGGTTCCATACCCAGACTATGAAACTGCCCTTTCCCCACCGGGTGCGGACCCTGAATCCATGAACAACAGCCAGGCACGTCGCAACCTGATCGCTCGCCAGAGCGGCGAGCACAGTCATGATTACGCCCAGGTACTGATTGGCTGGCGCGGCCGAATGGATTGCCGCTTTGCCGATACCGCCGGGCGTCTTGCCAGCGGTACCGCGGCCCTGGTACCGGCATCCGCCGGTCATCTGTACGAGGGGCTGAGCGACAGCAGCGAGCTGCTGGTGATTGACGTGTCCCTGGCAGATCCTTACATTGCGTCCCTCGAAGCGGCCTGTGATCTGCAGTTCAGCGAGACCCTGTTCCAGCGGCCGGACATCATTCCGCTGAATGCCAGCACCCTGCCCTTGCTGGACTTCGCGGCCTCCCAGCTGGAGCGCGGCCCTGATCAGAGCAACGCCCTGGTCAGCTGCCAGCTGGTATCGCTTTTCATGACACAGCTGTGCCAGCTTTACCTGAGCGACAGCGTCCCGGTCCCGGCCCGGACGCGCCTCGACGTAGCGCAGCTGAACCGTTATATCGACAGCCAGCTTGCCCAGGCCCCCAGCAATGCTGCGCTGGCGAGCTCAATGAACCTGAGCGAAAGCCATTTTCATTACCTGTTCCAGCGCCAGTTCGGCACCACCCCACAACAGTACCTGATGCACCGGCGGCTGCAGCACGCCCGCTATCTGCTGCTCAACAGCCGAATGCCACTGGCCACCCTGGCGCTCGAAGTCGGCTTCGCCGATGCCTCCAGCTTTTCGCGCGCCTACAAAAAACGTTTCAACGAGACGCCGGGCCAGGCCCGGCGTGCATTGCAGGATACAAACTGACCCATCCGGCATTGGCCTTTACAGACCGACACTTCATGCAATGCGCAGGGTGCAATGCGCGTTACCGCCCCCAGGCCCCACCAGCCTCCTGAGGAACGGGCGCTCACGGCATTGAAGTACCACTTTCTGTACCGTTTGCTACCCAAGGTCCGGGGATTTCGCTCAGGGCGCCGGGAGCCAGGGCAGGCAAAATCCCGCATCTATTGATTTAACAGGATTGTTTTAGGAAGTGTGGAGCTGATGGGATGGTGTTCTGGAGCGGGTAGCGGGAATCGAACCCGCCTCGCAAGCTTGGGAAGCTCGAGTAATAACCACTATACGATACCCGCCTCAGCAGCCAATTTAGCGCTGCGCGGCAATGCGCGCAAGGGCGGCGCCTGACAGGCCAGGCGCACAGTCACGGCGAGCCCGGTTACAGGTCGCCTATGCCGGTTCCTCGAACGGCAGGGGCGCCGTGCCATCGCGGCGTACTTCAAACACGTTCAGGGTCATGGCAACCAGGGCGTAATAGCCGAAGATTCCCACCAGCTCGACCAGCGCAGGCTCACCAAACTCGGCGACGGCGCGAAGATAAAGCGCATCGTCGATACGCCTTGTTTGATACAGAGTACAGCCGATTTGATACACCAGCTGCTCGTCAGCGCGCTCGAACTCAGGTGTGGTGCCCAGGCACAGTGCATCAATTACGGGATCGGCGATTCCGGCCTGGCGCGCGATCGGTTCGTGGATCTGCCATTCGGCCTGGGACTGCCACCAGGCCGCCGTCACCAGGATCGCCAGCTCCGACAGGCGCAGCGGCATGGAGGTATGGTAGCGACAGTAAGCCCCCAGTGCCTGGGCATGGTCCGCCAGCCCGGGGCTGTGAATCCAGGCCAGAAAGGGACCATCCAGGTTACCTCTTGGCCCGCTGAGAATGGCATCCAGCACACGCTGCTGTTCGGGGCTCATCTGCGAGGCTGCCAATTCGCTCAAACGTGATTTCATGCGCGCTTGCCTTTTACGGTTTTCAGGGCCGCCGCAATGGCACGGTCCAGCTTGTCGACCAGCTCATCCAGATGTGCTTCTTCAAGAATAAAGGGCGGCGCCAGCAGAATATGATCACCCTGGCGACCGTCGATGGTGCCCCCCATGGGGTAACACATCAGCCCCTGCTCCATCGCGGCACGCTTGATCAGTGCATTGAGCTTGAGCGACGGATCAAAAGGCGCCTTGGTGTCAGGGTCCAGCACCAGCTCCAGCCCCTGAAACAGGCCGCGGCCGCGCAGGTCGCCAATATGGGAATGCTCGCCAAAACGCTCCTGTAGGCGCGCCCGCAGGGCCGTACCCAGCACCTTCACCCGGGACAGCAGCTGGCGGGACTCGATAGTCTGCTGTACCGCCAGAGCCGCAGCACAGGCCGTCGCGTGGCCGATATAGGTGTGCCCATGCTGAAAGAAACCACTGCCCTGTGCTATCGCATCGTAGATTTTGCCACTGACCAGGGTTGCTCCAATGGGCTGATAACCCGCGCCCAGCCCCTTGGCGATGGTCGTGATGTCGGGGCTGACACCGTCCTCTTCGATTGCAAAGAGTGTTCCGGTACGCCCCATGCCGCACATGACTTCATCCAGGATCAGCAGCACGCCGTAGCGGTCGCACACCTCGCGAATTTTGCGGAAATAGCCCGCCACCGGCGGCACGGCTCCCAGCGTTGCCCCCACAACGGGCTCCGCCACGAAGGCCATGACCTCGTCCGCACCCAGGCGCAGAATCTCATCCTCCAGTTCCCGTGCCAGGCGCGTCGTGAAGGCATCATCCGATTCCTGGGCACCCTGTTCTCGGTAAGCGTAACAGGGCGTCAAATGGCTGACCTGGGTCAGCAGCGGCTCAAACTGGGCCCGGCGCCAGGCGTTCCCACCGGTAGCCAGCGCCCCCAGCGTATTGCCGTGGTAGCTCTGGCGCCGGGCGATAAGATGCCTGCGCTGAGGCTGCCCAGTCTCGGTGAAGTATTGCCGCGCCAGCTTCAGCGCCGCCTCTACCGCCTCCGAGCCGCCAGATACAAAGTAAACATACTCGAGCCCTGCCGGCGCCCGCTCGACAAGAAAATCCGCCAGCTGCTCCATCGGCTCGGTGGTGAAGAAGGACGTATGGGCGTAAGCCAGGCTCGCCACCTGCTTCTGGATGGCCTCTACCACCTCGGTGGCGCTGTGACCCAGACAGGAGACGGCCGCCCCACCGCTGGCATCAAGATAACGGCGTCCGTCAGCCGCAATGATGTAGGGACCATCACCGGCGACAGCAACCGGATAGAACTGGTGGATATTGCGGTGAAAGACACGACTCATGGCGGTGCACTCAATGATGGCAACAAAACGCAAATATATTTGCTTTTAACGCAACTGGCAATTATTTTTGCCTTTACATGCATTACAATACCCACCGAATTACCCTCGAACGACCTGCAGCGGATTCTGGCAATGCACGACACGCACTTTACCCCGCCCCACAATCTCGACAGCCTGCGCCGACTGCTGACGGACCTGGACAGCAAACAAGGGCCGATCCGCCTCGGCGGCCAGTCACGCCGGGTGCTGACCGCCATGCTGGATGCTCCGCAGCAAGTTGCCCTGGCCTCCATCACCGAGCTCGCCGAACGCCATGGCGTCAATGCATCAACCCTGACACGCCTGGCCCGCCGCCTGGGCCTTGGCGGCTTCAACGGTTTGCAACAGCTGTTTCAGCTCGAACTTACCGGCAGCCCGCTGCACTTTTACAGCGACCAGGCCAGCAACCTGGTACGCACGCCAGACCAGGTTGATAACGGGCTGGCTGCCAAAATTGCACAACAGGAATGCGGCAACATCACCAGCATGGTCGAGAATATCGACCCTGCCCACTTCAGCCAGGCGGCAGACCTGATCGCAGCGGCCCCCCGGGTGCGTATATTTGGTGTGCGTCAGTTCTACTCCCTGAGCTATTTCCTGGACTACGCACTTGGCATGCTGCACCCCAACACCGCCGCGCTGGAGGCCGGGCGACAGGGTATCGCCGATGCATTAAGCCCCCTGCAACCCGGCGATGTATTGATTGTAGCCAGTTGCTTTCCCTATACCGCCAGCGTGATCAAGACGGCCGAAGTCGCCAGGCGCCACGGCATCCGCATCATTGCACTGACCGACAGCAACCGCTCACCACTGCACGACATTGCCGACTGCAGTTTCTGTGTGCCCAATCGCAGCCTGTTTTACAGCAACGCCATGGCCGGTTTTTTTGTACTGGGCGAGGCACTACTTAGCGAAGTCGCGGCAAGACTGGCCGATACCGCACTGGACAGGCTGCGCCGCCGGGAGGAGATGATCAGCGAACTGGCGCCGCTGACCTGACAGGAAGATGCCGCCGGGTCACCCCGGCGCAAGAGATCAGGGTCGGGCCTGGGGGGCTTCCCGCAGGATCATGACCGAGCACTGTGCACGCTCGACGACACGGGCCGAATTTGAACCGAGCAACACGCTGTCCAGGCGACTGCGATGATGCGCTGACATAATGATCATGTCCGCCTGGATAGCCGCCGCCTGCTTGATGATCCGCTCGGCGGGATGGCCCTGGTGTACCGACAGGCTGTGCGCGACATCGGCGGGCAGCTGCCGGGCGGCAAACTCCACCAGGTGCCGATTCACCCCGTCATGGGCCTTTTGCAGTACGGCAGGATCGAAATAGGACGCCACCAGCGGGGACGCAAAACCCGGCATCACCGTCATCAAATGGATACTGCCGCCATCGCGGTCAAGTTCGCGCAGCGCCACCGCGATGGCAGGCTCTGCAAAGGCCGGTTCTTCCAGGTCAACCGGTATCAGGATTGTTTTGAACATGAACATTCCTCGACCGGCCTTTGGCCGGTTTCATCTGGGCCGCCCGCCCTGAAGCGGGTGGCCAGTTATCAGGCCTTCGCGGTCCCGCCCTGCACCGGCGCAGGACGCCGGCGGCGCTGCATCAACACCAGCGGCACCAGCAGCAACAGCGCCGGTATAAAGATCAGCTCCTTGGCAGGCTGCGGCTGGGCAATCTCGATACGCTCGATGACCTGGTCAAACGTCAGCCCGGCGTGCTCGGCCCGGCTGTCGTAGGACACCGCATCCACCAGCGCCTTGCCGTTGTCATCCATCAGTTCGACACCCGCATCCATCAGCCGATCCCGTGTGTTCTCGCCCTCACCCGCCGGCAGCAGCACCACGAAGCGACGCGCACTGCCGATCTCGTCCTCGCCCAGAATATGCAGCCGCAGGGACGTGCCTGAAGGAATATCCAGGGATTCATCCAGCAGCGCCGCACCGTCTCTCACCTCGAAGGGATCCACAATGCGATCCATCCAGAAGCCTGGCCGGAACAGCGAAAAGGCAATGACCAGCAGCAACAGCGTTTCGTGCAGGCGGCAGCGCACCAGGAAGTACCCCTGGGTTGCGGCGGTGAACAGCAGAATGCCGATGGTCGATATCACAAACACCATGATGCCGTGGGGCCAGTCGACGTTGATCAGCAGCAGGTCGGTATTGAAGATGAACAGGAATGGCAGAATCGCCGTGCGCAGGCTGTAAAAGAAGGCCACAAACCCCGTGCGAATCGGATCGCCACCGGATACGGCCGCTGCCGCAAAGGACGCCAGCCCGACGGGGGGCGTCACATCCGCCATGATGCCGAAATAGAACACGAACAGGTGTACTGCGATCAGCGGCACGATCAGCCCGGACTCCTGTCCCAGTGTCACAATCACCGGTGCCAGCAAGGACGACACCACGATGTAGTTGGCGGTGGTCGGCAGCCCCATGCCCAGTATCAGGCTCAGTATCGCGGTGAGTATCAGCATAAGCAGCAAGTTGCCAAAGGACATGACCTCCACCAGGTCCGCCAGCACCGAACCGACACCGGTCTGGGACACGGCCCCGACGATGATACCGGCCGTCGCCGTGGCAATGCCAATACCGATCATGTTGCGGGCCCCGGTGATCAGGCCATCAATCAGCTGGTCAAAGCCGGATTTGCAGGCCGCCCAGATCTGCCCTTCTTTGCGGAAAAGCGCAAACAGCGGCCGTTGAGTGACCAGTATGACCATCATCAGCACGCTGGCCCAGAAGGCAGACAGTCCCGGAGACAGTCGTTCGACCATCAGGCACCAGACCAGCACCACGACCGGCAGAATGAAGTGCAAACCGGACTTCACCGTAGGCCCGGTCTCCGGCAGCTCCACCACCTCAGAGTTCGGGTCATCCAGCTCCAGTTCGGGATAACCCGCGGCAAAGCGGATCAATCCGACATAGACGCCAAAGAGCAGCAGCGCTATCACGATGCCGGCGGCATCCCCCAGCAGCGGCTTGATCCAGCCAATGCCAAAATAGACCGCAAGGGCCACCACCGCCGTGCCCATAAAGCCCAGCAACAGGCCCATCAGGCGCATTTGCCAGGGCCGCACGGCACCACGCCGCGGCAGGCCCTGCATGTCCAGTTTCAGGGCTTCAAGATGGACGATATACACCAGCGCGATATAGGAAATCAGCGCCGGCAGAAAGGCATGGGTAATGACTTCCACATAGGACAGCCCCACATATTCCACCATCAGGAAGGCCGCAGCCCCCATGACCGGCGGCATGATCTGACCATTGACTGATGAGGCCACCTCGACCGCACCGGCCTTTTCGGCACTGAAACCCACCCGCTTCATCATGGGAATGGTAAAGGTGCCCGTGGTGACCACGTTGGCGATGGAGGAGCCGGAAATCAGCCCGGTCATGCCGGAGGAGACAACCGCCGCCTTGGCGGGCCCGCCACGCATGTGGCCGAGCAGCGAAAACGCCACCTTGATGAAATAATTGCCGGCGCCGGCCTTGTCGAGCAGCGCGCCAAAAAGCACGAACAGAAACACAAAGCTGGTTGATACCCCCAGCGCAATACCGAACACGCCTTCGGTGGTAACCCATTGATGGTTCACCACTTCTTTCAGGCTAGCGCCCTTGTGGGCGATAATTTCCGGCATATAGGGGCCGGCAAAGGTATAGACCAGAAACACCAGCGCCACGATAACCAGCGGCGGCCCCAGGGCACGCCGCGTTGCCTCCAGCAGCAATACGCCACCGATACAGGCCACCACCAGATCCTGCATGATCGGCGCACCCGGGCGGCTCGACAACTCGACATAGAAGATAAACAGATAGGCGGCCGAAAAGGCACCCAGCAACGCCAGCACCAGGTCCGCCGCCGGCACCCGCTCGCGCGGCGAACCATCGAAGGCGGGATACGCCATGAAAGCCAGAAAGACCGCCAGCGCCAGGTGAATGGAGCGCGCTTCGGTATCGTTGAAGACGCCGAAGCTGCCGATCAGCGGCCAGTCATAAAACGGCAGCGGGGAGGCAATCCAGAGCTGGAACAGCGACCAGCCCAGCGCCGTGCCGAGCAAAAGCATTTTCTGAAAGCCCCGGGGATTGCGTGCACCGCTGTCGGTGGCAGCAACCATATCCTGTAGTCCGGCCTCATCAATGGCTGACGAACCTCTTGTTGGGTCGCTCATAACGTCTCCGCTTAGATAGACTGCACCCGCAAAACCCACTTTAAACCCTGCGAGCCAAACGCAAAACGGCCTGCCATTGCGGCAAGCCGTTTAAAGTAAAATCCGTAGCTTACATCCAGCCACGTTCTTTGTAGTAGCGCACCGCACCGTCATGCAAGGGTGCAGACAGGTTGTTCTTGATCATCAGCGCAGGGTCCAGGTTCTCGAACGCCGGGTGCAAGCGCTTGAAGCGATCAAAGTTGTCAAATACAGACTTGACCACCTGGTAAATCACGTCCGCGTCGGCCTTGGTTGAAGAGACAAAGGTCGCGCCCACACCAAAGGTAGCCGTATCGGCATCGGTCCCCTTGTACATGCCCGCCGGAATCACCGCCTTGGCGTAATAGTCATTTTCGCTGATCAGCGTCTCCACTTCCGTACCTTCCACCGGCACCATTACGGCATCACAGGAGGTGGTGGCTTCCTTGATGGAGCCATTGGGGTGACCCACGGTAAAGATGATGGCGTCGACCTTGTTGTCGCACAGCGCCTGGGACTGTTCGGAGGACTTGAGCTCGGAGGCGAGTTTGAAATCATCCAGGGTCCAGCCCTTGCGCTCCATCAGCACTTCCATGGTACCGCGCTGACCGGAACCCGGGTTACCGACGTTAACACGCTTGTCCTTGAGGTCATCGAACACCGTGATACCGGAGTCAGCCCGGGCAACAACGGTAAAGGGTTCAGGGTGTACCGAGAAAACGGCACGCAGCTCGGGGTTGGCTCCCTGCTCTTCAAACTTGTCGGTGCCGTTATAGGCATGGAACTGCATGTCGGACTGCGCCACGCCCATATCCTGTCCGCCTTCGCGGATGGCATTCAGGTTGGCAACGGAGCCGCCGGTGGACGGTGCTGTACACTTGATGTTGTGCTCGTCGGAGCCACGATTGACCAGTCGACAGATCGACTGACCCACCACATAGTACACGCCGGTCTGTCCGCCGGTGCCAATGGTGACGTAAGTCGGATCCGCTGCCGATGCGTGCTGTACAGCGCCCGACAGCATGACCCCCGCGGCCAGAGCCGAGGCAGTGAAGGCGGATTTTAATTTCATCATGTGCTCTGCTTCCTTGTTGGTTATTCCCCGGCCATGTTGCGGCACGTGACCGCCACTGCGAGGTTACTGAGTCGGTGCCCTGGAGCGAACGGCAAGGCGCCAAGGCCAAGTCTGACAGGGTCGGACATAACGTTTATAAAATCAATCGGTTAAGCCAAAATCGCCGCATTATTCCCTGTTTTGCACCGCATTTCCTGTCGGTTTGGTCATTATTTTAAGCCGACTCCAGCTGCTAAAGCATAGGCCTAGTTTTGCCAATACGCCTGCCTCCTGCACAGACCGAAGCGAACGGGACACTAACGGCCTACAGAATCGCCCGGCAGAAACCGAATCAACAACCGGAGCAGATAAATGGTGCGCCGAAACAGCACGACAGGAACGTTAAATCAGCCTCCCGGCGACAGGCACTACCGCCAAAACGCCCGTTAACCTGAAACCGGCTCCACCTGGCCAACCAGATCCGCCGACTTGAGCAAGCTCACAACCGCCTGAACGCTGTCACCCAGATCACCGTGCATCCACAGAGCCGCCAGTGCCTGCTCGAAGACATCAATCCAGTCGTACGTACTATTCGCCGCCTGAAGCTGCACCTCATGCAATTGAAAGCAATCTGCATGACTGAGCAACGCGCATGACTGTGCACCGAGCAGACCCTGTTCGTACAGCAGCTGCGCGGCACAACGCAACTCACCCGCCGTAGTGCAGCGCACATTGATATCCAGCATGCTGAAAGCCCGCCCGGGCGGCGCCTTGACACCCTCCAGGCGCAAGGCACCACCAGCGAGCAACAGGGGCTCAAAGCCCGCAGTCGATACTTGCGTCGCCTGCAGTGGATTCACGCCCAGCAGGTTAAAGGCCGCGCCAAACAGGCGCTGCAAATAGGGATACAGCTGCCCCGTAACAATCGCCTGCTCCCGATTCTGGCCCGTTTCGCGCTCAACCCAGAGTGCAGCCTGGGCCAGCGCGTAGGGACGCGCGCGTGCCGCCAGCGCTTCCAGCCGCACCCCGTGACCGGCCAGCCAATCCAGCATCGGCGCCTGGGCGAGCCAGATCTGCCCCAGGAACAGGTCGGACAACTCAAACCGGTGCCAGCCAACAAGAACGCCACCCACCGGGAAACGCAGCTCGATCAATTCGGAAATATCGAACCGGCTCAGCTCGTCAAGCACCAGCTGGGCGCCTTCAAGAAAGATATCGTAGTCCGGCCGCCCTTCTTCCAGCGCCTGCACCGGGTCACGCAGCACCGCGGCATAGGCCGGCACCGGCCAGCGCGCCAGCAGCGTTTTTTCAAGCGGCGACAGCCTGCAGCCAGGCTGATCCGACGCCAGCTCAGCTGCGAGCTGCGGTGATATGGCCGCCTGCTGCAACATATGGCCGAAGCCGCGATCCAGCCCGCCACCCATTGCAGGCGCAGGCTCCGGATCTGTCGAATCCAACCGGTTCAGCGGCTCACGATCAGGCTGCATCTATCCTCCACACTCGATTTCGGCCGTGGGGCATGACTGGCAAGACCCGCCACGGCCAGTGACCTGGCAAACACAACGGGTTCGGCACTGTCCTGGCTGGCATAGCGCACCACTCGATAATTATATACCCCAGGGTCCGGGGTAAAGGTTTTTTCTCGTCCTCGCATGCCAGGGGCGTCAGCCGGGGCCTGGGTTCCAGCCCCCGTGCCGGTGGCAGCATCGCTCACCAGCCGGCGTTATAGTCCGATATAACCCAAACTGATATCCTTGCGACATGGAACTCTCTCGCATCAATCTCAACCTGCTGACGGCACTGCACCAGCTGCTGCGCTGCCGCAGCGTCAGCCAGGCCGCGCGCGCCCTGTTTGTGACGCAACCGGCCATGAGTCGAAATCTGGCCCAGTTGCGCACCCTGCTGGGTGACCCACTGCTGATCCGGGTCGGCAATAGCATGCAACTGACACCCAGGGCTGAAGTCCTGTCCAGCCAGATTGCGCCACTGCTGCTTAATATTGAAAACCTGCTGATGCCCGAGCAGTTCGACCCGGCGCTGTTTCGGGGCCGCTTCAACATCGCCATCACCGACTACACCAGCGAACATATTCTGCCGGTACTGGTTGAGGACCTTTGCCGCGCCGCGCCCGGGCTGCAGCTGCATTTCCACCTGTGGGAGCCCGCCATGATTACAGACCTGCGCGAAGGTCGCATGGATCTGGCGGCCTGCATACTGGACCAGGTGCCCGACGACATTCATGGCCGCCAGGTCGGCGAAGACACCTTCAGTTGTCTTCTGCGTGACGGACACCCTCTGCTTGATCAGGGCGGACCTGACCTGGAGCAGTACAGCGGTGCCGACCATATCAGCATCAGCGGTGGCGGCGACAAGAACCAGGCCCTGGACAGCGCCCTGGCGACGCTCGGCCAGCTGAGGCGTGTGCGGATCACGGTGCCCTTCTTTCACTCGGCGCTGGCATTTTGCGCCAGCAGCGACTGCATCCTGACCCTGCCCACCCACATGGCTGACAACCTGCGGGAACGGTACGCCCTGGCATTGCGCCCGCTGCCATTTAACGTCGAACAGGTGCGGTATTCACTGATCTGGCATCAGCGCCAGCAACATGATGCAGCCCATCGCTTTGTGCGCGAGCGCTTTTACGACGCCCTGGAGAAATCACGCTTTTCCAAACCGGCACCAGGCCATAACACAGAGTAATAACCACTATCAGCAATGGCGATTGGCGAGGCTGCGCTGCCACGCCTTAAACTTGGCGCACACGTCAATAACACCAGGTCTGATACGATGTTCGAGTGGTTACTGTTTGCCGGCATTACCCTGCTCGGCGCCATGATTCCGGGGGCGAACATGGCCATCGTGCTGCGCAATACCCTGGGCCGCGGCCGCAGGGCCGGCTTTGTTACCGCGGCAGGACTTGCCACGGCATTGCTGATACACGCTTCCCTGTCTCTGGTCGGTATCGCCACCCTGATCAGCCAGTCACCGGGCCTCTACGCCGGCATCCGCTGGCTCGGCAGCGCCTACCTGCTCTATATGGGAGTGGTTTACCTGCTCAGCAGCCGCAAGCCCCAGGGCGGGGACAGCAGCCCTGCCACCGCGGACCAGAACAACTTCCTCGCCGGACTCATGATCAGCCTGTTCAATCCCAAGGTCCTGCTGTTTTTCATGGCCATGTTTTCCCAGGTACTGCAGCAGGCTCACGGCTGGTCGGCATTGCTGCTGTACGGGCTGACCCCGGTGAGCATTGAGCTTGCCTGGCTAAGTCTGGTGGTCCTGCTGCTGACGAGACCTGCCGTCCAGCAAGTTCTGGCACGGGCACGGGCGCGTATCGAAGGCGCCATCGGCGTAACGCTGATGGCACTGGGGATCAAGGTCGGACTGGGGTAGGAAACAGGCAGCGACAGGGCGTTAACCCTTACCGCCTTCAAGCGTCTCAAGCCGACGCGCTTCACGCTCCTGCAGCTTTTTTAGCACGCGCGACGCCGCCACGAATCCGAAGCTGGCCGTGACACAGACAGAGGCGCCAAAGCCACCAGCGCAGTCCAGCCGCGTATTCCCCTCACTGAGGGTCTTCTGCTGGCAAACAGTGCCATCAGGCTGCGGATACACCAGCTGCTCCGTCGAATAAACGCAGTCCACGCCAAACTTTTTCGATGTACTGAAGCCGTAATGGCGTCGCAGCCAGGAACGCACCTTGGCGGCCAGCGGGTCCTGGCTGGTGCGGCTCAGATCGGCAATATCGATACGGGTCGGGTCAACCTGCCCGCCGGCACCGCCGATGGTAATCAGCGGAATCTTGCGTCGCTTGCAATGGGCGATGAGGGCGGATTTTTCCCGCAGGCTGTCGATGGCGTCCACCACATAGTCGAACTCGTCGGTAATCAGCTCGGCGAGGTTTTCCGTGGTGACGAATTCCTCAACCTGCCCCACCACCGCTTGCGGATTGATTGCGCGGATGCGTTCAGCCATGACTTCAACCTTGGAGCGGCCGATATTGCCACTCAGGGCATGGATCTGGCGGTTGGTATTGGTCACGCAGATATCATCCAGGTCGACCAGGGTAATGCGACCAATGGCCGTACGTGCCAGCGCCTCGGCCACCCAGGAGCCGACCCCGCCAATACCCACCACGCAGACGTGACTGCGACGGTAGAGCTCCACCGTATCCACGCCATAGAGCCTGCGACTGCCGCCAAAGCGGTTTTCAAATTCGTTCGACACCCGGTCTAGCCCCGCCCGTCAGAAGTCATCGTCCGTCAGCTCGGTCAAGACCGGCTGATCACAACGTTTGCATTTGCCCTCGATGAACAGAATGCCCTTGTGTTCATACTCGATTACGCTGTGCATGCCAAGATTTGCCTGCTGGCAGTTGTCACACCAGGTCTGGGTCACAAAGGCCTGCTGCTCTTCTTCGTCCCGGGCACTGAAATCCCGCATGATTCGCTCGTCTAGCATTGTTATCCTCACCACAGGGTTGAACTTCAGAAATCAGCTAACGTAATTAACAAGATACAGGGCTGCCGTCATCCCGCACACCCGTGCGCAGCCAGCGCCAAGCCGGTATGGATAAAGCTCACAGAGAATCCCCGCAGGGGCAGAATGACACATTGAAGGGGCCGAAATTACCAGCCCATCTCCTGCTTGATGAACGGAATGGTGATCTTGCGCTTGGCACTGAGAGACGCCTGATCCAGCCGTTCGAGCAAACCGAACAGGTCGCCCATATCACGGCTGGAATGATGAATCAGGTAACGCACCACGTCGCTGGACAACTGAAAGCCGCGCGCCTGGGCACGCAACTGCAGTGCACGTTCCTTGTCCTCGTCCGGCAGGGCATGCAACTGGAACACCATGCCCCAGCTCAGGCGAGATGCCAGGTCCGGCAACTTGATGCCAAGCTGGCGCGGTGCACTGTTTGCCGCGACCACCAGGCGATTGTTTTGCGCGCGAATGCGGTTGAAAAAGTGAAACAGCCCCTCTTCCCAGGGTTTCTTGCCCGCCACCAGCTGGATATTGTCGATACAGACCAGATCCAGGTGCTCCATGCCCTCCAGAATGCCTGGCCCCAGGTGCAGCAGCTCCTGCAGCGGCAGGTACACTGCCGTGCGCCGGGCCGGCTCGCTGGCATGACAGGCGGCCTGCAACAGGTGGGTACAGCCAACCCCTGGCGTTCCCCAGAGATAAAGCAGCAGCTCGCCCTCACCTTCGGCGGCCTGCTGCAACATGGCGCGAGCCAGGCCATTGGCACCGGTCAGGTAATTCTCAAAACGCGCATCATCCCGCAGCGATACACCGAGCGGGAGTTGGAAAGGTGCCGTGTTATTCATCCGCTTCTGTATTCAGCAATTCCACTTCGGCAACCTGCGCCGACCCATATAGCGTGCTGCTCTTGTAACCCTGGTGCAAATGGCGCAGCAGCACCATGATCACCGCCGCAACCGGCAATGCCAACAGCACGCCGACAAACCCGAACAGCTGACCACCGGCCATGATCGCAAAGATCACGGCAACAGGATGCAGACCTATCCGGTCGCCCACCAGCAAGGGCGTCAGCACCATGCCTTCCAGCGCCTGCCCAACCGCAAAGACCGCGCCCACCCAGATCAGCACCATGGGCTCCTGAAACTGAATAAAGGCCGCGATACCGGCGACTAGGATACCAATGATGAACCCCATATAGGGCACGATACTGGCAAGGCCGGCCAGCATACCAATCAACAGCGCAATATCAAGCCCCACCAGCCACAGACCTGTAGCATAAATTATGCCCAGCGCCAGCATGACCAGCAGCTGCCCCTTTATAAAGGCACCGAGAACCTCATCACATTCCGTGGCCCAGAGGGCAACCCTGGGCTCCAGGTAACGGGGCAGCAGCATGCGAATGCGGGCCATCATCAGGTCCCAGTCGCGCAGCAAATAGAACAGCACCACCGGAATCAGCACCAGGTTCGCTATCCAGGCGAGTACCGCCAGCCCCGAGCGGGTAATGCCGCCCACCAGCTGCGCCATCAGATTGCCGGTTTGCTGCCAGTTGCCCGCCAGCATGGATTTCAGCATGCCCAGATCCATGGCCGCCAGATCCACTCCCAGCGTCGACTCCAGCAGCGGCACCAGGCGCGTTTCGAACAGGTCGATGATCATGGGGACCCGCTCCAGCAGTACCTGAACCTGGCGGCCCAGTTGCGGCAACAGCAACAGCACCGTCAGTGCCATCAGGGCCGTCATGAATACGAAAACCGTCACCACCGCACCGGTGCGGCCCAGCTTCGCCTCCAGCCGGTCTGCCACCGGGTCGAACAGGTAGGCCAAAAGCGCACCCACCAGAAAAGGCGCCAGAATCGGCGCCAGCACATACACCAGCGCGCCCAGCACCAGGGTAACGATCAGTAGAAACCAGCGTTGCGATTCGGTCATTGCATACCATCCCTGCGTCCAAATTCCCGGCTCTGCCAGCGATACTGCAGCAGGCTTTCATCTCCACTTTCCGCGCCAACCGAGCGCCCGACGGGTTCCAGCTGACTATCCAGGCGCAGCGCTTCCTGCAGCCGCTCAACACTGGAATCCAGCTGCACATGCAGGCGCAGACGCTCACGGGACAGCAGCTGTGGAAAAACCGCAGTAACGCCATCGATTGCGCGCAAGCGCTCAACCAGCGCCAGATAATCGCCCTGGCTGTTGATACCCTCAACCTGCAACACCAGTCCCTGGGGCCGGTATTGCAGCGGCGCCGGCGCGGCACTTTCCAGCAGACGATCCGCTACCGTATCAACAACATCCATCATTTGCGCATCCAGCTCGCCGGCTGGTGCAAAACGCTGCGCTTCCCAGCGCTCGCCGGAAAACTCGAACTCACTGAACCAGTAGCCTCCTTCATACCAGACCCGGCCAGCCAGGACGGCTTCAGGCGCATAACGCCGCGAGGCCCGGCGCACGGCATCCGCTGCCTGGCGCCAGAGCTGCTCCGGCGGCAGGTTCTGCAGATCCTGCAGGTCGAGCAACGGCAGCTGCAGCGCCAACCCACGACGCTGCGCTTGTGCCATCAGCGCCTGCATGGCCGGATGATCGGCAGCGATATAATCCTCGCCGGCGCCGGCCTCCTTGTGCACCAGCCACAGCAGCAGTGCCGGACGCTGCGCGCCTGGGCCTGGAATACCCAGCTCGCGCAGCAGCGCATCAAGCCGCGCACCGTCATAGTCAAGCCGCAGCTGGCGCCCGCCATCGGCCGTACTCTGATAGGCGTATTCGAGCAGCAGTTCCTGTGCCTGATCCAGCAGCAGCGGATACCCCTCCCGGTCAGCCACCTCGGTATCGCCGCTAAGCTTGATCAGCACCTGCGCCAGACCCTCTGAAACCTGCCGCTCAGAAGGCTGGATCTCGGTCGCGGATGCATTAATTTCCGCTCTATACAGATCCGGCACGGCAACCGCGCCCGCAGAGATCGCCCACAGCAACGCAACACAGGCAAAAGTCTGACGCAAGTATTTGATAAACATGAGGTATTCCCAACGACGATAAAACCGGCGAGCAGCGAGGCAAAAGATGCTTAAACTCTAACACACAATAGCCGCCCCACGCGCAACCTGATAGAATGTCGCCTTCATTTTTTGCCGCCAACCCCGTTGCTGAAAGGTTATCTGATTCATGTCTACCGCTTCCGACAAAACATCACTGAGCTATAAAGACGCTGGTGTCGATATCGACGCGGGTAACGCCCTGGTTGAGCGCATCAAGGGTGTCGCCAAACGCACCGCGCGCCCCGAAGTCATGGGCGGACTCGGCGGCTTCGGCGCCCTGTGCGAAATCCCGGCCGGGTATCGTCAGCCAGTCCTCGTATCCGGAACAGACGGGGTCGGCACCAAGCTGCGCCTGGCCATGGATCTGAAAAAGCATGACACCATTGGTATCGACCTGGTGGCCATGTGCGTTAACGACCTGGTTGTAGCCGGCGCCGAACCGCTGTTCTTCCTCGACTACTACGCCACCGGCAAGCTCAACATCGAAACCGCCGCCGACGTCGTCACCGGCATTGGCCGTGGCTGCGAACTGGCAGGCGCCGCACTGGTGGGCGGCGAAACCGCTGAAATGCCGGGCATGTACGAAGGCGAAGACTACGACCTGGCCGGCTTCTGTGTCGGCGTGGTCGAGAAGGCCGACATTATCGACGGCAGCCGCGTGCAGGCCGGCGACAGCCTGATTGCACTGGGCGCTTCGGGCCCCCACTCCAACGGCTACTCCCTGATCCGCAAGATCATCGAGGTCAGCCAAGCCGACCTCAACCAGCCCATGGGTGACACCACCCTGGCTGACGCCCTGATGGCGCCGACCCGCATTTACGTCAAGTCCGTGCTGCAGCTGATCAAGGACAGTCAGGTCAATGCCCTGTCCCACATCACCGGTGGCGGCCTGCTGGAGAACATCCCCCGCGTACTGCCCAAGTCCAGCA
This sequence comes from Marinobacterium rhizophilum, assembly GCF_024397915.1. GTDB lineage: Bacteria > Pseudomonadota > Gammaproteobacteria > Pseudomonadales > Balneatricaceae > Marinobacterium_A > Marinobacterium_A rhizophilum_A. The sequence goes on from NZ_CP073347.1 coordinate 1,786,122, forward strand.
AGGCCGTGATCAACACTGCCTCCTGGGAACTGCCGCCCGTCTTCCAGTGGCTGCAGAGCAACGGCAACGTCGATGCGCGCGAAATGTACCGCACCTTCAACTGTGGCGTCGGCATGGTGATCGCCGTACCGGCAGCCGAGACCGACAAGGCCCTGGCCCTGCTGGGCGCTGCCGGCGAGCAGGCCTGGGTTATCGGCCAGATCGAAGCCGCACAGGATGGCGAGGAGCAGGTCGAGCTGCGCAACGCGGGGGCCTGAGCGTGACACAGAAGCGGATTGTAGTGCTGCTTTCGGGCAGCGGCAGTAATCTGCAGGCTCTGATTGATGCGACCCAGTCGGGTCGCATCCAGGGCCGGATCGTCGCCGTGATCAGCAACAAGCCCGACGTAAAGGGCCTGGAGCGCGCGCAGGATGCCGGCATCGCAGCCCTGCTGCTCGACCACAAGGGCTTCGACTCCCGCGAAGCCTTCGACGACGCACTGCAGCAACTCATCGATCGCCAGGCACCCGACCTGATCATCCTGGCGGGTTTCATGCGTATTCTCACCGCCGGCTTCGTGCGCCACTACCTGGGACGGATGCTCAATATCCACCCCTCCCTGCTACCCAAGTACAAGGGCCTGCACACCCACCAGCGCGCAATCGACGCCGGCGACAGCGAACATGGCTGCACCGTACACTTTGTAACACCGGAGCTCGATGGCGGCCCGCTGATCCTGCAGGCATCCGTACCTGTCGAAGCAGGCACCAGCGCCGACCAGCTGCAGCAACAGGTACTCAAGTGCGAGCACCACATATACCCGCTAGCGGTTGAATGGTTCTGCGCCGGTCGCCTGAGCCTCACGACCACCGGCGTAACACTGGACGGCATTCAGTTACCGGCAAGCGGACAGCGCGTATAAATTCAGGGAACAAGCGACCACCCGGCGCCCGACCCCGGTCGGGCGCCCTGCGAACAAGATGATTCCCGGGTCAACAGCCACAGCACCGCGCCACCATACGGAGCTTCCAAGATGTACCGCCGGATAAAACAGATCCTGTGCTGCACCCTGCTACTGGGCAGCAGTATTCACACCCAGGCACTAAGCACCCCCACCGAACTCAAGCCCTTTCGCGCACTGTACGAATCCCGCCTCGATGTCGGCATCGAGCTGTCACTGGACGCTGTACGCGAACTGCGCCAGCAAGCGGACGGCCACTGGGTCCTCACCAGCACCGCACAGGCCGCCATAGCAGGCATCGAGGAAAGCAGCCGCTTCACCCTTGATGATCTGCAGGTGATTCCGCAGCAGTACCAGTATCACCACAAGGTATTTGGCAAACGTCGCGACGCCATCCTGAATTTCGACTGGCCCAACACCCGGGTTACCAACGATGTCGACAACAAGCCCTGGCAGATGAATATCCCCGCCGGCACCCTCGACAAACTCGGCTACCAGATGCAGATCCGCCTGGACCTACCCCATGGCAAGACCAAGCTCAGCTACCCGGTCGCCGACGGCGGCAGCCTCAAACAGTACGATTTTGAAGTACTGGGCAGCGAGCCCGTCGAAACTCCCGCCGGCACCTTTAACGCCATCAAGGTACAGCGGGACCGCGGCGAAGACGCCAAACGGGAAACCTACATCTGGTTTGCCCCCGAACTGGACTACATGATCGTCAAGCTTTACCAGATCGAAAGCGATGGTAAGGAAGCACAACTGCTACTCAAGAAGGTAGAAACCCCATGAACCCCAATGATTACAGCGACAGCCTCCACAGCTACCTGCTAAGCCAGGAACAGAACACCGATGACAACGACCGGCTGTTCTATTGCAGCTACCTGCTGGGCCACCTGAGCCTGGCCGCCAGCACGGAACCAGACAACTGCGCAGCACTGAAGGACTGCGTCAACCTGAGCCTGGAAAGCGCCTTCGCCGTTGATCGCCTCAGCGACGCCGACAAGGCCGGCATCGCCGCCCTCTGGCACGAAGCCATCGATACCGCCCAGGCCTGAGCCCAGCGAAGACAAACCCTCAGCACCCCTGCCGCAACGCCGGATCCTGCCGATAGAAATGCCGCAGCTGCCCATAGACGCCGGGGTAGCTGCGCAGCAACAGCCCGGGCGCCGCGAAGAACGCCTCAGTCATCACCGCGAAAAACTCCGCCGGATCCTCAACGGCATAAGCATCCAGCACCGTCGCCTCCCCCAACTCCACTCTTCGCGCCATGTCGCTGTACGCCGCCGAGAAATCCGCCCCCCACTGCGCCACGGACATATCCGCATGCAACGGCGGCAAGCCATTGGCCGCACCGCTCAGCATGTCCAGCTTGTGGGCGAATTCATGGATCACCAGATTAATCCCCGCCTGCGGCTCGCCCGCCACATCCTCCCAAGACAGGATCACGGGCCCCTGCACCCAAGCCTCCCCGCTGAGCCCCACCGCCTCCTGGTGCACCACACCCGCCTCATCCTCGTACTCGTGCCGCGCGACAAACTCCCCCGGGTACACCAGCACCACCTCCAGGTTACGGTAGGACCCCAGCCCCAGCTCCAGCACGGGCAGGCACGCCTGGGCCGCAATGCGCAAACGCATACCATCGCTCAACTCCAGACCCTGAACACCCACCACCGCCTTCTCAGCCAGAAACAACCACACCAGCCGCTGCAGGCGCGCCAGCTCGTCCGCACTCAAGCCCCGCAGCAGCGCCAGCGATCCAACCTGCTCCCGCCACTGCGACTGCGGCAACTCCGCCCTCGCCAGAAGACACCTGCGCCGCCAGGCCCTGAAACTCCACATAGCGCCACCCGCCTGTTACAAGAACATTCCCAAGCACACCAGACCCGCCCCGGCACGACCCGCTGCCGCCCTCATATACAGGGGATCGGCTTTTCGATCTCGCTGATGGCCTCAAGCATGTCGTCCAGCCTGCCACTGAGCACCGCCTGCGCATCCAGCAGGCCGCGGTTGTAGTAATAGACACCCATCTTTTCAGAGAAAAAATCCAGCAAAAACTCGGCATCGAACTGCCCCAGGTCCTGATCAAGCTCGTCGCGAAAATAACGCTGAACCTGCAGCACTAGAGCCGCCTTTTCGTCTTTGGAAAACTCAATAACCGCCACCAGAAACCTCCCTTGCCAGCCAGCTCAACAACACTGCGACACTCAAGCCACAACAACAGGCACAAACCTGCCGATCAGAAGCCTTATCATATCGACTATCGGACCCAGCCAGAATCCGCCACAGCGAAAAACGCCAGGCACACGGAACCAGCAAAAAGACGAAACGACGACGAAAATCGAAAATATGCAACAGCAACGGAAAAGCAGAACAAAAACAAGGAGAGGAACAACAGGAACAACAGGAACAACAGGAACAACAAGATGGCACGGGCAGAAATTGGTGGAGCCTGGGGGGATCGAACCCCCGACCTCGACGCTGCCAGCGTCGCGCTCTCCCAGCTGAGCTAAGGCCCCAAATAACAACCCGAAAAAAAAGGCTTTGAAAGTGGCGTCCCATAGGGGGTTCGAACCCCTGTTACCGCCGTGAAAGGGCGGTGTCCTAGGCCACTAGACGAATGGGACGCATAGGACTTCCAATTGACTTTTGAAGTGGTGGAGCCTGGGGGGATCGAACCCCCGACCTCGACGCTGCCAGCGTCGCGCTCTCCCAGCTGAGCTAAGGCCCCCTTCAGAAGACGAGCGGTATAGTAAAGTCAGACCCTCCTACTGTCAAGCAGCTTTTCTACAAAAAACGAAAGAAAGTCCTTTAATATTCAATTGGTTAAAGAACACTCAGAAGATACCGACACACACGCACCGACGTTTCGAAACAGAAAGCAAAAACCCCGCCGTAGCGGGGTTTTGAACAGCCGGGACTCAGGTTCCCGGCAAATCCAGATCAGGCACTCGCTCTTACTGACCGCCCCCGGCTTTCAGCGCGGCAAACTCCTTCTCCCAGCGCTTGCCTTCCTTCTTCGATGGACCACCGATGGTGTTGAGCGCATGACGTACACAGGCACGGCGGCATGGTTAAGGAGCGACCCCAGACACGGGCTCGCCCCAAAGCAGGCACTCAAGCCCGGCCCCAGTCCGGCATCTAGCCCGGCATCTAGCCCGGCTCCAGCCCACGGCTCAGGCGCCGGCTTTCAGCGCGGCAAACTCCTTCTCCCAGCGTTTGCCTTCCTTCTTCGATGGGCCACCGATGGTATTGAGCGCATGGCGTACACAGGCACGGCGGCATGGTTAAGGAGTGGCCCCAGACACGGGCTCGCCCCAAAGCAGGCACTCAAGCCCGGCCCCAGTCCGGCATCTAGCCCGGCATCTAGCCCGGCATCTAGCCCGGCTCCAGCCCACGGCTCAGGCGCCGGCTTTCAGCGCGGCAAACTCCTTCTCCCAGCGCTTGCCTTCCTTCTTCGATGGGCCACCGATGGTATTGAGCGCATGGCGCACACGGGCACGACTCATGTCAGGACCCAGGATTGCCATGGCATCCATCACCGATACGGTCTGGCTGGTGCCGGCAATGGCAACAAAGAGCGGGAACAGGAAATCACGGATCTTGTAACCCATGCCATCGGCCAGCGCCTTGAGCTCTGCAAACAGCTGATCCTTGGTCCAGACGGATTCGTTGTCGATCTGCCAGGACGCAAACTGCAGGATCTTGCGGACGTCCTCCAGCTGCAGCGACTTGTGGGCAAACCTGGACTCATCCAGCTCAATCATGCCGGACAGGAAGAAACCGGCCAGCGGAGCCACATCCGACAGCTTTTCGACGCGCTGCTGAATCAGCGGCAGAATCTGCATCAGGTACTGCGGGTTCAGCGCCCACTCCTGGAAACGGGCCGCAAACTGCTCCGGGCTCAGGTCTTCACGCAACCAGAGGCCATTGAGCCAGCTGAGTTTTTCCTGGTCGAATACCGGGCCACCCAGGGACACGCGCTGAATATCAAAGTTGGCAAACATCTCGGCGCGCGAGAACTTTTCCTGTTCGTCCGGCATCGACCAGCCCATGCGACCCAGGTAATTGAGCAGCGCCTCCGGCAGGAAGCCCATGCGCTGGTAGTACAGGATACTGGTCGGGTTCTTGCGCTTGGACAGCTTGGACTTGTCGGGGTTGCGCAGCAGCGGCATGTGGCAGAGCACCGGCATGTCCCAGCCGAAGTATTCGTACAATAGCTTGTGCTTGGGCGCCGAGTTGATCCACTCTTCGCCGCGAATCACGTGGGTGATCTCCATCAGGTGATCGTCCACCACGTTGGCAAGGTGATAGGTCGGCATGCCATCGGACTTGAGCAGGATCTGGGCATCCACCATGCCCCAGTCCAGCTCGATGGTACCGCGCAGCAAGTCGTCGACCTGGCAGACACCCTCGCCTTCGGGCACAACCATGCGAATCACGTAGGGCAGCCCCTGAGCCGCGCGCTGCTCCACTTCGGCCGCAGGCAGCGCCAGATCACTCTGTTTCAGCGCCGTATGACCACCGGCCGCCCGACGGGCTTCGCGCAGCGCATCCAGCTCTTCCGGGGTGCGGTAGCACAGAAAGGCCTTGCCCTTCTCCACCAGCTCCAGCGCAAAATTCTTGTAGATATCGCCCCGCTCGCTCTGACGGTACGGACCGTGGGGCCCACCAACATCGGGACCCTCATCCCAGTCCAGTCCCAGCCAGCGCAGGGAGTCCAGAATCATCTGCTCGGACTCGGGCGTGCTGCGCGCCTGGTCCGTATCCTCGATACGCAGAATAAACTGGCCGCCATGCTGACGCGCGAAGGCCAGGTTGAACAGGGCTATATAGGCGGTGCCGACATGGGGATCACCGGTCGGGGACGGAGCTACGCGGGTACGTACAGTCATCGTTATCCTGAAAGCTATAATCGAGTTAGCGAAATGACGCGCATTATAACGCCGCGCCCGGACTTGGGACAGCCAAGTCCCCGGCTACATCGGCCACGGCTTCGAAACATCCCGACAAAAACGGCATATTTAATGCATACTTTTCGGCCACAGGATTTCGATTACCTGACCGAATGCACCCAGGAGCCCCCGTTAGAATGAAAAGCCCTCCATCGATAAAAGTACTGGTGATTGATGAGGACCGTGGCCGTGCTGCGCTGCTTGAGCAGTCGCTGCGCGATCAGGGATACGAGGTGCTGGCACGGCTGGACAATACCGATCTACTGGCAGAACGGGTGGAAGAACTGCACCCGGACATGATCATTATCGATCTGGATTCCCCCAACCGGGATGTGCTGGAGAACATGGCGCTGCTGAACGACCGCTCACCGCGCCCGGTGGTCATGTTTGCCGAACAGGGCGACAGCGACACCATATCCCAGGCCATCCGCTCCGGCGTGAGCGCCTATGTGGTGGACGGCCTCGAGTTTGGCCGCATCAGCTCGATTCTGGATGTGGCTGCAGCGCGCTTTCGCGAGTTCCAGGCGCTGCGCCGTGAACTGGTCGAGGCCCGCTCGGAACTGGCCGACCGCAAACTGATCGAGAAGGCCAAGGGGCTGGTGATGAAGCGTCACAAATGCCCGGAAGACGAGGCTTTCAAGGCCATGCGCCGCATGGCGATGGATCAGCAAAAACCACTGGCCGAAATCGCCCGCAACATCATTGCCGTCATGGAAATCATCTGATCTGAATTCGACGCCCGCAGCGCGTGGCGCCCGGTTTGAATCCGACTCAACATGGATACCCGATATGTCCGACCTGACACTTCCCAGCCGCCTCGCGGCGCCTGAGAAACCCCACCTGACACTGGGCTTCGTGCCCCTGATCGACGCCTGCCCGCTGATCGTGGCACTGGAACTGGGATACTTCCGCGACTGCGGCCTGGACGTCAGCCTGAGCAAGGAAGCCTCCTGGGCCAGCATCCGCGACAAGGTCGAGCTGGGCCTGCTTGACGCCGCCCAGATGCCCGCGGGCATCCCCCTGGCCGCGGCGCTCGGACTGGGCTACGGCCACAATCCGCTGGTGTGCACCATGGGCCTGGGGCTCAACGGCAACGCCATTACCCTCAGCAGTGCGCTGCATGAAGCGCTGCAACAGGCGCCCGGCTTCGCGACCGACCCCGCCGCGGCGGGCGCCGCCCTGGCCTGGTATCTGCGCGAAAACCCGCAGGAACGCCCCACCTTCGCCACCGTATACACCCATTCCATGCACAGCTTTTTGCTGCGTTACTGGCTCAATGCCTGCGGCATCGACCTGCAGCGCATTCGCCAGGTTGTGGTACCGCCGCCGCAGATGGTCGACGCCCTCAAGCGCGGCCTGATTGATGCTTTCTGTGCCGGCGAGCCCTGGAACAGCATTGCCCAGCAGCAAAAGGTCGGACAGGTGCTGATCAGCGGACACCAGATCTGGAACAACGCGCCGGACAAGGTACTGGGCACCACCGCCCACTGGGTCAGCCAGCACCCGAACTGCCTGCAACTGCTGATCATGGCATTGCTGCGGGCCTGTGCCTGGCTGGATGAACCCGGCAATCGCGGCCCCATGCTCGAAATACTGAGCCGGCCGCATTACCTGGGCTGCGACCTGATCACTCCGGACCCCGGTATCGGCCGCCACCAGTTTTTTGGCAGCGCCGCCAACTTTCCCTGGCAATCCCAGGCCCGCTGGCTCCTTGAGCAGATACAGCAGGACCTGCCCGCCTCCCGCAGCGACGCGGCACTGGACCTGCTGGCGCGCTCGACCTACGACAGCACCCACTTTCGTCGGGCCTGTACCGCCCTGAAGCTCAACCTCCCGCTGGACGACAGCAAGCCCGAGGGCATGCACGACAGCCCCTGGGAAGTGGCCGGCCACCAGGGCCCGCTGCGCCTGCCCAGGGACCGACGGTTCAGTCCGGGCATCCGGGGCACGGCCACTGAGCAATAACAGTGCAGTACGGCTGCAGCGCCGGCATGTCGCAGTGCACAATACCACTGACAAACCGCAGGTTATTTTATTTAATTTAAAAAAATCAACAACTTATAATTGTGGCACGGCTTATGCTACACCCTGAACAGCATTGTTAATACGCAGTTTCAGGCAAAGGCGCCTGTAGCGGGACGATTATTTCGCCCCGTTGCAGGCGCCTTTTTGTTTGCAATTCAAGGAGCAAGACCATGACAATCAACAGCCCCCAGCGCGCCACCCTTACCCGCCGAACCCTGCTCAAACAGGCCATGATCGCCGCCGGCACCCTGTCGCTGTCATCCTTCCTGACCCTTGGGCTGGCCCAGGCCGAAATCGGCCCGCCGGAAAAGGAAGACCTTAAATTCGGCTTTATCAAGCTGACCGACATGGCCCCGCTGGCCATCGCCTATGAAAAAGGCTACTTCGAAGACGAAGGCCTGTTCGTCCAGGTCGAAGCCCAGGCCAACTGGAAAGTCCTGCTCGACCGCGTGATCGACGGTCAGCTCGACGGTGCCCACATGCTGGCCGGCCAGCCGCTGGGCGCAACCATCGGCTATGGCACCCAGGCCCATATCATTACCGCCTTCAGCATGGACCTTAACGGTAACGGCATTACGGTCTCCAACGATATCTGGGAGCGCATGAAGCCGAACATCCCCAAGGATGCCGACGGCAGACCGGTGCACCCCATCAAGGCCGACTACCTGAAGCCGGTGATTGACGAATTCAAGGCCGAAGGCAAACCCTTCAACATGGGCATGGTCTTCCCGGTATCGACCCATAACTACGAACTGCGCTACTGGCTCGCCGCCGGCGGCATCCACCCCGGCTACTACGCGCCCCACAAGGGCGACACCAGCGGCCAGCTCAACGCCGATGCCCTGCTGTCGGTCACGCCGCCACCCCAGATGCCCGCCACCCTGGAAGCCGGCACCATCCACGGTTACTGCGTGGGCGAGCCCTGGAACCAGCAGGCGGTGTTCAAGGGTATCGGCGTGCCCATCATCACCGATTACGAGATCTGGAAAGACAACCCCGAGAAGGTGTTCGGCGTCTCCAGCACCTGGGCCGAGGAGAACCCCAACACCCACCTGCGCGTCGTCAAGGCCATGATCCGGGCCGCCAAGTGGCTGGATGCCAACGACAACGGCAACCGCCCCGAAGCCGTTGAAATTCTGTCCAGGCCCGAATACGTCGGCGCCGACTACGAGGTGATCGCCAACTCCATGACAGGCACCTTTGAATACGAGAAGGGCGACAAGCGCGACGTACCGGACTTCAACGTTTTCTTCCGCCACCATGCCACCTACCCCTACTACTCGGATGCCATCTGGTACCTGACGCAGATGCGTCGCTGGGGGCAGATCGAGGAGGCGAAACCGGACAGCTGGTTCATGGAGACCGCCAAGAAAGTCTACCGCCCGGATATCTACGCCCAGGCCGCCAGGTCCCTGATTGAAGAAGGCAAGATGGAGGCCTCCGAGTTTCCGGACTTTGATACCGAAGACGGCTACCGCGATCCCCAGACCCACTTTATCGACGGCATCACCTACGACGGCCACGCCCCCAACGACTATCTGAAGAAGTTCGGCATCGGCCTCAAGGGCGACGATAAAATCTGAAGCCAACCGGCGCAGGCAGCCTGCCTGCGCCCCGTCGTGGAGCCTGCACCATGAACACGCAAAGTACCCGGAGCACCCCCGCCCTGTTAAATATCGGCCGAGCGCGGCTATCGCTGCGCGCCCCCAGCGCCGATACCCTGTCCCGTATCGCCCGCGCCCTGCTACTGCCGCTGATCGGCCTGCTGGTGTTCCTGTTCGCCTGGCATATCGCCGCGCGCAACATTGACACCTCCCTGGGTCAATTCCCGGGCCCGGCCCAGGTGTACGAGCAAACCCTTGGCCTGATCGCCGATCACAAGCGCGAGCGCAGCCGTGAAGCCGCCTTTATGGAACGCCAGGAGCAACGCAATGCCGCCACCCTGGCAAAGAACCCGGACGCAGAAGTGCGCCTGCGGGACTACACCGGCAAACCCACTTTTGTTGACCAGGTCGGCACGAGCCTGGTCACGGTACTGGCGGGCTTTGCCTTCGCCACCCTGATCGCCATTCCGCTGGGCATCCTGATCGGGCTAAACGGCGCCCTGTACGCCGCGCTGAACCCGCTGATCCAGCTGTTCAAGCCGGTCTCGCCGCTGGCCTGGCTGCCGCTGGTGACCATGGTGGTCAGCGCCCTCTACGTCTCGGACGACCCGATGTTCGCCAAGTCCTTTATCACCTCCCTGATCACGGTCTCCCTGTGCAGCCTGTGGCCCACCCTGATCAACACCGCCGTGGGGGTATCGAGCATCAGCCAGGATCTGAAAAACGTCAGCAAGGTACTGCGCCTGCCGTTCATGACCCATGTCATCAAGATTGCCATTCTGGCCTCGATTCCGGCCATGTTTACGGGCCTGCGCCTATCGCTGGGTATCGCCTGGATGGTACTCATCGCCGCCGAAATGCTGGCGCAGAACCCGGGTCTTGGAAAGTTTGTCTGGGACGAGTTCCAGAACGGCAGCTCCAATTCCCTCGGTCGCATCATGGTTGCCGTACTGGTGATCGGCGTCATCGGCTTTTTGCTCGATCGCGCCATGCTGTTGCTGCAGAGCCGCATGTCCTGGGACAAGAACGCCGTCGTGCGCTAACCCCCGCCAACCAAGGAGCAACCCCATGACCCATCTGGAACTGACCGGCGTGGCAATCGACTTTGCGACGCCACGCGGCCCCTTTCGCGCCCTGGACGGCGTGAACCTGAAAATCAACCAGGGCGAGTTCGTTTCCCTGATCGGCCATTCCGGCTGTGGCAAGTCCACCGTCCTCAACCTGGTGGCCGGGCTGTACGAGGCCACCGAGGGCGGCGTGGTACTGGAGGGCAAGGAAGTGCGCGAACCCGGCCCCGAGCGGGCGGTGGTGTTTCAGAACCACTCCCTGCTGCCCTGGCTCAGCGCCTACGAGAACGTTGAGCTGGCGGTCAAGCAGGTGTTTCGCAACCGCAAGTCCAAGGCCGAAATGAAGGACTGGATCGAGCACAACCTGGAGCTGGTGCACATGAGCCACGCCCTGCACAAGCGTCCCGACGAAATCTCCGGCGGCATGAAACAGCGCGTCGGCATCGCCCGGGCGCTGGCCATGCAGCCCAAGGTGCTGCTGATGGATGAGCCCTTCGGCGCGCTGGATGCCCTGACCCGCGCCCACCTGCAGGACTCCCTGATGGAGATACAGGCAAGGCTCAACAACACCGTGATCATGATCACCCACGATGTCGATGAGGCGGTGCTGCTGTCGGACCGCATCGTCATGATGACCAATGGCCCGGCGGCGACCGTGGGCGAAATCCTGAGCATTGATCTTCCGCGCCCCCGCAACCGCATCGCCCTGGCGGACGATGCCCGCTACAACCACTACCGCCACGAGGTACTGAGCTTCCTGTACGAAAAACAGCACAAGCCGGACGACAGCGACAGTCAGAACAGGTCCGCCGACGCCAAAGACGATGCTGAAAAGACCCAGGAGGCATTACTGGCACAGGACGTGCATTCATCCAGGACATCAACAGGAGAAACGACAGCGCCCGCTGCCGCCTGACCCCCGGCAAAGGCGCTGCGGGCCAGACATAGGGCACAGCAGCGCCTTTCTTCGCACCGAAACAAGGCCCAGAAACGGGCAAACGCACCAATTTTGAACAATGGCGTTCATGCGTTCCCGGCAACGGGGCCGTTGAACGCCATTTTTTTGTACTTTGCTGGCCCAGTAATGGATGAAAACCTATGACTGATCACACCAAGCTCAACCTGTTTGCCTTTACCGGCAAGATGAAGATCCTGCACATGAGCTGGATCGCCTTCTTTCTGACGTTCTTCGTCTGGTTCAACTTCGCCCCCTTGCTGGGCGTGATCAAGACCTCCCTGGGACTGACCTCCGACGAAATCAAGACGCTGCTGATTCTCAACGTCGCCCTGACCATTCCGGCACGGGTACTGATCGGCATGCTGACCGACAAGTACGGCCCGCGCAATGTGTACGCCGCGCTGCTGTTCTTCTGCAGCCTGCCCTGCTTCATGTTTGCTCTGGCGCAGGACTTTACCCAGGCCGCCATCGCCCGCTTCCTGCTGGGCTTTATCGGTGCAGGCTTCGTGGTAGGCATCCGCATGGTGAGCGAGTGGTTCCCGGCCAATGAACTGGGCACGGCCGAGGGCATCTACGGTGGCTGGGGCAACTTCGGTTCCGCCGCCGCCGCCATGCTGCTGCCGACCCTGGCGCTGATATTCGGCGGTGAGGACGGCTGGCGCTATGCCGTGGGCGTTACCGGAGCGCTGTGCCTGATCTTCAGCGTTGTCTGGTACTTCAATGTCTCCGACACCCCCAAGGGTTCGACCTACTTCAAGCCCAAGCGCATCGGCGGCCTGGAAGTCACCAGCAAGGGCGACTTCGTTTTCCTGCTGATCATGAAAATCCCCCTCTATGCCGCCCTGGCCCTGCTGTGCTGGAAGCTGTCCCCCAATGGCGTCTCCATCCTTGGCAGCACCGCCGCGCTCTGTGTCTACATCGGTCTGGCCATCTTCTTCATCTATGACTGCTACAGCGCCTTTCGCGTCAACCGCGAGATCTTTACCCAGCCGGTGCCGGAAATGCACCGCTACAAGTTCAAGCAGGTTGCAGTACTGAACGTGCTCTACTTCGCCACCTTCGGCTCGGAGCTGGCCGTCGTATCCATGCTGCCGCTGTTCTTTGCCGATGTCTTCGAGCTGGACATGGTCTATGCCGGCCTGCTCGCCTCGGGCTATGCTTTCATGAACCTGATGTCCCGCCCGGCCGGTGGCCTGATCAGCGACCGCTGCGGTCGCAAGTCGACCCTGCTGGTGCTGACCGCAGGCCTGGCCGTAGGTTATGCGGTGATGTCGGTCATCGACAGCAGCTGGCCGCTGGCGCTGGCCGTGATCGCCGCCATGGCCTGCTCCTTCTTCGTCCAGGCGGGTGAAGGCGCGGTCTTCGCCGTGGTACCGCTGATCAAGCGCCGCCTGACCGGCCAGGTGGCGGGCATGACCGGCGCCTACGGCAACGTCGGTGCGGTGTTTTACCTGACGATACTGTCCATGGTCAGCTACCAGACGTTTTTCATGGTCATTGCAGCAACCGCCGTGCTCGGTTTTGTCGCCCTGCTGCTGTTAGAGGAGCCCAAAGGCCACATGGCTGAAGTCAATGCCGATGGCAGCGTCGAGCTGATCAACGTTTCCTGATCTGCAGCCTCTGATCGGAGGCACCCGATCGATATCGCCTTAATCCAGGCGATCGCAGGAAGCAGCCCGGGGGCGCCGCCGCAAGGCGTCGCCCCCTTTCCAGGTTTTGGATGAGGTTTTTGGAGCCACCATGATGAGCCCGCCCCACAGCGCCGCCCGGCTTAAAGTCCGTTTTGGCGGCCAGTCGATTGCCGGCATCAAGCCAGAGAATCAGGATGCCTTTGCCGCCCACGCCCCCGGCGACCAGGCGTTGCTGCTAAAGGGGGCGGCAGCGGTCATCGCCGACGGCGTCAGCAGCTGTGCCGACTCCCATATTGCCAGCCAGACCGCCGTCACCAGCTTTATTACCGACTATTTCAGCACCCCCGACAGCTGGAGCACTCGCCACGCCGCCGCCCGGGTGGTCTCGAGCCTCAACAGCTGGCTGTATCAACAGAACGCCAGCCGCCAGGGCCACGACGACAGCATGCTGTGCACCTTCTCGGCGGTGATTTTCAAGTCCAATACGCTGCACTGCTTTCATGTCGGCGACAGCCGCATCTGGCACTGCCGCAATGGTGAAGTGGAGCAACTGACCCGCGATCACGTCCATGTGGAGCGCGGCCGCAACTTTCTGTCCCGGGCCTTCGGCGCCGATCAGCACCTGGAGCTCGATTACCTTACCCGGACGCTGGAACCGGGCGATCGCATCCTGCTCAGCACCGATGGCGTACACGAACACCTGACACGCAGCCAGATCGGCCAGCTGCTGGACAGCCACCCCGGCGACCCGGTGGCCGCCAGTGCCCTGCTGATCGAGCAGGCCATGGCGGCGGGCAGCGACGATAACCTCACCGCCCTGCTGATCGAGGTTGATGAACTGCCACTGGAAACGCCGGACGAAAACTTTCAGCGCCTCAGCGCCCTGCCCATCCCGCCGGTACTGAGCCTGGGCAACCGCATCGACGACTACGAGGTGCTGGATGTTATTTTCAGCGGTACCCGCAGCCACATGTACCGCGTCAAGGACCTGGCCAGCGGCCAGCTCTATGTGCTCAAGGCGCCGTCGGAGAACTTCAGCGAGGACAGCCTCTACCTGGACGGCTTCATGCGCGAGGAGTGGGTCGGGCGCAGGCTCGATCACCCCAACGTGATGAAAACCTTTGCCCCGCCGCGCCCCAAGCGGCTGCTGTACTACCTGGGGGAATATATCGAGGGCCAGAACCTGCGCCAGTGGATGCAGGATAACCCCCAGCCGCCGCTGGACAAGGTACGTGACCTGATGCGCCAGCTGATCTCGGGGCTGCGTGCCTTTCAGCGGGCCGAGATGGTGCACCAGGATCTCAAGCCCGAAAACATCATGATCGACGGCGACGGCCGGGTGCGCATTCTGGATTTCGGCACCGTGCGCATCGCCGGCATCGAGGAAATGGGGTCGCCGCTGGACAAGTCCATCCCCCAGGGTTCGGTCAACTACGTGGCACCGGAGTACCTGATGGGGCAGCAGGGCAGCTTTCGCGCCGACCTGTTCTCACTCGCGGTGATCTGCTACGAGATGATCACCGGCCAGCTGCCGTATGCGGAACCGTCCACCAAGCGCTATCGCATCGAGCACTATGGCGAGCTGCACTATATTCCGGCGCTCAAGCACCGCAAGGATCTGCCCTTCTGGATGGAAGGCTGCCTGCGCAAGGCACTGCAGCCCAATCCGATTCATCGCTATAACGCGTATTCGGAGTTCCTGCACGACCTGACCACACCCAACAGCCAGCTTGAGGCCCGGGTGCGTGACCAGCCGCTGATGACCCGCAATCCGCTGCTGGGCTGGCAGCTCATCGCCGGCGTGCTACTGCTGATCAACCTGCTGCAGCTGTTTCTATCGGCATGACGCCAGGCCGGGCAAAGTGGGCCGCTACAGCGCCCCCTTTAGTGCCGGAGTTCCTGCACGACCTGACCCAACAGCCAGCTTGAGGCCCGGGTGCGTGACCAGCCGCTGATGACCCGCAACCCGCTGCTGGGATGGCAGCTCATCGCCGGCGTGCTGCTGCTGATCAACCTGCTGCAGCTGTTTCTATCGGCATGACGCCAGGCCGGGCAAAGTGGGCCGCTACAGCGCCCCCTTTAGTGCCGGAGTTCCTGCACGACCTGACCACCCCCAACAGCCAGCTTGAGGCCCGGGTGCGTGACCAGCCGCTGATGACCCGCAACCCGCTGCTGGGCTGGCAGCTCATCGCCGGCGTACTGCTGCTGATCAACCTGCTGCAGCTGTTTTTATCGGCATGACGCCAGGCCGGGCGCCTGTTCCGATCGCACGGCACAGCACTTTCGCACCAAAAGCATGCACCCATAGAGTGCATGCACCCCATTCGGTGCATTAAAACCCTGGGACCGAGACCTGGAACACCCGCCAGAACATTGAAATACAGAGATTTTTAATACTTGGCACACCTCATGCTTACCATTTAGCTAACAAAGCGACGGATTCTGCGGAATCCACTGAACAAAGGCGTTCATCTCCGTGCTATTGCGCACGGCTGATGAACGCCTTTTTTTTGTTGAGTACCTTTTTGCGAACAGCTACACGGGGCCCGGGACGAATGGAACGACAGCATCTGGTCATTATTGGTAACGGCATGGCCACCAGCCGTCTGCTCGACGAGCTGCACAGCCGTGACGCCAATGCCTACCAGGTTACGGTGTTCGGCGACGAGCCCGGCGGTGCCTACAACCGCATCCAGCTGTCTCCTCTGCTGGCCGGCAACACCGACCGCAAATCCATCCAGCTGAAAAGCAGCCTCTGGTACAAGAACCACGGCATCAGGCTGTACAGCAATGACGCCATCATCGCCATCGACCGCGAACAGCAAACGGTGGTCAGCCAGAACGGCCTGCGCTGCCGTTACGACCAGCTGATTCTGGCCACCGGCTCACGCCCGGCAAAGATCCCGGCCGGCAACCAGGCCCTCGCCGGTATCTTCGACTTTCGCACCGAGCAGGATGTCGAGCGCATCCTGAACCGTAGCGCTCAAAGCCGGGACGCACTGGTCATTGGCGGCGGTTTGCTCGGCCTCGAAGCCGCCGATGCCCTGGCCAGCAAGGGCCTGAACGTGACCCTGGTTCACCGCGGCGACTGGCTGATGAACCGCCAGCTCGATCCGCAGGCCGGCGAGCTGCTGCGCGCCGAGCTCGCCCAGCGCGGCATTCGGTTCGTACTGGGCGATGAAATCAGCCATTTCGAAGGCCTTGAGCAGCTCACCGGCGCCAAGCTGAAAAGCGGCCGGCGCCTCGACGCCCAGCTGGCAATCATCGCCACCGGCATTACCCCCAACAGTGCACTGGCGCGCAGCGCAGGCCTGGACTGCGGCCGCGGCCTGCAGGTAGACGACCTGCTGCGCAGCAGCGACGAGCGCATCAGCGCCCTGGGGGAATGCATAGAGCACCGTGGACGGACCTTTGGCCTGGTCGCACCAATCTGGGAGCAGGCTCGCCTGCTGGCAGATCGACTGGTCCGGGGTCTGGCCACTCCTTACCGCGATGCGCCGGTACCCACCAAGCTCAAGGTATCGGGCATCAACCTGTTTAGCGCCGGCGAATACCTCGACGCACCTCAACTGCAAAGCCTGACACTTTGCGACAGCCAGAGCGGCAGCTACCGCAAGTTGCTCGTGCGTGACAATCGCCTGGTGGGCGCCGTGCTTTACGGCGACGTACAGGATGGCCAGTGGTATTTCGAGCTGATGCAGCGCCAGCAGGCGCTGGGCGACCTGCTGCCCCAACTGATCTTTGGCCGCGCCTGCTGCCTTGACGACAACCCGGACGTGCCGGACACGACGGCCACCGCCATTACCCAAGAAATAGCCGTATGAACACCGAACTCAAACTTGCAGGTCGATCCAGCCGTATTCGATTCCTGCCTGCCCCAGAATCCGTAACGGGAGTAACCCCATGAACAAAACCAAACTGGTCCTGATCGGCAATGGCATGGTCGGTCATCAATTTCTCGCCAGCCTCGCCGAAAGTGGTGCCTCTGAGCGCTTTGAAGTCACCGTGTTCTGCGAAGAGCCACGCCTGGCCTACGACCGCGTCCAGCTGAGCGCCTACTTCTCCGGCAAGACCGCCGAAGACCTCGCCATGGGCCAGCCGGCACAGTATGCGCAGTGGGGCTACAGCGTGCGCCTGAACGAGAAGGTCGTCAGCATCGACCGCGACAACCAGACCGTCACCAGCAATACTGGTGACGTCCTGGACTACGATCAGGTCATCCTGGCCACCGGCTCCTTCCCCTTCGTGCCGCCAGTGCCTGGCCATGACCGCGAACACTGCCTGGTGTACCGCACGATCGAAGACCTCGAAGCCATCACCGCCAGCGCCGCCAAGGGCCGCAGCGGCGTGGTCGTGGGCGGTGGCCTGCTCGGGCTGGAAGCGGCCAAGGCGCTGCGCGACCTGGGACTGGAAACCCACGTGGTGGAGTTTGCCCCGCGCCTGATGGCGGTACAGCTGGACGATGCCGGCGGCAAGGTGCTGCGCGACAAGATCGAAGAACTGGGCGTACAGGTACATACCGGCAAGAACACCCAGCAGATCGTCGACGGCGACAATGCCGTGCACCGCATGGAATTTGCCGACGGTGAAGTACTGGAAACCGACGTTATCCTGTTCTCCGCCGGCATCCGCCCCCGCGACGAGCTGGCCCGCAGCTGTGGTCTGGACGTCGGAGAGCGCGGCGGCATCGTTATCGACAACGACTGCCTTACCTCGGACAAGAACATCTTCGCCATCGGTGAATGCGCGCTTTGGAACGGCCGCATCTTCGGCCTGGTGGCACCGGGCTACAACATGGCCAAGGTCGCCGTTGCCAAGCTGCTGGGCGAGGACAAGCAGTTCCTCGGCGCCGACATGAGCACCAAGCTCAAGCTGATGGGCGTGGATGTCGCCAGTATCGGCGATGCCCACGGCCATACGCCGGGTGCGCGCAATTACACCTACCTGGACGAAGCCTGTGGCGTCTACAAGAAGATCGTGGTCAATGAAAGTGGCAAGCAGCTGCTGGGGGCCATCCTGGTGGGGGATGCCGAGGACTACGGCACCCTGCTGCAGTACGCCCTCAACGGCATCGAGCTGCCGGAATTCCCGGACAGCCTGATCCTGCCCCAGCGCGGTGGCGACGGCAAACCGGCAGGCCTGGGCGTGGCCGCCCTGCCGGAAACCGCCCAGATCTGTTCCTGCCACGATGTCTCCAAGGGCGATGTCTGCCAGGCCATCGACGGCGGCGCCGCTACCCTGGGCGACGTCAAGTCCTGCACCAAGGCGGCGACCGGCTGTGGCGGCTGTTCCGCCCTGCTCACCAACCTGGTCAACCACGAGCTCGAAAGCCGCGGCGTGGAAGTCAACCGCAACCTGTGCGAGCACTTCGACTACACCCGCCAGGAACTCTACCACCTGGTGCGCGTGGACCAGATCAAGTCCTTCGACGAACTGCTGCACAAGCACGGCCGCGGCAAGGGCTGCGAAATCTGCAAACCCACCGCCGCTTCCATCCTGGCGTCGTGCTGGAACGAGTTCGTCCTGAAAAAACCCCATGTCGGCCTGCAGGACACCAACGATACCTTCCTGGCCAACATGCAAAAGGACGGTACCTATTCCGTCGTGCCCCGTGTTGCCGGCGGCGAGATCACCCCCGACAAGCTGATCACTCTGGGCCAGGTGGCCAAGCAGTTCAACCTCTACACCAAGGTGACCGGCGGTCAGCGTATCGACCTGTTCGGCGCCCGCCTGGAAGAACTGCCCGAAATCTGGCGCATCCTGGTGGATGCCGGCTTCGAAACCGGCCACGCCTACGGCAAGTCACTGCGTACCGTCAAATCCTGCGTCGGCAGCACCTGGTGCCGCTACGGTGTGGATGACAGCGTCGGCCTGGCCATCGAGGTGGAGAACCGCTACAAGGGCCTGCGCTCGCCCCACAAGATCAAGTTCGCCGTCTCCGGCTGCACCCGCGAGTGTGCCGAGGCCCAGAGCAAGGACGTGGGCATCATCGCCACCGAAAACGGCTGGAACCTGTATCTGTGCGGCAACGGCGGCATGAAACCGCGCCACGCGGACCTGTTCGCCACCGATCTCGACAAGGACACCCTGATCAAGTACATCGACCGCTTCCTGATGTTCTACGTCAAGACCGCTGATCGCCTGCAGCGCACCTCGGTGTGGATGGACAACCTCGAAGGCGGCCTGGACTACCTGCGCCAGGTCATCATTGAAGACTCCCTGGGGCTGGGCGCGGAACTGGAAGAGCAGATGCAGCAGGTCATCGGCACCTACGAGTGCGAGTGGAAGAAAACCATCGAGGACCCCGAAGCCCTCAAGCGTTTCCGCCCCTTCGTCAACGCCGATGCCAGCGACAGCAATGTGGTGTTCGTGATGGAGCGCGACCAGATTCGCCCCGCCACGGCAGAGGAAAAAGCCGCCAATACACCGGCCGTCCCCGTCAAGATGGTTAGCTGAGGAATCAAACAATGACGACCAACACGAACTGGATTTCCCTGTGCAGCAAAGCTGATCTGGTCCCCAACAGCGGTGTCTGCGCCCTGGTGGACGGCCGCCAGGTGGCGCTGTTCTACCTGCCCGAAGACGAGCAGGTCTACGCCATCGACAACCACGACCCCTTCGGTCAGGCCAACGTGCTGTCCCGCGGCATCGTCGGCTCCATCGCCGATATGCCGGTGGTCGCCTCGCCGCTGTACAAGCAGCGCTTCAGCCTGGTCGATGGTCAGTGCTTTGAAGACGAGACGGTAAAACTTGCCACCTGGCAGGTCTGCCTGCAGGACGATGTGCTGCTGATTGACCCCATGCCCCGTTAAGGGGCAGCCGGGGCGCGCTACGCACTCAAACGGCACCTATTGCACCGCAGCAGGCCGTCCACTGCTGCGGTCAACACCTGAAAACGCCAATGCCACGGGCATTTCGGGAAAAATAACAAACTGGCATGAACTTCGCATAACCTAACACAATAGAGCGAAGAGCGCCGTTCCCAAGAGATTCCATTCTCACCGGGGCGGCACCTGACGTGGAAGTTGGCAATGGCGCCATCTCCTGCCACCTGGCGGGAGATGGCGTTTTTTTATGCGCGACCGTTTGCAATGGGCGCGTATCCTTGCCCACGCCCCCATACACCCAGGTCTGAACGACACGGCTAGCGGAAAACCTTATGACACATAACACCGAGTCCAGCACCCTGACCACCTGCCCGTACTGCGGCGTCGGCTGCGGCGTCGAGGCCCGCAGCCTCGACAACCGTCTGATTGCGGTGAGTGGCGATACCTCGCACCCGGCCAACAGCGGCCGCCTCTGCGTCAAGGGCTCGGCCCTGCATGAGACCGCCGGCACCGAAGGTCGCCTGCTGTACCCGCAGATTCAGGGTCAGCGCGTCAACTGGGATACAGCACTGGACAAGGTCGCCGACACCTTCGCCCGCCTGATTGATCAGCATGGCCCGGATTCGGTAGCCTTTTACCTGTCCGGCCAGATCCTGACCGAAGACTATTACGTCGCCAACAAGTTGATGAAAGGCTTTATCGGCAGCGGCAATGTCGATACCAACTCGCGCCTGTGCATGTCCTCGGCGGTCGCCGGCCAAAAACGCGCCTTTGGCAGCGATACGGTACCGGCCTGCTACGACGACCTGGACCAGGCCGATCTCGTGCTGCTGACCGGCTCCAACGCCGCCTGGGCCCACCCCATCCTGTATCAGCGCCTGGCACGGGCCAAGCAGGCCCGCCCCCAGATGCAGGTGGTGGTACTGGACCCGAGACGCACGGCCACCTGCGACCTGGCCGACCGCCACCTGGCCCTCAAACCCGGCACCGATGCCTTTCTGTTCAACGGCCTGCTGAGCTACCTGGCCCGGGAAGACGCCCTGGATCACGCCTATATCGACGCGCACTGCGAAGGCTTTGATGCTGCCCTGGCCCAGGCCCAGCGCCAGTGCCCGGACCTGATCACCACCGCCGCCCACTGCGGTCTGGAACCTGCCGATGTGCAGTGGCTGTTCGAGCGTTTCGCCCGCACCGAACGCAGCCTGACGTTCTACTCCCAGGGCATTAACCAGTCGTCCTCCGGTACCGACAAGGCCAACGCCATCATCAACTGCCACCTGGCGACCGGACGTGTCGGCAAGCCCGGCGCCAGCCCGTTCTCCATCACCGGCCAGCCCAACGCCATGGGCGGACGCGAAGTCGGCGGTCTTGCCAACCAGCTGGCGGCCCATATGGAATTCGACAACCCGAAGCACCTGGAAACGGTGGCCGAGTTCTGGCAGGCGCCACGCCTGGCAACAACACCGGGACTGAAGGCGGTGGACCTGTTCCAGGCCATCGAGCGCGGCGAGGTCAAGGCGGTCTGGATCATGGGCACCAATCCGGCGGTGAGCCTGCCGGATTCGGCCCAGGTGCGCCGCGCACTGCAGCAATGCGAGCTGGTGGTGGTCAGCGACTGTGTCGAGCACACCGACACCACGGCGCTGGCCGATGTGCTGCTGCCGGCCACGACCTGGGCCGAGAAAGACGGCACCGTCACCAATTCGGAGCGACGCATCTCGCGCCAGCGCGGCTTCTTGCAGGCGCCGGGCGAGGCCCGCCACGACTGGCAGATCCTCTGCGATGTCGCCACCCGGCTGGGCTTTGGTGATGCCTTTGCTTACCGCCACCCGGCCGACATCTTTCAGGAGCACGCCCGCCTGTCGGGCTATCGCAACCAGGGCAGCCGCGACTTCGATATCTCCGCCCTGGCCGAGCTGTCCCGCGCCCAGTACGACGCCCTTGCACCCATTCAGTGGCCGGTGACCGAAACCCGCCCCGAAGGGACGGCGCGCATGTTCGCAGACGGGCGTTTCTTTACGCCCACTGGCCGCGCCCGCCTGCTGCCGATCGAGGCGCGCCTGCCGGCCGGACAGCGCGAAGATGGCGACTTCGTACTCAATACCGGCCGCAGCCGCGACCAGTGGCACACCATGACCCGCACGGCGCGCAGCCCGCGCCTGCTGGATCACTGCGACGAACCCTATGTCGAAATCAGTCAGCGGGATGCCCAGCGCCTGCGCATTCGCGGCGGTGACCTGGTCAGCCTTGCGGCCCTCAATGCCGAGTACATTGGCCGCGCACGCATCAGCAATCAGCAGCAGACGGGGTCGGTCTTCGCCCCCATCCACTGGAACGACCGCTATGCCTCCCACGGCTGTGTCGATGCCCTGGTGGCCGCCGTGACGGACCCGGTCTCCGGGCAGCCGGAGTTGAAGCAGAGCCCGGTGCGCTTGCTGGGCTTGCGTCCGCGCTGGCAGGGCATGCTGCTGAGCCTGGACAGCATCGACACACCGGCCAGCGACTACTGGAGCCGCGTCACCCTGGCCCAGGGCGAGCGCTATGCGCTGGCGGGTTTCACTGAAAGGCCGGACTGGTCAGACTGGGCAAGGAGCTGGCTGCCCGCCAGTGCCGACCTGATCGAGATGCTGGACAGCCACGCCAATCACTACCGTGCCGCCGCCTTTCGCGACGGGCGCCTGCTGTGGGTATTCATGGCCAGCTGTGATGCCGAACTGCCCCCTCCAGCCTGGCTGGCAACGCAGCTGGGTCGCACGCTCAATAGCAAGGAGCGCATGCAGCTGCTGTCCGGCCGGGCCAGCGAGGGCGCACCCGACCAGGGGGCGATCATCTGTTCCTGTTTCCAGGTGGGAGAAAAACGCATTCGTCAGGCGATGAAGGGCGGTGCCACATCGGTGGAGTCCCTGGGCAAGGTATTGAGCTGCGGCACCAACTGTGGCTCCTGCATTCCGGAACTCAGAGCCCTGATCGAACACGCCTGAGCGGCGACTTGAGACGCACCAGGGGCCAGCTGCTGCCAGCGGCTGGCGGATAAAGCCGTCCTGGCGCCAGCACAGCGGTCACCGCTCAGTGCCCGGCCGGCTCAATGACCCTCGCGGGCCGGGCGCAACAGCGGTATCTTGGCTGTCGTCTGCAGCAGGCGTTCGGCCTGGCCGTAGTCCAGCGGTTTGGAGAACAGGTAGCCCTGGCCGATATCGCAGCCAAACTGGCGCAGCATACGCCACTGGGCCTCGTCTTCCAGCCCCTCGGCCACGACTTTCAGCCCCAGCGCATGGCCCATCTGGATGATGGTACGCACCACGGTGGCATCATTGGCGTTCTTGACCAGGTCATCGACAAAGCATTTGTCGATCTTCAGTGTCGCCACCGGAAAGCGGGTCAGGTAACCGAGGGAACTGTAGCCGGTACCAAAATCGTCGATCGTCAGGGACAGGCCGAGCGCGCGCAGCTGCTCGAGGCGCGGCATCACCTGGGCCAGGTTTTCGGCCAGCAGTGATTCGGTGATTTCCAGTTCCAGCTGGGTCGGGTCGATGCCATTGTCGGCAATCATCTGCCGGGTATAACTGACAATGGAATCATCCACCAGCTGGCGTACCGAGACATTGATCGCCATGGTCAGGGAGCGGCCACCAATGGCCTGGAACCGGGCCAGGTCCTCACAGCCCTTTCTCAGCGCGAAACGCCCCAGCTCCTCGATCAGCCCGGTATCTTCCGCCACCTCGATAAACTCGTCCGGCCCCACCGTACCCAGGGCGCGGCAATCCAGCCGCATCAGGGCCTCGAAGCCCAGGATCTCGCCGCTCTCTATGGAGTTTTTGCTCTGGTACACCATATACAGATCGCCGTTTTTCACCGCCAGCGGCAACTGATGCTCCAGTTCGAGCCGGCGTTTCATGCGCTTGTCGAGCTCAGCGTCAAAGAAGGTGAAGCGCCCGCGACCGCAGCGCTTGGACTCGTACAGCGCAAGGTCGGCGTCGCGCATCAGGCCCTGCACGTCCGGACTGTCTGTGGGGTAGCAGGAAATACCGATACTGATCGACATGCTCAGGTTCTTGCCCTGCAGCTGCAGGGGGGTACGAAAGGCTTCGAGAATGCGGCCGGCTTGCTGCTCGATCTGCACCCTGCTGGCATAACCGAAGTGAATCAGGAACTCATCGCCACTCATGTGCGACAGATGGCCATCCTCGCCCAAAACCTGCTGCAACCGCTGCGCGACCCTGATCAGCACCTGATCACCAAACAAATGCCCAAAGGTATCGTTAATCTGCTTGAAATTATCCAGATCCAGGTACAGCAGCGCGACTTCCGCGCGGTCATTCCAGGCCTGCTCCAGCGCCTGGGTAATCAGCTCACTGGCACGCCGCCGGTTGGGTAATTGCGTCAGAGAGTCGAAGTTGGCCTGCTGATAGAGCAGCGACTCGGCGGCTTTGCGTTCGGAAATATCCTGGCCAATCAGGATAAAGCTGACATTGTCCGAGTCGGGTATTTCCACCAGCGAAATCGAAAATTCATACCACTGTGCGGTGCCGGCCCGCTGCCGTTCACCATACCAGCTGCCGTTGTCCAGCACCTTGCCCTGTATCTGTGACAGATCGTCGCGCAGCATGTCATGGGGCGAAAAGTTCGTCACTGGCACCCCCTTCAGGCGCGCCTCGTCCTGTTTGACATCGCCCTCAAAACGACGGTTGGCATATTCGATACACCAGTTGCTGTCGGTCACAACAACGCTGTCCTGGCTCTGCTCGATGGCCTGGGACAATTTCAACAGGTTGCCCTCGGCGGCGACACGATCATTCACCAGTCGCGTACCCGCCAGCCAGATCAGGCGATAGACCAGCAGTGCCACAAGCAGAAACAGCGCCACCACGATACCGACGGACTGTACCTTGCCGAGCCAGAGCCAGAACATCTGGCTCATGGGCAGGAAAGCGGCGGAGACAAACTGGTACTGGGGCAGCAGCTGGGTCTGCACAACCACGGGCTCGCCATCGAGCGACAGCGAGAAGGCATCGCCACTCATGCCATAACCACCGCGCTGACGCAGCTCGCCAAGCGTCTGGCTGTCGACCTTGCTGCTTGCCAGATCGCGCAGTATGCCCCCCGTCATGGGGTAGGCATAGCGCAGTTTGCCATCGTCGGCCAACAGCCAGAGGCGGGTGCCAGGCCGGCGCTGCAGGCTTTGCCAGATCGAGTTCTTGCCGTTGACGTTGTACAGCGCCACCACCAGGGCCAGCACATTGCCATCCGCATCAGGCAGCGCCAGAAAGGCCGGCAGCAGCGCGTCCGAGCCGGCATCCACAAAGGTTGCACCCAACTTCAGATGCTCGGTATAGCGCGCCTGGGTAATGGCGTCGCTGGAGGTCAGACTGATATCCGGCGCAACATCGGCACCCACGCCCAGCAACAGTTCGCCCCGGCGATCGAGTATCGCGAGGCCGCGGATTTGCGGCACAGTGCCGGACAGGCGATCAAGGGCTGCCTGCAACTCCGAGCGGCGCAACCTGTTGTCCTGCACCAGCGGCTGGCCGACCGACAGCAGCAGCTGTTCCTGCAGCCGAAAAAAGGTTTCAGTCTGATCAATAAAGGTCGCGTTTTGCTGATGCAGCTCCTGCGTCACGCTGCGACGGACGTCCTTCCAGCTGAACCAGCCGTAGGAAACGACGGACAATAATACCAGTAGCGACAAGATCAGCATCGTGAGGCGCAATGGCCTGAAACTATCGGTCATACATGCATCCCGGTCCCCGATTACGGAAGCCCAACCCGGCAACGGTGCCAGCATCGCCGTCAATGGCTCCGCAGGCACAGCAGAGAACTTCCTAAAACACTATAAGTGTTTAATCCATATACTGCATCCCCGGCCACGAGATGAGCGGCTAATGTTGCGTTAACCGGTTTACGCCAGCGGCGCTCGGCGATACCCTAGCGCCCTTTCACGGATCGAGAGACGGCGGCGCCATGCATGACCTGCGACTCAAAGCCAACCTGCTGTTGCTGCTGGTAGCCGCCATCTGGGGCCTTGCCTTTGTCGCCCAGCGCCTTGGCATGGATCACCTGGGGCCCTTCGGCTTTAATGCCGCCCGCTTTTTGCTCGGCGCCCTGTCGCTGCTGCCACTGACGCTGATATTCCGTGCCCGTGCCGGCCAGGCCAGCCTGCGCCCGCTGCTGCGCGGTGGCCTGGCGGCGGGCGCCTTGCTGTTCTGCGGCGCCTCCCTGCAGCAGGCGGGACTGCTCTATACCACCGCCGGTAACGCCGGCTTTATCACCGGTCTGTACATAGTGCTGGTCCCCCTGGCTGCCCGTCTGATGGGGCAGGCAGTCAACCGCGGCATCTGGGCCGGCGCTTCCCTCGCGCTGGCCGGGCTCTACTTCCTCAGCATCAATGACGCCATGATCATCAACCGCGGTGACCTGCTGGTACTGGTTGGTTCGGCATTCTGGGCCGGCCATGTCCTGATCATCGGCAAGCTTGCGCCCCACCTGGACGGACTGCGGCTGTCAATTATTCAGTTTCTCATCTGTGCCCTGCTGTGCCTTGTCGTCGCACTGATCTACGAGCAGGACAGCTTCACCCTCGCCAACCTTATGGCCACCTGGCAGCCCATCGCCTATGCCGGATTGCTGTCGGTCGGGGTCGCCTATACCCTGCAGGTCTATGCACAGAAACACACGCCGGCATCCCACGCCGCCATTATCATGAGTCTCGAGGCGGTATTTGCCGCCCTGGGGGGCTGGCTATTGCTGAATGAAGAATTGACCGCCCGAGCCCTGGCCGGCTGTGCCCTGATGCTTGCGGGCATGTTGCTGGCACAGCTGCCTTCACGCAAAAAGGCTGACACCCAGCCGACAGGTCACGCATAAAATACACAGCACAAGGAATTATTGGATGGCAGACAAGATCCCCGTCAATATCGTTACAGGCTTTCTTGGCGTCGGTAAAACCACGGCCATCAATGCCCTGCTCGCCCAGAAACCCGCCAATGAACGCTGGGCTGTGCTGGTCAACGAGTTCGGTCAGATTGGCGTCGACCAGGCCGCCATGCCCGACGAGGACGGCCTGCATATCAAGGAGCTTGCCGGCGGTTGTATCTGCTGCGCCCTGGGACCGGCCCTGCGCGCCGGTCTCGCGACCCTGATTCGCAGTGCCAGGCCCCAGCGCCTGATTATCGAGCCCACGGGGCTGGGCCACCCGGAAGGCATTATCGATACACTGCAAGGTGGCAGTTTCAAGGACGTGCTGGACCTGCGCGCCATCATCTGCCTGCTGGATCCGCAGCTGCTTGAGGACCCGCGGGTCATGGCCCATGAGACATTCCAGGATCAGCTCAATCTGGCAGACATCGTCGTGCTGAACAAACTGGACCTCGCCGCCCCGACCCTGGTCGACAAGGCGATGCAGGGACTCCAGGGCCTGTTCCCGCCCAAGCAGCGCATTGAACAGGCCCGGCATGGCCGCTTTGATATCTCCCTGCTGGACTTGATCCGCAATGACACCCTGGCCGCGCAGTTTCCGGACAGCCACAACCAGCAACAGGGCCAGGCGCCCGATCCGCTGCAGCCCCTGCTGCTACCCGCTGTCGGCAAACCCGTGCGTCGTACCGGCCAGGGCACGGACTTTGTCAGCTGCGGCTGGGTGTTCCATAAAGACGAGGTGTTCGACTATGACAGGCTCGAAAGCATGTTGAACCACCTCGACGGTGCGCTGCGCATCAAGGGTGCCTTTCGCATCGGCTATGTCTGGGTATTCTACAACCGCGTACTGGACAGCCACGATATCGACAAGATCGCCTGGCGGCGGGACTCCCGCGTCGAGATTATCGCACCCGAGGCACTGGACTGGGAGCGGATAGAACAGCAGCTGCAAAGCTGCATCGAGCCCGCCTGAGCATCCCTGCAGCCTGGTACTCTGGCTTCCTGAGTGCCGGGCTCCCTGCGACATTCAGCCACAGGGACAAGGAGCCGGCGCTGGCCTAGAATGCGCATGTGCCCTGAACGAGCCGGATATGACTGCAACGCCACCACAGACACCACTACAGACAACACCCGGGACACGGACACTGCTGATGCTGCTACTGGCCGCCTGCCTGCTGGCCTCGGCGCTGCTGCTGCCGCGCCTGCTGGCATCATCGCAGCCACCTGACCTGATTACAGAACCGGGCTGCGACCTTTCCGCCGGCCCCTGCAGCAGCCGTGCCGCCGAGCAGTCCATGACGCTGGCGCTGAGTTCGGGACCCGCGCAGGCCGGCAGTACCGTGCAGTTCAGCCTGCAGCTGAAGGCCGTTCCCGCCCAAGCCGTATGGCTTCAGCTGGAGGGACGGGACATGTACATGGGCATCAACCGCATCCCGCTGGAAAAATCCGCCGACTCGCCGGGACTCTGGCACGGCACAACCGAACTTGCCATCTGCACCACCGAGCTGATGCAATGGCAGGTACGCGTCGAGGCCACAGCAGCGGCCACTCCCATTACCGCCCTCTTTGAGTTCAGTTCCCAATGACCCATAACCTGAAAACACTGCGCATCCTGCTCATCATGAGCATCCTGCTGCTGGCCGGTATCGCCAGTGCCATTTTGCTGCGCCCAACCCCAACCGGGCAAGCCCAGGGCAGCCGCCTGGGCGGCGACTTCAGTCTGGTATCAGCCACCGGACCCGCTACGCTGGCGACCTTTCAGGGCTATCCCAGCGTCCTCTATTTCGGCTACGCCTCCTGCCCCGATGTCTGCCCCACGTCGCTGGCCGTGATGGCACAGGGCTTTCGCCGCCTCGATGAAGACCAGCAGACACGGGTACGGGGGATCTTTGTCAGCGTCGACCCCCAGCGGGATACGCCTGAGGCTCTGAGCGCCTACAGTGCCTTTTTTCACCCCAGCCTGGTCGGGCTGACGGGCAGCCGGGCGCAAATCGACGCCATCACCCAAAGCTACGGCGCCTACTACCGTATCAGTGAACAGGCAGGCTCTGCACTGGGTTACACGGTCGATCACAGCTCGCGCCTGTACCTGCTCGATGGCGACGGTCAGCTGCTTGAGGTACTGAGTGATTCAATCAACCCCGACGAGCTGGCCGCCAAGCTGCGCGCGCTGCTCTAACCCGCACAAGGAATTCAGTCATGTCATCACCATTACGGCACTCAACCCTGCCCCGCCTTGGCCTGCTGGCCAGTCTGCTGTGCGCACCCACCGCTTTCGCCGAGGTTCAGGCACACGACGGCTACGTGCGTGCCGTCCCTCCCGGCCACAGCATCAGCGCAGCCTACCTGACCCTGAGAAACAGTGCCGACAGGGCGGTACAGCTGAACAGCGCCCGATCGGACAGCGCAGGCACCGTCGAACTGCACCAGACCCGGGAGCAGGACGGCATAATGCGCATGCGCGCGGCAAAACAGGTGGAAATAGCACCGGGGGCGCAATACCGGCTGCAGCCAGGTGGTGACCACCTGATGCTGATCGATCTCAGGCAGCCCCTGAACGTCGGCGACAAGGTGAACCTGAGCCTCTCGTTCAGTGACGGGCAGCAACTGCAGCTGACGCTGCCGGTCCGCTCCCCGGCGGACGAAACGGTCATGTCCGGCGACAACGGGACCCACAAGGCACACGCCGAAGCCTCAGAGGCGCTGCATGAGCATGGGACTCATACAATGCCCCCAGAGCCCGCCCAGAGCGAACAGCACGAACATGACGGCAGCGCTCACAGCCACTAACAAGAGGCTCTGAGCGCAACAGCCTGACGGTCTCAGGCCGTTGCCAGGCCCTGCTCAAGCGGGTGTGGCAACGTTGCGGGCCGGGGCTCTAACCTGAAAGACGCAGGTTGCAGCGGGTCCGTACCATAGAAACTCTGCAACGCCTCCACCAGCATGTCCGCTCTTGCCGGCAAACCGGCCTCGAGATAGTGCAGTACCTGCTGCTGTACCCGGGCTTCAAAGCCGCGGCTGGCGCCGATGTCGGCCGACAGATTATCGGCACTGAAATGAAAGCGGTGGCCGCAGGCAACGGAGAATATCCACTCCAGCGCCTGGGGCTTCACTTCCACAGTTTCGAACAGCGCCTGCTCCTGGGCAGTGCGGCCGTCAGGCTTGTACCAGTAACCAAAATCGACCTGGGTGCGGCGCTGTGCACCGGCCAGGCACCAGTGGGACACTTCATGCAGTGCACTGGAAAAAAAACCGTGGGCAAAAATGATGCGGTGGCGGGCACAGCGGGCGTCAGCCGGCAGGTACTCCGGCTCCCCCTCGCCGCGTACCAGCACGGTATTGAAGCTGCACTCAAACAGCGTATTAAACAGTCGGGTCAGGTCCCGGTAATCGTGCGTACTCATTAATCGAACTTCTGCCACGTATTTTGCTTCAGCCACCAGCTGTCGCCCGTACGCCGGTCGAGCCGGGCGGCGACATAGCCCTTGATATCCTTGTCCGCTCGAGCCCCGCTGAGCTGGATTTCGTAGTCCGAGGACTCCAGCGCCCCGGACTCCAGCAGCGGCTGCCAGCTTCCCTGGTCAGCGAGCCAGGACTCGCCCGTGAAGCGGTCGTAACGAATCAGCACCCATTGCCCGCCGTCGGTGTAATCGGCCGCAATACGGTAGCGATCCCCCACAGCGGCAAGGGACAATTCATTGGCAATCTGGCTGAGCTGATCAATCAGGCTGGCCAGTTGTTCCGGCGCAGCCTCCGGGCTGGCGGTAACGTCCGCCCCGGCATCACCGCCACGCGCTGGCGTGCCCGTCAGCATCTGCAGGCGCGCCAGCGCGGTTTCAGACTGCACGGACAGGTCTGCACCCTGTGCCTTGATCTGGATGAGCTGTTCCTGCACCAGGGTCAGCCGGTTTGCGAGAGTATCCAGATTGCGCTGCAACACCTCGTCGCCCGCCGCCTGGGCATCACTGCGCTTGCCAGCGCCGGTCGGGGGGGCCGCTGGCGCATCGGCCTTTGCCGCCTCGCCCGTACCCGCTGGAGCAGCGGGGACCGGGGCATCGGGCTGCGCAGGCACCGGCGCGTTCGCCACGCAGCCGGCGAGCAGGCAAGCCGCCAGTGCTGCCAAACTGATCTGTTTCACATCCATCCTCATTCTGCTGGGTATGCGAGGCATCGCTTTGCACAGGCCCGACGCCGACTCATCCGGCGACGTGGCGGACCCGCCATGCTGATCGAAAGAAGGCGCACATTATTGCCGCCCGGACAGCGCTTGTCACGATCTGTCGCAGGGCGCATGAACCGAAGGCGATCGCCTCAGGATTGGGGTGATGAGGGCTGCAGCATATACCAGCAACTCAGCAGCGACATGACGGCGGACAGGACGGCATCAACCCCCATGCGGGCCAGCTGCAGGCGGCTTTGCTCATCCAGTGCCGGCAGGGTGATGCGTTCCTGAATGCCCTCGAACGACTTGAGTAACGCCACCGCGCCGGCGACCACATCGGTCACGATCAGTTGCTGGTCATTGCGGGTGCTGCAGGCAAAAAGCACGTCCTTTGTCATGCCGAATACCTGGGTCAGGTCATCGTTACCGCCGCGAATTTCCCCGGAATGATAATGTGCATCCACAATGGAGCTGCATACCTGCACGGCGATCTTGCGGGCCGTACTCAGCAAGCGCTGCGGTTCCAGGGTGTCCTGACTGAGCCGGTACCATCCCTTGAACAGTTTCTCTACCGGGATGGCTTCAAAGTCCCGGGCGGCAACCGCAGGCGCGCCGCTGAGCGAACGCGCCAGATCATCAAACTGCTTGCGGATAAGCTCCTGTCGCTCGACCTTGCTGGCCGACTTGTACTTCATAAACTGCCAGAGGTCATTCAGGTTTTCGTGCTCAAGCACAAGCGCTGGTACGTGCCCGTTCACCTGGGCATCGGCCATCAGGCCGTCGCGCAGCACCTTGTACCGAGGTGCCCGTGCAGGGCCGCCGGCAATATAGTCCAGCAGCAGCCCCCGCAGTTCGCGCACTGTATCGAGCAAAGCGCCCGGACTATCCTGGTTGTCACTCATATCGCGAGGCCCTCTCCTGTCCCTGATCACACATATTCGGATTCAAACGCCACCCCGACGGCTGCCTGAGCCGCCTCACCCGCAAAACAGCACAAATTGTAGCACGGCGCGAGTACCGTATTCGCACAGTTGCGCCCAGCAATGCCAGCAGCATAGCGCTGGACATCGAAAGACTGTACTGCCTCCAGCATAGCCGAACCTGGCAGGTATCAGCGCCTGGCAAGCGCCAACATGACATTCAATGCGCTCAAGCCTCAGAGCGAGAGTATATCGATGCGCCCGCCCGGCAGTTCAGCGGTTTCCGAGTCGTCGCCAGGCGTCGCAATACCATGGGCAAAGCCCAGCTGCAGATTGGCAAAATCAAACAGCTGGGTATCTGCCAGATGGCTGGGAACCACATTTTGCAGGGCACTGAACATGGTTTCGATACGGCCGGGATGGCTGCGATCCCAGCCCTGCAGCATGTCCTTGATCACCTGGCGCTGCAGGTTCTCCTGGGAGCCACAGAGGTTACACGGAATGATGGGAAACTGTTTAAGTCCGCTATAGGCTTCAATGTCCTTCTCCCGCGAATAGGCCAGCGGCCGGATGACCATGTTCTTGCCATCGTCGGATACCAGCTTGGGCGGCATGGACTTGAGCTTGCCGCCAAAGAACATGTTGAGGAAAAAGGTTTCCAGAATATCGTCACGGTGATGCCCCAGGGCAATCTTGTTGGCACCGATTTCATCGGCAAAGCCGTACAGGGTGCCACGGCGCAGGCGTGAACACAGACCACAGGTGGTCTTGCCCTCGGGTACCAGCTCCTTGACGATCGAGTAGGTATCGCGCTCAACGATATGATAGGGAACACCGACCTGATCCAGGTAGGCGGGCAGGATGTGCTCGGGGAAACCGGGCTGTTTCTGGTCCAGGTTGACGGCGATCAGCTCGAAGTTCACCGGCGCGCTTTTCTGCAGATTCAGCAGAATATCCAGCATGGTGTAGGAATCCTTGCCACCGGACAGGCAGACCATCACGCGGTCGCCATCCTCGATCATCCTGAAGTCCTCGATCGCCCGCCCCATTTCGCGCCGCAGCCGCTTCTGCAGCTTGTTCAGCCGCAGTTTCGTTTTGCGCTCGGCACTGCTCGCCGGCGATGCATTATCAGCCGGTTCAGCCTCTGGATCAGCGGGCGCTGACAGCGGTTCGGCCGGGGTTGCGCAAGAAACTGGATCGCTCAGGACCTCTGGGTACAGGATATCGCTCATGGATTGGCATCGGTCGCAATTTGAAGAGGCGCCGATTATACCCAAGTCAAGACCGTTTCGCAGCCACTGCGCCCAACAGCTCCTGCACCTGCCTTGCGGTGACCCGGCGACAGCCTCAGCGCCAGTTGATTTCGGCGGCCGATAGCGGCCCCAAAACCACGTCATCCAGCGTTTGCGGCATCACCGCCTGATGTTCAGACAATGGCAGGCGGCCCGCCATGACTTCAGCCTGCAGCTGAGGATAGCGCGGCACCTTGCCCGGCTGTGCAAAACCGTCGGGCCAGAGCGGGTAGCCACTGGCGGGATCATATTTATCGGTAGCCCCGAGGGTGTGCAACAGCTCATGCACCGCCACCATGGCATTCTGCCCCTCATAACGCGCGTCGGCGAACGCATTCACCAGCCCGATCAGTCCTTTTTGCAATCCCAGGGAATGGGCCAGGGAATCCCGGCCCTGCGGCGAATGGTAGCGGACGAAAATGCGCACATCAGGGGCGGGCCCGACCCAGTTATCATGGCGCCAGGCCCACCAGCGCATGGCCAGGCTCCAGCGAACGCTCTCAAACCGCGACGGGTTCTGCGCCAGTTCCGGCGGTTGCTGCGCCATCTGGTCTGCCAGCTGAACAATTACCGGATCCTCCAGTGGCACACCGTAGCGCTGCGCCTCCCGGGTAAAAAACTGACTGACAGCGGAAAACTGCTCCGCCCCCAGGGATTCGACATAACGCTGGGTATCCGCACGGCCGTCACTGTTGAGCGGATACACGACAACCCACAGGGAATCCTGCCAGTCGGTAGAACGAACTCGGGACAACCAGGTATTCAGCAACACCACCAGCAAAATCAGCAGCAAGACTGAAATGCGCAACCGCCGAAAAGTACGCGCGCTCAACATAAGTCCCTTCCCTCCACGCTGCGCTCCGTGCCCGGGCCTGTCGCAGGCACCGCTGCCCTTGCACTCAGCGATCCAGGCTGAGGCCCACCCGAACACAGCGTAGCAGGCCCATCTCATAGGCACCGCCAAGGGCTTCATGCACGGGTTTGAGCGCGGCACCGAAATCGCGCTCGCATTCCAGCATCACCTGCTGGATGTGACGTACTTCCGCGTCCGGCAGTTCGACCACCTCGGCCATGTCGAGCTGGCCCTGCGCAATGGCGCGCGCCAGCTGCCCAAAGATCGCATTGACAGACAACTTGAGCTGCAATGCCACCTGCTCCACCGTCATGCCGCTGCGAAACAGCAACAGGGCTTCGTCGGAGGCCGCAGGCTGCGTCTGCCCGGCCTGCTCATGCTGCTCGATCACGGCCAGGAACTGGCGCCCGTATTGCTCCAGCTTGCGCTCGCCCACCCCGTTAAGCCGGCGCAGCTGAACATCGTTCAGCGGTCGGTGCATGACCATTTCCATTAGCGTGGCATCATGGAAGATCACATAGGGCGGAACATCCTGGGCTTCGGCCAGCGCCTTGCGGGCAGCACGCAGGTCATTCCAGAGGGCATAGTCGCTGGCTTCGAGCTTGGACTGGGGTACGGAGCTGCGGGTAAAGCGGCTCTGGGTACGGGATTCAAGCCGCAGCTCCAGCGTCTGCTCGCTGCGCAACACCCCTCGACAGGCCTCGGTCAGGTGCAGCACACCGTGCCCCTGGCCATCCACCCCCAGAAAGCCCCGCGCCACCAACTGGCGGAAAACCGAGCGCCACTGGTTGCGGTCCAGATCCTTGCCAATCCCGAAGGTGGACAGGCGCTCATGCCCCCGTTCACGCAGCTTTTCACTATTGCTGCCCAGCAGAATATCGATAACGTGATTAACGCCAAAACGCTGCCCCGAACGGTACACCGCCGACAGCGCCTTGCGCGCCGCCTCGGTGCCATCCCATACCGGCACCGGTTCCAGGCAGGTATCGCAGTTGCCACAGGGCGCATGGTCCGCTTCGCCAAAATACGCCAGCAGCGTCTGGCGCCGGCAACTGGTGATTTCGCACAGACCCAGCACCGCTTCGAGCTTCTGGCGTTCAATCTGTTTCTGCTGTTCGGGGGCCTGGGAGCCTTCGAGCATCTGGCGCAGGAAGATAACATCCTGCAGGCCGTATACCATCCAGGCATCAGCGGGCAGGCCATCGCGCCCGGCGCGGCCGGTTTCCTGGTAGTAGGCCTCGATGCTCTTGGGCAGATCCAGGTGCGCCACAAAACGCACATTGGGCTTGTCGATTCCCATGCCAAAGGCAATGGTGGCCACCATGACCAGCCCTTCCTCGGTCAGGAAACGGTGCTGATTGTGGGCCCGCAGTTCCGTCGACAGGCCGGCATGGTAAGGCAGCGCATTGAAACCACGCTCGCACAAGAAGGCGGCCGTATCCTCGACCTTCTTGCGCGACAGGCAATACACCACACCGGCATCCTGCGGATGTTCATCGCGCAGAAAGCGCAGCAGCTGATCCTTTGCCTTGTCTTTCTGACCGATACGATAGCGGATATTGGGGCGATCAAAGCCCTGGATAAAGCGCGTGGCCTGGTTGAGTTCGAGGCGCTCGACAATTTCCTGCTGGGTACGACCGTCAGCGGTAGCCGTCAGGGCAATCCGCGGTACACCGGGGAAGCGCTCGCGCAAGCGGCTGAGCTGCAGGTACTCGGGCCGAAAATCGTGTCCCCACTGCGACACACAGTGCGCCTCGTCAATGGCGAACAGCGCCAGCGGCGTCTGTGACAGCAGGTCCAGCGTGCGCGGCTGCAACAGCCGTTCGGGAGCGATATAGAGCAGGTCCAGCTCGCCGTTGCGCAGCGCCTGTTCGGTGCGGCTGCGCTCGTCAAAACTGACCGCGGAATTCAGGCAGCCGGCCCGGATGCCCCACTGCGACAGCGCGCTGACCTGGTCCTGCATCAGTGCGATCAGCGGTGACACCACCACCGCCGTGCCTTCGCGCAGCAGCGCGGGCAGCTGGTAACAGAGTGACTTGCCGCCACCGGTCGGCATCACCACCAGCAAATCCTGGCCGCCGGCCAGCCGGCGGATGACCTCGTCCTGGGGGGCGCGAAACTGGTCGTAACCAAAAACGTCTTTCAGTAGCCTAAGTGCGTGTTCCATCATGGGCCGGCATTATCCGGCAAGGCCTGCGCCCTGTCACTTGAATTCCCCGTGCAAGATGCCAGCGCGTCGCCGGCCAGACGCAGCTGTTTTCAATTTATACTTACCTCTTTTAGTCCTTAGGCGGTAGAATCGCCCCAACCAAACCGGAATCTGGACAGCCCCCATGTCAATGCCCCCTATTGCCCAGCCACTCAATGACGAAGAGCTGGACCGACTCGAGGAATTCCTGTTCTCAGACGCCGTCTCCGAAGAGTCCCTCGATCTGATCGGTATTCACGGACTTTTCTGCGCCCTGAGCATCAGTCCCGAACCCGTGCCCGAGGCCGAATGGCTGGCACTGCTGCTCGACGGAGAGCCCAAATGGGAATCCGATGCACAGCGCGCCGAAATTGCCGGTCTGCTGCGCCAGTGGTATCAGTCTATCGGCAGTGACCTCTACAGCGATGAAGAAGTCGACCTGCCCTGCGATACCACCCTGGAGCTCGACGAGGAAGACAAGGAAACCGGCATCGCTCCGCTGACACTCTGGGCCGAAGCTTTCATGGAAGGCGTCTTCCTGCACGAGGAGCTGTGGTTCAGCCCCGAGCGCGAAGAACAGGTTGCCGAACTGCTGCTGCCGATCATGGTTGCCTCGGACCTGTTCGAAGAAGATGACTTCAAGCAGATCCGCCGCGACAAGCGCCTGTGCGAAGAAATGGTGCGCCAGATCCCGGAACTCCTGGTCGATCTCTACCTGGTCTTCCACTCCCCTGAAAAGTGACCTCCAGGGATGAAGGGAATACTGTCATTGTCGGGAACAAATGACAGTGAACCTCCAGGGAGGGAGGGAATAGTGATTTTGCCGGGAGCAATAATCAGTGAACCTCCAAGGATGGTGGGAATACTGAAAACGCAGGAGCGGTTTTCAGTGAACCTCCAGGGAGGGAATACTGTCATCGTCGGGAACAGATGACCAGGGATGCGGTTTGTGCTGCAACTGCCGGCACGGCCTGCTCACCTATACGAAAAAACCTCGCCAGAGCGGATCTGGCGAGGTTTTTTGTTATCTGGCCGGCTTGCTTCCCCGGCCCGAGCGCACCGGACTATGACCCAGAACGCGAAAAGGCAGGTCTGTATTACAGAACCTGCCTTGATACGTACGGAAGCACTACTGCTAATGCCTGATGGTCTGAAGACCATTCGGAGATGGAACTGTGATTGTCGATAACACTCAGCTAAGCCCTCCCTTCCGACAAAGGTAGCTTCAACATAGCACAGTAAAATCCCCCTGTACCAGTAAAAAACCGGCTGGGCCGAAAATCCACCGCAGTGACCCTCGGCCAATCTGGCAAGGCTCAGTACGCGACGCGGGTAGCACCGGATGATTCGAGCAGACGCACACGCTCACCAGGACGAAAGAACTGACCGCCGTCCACTTCCTGAACCAGCGACAGGGTTTCGCCGTTATCCAGCCGCACGGTGATTTCCTGGCCCTGCTTGCGGGTCGCGGACGACTCTATCTTGTTGCCCAGCATGCCGCCAGCCACTGCACCGAGCACGGCCCCCACGGTACGGCCACTGCCGCCCCCCACATTGCTGCCGGCGATGCCTCCCACAATGGCGCCAGCCCCCGTGCCGACCACGCCATCGGTACGCCCCTCGATTACCACCGGCGTTACCGAATCCACCACGCCATAGCGCACATAGTGCACCTGGCGCGCTTCTGAGCGCGAGTAGGTGGTGCCGGTCAGGCTGGGCCCGGCGCAGCCTGCCAGCAATACAGAACCGAGCACCAAAGCCACAGAACCTGAAACAGTTTTCATAGCCACATCCTCATTATCGAATTCTCAACACAATCTGACTGATCAATGACCAAATATACTCACGGATTTTGCGATGCCAGGGCCGCGCATGCCAGGCTTTTTCGGTCACCTCGCTGCAATGCTGCAAATCCGCATCGAGCATGGCCGTCACCTGGTCAACGAACTGCGGCTCCCGAATTTCAACATTGGCCTCCAGGTTCCAGCGCAGGTTCCAGTGATCCAGGTTACAGGAGCCGATGGAGCTCCAGTCATCCACCACCCCCACCTTGGCATGCAGAAACCGGGGCTGATACTCGAAAATCCTCACGCCGGCACTGAGCAGGCGCTGATAATACCGCTTGGAGGCATGAAACACCCAGGGCTGATCGGTATAAGGCCCCGCCAGGATAAGCCTCACCTCCACACCCCGCAGCGCCGCCCGGCGCAGGGCCCGGCGCAGCGAGCGCGAGGGCATGAAGTAGGCGGTGGCAAGCCAGATACGCTCGCGGGACTGGTTCACCTGGCTCAGAAAACTCAGCTTGATCCCCTGCTGGTAGAGTCCCTCGGTGGTACAGACCTTCATCAGCGCCGTGCCCACCTCGGCTCCCTGCGCGCCCGGCGGCAGGCGTGTCGCCGTACAGCGCTGCCAGAGCGCATTGTAAAGCGCGATCAGATCGCACACCACCGGGCCGCGCAGCGACAACATGACTTCGTGCCAGGGGCAGCCCGGGTGTTCGGACAGCCAGTACTCGTCCGTCAGACCGGTACCGCCGATAAACGCGCGGGACTGGTCGACAATCATCAACTTGCGATGATCACGGGCGAAGTTCTGCGTCAGTTTGCTCCATTTCAGCGGGTTGTAAACCAGGATCACCACCCCCGCCGCCTCCAGCCGCAAACGGTCCGGCTCCGACAGCTTGCGACCGCCAAAGCCGTCGATCATCAGACGGACCATCAGGCCACGCCGTGCCGCCGCGATCATCTCAATGATAAAACGATCCATGACCTGGCCCGAGGACACCAGGTAAAACTCCATCAGCACGCTGTGACTGGCGTGCCTGATCGCCTCAAGCATGACCGGAAAGAACTGCTCGCCATCCACGATCAGTTGTACCGCATTGCCCGCGCGCCACTTGAAACGCCTGCGATCGTGCATCCGTTCCTCCAGACAGGTTTGAGCGCCCTACTGGTAATGCCCGTAAAGGCGGGCGTAAAGCCCGTTGCGATCCAGCAGCACCTCGTGGGGCCCCTCTTCGGCGATGCGGCCATCCTCGAACACATAAACATGGTCCGCCTGGCGCACCGCACTCAGGCGATGCGCCACGATCAGGGTGGTTCGCCCCACCAGGAAGTCACTGAGCGCCGCATGCAACCGGGCCTCGGTCTGGGCATCCAGCGCCGATGTGGCCTCATCCAGAATCACCACACTGGGGTCTGCCAGTACCATGCGCGCAATCGCCAGGCGCTGGCGCTGGCCACCGGAGAGGCGCACGCCCTGACGCCCGACCCGGGTATCCAGCGCCTGTTCCATGTCAGCGACAAAATCGCGCAACTGAGCAATCTCCAGCGCCTGCCACAGCTGGACATCCGTGTACTGCCGCCCCAGGGTGAGATTGCTGCGCACCGTGCCATTAAACAACGCCGGTTGTTGCAATACGGTGGCGACACGCTCGCGCACCCGATCCAGCCCAATCTCCTCGATGGGTACATCACCGTACAGAATCCGGCCGCTGCCCGTCGGATAGAGCCCGAGCAAGACCTGCACCAGCGTCGACTTGCCACCACCGCTGGCACCCACCAGCGCGATCTTCTGCCCCGCCGGCACCGTCAGGCTGATGCCATTCAGCACATCCTGACCGGGCGCGTAACTAAAATGGACGGCTTGCAGCGCGACCGATACCGTCCTGTGCCCGGCGAAGGGGTCGCGCAGATGCGGATAGCGCGGTTCCTGTTGCAGCATTAACAGGCCATTGATGCGTGTCAGCGCCGCCTTGGCGGCATAGAAGGCATACTGCACTCCCAGGACCTCCTGCACCGGTCCCATCATGAACCAGAGATAGCCGAAGACTGCGATCATCTGCCCGACACTCAGGTCCGAGAACACCACCATCAGCATCGACAGGGCGCGGAACAGATCAAACCCCACCAGAAACAGCATCATGCTGAAACGCGATGCCGCATCGCTGCGCCACTCGAAGGCCGCCGAGTGATCCCGCACCCGGCGGGCCTCGTCCACCATGCGGGACAGGTAATGCCGCTCCCGGTTGGAAGCCCGAATCTGCTGAATGGCATCCAGAGTTTCGATAAGGGCATTCTGAAAGACTTCAAATGCCGCATTCTCATGCTTTTTAAGCTGTTTCACCTGCTTGCCAATGGCCATGGTCAGGGCGATCACCAGCGGATTGAGAAACAGAATAAAGAGTGCCAGCTGCCAGTGCATCCACAGCAAAATAACGGCGGTACCCACAATGGAGAGCAGCGCGATCAGCAACTTGCTGACCGAGCCGCCGATGAACTTGTCCAGCGTATCGAGATCGGTGACAAAGTGGGACGTCACGGCGCCACTGCCCCGGGTTTCATACTCGGCCATGGAAATACGCTGCAACCGTTCCAGCATGTCGCTGCGAATGCGAAAAATAATGTCCTTGGACACCAGCGTAAACTGGCGCGCCTGCCAGACCCCCAGCACCAGCGCGATGGCCCGCAGCACAACCGTGACCAGCAGTATTGCCAGAATATAGAGCACAGGCCCCTGCCAGCTCGCCGGCACCAGCGGGTTGATCAGGCCAATCAGCGGGCCGGGCTTGTCGAGCAGAACCTCGTCAACCAGCAGCGGCATCAGCAGGGGCAAGGGTACCGACGCGAGGGTCGCCAGCAAGGCGATCAGATTCGCCAGCACCAGCTCCCGGCGATGCTCCAGCGCAATGCGTGCAATGCGCTCCCACTCGTAGGTCACTGTATCCATGCAGGGTATCGGTCTCCTCGTTCGCCCTTGGCATCATAGCCAATTCAGCCTGGCCAAACACGCAAAAGCCCCGCAGAATCGCCGATTGCGCGCACCACCGGCACACAGGACTCGACGTAACGCCGGCAAGACAGTAACGTATATGCCCTGCGCAAACCTGCACAAGAGAATTCAATGGAAAGCATCACCCTGCAACCTGTCGCCCGCGTCAACGGCGAAGTCCAGATTCCCGGCTCCAAGAGCCTGTCCAACCGCATTCTGCTGCTGGCGGCGCTGGCCGAAGGCAGCACCCACATTACCAACCTGCTGGACAGTGACGACGTACGCCACATGCTCACCGCCCTCCAGCAACTGGGTGTGAACTATCAGCTGTCGGACGACCGTCTTAGTTGCACGGTACAAGGCATCGGCGGCAGCTTTGCCAGCACCGGCGCCGAGTTGTTCCTCGGCAACGCGGGCACCGCCATGCGCCCCCTGACCGCAGCACTGTGCCTGGGCCAGGGAGAATTCCAGCTGACGGGCGAGCCGCGCATGTATGAGCGCCCGATCCTGGACCTGGTAGATGCACTGCGGGCACTGGGAGCTGATATCAGCTACCTGAAGGATGAAGGCTACCCGCCGCTGAAGATTCGCGCCAACGGCCTGCAGGGCGGAACGGTCAAGATTCGCGGCAATATCTCCAGCCAGTTCCTTACCGCCTTGCTGATGGTCGCCCCCCTGGCCCAGGACGACCTGGTCATCGAAATGGACGGCGAGCTGGTGTCCAAGCCCTATATCGACATTACCCTGCACGCCATGCGCAGCTTCGGCGTCGAGGTCGAAAACGACAATTACCAGCGCTTTCACATCAAGGGTCAGCAGTGCTACCGCGCACCCGGTGAAATCATGGTGGAAGGCGATGCCTCGTCGGCGTCCTATTTTCTTGCCGCGGCCGCCATCGCCGGCGGCACCATTCGTGTTCATGGCGTGGGCAGCGACAGCGTGCAGGGCGACCGGCTCTTCGCCGATGTACTCGAACAGATGGGTGCCCGCGTGACCTGGGGCCCCACCTGGATTGAAGTCACCCGCGGCACACTCAAGGGCGTGGACCTGGACATGAACCACATTCCCGATGCCGCCATGACCATCGGCACCGCCGCCCTGTTTGCCGAGGGCCCCACGGCCATTCGCAACATTTACAACTGGCGCGTCAAGGAAACCGACCGCCTCAGCGCCATGGCCACCGAGTTGCGCAAGGTCGGTGCCACCGTGGTGGAGGGCGAGGACTTTATCGAGATCACGCCGCCTGCAAAGCTGACGACCGCGGCCATCGATACCTACGACGATCACCGCATGGCGATGTGCTTCTCGCTGGTCGCGCTGAGCGATACGCCGGTCACCATCAATGACCCGGGCTGCACGGCCAAGACCTTCCCGCAGTACTTCTCGCTGTTCAAGACCATCTGCCAGGACTGAGCCTGGCACGCTGCCACCCTCCCTGCGGGCACAGCCTGTCCGCAGGGGCCTCCCCACCCAATTCCCTGAAACATTCCAGACGGCACAGACTCAAACGGGCATAACCACAGCCGAGTGCCTGTCCGATGATTCACCACGCCACGCAACGCCGTCCGACTACTGCACTGAGCCTGCCTGTGCTCCTCCTGCTGCTGAGCTGCGGCCTGTTCAGTGGCCCGACCCTGGCCGATCAGCTGCATATCCGGGGCAAGCTGTTTCGCGATGGCGACTCGGTGATACAGCTGTTGCAACATGCAGGGCAGCCGCTGTGGGTCAGCCCGATCGGCTATCGCTGCAGCTCACGTTTTGATCGCCGACACTACCGCCGGTATGAGCGCCGCCACGGGCATGATCGCTGTCGTTACCGCCTTGCGGCCGAGCGCTGGACCTACATCGACGCCGGCAAGGAAATCCGCGTAACCATCGTCGACGACACCATCGATGCCATCGACTGGAAGTTCAAGGGGCACAGCTGGTAGCCCTCGATAATGGCGCCCGACTTCCTGCATGGCAGCGGGGCCAGACCGGCAGCCTAGTGGGAACCGCCCATGCAATCGGGAGACGTCGGCGCCTGCTGCTGCCGCGCCTGCCATTCCTCGGTTGTGTAGAGGTGCATCGACAGCGCATGTATCGGGTTGCTCATTTCGTGGCTAAGCAGCCCGAAGATAAGCTGATGCCGCTGCACCAGCCGCTTGCCGGCAAAATCATCCGACACCAGCACCAGCTTGAAATGGCTTTCCGTCGCCGGCCCCGAGTGCATGTGGCTTTCGTTTTCGATATCCAGCTGCACGATATTCAGCCCCTGGCTGAGTTTTTGCTCGATAATTGCCTGTACGCTCATTTTTTCTCTGCCTGTTTGGCCGACCCGCGCCTTGCTTCTGCACTGCGCTCTTCCCGGGCCAGCTCATGAAAATGTTTATGAATACGCCGGGTCACAAACCACACCGTACCCAGCACCAGCGGAACCGATACGCCCACGGCCAGGTCCTTGTTCAGCGGCACACCGGCATCATAGACCGCGGTAATAATATGCTTGAGCAGGCCGACGCTGTAATAGCTGATCGCTGCCACAGACAGACCCTCGACGGTGTGCTGCATCATCAGCTGGATGCGCGAACGCCGGTCCATCGACGCCAGCAAGGCCCTGTTCTGCCCCTGGATCGACAGCTCGACGCGGGTGCGCATCATGTCCGAGACGCGGTCTATGCGCCGGGACAGGTCCTCCAGCCGCCGCCCCACCGTCTCGCAGGTGCGCACCGCCGGCGTCACCCGCCGAGTGATGAATTCGGTGAGGGTCAGGTGCCCGGAGACTTCATCTTCGTTGAGTTCATCCAGGCGCTTGAGCACCAGTTCATGGTACGCCCGGGTAGCGCTGAAACGAAAGGTCGACTGGGCGCGAAAGTCTTCGACCCGTGCCGCCATGGCGGTAAGCTCCGCCAGGATTACCGCCTCGTCCAGATCTGCGTTCCCGGCCAGGCGCCGGGTGATATCGGCAAGACCCGCATCCATGACCGACAGCTCGGGGGCAATGCTGCGCGCCAGCGGCATGCCGAGCAGCATTAGCAGCCGGTAGGTCTCGATTTCCAGCAGGCGCTGCATAAGCCGGCCGAGCTGGCTCGGTGACATGCCGCGGTTGTACACCAGAAAACGCCCGAAACCATCGCTGTGCAGCCTGAAGCTGGTCCATATATGGGCATCCCCCTGCTGCGGACTGCTGCCAATCAGGCGCATGCCC
This sequence comes from Marinobacterium rhizophilum, assembly GCF_024397915.1. Lineage (GTDB taxonomy): Bacteria > Pseudomonadota > Gammaproteobacteria > Pseudomonadales > Balneatricaceae > Marinobacterium_A > Marinobacterium_A rhizophilum_A. The sequence continues at coordinate 1,830,410 of NZ_CP073347.1, forward strand.
TCGAAGTTGCGTTTGGCCTGGGGCAGCAGCTGCTTGCCCTCCAGCTCGCTATACTCGAAAGCAACATGGAAGGCACCCACCACGGCACCATGCAATTGATCCAGCCAGCCCGGGGGCAGCAGCGCCAGAGCCGTAAGGGCGAAGGGCGCATCGGCAGCGGGTATGGCGGCATCGACCGCACCCAGGTGGATAAAGGTATAGGCCACGAACTCCATATGGGTTTCGCGCCTTACCCGCAGGTCCCCGAAATCCTGCTGAAAGCAGCTGCTGTCCTGCGCCGGTACCGGTGCACCGAACAGCTCGCACAACGCCTGCAGATGGCGAAACTGCCGTGCCCGCTCGGACTCCGGGCACAGCACCGCCAGGTGCGTAACCCTGGCGGGCGCCTGAATCTGCTGAAACGGACGCGAATGCAGCTCGTCGTACAGGGACGCACGCAGCGGGTGCAGCTCGAACCCGGGTTGATTCGTTACAGTCTGGGTGAGGTCGGTCATGCCTGGACTCCTTTCGCTGAACGGCTATTGATACCCTGCAACCCCGCTGGACTCAATGCTGCCAAGGTACCGGCGACCAAGGCACCATTGACAGGCTCCAAGCCAGCCGCCATACCCTCAAGCCAGCAATTTTCGGGCCTGATCACTCTTGCAGCGGCGCCAGCAGCAGCGGGCTGGAAGACAGGTCAATCGCCATCAGCTGCGGCTGCAGCTCGAACCAGCCATCAAACAGCTCAATACTGAGACCGGCCGGCCAATGGTCGGCAAACTCGTCCCAGGCCGACAGCTCGTTCTCGAACATCTGCCGCCAGTGTCGTTGCACGGCTGCATCAAAGTCCGTTTCGCTAAAGACTTCATCGATCAGGTACAGCGTCCCCTCGGCCCGCAATGCCGCCAGGCTGGTGTCTGGATCCGACTCCTGAGCGACATCGGCAGGCAGCGAGCCGACCCAGTCGGCAAACGGCTGGCGCGGCAGCAGCGCAAAGGCCGCACGGTTTAACAGTTTCATGGTTGCCTCTCTCGCTTTTCGATATACTTTTCAATCACTTTTACGACCCCGTGCCCCATGCTGATTCGAGTTTTGCCCGCCCTCAACCACCGAGATCACTGGATCGGCCTGTGCCAGCGCGAATCGCCCTATTGCTTTATAGAAACCCCGGAGTGCCTGGTGGACTTCCAGACCGGCTTTCTGCAGATCACGCTGCTTGGCAGCGCGATACGCGATGGCCGCGAAGCGGTAAAATTCAGCCTGGGTTCGCGCCAGTCACTGGAACCCGCCTGGGCCCTGATCAGGGCCTGCAACTGGCGCCTGGACAAGCTCATCGAGGGCCTGGAATCACTGGATTTTCGCAGCAATGTACGGGACAACTCTCTGCTGGGCGTGCATACCGACTTGAGTGTAAGGCGTTATTTTGCCCGCGAACGACACATCAGTTCGCCCTCCCGCCTGGGGCTGCTCGCGCCACTGCAGCAGAACCCGGATCTTTGGGATAGCCACAACCTCTGCCGTCTGCTGGCCAATGATCAGTGGCAGGACCTGCGGTTCATACCGGCATCTGACACCCCCGACAACGAAAACGGCAGTACTCTGCTGCTGCAGGCTCTGGATGCCCCCGAACACTGGCTGGGTCTTTGGCGCAACGGACGCCTCTACCTGCTGCACCGACGCCAGGCCGTCGCCAGCCTGGTACCAGACCTGCGGCCGCCACAGCCAAGACTGCAGCAGCCGCCGGCTTTTTAAGCCAGCCGGCGGCAAAGCGTCTGCATCTCCTGGCGGCTCAGGCGGGTTCCAGCACCTCGTCCAGCGGGCCTTCCGACATTGCCGCCAGCAGGGTGCGCGGATGATCCGAGTTCAGCAGTTCCTTGCCCTTTTCGGTAGGGAACTCGACATCAATATCCACCACGCGCCCGTCACGGCAGACGTTGATGATCGTATCCATGCAGGAACTGAGCAGCGAGTACTTCTCGTCCGGCGCGGCAATGATCGTCTGCAGCCCCAGGTCACTCATGAACGCCAGCGAGGTAATGGTGTTCTCGGAGTCCAGCTTGTTGAACGCCTCATCGAACACCGACAGGCTCATGCCCCCCAGTGGCAGACCATCGGCGCCTTCGCGCAGGCGGTAGGTCGCGCCCATGGCCGCAGCCATGGCCACATAGAACGGCACCTGATGCTCACCGCCTGAGCCGGTCTTGATACGCTGCGTCAGTGTCGTTTTGCGGTTTCCATCCAGATCCTTGACCACCAGCTCAAAGTTGTAGAAGTTGCGATAATCCTGCAACAGACTGCTCTCGCCTTCGTCTTTCAGAACGTCGTGGATTTTTTCCAGTGCCTGGTGATGCGGCTTGTCGCCGTCATTCTTAAGATCGAACAGCGACCCCACATTGGCCTGGTCCATGCGGGTATAGGCTTCGACCAGCTCCAGAATATCCTTGAGCTCGGGGTTGGGCATCATCTCGAAACTGTACATTTCCTTGTGGAACGGACGGTTCTTGAGGTGCGCGTTCAGTTCGCGAATCAGATCCTTGATCTTGTCGATCTGATCGTTCAGGTGCGCCACGAAGTCCGAACGGAATGCCGTTTCGGCCTCCAGGCGGGCCCGTTCGGCTTTCTTGGCATACTCTGCCAGCTCGGAGTCAACCAGCGCCGCCACTGTCTTGTCGACAAAGGCCTCAAGGTCTGCGTGGCTCGAATCGGCATTGATCATGTCCAGCGCCTGATGGCTCAGACCACCGCCGTGGTAACGTGCCTTGTACTGGGCCACGGCATCACGCACAGCGTTTTTCTTCTTGTCGTGCAGCTGCAGCTCCGCCTGGGCCTTCTTGGCCGCCTCGAAGATAATACGTTCCAGCTCGCCGACACAGGTTTCATCCAGGTAGTCGCGCTTTTCCTGTGCCGCCTGGGCATCAAAGATCGGATTTTCCTGGCAGCGGCCGCGGGCCGCACTGTGCTCCACCAGTTCCTGCTCCAGCACCTCAACCGCGGCGTTGTCCTTGATCATGGCCGTGCGGGCTTTTTGCAGGCGGTCCATTAACTGCTTCTGCTCATCGGTGGCGCTTTTCTGCGCCGCCACGAGATCAGCGATCGTCTGCTGGATGCCACTGTCATCCTGGTTACGCAGGTCCTCGACAGCCTGGCGCTGGCCTTCGATCTCGCCGTTCAGCTGCTCGCGCTGGTTGACCAGGTCAAACACCCGCCCATTCACGCCCAGCAGCGCATTGGCCAGGCTGATCAGGTTGTCCCGCAGTTTTTCCAGCGCACTGTGCTGTTTGCCCAGGGTCGTGAACTCATTCACCATCTGGTCAACCTGGCGACCCTGCACCTCCAGCTGGCTGGCGCGGCGGCGAATGCCCATGATGGGCTGCATTTCATTGATCGCAGTGGTCGAGCCCTCGGACTGCAGCATGCAGTCATAGGTCAGGGCGCGTTCGTGCCGCAACAGTTCGGTTTCGGTTTCCACCGCCATCACCGACCCCAGGGCACGGTTCATGTACGCCCGCGCATGCTCGTTGTCGGTGTCGATAAAGTGCGCCAGGGAACCGGCCTTGTAACGCCCCAGCCAGTCATCGCTCTTGGTGGTATTGATGATACGGCTGCCCTTGAGATGACGGCCTTTGCGACGGTAAATGGTGATGGCTTCCTTGACCCGGTCCGGGTCCACCACCAGCGCCTCGCGCCGGGCACCCAGGAAGGATTCGATTGCCACGCGCCATTTGTCGTCATTGATATCGACCAGCTCGCAGATGGGGGTCGACTCGATACCGTATTCCGCCAGCAGCTCCATCAGTTCCTGGGTATTGCGGCGCACCGGCGCCCGCCCCTGCTTGAGCTGCTCCACCGCACCTTTCTGGTTCTGGATTTCAGAGCGCAGTTCGTTGATGCGTATCACCGAGCGCTCGAACTGGCGGGCGATTTCGCGCCGTACGCCGTCGACATGCTTCTTGAGCTGTTCCAGGTTGTTGTCGACCTCAACCGGTGACTCGGGCCAGAGGTCGGCCATCATGTCGCCGCCCTCGCGCCACAGGCTGACGGACTGCTGAATGACGGGGCGGAAATTTTCCGGCATCAGCTGCTCGAAGCTGGCAAAGCCGACGGTCGTGCGCAACACGCTGTGAACATGCTGGATACGGTCCTTGATCCCCCCGAGCTCATGCTGGCGCGCGGTGATGGCGGATTCCAGCGCCTTGATCTGGTGCGCGCTGTCGGTGTTGTTCAGGCGGGCACGGGCTTCGGCCAGGTCCTGCATGATCTGGTTCAGCTTATCGGACTGCTGCTCCAGCTTCAGCTGGTAGGCGCCCTCTTTTTCCTGGTTCTCTTCCAGGCGTTCGGCCGCTGCCTCTTTTTTCAGATCGGTGTTCTCAAAGCGGGACTCGTGCACCACCCACTCGTATTCCACGGCATTGCGTACATTTCGCGCAATACCCCGGCACAGTTCCTGTACCTTTTCGAGTTCCTCGATGCGCCGGGAGACCTCCTGCGTCTTGTGCTCCATGGCGCGGTATTCGTCGAGCGACTTTCGAAAGGCACCGACATGCACGATGCTCTCGTCCAGCACGAACTCGCGGATAAAGCGGGTTGGGCTGTCGATGGGCAGGAACTTCAGCGCATTACGGAAGTTCTTAACGAATTTCTCGTCATCATTGGGCATCTGCGGATCATGGCTCAGGTGCGTGACCATTTCGCGAATAAAGCGATTGGCGCGCTTTTCCAGCACCATATCCGGGCACGCCTTGAGCAGGCTGGCGCGCACCTCGTTCCAGGCGCGGGGAATACGCCCCTCGCCCTCGCGACGGGTGAAATCATCCAGCGAGACAGAAAAATCCTGCAGGATAAAACGCCCCAGGATGTCTTCGTCGGCCGACGCGGTGGAGGCACTGATGGCAATGCCGACGCAGCTTTCGCGCGCCGTTTCGGTATCGAAAAAGCTCAGCGCCATGTAGCTGATGGCATCTTCGCGGGCGTTACCCTTCTTGCCGCTGTCATCCATCATCCCCAGGCAGTAGGTCCGCAGGCTGCGCTCGCTCTTTTCCCCGGCCGAGGCGTTAAAGCTCAGGTAACGCTTGTGACCGCCCATAAGCACGGTCTGGATCGCATCCAGCAACGACGACTTGCCGGACCCATTGGGCCCGACGATGGCGACATTGCCCTTGATCGGGATTTCAATGGCACCGAGTACATACCAGTTGACCAGAACGATTCTATTGAGCTGCTTCATCAGCGGCCTCCTCGGCAGGCACCATTTCATCGCGGGGATCCGCGTCACACAGGGCTTCCAGCTGACCGACGAAGTCCTCGACCACCACCTGGCGGATGGTGGGATTAATGCCCAGCGGAAGGTTTTTCGGTTCGGTTTCCAGCGGCTTGCCGCGCTCGATCAGGCCATGGCGCGAAAACAGCGACAGGATTTCCTTCAGGCGGGTTTCGTTGGGGATCTCCTTGGCCGTCAGGTTCTCGTACAGCCCCAGCAGCTCGTCAGTGCTGGTATAGGCCTTGCCGCCCTCGACTTCGAAATTCTCCAGTTTCTGCTCGTACTGCTGGCGCAGGCACAGCAGCAGCAGCGATTCATCGAGGCGCAACCGCATGACCCGTTCTTCGCCCTTGGGCAATACACCCAGGTAGGCTTCGTCCGGCTGATAGATCAGCGACCAGCCGATGGCCTCGAACAGGTTGGTGAAATAATCGACATGGGATGCCACCAGGAAATAACTGTCGCGGTGCCCCGGCCGCTCGGCGTAAAGAAACTGACTGACCAGCAGCAGGTTCGCCGCGCGGGAAAAGTCGTCGGCCTTGTACTGGTCGCTTCGACCGATGATTTTCTGCAGATCACCCAGCATTTATAGTTTCCTTTGAATCACGAAATCTCGACACTCAACCATATCGGCCACATTGACATAGTTGTCCTTGAAGCGAACCGAGTAGGCCTGCATGGTGCCCTTGCCCTTCTTGCCAAGCGAGGCCAGGTGGCGCACATAGCTGAAACAGATATAGTCTTCGATCGTCTCGATACGAAAGCCGCCGGCCTCCAGGCTGTTGCGCGTACCCAGGTTGCTCTCGAGGTAGGCATCTATGCGTTCGGGCGTCACTTCCCGACGCTCCTTGTATTCCTTGAACAGGCGCCGCAGCTCCAGTACTTTCGGGTCGATCTCGGCCTGGTGAATCACCCGGGGCTGCGCCTCGATGCGCCGGCGCATGGGCGAGCGCACACTGGAGGGTGACAGGAAGCTGATGGATTCCAGCGTATCGACCCGCGGTATTTCTGCATCCGGGCGGCGCGCAATCTCGCTGATCACGCGGGACAGGCGCGCGGCCATGCCCGGCGTGGTCTTGTCCATGTAGCGCACGGTATCGGCCACCCGTTTTTCCAGCCGGTAGCGGAAATCATCGATGGTCGCCAGGCGTTTATCCACCGAATCGAAGATACGGATAATGCGGTTGATATGCTGATGCACCCGCGCCTCGGCCTCGTCGTGACTGACTTCAAACTGCATCTGGTAGTGCACGGTCAGTTTCTCGAGCCGCAGACTGTCAAACTGCAACTCGCGCAACAGTGACAGGATCTGACGCCGGAAGCGGAACGGGTTGTTCTTGGTTTTCAGCGTTTTGTAGTCCGACACCAGGATGTGCTCAACAAAACGATCGAAGAAGCGCCGGACGATTTCCTGCGCATTGTTGGTTTCTGCCAGGCTGATCTTGAGCTCGCGCAGCCCCAGCAGCATGTCGGTCAGGTGGGCGCTGAAATCCGCCGCCGTCTGTGCCGCTTCCGCCAGCGTGATACCGCGACCGACCGGGTCGTTAATGGCAGATTCCAGCGAGCTGAGCACGTTCAGCACGGCACCGCCGTAGGAGCGTTTTTCCAGATTGGCGATGGACACCAGAGACCGCAGCAGGTAGCTGATCGACGGCGACAACAGCACGAAGGTACGGTAAATGCGCTGCTCTTCTTCCAGCCAGCCGGTCTGCACCAGGCGACGGTATACACGGCTGGCATATTCCGCCGCCGAGCGTGGCGGCTCGCCACCCTCTGCATCCTCGTCGTCCTCCGGCTCCCAGCGGCGCACCCCCAGGCGTACCACCGCATCTTCGATGGCCGATCGCACCAGGTCCTTGGGGATGAAAGGGTCGATCAGGTCCTCATCGAAGAACAGATCCGCCAGCGCGAGCATAACCGCCTGATAGATATGGCGATTCTGACCCGAGAGCGGCAGAAATAAGTCATCTGGCAGCTTGTTGAACAGCATTCGTTCCGGTTCCTCTGCCGCCCCTGAGGGGCAAAGCCCGTTGCATTGGAAAACAGAGGATTCTAACGGAAAACGCACCTGTTAATAACCCTGATGCGCAAGAAGAAAGCGGTGCGGTCCCGCCCCGCCCTGCACCGGCCGTACTGCTACCGGCAGCCGTTATAAAAAGGGCTGACACTCAGGTCAGCCCTTTCTCCAGCGAGAGTTTCGTTAGTGGCTTTACTGATCCGTCAGCAGGTTATTGCCCGCGACCAGAGCATCGATAATTTGCTGATCATTCAGCGTACCACCGGCCGTCAGATCAACGCCCTGCAGTACGATTTTCTGCGTCACGTCCGCACTGTTGAGCGCATCATGGGCGATGGAAACCGTGGTGTTGGCACCGTCCCAGGCAAAACTCAGGAACTGATCCAGATTGTCTGCATCGACACCCGAACCATCGTGCTCGCCCTGCAGCAGATCCGCCAGATTCAGCACATCCCCCTCGGCAATGCTGAAGTCTGTCACCGTATCGACCGCCGGCGCTGCCTGGGTACCCTCGTCGCCGTCATTCCAGACGAAGATATCGGAGCCGCCATTACCGGTAAGGATATCGTTGCCGGCACCACCGATGAGTTCGTCGTCGGTATCCGCACCGCCGAGGGCGTCATCCCCACTGGTTCCGGTAACGGCACCATTTACCGGCTTGACAGTGAGATCAATCGTACTCGCAACGGTATCCCCATCACCATCGGCCATTGCTATATCAAACGCCATCGACACATCACTGCCCGCAAGCGCCGTATCAAACCCGAAAGCACCCAGCGCAAAGGCGTTACCTGAGAAAGTACCGCCATCAGGGTTGGTCTGTCCGCTAACGTTCTCGATTTCGACGGCTTCGAAGTCGGATGCGCCCATAAAGCTAATACTCTGCCCCGCCTTTACCCCGGACACATACAAGATGTCGCCACTCATCGAAGTAAAGTAGTCGACACCCAATGTTAGAACCGTGACACCGTCCGCAGCCGTCACGACCACCGACGCCAGCATCAGCGCAAGCGGGGTCGAGTTGCCAGCAAGGTCCTTTTTATTTCCGGTATCATCAAAATCGAGAATTTTAAAGCCAAGGGCAGCCACCTGGTTTGCATTCCCCTGCACCTGAATCAACGTAACAGAGAAGTTATTCACCGCGTAGTGGTCATCGTAGATGAAACCCGTCGGGTCTTTCTCATCGTCCGCGCCATCACGACGCAAGTCAGTCACAAAGTCGAGCCGCAGGATATCATCGGGATTCAGCGCCTGACCCCCACCAACACCAATGTCATCACTGTCGGTATTCACCGTACTGCCGGGGGCGGTGACCAGCAAATCCTGGCTGTCGTTGGTATCGTCCATGATATCTCCGCCATCACCATCGACACCGACCCATTGATTCAAGCCTGCCGCCGTATCGCTGAAGTCATCGAACAATACCCCGGAGCCGTCATCAATTTTCTGATGCAGTTCAACTGTGTACAGATCACTTGATTGCGTATCTGCATCCGGGTTCAGCGTAATGGTCATCACCAGCGTATCAGCGCCGTCACGCACCTCCAGGGTGTCGGTACCGAATCCGGTCATGAACAGGTCTTCACCGCCGCTGGTTACCGCCGTCACTCCGTCGGCTGCGAACAATTGAGTGCCGTCAGTGCCGACGAAAACCGTGCTGCCGAGGCCGTCAGCACCGGTATTACCGAATACATCCAGTGCCGCAACGCCACCCGCTGACGCAGAATTGACAATAGTGGTCGACATCGGAGCAAAGGCACTTGGGCCGTCATCGGCAAACTGGATATTCCCCCCAAGGTCAATAACCTGGGTATCCGTTGCCGAGTCGCCATCACCGTCAACGATGGTGTAGGAGACACTGAGATTAACCAACCCATTCGCCAGCACCTGCACATCATCATCGTAGGCCGGCATCGACTCTGCGAGGGTATGATCCAGGACGCCGTACTGGCTCAGGGTGACCTTGCCGTCAGCCGCAACACCGATACTGAACACCACGCTGGCATCAATAGAGACGGGCGCTGACAGGCTGGTCGACCCCACCACCGTGCCATCTGCCAGCTGATACAGGAAGATATCCGCCCCACCACTGCTTAAACCCGAGGATGTTCCATCCCCCGACACCAGACTCAGAGCAAAACTGTAACCCGCGCTCGACAGCCCATCCGCCCCCGTGGACGTCGACAGGGTCACCGGAACCCCGAAAACAACTGCGCTGGTGGCGGTATCTGTCTCGGTCGGGTCGCCGTCCGTTCTGCTGTCCTGCGTCTTCAGCACCACATTGGTGTCACTGCCCAGCGTCAGCGTCACGCTGGGCTCATCATCGACAAAGCTGATATTGCCGCCCAGGTCGACGCTGGCACTGTCCGTCGCGGTATCACCGTCACTGTCGGTGGTGGTCGCCGTCGCCGTCAGCTCAACCAGGCCGTTAGCCAGGGCAATCACATCGTCGAAGGCACCGCCTTCGATATGATCAATGGCTTCGGACTGTGTCAGCGTGACAAAGCCATCGCCATCCACCGATATGGTGAATACGGGCGTGCCGCCGGCACTGCCGACGATCTCGCCGCCCACCAGCGCCAGGGTGATATCCACCCCGCCGCTGTTAAGCCCCGAATCATCGCCATTGCTGACACCCGCCGCCAGGGCCAGGCTGTAGCTGACCACCGTGCTGCCTGCACCATCGGCACCGTAAATCGGCGTCGCGGCAAAGATGCCTCCAAAGGCGGCACTCGATACCGCAACATCATCGTCGGTCGGATCGCCGTCGGTCAGGGCATCGTCGGTCTGCAGCACCACGGCGGCCTCACCGGTCGCGGTAATAGTGACACTGGGTTCATCATCCACAAAGCTGATATTGCCCCCAAGGTCGACGCTGGCACTGTCCGTCGCGGTATCACCGTCACTGTCGGTGGTGGTCGCCGTCGCCGTCAGCTCAACCAGGCCGTTAGCCAGGGCAATCACATCGTCGAAGGCACCGCCTTCGATATGATCAATGGCTTCGGACTGTGTCAGCGTGACAACGCCATCGCCATCCACCGATATGGTGAATACGGGCGTGCCGCCGGCACTGCCGACGATCTCGCCGCCCACCAGCGCCAGGGTAATATCCACCCCGCCGCTGTTAAGCCCCGAATCATCGCCATTGCTGACACCCGCCGCCAGGGCCAGGCTGTAGCTGACCACCGTGCTGCCTGCACCGTCGGCACCGTAAATCGGCGTCGCGGCAAAGATGCCTCCAAAGGCGGCACTCGATACCGCAACATCATCGTCGGTCGGATCGCCGTCGGTCAGGGCATCGTCGGTCTGCAGCACCACGGCGGCCTCACCGGTCGCGGTAATAGTGACACTGGGTTCATCATCCACAAAGCTGATATTGCCCCCAAGGTCGACGCTGGCACTGTCCGTCGCGGTATCACCGTCACTGTCGGTGGTGGTCGCCGTCGCCGTCAGCTCAACCAGGCCGTTAGCCAGGGCAATCACATCGTCGAAGGCACCGCCTTCGATATGATCAATGGCTTCGGACTGTGTCAGCGTGACAACGCCATCGCCATCCACCGATATGGTGAATACGGGCGTGCCGCCGGCACTGCCGACGATCTCGCCGCCCACCAGCGCCAGGGTAATATCCACCCCGCCGCTGTTAAGCCCCGAATCATCGCCATTGCTGACACCCGCCGCCAGGGCCAGGCTGTAGCTGACCACCGTGCTGCCTGCACCGTCGGCACCGTAAATCGGCGTCGCGGCAAAGATGCCTCCAAAGGCGGCACTCGATACCGCAACATCATCGTCGGTCGGATCGCCGTCGGTCAGGGCATCGTCGGTCTGCAGCACCACGGCGGCCTCACCGGTCGCGGTAATAGTGACACTGGGTTCATCATCCACAAAGCTGATATTGCCCCCAAGGTCGACGCTGGCACTGTCCGTCGCGGTATCACCGTCACTGTCGGTGGTGGTCGCCGTCGCCGTCAGCTCAACCAGGCCGTTAGCCAGGGCAATCACATCGTCGAAGGCACCGCCTTCGATATGATCAATGGCTTCGGACTGTGTCAGCGTGACAACGCCATCGCCATCCACCGATATGGTGAATACGGGCGTGCCGCCGGCACTGCCGACGATCTCGCCGCCCACCAGCGCCAGGGTAATATCCACCCCGCCGCTGTTAAGCCCCGAATCATCGCCATTGCTGACACCCGCCGCCAGGGCCAGGCTGTAGCTGACCACCGTGCTGCCTGCACCGTCGGCACCGTAAATCGGCGTCGCGGCAAAGATGCCTCCAAAGGCGGCACTCGATACCGCAACATCATCGTCGGTCGGATCGCCGTCGGTCAGGGCATCGTCGGTCTGCAGCACCACGGCGGCCTCACCGGTCGCGGTAATAGTGACACTGGGTTCATCATCCACAAAGCTGATATTGCCCCCAAGGTCGACGCTGGCACTGTCCGTCGCGGTATCACCGTCACTGTCGGTGGTGGTCGCCGTCGCCGTCAGCTCAACCAGGCCGTTAGCCAGGGCAATCACATCGTCGAAGGCACCGCCTTCGATATGATCAATGGCTTCGGACTGTGTCAGCGTGACGACGCCATCGCCATCCACCGATATGGTGAATACGGGCGTGCCGCCGGCACTGCCGACGATCTCGCCGCCCACCAGCGCCAGGGTAATATCCACCCCGCCGCTGTTAAGCCCCGAATCATCGCCATTGCTGACACCCGCCGCCAGGGCCAGGCTGTAGCTGACCACCGTGCTGCCTGCACCGTCGGCACCGTAAATCGGCGTCGCGGCAAAGATGCCTCCAAAGGCGGCACTCGATACCGCAACATCATCGTCGGTCGGATCGCCGTCGGTCAGGGCATCGTCGGTCTGCAGCACCACGGCGGCCTCACCGCCTTCACCAGTGATTCCGATGGTGACACTGGGCACGTCGTCGACAATATTGATATAAATCGTGCCCTGACCCGTATTGCCGTTTGCGTCAGTCACCGTGAAATTGAAGCTGTCAGCTCCCAGTTCAACATTGGGGCCATCATCAGTCGCCGGATCGCTGGTCACCGGCGCTGTCAGGGTATAGATGTAGGTACCGTCGCTGTTGACCTGGATTGTGCCGTACGTGCCGGCTGCCCCTCCATCAAGAGCAAATGTATAGGGGCCAGTGCCACCCGCCACATTGTCGCTCAGGTCGCCGGCCGTCGAGGTTTCAGCCGTACTGCCCGGATCGCTACCGGTTACGGTACCAGCAACGAGGTCATCTCCGTCCTTGATTTCATCCAGCGCCGCTTCGTTCACCTGTACCGCATTGTCGTCTTCCACGACCAGCCCGACATTGGTCAGGTTAATGGTCAGCGTTGTGGTCGACGTATCACCATCGCCATCCACCAGGGTGTATACGAATACATCCTGCGCATCGCTGCCAATGGCATTGGCGGTCGATTTATAGCTGTAACTGCCATCGGCATTGAGCGTGAGGGTGCCGTACTCACCGCCAATTTCGCTACCTATATCACCACTGACAGGCGTGGTTGTATCACCATTGGCGGCACGCACACCCTGCAAGGAGGCACCATCCGCACCTTCAGTATCATTAACCAGTACACCCGCGGCGGCAGCCACCACCAGGGTGGCACCTTCAATGACATCACCCGAATCCGGGTCGGCATCGGGCACATCATCGACAATTTCGATGGTGATCGCCGCCGGCGCCGAGATCAGGGTACCGTCCGAAACCGTCAGACTGAAAACATCGGTCTCAACAACAGCGTCCACATCGGTGGTTGGACTGGTGAGTTCGTACTGGTAACTGGCAACCCCCGTAAGTGCATCGTAGGCGGTGATCGTCAGGGTGCCACTGGCACCGGCAAAGGTTGCATTGACCAGATCACCTATCAGTACGGGGGCTTCACCGTTTATGCTGATGGACACCAGATCGTCGAGGCCGTCAGGATCCGACAGCGTAAAGCTGCCAAACGCAAATTCGGTATCGGCAGCACTGTCCGAACCCACCGCCAGACCGGATTCGTACACAACGTCATTGGCGCCCTCAGGATTACCGGTATCAACCACCACTTCAGGGCCGTCGTTCGTACCAACCAACGTGATCACAACATCGGCAGTATTGCCGGGGTTGTAGCCGTCGGTGACCTGGTAGGCATCGGGGAAGCTGATTTCCAGATCGGGATCACTGTCATCCAGTGCGAGGAATGCCGCCTTGCCCTCATCGTTCAGCACAAACTCGTAGCTGCCGTCGCTCTGGATAGTCAGGTCACCATACTGATGCTGCAGCGCAATTTCAGTCTCACCCTGCGGGATCACCACTTCCAGGTTGCCGGCGATATCGTCGCCATCCTCATCGGTGTCGTTGTCCAGCACATTGCCCTGGGCAGACACGGCATCCGGATCGCTGATGCTATTGCTGTCGTCCACCGCCACGGGCGTAGTGTCATCGTCAATGATGGTGACATTTGCTGAACTGGCGCTGGGATCGAGACTGGCACCATCGGCACTGAGCAGAACGATTTCGAAAGTTTCATTGCCCTCGTCCAGGTGATCCATCACGATGCTGATTGGAACTTCAAACACCGTCTCCCCGGCAGGAATCACCACCACATTGATCAGCTGACCGTCGAACCAGTCATCGGGGTAACTGGCGGTACCGGGACGCAGCTCATAGGTGACCGTGACATCCTGGCTATAAGCCTTGTCGAGCGTCAGCAGAAACGTTATGACTCTCGGTTCTCCGCCATTGGTGCCCTCCAGCACCAGCGCACCACTGCCACTTACCACTATGGGGAAGTCGGGGGTCGGCTCAGGAGGCGGCTCCCCTCCTTGCGGCGGCTCTGGCTCCTTGATGACAACACTCACAACGGGCTCTGCCTCGGTCAGCAGAACGTCTTCGTTTTCAGGGACGGTAAAGCCACGACTCAGGCCGATAGTGGGATAGCCCGCCTCCGGTGTCACTTCCTGACCGGTTCGGGACAGCAATACAAAGGATGAGCCAGAATCCCCGGGGCCGCCAGCGTCACCGGCAGCCTGCCCGGCGGCGGTTGCTTCGGCCACGGCGGTAGGATCTTCACCGGCCAGGATCGCGGCCTGAATGGCATCAATTTCGCCGGTCTGCTGCAAGGCCTGATCGGCACTGGAGCCTGATGCAACCGACTGGGACGCATCGAACTGGGCGGCATCGGCATAGAACTCGGGAGTGATGAGCGCCTGCTGACCCGAGGCGAGGGAAACCGTTTCACCGGAGGCGCCCGTGAGCTGCACGCTACCACCACTGGCAACACGGATCAGCTCGCCTTCAAACAGCACATCGCCCACCGCCAGAATACGCTCACTGCCATCAGCTGCCACTGCCACAACGGTACCCGTGATCGACGTCACCGTTGCAGCAACATCCTGACCCAGTACCTGAGCATCACCGCTGCTGGCCGTCAGGAAGCCAGCATCAACCATTGCCTCCTGACCGGAACCCAGCGCCAGCAACTCACCATTGGTCGCGGCAATTTCTATTCGCGCACCTTCCGCCACGCGAATTTGCTCACCTTCATACAGGGTATCTCCGAGGGAGAGCACACGCTCGGCGCCATTGGTGCCTACCGCTATAACGGTTCCGAAAACAAAGCTGACACTACCTGCCACATCCCCGATAGCCATGACGAATCTCCTCGGTTTTAACCCGTGCCCAGTTCAGGCGATACCTAAACATAGGAGCGAAAACCAGGGCCGCCTATTGTACCGAGGTACAGTGAAAACCACACTCGCAGGATAAATGCAATAGATTCAATGACTAAATTCAACAACTAAATTCAACCAGCATCCTGATAGTGCTGCGCCTTCACCTGCTGCAGTCGCTGGTAAATGTCCAGCAGGGCACGATGCACGCCAAGCCCCTCAAGATTTTCCCCCACCACTGGCGCATCGACAAACACACTTTCACCACCCAGCATCAGCCGCACCCGCTCGAGCAGCGGCTGACCGTAGATTTGCTGCAGCAGATAGTCAAATTGCTCGGCATGACGCTCAGGGTCGAGCCGGAATTGCAGCAACTGGTTAATGCAGCGAAACAGCCGCAAACGTTCATCACCCAGCAGACCACTGTGCATGACCCAGTCACTCCACTCCTGCGCCCGGCTCAGCTCACCTGTGCGCAGCGCCAGCAGGCAGCGCAGCTCACCGACACTGAGTTGCCCCCAGAAAGTCTCCGGGTCGGCGCACAGGCACAGCAATTCGCTGACGGACATGTAATCGTCGAGCTCAGCCCTGTCGAGCCACTGCTCCAGCAAGGCCGCCTCCTGCACACTCAGCCGGGCAAGTCGCAGTATCGAACCGCGCACGGCAATGGCCCGGTTGTTGTTCTGGTGCACCAGATAATCCACCGGATACAGGTCAGCCATTCCCGGCACCACGATCTGGCAACAGTAAACCCCCAGGTGCTCGTGGTCCGCGATATAAATGTCCATGTCAACGCGATGTATTAGGTAACACAGGTGGTCAAACTCGGCCTGACTGTCACCCTCAACATTCCACTGCGTGAAGTTGTAGTCTGGCTTGCGTGACAACAGGTCCCAGGCCACCACACCACTGGAATCAATAAAGTGCGCTTCAAGGTTGTCCTGCTCGGCGACTGCACTGAGATCGAAACAGGGCAAGGCAAAGCCCTTCAAATCGTCGAGTTCGCGCCCCTGCAGCACACCCGTGAGCGTGCGTTCAAGCGCGCGCTCAAATTTCGGATGAGCACCAAAGGCTGCGCAGCAACCGCCGTCAGTCGGATTGATAAGGGTAATATTTACCAGCGGAAACTTGCCACCCAGAGAGGCATCCTGCACCACCACCACGAAACCGGCTGCGCGCAAGGCCGCAACAGACTCACAAAACGCCGGATACCGGGACAGGACCGACTCGGGTATCTGCGGCAAACTGATACCCGCGGTCAGAATGGTGTTCTTTATATGACGCTCGAAGATTTCTGACAGCGCCTGGGTTCTGGCCTCCCAGCGTGAACAACCGGCAGCCATGCCGTTACTGGTATAAAGATTGTTGAGAATATTGACCGGCAACCAGACCTGTTCACCGGTGCGCTGGCGAGTGAAGGGAATGGCACAGATCCCGCGCTGCTCATTGCCGGAATTGGTATCCACCAGCATGTCCGCCCGCAACTGACCATGCAGATCAAAGTGATCGCGAGTCGCCTCATCGAGCAAACCATCCGGCAATCCCTTGTCTGGCAGCGCAAACCAGCGCTCGTTCGGGTAATGCACGAAGGGCGCCTCGGCCAGCTCCTTGCCAAAATAGTAGTCAGCGAAGAATCGATTGCAGGACAGACGCTCGTAGAACTCTCGCAGCGCGCTCGCCATCGCCGCATCCCGGCTGCCACCCCGCCCGCTGCATGTCAGCAACGGACAGCTCCGCTCGCGCAACTGTACCGACCAGACATTCGGCACGGGGTTGAACCAGCACACGTCTTCCAGCGTGAAGCCCAGCGCCTGAAGCCCCTGGCGCAGCAGACGAATACTTTCATCCAGTGGCGTGTCATTATCTGCCAAAGCGCTCATATACTCTCCCTTGCCAACCACTCTTGTATTGTTCGATCGAACGTACGGCCTGACACGCCTGCACCCGTCCAGCTTCCGCCAGCAAGTCACTCGCCACCACAGACACAGCAACGAGAATGCCTCGCCAACCCGCTGATTATAACCGTATCACGGGACACGAACGCAGCCCCGCCCCATCCAAAAAAACTTTTTAAACTAAGGGGTTGACGCTGCCAGGCCACCTCATTAATATACGCGGCCTCGGTTGAGACGATTCCTCGATAGCTCAGTTGGTAGAGCAGTAGACTGTTAATCTATTGGTCGCTGGTTCGAGTCCAGCTCGAGGAGCCAATCGAGAAATTGGTAGTGATGTTCCCTGATAGCTCAGTTGGTAGAGCAGTAGACTGTTAATCTATTGGTCGCTGGTTCGAGTCCAGCTCGGGGAGCCAACTACCATAGCAAGTGCAGTACCCGTCGGAGTGTAGCGCAGCTTGGTAGCGCATCTGGTTTGGGACCAGAGGGTCGTAGGTTCGAATCCTATCACTCCGACCACTTATTCCCCCCCTAAAGCTACACACCCAAATCACACTCTGTTGTGATTTTTTCGTTTTAACTCCCCCCAAAATTGCGCAAAACACAACACGCACTTCCACGCCCTCACGCCCTCACGCCCTCACGCCCGTGTAACAGTGTAACAGTGCTGCCGACCCCAACACCCTCACCACCCAAGAGTCGATCAATCACTATCTCCGTGCAGCTCTTGCACAATGCGGATAAACAGCTCCCTCGCCCGATTGCTCTTGCCATGAGCGCGAGTGATAGCCGCCACACCCAAGTCGTAAAATTTGCGCGTCGGCACGAGTGACCACAATTCACCACTGTCGATATACCCCTGCACATAGTTGTCTGGCATAAAGCCGACATACACCCCCGACAGCAACATGGCCAGGCGCGCCTCATAGAAGTATGAAATCGCGGCCTTGTTCATATCCGCCAGTTGCTCACCCACCGCAGGACTGGTCTGAACCCCGGCATGCACCACCTTGGCATGCAGCACCTTCGCCAACAGCTCATCACTATCCTCAACACCGTAAAGTGGATGCTGCCGCCCACAGAACAGATGGCAACGATCACTGTACAGCGACACATAACAGAGCCCGTCGAACTGGCGGTGGTACGGAATAAAGCCAACATCCGCCTCATCATTGAGCACCATCCGCTCGATATCCGTCAGCGCCTTCACATCCAGCAACACCTTCACATCGGGCGCCTGCTGCGCGAAGCGACGAATCGCCTCAGGAATCCGCGCCCTGGATGCCATACAGACCGCATCACTGGCAATCACCCTGAGCTCACCGGTCAACTCGACATGCAAGGCATTAACGCCGCTGCGAAACGCCTCCAGTGACGAAAACAGCTCCTTCATCAGGCCATAGACCACCAACCCCTCATCGGTAAGTGCAAAGCCCGCGCGCCCGCGCCGACACAGCTTCAGACCCAGGCGCTGCTCCAGCCTGGCAATGTGGATACTGATGGTGGATCGCCCAATACTGAGCTCGGTCTCCGCCGCGGCAAAGCCTCCAGCCTCAACCACGGACTTGAACACCTTGAGCAACCGGATTTCAAACTCGGACACCTGCCCCAATTTGATCGTCAGGTCCTTTTTCATCACACCTACATCCCGGCAAAGTTTGAGTGAGATCAATATTAACAACGAAACAAACGCATTTATCACGCATTATCCGCCGGATTACCATCACTGCAAACAATAGCCGCCTGAACACCCCCGACTTGACCTTAAGCCGGACCGCAAATCGCTTGTTACCGCAATCAATGATCACCCACTGACGCTACAGCACGCCAGCGAGACACCAAGGACACAGACCATGAACAACGCATCACTGCAGCAACGCAAAGAGGCAGCTTTCGCCCGCGGCCAGGGCACCATGACACCGGCCTACATCGACAAAGCGCGCAACGCCGAACTCTGGGACGTGGAAGGCAAGCGCTATATCGACCTGGGCGCAGGCATCGCCGTCGTCAACACCGGCCACAACCACCCCAGGGTGCAGGCGGCGGTACAGGCACAACTGGAGCGCTTCAGCCACACCTGCGTAATGGTTACACCCTACGCCTCAGCTGTAGAGCTGGCGGAAAAACTCAATGAAGCAGCCCCCGGAAACACCCCCAAAAAGGCCATTTTCGTCACCACCGGTGCGGAAGCCGTGGAAAACTGCATCAAGATCGCCCGCGCCCATACCGGCCGCTCCGGCGTAATCGCGTTCAACGGCGGCTTTCATGGCCGTACGAATCTGACCATGGGACTGACCGGCAAGGTTGCTCCCTACAAGGCAGGCTTTGGCCCCTTCCCGGGCGAGATTTTCCACGCCCCCTACCCCAATGCGTACCATGGCGTGAGCGAGGCGGACTCACTGGCGGCACTGAACATGCTGTTTACCTGCGATATCGAGCCATCCCGCGTGGCGGCCATCATCATTGAACCCGTTCAGGGCGAAGGCGGTTTCTACGCCGCCCCCGCGAGCTTCATGCAGGCCCTGCGCGCACTGTGCGATCAGCACGGCATTCTGCTGATTGCCGACGAAATCCAGACGGGCTTTGCCCGTACCGGGAAAATGTTCGCGTGCGAGCATTCGGGCATTGAACCGGACCTTATTACCATGGCCAAGGGCATCGCCGGCGGCTTTCCCATTGCCGCCGTCGTAGGCAAGGCTGAAATCATGGATTCACCGCAGCCGGGCGGCCTGGGCGGCACCTACGGCGGCTCGCCACTGGGATGCGTCGCAGGCCTTGCCGTACTGGAAGTTATAAAAGAAGAAAAGCTGTGCCAGCGCGCCACCGAGATTGGCGCCCGCATTGTCGCACGCCTGAATCAACTGCAGCGCAACCACCCACACAAGATCGGCAATATCCGCAACCAGGGCGCCATGATCGCCATGGAACTGGTGCACGAGGGTGATGCAAGCCAGCCCGATGCCGACCTGACCCGGGCACTGGTCACGCAGGCCGCCAAAAACGGTCTGATCCTGCTGTCCTGTGGCATTCGTGGCAACGTCATCCGCTTCCTGCCGGCACTGACCATCACCGACGCACTGATTGACGAAGCCATGACCCTGCTGGAAACAAGCCTCGACAGCCTCATTTAAGACATCCACCAAAAAAGGGGAGCCCCTGGCTACCCCTTTTCACTCGCACAAGCCCTGCCGCAGCACCCACTCAAGGTGCAACGCGCACCGCGTACCTCACACCCAGGACACAGCCTCCCGGCACTCTTGCGAAGGCAACGAGCCACACCCCTGCCAGCGACAAATACCGCACCAATACAGGGCATCGCCACACCCATGCAGAACCATCACTGCAGGCCATCACACAATGACGGGTCGGTGAAATCACTTCAGCACAAATTATGACCAGATAAACACACAGAAACCCTGGCCATGCGGGATCAGACCACTGCACCCAACAAAAAAAACACACATAGAATAGATTAATTCATCATTTAGCTGAAAAAGCATCGTTTGCTGCTAGCACCGGCTATGGATACTCTGCGCACATAAATTGATGCGTACCAAAACGGTGCGCTCAAACGAATCAGGCACCAACAAGGTGCTACCAGGCTACAGGAAAAACATCATGCAGATTCAATACTACCCGTTCGATTTTTCTACCAACGCGAACAAGAACCGTCGCGAATCCGAACAGGAATACTTCATGCGCATAGCGCGCGAATTCGAAGCCGCACGCGCACTGCAGAAGCGCGAAGAAACCAAACAGAAGATCAAGGCTGCTTTCACCGCTGCACTGAATCTGCTCAAGTTCAAGCGCACCCAGAACCTCGAAGCCCTGCTCGGACGCTAGTCCGATGCCAGCGACCATGCAGCGCGGCCCGAACATCAAACAAGCGGGCTGCGCTGCATGATATCGCGACCCTCGCAGCACTGCCCGCAGTACCTGAACCTCCCCTGATGAAACCGCCATACCCCGACTTACCCACCACGGCATCACAAAGCCGCAGCAGACACAAAGTCCCCGCCGCAAGCCATAGCGCCAGACCAAAGGCCTGACGCACGACTGCACAAGCAGCCTCTCGTTACCCCAAAGAAACCTCAGCATAAAAACGCCGCAGTACTCGCGACAGATTCCATGAATCCTGCGCACCTGCCATTTCCCTGATGGAGTGCATGGCAAACTGAGGCACACCGATATCGAGCGCGCGAACACCAATCTCGGCGGCCGCGATGGGACCAATGGTGCTGCCACAGGCCATATCGGTACGCACCACAAAAGATTGCACCGGCACTTCTTCCAGGGCCGCCAGGTTGCGGAAAAAAGCACTGGTTTCACTGCTCGTGGCATAACGCTGATTGGCATTGACCTTGATCACAGGACCGGCATTCAGCAGAGGCCCATGATTGCCATCGTGACGGTCGGCAAAATTGGGATGCACACCGTGGGCGTTATCAGCAGAAATCAGCATTGATCGCGCCAGCATGCGCTGACGGGCCTCAGGCGCTGGCAACATGCGCTCGAGCACATGCGCCAGCATGGGCCCCTGTGCACCGGCCGCACTCATGCTGCCCACTTCCTCGTGATCATTGCAGACCAGCAGGGCACCCTGCTCAGTACTGCTGTTAAGCAATGCATCCAGACCGATAAAGCAGCTCAGCAAATTATCGAGACGGGCCGACAGCAGGAACTCCGACTCAAGCCCCAGCATGGACGGCGCCTGGGTATCATAGAGGGACAGGTCGTAATCCAGCACCCGCTCAATCCCGGATGTCCCCTGCGCCTCCAGCTCAGCCTTGAGCAGGGCCCTGAAGTCCGCCTTTTCTTTGGCCTGCCCCAGCACCACGGGCAGATAGGTCTGCGCATTGATGCTGCGGCCGTTGTGCACCTCCCTGTCCAGATGGATAGCCAGGCTTGGAATAACCGCCACCGGCCGGCCAAAATCCAGCAAGGCCTGGCTTAGGGTACCGTCGCTGCGCCGATAGCTGACCCGGCCGGCAATGGAAAGATCGCGGTCAAACCAGGGATTCAGCAGAGCCCCTCCATAGACCTCAACGCCCAGCTGCAGATAACCGTGACGATGCAGCTCCGGCGCAGGCTTCACCTTCAGACAGGGCGAATCCGTATGCGCCCCTACCATCCGCAACCCTGACTCTTCGAGCTTTGCCGTCGCCGGCATTGACCAGGCGATAATCGAAGAACCATTGCGGGTGGTGAAGTAGCGCCCGCCAGGCTCCAGCCGCCAGGCATCCCGCTCGCTCAGCGCGGTAAAACCCGCCGACTCAAGCCTTACAACCATTTGCGCCACGGCATGATATGGGGTGGGAGAAGCCGCCAGAAACGCCATCAACTCCCGGTTAAAGTGCTGCATATTCCAACTCCATTACCCACGAGGGGCCAATTATTGTCCAGGCTCAATCTCGAGCAGCTCGACCTTGAATACCAATGCCGAATTCGGCGGAATGCTCGGCGTCGGGCTCGACATGCCATACGCCAGCTCAGAGGGCAGATAAAGCATCCACTGCGAGCCTTCAGACATCAACTGCAGCCCTTGGGTCCAACCCGGAATTACCCGGTTAAGTGGAAAGCTCACGGGTTTTCCCCGCGAATAGGAACTGTCGAACACAGTGCCATCGATCAACATCCCTTCATAATGCACCCGCACCGTGCTGCTAGCGCCCGGCATTGCGCCCGAACCCGGCACCAATACGCGATACTGCAACCCCGAGGGCAGCGTCACAACACCCTCATCCTGGGCATTGGCCGCCAAAAACGCCTGACCGGCGCGCTGGTTGTCGTCATTCTGCGCCTTGTCGATTAACTGCTGTCGAAACGCAGCCTCCTCGGCGTCATTACCACACCCCGCCAACAGCGCCCCTGCCAGTGCAAAAAACGCTAAAAATACCGCCCTGTTTCGCATCAAAAACCCACCCCGCTAGCACCGTAAACGCTTGATTTTACATTAGGACACGCGATGACTACACTCTGTAGCCTGTACTGGTTGAACTTGCCGGGCAGTTAGCCTGTCTGAAGACTCAACAACCTGGCCTTCTGGGACGCACCGAACCTATATGCTCAATCGAACGCTTTATCTGCTTCCAACCCTGGCACTGTCATTCTTGCTTCAAAGCGCAACCGCCAGCACCGCCGCTCCCGAGACGCTGGCGCCCGAGCCGATACATCAACAAACCATGCTCGACATCCTCGACTCGCTGTCGCGGGAACATTACAACAAGGTCACCATTGACGACAGCTTCTCCGATCAGCTGCTGGATCAGTATCTCGAAGACCTGGACCCCGGCAAAAGTTATTTCTATGCCAGCGATATTGCCGAGTTTGAGCCCCTGAGCACCACCCTGGACGACAGCATTCAGGCCGGCGAACTGCAGGATGCCTACCGCATCTTCAACCGCTATCAGCAGCGCATGCACGAACGCCTGACATTCATGATCGCCGAACTGGAAGATGGCCTGGAAGACCTTCAGTTCGACCTGGATGAAACCCTCGACATCGACCGGGCCAACGCCAGCTGGATCCAGACACAGTCAGAGATGGATACACTGTGGCGCAAGCGCCTCAAAAATGCCGCGCTAAGCCTGAAACTGGCAGACAAGACCCTGGAAGACACCACCGAAACCCTGCTCAAGCGCTACCGCTACCAGCTGCATCGCGCCGAACAGATGAAAAGCGAAGATGTCTTCCAAACCTATACCAATGCACTGTCCAAGGGATACGATCCGCACACCCAGTACTTTTCGCCGCGTAATTCGGAAAACTTCCAGATCAACATGAGCCTGTCGCTGGAAGGCATCGGCGCCGTGCTGCAGAGCGACGACGAGTTCACCAAAATTGTGCGCCTTGTCCCCGCAGGCCCCGCCGACAAGACCGGGCAACTGAAAGCCTCCGACACCATCGTAGCCGTGGCCCAGGGTGACGACGGAGAAATGGTCGATATCGTCGGCTGGCGTCTGGACGACGTTGTCAGCAAGATTCGCGGCCCGGCCGACACCGTCGTGCGCCTGCAGGTGAACCCCGCCGGCAGCAACGACCGCCAAAAACGCAAGGAAGTGCGCATTGTACGCAGCAAGGTCAAGCTGGAAGAACAGGCTGCCCAGAAACGCATCCTTGAACTCGACTACCAGGGGCAAAACTTCCGCCTGGGCGTGATCGAGATTCCCGCCTTCTATATCGACTTTGCCGCCCTGCAAAGCGGCGACCCCGACTACAAGAGCACCACAAGGGATGTCGAGAAACTGATCAGGGAGCTGACCTCCGAAGGCATCCAGGGCCTGGTGATCGACCTGCGCGACAACGGTGGCGGCTCACTGCGCGAAGCCAACGAACTGGTTGGCCTTTTCATCAGCCGTGGCCCGACAGTGCAGATTCGCGACCCCAATGGCCGTATCGACATCCTGGGCGACTATGACGCTGACGTTGCCTACAACGGCCCACTGGCCGTACTGGTGAATCGCCTCAGCGCCTCGGCATCGGAAATTTTTGCCGGCGCCATTCAGGACTACCGCCGCGGCGCTGTTGTCGGCAGCCCGACTTTCGGCAAGGGCACCGTCCAGTCACTGCACGCCCTGCGCCACGGCCAACTCAAGATGACCCATGCCAAGTTCTACCGCATCTCTGGAGACAGCACCCAGCACAAGGGCGTGATCCCGGACATTAAACTGCCAAGCCTGTACAACGAGATGGATATTGGTGAAAGCGCACTGGAAGGCGCCCTGCCCTGGGACCAGGTGCGGGAAGTGCGCCACGGGAAATTCATTGGCGTCGACAACTTCCTGGAAGAACTCCAGCAGCGCCACCTGAAACGCGTAGAGACCGACCCCGACTTCATTTTCATGCGCGAACAGGTTGAACACCTGACACAAGCAGCCCAGGACAAAGTCATCCCCCTGAACGAGGACACCCTCAGGAAGGAGCGCGACGAGGCCGAGCAGTGGCAACTGGATGCCCAGAACCGCCGCCGCGCCCTCAAGCAGCAGCAACCATTGACTGCCCTGTCGGAACTCGAAGACGAATTGCAAAAGGATGAACAGGGACGCCCCATCAGCTCCGAATCCACCGCTCAACTGGAAGAAACCGGCCGCATCCTGCTGGACATGGTGGATCTCACATTCCGGTATACCGCAGCAGCCAAGGAATAAGGCGCAACCATGGTCAAGCCGAGCCGCCAGATGCTGCTTCTGTCCGGTGCGTCGGTGCTGATTGCAGCACTGGCGACCGGCGGCTATTTCAGCTATCGCAGCATCCAGTCACAGAACGCCAATACACTGCGGGAGCTCGAGCAACTGGGCTACCCCCCGGGCGCACGACCCGGCAACATTGAAGCGAACCTGGCGCCAACCAGTGAACAGCTGAAAGCCCGCATGCAGGGGTCAACACCGACACCGGTACAGCAACTGATCTACAACCTGACACAGGAAAATGAAAAGCTGGCACAGACCAACCTGGCCTTGCAGGCACAGCTGGACGCCGCACAGACTCAGATAGAATCCCTGCAGGAATACCGACAGCTCAACGAATACTTCGCGCCCAAAAATTTCGAGCAGAAAATTACCCAGGTCGAAGATGACCTGAAATCATACCTAAGAAGACTGCCCGAAGCCGACCGGTTTTCGGACCTGCGGATCGACATTATGGCGATTGCATCGGCGCAGGAATACCGGCGCTTTGCGCAACAGAACCGGTTAATGCTGGATCAGGCTGAACGCGATCGCATCATTAACGACTTTCTGCCGGGCTACGCTTTCTGTACCGGGGATGCCGTGGAGGTCGCCGCAAACAACGCCCTCGAAGAGCGCATGCTGGCACAGTATCTCAGAACGAACGATACGTCCCTGCTTTCGACAGCGCTGCGCCAGGATCTGCTGGCGGTCCTCAAACCGTGCCAGCTGGCGCTGCGCCAGTCACTCGATACCCTGCTCTAGGCGGGATCTCAGCCTTTTTTAGCCAGACGCGCACGCGCCTCGGCACGCTTGGCTTCTTCACGCTCGCGCTTGGCAGCTTCCTTGGCTTCACGCTTGCGTGCCGCCTCCGCTTTCTGCTCTTCCTGAATACGGGCAAGCTCTTCCTGACGCTGCTGCTCGCGCTCCTGCTTGAGGCGCGCTTTTTCGCGCAGCTCTGCGGCAAATTCTTCGGACTTGCGGGCACGCTCGCTGGCGAGTTCTTCAATGCGTTCGCGTTTGCTTTCGGTAATGCTGGCTTCTAGCTCTTGCAACTTTGCGATCTGAGCTTCTATATCGGTTTTTGTCATGTAATCCTGGTAAGCACTCTGCTGGGGTTTAAATCTGAAACCAATTATAACGACAACAGGACCCCGAACGCTATCTTAACCAGCACATTAGCTGTACAATATGGCTCCCTTATTGCGGCAAATCGGTGTCTCGTCAGCAACAGAGACCGTCGCCGCTTTATGTTTAATCTGACCTATACAGCTGACGGTATAGAAAGTTCGCGCTGCCCTAATCCTTAACGGGTAGCCGACTTACCATAGGACCTATTCATGAGCGAAAGCTTTGCTGAACTATTTGAAGAATCCCTGCAAAACGTAGATATGACTCCGGGCACCCTCGTAATGGGTGAAGTTGTCGACATCGACAGCGACTGGGTTACCGTTAACGCAGGTCTCAAATCCGAAGCCGTTATCCCGCGCGTACAGTTCCTTAACGATAACAACGAACTTGAAATCAAGATCGGTGACACGGTTAAGGTCGCTCTGGAAGCGGTAGAAGACGGTTTCGGTGAAACCCGCCTGTCCCGTGAAAAAGCCAAACGCGCTGAAGCCTGGGAAGTACTGCAGACCAAGTTTGAAGCTGAAGAAACCGTTACCGGCTTCATCAGCGGCAAGGTCAAAGGCGGCTTCACTGTCAGCATCAACAACATTCAGGGCTTCCTGCCGGGTTCCCTGGTTGACGTGCGCCCCGTTCGCGATGTCGACCACCTGGAAGGCAAGGAACTTGAATTCAAGCTGATCAAGCTGGATCCCAAGCGCAACAACATCGTTGTTTCCCGTCGTGCGGTTCTGCAGGAAGCCAACAGCGCTCAGCGCGACGAGCTGCTGGCAGCACTGCAGGAAGGCCAGGTCGTTAAGGGTTACGTCAAGAACCTGACCAACTACGGCGCCTTCATCGACCTGGGCGGCGTTGATGGCCTGCTGCACATCACCGACATGGCGTGGAAGCGTATCTCTCACCCGAGCGAAATGCTGAACCCGGGCGACGAGATCTCTGTCAAGATCATCAAGTTCGACCAGGAAACCGGCCGCATCTCCCTGGGCCTGAAGCAGCTGAGCGAAGATCCGTGGGAAGCGATCAAGTCCCGCTACCCGTCCGGCAGCAAAGTACCTGCGCGCATCACCAACCTGACCGATTACGGCTGCTTTGCCTCGATCGAAGACGGCGTGGAAGGCCTGGTACACGTTTCCGAAATGTCCTGGACCAACAAGAACATCCACCCGTCCAAAGTCGTGCAGATTGGCGACGAAGTCGAAGTGATGATCCTGGACGTGGACGAAGAGCGTCGCCGCATCTCCCTGGGTATCAAGCAGTGCACCGGCAATCCGTGGGTTTCCTTCGCTGAGCAGCACGCTGCCGGCGATCGCGCTTCCGGTACCATCAAGACAATCACTGACTTCGGTATCTTCGTTGGTCTGGACAACGACCTCGACGGCCTGGTTCACATGTCTGACATCACCTGGGAAGCCGATGCTGAAGCCGCCCTGCGCCAGTTCAAGAAAGGCGAAGAGGTTGAAGCTGTCATCCTGTCCATCGACGCTGAAAAAGAACGCATCTCGCTGGGTATCAAGCAGCTGGAAAGCGATCCGTTCAGCGAATACGTGGCAGCCAATGACAAGGGCACCATCGTCAACGGTACCGTCAAGTCTGTTGAAGCCAAAGCTGCCGTTATCGAGCTGGCCGAAGGCATCGAAGCAACCCTGAAAGTATCCGAGATGAGCGCTGACCGCATCGAAGACGCTACCACCGTGATGAAAGTCGGTGACAAGGTTGAAGCCAAGATCACCAACGTTGATCGTCGCAACCGCGCTATCACCCTTTCTATCCGCGCCAAGGACCAAGCTGAAGAAAAAGCAGCTATCAGTGCCGTGCGCAACCAGGAAGTTGAAGTTGCCGGTCCGACCACCATCGGTGAACTGATCAAGCAGCAGATGCTGAAAAACAACTAAGCAATCCCGTATTGCCTGGTAAAAAAGGAGCGCTTCGGCGCTCCTTTTTTGTACCCCCAAACCCGCTCTATCAGTCCCGACACACCCTCGAACAACAGCTTTCGCCGCACGAGCCCATACACCAACCTTAAACACCGGCCACAAGCCCTGCTCCCGCACAGCCATGCACCCACCGGACAAGTACATCCCTGCATAAAAAAAGAGCGCCGCAGCGCCCTCCTTGTCAGATCAGCAAGCCTGGAATCAGTACCAGGCCATTCAGCAGCACCTATTCGATAACGTAATCCACAAAGTCATCTTCGCTGATCTGCTTGTCGGTAACCTCGTACCAGCTCAGCACCGATGCGTCAGCCTCGGCCACCGACTCGGGACGCCCACTGATCAGGGGATGCCAGTCCGGGAGATCCTTGCCCTCATGCACCAGCCGATAGGCACAGGTGCGCGGCAGCCAGTGAAACTCCTTTACATCCTCAGGACGCAGCTTGACGCAGGATGGCACCAGCGAGCAGCGCTTCTCGTACTGCGTACAGCGCCGTGTCTCCAGGTCGAGCAGATGACAGACCACCGAGGTGTAAAACACTTCGTGAGTATCCTCATCCTCGATCTTGTGCAGACAGCAGAGCGCGCAACCATCACAGAGCGACTCCCATTCATCGGACGTCATGTCTTCCAGTGACTTGCTGCGCCAGAATACCTCCTGAGCCACCTAGCGCACCCCGGTCTCTGGACGATCCGGGTACAGATCGAGCATGTAGTCTTCCTTCGGCGGCGGCATCTGCAGAAAATAGCCATTTTCCGCGATACCCGCCAGCATCTTGTCGACATCGATGCGCGCAAGCTTGCGCCCCGGCTTAACCGGCATATCCATTAGATGCATCGGCGCACCGAACATCTCGAGCAACGCCTCTGGTACCCTCGCAAGCTGCTGGCTCTTTTCAACATAGAGATACATCTCGTCCTTGCGCGGACTTTTAAAAATACTGCAAATTTTCATCTCAGCTCTCACTACTGTTCAATCGGGCGCTATTGCTCAAACCGGCGCAACTGCACCAGCAGGTCGTCGCCGATAACCTCCTGGCGCCATCCCTGCAACCCCGGCGGCAATTGATAGTTGCCATCATCCAGCCCGGAGCGAATCAGCGCCTCCAGGTCACGCCGGCGCAACAACAGCTCCGGCGCCATGTCCAGCGCTTGTGCACGCTCGCGCCCCATGAGTTTCAGGCGCTTGAGACGCGTATTCCAGAGCACATGCAGTGGCCGGGGAATCGGCTCCACCACTTGTGCTGCAGACGTATCGGCGGCATTTTTCAAAAGACCCAGCATGGTCTCGCCATCTTCGCGCAATACCTTGCGCTTGAGCTCCGGTACGCGGGACAACTCCAGCGTGGTGCGCGGCCAGCGGGT
This sequence comes from Marinobacterium rhizophilum, assembly GCF_024397915.1. Lineage (GTDB taxonomy): Bacteria > Pseudomonadota > Gammaproteobacteria > Pseudomonadales > Balneatricaceae > Marinobacterium_A > Marinobacterium_A rhizophilum_A. The sequence goes on from NZ_CP073347.1 coordinate 1,859,815, forward strand.
GATGATATCGAGCAGGGTCTGGTTCCGCAGCACGCGGTTACGGGGCACATTGCGCAAACGGCATTGCTGCTCCCGCCAGGCGGTCAGATTCTTCAGCGCCAGCACCTTGTAAGGCGGCAGCGCCGCCATCTGGCTGAATCGCAGGTAATACTGCTCGCCCGAGGCATCGGCGTCCGGCGCATTGGCCAGCAGCGCCAGCATCTCCTCCTGCAACCAGGGCAGCATGCCCCGACTCTCGAGCTCCGCCATCTGCATGCGACAGATCGCCGGCAAATAGGCTACATCCAGTGCGGCATACTGCTCCTGGCGCTGCGTCAACGGGCGCTGCAGCCAATCGGAGGTCGTCTCCCCCTTGCCAACCTGCACACCCAGGGCATTCTCCAGCATGCGCTGCAGCCCCACGGTAAAGCCCCAGCCGATAAAGCCACCGGCAACCTGGGTATCGTACAAGGGGTTCGGCAGGACACCAAAGCAGTGCTGAAATAGCTCCAGGTCTTCAGTACTGGAATGCAGCACCTTGAGTACGGAAGGCTCAGCAAACAGCGCCGTTAAGGGCGCGAAGTCCGTGATGGACAGCGGATCGATCAGGTAACAGGCACGGTCATCAGCCAGCTGAATGAGTCCCGCAATCGGATAATAGGTATCTACCCGCTGAAACTCGGTATCCAGCGCCACCATGGGCAGTGTGCGCCAGCGCTGGCACAGCTGCGCCAGTTCTGCATCCGTGCCAACCCACACCGGCTCCTGCGCAGAGCGCTCAAGCTGCTGCCAGTCATAGCCATTATCCTGCGTCATGCCTACCTCACATCAGGGAACGTCGACCCGCCAGCGCATGCGCCAGAGTACCGCCATCGATAAACTCAAGCTCTCCCCCCACCGGCACACCGTGTGCGATACGGCTCACCTGGATACCCAGCTCACGCACCTGCTCGGCGATGTAATGCGCCGTAGCCTCACCCTCAACCGTAGGATTGGTGGCCAGTATCACTTCGCGGACTTCACCCGCGCGCAGGCGCTCGATCAGCGCATCGATACCCAGGTCGTCAGGACCCACGCCATCAATGGGTGAAAGGTGCCCCTTGAGCACGAAGTAATAGCCCCCGAAGCCGCCCGTCTGCTCGATCGCCAGCATGTCAACCGGCGACTCCAGCACGCAGAGCACGGAGCGATCACGGCTGCTCGAGGCACAGATACCACAGGGGGACTCTTCCGACAGGGTACGGCAGGACTGACACTCACCCACCCGCTCCACGGCGTCCTGCAGCGAAGCGGCCAGTTCCAGCGCCGCATTGCGATCATGCTCAAGCAGGTAGAGCGCCATGCGCTGCGCAGACTTGGGACCTACGCCCGGCAGGCAGCGCAACGACTTGATCAGCTGCTGTATAAGGGGACTGAAAGACATCGCAATCAGAACGGCATCTGGAAGCCCGGCGGCAACTGCATGCCGGCGGTCACTTTGGACATCTGTTCCTTGGTGTTGCTTTCAACCTTGCGCACTGCATCATTGACGGCCGCCGCAATCAGGTCTTCCAGAATTTCCTTGTCTTCTTCCATCAGGCTGTCATCAATGGCCACCGACTTGACGTCATGACGACCATTCATCACGATTTTGACCAAACCTGCACCGGATTCACCGGACACCTCGGCACGCGCCACTTCTTCCTGCACACGCTGCATGTCTTCCTGCATTTTTTGCGCCTGCTTCATCAGGCCACCCATGTTCTTCATCATTGCGTTTTGCCTCCGCTAGTCAATTCGGTTCGACCGGTACGACGGTCTCGATATCAATATGAGCATCAAACTGTTTCACAATATCCTGCACCAGCGAATCCTGCTGAATCGCCTCAACCGCCCGAGCCTGGCGCAATTCACGCTGGCGCTGGGCAAACTGGTGCGGCGTTTCGCGCTGCTGCTGCGCACATTCGAATTCTACCTCAAGCGGCACCGCAAAATAATCGCACAACGCCTTGCCGATGCGCTCGCGCTGAACCTCGTTCAGCAGCGCCTGCTGCTGCGCCGTGTAATGAAACCGCAGTGTCTGCCCCTGTACAGCCTCCAGCGACAGGTTGACCGTCAGGCTCTCGGTCATGCCCCCCAGCCCCAGGCTGGCGCAGAGCACTACCCAGTCATCAGGCTGCAGTGCCTCCAGGGTGAGCGGGCTGTCACCCCGCGGCTGTGGATTGACCAGCACTCTTGGCGGCACGCTATCGCGCACCGGTGCCGACAGAGTACGGGACTGCGGTGCCATTGCTGCCCGGGGCGGCTCAGGTGTTACGGAATTCGTATTTTCGGCCCGCGAGGCCGCGCCACCGGCGCCGGATTCAGGCTTTTTTGCCGTGGGCGCTCGCCGGAAAGACGAATCGTCGTCTTGATCGTAACCGGACGGAATATCAGATTCGTCGTATTCAGGCGGCGCCTCCTGCATCAGGCCGACGGGCATCGCGGCCGCACCGGATGCCGCGGCTGGCGCAGCCTGGCTTCTCTCCGGCACCGTACCCCGCGCCTGGGCGCCCAGTTCCGGCACCGGCGTCACCAAAGAGGCCGAAGCCTGTGGCGCAATACCCTCAGCCACCGGTTCGGGCACTTGGCGCGAAGGCGAGGCCTGCTGTGCACCGGTGCCAAACGCCCCCTCCCGAGCGGGGGCATCGCGATTGTCTGACGCTGGCGCTATCGGCTGGGCCTGGGCTTTCACGGCCGTATCCGGCGCCGCAGTATCAGGCGCATTGACACTCGTACCGGAGCTTGTCGCTGCAGGCAGTGGCGCACCGGCCGGCCGGAACGCCAGCATGCGCAGCAGCACCATTTCCAGACCTTCCCGGGCATCCGGCACATAGGGCAGATCGCGCCGCCCCAGCAACGCGATCTGATAGTACAGCTGCACATCCTCAGCCGTCAGCTGGCCGGCCAGCGCCAGTATCTGCTCGCGATCACCCAGGCTGTTATCGGCCGCATCCGGCAGCACCTGGGCGATGGCGACACGGTGCAGCAGACTGATCAGGTCACCCAGCACGCTGGCATAATCCGGCGAAAACTGCGCCAGGTCCGCCACGGCGACCAGCAAGGACTTGGCATCCCGGGCAGACAGGCATTCCACCAGCCGGCTCACCAGCAGCTGATCGATACTGCCGAGCATCGCCTGGACATCCAGCGTCGTGATCTGACCGGCCCCGAAAGCGATGGCCTGATCGGTCAGGCTCATGCCATCACGCATGGAACCGTCGGCGGAGCGCGCCAGCAGCCAGAGGGCCGGGTCTTCAAACGGAATATTTTCTTCCCCCAGCACAAATCGCAGATGCTCGACGATGCGCTCGGGGATCATGTTCTTGAGATTGAACTGCAGGCAGCGCGACAGAATGGTAACCGGCAGCTTCTGCGGGTCCGTTGTCGCCAGCAGGAATTTTACGTGGGGCGGCGGCTCTTCCAGCGTTTTAAGCAAGGCATTGAAAGAGTGAGTCGACAGCATGTGCACCTCGTCGATGAGGTACACCTTGTAGCGGCCGTGCGTCGGCGCATACTGCACGTTTTCCAGCAGTTCGCGGGTGTCTTCCACCTTGGTGCGGGATGCCGCATCAACCTCGATCAGGTCAACGAAGCGACCTTCGGCGATTTCCCGGCAGGCACTGCACTCGCCACAGGGGTTCGATGAAACGCCCCGCTCGCAGTTCAGCGATTTGGCGAACAGGCGGGCAATGGAGGTCTTGCCCACGCCCCGCGTGCCGGTAAAAAGGTAGGCATGATGCAGGCGGTCATCGTCCAGCGCATTGACCAGCGCCTTGAGCACATGCTCCTGACCCACCATTTCCTGAAAACGCTTCGGACGCCATTTGCGCGCCAGCACCTGATAGCTCATTGCTGCCCTGATTACGACTGAATATAACAGGCGCCTATGCTACCGGCTGAACCCAGCCGGCGCCAGCATAACGACCCTCCCTGACAGCAGCCAGGCCGACTATCCGCAATCCGACCCGTAGCCCCGACGCCCGGACCCGGCCAGTTAGGCCTGGCCGCCCAGCAATTGGCGCAGGCGCTCCAGGTCTTCCGGCGTGTCCACGCCCGGCGGCGGCAACTCGGCCGCGACCGCAACATGGATACGGGCACCGTTCCAGAGCGCGCGCAACTGCTCGAGGCATTCGGTATTCTCGATTGCCGCCGGGGGCCACTGCACAAAATCATTCAGCAGCTGCACCCGGTAGCCGTAAATGCCGATATGACGCTGCCACGCAAAGCCCGCCGGCATGGCCTCACGCCCGGCGGCACTGCCAAAAGCATCGCGCGGCCAGGGAATGGTGGCACGGCTGAAATACAGCGCCATGCCGTAACGATCCGTCACCACCTTGACCACATTGGGGTTCAGCAAACCGGCAATATCCTCAACCGGTTCAGACAGGGTCGCGATACCGGCCTGGGGGTTGGCCGCGAGATTGGCAGCCACCTGGTTGATGATCACCGGCGGAATCAGTGGCTCATCACCCTGCACATTGACCACGATTTCCTCAGCGTCCAGCCCCAGCTGCGCCACGACTTCCTGCAAACGGTCCGTGCCGGAGGGGTGCTCAGGCGAGGTCATGCACACCTCGGCGCCAAACCCGCGCGCCACATCGGCGATGCGCACATCATCGGTGGCCACCAGCACACGACTGGCATCACTCTGACAGGCCCGCTCAAACACATGCTGAATCATGGGTTTGCCGGCGATATCCGCCAGCGGCTTGCCGGGAAAGCGACTGGATCCGAAGCGAGCCGGAATGATGACCGTAAAACTCATGGGCGCACCTGCTTTTTCAGTGCCTCGCGCTCCGCTTCGGTCAGCTTGCGGGCTTCGGTCTCCAACATCACCGGAATGCCGTCGCGAATCGGATACGCAAGACCACTTGCACTGCAGAACAGCTCGTCGGTCGCCCCATGATAATGCAGCGACGCCTTGGACACCGGACACACCAGAATATCGAGCAGTTTCCTATCCATCATTGCCTCTCACTTGAAGTAGCATCAGACGCCCGCAATCCGGGCTCTGGAAGACCTTGTCTATTTAACTGCGCCAGCAGCGCAGTTTCAAACTCCGCGTCCAGCTGCGCCTCCACGGGCAGGTACCAGCTGTTGGCCGGCGCCAGGTGGCGGCACTTCACCGCATCCTTTTCCGTCATGATCAGTGGCAACTGATCACCAAACTCCAGATCCGCAGCACTAAAGGCGTGATGATCGGCAAAACTGTGGGGGATGGGCTCAAAGCCCAGTCGACGCAGGCTGTCGAAAAAACGCTGCGGGTTGCCAATGCCGGCCAGGGCATGCACCCGCCTTGAATGCGACCAAGAGGCCGCCTGCTGTTGCTGTTTCCCATCGAGTGAGCGCAACGCACCGGGCACCAGCTGCATTACATGGGCACCACCCGGGCGAAAGGGCCCGTCGCCGTTGACCACAACCAGGTCGACAGACTCCATGCGCTGCGCGGGCTCGCGCAGCGGCCCCTCAGGCAGGCAGCGCCCGTTGCCAAGGCCGCGCTCGCTGTCCAGCACCAGAATTTCAACATTGCGCCCCAGGCGGTAATGCTGCAGGCCGTCATCGCTGATAATCAGGTCAGTATCAGTTTGCTCCAGCAGGTACCGTGCCGCCGCGACCCGGTCCGGATCGATCACCAGCGCACAGCCACTGCGCTCGACAATCAGCAGCGGCTCGTCCCCCACCTCGGCGGCATTGGCACCGGGCTCAACCAGGCAGGGATAATGCGGTGCCCGGGCGCCGTAGCCTCGACTGACAACACCCGGCCGGTAGCCCGCCGCCTGCAAGCATTGCAACAGCGCCAGCACCAGGGGGGTCTTGCCGGTACCGCCCACGGAAATATTACCAACGATAATGACGGGCACCGGCGGCTGCCAGACGAGCTCGGGATGGGAGAGAAAGCGTGCGCGACGGCGCTTTACCAGGGTGCGAAACAGCCATTCCAGCGGTCGCAACAAGCGCAACCAGCCACTACCCTGGTACCAGCCCCTGACCCAGGCATTCATGAGTTCAGGGTGAACCGGGTTCGCGGGTGGTGATGCTCAGCTGTACAAAGCCGAGCTGACCGGCCACATCCATCACCGTGACCACCGCCTGGTGCGGCGTGGTGCCATCGGCGGTAATCAGCAACGGGCGGTCCCGCTCTTCGCCGGCACTCTGGCGCAACGCCTGACGCAGAGTGTCGGGCTGGGAGTTGACCAGTGGCTTGCCATTAATACTGTAACGCCCCTGGGCATCGATCAGCACTTCCAGCAGCTGCGCCGATGCCTCGCCGGGCTCGCCACTGGCTTCAGGCAAATCAACCTGCAGGTGGGTTTCGCGGGTAAAGGTGGTCGATACCATAAAAAAGATCAGCAGCAGAAACACCACATCGATCAGCGGTGTCAGGTTGACGCTAACCTCTTCCTGGCTGCGGCGCTGGAACTTCACGCGCGACACCCCAGCGGGGAAACACCGAATGCGGCAGCCGTATCAGACATGGTCGATTTCGCGCTCGCCATGCACCACTTCCACCAGCTTGACCGCCTCCTGTTCCATTTCCTTGACCAGAGAGTCGACCTTGCGCTGAAAAAAGCGGTGAAAAATCAGTGTGGGAATCGCCACCGAGAGACCGGCGGCTGTAGTGATGAGGGCTTCCGAGATACCACCGGCCAACACCGAAGCATTGCCGGTACCCTGCACCATGATCTCGGTAAAGACCTTGATCATGCCAATTACAGTGCCCAGCAGGCCGAGCAGGGGCGTAACTGCGGCGATAGTGCCCAGGGGATTGAGAAAGCGCTCCAGCTCGTGGATGACCTGGCTGGCCGCCTCGAGAATGCTTTCCTTCATGACTTCACGGCCGTGCTTGGCGTTGTTCAGGCCGGCCACCATGATCCGCCCCAGCGGGCTCTGCTGCTTGATTTCACGCATCTGGGCGGGCGTGAGTGTCTTGCCCTGAATCTGGTCCCAGATATCACCCAGCAAGCCACCCGGCGCAATGCGCGACGTACGCAGCACCCACAGGCGCTCCAGACAAATCGCCAGTGCCAGCACCGAACACGCCACGATCGGGATCATCAGCCAGCCACCGGCCTTGAGAAGTTCAAACACCCTGCACCCTCCGCTCGAATGCTGGCTACTTTATCATAGCTCCCCTGCCAAAAGTAGGTCATTAACCCGCTGACCAATAACGCTTTTTCACCCCGCGCCAGGGCCTGGTCCGACAGCCCCCGGCACCGTCGGCAACCAGTTCAAGCGCACCTGAATCGGCGGTATTGAACAGCGCCGCGCCCTGTTTTTCAAAGCGCGCAACCACCTCCCTGGCCGGGTGGCCGTACTGGTTAAGAAAACCCGCACTGAAAAGCCCGAAGCGAGGCTGCAGCTGCGCCAGAAAGGCCTCCGAGGAAGAGCTGCGACTGCCATGGTGGGACGCCACCAGCCAGGTCACCGGCGCCAGAACGCCACGACGCACCAGCGCCTGCTCAACCCCGGCCTCTATATCCCCGGTCAGCAACAGGCGACAGCCAGCATCCTCGATCAGCAAGACGCAGGACTGGTCATTTTCACTCGCGCCCTGTCCCCCGTGAAGATAGCGAAAGTCCACTCCTGCCCAGCGCCAATGCTGCCCGGCGACACAGGGCTGATAACCCTCCTCGCGCTGCAGGCGCAGACTGCCGGACTCCCGGCGCCCCACCGACAGCGCCCGCAGTACCTGCGCCCGCCCGCCGGCATGATCGTTGTCCGCATGGCTAATCACAAAGCGATCCAGCGCCCCCTCGCCCTGGCGCTGCAGATAGGGCAACAGCGTGCGCTCAAACGCCGCGCCGCCATTGCGATAACCAGGCCCGGTGTCATACAGCAGGCGGTACTCACCCGCCTGCACCCAGACCGCCAGCCCCTGCCCCACATCGAACACCCAGGCGCGAAACCCCGGTTGCACCGGCGCAGGCCCGCCACCAAAGAGCGCCAGCGACCAGACCATGACGGCCAGCACCCGCACCCGCCACCCCAGGGGCAACACCATCGCCAGGGCGGCCAGCACAGCCGGCACCAGCAGTGCCGCGTGGGGCACCGGCAGGGGCCCGGCAAAGGGCGTATCCTGGGCCATCACCAGCTGCTCGACAAGGCCCAACCCCTGCCACAGCCACCCCAGCACCGCCGCATACAGGTCCGCAGGCAGGGCGAGACCCCACCAGAGGCCAAGCAGCACCGGCACCAGACCCAGCACCAGAAACGGCAACAGCGGGATGGCCACCAGGTTGACCAGCGGCGCCACCAGGGATATCTGGCCGAACCAGTTCAGTAACAGCGGCGTCATCAGGCAGAAGATAGCCAACTGCGCCCCCAGTAACCGCCGCCACAGGGGCTGGACTGCGCGCAATGACGCCAGCACCAGCAGTATCCCCACGGCACCGAACGACAGCCAGAGCCCCGGCGCATGGACTGCCAGCGGTTGCAGCGTCAGCACCACGGCAAGCGCCAGCCACCAGCGCTGCCACAGGCTCAGCTGCACCAGGCAGAATGCCGATAGCAGCAAGGCCGCGGCCATCACCCAGGCCCGCAGGGTGGCAATGCCGGCACCGGCCAGGAGGACATAGGCACCGCTGAGCAGCAGCGCCAGTGACACGGGCACCAAACGCAGCAACGGCGCACCCAGCCTGGACGCCGGCCAGAGCCACAGCAAGCCATGCCCCAGAAGCCACCCCAGTGCCACAACAATGGCGATATGCAGACCGCTGACCACCACCAGGTGCACGGTGCCGGTGCGACGCAGCCGCTCCCAGTCCGTACTCCCAAGACGCGACCCGTCACCGATCAGAAAGGCACGGGCCAGCGCCGCGACCCCAGGACCGGGCAAACCCTCGGACAACCGCCCGCCCAAATCGGCGCGCACCCTGTCCAGCGTCCAGCGCGCCGGGCGCACGGCATGCAACTGGCGCACATAGCCCACGGCATCTATGCCCCGCATCAGCGCCCAGAACTCGTAATCGAAGCCACCGGGATTCCACAGACCGTGGGGTGGCTTCAAGCGCGCACTGAGGGTAACCCGGTCACCGGGCTGTAACGCCGGAAGCAGGCCGTAATCACTCAGGCGCACAAGGCGTACGCGCGTACCCTCTGCGGACGTGACCCGCAGCTCGAAGCGCTGCACCTCGCCCCGCACCTCCGGCAGCCCGGTGACTTCGCCGCCAAGGCGATGTTCCGCACTGGCTTGTCGCACATCCAGCCGGTGCCACAACTGCCAGTGGCCATAGCTGACGGCCAGCAAAAAGCCGAGCCACAGGGGCGCGGTGCGGCGACGCCAGCGATTGCACAGCAACAGCGGACACAAAAGCAGCAACAGGTAACCCGCGGGCAGCTGCGGCAACAGGGCCGCCAGCACAATTCCCGCTATGTAGTAGATCATCCTTGATCCTGTCGGGTTGGCTTACGTTAGACCTGAATGCATAATAGAACCCCTCCGAGACTGCAATCAAAGTGCGACACCTATGCCTCGCAAGCTGATCAAGAAGTATATGCCCGACGAGCACCGGTTTCGCAGCCACCGAACCCTGAGCTGGCTCGGTGACCATCTCCACGACCCCAACCTGTTTCACCTGACCCGAAAATCCGTTTCCCGCGCAGCCATGGTGGGCATTTTCTGCGCCTTCCTGCCGATCCCCCTGCAGATGCTCGCGGCCGCCATCATTGCCGTGATTGCCCGCTCCAACTTGCCCATTTCCGTCAGCCTGGTCTGGCTTACCAATCCGCTGACCATGCCGCCGGTATTTTATTTCGCATACCTGGTCGGCTCCCAGATTCTGGGCGCCCCGGTAAAACCGGTGGTATTCGAATTTTCCCTGCACAGCCTGGGCGCCGAGATATCGGCGGTCTGGTGGCCCCTGCTGCTTGGCTCCGTGCTCTGCGGTCTGGTGTTTTCCCTGCTGGGCTATGCCGCGGTTCAGCTCTTCTGGATTCGCCATGTACACAACAGCTGGAAAAAGCGCCACCGGGAGCGCAAGAACCGCAAGTAGCCCTCAGCCTGCCGGCGACCGAAAGGCAGAACCGCACAGGCATAAAAAACGACAGCACGGGCTGTCGTTTTTTTATGCCGGGCAAGGCGCCCGCAGGAAGATCAGGCGATCAGGCGGGAAACAGGCTGCCATCGCGCAATTCAAGCTTGCGATCCATGCGCGAGGCCAGCTCCAGATCGTGGGTTACCACGATAAAGGACACACCGGTGCGCCGGTTGAGATCATCCATCAGGGCCTGGACGTCAGCCGCCGTGTTGCGATCCAGGTTGCCGGTCGGCTCGTCCATCAACACGCAGGCGGGCTCCGTGACCAGCGCTCTGGCGATGGCAACGCGCTGACGCTCACCGCCACTGAGCTGTGCCGGCCGATGACCCAGCCGCTTGCCCAGCCCCACCGCCTGCAGCACCCTCTCGGCCGCGGCTCTCGCCTGCGGCACTGCCGTGCCCCGAATCAGCAACGGCATGGCGGTGTTTTCCAGCGCGCTGAATTCAGGCAGCAAGTGGTGAAACTGATACACGAAGCCCAGCACCCGGTTGCGGATATCACAGCGCTGGCGCTCGGCCACCGCGTAGAGGTCCTCGCCACCCACCTCAACCGTGCCATCGCTCGGATGGTCCAGCCCGCCGAGGATATTCATCAGCGTGCTTTTGCCCGAGCCGGAGCTGCCGATGATCGCCACCCGTTCGCCACGCTCGATCTGCAGCTGCACGTTTTCAAGCACCTGCAACGAAGTGCCGCCTTCGCTGTACGCCTTGGCGATCCCCTGTGCATTCATTACCCAGTTACTCATAGCGCAAAGCCTCCGCAGGTTCGGTTCGGGACGCCCGCCAGGCCGGATACAGGGTCGCCAGAAAGCCGATGGTCAGGGCTGCGGAACAGATCAGTGTCACATCGTCCCACTGCAGCTGCGAGGGCAGGTAGCTGATGAAGTAGACATCGGCGGACAGAAACTGAATGCCCAGCACCCGCTCCATCCAGGCCACCAGGTCCGTGACCGTCAGCGCGAGCAATACACCCAGGCCCGTACCCAACAAGGTACCGATGGTGCCAATCAGGCAGCCCTGCACCATGAAAATACGCATGATGCGCCCGGAGGTTGCCCCCAGGGTGCGCAGAATGGCGATATCCGCCTTTTTGTCCGTCACCACCATCACCAGGGTTGAAACAATATTGAATGCCGCCACGAAGACGATCAAAAACAGCAGCAGGCCGATCATGCGTTTTTCCATCTGAATCGCCTGGAACAGGTTGCCGTGGGAACGGGTCCAGTCGCTGACCAGGTAGGGACCACTCAGGCCCGACGCAATCTGGCGCACCGCCGCCGGCGCATCGAACAGATCGTCAAAACGCAGCCGTATACCGTCCACACCATTGCCCTGGCGCGTGATGACTGCGGCATCCTCCAGACTGATGTACGCCAGGTTCGCGTCGAGCTCGGCCCCGACCTCAAACACGCCCACCACGGTGAATCGCTTCATGCGCGGCACAACACCTGCCACGCTGACCGAGGCTTCGGGCAGGACCAGGGTTACTTTATCGCCGGGCCCCACCCCAAGAGAGCGCGCCAGAATGGCACCCAGCACGATACCAAAGCGCTCATTGCCCAGCGCCGCCAGGCTCCCCGCGCGCATGTGCTCGCCGATGATGGACACCTGGTTCTCTCGTACCGGGTCAATGCCCGTGACCTGGACACCGTGCACGCTGCCACCCTGGGTAAGCATGCCCTGCGCCTGGATATAGGGTGCAGTGCCCAGCACACCGGGCTGCCGGGCGATGTCATCGGCCACCCGCTCCCAGGACTGCAATGGCTCGCCGTAGCCGGCGATGGTGGCATGGGGCACCATCCCGAGGATGCGCTGCTTGAGCTCCCGGTCAAAGCCGTTCATCACGGACAGCACGAGGATCAGCGCCGCAACACCGAGCATCAGCCCGAGCATCGAAACCAGGGAAATAAAGGAAATAAAATGATTGCTACGCTTGGCACCGGTATAACGCAGGCCAACGTAAAGAGAAAAGGGTCTGAACATGCGCGGGATTAAACCACAGTGAGGGGGGATTAACTCTAACAAAATCAGCGCAATGTTGTTATTCTCACGAGCAGAAAAAGAACATCGGGAGAGTATCCAATGGTCCAGGATCGGCGCCAGTTCTACCGCATCGAGCACCAGGTCGCAATCGAGTACAAACGGGTGTCCGAAGCCGAAGTCATGGCCAATGCTCGCCCCTACCAGTTCAACGTTCCTGCGCATTTCCTGCTGCTCAGCGAGCTTCAGGCGATGGATAGCGACACCGGCCACCTGCTGCGTAAAATCGGCGAAAAACAGCCCGAAGTCTCCGCCTACCTGAAGCTTCTGGACGACAAGGTGAACCGTATCGCCCGCAGCCTGGTGGCTGAAGAGCTTAAAGACACCGGTTCCCTGCGTATGCACAACATCAACCTGAGCGAAGGCGGCCTCTCCTTCGACTGCGAGGATGATCTGCCGCTCGGCCAGCACCTGGCTCTGAAGCTGATCTTTCCCCACAGCCTGCTGGGCCTGCTGCTATACGCCACCGTGCAACGCAACGAAGCCCTTGAGGGCGAGCACCTGATCGGTCTCGAGTTTATCAAGATGCCGGAAAGCTGCCGCACCCTGCTGGCCCGCTTCGTTCTGGAAGCCCAGGCACAGGAACGCCAGCGTCAGCTCAATGCCGATGCCTGATAGGCCCGCCCCCTGCAGCCAGCCGCTCGCCAGCGAGCTGCTGGAATCATTCGACAAACTGAATCTGAGCCTCATCGCATTCTGTACGCAGCTGCGCCAGAGCGATCGCGCGCTCTGGATACCCCGCCATGATAGTGAAAGCAACAGCAGCGAGCGGGACTTTGCCAGCAGCCTGATCGCCGACATCTGGTACAAGGACGGCCAGGACGGGCGCCGCACCCGCAGCCGGCACGGCCTGATCGGCGCCGACGACAGCCTGCTCGCCAGCGCCCAGACCCTGAACGCGCACAAAGCCGCCTTTCAGCAAGCCGCCAGCAGCCTGAACGCACATCATTTGCGCGAGCTACCCATACAGCTGGCTCACCGCAGCAGCCTGCTGGGCGAAATGCTCAGCCGGCAGGGCCTGGGCCGCATTCATCTCAAGCAGTGCTATCGCCAGATACCCATACTGGAGCGCACGCCGACTCGCATCGGGTTCAACTGGTATTGCAGCGGGCGCAGCATTCGGCGCCTGACAGCCGCCGATGCCATGGCAATGCTGCTCAAGCTCGACCAAAGCCAGCCCCATATACAGATTCAGCTGGCACGACTCTCTCCCCTAAGTGCCGATACGCCGCTGGCGCAGCTACAGACCCAGGTACCGGTGATGCGCGCCAACATCGCCTGGAAACAGGACGCCAGCTGGCTGCGCCAGGCACGCAACTGTCCGCTGCCGCTGCTATTTCCGCTGGCCGCCGGCGCAGCCTTGCCACAACACAACAGGCCGGAGCTCGAACCGCCCAGCGCTCGCCAGCGCGCCGAACGCTCGGATGCCCGCATCGACCCCGAACCCTTTATTCCCAGCTTGCGCATTCATTGCTACCAGCACCCATAACACCGACCAGGCCCGCCATGACACCCGCCAACAAAAAACTGCTACATCACATCGCCACCGCCCTGGGGCTCGTTTTTCTCGGCCTGTGGTACCTGCTGTTCAAACAGCTGGGGGCCCTTGACTGGGTCATCAGCCTGGTACCCAGCTCCCATGCCGGCGCCGGCCTGATGCTCGGCATTGCCATCGTCATGATCCCGGGATTCTTTATCTGGAAGCTCTACAACCGCTGGGTTGAACGCCGCCTGGACATTCGTGGCCGCTACTATGAAGACAGCTACTACCGGCCAGACCCGGACAAGGACGACTAGACGCAGCTGCCAAAAACCATCAGCTACACTGTAGAGCGTCACGCCGGCCAACAATGGAACTCACGCCAGCCCCACTGCTATACAACAGGATGTTATGAATACCAGGCAGCCCTCGTACGACAGAATACAGTCCCCCAGCTCCAAGCACGCCTGCGTTGCCAGCGAGCGCCACGCAGGCCCCGCGCCTCCCCGACTTCTGAGCTGGGTGCAGCGATACCAGGCACAGATCCACCTCGGCGCCATCCCCCTCCTGCTGCTGCTCACCGCCGCCGTCTATGGCCTTGTCTACGCCACCGGCGGCGTCAAATATGTCTACGCACACTCCATGTACCTGGTAATACTGCTGGCCGGCTTTATTTACGGCATGCCCGGCGGCGCCCTCACCGGGGCACTGGCAGCGCTGGCCCTCGGCCCCTTCATGCCCATCGATGTCAGCACCGGCGAGGCACAGCAAACCCTCAACTGGCTGTACCGCGGCGGCTTTTTTATCATGGCCGGCGCTTTCTGCGGCACCGCCAGAGACTGCGTGCAGCGCTACCTGAGCCACATCCAGTGGCTCAGGTACCACGACAGCAGCAGCACACTGGCGAACCGCCAGGCCTTGCTGACCCACCTGAATGCCGCCCCGGATCCGAGCCAGCACTCAGAGCAGGGCTATCTGGCCATGATATCGGTGGAGAACATGCTGGAAATGGAAACCGCATACGGACCCGAAGTCAGCGACGAAATCATTCTGCAACTGTCCAGGCGCCTGCAGAACATGGAGGCCGGCGATATCAGGACCTACAGAGTCAATGCCCATCAGCTAGCAGTCACCCTGACATCAGCATCGAACTGCGGCATTGAAAAGCGCCTGACCCAGCTGAGCGACGCTTTTAGCCGCCCCTTCCGCTTTGATACCCTGTCCATTCACGCTGATATCACCGCAGGATATACGACCCTTCCCGGCCCGAATGAAGACCCCGAAACCTGTCTGCGACAGGCTGAAACTGCACTGCGCCGAGCCGCTGAACGCTCGCAGCGCTGGGTGCGCTTTACGCCCGAGCTGGACGCCGCCAGCAACCAGGACACCCTCGAACTGCTGGCCGAACTGAAAACAGCCCTGGGCAGCAACCAGCTGACCCTGCACTACCAGCCAAAAATTTGCCTGCTGAGCGACGCCGTGCTCGGCGTTGAGGCGCTGATGCGCTGGCAGCATCCCGAACGCGGTTCCATCCCTCCCGGACGCTTCATCCCCCGCGCCGAGCACAGCACCCTGATCGACCAGCTCACCGCCTGGGCCATAGATACAGCCCTCGCGCAACTCGTGACCTGGCAAGCACAGGGCCTGACCCTGAGCGTGGCCGTGAATGTATCCACCCGCAACCTGCTGGACCCCAACTTTGTCGATAGCGTACTTAGCCTGCTGGACAAGCACCAGGTCGACGGCGCCCTGCTGGAACTGGAAATCACCGAAGGCGCCTTCATGCTCGATTTTGAACGCACCACGGCCGAACTGACACGCCTGGCCAACGCCAACATCACCCTCTCAATCGATGACTTCGGCACCGGCTATTCATCGCTGCAATACCTGGATGCGCTGCCGGTTTCCATGCTCAAGATCGACCAGTCCTTTATCAAATCACTGGCGCGCAACTCATCCTCCGCCCCGATCGTCAGGGCAGCGATCAACATGGCCCACGACCTGGGCATACAGGTCGTCGCCGAGGGCGTGGAAACCCGAACAGCCTTCGAACTGCTGCGCGAGCTAGGCTGCGATGTCGCCCAGGGCTACTTCATGGCCCGCCCCATGCCTGCCGCCCAGTTCAATGACTGGCACACGGATACCCAAGGCTACTTCCGCCCGGGCTGAACAGCGCCCAGGGGCAGCCGCAGCGGGCGCCAGGGTGGTACAATCCTCGCTCATTGCGCTCTGCCCCGTATTGCCACAAGGATCCCGCTACTGCCATGAACCATCCGCAACCTAACAACCCGCTGCACGGCATTACCCTCGAACAGGTTGTCACCCGACTGGTTGAACACTACGGCTGGGACGAACTGGGTGATCGCATCGACATTCGCTGCTTTACCCAGGACCCCTCTATCAAATCGAGCCTCAAGTTCCTGCGGCGCACCCCCTGGGCACGCAAAAAGGTCGAAGACCTGTATATTGCCGTACTCACGGACAGCCCGCGCAACTAGCCTGGCTGGATAGCCCTCCTCCGAACGACAGGTAACCCCGGTGAAACGCGAAGAACGTGAAGCCCCTGGCAAGGCTGATATTGCTCTATTGCCTCCCTTTAAAGGGCTCGAGCTTGCCCAAATCCGGGTGCCGCGCAGCCCTGAAGACTTTGCGGCAGCCACCCGGGATCTGCTGCAACAGCGCTATATCGGTTTCGATACGGAATCCAAACCCACCTTCGACAAGGGCGAGACCTCCCGCGGCCCCCACGTGGTGCAGCTGACAACCCTCAAGCACGCCTACATCTTCCAGCTCTGGCGCGAGCACTGCTGCGAGCAGCTGTGCCGCATTCTGCAGTCGGCGGACACCGTCAAGGTCGGCTTCGGGCTGCGCTCGGACCGCAGCCATATCCGTCGCCGACTCGGCATTACGCCCAACGCGCTGCTGGATCTGGATCAGGTATTCCGCCGCCAGGGGTACCGCCGGGAACTGGGCGTCAAGGCCGCCATCGCCGTACTGCTGCAGCAGAAATTTCAGAAATCGAAATCCGTCGCCATGTCCAACTGGGCTTTGCCGGAACTGAAAGAAAACCAGTTGCTCTACGCCGGCAACGATGCCTATGCGGCACGGCTGGTGCTGGATCTGCTGGATATCGATGATACAGCGCTGCCGATCAGCCATGCGCATGACAAAGCGCGCAACTGATGCGCGACAGGCAATAAGGGACAAGGGACAAGGGACAAGGGACAAGAAAAAACAGGCCAAAGAACCCAGATACAAGCAGGCCCCGGCACAGCATGGGCTGCAGCCGGGGCCTGCGATTAACGCAATGGCGTCAGATATTGCTGATCCGGTTCAGGCCGGAGATGGCCGCTACACGGTAGGCTTCCGCCATGGTCGGGTAATTGAAGGTGGTATTGATAAAGTACTTCAGGGTGTTGGCCTCGCCCTTCTGCGCCATGATCGCCTGGCCGATATGGACGATTTCCGATGCATGGTCACCAAAGCAGTGAATCCCGAGAATCTCCAGCGTATCGCGGTTGAACAGCAGCTTGAGCATGCCCACCGTCTGACCGGATATCTGCGCCCGGGCCGTATCCTTGAAGAACGCCTGACCCACTTCATAGGGCACGCACTCGGCCGTCAGCTCTTCCTCGGTCTTGCCCAGGGAGCTGATTTCCGGCAGCGTATAGATGCCGGTCGGCACTTCGTTGATGTAGCGGAAATCTTCGCAGCTGAGCAAATCCCCCGCCGCCGCACGCCCCTGATCCAGCGCGGCTGAAGCCAGGCTCGGCCAGCCCACCACATCACCCGCGGCGTAAATGCCTTCGCAGCCGGTGCGGTAGTGATCATCCACCTCCAGCTGGCCACGACCGTTCGCCACCAGGCCAATCTTGTCCAGCCCCAGCCCATCGGTATTGCCGGTGCGGCCGTTGCACCACAGGAAGGCATCGGAATGAATGCGCTTGCCGGACTTGAGCGTCATGATCACGCCGCCCTGATCCGCCACCACGGATTCGTACTCTTCGTTATGGCGAATCTTTACGGCGTTGTTGCGCAGGTGATAGCTCAGCGCATCGGAAATCTCGCCATCCAGGAAAGACAGCAGGCGGTCACGCTGATCAATCAGGTCAACCTTGACACCAAGACCGGCGAAGATGGAGGCGTATTCACAACCGATAACCCCGGCACCGTAAATCACCATGGTACGCGGTGTATGGCTGAGCTTGAGGATGGTATCGGAGTTATAGATACGCGGGTGGTCAAAGTCGATATCCGGCGGGCAGTACGGACGCGACCCCGTGGCGATCACGACATTGCGCGCGCGCAGCGTTTCATCACCGTTAGCGGTACCGCGCACGATCAGGGTGTTCTTGTCGGCAAACTCGGCGCGACCAAAGAACACGTCAACACGGTTGCGGGCGTAAAAGTTGGTACGCAGCATCACCTGGTTGGCAATCACCTTTTCGGCACGGTTCAGCACGATGGGAAACGAAAACCAGCGCGGCTCGCCGATATCGCGGAACATGGGGTTGGTATTGAATTCGATGATCTGCTTCACGGAATGACGCAGCGCTTTGGAAGGAATTGTCCCCTTGTGGGTACAGTTGCCACCCACCAGGTCCTGCTCTTCTATCACCGCCACGCGGCGTCCCTTCTTGACCGAATTCATGGCCGCGCCTTCACCCGCAGGCCCGGACCCGATCACAATGACGTCATAGTCATACACTGCCATTCGCTTCCCCTTCGTATATTGAAATAACATCACTGTGGGCGCTTAAAGTCCCTGACTGAGCAGCCTGCCGGGCTTGACCGATCGTAGCGGGGATAAGTTCGTTCTGGGGCAGTTTTTGAGCTCTTTTGAGGCGAGTAGTGATTCAACTCAATAAGAAAGAGCGCAAAAAATGACCACTCCTTTTGCAAGGGAAACGGCTTTTCCGCAGCAGATCAGCGCTAAATCCGACTGGCTGCTACGCCTTAACCTCGTACGCCATGGCCGCCAGTGTCTTGGCACGGTCGGTCTTTTGCTGTTCCTCATCGCACTTGTTCGGGTTACCGCCGCAGATGTCGCACACGGTCTCCACGCCCATGGCACCCATGCCGCCACAGGAACCGGCGATGGGCTTGCGCCCCAGCAGCACACCCACGGACATGGCCAGAATCACGGTGCCGAGCACCACAAAGGTCAAAATCATTGTATCCATCAGAACACCTCAGTTACTTGGGTATTACAGGGTCAAAATTGCGCTGCCGAGCACCTCAACCACTCAGGTACTGCTCGTACTACAGCGTCATGCGCACAGGCGCACAGGCGCTGGCATGGTCAATTGCGCTACCGAGCACCTCAGTTGCTCAGGTATTGCTCGAATTGCGGCGTCATGCGCTCCACAAAGCCCGCCTCCGACTTGATGATAAAGAAGGCGGCTATCTGGTTGTCAACTGCATACTGGTAGCCGCGTTCATCGCCCATGACTGTCAGGGCCGTGGCCAGACCATCCGCCTCGGCACAGGTGGGACTCAGCACCGTCACCGACGCCAGCTGGTGCCTGATCGGCCTTCCTGTGAGCGGGTCCAGGGTATGGGAAAAACGCACCCCGCCTTCCTGGAAATAATTACGGTAATCACCGGAAGTCGCAACACCCGTCTCATGCAGCGTGATCACGCGCTGCACCTCGCGCCCGGTATCCACCGGGCTTTCGATGGCAATACGCCAGCCATTACCGTCGGGCTTGAGACCACGGGCGCGCAGCTCTCCACCGATTTCCACCAGGTAGCTTTCGATACCCTCGTGCTCCATCACCCGCGCCAGCTCGTCAACGCCGTACCCCTTGGCGATCGCCGACAGGTCGACGTACAGATCCACCTCCTTGGTGACCCGCAGGGTCTGTGCTTCCAGCTGCAGACGCTGGTAGCCCACCCGCTGGCGTGCCGCATCGATCTGCGCCTGCTCCGGCGCGTGCGTTACGCGGCCATCAGGCCCGAAGCCCCAAAGATTAACCAGAGGCCCCACGGTAACATCAAAAGCCCCCTGGGTGCTTTCACTGATGCTTTGCGCCAGCTGCAGCACTTCAAACAGGCCCGCCGACACTTCGGTGCCAAAACCGGCACCGGCCTGGTTAAAACGGGACAGTTCCGAGTCTTCGATATAGGTGGACATCGCCTGATTCACCGCCAGCAGGGATTGCTCCAGCCGCGGACCGATGTGCGCAACGCTGTCAGGCTCCGACGACACCCATTTTACCGTGTAGGTCGTGCCCATGGTCGCGCCAGAGACACTCAGCACCTGGCTTTCGGGTTCGCGGCTGCAACCCGCTAAAACAAGCTGCCACACAAACAAAATGGCCAGCAGGGAAGCTGCTGGCCATTTTGTTGTCAGCTTCGGCACAGAAGCGACCATCCATCAACCACCGAAGTCGTCGAGATAGATGTTTTCACGCTCCACACCCAGATCCACCAGCATCTGGATAACCGCCGCGTTCATCATCGGCGGCCCGCACATGTAGTACTCGCAATCTTCCGGCGCTTCGTGATCGCGCAGGTAGTTTTCATACAACACGTTATGGATAAAGCCGGTGTAGCCATCCCAGTTGTCTTCAGGCTGGGGATCCGACAGCGCCAGATGCCAGTTGAAGTTCTCGTTCTCCGCGGCCAGCTGATCGTATTCTTCGCCGTAGAAGGCTTCACGCATGGAGCGCGCGCCGTACCAGAAGCTGATCTTGCGCTTGGAGTTCAAACGCTTGAGCTGGTCGAAGATGTGCGAGCGCATCGGCGCCATGCCGGCACCACCACCGATAAACACCATCTCGTTGTCGGTTTCCTGGGCGAAGAACTCACCGAAGGGACCGTAGACATCGATCTTGTCACCGGGCTTGAGGCCGAAGACATAGGACGACATCTTGCCCGGCGGGAAGCTGGTACCCGGCGGCGGCGAGGCGATGCGGATATTGAACTTCACAATACCCACTTCTTCCGGATAGTTGGCCATGGAGTAGGCACGGATAACCGGCTCGTCAACCTTGGAGACATACTGCCAGACATTGAACTTGTCCCAGTCTGCGCGGTATTCCTCTTCGATATCGAAGTCCTTGTAGTGCACTTCGTGGGCCGGAGCCTCGAGCTGCACATAACCACCGGCGCGGAAGTCGACGTTTTCACCTTCAGGCAGACGCAGCGTCAGCTCCTTGATGAAAGTGGCGACGTTGGGGTTGGACTCGACGGTGCACTCCCACTTTTTCACGCCGAAGACATCGTCTTCGAGTTCGATCTTCAGGTCCTGCTTGACGGCAACCTGGCACGACAGACGCCAGCCCTGCTTGCCTTCACGCAGGGTGAAGTGTGACTCTTCGGTCGGCAGCATGGAGCCACCGCCCTCTTCCACGATACATTTGCACTGGGCACAGGTACCGCCGCCGCCACAGGCGGAGGGAACGAAGATGCCAGCGCCAGCCAGGGTCGACAACAGCTTGTCGCCGGCCGGGACCGTTATGGTTTTTTCCGGGTCGCCATTAATCTCGATATTGACGTTACCGGAGCTTACGAGCTTTGAACGGGCTGCCAGGATAACCGCGACCAGTGCCAACACCACCGCGGTAAACATGACAACGCCGAGTACGATTTCAGCATTCATTGGCTTGATCCACCCTTGTGTTCATCATGTTCCTTACAGCTGCACGCCGGAGAAGGACATGAAACCCAGAGACATCAGACCCACAGTAATGAAGGTGATGCCCAGGCCACGCAGTCCAGCCGGCACGTCGCTGTACTTCAGCTTTTCGCGAATACCCGCCAGCGCCGTGATGGCCAGAGCCCAGCCCGTACCGGCACCCACTCCGTAGACCACGCTTTCGCTGAAGTTGTAGTCACGCTCTACCATGAAGAGTGCAGCACCCATGATGGCGCAGTTCACGGTAATCAGCGGCAAGAACACACCCAGGGCGTTGTAAAGCACCGGTACGAACTTGTCGAGGAACATCTCGAGGATCTGCACGATCGCCGCGATAACGCCGATGTACGAGATATAGCCGAGGAAGCTCAGGTCCACGTCGGGATAACCGGCCCAGGCCAGTGCACCTTCACGCAGCAGATGGTTGAAGATCAGGTTATTGATCGGCGTGGTGATGGCCAGTACCACGATAACCGCGATACCCAGGCCAATCGCCGTCTGCACCTTCTTCGAAATCGCGAGGAAGGTACACATCCCCAGGAAGAAGGCGAGCGCCATGTTTTCAACGAAAACGGCCTTAACGAAAAGGCTAATCAGCTGTTCCATGATTACACCGCCTCCTGCTTGCTATTGGGGG
Source organism: Marinobacterium rhizophilum (assembly GCF_024397915.1). Taxonomy (GTDB): domain Bacteria; phylum Pseudomonadota; class Gammaproteobacteria; order Pseudomonadales; family Balneatricaceae; genus Marinobacterium_A; species Marinobacterium_A rhizophilum_A. Next base: position 1,881,650 of record NZ_CP073347.1, read on the forward strand.
CCAGCACGTATTCCGGCGCCTCGACCTGGTCTTTCTTCCAGGAGCGCACGATCCAGATAAATATGCCGATAATGAAAAACGCGCTTGGCGGCAGCAGCAGCAGGCCATTGGCCTGGTACCAGCCACCGTTGTTGACCAGCGGCAGAATTTCGACACCGAACAGGGAACCCGCACCCAGCAGCTCACGGATGGTACCGACAAACATCAGCACCACGCCGTAGCCCAGGCCATTGCCGATACCGTCCAGGAAGGCGATTCCCGGGGTATTTTTCATGGCGAAGGCTTCGGCGCGCCCCATGACGATACAGTTGGTGATGATCAGGCCGACGAACACCGACAGCTGCTTGGACACATCATAGGCATAGGCCTTGAGGAACTGATCCACCACGATAACCAGCGACGCAATGATCGTCATCTGGCAGATGATGCGGATGTTGCTCGGGATGTGGTTGCGAATCAACGAGACGAAAAAGTTCGCGAACGCCGTCACCGCGATAACCGCCAGGCTCATGACCAGGGCAGTATTGAGGTTGGACGTGACCGCCAGCGCAGAACAGATCCCCAGGATCTGCAGGCCGATCGGGTTGTTGGCAAAAATCGGTTTCGTCAGGACGTCTTTAGCGGAAACTGAAGCCATGATTTACACCCCTCCTGCACGCAGGTTGGCCAGAAACGGCGCGTAGCCATTCTCGCCGAGCCAGAATTTAACCAGATTGCTCACGCCATTGCTGGTCAGAGTCGCGCCGGACAGGCCATCAATCTGATGCACCGCATCCGGTGAAGACGGATTCACATTGCCCTTGATCAGCTGCAATACGGGCTCCATCGTCCCCTCTTCGTAAACCTTCTTGCCAGGCCAGAGCGCTTTCCAGGCCGGGTTGTCCACTTCGCCACCCAGACCCGGTGTTTCGGCATGGGAATAGAAGCCCAGGCCCACCACGGTATTCAGGTCGCCTTCCAGCGCCAGGAATCCGTACAGGGTCGACCAGAGGCCATAGCCGTGCACCGGCAGAATAATGCGCTCGATCTGATCACCGTCTTCTACCAGGTAGACCGGCATATAGCGGGCCTGACGCTTGATGGAGGCGATATCGTCCTGGCGGTCCAGCTTGACCGAACGGGCCGGGTCCTTCGCCGCCTTCATGGCATCGTAGGTCGCCGGATCCACCGCATCGGTAAAGGTGCCGGTTTCCAGGTCGACGACCTTGGTGGTGATCTGTGCGAACAGCTCATCCACGGACTTGCCGGGTTCGCTGATGCCCGCTGCCGACAGGATATTGGACTTGCGGTCCAGTTCCTTGTTGGAGACCTGCTGTGGCTTGAGCAGTACCGCTGCGGCGGATACCACCACCGAGCAGACCACACACAGCAATACCGTCACGGTAATCGTTTTACTGATGGAATCTTTAGCCGCCATGGCGCTTCATCCTCCGCTTGATGTTCGCCTGCACCACAAAGCTGTCGATCAGCGGTGCAAAGAGGTTACCGAACAGGATTGCCAGCATCATGCCTTCCGGGAAGGCCGGATTGACGACGCGAATCAGCACTACCATCAGGCCAATCAGGGCACCGAAGTACCACTTGCCGGTATTGGTCATGGATGCCGATACCGGGTCCGTGGCCATAAAGAACAGACCGAAGGCATAACCGCCGAGTACCATGTGCCAGTAGAAGGGCAGGCTGAACATCGGATTGGTATCCGAGCCGATCAGGTTCAGCAGCACCGTGGTCACCACAGTACCGGCCAGGACGCCGGCAACGATACGCCAGGCCGCGACGCGGGTGTACAGCAGCACCAGACCGCCAATGGCGATACAGAGCGTGGACACTTCACCTACAGAACCCTGGATATTGCCGACGAAGGCATCAAACCAGGTAATGTTCTGCGCCAGAATGGCATCCACACCGCCCATCGCGGCCAGACCCAGCGGCGTGGCGCCGGAGAAGCCATCAACCGCCGTCCAGATCGCATCACCTGACATCTGCGCAGGATAGGCGAAGAACAGGAAGGCACGACCGGTCAGGGCCGGGTTCAGGAAGTTCTTGCCGGTACCACCGAACACTTCCTTGCCGATCACCACACCGAAGCTGATGCCCAGCGCAACCTGCCACAGGGGGATGGACGGCGGCAGAATCAGCGCGAACAGGATGGAGGTAACAAAGAAGCCTTCGTTGACTTCATGGCCACGCTTCATCGCGAACAGCACTTCCCAGAAACCGCCGACAACGAAGGTCACCGCGTAGACGGGAAGCCAGTAGGCGGCACCGTGAATGATGTTGTCCCACAGACTGTCCGGGTTGAACGACGTCAGGGCGCCGGCAATGCCACCCTGCCAGCTGGTCGCTTCGGTCAGGCCGAGGTTCGCCATGGCGGTGTTGGCCTGGAAGCCGACGTTATACAGACCGAAAAACACGGCCGGGAAAGTACAGAGCCACACCAGGATCATCATGCGCTTGAGGTCAACGCCATCACGCACGTGGGCGGCGCTCTTCGTCACCTGTCCCGGGGTGTAGAAAATGGTATCCACGGCTTCGTAAAGCGCGTACCAGTTTTCGTATTTGCCGCCTTTATGGAAATGCGGCTCCATTTTGTCAAGAACGTTTCTCAGGCTCATTGGATCAGGCCTCCTTCTCGATACGCAGCAGGTTGTCGCGCAGGATGGGGCCGTACTCGTACTTGCCCGTGCAGGCGAAGGTAAAGAGTGCGAGGTCTTCCTCGTCCAGCTCCAGACAGCCCAGCTGCATCGCGGTCACGATGTCGCCGGTAATCAGGGCACGCAGCAGCTGTGTCGGCAGGATATCCAGCGGCATCAGTGTTTCGAACTGCCCGACCGGTACCATGGCGCGCTCGGAACCGTTGGTGCTGGTGGTGAAAGCAAATTTCTTGCCTGCGGACAGCACGGACGCGAACATGTTCAGCACCGAGAATTTCTCGGTACCGGCGGCGATCCAGCCCATGAACTCACGCTTGCTGCCTTCTTCCAGCACGCTCACCTGGGTGGCGTAACGACCGAGGTAGGCCATGGGGCCTGTGGCATTGCGGCCATTCCAGACGGAACCGCTGATCACGCGGTTGTTGCCTGGCTTCAGGCGATTGGCGCACAGTTCTGCCAGGTTGGCGCCCAGGCGGGTGCGCAACAGTGTCGGCTTGTCGACCTGCGGGCCGCCCAGGGCGATCACACGCTCGGTCGACAGGCGACCTTCGGTGAACAGCTTGCCCATGGCGATAACGTCCTGGTAACCCACGGACCAGACGGTCTTGGTACGGGATACCGGATCGAGGAAATGGATATGAGTACTGGCGTTGCCCGCCGGATGCACACCGGAAAACTCGGCCAGCTGCACGCCTTCAACCGTATTGACCTTGGCACCGGCAGCCTTGCACAGGTAAACCTTGGTCTTGCTCAGTACGGTCAGCAGTTTCAGGCCGTTGGCAAAGGCATCGGCCTGCTCGGCAATCACGACCTGAGGATCGGCCGCCAGCGGGTTGGTATCGATCGCGGTTACGAAGATCGAATGCGGCTCGCTGCCAGGCGCAGGCACCTTGCTAAACGGACGGGTGCGAAACGCAGTCCAGAGCCCGGACTTAACCAGGTTCTCTTCAACCTTGGCGCGGTCAAGGCCCGCCAGCTGGTCCGCACTGTACTTGGCAAATTCGATAGCGTCTTCGTTGTCATCCAGTTCGATAACAACGGACTGCAGTACCCGGCGTTCGCCACGGTTGATTTCCTTGACGACACCCGCGCCAGGAGCCGTGAAGTCGACGCCTTCTGTTTTCTTGTCGGAAAAGATCACTTGACCGAGTTTTACCCGGTCCCCCACCTTGACGGCCATCGTGGGCTTCATGCCCACATAATCCGGACCTATCACGGCGACGGAGCGCACCGTCGGAGCTGCGCTGATTAGCTGCTCCGGTGCCCCCGCAATCGGTAGATCCAGACCCTTATTGATCTTGATCATACGCCTCACCCAATCACGTTAACTGTATTTCAGGACTCCGCCCTTGAGCATCAGTCATCCGGCAAACGCTACTAGCGCAGCAATCAGGATGCTGTTTAGTTTTTGTCCCAAGGAAAGATTTGCCCCGCCAAAAAATCCGCAACAGTATAACTGAGCGCAGCCTGTCTTTTCTACAAACTACCTTTGCAATCAGGCCCTTTGCTTCATTTAAGTTCGATAATTTTCAACACTGCAACGTAGAACGCATAAAAAAGCACCACGGGAAGAACAAAGCACCGCTACAGGACCCCGCACCAGAAATCACAACCAGGCACAACCCGACCTTGGTCGCAAAGACGCAATGCAAAATTGCGCCACATCAGACACACACCAAACGGCGCTGGCGCAACCAGGCCACAAAGCGCCCACCCGTGACCACACGGCACACCCCTCTCTTTGCTTCATTTAAGTTCGATAATTTTCAACACTGCAACGTAGAACGCATAAAAAAGCACCACGGGAAGAACAAAGCACCGCTACAGGACCCCGCACCAGAAATCACAACCAGGCACAACCCGACCTTGGTCGCAAAGACGCAATGCAAAATTGCGCCACATCAGACACACACCAAACGGCGCTGGCGCAACCAGGCCACAAAGCGCCCACCCGTGACCACACGGCACACCCCTCTCTTTGCACTGAGCGATGCGGGGCCTGATTGACTGCACCAATGCCAGCATCCCAAAACGCAACCGGCGGCGCCAAAGGCGCCGCCGGTCAGGCCTGCAATCCAGCCAGGACATCAGCACAGGGCCGACATCCCGTGATAATTGATCAAATGGACTTGGGCGGGAATGCCGGCAGGGTGCAGTGCGCCATCGCCTGCATCATGCGGAACACCTGGCAGCTGTAACCGAACTCGTTGTCGTACCAGACATAGAGAACGCAACGCTTGCCATCGACGATGGTGGCCAGACCATCCACCACACCAGCGGCACGGGAACCAACGAAGTCCGTCGACACTGCTTCCGGCGAAGTGCTGAAGTCGATCTGCTTTTGCAGCTCGGAGAACAGCGCAGCGTCACGCAGGTAGGCGTTCAACTCTTCCTTGCTGGTTTCCTTTTCCAGGTTCAGGTTCAGGATGGCCATGGAGACATTGGGCGTCGGCACGCGAATGGCGTTGCCGGTGAGCTTGCCTTCGAGCTGCGGCAGCGCCTTGGAAACTGCCTTGGCAGCACCGGTCTCGGAAATCACCATATTCAGACCCGCGGCCCGTCCGCGACGATCACCCTTGTGGTAATTGTCGATCAGGTTCTGGTCATTGGTGTAGGAATGCACGGTTTCAACGTGACCGTTGAGCACGCCGAACTGCTCGTCGATCTTCTTCAGCACTGGCACGATGGCGTTGGTGGTGCAGGAGGCGGCCGAAAGGATGCGGTCCTCATCAACGATATCGCCGTGGTTCACGCCCATGACGATGTTCTTGATACCCTTGCCCGGCGCCGTCAGCAGCACACGGGACACACCGGTAGCACGCAGGTGCAGGCTCAGGCCATCCGCATCGCGCCATTTGCCGGTATTGTCGATCAGCAGTGCATTGCTGATGCCGTAGTCGGTGTAATCGATAGTGTCAGGCGCATCGGCAAAGATCACCTTGATCATGTTGCCGTTGGCAATCAGGGCCTGGTTTTCTTCGTCCACCTGGATGGTGCCCTTGAAGGAACCATGAACGGAATCACGACGCAGCAGACTGGCGCGTTTTTCCAGGTCATTTTCGGCATTGCCGCGACGCACGACGATGGCACGCAGGCGCAGTGACTGGCCACCACCGGTCCGCTCGATCAGCAGGCGCGCCAGCAGGCGGCCAATACGACCAAAGCCGTACAGCACCACGTCGGTGGGTTCGCGCTCGGGGGCGCCGATGACGCTGTCGAGTTCTTTCTTCAGGAAGGCTTCGATGTCGCCGTTGCCTTCATGCCGGAACTTGATCACGAGCTTGCCGACGTCTACGTGGGCATTGGCAACGCCCAGCTTGTCGACCGCTTCCAGTACCGGATAGGTATCGTGAACGCTGAGTTCTTCCTGATCCTGCATCATCTGGCGCGCAAAACGGTGCGCCTTGAGGATGTCAGTCACCGAACGCTTGTGTACAAGACGCCCGAATACCGAGGTTTCAACATTCCGATCGCGGTAGAGACGGCCGATTAACGGCACCATGGCCTCTGCCAGCGCTTCTCGCGCTTTCCAGTCTGCGAATACTAGTTCTTGGCTCACAGGTAACTCCAAATAACGTCAGGGCTGAAATTGGCTGCGGCCGCATTATCCCTTTTTCCTTCAAGCGGGGCAAACTTGCCGGCCTGCTACTTTCGCACTGCAACATTGGAAGCTGGCCGATCCATTGCAAACCTGCCCTTTTCTGCGCGCAGGCGTTAACATAGGCCGCTTTTGCAGCCGGAGCCTCAAGGAGTCAGCCGCCGTGATCAAACTGGACCACCCGATGCCCGCAGGAGCAGGCGACATCAAGCGTATCGGCCAGTTAAAAGGCAGCGCTCAGGGCTACCTGGCTGCCGCCGCAGCCCGTCGCCACCAGGACGTGACGCTGGTCGTTGCCAGCAGCAGCGATGCCGCAGCGCGCCTGGCCGGCGAAATCGCCTTTTTTGATCCCGATGTTGAACTGCTGTCCTTTCCCGACTGGGAAACCTTGCCCTACGACAATTTTTCACCGCATCAGGACATCATCTCCGAGCGCATTCTCAGCCTGTACCGGCTGCCGCAGCTGAGTCGCGGCATCCTGATCGTCACGGCAGCCACCCTGATGCAGCGCATTGCACCGCGCAAGTTTATCGGCGGCAACAGCCTGCTGCTGGATACCGGACAGCGGCTGGACCCCAGCGAAACACGCCAGATGCTCAGCGATGCCGGCTACCGCGCCGTCGAAACCGTTTACGAGCATGGCGAGTTCGCCCAGCGCGGCGCCATCCTTGATATCTACCCCATGGGCAGCCGCCTGCCGTACCGCATCGACCTGTTCGATGATGAAATCGATACCCTGCGGGTATTCGACCCCGAAACCCAGCGCTCCATCGAACAGGTCGAGCAGGTTCGCCTGCTGCCGGCCCAGGAGTTCCCCTTCGACTCCAGCGCCATTACGGCATTTCGCCAGCGCTGGCGCGAACGCTTTGATGTGGATCCCGGCCGCTGCCCAACCTACCAGGACGTCAGCAACGGCGTGACGCCGCCCGGTATCGAGTACTACCTGCCGCTGTTTTTCGACAGCAGCATGACCCTGTTCGACTACCTGCCGGACAACACCCTGGTGATCTGCGACCCGGGCCTGGAAGGCGCCGCCGATCATTTCTGGCACGAAGCCCAGTCGCGCTACGAAGAACGCCGCCACGATGTAGAGCGCCCGCTGCTGGCTCCCGAAGAGGTTTTCACCCGGGTCGATGAGCTCTTCGCCGCCCTCAAGCGCTTCCCCCGCCTGGTGATGCACAGCGACAGCGCAGGCAAGAACGCAGGCGCCCAGGACAGCGCCTTCGACGAACCGCCTGCCCTGCCGGTGAATGCCCAGTCCAATCACCCCATGGCCGCGCTGAGCGACTTCCTGCAGAGCCACCCCGAACCGATTTTATTCTGTGCCGAGTCCGCCGGGCGACGGGAATCCCTGCTCGAACTCTTCGCCGCGGCCAACATCAAGACACGCAGCGTGGATAACTGGCAGGCTTTTGCCGAGCAGCAACCGCGTCACGGCATCTGCGTTTACCCGCTGGAGCTGGGTCTCAGCCTGCCGGGCCAGTGCCAGCTGATCACCGAAACCCAGCTGTTTGGGCAACAGGTTTTCCAGCGCCGGCGGCGCAGCCGCGACAAGGAGCAGGCCGACCAGGTCATCAAGAACCTGTCGGAACTGCGCACGGGCGCTCCGGTAGTACATCTGGATCACGGGGTGGGCCGTTACCTGGGGCTGCAGTGCATTGAACTGGATGGCCAGCAGAACGAGTTTCTGACGCTGGAATACGCCGACAATGCCAAACTCTACGTGCCCGTCAGTGCGCTGCACCTGATCAGCCGCTACGGCGGCAGCAGCGACGAGATGGCACCGCTGCACCGCCTGGGCACCGAGCAGTGGAGCCGCGCCAAGCGCAAGGCGGCGGAAAAGGTGCGCGATACCGCCGCCGAACTGCTGGATATCTACGCCCGCCGTGGCGCCCGTGAAGGCTTCAGTTTCGGCACGCCGGATGCGGAATACCGCCAGTTCAGCGCCAGCTTCCCGTTCGAGGAAACCCCGGACCAGGCTCTGGCCATCGAGGCCGTCGTCAAGGACATGACCGCCACCCAGCCGATGGATCGCCTGGTGTGCGGCGACGTGGGCTTTGGCAAGACCGAAGTCGCCATGCGGGCCGCCTTTCTGGCGGTACAGAACAGCAAGCAGGTGGTTATTCTGGTCCCCACCACCCTGCTGGCACAGCAGCACTACGACAACTTCCGAGACCGTTTTGCCGACTGGCCGGTCAATGTCGAGCTGATTTCACGTTTTCGCAGCGCCAGCCAGCAAAGCCAGGCACAGGCCAGGCTCGCCTCGGGCGAAATCGACATCATTGTCGGCACCCACAAGCTGCTGCAGGGTGATATCCAGTTCAAGGATCTCGGCCTGGTCATTATCGACGAGGAGCACCGCTTTGGCGTACAGCAAAAGGAGCGCCTCAAGTCCCTGCGCGCCCAGGTGGATATTCTGACCCTCACCGCCACGCCGATACCACGCACCCTGAACATGGCGATGTCCGGCATGCGTGACCTGTCGATCATCGCCACGGCGCCGGCGCGACGACTGTCGGTAAAGACCTTTGTACGTGAAAGCGACAAACCCATGATCAAGGAGGCCATCCTGCGCGAGCTGCTGCGCGGCGGCCAGGTCTACTACCTGCACAACGAAGTCAAAACCATCGAGAAAACCGCCGACGAGATCCGCGCCCTGGTGCCGGAGGCCCGCATCGGCATCGGCCATGGCCAGCTGCGCGAGCGCGAGCTGGAGAAAGTCATGACCGACTTCTACCACAAGCGCAACAATGTACTGGTGTGCACCACCATCATTGAAACCGGCATCGACATCCCCAACGCCAACACCATTATCATCGACCGGGCCGACAAGTTCGGCCTGGCACAACTGCATCAGCTGCGTGGCCGCGTCGGACGCTCCCACCACCAGGCCTACGCCTACCTGCTAACGCCGCCGGTCGCCAACATGACCACCGATGCCGGCAAGCGCCTGGAAGCCATCGCCCAGGCCAGCGACCTGGGCGCCGGCTTCACCCTGGCCACCCACGACCTGGAAATCCGTGGCGCAGGCGAGCTGCTGGGCGAAGACCAGAGCGGCCAGATGCAGAGTGTCGGCTTTACGCTCTATATGGAAATGCTGGAGCAGGCGATCCAGTCCCTGCGCGATGGCAAGACCCCCAACCCCGATGCGCCGCTGCAGCACGGCCCCGAGATCAACCTGCGCCTGCAGGCCCTGATTCCCGACGACTATCTGCCAGACGTGCACAACCGGCTGATCCTGTACAAGCGCATCTCCAATGCCAGCAACGACGCCCAGCTGCATGAACTGCAGGTGGAAATGATTGACCGCTTCGGCCTGCTGCCAGAGCCCGTCAAGAGCCTGTTCCGCATCACCGCACTCAAACTGCGCGCCAGCGCACTGGGCATTGCCAAGGTGGACGCTGGCGACAAGGGCGGGCGTATCGAATTCAATGCCGATACGACCATAGATCCGTATAAACTCGTCAGCCTGGTTCAGAGCCAGCCACGGCGCTTCAAGCTAGAAGGCGCAAGCCAGCTGCGCTTCATAGTTGAAATGACAACACCCGAACTGCGCGCCCAGACCGTCGAACACCTGCTTAGCGAGCTTTCTGCATGACCCTCGATCGCACCCGACACCCACTGCTGAACCTCCTGAGCCTTGCGCTGCTGACCCTGCTCAGCCTCTGCGCCCAGGCTGAAAATCCCGTCTACAAGGTGGAAGTGCTGATCTTTGCCAACCCGGATCCGGGCTCGCTGCACGAACAGGCCTGGCGCAACCTGGAGATCCCCCGCCTGGCCGGCGCTGCGGAACTGGGCAACGGCGGCAGCGGCAGCTACCAGCGCCTGCCCGCCAACAACCTGGTACTGACCGCTGAAAAGAACCGCCTGGCACGCTTGCAGGGGTTTCGCACGCTGTTTCATGGTGCCTGGTACCAGCCGGTGGGCAACCCGAACAACAGCCGAGCGGTGCGCCTGCGCGGCGGCCAGCTGATGCCCAACGGCGCCTACGAACTGGACGGGTATCTCAATATCGAACAGGACCAGGCCCTGCAGCTGCACCCCAACCTGTATTACACCCGCCGCCAGGACGGCGGCAAATTGCTCACCGCCACCCTCGACAGCCCCCGGAGCCTCAAGGCCAACGAGATCCACTATCTGGACAACCCGCTGTTCGGCGTACTGGTTCTGATTCAGCGCTAGTCCGGCAACACGCCAGACCCCGGCGTTACGGCGCCTCGGGCACGACAGTCCCTGCGGCCTTGACAACAGCATCGCCGTCCTGCGGGCGTGCGCCGGGCAGGTCGACATGAAACACGGCGCCCTCCCCCGGCAGGCTGTCAAAGCTGATCCGGCCACCGTGGCGTTCAACCAGCGCCCGCGTAATGGCCAGCCCAAGCCCCGTACCACCAAGACGCCGCGTATCCGATGAGTCAGCCTGGGTGAAACGCTCAAACACCTGTGCCTGGAATTCCACCGGAATACCCGGCCCCGAATCCGCCACGCTGATGCGCCACTGCCCCTGCCGTGGCTCAACCGAGACCACCACTTCACCCTGGGTGGGCGAGTACTTGCAGGCATTGGAAAGCAGGTTCGACAGCACCTGCAACAGCCGGTTTTCATCCCCCAGCACCGCCGCACCCTCTGGCGCAGCCACAGCGCGCAAACGCACCTCGAACTTGTCCGCATAGCCCTGATTCATCGCCAGCGCCTTATCGACAAGCGCGTCGAGCAGCAGCGGCTGCAGCTGCAGCTGCGCCTCGGCATACTGAATCTTGCCGATATCCAGCAGATCGTTGATCAGCACTTCGAGCCGCTGGCAATTATCGTAGGACAAGGCAAGGGCACTGGCCTTCTTGTCCGGATGCGCATCCAGCACGCCGCCCACCACCAGCCCCAGCGCGCCCTTGATCGAAGTGAGCGGCGTCCTGAGCTCATGATTCACCGTGGAGATAAACTCGTCCTTCATGCGATTAACCTTGTGACGCTCGGTCAGGTCATGAATGATCAGGGTGTAGCGCATTCGCTCACCCACCGGCAACGGACTCAATGCCAGCTCGATCGGCACCCGCCCGCCATCCAGTCGCCGCGCCCAGGTATCACAGCGGCTCCCCGCATCCGACAGCGTGCGCAGCCCGCCGCCACCGGCAACCAGACTGACGAAGAACTCCGGCACCACCTCACTGATAAGCTGCCCGAGCAGGGCCTCGGCCGGGCGACCAAAAAGCGCCTCACCGGCCGGATTGACCGATTCTACCCGCCCCTGGTCATCCAGCGTCATGATGGTTTCTATCGCCGTGTTAAGAATGCCGCTGAGTTCCGCCGTGCGGCGATGCACCAGCACCCCCACCTCAAATGCCCGACCGGTCATGGCCAGCAGAAACGCACCCAGCACACTGGTAAACAACAGACCTGCGGTGAGCACACCCCAGGCCTGCCAGCCCCGATGCCCCGACAAGTACCCCGGTGACGGCCAGAACTGCAGCACCCAGCGGCGCCCACCCACCTCAAGATCCGCAGACCATCGATAGGGGGCCTCAGCATACTGCTCCGACTCATTCGCCCCGTAGAGCCAGGACTTTCCTGGTACAGCCGAGGCATCGCTGATCGACAGCCCGATACCGTCCGACAGGCTCGTTCTCACCACCGCATCCATAATATCTCCGACACGAAAGACACCCACTGCATAACCTGCGAGGCTTCGTCGACGCTGCTCCACAGTCTGGGCAATCCCCTGATACACCGGATGAAACAGCAGAACTCCTGCCTGGGAGCTGCTTTCCTGCACCAGCGTAACAGGCGCCGTTGCCACAGCAAGGCCCGTATCACGCGCGCGATTCAGCGCCTCGCGCCGATCGGCGCTGGACGCCACATCAAACCCCAGCGCCTTGCTGTTATCACCCAAAGGCTCCAGGTAAGTCACCACCACATAGTCTGGCCGCCTGGCGGCACGCACCATTGCGCCTTCCTCGCCGCGCTCCGTGATCTCAAACCCGGGGAAACCCTCTGCACGAATCAGCGATTCGAAATCCTGCCGCTGTACATCGGATACACGCGGATTCCACCCCAACCCCTGAATACCCGGCTTTTCACGCAGCATCCTGTCGACAAAGGTTGCAAATTCAGAACGCGTGACCCGGGATGAGCTGACAAAAAAGCGTTCGATTGACGCCACAGAATCCAGATGCCTGCCCACACTGGCACGCAGATTCTCCGCCGCCTCGCTGGCAGCCTTGCGAAATTCAAGCTCGGTACGCTCCAGTTCCCAGCGACTGACCCACACGAACAGGCTGATCACCGCCACCAGCGACAGCAATAGCGGCACCGCCACCGAGTGGCGCCGCCCCCACCAAAGCGAGCGCGGTTGCGCAAAGGCGATATGCATCAGGGGCGCTGCGATCAGCACGCCAATAACATCACCCACCCACCAGGTAAACCAGCTATAGCCGTACTCGGCCACGCCAATCACACCGCTGGCATAGAGACTGGTGGCACCGAAGCTCGCATTCACCAGGCAGGCCACGGGGCCTGCCAGCAGCATAAACCGGAAAATTTCCTTCTCGCGGGACTGGGTGATTGGATAGCCCAGCACCCGGCGCACCAGCCAGGCCCCTGCCAGAGCCTGCAAGGTCGCACCGCTGGCAGCTCCCAGGGAAACCTGCATGACGACAGTGGACAAGGGTCCCTGCTCCAGGCTGACCCAGCAGTTGAGCAGCACCGAGCCCAGAAAAACACCGGGCCAGAGACGATTGCCCCAGATCAGCATGGCCGCCACGGCAATACCGGCGGAGGGAAAGATCGCCGTCGCATAGCCCGGCGGGATCGCCAGCAACAGCGCGAGGCGTCCAACCAGGGCATAGGCCGTGCCCAGTACCAGCACAGAGAGCAGCCAGACCCGTGCGCTTCCTGCTCGAAAAAACATATCCATCTGACGGGCACCCTCTGGGTTACATATTACCGGTCACATAGCAACCGCGGTCCGCCCCCATGATAGTGCAATATCTCCCGGCGAGGTGCCAGCGTGCCGCAAACACGGATCCGCACCAGCGAATTGATTTTCAACGCCCCAAACACAAAGTCCCGCCCCTCGTGAAAGGTGGCGGGACTTTTTCCGTACAAGGCGGGCTGAAGCCCCTGCGTCAAGTCCTGACAGACTCGCTCGCCATTGGCAGCGCCACCGAATCCGGCGCCATGCCTGCATCCGGCAGCGAGGCCAGGTGCAACGTCTGGGTCGGGAATGCCACTTGCGCCCCCTGCGCCTCGATGATATCGATGGTGCGCAGCAGCACATCCTGCTTGATCTCGTGAAAGCGCACCCAGTTGGTGGTACGGGTAAAGGTGTAGATGAAGAAGTCAACCGACGAGGGCCCGAAGCTGTTCAGGTTAACGATCAGCGTCTGCTCCTGGTCAATTTCATCATGCTGGCGCAGCATGGCGTGGACGTCCGCCACGATGGCCTTGACCCGGCCCACATCGTCGTAGCGCACACCAATGGTTTCGTAGATACGCCTGTTGGTCATGCGCGAGGGGTTCTCCACCGAAATGCTGGCAAAGGTTCCGTTGGGCACGTAGAGCGGGCGCTTGTCGAAGGTACGGATGCGGGTCTGACGCCAGCCAATATCCTCTACCGTTCCCTCGATATCCTTGTCCGGGGAACGGATCCAGTCCCCCACCTTGAATGGCCGATCGAGGTAGATCATCAGGCCACCAAAGAAGTTGGCCAGCAAATCCTTGGCGGCGAAACCCACCGCGATGCCACCGATACCACCGAAGGCCATGACCCCCGACACGCTGTAGCCAAAATTCTGCAGCACCACCAGCCCGGTGGTGATGATGATCGACAGGCGCAGCAGCTTGCCGATGGCGCCGACGGTGGTCTGATCCATCGGCGTCTTGACCTTGTCTGGCGATACCAGTGCCACCTCTGCGCGGCGAATCAGACGAATCAGGAACCAGGTGATCAGCACGATCACCCCCATGCGCCGCATCGGCTCGACCACATCCATCAGCACGGTGCCGGTCTGGCGATCGATGACCTCGAGCGCCCAGGCGGCACCGAAGATCCAGATCAGCGCCGCGATCGGGCGCCGTGCGGCCGACAGCAGCAGGTCATCCCAGACATTGGTAGTCTGCTCGAACCGCGCATGCAGGCGCCGGAACAACCGGTTGGACAGGTAATTCACCAGCATGGTCATGAAAACGATCAGAAAGACCCGCAACACCCAGCGGGTATCCTGGCCAAAAGGCCAGTAGTTCGCCAGCTGCTCACCAAACTCCTGCCACATGTACTGCATCCTCCTCTGGATCCGTTGTTGACTCAGCGCCGGTTAAAGACTGCGCAGCTGCGCCGCCAGCGCCCGGGCCCGAGCCTGGCGCTGCGTATCCAGCACCGGCCCCGCTGCCCGCAGCGCCGCGGCGTTTCGACGCGGCGCTGCGGGCTGCTGTTTCAGGTAATCGAGCACCTCCCGCGCCCCTTCGGGGTGGTTGCACACCAGCAGCATATCGCAACCTGCCGCCAGTGCCCGCTCGGCCCGGGCCGCATAGCCGCCGGCAAAGCCCGCCCCTTCCATGCTCAGATCGTCACTGAAAATGACGCCCTCGAAGCCAAGCTGGCCACGCAGGACCTGCTGCAGCCAGTAAGGCGAAAAGCCGGCGGGAGACGGGTCCACCGCACTGTAAATCACATGGGCCGGCATCACCGCCGCGAGCCCTGCGTTGATCAGGCGCACAAAGGGCTGCATGTCCTGCTGCTCTATGCAGGCCAGATCCCGTTCATCGACGGGAATCTCCAGGTGCGAATCCGCCTCGGCCCAGCCATGCCCCGGAAAATGCTTGCCCGTTGCCGCCATGCCGGCCTCGCCCATGCCGCGCACAAAGGCGGCCGCCAGAGCCGATACGGTGTCGGCATCGCCACCAAAGGCGCGATCACCGATCACCCGGCTACGGCCATAATCCAGGTCAAGCACCGGCGCGAAGCTGATGTCGATTCCGACATCCAGCAACTCGGCTGCCATCAGCCAGCCGAGTTCTGCCGCCTCGCTCAGTGCCGCCTGCGGCGCCTGGGCATAGCGCTGCGCCAGCACACCCATGGCGGGCAATACCGTGAAACCCTCACGAAAACGCTGCACCCGCCCCCCTTCGTGATCGACCGCGATCAGAATATCCGGTGCAAGCGCACGCACCGCCCCGACAAGCCGGCGCAACTGCGCCGGGTTTTCGAAGTTGCGGCTGAACAGTATGAGCCCGCCGACCGCATCCTCCGCCAGCAGGGCCGCCTCATCGACACCGATTTCGGTGCCCGCCAGATCCAGCATCAGTACCGCTGCCGTCATGCATTACCCTCTCTGCCTGGTCGCCCCCTGGGCACACCTTGAAAAACCGCCAACTGATTCATGTCCGCTGCACAGGCAAGGCCTTCAACAGGCCTCACTCCTCGATGCTCACCGCCACGCCGACCGGCACACGCTCGAACAGCTCCAGCACATCGACGTTGCGCATGCGGATACAGCCGTGGGACAGCGGCACCCCCATGGGTTCGGTATCCGGGGTGCCGTGGATATAGATGAAGCGGCGCATGCTGTCGAGCGCCCCCAGCCGGTTGACACCAGGCTCGCAGCCGCAGAGCCAGAGGATGCGTGTCAGTATCCAGTCCCGCCCGGGATTGGACTGGGCCAGCTGTGGCGAATAAATTTCACCGGTAAAACGCCGCCCCCGGAACACCGCGTTCAGCGGCAGACCGGCACCGATCTTGGCGCGGACAACGTGCCGCCCCCGGGGTGTACAGCCGCTGCCTTCACGCTCTCCCGCACCGTTGCGCGCCGTGGACACCGGGTAGCTTTGCAGCACAGAGGCGCCGTCAAGCAGGTCCAGCCGTTGCCGGCTGATCGAGATACGCAGCAAAAGCTTACTCATAGCCAGCAAAACCGGGTGTTTTCGGCCCGCGCCTGGAACCCGCCGCACAGCACCGGCACCAGACGGTGCAGGATATGCTCGACTTCGGCATCCAGATCCAGAGCCTGCTGTTCGATCGCTACCAGCGTCTGGAAGTTGACCAGGGAAAAAATGACCGAGCCCAGCAGAAAGTGCAGCCGCCAGAAGAATTCGTCATCGTCCATGGGAGCCGCATCCGCGCGCAGGTACTGCATAAAGGGCTGCAGGCGGGAACCAAATGCCGCCACGAGATGTTCCCTGAGCACCTGCTGGCGCCCCACGTAAGCCAGATCCAGCAAGCGCATGAATACGCTAAGCCCGTCAGCGCTATTCCTTTGTGCCCCCAGCAGGGTACGCATCAGCATTTCCATCAGCTCATCCAGCAGCAAACGCTGCGGCGCCAGCGCCAGGCGCTCCGCCAGCAGCCGCTCGAGCTGCGAGACCAGCGGTTCGATACAGCGATCGGCCAGTGCCAGAATCAGCCGTTCCTTGGATCCGAAATGATAATTGACGGCGGCGAGGTTAACCTCGGCACGGGCCGTAATCTGCCGCATGGTGGTGTCATTAAAGCCCTGTTCGGCAAACAGTGACGCCGCCGCCTGCAGAATCTTGTCCTTTGTCTTGTCCGCTGTCTTGTCCACTAAGCCGGAATCTGACATCCGCCTCCCTCCCTGTTAAGCATGCCCCATCGCACCGGGCGTATGCTGGATCCAGCATACGCCGTCTCAGCGGGACAGCAGACGACTCTTGTACAGCCGGTCCCACCAGCGCAGCATCAGGCTGTCGCCGGTATGCACGGCAAAGTCGCTGATACGCTCCTGTAGACTCTTCTTTTCCTCGTAGCGCACACAAAATATATCGGCGTCCCTTGCCGCCTGCATCAGGTAGTCGTCACTGGTGCAGATTTCATCGATCAGCTGGTGTTCCAGCGCCCGCTTGCCAAACCAGATTTCCCCGGTGGCCACCTTGCGAATATCGAGCTGGGGACGGTTGCCGCTGACGAATTCCTTGAACAGCTCATGGGTGTCTTCCAGCTCTTCAACGAACTTGTCCCGCCCCTTGTCGGTATTTTCACCAAACATCGTCAGGGTGCGCTTGAATTCGCCGGCGGTGAGGATCTCCATGTCGATATCATGCTTTTTCAGCAACTTGTGGAAGTTGGGCATCTGCGCCACCACGCCGATGGAGCCCACCACGGCAAAGGGCGCCGCCATCAGCTTGTCGGCCAGACAGGCCATCATGTAGCCACCACTGGCCGCCACACGGTCGACACAGACGGTCAGCGGGATCTTCTGGGCGCGAATGCGCTCCAGCTGCGAGGCGGCTAGGCCGTACTCGTGCACCAGGCCGCCGGCGCTCTCCAGGCGCAGCACCACCTCGTCCTCGGGGGACGCCACGGTCAGGATCGCGGTGATTTCCTCGCGTAGCGGCTCAACGTCGCTGGCCTTGATATCGCCGTCAAAATCGAGCACAAACAGACGCCGACCGGAAGACTCCACCGTTTCGCCTTTTTTCAGCGCCTTTTTGCGCGCCTTGGCTTCGGCCTTTTCGCGCTTGGCCTCCTCCTTCATCTGCTGCTTGTAGCTGTCCTTGTCCATCACCGACTGCTCCAGGACGCTTTGCATATCCTCGAGCTGATCGTTGAGACTGGTGACACTGATTTCCCCGGCCGCCCCGCCTTTGCGATTACGTCCGGCAATCAAGGCAAGCCCAAGCACAAACACCAGTACAGCAACCACCAGGGTCATCGTTTTGGCCAGAAACAGCCCGTAATCAGACAGGAACGAGAGCACTTGCTTCTCCAGAAATTCTTAGATCAATGTAAGGCGGGTAATGTACCATAAAACGCTGTCGTCACGACCAGACGGTTACTGCCAGAGACAGAGTGGAATTCATGAACGAACAGATCAGCGTCGACCAGGTAATTGAGAAGCTCCCCTCACGCTTTTGCCCCGAGCAGGCAAAGGACCTGAGCTGCATTTACCAGTTCATTATCGATGACGAAACCGGTTTTTATATCGCTATCCGGGACCAGCAATGCCAGGTGGTACGCCAGCGGCACGACGACCCGGATATCACGCTGCATGTTGGCAGTGATGCCTTTATCCGTGTCGTAACCGGCGAGCAGGACGGCATGAGCGCCTTTCTGAAAGGCCAGCTGCGCGCCGAGGGCAACATCATGCTGGCCACGCGCCTGGGCAAACTCTTTTCGCGCCAGCGCCAGCGCTAAGCCTCTCCTGGCCCTGCGCCTGTCTCGCCGCGGCGGTAGCTTTCAATCAGCTGGCGCGAGATGGAAAACGACGGCGGCAGGTCCGGCAGGTTGGCCCGCGTGAACCAGCGCGCATCCAGAATCTCGACCCCGTCCGGCACCAGTTCGCCCGCCCGGTAATCGGCGAAGAACCCCAGCATCAGGGCATGGGGAAAGGGCCATGACTGGCTCTTGAAGTAGCGCACGTTTGCGACCTCGATCCCCACCTCTTCCCGGATTTCCCGCGCCACGGCCGCCTCGGCGGTTTCCCCCGCCTCGATAAAGCCGGCCAGGGTGCTGTAACGGCCCGCGCTGTAGTGCGGCGCATGGGCCAGCAGGCACTCGTCGCCGCGCAGCACCAGCACAATAATGCAGGGTGAAATGCGCGGATACTGACTCAGACCGCAGGGCTCGCAGGTCTTGGCCAGGTCCTGGCCGTGGTGCTTGAGCGCGGCACCACAGCGGCCGCAAAACCGGTGCTGCTCGTGCCAGGTCGCCAGCTGAGCCGCCCGTGACAACCAGGCATAATCGGCTTCATCCCGCGCCCGGGATAGCAACTCACGCAGCTCTACGGCCTGTTGCCGCTGCGCCGGCACGCTGCCTTCATTCAGTACCATCAGCAGCCCATCCGACGCCTCGGGGCCCAGCGGGTACTGCGCTTCAATCATCTGCGGTGCAAGCTCTGCAACTTCGGCCGGCACGGCCAGCAGCTCTGCGCAGGCGCCTTGCAGCAAGCGTCCGCGGGCGGCCAGCAGTACTGGCGGGCAGTTATCCTGACTCATTTATCAGCCTCATCCACACTCTCGGGCACCTCGAAAAACCTGCTGCGCGACTCATAGGCTGCGTTGCGCGGTGCTGGTGCGCCAGCCCGGTAGGAATATACCCCATACACTGCGGTTCCTGCGCTCCGTGCGCCTTGCCTCTAAGCCTGCTCGTTACGGTTTTTCGAGTGCCCTCTCGATAGTTTTTGACTTGTCCCGGCAACAGGCGAACATGGAAACGCCACATCGCTTAGGGCTACAGGTCCGAAAACCTCAACCTACAGCCATTGAACACGCAGTGAAACAGATATTAACAGCGTTTTTTTATAACCTGTGACTATTCTTATTTGCCGTCGCGGCTGCTAGGCTACGCCGCGCTTTTTCACAAAGGATCGCGAACACCGGCCATGTTGTCATTCCTGAGGGCAACGGGCCGCGTGACATCCTACTTGTCCTGCCCAAAAACAGCACAGGCAGGGCATGTCTGCGAACGTCAACAGCCCCTAAACATAACAAACTCTGCTGGCATAGGAAGAACAGCCATGACGCATTCTCTACCCCAGGCGCTGATGCGCAATTTTCTGGGTAACTCTCCCGTCTGGTACAAGCAGGCCATTATTGGCTTCCTGATTCTGAACCCCATCCTGTTTCAGGTCGCAGGCCCGGTGGTTACCGGCTGGCTGCTGATCTTTGAATTTATCTTCACCCTTGCCCTGGCCCTCAAGTGCTACCCGCTGCAGCCCGGTGGCCTGCTCGCCATCGAAGCGATCATCATCGGCCTGGCCAGCCCCGCGTCGGTTGCCCACGAGGTAGAGTCCAATCTCGAAGTTATCCTGCTGCTGATGTTCATGGTGGCGGGCATCTACTTTATGAAAAGCATGCTGCTGTGGCTCTTCACCAAGATACTGCTCAAGGTGCATTCCAAGGTTGCACTGTCGCTGCTGTTTTCACTGTCGGCCGCCCTGCTGTCGGCCTTTCTCGATGCCCTGACAGTTACCGCGGTGCTGATCAGCGTGGGCGTGGGTTTCTATGCGGTCTACCACAAGGTGGCCTCGGGCAAGTCCGCCCAGCATGACCACGACCACTCCGACGATGAGCATGTGGGCGATACCCATCGCAGCGAGCTGGAACAGTTCCGTGCTTTCCTGCGCAGCCTGCTGATGCACGGCGCCGTGGGCACGGCGCTGGGGGGTGTCTGCACCCTGGTGGGCGAGCCGCAGAATCTGCTGATCGCCCAGAAAGCCGACTGGGATTTCGTCGAATTCTTCATCATCATGGCGCCGATCACCATGCCGGTGCTGGCCGCCGGCCTGCTGACCTGCATCCTGCTGGAAAAAACCCGGACGTTCGGTTACGGCGAGCAGATTCCACCGAACGTGCGCCAGATTCTGGAAGAGTTCAACCGCGAGGAAAACCACAAGCGCACCCAGCGCGATATCGCCATGCTGGGCGTCCAGGTGCTGGTCTCGATCTTCCTGGTGCTTGCGCTGGCGTTTCACCTGGCCGAGGTCGGCCTTATTGGCCTGTGCGTCATTATTCTGCTCACCGCCTTTAACGGCATCGTGGAAGAACACCAGATCGGCAAGGCATTTGAAGAGGCACTTCCGTTCACCGCGCTGCTGGTGGTGTTTTTCTGCATCGTCTCGGTGATCCACGAACAGCACCTGTTCCAGCCCATTATTCACGCCGTGCTGGCAATGGAGCCCAGCGCGCAGCCGGCGGTCTTCTTCGTCGCCAATGGTCTGCTGTCCGCTATCAGCGACAATGTCTTTGTCGCCACGGTCTATATCAATGAGGTGGTGGCCGCGCTGAACAACGGCGACATTACCCGCGAGCATTTCGACAAGCTGGCCGTGGCGATCAACACCGGCACCAATATTCCCAGTGTTGCCACGCCCAACGGCCAGGCCGCCTTCCTGTTCCTGCTGACCTCGGCGCTGGCGCCGCTGATTCGCCTCTCCTACGGCCGCATGGTGATCATGGCGCTGCCGTACACCATCGTCATGAGTGGCGTCGGCTTCATCGCTGTCAGCTACGCGCTCTAGCCCGGCAACACCCCGCCCGCAAAAAGCCAGGCAGCTAAAAAATAAAACACCCCCGCAACCCGAGTTGCGGGGGTGTTTTTTATCCAGCTGCGTGCGGGTCCAATCATAGCCAGAGTCAGTGGGCCTTGGCGTCATCCTGCTCCAGCTGCTCCCACAAACAGGGCTCGCCTGCTTTCTTGCTCAGGGAACAATCCGATCACTGTAAAGTACAGCCGTGCCCTTACAGACTCCGAACACCAAAGCAAGGGATGCAGATTCACCCTCGGCAGGTCAGGCACCCCCGCCGTCATGTGGCGACTATACGACAGAGGCGCCCTGCTTATCTGACGCCAACACATTAGAAAAACTATGGATCACCCGGGAAATTCTCGGAAATATTGCGGTTTTATTTCATCGTCGTGACATAAAGCAGCCCTACCATTGCACTCAATCCTTAACCCACCCAAGTGCTGAGTACTGCAATGTCTGGATTGATTATGATCATGGTCGATGGCATCAGCGCCGATCATTTCTCCCGCAAGCGTCACCTGCTGCCCAATCTCGACAGGATGGCACGCCTGGGCGTCCAGGTTGACGGCGTGACGCCTGAAGTCTGCGGCACCTCCTGCCCCGGTCGTACCTCGATTATTGCCGGGGTTTCGCCCGCTGAACATGGCGTCTATGGCAACCATATCCTGGATGGCGACCGTTTCCGCTGGGCCAACCCGTACGATGTGCAGGTCGAGACGCTGCCAGCACTTGCCAAACAGCAGGGCCTTGATGTTGCCTGCCTGGGCTACGGCATGGTGCGCCCCGAAGATTGCACGCTGTATCAGGGTCCCTGGTGGGTCGACGAACTGCTGATGCGCGGCAAGGATCAGGAACCGACCCCGGCAGATCAGGATTGGCTGCGTGCCAGCGGCCTTCACGACCCCGACGGTCGCATCAGCGCACTGTTCGAATCCGCCGCAGCGGAGCCTGCGGTACAGCCCAATCACACGCCCGAGCACAAACTGCAAATGGGCATGCTGGCCGATCATCAGCTGCTGGATCTGGCCGCAGCCCTGGCCGCCAGTGATCGCGCACCGGACCTGATGCTGCTGGAAATTGCCATTACCGACTACTTCCTGCACAAGTACGGCCCGGATCACCCACTCACCGACTGGTCGCTGCGTTGTGCCGATGCCCAGATCGGCACCCTGATGACCCGCCTGGAGCAGGCTGGCGTTCTGGAGCGCTACAATTTTGCCATCCTGAGCGATCACGGCCATGCCCCCATGCCCGATGCCCTCTATGTCGATCGCCTGCTGGGGGACGAGGTGCTCTGGTCCAGCGAAGGCGGCGTTCTGCTGGTTCGCCCCACCAGCCCCGAACAGGCGCGGTACGTGACTGAGAAGCTGAGCGCTGAAGGCATCCAGCCCTGGAGCAACGATCACCTGCCTGCGGAGCGCCGCGAACAACTGCTGACCTTCGTCGTGCCCGAAGGCTCTGCCATGAGCTTTGAGGCCTCGCGAGCCGATACCCGCGGGATCTACGGCCCCTCCAAGTACCAGTCGAACCATGGCATGAGGCCGGGTAGCCGGGCGGACGAGCGCTTTTGCATCTTCTACGGCAACAGGGTACCGCAACAGCTTATTGCCCATGGCAAAACCATTCAGGTCGCGCCCACGCTGGCGGCGATTCTGAATGTCGTCACGCCCTGGCAGGCGCCCCCCCTGTTTCAACCCAAAGAGTGTGATTAACCCGGCGGGGTAATACCTGAAGCCAGGATGCTTCTGACCGCAACCCCATGCGAAGTCACTGTTAATACTGAACGACAAATCCGACCGACCCGAACGTTAACGAGGATACCCCCATGAAACCTCTGCTCTCCTCTGTACTGATCGCTGGTGCGCTCTTTGCGAGCCTGGCTGACGCCGGTACGCTGCGCATCGCCCACGATGTAGGTTATGCCGGCGCCGAGTCACTGGACCCGATTTCCCCAAGCCGATTTTTCGATGCCAACCAACTGCTCTACTCCCGCCTGGTTCGCCAGGGCGCCGACGGCGCCCCCAGCGCTGAACTCGCCACCGCCTGGAGTGCTTCGACGGATGCCAAAAGCTGGACTTTCGAATTGCGCCGCGGTGTCAAATTCCACGACGGTTCAGACCTGACTGCCGCTGATGTCAAATACACGCTTGAGCGCATCAAGGACCCCAAGATCGACTCGCCGGTCGCCGCGGTCCTCGGTGTCGTCGACAATGTTGATGTGATCGATGACTACAATCTGCGCATCAATCTGACAGCCCCCCACGCCGACCTGCCGCTGTTGCTGATGGATTACCGTGTACGCATCATCCCGCAGGATTCAGGTGACGACATCGCCACCCGTGGTATCGGTTCCGGCCCCTTCATGCTGGACGAACTGGACCCCGAAGGCACCACCTCCCTCAAGGCGTTCAGCGGCTACTGGGAAGGCGCACCGGCTGCTGATGGCGTTGAGCTGATCGGCATTCCCGACTCCCAGGCCCGGGTGCAGGCGCTAATGGCCGGCCAGCTCGACCTTGAGCAAAGCATCACCAGCCAGCAGGCACGCCTGTTCGTCAATAACCCGCAGTTCCAGAGCCAGAGTGTTGCCACGGGTGAATGGCGCACACTGGTGTTTCGCACCGACACCGCGCCCTATAACGACGCGCGTGTCCGCAAGGCCCTGCGCATGGTGGTTGACCGGCCTGAGATGATGAAGCTCATTGCCGGCGAGCACGGCGGCACCGTCACCTGTGACAACCCGGTATGGCCTGGTGACCAGTACCGCACCCAGATTAGCTGCGATGCCGATGTCGAAGGCGCCAAGGCACTGCTGGCCGAAGCCGGCTACACCGACGGTATCGACATCACGATCAGCTCCGCCGACAACGAGCCAGAATTCATCCGCATGATCGAGGTATACCAGCAGCAGGCCGCCAAGGCCGGTATCCGCGTCAAGCTGAACATGGTGCCCTCCGATGGTTACTGGAGCGATGTCTGGATGAAGGACCCCGCCGTTGCCAGCCGCTGGTCCCAGCGCCCGGCTGACCAGATCATGAACGAGGCGTTCCGCTCCACCGCTGCCTGGAATGAAAGCTTCTACAACAACGCCGAATTCGATCAGCTGCTGGACCAGGCACGCAGCGAACTTGATTTCGACAAGCGCAAGGCACACTACGCTCAGCTGCAGCAGACGCTGTGGCAGGATGGCGGCGCCCTGATCCCGTATCACCTCAACCAGACCCGTGTTCTGCGCAGCGCTGTCAGCGGCGTTGACCCGGTAGAACAGTTCTCAATCCGCTGGAACAAGGTCGCGGTCGACTGATTTCACCTGCTGCGGCCCCCCGGCGTCGGGGTGGCCGCCACATCCGGATTACACCATGCTGAATCTCATCCTTAAACGGCTGACGCTGGCGCTGATGACGCTCGTAACCGTCTGCGTGCTGGTGTTCGCCATGACCGAATACCTGCCAGGCGATGTCTGTACAGCCTACCTGGGACGTGATGCCCAGGGCACCCGACTGGAAAACTGTCGCCTGGAACGCGGGCTCGAACGCCCTGCCCTGCATCGTTTTGCCGACTGGACGGGCGGTGTCTTTCAGGGCGACCTTGGCACGTCTCTCAAGCGTAACAAGCCGATCAACGACCTGGTTGGCAACCGCATGCGCAATACGCTGGTACTGGGGTTGAGCGCGGCCCTTATCGGTATCCCGCTGGCGATCGCCCTGGGTGTATTTGCCGCCCTGCGACGTGATCGCAGCTCCGATATTGCCATCTCGACGCTGTCCATTTTCACCATGACCATCCCGGAATTTGTCACCGCCACCTTGTTGATACTGGTCTTTTCCGTTCAATTACAGTGGTTTCCGGCGGTCGTTACCGTACGTCCGACGGTACCGATAACCGAGCTCCTGCCCAATGTGGTATTACCGATGCTCACCCTGGCACTGGTGATGATGGCGCATATCCTGCGCATGGTGCGCAGCTCGATGATCGACGTGATGGCCAGTGATTTCGTGCAGATGGCACGGCTCAAGGGCGTACCCATGTTCCAGATCGTCTGGCGTCATGCCCTGCCCAACGCCATGCTGCCCGCGATCAACATCATTGCACTGACCGTTGCCTGGCTGCTCGGTGGCGTTGTCATCATCGAGCAGGTGTTCAATTACCCCGGCATCGGCACCCTGATGATTCGTGCCATCCAGGACCGTGATCTGCCACTGGTTCAGGCCATCGCGCTGCTGCTGGCCGCGGTGTATATCGCCTGCAATCTACTGGCAGACCTGTGCAGCCTGGCGCTCAATCCGCGCCTGCGCAGCGCCCGCTAAGGAGGCCTTTATCATGTCCGTATCTGCGACTCCCCTGACCGTATCCAGCGCCGACACCTCGGGCTGGCGCCTGCTGTACCGCAACCTCAGCCGCTCCCGCTCCGGCGTGCTTGGCCTGTCGGTGCTCGGCATGCACCTGCTGATTGCACTCATCGCCCCCTGGATCGCCCCCCATGACTGGACGCTGCAGGATGGCTACAGCATGCTGCAGCCCCCCAGCATGGAGCACTGGCTCGGCACCGATCACATGGGGCGCGACCTGTTCAGCCGCACCCTGGTGGGCGGGCGTCTGGCAATTTTCATAACCCTACTCGGCACCCTTTTCGCCGTTGCCTGGGGCAGCCTGGTAGGCATATTGCTGGGCTTTCTTGGCGGGCGCATCGACGAGTGGGTCATGCGGCTTGTCGATGCACTGCTCGCCATCCCCTGGCTGCTGTTCCTGTTGCTGATCATCGCCTTGCTGGGCCAGCAAACCTGGACGCTGATCCTGACGCTGGGATTCTTTTACGGCATTGCCGTCATCCGCGTGGCGCGCGGCGCAACACTGGATTTCGTCAGCCGGGATTTTGTCACCGCCGCCAGAACCCGCGGCGAGCGCCGCATGACAATCGTGCTGCGCGAGCTGCTGCCCAATGTGCTCGACACCCTGCTGGTTGAAGCTGCCATGCGCTGGGCCTGGATGCTGCTGGCTTTCAGCTCGCTGTCCTTTCTTGGATTCGGCGCCGTCCCGCCAACCCCGGACTGGGGTTTGATGATCGCCGACGCCCGCAGCATGATTTCAATCGCACCCTGGGCAACCCTGTTCCCTGCCCTTGCGCTTTCAACACTGATTATCAGCATCAACCTGTCGGCCGATGCCCTTGCCAAGGCAATGGGGCTAGATCGTGCCAAGGCCCCCGTTTAAGGACTCCGACCGATGATGACTTCGACACCTCTCATGCATGTTCAGCACCTCAGCCTGGGCTACCGCAACCCGCAGGGTGCTCTGGTACAGGTCTTGCGCGACATCAACCTGTCCATCACACCCGGCGAATCGCTGGCACTGGTGGGCGAATCCGGCTGCGGCAAGAGTACACTCGCCCTGGCCCTGATGGGCTTTCTGCGCAGCGGTTCCCAGGTGCTGAACGGCCAGATCCTGTTCCAGAACGCGGACCTGCTGCAACTGCAAGCGCGGGACCTGGTGGCCCTGCGTGGCCGGCGTATCGGCCTGATTCCACAGAATGCCGGCCAGTCTCTGACCCCGAGCATGACCATCGGCCGACAACTGGAGGAAGCGCTCAGGTTGCACGCCAACCTGCCCCGCGCAGCCTGGCGTGCACGCAGCCTGGCGCTGCTGCAGCAGGTCAGACTGCCGGCACCAGACGCAATTCTGACACGCTACCCCCACCAGCTTTCCGGGGGCCAGCAACAGCGTGTCGCGATTGCCATGGCGCTGGCAGGCAAGCCGGAACTGCTGGTGCTTGATGAACCCACCACCGGCCTGGATGTCACCACCCAGGCCCATATTCTGGAACTGCTGCGCGACCTGAGCCAGCAGCTGGGCACCACCCTGGTATTCGTCAGCCATGACCTGGGGGCCGTGGCGAGGATCAGTGATCGCATCGCCGTCATGTACGCCGGCGAGGTTGTCGAGCTGGGCAGCAGCCGTGCGGTACTGCGCCAGCCGGCTCACCCCTATACCCGGGGCCTGCTGGCATCCATCCCGCGTCTCGATTCGCCCGGTCTGCCGCCATCCATGCCAGGCTATCCTCCGCGCACCGGCAGTGCCGGCAACACCTGTGCTTTCGCAGCCCGCTGTCCTGACGTCCGCCCTCAGTGCCGGGAGCGGCCTGCACCCTTCACGGACAGCCAAGCGCACGCGGTGCGCTGTCACCTCGAATACTCGCAACTGAGCCCACCCGCAGTACCGGTGCCGTCCCCTGCGGCATCAGGCGGCCCCGCCCAGGCCCAGCTCCAGGTGCAGGGCGTAGCGGTACGTTACGACCGCCCGGGCCTGATGCATCGCCTCACCGGGCAACGCCTGACCACGCCGGCCACCATCGAGGGCATTGAGTTCGTACTCAACAAAGGCGAAACCCTGGCCCTGGTCGGGGAATCCGGCAGCGGCAAAAGCACCCTGATGCGCGCGATCTGCGGCATACACCCGGCCAGCAGCGGCGATATCAGCCTTGAAAATGAGGCTCTGAATGGCCCGCTGGATCAGCGCAGCCGGGCGCTGAAGCGCCGCGTGCAGATGATTTTCCAGAACCCCGATGCATCCCTCAATCCGCGTCACACCATCGCCCGGATCCTGGAACAGCCACTGCGCCTGTACAACGGCCTTAACCGGCAACAGTGTCGCCAGCGGGCAGCTGAACTGCTCGAGATGGTGCGCCTGGGGCCCCATTACCTTGACCGGATGCCGGCACAGCTCTCCGGTGGCGAGAAGCAGCGGGTGGCCATCGCCCGCACCTTCGCCGGCGACCCGCAGCTGATTCTCTGTGACGAGGTGACCTCGGCGCTTGACGTGTCGGTCCAGGCGGCGGTGCTGCAACTGCTCAAGACGCTGCAGGCCCAAAAGGGTGTGAGCTACCTGTTTATTGCCCATGACCTGGCCGTGGTAAAAGCCATCGCCGATCAGGTGGCCGTGCTCTATCAGGGCAGACTCTGCCAGGTTGGCGCGACCGCCGATGTCTTTGGCGGTGCCAGGCATCCCTATACGCGGGCGCTGCTGAACGCGATTCTGGAACCCGACCCGGATCACCGCCCCAGGCTGCTTGACAACGACACCCCGGAGCAGCATCCGCCTGCCCAGGGCTGCGCCTACCAGCGTCGCTGCCCCGAAGCCACCGAGCGCTGCCAGCAGCAACAACCCGCCTGGCAGGAACAGGGCAGCAACCGCATTCGCTGCCACCTGCCGATCGACGCGCTGGCCCCCCAGACGCCCGCCGTGGCGACACCCCTGGCTGCCTGCAGCTGATACCCGAACTTAACTGACAACCTGGCGGGCCTTTATGGCCCGGCATCCCACCTTTTTACCAGGATACCCAAAACACCATGGCTCTGGCCCTGTACGACCTTGACGAAACCCTTATCAACGGCGACTGTTCCAACCTCTGGATACGCTACCTGAGTGACCGCTACATCGAAGATCCTGCCCCCTGGCAGGCGCAGGAGCATGCACTGATGCAGGACTACTACCGCGGTGAACTCGACATACACCGCTACGTCGAAATGCAGCTGCAACATCACATCGGCGTGCCCCTGGCGTCGCTGGATGCAGATCTTGAGCGCTACCTGGAGTGCCATATCAGGGCACTGCTGCGC
Source organism: Marinobacterium rhizophilum (assembly GCF_024397915.1). GTDB lineage: Bacteria > Pseudomonadota > Gammaproteobacteria > Pseudomonadales > Balneatricaceae > Marinobacterium_A > Marinobacterium_A rhizophilum_A. The sequence continues at coordinate 1,910,484 of NZ_CP073347.1, forward strand.
CCAGGGGCCATCCAGAGCATCCGCGATCACCAGGCCGCCGGGGATCGCTGCGTGGTGATCTCGGCCTCAACCCGCTTCCTGGTTGAGCCCATCGCCCGCCTGCTCGGCATCAGCGATGTGATCGCCATCGAGATTGAACTCGATGATGACCGCATTACCGGGCGCACCCAGGGCATCCCGACCTACCGCGAGGGCAAGGTCACGCGGCTGCAACAGTGGCTCGACACCCAGGGCGAAAGCCTGCAGGGCAGCTGGTTTTATTCCGATTCGCACAACGACCTGCCGTTGCTGGAAAAGGTCGACAATCCGGTTGCCGTCAGCGCGGATGCACGGCTCAACGCCATCGCCGCCGAGCGTGGCTGGCAGCAGCGCAACTGGTAAGGCCTGCCCCACATAGTTTTATGTTACGCAAAAGCAAAAGCGCCCGGGGCGTTCTTGGCTCCCCGGGCGCTTTCGTTGAGCACCTATATTAGGCTTTACAGATCCTTGATCTTCCCCGGATCCAGCGGGCAGGCCAGATACACGCCGAATTCCTGCCCGATATCGGCACTGACACGGGCATGCACCCGTCCCTGGCGATCCAGAAAACGCTGGCTCTGTGCCAGCGGGAAGATACCCTCGTGCCAGACACCGGCATGAATGTAGAGTCCGTGGCTTGCGTCGCACCAGAAAGCCACCACCTTATCAGGTGTCAGGTTATCACCTGGCAACGCCAGGGGGACGACGAAGGGCTTGTCGTCCAGCGGGTAGAACAGCTGCCCGCCATCGGGGTGGTAGTTCATGTGCCAGAGCAGCACCTGGCTGCGGGGGACCGTCTGGCAATCCTTGCTCGCCGTGGCAGGGTCAGCGGTCCAGCCCAGCACATAATTGCCGGCCACCGCCGCGTTTTCTCCGTACAAGACATCCCCCTGCCAGTGGCAGCAAAACGTCCCCTCAACCCAGCCACCCTCATTACCGGTGCCGCTGTCGATCGGCCGCCAGCCCTGCTGTGGCCAGCGGGTAATCTCGATTTCGCAGCAATCCGGATCCTCGACCAGGTAACCGTAACCCTGCAGCGCGGTATTCGTCGCCCGAATCAGCGGCACTTCGTGCCAGGGTAGCGAGGGCTTGCTGCTAACATCGAACAGGTACTGCGGCGCGTTCATGCCCCTGCCCTCCCGTGTGCGTCGACCAACCCTTGCACCAGCGGTGCAAAATGCGCAAAGTCGGGTGTTTCCAGATCAGGGCACTTGCCCGCTTCATCGAAGTAGCGCACCTGAATAATGGTCTTGAAATTCACCTGTTTTTCGAACGCCTCGGCCTCAGCCGCGCTCATCGGGCCACCCTGCAGGTTCAGCGAATGTACCGAGGCCGGTGACAACCTGGCGAAGTAATCCGGCTGTGTCGCACACAGGTAGCGCTTTGCATCCACGTGGTAGCGCACACAGTCAACAATCACCTGTGGAAAGTGGCTGGCCAGCAGCTGTGCGCCGGCATCTTCATGACGCCGGTCCCAGGTATCGTCCATGGCAAAACACCCGGCGTTGGATGCCACATGACCGATATCATGCAGCAGAGCGCCAACAATGACTTCAACCGGCTTCCCCTCGCGCTGGGCAAGCGTGGCACCCTGCAACATGTGCTGCGACACGGTGACCTGCTCGCCCAGATAGGTATCGGTGCAGTTATCAAACAGGTTCTGTAAAAAAGCGACAATACGGGTCGCACTCAAGGCTGTATCAAGCGGGTTCATTCATGCATCTCCCAGGGTTTCTTGCAGGGTTGCAAGGCGCGACAGCAGGCTGTCCTTGTCGGCATAGCAGCCTTGAAACCAGCGCATGCCGGTGCCTGAAAACGCGGTTCTGGCGTGCATCACGCGGGTGTTGTCGACAATGAAGCATTCGCCCGGTTCAAGGCGAAAACGCACGGCCATCGCCGGGTCGTCGATAATCTCGCCAAAGCGGCGGTACGCGGCGTAATAGGCTTCCATCTCACCATAGGGCACTTCGGCGATTGCAGTCGCCGAGCGATTGTTGAAGCGCACGGCAATCAGCCGGCCGTCGGGATCGAGTTCAATCATCGGACGGCGTGCACGTAGAATCACGCCCTGTGCGCCGCGGTATTCGAAACAGGCACAGTAGCGACTCAGCAGATCAAAAGCGGCGGGGGATTCGTCGCGCAGACACTGGGCGGCGCGAAAACCGTCCACGACCAGGCTGTCGCCGCCCTCGACCGAGTTTTCAAGGCAGTAGAGCACCTGTAGCGTGGGGACCGGATCGCGATAGGGATTGTCGGTATGGGCCTGCAACCCCTGGCGTGTGAACGCCAGGCTGGTGGGGTTGACCTCGCTGCGCACTTCAAAATGCCGGCCATAGTTGGTTTCGCGCACATAGCCGAAAAGATCCACCACCTGCATCAGTGCCTGGTCGGCGACAGGGCCATTCGCCAGCTTGGCCACACCGAAACGTGCAAGACCTGCCAACCAGCCCTGTAACGCCTGTGCACTGGCATGCACCGCGTTGAAACACCCCAGCGGCGGTTCAGCCATTGCGGCGCTGTCCCAGGTGTGCAGACAGGCATCGATCCAGCCTTTCTGCCGCGCCGGAACACCATCGTAGGCATGCTCAAGCAGCCAGGCCAGATTGTACTCAACCACCTTGTTTTCCGGCACAAAGGTCAGCGTCAGTACCGACGCCTCCAGGCGGGCATCGGCTATCGCGGTTGCCACCGGTATATCGCTGAGCCTGATAAGCTTCTGACCGTTGCCGGGCGAGCGCGTCTGGTCGTCCCAGGCATTGTCGCGCAGCCAGATGGCGTGAAAACGGACCACCCTGCCCTGCACCTCAATTTCCAGGGCACGGCCCTCCTGCTGTATTGAAATAGTCGCCATGCCATCCTCGATGAGTAAAAATTCAGATGCCATTCTTGGCGAGAGCTGACATCATTACAAATTATGCTTTCGCTACCTGAGATGCTGTTTTGCTAATACCTAAGCGATCACTGGAAAATCTGCCGCTCGAATGGATACGCGCCTTTGAAGCGGCCGGCCGCAATGGCAGCTTCTCCGCCGCGGCCCAGGAAACCGGCCTGACCCAGTCAGCCGTCAGCCAGCGCATTGGCAACCTGGAACATCGGCTGGGCACCCAGCTGTTTCTGCGCGGGGCCAGGGGCGTCGTGCTGACGGTAGACGGCGAAGCCTGGCTTCCCTATGTCAGCAACGCCCTGCGCACGCTGCAGCAAAGCTCGGAGGAGTTGTTCGGCGTCAAACGCAATCATCTGACCGTTTCAGCCAGCGCCTCGGTTATCGAGCTCTGGATCGGGCAACGACTGCAAACACTCCTGGCAGCCGACCAGACCCAGTACTCGTTCAAAACGATGGTGCTGTCCGCCGACAGTGCGCTACAGGAGGATTTCGTACGGATTCGTTATGGCGCCGGGGACTGGCCGTACCCGTTCAAGGCACCGCTGTTTCAGGAAGTCATCAGCCCTGTTGCCGCGCCCTCGCTGATACAGGATGTCCAGCACTGGCAGACACTGCCGCGCATTGCGCTATCTGGCCCGCGCGCCGGCTGGCAGGAGTGGGTACAACAGACCGGCGACCCTGCCACTCCGGTACCCAGACTGCGCTACGATTCCCTCTCAGCCGCCCTCGCTGCTGCCCGGGCGGGGCTCGGTGTCGTGCTGGCGTCCCTGCCTCTGTGCGCTAACGATCTGGCGACTGGACAGCTCGTGAGACTGTCTCCCCATGAGCTGGTCTTGACACAGACCTACTGGCTGCTTGCCCCCGAGGGCACTATTACAACCCGGCAGTGGGATGCGCTCAGGCAAGCCCTGGTGGATCAAACCCCAGCGCATAGCCAGGCCCGCTTGCGCTGAGCGTACGCACAGGGGATGCAGTCTAAGCGCCGAAGAACTGCTCTTCCTGGGCCATCTGCCCTTTGAGCCACTGGCTGAACGCCGTAACCTTGGGAGCAGAAGGCTTGTTCGGCAACACCAGGTAGTGCGCACCCGAGGCCGGCAAGGTGAAGGAATGGGCCTGCTGCAGCTGGCCGGACGCCAGCACCGGCGCAACACTGAAACTGCGGCACATCAACAGACCAACATGATGACAGGCAGCATCGATCGACGCCGTGCTGGTATCACATTCCAGCACCGGCTGCGGGTAAAACCCGAGCACACCCTGGCTGCGGAACCACTGCACCCAATGCTCCTGCTCTCCCACGGTGCTGATCAGTGGCAGCTGCTGCGCGCGTACCGCATCGTCGTGAATGCTGTAACGCGCCAGAAAATCCGGACTCGCCACCAACAGCCAGCGCTCGCGGGTCAGCCTCTCAACCTGCATGCCGCGCCAGTCACCAAAGCCGTTCGATATTTCCAGGTCCGCCGTCTCCACCTCATCCTGCGACGGCCAGACCGAGGACATCAGCCGGATATTGATACCCGGATGCTGGCGATAAAAATCCGCCAGCCTGGGCATCAGCCAGCGCTGCATAAAGCTGCTGCCACATTTGACGTTAAGCAAGGCACGCTGATCGGTTGCAAACAGCTGGTTGGTACCCGCCTGCAAGGTACTGAATGCCTCGGTCAGCAGCGGCAGATAAGCCTGCGCGGCATCGGTCAGCTCCAGCTTGCGCGGCTTGCGCACAAACAACTGTGCATCCAGATATTCCTCCAGCAACTTGACCTGCTGGCTGATGGCGCCCTGGGTCACATGCAACTCTTCTGCTGCCCGGGTCAGGCTGCGCAGCCGCGCAGCCGCCTCGAAGGCCTTGAGTGCGTTCAGCGGTGGCAATGGCTTGCGGCGTGATTTCATAAAGTTGGCGGGCCGGTTAAAGGCAGCTGGCAGCGGCGGTTAAACACGCCGCACTTTTACCTCAACCAGATGACAACAGAGTTTCAAGCGGGCAATTCAGCATTTCTGGCGGCGAGTCCAGGTTGCCGGCAGGGTCTGGCCTGTACCGCAACCGACAGCCGCGCCGCAGTGTTTCCAGGCATCGAACCCGAGCAACCATGGCCCACTCAGCGCCGGTCAAAGGGCACAAAAAAACACCCCCGCAACCCGAGTTGCGGGGGTGTTTTTAGTCCAGCTGCGTGCGGGTCCAATCATAGCCAGAGTCAGTGGGCCTTGGCGTCATCCTGCTCCAGCTGCTCCCACAAACAGGGCTCGCCTGCCTTCTTGCTCAGCAGCGCAACAAAGGCACGGTGCGCCTGGACCTCCTCCTCGTCGGCGCGCAGTACGCGCAGACCGTAGCGACCCGCTTCCACGCGACGGATACCTCGTTCGGCGCTGCCGCTGTCGGAACCATCATCACCGGTGTCCAGCTTGAGCTGACCGCCGGTCAGCCCAAGATACACATCCGCCAGGATTTCGGAGTCAAGCAGGGCGCCGTGCAGCTCGCGGTGCGAGTTGTCGATGCCGTAGCGCTTGCACAGTGCGTCCAGGTTGTTTTTCTGTCCCGGGTGTTTCTGGCGCGCCAGCAGCAGGGAGTCAATCACGCCACAGATATCGGCCACGCGTTCAGGACGACGAATCCGCTCGAGTTCGGTATTGATAAAGCCGATATCGAAGGCCGCATTGTGAATGATCAGCTCGCCGCCGCGGATAAAGTCCAGAAACTCCTCAACCACCTCGGCGAACTTTGGCTTGTCGGCGAGAAAGTCATTGGTAATGCCGTGAACTTCAATGGCTTCCTGGTCAATGGCACGATCAGGCTTGATATAAACGTGATAGGTGCGCCCGGTTAGCTTGCGGTCGATGAGCTCGACGCAGCCGATCTCGATAATGTTGTGCCCTTCCGCCGGCTCAAGACCGGTGGTTTCGGTATCCAGTACGATTTGCCGCATTAACAGCCCCTACCCCTTGAGTTGCTCAACGCCCTTGTTGGCCAGCGCATCGGCCAGCTCGTTTTCCGGATGACCGCTGTGGCCCTTGACCCAGTGCCACTTCACCTGGTGACGCGCCACCTCGGTGTCGAGACGCTGCCACAGATCGGCATTCTTGACCGGCTGGCGGGCGGCGGTTTTCCAGCCATTGCGTTTCCAGTTTGCCAGCCACTCGGTAATACCCTTGCGCACGTACTGGGAGTCGGTGGTCAGGTCTACCACACAGGGCTGGGTCAGGGCGGCGAGGGACTCAATCGCCGCCATGAGCTCCATGCGATTGTTGGTGGTGTTCTTCTCCCCGCCAAACAGCTGTTTTTCCACATCACCGTAACGCAGCACGGCACCCCAGCCGCCAGGGCCAGGATTTCCCTTGCAGGCGCCATCGGTGTAAATCTTAACGGACTTCTCGGTTTTCACAGCAATGCTTTCCTCGCGCAGTCTGCTCCGGTATCGGCAGACTGATCAGTTTTCGACGGCGCCATTCCGGCTGTATGGGGGTCATGCCAACCACATCCTTGCGCGCCACCATCAGCGAAAACGCACCATGATGACTGCGGCCCGGGCGGGCATAACGCTCCAGCGCACTGAAACGCTGGCGCCATTTACCCGACGCCATGGGCGGCAGGAAAAAATCGGTTATCAGTTTGACTTCCACCAGTTCGACCAGGCTCAGCCAGTCACTCAGGCGCCAGTGGCTGATAAAGTGTCCGCACCAGGGAACCTCAGTGCGTCGACGGCACAGGCGACTGTAAAGCCCCCACAGGCTGAGCGGATTGAACCCGATCACAAGCAGGTGCCCGCCCGGGCGCAGTACCCGTGCAGCCTCGCGCAACACCTGGTGCGGGCTCTGGGCGAAGTCCAGTACATGATGCAGCACCACCACATCCAGGCTGTTGCGCTCCAGCGGCAGCTCCTCGTTGGCGGCGATCACACTGTTCTGCCCCAGGCCCAGTTCCAGCGCCGGGGCAACAATAAACTTGTGCAGCACAGGACTGCTGTCATACAGGCAGATCTGGCTGTCGATGCCCAATTGCAGCAGGTGATAGCCAAACAGCGTGGGCAGGAGCCGCTCGACCTGCGCCCGTTCGGCCGCGAGCAACTCCTGCCCAAGCTCGGTCTGAAACCAGCTGCGCAGGGCCGGAATCAGTTTGTGCAACGGGGGTTGCTGACGAAATCTCATCCAGAAAAACCGCTATGGCTGACAATGTCGGTATGTTAACAGCACCCACCGATTGAGGTAACCTGTATTGCCTCAGGCGCGACGCCGTATCCGCACCCTATCAGAGAGAACCGCCATGTTTCAGGTCACCCCGATCCCGGCCTTCAATGACAACTACATCTGGCTGCTGGCCGATCCTCAGAGCAACCGCGTTGCGGTGGTGGACCCTGGCGATGCGCAGCCGGTACTGACCTACCTGCAACAGCACGACCTCAGGCTGGCGGCCATACTCATTACCCACCATCACCAGGATCACACCGGCGGCGTCGCGCGCCTGCTGGAAACCGGCAGCGTGCCGGTATACGGCCCGCGCCCGAGCCCCTTCGGCGGCATCGACCATCCCCTGCAGGACTCCGATAGCCTGGAGCTCTTTGGCCAGCGCCTGCAGATACGCGAAGTGCCGGCCCACACCCTGGACCATATCAGCTACTACTGTGCCGCCCAGACTCAGGAACAAAGACCCCAGCTGTTCTGCGGCGACACCCTGTTTCTGGCGGGTTGCGGGCGCCTGTTTGAAGGCAACGCCCTGCAGTTGCAGCAGGCCATGGACTATTTCGCCGACCTGCCGGATGCAACAGAAGTCTACTGCACCCACGAATACTCCCTGGCCAACCTCGCATTCGCCGAGGCGGTCGAACCGGACAACGGTGATATCCAGGCGGCCATCCGGCAGTGCCAGGCACTGCGTGCCAGCGATACGCCCACCTTGCCAAGCCACATCGGCAGCGAAAAAAAAATTAACCCCTTCATGCGCACCCGCACGGAATCGGTCAAGGCCAGCGCCAGCCAGCATGCCGGTTCTGCCCTCGATACGCCGGCCGATATCATGGCGGCGCTGCGCCAGTGGAAAAACCAATATTGATCAAAGGTTGACCAGTTCGGCACCCACCCATAGAATGCTCCGACTTTTTTAGAAACAGATTTTTGGCCCATGACCCTTACACGCAACTGGATTTCCATCACAGCTGCAGGACTCCTGCTGTCCGGCTGTAGTAGCGCCCTGACGCAGAACCCCGACAGCAGCGCTGATGCACTCAGGTTGCCCGGCAATCAGGCTGGCACCCACGCCAGCCCCTGGGAGACCCGAGCGACCGGCAGTCGTGACAGCATTGGCCGCAAAGCCCGAGCGAACACGACAGCTCCCCCTGAAGACCTCTGGCAATTGAGCCGCAACCACTTCGAGCTGAACCTCGAGTCCGACAACCCCCGCGTCGCGTCCCAGATCCGCTATTACAGCAAGCACCAGGACTACCTGGATCGTGTCACCGATCGCGCCGAACGCTACTACCACTACATATTGCAGCAGATCATTGAGCGCGGCCTGCCCGCCGAACTCGCCCTGCTGCCGGTGGTTGAAAGCGCCTACGACCCCTTCGCCTACTCGCCCAGCCGCGCCGCCGGGCCCTGGCAGTTCATCCCCGGTACCGCCAAGCACTTCGGCCTGCGCAAAACCTGGTGGTACGACGGCCGACGCGACATCGTTGCCTCCACCGACGCCGCCCTGACGTACCTCGAGCAGCTCAACAAGCGTTTTGATGGCGACTGGCTGCTGGCCCTGGCCGCCTACAACGCGGGTGGTGGCACCGTATCCAAGGCCATTCGCAAAAACACCAAAAAAGGCCTGGCCACCGACTTCTGGTCCCTGGACCTGCCCAGCGAAACCGAAGCCTATGTACCCAAGCTGCTGGCCATTGCCAGCCTGGTAAAAGCGCCGGCCGACTACGGCGTCAGCCTCAGGGCCCTGGCTGTCGAGCCCTACTTTGCGATCATCGAAACCCAGGGCCAGATTGACCTGGCCCAGGCCGCCAAGATGGCCGATACCAGCAGTGAGGAGATGGCCCTGCTGAACCCCGGCTTCAGTCGCTGGGCCACCGACCCCGAAGGCCCCCACCGCCTGCTGGTACCCATCGACAGCGCAATGCAGTTTGAGAACAAACTCGCCAGCCTGCCCGCCGAGCAGCGCGTACGCTGGAACCGTTACCGCATCCAGCGGGGCGATTCCCTGTCGGCCATTGCTGCCCGCTTCAATATCAGCACGGCCGCCATTCGCAGCGCCAACAAGCTCAAAAGCAACCGCATTACCGCCGGCAAGACCCTGCTGATCCCGGGGCCAGCCAATACCAGCCTCGCCGCCACTGTGGCGCAGGACGGCGCCGCCGGCACGCGAGAAAAGCTCAGTTACAAGGTCCGCGCCGGTGACAGTTTCTGGAAGATCGCCCGCAGCCACAAGGTGTCCGTCAGCGACCTGGCCAGCTGGAACAAGATGACGCCCAGAAGCACGCTCAAGGCCGGCCAGCAACTGACGCTCTGGCGTGACAGCAGCCTGGCCAGCAGTGCTCAGCGCGAAACCCTGCGCAAGGTGGGCTACAGCGTGCGCAGTGGCGACTCGCTGTCCCTTATTGCCAGCCGCTTCAGCGTCAGCGTCGCGGACCTCAAGCGCTGGAACGGGCTGAACAAGGGACGCTACCTGCAGCCCGGCCAGAAGCTCACCCTGTTCGTCAACGCGACCGACAGCTGATTCCAGGCTTTCAAAACCGAGCCTTGCCCGCACGCCCCGGCGCCACTCCAGCCATGGAGACGGCACCGGGGCGTTTTTACATCCACAGCCTGGCTGTCGACGCACGCTCCCCCCTTCAACGCCTGGCACCAGACTTTTCACAACCCAGGGGAATAAATCTGCTCGTCCCCGGTCAGATAGCACGATTCTAGCCCCATCCACGGTTCCATAAGCGACAAGTGACTGATATAACAAGTCATATTCTTGCAGAGGTGACGGAGCACTATGACCAGGACACATTTGCACACGCGATTGCTCGGCGCAGTAATACTCAATGCCTGCCTGTTTGCCAGCAGCCACCTGTTCGCCGACAACCATCCCAGCCATGGCATGGCCATGCACGGGGATCTGAAATACCCGGCCGGCTTCAGCCATTATGACTATGTCAATCCGGATGCCCCCAAGGGCGGTACCCTGAAACAGTGGGACATGGGCACCTTCGACAGCTTCAACGGCTTTATCATCAAGGGCAGCGTGGCGGCCGGCACCAGCCTGATGTACGACAGCCTGATGGACCAGACCGCGGACGAGCCCTTTTCCCAGTACGGCCTGCTGGCGGAATCCGTCACCCTGCCGGAGGACCGCCGCTGGGTAACCTTCAAGCTGCGCGACAATGCCCGTTTCAGCGACGGCGCGCCGGTCACCGCCGAGGATGTCATCTTCACCTTCGACATTCTGCGCAGCAAAGGCAGTCCGTTCTACGGCGCCTACTACGCCGGCATTGACCGCATTGAAGCACCCGACCCCCTCACCGTGACTTTCCACTTCAAGGGTGAGACCAACCGCGAGTTGCCACTGATTGTGGGCCAGGCCAGCATTCTGCCCAGACACTACTGGCAGGACCGCAGCTTCGACAGCCCCAGCCTCGACATACCGGTCGGCTCCGGTCCCTACCGTATCGACAGCTTCGAGGCCGGTCGCTCGGTCACCTACAGCCTGCGCAACGACTACTGGGCGGCGGACCTGCCCGTCAAGCGTGGCCATGATAACTTCGACAAGATGCAGTTCGACTACTACCGTGACGCCACCGTGGCACTGGAGGCCTTCAAGGCCGGCGAGTACGACTTCCGCCTCGAGACATCTTCCAAGGAGTGGGCCACCGGTTATACAGGCCCAGCCTTCGAGGATGGCCGCATCCGGAAACAGGAACTGGCCAACGGCAACCCCACCGGCATGCAGGCCTTCATCTTCAATACAAGGCGCGACAAGTTCGCCGACCCGCGGGTGCGTGAAGCCCTGGGCTATGCGTTTGATTTCGAATGGACCAACCGCAACATTTTCTACAACGCCTACACCCGCACCCACAGTTTTTTCTCCAATTCGGAAATGGCCGCCACCGGGCTGCCAACACCTGCAGAACTCGCCCTGCTGGAGCCGCTGCGCGACCAGGTTCCCCCCGAGGTCTTCACCCGGGTCTACCGGGCGCCGACCACCGCTGGTGACGGCAATATCCGTGGTGAACTCCGCCAGGGCATGCGCCTGCTGCAAAGCGCCGGCTGGGAATACCGCGACAACAAGCTGGTGAACAGCCAGACCGGCGATCCCTTTCGCTTCGAAATCCTGCTGGTGCAAAAGGAGTTCGAACGCGTGATTGCCCCCATGATCCGCAACCTCGAGCGCATGGGTGTGGACGTGGACATCCGCATTATCGATGTGTCCCAGTACATCAACCGGCTACGCAGTTTCGACTTCGACATGGTGGTCGGCTCCTTCCCGCAGTCCAGCTCGCCCGGCAACGAGCAGCGTGATTTCTGGCACTCGGAACTGGCCGACATGCCCGGCACGCGCAACCTGGTTGGCATCAAGAACCCGGCCATCGACAGCCTGGTGGATACACTGATCGCGGCACCGGATCGCGCCAGCCTGGTTACGGCCGCCCGCGCCCTGGACCGGGTGCTGCAGTGGAACCACTATGTCATCCCGCAATTCCATATTGCCACCTACCGCATCGCCTACTGGAACCGCTTCGGCATGCCCGCGGTGCGTCCGACCTACAGCCTGGGGCTTGATACCTGGTGGTCCCTGGAGCCTGGCAGCACGGCCTCGGCAAACTGATGGGTGCCTACATACTGCGCCGCCTGCTGCTGATTATTCCAACGCTGCTGGGCATTCTGACCATCAACTTCATCATTATCCAGGCCGCCCCGGGGGGACCTGTGGAGCAGACCCTGGCGCAACTCGAAGGCCTCAGTGTCGAGGCCACCGGGCGCATCGGCAGCGCGGTTCAGAGCGACATCATTCAAAGCAGCAACGGCGAGGGCAGCTACCGCGGTGCCCAGGGCATGGACCCGGCCCTGGTGGCCCAGATTGAAAAGCTTTATGGCTTTGACAAGCCGGCCCACGAACGCTTCTGGCAAATGCTCAAGAACTACCTGGTGTTTGACTTTGGCCGCAGCTTTTACAGCGACAAGCCGGTTACCCAGCTCATCGTTGAAAAGATGCCGGTATCCATCTCGCTCGGGCTCTGGACGACCCTGCTGACCTACCTGATATCGGTGCCACTTGGCATCAAGAAGGCGGTGCGTGACGGCACCCCTTTCGACGTCTGGAGCAGCAGTGCCATTATTGTCGGCTATGCCATTCCCAACTTTCTGTTTGCCATCCTGCTGATCGTGGTCTTCGCCGGCGGCACCTACTTCAACTGGTTCCCGCTGCGCGGCCTGACCTCATCGAATTTCGCGGAGCTGTCGCTGCTTGGCAAGGTCGGCGACTATTTCTGGCATATCGCCCTGCCGGTGCTGGCCTCGGTGATCAGCAGCTTTGCCACCCTGACCATGCTCACCAAGAATTCCTTTCTGGACGAGATCGGCAAACAATATGTCCTCACCGCCAGGGCCAAGGGCCTGAACGAAAACCAGGTGCTGTACGGCCATGTCTTTCGCAACGCCATGCTGCTGATTATCGCCGGCATGCCCGCCGCGCTGATTGGCATCTTTTTTACCGGTTCGATGCTGATTGAGGTGATTTTCTCCCTCGATGGCCTGGGCCTGCTGGGCTACGAGGCGGTGATCAACCGTGATTACCCGGTGATCTTCGGCACTCTGTATATCTTTACGCTTATTGGCCTGGTACTGAAGCTGATCAGCGATATCACCTATGTGATCGTCGACCCGCGGATCGATTTCGAGAGCAGAGAGGGATGATGCGACTCAATCCAATCAATCGCCGCAGGCTCGACAACTTTCGCGCCAACAGGCGCGGCTACTGGTCGCTGTGGCTGTTCGGCGTGCTGTTCTTCGCCAGCCTCTTTGCCGAACTGATCGCCAATGACAGACCCCTGGCGGTCAGGTTTCAGGGGGACCTGTACTGGCCGGTGGTGCAGGACTACAGCGAAACCCGCTTCGGCGGCGAGTTTGAGACCCTGGCCGACTTCAAGGACCCCTACATTCAGGACCTGATTCACAACCAGGGGCAAGGCTGGATACTCTGGCCGGCGATACGCTACAGCTATGACACCATCAATTACGACCTGTCGGTGCCCGCGCCCTCGGCCCCAAGCCAGGACAACTGGCTCGGCACCGACGACCAGGGGCGCGATGTGCTGGCACGGGTCATCTACGGCTTCCGTATCTCGGTACTCTTTGCCCTGGTACTGACCCTGGCAAGCTCGGTGGTCGGTGTCGTTGCCGGCGCCATCCAGGGTTACTACGGCGGCAAGGTCGACCTGCTGTTCCAGCGTTTTATCGAGATCTGGTCTGGCTTGCCGGTGCTGTTCCTGCTGATCATCCTGTCGAGCCTGGTGCAGCCCAACTTCTGGTGGCTACTGGGCATCATGCTGCTGTTTTCCTGGATGAACCTGGTGGATGTGGTGCGGGCGGAGTTCCTGCGCGGACGCAACCTGGAGTATGTGCGGGCGGCCCGCGCGCTGGGCCTGGGCAACCGCCTGATCATGTTCCGCCACATTCTGCCCAATGCCATGGTCGCCACCCTGACCTTTATGCCCTTTATCTTCAACGGCTCGCTGGTCACGCTGACCGCGCTGGACTTCCTGGGTTTTGGCCTGCCGCCCGGCTCCCCCTCCCTGGGCGAGCTGGTCGCCCAGGGCAAGTCCAACCTGCACGCCCCCTGGCTTGGCATCACGGCCTTCTTCGCGCTGGCCATCATGCTGACACTGCTGATCTTTATCGGCGAAGCCGTGCGCGACGCCTTCGATGCAAGGAAACTCAAGCTGTGACAAGTCCCGCGGCCTGCCGACAGTGCTCTTCCCCACCCGCCCACAGGAGATCCCAGGCATGAGCGAAACGCTGGTTGCCATCAGCGATCTGTCGGTACGCTTCGAGCAGGATGGCCAGACCATTGATGCCGTGCGCAATGTCAGCTTTAACATTCCCCGCGGCAAGACCCTGGCGCTGGTGGGCGAATCAGGCTCCGGCAAGTCCGTCACCGCGCTGTCCATGCTGCGCCTGCTGCCCTACCCCCGGGCGAGCCATCCCGGCGGCAAAATTGAGTACCTGGGAGAGGACCTGCTGCAGGCCGACGAGCCGCGGCTGCGACAGATTCGCGGCGACCGTATCGGGGTCATCTTTCAGGAGCCCATGACGTCGCTGAACCCGCTGCACACGCTGGAAAAGCAGATTGGCGAAACTTTGCTGCTGCACAAGGGCCTTAGCGGCATGCAGGCACGACAGCGCATCCTTGAACTGCTGACCCTGGTCGGCCTGCCAAACCCCGCTTCACGCCTTGGCAGCTACCCCCACGAGCTGTCCGGCGGACAGCGCCAGCGTGTCATGATCGCCATGGCTCTGGCCAACGAACCCGAGCTGCTGATCGCCGATGAACCCACCACGGCACTGGACGTCACCATCCAGGAACAGATTCTGGAACTGCTGGCACGGCTGCAGCAGCAGCTTGGCATGGCCATCCTGCTGATCACCCACGACCTTAATATCGTACGACGCCATGCACACCAGGTCTGTGTAATGTACCAGGGCGAAATCGTCGAACAGGCCAGTACGCCGGCGCTCTTTGCCGAACCGCAACATGCCTACACCCGCCGCCTGCTGGATGCCGAGCCCTCGGGGGTGCCCGCAGAGCCCCCTGCAACACCCGAGGACATCGTTGCGACGGACAACCTGCGTATCTGGTTTGCGATCAAGAAAGGCCTGTTCAAGCGTGCGTCAGAACACATCAAGGCGGTGGACGGTGTATCGTTGCGGCTGCCCCGTGGCCAGACCCTGGGCGTTGTCGGCGAGTCCGGCAGCGGCAAGACCACCCTGGGCCTTGCTATCCTGCGCCTGATTCGCAGCGAAGGCGACATCCGCTTCGAGGGCCAGACCATCAGCGACTTGCCACAAAAACACATCAAGCCGTTGCGACGCCAGCTACAGGTGGTCTTCCAGGACCCGTACGGCAGTCTGAGCCCGCGCATGCCCGTCAGCGATATCATCAGCGAAGGTTTGGAGATTCACGGTATCGGTGACAGCCCCGCAGCACGGGAGCAGCTGATTATCGACGTGCTGCAGGAAGTGGGGCTGGACCCGTCGAGCCGACACCGCTACCCCCACGAGTTTTCCGGCGGCCAGCGCCAGCGCATCGCCATTGCCCGCGCCCTGGTATTGAAACCCAAGCTGATTATCCTGGACGAGCCCACCTCGGCACTCGATCGCACGGTACAGAAACAGATCGTGGACCTGCTGCGCGAACTGCAACGGCGTCACCGCCTGAGCTACATTTTTATCAGCCACGACCTGGCCGTAGTCCGGGCCCTGAGCCACCAGCTGCTGGTCATGCAGCAGGGCCGGGTCGTCGAACAGGGCGCGGCCGCGCAGATTTTCGAGGCACCCGCCCAGGACTACACCCGCCAGCTGCTCAAGGCCGCCTTTCGCTAGCCCACACAGCAAAAAGCCACCGCAGCGCTAGACCCCGGTGGCTTTTCTATCTGGTGGCTGAATCAGCCAGACGCCAGGCTCAGTTCATTTCAATCTCCGCCGCGCCCTTGAGGGTGCGCACCAGATCCTGGTAGTCCTGCTGCCCCTGACGCCCTGCGAGGTAACCGCGCATGGCCTTGAACTCGTCCGCAGACACCGCCTCATCCAGATCCGGCGTATTCACCGCTCGCAGTGCGACGATCGCCCGGCCGCCGACATTCAATTCCACCGCAGCGTAACTGGTGGCGCCACCGGAAGTGGGTTGCGGCATGCGGAACAGCTCGGCACGAACTTCGGTGGCCAGATCCTGGCTGGCACGGCTGACATCGGCAAGCTCGATCAACGACTGATCCTGCTCAGCGGCCAACGCGGCCATATCCGCGCCCTGCCTGAGTTGCGCCAGCAGGCCTTCGGCCAGCTCGTCCAGGCGTGCCGCTGTCTTCTCGTCCAGCAGGTCCTGGCGAATGCTGTCAGCCACCTCATCCTGCGTCTGCTGACGCGGGCGCAGATGCTCCTGCACCCGGATCACGACACTGCGACCGGTATCCAGCTCGATGGGCGCACTGTTCACGCCATCGTTGATCAGCTCAGGCGAAAACGCCGCCGCCAGCACCCGGGGATGCGCACTGATCTCATCACTGCCACCACTGCGGCCGAAGGGCTCGCTGGTCTGAATTTCCAGCTGCAGCTCTGCGGCGGGCTCCTCCAGGTTGCCGGATGAGAAAGTGACGTCCGCCAGGCGTTCCAACTGCTCGACATAACGGCTCTCGCCTTTCTGAGCCAGAATCTGCTCGCGCAGTTCAGCCTGCATCTCGTCAAAGGACGGCGCCTCGGTCTGCACGACTTTGCCAAGTTTGATCAGGTGGTAACCGAACTCGGTGCGCACCGGCGCCGACACCTCGCCTTCGCCACTCAGTGCAAAGAGTGCGTCCTCGAAAGGCCCGACGAACATGCCCCGGGCGTTCATCCCCAAATCACCACCACTGGCAGCGGAACCCGGATCATCGGAGTTTTCCCGTGCCAGGGTTGCAAAGTCCGCCCCCTCGTCCAGCTGTTTTTTCAGCGCCTGTGCCCTGGCCTCGGCCGCTGCGGCATCCTGCTCATCGGTGATCTCGATCAGGATATGCGCCGCTTCGCGCTCCTCATCGGAGCTGAACCCGGCCAGCACCTGCTGATACTGTCCCTGCAGCTCGGCATCAGTGACCTCGATATCCCCCAGCAGACTGGCCTTGTCGAGCAGCAGATAACGGATACTGACCTGCTCTTCGGTCTGGTAGAGCTCACGCTGGGCATCGTAGCGCGCGGCAATATCAGCCTCAGTCACGTCGATCTGCGCCCTGACAGGTGCGTCCGGCAGCTCGAACCACGCCATGTCGCGCGTCTGGCGATCCAGCGCCAGCAGCTGCTTCAGCTGGCCGTCGGTCACGAACGCAGACAGCTGATAACCGGATCTTTCCTGCTCGATCAGGGTTTCACGGCGCAGGTAATCGCGATAGGTCAGCGGCGTCAGCCCGACATTGCGCAACACCGCCTCGAACTGATCACGGTCGAAGGTGCCATCGAGCTGGAAGTCGCCGGTGCCGACAATCATCTGATCGAGCATCTGCGGCGAAATCGCCATGCCCTGCTCGCGGGCCGACTGTACCAGCACCGCATCATCCACCAGACGGTCCAGCACCATGGCGCGGATCAGGTTGTCATCCAGCGCGGCGGGGTCGGCATTCGCCCCCATCTGAGCCAGCAACTGACGCCGCTGCAGCTCGACAGCGCGAAACAGCTCCTGCTCGCCGATCTCCTCGCCGTTGACGGTCGCCGGCGCCTGGGTACCCGTTGTCAGGCTCACCAGCGACTCCACACCGAACAGGGCGAAGGTCACCACAATCAGACCGACAATAACTTTTGCAACGATACTTTGGGAGTTATCCCTGATGGACTGCAACATGCTGAATCCAAAAATTCAAATGTACGAGATTAAAAAAAAAGCGCATTCAACCGAATACGCTTTCTTGTATTAGATGGTACAAAAACGCATCTTGGTATTTTTGTACCCAACCCGGACCAACGCCTGATCAAAAAACAATCGATTGCTCCCCTGTGTATCCTGAAATGAAAAAAACCAACTGCCGATCCATTTCAACGTAGTACAAAAACCGATCAACTGATATTCAATCATTCAAACGCTGACTACGCACGGCGGAGGTTCAAATAATGCATACTCACACCGCTAAAAATACTTTGGCTACACAGGTAACAATATTTGTCGCCTAATTTTTAGCCAGGAAACAGTAATCAATAAACGCTTTACTGCTTCAGTGTCCAGGCTGCAGAAAGTGGGTCAGCTATTCCCCAAGCCACCTTCGGGCGCACCCTCGACAACTCGCTCGGCCCCTGCGGGCCGCATGCCAGTGTCGAAGCGCGCTTCACGATCAGATTCTTACTTGTTCACCGCGTCTTTCAGAGCCTTCCCCGGCTTGAAAGTCGGCAGGGTTGCCGCTGCAATTTCGATCGGCTGACCGGTTTGCGGGTTACGGCCAGTACGCGCTGCGCGCTCTTTGACACCGAAGGTACCAAATCCTACCAGGGCAACAGAGTCACCTTTTTGCAGAGCGCCAGAGATGCTTTCCAGAGCAGAGTCCAGTGCACGGCCAGCCGCTGCTTTCGGAATGTCAGCAGAAGCTGCAATAGCATCAATCAGTTCAGACTTATTCACGATGTTCCCCTTGAATCCAATTCGTTATGTTCTTGTGTACCGTAGTCCATGCCCAGCAAGACGATCAGGCACTTTATACCAACTGGCAGAAACGGCTGTCAAGCAGACGCCACGCGGTTTCTGCCGATGTTGCCTATTAATGAGTCTTTATCTGCCCAGACTCATCCTTCACCGTTTTTTTATCCGAAGCCACAGGCTCCTTCAGTTCACTTTCCCTTGGCTTGGGCTGGTATTTGAGTGCAATATCCAGCACGTCGTCAATCCATTTGACGGGTTTTATTTCCAGATCCGCCTTAATATTATCGGGAATTTCCTTCAAATCACGCTCATTTTCCTGCGGAATGATCACCGTGCGGATGCCGCCACGGTGTGCCGCCAGCAGTTTTTCCTTGAGCCCGCCGATCGGCAGCACCTGCCCGCGCAGCGTAATTTCACCGGTCATGGCAACGTCCGCCCGCACCGGAATGCCGGTCAGTACCGACACCAGCGCAGTACACATGCCAACGCCCGCACTGGGGCCGTCCTTGGGCGTGGCGCCTTCCGGAACATGGATGTGAATATCGCTCTTTTCGTGGAAATCCGCCGCTATACCCAGACTTTCGGCGCGACTTCTCACCACGGTCAGCGCGGCCTGGATGGACTCCTTCATCACGTCCCCCAGGCTGCCCGTGGTCACCTGACGCCCCTTGCCGGCCACAACAGCCGCCTCCAGGTTCAGGATTTCGCCCCCCACCTGCGTCCAGGCCAGGCCGGTTACATGACCCACCTGATCCTCTTCTTCGGCAATACCAAAGCTGTGCCGGCGCACACCGCTGTAGTGCTCCAGCTCTTCACCACCAATGACCCGCTTCTCGCCCTTGAACTGCCCCAGGGACAGCTCCTTGACCAGCTTGCGGCAGATCTTGGCAATCTCGCGCTCCAGACCACGCACACCGGCTTCGCGGGTGTAGTAGCGAATCAGGTGCTTGATGGCTTCATCGCTGATCTCAATTTCCGATGCCTTGAGCCCATTTTGCGACAGCTGCTTGGTGACCAGGTACTTACGCGCGATGTTGAGCTTTTCATCCTCGGTGTAACCCGGAATACGGATGATTTCCATGCGGTCCAGCAGCGGTCCCGGAATGTTCATGGAGTTGGAGGTACACACGAACATCACATCGGACAGGTCAAAATCCACTTCGAGGTAATGGTCGTTAAAGGTGCTGTTCTGTTCGGGGTCAAGCACCTCCAGCAAGGCGGACGCCGGATCGCCGCGCTGATCCATGCCCATCTTGTCGACTTCATCCAGCAGGAACAGCGGGTTCTTAACGCCCACCTTGCACATTTTCTGAATCAGCTTGCCCGGCATCGAGCCAATATAGGTGCGGCGGTGACCGCGAATCTCGGCCTCGTCGCGCACACCACCGAGCGCCATTCGCACGTACTCGCGATTGGTTGCACGGGCGATAGAGCGCCCCAGCGAGGTCTTGCCGACACCCGGAGGGCCCACCAGGCACAGAATGGGGCCCTTGAGCTTGCGCACGCGCTTCTGCACGGCCAGATACTCAAGAATGCGGTCCTTCACTTCGGCCAGGCCGTAGTGGTCCTCATTGAGGATTTTCTCGGCCCGCTTCATGTCATGGCGCACCTTGGAGCGCTTGGCCCAGGGAATCTGCAGCATCCAGTCGATGTAACCGCGTACTACGGTTGCCTCGGCAGACATGGGCGACATCATCTTGAGCTTGTTGTACTCGCCCAGCGTCTTGTCATACGCCTCCTTGGCCATGCCCGCGCCGTCAATGCGACGCTTGAGCTCGTCCATGTCGTTCGTGCCGGACTCATCCAGATCGCCGAGTTCCTTCTGAATGGCCTTCATCTGCTCGTTCAGGTAGTACTCGCGCTGGCTCTTTTCCATCTGTTTCTTGACGCGGCCACGGATGCGCTTTTCAACCTCAACCAGGTCAATCTCGGACTCCATCAGCGCCATCAGATGTTCGAGACGCTTGTGGTTATCGAGCATTTCAAGAATGTGCTGTTTTTCGTCCAGCTTGAGGGACATGTGCGCCGCAATGGTATCTGCCAGACGGCCGATATCATCGATATTCTGCAGCGACGTCAGCACCTCGGACGGAATTTTCTTGTTGACCTGGATAAAGCGCTCGAACTGGTCCAGCGCCGTGCGCTTGTAAATCTCGGATTCGGCCGGATCGGCCTCTTCCACCTTCAGTACCGACACCCTTGCGGTAAAGCTGTCGTCAGTTTGATGGAAGCTTTCAATGTTGGCGCGGTAATCACCCTCCACCAGCACCTTGATGGTGCCATCCGGCAACTTGAGCATTTGCAGCACGGACGCCACGGTACCGACCGCAAACAGGCCCTCGGCCACCGGCTCGTCATCGGACGCATTCTTCTGCGCGACCAGCAGTATTTCCTTGTTGCTGTTCATGGCCGCTTCAAGGGCCAGAATCGATTTTTCACGACCAACAAACAGGGGAATGACCATATGCGGATAGACAACTACGTCGCGCAGTGGCAATACCGGAAGCTCGATGGCTACAGCATCCTCTTTTGCTTCAATCTGATCCATGTGGATGATGCCTCTTTGCAGAGCACCCGCCCCTAGCGCTGACGAATGCGAGAACCTTGGAAATAATGGTAATACCAATCAATGGGGCTGGAGCATGGAAATACAAGCGATAAACTGAAAAAAACCGCTGTCGCCCGATCAGGAGGCTTGCCGCGACAATCGAGCCGACAGGATAGCCGTATCAACCCCACTTGCTGCACCACAGCACAACGGGGATCTCTGTGTTATAGCAGTACCCGCGGAGCAGAACAACGGCGCAGAAACAAGAACGGGGTCCTGCATGCAGGACCCCGTTCTGGATAACGGCTTACTTGTAGTAAGCTTTTTCGGTGTTGCTGTGATCGGTTTCATCGCGCACGGCGATCAGGCCCGGTACACGCTCAAGCAGGGTTTTTTCCACGCCGTCCTTGAGGGTCATGTCCACGGCACTGCAACCCTGGCAACCGCCACCGAACTTGAGCACGGCAATGTGACCGTTTTCCTCTTCCACCAGCTGTACCAGCTTGACCTCACCACCGTGGCTGGCCAGCCCCGGGTTGATGTCGGCGTACAGTATGTAATTGATCTGTTCTTCCATCGGGCTATCCGCGGAAACCTTGGGCACCTTGGCGTTGGGCGCCTTGATGGTCAGCTGGCCACCCATGCGATCTTCGGCGAAGTCGATCATCGCTTCCTCAAGGTACGGCAGGCTGTTGCGCTCGAGGTAGAAACGAATGAGCGTCAGTTCCAGCAGCTCGTCGTCTGCAATCACCTCATCGGGACGGCAGTACGCCAGGCAGGTTTCGGCATAGGGCGTGCCCGGCTGCGTCACGAACATGCGTACGGAGATGCCTTCTGCGTCCTGTTTGGACAGCAGGTCAGCCAGGTATTTTTCAGCACTTTCGGTAACCGTGATATTCATGGGAATTACTGGACTCCTAACGTCGCAAGCTGACAGGTCTGATAGCTCGAAGGATACACGCTATCTAATTCCGAGTAAATTGATCGGCTATTAGCTGCCTGCCCCACAGCCTCGATAATTCTGCTAGAATTGCCGCCTCATTTTTTACCACCTGCAGCAGCCCGCATCCCAAGCCCAATGAGCCAACCGCAACGTGTGCGCACCATACTGACACTGGGCCTGCCCATAATTGGCGGCATGCTGTCTCAAAGCCTGTTGAACCTGGTGGACGCCGCCATGGTCGGGCGCCTTGGCGACACGGCGCTGGCGGGTGTCGGCATCGCCGGTTATGCCAACTTTATCGCCATCAGCTGCGTGATCGGGCTCTCGTCGGCAGTGCAGTCTCTGGTGGCACGGCGCCATGGCGAAGGCCGGCGCGCGGAAATGGCCCGCCCGGTCAATGCCGGCATCATACTGGCACTGGCTATCGCCCTGCCCCTGAGCCTGCTGTTTGCCGCGTTCTCCGACAGCCTGCTAAGCCTGATGAGCGGTGACTCCGCGGTGCTGACCATCGCCAACGACTACTTCGATTACCGCATCCTCGCCATGAGCGCCGTGGGCATTAATTTCTCCCTGCGCGGCTGGTGGAACGGCACCTACAGACCCATGGTGCATCTGCGCCTGTTGCTGATCATGCACCTGACCAATGTCGTGCTGAGCTATGGCCTGATATTCGGTGCCCTTGGGCTGCCGACGCTCGGTGCCGCGGGCGCGGGCCTTGGCACCAGCATTGCGCTTTGCGCCGGCTGCCTGCTGAACGCGGGACTGGTCTGGCGCGATGCCAGAAAACACGGTTTTCTGCGCGCCAAGCGGGATCGCCGTGCGCTCGCGACCGTGTTGCGGCTGTCGATTCCCCATTCCCTGCAGCAGTTGCTCTTCGCCGTCGCCATCGCCGTACTGTTCTGGATCATCGGACAGATTGGCACCCAGGAACAGGCCATCGCCCATATTCTTATCAACCTGGCACTGTTCCTGATCCTGCCCGGTGTGGGACTGGGCATGGCCTCCACCTCCCTGGTCAGCCACGCCCTGGGGCGCAATCAGCCCATGGAGGCGCAGCAATGGGGCTGGGATGTCATCAAGACGGCGCTGGTCATCATCTGCCTGCTGAGCCTGCCCATGTGGCTCGTCCCCGACCATATCCTCGCCCTGTTCATGACCGACCCGCTGCTGGTGGAGCAGGCGCGGCTGCCACTGCAGATCACCGGCCTTGCCATCTGCCTGGATGCCGCCAGCCTGGTGCTGACCCAGGCACTTCTGGGCGCCGGCGCACATCGACTCGTCATGCTGGTATCCGTCGGCGGGCAATGGCTGTTCTATCTGCCACTGGCCTGGCTGTTCGGCCCTCACCTGGGCTTCGGACTGACCGGTATCTGGCTGGTACAGCTGGCGCACCGCAGCCTGTCGTCGCTGGTTTTTATCGGCATCTGGCGACGGCGCCACTGGGCCGACATCAAGCTCGGTTAGTTTGATACACTGGGCACAAGCTGCGCGCAGTATCACAGGAACCCTCTCTTTATGGCGGAACAGAGTCTCGTATTCTCATTTTTCCTGATTTTCACCGGCGCTGCGATTCTCGCCACCGCAGCTCTATACACGCGCCAGCCCCTGCTGGTGGCCTATATCGTACTCGGCGCCCTGCTGGGCCCCTATGGCCTCAGCTTGATCTCCGACACCCGCCTGCTGGCGGACATTTCCCATATCGGCATCATCTTTCTGCTGTTCCTGCTGGGGCTCGACATGCAGCCGAGCCACCTGCTGCACATGCTGAAAAAAGCGACCCTTGTGGCCATCGCCAGCTCACTGATCTTCATGGCTACCGGCTACGGCGCCAGCCTCGCGTTCGGGTTCAGCCAAACCGAAGCCCTGATTATTGGCGCGGCACTGATGTTCTCCAGCACCATTATCGGCATCAAGCTGCTACCCACCACGGTACTGCACCATCGCCACACCGGCGAGCTGGTCGTTGGCCTGCTGCTGCTACAGGACGTTATTGCGATCCTGGTGCTGCTGCTGCTCTACAGTGGCAGCGACGATAGCCAGAACGGCATTCAGGCGTTCCTGAAAACCCTGGCGGCACTGCCATTGATGACGGCAGGCGCTTTCCTGTTCGTGCGCTACGTCCTGTTACGACTGCTGCAAAGCTTCGACCGCTTTCACGAGTACATCTTTCTGCTGGCACTCGGCTGGTGCCTGGGCATGGCGGAACTGGCCCAGGCCATCGGCCTATCGGCCGAAATGGGCGCCTTTGTCGCCGGTGTCACCCTGGCCACCAGCCCGATATCCCAGTACATCGCCACCAGCCTGAAACCACTGCGCGACTTCTTTCTGATCCTGTTTTTCTTCTCCATCGGCGCCAGCTTCAACCTGGCGCTGGTGAACGTCATTCTGCTGCCCTCCCTGGTCATGACCGCTCTGGTGCTGGCACTCAAACCGGTAGTGTTTCGTTTCCTGCTGTTTCGCATCAGCGAAAGCAGGAAACTGGCCTGGGAGATCGGCTTTCGCCTCGGCCAGATCAGCGAGTTTTCCCTGCTGATCGCCTACCTGGCCACCAGCGCCACCCTGATCGGCCAGGAAGCCTCCCATGTGATCCAGGCCACCACCATCCTTACCTTCCTGTTCTCCAGCTACCTGGTGATTTTCAACTTTCCCTCGCCCATCGCCATCTCGGATCGACTGCGCAAGGACTGAGACTCCACCGCCGTCACTTTAACCACCCAAACGAAAAAGCCGCCTTCCCGTGCAGGAAGGCGGCTATTTGCAGAAACCGCGGTACAGCTATGTCAGCACTCAGCCCCAGTGACGTACGGGCCCGACATCCACATGCAGAAAGTTGCTGCGCGAATAAAAGCCCACACCCCCGGCTTTCATTTTCAGCGCCATGCGCTGTACATCCCGCAGCGCAACGCCCGGCACACGAATATCAATGGCCTTGCCCTGCATGTGGTAGCTTTTCTTGGCAACACCCTGACCTTGCTTGCGCAGCTTCTCGTTGGTTTCCGGGGAACGGTAACCGGATATCACCTGGAATTCCTTGTGCAGACCGATATCCCGCTGCAGCAGGTAGAGCAGATCAAACAGCTGGCGGTCCATCTGGATCGAGCTGCCGGTACGGTGATCGCGCAGCAGATGATCCACCTCCTGCAGCACCTGGGGCATGTAGTGACCATCAGCCCAGTACACCGCGGTCATTTTCTCGCCGGTGTGCATGTTGTTCAGGGTGAGCTTGCGTTCCAGCCCGGGGTTCTTGATCAGCGGTGCACCTATGGCGCCGGACCCGGCCAGCCCAGCCGCCGCACCGGCCAGGGTTTTGATAAAAGCACGTCGATTCTGCAGGATTCTATGGGGCATGATTCAGCAACAGTTGGTTGAAATATTTACAGCCATTATCCACAAATAGCATCAGCTGTATATTTTTTACACGATTAATTGGGTTTCTAGTACGCATCTTTGACGCGCGCCGACCAGAGTGTACGCGCCTGGCGCACCGCCTCCTCGGGCTCGGATACGCGCCCAAGCAACCTGAGCACCGCCGCCAGCGTATTAATCACCGCGCCCTCGCCGTACTCGTGCTCCAGCTCGCCACGCCACAGTTGCAGCAACTCCGAGGGCTGCAGTGTTTCATCGCGCACAACGCGCTGAGCCAGCAGCCTGGGCCACTGCTGCGTTTGCATCTCGCCATCCAGGATCCACTGCAACTCGCTTTCCGAATCAGGCTTTAGCTCCGCTTCGCCGCCATCCCCCTTGACCGTTACGCTGTTGCGCATGCCCAGCAGCATGCTGGTTTTCTGGTGCATGGGACCATAAGGCGGATGGAAAACACCGTCAATGACGTGCTCCGCCCCCAGTGGATTAAGTAACCGGCACAACGTATGTACCGGCGAGCGCAGCCCCAGGATCGAGCGCAACTGGATAATCTCGCCCAGCTGCGGCGCCAGTTCATCGATGGACATAAAGGCAAAGTTGCGCGCCGCCAGCTGCCCGTCCACCGCGGACCAGTCGTGACAGGATGGCAGGCCGAACAGGTCGAGCATGTCCTGGGTATAGAGCCGGCCCGGCATATGACCGCGGGCACCGTGCATGAACACCCGCACCCCGGACTGCGCCAGCGCCAGCGCCGCCAGCAGGAACCAGGGCAGGCGCCGCTTTTTGCCGGCATAGCTGGACCAGTCCAGATCGACCTGCAAATCCTGCGGCGCCTGCAGTCGCGCCCGCACCGCACTGACAAAACCGCACAGCTCTTCCGGCGCCTCTTCCTTGACCCGCAGCAGCATCAGAAAGGCCCCCAGCTGTTCGGGCCTGACCTGGCCATCGAGAATCATGCCCATGGCATCACGGGCTTCCTCAGTGGTCAGGGAGCGCGAGCCCTTCTTGCCCTTGCCGAGAATGCGCACATAGGTCGCGAATGGATGTTCCTGACTGCTCATGGATCTGATGCCTCTTTTGCTCTAGAGTGTGGCCGCGTCATATATACCCAAGCGCACGCCTGAATGCGAGACCGAATGAACGCTTTGACCCGGCAACTACAGCTTTTTTTTAATGCCCTGACGTTTTTCACCCGCATTCCGGCACCGGCCTGGGTCGAGTTCGGCGATGAGCAGTTGAATCACGCCAGTCGCTACTTCCCGCTGGTCGGCCTGCTGGTCGGACTTGTTGCCGCTGGCCTGTACGGCTTTTTCACGCTTCTGTTCCCCGCCCTCATCGCCGTATTGCTCAGCACCGGCTGCACCTTGCTCCTCACCGGCGGCTTTCACGAAGATGGCCTGGCCGATGTCTGTGACGGCTTTGGCGGCGGCTGGACGCCGGAGCAGACTCTGCACATCATGAAAGACTCCAGGCTCGGCACCTACGGCGCTCTGGGGCTAATACTGGTGCTGGGCCTCAAGTTCGCCAGCCTGGCCGCCGTTGGCGATGTCTTGATCGCCCTTGTCGTCGGCCATGTCCTCAGCCGCTTCGTTGCCGTCAGTCTGATTCACACCGATGCCTATGTACAGCTCGACCAGCTGAGCAAGGTGCGCCCACTGGCCAATCGCATGAGCCGCAACGAGCTACTGATCGCCGCTGCGCCGGCCCTCCTCAGCCTGTTCCTGCTGCCGGGCTATAGCGCTCTGGTACTCATCATGGCCCTGGCGCTGCTGCGCCTGTATCTGTGCCGCCTGTTCCGCAGGCGGCTTGGCGGCTACACCGGCGACTGCCTGGGCGCCGTCCAGCAGCTGAGCGAGGTGACGATTTATCTCGTACTCTGCCTGCCACTGGCCGGCCTATAAACAGCGCTGCGTTTTCGCCAGCGCCTTAGGCTGCTAGAATGCGCGCCATTCACTAGCGAGAGTTGTCATGAGCCGCAGCAAACCGATCCGTTTTGGGGGCCCCGCCCGCAAGAGTGCCAGCAAGAGCCCGCAGGTTCTCGACATTGAAGGCCTGAGCCATGAAGGCCGCGGTGTTGCGCGACTCGATGGCAAGGCCGTGTTCGTGAGCGGTGCCCTGCCCGGTGAGCAGGTGATGGCGCGCATCGACACCGACCGCAACCGCTACGCGCAAGCCCAGACCCTGGAGGTACTGAGCGCCAGCCCCGAGCGTGCCGAACCCGGCTGTCAGCATTATGGCCAGTGTGGCGGCTGTGACCTGCAACACCTGCGCCATGACCAGCAGATCCACTTCAAGCAGGAACAGGCACTGGATCAGCTCAGGCGCATCGGCAGCCTGGTGCCCGACGCAACCGAAGCGCCGCTGGTCTCCCTGCCCTGGCACTACCGGCGCAGCGCCCGCGTTGGCATCAACCAGCTGCAGCGCAATGGCGAGCCCCTGATCGGTTTTCGCCGCCGCGCCAGCAACAAGCTGTTGCAGATCGAGCAGTGCGAAGTGCTGGATCTGCGCGCCCAGGACCTGTTCCGCGGCCTGCGTGACACCCTCGCAGGGCTGGATGACCTGAAATCCATTACCCATGCCCAGGTTCAGTATGGCGACCACCTGGGTGCCCTGACCCTGCGTACCAAAAAGCCCCTGCGCGCCGATACCCTGGCCCGCCTGCAACCGGTCGCCCGGCAGTTCGAGCTGCAGCTGTACCTCGAAGACAGCCAGGGAACCCGCTATGCGGGCGATGCACCCGAGCAGCCACTGACCTACGCCCTGCCGGCCTTCAAGCTGGAACTGGAGTTTGCACCGGGCGACTTCCTGCAGGTCAATCCCGAACTCAACCGCCAGATGGTGTCCCGCGCCATCGAGTGGCTCGACCCGCAGCCCGGCGACCGTGTGCTGGACCTGTTCTGCGGCCTGGGAAACTTTACCCTGCCACTGGCGACGCGCTGCGCCGAGGTGGTCGGCGTCGAGGGCAGCGACACCATGGCCGAACGGGCCAGCATCAATGCCCGGCGCAATGGCATTGAAAACGCCACCTTCTTTCGCAACGACCTGAGCCAGGATTTTCGCCACCAGAAATGGTATCGCACCGGCTTTGACCTGATCCTGCTGGACCCACCGCGCACCGGCGCCCGCGAAGCCATACAGCAGCTGATCGGCTATCGGGCCAAACGCATCCTCTATGTGTCCTGCAACCCGGCCATGCTGGCCCGGGACGGCGCCGAGCTGGCCCAGGCCGGCTACCGCCTGACACGCTTCTGCGCCATGGACATGTTCCCGCACACCGCCCACGTCGAGGCGCTGGCGCTGTTCGAGCTGACAGCATGAACTACCGCCTGGTCTGGGCCGACGACGAACTGGTGGTGGTGATCAAGCCCGCCGGCCTGCTGTCGGTACCTGGCCGCGGCCCGGACAAGCAGGACTGCCTGTGGCACCGGGTGCAGAGCGATTTTCCTACCGCCCGTATTGTGCATCGCCTCGATTGCGCCACCTCCGGGTTGATGGTGCTGGCACTGAACGCCGCCAGCCACCGGGAGCTGAGCCGTCAGTTCCAGATGCGTGAAACCCGCAAGCGTTACCAGGCCCTGGTGGCCGGATGCCCGACCGAGAACAGCGGGGTAATGACGTGGCCGCTGCGCTGCGACTGGGAACGCCGCCCGCTGCAGATTGTGGATACCGTCGAGGGCAAGTCCGCGCGCACCGAGTGGCAGCTGCTGGAGGGCAGCAGCGCCCAGAGCCGTATCCAGCTGCACCCGATTACCGGTCGCTCCCACCAGCTGCGGGTGCACCTGCAGACGCTCGGCCACCCCATACTCGGCGACAACTTCTACGCACCGCCCGAGATTATCGCCCGGGCGCCTCGGCTGATGCTGCATGCAGAACAGCTGGGCTTCCAGCACCCGCTAAGCGGCGAAGCGGTGAATTTCGAGGCACCGGTGCCCTTCTAGCGCTAACCGACCACCCGCAGGGCTTCGCCACGCCCAAACGCCTGTATCGTCTCCAGCGTCTGCGCAACGATGCGCTGACGCGCCTCCTTGCTGCCCCAGGCATTGTGCGGCGTCACGATCAGGTTGGGAATATCGCCGCCCAGCAACGGGTTGCCATCCCTTGGCGGCTCCACGCTGAGCACATCGGTAGCCGCCCCGGCCAGCTCGCCGCTGCGCAGGGCTTGCGCCAGCGCCGCTTCATCGACGATGCCGCCCCGGGCCACGTTGATCAGCAGTGCGGATTTTTTCATGCGGCTGAAGGCCCTGGCATCGAGCAGATTGCGGGTGTGTTCGGTCAGCGGACAGTGCAGCGTCAGCACATCCACCTGGGGCAGCAACTCATCCAGCGGCAGCCGTCCTGGCTCCGCGGGCCCGCCCGGGCGCTGCGCCACCATCAGGTTCATGCCGAAAGCCTGGGCAATACGTCCGACCCCCTGCCCCAGGTTGCCATAGCCGACGATACCCAGCGTCTTACCAGAGAGCTCGGCGATGGGGAAATCCAGAAAGCAGAACTGGCGAGCCTGCTGCCAGCGCCCGGCCTGCACCGCCTGGTGATAATCCAGCAGGCGGGTGCTGAGCGCCAGTAACAGGGAGAATACGTGCTGAATGACGGAGTCATTGCCGTAGGCCCGGCAATTCGACACCTGAATGCCCAATTGCTGCGCCGCCACCAGGTCCACGTTATTGGTACCCGTTGCCACCACGCAAATCAGCTTGAGCCCGGGCGCCTGCTGCAGCGCAGCGGCATCAAGGCACACCTTGTTCACCAGTACGACCTCGGCATCCCGGATACGCTCTGCGACCTGCTCCGGCGCCGTTGCCATATGGGTCTCGAAGACATCGAACTCGGCGTCAAGCGCCGCCAGGTCAATATCTTCCAGGCTTTCGAGATCAAGAAATACCGCCTTTTTCATCAACCTGACTCCCTGCACTTGTTCATCGGCGTGCTGACACCTGCCAGACTCGAGATACGACAAAGGGGCCGAAGCCCCTTTTTATTAACCGGCCATCAAGCGTCGCTCAGGCTCGGCCTGGACTCGGCCGACGTCGTCACCCAGAGCGCACCTGAAGGCACCCGGATTCAGCCTGCAGGCAGGTGATCCTTGATACTCCACAGAATTTCTTCTGCCACCAGTGCCGGCGCCTCGAGACCTTCCGCCGTGGCGACACTCAGGTAGCTGCCGCTGCGCGTACGGTTCATGTGCAGCTGATAGCGCCCGACAAACTCGTAGTTGCCGGTCTCGCGGTTCAGGCCACCGTCCCTGCCATCATCACCAAAGACGTAGATAACCTTGCCGGCAAACCAGATCTTGTAACCTTCACGATTCGCCAGGTTATCAGGGTCGGCCAGGTCACTCTGATCGACCTCGCCTTCCACCAGGCGGTCCGTCTGCTTGGCGCTGTAGCTGATGCCATTTTCGCTGTCGGCATCGCCGAAGCCCAGGGTGCGTTCGAACAGAGCGGTATCCAGCTTGATATCATCGCGCTCACCGTGCAGCCACTCGAAGAAGCCGGCCTTTTTGGTATCATCCACCGGCGTTGTGGTGGTGTAGGTCAGGTAGAAAATGCCGGCTTCCTGGTCCCGCGTTCCCACATCCAGCTGGGCCGCCGTCAGGGCACCGTCGATCAGGTTCCAGGCCTTGTCGATGGAGGTCTCGATCTTGAGCGTCGGATTGCCGCGCGAATCACGCCCCAGCAACGGCCGTGTCGAATCGCGCTGCTGCAGCGCCAGCAAGCTCTGTGCACTGGAGTCAGCCGTGGCCTTGCTGAGGTAACGCAACATGTCGAACATCATGTCGCTCTTGTAACCGACATCGGTCGATTGGCCATTCCAATCGATCGTATCGACCTGCTGGCTGAACGGAAATGCTACGTGATCAATGCGAATGGAGGTCCGGGCGTAGTTTTCCGGGTCCGGCTTCAAGCTGATGCGCAGCTTGTTGCGGGTGTCGGTTTCGGTCTCCTGGAACGTCAGTTTCCTGATCCAGCGATCGGCAAAGCCGTACTCCTTGCCATCGACCCTGATCCAGCCGGACTCCATCTGGCCCTGGCGCGGGTCGGACTTGGCCAGCTCGATACCGTTGAAGCGCCAGAAGTCCTGCAGCTTGACCCAGACATCGGCAATAGGCTCGTCAACGACGATGACCTTTTCATCCCCCAGGCGCGACAGGTTGACGCGCTCGGAACCGGTGTCAGCATAGAAAAACTCGGGCCGCGGTACCTTGAAGTCTTCCTGGCGCACCGTGGCGGTGTCGCCCACCACCGGTACCACCAGCTGCTCGTTCAGCGCACGGGTCTGCAGGTGTGGCGGAATTTCCAGCCGGGCCTGCGCCTGGGCGCTCTCATAGTCCTGGGAGCGGTTGCGCACCAGGCCATCATCACCGTATAGCGGATTGCTGGACATGTAGCTGCAGCCGGAAAGCCCGGCGGCAGCAACCAGTAGCGCACCGGTCAGCGTTTGACTCTTCATCATGGGTTCAGCCCTGAATGATGCCGCTCTCGCGCAGCGCATTGCGAACAATCGGCTGACAGCTCTCGGCCAGCAGCGTCAGCGGTAGACGAATTCCGGGACCAATAAGCCCCATTTCGTACAGGGCCCATTTCACCGGAATCGGGTTGGACTCGACAAACAGCTGAGTGTTCAGTGGCATCAGCTTTTCCTGCATCGCGCGCGCGCCCTGTGCATCGCCGGCCAGGGCCAGGCGACAAAGCTCGGCCATCTCGGCCGGTGCCACATTGGCGGTAACCGAGATATTGCCGTGGCCGCCGGCCAGAATCAGCTCGACCGCCGTCGCATCGTCACCGGAGTAGATCGCGAAATCCTTGGGCGCCCGGGCAACCAGGTCA
The DNA here is from genome assembly GCF_024397915.1 of Marinobacterium rhizophilum. Taxonomy (GTDB): domain Bacteria; phylum Pseudomonadota; class Gammaproteobacteria; order Pseudomonadales; family Balneatricaceae; genus Marinobacterium_A; species Marinobacterium_A rhizophilum_A. Next base: position 1,942,395 of record NZ_CP073347.1, read on the forward strand.
CGGGCGCGCTCGACATCGCCGGTCGCATCCTTGATCCCAATGATGTTGTCGATCTCGGCCAGGCGCAGGGTTGTATCGTTGCTCATGTCACAGGCGGTGCGTCCCGGCACATTGTAGAGAATCTGCGGTACGTCCACGGCCTCGGCAATGGCTTTGAAATGCTGGTACAGGCCTTCCTGGGTCGGCTTGTTGTAGTACGGAGTGACCAGCAGACAGGCAGCGGCACCCAGCTCTGCCGCCCGGCGCGTCAGGGAGATTGCCTCGCGGGTGGAGTTGGCACCGGTGCCGGCAATCACCGGCAGGCGCCCGGCAACCCGCTTGATGATGTACTTGATCACCTGGCAATGCTCGTCACAGTCGAGGGTTGCGGACTCACCGCTGGTCCCGACGGCCACGATCGAATCGGTGCCGTTTTCCAGGTGCAGATCGACCACCTTGTCCAGAGCGTCCCAGTCGACATCTCCATTGATCTGCATCGGCGTAACGAGCGCAACAATACTGCCAGTAATCATTACTTTCTCCATCTGACAAATTCGGGTCTATGGTACTGTTCGCACCAGACTCGTACAACGAGACCAGAATCCCCCCAAGGCTTAGCCGGCGGCGGGTTTGATCTCGCAGAAAGGCCCAGTATTCTATACGATTTGCACGCCCGAAGCGTACCCGTTTTTTGACCCAAAAAGGAATCCCCATGAGCCAAGTATCACTTGACCTGCCCGTACCGGACTTCAGCGCCCAGGCCACCAGCGGCGTTAAGGTCGACTCCAGCGCCCTGCGTGGTCGCAACCTGGTGATCTATTTCTACCCCAAGGACAGCACCCCCGGCTGCACCACCGAAGGCCAGAACTTTCGTGACCTGTATGAGGAATTCAAGGCGCTGGATACCGAGATTTTCGGTGTATCGCGGGACGGCCTGCGTGCCCACGAGAACTTCAAGGCCAAACAGTCGTTCCCGTTCGAGCTGATCAGTGACAGCGACGAAAGCCTGTGTGGCCTGTTTGACGTTATCAAGCTAAAGAAGCTCTACGGCAAGGAGCACATGGGTATCGAGCGCAGCACCTTTCTGATCGACAAGACCGGCACCCTGCGCCACGAATGGCGCAAGGTCAAGGTGGCCGGCCATGCCGACGCCGTACTGGACGCCGTCAAGGCGCTGTAGTCCGCGCCGCCCACCGGCCCCTCCGGCCTAGGGCTGGGGCTGCCCATCTTCCGGCAGCCCCGACAGCTGACTCCCCGGCCAGGCATTCAGAATGGCCTTCACCAGGGTTGCCAGAGGAATGGCAAAAAACACGCCCCAAAAACCCCACAGGCTGCCAAATACCAGCACCGCCACTATGATCGACACCGGATGCAGGTTCACGGCCTCCGAGAACAGCAACGGCACCAGCACATTGCCATCCAGCGCCTGAATGATGCCGTAGGCCACCATCAGCCACATGAACTCGCTTCCCCAGCCAAACTGGAAGAAGCCGATCAGGGCCACCGGCAGGGTCACCAGCGCAGCGCCTATATAGGGCACCAGTACCGACAGGCCGACGATAACCCCCAGCAACGCCGCATAATTAACCCCCAGAAACGCCAGCACGACAAAGGTCACGGACCCCACGATCAGGATTTCCAGCGCCTTGCCACGAATGTAGTTGGCGATCTGGTCGTCCATTTCGTGCCAGATCTTGGTCATCATGTGGCGACGCTCCGGCAGAAAGGACGCCCACCAGCCCACCAGTTTGCGACCATCCTTCAGGAAGAAAAATACCAGGATGGGCACCAGCACCACGTAAATCAGCAATGCCACCAGGTTGCCAAGCGAGTTCAACGAGAACGTCAGCACCCACTGCCCGGCCTGGCTCAGCTCGGTTGTCGCCAGCTGAATCAGGTCGCGCACCTGGGACTCGGAGATAAAGTCAGGGTACTTCTGCGGCAGCAGCAGCAGCAGTGACTGCACATTGGAAACCATGCGTGGCAGCTCGTTGAACAGCGTCACGAGCTGCTTCCACGCCGCCGGCATTACAAAGAGCAACAGCGCCAGAAAGAAGCCCACAAAGGCGGTAAACACCAGCACTACCGCACCGAGGTGCCTGAGTCCGCGGGCAACCAGCCAATCCACCGTACCCTGCATCAGAAACGCCAGCACGATGCCGGCAAAGACCGGAGCCAGCGGCTGCCCCAGGGTAATGATGACCAGCAGACCCACCGCCAGCAGCACAAACAGCAACAGGGCTTCCTCGTCAGAGAAATACCGATCAATCCATTTGCCGAAAATTTTGCGCATAGCGAATCCCTGCTGCCTAGGAGCGACGGATAATATAGATGAAGCGTTCGTCCTCGGTGAACGATTGCAAAAGCTCATGGTCACACTGATCGGTGTATGCCTTGAAGTCCCGCACCGATCCCGCATCAGTCGCAATGACCTTGAGCACCGCACCACTTTGCAATCGGTTCAATGCCTGCTTGGCCTTGAGCAACGGCAGCGGGCAGTTCAGCCCACTGGCATCAAGTACCTGATCGAATTCACCGCTCACCATGATTGCCCCTCTTGCCGGGTCGTTTTGGAAGCTGGATATTAGCATAAAGCACTGTACGATAATCCTCAGCGACCGATGATAAGGAAACCCATGCTAGCGTCCAAAATCCTGCCCCCCCTGCTGCTGGGGTTTCTGCTGTCGGCAACAGCGACAAGCCAGGCGGCTCAGAGCCTACCCACCATTGGCGACACCAGCTCATCCATTGTTTCACTGCAGCAGGAAGCTCGCCTGGGCGACACCTGGAGCCGCATGCTGCGCGGGCGCGCCAAACTGCTTGAGGACCCCATCGTCTACGGCTACCTGGAAGACCTGCTGTGGCGACTGGCAGGCAACAGCGCACTGTCGCAACCACAGCTGGATCTCATTACCGTCGACAACCCGACACTCAACGCCTTTGCCGTGCCAGGCGGCGTCATCGGGGTACACGGCGGCTTGCTGCTGTCCGCCGAAGCCGAGGACGAGCTGGCCTCGGTACTGGCCCACGAGCTGGCCCACCTCAGCCAGCGCCATTTCGCCCAGCAACTGGAACAAGAACGCCGCAACCGCCCCTTCATGATGGCCGCCGTGCTTGGCAGCATCCTGGTTGCCGCTGCGGACCCCCAGGCGGGTGCCGCCGCCCTGACTTCAACACTGGGGGCCGGCGAGCTGGCACGGCTCTCGTTCAGCCGCCAGAACGAACAGGAAGCCGATCGCCTGGGCATGGCCACCCTGGCGTCATCCGGGATAGATCCCGACGCCATGCCGCGCATGTTCGAGCGCATGCAGCGTTCGATGCGCTTTTACGGCGACCGGCCACCCGAATTCCTGCTGACTCACCCGGTCACCCAGTCTCGCATTGCCGACGCCCTGAACCGGGCCGCGCAACTGCCGACGCCCAACGCCAAACAGTCAAGTCCAGAATTTGATATTGCCCGCGCCCGCCTGCAGGTGCACTACGCCAGCAGACCCGGCGTCGTCCTCGAAGCCTTCGAGGCCGCAGCACAGCAGTCCGGCACCAGCCGTGACCACTACGGCGTCGCCATGGCAGCCAGCGCCGCGGGCGATTACACCCGGGCACTGCAGGCACTGGATAAACTCAACAATGACTGGAAGCGGCAGCTCTACGTACGCATCAGCCGGGCCGAAATTCTGCACGCCGCCGGGCGCAATACGGACGCAGAGCAGATTCTTGCCGAACTGAACCAGCTCTACCCCAATAACCTGCCGGTGCAGAAAACCTACGCACGCCTGCTGCAGGACATGGAAGAGCCCGCTCGCGCCGCCCGCCTGTACGAATCCCTGCTCATCCATCACCCCAATGATATCGACAGCCGCTTCAACCTGGCCGAAAGCTACGGGCTGAACGGGCAGATTTTACGCGTCCACGAAGCCCGCATTGAATATTTCCTGCGCACCGCAGACGTCGACAGCGCCCTGCGCCAGGTCGATTTCGCCCTCAAGGAAAAAAACCTGTCGGAGTCAGACCGCGCACGGCTGGAAACCTACAAGCAGGACGCCGAACAGTTGCGTGAAGATCTGAAAATGGAGTTTTAAGCACTAAAAACGAAAACCCCGGCGAGCGCCGGGGTCATGCAATGCCGCCCACCAGGGGGCATTGATAGCCAAAATGCAGAGGTGTCCTCAGCCTTTGAGCGCCGCCGAGAAATCCAGCATGCGCTGCAGCGGCTTGCGCGCTTCATCTATCAGCGCTGCATCCACCAGCACTTCATCACGCCCCTCTTCCAGCGCCGTCACGATATTCTCCAGGCCGTTGAGCGCCATCCAGGGACAGTGTGCACAGCTGCGACAGGTCGCGCCACTGCCTCCGGTGGGAGCCTCGATGAACACCTTGTCCGGTGCCGCCTGCTGCATCTTGTAGAAGATGCCGCGATCGGTCGCCACTATCAGCTCGCGGTTGGGCAGCTCGGCCGCCGCCTTGATCAGCTGGGAGGTGGAACCTACCGCATCTGCCAGTTCGATCACCGAAGCCGGCGATTCCGGGTGCACCAGGATGGCAGCGTCCGGGTAGACCTGCTTCAGATCCAGCAACCCCTTGGCCTTGAACTCCTCATGCACGATGCAGGCACCATCCCACATCAGCATGTCGATACCGGTCTCCTTCTGTACATAGGCTCCCAGGTGCTTGTCCGGCGCCCAGATAATTTTCTTGCCCTCATCCGCCAGGTGCTCGACCACGTCCAGCGCTATGCTGGAGGTTACAACCCAGTCGGCCCGCGCCTTTACGGCCGCAGAGGTGTTGGCATAGACCACAACCTCGTAGTCGGGATGGGCATCACAGAAGGCGGTGAACTCCGGAGCCGGGCAACCGATGTCCAGCGAACAGGTCGCCTCCAGCGTCGGCATGAGAATGCGCTTTTCCGGGCTCAGGATCTTGGCGGTTTCGCCCATGAAACGCACACCGGCAACCAGCAGGGTCTTTTCAGGCCGAACGCTGCCAAAACGTGCCATTTCCAGCGAATCGGCAACGCAGCCGCCGGTTTCTTCCGCCAACTCCTGAATGATGGGATCGGTGTAGTAGTGCGCCACCAGACAGGCATCTTTTTCTTTCAGCAATGCCTTGATACGCGCTTTATAGCGTTCAACATCCTCACGGCTCATATCGTCCGGCAGATGCTCTTTGGCTAAGTGCTCCTGCACCAGAATGCGCTCGGAGATATCCTGTTTGCTCAACATAGGCGTCATGTCAGTCTGTCAAAAATGGGGCAACAAACCCGATGTGAATTTCGAGGCGCAAGATCATACCACAGTTCTGCGCCAGCGGTCGCCGTCACTGTTTTGACCCTATAGGGTATTCATGGTGCCACGGCTGCGCAGCTACAACCCCTGACACACAGACTCAGGCAAAAAAACCGGCCAACAGTACCCATAGGGCGGAAAACGCTGGCACCGGCGTTGAAGCGGCATAAAAAAGACATAAAAAAGAGGGAGCACCCGGTGCTCCCTCTTTTTTCAAATTTGGTGGGTCGTATAGGATTCGAACCTATGACCAATTGGTTAAAAGCCAACTGCTCTACCAACTGAGCTAACGACCCGATGGGCTGCGCATTCTAAAGATTTTCAGCCTCGATGCAACCCCTTCGGGTAATTTTATGCCTGATAGTGCGTCGGATCCTCGACACCGGCATCTTCAAAGCCCCGGGCCCGCAGGCGACAGCTATCGCAAACACCACAGGCCCTGCCCTGCTCATCCGCCTGGTAGCAGGATACGGTCAGACCGTAGTCCAGACCCAGGCGCAACCCTTCAACGATGATGTCCGACTTGGTCAGGCTCATCAAGGGTGTATGGATACGGAACGGCTGACCGCTGACACCGGCCTTGGTGGCAAGGTTGGCCATGGTTTCAAAGGCAGCAACGAACTCCGGCCGGCAATCTGGATAACCGGAATAATCGACTGCATTCACACCGATAAACAGCGCCCTGGCATCCAGCACCTCGGCCCAGCCCAGCGCCAGGGAGAGAAACACCGTGTTGCGGGCCGGTACATAGGTCACCGGAATTTCGCCCTCGACCTCTTCCTCCGGAACATCGATGGAAAGATCCGTCAATGCGGAGCCCCCGAAATCCTCCAGGTGCAGTCGCACCACCTTGTGCTTGTCTGCACTTACACCCAGGGCACTGACAACAGCACGGGCGGCGTTCAGTTCGGTCTGGGAACGCTGCCCGTAGTCAAAGCTCAGCACATGACAGTCGTAACCCTGATCGAGCGCCATCGCCAGCACCGTGGCCGAATCAAGTCCACCGGACAACAGCACCACGGCTTTGGGGGAAGGTTGAGTCATCAAAACAGTTTCCGCTTTTAAAAAATGTGAACAGTATACAAATAATTAAGCCCGGCGTTACCGGGCTCAAGCTGAACACCAGGCAACCAGGCAACCAGGGCCTAGCGTTTAAAATTTTGCGCCAGTCGCGCAGCAGAGCTTTGCGGGAAGTCGTGTATCACCCGCTCGAAATAACGTGCAGACTCGGCCGCATTACCGCGCTGATGATTCAGCACACCGAGTTTGTACAAGGCATCGGGCAGCTTGGTACTGCCGGGAAAATCTTCCACCACCCGGACGAAGGCGCCCTGGGACAGCTCCAGTTTTTGCTGGGCCAGGTAGATCTCGCCGAGCCAGTAATGTGCATTCGCCAACCGGGTACTGGCTGGGTAATCCTGCACGAAACGCTCGAAGGCACTGGCGGCCTCATCGAACTTGCGCTCGCGAACCAGGGCAAAAGCAGCCTGATAGGCCTGATCGTCATTGGCAGACGCCGGCGCAGATGCGGCAGCGACAGCCCCGGGCGCTTCGGGCGCCAGAGCGCCTGCACCCGGCAACGCCGTATCAGAATTGAGTTCAGGAACCACAGGCGCTGCAGCCGCACCGGTAATCAGCGCACCCAGGCGGCGATCCAGATCCCGGTAACGCTCGAGCTGATCCTTTTGCATGCGATCAAGCTCGTATTGCTGTGACTCCACCTGGCCACGCAGGCTGCGCACTTCATCCTGCAGCTGCTGCAGCATCATCATGAGCTGAGCCTCCTGCGTGGCGAAGGCCTGACCGGCACGACCACTGGATTGGCTCTGCCCGGGGCCCGGCACGATTTCAATCACCGGCACGGGATCCGCGGCAAGAACCGCTGCTGGCGATAACGCCAGCAGCAATCCCAGAAACTTGAGTCTGAATACAGTCATGGGCACTTAGCGGCCAGCGTATTTCAGCTCAACGCGACGGTTCTGCGCCCAGGAATCCGAGCCATGACCCATCACCGCAGGCTTCTCTTCGCCGTAGCTGATCACTTCAACCTGACCTGCATTGGCGCCATTCACCATCAGGAAACGCGCAACGGCATTGCCGCGACGCTCGCCCAGGGCGATGTTGTATTCACGGGTGCCGCGCTCGTCGGCATGGCCTTCCAGGCGCACAGCGGCCTGCGGGTTGGACGCCAGGTAGCGCGCGTGTGCTTCCAGATCAGCGAAAGACTCACCACGCACCGTAGACTGGTCGAAGTCGAAGTAGAACACGGTTTGCAGGTTAGCCACTTCAGCCGGCAGTTCAGAGCCGGACAGGCCGCCCATGCCGGCCGAGCCGGAAGTCATGGCACCGCTGTCAGAACCCATGCTGCCGCCCATGTCGGCGCTGTCAGTCTGCGTACTGGTGGAGCTGCAACCTGCAACCCAAGCGAAGGTAAGGGCCAGAGCAGCAACCTTGGTAACATTCAACGCACGCATCTTTCTATTGCTCCTTGAAGCGACCACCATGGTCGCTAACGTGTAGAGTAAAGTAATGTTAGCCCGGTCCTATTGCAAGTAGGGGGACCAGGCCGGCTCCCTAACATCACCCGATGACGAGGGCATGCGAAAGCGCACCCGGCCATCGAGAGAAACTGCTGCCAGCACACCGTTGTTACCCTGCTGGGTCGCGTACAGCACAATGCTGCCGTTCGGTGCGATGGTCGGCGATTCGTCCAGCGACGTCTGGGTCAAGATATCCAGACGCCCTGTTTTAAGATCCTGTACTGCGATATTGAAGGCCGCACCGGCACCGGCACTGCGGTGCACCATGGCCAGGAATCGGCCATCCTGCGTCAGCTTGCCGCTGCTATTGTAGTTGCCCTCGAAGGTAACACGCTCGATACGCCGATCCGACAGGTACACACGGTAAATCTGCGGCTGCCCTCCCCGGTCCGAGGTAAACAGTATCGACTGGCCATCGGGCGCCCAGGTCGGCTCGGTATCGATGCCATAGTGGTGCGTCACCCGCGTCAACTGGCGGCGGGCCAGGTCCAGGGTATAAATCTCCGGATTGCCATCCTTGGACAGCGTCAGCGCCAGGCGCTGACCATCCGGCGCCCAGGCCGGCGCACCGTTCAAACCGGCGAATGACTGAATTTTTTCGCGCTTGCCACTCGCCAGGTGCTGCACGTAAATCCCCGGGCGCGAACTTTCAAAGGACACGTAGGCCAGCTTGCTGCCATCCTTGGACCAGGACGGCGACATAATCGGCTCGCGAGACTCCAGGATAGTACGCGCACGGGCACCATCGGCATCCGCCAGCTGCAGGCTGTAGCGGTGGCGCCCACCCCCCTGGTTCTGGGCGGTTACATAGGCGATACGGGTAGAAAAGGCACCGCGCAGGCCTGTGAGCTTTTCAAACACGGCATCGGCAATATAGTGCGCCATGTCGCGCATGTTGCGGGTAGAGCCACTGATCTGTTCGCCGAACACCCGGGTTTCCTTGAGCACGTCGTACAGCTCGTAGGTCACCTGCAGCTGTTCACCGCCGACCGAGGCCACGCGGCCGATCAACAGGTAGTTCTGCCCGGAAACACGCCAGTCACGGAAAAACACCTGAGCCTGCTGCTGCGGGAAACTGAGCATGTCACTGCGCTTCATGGCGCCAAAGAAACCGCTGCGATGCAGGTCGGTCGAGACGATTTCAGCAATATCTTCCGGCAGGGGCGTACCGCCGTTCCAGCCAAAAGGCACGACGGCGATCGGCGTCGGCGCGTCCACACCCTGGGTCACTTCGATCATCAGCTCGGCGCGCACACCAAACGCCAGCAGCATCAGTACGCAGCACGCCAGTAGTCTTAGCTTCATCGCTGTTACCACCTCAATCCCTCCGGTCGGAACTTGACTCTGAATTTTCTGAAATTGCGCTCAAATGTCAGCGGATCCACTTCTGCCACCCGCGCAAAGCGATCAACCTTGAACACCGCCTGCACCGCGGAATTATCAAAGCCCGAGTCACCACTGCTCAGTACCAGGTTCGCGCTGTCGACTTCACCGGAGGGGAACAGGCGTATTTCCACCACCGCCTCCATGCCATTACGAAACGCGCTCGAAACGCGCCAGTTTCGGCTCAACTCGCCGTTGATGTAGTCCGTCATCGACACCATCAGCTGCTGCGACGCCCGATCCGCCGCGATGCGCTGCTCCTGGGCCAGCTCTTTCTCAAGCTGGGCGAGCTCACGCGCCTTTTCAGCCTCTTTGCGTTGCTGCTCTTCCTGCTTGCGCCTGGCTTCGGCATCCGCCTTGGCCCTGGCAGCAACCTCTGCCTGTTTTTTCTTCTCGGCGGCGGCCCTGGCCTCTGCCTCTTTCTTCTGTGCCGCAGCCTTGGCGTCGGCCTGTTTTTTCTTCTCAGCCGCAAGTTTGGCCTGATCTTCAGCCTGCTTTTTCTTCTGGGCAGCGAGTTCGGCCTGCTCCTGGGCCTTGAGTTTAGCCTCTGCTGCCTGCTTCGCCCTGGTTTCCTGTGCCGCCTTTTCTTTCGCGGCCTTTTCCTTTGCAGCAACCTCCTGGGCTTTCTGTTCCCTGGCTTGCTGCTGCGCCTTTTCTTTGGCGAGGTCTTCCTGAGCTGTCAGCTCTTTAACCTTCTGCGCTTGCAACTGCTGCTCTTGCAGAACCTTTTCCTGTGCCGCCAGCTCCTGCTGACGCTGCTTTTCCTGCACCTGCTCAAGCTCATTCTGCTTGCGCTGCTCATCCTTTTTGCGCTGTGCCTCAATCCGCCGTGCCTGCTCGGTCTGCTTTTCCAGTGCCTGACTCATCGCCCCCAGGTCGACCATCTGCGCCTGAATATGGCGCGGCTTCAGCTCGCGCGGGTCCGCATGGTCAAACCAGTGACCGGCGAGCAGCAACAGCACGGCCAGATGCACGCCCAGAGCAAGCAGGGTCGGTACCAGATAACTGCGCTTGTCCACCGTCAACACCTACTCGGTTACCAGCCCGACACTCGGTGCGCCGGCCTGCTGCAACAACGCCATCAGGCCAATCACCTTGTCATATTCCACCCGCTTGTCGCCTTTGACCAGCAGCATTTTTTCAGGGTTCGCAGCCAGCACTTTCTGCACACGCTCACCCACATCTTCGGCCGTGACCGCAGATTGCTCGGCACTGCCAATATTGATGTAGTACTGCCCCTGTTCATCCACCGTCACGATCAGCGGTTCGCTGTCCTTGCTGTCCACCGGGTCGGCAGAGGCCTTGGGCAACTGTACATCCACACCCTGGGTCAGCATGGGGGCGGTGACCATGAAAATCACCAGCAGCACCATCATCACATCGATATAGGGTACGACGTTGATCTCGGCATTGAGCTTGCGCTTGCGCTTCTGTCGTCTAATCATTCACCAGACTCCCGGTCAATCCGCTGAGTGAATACGACGGTGCAGAATACTGGAAAACTCATCGGCAAAGGTTTCATAACGGTTCAGCAGCCCTTCGGACTTGGCCGAAAAGCGGTTGTAGGCGATAACCGCCGGAATGGCCGCAAACAGGCCAATGGCCGTCGCCACCAGCGCTTCGGAAATACCGGGGGCGACCGATGCCAGTGTCGCCTGGTGCATATTGGCCAGGCCACGGAAGGAGTTCATGATGCCCCAGACGGTACCGAACAGGCCGATATAGGGACTGGTGGAACCGACGGTGGCCAGGAACGGCAGGTGCTGATCCAGCTTTTCCTCTTCACGGGCCAGCGCCACACGCATGCTGCGCTGAATGCCCTCCATCACGGCATCGGGATCATAGTTGCGCTGCTGCGTCAGGCGGGTGAATTCCTTGATGCCCGATCGAAAAATATTCTCCGCACCATTACCCGGATCCGGCGACTGATTGACTTCGCGAAACAGGTGCCCCAGGTCTACGCCCGACCAGAAGCGCTCTTCAAAAACGGCCAGCCCCTTGCTTGCATCATTGAACACGCGCCGCCGCTGAAAAATCATGATCCATGACAGGAAGGATGCCAATAGCAAAATCAGCATCACCAGCTGTACAACCAGGCTTGCGTTGAGCACCAGACTCCAGATCGACATTTCCTCGACCACAACAAACTCCTCTCACGCGCCAGACCAGAAGTGCCGGCTTACTCGGTTGAAAGTTCGAACCACCGCGCGCCACCGGCGCACGACTGGCCACAATAGATGTCGCTTGCTCGCGGCGCCGACACCTCTTGCGCGTCGCCACAGTCGACCCTAACACAGACGCCACTGCGAACGCTGTATGATAACGCCCAGCGGAATTGGTTCACTCTCGAGCGCCGCATCATAGCGGCCACAAGCTTGCTGCAGAATGAACAAAACCGCTGCTCGACTCCCCGCCCCACGCACACAACCGCATCACCTTAACAGGCGCGCGCAGCAGAGGTGAAGAGCCGGATGAACAGACAAAACGTTTTCGCGATGGGCAGGGACCAGGGACCTGATCCTTTAGGCAGTCGAGCGAATTCTGCGCCCACAATAACAGGCGCCAAAATTTATTCAAGCAGCATTATCAGCGCCCGCGCAAAAAGATTCCCAGGCACCGGGCAGGCCCCAAAACAGTGCACAGCGGCAACGCCAATCTCCCCTATTCAGCTTCCGCAGACCTTTGGAGTTACAGATGCTTCCGCCCTGCCAATCTCGCCTCCTGACCTGCGCGCCGGGATGCATGACCCTTTGCGAAAATGAGGGCGTACGCACGATAGAACCCTGCTTGGTCCGCTTACAGGGAGCGCTCCGGCGCTTCCAGGCCAAAGTGCAGATAGGCGTGGTCGGTGACAATACGCCCTCGCGGGGTGCGCATGATATAGCCCTGCTGGATTAGGTAGGGCTCCAGCACGTCCTCTATGGTGTCGCGCTCCTCGGAGATGGCCGCCGCCAGGTTATCAACCCCCACAGGCCCGCCGCCGAACTTCTCGATCATTGCCAGCAGCAGGCGCCGATCCATGTGATCGAACCCGCGCTCGTCGACACTCAGCATGTTCAGCGCCAGATCCGCCGTGCGCTTGTCGATCTCGCCATTGCCCTTGACCTCGGCGTAATCCCGCGCCCGTCGCAACAGGCGATTGGCAATGCGTGGTGTACCCCGCGCCCTGCGCGCCACTTCCAGCGCCCCATCGGCCGCAATGCTGCCGCCGGACAGGCGCGCAGAGCGTTCGACAATATGCGCGAGATCCTCAACACCGTAAAACTCGAGCCGCTGCACAATACCAAAACGGTCCCGCAGCGGCGAGGTCAGCAGCCCTGCCCGGGTGGTGGCCCCCACCAGCGTGAAGGGCGGCAGCTCGATCTTGATGGAGCGCGCCGCCGGCCCCTCCCCGATCATGATATCCAGCTGGTAGTCCTCCATGGCCGGATAGAGGATTTCCTCGACATTCGGACTCAGGCGGTGGATTTCATCGATAAACAGGATATCGCCGGGCTCAAGACTGGTCAGCATGGCCGCCACATCACCGGCCTTCTCCAGCACCGGACCGGAAGTGGTCTTGATGGCACCACCCATTTCATTGGCAATAATATTGGCAAGCGTCGTCTTGCCAAGCCCGGGCGGGCCAAAAATCAGCGTGTGATCCAGGGACTCGCCACGCTTGCGCGCCGCCTCGATAAAGATCTCCATCTGCTCGCGTACCCGGGGCTGCCCCTCGTAGTCCGCCAGCGTTTTGGGGCGCACCGCACGGTCCAGCACATCCTCGGACGGGCTGGACTGCGGGGTAATAAAACGGTCTGCCTCGATCATCCCCGAACACCCCCAGCCACCAACGTCACAGCCTCAACCATGCCCTAACCCCCGATCATTGATTTCAGCGCCTGGCGAATCAGCGCTTCGCAAGGTGCATTTGCGTCCAGTTGCCTGGCCGCCTGACTCACCGCCTTCGTCGCCTCGGCCGGCTTGTAACCCAGCGCCACCAGTGCACTTTCCGCCTCGCCGACAGCGTCCGGTCCGGCGGGAACCAGGTCATCACCCGGACTCGATAACTGGAACTCGGCCGGCCCGGACTGCTGCAGCTCCTTGAGCTTGTCTTTCATCTCGACAATAAGCCGCTCGGCGGTTTTCTTGCCAATACCCGGCAGGCGTACCAGCGACGCCGTATCGCCCTGGTGCACGGCACGTACGAAACCATCCGCATCTATACCGGACAGAATGGTCAATGCCAGCTTGGGTCCCACGCCGTTCACCTTGATCAGGGCCCGAAACAGGCTGCGCTCGCCCCGGTCCGCGAAGCCGTACAGCAGCTGCGCATCTTCGCGCACCACGAAGTGGGTATAGAGCACCACCTGCTTGCCGCGTTCAGGCAAACGGTAAAAGGTGTTCATCGAAGCCTCGAGCTCATAACCGACGCCACCCACCTCAACCAGCAACTGCGGCGGGTGCTTTTCCAGCAACTCCCCTCTCAGACGTCCTATCACGGCTCTTTTCTCTCCAGGTTACGGGCTTCTTCGGGTGATTCCAGCTTGTGCCCCGCGACTATGAACTCGGGCAATCTCAGGCCCGCCACGATGGAGGCCATGCGGAACACGAACACGATGGTCATGGCGCTCAGCTCCAGCCAGCGCGTGGGCTCGGTCATGACATGACTGAACACCACATACACCAGCGCCCCCACCAGCGCGCAGCTGGCGTACATTTCACCGTTCCATTGCAGTATCAGTGGCACCTGGCCGGTCAGAATATCGCGAATCATGCCGCCGGCCACGCCGGTGATCACGGCCATCATGACCACCACGACATCCGGCATGCCCAGCGCCACCGCCTTCTGCGCCCCAAGAATGGCAAACAGTGACAGGCCCAGTGCATCCAGGAACAGCAGCATTCGTCGTGGATACTGGATATAGCGGGACAGCACAAAAGCCAGCACCGCACTCAGAATGGCCACCCACAGATAGAGGGTGTCACCAATCCAGAGGACCGGGTGGGCATTGAGGGTAATATCCCGCAAGGTACCGCCCCCCAGCGCCGTGACAATTCCCAGTACCACCACACCCAGAATATCCAGCCGCTTGCCCTGGGCGGCGAGCGCCCCGGTGGTGGCAAATACGGCCACACCGGCCAGGTCCGCCGCATAGACAAACTCAAGGTAGGTCATTGGCGCCAGCGTCCGTTTCGATTGGCACAGACCCCCATCGTGCGCACCATGGCGCTGCGGGTATGGGCATGACAGATTGCAATGGCCAGGGCATCGGCGGCATCGGCCTGGGGCAGGCCGGGCAGCTTCAGCAGATAGGACACCATGTGCTGTACCTGCGTTTTATCGGCCCCGCCATTGCCCACCACCGCCTGCTTGACCTTGCGGGCGGCGTACTCATAGACAGGAAGGTCGCGGTTACTGCAGGCAACGATGGCCACACCCCGCGCCTGGCCGAGCTTCAGTGCCGAATCCGGATTGCGTGCCATAAAGACCTGCTCGATCGCCATTTCCTGCGGGCAATAGGTCTCCACGATCTCGCTGACACCGGCGTAGACCTGCTGCAGGCGCTCGGGCAATTCGTCACCCTTGATGCGAATGCAACCGCTGGCCACGTACTCGTTGCGGCCATCCACATGGCTAATCACGCCATAACCGGTGATACGCGAGCCGGGGTCTATTCCAAGAATCAGCATACAGATCCGTATATCCCTAAATGAACCCGGGTCATGATACCGACTCAGGCACGATACTGCGCAAATTAAAAAGCCGGAGCCCGGGCTTCGCAAGCTCACCAGTGCATACGCCATTGGCAAAACCTGCGATCCGGACTCCGGCCCCATGTCGCGGCGGGTCAGGCGTGAAACCGCATGACTCAGTCGTCTTCCATGGCCTCATCGGGGATGTCGGCATTGTGGAATACATTCTGCGAGTCATCCAGGTCATCCAGCGCATCGATCAGCTTCATGACCTTGCGGGCGGTCTCGACATCCAGCTCCACCGTGGTGGCCGGAATCATCGCCACTTCGGCAAAATCAGACTCGAAACCGGCGTCAGCCAGCCCCTGCTTGACGGTCATGAAGTCCGCCGGCGCGGTGAACACATCCACCGACCCGTCGTCGTTACCCACCACGTCTTCGGCACCCACTTCCAGCGCCGCTTCCATGATGGCATCTTCATCGGCACCTTCACCAAAGCTGACCTGACCTTTCTTCTCGAACAGGTAGGACACCGAGCCATTGGTCCCCAGATTGCCGCCAAACTTGTTGAAGGCAGCACGTACCTGGGACACGGTACGGTTGACGTTATCGGTCATGCACTCGACCAGAATCGCCACGCCGTTAATACCGTAACCTTCGTAGGTCAGCTCGTCGTAGTTTTCACCATCCATGCCACCGGCACCGCGCGCAACCGCCTTCTCGATGGTATCGCGCTTCATGTTGGCACCCAGCGCCTTGTCGATTGCCGCACGCAGACGCGGGTTATCGTCCGGATTGGGACCGCCTTCCTTGGACGCCACGGTCAGCTCGCGAATCAGCTTGGTGAAAATCTTGCCACGCTTCGCGTCCTGGGCCGCCTTGCGGTGCTTGATATTGGCGAATTTCGAATGACCTGCCATCGGTATACCTCACTCTACGGGGCCGCTGCTCCGGCCCCGTCACTGCTTTTTTATCAGGGGGTTTTACGCAGACGAATGTTCAGCTCGTGCAACTGGGCCGCGCTCACCTCGCCCGGCGCATCCGTCAGCATGCAGGATGCGCTCTGGGTTTTCGGGAAGGCAATGACTTCACGGATCGAGTCGGAGCCGGTCATCAGCATCACCAGTCGATCCAGGCCAAAGGCCAGGCCACCGTGGGGCGGCGCACCGTATTTCAGGGCGTTGAGCAGGAAGCCGAATTTTTCCTGGGCTTCGTCATCCTCGATACCCAAAATCTTGAACACCGCTTTCTGCATGTTCTGATCGTGGATACGGATAGAACCACCACCGAGCTCCGTACCGTTGAGCACCATGTCATAGGCACGGGACAGGGCTGTTTCGGGGTTGGACGTCAGCTCGTCGGGGCTGCAGCTCGGCGCCGTGAACGGGTGATGCAGCGCGGTCAGACCACCGTTGCCGGTTTCCTCGAACATCGGGAAATCCACCACCCACAGCGGCGCCCACTCGCGCTCGATAAGGTTAAGGTCTTCCGCCACCTTGATGCGCAGCGCGCCTATGGCTTCGCTGACAATCTTGGCACTGTCAGCACCGAAGAAAACGATATCGCCGTTCTGGGCACCCAGTCGCTGCATGATCTGCAGGGAGACGTCTTCGCCGAGGAACTTGACGATCGGCGACTGCAGACCTTCAACGCCGTCTTCCAGCGCATTGACCTTGATCCAGGCCAGGCCGCGGGCACCGTAGATGCTGACAAACTTGGTGTAGTCATCAATCTGTTTGCGGGTAAGCACTGCGCCGCCCGGCACCTTCAGTGCCGCAACGCGGCCCTTGGGATCCTTGGCAGGGCCGGCGAAGACCTTGAAGTCCACGGTTTCCATCAGGTCGGCCACATCGACCAGCTCCATGGAAATACGCAGGTCCGGCTTGTCCGAACCGAAACGGCGCATGGCCTCGGCGTAGGGCATGCGGGGGAATTCGCCCAGATCCACGTTCATCAGGTTCTGGAAAACGCCGCGGATCATTTCCTCGGCCATACCCATGATTTCCTCCTCGTTCATGAACGAGGTTTCGATGTCCACCTGGGTGAATTCAGGCTGACGGTCGGCGCGCAGGTCTTCATCACGGAAGCATTTGGCGATCTGGTAGTAACGATCAAAGCCGGACACCATCAGCAGCTGCTTGAACAGCTGAGGCGACTGCGGCAGCGCGAAGAAGGAGCCTTCGTGGGTGCGACTCGGCACCAGGTAGTCACGGGCACCTTCCGGTGTGGCGCGGGTCAGAATCGGGGTTTCGATATCCAGGAAACCGCGGCCGTCCAGGTAAGTACGCAGCGCGCTGGTGACCCTGGAGCGAAAGCGCAGCTTGTTCTGAATCTCAGGGCGACGCAGGTCGATATAACGGTGGCGCAGACGCACGTCTTCGCCCACCTGCTGGTGCTCGTCCAGCTGGAACGGCGGCGTTTCCGCCTTGTTCAGTATCACCAGTTCCTTGCCCAGCACCTCGATGCCGCCGGTGGCCATATCCTTGTTGACGGTGCCATCCGGACGCGCACGCACGGTACCGCGCAGCTCGATAACGAACTCGCTGCGAACGCTGTCCGCAAGCGCAAAACTCTCTTCACGATCCGGATCGAACACGACCTGGGAAATACCTTCACGGTCACGCACGTCGAGGAAAATAACCCCGCCGTGGTCACGGCGGCGGTGGACCCAACCCATCAGCGTCACATCTTCGCCGATATGTTCTTCTCTCAGCTCGCCGCAATAATGGCTGCGCATAGTTTCCAATTCCTGTCGATTAACCATAAGGGGACGCGCCCCCGAAACCTTGTAGTGTTCTGCCTGAACCGGCCTTGGACTGCCTGCCAGACAGCCTCGAAAGCTAACCCGAACGGGCCGGTCTCGCCCGCAAACCCGTGAAACTGCGAACAGCGCGGCGCACGCACTGCCGCCAGGCGCGAAGACTGGCGCTCTGCGATAAAACGGCTTAAAGGGCACAAAGCCACCGCCCTTGCATTACAACAGGCGTCACAAAGCGGCGAATTATACCTGATTTGGAAGGCGCTTACAGACCCGCGCAGGCTAATTTTGCCCACGCAGGCGCCACCAAAAGACGTTTGCATCCGGCCGTGCTATCGGGCCAAGCCAGTACAAAACCCAGCTCACTGGACAACAGCCGCTGGATGAAACGGTCGCGACGGTGAAGCATCCAAAGTGGATGCATGGGCCATCCGGCGAGCCGGTCAAGCCAGTTAAAGCACGAAACTCGGCTCAGCGGACATCGGGCTCCGGGGGCTCAACGGTCACGGCGATTGCCGGCGGTGAAGCCCCCCCCCCCCCAAAAAAAAAGTGGATGCAGGAATCATCCGGCGAACCGATCAAACCGGCTGCGGCACGAAACTCAGCTCACCGGACATCAGGCTCTGCAGCTTGGTACGGATATCGCCTACCTGTTCATCGGTGTAACTGCGTGCCGGCAACTTGCCCCATACCGGCCCAGGCCAGGCCGGGTCTTTTTCAAAACGCACGATGTGATGCAAATGCAGCTGTGGCACCATATTGCCAAGCGACGCTACGTTCATCTTGCGCGCCGCAAAGGTATCGGCCAGGTTTTCCGCCAGAAAACAGGATTCACGCATCAACTGCACCTGATCATCAGAAGACAGGTGGTAAATTTCACTGACGCCAGCCCTGCGCGGCACCAGTACAAACCAGGGGTAGTTGGCATCGTTGATCAGCAGCAATCGGCACAGCGGAAATTCTCCCAACAGGATACAGTCCTGTGCCAGCTGCGGGTGGAGTTCGAATTCGAGTTCCAGTTCATCCATCTTGGGGCTCCTGTTCGCCACGCCAAAGCCCGATATTCTGCACCCGGGCATCCACGGAAGTATAGGTAAAAATGCTTGAGCTCAAGATTCACACCGACATCAGCACCATAGGCCAGGCCACCTGGAGCCGGCTTTGCGGGTCCGACTATCCCTTTCTGCGCTACGAATTTCTGCACGCCCTGGAACAGAGCGCCAGCGTCAGCCCGCAAACCGGCTGGCAGCCGCTACATATCGTGGCC
Source organism: Marinobacterium rhizophilum (assembly GCF_024397915.1). Taxonomy (GTDB): domain Bacteria; phylum Pseudomonadota; class Gammaproteobacteria; order Pseudomonadales; family Balneatricaceae; genus Marinobacterium_A; species Marinobacterium_A rhizophilum_A. The sequence goes on from NZ_CP073347.1 coordinate 1,961,280, forward strand.
GAGCAGCAAGGAGACGTCATTGCGGTTATGCCGCTGTACCTTAAAACCCACTCCTATGGCGAATACGTGTTCGACTGGGCCTGGGCGGATGCCTACCAGCGTCACGGGCTGGAGTATTACCCTAAGCTGGTCACTGCTATCCCGTTCACCCCCGCCACCGGCCCGCGCATCGGCAGCCAGGCACCCGCAGCAGACGTGATGCCCGCCTTTCTGGATGCCATCAGACAGCTGGCACAGCGCTTCAATGCCTCATCCTGGCATGGCCTCTTTGTCGAACCGGACCTGCGCCAGAGCCTGGAAGCATCCAACTTGACCCTGCGCCTGGGTACGCAATACCACTGGTTTAATGAAGGTTTTCACAGCTTCGACCACTTTATGGAAAAGTTCGCCTCGCGCAAGCGCAAGAACATCCGCCGCGAGCGTCAAAAGGTCGCCGAACAGCAGATCAGCCTGCGCCGTATCGAAGGAAGCGATATCAGCCCCGCGCTGCTCGACACCTTCTACGCCTTTTACCAGAACACCTATCTCAAGCGCGGGCGCAGCGGCTACCTGACGCCCGAGTTCTTCAAGCTACTGCACCAGAACATGCCGGAACAGCTGCTGCTGGTAATTGCCGAAAAAGACGGCCAGCCGGTGGCTGCCGCTCTCTCGCTCAAAAGCAGCTCAACACTCTACGGCCGCTACTGGGGCTGCCGGGATGACTACGACAGCCTTCATTTCGAGACCTGCTACTATCAGGGCATCGAATACTGTATCGAGCAGGGCCTCGAACGCTTTGACCCTGGCGCCCAGGGCGAGCACAAGATACAGCGTGGTTTCCAGCCCATCGATACCTGGTCCGGGCACTGGATCAGGCACCCGGGCTTCGCCCAGGCCATCAACAAGGCCATGGAACAGGAATGCAGCGCCATGCGCGAGCAGATCAATGAACTCAGCCGCTGGCTGCCCTTTCGCAAAGAGTGAAGGCATCGCTGTCGCGCCAAGCCGACAATAGAAACAGCCTTTGCAGCCGCAACAGACTGCCAATGCCGGCAATAGGCGGCACAGCGAAACAAGGCGCAGCAATACTTTGCAACTGCAGCATGAGCCGCAATAAAAAGGCGGTTTTAATGCGTGAATATAAATACGCCAAGAGGCGTAGCCGACACACTCAGGCTCTTCTACACTCAGGAGTGCTCTCACGGAAGGTGAAACAAAAGACGATAAACGCGATAAACCGATGGAGATATCACTGTATGTTGACGTACGAAGAATGCTTGGCAATGTGTGATTTGACGGAGGATGAAATCCAGGCGATTGCGGAACATGAACACATGGACCCCATGATCGCGATGGCCCTGGGGCAGTACCTGACATCCCACCACGGCGACCAGCGTATCAAAAGCATCATTCTTGATGATATTAAGCGCGCCGAACGGTGCGGCAATACAGCCCATGCCGAAGTTTTGCGCAAGGTGCTGCAGCACTTCCTGGCGACGCACCCGGAACACGGCAACAGCGCCGCCGCGTGACAGAAAAATTTGCCCCAAACCGCTTGATTACACTTTCAACCGGAGCAGAGACACTTCCCCCTTCTCTCTCTGCTGCGTTTCGGGCAGTAGCCGACGCCAAGGTGCCGACTACTGCCCGTACTTTTAGTCCCGTCACTGCGCCCGCGTCCTGATACGAATCACCGACAACAGCAGCCAGGCTCAGCGCCTGTCAGAGCACGCTGTTTGCAATCGCCAGCACCGCCGCATAGCCCACGCTATACGCCAGCAGCAGGCGCGGCAGAAAACGCAGATAGCTTGCAAAACTCAGCGCCTGGACCTTGCTCATCGCAATCACACCCGCCGCAGAACCGATAATCAGCAAGGACCCGCCCACACCGGTGGCATAGGTCAACCCCATCCAGTCGACCCGATCCATATCGATGCCAGACTTCAGAATCGCCGCCGTCAGGGGTACGTTATCGACCAGCGCCGACAGCAGCCCGACGACATAGTTGGCCGCATAGACCGGCATCACCTGATACAGCTGCGGCAGATGATCCAGCACCGCCAGCTCCTTGAGCATCCCCACCAGCAACAGTACGCCGAGAAAAAACAGCAGGGTGTCGAACTCAATCTCGCGAATGTACTCCAGCACACTCTGGCTCGACGGCGTGTTGCGGTTAAGAAACTGGTAGGACAGAAACATGACCGAGAGCCCAAACAGGAAACTCAGTACCGGCGGAACGCTGAAATACACGCTCATGAACAGCGTCGAACCGATAGTCATCACGAACAACAGCGCAATGACCTTGTCCCGGCCCGCAATGGGGCGTCGAAAATGCGGAATTTCCAGCTCGCCACTGGCGCCACCCAGCAGGGTCAGCAGCAGCACCAGTACACCAAGCACCGCGGCTGGAATCAGCAAAAACAGGTCACTGATGCTGACCTTGCCGGCAAGGAAGATCATCAGGGTCGTGACATCGCCGGTAATCAGCGACACCCCACCGGAGTTCACCGCAAACACCAGAAGCGCGGCAAACTTCAGCACGGTTTCCGTTTTAAGTTTCAGCGATGACAGCAGCGACAGCATGATCAGCGAGGCCGTGATATTGTCAGCCAGGGATGAGAAGGCCAGCGCCAGCAGCGCCATCATTAGCATCAGCCGGCGCTGACCGATACGCGCCGGCAGGATGCGGTACACCATCTGGGTAATCAGCCCCTGCTGGTTGAGATAGGCCACGAAGGTCATCGCTGCCATCAGAAACAGCCACAGCGTGGCGATATCCAGCAGGTTCTCGTTCAGTTGCAGCTGAGTGGTTGCGGCGTCGACGCCGGGTTCGGGAAAGATAAACGCCAGCAGCCAGACCAGGGTCCCCAGGAACAGGCTGGACTTGGCCTTGTTGATATGGACGAAGTCCTCGGCCACGATCAATACAAACGCGAGCACAATAAGGCTTAGTTGTATCCAATGCATGGAGTGGTTCACTCCTCAGGTTTGCGTTGCCCCAAGGGGGGCACGAAATTGGCAGTTCACCGGCCCTCTCAAACGGGCCGGATCACCAACCCCGGGAATGATGAACAGCCAGCCGCTTTCTGGCATGGGGCCAGAAAACCGGCATCAACTGATTACCACCGCTACAGGGCCAACTGGCAGGTACGGTCACGGGTGAGGGAGCTAGCACCTCAAAACGCGCTCAATATGCCCAATTGCGACGCCAAGGTCGAGCCTGACCGACATAAAATACGGCTCCGCGGCCACGGGCTGATGCTTTGCCCTCGCAGCGCGCCCCCAGCAACCGGGTGCCAGGCCTGCAACTTCAACGCCTTACCGCGCTGCCGAGCACAGAACTCGTCCATAAGGCCCACGACCAAAATACGCTATGGCAGGCGTCTACCAGTATCGCTTGCCCGGCCTTTTCAGTGGCCACAAACGCAACGGGCCACCCTGAGGTGGCCCGAGCTATCAGCGGCGAACAGCTGATGTTAATGAAGCGCTTCGTACTTTCTCTGAATCGCTGCGAGTTTGGGTTGAATATCCAGTGGCGCATAGCGGATTGCCTGATCAAACAGTGCCTTGTTCTCTTCAGACAGGCGCTCCTCCTCCGTCATTCCCGACAGTTTCTGCATGGCTTCAACGAATTTAGGATGGGTTTTGAGCTTGGTTTCCATAGTGGTGACTCCCATTCTAGGCAGCTTTTCTGGCCCGCACTCTTTATTGTGCCGCAGGTGCACAAAACTTCAAAGAAAATATTCACCCTCCGTGCCGTGCCCGCCAAGCGCATCGCCCTTAGCGAGACAGGATTCAGTTACAGGGCGGCGACTGCAAAATCTGCAGAACCGACTGGGCATGCTCGGCCGCTTCACGGCCCAGGTCCGTCAAGTAACCACCATCTGCCTGGGTGATCAGCCCTTTCTCAAACAGCCGGCCAGTGGCAGAAATGATCCGGGGCTCAGCATCATGGTGAACCTTGATACCTTCCTGGGTTGTCATCAGATTGAAACGATTCAGCATGTTCAGCTCTTCAATCATTTCAGGCGAATATGGCATAGGCGACTCTCACTTTAGGTTTATTATTTGAGGCTGGACTCGCGCTCAGCATAGAACGCTTTACCCCGCCCCGTACAGTAGAGGATTGCCAGGCGCAGGCATGGCGCTTTACAAGCAATTCAGGCGGCAAGCAGCAACCCATACGCCGGAGCTCAGCTGCGGGCGCAAACAGGCACTCCCTCGTCAAGAAATTAGATGACTTTTGCATCACTGGCAACCACTCCTGCAGGCTTTGCGTCACAACAGGCCATAAGGCATTAACGGTTTGCCGACGTGGCGCTATACTGGGGCTCGATACGCGCGTCCGGCGCGGCCTGACAGGGAGATATACCATTCGTCGTCTGCCACCCCTCAATGCCCTGCGCAGCTTTGAAGCCGCCGCACGCCACGGCAGCTTCAACAAAGCGGCCGATGAACTCTATGTCACACCATCCGCCGTCAGTCACCAGGTCAAAACACTGGAGGACTTTCTGGAGGTACGCCTGTTCCTGCGTGAAAAGCGCCGCGTCAGCCTCACCAGCGCTGGCGAGCGCTATCTCGCCTCGGTGCAGCAGGCACTGGATGAAATCGACAGCGCCACCCGCCGCCTGATGGCCTCACCCAACTCGGTCGCGGTCACTATCAGCGTGGCACCCGCCTTCCTGACCCGGTGGCTGGTACCCCGCATCGGGCAGTTTCAAACCGAGCACCCCGATGTCGAGCTGCGCCTGAGCTCCGCCTATGGCCCCATCGACTTCGATCACTCCGACACCGACATGGCCGTCAACTTTGGCCGTGGCGGCTGGCGCGACGTCGAAAGCACTCACCTGCTCAACGTCCGCCTGGTGCCCGTGTGCAGCCCCGCCCTGCTGACCGGCGACAAACCGCTCAACACCCCCGAGGACCTGAAGCGCCACACCCTGATCCGCGTCGCAGACAGGCCCGACGAGTGGCCACGCATACTGCGCCAGGCCGGCGTCAGCAGCACGGATATCGGTCGCGTCATGACATTTTCAAGCACCTCACTGGCCATGTCGGCGGCCATGGAAGGTGTGGGTATCGCCCTGGGCGATGAAAAACTGGTGGAGCGGGAAGTGCGCTACGGCCAGCTGGCCATACCATTCGACCTGGTACTGGACAGCGGCAATGCGTTTTATCTGATCTACCCCAAGGGCCGCGCACTGAGCTACGGCATGAAGGCCTTCCACGACTGGGTTATTGACGCCATCACCCACGATGCACCGGTTTCAGGCATTCATACCTGAAACACTAGCTCCTGGGTACAGGGGCTTCGGGTAGCGGTATCATGCGGCTGCGGCCACGCTCGCGGGCCGACTCCAGAATCAATGCATCATCCTGCAGGTAGACACGTTCGGCACCGCGCAGCACACGCAGCAACGCCTCTTCCTGATACATGAGGGCGGGAAAACAGAGCTTGCGTGTCGTTGCCAGACGCTCGACCCGCAAGCCACCATTCTCCAGTTGATAGGCACCGCTAAACTGATTGCAGCCGGCTGACCCGAACACCTGGCCCCGGTCATCGAACTGCACTGTGGGATTGATCGCCGCGGGAACCGGCTGATCAGCCACCCGCGTCACCTGCCAGCGAGTGCCGGCCAGGCTGGATATTGCAACAGACGCATCCAGTGCCGCCCCGGGGGCAGCTGCCGTGCCCTGCAAGCCACTGCAACCCGCCAGTAACGCACCCGCGGAAAACAGGGCAGCAGAGCCCCAAAATGTAGAGCTGAAAATCCGTTTCATCGTGCCAAGTCCTTTTAGATTGAGCCTGCCGGCGGCATCCCTGCCACCGCCGAGTCCTGCGTTATCTCAAGCTCGCCGCCAAGCCAGCAGGCCCGGCGCCCGTGCCTGTCAGATATCAATAACGTCGAAGGGAACCTGCGGGTCCACTTCAGCGGCGTAATCCACGCCCTCGACTCCAAAGCCGAACAACTTCAGGAACTCGGCCTTGTACGCTGCGTAATCGGTCAGGTCGAACAGGTTTTCAGTGGTGACCTGCGGCCACAGCGCGCGGCACTGGCTCTGAATATCATCACGCAACTCCCAGTCATCCAGACGCAGGCGGTTGCCTTCATCCATCTTGGCACCGGTGCCATACAGACCCGTGGTAAAGAGGCGAGCCACCTGCTCCATGCAACCTTCGTGTACGCCCTGTGCCTTCATGATGCGGAACACCATCGACAGGTACAGCGGCATGACCGGAATTGCGGAACTCGCCTGGGTCACCACCGATTTGAGCACGGCAACGTTCGCCTGACCGCCCCTGGTCGCCAGCAGGCTGTTGAGTGCCGTCGCGGCCCGGTCCAGGTCCTGCTTGGCCTTGCCCAGGGCGCCGTCCCAGTAGATCGGCCAGGTGATGTCGGTACCGATATAACTGTAGGCCACGGACTTGCAGCCCTCGGCCAGTACGCCGGCGTCGTTCAGTGCATGCAGCCAGAGTTCCCAGTCTTCACCCCCCATGACGGTGACGGTGTTGGCCACTTCTTCCTCGGTCGCAGGCTCGACTTCCGCCTCGATGATGCAGTCACGATTGGTATCGATCGCCGTTGAGCGGTACGTCTCGCCGATGGGCTTGAGCACCGACCGCACGACTTCGCCGCTATCCGGCATTTTACGGACCGGGGACGCCAGGGAGTAAACCACCAGGTCGATCTGCCCCAGGTCCTGCTGAATCAGGTCAATGACCTTTTGCTTGGCATCATGGGAAAAGGCATCGCCGTTCAGGCTTTTGGCGTAAAGCCCGGCTTCGTGTGCCTCCTGCTCGAAAGCGGCGGAGTTGTACCAACCCGCTGTACCGGGCTTGCGTTCGGTAGCCGGTTTTTCGAAGAACACGCCGATGGTGGCGGCGCCCGAACCAAAGGCCGCAGCGATCCGGGACGACAGACCGTAACCACTGGACGCGCCTATCACCAGCACGCGTTTGGGACCATTTTCTACGGTACCCTGCCGACGGGTGAATTCGATCTGCTCGCGCACGTTCTGGGCACATCCCGTGGGATGGGTGGTAGTACAGATGAAGCCGCGGATTTTCGGTTGGATGATCATGCTTTTTTCAGTCTCAGGCCATTCAATTCGATGCACAAAGTGTGCGGCAACGATACCGGAAACGCCAGCCTGAGAACAGCCCGACACCCCGTCTCGCGCATCCCGGCGGGCGCCAGCGCCCAGAAATGACCGGCCCTTGCGCCACAACCGACGCCACGGGCCTGCCGTTTCAGGTCAGCGCCGCCAGCAGCGCCTGCTCCGGTGCGAAGCTCAGGCACACCCGGTCTCCCGGCAACAACCCCCGCGCCTGGGCTCGCGACACCAGCGCGCAGGCTTCGCCACCGCCGCTCAGGCGCACCAGCAACTCGACGCTGGGGCCGGCGTCCTCAACCAGGGTCAGGACGCCTTCGAGCCGATTGAGCAGAGCCGCCCCGCAGGCCGCCTCTGCCACCAATTCCATTGCCGGGGCCTTGAGCAACACTAGCACATCCTTGCCAGGCTGCAGCGCCAGGCGCTCGCGACTGCGCCGGGTAATGCTGACACAAAGCACAGTGCCATCCGCCAGAACCACGAAGACGCGCTCATCGGGCCCCACCGGCTCAATACGCTCCACAACGCCAAAGAACTGGTTGCGGGCGCTGCTTTGCAACGACATGCGCGCCACTACCCCCAGCAGGCTGTGCAACGGAATACTGTCGTCTTCCAGTGCCGCCAGCGCCTGCGCCTGAATCTGCTCCAGCAGCTCATACAGCTGTACCAGGCGCGCACCACGGTGCGTGAGTGCGGCCCCACCGCCACCACGCCCGCCGACGGCGGACTCGACCAGCAATTGCGGACTGCGCTGATTCATCTCTTTCACTGCATCCCAGGCCGCCTTGTAGCTCAAGCCCGCGAGCCTGGCCCCCTGACTGATGGACCCCGTGGCATCGATCTGGCGCAGCAGGGCGATCCGCTTGGGGTTGGCCAACAGCTTGCTGTCCTGCAACAGGGTCAGTACGACATCGAGTTCCATGCAGCTCTCCTGTGCAGAATCATGTGCCTGAGTCTTGATGGCCCATTGTGCCCATCGATATCGAAACCTCAAGCCGAGATATCGACGCCGGACCCGCCGCAACGAAGACGGGCAGGAACATTGCATATCGCTATATACCTTGGTATATATCGAACTCCCGAACGACCGGCACAACGAAACCGCACCCACACGCCCGCTACCGGACAGCCACACCATGCACCTGAATCCCGTTACGCTGCTGGCGCTGCTGCTTGCACTGCTGCTGCCCCAGTCATCCGCCATGGCTCGAAGCGCAGAGCCCCTCACCGTCTATGCCGCTGCGTCTCTGACCCGGGCCCTGGACGAAGTGCTCGACGCCTTCAGCCAGACCCACACCACAGCGGTGATCGCCAACTATGCGTCGTCCTCGACCCTGGCGCGCCAGATTGCCCAGGGCGCACCGGCGGACCTGTACCTGTCGGCCAACCTGCAGTGGATGGATTACCTCGACAATGCCGGCCTGCTGGCCCAGAACAGCCGCCGCACCCTGCTGGGTAACAGGCTGGTGCTGGTGACCGCCGCCAACAGCACCCTCGCACCCATTGAGCTGGAGCCGCACTGGGATCTGGCAGCGAGCCTGGGGGACGGCCGCCTCGCGGTGGGGGATCCTGATCACGTACCCGCAGGGCGCTACGCCCAGCAGGCGCTAGAGTGGCTGAATCTCTGGTCCGTCGCCGAACCGCGCCTGGCCCGGGCCAACAATGTGCGCGGCGCCGTGGCCCTGGTGGAACGTGGCGAGGTGCCACTGGGTATTGTCTACGGCAGTGACGCCATCGGTACCGGGGTCCGGGTACTGGCACAGTTTCCAGACCAAAGTCACCGCCCGATCGACTACCCGGTAGCGATAGTACGCAATGCGGACTCGCCAGATGCCCGCGCCCTGCTCGCCTTTCTGCAAACCCCGGCGGCGGCCGAGATCTTTCGCCGCTCTGGTTTTGACATGCGCCAGGACGACTGAATGCTGAGTGACTACGAACTGCAGGCACTGCTTCTGAGCCTGAAAATTTCCAGTGTGGCGGTTCTCTGGAGCCTGCCACCGGGCATTATGCTGGCCTGGCTGCTGGCCCGCGGGCGCTTTCCCGGCAAGGCGCTGCTCGACAGCCTGATTCACCTGCCGCTGGTGCTGCCACCGGTGGTTATCGGCTACCTGCTGCTGGTAGGCCTGGGACGCCAGGGCGTGCTGGGGCGCTGGCTGTACGAAAGCTTTGGCCTGAGTTTCAGTTTCAGCTGGCGCGGCGCGGCACTGGCTGCGGCCGTGGTCGCCTTCCCGCTGCTGGTGCGCGCCATCCGCCTGTCGCTTGAAGCCGTGGACCGTCGACTCGAAGAAGCCGCCCATACCCTGGGTGCGGGACGCCTGCGCGTTTTCGCCACCATTACCCTGCCGCTGACACTGCCCGGTATTCTGGCGGGCACGGTGCTGGCCTTCGCCCGCTGCCTCGGCGAGTTCGGCGCCACCATCACTTTCGTTTCCAATATTCCGGGCGAAACCCGCACCCTGCCCCTGGCCATGTTCAGCTTTATCGAAACACCGGGCGCCGAAGCCGAGGCCGCCCGGCTGTGCATCATCGCCATCGTGGTTTCACTGGCCGCACTGCTGTTTTCCGAATGGCTCGCCCGCCTGACACGCCGCCGGCTGGAGGGCGCATGCTGAACATCTGCATCGACAAGCGACAGGGGGACCTTGATCTGCAGCTGGACATTCAGCTCCCCATGCAGGGCATCAGTGCCATTTTTGGCCGCTCGGGCGCCGGCAAGACCTCGCTGATCAACATGCTCAGCGGCCTGATCCGCCCGGACCGCGGGCACATCACCCTGGGCGACGAGGTGCTGTACGACAGCCGCCGCAATCTGCACCTTAGGCCGGAGCAGCGCAGAATCGGCTACGTGTTCCAGGAGGCCCGCCTCTTTCCACACTACAGCGTGCTGGGCAACCTGCGGTATGGCTGTCGCCGGCCCGACACTGCGCAGTTCGCGGACATCGTCGAACTGCTGGGCATAGGCCCGCTGCTGGAGCGTACGCCGGCGACGCTGTCCGGCGGTGAACGTCAGCGCGTGGCCATTGGCCGGGCCCTGCTCAGCCAGCCGCGCCTGCTGCTGATGGACGAACCCCTGGCCTCCCTCGACCTGCCGCGCAAGCGCGAGCTGATGCCCTACCTCGAACGCCTGGCAGCCGAAGTCCGCCTGCCCATCCTGTACGTCAGCCACAGCCTGGACGAGGTGCTGCGCCTGGCGGATCACCTGGTGCTGCTGGACAAGGGCCGCGCGCCGCTGCAGGGCCCGCTGGAGGACATATGGGGATCGGAACAGATGCGACCGTGGTTTGCGACAGACGACGTCAGCGCGGTACTGAACGCCCGGGTGACATCCCAGGAGCCGCAGTGGCAGATGACACAATTGTCGCTTGGGGAGAATTTGCCACTCTGGGTACGCCGTATCGACTTGCCGACGGGGCAGCAGGTCCGGTTGCGCATTCGTGCCAACGATATCTCCATTGTGCGCACGAAACCGCAGAACGGCAGCATTCGCAACGTACTTGCTGCCCGTATCGAGGCGCTGCAACCGGATGACGACGGCCACCTGATGGCGGTACAGCTGCGCATCGGCGGGCATCGCCTGTGGGCACATATCACGCTCTGGGCCGCATCTGAGCTTGGGTTGAGTGTCGGTGATGGGGTCTTTGCCCAGATCAAGGGCATCAGCCTGAACCAAACAGACTGGGCCGCCCACGGGGGACGACCCTGATCCGGACTCGCAGATTACCTGCTAACGGGTCTTCTGACGCATGGTGACAAATTCTTCCGCCGCCGTCGGGTGAATGCCGATGGTGGAGTCGAACACGGCCTTGGTGGCGCCGGCCTTCATGGCAATGGCGATACCCTGGATAATCTCGCCGGCATCCCCGCCCACCATGTGTACTCCCAGCACTCGATCAGTGGCTGAATCCACGATCATTTTCATCAGGGTGCGCTCATCGCTGCCGCTCAGCGTATGCTTGAGGGCGCGAAAGCTCGAGCTGTAAACATCGATATCAGCGTAACGCTCTCGCGCCTGCTCTTCGGTCAAGCCGACAGTGCCGATATTGGGCTGGCAGAACACCGCCGTGGGGATCAGGTCGTAATCCACCTTCTCGGCCTTGCCGTCATACAGGTTGCGTACCAGCGCCATGCCCTCGGCCAGGGCCACCGGCGTCAGCTGCACCCGGTCCGTAACATCGCCAAGCGCATAGACGGATGGCGCACTGGTCTGGAAATCCTCATTGACGATAATGGCGCCATTGTCACGCTGGTGCACCGCAACGCTTTCCAGCCCGAGATTCGTGACATTTGGCACTCGCCCTGTGGCATAGAGCACACAGTCAGCCGCCAGGACTTCACCATTTTTCAGCTCAACCCGCAGGCTGCCATCACCCGCCTTGTCAATGCGCTGGACATCGGTATTGAAACGAAGGTCCACGTCTTTCTTGCGCATTTCCTCGGCGACAAACTCCCGCACTTCCTGATCGAAACCGCGCAGAAACAGCTCGCCACGGTAGATCTGGTGGGTTTTGGCGCCCAGGCCTGCAAAGATACCGGCGAACTCCACCGCGATATAGCCGCCACCCACCACGACCACACGCTCGGGGAAGGTCTCGAGGTCAAACACTTCATTGGAGGTGGTGATATGCTCGCGACCCTCAATCTGTGGCACGAAAGGCCAGCCACCGGTCGCCACCAGAATGCGCTGCGCACTGTAGCGCTTGTCACCCACGGCAACGGTATGGTCGTCCAGTATACGGGCCCGGCCATCGATCAGGGTGCAGCCGGAATTGACCAGCATATTGCGATAGATGCCATTGAGGCGCTCGATCTCCTGGCGCTTGTTGTCACGCAGCGTCTCCCACCGAAAGGCCGGCTTTTCTGCCTGCCAGCCGAAGCCCCGCGCCTGCGCAAAGTCATCCCCGTAATGGGACGCATACACGTAGAGTTTCTTGGGCACGCAGCCAACATTGACGCAGGTACCGCCGAGGTAGCGGTCTTCGGCGATCGCCACACGAACCCCCATGGCAGCCGCCATGCGACCTGCTCGAACCCCGCCGGAACCGGCTCCAATTACAAACAGGTCAAAATCGAATTCCGCCACCCTAGCCTCCATTTACATACCCAGTGTTGATGGCGACCTACTCTATAGACTTCAATCCACAGAGGCCAATAGACTGCTCCTAAAAGCAAAATAGCCAGGGGCTATGACACGGGGATGAGCCCGTCAAACGGGCATGCTACACTGCTGCGCCGTCCGCCATCAGGAGTACCGCAAGGCATGAAGCTGGTCTCATTCAATACCAACGGAATACGCGCCCGCCTGCACCAGCTCGCGGCACTTGTCGAATCACACCAGCCGGATGTCATCGGCATTCAGGAAACCAAGGTATCCGACCCCGAGTTTCCCACCGAGGCTATCGAGGCGCTGGGGTACCATGTGGAATTCCACGGCCAAAAAGGCCACTACGGTGTCTGTCTGATCTCACGCCAGCCACCGATCAGTGTGCAAAAAGGCTTTCTCACCGACGATGAGGATGCCCAGAAACGCCTGATCATTGGCCGTTATGCCAGCAGCAACGGCACCGAGGTGACGGTGATCAACGGCTATTTCCCCCAGGGCGAGAACATGGCCCATGCCACCAAGTTCCCGGCCAAACGCAAGTATTACGCCGACCTGCTAGCTCACCTGCAGGACAACTGCGATCCCGCCGAGCCGCTCGTGGTCATGGGGGATCTGAACATCTCGCCCGAAGACATCGATATTGGTATTGGCGAGGACAACCGCAAGCGCTGGTTGCGCGATGGCAAGACCAGTTTTCAGCCTATCGAGCGCGAATGGCTGCAAAGCCTCAAGGACTGGGGCCTGCAGGACACCTATCGGCTGCACAAGCCTAACGATAACGAACACTTCAGCTGGTTCGACTACCGCAGCCGCGGTTTCGAGCGCGAGCCCAGACGCGGGCTGCGCATCGACGCCATCCTGGCGACAGCGCCACTGGCGGCCCTGTGCACGGACGCAAACATTGACTATGCCATTCGCGGCATGGAAAAGCCCTCCGATCATGCGCCGGTATGGGCAACCTTCAGCCTCTGATACAGGGCTGAACGGCCGCATGATAGAACGCCTGTAATGTTGCGGGCGTTCGTTGCCACTGACCTGGTAGGCACCAGGCGAGCGTTAACCCGGCTGCGCCACTACCGAGGCCGCCGGTTTGACAGCCAGCACATCACAGTCCATCTCATCAAAAATCCGCTCTATGGTGCTGCCCAGCAGCATCCGGTCCACAAAACCGCGGGCGATCGACCCCATCACCATTACATCAATCCTGTGCTGCGCGGCAAACGCGGGCAGCATAAGGTGGGTTTCCCCCTCCAGCTGGTGCACATTTTCAGCATCCACATAGCCGTGTTCGTCGAGCATTTTTTCCAGTGCTTCGGCATGTTTCCGGGCGACTTTTTTCTGCAGCGCGGCATAGTCCGTCACAACATGTTCATCGAAGATCGCCGCTTGCGGCAGGGCATGATAGCTGTGCACCACATGCAGGCGACCGTCAGCCAGGCGGGCCAGAAGGCAGGCGTGGTTCAGAATCGCCCGATCGAGCTCGGCCGGCGCATCGCACTCGTGAAAAGGGTCGACACAGGCAGCAACTCTCGGGACGCGGCCCCACTGGTGCGCCTTGACCAGCAACACCGGTATCGTACAGTCGCGCAATAGCTGCCAGTCCTGGTGCGCCATCCAGTAATGCCCCAGGCGGCTATGAACCCCGATTTGATGAATCAGCAGATCCGGCCCGTAGCGCTGCGCTTTGCGCAGAACACCCTCGCAATGGTGCCGGTCCCAGGCCACATCCACACCCACAGTCAACCCCTGGTTCTGCAAACTGGACGCGGTATTGAGCAAACGATCTTCCACCTGGCGCAAGTAGGCGTGCTGGGCATGCAGCCCGGCTTCCCTGTCGAACAGGTAACCATTGCGTACCGACAGGTTGAAACAGCAGCAAAACAACTCAATGGCAGCTCCCGAACGCTCCGCCAACCACACCGCCTTGGCAATCGCCTGGGTGCTGTCGTGGTGCTCCTCGACATTGACCAGAATCTTGCTAATGGTTTTCATGATGCCTCCTGCAACAGCGAGATTTCGATCCGACGCGTCCCTGGAACCGCCGGCTGGTCAAGGGCAAGGTCCCATCACACAGCAATGACGCCGCATCACATCCTCAGGCAAAAGTGATCACGCGACAAAGTGATGCCCAACCTCCCAGAGCCCGGCAGAGTCTGCTAGGATCAGGCGACGCTATATGAAGGATAGTGCGTTTGTGACGATACAAGTTCTTCGCCTGCTTATCGCACCCTTTGCCCTGATGCTCATGGCCACACTGGTGCTGTTCAGCAGCCTGAGCCACCTGTCTGCGCAATTGCAGCTGCTCATCGCTGCCCTGCCCTATCTGCTGGGTGCCGCCAACCTGCTGCTGGGCTTTCTGTTCAACCAGAGTCGGCTTCTGCTTGCCGCGCTCAACCTGCTCTGGGCCTACGCCCTGATCCAGTTGTGCCTGCAAACACCACTGGAACGACCGGACAACTATGTGCTGTTCAGCCTTCTGTCTCTCCTGTTACCGGTGAATCAGCTGCTGATCTGCCTTGCGCCCGAACGTGGCCCGCTGAACCGGGGCGTCTGGCTGCACCTGCTGTTGCCGCTGCTGGCCTATCTCACGCTCTGGCTGCTGTGGCACAAGCAGATGCTCGGCTACTGGCTCGGCCACCTGCCCATGCCACTGCTCGAACTGCTCGCAGAAGGTCACTACCTCAGCGAAGGCGCGACCTGGCTTTTCAGTGCCACCTTCCTTCTTGGTGGCGCCGTTTTGGCACTGCGCCGTACCCGCGCCGATGCCGCACTTTTTGTCTCCCTGCTGACCATGCCGGCCTTGTTTTTCTGGTTTGACCTGAACCACATTTCGCCGCTGCTGTTTACCTGTATCCAGCTCTTGCTGTGCCAGGCGCTGGTTTCCCACTCCCATCAACTGGCCTTTATCGATGAGCTGACCGGGCTGCCGGCACGGCGCGCACTGCAGGAACAGCTCAGCAGCCCGGGCCAGCGCTACACCCTGGCCATGATGGATATTGATCACTTCAAGCAGTTCAACGACCACCATGGCCACGACGCCGGCGACCAGGTCCTGCGCATGGTGGCATCCCAGCTCAAACGGGTGGGGGGTGGCGGGCGAGTCTTCCGCTACGGCGGCGAGGAGTTCACCGTACTGTTTCGCGGCAAAACCGAAGCCCAGGCGCTGCCGTACCTGGAACAGCTGCGCGAATCCATCGCCCGCTACCCGCTGCACCTGCGCCAGCCGGATCGCACCGAGAACGCCAAGGCGGGCCGCCAGCAACGCCAGCCGGGCAAGCGCGGCGCAGGGGCAGGCAAGGCGCTGAGTGTCACCATCAGCATTGGCCTGTGCGAACGCGGCCCCACCCACCTGCACAGCGATGAGGTCATGCAACTGGCGGACAAGGCGCTCTATGCCGCCAAAGCGGCTGGCCGCAACCGTACCCTGGCCAGCTCTCAGCTGGGGCGGCGAAAGAGACGCAGCAGCCAGGCCGATTTTGCATGAATGCATTTCACTCATTAGTCGGCGACCACCGCCGCTACAGTGAAGACCAGTACCCGCCAGGACTCTGACTCGCCATGGACATAAAACCCGACAATTTCGGACAACAGGTATCGGCCCGTGCGCAGGCGCAAGATCGTCCGGCCGGCGGCCTCGGCGCAGCGGTCTCCGAGGCTGCCCGCAGCGCCAAACTGCTCCCGCCGGCCGAGCAAAGCCAAAGCCGCAACGAGGCAATTCTCTCTGCCTCGCTCAAGGTCAGCATCGCCGCGGGCAACCAGCCCATGGAAGCCCTCTATCGCAGCGTTATCGGTGAACTCGAAAACATTCTGGGCACGGACCTCGGTGACAAGGCAATCCAGAGCGCCTACGCCGAGCAACTGGATGTCAGCCCCGAAGCCACCGCCACGCGTATTCTGAGTCGCGCCACCGCCTTTTTCGACGCCTACAGAGCCCAGCAGCCGGACCTGAGCGAGGACGCGGCCCGGGCCGGCTTCGCCGACCTGATCAGCAGCGGCATCAACCAGGGGTTCGATCAGGCACGCAGCCTGCTGGAGGGGCTTGGCGTACTGGAGGGGGACATCGCCGGTGCCATAGACTCGACCTACAGCCTGGTGATGCAGGGCCTGGAAGCCTTCCGGGGCCAGCCGGCGGCAGAACCCACCAGCTGATCGCGTCTCGGTGTGCAGAATCTTGCAGTCGACGCAACCGCTCTATCAGGGCAACAGGCAGCAGTCGGACGGATTTGTACTAAACGGGGCTGGCACGTAAAATTCAGCCATTGCGCGTGATCAACGTCGACGCCGGAGTCCCCCCGCTTTTGCCCCCACAAGCCCCACAGATACCCCTTGAGGACATGAAAGCCAATGCGACACAGGCCGCACGGCTCATGCGTGCGCTCAGCAACGAACACAGGCTGCTGATATTGTGCTACCTCCAAAGCCGGGAACTGTCGGTCAGCGAACTCAATCAGTGCCTGGACCTGAGCCAGTCCGCGTTGTCACAGCATCTGGCCATACTGCGCAATGACGGCCTGGTGCAGACAAGGCGCGAATCCCAGACCATTTACTATTCCCTGCACGGCGATCAGGCTCTGCGCCTGATCGAAACATTGCACGAACTCTACTGCGCCAAAAAGTAAACCCGCCTCCCGATCATTTGTGGGCCCCGGCACAGTGGGGACAACGGCGGATTCAGCGACCGTGCAAACCCTGCTGCACGCACCCGAAAGCCAAACGGACCGATCTCAGGCATCTTTTCATTCACTGGGGTCCCAGCGAAAACGGGACAGCGGAATGCGCCCGCGCAAAAAGCAGACACCCTCGTCCTCAAGCCGGCGACGCTGCAGCTGCGCACCCTCGCTGCCCGCCGGCAACGACAGCTCGCCCCTGGCATTCACCACCCGGTGCCAGGGCAAACGACTCCCCTTTGGCAGGCGACTGAGAATGCGCCCCACCAGGCGCGCCCGGCGCGGCAAGCCCGCCAGGTCCGCCACCTGGCCGTAACTGCATATGCGCCCGCTCGGGATACGGGCCACCACCTGCCAGATCCGCTCGGCATCGCTCAGTGGCTCAGGTGCCGCCGTATCCGGTAACGCTATCGACGACCCGCTCATGACTGCAGCCGGTACATTTGCCACTCCTCGGTTGCCTCGTTCAGCATCATGGTCATTTCAACCACGTCTTCTTCGGCATTGAAACGGGTTTTAAAACCCAGCTTGCGCGCCAGCGTCTGCATGCCCCGGTTGACCGGCAGGGTCGCACCGTACAGCTGCAAGGTGCCACGCTCGCGGCAGTAGTCGATCAGTTTTTTCATCAGCACAGCGCCGACCCCCTCGCCCTGCAGATCATCCCGAATCACGATCGAAAACTCGCTGCGCACATTATCCGCATCCGTCACCGCCCGCACCACCGCCAGCGTCTCGTTGCCCGCCCCGTTTTCCCGCGGCGCCGAAACGACAAACGCCATTTCGCGGTCGTAATCGATCTGGGTCCAGTTGGCCAGTTCCTGGTGTGTCGGCACTCCCCGGCTGTAGAAATAACGCATGCGAATCGACTCGGGACTGAGGTGGTTGTAAAACTCCAGGTGATCAGGTTCGTCCTCGCCACGAATGGCCCGCACCACCGCCGCACGACCCGAGCGGCGCAACCGAATCGTCTCGCTCAGGTGCTCGGGGTAAGGCGAAATGGCCAGGCGCACAGGCTCCGCCACCGCCACCGTCACATCCACCGCCAACAGACCGCGCTTGTTCAGCAGCAACGGGTTGATTTCCAGGCCCGCGATCTCGGGCAGGTCCACCACCATTTCCGACAGCCGGATCAGCAGGTCGCACAACTGCTCGACATCACGCTCAATCTGATAGCTGTTTTCGCAGATAATGTCGTATACCCGCGAGCGCTGCACCAGTGTGCGCGCCAGCGCCTGATTGAGCGGTGGCAGCATCAGCTGCCGGTCCGACAGCACATCCACCGTGTAACCACCCGCCCCGAACAGCAACAGGGGGCCGAAGACCGGATCCCGGGTAATGCCCACGTTGATCTGCAACGACTGGAAACCGCGTTTCATCTGCTGCACGCAGAACCCCATGACCTGGTCATCACGAAAGCGCTCGCGCACCCGGTATTCAAGCCGCGTCACGGCGTGCCTGACCTCGGTGATGGAGTACAGATCCAGCGCCAGGTCACGCCAGCGCTGGCGCTCCTTGTCGTCATAGCTGAACGGCAAGACATTTTCACAGTGCAGCGCCCGCACCGCGACCGATCCGCCAAGCTGCTTGGCCACCTCGACGACGCCCTCCACCGTGTCGGCATAATAAGAATGGGCCACGGGCACGCCGTACAGTTCCAGCAGCTCGCAGGCCTCGGCGTGGTGCAGATAATCACGTCCCTGGCGCAGCGCCTGTGTCACCAGTGCACGTGCCTGAATATGATTCTGGGTATTCTGCTGCAAAAACGGCGCCGGGGTCTGGCGCATGACCTCCTGATTGCGCCGGTAGCGCACCATCTGCAAAAAGGCATCGACCGCCTCCTCCGGCGTGATGAAAGTGGCAATGCCTGCGGTATTGAAATGGTTGCGCGCCGCAATGGCCGTGGCCCGGCCCATCCAGCAGCTGAGTACATTGCGCGCCGAGACCCTGGCGACGGCAATCACCGCCCTGGCGGTTTCAACGCCTGGCGCCATATGGGTCGGCGCATGAATCACCAGTACCGTATCCACACCGGGATCGGTCACCAGAATCTCAAGCGCGCGCGCAAAACGTTCCGGCGTGGCATCGCCATTCAGGTCCACCGGATTACCTCGATTCCAGCCGTCGGGCAGCAGTGCCGCCAGTGCCGTGCAACTGCTCTGTGACAGTTGCGAAAGCTGGCCGTGCCCGCGCAGCAGGCGGTCGGTTGCCAGCGCATTGGGACCCATGCCGTTGCTCAGGATGGCAAGCCGCTCGCCACGCATGGTTTTCATGCGCGACAGGGTTTCCAGCGCATGGAACAACTGATCCGATGTCTCGACCCGTAACACGCCGGCACGGCGCAGCGCCGCGTCATACACCAGATCCTCGTCACTGACGCCAGGCGCCAGGCGGGTACAGTGCTCGGCGTCCTGCACCACGTCGGACTTCAGCACCAGCACCAGCTTGTTGCGCGACGCGGCCCGCAACGCAGACAAAAAATCCCGCGCCGTCCCGGTCATGCGATCCATCTGCAGCAAAATGGCTTGTGTATGGGGGTCCTTGGCGAGATAGTCGATCACCGCCGGTATATCCACGTCCACACTCTCTCCCAGGGTCAGAAAATGGGAGAAACCGATCTCCTGGCCGTTGGCCCAGTCAATCATGGCGGTACCCATCAGGCCCGACTGGCCCACGTAGGCCACCTTGCCGTGGCGGATATTGATATGGGAGTAGCTTGCATTCATGCCGGAACCCGGCACCAGCAAGCCCATACAGTCAGGCCCGAGAATGCGGATCCCGTAAGGGTGCGCTGCAGCCAGTACCTCCTGATGCAGCGTGCGCTCGGTCTTGCTGTCCCGAATCGACAGGCCACCGGTCAGAATCAGCGCCGCCTTCACCATATGGGCACCGAGCTTGCGGATGATATCGGCGACGGTTTGAGGTGGCGAGCAGATTATCGCCAGGTCCGGCATGTTCGGCAGCTCGCTAACGCTCTTGACACAGGGCACGCCCCGCACCCGCTCATACCCCTGGGCATTGACGACAATCAGCTCACCTGGATAGCCGCCGTCCAGCAGGTTCTGCAGCACCACGCCGCCCATGCTGTCATCCCGGTCCGAGGCACCAAAAATAGCGATGGAGCCGGGTTTGAAAAAGCGCTTTAGGTATTTTGTCGACACGCGACGTTTCCTATTAAAACGAGCCCGTTGCAACGGGCTCTGCGGATCAGGCTACTATTTTAGCGTGCAAAGACGGTTATGGGGCCAGGCATTGCCAGGCGGCCTGTTTTTCATGGGCGGCGAATCGGCCGATAAAGCTGTTCAGTGCCTGCCAGCGGTGCGAATCTCGCTTACACTACACACTTCAGGATCACTTCAGCCCAAGGACAGATATTTCGCATGCGCCTGCCTAATTTTCGCCTGTACCTGCCTGCCCTGCTGCTCGTTGGCTGCAGCAGTACCCCGCCACCGCCCTCTGTCACCCCGACCCCGCAGCCAACCCCAGTGCCTCGACTGACCGAACTGTTTCCCGACAAGGTTCACCCCCAGATCAATGCGCTCAGAGCCGACCCCGGCGAGCTTGCCCGCAGCTTTCTCGATGAGTACCGGCACCAGGCACTGTATAACGGCCAGCATGCCGCCACCCTGGCCCGAGATTACCGTTTTCGAGAAAACCGCTGGTCGACCCAGCAAGACCGGCTGATGATGGTGTTTGATAATCACCGGGGCGACACCGGTTTTGTTGCCTGGAGCCTGAGCCGAAATGCCACGGCCACCTCACTGCGCGTAAACGACTCCAGAATTGGTCAGCGCTTTGCGCTGATTCTGCGCCCGGCACGCCTGTGCTTTGCCATCAACGCCGCCCAGGCACCAAGCTGGAGCACCGGGCGCTGGGCCTATGACCCGATACGCCCGGGATCCTTCGAGTGTAACGGCCTCACCAACAGCTCGGCGTTCCAGCCAGGCACGCGCCTGCCCGCCCTGCTAGGCGCCTATTACTCCGAAGGCGATGCGGTGCTGATGTTTGACAGCCGCGGACAACGCGATGCCATCGCCGGCGTACTGGCACAGCTGTTTCCCTTTCTCGCCTTCAGCCCGCGCTAGCCGCACTGCTGCCTGGCCGAACAAGACCCTGAAGTCGCCTTCAGCGGCCGGCGAGTAGACCGCTGAGCGGCCTGCAACCACCCTGAAACAGGACGTTACCGGGCCGCTGCTTTTCCCGTTGCAAATCCAGTGGGGCAAGCTCTAATATCTGTTCCATACTAGTTAGGGAGTTACCCCAGAGTCGCCGCAAGGCCGCCTCTGCGGGTACAGCGCTGCCCCAAATAAGGACAGGTGCAGCCATAACCAGGCTTACAGCAAGGCATTGCGCGGACAGATGTCGAGAACAACGTTATGAGCAAGAAACACAACAGCAGCGACATGACAGACGACGATGATGTGGTCGACTGGGACTCCGAGCCGGAGATCAAGGAAGATGCCCCACTGAAACGCACGACCATCGATCCCGCTGCGCGGCGCCGTATCGAACAGCTGCTCGAAGAACGCGCCCTGAAGCAACAAATCAAAGACGAGTTTGATGACGACTACTGAACGGTGGCGCCTCGCCGCTATTCACTGGCACCGATCAACAGATACTCGTTCCCGGAACCGGTTTTGAAATCGGTTCCAACCGTTTCTGCCTGAATCCCGCCACCTCAACCCGGCTACAGCCCCTGCCAGCCCGGCTGCTGGGCGTGTCGCCAAGAAATTTCACGCAGGGGGAAAAATTCACTTTACCCAGCGCCAAAAGCTGCTATATATTCGCGAAATGGACTGCATGACGCCTTGTCAAGCCCCAAAATGGCAGCAATCCGGCAGGCGCAAGCCCTGGTGCAAACACATCGGCATCAAAGGCCCGTCGTCACTTTCAACCGGCAGGGCCGCGCCCCTGTTTGATTTCAACCCAAGATGTGAGAATGAGAGCCGATGGGCACCAAAATTCGTGTCGATCAAGTCCCTGCGGACGATGTCGAAGACTGGGACGATGATTTTGAGGACCGGGACACCAGCACCCGTGGCAAAAAAATCAGCTACAACAGCAAAAAGCGACGCCAGATAGAAGAACGCATGGAAGAACGCCTGCTTGCGCGTCAAATCAGCAGCGGCTACGACGACAACCTGTACGAATAGAACCAGCACCGCTGCCCCGGCAGCGGTATCTTGGCGAGCCTGCCGCCGAATCCTGCGGAGTCCGCAATCCGGCGCCACCACGACACTCCTGTGTGTGACGTCGCAGCACCACGAATCCTGATCGCAGCGGCCAGGTTTCGACTATGCTTGATGGGCACGGGTGCAGTCTGATCTACCAAGCCGAGGCCTTTCTCCAGCGAGTTTTTCCCCTCAGCGATCGGTTCCCGTGCACCCTCAGCGGGGTTGGCGCTACGCTCAACACTCCCACAGCCTTAGTTGGTCTTCCCCCCTGTCACCGGCCAGGCGACAGGATCCGGCTCGCACCCGGGACCCTGTTTATCGTAAAATCCGTCAGTCTGAACCCCCAGCCGGAACTCCCATGGAATTACAAAAAGCCGCTATCCGATCACTGGCCCGCGCCGCAGGCGAGCTGACCGCACTCGACCCACAAGCCCCTCTGGTACAGCAGCTGTTTGAAACCGTCAGTGGCAGCTTTGGCCGACGCTCGGCCCTGACCCACGGCGCCTTTTCCGAGGATGCACTTTACGAACACCCCTTTGCCGCCGCGCTGCTGCCCCTGGCCAGCGAGGATCCAAGCGATGCGGATCTCGAATCCCTGGCCGATGCCAGCCTGGCCGCCCTGCTTGCCAGTGCAGCGCCCGATCAGCCGGCCGATACCTGCGACAGCCAGGTCATTTTCCTGCTCTACCAAAGCGATCGCTACCACTACCTGCTGCTGGCACTGCTCGAGCACGAGACACGCCTGAGCCTGGATGCCAACCTGCAGCCCATCCAGACCCAGGTGCTGGCGGCCGAACGCCTGGTGCAGGCACTGCGTATCAACCTGACACGCCTTGGCCGTAGCCAGGACAGCTACTTGAGCTTTGTGCCAGGCAAGCGCAACGGCAGCGTCGGCCAGGACTTTCCCGGCGCCCTGGGCTGCAGCCAGGCTATCCCCGCCAGCCAGAGTACCCGCGAGCTGATTCGTGCCACACGCGATTTCTGCAACCAGAATGCATTGCATGAGCGCAAGGATGAAGTGGTGGAAGATGTCGTCAGCTATCTGGAGCAGCAGCGCGGCGAACAGCGCCATGCGTCCCTGAACGAAGTGGAACGTCTATTCGATGCCTACATCCCGCCCAGTGAGGATCCGGCGCCCGGTTCAACGTTCGGAGAATTCGCCAATACCGAGCCCTACCAGGTCAGCCAGGAGTTCCAGCCCCACCGCGGCACCCTGAAAGCACTGAGCAAGGTCAAAACCAAGTCCGATAACTGGCAGCTGGACTTTGCCCGCCGCTCACTGGGCTCCCAGGGGTCCGACCGGGACATTCTGTTTGATGAACAGGGCCAGACACTGACCCTGCGTCGACTGCCGACAAGAGTCATTCAAACCATCCGCGAGGCGCTGGAGCAGGAATAGCCCAACACAGCCGGACTGCTCGAACGAACAGTCCGGCCTGGCTGTCAGGCCGACTTGGAGCCGGTGTCGTTCTTGATACCACAGACACGATTGCGACCGTCTCGCTTTGACCAGTAAAGACGCTCATCCGCCCGCTGCAGCAACGCCGCAACGGTTTCACCGCGGCGCAACTGCGAAACGCCAAAACTGGCAGTCACTGGCCGGCCAATACCAAAATCGGCATTACTGAGTATCAGCCGCATGCGCTCGGCCACTTCCTGCGCCAGGGCCCCCTCGGTTTCAGTCGCGATCAGCATGAATTCTTCTCCGCCGGTGCGCGCCAGGTAATCCACACTCCGCACAGCACTCGACAGTAATGACGCCACCTGGCGCAGTACCGCATCCCCCACAGGATGACCGTGACTGTCGTTCACATCCTTGAAGTTATCGATATCAAACAACACCACCGACAGAGGGCGCCGGAACCGCTGTGCACGGCTGACTTCCTGCGCCAGCAATGCCTGTACCCGGCGGTGATTAATAAGCCCGGTCAGGCTGTCGGTGGAGCTTTCACGCACCAGAATGGTCAGCTCACCAAAGCGGCGCACAGCAAAAATGGCCATATAAATAGGCAGGAAAAGACCCAGCGAAAACAGCATGTCGTCGAGGTCGATAACTTCATAGGCACGGCTGAAGGCGTAGAGTTTCTCACTCAGGTCCAACCGACTGACAATATAAAAAATGATCAGCAGAATCAGGCAACTGAGCAGAAACTCACGCAACAAGCGACGCTTGTTCAAATATTTATGATTATCCACCCGAAAAGAGTCCAGTTCGTATGTGGGAGCAGCGCGACGCAATCCATTGTAAGGAGTGCAGGCATGCTTAACAACACGAACGTCGCCGATTAAAGACAGATCGAGTGAGCGACCCGCGGCACTCCCTGCGACCCAATTGATACGGATTTCTGGCGCTGACAACCCGGCAGACGCAGCAGCAAAGACAGCCATTCGCTGTCTCTGCCCGTGCCGGTATCAGGAGGACTGCTGCGCCTGAAGCGCCCGCAATGCCTTCTTTTCATCCTTGCGCTTGCGAATGGCCTTGGCGGCATCGGCCCCCAGGTGCACTTCCCCGCGCTGCTCGGCGAGCCTTACCTGAAGCTCCCGCTGTGCGTAGCGCATACGCTGCTCTTCAGACACGGCATCCGCACAGTGCGGGCAGCTGACGCCGGCCACGTATTGATCGCTGGCCATATCAGCCTCGGTAATCGGCAGTCGGCAGGCATGGCATTGCTCGAAGCTGCCCGGTTCCAGATCATGATTGACCGTGACCCGGTTATCGAACACGAAACATTCACCCTGCCAGAGCGACTCCTCCTGCGGAACTTCCTCGAGATATTTGAGGATGCCGCCCTCGAGGTGATACACCTCGTCAAATCCCTGCTCTTTCAAATAGGCGGTGGATTTTTCGCAGCGGATACCACCGGTGCAGAACATGGCCACCTTGGGGTGCCTGGCAGGGTCGAGATTCTGTTTGACGAATGCCGGAAACTCGCGAAATGTCTTGGTCTGCGGGTTCACCGCACGGGCAAAGGTGCCGATCTGCACCTCGTAGTCATTGCGGGTATCCACCACCACCACATCCGGGTCGGCAATCAGGCTGTTCCAGTCCTGTGGCTTGACGTAGGTGCCAACCACCTGGCGCGGGTCTATGCCTTCCACCCCCATGGTGACGATTTCCTTTTTCAGTTTCACCTTGGTGCGGTAAAACGGCATCTCGTCACTGAAGGATTCCTTGTGAGAGAGATCCGCAAGCCTTGAGTCACTGCGCAGCCAGTCCAGCACGGCATCGATTCCTGCACGCGAGCCGGCGACGGTTCCATTGACCCCCTCGCGGGCCAGCAGCAGCGTGCCGCGCACGCCCTGGGTCTCCATCAGGTCGTGCAGGGGCTGGCGCAGGGACTCGAAGTCCTCCAGGGTCGCAAACTTGTACAGCGCACAAACAACTATCTGAGTCATGTCAATTCCATCTTGCGGTCCGGGGCGTAATCCCGGAGCAGAGTTAAACAGGCGCGGCATTATACCAAACTGGCGCAAAACCACGAATCCGCCCTGGCCGTTGCTGCCATGGGCCCGTACTGCAATTAAAACCTTCACGGCTCCTGGGGACACTGAACTTTTACCCAGCCTGCGACTCTACTGCAACGGATCAGACCTGCCCTGTATTCAGGGCATGCCTGACCCAACGCTCAGCCGGCGCCCCCGGTGCCTGTGGGACGCCGGCTGACTTTACCCCTCTCCTGCGATTACAACTGCCCGCTAGGCCGTTTGCCGGCCAACCTGCTATCCTAGGCGCCAATCCGAGTATCGCCACGGCGCCCTTATAACCTACCCTGTGAAAGCACCGCTATGAGTAAATTCTGGAGTGACGCGATCAAGCACCTGGTCCCCTATGTCCCGGGAGAGCAGCCCAAGGCGCAGCAGATCGTGAAACTGAATACCAACGAAAACCCCTACCCGCCCTCGCCCGCAGTCATGCAGGCACTGCAGGACTTCGACCTTGACCGCCTTCGGCTCTATCCGGATCCGGATGCAAGGGCGCTCAAGCAGGCACTGGCGGATTACCACGGCATTGCCCGGGAGAACGTCTTTGTCGGCAATGGTTCCGACGAAGTGCTGGCGCATACCTTTATGGCTTTTTTCCGCCAGGATGCACCGCTGCTGATGCCCAATATCAGCTACAGCTTTTATGATGTGTACTGCAACCTGTATGACATCCGCTACCAGGAAATCCCGCTGCAGGCCGATTTCAGCATCTGCCTTGAGGACTACAGTCAGACCAACGGCGGCATTATTTTCGCCAACCCCAACGCCCCCACCGGCCGCGCCCTGGACCTCAAGGAGATCGAAGCCCTCCTGCAGCGCAATACGGATTCCGTGGTGGTGGTGGACGAAGCCTACGTCGACTTTGGTGCCCAGAGCGCCGTTGCCCTGACGCAGCGCTACGACAACCTGCTGGTGGTGCAGACCTTCTCCAAATCACGCTCCCTGGCGGGACTGCGCATTGGCTTCGCCATGGGCCACCCCGACCTGATCGACGGGCTGGAGCGGGTCAAGAACAGTTTCAACTCCTACCCGCTGGACATGCTTGCCATCAGCGCCGGCGTCGCGGCCATCGAGGACGAAGCCTACTTTCGCAGCACCACCGATCGCATCATTGCGACGCGGGAATGGACCTGCAACGAGCTCCAGGCGCTGGGCTTTCTGGTGCTGCCCTCGTGCACCAACTTCGTTTTCGCCCAGCACCGTTATCTGGAAGGGGCGGAACTGATGGGCTACCTGCGCGCCAACGGCCTGCTGGTGCGGCATTTCAGCCGCCCGCTGATCGACAACCACCTGCGCATCAGCATTGGCACCGATGCCGAAATGCAGCAGCTGATTGACACCCTGCAAAAGCACCCGGATATTATCCGTCTCGAAGCCTGACCCACACAAAACAGGGCGCCCATTCGGACGCCCCGTTTGCAGAATCACAACCGGCAGCGTTGCCTCCTGCTAGACGACATAGTACTTCAGTGGCGGAAAGCCATTGAACTCCACCGAGCTGTAACTGGTGGTGTAGGCGCCGGTGGAAAACCAGTACAGCCGATCCCCCATCTCCAGTGACAGCGGCAACTGGTAGCGATAGCTTTCGTACATGATGTCGACGCTGTCGCAGGTCGGCCCCGCCAGAATCACTTCTTCGAACTCCGCCTCGGGATCATCATCGCGCTCGCTGGCCAGCGGGTACTTGATGGCCTCGTCCAGCGTTTCGATCAGGCCATTGAACTTGCCCACATCGGTGAACACCCAGCGCTCCAGCGCCGTGGAGGACTTGCGTGAAATCAGCACGACCTCGCACACCAGAATACCGGCATCCCCGACCAGGGAACGTCCCGGCTCCAGAATAATCTCGGGCACGTCATCGCCGAAATCCTCTTTCAGAAAGCGGGTAATTTCCTGCACGTAGACGGCAAACTCGTTCGCCTTGTGCAGGTAGTTGGCCGGGAAGCCGCCGCCCATGTTGATCATCTTCAGCCCGATACCGTATTCACTCAGTAGGCGCTCGAAAATCACCTTGACCTTGGCAATGGCACCATCCCAGACGTCGATATCCCGTTGCTGCGAGCCGACGTGGAAGGAAATGCCCCAGGGCACCAGCCCAAGATCCCGGGCCAGTACCGCAAGCTCCACGGCCATTTCCGGGTTGCAGCCAAACTTGCGCGACAGGGGCCAGTCGGCGCCTTCGGACCCCTCGGTCAGCACCCGGATATAGACGCGAGCGCCCGGCGCCTGGGCCGCGATATTGCGCAGGTCGGCCTCGGAATCCGTGGCATAGAGGCGTACGCCCTTGTCGTAGAAATAACGGATATCGCGGGCTTTCTTGATGGTATTGCCAAAGCTCATGCGCGCGGGATCAACGCCGTGCTTCATGACCTTGTCCAGTTCGTAGATCGAGGCGATATCGAAATTGGAGCCCAGCTGTGCCAGCAATGCAATAACCTCATCCGCCGGATTTGCCTTCACCGCATAGAATACCCGGGCGTAATCGAAACCCTGCTCAAGCTGCATGTATTTCTGACGGATATTGTCCAGATCGATCACCAGACAGGGGGTCTCCCTGCTGTCGGCAATCGCCTTGGCACGTTGCCACTGTTCGGGACTGATATGTTCTGGCAGCTTCATTGAGCACAGCACCTCTCTATATGCGGTGGTTGGAACCCCAGTCACACAACAGCCGAACAGATCGGATGGACGGCGTCGTCTGGGCCCCATAAAAAAGAACCCGCAGTGATGGCATCAGCGCGGGTTCTTTTCTGAATTTTCGCGGAGTATAGAGCAATGCATTCGGGGCGCAAACCTTTTGCTTGCTGAATTGAAAAACCGCCTTGCGGCCCGGTCGCGAGCACTGAGCTGTCGGGGCTCAGAGCTCCCCGCCGTGGGCCACGATCTTTTCAATCTCGGCGAAGGTCTTGGCCTCGTACATGATTTCAAAGCTGACCTTGAGCAGGCGTGAAATATCGCTGGCCGAAATAACACCGCGCACCCGTTTCACCCCGGCGTAACCCTCATCGATCACCACCACGTGCTGATCGCCGGAGCCCTGCATGGTGAGCATCAGGTCACCGATGGTGGCATCGGATACCTGCTCGAACGTCAGGCCCCGGATCTGTTCCTTGCCGTGCATGACATGGCGCACCTGCACCTCGGCGCGGGCAATGCCGTTTTGCTGCGCGTAGGCCATAACCCGGGTACCGGCAATATCCCGTGCGGTAATGACACCGACAAACCGATCCCTGTCATCAACGACAAACAGCATGCGAACATGCTGACTTTTCATCCACTCCAGCGCTTCATCGACGCCCAGCTGGCCCGAGACGGTCACCGGAGCAGTTTCGATAAAATCGGTCATGACTTCCAGCGCCGGGCTGCGCAGGGTGGATGGCTGGTGAACCTGGGTGGGCGACAGCAGGTGATCGACGTCCGACGTGTCCTGCACCCGCAAATGGCGAAATTCCTGAAACATAAGCGCTCCTACTGCAATTGTTCTAATTGGCGCATGGGTTAGAACAAAGCATAGCGAGTTTCAGAGCGTATTTCACCGCCCAGGGCGACCGCTGGCCGCCGGGCAGCCACCATCGAGACTCAACCCAGCAGGAAGGCGCCCTCGCTTATGCGCCGAGCCTGGCCTTCGACGTACACGGCCTCAGGGCCTTCAGGCCCCACCTCGACCCTGGTCAGCATCAGGCTCGCGCGCCCCATTTCAAGACCCTGCTCAATCCGCAGCCGATAACTTCCAGGCGCTGCAGCCTGTATCGCAAGGTAACCGGCCAGCGCGGCGGCGGCAGACCCGGTCGCCGGGTCCTCGGGAATACTGTTGGCCGGATCGAACATGCGGGCACGTACCGCCTCGCCACCTTGCAGGCTAAAACAGTACAGGTTGGAAACCGGCTGGGCCCCAAGCAACCGGCGCCACAGCGACAGATCCAGGCTAATGGACCCAAGCGCCGCCACATCCCTGATCTGCAGCAGCACAAATGGCAGGCCACAGCCAGCAACCACCGGATCCGCCACCAGCTGTTCGGGCTGCAGACCCAGCAGCGCTGCCGCCTCATGCCGCTTCAGCGTGCTGCTTGAAATCTCCGGCAGCCTGGCGGTACGCAGGCGCGCCACCGCGCCTGCACCCAAGCCTTCAAGCTGCACCGGCACAGGGCCCACGCGCTGCTCCAGCACCAGGGCTCCGCGCTGCTGCGGGTCAAGCAGTTCAAGCTCGGACAGCAGCAGGGCCGTGCCAATCGTGGGGTGACCCGCAAAGGGAATCTCGCCCCCTGGCGTAAAGATGCGCATGGGGAAATGGTTACCCGGCTGGCCTGCACCGACAAACACGGTTTCGGACAGGTTGAGTTCACGGGCAATTTGCTGCATCAGGGTTGTCGGCAGTGCGTCTGCATCGGTAAAGACGGCCAGCGGGTTACCGCTGAAGGGGCTGTCGGTAAAGACATCCAGGGTATGAAAACGGAGTTTTTGCATGCTTTATGGACTCCCGGCTAATCTCGATATGGGCGGCACAGATCCCGCCTCCTGGAACAAGAGGCACGGACGCCGCCCACTGATCCGCTGTCACTTCTGCCAAAAGTGCTTGCTGCCTTCAAGGAACGCATCTGCACGGCTGATCCCGATATCCTTGAGAACAGAGTCATCGAGACCCAGCAGCTGACGGCGCTGATAATAGCGCTGGCGTGCACGGCGCAGGCTTTCCCACAAGCGATGGAACAGCTCAATACTCAACATGGTTTCACCCTCCTGTCGTTGATGTTGTACAGCGTATCGAACGGGGAAAAACCATTACAGATCCAAAATAAAATCAATTACCCAGTACAGTTATTGTGAATTCTGCACTGTACTGCTAATTTAAAATCAATCTGTACTGATATTTACCGGAGTAGGAGTATCTGTAATGAAACTCTACGAGCAGGTCGCGGCCGAGCTGAGTTCACGCATCGAACAGGGCTTTTACCGCTGTGGCGACCGGCTGCCCTCCATTCGCGCCCTGAGCCGTGAGCATGGCGTCAGCATTGCCACCGTGCAGGAAGCCTACCGGCTGCTGGAGGACCAGGGGCTGGCCCAGCCAAAACCCAAGTCCGGCTACTATGTGCGCCTGCGACCGGCAACGCCGCAACTGCCCGATATCAGCCGACCGGCACAGCGGCCGCTGGAAGTGTCCCACTGGGACCAGGTCCTGAGCCTGCTCTGCTCCGGCGAAACACCGGGCATAATGGCACTGGGGCGCGGCATGCCGGATATCACCGCCACGACGCTCAAGCCGTTGCAGCGCGCACTGTCAGAGGGCAGGCGCGGCGACGGCCTGCGCGGCTTCGCCTACGACAGCCTGCAGGGCTCGCCGGAACTGCGTCAGCAGGTTGCGCGCCTGACGATAGACGCCGGCTGCACCCTGCACCCCGACGACATCGTCATCACCACCGGCTGCCAGGAAGCGCTGTCCGCCAGCCTCCGCGCGGTCACTCAGCCCGGCGATGTGGTGGCGGTGGACTCGCCGAGCTTTTTCGGCTCCATGCAGGCGCTCAAGGCCTTTGGCCTCAAGGCCATGGAGATTCCCACGGACGCGGTGAATGGCATCAGCCTCGAAGCACTGGAACTGGCTTTGGAACAGTGGCCGATTCGGGCCATTCAGGTAACCCCGACCTGTAACAACCCGCTGGGCTACACCATGCCCGAAGCCCGCAAGCGCCAGCTGGTTACCCTGGCCCAGCGCTTTGATGTGGCCATCATCGAGGATGATATATACGGCGACCTGAGCTTCCAGTTTCCCCGCCCGCGCGCCATCAAGTCGTTCGACACCGATGGCCGGGTACTGCTGTGCAGCTCCTTCTCCAAGGCCTTGGCCCCCGGACTGCGCGTAGGGTGGGTGGCGCCGGGGCGTTACCGGGATCAGGTGCTGCACATGAAATATGTCGGCACCGCCGCCTGCGCCACCCTGCCCCAGCTGGCCGTGGCCGAATTCATCAGGCAGGGCGGCTATGAACGGCACCTGCGGCGCATGCGGGCACAGTACCTCGACGGGCGGGACCAGATGATCGCCGCGGTGGAACGCTACTTCCCTGCCAACACGCGCATCAGTTATCCCCAGGGCGGCTTTCTGCTCTGGGTTGAGCTACCGGGGGACATCGATACCCTGATACTGAACGAGCGACTGGACGCAAGCGGCATCCGTATCGGGCCGGGCGTACTGTTTTCTGCGTCGGGGAAGTACCGCAATTGCCTGCGGCTGAATTACTCGGACAAACCCTCCGCGACCCAGGATCACGCCCTGCAGCAGGTCGGGCTGGAAATCACGCGCATGCTAGCGGAAATCGAACGCGTCGCCTGATGCATTGCGCATCAGGCTCCCCGCTGTGTCGGCGCCGGCGCCTGCAGCAGATGCGTCAGCAGCGCCCGCAACTTACCCGGGCGTACGGGCTTTGGCAGTACCGGCAAGTCCTGCTCACGGAACAACCTGAGGGTATCGGCAGAACGATCCGCCGTGATCATGGCGGCCGGAAACTCCGATCCATAGAGCTGGCGCAACGCCTGTACGACCTCCAGCCCGGTGCGGCCCCAGTCCAGGTGGTAGTCGGCCAGCAACAGTTGCGGCCTCGCCTCGTGACCTTCCCCTGCGCAATCCCGGCAGAGCGCCAGGGCGGCATCGACGTCACGCGCCACACTGAGCTCGCAACCCCACTGCTCCAGCAGCGCACACATGCTCAGCAGCACGCTCTCGTCATTGTCGACCACCAGCACCCGGGTGCCCGCCAGCGTATCCGCGGGCACACCAGGCTGTACCGGTACCGCAACCGGCACAGACCCCGCCACCCGCGGCACCTCCACGGCGAACATCGATCCCCTGCCCTGGGTTGAACGGACCTCGATAGGATGCTCCAGCACCCGGGCGATACGATCCACGATCGCCAGCCCCAGCCCCACACCGCGTCTATCACCGGCATGGTGGTCCGGCAGCTGGTGAAATTCGCAGAAGATATCCTCCAGTTTGGAGTCGGCGATGCCGTCCCCGCTATCCCACACCTGGATACTGACCCGGTCGCCTCGATTGCGCACCCCCAGCACCACCTTGCCGCGGGGGGTATAACGCAGCGCATTGCTGAGAAAGTTGCGCAGAATGCGCGTCAATAGGCGACTGTCGCTGCGTATGGTCAAACTGCTGGACTGCAACCGCAGCTGCAGCCCTTCACTTGCCGCCACCGGCTGCAGCTCGGCGGCCAGCGGCTCAAGAATGGATTGCAGGGAAAACTCGGCCAGGTCGGGGCGCACCGCGTTCTGATCCAGCCTCGAGATATCCAGCAGGTCGGTCAGCAGATCCTCGGCCCCCTCCAGCGCCAGGTGTATCCGTTCGATCAGGTAACCGTCCTGCCCGGCCAGTTCGCGCTCGCGCAGGGTGGACACCAGCAGCCGCGCGGCGTTCATCGGCTGCAGCAGATCATGACTGGCCGCCGCCAGATATTTGTCCTTGCTCTGGTTGGCCGCCTGGGCCGCATCCCGCGCCAGGCGCAGCTGTTCATTCAGCTCAAGCAGCTCCTCGGTGCGTTCGGCGACGCGTTGCTCCAGTTCGGCATTGAGCTGCTGCAGGCGCTCGCGGGCACGCTTGCGCTCGGTGTAGTCCGCCACAAAGGCTTCGATAATCTCGCCGCCCTCACCCTGCTTGAGCAGAATATTCATGGCCACATCCACGGTGCCACCGTCACGGCAGCGCAGACGGGTTTCGTAACCAATCAGCCGCTGGCTCGCCAGCAGCATCTGGCGGATGGCGGCGAATTCGCCCGGATCGACAAACAGCTGGGTGGGCAGGTCCCGCACCCGGGCGATCACCTCGGCCGGTGAGGCATAGCCGCACAGCCGGGCGATGGCGGGGTTGGCCACCTGGATACCGCCCGCCATATCGGCGCGGAAAATACCGTGCAAGGCATTTTCAAACAGCCACTTGTAGCGATTGCGCTCCTGCTCGAGCTCGTGGACCTTGCGTTCGAGTTCCGGGTAATAGCTTTTTCGGGCCGACTGACTGCCAAGGCCAATCAGGTCCTCGAAAGTCGCCGCATTCTGCTCCCCGCTGGCTGCCAGGTCAGAGCGCTTCTTCATACAGAACCTCGACATCGCGCCGGGATGACTTGCGCGGATTGGTCAGTATGCAGGGATCCTTGATGGCATTTTTTGACAGCGAGGGTATGTCACTGACATTAACCCCGAAGACACCGAGCGACTCGCCAAGCCCGACTTCCTGCTTGAGCCCGATAATGCGCTGCATCAGCCGCTTGCGGATCTCGCTGCTGTTCATGCCGCGCACATCCACGCCCAGGGTATCGGCGATAACCTTGAACTTGTCCGGCGTTTCCCGATAGTTGAAGTCGATCACGTGCTCCAGCAGCATGGCATTGCAGAGCCCGTGGGGCAGGTCGAGGTAGCCTCCCAGACTGTGGGACATGGCATGCACGGCCCCCAGGATCGCATTGGAGAACGCCAGCCCCGCCTTCATGCTGCCAAGCATGACCTGCTCGCGCAGGTGCAGGTCGTCGGGATGACGAATCAAATCGGCCAGGTTGCCATTGATCAGGCGGATTGCATCCAGCGCATGCATGTCGGTCATGGGACCGGAGCCGGTTGAGACGAACGCCTCGATGGCGTGTACCAGCGCATCGACACCGGTACAGGCGGTCAGGAAGGGGTCCATCGTCATGGTGGTTTCGGGGTCGATAAGCGACACATCCGGCACCACCGACTTGCTGACAATGGAGATTTTCACGCGCTCGTATTCGTCATTGATGATGGCGAACTGGGACACATCCGCCGAAGTCCCGGAGGTGGTGGGAATCAGGATCAGCGGCGGAATCGGCACACTGAGGGTATCCACGCCCTCGAACTCCAGAATGTGCCGGCCATGACTGCTGACAATACCGATACCCTTGGCACAGTCCATCGGGCTGCCGCCACCCACCGCAACGATCAGGTTGCAGCCCTCGCTGTCGTACAGTGCGGCACCGCGCATGACCTCCTCGGAGCGCGGATTGGGCGATACCTCGGTGTAGAGGACGCATTCGATCAGGGCCTCACGCAGCGTCTGCTCGACATCCGCCACCCAGCCCGCCTGCTGCACGCCGGGATCGGATACCAGCAGCACCTTGCGCGCCCCGAAGGTTCTGGCGTAGTTGGCCACCGCCTTGCGGGCGCCGGCGCCAAAGAGAATTTCGGGGGCAACGAATTTGCGCAGATTGGAGAGTTCATGGCTCATGATCAGGTTCCATCGCCGGGGGCGGATCTTGTTTTCCCCGCATTATACCTGCCAGCCACGACAACCACGAACGGCGCTTAACGCACTTCTTGCTGCTGCTGACAATTCAGGCACAGGGGCGACTCGGGCCTTACACTCAGGCGGGCGAAGGGAATCTCGGCGTCACAACTGCGACAGTAGCCAAAGTCCTCGTCCCCTTCGGCAATGCGCCTCAGTGCCGCCTCCACCAGGCGCAGTCGCCGCTCGCTCAGCGTGACGTTAGCCTTGGCCATATTGCGCTGCTGCAGGGCGTCGCTGCGCTCGCTCGTATCGAACTGCTCACGATCACCACCGACCTGGGCCAGCATCTCGCGCAGGCCATCGATCTCTTCACTCAGGTCATGCTGCAGTTTGTGCAGGCGCTGAACAATCAGCTGCATCTGCTCGTCCTGTACGGTCTGTTCCATGGAGCGGCTCTCTCAAATCATCGGTTTAAAAAGGCCCCCGGCAGAGGGGGAATCTCAGGGTGTTTTCACGGGTAAAAAAAAGGCGGACCCGAAGGCCCGCCTGGATAATCCAGCAGTGGCTCAGGGGTCTGACCGCAGGGGCGTCAGCTCCGGGATGGCACCCGCCTCCCGACACCGCACAGGCATCAGGACAGTACGGGCCTTGCCTGGGCAGGGCCGGATACCGCGGGGAATCATGGATTGTCGAATAACAGACATGGTTAACCTGAGCTGCTTGCCAAATAAGTCACTAAAGCCGAGTGTCACCGATTTGACGGCAAATTGCCAGCATCCTGAAAGGGCTGGGGACACAAGCGCTCCGCTACCGATACCGGGCCCGATAAAAGGCTGATCAGGTGCCCTGAGCCCTGCAGAAAACCCAAAAAAAAAGCGGCCCGGGAAGGCCGCTTTCTAGTCCCGTTTAAAGCTTACTGGCTCAGTTCAAGCAGCAGCTTGTTCAGGCGTGTCACGTAGGCGGCCGGATCATCCAGCTGACCACCAGCGGCAAGGCCGGCCTGATCAAAGATCACCAGGGACAGCTCGCCAAAGCGGTCCTCGTCCACTTCCTGGTCCAGCTTTTGAATCAGCGGATGCGCAGGGTTGAGTTCGAACACCGGCTTCACTTCGGGCACCGGCTGGCCGGCGGCTTCCATGATGCGACGCATCTGCGCGCCCATGTCGTAGCTGCCCAGCACCACGCAGGCCGGGGAGTCGGTCAGGCGGTGCGTGATGCGCACATCGGATACGCGATCACCCAGCTGGGTCTTGAGGCGCTCAACCAGGCCAGACAGCTCCTTGGCGGTTTCTTCCTGGGCGGCCTTCTCTTCCTCGTTTTCAACCTCGCCCAGATCCAGCTCGCCCTTGCTGACGTCCTGGAAAGACTTGCCGTCAAAGTCGAACAGATGGCTCATCATCCACTCGTCAATGCGATCGGTCAGCAGCAGCACTTCGATGCCCTTCTTGCGGAAGATTTCCAGGTGCGGGCTGCTCTTGGCGGCATTGAAGGAATCGGCCACCACGTAGTAGATCTTGCTCTGGCCTTCCTGCATGCGGGCCACATAGTCTTCCAGACCGACGTTCTGCTCGCTGGTACCGGAATGGGTGGAGGCGAAGCGCAGCAGCTTGAGTACCTTTTCGCGGTTGGGCTGATCTTCCGCCGGGCCTTCCTTGAGGACCTGGCCGAACTCCTTCCAGAACGCCTGGTACTTGTCGGCGTCGTTCTTGGCCAGCTTGCCCAGCATGTCCAGCGCACGCTTGCTCAGGGCCGCACGCAGCTTATCGACATGCGGGTCCTTTTGCAGGATCTCGCGGGAAATGTTCAGCGACAGGTTGCTGGAGTCCACCACGCCCTTGATAAAGCGCAGGTACAGCGGCAGGAACTGGTCTGCCTGGTCCATGATGAACACACGCTGGATGTAAAGCTTCAGGCCGCGCGGCGCTTCGCGATTCCACAGGTCGTAGGGGGCTTTTTCCGGTACGTACAGCAGCGAGCTGTATTCCAGGTTGCCTTCAACCTTGCTGTGGGACCAGGTCAGCGGATCATTGAAATCATGGGATACATGCTTGTAGAACTCGGAATACTCCTCGTCCGTCAGTTCGCTCTTGCTGCGGGTCCAGAGGGCCGTGGCGCTGTTGACCGTCTCGTCCTGCGGCGCCTCCACCTGTGCAGGTTCCTGGCCCTCTTCCGGCTCCTCGGGCTCAACCGCATCCTTTTGCATCAGTACCGGCAGTGCGATGTGATCGGAATACTTGCGGACCAGTTCGCGCAGGCGCCAGCTGTTGGCAAACTCGCTTTCCTCTTCCTTCAGGTGCAGCACGATGGTGGTACCACGCGCTTCTTTTTCCAGCGTGGCGATGCTGAATTCGCCCTCGCCCCTGGACGACCAGTGCACGCCTTCGGCGCTCGAAAGGCCTGCACGACGGGTAAAGACATCCACCTTGTCGGCAACGATAAAGGCCGAGTAGAAGCCCACACCGAACTGGCCAATCAGCTGGCTGTCCTTTTTCTGGTCGCCGGTCAGCTGGGACAGGAAACCGGAGGTGCCGGACTTGGCGATGGTGCCCAGGTGATCGATAACATCCTGGCGGCTCATGCCGATGCCGTTGTCGTCGATGGTGATGGTCTTGGCGGCTTCATCGAAGCTGACGCGAATGCGCAGATCGCCGTCATTTTCGTACAGATCGGCGTTGGACAGCGCCTCAAAGCGCAGCTTTTCGGCCGCATCCGATGCGTTGGAAATCAGTTCCCGCAGGAAGATTTCCTTGTTCGAATACAGGGAGTGAATCATCAGATGAAGCAGCTGCTTCACTTCCGTCTGGAATCCGAGAGTTTCTTTCTGGGTTTCAGTGCTCATGAATATATAGGCCCTTGGTTCTGCAACAATTTCAGGTAACTCGCCTGTGTTCCAGAGATGGGGCCGGCAGAATCGATTTCAAGCCCTGAATGCAAAGCGGATTTTAACAGCACCTTCACACAGCACTGTTTCAGCGCTCGACTTCGATGCTCATCATCATGGTCTGGAGCGCCTTGGACACGAACTCTCGTCGATAAAGGACGATAACAACGACACCGGACATCAGCATGAACAGCCAGGGATTGATGAACCAGCCCAGCACCGCGATGGAAAAATAGTAGGTACGCAGACCGGTATTGAAATTGTTGGCCGCCAGCGAGGTCATGTCAGCGATACGGTCCGCGTGGGCATGCAGACGCTGCTCAGAGAGCGACTCGCTCGGCAAGGGGGCACCGCCGATCATCACCGAGGAAAAGCCGTATTGGCGCAGGCTCCAGGTAAACTTGAAGAACGAATAGACAAACAGCAGGATCAGCAGCAGCAACTTGAGCTCCCACTCGCCGGCCGTGAGGGGATAGGCATACGGAATGTCCCGCACAATGTTCATGGCCTCATCGGACACATTCAGCAGCGTCATGAGACCGGCCAGTATCAGGATGGTGGTCGAGGCAAAGAACGCCACCGTACGCTCCAGGTTGGCGATCGACGTGGTGTCGGGCACCCTGTTTTCACGCATCAGCATGTGCCGCATCCACTCCAGCCGGTACAGATGCATCACGCTCGCCAGGCAGGGTGTGGTCTTTGCCTTGGCCTGCGCATAGGTCATGTAACCGCGAAAGCACAGCAGGAACCAGCCCAGTGCCAGCAGGTTGATCCAGTGTTCCCCTAGAAACCCCGCCACATCCGTTGTCATCGATATCCACCCGGTCTCAGTAAGCACGCCATTGTAAATCAAGCCTAGATGCGCCTCTACCGGAGCCGATCAGCAAAGTGAGCGTTATAACTGGCGCATCAGGATGAACAGGTGAGGCAGATGGCACCCGCCCAGTCCGGCGGTTCACCGGCAAAACGCTCGAACTCGGGCTGTTCGGCATAGGGGTTGCGCAGCAGGGTCATGAGGTCATTGACCGGCTGAAAATCCCCCTGATGGGCCGCACGAATGGCTTCTTCGTTCATGTAATTGCGCAGCACGTATTTAGGGTTCACTGCCAGCATGCGGCCGCGACGCTGTGCACCATCGCCACCGTCACCATCCAGCCGCGCCTGGTACTGCAACAGCCAGTCCGTGACCCTGGAAGGTTGCGGCCACAGCCCAAGCACCGCTTCCAGCGCCCCGTCAGAGCCGTCCAGACAGCTCAGGGCACGGAAAAAACGGGTCATGTCGACGCGCTGCTCAGCCATCAGGGTCTTGAGAGATGACACCAGCTCGGCATCCCCGTCCTGTACCGATGAAAGCCCCAGGCGTTCGCGGTAACGGGCCAGCTCCGCCGCCTCGTAGAGGCCGCCAAAGCGCTCGAGCTGCGCCTCCAGGTCCGCCCGCTCCACCAGCGGCAACAGCGCCTGTCCAAGACAGGC
Source organism: Marinobacterium rhizophilum (assembly GCF_024397915.1). GTDB lineage: Bacteria > Pseudomonadota > Gammaproteobacteria > Pseudomonadales > Balneatricaceae > Marinobacterium_A > Marinobacterium_A rhizophilum_A. The sequence goes on from NZ_CP073347.1 coordinate 2,000,377, forward strand.
CAGGTTCCACAGTACAACCCCCGGCTGCGCCTTGAAGGCATAGCGCTTCTGATGGTCATTCTGGTTGCTGACATAGTCGGGCTGGTAGGCATCCAGAAAACTGTAGGGGCCGTAATCGAAGGTTTCGCTCAGCAGCGACATGTTGTCGGTATTCAGGACACCATGCACAAAACCAAAGGCCTGCCAGCGTGCCACCAGCTGCGCGGTACTTTCAAGCACCTCGGCGAACATCGATCGATAGGGATTTTCGTCTGCCGCCAGGTGTGGGAAGTAACGCTCAATGCAGTAATCGGCGAGCTGTTTCAGCTCGTCGTGCAAACGGTGGTAGTAGAAGTATTCGAAGTGGCCAAAGCGGATGTGACAACGGCTGACACGCAGCAGCATGGCGCAGGGCTCCATGCCCTCGCGTCTCGTGTAGTCATCGCTGCCAATCAGGCACAGCGCCCGCGTCGTCGGGATACCGAGTCCCTGCATGGCCTCGCCCGCCAGATATTCACGCACGCTGGAGCGCAGTACCGCACGGCCATCCCCAAAGCGGGAAAAGGCCGTTTTGCCGGCACCCTTGAGGTGCAGGTCCCAGCGCTCACCCGCCTGGTTGAGCACTTCACCCAGCAACAGACCGCGGCCATCACCCAGGTCCGGGTTATAGACGCCAAACTGGTGGCCGGTGTATTTCATGGCCAGTGATTCCGAACCCGGCAATGGCTCGTGCCCACCGAAGTAAGTCGCCAGTGCCTCGGGCGTCACCTGGCAGGGATCAAGATCCAGCAGGGCCGCCACTTCGGTATTGAAACTGATCAGGTGGGCGCCCTTGAGCGGCTGCGGTTCGGTGATCTGGTAGAATCGCTCCGGCAATCGTGCAAAGCTGTTGTCGAAGTTGAGGTTTTCCAGGGATCGCAGCACGCTCATGGTGGGTCTCATTACAACGTTCAGGGTGGGGGCCAACTTGGCAGACGCCGGACTGCCGACGCAGCTGGGCTGCTGCGCCGCAGCAACCCCTATACCCTAGCATTTCCATCAACTATTATCAGCACCCGGATTCCGCATGCCCGCGCAAAACCAGCCTATGGATACCCTTGTATGAATATCGAGCTGCAGGACCTGTTCTGGCTCAGCCTGGTCAGCTTCGTCTGCCTTCACTGGTGGCAAGGACAGAAAGTTCGAGAAAGCGCCCTGCGGGCCACGCGCAAACGCTGTGAAGAACTGGATGTACAGCTGCTCGATGACAGCGTGGGGCTGCGAGCCATTTGGCTCAAGCGCGACCCGCGCGGCAGCCTGCGATTCTGGCGCAGCTACCAGTTTGAATTTACCGCAACCGGAGAAAACCGCTACCGCGGCCGCGTGGTAACTCTGGGCCAGCAGGTTCTGTCCATCGAACTGGACGCCCACCGGTTTTGATTCGGCCTGGCCTGGCACCGTACAATACGGCGTCCGGCAGGCGCATTTTGCACCTCGCGCACGCTTCCCCTATCCCAGTCAGACGGGTAATCCACCGCATGCAGATTTCCGAACCCGGCCGGCCGCAATACGGTGACGGCGACACTTCCTACCAGGCCGCCGGCGGCATTGATGGCATTCGCCGCCTGGTGGATGCCTTTTACGACCAGATGGAAACCCTGCCGCAGGCGGCGGATATCCGCGCCATGCACCGGCAGGATCTGGCCGAATCACGCGACAAGCTGAGCTGTTTTCTCAGTGGCTGGCTCGGCGGCCCCAAACTGTACCGCGAGAAATACGGCCCCATCAGCATTCCCGCCGCCCACGCCCAGCTGCGCATCGGTAGCCTGGGGCGCGATGCCTGGCTCCTGTGCATGGAAAAGGCGCTGGAGCAGCAACCCTGGGCCGATGACTTCAAGCGCTATCTGCTGCGCGCCCTGAGCGTACCGGCCGAACGCTGCCGCACCCGTGACTGAGCCCCTGCTCTCGCAGCAGGCACCCTGTCGTCGCAGTGGCGCAACAGCCCCGCAACTGGCCGGCTGGCTGCTGTTCGCGGCGGCACTCAGCTCGATTGCGGGCGCTCTGGGCGGACCTGTCGCGCCGCAGATTCCGGGTGCCCTGGCCTGGAGTGCCGGCCTGCTGCTGTTTTCCCGCCTGGGCGGGATACAGCGTATTCAGGTCATGCTGATGCTGGGCCTTGGCGGCAGCGGCTTGCTGCTGGCAGCGTACCAGGGCGAACTGACCACATATGGCGCACAGGCACTGGCCAACAGCCAGGTACTGATCGCCATGCTGGTCGGCGTTGGATTCTTGCGCCTGGTTGCCCTTCCCGCCACGGCGGGCAACCACAGCCTGCCCCGAGGTCGCGCGTCACTGTGCAAGACACTGCTGGGAACCCACCTGTTCGGTGCGGCGATCAACTTTTCAGCACTCACCATTATTGGTGACCGCCTGCACAGCGAGCGCCCGCTGACGCCGCTGCAAGCGCTGGTTCTGTCCCGCGGTTTTGGCCTTGCGGCACTCTGGTCGCCGTTTTTTGTCGCCATGGGTGTGGCGCTCACCCTGGCGCCGGGAGCCGGTCTGCTGCCGCTGAGTCTCTCGGGCCTCGCCGTGGCAGTACCGGCCCTGTTACTGGCTGGATACGGCCTGACAAGTCGCCGCGACAGCGCGGACTTTGCCGGCTATCCCGTGCAGCTCGACGCATTGCGCATACCCCTGTCACTGGTACTGCTGGTCATTGCCGGGCACCAGCTACTGCCCTGGCTGGGGATTTTAAGCCTGATTACGATCTGCAGCCTGACCCTGCCGCTGCTGCTGTTGCTTCACCGGAGTCACGGCGACGGTGTCCGGCGCTATCGCCAGCATATTGAGCAGGCTCTGCCCGGCATGCATGGCGAGCTGCTGCTATTCCTGGCTGCGGGCGTGTTGATGGCCGGTATTTCGGCACTGGTACACTTCAGTGGCATCAGGCTGTCACTGCAGCACTTTGGCGCGACTGAGGCCGCGGGCCTGGTAGGGTTTAGCGCACTGCTTGCCATAGTCGGCATACATCCGGTGATTAGCGTCAGCAGCCTGGCGGGCATGCTGATGCCCGTCGTTACCGACCCCAACCTGCTGGGCCTTGCCATCCTGATGAGCTGGTCGCTGGGGGTGATTGTGTCGCCCTGCTCCGGCACTCACCTGGCGATGCAGGGACGCTTTGGCATTAACTGCCTGCGCTTTTTTGGCTGGAACTGGCGTTTTGCGCTGGGACTTTACGGTCTGGATTGCCTGGTGCTATTTGGCTACGAAGCCCTGTTCAGTTAAGTGTGCTGTACAGGCCCCGAGGCAGTGTCTGGGGCGCACAGGGTTCCCGTGCACCCTGTCAGCGATCCCAGTCGATGGCCTCATGAATCAGCTTCAGCCGCGCCGCAGGACCGTCGCAGGCCAGCAGCTCCTGCTTGTCTTGCGCCGAGAACGGTAGCCAGTCGGCCAGACGGTAGCCCAGCGTCACCGCATCCTCGGTATCAGTGCCCGCCGCCTGGGCGGCAAAGGTCGGGTGCTTGAGCATCTGGCACAACAGCCGCTGCAGGCCGGCATACTCCGGCAACACCGGCTCGACAGGTTCAGGCGCCAGGACGTCACACTCACCCAGCAGCAGGTTGTCGGGCTGTGCCCGCACCGGCCCGATACGTACCCGCCGCAGCCCCTTCACCAGAATACCAAGACGCTCATTTTCTAGCTGGTCCCAGTCGACAATTTCGCCATACACCCCCAGATCGAAGAAGGGGGGCTGACCGTCCACAGACGCCTCACCGGGGCGGGTCTGGACAATGACAAAGCCCCGCTGATGCCGAAAGGACTCCGACACCATCGTGAGATAACGCGGCTCAAAGATCTGTAGCGGCAGGTGGCTGCCCGGAAACAGCACCACCGGCAGCGGAAACAGCGGCAGTAATTCCATTGATTCTCCAGACACCTCAGCAGCCAGACATGCCCAGGCGCCCCTTGGCACCTTTGCTGTTCAACCTTAGCGCAACGCATGCAGCGGCGACAGTCCGGCTGCGGCTTGGCAGAAAACGCCCTGCTACAGACGCAAAAAAGGCAGCCGAAGCTGCCTTTTTGAAACGCCTGAAACTCAGACGGTCATTACTTGCTTTCCCAGCCAGTCAGCTCGGACAGTGCCTTGCCGATGTCTGCCAGGGAACGCACGGTCTTGACACCAGCGTCTTCCAGGGCGGCGAATTTTTCGTCCGCAGTGCCCTTGCCACCGGAGATGATCGCGCCCGCATGACCCATGCGCTTGCCGGCCGGAGCCGTAACACCCGCGATGTAGGACACGACCGGCTTGGTCACGTTTGCCTTGATGTAGGCAGCCGCTTCTTCTTCAGCGGAACCGCCGATTTCACCGATCATGACGATCGCTTCGGTCTGCGGATCCTTCTCGAACATTTCCAGAATGTCGATGAAGTTGGAGCCCGGAATCGGGTCACCACCGATGCCGACACAGGTAGACTGGCCGAAGCCTGCATCTGTAGTCTGCTTGACCGCTTCGTAAGTCAGGGTGCCGGAACGGGATACGATACCGACCTTGCCTGGCAGGTGAATGTGACCGGGCATGATGCCGATCTTGCACTCGCCGGGAGTGATAACACCCGGGCAGTTCGGGCCGACCAGACGCACGCCCAGCTCGTCACACTTGACCTTGCACTGCAGCATGTCCATGACCGGGATGTGCTCGGTGATGCAGACGATCAGCTTGATACCGGCATTGGCGGCTTCCAGGATGGAGTCCTTGCAGAAGGCAGCCGGAACGTAGATTACGGAGGCGTCGGCGCCAGTGGCGTCAACGGCTTCCTGAACGGTGTTGAACACCGGCAGACCCAGGTGCTCGGTACCGCCCTTGCCCGGTGTAACACCACCGACCATCTTGGTGCCGTAGGCAATCGCCTGTTCGGAGTGGAAGGTACCCTGGCCACCGGTGAAACCCTGGCAGATGACCTTGGTGTCCTTGTTGATCAAAATCGACATTATTTACCCTCCGCTGCTTTAACCGCCTGCTGAGCACCGTCGGTCAGGCTGGTTGCTGCAATGATATCCAGTCCGGATTCAGCCAGACGCTGTGCACCGAGTTCCGCGTTGTTGCCTTCAAGGCGCACAACTACGGGCACGCTTACGCCCACTTCCTTAACCGCACCGATGATACCGTCGGCAATCAGGTCGCAACGTACGATACCGCCGAAGATGTTAACGAAGACCGCTTTAACATTGTCGTCGGACAGGATGATCTTGAAGGCTTCGGTCACACGTTCCTTGGTGGCACCGCCGCCAACGTCAAGGAAGTTGGCCGGCTGGCCGCCGTGCAGCTTGACGATGTCCATGGTACCCATGGCCAGGCCTGCGCCGTTGACCATGCAACCGATGTTTCCATCCAGTGCCACGTAGTTCAGATCCCACTCGGCCGCACGGGCTTCGCGCGCATCGTCCTGGGACGGATCGTGCATGGCCTGCAGGTCCTTGTGACGGTACAGTGCGTTGCCGTCCAGAACGATTTTGGCGTCCAGGCAGTGCAGGTTACCGGCATCGGTGATGACCAGCGGGTTGATTTCCAGCAGTGCCAGGTCCTTTTCTTCAAACATTTTCGCCAGACCCATGAAGATGCTGACGAACTGCTTGATCTGGTCGCCCGCAAGACCCAGCTTGAATGCCAGATCGCGACCCTGGTAGGGCTGCGCACCGGTCAGCGGATCGATGGTTGCCTTGAGAATCTTTTCCGGAGTCTCTTCTGCAACTTTCTCGATCTCGACACCACCTTCGGTGGAAGCCATGAACACGATACGACGTGAAGAACGGTCTACAACCGCACCCAGGTAGAGTTCCTGAGCGATGTCGGTGCAGGTTTCAACCAGAATCTTGGAGACCGGCTGACCGTTGGCATCTGTCTGGTAGGTCACCAGGTTTTTGCCCAGCCACTTTTCAGCAAAGGCACTGGCTTCTTCCGGAGAGGTGATCAGCTTGACGCCGCCGGCCTTGCCTCGGCCACCGGCATGCACCTGCGCCTTGACAACCCACTGGCTGCCGCCGATTTTTTTCGCAGCAGCCGCCGCGTCTTCCGGAGTATCTACCGCGAATCCTGTGGAAACCGGCAGACCATAGGTGGCAAACAGCTGTTTGCCCTGGTACTCGTGAAGGTTCATGCTCTTGTCCGTTGTCTGGTCAATTATGAATTCTGTATCTGCTCGAAGAGCATACAGAATTCCTGCTCACTCGTTTATACGACAAGCGTCTAATAGGAGTGGCCGGAGGGTATCCAGCCACTCATAAGCCCGTTTTACCGGCTTATCTCTTTTTGCGGTTCGCAATGTGGATCGCGTGGTTGTCCACCGCCAGCGCCGCTTCATGTACCGCTTCACTCACTGTCGGGTGCGCGAACATGGTCAGCTGCAGGTCTTCGGTGGTGGAGCAGAACTCCATCGCGATCACGCCCTGAGCGATCAGCTCGGAAGCGATACCGCCAACCATGTGCACGCCCAGCACGCGATCGGTCACTTCGTCAGAGATGATCTTGACGAAACCGTCGGTGTCGTTGGAGGCCATGGCACGGCCGGATGCCGCGAACGGGAACTTGCCGGTCTTGTACTTGACGCCGGCGGCTTTCAGTTCCTGCTCGGTCTTGCCGACCCAGGCGAGTTCCGGGTGGGTGTAAATGATGTTGGGCACCACGTCATAGTTGACCTGCGCCTTGTGGCCGGCAACGATGTCGGCAACCATGATGCCTTCTTCGGACGCCTTGTGCGCCAGCATCGGGCCGCGCACCGAGTCACCAATGGCGAAAACACCCGGCATGTCGGTACGGCACTGTTCGTCAACCTTGATGAAGCCACGCTCGTCGAGCTCAACACCGCTGTCACCGGCCAGCAGGTTCTGAGTCAGCGGGCGACGGCCCACAGCCACGATCAGCTTGTCGACGATCATTTCCTTGTCGCCTTCAGCGTCGGTGAATTTCACCTTCACTTCCTTGCCATCCAGGATCTCGGTACCGGTAACGCGGGCACCCAGCCGGATGTCCAGCTTCTGCTTCTTGAGCAGCTTGGCGGCTTCCTTGGCAACGTCCTGATCGGCCAGTGCCAGGAAGCTGTCCATGGCTTCCAGTACGGTAACTTCCGAACCCAGACGCGCCCATACCGAGCCCATTTCCAGGCCGATAACACCGGCACCGATAACGCCGAGGCGTTTCGGGGTTTCATCGATGTTCAAGGCGCCTTCGTTGTCCAGAATCAGGCCGTCAGTCAGGGGAGCCGGCGGAATGTTCACCGGCACGGAGCCGGACGCCAGGATCACGTTTTCAGCCGCATGCACGCTGACAGTGCCATCGTTCGCAGTGACTTCAACCTGCTTGCCGGCCAGTAGCTTGCCGGCACCGGCCAGCAGGGTCACGCCATTGGCCTTGAACAGGCCGGCGATGCCGCCGGTCAGGTTCTTGACGATGGTGTTCTTGCGGGCGACCATCTGCTTGACGTCCATCTGCACGTCGTTGACATTGATGCCGTGAACGGCCGCATTGTCCTTCACTTCGTGGTACTTGTGCGTCGATTCCAGCAGTGCCTTGGAGGGGATGCAACCCACGTTCAGACAGGTGCCGCCCAGTACGGGTGCGCCCTTGCCATCAATCCACTTCTCGACACAGGCAGTTTTCAGGCCCAGCTGAGCCGCGCGAATCGCCGCGACATAACCGCCAGGACCCGCACCAATCACAATAACGTCAAATTTATCAGACATATCTTCCTATCCTTAAAATGCTCTCGAAGTACCGTGAGTTGCCTTAAACGTCCAGCAGCATGCGAGCCGGGTCTTCCAGCAGATCCTTCAGCGTGACCAGGAACTGGACCGCTTCCTTGCCATCGATCATACGGTGATCGTATGACAGCGCGAGATACATCATCGGCAGGATCACAACCTGACCATTGACCGCCATCGGGCGCTCCTGGATCTTGTGCATGCCCAGGATCGCCGTCTGCGGCGGGTTAAGGATCGGGGTGGACATCAGAGAGCCGAACACGCCACCGTTGGTGATGGTGAAAGTGCCGCCCTGCATGTCGTTCAGACCCAGCTTGCCGTCACGGCCACGCTTGCCGAAATCAGCGATGGTGGACTCGACATCGGCCAGGCTCATGCTGTCGGTATCACGCAGTACCGGTACCATCAGCCCGCGGTCGGTGGATACGGCCACGCCGATATCCTGGTAACCGTGGTAGACCATGTCGTTGCCGTCGATGGAGGCATTGACGGCCGGGAAGCGTTTCAGCGCTTCGGTCGCCGCCTTGACGAAGAAGGACATGAAGCCCAGGCGGGTGCCGCCGTGTACTTTCTCGAACAGGTCCTTGTACTGCTTGCGCAGTTCCATCACCGGCTTCATGTTGACTTCGTTGTACGTCGTCAGCATGGCGGCGTTCTGCTGCGCTTCCACCAGGCGCTTGGCAATGGTGGCACGCAGGCGGGTCATCGGTACGCGCTTTTCAACGCGCTCGCCGGCGGCAACGCTGACCGTCGCAGCAGGTGCAGCCTTGGCAGCAGCCGGTGCGGCGGCAGCAGGCGCAGCAGGCGCAGGTGCCTGAGCACCGGACTTGATGAAGTTCTGCACATCTTCCTTGGTGATGCCGCCGCCCTTGCCGGTACCGGCAATCTGGCTGGCATCCAGCTTGTGCTCATCAATCAGCTTGCGTGCAGCCGGGCCTACCTTGTCGGCATCGCCCGTGGCAGCGGCTTCAGCCGCCGGTGCAGCATCGGCGCTGGTGCCGGCGGCGCCGGCTTCAAACTGTGCAATCACTTCATCGCTGAGGACGGTGTCGCCTTCACCCTTGAGGATCGCCTTGATCACACCGTCAGCCGGTGCAACCACTTCAAGTACAACCTTGTCGGTTTCGATATCGACAATCAGCTCATCGGCCGCACAGGCTTCGCCCGGCTGCTTGTGCCAGGTAGTAACTGTGCCGTCTGCGACGGATTCCGGAAAAGTCGGGGCTTTGATTTCGATGGACATGATGTTTCCTTTTGTGCTCCGCAAGGTCGTATCCCGCGATACGACCTGTCATTAACCGTTGAGTGCTTCGTTGACCAGCGCGTCTTGCTGCTCGATGTGCACCGAAATATGACCCACCGCAGGTGCTGCCGCATGCGGACGCCCAACACCGTGCAGGTGCAACGCCGGATTGTGACGCTGCAGCACGTTGCGCATATGGTGCTGACTGCAGTACCAGGCGCCCTGATTCATCGGCTCTTCCTGACACCAGACGACGGATTCCAGCTGGGTATAACCGGCAATAGCCTCGGCCAGTGCGGCTTCCGGGAACGGGTAGAGCTGCTCGATGCGCACGATGGCAACATCGTCCAGACCCTGTTCGGCGCGACGGTTGTACAGGTCGTAGTAGACCTTGCCACCGCAGAGCACCAGACGCTTCACCTTGGCGGCATCCTGCTGATCCACTTCGCCGATCACCGGCAGGAAGGTGCCTTCGGCCAGATCTTCCAGAGACGAGACCGCCTGCTTGTGGCGCAACAGGCTCTTGGGCGACATGACCACCAGCGGCTTGCGCAGCGGGCGTGCCACCTGACGACGCAACAGATGGTAAATCTGTGCCGGCGTGGTCGGGGTGCAGACCTGGATGTTGTGCTCGGCGCACAGCTGCAGGAAGCGCTCCAGACGGGCAGAGGAATGCTCTGGTCCCTGGCCTTCAAAGCCGTGGGGCAGCAGCATGGTCAGACCGCACAAACGGCCCCACTTCTGCTCGCCACTGGTGATGAACTGATCGATCACCACCTGGGCGCCGTTGGCAAAGTCACCAAACTGGGCTTCCCAGATCACCAGCGCATTGGGAATCGTCGTCGCATAACCGTATTCGAACGCCAGCACTGCCTCTTCCGACAGGTAGGAATCCAGAATGGTCATGTTCGGCTGATCTTCCGCCAGGTTTTTCAGCGGCACGTAGCAGCTGGCATCTTTCTGGTTGTGCAGCACCGCATGACGGTGGGAGAAGGTACCGCGACCCACATCCTGACCGGTCAGGCGAATGGGGTAGCCTTCGGCCAGCAGAGTGGCGTAGGCCATGGTTTCAGCGAAGCCCCAGTTGACCGCCATGGCACCCGCGGCCATGCGTTTGCGGTCTTCATAGATCTTCTGCACCTGGCGCTGCACGGCAAAGCCTTCCGGCGTTTCACAGACCTTGTTGGCCAGCTCCTGCAGCAGCTTCATGTCAACGCGGGTGTCGCACTCGAAGGACCATTCATGGTCCAGGTACGGACGCCAGTCGACGAACAGCTCGGTATTGGGTTCCAGCACCAGCGCCTTGGCAACATGATCGCCATTTTCCAGCGCACGACGGTACTCCTGCTCCATGGTCTTGCTTTCGTCGGCATCAATGACACCGGCCTCAAGCAGACGCTGGGCGTAGAGTTCGCGAGTGGTTTTCTGGGCCTTGATCTTGGCGTACATCAGCGGCTGGGTACCGGACGGCTCATCGGCTTCGTTGTGACCGCGGCGGCGATAGCACACCAGGTCAATGACGACGTCCTTCTTGAACTCGTTGCGGTAGTCCAGAGCAACCTGGGTTACAAAGCTGACCGCTTCGGGATCGTCGCCATTAACGTGGAAAATTGGCGCCTGGACCATTTTCGCCACATCGGTGCAGTACTCGGACGAACGCGCGTCCTCCTTGCGGGATGTGGTGAAACCGACCTGGTTGTTGATAACGATGTGAATGGTGCCGCCGGTCTTGTAGGCACGGGTCTGGGACATCTGGAATGTCTCCATGACCACACCCTGACCGGCAAACGCCGCGTCACCATGTATCGACACCGGCACAACGGTGCTGCCGATGGGGTCTCCACGCCGGTCCTGACGGGCCCGCACCGACCCCTCGACCACCGGAGACACGATCTCCAGGTGCGACGGGTTGAACGCCATGGCCAGGTGCACTTCACCGCCTGCCGTCATGACATTGGACGAGAAGCCCTGGTGGTACTTGACGTCACCGGAGGTGGTGATGATCTTCTTGCCTTCGAACTCGCCGAACAGCTCGGCGGGGTTCTTGCCAAAAATATTCACCAGCACGTTCAGACGACCGCGGTGCGCCATGCCGATCACGACTTCCCTGGCGCCATCGCGACCCGCGCGCTGCACCAGTTCGTCCATCAACGGAATCAGCGCCTCGCCGCCTTCCACGCCAAAGCGCTTGGCGCCGGCATAGCGGGCACCCAGATACTTTTCCAGACCCTCGGCCGCCGTCAGGCGCTCGAGAATATGCTTGCGCTCCTGCGGCTCCAGCGTCGGATGTGAGCGCACCGGCTCGATGCGCTGCTGCAGCCAGCGTTTTTCCTGGGTATCAACGATGTGCATGTACTCGGCACCGACGGTGGTGCAGTACGTGCGTTTCAAATCCTCAACAATCTGTTTCAGCGGCGCTTCTTCGGTGCCGAAGAAGAGTGAACCCAGCTGAAACACCGTGTCGTAATCCGCTTCGCTCAGCTCGTGAAAGCGCAGATCCAGATCGGGCACCGGCTCGCGCTTGTGCAAGTCAAGCGGGTCGATGGCCGCGGCCTGATGTCCACGTACCCGGTAAGCATTGATCATCCGCAGGACACGTACCTGCTTCTTTTCATGCTCGGACGAGACGCTGCTGACTTCAACCGGACGGGACTGTCCCTGGTTTTTGGAGAGGTAGAGGAAGTGTTCACGGATTGGAGTGTGAGGCACATCCTGAGAAATGTGCTCGCCGACCTTGGGTAGCCGGTCAAACTCTTCGCGCCATTCATGGGGAACGGCGTTCGGATCCATAAGGTAGGTTTCGTAAAGTTGTTCGACGTATGAAAGGTTGCCACCATACAGGTGGGCGTTCTTCCATAACAGCTCCATTACGCCATCTTGCATTCTTTGATCACCCTGGCTCAAGGAGTACACCAGCACGAAAGGTTGCACCATTTCCTTTCGTAACATCCGCTGAATGCCACCTTTTTGTTACCGTTTTGTGTCGCCTCACGCCTATCGAAAAAGCGCATAAACGCGGGGCAGTATTGTACGCCTTTTGTAACAGGCTTTACACATCAAAGCCGCGCGGCATTCGACAAAAAAACTTAATCAACCGATGCATATTTCTATGCATTAGCCGACCCACCTTTTCCCGACCGCTCGAACTCGCCGCCCGCGGCCCTTTTTTATACACACAAAAAAAAGCGGCACCACCGGTGCCGCTTTTTTTCGTCGGATCAGGTTGCCTGCTGTAGCAACATGTTCCGGATCTTGCCGATTGCCTTGGTGGGGTTAAGCCCCTTGGGACAAACGCTGACACAGTTCATGATGCCGTGGCAGCGGAAAACGCTGAACGGGTCATCAAGCTCCGCCAGACGCTCCCGGGTCGCCGTATCACGGCTGTCCGCCAGGAAGCGGTAGGCCTGCAGCAGACCGGAAGGTCCGACAAACTTGTCCGGATTCCACCAGAAGGACGGACAGGCGGTGGAGCAGCATGCACAGAGAATACACTCGTACAGACCATCCAGCTCGGCACGCTCCTCCGGCGACTGCAGACGCTCGATCGCCGGCGCCGGCGTATCGTTGATCAGGAACGGCTTGATCTTTTCGTACTGCTTGTAGAACTGCCCCATGTCGACCACCAGGTCACGAATGACCGGCAGACCCGGCAACGGACGCAGAACCAGCTTGTCCTTGTCCACGACCGCCGACAGCGGCGTGATGCAAGCCAGACCGTTCTTACCGTTCATGTTCATGCCATCGGAACCGCACACGCCTTCACGGCAGGAGCGACGATAGGCCATGGACGGGTCCTTGTCCTTCAGAAGCTGCAGCAGATCCAGCACCATGATGTCCTTGCCACCGGGGATATCGATATGGATATCCTGCATGTAAGGCGCATCGTCGGTCTCAGGATTGTAGCGATATACACTTACCAGCATCGTAACAGCCCCTTAGTAAGTTCTGATTTTCGGCGGGAAGGCATCAACAGTCTTGGGCGCAAAGTTCACCGCACGCTTGGTGATGCGCTTGTCTGCCGGATGGAACAGGGAGTGGCACAACCAGTTCTCATCATCACGCTCGGTAAAGTCGTTGCGCGCATGAGCACCGCGGGACTCCTTGCGAACCTCGGCAGCAATGGCTGTCGCTTCGGCCACTTCCATCAGGTTTTCAAGCTCGAGGGCTTCGATACGCGCGGTATTGAAGGCACCGGACTTGTCTTCCAGATTGAGGTTGGCAACACGCTCGCGCAGCCCCTTGAGCAGCTCCAGCCCCTTCTGCATGCTTTCGCCATCGCGGAACACGCCGAAGTACAGCTGCATGGTGCTCTGCAGGTCCTTGCGAACCTCAGCCACACTTTCGCCGCCGGTACTGTTATTCAGACGATTCAGTCGCGACATGGCCGCTTCGATATCGGCATCAGTCGCATCCAGGCACTCGTAGCCTTCCTGCAGCTGCTTCTCGATCTGGATGCCAGCCGCGCGACCGAACACCACCAGATCCAGCAGCGAGTTGCCGCCCAGACGGTTGGCACCGTGCACCGATACGCAGGCCACTTCCCCGCAGGCGAACAGGCCGTCGATGATGGTGTCGTTGCCGTCAGCATCAATGCCAATCGCCTGACCGCCAATGTTGGTGGCAACGCCACCCATCATGTAGTGACAGGTCGGCACAACCGGAATCGGCTCTTTCACCGGATCCACGGCCGCAAAGGTCTTGGCCAGTTCACAGATACCCGGCAGGCGGGAGTGCAGCACTTCCTCGCCAAGGTGATCCAGCTTCAGGAAGACGTGATCGCCGTCCGGGCCACAGCCACGGCCGTCGAGCAGCTCCAGAATCATGGAACGTGCAACCACGTCACGACCCGCAAGGTCCTTGGCGTTGGGCGCATAGCGCTCCATGAAACGTTCGCCGTCCTTGTTGACCAGGTAGCCGCCTTCACCACGGCAACCTTCGGTAACCAGCACACCGGCGCCGGCGATGCCGGTCGGGTGGAACTGCCACATTTCCATGTCCTGCGCCGGCACGCCTGCGCGCAGCGCCATGCCCATGCCGTCACCGGTATTGATCAGGGCATTGGTCGTGGACGCATAGATGCGACCCGCACCGCCTGTCGCCAGCACGGTGGCCTTGGCCTTGATATAAACGGTTTCACCGGTTTCGATGCAGATGGCGATACAACCAACGACTGCACCCTCGGCATTTTTCACCAGATCAACGGCATACCATTCATTCAGGAAGACGGTGCCGGCTTTCAGGTTGGCCTGGTACAGGGTGTGCAGCAGCGCATGACCGGTACGGTCAGCTGCGGCACAGGTACGGGCAGCCTGACCGCCTTCACCAAAGTTCTTCGACTGACCACCAAAAGGGCGCTGGTAAATACGACCAATCTCAGTACGGGAGAACGGCAGACCCATGTGGTCCAGCTCGAACACCGCCTGGGGACCGACAGAACACATGTACTCGATCGCGTCCTGGTCGCCGATGTAGTCGGAGCCCTTGACGGTGTCATACATGTGCCAGCGCCAGTCGTCATTCGGATCCGCACTGGCAATGGCACAGGTAATGCCACCCTGGGCGGAGACCGTGTGCGAACGGGTCGGAAACACCTTGGTGACACAGGCCGTATTCAAACCGGACTGAGCCAGCTGCAGTGCTGCACGCATGCCCGCACCACCGCCACCGACTACAATTGCGTCGAAAGTTAGCGTACGCAGCTTAGTCATTGCTTAGATACCCCACAGAATCTGAATGCCCCACACGACATAAATAAAGGTCAGCAGACCACAGACAGACTGGAACAGAAAACGCGCGCCAGTCGGCTTGATGTAGTCGGTCGACACAGACCAGAGCCCGATCCAGGCATGTGCTGCCATGGACAACAGGGCCAGCAGGGTGAAGATACGCATTGCAGTGCCGTCAAACAGTGCATTCCACTGTTCATACGTCAGTTCGTCACCGAACGCGAGATAGCAGATCATGAACGCGGCGTAGGCGACCAGAACGACAGCGGTTACCCGCTGTACCATCCAGTCGTACAGACCACTGCGGCCAAAACTCGTGATACTGGTTACCATACCCAAACTCCCACCAAAAGGACCGACACAGCACCGGCAATCAAAGTTGCCTTCGCTGCCATCTGACCGCTTTCCAGTTCTTCAAAATAGCCAGCGTCCATCACCAGATGTTTAACGCCCGCCAGGCAGTGGTATACCAGCGCTGACAGCAATCCCCACGCTATCAGTTTTGCAAAGAAGCTGTCTTCAAACATGACAACCGCTTCGTTAAATCCAGCCTCGGATTCCAGTGACAATCCCAATGCATACAGCATAAAGATGGCGCCAAAGAACAACGCGACACCCGTAATGCGATGCAAAATTGAAGAGATCGCCGGAAGGGGCTGTTTAATAGTTCGCAGATCTAGGTTTACAGGTCTTTTTTTGGTCACGGCTCTAGTTCACACTTGGCTGTTCTATTGCAGAACAGGGTTGCTAGGAAGTGCTCAGAGAGTAAATACCCCTGTCATCGAAGCTGCGAAAACCACCGTTGGCGCCGCAACTTCGGTGCGAGAGTATAAGCATTCCCCCTACACTTTACAATGAAACTGCACCCCCTCCACTTGCCGCCACCCCCCGCAAACACGCAAGAGCGCTGCATCTACAACTAATGGCCTATGGCTGCAAGCCCCTCCCCGCACGGCATTATCCGATTTTTGCTGCACTGCGAAGATAAGACCGCCCCCGCTAATTGACAATCCCGTTTCAATCTCTATATTGGGTGGGTCCAAATCGGACCTAGACATGAAGATGTGGCATGTCACGAACGTGCCACGGTAAAACTTACGACAAGATAGGAGCCGCAAATGGCTGACAAGAAAGCACGGTTGACAGTCGACGGTCTAGATGAAGCTATCGAATTGCCTGTTTACTCCGGCACAGAAGGCCCTGACGTAATCGACGTCCGCCCGCTCACCGGCAAAGGTCTGTTCACCTACGACCCCGGTTTCGTCTCCACAGCTGCCTGCGAATCCAAAATCACCTACATCGACGGCGACCAGGGCATCCTGCTGCATGGTGGCTACCCCATCGAACAGCTGGCAGACAAGTCCGACTACCTGGAAGTGTGCTACCTGCTGCTCAATGGCGAGCTGCCCACCGCCGAACAGAAAAAAGAATTTGTGCACATCATCAAGAACCACACCATGGTTCACGAGCAGATGAGCCACTTCTTCAACGGTTTTCGCCGTGACGCCCACCCGATGGCCATCATGGTTGCCTGCGTAGGCGCCCTGTCCGCGTTCTACCACGACTCCCTGGACATCAACGACGCGCACCACCGCGAAGTTTGCGCCTTCCGCCTGATCGCGAAGATGCCGACCCTGGCGGCCATGTCGTACAAGTACTCCATCGGCCAGCCGTTCATGTACCCGCGCAACGACCTGGGCTATGCCGAAAACTTCCTGCACATGATGTTTGGCACCCCCTGCGAGGAATACAAACCCAACCCGGTATTGGCCAAGGCCATGGACCGGATCTTCGTATTGCACGCCGACCATGAACAGAACGCGTCAACTTCCACAGTCCGCCTGGCAGGCTCCTCCGGCGCCAACCCGTTTGCCTGCATCTCCTCCGGCATCGCGGCCCTATGGGGACCGGCTCACGGCGGTGCCAACGAAGCCGTTCTGACCATGCTGGAAGAAATTGGCGACGAATCCAACATCGCGGAATTTGTGGAACGCGCCAAGGATCCGGAAGACCCCTTCCGCCTGATGGGCTTTGGCCACCGCGTCTACCGCAACTTTGACCCGCGCGCCAAGGTCATGAAAGCGACCTGCGACCAGGTACTGAAGGAACTGGGTATCGAGAACGAGCCGCTGCTGAAGATCGCCAAGCGCCTGGAACAGATCGCCCTGGAAGACCCGTATTTTGTCGAACGCAAGCTGTACCCCAATGTCGACTTCTACTCCGGCATCATCCTCAAGGCCATTGGCATTCCGACCAGCATGTTTACAGTGATTTTCGCACTGGCACGCACCATCGGCTGGATCTCCCACTGGAGCGAGTTCCACAGCAGCCCGAACCGCATCGGCCGTCCGCGCCAGCTGTACACCGGCTCGAAGAAACGCGACTACCCGGCCTGATAACACAGGCCAGTACCAGAGCCGCGCCCGTCGCGGCCCTGCTCCGAGCGCCAGGGACGGCGCTCCGCACGCCCCGCCCAAACCTTCTCTGCCCCTCCCTGCCCCTATCCGACTCTTGCGCATACAACACGCCCCGCTTGCCTTAACCGGGCACAGCAGCCTGCACAGCACCCAGGCACAGCCACCGAGCACCAGACACAAAAAATCCGGCAGCTCTGAAAGCCTGCCGGATTGACTGGAACACCTCGACAAGACACACACTGAAGACAGCGACCGAAGCCGCCACCCGGCAAGGCCCAGGCGACTGCCCAACAACAACCTACTGCGAACCACCTGGGTTGGGCTGATTTTCGTGCTGCTTGGCGTTAAGCAGAACCACTATTCGCCTTAAAAGATCGCAATAAAATCAGCTCAAATCAGCCGGCTCTCGCTACGGTCAGCATTGCCGGGCAGCCGCCTAGTCGAGCGAGGTTGACTCGATACGGTGAATGCTCAGATCGGCGCCGTTGAACTCCTGCTCCTGCGACAAGCGCAGACCCGCCACCAGCTTGACGCCGCCGTACACCAGCGCACCGCCAACCAGCGCCACAGCGATACCGGCCAGGGTACCCACCAGCTGCGACAGCAGGCTGACGCCCCCCAGCCCACCCAGCGCTTCGCTGCCAAAGATACCGGCGGCGATACCGCCCCAGGCACCACAGACGCCGTGCAACGGCCACACACCCAGCACATCGTCGATCTTCCAGCGATTCTGCATCAGCGTGAACAGCCAGACGAAGATTGCCGCCGCCACACCGCCGACCGCCAGCGCACCCATCGGGTGCAGCAAATCTGAACCGGCACAGACCGCCACCAAACCCGCCAGCGGGCCGTTATGAATAAAGCCCGGGTCATTGCGCCCCAACACCAGCGCCACAACAATGCCGCCCACCATGGCCATCAGGCTGTTGACCGCCACCAGCCCGGAGATGCCGTCCAGCGTCTGCGCCGACATCACGTTAAAGCCAAACCAACCAATGCAGAGAATCCAGGCCCCCAGCGCCAGGAACGGAATACTGGACGGCGGATAGGCGATCAGCCGATCACCACGGTAACGACCGTCACGGTTGCCCAGCAGCAGCACTGCCACCAGCGCAATCCAGCCACCTACGCCATGCACGACAACGGAGCCGGCAAAGTCATGGAACTGCGCACCGAAGCTGGATTCGAGCCACGCCTGAAAGCCGTAGTTACCATTCCAGATAATTCCCTCGAAAAACGGGTACACCAGCCCGACCGTCAGCGCAGAGGCGGCCAGCATCGGCCAGAAGCGCGCACGCTCAGCCACACCACCGGAAATAATGGCCGGAATGGCCGCCGCAAAGGTCATCAGGAAGAAGAATTTAACCAGCGTATAGCCGTTATTCTGCGCCAGCGTCGCTGCATCGGAGAAAAAGGTAACGTCGTAGGCAACCCAATAACCGACAAAGAAATAAACGAGTGCCGAAAAGCCAAAATCGGTCATGATCTTGACCAGGGCATTGACCTGGTTCTTGTGCCGCACCGTCCCGACTTCAAGAAAGGCAAAGCCTGCATGCATGGCAAACACCATGATCGCGCCCAGCAGAATGAAGAGTGTATTCGAACTCTGAATCAGGGTTTCAACCGCACTGTTAACCGTATCCAAGAACAGCCTCCTAGCAAAGGTGCGCCGTCAGCACGACACACTTCAAGCACCAATATCGTGCACTTTATTATTTATCGACCTATCCCGGTGCAACACAGGCTGCAGCGGACCCCGTATCCTTTCGACTCCGCTTCGCGACGACAAACCGTCACCTGCCCCGCACTCAATAGCGCCTGCCGCAGACCGTTGAGCACCGATATGGCGCACACCGGAATAATCCGCCCTGATATAAAGCATTATCCGTGCCACAAAACGGACCACCCTCGGACGGCCCCGGAACGCAAAACGCCGCATCCTGATGGATGCGGCGCCGCCGACTCACTCAACACTGGTGCCACCCGCCTTGCTAGGCCTGGTGACGAATCTCGAAGCAGACATGAATACCCTTGCTGCGCTTGAAGTCCAGATCCAGCGTCTTGGCCGTGATATCACGAATATCAAGCCCCGCCAGCGCCTCGTAGTCGAGCTCGAAACGACGGTAGTTATTCGAGAACAACAATACCCCGCCCGGGCGCAGCAGCTTCATGGCCGCCTGCACCAGGGACACATGATCGCGCTGAATATCCAGCACCTCTTCCATGCGCTTGGAATTCGAGAAGGTGGGCGGGTCGAGGAATATCAGATCAAAGGTCGCACCGCGGGGCTGATTCAGCCACTTGATGCAGTCCGCCTGAATAAACTGATTGGCCCCCCCGGCAAAACCGTTCAGCCCCATGTTCTTCATGGCCCAGCCCAGGTAGGTCGCCGACATGTCCACACTGGTGGTCGACTCAGCCCCCCCGACAGCGGCGTGCACCGATGCGGTGCCGGTGTAGCAGAACAGGTTCAGCACATCCTTGCCGAGGGCCAGCGACTGAATATGCCGGCGTACCGGCCGGTGATCCAGAAACAGCCCGGTGTCCAGATAATCATGCAAATTGACCCGCAGCTTGCAGCCATGCTCCTGCACTTCAAGGAAGTGGTCGGTCTGCCCCTGCCGCTCGTACTGACTGCTTCCCTGCTGACGGCGACGCTGCTTGAGCACCACGCGCTCCGGCTTGACACCCAGCACCTCGGGAATCACTCGGATCACATCCTGCAAACGCTCAAAAGCCCGACGCGGGTCAATCGAGCGCGGCGGCGCGTACTCCTGCACCTGCACCCAGTCACCGTAGCAATCCACCGCCACGGCATATTCCGGCATGTCCGCATCGTAGAGGCGATAGCACTCGATCTGTTCGCGCTTGAGCCACCTGGACAGCCCCTTGAGGTTCTTCTTCAACCGATTGGCAAACATCTGCGCCTGCTCGCTCACAGGCCCGGCCTGCTCCATTGGCAGCGGACGGTCGCGCTCGGCATGCAGTGCAAACAGGAACAGGCCACACTCGATAGCGCCGTTGTAAAGCTTGTACTGACGATCCACCTTGAGACCGATCACCTTGCACTGATCCGCATTGCCACTGAAGATCGCCACCTTCCAGCCACCGAACTGGCGCTTCAGCCGCTCTCCCATCTGGCGGTACATGTACATCAGTTCGGTTTCGTCGCCGATACGCTCGGCATAGGGCGGGTTGGTCACCAGCAAGCCCGGACCCGGCGCCGGCGGCGCCAGCTCGACCATATCCTGCTCGCGCCAGTCGATCACATCCGCAAGCCCTGCACGCTCGGCGTTCTGCTTTGCAATCTGCAGCACGGACGCATCGCGATCACAAGCGGTGAAGCGCACGGCCAGCCCCGCCAGCCCGCTGTCGCGCCGCTGCACGGCCTCCTCGCGCAGTTCGCGCCACAGACCCTTGTCATGCTGCAGCCAGCGACTGAAGCCAAACCGCTGGCGCAACAGCCCCGGCGCAATATCCGCCGCCATCATGGCCGCCTCGATCAACAGGGTGCCGGACCCGCACATAGGATCCAGCAGCTGCGGATGCGTCTGCGCCACGGTCGGCCAGCCGGCACGCCAGAGCACCGCCGCCGCCAGGTTCTCCTTCATCGGCGCCTGGCCTGCCCGCTTGCGGTAGCCACGCCGGTGCAGACTGTCCCCGGAGAGGTCCAGCGCGATGGTGGCCTTGCCGCTATAGAGATGCACATTGATGCCCAGATCCGGCTCGGCACGGTCCACGGTCGGGCGGTTGCCTGTGGCCGCCCGGATCTGGTCCACCACCGCATCCTTCACGCGTTGCGCACCAAAGTGCGTATTGATGATGTGCTCGGTACGCCCGGTGAAATCCACCGAGAGAGTACCCTGCGGACGCAAGTGATCCAGCCACTGCACCTGCTGCACGGCCGCGTACAGCTCATCCGCAGTGTTCACCCCGGACACCTGCAGCGGCAGCAGCACCCGGTTCGCCAGCCGGGACCAAAGACAGACGCGATAGGCATCGACCAGCTCACCGTCAAAATGAACCCCGGCCTGGGTTTCCTTCACCGATGCCATGCCA
Organism: Marinobacterium rhizophilum; assembly: GCF_024397915.1. Classification (GTDB taxonomy): domain Bacteria; phylum Pseudomonadota; class Gammaproteobacteria; order Pseudomonadales; family Balneatricaceae; genus Marinobacterium_A; species Marinobacterium_A rhizophilum_A. The sequence goes on from NZ_CP073347.1 coordinate 2,021,535, forward strand.
AGCGCTTTCAGCTCTTCCAGCAGCAGTCCTTCGATACCCTTGGGGCAGGTCACAAAAAAGTTCATCAGGCACGCTCTTCAAGTTGTCTCACACAGCCCGTCGCGGATACCGCGGCACGCAGCCGAATAAAGAAATTCATTCAATCTTAATAATTTTTCAATGAAAATAATTCACTACCTGACTATATCTGGCGACAGTAATTTAAATTATTGAAAAATATAACGTTTTTAGATGTTTTAGGCATAAGCACTATCACGTGACACACTTTCATAGTTTTTTAGGATCGTAACTGGCGCCGAATTCCGTTATCAATGAAAGCTGTGGTACACGAGAGGATCTGCCACACCTGCCGGGATCGGACGGTTAGGCCCCTTCCCGGGTTTAGAATTTTAGAGAGGCGTACTATGAAGACACAGAAACGCGATAAAACCTCTACTCTGTTTAACCGCGGTTTTCAGGCGGGCCTGGACGGGAAGTCCAAAAGCACCTGCCCGGTTAGCGAAATCGCTTTACGTACACACTGGATGAGTGGATGGCGCGAGGGACGGGAGGCCCACTGGAGCGGTCAATCCGGCGTCTCTGCAATACAAGCCAACCCATCACTGCACTGACAGCCCGGCACATCATAGCTCGAACCACCTAATTATCAGGATTTTAAATGGCTCCCCGCGGGGAGCCATTTGCCATCCGGCAACGCGTGAAACTAGCGCTGCCGCGCCTGCACAGCCCTGATCGCCTCAACCGAATCACTCACCAGCTGGGGCCCCTGATAAATGAACCCGCTATAAATCTGCACCAGGCTCGCGCCCGCTTCAATTTTCTCCGCCGCATCAAAACCCTCGGTAATACCGCCCACGCCAATGATCGGCAGGGCACCATCCAGTTCGGCCGCAAGCTGACGAATGGTGCGGGTTGAGCTATTGCGTACCGGTGCACCACTCAGGCCACCGTCTTCAATGCGCAGCGGGGAGTCCTCGACGCCGTCACGGGACAGGGTGGTGTTGGTGGCAACCACGCCATCCAGCTCATAGGTTTTCAGCGCCTTGGCGACCATGACGACTTCTTCATGCGTCATGTCCGGCGCAATTTTTACCGCAATGGGCACGTAACGGTCATGTAACCTGGCCTGGCGCGCCTGTTCGAGCTTGAGCCGGTTCAACAGGCTGTTGAGAGACTCGCCAAACTGCAGCGTCCGCAACCCGGGCGTATTGGGAGACGAAATATTCACGGTGATATAGCTCGCCCTTGCATAGACCTTGCGCAGGCAGTAAATGTAATCTTCGTCCGCCTTTTCGTTCGGCGTATCCTTGTTCTTGCCGATATTGATGCCCAGCACACCGTCAAAGCGGCTGCGCTCAATATTTTTCAGCAGCTGATCCACGCCCAGGTTGTTAAACCCCATGCGATTGATGATCGCCCTGTGCTCAGGAATGCGAAACAGGCGGGGGCGCGGATTACCGGCCTGGGCCCGCGGCGTGACAGTACCCACCTCCACAAAACCAAATCCCATGGCAGCCAGACCATCGATGGCAACACCGTTCTTGTCCAGCCCTGCCGCCAGGCCCACGGGATTGGGAAAGCGGATGCCCATGACTTCCACCGGGCAGTTTTCCGTGCGCGCACCGAGCAGACGGTGCATGCCCAGGTTGGCCACCAGGTTCATGCCGCCCAGAGCCAGGTCATGGGACAGCTCAGGCTCCAGTTTGAACATCGAATAACGCGCAAGCTGATACAACATGGATTATCCAATAGGGTTCGCAGAAATTAAGGCGGCATTATAGGCGACACAGCTGTTCCTGAACACCCGCCCGCCATCAGGGTCAAATCAGCCCACTCGATCAATCGAACACAGGCGCCCCTGGGGGTCAAATTGAATCACAAAGCGCCCGTACACCCCCTCATGCAGCACAAAGGGCTGCAGAATGCCGGCAGGGAAACGCACCCGCCGCCCGTCCAGCGCGGTTACCGTGACCTGAAGCCGCCCCTGCGACTGATAATGCCGCAAATAGTCCTCCCGACTGATCGCAAGCTCGAACTCAACCTGTGCCATGCTCCCCCCCTGACTGCCTGGCCGCCCCCGGCGTATCGCGCCTGATAATGCACCAATACTGCAACCAATTCGAGCCACTGCATCCCGGACACAAGCGGGTTGAGGGCAACAGCCCGACCCAAGACACGGTACTAACGTGTCCGATTCGATGCTAAAAGGCCCCAAAGCCGCGCCCTGCCCGCCAGGCTCTGCTATTGTTTTTGGACAGGTGTCGCTTTCTGGCAGCAGCTTGACAACAACGAGAATCGGCCGGCATGAAAAACACTTGGCACGAGAGCCGGCCAAAACAACGCCGGCAGCCCCGGCTTTCCAACAAGTCATTGATATGCGAGGGGGGTTACCTGATAATGACGCAGGACGCGGACCTGAAAACCTGGGCCATTTCAAGCTTGTATCTCGCTTGACGGCTTGCTCCAGAGTGGCCCTCTCGGGTCTTTCACAGCCAGCTGAAATAAAGGCACTATGCGCAAGCTGCCCTTAGTACTGAACCTCATCTGCCTGCCCGTCTTCGCTGACGTGTCGGCATACCTGGATCGAAATACGATCACGGCGCAGGACAGGGTTCGTCTGACGCTTGAGGCCGACTCGCGCATTCAGCAGGAAATCGATTTCTCTCCGCTTTACCGCGACTTCCAGTTTCTGGGCAGCAAGCAGCTCACGCTGTCGAGCCACGCCGGTGGCGACAGCCAGTATCGTACGCGCTGGGAAGTCCTGCTGCGGCCCAAGTCCGCCGGTGACATCACCGTTCCACCGCTGCTGCTGGGCCTCGAATCCAGCAACAGCCTGCAGCTCAAGGTACTGAGCGGAGCGGCCCGCGAAAGCGGTCTTCAGGGCGAACAGGTCTTTATCGAGGCCAGCCTGGACACCAACGAGGTCTACCAGGACAGCCAGCTGATCTACACCCTGCGGCTGTACCATGCCATTGAGCTTCTGCCCGACACCCAGCTCACGGATCCCTACCTGCCCGGAGCCCTGATCAAGCCGCTGGGCGAACAGACGCGTTCGACCCAGCAACTGCGCGGTCGCAACTACAGCGTCATCGAGCAGCGCTATGCCCTCTTTCCCGGCCAGACGGGCACCCTGACACTGGATGGCCCCATTTTTGAGGGCCGGGCAAAACATGACAATAGCCAGATTCAGCTGCAGGCCCGGCCGCTTGAGGTCGCCGTTATCGCTCCGGCCTACCAGAGTGCGCGGGGCTACTGGCTGCCCGCAACAACCCTGACGCTGGATGATGACTGGCAAAGCCGCCAGACTACCAGCCTGGGCGAAAGCCTGAGCTACAGTATCAGCCTGACGGCGACCGGCTTGCCGGCCTCGCGCCTGCCCTCACTGGCACCGCCGGCAGGGGCCACGTTCGACCTGAGCGTCGACAGCGTTGAACTGGTGGAAGACGTCTCCGAGCGGGGTCTGACCAGCCGGCGTACCGAACACATCGTACTGCACCCACACAAGGCCGGCCCACTGACGTTAGCGCCCGTTGATATCACCTGGTGGGATCTCAATACCGATAGCGCACGCAATGTGGCCCTGCCGGAGCACCCGCTACAGGTTCAGCCCCGCGCCAGGGCCGTGGAAGCGGCCCTGGCGCTGGCGCCGGCAACACCAGCGGCCAGAACAGAGATCGACAGCGCTGCGGTGACGGCCGCATCGGTCGCGCGACTGCAACAGGCCCTTAACGAAAGCCGACTGCTTATCGGCCTGCTGACGGTCATCAGCCTGATCTCGTCCCTGGGCTGGCTCTATACGTTCAACCACCTGCGCCAACTGCGCCAGGAAGAGCGGCAACAGGCGCAGCAGGAAGAAATGCGGCGGCGACGCAAACTGCTGATGGCTCACCAGATGGCGGAAAAAAACACCTTCCAGGCACTGGCCATGGCGTGCCAGCAGAACAATGCCGCCGTGGCTAAGCTGCGCCTGGTCGAATGGGCGCAGAATTTCTGGCCCGACCAGCACATATTCAACAGTGAGGATATCAGCGATGCGGCACGTAGCCAGACGCTCGACTTTCTGATCCTGGACCTCGAACAGCATGTCCACCAGGAGGACAAGGCACTGTGGCAAGGCGACCTGCTGCTCGAAGCCATTGAGAAACTGCGTGACCGTCGCCCCGAAGGTTACGAAGAAGCCCCGCTGCCGGAATTGAATTTTGCATCCTGAGGCAGCGCCCCCTGCCTGAATCGACCTCAACCTGCGACAGCCGCTTTAAGCGCCTCCTCCAGTGAGGTGCAGCGAAACTCATAGCCGGCATCAAGCAGGCGCCGAGGGTACACCCGCTGCCCCGACACCAGCAGTTCACTGGCCTCCCCCAGCAACAGCTCCAGTACGGTCGCCGGCACCCGCAGCCGCGCCGGGCGCCGCAGCACCGCCCCCAGGGCCGTTGCAAAACCCGCGTTAGTGACCGCATCCGGTGCGCAGGCATTGAAGGGCCCGCGCAGGGTGCTCTGCTCCAGCAGGAAGCGAATAATAGCCAGCTCGTCCTCCAGTGCAATCCAGGACATCCACTGCCGCCCGTTACCGACAGGGCCGCCGAGCCCGCAGCGAAAGGCCGGCAGCATCTTGCTCAGCGCCCCCCCGGCTCCCAGCACAATCCCGGTACGCAGCAGACAGACCCGTACACCCAGTGCCTCGGCCTGCAATGCACAGCTCTCCCAGTCGGCACAGAGCTGGTGTGAGAACCCCGGCCTGTAATCATCCGCTTCTTCCGTCAATGGCATATCGCCGCTGTGACTGCCGTAATAACCCACCGCCGAGCCACTGACCAGCACCTCCGGCGGCCTCTCCAGCCGCGCAATCAGCTCCAGCAACGCCTCGGTGGTATTGAGGCGGCTTGCACGCAGCTCACGCTTGCGTGCGTCAGTCCAGCGCCGGCCAACGATGGGGGCACCGGCCAGATTGACGATGGCATCGATCGCCTCGCCGCTGCCGATCTGATCGAGGCCACCCAGTACCCGCACGCCAAGCCGGCGCGAGGTTCGCTGCACCGAGCGCGACAACACCAGAACCTCATGCCCCCTGGCCACCAGATCACGTACCAGTGCCGTACCGATAAACCCACTCCCGCCGCTGATCAGAACCTTCATGCGCACTCCCTTCCATTTCCAATCGACGCCGCTTTTCAGTTAAGCTTCGCTCTCTTCAATCCAGCCACACGAGACAGCCATGTTTACCGGTATCGTTCAGGGCAAAGCCCGTGTCGTCGCAGTGCAACGCCACCCCCAGTTTATGCAACTCAGCCTGGATTTGCCGCCCGAGCGCGCCAATCAACTCGAGCAGGGTGCCAGCATCGCGGTCAATGGCACCTGCCTCACGGTTACCGGCTTTGAAGGTGCAAGGGTCGACTTTGACCTGATTGTCGAGACACTGCGTGCCACCAACCTCGGCGAGTTAAAGCCGGGTGATGAGGTCAACTTCGAGCGAGCGGCACGCTTTGGTGATGAAATTGGCGGACACCTGCTGTCGGGGCATGTCCATGCCACTGCCGAGATCACCGGCATTGAAACCACAGAGCACAACTGCATCATCAGCTTTGCCGTGCCACAGACACTGCAGAAATACATTCTTCCCAAGGGGTTTGTCGCACTCAACGGCTGCAGTCTCACCATCGGCGAGGTGCAGGATGGCCAGTTCAATGTCTATCTGATCCCGGAAACCCTGGCGGTTACGCGCTTTGGGTCGGCCCGCATAGGCGAGCGCGTCAATCTCGAAGTGGACCCTCACACCCAGGCGGTGGTCGACACCGTGGAGCGCTACCTCGACGCACAATCAAAGGGCTGAGGCGCCGAACACCCGGGAAACAGAATAATGCTAGGGCGTCATGTCCTGCAGCAGATCCCGGTACAGCTCGACATATTCTTCGGACTGGTGCTCGCCAAACAGCGGGTCCGCATTGCGCGGCAGCTGCGCCAGCATTCGCTCCCAGTCCGAGGCCTGGCCCAGACGCTCCAGCTGCGGGAAAATCTGCTGTTCTTCAAACGCCATGTGAGCCTTCTGCTCACGCACATAGAGTTCCAGCTTGTCGACCAACTGGTCCATTGGCACCAGGGTATCGTTCAGTATGCTGTCGATCACATCGCTCAGGTCATGGGACAGCGCCTGCAGGCGCTGATGCTGAGTTTCACATTGCTGCATGAGGTCATCGAGCGACGCATCGCGGCCCCGAAAGTGCGCCAGCAGAGCGTCTTCCCGTGAATGGTGGTACTGATCGGCGTAATCACCGATGTAGCTGACGGCATCGGCCATAAGCCGATAATTGGGCCGGGTGCCGGCGCGCAGTTTGGCGACCTTGGCATTAAGGATGTCCAGCAGACGATCAAGATTAAGATGATCGCTGCGCAGTTCGGCAACAATGGTCATATAAAGCCTCCACGCTGAAGAATTACCTGTGCTTACCTTTACTATAGACAAGCCGGATTACGTGAAGTTGGCTGATCAGGCGGGCAGCGGCTCAGCAGGCGGCACCGTTCGACACAGCAATGCATGCAGCTCGCCCAGGTCCCGCACCCGCAAATCCGTCAATTCAGGCCAGTCCCGCCCGTCCCGGCTGTCGACATGCACCGTCATCATGCCGGCGTTGCGTCCGGCCTCCAGGTCATACCGGAAGTCCCCCACCATCAGCGCACAGCCAGGTTCGATACCCCAGGCGCCGAGCAGGTGCTGCAGCCCGCCGGGGTCGGGTTTGGGCTCAGCCTCGTCCCGCCCAATGACAAAGGCCGGATCGAAATAGGACGCCACACCAATGGCCTGCAGCGACAGCAGGGCGAACTCGCGAGTATTGCGCGTAAGAATGCCGAAACTGCAGTTACGCCCATGCAGCCACTCAAACAACGGCAGTAATCCTGTTGCGGGCGCAGCCCTGTGCGCATAGTAGCGCTCCAGGTCATCCAGCTGGGCATAGCGCTGGCTGCGTTGCGGCTCGGCCAGTTGCGCCAGCGTCGCCAGAATATCCGCGCCCGGCAAGAGCCCCAGTTCGCGGCGAATATGCTCGAAGTCGTGTACCGGGCAGGTCAGGGTACCGTCCAGGTCAAATACCCAGTAACGCTTCTGGTGCAGTGATTCCATCTCAGCCATCCACCCCGTTATCGCCGGTCATGTTGTCCAGCAGACCGCCAAGCTTGTCTTCGACTTCCCGCAGCATGAGCTGGTAGCGCTGCTGATTGCCATTGCCCTCACTCAGCAGGCGCTCCAGGTTGCCGATGCTTTCCTGGCTGTCCCGCAGTGTCTGCAGCATGTTGCGCGAACGCTTCTTGCTGCTGTCGGTGAGCTGATCGATACGGCTGAAGGTACGCTTGAGCTGATCATCCAGATCATGGATATGCTGGCTGACCTGCAACAAGCCATCGTTAATCGAATGACTGATCCCCCCTACCTGCTGTTCTAGCCGCAGCACCGCGTTACGAAAACGGAACAGGAACTGCTCGCCTTCTCGATCCATGAAGATCGACAACAGCTCCTCCGGGTAGATCGCCCGGTTGCGCCCATCAGCCCGCATGGCGTACTGGCCGCTGGGCGTGCAATAGGGCTTGGCCGGGCCGGGGGGAATTTCGACGCGCAGAATGGGTTTGGCACCGAGGTTTTCAATGAAAATCTCGACGTCGATATTGGGGTAACAGCCGGTAGCCTTGTTGATCAGGCTCAGGCGGGCACCATCATCCACATCACAGCCGACCACCTGGCCACGCTGTACCCCGTCATCGCTGGTGTACTCATCGATGCCAATCAGCAGAGTACCGCCGGTGGCGGCATTGGCAAAGGCGACCAGGTCACTGGCGTGAACCGCAGACGCCTCGCGCTTGAAGTCTACATTGACGCCTTCCGGCATCTGCAACAGGCGGCGCGTGCGCCCGGTAATGCCACGATACTCTTTTCTCATGGGCATCGTCTCATGCAGACCAGCGGGAACACCGGGTTACTTGTAGATGCCGTCGTCAAACGGGTCCAGCGGATGTTCCAGCATCTTGTCATCGCGAAAGTACAGAATCCGGCCTTCAAACTTGAGCCCCTTGGAGGCGAACCAGCGGTCCGTGTCCTCGCAGCCTTCATCCGCCTGGCTGGTTTTCATGCGCGCCATCAGCAAACGGTAGAAGTAGAGCCCGAAAAGTGCGGCCGAGGCACCCAGGAAAAAGTCTGATGCCAGCGCGAACAGCAGTGTCACCAGACCGGCAACCCAGACCCGGCTTGCCTTGGCGATCTGCATGGCCCGGTTGGCGTCTTCACGCTGATCCCGAAACTTGAGGTAACGACGATAGTTCTGCTGCAGATCGAACTTGTCGTGGTTTGAAAGCAATCTTTCCATCTAATGCATCCCTGAGTATTGCTTGGATATTTGCGCCGAATTGACTGGCAGTATAACCAACCCTGCCAGCGGGGTCTCGTTCAGTTCAGGCTCTTGCTGACGACTTCGTAAACATCCCGCGACAGCTCACCGCTGCCTTGAATGCGCCGCAGCTGTGCCTGCATCAAGGCCTGGCGCGCCTCGTCATATTTGCGCCAGCGGGTCAGCGGGGTCAGCAGGCGTGAGGCCACCTGAGGATTCAGCCTGTTCATCTCGATGATCCGGTCCGCCAGGAAAGCATACCCTGCCCCGCTGGCATCATGGAAGTTCACCGCATTCATCGCGCAAAAGGTCGATATCAGCGAGCGCACCTTGTTGGGGTTACGCAGATCAAAGGCTGCGTGCTCCATCAGCGCCTGGATTCGAGCCAGAGCCCCGGGCTTGGGATCGCAGGCCTGTACCGCCAGCCACTGATTCACCACCAGCGTCTCGTTCTCGTATCGCTGATAGAAGTCCTCCAGCACGGCGGCGGCATCGACCTCGAAGCCTGAATGGGCGATCAGGCTAAGGGCCGCCTGACGCTCGGTCATGTTGTCACAGCCGTCATACTGGGCCCGGGCACGAACCAGGTGTGCTGGCGCCTCCAGTGCCATCAGATAGGACAGACAGAGGTTACGCAGGCTGCGTTGCGCCACCTGGTCGGCCGACGGCGCATAGTCGCACCGGGGTGCCAGCGCCTCGTAACGACGCAGCAGCGCGGGTTCCAGTGCACGGGCCAGCTCTGCACGCACGAAGTTGCGGGCAGCATGGATGGCATCCACGTCGATGCACTCGGACAGTTCGCTCAGATAGGCCTCGGAAGGCAACGACAGCACCTTGGCCACCATTGCGGGGTCCAGGGTTTCATCGTCCAGCACCGCGGCATAGGCGTCCACCAGCGCCTGATCGAGCTGCAGTGCCCGGCCCTGGCGATAGTCCGCCATCAGCCCCTGCATGATCTCGACGGCCAGCTGCTGGCCCGCATCCCAGCGGTTGAAACCGTCGCTGTCGTGACGCATCAGAAATACCAGGGCATCGCGGCTGTAAGCATACTGCAGCCGCACCGGCGCTGAAAAACCGCGCAGCAAGGACGGCACAGGCCGGGCCTTGATCCCCTCGAACGCGAAACTCTGGCGCTGTTCGGTCAGTTCCAGCACGACGGTCGTTGCTCCGCCGTCAAGCTCGGTATCAGCACCGCGCTCGTCCAGCAGACCCACCGACAGCGGAATGTGCAAGGGCAGCTTTTCAAGCTTGTCCGGTGTCTGCGGCAACAGCTGCTCGACGTGAAGACGATAGCGCTGCGTGGCGGCATCATAGTCATCCGTCACCCGCAGCGTCGGCGTACCGGCCTGGCTGTACCAGCGGCGGAACTGTGTCAGGTCCCGCCCGGACACCGCTTCCATGGCGCAGACAAAGTCATCGGTGGTGACGGCCTGACCGTCGTGACGCTCGAAATACAGGTCCGATCCCTGGCGAAACAGCTCAGGCCCCAGCAAGGTGTGCAGCATGCGCACCACTTCGGCGCCTTTCTCGTAGACCGTCAGGGTGTAAAAGTTGGAAATTTCAATATAGGACGCCGGACGGACCGGGTGCGCCATGGGGCCGGCGTCTTCAGCAAACTGAGCCGTGCGCAACAGGGTGACGTCTTCGATGCGCTTGACGGTACGCGAGTTGATGTCGGCCGAAAATTCGGCATCACGAAACACCGTGAAACCTTCTTTCAGGCTCAGCTGGAACCAGTCCCGGCAGGTAACGCGATTGCCGGACCAGTTATGGAAATACTCATGGGCCACCACGCCTTCGACTCGCTGATAGGCGGCGTCGGTGGTGGTCTGCGGGCTGGCCAGCACGCAGGAGGTGTTGAAGATATTGAGACCCTTGTTTTCCATGGCCCCCATGTTGAAGAAATCCACGGCCACGATCATGTAGATATCCAGATCGTACTCGCGCCCATAGACATCCTCATCCCAGCGCATGGCATTGACCAGGGAGTCCATGGCGTGATCAAGCTTGTCCAGATCCTTGGGCTCGGCAAAGATGCGCAGCGCCACTTCTCGCCCCGACGCCGTTTTATAGGGACGCTCGATATGCTGCAGGTCGCCGGCCACCAGTGCAAACAGGTAAGCAGGCTTGGGGAAGGGGTCTTCCCAGGTCACCCAGTGACGCCCGCCCTGCTCGCCGGAATCCACCGGGTTGCCGTTGGACAGCAGGACCGGGAAGCGAGCCTTGTCCGCCTCGACCGTGGTCGTAAAGACCGACATCACATCGGGCCTGTCCATATAGAAGGTGATGCGCCGGAAGCCTTCAGCCTCGCACTGGGTGCAATACATGCCGCCGGACAGATAGAGCCCTTCAAGCGCGGTATTGGTCTGCGGGTGAATGCGAGTGGTGCATTCCAGCACAAAGCTTGCCGGCACCTCGGCGATACTCAGCAGCTCGCCCTCGCGCTGGTAGTCCGTCGCCGCCAGGTCCTGACCATCGATGGCCAGACGGCACAGCTCCAGGCTTTCATGCCCGTGCAGCTCGAGCGGCGCCGGTGCTGACGGGGCGTCGGGATTGCGTCGCATTGTCAGCGTGGAACGCACCCGCGTCTGGTCGTCAGCCAGCTCGAACCGCAAGGTGGTTGCATCGACCAGGTATGCCGGAACCTGATAATCCTTCAGATAAATTGCCTGCGGTTGCTCTGCCATGCCTTTTTCACCCTATTCGGAACGAAATTCCACCTCGTAGGAGGTGTATTTGCGCAAATTAATCACACCGGTATCCAGTATCAGATATTGCCCCTTGATTCCCAGAAGCTGCCCGCTGATTTCGGGCGTTTTATCCAGATTCAATGAGCTGACTTTCAGCGGATAGTTCATTACCGGATAGTCGATAGAGACTTCATCCGCCTCCAGCCGCTGCAATGCCTGCAAGCCAAAACGCTGCTCCAGCTCCGCCATGCCGGCAGCACTGGCCTCGAACAGCCGGTCACGCTCGGCTTTCAGATCCAGTGGCGCAATGCCACCCTTGAGCATGGTGCGCCAATTGGTCTTGTCCGCCACCTGATCCTTGAACAGATGTTCCATCAGGCCGGACTGCAAGCGCGAATCCACTCGCAGAATAGGCAGCGCCTGCACCGCCCCCTGGTCGATCCAGCGCGTGGGCACCTGGGTACCACGGGTGATACCCACCTTGATACCGGAGGAGTTGGCCAGGTAAACGATATGACTCTGAAAACAGAACTGCTCGCCCCAGGAGGGGTCGCGGCAGGTACCCAGATGAAAATGACACTTCTCCGGGCTCATGATGCAGCTGTCGCATTCCGGCAGCTTGGTAAAACAGGGGTAGCAATAGCCCTGGCTGAAGCTTTTCTTGGTTTTCCTGCCGCAATGCAGGCAATTGATCGCACCGAGGTGCCTGAGACTGATCTGCTGCCCGAGCCGCTCATTGAGCGCCAGTGCCTGATCGCCGCAGACCAGCTGATAGTGTGCCTGACCGTCGGTCAGCTCGGTACGCATCTTGCGAAGTGCGCCCTGTGCCAGTACTTGCATGAAAAATTAACGCCTAGTTGAGAATTTTAAGGGGCTGGGGCTTGAGCGGATCGGTGCCATGCTGGGCGCCATCGGGCCGGGTGCGATCAATAAAACCGGTGCGCTCGGACTCGGGCAAGCGGCTCTGGTCATAGGCAATCACCGCACGCAGACACAGGGTACGCTGCTCTTCGCTCAAGCGCTCACCGTTGGGCCACTTGCCGATTTCCACCGCCAGCTTGAGCGAACGGTGCATGTCGGGGGTCATGGCTTCAATCAACTGTTCGTAATTCATTCTCTGTACTCCACGCGCGCAGGCCATCGCCGGTGGGCCTGCGCATCTGATTCGCACGCAGTGTACCAGACAGTGCCGCCAGGGCTGAACCGCCAGGACGCTACGGGGCAGCACAAAGACACCCAGACCCAGCGTTTAGCGCTGCCGGATCAGCAGGCTGCGCAGCCCGGCCCAGAGTATCCCTGCGACCAGCCCCGCCAGGTGGGCCGTATTGGCAATGGCGCCGACACCGATATATTCCAGCACGCCGGCAAACCCCAGCACCAGCCATAGCAACATGAGCCCCATCAGTGCAGGCGGCAGCCCGATGGCGGGGCGCCCACCGCGCCGATCCCAAAGCCAGGCATACCCCAACAGCGCAAAGACGACACCGGACATGCCGCCAAACATCGGACCGCTTACCCAGAACTGGGCCAGGTTCGATACCAGCGCCGAGAACAGCACCAGCACCAGCAGGGCGCCACGGCCATGCAGGGTTTCGATAGCGCGGCCCGCCACCCAGACCCAGAGCAGGTTGAACAGGATATGCGGCAGGCTGAAGTGCATCAGCGCTGGCGTAAACAGCCGCCAGAACTGCCCCGAAGCCAGGTTATCCGAGATCGAGGCGTAATACACACTGTCGCCACGCACCTGAAAATCCACCACGGCAAAACGGCGCATCCAGTCGAGGTTCTCGCCAAAGCCCACCAGCAGCGACACCAGCACACTGGCCACAATCAATAGCAGACTGAACCAGAACTGCTGCAGCGCCGCCCGGCTCATCACGCCAACGGAGCGGGCCGGCGGCGCCTTGAGCGCGCTCAGGTCCGCCCCGTCACGCCAGAGCTGATACAGCGTCAGCACCTGGTTGGCGTCCACCTGGCTGGAAATCCACAGTTCCTGCACCTCACCCTTTTCCACCACGCGGTGCGGTACGCGCTGCTGCCAGAGACACTCGGTAAAGCCGTGCAGGTCCTGCGCAAGAGGGGCTTCAAGCAGCTTGATCACAGGACATCTCCGGGCTCGGGTGCACGCACTTCACGGGCAATATCAACCCAGACAAACTTGGCCGGATCAATGCGCGGCTCATGATCGTAGCGATAGGCCACCAGCTTGCCGAACTTAACCGCACTGTAATCCAGGCAGGCGATATTGCTGGTTATCGGTGCCGGCTCCCCGTCACGCCAGTAGTGCCCGACAAAGAGCAGCTTTTCGTCCTCGCCATAGTGCAGCAACTGCGCCCGGTCCTGCTCGCTCAGCGGCATGCGCGCAATGTCGCCCGGCAACGGATCCGGCTGAAACACCACGTCTGCGTAGCGTTCGGCCGACCCACTCCAGAACTTGGTGCGGAAGTAGCGGCGCTGGAAACCATCCTTGCTGGTGATAACGGCCCCGTTGGGCAGCTTCATCTGGGTCCCGCGCAGGGCACGGTCCATCAGCTCACACTCGAAAGTCTCCGGATCGACGGAGCGATGCAGGAAATCTTCGCTGATGCGGTTGCCGCCAAAGTCGCGCGCAAAACGGTCAATCAGTGCCTGGGGCCAGCAGGCGTGAATCACACGAAAATGCTCGAACTCCAGAAAGATCGGCATGTCCCGAATCCAGGTCAGAAAATCCGCCTGCTCCTGCGGATGGGATGCAAAGGCATCAAGGGTCTCTTTCAGTACCCGATGATGACGCGGCGTATGGGAACGCAGAAAATCAAGCCCCGAACCTGGCCGCCCTGGCGTGCAATAACACAGGAAGTTGTATTCATGGTTGCCCATGACCACCTGGGCTGCACCGGCCTCGACCATGTCACGTACCAGGTGCAGCGACTCGCGGATACGCGGCCCGCGGTCAATGATATCGCCGACAAACAGCGCCTGGCGGCTTGGATGGCAGTATGTGCCGCGCTCGCGCCTATACCCCAGACGCTCCAGCAACATCGACAGACTGAGCGCACAACCATGCACGTCACCGATAAGATCAAAGCCCTTTATATCCGGCACATCAGCCTCCCAGCCTTGTCCCCCACCCGAGCTTTTCGCGGCAGGTCAGGTAAAAGTCATAATTGAGCGGATGCAGTAGCTTGAGCTTGTGCGGCTTTTTATGAATCGTAATAACATCGCCCGGCGCCAGGCTAAAGCTCAGCTGACCATCACAGGACACGGTTGGATAGGTTTTATTGTTGTCACTAATGACCAGCTTGAGCTCGCTATTGCCGTCCACCACGATTGGGCGGCTGGATAGCGTATGGGGGAACATGGGCACCAGCACCAGAGCATCGAGCTTGGGTGACATGATAGGGCCGCCCCCCGATAGCGAGTAGGCCGTGGAACCTGTCGGCGTTGCCACGATAAGACCATCGGAGCGCTGCGTGTAGACAAACTGCCCCTCGATAAACAGCTCGAACTGAATCATGCGAGTCGCCTTGCCCGGGTGCAGCACAATATCGTTCAGGGCCGTGCCCTCGCCGATAGGCTCTCCTTCGCGCTTGACGATCATATCGAGCAGAAAGCGACTCTCGACCGTATACTTCCCCTCCAGTACCTCGGCTACCTTTTCCTCGATATCGGCCGGCGATATATCGGTGAGAAAACCCAGGTTGCCGCGATTCACACCCAGTACCGGCACATGGGACGGTGACAGCGCGCGGGCAGCGCCCAGCAGGCTGCCATCACCGCCGACCACAATCACCAGATCACAGATTTCGCCCATCATTTTTTGCTTGCACGTCTGCTGACCATGACCGGGAATAGTGTCGGAAATGCGCTCATCCAGCACAGTATTGAGCCCGCGCTCATTCAGAAAGCGAATCAGCTGCTTCAGCGTATCGATAACCGACTTGCTGCCAAGGCGCCCGATCAAGCCTACATTGCGAAAATAGTCCATCTAACCACCCTGTTGTTAAGCCATTAACCCGGCGGACAAACAGGCTCCCTGCCTGTTTGTCCATCACGCCAGATGCTCCGTATCCCAAGGGAATGGGCGCAACTACGCGGACATGCTGACTTCTCTGGCGTTCGCACCGGGCTTTAGTTCAACCAAAGGCCCAATGATGAAGCATTCATGCTTCATGTATTAACCCACCGGATTAATAACCGCTCAAAGCGGCAGCCCGCCGCGGTAAGCATGCCCTTGATCGTACAATGTTTTTTCCATTCCTCTAAGCCCCTGCAGCCCGCCTGTATGAATCAGCAGCACCCGGGAGCCCGCACGAACCTCACCGTCGGCCACCAGCTGATTGAACCGCAGCAGCATTTTTCCGGTATAAACGGGATCCAGCACCACACCTGTCTTGTGCGTGAAAGCCGGCATAAAAGCTGCCAACAACGGCGATATTCGACCATAGCCGCCACAGTGGGCGTCAAGCTGGAGCTTCCAGCTACCCGAGTCCATGACCCCGGCCTGCTGCAGCAAACCGGCGATATCGGCCTGCAGAAAGGCCCCGCCCTTGAGAGCCGAAAACCCGAGAACGCGGGTATTTTGCGGGCATGATGCGATCAGCCCTGCCAGGGTGCCGCCGGTACCGACCGCAGCACAGACAAGATCAAAGGCCGGCACGCCTTGCAGACCCGCCAATATCTCGCGACAGCCTGCCAGCCCCAGAGCCCCAAAGCCGCCTTCGGCTATCAGGCCAAAACGGCCGAAACGCCTGCGCAGCTGCCGCCGAAAAGCGCCGTCCTGCTTGTTCCGATAGGTTACCCGGTCCACAAATTCGAGCTGCATGCCCCAGGCACTGGCATCCGACAGGGTCGGGTTGCTGGCGTAGGCAGGCTCGCCGCGGATAACACCGATCGTCTCGATACCCATGGCCTGGCCTGCGAACGCCAGTGCATGCACATGATTGGAATAGGCTCCGCCAAAGGTAAGCACGCGCCGCTCGCCGCGCTCAACCAGGTCCTGCAGTGTGTATTTGAGCTTGTACCACTTGTTGCCACTGATGCGCGAGTGAGCCAGATCGAGGCGCAACAACCAGACATCCACACCGGCACGGCTGTACAAATCCAGTTCCAATGGTTGCAGCGGAACCTGCGGCGCACTCTCAAAGGGATTGAAAGAACATGGCTTCATGGGCGCTTAAGCTACCAGATCAGTCGCGGCCTGCCTATGCACCGGCACCAGGTTACGGATACGACGAAGGAACGCAGGCGATGCCGCCCAGGCAGATCAAACAAGAGGAGACGCCCGAGAGACAGGCAAAAAAAAGCCACTTCGAAAAGTGGCGGAACGGACGGGACTCGAACCCGCGACCCCCTGCGTGACAGGCAGGTATTCTAACCAACTGAACTACCGCTCCGTTATGGTGGGCGAAGAGGGGTTCGAACCCCCGACCCTCTGCTTGTAAGGCAGACGCTCTCCCAACTGAGCTATTCGCCCATAACGCTGGCTCAATACGACGCTTCAGCACTTTGAAACGAAGTTTTTCCACTCTAACTAGCCACTTTCGAAAAAGTGGCGGAATGGACGGGACTTAACCCCCGACCGATCCTGTGATGAAATGACAGGCAACTATTCCAACCTGCTATTTCAGCACACATCTTTCAAGCTTCCCACCTTCGAAAAAGTGGCGGAATGGACGGGACTCGAACCCGCGACCCCCTGCGTGACAGGCAGGTATTCTAACCAACTGAACTACCACTCCGTTATGGTGGGCGAAGAGGGGTTCGAACCCCCGACCCTCTGCTTGTAAGGCAGACGCTCTCCCAACTGAGCTATTCGCCCATAACGCTGGCCATTATTCGACGTTCCGGCACCTTGAAACGACGTCTTTCTGTTCAAACTTCCCACTTTCGAAAAAGTGGCGGGATGGACGGAACTTAACCCCCGACCGATCCTGTGATGAGATGACAGGCAACTATTCCAACCTGCTATTTCAGCACCCATTTTTCAAGCTTTCCACTTTCGAAAAAGTGGCGGAATGGACGGGACTCGAACCCGCGACCCCCTGCGTGACAGGCAGGTATTCTAACCAACTGAACTACCACTCCGTTATGGTGGGCGAAGAGGGGTTCGAACCCCCGACCCTCTGCTTGTAAGGCAGACGCTCTCCCAACTGAGCTATTCGCCCATAACGCTGGCCACTATTCGACGTTCCGGCACCTTGAAACGACGTCTTTCTGTTCAAGCTTCCCACTTTCGAAAAAGTGGCGGAATGGACGGAACTTAACCCCCGACCGATCCTGTGATGAGATGACAGGCAACTATTCTAACCTGCTATTTCAGCACTCATCTTTCAAGCTTTCCACTTTCGAAAAAGTGGCGGAATGGACGGGACTCGAACCCGCGACCCCCTGCGTGACAGGCAGGTATTCTAACCAACTGAACTACCACTCCGTTATGGTGGGCGAAGAGGGGTTCGAACCCCCGACCCTCTGCTTGTAAGGCAGACGCTCTCCCAACTGAGCTATTCGCCCATAACGCTGGCCATTGTTCGACGTTTCGGCACCTTGAAACGACGTCTTTCTACGCTAACTTTCCACTTTCGAAAAAGTGCTGGACTGGACAGGACTTAATCCCCGACCGATCCTGTGATGAGATGACAGGCAATTATCCTAACCTGCTATTTCAGCACCCATCTTTCAAGCTTCCCACTTTCGAAAAGTGGCGGAATGGACGGGACTCGAACCCGCGACCCCCTGCGTGACAGGCAGGTATTCTAACCAACTGAACTACCACTCCGCAGCTTGATCGAGGGAAGATTACACATCAACCACCCCCGAGATCAACCGCCCTGAACATGTTGTTGCCTCAGAACGGAGTGCGAATTCTAATGATTTTGTGAGTGCTGTCAAACGTTTAGCGGCATTTTTTTTAAGTCATTTCAGCATCGAACACTTTTCATACAAAAACGACACCTCGATCAACACAGGTGTGTCGGCGACACCCGCACCACCTGCACGATTCGACACCCGCCAGCCCCCTGGCTGACTTTCTCTCACACCAATTCGCTCGACACGCAGCCCTATTGCACAATCAAATCGCAAGCAGATAGAGTAGCCGCATCGACAGACACTGATCGAGCAGGCAGGCGCACAGCGCACCCTGCTCCCACTACCCGGATTCGATTAACGCCATGACCCCCAGCGCCAGCACCGCCCAGGCACTTGATCGCTACATGGATCGTGCCCTTGAATACCAGCTAGCACACGCCGGCCGCCTGCCACTGCTCCCCTTTGATGCCAAATGGAGCTCGGACTGCTACGCAACCCAGGCCGCAGACGACGAACCGACGCCATGGCGCCCCGTGCGACAGACCGAAGACAGCGACCTGTTCGAGCGCATAGGCCAGGCACTGGAGCAAAAAATCCATCCCGACATCGTGACGTTCTACAGCCGCTACTGGTCCGACCCGTTGCCCGCCCGCCACCTGTCGAACAAACTGGTGCTGCTGCAGCTGTGGAACCCGGAGGACGGCGAGCGCCTGCGCGGCAACCTGCTCGGGCACGCGCTGATGAAAGCCCGCAAGAAACAGCCCCTGACGCTGTTTTTCGCCAGCACCGAGCCTGAAGACATGTTTATCAGCATTAACAACAGCGATGGCACCGTCTGGCTCGAAGCCCCGGGCAAGAAGCCACTGCGCCAGATTGCCGATAGCCTGGCGGCGTTTCTGGACGCCCTGGAACCCGACACCATTGCGGATCAGGAGTAAGTCATGCCTCGCCTGCTACCCCTAATGTTCTGCCTGTTTGCCCTGACTCTCGGTGGCTGCACGAGCCTCAGCCCGCAACAGATCGAGCTTCAGCCCCAGATCGATAGCTGGCAACGTCTGCCCAGCGGCATCCAGGTCGAACTGGACGCCAAGGACCTGCGCAGCTCACCGATCATTGGCCACCGCGTCTCGCGCTTCGAGCAGAACGCCTTTATCACTTTGGCCCGGGATGCTCGCTACACCCTGCTGAGCAGTGCCCAGCAGGGACTGCGCCAGATGGGCGCATACCAGTTTGGCCCTGCAACCGGGCAACGCGGTCAACTGAAGATCACCCTGCTGCTGGACGAACTGAGCTACAAGGCCAGCCAGGAAGGCTCACAGCAACAGGTAAGACTGCAAATGAAACTGCGCCTGGTGGCCCAGATGAACGGTCGCTCGCTAAGCGGGGAGTACAGGTCCGAGCAGCGCTACCAGTCCCCTTTTACACCGTCCGAGAGCAAAAACCAGGAACTGTTCAACCTCCTGGCCAGCGACACCCTGACCCGCGCCTTTAACGACCCCAAGTTGCTGCAATTCATCAACCAGCAATACTAGGAGGCTGTCCGACAACACTCAACCTACTGCGAACCACCTGAGCTTGGCTGATTTTCGTGCTGCTTGGCGTTAAATAGAACCACTATTCGCCTTAAAACACCGCAAAAATCAGCTCAAGCCAGCCGGCTCTCGCTACGGTCAGCATGCTCGGACAGCCTCCTAACCAGCGCCGTTACCAGCCGACGGTCATGGAAAGCAGGCGACTGATCTGGCACAGGGGCCGGCCCGATTCCTGCTGCCATTGATTGAAGGCCTGCTGCACCAGGCGCAGGTCGCGCTGTGCCGTTGGCCTTTTGTCCACGATGCCCTGGGCGACCAGGGCGGCGACCACATCGTCGGTCAGCAGGAAAGTGTCCTTGCCCACCATACGCAGGAAATACGGCCCCGAGTTGCCACCCAGCTGAGCACCCTGCTTTTTTAACAGCAACCAGAGCCCGGTTATATCGTCCACAGGCCAGTGCGCCAGAAAACGCGCAAAACTGCCGTGCCGTGCCGCCAGCTCCGTAACCATCAGGGCATTGGCCCGCACGGACTTGAGCTTGCCAAAGTGCCGGATCAGCTTGTCATTCTGCATCAGGCGCTCAAGCTGCTCGTCCGACATCAGCGCCACCTTGTGCGGATCAAACCCCCAGAACGCCACTTCAAACGCCGGCCAGCGCGCGTCCACCAGGGAATGCTTGAGGCCCGCCCGAAATACCCGCCGACAGAGGTCGGACAGCAACCTGTCATCAGCAACCGCCGCCAACTGGTCTGCCGTCAACGGCGCAGGCAGAAGCGCCTCGACATCCCGGTCGGCGTGGTGTTCCACCACCTGCTGGTACAGCCACTGAAAAGACTTCATCGCCACTCTCTCCCATCCCTGCTACTCATGCGCCTGCTAATCACCACATCCGCGGCAGCGCTGCTATTTGGGGCCGCATATTCTTTTGCACCGGAAAAGGACGTATGATTTATCCCTTTTTCGCCAATGGACACAGGCACTTCGCCAAAGCGTGTCCCGCCAGTCGCAGTGGCTCGAATCAAACGCAACTGCAATGGAGTTCAGGGTTGCAACCATGCCAGTAATCAGAAAATCGAACAAGCTGATCAACGTCTGCTATGACATCCGCGGTCCTGTCCTGCAGGAAGCCAAGCGGCTGGAAGAAGAAGGCCACCGCATTCTCAAACTGAATATCGGCAACCCCGCGCCCTGGGGCTTTGAGGCCCCGGAAGAAATCGTGCAGGACGTCATTCACAACCTGCCCTCGGCCCAGGGCTACTGCGACTCCAAGGGACTGTTTTCTGCCCGCAAGGCGGTGATGCAGGAAACCCAGCGCAAGGGCATTCGCAATGTCACCATCGAAGACATCTACATCGGTAACGGCGTATCCGAGCTGATTGTCATGGCCATGCAGGGCCTGCTGAACGATACCGACGAAATGCTGATCCCCTCGCCCGACTACCCGCTCTGGACGGCCGCTGTCAGCCTGTCCGGCGGCAATCCGATCCACTACGTCTGCGACGAGCAGGCCGACTGGTTCCCGGATATCGACGACATGCGCAGCAAGATTACCGAGCGCACCAAGGGCATCGTGGTGATCAACCCCAACAACCCCACCGGCGCGCTCTACCCGCTGGAACTGCTGCAGCAGATCATCGACCTGGCCCGCGAACACGACCTGATCCTGTTTGCCGACGAGATCTACGACAAGATTCTGTACGACGGCCATGAGCACGTATCCCTGGCCTCCCTCGCCGACGATGTGCTGTGCATTACCTTTAACGGCCTGTCCAAGACCTACCGCGCGGCGGGCTTTCGCTCCGGCTGGCTGATCGTCAGCGGGCCCAAGCACCAGGCGCGGGACTACATCGAAGGCCTGGACATGCTCGCCAGCATGCGCCTGTGCGCCAACGTCCCGGCGCAGCACGCCATCCAGACAGCCCTTGGCGGCTACCAGAGCATCAACGAGCTAACCGTTCCGGGCGGGCGTCTGTATGACCAGATGGACAGCGCCTGGCGCCGCATCAACGACATCCCCGGAGTCTCCTGCGTCCGCCCCAAGGCCGCCATGTACCTGTTCCCGAAGCTGGATCCGCAGATGTACCCGATCCACAACGACGAAAAAATGGTGCTCGACCTGTTGCAGCAACAAAAGGTACTGGTGGTGCAGGGCAGCGGCTTCAACATGACCGATACGCAGCATTTTCGCGTCGTCTTCCTGCCCCGCCAGGATGAGCTCGAAGATGCAATCCAGCGCCTGGCCGACTTTCTGCGCCTCTACCGGCAATAAAGCCCGCACAACAGCACCGCCATGCCAGAGACTGACCCGGGCGTCATTCTCTGGCATGCTGGCAAGATAGCGTGTGCTGATCCATCAGAATAACAAGGCTGGAACCCACCATGACCCGACCTCTCTGGCGCAACCTGCTGCTGTCGCTCCTGCTGCTGGCCAGCAGCACCTTGGGACTGGCAGCCGCTGTCACCCAGGAACAGGCGCGACAAACCAGCACCGGCAAGGTCGCACAGATGAGCGACGGCGAAGTGCGCCAGATGCTGATCGACCAGCTCGAACAGCAAAGCATTGCCCGCAAGCCCAACCCCTACGACGCCCTGCAAAGCATGCCGGCGCCGACCAATGACTTCGAAAGTCGCCTCGAACTGCTAAAGCAAAGCCTGCAACGCTGGCCACAACAGCAGCAGGCTTTCTGGAGCTCACTTAGCGACCAGCGCGGCTGGGACGGTTTCAGTGATCTGATCATCGCCTTCGCAATGATGCTGCTGTCAGGCCTCGCCACCGAAGGCCTGCTGGGCTGGAAGCTCAGGCGCATGTCGGCCGACATCTCCTGCCAGCAGTGCCATGACCTGTCCACCAGCGTGGGTTACCTCTTCCTGCAATCGGCCCTCAACCTGGTACGCCTGGGTGCCTTCGTGCTCGGCGCGCTCGCCTTGCCCGTGCTGGCCTATGACCCCGGTACCGGCCTGCGCCCAACCCTGATGGCCCTGCTGATCGCCGTCAGCATCATACGCCTGGTCAGCATCCTGTCGCGCTCGCTGTTCGCGCCCTATGCCCGGGGCATCCGGCCGTTTCGCATGGAGTGCGAGAATGCCCAGAACATACACCACTGGGTCATCGGTTTCGCCATTACCTACGTTATCGTCAACCATGGCCTGGCGCTGCTGTACCACCACGGCATTGAAACCATTCTGTCGGCGATTACCGTCCCCCTGGGCGGCCTGCTGCTGAACTTTATCGCCATTGCCTTCGTCTGGCATCACCGCCACACCATTACCCGACTGTTCGCCGACACCGAAGCCGATCCGGACTCCTCGATGCGACAGACACTGCGCCAGAACTGGCCAATGCTGGCAACGTTATGGCTGATGCTGCTCTGGTGTATCTGGAGCTACCACGTTTTTATCGGCAACTATGAAACCGCCCACAGCGTGGAACCCGTGTGGTGGCTGACCCTTGGCTTTATCCTGATCGACCGCCTGCTGCACGCCCTGCTGCAGCGCATGTGCCAGTTCTCCTGGCTGCAAAGCCATACCTTTGAACAGCGTTCGCGTCACTTTATCCGCATCGTGCAAAACGGCAGCCGGCTGATCCTGCTCGGCGTCACCCTGTTCTTCCTCAGCGAAACCTTCGGCTTTTCGTCCATGTCGATGCTGGAGGAAACCCTGGTGCAGCGCAGCCTGGGTGTGGCCATCGATATCATGGCTATCCTGCTGCTGGCCTACATCTGCTGGCAGGTGATTCAGTCCGCCATCGAGCGGCGCCTGCCCGAGCCGCAAAACAATGATGCCCTGGCCAGCCTCGAAGGTGAAGGAGGTGCAGAAGGCGCCTCTCGGGCCGAAACCCTGTTGCCGCTGGTGCGCAGTTTTACGTCCGTTATTCTGGTAATCGTGGTCGCCCTGATGGCCCTGAGCGTCACCGGCATCGAAATCGGCCCACTGCTCGCCGGTGCCGGTGTTGTCGGTATCGCCATCGGCTTTGGCGCCCAGAAACTGGTACAGGACATCCTGTCCGGCATTTTCTTTCTGCTGGACGATGCCTTTCGGCGCGGTGAATACATCGAGGCCGCGGGCCTGCGCGGCACCGTGGAGCAGATATCACTGCGCTCCATGCGCCTGCGCCACCACCTCGGCGCCGTGCAGACCATCCCGTACAGCGAAATCGCCACGGTAAAGA
Organism: Marinobacterium rhizophilum; assembly: GCF_024397915.1. Lineage (GTDB taxonomy): Bacteria > Pseudomonadota > Gammaproteobacteria > Pseudomonadales > Balneatricaceae > Marinobacterium_A > Marinobacterium_A rhizophilum_A. The sequence continues at coordinate 2,045,081 of NZ_CP073347.1, forward strand.
ACCTGTCACGGGACTGGGTCACCATGAAGCTTGAGTTCCGCCTGCCCTACGACACCGATATCGAGCAGGTTCGGAAAATTATCAAGAAGGTCGGACAGGGCATGCTCGATGATCCCGAAATAGGCCCGCAGATCCTGCTGCCACTCAAATCCCAGGGCGTTATGCGGATCGAGGAATCTGCCTTGATCTTTCGCATGAAGTTCACCTGCAAGCCCGGCGAGCAATGGGTTATCCGCCGCGAGGCCTACCGCCAGGTGAAGGACGCACTGGAGGCCAACGGCATTCGCTTCGCCCACCGCTCGGTGCATGTACTGCTGCCGGACGCGCCCGCCGCCGCCCAGGCCGAGGATCAGGTCGACGCCGCGCGCCTTGGCCTTGTGGGTGCTGCCGCCGCACAGGCCGCGCTACACCCGGACCTGCTGCACAGCAACCGGATCGACGACGATCACGGCAAAAACCTCTACGAGGACGACAGCTCTGCCTGAACCACACAAGCCCAGCGCCGGCCATGGCTATACAAGCCCTGAGCCCGTGCTTTACTATGGCCGCCAGAAATGGACGCCGCTGCATAAGGCAATAGTTTGAAAAACCGTCGCTTGCTGATTTACAGCCACGATTCCTTTGGCCTCGGCCACCTGCGCCGCTGCCGTGCGCTGGCCCATGCCATAGTGGATGCCTACAAGGGCCTCTCGGTGCTGATCATGACCGGGTCCCCCATTATCGGGCGCTTTGACTTCAAGGCCCGAGTGGACTTTGTCCGCATCCCCGGCGTCATCAAGCTGCACAATGGCGACTACACCTCCCTGGCGCTGCACATCGACCTGGCCGACACCCTGGCACTGCGCGAAAGCATTATCCTGAACACCACCAAGGCCTTCGCACCGGACATTTTCCTGGTCGACAAGGAACCGCTCGGTCTCAAGGGTGAAGTCCACTCGACACTGGAAATGCTCAAGGGTACGTCGACCCGCACCATTCTCGGCCTGCGGGATGTCATGGACGCACCGGACCTGCTGACCACCGAATGGCACAAGAAAGGCATCTTTGGTGAGCTGGAACGCCTTTACGACGAGCTCTGGGTGTACGGCCCCCGCGCCATGGGCAACCCGCTGCGCAGCCTGCCCATCGGCGCCGATACCCTGGAGCGAATGCGCTATACCGGCTACCTGCGCCGGGAAATTCCCGAGATCGCCAACACTGTCGACTCCGCCTCCCCCGAACAGCCCTATATCCTGGTGACGCCAGGCGGTGGCGGTGACGGCATCGAGATGACCGACTGGGTCCTGCGCGCCTACGAATCCGGCGTCAGCCTGCCCTGGCGAGCCCTGTTCGTGCTCGGCCCCTTTATGCCCCAGGCCGAGCGCCAGCAGTTCCTGCAGCGCGCCGAGTCCCTGCCTGACGTCGACATGATTACCTTCGATGCCCAGCTCGAACGACTGATGGCCAACGCCGCCGCCGTCGTCGCCATGGGCGGCTACAACACCTTCTGTGAAATCCTCTCTCTTGATCGACCCGCGCTGATCCTGCCGCGCAGCTTTCCGCGCAAGGAGCAGCTGATCCGGGCACAGAATGCCGCCGCCCTGAACCTGATCAGCCTGGTGGATGCCGACGGCGCACGCACGACCGCCGAAATGGTCGAGGCGCTGCAACGACTGCCGCAGCAATCGCCACCGGGTGTTGCCAGCAAGGCCGAATGGCTCGGCGGCCTCGACAGCGTCACCGAGCGCATAGGCGAGCTGTTCGACCAGGCGCCCTCATGAGCAGACTCCGCTCAACACCTGCGCGGGTACTGTTTTATGTGCAGCACCTGCTCGGCGTGGGCCATCTGCGCCGCGCCGCACTGCTGTGTGAGGCGCTGGTTGAAGCCGGACTGGATGTCCACATGATCCTGGGCGGGGAGCCAGTGCCCTCGATCCGCTTTGCGGGGGCCCAGTGCCACTACCTGAACGCCCTGCGGGTACAGGATGCCGACTTCGCCACCCTGGTAGACACCGCCGGCAACCCGCTTGATGACAACATGCGCCATCAGCGCCGTGACCAGCTGCTGGCGCTTGCGGCCCAGATCCAGCCCGATGCCATCATCACCGAGCTGTTTCCCTTTGGCCGGCGCCAGATGCGCTTTGAACTGCGCCCGCTGCTGGACTGGGCACGGCGGCAGCCCAAGCCCCCGCGGCTGATCTGCTCGCTGCGCGACATCGTGCAACAGCGCAGCCCGGAGCGGGAGCGCGAAACCCTGGGACTGATCGACAAGCACTACCACCGCATCTGGGCCCACGGCGATGCCCGCTTCGCTCCCCTGGATGCCAGCTATCAATTGACGCCCGAGCTGGGCGAGCGGTTGCACTATACCGGCTACATCGCCCCCCGGGCTCCCGCGCCGCGGCCACGCCAGGGCGTTATTGTTTCGGCCGGCGGCGGTGCCGTCGGTCTGCGCCTGCTGCAGGCGGCCATATGCGCTCACCGCGACGGCCTGCTGCCAGGGCGCCCCTGGACCCTGATTGCAGGCCCCAACCTGCCGCAGGGGGATTTCGAGCGGCTGCAACAGTCGCTGCACGCACCCGAACTGCAGCTTATGCGCTTTTGCGACGACTTCGTCAGCCGCCTGGCCGGCGCCGAACTGTCCATTTCCCAGGCCGGCTACAACACGGTCATGGACCTGCTGGTCAGCCAGGTGCCCGCGGTGGTCGTGCCCTACATTGGCAGCGGCGAAACCGAACAGATCAGCCGCGCCCGGCACCTTGCCGAGGCCGGACGCGTCAGCATCGCCGACGAGGCAGACCTGTGCGCCGACAGCCTTCGTCACGCGGCCCATCAGGCCCTGTCCAGGACCGACCATGCGCACTCTAACCCCGCGCCGTTGCGCCTTGACGGTGCCCAGAACGCCGCCGCCGACCTGCTGCGCCTGCTTTCAGGCCAAGCAGCATGACCTGCTGGCAAGCACTGCTCCAGGAACTGGCCCAGTGGGATGCGCCCGCGACCTTCTGGTGGCGCGACGACGATGCCGTCGCCCCCAGCGCCGCGCTCGATCAGCTCATCGACATCACCCGGCGCCACACCATCGACCTGAGCCTTGCCGTGATTCCCGCCCTTTGCACCGAGGCCCTGGCCCGGCGCCTGGCCGCGGAGCCCCGCGTCTGGGTGCTGCAGCACGGCTATGATCACAGCCCCTACGCCGGACCCGGTGAGCGCAAGCGCGAACTGGGCGGCCCACGGCCGCGAGCGCAGATCCTGCAGCAACTCAAAGTCGGACGGCAGCGACTGCAGCAGCTGTTTGGCCGACAAGCGCTGGACATACTGGTGCCGCCCTGGAACCGTATCGATGCTGACCTGCTGCCCCTGCTGCCGGCGCTTGGCTATGAACGCCTGTCCGTACTTGGGCCGCGAGAAACGGAACCTGCGGGAGTGCCACAGCTCAATGTACATATCGACATCATCGACTGGCGCGCACGCCGCTTTGCCGGTACCGACCCGATTATCGAGGGCATTATCGCCAACCTGCAGGCCCGCAGGCGGGGCCAGGTGGATGCCAGCGAGCCCTGCGGGCTGATGACCCATCACCTGGATCACGACGCCGCCTGCTGGGCTTTTCTCGACCAGCTGAGCGACACCCTGGCAGCCTCCGGGAAAGTGCGCTGGATCGACGGTCCCGGACTGCTGCACAGCTGATGCAGCCCGTTAAACACAGGCCCTGTAAGGAGTATCGCTTGAGCCGCCAGATCACCCTCGTGCTGAAAGGCTACCCACGCCTGTCGGAAACCTTTATTGCTCAGGAAATACGCGCCCTGGAGCTGCGAGGCCTGAACATCACCCTGGCCTCCCTGCGCCACCCCACCGACAAGAGCACCCACCCGATACACGACGAGATACAGGCGCCGGTACTGTACCTGCCCGAGTACCTGCACCAGGAACCGCTGCGGCTCCTCAAGGGCTGGTGGAAGGCCCGCCGCATGCCGGGCTATCGCCGTTGCCTGCAGCACTGGTGGCAGGACCTGAAGCGCGACTGCAGCCGCAACCGCCTGCGGCGCCTGGGCCAGGCGCTGGTTCTGGCCGCCGAACTGCCTCCCGGTACCGAGCAGCTCTACGCCCACTTCCTGCACACGCCCGCATCGGTGACGCGCTATTGCGCCCTGCTCACCGGGCTGCCCTGGAGCGCTTCGGCCCACGCCAAGGACATCTGGACCAGCGACGCCTGGGAGCTGCGCGAAAAGCTGGCGGAGCTTGCCTGGCTGGCCACCTGCACCGGCGCCAACCACAGCTACCTGCAAGGGCTGGCCGCCGACCCCTCACGCGTACACCTGGTGTACCACGGGCTGGACCTGCGGCGCTTTTCGGCTCCGCCCAGCGTGCCACAGTTGCGAGACGCCCAGCAGGCGCAGGACCCGGTACGGCTGATCTCGGTCGGCCGCGCGGTAGCCAAGAAAGGCTACGACGACCTGCTGAATGCACTCGCTGCACTGCCCGCCGACTGCGCCTGGCAGCTCACCCATATTGGCGGCGGCCCACTGTTGAAAAGCCTGAAACAGCAGGCCCAGGCGCTGGGCATCGATGCGCGCATCCAGTGGCTCGGTGCCCTGCCCCAGCAACAGGTACTGGAAAGCTACCGCGCCTCGGACCTGTTCGTCCTGGCCAGCAAGATCGTCGATGATGGCGACCGCGATGGCCTGCCCAATGTCCTGATGGAAGCCCAGAGCCAGGGGCTGTGCTGCCTGAGCACCACCATCTCCGGCATTCCCGAGCTGATCGAGCATGGCAGCACCGGCTGGCTCGTCGGCCCCGGCGAGCCCGCCGCGCTGACTGACGCCCTGCAGCAGCTGCTGCACGATCCTGCGCTGCGCACCCGTCTGGGCCAGGCCGGGCAGCAACGCGTGCAGCAGGTGTTCGATGTCGAGCGCGGCATCGATCAGCTGGCTGAATTGTTCGACCTGCCGGCGACAACCGAGCGCCCTGCGGTTGCGAACCCCCAGCCCTGCCACTGCGATCACTGAGCCGCCCCATGCCTGCCCCCGTCGCCTTCTACGCCCCCCTCAAGGCACCGACCCACCCCAATCCCTCGGGTGACCGACTGCTGGCCCGCCTGCTAATGGGGGCACTTGAGGAAGCCGGCTTCGATGTCCGCCTGGCCTGCACCCTGCGCAGTCGGGATGCTATCGGCAATCCTGCGCGCCAATTGCGCCTGGCCCAACTGGGCGAGGCACTGGCGGCACGGCTGGTTCACCGCTGGCAACGCCAGCAATGGCAGCCCAGGCTCTGGTTTACCTATCACCTGTACTACAAGGCGCCGGACTGGATCGGTCCCGCCGTGTGCCGGCAGCTCGGCATTCCCTATGTATGCGCAGAAGCCTCCTGGGCGGCAAGCCGCGCCAGCGGATCCTGGGCGCTGTCGCATCAAAGCGTCGGCGACGCACTGAAACAGGCGCAACGCATCTTTACCCTGAACCCCACCGACAGCGAAGGCCTCACGGATCTGCTGGGCCCGGGTGCGCCCATAGTGCGCCTGTCGCCCTTTATTGATCTCAATGCTCAACCAGTCTCCCACGAAGGCAAGGCCGCGCTGGCAAAACGCTGGCAGCTCGATGCCGGCAAGCCCTGGCTGATCAGCGTGGCCATGATGCGCCCCGGCGACAAGCTGGCGTCCTACCGCATACTGGCGGCGAGCATGGCGCAACTGCACAGCGACGTCGAACTCTTGATTGTCGGTGACGGCAGTGCCCGGACCGAGGTCGAAGCCGCCTTTTCTCAGGGCCTCCTGGCACCGGATCCTCGGGTGCGCTTTCTGGGGCAACTGACCCCCGCCCAGCTGACACCCCTGCTGCAAGCGGCGGACCTGATGGTCTGGCCGGCGGTCAACGAAGCCTTTGGCATGGCCTTGCTGGAGGCCCAGGCCCAGGGCCTGCCGGTCATCGCCGGCAACGAACGCGGCGTCTGCGCCGTGGTGCATAATGACCAGACCGGCCAGCTCGTGCCCCCACGGGACCCAACCGCCCTGGCCCGCACGCTGGAACAGGCACTGGCACAGCCGGCACTGCGCCAGCGCTGGCGCGACGCCAGCCTGGTTCAGGTGCGCCAGCAACACTCGCTGCAGGCCGCCGCCGCCGTGCTGCGCGCCGAACTGGAGCCTCTTCTTCATGCCTGAAGCTCCGCCGAATCCCCCCCCTGCGCCCAGGCTGGAACTGATCTGCCTGCGCCACGGCCCCACCGAATGGAACCGGCTTAAACGCCTGCAGGGCCACCACGACGAACCGCTGCTAGCCGCCAGCCGGCAACAACTGGACTGTCTGAGGGTGCCTGAGCGCTTCGAAAATTGGCACTGGTACAGCAGCCCGCTGCTACGTGCCCGGGAAACGGCACAGCTGCTCGGGCTGGATGCCGGCGTTGCCGCGGCGCTGATCGAGATGGACTGGGGCGACTGGGAAGGACAGCGTATTAGCGACCTGCGACTCGCCGACCCCGCCGGCATGGCGGCGATGGAAACCCAGGGGCTGGATCTGTGTCCACCCAACGGCGAATCGCCGCGCCAGGTACAGCAGCGTCTTACGCAATGGGCCGAGTCATTGCGCAGCAAGGGCATCGGGCACGCCGGTGCCCTCTGCCACAAGGGTGTGATACGGGCGCTGCTCGCCGCCGCCTGCCGGTGGGACATGCGCGGCAAGGCCCCGCGAAAGCTGGAGTACAGCTGCCTGCAGCACTTCGCCTGGGATGGGCTGCAATGGCACCTGCAACAAAGTAACGTGCCACTCCAGTCGCGCCGACAGCGCTGAAAATACTCAAGAATGCTGACAAAAGACCAATTTTTTCAACAACCTGCTAAGCTGTCACACAGCCTTCATCAAATTGACTTATTGTCGTTCGCAGTCGAAAAACACGCAGAGGTTCGTCAATCATGTTTATCAAGATCAACAAGAACAGCGGCATCTACATGGAACACAACGGACTGGAAAAGCAGCGCCTGATTCCGGTGACCTCCAACTTCCTGATCAACCTGAACCACGTTGCTGAAGTGTCCTTTTACAGCATCAAGGAAGCCAAGACCCGTTACGATCTGGAAAACCATCAATTTACCGTGCAACCCCACACCCGGGTCATCCACCTGCAGATGAGCTACCTGCATGCGACCTACAAGGAAACCATCCAAGGCAACAAGGGTCGCCTGGTGGATCGCGGCTATTACAAGCTGTACTTCATGCCCGAGGAAACCGGCCAGTACGATGCCATTCGCAACCAGATCGAAGGCCTGATTCTGAACAACTAGTGTACTGCTTCGCCCTTGGAGGCGCTTTTAGCGAGTCGCCAGGAGGCTGACCGCACGGCGCCTGATTATGGCGCAGCGCTGCCTCAGGCGATTGGCACTCTGCCTGGGACAGCCCCGCCGGCGACGCAGGGCCGTCAATCGCCCTGGAAAGCGTACTGCAGCGCACCGATCAGGTCCGCCACATCATCCAGCGCGCGGTGTCGGCGATCCTGACACTCGATAGCCGCCATAAAGCGCTGCCGTTGCACGGCAGTCAACAGCACTTCCAACCCCTTGAGCCGGAACATTGGCCGCATCTGGGCCGCCTCATACAGGCGCCGCAACCAGAAATGGTCGAATTCCAGCGCGTCGCAATAGACTGTCCTGCCCTCCAGCGCCCGATTCAGCCGCCAGCAGGCGGCTGACGCGGCAATGCCCTGAGCATGCAGTTCTTCGCGGCTCAGGCCATGAATTCCCTGCGCCACCTCATCCCAGTGCGTCCAACCCGGCACCGTATTCGGATCTATCAGAAAGCTGTCCTGCTCCCCGCTGGCGGCGTCACGCCAGGCCACCTCGATAGGATAGGAGCGAGGCCCAAGCCCACTGGCCTCAAAGTCCAGGCAGATGATATCCATCAGGCCTCCCGTTCGAACAGCAATACCTTCAGAGCCCGCTCGGGGTCCTGTTCAGGAAAGTCATCGGCATTATCCAGCCGCTCACGCAGGACGAACTGTGGACATTCCTCGGCCATCAGCGCGCGAATAAAGCCGGTATCGTGCAAGGGGTCATTATGGCATGCCAGAATCCGGCTGCCGGGCCGGGTCAGCTCGGGCAAGCGGCGCACCACCTTGCGGTAGTCGTGCTCAGCCACGAAGCTGCCCGGCTGAAAGCTCGGCGGATCCACCAGCACCAGGTCATAAGGCCCGAGCTTGCGCAATTTGCCCCAGGACTTGAGCAGGTCATGCCCCAGGTAGCGCACATCGCGCTGATCCTGCCCGTTCAACTGATGATTTTCACGCCCCCGCGCCAGAGCCCCGCGACTCATGTCCAGGTTCACCACCGAGGCGGCACCGCCCGCCATTGCCGCCACCGAGAAGGCGCAGCTATAGGCAAACAGATTGAGCACCCGCGCACCGCGCGCATGCTCGCGTACCCAGCAACGCCCTTCGCGCATATCAAGGAAAAGTCCACTGTTCTGGTTCTGCAGCGGCGACACCCAGTACTGCAGCCCCAGCTCGGTAGCCGCCAGCCGTTCTGGCACCTCGCCCCAGGCGATCTCATTGCGGGATTCGCGGCCACGCCCGCGCGACTGCACGACCAGGGCCTCGATTCCGGGAACCCGGGCCAGAGCGGCACAGAGCGCCTCACACCACTGTGTCTCTACCTCATCGTAGAGCCGCACCACGGCCACCGGCGGAAACCAGTCGATAACCAGGTGTTCAAGACCGGGATAACAGTGGCCACGACCGTGAAACAGCCGGCGCGTTTCACCCGCCGCACGCTGCAATTGTTGTGTGACCGTCTCGATCAGCAGTTCCATCTTGTACCCCGGCCGGATCGGCTGCTGGAAAAGCGCGGCATTATAGCCGCCGAGCCTGGCTGCAACCAGACGATTATTTATTGCCGATGGCATTGAAACTTTTAGCGCCAGACCACATCTTATCGGCTATCACCCAACCAGGTAGACCTACACCATGATGAGGATTGTCCTTTTTCTTGCCACCAACCTCGCTGTTCTGCTCGTCGCCAGCATTACGCTGAACTTGCTGGGCGTCGAGCATTACCTCAGCGGCACCGGGCTCAATCTCGGCTCCCTGCTGGCCTTCTGTGCGGTATTCGGTTTTGCCGGCTCGCTGATATCGCTGCTGCTGTCCAAAACCATGGCGAAAATGTCCACGGGCACCCAGATCATTACCCAGCCGCGCAGTGAAGCGGAGCGCTGGCTGCTGGACACCGTCGCCGAACTGTCGGACAAGGCGGGCATCAAGATGCCCGAGGTCGGCATTTTCCCGGCACAGCAGGCCAACGCCTTCGCTACCGGCTGGAACAAGAACGCGGCTCTGGTCGCCGTCAGCCAGGGGCTGCTGGAGCGCTTTCGCAAGGAAGAAACCCGCGCCGTACTGGCCCATGAAATCGGCCATGTCGCCAACGGCGACATGGTCACCCTGGCGCTGGTTCAGGGCGTGGTAAACACCTTCGTGATGTTCTTTGCCCGCATCGCCGCCTATGCCGTGGACTCGTTCCTGCGTCGCGATGGCGATGACTCACGCCCTGGCATCGGCTTCTACATCACCACCTTTGTGTTCGAAATTCTGTTTGGCATCGTCGCATCCGTTATCGTCGCCTGGTTCTCGCGCCGGCGTGAATACCGCGCCGACGAGTCCGGCGCAGCGCTTGCCAGCCCCCATGCCATGATCGGTGCGCTGCAGCGTCTGAAGTCCGAGTATGGCGTACCCGATCAGCTGCAGGGCCAGCTGACGGCCTTTGGCATCAGCAGCCACATGAAGCAGGGATTTATGGAACTGCTGTCATCGCACCCGCCGCTGGATGAGCGTATAGCCGCACTGCAAAACCGCCGCTGATTGCTGGGCACAGATACAACAACGGGCGCCCTGGGCGCCCGTTTTTTTGCATTGAAGGTCAGGTTCAGCTGCCCTCATCCAGTACACAGAAGGACAGGCAGGTGCTGAACAGTGCGACTGCCAGCATCAGCGGCGGCTGTGCCAGCCACAGCATCAACATACCCGACAGTATCCAGATATTGCGTACCAGCCCCAGGCGGGAGCGCACCTTCCACTCGACCAACCCAAGCCAGCGCAGTACAAATCCGAACAGTCCGGGAAACATGGGCACCTCCAGGGTCGCAGAACCCGGCTTGCCGCTGCACCACACTCAGCCTGCCCGACAAGCACCGGTAATCGTCCCTTCAGGTTAGAAGCCTGCTCAACAATCCGCCACCCGATAGAGCACCGCATCGTGATAGCCGGTGGTAATGCGCATGAGCCCTGCAAAGCTGCGATCCAGCGCAGGCTCACCGCTGTCAACGATCAGGGGCCGCCCATCCAGCGCCTTTAGCTTGGTTTTGGACGCCAGCAAATGGATGCCATCGCGACCAATGCGACGCAGCAACGCCGGGCTCAGTTGCTGGTTACCACGACCGATAATGTGCCCCTGGCCGCCAATCACCGTAATAATCAGCCGGCTTTCGTGCCCCTGCGTCAGCGCCAGCAGCTGATCGGCAGTGCAATCGCTGGCGATCAAGGCGCCATCCTCTACCACATCGACCCCCAGCAGGGTATTGGCCAGGCCAAGTTCATCCATAACCGCCTTGACCGTGGTACCCGAACCCATCACATAGCGCACCCCCGGCAGCATGGCTTCGACCATGTCGGCCGCGATGTCCGCCAGCACCAGCTCCTCGACCTCGCGCGCACCATTTTTCACGTGCTGCAGGTAACGGTGTTCCTGCGGAACCAGCAACTCGCCGTAATACCTGGCGCGTACCTGCCCCTGGCGAAACGCCTCTTCATCGATATCCCGGACTTCCTGGTCCGCCAGGGTCACCAGCTCGCCACGTACCAGCATGGCGACTATTTCCCCGGCGGCCCGCGGGGTAACCGCGTAAACACCGGAATGAATCTTTACACCGGCGGGCACCCCGAGTACCGGTACCCTGTCCGACAGAACATGACAGATATTGCGTGCCGTGCCGTCCCCGCCCGCAAACAGGATCAGGTCGACCCCCGCGGCGGCCAACTCCAGCGCCGCACGCTCGGTATCCTCAGGTCCGGTGTGCCCCGGCTCGATCTGCCCCATGACCCGAGGCTCAAAGCCTGCCTGGCGCGCCACATCGGCACCCATTTCTGCCGGCCAGGTCAACAGCTCGACATCCAGCCCCTGCAAGGGCAACAGCGCCTGCAGCGCGCGCTCGCCGGCACGCGGCCTGGCACCCAGCTGCAGCGCCAGGCGCGCGGTTTCCGCGCCATCACTGCCCTTGAGCGCCACGCTGCCGCCAAGGCCCGCCAGTGGGTTTATGATCAGTCCAAGTCGAAACATCCGGTCTCCTGCCGTTGGTACACTAAAAGATAAGGGCTAGCAGCCTGTCGGACTTGGCCGATCGTAGCGAGGGACAGCCCGTTTTGAGGAAGTTTTTGGGCTCTTTTGAGACGAATAGTGGTTCTATTCAACAAAAAAGAGCACGAAAAATGACCAAAATCGGCTTTCCCGCAGTAGATCAGTGGTAAGTCCGACAGGCTGCTAGAGCACAGCCTCGATATAACCGGTCTCCAGCAGCATCTGCTGATAGACAAAGCCGGCCAGCATCACCCGGCTGTCTTCTTCGAGCTCCAGGAACTCCAGCCCAAAACGAAACCCGCTCGCCAGTGATTGCTGATTCCTGATCAGGGCCGGCATCAACAGAACCTGATCAATGCCCGCCAGCTGAATACGCAGGGTCACGAACAGCCGGTCGCCGGGCACGCCCACCGGATGCAGGGTTTCCACACAGGCTCCCTGCAAGCTGATATCGCTACAGAGCGCAGCACAGGGCAGACCGGACTGCACCCCAGGGCCATCATCCTGCGTATCCAGCGCCACCTTCAGCCGCACGGGCACGCGGGTATGGCTGCGAATCAGGCGTACTTCAACGCTCCCGGGATACTCCAGATGCCAGTAGGCAAAAGGCTGCGGCTGTACCCGCAACAGCCGGCTGCTAAAAGCGCAGATACGATTACCCGCCATCAGCCGCACCGTAACCACCGAACCTACACTGACGCTGGCGGCCAGTGCCCCGGCGCGCGGGGCACTGATCAGAACACTGCCATCGACCTTGTAGCCGATGAGCTCCGACACAAAGCGGCTGCGCGGCACGCGGCTTTCGACCCGCAGGCGCTCACCCGGCAAGGGCCGCAGCTGCGCCAGATCAAGGGGTTCGGCAGTCTGTTCCAGTGACTTCAGCATTCAGGTTCCGGCGTTGTCATGACGCATTAAAAACGCGACAGCTTACGACAATTCCACTCTGAAGCCGAGCGCCCCAAGCTCCTCCGCCAGAGACGGTTCAAGATGGCCAGCAACCGCCAGGGTATCGAACTCGCGCCGCACCGGGTATTCCTTGCGCAGCCGGTCGAACGCGTGACCGCGCTCGGCGGGTGCCACACCCAGGGTTGCCCGCAACGCCCGGTCATCCCGGTACGGGTCATACAGCAGACGCATCAGCTCCAGCGCGGTCAGGCCGGCGCCTGCCTCAACCCGAGCCACCGAGGGCGCGGGCAGAAACGCCTGCAGGGGAGCAGGCTCCGACAACCCCAGGTGCCGGCACAGCGCCTGGTACAACATATGGGTACCGCGAATTTTCCCATCCAGTGTGTAGCCAGCGATATGGGGTGAACCCATACGTACCAGGGGTAGCAGCGCCGGGTCGACCAGGGGCTCGTGCTCCCAGACATCCAGCACCAGCGTCAGGTCCGGTCGCGCCCGCGCAATTTCCAGCAAGGCCGCACCATCAATGGCGGCCCCGCGCCCGGCATTCAGCACGATCGCCCCCCGGCGCAGGCGAGCCAGCTCAGGGACACCCAGCAAATGCTGCGTAGGATGGGGCCCGCCACAGACCAGTGGCGTATGCAGGCAAAGGATATCAGCCTCATCCAGCAGGGTATCCAGACTCACAAAGGACTCTGCCGTGGCGTTCTCGCGCTGCTTGGCCTGGCGTGGCGGGTCGTTCAGCAACAAGCGCACGCCCAGCCGCTGCAGACGGCGCTGCAGGCGGGAGCCGACATTACCGACCCCGACAATACCGACGGTTCTGTCCCGCAACGCAAAGCCCTGCTCGGCGGCGAGGTTGTACAGCACCGTGAGCACATACTCCACCACCGCATCGGCATTGCAGCCCGGCGCACTGCTAAAGGCAATACCCTGCTCCTGCAGGTACACCTGATCGACATGGTCCGTTCCTATGGTGGCGGTGCCGACAAAGCGCACCGGCGTACCCGCCAGCAGCGCCCGGTCCACCCGGGTAATCGAGCGCACCAGCAACACATCGGCCCCGGCCAGATCAGCCGCCGTCATGCTGCGTCCCGCCAGGGTTCGGATGGTACCAAGAGGCCCCAACAGCGCCTGTAGTGCCGGAATGTTTTCGTCGGCAATGATATTCAGATGACTGGACTTCAATCTGTACTCCGGATCTTTACAAATGCCATGGTTTCGGGCTCAATGCGCCGTTACACTCGATGTCCTTGCATCGGGATCTGGCGCGACACGCCCTGAGTCTGTCGCATAAACGGGTATGCATTCACTGCAACATTTTCCCCCCGATCGAGTTACGGTAAAAGCCCCTTGATAGTACGCTGGCAAAAAGAGCAGGAATACTTCATCGTTCGCCTGTATCAGGACCTTGTCGGTGACTGGATTCTGAGCCAGAGCTGGGGAGACCGGGCCGCGAACGAAGCCACTGTGACACATACCGTACTGCACTCCTACAAGGAAGCCCGACGCCTGCTCAGCAACATCGCCCGTCAGCAGCGCAAGCTGGGCTACCGCCACACGGGCATGAGCGAAGAACAGCTGGGGTTCGATTTCAGCCACTAGCCGCCGAACCTGCGCAACCGCCCGCAGCAACCGCCCGCGCCACTACAGCAACTCACCGCAACACCCGAATCCCGTGCAAAAAAAAGCCGACCCCTGGGAGCCGGCATTCACGACCTGCGTGATAAGAGCCTTGAACATTAAGCATGTGGCAAAGACGCGCCGCCAAAGGCGAGTCCTGCCGGGCCGACAGCCCACCGGATGACTCCGGTAGCGGACGGGAATTTGTGAACCAGGCAAACGATAATCTAAACGATAATGATTTGCAACAACTGAAATTCAACGATAGCTGCCGCCCCATACACGGATGGAATTTTGTACAGCGGGACTTTTGTCACCCGTTGGACTTTTTCTGACCGCCCAGTTGCTCTACAATCACGACACATTGCCGGGGCCAGCCCCACAGCTATTCGTCCATCGCGCCCGAGAGGCGCGTTATTTTTTTGGAGGCCTGATCGTTGACACCCAGTGGCAAGATCAAACTGCAGGGCTTTAACAACCTCACTAAAAGCCTGAGCTTCTGTATCTACGATATCTGCTACACCCGGACTCCGGAACAGAAGGCAGAATACATCGAGTACATTGATGAGCAATACAACGCGGATCGTCTGACCGAGATTCTGACCGAGGTGTGCGACATCATCGGCGCCAACGTGCTGAATGTCGCCCGCCAGGACTACGAGCCCCAGGGCGCCAGCGTCACGATTCTGGTATCCGAGGAACCCCTGAAGGATTCCCTCATGGTCGACACCTCGGAAAAACCGGGCCCCCTGCAGCCGGATTCCGTCGTCGCTCACCTCGACAAGAGCCACATCTGCGTACATACCTACCCGGAGAGTCATCCGGACAATGGTATCTGTACGTTCCGTGCCGACATTGAGGTCTCGACCTGTGGTGTTATTTCACCCCTGAAGGCGCTGAACTACCTGATTCACAAGCTCGAGTCGGATATCGTCACGATCGATTATCGCGTGCGCGGCTTCACCCGCGACGTGCACGGTATCAAGCACTATATCGACCATGATATTCATTCGATCCAGAATTTCATGAGCGACGATATCCGCGATCTTTACCAGATGGTGGACGTGAATGTTTATCAGGAAAACATCTTCCATACCAAGATGATGCTGAACGACTTCGACCTCAACCAGTACCTGTTTGGCACCACCACCCAGGGCATGAGCGAAGAAGAAATCAACAGCATTACCGACAACCTGTTTCGCGAGATGCGGGAAATATTCTACGCGCGCAACCTGCCGGAAATGCCGTTCAGCCAGGGCTAAGACCTGCAGAAACAGAAGCAGGACCCCACCTGCTTCTGTTTCGTTTCACATGGATGCCTGCGCGTTGTCCCAGATAATGCCGCCCCAGATCAGCACCAGCATCAGCAGGGTAAAGAATACGCCCGCCGACCCCAGGTCCTTGGCCCGCCCGGCCAGTTCGTGCATCTCGAGCCCGGCACGATCCACCACCGCCTCTATCGCGCTGTTAAAAACCTCCGCCATCAGCACCAGCAGGCAACTGGCGATCAGCAGCCCAAGCTGCATCCCTGTCTGCGCCACCCAGAACGACAACGGGACCAGTACCAGCGCCCCGAAAACTTCGTAACGAAACGCCGGCTCATGGCTATAGGCCGCGCGAATTCCCTTCATCGAGTAGCAGGTTGCGTAGTAAAAACGCGCCAGTCCTGTCACCTTCTCGTTGGGCATATCCCTCTCCAGACTAGTTAAGTCGCGGCTCGAACAAGCCCCTGTACTTCGAATCCAGCTCATCGTAACGAATCAGTGTTTCACCATCACTTAGTTTCACACTGCCGCGCTTGAAATCGATGTCATAGATCGACTGGTCCGGAAACACCAGCGCAGCCCGGGGATCGTTGTGCAGCGTAATCATGTAGGCTGTGACGATCCGCATGCGCTCTGGATCAATCGGGTGCAGCAGACTGACGCCCCCCAGCTCGGTGACAGGCTCGACCCCCATCAATTCCAGCGCGCTCGGCACGATATCCGCCGCACTGACCGGCGCATCCAGCGCCGCCTTCACGGCACCGACCTGGCCCAGCGGCGGAAACACCAGCAGCGGATTACGGATCACTTCCGGGATAAAGTCGGCATGGAAGCGACTGCCCTGGTCACTGACATGTTCGCCGTGGTCACTGGCATAAAACACCCAGGTATTGGGGTCGATACGCCGCGCCTCCTCCACCAGCCGCGACAGATACATATCGGCATAGCGCACCGTATTGTCATAGGCATTCACACTGTTGGGGCCACCTTCCGGCAAGTAAATCTTGTAAGCCTGGGGTACCTGGTCGCTGAAGGGTGTGTGGCTGCCACTCATCTGGGTCACCAGCATAAAGGGCTCCTCCTGCTCGGAGACACGCTCCATGTAGGGCAGAATGCCCCGCTCCAGTACCTGCAGATCATCGGCTCCCACGGAAACCGATACGTCAGCACTGAAATTCACGCCCTGTTCGTAGTGATCCAGGTCCCCATCCACGAACAGCTCATCCAGATTGCGCCACTGGAAGTCCTGCGCGCTAATCAATGCCGTCTGGTAGCCTCCGCTCTTGGCATAATTGAACAGCGTGGGCACGGTATAGATCACGCCTTTGGGGTCTATCCCCTGCAGACCGGTCAACATGTAGGGCACGGACGTCAGGGTACGGGGCGACACCCCAACCGCATTTTGCATGGCCAGCATCTCGCCACGCTCCAGCATGGCCGAGAGCTGCGGCGTTGTGTCACGCGCGTAACCATAGAGCCCCAGGTGATCCCGATTCAGCGATTCGCCGATCACCACCACAATGTTGGGTACGCCAGCCCTGGCCTCCCTTGACGCCAGCAACGGCTTGGCCGGTTTGTCCAGAGCCTGGGCCTGGACCTCCAGGGCGCTGACCAGACTGCCGAGGTAGGCCACAGGCGCCATCTGGAAACTCGAGGTTCCGTACCAGTTCAGAGTTATGAGCAAAAACAACGGCACTGCCAATCCCCCGCTGATACAGCGGCGTAATATCGACGGACGGGCATCGAGCGACATCACCAGCGCCAGAATCAGCAGCACGGAAACCGCAACCCGGACCGAATGCCACAGCGATGCGGTCTGCGCGCCCAACTGCAACGACAACAAAGGGTCGGCGGCAAAAAAACGAAAATCAAACGCTGTAACGAATTTGCCATAGACACTGAAGTAAGATGCCTGGGCAAAGTAGGCGGCAACCAGCAGCAGTAACAGCAGGGCCCCGTACAAGGGCCTGCGACGCACCAGGCCGCGCACGCAATACAGCAGCGCCCAGAACGCCAGGGCGCTGAGAACAAAGTTCACGACAAAGCGCTTGCCGAAGAGATTCTCCGTCAGCCAGGCCCTGTCACGCACCATAAACAAATCCAGCAGGATCAGGAGCACCCACGCCAACAGCAATGTCGTGCGCGGAAACGCCGAACAGACCCGACAAAGCACATGCCAGGGCGATAGAAGGTATTGCGAAACGCACATAAACGATTGAAACCTGGATATTTAAAACTAGGTGATAAAGCACCGGTCGTTGCCAGAAAATCCCTTTCACCGATGCGGACACATGGCTGACCAAAAAACAGCCGCCAATGATAGCGACTTTCGATGCGACTGACATCAAATGCGCAGGCATTCGCCAGCTGTCGCCTGAACTTGCCCCTTTGGTATATAATCGGGCCCGAGAGAAACACTCTTCGCCGATTCCACAAACTTCAGTTGTACAGCATGCCCAGCAGCCTCCAACCCAGCACCAAGCCCGCGTCCGCCATCGAACACACCGAGCCCAATCGCCGCTTCTCGGTGGCCCCGATGATGGACTGGACAGACCGCCATTGCCGCTACTTTCACCGCCTGCTTAGTCGCAACGCGCTGCTATACACGGAAATGGTCACCACAGGCGCACTGATCCACGGCGACGCCAGGCGCTTTCTGCGCTACCAGGCCGCGGAGCACCCCATTGCACTGCAGCTTGGTGGCAGCGACCCACAGGCGCTGGCCCAGTGCAGCCGCATGGCCGAGGATCATGGCTACGACGAGGTCAACCTCAACGTCGGCTGCCCCAGTGACCGGGTGCAGAACAACATGATCGGCGCCTGCCTGATGGCTCACCCGCAGCTGGTAGCCGACTGCCTGGAACGCATGCAGAGCGCGGTCTCAATACCCGTGACCGTCAAGCATCGGCTGGGGATCGACGACATGGACAGCTATGAAGAGCTGCACCACTTCGTTGATGTCGTACGCGGATCAGGCTGCAGAACCTTTATCGTTCATGCCCGCAAGGCGATCCTGAAAGGCCTGAGCCCGAAGGAAAACCGCGATATACCGCCTCTGCGATACGAGTGGGTCTATCGCATCAAGCAGGCCTTTCCCGAGCTGGAGATCATCATCAACGGCGGCATCAAGTCGCTCGACGAATGCGACGCCCACCTTGAACAGGTCGACGGCGTCATGGTCGGGCGCGAAGCCTACCAAAACCCCTACAGCCTGCTGGCCGATGTGGATTCTCGACTCTATGGCGCCGCACCCGGTACCGTCAGCCGGCTGGAGGCACTGCAGCAGATGATCGCATACGCCGAACAGGAGCTCGGCGAGCGGGTGAACCTGGGGCATATTTCCCGCCATATTCTGGGCCTGTTCCACGCCCAGCGCGGCGGCAAGCAGTTTCGCCGCTACCTGAGCGAGAACGCCCACAAGCCCGGCGCCGGTCCCGAGGTACTCAGACAGGCAATGGAACGGATACCGGCTTAATCATTTCTATAAAGGACACACAGAGCATGCAAAGCCAGCTGGAACAATTAAAAGCCATCACCAGTGTCGTCGCAGATACCGGCGATATCGACGCCATTCGCCAGTTCAGACCCGTCGATGCCACCACCAACCCCTCCCTGCTGCTCAAGGCCGGACAGCACCCGGCCTATCGCCCCCTGCTGGAACAGGCCCGCGCCTGGGCCCAGAGCCTGGGCGGTGACAACCAGCAACAGCTCGGCAACATGACCGACAAACTGGCCGTCCTGATTGGGCTGGAAATTCTCAAGCTGGTACCCGGGCGCGTCTCTACCGAGGTTGATGCCCGCCTGTCCTTCGACACCGAAACCACCGTCGCCAGGGCTCACAGGCTCATACAGATGTACCAGGAAGCCGGCATCGACAAGGACCGCATCCTGATCAAGATTGCCTCCACCTGGGAAGGCATCCGGGCCGCCGAGAGACTGGAACGCGAGGGCATCAACTGCAACCTGACCCTGCTGTTCGGCTTCGCCCAGGCCCAGGCCTGCGCCGACGCTGGCGTCTACCTGATTTCACCCTTTGTTGGCCGCATCCTCGACTGGCACCGCAGCCAGCAGCCAGACGCTGACTTTAGCGGCGACAAGGATCCCGGCGTGGTCTCGGTGACGCGCATTTACAACCACTACAAACAGCACGATTATGGCACCGTCGTCATGGGCGCGAGCTTTCGCAATACCGGTGAAATCCAGGCGCTGGCCGGTTGCGACCGCCTGACCATCAGCCCGGCGCTGATGCAGGAACTGGACGCTACCCAGGCGCCCCTGGAACGGCGCCTGAGCCCGCAAACCGCCAGCAGCACCGACGCTCGTACGGCACTGCCTGAAAACAGCTATCGCTGGCAGATGAATGAAGACGCCATGGCAACGGAGAAACTGGCAGAAGGCATTCGCAACTTCGCCGCCGATCAGGTCAAGCTGGAAAAACTGCTGCTCGCACTCTAACGCAACCCGCCAGGAGCGGCGGCCATCGCTCTGCAAGGCGCCGGGGCATGCCAGCTCCAACAAAGAGACGCACAGACAGCAATGGAGGAAACACAGGACAACAAGCTGCCCGAACGGGCCTAGTGACGATGTAAACCGGAATATCGGCTGAACGTAAAAAAGGGCTCTCAGGCATCCTGCCATCGAGCCCCGTACCCGGCCTCCCTGCCGGTCGCCTCCCTGATCCGAGAGAAGCGAGTAACCGAGTTTGCATCCCTTCCCTGCACCGCATCCTTGCGACCTCAGTCTACAGCAGCAATTCTAGCGTTCTGGCGCCTGAATCCAATAGGCCAAATGCCTAAAAGCCCTCCAACGCCAGAAAACTCACGTCAGGGGTGGCACTCCAGCGTCGTCACCAGATCAACGAAAGCATCCCGGTTCGCCTCGTTCAGACTCATCAGCACCTTGTGGGCCTCGATAATACGATCCCGAACCGCTGCATCAGACTCCTGCACGAACGGCAGGCGCTCGAGATCCACCAGGCTGGTGGGCATGGTCTCCAGCAACAGGAAGATTCGCTCAAAGCCCATGGTAAGCAGGATGCGCGTGACATCCTCGTTGGTCGACACCAGGGTCGGCGCCTCCAGGGACAGGCGACTCGCACCCACGGCGAGCTTGGCAATCAAGCCCAGGGAGGTGCTGTCGATGGTATCGGTTTCGGTCAGGTCCACCAGAATATGCTCGACGTTCCCGAGCGCCAATACCTGCTCGAGATGACGATCGAGTGTCGTGCAGAGCGTAAGCCGCACCTCACCCACAAATTTCAAGACGTAACTGCCGCCCTCTCGGGCAAAAAATATCGAGCCTTCACGCATCAAGGGCGCCCCGGTACAAGGTCAAAATAGCAATATCATCCGGACAGCTGGCGGACCCCAGCACAGATTCCAGCAAATCGTCCGGCATTACCACACCCGCTGCGACCAGCTCGCGCAAGCGCTCTTCACGCTTGTCCAGCGAGCCTTCTTTAGCCATCACTTCCAGCACGCCATCCGAAAACAGCGTCAGTGAAAACGTATCCGCCAGATGCAGCTCATGCTCATCGAAAAACGGTTCATCAAACAACCCCACCGGCATGCCCCGCCCGGTCAGAAAGCGCGCCTCGCCCCCCTGGTTCAGCACAGGCATGGGATGATGACCACCCACGGCGTACTTGAGCGTCGAATTGCGCGCATCCAGAATCCCGGCAAAGATCGTGAAGTGCTTGCCAAGACCGGTATCGAGCAGCTCCCGGTTCAACACGTAGAGCGTCGAGGCTGGCGACAGCTCAGACAGCGGTGTGTCGCGCTGATGCGCCCGCAGCACACGATTGGTCATGTTCTTGAGCAGCACCGTGACCAGCGCCGACGAGGCACCGTGCCCGGACACATCCGCCAGATAAAACAGCGTCAGGTGATCGTCCAGCGGCGCCACATCGACAAAGTCACCGCTGAGCACCAGCGACGGCGTCAGATCATAGGCAAAACTGACCCCGCCGATGCTTTGCAGTTTCGCGGGGAGCAGATTCTGCTGTACCTGCTGGGCCGCCATCTGATCCTCGCGCAACTCATCAAGGCTGCGCTCCAGGCTTTCACGATAGCGATGCGCTGCCTCAAGCTGCGCGGCACGACTCAGCAGGCGCGACAACGTGGCAACAAACGCCTGTGCCTCATAATTCAGGCAGCGGTAGCTATAGATATCACTGGCGCCAGCACGCAGCCCGCTCAGCAGGTGCGCGGCATCCAGATCAGGCACCAGCGCCAGAACCGGCTTGGGGTGAAAGCGGATGCAGAGGTCATTCAGGGAACGCTCCGGCGGCAAGCGCTGCACATTGACCACTGCCAGCGAGAACTCGTAGTGCTCCAGCAAACTGTCGAGCGCCGCGGTATCGGATGCCTTGAGTATCTGAAGACGAAAAGCCTCGACCTGCTCACTTAATTCAAAGATCTGGTCGATAAGCTGAGTGTCGGACTCCACCAGCAG
This sequence comes from Marinobacterium rhizophilum, assembly GCF_024397915.1. Classification (GTDB taxonomy): domain Bacteria; phylum Pseudomonadota; class Gammaproteobacteria; order Pseudomonadales; family Balneatricaceae; genus Marinobacterium_A; species Marinobacterium_A rhizophilum_A. Next base: position 2,066,627 of record NZ_CP073347.1, read on the forward strand.
AATCCGGTGGCAGGGGTGACTCATAGAGTAGCCTGCAGTAGGAAAAGCCACATATTCATGAGCCTGCACACTACGCCCATTGATCTGAAGTTGCAACGCAAAGATCAGAAGTCCTGGGCATCGAAAGGCGCGTTTATTTGGCCATCATTTACCTGGTATTGCCGACGCTGCAGATAGGCATCGCGAATGAACAGGTAGCGGTCGCCACTGACCAGCCCTTCGGACTTCAGCAGCTCGGCGCGGGTATCAATCAGGCGCAGCGCGTACAGGCTGTTTCGGGTTGGCACATGCTCGACTTCGCCCACCGGGTCCAGGTAGCTGTCCGGCACCAGCGCCACACCATCACGCACGGAACTGGGCCCGAACAGTGGTAGCACCAGGTAATTGCCACTGGGTACACCCCAGTAACCCAGCGTTTGACCGAAGTCTTCGTTGTGCTTTTCCAGCCCCAGCGGCGTTGCCAGATCCAGCACCCCGGCCAGACCAAAGGTGGTATTGAGCGTAATCCGGGCCACATCGCTGGCCGCATCATGCAATTTGAACTGCAGCGTATTATTGACCAGGGTGCGCACATCCCCCAGGTTACCGAAGAAATTCGATACCCCCTGCTGCACCAGGTCCGGCGTAACGTACTGATAGCCCTGCGCAGCCGGCTTCAGGGCATAGCGATCCAGCACATCATTAAACTCGAACACCGTGCGGTTAAAACCTTCCCACGGGTCCGCCGAGGCGCCCTCACCCTGTTCGGCCGCGACCAGGGGCGCGCCGATCAACGCAGTGCAGAGAATAGCGGCCTTGCTGAATGTCATCGTCAATGCTTCCTTCACTAAACTCGATACCGTCAAATTATTCGCCCTTTATAGCATTTCGCACCTGCGCAAACCAGCAAACTGAACACCGGCAAAGCGCATCCAGCCCGCCAGACCCAAAGGCCAAACGCAAAAAGGGCCCCCTTGCGGGGGCCCTTCTGTCACAACCAATCACGCCAGGCGGATTAGAAGTTGACGTAGTAGCTCAGAGTAACGGTGTCGAACTGCTCGCCGCCATCTTCATCCAGTACGGTGTAAGCTGCTTTCACGCCGGCTTTCTTGCCCAGCGCGTATTCAGCCTGTACGCCGTAAGCGTCTTCATCAGAAGAAGAGTCGTAATCGTTCTGACCGTAAACAGCCTTCAGCTTGGCGTTGCCAATCTTGTAAGTCGCAGCGACAGCATACATTTCGTCTTCGTCAGTGCCATCATCAGCCTGCTCGTAGGTCAAACCTAGAGCCAGATCGCCGATATTGTAGCCAGCACCAACAACCAGCAATTCACTATCGGAAGCACCACTATCGACCAGAGCAGTATCAACGTAGTTGCCATCGATTTCGGTGTAGCCCACGGACAGGCTCAGGTCCATGATGGAGTAGTTGAAGCCCAGCATCCAGGCATCAACATCTTCTTCAGTATCAGCATTTCCACCATCGACCATCAGCTGAACGTAGGCTTCGAAGCCGGCCATCATCGGCGTTACGTAAGCAACGGAGTTACCGATACGGTCGTTGTTCATGTAGTTGTTGCTGGCAGCCATCAGGATGTCGGTGTAGCCTTCACCGGCTTCGGTCAGGCGGTTCTGACGACCCACCTGCACGATACCGAAGTCGCCAACCAGGCCGACGTTGGCTTTACGCATGGTAACGTCGCCTTTGACATTGCTACCATTACCGTCAGTCCCGACCAGATCGCCAAATTCATCTTCTTCGCTACCGTTGGCATCCAGGCGGAATTCGATCTGGTAAGTAGCTTTCACGCCATCCAGGTTTTCCAGGTCGGAAGAACCCTTAACACCGATTTCAGCCTTGTCGACATACAGGTTGGCATCGGAGTCTTCAGCGAACTGCAGACGGGTATCAACGCTACCGTACAGAGTGGCGTCAGCCTGAGCGACGATCGGAGCAGTCATGGCACCGGCGATAGCCAGAGCGATCAGTGACTTTTTCATCAACATTCCCCTTCAATGATTCAACTTACTAGTTGTGTACTCTAGTTTTTCTTAGTGCACCGAAGTGCTTCTAGGAAAGTACTATAAATCCTAAATATTTCAAACCAGTGAAAGTACTTTTTTGCTTTCTTTTCCCTTCAGCCTGGCCACTTTTTATAGCTGCGCACGCATTGCAACTAAAGGTTAAGTGCTCCCGTACCTCTTTTCAGCCTTGCCGGACTTCCTGCTGTACGTGCCGCTTTTTCAAAAAGCACATCCCCCCAGGAGTCCCTTACAACCACTTCGCAATAGCCAAACCGCAGGCATTACAGCATACCCGCCAGCGGCACGCAAGCCTGCCCGATGCCCCAGCCCCGGTCATTACCAACCCGCCTGACATCGGGCCTCCCCCTTGCATTTAATCCGACCCGGCGCCCAGGCATTCACCTAATAAAACATCGACGCTGTTACTGCACCCAGCCGAAACAAACCACATTAAGCCCGGCCTGCCAACGTCGCCTTGAGGCGCTTTTCTGGGTATCCAGCGCGATAATAAAGATGCCGGACACAGGCATTTATCTACCCGTTTGTTCGCAGAGCCAGCAAATCAGGCCTGCAATTGGCGCCACTGCTGCTGCAGGCGCTTGTCCGATACCGCCACCTGGGTGCCCAGCCCCTGGGCAAACAGGGATACGCGGTATTCCTCCAGCATCCAGCGAAACTCTTCGAGCGCCGGATCAAACACGCCCTGCGTCAGGTTTTTATCACGCAGACCTTTATAACGCTGCCAATACTGTTGCAACTGATCAGATAATAACCGTTCCCGATTAAGGTCCCGCTGGTACTTTTCCAGCCGCTTCTGTATTGCCTGGAGATACCGGGGGTAATGCTGCAGTTGCGCCCAGGGTGTAGTCAGCAGATATTCAGTTTTAATAAGTTCCGACAGCTGGCTTTTTATATCATTTAGCACTGTCACCGCCTGCAACGGGATGTTTCCACCCAGTGGCTTGCGTACCTGGTGATAATCGCGGTGGCAGTCGCGCACAAACTGGGCGAGCTGAACAACCTTTTCCCACAGGTCTGCCCGCGCCTGCTCCAGCCGGATTCGATATTCCGTTTCCGTGCGTGGCAAGGACTCATCCAGCTGCATCAATTGCATCAGCGCCTGCATCAGGATGGCATCCGTCAGCCGCGCCTTGTCAAACTGGGCACCGCCGTACAGCAGGGCCTCGTTCAGGTGCGGCATTTCACGCCTGGCGTAACGCACCGGGGCCGCCAGCTCCAGCATGGCCAGGCGTGCAATCCCCAGGCGCGACTCGGCCTGTGCCTGATCAGGGGATGCACAGACATGCAGCTCAACGCTGCTGCCACAGTCGCGCAGGCCCGGATAAGCCGCCAGCCGGATACCCCCGGCCTGGCGCAGCTCCACGGACTCGGGCAAATCGCCGAAGTCCCAGCTCAGCAAGCCACTGCGCCCCCAGCTGTCCCCCGGCCCTTCACGCAATGCCGCCTCAGCCTGTTTGCCAAACTGGCTCGACAGGGTTTCCAGGTCCCGCCCGACCCCGAGCTGCTTGCCTTTGGCGTCCAGCAAGCGGATGTTCATGCGCAAATGCTCATCCAGCTCCACCGCCCGCAGTTCGGCGGGATCCACCCGCGTGCCGGTTTTGCGGCGCAAAAACAGGCTCAGCGCCTCGTACAGGTCGCCATCCGCAAACACTACCTGCTCGGTGAAGGCACGCACATAGTCAGGAATGGGCACAAAGTGCTTGCGCTGCTGCTTGGGCAAGCCCTTCAGAATGGCAATGCACTTGCCCTCCAGCATCCCTGGCACGAGCCAGTCCGGCCGGCGTGGCGTTACCGTGTTCAACAGTGCCAGCGGCAGGTCCAGCGTCACGCCATCGCTGTCGGTACCGGGTTCGAACTGGTAATTCAGCTGCAGGTCGACGGTATCGAGTCGCATCCGCGGCGGATAGTCCCGCGCCGTGACATGGGCGGCCGAGCGCTGCAGTACATCCGCCTCGGTAAAAAACAGCAGCTGGGGATTCTGCTTTTCGGCACCCTTGCGCCAGTGTTCGAAGCCCGCGCCATTGACGATATCCGCGCCACCGTGCTCCGCCAGGCGCCGGGCATAAAAATCGAACAGGCTGTCTTCATCCACCAGCAGGTCGCGACGGCGACTTTTGGCTTCCAGCGCCTCCACCCCCTCGAGCAACTGGCGGTTGTGACTGAAGTACTTCGCCTGGGTCTGGTACTCCCCCTCCACCAGCGCACTGCGAATGAATATTTCATGACAGGCCTCGGGATCGATAGGGCCGTAGTGCACCTTGCGCCGCGGCACGATGATCAGCCCAAACAGCGTAACCTGCTCACTGGCGACCACCTGGGCACGTTTTTTCTCCCAATGCGGCTCAAGATAGCTGCGCTTCACCAGGTGCCCGGCCAGCGGCTCGACCCATTCGGGCTTGATCGCCGCATTCATGCGGGCAAACAGGCGCGAGGTTTCGACCATTTCCGCCGACATCACCCATTTGGGTGCCTTCTTGAACAGGGTGGACGCCGGAAACAGGTGGAAGCGGCGGTTACGCGCCCCCAGGTATTCCCGATTTTCCTGCCGCATGCCGATCTGGCTCAGCAAGCCGGCGAGCAGGGACCTGTGCAACGGCTCGTATTCCGCAGGCTTGGTATTTTCGCTCAACTTCAATTGTCGACTGATAAGATGAAGCTGGCGGTGCACATCGCGCCACTCGCGCATGCGCAGGAACGACAGGAAGTGCTTCTGGCAGTATTTGCGCAGCTGGTTCTGACTCAGTGCCTGGCGCTGCTCTTCATACAGGTTCCACAGGTTGAGCATGGTCAGGAAATCCGACTCGTCGTCCGCGTACTCGCGGTGCTTTTCATCCGCGGCCTGCTGCTTGTCCAGCGGGCGTTCGCGCGGGTCCTGGCTGCTCAGCGCACTGGCCACCACCAGCACCTCGCGCAGGGCGTTCTGCCTGGCCCCCTCCAGCACCATGCGGCCGATGCGCGGATCCACCGGCAGTTGCGCCAGCTGCCGCCCGAGTGGCGTCATGCCGCGGGCAGTATCCACCGCGCCGAGTTCTTCGAGCAGCTTGAAACCGTCATTAATAAAGCGGCTGTCCGGCGGGTCTATAAAGGGAAAGTCGGCGATATCACCCAGGCGCAGGCTGAGCATCTGCAGGATCACCGCCGCGAGATTCGTGCGGCGAATCTCCGCGTCGGTAAAGCGCGGACGCGCCTCGAAGTCCTCTTCAGAGTAAAGCCGAATGCAGACACCTTCCGAAATACGCCCGCAGCGCCCCATGCGCTGATTGGCACTGGCCTGGGACACCGCCTCGATCGGCAGACGCTGTACCTTGGCCCGGTAGCTGTAACGGGAGATTCGCGCCTGTCCGGGGTCGATCACATAACCGATGCCCGGCACCGTGACCGAGGTTTCCGCCACGTTGGTGGCCAGCACGATACGCCGGCCGGCACCGCGTTGCGCCTGGAAGACCCGGTTCTGCTCCGCCACACTCAGGCGCGCATAGAGCGGCATCACTTCGGTATCGCGCAGCTGTGCCCGGCGCAGCACCTCAGCGGTTTCACGGATTTCCCGCTCGCCACTGAGAAAGATCAGGATATCCCGCGCACTGTTACTGCGCCGGCTGCGGGCCAGATCGGTGATTTCTTCCACCGCCTCCAGGATCGCCTGCTGCTGATCCACATCCGGCTGGTCTTCGCCGCGGTCATTCAGCGGCCGGTAAAGTACCTCCACCGGATAGGTACGCCCCGAGACTTCGATGATCGGGGCATTGTCGAAATGCCGCGAGAAACGTTCCAGGTCGATCGTTGCCGACGTGATGATGACCTTAAGGTCCGGCCGTTGCGGCAAGATCCGCTTCAGGTAGCCGAGCAGGAAATCGATATTGAGACTGCGCTCATGGGCCTCATCGATGATGATGACATCGTAGCGCTGCAGCAGGCGGTCATGCTGTGTTTCGGCCAGCAGGATACCGTCGGTCATCAGCTTGACCAGGGTATGGTCGGACACCTGCTCGGTGAAGCGCACCTGATAACCGACCTGGTCACCCAGGGTGCAGTTCAGTTCCTCAGCAATGCGGGTCGCCACGGTGCGCGCCGCCAGCCGCCGGGGCTGGGTATGGCCGATCAGCCCGCGCACCCCCAATCCCAGTTCCAGGCAGATTTTTGGCAACTGGGTGGTCTTGCCCGAGCCGGTTTCACCGGCAATCACCACCACCTGGTTTTCCATGATCGCCTTGCCGATTTCCTCGCGCCGGGCCGATACGGGCAGGTCTGGGTAGTTAACGGTGCCGACACGGGCGGCCCGGGCTGCTACCTGGGCCGCCGAGCGTTCCAGCGCCGGCACCAGCTGGGCCGCCAGCCGGTCTGCAGGCAAGCCCTTGCGCAGACGCTGCTCCAGCTGCTGAAACTTTCGAAGAAGCTCGGAGCGATCCTTGCACTGACACAGCGCAAGCTGCTGACGGAGGTGTTCAATATCGATAGTCACGAATGGGCTACAGTCGTTCAGTCTGAAAGAGGGAGCACATTATAAAGGAGACCGTGCAGGGATACACGGGCACGGCCTCGCCACCCGACGCAAGTTCCGGCTTTCGTGCCAGGAGAGCAGGTTAGGCTTCGTGTCCGCCGCTGCGCCCGCCTAAGCGCTGGCCACCGGGACCGCCTCACGCCGGGCCACCACCAGGCCATCCCTGAACACGCACAGCTCGCCGGTTTGCAGCGCCTGCCAGGCCTCGTTGTCGGTCAACGGGTCCGTGGCGATCACGGTCACCACATCCAGCGGCGTGGTTTCATCGCAAAAGTCCACCGTCAGTTCATAGTCCTTGAGCCTTGCCTCGCCAAAAGGCGCCCGGCGCGTCAGCCAGGACAGCTTGGTCGTGCAATAGCAAAACAGGTAACGGGACTCGGTCAGCAGCATGTTGAACACGCCGAAACCGCGCAGGCGATCGCAGAGCCCACCGATAAAATCGCTCAGCTCGCCGATATCATCAGGCTCCTGCGGGAAGCGCTGGCGAATCTGCCCCAGCAACCAGCAAAAGGCATACTCGCTGTCGGTGGTGCCGATGGGGCGGTAGAATTCCAGGGGCAGCTCATAGAGCTGCGCATCCAGCTGCCCGTTGTGGGCATAGGACCAGCTGCGCCCCCAGAGTTCACGGGAGAACGGATGGGTGTTTTCCAGGCAGATCTGCCCCACATTGGCCTGGCGGATATGACTGATCACGATGTGACTCTTGATCGGGTGACTGCGCACCAGGCGCGCAATTGCCGACTCCACGCTCGGCGCCGGGTCATGGAAAAAGCGCACGCCCCGCCCTTCGTAAAAGGCGATACCCCAGCCATCGCGGTGCGGACCGGTTGCGCCACCACGCTGCATCAGCCCGGAGAAGCTGAAACAGATATCGGTGGGCACATTGGCACTCATTCCCAAGAGTTCACACATCGATAAAGCCCTGTTTGCTCGTTCTGTTAAGCCGCGACGGCCGCCAGGCTCTGCCGCAAAACGGCAGTGGCTGCGACTGCACCCTACTTGTCATGGTGTTTATCGCGGTGCCTGCCACGCCCTGCCCCCAGCACAATACGGTCAGGCAGGCTGTCGATCGCCTCGACACCAAACTCAAAGGCTTTTTCCGGCGCCTCCTGCAGCGCCAGTACCTGCTGGATCTGCTCGCGCCGCTCACCCTGGAAGCAGCCCTTGGGGTCCACCGACATCTGCAGGCTCAGCACCCGGGCCCGCACCTTGCCGCCGGCCTCCACGAACAGCTCATCACAGATCACCTCGCCCTCAAGGCGGCCGCTCACATGCACCTGCTTGGCCTTTACAAGCCCCCTGACCTCACCGAACTTGCCAATGGATATGTCATCATTGCTGTCGATCTTGCCGTCGATTACACCATCGACATGCACCTTGCCCTGTACCGTCATGTCTCCGGTGAATCGGTTTCCTTCAGCGATGATGGTAACTGCACCGCGGCCTGATTTAACGGATACATTTTTCTTAAAGATGCCCATTTTACGCTCGTTACGTCAGTAAAGATGGTGTCAAAATTCGCGATATTCCACTTCAGAAAAGGTGCCGGATCGATCGCCGTATAGAGGCGCCTTATTTCATAGTGCAAATGCGGCCCGGTTGAGCGGCCACTGTTGCCGCTCTGCGCAATCAGTTGGCCCTTGGCCACCAGATCTCCTGCTTCGACATTCAGTTTATCCAGATGTGCGAAGTATGTCTTGAAACCAAAGCTGTGCTGCATGATGACCAGCTTGCCAAAGCCACTCTGGCGGCCACTGAACTCCACTACGCCGTCCGCCGTGGCATACACATCGGTGCCACGGGAGGCGGCGAAGTCGACGCCGTTGTGCATGCTTCTTTTGCGCGTCACGGGATGGGTGCGCATGCCAAAACGGTCGGACATGCGCGTGCCCTGGATAGGCACCCCGTTGGGGATATTGTGCAACAGAAACAGTCGCTGCGCCGCGGTTGCCTTCAAAACCTCAGCCTGCTCGGGCGTGTAGGAGTCGCTTGCCGGCAAGCCCAGCATCGATTCCAGACCACCGAGGCTTTCATCCAGCGAGGCATTCAGCTCTCCGATGCGGTAGTTTTCCTGCTGCAGCAACTCAAGCGTGCTGCTGAGCTGATTCAACTCGGACACATAGAGCTGCTGGGTACCCAGCACGGTTTCGTACTGATCGGCCAGCAACTGATGGTCTTCTTCCAGAATGGACAGGTCATCCGTGGTCTTCACCAGCAACGCATTGGACACAAAGAAGCTCAGCACCGCCATCAGCAGGAACGCCGGCACCAGTACCCGAGCCACCTGGTTCAGCGTGTACTGGCGCGACCCCTTTACCGTTGTCAGGGTGACGATCAGTTTATTTTTCACAGCACGCCCCCAGACGAACCAGCAAGGAGTTTGAAGACAACAGCCGACACCCTAAAGTTCAGCAATGACGCCAGCTGCATAAAGCCAGCTCTCAATAGCAAGCCTGCGGAACTTCTCGGCGACAGCCCGGGCAACGGGCCCGGCAGACCACGGGCAGCGCCCGCGCGATATCATACCGCAGGACGCACAGAGCGCGACAACCCTGGCGGGCTGCCGCGCTCTGCTTTCAGGCCCAGGAGGCTCAAGCCACGCTGCTGGCCACGCCGGTCAGGCGATAGCAGGGCGTGTATTCCTGGTAGTTCAGTTTCATGCGGCGCTGCTGCACAAAGGAATTGAGCAGCTGGTCCAGCGGATCCATCAGTTCCGGTTCGCCACAGAGTTCGAATGGTCCGAACTCTTCGATCGCCTGCACCCCCGGCTCCTTGACATTGCCCGCCACGATTCCCGACAAGGCGCGCCGCAGGTTCGACGCCAGCTCGCAGGGAGACTGGTCATGGAACAGTTTCAGCGTCGCCATGTTTTCATGGGTGGGCTCAAACGGCTGCTGGAAAATCAGTGGAATGCTCAGCTGCCAGTTGAAATGGAAGGACTCGCTGGTCGCCTTGCGGTAGGCCGTAACTGCCGCAAGGCCCTGCTGCATCCGCAGCGCGACCTTGATCGGATCACCGACGATAATTTCATAACGCTGTGCCGCCGCCTCTCCCAGGGTGTTGCGCAGGAAGCGGTCGATGGTCTCGAAGTAAACCTCGCTGCCTTCGGGCCCGGTGAAGATCAGCGGGAACGGCAGCTCCCTGTTCTTCTCGTGCAGCAGGACACCGAGGATATACAGGATTTCCTCGGCCGTGCCAGCCCCCCCCGGGAAGACGACAATACCGTGCCCCAGACGCACGAACGCCTCCAGCCGTTTTTCGATGTCCGGCATGATCAGCAGCTCGTTGACGATCGGGTTGGGCGACTCGGCGGCGATAATACCAGGCTCGGATATACCCACATAACGGGCATCGCGGATGCGCTGCTTGGCGTGGGCAATGGCCGCGCCCTTCATCGGCCCCTTCATGGCCCCCGGACCACAGCCGGTGCAGATATTCAGCCGCCGCAGGCCCAGCTCGTACCCCACCTTCTTGGTGTATTCGTATTCCTCATGACCAATGGAGTGGCCGCCCCAGCACACCACGAGATTGGGTTTCACATGGGGACGGAAGACATCGGCATGCCGCAGGATCTGGAAGACCGTGTGGGTGGTGGTACCGCCCTCATCCAGCCCATGGCAATAATCGTCCAGTTCGTCGCCGATATACAGCAGATCACGCAGCACCGAAAACAGGTGCTCGCGGATACCCTGGATGATTTCACCGTCCACAAAGGCGCTGGCCGGCGCATTGATCAGATCCAGCTGCAGACCACGGTGTTTTTGACTGATTCTGATATCGAACTTCTTGTAACGTTCGAGCACCATTTTGGTGCTATCCAGCTCACTGCCGCAGTTCAGCACCGCCAGACAGCATTGCCGGAACAGCCGGTACAAACCGCCCTGGCTTGCATCCTGCAGCCTGGCAACTTCAACGGGGGAAAGTGTCGCCAGGCTTTCGCTGGGCGTCACGCTGGCAGTCACGAAATCTTCGGTGATCATCAATATCACCTCCCTTGAGCATCGGATTCCTGAAACGCCAAGTCCAGCTGCGCTGTGAACGCAGCCGACTCAACCGGCAAAGCCCTGCAGCGACACTGCCTCACCAGTGTCGATACGCTGACACAGACTGTCATGAGACAAGACCCGCGCCGCAGAGGTTCACCCTGTTCAATATAGGGAATTTCCGCCGATCCCACCATAACCCTTTTAAAAACAATACGATCCAGGTTGTTTTTTGATCAGCCCACGCCTGGCGCTCAGCCGCCGCGCACGACTGAAGCCTGCACAGCAGGCATTATCACTGCGCTCGGCGGGCCCAATTCGGGAGCGGCCTTCGAAAAAATGCGCACAGGATCCAATTTCCTGTTACAGGGGCTGTTAAGCGTCATACAGGGGCGCTATTGTGTAGGTGCGGCTGCTGTATTGTGCTTATGGATCCGCAGGATACAGCCGCATGCTCATCCAGCAAGCAGCTGAAGGAAAAGCCGATGACCGCATCGAAACTCTATATTCTCGATACCAACGTGTTGCTGCATGATCCCAAGTGCCTGTTCGAATTCAAGGAACAGGACATCACCATTCCGATGACCGTGCTTGAGGAACTTGATGACATCAAGGACCGCAAGAAAACCGTGGCACAGGAAGCCCGTTTTGCCATTCGGGCAGTCGACAACATCCTGAGCGCGGCGAACTCGCCCACCCAGATCACCAAGGGTGTGCGCATCATGCTGCCGGGCCAGGACGGCGACACGCCGCTGGGCAAACTGAGCATTTTCCCCGACCACGAGCTTGGAGCGCGACAGGGCTTTCTGCCGGCGGACAAGAACAAGGACAACCAGATTATCAACTGCGCCCTGCACCTGCAGGCAACCAACCCCCACCGCGATATCGTTCTGGTCACCAAAGACATCAACATGCGCCTCAAGGCCCTGGGTGCCGGACTGTTAAAAGTCGAGGATTACCGCACCGACCAGCTGATTTCCGATCTCGACCTTCTGCCCGCCGGGCATCAGCAGATCGAGGGCAACTTCTGGGACAACGTCGAGCAGGTCGACAGCTACCGTGACGGCGACCGCACCTATCATCGGGTCAACCGGGAAATGCTGCCCCACACCTACCCCAATGAGTACATCTACGACGACAGCAAGGACTTCGCCGCCCGCACCATCTCCATTGAGGATGACAAGGTCGTGCTGCTGGACCTGGGCTACAGCCACCTGATGCAGCAGAACTGCTGGGGCATCAAGCCCATCACGCTGTACCAGGCCTTTGCCATGCAATCCCTGCTGGATCCAACGGTCGACATGTGCCTGCTCAATGGCGCCGCAGGCTCGGGCAAGACCCTGATTGCGCTGGCCTGTGCCCTGGAAATGGTGATCGAGCAAAAACGCTTCAACAAGATAATCGTGACCCGCTCCACCCCCCCGGTGGCCGAGGACATCGGCTTCCTGCCCGGCACCGAGGAAGAAAAAATGACCCCCTGGCTCAGTTCCATTCACGACAACCTGGAGGCCATGCACGAGCATGACGAACGCCCCCAGAGCAGCGTCAAGTACGCCATTGAAAAGGCCAATATCCAGTTCAAGTCACTGAACTTTATCCGCGGCCGCAGCATTCAGGATGCGGTGGTCATCGTCGATGAGGCCCAGAACCTGACACCGCAGCAGCTTAAAACCATCATTACCCGCTGCGGCAAGGGCACCAAGATGATCTGTCTGGGCAACCTGGCCCAGATCGACTCCAACTACCTCACGGCCCTGACATCGGGCCTGACCTATATCGTTGAACGCTTCAAGGGCTTCGAAGGCTCCGCCAATGTCCACTTCGAAGGCATCTTCCGCTCCCGCCTGGCACGCTACGCCGAAGAACACCTCTGAAACAACGCAGCGGGCGGCTCCCGGCCGTCCGCTAGCTGAACCCGACAGCTCCGGCCACCGGGCCGGAGCCCACAAATACCCCCGCAACACCTTTTTAGCACCGCTCGACCAAAGTCTAGTTTTCGCCCGCAGCCCTTACCGCACCTGCGTTACACAATGATGAAACCGTTGAGTTATAGGCACTATAAGGGATTCCTGCGTTTCCTTCTGTCGCTCCTGACTTATAATGCGTCGCAACTGCGAAAGATAACAATAGAGCCTTAAAACAACGCGATCCGTGTTTTTATCGACCCAAAACACCCGGATCTGACGACCGCTGGCCAGCGAGATTCGACACTGACCAGCGCCATGTGGCCCAACACGCAGACAGGGAATTTTGAGCTGATGTCACGGCGACCGGATTGTCGCCGGCCAGACACATCAGCGGTTCCAGAGCGAACGGGACAGGCTACGCGCAACACTCCACGGCTGCCGCCCAGGGCGACAGCCACCAGGACAGGGCCAAAAGCCCCGTTGGCGCGACGTCTCAACTCCATGATCAATAAAACAGGCGGAGTTATCATGACCACAAAATCCGTAGACGTACTACTCGTCGGGGCTGGCGCAATGAGCGCAACCCTGGGCACACTGCTCAAGCAGCTGGATCCAAATCTCAGCATCAGCATGGTTGAGCGCCTGGACCAGGTGGCCCAGGAAAGCACCGACGGCTGGAATAACGCCGGCACCGGTCACGCGGCCTACTGCGAACTGAATTACGCTCCCCTGATGGCCGATGGCAGCATCGACACCCGCAAAGCCTTTACAATCAACAACGCCTTCGAAGTCAGCCTGCAATTCTGGTCCTACCTGGTGGAACAGCAGGTACTGCCCGCCCCGAAAAACTTTATCAATGCCACGCCGCACCAAAGCTTCGTCTGGGGCGAGGAAAATGTCAGCTTCCTGCGCAAGCGCCATGCAACCCTGAGCGCCCATCCGGCCTTCGCCGACATGGAGTACAGCGAAGACCCTGAGGTCTTGCGCCAGTGGATGCCGCTGATCATGCAGAACCGCAGCCCGGACGAAAAAGTGGCCGGCACCCGCGTTCGCTATGGCTCAGACGTGGATTTTGGCTCCCTCACCCGCGGCATGACGCAGAACCTGCAGGCCCAGGACGGTTTCGAGCTGTTGCTCGAACGCACCCTGAAGGACCTGACCCAGCGGGCTGACGGCCAGTGGGACCTGACGCTCAAAAACGGCCAGACCGGCGGCACGGAGCATATCCGCGCCCGCTTCGTCTTTCTGGGCGCAGGCGGTGGCGCCTTGCCACTGCTGCAGCAGTCCGGCATCCCCGAAGGCAATGGCTACGGCGGCTTCCCGGTCAGCGGCCAGTGGCTGGTCTGCAAAAAGCCGGAGATCGTCAACCAGCACCTGGCCAAGGTCTACGGCAAGGCCCCCATCGGGGCGCCGCCCATGTCGGTTCCGCACCTGGATACCCGCATTATCGATGGCGAGAAAGCCCTGCTGTTCGGCCCCTTTGCAGGCTTCACCACCAAGTTTCTCAAACAGGGTTCGAGCTTCGACCTGCTGAAAAGCGTGCGGCTGAACAACATCAGGCCCATGCTGTCCGTCGGCATGAACAACATGGACCTGACCCGCTACCTGATCAGCGAAGTGATGCAGTCCCATAGCGCCCGCGTCGACGCCTTGCGCAAATTCTACCCCGATGCCCGTGCCGAAGACTGGACCCTGTCCCACGCCGGCCAGCGGGTGCAGATCATCAAGAAGGATGCCGACAAGGGCGGCAAGCTGGAATTCGGCACCGAGGTCATCACCTCCGCCGATGGCAGCCTGTCGGCGCTGCTGGGCGCCTCTCCTGGTGCGTCCACCGCAGCCAGCGCCATGATTGGCATTATCGAGCGCTGCTTCGCCGATCGCCTGGCCAGCCCGCAGTGGCAGGAAAAAATCCGCGCCATGGTGCCGTCCTACCAGCAGGACCTGATGCAGAACACCGAGCTGCTGGCACAGGTGCGCAACCGCACCCTGAGCGTACTGCAGCTGGACGAGGAGCACCGCGCCCCAAAGTCACAGCCAGCGCCTGAGCCGCTCGACAGCATTCAGGCCCTGGCCAGCTAAAAACTGACGCGCAGCACCACAAGGCGCGCCGGCCCGGCGCGCTTTCCTGTGCGCCATTTTTTCCCTATGCTGACTGGACTGTATCCAAACTCCGGGAGTCCTGCACAATGCGCTGGTTGCTGATCGGCCCCATCCGCGTCTACCAGTTGGTCATCAGCCCGCTGATCGGACCTCGCTGCCGGTTTTATCCCACCTGTTCCAGCTACGGCATCGAAGCCATTCAACTGCATGGCCCGGCCAAGGGCGGCTGGCTTGCACTCAAGCGCATCGCCAAGTGTCATCCGCTACACCCCGGCGGCATCGATCTTGTGCCGCAATGCTGTGCCACAACAACGCCCGAGCACGGCGCCGCAGTTACCACCCAGAGCCCCGACAGCACGACCAGGAACCTCCCCTAAGCACGTAATTTCAGTCACTTAAGTAGCATTGATAGGCGAATTACCCGGCCCGCCCGATTGACCCCATCCCCTGCAGCAACTATTAAATAGATACTCCAATACCGCGCTGACCACAGGTAACCGACCTCCATGTTTTCTCCAACCACTGTCACCCTTGTGGTGCTGCTCTACATGGGCATCCTGTTCAGCATCGCGCAATGGGTGGAAAAACGCGCCGAACGCAACGGACAGGCCAAGCACGGCCCCTGGGTCTACTCGCTCTCCCTTGCGGTCTACGCCACCTCCTGGACCTTCTACGGCAGCGTGGGCCTGGCAAGCCACTCGGGGCTGCTGTTTGTGGGTATCTACGCCGGCGCCCTGATC
The DNA here is from genome assembly GCF_024397915.1 of Marinobacterium rhizophilum. GTDB lineage: Bacteria > Pseudomonadota > Gammaproteobacteria > Pseudomonadales > Balneatricaceae > Marinobacterium_A > Marinobacterium_A rhizophilum_A. The sequence continues at coordinate 2,081,878 of NZ_CP073347.1, forward strand.
GCCATCGCCTGCTGGTGGCTTATCCTGCGCCCCATGGTCGCCGCCAAGGAAACCTTCCATATCACCAGCATCGCCGACTTTATTTCCACCCGCTACAACCGCTCCCAGACCATCGCCGCGGCCGTGACCCTGATCGCCCTGATCGGCGCCCTGCCCTATATATCGCTGCAACTCGAAGCGATCATCAGCTCCTTCAACCTGATTACTTCCGGCAACAACCCGGGTGTCGGCGGCTTTACCGGCCTGATGGTCACGCTGGTCATGATCGCGTTCACCATCCTGTTTGGCGCCCGCCGGCTGGACCCCACCGAACGTCACCCCGGCATGATTACGGTGCTGGCGGTCGAGTGCGTGGTCAAGCTCGTCGCCTTTGTTGCCATCGGCGCCTTCGTCACAGTGACGGTGTTCGGCGGCCTGTCACCACTGATCGAGCGCCTGACCGAAGGCGACCTGCGCCACCTCACCCGCATCAGCAGTTACCAGGGTGACGATCTCACCTGGCTGACCTTTATCGTCCTGAGTTTCGCCGGCGTCCAGCTCCTGCCGCGCCAATTCCATGTCGCGGTGGTGGAGAACTCGGACCAGCAACATATCAAGACCGCCATGTGGCTGTTCCCGCTTTATCTGATTCTGATAAACCTGTTCGTTCTGCCCATCGCCGGCGCCGGCCTGATCAGCGACCTGCCACTGGGCATGGCCGACTTCTATGTCCTGCTGATCCCGCAACAGGCCGGGGAGCAGGCGCTGACGCTGCTGGTGTTTATCGGCGGCTTCTCGGCCGCCACGGCCATGGTACTGGTGACCACCATGACCCTGGCCACCATGGCATCAAACCACCTGCTGCTGCCCCTGTTCGAGCGCACGCCGAGCCTCAGACGTGCACGGGGCTCGCTGCTGCAGGTACGCTGGGTACTGATCGCCCTGATCCTCACCTGCGCCTACAGCTTTGCCGTCGAGTTCGCCGACTCCTACCTGCTGGTCACCATCGGCCTGCTGTCTTTTGCCGCCGTACTGCAGTTCGCCCCGGCCCTCTTTGGCGGCCTGTTCTGGCAGCGCGGCAACAGCGCGGGCGCACTGGCGGGCCTGTGTGGCGGCTTCCTGGTCTGGTGCTACACCCTGGCGCTGCCGACCTTTATTCGCCAGGGCTGGTATGAGCCCAGCCTGCTTACCGAGGGACCCTGGGGGCTGGCACTGCTGCGACCGGAGGCCCTGCTGGGCATCGAGGGCCTGCCAAGCCTGACCCACAGCGTCGCCTGGTCGATGCTGATCAACATCGGCGCCTATGTGCTGGGCTCCCTGCTGTACAGCCCTGGCAAGGGTGAACGCACCCTGACCAGCGATTTCCTCGCCGCCATGCTGCCGCAGCAACACCACAGCCGCGCCCGCCATACCGGGCTGCATGCCTACATCGAGCTGGAGCCCAAAGTGGCCGAGGCCCGCAGCCTGCTGGCCAAATACCTGAGCAGCGACAAGGCCGACGCCGCCGTGCACAACCTGATGACGGACCTTCAGGTGCTGGACAAGCCCCATATCACCATCATCGAGCTGGTGGAATTTCACCGCACACTGGAACATATTCTAGCCGGGGCCATCGGCGCCGCCAGCGCCCACAGCGCCCTGGATGCGTCGATACACTACAGCGACCGTGAAGCCGCCGACCTGAAAGCCCTGTACAGCCACATCGTCAACGAGCTCAACGGATCACACCTGAGCGCCGCCGCACTCAAGGGCCCCAGCGCGGCAGCCAAGGGCTCGGCGGATCACTATGGCATGGTGAGCGAACTGCAACGCAATATCGAGAAACTCGAACAGCGGATCAAGCAGCAGAAAAACGAGATAGCCCAGCTGGAAACGAAGCTCGAAGAGCGCTATACGGACATTTTCCGCTACCGCATCGATGCCCAAAAACTGTTGCAGGAAAACGAACTGCTGCGCAAGGAACTGGGCGCCCTGCGAACCGAGGACCCACTCTAGCAACCAGCCGGCCGCGCTTATCCTGCAAAAGGCCCATAACGCAAAAGACCGCCCCAGGGGCGGTCTTTTGCTGTAACAGGCGCCAGACTCAGGGGCTGGCGCCGGACCCAGCCGTTATGCGCCGGGGGTCTGTGCATCGTCCCGGTGCCAGTGAACATCCATCTGCGGAAACGGAATGCTGATGCCCTCTTCGTCCAGGCGCAGCTTCACTTTTTCGGTGGTGTCCCACAGCACTGGCCAGTAATCAGCACTCTTGACCCAGGGGCGCACATTGAAGTTCACGCTGCTGTCGGCCAATGCCGCCACCGCTATCACCGGTGCAGGCTCCGCCAGCACACGCTCGTCCGCCGCCAGAATTTCGCCGAAAATGCGCTTGGCCTTCAGCAGGTCGGCGTCATAACCAATGCCGAACACCATGTCGACCCGGCGCGTGGCGCGCTTGGAGTAATTGACAATCACGCCACCATAGATACCGCCATTGGGTACCACGACTTCGCGGTTATCGCCGGTGCGCATGATGGTGCTGAAGATGGAGATATGCTCAACGATGCCGGAAACGCCACCGGCCTCGACGAAGTCCCCTTCCTTGAACGGGCGGAACACGATCAGCAGTACACCGGCCGCAAAGTTTTTCAGCGAATCCTGCAGCGCCAGGCCCACCGCCAGACCGGCCGCACCCACCACCGCGATCAGCGAGGTGGTATCCACGCCAAGCTGATCCACGGCCGCCACGATCACGAACAGCAGCAACAGGACATTGATGATGGAGCAAATAAAGTTGATCAGCATCTGATCGACCTTGGCCTTTTGCAGAATCCGTTGCAGCAGATTCACAACGAGCCTGATCAGCCCCCGCCCCACCAGGAAGATGGCCAGGGCGAAAAATATATTGATCGCCCAGGGCACCGCATAGGCGTCGATATAGTCTGCGTAAAACGTATCCATACACTTGTCCCCTAATGTGAAAAAACAGCGCATCCCGTTGCAGCTACCCGCAGGCACCGGTACAGAACCCGTACTGTCGGGTTCACGCGACAACCTGAAGCAGCGGTGTAGCAAAATGACGCCCGATGGCGACATAGGATAATAAAATCCAGCATGATCGCAACCGTTGTGACGTTATGGGGTTTCAGGATTTTTTTTCGGAACTATAATCAGGAACCTTGGATCACGCTTATACCTCGAATAGCCCAGCGCTGCGCCGCACCGGCAGCGTCCACTCAAGCCCGCCCCCCTGGCAGGCGACCCGGCAACCAAGGACAACGACGCTCAAACTCAATGACTATACTCCCGGACTCACAGACCCCAATACGACTCGCCACTGGCCTCATTCTGCTTGCCTCCCTTAGCCTGCAACCGGTTTACGCTCAACCGGGGCATGTTGCCGATGACGTTTACACCTTTTACCACAGCGGCCCAAGCAACCAGTACCGTATCGCCGGGCGCATCCGCAGCGGCGATGCCGTGGACATTATCAAGCGCGATGCCAGCACCGGCTATGTCCAGGTCAAACTGGAAAACGGCCGCTCCGGCTGGCTGCCGGGAGACCAGATCACCGAAGGCCCCAGCACCCTGGCGCGCCTGCCGGAACTGCAGGCCGCGCTGAGCGAAAAAAGCGCCACGACCCTGACCCAGGCCGACGAGATTACCCGGCTGCGTGCGGAACTCACGGATCTCAAAGCCAGCAACCAGTCCTACGACGACGAGCGTGAAGCGCTGAATCGCCAGATCAGGGACCTGAACAACCAGATCGAAAACATGGACGACAGCAACCTGATGCGCTGGCTGACCCACGGCGGCCTGGTGGCGCTCGGCGGCGTGCTGCTCGGGCTGCTGATCCCCTACTTTCCCAAACGCCGCAAGCGCAGCAACGACTGGTTCTGAGCCAGGGCGCGACGACCGATAGCGACAGGCACGCAAGTGACTGTCGCCATCCAGCGTCATTTTTGGGCCGCCGCATGCGTTTTTGATTGAATATTCATTAAAGGGCATAGATAATGCGACGCCTGAGCAATGCTTGATCAGCAGACAGTCGCCTTCATATGCAACTCAATAAGCAGACCGACTACGCCATTCGCGTACTCATCTATCTAGCCACCGCCCCTCGGAGCAAACTCTGCACCGTCGCTCAGATGGCGTCTGCTCTGGATATCTCATCCAATAACCTGGCCAAGATCGTCAACCGCTTTGCCGCCCAGGGCCTGATCACCACGGTGCGCGGCCGCCACGGCGGCATGATGATCAATACCCAGACGCTGGATTACCGCATGGGCGATCTGGTGGCCTCATTCGAATCCGATACCGAACTGGCGCGCTGCGAACAGCCCGCCTGCGTCCTGTCGACGCAGTGTCGCTGGCGCCAGATACTGGCCGCCTCGCTGGCGCACATGCTTGAGCACATGAACCAGTACCGGCTGCGCGACCTGCTGCACGACAGCGACTGGCTCGAGCAGGTACTGCAACTGTCTCCCCTGCCCCCGCAAGACACCAGCCCGGCCGGCTCATAGCCTGAGCCAATCAGTGCCATTGCCAGGCTCCATTGGCCGCCACACCCGCCTGCGTGTTCCACTTGGCTGCATATCAATCCGGCAGCGTCTGGCCGTTGATCAGGCACAGCCATCGACAGGAGAGCACCATGGAACGCATCACCATTTTCGGACGTGAAGGTTGCGGTTACTGCAGCCGGGCCAAGGCCCTGTGCGAGATTAAATCCCTCAACTATCGCTACATCGATATTCAGCGCGAAGGGATCAGCAAGGCCGACCTGGAAAAGACCATTGGCAAGCCCGTCGTCACGGTTCCGCAGATTTTCCATGGCAAGACGCATATCGGCGGCTACACTGAATTTGCACGCCTGCTGGAACAGACCCCTGCCTGAGATCAGTGAGATCGGCGGCATCCAGGCTGTCATAGTGGGCGCATAACTGGTACAAAGGGTACATGCTGTTCGGGCACGGGCCCGGGCACAGGTGCTGACTCACAGCACAGGACGTCTGAAACGGAGGCATGCCATGCTCACACTGACGATTATCGCGTTACTTGCAGGTGGCCTGATACTGCTGACAACAACCGCCCAACACCGCTCCAGGCCGGAACCCCAACTGATCCCGATCCGCGTGCGTGAAAACCGCCGCCCCCGGCGCTAAGGCGCCAGCCTCAGCCCCAGAGCCGGCCAGCCAGTCCGCTGGCCCGCTGCGTACGCCGCGCGATAACCCGCTTTAACAGATAATCCGGTGCATAGAGCTCAAAGGTTTTGCGCGCCCGCGTAATCCCCGTATAGAGCAACTCCCGCGTCAGTACCGGCGCATCCTCCCCAGGCAGCAGCAGCAGCGTCTGATCGAACTCCGAACCCTGCGATTTGTGTACCGTCATGGCATAGACCGTTTCATGTTCGGGCATGCGGCTGGGCAACAGCGCACGGGCAGTCCCGCCCTGGTCGAACCAGACCCGCAGCTCGCCTTCGGCATTCGGCATGGCGATACCTATATCACCGTTGAACAGTTCCAGCGCCCCATCGTTGCGGGTGACGATGACCGGCCGCCCGGCATACCAGTGCCCCTGCGGCGTTATCAGCCCGGCATTGGCCAGCGCCTGCTCAATACGCTCGTTCAGCCCTGTCACGCCGTAGGGGCCGTTGCGCAGCGCACATAGCAGCTGAAAGCGACCAAAGGCCGCCAGCACCCGCTCGGCCGACGCCCCGGCAGCGAGCAGCTGCAGATAGGCCCGATATCCCTCCACACAGCGGCCGATCAGTACTTGGAAGCCGGCACTGTCCAGGCTGTGCCAGGCGATATCGGCAAAGCCCTCGCGCCACAGCGCCTGAAACTGCGCTTCATCCCCCAGGTTCACCGCCCGCGCCAGCCGGCCGATGCCACTGTCAGCACCAAAGCGATAGCTGGTACGCAGTTGCGCCAGAGAGTCGGCGATAGGTTTGGCATCTGGCGATTGCAGCACGGCACTATCGAGCCCGCAGGCCTGGGCCAGGTAGTCCGCCTGCGCCTGGCCGTACCCCAGTTCACCGGACCAGCTGCAGATATCCCCCAGCACACTGCCCGCTTCCACCGAGGCCAGCTGGTCACGATCACCGATCAGAATCAGCCGGGCGCCTTGCGGTAACGCCGCCAGCAGCCGCGCCATCATGGGCAGATCCACCATCGAGGCTTCGTCCACGACCAGCAGGTCCAGATGCAGCGGATTCCCGGCATGGTGACGAAAGCCTCGACTGCCCGGGCGCACACCCAGCAGCCGGTGCAGGGTAGACGCCTCCTGCGGAATCAGGCGCGCGATCTCGGGCGCAAGGTCCAGGCCTCCCCGCGCCGCTGAAATCGACTCCGCCATGCGCGCCGCCGCCTTGCCGGTGGGGGCTGCCAGGCGAATGCGCGGACGGCTCCCCAGCGCCAGTTGCTGCTCGATATAGAGCGCCAGCAACTTGATTACCGTGGTCGTCTTGCCGGTACCGGGCCCGCCACTGATGACACCCAGGCGCCGGTTCACCACCGCCGCCGCCGCCACCTTTTGCCAGTCAGGCTGCGCACCGGCATCCCCGAACAGTCGCTGCAGAGACGGCTTTAGCCTGGCAGGATCAACACCCAGCGGCTCACTGCGCTGTAACAGAAAGCTCGCCACATCACACTCGAAACGCCAGTAACGCTGCAAGTAGAGCCTATCCAGGTCCAGCACCAGTGGCGTCAGGCGCTCCCCGCCGGACAGCACTTCCCCGCCCGTCGTCACATCCGGCGTACCGCTGAACCAGGGCCGCAGCTGCTCCCCCAGCGGCGGGGCAAGACTGCGCAGCAGGTCCGGTACCGCCGCCAGCGGCAGGCAGACATTGCCGCGACCCAGCTCAAAACTGGTCAGTGCCGCCAGCAGCAGCAGGCTGGGATCCTGGCACTGGCCGGTCTGATGCAAAAAGCGCGCGAACTGAACATCCAGGGCGCGCAGACCGCCTGGCATCACCGCCTGCTGTAACAGCTGGAGTACCTGCATGCGTCAGCCCTCCACCGGCAGGGGCTGACCGTCAAACAGCCGGTCCAGCGCCTCGACCAGGGCCCTGGCGGGCCGGCGATGAAATACACCCGGGCGTTCCTTGTCACCGGCCCGCATGCCACGCAGGAACAGGTAGAACGCGCCCCCCATATGGGTATCGTAATCGTAGTCCGGCAGACGCTGGCGCAGCAGCCGGTGCAACGCCAGGGTGTAGAGCTGGTACTGCAGATCGTAACGGTGCTCCAGCATGGCGCTCTCCAGTGCGGTCCGGGCATAGGAGTCCGTCTCCTGCCCGAGGTGGTTGGATTTGTAGTCGGCGATGTAATAGCGCCCGTCGACACGGAATACCAGGTCGACAAACCCCTTCAGCATGCCCTGCACGCGATCGAACTGCAGCAAACCGGCCTTGGCCGAAAGCGCATCGCCCTCGGCCAGCAGCCGGTTCAGGGCACGGCAATCAAGCCCCGCCACCGGCAGCATGAATTCCAGCTCTACCAGCCGGTCAGCCGCCGGGACGCAGCGCAAGCACAGGCCGCTGTCATCCAGCGGGGCATCCAGCACATCGGCCACCAGCTGTTCCAGCACCGGCTGCCAGAGAGCATCGTAACCTTCGAGCTGCAGGCGCTCCTGCACCACCTGCGCCAGGCCGCTGTCACGCGCTGCTGGAAAATCCAGCTGCTCGAACAGCCCATGCAGGAAGGTCCCGGCCCGCGCCCCCTTGGGAAAGCTGAAGATATCCGCCTGCGGCACCGCCGCTGTCGGCATATCCGCTTCCGCAACGACCTCAAGATCGAGCCCCGGCAGCTCATTCAGGGTGCGCCCATGGCCATGGCTACTGAGCCCCGAGTAGCTGGCAATACGCCAGTCACGGGCGATACGCCCACGAAAGGGCCGCGCCTGCAGCACAGCGGCTTCGTCCGCCTGCGGTGGCAAACTGTCTGTGTGCAACGGCGGCTCGGACAGCACGATGCCGGCCACCTGGGCATAGTCTTCGAGACATGCGCGCAGCGCCTCCGGTTTTTCGCCACGCAGCAACAGATACCCCAGGGCACTGCCCGCCAGTACGCTTTTCTTGCCGGCACCGGATCTCAGGTCGGCAATCCCGAGGTAGCAGGCATGGACCGAGCGCGTCAGGGCCACGTACAGCAGGCGCAAATCCTCTGCCAGCCGTTCGGCATCGGCCTGCTCCAGGGCGTCCTGCCCGCCGCCAAGATCGAGCACGGTGCCATTGGCCTCGTCGTGATAAATCGCGGTGGAGGCGACCCGGTGACTGACCGGGAATGGCAGCAGCACCACCGGATACTCCAGCCCCTTGGATTTGTGGATGGTCACCAGGGTGACGCGATTTCGATCACTTTCAAGGCGCAGCTGCTGTGCGGCACTGCCACCGTTGGGGTTCTGCAGGTGTTCACCAAACCAGCGCATCAGCCCCGGCATGCCATCCAGCTGCTGACTGGCTTCCTGCAACAGCTCAGCCAGGTGCAGCAAGTCGGTCAGGCGGCGCTCGCCGCCCGGCAACGCCAGCAGTGCCTGCGCCAGGTCACGCCGCTCAAGCAGCTGATGCACCGTCGCCAGCACGCCCAGGTTTTCCCAGCGCTGGTGGTAAGCCATGAACTCGGCCACCAGCGTTTCCCAGCAGCGCTCGTCTTCATTCAGGGCATTCAGCGCCACGGCATCCTGCAGCAAAAGCCCGCTGGCCAGCGCAGTACGCAAAAAGCGCTCCTGCTGCGGCTCCTGCACCGCCTGCAGTATGCGGTACAGGTCGACGGCCTCCTGGGTGCTGAAGACACTGTCTCGGCCCGACTGATATACCGAGGGGACATTGCGCCGCTGCAGTTCGCGCTGCACCGCCGCCGCCTCATAGCGATCGCGCACCAGTATTGCCAGGTCCGCCGCCTCCAGCGGGCGCTCGCCCAGGCACGCCTCGCCCGCCAGCAGGGTCACCACCTGGCTGGCACAGCTGGCGGCGAAATGCGCCAGGTAGTCGCCCTTGGCCATGGGATCGCCGGCCAGGTGCCAAAGCGTGAGCGCAGGCACCCGCTCGCCCCGCAGCCGCAGCGGCTTTTTATCCGCATGGGCCGCGGCACGGACCTCGACAAAGGGGATGTCCTCGTCGTAAATGAAGGGGGCGTCATGGCGTGCAAACAGGCGGTTGACCGCATCCACCATCGCCTGACCCGAGCGCCAGTTGGTCTCCAGCGTGTAATGATCGGCCACGGCCCGGCGAGCCTGGATATAGGTAAAGATATCGGCGCCACGAAAGGCATAGATCGCCTGCTTGGGGTCACCGATCATGAACAGGCCGCTTTGTGGAGCATCGGCATAGAGGGTGCTGAAAATGCGGTACTGCTGCGGGTCCGTGTCCTGAAACTCATCGATCAGCGCCACCGGATACTGCGCCCGGATGGCCAGCGCCAGGCGTTCACCGGCGCTGGATACCAGCGCCTTGTCGAGCCCGCTGAGCAGGTCATCGAAACCCTGCACCCGGCGCTGCTGCTTGTTGAGCGCCAGACGCCGGCGCACCTCGTGCAGCGCCTCGGTCAGCAACAGCTCGCGCAGCGGTGCCCAGCTCTCGCAAAGCACCTCCAGTTGCTCGAACAACGCATGCTCGGGAGTGACACCGTTCTTTTTGGTTTTGGCGCGCAACTGGCTCTGGCAAAAGCGCTGCAGGTTTTTCAGCACAACGCTGTCCGGCAGCACCTGGGACGAAGCGCAGTAGTCGTCGATACTGCCAAGCCAGCCAGGAATGGAGGCCTTGCGATAGCTGGTGCCATTCAGGTCCGCCGCCTGAACCAGCGCCAGCAGGTCGTCGCTGTTGTGGCGCCAGGCCTGCTTGAAGGCTGCAACCCGCAGGTCCTGTTCTTGCCAGAGCTCCAGCAGGCTCACGCCGGCCAGGTCCGGCAGCAGCCGCAGGCCATCGGTCGCCAGGTGGGGACGAATATCCTTGAGCAAGCGGGCCGGCTCCGACCAGAGCTGCAGCACCTCGTCAGCCAGGGCATCGGGCAGGGTATAGAGTCGCTGGCGCCAGTAATCCAGCATGGCTTCGTGCAGCAGCGGCGCGTCATCCTGTTCCAACTCGGTATCGAACAGACTGCCGCTTTCGAACGCATGCTGCTTGAGCATGCGCTGGCAGAAACCGTGGATGGTAAAGATGGCCGCCTGGTCCATGCTGCGGGCCGCATCGCCAAGCAGCCGCGCGGCCGCGCCATGGTCCGGCGTATCGTCCAGCAGCCCCTGGATAAAGGCATCCCCGCTGGCGCCTCGCATAAAGGCACGGCGCGCCTCCTGGATGCGCGCCCGCACGCGGTCACGCAGCTCCTCGGTGGCCGCCTCGGTAAAGGTCACCACCAGAATTTCATCCACGTCCAGCGCCCGTGCATGGGCTGCACCCTCGGCGCCATGCCCCAGCAGCAGGCGCAGGTAGAGCGCCGCGATGGTGTAGGTCTTGCCGGTACCGGCACTGGCCTCGATCAGGCGCATGGCGTGCAGCGGGAAGCTCAGCGGGTTCAGAATCTGATGCGCGGCCATGCTCAGTCCTCCTGCTCGATGAAGCCGGGGAGGTCAGCGAACAGCTGCTCGCTGAGCGCCTGTAACGGCGTACTGATACTGTCAAAATCCGGCCAGGCCCTGGCGATGTAGGGGTCGTCCCCCTCGCCGGGCATGGTAAAGCCCGGGTTAAAGGCATCCCGGGCCTTTTTCAGCGCCTCGTCCTTGTCCTCATGGGAGACCCAGGCCCAGGCGGTATTCGCCGCCAGCGGCAGCGGCTCGCACAGGCCCTGTCGATAGCCGGCCAGCAGGCGGTTAAGCACCGCGATGGCGGCATCCCGCGCGATGGGTTTGAAACGAAGCCTCATCACCCCGGCCTTGCGATCGACCCCGAGGTACTGGCAGCCGTGCAGCCCGGCACCCGCGCTGGCCACCAGGTGCAGAATCCAGCCGCGCAGATGGTCGTGTCCTTTCAGCCCCGCGGGCCGATAACGAATCAGGCTGCCGTCATGCACCCCGTCAAGCCAGCCATTCAACTGGCATCCCTCCAGCGCCAGGCTGACCTCGTGCCGGCTCTCGGGGCTTGCCAGCAAGGGCTGCAGCGCCTGGGCCAGCGGATCGACATCGCCACGGTGACGCTTGAGCAGACGGGTGCCGGCCATGCCCACCGGCAACCCGCCCTGGGCCACCAGCCGCCGCGCCAGCACATCCAGCGGCTCTGCGCGCAGCTGCGCCTGCAGGATCTGCTGTTTGAGGCCGTAGCCTTCAAGCCCGTCCAGGGCAAAGGGTTCTTCATCCAGAGTCTCGACGCCCTGCTCGTAAAAACTGACCCGCAGACGGCGCTGGAAAAAATAGCGACAGGGGTTGCGGTAAAACGCCAGCAGCTCATCCAGCTCCAGTTCGGTCACGGGTTCCGCGGCCAGCGGTATCCCGCAAAACGGGCTCGCCGCCCCACTGCGGCTGCCGGCAGCCGGCAACCACTGATCGGCATAGCTGAACAGCTGGTCCGAATCACCATTGAAATAACGTTCGCTGTAGGCGGTCAACGGATGTTCGGTCACCAGCGCCTGGCGCAACTGGCGGGCGCTCTCTTCCGGGCTCAGTGCACGCTGGGATTCGAGCACAAAGCCCTGGGTGCAGTACTCCAGCAGCTCAGTCACCAGCACCGAGGGCACCCGCTCGCGGTTGTCCGCGATGGAGCGCCCTATATAGCTGATATAGAGCAGGTCCTGGGCCGAGAGCAGGGCCTCGAGGAACAGGTAGCGGTCGTCATCCCGGCGCGAACGGTCGCCCCGGCGCGGATGCTTCGCGATCAGGTCAAACCCCATGGGCGCCAGCGTGCGGGGATAGACGCCGTCGTTCATGCCCAGCAGGCACAGCACCCGAAAAGGGATTGAGCGCATGGGCATGAGGGTACAGAAGTTGACCGGCCCCACCATGAAGCGCTGACTGCTACGCTGTTCCCCCAGGCTCTGGGCCAGGTAGTCCACCAGGATTTCTGCGCTCAGGGGGGCCTCGGAGGCGGCGTCGGTCAGCTCCTGCTGCAGGCTCTCGAGCACATGGCGCACCTGGGACAGGGCCAGTTCGTCTTCTTCATCGGGGCTGTAGCAGGCCAGCAACAGCCGGTTGATCTCGCTGACCCAGTCGGCCACCGGGCGGGCACCGCGAAACAGCCTGCAGGTTGCCTCCAGCAGATCGATAAAGTCCGCCAGAGGTCCGAGCAGCACCGCGTCCAGCCCTTCGACTTCACCATAGGGGGCCTGCTCCTGCCAGAGCTCGGTATCCGTCATCAGGGCATAGCCGGCCAGCATGCGGCGCAGGCCGAAACGCCAGCTGTTCTGCTCAAACGGTGGCAGCGCAAGGGATTCACGCTGGCTGGCATCCAGCCCCCAGCGGACGCCGGACTGTTCGATCCAGGCCCGCAGCCGGTCAAAGCCTTCGATGTCCAGGCCAAAGCGGCGCAGGGTGGCCGGTACCTCCAGCAGGTCCAGTACCTCGGATACTCGCAGCCGGCTTTGCGGCAACTGCAGCAGCATCAAAAAGCTCTGCAGTAACGGGCTTTCCTGCTGCAGGGATCGGTCCGAGATCGAAAACGGAATACGTCGTTCGAAGCGTGCGCTGCCAAACACCGCCTCGATATGGGGCGCGTAGGCGGCCACATCCGGCATCATGACGATAATGTCCCGCGGTGCCAGGGTCGGATCGGATTCCAGCAGCGCCAGGATCTGATCCTGCAGGACCTCAAGTTCGCGCACCGGGCTGTGGCAGCTGTGCAGCTGCACAGACCGGTCCCCGGGTTCCAGCAGCGTCTTGTAGCTGGAGTCCTCTGCCCCGGGTGGCTCGATGCTGCGATCCTCCAGCTCGAGAATATCCCGCTGCACATGCCCGAGCAGCGTCTGTGACGCCTGCAGCGCCTCCCCCGGCAGCTCAAAGAAATCGAACCCCGTCAGCTCCATGTCCTGCAGCTGGTGCAGGTAGTCTCGCCCCAGCTTGCCCATGGAGGCCAGCAATGGATTACCGCTTTCGAGGTAACCGGCAGGGCCCGCATCAAACAGGCTGCCCTGGGCAGGCTCAGCATCGCCTGCACGAAACAGTCGGCGGCTGAGCTTGGCCAGGTAGGCCGGATCCACGATATCCCCCCAGTAGTGCCGGCAGGGGTTGAGGATAAAAAGGTGCACATCGATACGCTGCCCCAACGCCTGCAGCGCCTGCAAAAAGGTCTGCGGCAATGCCGAGATGCCGAACACGAACAGCCGCGACGACAGCCCGCCAGGGGTCATGGCGGCCAGCGCCTTGACGAAGGTCTGCTGCATATTGGCGCGGTGCCAGTGCGGCTGCCCCAGCGCCCGGGTTCTTTCCACCAGGGCCCGCCACAGCAGTGGCTGCCAGGCCTGGTCATTCAGGGGGGCAGGCTCGGGCTCGCCGCGATCCCAGGCCTCGATCCAGTCGGGCCTGTAGACCAGGTACTGGTCAAAAATGTCGGCGATCTTGCCGCACAGCTGGTAACGCTTGAAGCCGGTCTCGTCCGCCTCGAGGTAATGGCGCAGGGGCAAAAATTCATCCTGCGGCAATAACGGCGGCAACAGTTCCATCAGCTTCCAGGTCATGGCTTCCTTGCGATAGGCAGAACGCTCAGGCACTTCTGGCAGCAGCTTGGCAAAACTCTGCCACAGAAAGGTCGCCGGCAGCGGAAACTGCACTCCGGCAGCAATGCCCAGGCTCGCGGCCATTTCAAGGCGAAGCCACTGAGCCATGCCGGGGCTCTGCACCAGGATGGTTTCATCCTGGAATGGGTCCGGCAGCGGGTCACGCTCGATGAGCAGCACCAGCAGGTCTTTCAGGTTGGTCAGCGAGTGGGAATGATAGATCTGCAGCATGTCCTGTCCCTGGGAAACGGAGCCTGCGAAGGCCCTGCAGACGGCAACTGTACAGCCACCGCCTTACCGGAAAATGACGCGGGGCGTCATCATATTGTCGCAACCCGCGGGTCTAATGGTACCTGCCTGAACGAACTTGAATAGCCCATGGCCACCTGCCTCAGCCATGCACCGACAACGGGAGCCCAACCATGAACCTGCAACCCTCCAGCCCGGCCCGGTCCAGCCAGCCCCTGCGCCCCGGGAATACCGCCGGCAAACAGCCAGCAATGCTGTCACGTCAGCGGCTGCTCAGGCGTGCCGGGGCCATACGGCAACAGGCCCGCAGCGCGACCGATCTGTGGCTTGCAGAACAGTACGAAGCGGCGGCCGAGCTGCTCTAGCACAGGGCTGAAAAGCTGCCCGCCGCGCTCCCGGCAGCCTAGCCCGGTGGCGCCCCATCGGGGGGATTTTTCGGCACCGGCAGGTTCGGCACGATGGCCGGCTCGAACTGGCCAAAGCCCTCCTCCAGGGTCCAGAGCGTTAGCCCCTGCTCCACCCGCACCACACCCTCAAAGCGCTGGCGCAGGTAATCCACCGCCGCATCGAAAGCGTCGATGTCACACAGAATAACGCCGCCACGGCCATTCTCGGTACTGAACAAATAACTTTTCATTGCGCTCTCCTCGGGAGCCGAATCATCGCACAAAGACGCAGCCAGTTTAAGCCATACGGTCATTGCAGGATCCGGGCGTCAGTCACCTCGAGCGCCGCGGGCGGCGGAATGTAGAAAAATTACGAACATAATTTACATCCAGACTTAAGACTTTGCCCGCATGCTGCTATTCTCATCTCCATCGCGCCACACTCGGTTGCACCGCGAGCCCCCTGAATTACAGCGAGAAGGCTGCCCCGCGACCGGCACAGGCCAGGATTTTAAAACTGTACGTCTGAGGTATGTCATGAAGAAGCAAGTCGTCATCATTGGCGGCGGGGCGGGCGGGCTCGAGCTTGCCACCCGTTTGGGCCGTCGCTACGGCCGCAAGGGAATGTCGGTGACCCTGGTGGATTGCAACCAGACCCACCTGTGGAAACCCCTGTTGCATGAAGTTGCCACCGGCTCGCTGGATGCGGGCATCGATGAGTTGAGCTACCGCGCCCAGGCCGCAAACAACCATTTCCGCTTTCGTATCGGTCGCCTGGACGGCCTGGATCGCGCCAACCGCAAAGTCCACCTGGCCGCAGTGACCGATGAGGACGGGCTCGAGATCCTGCCGCAGCGCTCACTGGATTATGACCTGCTGGTACTGTCCATCGGCAGCGTGACCAATGATTTCGGTACACCGGGCGCCGCCGAGCACTGTGTCTTTCTCGATAGCCGCGAGCAGGCGGAACTGTTCCGTCACAACCTGCTCAATGCCTACCTGCGTACCAGCGCCGACCCGCATCCGCTGAAGATAGCTATCGTCGGCGCCGGCGCCACCGGTGTCGAACTGTCGGCCGAGCTGTTCAACACCGCCCGGGAGCTGACCAGCTACGGCTTCGAGCAGGGCGATGCCCAGCAGCTCGAGGTCAGCCTGGTGGAAGCCGGCCCCCGTATCCTGCCGGCCCTGCCGGAACGCATTTCCGCCGCGGCTCACCAGGAGCTGGAAAAGCTCGGCGTGCGGGTTCGCGCCGCCACCCCGGTACGGGAGGTCACGGCCGAAGGCCTGATGACCGCCAGCGACGAACTGATCGAGGCGCACCTGATGGTATGGGCAGCCGGCATCAAGGCGCCCGCTGTCACCCGAGACCTGGACGGACTGGAAGTCAATGCGCGCAACCAGTTGCTGGTGAACGCCAGCCTGCAGACCACCCAGGATGCCAATATCTTCGCCCTGGGCGACTGTGCCGCCTGCCCCATGCCGGATGGCAAGGGCACCGTGCCGCCAAGAGCCCAGTCCGCCCACCAGATGGCCTCTCACCTGCACCGCCATATCCGCAAGATTCTTGACGGCCAGCCGATTCCCGCGTACCGGTACCGCGACCATGGTTCGCTGATTTCACTGAGTCGCTTCAGCACCGTGGGCAGCCTGATGGGCAACCTGAGCGGCAAAAGTCTGATGATCGAAGGCCGCCTGGCACGGCTGGTATACATCTCGCTGTACCGCATGCACCAGATGGCACTCTACGGCGTCACCAAGACCATACTGGTCACCCTGGTCGATCGCATCAACCGGGTCATACGTCCGCGCCTGAAGCTTCACTAAGCCCACGCCCAACCCTGTCAAGCGGGACCGCCCGGTCCCGTTTCGCACGGCCATGCAGATGGCGCCACAGGAGGCGCCACGCGGCCCCTGAGCCATACGCCTCAATTGCGCCAGTGCAGCGCTTATGCGAGTATCGAAGGCAAACTCACCCGTTTGCTTCCTCACGGACTAGGATTTCGGAGTTCAACCTATGCTCCACTCCCTCTCGACGCTGACGTCGCTGGTACAGGACATTTCCCGCGCCGAAAACGCTGTCGCCGCCATGCGCCAGATCGTCGTCAAGCTCACTGAACTGTTTTCAGTGCCGGTTTGCAGCCTTTATCTAAAATCATCCTCCGAACAGCGCCTGGTACTGGCCGCCACCGCAGGTCTCGCGGACGTTGCCGTCGGCAAGGTCAGCCTGGCGCTCAATGAAGGCCTGGTGGGCAAGATCGGCCGCACCCTGCACCCGTTGAACCTGGCCGATGCCCCGACCCACGACAAGTTCGTGTTTATTCCCGAAACCCACGAAGCCCCCTACCACCAGTTCATGGGCGTACCGCTGATTCACCTGCGTGAACTGATCGGCGTACTGGTGATTCAGGGCACCGAGCAGCAGCGTTTCAGCCAGGATGCCGAGGCCTTCATGGTCACGATCGCCAGTCAGCTGGCGGGCACGCTGCAATCGATACAGCGTTCCGGCGCCTGGCTGCCGCAACAGCCCACCACCCAGGAAGTTGACCGTTACAGCGGCGTCAAGAGCGCGCCGGGCATTGGCTGCGGCCGACTCGAGGTGCTGCACCTTAACCTCAGCCTGCAGGACATCACCCAGCAGCGCAGCACCAGCATCGACGCCGAACTCACCCGTTTCGAGTCCGCCGTCGCTCGCCTGAAAGATGAACTCAGCCTGGGGGCCTCGCGCCTGGGCGACAGCCTGCCCTCCGATGTCGCCAACCTGTTTTCCGTCTACCTGATGATGCTGCAGAGCCCGGAACTGCATGACCGCACCGTGCAACAGATCCGGCAGGGCTTCAAGGCCAGCTGGGGTTTGCGGGAAACCGTCGAGGAGCTGGCCGGCGCTTTCGACCAGGCCACGGACCCTTACCTGCGCGCCCGGGGCGAAGACATTCGCAATATCGGCAACCGCCTGCTGCGCCACATGCTCAGCAAGAACCCGCTGGAAACGGCCAGCGAGCAGCGCGAACTGGTGCTGGCCAGTGACCTCATCAGTATTGCCGACCTGTCCATTTACCGTCCCGAACAGATCAAGGGCATCATCTGTACGGCAGGTTCCGCCCTGTCCCACACCGGCATCGTCGCCAATGCCCTGGGCATTCCTGCGGTCATGGGGGTATCCAGCCTCGATCTGAAAAAATTCGATGGCGAAGAGGTCGTTGTCGACGGCTACCGTGGCGAGTGCATTCTGCACCCGTCCCCCACCCTGCTGACGGAATATCGCCGCCTGCAGCACGCCGATGCCCAGTTTATCGACCAGTTGGCCTGCCTCCGTGACCTGCCGGCCGAGACCCGGGACGGTGTACGGGTGCAGTTGCTGACCAATACCGGCCTGCTGGCCGACGTGACCCCTGGCCGCAAGCACGGCGCCGAGGGCGTGGGGCTCTATCGCTCCGAAATTCCCTTCATGCTGCACGACAGCTTCCCGACCGAAGACGAGCAGTATGAAATCTACCGCCAGGTGCTGAGCGCCTACTCGCCGCTGCCCGTGTCCATGCGCACCCTGGATATCGGCGGTGACAAGCAGCTGCCCTACTTCGAGATACGCGAAGACAACCCCTTCCTCGGCTGGCGCGGCATTCGCTTTACCCTGGACAATACTTCCCTGCTGGTTACCCAGCTGCGCGCCATGCTGCGGGCCAATGTGGACAATGACAACCTGCGCCTGCTGATCCCCATGGTCAGCCGGATCGACGAGCTGCAGACCTTTGTCCACATCGTCGATGACACCCTGGAAGAGCTGCAGTCCGAGGGTGTCGCCGTGGTGCGCCCGCCCATCGGCATGATGGTTGAGGTCCCCTCGGCCGTATTGTTGTTGCCACGCATGCTGAAATACGTGGATTACGTGTCCATCGGCTCCAACGACCTGACCCAGTACCTGCTGGCGGTCGATCGCAACAATCCCAAGGTCTCGGCACTGTTCGACAACCTGAACCCCGTCATGCTGGTGGCGCTGGAGCAGATCGTGGCCCATACCCGGGCCGCCAATGTGCCGCTGGCGCTGTGCGGGGAAATGGCATCGGACCCCGCCGCGGTGCTTCTGCTGCTGGGTATGGGGCTGCGTTCCCTGAGTCTCAGCGCCCACAGCATTCCCAAGATCAAGTGGCTGATCCGCTCGGTCAACTTTACCGATGCCCAGGCGCTGCTGCACAAGGCACAGAACCTCGCCAGCGAGGTGGAAATACGCGCCCTCATGAGCGAGGAACTCAAGCGCCTGGGACTCAAAAACCTCAGCGGCCCCGAGCCCGTAGCCATCGTCTGAGCTGCGGCTGGCAGCATCGCACCGACAAGTATCGGGCCCGGCAGCATTTTTACTGTACATGGGCCCGATTACTGCACAGAATCTGATCGACTCAATACCCGTTCAGGTTAGGGATCGATGCAGACACTCACTGAAAACCAGATTTTAGAGCGCATTCAAAACCGCACCCCGTTTAACGCCCGCCTGCGGGACGGCTCGCTGCATGTCCGGGTGGATGAATACCTGCCGATTGTCTGTACCGCACTGCACGGCGGCAGCCGCCTGCACAGCGACAGCCTGCAGCGCCTGGCCGTGGACGACAAGGCTCGCCTGCAACTGGAGGACCGGGGCAGTGACTGGCTGATCGAACTGATGCCCATCGCCCTCTGCGCCCAGGATTCACGCATCGATTATGACCTGAGCCTGCCGGCCAACCGCTGTGTGCGCAACGAAATCAACGACACGCAACTGTGGCTCAAGCCTGTGACCAAGACCATGCGCCACCGCGGCCAGGAACGTCACCAGCGGATTTACCGCATCCTGGACGCCCTGCTCTGGGCCATCGAGGAGGATCACAGCCACGCCGTGCTGTTCGATGTGCACAGCTGTCCGTTCGAAGAAATGAAAGACGGTCACAGCAAGATGCACATTGCCATCGAGGATGTGGACAGCGAACAGTGGAACCCGCTGATCAAGCGTCTGCAGAGTCGCCTGGGGGAGATCGAGCTGCCCAACCTCGACAACCGCGTCAGCGTGGGTGAGCGCAATCACGGCGGCGGCTACACCTCGAGCCACATTGGCGAACACCACAGCCACACCCTGACCCTGCCGTTTGAGATCCAGAAGGTGTTTCTGGACCTGGATTCGGGTGCGCCCTTTCCGCTGGTGGTCGATGCACTGCGCCATGGCCTGCACGATGTACTGCTCGACACCACCGCGGACGCCAGCCGTGTTCTCCCGGGACCCTCGCTGCATCGCAATGACCTGATGGCCACCGAACTGCCCCCCGAGGTGCTGCTGGTCGATCGCGAACTGAAAAAGCTCGCCCGCGGTCTCGAAACGCTGCTCTATATCAACCCCATCAACATGCCCGTCGAGCAACGGCGGTTTTTCAAGCACCAGGGACGCCAGGCCCCCAATTTCCGCTACCGCCAGCTTAAAATCGATCCCTACGCCCACCGCGAAAAGCTCTACCGCCTGCCGGTGGACGCCATTCGCGAACCGGCCCTGCGCCAGCTCTACCGCCAGGTGATCGATGCGCTGGCGGAACGCATCGACATGCTGGTCAGCATCGGCACCGACAGCTTCCTTTACAACTCGCTGCGTTACTACGGCGAGCCCACCGCGGGCGAACTGGCCAATGCGCGCTTTTTGCTGCACGCCGCCGACCGTGCCGAAGAGCTGAACGGCCAGCAGCTAAGTTCAAAGGAGATGATTCCGCAGTTCCAGCAGCTGGCCAAAGAGTGGGGACTCAAGTGCAAGGTCGAGCTGTCTGACCGCCTGATCGCGGCTGCCATGGTGAACAACGGCCGCAAAGCGCTGCTGGTACGCCGCTCCGCCAGGGTCAGCCCGGTGGAACTCAAGGCGCTGGCACATCACGAGCTTGGGGTGCACATGACCACCTCGCTCAACGCCAAACAGCAGCCACTGGAAGTCTTCTCCCTGGGCCTGCCCAACAACACCCACACCCAGGAAGGCCTGGCGATCTACAGCGAATACCGCTCCGGCAACCTGACGCTCAAGCGCCTGAAAAGCCTGGCGCTGCGGGTCATCGCCGTGGACCTGATGATCCGCTACGGCGATTTCTGCCGCACCTGGCGCACCATCGTCGAAGATTACGGCACCGAACCCGAAGAAGCCTTCCGCGTTTGTACGCGCGTGCACCGCGGCGGCGGCTTTACCAAGGATCACCTGTACCTGAGTGGCTTTAGAGATGCCTACCAGCTGCACAAAACGCGGGATATCACCGGTCTCTTTATCGGCAAGACCAGCTTCGAGTTTCTGGACCTGATCGACGACCTGCTGGCCCGCGGCCTGCTGACCCCGCCGACCTACCTGCCGGTCTGCCTGAGCGACCCCGGCGCTTCGGCACCGGAGATCGACTACCTGGTATCCTGTATTCGCTGATGTGAAAGGCAGGGGCGAGGAGAAAGGGGCAAGGGAGAAGGAGAAAGGGGCAAGGAGCAAGGGAGAAGGGGCAAGGTCAAAAATAAACCGGCCGGCCCGGGACTGCACGTGACCGGGCAGGTCAATACATGATGTCTAGATATTGCGGGCAATCAGATAGAGCACAATGCCGACAACGATCAGGCCAAAGATAACCTGCGATTGCAGGCTATTCATTTTGCGCTTGCGACCCGACCTCGTGGTGGGGATACCGGTGGCATTGGCCGATTTTCGTTTCATGTTTTTCTTGTGTTTCTTCACAGAACTCATGACCCGTCCTTTACCTGCATTCAGTCAGGCTGCTGACTCCAGAGCTTGAAAGGGGCACAACGCTCCAGCACCTTGCCCCGCCGCACCACCAGCACCTCGCCGGGCTCAAGCCCCTGCCAGCCCGCGTCCCCCGGTGCCTGGCTGGCAATTCTCACCGCGCCCTCGGACTGGTGCAGATACAGGCCAGGCTGCTGCGGATCATCAGGCTTGCCCTGACCGTGCGCAAACAGCAACTCGCTGTCTGCGTAGACAAAGTTGGCCAGGCCCAGCGGGCGCATGCGGGCGGCAAAATCCGACACCACGGCCAGGCGCACCTCGGGCAGCGGCTTGTCGTCCTGCCACAGCACCCGCATGCGGGACATCAGTACGCAAAAGGCATGCTCGGCCGAGGTTTCACCGATGGGCGTATAGACCCCCGTGGGATAGGCACGACTGTCCTCCAGACCCGCGAGTTCGCCCTCCATGACAAACAGATGCATGCACCCCATCAGCTCGCGGGCAAAGGGCTGACAGTTTGCCAGCCCAGCTGGCGGCTCCTGCGGCGCCAGCTGCTGTGACAGCAGCAGGGCGCAGCCAGACGCATGGCGCTCAACAAAGCCGGCTACGAGCCCGGCCATCAGTGGGTCCCGCACCCGCTGGGCGTCGACGCCGTCATAACACCCCAGCCCCCAGCTGCCGACGGTCTCTTTCGAGGGCACAGCAAGACCTTCAAGGCACTGCTGTAGCGGGGCTTCAACGCCGGAATACGCGAACAATAACGACACGCCTGCAACCTCCCTTTAAGTGTTTCAAATCCCTGCGCGGACGCACGGATCAGGCTTGTGCCTAACCGGCCAGCGGCTTGCTGACCACCCGCAACTGGCAGAACTGATGAAAGCCTTCGGCCGAACCGTGAAAACCATAACCGCTCTGCCGCGCCCCCACCCAGGGACACTCCACGGTGCCAAAGCAACTTTTGTTGACGCCGATCATACCGGCTTCCAGGTGTCGCGCCACCTGCCAGGCACGGTCTTCATCCTCGCCGAACACCACGGCGCCCAAGCCGTATTCGGTGCTGTTGGCCAGAAACAGGGCTTCATCGAGGTTGTCATAACCCTGAATGCAGAGCACCGGACCGAAGGTTTCCTGCTGCATGATCCACATGTCGGAACGACAGTCGGTCAGTATCGTCGGGGTAATATAGCGCGGCGGATGGTCCTGGCCGCCATACAGCAGACGCGCGCCCGAGGACAGCGCCTGTTCGATCTGATCCAGTACATGCTGGCGCTGGCGATCATGAATCATGGGGCCGAGCCGGACTCTGGCGTCGTGCCAGGGGCCGGTGACATACTGTGCAGAGCGTTCTATTACCCGTTGCTCGAAGCACTCCTGCACCTGGCGGTCGACATAAACCCGCTCGGTCGCCACGCAGACCTGGCCTGCATTCTCAAAACTGCTGGCACAGGCGAACTCGGCCGCGGCATCCAGGTCGGCATCGTCCAGCACCAGCAACGGATCCTTGCCGCCCAGCTCCAGCATCAGCCGCTTAAGACCCGGGGCTGCGCGGGTCATGATGTCCTTGCCCGCCTCCCTTGAGCCGGTAAAGGCCACCATGTTGATATCGGCCTCCACCAGCGCCCGGCCCTGCTGGTCAGGCCCCTGCACCACCTGCAGCACGCCGGCGGGCAGATGACGATTGAGCACATCGGCATATGCCTGCGCAATCAGCGGTGTTTCCTCCGACGGCTTGAACAGCACCGTATTGCCACAGAGTAGCGCCGGCAGCAACATCCACTGCGGCATGGACATCGGGTAGTTCCAGGGGCTGATCACGGCACAGACGCCCAGCGGATCATAGTAAAGCGTGGATTCGGTATCATTATCACTGCTGCGCCGCGACTGCAGCGCTGCCACCGCCTGCTTGACCCTCGGCTCGATACTCTGGGCACAAAAACGCACCTCGCCAATCCCCTTGCGCAGCGGCTTGCCCATCTCCTGGCTCAGCAGTTCACCCAGTTGCTCGGATTCATGCTGCAGATCCTGGGCCGCCCGCAGCAGGCATTCACCCCGCTGTTCAATACTCAGGTGACTCCAGCGGGACAGCGCTTCGCGCGCCGCACACACCAGGGCGGGAATCGCATCCAGCGACGTGGTGGGGATTTCACCCACCGGTTCTCCCGTGGCGGGATTCAGGGAGATCAGATAAGTCATGGCAGCACCTCCTTCAGCCTGACCTTCAGGATAGTTGCTGCCAGACAGCCTAGCGAGCCCCGCGGCCCCACGGCGTGCCGCCCGGTTTCTTGCAGGATGGATTTCACACCGAACTCACAACCGCACTGCCAGGGTTGTGATCAGTGCGAGCGCATCAAGCTTGCACCTCGACATTAGCGAGAGCCACGCCACCGATGAACGCACTGGAAACCCTCAATCACACCCTTTTTCCAGCAATCACCTGACCCTGTTCATGGCCTGCAGCCTCATGCTGCAGCGGCCGCTGCGGGCCGGGGGACTCTGGCTGTTTCTGCGCGCTGATAGCCTGGGCCCGGGTGTCTCTGGGGATATATTTCCCGCTGGATACGGTCGGTACGATACTGATAGGGGCCTTGGCGGGCAGCGCAAGCAAAGGCCGGCTGATAGGGTCGCCCGCTTTAAACAGGACTCTCAGAGCGGCTGGCGTGCCTCTGCCACATGCCGGGAACGGCTCAGGCCGGCGATCAGCGCCATGGCTGCGAGCACCACCGGCAGCATCAGCCAGTTCATGGTTACCCACCCCAAAGAGGCCTCCAGCCAGCCGGCCGCCAGAGCCGACAACGCCACACTGCTGAACACCAGAAACTCGTTGGCCGCCTGGGTACGGGCCTTTTCGGCGGGCCTGTAAGCCCGGGTCAGGAAGGAAGTCGCACTGATAAACATGAAGCACCAGCCCGTGCCCAGCAACACCAGCGCCAGCCAGAAGTGCCAGTGGCTCTGGCCCAACAGGTTGACCAGGATACAGAGCAGCATCAGCGCGCCACCGGCCTGCATCATGTGCGGCGCGCCAAAGCGCTCTACCAGGCGCCCGGTAAAGAATGCCGGTACGAACATCCCCAGTACATGCCACTGAATGACGTGGGCCGCATCATCGAAGCTGAAACCGTGGTGAATCATGGCCAGGGGGGTTGCACTCATCAGCAGGTTCATCACTGCATAGCTGACCATGCCCGCCACCACTGCCATAACGAACACCGGCTGGCGCACGATCAGTCCCAGCGGCCGCCGGGGTGCGTCCGATACGGCTGCCGATGGCGCCGCCAGACGCACCGCACGCAGCAACAGTAGCGCCAGTGCATAGAGACCGAAGAGGCCGATAAAGGCGCCGAGAAACGGCGTGTCTGTGTACCAGCCACGGCTGTGGATCGCCAGGTTCGGCCCCAGCACCGCCGCCAGCACACCGCCGGCCATCACCAGGGAAATGGCCCGGCTCTGCTGCGCCGCCGGCGCCGCCTCGATGGCAGCGAAGCGGTACAGCATGCCAAAACCGATGCCGATGCCCAGCAAAAAAGTGCCAAGGTTAAAGGCCCAGAAGCTGGCCTGCACCAGGGCCAAGCCACTGCAGGCCGCCCCCAGCAGCCCGATGAGGTTGCCCAGGTAAAAGCCGTTCTTGCGCCCGATGCGCTGCATGATCAGGGATGCCGGAATCGTTGCCGCCATCAGACCGATAAACTGCATCGCCATGGGCAGGGTAATCAGGGCCACCGACGGTGCCAGTTCCTTGCCGATCAGCGCATTGACCGACACCAGCAGGATATTGCCGGTGTTGAGCAGCGCCTGGCACAGCGACAGCAGGATAACGTTGGCATTGAGAGCACTGGCAGGGCGTCCGGGCGTCATGAGAAAACTCCTTGTAACTGCGAGGGTTGGACAGCAAAGCGCTGTCGATACTCGGACGGGTTGATACCCAGCCGCTTGATAAAAATGCACCGCATCCGGTCTGGCGAGCCGAAACCGCAGCGCTCGGCAATCGCCGACAGTGACCCGTCACCCTCTTCCAGCGCTCGCTGGGCGCGCTCGATCCGCACGCGTTCGATGAAGTCGCCGGGGCTGAGGTCCAGCTCTCGCCGGAACAATCGGGACAGGTGTCTTGGGCTCACCGCCGCCCGCTCAGCCAGGGACTCGAGGGTAAAGCGCCGGGCCGGTGCCTGACGGATACCCTCAACCGCCCGGCGCAGCGGCGCCGACATTGGCCCCTGCTGTACCAGGCCGGTACTGAACTGGGACTGGCCGCCGGGACGGTGCATGAACATCACCAGTTCACGCGCCACCTCGGCCGCGAGGCGATGCCCCTGGTCATCGCGCAACAGCGCCAGCGCCAGGTCAATGCCGGCGGTCACCCCGGCCGAGCTGTAGACATTGCCGTCGCACAGGTAGAGTGCATCGGGCTCGACCCGGACATCGGGATGCAGCTCTGCCAGGTGCTGGCAGTGCTTCCAGTGGGTGACCGCCCGCCGGCCACGCAGCAGCCCTGCCTGGGCCAGCAGAAAGGCGCCGGTACAGACCGACCCGAGCCGGCGCACCTCGGTGGATCTTGCCACCAGCCAGTCCGTCAGCAAGCGATCGCCACAGGCCGCCTCAACACCGTAACCACCGGCCACCAGCAGGGTGTCCAGGTTTCCGGCGTCGGCGAGACCGCGCTGTGCCAGCAGCGTCATGCCGGAGTTGGTGACAACGGGGCCCGCGTGCCGGGCGAGGATCACCACCTCGTAGTCCGGCGCGGGCAGCAGATGATTGGCGGTGGCGAAGACCTGCAGCGGACCCGCCACATCGAGCAGCTGGCAGTCCGGGTACGCGACTACGGCTATCGTCTTCATCTTTCAAGCTCCAGAGGTGAGACCTGTGCAGTATGCTCAGCGGCGGTCATGTCCACAATGACAATAAACCGTCAAATCCGGACATCCTGCAATGCGGCGCATCCGCCGAATCCAGGTTGCGCTTTGCGCCTGCCCCCCCATACTTGAACGTGCCATGCCAAACTCCCGTGCTTTTCCATTTCAGCGCCGCGACGGCCAGGTGCGTGTGCTGTCGCTGAACATCCAGGTCGGCCTACAGACCTCAAGCTACATGCACTATGTAACGAGGTCCTGGAAACACCTGCTGCCGACCCGTGGCGCGCGCAACAACCTGGAGCGTATCGCCGAACTGGCCGCCCACTTCGATGTGGTCGCGCTGCAGGAGTGTGATGCCGGCAGCCTGCGTACGGCCCAGCTGAACCAGGTGGCCCACCTGGCGGAGCTGGCCGGTTTCCCGTACTGGCACGCCGCCATTACCCGGGATCTCGCCCCCTTTGCCCGCCACTGCCTGGGGTGCCTGTCCCGCTGGCCGTTGCGCGAAATCGAGTTCCACCCGCTACCCGGCCGCCTGCCGGGACGCGGTGCGCTGGAGGTCGAAGTTCGGCCCCCCGGCTATGCACCGCTGCGCCTGATCATTGCCCACCTGGCCCTGGGTCGCCAGACCCGGGCCCACCAGCTGCACTACCTGGCACAGCTCATTGGCACGGACCGGGATAGCCTGTTGCTCGGTGATCTCAACTGCGACCTGCCGGAACTCCATGCCCACCCCGGCATCCGCGAGGCGGCCCTGCGCACGCTGCACAACGGTGATACCTTCCCAAGCTGGCGGCCCAAACGCTCGATCGATCATGTACTGGCAACGCCCCACATCGATGTGATTGACGCCCGGGTGCTGGACGAGCGCATGTCGGACCACCTGCCCATTGCCACCCACATCCGCCTGCGACTCGAACCCGACCGCTAGCACAGCACAGTGCAACAAGCCCCCGGACTAACTGCCCATTGCCATCCATCCCTTCAACCACAACCGCCTGCGACTCGAACCCGACCGCTAGCACAGCACAACAAGCACCCGGACTAACTGCCTATTGCCATCCATCCCTTCAACCACCACCGCCCGCGACTCGAACCCGACCGCTAGCACAGCACAGTGCAACAAGCCCCCGGGCCTACACATTGCACCTTGCACCTTGCACCTTGCACCTTGCTCCTCACTCCTTGCACCTTGCACCTTGCCCCTTTTTCCTCGCACCTCGCCCCTTACAAGCGCGCCAGCAGCGCCTGGCGGATCTCGTTGTCGCTCAGGACTATGGGGTTGGTTTTCATGCTGTTGCCGCCGCTGCCGGCAATGACCCCGGGCAGGTCGGCCTCGGTCATACCAAAAGCTGACAGCCGTGGCAGCTCACACGCTTCGATCCAGCTGTCGAGCAACCCGACCAGCGCGTCACAGCCTGCTTCAATGCTGTCTTCTTCGACGCCCAGCCAGCCTGCCACCCGGGCGTACTTGGCCAGCGCCTGGCTCGTCGGCGCCCGTTCACGCAGCGCCGCTATGTTCATCGCCGTGGCCATCGCCAGCAAGGTGCCGCAGGCCACGCCGTGGGGAATGGGAAAGCAGGCCCCCAGCGGCGAGGCCATGCCGTGTACCGACCCCAGCCCCGCCTGGGCCAGGCAGATACCGGACAGCATGGCGGCATAGGCCAGCTGGCCCGGGTCCCTCACCGGCGTCGCTCCCAGGGGATCAAAGCCTGCCGCAAAGGCCTTGATACCGCTTTGGGCCAGGGCATCGGTAAAGGCGCTGGCACGGGTCGATACGTAGGACTCCAGCAGCTGGGTCAGGGCATCCATGGCATTGGCCATCAATACCTGGGGCGGGCAGCTGTGCAGCAGGTCCGGGTCCACCAGGGCGACACGCGGCAGCAATTTTTCATCCCGGAATGACTTCTTGAAACCTCCGGTGCCATGGCGCGTCAGCACCGCATTCTTGGTCATTTCGCTGCCGGTACCGGCGGTTGTCGGCACCGCCACCAGCGGCAGGCTCGGGCCCCGATAAGGCAGTTCCGGCCCTACGCCCTCCAGGTACTCCATCACCGAATGCTGTACCGGCAGCAGGCCGGCGATAGCCTTGGCGGCATCCAGCGCACTGCCACCGCCAATCCCGAGCACCATATCGATACCGTAATCGCCGTACTGGCCGACCACCTCATCCACCTGTTCGGGGCTGGGCTCGCCGGCAATGGAGACCTGTACCCAGCCCAGGCCCGCGTCCTTCAACCGGCCCTGCAACTGCGCCCAGCGCTCGCTGCCGACAAAGGATCGACCACCGGTCACGATCAGTACCCTTGTGCCCAGGGACGCCAGTACATCGGTCAGCTGATCAAAGCTGCCAGCGCCAAAAATAATGCGTGGCAGTGCCGCCACGCCAAAGGGCCCGACACTCAAGGCGCCGGTACCCGGTGCTGCTGATTCCGTAGTGCCCATATTCATTTTCCCCTGTGCTTGCCGGCGACCCCGGCGAATGAGCTATGCACCATAGCCAAAAAAGCCGGCTGCCCCAAGGGACAGCCGGCTGGATTCACCCGTTATAAGAGCAAGAAACTAGCCTTTGCGGCCGGCTTCCCAGCTTTTCAGCAGCTCATCGTAGGGCACCGTTTCACCCTGGGGTTTCTCGTTGGCCAGTTTCGCCTTGGGCGCACCCGGCTGCTCCAGCCAGTAGCTGGCGTCACGCGGCTCGTTCAGTTTCGGACCGCACTCGCCCTGGACACCGGCGCGCTCAAGCCGCTGCAGCACCTTGTCCTGGGCCGCCGCCAGGCCGTCCAGCGACTCCTGCGGTGTTTTCTCGCCGCTGGCAGCTTCGGCAATGTACTGCCACCACAGCTGTGCCAGTTTCGGGTAGTCCGGCACGTTGGTACCGGTCGGGGTCCACTGGGTACGCGCCGGGCTGCGATAGAACTCGACCAGGCCGCCGAGCATGGGCGCCGCTTCGGTCATGGCATCGGAGTTGATGTCAGACTCGCGGATCGGCGTCAGGCCCACCAGGGTCTTTTTCAGCGATACGGTTTTGGACACGGTGAACTGGGCATACAGCCAGGCCGCCAGACGCTGCTTTTCCGGGGTGGAGTTGAGGAAGGTCCAGGAACCGGTGTCCTGGTAACCCAGCTTCATGCCCTCTTCCCAGTATGGCCCCTTGGGCGACGGTGCCATGCGCCACTTGGGCGTGCCATCGTCGTTGACCACCGGCAGGCCCTTTTCGGTCATGCTGGAGGTAAAGGCGGTGTACCAGAAGATCTGCTGCGCCACCCCACCCTGGGCAGGCACCGGGCCGGCTTCGGAGAAGGTCATGCCCTGGGCTTCCGGCGGGGCATACTTGCGCAGCCAGTCAACGTACTTGGTGGTGGCGTACACCGCCGCCGGGCCATTGGTGGCACCACCGCGCTCAACGCTCGAACCCACCGGGCTGCAACCGTCTACGCGGATGCCCCACTCATCCACCGGCAGGCCGTTGGGCAGGCCCTTGTCGCCGGCACCGGCCATGGAGAACCAGGCATCGGTGAAACGCCAGCCCAGGGACGGATCCTTCTTGCCGTAATCCATGTGGCCGTAAACAGGCTCGCCGTCGATCTCCTTGACCTTCTCGCTGAAGAACTCGGCGATGTCTTCATAGGCGGACCAGTTTTTCGGCACACCCAGCTCGTAACCATAGATTTCCTTGAATTTGGCCTTGAGGTCGTCGCGGGCAAACCAGTCGGCACGGAACCAGTACAGGTTGGCGAACTGCTGATCCGGCAGCTGATACAGCTTGCCATCGGGGCCGGTGGTGAAGTCCAGACCGATAAAGTCCTCCAGATCCAGGGTCGGCAGGGTGAAGTCCTTGCCATCGCCCTCGATCATGTCAGAAATAGGCACCACCTTGCCGTAGCGAAAGTGGGTACCGATCAGGTCGGAGTCGTTGATGTAGGCATCGTAGATATTGCGATCGGACTGCATCTGGGTCTGCAGTTTTTCCACCACGTCGCCTTCCTGGATCAGGTCGTGGTTAACCTTGATGCCGGTAATCTCCTCGAATGCTCGGGCCAGCACCTTGGCTTCGTATTCATGGGTGGCAATGGTTTCGGATGCCACATTGATGGTCATGCCGCGAAACGGCTTGGCCGCTTCGGTGAACCACTGCATTTCGGTGATCTGCTGCTCGGGCGTCAGGGTCGAGGTATCGAACTCCTCGGCGGCCCACTTGTTGGCAGCATCCAGATACTGATCCGCATAGGCTTGCACACTGACACCCAGGGTCGCGGCGGCAATGGCAACGCGCAGCAGCAGCGCCTGTGGCAATTTATTATTCTTGGTCATCGTCAACCTCATTGGAGTTGATTGCGTTTCAGGGGGTCGCGGCAACGCCGTGTCGCCTTGAGCTCGCCTGTCTTTCTTATGACCGGCACGGCTTCGAAGCCGCGCCGGGGCTTGGGGTAAACCGTCTTGCGTAAACGTACGTGCAGTGCGGGACTCAGCCCCAGCGCAGCACGATGGCCAGCCAGATCACCGAGATGCCCAGCGGCAGCCACAGTGACATGTCGCTCAAGCCGACATACAGCAGGTGAAAGTAGGCGCTCACCAGCAGGCCGATAAAGAGCCGGTCGCCACGGGTGGTGGGAATCGGCAGAAAGCCCTTGCGCTCGACACAGGGGGCGTACAGTTCATAGGCTGTCATGCAGACCAGGATGATGCCAATGGTGATAAAGAAAATTGCAACCGGTAAGGTCCAGGCCATCCAGCTAATCATTGTTCGTCTCCTTATACCCGGCCCAGGGCAAAGCCCTTGGCTACATGGTTGCGTACAAACCAGATCACCAGCAGACCCGGCAGGATGGTGAGCACACCGGCCGCGGCCAGCACCCCCCAGTCGACCCCGGTGGCGCCGACGGTGCGCGTCATGATGGCGGCAATGGGCTTGGCTTCCACCGAGGTCAGGGTGCGTGCCAGCAACAGCTCAACCCAGGAGAACATGAAGGCGAAGAAGGCCGTCACACCGATGCCCGAACGGATCATGGGCAGGAAGATGCGACCGAAGAAGCGCGGAAAGCTGTAACCGTCGATATAGGCGGTTTCATCAATTTCCCGTGGTACGCCGGACATGAAACCTTCCAGAATCCAGACCGCAAGCGGCACGTTGAACAGGCAGTGCGCCAGTGCCACGGCAATATGGGTATCGAACAGCCCCACGGACGAGTAGAGCTGAAAGAACGGCAACAGGAAGACGGCAGGCGGCGCCATGCGGTTGGTCAGCAGCCAGAAGAACAGGTGCTTGTCGCCAACAAAACGGTAGCGGCTGAAGGCATAGGCCGCAGGCAAGGCGACCAGCAGTGTAATCACCACGTTCATCGAGACATAGATGATCGAGTTGATATAGCCCGAATACCAGGTGGCATCGGTGAAGATCACCAGGTAGTTTTCGAGGGTGAAGTTGCTCGGCCACAGGCTCAAGGACCCCAGAATTTCTTCATTGGTCTTGAACGACATATTGACGAGCCAGTAGATGGGCACCAGCAGGAACAGGATATAGAGCGTGATGCCGACGGTTTTGCGCTTGGTCATGTTCATAATTCGGGCCTCACTTCGCCTTGTCCATATAGGTGATGGTCGTGAAGAACAGCCAGGACACCAACAACACGATCAGGAAGTAAATCAGCGAGAATGCCGCCGCCGGCCCCAGGTCAAACTGGCCGATGGCCATCTTGGTCAGGGTCTGGCTGAGGAAGGTGGTCGAGTTGCCGGGGCCACCGCCGGTGAGCACAAAGGGCTCGGTGTAGATCATGAAGCTGTCCATAAAGCGCAGCAGGATGCCGATCACCAGCACGCTTTGCAGACGCGGCAGCTGGATATAGCGAAACACCGCCCACTTCGAGGCTCGGTCGATCTCAGCCGCCTGGTAAAAGGCTTCCGGAATGGCGCGCAGGCCCGAGTAGCACAGCAGCGCCACCAGGGAGGTCCAGTGCCAGACATCCATCAGCAGCACCGTGGCCCAGGCATCACCGGTGTTAGAGGCGTAGTTGTAGTC
The DNA here is from genome assembly GCF_024397915.1 of Marinobacterium rhizophilum. Classification (GTDB taxonomy): domain Bacteria; phylum Pseudomonadota; class Gammaproteobacteria; order Pseudomonadales; family Balneatricaceae; genus Marinobacterium_A; species Marinobacterium_A rhizophilum_A. Next base: position 2,113,674 of record NZ_CP073347.1, read on the forward strand.
AATACCCAGCGCATTCAGCGCCCAGCCAAACAGGCCGATGTCCGCACGACCGAAGATCTGCCAGATGGTGCCCACCACGTTCCAGGGAATCAGCAGCGGAATGGCCAGCAATATCAGGCAGAGCGAGGCCATGCGTCCCCTGGTCGGCATCATCAGCGCCACCGCGATGCCCAGCGGAATTTCGATCACCAGCACCGAGAACGAATAGAGGAACTGGCGCAGCAACGAATCATGCAGCCGCGGGTCACGCAGCACTTCGCGATACCAGTCGACACCCACAAAGTAGGCATTGTTCTGATCAAAGATGTCCTGTACCGAGTAGTTCACCACGGTCATCAGCGGAATGACGGCGGAAAAGGCCACCAGCAGGAACACCGGCAGCACCAGCCACCAGGCTTTGTTGTTATCAGTCTTGATGATCATCGGGCTTGCTCCTCGAACAGGAACTCATCGATATAGAGCTTCAGCCACTGCTGCGGGAAGCTCACGTAGGCACGACCATTGGGCACATCGCGATCCTCGTCCAGGCGGGCCTTGAGCGTCTGCCCGCCCAGCCTGAAGGTGACGATTTTGTAAGTGCCCAGATCCTCGGTCCCGGCCACGGTCGCTTCATAGGCATCGTCCGCCGGGCCATCCCAGATATGCACGAACTCGGGACGGATGCCGATCTTGAGGTTGTCGCTGGGCACCAGTGCCAGGTGCTCGTTCAGCTCATCGCTGAGCGGCACCTTGAAGCCGTCGAAGCTGACCCCGCCTTCACAGCGGCTCACCTCGATGAGGTTCATGCCGGGACTGCCGATAAAAAAGCCGACGAAGGTATGGTTGGGCGCCTCGAACAGTTCCCGCGGCGTGCCGAACTGCACGATCTGACCGCCGTACATGACCGCGATCTTGTCGGCGAAGGTCGAGGCCTCCAGCTGATCGTGGGTCACATAGACCATGGTGATATTGAACTGCTCGTGGATCTGTTTGAGCTTGCGGCGCAGTTTCCACTTGAGGTGCGGATCGATCACGGTGAGGGGTTCGTCGAACAGGATGGCGGAAACATCGTCCCGCACCAGGCCGCGGCCCATGGATACCTTTTGCTTTTCGTCCGCGGTCAGGTTCTTGGCCTTGTTGTGCAGCACCGGATGCAGCTCGAGAATCTCGGCGACCTCGTTGACCTTGGCACGCACCTTGGGTTCCGGCACCCGGGCGTTGCGCAGCGGAAAGGCAAGGTTGTCGAACACCGTCATGGAGTCGTAGATCACCGGGAACTGGAACACCTGGGCGATATTGCGATCCTTGGGTGACAACTCGTTGACGCGCACGTTATCGAACAGCACCTCGCCCTCGGAGGGCGCCAGCAGGCCGGAAATAATGTTCAGCAAGGTACTCTTGCCGCAGCCGGACGGGCCCAGCAGCGCATAGGCACCGCCCTGGTGCCAGACGTGGTTCATTTCCCGAATCGCATAGTCCGAAGGACCCGTGGGCTTGGCACTGTAGCTGTGGGCCAGTGATTTCAGGTGTATCTCAGCCATGATTAGCGCCCCCCTGTAGCAGACGTCTCTCGGGTGTCACAACGCTTGCCTCACGGATCACGCTGTTCGCACAGGACTTCAAATGTGTCTCAGACATTGTGTGCACGCCCTGTAGCAGACGTCTCTCGGGTACCACTACCTGCAGCTCGCGCCGGCTAGCACTTGCCTTGTAAATAGTGCTCTCAGACATTGGTTGCAGCCCCCTGTACCAGACGCGTCGGTGCTTGCAACATGGCGCCGCTCCTGTCGAACACAAACAGCTTGTGGGTCGGCAGATACACCTTGATCGGCGAGTCGGTGCGGTACTCGTGCACTCCGGACAGCTGCAGCACCAGGCTGAAGTGGCGGTTCTTTACGTGCATGAAGGTTTCCGAACCGCTGATTTCCGCCAGCTCGACCTGCATCGACAGTTCCAGGTCATCGTCATTGCGCGGCACCAGACCGATATGGCTTGGGCGCACGCCAAAGCGGTAGTCGCCCGGTTCCAGGTCGCGCAGGTCCTGGTTGAGCGGAAAGTGGGCATACTCGTCGAAGGTCACCTCGGTTTCGGACACGCGCCCACCCAGCAGATTGATCGGCGGCTCGCTGAACAGCGCCGCCGACTCGACGTTCACTGGCTGTCGATACACGGTATTCACCGGGCCCGACTGGATGATGCGGCCTTCATGCAACAGGGTGGTGGTGCCGCCAAGCGCCAGGGCTTCATTGGGCTCGGTGGTGGCATAGATGGCGATGGAGCGACGTTCCTTGAACAGTTCACGCAGTTCCATGCGCAACTCTTCGCGCAGCTTGTAATCCAGGTTAACCAGCGGCTCATCGAACAAGATCAGGCTGGCATCCTTGACCAGCGCCCGCGCCATGGCGGTGCGCTGCTGCTGACCACCGGAGAGCTCCAGGGGCAGGCGATCCATAAAGGGCTCGATACGCAGCATGGCCGCCGTCTCGTCAACACGCTTCTTGATCTGCGCTTCCGGCATTTTCGACAGGCGCAATGGCGAGGCGATATTTTCCCGTACCGTCAGGTTCGGGTAGTTGATGAACTGCTGGTAGACCATCGAGACATTACGCTGCTGTACCGGCATGCCGGTGACATCGGCGCCGTCCATCAGCACTCGCCCGGTCGTCGGCTTGTCGAGACCGGCCATCAGTCGCATCAGGGAGGTTTTGCCGGCCAGGGTGTGGCCCAGCAAGACATTGAACGAGCCGGGTTCGAAGCTGATATTCGCATCGCTGATGAATGGCACGCCATCCACCACCCGCGTGATGTTTTCCAGTGTTAGCGACATATTGTCGTCCCTTGTTCTTATTGTCATGACTGCCTGTTCAGGCGGCCGGTGCACTGTGAACTCTGCGGCTCACAGCTTTTTCGAATACGAACAAAGGAAAGCGAACAACGTGCCAAAATGCCAACAAAACCCAGACAAAAACTATAATTTATTGTTTTTAAACAAAATTTAAACGAAGAGCCACAAATAGACCCGCGATAAAAATGTTCGATTCCGAACATTAATGTTCAATTTATTATTGACTGCACAGTCAATTGAACAGATGATTGAACACTCGAGGCCTTGTTCAACCTCACAACAGGTGCCCCCTGCACAGGGCTGCGCAGGTGAAAAACGCACCTGGTGAACGGCTCCCCTGGATAAAAACAATAAAGAGCATTCCATGAGCATTGCGACCAGCGACACCTCACATGACCGTCTGATTCTCGACTCCTGGGAGCGTTGCCGCGCCTACGGGCTGGATCACGGCAGCCAGCCAGGGCTGCAGCAACTGGCAAGTTCGGAGTGCAAGGTACTGCGCGAGGAACACAATGCCCTGGTGCACACCACCGGGCAGGAAGTGCTGCCCTTCTACGAGAACATTCTCTCCAACAGCAAATGCATGATTCTGCTCACCGACTGCCGCGGCCAGGTGCTCAACGGCTGGGGCGACCAGCGCTTCGTGGGGCCGCGTCAAAAGGCCTTTTTTCAGCAGGGCACCAGCTGGCAGGAAAGAGCCCACGGCACCAATGCCATCGGTACCGCGATTGCGTCCGGGCAGGCGGTGCAGGTACAGCGTGATGAACACTTCCTCAAGGCCAACCGCTTCATGATCGGTTCGGCGGCGCCCATTTTCGATGTCAATCGCGACCTGCTCGGTGTGCTGGATGTTTCCAGCGATGCCTACCTGCCCCAGGCCCATACCCTGGGGATGGTCAAACTGATGTCACAGTCGGTGGAAAACCGGCTGATTATCAAAATGTTCAGCGCTGAACACTTTGTGCTCACCTTCAACACCAACCTGGACAACATCGACAGCCAGTGGTCGGGACTTTTGGTGTTCAATGAAGCTGGCACCGTCATCTCGGCCAACCGCCGGGCCGAGTTGCTGCTGGGGTACGACCTGGCGCTGGCCAGTATCAGCCAACTGTTCGACTGCCGATTGCGGGACCTGAAAAACCAGCCCGAGCTGCTCCCCCTGCAACTCAAAACGCCCGGCCAGCATCACATGTACGGCGTCATCAAACGCCCGAGCCAGCAGGTGATTCAAGTGGTTGATTTTCGCCAGCCCCAGCCCGCTGCCCCCGCGCCAGCCCCGACCCCTGGCTCGAACACAGACCCCACAAGGCCCCGCGATGGCGTCATCGGGCTGGACCAGATCGGTTATGGCGATGCCCGGGTTGATCGCTGCGTGCGCCAGGCCGAACGCATTATCGAAAAGGACATCCCCATTTTGATCCACGGTGAAACCGGCGTCGGCAAGGAGGTGTTCGTCAAGGCGCTGCACCAGCACAGCTCGCGCAGCCGCTTTGCGCTGGTGGCGGTCAACTGCGCCGCCATACCCGGCGAACTGGTGGAGTCCGAACTGTTTGGCTATGAAAAAGGCGCCTTTACCGGGGCCAGCAACAAGGGCGCCATCGGCCTGATCCGCAAGGCGCACAGGGGTACGCTGTTTCTGGACGAAATCGGCGAAATGCCGCTCCAGGCCCAGGCCCGACTGCTGCGCGTGCTGCAGGAACGCAAGGTCACACCGCTGGGGTCCACCGAGTCCTACCCGGTGGATATCAAGCTCGTTTCAGCCACCAACCGCTGCCTTCGCAGCCAGGTGCAGGATGGCCACTTCCGCCAGGACCTGTACTACCGCGTCACCGGCCTGAATATCGAGCTGCCACCGCTGCGCGAACGCACCGACAGGCGCGCACTCTTCCAGCAGGTACACCGGCTGCACCGCGATCCCGGCCAGAGCGCGCCCCTGTCCGAGGAAATACTAAAGCTGTTCGACCTGCATCCCTGGCCCGGCAATATTCGCCAGCTGATCAGCGTGCTGCAGATTGCGCTGGCCATGGCGGACGACGACCCGATCGAGGCCTGGCACCTGCCCGACGACTTCTTTCAGGATATCGAACAGCAGCGCAACGCCCCGCCCGCAAGTTCAGCCCCGGGATCCATTGCTCAGTGTCCGCCCCATGCTCCCGAGCAGGGCGAGCCCGCCGCGCAGCCCTCCGTTGCCGATGCAGCGTCCCAGCCGCCTGCGCCGTTACAGGAAGCCGCGTCGGCAGAAGCCACCCTGGCGGCCTACAGCCTGCACCAAGGCAATATATCCCGCACCGCCAAGGCGCTGGGCATCAGCCGCAACACCCTGTACAAGCGCTTGCGCGATCTGGGACTGCGCCAGTCGTAACAGCGCGCGCAACAAAAAGCCGCCGTTTCCCGAACGGGGAAACGGCCTGTTTAGTACGGATACCTGTACTAGTTCGTCTGCACCCTGGACACCGCTTTCTTCCAGCCCTCATAGAGGCCGTCACGCCGCGCCTTGTCCATGCTGGGTTCAAAACGCCGCTCGCATTGCCACAGTTTTTCCAGCGACTCCAGCGAATCAAACACACCGGCCTTCAGGCCCGCCAGGTAAGCCACGCCCAGTGCCGTGGTTTCGATGATCCTGGGTCGATCCACCGTGGCGCCCAGAATATCGGCCAGGTAGTTCAGCACCCAGTTATTCGCCACCATGCCGCCATCCACCCGCAGCGCCACCGGGCGCACGCCATCGCTTTCCATGGCTTTTTGCAGATCCTTGGTCTGGTAGCAGACCGACTGCAGACCCGCCGTTACGATTTCCTTGATACCGGTATCGCGCGTGAGACCAAAGATGGCGCCGCGGGCATTGGGGTCCCAATGGGGTGCTCCAAGCCCGGTAAAGGCAGGCACCAGGTAAACCCCGTGATCCAGGGATGTCTGCTCGGCCAGGGGCTCCGCCTCGCTGGCGCCGCGAATCAGCTGCAGGCCATCGCGTAACCACTGAATGGTGGCGCCGGCCACAAAGATGCTGCCCTCCAGCGCATAGGTGGGCACGCCATTCAGGCGATAGGCCACTGTGGTGAGCAGGCGATGTTCAGACTTGAGTGCCTTGAGCCCGGTATTGAGCATCAAGAAACAGCCGGTGCCATAGGTACTCTTGGCCATGCCCTCACGAAAACAGGTCTGCCCGAACAGCGCCGCCTGCTGGTCACCGGCGACGCCGTAGACCGGTATCTCGGCCCCCAGCAGTTCGGCATCCACACGACCGAAATCATCGGACGAGTCCATCACCTCTGGCAGCATACTGGCCGGGATACCAAACAGGTCCAGCAGCTCCTGGTCCCACTGCTGGGTATGGATATTGAACAGCAGCGTACGCGATGCATTGGTGGCATCGGTGCGATGCTCGCGCCCGCCGGTCAAATGCCACAGCAGGTAGGTATCCACGGTACCGAATACCAGCTCTCCGCGCTCGGCCCGCTCTAGGGCACCTGGCACCTGTTGCAGAATCCAGCGAATCTTGGTGGCGGAAAAATAGGGGTCTATCAGCAGGCCGGTCTTGGCGTTAATCGTCGCCTCCAGCCCCTGCTCCTTGAGAGATTCACAGTATTGCGCCGTGCGCCGGTCCTGCCAGACGATGGCATTGTAGAGCGGCTCACCGGTGTTGCGATCCCACACCAGGGTGGTTTCACGCTGATTGGTAATGCCGATGGCGGCGACCTGTTCCGCGGCTATACCACGCTTGGCCAGGACATCACGGCAGGTCTGCAGCACCGAGTCCCAGATATCGGCAGGCGCATGCTCCACCCAGCCATCCTCGGGAAAGTGCTGTGCGAACTCCTGCTGGCAGGTGGCCTCAATCTGGCCCTCGCCTGAAAAAACAATGGCCCTGGAGCTGGTCGTGCCCTGATCGATTGCCAGTAAATACTTAGTCATTGATTCGCCCTGCTGTTCACGAATGTTCTTTTTTGTTCGTATTCTTACCATTACGCCGTAAAAAACCAAGCAGTATTTTCTGTTTCCATCAGCCGGCGCCGACTCCAGCACCACAGACCACGCCGTTTTTGCGCTCGTAAGCCCTTAAAACTATGAGATAATCGCCACAATTATCGTCACCCCTGCAGACTCGATACAGGACAGCCTCGCGCATGACCCTACTCAGGCGCGCCTGCACTGCACCAGAAGGAAGAACACGAACCATGACACAGCGTCGCAGACAGGACCTGATTCTCGAAATGGTCCAGGCCTCCGGTTTTGTCACCATCGACGAGCTGGTCACGCACTTCCAGGTGACGCCCCAGACCATCAGGCGCGACCTGAACCAGCTGGCGCAGGACAACAAGCTGCGGCGCCACCACGGCGGTGCCGGCGTTGAATCCAGTACCGAAAACACCGCCTACCAGGCGCGCAAGATCATGGACCTGGAGGCCAAGGAAAAGATCGCCCAGCAGCTGGTCAGGATCATCCCCGATGGCGCCTCGCTGTTTATCAACATCGGCACCACCACCGAGACTATCGCCCGCGCCCTGCTCAATCACAACAACCTTCGCATCGTGACCAACAACCTGCATGTGGCCGCCATTCTCTGCGCCAAGGAAGACTTCAGTGTCATCGTCGCAGGCGGCGAAGTGCGCAACCGTGACGGCGGCATCGTCGGCGAAGCCACGCGGGATTTCATCAACCAGTTTCAGATGGACTTTGGCATCATCGGCATCAGCGGTATCCACAGTGACGGCACCCTGCTGGACTTCGACTACCGCGAAGTGCGGGTTGCCCAGACCATTATCGCCAACTCCCGCCAGGTGCTGCTCGCAGCCGACCACTCCAAGTTCGGTCGCAACGCCATGGTGCGCCTGGGCAATATTGCCCAGGCGCACCATTTCTTTACCGACCAGCCCCCGCCGATGGAAATTCGCCAGCAGCTGATCGACCACCAGGTCGAACTGCACATCGTCTGAGCCCCCGGCCGCCCCGACGACGGGCTGCGCACCTGCATAGCCTGCGAATACCTGTATCCAGAACGACCGACCCTCGCAAGCCGCGAATCCAGGGGGCCTGACCACGCTGGATCGTGCAGGTCGCAGCCCTTGCATGCGCGGTCCCTTCCTGCCCTTCCTGCCACACCTGCGTGCAACCAGAGCCGTGCCGCCATACGCCGCGCGTGTGCATTCGAACAGAACGACCGAAAGCCCAACTCGAATATATTTCATCAAAATATGTTCGTTTGTGATTGTTTGTTTTCGTTATCGAATAGTATAGTAACCACCATCACCTGATATCCCTGCGGGGTGTCGGCCCAACCACAGAGGGCGCCCGCTCGAGAGCGGCCCCCACCCGGAGACAGACACGGCATGACCTCTGAACAGACAGTCCAAGATCTCATCGTCATCGGCGGCGGCGTCAACGGCGCCGGTATCGCCATGGATGCGGCCGGTCGCGGCCTGAAAGTCATGCTGTGCGAAATGAATGACCTGGCATCGGCCACGTCATCGAGCAGCAGCAAGCTGATCCACGGCGGCCTGCGCTACCTGGAACACTACGAATTCCGCCTGGTACGCGAAGCCCTGGCCGAGCGCGAATGCCTGCTGCGCAACTCGCCCCACATCATGTGGCCACTGCGCTTTCGCCTGCCCCACCGCCCCCACCTGCGCCCCGCCTGGATGATTCGGGCCGGCCTGTTCCTGTATGACAACCTGGCCAAACGCGAACTGCTGCCGGCATCCAACGGCATCAGGTTTGCCCCCGAAGGCCCGCTGATCAACGATATTACCCGGGGTTTCGAATACTCCGACGGCTGGGTCGACGATGCTCGCCTCGTGGTACTGGTGGCCATGGCGGCGCGGGAGAAGGGGGCCGATATACGCACCCGTTCGCGCTGTATCAGGGCCGAACGCGACGGTGGTCTCTGGGCGGTCACACTCAGGTGCGAGCACAGCGGGCGCGAAGAAACCCATCGCTGCCGCGCCCTGGTCAACGCCGCCGGCCCCTGGGTCAGCCAGCTGTTCAACGAAGCCATGACCATCCCGGCCCCCAAGCAGATCCGCATGGTGAAAGGCAGCCATATCGTGGTGCCACGCATCCACGATGAACACCAGGCCTACATTCTGCAGAACGAAGACAACCGCATCGTTTTCGTGATTCCCTACGAAGACAACTTCTCGCTGGTGGGTACCACCGATGTCGACTACCGGGGCAACCCGCGGGATGTCGCCATTTCAGCGGAAGAAACGGACTACCTGATCTCGGTGGTGAACAGTCACTTCAAGCAAAAAATCGCAGTCAGTGATGTGGTCTGGAGCTACTCAGGCGTACGCCCGCTGATGGACGAGGAAACCGGCTCCGCCCAGAAGGCCTCGCGCGACTATAGCTTTGAAACCGACTACAGGGCCGGCAAGGCACCTCTGCTATCCGTGTTTGGTGGCAAGATCACCACCTACCGCAAGCTGGCGGAAGCCGCCACCAACAGCATTTGCGAACACTTTCCCCAGGCCCGTGGCGCCTGGACGCGCACCGCCGCCCTGCCAGGCGGCGACTTCGAAAGCCCGCACAAACTGCTCAGCCAACTCGCGCGCCAGTACCCCTGGCTGCCCGTCGCCCTGGCACGCCGTTTTGTACGCACCTACGGCACCCTCAGCCATCGCATCCTCGAGGGCTGTACGGCGGTGACGGACCTGGGCACGCACTTTGGCGCCAGCCTGTACGCCCGGGAAGTGCACTACCTGGTCGAGTTTGAATGGGCACGGGAAGCCGAGGACGTACTGTGGCGGCGCACCAAGCAGGGCCTCTACCTGCAGGAAGCCGAATGCGCCGCCGTCGAGCATTACATCAAGGAACTGCTGAGCCAGCCGCCGCTGGCGCTGGTATCTGCACGCAGCTGAGTTCTTTGGCAGGGTGCATCTCCGCAGCCGGAGTGCTGGCCTATGGCCTGGCGCCCTGGCTGATGTAAAGCCATCGCCGCAACCGGGCGACAGAGTGCGTCAATGCAGGCGCAGCGTCAGGGTGTCACCTCGCTGCACCATCTCAAGGTCCTTCATGAAGCTCATGCCCAGCAAGACCACCTCGCCCGGCATGCCGGGATTGATATTGCCCGCCACATTACGCAGCACGATGGACCCCAGACGGACTTCATCCAGCTGGGTGTCATACACGGTCACCAGCCCATTGGCCGTGGTGGCCTGGCTGGCGTAACCCTGCTTTAGCCCCAGACGCTGCGCCAGGGACAGCGGTACGCTGATGCGCGTGGCACCGGTATCCACCAGAAACTGTACCGGCTCGCCATTGATGCGACCGGGCGCAATATAGTGCCCGCTGCGACTGCGCTGCAGCACCACTTCCACCGGGCCATCCGCGTCCACAACCATCAACTCGGCATTGGGGTTGTGCTGCCCCTCGAGCCAGGCATCAAAGCCCAGCACCAGCACAGCGAGGAGTGACAGCCAGGCGGCGAGCCACATCAGCCGACCGATACGGGGTTTCGCGTCATTCATATTCCTACCACCGGCAAGCCGTTCAGTTTTTCTACATTACAGCCAAGCCCGGCATGCCACATCAGGCGGCCAGCGCCGGGTTTCGAGTCATTCATGTTCCTACCACCGGCAAGCCGTTCAGTTGGTTTGCAGTACAGCCAGGCCCTGAATACCACATCAGGCGACGGGTCCGGGAGGTGCAGGGCTTCGAATCGTTCATGTTCCTACCACCGGCAAGCCGCTCAGTTGGTTTGCAGTACAGCCAGGCCCTGAATACCACATCAGCCGACCGATACGGAGTTTCGCGTCATTCATGTTCCTACCACCGGCAAGCCGTTCGGTTGGTTTACAGTACAGCCCTGCAGGCCACATCAGGCGACCGATACGGGATTTCGAGTCATTCATGCTCTTACCACCGGTGGTCCGTTCAGTAGGTTTGCAGTACAGCCCTGCAGGCCACACCAAGCGGCCAGCGCGGGGGCTACAGGACTGCAAGTCATTCATGCTGTTAGAGGCATCCGGCTCCGCGTTAAGTTCAGTGCCGGTGTGCAACGGCATGTCCACCGACGCCTGGCCGCGCAGCATAGCACGGTCGAACAGGGCTCATCCCCCCACCCCATTAGTCCCAAACCACAGCCCCGGGCCAGGCATTCGGCACCGCGGGTCACCGCAAAAAAAGTGAATGGATGTAACATGATTCGCAGTTGCCGCAGAAGCGGTACAAAACCGTCCAGGTCGCCACAAAACCCATGGTTAAAGGCCATAAACCGCAACAAGGATACAGACCAGTACCGTCGAGGCAGGAAATATAGATGAATATTTATAATCATTAAGCTGAAAAAGCGTCGTTTGAGTCGACATTGAGGTGTGCGTACTATGGCGCCATCAAATGATTGCAGCGCTCTACGGAGCCAATGGTTTGGGGACCGGCAATTACTTGCAACCGTGACACGAGGCAAACGCGATGAACAGCACACAGCAGACTGAAACAATCGAAACGCAATTCGATATCAACAACTTCGATTTGCAAGAAATCATGAACCGCGCCCACACCGAGCGCTCCAAGGTTTTTTACGCATTTTTCAAGTCGCTGTCCTTTAGCCGCCGCCAGGTTGTACCTGTGTGGGAGCAGACTTTCAAGCAGCTGTTCGCTCGCTTTAGCCACTGATTCAGGGCGTTAACCGCAACACCCTTTTGATTTACTTGTTGTTCGTTTTTTGGTCGGTCCCGGTTACCCGGGCCCGGCCTTTTTTATGTTCAGGACGAACGGCAGGCGAATGCTCCCTGCATAGCCTGGCCTCCCACCATCCCTGGCGGTTGTATGCCGCGGGTACATGGATGTACACGACTGCATGGATGCAGGAGGTAGAGCGACGCAGGATGCCAAAGCCGAGGAGCGGAAATGTTCAGGATGAACGCCACGCAATTGCTCCCTGCATAGCCTCCCACCATCCCTGGCGGTTGTATGCCGCGGCTGCATGGATGTACACGACTGCATGGATGCAGGAGGTAGAGCGACGCAGGATGCCAAAGCCGAGGAGCGGTAATGTTCAGGACGAACGCCACGCGATCGCTCCCTGCATAGCCTGGCCTCCCACCATATAGGGTATCCTCCTTCCTGGACGGCTGTATGCCGCGGCACATGGATGCAGACGACTGCATGGATGCAGACGACTGCATGGATGCAGGAGGTAGGGCGACGCAGAATGCCAAAGCCGAGGAGCGGCAATGTTCTGGACCACCTCCTGTGAGCACCTGAGGCGCATGCCCGCTACCGCTACACCCGCAAACCGCCATCCATTTCGACGATACGCCCGGTAAAGAAGTCGTTCTCGATAATGTACTGCAGCGTATGAGCCATTTCGGCCACTTCACCCAGACGCTTGAGCGGTACCGCCTGCAGCATGCGCTCGATGGCTTCGGGCTTCATCTGCGCCGTCATTTCGGTGGCGATCACCCCGGGAGCGATACCACCGACACGAATGTTGTAGCGCGCCAGCTCACCGGCCCAGCTGGTGACCATGGTCGCGACACCCGCCTTGGTGGCGGAATAGTTGGTCTGGCCCATATTGCCGGCACGGGACACCGAGGAAATATTCACGATCACGCCGCCCTCGCCCTGCTCCGCCATGATGGCCGCAGCCTCCCGGCCACACAGGAAGGTGCCGGACAGGTTGACATTGACCACCGCAGACCACTGGTCGAAACTCATTTTCCCCACCAGCTTGCCGTCTTTCAGCTTGATCAGCAGGCCATCGCGCATCAGGCCGGCATTGTTCACCAGGCCATGCAGGGCACCGAAGTCCCGCCTGATGGCGACAAAAACGCTCTCGACCTGGTCTTCCACGGATATATCACACACATAGCCCCGCGCCCGGGCGCCCGCCTGCTCCAGCTGCTGTACCGCCGCATCCAGACTGTCCTGGTTCAGGTCAATCAGTGCCAGCTGGGCCCCCAGGGACGCCAGATGCTGCGCCATGCCAAACCCAAGACCGCGGGCACCGCCGGTAATTACGAATACTTTGCCATCAATCTGCATGGAGAGGCTCCTGTATCAGGTTATTGTTGCTTGCCACGGGTCACTTCACTGACCGGCCACGGCAAGTTGACGTTAACGTAAAGACTACCTCGACGGGGCCTCGAAGGCGAGAAAAACATAAGTATTTACCCTTATGCGTGATTACACCGGCGCTCAGCCTGATGCCAGACAGATGAAAAAAACGGCGGACTCCTGTCCGCCGTTGTCGCTCGCCCCGCAGCCTCGACCCAGGTGCTATAACCCGGGTGCTATACGAGTCCCGCCTGCTGCATGGCGCTACTGATCTCCGGCAGGATGCTGGCGTCATCGATGGTCGAGGGTGTCTGGTAATTCTCGCCCACGGCGATCTTGCGCAGAACGGCCCGCAGAATCTTGCCCGAACGGGTCTTGGGCAGTCGCTGCACCACCAACACGCGGCGAAAGCAGGCCAGCGCGCCCACCTGATCACGCACCCGCTGCACCAGCTCCGCCTCTAGTCTGGCCGCATCGATATCCTCGCCAGACTTGAGCACCACCAGGCCCACCGGCAGCTGCCCCTTGAGAGCATCCTGCACGCCAATAACGGCGCACTCCGCCACCGCCGGATGGCCTGATACGACCTCTTCCATTTCCCCGGTGGACAGCCGATGCCCCGACACGTTGATTACGTCGTCGGTGCGCCCGGTAATAAAGACATAGCCATCCGCATCCACGTAGCCCCCGTCGCCGGTGTGGTAATAACCGGGAAAGAGGCTCAGGTAGGCCTGTGTGAAACGTTCAGGCTGGTTCCAGATGCTCCAGGTCACGCCCGGCGGCATCGGCAGGCGTACACAGATATTGCCCGACTCGCCTGCAGGGACCTCCCCGCCATCGCTGTCCAGCACCCGGATGTCATAGCCCGGTATCGCCTTGTTGGTGGACCCCAGGCGCGGCGCGGACGGACTGCTCCAGCCCGTCATCGCAGAAGTCATGGGCCAGCCGGTCTCGGTCTGCCACCAGTGATCCATCACCGGAACACCCAGCAGCCCCGCCAGCCAGTCGTGGGTGGAAGAGTCCAGCTTTTCGCCGGCCACAAACAGCCGCTTGAGGCTCGACAGGTCGTACGCTTTGCTCAGGCGCCCCTCCGGGTCTTCCTTGCGCACGGCCCGAAAGGCCGTCGGCGCACAGAACATGGCATTGACGCCGTATTCCTCAATCACCCGCCAGTAGGCGCCGGCATCGGGGGTACGCACCGGTTTTCCCTCGTAGAACACCGCGCTGCAGCCCCCCATCAGCGGGCCATAGACGATAAAGGAGTGGCCCACCACCCAGCCGATATCCGATGCTCCCCACCAGACGTCGCCCGGATTCATGCCGTATACATTGCGCAGCGCGTACAGCAGCGCCACCGCATGGCCGCCGTTGTCACGCACAATGCCCTTGGGTTGCCCGGTGGTGCCGGAGGTATAGAGAATATACAGCGGATCACGACCCTTCACCGGCACGCAGTCGGCGGGTTCAACGCCACGCTGCACCGCGTGCCAATCCAGGTCACGGGGCGCATCCATGTCGGCCTGCAGCATCGGGCGCTGCAGCACCAGGGTATGGGCCGGCTTGTGTGTCGCCAGCGCAATGGCCTTGTCGACCAGCGGCTTGTAGGCGAGGGTCTTGTCCATCTCGATACCGCAGGACGCGGTCAGTATCAGTTTCGGCTGGGCATCGTCGATCCGCACCGCCAGTTCATTGGCGGCAAAGCCGCCGAACACCACCGAATGCACCGCACCCAGCCGTGCACAGGCCAGCATCGCCACTGCGGCCTCGGGCACCATGGGCATATAGATCACCACCCGGTCGCCCTTGTCGACACCCAGCGTCTTCAGCGCGCCGGCAAAGCGGGCCACGCGCTCCAGCAGCTCCCGGTAGGTTATCGCCTCGCGTACACTACTCACCGGCGAGTCGTAATAGAGTGCCACCTGGTCACCACGGCCCTGCTCGATTTGCCAGTCCAGCGCCAGGTAACAGCTGTTGAGCTCGCCGTCGGCAAACCAGCTATGGCTGCCCTGGGGTGTTGTCTCCAGCATGGTTGCGGGCTTTTTGAACCAGGCGACCTGTTCGGCCTGCTGCGCCCAGTAGGCCTCGGGGTTTTCCAGAGACTGACGATAAGCGTCGGTGTAGTCCATTGCGCTACCCTCGTATTGTTGTTTTTGTCAGCGGGAACGGGCACCGCCGGCTCAGCGGCACCCGAAAAACAGATGGGAAGGCCCTATTCGCTCTCGCGATAAAGCTTCAGCACACTGGAGAAATCCAGTGCTCCGTTACCCTGGGCCTTGTGCAGGCTGAACAGGGCACGGGCGGCGGAGCCCATGGGGACGGGGGCTTCACTTTGCTGGCTCAGGTCCATGGCCAGGCCCAGGTCCTTGAACATCAGATTGGTCTGGAAGCCACCCTGGTAGCCTTTGGAGGCCGGCGCCGTATCCATCACGCCGGGCCAGGGGTTGTAGACATTCAGCGCCCAGTTGCCGCCTGAGCTTTGCTTCATGATCTCGGACAGTACCGCAGGGTCCAGGCCATTCCTGACCCCCATATTGAGCGCCTCGCAGGTGCCCGTCATCAGGATCGCCAGCATCATGTTGTTGCAGGCCTTGGCGATCTGTCCGGCGCCATGGTCGCCGGCATGGAAGATGTTCTTGCCCATAACATTGAGAATCGGCCTGGCGCGCCCGAACTGGGCGGCAGACGCCCCCACCATAAAGCTCAGGGTACCCGCCTGGGCCCCGCCCACACCGCCGGACACCGGTGCATCGATAAAGTCGCGGCCACGCTCGGCGGCGACAGCGCACACCCGTTTGGCAACATCGGCCTCGATGGTGGAACAGTCGATAATCAGGCTGCTGGGTGCGATCAGATCAAGCAGCGGTTCGGGCCCGCTGACGTAGAGCCCTTCAACATGGCGCCCGGCCGGCAGCATGGAGATGACAAACTCGGCATCCTTGACGGCATCCGCCGCGCTCGCCGCCTGCAGGCAACCCTCGGCCACTGCATGGGCCAGCGCCTGCGCCGACAGGTCGAACGCCTGCACCCGGTGACCGGCCGCTGCCAGGTTGTGGGCCATGGGGCCGCCCATGTTGCCGAGCCCGATAAATGCGATTGTAGCCATGGTCTTTATCCTTTTTGTTAGCTGTCTTGTTGGCGTCTTTACTCAGGCCAGTAATGCGACGATTGCCCCCACCGGGTTCAAAGATCCGCCAGCGGATGCTGCTGCCCAAAGGGGTTGGCGAAAAGGCCGTCCATAAAGGCCGGATCGACCCTTTCGAGCGAGTCGTAGAGCCATTGTGGCGTACCGTCCTTGTCGATCAGCAGCGCCCGCACACCTTCGGCGAATTCGGCGTGGCGACAGCACTGGATCGACAGCATCAGCTCCTGCTGGAACACTTCACGCAGCGACAGATGACGGCAACGCTGCAATTGCTCGGCAATCATTTTCAGCGACAGCGGGCTGCCGTTGCGTACCGCCTTCTGTGCCCGGCACACCCACTTGTCGTCCGTCTCCAGCGCCAGCAAAGCTGCGACTATGGCCTCGACACTGTCGTGGTCGGTGAGTGTGCGGATCAAATCGAAATGTTCGCGAATGGGGGCCGGCTGGCTGTCGAAGCAGGCACGGGACTCGCTTTCGAGCTCGCGCAGCACCTGGCTGACGGTGCCGCCGGCATCCGTATCCCAGCGCTCGCTTTGCAGCCGGCTCAGCAGGCCTTCACGCTGGCCGGCATCGATGGCTCTATCCGCCAGGCCGAGGAAGATGGCATCGCGGGCATTGATCGGGTTGCCGGTAAGCCCGAGGAACAGGCCGGTACCGCCGGGCATGCGGTTCAGGAACCAGCTGCCGCCCACATCCGGATACAAGCCGATGCTGACCTCCGGCATCGCCAGGTGCGATGTCTGGGTGACCACGCGGTGACTGCAGCCGTTCATCAGCCCCATGCCGCCGCCCATGACGATGCCACTGCCCCAGCAGATGATGGGTTTGGCACTGGTGTGAATGGCGTAGTCGAGGCGGTATTCCCGGGTGAAAAACTGTTCGGGGAAATCCGCATCGCCCTCACCGGTCATGGCCCGGTACAGGTTGACGATATCGCCACCGGCACAGAACGCCTTGTCGCCGCTGCTGTCCAGCAGGATCGCCACAACGCGCGCATCGGCCTGCCAGCGTTCCAGCTGCGGCTGAATCAGGTCGATCATCTCCAGCGTCAGCGCATTGAGGCTGCGCTCGGCATTGAGGCGAATCTCGCCGATCAGGTGGCCATCGGCGGTCGGGTGTTCGGTAAAAAGTACGGCGCTCATCAATAAGCTCCTCAGCGGTTTTTCCATTGCGGTTTGCGCTTGTCGAGAAAGGCATTCACGCCCTCGCGCTGGTCTTCGCTGTCAAACAGGTCCACAAACAGCTCGCGCTCCAGGATATAGCCCTGGTCCAGCGGCCGGCTGCGGCCCGACTGAATCAGTGTCTTGCAGGCACTCACCGCCACCGGGCTTTGCTGCGCCACCTGCTCGGCCAGCGCCAGCGCCCGTTCCAGCCCCTGGCCTTTGGCAACCACCTCCTCCACCAGGCCGATTTTTTCGGCCCGCGTTGCATCGATGCGCTCGCCACACAGAATCATGCGTTTGGCCCAGCCCTCGCCCACCAGCAAAGCCAGGTTCTGGGTGCCGCCAGCGCAGGGCAACAGGCCCACCTTGGCTTCTGGCAGTGCCATTTGCGCCTGCTCCTCGGCGATACGGATATCACAGGCCAGCGCGACTTCGAGCCCGCCGCCCATGGCAAAGCCGTTGATCGCGGCGATGGACACGCCACGGAACCGGCTCAGGGACTCGAAGGCGTCGCCAAAACAGCGCGCCATGTCCCGGGCCACCG
The DNA here is from genome assembly GCF_024397915.1 of Marinobacterium rhizophilum. Taxonomy (GTDB): domain Bacteria; phylum Pseudomonadota; class Gammaproteobacteria; order Pseudomonadales; family Balneatricaceae; genus Marinobacterium_A; species Marinobacterium_A rhizophilum_A. The sequence goes on from NZ_CP073347.1 coordinate 2,131,340, forward strand.
CACGGTCCCCGTCGGCGAACAGCTTCAGATCGGCGCCGGCGGAGAAAAACTTCTCGCCCTGCCCAGTCAGCACCAGCGCATAGATATCGCGGTCCTGGTTGAGTTCGTCCACCAGCGCCTTGAGCCCCTTCAGGCTGTCGGCGGTCCAGGTATTGGCCGGCGGGTTGTTCATGGTAACCAGGGCAACATGGCCGCGGCGTTCACAAATCAGACTGTCGTTCATCCTGTGCTCCCTGTTTGGTGCGCCCTGCGCACGACGGATACATCACAGCAGCTCGGCGGCGCCTTCGACCAGCAGCCGGCGCGAAATAATCAGCCGCATGACTTCGTTTGTCCCTTCCAGAATACGGTGTACCCGGCTGTCGCGCAGGTAGCGTTCCAGCGGATACTCCTTGATATAGCCATTGCCACCGTGCAGCTGCAGCGCCTCGTCGCAAACCCGGTAGCCGGCATCGGTGGCAAATCGTTTGGCCATGGCGCAGTAGGTCGAGGCGTCGGCATGACCCTGGTCCAGCTTGCTGGCCGCCAGGCGTACCAGCTGGCGTGCCGCCACCAGTTCCGTGACCATGTCGGCCAGCTTGAACTGCAACGCCTGGAAATCCGCCAGTCGCTTGCCGAACTGGCGCCGTTCCAGCATGTAAGCTCGCGCCTCGTTCAGCGCCTGCTGTGCGGTACCCAGGGAGCAGGTGGCGATATTGATGCGCCCGCCATCCAGACCCTTCATGGCCAGCTTGAAGCCCTCGCCTTCAGTAGCCAGCAGGTTGGCCGCCGGCACCTTGACGTCATCGAAGGTAATCATGCGGGTCGGCTGGCTGTTCCAGCCGAGCTTGTCTTCCTTGCGTCCATAGCTGATGCCCGCGCTGTCGGCATCGATCACCAGGGCGGAAATCCCCGCCGCACCCGCCCCGCCGGTGCGCGCCATGACCACCAGCACCTCGGTGCTGCCGGCGCCGGAGATGAAGCACTTGCTGCCATTCACCACATAATGATCGCCTTCGCGCCGCGCCGTGGTTTTCAGCGAGGCGGCATCGGAGCCGGCATTGGGCTCGGTCAGGCAGTAGGAGCCCAGTTTTTCACCACTGATCAGCTCGGCCGCGTACCGGTCGCGCACCCCGTCGCTACCAAAGGTCGCCACCATCCAGGTCACCATGTTGTGAATGGTGAGATAGGCGGTGGTGGAGGTGCAGCCCATGGCCAGCTGCTCGAAAATGATGTGTGAGTCCAGCCGGCTCAGTCCCATGCCGCCGTGCTCCTCGGCGGTATAGAGTCCGCAGAAGCCCAGCTCACCGGCCTTCTTCAGCACATCCACCGGAAACAGCGCCTGCCGGTCCCATTCGCCCGCGTGGGGCGCGAGTTCTTTTTCAGCAAAGGCGCGGGCCATATCGGCAAACGCCTGTTGCTCTTCGTTCAATTCAAAATCCATGCATGTGCCTCCGCGGGCGTGCCGCCAGGAGCCTGCAGGCTCCCCGCGGCAGCATCTGTTACTGCAGCTGTTACTTAAGCTGAATGGTCATGTTGGGACCGCCGGCAATATCATCCTCGAACCAGCGCGCGGTCACGGTCTTGGTCTCAGTGTAGAAACGCACCGCCTGCTTGCCATAGGCATGCTGGTCACCGTAGAAGGACTTTCTCCAGCCGGTGAAGGAGAAAAACGGCAAGGGCACCGGTACCGGCACGTTGATGCCGACCTGGCCGACCTGGATTTCGTGCTGGTACTTGCGTGCAGCGGCGCCGGATGCGGTAAACAGCGAGGTGCCGTTACCGTAGGGGTTGGCATTGATCAGGCTGATGGCCTCATCCAGCGTATCCACTTCCATGGCGATCAGTACCGGGCCGAAGATTTCATCGGTGTAGATCGACATATCCGGCGTCACCTTGGTGAAGAGGGTCGGGCCGACCCAGTTGCCATCGGGCGCAGCTTCCACCACGCAATCGCTGCCATCAAGCACGCAGTCGGCACCCGCATCCTTGCCTTCCTGGATATAACGCAGCACGCGCTCGCGGGCCTGGGGGTTGATCAGCGGACCGTAACCGGCCTTGGGGTCATTCCAAAGGCCCGGGCGCACCTGGGCCAGGGCTTCGCGCAGCTCCGGTATCCAGTTACGGGCTTCACCGACAAACACCGCCACCGAAATGGCCATGCAGCGTTGGCCGCCAGCGCCCACGGAAGCGCCTACCAGGTTGTTGATGACATGCTGCTTCTGCGCATCCGGCATGATGACCATATGGTTCTTGGCACCGGCAAAGGCCTGCACCCGCTTCATGTTGGCGGTACCGGTACGGTAGATGTGCTCACCCACGGCCACGGAACCCACAAACGAAATCGCCGGTACATCGGGATGGTGCAGCAGCTGGTCGACCTGCTCCTTGCCACCGTGAATCACCTGCAGCAGGCCATCGGGCGCGCCGGCCTGCTTGAACAGTTCGGCCAGGCGCATCGGCGTCAGGGGATCCTGCTCCGAGGGCTTGAGGACAAAGGTGTTGCCGCAGGCAATGGCCATGGGAAACATCCACAGCGGAATCATGGCCGGGAAGTTGAACGGCGTTATACCGGCGCAGACACCCAGTGGCTGGGTGTAGCTGTAGCAATCGATCTTGCGCGCGACATTCTCAACGGTTTCCCCCATGGAAAGCGATGCGATGTTGCAGGCATGTTCCACCACTTCGATACCGCGCCAGACGTCACCCTTGGCATCCTCGAAGGTCTTGCCGGTTTCCCTGGCCAGGATGGTGGCGATCTCGTCATGGTGCTGCTTGAGCAGGTCCTGGTAGCGCAGCATCAGGCGGGCACGTTCCGAGACCGGGGTTTCCTTCCAGCTTTCAAACGCCTTCCTGGCCGTGGCCACCGCAAGATCAACCTCCTCCGCCGTGGCACAGGGAACCTGGGCGATCACTTCCTGGGTGGCGGGGTCGGTCAGCGGAATCCACTGCTGGGTTTTACTGCGGAGCATTTCACCGCCAATCAGAAGAGGAACGTGCTGAGTCATTGCTATCACCTGCTTATGGTTACTGTTATTGGGTGTCGCTAGGGCTGCTGAGCGTGACGGCCGGAGCCGGTACGGCGCAATAGGGTATTTGTACCATGCAGGGCCCGGCAGCCAGATTGATAATCTTGCGCACTTAATGGACTATATTGCGATCAAATAGGTAGTTTCCCCAGTTCAGGATCAAGCTTATGAGTACTCCGTCGAGTTGGCCACTGACGAGCGACAGCATCCGCTTTGTCGTCCCCAGGCGCGTCGTGGCGGCGCTGGCAAGCCATCCGCTTAGCGCTCAACTCTATCCCCTGGGAATTGGTTATTATCAGCACGCCCGCGGCCATCGAATGCAGCGCGCCAATCATGACGACAACCTGCTGATCTACTGCCTCGAAGGACGTGGAAAGCTGACCCTGAATGGCCGCGGACGCACGGTAAAACCGGGCGATCTGATTATCCTGCCCCGAGGTCTCAGCCACAGTTATGAAACCCGTGACCAGGACCCATGGAGCATTTTGTGGGTGCATTTCGAGGGGGAGCTGGCAACCCGTTTCATCGGCCAGCTGGAAGTGGACGACGGCTCCGCCCTGCTGCCACTGGGGATTCACTCCCGCCTGGTAGCCGACTTCGAGGCGCTGCTCGATGCCCGCCAGGCCAGCCACAACCTGACCGCCTTTATTCATTGCGCCAACCAGTTGCGCCAGCTTCTGACACATATTGCGCTCCTCAAGCCCATGGCCACCCGACCCGCCGGCGACAGCATGGACCTGGAAACCATCCACAGCCTGATGCAGGCACGGCTACATGAACAGCTCGATATCGACACCCTGGCCCAGGTGGTAAACCTGTCGAAGTTTCACTTCATCAAGAAGTACAAGGCGCTGACCGGCACAACGCCGATCAGCCACTTTATTCACCTCAAGATCGAACGGGCCTGCCATTTGCTGGATGTCACCAGCAAGGGCGTCAACGAGGTGGCCTGGGCACTGGGGTATGACGATGCCTACTACTTTTCCCGCATTTTCAAAAAATCCATGGGCATGTCACCCAGCCAGTACCGGCGTATCCGCCTGGGCGGCTTCAGCTACAAGAACTGAGGCGCTGCTCAGGCCGGCGGCTGCACCAGGTTGTAGGGATTGCCGTAAAGATCAAGCACGACTGCCGAAATGCCCCAGGGCACCTCGCCGGGCTCTTCCACGATACGGACTCCGCGCGCCCGCAGCTGTTCGCAGTCGCCACGACAGTCATCGGTCGCCAGCACGCAGAAACCATTGCCACCGATACGGGCCTCGTCACCGTCCTGCATCGGTGGCATCAGCACCAGCTGCGGCCAGCCCCCCGCCTGAGGCGCAACGGTGAGCCAGCGGAACCCGGGCATAAAGTCGCTGTTGTCATCACAGACCGCGAAGTTGAACTTGTCGCGATACCAGGCCAGCGCCTCGGCCTGATCCCGCACATAGACCGCCAGGTGAGATACGCTCTGAATAGCCATAGATCCTCCTGCCTTGTGCATTGATCGTGTCTCACTGCAAAGGGTAGGCGACGCCAGGCGCTGGCACTAATGCACCGGGCTGGCGGGTTCCCGCTCAGAGCAGTTCGATCGCTACCGCCGTGGCCTCGCCACCGCCGATACACAGCGAGGCAACACCCTTTTTCAGGCCGCGCTGCCGAAGTGCATGCAGCAGGGTTACCAGGATGCGCGACCCACTGGAGCCGATCGGATGCCCCAGGGCGCAGGCACCCCCGTGAACATTGACCTTTGCAGGATCCAGACCCAGTTCGCGCTGTGCCAGCATGGTGACCACGGCGAAGGCTTCATTGATTTCGAACAGGTCCACGTCCCCGGCCTGCCAGCCCGCCTTGCGCAGCACCTTGTCGATGGCGCCGATGGGCGCGATGGTGAATTCCTCGGGTAACTGGGCATGGGTCGAATGGGCAACGATGCGCGCCAGCGGCTGCAGGCCACGCTGTTGTGCCTCGGACTCGGCCATCAGCACCAGCGCCGAGGCGCCATCGGAAATCGAGCTGGAATTGGCCGCCGTGACCGAACCGTCTTTGGCAAAGGCCGGTTTCAGGCTGCGAATCTTGTCCGGGCGGGCATTGCCGGGCTGCTCGTCGGTATCAACCTGAATATCTGCGCCGCGGCCCGCCACCGTCACGGCGGTAATTTCATCGGCGAATGCGCCCGATGCAATGGCCGCCAGGGCCTTTTCCAGCGAACCGATGGCAAAGTCATCCATAGCCTCGCGGCTGACATCAAAGCGGTCCGCCGCCTGCTGGGCAAAGGCGCCCATAAGCCCACCCTTGTAGGCATCTTCCAGGCCGTCGCAGAACATGTGATCGATCACCTGACCGTGGCCCATGCGCATGCCCTGGCGCGCCTTGGGCAGCAGATAGGGTGCCTGGCTCATGTTTTCCATGCCGCCGGCCACCAGCGTGACCGCGGAGCCCGCCAGTATCTGGTCGTGCGCCTGCATCACCGCCTTCATGCCGGAGCCGCACATCTTGTTCACCGTGGTGCAGCCCGTCGCCACCGGAATGCCCGCCGCGAGGGACGCCTGCCGCGCCGGTGCCTGGCCCAGGCCCGCCGGCAGCACACAGCCCATCAGCACTTCGTCGATGTCTTCGGGCGCCAGTCCCGCGCGGGATACGGCCGCCGCAATGGCAGCCCCGCCGAGCCTGGGTGCCGGCACGGCCGACAGTGCGCCCATCATGCCACCCATGGGGGTACGGGCCGCACCCAGAATAACCACTGATTCCCGCTTCATAGACACCTCACAGTTTACGTAAACGTCAAATAAAATAGAGACCGCAAGGTCGGCAAATGATCGCTGCAAACCTGGCGGCCCGCCGCTGCCGTTCAGGCGGCAGGCGTGCTGGATAGCCGTACTGTCCCGCGTTTCTAGCCACCGGGTCAATGTCGGAAACACGAAAATAAGGATAATCACCTACTACTTTAGTCTAGACTGGCTCGTTTCACCTCGGCGACAAACTCGCTACTTTCCTTTAATTTCAAAGATTTACAAATACCACACAGACTGCGCTAAGCTTTGATGCATCGAGAAGGATGTTTACGTTCACGTAAACTTGTTTTACCCTCCAACCCTACCCAAGAGTCAGACATGAACACACAGACCAGCTATTCCATCAGCGATCTAGCCCGGGAGTTCGATATTACAACCCGCAGTATCCGCTTCTATGAAGACCAGGGACTGCTGGCACCCGAGCGTCGCGGCCAGACCCGCATTTACAGCCGTCAGGACCGGGTACGCCTGAAGCTGATACTGCGCGGCAAGCGCCTGGGATTTTCGCTCACCGAATGCGGCGAGCTGTTCGAACTCTGGGACCACAGCAGCAGCGGCAGCGAACTGCAATTGCGCCTGATGCTGACGCGGATCGCGGAAAAACGGCAGGCACTGGAACAGCAACTGCGGGATATCGCCATGATGCAGCAGGAGCTCGACGGTGCCGAGCTGCGCTGCAAGGAGGCACTCAAGGCCCTGCAGCCTGCGACCAGGACCGTCACGAAATAGGGCGCCCCAGCCCGCTCCCGGGACACCGGGCAGCATACGGCAGGCGGCGCACTGAATTAACCATGCCGGCACCCGTGCCTGGCAAGATAAGGACGCCACCATGTCGCACGACAAGCATAAACGCCCGGCACAGCATCCGGTGACCGCACTGGATCTGCCCATACCCGCGCGCAGCGACCTGCCGGAACCGGTGGCGCAGTATTTCGCCAAGTGCCAGGAAAAACTGGGCCTGGTGCCCAATGTCCTCAGTGCCTACAGCCATAACCTGGCCCAGCTCGATGCCTTTTCCCGCCTGTACAACGAGCTGATGCTGGGTGACAGCGGCCTGGACACGCTGGAGCGGGAAATGATCGCCGTGGTGGTCTCGGCCCACAATCGCTGCTTTTACTGCCTCAGTGCCCACGGTGCCGCCGTACGGCAGATTTCCGGCAACCCGCTGCTGGGCGAGCAGCTGGTCATGAATTACCGGGTGGCGGACATCTCGCCACGCCAGCGCGCCATGCTGGATTTCGCCCACCGCCTGACCGCCCAGCCTGAAGCCATTGAGGAAAGCGATCGTCAGGCGCTGCGCGACCAGGGATTCAGCGACACCGACATCTGGGACATTGCCAGCCTGACCGGCTTCTACAATATGACCAACCGTCTTGCCGGCGCCGTCGAGATGCAACCCAACGCCGAGTACCACGCCAGCTTTCGTGCCACAGGCGCGCCTGCAGCTGAGCAACCCCGGACCTGAATACCAAGCCTGGGTACGCTTGCGACTCAGACCACAGGATTTCGACTGATTGAGCCATAACAACAAGAGGTTCAGACGCCATGAGCAACACCCTTCCCAGCTACACCTGCGGCACTTCGGATCAGCCCCTGATCGGCATGACCATCGGCGACAAGTTCGACCAGACCGTCGCCACCTACCCGGATAACGACGCCCTGGTCGTGCGCCATCAGGCCATTCGCTGGAGTTATCGCGAGCTGCAGCAGCAGGTCAATCGCTGCGCCCGCGCCCTGCTGGCCATCGGCATCGGCAAGGGAGACCGCGTCGCCATCTGGTCACCCAACAATGCCCAGTGGACCACGCTGCAATTCGCCACGGCCAAGATCGGTGCCATCCTGGTCAACATCAATCCGGCCTACCGTCTGCATGAGCTGGACTATGCCCTGAACCACTCCACCCCGCGCCTGCTGGTCATCGCCGAGAATTTCAAAAGCTCGGACTACACCCAGATGCTGTACGAACTGGCACCGGAGCTGCGAGACTGCGCGCCTGGCAAGTTGAAGGCCAGCCGGGTACCGCAACTGGAAACGGTGGTCAACCTGGCCGAGCAGCCCCATGCCGGCATGTGGAGCTGGGGCGACCTGGTCGCCCAGGCCGAGTCTGTCAACGATGCCACCCTCACTCAGGCCCAGGCCGCGTTGCAGTTCGACGAGCCCATCAATATCCAGTACACCTCGGGCACCACCGGCTTTCCCAAGGGGGCCACGCTGTCGCACCATAATATTCTGAACAACGGTTTTTCCGTTGCCCGCAGCATGGGCTTTACCGACCAGGACCGGCTGGTGATTCCGGTGCCGCTGTACCACTGCTTTGGCATGGTGATGGGCAACCTCGGCTGCATCACCCACGGCGCCACCATGATTTACCCGGGCGAAGGCTTTGACCCCAAGACCGTGCTGGACACCGTGGCCGAGGAACGTGCCACTGCCCTCTACGGGGTGCCTACCATGTTTATCGCCGAACTGGATCATCCCGACTTTGCCGACTACGACCTCAGCTCGCTGCGCACCGGCATCATGGCAGGCTCCATTTGCCCGGCCGAAGTCATGAAGGCCGTGAATTCCAGGATGCACATGCAGGAGGTGCAGATCGCCTACGGCATGACCGAGACCAGCCCGGTGTCTACCCAGACCGCCGCCAATGACCCCTTCGACAAGCGCGTTACCACCGTGGGACGCACCCAGCCCCACCTGGAATCCAAGATTGTCGACCCCGCCACCGGCAAGGTCGTCCCGCGGGGGACCATTGGCGAACTCTGCACCCGTGGCTACAGCGTCATGCTCGGGTACTGGAACAACGAGGAAGCCACTCAGGGCGCGATTGATGCCAACGGCTGGATGCACACCGAAGACCTCGCCACCATGGACGACGAGGGCTACATCCAGATTGTCGGCCGCATCAAGGACATGGTGATACGCGGCGGCGAAAACGTTTACCCCAAGGAAGTGGAAGAATTTCTCTACACCCACCCGGCGATCTCCGACGTGCAGGTCACCGGCGTGCCGGACAAGAAATTCGGCGAAGAGCTGATCGCCTGGGTCAAACTGCAGCCCGGTGCTGCCAGCATCAGTGCCGACGAATTGCGTGCCTTCTGCAAGGGCCAGATCACGCACTTCAAGATCCCGCGCTATTTCAAGTTCGTCGACGAATTTCCCATGACGGTGACCGGCAAGATCCAGAAGTTTAAAATGCGCGAGATTTCCATCAGCGAGCTGGGCCTGGGCGACGACTGACGCGGACTGCCCCATGTCGATTCAGCGCCATTACAGCGACGCCGTGCAGCAGGATGCCCTGCTGTCCCGGCTGCGCAAACTCTGCCCCCAGGGCGCCGATGCCAGGGCGCTTGCCCCGATCGACCAGCTGCATACCGGCGGTCTGCAGGCATCCCTGCGCCTGCGCTCGGTGCTCGAAGCATGCCTGGCCGCCTGCCCGGCACCACGCATTCTGGATGTGGGCTCAGGCACCGGCGGCCTGCTGCGCCTGCTGGCAGAACGGCCCCACTACCGGGTGACCGGGCTCGATCTGTCTTGCAGGCTCAATCAACTGAGCCAGGCGCTGTGCCGGCTTTACCAGCCGCCCCGTCTGCTCGACGCGATCTGTGGCGACGCCCAGCGCATGCCCTTTGCCAATGCGTCCTTTGATGCCGTCGTGCTGCAGCACAGCTTGCTCAACATGCCGGCCACCGAGCAGGTGCTCGCGCAGTGCCGGCGCGTACTGGCTCCCGGCGGATACCTGTTGCTGCATGAACTGGTTCAGGGGCCCACCCCTTCTACAATGCAGTATCCCGTGCCCTGGGCCCAGTCGCCCGGACAGTCCCACCTCTGCAGCCGCACGGGCCTGGCGGCACAGCTGGAGTCCCAGGGATTTGCCATCGCCCGTGCAACCGACCTGACAGAATCCGCCCTCGCCTGGCGCCAGCGGCAGAACAGCGGGCGCTCCGCGCACAGCACAGCGCCAGACGCACTGTCACCGGCCTTGATTCTGGGATCGGACTTTCCCCTCATGTTTGCCAACCTGCAACACAACCTGCACCAGGGTGCCATCGGCGTGATGGAGTACCTGGCATTCAGGCCCGTTTCCTGATCGCCAGCCTTCACGCCTGCCGACAACCGCCAACAAACACGGGATAATTCGAATCCCTTCCTTTAAGATGAGGTTCGCCGCTGCACGGGAGCCCTCGCCCCACACAGAGGCCTGGTCTGCTGGCAGGTGATGCGCTTGCCTGCCACGCACGATTTGACCTACAGTGGTTTTCTGTGAACCCAGCACGCCGCGCTACGGCCCCGGGCTTAATTGATGGAATAGGGAGTTCGCCATGCGTTTAGCCTGGACCGACATCTGCTTGTCGCCACGCCCAAACCTGAGTTCTGCTCTGACCCTGCTGTGCTTGCTGCTCATGCCGCTGCACGCGTTCAGCGGCGAAGACTACACGCCACTGGATGACTACCTGCAGCAACACCCTGAGCAAACAGCGCTGATGGCACAGTTTGCCGACGTCGTCAGCGGCCCCGCCGTTGCCCTGACCCAGCCCCAGACCCGCCCGGTACGCATTGCCATTATCTATCCCGCCTTCCAGGTATCGGATTACTGGCGGCTCAGCATCAAGGCGTTCGAAGCGCGCCTGAAAGAACTCAACATCCGCTACGAGCTGCAAGTACACCTGTCCAGCCTCGACGAGGATCCGGCCGTGCTGGCCACCCAGCTGCAGGAGTCACTGGACCGGGAGCCTGACTACCTGGTCTTTACCCTCGGCGCACTGATCCACCGCCAGCTGATCGAAACGATCCTGGCCCATAAAAAAACCAGGCTGATCGTGCAAAACGTCACCACGCCGTTGCAGGACTGGTCCGCCCACCCGCCCTTTCTCTACGTGGGCTTTGATCACCAGGCCGGTACCCGCCTGCTGGCCGGGAAAATGCTCACCGGCAGCACCCGCCCGCAACAGTACGCCATGCTGTACAGTTCCCACGGCTACATCAGCCAGTTGCGGGGCGACACCTTTATACGCCTGGGCAACAACAGCCAGGAAGTGCGCTTGCTCGGCAGCTACTACACCGATAACGACAGAGACCTGGCCCGGGCCGCCACACTGCAGGAACTGGATCGTCACCCGGACCTGAACATGCTGTATGCCTGCTCAACCGACATTGCCCTGGCCGCGATAGAAGCATTGCGCCTGCGTGGCAAACTGGACCAGGTACTGCTCAACGGCTGGGGCGGCGGTGAAGACGAGCTTGAGGCCATCCGGCGTGGCGACCTGGACCTGACCGTGATGCGCATGAACGATGACAACGGCGTGGCCATGGCCGAAGCCATCAAGGCGGAACTGGAACAGCGTACCGACCAGGTACCCCAGGTTTTTTCGGGCGAAATGGTACTGGTCACGAAAGACACCCCCGAAGCCGAGCTGCAAGCGTTGACAGTCAAGGCGTTTCGTTACAGTGCAACGCAATGATACCGAACACCAGCAGGGAAGCAGCAATTGCCTAAACTGAGTTTCACACACAGCCTCGTTGGCATTATCGTCACCGCCACCCTTGCGCTTGCGTCACTGCTGCTGATACCCGCCTACCAGAGTTCGATGCAGGTACTCGAACAGGAGCAGGCGTTGTCACAGCGGCGTCACTCCGCCCTGATCAACCAGCTATTAAGCAGCCACCTGCAAAGCATCACGCGCTCATCTGCCACCCTGGCCGAAAACCCGCAGCTGGTCGACAACGCCAGCTCGCGTAATCTCGAGGGCATCAGGACGCTGCTGCAAGAGACCCTGAACAGCCGTGCCGGCGACCACATCCAGGCGTTTGCCGTACAGCTCAAGGACGGCCCGCTAACGCTCGTGCCCGGCGCCGCCCTGTTCAACGTGTACCTGCCCCTGGCTGAACTGGCGTCAAGCCGAATCCTGCCCGATACCTGGGCAACCCTGACGACCCGCCAACAACAGCGGAACTACCAGTTGCTGCGTCTGAGCATGCCCATCATTGCAGCCCCCTTTGGTGAAGTCGTCGGCTACCTGCATTCCTTTATCGTGCTCAACGACAATTTCTGGATACTGAACCAGATCCAGTCGATCTCCGACGCCCAGGCCGTAGGCCTCTACCGGGACAACAGTCGCATCGGCGCCCTGGTCAATACCGAGGATCAGTTGGCCCGGCTCGATGCCGGCCTGGCCACCGACAACCCCGGCTCAGACGGCAGTATCCTGCAGTCCCACGCCCTCCTGGTTAAACCGGATAACCGTTTCGAGATTCGACTGCTGCTGCCCGATCACACCGGCATTCTTATGCGTCAGGCCTTTACCGGCAAGATTGGCTACGGCCTGCTCGGTGCCCTGCTGATAGCCGTACTGCTGGCAACACTGCTCCCCAGTCTGGCGCAACGGCCGATACGGCAACTGCGCCGCTATATCGAGTCAGCCCCCGAGACAGGCTCCGGACTCTGCGCCCAGGCAAACGAGATAAAGCCGCTGACCGATGCCCTGGACGCCATGCTGCTGCGCCTGCACGACGCTGAAAGCCGGCTTAACGCCCTGCTGTCCCATACGCCGAACCATATTTACCTGAAAGACAGCAGCCTGCGCTACCGCTTGATCAGCCCGAGCGGTGCCCGCGCCATCGGATTGAGCGAGCGGCAAATCATCGGCCTGGGTGACAGCGACATCCATCCTGCCGACCTGGCGCATCGACTCACCCTGGCCGACCAACAGGTACTCAGCCAGGGTGCCCCGATCACGATCGAATACAGCAGCGACACCCCGGACCTGGGCCGGCGCGACTTTCTCGGCACGCTGTTCCCGACACGCAACAACGCCGGCAAAATAGACGGCGTTGGCGGCGTTATCACCGATGTCACCGACCAGGTGCGCAATGCAATCCACCTGAAACTGACCGGCCAGGTGTTCGACAGCGCCAACGAAGCCATCCTGGTGCTCGACAAGAACAGCAACATCCTGACCACCAATGCCTCATACCGACGCATCAGCGGATTGTCCCAGGCTCAGGCCTATGGTCAGGCCTTCAGCCCCCTGACTGACCAGCCCGGACTGCTGGAACAGCTGGAGCGCAATGCCCAGCTGCAGAGCGAAACCGTGCTGCTGCAAGCCAACGGCGACCTGATGCCGATCTGGCTGTCCGTTTCAACACTGCAGGACGATACCTCCAGCAGCACTGACGGCCAGGGCCGCTACGTCGCGGTATTTTCCGATATTCGCCAGGCACGCGACAGCGAAAGGCAGCTTGAGCGGGTATCGCACTATGACAGCCTGACTGGCCTGCCCAATCGCCAGCTGTTCTGCGAACGCCTGGACCTTGTACTGCAGCAGGCCGGGAAGCACCAGGATGCCGTGGCGGTGCTCTTCATTGATATCGATAACTTCAAAAGCATTAACGACAGCCTGGGCCATGCCGTGGGTGATCAGCTATTGTGCGAAACAGCCAGGCGCATCGAAGGCTGCTTGCCATCCGGGGAAACCCTTGCGCGCCTGGGCGGCGACGAGTTCAGCATTATTCTGCACAACATCCCCGATCCCAGCAGCAGCCATACCGTCGCTCGAACCATTCAGCAAGCCTTCAAGCAGCCTTTCTCCCTGGCGGACTCCCAAACGGTCGTCACCTGCAGCATCGGTATTTCCCTGTTCCCCGATGATGCCACCGACGCCCAGACCCTGCTGGCCAAGGCGGACACCACGGCGCATCACATCAAGCAGCAGGGGCGAAACGCCATCCACTTTTTCGACAGCAGCGTGAACCAGCAGGCCCAGCAGCACCAGCAGCTGAACGATGGCCTCAGGTGTGCCCTGACCAATGGTGAGCTCTTCCTGCAGTACCAGCCACGCTTTGATATCGAGGGCCAGCGCATCCTTGGCGCCGAAGCGCTGCTGCGCTGGCAGCACCCGGAACAGGGCCTGGTCCCCCCCTTCACCTTTATTACCCTGGCCGAAGAATCCGGCATGATTCTGAAGCTCGGGGCCTGGGCGCTGCAGCAAGCCTGTACCGATGCCCTGGAATGGAACCGCCAGAGCCCTTACCCCATTCCGGTTTCGGTCAACCTGTCGCCACGCCAGCTGCGCGACCCCGAACTGATCCCGGATATCTGCGATGCGCTTCGCATCAGCGGCCTGCCGGCTGAATTGCTGGAGCTGGAGATCACCGAAAGTGTCGTGATCGAGGATATCAACCGCATTCTCGGCACCCTGCATGAACTGCGTGATATTGGCATCTCGCTGTCCATCGACGACTTTGGCACCGGCTACTCCTCCCTGGCGTACCTCAAGAAGCTGCCGGTCAACACCCTCAAGATTGATCGCTCCTTTGTTATCGACCTCCCCGGCAATACCGATGACGAATGCCTGATCGAAGCCATCATCACCATGGCCCACAGCCTACGCTTCAAGGTCGTGGCCGAAGGCATCGAAACCCAGGCACAACAGGCGGTTCTCAAGAAACTGGGCTGCGATGAACTGCAGGGGTTCCTGATGGCCCGCCCCGGCAGCGCCGCCGAGCTGATCAACCTGGCCCACAGCTGCGATACTGACTCGGACGCCTTGTCACAGATCCTGATCCGGCGCTAGGGCGCTTTCCCGCAGGCGTGTGGCAGGAGCATTGCCCTGGCCACACGCATTGGGCAAAATGAGACGCAGACCTGCCTGCGCCCAGGCGCAGCGAATATGCTTCAGCCCCGCGATCAAGCCACAGGCCCAAGCCCCCCGGGAGATCCCATGCGCAAACTGAGTTCCATTCGACCCCTTGCCAGCTTGCTGGGTGCCACGGCCCTGTTGCTGACGATCCCGGCCCAGGCCCAGACACCCGCAGACGCGAGCGGCCTGCAACCGGGGCTCGAAGTCTGCTATATCGACGGCATGATTCGTCACATCGACGAAATGGTTCGGCTCGAGGCGAAAAAACCCTGTGAACCCGGCCCCAACCTTCGTCTGCTCAACTCCAGCGTGGGAGGCGGCACCGTCCTGACCAGCAACCTGAACGATGGCGTCATGGCACGGATCACCGGATTCATTCATCTGGACACCGCTGGCACCTACCTGTTTACGTTCGAGTCCAATGACGGCGTACGGCTGGAAATCGACGGCCAGATGATTCTGGAAGACCCGGATGTGCATTCCGACCGCTACGCCGACTACGGCCGCATGGAAGTGACCGAACCCGGCTGGTACCCGCTTACCGTGCGCTACTTTGAACGCAAGAACACCTCAACGCTGCGCTTCTTCTGGCAACCCCCCGGCACAGAAGGCACCATGCCCAGGGTACCGGCCGACGCACTGGCGCACCGCGCCGGCTGACTTGCCAATCGGCGCGTCGACACCGGCGGACAGGGATCCTGGATCGCCCTGGTGACGCTGCATTCTTGCCACGATGGACACCCTGCCGGGATGCAGGGTCTAAAAGGAATTGCCATCTTGCGTACCTCAGCCCTCCTGCGCAGCGGCGCCGACCAGCTGCGCGACCTGCTGCTCGCCAATACCACCGCCAGACCCAACTACCGGGTGCTGCAAGACATTCACAATACCGCCAAAGACCTTAAACAGCTGTGTCCCTACGCCGCCGACAAGGCCCGGCATATCAGCCTGTACGCGCAGGCGTTCTATAGCGACGCCCAGGACAATGCCGATAACAGGGCCATGCAGCATCAGCGCATGCTTGAGCTGGCCGCCCAGATAGAAAGTGCCGCCGCCGTACACCAGCACAGGGGCAACTGAGCTCCCCTCGGCAGCCCCCCCCTGCAGCTGCCCTCCTGCGTTTGCCCCGGCACACCTCGGTTGCCATGCCTCGGTTGCCAGCCGGGCGTTTTCAGCCGGCTCGCGAGGGCTACCAACAGCGGAGCCAGGCCAAGCACCGCCGCACCAGCGGCGCCGGCTGCCGAAAACCGTCATACACTGCCTATATTCGGGGGCCGAAGGTCGGCCCACCTGTAACCGGGGATAACCGAATGCACACCGCAACAGAGTACAGCAGGCAGCGCCGTGGGTGAGTTACTCGGCGCCATAGTGCACGTGACCGGTCCGCTGACACTGATCGCCTTTCTGGCGGTCGTGTTTCTGGCACTGTTTCGCCGTTCGGTCAAAGACGAACGGGGACTGGAATACCTCTACAAGCTGATGAGCACCAAGCTCACGCGCAAGGACTTCTATTCCCTGGCAATGCGCGCGCTCAACCTGGGCTTCGCCGCCTGCGTGCTGATTTTTATGTTCGGCGTGGGCGCTTTCGTCATGATCAAACTGAACGAGGACGGCTCGCCCGCGCCCCACCCCCTCGTATCGGAAAGCAGCGTATCCGGTGATGTCATCGCCATAGGGTCCGGCAACCCCGTGGTGGCGACCGGCGGCAGCCAGATTTCGCTGGGTAACCCGGCCCCATCCACACTGAAAAAGGCACAATCGCACGCTGGCGGGGAAACTTCACAGATCATCAGTCGCGAAAGCGGGAACTTCATCCTTTCTGGCGACGGCAGCGAACGTATCCGCGTGCCCAATTCCGGCGACCGGGTCGATGGTGACAAGCGCCTGAGCGCAGCTTACCGGATCGACATCCAGCCGGGACACCGCACCACCCAGGGACTGCGTGACCTTTACGACCTGCAACCCCTGGCGAGCCCTGAGTCGATGGACGAATACGACGACGGTGAATTTTTCTTCCCGGAGGATCGAGCCGGACTCTATGGCTTTACCGTGCCCTGGATGGTGGGCGAAGCCAACTTTACCCACTACCCCGTTTCGCCCGTGTCCGCAGGCTCAGCGGTACTGGAAGTCCACAAGCGACCATCCGGGACTTTCGCCCTGGCGGGGTTCCTGACCCAGTCCGAGGCCGCAGCACTGGCCGGACTACACCAGTCGCAAGAGGGGGTGGACATAGAACTCACGACCGCCCCGGTGGTCGCTTCCAGGGCAGCCGTTTCTATTCCGCTGGCGCGTATCGACAGCATCCTGCTGGGAGGCACGGGGATGCAGGGTATCGACTCGGGCGTTAGCGTGGTTAGCCTGCGTATCTGGTGACCGGGCGGTCTGGACATAGAATGGTATGCAGTGGCCGCGATGCAAAGCCCGCAGCGACCGCCGGAACTGGAAGTCCGCAGATACAAAAACAGCGAGCCGCTTTCGCTGACTCGCTGTATTTGCTTACCAAATTTGGTAGGACTAGGCGGACTCGAACCGCCGACCCCCACCATGTCAAGGTGGTGCTCTAACCAACTGAGCTATAGTCCTGAAGAGATGGTGCGTATTATAGTGACGCCGACCTTGAACGCAAGCCTTTTCTTCTATTTTTTTCCGATTGCTTTCAGCAACTTAGCACACTGTTTAAAACCACGGATGCGGCCGCCAGGACAAGGGGTAACTTGTCGGCGGGAATCTTTGCTCGCATACCAGACGCCGGCAAGACGACCGCCATTTCTGGTCCGCAGCCAGTGCCTCGATCTCTTCCCGACTCAGCAGAGATTTGTCCAAGTAGCCAAGCCTCCAGATGCCGTTCAGCGCCCGACTTCTTCAGCTTCGATGGTTTCCAACTCGGCCTCGGCCTGCATCATCCACTGACGCAACGCATCAGCACCGAGCAAATGCTGCATATAGCCCGCGGCCTGTTGCGACAACCCGATGCCATAGGTCCGAAAACGAAACACCACCGGTGCGAACATGCAATCGGCGATCGAGAACTCGCCGAATAGCCAGGGGCCGGCGGTTGCGTAGCGCTGCCGGTAACCCGACCAGATACGATCGATGCGCGCAATCTCCCGCCGCAGCGCATCGGTGAGTTCTACACGGCGCCCCATGGCACGGCAGTTCATCGGCATTCGATTGCGGATCTCGGGGAAGCCTGAGTGCATCTCTGCACTGCAGGCGCGAGCTTCGGCCCGCACCGATGCAGATTCGGGCCAGCCTGCCCCACCCAGGTAACACTCAGACACATACTCGCAGATTGCCAGCGAATCCCAGACAATCAGCTCATCGTCCAGCAACACTGGTACCTTGCCGGCGTCGCTGCAGGCGGCGATGCGATCCTGGGTATCAGACTTATCCAGCGGAATGCGTTCTTCCTCGAACGGAATGTTATGAAACGACAGCAGCAGCCAGGGCCGCAGCGACCAGGACGAATAGTTTTTATTGCCGATGACAAGTTTCAAGGTTCCTCCCTCTGCGCACGCGGACGATAACTCTTTGCAGTATAAGCGTCATTTGGATTAGCTCGTTACCGTCGATCCCCATCGAGCCAACGCGATGGATTCGCAGCGCCGTTATCAGAGGGTAATGTCTGCAGTCGAAATAGCCCAAGGACATTCCCACCCTTCAGGTTGGGCAGATCAATGATGGCCTTAAACGCTGCCAAAACACCAATTCCTTGATCCTGGCGAGGGATTTTTTAGCTGCGGGGTGAGCTTGTGCTGTTATTCGCTGTGCCACGAAGCTCAGCTGCTCTTCCACACTCAAGGTTCCGATTCATTAAAGATTCGAACTTGTTCACGACCTTGAAAACAAAAAAGCCCCACTCTGCGAGCGGGTACCGTAGACGCTGAAGCCTGCGGTCGGGATGGCCTTCGCTACGCTCGGCGGTCTCTCGCGCACGCTCGAGTCGAACCCTCTTCTCGGGTTCGAATCTATCGACCTTGAAAACAAAAAAGCCCCACTCTGCGAGCGGGTACCGTAGGCGCTGAAACCTGCGGTCGGGATGGCCTTCGCTTCGCTCGGCGGTCTCTCGCTACGCTCGAGTCGAACCCTCTTCTCGGGTTCAAATCTATCGACCTTGAAAACAAAAAAGCCCCACTCTGCGAGCGGGGCTTTTTTGTTTTGAATATGGCGGTGAGGGAGGGATTCGAACCCTCGATACCTTGCGGTATACACACTTTCCAGGCGTGCTCCTTCGGCCACTCGGACACCTCACCATATTGTATGCTGCATTGTCCTTTCAGACTTGTAACCTGCACGCCTGGGCGTACTCGTTACCGTCGTCGCAAGCTCCGACGTTGCTTCCTTTTCTCGACAGTACCGAGGGCCTGGCTGCCGTTCCGTAACGTTGAGGCCGCGTAATTTAATGGATAAGGTTATGAATTGCAAACTTTTTATCTAACTTTTTTACAAATAGCCAAACCCTGCGGACAGGCACCTCGAGCCTGGGTCTACTTCAGCTCCACCAGGCCCTGTTCAATGGCAAAACGGGTCAGGCCGGCGGCGGTCTGGATGTTGAGTTTGGTCTTGATATTCTGCCGATGGGTTTCCACGGTGCGTACCGAAATATCCAGCGTGCGGGCGATATCCTTGTTGCTGCCACCCTCGGCCAGCAGGCGCAGCACGGTTTCCTCCCGCGGTGTCAGCGGCGGCGAGTCGAGGTTCGGCGTCGGCGAGGCCTGAGGCACGGCAGCGACGCCCTCGAGGCTGAACAGTGACTGGGACGCACTGGCGCTGAAGTAGGTGCCGCCCTGGTGCACGGTTTCAATGGCCTTGATCAGCTCGTCCGACGACACATCCTTGAGGATATACCCCGAGGCGCCGGCACGAATCAGCTGCAGGATGTACTCGCGGTTGTCGTGCATGCTGAGGATCAGCACGCGCATCGACGGGAAGCGCTGCTGGAATATGGGGGTCGCCTCAAGCCCGCTCATCACGGGCATCGAAACGTCCATCATCACCACATCCGGCTGCAGCTGTTCCGCCAGTTCCAGCGCCTCCTGGCCGTTGTGCGCCAGGCCGACAACATCCAGATGGGCTTCGGTACCGAGCCTCGACGAAATGCCTTCCAGCACCAGCGGGTGGTCGTCTGCCAGCAGCACACGAATGGGGCCAGTCTCTGTCATGCGGTCATACTCCAGGATTGGGCGCCCAGGGCGCACTTGCTGTTCAGGATGGCAGGCCTATGCATAACCGCGTGCCCTCCCCCGGTGCCGACTCCAGTGCAAGCTCGCCGCCCAGCAGCTCCAGCCGGTCACGAATATTGCGCAGCCCGATGCCGGCCTGGGGCGGCAGTTCCCTGGGGTCAAAACCGCAACCGTTGTCCTTGAGTTCCAGCCACAAAAGGCCGTTGCTATACCAGCTGCGTACCAGCAGGTGACTGGCGTCGGCATGTTTTTCGATGTTGGTCAGCGCTTCCTGTACCACCCGGTACAGGGTCGTTTCAATGTCGTCGTTCAGGCGGGCCGCCGGCAGCGAGAGCCGCAGGTCCACCAGTATGCCGGTTCGCAGCTTGAATTCATCCAGCAGGTTGCGCAGCGCAGGCTCCAGCCCCAGGTCATCCAGGATGCTGGGGCGCAGGTCGTGGGAGACGCGGCGCACTTCCTGGATAGCCTCGTTGAGCACCGCCATGGCATGGTGCAGATCCGCCTGCGCGGTGGTACTGCCACCGGCCTTGGCCAGCTTGCTCAGGGCCGACTCGATTCGAAACTTGACCGAGACCATGAGCTGGTTGATGCCATCGTGCAGCTCCCGGGCAAAGCCGCGCCGCTGACTCACCTGCAGCTGGATGGACTTGTGGGCCAGGGAGCGCAGCCGCGCATCCGCCAGGCGACTTTCATGCAGGTTCAGGGCGATGCCGATGACGATAATCACCGCCACCGCCGCCGCCAGGATCAGCAGTACGGTGAAGAAGGTATTGCGAATGTTGCGCGTCACTTCACTGCGGATCTTGGCCACCTCCTCGGTAATATCATCGATATAAAGCCCGGTGCCCAGCATCCAGTCCCACTTGGCGAGGCGCACCACGTAACCGAGTTTCTCCTCCGATTCGCCACGGGACGGCTTTTGCCACAGGTAGCGATGAAAGCCGCCGCCCTCACGGGCACGCTGCAGCAGGCTGCGAATCACATAGTCGCCGCGCTCATCCTGCATGTCGTAGAGGTCCTGCCCCACCAGGTCGGTGAGAATCGGGTGCACCAGCACCTTGCCGCTGCGGTCATAAACGAAGAAGTAACCGTCGTCGCCAAAGGTCAGGTCGCTCAGGATGCGCATGACTTCGGCTTTTGCGGCCTCGTCATGCACATCGGCATTGGCAACGATATGGTCAATGGAGGTCAGCGCCAGGCTGACATAGTGCTGCAGCTCGCGCTGCTTGGCACTGAGCAGGTTGTCCTCGAAGATGCGGATTTCCTGTTCCGACAGGTTGCGCGCCTGCTGCAGGCTGACCATGGTCACCAGGCTACTCACCAGCAGCAGCGGCAAGATCGCCAGCAGCAACAGCTTGGCCTTTAATGACATAGCGGCCCCCCGGGGAATAAAGTGGTGCCGCCACGCGGCGGGGATCATGATAACAGCAAAAAACGGCGGCCCCGACAGATGTCGGAACCGCCGCACAGGTAGCAGCCCGGAAAACCCCGGCGCCAAAGGATCAGGTCAGCCCGTAGAGCCCGGGGAAAACCAGTATGGTCACGAGCACCACCAGCTGCAGCAGGATAAAGGGCACCACCCCGCGGTAAATATCCCGGGTACGCACCGACTCCGGCGCCACCCCCTTGAGGTAGAAGAGCGCAAAGCCAAAGGGCGGCGTCAGGAAGCTGGCCTGCAGGTTCATGGCAATGAGGATCGCAAACCAGATCGGTGCAATACCCAGCGCATCGGCCACAGGCGCCAGAATCGGTACGATAATAAAGCTGATTTCAACGAAATCGATAAAGAAGCCCAGCACCAGTATGGCCAGCATCGACAGCAGCAGGAAGCCCATCTGCCCGCCGGGCAACTGTGTCAGTACTTCCTCGACAATGTAATCGCCACCGGTATAGCTGAAGGCCATCGAGAAGGCCGTGGCGCCCAGCAGGATCGCGAACACCATGGCGGTGACCTTCACGGTTTCCAGCGAGGCGTCATAGACCATCTTCCAGCTGAACTGGCGATACAGCAGCGCCAGTACCAGCGCACCGACGCCCCCCAGGGCCGACGACTCCGTCGGCGTGGCAATACCGCTAAAGATGGAGCCCAGCACCACCAGAATCAGCGCCAGCGGCGGCAGGATCGCCTTCAGCGCCTGGCCGTAGTAGCTGCGACGGCTGATGGTCGGGTCCACCGGCAGGGCCGGCGCCGATGCCGGGTTCATAAAGGCGTAGATCAGGATGTAAACGATGTAGGCGCCAATCAGGATCAGGCCGGGCCAGAGCGCCGCCTTGAACAGGTCCCCCACCGGAATCCCCAGCACATCCCCCAGAATGATCAGGATGATGGAAGGCGGAATGATCTGCCCCAGGGTGCCGGACGCGCAGATGGTGCCGCAGGCCAGGGACTTGTCGTAGTTGTATTTCAGCATCACCGGCAGGGAGATCAGCCCCATGGCCACCACCGAGGCACCGACCACACCGGTGGATGCCGCCAGCAATGCCCCCACCAGCACGGTGGATATTGCCAGGCCCCCGCGCACGCCGCCGAACAGCTTGGCCATGGCTTCGAGCAGCTGCTCGGCCAGGCGGGTTTTCTGCAGCACCAGCCCCATAAAGATAAACAGGGGTACCGCCATCATGGTGGTACTTTCCATGATGCTCTGAACGCGAAACGGCATGAAGGCAAAAATATCAGCCCCTTGCGCAAAGACACCAAACAGCAGCGCCACGCCGCCAAAAATAAAGGCCACCGGAAAGCCGCTGAGCAGCATCGCCAGGGCGGCGAAAAACATTACGATACCGATCATGTGCGATCACCTTGAAGGTCGGCCAGGGACTGCCCCCGCAGGGTATTGATGGACTTCAGTGCCAGCCCGAAACCGCTCAGGGCAGTGGCAAAGAAGGCAAACGGAATGGCCGCCTTGATCAGCCAGCGATAGGGCAACCCACCCGGGTCGCCCGAGGTCTCGCCCAGCAGGAAGGATTCATGGGCAAAGCCCACGCCATACCAGCCCACCAGCAGGCAGAACGGCAGCAGCAGGCACAGGGTGCCGGCCAGGTCGATCCAGGCACGCCGGCGCAGGCTCAGGCGGTCGTAGAGGATATCCACCCGCACATGGGCATCGGCGCGCAGGGTAAAGGGCACCCCCAGCAGAAACATCAGGGCAAACAGGTGCCACTCCATTTCCTGCATGGCGATGGAAACATCATTGAACACATAACGGCTCAGCACGTCGTAAAACACGTTAAACAGCAGCAGTACGAACAGCACGGCGGCGATCATGCCAAACAGGTCCGAAACCCGGTTGACCGCCCGCTCCAGTTTTAACATCAGCATGAGAATTCCTCGGCCGCATTCATCGGCATCAACCCGCGGCATTAACAACGGGCCAGACTTGCCCGCCTGTGCGGTGATGCCCGCTTTCAGATGCAACAACACAAACGAAAGCGGGAGCCAGAATTGACTCCCGTTTAAACCAGGCTTGATCAGTCAGACAGACTGTTCAGGTAGGCGCGGTCGGAAATATTGGTCCAGACGCGAACCTTTTCCTGATACGCCTGCTGCGATTCGATGATCTTCTTCGCCAGCGGATCGGCGGCTGCGGCTTCTTCAAGCAGCTCGTCATTGGCACCCTTGAGCGCGGTCATGACATCGGCCGGGAAGGTCTTGACCTGGATCTGCGGGAACTCGGTTTTCATTTCCGCCCAGGCGGTGGCCGAGGCATCGTAGTTCTGGATGTACATGTCGTAGGAGGCCGTGCGCATGGAGACGCGCAGGATTTCCTGCAGGTCCGCCGGCAGCTTTTCCCAGCTGCGCTTGTTGATCAGGAACTGCAGCTCGGTGGCAGGCTCGTGCCAGCCGGTGTAGTAGTAAGGCGCGATCTTGTGAAAGCCCATGCGCAGGTCAAGCCCGGGACCTACCCATTCCAGTGCGTCGATGGTGCGGCGCTCCAGCGCGGTATAGAGCTCGCCCGGCGGGATATTGGTCGGGTTGGCACCGAGCTTGGCCAGCACTTCACCGGCAAAGCCCGGGATGCGCATTTTCAGACCCTGGATATCATCCAGCGAGTTGATCTCTTTCTGGAACCAGCCGCCCATCTGGTTGCCGGTATTGCCACCGGGGAAGGACAGCAGGTTAAAGGGCGCGTACACCTCCTGCATCAGGTCCATGCCCTCGCCCTGGTAGAACCAGCCGTACTGCTCGGGGGTCGTCATGCCAAAGGGCATGGTGGTGAAATACAGGGTATTGGGGACCTTGCCCTTCCAGTAATAGGACGCCGAATGACCCATGTCGTACTGGCCGGCGCGAACCATGTCGAACACCCCCAGCGGGGCCTTGTGCTTGTTGGCCGAATCAATGGTGATCTTCAGGCGGCCGTTGGACATTTTCTCCGCCATGGCGGCCATGTTGCGCGGTGCATCGCCAAAGATCGGGAAGTTGGTTTGCCAGGTTTCCGCCATCTTCAGACGGTAAACCTTTTCTTCGGCCTGGGCCGGATTGAACAGCGTGGCCACGCAGGCCGCCGCCGCAATCAGGGTGCGTGCAACAGGGAGTTTAAACATTGTTATTGTCACCTTTTGACTGACTGCCCCCGGCGGGGCTTCAAGTGCGCCCAGGAGTCTTGTGGCCCTGCGCGCCCGCATCGGGTCCTTGTCGGAACCGTTGCGCTATGGTGACGATTGCCCGCCCGTACCGCCATTCGCACTAATGCGCAGCGCTACCGGGGCCTGCACGGGGATTCTACCGAGGCGCATCAGTAGTACTACCTATACGCGCCGATCGCGCCCCGAAAAGCGCACACAAAAAAGGCCGCCCCTGGCGGGGCGGCCCAAAAATCACACAAGGAGGAATCAGCCCGGGTCAGTCGGCCTGGCGGCGCAAGAACGCCGGAATATCGAGAAAGTCCATGTCATCGGTGCCCGTCTTCTGCAATGCCTGCGCCGGCGCTTGCGCGGCCTCGGCTGCACGGGCAGCGCGCTCATCGGCACGGTTGCGCAGCACGGTCGGCAGCTCCAGCTGGCTGTAATCGGTGGTAGGCTTGCCGGGGCCCGGGCGAGACGACACACTGGCAGTGCCACCATTGGCCACCCGAACTTCCTGCTGCTGTACCTGGCCCAGCCCCGTCGCGACCACGGTAATGCGGATTTCGTCGCTCATCTCGGGATCTATAACGGTACCCACCACGATGGTGGCGTTGTCGGAGGCGTACTGCTCGACAATGTTGCCGACTTCTGAGAATTCCCCCAGGCTCAGATCCAGCCCGGCGGTGATATTGACCAGTACCCCGCGGGCCCCCTTGAGGTCCACGTCTTCCAGCAGAGGACTGTTGATGGCAGCTTCCGTGGCTTCCCGCGCACGGCCTTCACCGCGCCCACTGCCAGTACCCATCATCGCCATGCCCATTTCGGACATGACGGTGCGAACGTCCGCGAAGTCGACGTTGATCATGCCCGGGCGAATAATCAGGTCGGCAATCCCCTGCACCGCGCCACGCAGAACATCGTTGGCCGCATTGAAGGCATTGATCAGGCTGCAGTTCTTGCCCAGTACCGGCAGCAGCTTTTCGTTGGGAATAATGATCAGCGAATCCACGCTTTCCTTGAGCTCGCGAATGCCGTCCTCCGCGATCTTCAGGCGTTTCCTGCCTTCAAACGGGAAGGGCCGCGTGACCACGGCAACCGTCAGGATACCCAGCTCCCGCGCGACTTCCGCGACGATGGGGGCAGCACCCGTGCCGGTGCCTCCGCCCATGCCGGCGGTGATAAACACCATGTCGGCTCCGGTAATCATCTGCGCGATCCGCTCACGGTCTTCCAGGGCGGCCTGGCGACCGATCTCCGGATTGGCGCCGGCACCGAGCCCCTTGGTCAGCTCGCCGCCGAGCTGAATCACGCTGCGGGCCGCCAGCCCGGAAAGCGCCTGGGCGTCGGTGTTGGCACAAATAAAATCCACACCTTCAACATCGGTGGAGACCATGTGCTGTACGGCGTTTCCGCCGCCACCGCCCACGCCTATCACCTTGATGACGGCATTTTGCGCAATGCTATCAGCCAGTTCGAACATCTGTTTCCCCTCCTTGCGAGGTGCCAGCTTCTGCGTCTGCGCACCTGCGTGTGTCTAACGTTATGGACTTCTTCGCAACCAACACAACTAAAAATTACCCTGCAGCCAGGATTTCATGCGCTCAACCATTCCAGGCTGCTCCACAACCTCGATGGGCTGAGGCTCGCGCCTCGACGCTTCACCCTGGCCGGAATAGGCGCCGTTAAAATTCTGCCGGGCATAGAGCAGCAATCCCTGTGCCGTGGCATAAATCGGGTTGCCCAGGATATCCTCCATGCCATAGATGCCCGTCGGGCTGGCGAGGCGTACCGGAATATGGAAAATTTCCTCGGCCAGCTCAACCGCCCCTTCCATCTTCGCCGTGCCGCCGGTGAGCACGATGCCCGCCGCCACCAGATCCTCGAAACCGCAGCGACGCAGTTCCGCCTGAATCAGCGAAAACAGCTCCTCGTAACGGGGCTCGACCACCTCGGCGAGGGACTGGCGCGACAGGCTGCGCGGCGGGCGTTCGCCAACACTGGGCACCTTGATGGTTTCATCGGCCCGTGCCAGCTGTGCCAGGGCGCAGGCATACTTCACCTTAAGTTCTTCGGCGTTCTGCGTCGGCGTGCGCAACGCCATGGCAAGATCGTTGGTCACCTGGTCACCGGCCACTGGAATGGAGGCCGTATGCCGAATGGCTCCGCCGGTAAAGACCGCGATATCGGTGGTACCGCCACCAATATCCACCAGGCAGACGCCAAGGTCCTTTTCGTCGTCGGTCAGCACCGCATAGCTCGAGGCCAGCGGCTGCAACACCACACCGTCGACATCCAGACCGCAACGACGGACGCACTTTTCGATGTTCTGCACGGCATTGATGGACCCGGTCACCAGGTGCACCTTGGCTTCCAGGCGCACACCCGACATCCCCAGAGGCTCCTTGATGCCCTCCTGGTTATCGATCAGGTATTCCTGCGGCAATATATGAATGATTTTCTGATCCGCCGGAATGGCGACAGCCCGGGCGGCATCGATCACCCGCTCCAGGTCCTGCTCGGTCACTTCCCGCTCGCGTACGGCGACAATTCCGTGGGAATTCAGGCTGCTGATATGGTTGCCGGCGATGCCCACGGTCACGGAGTGCACCTTGCAGCCGGCCATCAGCTCGGCCTCTTCCACCGCCCGCTGGATCGAATTCACGGTGGACTCGATATTGACGACCACACCGCGCTTTAACCCCCGGGAAGGCTGAGCACCGATACCCACCAGCTCAATACGCCCGTTCGGATCCATCTCGCCCACCAGGCAGACCACCTTGGAGGTTCCGATGTCGAGTCCGACAATCATATTATTAGGCGTTACCATTTTTGCCATCGTCCGCTTTGGATAAAGTCCGTTTAGAAAGGCGCTCGAGTTAAATATCGCAAGAACCGCGCCAACTTCAATCGGCCTTTTGCTAACTGCAGTTATAGCAAGAGACTGGAACAAAATGTACAAAAAAACAACAGTACTTGTCACCTGTATATCGGCAATGTTTTACCGAAGTTTAGCAAAATTCTTTGTTTTTCAGTTGTATAGTTTTTTCAGAGCGGCAAAGTTTTTCCGCCCAGGATGCTAATAAACCCGCTGCCTTTCCAATGAGCTTTAAAATAAAAATCAAGAATCAATCTTGATAAATAAAATAAACATCATTATTTAATATTGAAGAATCCAGAATAATTCAAAAACAGGTTTTGATTTATCACGACCTATATCAACAATTCATAGTGATTTTAAACGCCCGTCAAAAACAGCAGCACCCTTGAAAAACGCCGCGCCTAATCCTGGTAACCGTAATCGGCTCCGCCCTGCCATTGCAAACCCGATCCAGGCCCGTCCAGGTACTGCCGAATACTGGTGCGGCCATCCGCCAGAAAGCTGCAGTCCATGAAATTGTCCAGCACCTCGGGCCCCTGGGCGGCGGCGGCCCGCAGGCAAAAGGCGAGGTAGCGCGGATAGGGCAGAATGTCGTCACGCCACAGCAGACCGCTGTAATACCGGCCCACCCGGCGGTGGTATTCCGTCGGTGTCACACACTTGTTAAGGCGGTAATCCACGTCATTGCTGCCGGTGCACAGACGCCCAAGGCAGCGTCCGCCGAATTCATCCAGCGCCTCGACCTCGACCCAGCGATAGCGGTGTTCACGTTCATAGAGCGCGGGAAAGTCCGCCTCCGGCACTTCAAATGCCGAACAGATAATGTCCACCCCCGGCATCGCCCGGGTTGAACAGGAAGCAATTTCAAGACTGGCAGGATCAGCCCCGTGGCGACTGAAAAACACCACGCCAACCTTGTTGAAAATGCGGCCGTATCCGGGCACTCGAACGCGGCGAAAACTGCTTAGACCGGGCACGGTTTCCAGCGCCGAGCGCTCGGACAGCAGAGAGCCAAACCCCAGTACCGTGATCATCGCCTTGCCTCCAGAGCTATTGCGGCCATCCGCCAACAGGACTGCCTACCAGTAAATATAGAGTGCCGGGATTGCAGCCAGCACCAGCGGCGCCATCACAAAGAGCGTGCGTACATGGCCCAGCAGGGGCTGCAGTACAACCAGGTGGATCACCGGAAAGGTCAGGAAGATGCACAGCAGCGGAATCCACCAGTCCAGCAGGCGAAAGCCATAGGCCATGGCACCGAGCAGAGTCAGGGCGGCAAAGTTACCGATCATCACAACCCACAGCTGGCCACCGCGCTGCAGCGCAAAAGGCGGTTTCTGATCGTCGGGCAGCTTGTTGATGGCACCGGCACTCAGCGCCGCGGACATGGACACTAAACCGCTGAGCAAGAATAATACGAGGGGATTCAAAGGACAGGCTCCTGATAAGGTCGTCAACGGCCGCATTGTACGGGATTTACCGCGTATCCACAGCCCCGCACCGGGCGCCTGCCGCGCACTTGCGTAGCGCCATCTCGAGCGCCGGCATCGACCCGCGCAGCCTCGATTGCTACTATCCCGGGCTTTGGATCAGGAAGTACTCTCGCCATGCTGCTGTTGAAACGCCTGCGCAAGCTGATCTACCACAACTTCAAGGAAATGAAGTGGCAGGGCCTGCTGCTATCACTGCTGGGTTACATGCTGCTGTGCTGGCTGGTACTGCGCCTGCTGGGGGAAACCGAGCTGGCCGGGGCCGACTACCTCTACTGGCTCATCGTCACGGCTTCGACGGTGGGCTATGGCGACCTGTCGCCCGCCACCGCCGGCGGCAAGCTGTTCAGCGCATTTTTCGTTATTCCGATCGGGCTGGGCCTGTTCGCACTGACCGTCGGCAAGGTTGCCGCCTTCAGTGCCTACCAATGGAGAAAGGGCATTATGGGCATGAAGGCACTGAACCTGAACGAACACATTCTGGTCATCGGCTGGGATCCGCAGCGCACGCCGCAACTGCTGCGCCTGCTGCTGATTGAGGCGCGGCAAAACCTGGGGCGCACCCTCTGCCTCTGTGTCAGCGACGAGATCGAAAACCCGCTGCCCGGAGAAATCGAGTTCGTGCGGGTATCCGCCTACAACGACCCGGCTGAGATGCAACGCAGCTGCATCGACCAAGCCTCCAGCATTATCATCGACTGCGCCCGGGACGACAGCACCCTGGCCGCCGCCCTCTACAGCCACAGCCGCAACCCCGGCGCCCACAGCATTGCCTATTTTCGCGACCAGTCCCTCAGCCAGCTGCTGCGCCACCATTGCCCCAATATCGAGTGCACCCCCTCGGTAGCGGTGGAGCTGATGGTCAAGGCGGCGATGGACCCGGGCTCCAGCGCCCTGCACCGCCAGTTGCTCAGTGCCGGCGACGGCATGACCCAGTACTCGGTACGCTATCCCGATGCTCTGGCCCCCATCAGTATCCGTCGCCTGTACGCCCCGCTGAAGGAGCACTACCAGGCCACCCTTATTGCAGTGGACCTGGAGGCCGACGGCGAACCCGAGGTCAACCCGCCGCTGGATCTGGAGCTGCACCCCGGCGCGCTGATCTACTACATCGCGCCGGCCCGCATTCACGCCTTTGACTGGGCCGCCCTGACACAGCCTTGAGCGCGAAGGCGCCCTGAGCCCGCAGCAGGGCAACGAGCGCTCAGGGCAAAGGCCCCTGCACCCGGGCGTAAAAAGCGCTAGAATAACGCCCCCTTGCACATCACAGCGCGCCTTTGCCATGCCCGACTTTCTCGTCAACGAAGCCATAGAAGACTACGCCTTTATCAGCACAGGTGCTGAGCCTGCGCTGCTGCAGGAACTGATTGATGCCACCAACGAAAACATGGGCTGGCCACAGAAACTGTCAGGCCGGCTGGTGGGGCGCACACTGAAAATGCTGGTGGCACTGGCGCAACCGAAGGTCGCGCTGGAAATTGGCATGTTCACCGGCTATTCGGCGCTGTCGATCGCAGAAGGCATGCCCGACGACGGCCGGCTGATCTGCTGCGAAACCAACCCGCGGGCCATCGAGTTCGCCCAGGGCTTTTTCGACCGCAGCGAACACGGCCACAAGATCGAAGTCATCTTCGGCCGGGCGCTGGATACCCTGGAAACCCTGGATCTGGAACTTGATTTCAGCTTTATCGACGCCGACAAGCGCAGTTACCTGGAGTACTACGAACGCGTCAGGGCCATGACCCGCCCCGGCGGGCTGATCGTGCTGGACAATATGCTCTGGTCCGGCAAGGTGATTCAGCCCGAATCCGATATCGACGATACCCTGGTGGAGCTTAACCGCCGGATCGCCGCCGACCCCGATGTGGAAAACATCTTCCTGACCGTACGTGATGGCGTCAACGTGGTGCGCAAGCTGCGCTAGCGGGCATTGCGCGAACTCAATGGGTCAGTGACACCAGATCACTGACCAACTCCCGGCGCAGCGCATCACCCACCTCCAGAGGCCCGATCCGGCACGCCGGGTGGTCGACACCGGCATGCAGCGCCCGGCCCTTGGCCGCGGCACTCAGCATCGCCGGAGTCAGCTCAAAACGCAGAAAGTGCACGCTGGACGTTTTTTCATCGGTGCTGCGCTCCATATCCTCATCGGCAATGGCGAATACCGGCTCCAGCGTGCCCACCTGCATCCAGACCCGGTGCTCGACCGCCACCATCGCCTGCAAACGCCGACGCCGCTCGGGAACATCGGCGATTTCGATCATCAGCGTCGCCTTCCAGTTGGAGCCATCGGGGATCAGCGGATTGTAGGCGTTGAGTTCATCCAGTATTTCGGCCTCTTCAAACAGTTTTTCGATACGCAACATTTCCTGAATCTGGTACTGCACCGTGGTGCGATCCTCGAACAGCAGGCGCAGATGATCGCCGAGCATCAACTGTCGGTCACGCTTGTGGGCCATGACCCGGGCGCGGAAGTCACCACGCCGGCGAGCATAGGTTTCCAGTGGCCAAAGGTCCTGCGGGGTAAGCTTGTTCATGAGGCGACTCCGTACAGTGCCAGGGGGATGCGGTCGCGCGCAGTCAAATGCCATAGGCCTTGCGCAGCAGGCTGATGGGGGGTTCGGCCTGATCGACCCCTTCGCTGAGGTGAGCGATATGGGTCGCGGCCATGGGGCAGTCGCTGGCGAAGTGATCCGCCTGCTGCTGTTCCACCTTGCGCACCACCGGGCGGGCGATTTTTACCGAACGCTCACGGGTTTCCACCCGCACCGCATAGGTGCCGTCATGGCCGGAGCAACGCTCCAGCGCGTGCACCTGGGTGTCCGGCACCAGGTTCAGCACATCGCGGGTCTTGAGACCGATATTCTGCACCCGCAGATGACAGGCCACCTGGTAACTGATGTCGCCGAGCCCCTGGGCGAAATCCAGCTTCAGGCCGCCCCCCCTGTGCCGCAGCCACAGGTACTCGAACGGATCAAAGAAGGCAGCCCGTACCCTGGCGACGTCGGCATCGTCCGGGAACAGCAACGGCAGCTCCTGCTTGAACATCAGCACGCAGGAGGGAATGGGCGCGATCAGGTCAAAGCCTTCATCCACCAGCGCCGCCAGCCGCGGGATGTTGTACTCCCGTGCCCTTGCCACCGATGCCAGATCCCCCAGCTCCATCTTGGGCATGGCGCAGCATTTTTCCCGTGGCACCATCTCGATATGGATGTCGTTGTGCTGATAAACGCGAAACAGGTCCTCCCCCAGTTCAGGACCGTTGTAGTTGCCGTAACAGGTGGCAAAGAGCGCTACCTTGCCGGTGGTGCCGTTCAGCGCCCGCGGACTGATAGCCTGTCGCAGCGGCGCCACGCGCTTGCGCAAGGTTTTGCGATGGTATTTGGGCAGTGGGGCCTGGTGGTGCACGCCCAGGGATTTCTCCAGCAGGCTGCGAAACCCGCCGTTCGCGTTCATCCCGTTTACGGTGATATCGACAAGCGGGATTGATGCCAGAGCGCCAACCCGGTCCGTGCTGGTGAGGACAAGATCACGCAAGGATGCCCGCTGTTGCTGGAAGTGCACCGCCTTGGCTCGCAACATCAGGTGCGGAAAGTCCACGTTCCATTCATGGGGTGGCACGTAGGGGCACTTGGTCATGTAGCAGAGATCGCACAGATAGCACTGATCCGCCACCTTCATGAAGTCCGCCTTGTCGACACCGTCCACTTCCATGGTGTCGGACTCGTCCACCAGGTCAAACAGCGTCGGGAAGGCATCGCAGAGGCTGACGCAACGCCGGCAGCCGTGGCAGATATCAAATACCCGCGCCAGCTCCTGGTTCAGAGCCTCGCTGTCGTAAAAGGCCGGTGACTGCCAGTCAATCGGGTGGCGGGTCGGTGCCTCCAGGCTCCCTTCGCGCGGTGTGCTGTGCTGACTCATGGCGCTCCCTTCTTCAAGGCGGCCCGCAACGCGGCCGGCGAGGCCCAAAAAGACCGCCCGGCACCCTGCCCGCAGCGGCAGTCACTATGGTGGCAACCAGGCGATGCCCGCTCAGCCATCGAGAGCGTCGAGGGCTTTCTGAAAGCGGTTGGCATGGCTGCGCTCCGCCTTGGCCAGGGTTTCGAACCAGTCGGCGACCTCGTCGAAGCCTTCATCACGGGCGGTCTTGGCCATGCCCGGGTACATGTCAGTGTACTCATGGGTCTCACCGGCAATCGCAGACTTGAGGTTCAGCGAGGTGCCACCGATCGGCAGTCCGGTAGCCGGGTCCCCCACCTCTTCGAGGTACTCCAGGTGACCGTGAGCATGCCCGGTTTCACCTTCGGCGGTGGAGCGGAACACCGCGGAAACATCGTTGTAACCTTCAACATCCGCCTTGGCGGCAAAGTACAGATAACGGCGGTTGGCCTGGGATTCGCCGGCAAAGGCGTCCTTCAGGTTTTGCTCGGTTTGGGAACCTTTGAGCGACATGTCACACCTCCTCAAACGCATGAAAAAAGACGGACCGGCAGGACGCATGGCCTTTCGCCGCCACACACCCTGGTTAAAAAGTAGGCGGCGAACTAAAATCTGTACAATAGATAAATACTGATGCAATGATCGAGTTTTTCGATGACTCATCCACCCACACTGAAACAGCTCAAATACCTCTGCGCCGTGGCAGACCAGCTGCACTTTGGCCGCGCCGCCAGGGCCTGCTACGTATCACAGTCCAGCCTGAGTTCCGCCATCGCCGAACTCGAAGCTCACCTGGGTGTGATCCTGCTGGAGCGCAACAACAAGCGCGTGCTGCTGACCGATATCGGTGCCGCCGTGGTGGCCCGCAGCCATCAGATACTCAATGCCGTGGACGACCTGGCCGCGCTGTGCGAGCAGGCGGTGGCACCCCTTAGCGGGCGCATGCGCCTGGGGGTGATTCCCACCATTGCGCCCTTTCTGCTGCCGGGTTTGCTGAACCGGCTGCGCGCCGAGCATCCGCAGTTTCAGCTGTTTATCCGCGAAGGCCTGAGCCAGCACCTGGTGGATGCCCTGCACCAGGGCGAGCTCGACCTGCTATTGCTGGCCATTCCATTTGCAGCCGACGGCGTCCAGACCATGCACCTGTTTAGCGATGACTTTCTACTGGCCTGCCCGTCGAGCCACCCGCTAAGCCACAGCAAAGAGCTGCACACCCGGGATCTGGCCGGCCAGGAGCTGCTGCTGCTGGAAGAAGGCCACTGCCTGCGTGGGCACGCCCTCGCCGCCTGCCACCTCAGCAGTGCGACCCTGTCCGTGCCCTTTCAGGCCACCAGCCTGAACACCCTGGTACAAATGGTGGCAAACGGCATCGGTATCACCCTGCTGCCGCGCATGGCACTGCAAACGCCGATTCTCGCCGGCACCAGCGTGCTCACACGCGAATTTGCCGAACCGGACGTACAGCGCGCTATCGGCCTGATGTGGCGCCGCCAGGCCGCCCGCACCGACGAGTTCCGCCTGCTGGGTGAATTTATTCAGCAACACGCAGTCCCTGCTATCAGGACCGCCGCGCCCTGAGCACCGCCCCTTCTGGAGATTTCATGCGCCCTGCCCTCTGGCTACTGACCCCCCTGCTGCTGCTTGCTCTGCTGTACGCCCTGCTGCCGATGCTCGCCAGCTACAGCATCGAACACTGGCTGCAGGCACGCGGTATCGCGCAGCCTCGCATCGAACTGGATTATCCGCAGTGGAACCAGCTGCAGATTCGCAGCTTCAGCCTGACTCAGCAGCGCAGCGGCCAGCGTATCGACCTGAGTACCGGCCCCATCCTTATCGAGTACGACCCGCTGGACCTGATCGGGCGGCTGCACTTCAACAGCCTGCGCATCACCAGCCTCAAGCTGCAGGTTCAAACCCGGGCTTCAGAGCATTCGGCAATCTCCGCGCTGGACCTGCGCCCGCTGCTGCCCGCCGCCTGGCTGGCACTGGCACCGGCTAGCCGACTGCAGGTCGGTGAGCTGGAATTGCGACTCGCCGCCGCCGGCCAGCCCGAGCGCAGCCTGCAGGGCAACATCAACCTGGAGGATGGCCACCTGCACAGCCGCCTGCAGCTGCGACAGGACGATAGCGCCCTCGGCTGGATTGACCTGCAACTGGACAGCGACAATCGCTTTGAACTGCGCCTGCAACAGGGGGCGCATCCGCTATACCAGGCCCGTGGCGAGCTGCGACCGGGCACCGATCTGCTGGAAATCCGGCTGCAGCACGCCCTCGAGCTGACCGAGGCATGGCACTGGCAACTACAGCTCCCCACCCCCTTGATACCTGGCGAACCGGCCGCACTGCAGGGCCGGGTGGATGCCCAGGGGGTCATTCGCCTGCCGCTGGATCTGGATGTCCACGCCTGGCCACAGGCTTTAAGCATTGAACAAACCCTGAGCGGCCCGCTGCAGCTTGCGCTGAACCGGGAAGAACTGCAGCGGGTGCAGCTGCCGCTTGATGCCCGCCTGCAGCTGCGTGCAGGCGAACTGCACCTGAGCCTGCCGGCGGGCAGCCGGGCCGAACTGCAGGGCCTGACCCTGCCGGGCTTTGCCACCACCCAGGCGAGCGTCGAATTGCGCAGTGCACTGGATTACCGCACCCGCCTGGCCGCTTTCGAGGCAGGCGTACTGCAACTGCCGCCCATTGAGCTGCTGCTCAAGAGTCCGCCGCTGCAACATGCCAGCGGTAGCCTCGCCCTCGATCCGATCAGCCTCGATATCGACGACCTGAACCCTCGACAGGGCAGTGCCACCGGTCGCGTGCGGATGCCGTCACTGCGCTGGCAGAGCCCCGGCCAGACGCTCCCGGACGCCGCGCTGGACACCCGCTTTGAACTGAAGGACGGTGGGCTCAACCAGCGCTTTACGCTGAGCCTGCATGATCCCGCACTCAAGCTCAGTGGCCGCGCCAATACCCGGCTATCCCCCCTGGTCAGCGATATTCACTGGCAGGCCAGCCCGCTGGCGCTGCATCAGGCCGAGCGGTTATGGAATCGCTATTACCCGCCGGCACCGCCGGAACTGGGCATCGACGCGGGTACACTGCACCATAACGGCAGTGCCAATATCAGCACCCAGGGCATTGCGTTGCGCCTGGAACTGCATGCCGAGCAGCTCGCCGGGCGCTGGGGCGCTGTCGAACTTGCAGGACTCGACTGGCGCTCCAGCACGCTGCGGCGCCATGGTGGCCGAGTGCTGCACCAGGGCCAGCTGCGGCTTGATCAACTCGATGCGGGCTTCCCGGTGCACCAGGTCGCACTGGACTACGGCTATGAACAACGGTTGCCACAACCCGCACAGCTGCAGCTCAACAGCCTGAGCGCACAACTGCTGGGCGGCAGCCTGGCGGTTGATTCAGTTACGATAAATCCCCAGTCC
The DNA here is from genome assembly GCF_024397915.1 of Marinobacterium rhizophilum. GTDB lineage: Bacteria > Pseudomonadota > Gammaproteobacteria > Pseudomonadales > Balneatricaceae > Marinobacterium_A > Marinobacterium_A rhizophilum_A. Next base: position 2,167,230 of record NZ_CP073347.1, read on the forward strand.
CCCACACTGGACACACAGCTGAGACTGCAGGGCCTGCAGCTGCAAAGGGTACTCGAACTGCAGCAGCAAAAAGGCCTCAGCGGCGAAGGACTGCTCTCCGGGATACTGCCCCTGAGCTTCGATGCCAGCGGCTTTCGGGTTCGCGACGGCCGTATCGCCAGCCAGGGTCCGGGGTGGATACGCTTTGCACCCGATGCCCGGGTGGCCGCCCTCGGCCAGGCCCACCAGGGCATGGCCATGGCACTTCAGGCGCTGAAAAACTTTGAGTACGAGGTGCTGTCGGTCGATCTGCAGTACGATGCCGACGGCGCAACCCTGATGAACACACGGCTGCAGGGCAGAAATCCGGACTGGAACAACGGCAGGCCCGTGGATTTCAGCATCAATATCGAGCAAAACCTGCTGACGTTGCTGAAGACGCTGCAATTTACCGACAAATTGACGGAGTCGATCGAGAAGCGTTACCGTTGATCACTGACTCGCGGCAAGCATCTGCGGGCCCTGGAGGACACCATGTACCCATATCGACAATTACTGCCCAGGGCATCGCTGCTCACAGCCGGCCTGCTGGTTGCAGCCTGCACACCGACTGTACAGGTCGCCATGCCCAATGAGCCGATCACCATCAATCTCAACGTCAAGATCGAACACGAGATCCTGGTCAAGGTTGATAAAGAGATCGATTCCCTGCTCCAGGAAAACAGCAACCTTTTCTAAGGACATTGCCATGAGAAACCGACTTGCATCCCTGTTGTCACTGTCCGCACTCGTGCTCAGCCTGCTGGCCGCACCTGCCTGGGCTCTGTCGCTGGACGACGCCAAGAGCCAGGGTCTGGTGGGCGAGCGCAGCAATGGTTACCTGGGTATTGTGGTCAGCAACCCGTCCGGCGACGTCAAGGCACTGGTGGCCGACATCAACAGCAAACGCAAGCAGGCCTACCAGGATAGCGCCAGCAGCGCAGGCGTTGAGCTGCAGATCATTGAGCTGAGAATCGGTCAGCGCCTGCAGCAAAAGACCGGCAGCGGGCAGTACATTCAAACCGAAGGTGGCACCTGGCAGCGCAAGTGAACCGCCCTGCCGTCACACTGGAACCCAAGGACTGCGCGTGATTCCCAAGGCTGACACATCCGGCATGTCATATCGTCTGAGCAACTTTATCGGTTTAAGCATCTGCGCCGGCGCGCTGGGGTTTGCCCTGATCTACCTGCAACAGCAACTGGGGCTGGAGTCCTGTGCGCTATGCACCCTGACCCGCTTTATTTTCCTCTGCCTGGCACTGCTGTTCGCCATTGGCTGGGTACTCAACCCCAGGCCCTGGCTGCAGCGTCTGCTCTCGGGGCTCAACCTGTTGCTACTGCTCGCCGGCCTCGCCACCAGCCTGAAACATACCTGGCTCAACCTGACGGCCAGCCCTGAATGCGTGCCCGAGACACCACCGCAAGTGCTGTCGCCAATGCAATCCATCACCGAGGCACTGCGTGGCGGCGAGGCTTGCGCCAGCGGCACCGAATGGGGGCTGTTCGGGCTGCAGGTGCCACACCTTACATTGCTGCTCTTTATCGTCCTGCTGGTGCTGGTATGGCAGCAGCTGCGTAAAAAAAGCCGCCGCAGCTATTTTAACTGAGCTGACCCCATGCGAATAAACACCCTGTTACTGGCCGCTGCTTTGCCGCTGCTGCCAGTCTCGGTGCAGGCCGACGCCGATGCGCCCTGGACCTACAATTTCTATCTGGAGAACGATCTGTTCACCCAGACTGACCAGAACTACACCAACGGTATCCGGTTTTCCGCAGTGTCCCCGGATATCGACAATTTTTTGTACGACCCCCGCCTGCCCGACTGGGTACTGACGGTCAACGACTGGTTCGAGCCCTTCTACCCGGTACCGGAATCGCGCATCGACTCGGTACGGCGCAATATTGTGCTGACCCTGGGACAGCAGATTTTCACACCCCAGGATATCGACCGCACCACCGTTGACCTCAACGACCGACCCTATGCCGCCTGGCTCTACGGCGGCGTGGGCTACCACGCCAAAACCCGCAACAAGCTGAATTCGGTGGAGCTGAACCTGGGCTTCGTCGGCCCCGTGGCACTGGGCCAGCAAGCCCAGGACCTGGTCCATGAAGTGCGCGGCTTTAAAAAATTCCAGGGCTGGGATAACCAGATCAAGAATGAGCCCGGTCTGCAGCTGGTGTATGAGCACAAGCGGCGCAGCCAGACCGAGAGCCGCCCGTCGGGGCTGGGCGCCGACCTTATCTGGCACGCCGGTGCCAGCCTTGGCAACATCGCCACCTATACCAACCTTGGCGCCGAACTGCGCTTTGGCTGGCACCTGCCCGATGACTTTGGCACCTCGGCGCTGCGCCCCGGCGGCGACAACAGCGCTCCGGGTCGCCGAGACCCGCGCTACTATGGCAGCTGGGGCCTGCACGGCTTTATTTCCGTGGATGGCCGCTGGGTACTGCAGGATATATTTCTGGACGGCAACAGCTGGCGCAACAGCCATTCGGTCAGCAAGGAGCCTCTGGTGGGGGAAGCCGCGATCGGTGTCTCGGCCATTTTCGAGCGCTGGAAGCTGTCATTCGCCCGGGTACACCGCAGCCGCGAGTTCGACGGTCAGGCCAGCGGGCACAGTTACGGATCGCTGTCGGCGTCCTATAACTACTGATACAGGCGCTGTGGCTCCCCCGAACAACGTCCTGCAAAAACAGGGAACAAGACACATGAATATTCTGTTCTACGGCCAGGGACTTGCCAGCGACGACTGGCTCGACGCCATCCGCACGGCCCTGCCCCAGTGTGATGTACGCCTCTGGTCGACCCGGCTGGAGACTGGCTGGCAGGCCGACTACGCACTGCTGTGGCACCCACCGGTTGAGCTCTTTGCCCAACAGAAAAATCTAAAAGCCATATTCAACCTCGGCGCCGGCGTGGACGCTCTGCTGCGCCTGCCTGGTCGGCCCGACGACGTCCCCGTTATCAAGTTGCGCAATGCCGGCATGGACCCCTGGATGTTCGACTATATCCACTACGGGGTGCTTCATTTTGGCCGCAATTTTGACCACTACCGCCGCCAGCAACAGCAGCAGCTCTGGCAGCCGCACCCGAGTCCGGCACCCAACACCCGCTGCATTGGCATACTCGGACTCGGCGCCCTGGGCCAAACCATCGCGCAGCGCTTCAGCCTGCTGGGTTACCGGGTTCAGGGCTGGAGCCGCGGCCCCAAAAGCATTGAGGGTATTGATACCTACTCCGGACTGGAACACCTCGACGGTTTCCTGGGGCGCTGCGATGTGCTGGTCAACCTGCTGCCGGCCACCGCGCAAACCGACAACCTGCTCGATGCCGAGCGCCTGGCCCGGCTGCGCCACGGCGCCGTGCTGATCAACGCCGGGCGTGGCACGACACTGGATCTCGACGCACTGAACGCCGCCCTGGCATCCGGCCAGCTGCGGGGCGCCCTGCTGGATGTGTTTCCTGCCGAGCCGCTGCCGGCCGACCACCCGCTCTGGAGCAGGCCTGATGTTATCATCACGCCCCATATTGCCGCGCCAACGCTGATCGATGAGGCGCTGGAACAGATCACCGCGGATATCGCGTCGCTGGAACAGGGACTGTACGTCCCCCGCGTCGACAGTACACTGGGCTATTGAGGCAGTCTGAGCCCGGGCCTCCGCTAGCGCGCCCTATTGCATCGCAGTGCCGGCCCGGGCACTGCGGGCGACGGCTTTAAAATTCTCCTTCATCTCATACATTCTACTGTCAGCCAGCGCCATCAGCGCATCCAGAGTATCCGCCTCGCTGGCAAACAGCGCCCAACCCATGCTGGCACCCACCACAATGTTCTCTCCCTTGTAGAGCACCGGCACCCGCATCACGGCCGACAGCTTTTGCAGTACGGCATCCACATGCGGTACCGACTCGATGCCTGGCAACAGCAGCACAAACTCATCACCGCCGGTACGGGCAACCGTATCCACGACACGCAAGGCCCGGCGCAGGCGAACGGCAACTTCCTGCAGCACCTGATCGCCCGCATGATGCCCATAGCGATCGTTGACCGGCTTAAAGCCATTGAGGTCGACATAACAGAGGGCAAAACCGCTGTTATTGCGCCGGCTCTGGGCGATCAGCTGACCGGCGCGCTCCAGCAGCATACGCCGATTGGGCAACCCGGTAAGCGCATCGATGGTGGCCTGGTGACGGGCGCGGCAGAACACCTGGATCAACTGCAGCAACAGCACCACGATGGCCAGCAGCAACGCATAGAGCAGCCCCCTGGTGCGCATGCCGGCTTGGCCCTGCAGGCGCGGATCAGGCACGACCCCGATTTCCCACTGACCGTGACGAAAGTTGACGGGCAGCGTCAGCACATCCGCACTTTCGAACACGCCGGCCGGGCCGAAAAACTGCATACCCCGAGCCCCCAGGCCATCGGTTCCGCGCAACGCGATACCCCGGGGGTTATCATTCAGGCCAGCGGCCGCCAGCAGCGAATCCATATCAATGACGATGGACACCAGCCCCCAGTAACGGCTGTCCTTGCCCACATCGACAAAGACCGGGCTGCGCGCAATCAGGCCGCTTCCGCCCTGCACCAGCTGCAGCGGCCCGCTCACCAGCATATCGCCGTGCTCGATCGCCCGCGCAATGGCAGGCCACTGCTGCGAGTCCTGCGTATAATCCAGCCCCAGTGCGGCTTCATTGCCCGCAAGCGGATACACAAAGCGAATACGGTTGTTCGGGGCCAGACCGATGTTGCGGACGTGATCACTGCCACGCAGGATATAGGGCACCACCACGGCAAACTCCGCCGGTGTCGCCTGCGGGCGCGCCACTATATAGGCCGTCAAGCCGCGGGTGAGATAGAGTACCGAATTGATTTCACTTTCGAGCCAGACGCGCAGCTCCGACAGTTCGACCTGGGTTTCCAGCTGCACCGACTCGCGGTCCCGCTGGTTGGCCAACCCCGCCACAAACTCGGTGCCCAGTATGCCGCACAGCGCCACAACCAACACTCCTGCATACGGCCACAGCATCCCGCCAAACGCGTCTCTCGCCCTGCGAATAAACATGCGTACCGACGCCCTCCGTCAGAAAGCTCTGCCCTCCACGACCCGGGGGACAATTCGAACGCCCAGAACACCGAAGACAAGGACGCTTATGCAAGCAGTATACCCAGACCGAATCGGAAAAGTATTCGGAAAATTCAGAAACTAAAGTATACCCAGTATAGCCCGCCTTTCGGCATCGCTCACCGGCTGTACCGAGAGGCGCCCCTGGCGCAGCAATGTCATGCCAGCCAGTTCCGGCATGGCTTTGAGCTGACGCAGGGGTATGACATCACTGAAACGCTGACGCAGCCGTACATCCACACAGAACCAGCGCGGCGACCCCACAACCGCTTTGGCATCGAACAGGGCATGGGAGGGGTCAAACTGGCTGGGGTCCGGGTAGGCGGCACGCACCACCTCTGCCAAACCCGCTATGCCCACCGCCTTGCAGCTGCTGTGGTAAATAAACACCTGATCACCAACCTTCACGTCATCGCGTAAAAAATTGCGCGCCTGGTAGTTGCGGATTTCATCCCACCGCGCCGTCTGGTCCGCCGCCCGGGCCAGATCCTCGATGCCGAACAGGTCCGGTTCGGTCTTGAACAACCAGCATTGCATCACGCTTACCTCCTGCCGTTGGATCAGGCGCCAGTATATCCCAGTGCCTAACCGCCAACCGAGAAGCAGCACTCCCTGGCCCGAAGTATTCAGGTTGCAGCCACCCCAGGCAGCAGGTTCACGACCGGTTCAGATGAAACCGGCAAAATCGGGCAGGCTGCGCATTCAACTGATCAGGGAGAGACCTATGAACACCGCACCGCGAAGCAGCGCTCTGCTGCTCGGAATCTGTATCCTGCTGGGCCTTGCAAGCCTGGGGTACCTGCTTGGCGAGGCCGCACTGCGCGTCAAGGAAACCGAGCGCAGAGTCACGGTAAAAGGCCTGTCGGAGCGGGAGTACCCGGCCGATGTCGTGCTCTGGCCGATCCAGTTCAGCGTCGTGGACAACGATCTGAGCGCGCTCTACCGAAGCCTGCAGCAGCACGCAGAACAGATTCGCGCTTTTCTGCTGTTGCATGGTGTCGAGCCCGATGAAATCAGCCTGTCCCCTCCAGCGGTAATCGACAAGCAGGTGCAGCAGTACGGCGATGGCAACTACAGCCAGCGTTTCAGCGCGACCCAGACGGTCACCGTCTACTCCAGCCGTGTCGACCAGGTGCGCCCGCTGATGCAGGACCTGGCGCAGCTGGGGCAAAACGGTATCGCCCTGACGGGGAGCCAGTACGGTAACAGCACCGAGTATCTGTTTAACCGCCTGAACGAGGTCAAGCCCGGGATGGTGGAGGAAGCCACCCGCGAAGCCCGCGCGGTCGCCGAAAAGTTCGCCGCCGACTCGAACAGCCGCCTCGGCAAGATCCGCTCGGCGCAGCAAGGCCAGTTCTCGATCTCGGACCGCGACCGCAACAGCCCCCACATCAAGAAACTAAGAGTCGTGTCCACGGTCGAGTACTACCTGTCCGACTGAACGCCAACCGCTGTCCCGGCCGGCTCATCCACGATCAGCGCGTCCAGATCCAGCATCTGGATCGCGCTGAGCGCCGCCTCCCAGGCCCCCTCATGACAGAGCCCGCTGATAGCCGCATTTTCATACCCCTGCCTGGCCGCAACTATGGCCGCTTGCTGTACCGCCTTTGCCAGTTCAAGCGCATCTCTGGACTGCATTTTTATTCCCCGAAATATTGTTGCCACCCCACAAGCATAGTGCGCAAGCCCGGGCTTGAGAGTTCTTTGCGCCGGCACGATAAACCCTGCCAGAAGCATCAAAAAAACATTGGTTTTTTGTTGCGAATTGGTCATATTCGGCATTCAAATCAGGCATTTTCACACCACTGTTGACCGCGGCCATTGCGGCCAGCATTCAGACATCATGACCCGGGAACCGATTGAATGAAGAACAGACCTTCTACGTTCAGGATACTTGTCGCCAGCCTGCTGTTCGGGGCTTCGGTGCAGGCCGCGGCGCAACAGGAGCTGCATGTATACAACTGGTCCGACTATATCGCCGAGGACACTATCGAGCGTTTCCAGCAGGAAAGCGGCATCAAGGTGCTTTACGATGTGTACGACTCCAACGAGGTACTGGAGGCCAAGCTGCTGGCCGGCCACAGTGGCTATGACCTGGTCTTTCCCACGGCACGCCCTTTCGCTGACCGTCAGATCAAGGCGGGCATCTTCCAGCCGCTGGACAAGGCCAGGCTTGGCAACCATGCCAACCTGGACCCGGTGATTCTGGAGTCCCTGGCCGATATCGACACCGGCAACGCCCACCTGGCGCCTTACATGTGGGGCACCACCGGTCTTGGCATCAACCTCACCAAGGTGCGTGAAATACTGGGCGCCAATGCCACTCTGGACAGCTGGAGCCTGGTATTTGACCCCAGCGTTACTGCCAAGCTTGCCAGCTGCGGCATCTCGCTGATGGACGACCCCACCGAAGTACTGGTGGCTGCCCGGGCCTATATCGGCCAGGCACCGAATGACTACGGCAGCGCGGCACTGGATGAAGCGGCCACCGTACTGGCCGCGGTGCGGCCGAATATCCGCTACTACCACAGCTCGCAGTACATCAATGACCTGGCCAACGGCGACCTCTGCGTCGCCCATGGTTACAGCGGCGACGTACTGCAGGCCAGGGCCCGCGCCGAGGAGGCAGGCAATGGTGTCGAGATTGCCTACCTGGTACCGCGTGAAGGCGCCGTCGTCTGGACCGATGTCATGGCGATTCCGGCCGATGCGCCCAACGGCGAGGCGGCGCACCGCTTCATCGATTTCCTGCTGCGCCCTGATGTCATCGCCCCGATCAGCAACTACGTGGCCTACGCCAACGCCAATGCCGCGGCAACAGAGCTGGTGGATGATGCCGTACGCCAGGATCCCGGCATCTACCCGCCCCAGGCGACCCGCGAGCGCTTTATCACGCTGAAAACGCCCAGCAACCGGGAAACCAAGGCGATCAACCGCCTCTGGACCCGGATCAAGACCGGACACTAAGCCCTCTACCCATGCCCCCTCGGGGGCATTTCTGATGCAGGAAGCTGATTGCGGCAATGACACTAGCCCCCAAAGTACCCGTCCCGGACGCGCCGGCCGCCCCCACAGTACCGTCGGTGCGACTTGAGGACATCGGCAAGTCTTTTGGCAACACCGCCGCGGTCAACAACATCAGCCTGGATATACAGCAGGGCGAATTCTTTTCGTTGCTGGGTCCCTCTGGCTGTGGCAAAACCACACTGCTGCGCATGCTCGCCGGTTTCGAATCCCCGGACCGCGGGCGCATCCTGATTGATGGCCAGGACATGACCCGCGTGCCGCCCTACGCACGGCCGATCAACATGATGTTCCAGTCCTATGCCCTGTTCCCCCACATGAGCGTGGCGGACAACATTGCCTTTGGCCTCAGGCAAACATCCATGGCCCGTACCGACCGCAATGCGCGGGTGCAGGAAATGATGGAGCTGGTGCAAATCAGCCCGCTGGCGCGGCGCAAACCCCACCAGCTGTCCGGAGGCCAGCGCCAGCGGGTGGCACTGGCCCGCGCGCTGGCGCGCCACCCCAGCATCCTGCTGCTGGATGAACCCCTGGGCGCCCTGGATAAAAAGCTGCGGGAGAAGACCCAGTTCGAGCTGATGAATATCCAGCAACGCCTGGGTACGACCTTTATTGTGGTCACCCACGACCAGGAAGAAGCCATGACCATGTCTTCGCGCATTGCCCTGATGCGCGAGGGGCAGATAGAACAGCTGGATGCACCAAGGCGCCTGTACGAGTTCCCGGCCACCCGCTATGCCGCGTCCTTTATCGGGTCGATCAACCTGTTCGACGCCCGGGTACTGCGCCAGAACGGCGATGAAGTCACTCTGGCCTGCGACGCAGCCGGCGCCGAGCTGCAGGTACGCAGCAGCGAAAAGATGCTGCCTGGCATGGCGCTGACCCTGGCGGTGCGGCCGGAGAAGATACGGCTGCTGCACGCCGGCGACGCAGCTACGGCTGGACAACCCGCAAACCGGCTGCGTGGCCGCATCAAGGAAATCGCCTACCTCGGCGGTGTATCGATTTATCATGCCGAGTTGCCCAGCGGCAAACGGGTGCAGTTCACCCAGCCCAATGTGCAGGCCCTGGCGGAGCAACCGCTGAGCTGGGAACAGGATGTCATGCTTGGCTGGCAGCCCGACAGCTGCTCGGTTCTGACTGAATGAGCCTCTGCAACGTCTCGCGGGCCCGTGCAGGGCGACGCCTGATCATCGGCCTGCCCTCGCTCTGGCTCGCCCTGTTCTTTGCCTTGCCGTTTCTGTTTGTACTCAAGCTCAGCCTGTCCGAGTCGGTGCTGGCGCAGCCCCCCTATCTCGACCTGCTGCGCGAGTTCAAGGACGGCGTGCTGGTGCTGGCGATCAACCTGGGCAACTATCAACTGCTGCTGGAAGACAGCCTGTACCTCAAGGCACTGGTCAGCTCACTGCAGATCGCTGCCTTCTCGACCCTGCTGACGCTGCTGCTGGGTTATCCCATGGCCTATGCCATCGCCCGGGCACCGCGGCACTGGCGTCTGCCGCTGATGATGCTCATTATTCTGCCCTTCTGGACCTCGTTCCTGATCCGGGTATACGCCTGGATCGGCATTCTGAAAAACAATGGCCTGATCAATCAGCTGCTCATGGGGCTGGGCCTCATCGACAGCCCGCTGGAAATACTGCACACGCCGGTGGCCGTGTATATCGGCATCGTTTACAGCTACCTGCCCTTTATGGTGTTGCCGCTCTACGCCACCCTGATCCGGCTGGACCTGACATTGCTGGAGGCGGCGGCGGATCTTGGCTGTCGACCCTGGAAACAGTTCCTGCGCATCACCCTGCCACTGTCGATGCCCGGGGTACTGGCCGGCGCGATGCTGGTGTTTATCCCGGTGATGGGTGAGTTCGTGATTCCCGACCTGCTCGGTGGCCCCGATACCCTGATGCTGGGCAAGCTGATGTGGACCGAGTTCTTCAGCAACAAGGACTGGCCGGTTGCCTCGGCCCTGGCCGCCGTGCTGCTGGTGGTGCTGATCATTCCGTTCATGCTGCTGCGCCATTACGAACAGCGCAACCAGGGAGGCCTGTAATGTTCCGCCGTGCGCCCCTGCCAATTGCTCCCCTGCTAATGACGGTACTGCTGTTCGGCTATGCCCTCCTCTGCGGGCCGATTCTCAGCCTGATGCTGTATTCGTTCAACGAAAACCGGCTGGTAACGGTGCTCCGCAGTGGAGCTCGCTTCAGTGCCAGGTGGTGCTGCACGCAGCGCCCCTGGTTGCCGTTACAACAGACTCAGGGGGCTCAGTGATGTTCCGCCGTGCGCCCCTGCTAATTGCTCCCCTGCTAATGACGGTACTGCTGTTCGGCTATGCCCTCCTCTGCGGGCCGATTCTCAGCCTGATGCTGTATTCGTTCAACGAAAACCGGCTGGTAACGGTGCTCCGCAGTGGAGCTCGCTTCAGTGCCAGGTGGTGCTGCACGCAGCGCCCCGGGTTGCCGTTACAACAGACTCAGGGGGCTCAGTGATGTTCCGTCGTGCGCCCCTGCTAATGACAATACTGCTGTTCGGCTATGCCTTCCTCTACGGGCCGATTCTCAGCCTGATGCTGTATTCGTTCAATGAAAGCCGACTGGTAACGGTCTGGGGAGGCTTTAGCACCAAGTGGTACGGCGAGCTGCTGCACAACGAGCAGATTCTCGGTGCCGCCTGGCTCAGTATCAAGATCGCCGCCATCAATGCCAGTGCCGCCGTGGTGCTGGGCACCCTGGCGGCCCTGGCCCTGGTGCGTTACCGCCGCTTTCGGGGGCGTGCCAGCCTGGAGGTGATGGTCACAGCCCCCATGGTACTGCCCGATGTCATCATCGGGCTGTCGTTGCTGCTGCTGTTCGTTTCCATGGAAACACTCACTGGCTGGCCCGCCGGCCGCGGCCAGAGCACCATTACCCTCGCCCATATCACCTTTTCGATGGCCTATGTCACGGTGGTCGTGCGCAGCCGCCTGGCCCATATGGACATGTCACTGGAAGAAGCGGCGCTGGATCTCGGCGCACGGCCACTGAAGGTGTTTTTCAGCATTACCCTGCCCATTATTGCGCCGGCGCTGGTCGCCGGCTGGCTGCTGGCCTTCACGCTGTCGATGGATGACCTGGTGATCGCCAGCTTCGTTTCCGGCCCGGGCGCCACAACGCTGCCCATGGTGGTTTACTCCAGCGTGCGCCTGGGTGTCAGCCCCCAGATCAACGCTCTGGCGACGCTGATCGTGGTCATTGTCAGTATCGCCGTCGCCATTGCCGGCGTACTGCTCTACCGACAGGAAAAAAGCAGCACCAAAGATACCGGTTAACAGCATACTGGATAATTGGCACCCAGCCCCGATGCAACGAAAAATGGGGTTATACTGCTTGGCGGACCCTTACTCACGGCGCCCACAGGACAGTATTAAGGATGATGAACGCGACCCAGCGCAGGCGTGGCCGGCAACTCGTCAGACGTATCTACCCCTCCCGCGGTGCGGGTTTCGCCCTGGGCGCCATCAGCGTCGCCTCGGTACTGTTCGAGCAGGGAGCGGGCCCGGCCAGCTGGCTGATGATTGCGTTCAGCGGCCTGGTCTGGCCGCACCTGGCGTACTGGCACGCGCACCTGAGCGACAACCCCTACCGCAGTGAAAAAATCAACCAGCACTTTGACGCTGCCCAGTGTGGTTTCTGGACCGTCATGATGGGTTTCAACCTGTTGCCATCCGTCATGGCGTTTTCCATGCTTGGCATGGTGCTGCTGTCGCTCGGCGGCAAACGCCGCTGCCTCAACGGCATGCTGGTCTACAGCTTGAGCGCAGCCGTGACCTGGCTGCCAAGCGATGTACCGACACAGCTGCAGTCGTCCCTGTTCACGCTGCTGGCCAGTATTCCGGCCTTGCTGTTCTACCCATTACTTATCGGCTACAGCGCCTACCGTTTCGCCCTCGCCGCCAACGAACAACGCAAGCAACTCGAGATTGTCAGCCGTACCGATGGCCTCTCCGGGCTGTTCAACCGTCAACACTGGGAGCAGCGCGTTGCCGAGGCCTTTGCCAGCAACCAGAAGGACCAGAGCGCATACAGCCTGCTGATGCTGGATATCGACTATTTCAAGCAGGTCAACGATCGCTTCGGGCATGTTGCCGGGGATGACGTGATACGTCAGGTCGCGCGCCTGCTGGAGGAGTGCTTCCAGCAGAGTGCCTGTATCGGCCGCTACGGTGGCGATGAGTTTGGTATCCTGCTACCCGACTGCAACGCCGCCCAAGCCCTGGAACGCGCCGAGCAGGCACGGCAGCACGTTTTTTCCCGCCTGCACTCGAACAGCCCGGCGACCCTCAGTCTGGGTATCGCCGAGCTGAATGCCGACAAGGAAAGCTATGCCGACTGGATTCTGCATGCGGACCTCGCGCTCTACCAGGCCAAGCGCCAGGGCCGCAACCGTGCGGTCTGCTTCTCCGAACTTGACGACGCATGCCTGGCGGCCGAAGCCTGACAGGCGATCCAGGCGCGCAGTCAGTCGAAAACGTTTTTCACGGCGATAGGAAAACTGAAGGTAACGCGCCCCTGGGCCATATCTCCACGCAGGCGCAACTGGCCACCGTGGCGCTCAATCACGGCACAGGCTTCGGGACTGTGCATCACAGGCTCGCTCCAGGGCTCATCCGTCCCCAGCCGAGTCATGCGCGGTAGCTGCAGATCACCAATATCCTGCACGGTAATCAGCAGCTCGGACTCGATCTGGTGCAACCGCACCAGCAGCCGACGGCTGCAACGCTGTGTCACCAGTGTTACCACGAGAGAACGCAGGGCCGATGCCAGCTGCCCCCTGTCACCGTAGATGGACCCCAATACGCTGGGGGCCTGCAAAAAAAACTCGTCAACGCCCTCAAGGGCCGGGGCGAATGCCTGTTCAATCAGGCCCAGCGGCTCCACCGTCGCGGCTTGCAGGTCTGCCGAAACCACCGGTTCCACCGACTCAACCCCGGCGGCATCTTCCAGCAGGCGCTGCAGTTGTCGCCGCTGCTGCGGCTCCAGCCGCGACTGTATGTCGGTGCGGGCGCAAAATTCGATCAGTTCCGAGTCGGCGGGCATGGCGGCGGGCGCATCCGCCAAAGGCTCTCTGGGCGGGCGTTGAAACAGCAGAAACTCGAGCTTGAGCCAGCGAATTACCTGTGCAGAGTGCAGCTGCTGAGTGGTCGGCTGGCGCAGCAGGATACGATCCCCTTCACGGTGCAACACTTCAACCTGCAAACCCGGCGTCAGGACAAATTGTCGCTGGGCCAGCTCACTCACCAGCAACAGGGTGCCGGCCTGGTTCATAACGGCAACACTGCCGTGAAGCTGATCAAGCAGGCGCTGAAAAAACTGCAATCGCATGGGCCACAAAATCCGGTAAAATCAGAACACCCTAATGTTACCATATTTTCCGAATTTGTCGCTCAAGCGCAACAGGCCTGCGTACAGACCTGCCTTGAAATATTGTCCCGGGGTTCAGGTACCGGGTTGTCGCGCCAGGATCTGTTCGATTCGCTGTTTGATTACATCAAACGGAATAGGCTTGGGAAGGACCTGGCACTCAACGCCAACCGGCATGCGCGCCAGCACCTCGTCGGGTTCCAGCGCTGAAATAACCAGCAGCTCCATCCGCTCGAGCAAACCGCTGTGCTTGAGCGCAGCAATGATGCTGAAACCATCGATATTCGGCAAGTTCAGGTCGAGGACGAGCAGTTGCGGCTCCACCTGCCCGACACTCAGCAAGCCGGTATAGCCGTTGTCCGACAGATGCAGATCCAGCGGCAGCTGCCAGCTTTTCAGTGTCAGCTCGTAAAGCCGCAACAGTACCTTTTCGTCATCAATGACCAGCACGCGTACTGGCGCCCTGGAGGGTACCGTAGCGTCGCCGATCGCACCTGAAAGAGCCGGGCCCTTGCCGTCCTGTAGCTCACGCACCAGTTTCTCCACCTGCAGGAGGCTGAAGCGACGATGCCCTCCGGCGGTCTTCCAGCTTTCAATAATTTCGGCATCCGCCCAGAGCTGCACGGTACGGGCAGACACGCCCAGCATTTCTGCCGCCTTGCGGCTGGTACAAATATCATCCGGTCTGAATTTCATGGGCATTCGTTGCTATATAGTCCTTGTCGACGGCATTCTACACTTTTTGAAACCCTGTGGTCAGGCTCGAAAAATCTATGCTTAATTAAATAAAACAGTGAGGTTTGGGCGACTCCTGCCACCGACCTGGGTAACGTCCATGAATCAGCCCCTACCCTGGCCCGCCTGCTGCCAGGCCTGACTGAACGACAAAAAACGCCCCAGCAGCGGGCTCTGATACTTGCCCTCGTGGTACACCAGACTCAGCTGCCGGGTGAAGACCTGATCGAGCCGGACCTCGCGCAACAGCCCGCTGCTACACAGGCTGCGGGTCGCCAGGCGTGACATAAAGCCCAGCCCGAAGCCCGCCACCACACTGTTGTTTACCCCCTCATTGGCATTCATTTCCAGTGCCAGGGTCCAGCTTTCAAGGTGCGGCAGCAGCAGCCGCTCAAACTGCTCCCGCGTGCCCGATGCCGCCTCACGCAGCACCCAGCGCTGAGCATCCAGATCCCGCAGGCTATGAGTGCGCCCATCCGCCAGGGGGTTGTCCGGCGCCGCCACCACATGCATTTCGTCCTCGCCCCAGGGGCACACGACAAGAGGCTCCGTGTCGACAGAACCTTCAATAAACACCAGGTCCAGCTCAAAACGTTGTAACTGTTCCAGCAACCTGGCGGTACTGCCGATGATGACGACTGGTCGCTGACAATCCCCCTCGGCCATGAATTGCGCCAGCAGCCCCGGCAACAGGTTATTGCCAATCGTGTTGCTGGCACCGATACGAAGCTGGCCTGCATACACCCCATCGGGACTGAAGAGTCCGCCGATAACGCCAATGCGCGCTATCAACTCATCGGCCAGCGGCACCAGCTGCTCTCCTGCGGCGTTCAACCTGAGGCGGTTGCTCACCCGATCAAACAGCACCCTGCCCAAATGGCGCTCAAGCTCCTGCAGTGCCATGGACACGGCGGCGCGCGTCAGAAACAATTCTTGTGCTGCAGCCGCCAGCCCGCCGTGACGGGCAACGCTGACAAACACACGCAACTGCTTGATGGTAACCGCTTGAGTGTTCAATTTCTCTTAATAATCCGTAAAAAATCTTTAGATATCATTTAAAGTAGTAAATTATTAGCATGTTAAAACTCGTTCGCCCAAACTCCCGAGGCCAGATAGATGTTTCACGCGTTCAGACTCGCCATCCGCCAGGTACCAACGCCGCTTGCCGGCCTTGCGCTGGGCATAGCGGCACTGGGCGCCTGCTGGGAGCTGTACAGCCCACACCAGGGACAAATGGCACTAGCGAGCGCCGCGCTGGCGGGCGGCCTTCTTTTGGCGGTTCTGTGCAAGTTTGTCTTCAATCCACTGCTGTTATGGCGAGACCTGGCCCACCCGGTTGTTGGCGGCGTGGTACCAACTTTCAGCATGGCGGCGATGGTCATCAGCGATGCACTGCATCCCATAACGCCATCCCTTGCCGGGGGCATCTGGCTGCTGGCCGTGGCGTTGCACCTGACGTTTCTGCTGCTGTTTGCGCTGCACCGCATCCGCAAGTTCGAGCTGCACCATATGGCGCCCAGCTGGTTTGTACCGCCTGTCGGTATCGTCAGCGCGGCCCTGACCTGCCCGCCAGAGGCAATCGAACTGGCGCGCAACCTGATGTGGTTTGGCCTGATCAGCTATTGCCTGCTGCTACCCTTGATGCTCTACCGGCTGATTTTCGCCAAGCGCCTGCCGAGGGCAGCGCGGCCGATTCTCGCCATTCTTGCCGCTCCCGCCAACCTTTGTCTGGCAGGGTACATCAGCATTATCGACGAGCCCTCCATCTTGCTGATTGCGGTCCTGGGCACTATCGCCCAGCTGATGACACTGATCATCTACATGGCATTCTTTCAGCTGTTACGACTGCCGTTCAGCTCATCCCACGCGGCCTTCGCCTTCCCTGTGGCTGTCAGCGCACTGGCCATGCTGTTACTTACTGATACCCTGCAGGCGCTTGGCGCCCCGGGCGATGTGATAGGTCAGGTTGGCTGGCTGGCAAGCGCGCAACTTGGCCTTGCCAGCCTGATGGTACTGTATGTGTCCGGGCGCCTGTTACTGCACTGGATCCGCAGCTTCAGCGCCAGCGCGGCCGAAGTTGCAGGTACCGACTGATCACAGCCGGCCCGCTCGGATGGGGGACAGGCAGACGGTTTAGCCTTGCACGTCGCCGCTCGGGTCATGATGGACCTTCATCAGGGTATGATTTTTACCCTCGACAAGATCATCACCGAACCAGGACAGGCTCTCATGCATGCTAACCACCTCACCGACAATGATCAGGGCCGGCGCCGGTAGCTGCGCCTGGCGCTGCAGCTCGGCGATCGTATCCAGGGTTCCCGTCAGCACCTTCTGATCAGCCGCCGTGCCTCTGGAAACGATGGCAACCGGCGTGCTACCCGGCTTGCCATGGGCCACCAGCTTGCCACTGAGTTCTGGCAGGGTATGCAGCCCCATGTAGAACACGATGGTCTGGTTGGGATGTACCAGCTCCGCGAAATTCAGATCCGTGGTGCGGTTTTTCAGCTGACCGGTAACAAACTTCACCGACTGCGCATGCTCGCGGTGCGTCAGGGGTATGCCGGCGTAGGTGGCACAGGCACTGGCGGCGGTCACCCCCGGCACCACCTGGAACGGAATCCCGTGAGGCTTGAGTGACTGCAGCTCCTCGGCACCGCGGCCAAAGATAAAGGGATCGCCGCCCTTCAGACGGCAAACACGCTTGCCCTGCAGCGCGTACTGCACCAGCAGTTCATTGATGCCATCCTGGGGGACCGCATGGTTATCACGCTGTTTGCCCACATAGACCATGTCCGCATCCCGTCGGCACAGCTCCAGCACCGCCTCCGACACCAGCGCATCATAGAGCACCACATCGGCCTGCTGCATCAGGCGCAGCGCCTTGAAGGTCAGCAGTTCCGGATCGCCCGGACCCGCCCCCACCAGGTACACCTCGCCCACCTGATGCTCCGGGTCGCCTTCATCCAGCTTGGATTGCAGCAGTTTTTCAGCCGCCGCCATACGACCGGCAAAGGCCTGCTCGGCCACCTGCCCCTGCAGTGCCGACTCCCAGAACTTGCGCCGCTGATTCACGCCACTGAAACGCGCCTTGACCTGGTCGCGAAAGCGACCCGCCAGGGCACCCAGCTGGCTGTAGCCATTGGGAATCAGGGTCTCGAGCCGGGCCCGCAGCATGCGCGCCAGCACCGGTGATGCACCGCCGGAAGAAATGCCGATCACGATGGGGGAGCGATCCACAATGGCCGGAAAAACAAAGGTGCACAGCGCCGGGGAGTCCACCACGTTAACCGGCAGCTGGCGCTGCACGGCATCATAATGAATTCGTTCGTGCAGGGCCTCATCATCGGTTGCCGCCACCACCAGCACACAGCCGTCCAGCAGAGCCGCGTGATATTCGCCAATGATCTGCTGACCACCCTGGACATCAAGCATCTCGGTCAGCTGCGCACAGACGTCCCGCGCCACCACGGTCAGACGCGCCCCGGCCCGCAACAGCAGTTTGGCCTTGCGCATGGCTATCTGGCCGCCGCCCACCAGCAATACCGGCTGATCCTTAAGGCGGAAAAAAAGAGGGAGGTACTCCAAAATCCGAACTCCTGCTGCCTGTCTATCTAGATATTTGTAGTGTATCGCAATTCGCCGCGCACCCTGGGTACTCGTTGGCAAGCTACCACTAACACTGCAAGAACACTGCCAACACCAAAACCCACAAAGCCTGCACTGCCCCGCCAGCACGCGCACCATAATGGCGCCGGCGCTCCCTTTTCGAGCAGCGCTGCGCACCATTAAGAGGCGCAACCCCGGCCCGCGATACGGAAAACAAAAACGCCGCTGCGGATACCCCGCAGCGGCGTTCAGGATGGCGACCGCGCGCTACTTGAACTTCAGCGGTGTCGCCGGGTGCAGGCCGCACTCGCGGTTGTCCGGATTTTCCCACCACCAGCGGCCCGAACGCACATCCTCGCCCATGGAGATGGCGCGGGTACAGGGCGCACAGCCGATGCTGGGATAGTGCTGATCGTGCAACGCGTTATAGGGCACATCCAGAGCTCGGATATAGGCCCAGACGTCCTTCTCGCTCCAGTCCGCCAGCGGATTGAGCTTCTGCAGGCCATTGCCCTCGTCCCATTCACTGAAGGCGATTTCATCCCGGGTCACGGACTGCTCGCGGCGCAGACCGGTGATCCAGGCTTTCTGGCCGGCCAAGGCACGCTTGAGCGGTTTGAGCTTGCGCACGAAACAGCAACCCTTGCGCAGCTCCTGGGACTCATAGAAAGCATTGATGCCATGATCCGCCACAAAGGCTTCCACATCGGCAGCCTCCGGGTAGTACACCTTGAAGCTCAGCTGGTCGTAGCGCGCCCTGGCGTCCGCCAGCAGCTTCAGGGTTTCCTCCGGCAGGCGCCCGGTATCGAGTACAAAAACAGTAATGCCCGTCGCGTGCCTGCTGATCAGGTCGGTCAGCACCATGTCTTCAGCACCCAGGCTGTTGGCAAAGACGATGGCGCCTTTGTAGTCCTCAGCGGACTGCTTCAGAAGGGTTGCAACCTGCTCGACCCGGGCATTCAGCTCGGCGCTCAACTGCTCACTCATGCGATGTATCCTCTATAAAAAACGGCTGTCGCGCCGTACCGCCAAAGACCGGACGGATACAGCAACAGCCGTTCTGGTAACAAGACCGCTATCCCGATGCGGGCAGCTCGATTAACCCTGGCGGTAAATCGGCCGCGGGTCGTCGGCACCTGCCTGGTAATGTACGCTCACTTCACCAAAGGCATTCAGCACTTCAGGCTTGAAGCGATCATCCGGCACCGCCAGCGCATCAAAGCCACAGCGCTGCATGTGATCCAGGCGATCCCGGGTGACATCACCCACCGCGCGCAGCTGGCCGGTGAAACCTGCACGGCGCACCAGGCGCGCCTGGCTGAAGCCGCGACCGTCGCGGAATACCGGGAACTCGATGGCCACCAGCGCCAGCCCGGACAGGTCCGCCAGCAGAACCTCGATGTCGTCGTCACCGTTAAACTGCACACCCAGGCGACCGTTACGGCTAACGAGTTGCGCACGGTGCTCGAGAAACAGCGCCAGCGGCACAACCAGGTCGCCATCCTGCGGCGCCTGCTCCAGCGTGGCCTCTGCATCCAGAAACTGCCAACTGTCCTGGGCTACGACTTCGCGATTAATGAGCAGGGGCATAGACTTTCTCCTTGAACGGGGCAACACCGATGCGACGCACCGTATCGATAAACAATTCACCTTCTTCGCGCGATTCGACGTAGGTCAGCAGCAGCTTCTCCAGCGTGCCGGCGACTTCATCGGCACCCACGGAACGACCCAGCACCTTGCCAAGAGACGCATCTTCCTTGTCGGAACCGCCGATGGTGATCTGGTACCAGTCCTCACCACCCTTGTCGACACCCAGGATACCGATATGGCCCACGTGGTGATGACCACAGGCGTTGATGCAACCGGACATGTTGAGGCGGATCTCGCCCAGCTCGTACTGGTAATCCAGGTCTTCGAACTTCTGGTTGATCTGATCGGCAATGCCCAGAGTCTTGGCGTTGGCCAGGGCGCAGAAATCACCGCCCGGGCACACGATCATGTCGCTGAGCATGTTGATGTTCGGGCGCGCCATGTTGTGCTCGGCCAGCACCTTCCACAGGGCGTACAGGTCGGCGTTCTTCACATCGGCCAGTACCAGGTTCTGGGTGTGGGTCACGCGGATCTCGCCGCCGCTGTACTGGTCGGCCAGGTCGGCTACGACATCCATCTGCAGATCGGTGGCATCCCCTGCCGGCGCCAGCATGGGCTTGAGGGAAACGACCACTGCACGATAACCGTTGATCTTGTGCACGACAGTATTCTTCTCGTACCAGACACGAAAATCCGTATCGGCTTCGAGCTGGGCGTTCAGGCTGACATCCTCGGCAGCTGTCGCGTCGTACTCGAAGGTGTTGAAGAAGTTTTCCACACGGGTGAACTCTTCAGCCGTGATTTCAAGCTCCGGCTGTTCCGCCTTGACCTGTTCCCACTCGGCTTCCACCAGGCGGGCGAATTCTTCGGCACCCAGCGCCTGTACCAGAATCTTGATACGGGCCTTGTACTTGTTGTCGCGACGACCGTTCAGGTTGTATACGCGCAGAATGGCATCCAGGTAGGACAGCAGATCCGCCTTGGGCAGGAAGCTGCGAATCGACTTGCCAATGATCGGCGTACGGCCAAGACCGCCACCGACCAGCACTTCAAAGCCCACTTCGCCGGCATCGTTTTTCACCAGGTGCAGGCCGATATCATGCACCTGGGACGCAGCGCGGTCTTTCGGACCACCGGTCACGGCAATCTTGAACTTGCGCGGCAGGTAGGCAAATTCAGGGTGCAGCGTAGACCACTGGCGAATCAGCTCGCAATAGGGCCGCGGGTCTTCAATTTCGTCGGCATTGACGCCGGCAAAATGGTCCGTGGTGGTATTGCGGATACAGTTGCCGGACGTCTGGATGGCATGCATCTGCACCTCAGCCAGCTCGGCCAGAATATCAGGCACTTCTTCCAGCTTCGGCCAGTTGAACTGGACGTTGGTACGCGTGGTGAAGTGGGCATAGTTCTTGTCATACGTGCGGGCGATATGCCCGAGCTTGCGCATCTGTGTGGATGACAGCAGGCCGTACGGAATTGCAACGCGCAGCATCGGCGCCTGACGCTGAATGTACAGGCCATTCATCAGCCGCAGCGGCAAAAACTCTTCGTCCGGCAGCTCACCTGCCAGGAAGCGTCGGGTCTGGTCACGGAACTGCGCAACACGCGCATCCACCAGTCTCTGGTCTACTTCTGTATATTGATACATGCTAACTACACCTTGCCTGACGGGGAGGCCCGCCACTCATCTCAATGCCCGTGGAAAGATTCAATCAGCCTGCCAGCACGAAGCGCAGACCAATCGCGAATAGAATCGACCCCATGATCGGCTGCATCACCCGCGGCGACAGCCGGACGCCTACATGACTGCCCAGAAACACCCCGGGCAGGGAACCGATCAGCAAGTATAACAGCAATGTCAAATCGACATTACCCATTGAATAGTGTCCGGCACCGGCCACGCTGGTCAGCACCACTGCATGCACCAGGTCCGTGCCGACGATGGCCGGCATGCTCATGCGCGGGTACAGCAGAATCAGCATGGCCGTACCCAGGGCGCCGGCACCGACCGACGACAGCGTTACCAGCGCGCCCAGCAGCAATCCCATCAGGGTTGTAAACAGCGGACGCCAGCGCCGCGCCTGGGCCGCCAGCGGATGATTCTCCAGCCGCATGGCGCGCTCGCGAATCTGGTTGCGCAAAAATACGGCGATCGAGGTCAGCACCAGGGACACGCCAAGCGTCATGTTCATCAGGCTCTCGATGCTTTCCAGCGCTTCGAGGCCCCTGAGGTAATTCAGCGTCAGCAAGCTGCCCGGCACGCTGCCCAGCAACAGCAGGCCCACCACCTTCCAGTGCACCATCTTGCGCCGCGCATAGGACCACATGCCGCCGAATTTGGTGACCGCAGCATAGATAAGGTCGGTACTCACGGCCACGACCGGCGCGATACCGAAGACCACAATCAGGATCGGGGTCATCAGGGCGCCACCGCCGATACCGGTGAGCCCAACGATAAAGCCGACCACCAGGCCGGCAAAACTGTATGCGAATTCCATGCTGCTCAACCACTCATGCAGGCGAACTGCTGCTATTAATTGCGGCCAATCATACTGACCACCGCTTATAACTCTAAATACTTATTAGAAATTTTGTTATAACCAAAAATAACCACGCAGCGCCTGACGACCCTGTCCTGAATCGCTCGCATCTTATTCCATTTAAGAATAAGCGAAGTCGAATATATTCTTTTTGATTGTATGAACAATGCTGCAATAATGCGCCGCATCATCGGTTAATAGCCGTTTGGCCTCCAGGGACCAAACAGTCGACTCAATACAGGTAAGGAAGGGCTCGATCCATGAATCAGTTGCCGGAACACCGTCTGACACATCTAAGACAGCTGGAAGCCGAGAGCATCCACATCATCCGGGAAGTGGCCGCGAGCTTTAACAACCCCGTCATGCTGTACTCCGTGGGCAAGGATTCGTCCGTCATGCTGCACCTGGCGCGCAAGGCCTTCCACCCGGGCAAGCCGCCGTTCCCGCTGATGCACGTGGACACCACCTGGAAATTCCGCGAAATGATCGCCTTCCGCGACCAGATGGCAGAAAAGGCCGGCATGGACCTGATCGTGCACATCAACCCCGAGGGCGTCGAGATGGGCATCAGCCCCTTCGTGCACGGTTCCAAAACCCACACCGACGTCATGAAGACCCAGGGCCTGAAGCAGGCGCTGGACAAGTACAAGTTTGATGCCGCCTTCGGTGGCGCCCGTCGTGACGAAGAAAAGTCACGCGCCAAGGAGCGTGTGTTTTCGTTCCGCGACAAGCACCACCGCTGGGATCCGAAAAACCAGCGCCCGGAACTCTGGAACACCTTCAACACCCGCATCGACAAGGGTGAGAGTATCCGTGTCTTCCCGCTGTCCAACTGGACGGAACTCGATATCTGGCAGTACATCTACCTCGAGCAGATCGAAATTGTACCGCTGTACTACTCCGCCCTGCGCCCGGTGGTCGAGCGCGATGGCATGCAGATCATGGTGGACGACGACCGCCTGCCGCTTGCACCGGGTGAAGAGCCGGTGATGAAAAAGGTGCGTTTCCGCACACTGGGGTGCTACCCGCTGACCGGGGCCGTCGAGTCCGAAGCCGACACCCTGCCGGAGATCATCCAGGAGATGCTGCTGACCACGACCTCCGAGCGGCAGGGGCGCGCTATCGACCACGACGGCGCAGGCTCCATGGAACAGAAAAAGATCGAAGGCTACTTCTGATCAAGCCCCGGAGCTTCGCCATCACTTGCGCCACCGCGCGGGTTCCGGGCAAACCATCCGAAACGACACCAGGACGCTGGTGCCGCGGCCAGGCCGCCGGCAGCGTCCAGTTTGGAGCTAAAACATGAGTCACCAAAGCGACCTGATTGCCACTGATATCCAGGAATACCTGTCCCAGCACGAAAACAAGGAACTGCTACGGTTCCTGACCTGCGGCAGTGTCGATGACGGCAAATCCACCCTGATCGGCCGCCTGCTGCACGATTCCAAGATGATCTACGAAGATCAGCTGGCCGCCATCACTGCCGACAGCAAGAAGTCCGGCACCACCGGCGACGATATCGATCTCGCGCTGCTGGTCGATGGCCTGCAGGCCGAACGCGAACAGGGCATTACCATTGATGTGGCCTACCGCTACTTCTCGACCTCACAGCGCAAGTTCATCATTGCCGACACCCCGGGACACGAGCAGTACACCCGCAACATGGCCACCGGTGCCTCCACCTGCGACCTGGCCATTATCCTGATCGACGCCCGCCACGGCGTGCAGATACAGACGCGGCGTCACAGCTTTATCGTTTCCCTGCTGGGCATCAAGCACACCATCGTTGCCATTAACAAGATGGACCTGGTGGACTTCAGCGAGGAACGCTACGAACAGATCAAGGCCGACTACCTGGCGTTCGCCAGGGAACTGAACCTGCCGGATCTGAAGTTCGTTCCCCTGTCCGCCCTCAAGGGCGATAACGTGGTCACCCGGTCGGAAAAATCCCCCTGGTACAAGGGCGAGCCCCTGATGGGCCTGCTGGAGTCCGTCGAACTGGCCAACGACGCCAATTTCGACGAACTGCGCTTTCCGGTGCAGTACGTCAACCGCCCGCATCTGGATTTTCGCGGCTACTGCGGCACCCTGAGTTCCGGCATCGTGCGCCCGGGCGATGCAGTTACCGTACTGCCCTCCGGCAAGTCGAGCCGCGTCAAGTCCATCGTCACCTTCGATGGCGACCTGACCGAAGCCTACCCACCGATGTCCGTAACCCTGACGCTGGAAGACGAGATCGACATCTCCCGCGGCGACATCCTGGTGCACAGCGACAAGGTGCCCGACGTCACCAGCCGTTTCGACGCCATGGTGGTGTGGATGGCCGAAGCCGAACTGGTGCCGGGCCGCACCTACGACGTCAAGCTCGCCACCCAGACCGTGGCCGGCAGCGTGAGCCATATTCGCCACCGCATCGACGTCAACACCCACGAGCAGATTCCGGCCAGCACCCTGGGCCTGAACGAAATTGCCCGTTGCGAACTGAACATAGAGCGCGCCATCATCGCCGACGATTACCGCGACCACCGCGGCACCGGCTCCTTCATCATTGTTGATCGCCTGAGCAACGCCACCGTGGCCGCCGGCATGATCATCAATGAAGGCGACCAGGCACAGCTGGGCGACATCGACACCATCAGTGCCGAATCCCTGGTGAGCCGCAGCGACAAGGAGCGCCGCTACGGCCAGCGCGCTGGCGTTATCAGCGTCAGCGGCGGCGACGAAGCGGCCCGCGATCAGCTGCTCTACAGCACCGAAAAGCGCCTGTTCGATGCCGGTCGTGCCGTGGCGGTGCTGACACCGCGCAACCTGCCGGCTGTGCTGCAGGCAAATCTTGCCGAAACCGCCGCGCTGCTGGCCGACAACGGTCTGGTCGTGCTGGTCGACAGCGACAGCACGCTACCGGGTGCGCTTAGCGTCAACCTGGACGGCCAGGCAGGTGATCTACGCCTGAACGGCGCAGCCCAGAGCCCGCAGGAGCAGGTAAAAGCGCTGCTGGCACTGCTCAAGGCACACGCACTGGCGTAAGCTCTGCCAGCGCGGACCTGCCCTGACGGCACCCTCGGGCCCGGCACAGACTCCTGTGACCGGGCCCGAGGCGTTAATAAGACTGCTTATTCCGGACTCAAGCCTGTACCCGGACGGGGACAATCCGGTAAAATTCTGCGCTCGTTTTCGACCGGGCACGGGTTGTCGGTACTTTCACCCATAAAGCTCCCGGTAAATTTTCTGGCGGGTGCGCCGCGCAACAGCGCGCCCTTGAGCGGCAAACTGGCCGCGCCCTACGCAACTAGAGCATCGCGATGACGGAATTTCTGCTTATTCTGATCAGCACCGTGCTGGTGAATAACTTCGTACTGGTGCAGTTTCTTGGCCTCTGTCCCTTTATGGGCGTCTCCAACAAGCTGGAAACCGCCATGGGCATGTCCCTGGCGACCACCTTTGTACTGACGCTGTCATCCCTGTGCAGCTACCTGGTGTACACCTACCTGCTGGCACCGCTGGAGATGGCCTTCCTCAAGACCATCGCCTTCATTCTGGTTATTGCCGTAGTGGTGCAGTTCACCGAAATGGTGGTGCGAAAAACCAGCCCGCTGCTGTACCGGGTGCTGGGTATATTTCTGCCCCTGATCACCACCAACTGCGCCGTGCTCGGCGTGGCGCTGCTCAATATCAAGAAAATGAACGGCTTTATGGAATCCATTGTCTACGGTTTCGGCGCCGCGGTGGGCTTTTCCCTGGCCCTGATCCTGTTTTCAGCGATTCGCGAGCGCGTCGCCGTCGCCGATGTTCCGACACCCTTTCGCGGAGCGGCCATCGGCATGGTGACCGCCGGCTTGATGTCACTGGCTTTCATGGGCTTCACCGGCCTGGTGTCATTCTGAGCGGAGAGTACGCATGAGCGCAGTTATTATCGCTATCCTGGTCCTGCTCGGGCTCGCCGTCGTATTCGGCATCGTGCTGGGCTTCGCCTCGGTGCGTTTCAAGGTCGAAGGCAACCCCATCGTCGATCAGATCGACGCCCTGCTGCCCCAGACGCAGTGCGGCCAGTGCGGCTACCCGGGCTGCCGCCCCTACGCCGAGGCCATCGCCGGCGGCGACACCATCAACAAGTGCCCGCCCGGCGGCCAGTCCACCATCGAGGCCCTGGCCGACCTGCTGGACGTTGAAGCCATACCACTGGATGACGAGCACGGCGAGGAAAAGCCCCGCTCTATCGCCTACATCCGCGAAGACGAGTGCATCGGCTGCACCAAGTGCATCCAGGCCTGCCCGGTGGACGCCATCCTCGGCGCCGCCAAGCAGATGCATACCGTGATCATGTCCGAATGCACCGGCTGCGATCTCTGTGTTGAACCCTGCCCGGTTGACTGTATCGACATGATCCCGATTGAAACCACCCTCAGCACCTGGAAATGGCCGGCACCCAAGCCCGGTATCCAGCTGATCGCCACCGACGCCGGTCGCGGCAGTGCCCAGCAGGGAGGACTCGCCTGATGAGCCAGGTCTTTGCATTCCACGGCGGCGTACATCCGCCGGAAAACAAGCGCCAGTCGACCCGCACCCCCATACGCCAGGCCCCGGTGCCCGGACGGCTGGTACTGCCTCTATCGCAGCATATAGGCGCACCGGCCGAGCCCTGCATCCAGGTTGGTGACAAGGTGCTCAAGGGACAGCGCATCGCCACCCCCGTGGGCCGCATCAGCGCCGCGCTGCACGCGCCGACCTCCGGCACCGTCAGCGCCATCGCGCCACACCCGATTCCCCATGCTTCCGGCATGGAAGCCAACTGCATCATTATCGACAGCGATGGCGAAGACCGCTGGGGCGAACATGCAGGCCTGGCGGATTACAGGGCCCTCGGCAAGGCGGCACTGACCGACTACATCCGCAACAGCGGCATCACCGGCATGGGCGGCGCAGGCTTCCCCACCGACGTGAAACTGCACCTGGGCGACGATCATATCGTCAACACCCTGATCATCAACGCCGCCGAGTGCGAACCCTATATCACCGCCGATGACATGCTGATGCGCGAACGCGCCGATGATATCGTCGCCGGTATCGAAATCATCGACCACCTGCTAAAGCCCAGCCATATTCTCATCGGCATCGAGGACAACAAGCCACAGGCCGTCCGGGCGCTGGAAAAGGCCCTGGCCGGTTGCCGCCTGAATATCGACCTGCGCGTGGTGCCGACCAAGTACCCGTCCGGCGGTGAAAAACAGCTTATCAAGCTGCTGACCGATGTCGAGGTACCCAGCGGCCGCATTCCCGCCGATGTCGGTATCGTCTGCCAGAACGTCGGCACCGCCTATGCCACGGCGCGGGCAGTGCACCATGGCGAGCCACTGATTTCCCGTATCGTTACCCTCACCGGCGAGGCCGTGGCGCAGCCACAGAACTTCGAAGCCCTGATCGGCACCCCCTACGAATTGCTGCTGCGCGCCGCACGCGTGAGCCCGAACGATCTGTACCGCCTGGTTGTGGGTGGCCCGATGATGGGCTTTAGCGTCGATAACGATCAGATCCCGGTGATCAAGACCACCAACTGCCTGATCGCCGCCAGCCCCGACGAAATGCCCGAAGCTCCGCCGGCGCAGGAATGCATTCGCTGCGGTCTGTGCGAACAGGTGTGCCCGGCCGAACTGCTGCCCCAGCAGCTGTACTGGTTCGCCAAGGGCCGGGAGCTCGACAAGGCCAAGCACCACAACCTGTTCGACTGCATCGAATGCGGCGCCTGCTCCTATGTCTGCTCCAGTGCCATTCCTCTGGTGCAGTACTATCGCAACGCCAAAGCCGAGATTCGCAGCGACGACGCCGAACAGCGCAAGGCCGAGCACGCCCGCGTGCGCTTTGAAGCCCGCCAGGCGCGCCTGGAAGCCGAGCAGGCCGAGAAGGAAGCCCGCCGCAAGGCCCGCGCCGAAGAGGCTGCACGTAACCAGGCCGCACGCAAGGACAAGCCCCTGGCGGCAACGCCCAGCACCAGCGCTGCATCCGCCGCAGCACCAGCCGCAGAGCCCGACCTCAAGCAGCTGAAAACCGCCGCCTCGGTGGCGCGCACCAAGCTCAAGCAGGCCCAGAAGGCGCTCAAGAACGCCGAGGACAAGGGGCTTGAAGGCATCGACACGCTGCGCGATACCCTGACTGCACTGAACGCCAGGGCCGATGCGACCCAGCAGGCCTACGACCAGGCCCTGAACGCCGACAGCGCAGCCAGCGCCGCGCCCGATGCCAAACAGCTCAAAACCAACGCCGCCGTGGCGCGCACCAAGCTCAAGCAGGCCGAAAAAGCCCTGGCGACGGCCCGCGACAACGGCAGCGATGAAATCGCCGCGCTGGAATCCCGCGTGCGCGAGCTCGAACTGCGCGCCCACGACGCCCAACAAGCCTATGATGCCGCCGATGCCGGCGCCGCCCCGAGTATCGATCCTGCCAAACTGGCCGAGCTGAAAGCCGACATGGAGGCCGCCAGGGCCAAGGTCGACAAGGCCCAGGCCGCACTGGAAGGCGCCATAGCCTCGGGCAGCCCGGCGGTCGAGAAAATGACCGCCGGTGTCGAGAAGCTGCGCGCCAAGTACCTGGAAGCAAAGGCCGCCCATGATACTGCCAGCGCGCCGGCTGTTGCACCGGCCGGTGCACCGACAATCAGCCCGACCAGGATCGCCGAACTGAAAGCCGACATGGAGGCCGCCAGGGCCAAAGTCGACAAGGCCCAGGCCGCACTGGAAGGCGCCATAGCCTCGGGCAGCCCCGCGGTCGAGAAAATGACCGCCGGTGTCGAGAAGCTGCGCGCCAAGTACCTGGAAGCAAAGGCCGCCCATGATACTGCCAGCGCGCCGGCTGTTGCACCGGCTGGTGCACCGACAATCAGCCCGGCCAGGATCGCCGAACTGAAAGCCGACATGGAGGCCGCCAGGGCCAAGGTCGACAAGGCCCAGACCGCACTGGAAGGTGCCATTGCCTCGGGCAGCCCCGCGGTCGAGAAAATGACCGCCGGTGTCGAGAAGCTGCGCGCCAAGTATCTGGAAGCAAAAGCGGCCCTTGATACCGCTGCCGGCAGTCATGCCGAAAGCGTCGCTGCGGCCCCAGCAGCTCAGGCACCGGTTGATATCAAGGCTCTGAAACAGCAGGTGTCCATCATGCGCACCAAGCTGAAAAAAGCCGAGAAGACCCTGCAGGACGCCGATGCCGACAACCAAGCCAGCCTCAACGCTGAGGTGCAGGAACTGAGTGCTCGCTTTGAGAGCGCCCAAGCCGAGCTCAAGACGGCCGAGCAGGCACGTATCGACGTTGCCGCTGCCGCCGGCGTCGACCTCAAGCAGCTGCAAATCGATGCCGCCATGGCCCGCGCCGAGGTCACCAAAACCGAGCGCGCGCTGGGCATCGCCGACAGCACCGCCGCCACGGAACTTGAGCAGGCCCTGCTCCAGGCCCGCAGCCGCGCCGACGAATTAAGCAAAACGCTAAGCCGTTTTGAATAAGGATTGACCCAAAGATGGCACTGATTCGCTCCAGTTCACCCCACCTGCGCCGGGCCGGTAGCACCGCACAACTGATGCGCCTGCTACTCGTTGCCACCCTGCCGGGCCTGGCGGCCATGACCTTCTTTTTCGGCTGGGGCACCCTGCTGCAGGTTGGCTGGGCCATGCTGCTGGCGCTCGGTTTCGAAGCGGCGGTCATGAAACTGCGCGGCCGCCCCGCCAGCTTCTACCTGCGCGATTACAGCGCTTTGGTCACGGCGGTACTGCTGGGACTGGCCCTGCCTCCCTTCGCCCCCTGGTGGCTGATGGTAGTGGGCATTTTCGTCGCCATCGTCATTGCCAAGCACCTGTACGGCGGCATGGGCAATAACCCCTTTAATCCTGCGATGGTGGCCTACGCCCTGCTGCTGGTATCTTTTCCCGTCGAAATGACCCGCTGGACCGCCCCCTTCGTACTGCAAGGCGAGGATGGCTGGCATGTTCTCGGCTTTTTCGACACCTTCAAGCTTGTCTTCGGCGCTCTGGAACAGGGTACTCTCGATGCCTTCACCTCGGCCACGCCACTGGATGAATTGCGCCACCGCGGCGGCCAGACCACTGAAGAAGCCTTTCGCAACTCGAACGTGCTGGCCAACGGCGTTG
This sequence comes from Marinobacterium rhizophilum, assembly GCF_024397915.1. Classification (GTDB taxonomy): domain Bacteria; phylum Pseudomonadota; class Gammaproteobacteria; order Pseudomonadales; family Balneatricaceae; genus Marinobacterium_A; species Marinobacterium_A rhizophilum_A. The sequence continues at coordinate 2,197,386 of NZ_CP073347.1, forward strand.
GCGCCTGGCATGCCGTGAGTGCCGCCTACTTCATGGGCGGTGTCTTCCTGCTGTACCGCAAGGTGTTCACCTGGCATACGCCGGTGGCGGTACTGGGCAGCCTGGCCGTACTGTCCACGCTGTTTTACATGTTCTCGCCCGATACCTATGCCGATCCGTTCTTCCACCTGACCATGGGCGCCACCATGCTCGGGGCCTTCTTTATCGCCACGGACCCCGTTACCGCTGCCACCAGCAACCGTGGCAAGATCTATTACGGTATCGGCATTGGCCTGCTGATTTTCGTTATCCGCACCTGGGGCAGCTACCCCGATGCCGTGGCCTTCGCCGTGCTGCTGATGAACCTCTGTGCTCCCTTTATCGATCAGTACAGCCAGCCACGCACCTACGGCCATGCCAAAGCCAAGCGCGGCCAGAAGGAGAGCTCCTGATGCACATGCTCAGCGCCCCCTTGATCGGTCAGTACAGCCAGCCACGCACCTACGGCCATGCCAAAGCCAAGCGCGGCCAGAAGGAGAGCTCCTGATGCACATGCTCAGCGCCCCCTTGATCGGTCAGTACAGCCAGCCACGCACCTACGGCCATGCCAAAGCCAAGCGCGGCCAGAAGGAGAGCTCCTGATGCAAATGCTTAACGCCATCAGCCGCAGCACTACCGGCATTGCCATTTTTGCCGTGGTCACCGCAGGTCTCATTGCCATTACCCAGGTCGGCACCAGCGACCGCATCAAGCAGAATGAACGCGAGCAGCAGGCCCGGGCACTGTATGAAATCGTGCCCCGCGAGGGGCTCGACAGCGACCTGCTGGAAAACGGCATCGAGTTTGTCGCCCCGGACCTGCTGGGCCACGACCGCCCTGAAACCGCCTACCGCGCCATGCGCAACGGCCAGCCCGTCATGGTAATCATGCCCGTGGTCGCCCCCGACGGTTACACCGGCGAAATCAGCATGATCGTGGGCATCAACAGCGATGCCAGCGTGGCGGGGGTTCGCGTGCTGGCCCACAAGGAAACGCCGGGCCTGGGCGACAAGGTCGATATCAAGAAATCCCGCTGGGTGCTGGGCTTTGCCAACCAGACCAAAACCGAGCTGGACCCCAGCTGGGGCGTGCGCAAGGATGGCGGACGCTTTGACCAGTTCACCGGCGCCACCATCACACCCAGGGCAGTCGTCAATGCCGTGGGCCGCAGCGTGGACTATTTCCGGCTGCACCGCGGCGAGCTGCTTGGCCTGAGTGACGACGCGCAACAGGAGACGCCTGACAATGGCTGATTACCGCAAGATTACCCTCGACGGCCTCTGGCACAACAACCCTGCCCTGGTTCAGCTGCTGGGTCTGTGCCCGCTGCTGGCCGTAACCGGCACGGTCGTCAACGCCATCGGCCTTGGCATTGCCAGCACCCTGGTACTGACCGGCTCCAACCTGACCGTGTCGCTTTTTCGCCACTTCGTGCCGGACTCCGTGCGCCTGCCCATCTTCGTCATGATCATCGCCTCCTTCGTGACATCCATCGAGCTGCTGATGCAGGCATTCACCTACGAGCTGTACCAGATTCTGGGCATCTTCATTCCCCTGATCGTGACCAACTGCGCCATCATGGGCCGTGCCGACGCCTTCGCCTGCAAGAACCCGGTAGGCGCCTCGGTACTGGACGGTCTGATGATGGGTCTGGGCTTTACCCTGGTGCTGATGATTCTGGGCGCCATGCGTGAAGTGCTGGGCCTGGGCACCCTCTTTGCCGATATGCAGCTGCTCTTTGGCCCCATGGCTGAAAGCTGGAAAATCACCCTGATTGGCGACTACTCGGGCTTTCTGTTCGCGATCCTGCCACCGGGTGCCTTTGTGGGCATGGGCCTGCTTATCGCCGTGAAAAACATCGTGGACGCCAAACTGGAAGAACGCCGCAAGGCCCGCAAGCCCAAGGCCGACGGCGGCAGCAGCCGGCGCGTACGCGTTACCGGCACCATCAACTAGGCAGGATACGGCAGATGAACGCGGCCAAGCGACTGCAGATCTTTACCCGGCTGCGCGATGAAAACCCGCACCCGGTCACCGAACTGGAATACAGCTCGCCTTTCGAGCTGCTGGTGGCGGTCACACTGTCGGCCCAGGCCACCGATGTGAGCGTCAACAAGGCGACCCGCAAGCTGTTTCCTGTCGCCAACACCCCCGCCGCCATACTGGCGCTGGGGGTCGACGGGCTCAAGCAGTACATCAAGACCATCGGGCTCTACAACAGCAAGGCCGAGAATGTCATAAAGGCCTGTCGCATGCTGGTCGAACTGCACGACTCCGTGGTTCCCCAGACCCGCGAGGAACTCGAGGCCCTGCCGGGCGTAGGTCGAAAAACGGCCAATGTCGTCCTCAATACCGCCTTTCGCCAGCCCGCCATGGCCGTGGATACGCACATTTTTCGTGTCTCCAACCGCACCGGTATCGCGCCTGGAAAAACGGTACTCGAGGTAGAAAAGAAGCTGCTGCGCTTCATCCCCAGGGAATTCCTACTGGATGCTCACCACTGGCTGATCCTGCACGGACGCTATGTCTGCATCGCCCGCAAGCCACGCTGCATGTCCTGCCTGATTGAAGACCTGTGCGACTACAAGCACAAGACCGACAGCGCCTGACCCCCTCAAGCATGCCTGGTGACTGGCGCCTGTTTAGTGCAAGCACCTTGGCGTTCGCCATCCTGGATGAACCCGCTGGGAACCCGGCGATAAGCGCACCCGCACCCGCACTCAGAGGTCACCCCGATGCCGCCAAAGAGCGCCACCGGAACGAAACCCGACCGGATCACAACCGATACAGCCCCTCACCAGAAGCTGAACAAAAAACACCCAGCCACACTTGAAAAACCGGCAAAATTGACCATCAAGCACCTTGACCACTTAGTCAGTTTATGTCCGTTTGATTGAAGAATGTTGATAATTCAGTTACCCCCACATTCTGTGGATAAAACTGTTGGTAACATTTGGGCAGATGCCCCTAGCCCCCACCATTAAAGGGCTCAACTTAGATTGATCAAAAAACAACCATCATTATTTTTAACTTTAAAATCAATTAGTTATAGGAATCAATCGGGATTCGAAACTATTTCCCAGCGACAAACCCACAGAGCCAAAGATGCATCTCAGAGGTGTGGATGATCAACATAGACACGAGCTGTCAAGACCGATTTCCGCGCTCTTTTTCATGCTTGCTACTTGTTCTTTATTCATCTTTCTGAAAATGCGGTGAGGGATCGATCCAGCCTGTGCACAGAACTCGAGAAGCACCGGGACTGTGGGTAACTTGAAGTCCAGCCGCATTGCTCAGTGCACAACCATGCTGAACAGGTACCAGGCCGGTACCTCAGGCCGCCCCCGCCAGCCAGGACGGAACCGGCAAGCCCTTTGACTGCAGGAAAACCGGATTAAACAACTTGCTTTGATAACGCGAGCCGACATCACACAGCACGGTCACCACCGTATGACCCGGGCCAAGCGTGCGGGCAACCTGTACCGCACCGGCCACATTGATACCACTGGACCCCCCGAGACAAAGCCCCTCGTATTGCAGAAGGTCATACAGATAGGGCAATGCTTCCTGATCGCTGATTTCCAGCGCATCGTCCACTTCCAGCCCTTCCAGGTTTGCGGTAATACGGCTCTGGCCGATACCCTCCATCACCGAGGAGCCCTGGGCTCGCAACTCGCCCTCGCGGTAGTAATTGCACAGCGAGGCGCCCTGAGCATCCGACAGCACAATGCTGACGCTTTTATCCTGCTCGCGCAGCGCCCTGGCCACACCCGCCAGGGTTCCCCCGGTACCCACCGCGCAGCAGAACGCATCCAGCTGGCCGCCGCACTGGCGCCAGATCTCGGCACCGGTGCTCTGGTAATGCACTTCACGATTGGCGGTATTATCAAACTGGTTGGCCCAGATGGCACTGCAGCCCTGCCGCTGCAGCTGAGCCGCAATACGACCCGACACCCGGGTGTAGTGATTTTCATCGGCGTAGGGCACAGCGGGCACCAGACGCAGGTCCGCACCGTAAAGCCGCAGCAGGTCCTTTTTTTCCTGGCTCTGGGTTTCCGGCATGACAATGATGGTGCGATACCCCAGCGCATTGGCCACCAGACAAAGCCCGATGCCGGTATTGCCGGCGGTACCCTCGACAATAGTGCCGCCTGGCTCAAGCTGCCCCCGACGCTCGGCGTCGCGGATAATGCCCAGCGCTGTGCGGTCTTTTACCGAACCGCCGGGATTCATGAACTCAGCCTTGCCCAGTATGGTGCAGCCGGTAAGCTCCGAGACCTGGCGCAACTCGATCAGCGGCGTGTTGCCAATCAGCGAGATCAGCGCGGGTTGATGCTCAGACATGACGATTCTCCGGTTGGGGTGCTGCCAAAAGTATGGCAGCTCCTGCCCCGGACAGGCGCCGAGAAGCAACTTATACCGGTCAACTCACTTGCCCACAAAATCTGTGCATAAGTCACTGAATAAGTATTGATTACCCGGCTCAAAGCCCGCTATTACGGCACCCGCGACAAATCGGACAGTATCCGTACAGAGCGGGATAAATGTTTGTTTTTCAGCAAGTTAGATAGAGATACCAACAAGCGGCACGAGCGTTTACAGTACAAAGTCAATATTGACAGCTGGCAAAATGCAGCTGTGCAAAAGAATTTTACACAGCCGGAATCCAGGCCCCGGAACAATTCCACAGCAAGGCTTTGCACTCGCGATCGTAAAGCCGTAACGAGCGGGCCTAGAGGCAAGGCGCACGGCACGCAGGAACCGCAGCGCATGGGGCATACATGAGAATTCCGGGCATCGCGCAGCCTATGAGTCGCGCAGCAGGTTTTTCGAGGTGCCCTGCAGGCGCAGCTGCGACAGCTGTCTTGATGCATGTCTTGAGCTTGCGGTGCGGGAGAGAATTGCATGTCGTGCAGCCAGGCAAGACCACTCATTGCGAGCGGCCTTTACCGGGTTTTCTGGCAGTACGCCTGAAGAGCATGACGGCAGACAAGAGCCTGCCGCTACTCCGACGGAAGCTCGATCTCGATGTGCGTCCTGGGCTTGCAGCAGCAGGTGAGGATCTCGTCATCGTGCAGGTTTACCAGACTGCTCCTTGCGAACAGCCTGCACCCTCTCGATGCCTAACCTGACGTCCCTTATTCCGAAGGGATTTCGATCTCGATGTGTGTCTTGGGCTTGCAGCAGCAGGTGAGAATCTCGTCATCGTGCAGGTCTACCAGACTGCTCCCTGTGAACAGCCTGCACCCTTTCCAACTCGCCGTCGAGCAGACGTACTCCTTGAACCTTGAACCTTGAACCTTGAACCTTGAACCTTGAACCTTGAACCTTGAATCTTGCCCCTGTTGTTTATTCAGACGGAAGTTCGATCTCGATATGCGTTTTCGGTTTGCAGCAGCAGGTGAGGATCTCGTCATCGTGCAGGTCTACCAAGTAATCCTGCACCATCTCGACTTCACCATCCAGAAGTCTCACTTTGCAGGTTCCGCAGTAGCCGCCGCGACAGCTATAGGGTGCCGGAATCTCCTGCGCCTCCAGTGCATCCAGCAACGAAAACTCATACTGGAAGTAGAAGGTATGGTAGTTGCTCACCTTGATGCGCGGAATCCCGGCCATGGTTCGCTCCTTGTCTGCGGGCATTACGCGGTTAGAAGTCAAAATCGTCGAAATCGCCGTCTCCCACCTCGTTATCGATCTGCCCCACCAGGTAGGAGCTGATCTCCGATTCCTGCGGCGCGACCTGTACGTTGTCGCTCACCAGCCAGGCATTCATCCAGGGCAGCGGGTTTTGCTTGGCCGGGAACAGCTCATCAAAGCCCAGCGCTTTCATGCGCACATTGGTGATGTACTCGACGTAGTCACTGAGGATCTTGGCGTTCAGGCCGATCATGGAACCGTCACGGAACAGGTACTGCGCCCAGTCCTTTTCCTGCTGCGCCGCTTCCGCGAAAATTTTGATCGCCTCTTCCCGGCACTCCTTTGCCACTTCCTTCATTTCCGGATCGTCGGCGCCATTGGCCATCAGGTTCAGCATGTGCTGGGTGCCGGTCAGGTGCAGAGCTTCGTCCCGCGCGATCAGCTTGATGATCTTGGCATTGCCTTCCATGATGGCCCGTTCGGCAAACGCGAAGGAGCAGGCAAAGCTGACGTAAAAGCGAATCGCCTCCAGCACGTTGACCGACACCAGCGTCAGGTACAGGGTACGCTTGAGGTTGCGCAGGCTGGCATCGACCTTCTTGCCCTTGACCTCATGCTCACCCGGACCGTAGATGCCATACACCTGCACCAGGGCGATAAACTCGTCATACAGCCGGGTAACGGACTCGGCGCGCTTGACGATCTCCTGGTTGGTGACGATCTGGTCGAACACCAGGGACGGCTCGGTGATGATGTTGCGGATGATATGGGTGTAGGAACGACTGTGAATGGTTTCACTGAAGGCCCAGGTTTCGAACCAGGTTTCCAGCTCGGGCAGGGACACCACCGGCAAAAAGGCAATATTGGGCGAGCGCCCCTGCACGGAATCCAGCAGCGTCTGGTATTTCAGGTTGCTGAGAAAGATGTGCTTCTCATGCTCCGGCATCGCCATGAAGTCCTTGCGGTCGGTCGACAGATCGACTTCCTCGGGACGCCAGAAAAATGAAAGCTGCTTCTCGATCAGCTTTTCGAAGATGGGAAACTTCTGCTTGTCGTAACGGGCAACGTTGACACTGCGGCCGAAGAACATCGGTTCGAGCGTGGCATCATGGGTAGACGGATTGAACGTGGAATAAGCCATTAATTCCTTAAAGCTCCGAAAGAACTGCAACCGGGCAGGACGAGGCCACCATCCGGAGACGGCGGCCTCGCCCTGTATCTCTGAGCGCTGCGTGTTACAGCTTGCAGGCGCCGCCTTCACAGCCATCATCCTGGCCATCGGACGCACCATCACGGGTGTTGTGGTAGTACAGCGTCTTGACGCCATATTTGTACGCGGTCAGCAGGTCCTTGAGCAGCTGCTTCATCGGCACCTTGTCGCCCGGGAATTTGCTGGGGTCATAGTTGGTGTTCGACGAAATCGCCTGATCGACGAACTTCTGCATGATACCCACCAGCTGCAGGTAGCCTTCGTTGCTCGGGATGCTCCAGAGCAGCTCGTACTGCTGCTTGAGCTCCAGGTACTCCGGCACCACCTGCTTCATGATGCCATCCTTGCTCGCCTTCACCGAGACAAAGCCACGAGGCGGCTCGATACCGTTGGTGGAGTTGGTGATCTGCGAGGAAGTTTCGCAGGGCATCAGCGCGGTCAGGGTGCTGTTGCGCAGGCCAAATTCCTTGATGTCCTCGCGCAGCGTTTCCCAGAAATAGTGCAGCGGCTCGTCGCAGAACTCGTCGACTTCACGCTTGTAGGTATCAATGGGCAACAGCCCCTTGGCATAGGTCGTCTCGTCGAATTTCGGGCACGCGCCCCGCTCTTTCGCCAGCTGGTTGGAGGCCTTGAGCAGGTAGTACTGAATCGCCTCGAAGGTGCGGTGCACCAGACCATTGGCCGAACCGTCGGAGTAGCGCACGCCGTTCTTGGCCAGGTAGTAGGCGAAGTTGGTCACGCCCACACCCAGGGTACGGCGCCAGTTGGTGGCATTGTGGGCCGCCAGAATCGGGTAGTCCTGGTAATCCAGCAGGTTGTCCAGCGCCCGCACGATCAGGTCGGACAGGTTTTCCAGCTCGTCGAGGTTGGCCAGGGCACCGAGGTTGAACGCCGACAGGGTGCACAGGGCAATTTCACCGTCCGGATCGTTCACATCACGCAGCGGCTTGGTGGGCAGCGCGATTTCCAGACACAGGTTAGACTGCTTGACCGGCGCAACCTTGGGATCGAACGGGCTGTGGGTGTTGCAGTGATCCACGTTCTGAATGTAGATACGGCCGGTGGAGGCGCGTTCGGAGGCCAGCAGGCCAAACAGCTCGACCGCCTTGATGGTCTTTTTGCGAATCGCAGGATCCTGTTCGTACTGCACGTACAGGCGCTCGAACTCGGCCTGGTCGGCGAAAAAGGCATCGTACAGGCCCGGCACTTCGTGCGGGCTGAACAGGGTAATGCTTTCACCCTTGATCAGGCGCTGGTACATCAGCTTGTTGAGCTGCACGCCATAGTCGATATGACGCACGCGGTTCTCTTCCACGCCGCGGTTGTTTTTCAGTACCAGCAGGGACTCCACCTCCAGGTGCCACAGCGGGTAGAACAATGTTGCCGCGCCACCGCGCACACCGCCCTGGGAACAGGATTTGACCGCCGTCTGGAAATGCTTGTAGAACGGGATGCAGCCGGTGTGGAAGGCTTCACCGTTGCGAATCGGGCTGCCGATGGCGCGGATCTGGCCGGCGTTGATGCCGATGCCGGCACGCTGGGACACATACTTGACGATGGCACCGGCCGTGGCGTTGATCGAATCCAGGCTGTCATCGCACTCGATCAGCACGCAGGAGCTGAACTGGCGCGTAGGGGTACGCACACCGGCCATGATCGGCGTCGGCAGGGACAGCTTGAACAGCGAGGTGGCATCGTAGAAGCGACGCACGTAGTCCAGCCGCGTTTCTGCCGGGTAGTTGGCGAACAGGCAGGCCGCCACCAGCATGTAGAGGATCTGCGGGCTTTCGTAGATATCGCCGGTTACCCGGTTCTGTACCAGGTACTTGCCTTCCAGCTGCTTGACGGCCACGTAGCTGAAGTTCATGTCGCGATCGTGTACCAGGTAGCCGTTGAGCTCGTCCCAGTCCTGCGCGCTGTAGTCTTCCAGCAGGTGGCGGTCGTAGCGCTTGCTATCCACCATGCGGGCAACATGCTCCTGCAGGTGCGGCGGCTCGAAGGCACCGAAGGCACGTTTGCGCAGGTGGAAGATCGCCAGGCGAGCCGCCAGGTACTGGTAGTCCGGGGCATTTTCCGAAATCAGGTCAGCGGCTGACTTGATCAGGGTCTCGTGGATATCGGAGGTCTTGATACCATCATAGAACTGCAGATGGGCCTTGAGTTCGACTTCGGACGGAGACACATTGTCCAGGCCCTGGGCAGCCCAGATTACGACACGGTGAATTTTCTCGAGGTCGATAGTTTCACGTCGACCGTCCCGTTTTGTAACCATCAAATCTTGCTGCATCCGTCGCCTACTCCTGGATGTTGTGTCTGTCGTCTGAGCGCCAGTTCGTCGCACAACAGCCGTCGCCAATACAGCTTCGAGTACAGCACTCAAAGGTGAATTCAGGCAACAGCAAAGCCGGTTTCATACTGAGGGATCACCGCAGATGAAACACAACATATAGTGGACGCTGGATTAATTGGCACTAAATATAGATACAAACCGTTTTTTTTCAACTCTTGATTTAGCAAAGTATTCTGTGTAGCCAGGGCCCCTGCAGCCCCCAAAAGCCGGTACTTCGGGAGCTGTACACAAAATGAGGTCCCGGTAAATTTATATAAAAAAACTGCTTTACAAAACGACCAGACAGGCCACCCCGCCACCCAAGAAACCACTGTTCAAATAACACCCAGAAATTGCACCTTTGCAGAGAGTGTGGCGCCAGGGATATTGCACAAATAACGGTCAGGCTCGCCCCTGAAATACGACAAGATGCCAAACCTGCCGCCGAGTCCGTTGTACGATAAATACAGCCGCTGCAGCTACCGTCTGTCCTCCGAGCGAGCCGGATTCGAAACTTCCGACTCGGGAGCACGGAACGGAATCAGCACCAGTTGCATCAGGCCGAGCCGGTCTTCGCGCTGGTATTCATGCAGGCCGATCGTCATGCCCTGGTGTCCGGCGGATGGCTGCTCGCGGTAGCTGCCCAGCAGCCGGTCCCACAGGGAAATAAAAAAACCGTAATTGCTATTGGTTTCCGCCGGAATGACCGAATGGTGCACCCGGTGCATGTCCGGCGTTACCAGCAACCAGCGCAGCCACGCATCCAGCCTCAAAGGCAATCGCAGGTTGGCATGGTTAAACAGGGCCGCCGCGCTGAGCGTCGCCTCGAACACCAGCACCACCAATGGACTGATACCCAGTACCGCCACCAGCGCGACCTTGTACAGCAGTGACAACAGGATTTCCAGCGGGTGGAACCGAAATCCGCTGGAGAGATCAAGATCAAGGTCCGTGTGATGTACAAGGTGCAGCCGCCAGAACAGAGGCACAACGTGAAACAGCCGATGCTGCAGGTAGATCGCCAGATCCAGTAACAGGAAACCGGCAACAGCAGTCAGCCAGACCGGCAGGGACTGTACATTGAAGAGCCCCCACCCCTGTGCCTGTGCATACAGTGCCATCCCCAGTGCCGCTGCCCCCAAAGTGAGCCGCTGCGCCAGGATATCGATACCCAGCAAACCCAGGTTGATACCCCAGCGCCTGGCCCGCGTCTGACGACGCGGGCGCCTTGGCCAGGCATGCTCACACAGGGCCACCAGCACGAAAACAGCCACAAAAATCAGTAGTCGCAGCGCCGTCTCGGACATTCTGCTCTCTCCAAAAAATAAATGTGATACGTCAGTTGGACAAAGGCCTGACGAGGTACGGCGCCGCCTCGAAAAAAATAATTGCCTCCACGGGGAATAACCCCGCCTGTCGATTGTTTATCCCAGTGAAGACAGCACTCATCAAGGAATCGTTCAACATGCGTAAACGTACACTGACCACCGTACTCTCCCTGCTGATCAGCGCGCCGCTGCTGGCCGCCCCCGCCGTGCCCGGCGACAGTGCCCAGGGCGAAATCCTCACCGATGCAAGAGGCATGAGTCTCTACACCTTTGACAAGGACAGCAATGGCCTGTCCTCCTGCTATGATGCCTGTGCCCAGAACTGGCCACCGCTGCTGGCCGAGCCAGGTGACGGAGCCGATGGCAACTTTGCCATTAGCGAACGCACCGATGGCAACCTGCAGTGGACCTACAAAGGGGCGCCGCTGTATGGTTTTATCAAGGATCAGCAGGCCGGCGACATTAGCGGTGATGGCCTCAAGGGCGTCTGGCATCTGGCCCGTCCCTGATTCACCGGGGCCATACCGCTGACAGAACGCGCGCGCGTCAGGCTCCGGCGACCTGCCGCGCCAAGGACCGCACCTTGTGAACAAGAATGACCTCGTAGACCACCTGCCAGACCTGCGCCGCTATGCCCGCTCGCTGCTCTACACACCCAGCGATGCCGAGGACCTGGTACAGGAAACCCTGCTGTCTGCACTGAGCAACCTGCCACTGTGGCTAAGGCGCAACAAGCATCGCGCCTGGCTGTTCAGCATTATGCACAACAATTTCGTCAACCAGGTGCAGCAGGGCAAAACACGGGAAAAGCACTTTCCCAGCCTGGTCACACTCTATGGCGATCCGATTGAAACACCTGCTTGCGATGTCTCGCCGGGACTTCACCGGGCGCTGCAATGCCTGTCGGTGGATGACCGGTCACTGCTGCTGCTCGTCGCCCAGGCGGGCTTCAGCTACGCGCAGGTTGCCCATATTCTGGAGCTGCCCCAGGGTACGGTCATGTCCCGACTGCACCGGGCCCGGCACAAGCTGCGCTCACTGCTTGAGCAGGCTGACAACAACCGCTACCGGGAACAGCAATGAGTACCTCGTACAACAGTCCAACCGAGGGCCTGCCCTTCGATGCCGACCAGATGGAGCTGTGGCTGACAGCACGGCTGCCGGACACGCAGCAGCGCCACATTGATGACTGGCTGCGCCACCATCCGCAACACCTGCGCTACTGGCAGGCACTGCAGCAGGATCAGCGTGCACTGGCACAGCTACAACCGCCGCTGGAACAACGCTTTCTAGACGACTACGACCTGAAACCCTCGCAAGCCACGCCTTCGGCTCGCCGCTTGCGCCTGCCCGTCATGCCGATATTTTCGGGTTTTGCACTGGGCTGCCTCTGCACCGCCCTGGCACTGCCCTTCTGGACCACGACACCTTCTGTCCAGGTGCAACAGCCAGCTTTCGTACAGAGCGCGATGCAGGCCCATGCGCTTTACAGTGTCGAAGTACGGCATCCGGTGGAGGTCGGCGGGGGGGAGCAGGCGCACCTGCTGACATGGCTGTCCAAACGCCTTGATCGCCCCCTGAGCGCACCGGATCTCAGCACACTGGGCTTCGAACTGCTCGGCGGTCGCCTGCTGCCGGCGGCGGACAGCCCGGCGGCACAACTGATGTACCAGGATGCCGGCGGTGAGCGCATCACCCTGTATATTGCTGCGGCGGCCAACAGCCAGCCCAGCAGTTTCCTGTTCAGCGAACACCGCGGGCTATCGACCTTCTACTGGGTGGATAGCCACTGGGGCTACAGCCTGAGCGGGCGTATCGACCGGGCCCGCCTGTCACAACTGTCGAACCAGGTGTACCAGGCGCTCATGCTGTAGGCGGCCATGGGGTGCTCGCGACCGCCAGATCGCCGGCAACGTTGCCGGCCCGGCGCAAAGGCCTTAAGCTGGCCGGTGCAGAGTGGGCCATACAGCGGCTCGCCTGCGCCCCCGACAGCCCACTGACCAGCACCGAGTTGCCCATGATCTTTGACCTCGACACCCTGTCGCCCAATCGCCGATACCACCTGATGACGCAGGGCCTGGTGCCACGCCCCATTGCCTGGATTCTGAGCCGCAATGACAACGACAGCCTCAACCTGGCGCCCTTTTCGTTTTTTAATGCCGTCTGTTCCGACCCGCCGCTGCTGATGCTGTCGATCGGGCGCAAGGATGGCGGCGAAATCAAGGATTCGCGCCGTAATATTCTCAGCAAGCGTGACTTTGTCATTCAGATCCCGTCCCGGCACCATGCCAGCGCCGTGACCGCCAGTGCTGCAAGCCTCGAATATGAAGAGTCGGAACTGGCATCGCTGGAGCTGGAACTGACGGACTTTCCCGGCTGCAGCGTACCGCGCATCGCCGATGCCGGTATTGCCATGCACTGTGAATTCCACGACGTGCATTACCTGGGCCCGGCCGAGCAGGCCATAGTCTATGCCCGTGTGCGCCAGTTTTATGCCAGTGACGACCTGGTCAGCGAAACCAACGGCCGCTACAGCATCAATGCCGCCGCACTGGATCCGCTGGCCCGCCTGGGCGGCGCCCAGTATGCCGGCCTTGGCGAACTCTTTGCCATCGCTCGGCCGTCCTGACCCCCTCTCCGCCCGCCCAGCAGCAGGCCCAGGCACCAGTGGGTGCTGCTAGGCTCCAGGCTTGGGCCTGTGCAGTAGCCAGCGCCAGCGGTTGATCAGCAGGGACAGGAAAATCAGCGAACAGCCAAAGAGTTGCTGCAGGCTCATCTGTTCCTGCAGCCAGAGCATGGCCAGCAAGGCCGTCCACACCGGCTCCAGCGTCATGATGATAGCGGCGTGACTGGCGGACGCCATTCCCTGGGCCTTGATCTGCAGGAAAAACCGCAGACTGGTAGCAATCAGGATGCTGGCCAGGAGCCAGCCAATGCCACGCCAGCTGATCGATGCACTCCAGGATTCGCTGAGCCCCGATGCCAGCAATGCGATCAGCCCTACGACACCGAGCTGGATACCCGTGAGCGCAACCGGCGGAATACTCAGCGCATAGCGGCTGTTCAGGTTGAAGTGCAGTGCCAGTATCACCGCCGCTGCGGCAAAGTAGCCATCAGAGGCCGCTATGCTCAACCCTGACTCCAGCGACAGGCTGCCCAGCCCAAGGGTCGCCACCAGCAGGGCCAGCCAGGTACTCGCCGTCGGTTTCTGGCGGAAAAACAACCAGCCCAGCACCGGTACCAGCACCACACTCAAACTGGAAATAAAGGCACCGACGCCCAGCTGGTCGGTCTTGGATAGCCCCAGAATCCAGCACAGCATGGCAAGTCCCATCACCACCCCGGTAGCACCGGCCCGGCGCCAGGCCCGGGGCGGCAACCGGCGCACCTGGTGCCACCCCAGCCCCCCCACCAGCAGCCCTGCCAGTAAAAACCGCACCCCGATAAAGCCCAGCGGCGGCATCTCGCTCAACGCCTCATGGGAAAACATCCATCCCATGGCCGCCAGCAAGGTGACCAGCAGCATCAGCAAATCAGCCTGCAGGCTTTTGCCCATCATTGAATGTCCATCCCTAGCCCGTTATCTGATTGGAAAAATGCTGTACGCCGGACCCGCTACAGCCGCACGGAAGACACGCCGGACGCCTGTCCAAAGGAGTCCCCGCAACACAGCCTGATCCCTTATAATGGCCTCATCGTTCAGACCAAAAGGTTCACAGGCATGCAGTTCGAAGTGAATGCTCACAGTGCAGACAAACCCGCCGGGCGCATTCGGCAGCAAAACGAAAAACTGATCATCAGTGCCGCCGAGCAGGAGTTCTCCTGCCATGGGTTCAAGGGCACCAGCATGCAAAGGGTTGCCGATCGCGCGGGCCTGCCAAAAGCCAATATCCACTATTATTTCAGCAACAAGCTGGGGCTTTACCATGCCGTGCTGGCCAACATTATCGACCTCTGGGACAGCACCTTCAACGAGCTGAGCGCAGAAGATGACCCCGCAATCGTCCTGCCACGCTATATTGCCGCCAAAATCGAATTCTCCCGGCAATACCCGCTGGCGTCGCGCATCTTTGCGATGGAAATTCTGAGTGGCGGCCCCCACCTGAGCGCATTTTTCAAGCAGGACTACCGCAGCTGGTTCAAACAGCGGGCCGCGGTTTTTGAGCACTGGATTGACGCCGGCAAGATGAGCCCCGTAGACCCGGCCCACCTTATATTCCTGCTCTGGGGGTCCACCCAGCACTATGCCGACTTTGCCGTGCAGATTGAAGCGGCCCTCGGGGAGGAATCACTGGGGCCGGAAGTCTACGAAACGGCCACCCGGACGCTGACCGACATTATTTTGCGCGGCTGTGGCATACGGCTGGAGAACCAAGACACAGAGCCCTGCGCAATCGTTTGAACCCAAAAGACTGTGCAGACACAAGGCCGCACCTTAAACGGCACCGGCGCTGACCACCTGGTTGCGCCCCTGGTGCTTGGCACGGTAGAGCGCCTCATCAGCGTGCTGTATTAGCATATCCGGGCGCGCATCCTTGCTCGGGATGGTACAGGCCACCCCCATACTGATGGTCACCAGATCACTGACCCGGGACTCGGTATGGGCAATGCCCAGCGCCATGACCGCCTCGCGCATCTGTTCGGCCAGCATGCAGGCTTCCTGCAGCCCAATGCCCGGCAGAATAATGGCAAACTCCTCGCCGCCAAAGCGGGTTACCGCATCGCCCGCCCGCCTGGCATGCAGGTCCAGTGTGCTGGCCACCGCCTTCAAGCAATCATCCCCCATCAGGTGACCATAGCGATCATTGAAATCCTTGAAGTAATCAATATCGCAGATAATCAGCGACAGCACCGACTGTACGCGCAGGGCACGACTCCACTCCTCGGTAAAGTGCTCGTCGAAATAGCGCCGGTTCGGTATTTCAGTCAGTCCATCGATGGATGAAAGCGCGTACAGTTTCTCGGCCAGAGATTCGGCGCGCTGTTTTTGCGCCCGCAGCTGCTGCTCAGTCCGGCTGCGCATTTCAATATCCTCGCGCAGCTGCTCATTCAATTTGAGCACCTGACGCTGCTCCTGGCGCAACTCGCGCAACAGCTGCTCATTGACCACACTGCTGGCCACGAAGCCCTCAAAAATATCCGCTATACGGTAAATGGAGCGTAACGAGAATACGAAAAATCCCACGCACACCAGCCCCATCGCGATCTTCTGCGGCTCAAGTGAAATCAGCAGCACCAGTGACAGCGGCAGCAGCGTAATGGCGGAAAAGATCAGAAACATCCGGGGCGATACCGATGCGGTGCTCACCACGCTGCCAGCCACCATCCCGGCCAGGCACACGTAAATAAAAGCCGCATCGGCGAAGGGCAGGCTGTACTCGACATAAAGGCCAACGATTGCCCATGTCAGGGCGGCGGCAACGAAGCCTGCGACATGCAGATGGCGCCAGCTGGCGGACTCAACCGCCTTGCCATTCTGACGCCTGCGCCAGGCGGCGAAACACAGATACAGTGCCAGACGTGACAGAATCACCAGCGCGGCCACCAGCATCCAGTACAGATAGAACCTCTGCTGCGTGAGCCACCAGTAGTAGCCCCCGGCACAGGCGGACACAAAGGCTCCCCCGCACAGGGCAACCGGCGTTTGCTCATGCTGAGCCTCCAGTAGCTTCCTGCGCAGACAGCGGGCGTCCAGCGGACTCATCGGCTATCAACCTCCAGATGGGTGCGGGGCAAACCTAAAGCCAAAACCTAACCATAGGATAGCTTCAGAGCCCCAGCGCTCTGTTGACCATAGACCTTAATTTGTACGGCTGTCACCTTTAAGCGACAAATCCGCTGCGTCAACTCGACCAATGGCCTGTCTTGACTTCCTAAAACATATATAGATAATACATTTTAAAACATGTATTCAATTCGCACCTTAAAGGAACCTTAGCATGCTACAGCCCGACCAGATCGCCACAGTTCAGGCCACCCTGCCATTGCTGGAGTCCGCAGGTCCTGCACTGACGGAGCACTTTTATGCCCGCATGTTCCGTGACAATCCCGAACTCAAGGATGTATTCAACCTCGCCCATCAGACATCAGGTGCGCAGCCTGTCGCCCTGTTTAACGCCATCCTGGCCTACGCCCGCCATTTGCATAATCCGGCAGTACTGAGCCAGGCCGTAGAACGCATTGCCCAGAAGCACACCGGATTCCTGATCCGCCCGCAGCAGTACGCTATTGTCGGCCATCACCTGCTCGAAACCATCCGCGAGCTGGCGCCCGATGCAGCTACACCCGAGGTGCTGCACGCCTGGGAGCTGGCTTACGGGCAACTGGCACAGATATTCATTGACCGGGAAAGCGAAATCTACGACCAGGCCGCCAGCGCGGACGGCGGCTGGCGCGGCACCCGACGCTTTCGCCTGGTACACAAGACCGCGGAAAGCCAGCTGATCACGTCATTCGAGTTTGCCCCCGTCGACGGCAAGGCGGTCAGCGCGTTCAAGCCCGGCCAGTACCTGACAGTGTCCATCAGCCACCCCAGCCTAAAGCAGCACGAATACCGCCAGTACTCCCTTTCCGACGCCCCGAACGGACGCAGTTACCGTATCAGTGTCAAGCGGGAAGACAGGCCCGTACCCGGACAGGTATCCACCTACCTGCACGATGAGCTTCAAGTCGGTGACGAAATTGATCTGCTGCCACCGGCCGGTGACTTCTACCTGGAAGTGCAGAACGATGCCCCCGTGGTACTGCTGAGCGGCGGCGTGGGCCTGACACCCATGCTGAGCATGTTCAATAGCCTGGCGCAGGCCGACCACCCGGGGCCGGTTTACTTCCTGCACGGCTGCGAGAATGGCCGCCAGCACGCCTTTGCCCGGCACGTGGCAGACCTGTGCGAGGCCCGCGAATCGAGACACAGCTTCACCTGGTACCAGGCTCCGCTGGAAACCGACATCGCCGACCAGGACTATCAGGCCACCGGCCTGATGGACCTGGCGCCGCTGCGCGCTGCGCTTGATACAGAGCAGACCGAGTATTACTTCTGCGGCCCCCTGCCCTTCATGCAGGCCATTCACCGCCAACTGAAGGCTTGGGGTGTCGCCGACTGCCGTCTGCACTACGAGCTGTTCGGCCCGCACCAGGCGCTCTGACAGAACGCCCGCTTGCGGACTTTTGTGGTGGTACGACACTGAGGTGCAAAGGAGGCTTCATGCAGGGTCGTCGTGACGGCGACCCTGCTCATCACACGAAGATCGAGGGCGGAATAAAGGCGATCAGCGCGTGCCGGTGCTGGATTGATACGCCTGCCACTCGTTTTTCCAGTGCGCATCGAGTTGCACCAGCAAGGGCCGCAGCACCGCCTTGTCCGCCTCGGACACCCTGGCCACTTCCTGTGCCATCACGCCAATCTGTGCCACCCGGGTCTGAAACTGCGGCGGCATCATTGCCTGCAGGGCCGGATCCATGGTCTGCATGCTGCGGGCGAGCTCCAGAATCTGCGGATAGGCCGCCTCCGCCTTGAGCGCGGCATAACCCAGCAGTACCCGGTCCCCAACCCAGCTCCAGGACGTCGCATCGACGAAACGCCCGCTGCGCGCCAGCTGATCCAGCGCCCGGTACTGTGCCGGTTGCTCGCGCTGCAGAATATCCAGCCCGCGCGCATGGGGCCGAAAGGCTTCACCGGTAACAGGCTGTAATTCCCGGCGCAACCGCTGTCCCAGGGCAGGATCCAGCTGGTCGGCAAAGGCCCTGAGTTGCGGCATGAGCGCGACATAGGCCTGCGCCTGCTGCGAAGACAGATCCTGCGCCTGGGCCGGCGTACCCAGCAGGCAGAGCAGGCCCAGTGTCACGGATACCCGACCGGTAAAACCCTTGAATGAAAATCGGCACAGCATGGGAGGCAACTCCAGCAGAAAGTCAGCAGTATCGGGGGCCCAGTATGAACGCCACCTGAGCCTTGTGTACAGAAAGCGCAGGAGACGTCTCGCGATTACAGCCTTTCCTGTCCCGGCACCCTGCACCACTTGCCGCCGGGGCCTCGTCGCAGCATAATGCGCACTATCATGACATTTTTTGTATACAGCTTGCCGGCAGTATCCGCCGCAGACAACTGGCTGTAGACAGCGACGTCACCAGCGCGCATTCATCACTGGTGACAGTGGCGAAGGGTTCACGCCTAAAACAACCCGACCGGACTGGCAGCACCCTGTGGCGCTGTCGACGATCTCACTGTTTGAGGAAGTTAGCATGAACCCACGTCTATGGATCAAGTCTCCGCTGGCCATCTACACCGGCACCCATCAGGATGCCCGCGGTGGCGTCGTGATCGAAGGCAACCGTATCGTTGAACTGGTTGGCGCCGGGCAACAGCCATCCCACCCCTGCCAGCAAACCTATGACGCCGGCGAGCAGGTCGTCATTCCCGGGCTGATCAACACGCACCACCACTTTTACCAGACCCTGACCCGCGCCTATCCGGATGCCCTGAACAAGGAGCTGTTTCCCTGGCTCAAGAGCCTCTACGGCGTCTGGGCACACCTGGAGCCGGAAATGCATGCGCTGGCCACCCGGCTGGCACTGACCGAGCTGCTGCTGTCCGGTTGCACCACCGCGGCCGATCATCACTACCTGTTTCCCGCCGGCATGGAGCAGGCCATTGATATTCAGGTAGAAGAAGCCCGTGCGCTCGGCATCCGGGCCGTGCTGACCCGCGGCTCCATGAGCCTGGGCGAGAAGGATGGCGGCCTGCCGCCCCAAAGTACCGTGCAGACTGAAGAGCAGATCCTGCTCGACAGCGAGCGGCTGATCAATCGCTACCACGAACGTGGCGACGGCGCCCAGATCCAGATCGCCCTGGCACCCTGCTCGCCCTTCTCGGTGACCACCGACATCATGCGCGAAAGCGCGGTACTGGCTGAAAAACACGATGTGCGGCTGCATACCCACCTGGCCGAAACCCTGGACGAAGAGGCCTTCTGCCAGCAACGCTTTGGCATGCGCACCGTGGATTACCTCGACAGTGTCGGCTGGCTGTCGTCACGCACCTGGCTGGCCCACGGCATTCATTTCGATGACCGGGAAATCCAGCGCCTGGGCACCGCCGGCGTCGGCATCTGCCACTGCCCGAGTTCCAACATGATGCTGGCCTCCGGTATCTGTCGCAATAACGAGCTCGAAGCCGCGGGTTCCCCCGTCGGCCTGGGGGTCGATGGTTCAGCCTCCAACGATGGCTCCAACATGATCAATGAAGTGCGCCAGGCGCTCTACCTGCAGCGCCTGCGTTACGGCGCCTCCAGGGTCACCCACTTCGATGCCTATCGCTGGGCCACTGCAGGTTCGGCCCGGGTACTGGGGCGGGACGATATCGGTACTCTGGCCGTCGGCAAGCAGGCGGACCTGGCCCTGTTCCGGCTCGACGAGCTGCGCTTTTCCGGTAGCCACGATCCGCTGGCCGCCCTGCTGCTGTGCGGCGCCCAGCAGGCAGACCGCGTGATGGTGGCCGGCGACTGGAAGGTGATCGACGGCACCCTGCCGGGCCAGGACTTGCAGCAGCTGATGGCCCAGCACCGTCAGGCGGCCCTGCGCCTGGCTGAAAAAGCCATGGCGCATCGCTGACAACGCCCCTGCGCCTGGCCGAAAAAAACCTGACGTATCGCTGATAACGGACGCTGGAGCGGCCTGACCGCTTCAGCCCGGCACTCAGACCTCGCTTAGCAAAGCCTGACTAATCGGTTATGATTCCGCCATCGCCGCGCCCGCGAGTCGATGGCCGGCACCCAATTGATCAGGAGAACAGACACATGGCTTCAGTGCCTTACCGCAAAGACTTCCCGGTATCCTGGGAGGAATTGCACCGCAATGCCCGCGCGCTGTCCTGGCGCCTGCTGGAACTGGGCCCCTGGAAAGGCATTATCGCCATCACCCGTGGCGGCATGGTACCGGCAGCCATTCTGGCGCGCGAACTCGATATACGCCTGATCGATACCATCTGCGTCACCAGCTACGACAAGAGCACGGGCAGTGGCGGGGCCGCCATGGTGCGCGGTGACCTCAACATTATCAAAAGCGTTGAGGGTGACGGCGAAGGCATGATCCTGGTCGATGACCTGGTTGATACCGGCAAGACCGCCCAGTGCGTGCGGGATCTGCTGCCAAAAGCCCACTTCGCCACCATCTACGCCAAGCCCGCCGGCAAGCCGCTGGTCGACACCTTTATTACCGAGGTCAGCCAGGACACCTGGATTCGCTTCCCCTGGGACATGGACTACGCCTTCGCGCCCCCCATGGCCGACCGTTAAGCTGCTCAGGCCATTTCCTCATTCGCGCCAGCGCCCGAGCTGGCATCCCGACTCCTTTTCAGGTTAACTCAAAGTGGTACTGCGCCCGCGAATTGCGCCGCAGTATCGCACCTGTACAAAGGAGATCACGGCCATGGAACACTTTCTCAACAGCCTGCCCAAAGCCGAACTGCACATCCACCTGGAGGGCAGTCTCGAGCCCGAGCTGATGTTCGAACTGGCACGGCGCAATAACATCGAGCTGCCCTACGACACCGTTGACCAGATCCGCGGCGCCTACAACTTTGGCAACCTGCAGGACTTTCTCGATCTCTATTACCAGGGCGCCGGGGTCTTGCAAACCGAGCAGGATTTCTACGACCTGACCTGGGCCTACCTCAAGCAGTGCGAAGCCCAGAACGTGATCCATACCGAACCCTTCTTCGACCCGCAGACCCACTGCGCCCGCGGCATCGACATGGGCACGGTGATCCGCGGCATTGACCGGGCACTGCAGCATGGCCGCGAGCAGCTGGGCATCAGCAGCCGGCTGATTCTGTGCTTCCTGCGCCACCTGAGCGAAGATGACGCCGCCCGCACCCTGGAACAGGCCCTGCCCTATCGCGAACACTTCGTGGCCGTTGGCCTGGACAGCTCGGAAACAGGCCACCCGCCCGCCAAGTTTCAGCGCGTGTTCGACCAGGCCCGCCGACAGGGCCTGCTCTGCGTCGCCCACGCCGGCGAAGAAGGGCCACCGGAATACATCTGGCAGGCGCTGGACCTGCTGCGGGTCGCCCGTATCGATCATGGCGTGCGGGCCAGCGAGGACCCGGCGCTGATCGAACGCCTGGCACGCGAGCAGATTCCCCTGACCGTTTGCCCGCTGTCCAATGTGCGCCTGCGGGTGTTCGATCGAATGCGGGATCACAATGTGCTGCAACTGCTGCAACAGGGGCTGCGCGTGACCATCAATTCCGATGATCCGGCCTACTTCGGCGGCTATATGGAGGAAAACTTTTTGGCGCTGCACCAGGGCCTGTCACTGACCCGCGCCCAGGCCGTCAGACTCAGTCGCAATGCCTTTGACAGTGCCTTTGTCAGCGATGAAGAAAAGGCGGCCCTGCATGCCCGCCTTGACGCCTTTGTGAGTGAATACCCGGGGTAGACGGCGAGTAACGTCCTGCTAAAACAGCCCGATCTGGGGCGCGACCAGGGCATCGAAGTCCTGCCCCAGAAAGGGCAGCAGGGTATCGACCACCGGCTTGAGCTGACGGTCGATGTAGTGCTGGTAATCCAGCGGCGAACGTACCCAGCCCAGAGGTTCAGGCCCGCGCAGCGTAATCAGGTATTCCACGTGGCTGCCGGGGCGAAACGGGCTGCGCCGTCCCTGGCGCTGCATTTCCTGTTCCACTTTGAGCGCCGCCTGCACATGGGGTGGCCGGTTGCGCTGGTATTGCTCCAGCGGCCGGCGCAGCCGCTTGCGGTAGACCAGCTCGCTGTCCAGCTCACCGGCCAGCACCCGGGCCACGGTATCGCGAATCAGCGCTTCATAGGGCTGATCATGAAACACCAACTCATAGAGTTCCTGCTGCAGCCGCCGCGCCAGGGGCGTCCAGTCGGTGCGTACATTTTCCAGCCCCTTGAACACCAGCTCCTCAGCGCCGTCAGCCAGGCGCTTGAGACCGGCATAACGCTTTTTGCTGCCCTTGTCGGAATGACGCATGCGCGGCATCAGAAAGCGGTGGTAATGGGTTTCGTACTCGATCTCCAGGTGGCTTTGCAGCTCAAAGCGCCGCAGCAACTGCTCACGCCACCAGCGGTTCAAATGCCGGGCCAGTGCCTCGCCGCTCTGCCGCGCCTGTGCATCGCTGCAGCTGTCCCCCAGCCAGACAAACACCGAATCGGTATCGCCGTAGATCACCTTGAAACCAAAGCGCTGCTCGATCTCGTCCCGGGTGCGGTTGAGAATTTCGTGGCCGCGCAGCGTAATGGAGCCCGCCAGGCGCTGATCGAAAAAGCGGCAGACGTTGGAGCCCAGCACGCCGTAGAAGGAGTTCATGATGATCTTGATGGCCTGGGACAGCGGCGCATTGCGCGCCTGCTTGGCCTCATCACGGGCCTGCCACAGGCGCTCGATAATGCGCGGCAGTATTGTCTGGCTGCGGGAGAAAATGGCGCCGTTAAAGCCCGGTACCAGGTCGTCCGCCTCGGCCCCCTCGCGCAAGCCCCGCGCCATTCCATAGGGATCGACACAAAAGGTGCGGATAATACTGGGATACAGGCTCTTGAAGTCCAGCACCAGCACCTGGCGATAGAGCCCCGGCACCGATTCCATCACGAAACCGCCGGGAATCGACAGGCCCGACTGGCCCGATGCATATTCGGAGGCGACATAGCCCCGGCGATGCAGTTGCGGCAGGTACTGGTTGTCAAAGGCCGCCGCCGAGCCGCCGATCTTGTCCAGCGGCAGGCCGGTCAGGCGGGCACGTTCAACCAGGTAGTGCAGCAGCTGCGCCTTGGCGAAGATATCCCACACCAGCACGCAATCCTCCAGGTTATAGCGTGCCAGCGCCTCGGGGTCTTCGCGGAACAGCCGCTGAATTTCCTCGCCCCGGGTGTCCACCTTGTCGACCAGCTTGCCACGCTGCAGAAAAACCCGGGCGACATGTTCCAGTGAGAAACTCTCGAAGCTGAAGGTTGCCCCGCGCAGTGTATCGATGCCATCGATCACCAGCCGCCCGGCCAGGCGTACAAACCCCTTGCCGGCGGCCGAATCAATCAGTTTTAGCCGGCTGGCATCGCGCCCCAGGCACAGCGATACGCCCAGTGCCCGCGCACGCTGGGCCAGCACCCTGAAATCAAAGTCGATAACATTCCAGCCGATAAAGATATCGGGGTCGTACAGCCGTACCAGTTCCATCAGCCGGTGCAGCAGGGCGCATTCGTCGGGCAGGAACTCCAGCCAGTCGCAACCCTTGCCCTGGCCGCGCATCAGCACGCGGCGCATGCCCGCGCCATACAGACCAATCGAGTGAATGCGGTCGGCGTTGAGCGTGGTTTCAAGATCGATAGACAGCATACGCAGCTGCGGGCTGTAGTCGGCCGGGCGCAGCAACGGCGAGTTGTCGCTGCGCCGCTGTACGCTGACGCCCCCCTGGATAAAACGCTCCATCAGGTAGCGATCAACCGGGCGGATATCTTCCTCCAGCAACGCTATACCGCCCTGGGCAAGGCGATCAATCAGGCTGCGCTGCAATTTCAGGCTCGGGCTGTACAGGGCACAAACCGGCTCGCCGGTCAGGTCACAGAGGTCGAGTTCGGTCAGCGTCCAGCCGGCCAGTTCGTGCAGCAGCTCAGACGCCTGGTCAGCCTGGCGGCGGCGGATAAAAAAGACCGCCTTCTGGCCCGCGATACGCACTTCCTGCGCACCGCTATCGGTGCTCAGCCAGTAGCTCAGCTCGACCCCCTCGCGGGTATCGCGCTGCTGCCGGCTCAGCACGAAGCCGGTCAGTTCCGCCGGCGCACTCAAGCGCGAAAGGGCGCCACGACTTCAATGCCGGGAAACGCCTGTTCGACCTGCGCCTGATCGTCGGCTTCGAACAGCAGCTTGAGGTTGGGGCCGGCATCCATGGTGAAGTAGACCTCCAGTCCCTGCTGACGCAACGCCCAGACCTGCTGCATGGCGGCCACCGAGTCCGGTGTCCAGTACAGCAGCGGCGGCCAGGACGCGATCATGGTAGCGTGCATGGACAGCGCATTCTGCTCGGCGGTCTGGCCCAGCAAGGCGAAATCCTTGGTGTCGATGGCCTGGTGCAGACGGGTCAGGTCAGCGGCGGCCTGCAACGGCCAGCTCTGATACAGGTGCGCCGTTTCGATGGTGCGCTTCATGCCGGCCCGGCTGTCGACCGCCTTTTCACCGGTTGCCACCTTCACCAGGCCTATGCGCAGCGCAGGCCAGCTTGCCGCCAGCCTTACGCCGTGGGAATCCATGCCGTCATCCCGTACGCCATCGTCCCACTGCACAAAGCCCTCGAACAGCGAGCGGCTGGCGCTGCCGCTGCCCATGCGGGCAAAGGCCGACAGCACCGCAGGCTCGAGCTGCAGGTCCAGCCACTGATCCAGCGCCAAGGTCAGTGCGGCAAAACCCGACGCCGATGACGCCAGCCCCGCTGCCGTGGGGATATTGTTCCGGGTATGGACATGTACCGGCAACGCACGCCCTGCTCGAAACAGCTCGACAAAGGCCAGCAGCTTGCGACTGAAGGCACTGTCTGGCGCCTGTTCTGTACCATTCAGCCAGACCCGATCGGTATCATCACCGGCCGGGGTCAGGCGTGTCCGGCTACCCAGATGCGCCAGCGACACCGACAGGCTTGCATTGATGGGCAGGTTCAGTTCGGCATCGCGCTTGCCCCAGTACTTGCACAGGGCAATGTTGCTCGGTGCAAAAGCCTCGGCTTCATCCCGGGCTGCCAGCACCGCCGGAAGATACGCCTGGACAACCTGTTGTTTGCTGATCATCGTCCCCACCTCTGCTTGCCGGTATTCATGAAAAATCAAACGCCCTCAGGCTTTCTCAAAAAGGCTCCAGGTGCAAGCCCTGACCGCTGACCGCCACCTCGATACGCTGGAAATCCCGCGCAAGCTCAGTATCGTGGCCCAGCGCCAGCACACAGTCTCCCAGGCCCGAGCCCGAGATCTTGCACCCAAGGACATCCGGATTGCCACGCAGCCGATAAATCATCTGCGCCAGGGTCTGGTCATTCACGCCCAGCGCATCCATCAGTCCCTGGTAGATATTCATCAGCTTGCCCAGCTGGGCCCAGTCCCCGGCCCGAATCGCCGTTTCCGCCGCTTCGGTACTGCTGTGCATCAGCGCATAGAGCCCGCCATGCAGCGGCTCCAGTCCAATCGAAGACTGTGCCACCCGCGCCAGCACCTCGGGTGTACGGGTCTTGTAGCCGGCGTAATACAGGCTGATATCAGGCAGGCCCGGCAACGGATCGATACACCTGGGCGAAACCGTATAGCCAATCAGGCCACCATAGACACTGGCCGCAAGGTCGGTACCCGAACCGCGCCCCTGCACCTGGTGAACCACCGCCAGGGCGCGATCAAACACCCTGTCCGGCGCCGTGCTTTCACCGCAACAGGCCTGCAGGGCGGCCACCAGGGCGGCGGTGACCGCAGCGGAAGATCCCAGCCCCACGGTATGGGAAAACTCGGAGCGAATATCCAGCTCAAAGCCACTGGGCAGCTGGTCGGCAAACAGGCCTATGGTGGCCAGTACAAATCCAAGGTTTTCCTCCCGGGGCAATGCATCCAGCGTGCCGCTGGCATTGCCGAGCGCGCTACGTATATGTACCTCGCGGTCGCTGCGGCGCACTAGCCGTACATGCATGTAACGGTTCACCGCACAGGCGATGGCCCGGTGCCCGAACAGCACGGCGTGCTCACCCATGACCATAATGCTGCCGGGGGCACTGACACTAATGCCGCGCCACTCACCCGGTGATGGCTGTGCGCCAACGGCGGCTTGCTCGCTCATATATTCTGTACCCGTTCAAGGTTGGCCACTGACTCAGGCGCATCGCAGGCTCAAGACTGCCAGCGAACACCCTCCCGGTCTTCCTTCAGCTTGCCCCAGCGCCAGTCCGGCGCCAGGTTCAGCGTATCCGGCGTACCTTCCGGCAACCACAGCAGCATGAGACCGCCCTGGTCACCCGAGACGGAGCCTGCTCCGCACACTTTGGCCGCCCCGCCACGTTGCTCGACCTGCTCGGCCAGGCGCACCAGCGGCGCCGGCACCACGCCGATGCGTGTCAGCAGGCGATGATTTTGCCGCACCGGTTCGAGCAGCGACTGCCCCTGCAGCAAGGCTTGCTCCACTCGGCGGGTAACATCGCTGAATTCAGTCCAGATGGCCGAGCCTGCGAAATTGCGCCGCACCCGGTCGACACAGGCGCCGGTGCTCGATGCCGGTGTACCGGTAAACAGCCAGAACCAGCCTGGCCCCAGTCCCTGCTCGGCCAGCGGCAGGCGACTGACGGTACCCTCGCACACCCGCACCAGGCCACCGTGGCAAACCGCCGCCGCATCAATGGCACTGCCCTGGCCATGCTGGAGGCGCTCACAGTGGCGCACCTGCTTCACCAGTTCATCAATGTTTTCGAACTCGCCAAAGAGCTTAAGCAAGGCGGCAATCAGGGCGGCGGATGAACCCATGCCGGCACCAATGGGAATATCGGAGTCGATCGTCACCCGCCCGCCGTGCAGATGCTCCAGCCCCGACAGCAAGCGCGCCATATCCACGGCGTAGAACACCAGTTCAGCGGGTTTTTTCAGGATCTGGCCGATGGACAGCTCGCCGCGCAGGTAGCGCTCGAAGTAGGAGTCCAGCCGCGTGCGCAGCGAATGAAACTTGTCGAAGCCCAGCACATGGGTCTTTTCACGGGCCTGCCAGCTTAGTCGTGGCAGGCGGTCGGGCTCAAAGCTGACACGCATGTGGCGGTCCACCGCCAGCGCCAGCGCCGGTGCCCCGTAGACAACCGAATGTTCACCACTGAGGATGATCTTGCCGGGGGCACAAACCTGCTTTAGCACACAACGTATTCGCGCTTGTGATGGGAAATGGCCGCCAGGCGGAAACGCCCGGTGGTAATCGAGGGAATATCATGGTGTTCGCCGTCACGGGGGTCCGGATAGCGATACAGCTGCAGATACTCCTCGTAGCTGAGTTCCTGGCGTGCCTCCAGCAGCTGGCGGTGCTGCTCGCGGTGCAACCCGCGCTCGTACCCTTCCATCACCCGGCCGGAAAAGAACTCGGCCACGCAACCCGACCCATAGCTGAAAAAGCCGATGCGCTGGCCCGCCAGGTTCTGCTGGCAGTTCTCCAGCAGGGACGCCAGGCCGATATACATGGAAGCGGTATAGCTGTTGCCGATGGCACGGTTGTACAGCAGGGTATCCTGAATCTGACCTTCAAGCTGCTCGGAGTTCAGCTCGCACTTGTTCAGCCTGGCCAGGTGCTGGTGCGCTTTCTGCGCCATGCGCCCGAACGGCAGGTGATAGCAGAAGTGACCAAAGTCACTGAACATCAGCGAACTGGCGCTGCGGAAGTTTTCCCAGGCCTTTTTCAGTGACTTGAGGTAGATCTTGGTGGAGAACTTGCCGTCGACCAGCGCCGTGGCACGGTAGTTGGGGCGCCAGAAGTCCATCACGTCCTCAGTGTAGCTGCCCACTTCCGGATCTATTTCCACCAGCCGCGGATCGGCGCTGATCATCATCGCAACGGCACCGCAGCCCTGGGTCGCTTCACCTGGCGTGTTCAGATCGTAGCGGGCAACATCGGAAGCCACCACCAGCACCTTGCTGCCGGGCCGGCGCGCTACCAGGGCACAGGCCATCTGTACAGCCGCCGTGGCGCTGTAGCAGGCCTGCTTCAGTTCGACTACGCGACAGTTCGACGGCAATCCCAGCAGGCGATGTACATAGACACCAGCCGCCTTGGACTGATCGATGCCGGTTTCGGTGGCGAACAGCAGCGTCGTAATGTCCTCGCCGGCGCCGTCGGCCAGCAGCGGCATCGCCGCGTTGGCCGCCATGGTGACGACATCCTCGTCCGGCGCCGCCATACCCATTTTTTCCTGGCCTATACCGACATAGTACTTATCCGGATCCGTCTGCTGGGCCTCGGCCAGAGTGCGCAGATCCAGGTAATAGTTCGAGGTATAGAAACTGATTTCATCAATACCGACTGACATAAGTGGTTTTGTTCCTCAACGTTGCTCAAGAATCAGGTTCTGATTCCCGAACAACGACGCGATATCCGGAGTTCCCAGCAGAAACATGGCGATTCTAAACTCTTTGCGCAGCTGTTCGATCACAGCAACCACAGCATCCGCAGACTCCATGGCCGGGCGCAGAAAGGGCGCCGCCAGGCCGCACAAAGCGCCGCCGAGTATAACAGATTTCACCATATCAATCCCATCTCTGAGCCCGCCGCTGGCGATCAGCGTGGCACGATCGGCATAGGGCCTGGCAAGCTGCAACGCCAGCGGCGTGGGCGTGCCCCAGTCCTGAAAGCGCAAGCCCGTTGGGTCTGCGCCGCCACTGCTACGGTGATGCTCGATGCGACTCCAGGAAGTCCCGCCGCTGCCGGCGACATCGAACAGCGTGACACCGCGGGACAGCCCCTCGGCAATATCTTCCGGCGCCAGGCCGCAGCCCACTTCCTTCAGAATCAGCGGCACCGAAACAGAAGACGCCAGGGCCGCGATGCGCTCCCCCAGACCGGCGAAATTGGTATCCCCTTCCGGCTGAATCGCCTCCTGCAGGGGGTTCAGGTGCAGATAGAGCGCATCGGCCTGCAGGCAGTCCACCGCTTCCTGGCACTGCTGCTGATCAAAGCCGTAGTTCAGCTGCACGGCACCTATATTGCCCATGAGCAGCGTGGTCGGCGCCAGCTGACGCAACTCGAAACTGGCCCGCGCCTGGGGCTGCGTGAACATCACCCGCTGCGACCCCACCGCCAGGGCAACCTGGCAGCGCTCGGCGGCCTCGGCCAGGTTGCGATTGATGGTGCGTACCAGGACGTGATCCCCCCCGGTCATGGAGGAAATCAGCAGCGGAAAGCTCAGCGTCTTGCCCAGCAGCGTGGTGGAGCTGTCGATGGCAGCCAGGTCCAGGTTCGGCAACGCCCGGTGGCGCAGCCGTATGCGATCGAAGCCGGCACCGCCGCGTTCGATGGCAGGGTCCTTTTCGATGGCCCTGATATGCTGAATCTTGCGCTCGTTGGTCGGGTCCGACATTATCGCTCCAGCTTGAGGTGAGCCTCCATCAGCTCACCGGGATTGGTTTGCGCGGCCAGCAGCGACAGTTCGCCACAGAGCACCGTTGCACCACAGATGGCCGCCAGCCGCCGAGCGTTGGCGCCGGGCTCGCGCTCATCCTTGCAGCCGAGCAAGCGCAGGTTTTCCTCGACGAAATCGAGCCCCTTGCCATTGCCCACGGTACCGACAATAAGGTTGGGCAGCGTGCAGGAAAAATACAGGTCGCCGTTGCGCACTTCGGCGTGCACTACGCCCTGGGAGCCTTCAATGATATTGGCAGCATCCTGCCCGGTGGCCAGGTAGAATGCCAGCAACATGTTGGCGTAATGCGCATTGGCACTGCGCAGACCGCCAGCAATCAAGGTGCCGATCAGGTTCTTCTTGATATTGAGATCAACCACCTTTTCCGGTGTCGTGTGCAGCTTGCGCTCGCACAGGTCACGCGGAATCAGGATCTCGGTCACCACGTACTTGCCGCGACCCAGGATGCCATTCACCGCCGTGGCCTTCTTGTCGGAGCAGTAGTTGGCCGAAATCGACGAATACCGCAGCCCCGGATATTCGGACAGAATCCACGGAATCAGCTTGTCAGCAGCATTGGTCACCATATTGTGACCGGAGGCATCACCGGTGGTGAACTCCAGGCGCAGATAAATCAGGTTGGCGACGACCTGGGAGTGCATGTCGATCAGCTGCGCGAAGCGGCTCGACTGCCCCACCACCGCATTCAGGGCCTCGCGCCGGCTCTTGATCGACTGCAGCGCCTGGTGCGCCGCCCAGGCATCATCCGCCTCCAGCAAGATGGAGCGGCTCATGCGCTCATCAATCACCGAGGTGTTGATACCTCCGGCCAGCACGGAAATACGCGCACCACGTCCCACGGAATGCCACAGGGGCGTTTCGTAGGTCGCCAGCGGCACCCACACTTTTTCATCAACCAGATGGCCCGTCAGCCGAATAGGCCCTACCGAACGCATCGGTATGGGAGCCTGTTGGATCTTGTGTGCTTTCATAAGTGGGTATGCCGCACCAATTAAAAAGGGTTGCACCATGCAACCCTTGAGCTCTATGAATGTTCAGGCAGCGCGGATTTTATCCAGCCACCTGAACAGATGCAAACCCGACCCGCTACGGATTGGTAGCCGCCATCTCGGTGGATTCCATCATGGCGCCATCCTGTGGCAACGACACGTCGAGCGCACTGAGCAGCTGCCCGGTCCCATTGATGACCCGGTACTGGGATATCAGGTAGTCAAAGGTGGCATCGGTGAGGGTATTTTTGGCCGAGAACACTTCGTTCTCGGTATCCAGCAAATCGAGCAATGAACGCTGGCCGATATCAAACTGCTTCTGGTACGAGTCACGGGTTTTCTCCGCCGATGCCACGTACTGTTCGAGGAACTTCACCTGCTGGCCAAGAATCTCGTAGGCGTTCCAGGACAACCCCAGACCCTGCACGACCTGACGATCGGCACTGTTACGGATCTCTTCGGCTTCATGGATCTGGTACTGGGTCTTGCGGATACGGGCATCATCCGAGCCGCCGTTGTACAGGTTGTAACGCAGTCGCAGCATGGCGGTAAAGTCTTCGTTGTCACCGCCGACACCGTCGATGTCATTGAAGAAGGTGCGTTCCATTTCAAAATGGAAGGTTGGCAGGCGACGGCTGTAAGCCGCTTCGTACTGCGCCCTGGCCGCTTCAATATCCGATGCCGCCAGCTGCAGTGTCGGCTGATTCGCTGCGGCCTGCTCCAGCGCCTGATCCAGACTTGTCGGCAGGTCCAGCCCCATGGGCACTTCAAACTGCTGCGGCGGCTCAGCACCGACCACACGTATATAGTTGGCTCGGGCATCTCGCAGGTTGTTGTCCGCCGCCAGCACGTTGACTTCGGACAGCGCCAGACGGCTCTCGGCCTGCTGGATGGACGACAGACTGCCGAGCCCGGATTCCGAGCGCTTGCGAATCTGGTCGTAGATCCGAACGTGGTTGTAGAGGGTCTCCTTGGACAGGCGCAACAGTTCCTGGCGGCGAATCAGCTCGAGATAGCTGCGCGTGGTATCCAGACCAAACTGTTCGGCGACTTCCCGCACGCGGGCGTCAGCCGAACGCAGCCGCGCCTCCTGGCGCTGCACTTCGCTTTCGGTGGCCAGCCCGTCGTACAGCATCTGGCGGAAATTCAGCGTCGCTTCCTTGCGCCACATGTCCGTATCACCGTCCCCCGTCGCGCCCTGGGCGCTGCGGGTTGTTGGGCTGTCGGTCCATTCGTACCCCACCCCCAGCAACAGGTCGATATCGGGATAGCGCCCGCCAATGGCTTCACGTACTTCTTCCGCCACGGCGCGCTTGGCATTGAGTGCCGCCGCCACTTCCGGGTTCTGCAACATGGCATCAGCCACCACCTGCTCCAGCGGCGCGGCCTGGGCCACCTGAATCGCTGAGGCTATCGCCAAGCTCAAAATCACCCCTGTTTTTCTACTCATCTTCCGAATCTCCCTAGCAGCGACGTCCGCCAACCGTTCAATGAATTGTGTGTCGTTCCTGCGCCATAAGGATCAGCGAAACCCGATCTCCGGCCCCGGTTTTCCTTAGTATGGCACTAATATGCGCTTTTACAGTTCGTTCCGTGATCTGCAACTCCCTGGCTATTTGCTTGTTCGGCGCACCGGTCATTAGTATATCCAGCACCTGCTGCTCCCGCTCGCTCAAATCCGCGGCCAAACCAACCTTCTCCGACTGCACCGACAATAGGGCCGATGGATGACCATTCAGCAAGCGCTTCACCAGTTGCTGCATCACCGAGGGTGTAGCCCAGATGTCGCCACGCCATACCGTTTCAAGCAACTGCTGCATAAGGGAGCCGGTAATAAAGGTACTGGCGTAGCCTCTGGCACCCTGCGCCAGCAACCGAATACCCTCATCGTTCTGCGGCCGGTCCACCATAATCACGAACAGCTGCTGCATGGACTCAAGTCGCTGTAGCAGCGCCCGGCGCTGCTCCGGCGCCACGGAATCGAGGTGCAGCAACATCAGGCCGCCGGGCAAGCCCTCGCCGAGCTCCCGCGCCTGAAGCTGGCGCGCAGGATAGTCCGAGAGCAACCGGCCCCAACGCGTCGCCACGTTGGCATGTACTGAAAAAAAACCAAGTTGCATGTCAGCGTTCCGTAAAAGCCCGATCCCGGGCTTTTAGTATCGGCTTCAAAATGTAATCCATTACTGTTTTTTTACCTGTCAGAATATCGACGCTCACCGTCATCCCGGCGATAAGCGGTAGTTTGTTATCGTCATTTCCCAGATATGGCTGCCTGGTTTCAAGACGCACAAGATAATACGCCTGTTTCTCTTCGTCGAGAATCGTACTCGGTGAAACAAACTCCACGGTGGCATCCAGTCCACCGTAAATGGAGAAATCATAGGCCGAAACTTTCACGGTTGCCGGCAATCCGACACGAATCTGGGCAATATCAGCCGGACGAACTCTCGCCTCCACCAGCAGGCGATCTTCCCAGGGCACGATATTCAACAGCGGATCACCGGGCTGAACCACGCCAGCAACGGTATTCACCAAAAGCTGCTTTACGGTACCCTTGACGGGCGATCGCACTTCGGTGCGGGTGATACGATCCTGCATGCCCTGCAGCGTTTCTTTTAGCCGGGCCAGCTCGCCGCTCATTTCATTCAGCTCCGCACGGGCCTTGGAGCGAAACTGCAACTCGCCTTCGTTCAGGCGACTGCGGTGCTCGGAAATGGCCGCTTCGATACGGGGTATACTCAGCCTGATTCCAGCCAGTTCACCCTTCATATCATTGACCTGGCGACGCAGGCGCAGGTATTCGACCTCAGAGATAACGCCCTCGCCCACCAGGGGCTGCATGATGTTCAACTCCTGCAGTAACAGGTTATAGCTGCTGCGAATCTGCTCTTCCTTGGACCTGGCCTCACGCAACTCCTGCTGCCGCTGCTCGAGCTGACGCCCGGACGTTGCCAGGTTTGCGCGCAGCTCCTCAGCCCTCGCCCGGTACAGATTACGCTCACGCTCCAGCTGTCGCGCGAACGCCGCCGGGTAATTCTCGGGAGCAACAAAGGGGGTGTCGTCCGCTTCTGCCTGCAACCGGGCCACCTTGGCAACCAGCTCATATTCGCGCACCTGGCTTTCGTTGAAGGAGCTGGCAAAGCGGGTGTCGTCGATACGCAGCAACACCTGGCCTGGCTCCACCAGATCACCCTCACGCACCAGGATCTCGGACAAAATACCACCCTCCAGGTTCTGCACCACCTGCAGCTGGCGCGAGGGGATAATCTCGCCATCGCCGCGACTGATTTCATCCAGCTCAGCCCAGTTGGCCCAGAGCACGGCAAGCAGCACGAACAGGGCCATGACCCAGAGCAAAACCCGGGCACTGCGCGGGGTCTGCTCCAGCATGGCCTCGCTGATGCTGGTCATGAACTGGGTATCTTGCGGGTTGGCGATCCTTTTCATATCGAATTCCTAGGTCCGGATCTGCAGGCGACCCTGCTTGAGCGCATCCAACACGGCCTGCTTGGGCCCGTCCGCCACCACCTTGCCGCCATCAATCACTATCAACCGATCCACCAGCGTCAGCAAGGACATCTTGTGTGTAACCAGTAACAGGGTACGTTCTGATGCATAGCTTGCCAGCTGTTTCTTCAGATACTCTTCCGAGGCGTTGTCCATGGCATTGGAGGGCTCGTCAAGCACCAGCACGCTGGGATCATGAATCAGCGCCCGCGCCACGGCAACGGCCTGACGCTGGCCGCCGGACAGGGCTGCGCCGCGCTCCCCGACCTGCATGTCAAAGCCCAGCGGGTGGCGATTGATAAACTGATCGGCGCCGGCCAGTGCCGCCACCTGCAGCACCTGCTCATCCGTCGCGTGGGGCGAGCCCAGGGTAATATTGTCACGCAACTTGCCGGCGAACAGCATGATGTCCTGGGGTACATACCCCAGATGACGGCGCAGATCGACCGGGTCGATCTGGTTGATATCAATGCCATCAATGCGGATGGCCCCCTCCGTGGCACTATAAAGCCCCATCAGCAGTTTTTCGATGGTCGATTTGCCCGAGCCGATACGGCCAATGAGTGCGACCTTTTCACCGGCCTGAATACGAAAGGACACCTGATCCAGCGCTTTCTGCTGCTCATCCGGATAGGCGAAGGAGACCTGGTTGAACTCGATCGCTCCCTTGAGCACCGGGCGATGCACGAAGTGGCGATCCTCTTCCCGCTCCTCCGGCATGGCCATGATCTGGTTCAGGGTTTTCAGCGCCGTGGAGGCCTGGTGAAAATTGGTGATCAGCCCCGCCAGCTGCCCCATGGGCGCAATCACCCGGCCAGCCAGAATCACGCTGGCGATCA
This sequence comes from Marinobacterium rhizophilum, assembly GCF_024397915.1. Classification (GTDB taxonomy): domain Bacteria; phylum Pseudomonadota; class Gammaproteobacteria; order Pseudomonadales; family Balneatricaceae; genus Marinobacterium_A; species Marinobacterium_A rhizophilum_A. Next base: position 2,232,387 of record NZ_CP073347.1, read on the forward strand.
GGGCCCCGAGGGTCAGCTCGTTTTCACTGATCAGATAGACACCGAAAATAACCAGGGCCGTAGAGGTGAGTTGCTGTACCAGACCGGCAAAATTGACCACCGACGATGACAGCATGCGCGAACGCAGGCCCCAGCGCGCGATATAGCCACCGGCCTGCTCCCAGCGCAATTGCAAGGGCGAAGCCGCACGCTGGGTCTTGACCGTTTCCATCGCCGTGAGGGTCTCGATCAGGATCGAGTTTTTCTGGGACGCCGACTCGAAGGTCTTTTCAACGGACTCCCGCAGGCGCGGTCGCACAATCAGCGAAAAGAGATAAATGATCGGGATCGCCGCCACCGGCACAACAACCAGGGGCCCACCGATCAGGCCGATAACCGCCAGAAATATCAAGGCAAAGGGAATATCGATCAGTACCGTATTTACAGTGGAGCTGAGCATCGAACGGATGCTTTCGAATTCGCGCAGGTTATTGGCAAAGGAGCCGACAGAGCGCGGCATGGCACCGTACTTGATTGCCTGCACCTTTTCGAACAACAGGGCCGACAGCAGAATATCCGTTTTCTTGCCCGCCACCTCGATGAAATAGGCGCGCAGCATTTTTAATCCGAAATCGAAGATGTACACCACGAAAAGACCGATGGCCAGCACCCAGAGGGTTTCGATGGCCGCATTGGGTACCACCCGGTCATACACGTTCATGACGAACAGCGGGCTGGCAAGCACGAACAGGTTAATCATCAGGGACGCCACCAGCACATCCCGATAAATGGCCACCGAGCGTTTTAACGTACCCCAGAACCAGTGCCCCTGCCGATCCGCCAGCACCTTGGAGATACGCTCACTGTAGCGATACTCCAGCCGCACGAAAATGGCATAGCCGGAGTAATGCTGCTCAAGTTCGCGCAAGCCAATGCGATGCTTGCCACCACTTTCCGGCTGAATAATGAACGCCGAGCCATCCTCCAGATCGAGCTCCTGCAGAATGCAGGCCTGGCCATCATCCAGCAACAAGACGACAGGCAGCACCAGGGGAGTGATCTCAGCCAATGGCCGCCGCAATACCCGTGCCGTAAGACCCGCGCGCCTGGCGGCCTGCACAAACAGCCTGGGCGTCAGCCGACCATCCTCCAGCGGCAACCCCGCACTGAGCACCTCCGCCGATAGAGGATTGTGATTTTGCTTGCTCAGCTCTACCAGACAACTCAGGAGGGGGTCTTGAATTTCATCCATGTCCTTGACCTGCTCGGAACGCGGCCTACATACTAGCATGCAACCTAACTACCTGATATCCCTACCCTGATGCTCTATGCAATAAGGAACCCGGAGGGTCGAATCATAGGCCTGACCGAATCTGCCCGGCCCGGCTTGCAGGCCGTTGACGTTAAAAACAGGGAAGTGCTTGAATTCCTGTCAATCAACGACGAGGACTTCTCCGCCGAGGAGTTTCTCGATCAGTCCGATGTCGGCACCGTACGCATTATCGAGGACATGATCGATGTGCTGATTGCCAAAAACCTGATCCTGTTCACGGACTTCCCGCTGGCCTCGCAAAAGAAGCTGCTCAGCCGCAAGCTGGCGCGCAGCATCATCCAGTCGGAGTCAGCGGAGCCGCAGACCCGCCCCTCCGAGGGCCCGCACGCGCCTTCAATCCTGATCGAGGACGACGACGCCTGGCTCTGACCCGCCGGCTCTCATGTCACTGTAATACCGCTCCAACCTCTGCCACAGGCTGTGGTAACGAGCCTGCTGCCGGCCCCCCAGCGCCCCAAAGTGCATTTCAGTTAGCCCTTCATTGCAGCGCCGCACCAGCGGCAGCCACTGTGACGGCGCCTTGCGCCCCCACTCCAGCCCGGAGTGCACCAGGTTGAGTACCAGGCTCGGATTACCCGGGCACAGTTCGTCCGCGGCACAGAACTGCCCATATGCCAGGGCAAAATCCCCCTTTCGAAACGCCTGTAACGCCTCCAGGTAGCAGCGTCCCCACCCCAGATGCACGAATTGCGATCTGATGTTACGCCGGGCATGACTCGCCTCTTGCGCCATGCAGCCACCCCCCAGCGCATCGACCAGAAAATCCAGCAGCAGCGCCTGCTCACCCAGCTCCAACGCCTCAAAGCGCCGCAAGGCATCCCTGGCCGCCTGATCGGCCATTGGCCCATTGCCCCCTGCACGATAGACCTCAACGCTCAGCAGACGCGCCCGCACCGTCGTGGCCGGATCATCCTGAAAGTCCCGCACCAGATGCTCCAGCGTCTGCACGGCCTCCTTTTCCGCCGCCACCGAGCGCGCACCGCCCTTGGCATCGATCTGCGACAGTAACGCACGCACCAGGGCACAGTAGTATTCGACGCACTGAAGCGACGAAAAGCGACAATGACGTACAGCTTCGCGGTAAGCGCCGACCGCCAGTTCCCAGTCCCCCGCCTGCCCCAGCAGGCTTCCAAGCTCAGCCTGCAACGGCGACATGGCCGGCGCCTGGATCACCGCCTTGCGCAACAGCGCCAGCGCGGCCGGACGCTGGCCCTGTATTCTCAGGCTCCGCGCAAGCGGCAAGCTGGCTTCGGGTAATAGCGGTACCTTTTCAGTGTCCAGACACCGCCTCGCCCCCTCGTAATCACCCAGCCCGTAGAGTGCTCGCCCCAGGCCGACGGGAGCCCACCGCTGATCGCCCAGGCCGGCGAACAGATCCCGCGCCTGCGCAAACGCCCTGCAGTGCAGATGCATCTGCCCCTGCAAACGACCAAGCAGCCCCCGCAATGCCGGATACCGCTGTTCCAGCAAAGCGTACTGCCGCTGTGCCGCCACCCACTGCCCCTGCTCAAGCAGGCTGTCCACCGACGCAAGCACCCCTTTAAGCTGCACCAGCTTTTCCAGCCGCCCCTGAGCCTTGCTGCGATTCAGCGGTTTGGTCAGGCAAAGATCCGGCGGATAATCGACGATCCCGGCACACTGCAGCGCCTGCGCAGGCGTAACCAGTAGCACAAAGATCGTACCACGGGGGCAATACCCGCCCTGTAACGCCTCCTGCACGACCTGCAGGCCGCTCTTCTCCCCTCGCCCCAACTCATGGGCAACGATGCAGAAGTCAAATGTCTGCGCCTGCAGATAGCTCGACCCCATATTGGCCGACGGCGCCGTCGCGACGCTCGCCAGGCCAAACTGGCCGAAAATATCTCGCAGCGCGCCCAGATCAGCCCGATTGCTATCGACAATCAACGCCGTCTTGCCAGCAAAATAGTTATTCATGCAACCAACAAAAATAGACTCGCGGCCACGCTAGCACAGATCCGGAAATCTGACCAAAAAGACCGCCACACGCATGGATCCCACTCGGACAACGACGGGCCCGAACCGGCCCAAAAACCAGCCAGCTGGCTTCCTGCAGACATAAAAAAGCCCGCACAGATCGCGGGCTTTGAAACATTCACTGAAGAATTAGTCTTCCAGCAGGTTGCGACCCTTGCTGGCCGCAATGCGCATGCGCAGTGCATTCAGCTTGATAAAGCCTTCCGCATCCTTCTGATCGTAAGAACCGGCATCGTCTTCAAAGGTCGCGATGCTTTCATCGAACAGGCTGTCCGCAGAACGGCGGCCGACAACCTCGACATTGCCCTTGTAGAGCTTCAGCCGCACATCACCGTTGACGTTGCGCTGGCTGTAGTCGATCAGCTGCTGCATCATCTTGCGCTCTTCGGACCACCAGAAACCGTTATAGATGGTTTCAGCGTAGCGCGGCATCAGCTCGTCTTTCAGGTGGGCCGCTTCGCGATCCAGCGTGATGGACTCGATGGCACGGTGAGCACGCAGCATGATGGTGCCCCCCGGCGTCTCGTAGCAGCCACGGGACTTCATGCCCACAAAGCGGTTCTCGACGATATCCAGACGACCAATGCCGTTGGCTCCGCCGATCTTGTTCAGCGTTTCCAGCACGGTCGCCGGCGACATGGCCTGACCGTCGATCGCCACGATATCGCCCTTGGCGTAGGTCAGTTCCAGGTAGGTCGCTTCGTTCGGTGCCTGCTCGGGCGATACCGACCAGCGCCACATGTCTTCCTCGGCCTCGGCCCAGGGATCTTCCAGCACACCACCTTCATAGGAGATGTGCAGCAGGTTGGCATCCATGGAGTACGGCGACTTTTTCTTCTTGCCAGAAAAATCGACCGGAATATTGCGGTCTTCGCAGTACTTCATCAGAGTTTCGCGGGATGTCAGATCCCACTCGCGCCAGGGCGCAATAACCTTGACGCCCGGCTTGAGCGCATAGGCACCCAGCTCGAAACGGACCTGGTCGTTACCCTTGCCGGTGGCGCCATGGGAAATGGCATCGGCGCCGGTTTCATTGGCAATTTCGATCAGTCGCTTGGCGATCAGCGGACGCGCAATGGAGGTACCCAGCAGGTATTCACCTTCGTACACGGTATTGGCACGGAACATCGGAAATACGAAATCACGCACGAACTCTTCGCGCAGGTCTTCGATGTAAATTTCCTTTACACCCAGAGCTTCCGCCTTGGCGCGCGCAGGCTCGACCTCTTCACCCTGCCCCAGATCGGCGGTAAAGGTGACGACTTCGCAATTATAGGTATCCTGCAACCAGCGAACGATGACAGAAGTATCAAGTCCGCCGGAGTAGGCCAGCACAACCTTATTAATATCGGACATGTCTCAGCTCCACATGAGATCGCCCGGATGCTGGGATCAGCCCCGGGAAGAGAATCTATTGGCGAAAAGCGCGGCAGTATATCAGGAAAGCCCCTGACTCAGAAGGCTATTCACGTTCCAGCCGGATAGTGACCCGGCGGTTGCGATCCCGGTTGGCCGCCGAGGTGTTCGGCACAACCGGGTAGCGCTCGCCGTGGAAACGCATCGTGATCATGGACTCGTCCATGCCCTTGTCCGTCAGGTACCCGGTCACGGCCTCGGCCCGTTTCTTCGACAGATCACGATTGAGCAAGCGCCGCCCCAGGCTGTCCGAGTGGCCATCCACATAGACCGACTGCACGCTGTCATCGTGCTTTACGTAGAGCGCGATCAGATCAAGCCGCGCCCGGGCCGAATCCGACAACACATAGGTCGAGGGCGGGAACAGTACGGCAGTACGCGCCACCTGGCGATAATTAACCGGCAGCAAGCCTTCGATACAGCCACTGTACTCCTGGTACGCAGAACCGAAGTTGGCCGCCGACACGCCGACCCTCAAAGACTCTCCCGTCCCCTGCCAGTCGGTACGGGTAAAGGTCGGCACCAGCCCCTTGTACAGAAAGGCCAGCATCTGGCGAGCGTAGCCTGATGCCACATCGATATCGCCACTGCCGGCATCCACCTTGAGCGTGGCAATCAGCTGCGGCTTGGCGCCCGGACGCCAGGGCGGCGCCTCCGCCACCAGCAACGCCTGCGCTGACGCACTCAGCTGCTCAACGGCCCGCAGACTGAAGCGCACATCTTCCCCTGCCTCCCGCTCGAACAGCGCCCGCCCGTAAGCCGGCACAGCCTGACTCAGGCGACAGCTGAACCTGGAAGACTCCAGTTCCCAGCGCGAGTCATCGATTCCGGCCCTGTAGGTCACCGCCAGGGTGGTCTCGGCGCTCAGCCAGAGCAGCAAAAGCAACGAAAGTCTGCACAGCAAATTTATCACCTCAATATGCCAACGAACGCTGCGCGTCCGCCACAAGCCACCAGAGCACCCGGGACTCATACCATCAACATTCGAACTTATCGACTTGAAACCCTTTTTCTTTAATGAGATCCGGCATGATGCTCAAACATATACCCTTCACAGTCACGACTCTACGGGAATATGCGCTCAACAATGGAGGCCGCGCGCCTGGGTTGCTAGAATAGCGCCTTACTCACAGACTGCATCCGCGGCAATTAAGGACTCCTCTTGAGCAACAGTACCATTCCGCAACTGATGGCAGACCGCTTTCGCGGCTTTCTGCCCGTCGTTATTGACGTTGAAACCGCCGGCTTCAACCCCCGCACCGACGCTCTTCTGGAAGTCGCCGCCGTCACCCTGACGATGGACGAAAATGGCTACCTGATGATCGACCAGAGCTTCGACGAGGCGGTCGACCCCTTCGAGGGCGCCAACCTGGAGCAGTCCGCGCTGGACTTTACCGGCATCGATCCCTTCGACCCGGAACGCAATGCCATCCCTGAAGCCCTGGCACTGGAAAACATCTTCAAGGCCATTCGCAAATCCATCAAGGCGCACAATTGCAAACGTGCGGTTCTGGTGGGGCACAATGCCGCTTTTGACCACAGCTTCATCCAGGCCGCCGCCGCCCGCACCGACGCCAAGCGCAACCCCTTCCACCCCTTCTCGACCTTCGATACCGCCACCCTGGCCGGACTTGCCTATGGCCAGACGGTACTGGCGCGGGCCTGCGATGTGGCCGATATCGATTTCGATGGCAAGAAAGCCCACTCTGCGCTCTACGATACCGTCAAGACCGCCGAGCTGTTCTGCGCCATCGTCAACCGCTGGAAGGACCTGGGTGGCTGGGACATGGTGCTGGAAAGCCGCCAGTACGACGACTAACCGCCACCCCGAACGCAAAAAACCCGTCGCATGACGGGTTTTTTATATCTGCGGGGCCGGCCCGCATGGGCCGACGCCTGGATATCGAAACTTACAGCTTGCCGGATTCTTCGGCCAGGTAGGCGGCAACGCCTTCCGGAGAAGCGTTCATACCCTTGTCACCCTTGTTCCAGCCAGCCGGGCATACGTCGCCGTGCTCTTCGTGGAACTGCAGCGCGTCAACCAGACGGATCAGCTCGTCGATGTTACGACCCAGCGGCAGGTCGTTGACGATCTGCGCACGGACATTGCCTTCCTGGTCGATCAGGAAAGCGCCGCGGAACGCAACACCGGCATCATGCTCAACGTCATAGGCCTGGCAGATTTCGTGCTTGACGTCAGCGACCAGGGTGTACTTGACAGGACCGATGCCGCCCTGGTTAACCGGCGTGTTACGCCACGCGTTGTGCGAGAACTGGGAATCGATGGAAACACCGATAACTTCAACATTACGTTCCTTGAACGCGTCAACACGGTGATCCAGCGCGATCAGCTCGGACGGGCAAACGAATGTGAAATCCAGCGGGTAAAAGAAAACCAGGCCGTATTTGCCCTTGATGGCTTCTTTCAGGTTGTAGGAATCAACAATTTCGCCAGTGCCCAGAACAGCTGCTGCGGTAAAGTCCGGTGCTTGCTTGCCAACTAGTACGCCCATTACTTCTCTTCTCCGTTGGTAGTCGTATTTTCAACGCTTAAAACTTCGGCGTGACCGCCATGGGCAATCACGCCGAATGAATTTGGTTTAACTCAGGCGTCTGTTTCAGGCGCCTGGCTTGCTGCAACCTGCTTGATCAGCGTTTCCAGCTCGCCGCTGGCAGCCATCTCGCAGACGATATCACACCCGCCCACCAGCTCACCATTAACCCACAGCTGCGGGAAGGTCGGCCAGTTCGCATACTTGGGCAGCTCGGCACGAATTTCAGGGTTTTCCAGAATATTAACGAACGCAAATCGCTCGCCACAATTCATCACCGCTTCAACGGTACGGGATGAAAAGCCGCATTGCGGGAAACGTGGAGTCCCCTTCATGTACAGCAGTATGGCATTTTTCTCGATCTGCTCTTTGATAGTATCGGTCACACTCATTGATACACCTTTAAAACTACGGTGAAACTCTAGTCCGCCGTGCGCGAACGCCTTGTACCAGCCTACCATATATCCGAGCAAAAGGGTCAGGTAAAAATACCCGCACACCGGCTGCCAGCCGCCTGACACGAATCAATATATTGCACCACCGAGATGGCTTTTCAAGCCCGGATTCCAACGTTTTTTTACGGACCCACATCCGCCGGTGATGGCCGCGCATTGGCGCTGGCACGACTGCCATTGCCAAAATGAATGGCAGTCAATAGAATGCCTTTCTTTTGTTTGGCAGCCAGGGCTGCCTTTTTGCGTTGTAGGGAGCACGAAACATGGCAGCTACGCCTATCATGAATACATATAACAGGCTCTCGGTTGCCTTCGACCACGGCGCAGGCGCCTGGCTGTACGACACAGACGGCAACAAGTACCTGGATGCACTGTCCGGCATCGCGGTATGCGGCCTGGGCCACAGCCATCCCGCCGTTACCCATGCCATCAGTGAACAGGCCTCACGACTGATTCACACATCCAACCTCTATACGGTGCCGCTGCAGGAGCGCCTGGCTGAGCGCCTGTGCGCCCTGTCCGGCATGGACAGCGTGTTTTTCGGCAATTCCGGCGCCGAGGCCAATGAAGCTGCGATCAAGCTGGCACGTCGCTACGGCCACCAGAAAGGCATCGACAACCCGGCCATTATTGTCATGGAAAACTCCTTCCATGGCCGTACACTCGCCACCCTGAGCGCCACCGGCAACCGTGCTGTCCAGGTAGGCTTCGAGCCCCTGGTCAGCGGCTTTGTGCGCGCCCCCTACGACGATATCGACGCCATTCGCACCATCGCCGCCAACAACCCCAATGTGGTTGCCATCCTGGTGGAACCGGTACAGGGCGAAGCGGGCATCCGCATCCCCGCCGACGATTACCTCAATCAGCTGCGCAGCATCTGCGATGAACAGGAATGGTTGCTGATGCTGGATGAAGTCCAGACCGGCAACGGCCGCAGCGGCAAGTACTTTGCGTTTCAGCACAACGGCATTCTGCCGGATGTAGTGACGACAGCCAAAGGCCTGGGCAATGGCGTGCCAATTGGTGCTTGTCTGGCCGCAGGCAAAGCTGCCACTATTCTGTCTCCCGGCACCCATGGTTCCACCTATGGCGGCAACCCGCTGGCCTGCGCCGCGGCACTGGCCGTGGTTGATACCATTCAGGATGAAAACCTGTGCCAGCGCGCCGAGCAGCTGGGCGCACGCATTTGCGATGGCTTTCGCGCCCAGCTGGGCGACTCGGACTATATTCGGGAAATTCGCAACAAGGGCCTGATGATCGCCATCGAGCTGACGGAAGCCGGCACCGAGCTTGCCGTGCTGGCCAAGGTCAAGGGCATCTTGCTGAATGTGACCGGCGGCGGACGTGTCGTTAGACTGCTGCCTCCCCTGATTATGAGCGATAGCGAAGCAGACCTGCTGGTCAACACGCTGTCAAAACTGATCCAGATCTATGCGGCTGACGAGCGGGAAATCTAACCTCGATCACCGCTCTCAGAGGACCTGCACAAGCAGATATCACCTATGAGCACGAGACATTTTTTAACACTCAAAGACCTCTCCTCCGATGAGCTGAAAAAGCTCATCGTGCGGGCTGGCGAACTAAAAAAAATGCGCAATGACGGTGTCGTTTACGAACCGCTGCAGAACCACGTCATGGCGATGATTTTCGAAAAGGCCTCGACGCGCACCCGCGTATCCTTCGAGGCCGGCATGGCACAGCTGGGTGGGCACGCCATGTTCCTGTCGTCGCGGGACACGCAGCTGGGTCGCGGCGAACCGGTCGAAGACAGTGCCCGGGTAATCTCGAGCATGGTGGATGTGGTCATGATCCGCACCTTCAGCCACGAGACCGTTGAGACCTTCGCCCAGTACTCCCGGGTGCCGGTCATCAACGCCCTGACGGACGACTACCACCCCTGCCAGCTGCTGGCGGACATGCAGGCGTACCATGAACATCGCGGCTCCATCCAGGGCAAGACAGCGGTCTGGATCGGCGACGGCAACAACATGTGTAACTCCTACATCAACGCCGCCGCCCTGCTCGACTTCCGCCTGCACATCTGCTGCCCGGAAGGCTTTGAGCCCATGCAGTCTTTGCTTGAAGAGCACGGCGATCGCATCCAGCTGTTCCGCGATCCCCAGGAAGCCGTGCGCGGCAGCGACCTGATCGCGACCGACGTCTGGGCCTCCATGGGCCAGGAAGACGAGCAGCGCATGCGCGAGCGCAAGTTTGTCGGCTTCCAGGTCAGCCCCGCGCTGATGGACCTGGCCAACCCGGATGCCGTTTTCCTGCATTGCCTGCCGGCCCACCGGGGCGAGGAAATCAGCGAAGACATGCTCGACGACCCCCGCTCCATCGTGTTCGACGAAGCGGAAAACCGCCTGCACGCCCAAAAGGCGCTGCTGGAGTTCCTGCTGGTCAAGTAACACTCCCTGCACCTGCGGACAGCGCTCAAGCTGCCCGCAGGTCGGCATATCGCGCCAAACTTCCGCCATATCGACTCAGGTTCGCCAGTGCAAGCCAACGGGTGGACGTGTTTACCGCTATAATTTCGTTTATTTCATTCAGGATGGGTACCAGGCATGGTGGAACTAAGGCATCTGAAGACTCTGGCAGCCCTGCGCGACGCCGGCAGCCTGGTCGAGGCCGCTGAGCGGGTTCACCTGACCCAATCCGCCCTGTCTCATCAGATCAAGGACCTTGAAGAGCGCCTGAGCTGCTCGCTGTTTATCCGTAAAACCAAGCCTATCTGCTTTACCTCGTCCGGCCAGCGCCTGCTGGCGCTGGCCGATGATGTCCTGCCCATGATCCGCAATGCCGAGCGGGACATCGCACGCCTGGCGGGCGGTGAAGCCGGCCGGCTGAATATCTGCATCGAGTGCCACAGCTGCTTTGAATGGCTGATGCCGACCATCGACCATTTCCGCCAGCACTGGCCGGAAGTCGAGATGGACCTGTCCAGCGGCTTCAGTTTTCAGCCACTGCCGGCACTGGCCCGGGGCGACCTGGATCTGGTCATCACATCCGACCCCGAAAGCCGTAACGGCATCACCTATGTTCCGCTGTTCAGCTACGAGTCCGTGCTGGCCATCGCCAAGCAGCATCGACTGGTGGCCCGGCGCTATATCCATGCCGAAGACCTCGCCCGGGAAACCCTGATCACCTACCCGGTGGATCACGGCAAGCTGGATATCTTCAACCACTTTCTGGACCCGGCCAGCATCGACCCCGCCGAAATTCGCACCGCCGAGCTGACTGTGATGATCCTGCAACTGGTCGCCAGTGGCCGGGGGGTATCCGCACTGCCCAACTGGGCGATTCACGAGTACCTGGAGCGCGACTATATCGCCTCCCGGCCCCTGGGGGACAAGGGCGTCTGGTGTACCCTCTATGCCGCCATCCGTGAAGACCAGAAGTCATCCGAGTTCATGGTGGACTTTCTCAATACCGCCAAGGAAGTCTCGTTTCGCAATCTCAGCGGCATCAAAACCGCCTGAGCGCGACAACCACCTTAGTCCGTTTGCGTCGACTCCCACTCCTCGACCGCCTCGCGGGCTGCGCGAAACGCCTCCTGCGCCGCCGGCGCGCCGCAATAGATCAGGGATTGCAGCAGAACCTCCTGAATGTCCGTTACGCTGCAGCCGTTGCGCAGCGCCCCGTGCACATGTCCCTTCAGCTCGGTGGGCGCCTTCAGCGCGGCCAGCATCGCAATCGTCACCAGGCTGCGTGTCTGGCGCGGCAAGCCCTCGCGCTGCCAGGTGGAGCCCCAGGCGTGCTCGTTCAGCCAGTCCTGCATTGGCTGGGTAAAATCGCTGGCACCGGCCATCGCACGACTGACAAAAGCCTCCCCCATCACTTCGGTGCGAACACGCAGGCCATTTTCCCTATCTTCCTTCGACACGGCACTTCCTCCAGCGGCAGTTAAAAACACAAGTGGCCGACGATAGTCCTGCAGCCGTGCGAACTCAAGCCGCGCCCTGTCCGCAATGGCCCTGGTTATTGCGGACACGGCAGCCTTGTTTCTTGTGGATGATGCCGTAAACTGTTGCCTTCCTCTAAATCGACCTCAGACAGAATCCATTATCATGCAAGACTGGAGCCCCAGCAGCTGGCGCGAGAAGCCCATCGTGCAGCAGCCGACCTACACCGACCCCCGTGCCGTCGCCGCCGTGGAAGACGAACTGAGCGCATTGCCACCGCTGGTGTTTGCCGGCGAAATTCGCTCACTCCATGCCCAGCTGGCCAATGTCGCCGAAGGCCGTGCCTTCTTGCTGCAGGGCGGCGACTGCGCCGAAAGCTTCTCCGAGTTCAATGCCAACAAAATCCGCGACACCTTCCAGCTGTTGCTGCAAATGGCTGTGGTCCTCACGTTCGCCGGCAGCTGCCCGGTGGTCAAGATCGGCCGCATGGCAGGCCAGTTTGCCAAGCCCCGCTCCGCCGATATGGAAACCCGTGGCGGCATTGAGCTGCCGAGTTACCGCGGTGATATCATCAACGATATCGAGTTCACCGCTGCCGCGCGCATTCCGGACCCGCAACGCCTGCTGCGCGCCTACCACCAGTCTTCGTCCACCCTGAACCTGCTGCGCGCCTTTGCCCAGGGCGGCTTTGCCGACCTGCACCAGGTACACCGCTGGAACCTGGGTTTTGTCGAGAAGAGCCCGCTGGGTGAAAAATACCAGCACCTGGCCGACCAGATCGACCAGACTCTGGCCTTTATGGAAGCCTGCGGCGTGCATGCCCAGAACACTCCGCAGATCAAGGAAACCTCGCTCTACACCTCTCACGAGGCCTTGCTGCTGGGCTACGAACAGGCCCTGACCCGCCGCGACAGCCAGACCAACGACTGGTATGACTGCTCTGCCCACATGCTGTGGATCGGCGATCGCACGCGCCAGCCGGATCATGCCCATGTCGAGTTCCTGCGCGGCGTGAAGAACCCGATTGGTATCAAGGTGGGCCCCAGCACCAATACTGATGATCTGCTGCGCCTGCTGGACATCCTGAACCCGCAGAACCAGCCGGGCCGCATCACCCTGATTGCGCGCATGGGCGCTGACAAGATCCTCGAAAAACTGCCGCCACTGGTACGCGCCGTCCAGATGGCCGGCCGCACCGTGGTCTGGAGTTCAGACCCGATGCACGGCAACACCACTACGGCATCAAGCGGTTACAAGACCCGCAGCGTCGAGGCCATCCTGCGGGAGATCAAGGGCTTTTTCGAGGTGCATAACGCCGAAGGCACCCACGCCGGTGGCGTACATTTCGAGATGACCGGGCAGAACGTCACCGAGTGTGTCGGCGGCGCCTTCCAGATCACCGAAGAAGGCCTGGCGGATCGGTACCAGACCCAGTGCGACCCGCGCCTCAACGGCGAGCAGGCACTGGAACTGGCATTCCTGATTGCCGACACCCTCAAGCACGCACGGAGCTCAAGCCGGTGACACAGCACCAACAGCTGCATCACCTGCTGCGACAGATCGAACAGGAGCTGCAGGCACTGCAGCTCTGGCAGCAAGTGGCCCCCAGCCGCGAAGCGCTCGGCAGTACCGAGCCGTTCTGCGTCGATACCCTGAGCTTTTGCGAATGGCTGCAGTGGATCATGCTGCCGCGTTTTGATGACATGATCCGCCAACAGCAGCCATTGCCAGGCAGCAGCGACATTGCCGCCATGGCCGAAGAGGCCTTCAAGGGCGTGAGTGCGGACACCAGCACCCTGCTTGGCCTGATGCACCAGGTCGACAGCACCCTGCGCCGGGTACACTGAGCCTCCCCAGGCCCCTGCGCACGCTCGCTCCCCGGTTATATCAGGCCCGCCACGGCCCTGATATAACCGGCACCTTCCATACCCCGCCACGGAACTGACCACCATGGAACAGGGCTTTTTCCATCAGTTTCTGACCATTATTGCCGCCGCTGTTGTCGTTATCAGCCTGTTTCGCCGCCTGGGCCTGCCACCCATTCTGGGTTACGTCTGTGTCGGCACTCTGCTGGGGCCCTACGCCCTGGGGCTGGTCAGCAACGATGACAGTATCGCGCTGCTGAGCGAACTGGGTGTCGTCTTTCTGCTGTTCATGCTCGGGCTGGAGTTTTCCCTGCCCCGCATGATTGCCATGCGCCGCACGGTGTTTGGCCTGGGCTCCCTCCAGGTGCTGGGCACCACGGCGCTGATCATGGGCCTGGCCACGCTCGCCGGCCTGCCGTTCGCTGCCAGTCTGATTGTCGCCGGCGCCCTGGCGCTATCCTCCACGGCCATTGTCACCCGCGAGCTGATAGGTCGCAGTGAAATCAACGCCCTGCACGGACGCCTGTCCGTGGGCATACTGATCTTTCAGGACCTGGCCGCCGTCTTTTTCCTGATCCTGGTACCCACCCTGGGCAGCGATCACTCCTCCCTCGACCTGCAGGCTCTGATTCCGACCCTGCTGCAGGGCGGGGCCATCCTGGTGGTGCTGCTGGTGTTTGGCCGCACTCTGCTGCCGCGCCTGCTCAACGAGGTCGCCAAATCCCGCTCCGACGAGCTCTTCGTGCTGACAACCCTGGTGGCCGCCCTGACTGCCGCCTGGCTAACCCACGCCGCGGGACTTTCCATGGCCCTTGGAGGTTTTCTGGCCGGCATGATGCTGGGGGAAAGCCGCTACCGGCATCAGCTCGAAGCCGATATCCGGCCTTTTCGGGATGTGCTGCTGGGGCTGTTTTTCGTCTCGGTAGGCATGCAGCTGAACCTGACGGCACTGGCGCAGAACGGCCACTGGGTGCTGCTACTGACTCTGGGCCTGCTGCTGCTCAAAGGCAGCCTGATTGCCCTGGCAGCCTGGCTGCTGCAACGCGACCTCCCCAATGCACTGCGTGCCGGCATCTGTCTGGCCCAGGGTGGCGAGTTCGGCTTCGCCCTGCTGACCCTCGCCTCCAGTCACCAGTTGATCGGCAGTGAGCTGCACGCCCAGGTCGTGGCCATTATTATTCTCAGCATGCTGGCCACCCCGTTGCTGATCCGTTTCAGCGCCAGCCTGAGCCGGCGCATACACAGTCCCCGCACAAGTTCTGCCGAGCCCGCCCTGAGCGCGCCCTTGCCGGCAGACCTGGAGGAGATGTCCGATCACGTGATCCTGTGTGGTTACGGCCGCGTCGGCCAGGTCATCACCCGCTTCCTGCAGCCACTGCAGATTCCCTATATCACCATCGACAGCGATCCGCGGCGCGTACAGCAGGCTGCTGCCGCCGGCGAGCGCATCTACTACGGCGATGCCAGACGTACGGACTTGCTGAAGACGCTGGGTTCCAGTCGGGCACGCCTGCTGATTCTGACCTTCCCCAGCGACAACGATGCCCTGAGCGCCCTCCATGGCCTCAAGCACCACTTCCCGGATTTGCCTGTCCTGGTGCGCACCCAGGACGACAGTCGCCTGCAGGAACTGCAGGACGCTGGCGCCACCGAGGTCATCCCGGAAGCCCTGGAAGGCAGCCTGATGCTGGTGTCCCATGTATTGACGCTGCTGGATATTCCCCGCGATGCCATCAATTCGCACATCGACCAGGTCCGCCAGGAACGCTACCGGCTGCTACACGGCTACTACCAGGGTGGACAGCCCAAGCGGGACCCAGCCCGGGCCGAAATCCTGCACCCGGTGGTACTGCCGCCGGGCTGCCATGGTGCCGGACACAGCCTGAACGAGCTGCATATCGGGGCTGAAGTGGAGTCGATACGCCGGGGTGACGCGCTGCTCAGCGGTATCAGCATGGACACCCAGCTGGCGGACAATGACATTGTCATACTGCGCGGTAGCGTGCGGGCGGTGGAACGGGCCGAAGCCATCTTGCTGGCGGGCTGAGCGCCCGACTGTCCTCACCTTCGCAGGGCTGGTAAAATCCGCCCCCTGACGCACCGTACCCGAGGACAGCACTGTGGACCCTATTCAATCGTTACTGGACCTGATTCAACAGACCGGCGCGCGCTGTCGCCTGTTCGACATGGGCCGGCGGGTCAGCAAGCTGTCCAGCGACACCTTCGGGCGCGTCGAACAGGGCCAGGTCGCCTACCCTCAGCCCTACCTGCACCATGCCTGGATAGGCCTGCTGCTGTGGCACCCCAAAGAAGCCGAACGCAATGCCGTCTGGTTCCTCAAGCTGCCACTGGACGAACAGGGCTTGCTGATTCAGGCCGTGCGCGACGACCTGCTGCAGCGCCTGCTGAAAAACATTAGCGGCCTGCTTGATGGTGGACCGGACGCTCTCAAGGACAACCCTTTTTCCTTCAAGCCCGATGGCGAAAAGATGGCTGTCTTCCATGCCCATGCCAACCAGGCACTGGGGCTGCCGGCCTCCCTGCATTACGAATATGCCCAACAGTACTTTGCCGGCCAGATTGGCTATGAACACTGGCCCAACCTGGGCCTGCAGGGCATCGCGGACCTGGTGGTCAGGCTGGACCAGGGTAGCAACGAAGCCTTGCTGATCAACGCCCTGCCCCAGCTGCCCGACGAACCCCTGAAAGCCCTGTGCCGTGCCCTCGAACATGTGGAGCCCGGCCATCGCCTGCTGCAGGCACTGCAACCACGGCTGGAACAGAGCCTGGCCCACCGCGGTGATGATCGGGGGATACTGGCGGCACTGGTGCGTGCAATTTCCAACAGCCGCAGCGACAGTCTCCGGCAGGCCTGCCTGACACAGGTGCTGGCGAGCGAACGTTCACGGGAAACGGAAGTGCTGGTCGCGCTGGCAACGCGCTGCTGCGAGAGCCTGAAAAACCCGGCCCTGTTGCAGGCCTTTCTGGAGCGCCTGGCAGCGGGAGAGCCGGGCCAGAACGGTTTTTCGCGCATCCTCGCCGACCTGATGTTCATGCCTACGCTGCGCCGTCCCATCATGCAGGCGTTCCGCAATCCCGAGCGCAGCGAAACGCTGTCAGCCGCCATCGGCGCCATGTTCGGCAGCGGCTTTTCCAGCCACTAGGGCTTTACGTTACTGGTAATCCTGCGGCAGCTCGAGCTTGAGGCCAAGCTGCTGGACTTTCTTCGCGGCCTCGATCCGGTACAGCTCCCGTACCCGCGAGCCCCTGGGCTTGGTGAGGTAATACAGCAAGGTGGCCGCCACTTCCGGCGCCAGTGCCTGCTCTTCCCCCCAGCGCTGAATAAAGGCCACCAGCGTGTTGCTGCGCCCATCCGGCAATGCCACTGCCACAGGTACGCTCAGGTCTTCCCCCTCGCGCACACGGCGGGACATCACCTCGTAGTTGTAGCGAAAATCCGGCAACACCTTGCGCTGTTCTTCGCTGCGCAACCGGAACCAGCCGGTGGCACGCCCGGCCTGGTACACCGCCGGGTGGGACCAGTCGTGACGCGTCGGGCGGTCCGCATGCAAACAGGCTTCCTCATAGGCTCGCAGGACGCCGGGCAGGCCGAAGTTGCCCTCCTGCTCATGCAGGATCTTGAGAAACTCGGAGATGGTCGGCATCCAGGCCAGGGTCTCCTTGCACTGATCGATGGCCGGCACCAGCTCGCGCTCGCCATAGCCGCGCAGGCTCAGCGCCCACTCACGCTTGGCAATGCGAATTTCATCCTGGGTTTCGAAGCAGCTTTTGAACTTGTGGCCGTAGATGGCCATAAAGCGCGCAAACAGCATGTTCACCAGCGCCTTGGTTTCCAGCGGCAAAGGGCCGGCATCAGCCTGCGGGGCTGCGCGGTTACCAGTCGGTGTCGCGGATGTCCATGATTGCTGCGGTAACCTGCTTGCGTTTTTCCCGAGTATCTCGGCGGGTGTTTTCATTGTTAAAACCTGTCTGTCGCTCTTTGTCGGCGCTGCTGTCCCGGCCTTCGCGGGTTTGCTTGCGTACCCATTCCCGCTTTACCCAGGCGAGAAATTTCTGATCCCAGTTGGTTTCCTTGCGATCCTTGTCGAGCCAGTAGAGCACAAACTCGTCGAGCAGGCCTTCGGCATACTCCTCGCTGATACTGTGCCGTGGCAGCAGCGCAAAGAAGGTTTCGGACGGGCGCCAGCCGAGCTGCATGGGCTTGAGCTGCTGGTTACGCTCTTCGTGCTGCTCGAACAGCATCTGCAACTCGTCCTTGTGACGCCGCCAGCCGCTGGCACCACCAAAGGTGGGCGCCGGCCCCCGGGCCTGAAGCGTTTGCGGTTGTGCCCGCAATGCCTGGCGCGTCAAGGGTCTGGGCGGCGTATCGCGTACATCCAGCCGACTGAGCGGCTCTGCCGGCACGGGCTGAGCCTGGCGTATCGGCTCAGGCCACGGGGCCGCGGCGGGTGCAAATTCAGGACCATAGCCGTCGTTCCAGCCAGCCCCGGACAGATCGCTCGCACCACCGGCGGCGGAAATCGCCGGCGACAGGGGAAGCTCGTCCCCCGCGGCATCAGCGGCCGCCACCTCGACGACGGCCTCAGCCACCACGGCATCCTGCCCGGCAGGTGCGGCAACCGCCGGCTCGACAGACTCGGTCCGGGACAACAGGCTGAGCCGCACCAGCGCGCTGTCGACCGACCCTCGAATACAGCCCTGGCGCACCAGACTCTCGGTGACACTGCGCAGGTAGGCCTCGTCCCAGAAGTCGGCGACTTTTAGCCACTGGGCGCGACTGAGCACCAGTTCGGCGCTTTCGCCGCGCCCGCTGCTGCGGGCTCGATCGTGATAGATGGCCAGCAACAGGGCTTCATCGCTACCGATGCGACGGGCCAAAGAGGGGTAAAACAGAATCGGTTGTTCGGGGAAGCAATAACCCATGGGACTCCAGTGTAATCAAGATGGGCAGGCATGAAGCCTGCCCGAACAGCCGCCGTCCCGAAACGAACATAGCGCAGATCCAAGTTCAGCCATTCTGGGCAAAGACTTCCACCGCACGCAGCACATCGCGCCGGCTGATCTGTCCAACCAGTTTGCCACGCTGCACGACGGGCAAACGGCGCATGCCATTACGGATAAAGGCCTCGGCGACCTTGATGATATCGGCATCATACTCGATGGTACAGAGATCCTGCGACATGTATTGCGCAACCTTACCGCCAAACTCCTCTTCATGGTAGGTCAGCGTAAGGATCGCGCGCAGGCAATCAACCTCCGACAGCATGCCCACCAGCACACCCTCCTCATTCACCACCGGAGCGCCGCTGATTTTCCTTTGCAACAACTGCTGGATTGCCTGAAACAGATCGGTATCCGGTGAAAAGGTCACCAGGTCCCGGGCCATGTAATCCGAAGCCTTGACGGATCTGAGCATAAAGGTCTCTCCTGTCCGAAACGCCATAATCGTACCCGGCTGCACGCCGAAAACGCCCGCCTGCCTGAATAGTAGCTCAGGCTGTCAGCCCTCGCCGACGGACACCTGCAAGAACACAAAGCCCGAAACAATGCAGCCCGCCAGAGGCGCGATGCAAAGGTACCTACCATACCTTCTGACGGTGGAGCTGCTAAATTGGAGGCACGCCCTATAACCGCGACCCGACACAGCGGAGTGCCCGCGCATGATCCTCGCACCTGAAAGAATGGCTCCGCTCGAGCCGCTGCGGATTGGCATCGACACCCGCCAGGAGCTCATTATCTATCTGCACGCGGACTGCCCGGTATGTCGCTCCGAAGGCTTTTCCGCACTCTCGCGGGTACTGGTGTCGAGCAACGGCCAGCACATTATCGCAACCCTGAATATCGTCACAGGCGACCTGGTATCCAGCGGCCAGATCGGCTTGTCGGAGCCGGCCTGGAAGCGGCTCGCGCTGAAGCCGGACGCCCATATCAGGGTTTCCCACCCGGCGCCGGTACAATCGCTGTCCTACGTGCGCGCCAAGGTATTCGGTCACGCGCTGGATCAACAGCAGCTACAAAGCATCATTGAGGATATCGTCGACGGGCGTTATGCCGATGTACATGTTGCGGCGTTCATCACGGCCTGTGGTGCCGACAATCTCAGTCTGCAGGAAATCACGGCGCTGACCCGCGCCATGATCCAGGCCGGCGACACCCTTGACTGGGAGCTGCCCATGGTGATCGACAAGCACTGTGTCGGTGGCCTGCCCGGCAACCGTACCAGCCCGATCGTGGTTTCCATTCTCACGGCCTGCGGCCTGACGGTACCTAAAACCTCGTCACGAGCAATCACCTCCCCGGCCGGTACGGCCGATACCATGGAAGTGCTGACCAATGTCTGCCTCAACAGAGGGCAGATGAAAGATATCGTTACCCGGGTCGGCGGCTGCCTGGCCTGGGGGGGCTCTGTGCGTCTGAGTCCCGCCGATGACCTGCTGATACAGGTAGAGCGGGCTCTGGATATCGATAGCGAGGGTCAACTGGTCGCCTCGGTGCTGTCCAAGAAGATCGCGGCCGGCGCCACCCATGTGCTGATCGATATTCCGGTGGGGCCCAGCGCCAAGGTACGCAGCCGTGCCTCCGCCGACAAGCTGGCCGACACCTTTCGCCAGGTGGCGGCTGAACTGGGGCTCAGTATCCGCCTGCTCTGCACCGACGGCAGCCAGCCGATTGGCTGCGGCATCGGCCCTGCGCTAGAAGCCCTGGACGTGCTGGCGGTACTGCAGAGCAAGCCCGAGGCACCCCTTGATCTCAGGAATCGCGCCTGCCTGGTCGCAGGCGCCATGCTGGAGATGGCCGATGTCACGGCACCGGGGCTGGGCGAGGCCATGGCGCGCGAAAAACTGGAATCCGGGGAGGCCTGGGACAAGTTTCAGGCCATCTGCATGGCGCAGGGCGGCCTCAAGCGCCCTCCTGTTGCGCCCTACCGGTATAACCTGACCGCCCGCGACGCCGGTATCGTCAGCGCCATCGACAATCGCCTGCTGTCGAAAATTGCCAAACTGGCCGGTGCGCCCGTCGACCCTGCCGCAGGCGTGCATATTCCGGTCAAGCTCGGCGACCGGATCGAACCCAACGAGATCCTGCTGAGCATTCACGCCGAAAGTTCGGGCGAACTGAATTACGCTGTCGGCTATCTCGAGCAACACATCAATGTTGTCCAGTTACAACCATTATCGGAGCCAGGCCCATGAAACCTCTGCTGTTCGGCCCGGGTTATGGCCGCACGGCTGGCGCAACACTCACAGCTTGATGTCACCGGGCTGCAACCCCTGTCGGAGCCAAACCCATGAAACCTCTGCTGTTCAACCTGACTTCGGATCCGGCCGTTTGCTCGCGGCTGGCGCAACTTCTGCCGGCACAGAGCGGCGAACTGGAGCTACACCGCTTTCCGGACGGCGAGTCCTATCTACGGTTTCACACCGAGTGCCAGGATCGGGACTGCCTGCTGTTCTGCAACCTCTATCATCCGGACGAGAAGCTGGCACCACTGCTGTTTGCCGCCGCAACCCTGCGTGAACTGGGCGCCCGTCGCGTGCTGCTGATCAGTCCCTATCTGGGTTACATGCGCCAGGATACCCGCTTCAAGCCAGGGGAATGTGTCAGCTCTCGCGTGTTTGCGCGCCTGCTGTCAGACCATTTAGATGGCCTGATTACGGTCGATCCGCATCTGCACCGCTACGCCTCGCTCAACGAAATCTACAGCCTCAAAAGCGTCCTGGTACCCGCCGCGCCACTGATCGCACACTGGATAAACCAGCAGATCCGCCAGCCACTCCTCATCGGGCCGGACGCGGAGAGCGAGCAGTGGGTCAGCGAAGTTGCGCACCTGGCAGGGGCGCCCTGGCAGATTCTGCACAAGGAGCGGCACGGTGACTATGCAGTTGACGTATCTCTGCCCGATGTCGAACGCTGGCGCACACACAGCCCGGTACTGGTCGACGACATCATTTCCAGCGGCCGCACCATGCTTGAGACGCTGCACCACCTGCAGGACGCCGGCCTGCCCCGCGCCACCTGCATTGCCGTGCATGGAATTTTTGCCGGCGATGCCTATCACCAACTGCAAACCTGCGCCGACGTCGTCTCCACCGACTGCATCCCCCATCCGAGTAATGCCATCCATATCGCCGAAGCGCTGGCAGAGGCTAGCCGACACTGGCTGCAAAACTGATGCGGAGCGAGTATATCAGCCACAAAGACGCTCAGCTGGTGCTGCATCGCCAGTTCATCACCGCCGCAGAAGCGGCCCACCTGCTCGGGCGCTTGAGCCGGGAGATCGACTGGCGCGAGGACCGCATCCGGCTGTTCGGCCGCGAGCATGCAATTCCGCGCCTGCAGCAGTTCCAGGGCGAGACAGGGCTGCAATACCGCTATTCGGGCCTGCAACTGCAAGCCCGGCCCTGGCACCCGCTGATCGCGGCACTGTTAGCGCGCATTGCCACACTGGAGCCCACACCGTTCAACTGCGTACTGCTCAACCTGTATCGCGATGGCAGCGACAGCATGGGCTGGCACAGCGACGATGAGCCGGAGCTGGGCCCCGACCCGGTAATCGCATCCCTGAGCCTCGGCCAGCCCCGGCGCTTCGTGCTGCGCCACCGCCAGGACCCGGGGCAACCGAAGCTGGAACTCACCCTGGAGAATGGCTCCCTGCTGCTGATGCGCGGCAGCACCCAGCATTTCTGGCAGCATGCCCTGCCCCGCACCCGGCGCCCCTGTGCCCCCCGGCTCAACCTGACATTTCGCCGCATTTGCCGCTAAGGCCATGCCCGGGTATTGGCCGTGACGATACCGGATACAGGCGCTAGAATACGCGCTGCACAGGAGATCCGCTTTCATGAATCAGGTTATCGAGTTACTCAAGTCCCACCGCTCCATCCGTAAATTCACCACGCAGCCGATCGAGCAGGACACCATCGATGAACTGGTGCGTGCCGGCCAGGCCGCCGCCACCTCCAGTTTCCTGCAGGCCTGTACCGTGATCCAGGTACAGGACGCCGCCAAGCGCGGGCGCCTGGCCGCCTGCGCCGGCAATCAGGCCTATATTGCCGAGGCCCCAACCTTCCTCGTATTCTGCGCCGACATGAAGCGCCACCAGCTGGCCTGCGACATGCACCAGGCACAGATGCAGTCCGGCTTTACCGAGCAGTTCATCACCGCCACCGCCGACGCCGCCCTGTTTGCACAGAACGTGGCCGTCGCCGCCGAATCACTGGGGCTGGGTATCGTCTATATCGGCGGGCTGCGCAACCAGATTGCCGAGGTCGCCGAATTGCTGGAGCTGCCGGAGCTGGTGTACCCGGTGTTTGGCATGTGCCTGGGCTACCCGGATCAGGACCCGGAAACCAAGCCGCGCCTGCCCCTGTCGGTGGTGCTGAAACAGGACCGCTACGACGACAGCGGCGATACGGCGGTGATCGCCCGGTATGATGAGGAGGTGCGCGAGTACTACCGCAGCCGTACCGGCGCCAGCAAGGTGATGAGCTGGAGCGAACAGATCTCCGGCATGCTGATCAAGGAAGCCCGCCCCCACATGCTGGCATTCCTGCAACGTTGCGGCTTTTTGAAGAAGTAAGGCAATACACTGGCGGGGCGGGCACCTTGGCGCCGGCCCCGTAACGCAGCGTCAGAGTTTCGCTGCCAGCCCCTGGATCCAGGCATCCACTTCGGCTTCCGGGTCCATCGTCTCGCAGGCATCCAGAAACAGCGGCGACACCAGCTCGCGCAGCTGCAACTCCCGCAGCAGGTCCGCCACCTGGCGCCCACCCTCGGCAAAGTCGTCGTAGGAGCTGTCACCGCGGGCAATCACCCCAAAGCCCACCTGTGGCATCAGCGGGAAGCGATCGCGCAGTTCCAGGTAGAGCGGCAACAGATTCTCCGGCACTTCGCCTTGGCCGATGGTCGCCGAGCACACCAGCAGCACCTCGGTATCCTCAGCCACGACATCGTCATACTGCGGCTGACGCAGCACACAGGCCTCGTGACCCAGCGCCTTGAGCTGCGCGGCACAGTCCTCGGCAATTTCCTGGGTTGCACCGAATGTTGTTCCCACCAGTATCTTGATATTCGCCATCTGCCGCCCGTGCCCCGTTAATATTTTGCAAGCGCAACATTTTAGAGAAAAGACCGGTCGAGTTAAACCGCCCGAGCCCGCCGGGTGCTCGCACCAACGCAAAGCCAAAACCCTCGCTAAAACTCTCGCCAAACCTGCGAGCCTGAACTAGCTTTTAAACTGTAGTCATCAGAGGAGATGTACCATGCCTGCCAACCATGTATCCCGCCTGCTTGAAGAGCTTGAACGCAAAGCACTGCACGAGAGCAGCCTGACCGACCTGAATGTCACCCTGGCCCGCGAGGATCTTGTCCGTATTGAAGCCCTGGCCAGCGCCTTCGGCCTGACCCGCGAAGAAGTCTGTACCTCGCTGCTGCATACCATCCTGATGGAAGTCGAAGAAAAAATGCCCTATCGGCCAGGCTCCAAGGTTATCCGCATCGAAGACGGCGACCCGATTTACGAGGATGTCGGCCCCATGCCACGCTACCTGGATGCCAAGCGCAAAATAGAAAAGGAACGCGACTGCGCCTGACGGGCAGGCATCTTTCTGGTGCCAGGCACAGGCGGCCTGGAATACAAGCAAGTGATACGGAATTAAAGGCAGGCACAAAAAATCCGGAACCCCTGACGGGATTCCGGATTTTTTATGGGCGGATCAGGCTATTGGAGCCACCGACGCCGCACAGCAGTGTTCAGGATCAGGCCGATCGGGCGATGATCTCTTTCCACTTGGCAGGGCCTGTGTTGTGTACGGACTCACCGTTCACATCCACCGCCACCGTGACTGGCATGTCCTTGACCTCGAACTCGTAGATCGCTTCCATGCCCATTTCCTCGAAGGCCAGCACCTTGGCACCGACAATCGCCTTGGACACCAGGTAGGCTGCGCCACCCACGGCCATCAGGTAGACGGCCTTGTAGTCCTTGATCGCCTCGATGGCCACAGGGCCACGCTCGGACTTGCCGATCATGCCCAGCAGGCCGGTCTGATCCAGGATCTGACGGGTGAACTTGTCCATGCGGGTGGCCGTGGTCGGACCGGCCGGACCCACCACTTCGCCTTCGATCGGATCCACCGGGCCAACGTAGTAGATAAACCGGCCCTGCAGGTCCACCGGCAGTTCTTCGCCCTTGTTGAGCATTTCGATCATGCGCTTGTGCGCGGCATCACGCCCGGTGAGCATCTTGCCGTTGAGCAGCACGGTTTCGCCCACTTTCCAGGTGGCCACTTCTTCCGGCGTGATGCCATCGAGGTTGACCCGGCGGGTATTGGCACCGACTTCTGCGGTCACCTGTGGCCAGTCTTCCAGGCTCGGTGGCGTGAGGATCGCAGGGCCATTACCGTTGAGGGTAAAGTGGGTGTGGCGGGTAGCGGCACAGTTGGGGATCATGCACACCGGCAAAGACGCCGCGTGGGTCGGATAATCCTTGATCTTGACGTCCAGCACCGTGGTCAGGCCACCCAGGCCCTGGGCACCGATGCCCAGGGCGTTGACCGCATCCATGATTTCCAGGCGCAGCTCCTCCACCCGGTTCTGCGGGCCGCGCTCGCGCAGTTCATGGATATCGATGGAATCCATCAGGGACTCCTTGGCCAGCACCGCAGCCTTCTCGGCGGTGCCGCCAATGCCCAGACCCAGCATGCCCGGCGGGCACCAGCCAGCCCCCATGGTCGGTACGGTCTTGACGACCCAGTCGACAATGCTGTCGGACGGGTTGAGCATTACCATCTTGGACTTGTTCTCGGAACCGCCGCCCTTGGCTGCGATCTGCACATCCACTTCATCGCCTTCGACGATTTCGTAGTGGATGACCGCCGGCGTGTTGTCCTTGGTGTTCTGACGCTTGCCCGCAGGATCGGCCAGAATGGAGGCACGCAGCACGTTGTCCGGGTGCGTGTAGGCGCGGCGCACGCCTTCGTTGATCATGTCGGTGACGCTCATGCTGGCGTCCCAGGTGACATTCATGCCGACCTTGACGAACACGGTAACGATACCGGTGTCCTGACAGATCGGCCGGCGGCCTTCTGCACTCATGCGGGAGTTGATCAGAATCTGCGCCATGGCATCCTTGGCAGCCGGGTTCTGCTCCTTCAGATAGGCTTCATGCACGCCCTGAACGAAGTCGATCGGGTGGTAATAGGAGATGAATTGCAGCGCGTCTGCGACACTGCTGATGAAATCGTCTTGGCGAATCACGCTCATTGAGACTCTCCGTCTGGCTCGGGGTCATGTAGGGGCAGCTCTTGTCAACCGGCTGCTTGAATTTGTTGCGGCGCGATTATACACCAAAACGACAAAGGACGAGTTTAGGGTCTTGGTCTAACTGGGCAGGCTGGAATGAGCCCCGAGCATGCACCCGGAATTCGCTGCGCGTCATCAGGCTACGGCTTATCCAGCACCAGGGACTCGAACAACAGGACGCCCCAGCCGAGCAGCTCCTCGTCGAAATCAAAGGTCGGACTGTGGTGACCGCCACCGACCGGCGAGCCGAGTATCAGGTGGGTCGCCTGGCCGCCCTGCTCGCGCACCCGCTGGATCAGAAAGCCGGCATCCTCGCTGGCCGAGACCAGAAAACTGTCCTGCAACAAGGCCTCGGGCAGCCCAAGTGCCCGTGCGGTTGCCGCCACCGACTCCGCCAGATCGCGACTATTGGGGTAACTGGAAAACTCGGCGAATACGCTGCGCTCCCAGGTCACGGCATTCATGCGCGCAGCGCCATCGAGCACCTGCTCCGCCGCAGCCGCCATAAAGTCGCAGATGGCGTTGTCGGCGCCGCGCACCTCGTAGCGCAGTCGTACTTCGTCGGCAATCACGTTCTGGGCATTGTCGGAGCGAAAACGACCGACATTGACCCGCGACATGCCGCCGCTGTGGCGCGGCAGCGCGTACAGACCCTGAACCGCCTGGCAGGCAGCCAGGAGCGCGTTGCGGCCATCCTGGGGCGCGTTGCCGGCATGGCTGGCGCGACCACGAAAGACAACATCATAGATGCGCGCAGCAATCCAGGTGGCATCGAACACGATGCGATAGCGGTCCAGAATACCCAGGTGCAGCGTCAGGAAGCGCTCCACCTCGGCCAGCTGCGGCAGGCCGGCGAAAACCGCCCCGCCACCGGCCACTTCTTCGGCCGGCTGGAAGAACAGGTGCACCCGGCCACCCCAGCGCTCGCGGCGCGCGGCCAGCCGTCGCGCCAGCCCGAGACCGATGGTCAGATGACCGTCATGACCGCAGGCATGCATGATGCCGGCATGCTCCGATGCGAAGCCCCGGGCCGCCGGTTCATGGCCGGCATCGAGGCTCTCGTTGATCGGCAGCGCGTCTATATCGAAGCGAAACCCGAACACCCGACCGGGCCCGTTGCCCTCGAGGGTGGCGACAAGGCCGGTGCGGTTGCCCCGCATCCCGGACAGGTAACGGTTATTCGCGCCCAGTGTACGTTCGGCCCGCTGCCAGGCGGCGCGATCCGTATCGCTGTCCGGCGGATTGCCGGGGGGCTGCCGGTACAGCGCCTCACCCCATTCAATGCTGTACCCCAGGGCTTCCAGCTCCTGGCACAGGCGCGCCGTGGTCAGGTACTCGGTCCAGGAAAGTTCCGGCGTTCGGTGGAAGCGTCGGCGGGTCTCGCTCAATTCCAGCATGAGCTCCCGGTCGGGACAGGGCGGCAATTCGGACATGCAAGGCTTCCTTTGATTTCAGATTGCTGGGATCAACTCAGGTTACTGGGATCGACGTTGACCGACTTGCGCGCACTGAACGCCTGCAGCCCCTCCGGTGCCAGCGCGAGAGAGCCGTTGCCCGATGCGTGCTGGCCGATCCAGCCCAGGCGCGCATCGACAAAGTTACAGCGATTGACGTAGACCGTGCCGGTAGTCACCGCCGCCACAAAGCGCTCGGCACGGTCCCGCGAGCGCGTAAAGATCGATGCGGTCAGGCCGAAACGGCTGTTGCACACCTGCCGTGCCGCCTCCTCATCATCAGCGACCTTCATCACCGGCAGCACCGGGCCAAAGGTCTCCTCCTTCAGGATCCGCATCTGCGCCGTCACATCGGCCAGCAACGTGGGCTTGAGAAACTCGGTGCCACCGTGGGATTCGGTCTCGCCACCGGTACAGAGCTTCGCCCCCAGTCGCTGGGCCTGTTTCACCATGTCCAGCAATCCCGACACCGCCTTCTGGCCGCCATGCAATGGTCCCAGGGTCGTTTGCGCAGCCATCGGGTCGCCACTGACCTCGGCCTCCATGACCGCCCGGGCCCTGTCAAGAAATGCGTCGTAGCGGCTGGCGTGCACAAAGACCCGCTTCACGGCACAGCAGGACTGACCGGAGTTATGCAGCCGGCCGATCTTCACGGTCCACAAAACGGCCTGTTCGAGGTCGGCATCCTCGGCAATGTAGGCGGCGTCACTGCCACCAAGCTCGAGGGAGCACTGAATAAAGGGGTCCGGCACACCCTCATTGAAGGCCCGCTTGGCAATGCTCTGCTGCATCACGCGACCGCCCTGTACGGACCCGGTGAAAACCAGGTGATTGATATCGGTCTCTTCGATAATGCGTGCCGAGACATCGAAGTCCACCACCACCTGGGTCAGCAGCTGGTCGATACCGGCCATCGAGCCGAATGCCTTTTCAAAATGAGCACCCACCGAGGGTGTACTGGTATGCTTGAGCACCACCGCATTGCCACTGAGCAACGCGCAGACTGTACCGTTGATGGCGCAAAACAGCGGATAGTTCCAGGGCGTAATAATGTAGACGACCCCCTTGGCGCGGCACTCGATGCGACCCTCGAAGTTTGCGTCCTCATACTGCGGGTGATGGGCCGGCGCCAGAGCACCGTCGGTGGCAAAGCGGCACAGGTATTCCGCGCGCTCGAGCATGTACGTCAGCTCTTCCCTGGCCGCCGTCAGTGGCTTGCCCATCTCCCGGGTAATCCCTGCTGCGATCTCGTCGGCGTTGTCACGAAAATAATCCAGCGCCTTGAGCACATGGCCGGCACGCGCCTGCGGCGAAAGAGCCTGCCAGGCCCGCGCTGCCTGCTGGCCCGCATCGACGCGTGCACTGACCGCCGCGAAGGTTTCCGATGGTTGCGAGAATACGGTCTCTGCGGTGTAGGGATTGACGACCTCGATAGTGCTCATGGCGGTACCTCCAAAGGGTTTGACGAGACGATGCGGCGCTAGCCGCCCGCGGACAGGCGGCCGAGCTCCCGAACAAAATGATCGATATCCTCTGCACGGGTATCGAATGAGGTCACCAGGCGAATTTCACTGAAAGCATCCCCCGGCCAGACGAGGCAGGGCGTCAGCTGTTGCACAGCGCCCAGCCAGTCGGTCGGCACCTGTGCGAACACCATGTTGATCTCGACCGGCGCGCTCAGGGTGACCTCGTCGAGGCTGTCGAGCCCACTGGCGAGCTGCTGGGCCATGGCATTGGCATTGCCGGCATTGCGGCGCCAGAGGTCGTTCTCGAAATAGGCCAGGAACTGGGCGGCAAGAAATCGCTGCTTGGATGCCAGCTGCATACCCTGCTTGCGTATATAGGGATAGGCGCCGCGCAGCGCCGGATTCAGCACCACCACCGCCTCGGCCATCATCAGCCCATTCTTGGTGCCGCCAAACGACAGCACATCGAAGCCTTCGACGATCTCGGCGAATCCGACACCCAGCGCCTGGGCCGCATTGGCCAGCCTGGCACCGTCCATGTGCAGTAGCAGCCCCCGCTGCCTGGCAAAGGCACCGATAGCACGCAGCTCCTCAAGACTGTAAACGGCGCCCCGCTCCGTGGCCTGGGCCAGTGAGATCACCCGTGGCTGGCTGCGGTGCACTACATCAAGGTCTGCCGCCACCAGCTGCTCGATCCGCGCCAGCGTCAGCTTGCCACGCATGGCCGGCACCGGTATCAGCTTGCAGCCGATGTAGTGCTCCGGCGCGCCACACTCGTCGACCTGCAGGTGCGCCTCCTCTGCGCAGAACAGCGCTTCATGGCTGTGCAGCATGCCCTTGAGGGCCAGCACATTGGCCGCAGTACCGTTGAACAGCAGCAGCGTCTCGCTGTGGTCGCCAAACACCGCACGGAATTGCTGCAGCGCCGCCGCGGTTACAGCGTCGGCGCCATAGCCCGGCACGTGCCCGCGATTGACCTCGGCGAGCTTCGTCATCACCTCGGGATGCACCCCCGACACATTGTCGCTGGCCAGCAGGTGCGCATAGCGGTTGTCCATCGTCATCTCCCGCTCAGCGCACCAGAACGTTGCGGTCAACCCGGGTCAGGAAGTCGCACCCATTAGCCGTGACTTCGACCGTGTCGGACAGGAAGGCATCGCCGATGCCCGAGCCCAGCAGCCAGCTCATCAGATGGAAGGTCATGCCTTCGCGCAACTGCATCTGGGAGTTGCGCCGAAGCCCGACCGGTACACCGCTGCCGGACCAGCTCGGCGGGTAACCGATGCCGATGGAGTAGCCGCAGTGATGGCGGGAATAATGCGACAGGTCATTGCCATCAAGCACCGCCTGCCACGCCTCGTACACATCCCCGGCCAGCGCGCCGGGTTTGATCTGCGCCGCCGCCGCCATCATCGCCTCCTGACAGATGGCATTCACCTTCTGCGTTTCTGGCGGCGCTTCGCCGATAAAGACGAAGCGGCCCAGCGGCGCATGGTAGCGGCGCGCGCAGCCGGCCATCTCGAGAAACAGCAGGTCACCGTGCACCAGCGCCAGGTCTTCCCAGGTACCATGTTCGTGAGCCAGGTTGCGGGTCGAGCGGACCAGCGGGACAAAACCGGGGTAGGTGCCGCCACGGCGGAACATGGCATCATAGATCGCGGCCATGACCTCCCGTGCGTTGACGCCGGGGCCTGCGGCGGCGATGGCTGACAGCATCATCGAGTCCGAAATCGCCGCCGCCTGGCGGGTCATCTCGAGCTCCGCCCTGGACTGCACGATACGGACATCGTCCACCAGGCTATCGAGTTGTTGCCAGTCTGCATCCGGCACACCATTCATGATGCCCTCGGCAATGGAGTACGGCAGGAAAGTACTGTTCATGTCGATACCGATGACCGCCTTTGCCAGCCCGGAATCACGCAGTACCCGCACCGTCTCGCTGACAGCAGCGGACGGCATCAGGTAGGGTCGGCGCCGCGGCTCCCGGGTCGGAGCACCCATGGTCACGGGCCAGGTGCTCTCGACCAGCGGCGCCTCATCAGCCTTGCCCGGGCTGGGCTCGGTACCGTCGGCATAGCCGACATGCCGTACATCCGGCGCCTGATCCCGC
This sequence comes from Marinobacterium rhizophilum, assembly GCF_024397915.1. GTDB lineage: Bacteria > Pseudomonadota > Gammaproteobacteria > Pseudomonadales > Balneatricaceae > Marinobacterium_A > Marinobacterium_A rhizophilum_A. The sequence continues at coordinate 2,263,235 of NZ_CP073347.1, forward strand.
ACCGTCGCCTTTTCCATGGCACGGGTGATGAGCACCGGCTGGCCATCCGCCGGCAGCACGAGCAGCTGGCAGGCAAAGTAACCCTGATGGTCAAGACCGGTCAGATAATAGATATTCTCGGGACTGGCGATGAGGCAGGCATCGAGCCCCCGCGCCGACATGCCCTCCCTGACCTGGATACGTCGCCGCTGATACTCGGCATCATCGAAAAAGCGTCCACTGATATTTTCCACGGCTGCACCTCCGGGTTTGGTCGAGTCTCGCGCCTTCTTCCCTCAGGGGCGGATCCCTAAACCAGACTAGTGGACAAGGGAGGCAGATTTAAACAGGCATGAATAATGATCAAGAAAAACACGATCAACAGGAGGAAAGCAGAAACAGAACACACGCAGATACAGTACTAAAAAAGCGAAAAAATCTAAAAAATGGCTTGATTAGAAAATATAAACGGGCTTTGAATGGGTAGAGCAGGACAAACAGAAAGCTTGCCAAGGTGACCAAGACACCGGAGCAAACATGAATGGGATTAACATTGCCGTCACCAGGGAGCGAATCAGAGGCCCTGCCTCTGGCAGGGGTATTCCCGTATCAGGCTGAACGCACCCGGGGCAATGAATACTGCAGCGGGACTTCAAACAGGGGCGTGTACAGCGAGCCGCGCTCACCAGGCTTGCTCAGGTAGAGCACCACGGATGCGGCCGGGCTTTGCAGATCGAGTTCGGGCCAGCTGCACGGGGGCTCAAAACTGTTGTCCGCCGGCAGGCGCCCGAGGGTTACATGGGGCTTGAAGTCGGTATCGTCGTAGGAGATACCGGCTGTGGCGGCCACCTGCCGTACTTCTTCATGCAGCGACTGCAACTCGGCACAGTCCTGGGTCAGTGCAGCAACCAGCGCCAGAGAGTCACTGACCGGGTAATAGTCGACGGCGTTGAGACGAACATGGAAGGGCTCGAACTGAGCCAGCTGCTCGCGGGTCAGGCGTTCAAGGGTTTCGACCTGGGAAATCCTGATATCGCCCAGAAAACAGAGCGTCAGGTGGTAACTTTCGGATTCGACCCAGTTCACTTCCATGTGGCGGTCGTAAGCGCACAGGGTATCGGCGTGATCAGACAGACGACGCACCGTCTGATCGTTCAGTTTGAGTGCAAAAAATGCACGTATATTCATCACTAGAAACAGGTAGCCTTATAGGTAGACGGGTCATTCTGCCCTGCCGGCGCCACCGACGCAATGCCTGATTCAGCATTCGTACAGCAACACCACCAGGCGCCGCAGCGGGCCAACATTGGAGCCGGCCTACTGCATGCGAAGCTGCAGGTTGTTGAGTTGCTGTCGCAGCTGCAGCAACTGCTGATTCAGCTGGCGGCGGCTGCCGTCGATCGCCTGAATCGCCTGTTCGTTGACCCGCACCCGCCGGGTCAGGTCGGTATTGCCGGCACTGGCCTGCAGTGACGCAACCTTCTCGCCGAGCGCACGCAGCGCTTGCTGCTGGGCCGCGACCTTTTCGGACTGCACCTCCTCACTGATTCTCACCTGGGTATCCAGCGTTGCCAGTGTGCGCTTGACCTCCTGCACCGTTTTATCCAGATCGGCCTTGAGACTCGCCTGGCCTGTTTCCAGCCCCGCGAGCGTCGTCAGCTGTTTGCTGATCTCGGCCCGGGCCTTCTCTCCTGCAAGCTGAGCCGTTTGCAACGTCTGTAGTTCACCCGTCCTGGCCTCCAGTTCAGTACGCTGCGCCTGCAGTCGCTCATCCAGCTGCCTCAGCTGAGCGGCCTGGGCATCCAGCAGCGTACCCTGCTGCGCCAGCGTATCCGCCTGGCTGGCCAGCAGCGTTTCCTGGGCTTCGAGCTTGGGTTTGTTGCTTTGGTAGGCAATGGTCCAGAGCTTGGCGATTTCGGAATCGAAATGCTGGTACTTTTCGGCGGCGGTCTTGCCCTGCTGCTCAAGCCGCCCGGCCAGAGTCTGGCCCGACTGACTGGCGCTGTCGCTGGTGACCTCCAGCAGCTGTTCCAGATCCACCAGGCGCTGCGTCATCCCTGCCTGCTGCGCCAGGCTCGTATCCAGCTGCTGCTGCAAGCCATAGCCCCAGTAGCCCAGCCCGCTGGCGGCGCCGGTGAGCAGCACCAGCACCAGGCTGTGAAGCAGATTGCCGCCCTTGGCTGGCGGCTGAGTGGCCGGGCGCCCCTGCGGCGTATCGCTTGTGCGGCCCCTGGCTGGGGAGGCCTGCTGGCGACCCTCTTCTCCTGCGGGCCCAAGGTCGGGTATATCAAATTCCTGCGAACGACTCATAGCCGCGGTTCAACCTGTTCAGCGGACAAAGAAGGCCACCCTAGCAGTTTTGCTGCCACCGCAAAAGCTCGCAGCCGGAGGCTAAAGATTGTAGACAAACACCACCAGCACCGCCGCCGGGCTGAGAAAGCGCAGCACGAAACGAAACAGGCTGAATACAGCGCCCTGCCCCAGCCCTATGCCATCGCGCAGTGTTTCGGCCTTCATGGCCCAACCGGCATAGAGCGCGATCGCCAGGCCACCCAGCGGCAGCGCCAGATTCGATACCAGGAAGTCGAACAGATCGAACAGCGTCTTGCCTTCGAAACGGGCCATGAAGTCCAGCGGGTGGAAGTCGGCCCATATATTGAACGACAGCACCGTGCAGACCCCGAGTAGCCAGATCGTGCCGCCGGATAGCAATGCCCCCAGCATGCGGCCAACACCCTTGTCTTCCAGCCACTCCACCACCGGCTCTATCATGGAGATAGCCGAGGTGACGGCGGCCACCAGCAGCAACACAAAGAACAGGGTGCCAAAGAGCACACCGCCGGTCATCTGGCCAAAGGCCAGCGGCAGAGTGACGAAAATCAGTCCCGGGCCGGCACCCGGCTCAAGCCCGTTGGCGAACACCAGTGGGAAGATCGCAAGGCCCGCCAGCAGCGCCACCAGGGTATCCAGCACACCAATGGTTACGACAGTACGGGCGATATTAACCTGCTTGGGCAGGTAGGAGCCGTAGGCCATCATCACGCAGATACCGGTGCTGAGAGTAAAGAAGGCATGCCCCAGGGCCGTCAGTACACCTTCGGTGGTCAGCTTGCTGAAATCCGGCGTGAACAGAAAATCCAGCGCCTGGCCAAAGTTGCCGCGCACCGCCGCATAGCCCACCAGCACCAGCAGCAGTACAAACAGCAATGGCATCAGCAGCTTGATACTGCGCTCCATGCCGGCACGCACGCCGGAGCCTGCAATCACCACCACCAGCAGCATGAACAGGCTGTGCCACAGCAGCAACGCCGCCGGATCGGCCAGCAACTGGCCAAAGAGCCCCCCAATGGTGGCGGCGTCAGCACCGCTGAAGGAGCCTTCGGCGGCCAGGCCTACATAGGCCAGCGACCAGCCGCCGACGACGGAATAGAATGACAACAGCACGAAGGCGGCGACAAAACCGATCCAGGCGACCCAGCCCCAGCGCGCCGACACGCCATCGCGCCGGGCCAGCTGTGCCATGCCCTGAATCGGGCTGCAGCCACTGCGCCGCCCCAGCAGGACTTCGGCGGCCAGAATGGGCAGACCGACCACAAAGATGCACAGCAGGTACACCAGCACAAAGGCGCCACCACCGTTTTCTCCGGTGATATAGGGAAACTTCCAGATATTGCCCAGACCGACGGCAGAGCCGGTGGCCGCGAGAATAAAGGCCAGGCGCGAAGACCACTGCGGATGCGTGACAGTACCTGCGCTGGCGGCATTGCTGGCTGGGGCCGATTCGGCTCGGGACATCAAACTATTCCTCACTCTGCAACGCACCTGGCGGGATAACGCAGGTACGCCGGGCCCCAGCCGATAGGCTGCAGCCGTTTGAATTATGCCCGGGACATCGGTCGCCACGGCGCCTCAGCGTCTGGGTCCTGCCCCGTAACGGATACGGCGGGCTTGTGGCCCTGTCCGCAAATTTTCGCGCGCAAGAATAGCATAAAATCCCGCGACGGCATCGCCAGCGGCCAACCGCCGGGGCAACAGCCGGGCCGCCGCCTCAGGCGTCGCGCACCTGCTCGCGGATCTGCTTCTTGTCGAGCTTGCCGACACTGGTTTTGGGGATTGCCTCGACAATACGAATGTCGTCCGGTACCGCCCACTTGCTGATCTGGCCCTGGCTGACAAACTGCATCAGGTGCTGCTGCAGGGCGCCCGGCTCCAACTCAGCCCCCGCTGCCAGCACCACCAGCGCCAGCGGGCGCTCGCCCCAGCGCGCATCCGGCACCCCCACCACCGCCACCTCGGCCACGGCGGCATGCAGGCTGATAAGGTTCTCGATCCGCAGCGAGCACACCCACTCCCCGCCGGTCTTGATCACATCCTTGATGCGGTCACGAATCTGGATCATGCCCCCCGGCGTGATGCTGGCGACATCACCGGTATGCATCCAGCCGCCCTGCCACAGCTGGGCACCTGTTTGCGCGTCCCGGTAATAGCCCTGGGTGAGCCAGGGGGCCCGTACCACGATTTCGCCCAGGCTCGCGCCATCCTCGGGCACCCGTTGCCCGGCCGCATCGATCAGGTGCAGATCCACCAGCTGTACGGGAATCCCGGCGGCCATGCGTGCTTCCAGTTGCTGCTCCAGCGGCAGTTCGTGCTGCCCGGGTTCAAGAAAGGACGCACTCAGCAGCGGACAGCTTTCGGACAGCCCGTAACCGGTAAAGAACTCGATACCCCGCGCCGCCATCTGGCGCACCAGGCTTTCGGTGGGAGCCGCCCCACCGGTCAGCAGCTTCCAGCCAGTGAGGTCGGTTTTGGCGGCCTCTTCACAGTTGAGCAGCATCTGCAGCACCGTCGGCACGCCATGGGAAAAGGTGACGCCCTCTTCCCTGAACAGGCGCACCAGGCGATCGGGATCGTAGCGCCCGGGATAGACCTGCTTTACCCCCAGCATCGTCGCCGCGTAGGGTACGCCCCAGGCATGCACATGGAACATGGGTGTCATGGGCATGTACACATCCTCGGAGCGCAGCAGCGCAAAGCCCTCGTAGGCCGCCAGGGTCGTCGTCATGCTCAGGGTATGCAGCACCAGCTGGCGGTGGCTGAAGTAGACGCCCTTGGGGTTGCCGGTGGTGCCCGTGGTGTAAAAAGTGGTGGCGACGGAGTTCTCGTCGAAATCGGGAAAGTCATAGGTACTGTCGGCCCCGGCCAGCAGCGCCTCGTACTCCCCCAGCGGCGACAGGCGGGTACTGCCTGGCACAGGTGCATCACTGAGCTGGATATAGCCGTGCACGCTCGGCAACTGTGGCGCCAGCGCCTCGATCAGCGGCAGGAAGTCATCGTGCACCAGCACCAGGCTGTCCTGCGCATGCGCCATGGTATAGCCCACCTGATCAGGGCTCAGGCGCACATTCACATGGTGCAGCACGGCACCGATCATCGGCACCGCGAAATAGGCCTCCAGGTAGCGATGGCTGTCCCAGTCCATCACCGCGACGGTATCACCCTCATTGATGCCCGCCGCCCTCAGCACATGGGCCAGCCGGCAAATACGCGCGTTGAGTTCCTGGTAGTTGTAGCGCGAGCTGCCATGTACGATCTCCCGCTGCGGCGCGTAGCGCCGACCGGACAGCAGCAGACTCTTGATCAATAGCGGATAGGGATAAGCGCCCTCGGCGGGCTCGATAATTTTTGTTGGCATGGTGGGTTCCCGCAGTAGCTGTAAATGACAGCTTCAGTATGGAAGCCAGGTGCCCAGGCGCCAGCGGCGCAGACGGTTGAGTGCCGGTGCTGCGCCAGCGCCAGCAACGAAACCCGCAACAGAGCCAGGCCGGCCTCGCCACTGAACCAAACGCCAGCGTAACCCGTTGCAGGACCGTCTTTCGCCCCTTTATTGGCCCTGCAGCCTCGGCCGAGGGTCGCCAGAGCCGGGGCTGCAAAATATTCCCGGCGCGCCACTGGCGCACAGCCCCGGGGCAATGCTATTGATGTGAAAGCGATAAGCTCGCTACGCGGGGCGCGTTGGCGATATAAAGAAGGTTGCTGTCAGTGATGACTATACTGACATCGGTTGTCATGATGTATGTAACGGGATCATGTGAATGGGGGCGTCTTTGCAATCTGATGTACCTGGGACGGCCAACGCCAAAAAGGGAATACGCTTGGCAATACCCCCTGCGCGCAAGCCGCACCGCTGGCGCTCCATACTGCTCTTCTGGGTCTCTCCGGCGGTCACCATCGCCGCCATCGCCGGCCTGCTCGCGACCCATGAGATTCGTACCGCCGAATTGCAGTCCAGGGAGCTGAGCCGCTACGCCCAGACACTGCAATATACGCTGCAACCCGGCCCCAGCGACGCCATTCTGTACCCGCAACACGGCCCCTTTGACCTGCGCCTGGGTTACGCACGCCTGCCTGAACTGCTTGAGCGAGCGCAGCGGCAAAACTTCGAGATTCTGCAACAGGCACGCTTTTCACAGCCGCTGCTCAACTACGGCCAGCGCGGCCTGCCCGTCCCCTACCCGGAAAAAACCCAGGCGGGCCTGGCCATTTACGATTGTCGCAAGGAGCCGCTGTACAACTTCGCCTACCCGCAGCAGCACTACAGCAGCTTTTCCGTCATCCCGCCGCTGGTGGTGCACAGCCTGCTGTTTATCGAGAACCGCGACCTGCTGGACCCGGCGCAGCCCCGCGCCAACCCCGCCGTCGACTGGCCCCGCTTCGTCAAGGCGGCGCTGTCTCAGCTGGGCAAGCGCCTGGACCTTGCCAGCGATACGGCGGGGGGCAGCACCCTGGCCACCCAGCTGGAAAAATACCGCCATTCCCCCCGGGGCCTGACCGACTCGCCGAATGAAAAGCTGCGACAGATGTTTTCCGCCAGTGTGCGCGCCTACCAGCAGGGTCCCGATACGCTGCAATGGCGCCAGCGCGTGGTGCGCGACTACCTCAACACGGTCCCGCTGGCCGCGGCGCCCGGGCACGGCGAAGTCCATGGGCTGGCCGCCGGTCTGAAGGTGTGGTTCAACGCCGATTTTGACCGCCTCAATCAGCTGCTCGGCGCGGCTGGCACCGCCGGGTCCACTGATTCGCAGAACCTGGCAGCACAGGGTCAGGCCCTGCGCCAGGTCCTGTCCCTGCTGATTGCCCAGCGCCGGCCCTCCTATTACCTCAACCGCGGCCGCGAAGACCTGTCGACACTGACCGACAGCCATGTACGCCTGCTGGCCCGGGCCGGGCTGATAGACGATGCCCTGCAAAGCGCGGCGCTACAGAGCAAGGTCGAGTTCCGCGACTGGGTCAACACGCCGATCCAGCACCAGATCGACAGCACCAAGGGCATCAACGTCGCCCGCGGTCGCCTGTCGAGCCTGCTCGGCCTGCCGCTGTACGACCTCGACCGGCTCGACCTGGCCGCCGGCAGCACCCTGGCAGGCCCCTTGCAGCGCGAGGTCAGCCAGTACCTGCGTCGCCTGGCAGACCCGGAATTCGCCACCGAAATCGGTTTGCTGGGGGAGCGCCTGCTGTCTGCCAACAACACCGACCAGGTGCGCTACAGTTTTACCCTGTTCGAGCGCAGTGCGGACGGCAACCGGGTGCGGGTGCAAACCGACAACACCGACCAGCCATTTGATATCAACGAGGGTAGCAAGCTCGAGCTCGGGTCCACCGCCAAGCTGCGGGTGCTGGCCCACTACCTGGGCGTGATCGCCGAACTGCATCAGCGCTTTGCCGGCCTCAGCCGGGCGGAATTGCTGGCGGTCGAGATAGCGCCGGACGACTACCTCACCCGCTGGGTACAGGACTACCTGGCCCGGGGGCACGACCCCGAACTTGAAGCCATGCTTGCAGCCGCCATGGAGCGGCGCTACTCCGCCAGCCCCTACGAGCGCTTTTTCACCGGCGGCGGCCTGCATACCTTCAGCAACTTTCGCCGCGAAGACAACGGCCGCCAGGCGACGGTACGCGAAGCCGTGCAGGAATCCCTCAACCTGCCCTTCGTGCGCCTGCTGCGCGACCTGGTGCGCTACAGCATCTACCAGGGGCCAATCAATGCCGCCGGACTGCTCAAGGATGACAGGGACCCCCGGCGCGAGGATTACCTGCGCCGCTTTGCCGACAAGGAAGGCCGCGTTTTTCTACTGCGCTTCTGGCGCAAGTACCGTAACAAGACTCCGGACGAGCAACTGGATATCTTCCTGGACGGTCTGCGCCAGACCCCGGTACGCCTGGCCGCCGTACACCGTTACCTGAAACCCGACTCCAGCCAGGCGCAGTTCGATACCTTTCTGCGCGAGCGCCTGCCGGGCGAAAACCTGACCGAAAAGGAACTCACCGGCCTGTATGAGAAATACGGCCCGGGCGCTTTCAACCTCACGGACCAGGGCTATATCGCCCGGGTGCACCCGCTGGAGCTCTGGCTGCTGCGCTACCGCCTGGAACACTCCATCGCCACCTTCGCAGATGCCGTCGACGCCAGCGAAACCCAGCGCCAGGATGTGTACCGCTGGCTGTTCCGCACCCGTCACAAGAGCGCCCGGGACAGCCGTATCCGCACCATGCTGGAGGTCGAAGCCTTCCTCGATATTCATGAACGCTGGCAGCGCCTGGGCTTCCCGTTCGAGCACCTGGTGCCCTCCCTGGCCACGGCGCTGGGCAGCTCAGGCGACCGCCCGGCGGCGTTGGCGGAACTCATGGGCATCATCATGAATGACGGCGTGCGCCTGCCAAGCCTGCGTATCGAGCAGCTGAACTTCGCCGTCGACACGCCCTACGAAACCCGCCTGGGGCAGCGATCCAGCAGCGGGGTACGGGTGATGCAGCCGGAGGTGGCGCGGGTACTGCGCAGCGCTTTGAATTCCGTGGTTGAAGGCGGCACGGCGCGGCGCCTGCAGGGCACCTTCAGCGATATCCAGGGCGAACCCCTGACCCTTGGCGGCAAGACCGGCACCGGTGACAACCGCATCGAGCAGGTGGGCCGTGGCGGCCAGGTGATCAACTCCCGCGTGCTCAACCGTACCGCCACCTTCGTGTTCTACCTGGGCCCGAACCACTTCGGTACCCTCACCGCTTTCGTGCCCGGCAGCGATGCCAAGGACTTTAAATTCACCTCGGCCCTGCCGGTGCAGGTACTCAAGGGCATGGCCCCCATCCTGCAACCCTACCTGCAGCCCGGCAGCCAGTGCGGAGCCCCGCTGGCGCTGCAGACAACAGCATCCTGAGGCCGCGGCCCACACAGCAGCGACACCAGCACCGGCGAACATCTGTAATATAGAGTGACAGAGCAGCTCCTGGAGGTTCATCAAACACTACTGGAAGAACGCGATCCCAGAAGAGTGCCAGCCCAACCTGATCGAGCGGCCACCAGCCATTGAAATATCGACTACAGCTGACTCACAGCAGACAAAATCCGGTCTGCCTGATCATGTAACAGCTTGCCGTACTCACAGGGTGCCAGCTGTCGCCGGTGTGCAAACATTAATACGGCCTAGCCGTTGCAAGGCATCATGCCGGCAATATGGCTTTGAAGGAAAGGTAATATGAGAGATTCAAAAGACACGGATAGATCACCGCAAAGGGCAGCAGAAAAACACTTTGAGTACTTTCTCTGGAGTTCACGACTGCTTGTGATGCTGGCGGTTGTGCCCAGCCTGGCAGGTGCCACAGTGCTGTTTTTGATCGGTACTGCCGACGTCATCGGCGTCATCACTGATGCGGCCGTCTATTACTTTGCCGACGGTGCCGGTGACATCCACGATACCGTAATCCCGAAAATCATCATCGCTGTGGATATCTACCTTATTGCAATTGTTCTGCTCATTTTTGGTACTGGCGTGTATCGGCTGTTCGTTTCACCGATTGATCAGGCTGAAACTCACACCCCCGAGCATCCATTCAATGTTCGTTCATTCGACCAGCTGAAAGACAAGATCGCCCGTGTCGTTATCCTGGCGGTCATTATTGAGTTCTTCCGCGCTGTCGTTGACATAAAATTTCAGACACCTCTGGATGCCATCTACCTTGCCCTGGCGATACTGGCGCTCGCGGGAGGTCTCTACCTGATGAGTCATGCCCACCGAAAAGAGACGGATTGACCAGCACCCGGTACCTGCTGGCTTAGACCTGACAAGCATGCAAAACGCGGGGGCCACAGATTCGCTTCGTCGCAGTGAATAGCCGCCCGAACGCGCTGCACTTTCAGCGCCCCAACCGCCGCTCCACTTCCTCCAGCACCCGCTGAAACGGCTGCGCCCCCAGGCTGCCATAGGCGCTGTGCTTGCGCAGCCGAAAGGTCGCCGGGCTCGACAGGCCGCAGAGAAAGCGGGCCAGCTGGCGCGGGTGCTGCAGGGCCGCCTGCTGTTCTGCGATCAGCGCCTCGATACTCTGTTGCTGCGCTGCAGACAGGGGCGTATCTGCCTGGTCCGGCAAGGTACGCGGGCCGGAATCCATACAACTGCTGCACTGGCCGCAGGGCTCGGCCAGCTCGTCGCCGAAGTAGCCGCACAGCTGGGCCGGCAGGCAGCGGGTATCGGCGGCATAATCCAGCACCTGTTGCAGGCGCGACAGGCTCTGGGCTTCACGCCTGACAAAGAGCTGCCCGAGCCGGGCACCGAGTTCTGCCAAATCCGGCAGCTGCAGCCGCCGGTATTGCTGGCGCACCCCTTTCACCTGGGTGCTGATGCTGCCCTGGGATTCCAGGTACTGCAGTGCTTTGAGCAGGCGCTCGCGCGGCTCGCCCAGCGCTTCTGCCGCCTCGGTGACATCCAGCGTCAGCCAGATGCGCCCCTGCTTGCCGCTGGCGAACAGGCGCTGCAAAAACTCGGCCCTGGCGGGGTCAAAGCCCTGCAGCAGCTGCGCCTGGGGCAGCTCGAAGCGAATCTGGTAGGTGCTGTAGAAAGGCCCGGTGCCGGCGATCACGCCTTCAAGCTCCAGGTAGGTGAGCACCGTGTTGATCACCAGCGGGCGGATATCGAAGTGGTTCGACAGGTCATAGACCGCGATATCGAAGGTCTGCCCGAGTGACAACAGATGACCGATAAGCGCATCCAGGTGCTCCGGCACCGGCGTGTCGCCGTAGGTGAAGTTTTCCAGCACGCGGATATCGTCCGGGCAGGCGAACAGCTCGCAGCGCGAGGCTCCGCCATCACGCCCGGCGCGGCCAATTTCCTGCATGTAGTTTTCCAGCGACTTGGGCAGGTTGTAGTGGTACACGGCGCGGATATCAGCCTTGTCGATGCCCATGCCAAAGGCGATGGTCGCCACCACTGTGTCGGCCTCCCCCGCCATAAAGGCATTCTGGATAGACTCGCGCACCTCCGGCTTCATGCCGGCGTGGTACGCCCAGGCACGGATACCGGCGCTCTGCAGCTGCGCCGCTACCTGCTCCGCCTGCTGCTGCAGTGTCACGTAAACGATGCTCGCCTCGCCGGGCGCGGCCTGCAGCGCGCGCAACAGCAGCGGCAGCTTCTCAGAATCGCGGCAGGGCCTGACAGCCAGCGCCAGGTTGGGGCGGTAAAAGCCGGTATGGATATGGTTTTGTGCAGGAATGCCGAACTGGCGACAGATATCCTCGGCCACCGAGGGCGTTGCGGTGGCGGTGAGCGCCAGTACGCGCTGCGCCTGCAGGTCCCGCGCGAGTTGCGCAAGCTTGAGGTAATCCGGGCGAAAATTGTGGCCCCACTCGGAAATACAGTGGGCCTCGTCCACCGCCAGCAGGCCAATCCGCAGCCCCTTGAGCAGCGACAGAAAGCGCTCGTTTTGCAGCCGCTCGGGCGCCACGTAGAGCAGCTTCAGCTCGCCACTGCGCATCTGGGCATAGGTTTCGCGCACCTCCGCGGCACTGCGACTCGAATCCAGCCGGGCGGCGGCAATGCCACGGGCCTGCAAGGCGCTGACCTGGTCCTGCATCAGCGCGATCAGGGGGGATACCACCAGGGTCAGGCCGTCGATCAGCAGGGCAGGCAGCTGATAGCACAGGCTCTTGCCGCCACCGGTAGGAAAGACCGTCAGCACGGACTCGCCGTTTAGCAGCCGCTCGATGGCCGCCTGCTGACCCTCGCGAAACGCCTGCAGCCCGAAGGTGGATCTCAGTGTTTGCAGTGCAGCATTCATGTACGGTTACTCCCTGTGCCGGTTCGTTCAGCCCGTTATTATACAGCCATCCCCGGCCACCAGCCGGCCACCTCACGTAGCCATGCGCAGGCGCTGTGCCGCTCACGGCATCGAACCGGAAAATCCGATCTATCCTGTAGGTAAAAGCCCATAGTTAAAGGAGGGTTTTGGTCGTCATTGGGCGTCTCCCAAAGCCGGAATGCTGCAAGAGTCGCCGCCATAACCCGGGGGATGAAGCCATGTCCGTAGGCGAAACCTGCAACCGCGAAGTCATAGTAATCGACCATGCACAAAACATTAGCGATGCTGCACGGCTGATGCGTGAGCATCATGTCGGCAACGTGGTGGTCGTCAGGACCGAGGGCGACGGTAGCCGGATACCCGTCGGCATCCTCACTGACCGCGATATCGTTATCGAACTGCTGGCACGGGATGTCGACCTTGATGCCCTGTGCGTCGGCGATGCCATGAGCTACGACCTGCTGACCCTGAACGAAAACGACGACGTGGACGAAGCGATCAAGCAGATGCGTGCCCAGGGTGTGCGACGTGCGCCCGTGGTCAATGTCCAGGGAGCCCTGGTTGGCATCCTGGCGGTCGACGACGTCATCGGGCTGCTGAGCGAGCAGCTGTCAGACTTGGTGGCGTTGCTCAAGCGAGAGCAGCAGATAGAGCGCAAGCGGCATCCGTAAAGGGCCGGTACCTAGCCGGCCCGTTCAGCTTATGCCGACACCCGGTGTCGGGAAAATGTCTCAGAATCCTTCCCGCCCCGCTGCGGCAAACGCATCCCGCGTCATGTTTTCGTGGCCCTGTGCGGTTATCGCAACGTTATCCTCGATGCGAATGCCGCCACAGGGCATCAGGGTTTCAACCTGCTGCCAGTTAACGGCGTCCGCTGCGCGCCCCTGGCGCAGCTTGTCGAGTAACGACGGTATGAAATAAAGCCCGGGTTCGATGGTAATGACAAAGCCCGGCTGCAGCGTGCGGGTCAGGCGCAGGAACGGATGTTCCGGCGGTGGCTCTTGCAACATCCCGGCGGCACCCTGCTGCCAGCCGCCAACATCGTGCACCTGCAGACCGAGCAGATGACCAAGACCGTGCGGGAAGAAAGCGCGGGTAATGCCCTGTTCGATCTGCGCCTCCACACTGGCGTTCACCAGGCCGGCCCCTTGCAGCACGCCGGCCAGCAGTTCATGCATCCGCAGGTGCAGATCAACAAAGCTCGCGCCGGGCCTGACCTGCTGCAACAGCGCTTGCTGGGCGATATCCAGCGCCTGGATCAACTGACCAAAGCCGCCGGCGGGATCTGCTGCGTGGGTCCGGCTAATGTCAGCACCGTAACCCAGGTGGGTAGCGCCGGCATCCAGCAACAGGCTATGGTGCCTTGCCGGCCTGTCGCGCTGCTGCAACTGGTAATGCAGCACTGCGGCATGCTCGTTCAGCGCAACGATATTGTCGTAGGGCAGCTCGGGCTCATTGTGCGAAGTGGCCGCCAGATACGCCTGGTGTATTTCGTACTCGCTGGCGCCGGCTGCGAACTGCTGCCTGGCAACCTCATGGCCCGCCACGGCCCGAAGACTGGCACGGCGCAGACACTCCAGCTCCCAGTCGGTTTTGCAGGCCCGCTCGTAATGCAGCGCCGACAGCAGTGCCGGCGGGTTCTGTTGCCAGTCGGGCTGTGCAAATACAGGATTCTGCGCCGCGATCAGCCCCACCCGGCCCAGCCTGTTCAGTGCCAGCCCGGCCATGGCCGCACTGGCAAAGATCTCGATCTCGAAAGCATAGGTCCAGTCGCCGCGCGGCGGCTGCGGTGGCAGATGCCAGAAATCCTCGGGCAGGCACAGCAGCAGCCGGGGCTTTTTGCCCGGGCGGATCAGCAGCCAGCTATCGCTGTAAGCGGCCAGCTGCGGCAGCCACTGCACAAAATCAGCATGCGCCCGAAACGGATAGGCCGTGTCATCCATAAAACGCCGCTGCGCACTGCCAGAACCCAGCATCAGGCTATCCAGGCCGGCGACTGCCAGCGCGCTTTCGGCACGGGCCTGCAGGATTTCAAGGTGGGCCAGATAAGAGGCGTGCATCATCGATACTCCATCTAGGGCGCGGTTGGCAAAGGCCTGCCAGAGCGTGCTGATCCGAATACGGTCATTGTGCCACAGGCCGCTTCAAAGCTAAGGCGCCAAACGCAAAAACCCCGGCCGAAGCCGGGGTTTTCAGAAGCGACTCGCCCGAAGGCGGGTCAGGAGTGCCTGGGCAGGCTGATTACATCATGCCGCCCATGCCGCCCATTCCACCCATGCCGCCCATGTCAGGCATGGCCGGCTTTTCTTCCGGGTGATCGGCAATCATGGCTTCGGTGGTGATCATCAGACCGGCAACAGAAGCAGCTGCCTGCAGCGCGGAGCGAGTCACTTTGGCCGGGTCCAGGATACCCATTTCCAGCATGTCACCGTATTCGCCGGTTCCTGCGTTGTAACCGAAGGCGCCAGAACCTGCGCGAACCTTGGAAACAACCACGGAGCCTTCTTCACCGGCGTTCTGAACGATCTGGCGCATCGGTGCTTCCATGGCACGGAAGGCCAGTTCGATACCCACGGTCTGGTCGTGGTTGATGCCTTCCAGGCCCTGTACGTTGGACAGGGCGCGGATCAGTGCAACACCGCCGCCAGGAACCACGCCTTCTTCAACGGCTGCGCGGGTTGCGTGCAGGGCGTCTTCAACGCGGGCTTTCTTCTCTTTCATTTCAGTTTCGGTAGCAGCACCGACCTTGATAACGGCTACGCCGCCGGCCAGCTTGGCAACACGTTCCTGCAGTTTTTCGCGATCGTAGTCAGAGGAAGTCTCTTCGATCTGAGCGCGGATCTGGGAAACACGGTTCTGAATGGCAGTGGCTTCACCAATACCGTCAACGATGACCGTGTTTTCCTTGGTGATGTTGATGCGCTTGGCCTGGCCCAGCTGTTCCAGCGTGGCGGTTTCAAGGCTCAGACCCACTTCTTCAGCGATCACGGTAGCACCGGTCAGGACAGCGATGTCTTCCAGCATGGCCTTGCGACGGTCACCAAAGCCCGGTGCCTTGACAGCAGCAACCTTGACGATACCGCGCATGTTGTTGACAACCAGAGTTGCCAGCGCTTCGCCTTCTACGTCTTCAGCGATGATCAGCAGCGGACGGGAAGACTTGGCAACCTGCTCCAGGGTCGGCAGCAGATCACGGATGTTGGAGATTTTCTTGTCGAACAGCAGGATGTAAGGGTGATCCAGCTCTACGGACATGTTTTCCTGGTTGTTGATGAAGTACGGCGACAGGTAACCGCGGTCAAACTGCATGCCTTCAACAACGTCCAGCTCGTTCTGCAGGCTGGTGCCTTCTTCAACGGTGATAACGCCTTCTTTACCGACGCGCTCCATCGCCTTGGCGATCAGCTCACCGATATCGGTGTCGGAGTTGGCAGAGATGGAACCGACCTGGGAGATGGCCTTGGAGTCAGTGCAGGGCACTGCCATTTTGCGCAGTTCTTCAACAACGGCAGCTGTTGCCTTGTCGATACCGCGTTTCAGGTCCATCGGGTTCATGCCGGCAGCCACGGACTTCAGGCCTTCGTTGACAATCGCCTGAGCCAGAACGGTTGCAGTGGTGGTACCGTCACCGGCAACGTCGCTGGCCTGGGAAGCAACTTCCTTGACCATCTGCGCGCCCATGTTTTCGAAGCGATCTTTCAGCTCGATTTCCTTGGCAACGGATACACCGTCTTTGGTGACCAGCGGCGAACCGAAGGATTTTTCCAGTACGACGTTGCGGCCTTTCGGACCCAGGGTCGTTTTTACAGCGTCAGCCAGGATGTTGACACCCTTGAGCATGCGTTTGCGTGCATCATCACCAAAACGTACGTCTTTTGCAGCCATTGTCTGTTAATCCTATACAAATCGTTAAAAATCGGAAATCAACGGGGTCAGGCAGGCCAATCAGCCTTCGACCACACCAAAGATTTCGCTTTCGTTCATGATCAGCAGTTCTTCGCCGTCGAGCTTGACAACATTGCTGCCGGAGTACTGGCCAAACAGAACGACATCACCTTCTTTAACTGTCAGAGGCTTGACGTCACCGTTGTTCAGCGTGCGCCCTTCACCAACAGCAACTACAGTGCCACGATTCGGCTTTTCTGCAGCAGAACCCGGCAGCACGATGCCACCAGCGGTAGTGGTTTCTTCTTCACTGCGACGAACGACAACCCGATCGTGAAGCGGACGAATTTTCATCTGTTCTACTCTCCTGATCTTTTTAGGATCCAAAGTTATTGTTTACAGAGAAAGGACAGCAGGTCATCTGCTGCCCCAAATACTGGATGTTCAGGTTAATGGGGGCGGGGAAATGCATTTCAACAGGGCTGGCAAAAAATTTTGATAAATTTATCTGTTCGCCCTGCCCCAGGTACCCGGCAGTGCGGCGCAGCTGCATCAGGCAGGAGCGGCACGGCCAGGGTCAGTGAAGGGTACTGTGGAGAAAGCGGCAGGAGTCGCTGATCAATCGTCCTCGCGGCGATACTCGCCATCGATGGTTTCGCCCTTGCCATCGACACGGGGATCCGGCCGGCGCGGACCCGCGTCAGGCGAAAAGTTCGGGTCATCAAAGGCAGACCGGCGATGTGATGCCGCCACCAGGGTAAAGCGGCTCACCAGCGCTTTGGCCAGCAGCTGGCGGGTAAAGGGAACCAGGCAGCAAAAGCCGATAACATCGGTAAAGAACCCCGGCGTAATCAGCAGCGCCCCGCCCACCGCCAGTACCAGCCCCTCGATCATCTCGCCGGCCGGCATCTCGCCGGCATTGATTTTCTGCTGCGCCCGCGCCAGGGTCGACAGGCCCTGGTAACGCAGCATGTTCACGCCGATAAAGGCTGACAACAGCACCAGCCCCACCGTATACCAGGCGCCGATGGCCTGGCCGACATTGATCAGCAGGGTAATTTCGATAATTGGAATGATGATAAAAAGAAGGAAAAGAAACCGCATTGCCATAGTCCGGAATGATTTCCCTCATCACACCAGATGACAGGGGGAACCGCAACCTCGAGAGCCTCTGAATACAACCCCGCTGTGTTGATACATGAACAGGGATACCTGGACGGAAGAGTCCTTCGCAGCCGTATCCACCGGTTCCGGTACGTCCTGGTTCTGCCGCGCAAGCCGAAACCCAGACGCCTGAACAAGGACATGCCAGGGCCTGCCTTGAAACGTAAATAGCGCCAGGCACAGACCCGGGCAAATGCTGCAGCCAAATTAGACCAAAGTATAAGAAAAATTTAACATTAAAATTCGACAAAAAATAAAGTTATTATAATCAATAAGTTAAATTCAGAAAAAATGGAAAAAGCGCGTCTTTTATAGCAGCCGATTACAACAGCCTGATGACAGTTATGTGAACCGGGTAGACATTTGTGCATTAGCGAGATAGCTTTGTGCGATGCAACATACTGCAATGCACAATAAAAACGACACAAGCATCTTACTTGGAATCAGGTGAATCAGATGGATATTAAAGGCAAGGTTATTGTAATCACCGGTGGCGGTCGCGGTCTGGGTCGTGCCATGGCGCTGGAGCTGGCCGACAAGGGCGCCCGCCTGGCGCTGGTCGACATGAACGCCGCGGACCTGGATACCACTGCAGGCCTGTGCATGGAGAAAGGCGTGGAAGCACGTTCTTACCTGTGCAACGTCACCGAAGAAGCCGCGGTTGAACAACTGTTTATTGATATTGCTACCGATTTTGGCGCCATCAACGGCCTGGTCAACAACGCAGGGGTAACCCGCGATGCGCTGCTGGTGAAGGCCAAGGACGGCCAGGTTGTCTCCAAGATGACCCTGGATAACTGGAACCTGGTCATGAACGTCAACCTGACCGGCACCTTCCTCTGTGCCCGTGAGGCCGCCTGCAAAATGATCGAACTGGGCAACCCCGGCTGCATCATCAACATTTCCTCCATTTCCCGCTCCGGCAATATGGGCCAGACCAACTACACCGCCACCAAGGCCGGTGCGCAGGCGATGGCGGTCACCTGGGCCAAGGAGCTGGCACGCTACGGTATCCGCGCAGCCTCCATTGCACCGGGCTTTATTGCCACGGACATGGTTATGTCCATGAAACCCGAAGCCCTGGAAAAAATGGCGGCCGGCATTCCCGCCAAGCGCCTGGGACAGCCCGAAGAAATCGCCCGTACCGTCACCTTTATCCTGGAAAACGACTACATCAGCGGCCGCTGCATCGAAGTCGACGGTGCCCTGCGCATCTAGCCCCCCCCTGTTCAAACGATGATTCACCTTTAAAACCGGCGCCTGCGCCGGTTTTTTTATGCGCGCCTTTGCCCCCAGGGTCCCGCGATTGCACAACCCACCCAGCGCCCGGCATGGCACCCGGGGCAGACGGGCGTTTACAAGCCCGCGAGCGATGGACACAATGTTTGCTCAAGGCTATCCAGGGAACTGAACTCCACCATGCAAACCAAACACGCAGAGCAGACCCAAAGCTGGAAAGAGTGGCTGCAGAGCGCCCGTGTCTATCTGCAGCCAAGGCCCATCACATTGTTATTCCTGGGTTTTTCCGCCGGTTTGCCGCTGATGCTGGTCTTTTCCACCCTGTCCTACTGGCTGCGCGAAGCCGGCATTGATCGCGGCACCATCACCTATTTTTCCTGGGTCGCCCTGGCGTATGCCTTCAAGTGGGTCTGGTCGCCCATTATCGATCGCATGCCCATTCCCCTGCTCTCCGCCTGGCTGGGACGCAGGCGCAGCTGGATGCTGCTGGCACAGCTGCTGATTGCGCTCTGCCTGCTGGGACTGGCCGATTCCGATCCGCAGCAAAACCTTGAACTCATGGCCTGGTTCGCCCTGGCGGTGGCCTTCTGCTCCGCCACCCAGGACATCGCCATCGACGCCTACCGCATTGAATCGGCGGAGCCCAGAATCCAGGCCGCCATGGCAGCCACCTATATGCTGGGTTACCGCCTGGCCATGATTCTGGCGACCACCGGTGCCCTGCTGATCGCCGCCTGGTACGACCCGACCGGTGACAGCTATCACCGAGAGTCCTGGCAGATGGCTTACTGGGCCATGGCCGCGCTGATGGGCGTGGGCATCCTTACCACCCTGTGCGCGCCGGAGCCCCAACCCGACGGCGCAACAGCAGAACAGAAGCGTCGGGAAATCGAAGCCTTTATGGAACAGCGCCAGCACTTGCCCCACCTGCTGGCGCGTCTGCTTGGCTGGTTTTATGTCGCCGCCTACTGCCCCTTCGCCGACTTTATCAGCCGATTTGGCAAACCGGCTCTGTTGATTCTGGCGCTGATCGGCAGTTACCGCATCGCCGATGTGGTGATGGGCATTATCGCCAACGTGTTTTACGTCGACATGGGGTTTACCAAGGTTGAAGTGGCTGAAATCACCAAACTTTTCGGCACCCTGATGACCATCGCAGGCTCCCTGGTCGGCGGTTTGCTGGTGTATCGCTTTGGCGTGATGCGCATTCTGTTTATTGGCGCCGTACTGGCCGCCGCCACCAATCTGCTGTTCTCCGCCCTGGCACTGACCGGACACAGCGTGGGCTTTCTGATCGTTACCGTCTCGCTGGACAACTTCAGCGCCGGCATCGCCACAGCGGCCTTTATTGCCTACCTGTCCAGCCTGACCAGCATCAGTTACACCGCAACGCAATATGCCCTGTTCAGCTCGGTAATGCTGCTAGTGCCCAAGTTTCTGGCGGGGTTTTCCGGCGATGCGGTGAACCTGGTGGGCTACCCGCTGTTTTTTGCCGGCACGGCGGTTCTGGGGCTACCGGTGCTGCTACTGGTCTGGCTGGCGGCTCGCTACACGCCGGCAACCTCTGCTCAAACCACTAAATGATAATAATTGTCATTTACAAATGAAAATCAATATCATAAAGTCCCGAGACCACTCAACAGGAAGGGACTGCTATGAGCTATATCATCGACGCCTGGCTGGAACGACCGGATCCATACCTTCGTATCACCCATCGCCATACCGGCATCCGCGTTATTGAATGGCGCAACGAGAAGATCGCCCGCCTGCTGGAGCAGGGCGTGATTTGCCCGCAGGATCTGCAACAGGCGCAATGCTGCAGCAAGGAACTGGTACAGGAACTCTTTGTGCTTGCCTGCCTGGAGGCCGGGCGCTGTCACTGCAACGAGGGCAACCAGCACTGATGGAGGGGGTTTTCACCCTGAGCGAAACCGCCGCGCCGGCCCGTTGCAGGCCGGCGCACCGCGCCGGGACTAGTCGCGGAAGTTATTGAACTGCAGCGGCAGTTCCAGTTCGGCGGCCCGCAGCATGGCCATCACGCCCTGCAGGTCATCCCGTTTCTTGCCGGTGACACGTACCTGTTCGCCCTGCACCTGGGTTTGCACCTTGAGCTTGGCATCCTTGATCAGCTTGATGATCTTCTTGGCCAGCGCCTGATCCAGTCCCTGCTTGAGGTCCACCTGCTGACGGGCGCGCATGTTGGCCTTCTCCGCATCCTTTACTTCCATGCAGCGAATATCAATTTTGCGGCTGGTAAGCTTGGCACGCAGCACTTCGAGCAGCTGCTGCAACTGGAAATCCACCTCGGCCCAGAGCACCACATGGCCATCGCCCTGCTCGAAGCGCGCGTCGATACCCTTGAAGTCGAAACGGTTCTGGATTTCACGATTGGCCTGGTCCACCGCGTTGGTGACTTCATGCATGTCCAGCTCGGACACTATATCAAATGACGGCATTACCCGATCTCCTGTAACGTTGAAGTGGCCCGCACAGACCCAAAAGCGCACGGGCGCTGGCGCGAGCCAAAGTGGGGGCATTTTAGCGAAGCCCCGTGGGCATTTCACCCATTGCAGACACTGGTTATCATAAGGCCTGTGTTTCAGACCCTGGAGAGATCATGCACTGGACCATCCTGGGCGCCGGCGCCATCGGCTGCCTCTGGGCCGCACACCTGCAGCGCGCCGGCGCAGCGGTTAGCCTTGTCCTGCGCAGCCCTGACCGCCTGGCACAGTACCGGGCCCGTGGTGGCATAGTGCTGATTGACGAGCGCGGGCAAAGCTTCTGCCCCGTCGCTGCTGATCTGGCCGGATCGCCGGAGCCCATTGAGCAGTTGCTGATCTGTACCAAGGCTTACGACAGCCTGGCGGCGCTGGAGTCCGTGTGGCACCGGCTGAATGCGGACAGCCGTATCCTGGTGCTGCAAAATGGGCTGGGCAGCCAGCAGCAGATCGTGGCACGGGCAGGCGCTGCGCGCGTGCTGGTCGGCTCCACCACCGATGGTGCCTACCTGCGCGCCCCCTTCGAGGTCGTCTATGCCGGTCGCGGCGTAACCGCCATAGGCCCGTTCAGCGAGACCGGCGCCAGGCTGGCGGAACCGGGCACGGATTTCGGTCTGCAGCTGCAGCAGGATCCGCAGATCGAAACCACCCTCTGGCGCAAGCTGGCGATTAACTGCGCCATTAACCCGCTCACCGCCATTCATGGCTGTCGCAACGGCGCCCTGGCAACGACCCCGGCCTACACCCTTGCACTTAAAACGCTGTGCAGCGAGTTCGAGGCCGTCGCCCGGGCCCGTGGCATCGCGCTGTTCGAGCGACCACTGCAGGAAGAAGCGCTGCGGGTGGCCCGTCAAACTGCTGACAACTATTCATCGATGCTGCAGGATATCCGCCACCAGCGCCCGACGGAAATCGAGCAGATCACCGGTTTCCTGTGCAATGAAGCCCGCCTCGCTGGCGTCGATGTGCCGCAGCATCAAGCCATGCTGCGGCAGGTGCGCCTGTTGCAGCACGGCGCTCAACCACCTTCGAATCAATACTGAAGCAGGAAACCTGATTAATGTCGGATCGTCTTAATCGCATTTACACCCGCAGCGGCGACAAGGGCACCACGGGCCTGGCTGATGGACGCCGGGTTGAAAAATACCACCCGCGCATCGAAGCGCTGGGGGACATCGACGAACTGAACTCCAGCCTGGGCCTGCTTGTCGCCGACCTCGTCCCCGGCGATCCGCTGCTGACATTTCTGCCGGCGCTGCAGCATGACCTGTTTGACCTGGGCGGCGAGCTGGCCATGGTGGATACGCAGTACTGGGTCATCGACGACACGGCCATCAGCCAGCTGGAGCAGCAGCTGGACGAACTGAATGCCGACCTGCCCGCCCTGCGCGAATTTATCCTGCCCGGCGGCAACCGCCCCAGCGCCCTCTGCCAGCAAAGCCGCAGCCTGTGTCGGCGGGCCGAGCGACGCCTGGTGGAACTGGCCCAGATTGAGTCGGTCAATCCCCATGCACTGGGTTATATCAATCGCCTGTCCGACCTGCTGTTTGTCTGCGCCCGGGTACTGGCCCGGCGCGACGGTGGCCAGGAAGTGTACTGGCAGGCTCGAAACAGGCGCTGAGCCGGCCACCGGCCGCGCGCAGCGCCGCTCGGCACAAGGTATTGGTTATACTTAAAGCGCCCAAGGAGGATAACAATGAAAAGACGATTATTGCCTGCGCTGTTACTCGCATGGATGCCCCAGGTTGCATCGGCCGACTGTGCGCTGGATCAGCAATTTTGCCGTACGGAATGCGAAGTGCGCCATTTCACCGATGAGGCCGCCGTCACCGGGTGCAAGGCACGCTGCGCCGTGCAACGGGCCATCTGCTCGACGGGCAAGGGCGCCGAAACCGCCGTTGAGCTTGGCAAGGAAGGCGCCGATGCCGCGGTGGACGCCAGCAAGGACGCCTGGGAGGGCACCAAGTCCTTCTTCAAGGGCATCAGCGAGCCCTGATCAGGTAGCGGAGTACGCCGGCGTGACGACGGGGCATCAGCAAAGGGCGTGAACTGGCGTTAGCCGCCAGCCATGATCCTGTTCATGAAAGCCACCTCACACCAGCGGTGGGCGCCGTCCTGCCCCAGCCGGATCCGGCTGAGCGAGGCGGTATCAATGCGCAGCTGCGACCAGTGGCGCGCTTCCATTCCCAGCAGGGACCCCAGCAAAGCACGCACCACCCCGCCATGGGTCAGCAGCAACACATGGGCATCGTTGCCGGCCTGCAGCCTCTGCTGCAAACAGCGCTGCAGGCTGTCCAGCCGGGCGCGAAAGTTTGCCAGGCTTTCGCCACCGGGCGGTGGATTAGCGTCCGGATCCTGCCAGAAGGCCAGCACCGCCGCCTGCTCCTGCTGCCAGACCTGAGCATAGGGACGACCGTCCCAGCGACCAAAGTCCAGTTCCAGCAGACGCGCATCTTCAGCGCACTCCAGCGTCAAGCGCTGCGCGATCTGCCGGGCAGGCTCCGCGCAGCGGCGCAGCGGCGAGCAGAGCACCCGCTGCCAGCCGGGGTTTGCCGCAGCATAGGCCAGCATCTGCCTTTCCCCCAGCGCGGTCAGGGCGGAGTCGGTGCGCCCGCGGTAACAGCCATCATCTTCTGCATCGCCGTGGCGCAGCAGGTCCAGCGTCAGTACACTCAAGCCCCCGGACCCGCAACGCCGGCCCCGGCAAAGGTCGCCATTTCATTGTGCAGCGCGCAGGCACTGCGAACGACCTGCAGCGCCAGCGCAGCCCCGCTGCCTTCACCCAGCCGCATGCCCAGCGCCAGCAAGGGCCTGGCCTCTAGCGCCTGCAGCAACAGGCGATGTCCGGGCTCGGCGGAGCAATGGCCGTACAGCAGCCAGGGCGCGAGCGCGGGATTCAGGCGCACCGCCAGCAGCGCAGCGAGGGTGCTGATAAAGCCATCCACCAGCACCGGCACGCCGCGTTGGCCGGCATGCAGATAGGCTCCTACCATGGCGGCGATCTCGAAGCCCCCCAGGCAACGCAGCCACTCGAGCACATCGGGCCGTCCCGCGCCGTGCAGCTGGATAGCCTGGCGAATCAGTGCCACCTTGCGCCCCAGGCTCTGGGCATCGATGCCCGTGCCGGGCCCCGCCAGCTGCTCGGGATCCCGTTCCAGCAACACGGCGCCAAGCGCCGTGGCGGCGCTGGTATTGCCGATCCCCATTTCGCCGGCCACAAACAGATCGCAACCCGCCGCCTGGGCCTGTGCCAGACGCTCGGCACCGGCCAGCAGCGCCGCATCGCGCTGTTCCACTGTCATCGCGGCCTGCTGGCTAAAATCGGCAGTGCCCGGCCCCAGCCAGCGATCCAGCACCCGGGGGTCTGGGTCCGGCCGGTGCAGGGTCCCCAGATTCACCACATCGAAACGGGCGCCGACGAGGCGCGCCAGTACCGAGACGGCGGCACCGCCGGCGGCAAAGTTGGCCACCATCTGGGCCGTTACCGCCTGGGGGTAGGCCGACACGCCTGCAGCGGCAATACCGTGATCGGCGGCAAAGATGCTGATATGGCACTGATCGATACACGGCTGAGCCCGACCCTGCAGCCCGGCCAGACGAATCACGAGCTGCTCCAGCTCGCCCAGGGCGCCGGCGGGCTTGGTCAGCTGTTCCTGGTGGGCCCGCGCCTGGCTTTGCGCCAGGGCGCTCGGGCTGCGAACGGGATGTGCCAGCCAGCCGGCCGGTAGGGAGAAGGGTGTCATTTTACCTCCAGCGGCAGGCCCGCCACACTGAGCGTAACCCGATCACAGTACCCGGCCATGCGCTGATGCAGCCAGCCGGCCTGGTCCTGGAAACGCCGGCTCAGCGCCCCCATGGGAACGATCCCCATGCCGACTTCATTGCTCACCATAATCAGGCTGCCAGCGGCACCATCAACCAGCTGATCCAGTGCATCCAGCTCGGCCTGCAGGCTGTCCTCGCAGTCCAGCAGCAACAGGTTGGTCAGCCAGAGGGTGAGGCAATCCACCAGTACGCAATAGCCCTCCGCCAGCAGGGGTGCAAGCGCAGCAGCCAGCCCCGTCGGGGCTTCCACCACTTTCCAGTGCGACGGACGATCCGCCTGGTGGCGCCTGATTCGCTCGACCAGCTCCGCATCGTCCCCAGGCTGCATGGTGACCACCAGCGCCACCGGCAGGTTACTGGCCTGGGCACGCTGTTCCGCCAGGCGGCTCTTGCCGGAGCGGGCACCGCCGAGTATCAGTTGTTTCACGCTAGTCTCCGCTATCACTTGGGTTGATCCGCCCCAGCTTGACCCTGGCATCATCCAGATGAGCACAGAGCTGCTCTGCGCCCAGCAGCGCCCGCAGGGTCGCCCGGTGCATCCAGTCTGCATTGAGCTGGTAGAACAGGTTGTGCTGCACTGCAGGCAATTCGGGCCAGCGCTGCCAGCGCTCGATCCAGTCGCGGGGGGCTTCTTCGGTGGTGGTCAGTATGACCTCCGGGCGCACCGCCAGTACCGACTCCACACCGAGCTGGGGTACGGATTCGGGCCGGTCGGCAAAGGGGTTTTCCCCGCCGCACAGGCGCAGCATCTGATCCACCAGCAGGGAGCGGTTCACCGTCATCAGGGGCTCGTGCCAGAGCTGATAGAACACCCGCAGGGGTATCGCCGCGGCATGGCGCTCGCGCAGCCGTTCCACCCGCTGTTCCAGCGCGAATGCGGCCGCATCCGCACCGGCCTGCAGCCCGGTGAGCTGACCATAGAGGCGCAGGTTGCTGGCAATCATCGCAAAGCTGTGGGGGTCGGATTCGAACACCGGCATGCCAAGCTGGCGCAGACGCTCCAGCTGTGCCGGCGGGCTACCGCCCGGCCAGGCAATCACCAGGTCGGGCTGCAGCGCCAGTACCTGCTCAAGATTCAGCTGACCAAAGCTGCCCACGCGCTCAATCTCCCGCGCCTGGGGCGGGTAATCGCTGAAGGCAACCGCGCCGACGATCCGATCCCCGGCGCCGATACTGAACAGGTTCTCGGTAATATGGGGCGCCAGGGCGAGAATTCGCCGGGCCGGCTGTTGCAGTGTGACGTTGCGCCCCGAGTTGTCCGTCACACTGACGGCGGCGTACCCGGGACCCGCCAGCGCGAGACACCCCAGCAACCAGGGCAGGACAACAAAGACCAAACGCAGAAACTTCATGGCAACCCGCCGCAAAAAAGGCGCCATTATACCCCGAGGCTGCTGCCTGCACAGAGCTGCAAGTGGCCCCGTACCGGCGTCAGCATCAGCGGGTCCTGCTCTAGCGTGACAGGTCCACGATCACACGGCCCCGTACCTGGCCGCTAACGATGCGCTGGGCATAATCCGGCACTTCCTCAAGGGCGATGCTGTGGCCAATCTCCCCCAGGGCGGAGGCGGGCAGCTCCCGCGCCAGACGCTCCCAGGCCTGCTGGCGCCGCGCCAGCGGACACATGACCGAGTCCACGCCCTGCAAGCGCACATTGCGAAGAATAAAGGGCATCACGGTGGTGGGCAGATTAAAGCCCGCCGCCAGGCCGCAGGCCGCCACGGTGCCACCGTAACAGGTTTGCGCCAGCACCCCCGCCAGGATGGTGTCCCCCACGGTATCGATGGCACCGGCCCAGCGCTGGGCTTCCAACGGCTTTGGCTTGCCGGCCATGCTTTCGCGACTGACCAGTTCACGGGCACCGAGCCCCTTGAGGTAGGCTTCGGTCTCGGGCCGGCCGGTGACCGCATGTACCTCGTAGCCCAGCGCCGCCAGCAGTGCGACCGACACGCTGCCCACGCCACCCGCCGCCCCGGTCACCAGTACAGGCCCCTGCCCGGGTCGCACACCGCCCTCTTCCAGTGCCATGACACAGAGCATCGCCGTCAGACCCGCGGTGCCGATCATCATCGCCGTGCGGCTGTCCATGCCCTGGGGCAGCGGCACCAGCCAGTCAGCCTTGAGGCGGGCCTTCTCGGCCATGCCTCCCCAGTAGCGCTCCCCCACGCCCCAACCGGTAAGCACCACCGCATCGCCCGGCGCATAGCGCTCATCTGCGGACTCCAGCACCCGACCGGCGAGGTCGATACCCGGCACCATCGGAAACTGGCTGACGATTCTGCCCGTCCCGGTCACCGCCAGGCCGTCCTTGAAGTTGAGTGACGAATACTCCACCGCCACGAGAACGTCTTCACCGGGCAGCGCTGCGTCCTCCAGTGCCTTGACCTGTGCCCCTGTCTTGCCGTCCTGCTGATCCAGTACCAGTGCCTTGAACATATCGCCTCCGATGACCGTGCCATGTTAATTTGTAAGACGAATTAACATTAAGGCCGATTTCTCTATTTGTAAAGCGAATTAACAAATTGCCATCGCTATGAAATACTAGCGTTTCAACCAGGGAGACCAGATGACGACCTCAGCCTTCGAGCCCCTCAAGCGGGATAACCTGTCCCGCCAGATTGCCGACCAGTTGCGCCGCGCCATTGTCGATGGCGAATTGCGTGCCGACGATCGCCTGCCCACCGAAGACGAACTGGCGCTGCGGTTTGGCGTTTCGCGTCCGACCATCCGCGAAGCCCTGAAAATTCTTGCCGCCCAGAACCTGATCCGCTCCAAGCGCGGCCCCACCGGGGGCACCTTCATTAACTGTCCCAGTATCCCTGAACTGAGCGAGTCCCTCACCTGCGCCACCACCCTGCTGGTCGGCATGGACGCTTTCAACATGGACGAGGTGCTGCAGGCCCGCGAGTTGCTGGAATCCCAGTGCTGCCGACTGGCCGCACTCAACCGAACGCCGGAGCAGCTGCAGCGCATGCGACAGCAGCTTGAAATCCAGCAGGACAGCAGCCTCAGTGCCGAGGACTTTTGCGCCTCCGATGTGGCGCTGCACCGCACCCTGGCCGACGCCAGCGGCAACCGCCTGCTGGGTTTTGTCATGTTCTCGGTTATCGAGGCGCTACAGCCGGTCACCAACATGGTGGCACACCGTTTCCGCGACCGTGCCCTTGTCAGCAGCCAGCACCTGCGCCTGATCGAGGCGCTCGAAAACCGCGACGCCGACGCCGCCTGTGCCATTGTCTGCGAGCAGCTCAGCGACCTGCGCCAGCACCTGGGCTCAGCACCGCCGACACCCGCTCAGCAGGGCGCCTGAGGCTTGCATCCGGAGCCTCGCTGCCGGTAGGCTTTGGCCAATGTTTGATTTATCCTAATACGACTTTCAGGTGAGGATTGACTGTGGAACAAAACAGCATATGGATCATTGGCGCAGCCGCGCTCGCGATTGGTGGTCTGATCGGCTATTTGCTGGGTCGCTCGGGGTCCGATGCCGGCCAGCGCCAGGTACTGAGCAAGCAGCTTGACGATACCCAGGCGGAACTTGCGACCTACAAGGAGGATGTCACCGAACACTTCGAAAAAACCGCCGAGCTGGTCAATCAGCTCACCAACACATACAGGGATGTGCACCAGCACCTGGCCAGCGGCGCCCAGTCACTGTGCGAGAACGACACCGCGAGCCTCGCTCTGAAGGAAAGTGTACAGGCCAGGCTGACCGCCGAAACGGATACGCCCATCCCGGTCGTTACCGATGTAGTGCCCAACGAAGACGCCGAAAAAGTGCCGGAGCCACCCCGGGATTACGCCGCCAAATCCAGCAATGAAAAGGGCATGCTGTCCGAAGCCTACGGCCTTGATAGTGATGAGGACGCTACGGATGACGAGCCACTGCGCAGCCCCGCCGAGCTTGCCGCCCTGAAAGAAAGGGAAAAAGCCAAAGAAAAGGAAAAGGCCAAGGAAACAGAAAAGCAGCCGGCAAAGCCTGCCAGCAGCGACACCTGAACCGCCAGGCGGTCGGCGCGGCGCCATGACTTGAACAGTCACGCCGCGCCCTCGCCTTCATAAATTCCCGCCTCTGCACTGCCGCGACGATCCACACAGGGTCGCTGTCAGACCGGGTTGTCGAGATCGGCGAAACGCCACTCCAGCCCGAAATGCTGCGCCAGATGCTCACCCAGTGACTGGACACCGTAACGCTCTGTGGCATGATGCCCGGCGGCAATGTAATGCACCCCGTGCTCGCGCGCACTGTGTACCGTGGGTTCCGATATTTCCCCCGACAGGTAGGCATCAAGCCCCAGCTCCGCGGCCTGCTCGATATACCCCTGGGCGGCACCGGTACACCAGCCAATACGCTCTATGGGCTTGTCCCCGGCGGCAATGCACTGTGGCTCGCGCCCGAGCACGGCAGCCACCCGGGTGGAAAACTCGGCCAGGCTCAGTGGCGTGTGCAAACGCCCCGCCAGCCCGACAGAGCGCGGATTGCCAGGCTCCAGCACGCCCTCGATTTCCAGCCCGAGGCGCACTGCCAGTTGCACGTTGTTGCCGTGCTCGGGATGCACATCCAGCGGCAGGTGATAGGCCAGCAAGCTGATATCATGCCGCAGCAGCGTCGCCAGGCGGCGCTTCTTGATCCCCCGGATGCGACTGTCTTCGCCTTTCCAGAAATAACCGTGGTGCACCAGCACCAGGTCCGCCTGCCAGGCCACGGCTTCGTCCAGCAGCGCCTGGCTGGCCGTGACGCCACAGAGGATACGCTGCACCCGGGCGCGGCCTTCCACCTGGAGCCCGTTGGGGCAGTAATCGGAAATACTGTTGCTTTGCAGCAACGTATCGCAGTAACGCACCAGCTCATTCAGTTCGATAGACATGCACTTATGATTCCGTATTTCACAACAGCTAACCACTAGCCGTATAATTGCATGATTTCATAGCACAATCACCCGGGCGCAGCATGCGAAAGTCTTCCTATCTGATTTGGCCGATCATTACCGGCGTTCTGGCGGCGCTGGTCATCCTGCAGCTCTTTCCTGACTTGCTCAGCCCCAAGATCACCACCGTCGAGATTCGCGAGGCCCTGCCCCGCCCCCCGGAATCCGCGGGCCTGGGCAGTGGCCCGGTGTCCTACGCCGGCGCCGTCGAAACCGCAGCGCCTGCCGTCGTCAACATTTACACCCGCACCCTGGTGAAGCCCCAGGAAAATGCGCTGCGCGACGACCCCTTCTTTCGCAATTTCTTTGGTTCCGGCAACCAGCCCCGCCGTGAGCGCATCGAGTCGAGCCTGGGCTCCGGTGTGATTCTCAGCGCCCAGGGCTATATCGTTACCAACAATCACGTCATCACCAACGCCGACAGCGTGCTTGTCGCCCTGCGCGACGGCCGTGAAACCGAGGCCCAGGTCATCGGCACGGACCCGGAAACGGACCTGGCAATTCTCAAGATCACGCTGCCGGACCTGCCCAGTATCTCCCTCACCTCATCCGAAGACCTGCACGTCGGGGATGTGGTGCTGGCCATTGGCAACCCCTTTGGCGTTGGCCAGACCGTGACCATGGGCATTATCAGCGCGACCGGGCGCAACAGCCTGGGGCTCAATACCTATGAGGATTTCATACAGACCGACGCGGCCATCAACCCGGGCAACTCCGGCGGCGCGCTGATCGACGCCTACGGCAACCTGATTGGCATCAACTCGGCGATTTTCTCCAAGTCCGGCGGTTCCCAGGGCATCGGTTTCGCCATTCCCTCCAACCTGGCACGCCAGGTCATGCAGGACCTGATCGAACATCAGCGGGTTATCCGGGGCTGGATTGGCGTGGAAGTACAGGAACTGACACCGCGCCTGGCAGAGAGCTTCGGGCTCGATAGCGCCCAGGGGCTGATTATCGCCGGCATATTCCGCAATGGCCCGGCCCACCTTGCCGGCCTGCAACCCGGCGATATCATGACCGCCATTAACGGCAATTCCATCAGCGACAGCCGCGCCTCGATGAACCGTATCGCCACCTTCAAGCCCGGCCAGACAGCCAGCATAGAGATACTGCGCAACGGCACGGCCATGCAACTCAAGGTACAGATCGGGGAACGTCCACAGGAAGGCGAACGCTAGTCGGGATAAAGGCAGGAAACAGCGGCGGTGAAGAAGAAATACGTCGGCTGCGGGCACTCCAGCTGAAGTGCCGCAGCCGCTTGCGTATCAGTCCTGCTTGATACGGTACTCGGCGGAGCGGGCGTGGGCCGTGAGGCTTTCACCACGGGCCAGAACGGACGCAACCGATCCCAGCCTGGAGGCACCTTCGGCCGAGAACTGGATCAGCGACGAGCGCTTCTGGAAGTCGTACACACCCAGGGGTGACGAAAACCGTGCGGTACCGGATGTCGGCAACACATGGTTGGGGCCAGCACAGTAGTCACCCAGGGCCTCGGCCGTGTAGTGCCCCATGAAGATGGCACCAGCGTGACGAATGTCCGGCACCAGGGCTTCAGGGTTTGCTACCGCCAGTTCAAGATGTTCCGGTGCGATTCGGTTGGCCACCTCGACCGCCTGCACCATGTTCTCTACATGAATCAGGGCGGCGCGGTTGCGCAGCGACACTTCGATAATCTCGCGGCGTTCCATGGTGGGCAACAGGCGCAGCATGCTCTGTTCGACCCGGTCCAGGTAGTCGCTGTCCGGGCTCACCAGAATCGACTGGGCGTCTTCGTCATGCTCGGCCTGGGAAAACAGGTCCATGGCGATCCAGTCAGGATCGGTGCTGCCATCGCACAACACCAGAATTTCCGACGGGCCGGCGATCATGTCGATCCCCACCACGCCAAAGACTGCACGCTTGGCCGTGGCGACAAAAATGTTGCCAGGCCCCACGATCTTGTCGACCCGGGGTACCGTCGCGGTACCGTAGGCCAGCGCCGCAACCGCCTGGGCGCCACCGATGCAGAATACCCGGTCAACGCCGGCCAGGGCCGCCGCGGCCAGCACCAGCTCGTTCAGCTCGCCATCGGGCGTGGGTACCACCATGATGATTTCGCCGACACCGGCCACCTTGGCCGGCAGCGCATTCATCAGCACCGATGACGGATAGGAGGCCTTGCCACCGGGTACGTAAATGCCCACCCGGTCCATGGGCGTGACTTTCTGGCCCAGCATGGTGCCATCGGCTTCGGTGTAGCTCCAGGAATCACTCTTCTGGCGCTCGTGGTAGTCGCGCACACGCTTCGCCGCCTCTTCCAGCGCATTGCGCTGCGCCTGGGGGAGCCCATCCAGCGCCTGCTGAAGACGCTCGCGACTCAGCTCCAGTTCCGCCATGGCACGGACATTCAGGCGATCAAAGCGGTTGCTGTACTCCACCACCGCGGCATCGCCCTGCGAGCGCACCCGTGCGAGGATTTCATCGACAATGGCGTTGACGCCGCTGTCGGATACCGATTCCCAGGCCAGCAAACGCTGCAGGGATGCTTCGAAATCCGGCGCGCCTGCATCCAGGCGCTGAATATTCAGTTCCGACATGAGTTAGGCTCCGCGCCGCGCCACAACGGCCTGCGACATGCTGTCGACAATCGGCTGTATTTGGTCATATTTCATTTTCATTGATGCCTGCCCGACCACCAGTCGCGAGCTGATCGGAGCGATCAGTTCCAGCGGCTCAAGACCGTTGGCCCGCAGCGTGTTACCCGTATCGACGATATCCACGATCTGATCCGCCAGCCCCATGATGGGCGCCAGCTCCATGGCGCCGTAGAGCTTGATGATATCGACCTGCAGACCCTGGCGCGCAAAGTACTCCCGCGTCAGGTTGACAAACTTGGTGGCGATGCGCAGGCGACCCTTCACCGGGGCCGGCTTGACCAGGCCTGCGGTCATCAGCTTGCAGCAGGCAATTTCCAGGTCCAGCGGCTCATAAAGCCCTTCGCCGCCATGTTCGAGCAGCACATCCTTGCCGGAAATACCCATGTCGGCACCGCCGTACTCGACATAGGTCGGAACGTCTGTGGCCCGGATCACCACCAGTTTCACATGCTCCTGGTTGGTATCGAAAATCAGTTTTCGGCTGCTGAAAATATCCTCGGCCGGCACGATACCCGCGGCCTCCAGCAACGGCAGCGTTTCCTTCAGTATGCGCCCCTTGGAAAGCGCAATGGTCAACGGTTGAGTCATAAGCCTACTCTGTCCCCTTACCCGCGACACGCACGATGTGCGCCCCCAGCAAGCGCATCTTTTCTTCGATGTGCTCGTAGCCACGGTCGATATGATAGATGCGATCGATCAGCGTATCGCCCGTGGCCGTCAGGGCGGCAATCACCAGGCTGGCCGAGGCCCGCAGGTCTGTTGCCATCACCGGTGCACCCTGCAGCCGCTCCACACCTTCGATCATCGCGTTGTGACCATCGATGGTGATGTGGGCCCCCATGCGGATCATCTCCTGCATGTGCATGAAGCGGTTTTCGAACACGGTTTCGCGAATCTGGCTGACGCCCTGGGCCACCACGTTCATGGCCGCGAACTGGGCCTGCATGTCGGTCGGAAACGCAGGATAAGGCGCCGTGGTAATGCTCACGGCCTTGGGCCGACGGCCTTTCATGTCCAGCTCGATCCAGTCGTCGCCGGTGGTGATTTCGGCACCGGCTTCAGTCAGCTTTTGCAGTACCGCATCCAGTGTATCCGGGCGCGTATCGGTGCAGCGCACGCGGCCACCGGTGGCGGCCGCGGCCACCAGAAAGGTACCGGTCTCGATGCGATCCGGCAGTACCGAGTAGCTGCCGCCGGCCAGGGACTCAACCCCCTGCACCCGAATGGTGTCGGTGCCGTGCCCGCTGATCTTCGCCCCCATGGCGATCAGGCAGTTGGCCAGATCCACCACTTCGGGTTCACGGGCGGCGTTTTCAAGAATGGTTTCGCCCTCGGCCAGCGTCGCGGCCATCAGGATATTCTCGGTGCCGGTCACCGTCACCATGTCGAAGAACACCCGGGCGCCCTTCAGGCGGCCGTTGCTGCGGGCATGAATATACCCCTCTTCCACCAGCACCTCGGCACCCATGGCCTGCAGACCGCGAATATGCTGATCCACCGGCCGACTGCCAATGGCGCAACCGCCCGGCAGGGACACCTGGGCCTCGCCAAAGTGCGCCAGCATGGGGCCCAGCACCAGAATAGAGGCGCGCATGGTTTTCACCAGGTCGTAAGGCGCGTGATATTCGCGAATGGTGCGGGCATCGATCTGCACGTTCAGGTTTTCATCGGCCACCACTTCCACGCCCATGCGACGCAGCAGTTCCAGCATGGTGGTCACGTCGTTCAGCTGCGGCAGATTGCTGATATGTACAGGCCCGTCGGCCAGCAGGGCAGACGCCAGTATGGGCAGAGCCGCATTTTTGGCACCCGAAATGCGGACCTCACCGTTTAGGGTGACGCCGCCTTCAATCTTGAACTTTTCCATCAGGTATCCTGTCGTTAAAGACGGCTTAGGATTGCAGCGTCTGCCACTGTTCCGGGGTGTAGGTCTTGATGGTCAGCGCATGGATGGCGCCGCTGGCGATATGCTGCTGCAGGCACTGGTAGACGAGCTGCTGTTTTTTCACCGGCGTCAGGCCGGCAAAAAGGTCACCCACAACGGTGACCTGAAAATCACAGCCTTCACCAGCGGGATAAACACTGCAGCCCTCAAGCTGAGATTCAATAATCTGCTTTACTTCTTGCGCTTGCATACCGCTCTCCAACACTCATTCTTCAAATCAAAACAGGCGGCGAATAATAGCCGAACGACGGCCAAAACGCGACGCCGGACAGGGTTCCCACCCGGCTCACAGCAAGGCTGCGTCAGCATCACCGAACAAATGCCCCAGGCCAACCAGGCGGGCAATGGACAGCAAATCCTCGGGCACATGGCGCGCCTGCAACTGGATATTGCGCTCCCGGGCCTCGCGCTGGCAGCACAGCCAGAGCGACAACGCCGCGCTGTCGACACTGCTGACGGCGGAAAAGTCCACCACACAAGCGGATTCACCGGTGGCAATAAGACGCTCGAGGCGCTCACGCACCCCGGCAACGGTGGCAAAGCGCAGATCCCCGCTGAGCGCCACCTCGTCGGCGGCGCGCACTTCAACAGATGCCTGCATCAGCTTCCCTCGGACTTGGCCACCCGACCGTCGACCTGGCTTTCCCAGCTGTCGATAACCCGCTGGATGTTGCCGTTGTTGCGCTCCGCCAGATCAGCGAACTGATTGGTAAACGTCAGGCGCAGGTTGATACCATCCAGGATCACGTTCACCAGCTGCCACTGCCCGTCACGCTCCAGCATGTAGTTCACCAGGCTGTACTTGGTACCGGCACCGGAGTAGACCTCCAGTGTAACGACCTGCTTGTCGGGCTCAGGACTCTCGGGGCCCTGGGCGGCAACCTCCACGCGATTGATCTCAAAGCCAGCCAGCGCCTTGGTATAGGTTTTCACCATGGTGTGCTTGAAGACAGAGGCGAAGTGGGCACGCTCGGCATCATTGGCGCGACGATAGAACTTGCCCATCACACGCTGCGAGATATAGTCGAAGTCAATCATGCCATCCAGGCGCTCTTCAACCCGCCCCATGGCGGCATTGAGTGATGCCTCATCATTGATATCCACGCCCTCTTCCAGCAGCGCCACCATGTCCTGGGTGACCTTCTCAATCACACCGCTGGCAGCTTCCCAGCTGGCCTGCGCCGGCAAGGTCGGCAGCAGCAAGGAACAGATCAACGCCACGCTCGTTAGCAATCGTTTCATGACAAACCTCACTCACTGACCTTATTGAACAGAAATTTGCTGACCAGGTTTTCCAGCACCAGCGCCGACTGGGTATTTTCCAGCGCATCGCCGTCCTCGAGCATTTCATCTTCAGCTCCAGGCGTAATACCGATGTACTGTTCACCCAGCAGGCCCGCGGTCAGTATCTGCGCCGAACTGTCCCGGCTCAGATAGTCCACCGAACTGTTGATATCCATCTCGACCACGGCCATCAGCAGGCGATCATCGATGGAAATAGACCGCACCTGACCAATCTGAACGCCGGACAGCGTGACCTTGGCCCTGGGCGCCAAACCGCCGATGTTTTCGAACCGCGCCTGCACGCGATAGCTGCTCCCGCTATCAGACACTTTCAGTCCGCTGACATTCAGTGCCAGCAGAATCAATGCCAGGATCCCTGTCAGCATGAACCCGCCAACACTGATCTCCACCACCCTCGTACGCATCTTACAAATCTCCAAACATCAAAGCGGTGAGAATAAAATCAAGCCCCAGCACCCAGAGCGACGCGTACACCACGGTACGCGTCGTCGCCTGACTGATCCCTTCGGAGGTCGGTACACAGTCATAACCCTGGTATACCGCCACCCAGGTCACCACGAAACCGAACACCACCGCCTTGATCAAACCGTTGAGGACATCATCATAGAAGTCCACCGACTGCTGCATATTGGCCCAGAAAGAACCCTCATAGATTCCCAGCCAGTCAATGCTGACCAGGGCGCCGCCCCAGACACCAACGGTTGAGAAAATGGCTGCCAGGATTGGCAGACAAATAAACCCGGCCCAGAAACGTGGCGCGATAATGCGCCTGTAGGGGTCGACCCCGATCATTTCCAGGCTGGACAGTTGCTCGGTAGCCTTCATCAGGCCAATTTCAGCGGTGAGCGCAGAGCCCGCCCGACCGGCAAACAACAGTGCCGTGACGACCGGGCCGAGCTCGCGTACCAGGCTCAGCGCGACCATCTGCCCCACGGCCTGCTCGGAGCCATAGCTGACAAGAATGGTGTAGCCCTGCAGACCCAGCACCATGCCGATAAAGGTGCCCGACACCAGAATGATAACCAGCGACAGCACACCGACGAAATAGATCTGTTTAAGCAACAGCGGCAACATCACGGCGGGCTGCGGACGCGCGATTAGCGCATGCGCCAGCAGCGACCCGGAGCGACCCAGGGCAGACAGCCCTTCCAGCCCGACATGACCCAGCGCCTGAAGGCGATCCAGCATCCGTTACAACCCCTTCATCAGTTCAGCCTGGTAATCACCGGCCGGAAAATGGAATGCCACCGGGCCATCCGGCAGCCCGTGCATAAACTGTTTGACCTGCTCGGACTCGTCGGCCCGAAGCTCGGCGGGCGTACCGCTGGCAATCACGGAGCCCCCCGATACCAGGTAGATGTAATCAGCTATACCCAGGGTTTCCTGAATGTCATGTGAAACGATAATACTGGTATGCCCCAGCGCCTGGCTCAGACGCCGTATCAGATTGACCAGCACCCCCATGGCAATGGGGTCTTGCCCGGTAAAAGGCTCGTCATACATAACGATATGCGGGTCGAGCGCGATCGCGCGCGCCAGCGCCACGCGTCGCGCCATGCCGCCGGACAGCTCGCTCGGCATCAGATCCTGAGCACCACGCAGTCCCACGGCCTGAAGCTTCATCAGCACCACGTCGCGAATCATGTCCCTGGGCAGGTTGGTATGAACCCGCAGCGGAAAGGCAACGTTCTCGAACACCGACATGTCGGTGAAGAGCGCCCCGCTCTGGAACAGCATGCCCATGCGCGAACGCACTTCAAACAGATCCGCCCGCGACAGGGCAGGAATATTCTCACCCTCAAGCTCGATCCGCCCGGCGTCGGGCATCAGCTGACCGCCGATCAGTTTCAACAACGTGGTTTTACCGGTACCCGAAGGCCCCATGATGGCAGTGATCTTGCCGCGCGGTATCTGCATGTTCAGATCACGGAAGATGGTGCGTTCGCCACGGGAAAAACTCAGGTTACTGATTTTGATTGTGAAATCTTCGATGTTTTCCATAGTTGAAGCAGCAGGTCGGCCTTGAGCCTGCCGTGGAGTTTGCCCAGGCAGATGAAAAGGCTGAAATATATCATTGCGGCGCAAAAACCGGAAATGTTACTTGGGCTGCCACGACCGGCGGACATGGAATTCCGGTACCAAGTTTGCACCGACTTCCCATTCTGTTCTAATAGATCTCCCTGTGCGTGCTGCCAGCTTGCCGCTACGCTGTCGCGCAGGCTGAAACGGCTGTTTCACCGACGGTTGTGCCTAAAATCCGGCGCTGCTGTAAACTGTGCGTACTTTATTCGTCAGCCACGACCACTTAACAACCCGCAAGGCCGAATTCGATGAGCGAACCCTTCGACTATCTCAGCACCGCACGCCGCACCATCGAGCTGGAGCGCGACGCTGTATCCGACCTTCTGAATCACCTGAATGGCGACTTCACCCGTGCCTGCGACCTGCTGCTGGCCTGCGAAGGCCGCGTGATCGTCACCGGCATGGGCAAGTCGGGTCATATCGGCAACAAGATCGCCGCGACCCTTGCCAGCACCGGCACCCCGGCCTTTTTCGTTCACCCGGGTGAAGCCAGCCACGGTGACATGGGCATGATTACCGGCAAGGATGTGGTTATCGCCCTGTCCAATTCGGGCGAAACGTCTGAAGTCGTGACCATTTTGCCACTGATCAAGCGCATGAATGCCCCGCTGATCAGCATCACTGCCAACGCCAACTCCACCATGGCCCAGGCCTCAGATGCCAGCCTGCACATCGGCGTCGAGCGCGAAGCCTGTCCGCTGGGCCTGGCACCGACCTCCAGCACCACGGCGCAGCTGGTCATGGGCGACGCCCTGGCCATCGCCCTGCTCGAAGCCCGCGGTTTCAGTGCTGAAGACTTTGCCTTTTCCCACCCCGGCGGCAGCCTGGGCCGGCGCCTGCTGCTCAAGGTCAGCGACCTGATGCACACCGGCGCCGACATTCCCAGCGTCAGCAGTGACACCTCGATCAACCAGGCCCTGCTGGAAGTCACCCGCAAGCGTCTTGGCATGACCGCGGTCACCGACAGCGATGGGCGCCTGTGCGGCCTGTTTACCGACGGCGACCTGCGTCGCACCCTGGACCGGGACATCGACCTGAAGCACACCCCCATCAGCGATGTCATGACACCGGACTGCACCACGGTTGCCGCGGGTATCCTGGCCGCCGAGGCCCTGCAGGTGATGCAGTCTCGCCAGATCAATGCACTGCTGGTGGTGGATGAACACCGTCGCCCCGTTGGCGCCCTGAACATGCACGACATGCTCAAGGCGGGAGTGATCTGATGAGCACATACACCCAACAGGAGCCGCTGTCCGCCGAACTCGTTGCACGGCTGCGCAAGGTCACCCTGGCCGTGTTTGACGTCGATGGCGTGCTGACTGACGGCCACCTGAACTTCCTGCCCGACGGCACCGAGGTGAAGAGCTTCAATACGCTGGATGGCCTTGGTATCAAGCTGCTGCAGCAGGCCGGCATCGAGACCGCGATCATCACCGGCCGCCGTTCGCCCCAGGTGGAAATGCGCGCACAGGCGCTGGGCATTACCCACCTGCTGCAGGGCCGCGAAGACAAGCTGGTAGCCCTGAAGGAAATCTGGGCACAAACGGCCCATGACAGCGATACCACGGCCTATATCGGCGATGACTGGCCGGACCTGGGCGCCATCCGCGCCGTTGCCTTTGGCGCCACCGTCCCCAACGGCCACCCACTGATGCGCCAACACGCACACTGGTGCACAGAGCGGGCCGGAGGCGCCGGTGCCGGACGGGAATTCTGCGAGCAGATACTCAGCGCCCGTGGCCAGCTCGAGTCACTTGTCAGCGAGTACCTCTAGACCATGCTGAGCAGCCGGACGCGCCTGATTCTCGCCACCGCCCTGCTGGCGCCGATACTGCTGTACTGGGGTGCCGACCGCGCGCCCACCGAGGCGCAGGCGCCGCAAATCGCCCCCGGTGGCGCCGATACCGACTATTACCTGCGTGATGCCACCATCCGCCAGTTCGACGCCAGGGGGCTGCTGCACCAGGAACTGCGCTCGCCGCAGCTGGAGCATTACCCCGAGCCCGGCGAACTCAGAGCCCAGGCGCCAGACATCACCCTGTTTAGCAACGAGGACCGGGGCGAGGTACTGATCAGCGCCCAGCAGGGCCTGATGCAGGACAGCGATGAACAGGTCAGGCTCAACGGCGCCGTCAAGGTGCTGAGCCAGTCCGCCGGCAAGCCACTGCGACTGGAAACCCAGACGCTGAGCCTGCTGCCATCGCAGCAATTTATTGAAACCGACACCGCCGTCACGCTGTTCAGCCAGGGTGGGGAAACCCGGGCCAACGGCATGAAGGCTTACCTGAACACCCGCCAAGTCGAGTTACTGTCCGATGTCGAGGGACGCTATGAAACCAAATAACACCCGCCTCTGGCTGGCAGCCCTGCTGTCCCTGAGCATCTCCGGCACCAGCCTGGCATTGCCGAGCGATCGCAACCAGCCGATTCATGTCAGCGCCGATACAGCCACCATCGACGACAACACCGGCATCACCACCTATAGCGGCAACGTCGAAATCGCCCAGGGCACACTGAAAATCAATGCCCGCAACGTTGACCTGCACCGCACCGCGTCCGGTGTCAGCCGCATTCTGGCCACCGGCGATGTCAAGTTCGAACAGCAGGCGGCCAAAGACAAGCCGGTCACCAACGCTTATGGCGAACGCATGGACTACCAGGTCAACCGCCAGGAAATCACCATCACCGGCCAGGCCCGGGTCGTGCAGCAGAAAGATACCTT
The DNA here is from genome assembly GCF_024397915.1 of Marinobacterium rhizophilum. Lineage (GTDB taxonomy): Bacteria > Pseudomonadota > Gammaproteobacteria > Pseudomonadales > Balneatricaceae > Marinobacterium_A > Marinobacterium_A rhizophilum_A. The sequence continues at coordinate 2,303,560 of NZ_CP073347.1, forward strand.
TACCGGACAGAAGATCGTCTACAACCTGGAGAAATCCCTGGTCAACGCCTTCAGCGGTGAAGGCGGCCAGGGCCGCGTGCAGATGGTCATACAGCCCAAAGGGGCGGCTCAATGACCAGCACACTGGAAGCGCGCCAGCTGGCCAAGAGTTACAAGGGGCGTGCCGTGGTACGAGATGTCTCGCTGCGCCTCAAAAGCGGAGAGATTACCGGACTGCTGGGGCCCAACGGCGCCGGCAAGACCACCTGCTTTTACATGATCGTCGGACTGGTCAACGCTGACCAGGGCCAGGTACTGCTCAACGACAGAGACATCACTTCGCTGCCGATGCACGGTCGCGCCCGCCAGGGGCTTGGCTACCTGCCCCAGGAAGCGTCCATTTTTCGCAAGCTCAGCGTGCGCGACAACCTGATGGCCATCCTCGAGACCCGCAAGGATCTGGACCGCGCCGGCCGCGAGAAACGCCTTGAACAGTTGCTGGAAGAGTTTCATATCGTCCATATCCGCGACAGCCTCGGCATGGCCCTGTCCGGCGGCGAGCGCCGCCGCGTCGAGATCGCCCGCTGCCTGGCCACCGAGCCGACCTTCATTCTGCTCGACGAGCCCTTCGCCGGGGTCGATCCGATTTCGGTCAACGATATCAAGAACACCATCCGGCACCTGCAGACCAAGGGCATCGGTATCCTGATCACCGACCACAATGTGCGCGAAACCCTCGATATCTGCGAACACGCCTACATCGTCAGCGAAGGCGGCATCCTGGCCGAGGGGGCACCGGCGGACATTATCGCCAACGAGCAGGTCAAGGCCGCCTACCTGGGCGAGCAGTTCAGGCTCTAGCAAACCGACAATACGTCACTCGACGCTGTGGCGGATCCTTTTGGCGCTGCATCTGCCACCGGGCAGGCATTGAATGACCCGTTAAGCCGATAGACGACACACAGGCGGCGGATAGGCATATAATGCACAGCAACTCGACCCACTCCCACAGATAACGCAGTCTTTCTATGAAGCAAGGGCTCCACTTAAAAATCGGTCAGCACCTGACCATGACCCCCCAGCTGCAGCAGGCCATACGCCTGCTGCAGCTGTCGACACTCGACCTCCAGCAGGAAATCCAGGAAGCGCTCGAAAACAACCCCATGCTCGAATCCTCGGACGAGGAGCACGACGAGACGCCGGACAGCGATTACAACGAGCACCAGAACTCCGAAGCCCCGCAAAAGACTGCCGAGACCGAACGCGACCGCGCCAGCGCTGAAAACAGCGACAGCGATGACAGCCCCCAGGCCGAAGACACCTGGAATGACGACATCCCCGAAGAGCTCGGCACCGACAGTTCCTGGGACGACACCTTCCAGAGCAGCACGCCCAGCGGGCCTGCACGGGACGACGACGGCACCATGGAGTCCAACGACACGGCGGAGGAAACCCTGCAGGACCACCTGGAGTGGCAGCTCAACCTGACCCCCATGAGTGACCTGGATCGCTTCATTGCCACCGGCATCGTCGATGGCATCGACGCCAACGGCTACCTGCGCATCTCCCTGGATGAACTGCTGGAGCACTTCAAGCGGGAAAACCCCGAAGACTTCGAAGACGTCGAGTCCGAGGATATCGAGGCTGTGCTGCACCGCATTCAGCAATTCGACCCCGCCGGCGTCGGCGGCCGTGACCTGGGCGAGTGCCTGGCCATCCAGCTGCGCCAGCTGCCGGAGTCGACCCCCTGGCGCAAGGAAGCCATTCGCGTGGTCAGCGAGTTTATCCAGCTGCTCGGCAGCCGCGACTACAAACAGCTGATCCGCCGCACAAGGCTCAAGGAACACCAGCTGCAGGAAGTCATCCTGCTGATCCAGAGCCTGAATCCGCAGCCTGGCGCCAGCATTACCGCCAGTACGGCTGAATACGTCATCCCCGATGTCGTGGTCAGCAAGGTCAAGGGCTTCTGGACCGTTGCCCTTAACCCCGACACGGCCCCGCGCCTGCGCATCAACACCCAGTATTCGGACCTGATCCGGCGCGCCGACAACAGCTCTGACAACACCTACCTGAAGAACCACCTGCAGGAAGCACGCTGGTTCATCAAGAGCCTGCAAAGCCGCAACGAGACCCTGCTCAAGGTATCCAGGGAAATCGTCGCCCGCCAGGAAGGTTTCCTGGAGCAGGGTGAAGAAGCCATGCAGCCGCTGGTACTGCACGACATCGCCGAAGCCGTCGAGATGCACGAGTCCACCATTTCCCGGGTGACCACGCAAAAGTACATGCACACGCCGCGGGGCATCTTCGAGCTGAAGTATTTTTTCTCCAGCCATGTGGGTACCAGTGATGGCGGTGCCGCCTCCTCCACCGCCATCCGCGCCCTGATAAAGCGCCTGGTCGCGGCCGAAAGCAGTACCAAACCACTGAGCGACAGCAAGATTGCCCAGCTACTGGATGACCAGGGATTCAAGGTCGCCAGACGCACCGTGGCGAAATACCGTGAAGCAATGAATATTGCACCTTCTAATGAGCGCAAGCGTCTGGTTTAATTGAGATGCAAACAAGGCGATCTTTTCGCCGCTGTTGACTAGGAGAAAACTATGCAGATCAACATCACAGGACATCATGTAGAACTCACCGATGCACTGCACGAGTATGTACATAGTAAATTCGGCAAGCTAGAACGGCACTTTGACAACATCACCAACGTCCAGGTTACCCTGAGTGTAGAAAAACTGCGCCAGCAGGCAGAAGCCGATGTCCATCTTGCAGGAGGCAAGTTGTTTGCGACTCACGAACACGAAGACATGTACGCCGCGATTGATGGCCTGACCGACAAGCTTGACCGCCAGATCATCAAGCACAAAGAAAAAACCAAAAACCACAAATAACGGTAAACGAATACGCCCATGTATCTGCATGAACTGCTGACCCCCGCCCTTACATTCTGCAACCTGGATGGGGGCAGCAAAAAACGTGTACTGGAAACCGCCAGTAAACTGATCGCCGAGCAGGCACAAGGGCTGGCCGCTGAAGAAATATTCAGCGGCCTGATCGGCCGCGAGCGCCTCGGCAGCACCGGGATCGGCAGCGGTGTCGCCATCCCCCACTGCCGGCTCGAAAGCGCCACCCAGGCCTGCGGCATGATGATCAAGCTCGCGGACCCCATTGATTTCGACGCCATCGACAACCAGCCGGTCGATCTGCTGTTTGTTCTGCTGGTGCCCTCCGAAGCCACCGAAGACCACCTGCAGACACTGGCCATGCTGGCTGAACTGTTCAACCGCGCAGAGGTACTGGCAGCACTGCGCGACACCACCTCTGACCAGCAGCTGTTCGATACGGCACTGCGACTGGCAGAGCACTGAGCACCGCCACTCCATGATCAGACCCCCATCACGCCTTCACGCAATCCAGCCCCTGATGACACCGGCATGAAACTGGTTGTGATCAGCGGCCTGTCCGGCTCAGGCAAAAGCACCGCACTGCAGGCACTGGAAGACGTCGATTTTTACTGCATCGACAACCTTCCCGCCCTGCTTCTGCCCAGCCTGATCGAACAGATGCTGAAGGACCCGGCACCGCCGGAAAAGCTGGCGGTCAGCATAGACGCACGCAACCTGCTGAGCAATCTGCGCCAGTTTCCAAAACTGCTGAAAGACATGCGCACCCGCTACGCGCAGGTCAATACCGAGGTGCTGTATCTCGACGCCTCGGACCCGACCCTGCTCAAGCGCTACAGTGCCACCAGGCGCAAGCACCCACTGTCCGGCGAAAACACCGGCCTGCAGCAGGCCATCGAGAATGAGCGACAGCTGCTCGAGCCCATCGCCAACATGGCGGATCTGCGCATCGACACCACGCGCCTCAAGCTCTACGACCTGCGCGACAGCATCAAGCTGCGCGTCTCCCAGCGCACCGAGCAGCAAATTTCGGTGCAGTTCGAGTCCTTCGGCTTCAAACACGGCGTGCCGCTGGATGTCGACTTCACCTTCGATGTGCGGGTACTGCCCAACCCCTTCTGGATTCCGGAACTACGCGGTTTCACCGGCCTGGACGCACCCGTTGTCAGCTTTCTCGAACAGGCTCCGGAAGTCGCGGAAATGACCGGTGATATTCGTGACTTCATCGCCAAGTGGCTGCCACGCTTCAAGAGCAACAACCGCAGCTATATCACCATCGGCATCGGCTGTACTGGCGGGCAACACCGTTCGGTCTTTATCGCCGAGCAACTCGCTGGTCATTTCCGGCGGTCTGTGGATAATGTGCATGTCCGTCACCGCGAACTGAACTAGCGGCGTTATGGATAGCTCTATTGATCGAGGACAGACCCCGGCATGATTGAAAAACACGTCACCATAATAAACAAGCTGGGACTCCACGCGCGCGCTGCTGCCAAGCTGATCAGCACGACCGGCAAGTTCTCCAGCCAGATCCGTATCAACAAGGATGGCCGCGAAGTCGACGGCAAGAGCATCATGTCCGTCATGATGCTCGCCGCCAGCAAGGGCACCGAACTGCTGATCCGTGCCGAAGGCGAGGACGAGCAGGCCGCCATCGACGCCCTGACAGCCCTTATCGAAGACTATTTTGGCGAAGGCGAATAAAAAGCCGAATAAAAATCCGCCTTTACCCTCTACCCGGCCCCATCCCCCGCTGATACCCGCCACCTGATTCCGGTATACTGTCGTCATCCCGGGCAACGCCACCTGAGCCGCCGCATGCAGCGGCTGCGGGGCAAACGCCTGCAGATTTTCCCGTTCCTCACCAGCCCTCGCACAGCGCAAGGATGTCATGAGCAGTAAAGAGCCACTCTCCCCAATCGAACGCCTGAACGCCGCCATGGACAGCGGTGAGCTGCGTCAGGTGCGTCATACGCTGAACAACAGCATGCGCCCGGTGGAGATCGCTCACCTGCTGGACAAGTCGCCGCCCAAGGAACGCCAGCTTCTATGGGGCCTGGTCAACAAGGAACTGGAAGGCGACGTCCTGCAGCACCTGGGCTACGACGTCCAGGCCGAGATTCTGAGCCGCATGGAAACCCAGGAGGTCCTCGAGATTACCGAGGGCCTGGATATCGACGACATGGCCGACCTGCTGCAGCAGCTACCCGAGCGCATCATGCGCGAACTGCTGCAAACCATGGATATCCAGAACCGCACCCGGGTCGAACAGGTCCTGTCCTATGACGAGGACACGGCCGGCGGCCTGATGAATACCGACACCGTGACCATCCGGCCGGATATCACGGTGGAAACGGCGCTGCGCTATATTCGCCGCCACAAGGAAATACCGGACATGACCGACAGTCTGTTCGTTGTCAGTCGCAAGGACGCCTATATCGGCATCCTGCCCCTGACCAAGCTGCTGGTGTCTGACCCCGACATCATGGTGCGCGAAATCATGACCACCGACATCGAGCCCATCGAGGCCACGATGACCGACAGCGAAGTCGCCCAACTGTTCGAGCAGCACGACCTGATTTCAGCGCCGGTGGTTGACGAACATGGCAACCTGCTGGGGCGTATTACCATCGATGACGTGGTCGATGTTATCCGCGAGGATGCCGACCACTCCCTGATGGGCATGGCAGGCCTGGGGGAAGATGCCGACACCTTTGCACCGCTGATGCGTACGACCCGCAACCGTGCCATCTGGCTGGGTGTGAACTTGCTCACCGCCTTTATTGCTTCGGCGGTGATCGGGGTGTTTGAAGACACCATCGAGAAGGTGGTGGCCCTGGCCGTACTGATGCCGATCGTCGCCTCCATGGGGGGCATCGCCGGCAGCCAGACGCTAACCCTGGTGATTCGCGGCCAGGCACTGGGACACCTGGAGCGCAGCAATATCGGCTGGCTGCTCAACCGCGAGTTGGTTGCCGGCGCCCTCAACGGCCTGCTCTGGGCCGCCGTCGTCGCCGCCGTCGCCATTATCTGGTTTCAGGATTTCTATATCGGTGGCATTATCGCCGCTGCCATCGTGATCAACCTGATCGCCGGCGCCCTGGCCGGCACCCTGCTGCCCATCGGCCTCAAGGCTGCCGGCATAGACCCGGCCCTGGCTGGCAGCGTGCTGCTCACCACCATTACCGACGTTGTAGGCTTCTTCGCCTTCCTCGGACTGGCGACCTACTTTTACAGCTAAAGAATCGACCCATGACTAACGAAGAAGATTTTGAACAGCTAGACCCCGCCGACCAGGACGAAGAGTGGGTCAGCAAGAGCCAGGTCAAGCGCGAGATGAACGCACTGCAAGACCTCGGTAAAAAACTGGTCGCCCTGAACAAGGATCAGCTGGCCAAGGTGCCGCTGGACGAGACCCTGCGCGAGGCCATTGATGAGTGCCGCCGCCTTAAAAAGGGCGAGGCTATCCGTCGCCAGCTGCAGTACATTGGCCGCCTGATGCGCCTGGCAGACAGCGATGCCATCAGCCAGACACTGGACAGCTTCGAAGCCGGCAAGCAGGCCCACGACGCCCACTTCCATCGTCTGGAGCGCTGGCGCGACCGCCTGATCAACGGCACACCGAGCGATCTGACCGACTATGTAGCGGCCTTTCCAGGCGCCGATGTCCAGCATCTGCGCCAGCTGGTGCGCAATGCGCAAAAGGAGGCGCAGCAGCAGAAACCGCCGGCCAGCGCCCGCAAGCTCTTCAAGTACCTGCGCGAACTGGCAGAAGAGCCGGGCTGAGCCAGCCCCAGCGCTCGCCTAAAAAAGCCGGAGCTGCCATTGCAGCCCCGGCTTTTTGTTATTCAAGCTCCGTCAACGGCCGATAACGGCCCGGTGTCGATGCTCGCTCACCGGCATGCGCTGGCGTATGCGCTTTAACTCGGCAAGATCGATATCCACACAGCACCAGCCCTCCCCCTGCGCCAGCGACCCGGCGACCCGGCCCCAGGGGTCAACCACCATGGAGTGCCCCCAGGTTTCGCGGCCATTGCCATGCTGGCCACCCTGGTTGGCTCCCAGCAGGTAACACTGGAACTCCACCGCCCGGGCACGCAACAGCAATTCCCAGTGCGCCTGTCCGGTGACTGCGGTAAAGGCCGACGGCACACTGATCAGCTCGGCTCCGGCATCGCGCAGACGCTGGTAGTGATCGGCAAAACGCAGGTCATAGCAGATACTCAATCCAAGGCGCCCACAGGGCGTATCCACCAGCACCACTTGCTCGCCGGGCTCGATGTAATCGGACTCGCGGTAGCTTTTCTGGGCATCCGCCACATCGACATCGAACAGGTGGCGCTTGTCGTAGCGCGCTCGCTGCTGACCGCGGTCATCGAATACCAGGCAGGCGGAACGCACCCGTCCGCCGGAGAGCTCGCTGCCATTCTCGCGCTGCACAAGCGGCACCGAGCCCGCCACCAGCCAGATACCGGCATCCGCCGCCAGGGCACCCAGACGCTGCTGCAACTCGCCACGCCCCTGCTGCTGCGCCAGCGTACGCAGGTTGGCCGAGTCGAACAGGGCAAAGTTTTCCGGCAGCACCACCAAGCGCGCCCCCTCGGCGGCTGCACCCTGCACCAGCCGCTGCGCCGTGGCGAAATTCGCCTCGAACCCGGGCCCGGACACCATCTGAATCACCGCGCATTTCGACATTTTCTACCCCTCACTGCCGCCAACACCCATTGCCATAACAGGGCTACTCGGAGGACTGCGAACGCATGACCGATACCTCGGGATCATTCCAGTCGCCGGAGACCCGGTAGCGAATCGTGGTCACCTTTTCCAGCTTGTCGCCGATCAGCTTGTCGATCAGAAACACGGCACCGGCCACCTGGGGCGCCCCCAGCAACACCGCCGCCAGCGGAATATTGCTGGTCAGCGGCAACGTAACCTCCATGTCCTGCTCGACAGTTTCGGCCAGCAGGTCCAGCCTGCCGGTCATGGTCATGTCAGCCGAGGGCCCCTGCAGGCGCAGGGGTTCCAGGGTTCGGGCCTGACCGCGCTCAAAGCGGTAGCGCCCCGACAGGCTGTCATAGGCCAGCCCGCTTCTGAGCAGGTCGGAGAAATCCAGCTTGAAGCGTCGCGCCAGGCTGTTGAGGTTCAGAATACCGAAAATACGCAGGATATTGCTCGCCCCGCCGCTTTCGATAATGCGCCCGTCCTCAAGCCTGAAGGCCAGCTCGCCCTGCGCCTGGGCCAGGGAAATATCCCAGGGACGGCGCATCCAGCCCAGTTGCAGGTAAGCATCGGTACTATCGGATGTGAGCACACGGCCTCCGCCCCAGGCCTCCATCAGGGTGCCGATATCCCCGCCCTGCAGCTTGAGCGTCAGCTCCGTGCTGATCGCCGGCGATTCGCGCCAGCTGCCTTCACCCCGCACATCCAGGCCGCCAATATGGCCCTCTACCGCTTCGAACGCCAGCCGCCCGGGCTGCGGACGCAGCGCGAACTGCCACTGCCCAAGGTTACGCGCCCCCAGGCTCAGGCTGCTGATACTGACATCCACGGCAGGCATGCCACTGAGGTCAATCGGCTCCGGCGTTGCCGCGCTATCCTCGCTCGAGGGCGACGCCGCCTCAGGCTCGGGCAGGTTGAGCGTCTTGACCTGCAAGCGGTATGGCAGTCCCGGCTGCGCGGGCCAGCCCAAAGTCGCATCCAGCTCTGCGGTCTGCACAAACAGCTGCCAGGGCTCTGTCGCCAGGTGCACACTGGCCTGGGCAAACAGCATGCCGCGTACATCCAGCTGACCGACCTGCACATCCAGTGCCCGCAGCGCCAGGTCGCCCGTGGCGGTCGCCGCGGGGGCTGAGGCACCGGCAAGACTCGCCTGCCAGCCCTGCTGCTGCGCGAACGCCTCCAGCTCATCGGTACTGATCGCCTCGATGCGCCCATCCACCCAGAGCCCGCCGGCCGGTGGCAGGTCGGGGCGGGCACCACCGAAGGTAATGCGCCCGCGTCCCGCCAGCGGCGGCACCAGGTCGAAGACCCCGCGCAGGCGTTCATCGTAGTTCAGGCGCAGCGTCCCCTCGTTCAGGCCCACCACCACCGACAGCGACCGGGGTTCGGCGGCCGGCTTGCCCAGAAAACCCGGCCAGGGCACGGCGACACCGGCCAGATCGCTGGTGATGACCAGCCGGTTGCAGTCCTGGGCACCGTTGCACAGATCCAGCCGGGCGTTGTAGGCCGCCTTGCCGCTGAGACCTTGCAGAATGTCCAGCTCGCTCCAGTCGGCCAGCTGCGCCATGGGTAACTCACCGGCAAGGCTGACACGGGTGCGCCAGGGAGTTGTACCCGGCGTGCTGATCTGGGCTCGCACCGGCTCGCCCTGCATGCGGCCATCCAGCCGTTCCGCGCGCAACCCCTTCGATGTGCTGTAATGCAGGTCGCCGTGCAGGTCGGAAAAGGCCAGGCGCAGGGATTCGGATGCCAGGGTCCCGCTGGCCAGGCGTGTCGCCACGCCAACACGGGGCAGCGGCGTTGCGGCCAGCGGGATCTGCAGGCGCAGTGCGGTCTGGGCCGGACCCCTGAGTTCCCACTGCGCCAGCTCGTCCCCCACCAGGGGGCGCAACGGAGATTCCATCAGCAGACGGTGAATATCGGCGGCATCTCCGCTCAGTTGCCCGTCGATCTGCAGTGGTGCATCCGGCCCCGGCAAGTAAACCCTGGCATGCTCGACGTTCGACGCCATCAACCGGCCTTCTTCGACCTCCACCAGCAGCGCACGGTCACGCAGCATGACGAAAGCCCGGGCAGCCTCCACCGCCGGCCAGCCAGGCTGATAGGCCATGTCCGCCTGATCCACGTCGAAGAACATCTGCACCGTTGGCGCCACGCCATCTCCCAGCCGCCGCGTGCCACCGTGCAGCAGGAAGCCGCCCTGGCGCAGACGCCCACCCTGAATCGCACCGGCCAGCCAGTCGTACAGGCTGCGTCCCACCTCGTCCGGCGGCACGTAGTTGGCGGTTTGCAGGGCGTCACTGTCGGTCATGCCAATCATGAGCGTGAGCTCGGTCTGCTCTTCGTGCTGGTAGGGCAAGCGCATGCTGAAGCGCCCCGCCGCGGATACGGACGCATTGTTGAGATGCAGCAACTCGCTGCCGATCACGACGGCATCCGGCTCCAGCGACCAGCGCACGATGCCATCGGCCTGGTCGTAAGCCCAGCCACGGTCATAGAGGTCAGGAAAGAACAGCTCAAAATCAGTGGAGTCCAGGTGCAGGCGGCCACCGCGCAGATTCGCCTCCAGGCGCCCGCTGACGCCACTGACACGGGGCGCCCCCCAGGCGGCTTCGCTCGACAGCCGCGCCAGATCAGCCTGCAGTTCAAACCCGCTCCAGTCATCATTCTGCGGCCAGTCGGCGCGAAAGCGGGTCAGCAGGCCCGCGGGCGCCAGTGGCAGCAAGGCCGCCTTGAGCCCCTCGGGAACAAAGGGCTGACTTTGTACCCAGAGCCCCAGCGGAGCCAGCTCAAGGCCGGAACCGGCGATCTGCGCCGGTTTAAGCTGCCCGTCCTGCCACAGTGCCTCCAGCAGCAACTGGGGCACGGCAAGGACGGCACCGGCACTGCTCAGTGCCAGCCGGTTGAGCTGCAACTGGTAGCGCTCGCCACTGCGCAGCAACGCGAAATCGGTACGGGCATCGCTGATGTCGGGCACGCCGGGCGATGCAGCGGAGAATTCCGCCACATCAACAGAGCCCTGCAGACTGTCCAGCCGGCCGGCCGAAACGCGCCCCCAGAATTCGGTACTGGCGCGCAACCGCTCGACCTGGACCGGCAGCAGCTCCAGGTTCAACAGATCCGGGCCCAGCTCATCCAGTGACAGGTAGAAATCGTATCGGGCTTGCAGCAGGTCCTCGGCGGCACCGCGGGTTTCGATGGCAAAACGCACCCCACCCTTGTCGCCGGCCGCCGGTAATACCAGGTCACCACTCAGCTGATGCTCGCTCGCACTGTTGTTCAACAGCAGCCGCGGCGCCCTGAGGACTCGCGGCGTCCCCGACTCGGGCAGGAGGGTTAACTCGACATCGGAAATCGAGACCGCCGGCTGGATCATCGCCAGCGCCAGCATCCGGTTCCAGGCGTCCGCCTTGAGGCCGCTGCCGCCCTCGCCTGCGCCAGGGCGGTGCAACCAGCGCCCGTCCCGCTCGCGCCAGGTCAGCTGCAGACCACTTAGCTGCGCCTGGCGAAATACCGGCACAAGGTGAGTCAGGGAGGACAGCAGGTCGAGCTCAATACTGATGGAATCGACATAAGCGCGGACTTCGGGCCCGGCATCGGTGTCCGCAAACACACGCAGGCCGCGGATGGACAGCTGCGGCGAAGCACCATCCCACTGCCCCTGGATCGCGTCCATGTCCAGCGGTACGCCAAGCTGCTCGCTGAGCAGCCCGACCAGTTCCTCGCGATATTCGCTGACCGCAGGCAGAAACTGGCGCGTCAGCGTCACCAGCAGGGCGAGCAGCAACAGCAGACCGGCACTGAACCAGCCCAGCCCACCCAGCACCCGCCCCAGTCTGATGTTCACGCCGCGCTCCGTTTAGCGCAGCACGACGTCGAACTGCTCGGGACTGTAGAGCGTTTCGACCTGAAAACGAATGGTTTTGCCGATAAAGGCTTCCAGTTCCGCCAGATGCTCGGATGCGTCATCCAGCAAATAGTCCACCACCGTCTGGGCGCCGAGCACCAGGTAGGAGTCGGTATCATAGGCACGGTGCTGGCGCAGTATTTCCCGGAATATTTCGTAGCAGACGGTTTCCGGCGTCTTGATGGTACCGCGCCCCTGGCACTGGGAACAGGCATCGCAGAGTACCTGCTCGAGGCTCTCGCGCGTGCGCTTGCGGGTCATTTCCACCAGGCCGAGCTCGGATACGCCCGTGACCTTGCACTTGGCGTGATCCTTTTCCAGCACCCGCTCCAGGGTACGCAACACCTGGCGCTGATGGTCGGAGTCCTCCATATCGATAAAATCGATAATAATGATGCCGCCCAGGTTGCGCAGGCGCAGCTGACGCCCGATCGCGGTGGCCGCCTCCAGGTTGGTCTTGAAGATGGTTTCTTCCAGGTTGCGGTGACCCACAAAGGCGCCGGTATTGATATCCACCGTGGTCATGGCTTCGGTCTGGTCGAATATCAGGTATCCGCCGGATTTCAGCTCGACCTTGCGTCCCAGGCCGCGCTTGATTTCTTCTTCCACGTTGAACAGATCAAAGATCGGTCGCTCGCCCGGGTAATACTCCAGCTTCTGCTGAATCTCCGGTACCAGCGCCTGCACAAACTCCTGTGCTTTCTGGTAGGTTTCACGGGAGTCGATGCGAATGCGCTCAACGCCGGCGTGGGCCATGTCGCGCAGGGCGCGCATGTTCAGGGGAAGGTCTTCATAGACGATTTCCGGCAGGCCGGCACCGTCAATCTTGCTCTGAATGGCGCGCCAGAGGCGGTACAGGAACAGCAGGTCGGCCCGCAATTCGGTTTCGTTGGCGCCTTCGGCCACGGTGCGCAAAATAAAGCCACCGCGACTTTCCTCGCCCGCCTCTTCGGCCAGCGACTCGATCAGGCTGCGCAGCCGGTCACGCTCTTCGCTGTCCTCAATCCGCTGCGACACGCCGATATGTTCGTTACCCGGCATGTACACCAGGTAGCGGGACGGTATGGACAGGTGTGTAGTCAGGCGCGCGCCCTTGGTACCGATCGGGTCCTTGGTGACCTGCACCAGCAACCCCTGGCCTTCACGCAGAACCTGGGCGATGGAGGTATTGCTGCGTTCCTCCGCCGTGGCGGACTGCCCCAGCACTTCCTCGACATGAATAAAGGCCGCACGCTCCAGGCCGATATCGACAAAGGCCGCCTGCATGCCCGGCAGTACACGTACCACCTTGCCGTTATAGATATTGCCCACAAGACCGCGGCGCTTGGCACGCTCGATGTAGATTTCCTGGGGTACGCCGTTTTCGATCACCGCGACGCGGGTCTCCATTGGCGTAAAGTTGATCAGAATTTCTTCGCCCATCGGTTACCGCCTGCTCCTTCGACTCTCAGTTAAGCTGGCCGTCAAACCGATCTCCTGATCCGTTTCCTGCACGGCCGGGCCCAGTGACCCTTGTCGCGCACAGCCGCCAGCGACTGCACGAACCTGTGTATCCTAGTCAGCGCCGTACCACAGAGGTACGCCAAATTGCGCCAGCAACTGCGCCGTCTCGGCCAGGGGCAAACCCACCACCGAGGAATAGCTGCCACTGATCGCGGTAACAAAAACAGCGCCAAGCCCCTGGATGGCGTAGGCACCGGCCTTGTCCCGGGGCTCGCCACTGGCCCAGTAGCGCCGGCACTGCGCCTCGCTCAGTACGCGAAACTCCACCTCGGTGGTCACAACCCGCGTTTCGCTACGCTCTGCATCCACCAGCGCTACGCCGGTCAAGACCTGGTGACGGCGACCCGACAGCAGCATCAGCATGCGCACCGCATCGGCTTCGTCCCGGGGCTTGCCAAGGATCTCGTCGTCACAGATCACCGCGGTATCGGAGCCCAGCGCCGGGCAACAGGCCCCGCCCTGTTCAAACCCGGCGCGGGCTTTTTCCAGCGCCAGGCGCCGCACGTAGCACTGCGGTGTCTCCCCCGCCCGATGCTGCTCGCTCAGACCCGGCGCGCAGACCTCAAAGGCCACACCAATCTGGGTCAGCAATTCTCGACGCCGCGGCGATGCGGAGGCCAGTATCAGGGTTGTCATTGTCAGCGTGAATTCCTTTGATTGGCGACGGGCCCTTGCCGCCCGGCGGCCTGCAATCAGGTTACCCGGAAGGTACGCCGAATGCTACGCAACAGGACAAAGACGCAGGGCCAGAGCAGCGCACTCACCAGGGACGGCAGCATAAACATCAGGCTGTCACGGGTATTGCCGGCAATGGACTGCATCCAGTGAAAGGTCAGCTGGTTGATGCCCACAAGCACCATCACCATCGTCGCCTGTTTCCACAGGGGAAACATGCGCAGGCGCTGGTGAATCAGCAGGGTCAGGAAGGCAATCAGGGTCAGGGCCAGGGCATTGAGCCCCAGGGCACTGCCCTTGAGCAGGTCCAGGGTCAGGCCCAGCATCCAGGCGGTGCCGATACTGACCCGGTGCGGCAGCGCCAGCACCCAGTAGATCAGTATCATGGGTACCCACTCCGGACGCACCCATTCAAACTGCACCGGCAGCGGCAGCTGGCTCAGCGTCAGGCCCACCAGGAAGGTTCCGATAATGATCAGAAACCCGCCCGGACGCACCTCACTCATCGACAACCTCAGGCGTCGGCGCGACCGGCAGCTCCCTGGGGCCGCGTACCAGCAACAGATGCCGGCTCTTGTCCAGGCGCGCCGTGGGCTTGGCGGTGACCAGGGAGAACGGCCGGCCCGGATCGCGAATCACGCCGGTAACCACCGCAACCGGATAGCCCCTGGGGAAACGCGCACCAAGACCGGAGCTGATCAGCAGATCGCCTTCGCGTACATCGGCGGTATCGGGCACATGCTCGAGCTCGATTTCATCGTACACGCCCTTGCCCAGCGCAATGGCACGCAGGCCGTTACGGTTGATTTCCACCGGAATGGCATGGCGCGCATCGGTAATCATCATGACGCGGCTGGTGTAGTGACTGGCTTCGACCACCTGACCGATCACGCCGCCGGCATCCAGCACCGCCTGGCCGATATAGGCCTGGTCCTCGGCACCGCGATTGACGATCACCTGATGCAGGAAGGGGTCGGGATTGACGCCGATCAGCTCGGCCAGCATGACCTCGTCCTTTACCCGCGCCTTGCCATCGAGCAGTTCGCGCAGGCGCAGGTTTTCTGCTGTCAGGGCGGAAACCTGCTGCACCTTGCGTTCCAGCAACAGCGCCTCTGACTTGAGGCGCTCGTTCTCTTTCAGCAGGGTCGTGCGATCCACCAGCACGCCGGACAGGTCATCCGCAACCCGTCCGGGCACGTCGACCATCCATTGCAGCGGTGTTATCAGCAGCGAGAGGTAAGCGCGCGTATCACGCATCCGGGACCAGTTGAGGTCGGCGATGATCAGCAGGAGCGCCATCAGCACCAGCACAACGAAGAGGGCACGGGGCGAACCGCCCCTGAAAATCAGCTTAATGGGACACCTCGCAGCGGCCGCCGCTGTGTCCCGATCGGGTTGAAAAGGCTGGAAAGACCATCAAACCACTATTCGTAGGAGAGTAACTCAAAGGCACGATTGTCGAGCATTTCCAGCGCCTTGCCACCACCACGGGCGACACAGGTCAGCGGATCCTCGGCAACGATCACCGGTAGGCCCGACTCTTCGCTGATCAGCCGGTCGATATTGCGCAGCAGGGCGCCACCGCCGGTGATGACGATACCGAACTCGGCAATGTCCGCTGCCAGTTCCGGCGGGCACTGCTCCAGCGCGCTTTTCACCGCCTGTACGATGGCCGCGAGCGGCTCCTGCAGCGCTTCCAGCACTTCGTTGCTGTTCAGCGTGAAGCGACGCGGGATACCCTCGGCCAGGTTGCGGCCGCGAATATCGATTTCGAGCACTTCAGAGGTCGGGTACGCGGTACCCACTTCCTGCTTGATGCGCTCGGCCGTGGCATCACCGATCAGGGAGCCGTAGTTGCGACGCACATAGGTAACAATGGCTTCATCGAAACGGTCACCGCCGACCCGCACAGACTCGGCGTAGACGATACCGTTGAGTGAAATGACTGCGATTTCGGTAGTGCCCCCCCCGATATCCACCACCATGGAGCCACGGGCTTCATCCACCGGCAGGCCGGCACCGATCGCGGCGGCCATGGGTTCCTCGATCAGGTAGACCTCGCGGGCACCGGCGCCGAGCGCCGATTCCTTGATGGCACGTCGCTCAACCTGGGTCGACTTGCAGGGTACGCATACAAGCACACGGGGGCTTGGCGTCAGGAAGTTGCCTTCATGCACCTTGGCAATGAAGTACTGCAGCATTTTTTCGGTGACATGGAAGTCGGCAATAACACCGTCTTTCATCGGGCGGATGGCGGTGATGTTACCCGGTGTCTTCCCGAGCATGCGCTTGGCATCCATCCCCACTGCAGCCACTGACTTGTGGTTGCCGTTATGACGAATGGCAACCACAGAAGGTTCGTTCAGCACTATATCTTTGTCACGAACATAAATAAGCGTGTTCGCCGTGCCCAGGTCTATGGACAGATCGCTGGAAAAAAGACCTCGGATTTTCTTGAACATGGGGATGGGGTACCTAAACAGATGCCGCGCGACGCGCTGATTCTGAAAACACGTAACTCTAGCAATGGCAGGGATTTAGAGCAAGGAACAAATATGTTAACTTAGCCGTCTTCCCAAGCACCGCAGAGTGCCGAAAACCTTAAAAATCATTGAGAATTGCAACATGGCTCTAGAGCGTTCCGACGTGGAAAAAATTGCCCACCTGGCGCGGCTGCAAATCCGTGAAGAAGAAGTCCCGGGCTACACCCAGACGCTGTCCGATATCCTGGCGCTGGTTGACCAGTTGCAGGCGACCGACACCACCGATGTTGAGCCCATGGCCCACCCTCTGGATGCCGTGCAACGCCTGCGCGCCGACATTGTCAGCGAAGACAACCTGCGCGAGCAGCTGCAAAGCGTTGCACCCGCGGTGGAGAACGGCCTGTTCCTGGTTCCCAGGGTTATCGAGTAAGTACCGCCACGTTCCGAATTTGTGAAGGATACCCACCCCATGTTTGACAAGACACTGGCCGAACTGGCCGGCGGACTGGCCGCAGGCGACTTCAGCAGCCTTGAGCTGACCAAATCCTGCCTCGCTCGCATCAGAACCCAGGACGCCACCTACAACAGCTTTATTACCGTCACCGAAGAACTGGCCCTCGAACAGGCCCGCGCCGCAGACAATTTGCGCGCCGCCGGCAAGGCCGGCATTTTCACCGGCCTGCCGCTGGCCCACAAGGATATTTTCTGCACCCAGGGCGTTCGCACCAGCTGCGCCTCGCGCATGCTCGACAACTTCATCGCGCCTTATGACGCCACCCTGATCCGCAAGTTCAATGAAGCGGGTGCCGTAACTCTTGGCAAGACCAACATGGACGAGTTCGCCATGGGCTCCTCCAACGAGTCGAGCTTCTACGGTGCGGCCCGTAACCCCTGGGATACCGACCGCGTCCCCGGCGGCTCCTCCGGCGGCTCGGCTGCCGCCATCGCCGCCCGCCTGGTGCCGGCCGCCACCGGCACCGACACCGGCGGCTCCATCCGCCAGCCCGCCGCCCTGTGCGGTATCACCGGCCTCAAGCCCACTTACGGGCGAGTGTCACGCTACGGCATGATTGCCTTCGCCTCTTCACTGGACCAGGCCGGCCCCATGGCCCGCACCGCCGAAGACGCCGCCCTGATGCTCAACGTCATGGCCGGTTTCGACCCGCTGGATTCCACCTGCGTTGAACAGGACGTACCGGATTACAGCGCCAGCCTGAACGACAGCCTCGAAGGCCTGCGTATAGGCCTGCCCAGGGAATACTTCGCCGACAACCTGAACCCGGCCATCGCCGAGCAGGTACAGAACGCCATCCGCGAATTCGAAAAACTCGGCGCCACTGTCCGGGAAGTCAGCCTGCCCAACACGGCACTGGCGGTACCGGCCTACTACATCATCGCCCCGGCCGAAGCCTCCACCAACCTGTCCCGCTTTGACGGCGTGCGCTACGGCTACCGCTGCGACAACCCGGCAGACCTGGAAGACCTGTACAAGCGCAGCCGCGGCGAAGGCTTTGGCGATGAGGTCAAACGCCGCATCATGGTGGGCACCTATGCCCTGTCCGCCGGCTACTACGATGCCTACTACCGCAAGGCACAGCAGGCGCGCCGCCTGATCCAGCAGGACTTTATCCAGGCGCTGTCCGAGGTCGATGTCATCATGGGCCCGACCACGCCGCAGCCGGCCTTTCGCATCGGCGAAAAATCCGCTGACCCGGTGCAGATGTACATGGAAGACATCTACACCCTGGCACTGAACCTCGCTGGCCTGCCCGGCATGTCCGTGCCCTGCGGCCAGGTAGAGGGACTGCCGGTCGGGCTGCAGATTATCGGCAACTACTTTGCCGAAGCGAAATTGTTGAATGTCGCGCACCGCTTCCAGCAGGCGACCGACTGGCACACTCAGGCACCGGCGAGCATCAAGGGGTAAGGCACGATGGAATGGGAAACAGTAATCGGGCTGGAAATTCACGTTCAGCTCGCCACCAAGACCAAGATTTTTTCCGGCTCCAGCACCGCCTTCGGTGCCGAGCCCAACACCCAGGCCAGCGCCGTCGACCTGGCGCTGCCGGGTACGCTGCCGGTGTTCAATGAGAACGCCCTGCGCATGGCTGTCATGTTCGGCCTGGCCATCGATGCCGAGATCGGCAAGCGCTCGGTATTCGAGCGCAAGAACTACTTCTATCCCGACCTGCCCAAGGGCTACCAGACCACTCAGCTGGCCGAGCCTGTCGTCGGCCGCGGCCATGTGGATATCGAACTGGCCGATGGCCGCACCCACCGGGTACGCATTCACCACGCTCACCTGGAAGAGGATGCCGGCAAGTCGCTGCACGAAGACTTTCACGGCATGACCGGTATCGACCTTAACCGCGCCGGCACGCCGCTGATCGAAATCGTCACCGAACCCGACATGCGCAACGCCGACGAAGCCGTTGCCTTTGCCCGCAAGCTGCATTCGCTGGTGACCTCGCTGGGCATCTGCGACGGCAACATGGCCGAAGGTTCGCTGCGCTTTGACGTCAACGTGTCGGTACGCCCCAAAGGCACCGAAACGCTGGGCACCCGCACCGAGACCAAGAACCTCAACTCCTTCCGCTTTATGGAAGAAGCCATCGAGCTCGAAGTCGAGCGCCAGATCGATGTGCTGGAAGGCGGCGGCGAAATCCGCCAGGAAACTCGCCTTTACAACGGCGACACCAAGGTGGCCCGCGCCATGCGCAGCAAGGAGGAAGCCAACGACTACCGCTACTTCCCCTGCCCCGACCTGCTGCCGATCGTGATCGACAATGACTATATAGAAGCCGTTCGCGCCACCCTGCCGATCCTGCCGGCACAGTGGAAAGCCGCCTTCGTCGAGCAGTACGGCCTGTCCGACTACGACGCCAGCGTGCTGTCATCCAACAATGTGCAGGCGGCCTTCTATGACCAGGTGGCCAAAGGCTGCGGCGATGGCAAACTGGCCGCCAACTGGGTCATGGGCGAGCTGGCCCGCCACCTGAACCAGCACGACACCGAGATCCAGGCGTCCCCGGTCAGCGCCGAACAGCTTGGCGGCCTGCTCACGCGCATCAAGGACAACACCCTGTCGGGCAACATCGCCAAGAAGGTGTTCGAAATCATGTGGGCGGATGGCGGCAGCGCCGATGAAATCATCGAAGCCAAGGGCCTGAAACAGGTGACCGACAGCGGCGCGATCGAGCAGATCGTCGACCAGGTGATCGCCAGCAGCAGCAAGCAGGTGGAACAGTACAAGGCAGCCGAGCCTGACAAGCGCGGCAAGATGCTGGGCTTCTTTATGGGACAGGTCATGAAAGCCAGTGGCGGCAAGGCCAACCCCGGCGCCGTAACCGGCATTCTGAAGCAGAAACTCGACGCGCTCTGCGACTAAGGCGCCAGGCCCGGGCAATGCCCGGGTCGTCGCCCGACGATCTCAATGAGCAGTATTCAAAGCTTTAACGCCGTATCGCACCCCGACGCCCGGATACTGATTCTCGGATCGGTACCGGGCGTCGCCTCGCTGGTGCAGCAACAGTACTACGCCCACCCCCGCAACGCTTTCTGGCCCATCATGGCGCAGCTTCTGGGCTTTGCCACGGACCTGCCCTACAGACTGCGACTGCAGCAACTGCAAAAAAACCAGATCGCGCTCTGGGATGTGGTACACCGCTGCCAGCGCCCGGGAAGCCTGGATCAGAATATTGCCAGGGAGTCGGTTGAGGCGAACGACTTTGCGACCTTCTTCGTGCAGCATCCGCAGCTGCGGGGAGTCTGTTTCAATGGCGGGGCCGCCGAGACGCTGTTCAAACGCCATGTCATTCGTGCAGGCCTTGAGCTGCCGGCCGGGCTCAGCCTCGTGCGGCTGCCCTCAACCAGCCCGGCAAATGCGGGACTGCGGCTGGAGCAGAAACTGGAGCAGTGGCGCCGGGCAATCAGCGCCCCCTGCTCGACGAGCGGCGCTCGATAAGCCTCAGGCCTTTTTCAGGTAGGCCGCCACCAGCACAATCTGCACACCGTTGACCTTGCCTTCGATATGCTTGGGGTTGCTGGTCAGGCGAATATCCCGCACCGGGGTACCCCGCTTGGCGGTAAAGCCCGCGCCTTTCACATCCAGATCCTTGATCAGCGTCACCGAGTCGCCTTCCTGCAGGCGGGTGCCATTGCTGTCCAGGGTCGGCTCGCTGTCGTCATCTTCATCGGCCATCGCCGCCTGAGCCCAGCCTTCCAGCACAGGCTCCAGGTACAGCATGTCCAGCAGATCCTGCGCCCAGGGCTCCACTGACAGACGCTTGAGCTGACGCCAGGCCAGCACCTGGATTGCCGGCACCTGGCTCCACATGCTCTCGCTCAGGCAGCGCCAGTGGTGCACATCCCGGGGGTCATCGATCTGTTCGTAACAGGTTTCGCAGAGCACGGCCTGGTTCTCGACACCGGCTGGCGCCTGCGAGACATCAATAGTTTTCAGATTGTGATCGCTGGCGCACAGCTCGCACTTGCCGCCGCTTCGCTCCAAAAGGTGCTGCTCAATAGTCATGTTGATTGTCCGGGTATTAAAATTCGCGCAGCACTATAGCACGGGAAACAGGGTTCCATGCTGTCCGGCAATGCCGAATGCTGTCAGGCGCTCTCGCGCGCCCGCAACTGAAAGCCCAGATCCACCACCGGCTGCTGCAGCACTTCACCGGCCAGGCGGCGCATCAGCATCTGGGCGGCGGTTTTGCCGATATCGTACAGCGGCGTCTGGATCGAGGTGAGCGACGGATTGATACAGGCCGACCCCTCAAGATCGTTGAAGCCGGCGATCGCCAGCTGCTGCGGCACCCGGATATGCCGACGCTGACACTCGTAGATAGCGCCATAGGCCAGGTCATCGTTACAGCAAAAAACTGCGTCCAGGTCCGGATTGCGCAACAGCAGATCCGCCAGCAACTGGCCACCCAGGCGTACCGTCGAGGGCTCAGAGGTGGTCAGCACACGCCTATCATCAGCAAGCCCGCCCTCGGCCAGCACATCGACAAATCCCTGAATGCGACGCTGGGAACGGTAGTCCATCTGCGCCCCGAGCACCCCGATACGCCGATAACCGCGCTCCAGCATGTAGCGTGCCATGGCGGCGCCGGCGTCACTGTGGGAAATGCCAACATTCATGTCCAGCGGCGCCGAGGTGCCCACCTCCATGATCTGAACCAGCGGAATAGCGGCCGCTTCGAGCTGGCGGCGGGTACTGTCAGCCATGTCCAGCCCGGTGACGATCATGCCATCGGGATGATGCGTCAGAAACTTGGAGATCAGGCTGGATTCCTGCTGTACCGAGTAATAGGTATTGCCCATCAGCATCTCGTAACCCGCAGGGGCACAGACATCGTAGATGCCGCGGATCACATTGTTGAACACGGCATTGGAGACCGAAGGAATCACCACGGCAATGGTATGACTACGGGTACCGGCTAGGGAGCGGGCGGCACGATTGGGAATATAGCCCAGCGCATCAATGGCCTGCTGCACGCGCTCGCGCACCTGTTCCGAGACACGCTGCGGCTCGTTCAGCGCCCGTGATACCGTCATCGCGCTGACACCCGACATGCGCGCCACATCACTCAGGGTCACGCGGCCCTTGCTGCGACCGCCGGTCTGGCCTTGCCTGGTTGTCATTGTTCCCGCTCCCGTGCCCAAGAAGGCGCCATTCTAGCAGCATTTCCGCAGCGCCAACACGATCAAATGTTAGCGCTAAAATTTAATTTGACCCATTGCATTCTCTCGTATAGTCTTACTTCAAATCGTCTGATTCCGCTTTGGTGCGGTTTTTTTATTCCTGACGATGTTAGCGCTAAACTCTTTTTTACAACATGAATACAATAATATGAATCTAGTGATCATGGGCGTATGCGGCTGCGGCAAGAGCACCATCGGCACACAGCTGGCCGAAGAGCTCGGCGCCCGCTTCATCGAAGGCGACAGCTTTCACCCGGTGGAAAATGTCCAGCGCATGTCCGCCGGCATCCCGCTGACCGACGCCGACCGCCAACCCTGGCTTGAACGTCTGCGCGACGAGCTGGGCAGCTGCCTTACCGATGGCCACCGTGCCGTGCTGTCCTGCTCGGCACTGAAAAAAAGCTACCGCCAGACCCTGGCCGCCAGCGGCCCCCTGACGTTCGTCTACCTGCAGGCCGAGCGCGGCGAGATTGAGCGGCGCATGTCGCTGCGCCAGAACCATTTCATGGTCGCCACCCTGGTGGCCAGCCAGTTCGAGACACTGCAGGAACCCAGCGTCGACGAAGCCTGCATTCGCGTGTCGGTCTTGCAGAGCGTGCCGCAGATCGTGCAGGAAATTCTCTCCAGACTACCCGAGTAATACCCCAGCCCGCCATGGACTACGCTTCTGTGAGTCGATGGACGGACTTTCAACCTGAAAACCACTGATAGGTGAAGCATGAAAATAACAACGCCCCTTCTGACGTCTTCCAAGCGCCTGCTGTCCAGCGCCATTATCAGCGCCGGCCTGCTGATGGGCAGCGCCCAGGCCGCCGAATTCAACTGGACTTTCCAGACATCGGAAAACACCGGTGAGCCACAGTTTGAAATCAAGAAAAAGTGGGCCGACAACGTCAAGGCCATGTCCAGCGGACGCATCGAGATCGAGATCCTGCCGGTCAACGCCGTGGTGCAGGCCAACCAGACGCTGGATGCGGTCAGCTCCGGCATTCTGCAGGGCCACCTGACAGACCCCAGCTATTTCTCGGGCCGAGACCCCGCCTTTGGCATGCTGGGCAACCTGGTGGGCGCCTGGGGCGACCCGCTGGAGTTTCTCGAATACATGAAATACAACGGCGGTGAAGAGATCTATAACGAGCTGGTCGAGCCCTACGGCGTACACCTGATCGGCGCTGCCGCCACCGGCCTTGAGGCCTTTGTGTCCAAGAAACCCATCCACACCGTGGCCGATATGAAGGGCCTGAAACTGCGGGCACCCGAGGGCATGGTGTACAACATCTTCGAAAAGGCCGGCGCGACGCCGGTAAACCTGCCGGGCTCCGAGGTGTACACCGCGCTGGAAAAAGGCGTTATCGATGCGGCCGACTACACCGTCTTCTCCACCAACCATGACCAGGGCCTGCACAGCTTTGCCAAGTACCCCAACTACCCGGGATTCCATTCCCTGCCCATGGTGTCGGTATCACTGAACAAGGATATCTGGGACGGCCTGCCGGCGGACCTGCAAGCCATCCTGGAAACCTCGGTTGATTCCATGGCCTACGAAATGGTCGCAACGCTGAAAGCCCGTGACCTGGTGGCCGTGAAGAAGGCCCGCGAAGACGCCTCCATCAGCGTGATCGACATGGCGCCGGAAGAGCGCGCCAAGTTCCGCAACATCGCCAAGGAAGAGTGGAAAGTCTGGGCCGGCAAAAGCGAGCTGAACCAGAAGATCTACGACTCCGTGGTCGCCTTCCTGTCTGACCGCAACCTGATGTAATCCCGCGGGTCTCAGGGAGACCCGCTTCGTTCTCAATCCGAATGACGGGCTGCGCAGCAGCCCGTGCGGAGGCTCAATGTCTACCCTTTCCAACACCCCAACTCCCGCTGAGGACAGCCCGGCCCACGACGCCATGGTCGGCGGCGAGCGCAATGGCCTGGACCGGGTCATCACCCGCTTCGGCGCCGCGGCTGCCTGGCTGGTGTTTCTCGCCATGGCCATCAGCGTATTCGAAGTGATCATGCGTTACGCCTTCGACTCGCCCACCTCCTGGGTGCACGAAAGCGTGGTCTTTTTAGTGGCCATGAGCTTTGCCCTGGGCGGCCCGGCGACGCTGGCAAAGAACCGCCACATCCGTGTGCGCGTGCTATACGACAGCGTGAAACCGAAATTCCGCATCTGGTTCGACCGTTTCAATGACCTGGTCACTTTGGGCTTTTGTGTCGCCATGACCTACGCGGCCTTCAACATGTTCTGGCGTGCGTCCCACAACCCGCTGGGCGAATGGCAGCTGGAACGCTCCGGTACCTCCTGGAACCCGCCGATGCCCGCCCTCACCAAGGGGATTATCCTGTTTGCCCTGGGCCTGATGACGCTGCAGGCACTGCTGCACCTGATCCAGTCGTGCCAGCGCACCTCCGGTCCCGAGGAGTCCCGTTAATGGATATCGCCAACGCCACCTTCCTGATGGTCGGGCTGATTTTCGCCTTGCTGGTCACTGGCCTGCCACTGGCCTTCATTACCGGCCTGATCGCCATGGCCTTCACCTTTGGCTGGTTTGGCAGCAACGCCCTGCCGCTGGTCACCAGCCGGGTCTACAGCTTTGTCACCGAGTATTCCCTGGTAGCCGTGCCCATGTTCGTACTGATGGCGTCCCTGCTGGACCGCTCCGGTATCGCCAAGGACCTGTTCAACGCCATGCGCCTGTTTGCCGGCCGGCTGCCCGGCGGCGTGGCGGTGCAGACCATCGTTGTCGCCTTCTTCCTGGCGGCACTGTCCGGCATTATCGGCGGCGAAATTGTGCTGCTGGGCATTCTTGCGCTGCCGCAGATGCTGCGCCTGGGCTATGACAAGCACCTGTCCATTGGCGTCGTTTGCGCCGGTGGCGCCCTGGGCACCATGATGCCGCCCTCCATCGTGCTGATCATCTACGGCATGATCGCCAGCGTATCGATTGCCGACCTGTTCACCGCCGCCATTACCCCTGCGGTCATCCTGATGGCCTCCTATATCGCCTATGTGCTGGTACGCTGCATGCGCAATCCCGCCATGGGTCCGCCGCTGCGCAAGGAAGACAATACCACCGGGTTTGACAGCAAGGCGGACGCCCTGAAGGCGATTATCGTGCCGGCGCTGATCGCAGGCATGGTGCTGGGCACCATCTACGGCGGTATCGCCTCGGTGACGGAAGCGGCGGCCATGGGGGTATTCGGCGTGCTGCTGGCCATCATTCTGCGCGGCGAGTTTTCCCTCAAGGTGATGCACATCAGCCTGGGGCAGACAATGATTACCTGTGGCATGATCATCTGGATCGGCATCGGTGCCGCCGCCCTGGTGGGGGTCTACAACCTGATGGGAGGCAACCGCTTCGTATCGGGCATGATCCAGGGGCTGGACGTGGCGCCGATTGTCATCATCCTGGTGATGATGGGTATCCTGCTGGTACTGGGGCTCTTCCTCGACTGGATCGGCATCGCCATGCTGGCCCTGCCCATCTTCGTGCCCATCGTGGTACAGCTGGGTTTTGACCCGGTCTGGTTCGGTATCCTGTTCGCCGTGAACATGCAGGTTTCCTTCCTGTCGCCGCCCTTCGGGCCCGCCGCCTTCTACCTCAAGGGCGTGGCACCGCCGGAGGTCAGCCTGAAGGATATCTTCGTCGCCGTGCTGCCCTTTATCGCCCTGCAGCTGTGCGTGCTTGCACTGTTGCTGGCCTGGCCACAAACCGCTCTCTGGCTGCTTAACTGAGGCCCAGCATGAAAATCACCGCACTTAAAACCTGGCAGGTACCGCCGCGCTGGCTGTTCTTGAAAATTGAAACCGATGCCGGCGTCTACGGCTGGGGGGAGCCGGTGGTCGAGGGCCGGGCGGCCACGGTCGAAGCCGCCGTGCATGAACTGGCCGACTACCTCGTCGGCCAGGACCCGCACCGCATCGAACACCTGTGGAACATGCTCTACCGTGGCGGTTTCTATCGCGGTGGCCCGGTACTGATGAGCGCTATCGCCGGCATCGACCAGGCCCTGTGGGACTTAAAGGGGCGCGACCTGGGGGTGCCCGTGCACCAGCTGCTCGGGGGCGCCTGTCGTGACAAGATGCGCGTCTATGCCTGGACCGGTGGTGATCGCCCGCAGGATGTTGCCGCCGGCGCCCGTGCCCTGGTGGACCAGGGTTTCACGGCTTTCAAAATGAATGGCAGCGCCGAAATGGCGATCGTCGACAGCCACAGCAAAATTGACCAGGCCGTGGCCCGGGTGGCCGAGGCTAGAGCCGAAGTGGGCCGGGACGTGGGCATTGCCATCGATTTTCACGGCCGGGTACACCGCCCCATGGCCAAGGCACTGCTGCGCGAACTGGAGCAGTACCATCCAATGTTCGTCGAGGAGCCGGTGCTGCCTGAGCATTTGCCGGCACTCAAGCACATTGCCGGCAATCTCGGCTACCCACTGGCCACGGGAGAACGGCTGCATACGCGCTACCAGTTCAGGGACCTGCTGGCCGAGGGCATGATCGACATCATCCAGCCGGACCTGAGCCATTGCGGCGGCATCAGCGAAGGCCTGAAGATCGCGACCCTTGCCAGCGCCCAGGATGTTGCCCTGGCACCCCACTGCCCCCTCGGCCCCCTGACACTGGCCGCCTCGCTGCAACTGGATGCGGTCTGTCACAATGCCTTCATTCAGGAGCAGAGCATGGGCATCCATTACAACAAGGGCAACGATGTGCTCGACTACCTAGTCGACAAGTCAGCGCTGAAAATAGAGAACGGCTTCATCGCCATCCCGGATGGCCCGGGACTCGGTGTGGAAATCGATGAAGCCTATGTCGAGGAGCGAGCCCGGGTAGGTCACCGCTGGCGCAACCCCGTCTGGACCCACGAGGACGGCAGCATCGCCGAATGGTAACAGGCGCCGCTGGGGTTACCGGGGGTAGCCTCAGCCTCCGGTATCGGCCCCCTCCAGCAACAGCTGCGCCGCTGCCAGGGCGTCCCGCGTATTGATGTTCATAAACTCTTGCGGGCTGTCACAGTGGCACTCGACGTAGCCCTCCTGCTCCAGCCAGCCGCGCACTGCCCGGCGCCCCGTGGCACGGAACAGATCTAGCGACGCCGCCTTTGCCACCGGCACGATCAGATGCAGGGTCTGCAGATAGTCTCCATCGTGCACCACCACAATCTTGTCCGGCGCCGCCAGGCTGTGCTCGATCATTTGCCGGAAAGCCTGGATCGAGACCAGCGGCGTGTCGCAGGGTGTGATCAGCAGATGGCTGCACCGCAGTCCGTGCAGGGCCCGGCTGATACCGCTCAGAGGTCCAAGGCTGTCACCCTCATCCGGCAACACGCCCGTACCCGCGCCGGTGTAGTCATCCGCCTGCTCGGCGCGACAGCTCACCCAGACATGGTCCGTGCAGTCACGCAGGCGAGCCGCCAGATGCTCGATCATGGGACGCCCGGCAAGATGCAGCAATCCCTTGTCGCAACCTCCCATTCGCCGACCTTCGCCCCCGGCCAGAATAAGCGCATCCAGCTTCACGTCTCACCCCTGTTACCCAATAAGAAAACGCACCGGCAAGAATCCGCAGGAATCGCGGTCAGCGGCATCGACTGGCGACCTTATACCAGCCCCCTGTGCGACTCAAGCTCCCTGAACAGGATGACCAAACAGACGCTGGCGCACACACTTGAGCTGCCTGGCCTCGCAGGCTGCATGGTCACTGCGGCATGGCTATTGCCTGACACCCTCCAACTCAAGCTCCCTGAACAGGATGCCCGAACAGACGCTGGCGCACACGCTTGAGCTGCATGGCCTCGCAGGCTGCATGGGCACTGCAGCATCGCCACCGCTACACCACACTTATCAGGCGCCTTGTACCGGATGCCCAAACAGACGCTGGCGCACACGCTTGAGCTGCCTGGCCTCGTAAGCTGAGTGCGTAGCATCGCCACTGAAGGTGGCTTCCCAGGCGTGGCAGTCCAGCAACTGGATTTCGTAGGGATAAATGCTGCGCCGGCCATCAGGCAGCCGCACGATCAGGCGCTCGACAAACTTGAACATGCGAAAGGCGCGGTCACTGAAAGGGTTGTCGCCGGACAGCTCGGGGGATGGCAGCATGGCACCGGCGGGCTGCTCGACGATAAAGGGCGGCGCACTGACACCGTAGAGCCGGTGAATTTCATCGAGTTCGGCCAGGGAGTTGCGGCTGCGCTCGGGCAGCTGGTTGGCAAACATGATGATATTGCGGCTGCGCAGGAACTTGATCAGCAGTACCGCCGAGAATATGTCGTGGGTGACCAGCCGCACCCCCAGGCGATCGAACACCTCCAGCGCCAGGTTGCCGGGCTTGTGCAACAGCTTGGTCATGATGCGCTCAAAGGGCTTTTCATCCTTGATATGAAAGTCCACCAGCGGAATCTTGCAGTGCTCGTCACCGATCCACTGCTGCCCCGACTGCTCAAACAGAAACGGCAGAAAACGCGCCTCGACGCTTTTCAACGCGGCCTGGTGCGCTTCGGTATCCTGACTGAACATGGCATGCGTGGTGCAGTGCAGCACCTTGAGCAACACGCAGGGCCAGTTGGGCCATTCACCGCTGGGGGGCCGGGCCGCAACCGCCAGCAGGTCCTCGATCGGCATGCTGCGCCAGGGTTCCGGCACGGCACCGAGCCACTGCCAGGGCAGTACCACCTCATCCAGGTAGCGAATGGCACGGGCATGAATCTGCTCCATAACGCGACAGTCG
The DNA here is from genome assembly GCF_024397915.1 of Marinobacterium rhizophilum. Classification (GTDB taxonomy): domain Bacteria; phylum Pseudomonadota; class Gammaproteobacteria; order Pseudomonadales; family Balneatricaceae; genus Marinobacterium_A; species Marinobacterium_A rhizophilum_A. The sequence continues at coordinate 2,332,153 of NZ_CP073347.1, forward strand.
CTGGCATCCGTGGGGTCGAAGCCGTAGGCCTGCAAAAATCGGCCGACGGATTTGTCGTCAGCCACCGGCAACTGCTGCAGATCCACAACGGAGCGTCCGCCGATCAGGGTTTCCAGCGTGGACCAGGGGATATCCAGCTCCGACGCACTGCTGAGTCGGGGTACCCGGTTTGGCCCCTCTTCACGTTTTGCCATTGAATCCGTCCATTTCAGCCAGATAGCTCACCATGCTGCCGATCCCCGAAGCTGTCAAGCCCGCAACACGCGAGGCGATTGCCAGCTTTACGTTAAGGTAAACCTCACGTATAAATAGGTACATTCCCCTATATTACAAACCGCGGAGCCCGCCATGGATCTGTCACTGACCGAAGAACAACGCCTGATTCAGGATACCGCACGCCGCTTTGCCGAAACAGAACTGGCCCCGGTGGCCGCCGAGCTGGACAGCAGCGCCAACCACGATCTGCTCAAGCAGCATTGCGCCAAGCTCGCCGAACTCGGCTTCATGGGCCTGAATATTGACAGCGAGTACGGTGGCACCGAAGCCGGCGTGGTGGCCTTTAGCCTGGCCATCACCGAAATTGCCAAAGCCTGCGCCTCCACCGCCGTCACCATGTCGGTCACCAACATGGTGGCCGAGGTCATCCAGGCCGTGGGCAGCGATACGCAGAAGGCAACCTACCTGCCCAGGCTTTGCAGCGGTGAGTACCTCAGCGGCAGCTTCTGTCTGACCGAAGCCGGCGCAGGCTCGGACCCCGCCGCCATGCGCACCCGGGCAGAGAAAACAGCCACCGGCTGGCGCCTCAACGGCACCAAGCAGTGGATTACCAGCGCGGAGTTCGCCGGCGTCTTTGTGGTCTGGGCCGTCACGGATTCGAGTGCTGACAAGGGCAAGAGCATCAGCTGCTTTCTGGTGGAGGCCAGTACCCCTGGTATCAGCATCGGGCCCGCAGAACACAAGATGGGGCAACGCGGCTCAGCCACCAACGAAGTGCATTTTGATAACGTGGACATTCCCGAGGATGCCGTGCTGGGCAAACTCAATGACGGCTTTCGCATCGCCGTGTCCGAGCTTGCAGGCGGCCGTATCGGGGTCGGTTCCCTGGCGCTGGGGATCGGCCTAGCCGCCATGGACTACGCCACGCGCTATGCCACCGAGCGCAAGCAGTTCGGCCAGGCCATCAGCGACTTTCAGGGGTTGCAGTGGATCATCGCCGATCGCGCCACCGAGCTCGAGGCTGCGCGCCTGCTGCTGATGAACGCGGCTGACCGCAAGGAAAAAGGGCAGAGCTTCGCGCGGGAGGCCTCCATGGCCAAGCTGTTTGCCAGCGAGAAGGCCAACCAGGCCTGCTACAGCGCGCTGCAGCTGCTCGGCGGCTACGGCTACATGTGCGAATACCCGCTGGAACGCCTGACCCGGGATGCCCGCATTACAACCATCTACGAGGGCACCAGCGAAGTGCAACGCATTGTCATCGCCCGGGATATCCTGCGTCAGTACCGCTAAGCACAAGGCGTCAAAGCGTGGCTGCAGTCCGGACATCTCGCGGCAGTTCGCCAAAAAAGCGCTTGAACTCGCGGCTGAACTGCGACGGACTGCTGTAGCCGACCTGGTAGGAAGTATCACTGGCCGGGCTGCCACCGAGCAGCAGTGTGCGGGCCCGGTGCAGGCGCAGGCTCTTGACGAACTGCATCGGCGACATGGATGTCGCCTGCTTGAAATGCTCGTGCAATGAGGATGCGCTCATGCCGGCAAAGCGGGAGATCCCTTCGATGTCCAGCGGCTCATGGAAATTGGCTTCAATGTAATGCACTACGGGGGCGATCCGGTTAGCGCCTGCATGGCTGGTGACACAGTTGCGCAGCAGATAACCGTAAGGTCCCTTGAGCACCTCGTAATAAATCTGGCGTTGCAGTACCGGCGCCAGCACGGCCCGGTCCACCGGGTCATCCTGAGCCTCCAGCAACTGCACAAAACACTGCTGCAGACGCGAGGTCAAGGTAGTGGTACTGATAACCTGCTTCACATCCCCGGCGACAGGCAGCGACCCAAGCGCCTCCATCTCCTGCATCAGCATACCAACGATGTCCCGATCCACCGCCAGGCTCAACCCCAGGTAGGGCACATCGGCGCAGGCCCCAAGCAACTCCACATCCACGGGCAATGTAAGGGAGCTGATCAGGTAGTTGTCCGGATTATAGGTACAGCCCTGCTCACCGTAATAAATACGCTTGTAACCCTGGGCAATCACGCAGATCGATGGCTCGTACACTGCCGGAAAGCGCGACCGGTCACAATCCTGGCGATACAGTACAAGCCCCTCCATGTCCGTAGCCTGCGGGCCATTGTCGCTGCAACGCGCAGCTATGGCCTTTGACAACCCTGATCCCGCATTCATCGAAACCTCCTGCGCACTTAATAAAAACGGTTCGAAGTATGCCCTTCACCGACACCGCGACGCCACGTAACAAAACAAGTTCTGGAGTTTTAGGCAAGTAGTTCGGATGATCTCGCTATCGCTCGACCTGCCCTGGCGCCTAAATTACCCACTTCGCCCGCACAGGAGAATGCCATGCCCGTTACAATCCAGGTCAACGGCGCCAGCCACACGCTGGACACCACACCCGACACGCCCCTGCTTTGGGCCCTTCGCGACCATGCACACCTCACCGGCACGAAGTTCGGCTGCGGCATGGCCATGTGCGGCGCCTGCACCGTGCATGTCGACGGCCAGCCGACCCGCTCCTGCGTCACCCCGGTATCGGCCGTGCAGGGCAAGGCTGTTACCACCATCGAAGGCATCGAGTCGGTTGTCGCCAAGGCGATTCAGACAGCCTGGACAGAACTTGAAGTCCCCCAGTGCGGCTACTGTCAGTCAGGCCAGATCATGTCCGCCACCGCCCTGCTGGAAAAAAACCGCCAGCCCAGCGATGCCGACATAGACGCTGCCATGGCGGGTAATATCTGCCGCTGCGCCACCTATGTCCGCATCCGCAGCGCCATCAAGCAAGCCGCCGAACAGCTGGCATAAGGGGAATCCAGATGCGTAGAATTACCCAAAACAAACCCCGTGCCCAGGGCACAAGCCGCCGAGACTTCCTGAAACTCGTCACCACGGCAGGGGCCGGGCTTACCCTGGCCATGAACCTGCCCCTGGCGCTGGCCGCAGACTCCGCTGCAACAGTGGCTGCGGGCGACTTCGAGCCTAATGCCTTTGTACGCATCGGCACCGATGGCCGCGTTACTATCCTGATGAAACACCTTGAGATGGGCCAGGGTACCTTTACCGGCCTGGCGACCCTGGTGGCCGAAGAACTCGATGCCGACTGGTCACAAATCGTCGCCGAGGGCGCGCCGGCCGATGCCTCGCGCTACAACAACCTGCTATTTGGCGCCCAGGGCACCGGCGGCAGCACGGCCATGGCCAACTCCTTTATGCAGATGCGCACCGCCGGTGCCACCGCACGGGCCATGTTGATCGGCGCCGCCGCACAGCGCTGGAAGGTTCCCACCACCGAAATACAGGTGAAACAGGGTATTCTCAGCCATGCCGCCTCCGGCAACAGCGCAGGCTTTGGTGAACTGGCAGCGCTTGCCGCCCAGCAGGCGGTTCCGGATACACAGTCCCTGCAACTGAAAGACCCGGCGGACTTCAGCTACATTGGCCAGTCACTGCCTCGCCTCGACCAGGGCAAAACCGATGGCAGCGCGCTGTTCACCCAGGATGTACAACTGGATGGCATGCTGACAGCGCTCGTCGCCCACTCTCCACGCTTTGGGGGCAAGGTCAAACAGTACGACGCCACCAAGACCCTGGCATCGCCTGGCGTGGTGGACGTTGTGCAAATTCCCAGCGGCATTGCCGTGCTGGCAACGGACTTCTGGAGCGCCAAGAAAGGCCGTGACCTGCTCAGCATTGACTGGGACGACAGCGCAGCCTTCAGAGCCAGCAGCGATGAGATGCGACGCGAGTACCGCGCTCTGGCCGAACAGCCAGGAGCCATTGCCCGCGCCGATGGCGACGCCAGCGCGGCGCTGGCCAATGCCGCCACGGTGATAGAAGCCGTGTTTGATATGCCCTACCTGGCCCATGCGCCCATGGAACCCATGAACGCAGTGGTACTGGTCAATGGTGCCGGCTGTGAAATCTGGAATGGCGAGCAGTTTCAGAGCATCGACCAGAACGTTGTTGCTGCCGCCCTGAACCTCAAACCCGAGCAGGTGAAAATCAACATGCTGTTTGCCGGCGGCAGTTTTGGCCGCCGCGCCAACCCCCATGGCGACTACGTGCTCGAAGCGGCCCTGATCGCCAAGGCTAAACGCGGCATCCCCGTGAAGCTGGTCTGGACCCGCGAAGATGACACCCGTGCAGGCCACTACCGGCCGATGTACGTGCACCGGGTCCGCGCAGGCCTGGACGCCAGCGGCACCCCCATCGCCTGGGAGCAACGTATCGTCGGCCAGTCCATCATGCAGGGCACGGCCTTCGAAGGTTTTGCCATCAAGGACGGCATCGACTCGACATCTGTTGAGGGTGCGTCCACTCTGCCCTACCAGATTGCGAACCTGCAGGTAGAACTGCACAGTGTGGATAATCCGGTGCCGGTGCAATGGTGGCGTTCGGTGGGTCACAGCCATACCGCCTTCTCGACCGAAGTCATCGTCGATGAGCTGGCACGGGCTGCAAAGCAGGATCCGGTGGACTTTCGCCTCAAGCTGCTCAGCCAGCATCCCCGCCATCATGCCGTACTGAAAATGGCAGCCGAAAAAGCCAACTGGGGGGCTGAGCTGCCCGCAGACTGGGGCCGGGGTGTTGCCGTGCATGAGTCCTTTAACAGCTTCGTGGCCCAGGTGGCCGAGGTGTCGGTACAGGACAATGGCAGCTTCAAGGTTGAGCGCGTTGTCTGTGTGGTGGACTGTGGCCTGGCCATCAACCCCGACATTATTCGCGCCCAGATGGAAGGCGGCATCGGATTTGGCCTGTCTGCGGCCCTGCTGAGCGAAATCACCCTGAACGATGGCAAGGTCGTGCAATCCAACTTCCACGACTACCAGGTGCTGCGCATCAACCAGATGCCGGCCATCGAGGTGCATATCATGCCCTCGGCCGAGCCGCCCACCGGCGTGGGCGAACCCGGTACACCGCCAATTGCACCGGCGGTCGCCAATGCGCTCAGCGCCGTTACAGGCCAGCGCTTTTCGCGCCTGCCACTGAAACTCAACAGCTAAACCCCAAGCAAGGGCGCCTCCCGGCGCCCTTGCTTCCCTATTTTTCTGTTTGCGGATACCGAGCGTTTACGATGGCGAATGACCTTTCACACCTGTTGCAGCAGTGGTACCCAGAGCGGGACAGTGCCGACTGGGTGCTGGGAACCGTTTACCGGACCGAAGGCCCCTGTTACCGCAAGCCCGGCGCCACCATGCTGTTCAACAGCCTGGGGCAACAATTCGGCCTGCTCAGCGGCGGCTGCCTGGAGTCCGATATTCACCGCCATGCCCGCCAGGTCATGCACAGCCACAAGGCCGTGACCCTGTGTTACGACGGCAGCGACGAGGACGACCTGTCGTACCAGCTTGGCATCGGCTGCGGCGGTACCGTGCATATTCTGCTACAGCCCGTTCTGGCGCAGCAGCAGTACCTGCAGCTCGATGCAGTGCACCAGGCACTGGGCACAGGCCGCGACGGCCTGCTGTATCAGCGGATTCCGGACAACAACGGCCAGGTGGAAAGCCGCTTTATGGCTGCGACACCTGACACTGGGCCAACAGCACCGATATCAAGGCTGATCACTGAAGGCGAGCAGCAGTGGCTGGTGACCCGGATTCGCCCGGCCCCACACCTACTGATCGCCGGCGGCGGCCTCGATGCCCGCCCCCTTGCCAGCATGGCTCACCAGCTGGGGTGGCGCACCAGCCTGTGGGACCCGCGCCCGGCCAATGCCCGCCGCGAGCACTTTCCCAGCGTGGATCGCATTATCCAGACCCCCGCTGACGGTCTCGACGAATACGCCCGCGCAGAACGGGTCGATGCCGCCGTGCTGATGACCCACAATATCGGTCTCGATGCCGCAGTACTGGAGACACTCAACAGCGTCCCGCTGCGCTACTGCGCCCTGCTCGGACCGCACCATCGCCGCGCCCAGGTACTGCACGCCGCAGGCTTGAGCGAAACCCAGCTAACCACCCCAGTCGCCGGCCCCGCAGGCCTGGACATCGGCGCAGAACTGCCCGAAAGCATCGCCCTGGCCATCCTCGCCGAATGCCACGCCCAGCTGCACCAGCGCAGCGTACGCCCGCTCAGCCAACCGGCATAAGCGCCCAAAACGAACAGACCTGAAGCATTCAACTTCAAGCCCTTACCGTAGAACCGATAACTGACGACTACCCATCCTTGAGTCTGGTAGCGGGGGACAGGATTTGAACCTATGACCTTCGCTGCAGTTATAAAGAGCGAGCCCGACGCTGTTACTTGCTCAGGGCTCAAAAACGAAAAAGGCCCGATGCATAGCACTTCGGGCCTTTCTCTAAATATGGTAGCGGGACAGGATTTGAACCTGTGACCTTCGCTGCAGTTATAAAGAGCGAGCCCGACGCCGTCTTTCCTTCTCTCGCAAACGAAAAAAGCCTGCTACTTTTCAGCAACAGGCTTTTCTCCTAAATATGGTAGTGGGGACAGGATTTGAACCTATGACCTTCGCTGCACTTATAAAGAGCGAGCCCGACGGCTTTTGCTCTCTCACAAGCCCAAAATAACGAAAAAGGCCTGAGATCTTTCGATCCTCAAGCCTTTTTCAAGAGTTATTGTCAAATCTGGTGTATGACGTCAGGCGGCGTTCCTGTCTGATTGATCTTGTACTTGCTCACCATCCTTGAACTTCACGTTGTTGACCACGAGGGTCAGCAGATTAAATCCCTTGATCCGTTTCCAGTTTTTCTGTGCCGACTCCAACAGCTTGTAGACCATCGCCAGCGTCGTGTCCCTGGAGCCGCAGTTACGCGTCCGTTTGGTGCGCAACCTTACCGTGGCGAAAGTCGATTCGATCGGGTTGGTGGTCCGGATATGCACCCAGTGTTCTGCCGGGAAGTCGTAGAACGCCAGCAGCTCTTCCCGGTCCTTGGCCAGGCAATCCATGGCTTTGGGATACTTGCTACTGAACCGGGTCAGCGTCCGATCAAATGCCACCGTGGCCGCGTCACGCGTCTCGGCCATCCAGATATCGTGCAGCGCTTCTTTCACTTTGGGTTGCATGGATTTGGGCAGCTTGTTCAGTACATTCGCCGTCTTGTGTACCCAGCAGCGCTGGTGCCGGCTGGCAGGATACGTTTTGGTCATCGCTTTCCAGAACCCCAGCGCGCCATCGCCAATCGCCAGCTTCGGCGCGGTTTCCAGGCCACGCTCGCGCAGACCCAGCAGTAACTCCTCCCAGCTTGCCGTCGACTCCCGGTAGCCGTCTTCAACCGCAACCAATTCCTTGCGGCCGTGCTCGGTGACGCCAATGATCACCAGCAGGCAGAGGCGATCATCCATCCGGACGTTGCTGTGCACGCCGTCGGCCCACCAGTACACATAGCGCGAGTTCGCCAGGTCCCGTTGCCGCCATTGCTGGTGCTCTTCGAGCCATTGGCTCTTGAGTCGGGATATCGTATTGGCCGATAGCCCCTTGGCCTGATCGCCCAGCAGCGCGGCCAGTGAGTCCTGAAAATCTCCAGTGGAGATGCCCTTCAAGTACAGCCAGGGCAACAACTCCTCGACACTCCGGGCCCGCTTCAGGTACGGCGGCAGTAGCGCGCTGTTGAATCGAATCCCGGAACCGCTTCGGTCCCGCACCTTGGGCACCTTGATCTCGACATCACCGATACCAGTCTGGACGGTACGTTCAGGCAAATAGCCATTGCGAACCACGGCCTGGCGGCCATCTGGGAGCCGGGATTCGGCGTGCTGATTCAGAAGCCCCTGAAGCTCGGCTTCGACGGCGTGTGCGATCAGTTCACGTGCCCCTGCACGCAACAGCTCGGTCAGCGGATCTACTGCCTGTGCCTCTGGTTGTGAAAGAGCCCTCAGGGTAAAATCGGTCATGGCGTATCACCTCTGTTGATTGAGATCTTGGTCGTGATCAATCAACAGGATACGCCATCCCTCCTATCTCCCCGTACACCAGAAATCACCATAACTCCTTTTTCAAGACAGAAAACAATTAGTTATCTGACTTTTTAATATGGTAGCGAGGACAGGATGTGAACCTGTGACCTTCGCTGCACTTATAAAGAGCGAGCCCGACGGCTTTTGCTCTTTCACAAACTACATATAACGAAAAAGGCCTGAGATCTTTCGATCTTCAGGCCTTTTTCAAGACAGAAAACAATTAGTTATCTGACTTTTAATATGGTAGCGGGGACAGGATTTGAACCTATGACCTTCGGGTTATGAGCCCGACGAGCTACCAGACTGCTCCACCCCGCATCAACGTGGTGCGAATACTACGCACCCTTTCCGCATTGCGCAACCCCCTGATAGCAAATACTTTTTATCAGAGCACAAAAACCCGCCAAGCCCATCCTCAACCCACATAACAACGGTATACTTGGGCCTCTCAGGCCCAGGTGGAACGACGGATTTTTCAGGTGCCCAAACGCTACTACATCGGACTGCCACAGTGGAACCACCCCGACTGGGCCTGCAGCGCCCTGAGTGGCCGGGCAGCTCAGTCGACACTGCAGCGCTACGCCTCCCACTTTTCGTCGGTCGAAGGCAATTCAACCTTCTATGCAATGCCCAACGCCGAGACGGTTCAGCGCTGGCGCCAGGAAACACCCGAACATTTCCGATTTTGCCTTAAGCTGCCGCAGCAGATCAGCCACCGCCTGCAGTTGCGCCATTGCCAGCAGGAGCTGCAGAGCTTCATCAACGGCATCAACCCGCTGCAGGAGAAGATCGGCCAGCTGTTTATTCAGCTGCCGGCACATTTTGGCCCCGGGGGACTGGATACGCTGGCGCAGTTTTTCGCCCAGCTGCCCACTGCATTCAGCTATACCCTGGAAGTCCGGCACCCCGAATTCTTCGCCAAGGGCGATGCCGAACGCAGGCTAAACCGCCTGCTGATGGAGCAAGGCATCAACCGCACCCTGTTCGACACCCGCGCGCTCTTTGCCCTGCCAGGGGATGATGCCGCGACGCGGGATGCCTGGCAAAAGAAGCCGCGGGTACCGCTGCATGTCATCGCCACCGGGCAGGCACCGATGGTACGCTTTATCAGCCCGCTGGATTACCGCTCCGCTGATCCCTGGCTGACGCCCTGGGTGAGCAAGGTCGCCGGCTGGCTGCAAGAGGGCCGCCAGCCCTACCTGTTTTTCCATACACCGGACAACCGTGAAGCGCCCCTGCTGGCACAGCACTTTGCCCGCGAACTAACCAGCCGCTGCCCCGATGCCACGGGATTCAGTCCCTGGCCCGAAATCGTGCGACAACAGGAGACCCTTTTCTGATGAATGCCCTGATCTACATCATGGACCCCATGTGCAGCTGGTGCTGGGCCTTTGCCCCTGAACTGCAAGCCGTACGTGCGCGCTTTGCCAACCTGCCGATCAGCGTCATCATGGGCGGACTGGCACCGGACAGTACCGAGCCCATGGACAAGGAGCTCGCCCAGCAGATACAGGCCACCTGGCAGCAGATAGAGGCCCGCACAGGCACCGCCTTCAACCATGATTTCTGGACCCAGAACAGCCCAAGACGCTCAACCTACGATGCCTGTCGTGCGGTCATCGCCGCGACCCGCATTCGCCCGGATGCCCAGGAAGGCATGATCGACGCCATTCAACGGGGTTATTACCTGCAGGCGAAGAACCCGTCCGACCGCGCGGTACTCACCGAGCTGGCACAGCAGATCGGCCTGGATGACGCGCTGTTCAGCCAGTACCTGGGCGACGAGATGACCCAGGGCATGCTGCAACAGCACCTGGCAATCAAGGGTAGTCTGGGGATACAGGGGTTTCCGACGCTACTGCTGCAAAAAGGCGAGGAACTGCACTGGCTCAGTACAGGTTACCGTCAGGCCGACGGCATTATTGAGCAGCTGGAAAAGTTAACGGGGGAGCGCTGAGACTCCCCCAATGAACTCAGGTACGGGAAACTGAAACGTCTTCCGCCTGCAAGCCCTTGTCGCTTTCACGGACGTTGAATCGAACCTGCTGACCTTCGGTCAGCGAACGGTGCCCACGGCCGCGAATATTGCGAAAATGCACAAATACATCGTCGCCATTTTCACGGGTGATAAAACCAAAACCCTTGGATACGTTAAACCACTTTACCTGGCCGGTTTCCCGGGCATCATTTTCGTCATCATACTCCTCTTCATCCATGTCCATTTCAGTAGCGCGGACCTGGGGCTTGGCACCCCAGCCTGACGCAATGGAAGCCGCCAGAACAACCGCAAACACTACCGCCAGTACCGGAACACTCAGCGCTACTTCTACCTTGGCAACAGCAGCCAACAAAACTGGAATCAAAACTGCAGCTAAAGCACTGACAACAAGACCGCGTATCAGTTGATTACCACTCATTTAGTCATCTCTTGTATTAACAAATTTCCATCAAAAAAAGCCCACTCGCACCTTGGGAACGAGGGACGATCGCAACATATAGCGAATTTTGCGTATTTTTTCAACAGCTTAAGGCCTTTAATGCGCTATTCTCTGTAGAATTGTGCCTGTTTAGGCTTCAACCTCCACCACCCAATGGACAGACTGCACATGAGTGACACACAGCGACTGGACGATCTGGAGTCCCGCATCGCCTTTCAGGAAGACACCCTCGACGCACTGAACGCGATCGTCGCCCGCCAGGACCTGGAGATTCAGCGCCTGACCAGCATCGTCAAAACCCTCAACGGCCAGATCAAGCAGCTGGCGCCCGCCTCGGCCGAGGACATGGCCGACGAGCCGCCACCGCCACACTACTGATATGGGGCTATTCAAGCTGATTGGCCGGGCACTGCTGCGCGGATGCGTGCGCGCCACCGCACTGGGCACCGAGCACCTGCACGGCGGCCCAGGCGTGCGCTACGTCCTCGAAAGCCACCGCTGGAGCCATGTGCAGCTGCTGCTCGACCAGGCCCGCCGGGCCGGCGCGGTGCTGCACCCCGAGCAGATTCTGTTTGCCCGCAGCGGCGACCAGCCTGCGCTGCAGCAGCAGCTCGATACATTGTGCGAAAACAGCCTGCAGGACCCGCAGTACAGCATCGACCTGATCCCGGTATCCATCTTCCATGGTCGCTTGCCCATTCGCGAAACCTCCTGGCTGAACCTGCTCTACGCCGAAGCCTGGGACCAGGGCGGGCGCATCGGGCGCCTGATGCAGCTGCTGGTCAATGGCCGCCAGACCCTGATCCAGATTGACCCGCCGCTGCAGCTGCAGGAGCTGGCCCGAAACACCCCGGACGCCCCCGCGCTGGCTCGCAAGGCCAGCCTGGTACTGCTGCAGCACTTTCGTACCCGGCGCCGCGCCGTCGTCGGCCCCGACCTGTCCCATCGCCGCACGCTGATGTCGACGATCCTCCGTCACCCCAACGTCCAGCAGGCCATCGCCACCCGGGCCCGGGACAAGCGCGAGACGCAGCAGGAAGCCAGCCGCTACGCCGCGCGGGAGCTGCAGCGCATCGCCGCCAACTTCAGCCCGGTGACCGCACGCCTGCTGCATCCGTTGCTCAACGCGACCTGGCACCGACTGTACGACGACGTTGAAATCATCGGCCTCGACCGCCTGCGCGAACGCGCCCTGGATCATCAACTGGTCTACCTGCCCTGCCATCGCAGCCACATGGACTACCTGCTGCTGTCCTGGGCACTGTACCGCCATGGCCTGATGCTGCCCCATGTCGCCGCTGGCGACAATCTGGACATCCCTGTCATAGGCTCGATTCTCAAGCGCGGCGGCGCCATCTTCATGCGCCGCAGCTTTCAGAACGATGGACTCTACCGCGCCCTCTACCAGCAGTACCTGGCCCTTATGTCCCGTCACGGCCACGCCCTGGAATACTTTATCGAGGGCGGCCGCAGCCGCACCGGCCGACTGCTGCCCGCCCGCACCGGTCTGCTGAACATGACACTGGATGCCTGGTGCGCCAGCCCCGAGCGCCCGGTGGCACTGGTACCCGTCTGGATCGGCTACGACCGGGTCGTTGAAGCCCACAGCTACCAGCGCGAGCTGGATGGCGCCAGCCGGGCTCACCCCGGTACGCTCGACAGCCTGAAAAGCGCCTGGCAGGTACTGCGTCAGCGGTTTGGCCGCGTCTCATTGAGCATTGGCGAACCCATCGCCCTGGCAGACCAGGTCAATCCCCACCTGCCCACCCGCCCCCAGGCCACAGCGCTTGGCCGGCAACTGCTGGAGCGCATCAACCAGGCCGCCGCCCTGACCGAAACCGGTGTCATCGCCACCGTCATACTGGGCCAGCCGCACCTGCGGCTCGATGCTGACAGCCTTGCCCGCCAGGGCGATGCCCTGCTACAGCTGGCGCAACAGCTGCCCAACCCTCCGGTCAGCGTGCCCCCCGACCCCGCCGAGCACTGGATCCAGCGGGCCCGGGCACGCCATCAACTGGCGCTGGAAGACAACCAGGTTCGCCTGCAGCCGGCCCAGGCGCGGGAAATGACCTTTTATCGCAACAACATGATGCACCTGTTCGTACTGCCGGGGCTCTGCCTGTTGCTGGTGCGTCGCAGTGCCAACCCGCTGCCGCAGCTCATTACCCGCATGCTCAAGGTGCTCTACCCCTACCTGCAGGCCGAACTGTTCCTGCCCTGGCCGGAGCAGGGCTTCACAGCCGTGGCCGCAGACCTGCGTCGAACACTGCTGAACCAGGGGCTGCTGAGCCGCGCCGGAAAAACACTGATGGCGAGCGACAGCGATACCGCACTCTGCCTGATGCGCAACGCCGAACCCCTGCTGCTGCGCTACTACCTGCTGTGCAGAATACTGCAGCGCTACGGGGACCTGGGGAAAGAGGAACTGATCGAAAAATCACTGCGACTGGCCGCAAAACTGCAGCGCGAGTTCGGTTGCGAGTCGGCGGACTATGCCGACAAGCGCGTATTGACGGGGTTTGTCGAGCAACTGCTGGATCGCGATATCCTGCAGTTCAGTAACGATCAGGTCGCGCCCCGGGTCTCGCTGGAAGCACTACTGAACCAGGCCCGGAGCCTGCTGACCCAGCGCCTGCTGGACTTTATTGATCAACAGCTGGAAAGCTAGCACCGTCGCGCTTCAGGCCGGTTTTCTCAGCACCTAGAGCCACAGCGGCTGGGCTTTTTCGACGGCCAGCCGGGCGCCCTTCAGGCGAGCTTTTTCAGGGCATAGATATCATAGCGACTGGACTTTCCCGCCAGCTGAACGCTGGGCGCGGGGCCCGGAATCACCGGCGCCTTACGCGGCCGCTTCACCACGACCCGATTGGCAGCTGCAGCCAGCGCCGCTTCCAACAACCTGGCGGCATCGGCATCATCCCCCACCAGGTCGCGGAACAGGCGCATTTCCTTTTTCACCAGCGCGCTCTTGTCCGAATGCGGGAACATCGGGTCAACGTACACCACCTGGGGTCGCTCGTCCTGCGAGGCCTGCTGCGCCAGCCAGCTAATGCTGTCGGCCTCGATCAGCTGCATCCGCGCGACTATGTCGGCCACCTCCGCATCCTGCTGCGCCCGCGCCAGGCCATCGGCCAGCAGCAGCTGGATCACCGGCACCCGCTCGATCATCTGCACGTCACAGCCCAGACTTGCCAGCACAAAGCTGTCCCGACCCAGCCCGGCCGTGACATCGGCCACCCTGGGTCTTACCCCCTGGCGCATGCCCACCGCCTTGGCGATCAACTGACCCGTGCCGCCACCGTGCAACCGACGGTGACCGACAGCGCCGCCAACAAAATCCACCCACACCGGTCCCGGCGCCTTGCGCCCGGTGGGTTGCAACTGCAGCCCGGCATCGGTCACGCGCAACAGCGAGTCGTAGTCGCAGCGCCCCAGGTCCGCGCCACACAGCAGCTCCAGCCCCAGGGTCGCGGCCAGTTGCCGGGCACGGGCCAGATGTTCAGGAGTAACGTACTCGACGGCAAGACTTGCAAATTCGGTCATGGAGGGGTCTGTCAGTAAACGGTGAAAAGAGGCGTGGTGCTCAGATAAATAGATCGATACAGGCAGGCTCCAGCTGACCTGCCGCGCCGCGTGACTGGGTCGCATCGTATGCCAGCAGGGCACGCTGGCTGTGGTAGTCCAGCGCGGCAAAGCGGGCGTCCGCCTGGGCATCGCGCTGCCGCCCGGCAGCCGGCCCTGCGCTCCCCGCCCCGGGTTCCCACTCGCCCTCGCGCACGGGTTCATCAACGCAGGTACTGCGTTGCACTGCCCGGCGCTTGAGCGCCTTGCGCGGGGCGGGCAGGCGAAAGCTGGTTCCTATCTGCATGCGTATCACCTGGCGGGACGGGAGCTTGCAGTATCGCCAATCCGGCGCCGGAAATAAATGCCGGCATCAGCCTGCGAAATAAACCCCCAGCAACCCCACCCCCAGCAACAGGCGATAAATCACGAACGGCAGCATGCCGATCCGATTCAACCAGCTCAGGAAAAGGCAGATGCAGGCCCAGGCGCTAAGCGCAGCCAGCACCGCGCCCAGACCCACCAGCTCCCAGCTGGCCGCCGTACCGACCTGCATCAGATCGAGCCCCTTGAAGACGCCGGCACCGATAATCACCGGAATCGAGAGCAGGAAGGAAAAGCGTGCGGCCGCATCACGATCAAACCCCAGCATCAGGCCCGCCGTCATGGTGATGCCGGAACGGGAGGTTCCCGGAATCAGCGCCATGGCCTGGGCCACACCAATCCAGAGCGCGTCCCGCGGCCCCAGGCTCACCAGTGCGCGCACCTCGCCGCGGCGCCGGTCCGCCCAGCCCAGCAGGGCACCGAAGATCAGTGTCGTGCCGGCGATGACCAGGATCGAACGCGCCAGATGCTCAATCATGCCGCTAAGGAAAAAACCCGCCAGCAGCGCCGGCAGTGTGGCCAGCAACAGGTACCAGGACAGGGCCGAATCCGCCGAACGCGCGCCTCCCAGGGATTGCCACCAGGCCCTCGCCAGGCGATCCAGATCATGGCGAAAATAGAACATGACCGCCACCAGCGTACCCACATGTACACCGACATCGAACGCCAGTCCCTGGTCTGGCCAACCAAACAGTTGCGAGGGAAGTATCAAATGGGCAGAGCTGGAGATCGGCAAAAACTCGGTCAATCCCTGAACAACGGCCAGCATAATGGCCTGAAAGACATCCGTGATCACTGCTGTTCCTTTTTCTTCCAGCCACCTTCGCGAATATACACCGGCAGCCCGTCTTCGGGTGTCAGGCCTCGTCCGTGCGCCAGGTCACTGGCCGCAATGGGCAACATGGCACTGGCGCGGGGATACACCTCCAGCAGTGGCGCAGTAATGGCCGCCTGCACGGCGGGCGTCATGTCCGCCAGGTAATTGAAGCCCGGGCCGACACCCAGCCAGGGCGCCTCTTGCGGCAAACACAATTGCGACGCAGCGCACACCTGCTCTGCCAGCAGGGCGACAGGCAGTCCGTCCTCCAGCCGGTAGGCACACCAGTAGATTTCATCCATGCGCGCATCCAGCGCTGCGATGACCCGGTCCTGCCCCTGTGCACACCCCTGCTCCAGCGCCATGGCCGCCAGCGTCGAGATTGGCAGCACCGGCACATCCGCGGCGAAGGCCAGCCCCTGGGCGATGCCCGTGGCGATACGGATACCGGTAAAGGAACCGGGGCCACGACCAAAGGCCACCGCATCGAGATCACCGGCACTGAGGCCGGCCTCGCTCAGCAGGGCTTCGGCCATCGGCAGCAGCAGCTGTATATGCTTGCGCGGCACCACGCGAAAATCTTCCACCACAGCGCCATCCTGCCACAGAGCAACGGAGCAGGCGTCGGTGGAGGTATCCAGTGCGAGTATCTTGCTCATGACAACCTTCTTGAACCCAAAACAGGGCGCCACTGCCAGAATGGGAAAGCTCCACCCTGTGACCCGGCACCCTGATACGACGAGACAGCCGGCATTCTACCCCCGGCACTGTTACATTTCATTATCGGCACGCCAGATCAGGCCTCCGAAGACAACAAGCCTTGGCCCCAGCGCGGCAACAGGGTCTGTTCAACCCCCAGCTGGTTCAGAATGCGCGCGACGATAAAGTCGACCATGTCCTCCACCGACTGCGGTCGGTGATAGAAGCCAGGACTCGCCGGCACAACGACGACCCCCATGCGGGTGAGCTTGAGCATGTGCTCCAGATGGATCTCCGAATAGGGCGCCTCCCGGGGCACCAGAATCAGCTGGCGCCGCTCCTTGAGGGCGACGTCGGCGGCCCGCTCAATCAGGTTGTTGCTGGCACCGGTGGCGATTGCAGAGAGACAGCCGGTACTGCAGGGGCAGACCACCATGGAACCGGGCGCACCGGAACCCGACGCCACCGGCGCCATCCACTGCTCGCGACCAAACACCAGGATCTGCTGCGGCGCGGCACCATACAGGCTGCTCAGAAAGGCCTGCTGCTCGTCCGGCCGGCCCGGCAATGCCAGGTCGGTCTCAGTGGCAATGACCACCTGGGCGGCCTTGGAAATCATCAGCATAACCTGGATATCCGCCGCCACCAGGCACTGCAACAGGCGCAGGCCGTACTGGGCGCCCGAGGCGCCGGTAATCGCCAGGGTGATACGGCGCGGCTCCCGCGTACTCATGCCTGCTCCTCCCTTGCCCGCAGCGCCGCCACCAGGCGCTGATGAATGCCTTCGAAGCCACCGTTGCTCATGACCAGAATATGGCTGCCACTGCGGGCTTCACGGACCAGCTCTTCAATCAGGGACTCAGTATCACGCGCCAATACTGCGGGCACGGGAGACTCGGCCACCACCGTATCCAGCGACCAGTCCAGCCCCCGGGGCTGATACCAGTAGACCCGGGTGGCGGCGGCCACCGAGGGCGCAAGCGCGTCCCGATGGGCGCCAAGGCGCATGGTATTGGAACGCGGCTCCACGACCGCGATAATCGGCGCCTCGCCCACCCGGGCACGCAGGCCCGCCAGGGTGGTTTCGATGGCCGTGGGGTGATGGGCGAAATCGTCATAGACACAAACGCCACCCACCTCGCCCACCAGTTCCATGCGCCGCTTCACACCGCCAAAGCGACACAGCGCTTCGATACCGTGCTGCGGCCGCACCCCCACATGGCGTGCCGCCACCAGCGCCGCCAGGCCATTGCTGACGTTATGCCGGCCGGTATGGGCCCAGTCGACGATGCCCTGGCATTCGCCCTCGAACCAGACCTCGAAGCGGCTGCCATCCTCGCTCAACAACCGCGCCTGCCAGGCTGCAGCATCGACGCTAGCACCCTCGTCCTGCAGTCCGGTGCGTACCAGCTCGGACCAGCATCCCATCTCGATCACCGCATCCAGCGCCGGCTGTCCCAGGGGTACCACCAGCTGGCCGTTGCCCGGCACGATGCGTACCACATGGTGAAACTGGCGCTGGATCGCCGCCAGATCCGGGAAAATATCGGCGTGATCGTATTCCAGGTTGTTCAGGACCAGGGTGCGGGGATGGTAGTGCACAAACTTGGAACGCTTGTCGAAAAAGGCCGTGTCGTACTCATCGGCTTCAATCACGAAGAAGGGGGAACTGCCCAGCCGCGCCGATACCGGGAAATCCTTCGGCACGCCGCCAATCAGAAAGCCCGGCTCCATGCCGGTGTGCTCCAGCACCCAGGCCAGCATGGTGGCCGTGGTGGTCTTGCCATGGGTGCCCGCCACCGCCAGTACCCAGCGCTCGTGCAGCAGGTTTTCCGACAGCCACTGCGGCCCCGACTGGTAACGCAGGCCCCGGTCCAGCACGTATTCGACACAGGGGTTGCCGCGGGACATGGCATTGCCAACGATAACCATGTCCGGCGCCGGCTCGAGCTGCGCCGGGTCAAACCCCTGGGTCAGTTCGATGCCCTGCTGCTGCAGCTGGGTGCTCATGGGCGGGTAAACATTGGCATCGGAGCCGGTGACCCGGTGACCCAGTTCCTTGGCCAGAATGGCCAGCGACCCCATGAAGGTGCCGCAAATGCCCAGTATATGGATATGCACGCAACAGAATCCTGTTCTACATCGGTTTGGGGCATGATACCCGTTTTACGGCCAGGGCCGCACCCGTTAAAATCCGCATAAAGTTGCCGTCAAACCATGCAAATGGCTACCGAGTCCCGTATAATTTTGCGCCGAAACTCCCCTCCAGAACCCAAAAGGTTTAAGCAGAACAATGCAGCTCCTGAGCCAGTTCCTGAAACACCAGAAGACTGACGAACAACTGGTCGAATTGATCGACACGCTGATGGTCGCATGCAAGGAAATTGCACTGCAGCTGCGCGAAGGCGCGCTGGCCGGCATACTGGGCACCACCGACAACACCAACGTGCAGGGTGAAACCCAGAAAAAACTCGATGTCATCTCCAACGACGTGCTGAAGAAGCTGCTGCTGGACAACCCTCTGGTCGCGGGCCTGGCCTCGGAAGAGGAAGATGACCCGGTTCCCGGCAACCCGGATGGCCGCTTCCTGGTGACCTTCGACCCGCTGGACGGCTCGTCCAACATCGATATCAATGTCTCGGTCGGCACCATCTTCTCGGTACTGGAGCTGACACCCGGTGACGACCCGGCACTGCACTCGACCTACCTGCAGAGCGGCCGTCGCCAGGTCGCGGCGGGCTACGTACTCTACGGCCCCTCCGCCGTGCTGGCGATGACCACCGGCAAGGGTGTGAACTTCTTCACCCTGGCCCATACCGGTGACTTCATCCTCACCCGTGAAAACGTCAAGATTCCGCCCCAGACTCGCGAGTTCGCCATCAACATGTCGAACCAGCGCTACTGGGAACCGGCGATGCAGAACTACATCGGCGACCTGCTGCTGGGCAGCGATGGCCCCCGCGGCAAGAACTACAACATGCGCTGGATCGCTTCCATGGTGGCCGAAGTGCATCGCGTACTGACCCGGGGCGGCATCTTCAGCTACCCCTGGGATGCCCGCGAGCCGGCCAAGCCCGGCAAGCTGCGCCTGATGTACGAGGGCAATCCCATGAGCTTTTTGATCGAGCAGGCCGACGGCATCGCCAGCACCTGCCGCGCCCCGATCCTGGACGTCCAGCCCGGCGAAATACACGAACGTGTGTCCATCGCCCTGGGATCGCGTGAAGAAGTGGAAGCCCTGCTGAGCTACCACAGCGCCGACAAGTAATTTACCCCGAAGCACAGGGCCAGGCGGCCATAAGTCGAATATCACCGACCGGCCGCCTGTGACTATAATCCCCTACTGCTTTCAGACCCGACCTTAAAACTGCTAACAGGAAGACACGCATGAGCTTCGCTAAAGTGCCTGCCGGCAAAGACCTGCCGAACGATTTGTACGTGATCATCGAGATTCCGGCCGAGAGCTCGCCGGTAAAATACGAAATCGACAAGGATGCCGATGCCATCTTCGTTGACCGTTTCATGGCCGCGCCCATGTTCTACCCGGCCAACTACGGCTACATCAACAACACCCTGGCTGACGACGGCGATGCGCTGGACGTGCTGGTCCTGACGCCGCACCCGGTTGTCACAGGTTCCGTGATTCGCTGCCGTCCGGTCGGCGTGCTGAACATGACCGACGAAGCCGGTGAAGACGCCAAGCTGATCGCCGTGCCCCACGAAAAGCTGAGCCAGGCCTACAACGACGTCAAGGATGTGACCGACCTGCCCAAGCTGCTGCTGGACCAGATCTCCCACTTCTTCGAGAACTACAAAACCCTCGAGAAAGGCAAATGGGTCAAGGTTGAAGGCTGGGCGGATGCCGATGCCGCACGTGCTGCCATCGTTGAGGCCGCTGCCGCTTACGAAGCCGCCAAGTAACCCTTGCGCGCCCCGCCGGGCGGTTTCCAGCCGCCCGGCGCTGTTTTTCCGCGCAGCCTCAAACCCCGCCGAACATCAACGCTCCGATAGCCGCTGCCGCCTCAGCCGTCAGAGCGCACCCAGCTTCAGCTCCCCGCTCTCCACCACGTTGACATAGGGCAAGTAAGCGCCCAGGTCCAGCCGTGCATTCAGCTCGTAATTGACGCTCTCGCGCCTTGTCTGCAACAGGTCGGTCAGCAGTCGAAAACCGCTCAGCAGATCCGCCGTGGCGGTGACACTGAAATCCGCCTCACCGTACGCCGGCACCACTGGCAGGTCGCTGGCAACACCCTTGAGCAGCTTGCGCCCTTCCAGCGACACCTGGTAACTGATGCCCTGCAGACTGATGGCTTCACGGTTGGGGTTGATGATATGCAGCCCGATCAGAAAGCGTGGCGCCATGCCCTCGGACGGCAACGAACGGAACGAGGTCACGGAGACGTCCGGTTTCTCAAAATCAGACTGCACCGCGGCACAGCCGGCCAGCAGCAATACCCACAGCACCAGCAGTGCCCGCTTCAGGATCAGCATTCGTCAAGCCTCCAGGGTTACTTCGACAGCAAGGGCTGCACAGTATCCCAGCCCGCGCCTGAACGCCACCGATACGCGCACGGCCACCAGCCCCCTCAGGCACTCCAGTCGAGGATGACCTTGCCGCTCTGGCCCGACTGCATGGCGGCGAATCCGGCCTCGAAGTCATCGATCCCAAAATGGTGGGTGATCACCGGCGCCAGATTCAGGCCGCTTTGCAGCATCGCCACCATCTTGTACCAGGTTTCGAACATTTCACGACCATAGATACCCCTGATCTCCAGCCCCTTGAATATCACCTGGTTCCAGTCGATCGCCGTGTTTGCGGGCGGTATGCCCAGCAAGGCGACCTTGCCGCCATGGTTCATGCACGCCAGCATGTCGGTGAACGCCGCCGGCACACCGGACATTTCCAGCCCCACATCAAAGCCTTCCAGCATGTGCAGGTCCTGCATCACATCGCTCAGCGACTGGCGCTGTACATTGACCGCCCGGGTGGCGCCCATCTGGGTCGCCAGCCCCAGGCGGTAGTCGTTCACATCGGTAATCACCACGGTACGGGCACCCACATGGCGGGCAATGGCCACCGCCATGATGCCGATGGGGCCGGCACCGGTGATCAGCACATCCTCCCCCACCAGGTTAAAGCTCAGCGCCGTGTGGGTGGCATTGCCGAACGGGTCAAAGATGGCCGCCAGGTCATCGGACACATCCGGCGGAATGCGAAAGGCATTGAAGGCCGGTATCACCAGGTACTCGGCAAAGGCCCCTTCGCGGTTCACGCCGACCCCCACGGAATTGCGGCACAGGTGACGCCGCCCGGCACGACAGTTGCGACAGGCACCGCAGGTGATATGCCCCTCCCCCGATACCCGGTCACCGATCTCGAAGCCGCGCACTTCCTGGCCGATCCTGACAATCTCGCCGACATATTCGTGCCCCACATGCATGGGTACCGGAATCGTCTTTTGCGCCCATTCGTCCCAGTTCCAGATATGCATGTCGGTGCCACAGATGGCCGTCTTGCGGATCTTGATCATGACATCGTTGTGCCCGACCTTGGGCATGCGGGTACGGATCAGGCTGAGCCCGGGAGCGGCCTGCAGCTTGGTCAGCGCCTTCATGACAGCACCCCCAATGCGAGACCCACCCGGGTAAAGGCCCCGATCGCCGCATCGATCTGGGTATCCGTGTGGGCGGCACTCATCTGGGTGCGAATGCGGGCCTTGCCCTTGGGCACCACCGGGAAGCTGAAGCCGATCACGTAAACGCCCTCGTGCAGCAGCGCCTCGGCCATGCGCGCAGCCAGGGCGGCATCCCCCAGCATGACCGGCACGATCGGGTGCCCGGCGCCGGCAAGGGTAAAGCCCGCGGCCTGCAGACCCGCGCGAAAGCGCGCCGTATTGCGCTGCAGCCGGACCCGCAGCGCCCCGCCTTCGGCACTTTCAAGCAGCTGCAGCACCCTGAGTGACGCACTGACAATGCAGGGCGCCAGGCTGTTGGAGAACAGGTAGGGGCGCGACAGCTGGCGCAGTAGCGCCACGATCTCCCGCCGCCCGGAGGTAAAGCCGCCGGAAGCACCGCCCAGCGCCTTGCCCAGGGTGCCGGTAATGATATCCACCCGCCCCTGCACACCGCAGTGCTCAACCGTGCCGCGGCCACCGGCACCGACAAAACCCACCGCGTGGGAATCGTCCACCATGACCTGGGCGCCGTAGCGCTCGGCCAGATCGCAGATGCCACGCAGGTTCGCAATCACGCCATCCATGGAAAAAACGCCATCGGTGGCGATCAGCTTGAAGCGGGCACCGGCGGCATCGGCGGCCTGCAGCTGTGCCTCCAGGTCTGCCATGTCATTGTTGCGATACCGATAACGCCGCGCCTTGCACAGGCGCACACCGTCAATAATGGAGGCATGGTTAAGCGCATCGGAGATAACCGCATCGTCGGCGTCGAGCAGAACTTCGAACAGGCCGCCATTGGCGTCGAAGCAGCTGGAGTACAGGATACTGTCCTCGGTACCCAGAAAGGCCGACAACGCCGATTCCAGCTGTCTGTGCGGCTGCTGGGTGCCGCAGATAAAGCGCACCGACGCCATGCCAAAACCGTGGCGCTCCAGCCCCTGGGCCGCGGCTTCGATCAGGCGGACATCATTGGCCAGGCTCAGATAGTTGTTGGCGCAGAAATTGAGCACCTGCTCGCCGCCGGCCAGCCGGATCAGCGGTGATTGCGCACTGTCGAGCACCCGCTCAGTCTTGAAAAAGCCGTCATCGGTCAGGGTATCCAGCCGCTGCTGCAGCTGTGCCAGAAAAGCGTTGTCCATGCTGTGCTCCCGCTCGGGCAAACTCAGGGATGAGTCTCACTGCCAAAACCATAGCAGCCCGCAACCAACACCACATGGCGGGTGAGCAAGACTGGTCAAAGCGCCCGTTTAACCTTACTCTCAAGCACTGTCCGCCTGCGGTTGAAAAAGGAGTACCCATGGACCTGAACCTGTCGCTCTACCAGACCCGAGTCATCGGTGCGCTGATCGAGAAGGAGATCACCACACCGGATCAATACCCCCTGTCTCTCAATGCCCTTACCCTGGCCTGCAATCAGAAAAGCAACCGCGAGCCCGTGCTGGACCTGGATGAAGGCACGGTGCAGCAAACGCTGGATGAACTGGCCCAGATGCGCCTGATAAAGGAAGAGTCCGGCTTCGGCAGCCGGGTACAGAAATTCAAGCACCGCTTCTGCAATACCGAATTCGGCGAGCTGCAGTTCAGCGAGCAGGAACTGGGCATCCTCTGCGTCATGTTCCTGCGCGGGCCGCAGACTCCGGGAGAGCTGCGCACCCGCACCAACCGGCTGTGCAGCTTTGATGATGTGCTGAAGGTCGAAAAGGTGCTGTACAAGCTGATGACCCGCGACGATGGTCCCTTTATCGTCAAGCTTGCCCGCGAGCCAGGCAAGCGGGAGTCCCGCTATGCCCATCTGTTCAGCGGTGCTATCGAGCCCGGCCAGGTTGCGCCCCCGCCCCTGTCGGAGCCCCGCGCCCTGCGCAGCACCGAAGACAGCGGCCGGATTGAGGAGCTCGAACAGGAGGTCTGCGAACTCAAGGCCCGGGTCGCGGAGCTTGAAGCCATACTGGAAGACCTGACCACCTGAAACCAGAAACCGGCAGACCGCAGCTGCCGGTAATCAACCATTTGGGCTTGGGCTTACCATAGCCACAATTAAAAAGCCGGGAAGGTTTCCCTTTCCGGCTTTTTCAGGTCAATCAGCAGTGACCTTTCTTGTGCTGTCCCGGTGGGCAGAAATGGCCACCGTTGTGATGATGCTTGTGCTTCTTGTGCTTATGGCCGTGGTGATGGTCGTCTTCATAGTAATAGACTTCGCGGCGCTCGTGGCGCGGCTCGGAGTAACTGCCGCGATGGCCATTGGTATTAATGGAAGTACCCACGGCAGCACCCACACCGGCACCGAGAATGGCGCCGTCACGCCCGCCTATTTCAGCCCCCAATGCCCCCCCTACCGCGCCCCCCAGGGCGCCACCTATAGCGGAGTCAACGGTCAGGCTGTTGCCGGCCATTGCCATGGCGGGCAGCAGCGATACAAACACAATGGCAAACAGAGACTTTTTCATAAGTATCTCCTTAAGAGTATCCGGGTTACGCAAAAAGCAGGGCTAAATCGCTGCGAGAAACAGCAATTACTTCAATAATTTAAAACTGTCGCTGGAGCTTTTAGCCGGAGAATCGCTCGGCGAGCATGCAGTTTAAAGTCACGTCATCGTGAAAAGCGCTCATTTAAGTATCACAGCGAACACTCTTTTAAAAAATACGCTGTCCCTTGCATTCCAATAGCGCCCATTTAACAGCAGCGACACTGAACAAAACATGAAGGCGCGCATTCTAAAAGGCGCTGTCAAAACACACCAGACGTCTCGATATACCGACACCCACTCACTGCATATTTAAAACAGGGTTTGCGCTGGCCTGCGCGAGCAACTTGAGCCATGCTGATGGCTCTGTGAGCATGGCTGCGGAACTTGTCGACCCGGACGCCGTCTGTCGAATGCTCGCGAGCGATTTCAGACCAGTCTACCCAGAGGACCTGTGACTCATGCTCAAACTTCACGGCGTTGCACTCAGCAACTACTACAACATCGTCAAGCAGGCCATGCTGGAAAAAGGCATGGCGTTCGAAGAAGTCTTCACGCCGCCGTCGCAGGAAGCCGCCTTCCTGGCCAAGAGCCCAATGGGGAAAATCCCGTGCCTCGAAACCCCCGAGGGCTTTGTGTCCGAATCAATGGCCATTCTGGAATACCTGGAAGAGACCCAGCCAACCCCGGCGCTGCTGCCGGCCGGCGCCTTTGACCGTGCCAAGGTGCGTGAGATCATCAAGTACGCCGAACTCTACCTGGACGCCCCCGCTCGCCGACTGCTGGGCCATGTACTCTTCGGTGCGCCACTGTCACAGGAAGCCCATGAGCAGGTACGCCCCGACATCGAAAAAGGCCTGACCGCGCTGAAACGCCTGACGGGTTTTGAACCCTGGGTCGCGGGAACCGAGTTCGGCCTTGCCGACATAGCCCTGCTGCACGCCCTGGGCCTGGTTATCGCCATCGTCAAGCCCATGTACGACTGGGACCTTCTGGCGGACGAGCCGGAGCTGGCCGCCTGGATGCAGCGTGCCGCTGCCAGGGAACATAGCCAGACGGTTCTGACCGCCCAGCAAAAAGTACGCGAAGCCATGATGAAAAAGAAAGCCTGACACCCCTGGCGTCAACGCAGAAACGCCGGCTCATGAGCCGGCGTTCTGGTTTCTGACTGCGCCTCCTGCCAACCCTGTTCAGGCGGCAGGTGCGCACCGGTTACTCACGAAAACGTGCGCACGCCGACCAGTTATTCATCAGCAGGTAGTAGGTGACACCGGCCGGTATCAGGCTGGCATACCAGGACACCGAGGAAAACCAGAGCGCAACCACGGCACCCACCAGGGACGCCACAATCGCAGCGTAGTTCACGCCACGGTACGGACCCTTCTCGTCATACAGTTTGGAGATATCCAGGCTGCGACGACGCAGGATAAAGTAGTCCACCACCATGACCGCGAAGATCGGCCCCAAAAAGGCGGAATAGGTCTGAACGAAGGCCTGCAGGCCCGCGGATGATTCTTCTTTCACCAGCTCCCAGGGGAAGGTACCGAAAGCCGCCAGCCCCACCAGGATGGTAGCGGTGCGGAATTTCAGCTTGAACACGTCCATCAGGATATAGGTTGGCGGTACCACGTTGTTCAGTACGTTGGTGGTGACCTGGGCAAAGGCGATAAACAGCAGCGTCGTAATCAGCAGCGCCTGGTTATCCACCGCACTGGCGAATACCTGGATCGGATCGGATACGCCGGTGGCACCGGACACCATCAGGCCAATCAACCCCATGAACAGGGTGCAGGGCAAGATGGACATGGCGTAGAGCGTGGTCAAAAGGCCCGGGCCGCTGCCTTTTTTCAGCTCGCGGGAATAGTCACTCACGTTCAGCATCATGGTGCTGTAAATACCCAGGAACAGCATGGTAGCGCCCCAGAATGGCATGCCCCAGGTGCCCTCGATATTCACCAGGTTGGTGGTGATTTCATCGCCGTAGCGATCGATCACGCTATAGAACATGTACATCAGTGACGCCAGGATAAAGACACTGCCAAAGTTTTCCAGCCACTTGATGCCCTGGAAGCCGAGCATTGACAGGGCGATCTGCAACAGCTGGAACACCACGAAGAAAAACACCAGGTTATCAAAGCCAAACAGACTGGCCGAAACCGCATTGATGGCACCGGCCCCTATCCAGCTTTGAAAGCCATACCACACAATGGCGGGCACCGCGCGCACCAGGCCCGGAAAACGGGTTCCGGCAAAGCCAAAGGCGCTGCGCGCCTGCACCATAAAGGGAATGCCGTACTTGTAACCGGCGGCGCCGTTGAACGCCAGCGCGATACCGATAACAAAGCAGCCAATCGCAATGGCCATACAGGCCTGCAACAGGTTGAGCGTACCGACGATGCTCGAGCCCATTGCAAAGGTGCCGATGGAGACACAGCCACCGAACCAGGCCAGCAGGTAGGACAGTCGCCCCATGATGCGGGTTTCCTGGGGCGCCAGTGACTCCTCGCCTGCGGCCTTGGTCTGGACGGGCTCATCCACCTTGGCGGTGCCCGTTAACGCTTGCTGATTTTGCATGATGATTCCTCACACAACGGGTCTTGAGCCCGTATTGTTATTATATTGCTGCCCGGTCGACACGGGGGCATCGCCGAGCTCGACTCTCAATAGCCAGCCCTGAGGCCGGGTTCAGCGTCCCCTGTTCGACAGGTGCTCGAACTGGCCGCTAAAGACCTTGGGACGCGGAAATGCCAGGTCGCCATGCTTGCTGGTGCCCAGCCCCAGACTGACCAGGGATTCCGCCAGTTTCATCGCGGCGGTGACGCCTTCAACTACCGGCAACCCGACTTCCTGGCTGATCTGCTGGCGCAGATCCGCCATGCCACCGCAGCCGAGCACGATGGCACCTATGTTGTCTTCTGCCTTGGCGCGCAGACATTCCTCGATAATCCGGTCCAGTGCGGCATTACCGCTGTCTTCCAGATCCAGCACCGGAATCTCCGCCGCCCGTACCCGCCGGCAGTGGTGAGCAAAACCGTAGGACTGCAGCAGATGCTCGGCGATGATGCCGGTGCGACCCAGGGTCGTCACGATCGAAAAGCGGGTACTGATCAGGGTGGCCATGTGAAAGGCTGCCTCCGCAATACCGATCACCGGCGCCCGGGTCAGCTCCCGCGCAGCGAGCAGGCCTGGGTCACCGAAGCAGGCGATGATGTAAGCATCGGCCTGCTCAAGTTCGCCGGCACGCACCTCTTCCAGCACACCGACTGCACTGATGGCCTCGTCGAAGTGACTCTCGATGGACACAGGACCACTGCGCGGGTTGGTTGCAACCACCCGGGTACCGGGTGCAGCTATGTGCTGCGCAGCCTCGCCGATCTTCTCGGTCATGCTCGCTGTTGTATTTGGATTTATTACGCGAATCTGCATCGTCACTCCCTGGGTTGGTTAGGACACAGGTACCGTTTTACTGAAGAACAATTGAGTTCGCAAGACAAATAACATTATTGTTAACAATTATGTTTTGGGCCAAAAAGTCCCGGTAGCCCGTCAGAATCACCCATCTCCCGGCGATTTCGGCCTGGTTAAAGCGTTCAACTTCATCAAGATAGGCGCGAGAATAGCGCCCAGGAACGGCCTCGAAAACGCGGCGCAACAGGACGTCTGCATGAAACCACCGCATAAAAACCCGCACATTCAGTGAAAACTTTTCTCGCAGATCGCCGTAAGGTCAGATTCCGTGACGCCCCGGGACCCCGGCCTTCGTGCATTGCTCGCCCAGAGCGCACCGGATCTACTGATCACCTATGCTGTATTAAAGGCAAAGGTGCCCTGCCGGGATCACAAGGGCAGGGCCCAGCAACTTAACCCCTGAAAACCGGAGGCGTGCGCCATGTTTCTTAAACAAAAATCCAACGGTCACATGGTGGAGGTTCTTGCCCTGGAGGGCCTGTTCAACCCCTTCAGCCCGGCGATTTCCGGGCGTTACAATCATGGCGAGGAAGCCCAGGATCCCGAGGAGTTTTCCAAGGACGACCTTGTTTTCCTGTCCGGTGAAGCCCTGCCACGCTGCTGGACCGATTCCCATTACCGCGACGACGAACTCAAGCGCTAGGACGGCGCAAATTTCCTTGCCCCGCACTTGCACAAAAGCTACCGTCTGAGCACGACCGCCGGCCAAAGACGCCCTGGCGAACAGCACCGGGCGGTGCAGACAGCAACGAAACTGGAACAGGAGAAACCGATGGGCCTGGGTACATTATTGAAAAAGGTGTTCGGTGCAGGTGACGGCACCCAGGGCAACCAGGCACAGAGCCTCGGCGAGCCCATTGAATACAAGGGCTATCAGATCTTTCTGCAGCCCCGCGCCCTGGGTGGCCAGTTTGGCGTCGGCGGCCTGATTCGCAAGACGACAGCGGACGGAGAAACCCGCGAGCACGTTTTTATCCGTGCAGACCAGGCACCAAGTCGAGACCTGTGCAACGAAATCACCCTGCAAAAAGCCCGCAATGCCATCGACACCCTGGGCGACAGCCTGTTCCCGGATAACTGAGCCGCTGCCTGCGCAGCAAGCCACAGCCCGTATCGAGGCCGCACCTGCTGCAGCTGAGCAGCAGGTCACCGGGCACCTAATTATTCAATCAGAGAATAACCTTATTGCTTAATTGAATATGCGCTAGACTGGCCCTCCCTGTCAGCAAAGCACGTGGATTGGCATGCAGCGTTACCTCCCCTTCCTGCAGTGGCTGCCCGGTTATCGCCGCGCAGACCTAGCGGCCGACCTGCTGGCCGCGGTCATCGTTACCGTCATGCTGATACCGCAATCCCTGGCCTACGCGCTGCTGGCAGGCTTGCCAGCCGAGGCGGGACTCTATGCCAGCATACTGCCACTGATCGCCTACGGGCTCTTTGGGTCCAGCCGGACCCTGGCCGTAGGGCCGGTGGCCGTCGTCTCGCTGATGACCGCTGCCGTCGTGGGGCAGATCGCCGTGCAGGGCAGCATGGGCTACATCAACGCGGCCATAGCACTGGCACTGATCAGCGGCCTGATGCTGCTGGGCATGGGGCTGCTGCGGCTGGGATTCGTCGCCAACTTTCTAAGCCACCCGGTCATGTCCGGCTTTGTATCCGCATCCGGACTGATCATCGCCGCCAGCCAGCTCAAGCACCTGCTGGGCGTTGAGGCTTCAGGCGACACCCTTTTGCAACTGGCACAGGAACTGTGGCAGAGCCGCCACAACATTCATGCACTTAGCCTGGCGCTCGGCGGCAGTTGCATGATCTTTCTGCTGCTGATACGCCGCTACCTGAAGTCCAGCCTGATCAGCCTCGGCTGCGCCCCCAGGCTGGCCGACCTGGTCGCCAGGGCTGGCCCCATACTGGCCGTGATCGGCACCACCAGCCTCACGGCCTGGTTCAACCTCGATGCCCAGGGACTGCGTATCCTGGGTGCCGTGCCTGCTGGCCTGCCCGCCCTGACCGCGCCCCGGATATCGCTCGCACTGCTGGAACAGCTCTGGCTGCCGGCGCTGCTGATCAGTACCATCGGCTTTGTCGAATCGGTTTCGGTGGCCCAGACACTGGCGGCCAAGCGCCGCCAGCGCATCGACCCGGACCAGGAACTCATTGGCCTTGGCGCCAGCAATATCGCCTCGTCACTGTCCGGCGGCTTCCCGGTAACAGGGGGCTTCTCGCGCTCGGTCGTCAATTTCGATGCCGGCGCCGCCACCCCCGCCGCTGGTGCCTTTACCGCGATCGGGATAGCGCTGGCAACCCTGTTCCTGACACCGCTGATTTTTTTCCTGCCGCTGACCGTTCTGGCCGCTACCATCATGGTCGCGGTGCTGAGCCTGGTGGACCTGGCTGCCATCGGGCGCACCTGGCGCTACTCGCGCCACGACGGCCTGGCACTGCTGGCCACCCTCCTCGCGACCCTGCTGGCCGGCGTCACCTCCGGGGTGCTGATCGGCGTGGCGCTGTCGTTACTGCTCTACCTGCACCGTACCAGCCGTCCCCACAGCGCCATTGTCGGCCGGGTTCCCGGCACCGAACACTTTCGAAATACGGAACGTCACGCGGTGGAAACGGACCCTGCGCTCTGCATACTGCGCATCGACGAGGGGCTCTATTTCGCCAACACCCGCTTTCTGGAGGATCGCGTCTATGCCCAGATGGCAACACAGCAACGGCTGCAGCACCTGATTCTGATGTGCCCGGCGGTCAATCATATCGATGCCTCGGCGCTGGAAGCCCTGGAGGCCATCAACGCCCGCCTGCAGGACGCCGGCATCCAGCTGCACCTGTGCGAAGTCAAGGGGCCCGTGATGGATGCACTGCGCAACAGTGATCTGCTGCAGCACCTGAGCGGGCGGGTATTCCTAAGCACTTTCCAGGCCTGGCAAGCACTTGGCGGCACCAGGGCCGACGGAGCCTGAAGATAAGCCCGTCTAGCCGGCCACCTCGTCACCCGAGGGTTCGTGCTGCTTCTGCTGTTGCTGCTGAATATGCCAGAGGTGCGCATAGCTGCCGTTTTGCGCCAGCAGTGCATGATGACTGCCCTGCTCGACAATACGCCCTTCCTGCATCACCACAATATGGTCCGCATCAACGATGGTGGACAGCCGGTGGGCGATCACCAGGCTGGTCTGACCCCGGGATACCTCACGGATAGCCTGCAGAATACTGCGCTCCGAGCGGCTGTCCAGGGATGAGGTGGCCTCATCGAATACCAGGATGGGCGGACGTTTGAGGATCGTGCGAGCAATCGCCACACGCTGCTTCTCCCCACCGCTGAGCTTGAGCCCGCGCTCCCCGACGAGAGTGTCACGACCGTTCGGCAGGCGGGCGATAAAGCCATCCAGGTGCGCCAGGCGAATCGCTTCGTCAATCTCCGCCTCGCTGGCTTCAATGCGGCCATAGCGGATATTTTCGTAGATCGAGGCATTAAACAGCACCGTATCCTGGGGAACGATGCCGATGGCGCGACGCAGGGACTCCTGACTGACCGAGCGGATATCCTGGCCATCGATCAGCACCGCACCTGCCCCCACGTCATAAAACCGGAACAGCAGCTTGACCAGGGTCGACTTGCCGGAACCGCTGGCGCCCACCACCGCGACCTTCTGCCGCGGCCGCACCCGCAGGTTGATGCCATCGAGAATCCGGCGCTCAGGTCCATAGCCAAAATCCACCCCACGAAACTCGATCTCGCCCCGGCTGATGTGCAGCTCCCGGGCTTGCTCGGCATCCTGAATGGCCGGGGCACGGCGCATCAGGGCAAACATGCGCTCGATGTTGGCCAGGGACCCCTTCATTTCCCGATACACGAAACCGAGAAAATTCAGCGGCATAAACAGCTGCATCATAAAGGCATTGATCAGTACGAAGTCACCCAGCGTCATGCTGCCGGCCACCACATTGCGCCCTGCCAGCACCATCATGGCGGTCATCGCCAGGCCAATGATCAGGG
This sequence comes from Marinobacterium rhizophilum, assembly GCF_024397915.1. Taxonomy (GTDB): domain Bacteria; phylum Pseudomonadota; class Gammaproteobacteria; order Pseudomonadales; family Balneatricaceae; genus Marinobacterium_A; species Marinobacterium_A rhizophilum_A. The sequence continues at coordinate 2,363,797 of NZ_CP073347.1, forward strand.
CCTGACCGCCATTGAGCGCAAAGAGTGTCAGCCGGTTCTTGCGCCGCGCGACCTCCCACTCCTCCAGGTCGCTGTCGTAGCGTCCAGCCTCGTAGCGCTCGTTGGTGAAGTATTTTACCGTCTCGTAATTCAGCAGGCTGTCCACCGCACGGGAGTTGCTCTGTGAGTCCGCCTTGTTCGCGGCCCGTACGTAGCCGGTGCGCCAGTCCGTGGCCACCACCGAATAGGCCACATAGAGCACCACGGCCAGCAGCGTGATCAGGGCAAACCAGGCCGAGTAGTTGGCCAGCAGCAGGCCGATGACCAGGGCGATTTCCAGCAGCGTCGGCACAATGTTGAAGACCATGAAGCGCATCAGGAAACTGACGCCCGACACACCGCGCTCGATATCCCGCGACAGGCCGCCGGTGCTGCGATTGAGGTGAAAATCCAGCTCCAGCGCATGCAGATGATTGAAGACCGCAAGACCGATACGGCGCATGGCCCGTTCGGTCACACGGCCAAACAGCGTGTCGCGTATCTCGCCAAACAGCACATTGATAAAGCGCACGGAACCGTAGGCCAGCAACAGGCCCAGCGGCAACGCCACCGGAGCGCCGGCGCCGGCATCCATGGCATCGACGATATGCTTGAGAATAAAGGGCATGCCGACACTGGCAAGCTTGGCCGCCACCAGACAGCCCAGCGCCAGCAGAATGCGGCTGCGGTATTCGAGCAGATACGGAATCAGCGCCCGCAGGGTCTGCAGGTTGATGGTGGAATCGTCCGCCTCCGGATGGTACGAGCGATGCTTCATGGCGCGGCCCTGGCTGATAAATGGAAAACCCAAAGGCAGCTACTATACCGCCCGCAGAGTCAGACTTCAGGGTTGTTCTGCGGGGAATGCCAGCCAAGGCTCTGACCGATGACATTTTCAAGCAGTGCAATCTCGCGCGACAGCTCCCGGGACAGGTTTATCATCATCAGGCCAAAGTCCGCCGCAAACTGCGTATGCAGATCAAAGAACAGCGCACTGCCAACCTCCAGCACCAGGGTATCCTCCCCCGCCACCGCGGTACCGGAACGGGGGTGCAGGCCGATCATGGCGTCGAACCCCAGCAACTCGCCGCGGCCGAAGTGTCGCGTCAGCACATCCTGCCCTTCGGCCTGTTTGTAGAACCGCAGATCGCCTTGCAAAATGACGTAAAACGCATCCGCCGGCTCGCCCGCCCGGTACAGCAGGTCGCCCCGGTGCAGCTGCAGCAGGCGCCCACCGCAGAGCAGAAAGAGCACGGCAGCCTCGGACAGGGCGCCAAAGGTTGAGAGTTCGTGAAAATAGGATCGACCCAGCCATTCCATGACAACATCGACATCCAGGGTTTTCATCCGCCTTCTCCTGCGTGGATTCAGCGCTGCAATAGCTGAGCGACTACCTTCAATATAGTCGCCCTGCAGGGTCTGCCATCAGGCCGCTGGCGTGCGCAGCCGTGCGGCAGTGAGGGTATTGCGCAGCAGGCACGCCACCGTCATGGGGCCAATGCCACCTGGCACTGGCGTCAGCGCACCCGCGACCCGGCTGGCTCCGGCGAAGTCCACATCGCCCACCAGGCGGGAGCCGCCTGCGCCATCACCCACCCGGTTAATGCCCACATCCAGCACGGTCGCACCGGGCTTGATATGATCGGCCCCGATCATGCCGGGGCGACCTACCGCCACCACCAGGATATCAGCCTGGCGACACTCCTGTGCCAGGTTACGGCTGCGCGAATGCACCGTCGTCACCGTGCAATGGGCATTGAGCAACAGCTGGCCCATGGGCTTGCCGACAATATTGGATCGTCCCACCACCACGGCCTTCCTGCCCGCAAGACCCCCCAGGCGATCCTGCAACAACAGCAGGCAGCCCAGCGGCGTGCAGGGCACCAGAGACGGCTGACCGGCACTCAGGCGGCCAACATTCACCGGGTGAAACCCGTCCACGTCCTTGGCCGGGTCTATCGCCTCGATCACCGCCGACTCGTCGAGTCCCGCCGGCAGCGGCAGCTGCACCAGAATGCCGTCAACAGCGTCGTCTGCGTTGAGCGACGCTATCAGCGCCAGCAGCTGTGCCTGGCTGGTATCCGCATCCAGCAGGTGCGGGAAGGAGGCAATGCCAGCCTCGGCGGCCTGGCGTACCTTGGTACGCACATACACCTGGCTGGCGGCATCGTTACCCACCAGCACGACCGCAAGCCCGGGCTGACGACCGCAACTGGCGGCAAATTGCTGGGCGCCATGCTTGACTTCAGCCCGCACTCGGGCGGCAAAGGCCTTGCCGTCGATCAGGGCGGCCACCGGCAGGTTCGGCTGCCGGGGCTGTGCGAGTTCACTCATCTGGATTTCCCTTGTTCTGCAGGCGGCCACTGGCCATCGAAGGCACGGAGTCGCCTGACTTGCATGCTTAAAAAACGACGGTACGCAGGCCGTTCTGAAATACCCGGCGGCGCACATGATACTTCACGGCGCGGGCCAGCGTCTGGGCCTCCATGTCACGACCGACCTGGGTCAGGTGCTGCGGATCATGGCCGTGATCAACCCGTTCCACCATCTGCTCGATAATCGGACCCTCGTCCAGATCTCCGGTCACATAATGAGCCGTGGCACCGATCAGTTTCACCCCGCGCTCGTAGGCCTGGTAATAGGGCTTGGCCCCCTTGAAGCCCGGCAGGAAGGAGTGGTGAATATTGATGCAACGCCCGGCCAGTGCCGTGCACAGGGTGTCCGTCAGTACCTGCATGTAACGCGCCAGTACCACCAGCTCGCTGGCGGTATCGTCGATCAGCCGCAGCAAGGTCGCTTCCTGCTCGGCCTTGTTGGCCTTGGTTACCGGCAGATGCACGAACGGAATCCCCTCGCGCTCGGCCATGTAACGCAGATCCTCATGGTTGGACACCACCGCTGTTATCTCGATATTCAGCTCGCCGGTGGCACGGCGGTACAGCAGGTCCCGCAGGCAGTGGTCATACTTGGAAACCATGATCAGCACCTTCGCAGGCTCGGTGGCATCGTGGATCTCCCACTCCATGTCAAAGCGCAGCGCCGTGACCTCGAATGCCGCCTTGATCTGCGCCACGCTGGGCTTGTGGTTGCCCTCAAAAACGAACTCGATGGTCGAAAAGAAGCGCCCGGTGCTGAGGTCGTCGTACTGGTGCAATTCCTTGATAAAACAGCCACGATCCGCCATGAAGTTGCCGATGGCAGCAACAATTCCGACACGACCGGGGCAGGACACCCGGAGGATATAAGCGGGTTTGTCTTTCATTACAGTTCTCATTCTCTTGCAGTACGTTAAAGCGCAGCATCCGACGGAAGCGGCAAATCAGGCCGGCAATCCAGCCCCAAGGCGCCCCAGGCTTCATCACGATGCCGCCTGAGGCAGCCACAGTGCGGTATTGCAGCACCGTTCCATGCTGGAAGACAGCCCTCAGGCGCACCTATCTTACCAGTCTCACCCTATCAGGGGTGAGCAGGAGCGACACCGCACCCACACAAGCGCACAAAACACTCGCCAGGGCATCTTGCCAACACCAAGGCGGCACAACCCCCCACCTGCTCGCGATCGCGATGAAACCCAAGCCCGACGACTGGCTGCATTGCCGTGAAACAACGACGAAGGGCCGGAATCTTTCGGCTCCAGCCCTCTCTCTAAATTTGCTAGCAGGGACAAGATTCGCCCCCGTGACCTTCCTGCACTTATAGAAAGCGAGCCCGACGGCTTTTACTCTTTCACAAGCTACAAATAACGAAAAAGGCCTGAGATCTTACGATCTTCAGGCCTTTTTCAAGACAGAAAACATTTAATTATCTGACTTTTTAATATGGTAGCGGAGACAGAATTTGAATCTGTGACCTTCGCTGCAGTTATAAAGAGCGAGCCCGACGGCTTTTGCTCCTACACAAGTTGAAAATAACGAAAAAGGCCCGAAGCTTTTACACTTCGGGCCTTTCTCTAAATATGGTAGCGGGGACAGGATTTGAACCTATGACCTTCGGGTTATGAGCCCGACGAGCTACCAGACTGCTCCACCCCGCATCAACGTGGGGCGTATACTACAGAAGACCGCCCCACCGCACAACCCCCCTGGCCGCGTTTCTGCATACCAATTCCCTGCACGCCCAACAATGCACACCCGCCACCTCTCAGCATCAGGCCTTTCTCCAAGCATGCTAGCGGAGACAGGCTTTGAACCTGTGACCTTCGCTGCAGTTGTGAAGAGCGAGCCCGACGGCTTTTGCTCCTACACAAGCTGAAAATAACGAAAAAGGCCCGAAGCTTTTACACTTCGGGCCTTTCTCTAAATATAGTAGCGGGGACAGGCTTTGAACCTGTGACCTTCGCTGCACTTATAAAGAGCGAGCCCGACGGCTTTTGCTCCTACACAAGCTGAAAATAACGAAAAAGGCCCGAAGCTTTTACACTTCGGGCCTTTCTCTAAATATGGTAGCGGAGACAGGCTTTGAACCTGTGACCTTCGCTGCACTTATAAAGAGCGAGCCCGACGCATTTTTACCTAATCCAGCCCGTAAGACCTCATAACGCAATACTGCCTAACGAAAAAAGCCTGTCACTTTTCAGTAACAGGCTTTCCTCTTAAATAGAGGTAGCGGGGACAGGCTTTGAACCTGTGACCTTCGCTGCACTTATAAAGAGCGAGCCCGACGGCTTTTGCTCTTTCACAAGCTACAAATAACGAAAAAGGCCTGAGATCTTTCGATCTTCAGGCCTTTTTCAAGACAGAAAACATTTAATTATCTGACTTTTTAATATGGTAGCGGGGACAGGATTTGAACCTATGACCTTCGGGTTATGAGCCCGACGAGCTACCAGACTGCTCCACCCCGCATCAACGTGGGGCGTATATTATAGAGTGCTGCAGCACAGCACAACCCCCTTTAGCATTTTATTTTATAAATCAGCATATTAGTGCACCTGCGACAGCGCTGTATCGCAGGTGCGGCCTGATGCTCAGGGCTGCTCGATGCCCACAATGACCCAATCGGCATTCTCAACCGACATGTCACGTTGCAGGTGCCAGACTTCGCTGAACTCGGTGGTCTGATGGGAATCTTCCTTCAGCCAGCCATAGAAGTTGATGCTGGCAACCACGTGGTCCTTGTTGTCGATAAAGCCTGCCAGTTCCGCCATCACAGACACCACTTCAGTCTTCTGCGCGCCCTGCTGGCCGCGCTCCTGCTGCAGCTCGGCAAAGAGTTCAGGCGAGACGTAGCTGCGGATCTCATCCCAGTTCTGCTCGTCCCAGCACTGCTGCAGGTGACTGAAGTGTTTCTGGGCACCGACCACAAAGGCATCGCGGTTGAACCATTGCGGTGTCTCAATCTCGCTGTTGCCAAGCCCTGCGCCAAATCCGGCACCCGCCGCAGGCTCAGCCTGGGCAGCCGTGCGCGCCATCGGCTCGTTCTGTACAGGATCGGCGTGACCCTGCACCGGTGCACCACCGGCACCGGCATAGGCCGGAGCATTCTGACGGCGGAACATGGCAAACAGCTTGAAAGCCGCGAAGGCCAGCAGCGCGATCAGCAGGAAGTCCATCATCTGCATGCCTTCAAAGGCACCGCCCATGAACAGGGACGCCAGCAGGCCACCGGCCAGCAGGCCGCCGAGCATGCCACCAAAGCCCGACTTGCGTGGCGCCGTGGCCGGTGCAGCCGCTTTCTGCTGAGTGGTGGACGACGTTGCCGCGGGGGCGGTCGTTTTCTTGGGCATGGAGAAGCTCTTGCCAATGCTGCTACCACCGCCAAAGCGCTTGCCCGCGTCGGCCTCTGGCGTCAGCAGGGTAAAACTCAGAAAAACGGCGAACATTATAGTCATCAGCTTTTGCATGAAGGCTCCTGTGTTTTGGTTGGTTGCAGGTTACGCAGTGTATCAGTAACCACAGCCAGATAAATGCCAGCGAATATTAGGGCTATCCCGATAAAATGAAAAGCCTGAACCTGCTCCCCAAGAAACAATACCGACATCAGCAGCCCAAACAGCGGCATAAGATGGATAAACAGACCCGCTACCGGCGCGCCAAGTTCCGCCACACCACGATTCCAGCACAGATACGCCAGAATCGACGGGAAGATGGCCATGTAGAGCACGGTCCCGCCGGTCTGCAGCGAGAATTCCGGCATGCGCCCCTGGCTGAGTTCAAGCACCGCCGGTAGCCAGAGCATCACCGCGCCCACGGAAATGGTGATCCCCAGAAAGGCCAGGCCGCTGAGTTCAAGCGGCTTGTAACGCAGCAGCACCGAGTAAAGCGCCCAGTCGGCCACGGCCAGAAAGACCCACAGATCCCCGCGGTTGAACTCGAGACTCAACAAGGCCCCCAGGCTGGCCTGACTCAGTAGCACCAGCACACCACAGAGCGACAGGCTGACCCCCAGCCACTGGCGCATACTGACGGCATGGTGCAGAAAAAATCGACTGATCAGCAGAATCAGCACCGGAATCATCGAGTGCATCAGGGTGGTGTTGGTCGCTGTGGTGGTCTGCAAGCCACTGTAAATAAAGGTATTGAAACAGGAGACCCCGAGTATCGAGAGCAACAGGATCACCGGCCAGTGGGCGCGAATCACGGCCCATTCACGCCGAATACGCGGCAATACAAAAGGCAGCAGAATCAGCATGGCCAGGGTCCAGCGCGAGGCTGCCAGCGTTACCGGCGGAAATTCCAGGTGAATCGCCCGTGCCATTACAGAGTTTCCAACCCAGAACAGCACGGTAAATACCAGCAGCAGCTGAGCCATCAGTGCTTGCCTCCGCGGTGCAGCAAGCGCGACAGCAGAGTATCGCTGTGCTCCCGACCGGTGAGAAGGTATTGCAACTGGTTGTAATTATTCACTGTCCACTCCATTTTATGCAGGGCTTCGCTCAGGCCACAAAACAGGATTTCATCCCCTTGCTGCAGTTCGCAGAGCTCACCCGGCAGCAAGCGCACCTGCTCGCCACGGCGGTGCATCAGTGGCATGCAGGGCAGGCTGCGCGTGCGATCCCGCGGGTCCTTCATCAGGGTGCGCAGTTTCAGCACCTGCTCCTGTTGCAGCATCAGCAGCGCGGGGGTTTCCTCGTCACACAGCCGAAAGCTCCAGCTGTCGAGCTCCCGCTCCCCCACGACATGACTCATGCGATTGAGCAGCACGTGGGCCCAGACATCGTCATGCTCGCGCAGCATGCGTTCGATAAAGACCGGCAGCAGCGGCGTTTTGATTTGCGCCAGAATCCGGTTGGCGATAATACGCCCCGGCTCCATCACAAAGTCGGCACGGGAGTTCTGGAACACCAGGTCGTTCTCGCCCAGGTTCTGGCGTACCACCGTTGTCAACCTGGGGTTCAGTGCCCGTGCCGTCATGATGATCGACAGGTTGTCGGCATCATGAAAGGTGCCGGCCACTATGCCCACCGCCTCGGTAACACCCGCGGCCTCCAGCGTGACGGCTTCGGTACCGATACCCTGCACGCGGGGCGCGGGCAACGCCTGTTCGTCCTTGCCCTCATCAATCAGGGTCAGCTCGACACCCGCCTGCCGGAAGGCCCCATAGAGCGCCCGCCCGAAGCGACCATAGCCGCAGATGATCCAGCGCCCTTCCCGGCGCTTGTGTACCGTCGCCATCGGGCGGTGCTGCGGGTTGAGCAGCCAGTCATACACCAGATGGGTATAGGGGGCATGGGTCGTCAGCACCAGGTACTCGGCGTAGGCGCGAAACGGGTCCACCACCAGGTCGGTGCCGAAGGAGCCCAGGTTGGCGGTCGTGACATCGGACTCGGTACGGCTGATCACCATGCGCTCGGGCACCAGCACCTTGCTGGCAATGGCGATGGACAGATTGGCCTGGTCATCGTCGGTCAGCGCCAGCACACCAATACAGCACGCATGACGCAAGCCGGCATCGTGAAGCATATCCGGCAGGGATGCATCGGCACACAGGCGCGGCACGCGAATCGAGAGCCCGTCCATTTCCAACGCATCGACCCGTTCCTGCTTCAGCTCCAGCACAACGGTGCGCATTTCCCGTGCTGCCAGCTTTTTCACCACCAGGCTGCCGGTAACGCCATAACCGCATACCAGGTAGAACGGCTCTCGCAAGCGTCGCACCTCGTTGACGAAGGCTCGCCGGCGCATCAAGCGCCCGAAAGCCGGCTCCTGCAGCAACGCCAGCAGGGTACCGATGCTGTACAACCAGGCGATCACGGTGGCGTAGATGCAGGCCAGGGTCCAGAAACGCTGAGCGTCGGTAAAGGGATAGGGGACTTCGCCAAAACCGATGGTCGAGCCCATGAAGGAAACAAAATAGAAGGCGTGAAAAAAATCCATGCGCCAGGGCTGCCCCTGGTCATCCTGCCCCGGTATAAGTACCAGCCCCAGCACAGACACCGCATACACCAGGATCAGCGTGACCAGCGGCGCTCGTAGCCGGCGCAGCAGTATATAGATGACATCATTCATGGCAGCGCGCCGGTCAGCGCCGGACCAGCACGGTCTCGACCACCAGCAGCACCACCGAAAGGATATTGGCCATCAGCGCACCGCCCGACAGGGACACCACGCTGGCCAGGATCATCTCATCGACACCCCCGCCCACCTGGGCGGCATAACCCCAGATAACCGCAGCCGCTACCAGCTGCAGATCCGCCACCAGGCTGGTTGCCAGCATCATGGCCCCCACATGGGTGCGATCACCGAACTTCAGCACGGTACAGATCAGGCTGGCGACCAGGGCGGCAAAGAGCTCATACACATTGTGGTGATTGGGGTTGCTCGTTTCGCCGATAAAGAAGCCAAAATTCAGCGTCAGCGCCAGCACGATAAAAAAGGCAAAAATCACTTTTTCACGGTTCATGGAAATCCCTTGCGTGATCGACAGGCCTGTAAGACCCCGATTGTATCGACTGTAGCCCGTCACTGCCACGCAGGTTGGCATGCAGCTGGCAGAAATTGGCGCCGGCCGAACTTTGCGTTCAGAACACAGTCACAAGGCTCACAACTGTGAGTAGCAAGTCATGCGCGGGCTCAGTAGTATGTTGACCCTGTCGCCGGTATCCAAGGACCCAAAGACTCCATGAGACAACCCCGTTTCGCCGCCCCCCTGTTCGTACTCTGTGTCTGGCTGCTCAGTCTGCCGGCCCTGGCCGAGAGCCGCATCAATGTCAGCCCCAACGACAACCGGGACTACCTGAATTTCACGCTGGACAACCAGCTCAGAGTGCTGGTGATATCGGATCCCGGCACCGACAAGGCTGCGGCATCACTGGATGTGGATGTCGGCTCCAATGCCGACCCTAAAGAGCGCATGGGACTGGCACACTTCCTGGAGCACATGCTGTTTCTGGGGACCGAAAAGTACCCCCAGGCCGGCGCCTATCAGGCTTTTATCCGCGCCAGCGGCGGCAGTCACAACGCCTACACCTCCTACGACAACACCAACTACTTTTTTGATGTCAGCGCCGAGAACCTGGCACCTGCGCTGGATCGCTTCTCGCAGTTTTTTATCGCTCCGCTGTTCAATGAGACCTATGTCGATCGCGAGCGCAATGCCGTCAATTCCGAATACCAGAGCGGCCTGCGTGACGATGGCCGCCGCATCTGGAGTACCTACAAGCGCCTGACCAACCCCGAGCACAGCTTCAGCCAGTTCAACGTCGGCAACCTCGAGACCCTCTCCAACGACACGCCTGGAGCACTGCGCCAGGATCTGCTCGACTTTTACGCACGCTACTACTCGGCCAACCTGATGACCCTGGTGGTTCTCGGCCGCGAGCCCGTCGATGAGCTGCGCCACATGGTCGAAAGCCGCTTTGCGGCGGTCAAGAACTTCGATGCCACAGCCTTTCGTGACACCAGGCCACTCTACAGGCCCGGCACCCTGCCCGCCCGACTCGATATCCGCACCCTGGATGATACCCGGGAGCTGAGCCTCAGTTTCCCGCTGCCGCCAGCCAGGGACTACTGGGCCCAGAAACCGCTGTACTACCTGTCGAGCCTGATCGGTTACGAAGGCAAGGGCAGCCTGCTATCGGCCCTTAAAGCGCGGGGCTGGGCCAATGGCCTGGGCGCCTCGGCGGGCCTGGATCTGCCCAACGCCTCCTCGCTGAGTGTCAATATTGACCTGACGGAACAGGGCTTTGAGCATTACGAAGAGGTCACCGCACTCTTTTTCAGCTATGTGCGCCTGCTGCGCCAAAGCGGCATCGACCCGCAGCTCTACGCCGAAGAGCGCCAGCTCAATGCCACCCGCTTTCGCTTTATCGAACCCAGCTCTCCCATCCACTATGTCCGCCAGCTGGCGCGAGGGCTGCAGGACTACCCGGCCGAACATGTGCTGGATGCCCACTATCGATTTGACGAATTTGACGCCGAGCTGATCCGCCGCTTTCTGGCGCCGGTGCGCCCGGACAACATGCAGCTCACGCGGCTGGCACAGGACCTGGACACCGACCAGGTCGACCCCTGGTACCAGACCGGCTATCGCATCACGCCACTCGGTGATGCACAGCTGTCCCAGTGGCGCCGCAACCCCGCCGGGGATGACGTGCTTGCCATCCGCTCGCTCAACCCCTACCTCGCGACGAACCTGGAGCTCAAGCCTCTGCAAGCCTCCGACGACGCTGTGGCCGGCAACCGCCCCCGGGCCCTGCTGTCCCAAAACGGGCTGGAGCTGTGGCACCAGCAGGATACGGAATTTCGTGTACCCAAGGCTGACTTCTACTTCTCGCTACTGTCGGCACCGGCCAACGCCGATGCCGGTGGCGCCGTACTGACAACGCTGTACACCCGCATGGTAAACGACCAGCTCAATGAAACCCTGTATGACGCCGCCCTGGCAGGGCTCTCCCTGAGCCTGTACCCCCACATGAAGGGCGTCAGCGTACGCGTTTCGGGCTACAACGAACGCCAGCCGCTGCTGCTAGATGCCCTGCTGGCGGCGATGGTGAATCCGGACCTGGACCCCGACCGCTTTGCCCTGGTGCGCCGGCAGTACGCCCAGGAACTGGCCAACGAGCGCAACGACACGCCGTACAACCAGACCACCGGCGAGTTGTACAGCCTGCTGCTGCCGCAGTGGTCAAGCGAACAGAAGCTGGCCGCGCTGGAGTCTGTTTCCCTCGCGCAACTGCAGCGCTTCGTACCCCGGCTGCTGGCCCAGACCCGCCTGCGGGTGCTGTCCCACGGCAACCGCGGGGCGGACGAAGCCCTGACCCTGGCACAGCGGGTTAACCAGGTACTGCGCGCTAGTGCGCAGGTTGCCGAGCCCGCCAACATCGACGTCGTGCAGCTGAGCCCGGACGACGCACTGGTGCAGACGCTGGAACTGGAGCATCAGGACTCCGCTGTCACCCTTTACCTGCAGGGTCAGGATACGGCACTTGGCACCCGTGCCGCCTACATGCTGCTGGGGGAAATGCTGTCATCCCCCTTCTATAACGAGCTGCGCACCGAACAGCAGCTGGGCTATATCGTCTTTGCCAGCGCAATGCCGCTGCTGAATGTGCCGGGGCTCGCGCTGGTGGTACAGTCTCCGGTGGCGGATCCGCTGATGCTGGAGCAAAAAATGCAAGCGTTCCTGCAGGAGATAACGCCACTGTTCAGCCAGCTGGATACCGCCGGCCTGGAGGAGGTCAAGGCCAGCACCCTGTCACGCCTGCTGCAAAAGGAAACCAGCCTGAGCCAGCGCAGCGGCCGCTACTGGCAGGAACTGGACCGGGGGGAGCTGGGGTTCAACAGCCGCGAGCAGCTCGCAGCCGCCATCGAAGCACTCAGCATCGCGGACCTGCAGCGCCAGTTCGCCGATCTCGGCACGCGTCGACTGCTGGTACGCAGTTTTGGCAAAAGCATTCGGGATGATTTCGAGGTCCAGGAAACGACCCGTCGCGCCGATACCGCGATCGGCGCACTCAAAGCAGCGGATGCTTTCGTACCGGGCGCCTGAAGCGGGTGCCCGGCTGCCTTCGCTGCAGTAAGGTTCAGTCAGCCTGCTGTTGCAGAGCCTCGAGGTAGGCCGAACGCGGTTCGGCGCGAATCTGTTCGAACACCCGGTCCTCGCCGCTGGGCGGGGCGGGTCTGCGAGCCGGCCCGATCAATATTTCCGTCGCTTGCGGCGCCACGGCATAGGGCACGATATAGGGGGCCGGCAGACCTGGCCCTGTGTCCCGGGGGCTGACCTCCGCCATCGGTTCGCTGTCCAGGCTGCCCCTTGCCTTGTTGTCGTAATGGCTGCGGGCGTCGACGCGACCGGAAGAAAAGCCCTGCGGTTCGGTCAGCGCATAGGGCAAGGCATCCTCGGCCCACAAGGGCGGCGCCAGCAGGCTCAGCAGGCAGGCACCGAGGACCCGGCGTTTCATCCGTCCATGCCTTCCATCGGATAGATGGCTTCGGCATAGACATTCAGCTCCTCCAGAATGCGCCGTTGTTCGTCAGTACGCTCCGGCGCCTGGTAGAGGGCATTCAGCTTTTCGTAGAATGCCGTCATGCCCAGGTAGCCGTCGGTGTTGTCTCCCAGCAGCTTGCGCGTGCGGTATTCCTCCCAGTGCAGGCGCTCGTCATCCGTCAGGCTGGCGGGGAAGTTGCGTGCCTTGTAGCGCAGCAGCATTTCTTCCAGCCGCGGATCCTGAAACGCCAGTTCCAGCGCACCCAGCGCCTGCGGGTCGCAATCCCGAATCCGCGCCATGGCGGCCTTATCCGCCTCGCCAAAAAAACCACCGCTATAGAGCATCTGGTCCGGGTCGGATGGTGTATCGAAATCACTCTCACCAAACACCTCTGCCAAGGTGGCCTGCAGGCCATCAAAGCTGCGCAAAATCTGCAAGTGGGTGCGGCAGCTGTCGCCATCGATCTGCAACCGCCTGGCCTCTGTGCCCGTAAGCATCCCAGCGGGCGCAACGACTGGGCACTTGTTGATATGCACCTGCTTGAGCGCGATGCGGGCCGTGCCGGGCTCAAGGTCCTCGGTACGGGTATACATCAGGCGACGAATTTCCTCGGCCGGCAGGCTCAGCAGCGGCGTCGGATCGACCCGAAGATCCCAGACGATAACGCTGTTGCGGTTGACCGGATGCACCGCCAGTGGCGCCACAATGGCACAGTTACCCCACTCGGCCGGGTAGCGTGATGACACATGCAGCACCGGTTTTTTGGTGGCCACATCCAGCAGCGCCTGCACCGCTCGCTTGCCCCGGTTTTTCAGCACATAGTCATACAGTTTCGGTTGCCGCTCTCGCACCAGCTTGGCCATGGCAATAGTGGCATAGACATCCGATAGCGCATCATGGGCATGACCATGGTCAACGCCGTTGGCGCGGGTCAGGTCTTCGAGCCGCAGGCTGGGAGTACCGTCGTCGTACTTCGGCCACTCGATACCCTCTGGGCGCAACGCCCGGGTCAGGCGCAGCATGTCGATAATGTCCCAGCGCGAACAGTCATTCTGCCACTCGCGCGCATAGGGATCATAAAAATTGCGATACAGCGTGTAGCGGGTGACTTCATCGTCAAAACGGATGCTGTTGTAACCGACGCCGCAGGTGCCCGGGCGCGCCATTTCGGCGTGGATGCGGGCGATGAACTCGGCCTCGCAGACACCCTCCACCAGCGCCTGCTGCGGCGTGATGCCCGTTATCAGGCAGGCTTCGGGGTTGGGCAGAAAATCGTCCGCAGGCTTGCAATAGAACATCACCGGTTCCTCGATGATATTCAACGCCATGTCGGTACGGACCCCGGCAAACTGCGCCGGGCGGTCGCGCTTGGGATCAGCGCCGAATGTTTCGTAATCGTGCCAGAAAAAGGTCAGCGTGGCGGAGACAGACATCGGATCGAGGCTTCCCTGATAAAGTTGATCGATCCGCCGGCAGACGCCACGGCGGATCCTGTTTAGACTATAGGGCGAATTCGGCGGCGCCCCGGAGCAGACTGCAGTAAAGCCTAACAGCTCGGACGCCACCGATCCATTTCAGCCCCGCCACCTTGACAGGCCCGATACAGACCCATGTCGAAGAAAAAATCAGCCGCCCGTACGCCGGATCTGGCCACGCTGCCCTGCCCCTGCCGGAGCGACCGGCGCTACCTTGACTGCTGCGAGCCCGCCATTAGCGGCAAACGACCGGCCGGCAGCGCAGAAAGCCTGATGCGCTCGCGCTACAGTGCCTTTGCTCTGGGTCTCGCATCCTACCTGATTGATACCCTGGCACCGGAAAAACGCCAGCCGGGCGAACGCGGCCAGCTGAAACGACAGTTCAGAACCACCCGCTGGACCGGACTGAACATCATTGCAGTAGACGCGGGCACGGACCAGGATTCCACAGGCACGGTGGAATTCGAAGCCTTTTACATCGCCGATGCTCAGCCCGGGCGGCTGCACGAGCGCTCCCGTTTCAGGCGCGACAACGGCCGCTGGTACTATGTTGATGGCGATGCGCAATTCCTGCCGGCCACTCGGGGCTAGCCGCCCGAGGGCAACATTATCCAGGCACAGTTCCTGTATTTGGCCACTTTGCTCGCATGTCAACTCTTTCACTGCTATCCACGGCGCCTTAGAATAGCTAGCTTTCGCGCCGCAGCATAGCCTGTGCATGCTGCCCAACCCTTATGCCGGGACCCCCCTACCAATGTTTGCGAAGTTTTTCAGGCCCAAGTGGCAAAGCAACAAGGCGGACGTACGGATACGTGCAATCAGCACTTTGCTGGCGGAACAGCCCGACCAACTCGAAATACTCGCCCGACTGGCTCAGACGGATCAGAGCCCGGACGTGCGCAAAGCTGCGGTGGCGCGGCTGCACAAGCCCGAACTGCTGCTGCGCGTCATGGCCACCGAGCAGGACCCGTCCATTCGCCACGTCGCAACGGATCACCTCTGCAAGCTGGTGGCCAGCGACGAAAGCAACCTGTCCCCAGAGCAGCAACTGTCCTGCATCCAGAACATTCAGGATCAGGACCTGCTGACGCACATCGCGCTGCACACGGGCAAAGCCGCGCTGCAACAGGCTGCCGTGTTGCGCGTGCGCGCCGAAAGCAACCTGGAAGTCCTGACGCTGAATGCGCAGAGTGCACAGATGCGCCGCCTGGCCGCCGAGCGGCTCGAAAGCGAAGCTGTACTCGAACGCGTCGGCCGCCAGATGCGCCAGCGTGACAAGGCGGTGTACCGGGTCACCCGCGACAAGTTGCAGCAGCTGCGCGAGCACAGCCGCGCCCAGGACGCGCTGCAGGCCGACCGGCTGGAGCGGGTCGAGCGCATGGAGCAACTGGCCGCCGGCGAGCTGATGCCACTGTACGGCGCCCGTATCGACGCGCTGAGCCAGGAATGGCTGAAGCTGGAGACATCGCCAGACACACTGGAAGAACGCTTCCAGCAGGCCCTGATGACCTGCCAGCAGCGCGCCGCCGAAATGCAAGCGCAAGCGGACGCCAAGGCTCAGCAGCAGCAGCGTCGGAACGCCTACAAGGAACAGAGCACCGAACTACTGCAGCAGCTTGATGACATCGAGCAACGCAGCCGCGAAGCCCTGACCGATGCTCGCCTGGATAGCGCCGCCCTTGGCGACGAGCTCAGCGCCTGGCAGCAGCAGTGGAACGCCCTGGCCCACGCCGAGTTTGCCGATGACTCAAACTCGAGCGAGGCCCCGCGCAAGGCCCTTGCCCGCATACAGGGCAACGCGGACAGTGCCCAGGCGCTTAGCCGGGCCCAGGCCGACCTGCAGCGTCTGCTCGGCCAGCCGGTCGAGGACGCGAGCCCCGCCGTGCTGCGCAAGCAGCAACAGCGCATTCATCAGCTGCTGCAAAAAGTGAACTGGCCCCAGGCTCTGCCGCTACCGGATGCACTGAAGCTGGCGCAGCAGCGACTGCAGGCTATAGAAGCCCGTCACAAGGCCCTGCAGGAACAGGAACAGGGCCTGGCCCAGACGCTGCGCGAACAGCTCGACCGACTGGAGCAGGCTATCGGTGAGGGCCACGTAAAAGAGGCGGGCAAGTGCCATGAGCGCGCCGCCCAGGCCCTCGAAATGCTCAATGGCAACACCGTCGCCCCGCTGGAGCTGCGCTTCAAGCAGCTGCATGCCCAGCTGCAGGAGCTCAAGGACTGGCAGGGATACGCCGTCACACCGAAAAAAGAGCAGCTGTGCGCCGACATGGAAGCCCTGGTCAACAGCCCGCTTGAGGTCACGGAACTGGCCGAGTCCATCCGTCGCCTGCAGCAGCAGTGGAAACTGCTCGACAGCACCGACCCGTTCCACGCCCAGGCACTCTGGCGGCGCTTCAAGCAGGCCTCGGATCTGGCCTATGCGCCCTGCGAAGCCTACTTCCAGGCACAGGGCGAGCGCCGACGTGAAAACCTGGTACAGCGCGGTGTCATCTGTGACCAGCTGGAGAGCTACATAGCCAGCATTGACTGGAACCAGGCTGACTGGAGCGCCATCGACACCATCAGCCGCGCCGCCAAGGACGAATGGAAGCAGTACTCCCCGGTTGACCGCGGGCCCGGCAAACAGGCGCAGGAACGCTTTAACCAGCTGCTGCAGCAACTGGACGGCCCGCTGCACGAACACTATCACGCCTGCCTGGAGTTCAAGCGCGACCTGGTCGACCAGCTTGCCGAACTCTGCGCTGCCGAAGACCCCCAGGCCGCGGCCCAGCAGGCCAAGGCACTGCAGCAGGATTGGAAGGACGCGGGCAAAACCTTCCGCAGCCAGGAGCACCGACTGTGGAAACAGTTTCGCGCCCACTGCGACACCCTGTTCTCCCGCCTGGGCGACAGCCAGCAGCGCGGGCGAGAACTGCGGGCCGAGCAGCGCGAAACGGCGGAACAGATTTGTCGCCAGCTCGAACAACTGCTGGCATCACCCTGCAGCCGCGCGCAACTGGAGCAGATTCTGCCCCGCTGCATCAGCGATTTCTGCGAACTGGAAGAAGACTTCAGCACGCCCTACCTGCGCCGTTTTGACGACGCCCGCCAGCAACTGGAGCGTCAGCGCGCCGACCTGGCCCAACTGCAGGATTCCACGGCCTTTGCCGCCCTGCGCCAGCGCATTGAACTGTGCGATACGCTGGAAACCCAGCTGCTGACCGAGCAGCCCGATGCTGCCATTCTTGAGCAGCTGCGAGCGCACTGGGACACCCTGGAAAGCTGCAGCAGTGAATATGCCGAGCTGATCGAACAGCGCTTCGCCCTGGCCCAGCAGGTTCAGCAGGAGCCCGGACTGCTGCCCGAACTGACCGATGCGGCCGGCCTGCGCCTGCGCCAGCTGTGCATTCAGCTGGAGATTGCCCTGGGGCTGTCGTCACCGGAAGACGATCAGGCCCTGCGCCTGGAATACCAGATGCAACGCCTGCAACAGGCACTGGAACAGCACAGCGAAGCCGTCACCACGGCCGACCTGCAGCGCCTCGAGTATGAGTGGCGCTGCGTCCCCATGGCCCAGCGCCATCCGGCACTGGTGCAGCGCTTCTACCAGCCCCTGGAAGGCCTGCTTTAACGGCGAGCCCACCTGGAAACACAGGCACAAAAAATCCCGCAGCAGCGGGATTTTTTTGTTGAGCCGGTGTATCCAGCCAGGGCCAGGGGCCCTGGCGCGTCCCATCAGGACATGTGCAGACCACCGTTCATGGACAGGTCGGCACCGGTGATATAACCGGACTGCTCATCAGCAACAAAGGCCACCAGGCGGCCGATTTCTTCCGGTGTGCCGAAGCGGCCAACCGGAATGGTCGCGGTGATCTTGTCCTGGATATCCTGAGCAATGGCGGCGACCATGGCCGTCTTGATATACCCGGGCGACACAGTGTTAACTGTCACACCCTTGCGCGCCACTTCCTGTGCCAGCGCCTTGGTGAAGCCATGAATACCCGCCTTGGCGGCGGAGTAGTTGCACTGGCCGAACTGGCCTTTCTGGGCGTTTACCGAAGAAATGTTAATCACTCGGCCCCAGCCCTTGTCCAGCATGCCGTTGATGACGACACGGGTCATGTGGAACATGGAGTCCAGGTTGGCGGACATGACCTCGTCCCACTGTTCCCAGGACATCTTCTTGAACTGGCCGTCACGGGTAATACCCGCATTGTTGACCAGCACATCAACGGTACCGCCGGTCTGCTCCTCCACGCTGGCTATACACTTGACGCAGGATTCGGCATCGGTCACGTCACCGTAGGCGACCATGATTTCATAACCGTCCTTGCGCTGTTCTTCCTGCCAGGCCAGGGCTTTTTCGTGCTTGCCGCCGCTGTTGTAGCCCGCAACGACCGTAAACCCCTGATCAGCCAAAGAACGACAAATAGGCGTACCCAGTCCACCGGTACCGCCAGTTACAAACGCTATTTTCTTGCTCATTTACGCATCCCCATAGTGCCAATATCCTTTTTAATAAGTCGACTTATAGTTTTAAATCTCTATCGCTTAGCTCGTCCCTAAGTCAACTGACAATAATACCAACCCGCAGGCCAAATCAACTTCAATTGCTACAGGCCGGTGACAATACCCCTAAAATTTGACAGCCTTGTGACATGGGGCAAGACCCACTGCCTGCACGCAACAGCAGCACAGGGCTTCTGGTATACTGCGCGGCCCACGCCACGCTGTCCGGTGCTACCCGTTCCCATGAACCTGATCCTGCTGTTTGAAGACGATTTTGTCGCCCCCGCCAGGGCCCGCCTGAATGATCGCCGCTACCGTCACATTCGCGCGGTGCAGCAGCCCCGGGAAGGCGATACACTGAAAGTGGGCCTGCTTAATGGCGCCACCGGACACGCCCGCGTACTGCGCGTCGATGACCTCTGTATCGAACTGGAAACCTGCCTGGACCAGCCGCCGCCCGCCGCTCTGCCACTAACCCTGGTCATGGCGCTGCCAAGACCCAAGATGCTCAAGCGCACCCTTGAGACGATCGCCGCCATGGGGGTGAAAAAGCTGTGCCTGATCCATTCCTACCGGGTCGACAAAAGCTACTGGTCCAGCCCGCTGCTGGCCGAGGATGCAATACGGGAACACCTGCTGCTGGGGCTGGAGCAGGCGGGCGATACACTGCTGCCCGAAGTATCCCTGCACAAGCGCTTCAAACCCTTCGCAGAGGACGAACTGCCGTCCATTGCGACCAACACCCGCGCCCTCGTCGCACACCCTTACGAGGCAGCCGGCTGCCCTGTCGCAACGCTGGAGCCAACTACCCTGGCCATAGGCCCCGAAGGGGGATTTATCCGCTACGAAGTGGAGAAACTGCAACAGGCCGGGCTCACCCCCATTCATGTCGGATCTCGCATCCTGCGCGTTGAAACCGCCGTTCCGGTGCTGCTGGCGCGGCTCTTTCCGCCACTCTAACAGGCTGTTGAAAAACGACCTGCGTTGCTATCGCGGCGTTAAAAACCGTCTCAAGTCGTTC
Source organism: Marinobacterium rhizophilum (assembly GCF_024397915.1). Classification (GTDB taxonomy): domain Bacteria; phylum Pseudomonadota; class Gammaproteobacteria; order Pseudomonadales; family Balneatricaceae; genus Marinobacterium_A; species Marinobacterium_A rhizophilum_A. The sequence goes on from NZ_CP073347.1 coordinate 2,383,169, forward strand.
ATTTATAAGCCATAAACTTCCTCATTTCGACGATTTTTGCCTTGCGCTAGCTGCCTCGCCTACGCTTTTCAACAACCCGCTAAGGCACCGCCCCGCCCCGTTTATCCGCTCGCAGCCCCGCCAGGCCCGATGAGAATAATACTCATCTCGACTTGACAGCGCCGATAATATTATTAAGAATTGTTCGCATTACCTTTTACACAAAAATTACGGACAAAGAGAGTTCCCGCATGCCAAGCTCCCGCACACTCCTTGCCGCCGCAACGCTGGCCATGGCCAGCACCGCCTCTGTTGCCCAGGCCGCCAACGAAGTCAATATCTACTCCTACCGCCAGGCGTTCCTGATTCAGCCCCTGCTGGAAGAGTTCAGCAAGGACACCGGCATCCAGGTCAACCTGGTCACCGGCGGCAATGGCCTGCTGGAGCGCCTGGAGCATGAAGGCCGCAACTCTCCCGCCGACATCCTGCTGACCGCCGAGATTGGTCCGCTGTACGATGCCACCGAAAAAGGCCTGGTCAGCGCCGTGCAGAGCGATGAACTGAACGCCAGCATTCCACAGCACTACCGTGACCCCGAAGGACGCTGGTTCGGCCTTACCGCCCGCTCACGCATCGTTTATGCCTCCAAGGATCGCGTGGTGGAGGGCGAACTCACCCGCTATGAAGACCTGGCTGACCCGAAATGGAAAGGCCGCATCTGCACCCGCAGCGGCAAGCACACCTACAACCTGTCCCTGATCGCCTCGGTAGTCGCACATCACGACGAAGCCTATGCCGAACAGTGGCTCGAAGGTGTCAAGGCCAACCTGGCACGCAAGCCCCAGGGCAACGACCGCTCCCAGGTCAAGGCCGTGATGGAAGGCGTCTGTGACCTGGCCCTGGGCAACAGCTACTACTTCGGCAAGATGCTGACCAACGATAAGCAGCCGGAACAGAAAGAATGGGCGCAGTCCGTCAACCTCGTGTTCCCGAACCAGGCTGACCGCGGTGCACACATGAACATCTCCGGCGCCGCGGTCACCCAGCATGCACCGAACCGCGACAATGCCATCAAGCTGATCGAGTTCCTGGCCTCCGAAAAGGCCCAGACGATTTACGCCGAAGCCAACTCCGAGTTCCCGGTGCGCCCCGGCACACCCAACTCCGCCCTGATCGACGAATACATGGGCAACTTCAAGGGCGACGAAATCAACCTGAATGAACTGGGCCCGCTGCGCACCGTCGCATCACGCCTGGTGGACAAGGTCGGATTCGACAACTGATCCGGCACTTTCGACAGGGCCACTCCTGGCGGGCGGCCCTGCTCGACATCACCGAACGAAAACGATAGTCTGCCCGGCTATCGTTTTTTGCCGTTCTAGGCGCAGGAAGAATATCGATGAAATCAGGCACCACCACCCTGGCGTACAGCCCCGGTCACAGGCCCCGTCCGCGCCTTGCCGGATGGTACTCGGCGGCCTGGGGCGTCGCGCTGATGGTGGCCTTGCCGGTGCTTGCGGTGTTCTACCTGGCACTCTTTCCCGACGAGAACATCTGGACACACCTGGCCAGCACGGTGCTGCCGGTCTATATCATCACCACCGTGCAACTCATTGCCGGCGTGGCCCTGCTGTCCATGCTCGCCGGCGTGGGCAGCGCCTGGCTGGTCACCATGTACAGTTTTCCCGGCAAGCGGCTGTTCGAATGGGCGCTGCTGCTGCCCTTCGCCGTGCCCGCCTACGTGATCGCCTACGTCTATACCGACCTGCTGGAGTTCGCCGGCCCCGTCCAGGGTGCACTGCGGGCACTGTTCGGCTGGCAGAGCGCGCGGGATTACTGGTTTCCGGAAATACGCAGCCTCGGCGGCGCCATCCTGATGCTGTCCCTGGTGCTCTACCCCTATATCTACCTGCTCACCCGTGCCGCCTTTCTGGAGCAATCCGTCAGCCTGCGCGATGCCAGCCGCCTGCTGGGCTGCAACGCCTGGCAAAGCTTCTACCGCGTATCCCTGCCCATCGCCCGCCCGGCCATTGCCGTGGGCGTGTCCCTGGTCGCCATGGAAACCATCAATGACTTTGGTACCGTGGACTTTTTTGCGGTCAAGAGCCTCACCGCCGGCATCTACGATACCTGGCTGAACATGTACAACCTCGGCGGTGCGGCGCAGATCGCCAGCCTGATGCTTATCTTCGTGGTCATGCTGGTCACCCTGGAGCGCGTGGCACGGGCACAGCAGCGCCAGTTTCACAGCCCGGACCGCTTCAGTGCGCTGCAGCCCACCCGGCTAAGGGGCTTCGCCGCCCTGGGTGCCAGCCTGTTTTGCCTGCTGCCGGTGCTGTGCGGCTTTATCGTGCCCTTCTCACTGCTGGGCTGGTACGCCAGCGGCTACCTCGACCAGCTCTGGTCCGAGGACTTCCTCAGCTACGCCAGCCACAGTTTTACCCTGTCCTTCGGTGCCGCCGTGCTGTCGATCGCGCTGGCCGTCGTGCTGGCCTATGCCAAGCGCCTGTACAGCGAAAAACGGGCACTGCTGTTTGCCGTGCGCTTTTCCAGCCTCGGCTACGCCATGCCCGGCGCCGTGCTGGCACTGGGGGTGATCATTCCGCTGGCGGCGTTCGATAACGCGGTGGACGATTTCATGCGGCGCACCTTCGACATTTCCACCGGCCTGCTGCTCAGCGGCACCACCTTTGCCATCATTTTCGCCTATGTGGTGCGCTTCCTGGCGGTCTCCAACGGTGCGGTGGACAGCTCACTGAGCAAGGTAACCCCGTCCATGGACATGGCGTCCCGCTCACTGGGGCACACGGCCTCCCAGACGCTGGTGAAGGTGCACCTGCCCCTGATCCGCGGCGGCCTGATGACGGCCCTGCTGGTAGTCTTTGTGGACTGCATGAAGGAACTGCCGGCAACCCTGATCCTGCGCCCGTTCAATTACGATACGCTGGCGACCTTCGTGTATCAGTTCGCGTCCGATGAAATGCTGGAACGCAGCGCGCTGGCGGCCCTGCTGATCGTACTGGTAGGGGTTTTGCCGGTAATACTGCTGAGCCGCTCCATTACCGCGACCCGCAGGATGGGCTAGCGGCGCAATGGCGATCAATTCAGACGTCTGGCACCCGATTCAGGCGCCGCGTAACCCGTCATAGGCGCCGAACGTGCCTTGATGTCCGCCGGCAGGGTTCCAATCGGGCTTGCCCTTGTCGCCCCTCACTCAAAGAACGCGATCGGGCGATGCACCGACACCTGCAGATGCACCTGTTCACCGACGCTGTAGTCCAGCTTCTCGCGCACCTCGGATTCCACCCGGCGACCGTTCGGCAACTCCAGCGTGTAAAGGGTCATGCCGCCCAGAAATTCCCGCGCCAGCACCCGCGCCAGTACCGTGCCCTCGGCCGCCGGGCGAAGATCCGCCGGGCGAATAAACAGCTGCACCGCACTGCCGTCGGGGGAGCAGAAGGGCTCTGCAAACTCCAGCAAGCCAAGCTCCGTGCGTACGCGGGTGGCACTCTCGCAAACGCCATCGAACAGGCTGCCCTTGCCGACAAAACCCGCCACCAGCGGATTCACCGGCGTATAGTACAGCGCCTCGGCGCGCCCCCACTGCTGCAACTCACCGGCCGCCAGAATACCCAGCCGATCACTGATGGCAAAAGCCTCTTCCTGGTCATGGGTCACGACGATGGCGGCTATATTCTGATGCTTCAGAATGTCACGCACTTCCAGCGACAGCTGCTTGCGAAGCTCCGTATCCAGGTTGGAGAAGGGTTCATCCATCAGCAGCAACTGCGGCCGCGGTGCCAGCGCCCGCGCCAGGGCGACACGCTGCTGCTGGCCGCCCGACAGCTCGTGCGGGTAACGCCTGGACAAATCAGGCAGCTGCACCAGCTCCAGCACTTCGGCAACAACGCGCGCCTTTTCTGCCCGCGATGCCGAGATCAAGCCAAAGCTGATGTTTTCAAATACGCTCAGGTGCGGGAAGAGCGCGTAGTCCTGAAACACCATGCCCATCTGGCGTTTTTCCGGCTCCAGCGCATAGTCCGCCGTAGACACAGGCACACCATCAATGCGAATGGAACCCGACTGCAACCGGGTGAACCCCGCCAGCGCCCGCAATACCGTGGTTTTACCGCAGCCACTGGGGCCAAGCAGGCAGGCAATCTCGCCGGCAGCCACCTCGAAGGACAGGTCCCTGACCACAACGTTGTCCTGGTAGGCACAACTGACCGACTCGACTTCCAGCAACTGACTCATGCACATCCAACTTGATTCGGGTTTCCAACAGGCCCAGGCCGCACGGACATCCACCCGCGCACCGGACATTTAATATTTTTGCCCGCAAATGATAAATGAAAACAATTATCAATACAGCCTGATTTCAAACCCGGCCATGGCCAGCACCGCGATGATCAGCAACCAGAGGGTCAGCGCCCGCCCCACCAGGCGCTGCAGTGCGTCCATCTCCTCGGCGCCCCGTTGCGCCAGGGTACCGGCGAGATCACGACTGCCGGCGTAATCACCAATAGCACCCAGCCCGACCCGAAACAGCCACCGAATATCATTGCGCCTGCGGGACAGCCGCGACAACGCAGCCCAGGCACCACTACCACTGCCCACCACGAAGAAACTGAATCCCAGCAGGCGCACCGGCAGCCATTGCACCCAATACGCCAGGGCGGCGGGGCGGATACTCTCAAGCTGCGGCTGCACCAGCACCGCCAGCAGGAGACCGGGAATACCCGCCAACCAGAACCAGAACAGCGGCACAAACAGCGTCAGCAGCAACTGCTGCAGGTAGCACTGGCAAATACGGCAGTGCAGGCGCTGCGCCCGACTGGCGTCGCCCTGCCGCTGGTCCTGGGCATGAGCATGAAAGCGGATCTGCTCTGCGGCGTGGGCAGAGGCGGCACTGTAGTCGCCCTGCTCCCAGAGACCGGCATACTCCAGCAGCAGGTTGCCGGGGGTCGAGCGTCCCAGCCAGTATGCCAACAGGGCCGTTTCCAGCAGCAGGACCGGCACACCGTAGGCAAAGTCCAGGCTCAGCAACAACAGCGCTTCCAGGCACAGCGAGAGAAACAGCCAGACGATCAGGCGGTCCCCGCCAGACCCTGCGGCCGGCTGATAGGGCCGGCTGTGGGGCTGGAACAGCAGCCGGCTCACCAGCAGCGCCGTCACCAGCGCGAGAAACTTCATCGACGTGCCTCCATCAGTTGCGCCCGGAAACGGGCCCAGTCAAACGCAGGCCCCGGGTCCGTTTTGCGCCCGGGGGCAATGTCGCTATGGCCTGCAATACGTGCATCGGTAATCCGTGGAAAGCGCTGCTGCAGCGCCAGGGTAACCTGCACCAGCGCGGCATACTGCGCATCGCTGTAGGGCAGCTCATCCGTGCCTTCAAGCTCGATACCGATGGAAAAATCATTGCAGTTTGCCCGGCCCTCGAAACAGGACTGGCCAGCATGCCAGGCCCGCGATTCAAACGGGACAAACTGGACCAGGGCACCGCTGCGCTCGATCAGCAGGTGGGCTGACACCTCCATGCCCTCGATGCTCTGGAAGTACGGATGGGCCTGCCAGTCGAGACGGTTACAGAAAAACTGCTCGACGCAGCCGGTACCGAACTGCCCGGGCGGCAGGCTGATATTGTGGATGACCAGCAGTGAAATATCGGTCCCCAGCGGGCGCGCGTTATGGTTTGGGCTTGCCACAAAACGTGCATTGCAAAGCAGTCCTGCTGGCAGCGGCTTGGCAGTCGCCATCAATTACCCCTATTAGCCACATCCGGATTGGGCTAGAATTCTGCCTAGTTTAACACCACTCGTCTTCCCATTGCTGTTGCAGATCAAACACCTATGCTGACCCAACAAGACCTGAAAGACACCATCCCTCAAAGCGTTGCCCAGGCTCTGGCCGAAGATGTCGGCGACGGTGACATTACCGCCCGTCTGATACCGGCCACGCAAGCCGGCCGCGCCCGCGTAATCACGCGCCAGAACGCCGTGATCTGCGGCACCGACTGGGTCGATGAGGTGTTTCGCCAGGTTGACCCTGCGGTACAGCTCAGCTGGCACGTAGCAGATGGTCAGAGCGTTGCGCCTGATCAGCTGCTGTTTGAAGCCAGGGGCGCCGCCCGCTCGCTGCTCACTGCAGAGCGTGCCGCGCTGAATTTTCTGCAAACCCTGTCCGGCACCGCCACCATCAGCCGCCACTATGCGGACCTGGTTAAAGACACCGGCGTGCGCCTGCTCGATACCCGCAAGACCCTGCCGGGCCTGCGCCGGGCACAGAAATACGCCGTTAGCTGCGGTGGCTGCTTCAACCACCGCATCGGCCTTTACGATGCCTTCCTGATCAAGGAAAACCATATCCTGGCCTGTGGCGGCATTGCCGCCGCCATTGCTACCGCAAAGCAGAATGAACCGGGCAAGCCGGTCGAGCTGGAAGTGGAAACCCTGGCACAGCTGGATCAGGCCCTTGCAGCCGGTGCCGATATCGTCATGCTGGACAACTTCAGCCTGGATGATATGCGCAGCGCGGTGAAAACCACAGCAGGCAAAGCCAAGCTCGAAGCCTCTGGCGGCATCAGCGAAGACACCCTCAAACCCATCGCCGAAACCGGCGTCGATTACATCTCCATCGGCGCCCTGACCAAGCACTGCCAGGCAATAGATCTGTCGCTGCGGCTGGTTTAATCCCGATACATTTAAACATCGAAACAATATAGACAGCCAGTACGTAAAAAAGGCTCGTTAAAACGAGCCTTTTGGATTTTGCTTCTGGCTTTAATAGATGGCTTTCACCGGCAGGCTGAACTAAAAACCAGCAGGCCTGCAGCCTGATTACAAATCACAAATCACAAATCACGAATCACGAATCACGAACAACCCTTCACGAATCACCCGTAAGAACCGCTAGCCGCACTACGGCACCGGCTTGCACGACGCCCTGCCGATCAGCGCCCAGTCGTCACTTTGCTGTATTTTCTGCAGATCATAGATCTCGACCGCCGTATCCATCAGTCCCTGGGCATGCAGCAGTCTGCACACATCCCGGGCCGCTGCATCCTGCGACTCGCCATCAGGCATCATGCCCACCGCCAGGATAGCGCCATCCTGCCACCAGACCGGACGGGCGGGAAAGCGGGAGTCTTTGGCGAGCTGAGTCTCCAGTGCTGCACGTACACTTTCGCTCACAGGGTCTGCCTGCCTATTAATAAACACAGTTAGTACAACGGATAGGGTAACAAGAGTAATTAGAATGATTCGTTTCATATATCTAATTCTAAAAAGCCATATAAAAATTAAACATTAGTCGTATAAAAGAATCCCAGCTTACGCTGGGATTCCATAAAATAAGAACACACTATCAATTTTTACAACTTACATGCGCTCGGTGTTACTTCAGGGTACTGCACTGGCAAAGTACCCGCCGTAGTACCAGCAGGTTGATTATTGCAAGTCCAATCAACCTCAGTACCTGCATTCATATCTCCCACAATCACAAGCGACTGGCCTCGAACTTTAGCTGCTACGCCTGTCGCTTCATAAAATACTATCATTTCACAAAGAGAGGCAGAGCTACTGTTCGGCCTAACCCCAACAGAGGCCACATAAGAACCATCAATACCTGCTTCGATATCGATATTATAGTTGGGTATTGCTGCAGAGTTATAAGGGCACACACCTTCGGTAGCATAGTGCTCTTGTATAGCTACTTTCAAACCATCCGTGATCGTCAGCGCTTCAGACGCCTGGCTGCGTGCCACGTAGTCCTGGTAGGCCGGGATTGCCAGCGCCGCCAGGATGCCGATGATCGCAACAACGATCATCAACTCAATCAGGGTAAAACCCTTTTGCACCATCTTGATCGATCTGTTCATTATATTTTCTCCAGCGAGTTTTCCATTTCGATCGATGTTCGCGACTCAAATACCTTTTGTGGCACTAGTAAAAACTACTAAATACCATCCGACACCCAAGCCTGACCGGCCATGCGACCCATTCCACCTGCCCCAGGCAAATTCCAAGACCTGGAGTTCTCCATTTCCCCCAGGTTGCCCCGAGTGACCCCAAGCCCAGACCACCGACAGCGTACGTCCAGATCGTATCATATCTGTTACAGTACAGAGGCCTTGGAACAAGTATAGTCTGCATTTTCAAAGAGTCACGCAAGTGCTATGTTACATCCTGATCGTGCTCAATAACGGACAGGTCAGCTGCTTCAGCAGGTACTAGGGAGTCAAGGTGAACGCTTTTCAACCTCTCAGCGGTCTCGCCAAGCGACTGGTAAATGACGGTGTATTCTCCGCCGAGGTCGCGGTCGATGCGATTGCCCAGGCCCGGGCGGCGCAAAAGCCCTTTATCAGCCACATTATCGAACAGCGCCTGGTCAGCGCACACCGGGCCGCCTGCGCGGCCTCCGACGAGTTCGGCCTGCCGCTGCTGGATCTTGATGTCATCGCCCGCGAGGCCCTTCCCCAGGGCCTGGTGTCGGAAGCCCTGATCAGCAAGCACCATGCGTTGCCGCTGATGAAGCGCGAGAACCGGCTCTTTATTGCCATCGCCGATCCCACCAATATCCAGGCACTGGATGAGATAAAATTTCATACGGGCACCACCACCGAAGGGGTTATTGTCGAGGAAGACAAGCTGCGTCGGCTGATTGATGCCTTCCTGGATAACCAGCACAGCGCCCTGGACGATCTGGCGGACACCGACCTCGATCACCTGGATGTCGGTGACGGCCACGAAGCCGATGCCGCCGAAACCGCCGAAGAAGCGGCCAATGACGCCCCCATCGTGCGCTTCGTCAACAAGATTCTGCTGGATGCCATCAAGAACGGTGCCTCGGACATCCACTTCGAGCCCTACGAGAAGAACTACCGTATCCGCAGCCGTATCGACGGTATCCTGCAGGAAGTCGCCAAGCCCCCGGCCAACCTGGCACCCCGGCTGGCGGCGCGCCTGAAAGTCATGTCCCGCATGGATATTTCCGAGCGGCGCATGCCCCAGGATGGCCGCATCAAGATGAAAATATCGGCCAAGCGGGCCATCGACTTTCGTGTCAACACCCTGCCAACGCTCTGGGGCGAGAAGATCGTACTGCGTATTCTCGACCCGGCCAGCGCCAAGATGGGCGTCGATGCGCTGGGGTTTGAAACCGATCAGAAAGAACTGTTCCTTGCCACCCTCGCAAAACCCCAGGGCATGATCCTGGTCACAGGCCCCACCGGCAGCGGCAAGACGGTCACCCTCTATACCGGTCTCAATATTCTCAACGACGAAGAACGCAATATCTCCACCGCCGAGGATCCGGTGGAAATCAACATGGAAGGCATCAACCAGGTACATGTCAACACCAAGGTCGGCCTGACCTTCGCCGAAGCCCTGCGTGCATTCCTGCGCCAGGACCCGGACGTGGTGATGGTCGGCGAGATTCGCGACCTGGAAACCGCCGAGATCGGCATCAAGGCCGCCCAGACCGGCCATATGGTGCTGTCCACGCTGCACACCAACAGCTCGCCCGAAACCCTCACGCGCCTGCGCAACATGGGGGTGCCTGCCTTCAATATCGCCACCTCGGTAACGCTGATCATTGCCCAGCGCCTGGCACGGCGGCTGTGTGAATCCTGCAAGCGCCCGGCGGACATCCCGGAGGCGGCACTGCTGGAAGAGGGCTTTACCCCCAAGCAACTGGAGACGACTACACTGTTTGAAGCCAACCCCGAGGGCTGCTCGAAATGCAACCGGGGCTACAAGGGCCGTGTCGGGATTTACGAAATGCTGCCGATGAGTTCCGAGGTTGCCAACGTCATCATGAACAACGGCAATTCTCTCGACATTCTTCGCGTGGCCCAGGCCGACGGTTTTCGCACCTTGCGGCTGTCCGGCCTGATCAAGGTCGGCAAGGGTCTTACCAGCCTGGAAGAAATGAACCGGGTTATCGTTACCTGAGCGTAAGTTATCACAGGGATCACTATGGCCACGAAAGAAGTCAAACTGCAGACCTTCATCTGGCAGGGGCGTGACAAGAGCGGCAACGTCACCAAGGGCAAGCTCGATGCCGCCAACGTCGCCACGGCCAAGGCGCAGCTGCGCCGCCAGGGCATCACGCCGAAAAAGGTCGCCAAGGAAAGCATCTCCCTGTTCAGCAACCGCGGCAAAGCCATCAAGCCGCTGGATATCGCGTTCTTTACCCGCCAGATGGCCACCATGCTGAAATCCGGCGTGCCGCTGCTGCAGGCACTCGAAATCGTCGCCGGCGGCTCGGAGAAAGACAAGCTCAAGAAAATGCTGTACGACATTCGTAACGATGTCAGCGGCGGTTCGGATTTCTCCACCGCCCTGTCCCGGTTCCCGATCTTCTTTGATGACCTCTATTGCAACCTCGTCAAGGCCGGGGAGCAGTCCGGTGCACTGGATGCCATGCTCGATCGCATCGCCACCTACAAGGAAAAGATCGAAGCCCTGAAAGCCAAGATCCGCAAAGCCATGACCTACCCGGCCGCGGTCGTGGTGGTCGGGATCATCGTTACCGCCATACTGCTGGTCAAGGTCGTGCCGGTATTCGAAGATCTGTTCGTAAGCTTTGGTGCCGACCTGCCCGCCTTTACCCGTTTCGTGGTCACCCTGTCGGAGGCGGCGCAGAAATGGTGGTTCGTGGTTCTGCTGGCAATCACGCTCTTTGGCTACCTGTTTCAAAGTACCCATCGCAAGTCCCAGAAGTTTCGTGATTTCGTCGACCGTTCGGTACTGAAAATTCCGGTACTGGGGAAAATACTCCACAAGGCCGCCATTGCGCGCTTTGCCCGTACCCTGGCCACCACCTTTGCCGCCGGCGTGCCGCTGGTCGAGGCGCTGGACTCCGCGGCCGGCGCCGTGGGCAACGTGGTGTATCGCAACGCCATCATCCAGATTCGTAACGGCGTCTCCACCGGCCAGTCCCTGAAAAATGCGATAGAGATGACCGGCATCTTCCCCAACATGACCATCCAGATGATCGGCATCGGCGAAGAGGCCGGCTCACTGGAAATGATGCTCGACAAGGTCGCCGCCTTCTACGAACAAGAAGTCGATAACGCGGTAGACTCGCTTTCCAGTTTGATGGAGCCCATGATCATGGTGGTACTGGGCACCCTGGTGGGCGGCCTGGTTATCGCCATGTACCTTCCCATATTCCAGCTGGGTAACGTTGTCGGTTAAAACTAAGCCAGCGTGGCGATACTTTGGCTGTGAACCCCAAATTTACCCCGGAACCTGTCGTTAGTGCAGGACTCCGGGGCCGATCAGAATCCTTTTATGCATATCGAGCTGCTGGATACACCTAACTTCGAGGGACTTGCCCTTGTCGAAACCACACTGGCGTTTGTTCTCTCACTGCTTGTTGGCAGCTTCCTGAATGTCGTTATCCATCGCCTTCCCCTGATGATGGAGCGGGAGTGGCAGGCCATGGCGGCCGGAGCCGACGAAAACCCGCACAACACTGACGACGGCACCTTCAACCTGGCAACACCCGCATCCCGCTGCCCCCATTGCCAGCACCGAATCCGCTGGTACGAGAATATCCCGCTGGTCAGCTACATGGCACTGCTGGGCAAATGCTCGGCCTGCTCTGCGCCGATATCGGTACGCTACCCGGTGGTCGAACTTTTCACCGCCCTGATCAGCAGCTATATCATCTGGCACTTCGGCGCCAACCCGGTGGGGTTCAGCCTGGTGGCGTTCAGCTGGGCCCTGATCGCCCTGACCTTCATCGATATCGATCACCAGCTGTTGCCGGACCGCATTACCTTGCCCCTGATCTGGCTGGGGCTGATTCTTAACAGCTTCACGCTCTTTACGACCCTCGAGTCAGCCCTCTGGGGCGCCGTGATCGGTTACCTGGCGCTCTGGTCCATTTACTGGCTGTTCAAGCTGATGACCGGCAAGGAAGGCATGGGCTATGGCGACTTCAAGTTGCTGGCAGCCCTGGGCGCCTGGTGTGGCATCGAACAGCTGCCACTGATCATCCTGGTGTCCTCGGTGGTGGGCATACTGCTGGCCATGACACTGATGCTGCTGCGCAAGCACCAGATCGCCAATCCGCTGCCCTTTGGCCCTTACCTCGCCATCGCCGGCTGGATCGCCATTATCTGGGGTCGCCCGATCACCGAAGCCTACCTGCAACTGTTCAGGTTCTAGCCCATACAGTTCGCGCAACTCCGCAGGAAACATAACTCATGTTAGTAGCAGGACTGACCGGCGGTATTGGCAGCGGCAAAAGCGCTGTCGCCCGGCTGATACAGGAACAGGGCATCACCGTTATCGATGCCGACGAGGTGGCACGGGAGGTTGTCGCCCCGGGCGAAGCGGCACTGGCGCAGATAGCAGCGCATTTTGGTGCCGAGGTATTGCATGCCGACGGCACCCTGGACCGCGCCCGCCTGCGCCAAATCATCTTCGCCCAAACGGATGCCCGCCTCTGGCTCGAAACCCTGCTGCACCCGCTGATTCGGGAACGAATCCAGTCGTCGCTGCAGGCCGCTACGTCCGCCTACGCCCTGCTGGTATCGCCGCTGCTGCTGGAGACAGACCAGCATCGCCTGGTGGATCACGTTGTCGTGGTGGATGTTCCCGAGCAGACTCAGCTTGAGCGCACCACCGCACGCGACCGGAACAGTACGGACCAGGTGAAGCGCATCATGGCAGCGCAGCTCGATCGCGGCGCCAGACTTGCCAGAGCCGACAGCATCATCGACAATTCAGGCGACCTTCAATCCCTGCGCGCCAAGACACTGCAGCTCCATCAGACATTGCTGCAGCTGGCGCAAGACCCGAGAGATACATGACCAGCAAGACAAAGACCATCAAGTGCCCACAGTGCGGCAAGCCCAGCATCTGGAGCCCCGAGAACAAGTTCCGTCCGTTTTGCAGCGAGCGCTGCAAGCTGATTGATCTTGGCACCTGGGCCAATGAGGAATATCGCATTCCCACGACCCCTTCCGAAGATGACTACAGCACCGGCATGGATGACGATGAGCGTCCGCATACCCCGACACGTCATTAAAACGGCAGCAACTCGGGCCGGCGTCAGTCCCACCAGGCGCTGATAGCCGCCACGCCCTGCCCCCCCTGGGCCCAGGCGGTTTCCAGGTCAGCCTCAGCCATACCCCCGAGCGCGTAAACCGGCAGCGTGGCCTGCGCACAGAGCCGTGCAAAGCCCGGCCAGCCCAACAGCTCGGCTTCAGGATGCGAAGGGGTAGGCGCCACCGGTGACAGGGTGACGAAATCCAGCCCCAGTTTGGCGGCACGGGACAGCTCTGCTTCATCGTGACAGGAGGCGCTGAGCCACTCGCCCTTAAAAGCATCGCGCCCGCTGAGCTGCGCCAGGCGGTGGCGGTTCAGATGCAGCGCCCGTGCTTCAAGCCGGTTCGCCAGCGCCAGATCGCAGTTGACGGCCAGGGTCGCACCGGCGGCGTCACACAGCCCCAGCAGCTGCCGGTACAGCTCACAAAAATCGGCATCCGCCAGCTCCGGCGCGCGCAACATGACCCAGCGCAGCCCCATTGCCAGCGCGCGCTCGGTGCGGGCCACATACTCAGCCGGGGCTTGCGCTGTGCCTGTAATCAGCAATCGCGCAGGCAACCTGGCCGCAGCCAGGATGGGACGGTTCGCGGCCGGGAAGCGGTAATCGGACAACTCTGCGGTATGGACCCAGCGCACCGGCTGACCTTCGCGGCCGTGGGCTTGACCGTCGAAGGCGTCCACCACAAAGACATCCAGCAACACCGACTTGTCCGCATAATGATGCGGTATCTGGATCAGCGGACGTGCCCGGCGCACCTCGATGCCCAGTTCTTCGTGCAGCTCGCGAGCCAGGGCATCAGCAGCGGACTCACCGGCTTCCACCTTGCCCCCGGGAAACTCCCAGAGCCCGCCCTGGTGCTTGTCATCGGGCCGCCGGGCCAGCAGGATACGCTGGTCCCTGTCCAGAATCACGGCCGCAGCCACGTGAATCAGGCGTCGTGTGGTAGTCATGGGGGAAGTGCCTTGAGATACGGGCGCACCGTGCGACCCGCAACGGGCCCACGGCGCTTGCCTGTCAGTTAGCTGCGGTAATCCGCGTTAATGCGCACGTACTCTTCGGAGAAGTCCGTGGTCCAGACGGTTTCGCTGGCATCACCGCGGGCCAGTACCACGCGGATCAGGATCTCTTCCTGCTGCATGACACCCTGGCCCGCAGCCTCGGTATAACCTGGCGAGCGGCCACCGTTTTCGACAATGCAGACATCATCCAGATACAGTTTCAGCGCCTCCAGGTCGAGCCCCTCGATACCCGCACGGCCAACTGCCGCGAGGATGCGGCCCCAGTTCGGATCGCTGGCAAAGAGCGCCGTTTTGACCAGCGGCGAGTGGGCGATGGTATAGGCGGTCTGCAACGCTTCGGCGGACGTACGCGCGCCCTCCACCTGGACGGTGACAAACTTGGTCGCGCCTTCGCCATCGCGTACGATGGCGTGGGACAGTTCCAGCAGTACCGACTCCACCGCCGCCGTGAACTGCGCCAGCAGATCCGCATCCTGCTCATCGACCACAACACCGCTCTGGCCGGTCGCGACCAGCATGCAGCTGTCGTTGGTCGAGGTATCGCCATCAATGGTGATGCGGTTGAACGACTTGTCCGCGGCCACGCCCAGAATGCGCTGCAGCAGCGGTGCGGCCACTGCGGCATCGGTACCGATATAGGCCAGCATGGTCGCCATGTTCGGCATGATCATGCCGGCACCCTTGGAAATACCCGTCAGGGTCACGGTTTTGCCAGCGTACTCGAACTGACTGGACGCCGCCTTGGGACGGGTATCGGTCGTCATGATGCCACTGGCGGCCTCTTCCCAGGCGTTTTCATCCAGTGCCGCCAGTGCCGCCGGCAGGGCCTGCACGATCTTGTCGACCGGCAGCTTCTCACCGATAACACCGGTGGAAAACGGCAGTACGCGCTCGATCGGTTGCTCCACCAGCTGTGCCAGCGCCTCGCAACAGCGGGTTGCATCCTGCATGCCCTCGGCACCGGTGCCGGCATTGGCGTTGCCGGTGTTGGTCAGCAGGTATCGCGGCGCGGACGCCAGGTGACGCTTGGCAATCTGCACGGGCGCTGCGCAAAACGCGTTGAGGGTAAAGACGCCAGCAACGGTGGCGCCCTCGCACAGCTCCATCACGACCAGGTCCCTGCGGCCTGGTTTCTTGATGCCCGCCGAAGCGATGCCAATACGCATGCCCTTGACAGGGTGCAGCGTGGGTAAGGTTCCGGGACCTACAGCCATAACCATTTAATCCTCAAAAGATACCGGTCAGGCGCAACTCCGGGGCTCAAAGCCCGGCGCAGTGCGCCTGCACCTGTGCGAATGCTTAGCTCAACTGACCGTGACACTGCTTGAATTTCTTGCCCGAACCACAGGGGCAGGGATCATTGCGCCCAACCTTGGGGGCATCGCGCACGAAGGTCTCGACCTGGGCTTCATCCTGCTCCCGGGCTGCAGTTTCAGCACCCTGCGGCTGCGGCTCTTCCTGCATGGCACTGCTGGCGTCATGCTGGTAGTTCATCTGCTGGCGCTGCGCCTGCTCGCGGCGCTGCTGTTCAACCACTTCCACTTCCTCGGGCTGGCGTACCTGCACGTGGCTCAGCACCTTGACCAGATCGCGCTTGATATGATCAAGCAGCTCCTGAAACAGCTGGAAAGCCTCGCGCTTGTATTCCTGCTTCGGGTTTTTCTGTGCATAGCCGCGCAGGTGAATGCCCTGGCGCAGCTGGTCCATGGTTTGCAGGTGTTCTTTCCAGAGCGTATCCAGCACCTGCAGCATGACCTGCTTCTCGAAGGTGCGCATGCCCTCGGCGCCCACCAACGCTTCCTTCTGACGGTAGCTTTCGTTGATCGCGTTAATGATTTTCTCGCGCAGACCCTCTTCATGCAGGCCGTCGTCTTCGTCCAGCCACTGCTGCAGCGGCAGCGCTATGGCAAACTCGCTTTGCAGGGATTTCTCCAGCCCCTCGACATCCCACTGCTCCGCCAGGCTTTGCGGCGCTATGTATTCACTGATAGCGCCATCCACCACCTCGGCCCGCACCTCGGCCACGATATCGGAGATATCATCGCTGGCCATCAGTTCGTTGCGCTGACGGTAGATCACGCTGCGCTGATCGTTGGCGACATCATCGTATTCCAGCAGGGATTTGCGGATATCGAAGTTGCGGCCTTCCACCTTGCGCTGAGCCTTCTCGATGGCGTTGCTGACCATCTTGTGCTCGATCGCCTCACCCCGTTCCATGCCCAGCGCCTGCATGAACTGGCGCACGCGCTCGGAGGCAAAGATGCGCATCAGGTCATCTTCCAAAGACAGGAAGAAACGGGAGGAGCCCGGGTCACCCTGGCGACCGGCACGGCCACGCAGCTGATTGTCGATGCGACGGGATTCGTGACGTTCGGTACCCAGGATGTGCAGGCCACCGGCCTCGACCACCTGGTTGTGGCGCGCCTGCCAGGCCGACTTTACCGCCGCCAGCTGCGCATCCGTCGGGTTTTCCAGCGCCGCGATTTCCACGTCCAGCTTGCCACCGAGCATGATGTCGGTACCACGACCGGCCATGTTGGTGGCGATGGTCACCGCACCGGGACGCCCGGCGTCAGCAATGATGCCGGCTTCCATGGCGTGGTTCTTGGCGTTAAGTACGCTGTGCTTGAGGCTCTGCTTGTTGAGCAGGGTCGATATCAGCTCGGACGACTCGATCGATGCCGTACCCACCAGCACGGGCTGACCCTTTTCCTGGCACGACTTGATTTCCTCGATAATGGCTTCGTACTTCTCTTCCATGGTGAGGAAGACGATATCGTTCTGATCCACGCGGGAGACGGCGCGGTTGGTCGGGATCACCACCACATCGAGGCCGTAGATCTGGTTCAGCTCGAAGGCTTCGGTATCGGCGGTACCGGTCATGCCGGCGAGCTTGTCGTACAGACGGAAGTAGTTCTGGAAGGTGGTGGAGGCCAGGGTCTGGCTTTCGAGCTGAACCTGAACCCCTTCCTTGGCTTCCACCGCCTGGTGCAGCCCCTCGGACCAGCGGCGCCCCGGCATGATGCGGCCAGTGTGCTCGTCGACGATGACCACCTGGTTGTCCTGCACGATGTAGTCGATATCGCGCTGGAACAGGTTGTGCGCCCGCAGGGCTGCCAGCACGTGGTGCAGCAGGCTCAGGTTACCCGGCGCATACAGGCTTTCGCCCTCGCCCAGCAAATTGTTGCTGACCAGAATTTCCTCGACCCGCTGATGACCGGCTTCGGTCAGCTCAACGGTGCGGTTTTTCTCGTCAACGGCAAAATGCTCGCTGATAACCTGGGTATCGTCCTTGGGGTCGATCTCGCCTTCAAAGCGCTTGAGCTCGGGAATCAGGGTATTGATCTTGCGGTACATCGCCGAGCTGTCTTCGGCGGGGCCGGAGATGATCAGCGGTGTACGGGCCTCGTCGATCAGGATGGAGTCGACCTCATCGACCACGGCGAAGTTGAAGTCACGCTGCACCTTGTCGGCCAGGCTGAAGGCCATGTTGTCGCGCAGATAGTCGAAACCGAATTCGTTGTTGGTGCCGTAGGTAATATCGCTGGCATAGGCATCACGCTTGACCTGCTGATCCTGCCCCGACAGCACCACACCGACACTCAACCCCAGACCTTCATAGAGCGGGCGCATCCAGTCGGCGTCGCGGCGTGCCAGGTAGTCGTTGACCGTGACCACGTGCACGCCCTTGCCGCTGAGCGCGTTGAGGTAGACCGCGAGCGTTGCCACCAGCGTCTTGCCCTCACCGGTGCGCATTTCGGCCACCTTGCCCTCATGCAGGGCAATACCGCCAACCATCTGCACATCGAAGTGACGCAGGCCCAGGGTACGCTTCGACACTTCACGCACGACCGCAAAGGCCTGGGGCAGCACCTGTTCCAGACTTTCGCCCTGATCGAGGCGCTGGCGAAAAGTGACGGTCAGCCCACGCAGGTCCTCGTCACTGAGCGGTTCCATTTCGGGCTCAAACGCGTTGACCTGTTCGACGATCTTGCCCATGCGCTTGAGTTCCCGGTCGTTCTTGCTCCCGAAAACCTTCTTCAATAGTGATGTCAGCATAATCCGAATTTCAACCAGTTGAATACAAAGACTTTTACGCGCGTGCCACGAAAAACAACTCGACATTCTACCCATATTGGGGCGCCGAGTAGAATTTTAAACGTAATTATTTTGCGACAGCCCGCAATCCGTCTCGCCCAAACGCAGTCAGGCCGGGCAAAAGCCCGGCCTGACTGTGTGCAAACGGCAAAAGAGGCGTGGAAATCAAACGGCCCGGGCCGCCTTGGCGTAGGCGATCGGCGCCTGGACACTATCATCCTCGAAGGTGACGATCTCCCAGGCATCCGGGGTTTCCAGCAGCTTGCGCACCAGCATGTTGTTCAGGTAATGCCCCGACTTGTGCCCGACAAACTCACCGATCAGGCTCTTGCCCGCCAGGTAGAGATCGCCCACCGCGTCCAGAATCTTGTGCTTGACGAATTCGTCGTCGTAGCGCAGGCCTTCGGTGTTCAGAATACGGTGTTCATCGACCACGATGGCATTGTCAAAACTGCCGCCCAGCGCCAGGTTCTTCGAGCGCAGGTACTCGATATCACGCATGAAACCGAAGGTCCGGGCCCGGCTCACTTCACGCACGAAGCTGGTGCTGGAGAAATCCAGGCAGGCTTCCATATTGCGATCACTGAACGCCGGATGATCGAACTCGATGGTAAAGCCCACCTTGAAGCCGTCAAACGGCCTGAAGGTCGCCACCTTGTCGTCGGCGCTAAAACTGACCTCGCGCGTGATGCGGATAAACTGCTTGGGCGCATCCTGTTCCAGGATACCGGCGGACTGGATCAGGAACACAAAGGGCGCGGCGCTGCCATCCATGATCGGCACTTCTTCGGCACTCAGCTCCACCCAGGCGTTGTCGATACCCAGGCCCGCCAGGGCCGACATCAGATGTTCCACCGTCGCCACCCGGGCACCGTTTTGCGACAGGTTGCTCGACAGCGTGGTATCCACCACCAGGTCCGCCCGGGCCTGAATTTCCACCGCAGGCTCCAGGTCGACGCGGCGAAAGCGAATACCGGAGTCGGCCGGCGCAGGCCTGAGCGTCAGGTACACCTTTTCCCCGGTGTGCAGCCCGATCCCCGTCGCCTTGATGCTGTTCTTCAAAGTACGCTGTCTGATCATGCCGTTAACCACACCCGGTGCCGCCCGTTTAGGCGGCGAATAGTAACAAAGGCGCGCAGAGCGGCGCAAACCGGGCCGGGCCTCAGGCGCCCGGCCGGAACAGCCCGCATCAGTCCGCCTGACGGCGCAGGAAGGTCGGGATATCCAGTGCGCCATATTCGCCCTGGGGGTTATTCCCACCCTGGCGCAGGGACGCCCGCGGCGACTCCGCATCCGCCGGTGCAACCGGCTCATCCAGCATGGCTTCCTGGCGCTTGCGACGCAGAACGGTCGGCAACTCGATCTCCTGCATGTTCAGGCCGCCATCGGGCTTGTAGTTGCTGTTGCTGCTGACAACGCGGATTTCTTCCGGGCGCTTGTCCAGTCCGGTCGCAACCACGGTCACCTTGAGATCATCGGTCATCTCCGGGTCGATAACGGTGCCCACCACGATAGTGGCGTTATCGGAGGCGTACTCCTCGACGATATTGCCCACTTCGGTAAACTCGCCCAGGCTCAGGTCCAGACCGGCGGTGATGTTGACCAGAATGCCGCTGGCACCCTTGAGATCCACATCTTCCAGCAGCGGGCTCTTGATGGCCGCTTCCGCCGCCAGCGTTGCACGGTCTTCACCGCGGGCAATACCGGTGCCCATCATCGCCATGCCCATTTCGGACATCACGGTACGCACGTCCGCGAAGTCGACGTTGATCATGCCCGGGCGGGTGATCAGATCGGCAATACCCTGCACGGCGCCCTTGAGCACATCGTTTGCCGTGTTGAAGGCATTCAGCAGGCTGCAGTTGCGACCCAGCACCTGCATCAGCTTTTCGTTGGGAATGATAATCAGGGAGTCAACGCACTCGCGCAGTTCACGAATGCCCTCTTCCGCAATTTTCATGCGTTTGCGACCTTCGAACGGGAATGGCTTGGTCACCACCGCCACCGTCAGGATCCCCAGCTCGCGCGCCACTTCCGCCACGATCGGTGCCGCCCCGGTGCCGGTGCCACCGCCCATGCCGGCGGTGATGAACACCATATCGGCACCACGGATCATCTCGCAAATGCGCTCGCGGTCTTCGATCGCCGCCTGGCGACCCACGTCCGGGTTCGCCCCGGCGCCCAGGCCCTTGGTGAGTTCATTGCCAATCTGCAGCACAGAACGCGAAGCGGAGTTGCTCAGCGCCTGGGCATCGGTATTGGCACAGATAAATTCAACGCCATCAACGTCACTGCTCAGCATGTGGTGCACAGCATTGCCGCCGCCACCGCCCACGCCGACGACCTTGATTATTGCGCTTTGTGGTACGTTATCAAGTAATTCAAACATATCCCCTTCCTCCGTTATAGCGCCTGCCAACTACACATTCCGGCACCGTCAAATTCTAAAAATCGTTGTCACTCCAAGGCCGCTTCAGCGCCTCAGAAATTTCCCTGAAACCATGTTTTCATGCGGCCCAGCACGGACCCGACACTCGGCAGTGCGGGCATCTGGACCGGGTTTCGCCGCGGCAGCTCCTGCATGGAACTGCGCGCCGACAGTGCCGGCAAGTGGTTCGCCGGTGCCTGGTACTGGTGTTCCTGGCGCGCATAGTGCAACAGGCCGGTACCGGTGGCATAGATCGGATTTTTCAGCACGTCCTCCATGCCGAACACGCCGCTGGGTACCGCCAGGCGCACCGGCATATGGAAGATTTCCTCGGCCAGTTCCACCGCGCCTTCCATCTTCGCGCTGCCGCCCGTCATGACGAGCCCGGCCGCCACCAGGTCCTCGAAGCCGCTGCGACGCAGCTCGGCCTGAATCAGCGAAAACAGTTCGTCGTAGCGCGGCTCCACGACTTCGGCCAGGGCCTGGCGGGACAGGTCCCGCGCCGGGCGATCCCCCACGCTCGGAACCTTGATGGTTTCGTTTACCCCCGCCAGCTGAGCCAGGGCGCAGGCGTACTTGATCTTGATCTGCTCGGCATGGGGCGTCGGTGTGCGCAGCGCCATGGCGATGTCGTTGGTAACCTGGTCACCGGCGATCGGAATCACCGCCGTATGGCGGATGGAGCCGCCGATAAAGATGGCGATGTCGGTGGTGCCGCCGCCGATATCCACCATGCAGACACCCAGCTCCTTCTCGTCGTCGGTCAGCACCGCGTAGCTCGAGGCCAGCTGTTCGAGCACCACGTGATCGACTTCCAGGCCGCAGCGACGAATGCACTTCTCGATGTTCTGCACCGCGTTGATGGCACCGCTGACCAGGTGTACCCGGGCCTCCAGCCGCACACCGGACATGCCCAGCGGCTCGCGGATGCCCTCCTGGTTATCGATCAGGTATTCCTGGGGCAGGATATGCAGGATTTTCTGGTCCGCCGGGATGGCCACCGCCCGCGCCGCATCGATCACCCGCTCGAGGTCATGCTCGGTCACTTCCCGGTCCTTGACCGCGACGATGCCGTGGGAGTTCATGCTGCTGATATGACTGCCGGCGATTCCCACCGTGACCGAATGGATCTTGCAGCCGGCCATCAGCTCGGCCTCTTCCACCGCCCGCTGAATCGAGCTGACGGTGGATTCAATGTTCACCACCACGCCACGCTTGAGCCCGCGGGACGGCTGGGAGCCGACGCCGATAATTTCAATGCGTCCGTCCGGGCCAACTTCGCCCACCAGGCAAACCACCTTGGAGGTGCCGATATCGAGCACCACGATCATGTTGCTGTCAGACATAGTTCTAACCCGCTTTCTCATCTGTATCCGGCCTGGGACGCCATTTGACGGCCACACCGTTGGTATACCGAATATCTACCTGTTCGATCTGCTCCGCGTGCTCGGCAAGCCGCTGTGGGTAGATCTGAATAAATCGTGCCAGCCGCTCCGTAACCCGCTCGCGGCCGACCACCACCCGCATGCCATTGGCCAGCTCCAGCGTCCAGGCGCCCCGGGCCTCCAGCGACAGCCCCCTGAGCTTCAGGCCCGCGCCCTGAAACATGCGGTTGAGATCATGAAACTGCGCCATCACCCGCCCGGTATCGCTGGCCGGCCCGTTGAGCCGCGGCAGGGATTCGTACTCGGGCTTGAGCTGCGGCCAGAAGATGTCGCCCTCGTGATTCAGCAACCCCTTGTCGCCCCAGCGTGCCACCGGCACTTCCTCGTCAATCTGTACCTCGATCGCCGGCGGCCAGTCACGGCGGATCCTGGCCCCGTGTACCCAGGGGTCATCCAGCAACTTCTCGCGCACCCGCACCAGGTCCAGCTGCAGCAGTGGCGCATTCAGCCCCGCCGCGAGCCGCCGGGCCAGCTCCGCCTTGTCCAGGTGGCGGGCATCGCCCAGCACCCGCACCTGGGTGACCGGCTGGTCGAGCCAGCGCCAGACCTGCTGGACCAGGGCGCTGCACAGCCCGGCGAAAATCGCCAGCGACAGCAGTATCAGTACCAGCCGGACCAGCCCGCGGGACCCGCCCGCTGCAGGCCCGGCTCCGGACGCAGCGGCATCCGGCACCGGCACTGCCGATGTCCGTCGCCCCTGTGCCATCGCTGTCACGCAGCGCTCCGCAGAATTCGCACCACCAGCTCCTCAAAGCTGATACCCGCGTGCTGCGCCGCCATGGGCACCAGGCTGTGATCCGTCATGCCGGGCGCCGTGTTGACTTCCAGCAACTGGAAGCGGCCCTCGGCATCCTGCATCACATCGATGCGCCCCCAGCCACGACAGCCAATAACCGCGAAGGCTTCGCAGGCCAGTGCCTGCAAGCTCGCCGCCTGGTCGTCATCCAGACCATGCTCGAACAGGTAGCGGGTGTCGTTGGCTTGGTATTTGGCGTCGTAGTCGTAAAATTCGTGTGGTGTTTCAAGACGAATCACCGGCAGTGCCGCACCCTCCAGTACCGCCACGGTGAATTCGGCACCGGTCAGCCACTGCTCGGCGATAACGCTGCGGTCATACCGGAGCGCTTCGCCCAGTGCGCTTTCAAACTGGGCGCGGTCACACACCTTGCTCATGCCGATGCTGGAGCCTTCGTGAGCCGGCTTGACCATCACCGGGTAGCCCAGGCGACGCTCGGCCTCATCCAGCATGTCCGCCGACGACAGCACCGCAAAGCGCGCCGTGGGCAGGCCGGCGCCGACGAACAGCTGCTTGCTGCGCAGCTTGTCCATGCCCAGTGCAGAGGCCTCAACGCCGCTGCCGGTGTAGGGAATGCCGAGCATTTCCAGTACGCCCTGAATCACGCCGTCTTCGCCGCCACGGCCATGCAGGATCAGAAAGGCCCGATCAATCGGCTGTGCCTGCAGTTGGGTCACCGGGCACAGCTCCTGGCTTTCGCCATAGAGATCGATGCCAAAGGCATCGACGCCGGCACGGGACAGGGCGCTCAGCACCGCAGCACCGCTTTTCAGCGACACCGCGCGCTCGGCGGAATCTCCTCCCATGATTACCGCGACACGTCCGAAACCGGCAGCCTCGGCGGCGGAAATCTGAAAATCGACAGCGCTTGCCATGGTGTTTCCCCCGTCAGTCATGGGTCAGGCTCGATAGAGTGCGTTCATGGGCCTGGCCCGCGGAATTGCCCGCTCCCAGGAACATCACCGCGACAGGTCGGAAACCGGCAGCCTCGACGGCGGAAATCTGAAAATCGGCAGCGCTTGCCATGGTGTTTCCCCCGTCAGTCATGGGTCAGGCTCGATAGAGTGCGTTCATGGGCCTGGCCCGCGGAATTGCCCGCTCCCAGGAACATCACCGCGACAGGTCGGAAACCGGCAGCCTCGGCGGCGGAAATCTGAAAATCGGCAGCGCTTGCCATGGTGTTTCCCCCGTCAGTCATGGGTCAGGCTCGATAGAGTGCGTTCATGGGCCTGGCCCGCGGAATTGCCCGCTCCCAGGAACATCACCGCGACAGGTCGGAAACCGGCAGCCTCGGCGGCGGAAATCTGAAAATCGGCAGCGCTTGCCATGGTATTTCCCCCGTCAGTCATGGGTCAGACTCAGAGAAGTCAGTTCATGGGCCAGGGCCGTGATATTGCCCGCCCCCTGGGTCAGCAGCAGGTCGCCGGGGCGCAGAATATCGCGCAGTACATCGGCCACCTGCTCGTTGTTTTCGATATAGACCGGATCGACCCGCCCGCGCTGGCGGATACTGCGGCACAGGCTGCGGCTGTCGGCACCGGTGATGGGCTCTTCACCGGCGGCATAGACTTCCATCAGCAGCAGGGTGTCAACCTCGGTCAGCACCTGCACGAAGTCCTCGTACAGGTCACGGGTACGGCTGTAGCGGTGCGGCTGATAGATCATCACCAGCCGGCGATCGGGCCAGCCATCGCGCACGGCGCGGATGGTGGCTTGCACTTCCCGCGGGTGATGGCCGTAGTCATCGACCAGCATGGCGCTGCCGCCATCGACAGGCAGTTCACCCAGCACCTGGAAACGACGACCCACACCTTCGAACTGCTCCAGCGCGCGGCAGATGGCGGCATCACCAATGCCCTCGTCCGTTGCCACGGCGATGGTCGCCAGGGCGTTGAGCACATTGTGCTTGCCCGGCATGTTGAGGCTGATTTCAAGGTCGGCATGGCCGTCCGGGCGCTGCACCCGAAAACGGGTACACATACCGCTCTGGCGGACATCGACAGCGCGGTAATCCGCCTCGTCGTTAAAGCCGTAGGTCAGCATCGGTCGACCGATCTCGGGAATAATGTCACGTACCACTTCATCATCGCTGCAGACCACCGCCAGACCGTAGAACGGCAGGTTATGCAGGAAATCGACAAAGGTCTTTTTCAGGCGATTGAAGTCACCCTCGTAGGTGTCCATGTGATCGGCGTCGATATTGGTGACGATCGCCACCATCGGCTGCAAGTGCAGGAAGGACGCATCGCTTTCATCCGCTTCAGCCACCAGGTAACGGCTGCCGCCCATCTTGGCGTTGGTGCCGGCACTGTTGAGACGGCCACCAATAACAAAAGTCGGGTCCAGCCCACCCTCGGCCAGCACCGACGCGATCAGGCTCGTGGTGGTGGTCTTGCCATGGGTGCCGGCCACGGCGATGCCGTGGCGATAGCGCATCAGCTCTGCCAGCATTTCGGCGCGGCGAATTACCGGTACCCGACGTTCGCGCGCCGCCATGACTTCAGGGTTCTGCTCGTTCACCGCGGTGGAGGTCACCACCACGTCGGCCCGTTCAACATGCTCCGCCGCATGGCCGATGAAAATCCCGGCACCCAGCGACTCCAGCCGCGCGGTGGTGGCGGACACACGGATATCGGAGCCGGTTACCGCATACCCCTGGTTGAGCAGCACTTCGGCGATACCGCACATGCCCACGCCGCCAATGCCGACAAAATGGATGCTGCGAATACGCCGCATTTCGGGAACTTCAAACACTGTCGGGCTCTTGTGCATCTGGTTACTCACTTTCAAACGCTGTCAGGCTTTTGTGCGTCTTATTCATTTCATGGTGTCCAGGCAGATTCGCGCCACAGACCCAGGTACTTCAAACACTGCCGGGCTCTTGTGCATCTGGATACTCACTTTCAAACGCTGTCAGGCTTTTGTGCGTCTTGTTCATTTCATGGTGTCCAGGCAGATTCGCGCCACAGACCCAGGTACTTCAAACACTGTCGGGCTCTTGTGCATCTGGTTACTCACTTTCAAACGCTGTCAGGCTTTTGTGCGTCTTGTTCATTTCATGCTGTCCAGGCAGATTCGCGCCACAGACCCAGGTACTTCAAACACTGTCGGGCTCTTGTGCATTAGATCACTCACTTGTCGATTGCCTGGCAGATACGTGCCACGTCGCCAGGCACTTCCAATACGGTCAGATTCCTGCGCACCAGGTCTCTCATTTCATCGTCTCCAGGCAGATGCGCGCCACGGCCCGGCTGGCGTCCGGCCGGCCCTGCGCGCGCGCGATCGTTGCCATGCCAAGCAGCGTGTCCCGGCTGCTTAGCTGATCAAGCAGGTTTTTCAGCGCAGCCTCATCCAGGTCGCGCTGCTGAATCAGCCGGGCCGCCCCCGGCCCCGTCAGGTAGCCGGCATTGCCGGTCTGGTGATCGTCCACCGCGTAGGGGAAAGGCACCAGCACGGCCGCGACACCGGCAATCGACAGCTCGCTCACCGTCAGGGCGCCGGCCCGGCACAGCACCAGATCGGCCCAGCCATAGGCCTCGTCCATGCGATCGATAAAGGGAACCACCTCGGCCTGGACACCACAGTCGCGATAGAGCGCCTGGGTTTCGTCCAGCAGTTTTTTACCCGTCTGGTGCCGCACCAGCGGGCGCTGCTCCGGCGCCAGGGAGGCCAGCACCCGCGGCAGCAGCGTATTGATCGCCCGGGCACCGAGACTGCCGCCGACCACCAGCAGGCGCAGCGGCCCGGTACGCCCCTGCATCCGCTCCTGTGGCGGCGCCAGGTCCAGAATGGCACCCCGCACAGGGTTGCCGGTCAGGGTGACATCGCGGCCAGCCCCAAAGGCCCCGCCGAAGGCTTCGAGCACCCGGGTCGCCATGCGCGCCAGAATGCGGTTGGTCATGCCGGCGATAGCATTCTGTTCATGGATCACCAGCGGGCGCCCCTGCAAGCGCGCCGCCAGGCCGCCGGGGCCCGCGGCAAAACCACCCATGCCCAGCACCAGGTCGGGCTTGTACCGGCGCAGCACGCCCCAGGCCTGCCAGAGTGCGCGCAGCAGGCGCAGCGGGGCCAGCGCCAGGCTCAAGCGACCCTTGCCACGCAGGCCCGCCACATCAATGCAATGCAGCTTGATACCGGCCGCCGGCACCAGGTCCGACTCGATGCCCCGCTGGGTACCGAGCCACTCCACCTGAACGCCTTCACGCTGCAGTTCCCGGGCCGTCGCCAGCGCCGGAAACACGTGACCGCCCGTTCCGCCGGCCATCACCAGCACTTTTTTTCCCTGCCAGGCCGTCATGTCGCCGACTCCGCTACTTGTGTCCCGGCACGGGCGCGACGGCGCCTCGGACGCTGCGCCTCGACCGCCAGACGCTGGGTTTTCAGTTCAAAATCGATTCGTTGCACGATGGCAATCATGGCGCAGCACACCAGCAGACTGCTGCCACCGTAACTGAGCAGCGGCAGCGTCAGCCCCTTGGTGGGCAGCGCGCCGACATTCACGCCGATGTTGATCAATGCCTGGCCGGCAAAAATAAAGCCGAAGCCGTAGGCCGCGTACGCCATGAAAAACTCTTTCTGCTTTTCGGCCTGACGCCCGATCAGGAAGACCCGCGCCACCAGCAGCACATAGAGGCCAATCACCAGCAGTGCGCCAATCAGGCCGAATTCTTCCGCCAGCACCGAGAACACGAAATCGGTATGGGCCTCGGGCAGGTAAAACAGCTTCTGCACGCTGCTGCCAAGCCCGGTTCCGAACCAGTCGCCGCGGCCAAAGGCGATCTGCGCCTGGGACAGCTGATAGCCGGCGCCAAAGGGGTCGGACCAGGGGTCCTGGAAGGACTTGAGACGCTCCAGGCGATAGGGCTGGGCAATCGCCAGTACCGCAATCAGTGCACCGGCGCCGCAGGTTACCAGCAGAAACTGCCCGAAACGCATGCCGCCCAGGAAGATCATGCCCATGACCGTACCCATCAGCACCACCGCCGCACCGTAATCCGGCTCCATGATGAGCAGGAATACCAGAATACCCAGCGGCAGCGCGGGCTTGGCCACGCCGGTCCAGCGGCTGCGTACCTCGGACAGGCGCCGCACCAGGTATCCGCTGAGATAGAGCACCATGAAGAACTTGGCGATCTCCGAGGCCTGCAGGTTGATCGGCCCAAGACCGATCCAGCGCCGGCTGCCGTTCACCTCGCGACCCACCCCGGGAATCAGCACCAGCAGCAACAGCAGCAATGCCACCAGCAACAGCACAGGGCCCAGGCGGTGCCAGAAGGCCAGCGGGATGCGTGAGACGATCAGCGCCAGTACCAGTGCCAGCACCATGAAGATGCCGTGGCGAACGCTGAAGAAGAAAGCGCCACCAAAGCGCTCGGCGGCGACATCCATCGACGCCGAGGTGATCATGACAAAGCCGGTCAGTACCAGGCTGACGGCAGCCAGCAGCAGCCAGGGGTCGAACGGAACCGTCCCTGTCTGTTGTGGTTGCAGCGCCTGCCAGTACTTCATCAGCATGCCAGTGCCCTCACCGCCGTAACGAAGGTTCGGCCGCGCTCGGGATAACCGCTGAACATGTCAAAGCTGGCGCAAGCCGGTGACAGCAGCACGATATCACCAGCCCGGGCCAGGGCAGCGGCCTGCTGTACCGCATCCGCCATGGACGTCGCGTACACCCGTTCCACCGTGCTGATGGCGGCATCAATGCGCGCGGCGTCGCGGCCGATCAGCACCAGCGCCCGGGCATAGCGATTAAGCGGTTCATCCAGTTCGCCAAACTCGGCGCCCTTGCCGTCGCCACCGGCGATCAGCACGATGCCGGCGCCCGCCGCCAGGGTCGGCCCCAGCCCGTTCAGTGCCGCCACCGTGGCACCGACATTGGTGCCCTTGGAGTCATTGACGTAGGCCACACCGGCGACATCGGCGACCCACTCGCAGCGGTGTTCGAGACCGCCAAAGCTGCGCAGCGCCTGCAGCATGGCGGGCATCGGCAGACCCGCCGCCTGGCCGATGGCCAGCGCCGCCAGGGCATTGCTGACATTGTGGGTACCACGAATGCGCAATTCGCTCACCGCCAGCAGCCGCTCGCGCCCCAGGGCCAGCCAATCCTGCCCGGCCTCGTCCTGCAACAGGCCAAAGCGCTTCAGGTCAGGCGTACCCAGGTGATATAGCCAGGTGTCCACGCCCTTGGGCAACAGCGGATGGGTCAGCGGGTCGTCCCTGTTCTCCACCACCTTGCGGGCACCACGGAAGATGCGGTGCTTGGCCCGGTAGTAATCCTGCACGCTGTCGTAGCGATCCAGGTGATCGGGGCTGATATTCAGCACCGTGGCCACTTCGGCCCGCAGGTCTGACGTTGTTTCCAGCTGAAAGCTCGACAGTTCCAGCACATAGAACGCCTGCTCGCCGCCCGCCAGCATGTCCAGCACCGGCGTTCCCAGGTTGCCCCCCACGCCCACATCGATACCGGCGGCTGCCGCCATATCACCCACCAGGGTGGTCACGGTGCTCTTGGCATTGGAGCCGGTGATCGCGATAACCGGGGCACTGATGGCACGGCAGAACAGGTCGATGTCACCGCTCAGCCGCACGCCGGCGTCTACCGCCTGGCGAATCGCCGGGTGACTCTGGGCAACCCCCGGGCTCAGTACCAATTCATCAGCCCTGGCCAGGAAGTCGCCGTCCAGCTCGCCGCAGTGCAGCTCGACATCAGGTGCAAAGGCACGCAACTCGTCGAGGCCCGGCGGCGCTGCACGTGTATCCACGACCGCAAAGCGACGGCCCAGGCGCTGCAAATGCCGCGCACAGGAGAGCCCGGTCTTGCCCAGACCGATCACCACTGTCAGCCGATCACTCGAAATCAGACTCATTTAGCTGCCGTTTCCTTTTGCATGACCATCTATACCCCTGCCACTTGAACCTTGTCCTTGCCACTTGCGCCTTGCATCTTGAACCTTGCGCCTTGCCACTTGCGCCTTGCCACTTGCTCCTGCTACCTGATCTTCAGCGTCGCCAGGCCAATCAGTACCAGCACCACGGTGATAATCCAGAAGCGCACGATCACCCGTGGCTCCGGCCAGCCTTTCAGTTCGAAATGGTGGTGGATCGGAGCCATGCGGAAGATGCGCCGGCCCGTCAGTTTGAACGAGGCCACCTGCAGGATCACCGATACCGTTTCCATCACGAAAACGCCCCCCATGATCACCAGCACCAGCTCCTGGCGCACGATGACCGCCACGGTGCCCAGCGCAGCTCCCAGGGCCAGGGCACCGACATCCCCCATGAACACCTGGGCCGGGTAGGTGTTAAACCACAAAAACCCGAGTCCTGCGCCGACGATGGCACCACAGAAGATAATCAGCTCACCGGCACCGGCGATGTAGGGAATATTCAGGTAGCTGGCGAACTGGCTGTGGCCGGTCAGGTAGGCAAAGACCGCCAGGGCGCCGGCGACCATGACGGTCGGCATGATGGCCAGACCGTCCAGGCCGTCGGTCAGGTTGACGGCGTTGGAACTGCCGACAATGACGAAGTAGGTGAAAACGATAAAGAAGATGCCAAGATCCAGCGCCACTTCCTTGAAAAAGGGCACGATCAGGGTCGTTTCAGCCACGCCGGGGGCGGTCACGTAGAGCGCAGTCGCAGCCCCGATTCCACCGACGGACTGCCAGAAATACTTCCAGCGTGCCGGCAGGCCACGGGAATTCTTTTCCACCACCTTGCGCCAGTCGTCAACCCAGCCCACGGCGCCGAAGATGAAGGTCACGCCCATCAGTATCCAGACGTAACGGTTGCCAAGATCACTCCACAAAAAAGTACTGATGCCGATCGCCAGCAGGATCAGGCCGCCGCCCATGGTCGGGGTGCCGGCCTTGCTCAGGTGGGACTGGGGGCCGTCATTGCGCACGGACTGGCCGATCTGGCGGTTCTTCAGCAAGCTGATCAGGCGCGGGCCCGCAAACAGCGAGATCGCCAGCGCTGTCAGCACACCGAGGATGCCGCGCAGCGTGATGTATTGAAACACAGCAAAGCCTTTAAAATACTGTGTCAGAAATTCGGCAAAAATAACCAGCATCTAGTGAGATTCCCCTTGCGTCAGGCCGGATACGACCTGATCCATAGCGGCGCTGCGCGACCCCTTGATCAGCAGGGTCAGCTGCGCATGCGCCAGTGTAATAAGTGCACCGGTCAATTCAGCCCGGCTGTCAAAGTCCCGCCCATCAAGGCCTGCCTCGGCGCTGTAGGCCGCAATCGCATGCCGGCACAGCGGCCCGGTGGCATAGAAGTGATCCAGGCCCGCAGCCGCTGCATAGACACCAATGTCAGCGTGCTGCTGCGCGGCATCCGCACCCAGCTCCGCCATGTCACCGAGCACCAGAGCCCGCTTGCCCGGCAGGCTCGCCAGGACATCAATGGCTGCTTTCACGGACGCCGGATTGGCGTTGTAGCTGTCATCAATCACCTGGCAGCCGGCCACGCCCGACCGGGGCTTCATGCGCCCTGCCACCGCTTCGAAGCGTTCCAGCCCCCGCACGATCAGACTAGGCTCCAGCCCCGCCGCAAAGGCCGCCGCCGCCGCCGCCAGGGCATTGGCCACGTTGTGCCGCCCCAGCACTTTTAGCTGCACCGCGGCACTTTGCCCGCCCAGCACCAGGTCAAAACCATGGCAACCGCTGGGCTGCAGGAACAGGCCCTGTGCCGTGACATCCACATCGCTGCGTTCAATGCCAAAACTCAGCACCCGTCGCTCCTCGAGCTGGCGCAGCCAGATATGCGCATGGGGGTCATCGGCATTCACGATCGCCGTACCGCCGGCGTTCAGGCCATTGAAAATCTCGCCCTTGGCCCGGACCACACCCTCGAGTGACCCGAAGCCTTCAAGGTGTGCACCAAAGGCATTGTTCAGCACCGCCACATCGGGCCGCGCCAGGCGGCAGACATAATCGATCTCGCCCGGACCGCTGGCCCCCATCTCGATCACGGCATAGCGGTGCTGCTGTTCGAGCTCAAACAGGGTCAAGGGCACACCGATGTCATTGTTCAGGTTGCCCCGGGTTGCCAGGGTCTGGCCTGCGCCGGACAGTATGGTAGCAAGCATTTCCTTAACGGTAGTTTTACCGCTGCTGCCGGTGACCGCGATCAGGGAGCCGGCAAAAAAGGTGCGATTGTATTGTGCAATGGCACCGAGCGCGAGTCGTGAATCAGCGACAACCAGCTGCGGCAAGTCCAGCGGCAACAGGCGCTCTACCACGGCAGCGATGGCCCCCTGACTCCGGGCCTGGTCAACAAAGTCGTGGGCATCGAAGTTTTCACCGCGCAGCGCGACAAACAGGTCGCCTGGCTGAATCCGGCGGGTGTCCGTACTGACCCTGCCGACACGAACGCCGGTGCCATCGGCACCCTCAAGCCGCGCGTCCAGCACCTGTACCAGTTCGCCAAGACTGAAAGTTCCGATCATGACTGCGCCCCTTGCTTGCGTGCCGCCAGCGCCTGCTGCGCAACCTGCTGGTCGCTGAACGGGCGGCGCTGGCCATTGATTTCCTGATAGTCCTCGTGCCCCTTGCCGGCAATCAGCACGATATCCCCCGCCGACGCCCGGGCCAGGGTCTGGCCGATGGCCAGGGCTCTGTCCGGCTCGACGCTGCAGGGCCGCGCGCTGTCGACGCCCTCCTGAATCATCGCGATAATGACCTCCGGCGCTTCGGTGCGCGGGTTGTCACTGGTAATCACCACCTGATCCGCCAGTGCCGAGGCGACAGCGCCCATTTGCGCGCGCTTGCCGGTATCGCGATCACCGCCACAGCCAAACAGGCACCAGAGCTGGCCCCGGGCATGCTCCACCAGGGCCTGCAGCGCCTTTTCCAGCGCGTCCGGCGTATGTGCGTAGTCGACCACCACCAGCGGCAGCTCACCGCCGCCAAAGCATTCCATCCGACCGCACACCGGGCTCAGGCCGTTAAGCCCCTGCTGTAACTGCGCGGCATCGAGCCCCGCCAGCTGCAGCACCGCGGCACTGAGCAGCAGATTACTGAGGTTGAAGTGCCCCAGCAGGCGGTTCTGTATTGCCATCTCGCCCAGGGTCGTGTGCAGCTGCAGCTGCATGCCGCGGCTGTTGAGCTGATAGCTGACCGGGTACAGGTCGGCGTCATCCGTCATGCCGAATGCCAGTACCTGGCGGGCATCCGGATAGGGCCGTGCAAGCAGGCTGCGGCCAAAGGGGTCGTCGGCATTGATGGCCAGCAGGGGCACCTGCATGGACTCCAGCAGGCGCGCCTTGGCGTCACCGTAGGCCTGCATCGAGCCGTGGTAGTCCAGATGATCCCGGCTGAGGTTGCTGAAAGCGGCAACATCAAAGGCGACACCCTCGACGCGCCCCTGCTCCAGCGCATGGGATGACACCTCCATCACCACGGCATCTGCGCCCTGGCGGCGCAAATCGGCCAGCAGGCGTTGCAGCGCGATCGGGTCCGGCGTGGTATGACTCGCCGGGGCCAGGGCATCGATAAAGCCGTTACCCACGGTACCAATCAGCGCGGTACGCCGGCCGGCCTGGTTCAGCGCCTGGGCAATGTAATGCGCGCAGGAGGTCTTGCCGTTGGTGCCGGTGATGCCAATCATCAGCATGGCTCGACTTGGTTCGCCATAGAACAGCGATGCCAGCGGGCCGATTCGCCGCGCCAGGCCAGCCAGCGCCAGTACCGGCACGCCGAAGTCCGTATCGGCAAGCGCGGCGCGCTCGGTCTCATCCACCAGCACGGCAACGGCGCCAGCTTCGACGGCTGCCGGAATAAAATCCAGGCCACGGTGTGCCAGCCCCGCCCGGGCGAAAAACAGGTCGCCAGGCACCAGGGTACGGCTGTCCTGCGACAGCCCCCCGATAACGAGCGAAGCCAGAGGGGTGTCAACCGCCTCTGGCAGGAGCTGTTGCAATGTCCATTGCGCTGTTGCAGTCATGCTATTTCATTGCCACCCGCTTGCTGTCGTTCTGGTCCGGCCAGGCATCCGGCGCCACATTCAGCAGGCGCAATGCACCGGCCGCAATACGGGAAAACACCGGCGCCGCCACCTCACCGCCGAAGTATTCCTGCCCCTTGGGATTATCCACCATCACCACCATCACCAGTTCCGGGTTTGCCACCGGTGCAACGCCCGCAAAAACCGACACATACTGGTCGGCGATATAGCCGCCACTGCCAATCTTGTGCGTAGTGCCGGTTTTGCCGGCGATGCGATAGCCCGGCACCCGGGCCCGGGTGCCGGTACCGCCGCTGTTGGTCACGGTTTCCATCATGGCCAGCACTTCATTGGCGACTTTTTCAGGCATTACCCGTGTCATGGGGGCAGGTTCGCTCTGCTTGAGCAGTGATATCGGCCGAATCAGGCCGTTGCTAGCAAAGGGGATATAGGCATGGGCCAGCTGCAGCGGGGTCACCGACAGTCCGTAGCCGTAGGACATGGTCGCCCGCTCAACCACCTGTTTTTCCGCCACATAGGGCAGGGACCCCGACTGCTCGCCCGGAAAGCCCGTCCCAGGCACCTGCCCGAGGCCCACATTGGTCATCAGGTTGCGCACCGCATCACCGTGCATGCTCAGGGCCAGCTTGGTCACACCGACGTTGCTGGACTTGGTAATAATGCCCGTCAGATCCAGGGTACCGTAGTTGCGGTGGTCGCGGATGGTGTGTCCCTTGAGACGGATATAGCCGGGCGATACATCCACCGGCGTATCGGCCTCGTACTGCCCACTCATCAGGGCCGCCGCCACGGTAAGGGACTTCATCGGCGAGCCCGGCTCGAACAGGTCCGTCAGCGCGCGGTTGCGCAGCGCGCTGCTGCTGAGCTTGCTGCGATCATTCGGGTTATAGGAGGGCTGATTCACCATGGCCAGCACTTCGCCGGTGTGGGCATTGAGCACCACCACCGCCGCACCGTCGGCCTGATGCACCTGCACCGCCGCCTTCAGCTCGCGATACGCCAGGTACTGCAGGCGCAGATCAATGCTCAGCTGCAGGTTGCGACCGGGATCAGGCTCTTCCACCGAGCGGATGTGCTTGATGGTACGGCCCAGGCGATCCTTGAGTACCAGCTTGCTGCCGGGATCGCCGCGCAGCCAGTCATTGTAGGCCAGTTCCATGCCTTCCTGGCCTTCACCGTCTACGTTGGTAAAGCCGACCAGGTGGCTGGTAACCTCGGCCGCCGGGTAGTAGCGCTTGTACTCCCGATCCACGTGCACGCCCGGCACCCGCAGCGCCGCGACCTGCTGCGCCAGCTCCGGCGACACCTGGCGACGCAGGTAGATGAACTGGCGGGATCTGAACTCGTTCAGACGGCCCAGCAACTCGTCACGGTCCAGCTCCAGCAGCTGGGCCAGGCGCCCGAGGGACGGGTGATTCAGATCCGCCTTGCCAGGATCTGCCCAGATGGTCGCCACGGGCGCACTCACCGCCAGGGGTTCGCCATTGCGATCGGTAATCTGGCCACGGTGCGCCGGGATCAGCATGGTCCGCAAGGTACGGGCATCCCCCTGGCTCTGTAAAAAGGCCTGGTCCTGGCCGTACAGGGAGAACAGCTTGAATAGGATTGCGGCTGCGATCACCGCCAGCAGCGCAAACAGCAGCATCAGGCGCCAGCTTCGGGCAGCCTGGTTGTCGACCTTGGCGGGATCAGGGCTCATGGCGCACTATCTCGATCATGCCGGGGCCGGGCACCAGCATGGCCAGGCGCTTGCTGGCGATCTGCTCGATACGATTATTCGCCGCCCAGGCGCTTTCCTCCAGCACCAGCTGCCCCCATTCCACCTGGAGTTCATCCCAGTTGGCAACCAGGTTCTGGTGCTGATTGAACAGAATGCGGTACTGATAGGCGCTGAAGATTACCGCCATGGCACTGCCGACCAGCAACAGCGCCAGCACGATCAGCACCGCTGCCGGACGCGCCAGTTCCGCCGCACTGAACAGGCGTAGCGGCGGGGCATCGGCAGAGGTTGCCTTCGCCGATGCCCCGCCACCGGGATACAGTGCCCGCAACCGTTTCAGGGGCCGAAACTGGCGCCAGTCCATGGCTGGAAGCTTCACTTTATGCGCACCGCTATGCGCATGACCGCACTGCGTGCACGGGGGTTCTTGTCGACTTCAGCAGGGCTGGCCTTGATGGCCTTGCCCACCGATTTTAGCCGCTGGTTCAGCATATCCTGCGTCACCGGAATTCCCCGGGGCAGGTGTTCGTCACCCTTCACATGCTTGCGCATGAAGCGTTTAACGATGCGGTCTTCCAGTGAATGAAAGCTGATCACCACCAGGCGGCCACCTATCGACAGCAAGTCCAGCGCCTGGTCCAGGCAACGTTCCAGATCTTCAAGCTCACGGTTGATATGAATCCGAATAGCTTGAAATGCCCGCGTTGCCGGATTTTTCCCCTTCTCCCAGGCCGGGTTTGCTTCCGCGATAATTTTGGCCAACTGCGCCGTGGTGGTGATCTGCACCTCTTGGCGCGCCGCGACAATGGCGCGCGCCATACGTCTGGCAAAGCGCTCTTCACCGTAGGTGAAAATCACATCCGCCATTTCCTTTTCGCTGGCCGTCGCGATCCATTGCGCCGCGCTCTGGCCCACATCAGGGTTCATCCGCATATCCAGCGGACCTTCGTTCAAAAAGCTGAAGCCTCGCGCCGCATCGTCCAGCTGGGGCGAGCTCACGCCCAGGTCCAGCAAGATGCCGCCGACCTTGCCCGCCAGGTTGCGCGCCCGCACGTACTGATCCATATCCGCGAAGGAGCCGCGCTCGATCTCGAATCGCGGCTCATCACCAAAACGCTCACCGGCATAGGTGATCGCCTCGGGATCCTTGTCGATCGCCAGCACGCGGCCGCTGGCCTGCAACTGTTGCAAAATCAGCCCGCTATGACCGCCTCGCCCAAAGGTGCCATCTATATAGAAGGCATCCGGGTCCTGCACCAGCGCCTCGACGGCCTCGTGCAGCAATACGGTGGTGTGACTGAAATCCTGTATCATTCGCGCTCGACAACCTGTTTGCTGTACTCAATTGGCTTACAGTGACAGCGTCTGCAATTCATCCGGCAGCGCCATACCACCCTCTACGTCTTTCAGATACTGCTCGCGGGTCTCGTTCCAGAGATCCTCACTCCAGATCTCGAACTTGCGACCCTGCCCGAGCAATATCACCTTCTTGTCGAGCCCTGCATATTCGCGCAGCGGTGCAGTCAGCAGCAGCCGACCGCTGCCATCCATTTCCAGATCAGTGGCATGACCTATCAGCAGTCGCTGGATACGTCGCGCAGCCGGATTGAAACTCGGCAAGGCCTCGATCTTCTGCTGAATCTGCTCCCACTCGGGCAAGGGGTAAAGCAGCAGGCAGCGCTCCTCGGTATCAATGGTGGCAACCAGACAACCCTCGCACCCCGCCTGAATCTGCTGGCGATAGCGTGCCGGTATGGCCATGCGGCCCTTGGCATCGAGATTGATCGGATTCACACCACGAAACATGGAGTTTTCACCCTCTGCTTAGAGCACTTTTCACCACAAAATTCCCATAATTACCCACATCTGCCCACTTTACCCCACTTGCGCACACTATAGGAACTAACCACAGGCAATGCAAGGCAGCCGGAGTGGCACCTTCCATGGAGATAAGCGGACGCATCAGCTAATCTAAAGCCACTGACTGGGTGTCGGAAGTGGCTGGAAAATAACTGATATAGAAATCAGCTAATTAGGACAAAAACGCGGAAAAATCAGTAACGCAGAATGTGCTTGTTGCATGAGCAAATTAGTTGGATGAGCTCGCCTGTAAGCCGGGTTCTGTCGAGGACAGTCATTCATCTACGGTGCATGTCACCATACACCTTTAGCGACCTACCCGGACCCAGCGCGGGCCGCGCCTGATGGGTCCCTATTTGGTCTTGCTCCGAGTGGGGTTTACCGTGCCGTGGAATGTTGCCACCCACGCGGTGCGCTCTTACCGCACCCTTTCACCCTTACCGGCATCCGAAGATACTTAGGCGGTCTACTCTCTGTTGCACTGGCCGTCGGCTTGCGCCGCCCAGACGTTATCTGGCACTCCGCCCTGTGGAGCCCGGACTTTCCTCCCCTGCGCAAGCGCAGCGGCGACTGTCCGGCGAACTCATCCGGGCGCAAGAATACCAGCATCCACACAAAGCGCAAGCCAAGAGCGCAGGGCTTTTATCCACAGCCTGGCTCAGGCGTCACGGCGCTCCAGCGCCATCTGATACAGGAAGTTCTTTTTCAGACCGGTCAGCTTTGCCGCCAGCGCCGCGGCCTGCTTGATCGGCAGCTCCTCCAGCAGCACGTCAAGCACCCGCACCGCTTCGAGATTGACCACATCGTCAGACCGGGCCGGCGCCCCCTGCACCAGCACCACAAACTCACCCTTCTGCTGGTTGGCATCCGCACGCATCCACTCCAGCAGCTCCGCTACAGGTGCACCCTTGACGGTTTCGAAGGTCTTGGTCAGCTCCCGCGCGGCCACCACCATGCGCTCAGGCCCAAAGCAGGTCTGCATGTCTTCCAGCGACGCCAGAATTCGGTGGGTCGATTCGTAGAAGATCAGGGTCCGTTCCTCATGCGCCAGCGCGTCCAGCCGCTGGCGCCGCGCCAGGCTCTTGGCGGGCAGAAAACCCTCAAACACGAACCGGTCCGACGGCAGGCCCGCCGCGCACAGCGCGGTCACCAGCGCACTGCAGCCGGGTACCGGCACCACCCTGAAGCCAGCCTCGCGCACCGCCCGCACCAGCACAAAGCCCGGATCCGAAATCAGCGGCGTTCCGGCGTCGGAAATCAGCGCAACGCTTTCACCGGCAGACAGGCGCTCAACGATCTGCTCGATTCGCTGGCGTTCGTTGTGATCATGCACTGAAATCATGGGCGTTTTAATGTTAAAGTGCGCCATCAAACGTGCACTGTGACGGGTATCTTCCGCCGCGATCAGTGACACTGTCTGCAGCACCTCTATTGCACGCGCAGTCATGTCTGCGAGATTGCCTATGGGTGTTGCGACAACATACAGAACCGCTTCCGACATCGTGAATCCATCCGTCTTTTGGGGTGACAGAGTATATGACGAATCCGCTGCGCCTGTCTCTGACCGCCAGCCTGCTGGCCTTATTGCTTGTTGGCTGCAGTACGCCGACATCCAGAGCACCCGCACCCGCCGCCACGGCTATCGAACGCGAGCAGAACAGCATTGCCGCACTGCTCGAAGACGCCAGCCGTGCCCAGCCGATCCGCGCCGCCGAGCTGCGCGCGCAAGCCGCCCGCAAGCTGATCGCCATCGACCAGCGCGACCAGGCTATCGCCATGCTGGAACGCATCGACACCGCACTGCTGCCGCCGATCCTGCGCTTCGATATCGCCAAGCTCAAGGCGGGCACCGCCCTGGAACGTCAGGATAGCGGCCAGGCACTGCGCTACCTGGCCGAAATGCCCAGCAGCGACCCCCTCCCCACCGCCCAGGCCATTGAGCTGGGCGAGCTGCGCGCAGAGGCCTACCAGCAGCAGCAGGACAACCCGGGCGAACTGCGGGAACTGATCAAGGTGGCGCAACTGCGCCAGGACCCGGAGCTGCGCCAGGCACTGCACGAACGCATCTGGGCACTGCTGGGCGAGCTGCCCAGCGCCTCGCTGAACCGTCTGATCAGCGCCGGCGAGGCTTCCTATTACGAACAGGGCTGGTACGAGCTGGCCACCAGCCTGCGCAACAGCACAGACCTGGCGAGCCAGTACAGCCGACTCAACGCCTGGCGCACCCTCTGGCAATCCCACCCGGCACTGCAGCTTCCGCCCCAGGCCGTCGCCACCCTGTTCGATTCAGGCACCCTGCCCAGCCGCCGCATCGGCCTGCTGCTGCCCCAGAGCGGCCCCCTGGCCAAGGCCGCCAGCGCTATCAGCGACGGCTTTATGGCGGCCTACTACCAGGCCCAGCGCGAAGGCCAGCCAGTACCGGAAATCCAGCTGCTGGATTCAACCCAGGTCAGCACGCCGGAGCAGCTGCTCAACCTGACCCGCACCCTGCAACTGGACCTGGTGATCGGCCCGCTGGACAAGAATTACGTCAACCAGCTTGCCCTCGCCGACACCCTGCCGGTGCCGATCCTGGCACTGAACAACTCCAATATCCAGGCGCCGGACAACCTCTACCAACTGGGCCTTGCCGCCGAGGATGAAGCCGAAGCCGCTGCCCTGCGCGCCTGGCAGGACGGGAATCGCCGCATGCTGATGATGATTCCAGAAACCGACTGGGGCTCGCGCGTCGGCCAGGCCTTCGTGCACAAGTTCGAAAGCCTCGGCGGCCAGATCGTCGGTGCCGTCACCTTTGCCGAGCAGGCCGGCCTTGCCGACCAGGTGGTCTCGCTGCTGAATATCGACCTTAGCGAAGCCCGCACCCGGCGCGTGCGCCAGGTCGTTGGCAACCGCGTCCAGGCCGAGCGCCAGCCGCGCAACGATGCCGACGCCCTGTTCCTTAGCGCACTTCCCATAGACGCTCGCCAGATCAAGCCCCTGCTGGCCTTCAACTACGCGGACGAGCTGCCGGTCTATGCCACTTCACACCTGTACAACGGCAGCCCCAACAGCCTCAGCGATATTGACCTGAACGGCATCCAGTTCTGCGACCTGCCCTGGGTCATAGGCCCGCCAAGCACACTGAAACTCGCCATGAGCCAGCAGCGCGACGATACCGACACCCGCTTTGGCCGCCTCTACGCTCTGGGGGCCGACGCCTTCACGCTGCACCCCTACCTGGAGCAGCTGCGGGCCAGCCCCCAGGCACGCATCAGCGGCGAAACCGGCCAGCTCTACCTGACCGCAGGCTCGCGCATCGCCAGGGATCTGCCTTGGGCCCGGTTCGACAATGGCGTCCCCCGCCTGCTGACACCGACGAGCAACTGATGGACAGGCGCGCCAGCGGGCAGCTCGCCGAAGATCAGGCCCTGCACTGGCTGGAACAGCAGGGCCTGTCACTGCTGACGCGCAATTACCGCTGCCGCCTCGGCGAAATCGACCTCATCATGCAGCATGCCGAATGCCTGGTGTTCGTCGAGGTGCGCAAGCGCAGCCCTCGCAGCCTGGCCAGCGCCGCCGCTTCGGTCGACGGCCGCAAGCAGCAAAAAATCATCCTTACCGCCAACCATTACCTGAGCCAGTACCCGCAGCGGGCCAGCCAGCCGTGTCGCTTTGATGTGATTGCACTCGAATCGAATTCACCGACGGCCACCCCGCTATGGTATAAAGACGCCTTCAGGCCCTGAGATCGGAAACACCGCTGAATGGAACTCGAAGACCGCATTGTCAGCCAGTTTCACAGCTCGATGGATATCAATGCCCATACCATCGAGCACTACACCCCCATGATCGCCCAAGCCGGCGAACAGCTGCTGCATTGCCTGGTAAATGAAAGCAAGATCCTGTGCGTCGGCAATGGCGGCTCGGCCGCATTGGCGCAGCACTTCAGCGCCCTGCTGCTGAACCGCTATCGTCACGAGCGCCCGGGACTGCCCGCGCTCGCCCTGTCCGCCGACAGCGCCACCCTGACCGCCATCAGCGAAGACAGCGGCTTTAGCGATATCTACTCCAAGCAGATCCGCGCCTTCGGCCAGCCGGGCGATGTGCTGCTGGTGATATCGACCCACGGCCGCGCCAACAACCTGGTACAGGCCATCCAGGCGGCCCACGACCGGGAAATGAGCGTGATTGCGCTAACCGGCTACGATGGCGGCAATACCACGGCACTTTTACGCCCCGATGAGATCGAAATCTGCGTTCCGTCCGACGACGACGTACTGATACACGATGCCCACCTGCTGGTGCTGCATTGCCTGTGCGATCTAATCGACTACCAACTGTTTGGAGCCTGACACCAATGAAGACACTGTTTATTGCCGCAAGCCTGACCAGCCTGGTCGTTTTGAGCGGCTGCTCATCACTGATCAGCGCAACCCGCGAAGCCCCCATCCAGGAAGACAAGGGACACCGGACACTCGGCAATTACCTGGAAGACGAAGTGATCGAGACCAAGACCCTCGTCAATATCAACAAGGGCTCGGTCGGCCTGCGCAACGCCCATGTGGGCGCCACCAGCTACAACGGCCTGGTATTGCTCACAGGCCAGGTACCCAGCGCCGCCGCCCGGGACGAAGCCGAGCGCATTGCCAGCCAGATTCGCGAAGTGCGCAAGGTACACAATGAACTGGAAATTGCCGGCCCGACGTCCGGCATCGTACGCAGCAATGACGCCTACCTGACCAGCCGCGTCAAACTGCAGCTACTGGCGGAGCGCAACATCAATGGCGGCCGCATCAAGGTTGTTACCGAGAACAGCACGGTCTACCTGATGGGACTGGTGAGCCAGAAGGAAGCGGACATCGCGGTCCGCCTGGTACGCACCATTACCGGCGTGCAGAAAATCGTCAAGGCTTTCGAGTACATCTGATGCGCCCGGGCAGGCCGCACCTGGCGCCACCTGCCCGCCACCCGCTGCGCAGCTCAGGCAGCGCGCTCAGGATTACTTCACAACCTTGAGGCTGGGGCGCCCCGGTTTCGGCCTCTTGGGTGCAGGCGACTCAGCCGCCGCTTCGCCCTTTTCAGCCTCCCCGGCAGGCTCTTCTGCCGGTACCGGCTGCAGCTGCTCGTAACAGTCCGCCCCCGGCTCCATGCCAAACCCCATCCCCATGGCGTTTTCCTTGGCAAAGATTGCCATCAGCGCCGCATAGGGCACCCGCACCTGCATCGGCACACCGCCAAAGCGGGCGCTGAAAAAAATCTCGTCCTCCCCCATATGAAAATCACGCACCGCCGAGGGCAGCACGTTCAGCACGATCTGCCCGTCCTGCACGAACTGGCGCGGCACCACCACATGGGGCGCATCCGCATCTACCACCAGGTGGGGCGTGCAGTCATTGTCGAGAATCCACTCATACAGGGCACGGGCAATATAGGGACGACTTGGGTTCATCACATTCTCTCCTGCGGCACCACCGCGCTTGCGCGCCATGACACCCGCTTTCAGCTATTCATACAACAGCGCCCACAAGGACCCGGAATGGCGCAGACGTCAGCCCAGCGCCCACAAAAAAGGGACGGAGTCGCCTCCATCCCTTGATTCAATCCCAGCGCGGCGAAAGGCTTACAATCTCTTAGTCACGCATCTCGCGCTCAGCTTCCGACAGGCTCTCCTGGAAGGCTTCACGCTCAAAAATGCGCTTCATGTAACGCACCAGCATCTTGCACTGCGCTTCCGGCAGCTCGATACCCATGGCAGGCAGGCGCCACAACAGCGGTGCCAGGCAGCAATCGACCAGGGAAAACTCTTCGTTCATGAAGAAGTCCTTTTCCCCGAAGATCGGAGAAATGGCGACCAGGCCGTCGCGCAGCTCCTTGCGGCAACGCTCGATCTCGGCCGCATCAGCCTTGCCCGCCAGAATCGTATCCGCCAGACCGCACCAGTCGTGCTGGATGCGGTACATGTACAGGCGGCTCTCGGCACGCGCCACCGGATAAACCGGCAACAGCGGCGGATGCGGAAAACGCTCATCGAGGTATTCCATCATCACATTCGGCTCATACAACACCAGCTCCCGATCCAGCAGGGTCGGCAGACTGTTGTAGGGATTCAGTGACGACAAATCCTCGGGCAAGTCATTTTCGGCGCAGTCGACGATATCGACTGCAACCCCTTTTTCCGCCAGCACGATACGCACGCGGTGGCTGTAATGGTCTGCACCATTGGAAAAAAAGGTCATGGAAGAACGCTTAGCCACTACGCCCATCGGATAGTCCCCGTCAGTCTTCATTTAAATAGTAAATGCGGCCCGATCCTTCAGGCCGCATCAGATCGTTGCTCGAACACCCGAACCTTAGTGTACGTCTTTCCAGTACTCTTTCTTCAGCGCAAATGCGAACAGGAAGAAAATGAACAGGAAGATAAGTACCTTGGTACCCAGGCGCTCGGATTCAAGACGGTACGGCTCACCCATGTAAACCAGGAAGTTCGTCAGGTCGTACACCGTCCTGTCAAACTCTTCCACCGACTGGCTACCCGCCTTCTCGACCGTGAGACAGCTGGACATGCGGGTGTTGGTCAGCGGATCAATCTCACCGGATGCCCCGTGAGCAGACTCCTGCGCCGTGCAGTGATTCACCTGCAGACCCTGCAGGTCTTCCAGCACGTTGGGCATGCCAACGTCCTTGAACACCACGTTGTTCACACCCCAGGGGCGCGACTCATCCTTGTAGAAGCTGCGCAGGTAGGTGTAGATCCACTCCGGGCCGCGCAGGCGCGCTTCCAGGGACAGATCCGGCGGCGGGTTACCAAACCAGTTCGCCGCATCACCCTTGTCCATGGCAATCTTCATCTGCTCGCCAATCTTCTGGCCACCCATCAGCAGGTACTCTTCTACCAGCTCGTTCGGGATATCCAGATCGTTGGCCGCACGCTCGAAACGCTGGTAGTCCGCCGAATGACAGCCCATGCAGCGATCAACAAAGGTGCCCATACCCCGCTGCAGGGACGCGTTATTCTCAAGGTCAACCTCGATAGCGTCGAGATGCACAGAGCCCGTCGCGGCCTGAACCGATACCGGCAGCAGGACCATCATCAATGCAATCAGATACTTTTTCATTAGCCTGTAACCCTTTCCGGAACCGGTTTAGTGCTCTCCATCCTGGTGTAGATCGGCATCAGAAAGAAATACGCGAAATACAGCGCAGTACAGATCTGGGACACCAGCGTACGGGTCGGGTTGGATGCAACCACGCCCAGGTAACCCAGGATCACGAAG
This sequence comes from Marinobacterium rhizophilum, assembly GCF_024397915.1. Lineage (GTDB taxonomy): Bacteria > Pseudomonadota > Gammaproteobacteria > Pseudomonadales > Balneatricaceae > Marinobacterium_A > Marinobacterium_A rhizophilum_A. Next base: position 2,427,800 of record NZ_CP073347.1, read on the forward strand.
CTGATTACGAAAACCGCCAGCATCACCTTGCTGATCATGCCCTTGTAACGCATGGACTTGACCGGACTGCGGTCCAGCCAGGGCATGACGAACAGGATCGCAATGGCACCACCCATGACCACGACACCCGGGAACTGGGAACCGGCGATAGGCGGAATGGCACGCAACATGGCGTAAAAGGGCGTGAAGTACCAAACCGGCGCAATATGCTCAGGCGTCTTCAGCGGGTTCGCCGGCTCAAAGTTCGGCGCCTCAATAAAGTAGCCGCCGCCTTCCGGGAAGAAGAAGACCACAATACTGAACACGAACAGGAACACCACGACACCAACAATATCCTTGACGGTGTAGTACGGGTGGAACGGGATGCCGTCACGCGGAACACCGTTTTCATCCTTGTTGGCCTTGATCTCGATACCATCGGGGTTGTTCGAACCCACTTCGTGCAGCGCGATGATGTGCAGCACAACCAGTGCCAGCAACACGATCGGCAGCGCAATAACGTGCAGCGAGAAGAAGCGTGTCAGGGTGATACCCGATATCAGATAGTCACCACGAATCCACAGTGACAGGTCTTCACCGATAATCGGCACGGCAGAGAACAGGGATACGATAACCTGCGCCCCCCAATAGGACATCTGCCCCCAGGGCAGCAGGTAACCCATGAAGGCTTCCGCCATCAGCGCCAGGTAAATGGCCATGCCGAACAGCCACACCAGCTCACGGGGCTTGCGGTAGGAGCCGTACATGATTCCGCGGAACATGTGCAGGTAGACCACCACGAAGAATGCCGAGGCGCCGGTGGAATGCATGTAACGCAGCAGCCAGCCAAACTCAACATCGCGCATGATGTATTCAACAGACGCGAAAGCCCCTTCCGCCGACGGGTTGTAGCTCATGGTCAGCCAGATGCCGGTAAGGATCTGGTTAACCAGAACCAGCATCGCCAGCGAGCCGAAGAAATACCAGAAGTTGAAGTTCTTCGGTGCGTAATATTTGGAGAGGTGATCTTCCCACATCTGCGTGGCGGGAAAACGATCGTCGATCCAGCGCATCAAACCGCTTTCGGCCTTGCTCTTGTTCGGATTAGCCATTATGCAGTCTCCTGATCTACGCCGACGACGATAATGTTATCGTCTTCGTACATGTGGGGAGGAATGACAAGGTTCTGCGGTGCCGGGGAGCCCTTGAGTACGCGACCAGAGAGATCGAAACGCGAACCGTGGCACGGGCAGTAGAATCCACCCACCCAGTCGGCGCCCAGATCTTCCGGCGCCAGTTCCGGACGGTAGGTCGGAGAACAGCCAAGGTGCGTACAGATACCGACAAGAACGGAAATATCCGGGCGCAGGGAGCGGTTTGAATCACCCGGAATATAGTCCGGCTGCTGCGGGTTTACCGAGTCGGGGTCGATCAGACGCGCCGACAGCCCTTGCAGATTGCTCAGCGCCTCTTCACCGCGCCGCACAATCCATACCGGCTTGCCGCGCCACTTAACAACCATCTGCTGACCCGCTTCCAGCTTGCTGATATCCGCACGTACCGGAGCACCTGCCGAACGCGCCTTGGCACTGGGCATCCAGGAGGCCACGAACGGAACGGCAACGCCTGCTGCGCCGACAGCCCCGACCGCAGAGGTCGCGCCGACCAGCAGTCGACGCCGCCCCTTGTTCACGCCGTCATTACTCATTAACTCTCTCCCCTTGTTCAATCTGTCATTTAACGCCCGCAAGAACGCAAATAACCCGATCGCTCAACTAAAAACCATCAAATAACGGATTTTTAAAATGGCCCAAATGGTAATGAAATTACCCTTCGCTTACAAGGACATTGGTGGGCTAATACCCTGACATCCCTGTGACTTTTGACCTGACCCAAATAAAAAAACGCCCAAGCCAAAAGGCTTGAGCGTTTTCTTTGCCACAGTCTTCGACCGAAGCCGAAAGCGAATTAACGCTTGGAGAACTGAGGACGCTTACGGGCTTTGCGCAGGCCGACTTTCTTACGCTCAACCATGCGAGAGTCGCGGGTTACGAAACCAGCGCTACGCAGTGACGGGCGCAGAGTTTCGTCATATTCCATCAGTGCACGGGTGATACCGTGACGGATAGCGCCCGCCTGGCCGAAACCACCGCCACCGGCGACAGTAACGAAAACGTCGAATTTTTCGACAGAATCGGTCAGTTCCAGCGGCTGACGCACGATCATGCGTGCAGTTTCGCGACCGAAGTAGTTTTCGATCGTGCGGTCATTGATAGTGATAACACCTGTACCCGGACGCAGGAAGACGCGAGCAGTAGAGGTTTTACGACGGCCGGTACCGTAATACTGAGTAGTGGACATAGTCTGCCTTCCTTAAATGTTCAGTTCTTTGGGCTGCTGAGCCTGGTGCGGATGTTCGGTGCCAGCGTAAACTTTCAGCTTGCTGTGCATGGCACGACCCAGAGGACCCTTGGGCAGCATACCCTTGACCGCGATCTCAAGAACCCGCTCCGGGTGAGAGTCGATCATTATCTGGAAAGAAGCTTCGCGCAGACCGCCCGGGTAACCGGTGTGACGGTAGTAGATCTTGTCTTTGCGCTTATTGCCGGTAACACCGATCTTCTCGGCGTTAACAACAACGATGTAATCGCCAGTATCAACGTGCGGAGTAAATTCCGGCTTGTGCTTGCCGCGCAGGCGACGTGCAATTTCAGTAGCCAGACGACCCAGGGTTTTACCCTCGGCGTCAACAACGTACCAGTCGCGTTTTACTTCGGCTGGTTTAGCAACAAAAGTCTTCATCTGTATATTGCCTTCATTTAACTCAGTTCTCGCCACACATTTCAGATGCGCCACCGAACTGACTTATAATTCTTGGTTGTCGCCGGAGTAGCCCGACCACAACAGTAACAACCCATGGAAATGGGTGGCGCGCATTATAGACAACCCAGGGCGCGAATGCGATAGCCAAAGCGCAGTTTTCGTACCCGAAAGCTCAAATTTTTCAGGCCCGGTGCGCCCGCGCCAGATACTCATGGGACTGCATCTCCAGCAGACGGCTCTGGGTGCGCTGAATCTCGAACTCCAGCCGGCCTTCGGTGTAGATCTCATGGATGGGCGCCGCCGCCGACAAGATCAGCTTGACGCCACTGTCGTAGAACTCATCCACCATATTGATAAAGCGGCGCGCGGCATCATCGTTGCTGCGCCCCAGCTGCGGCACATTGGACACCAGCACCGCATGGTACAGCTTGGCCAGCTCAATATAGTCGTTCTGCGAGCGCGGCCCCAGGCACAGGTCGGCAAAGTCGAACCAGACGACATCTTCGCAGCAGCGGCGCGAACGAATGCCGCGGCCATTCACCTGCAGCACTTCCCCCTCCACAACCTCCACCAGATCCGGTGCCAGCGACTCGAAGCTGGTATTGAGGCTCTCGTCGGCCCGGGCATCCAGCGGACAGTGGTAGAGCTCGGCCTGCTCCAGCGCCCGCAGACGGTAGTCGATACCGCCATCCACGTTCACCACTTCGGTGTATTTGTTCAGCAGTGCAATGGCGGGCATAAAACGCGCACGCTGCAAGCCATCCTTATAGAGACCGTCCGGCACGATATTCGATGTCGCCACCAGGGACACGCCGTTGGCAAACAGCTGCTCCAGCAAGCTGCCGAGGATCATGGCATCGGCGATGTCGGAGACGAAAAACTCGTCGAAACAGATAATGCGGGTTTCCTGCGCGTAGCGCCGGGCGATTTCCACCAGCGGGTTCTTTTCGCCTCCCAGCGTCTTGAGATCCTGATGTACGCGCTGCATGAAACGATGGAAGTGGGTGCGCGTCTTCTGCTCGAATGGCAGGCTGTCGTAGAAGGTGTCCATCAGGTAGGTCTTGCCCCGACCGACACCGCCCCAGAAATAGAGCCCGCGCAGCGGCTCCTTGGGCGCCTTTTTCCAGCCACTGGCCAGGCGCTGCATCAGGCCGGGCTTTGGCGGCGGCGCTGCAACCAGCTCGTCAAACAGGCGCTGCAAATGCTTGACGGCCATTTCCTGCGCCGGATCATAGGAAAAGTCGTCCCGCTCGAGATCTTGCTTGTAGCGTCCTAACGGAGTCATACCGGCCCCAGCCCCTGCCATCGGTTCGTCGATCAAAAAAGTGCCGGCACTTTACCTAGCTGAACCGGCTTTAGCAATCGCAGCATGGGAACCGGCAGTAACAGCAACCCGCACCTGACGACGCCCGCCCCCGACCGAGCCCGGCAGCCCCTACAGGATCCGGCAAGCAAAACGGGGGGGCCGATTGCACGCATGGCACTGCCGGCCTAGCTGCCCTGCATGCGATGGCGCCGCCACCATGCAACAGGCCTTCGGCCGGGCGCCGAACAGGGACGCTAGCGCGCCTGGCACGTGCCGGCTTTCGGGTGGGTTATCGACGCATGATCAATGCCCAGGCTGCGCTATACTGACAGCGCCATCCCAAGCTGCTGATCGGAGTTACTGAATGAAAAGGACTTTCCCGCTTTTTGTCCTGCTGTTACTCAGCGCCACCCAGGTCTGGGCCGAAGAACCCGCCAGCGAACAAAGCCTCAAGGATGGCATCTACGCCGCCTGCTTTCGCCTCAATATCGAAGCCAAGAATACCTACAAGCGTATCGTGGCCAACGACAAGCGCAGCCTGACCATCAGCCAGGATCATCGCAGCGGTCAAATAAGCGTCGAGGAAGCCCTGACCGAAGCCGAGCAGATCCTCAAGCAACAACGCCTCGCCTATGACCACCTGGCCAATGTACTGGTTGCGACCGACCGCCTGGCATGCCCGGAAACCGCCAACCGACTCGGTGAAGTTGAAATGCAATAGCACGGGCTGATCCTGCTAAGCGCTTGTTTTGCAAAACGCCCTTGACATCATCTGAGCCAGGATTATAATTCGCGCCCTGTTCACGGCAGTTTGTCGCAAGACCTGCCATGGGCACTGGTTCGGGATATAGCTCAGCCTGGTAGAGCACTGTCTTCGGGAGGCAGGGGTCGTAGGTTCAAATCCTGTTATCCCGACCAAACTTTCCCGCTTCAACAACTGCATGCAGTTGGGTCTTCGGACCACCGCAGCTTCGGTTGCACTGGCAAGTCAGATACGTCGGGGTATAGCTCAGCCTGGTAGAGCACTGTCTTCGGGAGGCAGGGGTCGTAGGTTCAAATCCTGTTACCCCGACCAAATCTGACAAAGCAACATCCCTCCAAGCTCCAAACATCAAACGCGCAAAGCCAAATGCCTCAAGGCAGTTTCCTGCCTGATCCTGCGGATAAAGCCGTACAGGTTTGCGTGCCCGCAGCCGCATGAACAGCGTTCCTCCGCGCCAAACCCCATGCTACCCGCCACCAGCCCCGGACACAGAGCGCCAGCTATTGTAAAGCCCTACAGCGCCGCACTGAAAACCTCTATCGCCGATACAACGGCTCCCCCTCCCCCAAAAACCACTGAATTATCAGCGCTTCTTCGCAACAACAGGTACGCCCTGGCGGCGCGACTGCTACACTTTAGCGGCTAAATCGCGCGCCAGTTCGCCCTTGCAGTCCGAATTATGGCCTGCTAATTGCTTAATGAACGGTATTCAGGCACCGAGACGCAACTTTTCGACAGACCTCCCGGTCAGGCATCACCAATAAGGGTCACCATGCCCCTGAATGGATCAAGAAATGCCCCACTTTGGTGAGTTGAATGCAACAGGGATCAGCAGAAGGCTTATGTCATGAGTATCGATTGGAAGCAGTATGACAGTGGTGGTTTTTTCGACGAACTGATCAGTTCCCCCGGTAACGCCCGGGCGCCAGCACGCAAGCTGGCCAACTACCTCGGCAGTCTTGATGCCGACGAACTCGAAAAGCGCCGCCTTATGGCCGAGGCGACCATCCAGGAAATGGGGGTCAGCTTTACCGTATACACCGAGGAAGGCAATATCGACCGGGCCTGGCCCTTTGACCTGATACCCCGCACCATTTCCCGCAAGCAGTGGGACAAGACCGCGGCCGGGTTGAAACAGCGCCTGCGTGCCCTGAACCTCTTTATCAATGACCTGTACCATGACCAGAACGTTATCAGGGACGGTATCATTCCCCGCCACCTGATCGAAAACTCCGTCAATTTCCGCCCGGAGTGCGTCGGCGTATCGCCCCCCCACGGGGTTTGGGCCCATATCTGCGGCACCGATCTGGTGCGTGACGGCGATGGCGAGTTTTACGTGCTGGAAGACAACCTGCGGGTCCCCTCCGGTGTGTCCTACATGCTGGAGAACCGGGCCATCACCAAGCGCGTGCTGCCCGAACTGTTCGAAAACGACAACATCATGCCGATCGATGACTACCCGGCCCAGCTGTTCGACACCCTGGCCGCGCTGTCGCCGCGCAAGGTCAAGCAGCCCGAGATCGTGGTACTGACCCCCGGCATCTTCAACTCGGCCTATTTCGAGCACGCCTTCCTGGCCCAGCAGATGGGTGCCGAACTGGTGGAAGGCAGCGACCTGGTGGTGAGCGATGACGACAAGGTCTTTATGCGCACCATCGACGGCCTGACCCGGGTGGATGTGATCTACCGCCGCATCGACGACCTCTTCCTGGATCCGGAAGTCTTTGAAAAGGACTCGGTTCTGGGCGTGCCGGGCCTGATGCGTGCCTGGAAAAAGGGCAACGTTGCCCTGGCCAACGCGCCGGGCGCAGGCGTTGCCGACGACAAGGTCATCTATGCCTATGTCCCGCAGCTCATCAAGTACTACCTGGATGAAGAGCCACTGCTGCGCAACGTCCAGACCTACCTGTGCGAGAACGACAAGGATCGTGCCTATGTGCTGGAGAACCTCGACAAGCTGGTGGTCAAGCCGGCCAACGAGTCCGGTGGCTACGGCATGCTGGTCGGCCCGCATTCAACCAAGAAGGATCAGGCAAAGTTTGCCGAGCTGATAAAGTCCAACCCGCGCAACTACATTGCCCAGCCGACCCTGGCACTGTCGACAGCCCCGACCCTGGTGGACAACAACAGGCTGGAGCCCCGCCATCTCGACCTGCGACCCTTCATCCTGCAAGGCAAGGATACCTATGTCACCACCGGCGGCCTGACGCGGGTTGCCATGAGAAAAGGCTCCCTGGTGGTCAACTCATCCCAGGGTGGCGGTAGCAAGGACACCTGGATCGTCGATACGGAGGTGAAATGATGCTGTCCCGCGTAGCTGAAAGGATTTACTGGGCGGCACGCTATCTCGAGCGTGTCGAAAACACCGCACGCCTGGTCAGCGTCTATGACAACCTGCTGTTCGACCTGCCCCGCAGCGTCAATATCGGCTGGTTCAACCTGGTCATCATCAACAGTGGCACCGAGCTGTTTTTCGAGCGTTACAAGGTGCAGGATGAGCGCAACGTGGTGAAATTCACCCTGGCCGACGACACCAACCCCAGTTCCATGCTGTCGTCCCTGACGATGCTGCGCGAGAACATCCGCACGGCCCGCGATGTGCTGCCGGCCGAAGCCTGGGAGCTGGTCAACGAACTGCTGCTGTTCGCCGGCAACAATATCCAGCAGGGCATCAATCGCAACGGTCGTCATGCCTTCCTCAACGGCATTATCGAAGGCTGCCAGGGCATCAATGGCCTGCTGCTTGGCACCATGAGCCGCGATGCCGCCTGGCACTTCATGCGCCTGGGCTGCAACCTGGAGCGCGCCGACATGACCACCCGCCTGCTGGATGCCGGCGCCGCCGTACTGCAACTGTCCGACGACAACGACACCGCCAACCTGTCCCAGATTGTGTGGGGCAACGTGCTGCGCTCCGGCAGTGCCTACATGGCCTACCGTCGTACCATGCGTACCGCCGTCAACGGCACCGACGTGGCGCGCTTTCTGCTGTGCGACGAGCAGTTCCCGCGCTCCGTCAGCTATTGCCTGGATCAGGTCAGCTCCGCCACCGCCAGGCTGCCCACCGCCGGCAAACCGCACCCGTCCATCAAGCCCAAGCTGCCGAAATATGACCTCAAGGATGGCTGCTGTCTGAACGCCGACTTTCGTGACTACCTGAACGACCAGCAGCTCGTGCTGGCCGAGACCCACAACAACATCTCCAGCAACTGGTTCGCTCACGCTTAGGGGTCAAGATGACTATTCGCACCAAGATTCACCACCTGACGCGCTACAGGTTCGACCGTCATGTCAATCTGGCCCCCCATGTGCTGCGCCTGCGCCCGGCCGCGCACTCCAGGACCCAGATTCACAGCTACTCGCTCAAGGTCACGCCGGAAAACCACTTTATCAACTGGCAGCAGGACCCCTTCGGCAATTTTCTGGCCCGGCTGGTCTTCCCGGAAAAAACCACGGAGCTGAGCATCGAGGTCGAAGTCATCGCCGACATGACGGTGATCAACCCGTTTGATTTCTTCGTCGAGAAATACGCCGAACACTTCCCGTTCGAGTACGACGAAAGTCAGCAGAAGGAACTGGCGCCCTACCTGGAGTGCACCGAGCCCGACAGCCCGCTGCTGCAGGAATGGGTGGCCTCGGTGTCACGCGAGAAAACGCCGATCAACGACTTCATGGTGGCGCTCAACCAGCGCCTGCAACAGGAAATCGATTACGGTCTGCGTTTTGAAGCCGGCATCCAGAGTTGCCAGGAAACCCTGGAACTGAAAAAGGGCTCGTGCCGTGACACCGCCTGGCTGATGGTGCAGATCCTGCGCAGCCTCGGGCTGGCCGCACGCTTTGCGTCCGGCTACCTGATCCAGCTGAGCTCGGACGTCAAGTCCCTCGATGGCCCCAGCGGCCCGGAAGCCGATTTCACCGACCTGCACGCCTGGTGCGAAATCTACATCCCCGGTGCCGGCTGGATCGGACTGGACCCCACCTCGGGCCTGATGACCGGCGAAGGCCATATCCCGCTGGCCTGTACTCCGGATCCGGCCTCTGCCGCCCCCATTAGCGGCGCCATGGACGAATGTGAGGTCGAGTTCGAGTACAGCAACAAGGTCTACCGCATCCATGAAGACCCCCGCGTCACCAAGCCCTATGCCGAGCACCAGTGGCAGGAAATTCTTGCCCTGGGTGATGCCGTAGACGCGGACCTCGATGCGCTGGATGTGCGCCTCACCATGGGTGGCGAACCGACCTTTGTCTCCATCGACGACATGGAGTCCGCCCAGTGGAACACCGATGCGCTGGGCGCCGACAAGCTGCGCCTGGCCAAAACCCTGCTGCTGCGCCTGCGCGACCGCTTTGCCCCCGGCGCCGTACTGCACTATGGACAGGGTAAATGGTACCCCGGCGAGGAGACGCCGCGCTGGGCGCTGGGCTGCTTCTGGCGCCAGGATGGCGAAGCCCTGTGGCACAACCCCAAGCTGCTGGCCCGGGTCGACCAGGACCTGGGGCACAAGCTAGAAGACGCCGAGCGCTTTATCGGCCGCCTGTGCGCCAAGCTTGAGGTCTCCGACAAGCACATACACCCCGCCTACGAGGACGCGCTCCATTACCTCGACAGGGAACAGCAACTGCCGGCCAACCTGGACCCGCTCAAGGCCGACCTTGCGGACGGCCTTGAGCGCCAGCGCCTGGCCAGGCTGCTGCAACGCGGCCTCAATACACCCAGCGGCTATGTACTGCCGCTGGGGCGGGACGAGCTGGGTTCACACTGGCGCAGCTGCAGCTGGGAGCTGCGGCGTGGCGCCCTGGTACTGATCCCCGGTGATGCCCCGCTGGGCTTTCGTCTGCCGCTGAACTCCCTGCCCTGGGTCAGCAAGGAAGAACGGGAGATCGAGCCCGATCCCGACCCCTTCGCCGAACACCCGCCGCTCAAAAGCACGGTGTACGACATCAACCGCTTTGCCCATGGCACGACCCAGTCTGCCATGAAGCCCGAGCCCGACAGCCGCAAGGCCGGCGCAGCCGCCAGCCAGGTACTGCATACGGCACTGTGCATCGAAGCCCGCAACGGCCGCCTGCACCTGTTCCTGCCGCCCATCAGGCAGCTGGAATCCTACGTGCTGCTGATCAGCGCCATTGAGCATACTGCGGCTGAGCTCGAATTGCCGGTGGTGCTGGAGGGCTACGAGCCCCCCAAGGACTCGCGCCTGCTGCGCCTGCTGGTGACACCGGATCCCGGCGTTATCGAGGTCAATATTCACCCGGCCAACAACTGGCGTGAACTGACCGACAACATGATCACCCTCTATGAGGAGGCACACCAGTCGCGCCTCGGTACCGAGTCTTTCATGGTGGACGGCCGTCACAGCGGCACCGGCGGCGGCAACCACATCACCCTGGGCGGCGCCAAGCCCGAAGACAGCCCGCTGCTGCGCCGACCCGACCTGCTGCGCAGCCTGGTCACCTACTGGCAGCACCACCCCAGCCTTTCATACCTGTTCTCCGGCATGTTTATCGGCCCCACCAGCCAGGCCCCGCGGGTTGACGAGGGCCGCGACGAGGCACTGTATGAACTGGAAATTGCCTTCGAGCAGATGCCCGAGGGCCTGGTCGACCAGCCCTGGCTGATCGACCGCCTGATGCGCAACCTGCTGGTCGACATCACCGGTAACACCCACCGCTCGGAGTTCTGTATCGACAAGCTCTACGCCCCCGGCAGCGCTACCGGGCGTCTGGGGATACTGGAGTTCCGCGGTTTCGAAATGCCGCCCCACCCGCGCATGGCATTGGTTCAGGCATTGCTGCTGCGGTCACTGCTGGTGCGTTTCTGGAAGGAGCCCTACCACAAGCCACTGGTGCGCTGGGGCACGGCACTGCATGATCGTTTCATGCTGCCGCACTATTGCTGGGCCGATGTGCAGGATGTGGTGAAGGACCTGCAGCAGCATGGCTGCCCGTTCCAGCTGTCCTGGCTGGCGCCGTTCGAAGAGTTCCGCTACCCGCACTACGGTCGCGTGAATATCGACGATATCAAGCTGGAGCTGCGCTGGGCCATCGAACCCTGGCATGTACTGGGCGAGGAAATCAGCAGTTTTGGCACCTCCCGCTATGTCGACTCATCGCTGGAGCGGCTGCAGGTCAAGGTCAGCGGTCTGACCGAAGGGCGCTATGTGCTGGCCTGCAATGGCCGCCGCGTACCGCTGCGCAACACCGGGCGTCAGGGCGAGTATGTCGCCGGCGTGCGTTATCGAGCCTGGCAACCGCCCTCTGCGCTGCATCCCACCATCGGGGTGCATGCTCCGCTGGTGTTCGACCTGATCGATACCTGGAACGGTCAGTCCATCGGCGGCTGTACCTACCACGTGCGCCACCCGGGCGGTCGCAGCTACGACAGCTTCCCGGTCAACGCGTTCGAAGCCGAGGCGCGGCGTGTAAACCGTTTCTGGGAATTCGGCCACACTCCAGGCCCGCTGGATCCCCAGTCGCAGTTCGACGCCATTCGTGATTTCTTCCCTCACCGCAAAGCACCGCACCCGATGGCGCCGCCGCCGGAGGAGCCCAGCAACGAGTATCCCCATACCCTGGATTTGCGCCGCCAGCCATAAGGAGAGCACGGCGGTTTCCCGGTCTCGGGTATACTATGCTGCACTTTCCCGACAAACACTCGCGACGAGACAGGGTCACGCCGAATGAGCTTTTCCCAACAGCAACAGTCAGACCAGGGTTCACCCCTGGTCTACCCGCGCCCGCCGGGGCTCATGGATGAGGTTTACACACCCGATGGCAGCATGCGCAGCCATTGGGAGTACTTACTGGACAGCCTGAATGTCCTGGGCACTGAAGCCCTGAATGAGCGCCAGCGCAAGGCAGAGCGCATCTTGCGCGATGATGGCGCAACCTACACCCTTTCCAGCGCAACCCTGGCCAGCCACACCTGGGGACTGGACCCCATTCCGCTGCTGATCGGCAGCGAAGAATGGAGCCAGATCGAGACCGGCCTGAGCGAACGTGCCGAACTGCTTGACCTGCTGCTCAAGGACCTTTACGGGCCCCGCGAGCTGCTGCGCAGCGGCATACTGCCGGCGGAACTCATCTACAGCCACAGCGGCTTTCTGCGCCCCTGCCAGGATATCAAGCTCAAGGGCGGCAACCAGCTGATCCTGCATAGCGCCGACATGATTCGCGGCGCCGACGGCAATATGGTCATCATCGGCGACCGTACCCAGACCCCCAGCGGCGCAGGCTACGCGCTGGAAAACCGCACCGTGATGCGCCGCGTCTTCCCAAGCCTGTTCCGCGACAGCCATGTACACCGACTGTCACTGTTCTTTACCACCCTGCGCCATACCCTGACCCGGCTGGCACCGCCTGCCAACCTGTCCGGCGGCGAACTGCCCAGCATCGTCATCCTGACCCCCGGCGCCTACAGCGAGACCTACTTCGAACATACTTACCTGGCCAACTATCTCGGCTACCCGCTGGTACAGGGCGGCGACCTGACGGTACGCAATGGCTATGTGTGGATGAAGTCCCTCGACGGCCTGACCCGGGTGGATGTCATTCTGCGCCGCGTGGACGACAACTACTGTGACCCGGTGGAGCTCAAGAGCGATTCCCGCCTGGGCGTGCCCGGCCTGCTCGAAGTGGTACGCTCGGGCCGGGTCGTGGTGACCAACCCCATGGGCAGCAGCGTGCTGGAAAATACCGCGCTGATGAAATACATGCCCCAGATCAGCCAGTTCTTTCTCGGCCACGAGTTGCAACTGGCCTCGGTCACGACCTACTGGTGTGGCGCTGCCGACGACCTGGCCCACGTACTGGCCAATATCGACAAGCTGGTCATCAAGCGCTGCGCCCGCCGCGCCGGTGAATTCAGCGTGTTTGGCTGCGACCTGTCCGCCAGCGAGCGCCAGGAGCTGACGCAACGCATTCGGCTGAACCCCATGCACTACACGGCGCAGGAATACGTCGCGCCCTCGTCGGCGCCGAGCTGGCACCAGGGCGCGCTGCAGTCCCGCCCTGCGGTGCTGCGCAGTTTCTCGGTCGCCGGCGAAGGCTCCTATTCGGTGATGCCAGGCGGCATGACCCGGGTCGGTGTCGACAGTGACAGCCGCCTGATTTCCAACCAGATTGGTTCCCTCAGCAAGGACACCTGGGTGCTGGCTTCCGAGCCTGAAAAGCAGCTGACGCTGCAGCCGGGCCCGGGCGCAAGCCTCAGCCAGATTCATCAGTACACCACCCTGCCCAGTCGCATGGTGGAAAACCTGTTCTGGATGGGACGCTACTCCGAACGTGCCGACGCCGCCATCCGCGTGCTGCGCACCGTTTTTGTCCAGCTCAACAGCGCAGTGATTCTGCCCAAGGGCGCCGAGAGGCTGCTGCTCAGGGCCGTTTCCGAAGTCACCCTGACGCTGCCCGGCTTCACCCGCGACAACCTGGAGCTCCTGCGCAAGCCCGAACCCGAGCTGCTGTCAGTGATCAGTGATGCGCAGCGCACCGGCAGCGTCAAGGCATCGCTGATTGCCATGCTCAATTGCGCCGAAGAGGTCAAGGAGCTGCTGTCCGCTGATATTCAGCGCATTATCAACGACATACGCGATGAGTTGAACGGCCTGGAAAACGCCGTCACCAAGGGTATGGCCTCGGCGCCGGAAGAAACCCTCGACCCGCTGATCTCGGCCCTGCTGGCCCTCAGCGGGCTCTATCAGGACAGCATGTTCCGCGGCCTTGGCTGGCGCTTTTTGCAGATCGGGCGCCGGCTGGAAAAGGCCCAGCAGATTGCCTCTCTGTTGCGTCACCTGCTGGTGCCGGTCAATGTGGACCCGAGCGAACCGCTGGCGCTGGAATCGGCACTGCTGTCCACCGAAGCACTCAACACCTATCGGCGCCGCTTCCGGGCCGAAACCAATATTGTCAGTGGCCTGGGCCTGCTGCTGATTGACCGCAGCAACCCGCGTTCGCTGATCTACCAGCTCGACAAACTGTTCAAGGATCTGAGCGAGCTGCCCAGCCGCAGCAAGGGGCCGGAGCTGCCCCACACCCAGCGCCTGGTGCTGGAAATTTCCGCGGCGGTGCGGCTAGCGGATATGCGCACCCTGGCCGTCGTGGACGAAAAACTGCAGAGCCGCGTCCAGCTCGACAAACTGCTCAAGCAGGTACAGCTGCGCCTGAACGAAACCGCCGTGGCGGTGAGTGAAGACTTCTTCGATCACACCGGCGGCCCACAGCAGCTGGTGAATACCGGATGGAATGGCGAACTATGATCTACCGCATCCGACACCTGACCGAGTACGAATACCAGCACCCGGTCAGCCTGTGCTACAACCTGGCCCATTTGCAGCCGCGCAACACCAGCTACCAGAGCTGCCTGAGCAGCAAGCTGCAGATCAACCCGATGCCCGCCTACAGCCGCAAGCGCAAGGACTACTTCGGCAACAATGTGCTGCATTTCTCGATCGAGGAACCGCATAAAAAGCTGTCGGTGGAGATCACCAGCGACATTCGTATCGACGAGGGGCGCGCCAGTCCGGAGCTGGACCTGGATCTGGGCAGCACCTGCGCCCAGGCCCTGCAGGCATTGCACCAACAGCAGACAAAAGCCAACCTCGAGGCCCGGGAATTCGTACTCGACTCGCCGATGGTCCGGGTCATGGATGCGCTGCGCGATTACGCCGCGCCCTCCTTCACCGCCGACCGCCCGCTGCTCTCGGCCGCCCGCGAACTGACTCACCGCATCTTTACCGACTTCACCTACGACCCGGCCTTCACCACCGTGGCCACACCACTGTCGGATGTACTGGAGCATCGCCGTGGCGTCTGTCAGGATTTTGCCCACCTGGCCATCGGCTGCCTGCGGGCGCTGGGTTATCCGGCACGCTATGTCAGCGGTTACCTCGAAACCCTGCCTCCGCCGGGGCAGGTAAAACTGGTGGGCTCCGACGCCTCCCACGCCTGGTTCTCGCTCTATTCACCGGACGAGGGCTGGTTCGAGTTCGACCCGACCAACGACAACATGCCGGCCGAGCAGCACATCACCACCGCCTGGGGCCGGGACTACTCCGATGTGGCTCCGCTGCGCGGCGTACTCTTTGATGGCGGCAAACCCCAGCCGCCCCGGGTTGCGGTGGATGTTCAGCGCCTGGAAGCCTGAAATGAAAACGCTGCAAGGCCGCTGAAATCAGTATCGCGGCCACGCGGTTTTCTCCTAAAATGCGAACCCCTGACACTGCCAGCGCGCCCCCGGGCCCGCGCCGGGCAGGCGTCCAAATTGTGATCACGAGGTTTTAGCCGATGCCCAAAGCATCCGAACTCAAGCGGGGCCATGTCGTCGAGCTCAATGGCCATGTTTATATCGTACAGCATGTCGATGTGCGCAACCCCACCTCCCGTGGTGCCACCACCCTGTACAAGGTCCGTTTCAACCTGCTGCCCGAAGGTGGCAAGCATGAAGTGACCTTCACCGGTGACGACATGGTCAAGAACGTATCACTGGAACGGCGCAAGGTGTCCTACCTGTACCGTGAAGACGACCTCTTCACCTTTATGGACGTGGAAGACTACAGCCAGTACTACCTCAACGGCAGCAGTATCGAGAGCCAGCTGCCGTACCTGAGTGACGGGCTTGAAGGTATAATGGCCCTGCTCATCGAAGGCGAAATCGTC
This sequence comes from Marinobacterium rhizophilum, assembly GCF_024397915.1. Lineage (GTDB taxonomy): Bacteria > Pseudomonadota > Gammaproteobacteria > Pseudomonadales > Balneatricaceae > Marinobacterium_A > Marinobacterium_A rhizophilum_A. The sequence goes on from NZ_CP073347.1 coordinate 2,443,324, forward strand.
ACCATCGAGTTACCGGCCAGCGTTATCATGGAAGTCGCCGAATGCGTACCCGGCATGCAGGCCGCCAGCGCCACCGGCCGCACCAAGCCGGCCATCCTCTCAAACGGGCTGGAGCTGCAGGTGCCCGAATACATCAAGCAGGGCGAGAAGATCAAGATCAACACCGAAACCGGCAAGTTCATGACCCGCGCCTGATCCCGGCCAGCCAACTTAAATTGCAGCGGCTCAGCTTGCGTTAGCCGCCGCACCAGGACAATGACACCAGGGAGCTCCATCACCGATGCGAACCGTTACCAAAGCGATCATCCCCGTTGCCGGACTCGGCACCCGCGTTTTGCCCGCCAGCAAGGCTATCCCCAAGGAAATGCTGCCGGTGGGCGACAAGCCGGTCATCCAGCGCGTGGTCGAAGAAGCCGTGGCCGCGGGCATCACCCAGATTATTCTGGTGACACGCTCCGGCAAGGAAGCCATAGAGAACCACTTTGATGCCCACTACGAGCTCGAAGCCCAGCTTCAGATCAAGGGCAAGATCGCCGAACTTGCGTCCGTGCGCAATATTCAGCCACCTGAAGTGGAAATCATCTCGGTGCGCCAGCCCAGCGCCCAGGGCCTTGGCCACGCGGTACTCTGCGCCGCCGGTATCATCGGCGACGAACCCTTCGCCGTGATGCTGCCGGATGTGCTGATCAACAACCCCGACACCGCCAGCGGCCACGTTGACATGGCCGGCATGATGGCCGCTTTCAGCCGCGCCGAGCACCCTCAGATCATGGTTGAACCGGTTCCCCCCGAGCACGCCGAACGCTACGGTATTGTCGACTGCGCCGGCGCCAGCCTGAGCGGTGGCGAGGCGCACCCGATTCAGGGCATGGTGGAAAAACCCGCCCGTGGCACAGCCCCGTCAAACCTGGCGATCGTCGGTCGCTACATTCTGCCGGCGCGCATCATGACACTGCTCAAAACCACGCCCACCGGTGCCGGCGGTGAAATCCAGCTGACCGATGCCATGGCGGCCCTGCTCAAGGAAACGCCGATGGAGGCCTACCACATGCAGGGCAAATCCTACGACTGCGGCAACAAGCTGGGCTACCTTCAGGCCAACATGGTGTACGGTCTGCAGAACCCGCACACAGGCGCGGACCTGCGCGAGTTTCTCAAGCAACAGCTGGCCGAGTAATTCGCTCCCTGGCCAGGCTCCAGCAGGCTGCAACAAGGCTTGCGGGAGCCCGGCCACCGGGCGAGCAAACAGGGTGCCCTAGCGGACACCGTAGTACCCCCTGAACCAGTGCACAAATCGCTCGACCCCCTCCTCCAGCCCGACTGCCGGGCTGAACCCGGTTTGGTTGCGCAACGCCTCGGTCGAGGCCCAGGTACGGGCCACATCACCCGGCTGCATGGGCAGGAAGTTCTTGCGCGCTGGCACACCCAGAGCGGTCTCCAGCGTGCGGACAAAATCCAGCAGCCCCACCGGCTGGCCCGCCCCTATATTGAAAATCCGGTACGGCGCCGAGCTCTGACCGCGACTGCCCTGTTCCGGCGTCCAGCCAGGCTGCATTCCCGGGATCTGATCCAGCACCCGCACTACGCCTTCGACTATGTCATCGATGTAGGTAAAGTCGCGGCTCATGTCGCCCTGGTTATAGATATCGATCGCCTCGCCGGCGCAGATGGCACGGGCGAACTTGATCGGCGCCATGTCCGGACGCCCCCAGGGACCATAGACGGTAAAAAAGCGCAGCCCTGTGGCAGGCAGGCCGTAGAGGTGGGAATAGGAGTGGGCCAGCAGCTCGCCGGACTTCTTGGTGGCGGCATAAAGAGACACCGGATGATCCACTGCATCCGACTCGGCAAAGGGCACCCGGGTATTGAGCCCGTAAACGGAACTGGATGAAGCGTATACCAGGTGCGCCACCTGCTGAGCCCGGCAACCTTCCAGCACATTCAGCAGGCCCGCCAGGTTGGCATCCACATAGGCATGGGGATTCTCCAGCGAATAGCGCACCCCGGCCTGGGCCGCCAGGTGGATCACTCGATCGAAGGCATGATCGGCAAACAGTGCCTCCATTGCAACGCGATCCGCAAGGTCGGCGTTCACAAAGCGAAAGCCGGGGTCGGACTCAAGCAGCGCCAGGCGCGCACGCTTGAGTGCCGGATCGTAGTAATCATTCAGGCTGTCCAGCCCCTGCACCTGCCAGCCTGCGCGCAACAGCCGCCTGGCCACATGGAAACCGATAAATCCGGCAACACCGGTGATGAGTACGTTCATCCGCCAACCCTTGACCCTGCCCATCCGGCAGAGGCTCCCGTGCCCCTGCCTTTGAGCCGCACTATATCACTAACTGCCCGTGCAGCTCAGGCAGGATCAATAAACTGCAATCTAAATCCGCCAGACTCTGGGCATCGTACTGCGCTGCGGTTAGTCTTCTGAACATCTCTGTTTCAATGCGGGAAAGCTATGAAAATCACGGTATTTGGCAGCGGCTATGTTGGCCTGGTCACCGGAACCTGCCTGGCGGACGTCGGCCATGACGTTCTGTGCATCGATGTGGATCAGGCCAAGATCGAGGGCCTGAACCAGGGTGTTTTACCCATCTACGAACCCGGCCTGGGCGCCATGCTCAAGCGCAATCACAGCGAAGGCCGGCTGCAGTTCAGCACGTCGGCCGAGCGCGGCGTCGAGCATGGTCAATTGCAGTTTATCGCCGTGGGCACACCGCCCGACGACGATGGCTCGGCGGACCTGCGCCATGTGCTGGCCGTGGCCCGCACCATCGGCAGCCACATGACCGGTTACAAGGTGGTAGTCGACAAGTCCACCGTACCGGTGGGCACCGCCGACAAAGTCAGACGCGAGATTGCTACCGCCCTGGCCGCGCGCCAGACGGAGCTGGAGTTCGATGTCTGCTCCAACCCCGAGTTTCTGAAGGAAGGCGCCGCCATCGAGGACTTCACCAAGGCCGCCCGCATTGTCATTGGCACCGACAGTGAGCGGGTGCGCGGCCTGATGCGTGAATGCTACAGCCCCTACAACCGTAATCGCGACAAACTGATGTTCATGGACCTGCGTGCCGCCGAACTGACCAAGTATGCCGCCAACGCCATGCTGGCCACCAAGATCAGCTTCATGAATGAACTGGCGCAACTGGCAGAGCGCCTGGGCGTGGATATCGAACAGGTACGCCAGGGCATCGGTTCTGACCCACGTATCGGCTACCACTTTATCTACCCCGGTTGCGGTTACGGCGGCTCCTGCTTCCCCAAGGACGTCAAGGCTCTCACCCGTACGGCGCTGGATGCTGGCCACGACGCCCCCCTGCTGAACGCCGTCGAACAGGTCAACCAGCGCCAGAAGCAGACGCTGTTCCACAAGCTGCAACAGGGGCTTGGCAACAACCTGCGCGGCAAGCGCATCGCCATCTGGGGTCTGGCCTTCAAGCCCAACACCGATGACATGCGTGAGGCACCAAGTCGCAGCCTGATGGAAGCGCTCTGGGATGCGGGCGCCAGTGTCAGTGTCTACGACCCCGAAGCCCTCAACGAATGCCATCGCATCTACGGCAAGCGCACCGACCTCAACCTCGCCGCCACCCGTGAACTGGCGGTGGAAGATGCGGATGCCCTGGTGATCTGTACCGAATGGAAGGCCTTTCGCACCCTGGACTTCGCCTGGCTCAAGACCCAGCTGCGCACACCGCTGATTGTCGATGGACGCAACCTCTATGCCCCCCAGGATGTCCACCGGGCCGGTCTGGCGTATTACGCCGTTGGCCGGGGCGACTCGTTGCAGGCGATTCCCCGCGACTAGACTGCGATGGGTAGCTACGGAGCCCTACTCCTCGGCTTTGGCTCCTGCGCCGCCCTATCTCCTACATCCCTGTAGTCGTGTGCATCCATGCACCCGCAGGATAAATACGTCCATGTATAAAAAAGGCCACTCGATTGAGTGGCCTTTGTTTGTATTGACTGAATACATGTATCTGTAGCTTTGTAAAAGCGCTTCCCTTTCCCGGGCACGGCTTGCACTGCAGGCCGGTAAAAAATCAGGACCCCAAACAGGGCCCTGACGCCAAGGTTTTGGAAGTGGGTCTTTCCAAAGTGCTACAGCACCAAGCGACGGATATCGCTCAGCAGACTGTTCAGGTACGTCAGGAAGCGTCCAGCATCCCCGCCGTTGATCGCCCGATGATCATAGGACAGGCACAGCGGCAGCATCAGGCGCGGCTCGAACTCCTTGCCATTCCAGCGCGGCTCGATGTCCGCCTTGGAAACGCCCAGGATACCGACTTCCGGCGCCGGTACGATGGGCGTAAAGCCGGTTCCACCGATACCGCCCAGGCTCGAGATGGTAAAGCAGCAGCCCTGCATCTCGTTGGGTTTCAGCTTGCGATCCTTGGCCTTGGCAGCCAGCTCGTTCGCTTCGCGGGACAGTTCGTAGATGGACTTCTTGTCCGCATCCTTGATCACCGGCACCATCAGACCGTTGGGCGTATCGACCGCCAGACCGACGTTGATGTATTTCTTCAACACGATGTGTTCGCCATCGGCATGCAGCGAGGCGTTGAACTTGGGGTTCTCCTTCAGCGCCTGGGCCACCGCCTTGATGATGAAGGGCAGCGGCGTGAGCTTGACGCCCTCTTTCGCGGCGGCCTCCTTCATTTCCTTGCGGAAGGCTTCCAGTTCGGTGATATCCGACTTGTCGAACTGGGTCACGTGCGGCACGTTGAGCCAGCAACGCGTCATGTTCGCCGCGGTCACCTTGGCAATCTTGCTCATCTTCTGCATTTCGATTTCGCCAAACTGGCTGAAATCGATTTCAGGGACAGCCGGAATGCCGGAACCAACAGCAGCACCCGCCGCCGCAGGCCTTTGCGCCAGCGCCTTGAGGGAGGTCTTGACGAAGTTCTGCACGTCTTCCTTGACGATACGGCCACGACGACCGGTGCCGCTGACCTGGGACAGGTCCACGCCGAACTCGCGGGCGATGGCACGAACGGCCGGGCCGGCATGCACGCTGCGGTTCTTCTGTTCCAGCGCCTGGTTCACCGTCGTACCCGCAGCCTTGGCTGGGGCCGAGGCAGCAGGAGCCGCGGCGGGAGCCGGTGCAGCGGCTGCCGCCGCAGGAGCAGGTGCAGCGGCTGCCGCCGCAACTGCAGCACTGCCGGCCACTTCCAGCGTGATGATCAGATCGCCTTCATTGCAGGTTCCACCGGCACTGATGCTGACAGACTTGACGGTACCGCCCTTGGGCGCCGGCACTTCCATCGAGGCCTTGTCGGTTTCCACGGCGATCAGGCTGTCGCCCTCGGCAATGACATCACCGACCTTGACCAGCACTTCAACCACGTCCACGTCGGTGGCACCGCTGAGATCCGGCACCCGGACCTCTTCAATGCCACCGGCAGTCGCCGGGGCGGCCGCGACAGGCGCGGGCGCCGCTGCTGCAGGCGCGGCAACCGGAGCCTCGGCCGCAGGAGCGGGTGCTGCTGCACCGGCCACTTCCAGCGTCAGAATCAGGTCACCTTCGTTGCAGGTGCCGCCCGCAGCAATGCGGACGTCCTTGACCGTGCCGCCCATCGGCGCCGGCACTTCCATGGACGCCTTGTCGGTTTCCACCGCGATCAGGCTGTCGCCCTCGGCGATCACGTCTCCGGCCTTGACCAGGACTTCCACCACATCAACGTCGGTCGCGCCGCTGAGATCCGGTACCCGAACCTCTTCGACGCTGGCCGCGGCCGGTGCCGCAGCAGGCGCTGCGGCTGCAGGAGCGGGGGCCGCAGCAGCAGGCGCCGCCGCAGTCTCAACCGGTGCTTCGGGAGCGGCTGAAGCGCCGGTTTCCAGTACCAGAATCTGGTCACCTTCGTTGCAGGTGCCGCCTTCCTTGATAATCACTTCCTTGACGGTGCCACCGTGGGTGGAGGGTACTTCCATCGAGGCCTTGTCGGTCTCAACGGCGATCAGGCTGTCGCCTTCGCTAATAACATCGCCAGCCTGGACCAGCACCTCGACGACATCGACATCCGAGGCGCCACTGAGGTCTGGAACGGTAATTGTGATAGTGCTCACGATAATGTCCTCTTAATTCTCAACCGTTACGAAGTTCACAGGAGCCTTAAACGGTCCAGGGCGCCGGTTTTTCCGGGTTCAGGTTGAACTTCTGCATCGCCTTGGCAACGTCGGTTGCAGGCACCTTGCCTTCTTCCTGCAGCGCCTTGAGCGCGGCCAGAACGACGTAGTAACGGTTAACTTCGAAGAACTCACGCAGCTTGGTGCGTGTATCGGAACGTCCGAAACCATCGGTACCCAGCACCTTGTAGCGGTGCGGGATAAATTCACGCAGCTGATCGGCGAACATGCGCATGTAGTCGGTCGAGGCAATGACCGGACCCTGACGGTCCTTCAGGCACTCGGTGACGAAAGGCACGCGCGGCTCGTCGGCCGGGTGCATCATGTTCCAGCGATCCACTTCCTGTGCTTCACGGCGCAGTTCGTTGATCGAGGTAGTGCTCCAGACATCAGATTCGATACCGAACTCTTCACGCAGGATGATCGCCGCTTCACGCACTTCGCGCAAAATGGTGCCACAACCCATCAGCTGTACCTTGAGCTCTGCATCCTTGCCTTCTTCCAGCAGGTACATGCCCTTGATGATGTTTTCCTCTGCACCGACCGGCATTTCCGGGTGGGTGTAGTTTTCATTCATCGTGGTGATGTAGTAGAAACGGTTTTCCTGTTTCTTGTACATGCGCTCAAGGCCGTCCTGCACGATAACGGTCACTTCATAGGCGTAGGTCGGGTCGTAGCTGACACAGTTGGGAATCATCTGCGCCATCAGGTGGCTGTGGCCATCCTGGTGCTGCAGGCCCTCGCCGTTGAGAGTAGTACGACCGGAGGTCGCACCGATCAGGAAACCGCGGGCCTGGCTGTCGCCGGCCGCCCAGATCAGGTCCATGACGCGCTGGAAGCCGAACATCGAGTAGAAGATGTAGAACGGCACCATCGGGCAGTTGTTGTTGCTGTAGGAGGTCGCACAGGCTAGCCAGGCGGAGAAAGCGCCAGCTTCGTTGATGCCCTCTTCCAGCACCTGACCGGTTTTGGATTCCTTGTAGAACATGATCTGGTCAGAGTCATGCGGTACATAACGCTGGCCGGCCGAGGTGTAGATACCCAGCTGACGGAACATGCCTTCCATACCGAAGGTACGGGCTTCGTCCGGCACGATCGGGACGATGCGGTTGCCGATCTGCTTGTCCTTCACCAGCACGTTCATCACGCGGTTCAGACCCATCTGGGTCGAGAGCTCGCGTTCACCGCTGGACTTGAGCTGGCTGGCAAAAGCGTCCAGCGCCGGTGTTTCCAGCACTTCAAACTCGGTACGACGGGTCGGATAGAAGCCGCCGAGCTGCTTGCGGCGCTCGAACATGTACTTCATTTCCGGCGAGTCCGGTGACGGACGGTAGTACGGCACGTCGTTCAGCTGCTCGTCGGTCAACGGGATATTGAAGTTGTCACGGAACGCCTTGAGGTCATCCAGCGCGACTTTCTTGATGGAGTGGGTATCGTTCTTCGCCTGGCCGGACGTGCCGGTGCCGTAGCCCTTGACGGTCTGCGCCAGGATCACGGTGGGCTGGCCCTTGTGCTGGTAGGCGGCCTGGTAGGCGGCATACACCTTGTAGGGATCGTGACCGCCACGGTTCAGGTTCATGATGTCCTGGTCGGACATGTCCTTCACCATCTCGAGCAGTTCCGGGTATTTGCCGAAGAAATGCTCGCGGGTGTAGGCGCCACCGTTGGCCTTGTAGTTCTGCAGCTCGCCGTCGCAGACCTCGTCCATGCGCTTTTGCAGCAGGCCGGTGGTGTCTTTTTCCAGCAGCGGGTCCCAGTGACGGCCCCACAGGCACTTGACCACGTTCCAGCCGGCACCGCGGAAGATGCCTTCAAGCTCCTGCACGATCTTGCCGTTACCACGCACCGGCCCGTCGAGGCGCTGCAGGTTGCAGTTGATAACGAAGATCAGGTTCTCAAGATGTTCACGGCCGGCCAGGGAAATGGCACCCAGGGTTTCCGGCTCGTCACACTCACCGTCGCCCAGGAACGCCCAGATCTTGCGATCGCCGCGATTGATCAGGCTGCGGGCAGACAGGTAACGCATGACATGCGCCTGGTAGATCGCCTGAATCGGGCCCAGACCCATGGATACGGTCGGGAACTGCCAGAAGTCCGGCATCAGCCAGGGGTGGGGGTAGGACGACAGACCATTGCCGTCCACTTCGCGACGGAAGTTGTCGAGCTGCTCTTCGGTCAAACGGCCTTCGAGATAGGCGCGGGCGTAAATACCGGGGGAGATGTGCCCCTGGAAGAACACCATGTCGGCATCCTGCTCGCCTTCATTGCCGCGGAAAAAGTAGTTAAAGCCAATATCGTACAGCGTGGCGGACGACGAAAAGCTGGAAATGTGACCACCCAGACCTTCCTTGTTGTCGTTGGCGCGCATGACCATCGCCATCGCGTTCCAGCGAATAAAGGAACGGATACGACGTTCAACAAACAGATCACCCGGCATGCGACTTTCGTCTTTGGGGGCGATGGTGTTGCGGTACGGGGTGGTGGTGGCACCGGCGCTACCTACGCCGATATCTGCTGCCTTGCGCCCCAGCTGCTTGAGAATAAACCGAGCACGGTCATCACCGTCGCTTTTGGCAACAGACTCCAGTGCGTCCAACCATTCATGGGTTTCAATCGGATCAATATCTTCAACGAATTCTTGCACTTTGCTTTCTCCACTCATTCTTATTCGAGCAGTCAATCCCACGTAAGCGTTAAGACGGAACAGCCTGTTGTTCAGGCTCTTCCGCGCCCTACCATCTTCTCGTTCTTATTATCTTGTAGTATTACTACAGAATGGCGTCATTATTATGCACATATCGAGTATTGATGGCAACAAAGCACACACAAAGCAAGATTTCTGTAGTAATAATACCGAATTGAAAATTGAACTCTCTCAGCCCTGACAGGCCCGGCGTAACAATGCTCCCTTGCCGCGGGCTGTTTTGAGGCCAAAGACCTTCCAGTTGCAGCATTGCGCCGGAGAGTTACGCCCAAATCACCCCTCAAACACCGGCGTTGGCCCGACGCAGCGCCCGCTCCTGGCGGGTATTTTCCCGTTCGCCCTCAAGCAATACCTCCTCGACGTAGGCAATATGATGGTGGGCAGCCTTGCGCGCGTTGTCCGGCTCACCGGCAAGGATAGCAGTCATCAGGGCACTGTGCTGATCATGGATCTTTTCCCGGTAACCCGGCCTTGGGTAAATGTTCAACAGGTTGTCAGTAATGTGCTGGCGCAGCAGGCTAAAAAGGGCCCGCATCATGTGCAGCAGCACCATGTTGTGGGTCGCCGCGGCAATCGACAGGTGAAACTCCACGTCGGCCTCAACTTCCTTGTCGAACTCTTTCCTGCTGTGGAAGAGCTGCAGCGCATCATAGCGAGCCCGAATTGCTTCGCGATCGGCGGCCGTCCCGCGTAACGCCGCGTAGTATGCGGACACCCCCTCAAGTGCGTGACGAAACTCCAACAGGTCATACTGGGCTTCGGGGTGCGTTTTAAACAACTCAAGCAATGGATCGGAAAAGGAGCCGCCAAGCTCTTCAGATACGTAGGTGCCACCGCCCTGGCGACTGACCAGCAGCCCTTTGGCAGCGAGCTTTTGCACGGCTTCACGCAAAGACGGCCTTGAGACATCGAACTGTTTGGCCAGCTCGCGCTCGGGCAGCAGCTTCTGGCCCGGCTTGAGCGTCCCCTCAAGGATCATTTCCTCCATCTGCTGCACGATGACATCGGAAATTTTGGGCTGTTTAACCCGCTGATAAGTCACCTTAAAACTCCCCCTGCTTCACAGGCACCATGCTAAAACCCTAATAAAACCGTTATGTTACGGCGCTTTTCCAGCAGGCGCCTATAGTTGTTGTTACGTAGGTACGCAGACTCTGAGATTAAAATTGGTAATACCAGTTTTCTACCCTATCAGCCTGCGCTTATCAAGCGCGCCCCCGCACAGCTTGGGCAATTCGTTGAAACCGGTTTTAAGGATGAAAGCCTTGACAGGGACTGTACAGAAAAAATACAGTAGCAACACCAGGGAGGTAAATTGGTAAGACCAATCATTACACAAGAACACCCCAGCCGTACTCAAAGCAGATTATTCCAACAAAAATAACCATCGCCTGTTCGAGGACTCTTCATGAAAAAACTCTCTAAAAACCTTATGTCCGCCGCGATTGCCAGCTCCATCCTCGCCGGCACCGCCTTTATGGCGGCCAGCCCGCTCGCCCTCGCCGCTGACAAGGTACTGCTCAAAACCCCCATCGCCTTTGGCACCAACCTGCCGGCGCTGGGCAGCACCATCGTCTGGGTGGCAGACAGGCTCGACAAGGTCAGCGACGGCAATATCCGCATGAAGGTGTATGAGCCCGGCAAGCTGGTCAGCCCGCCGGAGATCCTCGATGCGGTATCCTCTGGCAAGGTGAACTCCGGCTATGCGACCGCCGGTTACTGGCAGGGCAAGATTCCGGCCGCGGCACTGTTCTCCGCCGTGCCCTTTGGCCCCGAAGCCGGCGAGTACATGGCCTGGCTGTATTACGGCAACGGCATGAGCCTTTACCAGGAGATGTATGACAGCGCCGGATTTAACGTCAAGGTACTGCCCTGCGCCATCCTGTCGCCGGAAACCTCGGGCTGGTTCGCCAAGCCCATCGAAAAGCCGGAAGACCTGCAGGGGCTGAACATGCGCTTCTTCGGCCTGGGTGCCTCGGTGATGGAAAAACTCGGTGTCGGCACCGTGCAATTGCCCGGCGGCGAAATTTTCGGCGCACTGGAGAAGGGCGCCATCGATGCCACCGAGTTTTCCCAGCCGGCCATCGATACCCGCCTTGGGCTCCACAAAATCGTCAAGTACAACTACTTCCCCGGCTGGCACCAGCAGGCCACCATCTTCGAGCTGCTGATCAACAAGGACACCTGGAACGGCTTGAGCGAAGGCCAGCGGGCAACGGTTGAGACCACCTGCATGGCATCCATGACCAACTCGGTGGCCGAGGGCGAGGCCATGCAGTTCCCGGTGATGGCGGATGCAAAGAAAAACGGTGTCGAGATTCGCTACTGGAACGAAACCATGCTCGACACCTTCAAGAGCACCTGGGATGAAGTGGCAATCGAAAAATCCACTGAAGACCCCTTCTTCAAGAAGGTCTGGGATGACCTGAGCACCTTCCGCGCAGGCTACGACCTCTGGGAGGCCAACGCCTTCCTGCCGCGCAGCCGCGCCGAGTAATGCCCGTCGCCGGGGCGCAAGCCCCGGCATTACAGACGAGTCCCATCGTTATTCCTGACGCGAAGGTCCTGTCCGGTGACTGACAACAACACCCCCGCCGCCGTCCCCCTGGCGGACACGATTGACCGCCTGATCCAGCGCATTACGCTGGGCATTGGCTGGAGCTTTGTGCTGCTGGTGCTGGTGATTATCCTGCAGGTGACACTGCGCAAGGGCTTTTCCCAGGGCCTGATTGCGCTGGAAGAGCTGCAGTGGCACCTCTATGCCATCGGTGTCATGTTCGGCCTGGCCTACGCCCAGACCACCGACGCCCATATCCGCGTGGACCTGTTCCACGGCCGTTTCAGGACCCGCAGCAAGCGCCTGATCGAAATCCTCGGCATTCTTTTTCTGCTGCTGCCCTTTATCGGCGTGATTTTCCTGCACAGCCTGGACTTTCTGTACGACTCCTGGCGCATCAACGAAAGCTCCTCGGCGCCTTCGGGCCTGCCCTGGCGCTGGCTGATCAAGGGCGTGATCCCCGTGAGCTTCGCGCTGCTGGCGCTGGCGGTACTGTCGCGCCTGTACCGTGAGATTATTCTGTTGATGCGCGGAGAATAAGCAAAATGGATATCAATGAAATTCTGGTTATCGCGATGTTTTTATCCTTTATCGCGCTGCTGTTTACCGGCTTCCCGGTGGCCTGGGTGCTCGGTGGCCTGGGTATCCTGTTCGCCTTTATCGGCCAGCTGGCCGACACCTATTTTGACAGCATCACCGGGCTGGATTACCTGACCCTGGGGCTGGTGGTCAACCGGCTCTGGAAGATCATGGACAACTGGATCCTGGTGGCCCTGCCGATGTTCATTTTCATGGGCATCATGCTGGACAAGTCCGGTGTGGCCGAGCGCCTGATGCACTCCATGCAGGAGCTGTTTGGCCGCGTGCGTGGTGGTCTGGCGATTACCGTCACCGCCATCGGCATCATCCTGGCGGCCTCCACCGGCATTATCGGCGCCTCGGTGGTGCTGCTGGCAGTGATGTCACTGCCCGCCATGACCAAGCAGGGCTACGCCATGCCGCTGGCGCTGGGCACCATCGCCTCGGCCGGCACCCTGGGTATCCTGATTCCGCCCAGCATCATGCTGGTGATCATGGCCGACCAGCTGGCGCTCTCCGTGGGGGATCTGTTCATGGGCGCCGTGGTCCCGGGGCTGATGCTCGGCGCCCTCTATATCGTCTATATCCTGATCTACGGCCTGGTGAAGCCCGCCGCCGCACCGGTGCCAAAAGATGCCAAGCCGGTGACCTGGCCCATCGTGCTCAACGTGCTGCGGGCGGTGTTGCCGACCCTGCTGTTGATTTTCGTCGTGCTGGGGTCGATCTTTGGCGGTATCGCCACCCCGACCGAAGCCTCGGGCGTGGGTGCCCTGGGGGCAACGCTGCTGGCGATGTACAACCGCAAGTTCAGCTTCAGGGTGCTGAACGATGTGGTACGCGGCACCACCAATACCACGGCCTACATCTTTGCCATCTTTATCGGCGCCACCTGCTTTGCTTTGGTACTGCGCGAGCTCGGTGGCGATGAGCTGATCGAGTCCTTCCTCACTGGGCTGCCCTTTGGTCCTTACGGCATCATCTTCTTTATTCTGGGGGTGATCTTCCTGCTGGGTTTCTTCCTCGACTGGATCGAAATCACCCTGATCATCCTGCCGCTGCTGGCGCCGGTGATCTCGGCGCTGGGCATTGAGATCGATGGCTATGGCGTGGTGGATAACCCGGAACTGGTGTGGTTCGTGATGCTGGTGGCGATGACCCTGCAGACCTCCTTCCTGACGCCGCCGGTGGGTTTTGCGCTGTTTTACCTCAAGGGCGTCTGCCCGCCGGAGGTGCGCCTGGGCGACATTTACCGCGGTGTGATGCCGTTCATCGCGCTGCAACTGGTTGCGCTGCTGATCCTGGTGTTCTGGCCCCAGCTGGTGCTCTGGCTGCCGGCCAATGCCTACGGCTGACACCGGTAAACGGGCACCTGATGGCCCGCCCCTGCTATCTACAAATCCCATAAACACTAACCCGGCAGCCAAGGCGCCGGACGAGGCTATCGACAGATGAAACCGGCGTATTCCGCGTTCCTGCAGGAACTGGCGGCCTTTATCCCCGAGACACGGCTGATCACCGACCCGCTTCGCACCCTGGCCTATGGCACGGATGCCAGCTTCTACCGCTTAGTGCCCCAGATCGTGGTTCGCGTGGAATCCGAACAGGAAATCATTCAGCTGCTGCGCCTGGCCGCGGCACAGCAGATCCCGGTTACCTTCCGCGCGGCAGGCACCAGCTTGTCTGGTCAGGCCGTCACGGATTCGGTACTGGTTCAGCTCGGCGATGGCTGGAAGGGCCATCGACTGCACAAGGATGCCAGCATGATCAGCCTGCAGCCGGGCGTTATCGGTGGCCACGCCAACCGCTACCTGGCGCCCTTCAACCGCAAGATCGGCCCCGATCCTGCCTCCATCAACAGCGCCATGATCGGTGGCATTGCCGCCAACAACGCCAGCGGCATGTGCTGCGGTACCGCGCAGAACAGCTTCAACACCCTGGCATCCATGCGCCTGATTCTCGCCGATGGCACCCTGCTCGATACAGCCCAGCCGGACTCGGTGGCGGCGTTTCGAAAAAGCCACCGCATTCTGCTGCAAACGCTGGACAGCCTGGCGCGCCAGACGCGGGAAAATACCGCGCTGCACCAGCGTATTGCTCACAAGTACCGCCTGAAAAACACCACCGGTTACGCACTCAATGCCCTGACTGAACACGAGGACCCGGTCGAGATCCTGCAGCACTTGATGATTGGCTCCGAAGGCACCCTTGGTTTTATGGCCGAGATCACCTACAACACTGTCAACGACCACCCCTACAAGGCTTCGACACTGATTTTCTTCGAGCAGCTGCAAGGCTGCTGCGAAGCCGTGGCGCTGCTCAAACCCACACCGGTCGCGGCGGTCGAGCTGATCGATCGGGCCGGCCTGCGCTCGGTGGAAAACAAGCCCGGCATGCCGGACTTCATCCAACAGCTTCCCGCAGGCGCCACCGCGTTGCTGGTTGAAACCCGCGCTGCCAGCCCCGACGAACTTGCACAACAGGTCAGCGTCATCAGCGCCGCGATCGCCCACCTGCCGGTGCTGGAACCGGTACGCTTCAGTACCGATACAACTGAATGTGCCCAATACTGGGCCATCCGCAAGGGACTTTTCCCCGCCGTTGGCGCGGTGCGCGAAACCGGAACAACCGTCATCATCGAGGATGTCGCGTTCCCGGTTGAACGCCTGGCCGACGCCGTGGCCGACCTGCATCGTATCTTCCAGAAATGGGACTACCCCGACGCGCTGATCTTCGGCCATGCGCTGGAGGGCAACCTGCACTTCGTCTTTACCCAGGCCTTCGATACCCCGGATGCCCTAAGGCGCTACGAAGGGCTGATGGATGATGTCGCCCAGATGGTGGTTGGACGCTACGACGGCTCACTCAAGGCCGAGCATGGCACCGGACGCAACATGGCGCCCTATGTTGAACTGGAATGGGGCGAAGATGCCTATCAACTGATGTGGCAACTCAAGGAACTGCTGGACCCGCTGAACATCCTTAATCCAGGCGTACTGCTGAACCGGGACCCGCGCGTACACCTTGATAATCTCAAGCCCATGCCCGCGGCTAATCCGATTATCGACAAGTGCATCGAATGCGGCTTTTGCGAAGCGAGCTGCCCGTCCAGGGACCTTACACTGACACCGCGTCAGCGCATCGTTATCTGGCGTGAAATTGCGCGCCTTGAAGCCAGCGGTGAAGACCCGCAACGCCTGGCACTGATGCGCCAGGACTATCGCTACCAGGGCACCGACACCTGCGCCGCCTGCGGCCTGTGCTCCACCAGCTGCCCGGTGGGGATCAATACCGGCGACCTGACACGCGCCATTCGCAGCCGCGACAACGAGAACCGGACCCGTTTCGCACAATGGCTGGCCGCGCACTACGGCGGTGTCAACAAGGGCAGCAGGATCGCCCTGCGCCTGGCCGACAGTGCCCACGGCCTGATTGGCACGAGTGCCATGAGAACTCTCACTGGAACCATGCGAAAAATCAGCGCTGAACGCATACCACTGTGGACCGAAGCCATGCCAGGGCCCGCCGCCAAAATGCCCGTTGCGCCAGCCCAGCCTGACAGCGGCCGGCCCAGGGTTGTCTATTTGCCGAGCTGCGCCAGCCGCACAATGGGGCCTGCAAGGGGCAGTCAAGACAACCGCTCCCTGGCGCAGGTGACCGAAGCACTGCTGCGAAAGGCCGGCTATGAGGTTATTTATCCACAGGGGCTGGAGGCTCAGTGTTGCGGCATGCCGTTTCAGTCAAAAGGCATGTTCGGGGCAGCGGATTTCAAACGCGATGAAACCGCCAGGATGCTGCTCGTCGCAACTGACAATGGCACCTTGCCGGTGTACTCCGACACCAGCCCCTGCAGCCTGCGCCTGAAGGAATCCCTGGACAGCCGGATACGGCTCTACGACAGCGTGGAATTTATCGACCAGTTCCTGCTGCCACACCTCGATATCGAGCCGCAGGATGAGCCCGTGGCGCTGCATGTCACCTGCAGTGCCAGCCGCATGGGCCAGGCCGAGGTGCTCAAACGACTGGCAGGGCTCTGTACCCGCAAGCTGGTGGTTCCCGATCAGATCAGCTGCTGCGGTTTTGCCGGCGACAAGGGCTTTACCACGCCCGAGCTGAACGCCTCGGCGCTGCGCACGCTCAAGACGTCCGTACAGCACTGCCGGCAGGGCGTATCCACCAGTCGAACCTGCGAGATCGGCCTGACGCACCACAGCGGTATCGACTACCAGTCCATCGTCTACCTGCTGGATCGCTGCTCCCGCCCCCGCGAGCAGCAGACGATGCCGACGGACCAGGACATGCGGCGCGCTTGATCCAGACGAAACAGGGGCAGTAAGATGTCGCACTCGGGCGACTGTACCAGCCTCTGGCGCATACGGCACCGGCCCCCTTCAAGCTGAAAGGCGCCGGTACCGTCACCACGCTCGACTGAACAGGGAATCTATTCAATGGACGACACGACCCTCCTGCTGCTGGAACGCATTTTCCAGGTCGTCTTTCCGCTGCTGGCCATCGTCACTGTGGGCTACCTCTATGCCAGGCGCATCCACACCGACATGTCAGTGGCCAACCGCGTCAATATGGATGTATTTACCCCGGCACTCATTCTGTCGGTCATGGCGGACAAGTCCTTTGACCTCGCGCTCTATCAGCCTTTGGCGGTTGGTGCCCTCTGCGTGGTCATTGGCTCGGGCCTGCTGCTGGCGCCACTGTGCCGCCTTATTGGTATTCACCCCAAGACGTTTCTGCCCCCCATGATGTTTAACAACAGCGGCAACCTGGGCATTCCGCTGATGGTACTGGCCTTTGGTGAACAGGCGCTGCCGGCGGCCGTGGTGCTCTTCCTGGTGGAAAACTCGCTGCACTTTACCCTGGGCACGTACATGCTCAACCCCCGCATGCATCCACTGTCCCTGCTGCGCATCCCCATGATACTGGCCGCCATCGCCGGGCTGGTGATCAGCGGCGCGGACTGGGTGCTGCCCGTCTATGTGAAAACCTTTATCGACATGCTGGGGCAGATCGCGATTCCACTAATGCTGTTCTCCCTGGGTGTACGCATGCTGAGCATTGA
Source organism: Marinobacterium rhizophilum (assembly GCF_024397915.1). GTDB lineage: Bacteria > Pseudomonadota > Gammaproteobacteria > Pseudomonadales > Balneatricaceae > Marinobacterium_A > Marinobacterium_A rhizophilum_A. The sequence goes on from NZ_CP073347.1 coordinate 2,460,358, forward strand.
CCTGTCGAACTGGCGCAGCGGCATGATCGGCGCCGTGCTGTGCCCGCTCAGTGGCATCCTGATGGCACTGGCGGTGCAGCAGGTTCTGCACCTGGATGAGGCCCAGTTCCACTACCTGATTCTGTTCGGCGCCCTGCCGCCGGCACTGCTGAACTACCTGGTGGCCGAACGTTACAACCAGGAACCCCAGCAGGTGGCCTCCATCGTGTTGCTGAGCAACATCGCCAGCCTGGTGATCATTCCGCTAACGCTGGTCTTTATTCTGTAAGGCCCTACCTCCTGCATCCCTGCAGTCGTGGCATAAAAGCCAGGGATGGCTTGAATGCCGTTTGTGCCGGGAGCAAAAAACGGCCAATGCACCCGCAGGATGCCCGCCAGGGAAGGCGAAAATGGCATTTTTGCAGGAGCAAAAAATGCCAAAATACATCCCTGTATACCCCGCTCCTGTGCATCCATGCACCCGCGGGATACATACGTCCATGTAAACCCCGCTCCTGTGCATCCATGCACCCGCGGGATACATACGTCCATGTATATAAAAACGGCACCCTGGGGGTGCCGTTTTTATAGCAGGGCCGGAGCTACTTCGCGGATGCCGGCGTCACGCTGATGAAGTCACGGTTCTTGTCCACCGTCGCCGGACCAATACCCTTGACGGAACTGAGCTCGTCGATACTGCCGAAGGGCCCGTTACTATCGCGATAGTCCACAATGGCCTGGGCCTTGGCTGGCCCAACACCCACCATTACACTGGAAAGCTGGTCGGCGGTGGCGGTATTGATATCCAGCGTATCCGCCTGGGCGGCGGACAGGGGAAGAAAAGCAAGACAGAACGTCAGTAGCAAAGCACGAAGTATTCGAGTGTTCATAATGAAACTCCCTGTATTATTTATTTAACAGCCGAACTCCTTATCGACTGTTAAATAGAGATAGCACAGAGGTCAAAAATGCGCCAATCAGCGAGCCTGGGCCAGCTCCTGCTGAATAGCTTCGAGCACCGCCTGCGGATCTGCGGCCTGGGTAATGGGACGGCCGATAACCAGATAGTCACTGCCGGCCTGCACGGCCTGGCCCGGTGTCATGATACGGCGCTGATCGCCGGCAGCCGTATTGGCCGGGCGAATACCCGGGGTCACCAGCTTGAAATCCGCACCGATCAGTCCGCGCAGTGGTGTCACTTCCCGGGCTGAGCAGACCACCCCGTCCAGGCCGCTGCGCTCGGTGAGCTGCGCCAGGCGCTTCACGTGCTCCAGCGGTTCGATATCGATACCGATCTCGGCCAGGTCCTGCCGCTCCATGCTGGTCAGCACCGTGACCGCAATCAGCAAGGTTTGACTGCCGACAACGCTGTCGACCTCGTTGCGGGCCGCTTCCATCATGCGACGCCCGCCACTGGCGTGCACGTTGACCATCCAGACGCCCAGCTCTGCCGCCGCACGCACAGCCTTGGCCGTGGTGTTGGGGATATCGTGAAACTTGAGGTCGAGAAACACATCAAAGCCGCGGCTTTGCAGCGTTTCCACGATGGCGGGGCCGCTGCGGGTAAACAGCTCTTTGCCAACCTTGAGGCGACAGCGCGCAGGGTCAAGCCGCTGCGCCATTGCGATGGCTTGAGCCTGATCAGGATAATCCAGCGCCACCAGTACCTGTTTTGAATCCGTTGCCATGAAACCCTCGTGTATTAGCGTTCACTCTGCCGTCAGGCCTTTGTGCAGCGACTGCAGTCCGCCGCGCGGCGACTATTATACAGCCAAAAGCGCAGACTGCAGGCGCCAATGGCAGGCAGCGACCGATGCCTCAGAGGTTCGACTACAGATCAGGTGGGCACACAGACGAAAAGCAGGAACGGGATCAGCCTGGCGCAGCCTTTGGACCACCAGTGCCAATCCCGGGTAGAGCCAATCCCGGGTAGAGAGAGTCAGGCGCTGTCCTTGGTCACCAGCGCGCGCTGGCGTTCCAGGTCGTGATGAGCAATGGTCAGGCGTTTGCGAGCCGAACGCAGGCGGGTTTTAAGCCCCAGAATCGCCACGCTGCTCAGCAGAACCCCGAGCACGCCGCCGCACACAAAGGCAGCTATCAGCCAGAGCGACAGGCTGGCCTGGGGCAACTGGACCAGAATCAGGTCAATGGTAACCTTGTCGGTATTATGGATCGTAAAGAGTATCCCCACGAAAAGGATAACCAGACACAAAATAATGAGTAGCAGCGTTTTCAACCAGCGCACCGGATCAAGCCTCCAACAGGCAGAGTAGATAAACTCTAGTATTCAGACAGACTGTCATTGACCTGCTCCCGCAGTTCCTTGCCAGGCTTAAAATGCGGTACATGCTTGGCCGTCAAGGGTACCGACTCGCCGGTCTTGGGGTTACGCCCAACCCGCGGTGCGCGGTAGTGTAGCGAAAAGCTGCCAAAGCCGCGAATCTCGATCCTGTCGCCATGGGCCAGCGCCTCGGTCATGTGATCCAGCATCGTTTTGACGGCTAGCTCGACGTCCTTTACAGATAGCTGATTATGACGATCTATCAGTCGTTCAATCAACTCTGATTTGGTCATGACAACTCTCCCTAAAGATTCAGGCTATTTGGCAAGCCTTCATTCCAATGACGCGGCAAAGCCCTGGCTACATCATACAAACAGGGAGAGCCATGCTCTCCCTGTCGATCAATCATCCGACTTGTTCATTTGCGCCTTGATCAGGTCACCTATGGTCGTCGGCCCGGCAGAGACCACCGGCTGATCCTGTATCGACTTGAGTGCCTGCTGGTCGACCTTCGCATCGCGCTGTTTCTGAGACAGCTGGATGGTGCGGCTGCGACGATCGACATTGATAACGGAGGCTTCAACCTGGTCACCGGGCTTGAAGCCTGTTGCCAGGTTCGCCCCGCGTTCAGCCGAAACCTCGGACGCGCGCAGCACGCCACTGATCCCCTCGGCCAGCTGCAGGGTAACCTGTTTGGCATCTATATCCGTCACGGTACCCGTAACCAGTGCGCCCTTGCCGAACTGGGCCGCATATTCACCAAAGGGATCTTCGGCCAACTGCTTGACGCCCAGCGAAATACGCTCGCGCTCGGTATCCACGGACAGCAGCACAGCGGTGAGGTCATCCCCCTTGTTCAGGCTTTTGGCGACCTGCTCGCCCGGCAGATCCCAGGACAGGTCAGACAGATGCACCAGGCCATCGATACCGCCGTCCAGGCCGATAAAAACACCGAAATCGGTAATGGAGCGAATTTTTCCGGTCAGGGTATCGCCCTTGGTATAACGGCTGGCAAAGGCCTGCCAGGGGTTGTCACGACACTGCTTCATACCCAGCGAAATGCGCCGGCGCTCAGTGTCGATATCGAGCATCATCACCTCGATTTCATCACCCACCTGCACCACCTTGGAAGGATGAACGTTCTTGTTGGTCCAGTCCATTTCCGACACATGCACGAGGCCTTCAACACCGGCCTCGATCTCGGCGAAACAGCCGTAGTCCGTCACGTTGGTGACCCGAGCCTTGGATCGGGAGCCCACGGCGTGACCGTCCATGAGTGTCAGCCAGGGGTCCTGGCTCAGCTGCTTGAGCCCCAGGGAAACGCGGTTGCGTTCAGTATCAAACCTCAGCACCTTGACGTCGATTTCATCACCGACCTGCAGCACTTCGCTCGGATGCTTGACGCGCTTCCAGGCAATATCGGTGATATGCAGCAACCCATCGAGGCCACCGAGGTCGATAAAGGCACCGTAGTCGGTCAGGTTCTTGACGATACCCTTGATGACGATGCCTTCCTTGAGCTGCGACATCAGCTTTTCGCGCTCCTCATCGTAGGATGCCTGCAGCACCGCGCGACGGGAAACGACAATGTTGTTGCGCCTGGCATCAAGCTTCACCAGCTTGAACTCAAGTTCAACCCCCTCAAGGTGGGCCGTATCGCGAATGGGACGGATATCAACCAGCGAACCTGGCAGGAAAGCCTGCACGGAATCCAGGTCGACGGTAAAACCACCACGCACCTTGCCAACGATCATGCCCTTGACGATCTCGTCCTGCTCGAACGCCTGCTCCAGCAGGTTCCAGCTTTCGGCGCGCTTGGCTTTTTCCCGTGACAGCATGGTGGCACCAAAGCCGTCTTCCACCGCTTCAAGTGCAACCTGCACGCTATCACCCACACCGATAGTCAGATCGCCATGCTCATCCAGGAACTGCTCCCGGGGAATAAAGCCTTCTGACTTGAGGCCGGCATGAACCATGACAAAGTCATTTTCAATGGCGACAACTGTTCCGGTGACGATGGAGCCAGGCGCCATCTTCAGGTCTTTGAGGCTCTCCTCAAAAAGTTCGGCAAAACTTTCGCTCATTACCGCCCCATCCTCACAAAACAGATGCTTACCAGGTCAAACCCCTGTGTCTGGCCTGCTCCAGAACCACGCTCAGAACCTCATCGATACTCATCTGGGTCGAGTCCAGAATCACCGCATCGGCCGCGGGCTTCAGCGGCGCTACTGCGCGGTTCATATCGCGGTCGTCACGTGCTTGAATATCAACCAATATCGTTTCAAGGCTAGCACCGAGACCCTTATTTATCAACTGGTTATAACGCCGACGCGCGCGTTCCTGCGCACTCGCATCCAGATAAATTTTCAGCTCGGCAGCGGGAAACACCACCGTACCCATATCCCGCCCGTCCGCAATGAGACCCGGGGCCTCGCGAAATGCACGCTGACGCTCCAGCAAAGCATCGCGAACCGGCCCGATGGCCGCGACCCGGGACGCATCAGCGCCGGCGTCTTCGGTACGAATCTGCTGTGTGACTTCCTCGCCTTCCAACAGTACCTGCACCTCGCTGTCTTCACCACGGGGCACAAACTTCACATCCAGGTGCGCCGCCAGCACCACCAGGGCCTCAACGTCGTCCAGCGCTACGCCGTGATGACGCGCGGCCAGGGCAGTCAGCCGGTACAGGGCGCCGCTGTCCAGCAAATGCCAGCCCAGCTGGCGCGCCAGCAAGCGACAGATAGTCCCCTTGCCGGAACCACTTGGACCATCGATGCTGATTACCGGCACGCTCAATTGCTTCGAGACCATCAGCCTCCCTCCTTACCTATTCTGAACCCCGCCCGGCAGGCGAGGGTAACAAACTCGGGGAACGCAGCCTCAAGACAGGCGCATTCCGATATATGTATTTCACCGCTTGCGCGCTGGGAGAGGGCCGCAAACGCCATGGCGACGCGGTAGTCACCGCCGGCATTGAGCGCGCCGCCACCGATGGCGCCACCACGAATGCAGACACTGTCGGCGCCCACCAGGGCTTCGATACCCAGGGCACCCAGTCCGGTCACCAGCATCTTCAGGAGCCGGTCCATGTCGTGACGCAGCTCACCGACTCCGCGAATCCAGGTCGCTCCCTGGGCGCAGGCTGCCGCAACCATCAGCAGTGGCAACTCGTCGCTGGCGCGCGCCAGCAATACGGCCGGAACCTCGATGGCACTGAGTGGGCGGTAGCACACGCGCACATCCGCCACCGGTTCGCCACCCGCGCAACGTTCCTGTTCGAAGCGGATATCCGCCCCCATCAGGCGCAGAATCTCAATCAGCCCGGTACGCGTCGGGTTGATGCCAACCCGCTGCAGCAGCAGCTCGGAACCCGGCGTAATCGCCGCGCCGACGATAAAGAACGCCGCCAGGGACATATCCCCGGGCACATCAATCCGGCTCGCCCTGAGCCTGCCACCCGCCTGCACCGCAACCCGCCCCGTGGCATGATCCAGTGTACAGCCAAGCCCCTGCAGCATCCGCTCGGTATGATCGCGGGACGCCGCAGGCTCGGTCACGGCGGTGCTACCCGTGGCGTAGAGCCCGGCCAGCAGCAGCGCCGACTTGACCTGGGCACTGGGGACCGGCAACAGGTGCTCTATACCGTGCAGCGACTGAGCGCCGCGAATGCGCAGCGGCGGCAGGCCGCCGTCGGCAGTGTCTATCCGGGCCCCCATCTGGCGCAGCGGCAGCACCACCTGCTCCATGGACCAGCGCGACAGCGACACATCGCCTGTCAGCTCGGTATCAAAGGCCTGCCCTGCCAGCACACCGCACAGCAGACGCATCGACATTCCCGAACGCCCAAGGTAGAGCGCCCCTGGCGGGGGCTGCAGCCCGTGCAGACCGACACCATAAATTTTTACCGCGCCCTGGTGCGGCCCTTCGATCACCACCCCCATGTCACGAAACGCCTGCAGCGTCGCCAGGCTGTCCTCGCTTTCGAGAAAGCCCTCGATGCTTGTAATACCCTCTGCCAGGGAACCGAGCATGATGGCCCGGTGCGAAATCGACTTGTCACCCGGCAGGCGCACCGGGCCTGACAGCGCAGCCCCCGGCTGGGCCCGGTAATCGACCGGGCCGCTATGCGGGTGCTGTGCATAGGCAGAGCTGGACAGAATGCGGCTGAAATGATCCCGCGAAGCCTTGGCCCGGGTGAAAATGCCCAGCATCGCCTGACTGTCGGCCGAACTGATGGCATGGCGCAGTTTTTCCACACCGGCGCTAAAGCGATCCAGCTGCGCCAGTATGGCATCACCATTGGTCAGGCAGATGTCATGCCACATGGTGGGGTCCGATGCAGCAATACGGGTAAAGTCGCGAAAGCCGCCGGCAGCGTAACGAAAGATATCCGTATTGGCAGCTTCCGCTGCCAGGGTGTCGACCAGCGAAAAAGCCAGCAGGTGCGGCAAATGGCTGGTCGCGGCCAGTACCTGATCGTGGCGCCCCACCTCCATCTGCAGCACCTGCGCCCCCACGGCCTGCCACATGCGGGCAATGACCAGCGTAGCCTCGGCCGAGGACGCCGGCGTTGGCGTCAGTATCACCTTGTGGCGCTCAAACAGCTGGGCATCGGCCGCGGCCACGCCGCTCTTTTCAGACCCGGCAATCGGGTGACCGGGCACAAAGGTGGCCGGCAAGGTGCCGAACGCAGCCTCGGCCGCCGCCACGACATTGCCCTTGGTACTGCCGACGTCCGTCAGCAGGGTATGGGCACGCAGCACCGGGACTATATCTGCCAGCACCCTGTCCGTGGCTTTCACCGGTACGGCGAGCACCACCAGGTCGGCCGCCGCCACCGCCGCGCGCAGATCCGGGGCGGCTTCGTCGATAACGCCCAGCGCCAGGCCCGCCTCCAGCTCCGCCGGGTTGCGATCATAGCCGATTACATGCTGACAATAGCGGCGCTGTTTCAAAGCCTTGGCCAGAGAACCGCCGATCAGGCCCAGACCAATCACCAGTACCTTGTTGATGGAGAACTTCACGCAGACAAAACCTCTTCGAGCACCTGCAGGCAGCGTCGGTTCTCCGCCTCCAGGCCAATACTGATACGCAGATGCTCGGGCATCCGGTAGTTGGCCACCGGACGTACTATCACGCCCCGCTGCAGTAATTGCTGATACACAGGGCCCGCCGGGCGACCCAGGCCGACACAGACAAAATTGCCCACCGACGGGATCACCGCCAGCCCCAACGCCTCAAGCCCGTCCACCAGCTGTTGCATGCCGGCGCGGTTGTTCTCCAGGGTACGCGCCAGATAGTCGCTGTCCCCCAGCACCGCTTCGGCCGCGGCCAGGGCCGGGCCGGACACATTGAAAGGCTGACGTACGCGATTCAGCAGATCAGTAATGTCCGTATTGGCTGCGGCAAAGCCGACCCGCAGCCCCGCCAGCCCCCAGGCCTTGGAGAACGTTCGGGTCACCACCAGGTTCGGATAGCGCGATAGCAGCTCAAGCCCATTGGGAAACTCGGGATCTTCGCTGTACTCGGTATAGGCCTCGTCGAGCACCAGCACCACGCATGGCGGCAGCGCATCCATAAAGGCACAGAGCTGCGCCCGGGTTAACCAGGTCCCTGTCGGGTTATTGGGGTTGGCGATAAACACCAGCCGGGTACGCTGCGTCACAGCCGCCAGCATGGCATCCAGATCATGCCCCCAGTTCAGCGCCGGTGTAACGACCGCGGTGGCACTGCTGGCCTGGGTGATAATCGGATAGACCAGGAAGGCATACTGGGAGTAGATCACCTCGTCTCCCGGGCGCAGAAAGGCGCGGGCAATCAGCTCGAGCACATCATTGGAGCCATTGCCCAGGGTGATACTCTCGGGCGCGAGGCCATAATGCTGCAGCAGCGCCTGCTTCAGACGGTAACCACTGGCATCGGGATAAAGGTGCAGTTCGGTGAGCGCCTGCTGCGCCGCCGCCAGCGCCCGGGGACTTGGACCCAGCGGGTTTTCATTGCTGGCCAGCTTGACGATATCGGTCAGGCCCAGCTCGCGCTCGAGTTCCTGTGCCGGCTTGCCGGGGACATATGGCTGCAGCCCCTGCACGCCCGGGGTGGCCCGGGCGATAAAATCACAACCCATCTTGCGACTCCTGCGATGACGAATACTTACAGCACCGCCTGCGGGTAAGATCCAAGGAGCTTGAGTTCGAGCGACTCCGACTCCAGCTCCTTGAACAGCGCCTGTACCGGCGCATCGGAGACGTGGCCTTCAAAGTCAATATAGAACACGCTGTTCCAGGGCCCCGACAGGGTGCGGGTCTCGATCCGCGTCAGGCTGATACCACGCTGGCGAAACGGCGCCAGCAGATCATAGAGGGCACCCGGCTTGTCGTGGGCACAGACGAGGATGGAGGTTTTGTCATGACCGCTGGGGCCCACCTCCTGGCGCCCCAGAATCAGGAAGCGGCTGCTGCTTTCGGCCTGGTCTTCGATGTTGCGTACCGCAACCTGCAGCGGATACAGCTCGATGGCCAGCTCACTGCCAATGGCCGCAGCCAGCCCGAGATCGGACTCGATCGAGGCCTCACGGGCCGCATCGGCATTGGTTGCCACCGCGACCCGCTCCACCGACGGATAGTGTGCATCCAGCCAGCGCCGGCACTGGGCCAGGGCGGACTGGGTCGCATAGATCCGGGTGACGGCATTACGGTCGATATTCGGGCGCACCAGCAAGTGATGATGGATGTTCAGCTCCACCTCACCGACGATGGATATCTGGAAACGGGAGAAAAGATGTAGGGTGTGATTCACCATGCCTTCGCTGGTGTTCTCGATCGGCACCACGCCGTAATGGGCCGTACCGGCTTCCACCTCGCGAAAGACTTCATCCAGCGAGCCCAGCGGCGCGGTAATCGCCGACAGGCCGAAATGCTTCACCGCAGCCTGCTGGGTAAAGGTTCCCTCAGGCCCCAGGAAAGCGATGCGCATGGGCTGCTCCAGCGCCAGACAGACCGACATCACTTCACGAAACAGCCGGGCGACATCACGCTCGGGCAGCGGCCCGGTGTTGCGCTCCATCACCCGGCGCAGCACCTGGGCTTCGCGCTCGGGACGGTAGAACACCGCATCCCGGGCGCCCTGGTATTTCTGTTTCACCTCGGCGACCTGCTGGGCACAGGCCGCACGCTGATTGAGCAGAGTCTGAAGCTGCTGATCGATCCGGTCGATCTGATCACGCAGAACCTGCAGTTCCTTTTCCTGGTCACTCATGGCTGGGCCACTCTCGTATCTGACTTAGGCGTGCTGCTGCGCAAACGTCTGCATGAAATCAATCAGTGCATCCACGGCCGCTTCCGGCACCGCGTTGTAGAGGCTCGCCCGCATGCCGCCGACAGAACGATGCCCCTGCAGGTTAAGCAGCCCCGCCGCCTCGGCCTGCTCGAGGAACAGGCTGTCCAGCCCGGCATCCGCCAGGGTGAAAGGAACGTTCATCCAGGAACGGCAGTCCGGCGCAATCGGGTTGGCGTAGAAGCTGCTGCTATCTATATAGGCATAGAGTTTGGCCGCCTTGCGACGGTTCACTTCCTCTATCGCCGCAACACCGCCCTGGCGCTTGAGCCACTGGAAGACCAGGCCCGCCAGGTACCAGCCAAAGGTTGGTGGCGTATTGTTCATGGAATCGGCAGCGGCATGTACCTGGTAATCGAACATGGCGGGCGTATTTGCCGCCGCCTTGCCCAGCAGGTCTTCACGCACGATCACCACGGTGAGGCCGGCCGGACCGATGTTCTTCTGCGCACCGGCATAGATCAGGCCAAAACGGCTGACATCGATCTGGCGGGACAGGATGCTGGAGGACATGTCCGCCACCAGCGGCACCGCTCCGGTTTCCGGAATGTAGTTGTATTCGACACCGCCAATGGTTTCGTTGGGCGTGTAGTGCACGTAGGCCGCGTCGGGATCCAGATCCAGCTCGGCCTGACCCGGCACACGGGTGAACTGCTCGGATTCCGTGCTACCGGCAAGACGCACCGCACCGTAACGCTTGGCTTCGGCAATGCCTTTCTTGGACCAGATGCCGGTATTGATGTAGTCGGCACTGGCCTTGTCGCCCAGCAGGTTCAGCGGCACCATGGCAAACTGGCTGGTGGCGCCACCTTGCAGAAACAGCACCTTGTAGTTGTCCGGAATGGCCATCAGCTCGCGCAGGTCCTGCTCGGCCTGCTGGGCCACGGAAACAAAGGCATCGCTGCGATGACTCATTTCCATGATCGACAGCCCCTGGCCATGCCAGTCGAGCATCTCGTCACGGGCCTGTTCCAGGACCTCGGCCGGCAACGCCGCGGGACCCGCACTGAAATTGTATTTGCGACTCATGTTCTCGCTCACACTCGATCCAAGGTTACGGATAATAAGGCGACGGCCCCGAAGGGCCGCCGCGGGATTACGCCTGGGTATCAGGCGCCGGGGTCTGATCTGGCGCGTCGCTGTCCTGATCGGCGTCCACGGCTGCGGATTCGCCGTCAATCACAGTGCCATCAGCGTCCTCCTGACCCTCCGGCAGTTCGACCTCTTCCGGCTCCTCGATGCGCGCCAGGCCGACCAGGGTTTCATCTTCGGCGACCCGAATCAGCATGACACCCTGGGTATTGCGACTGAGCTCCGAGATTTCCTCGGTGCGCGTGCGCACCATGGTGCCACGGTTGCTGATCAGCATGACGTCATCACCGGCAAACACCTGTACCGCTCCGGCGAGATCACCGTTACGGTCGGTGCACTGCATGGCAATCACGCCCTGGCCACCACGCCCCTTGCGGGGGAAGTCATCAATGGCAGTCTGCTTGCCAAAGCCGCGGGCCGAGGCGGTCAGCACCTTGCCTTCTGGCTGCGGAATGATCAGCGATATTACGGAGGTGCCCGGCTGCATGCGCACACCGCGCACGCCGCGTGCCAGGCGACCCATGGCGCGCACGGCATCTTCTTCGAACCGCATGGCCTTGCCGGCACTGGTCACCAGCAGGATGTCATCGACACCGGTGGTGATGGCCGCACCGATCAGGGTGTCGCCCTCATCCAGTCCCAGGGCAATCAGGCCACTGGTACGCGGACGGGAGAAGTTGTCGAGCGGCGTTTTCTTCACGGTACCGTTGGCGGTGGCCATGAAGACAAAGCGGTCATCGCGGTATTCGTTCACCGGCAGAATGGTGGTGATGCGTTCACCCTCTTCCAGCGGCAGAATATTCACGATCGGACGACCGCGGGCCGCGCGGCTGGCCTGGGGAATTTCAAACACCCGCAGCCAGTAGACCTTGCCCCGGCTGGTAAAGCACAGGATGGTGTCGTGGGTGCTGGCAATCAGCAGGTGCTCGATGAAGTCTTCGTCCTTCATCGTCGTCGCCGATTTGCCGCGCCCGCCACGGCGCTGGGCCTGGTAGTCGGTCAGCGGCTGCGTCTTGGCATAGCCACCGTGGGAAATGGTCACGACCATGTCTTCCACGGTGATCAGGTCCGCCACCGTCAGGTCTCGGCGTGAGGCCGTAATCTCGGTACGACGCTCGTCGCCATACTCTTCGAGCACGGCCTCGAGTTCTTCACGGATGACTTCCATCAGGCGTGCGTGCGAACCCAGGATTTCCAGCAGTTCGGCGATGCGCTCGAGCAGCTCGCGGTATTCGCCGATCAGCTTCTCGTGCTCCAGCCCGGTGAGGCGGTGCAGACGCAGATCCAGAATCGCCTGCGCCTGAACCGGCGACAGGTGGTAGCGGCCTTCGCGCAGACCAAACTGCGGCTCGAGGTCATCCGGACGGCAGGCATCTTCACCCGCACGCTCCAGCATCTCGAGCACATTACCCGGCTCCCAGGCCATGGCGATCAGGCCTTCCTTCGCTTCAGCCGGCGTCGGTGAGCGCTTGATCAGCTCAATCACAGGGTCGATATTGGCCAGCGCCACCGTCAGGCCTTCGAGGATATGGCCACGCTCACGCGCCTTGCGCAGCAGGTAGACCGTACGACGGGTGACCACTTCGCGCCTGTGGCGGATGAAGTTTTCGATCAGTGACTTGAGATCAAGAATCTTCGGCTGGTTGTCGACCAGGGCGACAACGTTGATGCCGAAAACGCTTTCCATCTGCGTCTGGGCAAACAGGTTGTTGACCACGACGTCCGGCACTTCACCACGACGCAACTCGATCACGATGCGCATGCCGTCCTTGTCGGACTCGTCACGCAGCTCGGAAATGCCTTCAAGGCGTTTTTCCTTCACCAGGTCGGCGATCTTCTCGATCAGGCGAGCCTTGTTGAGCTGGTACGGAATTTCCGTGACGATAATCGCCGCGCGGCTGGTCTTGGGGTCTTCTTCAATATGGTGTTTGGCGCGGACATAGATACGACCGCGCCCCGTGCGGTAGGCTTCCAGGATGCCGGCACGCCCGTTGATAATGCCGCCGGTCGGAAAGTCCGGCCCCGGAATATATTCCATCAGGTCATCAACCGTCAGGCTGCTGTCATCAATCAGCGCGATACAGCCACGCACCACCTCGGACAGGTTGTGCGGCGGTATGTTGGTCGCCATGCCCACCGCGATACCGGAGGAACCGTTGATCAGCAGGTTGGGCACCCGGGTCGGCAGCACATCCGGAATCTGTTCCGTGCCGTCATAGTTGGGCACGAAGTCGACGGTTTCCTTGTCCAGGTCAGCCAGCAGATCGTGGGAGATCTTGGCCATGCGGATCTCGGTATAACGCATGGCCGCCGCGGAGTCGCCGTCAACGGAACCAAAGTTGCCCTGGCCGTCCACCAGCGGGTAGCGCATGGAAAAGTCCTGCGCCATTCGCACGATAGTGTCATACACGGCACTGTCGCCGTGGGGATGGTATTTACCGATCACGTCACCAACGACACGAGCGGACTTCTTGTATGGTTTGTTCCAGTCATTGTTCAGTTCGCTCATCGCGAACAGCACTCTGCGATGCACAGGCTTGAGGCCGTCGCGTACGTCTGGCAACGCCCGGCCGACAATCACGCTCATGGCATAATCCAGGTACGACTGTTTAAGTTCGTCCTCGATATTGACTGGCAGAATCTCTTTGGCTAGATCACCCATTCGTCTCAGCTTTCCTTAGATCCGGTCTGCTCGATAGGGCCGGTATTCCGGCGTTTTTAACCGGGCGAGTATACCACAAAGCAATGCAAAGATTCCCTTTAAAAGAAGGCGTTGCGTCAGACCCTGTTGACAGCGGCCGGGCCCGACCTGTATTCACTTGCAGGCCGGTGCTAGAATGCCGCCATCCTTTTTTACAGCCAGCGAACACAGCCAACATGACCGATGCGCACAACCTCAACATCGATCCGGACGAGATTGCCAAATTCGAAGAACTGGCAAGCCGCTGGTGGGACCGCAATAGCGAATTCAAGCCGCTGCACGACATCAATCCGCTGCGCGTGGGCTATATTGACCGTATCGCCCCCCTGGCCGGCAAGCGCGTGCTGGATGTTGGCTGTGGTGGCGGCATCCTGTCGGAATCCATGGCGCAGCGCGGCGCCGCGGTGTCAGGCATCGACATGGGCGAGGCACCCTTAAAGGTTGCCAAGCTGCACGGCCTGGAAAGCGGCATCATGATCAACTACCGCCAGGTCACCGTGGAACAGCTGGCAGCAGAAGCCCCTGAAAGCTTCGATGTCGTCACCTGCATGGAAATGCTGGAGCATGTACCGGATCCGGCCTCCATCGTCAGCGCCTGCGCGCGCCTGACCCGCCCCGGCGGCAAGCTGTTTTTCTCGACCCTCAACAAGAACCCCAAAAGCTACCTGTTCGCCATACTCGGCGCCGAGCACCTGCTCAAGCTGGTGCCCAAGGGTACCCATGATTTCAACAAGTTCATCCGCCCGTCACAGCTCGGCCATTGGATACGGGATGCCGGCCTGCGCCTGGACGATATCACTGGCATGACCTACAACCCCCTGACCAAGGTGTACAAGCTTGACCCCAGGGATGTGGACGTGAACTACATGATGGCCACGAGCAAGCCCGAATAACATGCCCCAGTCCGACACCCGACTGCAGTCCGTCCTGTTCGACCTGGATGGCACCCTGCTCGACACCGCGCCCGACTTTATCTGGGTCATCAACCGCCTGCTGGCCGAAGAACAGCACAGCGCACTGGACTATGAAGCCCTTCGTGCGCAGGTCTCCAATGGCGCCAACGCCATGGTCTGCACGGCGTTCAACCTGCCACAAAATCACCCCCGGGTAGCCAGACTGCGCCAGCGCTTTCTGGATATCTACCTTGAGCACCTGGCCATCGAAACCCGGCCATTCGACGGCATCATGCCATTGCTCGACTGGCTCGAAGGCAACGCCATCCCCTGGGGCATCGTCACCAACAAGCCTGAACTCTACACCCACAAGCTGCTGCATCGACTCGAGTTGCATCACCGCGCCGGCAGCATTATCTGTCCCGAACAGGTGCGCGAGCGCAAACCCCACCCCGAATCCATCTGGCTTGCCTGCCAGGAACTGGGCTGTGCACCGCAAAACAGCGTTTATGTCGGCGACCACAGCCGCGACATTGAAGCCGGACAACGGGCTGGGCTGGCCACCATCGCCGCACTCTACGGCTACATCGGGCCCGACGAAGACCCCCGCGACTGGCGCAGCGACCATAATGTCGATCACGCCGACGCGATCAAACCCCTGCTACAATCCCTTTATCGCCTGAGTTGAACCCGGCCACCGGCCCGCGAAGGAAGATTCATGTTCGAATACAAAGCTCCGGAAAACCTGCTGCAAGACCGCATCATCCTCATCACCGGCGCAGGCGCAGGCATTGGCCGCACCGCCGCCCGCAGCTATGCAGCCCAGGGGGCCACTGTAGTCCTGGTAGGTCGAACGCTGGAAAAACTGGAGCAGGTGTACGATGAAATCGAAGCCGCCGGCCACCCGCAGCCCGCCATCGTACCGCTGAACCTGGAAAGCGCCACCGAGCACGAATACCAGGAACTGGCCAATACCCTGGAGCAGGAGTTCGGCCGCCTGGACGGATTGCTGCATAACGCCAGCCTGCTGGGCCTGCGCACCCCCATGGAATCCTACGATCCGGTGGTCTGGAACCAGGTCATGCAGGTAAACGTCACTGCGGGCTTCATGCTGACTCAGGCACTGCTGCCACTACTGGGCCAAAGCCAGGACGCCTCCGTCATCTTTACGACCTCCAGTGTCGGCCGCACTGGCAAGGCGTTCTGGGGGGCCTATGCAGTATCCAAGTTCGCCACCGAAGGTATGGCACAGGTGCTTGCGCAGGAACTGGAAAACACCAGCAGCATTCGCGTCAACTGCATCAACCCTGGTGCCACCCGCACCCAGATGCGCGCCAATGCCTACCCGGCCGAGAATCCGCAAACCAACCCCGAGCCCGAAGACATCATGCCGCTGTATCTGTACCTGATGGGACCGGACAGCAAAACCGTCAATGGCCAGTCACTGGACGCGCAGTAAGCCACACAAAGAAAGCCGGAAAGCGATACCTGCCAGGAGCCCGACAGGGTGACAAAACAATAATGGAGCGGCTCATTGCGAACCGCTCCATTATTTTATTCGCCCGCAGGCTTGCGGCGCCCACCCACTTCACGACGACTGCGCTGGCGCTTGTAACGGCGCTCCAGCACTTCTTTCTCCTTGGTGTCGAGCTTGACCGGCCGCTTTTCCTTCAGGCTCAGCATTTTGCCAAGACTGGCAATTTCCTTGGGCGTGAGCTCTTTCCAGGTACCGACCGGAACATCGCTGGGCAGAAACAGCGGCCCGTAGCGCACACGCTTGAGACGACTGACCTGAATACCCTGGGATTCCCAAAGCCGGCGGACCTCGCGGTTACGGCCCTCCATGACCACGCAGTGGTACCACTTGTTGGCACCTTCCCCGTCGAAGAACTGCACATCCGTAAAACGGGCCATGCCATCTTCCAGCAACACACCCTCTTTCAGGCGGGTCAGCATGGCCTCATCGACGTTACCCAGTACGCGAACCGCATACTCACGGTCGATCTGAGCCGACGGGTGCATCATCGCATTGGCCAGCTCGCCATCGGTGGTAAACAACAGCAGGCCGCTGGTGTTGATATCCAGCCGACCAATGGCAATCCAGCGCCCCTGGTTTAGCGGCGGCAGGTGGCTGAATACGGTCTTGCGCCCTTCGGGGTCATGCCGCGTGGATATCTCACCCAGCGGCTTGTTGTATATCAGTACACGGCGCTGGCTTTCCTTGTCAAAAACCAGCTTGACCTCACGGCCATTCATCAAAACCTGGGCTTTGCGCCCAATACGATCACCGAGGGTAGCCGTTACACCATCGATGGTGAACCGCCCCTCCTCAATCCAACGCTCCATCTCACGACGTGAGCCCAATCCGGAGCGCGCCAATACCTTTTGCAGTTTTTCATCTGACATTTGACGCTTCCTCTAAAACGAAAAAAGCCCCCCAAGATTTGCCGCGGGGAGCTTCGACGGATAATAGCACGTAATCTATTTGATACGCGTATCTTCCTTGGTGACACCATGCTTGTCGAAGTATTCATTAAACGCTACCGGGGTGCGCCCCCGACCGGACCATTCATGAATGGTCCCGGCTGCATCCTTGATGCGGTACTTCGCTTCCACCTTGCGCTTGGGACCTTCGGCCGCCTTGATCGCCTTGAGGTCTTCCAGACCGATACCCGCGTCACCCATGCGTTTGAGGATATCAGCAATTTTTTTCATTCTCTGCTTCTCTTCCTGCTGCGCCCTTACTTCTTCCTCATGGCGCTCCTGCAGGATTTCACTCAGATCTGTCAGCACCTTTTCCACATCGGAAACCGAGAGATCAGAGCACTGCTTGCGCAAGGAGTTTTTGCGGGTAAGGACTTTCACAAATTCAGACATGGGCCGGGCGCTCACACAATTGGGAGAATGGATAAAACAAGTATCGTTGCAAAACTATCAAATTCAAGCCAGGCGGGCTTATTTAAATCACAAGCTCACAGACCTGACCCAAAACCCGGGACGGCGACGCCCGGCAATCCAAAAGAAAGCCGAAGCTTTTGCAGCCTTAACCGAAAGTATCAACAGGGCCGGCACCTTCCCGAATGATCTCCGGAACGCCGTCCACCAGATTAATAACGGTCGTGGCTTCCATGCCGCAATAACCGCCGTCGATCACCAGGTCGACACTGTGCTGCAGCAGGTCCCGGATATCATAAGGATCCGATAGCGGCTGATCTTCCCCCGGCATTATCAGCGAAGTACTCATGATCGGCTCACCCAGCGCCTCCATCAGGGCCAGCGCTATGGGATTGTCGGGAATACGGATACCAATGGTGCGGCGCTTGGGGTGCATCAGGCGGCGCGGCACCTCACTGGTGGCATTCAGGATAAAGGTGTAAGCCCCGGGGGTATGCGCCTTGATTAGGCGATAGCACTGATTATCCATTTTGGCGTAGGTACTGATTTCACTCAGATCCTGGCACACCAGGGTAAAGTTATGCTTGTCATCCAGCTTGCGAATGCGCTGAATACGCTCCATCGCTGACTTGTCACCCAAATGACACCCCAGGGCATAGGCGCAATCAGTGGGGTATACCGCAACCCCTCCCTGCCTGATTATCTCTGCGGCCTGCTGCACCAAGCGCTTCTGCGGATTTTCCTGATGTATCTGAAAAAATTGACTCACGATTAACCTGCCTGTCCTGATTCCCTCTCAGGCCGCAGTGTAGCCCAGCCCGGGAAACTAAAGAAGGGACGGCAACACATGCCGGCACTGCGTATCCGGCGGCAGGAATCGCCCAAGCTCCACCCAGGGCTTGCCCGGCTGATGAAAATCACTGCCCGCGGAAACCATAAGGTCCATTTTATGTGCAATCTTTTGCAACTCCCGCTGATGTTCAGGCTTGATACCCGAATAACTGACCTCTATCCCGTCACCACCTGCCGCCTTGAAATCCGTCAACAGGGAACGCAAGCGGGTAAAGGTAAGACGGTACTTGGTCGGATGCGCCAATATACCCACACCACCCACCTCGTGCAGCAAATCCAGCGCCACGGACATGGCCGGCCAGGCCATCTGCACATCACCCACCTTGCCGGTACCCAGGTAATTCTTGAACGCCTGCTGCTCGGTTTCACAGACGCCTGCGGCCACGAGCGCCATCGCAAAATGCGGCCTCCCCACCTGGCCTGCGCCTGCCAGTTCCAGCACCGCCGGCAGCAGATCGGGCAACTTGCGCCCCATCAGCTTCTTCGCGATCCGCTGCGCCCGATCCTGACGCAACTCGGACAGCTCTTCGAGATAGCGCTGCAGTGACGGTGCCGCCGGATCAAAACCCAGCCCGACCAGATGCACTACGCGGGATCCCCAGCACGCGGTCAACTCAACGCCCGGCAACAGACGAATGCTGGCGGCCCGTGCCGCCGCCTGCGCCTGCTCAATAGCGCCAATGCTATCGTGGTCGGTGATGGCAAGCACCTCTACACCCTGATCCACCGCCCGCGCCACCAGCTCGACAGGACTGAGCACCCCGTCGGAAACCGTTGTGTGACAATGCAGATCATATTTCGGTAATACCATTACAGGGTCCGGTTTATAAGTCATGAACAGGCCTTTATACTGGGGCCCCACACAGTAGACTACAAGCCCATGAAACTTTTACTCGACTTTTTGCCCATCATCATCTTCTTTGTCGTCTACAAGACCACTGGCGACATCATCATGGCCACCGCGGTGCTGATTCCCGCCACGATGCTGCAGATGCTGTACACCTGGATACGCACACATCGCATCGAAAAGATGCAGCTGGTCACCCTGGTGCTGGTGATCCTCATGGGCGGGGCAACCATCGCCTTCCAGGACAAGACCTTTATTCAGTGGAAGCCCACTGTCGTCAACTGGCTTTTCGGAGCCGTTTTTCTGGGCAGCCACTTTATCGGCCAAAAAACGGTCGTACAGCGACTCATGGGCGCCAGTATTGACCTGCCGGCTCAGGTTTGGCGCAACCTCAACATTGCCTGGGTTATATTCTTCATCAGCATGGGCATTGTTAATCTGGCAGTGGCCTATTCAATGAGCGAAGAGGCCTGGGTTAACTTCAAGCTGTTTGGCATGCTGGGGCTGACATTTGTATTTATCCTGGCCCAGGGACTCTACATGACCCGGCATATCCAGAGCGACAGCCAGAAATAACGCATACAAAAAGAGGAGTACCGGTAACATGTTTTACGCAATTATGGCCGAGGATAAACCCGACAGCCTCGCACAAAGACTACAGGCGCGGCCCGAGCACCTCGCCCGCCTCGAACAGCTTAAAAATGAAGGCCGCCTCCTCGTTGCCGGGCCACACCCGGCCATCGACAGCGAAGATCCCGGTCCTGCCGGGTTCACGGGCAGCCTGGTTATTGCACAATTCAGTTCGCTTGAAGCGGCTCAGGCCTGGGCCGATGAAGACCCCTATATAAAGGCGGGGGTCTATGCGCGCGTTATGGTAAAACCGTACAAAAAAGTTTTACCATAAATACACAATCTGTATGTTAGTATGTTGCCGATTAGCTATACCGTAACCGGTAGCTGTCTACAGCTGTGAAAAGTACCCCTGGCCACCACGGACATTGACGGGCTACATTCAACCCTCATTCAGGAACCGTGGGAGAGAATTTGGGCTATTTTTATAGACTGACCACCCACAACAGGCACAAGGAAATCTTACTATGAAAAAGTTTGCCCTCTCCGCCGGTGTCGCTCTGGCTATGACATTGTCTGCCGTTGCCCAGGCGCACCCGACCAACCAAGGCTACGTTGAAGACTCGTCCGCCACTATCTGGCGCAACAGCTTCGGCGAATGCTGGCACACCGGCTTCTTCACCGAAGCAGATGCCACTGTTGAAGGCTGTGACGGCTACCAGGCCATGGCCAAAGCAGAAGAGCCCGCTCCGGCACCCGCTCCTGCCGCGCCGATGATGGTTAGCGCTGACAAGAAATTCAGCCTGTTCTTTGACTTCGACAGCGCCAAGGTTGAAGAAGACATCAGCGCCATCGTCAACTACATCGGCTCCATGTCCCGTCTGGACAATGTAGACCTGGTCGGTAACGCTGACTTCATCGGCAACGCCGATTACAACCAGCGTCTGGGCCAGCGTCGTGCTGAAGCCGTTGCTTCCGAGCTGCGTTCTGCCGGCGTCGACGGCAGCAAGATCAGCGTTAGCTCCCTGGGCGAATCCGCTCCTGTCGCCAGCTGCTCCGGCCGCGGCGCTGCTCTGATTGCCTGCCTGCGTGCAGACCGTCGTGTAGACGTACAGATCGCCGGTGAAAAGAAAGACAACATGTAATCTTTCTTTCCCGCCAGAAAAAGCCGACTGATGTCGGCTTTTTTGTGCCTGCTTTTTACCCACCTGCCCGCTGGAAACTACCCATGGGCCCGCAGAACAAGCAGCACCCGCATAAACCCTGCTCCTCGGCTCTGGCATCCTGCGTCGCTCTACCTCCTGCATCCCTGCAGTCGTGCGCATGACGGCAATGGATCGCCAGAGTGCAGTTTTTGCATGGCGCAAAAAACTGCCCATGCGCCCGCAGGGCAAACAGCCCCCTGCATAAACCCTGCTCCTGCGCATCCATGCGCTCGCAGGGTACATACATCCCTGTATATAAAAACGGCAGCCCTGGGGCTGCCGTTTTTAGTAAGGAGCGCAGGAAAGCGGCTTAGCCAACCCAGACCCGCGCGTTGCGGAACATGCGCATCCAGGCACCGTCTTCTTCCCAGGCATCCGGCGCCCAGGAGTTCTGCACCGCCCGGAACACCCGCTCCGGATGCGGCATCATGATGGTCACGCGGCCATCCGCCGTGGTCACACCACTGATACCCGCCGGCGAGCCATTGGGGTTAGCCGGGTACTGCTCGGTCACGCGACCGTGGTTATCCACATAGCGCAGCGCGATATCCCCGGCTCCCTGCAAGCCGACCAGGTGGGCTTCGTCACGGAATTCCGCGCGACCTTCACCGTGCGCAATGGCAATCGGCATGCGCGACCCCTGCATGCCCTGCAGCAGAATGGAGGCACTCTGCTGCACCTCCACCATGGCAACCCGGGCCTCGAACTGCTCGGACATGTTGCGTACAAAATGCGGCCAGAGTCCGGCGCCCGGAATCAGCTCATGCAGGTTCGACAACATCTGGCAGCCGTTACAGATACCCAGGGCAAAGGTGTCGGTGCGGTTGAAGTAGGCCTCGAACTGTTCCCGCGCAACACCGTTGAACAGGATCGACTTGGCCCAGCCCTCGCCGGCACCCAGAACGTCCCCGTAGGAGAAGCCGCCACAGGCCACCAGCCCCTTGAACTCTTCCAGCGTACGGCGGCCCGAAATAATGTCGCTCATATGGACATCAACCGCGGCAAAGCCGGCCTTGTCGAAGGCTGCCGCCATTTCGACCTGACCGTTTACGCCCTGCTCACGCAATACGGCAATGCGCGGACGCACGCCGGTATTGATAAACGGCGCCGCCACATCCTCGTTCTGATCAAAGGTCAGCTCAGCGTGCAGGCCCGGGTCAGCGGCGTCCAGCAGGGTATCGAATTCCTGCTGCGCGCATTCGGAGTTGTCACGCAGCGCCTGGATACGGTAGGAGGTTTCGGACCAGACGCGCTGCAGCTCGATGCGCGAAGCACTGTAGACTTCCTCGTCATCGAAATGAATGCACAGCTGGTCATCCTGATTCAGGGAACCAATGACCTTGGCCACCTCGCCCAGGCCCGCGGCGTTGAACTCGGTCAGAACGGTTTCGGTGTTCTCCCGGGAGATCTGAATCACGGCCCCGAGCTCCTCGGCAAACAGTGCTGCCGTGATTTCGGACGCGTCCGCCGCCAGCAGATCCAGGTGCAGGTCCACCCCGGTATGACCGGCAAAGGCCATTTCAGCGACCGTCGCCAGCAAGCCGCCATCGGAACGGTCATGGTAGGCCAGCAGCAGACCCTGCTCGTTCAGCTCCTGAATGGCCGCGAAAAACGCCGCCAGCTGGCCGGCATCATCCACATCCGGCACGGACTGGCCAACCTGGTTATACACCTGCGCCAGCGCAGACAGACCCAGACGGTTCTGACCGTTACCCAGATCCAGCAGGACCAGGTCGGTTTCACCCTTGTCGGTACGCAGCTGCGGTGTCAGCGTCTTGCGCGCATCCAGTACCGGCGCAAAACCGGAAATAATCAGCGACAAGGGTGCCGTGACGCTCTTCTGCTCGCCCTTGTCATCCCAGACGGTACGCATGGACATGGAGTCCTTGCCCACCGGCACGGTAATGCCTAGCTGCGGGCACAACTCCATGCCAACGGCACGCACGGTGTCATACAGTTTTTCATCTTCACCCGGGTGGCCGGCGGCACACATCCAGTTGGCAGACAGGCGCACTTCGCCAATCTCGCCAATGCGCGCGGCTGCCAGGTTGGTCAGGGTCTCGCCGATTGCCATGCGGCCGGAGGCCGGGCCATCCACCAGCGCCAGCGGTGTACGCTCGCCCAGCGCCATGGCTTCACCGGCATAGGTATCATAGGCGGCCGTGGTCACGGCGCAGTCCGCCACCGGCACCTGCCAGGGACCGACCATCTGGTCGCGGGCGACCTGGCCGGTAATGGAGCGGTCACCGATGGTGATCAGGAAAGACTTGGAACCCACGGCCGGCAGGCGCAGCACGCGCTCAACCGCATCCGCCAGCTCGATACCCGCGGTGGAAAACTCCGCCACCTCGTAGCGGCTGCGCTGCACGCTACGGTGCATCTTCGGCGGCTTGCCGAACAGCACGCTCATCGGCAGGTCCACCGGCTTGTTGTCAAAATGAGTATCGCCGAGCGTCAGGTGATGCTCTTCGGTGGCCTCGCCAACAATGGCGTAAGGGCAGCGCTCGCGCGCACAGATCGCCTCGAAGCGCGCCAGGTCTTCCGGCTGTACCGCCAGCACATAACGCTCCTGGGCTTCGTTGCACCAGATCGCCAGCGGCGTCATGCCAGGCTCGTCGCTGTTGATGTTGCGCAGGCCGAAATCGCCACCGCGGCCACCGTCCTTCACCAGTTCCGGGAAGGCGTTGGACAAGCCACCGGCACCAACGTCGTGGATAAAGGCGATGGGGTTGGTATCCCCCAGCTGCCAGCACTGGTCGATGACTTCCTGGCAGCGACGCTCAAGCTCGGGGTTACCGCGCTGTACCGAGGCAAAATCCAGGTCCTCGGAGGAGGTACCGGAAGACATGGAGGAAGCCGCACCGCCGCCCAAACCAATCTGCATGGCCGGACCACCCAGACACACCAGCTTGGCACCGGTCTGGATTTCGCCCTTCTCGACATGATCTCCGCGGATGTTACCCAGACCGCCCGCCAGCATGATGGGCTTGTGGTAGCCACGCACCTCTTCGCCCGCCGCACCGTTGACACGCTGCTCGAAGGTACGGAAGTAGCCGGTGAGCGCAGGACGCCCGAACTCGTTGTTGAACGCAGCCCCGCCAATGGGGCCTTCCAGCATGATGTCCAGCGCCGAAACGATGCGGTCCGGCTTGCCATACTGGGATTCCCACGGCTGCACGAAACCCGGGATATTCAGGTCTGAAACGCTGAAGCCCGTCAGGCCCGCCTTCGGCTTGCCGCCACGGCCCGTCGCACCCTCATCACGGATCTCGCCGCCGGAGCCCGTTGCAGCCCCCGGATGCGGCGCAATCGCCGTGGGATGGTTGTGAGTTTCCACCTTGATCAGGATGTGGATATCTTCCTGGTTCGCGCCATACTCGCGGCTTTGTGCATCCGGGTAGAAACGCCCGGCCTTGCTGCCGACGATCACCGCCGCGTTGTCCTTGTAGGCCGACAGTACGTTCTCGCCACCCAGCTCGTGGGTGTTGCGGATCATCGCGAACAGGGAGCGATCCTGCTCTTCACCGTCGATATCCCAGGACGCATTGAAAATCTTGTGGCGGCAGTGCTCCGAGTTCGCCTGGGCAAACATCATCAGCTCAACATCGGTCGGGTTGCGATCCAGGCCGATAAAGCTCTCTACCAGGTAGTCGATCTCGTCATCCGCCAGCGCCAGACCCAGTGCACTGTTGGCCTGCACCAGGGCGTCGCGACCACCACCCAGAATGTCGATTCGGCTCAGTGCCTGCGGCACTTCTTCAACAAACAGCTGACCGGCATCATCCAGCGACTCCAGCACGGCTTCCACCATGCGGTCATGCAGCTCGGCACAGATCAGCGCACGATCGGCTTGATCCAGCGCCCGGGATGACTGAATATAGTACGCCACACCGCGTTCCAGGCGCTTGATGTCGGCCAGACCACAGTTGCGTGCGATATCGGTTGCCTTGGAAGACCAAGGTGAAATCGTGCCGGGGCGCGGAACCACCAGCACCAGCTCACCGGCAGGCTCTCCAGCTTCGGCCTTGGGGCCATAGCGCAGAATGCGATCCAGCACATCGCGCTGGGTCTCCGCCAGGTCCTGCTTGAGGTCGGCAAAATGGATGAACTCGCCGTAGAGCGCCGTGATAGCCGCAACTTTGGATTGCAGGGCTGACAGCAGCTTTTCGTGACGGAATGCAGAAAGAGCGGGCGCTCCACGCAGTACGAGCATGTCGTTTTCGAGCCTCTTTGAAGTATGCCCTGGACGGACAGGGATTACAGAAAAAACAGGTTGTGAATTTTACAGAAACCGCCCTACGGATACCAGAAAAGCCCGAACTATGTTGCTGAACCTTCACCGCCGAAAAGATGCACTCATCCTGCTCAGCCTGCTTGTTCTGCTGAGTTTTCCGGCACTTGTGAGCTACAACAGCCTGACCCGGCTGGAAGTTATTCAGGAACGCGGCGTGCTGCGCCTGGCCACCCGCAACACGCCGAGCGACTATTATCTCGACAAGGGTGAACCATCGGGTTTCGAGTACGAGCTCGCCCAGGCGTTTGCCAACGACCTTGGCGTGCGCCTGGAGTTGCAGATTCCAGATACCCTGTCCGACATGATGCGCCAGGTACGCGAGCGTAGCGCCCACCTCGCTGCCGCCGGCCTTGCCATCACGCCGCAGCGCCTGGAGGAGTTCAGCTTTACCGAGCCTTACATGGAAAGTGCCGCCAACCTGATCTATCGCATCACCCAGGGCAAGCCCGCCCCCAAGTCCATCGAGGACCTGGTCGGCAAACATATTCGCATCATTGCCAACTCCAGCCACAGCGAACTGATGCGCCAGTACCAGCAGGACTTTCCAGAGCTCCGCTGGGAAGAAACCGACGAATACAGCATTAACGACCTGCTCGAGCAGGTGCACAACGCCGAGATCGACTACACCATTGCCGACAGCATCCGCTTTGACGGCCAGTACTCGTTCTTCCCCGGCCTTGAAAAGGCCTTCGCGCTGGAACAGCCACAGCCCATCGCCTGGATGCTGCCCAAACTCCAGGACGGTTCCATGCTCGAGGCACTGAACCGCTTCTTCGCCAAGGACGAAACCCGTGCGCTGATCAAGCAGCTGCGGGAGAAGTACTTCGAACGCAGTAATGCCCTGAACTATTTCGACACCGTGACCTTCAAGAAAGACCTGCGCGAGCGCCTGCCGCAATACGAGCAGTACTTTTATATTGCCGAACAGGAAACCGATATTGACTGGACCCTGCTTGCTTCCGTGGCCTACCAGGAGTCCCACTGGGACCCGGCGGCGGTCTCCCCCACCGGCGTTAAAGGCATCATGATGCTGACCAACGCCGCCGCCTCGGAGGTGGGTGTTGAAGACCGTACCGACCCGATCCAGAGCATTATTGGCGGCGCCCACTACCTGATCAGCGTCAAGAACCAGATCCCCGACCGCATCCCGGAGCCGGATCACACCTGGATGGCCCTGGCCGGCTATAACGTTGGTTTCGGCCACCTGGAAGACGCCCGCATCCTGACCCAGCGCGCCAACAAGAACCCCGACAGCTGGGACGATGTCGCCGAGCACCTGCCGCTACTGACCAAGGAAAAGTACTACAGCACCGTGCGCCTGGGTTACGCCCGCGGCTACGAGCCGGTGCTCTATGTCAGCAACATCCAGAAATACATCGACCTGCTGCGCTGGGAAAAACAGTTGGACCGCATACGCCAGAATCGCGATGCCGGCCCCACCGACTCGGGCCCGCGGGAGCCCAGGCTGGAAAACCTGCCCCCGACCCTCTAATCAACAACCTTACTCTTGCGCGGCATCCGGGGCGGCCCGCCGGGCCGCTTTCTCTGCCCGCTTGTGCGCGCGGCGACGGCGAAAGAAATCGCTGATGCAGGCACTGCACTCCGCCGCCCGGATACCGCCCTGCACCACTACGCCGTGATTCAGCCAGGCCTGCTGCAACAGCTGGCCATTACTGACCACAGCACCGGATTTCGGCTCGGTGGCACCGAATACCAGCCGCCGGATACGCCCGTGCACGATAGCACCGGCACACATGGTGCACGGCTCAATGGTGACATACAGGTCCGCCTCCACCAGGCGGTAATTGCCAATCGCTGCCGCCGCTTCGCGCAGCGCCATGATCTCGGCGTGGGCGGTGGGATCATGCCCGCTGATGGGCTGGTTCCAGCCACGGCCGATGATCTCGCCATCCAGCACCACCACAGCACCGACCGGCACCTCATCCAGCGCATCGGCACGCAACGCCATCTGCAGCGCCTCGCCCATCCAGTGCGCATCGATCGCCTGTTGCTCGTCCGTCATGTTCTCTCCTGCCGCCGCTCGCATACCCTTCACTCGCGCCATACCGTACATAAACCCTGCTTTTGTGCATCCATGCACACGCAGGATAAATACATCCATGTATAAACCCTGCTTTTGTGCATCCATGCACACGCAGGATAAATACATCCATGTATAAAAAAGCCCGCGATCGCGGGCTTTTTAGCTAATCAGTCACACCGCTGAATTATTCCCACTCAATGGTGGCCGGCGGCTTGCTGGAGACATCGTAGGTGACGCGGGATACCTGCGGGATCTCGTTGATCACGCGACTGGATACGGTTTCCAGCAGCTCGTAGGGCAGGTGCGCCCAGCGCGCGGTCATGAAATCGATGGTTTCCACGGCACGTAGCGCGATAACGTATTCGTAGCGACGCCCGTCACCCACCACACCCACCGACTTCACCGGCAGGAAGACCGCAAAGGCCTGGCTGGTCTTGTGGTACCAGCCTGCGTTGTGCAGCTCTTCGATAAAGATAGCATCGGCTTCGCGCAGGATGTCGGCATATTCCTTCTTGACTTCACCCAGAATACGCACGCCCAGACCAGGCCCCGGGAAGGGGTGACGGTAGACCATGTCGTAGGGCAGACCCAGCTCCAGACCGATTTTGCGCACTTCGTCCTTGAACAGTTCGCGCAGCGGCTCGACCAGCTCGAACTGCATGTCGTCCGGCAGGCCGCCCACGTTGTGGTGCGACTTGATAACGTGCGCCTTGCCGGTCTTGGAGGCTGCAGACTCGATCACGTCCGGGTAGATGGTACCCTGCGCCAGGAAGTTAACATCCTTCAGCGTGGTGGCTTCTTCATCGAACACTTCGATAAAGGTGTTGCCGATCAGCTTGCGCTTCTTTTCCGGGTCGTTTTCACCCAGCAGGCGTGACAGGAACTTCTCTTCGGCATCGGCGCGGATAACCCGCACACCCATGTTCTGGGCAAACATGTCCATGACATGGTCGCCTTCGTTCTTGCGCAGCAGACCGTTGTCAACGAACACGCAGGTCAGCTGGTCACCAATCGCCTGATGCAGCAGCGCCGCGACCACAGAGGAGTCCACGCCACCGGACAGGCCCAGCAGAACCTTTTGGCCACCGACCTGCTCCTTGACCTTGGCGATCAGGTCCGCAACGATATTCGCCGCCGTCCAGAGGCCATCAGTCTGGCAGATTTCACGCACGAAGCGCTCAAGGATACGACCGCCCTGCTTGGTGTGCGTCACCTCGGGGTGGAACTGCACGCCGTAGAGCTTGCGCTTGGGGTCGCACATGGCGGCAACCGGCGCCGAATCCGTGGAAGCGATAATCGCAAAACCTTCCGGCAGCTCGGTAACCTTGTCGCCGTGACTCATCCAGACATCCAGAATCAGCGAACCGTTATTGGCCAGGTGATCCTCGATACCTTCCAGCAGACGGCTCGGGCTGCCCGCCAGGCGCACCTTGGCGTAACCGAACTCGCGCTTGTCGGAGGTTTCAACCTTGCCCCCCAGCTGCTCGGCCATGGTCTGCATGCCGTAGCAGATACCCAGCACCGGAATCCCCAGGTCAAACACCGCCTGGGGTGCCCGGGGCGAATCATACTCGGTCACCGATTCCGGGCCGCCGGCGAGAATGATGCCCACAGGGGCAAATTCGCGGATGGCCGCTTCGTCCATATCCCAGGGATGAATTTCGCTGTACACGCCGATTTCGCGCACCCGGCGCGCTATCAGCTGGGTGTACTGGGAACCAAAATCCAGGATCAGAATGCGTTGTGCATGAATATCTTGTGTCATTCGACAGTGTCTCCACCGGTTGCCGGGCAACTAATGCACTAGGAGACTGGCCAACAATACTAAACCTACTGCGAACCGCCTGAGTCTGGCTGTTTTCTGTGCTGCTTTTCGTTAAATAGAACCACTATTCGCCGCAAAACATCACCAAAACCAACTCAAATCAGACGGCTCTCGCTACGGCCAGCATTATCGGACAGCCTCCTGGCAAAAAAAAAACGGAGCGGCCAGTTGCCACCCCATTTATCGGAGATGTTTCAAGGCTTAGCCGACACGGTAGTTCGGCGCTTCCTTGGTGATGCTTACATCATGTACATGGCTTTCGTTCATGCCGGCACTGGTGATGCGCACAAACTGCGGCACCGTGCGCATGACATCGATATTGGCGCTGCCGGTATAACCCATGGACGAGCGCAGGCCACCCATCAACTGATGAATCACACCAGCAACAGGCCCCTTGCAGGGCACACGACCTTCAATACCTTCGGGCACCAGTTTCTCGACGCCTTCAGAGGCATCCTGGAAGTAGCGATCCGACGAACCCGAGCTCTGCGCCATGGCACCCAGCGAACCCATGCCACGGTAAGACTTGAACGCCCGCCCCTGGAACAGCTCAACCTCACCCGGCGCCTCGTCGGTACCGGCCAGCATGGAACCGACCATGATGCAGGACGCACCGGCCGCCACGGCCTTGGCCAGGTCACCGGAGAAACGCACACCGCCATCGGCAATGACCGGCACACCGCGCTCGTTCATCACTGCCGCCACGTTGGCCACCGCGGTGATCTGCGGCACACCGATACCGGAAACGATGCGGGTGGTGCAGATGGAACCGGGACCGATACCCACCTTGACACCGTCAGCGCCGGCATCCGCCAGAGCAATGGCCGCCTCGGCGGTTGCGATGTTGCCACCGATCACCTGTACCTGCGGGAAGGTCTTCTTGACCCAGGCAACGCGATCGATCACACCACGGGAATGGCCATGGGCGGTATCAACGATGATCACGTCAACGCCGGCCTCAACCAGCGCAGCCACGCGATCCGGTGTATCGGCACCGGTACCCACCGCCGCGCCCACGATCAGCCGACCCTGGGAGTCCTTGGCAGCATTGGGGTAAGCCTTGGCCTTGTACATGTCCTTGACGGTCATCATGCCGCTCAGCTTGAAGGCATCGTCGACCACCAGGATACGCTCGATACGGTGCTTGCGCAGCAGGTTGCGAACCTTGTCCGGATCAGCCCCTTCCTTCACCGTTACCAGACGCTCTTTGGGCGTCATGATGGTGGAGACCTTGGCATCCAGGTACTGCTCAAAGCGCACATCACGGCTGGTGACAATCCCCACCAGCTCGCCATCATCGACCACCGGGAAACCGGAGTAGGTCAGGCGCTCGGACAACGCACGCAGTTCGCCCACGGTCATGTCGGAGTGGCAGGTCACAGGATTGTTGACGATGCCGGCCTCGAACTTCTTCACGCGGCGCACTTCGTCAGCCTGCTGCTCAACGGTCAGGTTCTTGTGGATGATGCCAATGCCGCCTTCCTGCGCCATGGTGATCGCCAGACGCGCTTCGGTAACGGTATCCATCGCCGCAGACGCCACCGGGATATTCAGCTCGATCCCCCGGGTCAGTCGGGTCTTGAGGGATACATCCTTGGGCAAAACCTCGGAGTAACCAGGCATCAACAGAACGTCATCAAACGTGAGCGCTTCTTCAACGATTCGTAACATTATCAGCAGCCCATAAGTAGCGTGAAAGGAGCATAAAAAATGAAACGCGCAATTATACAGATATTGCCAGCGAAAGTACAAAAACGATTAAAATCTGCGCGACTAAAAACCGCCCCGGGTGCGCCCCCTGACCCCACCTGCAGCTTCAGCGCGAACGGGTGCCCGTGCCGAGGCGGCAATGGCCTATTGCGTGCCCCTGTGCGCCTGCTTAAGATGCTGCCATGATGCCAAAAACCCAGACCCACGCCCTTTCCGTTTCCGACCTTAACCGGCAGGCCCGATCCCTGCTGGAAAGCTCCTTCATGATGATCCAGGTGCAGGGGGAGATATCGAACTTCGTGCGCCCCAGTTCCGGCCACTGGTACTTCACCCTCAAGGATGAACGCGCCCAGGTGCGCTGTGCGCTGTTTCGCAACCGCAGCCAGTTCCTGAAATACCGCCCCAAGGACGGTGATCAGGTCATGGTGCGAGCCAAGGTCTCGCTGTACGAGGGCCGGGGCGAATTCCAGCTGATCTGCGACTACATGGAAGAAAGTGGCACAGGCCAGCTGCAACAGGCATTTGAAGCACTCAAGCTGCGCCTGGGGGCCGAGGGCCTGTTTGACGCCGGCAGCAAGCAGTCGCTGCCGCCGCATCCGCACCATCTGGGGGTGATCACCTCGCCCACGGGCGCTGCCATCCACGATATTCTGAGCGTGCTCAAGCGTCGCTTCCCGGGCCTGCCCGTCACCCTCTACCCCAGCGCGGTACAGGGGGCGGAGGCGGCCCCTGCCATCGTGCGGGCGCTCAAGCTGGCGCAACAGCACGCCCAGTGCGACGTGCTGATTCTGGGCCGCGGTGGCGGCTCGCTGGAAGACCTCTGGCCTTTCAACGAAGAAAGCGTGGCCCGTGCCATCCACGCCTGCCGCATCCCGGTGGTCAGCGCCGTGGGACATGAAACCGACGTATCCATCAGTGATTTCGTTGCCGACCTGCGTGCACCCACCCCCTCGGCCGCCGCGGAACTGCTCACGCCCGACCAGCGCGAACTGCAGCTGCGCCTCGACCAGGCACGGCGGCGCCTGAAAGACCGCCTTGGTCAGCAACTGCGCCGGCAACAGGAGCGTCTTATTGCACTGCAGCGCCGCCTGCGCCACCCCGGCGAGCGCCTCCGGGAACGCGCCCAGCGCCTGGATGAACTGGAGCTGCGCCTGCGCAAGGCGGCCCTGCGCCTGCTTGGCGACAAGCGCAGCCGGTTCGAACGCCAGCAGGCCCGGCTGGTACAGATCCGTCCGCAGCGCCAGGTTAGCCAGCTGCGCCAGCACCTGGGCAGCCTGCGCCAGCAACTGGAACGCCAGATGAACTACCTGCTGCACGACAAGCGCCTGCGCAGCGCCGCCCTGGCCGGCCAGCTCAATGCCGTAAGCCCGCTGGCCACGCTGGAGCGCGGTTATGCCATCGTGCAGGACAGCCAGGGCCGGGTGATAGACGATGCCAGCCAGCTGAAAGTTGACGACCTGATTGAAACCCGCCTGGCGAAGGGGCGGGTGCGAAGCCGGGTGACGGCCATCCCTCCCCTTGAAGCCACAACCGCCGACGAGACCGCCTGATGCGCGCACCCCTGCTCAGCCTGCTGTTACTCCTGTGCGTGCCCGGCTCCCTGCTGCAAGGCAAAACCGCCCATGCCGCACAGCCGGCCGCGTCGCCCGCCATCCAGCTGCCGCAGGAATCCCGCGTGCCGGGCGGCGTGGCCCTGGTGCCCTTTCAGGCATCCGCCACACCGCGGGTCAGCTATCAGGGCAACAGAGTGCTCAGCGTACCCCAGGCAGCTCCCGGCCAGTGGCTCGCCGTGGTGGGCATACCCCTGGACGCCGATGCCAGTCTCCCCCAACAACTGGATATCAATGGCAAGGCTCTGGCTTTCGACATCGAGGACAAGACCTACAAGGCGCAGTACCTGACCATCAAGAACCAGCGCCATGTCGACCCGGACCCTGAAGACCTCAAACGCTGGGCGCGGGAGAAGGCGGAGATGGACGCCGCTTTCAGTTACTGGTCCGAACCTGCGCACCCGGTGCTCCAGTTCACGCTGCCGGCACAGGGCCGTTTCAGCAGCCCCTTTGGCCTCAAGCGCTACTTCAACCAGCAGCCACGCAACCCCCACAGCGGGCTCGACATTGCAGCGCCTGAAGGCACACCGATACAGGCCCCCGCCCCGGGCGTCGTGCGCGCCACCGGTAACTATTTCTTTAATGGCAACACCGTCATTCTTGACCACGGCTTTGGCCTGACCAGCCTGTACTGCCATCTCAGCCGCATTGATGTCAGGCCCGGCCAGACACTGAGCCCCGGCGAACAGCTCGGGCTGGTTGGCAAGACCGGCCGCGTTACCGGGGCCCATCTGCACTGGAGCCTGAGTCTCAACAACGTGCGAGTCGACCCGCTGCTGTTTATCGACAAGAAATAAAGCGGCGCTTGTGGTAGCCTGCGCCTTTTTAAAATCACAGAACCGACAGGGTCATGCATGTCTGAACTGAAACTGGAAACACTGGAACAACACGCAAGCTACGGCATTGGTCGCCAGATGGGCGATCAGCTGGCACAGGGCGGCTTTGATGGCCTGGACCTGGACGCGGTTGCCACCGGCATCAAGGATGCCTACAACAACCTGGAGCTGCGCGTTGAAGTTGCCGACATTCAGGCAGCCTTCAATGAAATCAATCGCCGCCTAAGCGAAAAGAAGGAAGCCGAGGCCAAGGAATTCTCCGCCGCAGGCGAAGCTTTTCTGAGCGAAAACGGCCAGCGTGACGGTGTCATCACCCTCGAATCCGGCCTGCAGTACGAAGTCGTCAATGCCGGTGATGGCAGCGCCAGTCCGACTGCCGAGTCCAAGGTTCGCACGCACTACCACGGCACTTTCATCGACGGCAAGGTCTTCGACAGCTCTTACGAACGCGGCCAGCCGGCTGAGTTCCCGGTAGGCGGCGTGATCGCTGGCTGGACCGAAGCCCTGCAGCTGATGTCCAAAGGTGCCAAGTGGCGCCTGTATGTGCCTTACAACCTGGCCTACGGTGCCCAGGGCTCCCCGGGCGGCATCCCGCCCTACGCGACACTGGTGTTTGACGTAGAGCTGCTGGAAATCCTCTGATCCGCACACCGGATTACAGGCTTCGCCACGCCACCCAACCTATGGCACGCCTGTAGGTTGGGTGAAACCCAACACAAACCCCGCTCACAAGTCCGTAATCATTATGAAACTGCATCATCAGATTCAGGGCACGGGCGAACCCCTGCTCATACTGCACGGTCTGTTCGGCAGCCTCGACAACTGGGGTAGCCAGGCGAAAGCCCTGGCCGACGACTACCGGGTGATCAGCATCGACCTGCGCAACCACGGTCGCTCCCCCCATGACAACGAGATGAGCTACGCCGCCATGGCGCAGGATCTGGTTGAACTGATGGACAACCTTGGTATCGACAGCGCCCTCGTGCTGGGACATTCCATGGGCGGCAAGGCCGCCATGCAGCTGGCACTCACAGCGCCCGAGCGCGTCAGCAAGCTCATCGTGGTGGACATCGCCCCGGTGCAGTACCCCGATCACCACAGCGATGTTTTCAGCGGACTGCAGAGCATTGACCTGGCGACCGTAACATCCAGAAGTGATGCAGAGAAGCAGCTCAGCCTTCGGGTCGACGATGCCATGGTGCGGGCCTTTCTGCTGCGCAACCTGTATCGCACCGAGGCCGGCCAATTCGATTGGCGCTTCAATCTGCAGGCCCTGCACAGCGGCTATCCAAACATCAGCGCCCCACCGACAGGCACCCCCTATACCGGCCCCTGCCTCTTTATCAAGGGTGGCGACTCGGAATACATCCAGGCATCCCACCGTGATGCCATTCTCGAACTCTTCCCCGCCGCAGGCTACAAGGTTGTGGAGGGTACCGGCCACTGGCCACACGCCCAGAAACCCGCCCTGATGACGCGACTTATTCGGAATTTTCTGCAGGGCTAACCAGGAGATGCAGCCCGGGGCAAAACCCCGGCCACGGGCACTCTTGCTCAACCCGAAAAGCGGGCTTTGACGACACCGCTGATCAGAAACTTTTGGCAAGGCCAAGCCAAAAATTTAGCTTTGCCAGAACGCCGGCCACAGGCAGCGAAACTTCCCTCTCCCGGCTCAAGCCACCATCACAGCAGCATGGTCACCAGCTCGCTTTTCCAGCTCAGCAGCACCAGGGTCAGCAGGGTCGCGACCAGGAACGGCCAGAGGGCGCGGAAAATCCGCATGGGAGGCTCGCCGGTCATGCTGGAGGCGATAAAGAGCCCGGCGCCCACCGGGGGAGTCAGCAGCCCCAGCACCAGGGTCAGGCAGACCACCACACCAAACTGGTACGGGCTGACGCCGTACTGCTGCTGGGCGATGGGCAGCAGGATGGGCACCACCAGAATCAGCGCGGCTATGCCGTCGATCACCATGCCCACCAGCAGCAGTATGCCCACCACCATCAGCAGAAAGACGAAGGGGTCCGCCGTCTGGGCTGCGATCCAGATGGCCGCGTTCTGGGGAATCTCCTCGAATACGATGACCCAGCCGAAGACGCCGGCCACGGCGATCAGCATGATTACCATGCCGGAGTTGAAGGCTGTACGTTTGAGAATGTCGAACAGGCTGGAGTACTGCAGATCCTTGTAGACATATCGGCCGATCAGCAGCGCCCCCAGGGATGCCAGCGCCGCCGATTCGGTGGGCGTTGCCAGCCCCGTAAGGATGCCACCGATAATGATCAGCGGTATCAGCCCGGCCGGAATACCCGCCAGCAGATACTGCCGGGCCTGCTGGCGCGTGGGCCACTCACCCCGGGGATAGGTATGCACCAGCCCCATCAGGCTGATGGCGACAAAGAACAGCAATGCCATGATCAGCCCCGGCACTATGCCGGCGATAAACATCTCCGCAATGGGGACCTGGGCCAGCACACCGAAGAGCACAAACAGCATCGAGGGCGGGATAATGGGCGACAGCAGGCCACCGGCCGCAGTAATGGCGGCGGCGTAGGACTTGTCGTACCCCTCCTTTTCCATCGCCGGCACCATGGCGCGGGACATGATGGCAATCTGGGACGCAGCCGAGCCCATGATTGCCGCCATCATCATGTTGGCCACCAGGTTAATATAGGCCAGGCCGCCGCGAAATCCGCCCACCAGTATGCGGGCCAGGTTAACCAGGCGGGAGGTCAGGCCGCCCTCGTTCATCAGCTCGCCCGCCAGCATGAACAGCGGAATGGCCAGCAGGCCATAGCTTTCGACGGCGCCAAACAGCTGCTGGGCATAGGAATCAAACAGCACCGAATTACCTGACACTGCTATGTACCAGAGTGCGGTGAGGGCCAGCACCAGCGCGATGGGGACGGCGCTGAACAGCAATACCGAAAAGATCACGAAGGTCATGCGGTTTCTCCCGCCAGGGCTGGTCGCGCGCTCAGGCATTCAAGCAGATTACTCAGGGCATGCAGGCTCAGTGACACCGCAAAAAAGGGCAGTGCCAGCCAGATCCAGAACTTTTTCAGCCCCAGGGTGCTGGTGTTTTCGGCATAGATAAAATTGAAGGTCTGGGCCTGAAACGCCTGCAGATCAAAGCCTGACCGGGCCAGCGCGACGGGGTCATACCAGCGCAGACACAGCCACAACAGCACCAGGGCAAAAACCAGAATCACCAGATCGCTGAACAGCGCCAGCGCCCTGCGTACGGCCGGTGTACAGCTGTCGGTCAGAAGGGTCACGCTCACGCCCTCACGCCGCTTCAGTAACACGGCGCTCGTCAGAAAGGCCATCCAGACCATGCAGTAGATCGCCAGCTCATCCACCCAGTAGATGGCATGCCCCAGGGAGCGGCTGGCAATATTCAGCAATACCAGCAGGGTGACAACCCCTGCCAGCAGCGCGGCCACCCTGGTTTCCATCCGGGCAATCCTATTCGAAATTTTGTGCAACATGGCATTCTCCTGCGTGCCCCCGATGCTGAGCCCCGGGGGCAGCTTGGGTGTGCAGCGTCAATCAGCTGCCCTTGATATCAGCCGCGGCCTTGCGCAGGGATTCGAGTGCCGGCGCCTTGGCCGACCAGGTGTGCTCCCAGACACCGATCGCCTCGCTGAAGGTACTGCGATCCGACTCGGTGATGGTGATATCAAGCCCGCGCAGCTGCGCTTCCTGATCCTTTTCCTGGGCCTGGAAACGGGCGATCACGGCATCCAGCTGCTCCTTCATGCTGCTGCGGATCAGGCTTCTGTCGTCCTCGCCCAGCGAGCGCCACAGACGCCCCGAGACCACCCCCACCATCGGAAACATCATATGGTTGGAGATCATCAGGTTGTCGGCGCGCTCATAGAATTTGAGAATCAGGATGGAGTCGAAATCCATGTCGATGGCATCGACCTGGCCGTTGGCCAGCGCATCGTAGACCGCCGGCAGCGGCAGGGGCGTCGGCGCTGTGCCCAGGGCCGCATAGAAGTCGCGGATCGGCTCAAACGGCGTTATGCGCAGCTTTTTGCCCGCAAGATCCGCCGGGCTCGCCACGGTTTCGCGGCTGAGCACCTGGCGCATGCCTGCCATGCCGTAGCCGATACCCACCAGACCTGCACCTGCGGGCAGCTGATCCAGCAGACCGACTGCGGCATCGGAGCGCAGCAAGGCCGCCGCCTGATCGATATCATCCACCAGGTAGGGCGCGTAAAGGGCACCAAAGTCCGGCACCCGGTTGGACATTTCGGCGATGGTCAGAAACGCCATGTCCAGCGCGCCGGTTTGCAGCTGCTGCACCATCTGGGCTTCATTGCCCAGTTGCTGCGCCGGGAAAACCGAGACCCGATGCTCCCCGCCTGACTTTTCATTCAGCTCTTTGGCGAAATCGTTGGCCGCCTGGGTCCAGATATGGGGTGGCGGTGTAATCAACCCGAGACGGAAGTCCTGGGCCTGGGCCGTGCCGACGGATAGCGCCAGCGATGTCGTCAGCAGCAGGGGTTTGAAGTCGATCATGGTGAGCTCCATTGTTGTTATTGGCAGCGTCTGCCCACGAACAAGCAACGGGGCAGTCTGTGCTGTCTGGCACTGGGCTTACGCCTGTGTGCCAGATACAGCTATCAGACCAGAGAGTGCGGGCATCGAACTATCCCGATACTTCAGGATCCCTATCCGTTTTTACCCCCAGCGGGAAGCCAGGATCCAGGACCTCTTATCGGGCCGTCGCATCAACATACTGCGAGGCGCAGCCAGCGCTCTCCTTTTGCCCGCCGGGAAGCGGCTCGAACAGATGCCCAAGCTGATGGTGCTGCAAGGCGGCCTCAAGCTCCAGGCCCTCTTCGCTTCGCAGCGCGGCGGCCTTGAGGTTACGCAGGATATCACCGGCATCGGAACGGCCCCCGAGCGCCCGGGCCGCGGCCGAAATCGCCCTGAAACTGCGCAGCCCCCGCTCCCGGGTTTTGCTGTAGCCCTTGATCAGCTCCGGCAGTGCCGCCACTTCGCAGCCAAGATCATAATTCGCACCCATCGTGTCCTCGAGCTGCTCCAGCCAGGCATCGATCTGTGTCTGCTCAATGGCATCACGCAACGAAAAACGCCTGAGCGGGCGCAGCTGCGCCACCAGGTACAGTGACACAAAGCCACCGAGGCTCTGGGTCGAGAGTTTTTTCGGGCCCGCGAACAGCACTTCCAGCAGTCGCCCCGCCCAGCCAGTGCGCAACACCCAGCGCCC
Source organism: Marinobacterium rhizophilum (assembly GCF_024397915.1). Taxonomy (GTDB): domain Bacteria; phylum Pseudomonadota; class Gammaproteobacteria; order Pseudomonadales; family Balneatricaceae; genus Marinobacterium_A; species Marinobacterium_A rhizophilum_A. The sequence continues at coordinate 2,498,566 of NZ_CP073347.1, forward strand.
CACGCCCGCAGGCAGGGTTTCGGCCACTTCTTCGAGCCTGGGGTGCATGAACTCGGTGAAATGGGAGACCTGGTCCGCATCGATGCCCACTTCATCGTACAGGCGCTCAAACCGCTGCGAGCGGGTCTTGATATCCGCCACCCGGATCGTATCTTCATAGGCCATCCAGAGCCCCAGGGTACGGGCTGCCACGGTACTGCAGCGCCCTACACCTTCGCCCCCGGCATTCGCCTCGGCTTCCCGGGTCACCAGCCGCTGCATTCGCTGAACATAGCGCCTGGCGTAACGCAGGTCGCTGTGATCCAGCATTCTGCGCACCCCTTCCTGCAATAACGGCTGCAGCTCGGGTGCAAAGTCCCGCTCAATGGTCACCAGCAGCTGGCGAATACCGCCGTCCTGCCCCCGGTAATGCCAGCCCGGTGCAAGGGCGCTGGGAACAACAGGATCTTCCGGCTTGCGGTTGGCCTGGGCCTGAGCGGCACCGGCGGCAAAGGCGGCAAGACTGGCGTCCACGCCCACACCGCCCCGGCGTATCGCCTGTTCAAACTCGTCCCGGCCAAAGGGCAGTACTGCGCTGCCATGAATGGCGCCAAACAGCACCGCGCTCACCACGCTGCGGCATTGCTCGGCCAGGGCCGCCATGTCAAAGCAGATATACCGCTGCGCCATCTGTGCCGCCGTGACATGCACCGACTCTGAATTGGCGATGGCATTGCCCATGGACTCCTTTTCCGCCACGGCGTAGGCCCGGTGTGACGAGGCGATCAGGGTGGTGCGATCCGGCGTTACAAAGCCCCGCTGCATGGCTCGGCCCGCCTCCATCAGCTCGGCGGCGACCACCAGGTCCAGGTCCCCGCTGGCCGGTGACAGCGACAGCACGGGGCGCCTGGTGTCGCTGTCACCCTGCGGTCGGAACAGCTCCAGATAGTAGATGGTCGCCCCGGTACGCTGGGCCACACCCGGCACCGAGGTGGTCTGGGCGTGCCAGTGTGCCGCCTCCGCCATACCTACAATCCAGTCGGCCAGCACACCGCCGCCCTGCCCACCCATAGCGGTAATGGCAATATTGAAACGCTGTTTATCGAGAGTGTTCATCAGGCGGCTCCATCCAGCTGGTAGATTTCATGACGCCTTTGCGCCCTTTTCTGCAGCCTGCGAATAACACTCTGGGACAGGCGTCGTCTGAAGGTTTCCCAGCGGCCGGCATTGCGCACCACCTCCACCCGCACAAAGGACGGACAGAGGATATCGGCGTGCACGTTTTCCCCGCACAGACCGCAGCCGACACAGCTGTTGTCGATGCGGGTCACCGGATCCGAGCGCCAGGGATCGGGGTTTTCCTTCACCGTCAGGGACGGGCAGCCCGACAGCCGGATGCAGGCCCGGTCGCCGGTGCAGGTCTGCTCATCGATGGCAAAACGCGCCTCGGATACGCGCTTGCCGGCCTTGAGGTCGGCGCGCTTGTTGCGCTTTTCCCGCCGCTGCAGATTCAGCATGCACTCGGACTGCGCCACTATCACCTTGGGCCCCTGGCCCTTGGTGCTGACCGCCTCGCGCAGCGTCTTGAGCATGGCGGTGACATCGTAGGTACGGGTCAGGGTCCGGACCCATTTAACCCCCACGCCCTCAACCGCGCGGGAAATCGGGTTATTGGTCGCCAGATTCGTATTGGTAGCCCGGGATGACAGAATATCCTGACCTCCGGTGGCGGCTGTGTAGGCATTGTCGATGATCAGATTGACGCCATCGCTCTTGTTAAACACCGCATTGCCGACACCGCTGGTCAGGCCGTTATGCCAGAAGCCGCCATCCCCCATGATCGAAATCGCCGGCTTGTCGGAGCTGACATTGAAGGCCGAGGCCGAGGCGCTGCCAAGACCGTAGCCCATGGTGGTGGCCCCCAGGTTAAAGGGCGGCAGGATCGAGAACAGGTGGCAGCCGATATCACAGCTGATATGAAAGTCGCCGCGCTCCTTCTGCAGCAGCTTGATGGCCGAGAAAATCGGCCGCTCCGGACAACCGGTGCAGAAACCCGCCGGACGGGCCGGCACCACGTCGGTCAAAGTCTCCACTGACAGGGACCGGGCCGGCACGAAGGACAGTGCGGTCTCGTGTTGCAGCAAGTCCGTGGTCTGGGCCTGCAGGAAATTTCGAATGCCCGCTTTTACTACATCGGTGGTGTACTCCCCGACCCGCGGCAGTACTGCCTTGCCCTGCAGCAGCGTCTTGCAGCCCGTGCGGGCAAAAAGGGTATGGAGCTCATGCTCGATAAACTCGGGGTTGCCCTCCTCCACCAGCAGTACCGCGGACTTGCCCTGGGCAAAGCGCAGCAGCTCGTCGTCGATCAGCGGGAAGGCCACGTTCATCACGTAGAGCGGAATCTGCGACTGGCCGTAGGCATCCGCCAGTCCCAGGTGCTCCAGCGCCCGAATCACGGTGTTGTAACTGCCGCCCTGCAGAATGATGCCAACATCCTCGCGGCTGCCGGGGAAGAACTCGTTCAGCTCCCGGGCCTTGATAAACTCGATGGCCGCCGGCAGGCGTGCTTCGATCTTTTCCCGTTCGTGCAGAAAGGTCGCCGGTGGCAGCACCAGGCGGCTCAGATCCCGCCTGGGTGTCTGTAGCGCATCCTGCAAGGTAAATTCGGCCTTGCGGTTGTCCCTGGCCACAAACTGGCCATGCACATGGCAGGCGCGGATGCGCATCTGCAGCATGACGGGGGTATGGCTGGCTTCGGACAGCTCGAAGCTTTTCTCAACCATATCAACGATGCTCGGCAGGTTGGGCCTGGGGTCGAGCAGCCAGATATGGGACTTCATCGCAAAGGCATGGGTACGCTCCTGCATGATGGAAGAGCCTTCACCATAGTCCTCCCCGATAATGATCACGGCCCCGCCGGTCACCCCGCCCGATGCCAGGTTGGCCAGCGCATCGGAGGCCACGTTGGTGCCCACCGTTGACTTCCAAGTCACGGCGCCGCGCAGCGGATAGTGCACCGACGCCGACAGCATGGCGGCTGCGGTGGCCTCACTGGCACTGGTCTCGAAGTGAATGCCCATGTCATCGAGAATTTCTTCCCGCGCATCGGCCAGCACATCCATCAGGTGAGAGATGGGCGAGCCCTGGTAGCCCCCGACATAAGACACGCCCGACTGCAGCAGCGCCTTGGTCACCGCAAGGATCCCCTCGCCGTGGAACAGCTCGCCTTCGCCTGCATGCAGTTTCTTCACTTCACTCTTGAACGATCTTTCCGCCATCTGGCCTGTTCTCCCGCACCGATCACGCAAGCCATGCGGCTCACGATCAACATTAGTAAAAGCCGCTTTCAGCCCTGCCAGTGCCTGAGCCCGGCGATATCCGGGCAGCAGAGCATCTGCATTGCATTGTTCAGTTCATCCTCCAGCATGCGCATCACATGAGCAGCCCCCACCGGGCCCAGGGCCGCCACGCCGTACATGAAGGTGCGCCCCAGCAGGACAAAATCAGCCCCCGCCGCAATACCCCTGGCCACATCGAGGCCCGAGCGCAGGCCGCTGTCCAGAATCAGCGGGAAATCCGGCCCCACCGTCTGGCGGATTTCCGGCAGTACCGCCAGGCTCGACGGGCAGGCATCCAGCTGTCGCCCGCCATGGTTCGACACAACGATGCCATCCACCCCCAGGTCGCGGCAGCACAGCGCATCCTCGGCACTGAGCACCCCCTTCACCACCAGGGTACCGGGCCATTGCTGGCGATAGCGCCTGAGCCGCGCCCAGGGCACCCGCCCGGCGATCTTGGCCGGCAGGTAGTCATTGGAATGGCGCCGATAGGGTTCCAGATTACTGAAGGCCGGTACGCCCCGACGGGCACTGCTGAGCGCCCAGCGTGGCCGGCGCACGATATCCAGCAAGGTACGGACACCCATCTTGGGCGGCAACGATAGACCGTTGTGCATATCCAGCTCGCGGCGCCCGCCCACCGGCACATCGACGGTCACCAGCAGCACCCTGTAGCCCGCCTCGGTGGCACGCGCCATCAGGCTCTGCTCCACCGCCTCGTCACTGAAGGGGTAGAGCTGGAACCAGGCCATGTCACCGGCAAGCCGCGCCACCTCTTCAAGGCTCGATGTGGCAAAGGTGCTGGCCGCAATGGGACAGCCCGCCGCCTTGGCCGCCCTGGCAAGAGCGGCCACCGCCCCCGGCCAGACCAGGCCATCCAGACCAATGGGCGCCACCCCGAAGGGCACGCGGTAGCGTTGCCCGAACAGAGACGTACTCAGATCAGGCCCGTTGCCGGCATTAAAGTAGCGCGGCGCCAGCTCCATGCGCTCGAAGGCATCGGTATTGCGCAGCAGGGCGCTCTGGCGCCCGCTGCCGCCCTGCAGATAGTCGAACACAAATCCGGGCAGTCTCTGTCGGGCCCGCCGTTCCAGGTAGGCTGACGAGGGAAAACGCTGCATCAGGCGGGTCTCAGTCATGGCGTCCATCCAGCTCCATCATTTCGTATCCGTTCCAGCACGCGGCACTCAATCACCGGGCCTGGACTATCAGCTGCCAAAACGGGCCTTGAGCTGTTGCGCATACTGCGGGCTGAGTGTTTCCACCGCCTGCCAGCCGGCACCCTGGGACAGCGCCTCAAACTGGTCCGCCTGCGCCGGCGCCAGCTGGATGGCTTCGATGCCGGCATCGGCCTGGCGCTGCTTGTCGGCCCTGGCGTCTTCGCCGGCGGTCTCGTTGAGAGATTCGATCCAGGCCACCTGCTGGCGCATGAACTCACGCTGTGGCTGATCGAGTTTTTCCCAGCTGTTCTGGTTCATGAACAGGCTGACTTCCACGTTGTAGAAGCCCGGTTCAACGCGGTAACGGGTCTTTTCCTGCCAGCCCAGATCGAATATGCCGACAGAGGGCCAGCCGTAACCGTCCACCACGCCGCGCTCCAGCGCCGTAAAGACTTCACCGGGTGCCACCTGCAAGGGCGTGGCACCCAGGGCCTGGAAGAAGGAGCGGTACACCGGCACACCCCGCAGCTTGAAGCCCGACAGGTCGGCCGACTCAACCTTCTTGTTGGTATAGATATGGTATTGCAGCCCATCGGACAGGCGCGCCAGCCAGACCATGTTGGCCTTGTCGCGGTGGATCTGATCCATCAGCGCATGGCCACCATTGTCACGCAGCTCGGACATGGGCTTGCGAGTGAGGGTCATGGCGAGGGACTCAGGCACCATGTTGGCGTGAAAAACGCCGGTGGTGTTGGCGATATCGACGATACCGGCGCGCACCGCATTGCCAATTTCAAAGGGCGGCATGGACTCGGGCCCACCCATCACCTGTATCTGCACCAGGCCCTTGCCCTGCTCATTCACGCTGTCGACGAACTGCTTGAAACGCGCGTTGAAGTAGGTGTCCTGGCCAAAGGCCGTGACCGCCTTGAGGGTAATTTCCTGCGCCTGGGCCAGCCAGGGAACGCAGACCAGCAAACCGCCGCATATCGCTTTCTTAAAATTATTCTTCATGGGGTTTCTCCAGTTAATTTATTGCACCATCGGGAAAACAGAGGGGTGTGGTGCCCTACCCCATCAGATTGGGTAGCCCGGTTGCCAGCCAGGGCATCAGCAGAATGCAGCCCAGTACCAGCAACTCGATCAGCAGGAATGGCACCGCCGAGGCATAGATCTGTGTCAGGCGAATGGACGGCGGTGCCACGCTTTGCATCACCATCAACAGCAGGCCAAAGGGTGGGGTCAGCAGCCCCAGTTCCATGGCAATCAGCATCATGACGCCGAGCCAGATGGGATCGATACCGGCCGCCGCAGCCAGGGGCATAAAGAACGGCAGGGTAATCATCATCATGCTGACCTGGTCGATGACACAGCCCATGATCAGAATCACCGCCAGCATGCCAACCACCAGCCAGAACGCCGACATCTCGTATTCAGCAATCAGCGACAGCAGGCCACCGGTGGCACCGGAAAAGCTCAGCTGCTGGGAAAAGGCTGTGGACGCCACCAGCACGAACAGAATGATCACCGAAATGCGGGCTGTTTCGATCAGCGCCCGGACCAGCTTGGCTTTGGTCAGCACGCCGTAGGCCAGGGTCGCCAGCACTGCCGCCAGGGCGCCGATGGCCGCCGATTCGGTCGGCGATGCCCAGCCGGCCAGCATGCTGCCCACCACGGCAACAAAAATACCCAGCAGGGGCACCACGTCCCGCAGGAACGGCCACCAGCGCTCCCAGCGCGTTTCGCGGTTTTCATCAGCAGTCTCTGTGTCGCGACTTTTATCATGCAGACATGAACGCACGATCACGAATCCAAGAAAGCCCCCCGCCATCAGCAGGCCTGGCACGATGCCGCCGATCAGCAAACCGGAGATCGACACGCCGGCCAGGCTGCCCAGCATGACCGCCAGGGCCGAGGGCGGAATCAGCATGGCGATACCACCCACCGCCATGATGGGTCCCATGGCGACCGTGGGGTGATAGCCGCGCTTGAGCATTTCCGGCAGCAGGGAACTGCCCATCATGGCGGTATTGGCGATGGTGGAACCGGACAGTGCAGCGAACAGGGTGCCTCCCAGCACCGAGACGATGGACAACTGGCCCGGCACGCGGGCAATCAGGCGCTCGATACTCGAGATGGCGCGATAGGCCAGGCCGCTGTGAAACAGCACCTCCCCCATCATCACGAACAGCGGAATGGGCGTCAGGGAAAAGCTGGTGACCGACCCCACCGAATTGCGCACCAGCTGGCCAATACCCGCCTCACCGCCCATAAACAGCCAGGCTCCGAGCAGGTTCACACCCAGGAAAGCAAAAGCCACCGGCATGCCGATCAGCATCAAGCCAAAGAGCGTACCCAGCAGTACCGTCAACGCCAGATACCAGTCCATCAGCGGGCCTCCTTCACGACCGATACGGGATTAAGCAAACGGCGTACAAACTCCACCGTCAGCAACACAAAACCCGCGATCATCGGCAGGTTCAGCCACCACTGGGGAAACACCAGTACCTTGAACACCAGCCCGCCCTGGCGCGCCGTATCCAGGGTGACCTCCAGGCTGTACCAGCTCAGCACCCCACAGATGATGGCGCCCAGCAGGCTGAGGCCGCGCTCGAACAGTGTGCGCCAGCGCGGGGTCATCAGCTGCAGCGCAAGGTCGATACGAATATGGTCGCCGCAGTACAGCAGCCAGGGGGCGGCCAGCATGGTGGCCGTCATTAGCAGGTATTCCGAGGCTTCTACCGTCCAGGACAGCGAGAAGCTGGTCATGTTGCGCAGCGCTATATCGGCGCATACCAGCAGCGCCATCAACGCAAACATCAGCGCCGCCAGCAGGCCGCAGCCGCTATAAAGCCCGTGGTAGAGCCGGTGAACGGATATCGTTTCCGGCAGTTCAGTCACCGTGTCCATATCTTCGCTTCCGTTGTTGTTATGGTTTCCCGTTACCGCAGCGTCCGGTAACGGCCTGTTCGCAATGCCCCTCAGCCCGCAGGGGTCGGCACCGCTGCGGGGGCCGGCACATATTGCAGCAGCTGCTGGCGAATCTGCGGCGGGATGGACATCTTGCCCACCCGCTCGCCTATGGCGCTGAAACACAGAACCAGCTGCGCTTCCAGAATGGCCTCCCCCTCGTGCCAACCGCTGATCCTGACTTCAAACGAACTGTCACCAACCCGCAGGCAAGAGAGCAGCAAGGTCAGCCGGTCCGACTGGCGGCAGGGTTTCGAGAAGGTGATATTGAGATTCACCGTCGGCACACCGGCGCCAAAGCGCGCCTGCATGTCGCGAAAGGCAAATCCCATGGCCTGGAACCAGTCCTCCACCGTATCGTTGAGGATCTCCAGGTAACGGGGATAGAACACGATCCCCGCCGGGTCACAATGTCGGAAGCGAATGACTTCTTCCTTCTGAAAAACCATGGCGTTGTCCTGTATGCGTTAATTCGAAAGCGTTAGCGGGCTCTGTCTTTCAGAACCCGGCTCATGCGCACCAGCTGGCGGTGCAGCTCACCCATGTCTTCGTCACCCAGCCCGCCCAGCACCTCGGTAATCCAGGCCTTGTGCACGGCGGCCATGCGCTCGAACCGGTCGCGCCCCAGGGCGGTCAGACTGATCAGCTTGACGCGCCTGTCGTCCGCCTGCGCCTGGCGCTGCACCAGGCCATCGCGTTCCAGCCGATCCACCACCCCGGTGATATTGCCGTTGGAGACCTTCATCCATTGCGACAGGGCCGACATTTTTTCCGTACCGCCGGCGTGCTGCAATGCGGCCAGCAGGTCGAACTGTGGCAGGGTGACATTGAACTCTTTCAGCAGCAGGGTACGCAGCTCCTGCTCGATCAGCGCGGTGTTGGACAGCATCCGAAACCAGGTTTTCAGCGAAAGTTCGTCTCTCATCGGCCTCAGCTCCCGCCAACCCGCACCGCGCCCCGGCTGTCAGCCTTGCGGTGCTCCTGCGGGAATCTCCTTTGTAGTTAAATAATTCATACACTAATATTTTAAGGTTAAAGTATCTAGCTAAAAATACACTCCACTCTTGCTCTAGGAGAGCAAGAGCGGAGCGCCCTGGCCATGCGCAGCACGCCTCAGCTGGCCGAAAACTTCTCGAAATACACCTGGCAGTTCGCCATGGCCCGCTGATCCAGCCACTGCTTCACCGCTTCGACCATCGGCGGCGGCCCGCACAGGTAGGTGTCCACCTCGCCATCGTTGAAATGACATTCCTCGAACAGGTCCGTCACCACGCCAACGGGCCCCTGCCAGTCTGCGCTCTCGCGCATCACGATGCGGTGATAGCTGAAATTCGGCAACCGCTCAGCATAGCGCTGCAGACGCTCCAGCTCGCACAGGTCCTGCGCCTGGGTCACGCCATAGAACAGGGTGACCGGCTGGGTGCAGGCGCCAGGCTCTGCTGCCATCTCGTCAAGCATACCCAGGAAAGCCGAGAGCCCAGTGCCACCGGCCACCAGCACCAGCGGGCGGCTCACCTTACGCAGGTAAAACGCGCCCAGCGGCGCCTTCAGCCGGATGCGATCCCCGGGCGCTGCCCGCTCGCGCAGGTAATCACTCATGACCCCCTGGGGCAGCAGCCGAATCAGGAACTGCAGGCCGTTGGTCGCATTGGGCGCGCAGGCGAAAGAATAGGAACGCCACTCCTCGGTAGCCGGCACCTGCACATGGGCATACTGTCCCGGCAGAAAATCGAGCTGCTGATCCAGTGAAGCCGCATCGATATGCACGATGGCGGTGGAGTCGGACAGCTGCTCGACGCTCTGCACCACCGCCTCAACCTCCAGCGGTCCGGCCGAGGTGCAGAGGGACGACTCGAAATCGAACTTCACTGCGCAGTCGGAGCTGACCCGCATCTGGCAGGCCAGCACCGCGCCGCGGGCCAGGTCGGCTTCGGTCAGGGCATCTTCATCCACATAATCCAGGCTGTAGTCGCCGGACTCGCAGGTGCCCTTGCAGGTGGCACAGACGCCTTCGCGGCAATCCACCGGCAGCGTGATGCCCTGGCGCAGCGCGGCATCCAGCAACGGCTCGTTGGCATTAACACCGACAAAATGGGTCCGTCCGTCGGTAAAACTCAAGGCTACTTTGTGCATGGCACACCCCCTTGCTCTGTCCGTCACCTGCGTGCCGGTCAGACGTGATAGAAGTCCAGTACGTGGCGAATCTTGTCGTTCAGCAGGATCACCTGCTTGCTGCGGATACGAAAACTGTCGCCCTCGGCCCGCAAGCGGTATTCGACCCGCCCAAAGAACACCTCAGCCTCGCCAAAGCGGTAGAAATGGGTCGCCCAGTTGGCCTTCACCCGCCAGCTGCCATCATCCTGTGGCTCTGCCTGCACATTGCTGACCTGGTGCAGCGTGCGCGGCATGGGCGTACAGGCCGCCGATTTTCCGGTGCGAATGCGGAACACCCGGTCCTCCAGCCCGGCACGGCTGGGGTAATAGATCAACGACATTTCCCGCTTGGGATTCGTGGTGTGGACGTGCTCCGACTCCCACTGCGGCAGGTGAAACTCGACGTCCTCGTCAAACAGCGCCAGGTACTCATCCCACTGCTGACGGTCACAGAGCTCGGCCTTGCGGTACAGAAACTGTTCAATGCTTTGCACGGTCGGGTTCATCAGTGGCTCTCCTCTGCCTGGCGGGTCTTGGCGGCCAAACCCTGCAGCAGATAGCGCTGCCAGGTGGAATGCTGATTCACATACAGGCCTTCCTGGGTAAACTCGGTACCGGTCAGCACCGGCCGGATACCCAGCGCTTCGGTGTTGGCCGTGGGACCTGTGACCCAGTTTTCACAGCCTCGGGAAATATCGCTCCAGCGCTCGGCGCGGCCCTGGAACCCCTTCTGGGCTTCGCGGAATTCCACCAGATCATCGGGGGTACCCATGCCGGACACATTGAAAAAGTCCTCAAACTGGCGAATGCGGTTCTCGCGGTCGGCGTCGGACTCATTTTTGACACCCAGGCACAGGCTGTGTACCTCGGTCTTGTTCCAGGCCACGGGCCGCACGATACGCAGCTGGGAGCTGATCTGATCCATAAAGAACAGGCTGGGGTAGATATTGAGGTTGCGCAGGCGGTGCATCATCCACTGTGCCCGGGCCTCGCCGAACTCTTCCACCAGGCGCGGCATGACGCTGGCATAGCCGGGACGAACTTCCGGGTTGGGCATGTCGCTAAACAGAATGGTGTGACCGTTCTCGAACGCAAACCAGCCGTCATCGGTATCCTTGTCACCCGCCCCCAGCTTGCTGTAGTCCAGCGTCTTGCCGTTGTCCGCGGACTCCTTCCTGGCCTCTTCCTGCTGACGGTGCTGTACCGTGGCGACGTAGTTGTAGTGCACCGTGCTGACATGATAACCATCCAGCCCGTTCTCGTTTTGCAGCTTCCAGTTGCCGTCAAAGGTGTAGGACGAGGCCCCCGGCAGCACTTCCAGCTCAGCCGTCGCGGACTGCGCCACCATCATGTCAAAGCCGATGCGGGCATCGCCGAGGAAATCCTCCAGCGACACATCGGACTCCGTATTGAGATTGATAAAGACAAACCCCTTGTAACTGCTGATCAGCGCCTTGCGCAGCCCGCGGCTGGTCTTGTCAAAGTCCTGCGGATACTCGTCCGGCGCCTTGACCTTGACCAGACGACCGTCGGACTTGTAGCACCAGGCGTGGAAGGGGCAGGTGAAGGTGGACTGGTTACCCTTGCACACGCGAGTCAGGGTCGCGCCGCGATGCTGACAGGCATTGACCAGCGCATTCAGCTCGCCCTTGCCGTCACGGGTAATGATCATGGGCTGACGCCCGGCCTGCATGGTGAAGAAATCATTCGGGTTGGCGATCTGGCTTTCGTGGCAGGCAAAGATCCAGGTGTTCTCGAAGATCAGCTCCATCTCCAGATCGAACAGTTCCTGGTCGGTAAACATTTCCCGCGCTATCTTGAAAACGCGCTCATTCGGGCGAAAATCAAGTGCACCTTCAATCTGCTCCCGCCAGGCGTTCAGCTTTTGTGTATTATCGTTGCTCACGGTCTTGCCTCCAGTCGCGGCCAGTTCGAGCCTGTTTCAGCCCGTTCATTCAGTGCCTCCATGAAACCAGACAGGAGGGATAGCGGGCTATCCCGATATCCTGCGAGCTTTATCCGTTTTTCCATCCCGGGGTATCAAGCCCCGGGAGCTAAATACTGAACAGCCCCGCCGCGATGCAGCACCAGAATCCAGGATTGACGTCCGCGCAGCGAGGGTGGTACCGTTACGCAGCACTACGCTGCGATATTTCCCAATACGATATCGATAAAAATCAGAATAAGGTAAGGCGCCATGCTGGGTATTCAGAATCTGGTTGAAGGCCGCACAAAGGACACTATCAGTACTGAGATTCTCGATGCTGAGGCAGCAAGATCATGGATGGAAAGTATTTGCGGACCGCACTATTTAAAAGTTAAAAACACCCACTCGATTCGATTCCGCCACGTCGGAAATATCTTAACGTCCACAACCACCGCTATCGGCCATATTGAATACGGCACCGATGTTACCGTCGAAATCGATGATCTGCAGAGCAGCTACAGCATCAGTTTACCGGTCAGCGGCTTTCAGGAACTGGAAGGCCCCAGCCTGCAGGCTCAATCGGATATAACCCGCGGCGTGATTATCTCTCCGTCCACGGCCTGCCGCCTGCACATCAGCGGAAACTGCCGCAAAACGCTGGTGCGAATATCCCGCCAGGCCATGGAAGCCGGGCTGGAAAACCTGCTGCGACGCCCCGTTACAGAGCCGCTGATCTTCCAGACCCAAATGGATGCCGCTATAGGCGCAAACAGCGCCTGGTGGCGCACCATTCGGCACATTGAGAACGAACTTCGCAGCGCCAGCGGGCTCTACAACAGCTCGCATTTTATCCGTGAAATGGAACAGGCGCTGATTAAGGGCATTATTATCTCGCAGCCCAACAATTACTCCCAGGCGATTGAGCAGGCAAGCTGCACCTCGATGCCGACCTACCTGGCACGTACGATTGAATTCATCAAGAAACATGCCCATGACGACATCAGCATTGAAGATATCGAGCAGGCGGCCTGCGTTTCACGCAACAAACTCTATAGCGATTTCAAGAAACATATCGGTGAGCCTCCGACCTCACACCTTAAAAGAATTCGACTGGAAGGCGCACGCCAGGATATTCTGACGGATAATGCCAACGAAAACATATCCTCTATTGCGATGAAGTGGGGTTTCTCTCACCTCGGTCGATTTTCCGTGAATTACAAAAAACAATTCAACGAATCACCGTCCGAAAGCATTCAACGAGTCAAGAAATCACTGTCATTTTAACGTTCAGAAATAATCAATAAAAAGCCGACAATATGTCGGCTTTTTTGAATAGCATTCACTAACCTGGCTGGAGAATAGTTTCCCTCCCTATTTTCCAGTCATCCCACACTTTTCACCCTTCAAGAATGGGCGCAGGCGCGTGGACGTGCTGGATTTTCTCGGGTGAAGGATTGGGGTTCGCATTGGGCCATCTTTTTCAAAGGAAGGCCAATGATGAAACATCCCTGTTTCATGTATTAACCCGCCGGGTTAATGCAATATTTTCAAAAGGGTAATGCGGCCTTGATCCAGAAGGCGTCACCCGCAGGCCTGTTTTCAACCGCCATTTCCTTTTGGTACTTGGCGGTTACAAAAAAGCCTTTGCCATTATCGAACTTGATTGACGGGCCTATGGCAAACGCCTGTCCCTCATTGCCGATATCCAGCCCATTGAGCTTATCGCTGCTGACCTGCCGGTAGGCATAACCTCCCAAGCCAAGCACCCAGCCAGGGCCAACCCCATAGCCCAGCGCATAGTCGAGATGCAGCTCCTGGCCCGACTGGTAACCCGTGGCGTCATTTTCAAAGTTGTAGTCATACATCAACTTGAGGTCCCAGTTAACGCCTGCCGGATTGATATGGGAGGCGGCATAGACAGCCTGCATCGACCAGTAGTTGCGTCCGATATTGGCCAGTTCTCCGGCCTTGTAGCTGCCGGTTGGCGCAAATATATCGATCCCCACCGCGCTGTGCAGACTGGCGCTGTGGTGGTAGGCCAACAATGCGGTCAAATCCAGATCACCGGCACCGCGGGCGCTGCCGCCCATGCCATTGACCGAAACATCCAGATCAACCAGCGGCAGCAACGCCGCATACACCAGCTGGCCACCCAGCAAACGTTGCTCCGTCACCCAGAGCAGTCGAGGTGCCACCACCTTGGCCCGCAGGCGAAAATCGATGGGCAGACTGTCACCGCGGGCGTCTTTCAGGCTGTCGGCAGCATAGTGACTGGCATAGATCAGCGGATACACACCCGGCGGGGGCAAGGCGCCCACCAGGTAGTTCTCTGCCCCCATGGGATAGCTGGACCCCCCGCCTTCAGTGGCCTGTACAGACATTGAAAAGGCGAGTGCGCCCGTCGCGAGGCCAATGCCCGCGCTGGTCAGATGTTTTATCATGAAATTTATCCGGTTTTTCTTATTGGGTCAGTCGTCCAGCGCCCCGAAAAATGCGTAAAAGCGCTCGGACGTACTGATTGCTGTGGGACTCGCATTGGCCTGCGGCCAATGGCGGCGCATCCTGCGCCACGGTACTCATCCGGCTCTGCCGAGGTAAAATGCCACCGGGTTGATACCAATAAACAGGACCCGGCTTGCGGAGCCCCGCCATTCAGGCGCAGAGCTGACCGAAAGCCCCCCGGTAAAACAGTAACGGGTCACCTTCCCGGGTGTTGAACGCTTCGACTCGTCCCACAATCAGAAGATGATCGCCCGCGATACGCGTGAACTCGACGCGGCACTCCAGCTGCGCCAGGCTCTCGTCGATCAATGGAACCCCGGCCCGGCTAACGCCATGGGACACACTGGCGAACTTGTCATCCGCAGCCCTTGCAAACGTCATCGCCAGCCCGTCCTGTTGCCGGTCGAGGATATTCACCACGAAGGGGCGGCCCTGTTCAAAGGCGGCAAGATTCGGCGATTTCAGCGCCAGACTCCAGAGAATTAGCGGCGGGTCCAGCGACAGTGACGAGAAAGAGTTGGCCGTAATGCCGATGGGTTTGCCGTCTTCCCCCTGTGCCGTCACCACGGTGACGCCGGTGGCAAACAAGCCCAGGGTGTTGCGCAGCTCCCGGCTGTCGAGAACAGGTTCCGCCGGCGCTTCCCCGGTCAAGGCAACGGCGGCCGGTGTTTTCAGCGTGGTCATTTCAGGCCTCCTTTTTCAGCTGTTCGTTGACGAAGTGATTGCAGGACTCGGGCTCCAGCCACCAGGGCATGAAATCCGGCGGATGATTGAAGCCATTGGCAATGCTCGCCGCCAGAACCGGCGAACGCTGCGCCGCGCCCAGCAGGTTCAGGATGTGCTCGGGCGGCGGCAGCAACATGCTGTTGGTCCAGCTCACCACATCCCGGGCATAACCCCAGTAGGTCTCGAAGGTCGCCTGCATCCAGGCCGCATCGAAGGGTGCGTCGCCACGGGCGAGAATCGCCTCCAGATATACCTGGCTGCACTTGGCACCACTGTTGGAGCCCTGGCCGGTAATCGGATCATTGACCACCAGCGCATCGGCGATGCCGAACACCTTGCGTCCCGAGGGCAGGGTCGCAACAGGCTTTCGCACCGTGGGCGCAAAACGCCCGGCCAGAATGCCGTTGTCATCGCTTAGCTCGACGTGCTCGCAGCGTTTGGCTTCGCCCGGCGCATAGGTACGGATGATTTCCAGGCTCCGAGCCAGATGCTGTGCGGGGCTCGTGACATCCTGCCAGCAATCCATGGGGCCACCCGGAATACCCTCGAACACCATGATTTCACAGGGGCCGTTAAGGGTCAGGGCCGGGAAAACGAAGTACTCGCCAACGCCCGGAATCAGGTTGAAGGCCACCCGCGAGTAAGGTTCCTTTGGCGCCATCCCCTGCACATAGGTCAGCGCCAGCGCCCGCTGCGGCTTGTCGAACGCTGAGCGCACGGCATCACGTTCGAACAGCCGCACGATCTCGCCCTTGCCCGCCGCCAGCAGAACCAGGTCATGGGAAGCCGCCAGTACTTCGAGCTCGTCGATGCCGACGTCCTGGATCACCAGCTCGCCGCCAAGGCGGACGAACTCGTCCATCCAGACGGGCATTTTCAGCCGCTGGTCGACCGAGTGTGCCGGGCGATCGAGGCGCGCCGCCCAGTCGATCAGGTTGCCACCGGCATTGCCGGGGGCTGGCACGGCCAGGCCGATACCCTCTACCGGCGGGCAGTCCTGCTCCCAGAAGTTAATCCCCAGGTCGCGCTCGGTTTGCAGCGCGCTGTCGAACATGCACTGGCTCGACATCACACGGCCGGCACGGATCTCATCGGCGCTGCGGTTCGACAGCAGGCTTACCTGGTAGCCTTGCTGCAACAGGCCAATGCCGGTCTGCAGGCCGGACTGGCCGGCCCCTACGATAGCAATACGTCGGGTCATAAGTGTCTCCAGAGTCTTTATTGTTGTTACGCCGTGCTGAGTATTCAGCCGGCGAGTTTGGCAATCGCCGGCTCGCGCTGTTCTGGCCCCAGTGCCGAATAGCCGCCATCGACCGCATAGTCGGCGCCGGTGACAAAACTGGCCTGGTCGGAGCAAAGGAACAGCACCACCGCGGCCACTTCCTGCGGATTGCCGAGCCGGCCAAGCATATGAAAATCAGCCGCTACCCGGTCGGCCTTTTCGCGGTTGCCAGCGCTGACCTCGTCGATCACCCGCGACCAGGTCCAGCCCGGGGACACCGCATTGACGCGAATGCCGTCACCGGCATAGTCCAGCGCCATGCTGCGGGTCAGGTGCTTGATTGCCGCCTTGCTGGCGGGATAAAGCCAGCGCCCGGTCTGGGCCACCTGTGCCGAAATGCTGCTGAAGTTGACGATGGCGCCACCACCGCGCTTGCACATCAGGGGCCGCACCGCCCTGGCCGCCATGACGGCACTAACGATGTTGATATCCAGCGCCTTGAGCCAGTCAGCACGGGATGACGCCTGCCCCTCGTCGAGGTAGCTGCACGCCAGGTTGATCAGGCAATCAACACCCCCAAAGCGCGCCTGGCACTCCCCGACGGCGGATTCCAGCTGATCATCATCGGTGATATCGGTTTCGATGAAGTGCACCCGCTCACCCAGGCGCGCCGCCAGGGCGGATCCACGCGCGCCATCAATATCGAGCACGGTGACGGTGGCACCGGCGACCACGAAGGCTTCGGCCACGGCCGCACCGATAAGGGTCGCGCCACCGGTAATGATGACGCTACGGTGAGTGAAATCACTCATGCGTGCATCCCTCCGCGTTGGCGCTGCGGGCCCAACTCGCCATCAGGCCATTGGATGCCAGGGTTTCGTCCAGCAGCTTGGCGGCGGTTTCCCTGCCAGCCACGGGCAACCCCTGGGGATCCAGCACGCCGATCTGCACCAGCACCGACGCCTGATCCCAGTAGATATGCTCGTGGTAGAGCTTGTCGCCGCGGAACTTGACGATCGCCACCAGCGGAATCTCGACCCGTTTTCCGGTCGGTGCGATGCCCGGCAGCAGCCAGTCAATCTCGCGGTCATGGGTAAAGCTGAACAGCACCTCGTCGACGATCTGGGTCGCACCGATGGTGCGGGAAACGGGCAGCAGCTGCGTATCGGCGGGGTTGGAATCGACAAAGTGGTGCTGGTAGAAACGGAACAACTCCGTCGCACCGACACCGCCTGTGAGGGTCGGTATATGGTTGACGTAGGGTTCGGCCACCATGGTGGCCATGGTCGCCTCTACATTGCGGGTCGAGAACTCGTACTCGCAGTGCTTGTCCCAGAGCGCCGAGAGGTCGTAGTGCGGCCCGATCGCGTTGCGAAATGCGGTGACAGAGCGCTGATGTGCCATCAGTGCGGACGGCTTATGATAGTGCTCGCAAGCCGGCCGGGCGAAGGCATGATCGACACCGCTGTAAAGGTAGAGCTCGGTATTGTCACGCCCCTGCAGTGCCCCATAGATATCCAGGCGCGCCGCCGCTGGACAGAACTCGTCGTTTTCAGCGAAGTGCAGTACCAGCCGGCCACCGATATTTACCGCCTCGTCCAGATGGTTCTCGATCCCCATGCCGTAGTAGCCAACGGCCACATCGACATCACAGCGACAAGCCGTGAGATAGGCCAGCCGTGCGCCAAGACAGAAGCCCAGGGCCCCGACTGCGCCTGAGCATTCGGGCCGGGCGCGCAGCGCCTGCACGGTCGCATCGATATCTTCGACACCCAGATCCTGATCGAACGCCTGGTAAAATCCAAACGCCTTGTGCCAGTCGTCGGCGTTGTAGCCCAGTTCGACACCGGCCTCCTGACGCCAGAACAGGTCCGGCGCCAGCACCACGTAGCCCTCCTCGGCATAGTAATCGGCAATGCCACGGATGGTGTCGTTGATACCGAATATCTCCTGCAACAGCACGATACCCGGCCCGCTGCCGGATGCCGGCACCGCCAGATAGCCCTGAAAGGATCCGCTGCCGTCCTGCGCGCGGATTTCAATGGATGTACCCATGATCGCCTCCTGTTCTTGCTGATTTGCGTAACTCCATCCTAAGTAGCCAGGGGCGGTGATAACGAGCCGCTGTCTGCGCCGACTATCCGCTGCGTGCAGAAAGCTGTACGACCAGGGTCTGAGGCGCTGCCCTGTCGATTATACTGGCGACAGAACAGGCCGCCACGGACGCAAGCGCCGACGGCCAGAACAATAAAAAGAGAACACGCCATGACGAGAAACACATTGTCGCCATTGCTGACATCCGCCCTGCTGAACGACGCCAGCCGACTGGTCTTCTGCTCGCAGGACATGGATGAAACCCGGGAGCGGGTCGGCGCCGTTTTCAAGCCCCACCGGCTCCAGACACTGGGAAATACTGGGGCGATCGACTCCCGTCTGCACCATGTCCCCATCCAGAAGGTCTCCCTGAACCGCCTCAGGTATGGCGCGGATGTGCAAATCGAACCCGAGCGGCTGGAGCAGTTTTTCCTGATTCAGATGCCGCTTGAGGGTGAGGCGGAAATCCAGTGTGACGGCCAGCGGGTGGATCTTGATCCAAGGCATGGTGCTGTTCTCAACCCCGCCCAGGCATTGCTCATGCGCTACGACAAGGGGTGTGATCAGCTGATGCTGCGCATCGAGCGCGAGGCGCTGGAGCAGGCCTGCAGCCGCATTATTGGGCGCCCGCTAAGCCGACCGCTGGCGTTTAACAATGTCCTGAACTGGCAGCAGGACGCCAGCTGGATGAACATGCTGCTGTACATTGTACGGTTGCAAAAGGAGTCGCCCGAAGGCCTGCAGCAACCGCTGATCACCCAGCAGCTTGAACAACTGATCATCAGTACCCTGCTCTGCGTGCAGCCAAGTAACTACTCGGACGCCCTGCGTCAGAATGACCGCCGTCTGGCACCCCGGCACGTCAAGCGGGTGGAGGAACATATCGAGCAGCACGCCCGGGAACCGCTGTCACCGGCGCTGCTGGCCGAGTTGGCGGGTGTAAGCCTGAGAACGCTCTACGCCGGGTTTCGCGAGTTTCGCAACCTGAGTCCCATGGAGTACCTGCGCCAGGTCCGCCTGCAAAATGTGCGACAGGACCTGCTGCACGACTGCCAGAGCAAAACCGTTACCGAGCTGGCGATGGCCTGGGGCTTTACCCATATGGGCCGCTTCAGCAAGGACTACCGCTTGCTGTACGGCGAAAGCCCCAGCGAAACCAAACGCAGGACAGGCCGCCTGTAACGCGGGGTCAGCGGCCTGAATGCAATCGTTCGAAAAGGAGGGGGACAGAAAGGCGGGGCGGGTCGCAGGGGAAGTAACAACGCCCGCCGCAGGCGGTCAGGCGTGGGTATCGATAATGGCGCCCAGAACATTCTCAACGTCACTGGATTCCTTGACCTCGGATACAACCTGGGTCGTCGGGGCTTCGTGCTGGCTCGATGCCGAGGCTTCAACCACCTCGTCGGGCGCACGGCCACTGGCCAGCTCCGCCTTGTCGGACTTGCCGGAACCGGTGATGTCACCGGCGACTTTCTGCACGTTGTCGATGCCGCGATTCAGACCGAGCAACCCGGTCTGGGGGGCTGATGTAATGTTCATGTGCGTAACTCCCTGGCTATCTGCACCGCTGTACCGCGAGACAGACTACCGACCCAGTATAGTGCGCACCGCGCGACTCGGCCAGAGCTGTACAAAAATCGTTCAGCGCTCTGTCAACAGTGGCGACAGATCCAGGCAGTCCGCCACCGCCTCCGGTGTGGGATTATCCAGATAAGGCACCTCCCCCAGCAGCGGCGCCTGGAGGAACCCGCCCAGTGTCGCCAGGTTCTCATCGTAACAGGCCATCCGCGGATCGATGCGGTTCGCCACCCAGCCGGCGATACGCAAGCCATCACGCACTATGGCTTCGGCGCTCAGCAGGGCATGGTTGATACAGCCCAGCTTCATGCCGATCACCAGGATCACTGGCGTTTCCAGCAGCTGCGGCACCCGCGACAGCATTTCGCGCCCGTTCAGCGGCACCCGCCAGCCGCCGGCGCCCTCGATCAGCAACAGGTCCGCGCGCTGCATCATGCTGCCGCGACAGAGTGCCGCGATGCGGTCAGCCGACAGGCTGCGACCGACCTGCATGGCAGCGATATGGGGCGCGATGGCCGCTGGCAGGGCAATGGGGTTCACCGCCTCGTAACTTAGCTTGATGGAAGCGGCAGCCTGCAGCTTCAGCGCGTCATCGTTGCGCAGGCCCTCCGGCGTTTGCTCGCAGCCAGCGGCCACCGGCTTGAGACCGATGGTTTGCAGCCCCAGCCGGTTGGCGGCCTGCAGAATACCGGTGGTTACCAGGGTCTTGCCGGCATCGGTATCGGTGCCGGCGACGAAGAAATTATGCTTGGCCATAAGTGGGTCGCAATTCGTGATTCGTGATTCGTGATTCGTGATTCGGCACAGAGTGGGTGGCACACCGTTACTGCTGGCGCTACCTGTCCTGCAGCTTTTCGAGTTCGAGATAATAGACTTCGTAGGTCGCCGGCAGCAAACCGTCCGGGTCGCGGTGGCGTTCATAGGCCGCCTTGAAGGCCTGTACCCGGGCCTTGCCGGTAAGACCGGTGGCCTGCCCCTGGTTCATGTTATGGGCGCCGATACCCTTGAGTTCAGCGGTCAGCTGGCGCAACTGGGCATAGCGCAGCACCCGCTGCTCCGTCCGAAAGTCCTGCAGTTTCAGCCCGGGCGGCAGGGCGGCCAGCAGCTGCTGCCGGGGCACGAAACGGTTGACGTGCATGTCGCCATCCACCTGCGCCCAGGCGTCACGCAACTCGTGCAGCGTCCCGGGCCCGAGCGTCGCCACCACAAAGCGCCCACCGGGGCGCAGCACGCGCTTGATCTCGGCGAACAACCGTTCAGGTCGCTCACACCACTGGATCGCCAGGCTGGAAAAGATCAGATCAAGGCTGTTGTCCGCCAGCGGCAGGGCCTCGGCATCACCGCAGACCCATACGGCAGCCGGGTCCGGCCGGTGTGCCCGTGCATAGGCCAGCATACCCTGGGCCAGGTCTAGACTGACCAGCTGGCTGGAGACAAAGCGCTGGCGTAGTAACGGCGTGAAGTAGCCGGTGCCCGAACCCAGATCCATGACGCGGGCCGCCTCTGTCGCGGGCAAAGCGTCCAGTAACCGATGACCAATCTGGCGCTGCAGTTCGGCGGCCGCATCATAGGTCAGGGCCGCACGGCTGAACGACTCGGCTATGCGGTGCTTGTTGAGCAAGGCTGCGGCGTTCAAGATGCCGCCCCTGCAAACGCGACCAGGTCTTCAACGAAGCGGGCCTGGTGGGAATAAAACGGCAGGTGGCCCGCATCTTCGTAACAGCGCAGCCAGGCCCCTGGTTGCAGGCGCTGCAACGGCTCGGCCAGCGTCGCCGGAACCAGTTGGTCCTCGCCCCCCAGAATATGCAGCGCGGGCTGCGACAGCGCCGCCAGGGTTGCGCGACCGTCCTGTGCCAGCAGCTGCAGAGTGCCGGCCAGATCCGCCGGTGCCTGCCCGGCCAGCAGCACCTTGAGACGACGCAGTATCTCCCGTGCCGCCGCGCCACGGCTTTGCAGCAGCGCAAAGCTTGCCAGGGTGCGTGCCGGGTCGCTGGCGAGGGAGTTGGCAAAACCGTCGAAAGTTTCAGGCGCCATGCCGCAGGGCCAGTCCTTGTGGGCGACAAAACAGGGGTTGGACGCCACCGTTACAAGGGCGCAGACACGTTCCGGCGCCTGGCGAGCAACCTCGGCGGCCACCAGCCCGCCAAGGGACCAGCCCAGCCAGATGGCACGCTCAGGCACCTGCTGCAACACCGCAATCGCCAAGGCCTGCACCGTGACAGGCTCCAGCAGTGCCTCGGAGCGTCCCAGGCCCGGCAAGTCGATCAATACCGTATCAAAATGCTGCTGCAGCGCCGGCAATAGCGGTTCCCAGACGCCGCTATGCAGTCCCCAGCCATGCAGCAGCACCAGCACGGGCCGACCGCTTGCAGGATTGCTGCGCTCGATATGCAGGCTCATTGAGGCATACCTTGCCGATCACCCATCGCCTGCGCGCCTATCACCTGCCCCAGCGCCTCCAGCAACTCATCGACCTGCGCCTCAGAGTGGCTGGCACTGAGGGTAACGCGCAGGCGGGCACTGCCGGCCGGCACCGTGGGCGGACGTATGGCACCGACGAATATCCCCCGCGCCTCCAGCCCTGCGCTGATGGCCATGGCCGCATCGGCTTCACCGATCAGGATGGGCTGGATCGGCGTGGGAGAGTCCATCAGGTTGAGCCCCAGTTGCGCACATCCGGCCCGAAAGCGCCCGATCAGCGCATTCAGGTGTTCCCGGCGCCAGTCCTGCGTCTCCAGCAGGCGCAGGCTCGCAAGGGATGCACAGGCCACCGCCGGCGGCATGCTGGTGGTGTAAATATAGGTTCGGGCAAACTGGATCAGGGTTTCGATCAGGGCGCTGGAGCCCGCCACGAAGGCACCCGAGGTGCCAAACGCCTTGCCCAGGGTACCCACGAGGACCGGCACCTCGTCCTGGCCGAGATCAAAGTGATCGACGATACCGCGCCCGCCCCGGCCGATACAGCCAAAGCCATGGGCGTCGTCCACCATCAGCCAGGCGCTCTCGGCCCTGGCGGCGGATGCCAGCTCAGGCAGCGGCGCCAGATCGCCATCCATGCTGAAAACACCGTCGGTGACCACCAGCTTGCGTCGTCCGTCGGTTCGGGCCAGGCGCTGCTCAAGGCTGGCAACATCATTGTGCAGGTAACGCTGAAAACGCGCGCCGCTCAGCAGGCCGGCATCAAGCAGGGAGGCGTGGTTGAGGCGGTCCTGAAAGATCGCATCGGCCTTGCCCAGCAGGCCGTTGATGGCGCCGAGGTTGGCCATGTAACCGTTGGAGAACAGTAGCACCCGCTCTCGGCCAGTGAACTCGGCCAGGGCTTCCTCCAGCGCATGGTGGGCACGACCATGACCGTTGACCAGGTGGGAGGCGCCGCCGCCAACGCCGTAGCGATCGGCGCCCTGCTGCAGGGCGCGAATTACGTCCGGATGGTTGGCCAGCCCGAGATAGTCATTGGAGCAGAACGCCAGGTAACGCTTGCCATCAACCTGAACCTCGGGTCCCTGGGCACTGTCCAGCACACGGCGGCGGCGGTACAGGGCATCGCGCTCGCGCTGATCGAGGGCCGCCTGCAACTGATCGAAGGACATGGAAGACTCCAGCTAGGGCCCCTGCCGCACCCGGGTTTTCAGGGCGGCACCGCGGGGCACAGGAAAATCAGGCGGGGTAGAAACGCGGGCTGTCCTGGGCGGACTGCACCTGCTGCATCAGCTGTTCCTGCTGCGTTTCGTCGGACTCGGAAATACGCTGCTCCGGGTTGATGCCCAGGCGCTTGAACAGCTGCAGATCGCTGTTGGTATCCGGGTTGGGCGTGGTCAGCAGGCACTCGCCGTAGAAAATCGAGTTGGCACCGGCGAAGAAGGTCATGGCCTGCATTTCGTCGCTCATGCTTTCACGCCCGGCGGACAGGCGCACATGGGACTGGGGCATCATGATGCGCGCCACCGCGATGGTGCGAATAAAATCCAGGTGGTCCAGGTCCTCGGCATTCTCCAGCGGCGTGCCCTTGACCTTGACCAGCATGTTGATCGGCACGGATTCGGGATGGTGCGGCAGGTTCGCCAGCTGGCGCAGCAGGCCAATACGGTCGGTGGCGGTTTCACCCAGGCCCAGAATGCCGCCGCTGCACACCTTCATGCCGGATTCGCGCACATGGTGCAGCGTATCCAGGCGGTCCTGGTAGGTGCGGGTGGTGATGATCTTGTCGTAATACTCGGGCGAGGTATCGAGGTTGTGGTTGTAGTAATCCAGTCCCGCCTCGGCCAGGCGATCAGCCTTGCTTTCATCCAGCATGCCCAGGGTCATGCAGGTTTCCAGGCCCAGCTTTTTGACCTCGCGCACCATCTCGGTCACATAGGGCATGTCCTTTTCCGCCGGGTGCTTCCAGGCGGCGCCCATACAGAAACGGGTGGAGCCGGCAGCCTTGGCAGCGCGGGCCTTTTCCAGCACCTTGTCGACCTGCATCAGGCGCTCTTTCTCGAGCCCGGTATTGTAGTGGCCGCTCTGCGGGCAATACTTGCAGTCTTCCGGGCAGGCACCGGTCTTGATCGACAGCAGGGTGCTGACCTGCACTTCGTTCGGGTTGAAGTGCTGACGGTGCACGGTCTGCGCCTGAAACAGCAGGTCATTAAACGGCAGTTCAAACAGTGCGCGAACTTCTTGCTGGGTCCAGTCGTGACGGACGGCGGCCTTGGCTTGCATCTTGGCGAATCCCTATCAAAATTCAGTCAGGCGCAACCGGGCGCCACGAGAAGAGCAGGCAGCCATAATAAACTGACAGAAGGATCTGTCAACCAATGCATAAACACGAAGTAAACTTATGGTCATTTTTTAATCAATCATGCAACCTGTGCCGAGCACATCCCCAGGCCCGGGGAGGCCTGTGTCGCGACTGCCTGGGCGACATGCCCCGCATCGCGCCTGCCTGCATTCGTTGCGCGCTGCCACTGGAAGGCGTCGAGGGCCTCACCTGTGGCCACTGCCAGAAACGCCCGCCGGCCTTTGATCGCACCGTCGCTGCGTTTGCCTACCGCTTTCCCCTCAACCAGCTGATCCCGCTGATCAAGTACCAGGGCCAGACCGGACAACTGGGCTGGCTGGCCGACAGCCTCGCCGATCATCTGCAGCAGCGCTGCGATGACTGGCCCCAGGTACTGGTCCCGGTGCCACTGGCCGCCCCCCGGCTGCGCCGGCGCGGTTACAACCAGGCCGCTCTGCTGGCCACCCGTCTGGCAAAACGGCTGGAGCTGGCAACGGACCTGGGCAGCCTCAGCAAACCCCGCGAAACCGCGCACCAGATGGAGTTGCGAGGCAAGGCGCGGCGCCGCAACCTCCGGGGCGCCTTCCAGTGGAACGGTCCGACCTATACCCATGTCGCCCTGATCGACGATGTCATGACCACCGGCACCACCGTGAACGAAATCAGCCGGTTACTGAAAAGTGCCGGCATCCGGCGCGTGGATATCTGGGTACTGGCGCGCACGCCAGCACCCGGTGAGCACTGAAGTTTCAACAAAGCGTTTGAACCAACCGCCAAAGCACGCCTACGCTTAAATGTACCTCGGGCGCCTGATTGGAAGACACCGAGCCTCAGTCAGTAAGGAGGCTATGCATGCAACTCACCCTGTTTGGAGACCTTGTCGGCGGTATCGGTTTATTCCTGCTGGGCATGCTGCTGATGACCCAGGGCCTGCGCAAGGCGGCGGGCTCGTCCCTCAAGCAGATTCTTCGCACCGCCACCCGCTCGCGCCTGCGCGGGCTCGCCTCCGGCACCTTTATCACCGCCCTGGTTCAATCCTCCGGTGCCGTCACCATCGCCACCATCGGCTTCGTTAACGCCGGCCTGCTCACCCTGGCGCAATCGGTATCGGTCATTTACGGCTGCAACATCGGCACCACCATGGTGGGCTGGCTGATCGCCCTGATCGGTTTCAAGGTCAAGATCAGCGCCCTGGCCCTCCCCCTGATAGGCGGGGGCATGCTGCTGCATCTGGCCGGGCGCGGCGGACGCCTGGCCCATATCGGCTTTGCCCTGGCGGGGTTCGGGGTCTTTTTTATCGGCCTGGACTTTCTCAAGGGCGCCTTTGCCGGCTTCGAGCAGCACCTGGACCTGTCGGCCCTGGGCAACAGCGGCGCCAGCCTGCTGCTGTTCGTGCTGGCCGGCTTCGTGCTGACGCTGCTGATGCAGTCGTCCGCCGCGGCACTGGCCATTACCCTGTCCCTCACCGCCTCCGGCGCCGTCCCGCTGGCCGCCGCCGCCGCCATGGTGATCGGCGCCAATGTCGGCACCACCTCCACCGCCATCCTGGCGGTCATCGGCGCCACCTCCAATGCCAAGCGCATCGCCGCCGCCCATGTGCTGTTCAACCTGCTGACGGGGCTCGTCGGGCTGGGCATCCTGCTGCTCGTGGCGCCCTGGCTCAATCATATCGATGCCGCGCGCTTTGACCTGGTATTACTGCTGGCCCTGTTCCATTCGCTGTTCAACCTGGTCGGCGTCGCCCTGCTCTGGCCCCTGACTGACCGTCTGGTCGCGATTCTGGAACGCCGCTTCTGCAGCCAGGAAGAAAACGAGGGGCGCCCCCGCTACCTGGATGACACCCTGGTGCAAATGCCCTCCCTGGCCATCGAAGCCATGGCCAAGGAAATGACCCGGCTCGACCAGATCTGCTCGCGCATGGCCCGTGAGGCCATCAGCTCCAGCAATGGTGATAACAACCGCCTGCGCGCCCAGCAGCAGGGCGTCGATCAGCTGGTCCGCAAGATTGGCGCCTTCTGCCAGCGTATCGCCGAGAACGATATCAGCAGCGAGGTCAGTGGCATTTTGCCCACCGCCCTGCGGCTGGTGCGCTACCTCAATGAAGTCAGCCGCCTGTCGTGCCTGCTGCCGGCCTATTACGACCGCTTTGAAGTCATCGCCGACGAGGCCACCCGGCGCGACGTACACGACTACCAGAAGGCCAGCATCGCCCTGATCGATGCCTGCGAAATTGACGACAGCGCAGACCGGGGCGCCGACAGTGCGCACCTGCTGCTGCACCAGCTGGAGCGCCAATACCAGAACCTCAAGTCATCCATCCTGCTGGCAACCACCGAGCGGCGCCTGTCGCCCGGGGATACCGTGCAGCTGCTGGATGCACTGAGCCATATCCACCGCCTGGCCGAACAGGCCGAGAAGGTGTCGCGCTACTGGAGCGGCATTACCCCGCTGCAGCACCGCACCCCGGCCCATACCGCCGTTGCCGCATCGCATTCGTAAACCAGGCCGACAACACAGCAGGGCCCGCGCCTTTACAAGGCCGGGCGCCTGACCTTAGGATAATCGCCCTTCCTGCCCGCTGAACGGATGCACCTACCCATGATCCAGGACCCTTATTTCTATCTGGTTGCGATACCGGCTGTCCTGATCGTGGGCATATCCAAGGGTGGCCTGGGCGGGGGCCTGGGCCTGATCGCCGTACCCCTGCTGGCCCTGGCCGTGCCGCCGACGACCGCCGCAGCCATCATGCTGCCGATCCTGTGCCTGATGGACCTGGTCGGACTCTGGAAATTCCGTGGCAAGGGCGATGCCCGCTGCCTGAAAACCCTGCTGCCTGCGGCCCTGGCGGGCATCGTGCTGGGTGCACTGAGTTTTCGTTACCTCACCGATGATCACATCCGCCTGATCGTCGGCACCATTGCCATCAGTTTTACGCTCAACTATTACCTGCGCAAAGGCAGCCAGCAGCCGCGGCAGCAGAACCTTGCCCGCGGCAGCTTTTGGGGTGCCCTGTCGGGCTTCACCAGTTTTAGCGTGCACGCCGGCGGCGCCCCGCTGAATATCTACCTGCTGCCACTACGGCTGGAAAAACAGGCCTATATCGGCACCACCATCGTCTTCTTCGCCGCCGTCAACTATATCAAGCTGATCCCCTACGGCATGCTCGGCCAGTTCAATACCGACCTCTTGACCACCTCCGCCGCACTGGCCGTGCTCGCCCCCGTGGGCGTGCTGACCGGCGCCTGGCTGCAGCACCGCATCAACGAGCGCGTTTTCTATCACCTGTGCTACGGCTTTCTGATGCTGGCCGGGATCAAGCTGTTCTACGATGTGTTCAGTCGCTGATACCGCCGGTCCTGCCTGTTATACTGCCGGGCTTTAATGCCTTGAAGACGACTGATGCAGCCCATTGAATTTCAGCCCATCGGACTTATCCACAGCGGCTACAAGGAAAAGTTCGGCATTCCACGCCAGCCAGGCCTGGTGCATTCCATCGGTGCCACGCTGGAACTGCTGCCGCCCTACGGCAACCGCGAGTCGGTGCGCGGACTCGAAATGGCCAGCCATATCTGGTTGCTGTTTCTGTTCAGCGAATGCGTCAACAAGGGCTGGAGCCCAACGGTGCGGCCACCGCGCCTGGGGGGCAACCAGCGCATTGGCGTCTTCGCTACCCGCTCGCCGTTTCGCCCCAACCCCCTGGGCCTCTCGCCGGTGCGCCTGGACGGCATCCGTTTTGAAGGCGATCGCGTCCTGCTCGACATCAGCGGTGCCGACCTGCTGGACCAGACGCCGATATTCGATATCAAGCCCTACCTGCCCTATTCGGACCGCATCGACAGTGCCACCTTTGAGCTGGCCGAGCGCATCGAGCTGCTGGACCTGCCGGTGCATTTCAGCGCCCAGTCACAGCGCTGCTGTGACGACTACCAGGCCCGGCGCCAGCAACCCCTGCGCCGCCAGATCGAAGACCTGCTGCGCTGTGATCCGCGCCCGGCGTACCAGAAAAAGCAGGCGCAACGCGTCTACGGCATCCGCCTGCATGATCTGAATATTCGCTGGAGCATCGACCAGGAGCAGATCCAGGTGCTGGAGATCCAGCCGATCAGCGACTGACGCCGACTCGCACCGCCGTGCCGGAGCCGCGCTTGCGCCCCCCGGACACACGCGCCCCAACAGCGATCAATTTTTACTCACAGGGAGTTCTTATGCCCGCACCACAGATTACCTCTGAACAGATAGTATTCGACCAGCAGCATATCTGGCACCCCTACTCGTCGATGATCAACCCGCCGCCGGCCTACCCGGTGGTGGCGGCCAGGGGGGTGCGGCTGGAACTGGCCGATGGCCGCGAGCTGATCGACGGCATGGCGTCCTGGTGGTCCGTCATTCACGGCTACGGCCACCCCGAACTCAACGCCGCCGCCCATGCCCAGATTGATCGCATGAGCCACGTGATGTTCGGCGGCATCACCCATACGCCGGCCATCGAGCTGGCCCGTCGCCTGGTGGAGATGACCCCGCAAGGTCTCGACAAGGTGTTTATCGCCGACTCGGGCTCGGTGGCAGTAGAGGTGGCGATCAAGATGGCCATCCAGTACTGGCATGCCAAGGGGCTTCCCGCCAAGCATCGCCTGCTGACCATTCGCAACGGCTACCACGGTGATACCTTTGGCGCCATGTCGGTCTGCGACCCCGTGGGAGGCATGCACGAAATATTTACCGGCGTACTGCCTAAACAGTTTTTCGCCCCGCGCCCCGAAATTCCGTTCGACGGCGACTGGGATGACAGCGATATCGCGCCGCTGGAAACCCTGCTGGCCGAACAGCATGGTCATATTGCCGCACTGATCCTGGAGCCCATCGTGCAGGGTGCCGGCGGCATGCGCTTCTACCACCCCGAATACCTCAAGCGCGCCCGTGCTCTGTGTGACGAGTACCAGGTACTGCTGATTGCCGACGAAGTGGCCACCGGCTTCGGCCGCACCGGCAAGCTGTTCGCCTGTGAACACGCCGGCATTACCCCGGATATTCTCTGCGTCGGCAAGGCCCTGACCGGTGGCTACATGACCCTGGCCGCGACCCTGACACGCAGCGATATTGGCGAAACCATCTCCGCCGGCGGCGCCGGCTGCTTCATGCATGGCCCGACCTTTATGGCCAACCCGCTGGCCTGCGCTGTGGCGGCAACCAGCCTGCGGTTGCTGCAAGAGGGCGACTGGGCCGGCAATGTCGAGCGTATCGAACGGGGCCTCAAGGCCGGCCTTGCCCCTGCAGCAGCGCTAGAGAGCGTGGCCCAGGTGCGCTGCCTGGGTGCCATCGGCGTGGTGGAAATGAAAGCACCGGTCGATACCGTGACGATCCAGAAGGAATTCGTGGCACAGGGTATCTGGATCCGGCCCTTTGGCAAGCTGGTGTACGTGATGCCACCCTACGTGATGAGTGATGCGGACCTGGCGACCCTGACCGGTGCCATGGTGCGCGTGCTGGCGGCCTACCGCTGAGTCGGCCTGGCCTGCGGGCGCATCAGCCTGGTCATTCAACTGCGGTACAGGCGCCCTGCGCTATGCTTGACTACAGTCAAAGATAACCAGAGCGCAGTCCGACAAACGCTTGCCTGGGAGGCAGAACGATGAACAAATCCATGCTGGTAGGTACCGTCCTCGGCGCCGTCCTTGTCACGGCGGGTGGCGGCTTCGCCGGTTACCAGATGATGAACGCGGCCCCTACCGAGGCCGAAGTCCTCAAGGTCAACGAAGCCTACAAGACCACCAAGGTGCCGCGGGAAGTCTGCGAAGACCGCGTCGTGACACGCCAGGCACCCGTCAAGGATGAAAACCGCGTGGCCGGTTCCGTCGTCGGTGCCGTCGTAGGCGGCCTGCTGGGCAAGCAGGTCGGCGGCGGTAATGGCAAGAAACTGGCCACCATCGCAGGCGCCGCGGCCGGTGGCTATGCCGGCAACCAGGTACAGAAGAACCTGCAGGAAAAAGACACCTACACCACCACCGAGCGGGTTTGCAACACCGTCACCGACAGCCGCCAGGACCTGATTGGCTACGATGTCGAATACCGCATCGGCGACCAGGTGGCCAGCGTGCGCATGGATCACAACCCGGGCAGCAGCATTCCGCTCAAGGATGGCAAGCTGGTACTGAACGCCCAGTAACACCGTATTTTTCGTGTACCCAGGGGCCCGTTCGGGCCCCTTTTTCATTCAAGGGCCCCTGCAGCCTGCTGGCACAGGAATACCCTGGCGCAGGAATTGCCTTATTGCGGTAATGCGCCCGATAACGGCCCTGCACGCTCGACCCTGACCCCGGCTTTCTTTATGCTTTGGCGTAATGGATCTGTAGCGGGAACAGCAATGCCACGTATCAAAATAGACATGCCGCAGCACTTTACCTTCACCACCGAACTGCCGGTGCGCATCAGTGATATCAATTACGGCGGACACCTGAGCAACGACTCCATCGTCTCGCTGATTCACGAAGCCCGGGTGCGCTTTCTGGCGCAATACAATTATGGCGAACTGAATGTCGAGGGGGCCGGCATGATCATGACCGACTCGGCGGTGATCTATAAGGCGGAGGGTTTTCATGGTGACGTGCTACAAATCGATGTCTGCATCAGCGATTTCAACAAGTACGGCTGTGACTTCTACTACCTGCTAAGCAACAAGCAGACCGCGGTAGAAGTCGCCCACGCCAAGACCGGCATGGTATTTTTTGACTATGAGCAGCGCAAGGTCACGACCGTGCCGCAGAAATTCCGCGATCGCATGATGAAGAGCACCTGATAACCGTGCGCCTCGCTCTGGGCGAGGCGCGGCCCCTGCGGGTCAGCCGCCGTCGAAGCCGCCGTACTCTTCATAGTGATGCGGCGCCAGGTTTTCAAAGCGGGTGTACTTGCCGATAAAGGCCAGGCGCGCAGTGCCGATAGGACCGTTACGCTGCTTGCCGATAATGATTTCCGCTATTCCCTTCTGCTCGCTGTCCTCGTTATAAACCTCATCACGATAGATAAACATGATGACGTCGGCGTCCTGCTCGATGGCGCCGGACTCACGCAGGTCCGAGTTAACCGGGCGCTTGTTGGGGCGCTGCTCCAGGCTTCGATTGAGCTGTGACAGGGCCACCACCGGGCATTCCATCTCCTTGGCCAGCGCCTTCAGCGAGCGGGAGATTTCCGAAATCTCGTGGGTGCGGCTCTCCATCTTGGTGCCCTTGATCTGCATCAGCTGCAGGTAATCGATCATGATCAGGGCCAGGTCACCGTGTTCACGCTTGATACGCCGCGCCCGGGCACGCATTTCGTTGGGGCTAATACCGGCCGTATCGTCAATATAGAGTGGTTTGTCCCGCAGCATGTTGACCGCCGTGGTGAGTCGCGGCCAGTCTTCCTCTTCCAGCTGGCCGGTACGCACCTTGGTCTGGTTGATGCGCCCCAGGGACGACAGCATACGGGTTACCAGCTGGTCGGCGGGCATTTCCAGGCTGAACACCAGCACCGGACGACCGCTGAGCATCAGGGCGTTTTCCACCAGGTTCATGGCGAAGGTGGTCTTGCCCATGGACGGACGCGCCGCCACGATAATCAGGTCGGAGGGCTGCAGACCGGTGGTGCTCTCATCCAGATCATCGAAACCGGTGGATACCCCGGTCATCGCCTCGGCATTGTTGAACAGCGTATCGATGCGCTCAACGGCCTTTTTCAGCAACGGGTTGACCGGCTCCGGGCCACCCTGGTTGGGCCGACTCTCGGCAATCTGGAAGATCTTGCGCTCGGCATCGTTGAGCAGATCCTCCGGCGCCATGCCCTCGGGGTTGAAGGCACTGTCGGAAATTTCCTGCGACACCGTGATCATCTGCCGCAACAGCGCACGGTCTCGCACGATCTCGGAATACGCCCGGATATTCGAGGCACTGGGCGTGTTGCGCGCCAGGGTCACCAGGTAATCGAGCCCGCCGGAGGCTTCCAGGTCGCCGGCGCTGTCCAGCTCCTCGGACACCGTCACAACATCCACCGGTTGATGGTTGTTGATCAGCTTTTCCATGGTACGGAAGATCATGCGATGATCGCGGCGGTAGAACAGATCCTCGGTCACCACCTCGGATACGGTATCCCAACTGCTGTTGTCCAGCATCAGGCCACCGAGTACCGACTGCTCCGCCTCCAGCGAGTGCGGCGGCAGCTTGATACTGGCCAGATCATCGTCACGCAGTTCTGAAAAGTCCATCGTCTAACCCAAAAGCCGAATACAGTGAAATAACTATCGGTGCCCTGTAACAGCATATCCGCAGGGAAGCGTCTGCAACAGCAACCCCAGAAACACAAAAGGCACCGCGCAGTATTCTACGCAGTGCCTTTTCAGCAAACAAATTGTCAGGCGGGTTTATTCGCCGACAACGTTCAGCTTGATTGTTGCATTCACTTCAGCGTGCAGCTGCAAGTTGATTTCGAATTCGCCAGTGGTGCGGATAGCG
Source organism: Marinobacterium rhizophilum (assembly GCF_024397915.1). Lineage (GTDB taxonomy): Bacteria > Pseudomonadota > Gammaproteobacteria > Pseudomonadales > Balneatricaceae > Marinobacterium_A > Marinobacterium_A rhizophilum_A. Next base: position 2,531,455 of record NZ_CP073347.1, read on the forward strand.
CCTTCTGGCAGACGAACTTCACTTTTCTGAACAACAACACCGGAACCGGAAATCGCATCAGCGATATCGCGAGTACCGATGGAACCGAACAGCTTGCCTTCGTCGCCAGCTTTGGCAACAACAGACAGTTCCAGTTCGTTCAGCTGTGCAGCACGCGCCTGAGCATCGCTCAGCTTGGCGGCAGCAGAAGCTTCCAGTTCCGCACGACGTTCTTCGAACTTCGCAACGTTGTTTTCAGTAGCAGATACAGCCTTGCCCTGAGGAACCAGGTAGTTACGGCCGAAACCGGCTTTAACGTTAACCTTGTCACCCAGGTTACCCAGCTTGCTTACTTTTTCGAGCAGAATAACTTCCATCTCGTAAACCTCTTTGTTCTGCAAATGTCATTGCAGTACTAAGTCTTGGCCGGTATGCGTCGACGGATATCGACCAGGCTGTCTATCACAGCCAGCAACACCAGCATCGTAATCAGGTAAGGGCCCAGCACCACGACTGCCATGTAAAACATGATCAGCCAGGTCGCCCCCACTTTCCGTTTGGCCACGCTGCCGTGAACCAGAGCCAGACCGGCAAACACCAGCGGCAATACCAGTAATGGCAACCAGTGCACCATTACGAGACCGAACTGCGGCCCCAGTGCCAGCACCGCCATGATCAGCAGTGACAGTGTCGGGCTCAGTCTCAACCGGTGAAACTCCTCGCGGAATCCACCGGGGTTGTACAGAACCGACTGCCACCAGCGCGCCAGCACCAGGCTGGCCAGCATCATGGCGGCATGGGCGGCGCTCAGGCCACCGGCGAACAACTGATACCACCAGTCGGCGCCAAGCTCCGCGCCCGGTACAGTCTCCTGCGACTGCACCAGCAGTTCCTGCACAACTTCGACCAGCTGCCCCAGGACCTCGTGCAGCATCTGCTCGAGAGCGATGCCGGCGAGTACACCGACGGGTATCAAAACCGCGAGGGTGTAGCCCCAGGACACGGTCCGCCTGAGTATCACTGCAAGTACGAAAGTACCCAGGATAACCAGGGCGGGAGTCGGATCTCCGATCAGCCCCCAGGCTCCGGCCGGGAGCAAGCCCCAGGCCAGGAGTCCGGTACCGTCAGCCGGCCCTCGACGAAGAGTGACCAGCCCGACGGCCGCTGCACTGATCCAGTACATCATCGGCAGCATGGTGGCGATAAACACCACCAGTATCGCCTGCCAGCGGCCGCGCATTATCAGCTCAGCCAGCTTGCGCATGACGATTAACCCGGCTTACAGGTGGCTATCGGTGTACGGCAGCAGAGCAACAAAGCGCGCACGCTTGATTGCAGTCGCCAGCTGACGCTGGTAGCGCGCCTTGGTGCCGGTGATGCGGCTGGGTACGATCTTGCCTGTTTCGGTGATGTAACCTTTCAGGACGTCCAGATCTTTGTAATCGATCTCTTTAACACCTTCTGCCGTGAAACGGCAGAACTTGCGGCGACGGAAAAAACGAGCCATGGGATTTCTCCTCAATCAAATAAAAGGTGGGGTTACTCGGCAGCAGCTTCTTCAGTCGCTACAGCCGGTTTCTCTTCCTGCCTTTCCGGCCGGGAATCTTCACGACGCGGCTTGCGCTCTTCGCGGGACTCGGCGGCTTTGATCGGAGAAACTTCAGTGATCGCTTCTTTACGGCGGATGAACATGTTACGCAGAACGGCGTCGTTGTAACGGAACATGTTTTCCAGCTCGTCCAGAACTTCCTGGCTGCATTCTACGTTCATCAGAATGTAGTGGGCTTTGTGAGCATTGTTGATCGGGTAAGCCAGCTGACGACGGCCCCAATCTTCCATGCGGTGGATCTTGCCGTCAGCACCTTCGATAACGCCGGTGTAACGCTCAACCATCGCAGGAACCTGCTCGCTCTGGTTCGGGTGAACCAGAAATACGATTTCATAGTGACGCATTGGAACTCCTTTCGGTTTTACAGCCTTCGACGGGCGCTGGCAGGAAAACCTGTAGCTGCACGCGAAAGCAAGGAGGTTAATGAAGTACAAATGGACGCGAAACTATACGCCCATCCCACAGCAGACGCAATACAGCTGTAAGCTTTAGGCCGTAAGCTTACGGCTTACGGCTTTAAACCTTGCCCCTGCTGCCTTAAGCGTCGAGTTCGATGATTTCGTAGCTGTGGCTCATCTTGACGCCACCTTTTTCCAGCATCAGCGACACCGAGCAGTACTGCTCCGCCGACAGCTGAACCGCACGCTTGACGTGGGCTTCCTTGAGCTTGCGGCCGGTTACCACGAACTTGAGGTGAATGGCCGTAAACACGGCAGGCACGGCATCGGCACGCTGCGCCTCGATTTCCACCACGCATTCGCTGATATCCTGGCGGCTCTTGCGCAGGATAGCCACGACATCGACGCTGCTGCAGCTACCCAGGCTGGCCAGCAGCAGTTCCATCGGCCGCGGACCTTCCTTGAGGTCACGATCGATCATCACGTCAAAACCCGAAGCGGTGGTCGCCCTGAAGCGGTCATCTCCGGCCCACTGAACCTTGGCACTCATGGTCATCGTTGCAGTTCCTTATCAATCAAACAGTTCAGCCAGCTTCAGACCCGGGTCTTCGGCACGCATAAAGGTTTCACCCACCAGGAAGCCATGCACACCGTGCTGGCGCATCAGGGCCACATCCGCCGGGCCCGCAATGGCGCTTTCGGTGACGACGATACGGTCATCCGGCACCTGATCCAGCAGTTCTAGGGTGTTGTTCAGCGAGACTTCAAAGGTGTGAAGGTTGCGGTTATTGATACCCACCAGGCGGTTACCAAGCCCCAGGGAGCGTTCCAGCTCCGCCCCGTCATGCACCTCAACCAGCACATCCATGCCCAGCTCCAGCGCCAGCGCATTGAGGTCCGCCATCTGTCGATCCTGCAGTGCCGCCACGATCAGCAGGATGCAGTCCGCGCCGATGGCGCGGGCTTCATACACCTGGTAGGGGTCGACAATAAAGTCCTTGCGGATCACCGGCAGACTGCAGGCGGCACGCGCCTGCTGCAGATAGGCCTCGCAGCCCTGGAAGTAATCCCGGTCAGTGAGTACCGACAGGCAGCTGGCGCCACCACGCTCATAGGAGCGGGCAATATCGGCGGGTACAAAGGGATCTCGCAGCAGCCCCTTGGACGGACTGGCCTTCTTCACCTCGGCAATCACCCCCGAGCGCCCGGCGGCAATGCTGCGCGCCATGCTATCGACAAAACCACGGGGGTCCGTGTCTGAGCCCTGCTGATCGGCGATGCGTTGTTTGAGATCGCTGATCGACACCCGGGCCGAGCGCTCACTGACTTCTTCGGCCTTGCGCGCCAGAATTTTCTTCAGAACCGTGGGAGTATCGTTGCTCATGCCTGCTCCTGCGCCAGCCGCTGACTAAAGGCCGCCAACTGTTCCATTTTTTCCAGCGCCGCGCCGTTTTCCAGCTGCTGGCGCGCCAAAACCACGCCCTCTGCCAGGGTCGCCGCCACACCCGACAGGTAGATAGCGGCGCCGGCATTGAGCGCGATAATGTTGCAGGCCTTGCGTGCCGCGGTGTTATTAGCGTTTTTGAAAGCCTCCATGATCAGGCGCAGGGAGTCCGCCGAGCTGCTGACCTCCAGCCCGATCAGGCTCTGGCTTTCGATACCGACATCTTCCGGACTCAGGCTGTATTCCGTGACCACGCCGTCTTTCAGCTCCGCCACATGGGTGTGGGTCGCCAGGCTGATTTCATCCAGACCATCGTGGGCATGCACCACCATCACGTGCTCGCCGCCGAGCTCGCGCATGACCTCGGCCATGGGACGACACAGGGAGTCGCTGAATACACCGATCAGCAGGCGCTTGACGCCGGCCGGGTTGGTCATGGGCCCGAGGATATTGAACAGGGTGCGGATGCCCAGCTGGCGCCGCGGGCCGATGGCGTGCTTCATGGCACCGTGATGGCTCGGGGCGAACATGAAGCCGACCCCGACCTGCTCCACGCAACGCGCCACGCCGGCGGCACTCAGGGTCAGATCAACGCCGCAGGCCTCCAGCAGGTCGGCGCTGCCACTGGACGAGGACACCGCGCGGTTGCCGTGCTTGGCGACAAAGGCGCCGGCGGCTGCGGTCACAAAGGCGCTGGCGCTGGAAATATTGAACAGGTTGGCACCATCGCCCCCCGTGCCGACGATATCCACCAGGGGACCTGCATTGATATGCACCGGCGTCGACAGATCACGCATGACCTGGGCGGCACCGGTAATTTCATCGATGGATTCACTTTTCATGCGCAGCGCCACCAGAAAGCCGGCGATCTGGGCTTCGGTGCACTGCCCGGTCATCACCTGCTGCATGACTTCGGTCATTTCGCCGCGCGACAGGTCCAGATGGTCAACCACCTTGGCGATGGCTTGTTGAATGTTCATGACTTCTCCTTAGGCGGCCTGTGGACGGCGACGCTTGAGAAAGTTGGCCAGCAGTTCATGGCCCTGCTGCGTCAAAATGGATTCGGGGTGGAACTGAACGCCTTCGATATCCAGGCTGCGATGCCGCACACCCATGATTTCATCGATGCTGCCATCCGCATTCTGGGTCCAGGCGGTCACTTCCAGGCAATCAGGCAAAGTGGCCTGCTCGATCACCAGCGAGTGGTAACGGGTCACTTCCACCGGGTTGGCAAGGCCTTCGAACACACCGCTGTCGTTGTGATACACCATGGAGGTTTTGCCATGCATGACCTGCTTGGCACGTACAATGCGCCCGCCAAAGGCCTGGCCGATGCTCTGATGGCCCAGGCAGATCCCGAAAACGGGCAATTTGCCGGCAAAGTGCTCGATCGCCGCCACCGAAACCCCGGCCTCGTTGGGCGTACAGGGACCCGGCGATACCACCAGCTGCTCGGGGTTCAGGGCTTCAATCTGTTCCAGGGTGATTTCGTCATTGCGAAACACCCGAACATCGGCGCCCAGCTCACCCAGATACTGCACGACGTTGTAGGTAAAACTGTCGTAGTTGTCGATCATCAGCAGCATATCGAACCCACCCGTTGATTCTGTTAAACCTGTTCAGCCGATTCGACCCAGGCTGTCGGCGCAGCGATCACAAAGCGCCGACCCGTGCCTGGTGCCGAACCCGACGGGAAATAATACACGACTTCGCCGGCATTTCCTCTTGCCGGCACGGTGAAAGCTATGGCAAATGCCGCCGCAGGACTACACTGTCAGCAAATTCGGAGCCCGCCATGAAACTATTCACCTGCGAACACTGTGGCCAGACCCTCTACTTCGACAATTTCAGCTGCATTCGCTGCCAGCACGAGCTCGGTTTCCTGCCCGACAGGATGCAGCTGTCTGCGCTGGACAGCAGCGGCGAGTGCTGGATAAGTGCGGGCGCCGACGCCGACAGTCCCCGCTATCGAAAATGCGCCAACTACAGCGAGCACAACCTCTGCAACTGGATGATTGCCGAAGCAGACCCCCACAAGTACTGCGTGGCCTGCCGTCTGACCCAGACCATTCCGGATCTTGGCGTGGAGGGCAACAAGACGCTCTGGCACCGGCTGGAGGCGGAAAAACGCCGCCTGGTGTTCAGCCTGATGCGCCTCAACCTGCCGCTTGAGCCCAAACCCGAGCCCGATGCCCAAGGCCTCGCCTTTGCGTTTCTGTCGGACGCCCCTGCCAAGGCGTTCCAGGAAGACAGCGAACGGGTACTGACCGGCCATGCCGCCGGCCTGATTACGCTCAATATCGCCGAAGCGGATGATGCCGTGCGCGAGGATATGCGCCAGCAGATGGCCGAGCCCTACCGCACCCTGCTTGGGCACTTTCGACATGAATCGGGGCATTACTACTGGGACCGGCTGGTACTGGGCAGCGACTGGCTGGAACCCTTTCGCGCCCTGTTTGGCGACGAAAGCCAGGACTATTCGAAATCGCTACAGGCCCATTACGAATCGGGGGCTCCGGCGGACTGGCAGAACCACTTCGTCAGTACCTATGCCAGCAGCCACCCCTGGGAAGACTGGGCCGAAACCTGGGCCCACTACCTGCACATTGTCGATACCCTGGAAACCGCCCGCGCCTTTGGGCTGCGGGTCAAACCGCGGGTGGAGAAAGCAGAGGAGCTGAGCACCGGCGTGCCCTTTGACCCCTATCGCAGCCAGCACTTTGAGCCGCTGATCGAACAGTGGCTGCCGGTGACCTATGCCCTCAACAGCCTGAACCAGAGCATGGGCCAGCCCGACCTCTATCCCTTCATCCTGGCACCCGAAGCCATCGACAAGCTGTCTTTTGTACACCGGGTCATCCTCGATCACCGTGAGCGCACGGCCAGGGCAGCATAGCGACATGATCGCGCTAGCGAGGCTCAAGCCGCAGCCACCACCGTGTTCAGGCGGCCAGCTGATTCACCAGGCACAGCATCATCGCCAGATGCTGCCCAGGCTGTGAACGAATTTCGGCGATGCCATCGCGCAGCCCGTCTAAGCTGTCGCAGCTAGCGGTTCGCGCACGAAAATCAGCAAGGCTGGCGCAATCGGGATTCGCCTGTACCAGTGCCAGTACCCTTTGGCGCAGCGAGGTATCCAGCCGTTCGGCCAGCGCCTCCCGACTGCGGCGCTGCCAGCGATCGAACCCGGGCAATGCATCCAGCGCCCCCCGCACCCAGTTCAGTTCCAGCTGCTCGTTGACGCAATACCAGGCCGCCACCGCCACGGGTACGTCGCAGGCGGCCTGCTCGGCAATGGCGCCAATATCGAAGCCGGCATACAGCTGTTCAAGCTGCCCCACCCGGGTTTCCAGCGCCACAAAGACATCCTGCGGCATGACCACCCCGGCATCAACAAAGGGCCGGGTGCTGTCGATGGCATGCCGAAAGCGCGCCGCCATGGCCGCGGTATCCAGAGACCAGTCGGCATTTTTCAGCAGCCAGCGGGTCGCCTTTTCCACCGGATGGTGCATGCGCAGCTGCAACTCCATTTGCTGCCGGTTGCTGCTGCCGGCATCCAGCGCGTCGATGTCGTGGGCAAGATCGGCAATGCCCAGGGCGTCACGTGCCACCGTGTAGGAACGTAGCCAGCGGGCGCAGTCGGTATTCACCTCTTCGAGCAGCAGCAGGCAGAAGCTTGACCCCATGCGGTTGATCACCTGGTTGGTCAGCTGGGCCGCGAGGATTTCCTTGCGCAGCGGGTGACTTTCAATGTCCTCGCGGTAGTTGTCCCGCAGCAGGGCCGGGAAGTACTGCAGTAAAGACTCGGCGATAACCGGGTCGGTGATCAGGTCAGTGTCGATCAGGGTGTCGTACAGCCGGCTCTTGCTGTAGGCCAGCAGCACGGCGATTTCCGGCCGGGTCAGGCCTTCCTGGCGGGCGATGCGCGCGGCGATCTCGGTGTCATCCGGCAGGCATTCGAGCTGGCGGTCCAGCCGCCCTTCCCGCTCCAGCAACGCAATCAGCTGGGCGTGCCTGGCGACAAAGGCCGGTGCCGTCTGGCTTGACTGGCTCAGCATCTTGCTCTGGGCATAGTTGTTGCGCAGCACCAGCGCCGCCACCTCGTCGGTCATGGCTTCGAGCAGCCGGTCACGGGCCTGCGGCTCCATTTGTCCTGCGCGTACCCGCTGGTCGAGCAGGATCTTGATATTGACCTCGTGATCGGAACAGTCGACCCCGGCCGAGTTGTCGATGGCATCGGTATTGATCAGGCCGCCACGGCGGGCAAACTCGATGCGCGCGCGCTGGGTCAGCCCCAGGTTTCCCCCCTCCACCACCACCCGGGCCCGCAGCTCGGAGGCCTCGATGCGCAGGCTGTCATTGATGCGATCCCCCACATCCAGATCGGTCTCGTCGCTGGCGCGCACGTAGGTGCCGACACCCCCGTTCCACAGCAGGTCCACCGGGGCGCGCAGTATCGCTGCGATCAGCGCGTCGGGGCTCATGAACTGCAGCTCATCGCTGATGCCCAGTGCCTGCCTGATGGCAGGGGTCAGGGCAATCGCCTTGCTCTGGCGGGAAAAGACACCGCCGCCCGGGGATATCAGGGCCGGATCGTAGTCACTCCAGGACGAGCCTTCGAGCCGGAACAAACGCTCACGCTCGGTAAAAGACAGCGCCGGATCCGGCACCGGATCGATAAAGATATGCCGGTGATTAAAGGCCGCCAGCAGATGAATCTGGCGGGACAGCAGCATGCCGTTGCCAAACACATCGCCGGACATGTCGCCAATACCCGCCACGCTGAACGCCTCGCGCCGGGTGTCCCGCCCCAGCTCACGGAACAGCCGCCTTGTGGATTCCCAGGCGCCGCGCGCAGTAATGCCCATCTTCTTGTGATCGTAGCCCTGGGAGCCACCGGAGGCGAACGCATCCCCCAGCCAGAAACCGTACTCGGCGGCAATGCCGTTGGCCAGGTCGGAGAAGCTCGCCGTCCCCTTGTCCGCCGCCACCACCAGATAGGCATCATCATCGTCGTACCGCACCAACTGCCCGGGGGGGCATACCTCGCCATCGATACGGTTGTCGGTCAGGTCCAGCAGAGCGCGGATAAAGGCGCTATAGGCGCTGCGCACCCGCTGGGTCCGCTGCGACGGTTCCAGCCCAGGATGCAGCGACTTGCAGATAAAACCGCCCTTGGCACCGGTCGGCACGATGACCGCGTTCTTGACCATCTGCGCCTTGACCAGCCCCAGCACTTCGGTGCGATAGTCTTCCATGCGTTCAGACCAGCGCAGGCCGCCACGGGACACCTTGCCACCGCGCAGGTGCACCCCCTCCACCTCGGGGCCGAACACGAAAATCTCGAACGCCGGCACCGGTTTGGGCATTTTGCGAATACGCGAAGGCAACAGCTTGAACGCCAGGCAGCGCGAAGGCTCTTCCCACACGGCGGGGTGAAAGAAGCTGGTTCGAACCGTGGCACAGATCACATCGAAAAAAGCCGTGAAAATGCGGTCATCGTCCACGGACTCCACCGCCTCGATCTGCGCCAGTACATCCTGCTGCGCCCGTGCAAGGTCAGCTGATGATACCGGCTGCAGCGGATCGAACTTGAGCCTGAAGAATGCCACCATGGCCGTGGTGAGGTGCGGGTAGCGGCACAGAGCGTGCTGCATGTAGGACTGGCTGAAGGGCAGCTTGATCTGCAACAGATAGCGCGCCAGAGCACGCAGCAGGATGCAGCCGCGCAGGTCCAGACCACAGAGCGTAATCAGGTTGTTAAAGCCGTCGTTATCCGCGTCGCCCCGGGCCACCGCGAGCAGGGTGTTGCAAAACTGCTGCTGCATCGCCGTGCAGCGGGCCAGCTGGGTCGACCGGGTTTGCAGGCGCAATTCCAGGCTCCAGCGTTCAGCCTCGGTGCTGCTGGCCGAACTGAGCACATCAACGCCCAGGTTCTCGATCATCGGCAGCAGCGTGGACAGGGTCATGGGCGCCCCCGCCCCTGTAACCCGCAGGCTGAGACCCTGTTCAGCGGGCACCGCGTCGCTAAACCCGGCTTCGATAATGGATGACGCCGCAGCGGGCATCACAGAGGTACTGGCATCCGTAGTTTGATTCATGCACTGCCCCGATAATGGTCAGGTGTTAAAGGCGGTAGGAACGGTCAAAGACAAAGGCGGTGATTGAAAATCATGCGCTGGGCTTCCGCCTCGCACACGTCCATGGGGTGGAAATGCACTTGCGATCCAGGTCCGCGCTGGGCCAGCTGGGCCGCGCCCAGGGCGCTGATACAGCCGATCTTGGGATAGCCGCCGATGGTCTGGCGATCCCTGAGCAGCACAATGGGCTGACCGTCGCTGGGAATCTGTATGGCACCAAAGGCGATGCCCTCGGAGATAATGCCGTTACGGGCTGGCGCAATCGCATCACCACTGAGACGATAACCCATGCGATCGATGTTCTGGCTCACCTTGTAGCTGGCTGAATAGAACTTCGTGCGCTGCACGATATCGAACTCATCGTGCTGATAGCCCGCCATCACGCCCAGTGCCAGCGGCCTGTCGTAGTCCGGAATGGCCCAGGCGGGCACACGGGCCTCAATCAGCGCACGGCTGGGTTCGAAACGCAGGATATCCCCGGCCCGGAGCTTGCCACCGGCGCCGTCTCCCCCGCCCAGCCCCTCGCGACAGACGGTCGCGCAGCTGCCCAGGCGCACCTCGGCCTGGAAGCCCCCCAGCACCGCCAGGTAGGCACGCAGCCCCGACAGCGGCGTTGCAAAAGCGATCTCGTCACCCTTGCGCACGCGCCTCGTGGACCAGGGTGCCAGCGGCTCGCCATTGATGCGCGCCCCCAGGTCCGCTCCGGTGAGGGCAATACAGGTATCCGCCAGGCAGCGCAGCTGCAGCAGCCCATAGGTGATTTCAAGCTGGGCAGACCCCGCAGCGTTACCCAGCAGATGGTTGGCCCAGGCAAAGGCATGCTCATCCATCGGGCCTCCGGTGGTAACCCCCAGGTGCTGATAGCCGTAGCGGCCCGCGTCCTGCAGCAGGGTGAGAATGCCTGGATTTATGACTTCAAAGCTCATCGAAGCGCCCTCCCAGCTTGAGATAATCCTCCCGGGATACCGGTTCGAAGCGCACCCGGTCACCCACTTCCACCAGCGCCAGCGAGGCGCTGTTCCAGTCGATCATCGGTCGTGGGGTGCGACCGATAAGCTGCCAGCCACCCGGCGTGACACTCGGGTAGATCGCGGTCTGGTTGTCGGCAATACCGAGGCTGCCACTGGGTACTTTCAGCCGTGGCGTGGCCTTGCGCGGCATGCACAGGCGCGGATCGGTGTTGCCCAGAAAGGCAAAACCCGGGCTGAAGCCAATGGCGTAGACGCGGTAGCTCAGACGGCTGTGCAGGTCGACAACCTCGTCGGCGGACAACCCCAGGTGCTGGCAGATCTCCGCCATATCCAGGGCCACCTCCGGGCCGTAGTACACCGGCAGCACGACCTCCCGTGCCACCGGCGGCGTATCCTCGGCGCGCTCCAGTTGCTGCAGCAATATTCCCAGCCTGGATTGCATGCCCAGGCGGTCGATCCGGCGCAGATCGAAACTCAGCAGGATCGAGGTATAGGACGGCACCAGATCGATCACCACATCGGCCAGTTCACGGCGAATGACATCCAGCACCTGCCGCACGCGCCCGGCCACTGCGTCGCCAATCTCGTTACCCAGGTTCAGCAGCAGGGTATTTTCATTAACGCTTTCAAGTTTCATGGCTAAATCCCAGGAAATACGGTCGCTGCCCCACTGCTGCGCACGTCCAGCATCACCGACCTCCCCACCACAGCGGATCAGCAGGGTGTTTTCGTTAGCGTTCTGCAGCTGCATCAGCGTTGCACCCAGCCACGCAGGCGCTGCACCACCTGCAATGCCAGCGGGTTATCCCCGTGAATGCAGAGGGTGTCGGCCTGGATTGGCACGCGCACACCATTGAGAGAGGTCACTGTGCCTTCGTTGATCATCTGCAGCACCTGGCGCTCGATCGCCTCGCAGTCTGCATGCACGGCACCTGGCAGCGACCGGGATGCAAGACGTCCCTGGTCATCGTAGGCACGGTCGGAAAAGGCCTCGAACCAGAGGGTCAGCCCCCGTGCTGCGGCGCGTTCGCGCAGGCGCTCGGCATCCGGCGTCGCCATCACCACCAGCGGACAGCGGGGGGCATAATCCACGACCGCCTGCATCACGACATCCAGGGTCGCATCGTCCACCGCCATGCGGTTGTAGAGCGCGCCGTGGGGTTTCACGTAGTCGATGGCGGTACCGTTGATGCGACAGATTCCGTCCAGCGCCGCTATCTGGTACACCAGCAGGCTGCGCAGCTCGTCCGCCGAGCACTGCAGGTCGCGCCGGCCAAAGCCCAGCAGGTCCGGGTAGCCCGGATGGGCGCCGATGCTGACGCCACTGGCCTGCGCCAGCTTGACGGTTTTATCCATGGTCAGCGGATCCGCTGCGTGGAAACCGCAGGCAATATTGGCCATGTCGACAAAGGGCATGACCTGGGCATCATTGCCTTTCACCCAGCTGCCAAAACTTTCACCCATGTCACAATTGAGTTTCATTGAGTTTCTCCAGGCACAGCCCTGCCGTTGCCCGGCAGCGCATGCCGGGCCAGGGCTCGATAAAAAACGCGAAGAAGAATCGTGACAGCGCAGGCCAGGCCAGCGCTGTCGTTGCGGCTCAGCCGCCCTAGCGCTGCGACATGGTCGTCGGCAGGTAGGTCACGATCTCGGGAAACCAGCTGATCAGCACGATGGCAAACAGGATCAGCAGGAAGAACGGCAATGCCGCCCGGGCCACGTAGAGGATGTCCTTGCCCGTCAGTGACTGAATCACGAAGAGGTTAAAACCCACCGGCGGGGTGATCTGGGACATTTCCACCACCAGCACGATATAGATACCGAACCAGAGCAGGTCGATATTGGCCTGTTGCACCATGGGCAGTACCACCGCCACGGTCAGTACCACCACCGAGATGCCATCCAGGAAGCAGCCCAGCACCACGAACAGCACCGTCAGCGATACCAGCAGCACCACTGGCGACAGCGCCATGTCACCGATCCACTGGGCCAGCGCACTGGGTATGCCCAGAAAGCCCATCGCCAGGGTGAGAAAGTGTGCACCGACCAGGATCAGTCCAATCATGCAGGAGCTCTTCACCGCCCCCAGCAGGCTGCTGAGAAAGCTTTCCCGGTCCAGGCTGCCGGTCACCCCGGCCAGAAACAGGGAACCGAACACGCCCAGCGCTGCCGCTTCCGTGGGGGTCGTCAGGCCGCCATAAATGGAGCCCAGCACGAAGCCGATCAGGCCGACAATCGGCAGCAACTGTTTCAGCGCTTTCAACTTGTCGATAAAGGGTACGCGGTCAGAGATATTGCTCGGCAACTCATCCTTGTGCAGCAATGCCCACACCATGGTGTAGCCCATGAAGAGCACCATCAGCAGCAGGCCCGGCAGGGCGCCGGCGATAAACAGCCGTCCAATGGACACTTCTGCGGCCACGCCGTAAACAATCAGGATTATGGAGGGCGGAATCAGCAAACCCAGGGTGCCGGAACCGGCCAGGGTTCCCACGGCCATGCGCTCGCTGTAGCCCTGGGCCTTGAGCTCCGGCAGGGTCATGCGACCAATGGTGGCGGCCGTGGCGGCGGACGAGCCCGAGACGGCGGCAAAGATGCCGCAGCTGAGTACATTCACGTGCAACAATTTGCCCGGCAGGCCGCCGAGCCAGGGCGACAGCCCCTTGAACAGGTCTTCGGACAGGCGGGTACGAAACAGCACTTCCCCCATCCAGATAAACAGCGGCAGCGCCGTCAGGGACCAGGACGTGCTGGCCCCCCAGCTGGAAGTGGCGAACAGCAGGCCGATCTGATCATTGCCAGAAACCATCAGCCCCAGCACCGCGACACCGCTGAGCGCCAGGGCAACCCAGACGCCCATGGCGAGCATCACCAGCATGCTGACGGCCAGTACGATCGATAGCAGCGTCATATCCATCAGATTTCCTCCAGGCTGAGTTCATTCTCATGGGTCTGGTAGGCCGGCACCCGCCCTTTCACGACACAGACAAGGCTGTCCAGAATTGCCAGGTTAAGCGCCAGCATTCCCAGCGCCAGCGGCACCTGCGGAATCCATAATGGCACCGGAATGTAACCATAGGAGACCTCCTCGAACACATAGGACTCCCACACCATGTAGATGCAGTACCAGGTCATGTAGCCCACCAGCAGCAAGGCGAACAGCAGCACCAGCAGTTCCTGCAGATAGCGCGCACGGGGCGAGCAGCGCTGTATCACCAGGGTGACGCGGATATGCCCGCCTTCGTGGAAGGTGTAGGCCAGGCCGAAAAAAGTGGCCGCGGCCAGGGCGTAACCGGAAAAGTCCTCCGCCGAGGGCACGATAAAGCCCAGCAGCCGGCCGACGATCTGGGCCAGGATAATGAGCATGATGGCGACCAGGCAAAAGCCCGCCAGGTAGCCCGATGTCAGATAGAGTTTTTCTCGCAGTGAATGCATGACAAGCGCCTCGCAGAACAGGCCCCGCTAAGCACGGGGCCCGTGGCGGAAAGATTACTGGCGATAGCGAGTAAGAATCGCCTCGACCTCGGCCGGTGCTTCGGCGGTCCATTCGCCGATCATGACATCACCGATTTCCTGCAGCTGCACCATCAGCTCGGCGGACGGCTCCGCCACCTGGATGCCATTCTCGGCCAGGGTTCTGGTGTCCTCGGCTGCCGTCACGCGCACGCGCTTCCAGCCTTCGCTTTCGGCCCGTGCCGCCGCATCGAGAATCACCTGACGCGTTTTGTCATCCAGCCGCCGGAAGGCACGCTTGTTGACCACCACCACGTTTTTCGGAATCCAGGCACGCACATCGGTGAAGTGCTCCAGGTAATCCCAGGCCTGGCCATTCACGCCGGTGGAGGGCGAGGTGATCATGGCATCAATGATACCGGTGCTGAAGGCCTGGGGAATTTCCGGCACCTGCACGGTGGTGGGCGTGGTGTGCATAAGGTCTGCCAGGCGCGAGGTCGATGGGCTATAGGCGCGCATTTTCAGGCCGCCGAGGTCTTCCAGCCGGTTTACCGGCGCCTTGGTATACAGGCTCTGGGCCGGCCAGGCAACGGTATAGAGCAGGGTCATGCCGTCCTTGTCCAGCTGCTTTTCGATCTCGGGCCGGGCGGCCTTCCAAAGCTTTTCCGCATCGTCAAAGGTGGTGGCCAGAAAGGGAATATTGTCGTGTTTGAACACCGGGTGGTTGTTGCCCATGATGCCGATAAAGACCTCGCCCAGCTGCACCTGGCCGGTTTTCACCGCCCGTGGAATTTCCGGATGCTTCACCAGCGAGGCCCCCGAATGCACGGTAATATCGAGCTCGCCGGCGGTATTGGTTTTGATTTCCTCGGCGAATTCCCGCGCGATCTGCGTCGGCAGGTTGGCATCGGCGTAGGGTGTCGGCATATGCCACTTGTCGGCCTGTACCGTGGTGGCGGAGAGAGACCCCAACAGCAGCATGGCGCCAGCGAATTTTTTCATCTTGATGCTCCAGTTTTCATTGTTATTAAAAAGTACCGGATCTCATCCTGAGCCGGATGGCGATAACCCCTCCAGGGCAGCAATATTCCTGCTATCAAGAATAGCTGCCGGCACCAAAGCGCACCGGGTTACCGGGAAAGAGGACTCTGCACCGTGCAGGCCTCAGAGAATCGAAAGTTCTGCATTAAGCAGATCGGTGATCAGCATCTTGCCGGGCACATGGGTAATACAGATCGGTGGCTTGGCGTTGCGTACCGCCACCTGGGGCGTGACACCGCAGGCCCAGAAGACCGGCAATTCACCGTCACGCAGCTCGATGGCATCACCAAAGTCAGGCGTCGCCAGGTCGGCAATGCCAATCAGGGAAGGGTCGCCCAGGTGCACCGGGGCACCGTGGGCCTTGGGCAGGCGGGTGGTGACCTGGACCGCGCGAATGGCATCGGCAGCCCGGAAGGGTCGCATCGAGACGACCATGTCGCCGTGAAAGCGCCCGCCGGGCACTGTGGGGATATTGCTGCGGTACATCGAGACGTTCACGCCCATGTCGATATTGCGTACCGACAGGCCGGCCTGTTGCAGCGCATCTTCGAACGAAAACGAGCAGCCCAGCACGAAAGCCACCATGTCGTCCTGCCAGAGGGCCCCGATATCGGTGGTGGTTTCAACCAGTTCGCCGTGGCGAAAAACATTATATTCGGGAAGGTCGTGGCGGATATCGATATCCCGCCCCAGGCCCGACAGCGCCGGGTTACCGACGTCTGAGACCGCAATCAGCGGGCAGGACACCGGGTTGTTCTGGCAATAGGTGAGAAAGTCGCCGGCCCAGTCGGCGGGCAGTATCACCACATTGCCCTGCACCAGCCCCGGCGCCAGGCCGCTGGTCATGCCGCTATGCTCTGCGGTGCGGATCGCCTGGCGCAGTGCGCCGGACGCTTTCAGCAGGTGCGTTTTGTAATCGGAAGGGTCGCGTTGCAGGCCGGACATGGCAGAAACCTCTGCTGATCTTGTTATTGTCTCGTTAAAGACAGATTACTCCAGCCTGAAAATATTTCTAATTATCATTTTATTGTTATTTTAATAAAAAAAAATGATCAACTAGGCCGTTGCGGCCTCCCCGGCCACCGCCACGGCCAGTTGCGCTGCCAGTTCCGCCAGGGGATTGCAGGGGACTGTCGGGTAGGATGCAGTGAAGGCCAGGGCACTGGGTGTCCAGTCGGCCTCCACCCGTTTCAGCCTGCCATCCGCCAGTTCCGCCGCGATCATCACCTGTGGCAGGGTCGATACACCGACGCCGTCCAGTGTCAGGCGGTGGCAGGCGGCCAGGGAGCTGGACGAAAAAAACCGCACCGGCGGGCCATCCTGCGCGCGGAACTGCTGACTGATTTCGGCATAGGGCTTGGTACTGCGGGCGTAGGTAATGATCGGCCAGCGCGTCAGCTCGGCCAGACTCACCCGCCGCTGCGGTAAATCCAGCGCCGGGCTTGCGACCCACACCAGCCCAAAGGTACAGAGTTCCAGATCAACGATAGCGGGGTCCGACACCGGCCCCATCAAAAACGCCAGGTCCAGCGCGCGCTCCAGCAGGCCGGTGCGCAGGTTGCTGGTCACATCCACCGTCAGTTCGACGTCCAGGTTGGGCATCTCGCTGTGCAGGCGGCGCAGAAAGTCGGGCAGCCAGGTATGCACGATGGTTTCCGACACGCCCAGGCGCAGCAATCCGCCCAGGGACAGCGACAGGTTGGCCCGCTTGCGCAGCTCCTCGGACATGAAAATGATCTTCTCGGCATAGGGCAGCAGCTCCTTGCCCTTGGCCGTGAGCGCGACGGGGCCAGGCCCGACCTCGCGTACAAACAGCTTGGCACCGAGCTCTTCCTCCAGCGCAGCGATGCGCGACGAAATCGCCGGTTGCGTGGTGCACTGGCGCTCCGCCGCCTTCCTGAAGCTGCCCAGTGTCGCCACCCAGACAAAGGTTTCCAGTCGTTTGAAGTTCATTGTGCCCCTTGGGAGTTAGCCGGCTTTCAATCGGAATTCTGCAGGACTTGGCAATGACAAGCCAATGGCTTGTCAGACAGCCCCGTCAAGTTCGACGTTGCATCCCTGGGCACGCTATTTCAAGCCTGATGAACAGGGCAGCGCCTGACTGCCGGCACTTGACGAGACCCTGGCACCTAAATGAAAGCCCCGCGGGAGCGAGGCTTTGAAGTGAAAAAACGACTTCGGGTATCACATATTGGGATAGGTGGGGCCGCCACCGCCTTCGGGCGTCACCCAGGTAATGTTCTGGGACGGGTCCTTGATGTCGCAGGTTTTGCAGTGCACGCAGTTCTGGGCGTTGATCTGGAAACGCGGGCCGCTCGCCTCTTCCACCACCTCGTAGACACCCGCCGGGCAAAAGCGCTGCGCCGGTTCCGCCCAGGTGGGCAGGTTGGTGCCGATGGGGATGCTGGCATCCCTCAGCTGCAGATGGCTCGGCTGGTCTTCTTCGTGGTTGGTGTTGGAGAGGAACACCGACGACAGCTTGTCGAAGCTTAGCTTGCCATCGGGTTTTGGATAGTCGATCTTCTGGCTCTGGGCTGCCGGAGTCAGCTGGGCATAATCCGCCCGGGTATCGTGCAGCGTGAGCGGCAGCTTGCCACCGCAGAGGTTTTGGTCGACGAAGTTGAAGGCGCCCCCCAGCAGGGTGCCGAACTTGTGCAGCGCCGGGCCAAAGTTGCGGCTGCGATAGAGTTCATCGTACAGCCAGGAGGCCCTGAAGGCCTCGGTGAAGGCGCTGATCTCCTGGCCGGCGCTGTCACTTTCACCCAGGGCTTTGAACACGCTCTCGGCAGCCACCAGGCCGGACTTCATCGCTGTGTGGGTGCCCTTGATCTTGGAGAAGTTCAGGGTACCGGCGTCGCAACCCAGCAGCAGTGCACCTGGCATGGTCATCTTGGGCAGGGAATTAAAGCCGCCCTTGGTGATCGCCCTTGCACCGTAGGACACCCGCTTGCCGCCTTCGAGGTACTGGGCAAACAGCGGATGGTGCTTCATGCGCTGGAATTCATCGAACGGGCTCAGCCAGGGGTTGCTGTAGTTCAGATCGACGATCAGCCCCACCACCACCTGGTTGTTGTCGGCGTGGTAAAGAAAGAAGCCACCGCTCGTGCCCTCCTGTCCCTTGCCGACCAGGGGCCAGCCGGAACCGTGCAGCACCAGGCCGGGCTGGTGCTTGGCAGGATCGATGTCCCACAACTCCTTGATGCCGATACCGTAATGCTGCGGGTCGGCGTCCTGGTCCAGCGCAAATTTCTCAATCAGCTGCTTGCCCAGGTGCCCGCGGCAGCCTTCGGTAAACAGGGTCACCTTGGCGTGCAGCTCCATGCCGGGCATGTAACTGTCCTTGGGCTGGCCATCCTGGCCGACGCCCATGTCGCCGGTGGCGATGCCCTTGACCCCGCCGTCTGCGTGATAGAGCACTTCGCTGGCAGCAAAGCCCGGGAAGATTTCCACCCCCAGGGCCTCGGCCTGCTCGGCCAGCCAGCGGCACAGGTTGCCAAGACTGGCGACGTAGTTGCCATGGTTGTGCATGGTCTTGGGCACCAGCGCGTTGGGAATGCGCCGAGCAGACGTCGCATCGCTCAGCAGGTAAATCTGGTCTTCGGTCACGGCCGTGGTCAGCGGTGCGCCGCGCTCCTGCCAGTCGGGAAAGAGTTCCGCCAGGGCGCGGGGCTCGATCACGGCGCCCGACAGTATATGGGCACCGACTTCGGAGCCTTTTTCCACTACACAGACCGATAGCTCGCGCTCGGCATCCTGCGCCTGCTGCATCAGGCGAATGGCGGCGGACAGGCCGGCGGGGCCTGCACCAACGATCACCACATCGAACTCCATCGATTCGCGTTCAGCAGCGTTCACGGCTTCGCTCATGGGGACTTACCTCTTGTTATCGTCTGTGTAGTGGAATCAAGAAAATGGGTACGTTACGTGACCGGATGAATGGCAGTATCGGACAAAAGCAGGGGCGGCGTTTGAGGCCCACCCCTGAAGGCACCA
The DNA here is from genome assembly GCF_024397915.1 of Marinobacterium rhizophilum. Lineage (GTDB taxonomy): Bacteria > Pseudomonadota > Gammaproteobacteria > Pseudomonadales > Balneatricaceae > Marinobacterium_A > Marinobacterium_A rhizophilum_A. The sequence continues at coordinate 2,550,483 of NZ_CP073347.1, forward strand.
AGTTGAAGCATCGCTAAAACACGGAAGCGCAAATGCCATTACAGACAGGCCACGAGGTCGCACTCGAGAGCGCGACCGGGAAAGCCTTTACAGGCCCGCTTCGAGCTCCGGCACGGCCTCGAACAGGTCGGCCACGAGGCCGTAATCCGCGACCTGGAAGATCGGCGCTTCCTCGTCCTTGTTGATCGCCACGATCACCTTGGAATCCTTCATGCCGGCCAGGTGCTGGATGGCACCGGAAATGCCGACGGCGATGTACAGCTCAGGCGCCACGATCTTGCCGGTCTGGCCGACCTGCATGTCGTTGGGCACAAAGCCCGCATCCACCGCCGCACGGGACGCGCCCACGGCAGCACCGAGCTTGTCGGCCACCTTTTCCAGCAGGGCGAAATTCTCGCCATTACCCATGCCGCGGCCACCGGAGATGATGACGCGGGCGGACGTCAGCTCGGGGCGATCCGACTTGGCCACTTCTTCGCCGACAAAGCGCGACAGCCCGATATCCTGTACCGTCGCGACGGCTTCAATGCTGGCGGAACCGCCTTCAGCCGCCACCGGATCAAAGGCCGTGCCACGCACGGTGATGACCTTGATGGCATCCAGCGACTTCACCGTGGCGATGGCGTTGCCGGCGTAGATCGGGCGCTTGAAGGTATCGGCGGATTCCACCGAAACGATGTCGGACAACTGGCCCACATCCAGCAGGGCCGCGACGCGGGGCAACAGGTTCTTGCCGGTGGTGGTGGCCGGCGCCAGCACATAGCCAAAGCCCGAGGTCTTGACGAGCTCGGCGATCAGCGGCGCGACATTTTCGGCCAGCTGGTGCCCGTAGGCGGCATTGTCAGCCAGCAAGACCTTGCTGACACCGGCCACGGCCGCGGCCTGATCCGCCACGGCCTGGCAACCTTCGCCCGCCACCAGCACTGCCACCTCGGCGCCAATGGCCGCCGCGGCGGCGACGGTGTTGAGGGTCGCCGGTTTCAGGGTGCTGTTATCGTGTTCCGCAATAATCAGGGTCGCCATCAGATCACCTTCGCTTCGTTTTTCAGTTTTTCCACCAGCTCGGCCACCGAGCCCACCTTGATACCGCCCTGGCGCTCGGCCGGCGGTTCGACGCTCAGCAGTTCGGTGTGGGCGCGCAGCTCCACCCCTAGATCCGCCGGGGTTTTAACATCCAGCGGCTTTTTCTTGGCTTTCATGATGTTGGGCAAGGACGCGTAACGCGGCTCGTTCAGGCGCAGATCGGTAGTGACGATCGCCGGCAGTTTCAAACCCAGGGTCTGCAGACCGCCATCGACCTCGCGCGTTACCAGGGCTTCGTCGCCCTCGATCTTCACTTCTGAAGCAAAGGTACCCTGGGACAGGCCGGTGAGCGCGGCCAGCATCTGGCCGGTCTGGTTATTGTCCGAATCGATTGCCTGCTTGCCGAGAATCACCAGGCCCGGCTGCTCGTCCGCCACCACCCTGGCCAGCAGCTTGGCGACCGAGAGGGACTCGGGGCTGTTTTCGGTTTCGATATGGATGCCGCGATCGGCACCGAGCGCCAGCGCCGTGCGAATCTGTTCCTGCACGGCTTTGGGGCCGATGGAGACGACGATCACCTCGGTCGCCACACCGGCTTCCTTCAGCCGCACTGCCTCTTCCACTGCGATCTCGCAGAAGGGGTTAAGCGCCATCTTGACGTTGGCCAGATCTACATCGCTGCGATCCGCCTTGACGCGCACCTTGACGTTGTAGTCCAGGACTCGCTTGACCGTTACCAGTACTTTCATGCTGTTCTGCCTTTTCGCATTGCTGTCCAGGCCCGCTGGCAGCGGGCCGCATCGATAACATGAACCGGTGTCCATTCAGCCCAGCGATAGAACCGAAGAGGACACCCGTTCGCCCAACGGGCAGGCCAGCCAGCAAGATATATGCGCTAAGCGCCACCGGCCGGCACTTCAATGTCATGCAGTGTCTCGCGTCACACCCTAACGAACAATAACAAATGGAGCCTATTAATTGACATTCGGGGCCAAGCACAGGAATCCCCTGCGGCCACCCGCCCCCGCAGCAGCTAAATGATAGCCAAAAAAAACCGGAGCACTGGGCTCCGGTTCGTTTCGTGCAGCTGACACTGCCGAGGGGCTTTAGAGATTATCGAGGCCCTGCTCCACCATGGCGACGGCGCGGAAAATGGCCCGCCCCTTGTTCATGGTTTCATCCCATTCATTCTGGGGTACGGAATCGGCCACGATGCCGGCACCGGCCTGGATATGCAGCGTCTTATCCTTGATCACCGCGGTGCGAATCGCGATGGCCGTATCCATGTTGCCGTTCCAGGACAGGTACCCCACCGCACCGCCATAGACGCCGCGTTTCACCGGCTCCAGTTCGTCAATGATCTCCATCGCCCGCACCTTGGGCGCACCACTGAGGGTGCCCGCCGGGTGCGCCGCGCGCAGCACGTCCATGGCACTGACGTCATCGCGCAGTCGGCCATTGACGTTGGAGACGATATGCATGACGTGGGAGTAACGCTCCACCACCATTTTCTCGGTCAGCTGTACCTCCCCCACCCTGGCCACGCGACCGACATCGTTGCGCCCCAGGTCGATCAGCATCAGGTGCTCGGCAAGCTCCTTGGGGTCGGACAGCAGGTCCTGTTCCAGCGCGCGATCCTCGGCTTCGGTGGCGCCGCGCGGGCGGGTGCCGGCGATGGGCCGCACCGTGGCGATGCCATCTTCGACCCGGGCCAGGATTTCCGGCGACGAGCCCACCACATGGAAGTCATCCAAGTGCAGCAGGTACATGTAGGGCGACGGGTTCAGGCAGCGCAGTGCACGGTACAGATCCAGCGGCCGGCTCTCGAACGGAATCGACATGCGCTGGGAAATCACCGTCTGCATCATGTCACCGGACAGGATGTATTCCTTGATGCGTGCCACCGCCTGCTTGAAGGCATCTTCACCAAAGCTGGACTTGAACGCCTCCTCGTCGACATGGCGCACGGGGGTAGCCTGCGGCGCCCTGGGCGTGGCTGTGCGCAGCCTGGCCACCAGCTCATCGAGCCGGGCTTCGGCCTGTGCCAGCGCATCCGGCTGCGCCGGGTCGGCGTGGCAGATCAGAATCAGCTTGCCGCTGAGGTTATCGAACACCACCAGCTCATCGGACACCATCAGCAGGATATCGGGCGTGCCGATCACGTCGGGCGGCGCTGTCGCGGCCAGGCGCTTTTCGATATAGCGCACGGTGTCGTAGCCAAAGTAGCCCACCAGGCCGCCATTGAAGCGCGGCAGGTGTGGCAGGTCCGGCACCCGGTAACGGGCCTGGAACTGCTCGACGAAATCCAGCGGGTCCTCCACTGTCATCTGCTCGACGATGGCACCGTCGGTGCTGATGCTGACCTCGTGACCGCACACTTTCAGCAGCGTGCGGCACGGCAGGCCGATGATGGAATAGCGCCCCCATTTTTCACCGCCCTCGACGGACTCGAACAGGTAGCTATAGGGCGCATCGGCCAGCTTCATGTAGGTGGAAAGCGGGGTATCGAGATCCGCCAGTACGGTGCGCATCACCGGGATGCGGTTGTAATGCTGCGCGGCCAGATCGGAAAACTGTTCAGGCGTCATGTTCCTGCCTCAAAAAAGTGGGGGGTAAAAAAGTGTCGAGCGAAAGTTAACGACGCCATCGCCAACGAGACTCCAGCTGCAGTACGCCGAGTCGAAAGCCCATTTGATGAGGTACAAGGAATAGATTCACGGCCGAAAGTTGTCAGTCAAATCAGAATGTTGGAACCATACGATATAGCAAGCCCGCAGGCCGGCGCAACCGCCGCCAAAATGACTCACAGCAGCGCATCCAGCCGCGCCACGATCAGGTCGGGCGCACTAGCCTCGATGGGCTCGCCATGATTGTAGCCATAGGGCACCGCCGCCACCTGGCACCCGGCCGCCCGGGCGGCACGGATATCATTGCTCGAATCCCCCACCATCAGGGTGGTGGCAGGCGTGGCACCGCACTGCTCGATGGCGCTGAGCAGCATGGCGGGATCCGGCTTGCAGGTCGGCAGGCTGTCGCCGCCGATCACGACCTGGAAGTAACCATCGATACCCAGCCCCTGCAGCATCTCGGTGGTAAAGCACATCGGCTTGTTGGTCGCGATGCCAAGCAAAACACCCCGTGCCGCGAGCCCGTCCAGGCATTCACGCGCACCGGGATAGAGGGTACTCAGCGCCGCGGTGGACTCGCCATAGAACTGCAGGAAAAGCGCATAGGCCTGCTCGAACCGACCCGGTGCGAAGGTCGCCGCCGACACATCCAGCTCCCCGTGCAGGGCGCGGCGCACCAGGGTCGGCGCACCGTTACCCACCCAGTCCCGCACCCGCGCAACGCCCGCAGGCGCAAGCCCGAGTGCCGCCAGCATGCGGTCGATGGCCACCGCCAGGTCCGGCACGCTGTCCACCAGGGTGCCGTCCAGATCGAACAGCACCAATGCAGGGTCATTGCCGTCGAACAGGCGACGCATCAGGACACCCTGGCCAGCTCGGCACGCATGGCATCGATGGTGGCGCGGTAGTCGTCGGTGTTGAAGATGGCGGAGCCCGCCACAAAGGTATCGGCGCCAGCGGCGGCGATCTCGGCGATATTGCCGATACCCACGCCACCGTCGACTTCGAGGCGAATATCCAGGCCACTGGCGTCAATGCGCTCACGCACCAGGCGCAGCTTGTCGAGGGTCGAGGGAATGAATTTCTGCCCGCCAAAGCCCGGGTTGACGGACATCAGCAGGATCATGTCCAGCCGATCCATCACGTGGTCCAGGCAGTGCAGTGGCGTCGCCGGGTTCAGCACCAGGCCCGCCTTGCAGCCGCCATCGCGGATCATCTGCAACGAGCGGTCGATATGCTCCGAGGCTTCGGGGTGAAAGGTAATAAAGCTGGCACCGGCGTCGATGAATTCACCGATCATGCGATCCACCGGCTTGACCATCAGATGGACATCGATGGGCGCCTCGATACCGTGCTTGCGCAGCGCCTTGCACACCATCGGGCCTATGGTCAGGTTGGGCACATAGTGATTGTCCATGACATCGAAATGCACAATGTCGGCACCCGCCGCGAGTACATTTTCAACCTCGTCACCCAGGCGGGCAAAGTCGGCGGACAGAATGGACGGGGCTAGTTTGTAATCGGCCATGGTCAGACTCTTTGTGTGTGAATTTTTGAATCGGCGCTATTGTAACCAAGCCAGGCCTTGCCTGCGACCGGGCAGTTCTGAATAATCCGGACATGAAGCCAAAAATGAAGCCCATCGTCTGCGCCCTCAGCCTGAGCCTGCTGCTACCCGCCACCCAGGCCCGGGCCGCCGCATCCGCCGCCCAAAGCAGTACCGAGCCCCCGACTGTCCTGCGTGTGCGGGCAGAGCCTGCGCCGCAGCAACAGGGCATGCTCGACCTGGCACGCGCCCTGGCCCAGGCACCGGAAACCGAAGCCAATTGGCTGGAAACCAATAGCGACCGCTCACTGACGCTCTACCAGCCGGCCATCCAGGCGGAACCCACCGGAGCCATCATCCTGCTGCCCGATGAGCACAGCCACCCGGACTGGCCAGAGGACCTGCACCCGCTGCGCCTGGGCCTGGCACGCCACGGCTGGGACACCCTGGCCATCGCGCTGCCGCGCAGCCAGCCCGACCCGTTACCCCCGCGAACGCGGCCTGCGGCCGGCACCAGTGCGCCCGACAGTGCGGCCGCATCCGGTGCACAGCCCTCGGGCGAAGCCAGTGCCGCGCTATCGACTCCAGTCGACGCAACACCGCAGGACACCGAAATTGCGCCAATGGAACTCTACGCAGAGCGTGTAATAAGGCTTTGCGAGGCCGCCATCCGGCATCTGCAGTCACGCCAGCGCGATTACGTCATTTTTCTGGGTACAGGCACCGGCGCCACCTGGGCCGCGCGCTGCGCCCGGGAATTCCAGCAAAGCCACCTGCTGGGCCTGGCGCTGCTGAACGCCCGCCAGCCCGGCGCAACGGCTGCACCGCAGCTGACCCAGCTCCTGACGGAACTGAAGCTGCCGGTGGTGGATATCTATCAGGCGAGCGAGGGGGCGACAGAGCAGGCGCGCCTGCGAAACAACAGCGCGCGCCGTGCAGTACTGCAGAGTTACCATCAGCGTCCTCTGCCGGCGCAGCTACCCGCCGATAACGGCGCCCTGCTGCTGCGTGAGGTACGCGGGCGCATCCAGCGCTACCTGATGCCCATGCCGATTATCAGGCAGGATCCGGATACCCCGGCCGAGCAGCCGCCGGGGCGCTGACAGCCTCAGGCCGCCTTGCGCGTATTCTTGACGCGATCATAGGCGGCCTGGATTTCCTGCGTCTTCTCCTTGGCCAGCTGCATCATTTCCGCAGGCAGCCCCTTGGCCACCAGCTTGTCAGGATGATGCTGGCTCATCAGTCGACGGTAGGCCTTTTTCACCTCGGAGTCGGAGGCGGACTCCTCCACACCCAGTACACCGTAAGCATCCTTGAGCAGCTGCGGTTCGGCATAGCCCTGCTGATGGCCACTGAAACTGTGCTCACCGTAAGCCTGCTGCGCCTGCATGCGCGCAATCAGCGCCGCCACCTCGCGCTCGGTCATCATCAGCAACTGACACACCTGGCGCACAACGGCCAGTTCCGCCGGGCTGATGCTGCCATCGGACATGGCCGCCTGCAGCTGAATCTCGACAAACATCAGCTTGAGCGGCACGTTGTAGCGAATCATCGCCGACAAGGGCCGCAGCACGTCCGCGATATCGAAGTTCTCGTGCTTGCCGTCATTGAACAGGCCAATCGCCTCTTCACGCCGGTTCTGGTCCAGGTTCATGCGCGCCATGACGTCGCGCGCATACTGGATTTCGTTTTCGGTGACACGGCCGTCGGCCTTGGCAATCTTGCCCATTACCGAAAAGGTGGCGCGAAAAAAGGCTTCGCGCGGATTAAAACGCCGCAGGCTGCCCTTGAGCCAGCGATCCAGCATAAAACCGATACCGGCGCCAAACACCAGTCCGAACAGGCCACCACTGAACAGGCCGATCAGGCCCCCTACGACCAGGCCGGTGCGGTGCCGTCGCACACTGTCACCGAGCCCTGCCCCGAATTGCTCCGGATTAATTGCCATCTGGCTGCGTCTCCCTCAAATCCCTGTCTAGCTGTTGCAGTCGTTCAACGGTGCCAACATCGACCCAGCAACCGTCATGAAATTCGCCACTCACCCGCCCCTGGACGATCGCCCGGCGCAGCAGCGGTGCCAGCGCGAAGGCCCCCGCCGTACAGCCCTCATAGAGCGCGGCGCTCTGCACACTGACCCCGCTAAAGGTATAGCGTTCCGCGCCCTCCTCCCTGATACGCCCGTCACTGAGCACAAAATCACCCGCGCGATGATGCTCAGGGTTGGCCACCAGCACCAGGTGGGCGTCGGCGTCGAGCCTGCGGGGCAGGCGCGCGAACGGATAGTCCGTGAAAACATCGCCGTTTACCACCACAAAGGGAGCCCCCGCCGGGGAAAGCCAGTCCAGTGCGCGAAATATGCCCCCGCCGGTTTCCAGCGGCTCGCCTTCGGCGGAGTAGCAGATGCGCGCACCATAGCGGCTGCCGTCACCCAGGTAGGCTTCGATCTGCGCGCCCAGCCAGGCATGATTGATCAGAATTTCCTCGAATCCCGCCGCAACCAGCGCCTCGAGATGATATTCGATCAGCGCCCTGTCCCCGACGCGCAGCAACGGCTTGGGGGTGTTCAGTGTCAGCGGACGCATCCGCATACCCAGCCCCGCCGCCAGTATCATGGCTCTCATCGCTGCAGCCACCGCCGCAGCGCATCACCCTCAAACTGACCGGACGCCTGCATGGCCGGTATCAGGCGCTTGCGCAGCCACTGGGCCAGATCATCGAACTCGGGGTAGGCGTCGGCCACCTGCTGGACGTAGCCCAGGGTACGCGGAACATCGACCAGGTAGTTCGGCTTGCCGTCACGCAGTTTCAGGCGGGAGAAGATGCCTACTGCCTTGAGGTGACGCTGCATGCCCATCAGGTCAAACCAGCTGCGGAACAGCTGATCGTCGTACACTTCCAGCAACCCTTCCCGCTCCAGTACCTGGCCGAAACGCGCCATCCATTCGTACACCTTGCCCTGGGGCCAGTCGATGTAGCAGTCGCGCAGCAAGGACACCAGGTCGTAAGTCACGGGACCGATCACCGCACCCTGGAAATCGATCACGCCGGGGGTGGTTTCCCGACTGACCATCAGGTTGCGCGAATGAAAGTCCCGGTGAACGCACACCTGGGGCTGCGCCACGGCGGAATCCGCCAGGGTCGAGAACAGCTCATCCAGCATGGTCGCTTCACTCTCATCCAGCTCCAGCCCGAGCAACTGCTCGACAAACCACTCCCGAAACAGCCCCATCTCGAAGGTGAGCATGCTGGCGTCATAGTGTGGCAGGGTCTCGCCGCGCCCCAGGGTCTTGCACTGCTGTATGTGGGTCAGCGACACCAGTGCCTTGGCGTACAGCACCTCGGCGTTGTGCGCGTCCAGCACATCCAGGTAAAGCGTATCGCCAAGGTCCGACTGCAGCATGAAGCCGTGGGTCAGGTCACAGGCGTGAATGCGCGGTACATGAATATTCAGCGGTGCCCAGGCCCGTGCGATCGCCACAAACAGGCGCGAGTCCTCGGTCGCCGGTGGCGCATCCACCGCTATCCAGGTCAGATTATGGCTGTGAACCCTGAAATAGCGCCGAAAACTGGCATCGCCGCTTACCGGCGTCAGTTGCCAGTCAGACGCCAGATCCACCCCCAGTTGCTCAAAAGCCCGCTCCACCCACGCTGTCAATTCAACCTGACGCTGATCCATACTGGGAATCCTCTAGCACTGTCTCTTGCGAATGATTTATCATTCCATGTTTGGATTTAGGCTGGCACCCATTTTGAGGGTGTCACAGAGCCTCCTATGGTACCGGTGTTTGGCAAGAAACAGGAACCCGTGCTCACAGGCTTGCAACTGGATGTGACTGAATGCCTTTCTTAAGACGCTCTGCTTATAAACTCTCGCTGGCGATTTCATCCGCCTTGTTTGCACAGGTGGCCGCCGCCCAGGCGCCAGAGGCTTCGGGCTGGGACTGCACCCAGACGGCTCAGGGCCAGTGGGAATGCGGCGCCGGCGCTGCTGACACCTCTGTGCCGACTGCAACTCCCGTGCCGGCCGCTGCCCCCACGGCCAGCCGTGCGGCGACGACGCCCGAGGCTCCACCTGTCGCTGAGGCACCGCCTGCCGCGGAGACCGCTCCGGTAACGGCTGCGCCGAATGCCGGCACGCCGCCAGCACAAGCCCCCCAGCCTCCGGCGGAACCTGTTGTCGAGCCGCCCCAGCCATCAGCCGTTGCCGCACCCGCCACGGCAACGGCGGCAGACGCGGCAATCGCCCGCGCCCAACGGCAAACCGACAACCCCTACGCCCACCTCGACTGGTACCCCTATGCGCCGGGCGAACACACCGGCCTCTGTCGCGGACGCTATATCGAACCGGCCATGGACGTGGCCGATGGCGATACGCCCTTCAACCTGCAGCGCGTACTGATCGCCGCGGCCAGCTCCCAGAGTGAACTCGGTGGCCTGACCCAGCTTGAAGGCGGCGTACAGGTCAATCAGGGCGGGCGGCAGCTGAGCAGCGCCTACGCCGAGTATGACCAGTTCACCCAGCTGGTGCGCCTTGAGGGCGACGTGCGCTACCGGGAACGCGGCATGCTGCTGGTCAGCGATGCCGCCCAGACCAACCTCAACAACCTGGAAACCATTTTCTCCCAGTCCGAGTATGTCCTGCACCCGCAGCATATCCGTGGCAACGCCGAGCGTATTCTGCGCCTGGAAGATGGCCGCATTCGCATTGAGGACGGTTCCTACACCCAGTGTGAACCGGGTAACACCAGCTGGCAGCTCGCCGCCGACAGCATCGTGCTGAACCCCAATACCGGCTTTGGCGAAGCCCGCGGTGCCATGCTGGAAATTCTTGACGTGCCGGTGCTGTACCTGCCGTACTTCTACTTCCCGATCGACGATCGCCGCGTATCCGGTTTTCTGTATCCGGCCATCAGTTATTCCAGCAGCGAAGGCATCGACATCGCCGCGCCCTACTATTTCAACCTGGCGCCCAATGTCGACGACACCTTCACGCCACGCCTGCTGAGCGAACGCGGGCTGATCCTGGAAAACGAATTCCGCTACATGAACCGCTGGTCCCAGACCGCCCTGAGCAACGCCGTCCTGATCGACGACGACAAGACCGGTGAAGACCGCTGGCTGCTGGGGGTCGATCACGAAGGGACACCCTGGACCGGCTGGCAGAGCTACATCGACTACACCGCGGTCAGCGATGTCGACTATTTCGACGACCTGGACCCGACCAACCTGGATATCAGCTACGCCAGCCACCTCAACAAGCTCGGCGAGCTGCGCTACGATGCCCGGGACTGGAGTTTTATTGCCCGCACCCACGCCTACCAGTCCCTCAGCAGCAGCGAGAAGTCGCCCTACCGTCGCTTGCCGCAGTTTCTGTTCGACGGCCGGGTACCGGACCTGGCCGGCGGCCTCGAGGCTGATTACCAGGCCGAGTACGTGCGTTTTGATCGCGACAGCAGCGATCCACTGCTCAGCCTGGCGGACAAGGTGCAGGGGGATCGCGTGCACCTGAGCCCCGGCATCAGCCGTCCGCTGGAGCGCAGCTGGGGTTACGTCAAGCCGGAACTGAAGCTCTGGAGCACCCAGTACCAGCTTGACGACCAGCTGGCCGGGCTAGACCAGAACCCCAGCATCAACACCCTGATCGCCAGCGTCGATTCCGGCCTGACCTTCGAGCGCCAGGCCAACTTCGAGAACCGCAGCTATACCCAGACGCTGGAACCGCGCCTGTTCTACCTCTATGTGCCCGAGGAAGACCAGACCGACATCCCGGCGTTCGATACCGCCGAGCTGGATTTCCGTTACGACAGCCTGTTCCGGACCAACCGCTTCAGCGGCCGGGACCGCATCGGTGACGCCAACCAGCTCAGCCTGGGGCTGGCCAGCAAGTTCTACGACGACAGCGGCCGCGAGCGCTTTGCCATGGCACTCGGCCAGGCGTACTACTTCGATGACCGCACCGTGCAGCTCGACAGCACCACCCCTGCGGACACCGAAAGCGTTTCCAACTTCGCCGCCAAGGTCGACTGGAGCCTGACGCAGGACCTGCGCCTGAGCCACGACAGCGAGCTGGACAAGGACAGCCTGGACGCCGTGGCGCAGAACTACCGCCTGACCTTCTCGCCCAGCGACGACCGCCTGGTCTATGCCAGCTACCGCGATCACGAGACCGAACGCCAGCAGGCCGACTTCGGCCTGCGCTGGCCCCTCAACGAGCAGTGGAACCTGCTGGCCCGCTGGCGCGAAGACCTGATGGAAGGCGAAACCCTTGACGCCCTGCTGGGCGTGGAATACAAGGACTGCTGCTGGAAGGTGCGCCTGGGCGTACGCGACTGGGTACGTGACAACGACGGCACCCGCACCTCGGACCAGGCGGTGATGCTGCAGTTCGTACTGCGTGGCCTGGGCTCTGTCGGCGACGACGATACCACCCTGTTTATCAGAGAAATTACCGGATTTAACGAGGATAAGGATGAAGAGTTTTAAGCAATCCCTGCGCCGCTGCGTGCTGCCGCTGCTGTCCGTGACACTGCTCAGCGCCAGCGCCCAGGCCGAAGTGGTACTGCTCGACCGCATCGTTGCCATCGTTAACGACGACGTGATCATGCAGAGCGAGCTGGAAAACCGTACCGCGGTCATTCGTGCCCAGCTGAGCGCCAGCCAGACCCGCCTGCCGTCCGAGGACATCCTCAACCGCCAGGTGCTTGATCGCCTGATCATCGACAGCATTCAGCTGCAGATCGCCGAGCAGCAGGGCCTGAAAATTTCCGACCGCCAGCTCAACGACACCCTGGAACAGGTGGCCAGCCGCAACGGCATGACCCTGGCGCAGTTTCGTGAAGCCCTGATTGCCGAAGGCCAGGACTACAACTCGGCGCGCGAGCAGATCCGCGACGAGCTGCTGCTGACCCAGGTCCAACAAAGCAGCGTCAATCGCCGTATCCGCGTGTCGGAGCAGGAAGTAGAGAACTTCCTCGCCTCCGAAGAGGGTAAGAGCGCCATCAGCCCCGACTACCTGCTCAGCAACATCCTGATCGCCATCCCCGAGCAGGCTACGCCCGACATGCTGAGCCAGGCCGAACGCAAGGCGCTGGATATCTTCCAGCAGCTGCGCCAGGGTGCCGACTTCGCCGAAACCGCCGTCGCCAACTCCAATGCCCAGAACGCCCTCAATGGCGGCGACCTCGGCTGGCGCAAGGCCTCGGAACTGCCCGAAGTGATCGCCACCATCGCCAGCACCCTGGCACCGGGCGATTTCAGCAAGCCGGTCAAGACCTCATCGGGCTACATCATCGTGCAGCTGCGCGACAAGCGTGGTGGCCAGTCTTCCCTGGTCGAACAAACCCTGGTCAGCCATATCCTGCTCAAGCCCACCGAGATCCGCAGCGAAGCCCAGACCCGCAGCCGTATCGAGGAACTTTCGGTACGCCTGCGCAACGGTGAGCCCTTCGACCAGCTGGCCCGCCAGTACAGCGATGATACCGCCAGCGGCTCGCTCGGCGGTGACCTGAGCTGGACCCAGGATGGCCAGATGGTGCCCGAGTTCGAACAGGTGATGAAAAACACCGCCACCGGCCAGGTCAGCGACGCCTTCGAGTCCCGCTTCGGCTGGCACATTCTCTGGGTACGGGATCGTCGAACCCAGGACATGGGCGATGAAATGCGTGAAAACCGTGCCCGTTTCAGCATCCGTCAGCGCAAGTTCAACGAAGAACTGACCACCTGGCTGCGGGAAATTCGCGCCCAGGCCTATGTCGAGCTGAAAATCTGAGGACGCCATCCGTGAAATCCCAGACACAGCCGCTGCGACGCCTGGCGATCACGCCGGGCGAGCCTGCGGGCATAGGCCCGGACCTGTGCATCCAGATCGCGCAACAGGGCCACCCCCATGAGCTGGTCGCCGTGTGTGACCCGGAGCTTCTGCGCCAGCGGGCCGAACAGCTGCACCTGCCGCTGAGCATCGAGCTGCTCGACCCGGCCGCAGCCCCGGGGCCAAGCCTGGCCCGCACGCTCAAGGTACTGCCCGTGCCGCTGGCCGCCACGGCCAGGGCCGGCCAGCTCGACACCCGCAATGCCGCCTACGTGCTGCAGACCCTGGAAATAGCCACCCGCGGCTGCCAGCAAGGCCTGTTCGATGCGCTGATCACGGCCCCGGTACACAAGGGTGTGATCAACGATGCCGGCGTGCCTTTCAGCGGTCACACCGAACTGCTGGAACAGCTCACCGGCAGCGACAAGGTCGTGATGATGCTGGCCACCGAGGGGCTGCGCGTCGCCCTGGCCACGACCCACCTGCCGCTGCGCGCTGTGGCCGATGCCATTACCGCGCCGCTGCTGGAACAGGTACTGCAGGTACTGCACGGCGAACTGGTGCACTCCTTCGGCATTGCCGACCCCCGTATCCTCGTGGCCGGCCTTAATCCCCACGCCGGTGAAGGCGGCCACCTGGGACACGAAGAAATCGACACCATCGAACCTGTGCTGCAACGCCTGCGGCAGCAGGGCATGCGCCTGAGCGGCCCGCTGCCGGCCGACACCCTGTTCAACGAGAAATACCTGAGCCAGGCCGACGCCGTGCTGGCGATGTACCACGACCAGGGGCTGCCCGTGCTCAAGTACAAGGGTTTCGGCAATGCCGTCAACATTACCCTGGGGATGCCAATCATCCGCACCTCCGTTGATCATGGTACCGCCCTGGACCTGGCTGGCACCGGCAGTGCCGACTGCGGCAGCCTCAAGGCCGCCATCGACTGCGCCGCACTCATGGCCAGCCACCGCCATCTACCCCCTGAGGATTCATGAGCAAAAAACCCGTCGGTCACAAGGCCCGCAAACGATTTGGCCAGAACTTCCTGCACGATCAGGGCATCATCCGCCAGATCATCCGCTCGATCTCCCCACGGGAAGATCAGCACATGGTGGAAATCGGCCCGGGCCTTGGCGCCCTGACCGAAGAACTGCTGGCCGAAGCCAAGGCGCTGGACGCCATTGAGCTGGATCGCGACCTGATCCCCATTTTGCGCACCAAGTTTTTCAACTACGAAGAGCGCTTTCGCATCTTCGAAACCGATGCCCTCAAGTTCGATTTTAACGAGCTGTGCACCGATGGCCGCCCCCTGCGCGTGGTGGGCAACCTGCCCTACAACATATCCACGCCGCTGATCTTTCACCTGCTGAGCCAGTCCGGGCTGATTCAGGACATGCACTTCATGCTGCAAAAGGAAGTGGTCGATCGCCTGGCCGCGGAACCCGGCACCAGCGACTACGGTCGCCTGGGTATCATGACCCAGTACTTCTGCAAGGTGGAGCCGCTGTTCGTGGTGCCACCGGGGGCCTTCAACCCCGCGCCCAAGGTGGATTCGGCCATCGTGCGCCTTACGCCATACAAGGAACTGCCGCACCCGGCCATCAGCGAGCGCATGCTGCAGGACGTGCTTCGCACCGCCTTCAGCATGCGCCGCAAGACCCTGCGCAACAACCTGCGTACCCTGCTGGATGCCGACGCCCTGACGGCCCTTGAAATCGACCCGGGCCTGCGTCCGGAGCGGCTTACGCTGGCAGAATTTGTTAGAATCAGCGACTACCTCAGCAGCAACACATCGGAACATCATGGAACCGAGTAAATTGGGTGATAACGTCCAGATCGACGTCAAGACAAACTACCTCAGCGAGCAATCGGATCCCGACAGCAAGCGCTTTGTCTTTTCCTACAACATCACCATCACCAATCACGGCGCGCACAGCATTCAGTTGCTGAGCCGCCGCTGGCTGATTACCGACGGTAACGAACATGTGCAAGAAGTGGCCGGTGAAGGCGTTGTCGGCGAGCAGCCGCTGATCGAACCCGGTGCCAGCTACAGCTACACCAGCGGCACGGTGCTGGCGACCCACGTCGGCAGCATGCAGGGGCACTACCACATGCGCAGCAATGACGGCCACGAGTTCGACGCCCCCATTGTTCCCTTTACCCTCGCGCAGCCCAACGCGCTGCACTGAGTCGCACGCCGTGGCCACCTACGCAATCGGCGACATCCAGGGCTGCTTCGATCAGCTGCAGAGCCTGCTCGAATGCGTAGGCTTTGGCGACAGCGACCAGCTCTGGCTGGCCGGCGACCTGGTCAACCGTGGCCCCAAATCCCTGGAAACGCTGCGCTTTGTGCGCAGCCTGGGGAGCCGCGCCCGGGTGGTACTGGGCAACCACGACCTGCACCTGCTGGCCATTCACTACGGCATTACCCAGCCCAGGCGCAGTGACACCCTGGGACCGATCCTCGAGGCACCTGATCGCGACGAACTGATGCAGTGGCTGATGCAGCAGCCACTGCTGGTGCACGATGCACAGCTCGATTACGTGATGGTGCATGCGGGCATCCCCCCGGACTGGTCACTCAAGCAAGCCAGAAACCGCGCCCGGGAAGTGGAAACCGTACTGCAAGGCCCCGATGCCAAAACCTTTTTCCAGCACATGTACGGCAATACGCCGGATCGCTGGAGCAAGGAGCTGGAGGGCTGGGATCGCCTGCGCGTCATCACCAATTACCTGACCCGCATGCGCTTTTGCGATGACCGGGGTCGGCTCGATTTTGCCGCCAAGGGTGGCCTCGAGACCCAGCCCAGCGGCTTTCTGCCCTGGTACAGCCATCCGCGCCGGGCAAGCGAGGCGCGCATTATCTTCGGCCACTGGGCCGCGCTCGAAGGCGGCCTGCAGCACCCCAAGCTGTTCTCGCTGGACACCGGCTGCGTCTGGGGCAACCGCCTCACCGCCATGCGGCTTGAAGATCAGCGCTATTACGCCTGCGATTGCAGCGCTAACCGCAGGCCCAAATCCGGCACTGCCAAGACAAAGGTACTCTCCAATGGATGAATTCAAATGCATCTCGGGACAGGAAGCCCTGGCCCTGATCGAACAGGGCGCCACCGTCGCCGATATCCGCGATCCGGACAGCTTTGCCCAGAACCACATCACCAACGCGGTACACCTCAATAACGAGAATTTGCAGGACTTCATCCGTGACAGCGACATGGACAAGCCGCTGATCGTCTGCTGCTACCACGGTTTCAGCAGCCAGAATGCCGCCGGCCAGCTGGCCCACGTGGGGTTCGACGCGGTTTACAGTCTCAATGGCGGCTTTGAGGCCTGGCAGGCGGAACATCCGGACAAGTGCAGCCGCTGATGCAAATCTACCTGGTGGGCGGCGCCGTGCGCGACCGGTTGCTCGGCCACCCGGTCTATGATCGCGACTGGGTGGTTGTCGGCGCCAGCGCCGAACAGATGATCGCCCAGGGTTACAAGCCCGTTGGCGCCGACTTTCCGGTGTTTATCCATCCCGACAGCGGCGAGGAATACGCCCTGGCCCGTACCGAGCGCAAGTCCGGCCACGGCTATGGCGGCTTTGTGTATCACGCCAGCCCCGATGTCACCCTGGAGCAGGACCTGCTGCGCCGCGACCTCAGCATCAACGCCATGGCCGAGGCCGCCGACGGCAGCCTGACCGACCCCTATGGCGGTCAGCAGGATCTCGAGAACCGGATCCTGCGCCACGTGTCTCCCGCCTTTGCCGAAGACCCGCTGCGCGTGCTGCGCGTGGCCCGATTTGCCGCCCGCTATGCCTGTCGCGGCTTTCGGGTCGCCGACGAAACCCTGGCACTGATGCGAGAGTTATCCACAGGTGGCGAGCTGGGTTATCTGAGCGCGGAACGCATCTGGCAGGAATTTGACCGGGCCCTGGGCGAGCCCAGCCCCGGTGTCTTTATCGATGTTCTGCAGGACTGTGGCGCCCTGGCAGTGCTGTTCGACGAGTTCTCAGCGCTGCAGCAGAGCCCTGAATGGCCTGCACTGGCCGCGGGCCTGCCGGCACTGCAGCACAACTGCGAGCGTTTTGCGGTGCTGTGTTGCGCCGCACTGCAGCACAGCCATCAGCACGATACGCAGGCAGCCCCGGCAACACAGGACGCCCCGCTGCGCGAGCAGATCGAAGCCCTCTGCCTGCGACTGAAAACACCGCGACTTTACCGGGACCAGGCGCTACTGGTGTGCAGCCAGCAGGCCAGCCTGTTTCGGCTGGCAGCAGCAGACGGCGATACCCGCCTGGGCGTTGCCAGCGGTCTTGACCTGTTGCGCCGCCCCGAGCGCATACCGAGCCTCGCGCGCTGCTTCGACAGCCTGGCGACCTGGCTCGATTTCGACGTCCCGCCCGCACTGCATACGCTGCAGGCACTGCAAGGCGCTCTCACCGCAACGACACCAGCGCAACTGATGCAGCAGGGTTTCAAGGGGAAAGCCCTGGGGGAGGAGCTCAAACGGCGCCAGCGCGAAGCCTGCGCCCGGCTCACACTGTAAGCCCAGGCCGCAGGTGCGCTGTCAGGCTTTGGAGAACGCACGCCCCTGCCAGCTGAAATCCACCGCCCAGAGGCGCTGCTTCTGCTTGTCGTAGCCTTGCCAGAGTGCGGCATAGGACACACCAGTCTCCGGGTGCAGAACATCCGGCGCAATTTGTGCCAGCGGCTGCAGCACAAAGGCATTGAACAGGATTTCCGCCCGGGGCAGCTCGACACCATCGATGCGACCACAGCTGTCGTCGTAGGTCAGGATATCGATATCCAGGGTACGGCCACTGAACTTGGGCCCCTGGCGACAGCGCCCGTTGCGATCTTCAATCGCCTTGAGCTGGCGCGACAACTCCCCCACCGGCAACGCGGTTTCGAACCCCGCCACCAGGTTGTAGAAGTGATCACCGGCAAAGCCGACCGCTTCGCTCTCGAACACCGACGACAACATCAGCTCGCCGAACGACTGTGCCAGCCCGTCCAGCCCGGCAGTAATATTGCGTTCACGCTCGATATTGCTGCCGATACTGACATAGACCCGTGCCATCAGAAGGCTTCCCCGCGCTCGATCAGTACGCCGACATCCCGCGCTCCGCGTATCGCTCCGGGCTTGCCCAGACGCAGCCGCAGCCAGCGCACGCCAAATTCCAGCATCACCAGCTGGGCGATTTCTTCGGCCATGGTTTCGACCAGCAGGAACTCGCTACCTTCAATAAAGGTAATCAGCCGCTTGGACACCGCCTTGTAGTTCAGCGTGTTCTCGATATCCTCGGTGGCCGCGGCCTCACGAATATCCGTACCCATCTCCAGATCAAGACTTACCGCCTGGCGCACTTCGCGTTCCCAGTCGTAAATCCCGATCACGGTCTGCACCTGCAGCTCGCGTATGTAAACTATATCCACTTAAGTACCATTAACCTTTTGATATAACAGCAAATAATCACTGAGCTTTAGTGCCGCTTTCCCGATTCTTTCCCAATGAAACAGGATTGAGACGGGTTGCCTCTTCCAGGTGATCCGGGGCAAGGTGTGCGTAACGCATCGTCATCTGAATACTGCTATGACCGAGTATGCGTTGCAGAGTGAGTATGTTACCACCTGCCATCACAAAGTGGCTCGCGAATGTGTGACGCAGGATATGGGTAGAGATCCCTTTGGGCAAGTCCAGGAGGCTGTTCAGCAGCGCCCTGGCAGAGGTTTCGCAGTGCCGAAAGGGAGGTGCGCCGCTATTCGACAGAATCAGGTCGTATAGCTCCTGGTTAATGGGTACCGCTCGGGTTTTCTTGCTCTTTGTCTGCGTGAATATCAGCCGGTTGGGGTGGATACGCTCGCGGGTCAGTCCCTGGGCTTCGCTCCATCGGGCGCCGGTCTCCAGGCATACGCGAATCAGAGTCGCTACGTCCCGGTGCGGATGGTTGGGCAGATAGCCCAGCAGCGTCTTAATCTGCTCATGGCTCAAAAAGGGCCTGTCGCTCTCATGGGTACGTATGTTCTCGATAAGCTGCATCGGATTCGGGTAGTCGATGTGCCCGCGCTTGCTGAGCCAGTTGAAGAGCCCTTTCAATGCCTGCAAGTTCTGATTGATGGTCGTAACAGCGGTTTGCTTCATCCGCTGGCTGCGCCACTGGCTGATGGCCATAGGGGTAAGCTGCCGGGCAACCGGATCGCCAAGGTCTTCGCAGATGCTTTTCAGGATACGGGCATACTTCCAGCCACTACTGATCGTTGGGCTGTGCTCTGTCTCCCAAATCTCGATAAGTGTACTCAGCCGCCTGCTATCAATGGCCTTCGGGTTCCAGGGTTTGTTTTCTATAGCCCTGGCGATAACGTGTGCTTCAAAGCGGGTCGCTTCGGCCTTGGTCCGAAAGCGGCGAATAACCCGCTTCCCAGCGTGGCCGTCTGGCCGAATATCAACCTTCCAGTTGTTCCCTTCTTTGCTGATCGTCATGTCAGCGCTCCAGGCGTGATACAAGTTCTTGCATGCAGTCAGTACTTGCAGTCAGTTCGCCACTCAACACTCTCAGCACGTTCGCTACAGTTGCGGCGTCGTTTGCTTCATACGCCATGTCGGCCAGGCTTTCGATTGCGCTCTCTATAGATCTGAGCCGCTGATACTCACTTTGAATTTCTTCTAGCAATTTCGGGTCGCGGCTGGGAAAATTGACGATAGGCATTTCAGTAGCTCCAATACTGGTTTGCTTAGCCCTGCGGGTGGTTGCAGCCACTTTCGCAGGGCGCGATAGCTCTAACGCTTTTTGCGCCTGTTGCGTTTTGCTCTGTTCTTGCTGGTTTTGTCAGCGTGTGGCTGATTACTTTTCTCTGGTGGCGATGTTATTTGCGCTGCCAGTGACCTATTGTTAGTCATGGCTGCGGCAAGACTTGGTGCTTCGAGTTCTATCACCCTTCCGGTGTTTTCCCTGTCGTCTACACAATCTTCGTCGTACTTCGCGTAGAACTGATATTCGGTTTCAATGAGTCTTTCGAGCGTTTCGGTTTGAGTCATTCCGAACTGCTCAGAAAGATACTTGAGTTTTGCCAGGTATGCCCTGCTGATCTGCACCGTTCCGACACTGGGCTTGGTCTCACGATTAGCAGTTTTTCGGATTGCATCTTTGAGCTTCTTCGCCTGCGAAGCTGATAGGTTTTCAGCTATCCATTTTGATAGCTCTACCTCATCATTCTCGGGGCACGGCCACCCCTCAGTCAGGTGCTTTTTGCTGAGGTACTTAAAGGCCAGTTCACTGTGTTTCATACTTTCAGCCCTTTGCTTGCGCCTGGTCGTGGCCTGTTCTGTGGGCAGCTTGCGCGGCCTGGTAGCAAATGTGAGCGCCCCGGTTTTGTGATGGTGGCTGTTTTACCATCACAAAACGGCGCAAGTGGTGCAGCGGTGAAAGGTACTGCGTGACGCGGGGATGATGATGGTCGCTGCTTTCGCTTTTCCGGGTGCGCTCTCCAAGCCGGCTTGCCGCGGGCGGTGTGTGCAGGCAGCTGCGCGTCCCGGACACACCGCCCGCGGCAGACGGCCCATGTAGCACGTCTCAAATAAATACATCGAATTTCAGAAATAGCATCCATAGAACTCACGCAAGATCATTTCAAGCCTCGTATCACATCGTGACGTTGTCACATATCTAGAAATATAGACTCGCTTAACCGATCTGTAAAGAGTGACGTTGTCACAGGAACCAGCATCAACTTACATGCAAATTTGTGACATTGTCACACAAGTATCGCTCGGTACTGAAATACAATAATTGGAGATTGAACTTAGCCCTGATGCTCGACAATCTGTCTTCAATCTACGCCCGCAACAACATCGGCGCCCGCCAGGCATGGAAGTGCCTCGAAAAATTCTCATGTGGGCCGATCTCATCAACTATTTCAAACAGCGCGAAGTAAGCTAAGATGAATTTCTCAATATTATTGAGCTAGAATCAAGAAAGCGGCTACTACAGAGTAGAATCGGCGCATAGGGTTTAAACTTTACTTAGCAGGGACTGCAGATGTTAGATGTCAACTTAAATGTGGATATAAATACTTCTGGAATATCTGATGTAGGAATTAAACTTATTGAAAGTATAACACGAGCGTGTTCCATTCTGTACGAACCAAAACATGCAGTAAGAATGGCCGAATCAGAGGCAAAAATAGCAATAATTAAGGAGCAGAGTAAAATAGAAATATCTGACATCAAACTAAGAGGCCTAGAAAGACTCTTAAGATCAGAAGAGAGAAAACAAAGAAACATTGAAAAAACAATAAGATTAGCGGCTGTTAATATTCCTATAAATGCTAAAGTAAATGATTTAGACGAGGATTGGACCTACCACCTATTTAACCATTGTGAGTTAGTATCAGATGAACTAATGCAGTCACTCTGGGCGAATATTCTTATTGGGGAAGCAACTAATCCCGGCTCCTTTTCTAAGAGAACAATCAATCAAGTTGCATCTATGGATAAAAGAGATGCGGAGCTCTTCACTAGCGTATGTCAATTTGCATGGGTTATAGACGATGAACCAACTTTATTAGTTCTAGATGATTATGACCCTATATACTCCGAGAAAGGAATTAGCCCATCCACGTTAAACCACCTTAGTTCAATAGGCTTAATTCAATTCAAACAATCAGCACAATACTATCTAGACATTTCAAAAAATACAGTTACCGCAAATTACTTTGAACACAAGTTTACATTCGATTCAAAAAATCATAAACCTATTATCTTACACCCTGGAATAGCTATTTTTACTGAGGTAGGAAAACAGCTATTTAAAGTATGCGGAGCTCAATTTAACAATGAATTTATTAAATACTCTATTGAGTTACTAGCACGGAAGAACAATTCATTTCACATATCAAAAATCAGCACGGAGGACGATACCCAATCCTAATGCATACTTAGTTCAATGTACGTATCTTTCGTTGAGAGATACGCTCACTTTAGCAAGTGATTTCCCAATTCTTTCCCACTAGCCAATGCCATATGCTGTCGCCACTAAAGACAAGCTTCCGCAAGTTACTGTTATTACAGACTATATAGTGAGATAGAGCTATACCTAAACCCCATCAAGGCTATAAACTATATCCACGTAGAACCTAATAAATAACTGATTTATATATGTTTTCAGAGACAGAACCCAGGCAGACCAAAAGGGCCGCCACGGAGCTCTGATTTCAGGGCTGATATAGTATCACTGACCGCTGCCCATTGGCGCGCGGGCGCGCGATATCCCCTGCCCGGCTAGTCCCGGATTCCTGCCCACATTCCATCTGACGTTCAGCAAGCCATTGATTTAAAACATGATCCGGCCTGTTTGTATCTCGGCGAAATTGGGATTAGGGTATAGGCTCAAGCCGTTGAGCGAGTCACGGACAAGCCCATGCCGGGATCGGACACTCTCTTGCCACTGTTGATTGCAGTCGCTGCCTACCTGCTGGGCTCAGTGCCCACGGCGGTGCTGGTGTGTCATGCCATGGGCCTGGCGGACCCGCGTCGGCTGGGCTCCGGCAACCCGGGGACCACTAACGTCCTGCGCCAGGGAAATCGTACGGCCGCCGTGCTGACCTTGCTGGGGGATGTCGCCAAGGGCGCACTCGCCATCAGCCTCGCCCAGCGTGCAGGGCTGAGCCCGAACCAGACCGGAGCCTGTGCCGTGGCGGTACTGCTGGGCCATATATTCCCGCTGCTGGGCTATATGCGCGGCGGCAAGGGTGTTGCCACCACGTTCGGGCTCTGCCTGGCACTCAGCCCACCAGTGGGACTGCTGGCGCTTGGCACCTGGCTGCTGCTGGCGGCCATTGGCAAAACGGCCTCCCTGGCCTCGGTGGGCACGGCACTGGTCACCCCCCTGGCGACCTACCTGCTGCTGCCAGAGCAGCAACTGGCCATCAGCCTGATCTGCCTGCTGCTGGTGCTGCGCCACCGCGACAATATTTCCCGCCTGCTTCGGGGAGTAGAGCCCAGGCTTTAGCGGCTTAGGGGTGCGAAGTCCGGAGGGTCGGCTCTGGTGATTGGTGAATCGTAATTGGTAAACCGGCAGCTTTCAGCCGTAAGCTGACAGCTTTAAGCTTACGGCTGAAAGCTCTAATCACGAATAACGAATTACAAAGGCCAGACTTAACTGAATAAGGGTCGGGAATATTGGCCGCTTTCACCTTTCACACCTTTCACACCTTTCACACCTTTCACCTTGCCCCTTTTACCTTTCCCCAGATCCTCAGATCGCCGGCAGCGTATCCATGGGCCAGCGCGGAAAGACGCTGATCTTAAGATCACTGGATTGCCCGGCCAGCAGTCGCTGGCAACCAGCATAGGCGATCATGGCACCATTATCGGTACAGAAACGCGGCCTCGCATAAAACAGCGACGCACGCTGACGACGCACCACCTCGTCGAGCTTTTCCCGTAGCCGGGCATTGGCACTGACACCACCGGCAATGACCAGCTGGCGCAGGCCTGTCTGCTGCAGCGCCCGTTTGCACTTGATGGCCAGGGTATCCACCACCGCATCTTCAAAAGCCACGGCGATGTCAGCCTTGCTCTGCTCATCCAGCTGGCCATCGGCATCGCGCAGCTGGTTGGCCGTATTGAGGGTGAACGTTTTCAGCCCCGAGAAGCTGAAATCCAGTCCCGGCCGGTCGGTCATGGGGCGCGGAAAGCGAAACCGCGCTGCATCGCCATGCTGGGCAAGCTTGGCGATCTCCGGCCCGCCGGGATAGTCCAGCCCCAGCATTTTGCCGGCCTTGTCAAAGGCCTCGCCGGCCGCATCATCGAGGGACTCACCCAGCAGTTCATAGCGCCCGATACCATCAACCCGCACCAGCTGGGTATGGCCACCGGACACCAGCAGCGCCACGAACGGAAAGGCCGGCGGGGTTTCTTCGAGCATCGGCGCCAGCAGGTGGCCTTCCATGTGATGTACGCCCAGCGCCGGAATGCCCAGCCCCAGCGCCATGGCCCGGGCAGTTGAGGCCCCCACGATCAGCGCCCCGATCAGGCCCGGACCCGCGGTATAGGCAATGGCGTCCAGTTCGGACTTGTCCAGCCGTGCCTGGGCCAGGGTTTCACGCACCAGCGGCAGCAGCTTGCGCACATGATCACGGGACGCCAGCTCCGGCACCACACCGCCGTATTCGGCATGCATGGCGATCTGGCTGTAGAGCGCATCGCCCAGCAGCCCCTGCTCGCTGTCATAGATTGCAACGCCGGTTTCGTCGCAGGATGTTTCGATTCCCAGTACTCGCATCAGTATCGCCGCCAACCGCTATCAGTGTTTCGCCAGACAGGCCCGTCAGGCGGGCCACAATGGCGGCATTATCGCGCAAAAATGCCGCAATATCACCGCCTGGACTTTACAGCCAGACCCCTGCGATATAAAATTTTGCGCCTTCATCAGAGTCGTGGGAGCTATGGCTGCCCGCAAGGTGCCACTTGCGACTAGAATGAAGGCAGAGAAAAACCCCATTTAACCGACACAAACAGCAAGGTCCAAGATAGATGCCTAGCGTAAAAGTTAAAGAAAACGAGCCGTTTGACGTAGCCCTGCGTCGTTTCAAGCGTTCCTGCGAAAAAGCCGGCGTTCTGGCTGAAGTTCGTCGTCGCGAGTTCTACGAAAAGCCCACTTCTGTTCGCAAGCGCAAAGCTGCTGCAGCCGTTAAACGTCACATGAAGAAGGTTTCCCGCGAGCAGTCTCGCCGCGTACGCCTTTACTAATCGACTAGACGGATCGACTGGAGTTGACCGTACATTCAGTCCGTTTCATCGACTAACAACCGCTTTTCAGGGGTAATAGATGTCTGAACTCAAGCAACAGATCAGCACCGAGATGAAAGCTGCCATGCGCGCCAAAGACAAGGCTCGTCTGGGGACCATCCGTCTGATCATGTCTGAGATCAAGCGCATCGAAGTGGATGAACGTATCGAACTGGATGATACCCGCGTGCTGGCCGTGCTCGACAAGATGCAGAAGCAGCGCCGCGATTCAATCTCGCAGTTTGACACAGCGGGTCGCCAGGATCTGGCAGACCTAGAGCGCCAGGAGCTGGAGGTGATTAAAACTTTCCTGCCGCAACCGCTGACAGAACAGGAGCTGGCCGACCTGATTGCCCAGGCCATTAGTACAACCGCTGCCCAGTCGATGCAGGACATGGGCAAGGTCATGGCGATTATCAAGCCACAGATTCAGGGACGCGCCGATGCCGGTGCCGTATCCAAGCTCGTAAAAGCCCAGCTAGCCGGTTAAACTCCCGCTGAATCTTTCTCAGCAGGTCCGCAATGGCAGGTCGTATTCCGCAATATTTTATCGACGACCTTCTGGCCCGCGTCAATATCATTGACGTCGTCGACGGCCGCGTTGAACGCCTCAAGCGCGCCGGCAAGAACTACTCCGGGCTCTGCCCGTTCCACAAGGAAAAGTCCCCCTCCTTCAGCGTGAGCCCCGAGAAGCAGTTCTACTACTGTTTTGGCTGTGGCGCAGGCGGCAATGCCATCGGCTTCCTGATGGAATACGATCGCCTCGACTTTCCCGTTGCCGTGGAAGAACTCGCCCGCCTGGCCGGCATGGAAGTGCCGCGCGAAAACAGCAGCCCGCAGCAGGCCCAGCGCGAAAAGCAGCTCAAGGACCTTTACGGCATCCTGGATGAAGCCGCGCGCTTCTTTCAGCAACAGCTGACCCAGCACCCCCAGCGTGACAGCGCCGTGAACTACCTCAAGGGACGCGGTCTCAGCGGCCAGGCCGCCAAGGCCTTCGGTATTGGCTACGCCCCGCCCGGCTGGGACAACCTGATGCAGGCGCTGGGCGGCGACAAGCAGCGTATCGAGGCGCTGGAGCAGGCCGGCATGCTGATCCACAACGAAGAGCGCAACAGCCACTATGACCGCTTTCGCGAACGCATCATGTTTCCTATCCGGGACATGCGCGGCCGCGTCATCGCCTTCGGCGGCCGGGTGCTGGGCGACGAAAAACCCAAGTACCTCAACTCGCCCGAAACCGAGACTTTCCACAAGGGCCGCGAGCTGTACGGCCTCTATGAAGCGCGCCAGACCAACAGCCAGCTCAAGCGCCTGCTGATCGTGGAAGGCTACATGGATGTTGTGGGCCTGGCCCAGCATGGTATTCACTACGCGGTGGCGACGCTGGGCACCGCCACCAGCGCCCAGCACCTGGAGCGGCTGTTCAAGGTCGTCCCCGAAGTGGTGTTCTGTTTCGATGGCGATGCCGCCGGTCGCAAGGCCGCCGGGCGCGCACTGGAAACCACCCTGCCGGTGATCCGCGATGGCCAGGAAGCGCGCTTCCTGTTTTTGCCCGAAGGCGAAGACCCGGACAGCCTGGTGCGCAGCGAAGGACGGGATGCATTCCAGACCCGCATCGACCAGTCGCAGCCGCTGTCGGAGTATTTCTTCCGCTCCCAGACCGAGGAGGCGGATCTTGAAAGCATGGATGGCCGCGCACGCTTCAGCACCCGCGCCCTGCCCCTGATCCGCGCCATGCAGCCGAGCCTGCTGCAACAAATGATGCTCGAGCGTATCTGCGAAATCACCGGGCTGTCACTGGAACAGATCAACAGCGTCATCAACCTGCACCAGGCCACCACAGACAGCGCGGTAGCGGAACGCCCACAGCCGCCCACCCAGCAGGCTTCCCCGAGCCACCGCAGCGCAGGATCACGCCCTGGCGGCCACTCAGAGCCGGATCCTTACGCAGGCCAGCTTTACGAACCCCGCGGGGACAGCGGCATGCCCGGACAGCGAAGCCGGGCCCGCGGCAAGACCGGCAACCTCGACCTGTGCGACAAGGCCATCTCCTGCCTGCTGCACTTCCCGGAGCTGGCCACCAGCCTGCCGCCTGCCAGCGAACTGCAGGGCACGGCGGAGCGCAATGCCGATATGCTGATCGCCCTGCTGGGGTATCTGCAGAGCACCGCCGGCGCCTCCCTGGGCACCCTGGTCATCGACTGGCAGGAAGACCCGCAACGCGCCGCCTGGCTGATGATGCTGAATGAAATCGCCCACAACACCCCCCTGCAGCAGGGCGCCGAACGCGAGCTGCAGGACACCATCGCCCGCCTGCTGCGCGAACGCCGGCCGGAAATGGAGCTAGATGCGCTGCTGAAGAAAAACCGCCAGTCCCCCCTGACCCAGGACGAAAAGCAGCGACTCAACGCCCTGCTGACCAGCCGGCACAGTTAATCTTCGTCTTTGCGCCGCTCCCGCCGCCGGAATCTGGTCTATTTTTAATGAGTGCAGCGCCGGTAACCGGCGCCAACTGGATTTAAGCCATCTTCGAATGTATAATATCGCGCTCTCTTTTACGCCACCTATCTTTCATCTTCTCGTAGGGCCTCTATGACAGATACCTCTCAGCAGCAATCTCGTCTCAAGGAACTGATCGCCCGAGGCAAGGAACAGGGTTACCTGACCTATTCCGAGGTAAACGATCATCTGCCAGAAGATATCGCTGATCCGGATCAGGTCGAAGACATCATCCGCATGATCAACGAGCTGGGCATCTCCGTTACCGAAGAAGCTCCGGATGCCGAAACACTGCTCATGACCGAAGGCGACTCGGCCGAAGAAGCTGACGAGGACGCGGTTGCCGCGCTCGCAGCTGTCGACTCCGATGCCGGACGCACCACGGACCCGGTCCGCATGTACATGCGTGAAATGGGTACGGTCGAACTGCTGACCCGCGAAGGCGAAATTCTGATCGCCAAACGCATCGAGGAAGGCATTCGCGAAGTCATGTCGGCCCTGGCCTGCTTCCCGGGCTCGGTGGAAACCCTGCTCGGCGCCTATGAAGTCACACTGCAGGAAGAAGGTCGTCTGAGCGACATCTTCAGCGGCTACATCGATCCCGACGAAAGCAACTTCGTACTCGAAGTGCCCGAGACCGAAGAAGTCGACGAAGAAGACGACGAAGACGATGACGACGACGATGACGACGACAGCGATGACGACACCGAGGAAAAGGACCGCGGTCCCGACCCCGAGGAAGCCCGCCAGCGTTTCGCCAACCTGCTGGACAAGCTTGAAGCCGTAAACCTCGCGCTGGTTAACGGTGACCGCACGTCACCCGCCGCACTGGAAGCCCTGACAACCCTGGGCGAAGCCTTCTCGCCGATCAAGCTGTCGCCGCGCTACTACGAGCTGCTGGTAACCCGTGTGCGCGCCTGCGTTGCCCGCATCCGCGAACAGGAAAGGTCCATCATGCGCATCTGCACCCAGCGTGCCCAGATGCCCCGTCGCGACTTTATCAAGGCCTTCCCCGGCAACGAGTCCAATACCCAGTGGTTTGAAGAAATCATCGCCAAAGGCCCGGCCTACGCCGGCGCCATGCAGCGTAACCTGGTAGACCTGAAGCGGGCACAGAAAAAGCTGATCCAGATCCAGGACGAGGCCAAGATCGACCTCGCCGAGATCAAGGAAATCAATCGTCGCATGTCGATTGGTGAAGCCCGCGCCCGCCGCGCCAAAAAGGAAATGGTCGAGGCCAACCTGCGTCTGGTTATCTCCATCGCCAAGAAGTACACCAACCGTGGCCTGCAGTTCCTGGATTTGATCCAGGAGGGCAACATCGGCCTGATGAAGGCGGTGGACAAGTTCGAATACCGTCGCGGCTACAAGTTCTCGACCTACGCCACCTGGTGGATTCGTCAGGCGATTACGCGCTCCATTGCCGACCAGGCACGCACCATCCGTATTCCGGTGCACATGATTGAGACCATCAACAAGCTCAATCGCATTTCCCGCCAGATGCTGCAGGAAATGGGCCGTGAAGCGACGCCGGAAGAACTGGCCGAGCGCATGGACATGCCGGAAGACAAGATCCGCAAGGTGCTGAAGATCGCCAAGGAACCGATCTCCATGGAAACGCCGATCGGCGACGACGAAGACTCGAGCCTCGGCGACTTCATCGAAGATATCACCCTGTCCTCACCGGTGGATTCCGCCACCGGCGAAGGCCTGCGTGAAGCGACCCGCGAAGTTCTGGCCGGCCTGACCGCCCGCGAAGCCAAGGTGCTGCGCATGCGTTTTGGTATCGACATGAACACCGACCACACGCTGGAAGAGGTCGGCAAGCAGTTCGACGTTACCCGCGAGCGAATTCGCCAGATCGAAGCCAAGGCGTTGCGCAAACTGCGCCACCCCAGCCGCTCCGATCACCTGCGCAGCTTCCTCGACGAGTAAGCCGCACAGCGTAGCGCATACCAAAAACCGCAGCTCCTGGCTGCGGTTTTTTGTTGCCTGCGCGCCGGCCCCAGCGGCTACCCTCAAGAAAACCGGAGGAATTTCAAACGGCTATTGGCTCCGTGCACGGCAGCCGTTATAATTCGCCCTCTTTGACGGGCCCATAGCTCAGTTGGTTAGAGCAATCGACTCATAATCGATTGGTCGCAGGTTCAAGTCCTGCTGGGCCCACCACTCCTTTCCTGTTTTCGTAGGAGCCGCGTCCCGCCGCGAACAGCCACAGAGCTTCCTTGCGTGCTGTAACGCCTGCGGGCTTTCAGACCCACCACTGCGCGCTCTATTCGAAACAGCCGCGCCAGTCCTCAGCGGACTATTCAATCCTCGAATCGCAGATTCGAGCCGCAGCTTCTAGTCACACAAAGCGATCAAAACCGTGCCTTGAGTAAAACTCGTTTGGATGCCCGCGGGGCCCACCACTCCTTTCCTGTTTTCGTAGGAGCGGCGTCCCGCCGCGAACGGCCACAGAGCGTCCTTGTGTAGTGCACTGCCTGAGGGCTTTCAGATCCACCACTCCTCTCTTTGCTTAAAACAATCGCGCTGAACCTCAGCGGACTATTCAATCCTCGAATCACAGATTCGAGTCGCAGCTTCGAGTCACACCAAGCGATCAAAGCAGTGCCTTGAACAAAACTCGTTTTGTCGCTCCGCCGGGCTCACCACGCCTTTCCTGTTTTCGTAGGAGCGGCGTCCCGCCGCGAACGGCCAATGCCGTAAGCAGGAACACAGGGCAGCTGATGGCTGCGTATTGCGGTACTCACACAACTGTCTATTACCCGTGGACAACAACAGCGTCCTCTTCAGCAGGCTATTATCCCGCCCCGGGAACCGATTGCAGATTTATTCACTGATTGACTACAGGGTGTTTGACTTCGCCTGCCGGCAAAACTAGATTGCGCCTGTCCTTGTCTCCCTCTTTGTCTGGAAACCCGTCGTGCTCGTCACCCTGCTCCCCCTGTTTTCGCTGCTGCTGAGCTGCTTTATCATGATGCTCGGCTTCGGCCTTATCGGCCTGCTGCTACCCGTACGCATGGGTATTGAGGGCATGAATACGGACACCATCGGCATGGTGCTGTCGATGTATGCCGTCGGCATGCTGTTCGGCGGCCTTTATAGCCGGGTGCTGATCATTCGCGCCGGCCATATCCGCATGTTTGCCGCTGTCGCGGCCCTGGCGGCCATCAGTATCCTGGCCTGTGGCCTGTCGACCAATGCCTGGCTCTGGGGCGCCATGCGCATGCTGATGGGCTTTTGTATCGCCTGTACCTTTGCCGCCATCGACAGCTGGCTGAGTGAAAGCGCCACGGCAAAAACCCGTGGCCGCATACTGGCAGCCAACCAGATCGTTATCATGGGCGCCTTTTTCATCGGCCAGTTCCTGCTGAACCTGGCCGACCCCAGCGCCCAGACCCTTTTCATGGTCGCCGGCATGCTGCTCGCGCTCGCGCTGGTGCCTATCGTCATGAGCCGCAAGTCCGGCCCCGCCGTAGCGGACATTCGCTCCATGTCGATGCTGGACCTGTTTCGCTTGTCGCCCCTGGGGGTCGTGGCCTGCTTCTTCTGTGGCCTGCTCTACAGCGGCCTGCTGAACATGCTGCCACTCTTTGCCACCAGCAACGGACTGAGCGGCTTCGACCTGTCACTCTTTATGGCCTCCGCCATCTTTGGCGCCTTTATACTGCAGATTCCGGTGGGCTTTCTGTCGGATCACTTCGACCGTCGAACCGTGCTCTTCGTACTGCTGCTGGTGACCATCGGAGCCTGCCTGTCGGTGCCACTGCTGTCGGCGCTGGACAGCCGCTATCCGCTGATGCTCGCGATCGCCATTACCACCGGTATCATCGCCTGCATCTACCCCATGAGTATCTCGGAAACCTTCGACAAGGTGCTGCAGAATGACATGGTGGCGGCCATGGGCGGCCTGATTGCCATCTATGCCCTGGGCAGCATTATCGGCCCCTATGCGGCATCCCTGGCCATGAAAAAGTTCGGTAACGATGCCCTGTTCCAGTTCCTCGCAGTGCTAGAAGGTCTGCTGGTGATCTTTGTGGTTTACCGCATGAAGGTGCGCCATGCCCTGCCGGTAGAGGCGCAGGAGAAATTCGTCATGCAGGGCATGACCGGCTCCAGCTCGATCGAAATCGATCCGCGCTTCGAATACCATGCACCTGAGCAGCCCCTGAGCGATGCCGCCGCCGTGGCCGTGAAGGTGGCTCAGAACAACCCCGGAGCCGCGGTACGTATGGCCATTGCCCTGGCCGAAAGCGCCCCCGAGGAAGCGGCCCAGCTGGCCGCCGCACTGACCCAGGTGGAAGAAGTGGATGTCGCCAGGCTCTATGCCGCCATTACCGGCGCGGCCCCGGAACTGAGCCTGGATATCGCCGAAGCCCTCGCCGCCGCCTCGCCCGAGAACACCGAAGAGCTGGTCGCCTGGCTGGCCCAGGAGCGCCCGGAACAGCTGTCCGGCATCCTGGTGGCTATCGCCGAAGCGGTACCGGAACATACTCTGGATATCATCGGTACCGCCGCCGAATCCTTCGCCGAAGCCTATGCCGAGGATGCATCCGACATGCTGCTGGATGTGGCCGAAACCTACGCCAGCCACCTGTCCGAGGGGCTGGAGGAGATGCGACCGGTTGACCGGGCTGCGACCTACCCCGAACACCACGCGGCGGATCTCTATACTCGCCTGGTGGACATCATGCCCGAGCATGCGGCGGACCTGGCTTACACTGTGGCCGAAGCCATGCCTGAAGCTGCCACCGAGGTGACCGAAGCCTATGTGCACAGCCTGATTGACGAGCCCGAAGTGGCTCCTGCGTGCGAAACGGATGACGGCATGGTCGGCGCCCATCAGGAAGCAGCCCCGGCTGCCGCAGACTCCACCGAACCCAATGCCGAGACACTGGAGAACGAGGAACGTGTGGCCGATGCCTTCGGCGACTATATCAGCCACAGCTGCAAGAGCATGCCGGATCAGGCCATCAACATCGCCACCGTACTGGTGGAGTCGCGCCCGGACCTGGCTTCAGTGGTGATTGAACAGCTGCAGGCCGTCGAAGGCTTTGAAGAACGCCTGAGCTGCGCTATCGAAGACCGCCCCCAGGACAGCATCTTCCCGGATTACGAACCCGATCCGGAAAAGCCCGCCAGCAGCCAAAACCCCTGAATACCACAACGGCCTGAAGTCTCAGGCCGTTTTCTTGCTCCGCCACTTCCCCGATGTTCACGCCCGCGGCCACAGCCGGACTGGCCGCAACGATGAGCGCCCGCTAGTCTGTCTATTGATGCCACGGATTCGGCATCCATTCAGGCGCAAGCATGCAAACCGGACTCATGGAGGAAGCCATCATGCCCCCGTCAGACAGCCTGTTACTGGCCAGCAGCATTGCGCTGCTGCCCGTTATGGTCAGCGCCGCCCCCGCTCCCCTGATGCTCGCCAACGACGCCCTGACCGACACAGACCTCGCAAGCCTGGACCTTACCCGGTACAGCGTCAGCGAAAAGCTCGACGGTGTGCGGGCCTACTGGAATGGCCAGCAGTTACTGAGCCGAAGCGGTTATCCCATCAGCACACCGGGCTGGTTTACCCGCGGCTGGCCGGCCATCCCCATGGATGGCGAGCTCTGGATCGATCGTGGCCGCTTCGCCGACGTCTCCGCCATCAGCCGCAGCTATACACCGGATGACACCCTGTGGCGCCAGGTTCATTACCGGGTATTTGACCTGCCGGCACACCCGGCCACCTTCGAGCAGCGCCAGCGCGTACTGCAACAACAGCTCGAACAGATCGACCTGCCCTGGGTCGGTATCGTTGAACAGACACAGCTCAAAGATCGCGCGCAGCTCGAAGCCTACCTGGCAAGGGTCAGCGCGCTCGGTGGCGAAGGCGTGATACTGCAGCGGCGCAATGCGCTCTATCGCATCGGCCGCAGTAATGACCAGTTGAAGTACAAGCGCTACCAGGATGCGGAAGCTACAGTGACGGGATACCTGCCGGGCAGCGGCAAGTATGAGGGGATGCTGGGGGCCTTGCAGGTTGAAAATGATGCGGGACAGAGGTTCCGTCTGGGATCAGGCCTGAGCGACGCCCAAAGGCGCGACCCGCCACCGCTGGGCAGCCGCGTGACGTACCGCTATAACGGCCTCACCGCCAACCAGCTGCCGCGCTTCGCCCGCTTCCTGCGCATAAGGCACGATTAAGCCCGCGGGTTAGCAGGTTCGCGGCGAGACGCCGCTCCTACGAACCATGCAGTCACCTAGGGAGCCTGGGCACGCGTAGGAGTCGCGTCTCGCGACGAAACTCAGGTTCCCGACACTCATTGGCAGAGTAACCATGGCAAGGATGCCACAGCGATATCACGGCAAGTCTCTACGAATAGGTCGAGTTTCAATGACCGGGATGATTTACCTTGTCACCACGGTGACCTGGCAGCGAGAGCCACTCCTGCGGGAGTTTGATATCGCAAGAATAGTCACGCAGACGATCAATCGCGCTCCTCCCACGACTCTGGCTTATGTCGTCATGCCTGATCATGTGCACTGGCTGCTGCAACTGCAATCAGACACTACACTGGCGCTAGCCCTGCAACGGGTGAAAAGCATCAGTGCGCACCAAATTAACCAGCACCTAAGCCGCCGCGGCCCGGTTTGGCAGCGCGGCTATCACGACCATGCCGTGCGCAACGAGGAGGATCTTCGTCAGCTGGCCCGCTACGTTGTGGCTAACCCTGTTAGAGCCGGCATCGTTACAACGGTAAAGGACTATCCTCATTGGGATGCAATCTGGTTGTAGGTCACCAACCCGGCCACCTATGTCGACGAAGCTCAATGGCTTTTCGCGGCGAGGCGCCGCTCCTACGAACCATACAGTCATCTGCGGACCTGGAAACCCGCAGGAGGCGCGCACCCGGCCTCGGGCCTGATATCCCGCGACGAAGCTCTGCAACACCTCACGCAAGGAAGCCCTGTGACTGTTCGCAGCGGGGCGCTGTTCCTACGGGGGTTTTGCGACCAGGCCATAGCTCCGTTAATGCAGCTGCGCCGGCTTGTGCAGGGCATCGCGGATATCGTGCTGGGGCTGATAGCCGCTGACATGGCGCAGCAGCAGGGCGCGGATGCCCTCGCAGTCGTAAGCGTCACAGCAGGCCTCTATCTGTTGCAGCACCGGCTGCAGCTGCGCGAGCGAGAGCCTTTCCTCGCTGGCCTTCATGATCATCGGGTGGGGTGTACCGGTAACAT
Source organism: Marinobacterium rhizophilum (assembly GCF_024397915.1). Taxonomy (GTDB): domain Bacteria; phylum Pseudomonadota; class Gammaproteobacteria; order Pseudomonadales; family Balneatricaceae; genus Marinobacterium_A; species Marinobacterium_A rhizophilum_A. Next base: position 2,584,990 of record NZ_CP073347.1, read on the forward strand.
CCTCGCCGATCAGCAGCTCCTCGTAGAGCTTTTCGCCATCACGCAGGCCGGTGTATTCAATGCCGATATCGCCACCGGGGCAGGCCTTGTCATTGACCGAAAAGCCCGCCAGGCGAATCATCTGCTCCGCCATCTCGCGAATTTTCACCGGTTTTCCCATATCCAGCACAAAGACATCGCCGGACTGCGCCATGGCACCGGCCTGGATCACCAGCGCCGCGGCTTCGGGGATGGTCATGAAGTAGCGCGTCATTTCCGGGTGCGTCACGGTGACCGGGCCGCCGGCGACGATCTGCTGGCGAAACAGCGGAATAACCGAACCGGAGGAGCCCAGCACATTGCCAAAGCGCACGATGGCAAAACGCGTGCCGTGGCCGGGCTCCGCAGCCAGTGCCTGCAGCACCAGCTCGGCGCAGCGCTTGGTAGCACCCATGACGTTGGTCGGGCGCACGGCCTTGTCCGATGAAATCAGCACGAAGTTTTTCACCCCCGTGGCCTGCGCCGCCTGCGCCACCGCACGGGTGCCGAGCAGGTTGTTGCGCACCCCCACCACCATGTTGCGCTCGACGATCGGTACATGCTTGTAGGCCGCCGCATGGTAGAGGGTGGCCACCTGGTAGTGGCGCAGCGTGCGCTCGAGCAGCGGCTGCTCGATCACCGAACCCAGCACGCCCACCAGTTCCACGCCGCCTGCGACACAGAGCGGTGTGAGTTCCTGCTCGATCTGGTAGAGGGCGTATTCGGAGCTGTCGAACAGCACCAGGCGCCGGGGTTGCTGGCTGACGATCTGACGGCACAGCTCCGCGCCTATCGAGCCGCCGGCGCCGGTCACCATCACCACCTGGGCATGGATATTGGCGGCCATCAGCTGCGGATAGGGCGCGACCTCCTCCCGCCCCAGCACGTCGGCAATCTCGATTTCCCGGATATCGCTCAGGGCCACCTTGCCGCTGGCAATATCCGACAGCCCTGGCAGCGTCAGCACCTTGACCGGCAGCGTCTCCAGCAATGTCAGCAATTCGCGCCGCCGTGACCGGTCCGCCGACGGCATGGCCAGCAGGACCTCGGCCACCTCGAAGCGGTCGATCAGCTGCTCCAGCTGCTGCGGCGGATAGATGACCAGCCCGTGCACTTCGAGCCCCGCCAGCGCCGGGTTGTCGTCGACAAAGGCCACGGCACTAAGCTCACTGGAGCTTTCCAGCGCGGTTGCGAGCTGTCGGCCGGCGGAGCCGGCGCCATAAATGATCACCCTGTCGGTGGTGGCAAGACGGTGCAGGCCACCGGGGAACTGCTGCAGCAGCAGCCAGCGCGCCAGCAGGCGGCTACCGCCAATCACCACCAGGGCGATAAACCAGTAAATCGGCAGTACTGAGCGCGGTACCCGCATGTCGAAGCCGATCAGGTAGGTTACCGCCGCCCAGATCAGCACGAACAGCGATACCGCCTTGACCACGGTCCAGAGCGCATGCGGACCTATATAGCGCGTGACCGCACGGTACAGGCCCAGGCGAACAAAAACCGGCAGGGCCACCAGCGGTGCGATCAGGTAGGCAGGCCAGTGGGCAAAGCCCATGGCATCCCATTCACCGTAGCGCAGCGCGAAGCTGAGCCAGCAGGTGATCACCAGCGCCAGCACGTCGAAAATCAGGAACACCAGTCGCTTCTGGTTACGCGATAGCGACAGCACTCGATTCAGCATCTAGTCGTCCTTCGTGCCTCTGACTGACAGGTGATGGATAACGGCTTGCCGCTCCACTGTACAGGCGCGCGCAGTCCGCCGACTCCATGGCGCCGCAGTGCGCCTGGCACGACGTAGCGCCCCTGTTTGCAACTCAGTGCCTGACCTTCTTCGCCGCCTTCTTGAGCCAGTCCAGTGCACCCTCGGTTGCCTCCCAGGTTGGCCGCATGGCATCGCGGTACAACCAGGCCTGATCCTCGCCGCCAACGGTTACGCCAAATTCATGCAGTTCGGGCTGGCGAATACGCTTGAGACACAGGTAACGCGCAACATGGGGCAGATCAGCCTGGGCTTCGCGCAGCTGCGATTCCGCACCCGCAAGGTCGCCTGTGCGAAACAGCGCCAGAACCTCGCCATAACGGGTCTGGGGCGCGATATCACCGGCATAGCGCTGCGCCAGTGCCAGGGCATCGGCATCGCGCCCGGCCATCAGGTAGCCGTCCATCAGCTCCAGCCGCAGGCCCTGGTTATCCGCCGGATTCAGCCGCAGTATCCACTCACTCAGTTCCAGCGCGTCGCTGCTGCGCCCGCTTTCCTTGAGCAGTGATACCAGCCGCATCAGGGATCGCAGCGCCGGCCGGTTTTCCAGTACCAGCCAGGGCAGCTGCGTCCCCTCGGGAAGGGCCGCACGAATGATGGCACGACTGCGGCGCAGTACCCGCTCAAGCAGTTGCTGTGCCGCCGGATCCCCCCAGAACTGTTCGTCGAGCAACAGGGCTCCCAGGTCATCCAGCACATCAAGATCATCCCAGGCCGCCGGGTACCGGCTCAGCACACCCATCCAGCGGTCGAACAGCTCGGGCTCCCAGGGGTCGAACTCGCTGCTGTTCTGGGTGCTGATGCCAAAGGCCGGAACCAGCGGACACACCTTGGCCCAGCGGGATCGCACGGACTTCAACCCGGTCGGCGCATTCAGCGTGGCCGCCGCAGCCGGGTTGCCGTCCTCATCTTCCAGCTCCAGCGCCTCAAGCAGATACTCCGGCACGGGCCGGGCCTGCTGCTGTTCGATCCAGCGGTGCAGCTCCAGCAGCTCCTCGGCACCGGAGAGCTCCAGCATCATGCCCACAGGATCCTCCGTAAACCCCTTGAGCAATTCAACCTGGGGATCATCCCTGAGCAGGCCTGTGCGCAACAGCTGGCGGCGCCAGAACTCGGCCCGCGGCGGAATCTCATTCAGGCGGCCACCGGCCATCAGCAGCTGGATTTCCAGCACACCCAGGCTATCGCTGTGGGGCGTATCGCGCTGCGCCTTCTGAAACGCCTGCCAGGCCGCCTGGTCGTCGCCCTCATCCATCAGAATACAGGCCAGCCGCTGCCAGGCACCACCACGCAGCACCGATTTGGGCGCCTGCTCAACCAGGGCCTCCAGCAGCAGCCGCTTCTTGCGATGGAAGCCCAGCGCATCGTAACAGTTGCACAGCAGATTCAGGGCGTAGTCGTGCAGCCCGCTGGATTTGGCCGCATTCTCCACCGCCACCATGGGCTCCAGCAGGGCGGCGGACTTGCGGAACTGCTCCCGGTCGAACAGCTCGATGGCGGCCTCGAGCAGCCCTTCCAGGGGTACCTGGCGGCTGGCGACAGCCTTGCCCAGCAGCCCGAACTCCTGCAGTGCCGGAATCGCAAACACCCATACCTGCTCACTTTCCAGGGTCAGGGAAAAATTGCCCATCAGGCGCTGGCAGCACTGCTTGAACTTGCTGCCTGAACCGCAGGCACAGGGGTCGTTGGGCTTGAGTTTTGGCAGCGGGCGGGGTTTGAAGTGATTGCCCGGCAAGGGCATGTACTTCCAGATTTCCCGCGCCAGATGGCCCGTCAGCGCCTGCACGGTGCCGGGCGCCAGGCCCTCATCGAACATGCTTTCGTCACAGTAGCGATCAAAATTGTCGCGCAGCCAGCGGCTGAAGGATCCAAAGCGTTCGTCGCGGAAAATCTCGCGTGCTGCATCCTGCAGCAGCGCTTCAAGCTGTAAGGGTTCATCAACGGGCTCAAAAGGATGCACGGCTAACCTTCGGTAGTATAAAAATAGAGGCGGACGCCAGCATAACCACTGCACGCTGGCGACGCAAAGGCATTCAGGGGCCCGTCGTCTGCTTGGGCGGATTAGGGGTGGATACGGCAGGATCAGCGACCCCGGCCCTGAGGCAGAGCGCCAGAAAAATGAGGGGGGCATAGGCCAGCACCAGGCCGAACACGGGCGCCAGCATGCCGAGCACCGCTAAGGAGGCCAGCGGCAATAGCCAGCAGAGGTTGATCGCCAGAACAGACAGCGTAACGGCGCTGTGGCTGGCGCAGCGACGCGCCGCCTGCTGATAGGCGTGACTGCAGTGTGCCTGGGCCAGGTGCTGCCCGCGCACAAGCCGTCGCAGCAGGGTGACACTGGCATCACAGACGAACACCGCCAGCAGTATCAGCCAGCCGGCAAAAAGCAGCAGCGACTGATGCGCCGCCAGCACCGACAGCAGCCCGAGCATCAGGCCGATAAAGCCGCTGCCGGCATCTCCCATAAAGATCCGCGCAGGCGGCCAGTTCCAGCACAGGAATCCCAGCGACGCTGCCGCCAGCAAGGCCGGTGGCAATAGTTCAACCGGCGCAACGCCGGCCAGCCAGCCCAACCAGCAGGCCCCGGCGCAGACGCTAACCACCTCAACCCCGGCGATGCCGTCGATACCATCCATAAAATTATACAGATTCAGCAGCCAGACCAGACAGAGCAGGCCCAGGCAAAAGCCCGGTACCCCCGGCTCCAGCACCACACCAAAGAGCTCGAAAGATGGCAAACCTCCGAGCCAGGCCAGCCCCCAGCCTGCGGCAACAAAGTGCACCAGCAGCCGCCAGCGCGCCGCCACATGGCCGCGATCATCAAACCAGCCAACAGCGGCCACCAGAACACCGGCCCCGGCGAGAGCCGTGAACACCGACCCTGCCATCAACCCCTGCCTATACAGCCACACAAGCCCGGCCAACGTCACCAGCACAATCGCCAGACCGCCACCACGCGGCGTCGGCAACGAGTGGGAGCTGCGCGCATTGGGCACATCCAGCATGCCGCCGGCCAGTGCATAGCGCCTGACCAGCCCGGTCAGCAGCGCAGATACAGCCAGTGCCAGCCCGAGCCAGGCGATCATCAAGGCCGATTCAGCCATCCCCGGACTTCCCCGGCTTGAATCCTGTGGGAGCGGCGCCTGTGGGAACAGCATCCGTGGGAGCGTCGCACCCCGAGGGCATTTCACCACCGCCGCGAATGTCGGGGCAACTCTGCTGATGCGCGCCGCCAAGCCTGCGTGCCATAAAATCGTCCACGGTCTTTTGAATCTCCTCCTCCACCGAAACGGCCGGCTTCCAGCCAAGTGTATCCATGGTATGGCTGATATCCACCTGCAGGGAGTCGCACAACCTGGCCACCACACTGCCGCGCCCAACCCATGCTGCCGATTTACGTAATACAGACACAGGCAACGGAAAAAACCGGGGACTCTTTCCCATCGCCCGGCTGACAGTGCTAATTAATTCAGGTGTCGACAGATCATGATTGTCGGAGACCATAAAGGTCTGATTCGCCGCGGCAGGTTGATCGATGCAGGTGATGATCAGATCCACCAGGTTATCCAGCCCCACCAGGCTGCGGCGGTTATCCACAGACCCCAGCGGCAACGGTAGTCCTCGTGCCACCAGACGCAGCAAGGCATTGAAGTTGGCCTTCACACCCGGCCCGTACACCAGCGGTGGCCGGATAATCACCACCTCCATCCCGGTTTCCCGCGCCAGCGCCCGCAACCCCTGCTCGGCTTCCCATTTGGACAGTGCGTAAGGGTCGGTGGGCGCGCATAGATCATTGGCGGTAAAGGGCTGGCCTGGCAAAGTCAACTCACCATTGACCTTGATGGAGCTCAGGAAGGTAAATCGCCTGACACCGGCCTCGGCCGCCTGGCGGGCAAGATTCAGCGTCGCCGTGGTATTAACCGCCCGAAAGGCCTCAAGCAGATCCACCGCCTTGTCGTCCATCACATGCACACGGGCGGCGCAGTGAATGATGACATCCACCTTTTCGAGCACAGCAGACAACGCAGACCCTCGCTGTACATCGCACAGATTAAAATTCAGCGACTCGGCGCGGCTACCAATCGCCTGCGAGCGAGAACCTGCAATGACACTTATCCCAGACTCCGTGAGCAAACGCTCGCACAGTGCCATACCCAGAAACCCGGAGCTGCCGGTAACAAATACAGTATCGGAGTCAGCAGGCATTAAACAATGCCCTGGGTGCTGTACCGGCCAGAGGCCAGATGCTGGCTTGGAGAAGCCTCATCGAAGTCGTCATGTTCGTAACCCCAGCTTCCTTGATCCAGAGCGTAAAAAATACTTCAGCATGCTGACCATGAACCAGTAAAAATGACGGGAGAACAACCGCTTGTTGGCCTGCTGACAGAGATGCACCGCCTTGAGATGGGGCAGATATAGCACCTGATCGCCAAACTCGTCCCGGGACCGGCGACAGATATCCACATCTTCCAGGTACATGAAAAAGCGTTCATCAAATCCATTCAGCTGTTGATACAACTCAGCTTTAAACAGCAAAAAGGCTCCGGAAGCCCAGTCGACCAAAGTGGGTTCGTCGATTGCTGCCTTGTCGTAGGCGGCGGGATTCGAGCCCAGCAGAAATCCCCGCGCGAAATCCAGCAGTGACGGGAAGCGTTTTATATTGAAGTCTGGCCGGCTTAGTTCCCGGTCCTGGAACAGATTAATGGTAACCAGCCTGGCGGCACACAGTTCAGCTGCGTTCACTGCCTCCAGAAGCACATCGGGGGTTATAACCAGATCCGGGTTATGCAAACAGAAGTAGTCACCCGGCTGCATCCCGAGTGTCGAGCGGCAATATTCGAACACCGCATTGTTGTTGGCACCGAAACCCATTGGTGACGGCGAGGCCAGGTAATGCATTGAATAATCCGACGCGAAAGCTCGTAACTCGGCGCAGCCAAGGTTGTCCCGGAGTACGACCTCCCCGCCTTCTAAAGTGGCCAAGGCCTGCAGCTGATTATTTCGGCTAATCAGCGCCTCGTTCCCGTGGGATACAACAGATACGTAAATCGTCATAACCGACGCAGCCCACTCCGGCGAGTCACATTCGCATGAGCATGCTTAGCAAGAGACCACAGAATAAGAAAAGGTGAGAGAAAAATAAACAAAGGGGTTATTCTAAACAGACGTGCATATGCTTTTATTTCTCCCTTTCTCATATTCCACTTATGTTCACTTAATCCACCTTTACTTCCAACACTTCTATTGATACCAGCCAGAACCTGATCAACTTTGATCGCACCTTTAGGAAAAGCCAATCTCAGCCATAAATCATAATCCTCCGAATAACGCATATCCTCTCTAAATTCTGCCTTATTTTTATTACGAATAATAACAGTCGGCGTATGTGCAGGATTACGAATCAAAAACTGATAAAAAGGTATTACATCTAGTGAAAAGTCGGCACTAAAAAATTTCTCTTCGATTTCACACCCAACACTAGAATCATGAAAAAACATATCGAAATCAGGGAATCGATCTATAGCGGACACCATAATTTCAAGCTTCCTGGGATACCAAAAATCATCAGAGTCAAGGAAAGCCAGATATTTTCCTCTGGCCAGATGAATGCCTCTGTTTCTAGCTGAAGACACTCCCTGGTTATAATCAGATTCGACCAGCTTTACTTTATCCGAATTATAAATAAAATCACGAATCAGTGATCTAGAAGAATCAAGACTACCATCATCTACCAAAATCAGCTCAAAATTATCATAAGTTTGATTCAGACATGATCTGATGGTTCTATGTATCGTCGCTTCTGCATTATATACAGGAACAATAATACTAATTAGTGGAACTATGTTCGACACCAAACTAACATTCAAACCTTGACCAGCCCCAACTTCAACAAAAAAATTTTGATATATAATTTCACATAGCCATAATACAGAGATACAAAATTAAAAATCACAGGGACAGTATTATGTTCTGCTTTCGCCGCATAACGTTCATCTAATGCAGCACGACTCATATGGGAAACGCCTCCGACAGTCATGTTAGCCAACACAGTGTCGACAAAGCCAACATTCAAGGAGGCTCTCTTTCTCAACAATAATTCGTAGTCTCCTACTATTTTATATTTAATTCCGTAAAACCCAACCTCATTATAAAGCTTTCTATTATGGGCAGCCCCTGGGTGCGCAACATTCATTTCACGCCTGAATTTAGCCCAATTCCATTTTTCCCCCACCGTTCTAAGCTGCCGGCCCCGCTCGTCAACCAATGAAACCTTGCCACTGACGAAATCAAGATAATCATGAGAAACACAGTATTCTGCCAATGAATCCAAAGCATTGGTAGCCAGATAATCATCAGCCCCAATGAAAATTATCCATTGGCCTTGCGCAAGGGCGATACCCTTATTCCAGGCGTCATAGATGCCTTTGTCCGGTTCACTGATCCACTTGCTGACAACTGGATGGGCTGCGATAACATCCACCGTGAGATCACGGCTTTTACCGTCAACCACGAGCACTTCGGCATTACGGAATTTCTGATCCGCAATTGAGTCAAGGCACCGTTTGACGCAACTTTCCACGTTATACGTAGCTATCACTATTGAGAATAGCAAGCATTAATCCTTGAAGTAATCTGAACAAGATCCAATTTAAAATTAGGCTGATGACAGATTCATCTAACCGATATCAATCTACTCGGGTTTACACTACTTTTTTGATATAAAAAGACCCAGGCTCTCGCTCTGGTTCCAGGAACGGCGCAACCAACTTAAGCTCACCGTAATAGTGATGATGCAGGTAATTCAACGCACCAATAACTTTCCAGGAATTGTTATGTGATAGAAATACTTCCAGCAGGTACTGCTCGTTCCAAAATTTTATTTCACCTTCCATCCAGTTTGATGGATAATTTCTTGGTGAGAAAACATCATGAACATGTACTATAACCCCCCGACCAAGAGTTGGAAGTAGTTCTAAATATTCGAAAAGAACATCCCCCTGCGGTCTTATAATATGTGATGAATCGATAAACAGAATATCGTTTTCAGCCAAGTCAGAGAAAAAACTTGGAGATAAATTCTCAACTTTATCTCTAACCACCTCTACACCGGCATCCTCAAGCCAGGGCATTTCATAGGGTTCAATACACAGATGCTTGCAATTGTACTCAGGATTATCCTGAATATTTTTTAGTATGGCTTTGGCAACCATCAAGGTTGAATTCCCGCTCCCGATTTCGTACACCCGTGAAGGTTTTATGTAACGAATTATTTGGTAAAGATACTCCGCATCGCCTGATTCAAAAGCGCCGTTTCCGAAATAGAACGTCTTATCGTCAATTTTAGAATTCGACAAGCCTTCGAGCTCATGTGAAAAAGACAAGTTATTTAAAAGATTCAACTGCTCTTCGATATTCCAGCTTATTCCACTTAAAGACCTACTATCTGAAAACGGTTGCCTTGGATTTCTGTGATCGAACTGCGGTTCGTAGTAGTGATTTCAAATAGGAAAAACACCAACGCTCAACAATGCCTTCTTTGAACAGGGTAAACGATGTACGCCTAAGCGACGCACAATCTTCAGTAACACTGCTGCAGGGTACACAAAAATTACCAAGATATAGTCCACTACTGGAAGCATACGAATAATAGCCTTTCTAAGGCTTAACTTAAACATTTAAAATATTCCTTTGAGAAGACGCGCCTGGCCAGAAAAATTGAAAACTGTCTTTCACTTCGGATCAAACTAGAGGACTCAACCTCTTCCATATAAATCCTCAAGCCTCACAATATCGTCCTCCCCCAGATAGGCACCGGACTGCACTTCAATCAGTTCCAGTGGAACACGACCCGGGTTTTCCAGTGAGTGGATCTGGCCAATGGGTATGTAGGTAGACTGATTTTCGGTAACGAGGTAGGTCTTGTCGCCGTTGGTGACTTTCGCCGTACCGCTGACGACGATCCAGTGCTCGGCCCGGTGATGATGCATCTGCACAGACAGCTTGGCGCCAGGCTTCACGGTAATGTGCTTGACCTGGTAGCGACTGCCTGCATCGATGGAATCATAACAGCCCCAGGGCCGGTACACTTCCCGATGGTTCACGTGTTCCGTTCTGCCCTGCTGTTCGAGTTCTTCGACAATGTGCTTTACATCCTGTACCCGGTCCTTCCTTGCGACCAGTACCGCATCCCTGGTTTCGACGATTACCAGGTCGTCCACACCAATGGCTGCCACCAGCCGGTGCTCGGCGTAGGCGAGAATGCCCTGGCAGTCCTTAATCAGCACATCACCTTTGAGCACATTGTCCTCGGCATCCTTTGCGGACACATCGGCCAGTGCCGACCAGGAGCCGACATCACTCCAGCCGGCATCCAACGGCACCAGTACAGCATCTTCGGTGTGCTCCATCACGGCGTAATCGATCGATTCAGAAGCGCAACCGGCAAATGCCGGGGCGTCCACCCGCACAAAATCCAGATCCTGTTTGGCACCGGCAATCGCCTGACGACAGCTATGCAGCATTTGCGGACGAAAAGCTTCAAGTTCGGCAAGATAGCGGCTGGCCCGGAACATGAACATGCCGCTGTTCCAGAAGTAATCGTTGGAGTCCACATAGGCCTGCGCCGTTGCAAAATCGGGTTTTTCCACAAACTCGGCTACCTGCAGTGCTACGGTAGTATTGCCATGCACTGGCGCTGCTTTCACATAGCCATAACCTGTTTCAGGGCAGGAAGGCTGAATACCAAAGGTGACCAGGCGCCCGGCCTCTGCCTGTTCCAGCGCAATGCCAATGGCTGCCTGAAATGCCGGTTGATCCTGAATCAGGTGGTCAGCGGGCAATACCAGCAGCACCGGGTCTTCACCGTCACACATCGCCTGAATTGCCGCCAGCGCTATGGCCGGCGCCGTATTGCGCCCCTCGGGCTCCAGCAGGATGGTGGCGTCGCCAACTCCGATATGCCGCAACTGCTCGGCGGCCATAAACCGGTGCTCTTCGTTACAGATCAGAACCGCAGGCTCGCAGCTCAGGTCGGCAAGCCGCTCAAGTGTCGCCTGCAGCATGGTTTTATCCCCATCCAGCTTCAAAAACTGCTTGGGGCTCAGCTGGCGCGAAAGCGGCCACAATCGCGAACCCGTTCCTCCTGCCATCACTACGGGCACAAACATTCAGTTACTCCCTCAGCTTGATTGCCGATTACAGTATAGAAAGGTCATCTACTGTCGAACCCTGCCCTGCTCTGCCTCGAACCAGCGATATAGCGTCCGGAGCCCGGTATCCAACTCAATGGACGGCTGCCAGCCAAGTGTCTGTATGCGACTGATATCCAGCAGCTTGCGCGGGGTGCCATCCGGCTTGGAGGTATCAAAGACCAATTGTCCGTTAAAGCCCGAGATCCTGGCGATGGATTCTGCCAGATGACGAATACTGACCTCCTTCCCCGAGCCCACATTGATGTGGGATTGCATCGGGCTTGTCCGGGATGCGTACACCGGCTGTTCCAGCTCCATCAGGTGGATACAGGCATGCGCCAGGTCATCCACGTGCAAAAATTCGCGCAGTGGCCTGCCACTACCCCAGATCTGGGTCTCGCTGGCCTGGGACTGAATCGCATCATAGAACCGGCGCATAAGCGCCGGAATCACATGGGCATTCTCGGAATGAAAATTGTCCCCAGGCCCGTACAGATTGGTCGGCATCACGCAGCGGTAATCCCGGCCATACTGGCGGTTAAAGCTCTCACAAAGCTTGATACCGGCAATCTTGGCAATGGCATAGGGCTCATTGGTTGGCTCCAGCGGCCCGGTCAGCAAGGCCTCCTCCCTGATAGGTTGCGACGCCAGGCGTGGATAAATGCAGGAGGAACCGAGGAACAGCAGCTTATTCACGCCTGCACGATGCGCCGCCTGGATCAGGTTGCACTCGATCATCAGGTTTTCGTAGATAAAGTCTGCCGGATAGTGGCTGTTGGCATGAATACCGCCCACCTTCGCCGCCGCCAGATACACCTGGTCTACCCGATGCAGCCCCAGGAAGTTCTCAACCGCCTGTTGGCGAGTGAGGTCCAGCTCCGCTCGACTCGCGGTCAGAATATTGCTGTAGCCCAGCAATTCAAGCCTGCGTACTATGGCCGCACCCACCATGCCACCATGCCCGGCAACAAAGATTCGCTGATCGCGCTTAACAGCCACCTTAGTTCTCCACCGATACAGGCAGCTCGAAGCCGTGCTGTTTCAGCAACGCATGACGCTGTGCGTCTTTCAGGTCGCAATCGATCATCTCGCGGCAAAGCTGCTGAAGTGTGATTACAGGCTCCCAGCCGAGTTTGTCCCGTGCGAGCGAGGCATCCCCCAGCAAGGATTCAACTTCAGTCGGGCGGAAATAACGCGGATCGATGCGTACTACCACATCCCCCGCCTTCAGCGCCGGTGCCTTGTCGCCTTCCACATTATCGACAATAGCCACCTCATCAAGCCCCTGGCCCCTGAAGACCAGACTGACGCCCAGTTCCGCGGCACTCAGCTGCAGAAACTCGCGCACCGAGTGCTGCACGCCGCTGGCAATAACAAAGTCCTCTGGCGTGTCTTGCTGTAGCATTAGCCACTGCATCTGCACATAATCCCGCGCATGTCCCCAGTCGCGCAGCGCATCCAGATTGCCCATGTACAGGCAGGACTCCAGCCCCTGGGCAATATTGCACAGGCCCCGGGTGACCTTGCGGGTGACGAAGGTCTCGCCACGACGCGGCGATTCATGGTTGAAAAGAATGCCATTACAGGCATACATGCCATAGGCCTCACGGTAGTTCACCGTAATCCAGTAGGCATAGAGTTTTGCCACAGCATAAGGCGAGCGCGGATAGAACGGCGTGGTCTCCGTTTGCGGCGTCTCCTGCACCAGGCCATAGAGCTCGGAGGTCGACGCCTGGTAAAATCGGGTCTTGTGTTCCAGCCCCAGCAAACGAATGGCTTCAAGCAATCGCAGCGTTCCCATGGCGTCCACATCCGCGGTGTATTCCGGTGCCTCGAAACTGACCGCCACATGGGACTGGGCACCGAGGTTGTAGACCTCGTCCGGCTGCACCTGCTGGATGATGCGTGTCAGGTTGGAAGAGTCCGTCAAATCGCCGTAGTGCAGCACGAAATTGCGATTATCCAGGTGTGGTTCCTGATAGATATGATCGACACGCTGGGTATTGAACGACGAGGCCCGGCGCTTTATACCGTGCACCTGGTAGCCTTTTTCCAGCAGAAACTCGGCGAGGTAGGAGCCATCCTGGCCGGTGATACCGGTAATAAGGGCTTTTTTGTTCATATCAAATAATGGCTTCCCGGTGCCTGTTCAGAATCTCAGCGCTGATGTTCATCAATGGCTCGTTGGTAAACTTCAAGATACTGCGGTATCACGACTTCCGGACTCCACAAGCGCACCGCTCGCTCACGGGCTGCGAGTGAAAGCTGTTGATATCGCTCACTGTCCTCCAGTACCCATGCAATTCCCGCTGCCAAATCTTCTGGTGAAAAAGGTTCAGCGAGATAGCCAGTTGCAGCATGAACCACGACATCAGGCAAACCTGTGGTATTGAAGGCGACAACCGGAGTACCACAAGACTGAGCCTCGGTTCCGGTTTGAGGTAGGTTCTCTTGCAATGACGGCACTACCATTACATCCACCGCGTTATACAGAAGAGCTAGAGAAAAATCATCATGCAGATGCCCCATATAATTTATGGGTAAACCTAGTTCAGGCCGAACAGCGGGCTGACTTTGCCCGAACACCACGGCTTCCAGCTCAGCTTTGCTGCTCCCGGCCATCAATTCCTGTAATGCCTTTTGTAGTAAGGCAAACCCCTTGCGCGGATCGCTCGCGCCCCCTATGGCTCCATAAGCAATATACCTTTTGCCCACAGTCAGCCCCAGCGCCTTGCGGCAAAAAGCTTTATCCATCGGTTTAAAACAGTTGGTATCCAATACGTTCGGGATTACATGTATGGGCCATTCACGCATCAAGTCACTTTCTCCAGCACACTGCGCTAGCCAGTGGCTTGGACAGATGACATGTCGAGGCTGGGACCAATGTTTCTTTTTCCTTTTCCAGGTCCAGCGGTCAATATCGATACGTGTGCTACCGGGCTCTCTGTTAGCACGATGATAGCCGGACCGGAACCGGGCATCTGGCCTATCTTCGGTGTAATGTTCTGAACCACAAAAAGCCCACATATCATGCAGGGTAAATATCGTAGGTTTTAAAATACGCCCAATTTGGCACACCGATATAGTTTCTTCGTTTACCCAGTGTAAATTTACTATATCCGCATTAGTAGACTGAATCCGATGAAAAATCCTTGAAGGAATAAGATTGACTGATCTAGTTGTAGATTTAGATGTCCGCTCAAAATTTGAAATAAAATGACCCAACTGAGAACCCAAGATGAACCATACTTTATCTAGTCTACGAGAAAGTGAGATAGCAAAGTGGCTATGGCCGCTTTTTTTGCGCACCAAGATGCGTGAAATAATATTCTTTTCTTGAAAAAAACTTGAAAGACGGAATGCAGCTCGAGCGGCTCCCCCTTGAGTATCAGAACTATTAACAATTAAGACTTTCATCTTTTCTTAAAAACAGCGATAACTGTATGTCCATTTAAAAAGTAATCATCATCAAAGAATCGATTCACTATTTTTGCTATAAGTACAGAACCCTTTGACACTATATTTCTTACTAATGAAAAATCCAACATCCTATTCCTCAAAAACATCTTCTGAATTTCGACCGAAAGATACCAAACTTTATGTACAGCCTGAAGCGGCTCAGTTGAAATATCGATAACATCTAAATCAAAAATTTTTGCTATTTTCTCTAGGGATCTCTTATTCCATCTTGAGAGATGATGCGGCGGTAGATTCAATGCGTTATTAACTGCATAAGATAAAAATGAGTCTTCAGTTGGAACAGCCACAATCATTACTCCTCCGGGTCGAAGACAGCTAATTTTACTAGACAGAAAACTTTTAATGTTTGGAACATGTTCTAACACTTGAAAACTACAAACAACATCGTAATAATTTTCTCTTTTAATCGAATGGCTTTCAACAGACTCATTTATAATTGAAACGCCAAACGCCTCACCTAACTCTTTAGCCTTAGGGCTCACTTCAAGCGCCGTATACTCACAATTCGGCAGATAGCGACGAAAAGCTCCTTTACCTGCCCCAACTTCTAGAACTCGCTGAGATTCTTTAACATACTTACAGCTTTCAGTATACTCAAATTTATCTTCCGAGTAATACCATTCATGTTTTTGAAGTTGGTTATAAAAATTCTCGCTCCCAAAATAAAGCGGATAAAAAAAACCAAGACCACAACACCGGCAAATCAAGTATTCTACATGCTCTTTGATTATGTCACTGATATCCATTGAAAAATCTTTTTTGTAAATATAAATTAAATCATTTTTTTTTAAAGACTCTATTTCAGAGACATCAGATGAATAACATAAAGGGCAGCTATACATAAATCTTTCTAATCCTATTAACTATTCGTCTCTGTAAAGATAGAGAATAAAACTTTCTATATTCAGAAATAATATTCTTGTTAAAAAACACGAACTCATCAAAATTAAAATCTTCCTTCAACCACAGAGCATCATCATAAGGATCATCAGCACCACAATGCACCCCACTACCATCAAGGCCAATATTTTTTACTAATGCCATCTTTGGAAGTAGCATGTATTTTTCATTTTTCGCCATATAATAACATGAGCGTATATCAAATGCGTTTATTCTACCCTCTGACTCACTGCGTATCATGGCGGTCATATCCGACCCCATAGCTTTGAGATTTTTAACTGTCTCAGGATCATATTTAATTAGATCCCACGATGGTATTTTTGAAATCTTTTCATAACGATCCTTCCAAATACCAAACCCCCAACCATGAAAACGACTGGAATAATAATTATCACAGCTTAAACATCTCAAAGAATAAAGATTGGGCGTATGGCCTCCAACAGCAAATACAGAGCCAATATTTTTTGAAAATTCCAGCCCCTCATTAACAAACCTTATAAAACCAGGCGCCGTAACTATATCATCCTCCATGAAAATAACTTTTCCGTATCTATTGAGGAGAAATTCCATACCTCCCCGATTGTTGCTTACTCTACAATTATCACTCCTTTCCACTATATTAACAGATAAAAAACCACTTACAGAAGTAAGGTAGCTTCTAACCATGCCAACTTTAGTTTCATCACCAACTTTTGGAGCATCTGAAAAGAAATAAACATTTGTTTTTTTTGCTAGAGTATTTTTCTTCAGTGACTCGACCGTTTTCATTAAATGATCGATTCTTGTGTACGTGGATATTGCAATTGGAGCTAGATCTAACACAGCCATTAATTACCTTCATAACTTGAAAATAAAAATAGTGATATAATATTCAGCGCTTGCCTCAAATCCATTTAAAACTCTCAACTATTGAAATTAAGCACAATATCCTCCAGTTAATAACTATTTTATTCTCTTATCCATGCTACAGCTTGAACCTCAATTATCTTATATAAAAAACCCACCGAGAATTTAAATCGCTCCTAGCCTGTGGAAATAAAATCAACAGAAAATTATAGAATAAAACAGCTTATTACCTTAAAACATGAATCAAAGAATTTCGTTCTTTGGCTTAACAAACTTACTTTTCATGAAAAATAAAGGCCTATTAAGAAATTCACCTATAGAATCAACTCTATTAATATTGGTTTCATTGATAGAATCGTAGCGTGCATTTTCCTCATCAAAAACAGCTATCTCTTTAACATCCCAACTATTCTGCGTACCAGAGCGAATAAACTCTATCAATTCAGATTTTGTTCCACTTTCAAAAAGAGGTAACTTAACATCTCCCTTCCAGTTAAAGCCCATCTGAAATAATAATATTTCAGTGGATAAAGCTAGATTATTCAAGCAGTGTATTATTTCTTGTTTAGCTGCTTCTGACGATAAGCTATCATCACCAAAATCATCACCAAAATGATGTAATACATTTAAACAAAGTGAAATATCAAATAATTCTCCGTTACTAATACTTTCAAAATTATAGTACTCTCTCTGCACATCTATAACATTTTCGAAACCTAACAATTCAGAAGCTAAAGATATAAAGCTTGCATGATCTTTGTTCCCCTCAACACTTAATACCCTACATGCCCCACTATCCGCTGCCGAAAAACTAAAGTAACCAGTATTTGCTCCGATATCTAAAACCGATTTATTCTTGAAATCAACAACCGACTTGATATATTTCAGTCTTTCCAACTCATACTTACCTGTAGATAAGTAATCTTTTTCTGAAACATTTGATAACAACGGGTATAGTGCTTGATATTTGGAATGCTTACTTTCTAAATTCAAAAATTTAATGCACTTTTCAAAATCACGATTAGTCATAAATAACATTCCATTATTAATTTTTTTATGCAAGGCCGTAGAGTCAGATCTAGCATAAACATCATGATCAGAAAGCAACTTTTCAATTATTTTATTACTAACACCCTCTAAGCTTGGATACTTACGACATTTACTATTTTTTGCACCTTTAAACCATGCATACCAATATACTTTTTCATTAAGTATCGGAACTTTCTTAACATAAAAGCCACAATCCTTAGCAAAAAGTTCTAGAACCGAGGGACAATAATCCAAAGCCAACTGCAATGGCCCCCAAAATCTAGGGTTAATTTCGATAAAGTAAATTTTTCCATCATTACTTTTTATGACTTCCATCATAAACGCACCCCAATATCGACAAGAAAACAAATAACTAACCAACTCATCGACATTAACTCCTGGATTTGATGAAGACTTTGCTAGAACAATAGATTTACCACCACTTTGTTGCAAAAGGTTTGATTGCCAATAATGCGCAAACCTCCCGTCTCGGCTTAAATAACCACAAAGATAATAACTATGCCCCAATACATACCGTTGAACAAACCAATCACTTAACTCGATACTTTTTCTTGCCACCTCTATATCTTCACAAGAAAAACAGATTTTAGGATAGTAAACAGACCCTTTATTGATATTTTCTTTTGGTTTGAAAACACATGGAGCATTTATCTCACCCTCAGCTAATTCTTCCGGAGCAGACAAGCCGAATTGAGACTTTAAAAAAGACAAACTGCTTTTTTTGCCCGTTATTTCTTCATAAATATCAATGGACGGCATATTAATAAACCATCCAAACCCATCGAGACTATCTCTATTCCCCAAGACAAAAAAATTTAAATACTCTGATGTTGGGCAGTATACCAATCTAGCATCACTACCATATATCGACTTAATTACCTCAGCCGATTCCTCAAACAAAATAAGATCAAGACCTTTATCCAATCTAGAAAAAACAATTTTACCACTCCAATCCGTTTTAAATATTATATCTTCAGATGTTGATGATATAATTGCGAACGGCAATTCATACAAACAGAAAAAACGACACAGCGAAATAACCGCTCTTTCATTATGCCCAGAGAAAACAACAAAAACTTTTTTATTCATAAACAATAAATCTTGGCATCTAAAAGTCTATGTAGTTTCACAATTAGAAATAAATTCAATTATATGTTCTTGGTCTTTTTTTTCAAGCGTAGGATAAATAGGAAGGCACAATATTCTGCGGGATATATAACTAGCCACCGGCAGGTTAGCTGGCTGCGCAGATATAAGATCCCGATACATCGAAAACTCACTGATCAGCGGATAGAAATAACGCCTTGTGTGGACATGATTATTCTTTAACTTAAAATATAGCTGATCCCGACTAATCGGGTACTCCGGCTCAATAAGAATCGGGAAGTAGGAGTAATTGGAAAGACTCTTTCCAACTTTCTCGAGAAAGCGGATACCCGGAATGTCCTTCAAGTACTGACGATAAGTCTGATCAATTTCGCGCCGGCGCTCGATAACATGATCGATATGTTGCAACTGTAACAACCCAAATGCAGCATTGACTTCGCTCATCTTGCCATTTATTCCTGGAGCAACCACTGTTACCTCATCAAGAATACCAAAGTTCTTCAGGTTGTTGATATGCTGCTTTGTTTTGGCATCCGGGCAGACGATCGCCCCCCCTTCAAATGTATTAAATACCTTAGTTGCATGAAAGCTCAATGTACTTAAGTCACCGTGTCGCAGTATACTGCCACCACTATCCTGAACACCAAAAGCATGTGCCGCATCATAGATCACGCGCAAATTATAATTGTCAGCTATTTTTTGTATAGACTCGACATCACAAGGGGTGCCATAACAGTGGACAGGCAGAATTGCAGTCGTCTGTGACGTGATCGCCGCTTCAATTTTTTTTGGGTCTATATTCAGTGTTTTTGGATCTATATCGACAAAAACAGGTTTAATTCCGTTCCAAAGCAGCGAATGAGATGTTGCAACGAAGGAGTATGGCGTCGTTATTACTTCACCAGTAATACGAAGTGCCTGCAGCGCTGTCAGCAAAGCCACAGTGCCGCTATTAAACAGCGCAATCTCTGGCACACCTAAATACTCACACAGAGCCTGTTCCAGCTTTCCGTGCATAGGCCCGCCATTTGTTAACCTTTTACTTTCCCAAATCTCTTCCAGGTATGGAATAAACTCTTCAAGCGATGGCAAGTAGGGCTCGGTAACGTAGATAGGTTTATCGCTCATTAATTCACCGCTATTGTTCGCAATCCATCGATAAGTATTTCTTTAGCCGAAACAGTTCACGCATGCTCTGTCATACGTTGAAATATTTCATTACGCAGTGCAAGTTCGTCGTAAACGCCACTATCAACAACCACCCCATTATCCATCAGGTAGATCCGATTGCATGATTTCACAGTAGACAAACGATGAGCAATAATAATAATCGTTTTATGTCCCGAGAAGTCATGAATGGCATCCATCACCAACCTTTCAGTAATTCCATCAAGCGCACTTGTCGCTTCATCCAGCACGAGTACGTCAGCATCATCATAAAGTGCACGAGCAATGCCGATACGCTGACGTTCCCCACCGGAAAGCTGCACACCGCGCTCACCCACCAGCGTATTCAGCCCGAGCGGCAGGCGCCCGAGTAAATCATCCAGATGTGCCATACGTGCAGCACGCTCTACGCGCTCATCATCTATCCCCGTCAGCGGCAAACCAAAGGCGATGTTTTCACGAATGCTGGCGTCTGCCAGGAAGATTGATTGCGGTACATAGCCGATGTTGTTCTGCCAGGCCCGAAGCTCATCTGACCTAAGTGGCTGACCATCGATGCAGAGACTCCCCTCATCTGGCTCGATCAGCCCCAAAAGAATATCGATAGCCGTGGATTTACCGGAACCGGATGCGCCTACCACCCCGATCACTTGATTTAACGGTAATGTCAGAGTCAGGTTATCCAGCGCCCACTCATCTTTGCCAGGGTAACGAAAACGGACATTTTCCAACGAGATCTGTTTACGGGCCACCTTACGACCTTGGGCTTCGGCGGGTTTGTCAACTACGGCCTTACGACTAGCCTCTAAATCCACTTTCAAATTATCGAACGCCGCCAGGTTGCTGCGCAGTGTCGCGGCAGATGCATAGATATGCTGAAACGCCGGTAGTAGCTTGAAGCCGGCCAGCGCATACACCGCCAGAACCGGTAGTACCGTACCAAGGTCCCCCTGGTTGCTACGCAACAGGTAGAGCACAAGCATGATGATGGCACCAAAGGCGACTAGTTCCATGGCATAGCGCGGCACTTGCGCCATCACTGTGTTGGTACCCTGGGCACGGCCGAAGGCTTGGTTGGCGGCTGAGTAACGTTCATTAAAATCGGCCTGACGTCCAAGCAACAGAGTATCCTTGATGCCACCGAACCCTTCCTGCATCAGTTTCATTCGCTCGCGATTGGTCTTTGTCACGATCTGGCCATTTGCAACCAGGCGGCGACGCACAATGCGGTAGAGCAACAAGTAGGCTGCCGCAAATAACCCTATTCCCATTAGTGCGACAAGCGGATTGTAGATCAGGATAGCCACCGCAATCACCAGCGCTAAAATGGCACGAGCATTAAGCTGCAAAAACTGTGTAATCACTTGGTTGGTAAGCCGAATACATTCGCCGTTAATTTTGTTGATCAACTGCGAGCTATTGCCGCTGGCATGGAACAGCCAGCATTGCTGCATATAGTGCCGGTAAAGTCGGGTACTCAACTCAGCGCCCAGCTGCTGGCCGTAATAGGCAAGGCGCCAGTTGGAATACATGGAAACACAAGCCGCCACTGTCAGAGCCCCCAATACACCAACTCCGAGCCAGAACAAAAAATCCTCTGGTGAACCAAGGGCACTAGCCCGATAGAGCTGGGCCAGGATGCCATCACCTTGCAGGTGGCTCATATCCGCAACCAAGGCCATAAAGGGCCCAATGGAAAAGATGCTCGCCATCTCGGCAACGGCCGTAAGCCCGATCAGACATTGCAGGCGCAATAGCCCCTTTCGCTGATCATGGGTAAGCAGAGAGTAAAGTTCTTTAAGACTCGACAGCATTAGAATAATCTTGGGGCTGTAAAGAAATATCGACTAAGATTCATAACATTTCACACCTTGAATAACACGATACACTTATCAGATATTATTTTGTGATCTGTAGCAGGTATCCATCTCGATCCTTTTTCGACAGCTGCGCATCGCTATTTATTAACGGCCACTCCACCCCAATCCCCGGATCATCCCACCGAATACAACACTCATGCTCCGGCGCATAGTAATCCGTGCATCTGTACTGCAGCTCTGCCTCGTCCGACGTCACATAAAACCCATGCGCAAACCCGGGCGGCACCCACATCATCTGCTTGCTGTCTTCATTCAAATACACGCCGACCCACTTTCCTAATGTCGGCGAATCGCGGCGGATGTCGACCGCGACATCAAACACCTCGCCGCGGGTAACGCGCACCAGTTTTCCCTGGGGGTGCTTGACCTGGTAGTGCAGGCCGCGCAGTACGCCCTTTTTGGAGCGACTGTGGTTTTCCTGCACGAAACTGTATGGCCCGCAGTATTGCTCGAATTCGTTCTGGCGGAAGGTTTCCATAAAGAAGCCGCGCTCGTCACTGAATACCTTGGGTGTTATCAGCACGACATCCGGAATCTCGAGAGGGGTAAATTCCATTAAAACGGCTCTTTATAGTCTTGCAGCACCTTCAGCAGGTACTGGCCATAGCCATTCTTCCTGAAACGTTCTGCCTGCTGCTCTACTTCCGTGGCGCTTAACCAGCCTTTCTTGAATGCGATCTCTTCGAGACAGGCGACCTTGAGGCCCTGGCGCTGCTCGATGGTGGCGACAAACTGGCCGGCATCCAGCAGGGAGTCATGGGTGCCGGTATCCAGCCAGGCGAAGCCGCGGCCGAGCATTTCGACGCTCAGGCTCTGGTCCTGCAGGTAGAAACTGTTGATATCGGTGATTTCCAGCTCGCCCCTTTTGGAGGGCTTGATCGTTTTGGCGATATCGATCACGCGGTTGTCGTAGAAATACAGGCCCGTTACCGCGTAATTGGATTTCGGCTGCGCGGGCTTTTCCTCGATACTGATGGCACGACCGGCGCTGTCGAACTCCACCACGCCAAAACGCTCCGGGTCCGACACATGGTAGCCAAATACCGTCGCCCCTTCGGTACGGGCATCCGCGGCATAGAGCTTGTCGGTAAAGTGCTGACCGTAGTAGATATTGTCACCGAGGATCAGGCAGCAGTTGTCGTTGCCGATAAAGCTCTCGCCAATAATGAAGGCCTGCGCCAGGCCGTCCGGCGATGGCTGCACTGCGTAGCTCAACCGAATGCCAAACTGGCTGCCATCCCCCAGCAGGTGCTGAAAATTGGGCAGGTCTTCAGGCGTGGAAATAATCAGGACCTCACGGATACCCGCCAGCATCAGCACCGACAGCGGATAGTAGATCATCGGCTTGTCGTAAATCGGCAGCAGCTGCTTGGACACACCCAGGGTAATGGGATGCAAGCGGGTACCGGCGCCGCCGGCGAGGATAAGGCCTTTGCGTTGGGTCATCGGTTACTCCCTGTGATTTCCTTCAGCAGGCGGGACACGCCATTCTGCCAAGTCGGCAGCCGCAGATTAAAGTGCTGCTGCAGGCGCTGCGTATCAAGCCTTGAGTTTAGTGGGCGTATCGCTGGCGAGGGGTACTCCGTGGCGGGAATCGGCACTATCTCCCTTACGGCAAGCTCCAGGCCAAGACTGCGCGCCTGGTCGACCAGGTAACAGCCATAGCCGTACCAGCTGGTTTCACCCTCGGCCGCCAGATGGTAAAGGCCGCCAAGGTCCGGGGTTTCCTGCATACGCCGCAGCGCCTGAGCCGTCATATCGGCCAGCAGGTCGGCCCCGGTGGGGGCGCCCACCTGGTCATCTATCAAGCTCAGCTGCTCGTGCTCGCGGGCCAGGCGCAGGATCGTTTTGATGAAGTTGTGGCCATGCTTGCCGTATACCCAGCTGGTACGAAAGATCAGGTGGCGGCAACCGCTGGCGAGAATGGCCGCCTCACCCGCCAGCTTGCTGGCGCCATACACATTCAGCGGTGCCGGGGTATTGGTTTCGCGCCAGGGCGAGCTGCCGCTGCCATCGAAGACATAGTCGGTAGAATAATGCACCAGCGTGGCCTCGAGCCTGCGTGCTTCCTCCGCCAGCAGCTGCACCGCGTCAGCGTTGATCAGGTATGCCAGCTCCGCTTCCTGCTCGGCCCGGTCCACCGCGGTATAGGCCGCTGCATTGACGATAACATCTGGCTTTACCTGGCGAATGCTGGCGCGCAGGCCGTCGAAATCCGCCAGATCACCGCACAGGCCATTCAGCCCCTTTCGATCCAGCGCGACAAGCTCACCCAGCGGGGCCAGGGCCCGCTGCAGTTCCCACCCCACCTGGCCATTCTTGCCCAGCAGCAGGATTTTCAAGCAGTCACCTGACAGTCGCCGTACTGGGCGTCTATCCACTGCTGGTAGGCGCCGCTCTTGACCCGAGCCACCCAGCCGGGATTATCAAGGTACCATTGCACGGTCTTGCGCAGGCCGGACTCGAACGTCTCCAGCGGTGCCCAGCCGAGTTCCCGCTGAACCTTGCCGGCATCAATGGCATAACGCTGATCGTGACCCGGGCGGTCCTGGACATGGGTGATCAGGCGCTTGTAGCTACCCGCGCCGCATGGGCGCAACTGATCCAGCTGCTCGCACAGGGTATGCACCACGTCGATATTTCTCAGCTCGTTCAGGCCGCCAATATTGTAGGTTTCGCCGACCGTCCCGCGCTTCAAGACCGTATAGAGCGCACGGGCGTGGTCTTCCACATGCAGCCAGTCGCGGCGCTGCTCGCCTTTGCCGTAGATCGGCAGCGGCTTGCCCTCAAGCGCATTCAGAATGACCAGCGGTATCAGCTTTTCCGGAAACTGGCAGGGTCCGTAGTTATTGGAGCAATTGGTGATCAGTGTCGGCAGGCCGTAGCTGCGCTGCCAGGCCCGCACCAGGTGATCGGAGCTCGCCTTGCTGGCTGAATAGGGCGAGCTCGGTGCATAGGAGGTAGATTCGGTAAACAGGGCATCGTTGGCACCCAGGTCCCCGTACACTTCGTCGGTGGAGACATGATGAAATCGAAAGGCGGCCTGTTCAGGCGCGTCCAGCCCCTGCCAGTAGGCTCTGGCGACCTCAAGCAGGGTATAGGTTCCCAGGATATTGGTCTCGATAAAGGCCCCGGGGCCCGTTAGGGAGCGATCGACATGGCTTTCGGCCGCCAAATGCATCACCGCATCGGGGCTCTGGGCGGCAAAGACTCGCTCAAGCTCGGCGCGGTTGCAGATATCCATTTGCTCAAACACATAGCGATCACTGTGGCACAGGTCGCCCAGGGAGTCCGGATTGGCGGCGTAGGTGAGCTTGTCGACATTGACCACCAGATCCTGTGTGTTCTGCATCAGATGACGGATCACGGCCGAGCCGATAAAGCCTGCGCCGCCGGTAATCAGGATTTTCATCGAGATGTTTCTCCTTCGAGCAGGCGCCTGCAAGCAACCTTCCGGGGAATGTTTTATGACAGCGGACTTCGGCTGATCTCTTCGCAAAGCGCCACCTGAAAGCGGCTCTGGCAGGGTGTTCTGGATAGGCCGGCTGCCAACGCACAGGCTTTAAGCACGCTACCGCCCCGGGATTGACCGTCAATTTCCCGAGAACGCGGCCCGCCAAAGGTTCTGCCCGCAGGCAGCCTCAGGCCTGGCGGATGTTGGCCAGCGGCATCACCAGCCGCTGGGTTCTTTGCATCAGGTTGAGCAGTATTACCACACGTTCGGTGCCGTCGTAACATTCAAACAACGCATCGAGTTCGGCAAAGGCGCCGTCGGCAATGCGCACCCGATCACCGGTTTTCAGCAGGGTAACGGCTGGCTGTTTTTTCTCCCCGGCCACGCGCTTGCGCAGCTGATCGACAATATTGTGCGCGACAGGCAGGGGCGTATCGTTGAAGGTCACCAGGCGGCTAACGCCACGGGTGGAACGGATCGGACGCCAGTTGTCCGCCAGCGGGTCCAGGTAGATAAACAGGTAGCCGGGGAAAAGCGGCTCCAGCAACTCGCAGCGCTTGCCGCCACGGATGCGTTCAACGGTCATGCAAGGCGCAAAGCAGTCGTAACCCTGGAATTCAAGATTTTCCAGCGCACGGGCGTCCTGCCGGGGCTTGGTTTGCAACAGATACCAGGCGCGCTGTACTGCCATTGCGCTCTCCGTGTTCAGATTCCGTTTTCGGCCAGGCCGAGCAACCGAAACCAGTTGTCGAGTGTGTGTCCGGCTTGAGTATGGATGGATCGACGGAGCTTATCCACCCTGTTGAATTACAGGCGTTTATCCACCTGATCCAGCGCCAGCATTCCTTTCACATCAAACAATACACTGTGTTCGAGGTCCCTGCACAGCCCGCGGATGCGTTCTGCCCCCATCTCCTGGAACTGGCGATGGGCCACGGCCAGAACCACGGCATCAAACTGGCCCTGCTGCGGGCTTTCCAGCAGTGCCAGGCCGTATTCGTCCCGTGCCTGTTCAGGCTCAACCCAGGGGTCGTGCACATCCACATGGGCACCGTAGGACTCAAGCTCGCGCACCACGTCGATGACCTTGGTGTTGCGGATATCGGGGCAGTTTTCCTTGAACGACAGCCCGAGGATCAGCACCCTGGCATCGGCCACGTGCACCCGGCGCTTGATCATCAGCTTGACCACCTCTTCGGCCACATACTGTCCCATGCCATCATTGATGCGCCGGCCCGCCAGGATGACGTCGGGAAAGTAGCCCGCTGCCTGTGCCTTGTGGGTCAGGTAATAGGGATCGACACCGATGCAGTGGCCACCCACCAGCCCCGGCCGGAACGGCAGGAAGTTCCACTTGGTGCCGGCGGCTTCCAGCACCTGGGAGGTATCGATACCGAGCTTGCCGAAGATGATTGCCAGCTCATTCACCAGGGCGATATTCAGGTCACGCTGGGTGTTTTCGATCACCTTGGAGGCTTCGGCCACCTTGATGCTGCCGGCCTTGTGGGTACCCGCGGTAATCACGCGGCGATACAGCGCATCGACAAAGTCCGCCACCTCGGGCGTGGAGCCCGACGTCACCTTGACGATGCTCGGCAGGCGGTGCTGCTTGTCACCGGGATTGATGCGCTCGGGGCTGTAGCCGACAAAGAAATCGCTGTTGAAGGCCATGCCGGAGGCCGCCTCCAGCACCGGTACGCACACCTCTTCGGTCGCGCCGGGGTAGACCGTGGACTCGTAAATGACCACGGAGCCGGGCTGCAAAATCGAGCCGATAGCCTGGCTGGCCTTGCGCAGCGGCGACAGGTCCGGCTGCTTGCTGTCATCCACCGGGGTCGGCACCGTGACGATAAAGACATTGCACTGCGCCACGTCGGCAAGATCCGCACTGAAACTCAGCTGGCTGGCCGTGCGCAGCTCCTCGGGTTCGACTTCCAGCGTGCTGTCCTGCCCGCTCCTGAGCTCATCGACCCGCCCGCGGTTGATATCAAAGCCGACGGTGTCGAACTGCTTTCCAAACTCGACCGCCAGTGGCAGCCCCACGTAACCCAGACCCAACACACAGATCCTGATGTTATTCAGGTCCAACATTCTTTACGCCCTTGTGCTCTGAATATCGCAAAGCAGGTATCATAGCAGCCACAGGCGGATTGCGGGTAGCCGTGGCTTAGTGCTAAATCCCTGCCCCCTCGCCATCACTTGAGCAGCCGCAAATAACATTCCCGTGACCCAACTGCAGCACGCCAGCATCGACTGGAAAAACGACCGGCCACTGTCCACCCGATTCAGGGAAGCCTATTTCGATCCGGACGTAGGCCCAACCGAGGCCCGGCATGTATTCCTTGCCGGCAACCGCCTTGCCGAGCGCTTTGCCAACCTAGAGCAGCCCCACTTTTGCATCGCCGAAACCGGCTTTGGCAGCGGGCTCAACTTCCTCGTTACGCGGGAACTCTGGCGGCAACGCGCGCCCGCGCACGCAAGGCTGCATTACATTTCGGTTGAAAAGCACCCCCTGAATGCCGACGACCTGGCACGCTGCCTGGCTCTGTGGCCGGGTTTTTCCGACGCCACCGCGCAGCTGCTGGCGCAGTACCCGCCGCTGCTGGAAGGGCTGCACCGGCTTGAGCTCGACAACGGCTGCATCAGCCTGACGCTGGTCTTCGGTGATGCCGCCAGGGGTCTTGCCGAGGTCGAGGGTACCGTGGATGCCTGGTATCTCGATGGTTTTGAGCCTGCCGGAAACCCGGACATCAAGTCCGCCGCGCTCTTCGCCCAAGTCGCACGCCTGAGCCATGCCTGCGGCCAGCAACCGACGACCCTCGCCTGCGCCTGTTCGGCGCCCAGGGTACAGGTGGGCCTGCAGCAGGCCGGCTTCAGGCTGACCCGGACTCCGGGCCCAGGCTCCCTGCCCGAAATCCTCAGCGCCACCTTTGCCGGTGCGCCAGCCAAGGGCCAGACCGGCGTAGCGAAACAGCCCTGGTTTGACAGGCCCGCCCCACTTCCGCGCCCCGATGCGGCACTGGTGCTGGGCGCAGGGCTCGCCGGCGCCTGTGCCGCCCATGCGCTGGCGCGCCGGGGTATTGCCGTTACGGTGCTGGAGCGCTGCGCCAAGCCCGCCAGCGGCGGGTCCGGCAATCGCCAGGGTGCGCTCTACGCCAAGCTGCCGGTGCGGCCCACCAAGCAGGGCTTGCTGCACAGCACCGGGCTCGACTACAGCCGCCACCTGCTAGCGCACCTGAGCGCACAGGGGCTGTTGCCCGACCACGCCTGGCAGGCCTGCGGGCTGCTGCAGCTGGCCCAGAACGACAAGGAAATCGCCCGGCAACGGCAGCTGGTCGACACCGGCGCCTACCCCGATACGCTGGTTCGGGCAGTCAGCGCCGGCGAGGCCAGTGACATCGCGGGCACTGATACACCCCACAGCGGGCTCTTCTTCCCGGGAGCCGGCTGGGTGTCGCCGGTGGAGCTGTGCCAGGCGCTGCTGCAACACCCGCTGATCAGCCTGCGTACCGGCACAACGATCACATCGCTGGAGCCGCAGCCGGACGGGCAATGGCAGGTACGCTGCGACAGCGGCACTACCTACCAGGCCCCGGTCGTTATAGTCGCAACCGCAGCTGCCGCCAGGGCACTGCCCGCGCTTTCGCACCTGCCGCTTAAATCCATTCGCGGCCAGGTGAGCGAAACCCCGCAGCCGGCAACGCAAGCGCCGCTGCGTACCGTTGTCTGCGGCGATGGCTATATACCGCCCCCCATGAACGGGACCTACTGCTTTGGCGCCACCTTCGACCTGCACGACAGCGACACCGAGGTGCGCCCGGAGGATCACCTGAGCAACCTCGCCACCCTGACGCGCTCCCTGCCCACCCTTGGCGCAGCACTCTCGCAACAACCCCTGCAGGGCCGGGTGGCCTTTCGCTGTTCGACACCGGACTACCTGCCCATCGTCGGGCCAGCCCCGAACGCAGAACGCTTTGTCAGCGACTACGCCCGCCTGCGCCAGGACCGAAAATGGTCCTTTGATACTGAACCCAGCCACCACGGCGGACTCTATGTCAGTGTCGGCCATGGTTCCAAGGGGCTGCTAACCTGCCCTGTTGGCGCAGAATTACTGGCCAGCCTGGTCTGTAACGAGCCATTGCCGCTTGGGCGCACCCTCACCGACGCTCTGAGCCCGGCGCGCTTTATCATCAAGAATCTGATCCGCGGGTCGATATAGCGAATACGGGCATTAAAAACAGTTCGTGGCGGGACGCCGCTCCCACAGATCTCTGCGCCCACGCATACCCGGGGAGGTTTCATGGCACTTGTCATCTATGATCAGGGATACCGGATCCAGACGCCCGTGCGGGCGCTGTTCAAGCCTGGCGGCGTCAACA
Source organism: Marinobacterium rhizophilum (assembly GCF_024397915.1). Lineage (GTDB taxonomy): Bacteria > Pseudomonadota > Gammaproteobacteria > Pseudomonadales > Balneatricaceae > Marinobacterium_A > Marinobacterium_A rhizophilum_A. Next base: position 2,614,221 of record NZ_CP073347.1, read on the forward strand.
GCCTCGAGCCGATCAAGGCGCTGCACCCGGCCGCCGGCGAAGAGCAGCGGATTGAAACCGAAGCCGAACGCTTCCGCTTACAGGGCGCCGGACTAGCGGGAAAAAAGCATCCGCAGCAGCCGGCCCAGCGTGCCTATGCCGCCAGCGAAAAGGCCGCAGAACAGCCCGGCGCCCCCCAGCTTTTGGCCGCCCAGATCATGACCAGCCCGGTGCAGCATATCAGCCCTGAAACGACCATCAGGGACGCCCAGGCGCGCATGCGTCGCCTCAACATCCAGCACCTGGTGGTGATCTCGACAGAACAGCGGCCGCTGGCCCTGCTCAACGCCCTGGACCTGGATCAAAGCACGCTGCCGCCGCAAAGCCCCGTCGCTGTCATCCATGGCCGTCACCTGCTGGCGGCATCCCCCACAACCGATGCCTCCCACCTGGCGGCCAGCTTTGTCGAATTTGATCTGAACGCGATACCCATTGTCGATGCCGACGATACGCTGGTGGGGATAGTGACACGCACCGACCTGCTGCGGCTGTTGATTACCGGGGCGCATATCGAGCGCTGGGCTTGATTGAGGGGCAGGCTGCAAGGAGCTAGGGGCAAGGAGCAAGGAGCAAGGAGCAAGGGGCTAGGAGGGTGATTCGTGATTCGTGATTCGTGATTCGTGATTCGTGATTCGTGATTCGTGATTCGTGATTCGTGATTCGTGATTCGTGATTCGTGATTCGTGATTCGTGATTCGTGATCAGTGTGCCCGACTGCTTTTCCAATAACCAGTTACTAATAACCAATTACTACTCACCAATTACCAATAACCAACGGCAAAGCACCGGAGCAGTGATGCGGGATCAGTTATGCGTAATTCAAAGCGCTTAAGCCGCTCTTTCCTTGCACCTTTAAACCTTGCACCTTCGACCTTGCACCTTGCACCTTGCACCTTGCACCTTTGACCTTGCACCTTCGTCCTGCCCGCCCACCTGCTCTTCGCCCGACTCAGTGCCGCGAACGCTCGCCCGGCAGAGCCCGGTGCGAGTCTGAACGGGTATTCAGCGGGGGCGCTTCATCGGCGTTGCCACCAAAGAGCCGCGCCAGAAAACGGAACACCCGCTTGACACCGCGCCAGACCCTGGGCAGCAGCCACACCAGCAGCAGCACGAACACCAGCAGTCCGGCAAGGAACAGCCAGGGGTTGTACAGTGCCGCCCAGATACCGCCGATGACGACGACGTCTTCGGTAATGGATGCCGTCCAGTTGCTGAATGGCTCCGGCGATGTGTTGATCAGAACCCGGCTGCCGGCCTTGGCCGCATGAGTCGCGGTGGCCAGCGAGCCGCCGACAATGGCGGCGGCCACCTCTACCGGCAGGCCGATCTCGCCCACGGCGCCCGCCGCCAGCGCGGCCCCCGCCGGTATGCGGATAAAGGTATGCAGGGTATCCCAGCCGGTATCCACACCCGGCACCTTGTCGGCGAAAAACTCGACACAGTACATCAGGCCGGCGGCCATCAGCACCATCGGGTCTCCCACCACCTCAAGCCCGGGGGGCAGCACGATGTTACCTGTATTGGACAGCACGCCCAGCATCAGCAGGGTCGCGTAGAGATTGATGCCGCTGGCCCAGGCCAGGCCCATGGACAGGGCAATCATTTGGGTGATTTGCTCAAGCTGATCCATAGCGCCTCCGATAGCGGTTATAGGGTGGATTCAGGGCGCAAAAGCCGCCGTCGGCAAGGCTCGGCGCCGGATTATTTTTCCAGCTGACCCTTGGCCACTATATTGCAAAGCCCTGTACTTTCGCTGAACAGTATAACCACCTGCCCCAGCTCCAGCAGGCGGCGCACCTGCCCTATTCGACTCGCCAGGGGCGTTTCCCGTTCACCATAATCGGTGCCATCGCGGGTCACAAACTCGCTGATCAGGTTATCCAGCGTATCGGGGGCCAGCTCGCCATGGGGAATAATCACCACCAGCTCCACAGGCGCTGCCATTCCCAGCGGTTGGGGTCCACCAGTTCGGGGCAGCTTTGCAGCTCGTCACTGTAGAGCCGGGCCCGCGCCGCCACCCGTTCGGCTTCCTTTTCGATCCAGATGCCACGGTGCACGCCCTGACTGTAGGCGCCGGGCCCAAGGCGATACGCCAGATAGAGCGCGTCCACCTGGGCGATATCCAGCTGCAGCATCTGGCGGTTGCGCGCCACACCCCAGCCGAGGAAATCCACCGCATCGTCGATATTGTCAGTGGTCGCCGACCAGTTGCTCCGGGCAATGCGATACTCGTCCCAGGTATTGCCAAAGGGCAGTACATGGCGCTTGCGCCCGCCTCCCAGCGGTGGCTCAAGCAGCGCCAGCGCCACGGCGGGTTCGAGTCCCCACTGCGCCCTGGCATTCTGCACCGCCACGCGCAGGCGTCCCTGGCGATCCAGCAAGGTACAGGTTGCGGGCGTTGCCGCCTCGACTGCAACCTCGGGCGCCGCTGGGGCCGCTGCACTATCCGAAAAACCCGGCAGCCAGGACGGCGTAACAGACGCACACCCGGCCAGCCAGACTGCGGGCAGGAGCCCGACCAGGCGCTTAATGGGTAATGCCATAGTGCTGGAGCTGTTCAACGAATTCTCCTTCATCAATCACCTTGACCGCCAGCGACTGGGCCTTGGCGAGCTTCGAGCCTGCGCCCGGGCCCGCCACCACACAGTCGGTTTTTTTGGATACGCTGCCCGACACCTTGGCGCCGAGCGACTGCAAATAATCCTTGGCCTGATCCCGCGTCATCAGCTCCAGTGTCCCGGTGAGCACCCAGGTCTGGCCGCTCAAAGGCTCAACTGCAACCTCGTCGGCTTGCGCCTGTTCAGCTTCGCAGCTCCAGTGCATGCCAAACGCCAGCAGCTGCGCCTCCAGGGCCTGCACCCGGGCGCACCAGTCACTGTCCTGCAGTTTTTCCAGCAGACTTTTGCCGGCAGCCTTGGACAGTTTTGGCACGGCCTCGAGCTGCGCCTCGTCAGCTTCGAGCAGCGCCTGCAGCGAGCCAAAGTGGGCGGCCAGGTGCTGGGCCATCACCGGACCGACCTTGTCCACTTTCAGCTTTGCCAGCAAGTCCGCCAGCGAAACACTGCCGCGCTGCGACACACCCAGCTCGCCGCTGCCCTCTGGCACCACGCCGAGCGCTGCCAGATCAGCAATCACCTGGCGATTATGTTCATCCTCGAAAAAGTCCGCAATCTCGCGGGCGACGCCCAGCCCCACCTCGGGCAGGCAGGTCAGTACCAGCGGCAGGGCTGCGGCTATGCGCTCCAGGCTGCCGAGGTTCTGCGCCAGCACCCGCGCCGTGCCTTCACCCACTTCGCTGATGCCCAGTGCATAAATGAAGCGCGCCAGCGGCACCCGCTTGCTGGCCTGGATCGCATGGTACAGTTTCTGCGATGAGACTTCAGCAAAGCCCTCCAGCGCCATGAAGTCATTGATACGCAGCCGGTACAGGTCGGCAGGTGAGCGCACCAGCTCCCGCTCTACCAGCTGCTCGACGCTCTTGTCGCCCAGGCCATCGATATCCATCGCCCGGCGCGAAACAAAATGAATGATGGCCTGGGACAGCTGGGCCCGGCAGGCCAGGCGGCCAACGCAGTGAAAGCCCGTGCCATCCACCAGTTCTTCCTTGCCCTTAAGCATGCGCACCAGCTGGTTGCGCACCACCTGTGAACCACACTCGGGACAGTGTTCCGGAACATGTACCGGCGTTTCCGCCCCCGTGCGCCGCTCGGTCACCACCTGCACCACCTGGGGAATCACATCCCCTGCGCGGCGTACCACCACAGTGTCACCGACACGCAGATCCAGCCGGCCGATTTCGTCCATATTGTGCAAGGTGGCATTACTGACGGTCACGCCGCCGACAAACACCGGCTCCAGCCGCGCCACCGGCGTGACCGCGCCAGTGCGACCCACCTGGAACTCCACCGCCTGTACCCGGGTAATTTCTTCCTGGGCCGGGAACTTGTGGGCGATGGCCCAGCGCGGGGCGCGGGACACGAAGCCCAGCTCAGCCTGCTGGGCGCGCGCGTTCACCTTGAAGACAATGCCATCGATGTCATATTTCAGGCTGTCGCGCCGGGCGGCAAGGTCCTGGTAATAGTCCAGGCAACCCTCCGCCCCCTGTACCAGGCGCATCTCTGGGTTGATGCGAAACCCCCAGCGGTGCAGCAGCTGCAGGGTTTCGAAATGGCCTGGGGGGAGTTCAACGTCATCGGAGACCACGCCGGTACTGTAACTGCACATTTCCAGCGGCCGGTCCGCCGTAATGCGGGCATCCAGCTGGCGCAGACTGCCGGCGGCGGCGTTGCGCGGATTCACGAAGGTTTTCTCGTCCCGCTCGCGCTGACGTTCATTCAGCGCGTCGAAACCGGCCTTGGGCAGGTAAATCTCGCCACGGACTTCCAGCCGGCGGGGCCAGCCAGTGCCATTAAGCTGCAGCGGCACACTGCGAAGCGTACGCACGTTCTGGGTAATATCCTCCCCCGTGGTGCCATCGCCCCGGGTTGCGGCCCGCACCAGCAGGCCATCCTCGTACAGCACGCTGACGGCAATGCCATCCAGCTTGGGCTCACAGGCAAAGGCGATATCGTCGCTGGCGGCAAGCTTCAGCCGCTCCTGCACCCGGCGTACAAAGTCACGCAGTTCCTCGGCATTAAAGGCATTGTCCAGCGACAGCATCGGCATTTCGTGCTGCACCTGGCTAAAGGCGGACAGGGGACTGGCACCGACACGCTGGGTAGGGGAGCTGGCGGTAACGAGGTGCGGATGTTCCGTTTCGAGCGCCCTGAGGCGCTGGAACAGGCGGTCATATTCGGCGTCCGGCACTTGTGGCTCATCGAGCACATAGTAACGGTAATTATGTTGATTCAGGGCATCACGCAGTTGCCGCAGTTCCTGCTCAATCGTTACAGCCGAACACATGGAATCGATGTCATCCTGGAAAAGAAATTATGGGTTTTGAAGGCATCCGCAGAGCGGGTGTGGCGAGGCCCTGACAGCCCCGCCTCAGATACGAAAACCAGGCGCGGGAGTCAGGCGCGGGAGCCGCCCCGGCGCGAGCGGTTGTGCATTTCGAAGTCGCGGATGCGCTGGCGATAATGCTCCTTGGTCTGGGGGCGCAGCACCGAGCGGTTTTCATCCAGCAGATCGCCATCGAGATGCTCGGCCAGGGTTTCGGCCGTCGCCAGCATGCACTCGAAGGCGTTCATCACATCCCGCGGCTCCTCCATCGACATGAAGAAAGTCACTGCGGGGGTGCGCATCTGGTCGATCGTGGCCAGGTCGAAGGTACCGGGATTCACGGCATTGGCCATGCTGAACTGCACCGGGCCGGTGTCGCTGCCATCTTCGTGGCGATGGAAGATCGCCATGTCGCCAAAGTGCAGGTCGCAGGCCGCCAGAAGCCGGTGCAGCAGGCCACCGGGAAAGCCACCTTCCGCAGTGGATACCGCGGTAATGACCAGTACATTTTCCGGTTTGGGCACAGACTCGCCGTGACGGGCCCGGGTCGACGCGGTCTCGCCAGGATCGACGTCATCCGCAGCCTCGGTAGCGGCACCGAACAACAGGTCCTGCTGCGGCGCTTCCGGCTTCGCCTTGCGCCTGGCGGGCTCAACTTCAGCCTGACGGCTTTCGGGCGCGGCAGCCCCGCGCCGGGGCTGACGATTGCGTTCCATCAGCAACGGAATGGGCTTTTCCAGATCCAGCGCGGGCTGCTCGGGAAGCTCATCGAACAAGGGATCGGTTTCGCCAAAGTCCACCGCCGCTGGAGCATCCGCAGCCGTGCGTCGAGACATACGCTCGCTGGCAGGCGTACCGGCCGGTGACCGGGGCGCTGGTGCCTCTGGAGGCGACGCAGGCCGGGAGACTGCAGGCTGCGCTGGCGGCGGGGCCGGATAGTCGTCCTCAGCCGGTTCGTCGAACAGCGGGTCCACTTCTGCCCCAGGCACAGGCCGCCGGGCAGGCGCCGGGGTAGCAGGTTCCGGGGGAACAGCGGGGGGTGCCGGTGTATCGAAGGCCGCTGGCGCAACATCCGGCACAGGGGCCACTCTGGCAGCTGTGCCGGGCTCGGACGCCGGAGACTGTGGCGCAGGTTTGGCCGCGACCTTGTCATCATCAGCCAGCCCAAAGGTCGGCTCGATGCGTTCGTGGCGCTCAGTTGCCTGCTCATGAGCGCGTTCGGTCGCCGGCGCAGCCTGAGTCGCCATTTTCGCCGTATAGGCCGCCGACGGTTTGCGCTTGGGCACAAACTCCGGCGCATCACCGCTAATGGGTCGGGCGCCACCGTAGGGCAGTTCGGGATTGTTCGAGGACTCCACCGGTTCATCCGGCAGATCGCGCAGTTTGCGATCGATATCCATGCGCAAACTGTTGCGGCCACCGCGCACACGGCGCCAGCCATCGAAGATGATCAGCGCGATGACAACCACACCGCCGATGACAAGCCACTCTCTGAGGCTGATCTCCATAAATCCGCTGCTATCTCAAAGTTTCAAGACTGGCGCCCATCCGAACTCTGGCCACCGACTGCTTGCATTGCCGGGACAGTCTCCGTCCTGACAATAACAGATGCAACTATAGACCGAGCGACGACTACTCCACAACCTGATCAATAACCAGATCAAGCGCTTGCGTCTGTCCGCGTACCGAAACCGGGCTCAAAATGGCGAACAGGTCACCCGGTTTTGGCTCCGGCGTTCCCGTGAGGGAAATACGCGCGCCCACCTCAACCTCCTCCACACCGGACAGGCGCGCCTGGGGCGTCATCGCCTGGGTATCGTCAAGCACCACTTCCAGCGGCAGATCCGAGACCTTGAGTCTCACCGCTGCCAGCGGCATGCGACCACCCACCGGGCGGGCAAACACGAACACCGCCTGGTCCGGCGACAGCGAGCTGCCAAGACCCTCGGCCAGGCGCACCGCCAGACGGATTTCCGCCGCCTCGATACCGGGAATATCCGGTACCGGCTCGCCCAGGGCGCGCAGCTCCTGCTGCGCCCGGCGGATGCCAGCCTTGAGGGACTCTGCCGCCGTCGGGTCCGCCTGTCCCAGCGCCTGGGACCAGAAATCGATGGACTCGGCATAGCGCTGCTGCTCGAAGGCATCGATCCCCAGCAGCCCCAGGGCCGTCATCTCGCTGGGGTTGCGCTCCAGCGTGGCGTTCACCTGTGCCCGTACCTCAGTGTTCATCTTGCCATCATTGGCAAAATACAGTGCCTGGGCATACTGCCCCATGACGCCGGTGTACTGGGGTGCATCCTCGGGCAGGCGGTCGAGCACCTGTCTGAAGGCGGCGATACCCTCGTCATAGCGCCCGGCACCCATGTAGGTGGTCGCCAGCAGGTACCAGCCCTCGACATTCTCCGGCGTCACCTCGAGTTCATGTTCGAGCCGCGCCAACGCCTCTTCCAGCGTCGGCGAACGCCCCTCAAAGGGGTCCGGCTGCGCCTGGCGTTCCAGTGCCAGCTCCAGCCGCGGCGCGCTGCCGAGCTTGGCATAGAGCCCCAGGGCGCTGATAACCAGCAACAGTGCCATTACCGACACCGTGAGCACCTGCAGGCCGCTGATCTTCGAGACCTGCAGCCGCGCCTCGCTATCACCCACGTCCTGCAACAGGCTGCGCTCGAGTTCCAGCTTCAGCTCGTCGAATTCGGCCTGGGCCAGGTTGCCCTGGGCCTTTTCCTGCTCCAGTTCCGACAGGCGCTCACGGTAGATATCGATATTCTGCCGGTCACGATCCTCGGCGACTTCCAGCTGCTGCAGCCTGCGTGCCCGCAGCAGCGGCAGCAATACGATACCCAGCGCACAAAGAGTCAGCAGCGCTATTCCGGTCCACAGACCCGCCATTATTTGTCATCCTGTTTCAGCAATTCTTCCAGCCGGCGGCGCTCGGCCGCCGATAAGGTCTCGGCAGGTTCGGCTACATCCGCAGCCGCGCCATCGTTACTAGCCCTGCGGCGCCGGCGCGTCATCACCAGTATCACCACCGCACCGATCGCCAGCAGGCCAAAGGGGCCATACCAGAGCACCAGCGTCTGGGGAGTCAGGCGCGGGCGGTACAGCACGAACTCGCCGTAGCGCGCCACCATGAAATCGACGATATCCTGATCCGAGTCGCCCTGCTGCAGCATGCGGTGGATCTCGGTCCGCAGATCCTCGGCGATGGGGGAATTGGAGTCGGCGATGTTCTGGTTCTGGCACTTGGGACAGCGCAGTTCGGCGGTCAGGCTCTGAAACCGCTCCCTTGTGGCCTCGTCGCGAAACTCGAAACTGTCGATGGCTGCCTGCGTCGTGAGCGGCAACCACAGCAGCAGTGCGATCAGCAGCTGTCTCATGAGCCGCTCTCCTCAAGTTCCTGCATCAGCCCACGCAGCTTGACCCAGACCTTCTCGTTCACCTCGCCCACATGGCGATAGCGGATGATGCCGTCCTTGTCGAGGATGTAGGTTTCGGGCGCACCATAGACGCCCAGGTCCAGCCCCAGGGTGCCCTTGTCATCGTAGATGTTGAGCACATAGGGATCCTCGTAGCGGGTCAGCCAGTCCTGCGCCTTGGCGCGGTCATCCTTGTAGTTGATGCCATAGATGGTCACCCCCTCTTCCCGGGCTATGCGGTTGAGCTGCTCATGCTCCTGCTTGCAGGTCGGGCACCAGGTGGCCCAGACGTTAAGCAGCGCCGGCTTGCCCTTGAGCTGCTGCTCGCTGAGCCGGGTGTTTTCGTCATAGACGGAGCTGAGACTGAAACTCGGCATCGGCTTGTCGATCAGCGCCGAGGGCAACTCGGACGGATCCAGTTGCAAACCGCGCCACAGAAAGATGCCCATCACGAAGAAAATGAGCAGCGGAATAAACACCAGCAGTCGTCTTAACATCTTCAGAATCCTTGAGATCAGGCCGCAGCCGGCGCCTTGCGGCGCGCCTGCTTGCGATAGCGCGGGTCGCTCGCGGCCAGCAGGCCACCGAACGTCATCAGCAGTCCACCTAGCCAGAGCCAGCGCACGTAGGGCTTGTGCTGTACCCGCACCGCCCAGGCCCCCTCGCCGAGGGACTCACCCATGGCGACATAGAGGTCGCGGAACAGGCCGCCATCGATAGCCGCCTCCGTCATCACCATGCCCCGGGCCTCGTAAAAGCGCTTTTCCGGGAACATCTCGGTGTAGGCGACGCCGTTTTTCAGCACCCGGACACGCGCCATGTCGGACAGGTAGTTGGGCCCCTGGTGCTCGCGCACGCCATCGAACACGAAGGTGTACTCGCCGAACTCGACGCTGTCGCCGGGCGCCATGCGCAGATCCCGCGCCTCGCTGTAGAGCGAGACCATGGTGACACCCACCACCACGGCGGCGATGCCGGTATGGGCCAGCACCATGGCGCAATAGCTGCGCGACAGGCTGCGCAGGCCATCGCGCAGGCGACGCTTGCTGCGGACCTTGGCGTAGATGTCGCGCACCTGGCCGAAGACCACCCAGTAGGCCAGCGCCATGGCGCCGGCGGCGACCAGGTTAAAGTTTCCATCCATCAGCAGGGGCGTGGCTATGCCGCACAGAATCGCCAGCACCGCCGGCAACCAGAGTATCAGCGACAGCTGTTTCGCCTGGCTCTGCTTCCAGCGCGATACGGTACCGACGCTCATAAACAGCACCAGCAGCGCCATCAGCGGCACAAACAGGCTGTTGAAGTACGGTGGGCCGACGGAAATCTTGCCCATGCCCAGGGCGTCGATCAGCAGCGGGTACAGGGTACCCAGCAGGACCATCAGGCACACCACGACCAGCACGATGTTGTTGAGCAGCAGCAGGGTTTCGCGCGACAGCAGTGCGAAGGTCGAATCGCTCTTCACGTGGGCGGCACGCAGCGCGTACAGCAGCAGGGAGCCACCAATGGACAGCCCCAGCAAGATCAGCACGAAGAAGCCGCGTTCGGGGTCGGTGGCGAAGGCATGCACCGAGGTCAGCACGCCCGAGCGCACCAGGAAGGTGCCCAGCAGGCTCAGCGAAAACGCGAAGATGGCCAGCAGCACGGTCCAGCTTTTGAAGACACCGCGTTTTTCCGTCACCGCCAGACTGTGTACCAGCGCCGTGCCCACCAGCCAGGGCATAAAGGATGCGTTTTCTACCGGATCCCAGAACCACCAGCCACCCCAGCCAAGCTCGTAATACGCCCACCAGCTGCCAAGACCAATCCCCAGGGACAGAAACGCCCAGGCCAGCACCGTCCAGGGGCGTGACCAGCGGGCCCAGGCCGCATCCAGCCGGCCGCTCAGCAGGGCGGCGATGGCGAAGGCAAAGGCCACCGAGAAGCCCACATAGCCCATGTAGAGCATCGGTGGGTGAATAATCAGGCCGATATCCTGCAGCAGCGGGTTAAGGTCGCCACCTTCGGCCGGAAAACCGGGCAGCAGGCGTTCAAACGGGCTCGATGTCAGCAACGTGAACGAAATGAAGCCCACCGCGATCATGCCCATCACGCCCAGCACCCGCGCCAGTATATCCAGCGGCAGGTCGCGGCTCTTGGCGGCCACGGCCCAGGTCCAGCCACCGAGGATCAGCACCCACAGCAGCAGCGAGCCTTCATGCCCGCCCCAGACCGCACTGAACTTGTAGTGGGTCGGCAGCAAGGTGTTGGAATTGCCCGCCACATAGGCCACCGAGAAGTCATCGGCCAGAAAGGCCTGTACCAGGCACGCCATGCTGATCAGCAGAAACAGGAACTGGCCCCGGGCCAGTGGCCGGGCATACCCCATCCAAAGCAGGTTGTTGGTACTGGCGCCCACCATCGGCACCACCGCCAGCAGCACCGACATGCACAGCGCCAGGATCAGCGCGTACTCACCGAGTTCAGGAATCATTTGTTAAACACCTCGGGTTCAGGCACCGGCAGGGTACCGGCCGCCTTGAGGGCTTCAGCCACTTCGGGCGGCATGTAGTTTTCATCGTGCTTGGCCAGCACTTCCACCGCGGTAAAGACACCACGCGCGTCCATGCTGCCCTGGGCCACAATGCCCTGACCTTCGCGGAACAGGTCCGGCAGGATGCCGGTGAACTCCACCGGCACGGACTTGGCGAAGTCGGTCAGCTCGAATTTCACCAGCAGCGACTGCGTATCGCGAATCACGGAGCCCTCCACCACCATGCCACCGGCCCGGATACGGGTGCCCAGGGGCACTTCACCGTCGGCGATCTGCGTCGGCGAATAGAACAGGTTGATGTTCTGCTTGAGCGCGAACAGTGCCAGCCCCACGGCCACCGACACCCCCACCAGAATGGCCAGCACGATTGTCAGGCGGCGCTTGCGTTTGGGATTCATGACAGCCCCTTTTCACGGCGCGCGCGGCGCGCCTGCTGGTTAAGGAACTGCCGCGTCTGGCGCAGCGGCTGCACCAGGTTGAGCACCACGATGGCCAGGGCTATGCCGTAGGCCAGCCAGACATAGAGCCCGTGCCCGCCCATCTCGATGAAATCTGCCATACTCTCGAACTTCACGTTCACCTCAGCAACTACAGTCAAATTCGGTCTGCCCGCTGCGGGAGCCTCGCTCCCGGCAATCAGCCGGCTCTGTTCAGCGCGACTCGACCAGCGCCTGCACCCAGGAGCTGCGCCGCTCGCGACAAAGAATTTCGTGGCGCAGTCGCAACATCAGCGACACCGCAAAGAAACAGTAAAAACCCACCACCATGACCAGCAGCGGCAGCCACATTTCCACCGGCATCGCCGGCTTCTCGGTCAGTGTGAAGGTGGCGGGCTGGTGCAGGGTATTCCACCACTCCACCGAGTACTTGATGATCGGGATATTCACCAGTCCCACCAGCGCCAGTACGGCGGTGGACTGGGCCGCGGTGCTGGCGTTTTCGATTGCCGAGTGCAACGCCATCACGCCCAGGTACAGAAACAGCAGGATCAGCATGGAGGTCAGACGCGCGTCCCAGACCCACCAGGAGCCCCATGTCGGCTTGCCCCAGATAGCGCCGGTGGCCAACGCCAGCACCGCCAGGGACGCCCCCAGGGGCGCACAGGCCTTGGCAACCATGTCGGCCACCTTCATTTTCCAGATCAGGCCAATGGCGCCCGCCAGCGCCATCATCATGTAGCACGACTGCGCCAGGATGGCCGAGGGCACATGGATATAGATGATCCGGAAGCTGTTGCCCTGCTGGTAGTCCGCCGGCGCGAACAGCAGCGCCCAGACCGTACCGCCCAGCAGGAGCACCAGCGTCAGCAGGCTGAAAGCCGGCAGCAGCTTGCCGGTAATGTCATAACACCAGCGCGGTGACGCCAGCTGGTAGAACCAGCGCGGCATCCAGTTTTTATCGGTCTTGTTATTGGCCATAAAGCTCAGCTACCCACTTACAGAAATTCGTAAAGCCGCCCCGATCGCCAGCGGTGCCAGCACCACGCCCAGTGCCAGCATGGCCCCCAGCAGTGCCAGATACCCCGCCAGCGGCAGGCCCGTCACCGCCGCCTGCACCGCCCCGGAGCCAAAAATCAGCACCGGAATATACAGCGGCAGCACCAGCAGGGAAATCAGCACGCCCCCCTTGCGCAGACCCACCGTCAGGGCCGCACCGATGGCGCCGACAAGGCTCAGCGTCGGTGTGCCCAGCAGCAGGCTCAGCATCAGCCCGCCCATGCCCTCGGCCGGCAGAAACAGCATCAGCCCCAGCAGCGGCGCCATCAGCGTCAGCGGCAAACCGGTCATGACCCAGTGCGCCAGCACCCGCGCCAGTACGACCAGGATCAGTGGCTGCGGACTCAGCAGCGCCTGTTCCAGGGTGCCATCCTCAAAATCGGCCCGGAACAGGCTGTCCATCGACAGCAGCGTCGACAGCAGCGCCGCCACCCAGACCAGACCCGGCGCCAGTTGCGCCAGAAAGCCGGGCTCAGGGCTGACCCCCAGGGGAAACAGGGTCGCCACCATCAGGAAAAAAATCAGCGGATTCACAAGGTCGCTTTTGCTGCGAAACGCCAGCAGCAAATCACGCTTCAGTGCCGCCCGAAACACCCCTGCGGCACCAGGCCCTTGCCGTCTGGCCGGCTCATTAGTCGCCATCTCGCTCATGAAGTTCCAGCCAGTTGATCCAGATTCAGTCGACGCAGCCCATCAAGCTGCAGTTCGTGGTGCGTGGTGAGGATAACCGTACCGCCACAGGCGGCATGACGTAGGATCAGCTGCTCCTTTTGTGCCACGCCCTTTTTGTCGATGGCGGTAAAGGGCTCGTCCAGAATCCACAGCGCAGCCTGGCTCAGGTACAGCCTTGCCAGGCTCACCCGCCGGTGCTGCCCGGCGGACAGCATGTGACAGGGTACATCCTCGTAACCGCGCAGGCCGACCTGCTGCAGGGCCGAATCGATAGACGCCAAATCCGCCCCCTGTAATGCCGCGTACCAGCCGAGATTCTCCTGCGGTGTCAGGGTCGCTTTCACGCCCGGCAGGTGACCGAAATACAGCAAATCCTGGCGATACTCGTCCACCACCTCGGCCATCGGTTCGCCGCGCCAGTACAGCTCACCTTCGTAGTTGCGCGACAGCCCACCGAGGATGCGCAGCAAGGTGGTTTTGCCGCTGCCGTTCTGTCCTTCGATCTGCAGGACCTCACCGGCACCGACCGCAAAGGACAGGCCGTCGAACAACACCCGCTCGTCACGCTCGCAATACAGATTCTCGACTTTCAACAAAGGCTCAGCCAATCAAGCAACCTCAAAATAGCAGTACAACAGTAAAGACAGACTCAGCCGCCAATATCCTTGCTACAGCACCGGCGCGAAACGGATCTCAAACGACAGCCGACCACGGAACAGCACCCGCTCATCGCGCTCGCAGCAGAGACTCTCAACTTTTAACAACGGCTCAGCCAAACCATGACCCTCTCAACGGCAACAGAGCTATACTCCTTCTGCCCGCCATCACGGATAAAATGCGCCATTATATACAAATTCTGTGGTGCCGGCGCCGTGCATTCAACCCCTGCTTTGGAGCCGTTTTGATACCTACTTTGGCCCCCAACCTGCTACCCCGTCAGCCCGTGGCGAGCGAACCGCTACTGGCACGCCTTCTCCCCGCAGGAGGCCAGCTGGCAGCGACGGTAGTACAGTCTGGCAGCGACAGCAACGGCGCGCGTCTTCAAATCCGGCTGCATCTCGCCGGACAATTGCTTGAACTCAACAGCCGCCAGCCACTGCCGGCCGGTACTGCCGTAACGCTGTCACGCAACAGCACAGGCCAGCTGCAGCTCAATCTCGCACCGCCCAGCACAGCCAATACAGCCACGCCAGGCGCTACCCCGCCTGCCAACAGCCAGCCACCGGTACCACAGCAGCCCGCCGCAGCCACGGCGACACCCCGCCCCCCCCATTCCTCGACGACCGCCGCCTTGGACAATGCCCTTCGCACCAGCCTGCCGCGCCAGCAAAGCCTGGGCGCCGTGCTTAACCAGCTGGCCCAGCAGCTGGAGCCCGGAGCCGGCACGGGCAGTGCAGTGACGCGGCAGCTCGGCCCCCTGGTGCAGTCCCTGCTGCAGATGTTTGGCATTACGCCGGGACAGCGGGACAGTGCGCCGGCGGTGCGACGAAATATCGAGAAAGGCGGCTTCTTCACCGAGGCCCGGCTCAGCCAGGGCGTAATCCCGACCGCCAACCCGAAAACCAATACCGGACCCGACCTCAAGGCACAGATGGGGCAGCTGCAGCAGCTCGCCAACGCCCTGCCCCCCCAGGCCCGCGAGCAGATGCACAGACTGCTTGGGGACCTGCTGGCGCGCATCACCAGCGCCCAGGTCAGCAGTGCCAGGCAAAACCAGGACCTGCCGGATGGCGCGATCGAGCGCCACCTGGCGCTGGACCTTCCGGTACGCCAGGGCAACCAGCTGGACAACGTGGAACTGAGAATCAAGCGCCACAGCGCGGGCCAGGAAGAAGACCCTGCCAGCAGCCACTGGCGGGTGAGACTGAAGTTCGACCTGCAGCAACAGGGGTCGCTGGAAGCGGAGCTGCGTCTGCAGGACAACAACCACCTGAGCGCCCGCTTCTGGGCGCCTGAGCCGGACACAGCACGCCTGATTGAGCAGCGCCTGCAAGGCTTTGCCCAGAGCCTCGCGCGCCAGGGGATTTATGTCGATGACCTGGCTTGCCACCAGGGCACGGCACCACGCAGTGAATCCGCGATCCGGCACCAGCTGATCAACATTAAAACCTGACAACAGCCGGAGCAAACCCGTGAAGCCAGCCAAACCGATCAACCCCAGGGACAGCGCCGTGGTACTGGGTTATGCCCCCGGACAGCGCGCACCCGAGGTACTCGCCAAGGGACGCGGACTCGTCGCCGAGCAGATCATCGCCCTGGCCGAAGAGCACCAGGTGCATATCCACAAAAGTCCGGAGTTACTGGAGGTACTGATCCGACTGGAGCTGGGGGACGAAATTCCCCAGGCACTGTACCAGGCGATAGCCGAGGTGATTGCCTTCGCCTACCAGCTCAAGGCAGAGCCGCCGGTATGATGCAGATGCTTGCGGGCCAGGGAGCAGGTGCAAGCTGCAAGGTTAAAGGCACAAGGGAAAGAACTGCACGGCCGCAAGAGCAACGAAGCTTTACTGGATCTGAGCTGGAATCCTGCGCGCCCGGGTAGAACGGCGGGGCGAACCCCATATTGGTTATTCGTAATTAGTTATTGGTGAAACAGCACTCAATCTCTCCACCAATCACTAATCACTAATCACTAATCACTAATCACCAATCACAGCCCACCAATCACAACCCATCAATCACCAGCCCCCCGACATGATGGACTTTGCCCGGCCGCTCAAGCCTGAGCCGTCAAACCCGCAGCACTAAGACCGTTTCTGCGGCAAGGACTCGGTGGATTGCAGCTCGCGGTGCAGCAGTGCCATCAGCTCGGCTTCCGGCCGGCCTATGCCACAGCTTTTCACCAGGTCATCGACATTGCCACCCATCTCCATCAGCCGTGCCGCCTGGTTATAGGCCAGCACGCCGGGATCGCGGTTTTCCAGCTCCTGCTGTTTTTCCACCGTAATATTGAGCCGGCGTTCGGCATCCATCAGCCGGCGCCCCATACCAATGGAGCCGCTGGTCATGGAACGGATTTCATTGCGCAGCACGTTGATCAGCGCCTGCTGCTGGCGCTCGTAGTAACGCATGCGCCGGTACAGCATGACGCCTGCCCCCGTTCCCGCAAGGGACAGGAGCACAAAGCCAAGCCAGAGTATTGTTATTTGCGTCACCCAAACCATCCAGTATGCCTGCCAGCGCTCAAGGATACTCGATCCACTCGCCTGCGAACAACGCCGTTAGCCCTCAGGGCTGTTCACCCGGCTGCACCTCGGCACGGCGGAACAGCACACCACCATTTTCGGTTTCCAGCTGTTCAATGGCCGGCAGCGGCGGCACCTCTTCCTCATGCTGCAGCAGTTCACTGACCGTATCGGTGCTGATTTGCTGACTGCCAAAGGACGATACCGCGCGCCGCACACGCTGGTCGCGGGATACGATGATCAGCACGCGTCGATTCATGCTGCGCCCCTCATCGGTACGGTTACTGTAGGCAGGCTGGTACTCGCCATAGCCGACCGCCGCCATGCGCTCGGGGTTGACGCCGTTGAGCGCGAGAATTCGTACGACCGCCGCGGCCCGGGCCGCGGACAGCTCCCAGTTGGACGGGTACAGATCGGTGGCGATGGGCTGATTGTCGGTAAAGCCCTCGACGTGAATCGGGTTTTGCAACGGCCGCAGCAGCTCGGCGATCCTGCCCAGCAGCGCATCGGCTTCTATTTCCGGCAGCGCATCGGCGCTGCCAAACAGGCGGGAGGCACGCAATTCGATCGACAACCAGAGATCATTGCCATCGACCTTCATGCTGCCGGCGTCTATCTGGGGCGAAAACCTGCGCTGCAGCTGATCCTGCAGGCTGCGCAACTGTTCGGTGATGGCAGCATCGGCGGGGTCTATTTCAATGGCGGGGGCATCAGGGCGTACCGAATTGCCGATGGCCAGATCAGTGGCGGCATCCTGTTGCGACGCGCCCGCAGGACGCACGCTGCCATCGAAAACGCCGGACAGGGCATCGGAAATGGAGCGGTATTTTTCCTCGTTTACCGAGGAGATGGCGTACATGACAATAAAGAATGCCAGCAGCAGCGTAATGAAATCGGCATAGGAGAGAACCCAGCGATCCTGGCGCGTATCATCAAGCGGAGGTAGCCGACGCGCCATAGTCTCTCCTATCCAAGATAGCCTTGCATACGCTGACGAATAAGCTGCGGGCTCTGCCCTTCGGAAATCGACAGCAGACCTTCGAGCATCATTTCCTGATAGCGGTAGCGCGCCAGCACCAGACTCTTGATTTTATTAGCCAGGGGAATCAGCAGCAGGTTGGCCAGGGCTACACCGTAGATAGTAGCCACAAAGGCGGTGGCTATCCCCGCCCCCAGCCCCTCGGGATCTTCCAGATTGCTCATGACCTGAATCAGGCCAATCACCGCCCCCAGAATCCCCAGCGTCGGGGCATAACCGCCCATGCTCTCGATCACGCGCGCGCCCTGCAAATCCCGCTGTTCCTGGGAGACCAGCTGGATTTCCAGCATGCCCCGGATGACGTTGGTCTCCTTGCCGTCCACCAGCAGCTGCAAGGCACCACGCACCACCGGGTCCGTCTCCACCTCGATCTCCGCTTCCAGCCCCAGCAGGCCAAGCTTGCGGGTACGCTGGCACCACTGGACGACCCGTTCGATACCGGCTTCAAAGTCAAAACTGGGGCCCCGAACCAGCCAGCGCATCAACCAGAGCGCGCGGCGGAACTCGTTGCTGGGGGTCTGAATCGCCGCCGCGGCCAGGGTGCCGCCCACCACAATCAGCACCGCCGGGCCATTCAGCAGCTGCTGAACCTGGCCGCCATCCAGGTAGTGGCCGCCGGCGATGGCAGCTACGGCGAGCAACAGTCCTGCAACACTAAGGCGATCCATGCACAAGGCTCCATCTGGGAAAATTGGGTCGCGGCTGCACCCGGTTAACATTATGCGCCCTGCCGCCGCGGCTTCAGGTACGCTCAAAAGCGCGGGCCACTGTGACCGTGCCTGGCCGGCACCGTTCGCAGCCCCGGCGAGCCCCTAACGCCAGTCCCGCAACCTGCCGCGCAGGCGGTGGGCCGCCTGGCTGTGGATTTGGCTGACCCGGGACTCGCTAACGCCCAGGACTTCGCCGATCTCCTTCAGGTTGAGCTGCTCGTCGTAATACAGTGCCAGCACCAGCCGTTCGCGCTCGGGCAACCCTTCGATCGCCCGGGCCAGCGCCTGATTAAAGACATTTTTTTCAACCTGGTGCTCGGGCTCCGGATCATCGGCCACGAATTGCTCACCCAGACTCTCGTCCTCGGGCTTTTGCAGCTCTTCGAAGCTGAACAGGCGACTTTCCATCGAGTCCTGTAGCAGGGCGTGATATTCACTGACGCTAATGCCCATCTCTGCGGCCACTTCGAGATCGCTGGCATCGCGCCCGAGCCGGGCCTCGAGCTGATGGATGGCATCGGATATGCGCCGGCTGTTACGGTGCACCGAGCGCGGCGTCCAGTCGCCACGGCGGACTTCGTCGATAATGGCGCCACGAATGCGAATGCCGGCGTAGGTTTCGAAACTGGCCCCCTTGGCGGGATTGTATTTGCGCGAGGCCTCCAGCAAACCGATCATGCCGGACTGCACCAGATCGTCCAGCACCACGCTGGCCGGAAGGCGGGCCAGCAGGTGGTAGGCAATACGCTTAACCAGCGGCGCGTACTGCGTAATCAGATCCTGACTAGAGGTAAATTCCAGCTGGTTATACATGGAGCCTCTTTATTAGCAACTAGCTTCCCTGCACCAGGCGCTCAACAAAAAACTCCAGGTGCCCACGGGGCGTTGTCATCACCGGCCAGCCATCAACCCGATTTGCCAGCTGACGGTAAGCAAGCGCAGCGTTACTGCTGGAAAACGCTTGCAAAACAGCTGTTTGCCGCTTGACAGCCTTGCGTACCGCCTCATCATAAGGGATTGATCCAACGTATTGAAGCGTTACATCAAGGAATCGATCCGTCACCGTCAGCAGCTTGTTATACATGTTGCGACCTTCGGCTTCATTACGCACCATGTTGGCCAGCACCCGGAAGCGGGTCACCCGGTGATCACGATTGAGCAGCTTGATCAGCGCATAGGCATCGGTAATGGAGGTCGGCTCGTCACACACCACCATCAGCACTTCCTGGGCGGCGCGCAGGAAGCTGACCACCGATTCGGAAATACCGGCGGCGGTGTCGATCACCAGCACATCGATTTCATCGGCAATGTCGGTGAAGGCATGAATCAGCTCGGCGTGCTCGTGCACTCCCAGCGCCGTCATGGACTGGGTGCCGGAAGACGCCGGCACGATACGCACGTTTTCACCGGCCTGCAGCATGACGTCGGACAGTACGCAGTCACCGGCCAGTACATCGGAGATGTTGTACTTGGGCCTCAGGCCCAGCAGCACGTCGACGTTGGCCAGCCCGAGGTCCGCATCCAGCAGCACCACGCGGCGGCCCATCTGCCCCAGTGCCAGCGACAGGTTCACCGAAACGTTGGTTTTGCCGACACCACCCTTGCCGCCGGTGACAGCCACTACTTTTACTGGATGCATAGTCTGCTTCTTCCCTGGGTCATCCTGCCCGACCGATAAAAGTCAGGTCCGGACCTTCGCCCGACTGCTGTTCACGTTCCTGCGCTTTCTGCGCCGTCACCACCGCCCGGCTCACCAGGTCATGGCGCCGCGCCACGCCGATATCATCGGGGATTTTCTGGCCATCGGTCACGTAGGCGATGGGCAGCTGTTTCTCGATCGACAGCGTCAGGGCTTCGCCCAGGCTGCCGGACTCGTCAAGCTTGCTCAGCACGCAGCCGCTCAGGCCAAGCCCCTGGTAGGTACTATAGGCGCTCTCGATCACCCGTTTCTGACTGGAACATGACAGTACCAGCAGCTTTTTAAGCCGCAGCGACACCCCCTGCAGCAACTCGATCTGGGCCGCGGTATGGGGCTCGTCGGCACTCATGCCGGCGGTATCGATCAGAACCAGGCGCTTGCCCTTGAGCGAATGCAGCACTTCGTCCAGCGAATGGTTTTCGTCCACCACCCGAACCGGTACATCCAGGATGCGACCAAAGGTACGCAGCTGCTCATGGGCAGCAATGCGGTAGGTATCGGTGGTCACCAGCGCCAGGCTGGAACTGCCGTGTTTCAACACATAGCGCGCCGCCAGCTTGCCGATCGTGGTGGTCTTGCCGACGCCCGTGGGACCCACGAAGGCCACCATGCCGCCACGCTCGATAAACTCTTCGCCAACCACGGGAATGGCATCGGACAGCCGTGCCAGGCTGCTGCGCCAGGCCTTGTCCAGTTCGATATCCTGCTCAATGCTCGACACCAGGTGGCGCACCACCCGGGGGCCGATACCCAGACTGTCCAGGCGTCGGCTGAGGCGCGCCTGGGCCGGTGCCGGCTGGGCCGCCGGCGGCACCGGTGCAACGGTCGGCTGTGGCGGCGCCTGAGGCTCCAGTGGAGCCCGGGGGGCCATGTTCGGCTGCTGCTGGGCCTGCAATTGCTGCTGCAGCATGACCTTCAATTGCTGAATTTCGTCCTGCATGCTGAGAATGCGCTGGTGATCCTGGCTTTCCTCAACACTACGGGCCGGCTCCGCAGGCTGCACGGGCGGCTGTCGTGCCGGTGCCGGCTGAGGACGGCGCTGCGGCTCGGGCGCTGGTCGGTCAACGGGGTCGCGCTCGGCCCGAAGGGGCGCCTCAGACCGCCCCGCCTGGGCGAAGGGCGCCTCCTCGAACGCAGCGGACTCAAACGGCGGTGCAACCACCGCGGCCCTGGACTTCTGCCGCTGCTTCAGGGACTCGAGTATGCTGCGCAGGTCTTCATCCGAGTCCTGGCCAATCTGACGATTGCGCATGACACCCATATCCGGCTCGCTCGGCACACCGCTTTGCTGCTGAGCCGAGGCGATACGCGCCTTGACCTTGCGCATCTCGTCTTCGAGCGCACCGCCCTGGCGGCCCGGCTCCTGACGACCAGGTTCCTCGCGGCCTGCGCCCTGTGAATCCGTGCGCTGACGGCCCGGGTGCGTTAGCGTCTGGACCTGCTCTTCACGCCGACGGCGCTCCTGGCTCTGGCGCTTGAACTCGGCCTGAGCCGCCTCGTATTCCTGCTCATGGGCCGCAACGACCTCGACACCGCCGGCGACACGGTGGTTGGAGACAATGACCGCATCGGGGCCGATTTCCTCGCGCACCCGTCGCATCGCCTGTCGCATATCAGGAGCAAAAATGCGTTTAACTTTCATAGTCGTCCTCTGAGTTAGGCGCTACAGGGCCAGCCGTGCGTTGCTCTACTGTTATCGGCCGCTGCCCGCAAAGGCTGACCGCTCCCATGCAGGGTTTACCCGCCCTGTCCGCCCACGGTCGCCACTATGGTGACTTTCTTGTTTTCCGGTATCTCCTGGTAGGAGAGTACATGAATCCGGTGATTGCCATAGCGCACGAACTTCGCCATGAGCGGCCGCACCGGCGCCGCCACCAGCAATATCGAGGGTTTGCCGGCCATCTCCTGGTTCTGCGCCGTCGTCGCCAGCGACTGCTGCAAGCGCTCGGCCATGCCAGGCTCCAGTACCAGCCCTTCTGCGCCGTTCTGGTTCTGCACCGAGTTGAGCAGCATCTGTTCAAGCTTGGGATCGAGCGTAATCACCGGTACTTCGTCGGCATAACCGTTGATTTCCTGCACGATCAGCCGTGACAGCGATACCCGCACCGCGGCGGTCAGCGCCATGGGATCCTGGCTGCGGCCAACCGCCTCGGCCAGCGCCTCGGCAATACTGCGAAAGTCCTTCAGCGGCACCTGCTCCATCAGCAGGTTCTGCAGCACCTTCAGCAGCGCGCTGATCGACAGCTTCGCCGGCACCAGCTCGTCCACCAGCTTGGGCGAGTGCTTGCCCAGCATATCCAGCAGCTGCTGCACTTCCTCGTGCCCCAGCAGCTCATGGGCATGGTTCTGCAGCAGCTGGTTCAGATGTGTCGCCACCACCGTGCTGGCATCCACCACCGTGTAGCCCAGCGACTGCGCCTGCTCCTTCTGCCCGGTTTCGATCCAGACCGCCTCCAGCCCGAACGCCGGGTCCGTGACCGCCACGCCCTTGAGGGTACCGAACACCTGGCCCGGGTTAATCGCCAGCTCCCGGTCGGGATAGACCTCGGCTTCACCGACAATGACACCCATCAGCAATATGCGGTAGCCGCCGGGTACCAGATCCAGGTTGTCACGGATATGCACCGAGGGCACCAGGAAACCCAGATCCTGCGACAGCTTGCGCCGGATACCCTTGATGCGCCCGAGCAGTTGCCCACCCTGCAGCTTGTCGACCATGGGAATCAGCCGGTAGCCCACTTCCAGGCCGATCATGTCCACCGGCATCACGTCATCCCAGTCGAGTTCCTTCTGCTCATCCGAAGGCACCACCGACTGGGTACGGGCCAGCTCCTGCTTGTCCGACTTCGCGGCCTCGGCCTCCCGGGCCTGGCGACGCAGGATCAGCCAGGCAATTGCCCCGGCCGCAGCGGCAAGCGTCAAAAAAGCGACATGTGGCATGCCGGGCACGATGCCGATCACCCCCAGCAGGCAGGCCGCCACGATCAGCGCCCGAGGCGCCGAGAACATCTGCTGCAGAATCTGGTTGCCCATGTCCTGGGATGAATTCTGCCGCGTCACCGTAATCGCCGCGGCGGTGGACAGCAGCAGGGAAGGAATCTGCGCCACCAGGCCATCGCCGATCGTCAGCATCGAGTAGTACTGAATCGCCAGGTCGAAGCTCAGCCCGTGCTGCAGCATGCCGATCGACAGCCCCCCCACCAGGTTGATCACCAGTATCAGGATACCGGCCACGGCATCGCCGCGGACAAACTTGGAGGCACCGTCCATGGAACCGTAGAAGTCAGCTTCCTGGGTGACTTCCAGCCGGCGCTGCTTGGCCTCCTCCTGGGTAATCAGGCCCGAATTCAGATCGGCATCCACCGCCATCTGCTTGCCTGGCATGGCGTCCAGCGTAAAGCGAGCACTTACTTCAGAGATACGGCCTGCACCCTTGGTGACCACCACGAAGTTGATGATGACCAGGATCAGGAACACCACGATACCGACCACATAGTTGCCGCCAATCACCACCTGACCGAAGGCTTCGATCACCTTGCCGGCCGCGTCGCCCCCCTCATGACCGTACAGCAGCACCACCCGGGTGGACGCCACGTTCAGGGCCAGTCGCAGCAGGGTCGCCACCAGCAGGATGGTGGGAAAGACGGTAAATTCCAGCGGCCGCAGCGCGTAGACACAGACCAGCAACACCACCAGCGACAGCGCGATATTGAACGTAAAGAACACGTCCAGCAGGAAGGGGGGAACCGGCAGCGTAACCATGCCGATAACCACCAGCAGCAACAGCGGCACCCCCAGGTTGCCCTGGCCGAGACTGCGCATGCCATTGCTGAAAACCGTTCGTTCCAATCGACTTACCCGTCAATATTCAGTCACACGCCTGCCGTTACCGGTGCAATGTCGCTGTATTCAGACTCAATGGAAACAAAACTCAAAATATTGACGCCTGTATTTCCAACCAAATGAGGTGATGCAATAAACTAGCCAATTAACTGACAACCGGCATATTAACCATCAAAGCGCAGGTCATCCGGGATATCCAGATCGTCATCCCGCACCTGGGTGGGCTTCGCCGTTTCGTGCCGGCGATAGCTGCGCAGCTGGTACACATAAGCCAGTACCTGGGCTACGGCCTTGAACAGGCCGGCGGGAATTTCCTGATCCAGCTCCGTATGCTGGTACAGGGCGCGGGCCAACGGCGGCGCCGACAGCATGGGAACCTCATGCTCCACCGCCAGCTCGCGAATCTTGAGCGCAACAAAATCCACGCCCTTGGCCAGCACCAGCGGTGCCTGGCCGGACTCGGGGTCGTATTTCAGCGCCACGGCGTAATGGGTCGGGTTGGTAATCACCACATCGGCGTCCGGAATCTTGCTCATCATCTGGCGCTGGGCAATCTCGCGCTGCAGCTGGCGAATACGCCCCTTCACTTCGGGCTTGCCCTCGGTGTTCTTCATTTCGTCTTTCACTTCCTGCAGCGTCATTTTCATTTTCTTGTTGTAGTCATATAGCTGAAAGGGCACATCGAGCAGTGAAATCAGAATCAGGCTGGCGCTGATCAGCAGGAAGGTCCAGATAACGATGCTCACCGCCTCGCTGATGGCCGGCACCACATCCTGGGCCCCCAGCCCCATCAGCCTGGGCTGCATGACCTTGAGTACCAGCACCGCAACGGAAGCCACCAGCAGGAACTTGGCCAGCGCCTTGACCAGCTCCACCAGCGCCTTGAGGGAAAACATGCGCTTGAGACCCGATAGCGGGTTGATCCGGCTCGCCTTGGGCGCTACCGACTGACCGCTGAAATTCCAGCCGCCCAGGGCGATGGGGCCGACGATGGCTGCCAGCAGCACCAGCGCGAAAAAACCGACCAGCGCCAGCAGGGCGTCGAACATGGAGCGCGCCAGGTACGCCAGCATCATGGACGAATCGAACAGCGCATCGCGCTCCAGCGAAAGATTCCCCCCCATCATGTCGCGCATACTGCCGGCCACGCTGTCGCCAAAAACCAGCGCACTGGCCGCCGCCGCCAGCAACAGCACCGTGGCCCCCAGCTCCTTGGAACGGGGAACGTCCCCCTTCTCCCGCGCTTCCCGGATTCGCTTGGGGGTGGGATCTTCTGTCTTCTCCTGACCGGTTTCTTCAGCCATGAATCCCCCCCACTGCCGCCGGTACGGCCCTCCTGACAGTACTCATCCCGCTCATGCTCAGCCACCTCCCAGGAAAGTCGAGCTGATCCGGTCCAGCGCGTACTCGGCGATGCGCTGATACTGTCCCAGAAAGCCACCCAGGCTAACCCAGGCGATCAGCAGGCCCATCAGCATGGTGAAGGGGAAGCCAATGGCAAAAATATTCAGCTGCGGAGCGGCCTTGGTGATAATGCCGAAGGAGAAGTTGATAATCAGCAGGGCCGTTACCGGCGGCAACGCCATCAGCAGAGCGGCGGCAAACATCCAGCCGCCGGTCGTGACAATCTCGGAGAAAATATCAGCCCCCAAACCCGACAGGCCGACCGGAATGCGCTCAAAGCTCTGCGCCAGCGCATCGATCATTACCAGGTGGCCGTTCATCGCCAGAAACAGCAACATCACCAGCTGCAGGTAAAACTGGCTGAGCACCACCACCGAAACGCCGTTCACCGGGTCCGAGACAGAGGCAAAACCCAGACCCATCTGGGTCGATATCAACTGTCCGCCCACCACGAATACCTGCAGCAACAGCTGCACCATGAAGCCCATGGCCGCGCCGATCAGGATCTGCTGGGCAGTCACCAGGTAACTTTCAACGGAAAAGGCGACAAAGGAGGGCATCGGCGGCAGCACCGGCAACAGCAGCACCGTCACGCCCAGGGCAAGCCCCAGGCGAATGCGGGCCGGCACCAGGCCACTGCCGATCATCGGTATGGCCATAAAGAAGGCGGCAATACGAAACAGCGGCCAGAGAAAATCCGCGACCCATTGTTCGATCTGCAGCAGTCCAATCTCGAACATCAGCGGCGCTCCGAACCTGGCACGCGGCTATCCGACCTGAATCATCTGGGGAATGGCATCAAAGATCAGGCGAAAATGATCCAGCAGCCTGGTGACGATCCAGGGGCCGGCCCACATCACCATTCCGAGGGTAATAATGAGACGCGGCAGAAAGCTCAGCGTCTGCTCGTTGATCTGGGTCGCGGCCTGGAACATGGAGACCACCAGCCCGACCATCAGGCTCGGCAGAATAATGACCGTCACCAGCAATACCACCAGCCAGAGCGCCTCGCCAAAGAGATCGAGCATCAGTTGCGGTGCCATGGCGTTCTCCTGCTGTTGCCGTCAGCCAAAATGATAGTCGCGATCAGCGCCGTCAGAGCCCAAAGCTGGTGGCCAGGGTCCCCACCACCATAACCCAGCCATCTACCAGCACGAACAGCATGATCTTGAACGGCAGTGAAATGATCACCGGTGACAGCATCATCATGCCCATGGCCATGAGGACACTGGCCACCACCAGGTCGATCACCAGAAAGGGAATGAACAGCATGAAGCCGATCTGGAAGGCGGTTTTCAGCTCGCTGGTGACAAAGGCCGGTACCAGCACGGTAAAGGGGATTTCCTCCACCGAGCTGACCCGCGGCGTTTTCGACAGCCGCATAAAGAGCTCCAGGTCGCTTTCGCGGGTTTGCATGGTCATGAAATCCCGAAAGGGCGCCGCCGCGGCCTGTACGGCCTCCAGCGGTGCCAGCTGTTCATTCAAATAGGGCTGCACCGCCGCGGTATTCACCCGCTCTATCACCGGCGTCATGATAAACAGGGTCAGGAACAGCGCCAGCCCCATCAGCACCTGGTTCGATGGTGTCTGCTGCAATCCCAGCGCCTGGCGCAAAATGGCGAACACCACGATGATGCGGGTAAAGGCCGTCATCATCATCACCAGTGCCGGCAGGAAGGTCAGCATGGTCATGAGCGCGAGGATCTGAATCGTCACGCTGTAACTGCTGCTGCCATCGTCCGCCGTGGTGATATTCACCGCTGGAATACCGATATCCGCTGCACTGGCCGGCAAGGCCAGCAGCAGCAACAACGGCCAGATCCGCGCCATCCATGGGGTTACCCGGGTCATTGACTCTCCTTGCGATCCAGCACTTCGCGCAGGCGTGCGCCAAAGCCTGCGCCGGGGTCCGTTTCCACCACCGGCGATTCGAACCGCTCCAGCAGGCTGACCCGCCCGGGCGCAACCCCCAGCAGCAGTTGCCTGCCACCGACCTCAACCAGCACGGCCTTTTCCCGTGCCCCCAGGGATAATGCGGCCACGACCTTCAGGTGCCGGCCCTGCACACCCAGGCCGGTAAAGCGCTTCACCAGCCAGAGCACCAGCAGTATCGCCAGGATCACGACCACCAGCCCCATCAGCAACTGGCCCAGCATGGCGAAGGATACCGGGTCCTGCAGCGCCGGACGCACCGCTGCGCTGGGTGCCAGGCTCAGTTGCGAGGCGAGCCCGGCATCGGGCTGCTGCGCCCCCTGGGCGCTGGACAGCGCCGTGGGCAGTGCAGCGGAGGCGACCTGGCCCTGCGCGGCGGGAACCATCAGCAGGTACAAAAGGACTGTAAGCAAACGCAGCATCGGTCAGCGCAGCTTCTTGATGCGTTCTTGCGGGCTGATCACGTCGGTCAGGCGAATGCCGTAACGCTCGTTCACCACCACCACTTCACCGTGGGCAATCAGGGTACCGTTTACCTTTACATCCAGCGGTTCACCGGCCATGCGTCCCAGCTCGATGACCGACCCCTGGCTCAGCTGCAGCAGATTGCGGATGGCAATTTCGGTGTTACCCACTTCCATCGACAGGGTCACCGGAATGTCCAGGATGACGTCCAGCTTGGGGTCATCAACCGGTGTCGACTCGTCCTTCAGTTCATCGAGCTCTACCGCCCGGGTCTGGGCGCCGCCGGCCTGTTCGTCCATCGCGGGGGACCACTCGTCACCCTTGCCCTGCGGGTCGCTGCCCGGTTCCTTTTCATCACTCATCTGTACAGATTCTCCAGGATGGGGCCAGACCCGTATCGCGGTTGCGCTGGCGGCTAGTCCGTTGTCTTGACCTGATCGATAATTTTTACCGCCAGATTGGAGCGGGACACCCCAAGACGGCAGCTGAAAGTGGGTACGCCGGCGGCATGCAGGATCAGTTCTTCGGGAATATCCACCGGAATCACGTCACCCACCTCCAGCGCCATGACGTCGCGCAATGTCATGTCGCGCTCCGCCAGCTGCAGGCTCAAATCCACGTCGGCCGACATGATGTCACGGCGCAATGCCTGCATCCAGCGCGCATCACCTTCACGCTCGGCGGGCTGGTAGCTGGACACCAGCAGATCACGGATCGGCTCCAGCATCGCGTAAGGCATGGTGACCTGCAACTCGCCGCTACCCCCTTCCAGGTCGACCTGGAAGGTACTCACCACCACCACCTCGGTCGGACTCACCACGTTGGCCATGGCCGGGTTCATTTCGTGCCCGACATGCTCGAAGTGCAGGTTCATTAGCGGACGCCAGGCCTCTTGCAGGTCGGCAAACAGCTGGCCGAGCACCTTGCGAACCAGGCGGGTTTCGGTCGGTGTAAAGTCACGCCCCTCGATCTTGGCCTGGCGGCCATCACCACCGAAAAAATTATCGACCAGCTTGAACACCAGCTTGGCGTCGAGAATAAAGAGCGCCGTGCCCTTGAGCGGCAGGGCCTTCACCAGGTTCATGCTGGTGGGCAAATACAGCGTATGCACATAGTCGCCGTACTTCATGACCTGCACGGCCCCCACCGTCACATCCACGGTGCGGCGCAACAAATTGAACAGGGTCAGGCGGGTATGACGGGCAAAACGCTCGTTAATCAGCTCCAGCGCCGGCATGCGCCCGCGCACGATCCGCTCCTGGCTCGCCAGGTCGTAGGGTTTTACACCGCCGGACTCGGAGTCCTCCGCTTCATCGCCGGTCCCGATGTCGCCATCGTCCACGCCGTGAAGCAGGGCATCGATCTCATCCTGTGACAGCAGATCCTTAACCGACATGGGTGCCGCCTATTCCGTTACTGCATGACAAAACTGGTAAACAGGAGCGCTTCCACGCCGGGGCGCCCTATTTTTTCCTGCATGAAATTCTGAAGCGCTTCGAGAGCCTCAGACTGAAGCTGCAACTTTCCATCATGAGTTTTCAATGACTCAAAATGCTTAGCACGGAAAATCTCCCCCAAGTTAGCAACCACCCGAGGCATATGCAGCGTCAATACATCAACGACTTCGCGATCACGGCTCTTGGCTTCAACATGTATTTGAAGCATATGCCGCGGCTCCCCTTCTGATTGCGGGGCCAAATTAATAATAAACATTGGCTGACCTTCCAGGGTGCGAATCTTGGTGTAGAGCGCCTTGGCCTTGACCGCCGGCGCTGCCGTTTCCTCAATCTGGGCGTCACCACTCCCGGTCAACATGAAAAACGCCGCCACGCCGCCGCCGCCCACCAGCAAGGCCACCAGCACCACTGCGACCATCATCAGAGGTCCCGACTTTGCAGTTCTGCCCGCGGTTTCGACTACTCCGTCTTTGTTCTCTGCCATGCGCCTCTCCGTCTTTGCGTCTTCCGCCGTGCCAGGCCCTGCCAACGCCTTCAGTGTCTAATATAACACACTGATTTTAAGGCTCTATCAAAGACTCTGCCGGGCCTGCGCTTCAGGCGTAATCATCCACCAGCGCGTTGCTGACGGACACCATCGACGGCGCGGGCGTCGCCAAATCATCGTCCGCCTCCGCCATCAGGCCTGCATCAGTGCCGGGCTCCGGCGCCGAGCGATCGCGCCGCCGGGAATCGTCGGCCACCGAACTGTTTTCCAGGTTAAGTCCCTGCTCCGCCAGCATCTCGCGCAGGCGCGGCATCTGCTGCTCCAGGGCATCACGCACCTGCGCATGGGGCGAGGTAAAGCTCAGGCTGGCCTGGTCCTGGTTTAACTGCAACCGAACATGCAGGGTGCCCAACTCCGGTGGATCCAGCCGGATCTCGGCCACCTGCAGGTTACCCGCCGTCATCAGCAGAACTCGGTCGGATATCGCCTGCCCCCAGGCGGCATTGCCCTGGGAGAGAGCCGGTGACACCCCTGCTGCCCCCGGGGAAAGCCCCGGCGGCATGGCCGGCAACTGCCCCAGCCCAGGGCCAGCACGCAGCCCCTCAGACCCCGTACGCAAGACCGCGGCCTGTAGCACACTATCATCACCCGGATCCACAGCGGTTTCAGCGCTGCTGGCCAGGCGGGCCAGCGCTTCTGCGGTATTCACTCGCACCCTGGCTTGCTCGGCGGCCAGCTCAGCGGGTATTTCCCGGGACAGCCCCGAAGCAGCTCCAGGGCTCAGTTCGACACCCGGCAGTTGCTGCACAGCCGCTGTAGCGGCTGCCAAATTTGCCGCCCCGGCTTCGGAGCCCAGGGCGGGTCGCGTGGCCGCCACCTGCGGCAGCGCTGCGGCATCCAGCCTGCGCTGCTGCGCTTCCAGCGCCTGGCGTACGGCCGCCGGCAGTGGTTGCCCGGCATCATGCTGAATCGCCGTCATCAGTGCCTGAATGCCCATGGCAGGCGGCGGCGCCTGCGCTGGTAATTCAGCGTCAGCCGTTGTCACGCCAGGGCTCGGCATCTTGCCGGCATCAGCCTGGCTGCCCGGTATAGCCCGGGGCTCTGCCGGCAGCCGGACCTGCGAGGAAGGCACTGCGGCCCCTGTGTCAGCCGTTGCTACGCCAGGGCTCGGCACCTTGCTGGCATCGGTCTGGCTGCCAGGTACCACCCGGGGTTCTGCGGGCGACTGAAGCTGCGAAGGTGGCATTGCCGCCCGCTGACCGCCCAGATCCGCATCCAGGTTCGCCTCCAGGTCGGCCTGCGCAGCCCCTGCAAGCGGCCCGCGCCCTGTCGACACTTCTCCCTCGACAGCCTGCCGGCGCCCGGCGCCCGTGGCCTGCGCAGGCAACCCGCTGACGACTGCACTCTCCTCGGCGGCACGGGCCTGAGCCCGAGCCGAGGCCGCAGGAAAGCCCGGCACCGGCGCTGTCGCAGCGTCGTTTATCGCCCCGACCCGGGACTCGGTATCGGCTGGTGCCGCCTGGGTGTCGGCCGTATTCTGCAATACCGGGACACTGCCTTCCAGTGCAGATCCCTCGCTATCGACCGCTGTATCAGTGACGCCCTCCGGGCCTGCAAGCGGCGCAGGCTTCATGCCGGCCTCGGGCAGGCCCTTGCCGTTTCCCGGCCCAGGCGGCAAGGGTGCCGGACCCTGCGGCAAAGTTTCGCCGCCAGCCTCACCGGCCAGCACATCGGAAAAAGCCACCGCCGCCGTCGATGGCGCCTGGCCGGCAGCAGAGCCCGCGGGCGCTACAACAGGCCTGGCAGAGAGACCGACAGGAGGGACAGATATTAAGGGGGCGACCATGGCAGCTCCAGCGTGATAGCAACTGCAACAACCCATGCAGGTTGCAGGCCAGTAAGGCAAAGGCCGTTCAGATAAAGGGCGGTCGCAGCCGCTGCGAGCGCTCGTCTAGCTCCTTTTGCAGCTGTTTTTCCGCCTCGCTACGCTCCTGGCCGAGCGCCCGTTCGGTCAGGTTTTTCATGGCACACTGGTGGCCGTATACCTGGCGCCAGTATTGCTCGACCTGCCTGAGCTGCTCGGCATGGGTTTTCATCGTTTCGCGATGCTGACGAATACTGCTTTCTATTTTCTCGATAAAGGCCCGCGACGCCAGCATCTGGCCGACGGCCATGCCCCCCTGCCCCTGCTGCTGAAATTGCTGCTGGTACTCAACCAGAAACTGCTCCAGCTGTTTAAGCGTCGCCTCGCCCTGGGTTACGCGGGCCTGGCTGTCGGCCAGAAACTGATCAGCCTCGCGCTTCTTGCGCTGGGCCAGGTCCTGCAGCAAGGCCATGCGCTGGGAGCGTTTTTTCATCGCCGTACACCGGCAACAGGCGCTACCGCAGCAGGATTACCGATGGCGGGCTTGGGTGGCGGTGACAGCACCATCGACAGCTCCTGGATGCACTGCGCCATCGGCTTGGCCTCACTCAGGCTCTGCTGCAAAAAGCTGCGCAGTACCGGCATGCGCTCGATGGCAAAGTCCGTATCGGGGTCACTGCCCTTGCTATAGGCGCCGACCGTAATCAGATCCTCGTTCTGCTGATAGCGCGACATCAACTGCTTGAAGCGCATGGCCAGCGCCAGGTGAGCCTCGCCAACGATCGCGGGCATTGCCCGGCTGATGGATGCCTCGACATCGATGGCGGGATAGTGCCCCTGCTCGGCCAGGCGGCGCGACAGCACCACATGGCCATCCAGAATGGCCCTTGCCGCATCGGCAACAGGATCCTGCTGATCGTCCCCCTCGGTCAGCACCGTATAGAAGGCCGTGATAGAGCCTCCGCCCGTCGCGCCGTTACCGGCCCGCTCCACCAGGCGCGGCAGCTTGGCAAACACCGAGGGCGGATAACCCTTGGTGGCCGGCGGCTCCCCCACCGCCAGGGCGATTTCACGCTGCGCCTGGGCATAGCGGGTCAGGGAATCCATCAGCAGCAACACGTTGCGCCCCTGGGCACGGAAATACTCGGCGATGCGGGTCGCCAGCTGTGCCGCCCGCAGCCGCATAAGGGGGGAGTCGTCGGCCGGAGAGGCCACCACCACCGAGCGTGCCAGGCCGGCCGCGCCGAGGTTGTGCTCGATGAACTCCTTGACCTCGCGGCCACGCTCGCCGATCAGGCCCACGACAATGATGTCGGCCTCGGTATAGCGGGTCATCATGCCCAGCAACACCGACTTGCCCACGCCGCTGCCGGCAAACAGGCCCAGGCGCTGACCACGCCCGACGGTCAGCAGGGAATTGATGGCTCGAATGCCCACGTCCAGCGTCTGTTCGATGGGATGGCGGTTCAGCGGGTTGATCACATCCCCGCCCAGGGACACCCGTTCGGCCGCGTCAATCGGGCCCTTGCCATCCAGCGGCTTGCCGACGCCATTGAGCACCCGGCCCAGCAGCCCTGGCCCCACATCCACCTGGCCGGCGCCGCCGAGCGGGGTAATGCGCGCGCCCGGCTGCAGGCCGTCGATACTGTCCAGTGGCATCAGGTAGATGCGATCCCCCGAAAAACCCACCACCTCGGCCTCGACGCGCACACCCGGGCGCACCTGGATCTCGCAGTTGTCGCCAATGGCGACCTGCAGCCCCACCGCTTCGAGCGTCAGACCGATCAGGCGGGTAATGCGGCCCTCCACCAGCGGACGGACAGCGCTGTAGCTGAATTCCTGGTGATGTTGCAGGCGCTGCAGCAGGCGGGACATGGCGTCAAATTTCCGTCATTGCGGGGGAGTCTCCGGCCGGCTGTCGGCCAGACGGGAAAGCAGCTGATCGGCCGCCTGGCGAAAGCGCGTCTCGACGCGGCTGTCGACCTGGCAATTGGCAGTCTTGACCAGACAGCCACCGGGACTGATGGCGGCATCCGCTACCAGCTCGCAGTGCTCCCGCGCCTGGGCCAGCGGCTGCAACAGCACTTCGTCTTCCGGGTTCACATGAATACGCACGGCGCCACCTTCGCTGGGCAGTTGCGCCAGCGCCTCCTGCACCGCCTGCAGCATCAGCTGCGGCTGGCTGCTGAGTTCGTGGCCGGTCACGGCCCGGGCCAGCGAGGTCACCAGGTTCAGGATACATAGCTCCAGTGCCTCGCTCTGCTGAGCCAGCGGTGCTTCCAGCTCATCCAGCATCTGCGAAAGGCGCCCGAGCGAGCGGTCTATTTCGAGCTTGCCCTGCGCAAGCCCCTCGGAATAGCCCTTGCGCTGGCCTTCTTCCAGCCCCTTGGCAAGTCCCTCGCGGTGACCTTCCTCCAGCCCTTCCTGGCGCGCCTCTTCGGTAATGCGCTCCAGCTCCGCCAGCGTCAGTTTGGCGCCCCCGAACAGCTGCTCCTCGGGCTCCAGCTGTTCCTCAACCGCCGAGTCCTGTCGCTGCACCAGCGCCACCAGGTGCTCACCCTGCACCCGGGGCAACTGCCAGGGCAACACCAGGCCCACATCGGCGGCAGGGATACGTGTCGGTTTCTTGTCAGATGGGCTCATGGCGACCTCAGATCAGCTGCTCGCCGCCACCGGCGAGCATGATCTCGCCTTCATCGGCCAGGCGACGCGCCACAGTGAGGATTTCCTTCTGCGCCGCTTCCACTTCGCTGACCCGGACCGGCCCCTTGGCCTCCAGATCGTCACGCAGCAGCTCCGCGGCACGCTTGGACATGTTCTTGAAGATCTTTTCCTGCAGCGCAGTATCCGCGCCCTTGAGTGCCACCACCAACTGGTCGGTGGACACCTCGCGCAACAGCACCTGTACGCCCTTGTCGTCCAGGTCCTGCAGGTTGTCGAACACGAACATCAGGTCGGCGATCTGCGCCGCCAGGCTTTCATCGGCCTCGCGAATGCCATCCATCACTTCGGCTTCCACAGTGCTGTCGATAAAGTTCATGATGCTGGCGGTGGCCTTGACGCCGCCCAGCGGCGATGTCTGGCTGCTGCCCGAGCCCCGCCCCGTGAGCTGGGCCTCGAACATGTCGTTCAGCTCCTGCATCGCCTGGGGCTGAATCTGGTCCAGCGCAGAAACCCGCATCAGGATATCGAGCCGTACCCGGTCGTCGAAATAGGTCAGCACATGGGCCGCCTGATCCGGATCGAGGTAGGCGATCACCACCGCCTGGATCTGCGGATGTTCGAAACGGATGGTCTCGGCGATCTGGCGTGCCTCCATCCAGCGCAGGGTATCGAGCCCCGAGGTATTGGTGCTCATCAGAATGCGATCGATCAGGGTCTTGGCCTTCTCCTCGCCCAGCGCCTGGTTCAGCATGGCGCGGATATAGCGGTCATTGTTAATGCCGATGCCGGTCTGATCGCTCACCACATGCATGAAATCGGACACCACCGCCTCAACCTGCGACTGCGGCACATTGTTCAGCCGCGTCATGGCGTAGCCGATACGCTGCACTTCCTTGGGTCCCAGGTGCTTGAGCACCTCGGCCGCATCGGCCTCACCCAGGCTGATCAGCAGTATCGCCGCCTTTTCAATATCATCCAGGGCGCCGCTCCCGGCTTCATCACTCATGTTCCGCTACCCATTGCCGTACCGCCTGTGCCACTCGCTCAGGATCCTCGGCCACCATACTACGAATGGTATTGATCTGATATTCGAAGCTTTCATTGGGGGTCGGCAAGAAATTTTCTTCCGAACTGCCAAAGGTCACGCGATCATCCGCCACATCGGAACTTTCAAGCCCTTCAAGCTCGGCGGCCACATCGCCACCGCCACCCAGGCGCGGCTTGCCGTCCTCACCGGCGGGCACCGCCAGGTTCTTCAGGATCGGGCGCAGCACGCCAAACACCAGCAGCAGCACGAAGAACGCCGCCAGTACCTGCTTGACGATATCCCACAGCCAGTCCTGCTGCCACAGCGGGATATCAGCCGCCTCGACGAAGGGCTCGGTGGCCGCGAACGGCGAGTTGATCACGTTGACACTGTCGCCACGCTGGGGAGAAAAACCGACCGCGTCCTGCACCAGGATTCGCAGCCGGTCGAGCTCGTTCTGGGACCAGGGCTGACGCTGTCCGCCGCCGTCCTCGCCCCGTACCGACGGCACATCATCCACCACCACCGCCACGGTCAGGCGGCGCACGCGGCCCATCTGCTGGCGGGTATAGCTGATCGAGCGATCCAGTTCGTAGTTGCGCACCGCCTGTTGGCGACTGCTGCCGGACAGCGCTCCGCCCGCTGTTGAGCCGAGTACGCCATTGGCCACCTCAGGCACGGTGCTCGGACCCGGCGGCTGGTTCGACAGCGCCCCCGGCACACCGCCGGCGGCCTGGGAACCGGCACGGCTTTCCTCAACGGTCTGCTCGCTACGCAGTGACGGCAGGTCCGGATTGAACAGCTCGCTGGTCTGCTCCACCGCATTGAAGTCGATATCCGCCGATACCTCGGCACGGTAGTTGCCCAGCCCCACCACCGGCTGCAGGATGCTGTTGACGCGATTGAGCAGGGTTTCCTCGATCTTGTGGGTGTACTCCAGCTGCTTGCCGGCGAGTACCACGTCTTCATCCACGTCGCGGGTATTGAGCAGGCGCCCCTTCTGGTCCACCACTGTCACGTCACGCACATCCAGTTCCGGCACCGATGAGGCAACCAGGCTGGCGATGGCGCTCACCTGTGCAGGCTCGATGCGGCGGCCGGCAAACAGCTCGACAAAGACCGAGGCACTGGGCTTGCGCTCATCACGGATAAATACGGTGCTTTTTGGAATCGCCAGATGTACCCGGGCGCTGCGAATGGCAACCAGGCTGGCGATGGTGCGCGACAGCTCGCCTTCCAGCCCGCGACGGTAACGGGCATTTTCCATGAACTGGCTGGTACCCAGGGTCTGCTCCTGATCCAGCAACTCAAAGCCCACACTCTTGTCGGCGGTAAAGCCTTCGGCCGCCAGCTTCAGGCGCGCCTGGTGCACATGTTCCTGCGGCACCAGGATGGCGCGGCCGTCGGCATCGAACTTGTAAGGCGTGTTATAGAGTCTCAGCTGCTCGATCACCTGGTTGGCGTCGGCAAAAGACAGGTTGGAAAAGAGCACGCGGTAATCGGGCTGCTGCGACCAGAGCACCACCGCAAAGCCGATCGCAACACTGGCAGCCAGGCCCACCATCAGGCCGATCTGCCGAAGTATGCTGAGGCTGCTAAAGCCGGCCATCAGGCCACGCTTGCCGCCTTCGAGTTGCGCCGGGGTATTATCCATTCAAGTGAAGCCGCCCTGATTCCTGTTGGATCCCGTATTACATCGGCATCTTCATAATGTCTTCATAGGCCGAAACCAGTCGGTTGCGCACCTGGGTCATGGCCTCGAAGGAGACCGAGGCCTTTTCCATGCTGATCATGACCTGGGGAAGGTCAACGGTTGGGTCACCCTGCTCGTAGGATACCGCCAATTTTTTGGCATCTCCCTGCAGATCGTTCACCTTGTCCACGGCATTCTTCAACAGTTCACCGAAACCGGTACGGTCCACGCCTTGCGGCCCCTGCTGTACACCCGGAGCCTGAATCGGCGATACACCCTGCTGTGCCTGAGCCTGCAGTGCACGCATCTGCATCAGTACGCTATTGATATCGGCGCGTTCAACCATTGCTGTCTCCCCCGACCAACCTGGCAGCATTTTGACATTATATGTCGCTTTAACACCACAGCAAGCCAGCCAGAGGTTAAATACGACAAAATGCTGTCACCAGAACGTCAATAAGTTAGTTACCAATCGAGAGGAATGCAATTACCAAGCCAGCCTGGTGATTTAAAATTGACAGCACGACAGCAGCCCGCCCCTCAAGGCCGGCCTGAAGCCCTGCAACAACCTCAGTGTCCGGCGCTGGGGGCTTCGCCGTATTTCAGGCGCACATACATCAAGGCCACGGTAATGGCATCGCCGAGCGCAGTATGCCGTTCGATAATGGGAACATCCAGCCGGGAAGCGATGGTATCAAAGCGCAGATCCACAGTGCCGCCGATAGACTTCCACTTGATGATGTCGTGATAGACATGGGACAGTTCGATCGTCTTGTTGGGCAGGCCAAATCCATAACGCGGGCGCAGATACTTGTCGAGCATGCGCACATCGAAACTGACGTAGTAGCCCAGAATCGGCCGGTTGCCGACAAACTCCAGCACGAGGCGCAACGCTTCGTCGATATCGATCCCGTCCGCCAGGTCCGCCGCCCGCAGCTTGTGAATCTTGATCGAGTCGGCATCCAGGCTCGCCGGTGGCTTGAGGCGGATATCAAGCCGCTCGCTGGTGAGCACCCGGGTACCCCGTATCCGTACCGCGGCGATGGACAGAATTTCCGCCTCGGCCACATTGAGGCTGGTGGTTTCACAGTCCAGCGATACAACCTCGTCGCCCCGGTAGGGCACGAACAGGGGGCCGTGCTCGCCATGGCGGTGATCGAGCCGATCCTTGAAGCGACGCAGGGTTCTGGGAAAGAGCATCAGACCTCCAGGCGATAACGCAATGCCAGATGTTTCTTGAAGCTTTTGACGATGTGCAACCCATCGCGCAACAGGTCCCGTTCCATCTTGTTCAGCAGTGCCAGCTCGATCAGGTTGGGCGTAGGATCCTGACCATCGGCGCTGGCCTCGAGCCGCCGCATCTGCTGACGCAGGCGCAACTGCACAAAGAGCGCCAGGGCTTCTCCCAGCTCCGCGCCCTGTTCGGCCTGCAACTGTCCCAGCTCCACCAGCGCCTCTATCCGGCTGAAAGTATTGGTGGCCAGCACCCGATATTCCAGCGCCATGGCGCGAATGCCGTGTACCACGGGAAAGATACCGCCCTTCTTGATGTCCAGCTGCGCCTTGTCCTGCAGGTTGCCAAAGAAGGTCAGCGGCGTGTCGAACTCCAGCGCGGCGCGGGTAAAGTGGGAAAAGAACAGGTCATTGTTGCGCAGGTGGCGCAAAAACCAGTTACGCCCGGCCTTGAACAGCGCAGGGTTGCCCGCGACCGGCTTGGCGTCCACCGCGATGGCAAGGTTCATCAGTGCCTCGCCATCGCAGGTCCCGGCCCAGTCGCTCAGGTTTTGCGTCCAGTCCCCCAGGGAGTTCACCCACTGGGGGTTGGATACCATAATATTGCCGGGACAGGGCGGGAAACCGAACTCGACCAGGCGGTCACTGAAGCGCTGCAGTGTCACCTGCATGGCGGGCCAGCTCAGGCCGTCGCGGTAGATGACGGCGTTGTCCTGATCGGTCTTTAGAATCTGCTCCCCCCGCCCCTCGGAGCCCATCACCACCAGGCACACATGGGGCTGCATGTTCGACGGTATCATCAGGTCGAACAACTTGGCCATGATGCGGCCGTTCATGGCCGCCAGCAGGTCCATGGCAAAGCGCACCTTTACACCGTGGGATACCAGCGACTTGATCAGGCTGTTGAGGCGCTGCGCCGCGTCCTGCAGCTCAACTTCGCTCTGGGCGCGTTCGATGCGCAGCCCGATCACGTGGGAGTGGCTGGAGAAGTAGCTAAGAATATCGGTCAGGGCAACGATACCCACCAGCTCCTGCTGCTGCATCACCACAACGCGCTCGATATGCTGCTGGGTCATCAGCACCAGGGCATTGAACAGGTAGTCATCGGGGCTCACCGTCACCAGCCTGAAGCTGGCGATCTGCACCAGGTCCGCGCTCTGCTCCAGCTCGCCGATAACCAGCGCCTCCAGCAGGTCCGTCTTGGTGATCATGCCGTAGCGGCTGCCCTTTCGCACCAGCACGGAGTCCGCCTTGTGGGTACGCATCAGCACCGTGGCCTCGCGGATGCTGGTGCCTTCGTCGACCACCAGTGGTGTCTGCATAAGACCGCTGCCGACCTTGGCCAGCATGAACTCGGCCATGTCCTGGTCCTGGTCCTGCTGTGCCACGATCTCGGACTTGACCGCCAGGTTCTGCGCAAAGTAGTCCGCGAACAGCGAGTTGCCGGACATCAGTTCCAGCAGGACCCGTGTCGGCAGGATGTGGCAGATGGTTTCCTCCTCCGCGACAAAGTTGTGAATCGCCCTGCCACGAATGGCGGACCAGCCGCCGAAGTAGTCATCGGCCTGGTAGTGCACAAACACCTGTTCGGCCAGAGCGGTGCCGTCGTTGCTGCGCTCTTCACTCTCGCTGACCCGGCCCTTGAGGATGATATAAACCCCC
This sequence comes from Marinobacterium rhizophilum, assembly GCF_024397915.1. Classification (GTDB taxonomy): domain Bacteria; phylum Pseudomonadota; class Gammaproteobacteria; order Pseudomonadales; family Balneatricaceae; genus Marinobacterium_A; species Marinobacterium_A rhizophilum_A. The sequence goes on from NZ_CP073347.1 coordinate 2,653,679, forward strand.
TCGGACTGGGCGCCGGCCGTGACGATGACTTCCCCCTGCTGGTAATAGGCAATATCCAGGCTGCGCTGCAGCAGCGCCTGTTCGGCCTCGTCGAGCAGGCTGAAGGGCAGATGGCTGGTATCGAATGTCGAGGACATGAATGCTCCCGTGCAAGTGCCCGCAGCCTGTGCCGCCGGGCCCTGAAACTGAAAAGGCACACCGGCCGGGCCGGTGTGCCTTTGTCCTTGCGTGTCAGTAAAGCTCAAACACTCAGGTTAGCGCTACTCAGTGCGCGTGGGCGCCACCGGCACCGCGGGGGATACGGATATCCTCGATAATTTTCTGAATCTCCTCCGAGGGAGCCGGCGTCATGGACGCCACCGCGAATGCACTCACGAAATTCAGAATCATGCCCACGGTACCGAAGCCTTCCGGCGAGATACCGAACAGGTACTGATCCGCGCTGCCACCCATGAACTTGAAGTAGATGATGTAAGCCATGGTGGAAACCAGACCCACCAGCATGCCTGTCACCGCGCCCTGGGTGTTCATGCGCTTGCTGAAGATGCCCATGACGATGACCGGGAACACCGATGCACAGGCCAGACCAAAGGCCAGCGCCACCACCTGGGCCACGAAGCCCGGAGGGTTGATACCGAAGTAGCCGGCGATACAGATCGCCACGATGGCGGCAAGTCGGGCGTACATCAGCTCCTGCTTGTCGGTAATGTTCGGGTTGATGGTCTTCTTCATCATGTCATGGGAAATCGCCGTCGAGATAACCAGCAGCAGACCCGCCGCCGTCGACAGCGCCGCTGCCACCGCACCTGCGGCCACCAGCGCGATTACCCAGGCCGGCAGGTTGGCAATCTCGGGGTTCGCCAGCACCATGATGTCACGGTCGACATAAACCTCGTTGGCAAAGGGCGCCGCCTTCACCGGCGCAGGCGCCAGCGTCGGGTTGCTGACCATGCGCTGACCCTGCTCGCCGGTACCGTCGATAAAGTTCGGCTTGCCGCCTTCAAACGCATTGCCCGCCGCGTACTGCACCTTGCCGTCGCCATTGTGATCGTACCAGCCGATCAGGCCCGAATTTTCCCAGTTCTTGAACCAGCCGGGCATTTCGGCATAGCTGGTACCGGTATTGTCGGGGCCATTGACGGTGTTGATCAGGTTCACCCGGCCAAAGCCGGCAACACCCGGGATGGAGGTGTACAGAATGGCGATAAAGATCAGTGCCCAGCCGGCGGAGGTGCGGGCATCCTTCACGCGCGGTACCGTGAAAAAGCGCACGATAACGTGAGGCAGACCCGCGGTACCGGCCATCAGGGCGATGGTAAAGAACACCATGTCGACGGTCGACTTGCTGCCGTCGGTATAGGCATTAAAGCCCAGTTCCACCGACAGCTGGTCCAGGGTTGCCAGTACCGACTGCCCGCTGCCAAGGGTTGCCCCCAGACCGGTCTGGGGCAGGAAATGGCCGGTGATCTGCGCCGACAGGAAGAAGGCCGGTACGGTGAAGGCCAGGATCAGTACGCAGTACTGCGCCACCTGGGTGTAGGTGATGCCTTTCATGCCACCCAGAACCGCGTAGAAGAACACAATGGCCATACCGATAAGCACACCGGTATTGACGTCAACGTGCAGGTAGCGGGAGAACACGATACCCACACCGCGCATCTGCCCTGCCACGTAGGTAAAGGAGATAACAATGGTACAGATCACGGCAATCATGCGCGCCGTGCTGCTGTAGTAACGATCGCCGACGAAATCCGGCACCGTAAACTTGCCGAACTTTCGCAGGTAGGGCGCCAGCAGCATGGCCAGCAGCACATAACCGCCGGTCCAGCCCATCAGGTAGGCGGAGCCATCGCGACCGACAAAGGAAATGATGCCGGCCAGGGATATAAAGGACGCCGCCGACATCCAGTCGGCCGCGGTGGCCATACCGTTAGCGATGGGGTGCACCCCCCCGCCGGCCACGTAAAATTCCTGGGTGGATCCGGCGCGGGCCCATATCGCGATACCGATATAGAGCGCAAAAGACCCCCCGATAAAGAGGTAAGTGAGTAAGTCTAGACTCATAATAATGCCGCCCTTCTAGTGTCTTTTATCGTTGTTATTCGTGAACGTCATATTTTTCGTCAAGCTTGTTCATGCTGTACACGTAGGCCCAGATGAGGATGACGAAAATAAAGATGGAGCCTTGCTGTGCAAACCAGAAACCCAGCGGAAAGCCGAAGAACTGGATTGCATCAAGCTGATCAACTAACAGAATGCCAAAACCGTAGGAGGCGACGAACCAGATCACCAGGTAAACACTGATAATACCCAGGTTTTCACGCCAGTAGGCCTTGGCCTTTTCAGGACTTAGAGACATAGCACCATTCCTTTATTGTTGTTCTCGGGATTTAATAAAATCAGGACAGATTTAATCTAGCAGAGCGGTATGGATTAAAAATCCCCGACTTTAGTCCAATCCGGCCCTGAAAAAGCCCAGCCCCACGCCGCTACGAATGGCTGCAGCGCCCGCCATACGGGGCGTTTAGCTCAGAAAAACATTTAGCGATCCCGGTGCAGGGCAACAGGTTATACAATAGTCGTACGGAAAAGCTCTGCCCAAAGGCAGAGACTGTAAGGATCAACGCGGAGTCAGCATCGCCTATGTTTTCTGGCTGGACAATAATACTGATTTCACTGGCCTATCTAGGCCTGCTTTTCGCCATTGCCTATTATGGCGACAGCACCCGCAAGGGGCGCTCCTATGCAGCCAACCCGGTTATCTACTCCCTCTCGCTGGCGGTGTACTGTTCGTCCTGGACCTTTTACGGTGCTGTAGGTCGGGCCGCCTCCAGTGGCTGGGAGTTTCTGGCCACCTACCTCGGCCCCGTCCTGGTGTTTATCTTCGGCTGGCGCATCCTGGAAAAGATGATTCTGGTGAGCAAGGAGCAGAATATCACCTCCATTGCCGACTTCGTTTCATCCCGCTACGGCAAGAGCCAGAGCCTGGCTGTGCTGGTCACGCTGATCGCGGTGCTGGGCACCATTCCCTATATCGCCCTGCAGCTCAAGGCCGTGGCCATCAGCTACGATGCCCTGGCACCAGCGGCCAGCGATGCCCTGAGCAAGGGGAACGATACCGCCCTGTTCGTGGCGCTGCTGATGGCGGTCTTCGCCATCCTGTTCGGTACCCGTCACATCGATGCCACCGAGCACCACGAGGGCATGGTACTGGCGGTGGCGTTCGAGTCCATCATCAAGCTCACCGCCTTTATTTCCGTGGGCCTGTTCGTCACCTTCAATGTGTTTGAAGGCCTAGACGACATGCTGTTCAACCTGGCCAACCAGCTGAGTTACAACGAAAACTTCGGCAGCTTGCTGAAAGGCAGCTTCCTCACTGAAACCCTGCTGGCCTGCGGTGCGGTACTCTGCCTGCCGCGCCAGTTCCACGTCACCATCGTCGAAAATACCGATGTTGCCAACCTGCGCACCGCACGCTGGCTTTTCCCCCTTTACCTGGTGGCGCTGGCGGCTTTCGTGCTGCCCATCTCGGTCGCGGGCTTCATGGTGTTCGGCAGCCAGAGCCTGGACACCGATACCTTTGTGCTGATGCTGCCACTGGCCGCGGACTACAAGGCGCTGGCGACCCTGGCCTTTATCGGTGGCCTGTCGGCCTCCACCAGCATGGTCATCGTTGCCAGCGTGACCCTCGCCACCATGGTGTGCAACGACATCGTCATGCCGTTGCTGCTGCGTACGCCGCGTCTCAAACTGGCCGAAAACAAGGACCTCGGCGGCCTGTTGCTGCAGGTCAGGCGCATCACCATTGTGTGCCTGCTGCTGCTGGCCTACTTCTACTACCGTATCCTGGGGGACCGGGGCTCCCTCGCCTCCTTTGGCCTGCTGGCCTTTGTCGCCGCCATTCAGTTTTTGCCGGCCATCCTCGGCGGCATCTACTGGAAACGTGGCGCCCGCTACGGCGCCCTGGCGGGGCTGGCCGGCGGTTTCAGCCTGTGGATTTACACCCTGGTGATTCCGACGCTGATCGACGCCAGCCTGATGTCCGATACCCTGCTGCCCGCCGTGGCGGCGGCCGGCGGCTGGCTTGCCCCCACAGACCTGCTGGGGCTGCGCAGCAGCCTGGGGCTCGACCCGCTGACCCACGGCGTGATCTGGAGCCTGGCCGTCAATTTGGGGCTCTATGTGCTGGTATCACACTACAGCGGCTCACGCCTGGTGGACCGGATCCAGGCCAGCGCCTTTGTGGATGTCTACAGCAAGGAGCTGCAGGACCCGTCACGCCATTACAGCCAGGTCACCGTGGGCGACCTGCAGATTCTTGCCGAACGCTTCCTGGGGGCTGCGCGGGTTCAGCAGGCCTTTGCCGGTTTTGCCAGCCAGCACAGCGAAAAGCCGCCACTGTCCGGTGACAAGGCGACGCCGCAGCTGGTGCAGTTCACCGAACGCCTGCTGGCCGGCGCCATCGGCGCCTCATCGGCCCGCATCGTGCTGGCCTCGGTTTTGCGCGGCAAGGAAATGCAGATCGGCGATGTCGTCACCATCGTCGATGAAGCCTCCAAGGCACTGCGTTTCAACCGCTCGCTGCTCCAGTCCACCATCGAGCATGTCACCCAGGGCATCAGCGTGGTCGACCAGCAGCTGCGCCTGGTCGCCTGGAACCGACGCTACCTGGAGATGTTCAAGTACCCCGAGGGCCTGATCTGCGTCGGCCGCCCCATCGAGGAAATCTTTCGCTACAACGCCCAGCAGGGAGAATATGGCCCAGGGGATATCGAAGAGCTGGTGACGCAACGCATGAACAGCCAGGTGAGCCATGCACCCCACCTGTACGAGCGCCACCGTCCCGATGGCACCGTGCTGGAAATTCTCGGCAACCCCATGCCCAATGGCGGTTTCGTGACGACCTATGCCGATATCACCAACCACAAGCGCACCGAGGCTGCGCTGCGCGAAAGCGAACAGAACGTGCGTACCTATACCGATAACGTGCCCATCCTGATCGCCTACCTGGACCCGCAGCGGCGCTTCCTGTTCGTCAACAAGGCCTACGCCGATGCCTTTGGCATCGACCGCCATCATGTTCAGGGGCTGGCTTACGAGGCGGTCCTCAGCAAGGCTGTAGCCAGCAGCCGCAATCACTATATCGAGCAGGTACTGCACGGCCAGCGGGTGCGGTTCGAGTCCGTCATGCCGAGCCAGATACCCACCGACTCACCCCGCTACGCCGAGGTGACCTATATCCCCCACTTCGACGGGGAACACCAGGTGGTGGGCTATTTCACCCTCTACCAGGACATTACCGAGCGACGCATTGCCGAAATGGCGCTCAAGGAAACCAACGAAACCCTGGAAGAGCGCGTGCGCGACCGCACCCAGGCGCTCTCGACGGTCAACCGGGAACTGCGCAAGGAAAACACCATTCGCGCCCTGATCGAGGACGAACTGCGCCAGGCCAAGGCCGAGGCGGAAGCGGCCAATCTCGGCAAGACACGTTTCCTCGCTGCAGCCAGCCATGACCTGCTGCAGCCGCTCAACGCCGCACGCCTGTTCACCTCCGCCCTGGCACAGCAAAGCCATGACCAGAGTACCCACCAACTGGTGGAGAACCTCGACTCCTCTCTCAAGGCGGCGGAAGAACTGATTACCACCCTGCTCGACATTTCCAAGCTCGATGCCGGCGCCCTGGTCGCCAATGTCACCGACTTCAGCATCAGCACCATGCTGACCAACCTCAGTACCGAGTTCAGCCTGCTGGCGGCGGAAAAGCAGCTGCAGCTGCACTGGTGCAATTCGCAGCAGGTGGTCGCATCCGACCAGGCACTGCTGCGGCGCATCCTGCAGAACTTTCTCTCCAACGCCATTCGCTATACCCAGCACGGCAAGGTGCTGCTGGGTTGCCGGCGCCGGGGCGACCGGCTGCGGATCGAGGTCTGGGATACCGGCGTTGGCATTGCGCCGGACAAGCTCGGCGAGGTGTTCGAGGAGTTCAAGCGCATCGACAACCCGCGCCACAGCCAGGTAAAAGGCCTGGGGCTCGGCCTTGCCATCACCGAGCGCATCGCCCGCATCCTGGGACACCCGATAGACGTACGCTCCTGGCCCGGCAAGGGCACGACCTTCAGTATTGAAGTCCCCTTCGGCGATCCGGCCAAAGCCATCCGGCACAAGACAGAACAGCGCGGCTGGATACGCAGCAAGGGTCTGAACGGCGTGCGGGTACTGGTGATCGACAACGAACCCAAGATTCTGGAAGGTATGCGGGCGCTGCTGCAGGGCTGGTCCTGCGAGACCCTGACGGCGCTGTCGGTGGAAGAGGTGAAAAACCAGCTCAATGGCACGGACTTCGAGCCGGACATCATCCTGGCCGACTTCCACCTGGGAGAAACCTATACCGGCCTGATGGCGCTTGAAGCCATGCAGCCGCTGTGGTCCAAACCCGTGCCGGCGGTCATTATCACCGCCGATCGTACCGACAGCGTCAGCGAGGAAATTGCCCGCCAGGGCGCCCAGCGACTCAGCAAGCCCATCAAGCCCGCCGCCCTGCGCGCCATGATCAACAAGCTGATTGCCGGCGAGAAAGGGGAGAAGCAAGCTGACAGCTTTAAGCCGTAAGCTTTAAGCGTAAAGCTGCCGACTTACCCATTACCAGTCTTCGTGATTATGAGAGCAGGCTCAAGGGGCAAGGTAAAAGGTGCAAGGGAGAGAAGAACACGCTGCGGATTTTGGAAATGATACCGGGGTGCAGTCGTAGAGGTGATCCGCCAATCCACCAATCCACCAATCACCAATTACCAATTACCAATTACCAGTCTTCGTGATTCGTGATTCGTGATTCGTGATTAGAGCTTTCAGCCGTAAGCTTAAAGCTGTTAGCTTACGGCTTACGGCTTACGGCTTACCAATCACCAATGACTAATTACCAATAACGAATTACCAATAACTAATAACGAACGGCCACCAACTACTTCAGTTCAGTCTTGGGCGGTTCCACACCCAGGCGCTGTGCGGCGATCACGGCCTGGGTACGGCTGTTGACCCCAAGCTTGCGTAATATGGCCGTTACATGGGCCTTGATCGTGGCCTCGGAAACGCTCAGCTCGTAGGCGATCTGCTTGTTCAGCAGGCCTTCGGTCAGCATGGTGAGTACGCGGAACTGCTGCGGTGTCAGCGAGACCAGCGCCAGGGCAAACTGCTGATCTTCCGGCGGCACCTGATCGAAGCTGTCGGCAATTTCCTGCGGCAGCCACTCCTCACCCTGCAGCACCGCCGTGATGGCTTCGGAAATCACCTCCAGCGGTGCCGATTTGGGTATAAAGCCGGAAGCACCGTACTCGATAGCCCGCTGCATGACATGCGCCTCTTCACTGCCGGAGACCACCACCACCGGAATGCCCGGATTCTGTCCGCGCAGGAAAACCAGGCCCGAGAAACCACTGGCACCCGGCATATGAATATCCAGCAATACCAGATCGGCATCGCTGTGCGTGTCCACCGCTTCCTGCACCGCCGCCAGCGTATCGGCCTCAACGATTTCCACCCCCGGCACAGCCTGCAAGACTGCCTGTTTCAGTGCCGCCCGAAACAGCGGATGGTCATCGGCGATGATGATTTTTTGCGCTAACTGCATGCGGTATCTCCCTAGTGCGCGCCCGTAACCGGGCTCTTATTATACGCCACGCCTGCGACTTCCCGCCTGCCAGCCACTCAGGGGGCCATAACAGCGGTATCGGCACGCCGGCTTTTGCACCTGCGGTACGAGCCTGACTTTAAAGGCAAAATGCCTCCACGGCCAGAGGCCGGGAGGCATTTATGCAGGTGAAATGCTGTTTTCAAACCGCAAACCCCGGCGGCTTTCACCGGGGCTGGCAGGCTCAGGCCTTGCGGTTGAGCCGGTTCTCGATCAGATCGTCCACCACGGACGGGTCGGCCAGGGTTGAGGTATCCCCAAGGCTGCCGTAATCGTCTTCGGCGATCTTGCGGAGAATCCGGCGCATGATCTTGCCGGAACGCGTTTTGGGCATGCCCGGTGCGAACTGGATCAGGTCCGGCGAGGCGATGGGACCGATCTCCGAGCGCACCCAGGTACGCAGCTCCTTGAGCAGTTCATCGGAAGCATCGAAGCCCGACTGCAGCGTGACATAAACATAGATCCCCTGCCCCTTGAGGTTGTGGGGATACCCCACCACCGCGGCTTCCGCCACCGCCGGGTGCGCCACCAGGGCGGATTCCACCTCGGCCGTTCCCATGCGATGACCGGAGACGTTGATCACGTCATCGACGCGACCGGTGATCCAGTAGTAGCCATCGGCATCGCGCCGGGCGCCATCGCCGGTGGTGTAATAGCCCTTGAAGGTACTGAAGTAGGTCTGCGAGAAGCGCTCGTGATCACCCCAGATAGAGCGGCTCTGGCCCGGCCAGGAGTCCTTGATCACCAGGTTGCCATCCACGGCCCCTTCCAGCTCGTTGCCCTCGTTGTCCACCAGCGCAGGCTGCACACCGAAGAACGGGCGGGTGGCGGAGCCGGGCTTGGTATCGGTGGCACCCGGCAGCGGAGTAATCATGATGCCGCCGGTTTCGGTCTGCCACCAGGTATCAACGATGGGACAGCTGTCCTTGCCGACAACGCGGTTATACCACTCCCAGGCTTCGGGATTGATGGGCTCACCCACCGACCCCAGCAGGCGCAGGCTCGACAGGTCGGCATTGCCCAGCACGTCCTCACCCTGCTGCATCAGCGCACGGATTGCCGTGGGGGCGGTGTAGAACTGGTTAACCCTGTGCTTCTCGATAACGCGGCCAAAGCGGCTGCTGTCGGGATAGTTCGGCACCCCCTCGAACATCAGGGTGGTGGCGCCATTGGCCAGCGGGCCATAGACAATATAGCTGTGACCGGTGACCCAGCCGACATCAGCGGTGCACCAGTAGATATCACCTGGCTTGTAGTCGAACACATACTCATGGGTCATGGCGGCATAGACCAGGTAACCCCCGGTGGTGTGCTTGAGCCCCTTGGGTTTGCCGGTCGAGCCGGAGGTGTACAGGATAAACAGCGGATCTTCCGCCTGCACCGGTTCCGCCTCGCACTGCGCCGAGGCCGCCGCGGTGATGTCGTGATACCAGACATCGCGGGTGTCATCCCAGGCCAGGTCATCGCCGGTACGGCGTACCACGACCACGCTCTTGACCAGGCTGGCCGCGGCGGGATCGGTCAGGGCCTTGTCAACGTTGGCCTTGAGCGGTACGACCTTGCCACCACGCAGGGAGAAATCGGAGGTGATAACGACCTTGGATTGCGCCCCGTCGATGCGGTTCGCCAGGGCTTCGGGCGAGAAGCCGCCGAACACCACCGAATGCACGGCCCCGATGCGGGCACAGGCCAGCATGGCCACGGCGGCTTCCGGGATCATCGGCATGTACAGCGTCACCACATCGCCTTTCTTCACGCCCTGGTCGCGCAGCGCACTGGCCAGGCGGCAGACGCGACCATGCAGGTCGCGGTAGCTGATATGTTCGGATTCGCTCGGGTCGTCCCCTTCCCAGATAATCGCCGTCTGGTCGCCGCGGGTTTCGAGATGACGATCCAGGCAGTTGTAGGAGGCGTTCAGGGTACCGTCTTCGAACCAGCGGATATCCACGTTATGCAGATCAAAGGAGGTGTTCTTCACCTTGCTGTAAGGCGTGAACCAGTCGAGCCGCTTGCCCTGCTCGCCCCAGAAGGCATCGGGGTCGTTGACGGACTGGTCATACATTGCCTGGTATCTGGCGTTATCGATGTGCGCCTTGGCCGCGAAGGCCGGATTAACCGGGTGTAGCTTGATATCACTCATGGAAGTGCCCTTAATATTGCTTGTTTTAATTAGGAGATCCTGGACGCGTGCAGCACGCAGAAAACGGATCTATGGCGTAGTGTTATACAGACTTCACGGCCGCGCCCTGAATTAGACATTGGTATATCGCCGCCGGCAAAGCCGAGGCCCTGCGGCAAACTCCAGCGCCCGGCCGGTTGGCATCAACTCACGCGCGGCGGGGCCTGTAGCGCATCCGGCCCCTGCGCACTCCTCTGCCAACCATAGTACTAAAAGACGACGCCGGCATGCCCCAAAAGCGCAATACCGGTGAATACCCGGCAAGGGCCCTACTCCGTCAATGAAAAGCCGCTCTCACGCATGCGCGCCAGCTTGTAGCGCAGCGTACGCGGGCTGATTCCCAGCCGCTCGGCGGCATCCTTGCGACTGCCACCGGCCTGCTGCAGTGCCTCCACAATCAGCTGAAATTCGTGCTGGCGCAGATCTGAGCCCAGCTGGCCGGCGTCCTCCCCATCCTCCGCTCCCTCACCCGGCACAACACCGGGCTGCAGCTGAGCCTGGGCAAACTGGCTGACACTGATAGCCCCCGGCGCCAGGTGCAGATCGGCGGCCAGAATGCGGGTACCCGTTTGCAGAATCAGCGCCCGCTGCATGACGTTGTCCAACTCGCGCACGTTGCCCGGCCAGCCATGGGCCAGCAACTGCTGGCGCGCCGCGGGACAGAGGCTCGCGGGCGGGCGGTGCATCTTGCTGCAGTGCTTGGCCAGCAGACGCTCGGCCAGGGGCAGCACATCCCCCGCGCGTTCGCGCAGCGGCAGCCACTGCAGCGGAAAGACATTCAGGCGGTAATACAGGTCTTCGCGAAAGCGGCCCTCGGCGACAAAGGCCTCCAGCGCCCGGTTGCTGGTCGCCAGCACCCGCACATCGAGCTTTACCGCCTTGCGCCCACCGATACGTTCCACTTCCTGCTCCTGCAGCACGCGCAGCAGCTTGGCCTGCAGCCCCAGGTCCATTTCGCTGATCTCATCCAGCAGCAGGGTGCCGCCGTTGGCCTGTTCGAACTTGCCGGCATGGCTGCTGTAGGCGCCGGTAAAGGCCCCTTTCTCATGGCCGAACAGCGTGGCCTCGAGCATGTTCTCCGGGATGGCTGCACAGTTGATGGCCACAAAGGGCTGGTCGCTGCGGGCGGAATGCTGATGAATGTATTGCGCCAGCACTTCCTTGCCGGTACCGGACTCACCGGTGATCAGTACGGTGGAATCCGTTTCAGCCACGCGCCTGGCCAGCTGCAGCAACTGCCGACTGGCGGCGTCCTCGGCGATGGGGGGCTCGAACGCCGACACACCGGCGGCACCGGCGTGCAGCCTGAGGGTTTCGATCAGCTGCTCGGGCTCGAAGGGCTTCATCAGGTAATCCACGGCGCCGGCACGAATGGCCTCCACCGCTTTTTGCACCTGCCCAAAGGCGGTGATCAGCACCACCGGCAAGCAGGGGTGGGACTGCTGCAGGCGCGCCAGCAGGCCGTGGCCGTCGAGCCCCGGCATGTTAACATCGCTGACCACGATATCCACCGCCGCCTGCTTGAGCCGCTCCAGCGCCTGCAGGCCGTCGCTGGCCTCCAGGTACTCGAATCCCGCCAGCGCCAGGGTATCGGCCAGCGCCTCGCGCAGGGCCTCGTCATCTTCGACTATCAGTACCTTGATTCCCATTGATTCCCTGGTGTCCTTGTATCAATTGCGAAACGGGGGGGCTTGCCGGTGCGGTTCGTTACACTCACCGACAGCCTACACACCGGAATGATCTGTAGGGTGCTGGTAAGCGAAGCGCACCGCACCGTTTCACGTCAAAAACGGTAACAGCAATGCCGCCCGGGTGCCTTGCCCCGGCGCCGAATCGAGCTCGAAACTGCCATGGTGTGCCCTTGCCACCACCTGGGCCACCGCCAGCCCAAGGCCGGTACCATGGGACTTGGTGGTGTAGAACGGCTGCATGGCCTGGGCCCGGGTCTGCGCATCCATACCGGGGCCCTGATCAATCACCTCCAGGCGCAGGTAGGCACCATCAAGGCTTGCGCGAATGGCCAGGGTGGTACCCGCGCCACAGGCCTGCAGGGCATTATCCACCAGGTTTTGCAGGGCACCGAGCAGGGTTTCCCGGTTGCACTGTAGCCAGAGCCCCGGCGCCTCGTTGTGACAGTCACAGTCTGCATCCTGGCTGGAAAGCGGCGCATCGAGCATGTCCTCGATGGCACTGAACAGCTCTTCAGTGCTGATGCGATCATCCAGGCGGGTTTCCCCCCGGGCAAACACCAGCATATCCCGCACCTGCTGTTCCAGGTTCACCAGCCGCGACTTCACCTTGGAGGCAAAGCGCAGCCGCTGGCTGTCCTCCAGCTGCGCACGGCCAAGGTGCGAGGTATACAGCAGTGCGGCCGAGAGCGGCGTGCGAATCTGGTGTGCCAGGGACGCCATCATGCGGCCCATCTCCGACAGCCGCTGGTAATGAGACAGCCGAGTTTGCAGCAGCCGTGTTTCGGTCTGGTTGGTCAGCAACACCAGCTGACCGGGCTCGTTGTCCATGGCACGGGTCGCCAGGTGCACCCGCCGCCCATCCCGCAACGACACTTCGTGACCGTCATCGCTGCGCGGCGCAAAGCTGCGCCGGATAATGTCGATCCAGAGTTGACCCTGCAACGGTTCCCCCAGCAGATCCCGCGCCGCCGGGTTCGCCTCGGCGACAAGGCCCGCGCTGTCAATCAGGATCACGCCGGCGGGCAGCAGGTCGAGCAGCTTGCGCATGCGCTCGGCAAGACCGGCGTTGTGTTCCAGCTCGCCGTCACGGGCCGCCCGTTCAAGTGCCAGTGCGTTGCGGGCATCACGCAGCTGCGCTTCCAGCTCGGCGATGCGTTCGCTGCTTGCCGGGCTCATTTGCGCGAGATTCCGTATTTGCGCATTTTTTCCACCAGCGTGGTACGCCGTATTTGCAGCAGATCCGCCGAACGGGCCACCACGTTGTCACAGCTGTCCAGCGCCTGTTCAATCAGGCGCTGCTCGATACTCTCTAGATGGCCTTTCAGATCGACGCCGGCAGAAGGCAGGCGAGCCAGGTCCTCGGGGGGACCAGGCGGTACTGTATCCGCCGTATCGGGATCGGTACCCGCCATCGCCGCCGTGCGGTAACGCTCGGGGTTGGGCTCGTCGACCAGGCGAAATTTTTCCGGCAGTTCAGACACCCCCACCACCGTATCGGGGTGCATGATCGCCAGGCGCTCCACCAGGTTGGCCAGCTCGCGAATATTGCCGGGCCAGGCGTACCGCCTGAGAGACTCTATGGCGGCGGGGTGGAACATCAGCTGGCCAAAACCCTGCTGGCTCAGGCGCCCGGACAGCGCATTGATCAGCGGTTCGATATCGTCGCTGCGCTCGCGCAGGGCCGGCAGCTCGATGGGAAACACGTTCAGGCGGTAATAGAGGTCTTCACGAAACAGGCCCTCGGCGATCATCTGCTCCAGGTTCTTGTGCGTCGCGGCCAGGATGCGCACGTCCACATCCAGCGTCTTGCTGCCACCCACGCGCTCGAACTGGCGTTCCTGCAGCACGCGCAGCAGCTTGACCTGCATGGGCAGGGGCATGTCGCCAATTTCATCCAGGAAGAGGGTACCGCCCTGGGCCAGCTCAAAGCGCCCGGTACGGTTGGAGATCGCACCGGTAAAGGCGCCCTTTTCGTGGCCAAAGAGTTCGCTTTCGAGCAGTTCCGCCGGAATGGCGCCACAGTTCACCGGCACGAAAGGCCCCTTGCGGCGCCCGGAATGATCGTGCAGGCTGCGCGCCACCACTTCCTTGCCGGTACCCGACTCACCGGTGATGAGCACGCTGACATCCCGCTCGGCCACCTGGGCCATGATGCGCCGCACCTGCAACAGCGACTCGCTGCCGCCTACCAGGTCCGGAAAGAGGCCGGCCTTGTCGCCATGCCCGCCACCACACTGCCGGCGGTAGATCAGCGCGGCATGCAGCAGGTCCGCCAGGGCGCTGTAGTTCGGTACCGGCGCAAGCGTGCCCACCAGCATGGCCTGCAACTCGTCCGCCAGGGAGGCCTGATCGCTCCAGTCCGCCAACAGGATCACCGGCATGGCGCCGTCCTGGGTACGCAGTTCGGTGAGCAACTTGGCCAGGGACAACGGCAGGCGACACTCACCGAGCAGAATCACCGAGCACTGCAGCGGCGCATCGCCCCGTTGCAGCCAGGAGACAAAGTCCGTTGCCTGGCACTGCAGGCCAACAAACGCCAGCGCCTGCACAAAACGCTCGCGCCGCGGTGCATCGTCTTCGATCAGCTGTATCTGAACACCTGGCAGCATCATCCTTCGCCGGCACCTGAAATTCTTGATAGTCAAATTTATGACATTCGGCCCAGGGGCACAACCGTGCCAGTCACATATTTTTGACACTCGATGCCCGCATACCAGGAAACGGCAGAAAAGCGGAAAGCGTTCAATCACTCCTCACAAATAAAAAAGCGCCACTGGCGGGCGCTTTTTCAGCTCATGTTCTGCCGTTAAGCCAGCATTATTCTTCGCAATTTTCCTAAACAGCCGGAACCGAGGTGGTGTGATGCTCGGATACCGCGATCTGTGACCAGCCTTCGGCTATCTGCGACAACAGGCCCCGGACTTCACGCACCTTGCTTTCGTCATTGTCGCGATTGGCCTCATAAAGACAGCGCACCATATAGTCATACAGCCGATCCAGATTGGCGGATAACTCACCGCCGGCTTCATGATTCAGGGTCCCTTTGAGGTTCATGACGATATCGGTTGCCTTGTTGAGCTGCAGGGTACGCAGGCCGATATCCTTGCGTTCTATGGCCCCCGCAGCCTTGGCCAGCGCTTCCTGGGCCCCGCCCAGCAGCATGGTAATCAGATGATGGGGCGTTGCGGATTCAATGCTGGCTCGCAGGTCGACACTTTTATACTGTTTAAGCGCGTTTATATTCATGCTCGGCTCTTTGTCGAATAGGTTGGGCAACGTCGATCATGTTGCCATTGTGCCACGGCAAATCCAATGTGCCACGCTGAATCAAAACCGACTCTGTGCCAGGCCGGGATGTGCAAGCGGGCAACAGCGTTCGCGGGCGGCTGCATTAATCTTTCGCCGTGTACGGCAGGCGATCGAGAATGCCTTCCAGCGAATCGCCGGTTGAATTCAGGCTGCTGATTATCTGCTCCATTGCCAGGAACTGGGCGGACAGCCGCGCTTCGTATTTTTCGATGCGCCGGTCAAGGTCTTCCCGGTCATCGGATATATCGTCCAGCCGATCATTCAGGCTCGTTTCCCGGCTCGCAATAGGCCCGGAACTGGCCAGGAATTCGTTGATAAGATTATTCATGCCGCCCGCAAAACCACGGGAGAAACCGATCTCGAACGCCCCCTGGGCGGCCGCGCCAGGACTGATGCTGAGGTTCAGCCCATAGGCACCCGAGCTCAGGTCGGGTAGCAGCACCTCGCCGGCACCAAAGCCGGCAACGCCATTGATCGTGCCCGCCACATCCTTGCCAGCGGTACCCGTGAGCGCGGTGTCGATGCCAAGCTGGCCAATATCGGCGCCAGCCAGGCTGAAGGAAACCTTCGAGCTGCTGCCATAATCGCGGGAGGTAAAGGTAAAGGCATCGGTGCCGCTATCGTAGCTGACATCGACCGCCGCCCTGGCGCCAGCGAGCTTGGCATCGCCGTTGATCAGTGACTGCAGCTCGGCCCTCAGCTCCTCGACGGTCGAATAGGTGCCCGTCAGGCTGATCGTATCGGACTCGGTGCCATTAACCTTGATCTTGAAGCTGTAGTCGCCCGGTGAGGTGTCCAGTGATGGCACAAAAGCATCGCTGCCAGCGTCAAAACCCGTTGCCGTCACACTATTGCCGCCAACAAGTCCCTTGGCCGGATCCTGGGTGATCAGTACATCGTAACTGCCGGCAACGGTACTGGACGCCCGGGTCCCGACACCGACCTCAACGTAACTGTTGCTGGAGCTCGTCTTGCGGGCGAACAGGGTTTCGACCAGTTCAAAATTGCCACTCAGCGCCGACTCGAACTCGGTCTCGTTGATCGACAGCGTACCGTCGAGCTCCGTGCGGATACCCAGATTGGCCAGGGCGGTAAAGCCGGACTCGATCCCGGGCACCGTCGCCCCGATCATGCTGCGCAACTGGCGCATCACCGTTTTGGCGGTGGCGTCGGTGGAGAGATCACCCTTGACGGTATTATTGTCTTCATCCGTGCTGTAACCGGTGAGGTTACCGGCGGTTTCGTACAGCGTGTTGTATGCCTCGACAAAGTCACGGATGGCCTGTTCGGCCACGGCCTTGTCGGCATCGACACTGAAGGTGATTTTCTCGCCGGCACTGCTTTTATTCAGCGTGAAGTCGAACCCGGCGATCACATCGTCGATGGTGTTGCTGTCGCGCTTGACGCTCAGGCCATTGACCTTCAGTTCGGCATCGCTGGCCTGCTGGGTCTCGGTCACGCCGGAAAAGTTTGCCGCCGTAAACTCGAAATCCGCGAGAGACGCATCACTGGCACTAATCTGCAGTGCATTGTCGGCACCGGACGGCGCCGTGAGCATCAGCTGGTACTGATCATCGACACGCAGCACCGACGCCTGAATGCCGGAATCGCTGGCGTTGATTTTCTCGGCGATACTCTGCAGCGAATCACTGGCGTCAACCTCGATACTCAGCGCAGCCCGGTCATCATTGACCTGGAAGCTGTCAGGCTCATCCGCGACGTTGTAGCTCCACTGGCCGAACTGGATACTCAGCTCACCCGTAGCCCCAATAGCCGCGTTCTGATCCGCGGTCGCCCCCATCGCCAGCGACTGCGCACGCGCCACATCCACCACCTCGATCTGGTAGGTCCCCGTCTGGGCGCCGGCAGCCAGCGAATTGGGCGTAATCACATCGGTGTCGGGAAAGGCAACAGAGCGCGCATTGAAGGTATCGTTATTGGCCAGCGGCGAGATAACGTCCTGGAACCCGGACATGGCACTCTTCAGGGTGCCGTAGGCGGAAATCTGTGCCTGCAGCGTTTCCTGTTTGGAATCGAGCCGGTTCTGAGTGGGTGCACGTTCCGCTTCAACCAGCTGAGACACCAGGTTGGCGGTATCGAGACCCGACCCCGCGCCAAGCAAAGAAATAATGTTGGCCATGTCCGCCTCAATCAGTTGAAAGGTTGACTAGTTAGCCCGTATCGCCGGGCCCTGTCCAGCGCCGCCGGGCATCAGGCCTTTTGATCAAAAATAAGCCCGATCATGCCCTCGATGTGCTCGGCAAACTTCAGCGCCTCTTCCGTAGGCATCTGGCGTATCACTTCCTGGGTTTCGACGTCCATCACCTTGACGACCAGCTTGTCGGTGGAACCGTCCACCGAGAAGTTCAGCGAGCGCTGCCCCCCGGCCTGCATCAGCTCGTTGAGCTTGTCCACGGCGGCCTGCAGCTTTTCGGCCGAGGCCTCGGCGATGACCGCCGAGTCTGCAGCATCCGCCTGCGATTTAACCACTCCGGCAGGTTGACCCGGCGCAATGCCCCGGGATGAGGGTTCCGCACTGGGCGTTCCCTTCGCCATGGGTGGCGATATCATGTTACTGGCTTCGATACTCATATCCTTATATCCCATGCTCAAAAGGCCGCCCCCGCGGGACAGCCTTTTATCTGGATCAAATCAGGCTCGGTTCAGCGCTTACTGCAGCAGCGACAGCACCTGCTGGGGCGCGGCATTGGCCTGGGCCAGCATCGCAGTACCGGCCTGCTGCAGTACCTGGGCACGGGACAGTGCCGCAGATTCCGCTGCAAAGTCGGCATCCTCGATCCGCGAACGGGCCGCCGAGGCGTTTTCCGAGATATTCGACAGGTTGTTGATGGTGAAATCCAGCCGGTTGCTGATCGCACCGAGGTCACCGCGGCTTGAGTTGATGGTATCCAGGGCATTGTCGATTGCGCCAATGGCTTTCTGGGCGCCGGCAACTGTAGAAATGTCGATGCTGGACAGCGCCGTGCCATTAACCGTGCCGCTCAGGTCGGTATTCATATCACTAAGCCCGGTTGCAGTGGCACCGTTTGCAGTAACATCAATGCTGATAGGCTTGTCATTTGCTGAATCGAGTTTGATTCGTGCGTTTAATGTAACAGAGTCATTAGCACCATCGGAATTCGAGTCACTGGCGAATGTAATCCCCAGCCGCGCTGCTGTCGCCGCTCCGTTTTCCTGACCCATCTCAATTGTAATGGCAGAATTCCCAGAAAGCTGCAATTGCCCGTTGTCATCAATTGAGGCCGTGACTCCAGTATTACCACTAGCTCCATTAATATCCGCAATCGCCGCATCAATGTCATCTAGATCTATATTTGCAACCTCATACCCATTAATTTTTATAGAACCATCATCAGCGCCTAGCGTTGTAGCACCGGTTGTTGCATCCAATGCTGGCATACCTGTACCCAGATCTCCTGAGTCACCGTTGTTGGCTCCAGTAAAGGTGAAGGCAGTGTCAGACGAAAGGGTCAGATAACCGCTGTTATCCACCGATGCTGTAACACCCGTATTTGCCGTTTCACCATTTATCACTGCTGCTAGTGCCTCTACTGTACTACTAGCTGTCAACGCAGCGATACCAGTCAACTCAACACCATTTAATTTCAAATCTGCATCAGCAGCAATAGACGCAATAGCTGTCATGTCGGGAGCCGCAGTTGCCGTCACCGTATGCTGAACCTTTGCCAAATTAACCGCAAAAGAGCTCTGTGCAACAGTTGCTGCTGTGACACCTGTATCATCACTAACCGCGTTTATGTTCGCAACTTTCTCAGCCAAAGTATTAACTGTTCCCCCATCTGCAGCCACTGCGGATATCGAAACACCATTAATCTTAAGGTCATTAACCGCCAAGACGGTATCCTGCTCCCCTGATGGTGATAATTCCTCACCAATGACTACACCCTGCCCTTCCACACGGCGGAAGCCCAATGATTCGAGATCTGCATCCGTACCATTCGCACCAGTAGTAACAGTAATTGCAGAACCATCATCGGACGACATAGCAATACTGCCTAGCTGCGAGTCAGTGTCCGTGAAACCTGTGGCATTCCCAACGGGTGTATTATCCACATCATCGATCGTGATTGTACCACCGGTGGTGTTGGACAGCACCAAGCGCCCATTGTCGGCATTGATACTGGCGGTTACCGCACCACCAGTCGTGCTGTTGATAAGGTCGACCATTTCGTCCAGATTGGAAGAAGTAATACCATCAGCAGCGGTACCAGAACCAACTTGATAAACTACCGCATCCGAACCATTGGTCGATCCCACGGTAATCGTGAAGGAGTCACCGGCAGTCAGCACGCCGGTCGCGTTTGCCCCCGCCTCCATAACGTTAAAAGCGGTTGCAGTAACGCCCTCAACATTAGAATTGATATTACTCAGCAAGTCGTCAATATTCTTTGTAGTCGAATCATGGGCATCCAGTGCTGAACCGTTAATCAACACGTCACCGTCCTGAATATCAATAGCGGTCATCACGGCACCGGAGAGGTCAGCAGACTGAGATCCCAAGCCCAGAGTCGAAGAATCCATCGCCTGGATGCTCATTTCAATGGTCTGGTTCGCCTGGGCGCCGACCTGTAGTTTGACCGATCCCAGTGAACCATCCAGAATATTCTGACCGTTGAAAGAGGTGGTCGAGGCAATGCGATCCAGCTCCTGTACCAGCTGCTGCACCTCGGCATTCAGGGTGGCGCGGTTACCCTCGGAGTAGGTGCCGCTGGAGGACTGGATGGACAGCTCACGCATGCGCTGCAGGATATTGGTGGACTCGTCCAGCGCACCCTCGGCGGTCTGGATCAGGGAGATACCGTCGTTGGCGTTACGCACCGCCTGGTTCAGGCCACGCACTTCCGAGGTCAGGCGGCTGGAGATGGCAAGACCCGCGGCATCGTCGGCCGCCGAGTTGATGCGCTTGCCGCTGCTCAGGCGTTCCATCGAGGTGTTCAGGTCGTTCTGCGACGCCGTCAGGTTGCGCTGAGCATTCAGCGACATGATGTTGGAATTGATTACCATTGCCATGAGTGTTGCTCCTCAGTTTTACTGGCAGCCCAGTCTGACAGGCTGTTGTGTTCTTAAGGCCGATCCGGGGAATCGCGTCTCCAGCCCTTCTGCGTTTAGCTATCGGCGATACCCCGGATAGCTTTAGTCTTTTTTGACCCGGGCCGCCGTCAACATCGCGTTGCCTTCTATTAACGGCAGGTTCAAACTGAACATGAGGATTTTTTCCAGGGACCCGCGATGAACCCATCCAGAGAGATTGCCGAGCAGCTGCTCAAGGCCACCGACGCACTCCTTGCGCGGGCACGCAGCGAAGACTTCGAGAACCTGGCGCCGCTCCAGCACACGCGCGCGACGCTTATCGAGCAGCTGGACCACTCGCTTGGGAGCAAGCTGTCCGTGACCGAAGCCACCGAGCTTGCCGAGATTCTGCAACAGGTGCGCAGCCTTGAGGACGACACCCAGGCCCTCCTGCAGTCCCGCAAAAAGACCCTGCTCGATGAGCACCACAAGCTCAAAAAAGGCCAGCGCGCGCAAAAAGCCTACGGCAACATGGGGTAAAGGCACGATACCCGTAGGGTGGAGTGAGCCGGCGCCTTTTATTATGTGAAAGCACCATTCGAAAGCGCTACTGCCGGGTGCAACCGCCGCGGTAGCGGGTAAACGCCACGTTCGCTGCGGTAAAGGTGCGATTCGCTGCGCTTATCAGCACCCTACGGTGCACTGCCGCGCATCCCGGGGGATGGCGGATTATTGCACTGCGGTGCTTTTCCCGTAGGGTGGAATGAGCCTGCGAATTCCACCATTCGTTCGAAAGCGCCGCTGCCCGGAGCAACCGCAGAGGTCTCGCTGATTCGCTGCGGTAAACGGTGCGATTCGCTGCGCTCATCAGCACCCTACGGTGCACTGCCGCGCATCCCGGGGGATGGCGGATTATTGCACTGCGGTGCTTTACCCGTAGGGTGGAATGAGCCTGCGCCTTTTATTATGTGAAAGCACCATTCGAAAGCACCGCTGCCCGGAGCAACCGCAGAGGTCTCGCTGATTCGCTGCGGTAAAGGTGCGATTCGCTGCGCTCATCAGCACCCTACGAAGCATTACGGAAAATGCCGAGAACAGGAGGACACGGATGTCCAATTACCGACGGGCCTGGCACCCCGGTGGCTGCTACTTTTTTACCGTCAACCTGCAACGCCGCCACAATGACCTGCTGGTCCGATACATCGATAACCTGCGCGAGGCCGTGCGACATGTACGGAACCGACACCCGTTCGTTATTCATGGCTGGGTGGTTCTGCCGGACCACCTGCACTGCCTGATCGAATTGCCGATCGGGGATTGCGACTATGCAATCCGCTGGTCTCTGATCAAAAGCCGCTTCAGCCGCAGTATCCCGCCATTCGAACGACGCTCGCGCAGCCAGTCCCGGCGCGGCGAACGCGGCATCTGGCAACGCCGGTACCGGGAACATGCAATCCGCAGTGAGCAGGACTATCGGGCGCATCTGGACTATATCCACATCAACCCGCTCAAGCATGGTCTGGTTGAGCGCGTATCGGCCTGGCCGTACTCGACCTTCCACCGCTGTGTCGCCGAGGGACTCTATGACGAAGACTGGGCCGATGATGGCCAGGCTCGCCGGCTGTCCTATGACGACTAAAGGTAAGAATGGAGTGACATTGAGGTGCGGCTTGGTAACAGGTGCGGCTTGGTAAACGGTGCGATTCGCTGCGCTCATCAGCACCCTACGGCGCACGGCCATTCGACGCGGTGGCAATGAGCCTGCGCTTGTCTATATGTGAAAGCACCACACCCGCGAATTTCACCGAAACCGCCGCGGATAATGTATGCACATGCGTGAACGGTGCGATCCGGTAAACGGTGCGATTCGCTGCGCTCATCAGCACCCTACGGGGTGCCACCCGGCGCCGCTGCCGCAAGGACAGTAAGTTACCGGATGTAATCGAACAGGCTCATACCGCTTATCTTGCTGAAACTGGCGTAGGCGGCTTCCAGCGTGGTCTGCTGCAATGTCAAGCGGCTGATGGCCTCGTTGTAGTCCAGGTCCTGGAATGACGACAGCGTTTCCTGGGTATAGAGCTTGTAGTCGTCGTTCACCAGCTGTTGCTGCTCCAGTGCATTCATGCGCGCACCAATGGTAGTGGTAGCACGGATATTGACATCCTCTGCAGCCTGCAGAGCGTCGAGAGTACGCGCCAGCAGAGCATTGAACTGCTGCTTTCCAGCCTCGGTACTGGTATCGGATTCTTTCAGGCCATTGCTCAAGTCCAGCGCAAAATTCAGAATATTATCCCGCTCAAGCGGGCTGCCAACTTCGGCCGTGAAGGTATTGCCGCTGCCCGGCGCTGGCAGGTTTCCGACCGTCAGGTCCACACCGTTAAAGCTCACCAGGTCATCAGTGGCCACGGTAACCCCCGTTGTCGTCAGGTTCACCGCAGGCACATCCTGCGAAAATACATCCGTGCCATCGGCAGACGCCACCGTCAGCAGGCCAGTATCGTCAATACTGATGGTAAATGGCGACGCGCCGCTGCTGCTGGCCGGCTGGAAAGCATCCAGGTCAGCAACTGCCAGGCTTGCAATGGCACCTGATGAATTACTACCCAGGGTCGGCACCGCCACCGTTTCGAACAGCTGGGCGCCCGAATCAGTGGAGGCGATACGGTTATCCGGGCCTATCTGGACAAAGCGCTGCTCGGCATCGCCGTTAAACAGGTAGCGCTGGGTCGCATCGTCAAAGCTGTAGGCCTGCTGGTCACCCTGGAAACCGGAGAACAGGTATTCACCCTGTACATCCTTGGTATTCATCAGCCCCTGCATCTGGTTGATGATGCCGTCCACTTCGGCGGCCAGGGCCGTGCGGTTCTGCGCGTTCAGCACCGGGCTGCCCGCCTGGATGGTAATTTCCCGCAGCCGCACGATGCTGTTGAACATCCCGTCCAGGGTGCTTTCTTCCAAACTGAGGCGTCGGTCCGCCGTATCGATACTGGTCTGGAACTGGTCGGTGCGGGCGATTTCCTGCTCCAGCTTGATTATCTGGCTGGCAGCCAGTGGATCGTCCGAGGGCTGCAGCACGCGCTTGCCGGTGGCGATTTGTTCCTGGGTCCTGATCAGTTCGCTGTTGGCCCGGCTCAGGTTGTCGACGTTGTTAAGAAAAACTTGCTGGGTTGAGATTCGCATTCCATATCGCTCCTAACAGGCCTAGATGGCGGCCAGCAGTGAGTCAAAAATCGTCTGGGAGGCCGCTATCAGTCGCGCCGACGCCTGGTAGGCCTGCTGATACTGCACCAGCCTGGCCGCTTCCTCATCGAGGTTAACGCCGGTAAGGCTGGATTTGGTTTGCAGGTTGGCATCCAGTACCGCTTTGCTGGACTGGGTGGTGATCTGGGCGGTGGCGGTAACGCTGCCGACGCGCTCGAGCTGGCGACCGTACTGGTCCTGGTAGGCGCTGCCATCCACCAGCTTGGCAAACTGCAGCTCGGCCATGGCCAGGGCATTGCGGTTATTGGATACGCCGCCGGCACTGTCCGCCAGCGCCAGCCCGCGCCCGCTGTTCAGTTCCAGCGCAAACTCCGAAGCGCCACTGCGGGTAGGCTGGATTTCAAACTTGTCACCCTTGAGAAAGCGCCCGCTGGAGTCCAGCTCCATGCGAAAGCCGTCGACCTGCAGCGTCAGGCTGCCGCTGGCGGCATCGAAGTAAAATTCCTGGTTGGCATCCACGTCCGTGTCAGCGATTTCGCTCGTGAGCTGATTGCTGTTCCAGCGCACGCCATCGCTCAGGCGCGTGACGGTAAAGCTGCTGTCGGTATTGAACACCAGTTCGTAGGCTGACGCCTTGAGTGTACCGGTATCGACAATGTTGACCCTGGACGTTGTGCTCGTCGCGTTGTGGCTGCTCGCCAGCACCCGGTCGGTTGTCACCTGGCTGGCGTTGATATCGGCAAACAGACGCAGGCCGGCATTGCCGTCCAGGTCCAGCCCCTGGGCCTGCTGCTGATTCATACTGTCGGCGAACACCATGGCCAGACGCCCCATTTCATCCTGTGTCTGGTACAGCACATCGGCGCGGTAATCCAGCAGGCCACCCACCTGGCCGCCACTGAGCTGAGCCGTGACATCACTGCGACTGCTGCCGACCTGCAGCGCGATATTGCGCTGACTGGCATCCGTGCTGTCCTGTACCGTCAGGAGCCGGCTGGCACTGATGCCCACCACCAGGGGCTCGCCGTTGCCGATGAAAATACTCACCTCGCCATTGGGCTCGGGCACGGTGGAGAAACCGATATAGCCTGCCAGGGATTCCATCAGCCGGTCGCGCTCATCCAGCATCTCGTTGGTCGAGGCACCGGAGGCTGTGGCCAGACGCACCTGGTCGTTAATCTTGGCCAGGTTCTGGCCGATACTGTTGATCTGGGCGACAGAGTTTTCGATCTGGCCGTTGATGGTATCGCCCTGGCGCACAAGGCTGGCATCCAGGTCCTGGAAGCGGCGCACCAGGGCATCGGCCTGGGCCAGAAATAGCTCGCGGTTGGCCAGGTTGCTCGGATCATCCACCGCTCCCTGCAGGGCGCCAAAATAGTCATCCATGGCCTTGGACACACTGGAAACATCGGAGGCCAGCAGGTTGTCGAGCTGGTTGGCCAGCTGTTCAAAGGCCAGGGCACTGTTGTAGGCCGAGGTATCGGACATGATCTGGCCGGTCAGGAAATCATTGGCCATGCGCTGCACATCGCGCACTTCGACGCCGCCCAGGTTGTCCCGCGAGGCGAGATCCGCCCGCTGCATCGAGTAGCCCGGCGTGTTGACGTTGGCAATATTCTGCCCGACCACCGACAGCGCGCTAGTATTGCTCTGCAACGCCTGGGTACCGAGGCTCAACAGGTTGAAACTGGACATTGACTCTCTCCCTCGCGGCGCCAGACAGGACGCGCCGACCTAGATTCTTAGCGGCCAGCCGCGGTTATTCTTGAGCTGAATCTGCTCGCGCCTGCAACAGCAGTTCACTGTCGAAGATACGGTTTATTTTCTGGGCATAGGCCGGATCCGTAGCGTAGCCGGCGGCCTGCAGCTCCTGCAGGTAGGCCCTGGGGTCGGCGGCCTGCTCCAGCGCCTGGCGGTAACGGGGGTTCTGCTGCAGGAAGCCGACATAGTCCTCAAAACTCTGCTCGAACGAGCCGTAGGCACGAAACGCCGCGGCTTCGCGCACCGCCACACCGCCCCGGTATTCCAGCGTACTGACGCCCACCCGCTCCCCCTGCCAGCTGCTGTCAGCCTTGATATTGAACAGGTTGCGGCTGTTGCGCCCGCTGCTGTCCTGGGTGATGTGCCGGCCCCAGCCGGTTTCCAGTGCCGCCTGGGCCACCAGCACCTTGGGATCAACACCGATTTGCGGCGCCATCCGTTGTGCCAGCGGCAACAGGGTCGCGACGAAATCAGCCGGGCTATCAAAAGCCACGGGCTCGGCACCGGCGTCCGCTGCACCGCCTGGCGCCGCCTCGGACGCAGCTACGGCAGACGGGCCCTCAACCGGGCCAGGAGAGCTGACATGGGGGGGCAGCTCCGAAGCCTCCGCCTCCCTGGCACCCTGGCGCTGCAACAGTGCCGCCAGCTCGCTGCCGCCACCCAGGGCGCGCTTGAGCATGCGTTCGGACTCATCCAGCGGGCGCAGGTCCGCCTTGTCACGCTCGGTATCCGGCATATTCAGCTGCTGACCCAGTTGCTTGACCAGCACCTCGGCCAGGCCCATGCCCTTGCCGGTGGAGAGCTCCAGCGTCATCTGCTGATCAAGCATGTCCTGGTAGAACTTCACATCGCCGCTGTTGAACGGGCTGTCTTCGGCCAGGGATGCGTTGGCCTCGCGCATGCTCTTGAGCATCATGCTCATGAACATCTGCTCGAACTGCTTGGCCACCTGGGCCAGCGCTTCGGGACCGTCATTTTTGGCATCGCGCTTGAGCTGCGTCAGCTGGGTGAGATCGGTATAAACCTGCGCCTTGCTGCCAAGGCCGTTACTGCGCTCCATCAGGCCCTCCCCTTGCTTGCTGGCAAAGTACGCCGCTCGCCATAACCAGTCATATCACCACCAGCTCGGCCCGCAGGGCACCGGCCTGCTTCAGCGCTTCGAGAATCGCCATCAGGTCCCCCGGCGCCGCGCCCACCTGGTTCACCGCCGCCACGATATCCTGCAACGAGGTGCCGGGCGTGAACTCGAACATGTGGCCCGACTCCTCGTCCACCTCGATGCCGGTGCGCGGTGTCACCACGGTCGCACCCCCGCTGAGGGCGTCGGGCTGATTGACATCAAAGGCCTCGGTAATGGATACCGTCATGCCGCCGTGGGTGATCGCCACCGGCGAAATACGCACGTTCTGGCCGATAATGATGGTGCCGGTACGGGAATTGATAATGACCTTGGCGACTTCCTGGGCGGGCTGCACCTCCAGGTTCTCCAGTACTGACATATAGGACACCCGCTGTGACGGGTCCCGCGGCGCACGCACCTGGATGGAGGTGGAATCCATCGCCGTGGCCATGTCCGGGCCCAGCAGACCATTGATCTGTTCCGCCACGCGCCGGGCGGTGGTGAAATCGCCGTTGTGCAGATTCAGTATCATGCTGTCGCTCTGGGCGAAGGCGCTGGGCACGGCACGCTCAACCGAGGCGCCATTGGGGATGCGGCCAACACTGGGCACGTTCACCGACAGGCGCGAACCATCCCGCCCTTCGGCGCCAAAACCGGACACCACCAGGTTACCCTGGGCGATGGCGTAGACGTTGCCGTCCGCGCCCTTGAGCGGTGACATCAGCAGGCTGCCGCCGCGCAGGCTCTTGGCATCGCCGATGGCGGACACCGTAATATCGATGGTCTGGCCGGGCTTGGCAAAGGCCGGCAGCTCGGCGTGAATCGCCACCGCGGCAATGTTCTTCGACGAGGGGTTCTGATTGGCCGGCAGGATCACGCCGAAGTTGGTCAGCATGTTGCGAAAGGTCTGGGAGGTAAAGCTGGTCTTGTCGCCGGTGCCATCAAGCCCCACCACCAGGCCGTAGCCCACCAGCTGGTTGCTGCGTACGCCCTGTACCGAAGCGATATCCTTCAGCCGCTCCGCCTGGGCCGATGCCACCAGCAGACACAGCAGCACGCCGGCAAAGCCCTGACTCATCATGCGTTTGAACATTCGCTGCACTCCCCTAAAGCCGCTAAAACAGCCAGAACGGGCTGATAAAGAATTTTCCCAGCCAGCCCATGACGTTGGAATCATGCACGGCGCCTGTACCGCTGTAAGCAATGCGCGCATCGGCCAGCTTGGTGGACGATACGGTATTGTCGGCCGAGACATCCCGCGCCCGTACCATGCCGCTGACACGAATGTACTCATCGCCCTGGTTCAGCGTCAGCCACTTCTCGCCCTTCACCAGCAACAGGCCATTGGGGCGTACCTCGTGCACCGTTACCGTAATGCTGCCGCTCAGGCTGTTACTCATGTCCGATGTGCCCTCGCTGGCAAAGGCACTGTCACTCTGGGCCGACAGGCTGAGCGGGCTGCCAAAGGCGCTGAGGCCACGGCCAAACAGTTCCGGCTGCGGCAGGTTGATCTGGTTGCTCTTGTCGACATCGGTCGAGGCCGACTTGGATGATTGCGTGCTTTCCGACAGCAACACCGTGATCACATCGCCGACGCGCAGTGCCCGGCCATCGCCGTAGAGGTTCACGCTGGTGGCCGCCTGATAGATAGAGCCGTTGGCCGGCGGCACCGTCTCGTAGGACTGCGGCGGGATGGGCGCGAAATACGGATTGTCCGGCTTCGGCACCTTGGTGACGCAGCCGCCGAGCAGCAGCACCAATGCCGCCAACACAAGCCTGCGTGCCATCATCATAACGTCTGTCATTGCCTGCACCTCATCGACTGCATCGCTCACCTTGCCTCCCCAACCGGTTACAGCTGCTGCGTTACAAAGGACAGCATTTCGTCGGCGGTGGAAATGACCTTGGAATTGAGTTCGTAGGCCCGCTGGGTGGTGATCATGTTGACCAGCTCTTCCACCGCGTTGACGTTGGAACCCTCCAGCATGCCCTGCTGCAACAGGCCGGTACCACTGTCTCCCGGCGTCGCCACCACGGGCGCGCCGCTGGCCGCTGTTTCCAGGAACAGGTTCTGGCCGATGGCCTGCAGGCCCTGGGGATTGACGAAGTCCGCCAGTTCCAGCTGGCCGATCTGCTGCGGGTTCGGATCGCCCGCCACCGTCACCTGCACGGTGCCATCGAGCCCCACGCTGAAAGTCTGCACCTCGTCGGGCAGGGTAATGGCCGGTTCAATCTGGAAGCCTTCGGCGGTCACCAGCTGGTTGTCGCCATTGAGGTGCAACTGACCATTGCGGGTATAGGCAATTTCACCGTTGGGCTGCACCACCTGCAGGAAGCCGCGGCCATTGATGGCCACATCGAAGGGCTCGTCGGTCACCTGCAGGTCACCGGTGGAAAACAGCTTCTGGGTGCCGACCGTGCGCACGCCGCTGCCCAGCTGCAGACCCGACGGCAACTGGGACTCCTGGGCCGACTGGGCACCGGGCTGGCGCTTGATCTGGTACAGCAGGTCCTCGAACACCGCACGGTCTTTCTTGAAGCCCACGGTGGCGACGTTGGCCAGGTTGTTGGAAATGACCTTGAGCGAGGTGTCCTGCGCACTGAGGCCCGTTTTGGCGACAAACAAAGCTCCGTTCATAACGTGTTTTCCTCAGGGTTCGATCAGCTGAGCTGCAGGATGCGGGCAGCAGCGCTGGAATTTTCTTCAGCGGTTTTCATCAGTTTCACCTGCATTTCGAACTGCCGGGCCAGGCCGATGATCTCGGTCAGCTCGTTCACCGCGTTGACGTTGCTCGACTCCAGGTAGCCCGAGCGCAGGCTCACATCCAGCGCGGGCGGCAAGGGCGCGTTGCCGGCGGTATGCATCAGGCCGTCCAGCCCCTTGAACAGGGTGCCGTCATCGGGCTTAACCAGCTTGATGCGATCCACCAGCAGCAGCTCGGCCGCCCCTTCACCCAGGGGCCTGGCGCTTATGGTGCCGTCGTTGCCGATATCGACCTTTTCCGAAGGCGGAATCACAACGGCAATGCCACCGGCACCCAGCACCGGCAATCCGCTGCCTGTCACCAGCTGGTTGGCGGCATTGATCTGCAGCTCACCGGCACGGGTATAGGCTTCGGAGCCATCGGGCGCCACCACCGCGATCCAGCCCTCGCCGTTAATGGCGACATCCAGGTCCCGCCCGGTCTGCATCAGGGTGCCGGTGCCGGTATCCGTGGCCGGACGCTCGGTCATGGCGTAGACCCGGCTCGGCAGGCCTTCGCCAAACACCTGCATGGCGCGGGCCTGGGCCAGATCTGTCTTGAAACCGGTCGTGGTGGCATTGGCCAGGTTATTGGCGTGGGCCTGCTGCGCCACCATGCTCTCGCGGGCTCCGCTCATTGCCACATACAGCATTTTGTCCATCGACCGCTCCTGCTGGGAAAACCGTTGCCGCTTTCGCGACCTTTACGGTTATAAAGCAATTGCTGTGCCATGAAGGAGCAAGGAGCAAGGAGCAAGGAGCAAGGGGAAAGGGGCAAGGGGAAAGGGATTGGTGATTGGTGATTGGTAATTGGTAATTGGTAATTGGTAATTGGTAAAACGACCTCAGGACGCGCTTCGGCTCAAGGCTTCCAGCTTACGGCTTATGGCTTGTACCTTTTGCCTTGCACCTTGCACCTTGCTCCTTGCTCCTTGCTCCTTGCTCCTTGCGCCTTACGAATCACCAATTACCAATGACGAATAACCAGCGCTGGATGCTGCAGCCAGACATAAAAAAGCGGCACAGAGGTTATCCTCTGCGCCGCTTTTAACGGGTCCAAACCGATCAGATCTGCAGAATGGTCTGGGTTACCGTGTTGAGGGTTTCAAGGGTCTTGGAGTTGGCCTGGAAGTTGCGCTGGGCTTCGATCAGGTTGACCAGTTCGGCCGATAGATCGACGTTGGACTGCTCCAGTGCCGCCGAGCGCAGGCTGCCGCTCAGACCCGCACCCGGCGGGTTGACAATGGCAGCACCGGAATCCAGGGTAGCGGTCCATTCCGTGCCGCCGCTGGAGCGCAGGCCCGCCTGGTTCTCGAAGGTCGCGATGGCCACCACGCCCAGCTGCTGGTTCTGACCGTTGCTGAAGGACGCAATCATTTCACCGTTGCCGCCAAAGCTCACCCCCACCAGGTCACCCTTGGTGTAGCCGTCCTGGGACTGGGTTTTCACGATCGAGGTCGAGGCAAACTGGGTGGTGTTGCTCAGGTCCAGTCGAATTTCCGTCTCGGCATTGGCGGGGTCAGCACCGGCAATGGTGATCCCCGGCACGCTGCCGCCGGCCAGGAACTGCTGGCCGTTAATACTGTTCAACAGACCACTGGTGGGGTCGAAGGTAATGAGTACCGGCCCGACCTCGGTTTGCTGGGAGGCAAAGCCCGCATCACCGGGGTCCACTACCTTGCCGATATCCAGCAATTCTTCGCCGTTCAGGTAGGCGTACATTTGGTACACGCCCTGGAAAGAGTTGTCACCCGGGGTTACCGTGGGCGCGCCCATGACGCCATCCGGGTCACTGACCGCCAGCAGACCATCGGCAATATCACCGGAGGCCGCCTTGAAGGTGACGATCAGCTCGCCATTGTTGGCGTCGTAGATAACCGACTCCACATCCGGATTAATCTCCTTGATGGCCCCCTGGCGCGATGCCAGGGCCGCACCCATCTGGTCCTGGGTCATGCCGCTGTCCAGCGCGATCTCGACACCGCCAATTTCCACCACGCTATCCGCCGCCAGAGGGCCTGCCGCCAGAGCATAGGTGTGAGCCTCGTTGGCAGCCAGCTGCGCCGAGCTGATACCGGTAAAGTTCACGCCGCCGTCGTTATTCACGACCTGCAGTTCCTTGATGTCGGTCGCCGAGGCATTCATGCGTACCACCAGGTTGGTGCCGCTGACGCTGATACCGGCAATGCGCGGGTCCGCCGCGATCAGCGCGTCCGATTCGGCGGCGGAAATGCCGTCACTGGGATCAAATGTATAACCGGAGATTGTGACCGAGTTGGGCAGGGCATCGAACTCCAGCGTCTGCACCTCACGCACCGGCGGCTGCTCCACCATGTTCAGCTTGATGGTGTGCTCGTTGCCCAGGCTGTCGAAGGTGCGGACCGTGGTGCTGTAGGTAAAGGACGAGGGCTCATCCTTGCTGTAGGGCGTTAGCAACTTGGTGGCATCGGCGCGCGAGTCAATATTGACGGACAGGTCGATGCTATTGGTGGCGTTTGGCGGGCTCTCCTTCTGGGTTACGGCCAGGTTGCCCACCGGCAGCAGGTTGCCCTGGTCATCGATACCGTAGCCCTGCAGGTTCTTGCCGTCCTTGGAGACGATATTGCCGTCCTTGTCGAGCTCGAAGGCTCCGGCGCGGGTGTAGGTCACACTGCCCTGGCCATTGTCGAGCTGGAAAAAGCCCGAACCGTTGATCGCCAGGTCCAGGTTGTTGTTGGTAAATTCGATAGTGCCGGCACTGAAATCCTGGGCAATATCGGACACCGTCACGCCGGACCCGGCCGTATTGCTGGAGCCCGCCCCCACCACGGCGGTGGCATAGATATCGGCAAACTCGGTGCGCGAGCCCTTGAAGCCCACCGTGCTGGAGTTCGCAATGTTGTTGCCGGTGACATCCAGATCGGTGGATGCCGACTTGAGCCCGGTAATTGCCGTATTAAAACCTGCCATGCTGCTCTCCTGTGTGGTGCTTGCCGGCCGCGCTAAGTCAGATTCGGCTCAGCCCCGGCGACACCTATCCGAGTTGCTTGATATCGTTGATTCCGGCGGAGCCGACATCCGTGTTTACTTTCATGCCGATGCCATTCTGACCCAGCGTCACACTGTTGATCCGGTGCGCCATGTACAGATCCTGGGTCACGACCTCACCATTCACCTGGGCCTGGGCCACAACGCGGTACTGGCCAGCAGGGGTATTCTCGGTGCCACTCCAGACAAAGCTGTGATCCCCCGCACTCTGCGGTCCCATCTGCTGGGTATCCACCAGCACGCCGTTGCGGTCGTAGATCGCAACCCAGACGTTCGAGGCACTGCTGTCGAGCGACACCAGTCCCTCAACCTCGCCGCCCTCGGCCAGGCTGGCCAGGTCCGTCTTGAGATAGGCCTGCTGCCCCACCATCGAGGACGCCTGCAGCGCCGCCTGGCTGCTCATCAGGGACTGGCCCAGCTGATCCACCGAGGTGCTCAGGTTGGCGATACTCTCGACCGTGCTCATGCTGGCGATCTGCTGCATGAAGTCCGAAGTATCCGCCGGACTGGTCGGATCCTGGTTCTGCAGCTGGGCAATCATCAGCTTCATGAACATTTCGCTGTCGGACTCGTCGGCGCTGGTTGTCGTGCTGTTGCTCTGATTGGTCTGATTGATCTGGTTGAAGATATTGCTGTTACTGTCGATGGTACTCATGAGCGGTTACCTCCCGGGCCTACTGCCCCAGCTGCAGAGTACGCTGTAGCATCTGCTTGGCTGTGTTCATGATGTCCGCGTTGACCTGGAAGGAGCGCGATGCCGAAATCATGTCGGCCATCTCCTCCACCACATTCACGTTGGGGTAATAGATGAAGCCGTTTTCATCGGCCATCGGATGGTTGGGGCTGTACTCCTGGCGCAGCGGCGCATCGCTTTCCACCACCTCGGCCACGTGCACGCCAACACCCGCTTCAAGCCCCGGGGCTGCAAACACCTGGGCATCCTGCTGTGTCCGTACCTCGAACACCGGCTTGCGCGCACGGTAGGTTTCACCGGTACTGGAACTGATACTCTCGGCATTGGCCAGGTTACTGGCGGTGGTGTTCAGGCGCACGCTCTGGGCATTCATGGCAGAGCCCGCGATACTGAATACATTGGATAACGACATCGCTTACTCTCCGGTAATGGCCTTGCTCAGGCCCTTGAACTTGCGGTTCAGAAAATCGAAGGACGCCTGGTAATCAAGGGCGTTTTCGGTGTAGCGCGCCATTTCTTCCTGCACCTCGACGGTATTGCCATCCACGCTCGGCTGGGTCGGGATGCGGAACATCATGTCCGCCGCGAGCGAGGACGGATCTGACATGAGCTGCTGGTGCCCGGCCTGGGTGCTTTGCATCTCAAGACCGCTGGCAGGCGCCTGAGCCCCCTTGAGCATGCTGGCGAAGTCCAGGTCCCGCGCCTTGAATCCCGGCGTATCGGCATTGGCGATATTGTTGGACAGAACTTCCGCCCGACGGGCCCGCAACAGTGTTGCCGACTCGTGAATCCCCAGTGCGCTGTCAAAGCTGATGGTCATCCGCTTGCCTCTTTTCATGACTGCCAATCAATAAAGCAATCCACATGCCAATACCGCAATACCCCGTCGCCGCGGCCTCTGCGTACGCCCGCGCCGGACCCGGGCGGCAAGCTTTTACCGCCCTTTGCCAGCGGGCGGCAAAGCGGCAATCCGAGTCTGGGCGCTGCGGTTTACAGTGCCTGACAGACCTGAGATCATCGGCAGGCCTGCAGCACCTGGTTGCGGCGACCGCTTTGCCCATTCATTCAGGAAGGCCCCGTGACGCGTCTTTTGCTTTGTACCCTCAGCTTGAGCGCCACCCTGCTGCTCCCGGCACTGACCCAGGCCGACACCCTGGCCGCCGACGTCGAGACCAGCGCCCGGAATTACCTGGCCTCGCTCTATCAGCAGCAGAATCCCGAAGCCCGGATCGAGGTGACCATCAACCCGGTCAGCACGCGCCTGCGCCTGCCCGACTGCGCGACGCCTTTGGTTGTTGAAGCGCCCCGCGGCAGCGGCAGCCGCATCACCACCCGGGTATCCTGCGATTCGCCGCAGCACTGGGCACTCTTTGTCACCGCCAGGGTGGGCATCCTGTATCCGGTCATCGTTACCCGCCGGCCCGTGAGCCGCGGCGAAACCCTCGGCAACGATGATATCGAGAGTCGCCTGCTGGATATCAGCGACGAGACCCGCGGCTATTTCCAGGCGCCCGAGGATGTGATCGGCCGCAGCGCCAGTCGCCACCTGCCCAACGCCAGCATCCTCAATGCCGGCATGCTGACGCAAAGTACCCTGATTGAGCGCGGCGACAGCGTTATCATCGAGATACGCAGCGGCGGGCTGCACCTGCGTACCCAGGGCACGGCGCTGGAAGACGGCCTGGAAGGCGCGCAGATCCGGGTACGCAATGACCGCTCGGGGCAGGAGATCAAGGCGCGGGTGATTGCGCGTGGACTTGTGCGTCCCCTGGGGCGGTAAAGCAGCTGAAAGCTGAAAGCTGAAAGCTGAAAGCTGAAAGATGGTGTCCGCCGGCGCCAATTACGCATCACTATTCACGAATCACCAATCACGGCTCCTTGAAGCTAATGCCGGCCCATGACCCCACTGCAGGACTGGGATATACTGGCCATGATCGACCAGGGTTCTGGCGCCTGAAAAAGGCGGCCGCAAGCCGCCGCGGAAAAAACGCTAAAGTTTTGCCGGATACATCCGATATACCTCATCAGAAGCGAAATTGAGGATCAGCAGGATGGCTATTGATTTCACGGGGCTGCCGCCTAAAAGCCAGGCCAACGGTACCCGTGGCCCAACCGACAACAGCCGGGCAGGTAACCAGACCCAGTCTCCCGATGCCGCCGTGCCCAAAGCCGGTGGCGCTGCCGAGGTTCGACTGAGCGAAGCGGCCCAGGCCCTGCAGGGTGCCGACAAGGTACTGGCGGACACCCCCGAGGTAAACGAAAGCCGCGTGCAGGCACTGCGCAATGCCATCGAGTCGGGCACCTACGAAATTGACTACGAGCGCCTGGCACAGCGCATGGTCGACTTTGAGAGCACACTGGATTGACACCCCTTTTGCCCCCGCACAGCGATGCCTTTAACACCCTGACCCGTCAGGGTGTTGTCGTTTTGACCGACCTGCAGGCGCAACTCGATATCGAGTTCGCCGCGCTGTCGAACCACAGCCTGGACGATCTGCAGCAATCCACCGCAGGCAAGCGACTGCTGCTCGAGCAACTGGCGGAGCTCAACGCCCAGCGCGAACAGCTGCTGACGCAACTGGGTTACAGTGCGACCCGGGACGGTATTGTGCAGTGGCTTGATGCACTGCCAGCCGAACTGAAGCCGGCCAGCGAAGCGCTGTGGCAGGAGTTGCAGCAAGCGCTGGAACAGATCCAGCGCCTGAACCTTCGCAACGAGCAGGTCCTGCGGCGCAGCAGTCGCAACAACGACCAGTTGCTGGCCCTGCTGCGCGGCCAGAACCAGCGTCATACTCTCTACAATGCCAGCGGCGGCAAGGGGCAACTCTCGGCCCAGACCCGGCTCGGCAAAGCCTGAAAGCTGCAACCCTCCCACCGCGTGACCCGCAGGCCTGCGCTCACCCGGGCCTGACTGGCTACTGCAGATGACCTGCTAACACTCGGCATGCTCGATTACATCGACCACCGCGGCCAGTGCCTGCCTGAACTCCGCAAACAGTGCATCCATGTCATCTGCGTTACCGCCGGCCTTTCCAACCTGTTCCAGCCGCTCGCAGCAACTCCCCAGCGCCAGGGCACCAATGGCCCGGGAAGAAGACTTTAATCGATGGGCGATGGCAACTATTGCCTGATGATCCCGGGAGGCCACGGACAATTTCAGCTGCGAGCATGCCTGCTCTGCCGAGTGGCGATAATCCCGCACAAACTCCTCGATCAACGACGGGTCGTTCCCCACCAGCCCCACCAGGATATCGAGATCCAGCACCGAAAGCGCCGAATCCTC
Organism: Marinobacterium rhizophilum; assembly: GCF_024397915.1. Classification (GTDB taxonomy): domain Bacteria; phylum Pseudomonadota; class Gammaproteobacteria; order Pseudomonadales; family Balneatricaceae; genus Marinobacterium_A; species Marinobacterium_A rhizophilum_A. The sequence goes on from NZ_CP073347.1 coordinate 2,689,426, forward strand.
GTCACCCGCAATCGAATCGGGTTTCGGCTTTTCTATCGTGGTGTCAGCCATTTGTGGCAGCCATTGTTTCAGTACGGCGCTGAGCTTGTCCAGAGTCGTCGGCTTGGACAGGTAATCGTTCATCCCCGCTTCCCGGCACCGATCGGCCTCCCCTTTCAGCGCGTTGGCGGTCAAGGCAATAATCGGCATCGCGGGTTCACTGCTTTCCTGGGAGCGTATGGCCCTGGACAGCTCGTATCCGTCCATCAGCGGCATATGCAGGTCCGTCAGCAACAGCGCATAACCGCCCCCCTGCCAGGCTGTCATCGCATCACGCCCATTCTCCACCAGATCGGCGGCAAGTCCGAGCAGTGCCAACTGGCGCCGAATCACCTTCTGATTGACCTCGTTGTCCTCGGCGACGAGGATCAGCCGGCCCTGGGCAATCGCCTGCTTGCGGTCCGGCGGCAGGAAAGCCTGGCTCAGGAGTCCGGGCCCGTCCTCGTCCCGTTCGGGTTTGGAGCGGCCGGCGGCGACGGCAACCGCCTGCAAAAAACCGATGCGGCTCAATGCATGAATGTCGATGCTAAAAGTACCCGCTTCCTGTTGCTGTGCGTTTGACGGACCACCACTGTCGACGACGACCAGCATGGCAAACCGCTGCAGCGCCAGCCCCTTGCGCCACTGCAGGGCGGACTCATAGGACCCCTCAAACACCAGCACTGTCGCCTCTGGCTGCGCCTCGGACAGCTGCTTCTGCGCGGCGGACGCTTCCTCACTCAGAATCTCGGCGACGGCGCCTGCGTGTTCAAGATAGGTACACCAGTCCCGGGCCAGCGGCCTGTCGGCCGTCATCAGCATGCAGTGCAAGCCGACCAGCCCGGGCTCGGGTGGCCGCACAAACTCCCGGGTATCCTGAACGAATGGCAGGGTGACCCTGAACGTGGAGCCTTTCCCGGGCGCACTCTCAACAGTAATCTGTCCGTCCAGCATCCTCACCAGGTGCTGGCAGATTGCCAGCCCCAGTCCGGTACCGCCAAAGCGCCGCGTGGTGGACGATTCCGCCTGCACAAAGGGGGTAAAGAGTTTTGCCTGAACCTCGGCCGATATGCCAATGCCATTGTCGCGCACCGTCAGCTGTACGGTGGCGTCTCCCGCAAGCTCCGCACGCACAGAGACACGGCCCCGCCGCCCCTGGCCACCGGAAAACTTGATAGCATTGGAAACCAGGTTGTTCAGTATCTGGCGCAGCCGGATGCTATCGCTCAGAATCCGCGCCGGCAAGGCGGGGTCGGTATACTGCACCAGCCGTACGCCCTTGCCCTGCGATACCGGCTTGAGCGCATTGCAGACGGAGCCGACCACCCGTGGCACTGACACGGGCTCGCTGTCCAGCTCCAGCTTGCCGGCCTCGATCTTGGAAAAGTCGAGTACGTCGTCAATAATCGCCAGCAGACTGAAAGCCGACTCCCTGATTGTCTCGGCCAGCTCCACCTGGTGGGGTTTCAGACTGGAACGGGCCAGCAGATCCACACTGCCAATGACCCCGTTCATGGGGGTGCGAATCTCATGGCTCATGGCGGCCAGAAAGGTCGACTTGGCCTGGTTAGCCTGGTCTGCAGCCTCTCGTGCGGTACGGTCTTCTTCCTGGCGCAGCCGGTCCGTGATGTCTCGCACCACGGCGGCCAACATGAGGCCGTCCTCGGTATCCATCGGGCTGAGGCTGATTTCGGCGGGAAACTGCGAGCCATCCCGACGCAACCCATGCAACAGCGCCGCTTCGCTGCCGAGACTGCCAGAGGTTTCAGCCCCTTGGGCACCAACCTGCAAGACCGGATGCCCGTCACGGATATGCATGGGCATCAGTACGTTCAGGTTCTGGCCGGTGAGCTCCCCCCGGGACCATCCAAACAGCTGTTCTGCCTGGCGGTTGACCAGGCGGATCACGCCGTCCTTGTCGGTCATTACCATGGCATCGGGGGCAAACTCGAACAATCCCTGATATTGCCGGCGGTTGCGCTCCCGGGTCATGGCGGCGGCCACGGCCAGTGCAAATATCTTCAAGACCTGCGCGACTGCCGCCGTCTGTGGCAGCGCCAGGGTATCCATGACCGCAATCATGGCCAGAACCCGTCCACTGGGATCCCTGACCGGCTCGCCGGCAAAGGCCTCGACCGACTTTTCCCTGAACATGGCGTCCACGGGGTAGCGGGACCGGACGCCACTCTCAAACAGGCAGGTGCGCCCCTGCGCCAACTCAGACCAGGGCGCTCCCGGCGTCACGGCGCGAGCATCGGCAACAACTCGACCGCTTTCGACCCAGGCCACTGTGGTTGCGGTATCCGCCGGTTCAGCGGGACCAAAACGGCAAATCAGGGCGAAATCCGTACCCAGGATATCCGCGAGACGCAGCGTCGCCTGCTGATAGAACTCATCGCCCTCCAGCATGGTCAGTTCGGTGGACACCGCCTGCATGGCCAGCTCAAATTGCTTTTCGGCGGTAACGTCACGCAATATGCCGACATAGTGATGCACAGGCCCCTGGTTGTTCAAAATGGGCCGCAGCGTTACATGGTTCCAGAAGGAGGTACCGTCGTGCCGGTAACAGCGCAGTGTTTCGACAACAGGCTCCGCGTTCGAAAGGGCATCGAAAATGCTGTTGAGCACCCGTCGATCCGTCTGCTCACCGGGAAACAGGTTGAAGGGCTGCCCGATAATGGCCTCGTCATATCCTGTCATTTTGAACAGCGCGGAATTGGCATCCGAAACGGTAAATTCCTGCGTACTGACATCGATAATAACCATCCCTGAACTCAGGGACTCTATCGCCTGGTTGCGCGTATGGAGGTCTTGCTGCGACACCGCCAGCCGGTCCTGCACGGTACGGGTATAGGCCTCCAGCTTTTCCTTGGCCTTGGTCAGGTTTTCACGGCTTTTCTGCAATTCGAGGTTGGTGGCGTGAATATCCTCGAAGGTGGAAATCAGCAGATTAAAAATCTGCTCTTTGGACGCTGATATTTTTACCCGTTTGCCGAACAGTTCCAGGTCCGCCCCCATGCTGAAGCGGCTATCCTCCACGACGCTCCGATTATTGAGCAGGGCGTTAATGCGCGCAAGAAGCTGATCCATATCGTAAGGCTTGGTCAGGAAGGCATCGACGCTGCATTCAAGCCCACTGATAATATCGACCGGGTCCTTGCGTGCGGTCAGCAGCAGGAAAGGGATGCTTCTGATACCTGGCGTCTGTCGCACGATTCTGCAGAGTTCGTAACCGGAAATTCCCGGCATCACGACATCGGAAACGATCAGGTCGAAGGGCGCGTTCTGCAACAGGATCAGCGCTTCGTCGCCCGTATTGGCGACCTGCGCATCAAACCCGCTCATTTCAAGAATCAGGCGCAGCTTTTCAGCCTGAGTCTGGCTGTCCTCTACAACGAGGACCTTGCTCATGGCAGCACTCATGTTATTTCCCTATTAGCATTCAAGTCGCTTAACCTGACTGAGTCGCCGCGGTTACTCACCCGCTCTATCTTACTTCTGGTCATCGCACACAGTCACCGGCTCTGCCAGTGCACGCAGAGAATCTGCAATTTCCTTGAGCCCCAGCACCCTGTCCGCCAACCCCGCATCGATTGCCGCCTTGGGCATGCCAAAAACAACTGAAGATGCCTCATTCTGTGCCAGTATATGGCCGCCATAGCGCCTGACCTCTGTCAGCCCCTCCAGGCCATCAGACCCCATGCCTGTCAGAATGACCGCCAGTACCCGCTCGCCATAGGCCTGGGCAACACTGCAAAACAGCCTGTTGGCAGAGGGCCGAAAGCCACCTTCGGGTGCTGTCGCTGCCAGCCTGAGCCTCTGGTTCAGCGCCACCTCCAGATGATGACTGGAACCGGACAGGTAGACCGTGCCGCCTTTCAGCGGCTCGCCCTCCGCTGCCATCTTCACCGACAGGGGCGTGACGCTGTTCAGCCAGTGGACGAGCCCCTCGGTAAAGCCCGTGGTGATGTGCTGTACCACCAGAATGGGCAGCGGGTAGTCTGCCGGTAGCACGGCCAGCAGCTGGGCCAGGGCCCCTGGCCCTCCCGTGGATGCCGCGATGGCAATCAACCGGTAGTGCCGTCTGGCAGCAACGAAGTCTGCTCTGGACATGGCCCCGGCCAGGCGCCGGTGCTGGCGCAGCGGCTTGACCTGGGCATAGAGTCTCACCGCCTCGATAAAGCTGTTCTTCATGGCGGCATTGAAGAGGCTGCTGTCGGGCCCGGGGTACAGGCTCAGTGCCATGGCACCTGCCTGCAACACCCTGACTGTCACGTCAGACAAGGGCAGATCTTCATTGTCGGACATCATGATCACCGGGGTTGGACAGTCCATCATGATATCCCGGGTTGTCTGATATCCGCCCCGCGGGCCAAGTGCCGTACCGACGAGCACCAGATGCGGCCTGAGCCTTGCCGTCAACAGCACTGCATCACCGCCATTGGAGGCCTGCGCCACCACACACATATCCGGCTGTGACTCGACAATATCGTAGAGTCTTTGTCGGATGCTGGCTGAGGTATCGGCAATCAGTACCTGAATCATGACGTCCTCACATCAGCAATCGCTGTATCGTCTGGATCAACGCATCGAGTTCGAACGCGCTTTTCACCAGATAGGCATCAGCTCCCGCGTTCATTCCGTTGAGACGGTCTTCCTCGGAATCCCGAGCTGTCAGCAGTATAACCGCAAGCTCCTGGTGCTGAATGGATGCCCGGATTGCGGTTGTCAGTTCAATACCGTCCATGCCGGGCATCTGTACATCACTGACGACCAGATCGACGCTATGCTGATTCAGCATTTGCCAGGCCTGGGCCCCGTCAACCGCCGACAGCACCTCGAAGCCGGCGTCCCGCAATATGTTCTCTTCAAGCAGCCGCGTAGTGGCTGAATCATCCACCACCAGCAAGCGGTGCTTTTTCTGCGCTGCAGAAATGCCGATCGTAAGCCCGGCAGGGTTTTGAATGCTGCCACCCAGGTAGTCGCCGATCAGCTCCCGAAGATTCAGCACAGGCACCGGACAGCCGTGGCGATCCAGCGTAACCCCATGCACGTAGGGAACTTTTGCCAGGCGGGGCCCCAGGGGTTTTAGCAAAATATCCTCAATCCCCAGTACGTCGTCAACCGCCAGCGCCAGCGGCGTATCTGCCCCGCCACTGCGCACGATGACCAGATGAAGGCTGTCATTCTCCGTGCGCAGATCCTGCTGCCCAATGCCCAGCAGGGTCTTTAGATCCAGCACCGGCAGCGACGCTGAACCCACAAGCACCCGTTGCTGCCCCCGGATCGACACCAGGTCCGCAATCGCCACCTTCAGCATCTGCTCGACACGGGTAATCTCCAGCGCGTATGCATGCGTACCGAGCCTGATCAGCAGTACCTGCAACGTCGACAGGGACAAGGGCACCGACAGCACAAAGCAGGTAGAGTGATGACGTTGCGACTGCACAGTCACCGTGCCCCGGGCGCGCTCAATGGCCGTTTTTACCACATCCAGCCCGACGCCCCGCCCTGACACCGCATTCGCCGCCGCAACCGATGAAATCCCTGGCATGAACACCAGCGTCTCGTGCGCGCGCTCATCCTCGGGTATGGCAATGCCCAGCCGGCTCGCCGACGCCCTGATAGCGCTCGAATCCAGCCCCTGGCCATCATCCTCGACGCTGACGATGACCCCGGTGCCCTCCAGCCTGGCCTGCACCCGCAACCGCCCCCGGGCGGGCTTGCCGGCTTCTCGCCGGCGGTCCGCCGTCTCCAGGCCGTGAGAAACGGCATTTCTCACCAACTGGAGTACCGCCTGTCGCAGCACACTGACCAGCGAGCGGTCTATCTCCAGCTCTTCGCCCCCGGTCAGCAGCTCGACCTGCTTGCCTGATTGCACCGCGAGGTCACGCACGACCCGCTGCAGGCCCTCACAGACCTGCCTGAAGGGCACCAGGCGCAACTGCTGTAGCTCCGCATCAAGGGGCAGGCTGGCAGCCCGCATACCCTGCGCATCCGCTCTGAAATCAACCGCCAGCTCATCCAGCTGCTGCACCAGGGCATCGGCACTGCGCAGATGCTGCGCCGAAGAGGTCGCGCCCAGCTGCAGGTGGGCGCGCATGCCGGCGATCAGAGGCTCCAGCGTCTTGGCCCGCTCCTCGTACCTCAGGCAGGCAATCCGAAACTCGCTGCTGCGTGTCAGTATCCGGTCGAGCTGCGCTGCGCTGACCTGAACCCGGGTGCCGGCCCCCGATGCGTCCGGCTCTGGCGGGGCTGTGTCAGGCACCGCCGCGGTTGCCGCCTTGGCCGCTGGTATCGAATCGGCAATCCCGGAGGGTGCTGCAGAAGCGGCCGGCGGGCTCAAAGCCCGCTGTTCCGCTGCTGCCTGAGGCGCGCCGGCATCAGCAGCCTGGGACGCCCATGGCGCCTGTGCAGTCACCGGCTCCGACAGGGCCTGAGCCAGGCTTTCACAGAGTTCCACAAAGCTGTTTTCGGGCAGTGAGTCACCCGCTTCCAGCGGCACGCTGGTCTGTTCAATGGCATCGACGGCGCAAAACAGCAATTGCGTTAGCGCCGGACTCGGCCGCAGCTGGCCGTTCCGCAGTGCAACGAAGAGTTCTTCTATGTGATGGCTGAGAGCTTCGAGTGGAATCAGTTCCACCGAGCGCGCCGCCCCCTTAAGACTGTGCGCCGCACGAAACAGGCTGTTGATCAGCGTTTGCGCCTGAGCATCCGTTGTCGCCTTTTCGAGCGCCAGCAGGTTTTCATTGAGCGTGCCAACATGCTCCCTCAGCTCAAGCACAAAGGTCTTCATCAAGCGCTGAATAAGTTCCTGATGGCTCATTGGCAACCGCCCTCAGCCATTGAGCATCGTTTTGAGCCGGTCACTCAGCTCGTCCAGCTTGCCGGCGGTCGCCTCCACCTGCTTGACCGCGGCGACGCTCTGGTTGGTGGTCGCATTGATATCGTTCATGGCCTGGCGAATCTGCGAGGTCCCGATTGCCTGCTGGTTGCTGGAGGCGGAAATTTTCGCCGCTGAACGGGCGTTTTCCCGCACCGCCTGCAGCAGACTGTCGATCACATCCCGGCTACTGTTAACCGTAGTGATGGCCAGCTCCACTCTTTTGGAGCCCTCTTCCATCAGCATCACCGCGGAGCTGGTGGCCTGCTGTACCTCGCCCAGAATCTGACGCACATCGGTGGTCGCGCTGCGCGACTGGTTGGCCAGATCCTTGATCTCCCGCGCCACCGCCGAAAAGCCGGAGCCCGCCACCTGATCCCTGGATGCCTCAATGCCGGCATTGATCGCCAGAATATTCGTCTGTTCAGCGATATCACCCACCACACTGATGATCTTGCCGACCGACTGTGTTTTTTCCGCCAGCGCCAGAATATTGCTGGCGATTCGCTCACTTTGTTCCTGTACATGCGTCATGGCCTGAATGGCCTCCTCAACCCGCAGGGCACCTTTGTCGCCCACCTCGGCGACCTGCCGGGAAAGGTCCATCACGTTGCGGCTGTGCTCCACGGCCTGTGCCGCCGTCTGGTCCAGCTCTTCAGCCGTACTGTTGGTCTGGCTGACGGCGGCCGCCTGCTCCTGGGTGGCCGCCACCTGCTCTGAAGCCCCGGCCAGGAGCTGACGCGCAAAGGCGGACAGGTTGCCCGCCGCGGTGTTCAGATTGCTGAAGGCCCCCCGCATGACCCAGAACACCCCGCAAAGCAGCACGATATAGAGCAGCAGAAACAGCCACTGCACGAGCTCGGCCTCCTGCTGATTTTCCGCAGCCAGCTCCTCATAGGCCTCCACGGAGTCCTCTATCTTGCTGATAAGCCTGCGTAACAGCGGCTTGAGCAGCGCGATTTCATCCTGCAGTAGAGTCGTCGAGGGCAGGTTGAGAATCATCTCGATGCGCGGCTTTATCTCATTGCGCCACTGGCCTTCGCTTTCATCCAGGGCGGCCAGCACCGCCGGGGCAGTAGTCGCGTTGACTCCCTTGGCCGCATGCCCCTGGCGCAACCACAGATAACGCTCGTCCATCCGCTGGACGACGTCCTGCAGCAGGACGGATTCGGCCTGCAGGTCATCCGTTTCCTGTACGCTTTGCACTATCGATAACAGGGTTGCCCCCAGGTACCGGCCCTTGCCGTATATCTGGGCCGACGAAGCGGTACCCTGCATCTGCGAGATCAGGGTCATGTTAACCGCGACCTGCCCGATGGCCACCAGGGTAAAGACACCCAGAATGGTAACAAGCTTCGCCCGCAGGCTACCTCTGGAATAAACACTCGTTGTCATGGCGCTGCGTCCTTGTGAAATTACTTCTGATTTATCCATAAACCCGGGTCTGCCAGCAAGGAGCCCCCGTCCGCCAGAATACCCAGCCCGGGAACCATGCCGACCAGGTGGGCTGCCGTGCTGGCGGCCGCTGGCGCCCTGATACTGCCAGGCGCCACCTGCATCACCGGCCCCAGTGCGCTGGCGACAATCCCCAGCTCGGCACTGCCCTGCCCCAGCACGACCAGGTGCCTGGCGTTCCCGGCATCGGTTTGTTGCGGTGCCTGCAGCAGTGCCAGCAGGTCAATCACCGGCAAGATATGACCGTGGCAATTGGTAATGCCCACAAAAGGCGCCTTGAGGCCAGGCAATGGCACAATGCTGTCTAGATACATGACTTCCTGTACATGGCGGGCCTCTATGCCGTAACCCTCGGCATTGAGATGAAAGGTGATCACCTCGACGGTGGGGTCCGACGCCGCGACAACAGGTGTGGCCAGCGCCCTGGCGCGTTCTTCCAGCACCCGGCGCTCTGCCAGCGACACCGCAGTATCAGTCCTTCCCCCCCCCCCCGCGAAGGCGAGCGCCCCGTCCTCCATCACGCCTTTTGCATTGTCGCTCATCTATCCTCTCCGCATTTCCAGACGTGCAATCTGTTTGCGCGCTGTTGCCATGATGTCTGCGGCGGTTACACCCTTGACCAGGGCAACCAGCGCACCGGCCGGCTGGCTGGCGGCCAGCCGGTAGGCATGCTGGCACGCCCGCCTGGCATCGTCCTGGCGACCCAGTCGCTCCAGCACGGCGGCCATATTGAGTTGCACAATAATCAGGCTGTCATCCAGGTAGAGCGCCTTGCGAAACGCCGTCACGGCCGCGTCCAGGCAGCCCGCGGCAACCGCCTGCAGTCCCTGCTCGAAACAGTCCGCCGGACTCTGCACACCGACATGGGTGCTTGGCGCCAGCACCTTAACAGCCGGCGGCGAGTCAGGTGCCCGACGCGGGGCCTCACCGGACTGCGCCAAAACGGCTGTTGCGGCCCTGCCCTGGCGGTGAACCTCGGGCGGCAATGCCCTGCCCTGGGCAGGGCTGCAAAATGCAGACGCCGGCTCAGGCAGAGGCTCTGCGCAGGCTTTTGCGCTACGGGCCGAAAAGACACCGGTGCCGTGGTCGGCCTCGGCCGTCGTTCTTCGCCGGTACAGCACACCTGCGGGCGTCACCAGGGTTTCACAACCGGACACAACAGGCGCCAGGGGGTCGGACGGCCCCGTGATCAGCCAGCCGCCCGGCGCCAGACAGCGCTGCAGCCGCTGTACCACCTGCTGTGCCCGCTCCCGGTTGAAATAAATAAGTACATTGCGGCAGAGCACCAGATCCAGGTCGCAGATCCCGCTTTCGGTATCCGGATAGGGCGAGCGCAACAGGTTGTGCCGACGAAAACTGATACGGCGCCGCAGGCACGGATCGACCACGAAGTCCCCATGCGCCACAGCCGAGAAATAGGTTTGCCTCACGGGCCAGCGTTCCTCACTGCGAAATGACCAGGGCCGATACACGCCAGCCCGCGCCTTTGCCAGTGCAGCATCGGACATGTCGGTGGCCAGCAGCCAGGCCCGGTCAAGCAAGCGGGCCTCGTGCAGCAGTATTGCCAGCGAATAGACTTCCTCCCCGCTGGCACAGCCCGCACTCCAGACCCGCAGTGAGGCAAAAGCCCCCTGCCGGGAAACGAAGTCGGGCAGAACCCGATCCCTGATAAAGGCAAACTGCTCCGGGACGCGAAAAAAATAGCTTTCCTGCACGCTCAGGTGCTCAACCAGCCGGCCATACAGGTTCGGATCCTGGTCCAGCCGCTGCAGGTATTCGCACAGATCAGCACAGCCTGCCTGCTCCGCCTGATAGCGGATGGCCGAAACCACGTAATCGAAACGATCGTTTTTTTGCCGCAAGCCAAAATGGCTGCAGACCCAGTCTTCTATTGTGTTCACCGCTGCGTCCTCCCTGACATGGGTCACTGCAACGCCAACGTTCATCCCGGGATCAAGCAGACACCTTACCGCTACCCTCATTGCGACGGGGGCTCGAGCAATGCCTGGTCCAGCTGCGCGGCTTCGAGATCATTCAGAAAACGCCCAAGCTCATGAATAACCATCAGGCCATCATCAAGCCGGGCAATGCCCGCAATAAAGTGACTCGCTCGATGTATATCCGTTGCAGGTTCAATCCGGGCAGCATCGATTGTGATCAAATCCAGTACCCGATCCACCCGGATCGCCACCAGCCGTTGTGCTAGCTTTACCAGCACCAGGTACTGCGTAACACTCAGGGGCTCAGGAGCCAGGTTGAAACGTGCGCGAATATCGAGCACCGCCACCAGCCGGCCATGGTAATTAATGACGCCCTCCACCACGGACGGCGCCCCAGGTAGCGCAGTGACAGCGACCAGCCGCACGGTTTTCACCAACGATGCCACCGGCAACCCAAGCTGCAAATGGCCCAGTGACACCAGCAAAAACTGCTGCTGTGCATCAACAGCCAACGCTCCGGTTTCAGACATTCCCAGTCCCTTGCAAAGGCCGCGGACGTTCTCAGCCTAGAAGTTATCAATAAACCTTGCCACCGCCGCCATTTCCGCCTGGAACAGCGGTATCAGCCTGGCGATAACTGCCAGGTCCTGCGCACCGGCTGCGCTTTCGAGCCCCAAACAATGATTCGCCAACGGGCTCGCGCCGATGGAGAGCGCCGAGGACTTGAGCTTGTGGGCAACAGCACCGATATCCTCTACTTTTCCACCCTCCCAGGCAAGCAGCAACTGATCCGCCATCTGACCGCAGTAGGTACGAAAATCCTGCAGAAATTCAAGGATAATATCGGGTGAGTCGCCGACAAGCGATGCCAGCACCTGGGTGTCCACCGGCCCCGCCGTGGCTGGCGTGTCCGTGATTGCAGTTTCCGCGGCCGGCGTGGGCGCGATTGCCCCGGTATCTGCAGCTGCATTGGCATTGGCAGTGACAGCCGCAGGCTGCGGGCCCTGCGCGGGCATCCACTTTTCAAGCATGGCCTGCAGTTCTTCAAGCCTGGCCGGCTTGCTCAGGTAGTCATCCATGCCGGCCTCGACACAGCGCCGTGCCTCCCCCTTGAGGGCATTGGCCGTCAGGGCGACAATCGGGCGATGTGTGCCGGGTTGTGCCTGATCCCGGATTGCCGCGGTGAGCTGGTAGCCATCCATCTCTGGCATGTGCAGGTCTGTCAGCAGCAACGCATAGTTGCCGCGGCACCAGAGTGCCAGTGCCTGCGTGCCATCGGCCGCCATATCGGCGTAGTACCCCAGCATCGCCAGCTGATGCGACAACACTTTCTGGTTGGCCAGATTGTCTTCTGCGACCAGGATCAAGCGCCCCTGCTGCAGGGCCTCGAGGCGGGTCGGGGGCTGCAGACTGAGCTGCAGCGGAGCACGCGACGGGGGCGTTTCATCAGGCGACAGCTGGCCATTAGCCAGCGCCAGCGCCAGCGTCGCCATCAGCGTCTGGCGGCTAAGGACGTTGCCATCCACCGTGACACAGTTGCTGTCGATCGGACGGGGCTGTCGTCGCTGCCCCCGCTCAATCAGCACATAGCGACGGCGGCTAGCTGCCGGTGAGCCGGCGTACAGACCCAGTTCCGAAGGTGCAGCAGCTCGCCCTTCCACGTCCAGAATCCACAATTCAGGCTCCAGGCCCGACGTCTTCACCCAGTCGTGAGCGCTGGCAATATCGGCCACCTGCCAGACATCGGCCTGCCCGTGGACAAGGTATGTCGCGATATCGGTGGCAAGGCCGTTTTCGGCCCCGATCACCAGGCAGCGCAGACCGGCAACCGGTGAAGGCTCGGGGAGTGCACCCGACGTAACCGGCAACAGGGGCACCGTAACCGTGAAGACAGCGCCTTTGTCCGGCTCGCTCGCCACCTGGATATCACCCTGCATCAGGCTGACCAGATGTTGCGAAATCGCCAACCCCAGCCCGGTACCGCCAAAACGCCGCGTGGTGGATGAATCCGCCTGCTTGAAGGCCGTGAACAGGCCGGCCTGCGTCTGGGCATCCATGCCGATACCGTTGTCCGCAACCTGAAACTTGACCCGCACCTGCAAACCGCTCTGGCCGGCCGACAGCATTCTGACCGATACACGCCCGGGATTACCTTCAGCGGAAAACTTGATGGCGTTGCTGGCCAGGTTCAGCAGGATCTGCCGCAGTCGCAGTTCATCTCCCAGCACTTGATCCGGCAGGGCCGGGTCCGTAAACAGGGTCAGCTCGACCCCCTTGCCGGCCGCCTGGGCATCCAGCATGGCGCAGGTTTTCTCAACCAGCTGCGCGATCTGAAAAGGCTCCGACTCCAGCACCAGGTGACCCGCCTCTATCTTGGACAGGTCGAGGATGTCGTCGATGATATGCAGTAGCGACAGCCCCGAGTCGCGGATCAGCTCGACCATGTCGAGCTGATAGGGCTGCAGCCGGGACTGCTCCAGCACATCGACCATGCCGATCACGCCATTCAGGGGGGTTCGAATTTCGTGGCTCATGGTAGCCAGGAAGTCGGATTTCACCCGGCTCGCCGCCTCGGCGTCACGCCGGGCCTGGGTCAGCTCCTGCGTTCGCGCATCCACACGCCGCTCCAGGCTCTCGTTCAGTTGCTCTAGCGCCTCTTCGGCCCGCTTGCGGTCCGTGATATCGCGTGCCAGCATAATCACCCGCAGGGCCTTCCCCGGAGTACTGCGCTTGGCCGAAGCCGACAGGTCAAACCAGCGCTCCCCACCGGACAGAGACAGGCATATCTGCTGCCCCCGGGACTGGCCGCGGCGAACCGTTTCATCAATCGCCCGCCCAACCGCCTGGGCAGCCTCACGGGACAGGACGTCACTGACGTTCATGCCCACCAGGGTCTCCTTGCGACGTGCCAGCAGCGAGTGCCCGCTGCTCCAGACCTGGTGGTATACGCCCTTTTCATCCAGATCGAACAGCGGGTCCGGAATGGCCTGCAAGGTCGCTTGCAGGTCGCCCGCAAGATCCCGGCTGAGGTGCTCGGCTCGCACACGCTCGGTGATGTTTTCATGCGCCAGCACCACCCGTACAGGCCCGCGGGCGGCAAACCGGGTGATTCTGCACAGAAACCAGCGCTCTTCGTCCGGTCCGGGGCAGGAATACTCCAGGCTCGCTGCGGCGCGAAGGCCCTGCATGACCTCGCGTATCAGGGTTGCCGCCTGCGCGCCCTCCTGTCCGGCCCGTTCGCAGCTATCCAGATAGTTGACCCCTTCACCCACCTGCTCCGGCGCCATGCCATTGTCCCGGGCAAACAGACGCCAGGCACGATTGGTGGCCAGAATAACGCCGGATTCATCCAGCACAACGATATGGGCCGCCAGCGTATCGAGCACTTCGCGCACGAAATGCTCGCTTTCATGCAGCTGGGCCGTGCGCTCGGCTATCGTGCGCTCAAGGCCTGCATTCAGCTCAACCAGACGCTTTTCACTCTCGCGCAGTGCCAGCTCAAGCTGTTTCTTGTCATGGATATCGGTCGTAACACCGGAGATGTACAGCGGCCTTGCCTGGGCGTCACGGCTAACGACGGAGCCACTTACATGAAACCAGTGCCAGTCCCCGGACGGCAGCCGCAAACGGAACTCGGCTTGCGCCTGATCCTGCAGCCCCTGGGCCAGTGCCTCCTTTTGCGCCAATGCGCAGGCCCGATCCTCCGGATGCATGCGCGCCCCCCAACCCTCGCTCGCGGCTTGCATGTCCTGTACCGGTGGGCCGAAAATATCCGCCAGGACGCCTGTACGTGTCAGCCTGCCCCGGGCCAGATCCACATCCCAGTACCCGAGCTGACTTCCATCGATCACACGCCGCAGCTGCGCTTTGGCTTCATCCAGTTCTGCGGTGCGCCTTTCCACCTGCCGTCGAACACGCTGAGTCTGGCTCGCCGTCATCAGTACGAGCATGAATGCAAACAGTGCCGCCAGCACCGCCCCCGCCAGATAGAGCTTGATGGCCGTCGTTTGACCCGGCTGCCAGGGCGACAGGGACCAGACCTCCAGCACCACTGAGTCGTCACTGTACAGGTCCAGCGGCCCGGCCCAGTCCGCCTGCCGCTCTTCCGCCCGGGGTACAGCCCGCTCAAACAGCACTGTGGACGAGTTCGGACCGGACTTTTGCATCACACGCAGGGCAAGCCCCTCCTGTTCAGCACCTTGCATCAGGCGGGCCAGGGGCGCACTTTGCAGTGTCAGACAGCCGGCAACGACCCCTTGCAGCGCATCCCGCCTGCTGCGCTGGTCGGCCACCTGGGGATCAAGCGTGATCGGGTACACGGGGATGAACAACAGCCGGCCATTGCGGCCTTCACTGCACGGGCTGCTTAGTAGCGCGACCGGCTGCGCCCTGTCTATCGCCCGCTGTATGGCATCCCCATGGCCGGCGGCAAAACCGAGATCCAGGCCCAGCGGCGGGGCGCCATTCACACCGTAGGTCACAAAGCGCAGCGGGAAATACTGCTCCCGTGAGCTTGCCGGAACGAAGGCGCCCTGCTCCTCCGGCTCAATAATGATGAACTCGCTGCGCTCCTCTTGCAGGCTCGGCTGCTCGAGCCGGATACGATCGGCTAGTGATACGCGCGGCGCCCACCCCAGCCAGCTGATACCCTCTGTCGTCACAGCCCTGCGCGTAAGGTGCGCAAACTCCAGCCGGGTGATGCCCGAACTGGCGGCAACAAAATCCGCCAGGGTAATTACTGCCTGCTCCTGATGCGCTACCAGGCCTCTCAGCTGCTCGTGCAACTGGGCCCCGCGGGTCTCGACGCGCTGTTGCTCCGCGGCCTGTTCGGATCGCGCCAGCCAGTAGTATCCGCTGACCAGGATGCCGGCTGTCAGCCAGGGCAGCATCAATAGCTGGGCCGCACTGCCAACATGCTTTTGCCTGAGCACCGCCATGGCGAACAGCAGCGGCACAACCAGCAGCATGCCCAGACAGTCGCCGGCCCACCAGGTCATCCAGATGGCGGCCAGGTCCGCAACGGGGATATGCTGCAACCCGCCCAGGGCCGCGCTACCGATAGCGGCGGACAACATGCAGCTGAGCGGCACACCCAGAACAAGCGGGTAGACCAGCGAGCGCCTGGACTCAAAATCGCTCGACCCAGCAATGGCGCGATACAGCGGGTATATCAGGCGGCTGGCCACCAGGGCCTGAAGCGTGGCACCCAGGGCAATGGCAGCGGCCAGCCCCAGCACGGTGGTGGTAAACTCCCCTCCCAGCAACTCGGCGCGCCTGAGTACGGAAAATACAAAAGCCCCCAGCCAGACCCCGGGCCAGGACGACGATCCCAGCATCAGCATGCCGGCCAGGGCAATACCGGCCGGCAACCAGACAGGGGCGGCCAGCCCCGGCGGCAGAGCCAGCGCTATACTCAACTGGCCCGTGGCCCAGTAGGCTATCGCCAGCAGCGTGACACGTAGCCAGAGGGGCCAGGCGCGCGGGTAAACGGCGGCCGATCGCGGGCGCTCAGCCGGAGCCGATGTGTGACTCTGAGACATTTCTAGCATCGTCCTTGTGTACGGAAACCGGGAATATAGGAACTTCAAGGGCCCCAAAAATCGGGCCCGGCCTGAAAGCCCGCCGCGGTCGTGCGGTATGAGTTCTCCGCCACGTCTTCCAGCAGCGAGAATTGGCGGCTAAGGGCTATCAACGTGTACCACCCTCTGGTGCCCCTCCGCTGCATCAGAGGGCGGCAATCGCCTGGTCCACGGCGAAGACTTCCGCCCGGAACAGCGGAATCAACTTTGCCATAGTGCCCCTGTCATCGTCCCGCGCGGCACTTTCCAGCCAGCCGCAGAACTCGCTCAGGCGCATGGCTCCCACGGAGCCGGCCGACGACTTCAGCTTGTGTGCAAGCTCGCCGACGGCCTGAACATCCTCGCACTCATACGCCTTGAGCAGTTCTTCCGCTTTTTCGCGACCGTAGTCACGAAAATCCTGCAGCAGTTCGTGCATGATCGTCAGGTCACCACCGACAAAGGCCGCCGGTACCGACGTATCGAGGCTCACGGAGGTCACGACCCCCGCCTTGGTATCCGGGGCTTGCGGCGTGGCAACCGCGGGCGCCGTATGCCCGGGCTCCTGCGCACCGGCGCCAGAGGGCATCCACTTTTCCAGCTTGGCCCCTAACAGCTCCAGGCGTGCGGGCTTGCTCAGGAAGTCATCCATGCCGGCCGCCAGGCAGCGCTGGGCTTCGCCCTTGAGTGCATTGGCGGTCAGGGCAAGAATGGGCACACGCGCATCCCCCCTTTGCTCGGCCCTAATTTGGGCAGTGAGCTGATAGCCGTCCATCTTTGGCATATGCAGATCGGTCAGCAGGAGGGCATAGTCACCGCTGCGCCAAAGCTCCAGCGCCTCGCGTCCATCTTGTGCAACGTCTGCGGTATATCCCAGCAGGCCAAGTTGGTGCTGCAGTACTTTCTGATTGACCCTGTTATCTTCGGCCACCAGGATCAGGCAACCGCGCCATAGGGCTTCGGCACGGCTGGGGGCTATCCTCTTGCCGGGGGTTTCGGCGGATGTCACCGGCCTGAGCGCCGCCAGCGTCTTGCGGCCACTGGCGAAAGTGACCGCCGCCAGCAGCATCCTTCGCGTCAGGACATTGCCATCGACCTCAACCCGGCCGGCACTGGCCAATCGGGGTTGCCGCCGCTGGCCCCGTTCAATCAACACGAAACGCACTTCCTGTCCCGGCAACAGCCTGGCTTTGAGTTCAAACCCCTCGATCTCGCGCGACTGCCGTTCAATATCCACCACCCAGACGCAGAGCCCCGCCCCTGCATGCAGCTGCCACTCCTGGGCAGCTGCCAGGTCGGTGACCCGTGCAACCTCGGTGTTTTCATGCCGCAGGTAGACGTACAGATCATCCGCCAGGCTGTTCGCGGAGCCGACCACCAGGCAGCGCAGCCCGTCGATGGGTGAAGGAGACGGTGCCTCGCCAGGCGCTTCAGGGGCCAGAGGCAACCTGACAGCAAAGCTCGACCCCTGGCCGGGCTCACTACGCACCTGTATATCACCGCTCATCATGCTGACCAGATGGTGCGAGATGGCCAGCCCCAGCCCGGTACCACCGAAACGGCGCCGAGTGGTGGCATCGGCCTGTTTAAATGCCGTAAACAGGCTCTCCTGCGCTTCTGCATCCATACCTATGCCATTGTCAGTGACCTGCAGTAGCAGCCAGGGCGATTCCGCCTGGTCGTCCAGCAAAGCCCGGACCGATACCCGACCACCCTCCTGCTCACTGGTAAACTTGATGGCATTGCTGGCGAGATTGAGCAGGATCTGGCGAATCCGCAATTCATCACCGATTGCCACGTCCGGCAATGCAGGGTCGGTAAATAGCCTGAGTTCAATGCCCATGTTGCTGGCCTGGTTGTCCAGCATTGAGCAACATTGTTCGACCACGGCCACGATCGAGAAGGGCTCCGGGTTCAACTCCAGGTGCCCGGCCTCGATCTTGGAAAAATCGAGAATATCCTCGATGATATCCAGCAGCGACAAGCCCGACATGCGAATCAGGTCGAGCATGTCCTTTTGTTTTGCATCCAGCGCCGTCTGCTCCAGCACGTCCACCATGCCGATCACGCCGTTAAGCGGCGTGCGAATTTCATGACTCATGGTTGCCAGAAACTGTGATTTTGCCTCGCTGGCCTGCAATGCACCCTGCTGCGCCTGCTGCAGCTCCCGGGTACGTGCCAGAACGCGCTGTTCCATTTCATTGCTCAGCCGCCTGAAGGCAGTTTCGGCTTTTTTGCGCAAGGTAATCGTTCTGTGCGCCATAACAACACGTACAGGCGCACCTTCATTGCACCGCGCTATTGTGCACTGGAACCAGCGCTGCTGCTTCGCAGCACCCAGGGAATACTCAAACACAGCCTCTGCGTGCGTACCCTGCATGACTTCGCGCACCAGCGTGGCGATTTTGATGCCCCTGGGGCCAGACCGGTCACAGGCTTCAAGATAGTTGTCGCCTTCCCCGGCCTGCTCAAACAGCTGGACATTTCCCTGCGCAAACGAACCCCAGGACCGGTTGGCGACGAGGATCATGCCCTTGTCATCCAGTACGGCAATACGCGCTGCCAGCGCATCAAGCGCTCCGTGCAGTAACTGTTCGCTGTCACCCAGCTGCCCGCTGCGCTGGGCGAGCGCAGTTTCAAGCCGGGAATTGGCCTCAAGCAGCTCCGCCCTGCTGGCATTCAGCTTGACCAGGCGCCGGGCGTCCTCGCGGCTTCGCCCCCGCTGCCGCTGCAGCATGAAAAATGCTGCCAGAACGGCAACTAGCAGGATGAACATCGAGACCATCAGCCAGGGGCCAGTGTCCGCACCCAGCGCTGCAGGCCAGGGCGACAGGGATCCTGCATAGAGCATCATCGGAGCTTCAGACAGCGCATTCAGCGGGCCTGTCGAGGATCGCCAGCCCCCCGCAGGGGCTGCCAGGTTGAGGCTTGCCGTCAGCTCGACCAGAACAGCACAGATCAGAAAGACCGCCGCAAAGCGCCTGAAGATATCTCGCGAGGATATGCCAGAGTTCGCAGGAGCAGGTGTCCGATTCAGATACATCGGGATTTCATCCTTGTCGCAAAAAACACAAACGGACGAGCTGGATTACACTACTCGAGCGTCACTCCATGTGCAAAAGCGTACCAATCTTTTTCAGCAACACGGCCCGGTCAAACGGCTTGACGACAAAGTCGCAAGCGCCGGCCTTGAAACTATCTACCACGACATGTTTCTGGCTGTGCCCGGTAATCATTACCACCGGAATACTGACAAAGGACTCGATGGATTTCAGGCGCCGGGTCGCCTCGATACCGTTCATGTCCGGCAGGTTGATATCCATCAGCACCAGTTCAGGTCGCTGCCTGTGCATGCTTGCCAGTGCGTCCTGGCTGGACAGGGCAAACATCAGTTCGATCCCGGCATCGCCCAGTAAACGCTTTATCAGCTTGTGCTGAAATTCGTCGTCATCAACCACCAGCACCCGCGGGCGGCGACGCTGGGTCAGCGTTTGCATTTCGCGTAGCGAGTCCAGTTCGGGCGCAAGATCCTGCTTGAACTGATCGGCCCACAGGCTCACAGGCGCCATGGCCGCGCTCACCGTCTGCAGGTGCTTGTCGACATGCTCGGTTTTCAGGCGTGCAAACTCGGTCTGCAGCACGCCGAGAACAGACTCGCCGACCGGACCGCCCGCTTGCAGCAGCGCCTGGTGCTCATCCACGGAAAACCGCCGCGCAAAGCCCTCCAGCGCCAGGCTGATATCGTCACCCGCCTGCTCCAGGGTCATGCGACCCTGCTCCATATGCTGGTTGCCCTGTGCCAGGCTCAGCTCCAGCAAGGCTTCAAGGCCGGCGATTCTTCGCCCCAGGGCGGCGAACTCGCTGGCCGAGGGCACATCGGCCTCGCTTTCAGCCACCTGTTTCAAGGCATGGTGCACTTCCATCCCCAGGCGTGTTGAATCGTACCCCAGCGGCCAGAACAGCACATAGCTGGAAAAGTGACCTTTTTTGCACAGAGCATAGACTTCCTGCAGCTCGGCCTTGGTGCACAAGATTATTGTTCTATGGGGGTGGCCGTGGGCCTGGCTACTCAGGCGATAAAGTCCCAGATAATAGGTTTGCGCCTTGGCCAGCGTATTGAACGCCAGCACCAGCACGGCCGGGCTGTGCAGTTCAAAATCCGGGATGGCCTTGTCCGGATCGGTCGATACGACAACCTGGTCGAACTCCTTGCGCAACAGCTGGTAAACGATATCGGCATCATCGACATCTTCCGCCGCGATCAGAATGTTCGTATTAGCCATTGCGGCCAATACCTGCCATCAAGTCGTGCCGGCGCATTTCCCACTCCTGCATCCAGTCCTTCATGGCTGAAGCCGGCATGGGTCTGGCGATGAAATACCCCTGCATGATGTCACACAGGTCAAGGTCGAGCAGGAAGTTCCAGTCATCGGCATTTTCAACCCCTTCGGCGACTGACTGCATCCCCAGCCCCCGTGCCATATCAACGCTCGCCCGCAGGATCGCCCTCTGTGACGGGCTCTGGGAGGCGCCATGGACAAAACCGGCATCCACCTTTAGCTCGTTGAAGGCAATATCCCGCAGCTGCCTCAGGGATGAATGGCCCGTGCCAAAGTCATCGATAGAGAGCGTAATATGCTTGAGGCGCAACCGCGTCAGTATATCCAGCGCAGTGACGGGATTATTCATCAGCTGGCTTTCGGTAATTTCCAGTACCAGCTTGGGCAATTCCACCGCGGCCGTCCTGGCCACATCAACAATAAAGTCGGGAAAATCCAGGGAATTCAGATTGTTCATGGAAATGTTCACCGCGACACTCAGGTCAAGACCGTCATCACGCCAGCCGCGACACTGCTTCAGCGCATTTATCAGCACCACCCGGGTCAGGTCATCGATAAGACGGCTTTGCTCGGCCGTGGTAATAAACTGATCGGGAAACACCAGACCATCCACCGGGTGCTGCCAGCGCACCAGGGTTTCAACTCCGACAACCTCACCGGTGCGGCTGGATACCTTGGGCTGGTAGTAGTTCACCAGCTCGCCGTTGTGAATCGCGTGCCGAACCTCGTCAGGGCCGTAAACCTTTTTGGCAGGGGCGGTTTCGCGCACCACGAAGGACAGTTGCTGCTCGAGAATCCGCTGCAGCTGCTCCGGCTTGACCGGCTTGGTAAACGCATTGAGCACCCGTAGTTTGTGGGCCTGGGCCAGGTAGCTCACGGCATGCAGGATACGCTCATCTTCACCGCTCATGAGCACCAGCCCACCCCGGAAACCGTGTTGTGCAATCTGGCGTAGCAGCTCAACTCCGTCCAGCTCCGGCATCTGGATATCGCAGAACAGCAGATCGAAGGGCGTGCTGGCGTTCTCGATGATCCCCATCGCATCGACGGCCTGCTGGCAGACCGTGACTTGGGGATATCCCAGGTTTGCCAGCTGACGCCCAAGCAGTTTGAGGACAAAAAAATCATCATCGATAATCAGTATGTTCATTTGCGTTCCCTGCTATCTCTCTGTCGTCCCATAATAAGCTGACCAAACTATCAATTATTAACATCGCTATATTGCACATCCTTCCATTCAACCAGCTAAAAATAGTTTCGGTTTCAGGATGACCCTATTGGCCAGTTCAAGCGCCCCCAAAACACCTGCCCGGCTATCAGCAATAGTAGCAGCAAAGCGCTGCACTTCATTTAATTAAGGGTGCACCACTACAGCGGCTTCGTTGCCTACTAGTGACGGGATTGGCCTGAAATGAGCCAGATAAAACCTGATACGCTACAGGATGTACTCGCACGCGAGGCGCGGCTCAGATCAACTCTAAATTACTGCTATTTAATGGATTTATCGACCAGGAAAGATACAAAAAACCAAAAAATGCATGTAAATGCGTGAAAACGCAGCCAATGTAGCAAAAGCGCCAAGGGAAAGCCAAGAGCTTTAGCCGCCAAAACAACAGCCCCGCTGACCTGCCCCCTGAAGGTGTTGCAAGGCTGTAAGCGCAAGGCCACCGCCAGCCCCGACCTTCCCCGCTCTGCAGCAGGCACTAGCCGGTCACACCCGACACCTGCTCAACACAGGCAATAACGCTGGACACCTCGGTTTCGAACGCGCTCATCAGCCCCTTCAGGGCAGCCCTGTCCTTGAGTGCGACCGCGCTCTCGAACTGCTCCAGAATGCCGCACAGTGCCAGCGCACCCATGGCACGGGAGGAGGATTTCAGTTTATGCGCCGCCGCGGCCACAGCGTCCAGCTCCCCGGCCCCCCAGTCACCCCGCATGCTGACAAGATGGGTATCGAGCAGGGCCCTGAATTCTTGCAGCAGTTCCTGGGCAAAGGCTTCGTCATCGCCAACCAGTTCCCGCAATACCTGCAAGTCCAGCGCAGTCTGTGCCCGCGCGGCATTCAGGCGCTCGCCCTGGGGGGGCAGGGTGGCTTTTTCCACATGACCGGACCAGTGCTCCAGTGCGGTTTTCAACTCTGCCAGGGCGACCGGTTTGCTCAGGTAGGCATTCATCCCCGTGGCCAGGCAGCGCTCGGCCTCGCCCTTGAGCGCATTCGCCGTCAGGGCAATAATCGGCACTGACCCTGGCGCAGTCTCCAGCGCCCGGATATTTCTGGTCAGGTCATACCCGTCCATTTCGGGCATATGAATATCTGTCAGGATCAGGGAATAGCGACCGTTGTCGCGCCAGCGCTCCAGCGCCTCCCTGCCATCCCAGGCAAAGTCAGCCTGATACCCCAGTAGCGCCAGTTGACGCTGGAGCACTTTCTGGTTCACCTCGTTGTCCTCGGCCACCAGTATCCGCTCATCGGGATGCTGCAGCGGGGTTACAGGACCCGGTTTGCGCCCGCTTCGCAACCCGGGTACCGGTAGCGCAGGCGCATCCAGGATGCCCGCAGCGCAGGCAACGGCCGCCAGGAAAGTACTCTGTTTCAGCAGGTTGGCATCAAGCACCAAATGATCCGCAGCCCTGGAACGCGCTATTCTGCGGGCACCGCGTTCCAGCGAGAGGAAACGCACCCGGCCAGCGCTGCCCGCCGCGCTTCTGAGCGCGTCGATCGGCGCACTCTGACCGCCGGCATCATAGATCCACAGGGAGACCGTCTCGGGCGAGAACCCGGCGGACCGGGCGGCCGCGTCACTGATCTCTGGCGCCCGGGCCACAACGGCCCCGGCGAACTCCAGGTAGGCGCCCAGGCCCTTCAGGACACCTGCAGGGGATCCAATCAGAAGACACTGCAGCCCCTCGAGCGACGGCCCCGACGGTGCAACCGGCATGTCGTGCGCAGACTCAGGGGCGATTTGGAATGGAATCTGAACTGTGAACGTCGCCCCCTTGCCCGCTTCGCTCTCTACGCTGATATCCCCGCCCATCAGGCCAACGAGGCTGTCGACGATGTTGAGCCCCAGGCCGGTACCACCATATCGACGGGTGGTGGAAACATCAGCCTGGTCGAAGGAGGAAAACAGCTTCAGCTGCGCCGACGGGTCAATGCCGATGCCATTGTCAGACACCTCGAGCTGGATACGTACGGACGCTGACCGGGACTCCACCAGGGTGGCACTCACCGCAACCCGGCCTGGATGCTGGCCGCTGGAGAACTTGATCGCATTGCTGAGCAGGTTGACCAGTATCTGGCGCAGACGAACCTCATCACCGAAGCAGCAGGCCGGTAGCCAGGGGCTGGTAAACAGGGTCACCTCCACACCTTTGGCGAGACTCACCTGGTCCAGCAGCTCGCAGGCCTGCTCAACGATGCTGGTGACGCAAACCGGTTCCTGCTCCAGCTCCAGCTTTCCCGCCTCGATCTTGGAGAAGTCCAGGATGTCATCGATGATATCCACCAGAGAGAATGCCGACCGCCGGATCAGATCCAGCATCTCGACCTGGCTGTCAGGGAGGTCGCTGTACATCAGTACATCCAGCATGCCGATAACCCCATTCAGGGGAGTCCGGATTTCGTGACTCATGCTGGCCAGAAAATTGGATTTTGCCCTGTTCGCGACCTCTGCTTCATACTGCGCC
Organism: Marinobacterium rhizophilum; assembly: GCF_024397915.1. GTDB lineage: Bacteria > Pseudomonadota > Gammaproteobacteria > Pseudomonadales > Balneatricaceae > Marinobacterium_A > Marinobacterium_A rhizophilum_A. The sequence continues at coordinate 2,713,307 of NZ_CP073347.1, forward strand.
GTTTCCAGCTGCTGCGTGCGTTGCCGCACCCTGTCTTCCAGTTCGTCATTTAACGCCTTTAACTCGGCGGTACGCTGTGCAACCTGTGCCTCCAGCGACTGGTTCAGCATTTTAAGGCGATGCTGGCTTTTCTCCAGATCGATGGCGATCCTCTTGCGGCTGTTTATATCCGAAACCGTCCCGGACACTTTCAGCGCCCGGCCAGCGCCGTCACTGGAAATCACATTGCCGCGTACCAGCAACCAGTACCAGTCCCCGGTTTTGCTTTTCGCCCTGACTTCACAGGTTAAGGCTCCATTGCACGCTGTCAGGCTGGCCTGCAACTCACCCATGAGCCGGACCCTGTCCGCCGGGTGCAGCAGTTTCTCCCAGTCCGTCGCGCTCGCTTGCGCATCCTTTGCTGCGTACCCCAACAGGTCCGCCCAGGCGCCGCCCAGGTGCACCTGGTTGCTGGTGACATCCCAGTCCCAGTAGCCCATCCTGCTACCTTCGATAACGCGCTTAAGCAGCGCCTCGTTCTGCTGCAGCCTGTCCTCCGCGCTTGTACGCGCGGTAATATCCGTCGCCGCCAGAATGACGCTGTCGACCGCGCCCGCTGAATCGAATATTGGCGACAGGACCAGGTCGGCAATAATCAGGCTGCCGTCTGCACACTTTAACCGGATATCCTGGTGTACAGACTCCCCCGCGAGGGCAGTACTAACCGCCGCCATTAAATCGGCATAATCCGGCGATATAGTCTCCGCCCAGGCCTGGGATAAAAGCACCTTGTCCGCAAAGTCTTTTTCACTGATACCAAAAACATTCTTTGCAGCCCGGTTAACATGAGCAACAGAGCCATCAGCTCTCAGCTTTATAATAATAGTGGCCACGCTGTTCAATACACTTTCAAGATCCTTGCGGGCGCGCTTCAGGGACGCTGTACGCCGGGTTATTCTGAATTCATTTCTGGCCGCCTGGCCTGCGGCGACAATGGAGAAAGACGCGATAAACAACATCAGCAAAACGGCAAAGCCAAGGACGACTTTCATGAAGGCGGATTGCCCGGGCTGCCAGGCCGGGGCGGCCCAGGTTTCCATAAGGATCGTATGGTCACCAATCACCTCAGGGTGATTTCGCCACAGCGGCGCGGTTTTTTCGCTGAGGTCCGAGCGGCTGTCCAGCAGAACATGGGATGTACTTTCGTCCGCAGACACCAGCTGCATCCGAAGATCAACATCATCCTGCAACGAGCTTTGGGTCAGCAACCGGGCAAGATCAGAAAAATACAGTACCGCGCCAACAAAACCCTCAAAGGCATGACTGCGCTCCTGCAGCGAAGCGGCCTGCACATCAAACCCCGCCTTGTAGACCGGCAGATAAAGCCTGAAATCGTCCGTGCGGGTAATTTCGTTGCTAAAAGTGGCGTGACGCTCAATTAAAAAAGATCGACCGGATGCAATTGCAGACGTCATCCTGGCCAGGGTGTCGGCATCCGAGGCATTGTCAAACCCCGCGGCCTGGGCCGGCAGGTCACCGGCCTGCCCCGCCGCTCTGACAAACAGCACAGGGTAATAGGCTTCTTTTTCTGCAGCCCTAATGGCGCGGCCCTGCCCGTCGAATTCATAGATACGGTAATCGCCCCAGCCCCGCTCCCGGGCGTCCGCTTCGAAAGTTTCACGATCGGTCTGCAGCACGCGCGGAATCCAGACCAGTTTCTTAAGCAAAGCGCCGTCAACAGATTTCCCAAAGAAATCCGAGAACTTTTTCTGCGTCATTATTTCAAGGTCGCTGATCATATAATCTTCCGCGACCCTGACAGTCTTGTCCGTGAGCAACAGGTGGTATTCAGCAACTTCATGCAAGTGTTCACTGGCAAGGCTGACACTTTTTGCATGGTCACTTTTTTCCGCACGCTCGACGAGCAACAGCCCTGCCCCCAGCAGCACTGCGACAATCAGCGGCAAGACCAGCAACAGGCCAATATGAGGCCGGTGGGCTTTGCCGGCCAACGGCATGAATAGCAGCAACAGGGGCACCATCAGGAGTACACCGATGCTGTCGGCGGCCCACCAGGTCAGCCAGCTGGCCCCCAGCAAATGCAGGGGTACGGCTTGCAACTGGTACATGGCCAGATTACCCAGGCTGGCCGCGACCAGGCAGGCGACGGGGCCTGCCAGCATCAGCCGGTAAAACACCTTGCTCTCATCTTCCACCGCTGCGTAGCCGCTTGACAGTGGCTGCAGCCATTTGGCGCCAAGCAGGGCCTGCAGTGTTGAACCGATGGCCGTGATAGCCGTCATCAGTACCGTGTCTGGCGAAACATCGGTGCCGGTGACAAACAGCTTGTGGGCCAGATCGGAACCCCAGGCGGCGATGAAGACTGCGGGCCAGTAGCGCGCCCCCCAGAGCAACAGGCCAAAGAGGGCAACCCCGGCCGCCGGCCAGACGGGAGCGGCGTAGACCGGCGCAGTCCCCAGCGCCATGCCGAGCCCTGCCAGCAAAAAATAACTGAGCAGCAACAACAGGGCTTTTTTCACAGCCGCGGTTCGATCCGGCGTGGAAGGAGCGGGTTCAGGCACGAAAGCCTTTTCAGCCTCATTTTGCGTAATTATCACTGCAACTCCGTTTGCATGCTGCAACAGGTTAGACCCCAGATTCACGCCCTTCAACCGGCAATGGGCTCTTGCCAGGCCTGGGGCAGTCAAAGCCGGCTTTGGACAACCGCCCATTCTGCGCCTTTCCCTCTAAGGAGCCAATACGCAACTCGGGAGTCACCCCTGAAAAGCCCGGCGGGTTGATACAGATCAACACCAGGGACGCTCGGGACGACCCTATAGTCCCCGGCCCGGCAGCGAGCCCCCAGGCCTGCATACTTTCGGACACAATGCCAGTAACCGGCGCAGAGAACGCCAGGGGCTGTTGACCTTTGCAGACATGTCCTGCAAATACTGTTTTCGAACAAGACAACTCAGGTATTCGTACAGAATATTTCCGGATTCTCTGATACTGTCCCAGAATATCAGCAGAACACGCGACTCAATTCACTCCCCCTCGACTCTATGTATCCATGACTCAGCAGGAAGCACAACACACAGCGCTGGAATGCAAGGCTGACAACACCCACCTGACACCCGTTCGCTACTGCCTGAACGTGACGCAGCTGACCCTTGCCTACATGGCTGTCGTCTTGCTGGGACGGCTGCTGATCCTGCCCCCGGGTTTTGTATCCCCCCTCTGGCCCGCGGCCGGCATGGCACTGGCGATTCTGCTGATGCGCGGATTGCGCTACTGGCCCGCCATTTGGCTGGGCACTGTCCTGGTCGCCCTGGTACAAGGCTCGTCGATCTCACCGCCTGGCATCATCATCGCATCAGGCCCGACGCTGCAGGCCCTGCTGGGTGCCTGGCTATCAAGGCGGCTGTTTGACACAAGCATGCCCGATAGCGGTGATCGCCGGCTCTGGGCTTTTCTGCTGGTCAACGGCCCGCTGGTCTGCGTCTTCGCCGCAACTCTGGGGGTCGCAACACGCTATCTCACGGGCGCACTGGCCCAAGACCAGGCAATGGGCCAGTGGCTGATCTGGTGGGCCGGAGACACCCTCGGCGTGCTGCTGTTCTATCCACTGTTTCTCTGCCTGTTCCGCAGCAAGGCGTCGCACTGGGCATCACTGCGCATCCAGGTTCTTGTACCCCTGCTGATGACCGCGGCGGTGCTGGCAACCGGGTTACTCTCACTGCTCAAGCTCGCGGAAAGCGAGTCCTGGACAGAAACGGCGCAAAAACTGAACCTGGCCTACGAGCAGCAGCTTGAATCCGTTGCGGCGTTGCCCCAGCTGCTGGAAGACATCGCGTACTTTTACTCCGCAGAAAAAGCGATTCAACCCGGCCAGTTCAATGCCCTTGCCGCGCTGGCGATGAGCAAGCACGACTTTGTTGCAATCGCATGGGTACCCGTTGTCACACAGGCTAAGCGCCCGAGCTTTGAGGCTGCACAGCAGCTTCAGATTACCGAGCACAGCCCCGGTCAGGGTTGGGTTGCAGCGGCCGAGCGGCCCGTCTATTACCCGATCCAGTCTGTTGTATCCATGCAGGGCGACAGCCGTTTCCCAGGCTATGACCCGGGGTCGAACGCCATTCGGCGGACGACGCTGGAGCAGGCCCGGGATAGCGGCAAGACAGTGGCCTCGGAGCCAACCAGCCTGCTGGCGCTGGACATCCCCGGGACCCTGATATTCGTGCCCGTATACGAGCCTGGCTTCAGGCCAGCCTCGGCATCGGTGCAGGCACGGCGCACCGCCCTGCGCGGCTTTGTGCTGGGCGTCGTTTCCCTGGAAATGCTGCTGGGGCCTGCGCGTGACACCCTGCGGGCCGAGGGCGTGCTGCTGCGCCTGACAGACGTTACCCACCCCGACGCCCCCTTCGTCCTTGATGATACCCTGCTGTCCGGCACCGCCGCCAAGTGGCAGCAAACAACCGAATTTTCCGGGCGCAGCTGGCGTGTGGAGCTGCAGCCGGTCGCCAGCCACTGGCAGCCGGGCAGGAGTCCTGCAGTGCGCTTTTACCTGCTGTTTCAGGTCTTCGCCGCGCTGATGGTGGCCGGAGCTACGCTCAGTTCCGCAGGGCGCAACCTAACCACCAGCAATACCGTGCGTGACCGTACGCGGGAGCTGGAAACAGAACTTGGCGTGCGCAAAAGCACCGAAATTTCCCTCAGTACAACCCGGCAACTGCTCGAGAACGCGCTGGACATTTCCCACATGGCTGACTGGGAATTCAGTATCGACAGCAACAGCTACACCTTTAACGAACGCTTCTACAGACTCCTGGGTACAACGGCAGAACGCGAAGGCGGCTATACCCTGAGCCAGGATCAGTACCTGCGTGAGTTCTGCCACCCCGACGATATTGAACGCGTCAAGCGGGAAATGAATCAGCACCAGTCCCGACCCCCGGTCCCGGGCACAGTCATTCAACTCGAGCACCGCATCCTGCGGCGTGATGGCGCCGTTCGCCACCTGATAGTGAGATCGGGCTATGCCAGCGATGCCAACGGAAAGATTGTCGGCATCCGGGGCGTCAATCAGGACATAACCGAACTCAAGCAAACCGAAGCCCGGCTGCGGCAAAAGACACAGCAGCTGCACAGCCTCAATGCAGAACTGGAACAGCGCGTTGAACTCAGAACCACGGCGCTCAGGCAACAGCAGTACTGGAATCAGCTGCTGCTGGACAACCTCGGTGAAGGGGTGGTGACCTGTGACGTCGAAGGCAATATAAACATGATGAACCGGGCGTCCAGGAGCTGGCGTGGCAAGGATGAAAACAGCTCTGATTTCGCACAATTCGGTAAAACATACCGACTCCTGCACGCCGACGGAAAAACACCGCTCACCCAGTCAGAACGCCCAATGAGGCGCGCACTGGCAGGCGAGCAAGTGCGAGACCAGAATGTCATCTTGCTGTATCGCGACATGCCGCCCCGCAACCTCCTGGCCAGCGCTGCGCCGCTGATCGACGCCGCGGGTCAAACACTCGGCGCCGTGTTGATCATGCGCGATATCACGGATTTTCAGCAGACCATGGAGGAACTGCAACGGACATCAGAGCAATTGCAGGCAGCCAACTTCGAGATAGACATGGAACGCCGCATGCTGGCTGAACGCATCAAGGAGCGCACCCAGGAACTGACCGAAACCAACAGGCGGCTCACCCTGGCGAAGTCTGAAGCAGACAGCGCCAACGAGGCCAAGTCGGCCTTTCTCGCCACCATGAGCCACGAAATCCGCACCCCCATGAACGGCGTGATCGGCATGCTGGATGTGCTTGAACAAAGCAGCCTGCTGAGTCATCAGGTAGAGATTGTCGATCTCATTCACGATTCAGCGCTATCCTTGCTGGCCATTATTGACGATATTCTCGACTTTTCGAAAATTGAGGCCGGGCAATTGACGCTGGAACGCGAGCCCATGTCCATCGAAGAACTGGTGGAAAAGGTATGCCAGCTGCTGCGCCGCCTGGCGCAGCGAAAAGGGGTGCAGCTCACGCTATTCGTTGATCCCAGGATTCCTGCCCGGGTGTTGGGAGATGCCCTGCGGTTACGCCAGGTACTGATCAACCTGGTCAACAATGCCATCAAGTTTTCCTCCACCGGGGACAACCAGGGCCGTGTTGCGGTGCGTGTGGATCTTATTGACACAGACCCGGACGATCCTCTGCTCGAGTTCTGCGTTACCGACAATGGCATCGGCATGGACTCCCGTACCCAGGCGCAGCTCTTCAGGCCCTTTACCCAGGCTGATGCATCCACCACCCGACGCTTTGGCGGCACCGGTCTGGGACTGACCATCGCCAAAGACCTGGTCACCCTGATGGAGGGGACCATCTCGGTTCGCAGCGCCCCGAACAATGGATCCACCTTCAGGGTGCGGCTGCCGCTTGTCCCGCTGGCAACAACGCCCTCCTGTACGGAGACACCGCCCTTGCTGCGCGGACTTCACTGCCTGGTCATAGGCCATCAGGCGGGGCTGCTGCAGGACCTGGCCACCTACCTTGAGCATGCCGACGCCACCGTCGAGCGCGCCAGAGATATAGAGGCTCTCCGTCAGCGCCAAAGCATCACACCGATGCAAGGGCTATGGGTCTGGATCCTTGACAGAACGTGCAGCGATCTGCGCGGGGACGAACTGGAAGCCGTTGCGAGCACCCAGTCGCAGGCTGACATCCGCTTCGTCCTGATCGAGCAGGGACAACGCCGCGCGCCCCGCCTGATCGCCGAGAATCTCGTAAAAATAGACGGCAACAGCCTGGCTCGACGCACCTTTTACGAAACGGTCATGATGGCTGCTGGCTGGCGGCCACCCACCAGGCAAGAGGCACCCATCGTCAAGAAAAGCGATCTGCAGCCGGTCTCCCGCACCCGGGCACTGCAACAGCGCAACCTGATTCTGGTGGCCGAAGACAACGAAACCAACCAAAAGGTGATTCAGCGCCAGCTCAGTCTGCTGGGGTTCGTCGCTGACATTGCCGCTGACGGCCAACAGGCGCTTAAATGCTGGGAACAGGGAGACTATGCCCTGATTCTTACTGATATCCATATGCCGAAAATGGATGGATATCAGCTAAGCCGCAGCATTCGCTCACTGGAAAATCCGCACGAGCACATCCCCATCATCGCCCTGACGGCCAACGTCCAGCGGGATGAGGCCGGGCGCTGCCTGGCCGCCGGAATGGACGATTACCTGAGCAAGCCGGCCCGGCTGGAAGAGCTGAAAACCACGCTGGGCAAATGGATGCCGTTGACTCCGCCTCCGCTACAGGGCACGGAGGATGTGGTGCAGGCGCCCGTGCCCCCGGGCGATAGCCAGGCAGGCCCGATCGACATTGCCATCCTCGCCAGCCTCGTTGGCAGCGATACGGAGGTTATCCATGATTTCCTGCGGGACTTCAGGCTCAGCGCCGCCGAAACCGCTGATGACCTGCTGCTCAACGCCGAGAACCAGCAATACGAGCAGGTGCGCGCCGCCACACACAAGCTTAAATCAGCAGCCTACGCGGTGGGTGCCGTTCAGCTCGGCGATCTTTGCATGCAGATAGAACAGCAGGACGATGCGGCCACCCTGGCGGAGCTGCTGCCTCGCTTCAAGCGGGAAATGTCGGCGATCAACGAGTATCTGGACACCCTGGTGTGATGCACAGGGCTGGACAGGCAGCGTCAGACAGATTTGTGCAGGCGTGTTGCGGTGGGATAAGTGGCAAGCAATGGTGACCCAGAGAGGATTCGAACCTCTGACCTGCCCCTTAGGAGGGGGCCGCTCTATCCAGCTGAGCTACTGGGCCTTGAACTGCGACGCTGACCTGTTCGAGACATGCCTGCGCCCACAACTGGAAAGCTGCGGTTTCACACCGCTGAATGACGGGACACCAAGCCTCCCGTAGCCTTCAACCGGGCTAGTGCCCTTCCAGCGCGGGGAATCCTATTGCATTCCCCCCCCGGCGTCAACCAAGGCGCGGCGCCCACTGCTACCTCAGCCACTCGAGGCATATACCCGGCTCAACAGACCCGCGCCGGAGCTCGCGGTCTTGGAGACTGTTTAGGATCTATTTGCCCGACTGCGTTGCCGCCCCTAAAAATGCCAGACAACGCGTATGCAAGCCAGGCCTGCAATGCGCGAACGGCCATGACGCTGGCATAGCAACAGCATCCCGGCCACGGCTGCAATGGCAGCGTCATGACCGGAAAAGTCACGCCACTCTATTGAAATCTAAATAATAACGATTATCATTGGCAACTTGATTCCAAACCAGTCAGCCGGAGCTTAACGTGGAACCCTCAATGGAGACAGCAACGCCCGTTGCGCAGGAAGCAAACATCCAGGGTGCCCCCACCCCCCATGCGCCCACGGATACGAGTGCCAGCCTGCCCAACAGCCCGGCAAGCGAAACGGCTGACACCGCGACCACCGGACTGGCACCTACCGAGCAGCCGGCTGCAGATGCGGTTACCGGCCTGCCTGTACCCGACAGCCTCAATGGCGTGGAGCCCCTGACACTGCTGGATCAGCTGCAGCAGTTTCTCAGCGTCGGCGGCCCCGTTGTCTGGATTCTGCTGGGCTTTTCCGTCATCGCCCTGAGCATCCTGTTGCTCAAGATCTGGCAGTTCACACTGCTGCGACCCGAATCCAGCCCGCGCCTAGAACACAGCCTCAAGCTCTGGCGTGCCTCAAGGTGCGACGAAGCCCTGGAGACGATCAAGGGTCAGGGGCCGATCAATGAGGTGGTATCCCTGGCGATGACCGGGCTGCAAAACGGCGGCGACAGCCCCCGCCTGCGGGACGAACTGGAACGTGTCGCCACCTTGCGCCTGAATCAGCTGCGCGCCTTTTTACGCCCCCTTGAAGTCATTGCCATGCTGAGCCCGCTGCTGGGGCTGCTGGGCACAGTGCTGGGCATGATTGGCGCTTTCCAGCAGATGGAAGCCGCCGGTAACCAGGTTGATCCGTCCGTGCTGTCCGGGGGGATCTGGCAGGCTCTGCTCACCACCGCCGTCGGTATCGCCGTGGCGATTCCGGTGACCCTGGCCCACAGCTGGCTGGAGCGCAAAACCGAGCGGGTTGCTGCCTTGATGAGTGATACCGTCACCCGGGTTTTTACCAGTGCACCGCCCCTCAAGACCGCTCAGGAAAACACCGAGAACCTGCGCCATGCGGCTTGAACTGGCCGCGCCTGCGCGCCGGCGTGCCATCAGCTTGACGCCGCTGATTGATGTCGTCTTTATACTGCTGCTGTTTTTCATGCTGTCGTCCACCTTCACCCAGTGGCGTCAGCTCGACCTGGCGGTGCCCGGTACCGGTGCCGCAACGCCACCGGCACAGCACCCGGTGCGGCTGCTGTCCGACGGCGGACACTTTCGCCTGGACGGCGTCGAGTTTGATGTACAGGACAGCGTGGCGCTGGCGCAACATATCCGCGGGCAGGAGCAGGATCTCTTTGTGATCAGTGCCGACAGCGGCATCGCCACCCAGGCCATGGTCAGCCTGCTGGACGCTCTCAAGACCGCTGGCGCACGACAGCTATCACTGGCACAGACACCATGAAATTCGACATAAAAACCGCGCCGCGTAGCACCGGCCGGGATGACAACCTGATTCCGCTGATTAACGTTGTGTTTCTTATGCTGATCTTTTTTATGGTAGCCGGAACCATCAGCCGCTCCGATACCATTGCCATTAATCCGCCGGCATCACAGAGCGAATTAAAATCCCTGGAGCAGGCGCCGATTATAATCCTGCTGTCTTCGGCCGGAGATCTATATATGGATGATATGGAACTGGAATCCGAGCAATTAAAAACCAGTATTGCCAGCGCGCTGGATAATAGCCAGGACCCGCAGGCACTGTCGGTATTACTCAAGGTGGATGCGACCACTCCGGTGGACATACTGCTGCAAACCCTGTCGCAGATAAAGGCCGCCGGCATGCTGAAGGTCTCCCTGGCCACCCGCGTGGCGGAGCGCCCGGCATGATCCGCCCGCACCACTGGATGATTGCTCTGGGGATTGCCCTTGGCGTGCACCTGGTAGCCCTGGGCCTGGTGCTTGCCCGTGAACCCGCCGAAGGCGCCCGCGCACCCGGCGAGCAGGGTATCGAGATCGATCTTGGCATGCTCGGCGACCTGGGGGCCCAGACGCAGAACCAGCAGGCGGCCGAGCCTGAACCCGCGCCTGAAACACCCGTCGAGGTGCCGCAGCCGGAGATTGAAACGCCCGCCGCCCCTCCGACTCCAGAGCCTGAGCCGGAGGCCATGCCTGAGCCTGTTACTGCGAAACAGACGCCGGAACTGACCGTCAAACCCAAGCCCAAACCGCAGCCAAAACCCAGGCCGGTGGCCGCAAAGCCCGCCACCACAGAGCCAGTGGCGGCCCCGGCACCCGCACAGACGCGCAGTGATACGGGGAGTGACAGCAGCGAGAGTCGACGCATGACCACCGGCAGCCAGAATGCGCTGAGCTCCGGCGGTAATCCGGGGGCCGAGCAGTCCTACTATGCACTGATCGCGGCGCGCCTGGCACAACACAAGCGCTACCCCATTCGGGCTCGCAGAAAAGGTGAGGAAGGTATCGCCCGGCTATTTTTTATTCTCGATCGCCAGGGCAGCGTTATTGAATACAGGCTGACAGAAAGCTCCGGCCATAAAACCCTGGACCGCGCCGTTATCAATATGCTGAAAAGCGCAACACCGCTGCCGGCATTCCCGGCGGATATGACGATGGAAACGCTCACGATCAATATACCGGTGGCCTTTTCCATTAACTGAAAAGCCACCTCGCCTCTGAATTCGCTGTAAAGGCGACTGATACTTCAGTCAAAAACACAAGCCCAGGCATGGCTGCCCGCACCGCGGTGGCCGGGCATTCCTGTGCCTAAATCAAGGAAAGTACAGTGTCAGAAAAAATGTCAGACAGCACAATCCAGCCCAGCACAAACCGGACTCCAATCAGTCTGCGCCGGGAGCGGGAGTTCAGCCGCAGCGCCCTGGCCGGCAGCCTGACCCTGGCGATTTCCAGCGCCATGATCGGCAGCGTACAGGCCGAGGAAGTCTCGCTGGATACCCTGGTGATCGAGGACGGTCGCATTGCCGCCGATGCCAACCCCTACGCCGAGCCCGATGCGCCCTACAAGGCCAAACGCAGCGCCGACAGCCGCCGTGTACGGGACATCGCCGACACGCCCCAGACCATGACGGTGCTGACCAAGTCCCTGATCGAGGAATCCGGCAAGACCGAGCTCAAGGACATCCTCAGCGCCCAGCCCGGCATCACGCTGGGTACCGGCGAGGGCGGCAACTCCTTTGGCGATCGCTATATCATCCGCGGCTACGAAGCCCGCAACGATGTCTATACCGACGGTCTGCGTGATCCCGGCCTCATCACCCGCGAAACCTTCGCGCTGGAACAGGTCGAAATTGCCAAGGGCCCCAGCTCCACCTTCGCCGGCCGTGGCTCTACCGGCGGCGCGGTCAACAGTGTCACCAAGAAGGCTTCGCTGGATGATGACTTCAGCAGTGTACAGGCGGGAATTGGCACTGATAGCTACCAGCGCTACAGCCTGGACAGCAACAAGGTGGTCAGTGACGACCTTGCTATTCGCTTTAACGCCCTCTACACCGACGCCGATATTCCCGACCGGGCACCAGCCGACGAGCAACGCCAGGGCGCGCTGATCTCCGGTGTATTCCAGGCCACCGATGACCTGGAAATTTCCGCCGATTACTATTACTTCCGCGGCGATGACAAGACCGATGGCGGTACCTTCCTCACCGACGGCAAGCCCGACAAGCGGGTACAGTACGTCGGCCAGGACGGGCTCGACTTCCAGGAAACCGCCGCCGATATCGCCACGCTGACGCTCGACTACCAGCTCAGCAATGAATTGCGCCTTGAGAACAAGACGCGCCTGGGCTCCACCAGCAACGACTACATCATATCCACCTACAGCACCCGCAGTGGGACCCTGCGCAATTTCACCGGCTGGCAGGAAAACGACTACCTTGGCAACCAGACCAACCTGATCCTGGATACCCGCCTGGGCGGCATGCGCCACACCCTGATCACCGGCATCGAGTACGCCAGCGAAGATACCCAGGGCGGCAACTACAGCGTGACCACCGACAGCGTCTCGATCGATCCGTATAACCCGGACAACAGCAGCTGGGTAGGCTCCACCAGCCGCAACAGCGCCGCCACGGACCTGAACCTGACCACGATTTCGGCCTACGTGATGGATACCGTGACCCTGAACGATGACTGGGAAGTCTTCGGTGGACTGCGCTACGACCGTTTCGACTATGACCTCTGGGCGGCGGAAAAAACCAACCGTGACGGTTCCGTCACGCCCGAAACCACCTACCAGTACAGCGATGGCTTTGTAAACGGCCACCTGGGCGCGGTCTACTCGCCCTGGCAGCAGGGTAACGTCTACGCCAGCTGGAGCACGTCGTCCAACATCAACGGCGGTGAGTCCGACGCCGGTACCAGCTGTGGTTACGGTGGCCTCTGTACCGATGCCGACGGCAACTTCAGCGCCGCCGAGCCCGAGCAGTCCGTTAACCTGGAACTGGGCACCAAGTGGAACCTGATGGACGAGAAGCTGCTGCTCACCGCTGCCCTGTTCCAGACCACCAAGGATGATGTTATCGAGGACAACGGCGACTCCTACTCCAGCGGTGGCAACCTCAACACCGGCAAGAACCGGGTCGAGGGTATCGAGCTGGGGTTGTCCGGCAACATGACCCCCAAACTCAGCGGCCAGTTCGGCATCGCCCTGATGGACTCCGAGACCCTGGAGTCCTACAACGCCGACAATATCGGCAAGCCCAAGGCCAACTTTGCCGAAACCAGCGCCAACCTGCAGCTGCGCTACCAGGCCACTTCTGAGTTTGCCTTCGGCGGCACCGCCACCTACTCCAGCGAAATCTTTGGTGGCCAGCCCGATGCGGCAGCCAACACCAGCATTGAACTGCCGGATTACTGGGTATTCGATGCCTTCGCCAGCTACGAATTCAGCCCGCAGCTGAGCGTACGCGCCAACATCCAGAACCTGCTGGACGAAGACTACTACACTGCGGTCTATCGCGGCGGCAGCATCGTCTATATCGGCGATGGCCGTTCCGCCAACCTGAGCCTGAACTACAAGTTCTAAGGCACAGTCGTGTTTCCCCGCCCGGCCGTCGTTCGCTCGCGAATGACGGCCGGGCCTTTTGCCTTTTATCTGGCCCTTTTCACCGTTAACCTTGCCTTGCGCCTTTTCCCCTGCACCTTTTACCTTATGCCTTACACCTTTTACCTTATCCCCCGGAGGCCGCTTGATTACCCCCATACGCTCGCTGCTCGACAGCACTCAGCTGGGCCAGATGCGCGCCCTGCTTGATCGTACCGATTGGGTCGATGGCCGCAGCAGCGCCGGCGCCCAGGCCCTTGCCGTCAAGCAGAACCGGCAACTGGCAGCCGACAACCCGCTGGCGCTGCAACTGGGCGAGGTTATTCTGGCCGCCCTGTCACGCCACCCGACCTTTATCTCGGCGGCATTGCCGCTGCGCATCATGCCGCCGTTGTTCAACCGCTACGAAGCCGGCGAAAGCTATGGTCTGCATGTGGACAATGCCCTGCGCTTTAGCCCGCCAGACCGGCCAGGCCAGGCCGCGATACCGGTGCGCACCGACCTGTCGGCCACCCTGTTCCTGAGCGAGCCCGACGACTATGACGGCGGCGAACTGGAGATCGAATCCAGCTTTGGCGCCCAGAGCATCAAGCTGGCAGCCGGTGACCTGATTCTCTACCCCGCCAGCAGCCAGCACCGCGTCAGCGCCGTGACCCGGGGCTGTCGCACCTGTGCCGTATTCTGGGTGCAAAGCATGGTGCGCGAGAACCATCAGCGCGAAATGCTGTTCGATCTGGACCAGAGCGTACAGTCGCTCAGCGCAGAGCTTGGCCAGACCCATGAAGAGGTGTTGCGCCTGAGCGGCCTGTACCACAATCTGATCCGCCACTGGGCCGAGACCTGAGCCTTGTCCCCATATTGAGCAAAGCACGGAAAACCGCATGCATGAACCCCTGAGCCAGATCCCCGCCGACGACCCTGCCAGCCAGCCTGGACCCGAGGGCCTCATGCGCCTCGGCGGGCTGCAGCGAAACCGGCCACAACCTTGTTCGCCACTGGGCCGAGACCTGAGCCCCCCGACCTGCCGTTACCGCGCCACACGGAACCCCAGCATGACCGCACCCCTGAGCCAGATCCCCGCCGACGACCCTGCCAGCCAGCCTGGACCCGAGGGCCTCCTGCGCCTCGGCGGGCTGCAGCGAAACCGGCCACAACCTTGTTCGCCACTGGGCCGAGACCTGAGCCCCCCGACCTACCATTGCCGCCCACACGGAAGCCAGCATGACCGCCCCGCTTAACGCCATTCCCGCCGACCTTGTCAGCCTGTCCGACTACGAACGCCATGCCCGCCAGCTGCTGCCCCACAGCCTGTTCGAATACATTGCCGGCGGCGGCGCCGATGAGCTGACGCTGCAGCGCAACCGCACGGCGCTGGATCGTATCCAGCTGCTGCCCCGGGTTCTGCGCGATGTTACCCAGGGCTCCACCCACACAAGGGTGCTGGATGAAACCCTGCGCCACCCCATCCTGCTGGCACCGGTGGCGTTTCAGCGCATGGTGCACCCGGACGGTGAGCTGGCCACGGCCCGCGCCGCCGACGCCCTGGATACCGCCATGGTCGTCAGCACCCTGGCTTCCCACAGCCTGGAGGACATTGCTACCCAGACCCGGGCCGGGAAATGGTTTCAACTCTATTTTCAGCAGGACAGCGATTTCACCCTGTCCCTGGTCAGGCGCGCCGAACAGGCCGGCTACAGCAAGCTGGTGGTCACGGTGGATGCGCCGCTGCATGGCATTCGCAACCGCGCCCAGCGTGCCGGTTTTGAACTGCCGGACACTGTCGAGGCCGTCAACCTGCGTGAACGCCCACCCCTGCCCCGGGCCGTACTGGAACCCAGCCAGAGCATTGTGTTCCAGGGCATGATGAGCGAGGTACCCGGCTGGGATCAGCTGGAATGGCTGTCGCGCCAGACGTCCCTGCCGATTATCGTCAAGGGCGTGCTGCACCCGCAGGATGCAATCCGCGTGGCCGGCATGGGACTGGCCGGCGTGGTGGTGTCCAATCATGGGGGCCGGGCGCTGGACTGCGTGCCTTCCGCCATCGAGATGCTGCCACAGATTCGCGCCGCCACCGGGCCCAGCTTCTGCGTGTTGTTCGATGGCGGCATCAGCCGCGGCACCGATGTGTTCAAGGCCCTGGCGCTGGGCGCCAACGCCGTGCTGCTTGGCCGGCCCCAGCTCTATGCCCTGGCTGTTGCCGGCGCCCCCGGCGTCGCCCACATGCTGCGGGTGCTGCGTGAGGAACTGGAAGTCTGCATGGCGCTGGCCGGTACGCCCTGCATCCGCGACATCACCCCCGCCGCGCTGTACCAAAGCCGTTTTTAAGACGCCATATCCCCGGCACCAGAACGAAAAAAGCCCCCGCCACGGGTCCGAAGACCCGTCGCGGGGGCAACCACAATGCGAAGCGGTAACGCCTGCCCGCTGCCGCGGCTACACCAGCCCCAGCGCCAAGACCGGAAACAGGATCAGCAGTACCAGGCGCAGCAGGTCCGACAATACGAACGGGAAAACACCGCGGAAGATCTGCCCCATGGGCACGTCCGGCGCCACGCTCTTGATAACGAAGACGTTCATACCGACCGGCGGGGTAATAAGACCCAGCTCCACCGTGATCACCGCGACTATACCGAACCAGACCGGATCAAAGCCCGCTTCGATGATCAGTGGCAGCACCACCGGCACGGTCAGCAGCAGCATGGCGATGCTGTCCATCACGCAGCCCAGCAGGATAAACAGCAGCAGCACGGCAAAAAGCACACCGTAGGGCGGCCAGCCCATCTGACCGACAAATTCGGTGAGGAAGAAGGAAATGCGCGACACCGACAGGAAGTAGCCGAAGATCTCTGCGCCGACGATCATAAAGAAGATCATTGCGCTCAGCGCCAGCGCCTCCTCCACCGCCGACTTGAAGCCGGCCCAGCCCATGCCGCGGTACAGCGCCACCAGCAGGGTGGCGAAGGCGCCGATGGCCGCCGCTTCGGTTGGCGTGAAGATGCCGCTGTAGATGCCGCCGATAATGATCGCGAATACGAACATGAAGGGGACAAAGCCCCACATGCCAACAATCTTCTGTTTCAGCGTGGTCGGCTCACCGGCGCGGGCCAGCTGTGGATAAAAGTGCACCAGCAGGGCAATGGTGGCGCAATACAGCAGCAGACCCAGGATGCCCGGCACAAGACCGGCGATAAACATGTCGCCCACCGACTGCTCGGTAATCAGCGCATAGAGCAGCAAGGCGATGCTCGGCGGAATCATGATGCCCAGGGTACCGCCCGCCGCCAGGGTGCCGGTCGCCAGGGAGTCGGCATAGCCGTGCTTGCGCATTTCCGGCAGTGCCACCCGCGACATGCTGGCCGCCGTGGCCACCGAGGAACCGGAGATGGCCGAAAAGGTCCCGCAGGCCGATACCGCCGCCAGCGCCATGCCGCCACGCCAGCCGCCAAACAGCGAGCGCGCCGCATTGAACAGCTCGCTGGACATGTTGGCGTGGGAGGCCAGCACGCCCATGAGCAGGAACATGGGGATCGGGCTGAAACTGTAGTTGCTCAGGGTCTCGAAGGGACCGGCCTCCAGAATGGCGAAGGCCGGGTCAAACGCGATGATGGTGCCAAAGCCGATGACACCGGTGGCGGCCATCGCCAGGGCGATGGGGCAGCGCAGCGCGATCATGACCAGCATCAGGCCCATGCAAATTAGACCGATAAGCGGTGCACTCATGCCGCGCTCTCCTTCTTGCCCGTTAACTCCACAATGCCACAGCTACAGGTGCGCAGCACCCTGTTCAGAGACCTGCTCATGACGTCACTGTCTCCTTCTTGCCTAGCAGTTCGCGAATGCCGCAACTGAAACCGCGCAATGCCAGCACAGCCAGCGCGACGGCGGACACCAGGTACATCGGCGCCAGCGGTATCAGCAGATCCTGGGTCAACTCGCCGCTCATGGCGGACGCCCCGGCCGCCTCGAAGAAGCGCCAGCACAACAGGGCGCCAAAGACGCCGAAACAAAGGGTATAGAAGCCATCGAACCAGCGCAGCTTCGAGGCTGGCAGCTTGTGGGTGAACAGGTCCACCACGATCTGCCCCTTGTCGACGGCATGGGGAAAGGCGAACAGCATGGCGAACAACAGGCCGTACTTCACCACCTCGATGCCACCGACAAAGGTCAGATCCACCGAGCCATCCGTTACGGCAAACAGGCTGCGCGCAGCGACATCCGCCACCACACTCAGCATCATCATGACCAGCAGCAAGCCGCTGATCCGGTACAGGATCAGCGCCAGCATATCGATTACCTTGATCAGCCTCTTCATGTCACGCACCTCATATCACGCACCTCGCGCCAGGAAATAAAGACAACGGGGCCGCGCCAACATGCGCCGGCACGGCCCCAACGCGAGTTCAGCCGCCGCAGCTGGCGCTCAGCGCCTGAGCCCTGGCAAAGACTTCACGGGCGGCCAGGCCACGGCCTTCAAGGTCGCTCAGGTAGCTTTCGGTCGCCTTGTCGAGCACCGGTTTCCAGGCGGCGTTTTCGGTGCCGCCTTCCAGGGTAATGATCTCGTGGCCGGCGGCCACGGCTTCGGCGCGTCCCTTGGCATCGAGATCATCAAACTTGACCGCCTGCTGCTGCGCCCATGCCTGGCCGGAGTGCTGATCGACGATCTGCTGCAGATCCGCCGGCATGCTGCTGTACACGCCCTTGTTCATGGTGACCACGAAGGACAGGGTATAAAGACCGAGTTCAGTATGGTGATTTGCCTGCTCGTTCAGACGAAAGCTCGTCATGGCTTCCCAGGGCATGGCAACACCGTCGATCACGCCACGCTGCAGCGAGGGATAGGTTTCCGGCGCAGGCATCCCCACCGGCTGGGCACCGAGGCCTTCGAGCAGCTCGGCAACCACTGTCGTGGGACGGCGAATCTTCAGGCCCGCCAGGTCTTCAGGTGTATTGATGGCCTTGTCGCGGGTATGGATATCCCCCGGGCCATGGGTGAACAGGAACAGCACATGGGTGTCGTCGTATTCACTGCTGATCAGGCCCTCGTCGTACAGCGACTGGATCACGCAGGACCCCTGCACGGCGGTTTTGGCCAGCCCCGGCAGTTCGACCACCTGGGTCAGCGGAAAGCGGTTGGCGCTGTAGCCCTGCACCGTCGCGGTAATGTCGGCAATGCGGTTTTTCACCGCATCGTAGCTCTGGGGCGCCTTGGCCAGCGTCTGGGCGGGATAGAAGTCCACCTGGATGCGGCCGTCTGAGGCGGTTTCCAGCGACTTGCCCCAGGCCTCGAAGCCTTCATGCACACCGGAGCTCGAGGGCCAGAAGTGGGCAAACCGCAGGTTGAAGTCGGCGGCCATGGCATTGCCATAGGGCAGCAGGCTCAGCAAGGTGGCAGCGGCGGCGGTTTTCACGGCTGTCTTGGTGACTGTGGTCAATTTTTTCATCGGATTACCTGTCTATTGTTGTTATATCACTGGCGCCGGCGCCGGGCTGCCGGGCTCCACGGAACCCGGCTTTCAGGCGGCGCGTCGAACTCGATACCTGGACAACTCTGCAAGCAGAAAGTCGACCCTATTCAAAGACTTTGATGCTGCGACCGGCAGCATACAGCCTAAGGCCTGATGCTGTGTTTCGCGAATGAATTTCCCGTCCGGTCACATATCACTTTCGATATATAATCATACCCCGGCTGAGGCTTCAGAAAACATCCAGATCGTTGGCCAGCACCACCTTGCCATCGTACCCCTGCTGCACTTCTGTCAGGGTCGACTCGATGGGGGCACCATAGTGCAGGATATGGGTCAGCACCAGCAGCTTGGGCTGCGCGGCGCTGGCCAGCCTGGCCAGCTCGCTGGTGGTGGTGTGGGAGCTGCCGTGATAGCGCTGCCAGAACTCGGGCAGCTTCGACAGACCCGCCTCGTTGATCACCTCGTGCACCAGAACATCGGCGCCCTTGGCAATCTCGGCGATCTTTTCGCTATAGGCGGTATCGCCGGAGATCACCACCACCTTGTCCGGCGTGGTGATCTTGTAGCCGAAGGCCGGTTCTATGCTGCCATGGGGTACACTGAATGCCTCGATGGTCACGTCCCCGTCCTGCACGACCCAGCCACCCTCGTTGTACTCATTCACCTTGACCTGATAGAAGGTCGGGTTCTCGACCGGCTGGTGACCGTCGGTGCGCAGCTCGATATCCCGTGCCAGCATGGCATAGTAGCCGTCGGTCATTGCCTGCAGACCGGTGGGACCGTAGGCGGTCAGCTGTTCGGTGCGGCGCCACCAGTAGGTCGCAGCCAGCTCGGCATAGTCCAGTACATGATCACTGTGCAGGTGGGTCAGAAACACGTGCCTGATATTGGTTGGATAAAGCGCCTTGATACCCTTTTTCTGCGCCGCTTCAATAGCCCGCTGCACCATGCCGCCACCGGCATCGAACACATAGGCCTGATCGTTGTAGATGACCGCCGCCGACGGCCCGGCGCGCTCGGCATCCGGCACTGGCGTACCGGTGCCAAGGATGACGACATCGGTCTGTGCCAGGGCAGCAGGTGCCAGCCAGGTCGAGGTGACCAGCACCATTGCGGATACGAAATGTCTGAGCTTTATCATTGTTGTGCTCCAGTGATGTCAACAGGAAACGGCCAGAACCCCAGGGCGCCGGCCAGGAACAGACGTCGTTATTCCACGGCCTCGTAGGGCAGTCCCACGTAGTTCTCGGCGATCACCGTGCGCCCCGCGTCCGAGCCTGTGTAGTAGTCGAGCTCCGCCAGCTGGATACGCTTGCCGAACTGATCGTCGTCGAAACGGTGCAGCATGGAGGTCATCCACCAGGAGAAACGCTCGGCCTTCCAGATACGGCGCAGGCAAATCTCGGAGTATTTCTCCAGCAGGTCGCTGCGGCCTTGCTGGTAGTTTTTACGCATGACGTGATACAGGGTGTAAACATCGCTGGCCGCCAGATTCAGCCCCTTGGCACCGGTGGGCGGTACAATATGGGCGGCATCGCCCACCAGGAAGAGGTTGCCGAACTTCATGGGTTCCGCCACGAAGCTGCGCAGCGGCGCGATGCTCTTCTCGATCGAGGGCCCGGTCACCAGGTTGGCGGCGGTCTCCTCAGGCAGGCGCGCCTTGAGTTCATTCCAGAAACGCGCGTCATCCCACTGGCTGATATCGGTATCCAGGGGGGCCTGAACATAGTAGCGACTGCGGGTTTCGGAACGCTGGCTGCACAGTGCAAAGCCCCGTTCGTGGTTGGCGTAGATCAGCTCGTCTGCCACCGGCGGCGTGTCCGAGAGGACGCCCAGCCAGCCGAACGGATAGACACGCTCGAACAGCTTGAGCTTGTCCTGCGGTACCGTCTTGCGCGACACGCCATGATAACCGTCACAACCGGCGATGTAGTCGCACTCCAGCTCGACCTTTTCGCCGTCCTTGATAAAGCTGACGCGCGGCCTGTCGCTGTAGATATCATGCAGCTCAACATCCTTCGCTTCGTAGATGCTGCTGGCACCGCACTGGGCCCGAGCGTCCATCAGGTCGCGGGTCACTTCGGTCTGGCCGTAAACCATCACGGTCTTGCCACCGGTCAGACCCTTGAGATCGATCCGCTCGCGGCGACCGTTGAAGGCCAGCTCGAAACCATCGTGCACCAGACCTTCGCTATCCATGCGCTGCGACGCCTTGGCTTCACGAATCAGGTCGACCGTGCCCTGCTCCAGTACGCCGGCCCGGATACGCCCCAGTACGTATTCTGCGCTCTGGCGCTCAACAATAACCGTATCGATGCCCTGCAGGTGCAACAGCTGCCCCAGCAGCAGGCCCGAGGGGCCTGATCCGATAATCGCAACCTGAGTTTTCATGGCACCGTCTCCACTGTGAATCCTGTTGGTATCGGCGTGCCCAGCGGGCCGAGCCGTTTGCATGCCCCTATAGTCGGCGTATCCCGCGACGGAAGGAATTCACATTTCCCGTAAAAACTTGTACTTTTCGTTCATGCAGCGGCGGGTCTCGGGCCCGGAAAGCCGCAGCCAGGCGCGCCCGGGCGCTCATTATTAGTGTAATTCGATTCAAAAATCCCGGTAGAAAAACGCGCAGAAGAGATGAATACGCAGCCAAAAGCTGTACTTTTTCTGCGACCGCCGCTTAAAGCACAACAGCACCTTGCAGGTCCGCAGCATGCCAACCCGTCCCCGTCCAGAGCCCGGTCCGACCCAGATTCCCCATTTCGGCCTCTACGGCGAAGCCGGCAGCATCGAAGACCCGGCTTTCGTGCATATCGAGAACATCACCAGCCGCAGCAGCGCCCATGGCTGGGTGATCAAGCCGCACCGTCACGGTCGCATGTTTCAGGTGATCTGCATGTTTTCAGGGGGCGTGGAAGTCCGGCTGGATGAACAGGTGCACGCACTGCAAGGCCCCTGGGCCATTACCATCCCGCCTGGTGCCGTGCACGGGTTTCGCTTCGAACCCGACACCGTCGGCATGGTACTGACGCTGGCCGAACCCATGCTGACTGACGAGGCGCACCGCCGTAGCCAGCCCTACTTCGAAACCCTGTTAAGCACGCCCAAGACCATCGCCTTCGAGCAGAACGGCGCGCTGCTTGCCCAGCTGCAGCATTTCCTGCAGCAGATTGACCGGGAGTTCAACCGACCCGATACCGGCCGCGCCCTGATGTGCGAATGGCTGGCCCGCGCCGTGCTGATGACCCTGCGCCGCCAGCTCGACCTGCACGGCATTTCGGCCGAGTCCGCCACCACGCCCAGCGCCACCCTGGCGGCTTTTCGCCAGCAGGTGGAAACCCATTTTCGTGACCACTGGAGCGTGGTCGAATATGCCGCGACCCTCGGTACCTCCGCCGCTCGCCTGAACCGCCTGTGCAAGCAACTGCTCGACAAGACAGCCAAGGCGGTTCCGCAGGAACGCCTGCTGCTGGAGGCCAAGCGCCGACTGATTTACACCCGCAGCAACCTGGACGAAATCGCCTACGATCTCGGTTTTCAGGACCCGGCCTACTTCTCCCGTTTCTTCAAGCGCAACACCGGCCTCACGCCCGGGCGTTTTCGCAGCGAAAACAACTTCGACACCACCCCGGAGTAACCGCCAGGGATGGTGGAAATACAGAAAACGCAGGAGCAGTTTTCTGAAACCACCAGGGATGGTGGGAATACAGCAATTCCAAACGCAGCTTTCTGAAACCGCCAGGGATGGTGGGAATACAGAAAACGCAGGAGCAGTTTTGTAAGACCTCCAGGGGTGGATTTTCTAAGACCGCCAGGAACCGCTAAAATACAGCAATTCCAAACGCAGTTTTCTGAAACCGCCAGGGATGGTGGGCATACAGAAAACGCAGGAGCAGTTTTCTGAAACCGCCAGGGATGGTGGAAATACAGCAATTCCAAACGCAGTTTTCTGAAACCACCAGGGATGGTGCAAATACAGCAATTCCAAACGCAGTATTCTGAAACCACCAGGGATGGTGCAAATACAGCCATTCCAAACGCAGTTTTCTGAAACTACCAGGGATGGTGGGTATACAGAAAACGCAGGAGCAGTTTTTCTGTGACCGCCAGGGATGATGGATTTTCTGAAACCGCCGGGAATACAACATCCTGGGCACTTCGAAAACCGTAACGAGCGGGCTTAGAGGCAAGGCGCACGGCGCGCAGGAACCGCAGTGTATGGGGTATACATGAGGATTCCTACCGGGCTGGCGCACCAGCACCGCGCAACGCAGCCTATGAGTCGCGCAGTAGGTTTTTCGAGGTGCCCTCCTGTGTACTGGCGCAGAGGACAGCCTTCAGACGCTCTTCACCCGTCCGCGGCGCGAAGCTTTACGCCGACCACGGGCTCACTCGACGCAGCGCCCAATACCCGGTTGCGGCCGCTGTTCTTGGCCTGGTAAAGGGCACTGTCGGCACTGGCAAGAATGGTTTCCAGGGTGTTCGTGTCCCCGGCCAGCTGCGCAACACCGAAGCTGGACGTCACACCCACCGTCGCAGAGGCCGTTTCCACCCGACAGGCTTCAACTGCCTGGCGCAGGCGCTCGGCCAGCTGCAGGGCTGAGTCCAGCGGTGTCTGGACCAGAACCACGGCAAACTCCTCGCCCCCCATACGCGCCTTGATATCCGAATCCCGCAGCACTGCGGTGAGCGTGCGGGCGACTTCCCGGATGACCCTGTCCCCGACTCCATGGCCAAAGGCGTCGTTAACCGTTTTGAAACTGTCGATATCCAGCATTATCACGCTGAGTGGCTGCCCGTGGCGCAGCGCCCGACCCACTTCTTCATTGCCGCGCTCGAAAAAGGCACGGCGGTTGAGCAGGCCGGTGAGGGGGTCTTCCCGCGCCAGCACCTCAGCCTGTTGCCGCGCTGCCTCCAGCTCCTGCGTCCGCTCCTTCACCTTGGCTTCCAGCTCTGCGGTAGAGCGCACGGAAGCACTGAGCTCACGCATTTCGGCTCGAGTTTTTTCTGTGCGCAGGATATTGATGCGATCAGCCAGCGCAAAGGCCAGCAGCACCGTCTGGGAGATCATGCCGACACGGGTGGCACCAATGGAAAAAGGGTCCGAAGGTAAAATACCCGTGAAGCGCAGGACGGCACCAATCACGGTCAGCGACCAGACGCTCCAGGCCAGTGTATAACCACGGGCAATTTGATGTCCCCGGTACCACAACCAGGCGCCGAGCGCCGGAAACAGCCCCAATGCCAGGCCGATCAGCAACGTCAGATTGACCGCAGCCCCCCGGTAGCCGGTAAAGAGCAGCACCGCGCTGACACCGGCAAGAACAATAAGCCCCAGCAGGATGCAGTCGATACGCGGTGCCCGGCTCCTTGTATCGAGGAAACTGCGGCTGAATTGCACCGCCAGCATGTAAAACAGACTCACCGCCGTATTGGGTATGGTGTCGACCAGCAGCGGGCTAAAGTGCCACAGATACCGATACCCCAGACCGCTCAGGGACAGGTACATCAGGGTGGCAGCCGAGGCATAGAGCAGATACCAGAAAAACGGGGCTTCGCGCACGGACAGCATCAAGAACAAATTGTAGAGAATGACCAGCAGGGATGCGCCCAGGAAAACGCCCAGCCAGAGCGCCTTGCTGTGTTGCTGCTGGGCATAGGCCGCGGCCGTCGAAGCTTCCTGGTAGATGTTGATAATACCGGCCGAGTCATAGGCAAAACGCAGGTAGATGTCGCTGCTGCCGCCGGCCGGGGTCAGGTAGGAGAAGTTGAAGGTTTCACTGGGAGGCCGCAGCGGCGCGAAGGGGCGGTGATCCCCCGCCTGCTGCGTAATGACGGCGGTGCCCGCAGCTGTCTCGTAGCTGTCGAGAAAATCGAGGGTGTTGTGGGGGACATCCAGAATCCACTCAATGGGCTGACTGCCGCCATTGTGCACCTGCAGCCGCACCCACCAGGCGGATGACGATACTCCAAAGGCCGTCATGCCGCTTCCCAGCGGTACAAACTTCGCATTCCAGGGCTCGGCGCGAACGTCATCGAGCGTCAGGGTACGACCGGGATCTTCCAGAACACTCAGGTAAGGCGCAAGTGACACCCCATCCATGTGTGGCTGCAGCGGCAGCACCATGGCCTGGGAAAAAGCCGACCAACAGAAAAGCAGCAGTGCGGCGAGGGAATGCAACCAGCGCCGCAGTGTGCGCGATAACCTGCGGTCTGGCTTGGCGCCCTGACCCGGCGGCAATGCCCAATCATGGAGATCGGGCATCAATTCAGGCTTCCTGTACCCTTGTGCAACTTCCAAATGTCTATACACCCGTGCATCAACGTCGTGGCAACCTAAAAAAACCGGCCAAGCGTCAATATAACACTGTTATATAAAGATCTTGCAAGCAGGGTACCCAAAGCGCCCGACCCGCGGGCCAGGCCGCTCGGAAAACCGGTTGATGCCGGGCGGTCACGTTCGCGATCACCCGGGTGTACGGGAAAAACCGCAACCGAGCCCTGCACTCAGGTGCGATCGCAGGCCAGGTAGGCATTGGACTCGGCATCGGCACACCAGTCCCCGCCCCGGACAAACTGCTTGCTGGCGTCCTGACGCGGTTCGTAATCCCAGGATTGCTGCTCACCCTGTTTCAGCGCCCCGTGAATCAGCCGCCGCGCGTTCTGATCCTGGATGATATCCTGTCGCAACGATTCAAGATCCCATTGCGGCGCCGCAACATCCAGAAGACTTTGCAGACAGTCGGCATGGTCGGCGCACATGGCAAGATTGCGCTGCTCCAGCGGGTCTTCGTCCAGGTTGAACAGCAGCGGCGGCGCACCTGCACCTAGCACCAGCTTGTAGGGGTCGCGCACCAGGGCAACCTGCGGCCTGTCGGTGCCCTCTGCCAGGTACTCGGCCCGCGGCAGGGGCGCGCTCTGTGGTTCACTGTTTTCGAGGTATGGAACCAGGCTGGTGCCATCCAGCGTCAGGCCGGAACAGTCACCGGCGCCCGCCATCTCCATCAAGGTCGGGAACAGGTCCAGGTGGGACACGCTGTTGCTGACCCGTGCCGGCTGGCTGGATGACGGCGTACGGATCAGCAGGGGTACCCGCAGGGACCATTCGTAGAACGATTTTTTGTACCACATGCCCCTCTCCCCCATCATGTCGCCATGGTCAGAGGTGAAAATCAGCACAGTGTTGTCCCACTGGCCCGTTTTCTTCAGCGTATCGATCAGCTGGCCGACCTTGTGATCGATGTAGCTGATCGAGGCATAGTAGCCATGACGGGCTCGCAGGGTTTCCTGCTCGGTGGGTAGGCGGCGATCCATGCCGTAATGGAAATACAGATCCTGGCTGTGCCTGTCGCGCTCTTCCAGAGGTACAAAGGGCGCGCCAGGGGCATCGATCTCGTTGTCGTCATACAGATCCCAGAACTCCGGTGTCGGCGTGTAGGGATCGTGGGGATGGGTAAAGGACACCGTCAGAAAAAATGGCCGCGTGTCCTTGCTGCGCGCCAGGTCATAGATCTTCTGATTGGCCTTGTAGGCGACAAGCTCGTCGAAATCCAGCTGCATGGTGCGGGCCGCCGGCGCCGCCGAGATCACGTTGCTCATGTCCTGAAAGGCCAGCTTGGTATCCTGCTGCTGCCAGTCTGGAATCCAGCTGAAATCCGCCGGATATATCTCCGTTGTCAGCCGTTCTTCGTAGCCGTGTAACTGATCGGCCCCGACAAAGTGCATCTTGCCCACCAGGCTGGTCTGGTAGCCGGCCCCGCGCAGCCCGTGCACGAATGTCGGTATGGAGGACTTGAACTCGGCCGCATTGTCGTAGGCGCCTATTTTTGAGCACAGCTGGCCGGCCAGCATGGCATAACGCGCCGGCGCACAGAGCGGAAAGTTGCAATAGGCCCGGTTAAATACCGTGCTCTCTTCGGCCAGGGCGGAAATATTGGGTGTCTTGACGACCCTGTGGCCGTAAATGGGCAACGCAGGCGCGGCGACCTGATCGGCCATGATAAACACGATATTCGGTTGAGTGGTCATTACTGATTAATCCGATGCAGAAAAAAATAATTCGGTGATGGGGCTGAAAAGTGCTGCCGACCTTTGGTTTCCGTTAAAAGCCGGTGGATATATCAGGCCCTGATAGTAAGCGATGGATACATGACTTTTCGCTGTAACGAGCCGCGGCTTAGTTAATCGAGCGCGGCAGCCTGCCGAGGCTTTCATATAAAAAATTCATACCGGGGCCTGTAATCCATATGCAGGATGGGCGAGGCACGGCCTGCCCATCCCTGCGTATGCTGAACCCCTGTGATTACTGCCCCGAAGCCGCCTGGCGGGCCTGTGCCAGCCACTGGTCGAAGGCGGCCTGGTTCCGGCTGATCCAGTCCTGTGCATGGCGCTCGATGTCCCGCGGCTTGTCTTCGCCGGCTTCAACCAGGGCATTTTCGGCATTCACATCCTGGATATCGATCGAGACATTTTCAAAGAATGTTTTGGCCGCCGGGTTTTCCGACAAGAAAGTCCTGTTCGCCATGACCTGCACGGTGTTGGGTGTAAAACCAAGATCGATCCCCGTGCTTTCGCCTGTGCCGGGATAGCGGATATTCAACCAATGGCTATCTTCGCCCGGCACCAGGATATTGCTAACCCACATGGGCGTCCAGGTGTAATAGAGCACGGGATTGCCCTTGCCATAATGGGCGATGGTATCGGCAATCAGGGCGCCATAAACCCCCTGGCGGTGGGTCACCGTTTCCCGCAACCCCAGGTTGTCCAGGTGATCCTCAATAATCTTTTCACAGCCCCAACCGGGGTTGCAGCCGGTCAGGTCCGCCTTGCCATCACCGTCGATATCGAACAGTTTCGCGATTTCCGGGTCCTTGAGCTGTGACAGGTCCGTGATGGCATGGGCATCCGCCGTTTTCTTGTCGATCAGGATGCCCTGCAATGCATCCTTCACCAGCACACCCACCCGCGCATTGATCTCGTCACCACCGGAGCGCTCGTAGTAGTCTTCGTGCAGCGGGTTCCAGTGCACCGCCATATAGTCGGCGTCTTCCTGGCCGACAGACAGATGGGCGATGGTGGGATCGGCTTCCAGCGCCGTCTTGACCTCGTAGCCCAGCTTTTCCAGCCCGATCCGCACGATCTCGGTCTGGAACTGGGTATTGATGTTGCCAAAATCAATCGGTCGGACGACTCTCCCCGCCCCAGGTTCGGGATTGACGACCTCGCTGGCGGCCTGGGCCAGTTGCGACAGGGAAAGCACCACGATACCGCTGGCCAGTGCCAGGCGCTTGAACGTATCAGGGGTACAGATGCTGCTCAATAACATGCCGGATCACCTCTGTTGTTTTAATCGGTCGATTCGCCCATTGCGGACTTGGCCTGGCAATGGTGCTGCTGTGCCACCGCGAAACCCGCCTGCACAGCACCAGCCGCCTGGCTGCCCAGCCGGCTCCTTACCCAAGACAGTACTGCAGCGACGCCGAGGCCATCAAGCGAGAAAAATGCCACTGACTTAACTTAAAGTTAAGCTGTAACCGAGCAACTACGCTAATATCGGAGCTTGCCTACCGACATTGCATAACCTGGCCGAGGTCAACCATGCGCAAGAAGGAACTGCCATCATTCAGTGCCCTGATCGCCTTCGAGTCCGCCGCGCGACACCAGAGCTTCAAGCATGCCGCCGGGGATCTGTGCATCAGCCAGGCCGCCATCAGCCGGCAGATACGCACGCTGGAGGAACATCTGGGCTGCGAGCTGTTTGAACGCCGCCACCGTGCCGTGCGCCTGAGCGACGATGGCCGCTTTTTCCTGGATGCCGTGACCCTGGGTCTCAACCATATCGAGGCCGCCTCGCGCCAGCTGCGGGACAGGCATGAATCCAGCAGTGTGAAAATCGGGCTCATGAGCTCCCTGGCGGGCCTTTTTCTGGCCCCCAGGCTCGGTGAGTTCCGCCGCCAGCACGCCGATATCGATATCTATATCATCAGTACGGAAGCGAACCCTGAACCCCAGCGGGAGCGGTATGACATCATGGTCAGCATGGGCGAGCCCTCGTCCACGGCCTATGACGTCTACTGCCTGTTCAATGAAGTGGTTTTTCCGGTGTGCAGCCCGAACTATCTGGCCTCGAACCCCGCGATCCGTTCCTTTGCCGACCTCGCCGGACATACCCTGCTCAGCACCGACAGCGAGCACTGGAGCGGTATTCCCTGGCCGCGCATCGACTGGCCGTCCATGTTCCAGCTGTATGGCATCGAGTGCGACGCCTTCGAAGGGCTGCGCTACAGCAACTACCAGATGATGCTCAACACCGTGGTGAGCGGCCACGGCATTTGCCTGGGCTGGAAACACCTGGTGACGGACCTGCTAAACAGCGGCACCCTGGTCAAGCCGCTGGCTCAAGCCTATGAAACCGACAGAAAGCACTACCTGCTGATCAAAAAATCCATTGCCCACAACAAGAACGTGATCCTGTTCCGGGACTGGTTCCTGGAACAGGTCGCGCAGATGAACAGCCGGAACTGACTCTGGCTCAGGCAGCGGGTGCCTGGCTCGGCAATATCAGAACGGCAACGGCAGCTTGGCCGTACGTCCGCCATCGATGACGATAATCTGGCCGGTAATAAAGGCCGCGCCATCGGCGCACAGGAACACCACGGCATCACCGATATCCTCCGGCTCGCCGGTGCGGCCAACGGGATGCAACGCCAGCAGATCCTGCCGCGCCCGGGCTGGATTCGCCTGGGCGTCTATATAGGCATTGCTCAGGTCCGAGTTGATCCAGCCCGGAGCAATGGCATTGCAGCGGATGCCATCCCGACCCAGGTCAACGGCCAGGGCGCGGGTAAAGCCGTGGACACCGGCCTTGGAGCCACAATAGGCTGCATGCCAGGGATTGGCGCCGATGCCCTCAATGGAGCCGATATTGACGATGCTGCCACCGCCACGTCGACGCATCTGCGGCAGCAGGGCCTTAGCCAGGAACACCGGTGCGCGCATGTTAACGACCATCATCCGGTCCCAGTCCTCTTCGCACATGTCATCGAGCGACTGCTCGAACATGAAGCCGGCGTTGTTGACCAGGATATCAGCGCCACCAAAAACCTCCTGCGCGGCCTGGGCGATCTCGCCGGGCGCCTCTTTGCGGCTCAGGTCCGCCTCCACCCAGGCGAGATTTGCATTCCCCTTAAGGCATTCGTCCAGTGGCTGGCGCTGGGCCACCAGCACCCGGGCGCCGGCGGCCAGCAGTTTTTCGGTGATGCCACGGCCAATGCCGCGACCGCCGCCGGTGACAACGGCGACCTTGTTTGCAAGATTCATAGACGACTCCTCAGAACATGATTCAACCTGAAACGGGCTTGGCACCGGTCACGTCCACGCATTCACCGGCGATATAGCGGGCCTCGTGTGAGGCCAGAAAGGCGATTACGTCGGCGATGTCTTCGGGTTCGGCGATCCGCCCCAGCGGTACTGTCTTGTTCAGTTCTTCCACCGCCTTGTCCGGATCCAGGCCACGGCGCTCGAAACCGCTGCGGATCATCGGGGTGTTGATCTCGTGGGGGCAGACCGCATTGACGCGGATACCCAGCGGTGCGCAGTCACGCCCCAGGTTTCGGGTCAGTGCCGCCACCGCGCCCTTGCTGGTGCAATACGCCACGTGGCCAGGCCCGGGCAGGGTTCCCCAGACCGAGGAAGTGTTGACGATGGCACCGCCACCACGCTGCTTCATCTGTGGAATGGCGGCGCGGCACAGAAAAAACACCGCATTGAGGTTCACCCCCATGGCGGTAAACCACATCTCGTCGGTGGTCTCCTCGATGGTGCCCCTGGGGATAATGCCGGCGTTATTGAGCAGTATATCCAGGCCACCAAAACGCTCAACGCAGTGTGCAATTGCTGCCTCGCAATATTCCTTTTGCCGCAGGTCGCCGGCCAGGTAGTCTGCCTCGGCACCCAGCCCACGGGCCTCGTCGGCAGCAACACGACAGCCCTCCTCGTTCATGTCCACGATCATGATACGGGCGCCTTCGCGGGCAAAAAGCCTTACCAGCGCCTGCCCCACACCACCGGCACCGCCGGTAATAACGACAACCTTGTTTTCAAATCGCATGACTTCTGTTCCTCGATAGGGCTGCGGTTCGAGGCTCATCATCAACAAACAGAACGGCGCTGACAAACGACTTTAACGCCACAATCGGATGACTTTTTATTAACCGAAAAATCACATCCAGGCGCCCCATTAATACAGCCAAAAGAACCCGGATAAAACGACGACAGCAGCGCTTGTAGCGCTTGCAAAGCGCCCGCCTAAAAGGCCGTAGAATCCGCCTAGAACCTTCTGTATAAGGAGTCAGTCGTGATTGACTGCAACAGTAAAAACAGCGCCCGCAAGTGCGCTATGACTGTGCCGTAGAATACCCATGCCCGCAGGCAGTATTTGATGGCGCTCCCAGTTGCTATTTGGTTAACTGGAAACCTGATCGACCTACCCAGGCAGCCCCATGAGCAACTTGAAACAGCTACTCCCGCCCCTGAATGCCCTGCGCACCTTCGAAGCGGCTGCCCGGCACGAAAGTTTCAAGGCTGCCGCCGAGGAGCTTTGCGTCACCCAGGCGGCCATCAGTCGCCAGGTCCAGACCCTGGAAGAGTTTTATAGCCTCAAACTTTTTATCCGCAGCAATCGCAAGGTGGAACTCAGCCCCGAAGGGCGCGGCCTCTACCTGGCGGCATCTGCCGCCTTGCAGCACATTGCCTCGGCCTCAGGCACCCTGTTGCAACGCAACCGCCCGGGCCATATATCACTCACCACAACAACGTCTTTCTCCCAGCTCTGGCTGCTGCCCAGGCTGAAGCAGCTGCGCAGCCAGCACCCGGAACTGCAGCTGCAACTGATCAGTGGCGAGGGCAATCCCGACTATAACGAGGGTTTCGATGCCGCCGTGACGCTCGGCATACAGGAGCACCCGCTGTATGTGTGCGAGTACCTTTTTTCGGAGGAAGTCTTCCCCGTCTGCACAGCTGAATTCGCGAGGCAGAATCCGCAGGTCGCCACCCTTAACGGGCTGCTGCAAGTACCGCTGCTGAACCTGAGTGCCGATCACTGGAAAGCCAGACTCTGGGCTCCGCTGGACTGGGCATTCTGGCTAAGGCAGCTTGAAATGACTGCCGACCTGAACCAGACAGGCATGAGTTTCAGCCATTTTCTGATGCTGCTGGATGCGGTGCACGAAGACATCGGCGTGGGCCTGGCCTGGCGTCACCTGGTACAACGACAGCTCGAGGAAGGAAAACTGGTACGTCCCGTCCGCGAGACGTACCAGGCTGATGATCGAAAGCACTACTTTGTCTGTCGCAGGGACCGGCTAGACACCCCCGGCATGCAGACCCTGAAACACTGGCTGTTAACCCAGACTGCGCCCCTGCGCGAGTCTGCACCACCAGAGCCTGGCCACTTTTAGTGACCACTTTTAGTGACCACTTTTAGTGACCACAGCAGGGGTCACAGCAGGGGCCAGGGCGGCCCCCGCTCGCCCCGTCAAGCGCTCAGGACCTGCTCCAGCAGCTCACTGCAATCCGGCGCCTGCTCCAGGGTGTCAACCGCCGCGATAATGGCATCAATGCGGGCCTGGTCGAAGTTGACCGATGCCAGCAGCTGGAACTTGGCGCGAAACTCCTCCCGGGTCATGGCCGTGGCGGGATCGCCCTTGGCGGCGGTCACCGGGCTCTGCAATACCTGGCCGTCTTTCAGGCCGATACTGACGCGGGACAGGATCTCGCCGGGGAAGCGCGCTGACAGGTCATCAGCTTCCACGATTTCGATACAGCGGCTCACGGCCAGGATATCCCCGGCCTGGATGGCATCACCGGTGACCTCGTTGGGGCCTACCTGACCACGGCAGATCAATGCCGCCAGCGGGAAGGCCAGGCCGTACTGGGCTTCATCGGCGTTGGCCGGGAAATGCCCCTGCAGGCGCATGGACTCATGGAAGGTTTCCACTTTCACATGCTCGATGGCTGTGCCATCAATCTGCGGATACTCGGCCATCAGCGCGGTAACGGCGGTCAGGGCGGGCTGGGCCCAGCGACACACCGGCCAGGGCTTGAAGTACTGGGCATCAATTTCCCAGCGTTGCCCCAGGTCCTGCCAGCAGTGCTGCACCCTTTCCATGGTGGCTGTTTCGGCCGGTGCGCCGGTGACGCCCGCCTGTGCCATAAGCAGCGCATTCAGGCCGGCGTAAGCACCGGCACCGTGGGCATCACGCAGCATGGACGGAAAATCCACCAGGCGCATCATTGGACAACGCGGCCCGAAGTACTCGGCGATACCCAGCGCATGCAAGAAGGTGTCCTCATCCAGCCCCAGCAGCCGGGCTCCGCCGCACACCACACCCAGCCCCGAAAACGCGCCGGATGCGTGGTACTCGGGCGCCGTATCCATCAGCGCCACACCGGCACGCAGCGCGGTTTCGTAAGCAACGGTGAGCGCCGCCAGAAACTCAGGCCCGCTGATATCGCGCCCCTGGGCTCGGCAGGCGTCCACCAGCGCCAGCAGCGCCGGCACCACCGTGGCGCCAGCATGCCCCTTGGACGTGAAGTGACCTTCATGGGCATCCAGGCTGTCGATGCAAAAACCACCGACCCAGGCAGCGCCCAGCGGATGCACCGGACTGCCGTCAAACAGCAGCCGGCTGCCGAGCCGCCCCGGCGCATAGTGCGCGCGGGCATAGTTGCGAACACACTCGGTAGTGTTGTTTTTCACAGCGCCGGCGGCCACGCCGAGGATATCCAGCAACGCGGTGCTCAGCAGGTAACGGGTATGGGCGGGAACCTCGGCAAAGCTCAAATCCTGAACAAATCGGTACAAGGACATGGTGCAATCTCAACCTGAAGACAAAAAAAGGGGCCCGAAGGCCCCCAAAAAAGACCTGCTTTAAACTCAGTTGGACTCGGTGCGTGCCTGGGCCAACCAGCTGTCGAACTGATCACGGTGGGCGGCAATCCACTCCTGCGCATGACGCTTGATGTCATCCATGGATTTTTCGCCATCCTGCATTTTCAGGTTCTGAGCACTTTCGTCAGCCGCGGAAATCTGCACCTGGCCGAGGAAAGCCCTGGCCGCCGGGTGATCTTCGGCAAACTCGCGTCCCATTACGGCCATCACCTTGTCGACCGCAAAGCCCAGGTTCTTGCCCTCGAAGGAGGTGTTGATATCGTTGTTGCCATCCGGCAGATCGGTGCGGGGCACTTCCAGCCAGACCACATCCTTGCCTTCGACCAGTACACCGGCGATCCACTGCGGCACCCAGGTGTAGTACAGAATCGACTTGCCTTCGTTGTAACGGGTGATGGTATCGGCCATCAGCGCGAAGTAGGAGCCGCGGTTGTGGGTTACGGTGTCTTCCAGCCCGTACGCCTGCAGGTGGTGATCGATAATCAGTTCGCAACCCCAGCCCGGGTTACAGCCGGTCAGATCCGCCTTGCCGTCGTCGTTGGAGTCAAACAGCTTGGCGATCTCGGGCTTTTTCAGGTCGTCGAGGGAGGTAATGCCGTGCTCGTCTGCGGTTTTCTTGTCGATCAGGTAGCCCTGCAACACGCCTGGAATCACGCTGCCGGCCTTGACCATGGTCTCGTCGCCGCCGGCCTTCTGGTAGAAGGTATCGTGCAACTGATCCCACAGATGCACGCTGAAGTCCGCATCGCCGTAAGACAGTGCCATCATCATGGTGGCGTATTCGGTTTCCTTGGGCTCCTCGACTTCGTAGCCCAGTTCTTTCAGGCCAGCGATAGCCACTTCCCCACGAAAACGCTCTTCAGCGATGGATGGGAAGATCGGCGTCACGGATTCGCCCTTGCCAGGCAGTTCGTCGGCCTGGGTGGCGCCAGTCAGCAGCAGCGCGCCGAGGGACACAGCCGCGGTCAGGGTGCGTGTACGGGTCAGAAAAGTATCGAGTTGGGTGCGCATGAGCGTACTCCTGATAGGGTTTTATTGTTGTTAAGGGTTGGTTCGAACTGCGCTGTTAGTGCCACGACCACCGCGACACAGGCGCACACAGAGTCCCACGGGGCCACTTTCGTACCAGCGCAGGGTGTTACTGACATCGGAACGCTCGCCGATTGCCTGGGTCAGGCGGTCCAGGAAGATGGCCAGCAGCACCAGGCCAACACCACCGACGGTGGCCAGGCCCATGTCCAGGCGGCCGATGCCGCGCAGTACCATCTGGCCAAGCCCGCCGACCGCGATCATGGAGGCGATCACCACCATGGACAGGGAGAGCATCAGCGTCTGGTTCAGACCCGCCATGATGGTGGGCATGGCCAGCGGCAGCTGTACCTTGAACAGCATCTGGCGCGGCGTGCAGCCAAAGGCCCGGCCGGCTTCCACCTTGTCCGCCGGCACCTGGCGGATGCCGAGATTGGTCAGGCGCACCAGCGGTGGCAACGCAAAGATAATGGTCACCAGTACGCCCGGCACGTTACCGATACCGAACAGCATGACCACCGGCACCAGGTAGACGAACGCCGGCAGGGTCTGCATCGCATCGAGCGCGGGTCGCACAAAGCGTTCGGTGCGATCGCTGCGGGCACAGAGAATCCCCAGGGGTACGCCGAACAGGGCGCAGAAGAAGACCGAGGTCAGCACCAGCGACAAGGTCGTCATGGACTCGGACCAGACCCCGATCAGGCCCAGGAAAAACAGCGTAATGGCGCAGAATACCCCCATGCGCTTGCCCGCCAGCTGCCAGCCCAGCAGGCTGCCGAGCAGGATGCCGATGAGCGGCGGCGGCGACTGCAGTGCGAATTCGATGCCGTTCAGCACCTGGTCAATCGGCCAGCGGATGGCACGGAAAAAGCCGCGGAAGTTCTGCACCAGGTAGTTGAGTACGGATTCGACCCACTCTCCCAGCGGCAGGTGAAGATACTGAAACGGATCAAGCAAACTGAATTCAGACATCTGACGTCCTCTTGAAAACTGGCGGTTTTATTGATGGCTCAGCGTCTGCAGCAGCAGGCTCTTGGAAATGGTGCCAAGGAAGGCGCCCTGGCTGTCCAGCACTGGCAGCGGGTATGCCGTGTCTGCCACCAGGTTCATCACCTCGTGCAGCGGCGTATCACTGCGCACGCTCAGGGGTTCGGCGACCCGGTGGGCATCCAGCGCAGCCATATCCGGCACCTGGCCCCCAAAGTCACCACCGCTGACGATGCCCTGCAGCTGCTCCTGCTCGTCCACCAGGTAACGGAACGGAATATCTGCAGACGCATCCAGCAGATTGATGCTGCCGTTGAGCTTGATCAGGCTGCGCGGGTCTTTTTTGGCGATATCGCCGGCCTTGAGGATCTTGGAGATATCCACACCCTTGAAGAAGGTTTCAACGTAGTCATCCGCCGGGTTGCTGAGGATCTCCTGCGGACTGCCGATCTGCACGATGCGCCCGCCCTCCATGATGGCGATACGGTCGCCAATGCGAATGGCCTCATCCAGGTCGTGGGAAATAAAGATGATGGTGCGTTCCTGTTCCTTCTGCAGCCGGATCAGCTCGCCCTGCATTTCATAGCGGATCAGCGGATCGAGCGCCGAGAAGGCTTCGTCCATCAGCAGAATCGTGGGGTCGTTGGTCAGCGCCCGTGCCAGGCCGACGCGCTGCTGCATGCCGCCGGACAGCTGGTGCGGGAAGCTCGATCCGTGCTCGCCCAGGCCCACCTGGGACAGGGCTTCCTGCGCCCTGGCGTGGCGTTCACCTTCGGCAACGCCGGAAATTTCCAGGCCAAAGGCTGCGTTTTCCAGCACCGACATGTGGGGCATCAGGGCGAAGGACTGGAACACCATGCTCATGTCCTTGCGACGTACATCCAGCAGATCCTTGTCACCCAGGCGGGTAATATCACGGCCATTCAGGGAGATGGTGCCGGAGGTCGGCTCGATCAGCCGGTTCAGCAGTCGCACCAGGGTGGACTTGCCGGAGCCCGACAACCCCATGATGACAAATATCTCGCCTTTTTTAACCGAGAAACTGGCATCAAAAACCCCGATAACCTGACCGGTTTTTTCGAATATCTCGTCTTTATTGGCGCCCTGCTCCAGCATTTTCATGGCGGTGTCAGGCTCAGCCCCAAAGACCTTGTAGACATTCTTTATACTGAGTATTTCGCTTGAATCAGTCATGTATCCCTCGGTTCTAACATTATTCTGCGGGGTTCATGGCAATAAAGGGCAAGCAACAAAACATCGAAGGTGCTTTGTTAATCGCAATAAACCGGTGCGTTATTGTTATTCAATGATTATTAATTTATGGATAAAGGCCCCGGGCGTCCAACGACATTTGCTGCCTTAAAACCATAACCGTTCGTTATGATGGCACTCTGCTCCCGCGGTTGCGTGACAGCAGCACGGCCGCGATCACCACCATGGCGCCTCCGGCGAGCAGCGACGGGGTCATTTGCTCTCCCACCAGCAGCACCGCAATGGTGACCGCCACGATGGGCTCCAGGGTCGACAGGGTTGAGGCATCCGAGGCACCGATGCGCGGCGAGCCACTGACAAAGGTTGCGATCGGCAGGATGGTGGCAAACAGCGCCAGCCCCACACAGGCCGACCAGCCCAGCGGCGTCTGCGGCACGCTGCCCCCTTTGAGCCACCAGGCACAGCCAAAGGTCAGGGCGCCACCGAGCAGGATCACCGTGGCCGAGCACAGCGGATTCTGCGGTGCTACCCGGGCCGTACCGTAAATGATGGCAGCACCGTAGCTCAGTGCCGCGAACAGCGCCCAGCCAATACCGGCCAGGTCACCCTGTACATGCAGCCCCGTCGCCACGATAACGCCGCCACAGGCCAGGCACAGGCTCAGCAGACGGCCCGAACTCGCTTTCTCGTTCTGAAACAGAATCGCATACAGCGTGACGAAAGCCGGAAAGGAAAACATCAGGATCACTGCCAGGCTGATGGAGGTACTGCGGCTGGCGCTGTAATACCCCAGCGCCGAGGTCGCATAACCGACCCCCACCAGCAGCGTCGGCCCCAGCAGGCGCAGCGACGGCAGGCGCACGCGCTTTGCCTTGAGCCACAGCAGCATCATGACGCTGGCCAGCGAGAAACGAATCAGCAGCAGCCCGACAGGGTCGGCGCCGGCGGCATAGGCAAAGTAAGCGAAGAAAGGCTGCAGGCCGTAACAAAAGGCGGCCAGAAGCACCAGCGCGAAGCCCCGAAGGTACTCCTGCTGGTAATTGGGTTCAAAGGTTTGCATGCGTTCAGTCCCGCAAGCGAGGCAGAAAGGCCCCCATGCCGGCCGGCACGGGGGCATCATCGGAAACTAGTCGGCGAGCTTTTTCTGCATGGTGGCGCAGTACCAGTCGACAAACTGGCAGACACCGTTTTCCGCCAGGTCCGAGAAGGGTCCGGGGATATAGGACGGCGAGCTTACGCCTCTGAAGGTTTCCTCAACCAGCTGGCGATCCTGGTCATTGGTGGCCAGCCAGACCTTGGTCAGGGTGTCCAGATCGTAGTCCTTGCCTTCTTCGGCACCGGCGGGCACCAGCCACTTGGTGGTCACCAGGGTTTCACCCGGGCCCAGCGGCAGGATGCGGAAACTCAGCGCATGATCACCCAGGAAGTGGTTCCAGGTGGATGGATAGCGGAAGTACAGCAGCGCGCCGATATTCTCTTCATCGGTGTTATCCAGCCGCCCCTTGACCGCAGGCTTGCCGTTCATGGTGTAGCTGACCGCATCCTTGAACAGCGGGATGCGGGTCATGCGATGGTAGCCATTGGGGTCCATTACCAGGCGGCTCGGCAGGCCCGCCGCTTCGCAACGATCCCAGTATTCCACCAGCTCGGCGCTTTCGGCACCGCCCACACCGGCCACGGCCAGGTTTTCCATAAAGGAGTTCAGCAGCTCGGGGTGAGCACCGTCGCAGTGGTAACATTCGCGGTTGTTCTCGAACACCAGTTTCCAGTTGCCCTTTTCCACCAGGTTGGACTCAAAGGCCACCTTGCAGTTATCCAGGTTATGGGGCTCGATAAAGGGCGCCAGCTCTGCACGGAACACAGCAAAATCCGGGGCATTTTTAGCAACGCAGACATAGATATAGCTGTTGACGACTTCGCAGTGCACCGGCTCCAGGCCGTGGTCACTGGTAATGAAATTCTCGCCCATGTTGGCGGCAAACAGCAGCTTGCCGTCCAGGTCGTAGGTCCAGCGGTGGTAAGGACACACCAGCTTGGCTACCTTGCCCTGGGCCTCGGAGCAGATGCGTGAGCCACGATGACGACAGGCGTTGTGGAAGGCGCGCACATCGCCCTTGCTGTCCCGCACCACCAGGACCGGGTACTTGCCGATTTGCAGCGTCAGGTATTCACCGGCCTTGGGGATCTCGAAGCTGTGACCGGCAAAAATCCATTCCTTGTGCCAGATCTGTTCCAGATCCTGCTGATAGACATCAGGGTCCGAGTACAGCTCGCTGCTCAGAGCGTGGCGGGGCTTGCGCTGATTGATCAGGGCCAGTGTCTTCGCTTTTGTTGTCATACTCTTAACTCCAATCACAGCGGGAATTGCAGATATTGTAACGCCGGCATGGGACATTGCCCTGCCGAGTCAGGATTTGTAGCCCGTCTGTCCCCGTGACGCCTTTTGTGGCAAGCTGCATTGGGACAGGGCTATGGCGAAACCGTTGCAGTTAGTCTAAAAGCGGGCCTGTATCGGGCAAAGCGACTTTTTATCAGGGTTTTTAAATACGTATCGTTATGACTAAACACGTAGAGCCGGACAAGATACTGGTCAAGATGCCCTCACTCAGGGCCGTAAGGTCCTTTGTGGCGGCGGCCAAGTACCAGAACTTTACCCGTGCCGCCGAAGCGCTTTGCGTGACCCAGGCCGCCATCAGCCGGCAAATTCGCGAACTCGAAGCCAGCCTGGGAATCGAGCTGTTCAAGCGCGCCGGGCGCGCCGTGGAGCTGACCGAGGCCGGCGCCATTTTCTACGACGCCGCCTACCTGTCGTTTGTGAATATTGCCCAGGCCGCCGAGCGGGTGCAGGGTCTTGGCAGCAGCAAGAAAATGCTGACCATCTGCTGCACCCCGGCCTTTTCCGCGCTCTGGCTGTCACGGCGCCTGCCGGCATTTTTCACCGCCAACCCCGATATCGACCTTAACGTGGTGACCACCGAAAACTTCCTGCAAATGGAGCCCGGCATTGCGCCCGATGTCTTCATCAACAAGGTTGCGGACCCGCGCGAAGGCTATCACTCGATCCCGCTCTTTCATGACCTGATCTACCCGGTCTGCACCCCCGAGTACCTGCGCCAGCACCCGGAAGTATCCAGCCTGGAGGGGTTGCGCGACAGCGTGCTGCTGAACCTGAGCCCCTACGGCCGCTCCCAGGTGGCTGAACACCTGGACTGGAACGTCTGGTTCTCGTTTTTCGAGATAGGCGCCAATGCCCGCGTCGATGACAGCTACCACCTGTTCAATGCCAACGACTACAACATGCTGATCCAGATGGTGCTGAACAACCAGGGCGTGACCCTGGGCTGGCATCACCTGGTGGCCCCCCTGCTGGCCGAGGGTCGCCTGGTCGCACCGCTCACCCAGGTGGTCGAACTGAAGGAAAAACTGCATTACCTGACCTACGCGGAAAGCAAAACCCACAACGAGGCCTTTGGCCTGTTCCGCAACTGGATGCTCGCCTGTGTGGCCGACGAACACACCGCTGTGCCTGCCACCGAGTAGGCCCGAAACCTTTTCTATCCCCGCTAAAAAGACCTGCCCCCAGATCCCGGCCTGACAGGGCCGCTGGGGCAGCACCTCTACAGTTCCATTATCTTAATAACCTATCGTTATGCTATTTGCGATAAAAAGGTTGATTGTGCGCTTTGCAGGCCAATCTTAGAATTTTCCTATCCGCGAAGTATCAGGGCCTGACCTTTTTAATTCGCACTAACTCGGACAAACAATCATAACGAAGGTGAGATGATATGCACTTCGAAGGAATTTACACGCCGGTAATTACGCCGTTTAAAGCAGACTATTCCATCGATTACGATGCCTATGCGTCACATGTACAGTTCCTGCTCGAGTCCGGTGTGCATGGCCTTATGATTGGCGGCACCACGGGCGAGTATTATGTGGAGAGCCACGAAGAGCGCGTGGAATTGCTGAAAATCGCACGTCAGGTCTGCGGTAACAAGTTACAGATCATCTTTGGAACAGGCTCAATCGATCCAGACGCATCCATAAAGCTGGCAGAGGCGGCCGTCAAGCATGAAGCCGATGTCATCCTGGTTGCAACGCCTCCCTATTCGCTGCCAACGCAGCAGGAACTGGCGCAGCATGCGCTGAGAATTGACCGTGCAGCCAACCTGCCGATCATGCTTTACAACTATCCGGACCGGATGGGTGTGAACATGGAAGCCGAGTTCTTCGATCGGGTCGCCGAGTCGTCCAATTTCTGCGGCATCAAGGAAAGCTCCGGCGATATCAACCGTCTGCATATGCTGATAAGTGATCGCTCCAATATCCAGGTTGCCTGCGGCATGGATGACCAGGCGCTGGAATTCTTTGCCTGGGGTGCCAAAAGCTGGGTTTGTGCCGGCTCCAACTTCCTGCCCAAAGAGCATATCGCACTCTACAACGCCTGCGTGCTGGAAAACGACTTTGCCAAGGGACGTCGCATTATGGCGGCGATGATGCCGCTGATGAGCGTGCTTGAGCAGGGCGGCAAGTTTATCCAGAGCGTGAAGCACGGCGTAACACTGGATGGCCGTTTTGCCGGCGAAGTGCGCAAGCCCCTGCTGGGCCTGAGCGAGCAGGAGAAAACCGCCATGGCCGAGGTGGTTCAGGAATTGAAACAGAATATCGCTGACATTGTGTCGGAGGCCAAGTAATGACTGATCTGCTGACCCGCGAAGAATACAAGGCGATCGCCGCACAACTGACTCCGCCCTCCATGAGTTTCATTGACGGTGCTTTGCGGCCTTCCAGCGATGGCGAAACCATCCCCGTTACCAACCCGGCCACCGGCGAGCTGATCACGACGATCGCGGCCTGCACCGTTGCCGATGTCGATTTTGCGGTTGCCAGGGCGCGCACGGCATTTGACAGTGGCGTCTGGAGCAAGACCCACCCGTCTGAGCGCAAGCGTGTTTTGCTTCAGCTCGCCAGGCTGATCGAACAGAACGCCCATGAACTGGCCGTGCTCGAAAGCATTGACTCCGGCAAGCCCATCCTGGATTGCGTGACCATTGATATTCCGGAAGTGGCTCACACGATCAGCTGGCATGCTGAACTGATGGATAAAATTTACGACCAGACAGCCCCGGTTGGAAACGATGCCGTTGCCATGATCGTGCGTGAGCCTGTGGGCGTGGTTGGCGCGGTTCTGCCCTGGAACTTCCCCATCCTGATGCTGGCGTGGAAAATTGCACCGGCACTGGCCGCAGGCTGCTCGATGATCGTCAAGCCTGCCGCCCAGACCTCCCTGACCGCCCTGCGGGTTGCCGAGCTGGCCACGCAAGCCGGCCTGCCGGATGGCGTACTGAACATCGTGACCGGCAGCGGCCGGGTCGTGGGCGAGGCGATTGGCAGCCACATGGACATCGACATGGTGACCTTCACCGGTTCGACCGAGACCGGCCGTCGCTTCCTGCGCTACTCCGCCGACTCCAATATCAAGGAAGTGGTACTGGAGCTGGGCGGCAAGAATCCCTGCATCGTGCTGGATGATGCCGAAGACCTGGACAAGGTTGCCGCCCAGGTTGTCGCCGCCGCCTTCTG
Source organism: Marinobacterium rhizophilum (assembly GCF_024397915.1). GTDB lineage: Bacteria > Pseudomonadota > Gammaproteobacteria > Pseudomonadales > Balneatricaceae > Marinobacterium_A > Marinobacterium_A rhizophilum_A. Next base: position 2,755,722 of record NZ_CP073347.1, read on the forward strand.
GAACATGGGGGAAAACTGCTCGGCCGGCTCCCGCCTGATCGTTCAGGAAGGCATCAAGGACAAGCTGATGGAGCGGGTACTACATCACTGCAAGGACTGGAAAACCGGCGATCCACTCGACCCGTCCAACCAGCTGGGTGCGCTGGTCGACAAGGTGCACTTTGGCAAGGTCTGCGAGTATCTCGATATCGCCAAGCAGGAAGGTCATGCACTGATCCTCGGCGGCGACACGGCCGATGGCTGCTATGTCATGCCGACCATCTATGACGGTGTTAAAAACAGCGACCGCCTGGCGAAAGAAGAGATTTTCGGGCCGGTGCTGTCGGTCATCACCGTCAGCAGCTACGAAGAAGCCATCGCTGTCGCCAACGATACCGAATACGGCCTGGCCGCCTCGGTATTCACCGCGAACGGCAAGACCTCCATGCGTGCGGCCCAGGCGCTGCGCGCCGGTACCGTCACCGTAAACTGCTTTGGCGAAGGCGACGTGTCGACCCCCTTTGGTGGCTACAAGCAGTCGGGCTTCGGTGGGCGCGACAAATCCATTCATGCACATGATCAGTTCACCCAGCTGAAGACTATCTGGGTTGATCTGTCTGCCTGATCGTTAACGTTCTAACCGGGCCGGTACGGCAATTGAACGCGGCTGCGGACCTGCTTCACAAGCACAGGGTCCGCAGCGCGCGCGTACCCGGCTGCGGTTCGGAAGGACAGGTTTATGACCAAGACAATAACAGTAAGGCGCTTGCCCGTGGACCCAGGCCCCGCAGCCTGGAACAGCATCCTGCCCCCGGCAGCTGAGTATCCACGCCTGAATGGGGACATGACAGCGGACTGGGTGGTCGTTGGCGGTGGTTTTACCGGTATCGCTGCGGCCAGGCGGCTGTCACAGCTTGTCGGCAACGAATCGATCGTGCTGCTGGAGGCGAAACGCCTCGCCGAAGGCCCTGCGGGCCGCAACAGCGGTTTCATGATCGACCTGCCCCATGACCTCAGCTCGGAAACCTATGCCGGCGCCCATGAACAGGATTTGCAACAGATCAGGCTGAATCGCGAAGCCATTCGCTTTGCCGCGGAAATGGCCACCGAGTACGGCATGCCAAAGGCCGTATTCAACCCGTGCGGCAAGGTCACCGCCGCCGGCTCCTCCCGCGGCGAGCAACACATTGCCAGCTACCAGCAGCACCTGAGCTCGCTCGGCGAGAGTTTCCGGCTGATGGACCACGCCGAAATGAAGGACTGGACGGGCTCTGAGTTTTATCACCATGGCCTCTTTACGCCCGGCGCGGTCATGATACAGCCGGCGGCCTTTATCCGCAGGGCGGCAGAAGGCCTGAGCAGCAGGGTCAGGATTTATGAAAACAGTCCTGTCACCCGCATGGATACCGGTGCCGAGCACAAGCTGGTCACGCCCGGGGGTGTCGTCAGAGCCAAGGGTGTGATCCTGGCGGTCAACGGTCATGTCCAGTCGTTTGGCTTCTTTCCCAAGAGGCTGCTGCATGTCTTTACCTATGCCTCCATGACACGGGCACTGACCCCCGGCGAAGTGAAGCGTTTGGGCGGTGCCAGTGACTGGGGCATCCTGCCGGCTGACCCAATGGGTACGACGGTGCGTCGCAGCTCCGATTTTATGGGCAGTGGCAACCGCATCGTGATTCGCAATCACGCGACCCTGAACCAGTCCATTGAAGCGACACCCCAGAACATGAACCGGGCTGCCCGCTTGCAGGACCGCTCTTTTGCAAGCCGTTTTCCGATGCTCAAGGGCGTTGAAATGGAATACCGCTGGGGCGGGCGGCTCTGCCTTTCCCTGAACTCGGTGCCCGCGTTTGGCGAAGTGGAGCCCAGGGTCTGGGCGGCGGCTTGCCAGAATGGCCTGGGGACGGTCAAGGGCACCCTGTCCGGCATGATGGCCGCCGAACAGGCGGTACTGGGCAGCTCGGAGCGACTGACCGAATTCCTGAATCATCAGCAACCCCGCAAGCTGCCACCCGAGCCGTTTCTGTCCGCAGGCGCCAACATGACCATGCGCTGGAAGGAATGGCAGGCCGGCATTGAATTGTAATCTCCCGGCCCAGCCCGCCGGGACTCAGAACAGGAAACCACGATGACCCACTTCAACACTTCCGAGTTTCTGGACCCGGTCCGTACCCAGACCTGGAGCAACGGCCGCCACCTGGTGCGTTGCGTGCGGGTCATCCGTGAAACCGCCGACGTCTGCACCTTTACGTTCAGCCTGGGCCAGCCGGTGCTGTTTTTCTTCAAGCCCGGGCAGTTCGTGACCCTGGAACTGGAGATTGCCGGCCAGCGCGTCATGCGCTCCTACACCATTTCCAGCTCGCCCTCGATTCCCTACAGCTTCTCCATCACGGTCAAGCGGGTACCCGGCGGCGAAGTCTCCAACTGGCTGCACGACAACCTGAGCTCCGGCGACCAGATCGCCGTGCATGGCCCGGTGGGCCAGTTCAACTGCCTCGATTTCCCGGCCGAGAAAGTGCTGCTGCTGTCCGGCGGTGTCGGCATCACGCCGGTGATGTCCATGGCGCGCTGGTGGTTTGATACCGACTCCGAGGTCGATATCGCCTTCGTGCACAGCGCCCGTACCCCCGGCGATGTCATCTACAAGAGCGAGCTGGAGTACATGTCCTCGCGTATCGGCAACTTCCAGCTGCACCTGGTGTGCGAGCGTAACGAAGTCGGCCAGATCTGGGGCGGCTATCGCGGCCGGGTCGATATCAACATGCTGCAGTTGATAGCGCCGGACTTCCTTGAACGCGAAGTGTTCTGCTGCGGCCCGGAGCCCTACATGAAGGCCATTCGTACCCTGCTGGAAGAAGCCGGATTCGACATGCGCCAGTACCATGAGGAATCCTTCGATACCACGCCGGCGCGGGATGTGCGCCAGGCAGAAGTGCATGCCGACGAAGCCCAGCAGGCAGAACTCATCGAACAGGAAATGGTGCGCGTCAGTTTCGCAGACTCGGGGGAGAGCATCGAGGTAGCCCTTGGCAGCAACCTCAACGAAGCCGCCATCGAAGCTGGCGTCAATATACCCAAGGCCTGCGGTATCGGCATCTGCGGTGCCTGCCGGGTCAGGGTTATCGACGGCCGCTCCAGCATGGCGCACAACGGCGGCATCAGTGCCGAGGAAATCGAGCAGGGCTACGTGCTGTCCTGCTGTACCCAGGTCGATGGCGACCTGCAGATCGAGTTCTGATCCCGGCCAGTTAGGAGGCCGTCCGACAACAACCTACTGCGAACCACCTGGTTCTCTAGCAATAAAAGGGCGTCCTTCGCAGGGATCCGCAATACAGCCAACTACAGCTCCGCTGATTTTTCGAGGCTGCATTTCGCCTTTCGGCGACATACTTTCTTTGCTCGTGCAAAGAAAGTATGCAAAGAAAGCACGCCCCGATGAAGCCTATTCGCTGCGCTCTGAGATCATTCGGCGGGCTGCGCTGACGGTACATCCCTGTACCTCATCGCAGGCGCATCAGTCCCTGTTGCGCCCCTTCGGGCCTGGTCGCCGAATGACCTCAGTGCTCGCTGGCTTCATAAGGGGTAGCAAGAGCCGTTCTGACGCCCCGGTGGAATGGTACCGGGTCTGGATAAGTAACTGATAATGGAGAAAGGAAAAGGACGTCAGTCACCGCGTTGTTGCCGGTGCGGCAATGGATGCTTTCAGGGTGCTGATGAGCGAAGCGAATCGCACCGTTTACCCAAGCGAATTGTTCCGGGCGGCGTTCCGTCGTGCGGCGGTTCGCCGCCATGCCTAATTGATCGTTATACGCACACTAGCGGCGCCCCACCACCCAAAAAAGCCCCTGGCCGCAGGGTTAACTGCAGCCAGGGGCTTTACTCGCTAGAGTCTAATTCGCAGTCAGCTATTCCAGCCGTTCGATCACCGTGGCGATGCCCTGCCCCATGCCGATACACATGGTGGCCAGGCCCAGGGTGCCGTTTTGCTGCTCCAGCACGTTCAGCAGGGTGGTGGTGATACGTGCGCCGGAGCAACCCAGCGGATGACCCAGTGCAATGGCGCCGCCGTTGAGGTTGACCTTCTGATCCATGCTGTCGGTCAGTTTCAGCCCCTTCATCACCGATAGTGCCTGGGCGGCGAAGGCTTCGTTGAGCTCGAAGTAATCGATATCGTCGATACCGAGCCCGGCGCGCTTGAGGGCTTTCTGGCTCGCAGGCACCGGGCCGTACCCCATGATCGACGGATCGCAGCCCGCCACCCCCATGCTGACAATGCGCGCCCGCGGCTTGAGCCCCAGGCTCTGGGCCCGCTCGGCGGACATCAGCAGCATGGCGCTGGCGCCGTCGGACAGTGCCGAGGAGGTACCGGCGGTGACGGTGCCGACCTTGGGCACGAACACCGGCGGCAGGGCGGCCAGGGAGTCAGCCGTCGTATCGGGCCGAATGACTTCGTCGGTTTCCAGCAGGGACTTGAAGCCGTTTTCGTCATGGCCTTCCACGGCCACGATCTCGTTGGCAAAACGCCCGGCCAGGGTGGCCTCGTGGGCCTTCTGGTGTGAACGGGCACCAAAGGCATCCTGCTGTTCGCGGGTTACACCGTTCATCTTGCCGAGCATTTCGGCGGTCACACCCATCATCATGGCCGCCTTGGCGACCTGTTTGGACATCTGCGGATTCACATCGACACCGTGGGTCAGGGCCACATGTCCCATGTGCTCCACGCCCCCGACCATAAAGAGATCGCCGTTACCGCTCTGGATCGCCTGGGCGGCGGTATGCAGCGCTGCCATGGAGGAGCCACAGAGGCGGTTGACGGTCTGGGCCGCGACCGTATGGGGAATGCCCGCCAGCAGCGCCGCGTTGCGGCCGATATTGAAGCCCTGCTCCAGGGTCTGGTTCACACAGCCCCAGATCACGTCCTCGATCTCGGCCGGGTTGATCTGCGGATGCCGCGCCAGCAGGCCCTGCATGGCGGCGGCGGACAGCGCTTCGGCGCGTACATTGCGAAAGGATCCGTTCTTGGAACGTCCCATGGGGGTACGTACCGCATCGACGATGACCACGTCATTGGGTTTCAGGCTCATCCAGGTATCCTCCTTTCAGCCGTAGTAGGTTGCGCCGCGCTCGGCCATCTGTTGCATCCGCGTAGTGGGCTGGTACAAAGGCCCAAGGTCGGCATACTTGGCAGCCATGGCACAGAAATTCGCCAGGCCCATCTGATCCAGGTAGTAGAGCGCACCGCCACGGAACGGCGGGAAACCAATGCCGTAAATCAGTCCCATGTCAGCATCGGCGGCCGAGGCCACGATGTTGTCTTCGAGGCAGCGCACGGTCTCGATACACAGTGGGATCATCATGCGCTCGATAATTTCCTCATCGGAAAACTCCCGCGCCGCGCCCACAACACCGCTCAGTGCCGCGGTCACCGTCTCATCGGGAGCCTTCTTCAGCTTGCCGCGCCTATCCGGCGCATAGGCATAAAAGCCCCTGGCATTTTTCTGGCCAAAGCGCTCCAGGCTGTACAGGCGATCGATGGCATTTTCGCCTTCATGGGTCATGCGATCCGGGAAGCCCGCCGCCATCACCGCATCGGCGTGGTGTGCGGTATCTATGCCGACCACATCCAGCAGATAGGCCGGGCCCATCGGCCAGCCGAAGCCTTCCATCACCTTGTCGATGCGGCGGAAGTCGCCACCATCGCGCAACAGCAGGCTGAAACCGCCAAAATAGGGGAACAGCACCCGGTTCACCAGAAAGCCCGGGCAATCGTTGACCACGATGGGCGTCTTGCCCAGGGTCTGGGCGTAGGCCACGGTACGGGCCACGGCGGCATCCGAGGTTTTCTCGCCGCGAATCACCTCGACCAGCGGCATCTTGTGCACCGGGTTGAAGAAGTGCATGCCGCAGAAATTTTCGGGTTTCTTCAGCGCCGTCGCCAGCTCGGTGATGGAGATGGTCGAGGTATTGGAGGCCAGAATGGCGCCGTCCTTGAGGTGCTGCTCGGTTTCCGCCAGCACGGCCTGCTTTACCTTGACGTTTTCCACCACCGCCTCGACCACCAGGTCGACATTGGCGATGTCGCCAAAGCTCAGGGTGGGACGAATCATGGTCAGGGTTTTGGCGACGCCGGCGGCATCCAGCCGGCCGCGCTTGAGCTGGCCGCCCAGCAGCTTCGTGGCCTCATCCAGGCCCAGCTGCAGGGCTTTTTCGTTGATGTCCTTCATCAGGATCGGCACCCCGCGGGATGCCGACTGGTAGGCCACACCGCCGCCCATGATGCCGGCGCCCAGTACCGCCGCCTGCTGCACCGGCGCCGCGCCTGCGGCATGCTTGCGGCCGGTCTTCTTGACCTGCTGATCCTTCATGAACAGACCGATCAGCGCCCTGCAGACCTCGGTCTTCGCCAGCTTGGCAAAGCCCCTGGCTTCCACCGCCTGGGCGGCATCACGCGTGAGACCGGCGTGTTTCTGCATGGTTTTCAGCGCCGCCATGGGCGCCGGGTAATGGGGGCCGGCCTGGGCGCCAATCACGCCCTTGGCGGACTCAAACGCCATCATCTGTTCAACCTGGTTGAGCCTGATGGCACTCTGTTTTTCGAGCCTGCGTGCCCGGTAGTCAAACTTGCCGGCAATGCAGTTACGCAGCAGGTCGAGCCCCGCATCGCGCAGTTGCGCGGGGTCGACTACCGCATCCACTGCACCCGCCTTGAGCGCTGCAACTGCCTTGTGCTCGGCACCGCCACAAACCCACTCGTTGGCATTGTCGACACCCAGCAGGCGCGACAGCCGCACGGTGCCGCCCCAGCCCGGATAGATGCCCAGCTTCACTTCCGGCAGGCCAACCTTGGCCACCGTGCTCGCCACCCGGTAATCAGTGGCCAGGCAAAGTTCGAAGCCGCCACCCAGGGCCACGCCGTTGATGGCGGTCACCGTGGGGTACGGCAAATCCTCGATGCTATTGAATACCTGATTCATCTCCAGCAGGCCGGCGACAATCTCGTCTTCGCTGCGCTCGAACATCTGCGTGAATTCGGTGATATCGGCACCCACGATAAAGACGTCCTTGGCGCTGCTGAACAGTACACCCTGCACGCCGTCGCTGCCCTGCAACGCCGCCACGGCGTCGCGCAACTCGGCCAGGGTGGCCTGGTTGAACTTGTTGACCGAATCGCCCGCGAGATCAAAAACAACCTCGTAAAGACCGTCGCCTGCGTCCCGTACGCTGACCGCCTGTCCTGCATACTGCATTCTTGTTCTCCCCGCCGGAATCTGTCCGGAGTCTATAGTCGGTCCCGCCTGAAAGCCGGGCCCAGGGTTGCAAGCTTCAAGCGTCTTGCTACTGTTGACCATAGTAGTCTGGACAGCGTTCGCAACAATGACAAAATCAGCCCGCATCACTGACAATTTATTTCACTTTAATTTTTGTTTATATTTTTCAGCTAGTTAAAGAATCAATAAACCAAATAAACAATAACACCATGGGACAAACTGCAACCTGAGCGGTGCCCTGCGAGGCCTGAGTACAAGCGCAGACACGACAGGGCCGGCAACAATGCCGGCCCTGAAGCATAGTGGCTGTGCAGCCGCGCATTTAACCGCGCTGCATAAATGCCAGGAGCACGCTCTGGGCTTCGGCCGATTGCAGCCGCTCACGGAAGGCATCGATCTCTTCCACCAGCACCTGCTGCAGCAAATCCTGCTGGTGCGCCCGCAGCATCTGCTTGCTCTTGCGCAGCGCCTGCTGCGGCAGCGCCGCCAGGACACAGGCCCTGTCCCGCGCCCGCGCCAGCACCTGCTCTGCGCCAACCACCTCGTTGATCAGGCCGATACTGCAGCCACAGTCGGCATCAAAGGTCTCTCCCAGCACCAGCAGCTCAAACGCCTTGCGATGGCCGGCCAGCTGCGGCAGCAACAGGCTGCTGCCACCCTCCGGCACCAGGCCCAGGCGCGCGAACGGCAGCTGCAGCCGCGTGTTGTCGGCGCCATATACCAGATCACAGTGCAACAGCAGCGTGGTGCCAATGCCCACCGCATGGCCATGCACCGCCGCCAGCAGCGGTTTCTCGAGCCCGGCCAGGGTCTGCAACAGGCGCAGCGGCACCCGGGCCGCTTCGGCGCTGGAGCCGCCGCTGACGAAATCGGCAATATCGTTGCCTGAGCAAAAGCTGTCGCCGGCGCCATTGAGCAATACCACCTTGACCGCATCATCGCGATCGGCCTGTTGCAGCAACTCGGTCAGGCTCAGGTACATCTCCCGATTCAGGGCATTTTTTTTCTGCGGCCGATTCAGGGTCAGTTCCAGCACGCCATCGACGCACTGGCGGATTATCAGTTCAGACATTTCATATCCTCCATCCAGACATTACAGACGGTACAGCGGGCTCAATCCAGGTAAGTCGTGCTGTCGGCCAGGAAGCGCTGGCCGGCCTCGACATACTCACATTTTAGACGCGCAACCAGTTCGGCCACCGTTGGCACGTCATCTATCGAGCCCACGCCCTGCCCTGCCGACCAGACCGTTTTCCAGGCCTTGGCTTCGTCGCTCAGGTCCACCGACTTGCCGGCATCGTGCTCCGAATCCAGCAGTCCCGCGGACTCCAGGCTCTGGCGCATGAAGCTGGCCGGAATGCCGGACACCTTGGGCGTATAGACGATATCGGCGGCACGGCTGCCGATGATCATGTCCTTGTAGTCGTCCGGCGCCATGCTCTCGCGGGTGTTGATAAACCGCGTGCCCATGTAACCCAGGTCCGCCCCCAGCATGCGGGCGGCGGCCAGATCCTGGCCGCTGGACAGGCTGCCGGACAGGATCACCACGCCATCGAAGAACTGGCGAATCTCGTTGACCAGCGCAAAGGGGCTCAGGGTACCCGCATGACCGCCAGCGCCACCGCAGACCGCGATCAGGCCATCCACGCCAGCGGCGGCCGCCTTCCTGGCGTGGCGCAGGTTGGTGACATCATGGAACACCAGGCCGCCATAACTGTGCACCGCATCAACTACCTCCTTGACCGCGCCCAGCGAGGTAATCACCAGCGGCACCCGGTGCTTTACACAGAGCATCAGGTCCGCCTTGAGACGCGGATTGGTGGGGTGCACGATCAGGTTGACGCCAAAGGGTGCTGCCGCCACAGCCGTGGTCTGCACCTGATCCTGCAGCGCGGCATTGATTTCCTCCAGCCACTGTTCGAAACCCTCGCTGCTGCGCTGGTTCAGCGCCGGGAAGGTACCGATCACGCCGGCCTTGCAGGTTTCGATCACCAGTTGCGGCCCAGACACCAGGAACATCGGCGCGGCAATCAGCGGCAGGCGAAGCCGCCCGCGAAAGGATTCGGGTAAACTCATGCTGTTCTCCAGTCTTTATAGTAACCCTTGGGCGAATGGATGAAGCGAGGACGCTTCATCATGGGCCCCAGGGCAATGCGCGCCCCACACAAACCGGCACGTCCACGCACCTGTGCCTGTTGTTGTGGGGTGGCGGGCAAACAGGCAGGGGCGCTGTGTTTGCCCGCCAGTTCGAAAGGTTCGAAAGTTGAGTCGCCCGCCCCACCGGGCCGGACGTCCGGTGGAAATCAGGAAGACGGAGGCTCAGGGGTATAGAATTCCGGCAACACCCGCTTCACCACCTCGGAATTCTGCGCCCAGGTGTGGCAGGTATTGAGAATCGCACCACGGCGCTCCTTTTTTGCATCCGTGTTCGTGGCCGGCCATAGCGTCTGTATCGCCGTGGTCGCCAGCGGTTGCAGCAGCTCGTTCAGATGGGTACATCCCTTGACGCCACCCACCAGTTCGCGGGTCTGGCGCAGCCAGCCAGGACCGATGCGGGTGCCCTCGATACGCTTGAAGACACCGACGATACCGGCACACATGCGCGCAGGCGCCGCATCAATGGCGCACTCCACCTGGTGGATCAGGAAGTCCTGATCGATGGTCAGGCGCATGCTGATATCATGAAAGGTTTCGCCGGCAGCCACATAGCCACCGCGTTCTTCATTGTCGACATCGCAGGTCTTGATATCCGTCATGCGACCCTCGATATCCCAGAGGCCATCGTCGCGCAGGAACCCCACGCAATTGACGACTCGATGGTGCTGCTGGGTACGACGCGCGGGTTTGGGTAAGGGCATAGACGCTTGCTCCGATCCTTGATTCAGGCCACTTCGGCGCCCTGATCCGCATCTTTGAGCTTGCGGCGCAGGACCTTGCCGATATTTGATTTGGGCAGATCATGGGTAAAGATGATCTCCCGCGGAATTTTGTAGGCGGTCAGGCGCTCCTTGCACCAGGCCTGGATGTCCGTGTCCGCCAGGGTCTCATTGCGGCTCACCACAAACAGACGCACGGCTTCTCCGGTATGTTCATTGGCGACCCCCACAGCGGCGCACTCCACCACGTCCGGGTGAGACGTCACCACATCTTCGATTTCATTGGGATAAACATTGAAGCCCGAGACGATAATCAGGTCCTTGGCACGATCAACAATGCGCAGATAGCCGTCGGCCTCCTGCACCGCCACATCGCCGGTGCGAAAATAACCGTCGTCGGTAAATGCCGCGGCGGTTTCTTTCTCGCGCTGCCAGTACCCCACCATCACCTGGGGTCCACGCACACAGAGCTCCCCGGCATCCCCCGGCGCCACGTCGGTACCCTCTGGCGTGACTATGCGCACCTCGGTTTGCGGCAATGGCTTGCCGATGGTGCCCACCCGCACACCATGGGGCGGGTTGATCGCCACCGCCGGCGAGGTTTCGGTCAAGCCGTAGCCTTCCATGATTTCGCAGCCGGTCACCCCCTGCCACTGGTCGGCGGCATCATGGGTCAGGGCCATGCCACCGGAGATGGTGATCTTGAGCGGGCTGAAATCCAGCTGGCGAAAGTCCTCCCGGTTGCACAGCGCCACAAACAGCGTATTGAGGCCGATAAAACAGCTGACGTCCCAGCGCTTGAGTTCGCTGACAAAGGCATCCATATCCCGCGGGTTGGGGATCAGCACCGTATGGCCACCGGTTTCCATCACGATCAGCGAAATGGTAAAGGCGTAAATATGATAGAGCGGCAGGGGTGCCACCGTGGTCTGGCTCCAGTGCCCCTCCACCTGGCTGATCAGCTTGCAACCCTGCAGCATGTTGGACACCAGGTTGCCATGGCTGAGCACCGCCCCCTTGGCCAGCCCCGTGGTACCGCCGGTATATTGCAGTACCGCAGGGTCGCCGGTTGCACAGTCGACGGCGCTGGGCTTGAGACCCAGTCCCGCCTCCAGCGCATCGCGCAGGCAGACAGCGCCTGGCAGCGAATAAGGCGGTTCCAGTTTCTTGATGTACTTGATCGCGGCATTGAGCAGGGTGCGCTTCACGAAGCCGTGCAGATCACCGATCTGGGTGACGAACACCTGGCTTATATCGGTATTGCCGATAATTTTCTCGGCCTTGTGCGCCATGCTCTTGTGGATCACCAGCGCCCTGGCGCCGGAGTCCCGAAACTGGTGTTCCATCTCCCGCGGGGTGTAAAGCGGGTTGGTATTGACCACCACCAGCCCGGCCCGCAGGGCGCCAAAGAGCACCACCGGGTACTGAATCAGGTTGGGCAGCTGCACGGCGATGCGATCACCGGGCTTGAGGTCGGTGTTGCGCTGCAGGTAAACCGCAAAAGCATCCGCCAGGCGATCCAGCTCGGCGTAGCTCAGTGTACGACCAAAACTGGTAAAGGCCGGACGATCCGGGTATTCGCGACAGCTATGCGCCACGACGTCCAGCACCGTGCGGTGATGCTGTGGATTGAGCTGTTGCGGAATTGAATGCCCTCTAGCCTGAGCCATGCCATTGTCCCTTAAATGTTATTGTTATCTTTCGGGCACCTCGAAAAACCTACTGCGCGACTCATATGCTGCGTTGCGCGGTGCTCGGAATCCTCATGTATACCCCATACACTGCGGTTCCTGCGCGCCGTGCGCCTTGCCTCTAAGCCTGCTCGTTACGGTTTTTCGAGGTGCCCTTTCGTTGTACTGTCCCGAGTGTAGGCCATACACCGGCAGACCAGACAGCCTGCGCGGCAGATAACGCCGGTCAGCCCGGCGGAAACAGGGTCGCCAGCTGGGTCGCGACCATGATGTCGCCGTCGGCGCGAACCCGTCCCCCCATAAAGGCGCTCATGCCATCCAGCTCACCGCTCATGATCTCGCCAAGGGTCTGGCTGTCCAGGGACAGTATGACGGTCGGCGCATCGCTTTCGCCCTCGGATACGGTACAACGCCCGTCGGCAACGGTCACGAACCAGGGACCGCCATCATCCAGCCGGTACTGGAATACCGCCTCCACGCCCGCTGCCGCCGTGGCATCGAATTGCTGCTCCATTGTGGAAAAAAGTGCGTTTATGTCGGTCATGCTAAGGGTCTCCGGATCTGGGTTCGGCCTGCGGCAACGCCTGGCTCGCAGTTTCAGTAGCCGGGACACCAGAGCGCGCCCGGGCTTGTATTTTAGTAGCCACATCAGAAAGCAAAGTGCTCGGTATCCATTGACATCAGATTGTCGGCCCCCGACAGCATGGTGATGCTGAGGCTGCGGGTGCGTGGCAACAGGCGTTCAAAGTAAAAACGTGCGCATTGCAGCTTGGCTTCGTAGAAGGCGGTCTCGGTCGTGCCCCTGGCCAGCCCGGCCTGTGCCACCTGGGCCATGCGCGCCCAGAAGTAACCCAGCACAACGTAGCCCGAGTACATCAGATAATCTACCGCCGCGGCGCCCACCTCTTCGCGGTCCTGCATGGCTTTCATGCCGATCTTCATGGTGAGCTCGCCCCATTCACGGTTCAGCTCCACCAGTGGCGCCACAAAGGGCTGCATGGCAGCGTCGCCATCCTGCGCCTGGCAGAATTTGTGCAGTATTTTGGTGAAGCCCTTGAGGGCTTCACCCTGGGTCATCAGCACCTTGCGGCCCAGCAGATCCAGCGCCTGGATCTGGGTCGTCCCCTCGTACAGCATGGAAATGCGGCTGTCGCGCACGTTTTGCTCCATGCCCCACTCGGCGATATAGCCGTGGCCGCCATACACCTGCATGGCATGGTTGGCAGATTCGTAGCCGGCTTCGGTCAGAAACGCCTTGGCAATGGGCGTCAGGAAGGCCAGCTGCGCATCGGCGGCGGAACGATCTTCCCCGGTGGCGCCCTGCTTGACGCGATCGACCAGCTGGGCGCAGTAATAGATCAGCGCGCGGCCGCCTTCGGCAAAGGCCTTCTGCGTCAGCAGCATGTTGCGCACCGCCGGATGCACAATAATCGGATCGGCGGCGCCCTGCGGATTCTTGTGGCCCGACAGCGCCCGCATCTGCAGGCGGTCGCGGGCATAGCTCAGCGAGTTCTGGAACCCCCACTCGGCATGGGCCAGGCCCTGCAAGGCCGTGCCCAGACGCGCCGTGTTCATGAAGGTGAACATGCAGTTCAGGCCCTTGTTGGCAGGGCCGATCAGGTAGCCGGTGGCACCATCGAAGTTCATCACGCAGGTGGCGTTGCCGTGAATGCCCATCTTGTGTTCCAGCGAACCGCACTCCAAGGCGTTGCGCTCACCGATGCCGCCCGCTGCATCCGGCAGGAACTTGGGCACGATAAACAGCGAAATGCCCTTGGTGCCCTGTGGCGCGTCCGGCAGACGCGCCAGCACGATATGGACGATATTCTCGGCCATGTCGTGCTCACCGGCGGATATAAAAATCTTGGTGCCGCTGATGCGGTAGCTGCCATCGGCGGCCGGCTCAGCCCTGGTGCGCAGAAGCCCGAGATCCGTGCCGCAGTGGGATTCGGTCAGGCACATGGTGCCGGTCCATTCGCCACTCACCAGCCTGGTCAGGTACTGCTGTTTCTGCTCGTCGGTACCGTGGGCTTCCAGGGTGTTCATGGCGCCGTGGCTGAGACCGGGATACATGCTCCAGGCCCAGTTGGCGGTACCGACCATTTCATTGATCACGATGCCGATGGATTCCGGTAACCCCTGACCGCCCCATTGCGGATCATGGGCCAGTGACGACCAGCCACCTTCGATAAACTGGCTATAGGCCTGCTTGAAGCCCTCCGGCGTGATGACCTCGCCCGCCTCCAGCCGGCAGCCCTGGCGATCGCCGACGCTGTTCAGGGGGGCCAGTACACGCTCGGAAAACTTGGCGCCTTCCTCGATGATGGCCTCGATCATGTCCGGCGTCGCATCATCGGCACCGTTCAGCGCCCGGTAGTGCGCATCCGCATCCAGCAATTCGTTCAGCACAAAGTGCATCTCGCGTCGCGGGGCTTTGTACTCTGGCATGATTCTGTCCTCAACTGGGTCATCGCAGGCATCCGGCTGGCGGCTACCTGACGCTCTCGTTATTCTGTAGTCCAAAGGATCACCGAATTCGCCGCACCGACCAATAACAAATGCCCTCAGTTTTTGTGACAAAAATTACCAAACCGCCAAAAAGCCAGTACCAACCGCCCTCACAGGCCTCTAAAACAAATAACATTTACGGTCAGAACGACAATAAAAAGCCCGTACACAGGGCACGGGCGCAGCGTTTTACCACGGCATCGACAGGCTTTGGGAACAACCCTCAGTGGTGGTGATCCAGCACCTCGGTACCGGCGCGCATGACCAGCACATCGGTTTCGGTGCGATCCAGAATATCCTCGGCCGTATTGCCAAACAGGGTGCCACTGACGCCAGCCCGGGCACTGGTACTGATCACCAGCAGCGCAGCGTTCAGATCATTGCTGACCTGGCTGATCCAGAACTCGGCCGGCCCTTCGCCGATATGGTGCTGTTGCGGGCTCAGCTGCAGCCGCTGGCACAGTGCCTGGACCGACGCCTCTGCCCGGGCACTGATCAGGCTGGCCACCTGATCCTCGGCCGAAGCACCCAGCATGGGCGGTTCGGTGGCCACCACCGTATGCAACTGCGCCTGGGCCAGGCTGCAGATCAGCTGAGCGGTCCGCAATACCGACGTATCCAGCGCACGCTGTACCGCGCCATCGTGCAACGGATTGATTGCCGCCAGTACCCGGCCACCAACCCAGGACTCCAGGCGTTTGACCAGCAGGACCGGCGCCGGCACTTCGCGCAGCAGGCGCCAGTCCAGTGGCGTCGTCAGGCCTGGCCTGCCGTGACCAGGATCACAGCCCTTTACCACCAGCGAGTAGGACTCGCGCACCCATTCCCTGCGCAGGGTCTCGAACAACGATGTTGTTGGGTCCAGCAAATGAGTCGTCCGATCACCGTGCTGCTGTGCCAGGGTATCCTCCACGCCTTGCCAGAGTGGCCGCGCGCCAAACCAGAGCACATCCAGTGGCTGGTCGGTCTCCTCGGCGACAAGGCAGGCACGCTGGAGCGCCTCCTGGCAGTGCGATCCGCCATCCAGCAGGACCAGAATTCTGTTTGGCGCCAATGACATGGGCCCTTCCTCCGTCAATAGGCGCCACAGGCGCCAGGGCAACCGCTCAGGACAGCAGGTCGCTGGTTTCCTTTTGCGCCACCGTCGAGCCGGTATGGCGATAGAGCACACAGGTCAGCGCCGGCAGCAGTATCAGCGCACCCAGCATGTTCCACAGGAACATGAAGGTTAGCAGTATTCCCATATCAGCCTGGAACTTGATGGGTGAAAGCACCCAGAGCACCACACCAATCGCCAGGGTCAGACCGGTAAAGGCAACCGATTTGCCGGTGGTGCGCAGCGTCGCCAGGTAGGCATCCGGCAGGCTATGCCCCTGCAGCAGGTAGCTGTTCAGCTTGGTATAGATATAGATACCGTAATCCACGCCTATGCCCACCCCCAGGGCGATCACCGGCAGTGTCGCCACCTTGACGCCGATACCGAGCCTGGCCATCAGCGCCTGGCACAGCAGGGATGTCAGCGCCAGCGGCAGAATGATGCACAGCACCGTACGCACCGAGCGGAAGGTCAGCAGACAGAGCAGGCTTACAACGCCATAAACCCACAGCAGCATCTTGTACTGCGCCGTGCTGATCACCTCGTTGGTAGCCGCCTCGATACCAGAGTTGCCCGCGGCCAGGCGAAACTGGATCTGGTCGCTGTCGTGCTCGGCGGCAAAGGCTTTCACGCTGTCCGTGACGCGGGTCAGGGTTTCGGCCTTGTGGTCATCCAGGAACATGATCAGCGGCAACAGCGAGCAGTCCCCGTTCATCAGACCGCCGGGCACGTAAGCCAGGGAGGCATTGATCACAAACTGGTTGCGGCTCACGGAGCGCCACTTCAGGCTGCCTTCGTTCAGCCCCGCCGTCACCCGCTCGGAGACATCCGCCAGCGACAGGCTGGACTGCACCCCGGGCACATTTGTGAGGTATTGCTGGAATCGATCGACCAGCTCAAGCGTTTTGAAACTGGCGCACTGCTCCGCCGCGGTGGTCACCATCACCACAAAGACATCGCTGGAAGTCGAGTAGTGGTCGGTCACAAAGGCATTGTCCAGGTTGTAACGCGAGTCCTTGCGCAGCTCCGGCGCGCCGGAGTCCAGGTCGCCGATTTTCAGCGAGGAACTGGCCTGCAGCCCCGCGACCGCCAGTATGCCGGCGATCAGCAGCGCCACGGCGGCTCCCCGGGGCCTGGCAAAGACCGTCAGAATGGCCCAGCGCGAGTGCACCGCCTCCCCGCTGCGCTGCGCCCGCTGTATGGCCCGCGCGCCCACACCACACCAGGACATCAACAGGGGCAACAGCAGCAGGTTGGTCAGGATAATCACGGCGACCCCGACAGATGCAGCAACCGCCAGATCCTGGATCACCTGGATCTGAATCACCAGCAGGGTCACAAAGCCCAGGCCATCGGACAGCAGCGCCGTCAGGCCCGGTATATAGAGTGCGCGAAAGGCCCGGCGCGCCGCCAGCAGGCTGTCGGCGCCCTGCGCTGCTTCCTGGGCCACGGTATTCACGATCTGCACACCGTGGCTCACGGCAATGGCAAACACCAGAAAAGGCACCAGCATCGAGTACGGGTCCAGCCCGTAGCCGAGCAAACGCAGCAGGCCAAGCTGCCAGATGACCGCCACCAGGGAGCAGGCCAGGGGTATCAGGGTGCCGGAGACACTGCCGGAATACAGGTACAGCAGCACCAGGGTGACCGCGAAGGCCACGGCAAAAAACAGCGCCACGTCCCTCGCACCGTCGATCAGATCCCCCACCACCTTGGCAAAGCCGGTGATATGAATGCGAATGCCTTCGGATTCGTAGGGCTGACGCACCAGGGTTTCCAGCAGATGGGACAGTTGCTGGTAGTCCAGTGCCGCACCGGTTTCAGGATCACGGTCGAACAACGGCACCTGCACAATGGCCGAACCGAAATCGTTGGCCACCAGGCGACCGACCTGGCCCGAGCGCAAAATGTTGGTGCGCAGCTGTTCCAGTGATCGCGCCGAGCCGTCATAGTCATCGGGAATCACCGGCCCGCCGACAAAGCCCTCTTCGGTGACCTCGGTCCAGCGCACATTGGGCGTCCAGATCGAGGCCAGCGCCGAGCGATCCACACCGGGCAGGAAGAACAGCTCGTCGGTCACCCGGCGCAGCTTGTCCTGGTAGCCTGGCGTGAAAATATCGCCGTCGGTCGCCGCCACCACGACGCGCAGGCTGTTCCCCAGCCCCGCCAGGTCATCGCGGTAGTTCAGGTAATTCTCGACATAGGGATGCTCGGTGGGAATCATCTTGACAAAGCTGGCGTCGGGCCTGATCTGGCTCGCCTGCCAGCCCAGCGCCAGGGTCACGGCCAGGAACAGCCCCAGCAGTGTACGGCGGCGGTGAAACAGCACACGCTCAATCAGCTGCTCGCTGCCTTTAACCAGGCTCAGTATCGACAGGGACATCCGTTTCATTGTGCTGTCTCCGCAGGCAGTTCCTTGCGCTGAATACCACCCTCACCCACCAGTACCAGTTGCCTGCCGGCCACCAGGGCTGCACTCAGACTCTGGCGCGAGCGCTGCTCTGACAGCGGCGCGAAACCCGACTGATCCCCCGCCTGCAACAGCCCACCCTGCCCCAGCAGCAGGAGCTTTTCGCCCAGCGCCAGCGCGCTGTTGAGAGTGGCGGAACTGTCCAGCTCCAGTGCCTGCCAGTCCTCGCCGTTCGGGCTGTGGAACAGGTTGCCGCGCAAGCCCATCAGCCAGAGGCCGTCCTGTTCAACGATGGCAAAGAGAGAACCCTCATAGGGCGACTCCAGCGCCTCCCACACCTGGCCGCTGTCGCGGGAACGCAGCAGCAGGCCGGCTTCACCGGCGATGTAGAGATCACCTGAACGGGTTGCCAGCAGGCTGTTAAGGTGAAAACGATCCGGGTTGGGCAGGCGGTGTCCCAGGGTTTGCCACTGCTCGCCGCCATCATCGGTTCGCAACAACTGGCCGTAGGCTCCCAGTACAAAACCATGCAGGGGGTCAGCGAACCAGACATCCAGCAGTGGCATGCTGGGGCCATCCTCCAGCGCGAACAGGGCATCATCCAGCGCGAATTCGAGGTCTTCCAGCGCGACCGGGTCCGTATCCGTACGCAGGCTCAAGGCATCCAGCTCGTCTTCCAGCTGCTGCGCTCGCAGCGCATTGATGCGATTGCCATCCAGTTGCAGACGCCAGCTGGCGCCGCCGTCCGCGCTGTGCAGCACGGTACCATCGTGACCGACCGCCCAACCGTGCCGTGCATCCACGAACTCAACGGCGGTCAGCAGCACGCTCACGGGCACAGCCGCCTGGCGCCAGCTGTCGCCGCCATCATCGGAAAGCAGTACCAACCCCTGCTCGCCCACCGCCACCAGGCGCTCGCCGGCGCGGGCGATATCCAGCAGCAAAGACTGCGTTGCCCGCTGGGTCACCTGGGCCGGCACCTGCAAGCGGTCGAAAGGGGTCGCAGCAGACGCCGCAGATGTGAAAAGACTGCAACCGAGCAGCAGGCAAAGCAGCCGCATCGGACCCTGAACATTGAATCCCATAATGTACCCTTGTGGCCCCGCCCCCTGCCTGATTGACCGGCTGAGGGCGCGCCTCGCTTTATCGTTATTATGCAGGGAGGCTGAACCGCGAGGTTCGGCCCAAATAACAAATCAACGTGCCAGACCGCCGCCCGGTCAGCCGTTGCATTCATGGCCCTGTTGTCCGAAGCATCAGTGATTGCCTGTCCGGGCTCAATGACAAAGGGCACCACATATCCTGACATTATCGATCATGCGCACGATTATGGCGGTCTACAATTGATTTTATGCTGCAGACAAAGTAAACGTAGGCGGCGAGCGATAACAAGAAAGACCTGACAGGCGTCAGGCGCACAATAATCGAAGGGGAATCTCTGCAATGAAACACTTTTCCAAGACCCTGCTTAGCGTGGGCACCGCACTGGCCATTCTGGGTTCAGCCGCTGCAGTTCAGGCTGAGACTCTCAAGATCGCACTGGCCGGCCCGGCGACAGGCCCGGTAGCCCAGTACGGTGACATGCAGAAAATCGGCGTCATGGCGGCGATTGAAGACATCAATAAGTCCGGCGGCGTGAACGGTATGCAACTCGAAGGCGTGATCTACGACGACGCCTGCGACCCAAAACAGGCCGTGGCCGTGGCCAACAAGATCGTCAATGACGGCATTACCCACGTGGTCGGTCACCTGTGCTCCAGCTCCACCGAGCCTGCGGCTGATGTCTACGAGGAAGAAGGGGTGCTGATGATTACCGCCGCGTCCACTTCGCCGTCCATCACCGATAAAGGTCACCAGCTGATCTTCCGCACCATCGGTCTGGACAGCCTGCAGGGCAGCATGGCCGCAGAATACATTGCAAATACCGTCAAGCCCAAAACCCTGGCCATCATTCACGACAAGCAGCAGTACGGTGAAGGCCTGGCACAGACGGTCAAGGACGGTCTGGAAGCCAAGGGCATTGAGCCTGTGATGTTTGAAGGCGTAACACCGGGCGACAAGGACTTCTCGGCGCTGATTGCCAAGCTGAAAAAGGAGAACGTCGACTTCGTTTACTACGGCGGCTATCACCCGGAACTGGGGCTGATCTTGCGCCAATCTTCCGAGAAAAATTTCAGCGCCCAGTTCATGGGACCTGAGGGTATCGTCAACGCGGACCTGGCGAAAATCGCCGGCGATGCCACCGAAGGCGTACTGGCGACGGCACCGAAAAGCTTCGACCAGAACCCCGAAAACAAAACCCGCGTCGAAGCCATTGAAGCCAAGGGCGAAGATGCTTCAGGCCCGTTCGTCTTTACCGCCTACGCCGCCGTTCAGGTCATGGGCGATGCCATCAAGGCCGTGGGCGACAGCGACCCTGAAAAAATGGCCGAATACATTCGCAGCAACAGCTTCGATACCTCCATCGGCAAGGTTTCCTACGATGAAAAAGGCGACCTGACCGAGTCCACCTTCCTGGTGTACAGCCTCCACAAGGATGGCTCGAAGACACCTGCGGCCCAGTAAATAATTACAATAATCAGGCAGCCCGGGCCCGCGCCCGCTGCTGCCCCGAGGCCCAGCCCCGCGATCCGGGGCCGGGCGCCGGTCGATCCGTTGACCTGTGCCCCGGGCGTCGTTTGACCTGGTTTTTCTTATGTCTGAAGCATCACTCTATTTCCTGCAACAGCTCATAAACGGGCTGACGATCGGGTCCACCTATGCCCTGATCGCCATCGGCTACACAATGGTCTATGGCATCATCGGCATGATCAATTTCGCCCACGGCGAGATTTACATGATCGGCTCCTATATTTCCTTCATCGTCATCGCCGGCCTGCTCGGCATGGGGATGGTGGCGCTTCCGGTTATTCTGATCATCGCCCTGGTGATCGCGGTCTTTATAGCCAGCACCTACGGCTGGGCCGTCGAGCGCGTGGCCTATCGCCCGCTGCGCGGTTCCAACCGGCTTATCCCGCTGATTTCCGCCATCGGCATGTCGATTTTTCTGCAGAACTACGTGGTTCTGGCCCAGGGTTCGCGCGATGTTGCCCTGGCACCGCAGATCAGCGGCAGCTGGACCTTCGGTGATCCGCAGCTGTTCGAAGTGTCCCTGTCCTACATGCAGCTGCTGATCTGGGTTGTCACCGTCGTCTGCATGACCGCACTGACCCTGTTCATCTCCCGTTCGCGCATGGGGCGCGCCTGCCGTGCCTGCTCGGAAGACCAGGGCATGACCAATCTGCTGGGCATCGATACCAATCGCACCATCGCCCTGACCTTTATCATAGGCGCCGCGCTCGCCGCCGTGGCCGGCCTGCTGCTGGGCCTGTACTACGGTGTGGTAAACCCCTTTGTCGGCTTTATCGCCGGACTCAAGGCCTTCACCGCTGCTGTGCTCGGCGGCATCGGCTCCATTCCCGGCGCCATGCTGGGCGGCCTGATTCTGGGTGTTACCGAAGCCCTGACCTCGGCCTATTTCCCGTCTGAATACAAGGACGTCGTGTCGTTCGGCCTGCTGATACTGATTCTGCTGTTCCGCCCCAGCGGCCTGCTGGGTAAACCGGAAGTGGAGAAAGTATGATGCGCCAGAATTTCTACACCGCCTTTTTCGCCGCCGGCATTACCCTGATACTCACCTGCCTGATGGTGGGCGTAAAGCTCACTTCCGAGGGCACCGAGCTGCGGGTGGTCGGCGCCACTGCAGCCCAGTGGACCTGGATATTCGGTGGCATCGCCATCGTCTTTCTGTCGCAGCTCTTTCGTGACCAGATCAGCACCGCCACGGCCGGTATTCCCCGGCCGAACATGGATAAGATCCTGCCGGCCGAGTCCGTGCGCGCACGCGTCAAGCCCTGGCTGATCGCCGCGGTCATTGTCGGCCTGGTCATCTGGCCCTTCATGGTGTCCCGCGGCGCCGTGGACCTGGCAACCCTGACACTGATTTACATCATGCTGGGCCTGGGGCTGAATATCGTGGTGGGGCTGGCAGGCTTGCTGGACCTGGGCTACGTGGCCTTTTACGCCATTGGTGCCTATACCTATGCGCTGCTGTCGAACTATTTCGGCTTGTCGTTCTGGGTCTGCCTGCCGATTGCCGCCATTCTGGCGGCGACATTCGGCTTTCTGCTTGGCTTTCCGGTGCTGCGCCTGCGCGGTGACTACCTGGCCATCGTGACCCTGGGGTTCGGCGAAATCATCCGCATCCTGCTGAACAACTGGACCTCCATCACCGGCGGCCCCAATGGCATTTCCGGCATCGAAAAGCCCACCCTGTTCGGACTGGAGTTCAACCGCCGCGCCAGTGACGGCGCGACAACCTTCCATGATTTCATGGGCATCGACTACTCCAGCAGCTACAAGGTGATCTTCCTCTACCTGATCGCCGTGGTGCTGGTGCTGGCCGTGCTCTACGTCATCAACCGGCTGATGCGCATGCCAGTCGGCCGCGCCTGGGAAGCGCTGCGCGAGGATGAAATCGCCTGCCGCTCGCTGGGCCTGAACCGCACCGTGATCAAGCTCTCGGCCTTCACCATAGGCGCGTCCACCGCCGGTTTTGCCGGCTGCTTCTTTGCCGCGCGCCAGGGCTTTATCAGCCCCGAATCCTTCATCTTCATCGAGTCGGCGATCATTCTTGCGATCGTGGTGCTCGGCGGCATGGGCTCACAGCTTGGCGTCATACTGGCGGCCATCGTGATGACCATCCTGCCCGAGCTTGCCCGCGAATTTCAGGAATACCGCATGCTGCTGTTCGGACTGCTGATGGTGCTCATGATGCGCTGGCGTCCCCAGGGTCTGTTGCCGAGCAAGCGTCCGCACATGGAGTTGAAGTGATGAGTCAGTTATTGCTGGACGTGAACGCCCTGACCATGCGCTTTGGCGGCCTGGTAGCGGTCAATAGCGTCAACCTGAAGATAAAGAACCGCCAGATCGTCTCGATTATCGGCCCCAACGGCGCCGGCAAGACCACCGTGTTCAATTGCCTGTCGGGGTTCTATATCCCCTCCGATGGCAGCGTACTGTTCAAGGGCGAGCAGATCGCCGGGCTCAAGGATTTCCGCATTTCCCGCAAGGGGCTGGTGCGCACCTTCCAGCATGTGCGGCTGTTCTCCAACATGACGGTCATCGAAAACATGCTGGTGGCGCAGCACCGACACCTCAATACCAACCTGCTCTCCGGCCTGCTCAAGACGGCGTCCTACCGACGGCTCGAGCAGGAGTCCATGGACCGGGCCGTCTACTGGCTGGAGCAGGTCGACATGCTGCCCTTTGCCAACCGCGAAGCCGGCAACCTGTCCTACGGCCAGCAGCGGCGGCTGGAAATCGCGCGCTGCATGGTGACACAGCCCGAACTGCTGCTGCTCGACGAACCGGCCGCCGGTCTCAACCCCAACGAGACCAAGCAACTGGATGAGTTGATCGTGCGCCTGCGCGACGAGCATGAAATCTCGGTGTTGCTGATCGAGCATGACATGAGCCTGGTGATGGGAATCTCCGATCACATCTACGTTATCGCCCAGGGTACCCCCCTGGCCGATGGCACGCCGGATGAGATCAAGAACAATCCCGACGTCATCAAGGCGTACCTCGGAGAGGAATGACATGCTGCAAATCAACAAGGTAAACACCCATTACGGGCCCATCCAGGCACTGCATGATGTTTCGGTCGAGGTCAGGCAGGGCGAGATCGTTACCCTGATCGGCGCCAACGGCGCCGGCAAGACGACCCTGATGATGACCATCTGCGGTCACCCCCAGGCCAGCAGCGGCGAAATCCTGTTCGATGGCAAGCCCATCACCGGGCAGCCCACGTCACAGATCATGCGCCAGGG
The DNA here is from genome assembly GCF_024397915.1 of Marinobacterium rhizophilum. Taxonomy (GTDB): domain Bacteria; phylum Pseudomonadota; class Gammaproteobacteria; order Pseudomonadales; family Balneatricaceae; genus Marinobacterium_A; species Marinobacterium_A rhizophilum_A. The sequence continues at coordinate 2,779,420 of NZ_CP073347.1, forward strand.
GCTGGCCATAGTGCCGGAAGGCCGGCGCGTGTTTGCCCGCCTCACGGTGCAGGAAAACCTGCACATGGGCGCTTACTTTCGCACCAAGGCCGAGTACGAGGAAACCCTGGAGGAAGTGCTGCTGCTGTTCCCGCGCCTGCGCGAACGCTTTGCACAGCGGGCCGGCACCATGTCCGGCGGTGAGCAGCAGATGCTGGCCATCGGCCGCGCCATGATGAGCAAGCCCCGCATGATTCTGCTGGACGAGCCATCCCTGGGGCTCGCACCCATCATCATCCAGCAGATCTTCCAGATCATCGAAAAGCTGCGTGACGATGGCGTGACCATCTTCCTGGTGGAACAGAACGCCAACCAGGCGCTCAGAATCGCCGACCGGGGCTACGTACTGGAAAACGGCCGGGTTGTACTCAGCGGCAGCGGCCCGGACCTGCTCGACGATGAAAACGTGCGCAAGGCTTACCTCGGTGGCTAAGCCATGAAGCGTGATTCGTGATTCGTGAGTCAGAAAAAAAGGACGCTGCCAGTGGCAGCGTCCTTTTTTCATGCAGCATTCGCGAATGGATCAAAGCCCCTCTTCCGGGCGGTACTGCCGCGCCTGCGAGGCCAGGCGGATATGGGCATTGGCTTCACCGTAGCGGTCATAGCTGCCGCAACGCTGCACGACTTCGAAAAACACACCCAGGGCTTCGCGGGTGTAAAAATGGAAGAATTCACCGTCATCGTTGCGATCGTACAGGATGTTCAGGCGACGCAGCCGGGCCAGCAGCTCAGGCTCCAGCGCAAAGCGTGCATCCAGGTCCCGGTAATAGTTTTCCGGTATGGCCAGCAGCATCTCGGCGCCCACCGCCTCGGCCGAAGCGAAGATGTCCTCACAGCCAAACGCGATCTGCTGTACGCCTGAGCCCCTGGACTTCTGGATAAAGCGCTGGGCCGAGGCCTCCCGTGCCGCAGTCATGTTGAGCGGAATTCGCACCCGGCCGTCCCGGCTCTTGGCCACGCGGCTGACCACCAGGCCATAGATATCCGGCAGGTCGGTACTGGCCTCGATATCAAACTCGAACAGCGACTTGTAGAAGAAGGACGCCGACAGGAATTCGGTGTTCGAGACCGTCTGGCCAATATGATCGATGCGCTGCAACCCGGCAGAACTATCCGCCGCCTCTGCCAGCGGCACGAAATCGATATCGAAGAAGCGGAACCTGCCCGGGCGCTCGACAAAGTACACCAGGCTGTCGCCGATACCCCGGATGGCCGGAATATTCAGCTCCCCCGGGCCCGCCTGGTTGGTGAAGCGGCGGCTGCGATAACGCTCGGTACGCGCCAGCGTCGCGGCCAGGTTTGTGGTGGCGAAAGCCAGCGCACAGATGGATACGCCGTGGGCCTGGTAATGCTCGTGCGCCTGGCTCAGGGGCTCGCGATTCAGCACCAGATTGATATCTCCCTGGCGCATCAGGCTGACATTCTTGGAGCGGTGGCGGTGGGTCTCCTGAAAGCCAAGACTCTGCAGCAATGCCACCAGTTCGGCTCCGCTGTCGCCCTCGATAGCAAACTCGATAAATTCGACATCGGTGATCTCGGGCCGGGGCGGCAGCTCCGGCAGCTCCGGCTCCCGGCTCGTCTGCTCATCCAGCCAGATCAGCGAGCGCATGCCGTCCACCGCTTTCTCCAGCGGCGAGGACGAACGGAACTCGTCGTTGAAGATCTCGTGGGACAGGTAGTCGTCAAAACCCTTGTCCCTGAGGCACTGTACGAACTCCACCACCGGCAGGTCACCCTGGCCGGGAAAGCAGCGAAAATGCCGGCTGTAATGCAGCACGTCCATCTGCAGACTCGGCGCATCGGCCACCTGCACCAGCGCAATCTTGTCGACGGGGATCTCGTCACGCAGCACATCCAGGGTATTGCCGCGGGCAAACATGTGGAAGCTGTCCAGAATGATGCCAAGGTTCGGATGATCGCCGCGTTTGACGATATCCCAGGCATCCTGGTAATCGGCCACATGGCGGCCCCAGGCCAGCGCCTCGTAACCGATGATAAAGCCTTCCTGGCGGGCAAGTTCCGCCAGCTCATGCAGATCGGCCGCGGCACGATTCGGGTCATCGATCACATGGGGTGACACGTTGCTGCAGATCAGCAGGCGCTTTGTTCCCAGTTCGTGCATCAGCTCGAACTTGCGCTGGGCGCGATAGAAATTTTGCGTACGCCAGGGCTCCGGCATCGCCTCGAAATCCCGAAACGGCTGCAGCGCGATGATCTCCAGCCCCAGGTCCCCTGCCATCTGGCGCAGATCCCGCGCACTGCCATCGAACTGAGTCAGGTCGTTCTCGAAAATTTCCACGCCATCAAAGCCGGCCTTCGCCGCGGCGCGCAGCTTTTCCTGCAGTGAACCTGAAATCGTGACCGTCGCAAGTGCCGTTTTCATGTCGTATTCCCGAAGATGCCGGTGCCGCTGTCGCGCCTGCAAGGGTGCGCCAGCGACGGATAGTTGTCATTGCGGCAACACTACCCCCGTTGCCGCTGCGCTGATAAATGAATAATGCGCCCATTAAAATATCGAATTCGATATAAATTAAGCTATATTCAACAAAATCAATCGTATAACAGATATGCGTACTACAATTTAAAAATCATCCTATATTTATAGGAAGTAATGGAGCATAGCATGCTTGAAAACCGTATCAAGTACCGTCACCTGCAGTGCTTTCTTGAAGTTGCCCGCCAGGGCAGCGTCGGCGGCGCCGCCGATGTGCTGGCGCTGACCCAGCCGGCGGTATCGAAAAAGCTCAAGGAACTGGAGGAAATGCTCGGCGTACGACTGATGGAGCGCAGCAAGAAGGGGGTCGAGCTGACCCAGTTTGGCGAAGTGTTTCTGAAATACGCCGGTGCCAGCGTTGCGGCGCTGCGCGAGGGCACCGACAGCATCAGTCAGGCCCAGCAGCGGGGCAAGCTGCGCCTGAGCATTGGCGTGCTGCCGACGGTCGCCACCAGCGTTATGCCCAAAGCGATTCAGCGCTTTCGCCAGGGTGGCATCGATGTCACGCTGAACCTGCAAACCGGCCCCAATGCCCTGCTGCTGAGCCAACTGCGGGTGGGCGAACTGGACCTGGTGGTCGGCCGCCTGGCAGAACCGGAGCTGATGGCCGGGCTGTCGTTCCAGCACCTCTACTCGGAGAAGATCGCCTTCGCCGTGCGCCCGGAGCATCCGCTGCTGCAAAGCGCGACCCTGAATGTGCGCGACCTCAATGCCTACCCGATACTGTACCCGCCCAAGGATTCCATCATTGCTCCAACGGTGGAACGCTACCTGCTGAGCCAGGGTATAGGCGCGCTGCACGACCGCATCGAAACGGTGTCAGACGGCTTCGGCAAGGAGTATATCCGCCAGACCGACGCCATCTGGATTATCTCCAGGGGCGTGGTGGCGCGGGAAATAAACGACGGTACCTTCTGCGAGCTGCCACTGGACACCCGTGAAACTCTGGGTCCCGTTGGCCTGACCACCCGGGCCGACACCCTGCCGTCGCCGGCACTGCAGCTGCTGATGAACGCGGTACGGGATGTCGCCCTGGCGATAAAGTCGGCCGACCCCGAGACACATATCAATATCAATATAAAAAAACCATAAAACGTCATTTTACATACCGGAAGAACTCGGAGAAAGTAGCTGTATATGCTGCAACCAAATCAGGGTTAATGACTATGCACAGCCTGTCGCTCAACGGAGAATTCATCCACTACCAGCTGGACGGCCCATCGCATTTGCCACTGCTGGTGTTTTCCAACTCGCTGGGAACCGACATGCGGGTGTGGGACCCGTTGCTGCCCGAACTGAAAGACCAGTTCCGCTTCCTGCGTTATGACAAGCGCGGCCACGGCCTGTCGTCCTGCCCCGCCGCGCCTTACCGTCTCGATGACCATATCAACGACCTGATCGGCCTGCTGGATGCGCTGGAACTGAGCCAGGTCACGCTCTGCGGCCTGTCGGTCGGCGGTATGATCGCCCAGGGCGTTGCCGCCCAGCGCCCGGAGCTGGTCAAGAACCTGATCCTGTGTGACACCGCCCACAAGATCGGCCCTGCTTCCATCTGGGAAACCCGCATCGAGACGATACGGGCCCATAGCCTGGAGTACATTGCCGACGCCGTGATGGAACGCTGGTTTGCCAGCTCCTTCCGCCAGGAAAAAGCCGCCGAAGTTGCCCTGTGGAGCAACATGATGGTGCGCACCCCGGTAGAAGGCTATATCGGCACCTGCGCCGCCATCCGCGATGCCGACCTGACGGCAAGCAGTGCCCGGCTGACCCAGCCGACCCTGTGCGTCGTCGGCGACGAAGACGGTGCCACCCCGCCGGACCTGGTGCGCTCCACCGCCGAACTGATTCCAGGCGCCCGCTTTGAAATCCTCGCCAACGCCGGCCACCTGCCCAGTGTCGAGCAGCCCAAAGCCCTGGCGGCCCTGATTCGTGACTTCCTGGCCGAGGTCACCGAACCGCTGAGCCGCTTCGACCAGGGCATGCGGGTACGCCGCTCGGTGCTGGGCAACGCCCATGTTGATCGCGCCGAAGCCAACAAGACCGCCTTCGACGAGCCCTTCCAGAGCTTTATCACCGAAGGCGCCTGGGGCTCGGTCTGGAGCCGGCCGACGCTGAGCAAGCGTGACCGCAGCCTGATCACCATTGCCCTGATGGCGGCCCTGGGTCACGACGAAGAGCTGGCCATGCATATCCGTGCCACCGCCAATACCGGTGCCACCCTGGATGAAGTCCGTGAAACCCTGTTGCACCTGGGCGTCTACGCCGGTGTACCCGCATCCAATGTTGCCATTCGCATCGCCAGGGAAACCTATACCGGCATGGGAATCGCCATTGACGGAGGCAAGAACTGAGATGAGCAGCATCACCAAGCGCGACTGGGCCAGCCATGCGGCCTATATCAGCCCCGAGTACAAATCCACCGTGCTGCGCGGCGTGTCCCGCAACCTTGTGGACATTGACCCCGAACTGTCCGAGCTGACAGGCCCGGCCTACGGCGCCGAAGTGCTGGGGCCGCTGGATCACGACCTGACCAAAAACGGCCAGGTTAACGGCGAGCCCCAGGGCGAGCGCATCGTCGTCACCGGCCGCGTGCTGGATGAAAATGGCGATCCGGTGGCCAACACCCTGGTGGAAGTCTGGCAGGCCAACGCCGCCGGCCGCTACGTGCACAAGGCCGACCAGCATGACGCCCCGCTGGACCCCAACTTCCTCGGTTCCGGCCGCTGCCTGACCGACGAGAACGGCTGCTACCGCTTTTATACCGTCAAGCCCGGCGCCTATCCCTGGGGCAACCACAGAAACGCCTGGCGCCCGAATCACATCCACTTTTCCCTGTTCGGGCCCTCCATTGCCAGCCGCCTGGTCACCCAGATGTACTTCCCGGGTGATCCGCTGCTGGCGCTGGATCCGATCTATGCGTCGGTGCCGGCCGGTGCGCGCGAGCGCATGATCGCGGAGTTCTCCATCGATGTCACCGAGGAAGGCTTTGCGCTGGGTTATATCTTCGACATCGTGCTGCGTGGCGTGAATGCCACCCCAATGGAGGACTAAGTTCATGTCCCTGAAACAGACACCGTCCCAGACCGTTGGCCCCTACTTCGCCTACGGACTGACCGCCGAGCAGTATCACTACCCCCAGACCCAGGTCGCCAGCGGCCAGATGGCCAGTGAGCAGACGCTGGGCGAGCGTATCCGCATTGTTGGCCAGGTTTTCGATGGCCAGGGCCAGCCGGTGAACGACGCCATGATCGAACTCTGGCAGGCCAATGCCGCCGGGCGTTTCAACCACCCCAATGATGCCCGCCAGTCCCGCCCGCTGGACCCGGCCTTCACGGGTTTTGGCCGCGTCGGCACCGGCACCACGCCGGACAACAGCTTTCGCTTTGACACCATCAAGCCGGGCGCAGCGCAGGATGGCCGGGCACCGTACATCTCGGTGATCGTTTTCATGCGCGGCCTGCCAAATCACGCCTACACCCGCTTGTATTTCAGCGACGAGACCGTCCTCAACCGCGAGGACCCGGCGCTGAACAGGGTGGAAGCGGCCCGCCGCGAAACCCTGATCGCCACCCGCCACGAAACCTCCACCGGCGTCGAATACCGTTTCGACATTCACATGCAGGGACCGCTGGAAACTGTCTTTTTTAATATCTAGCAAGAGAGATTGCCATGACCAGCCCCTGCATTATCAGCGTTGCCATCACCGGGTCCCTGCCGCAGAAAGCCAATAACCCGGCGGTGCCCATTACGCCGTCCGAGCAGATCGAATCGACCCATGAGGCCTTCGAGGCCGGCGCCACCCTGGTGCACCTGCACGTGCGCAACGACGACGGCACCACCTCGTCGGATCCGGCGCGTTTCGCAGAGGTTCAGGACGGTATCCGCAAGCACTGCCCCGGCATGATCATTCAGTTCTCCACCGGCGGGCGCAGCGGCGCGGGCGACGAGCGCGGCGGCATGCTGCACCTCAAGCCCGACATGGCATCGCTGGCAACGGGTTCGGTCAACTTCGGCTCCATCGTCTATGCCAACTCGCCGGCGCTGATCGATGACCTGGCCGAGCGCATGCTGCAATACGATATCAAGCCCGAGATCGAGGCATTCGACCTGTCGATGGTCTTCAACACCGCCAAGCTGGTGGAGCGCGGCCTGATCAAGGCGCCGGTGCACCTGCAGTTCGTGACCTCCATTCCCAATGCCATTCCGGCTAACCGGGAAGTGCTGGAATTCATGATCAGGCAGTACGAAAAGGTCTGCCCCGGCGGCACCTGGACCGCCGCCGGCATCGGCAAGCACCAGCTCGAGCTGAACCAGTGGGCGCTGGAGCTGGGCGGGCATGTGCGTACGGGCCTGGAAGACAACGTGCGTTTTGACAAGAACACCCTGGCCAAAAGCAACGCCCAGCTGGTAGAGCGCCTGGCCGGCATGGTGGTTGACCACGGCCGCAGCGTGGCCACACCCGCCCAAGCCCGTGCCCTGCTCAGCCTGCCTGCAGCCTGAGCCTCCCTAAAAAATAACCGCCTGGTCTGAACCGACAGCGGGGCTGCGCGCCCTGCTGTAAACACCACTGCATTCGAATACCGGAGGATCATTGCATGACCCTGTTCGTATCGTTAAAAGAAGCGATCGCCGAAAACGTCTTTGACGGCGATGTCGTTGCCCTCGAGGGCTTTACCCACCTGATTCCCTACGCCGCCGGCCACGAAATTATCCGCCAGCAGCGCAAGGACCTGACCCTGGTGCGCATGACACCGGACCTGATCTACGATCAGCTGATCGGCATGGGTTGTGTGAAAAAGATGATTTTCTCCTGGGGCGGCAACCCCGGAGTCGGCTCCCTGCGCCGATTCCGCGATGCCTACGAAAAGAGCTGGCCGCACAAGCTCGAGATCGAAGAACACAGCCACGCCGCCATGGCCAACGCCTATGAAGCCGGCGCCGCCGGCCTGCCCTGCGCGGTCTTTCGCGGTTACCTGGGGGCCGGTCTTGCCGAGGTGAACCCCAACATTCGCTTTATCGAGTGTCCCTTCACCGGCGAGCGCCTGGCCTCGGTGCCCTCAATCCGCCCGGATGTCAGCGTGATCCACGCCCAGAAAGCCAACCGCAACGGTGACGTGCTGATCGAGGGCATCGTCGGCGTACAGAAGGAAGCGGTACTGGCCGCCAAGCGCGCCATCGTCACGGTGGAAGAGATCGTCGACAACTTCGACGACGTTCACCCCAATGCCTGCGTGCTGCCCAACTGGACGCTGAAAGCCGTGGTCAAGGTGCCAGGTGGCGCCCACCCTTCCTACGCCAAGGGCTATTACGAACGCGACAACGCCTTTTACAAGGCCTGGGACCCGATTGCCAGCGAGCGCGAAACCTTCCAGGCCTGGATGCAGGACAACGTGCTGAACCAGGGCCCCGAGGCCTTCGCCGAGCGCGTCGCCTTTACCCCGGCCAAGCAGTAACAGGAGCCCCGCAATGAACTACACGCCAACCGAAATGATGACCGTGGCCGCGGCCCGCGCCATCCGCAACGACGATGTCTGCTTCGTGGGCATCGGCATGCCTTCGGCCGCCTGCAACCTCGCGCGCCTGACCCATGCCCCCGATGTCACCCTGATCTACGAGTCCGGCACCATCGGTACCAAACCGGACGTACTGCCGCTGTCCATCGGAGATGGCGAGCTGTGCGATACCGCCGTCACCACCGTGGCGGTGCCGGAAATGTTCCGCTACTGGCTGCAGGGCGGGCGCATCTCCGTCGGCTTCCTGGGCGCCGCCCAGCTCGACAAGTACGGCAACCTCAACACCACCGTGGTGGGGGATGACTACGACAACCCAAAAGTCCGCCTGCCAGGCGGTGGCGGCGCCCCCGAGATCGCCACCTCCTGCGGCGAGATCTTTATCGTCATGAAACAATCGGCCCGCGGATTTGTCGACAACATCGACTTCATGACGTCCCTGGGGCACGGCAAGACCGGCACGGAGCGCGAATCCCTGGGCGTCAAGACCAAGGGACCGAGCCGACTGACCACGGACCTGTGCATCATGGAAACGGACCCCGCCACCAGGGAGTTCATCGTCACCTCCATTCACCCGGGCGTGACCCGCGAGCAGATCATTGAAAACACCGGCTGGGCCATACGCTTCGCCGACCAGGTGGTTGAGACACCGGCGCCGAATGAAACCGAGCTCAGTGCGCTGCGCGCCCTGAACGAACGCACCGCCCGCGCCCACGCAGGCCAATAAGGAAACTGAAATGACCGTTGCCTATATCTGCGACTATGTCCGCACCCCCATCGGCCGTTTCGGCGGTGCTCTGGCCAGCGTGCGCCCGGATGATCTCGGTGCCGTGCCGCTCAAGGCCCTGCTTGCACGTAACCCGCAGCTGGACCCCCAGGCCATCGACGATGTCATTTTTGGCTGTGCCAACCAGGCAGGCGAGGACAACCGCAACGTCGCGCGCATGTCGTCGCTGCTGGCCGGCTACCCGACCTCAGTAACCGGCACCACCATCAACCGCCTCTGTGGTTCGGGCATGGATGCGATCCTGATGGCGGCCCGCGCCATCAAGGCCGGCGAGGCGGACCTGATGATTGCCGGCGGCACCGAAAGCATGACCCGCGCCCCCTTCGTGATGCCCAAGGCCAGCAGTGCCTTCTCGCGCAGCAACGAGGTGCACGACACCACCATCGGCTGGCGTTTCATCAACCCGAAAATGAAAGCCGCCTACGGCGTCGACTCGATGCCGGAAACCGGTGAAAACGTTGCCGAGCAGTTCAATATCAGCCGTGCCGACCAGGACGCCTTTGCCCTGCGCTCCCAGCAGCGCGCCGCCAGGGCCCAGGCAGCCGGAATCTTTGCGCAAGAAATCGTGCCGGTGAGCATCCCGCAGCGCAAAAAGGACCCGATCCTGTTCAGCCAGGACGAGCACCCCCGCGCCGATACCACCGCCGAGATTCTGGCCAGGCTCGGTACCCCCTTCCGGGCCAATGGCAGCGTTACCGCCGGCAACGCCTCCGGCGTCAATGACGGTGCCGCGGCGCTGATCATTGCTTCCGAGGATGCGGTGAAAAAATATGGCCTGACACCCATTGTCAAGATCCTCGGCGGCGCGACGGCCGGCGTGGAGCCGCGTATCATGGGCTTTGGGCCGGCGCCGGCGAGCCAGAAGCTGTGCCAGAAGCTCGGCATGAGCATCGACCAGTTCGACGTCATCGAGCTGAACGAGGCCTTTGCCTCCCAGGCCCTGGCCACCCTGCGAGACCTGGGCCTGGCGGACGACGCCGAGAACGTCAATCCCAACGGCGGCGCCATTGCCCTGGGCCACCCGCTGGGCGCCTCGGGTGCACGTATCACCGGCACGGCGGCGCTGGAACTCAAGCGCCGGGGCAAGCGCTTTGCGCTGGCCACCATGTGTATCGGTGTCGGCCAGGGCATCGCCATCGCGCTGGAAGCCATCTGACCGTCCAGCCGGGCAACTGACGACTGGAAGTGATCGTCGGTGTGCGAACAACCGGGTAACTGACGACTGGACGCGTCGTCGGTGTACGAACAACCGGGTAACTGACGACAGGAAGCGTCGTCGGTGTACGAACAACCGGGTAACTGACGACTGGAAGTGATCGTCGGTGTGCGAACAACCGGGTAACTGACGACTGGAAGTGATCGTCGGTGTGCGAACAACCGGGTAACTGACGACTGGAAGTGATCGTCGGTGTGCGAACAACCGGGTAACTGACGACTGGACGCGTCGTCGGTGTGCGAACAACCGGGTAACTGACGACAGGAAGCGTCGTCGGTGTACGAACAACCGGGTAACTGACGACAGGAAGCGTCGTCGGTGTGCGAACAACCGGGTAACCGGCGGCAGGAGGTCGCCGGTGTGCGAACAGGAGATCCGCGCCCACCCGGTTTTCGTTACACTCAGGCTAACCCCCAATCCCTTTTACAGCGGCGAGACGCAGCATGATCCAGGTATCCCCCTTCGACTCCGGCCTCTACCAGACCCTGCTGTCCGACACCGAGGCCGGCCGCTGGCTCAATGACCAGGCCCAGATCAGGGCCATGCTCAGAGTCGAGGGAGAACTGGCCGAGGCCCAGGCCGAAGCCGGCCTGATTCCGGCTGAAGCCGCCAGTGCCATCGCCGCAGCGGCGGCCTCACTGGTACCTGATCCTGACAGCCTGGCGGCGGGCACAGCCTCTGCCGGCGTGCCGATCCCGGCGCTGGTCAAGGCACTGAAAGCGGCCCTGCCCGCCGAACAGGCGCGCTGGGTGCACTTCGGTGCCACCAGCCAGGATATCGTCGATACCGCGCTGGTGCTGAACTGCGCCGAGCTGATAACGCTGTTTGAAAGCCGCCTCAAGGCCATGATCACCGCCCTGGCGGACCTGGCCGACGCCCAGCGTGGCACTCTGGTGGCCGGGCGCACCCGCACCCAGCAGGCCGTGCCGATGAGTTTTGGCTTCAAGGTGGCACAGTGGCTCTCGCCACTGTTGCGCCAGCTGGAACGTCTTGAGGAACTCAAACCCCGGCTGCTGAAAACCCAGCTCGGCGGTGCCGTCGGCACCCTGGCCGCCATGGGCGACAAGGCCGATCTGTGCGGCCAGATACTGGCGCGCAGGCTCGGTCTGGGCTGCGGCAACAACTGGCATACCCAGCGCGACAGCCTGGTGGAGCTTTCCGGCTGGCTCGGTCTCTGCACCGGTGCCCTCGGAAAAATGTCCCAGGACTGGCTGCTCATGGCCCAGACCGAGGTCGGCGAAATTCGCTTCAGTAATGGTGGCGCCTCGTCCACCATGCCGCAGAAATGCAACCCGGTGAATGCCGAGATCATGCTGGCCATGGCACGGCACAACGCCGGTCTTGTCGGCCAGATGCACCAGGCCATGCTGCATGAGCACGAGCGCAGTGGCAGCAGCTGGGCACAGGAGTGGCTGCTGTTGCCGCAGCAACTGATGAGCACCGCCGTCGCCCTGAAACACGGCCTCGACGCCATGGCACATATCGAGATCAACCCCACCCGCATGCTGCACAATCTCGGCGCCTTTAACGGCGTGATCTACGCGGAAGCCGCCACCTTCGAACTGGCCCGCAGCATGCCCCGCGACCAGGCGGCCAGCCTGCTGAAACAGGCCTGCAGCGAGGCTATGTCAGGCGATGCGCACCTGTTTGACCTTGTGGCCCGGCACAGCGGTGTGCAGCTGGACGTCACCCAGATGCAGCAGCGCCTGCTGAGCGATGGCGCCACCACTGCCTGGCTCGACGCCGTGCTGCAGCAGGCCCGCGCGCAACAGCCCTGACAGCCCCCTTAAACCGATTGAGCCGTTGCCACGGAGGCACCCATGCTGGCTGTACTGTCCACCACCGCGCCGATCTTTCTGCTGATCGCGCTGGGCTTTATCGCGGTACGCACACGCCTGATGCCCGGCGATGCCATCCCCGGGCTTGGCCGGCTGGTCATGTATATCGCCATGCCAGCGCTGATCTTCAGCACCCTCACCCGAATGGAATTCGGCGAAGTGATCGACTCCACCTATTTGCTGGTCTACGGCCTGGGGTCGGCGCTGGCACTGGCGGCGGGTATTGGCCTGAGCATGCTGCTGTTTCGCGACTCCATTGCCGCAGGCGGGGTAAAGGGCATCGGCATGGCGATGTCAAACAGTGCCTTTATCGGCTATCCGGTGCTGATACAGGTCTTCGATGACCCGCCCACCAATGCCTTCGCCATGGGCCTGATGGTCGAGAACATGCTGATTCTGCCGCTGGCCCTGGTACTGATCGAGTACGGAGTGGGGCGCCAGAATGGCACCACCCTGGCCAGTGCCTGGAAATCGGTAATTATACGGGTGATGAAAAATCCGCTGATCATCGCCATTGTCGCCGGCCTTATAGCCTCGGCCCTGGAACTGCAACTGCCGGCGGTTGTTGATCAGAGTCTTGGCATGCTGGCCGGCGTCGCCGCACCGATCGCCCTGTTCGTGGTGGGCGGCTCCCTGGTGAACAGCTCGCTGCGCGGCAATGTGTCGGAAATCGGCCTGGTGGTGGTGGGCAAGTTGGCGCTGCACCCCTTGATGATGGTGCTGCTGATCTGGCTTTTGCCGGATTTCGATCCGCGTCTGCAGCTGGCCGCGGTGCTGATGGCCGCCATGCCGATGATGAGCATCTACCCGATCATCGGCGGCAATTACGGCTACCGGAATATCTGCGCCAGCACTCTGCTGGTCACCACCGTGGCATCCTTCGTCACCATCACGCTGGCGCTCAAGCTACTGCTGTAAACGGCAAGCGTACTCAGAGCGGCAACTCGCTGCCCTTGTTGATGTGCTCGGTCAGCAGTGCAGTGGCGGCATCCAGCTGGTCATCCAGCATCAGCGTTACCAGTTGCTGATGCTCGTCCGCCACCGCTTCGCCCCGAAACGGCCGCTTTTTGAGGGCCAGCACCTGGTACCGCATGAAGAGTTCAAGTATGGAGGCGTGATAACGGATCAGCTGCTTCGAGCCACTGTTGGCAACGATGGTCATGTGGAAATCGCGGTCCGCCTTTTCCCAGTCTCGTGCATGGGCGGACTCGTCTTCCATCATCAGCTTTTCCATGCAGCCCAGGCGGTAATGGGCGCTGATCAGGGAGGATTTCCAGTCCATTCGATTCTGGCTGTTGGCCATGGATTTTCGCAACCCCAGCGTTTCCAGCTGCACGCGCAGCTCGATCAGCTCCTCCAGGTCGGACATGGACACCGGGTTCACCCGAAAGCCCTTCTGGTCCTCGAAGGCGACAAAGCCATCGGATACCAGCCGCATCAGGGTTTCGCGCAGGGTGTTCACACTGACCCCGTAGCGCGTCCGCAGCTCACTGAGCTTGAGCTTCTGACCCGGGCCCAGGCTCCCGGCGACGATGTCGTTGCGCAGACTCTCGTATGCCGTCTGTCCAACCAGTTTACGGTCCACCGCAGTATTCATTCTTGTGCTCGCAAGGTATCTGACAATTAGAGTTTCGCTCAATATTACTCCAAATGTAGGTGGCTTTCTCCCCAGCGAGCAATACCGCCAGGGATGGTGGAAATCCTGCACGTGCCGGGAGCAACTTGCAGGGGACCACCAGGGAAGGTGGAAATCCTGCACGTGCCGGGAGCAACTTGCAGGGAACCGCCAGGGATGGTGGAAATCCTGCAAGTGCAGGGAGCAACTTGCAGGGGCCGCCAGGGAAGGCGGGAATCCCGATATTGCAGAAGCACATATCAGCGACCGTACAGGACGGACCTGCGCGACACGACTGGCCGCGCGGGCAAACGGGCTTCTCCCCGTTATCCTGCAGACAGGAAATACACTTAGCCGATCAGATCACTCTTGAGGTCAAAACGCTGCTTGAAGCCTTGCAGTACCTTGGCGGCGTCGGCCCGCACGCCGGTAAAAATTTCGAAGGCATCGATGCCCTGGTAAATGAACAGGTCGAAGCCCGAGACAATGGACAGACCCTGGCGGTGCGCCGCCACCAGAAACTCGGTATCAATGGGTGTATAGACCGCATCGAAGGCCCAGCGCTGCGAACCGATCAACTCGGCGGCTATCGGCAGACCCGGCGTCTTGTAGTGCCCCACCGGGGTGCAATTCACCAGACCATCGGCACTGGCGGCGATGGCCTCCAGGTCTTCGGGGGCAACGCTGGACGCCTTGAAGCCGGCGGTATTGAGGGCGCCGGCCAGGGATGCAGCACTGTTGGCATTGAGATCCGCAATCATCACCTCGGTGGCGCCAACCTCAAACAGCCCGAAGGCCACGGCACGGCCGACGCCACCGGCACCGATCAGCAGCACCCGCCCGGCCGCGTGCTCTCCGACTCGGCCGCGATAGCCGCGGATAAAGCCGCTGTAATCGGTATTGTGCGCGGCCACTGTGCCGCCGAGGTTCAGCGTGTTGGTGGAGCCCACTAGCCGGGCGCCCTGATAGACCTCGGCCGCATGGCCAAGCGCCAGCTGCTTGTAGGGAAACGTAACATTAACGCCGCGGTAGCCTTGCTCACGCAGGCGCTTCAGAGTTGCAGCGAAGGCCGCTTCACTGGCATCCGCCGGCTCATGCAATTCATAGCTCACCGCAAGATCGTGCATTTCGCCCAGCATCCCGTGCAGGGCGGGCGAGCGGGACTGGGCAATCGATTGCCCGATGAGACCAAGCTTCAACATTCTTATGCTCCACAGCGGCGATGCATCCGCCGAATCATTCCAAAGGTCGCAGGGAGACCGGCTAGCGGCTTCGGACCGCTGTAGCCGATACCTGCGCTGACGATGAGCAGATAATAGCCATCACAACCAATAATCGTCAATATCTATGATATTTATAAAAATATAGGAGATTTTTATATTGGAGCTGAAACCCGCACAGCGCCTGGCCAGGGCGCGACCTGCGCAGTTCATATATCAATAAAGGAATATAAAAAATAAAAAATATTATTATTTATATCGAACTTTGGATCCAACCACAGAAACGGGGACCCATCCTGCCTGAAAAACACCGAACCACGTGAAATCAACGACTTGCAACCCCTCACAGAACGGCAGAGACAAGAGCACAAACTGACAACCAAAAATATAGGGTATTTTTAACTTAAACCTACGAACTTGACGATGATCAATACTATTGCTAGCCTGCATTTCAATCACAGGCCACAGCCTGCTGAGCCAGATCGCCACAACAACAAGTGATCACGGATTCATACAGGGATCCTGTCTTTGGAGAGAGAAGCATGAAACTTTCAACAAAAAAAATAACACTGGGATTAGCGACTGCCGCCGCCATCCTTGCCCTGCAGGCCCAGGCTGCCGATATTGAACTGACACTCGGGCACGTCGACCCCCAGGAATGGACGACGTCCAAGAAAGGCGCCGCCTCCAAGGTATTCAAGGACCTGGTTGAAGCCGAATCCGGGGGGCGTATTGCCGTGAACGTTTACCCGGCTGGCCAGCTGGGCGGCGAAACCGACCTGCTGCAATCCGCCCAGGAAGGCACCCTGAGCATGGCCATGGTATCCGGTGCCTACTCCAAGCTCTGTGCCGAAGCCTCGGTGCTGGAAATCCCCTACCTGTTCCCTTCCGCCCCGACGGCCTGGGAAGTGCTGGACGGTGAATTCGGCAAGGCACTTGGTGAGCACTGCCTGCAGAAAACCGGCCTGCGCACCCTGGCCTACGGCGAAACCGGCTTTCGCAACTTCACCAACTCCAAGCGGCCAATCGCCGAACCCAAGGATCTGGAAGGCCTGAAAATTCGCGTCATGACCACGCCGCTATACGTGGAGATGGTCAAGTCCCTGGGTGGCGAACCGACGCCCATCGCCTGGCCTGAAGTCCCCTCGGCCCTGGCCACCGGTGTGGTCGATGGCCAGGAAAACCCGGTCAGCGTGATCTACGGCAACAAGTTCTACGAAATGCAGAAGTACATCAGCCTGGATGGTCACGTCTACGGCACCGACTTCCTGCTGATGAACGACGAACTGCTGCAGAGTCTGAGCCCGCAGGATCAGGCCATCATCAAGCGCGCCGCCAAGGTCGCGGGCCTGGTAGGCCGCGCCATTCAGCAGGTCAATTCCGCTGAAGGCCTGGCGAAACTGGCCGAAAACGGCATGAAAATCACCGTGCCCAACGCCGAGCAGATGGGCAAATTCCAGGCCGCGGCACAGCCCGCCGTCATCGAATGGCTGAAAGGCGAAATCGATCCAAGCTGGATCACCAAGGCCCAGGATGCGGTCAAGACAGCGACTTCCAACTAATATTTTCTGATCGGTGAACGCCGGAGATCCTGTATCTCCGGCGTGCACACATCTACCTGTTTTCCGGGATCGCAGCTTATGAAGCTTCTCTACAAGAAAGTCCTGTCCTGGCTGACGGGCACATCACTCTTTATCGTCTTTGCGGTGGTGCTGGTCAGCAGCATGAGCCGCTATACCTTCAATGCCCCCATTCTGTGGAGCGAGGAAGTCGCCAAGTTCGCCATGATCTACGGCGCCATGTTTGGCAGCATCCTGTGCTACCTCGAAGGAATCCATATCAAGTTCAGTTTTGTGGAAGACAACGTACCGGCACCGGTGCGAAAGCTGCTGGCCATCGCCGTCGACCTGGTCACCCTGGTGGCAGGTGGCGTACTGGCCTGGTCGGGCTACCTGTTTGTGCTCAAGCGCGGCGCCATCCTGGCCCCGGGTACCGGTTTGCCGATGTACCTGTTCCAGTGCGCCATGATCGCCGGCGGTATCGGCCTGATACTGGCGGCGCTGATCAAGCTGTCCGAGCACCGCAGCAGCGCCGCGGCCTGACTGCCGGGTACCCCGCACCACTGAACAAGAGCCAAGGCCTCGATCTGCCACCGCCGAGCGACGCCCAATAGAGCGAACAAGACTATGGTTGGATTTCTGATACTGTTTGTACTGCTGGCCATCGGCAGCCCCATTGCCTTTGCCATCCTGCTGGCCGTGTTTGGGCATGTATCCCAGACACCCTTTTCCTTTGGCCTGGTGAGCCAGCGCATCTTTTCCGGCCTCGACTCTTTCGCCATCCTGGCCATTCCGCTGTTCGTGCTGGCCGGCGAGCTGATGAACGAGAGCGGCATTACCGGGCGCATCATCAACTTCGCCAATGCCCTGGTCGGCCACATGAAGGCCGGCCTGGCGCAGGTAAACATCTGGGCTTCGGTTATTTTTGCAGGCCTGTCCGGCTCCGCCGTGGCGGATACCTCGGCACTGGGCCGCATCTTTATCCCCACCATGGAAAAGGAAGGCTATCCGCGGGATTTCGCCGCCGCCCTGACCGCCGCATCCTCCGTGATCGGCCCCATGATCCCGCCCAGTATTCCGGTCATCATCTACGCCCTGATCACCACCGGCGTGTCGGTACCGGCGCTGTTCCTGGCAGGCGTGGCCCCCGGCGTGCTGCTGGCCATCGGCCTGTCGATCTATGTGCGTTTCTTCGCCGCCCACTATGCCCCGCTGCGCGAAAAGCTGTCGGCCAGGGAGCGCCTCAAGGCCTTTGTCGAGGCACTGATTCCGCTGTTCATGCCGGTCTTTATCGTCGGCTCCATTATCACCGGTATTGTGACCCCCACCGAAGCTGCCGCATTGGCGGCGGGCTACGCCCTGATCGCAGGCATGTTCGTGCTGAAAAGCCTGCAGCTGAACCAGTTGCCAAAAATATTTACCCGTGCCATGCGTGACTCGTCGATCATTCTGATCATTATTGCCGTGGTGGCGGCCGCCAACTGGATGCTGACGTTCTCCCGCGTGCCCCAGAGCATCAGCAGCTTTGTGCTGGACGAGATCTCGAGCCCCTGGGTTTTCCTGATCGCGGTCAACCTGATTCTGCTGGTTGTCGGCCTGTTTCTCGAAGGCATTGCCGCCATGCTGATTCTGCTGCCGATCCTGCACCCCATCGCCATGAGCCTGGGGATTGATCCGACACACTTTGGCATCGTGGTGATTTTCAACCTGATGATCGGCCTGGTGACACCGCCGATGGGGATCTGCCTGTTCGTGTCCAATTCCATCGCCAATGTGGGAATGGGAGCGATTTCGCGCCGCATCATGCCGATGTTCCTGGTTGAACTGCTGGTACTGATCGTTATCACCTTTATTCCGCAGACCGTGACCTTTATCCCCCGGCTGTTTGGCTACTGATGATCACGGAGAACGGTATGAGCAAATGCATATACGTATTGAACGGCCCCAACCTGAACCTGCTGGGCAGCCGCCAGCCAGAGATCTACGGCGCTGAAACCCTGGCAGACGTGCACAGGCGACTGCTCGGGCGGGCG
Organism: Marinobacterium rhizophilum; assembly: GCF_024397915.1. Lineage (GTDB taxonomy): Bacteria > Pseudomonadota > Gammaproteobacteria > Pseudomonadales > Balneatricaceae > Marinobacterium_A > Marinobacterium_A rhizophilum_A. The sequence goes on from NZ_CP073347.1 coordinate 2,797,731, forward strand.
CTGGAGCTGGGCCTTGAAATCGAGTTCTTTCAGAGCAACAGCGAGGGGGAAATCATCGACAAGATCCACGAAGCCCGCAGCCGAGCCCGGGGAATCATTATTAATCCGGCGGCCTACAGCCATACCTCGGTGGCGATCCTGGATGCGCTGAACACCTTCGAGCAGCCGGTGATCGAGGTACATATTTCCAATATCCACCAGCGCGAAAGCTTCCGCCATCATTCCTTTGTCTCTGCCAGGGCCGAAGGCGTGATTGCAGGCCTGGGTACCCTGGGGTACCTGCTGGCGCTGGAGTACTTTGCAAAGGGGAGCTAAGCACCAGGTGTCGGAACAACCCGGGGCGGCACCCTGCTCGCAGGCATGCCGCCCTGTCACCTGCGGGCCAGCCGCGCTGCGTCCAATGCCGGGCCTGGGCTCTAGCGGCCCTGGCGCCCGCTGGCAATCAATACACTCTGATCGACAATTACCTCGGCCAGCGTGATCACCGTGCGGGCCATTTCCCGCGACAGGTTGATCATCAGCAAGCCAAAATCATCCGGCGCCTGCAGGTGCAGTTCAAAAAACTGATCCGAAGAAATATGCACCAGGATTGTGGCCTGCTGCGCCACGCTGGTTGACCAGTGATCGTGCAGGCCGATCATGTCGACAAAGCCGAGTTGCTCGCCCTGGCGGTATAGTCGCGTCAGCGCATCCCGGTCGTGATGATGCATGTAGAGGGCGATGGTGCCCTGGAGAATAACGTAGAAGCCGTCGGCCTTGTCGCCCGGGCGGTACAGCACTTCACCCTGGGAAAGCTCCATCACCTGTCCGGTTTCGAGCAGGCTGAGAATAGTGCTGTCCTGCAGGGCGCCGAACGTCGACAGGGCGCGGAAGTAATCGGCGCCCCAGGCCTGTAACAGCTCAACACCGGCAATCGTCTTCATGGTACCTGTCCCGAACAGGAAGAGTGTTCCCCCTATAGGCAACGCGACAGCCTGGGAGTTTCCCCCCGGCCCGTCGCCCGGATGCCCTGGTCAGCCGAGGAATTCTGCTCGGGTGCGGGCATTGCTTTTAAAGGTGCCGCCCAGTGCCGTGGTTTCGGTCTGGGAGTTCGCATCCATCACGCCGCGGGACTTGACGCAGTAATGTACCGCACTGATGCTGACGGCGACATTCTCAGTCCTCAGCAACGTCTGCAGCGCCACCAGTATCTGCTGGGTCAGGCGTTCCTGCACCTGGGGGCGCTGGGCGAAAAAGCGCACGATACGGTTGATCTTGGACAGACCGATAATGGTCTGATCCGGAATATAGGCCACCTTGGCGACACCGTCGATGGTGACGAAATGATGCTCACAGGTGCTGACCACGCTGATATCGCGCACCTTGACCATTTCCTCCACCTGCATCTTGTTCTCGATCAGCGCCATCTTTGGAAAGCGCTCGTAATCAAGACCGGCGAAAATTTCGTTCACATACATTTTGGCAATGCGGTGCGGCGTTTCCGCCAGGCTGTCATCACTGAGATCCAGCCCCAGCGTGCCAACCACTTCGGTCATCAGGTTTTTGATGCGCTCGTACTTCTGCTCGCTGCTCATGCCATTTTCCAGCAGCGGGGTTTCCAGGCCCCGTGCGATCAGCACTTCACGAACAAGCTTCGCTTCGTTGGATATCATTTTTCCACCCTGGGTTCGACAAGAATACGGCAGCGCCTGCATTCGGCTTGCCGTACTTTTTGCAACTTTTATTAGACAGAGCAGGTTTCACAAGGCGCCCGTTCTGATTCCGTTTCAGAACCGCAAAAAGATTCTGTCAAGCATTCGTAAATTAGTAACGGGATATTAACAATCAGCAGGCCAACTGAATACTCTATATGAGAAAACCGGATCAGATTGCTCTGATCCGGTTACTGTCCGTTGTATCAAATGTTTGACAGCCAGGCCACACCGGGTGGGTCACGGTACCTGCAGCCGCAGTGCCAGCCTCGAACTGTCACGCTAAATTGCGGGAATCATCGTGCTACACCATGGGCCGATACCCGGACGAAAACTGGACGCTACACCGCCCTCGGCAACGGCCAGCGTGTGGCGCATGGCGTAAAGAGGATCGTCTTGCGCCTGGTGTAGAAACGCACCGCATCGGGACCATAAGCATGCAGGTCACCGAACAGGGAGCGTTTCCAGCCACCGAAGCTGTCAGTTGGAAAGCGCCACCGGCGGCAGCGCCATCCATGTCACATCAGGACGGGAAGGCGAACTGCGCACCTTCGCGCACACCGGCGCTCGGCCAGCGTGTGGCGTAAAGAGGATCGTCTTGCGCCTGGTGTAGAAACGCACCGCATCGGGACCCAAGCTTCATACTCAGATCGCCAAACAGCGGGCGCTTCCAGTTTCACATCAAGACGGAAACGCGAACTGCGCGCCTTCTCGCACACCGGCGGACGGCCAGCGTGTGGCGTAAAGAGGGTCGTCTTGCGCCTGGTGTAGAAACGCACCGCATCGGGACCGCACCTGGCCATGACAGAGCCATGCAGGTCCCCAAACAGGGAGCGTTTCCAGCCACCGAAGCTGCCAGTTGGAAAGCGCCACCGGCGGCAGCGCCATCCATGTCACATCAGGACGGGAAGGCGAACTGCGCGCCTTCTCTCACACCAGCGGACGGCCAGCGTTGTGTGATCGTCTTGCGCCTGGTGTAGAAACGCACCGCATCGGGACCATAAGCATGCAGGTCACCGAACAGGGAGCGTTTCCAGCCACCGAAGCTGTGGTACGCCACAGGCACCGGCAACGGCACGTTGATGCCGACCATGCCTACCAGGATGTTGTCGCTGAAGTAGCGGGCCGCTTCGCCGTCACGGGTAAAGATGCAGGTGCCGTTGCCATATTCATGGTCATCGATCAGGTCCATCGCCTGCTGCATGGTATCGACGCGCACCACCAGCAGCACCGGGCCAAAGATTTCTTCCTGGTAGCAGGTCATCTCCGGAGTCACCCGGTCGATCAGGGTGCCGCCCACGAAGAAGCCGTTTTCGTAGCCGCTCACGCTGGGCGAGCGACCATCGACGACGATCTCGGCACCCTGCTCCTGCGCACTGTTGATAAATCCGACGACCTTTTCCTGGTGCTGCCGCGTGATCACCGGACCGAAATCGTTGCTGCTGTCACTGAAGGCACCGACCTTGAGACTCTGCATCTGCGCCTTCATCTTGCTGACCAGCGCATCGGCGGCTTCATCACCCACGGCAACGGCCACCGACAGCGCCATGCAGCGTTCGCCGGACGAGCCAAATGCCGCCCCGGTAAGCGCACTGACGGCATTATCCATGTCGGCATCGGGCATGACGATGGCATGGTTCTTGGCCCCGCCCAGCGCCTGGCAGCGCTTACCGTTAGCGCTGGCCTGGGTATAGATGTATTCGGCGATGGGGGTGGAGCCGACAAAGCTCACCGCCTGTACGCGAGGATCCTGCAACAGGGTATCCACCGCCTCCTTGTCACCATTGACGACATTCAGCACACCGGCCGGCAGGCCCGCTTCCATCAGCAGCTCGGCGATAAACAGCGTCGACGACGGGTCACGCTCGGAGGGCTTGAGCACGAAGGTGTTACCGCAGGCAATGGCCATGGGGTACATCCACAGCGGCACCATCGCCGGGAAGTTGAACGGCGTGATGCCGGCCACCACACCCAGTGGCTGGAACTCGCTCCAGGAATCAATCGCCGGACCCACGTTCCTGCTGTGCTCGCCCTTGAGCAGCTCGGGCGCGCCGCAGGCATATTCGACGTTCTCGATACCGCGGGACAACTCACCCATGGCGTCGTGGGAAATCTTGCCGTGCTCTTCGCCAATCAGGCGGCAGATTTCGTCGGCGTTGGCTTCCAGCAGCTCCTTGAAGCGGAACATGATGCGGGCACGCTTTTGTGCCGGGGTGTTGCGCCAGGCCGGGAAAGCCGCCTGGGCCGCGGCGATGGCTTCTTCCACCGTGGCCTTGCTGGCCAGCAGAACCTGCTTTTCCACCGCGCCGGTAGACGGGTTATACACATCCTGGCTGCGGCCTGCATCGGCCTTTGCGGTACCGTTGATCAGATGTCCAATCGTTTTCATGGGCTTGCCTCTTGAATGTTTGATGGGGTCGCAGTCGGTCAGTCGAGCTCGGCGATAGCATCGCCCAGGGCGTTAATTACACGGTCGATTTCATCGCGTTCGACGATAAAGGGCATGCCTAGCTGAAGGGTGTCACCGCCGTAGCGCACATAGAAACCCTTTTCCCAGCACTTCATGGCGATCTCCCAGGGCCGCTTCGCGGGTTCACCCGGGTGGGCTTCAATCTGCAGCGCACCGGCCAGGCCGTAGTTGCGAATGTCACTGATGTAACGCGTACCCTTGAGGCTGTGCAGCGCGTTCTCGAAGATCGGGCTCATTTCCTTCACCCGGTCGATCAGATTATCGTTCTGCAGCACGTCCAGCGATGCCAGTGCCGCGGCACAGGCCACCGGATGGCCGGAGTAGGTGTAGCCGTGGGGCAGCTCCATCATGTACTCGGGCCCGCCCTGCTCCATGAAGGTCTGGTAGATCTCGGTCTTGGCGATCACCGCGCCCATGGGCACGGCACCGTTGGTCAGCTGCTTGGCGACGTTCATCATGTCCGGCACCACACCAAATTCCTCGGCGCCGGTCATGGAGCCCATGCGGCCGAAGCCGGTAATGACTTCATCGAAGATCAGCAGGATGTCGTGCTGATCGCAGATTTCCCGCAGCCGTTTCAGGTAACCCACCGGCGGCGGCAGCACGCCGGCGGAACCGGCCATGGGCTCGACGATAACGGCGGCGATATTGGAGGCATCGTGCAGCGCGATCAGCTCAAGCAGCTCATCGGCGCGCTCGGCGCCTTTTTCCGGCATGCCACGGCTGAACAGGTTCTCCTTGAGCAGGGTATGGGGCAGGTGATCGGCATCCACACCCTGGCCGTACAGGGCCCGGTTGGCACCGATGCCGCCAAGACTGAAACCGCCAAAGTTGACCCCGTGATAACCCTTGGCACGGCCAATCAGCTTGGTCTTGCTGGGCTTGCCCTTCTTGCGCCAGTAAGCCCTGGCGATCTTCAGCGAGGTATCGGCGCTCTCGGAACCTGAGCCGGTAAAGAAGACATGATCCAGCCCCGCAGGTGTCAGCTCGCGAATACGGTGTGCCAGCTCAAATGCCTTGGGATGGCCATATTGAAAGGCCGGGGCGTAATCGAGTTCACGCAGCTGCCTGGATACCGCCTCGGCAATCTCGGGCCTGTTGTGGCCTGCACCACAGGTCCAGAGACCCGACAGGCCATCAAAGATGCGACGGCCATCGGCGGTCTTGTAGTAGGCCCCCTCGGCGCCGACGATAATCCGCGGGTCAGCCTTGAACTGCCGGTTGGCCGTGTACGGCATCCAGAAGGCATCCAGCTGTTCGGCGCTCAGGCCCGCGGTATTTTGATGCTGCGATTCAGACATGACATACCCCTTGTTATTCGATTGGCGAGGTTGGTGACTTGGCATGAATCGAGTGTGCCCAAGGGCTACTGTAAATTAAACGCAAACATATTAATCTTTAGACAAGTAATTACTTACCTAATAGCCGTCGTTGATTTATCCTGTCTGCTGCACCGGATATCGAGGATTGGCACCATGAAAGCCCGCAAGCCCGTACTGCCCGGCCAGCTGAGCGATACCGATCTGCGCCTCTTGCGGATCTACCGCAAGGTGGTGGAATGCGGCGGTTTTTCCGCCGCCGAGGTGGAGCTGAATATCAGCCGGGCCGCCATCAGCATCGCCATGAACGACCTTGAAAGCCGCCTGGCGCTGCGGCTGTGCCAGCGCGGGCGCAGCGGCTTTTCCCTCTCGACCGAGGGCAGCGAAGTCTACGAGGCCACGCTGCAGCTGCTGGCGGCGATTGAAGGTTTTCGTACCCGGGTCAACGGCCTGCACGCCCAACTCAAGGGGGAGCTGAACATCGGCATTACCGACAACCTGGTCACCATGCCGCAGATGCATATCACCAATGCGCTCAATGCCCTGAAACAACGCGGCGACATCCGCATCAATATCCGCATGATTCCGCCCACCGAGATCGAGCTCGGCGTACTCGACGGGCGCCTGCACACCGGCGTCATCCCGGCGCTGAAAACACTGCCGGGGCTGCATTACCGCCTGCTCTACGAAGAGGAATCCCTGCTCTACTGCAGCCACCAGCACAAGCTGTTCGAGGCCGCCGCTGCCGACGCAGTCTCGACTGAACAGCTCGCGGCCTGCGATGCCGTGCTTCCCGCCTATGCGCAAACGCCACAGGTAAAGAGCCTGCATGAACCGCTCAAGGCTGCGGCGTCCGCCACGGACCGCGAAGGCATCGCCTTTCTGATACTCACCGGGCAATACATCGGCTTCCTGCCAACCCACTACGCCGAGCGCTGGATACGCGAAGGCCTGATGCGGGCACTAAACCCGACGCAATACCGCTATATCACCCAGTACAGCGCCATTACCCGCAAGGGCGCACCCTCCAACCTGGTACTGGAAAGCTACCTCGAAGAACTGGATCAGCTGATACAGCAAGAGGCCCGCCAGGCCTGAACCCCGACCATAACGAGACCTCGGTTACTGAGCCGCCCGACCGAAAAAGAACGGCCGCAGCCGTGCCCCCAGCCACACGCCCGGCAGCACCGCCACAAACCAGAGCCAGCCATGCAGGCTGGTGGAGGCGATGCCGGACACCAAAGCGCCGATGGTGCAGCCAAAAGCGATACGCGCGCCGTACCCCATCAGCAGGCCACCGAGGATGGCGGCGATCACCGCACCGGGGCGCAGATCCCAGCGCAACGCCCAGCGCCCTGCCGCCAGTGCCGCCCCACAGGCACCGAGCACCAGGCCGATATCCATCAGGGAAGTGACGTCCTGCAACAGGTCATTCGCCAGGGCGGCGGACTGAAACGGCGCCTGCCAGAAGGGTGCGCCGGCTGGACTCCAGCCCAGCAGCGTCGCTACCTTTGCGCCCAAAAGCGCATAGGCCCAGGTAATGCTCCAGGGGTGCCCGGCCAGCGCCAGGGTCGCCATGTTCAGTAACGCCAGCGCAAGAGCCCCGAACCATAGCGGCCAGACCGCACGGGAATCCTGGGCCACGGCCGGGCGCAGACCCGCCAGCCACCAGAGCGTGGCCAGCAGCACCAGCTGCAGCAGTGCCGCCGGCCACCAGCCCAATACCTGCCCCAACAGCACGGTATCCATGCTCGGCAAGCTCTGCCACCAGCCCATTTGCAGGCTCGCGCCAAAGGATCCGGCACAGAAAGCGACGATCACCAGCAACATGCGACCGTTGCCGCCGCCCAGGCTATAAAGGGTTCCGGAACCGCAGCCACCACCCAGCTGCATGCCCACACCAAACAGCAAGGCCCCCACCACGACCTGCACCCCAACCGGCGCAGCCGCAGGCCCTAGCGCCTGACCGAAGACTTCGCCCATGTAGAGCAAAGGTGCGAATAGCAGCGTCGTGGCACCGATCAGCACAAGGGGCGCACGCAGCGCCCGGGTATCGAAGCTCAGAACCAGGCGGCGCAGGCAGGTAGTGAAACCTATCTCGGTCAGCACCAGCACGGCCCCCATCAGCAGGCTAGCGCCAAACAGGGCAAAGTGTCGTAACCCACTTCCATTCAGGGTACTGAAACCCAGCAGGCAGACCAGCACCAGCCAACCGCTGCCCCAGCACAGGCGGCGAAGCGGGGTCGGTAATGCGCGGGCTTGCTGTCTATTTTGCGGTGGCATCGCGGGCGATGGCAGCAAAGACATCATCCAGCTCCCGCGCCATTTCATCCAGTTCAGCACTGGCATACGGAGCAAAAGTACTGCTCGGGGTCGCCCAGCTCAGGCTTGTGCTGCCATCGGCGTTTTCAACCAGGTAGAAACGCAGTGGCGCCTCGATACCGGACGCAACGCTGGCATCCAGCATGCGCACGGCGTAATCATTGCGATAGACGCCCACCACCAGATTGCCAGGAATGCTGACGCCGCGCGACGCCGCGCCCTTGCTGGCGCTGGCTTGGGTCACCACCACCATCTTGTTCGCCGCAACAGCGGCTTGCAGCCGCTCAGCCAGCTGCGCAAAGCTCTGTGTGCTGTCGATACGGCGCACCTCGTCGGCGGCCTGGGCCTGCAGTGATGGCAGGCTGAATATAACGGTGGCTGCGGCCAAGCGCAGGCTGCGTTGCAGGTTAATCAGGGAAAAAAACTTCCGGGTCATCAGACTGTCTCCATTGTCTTAAGGGGCATCGACCGTACATAGCTCCGTACAATCATCGACCAAAGCCATGAAAAAGCACGGCTGGTGCGCTCACACTGTAGGAGACAAAGCTGAGCCAGAACTGAAAAAGCCCAGGCAAACTGCCTGGGCAAGGACATCAAAGGGAAAATCGTTCCAAGCCTAGAATCGAATATTCAAACCGACCGCCAGATTGTCATTGTCCGATTCATCATAGGCGCCGACCTCTGCCCAGAAGTCCAGATGCTGATCATGGGTGTACCTGACCTGAGCCAGCACCGCGCGGTCTTCCATCAAGGCACCGGAGGTCGCCTCCTCACGTTCCTGGTACGACAGTGAATAAGCCAGCTTGTCCTGTATATAGGTGCCGGTGACGCCGAAAACATCGAAATCCGCACCCGTGGCCCCCAGATCCCGGTTCATCTCGTAAACGGCCGCCAGGCGGAACTGGTCCCAGTTATAGTGCGATGCCAGCACCCAGCGCTCACGGTCCGACTCACCCGAACTGACACCCACCAGTTCCTTGTCGTAGACAGACAGGTTTAAACCCAGCATAAAATTATCGGTTTTGTAGACACCATGAACGATCTTCAGATCGTCATCGGTAGCGCTGCCGTTGTCGATACTGGCCAGCACAAACTTGGCGTAAAAATTGTTCCACACCGGTGTCTTGTACACCAATCCATCCTTGCTCCATTTGGTCTGCGTCCACATGCGGGCACCGTTGGGCACAGCGCTGGGTGTGCTGTCCTGGGTGTTCACCTCAAACAGATCCACCGCCGAATAGAACTCCTCATAGACGCCGGACATGGCATCACCAAAAGCAAACAGACCGTAATCGGTAATGAATGCGGCACCGGCATAGCGAATGAAAATATCGTCGTCATCGCCCTTGAGCCGGTTCAGCGCACCGTAATAGATGCTTTGGGTGCCATCCGCTTCCGCCAGCGGTGCAAAGTCGGCTTCCAGCCGATAGGCCAGCTTCACGCTATCGGACAACAGGTAAAGCCCCCGCGCACCCAGGATCGCCTTGGACAGATAGGCCGTGGTGTCCACCGAGTCACCCAGAAAATTGGTATCGCTGAAGTGAGCCACACGGCCGCTGAGCTGGCCATAGATTGTGGGTGTTGCCGGCTCGGCGGCTACCGTGGCGGACGTTGCTGCACAGAGCAGTGCAAGACCCAGAGAGGAGACTTTCATTCGTAAAACCTCTGCCTATTATTCTTTGATTTAAATGTGAAACATTTATTTGCAGGCGAAAACACTAGAGATCCATGACAGTAATGTCAAAAATATTTCACATATAAAACAACACTTCCTGTTTTTTCCGAGCTAAAACCGACACGAAACTGAAAATTCGCAACTGCCTGTCGCCATCCCACGCCAAAGACCCGGGAGGCAGAACATCACTCAAATAAACATAAATAACTGTTTATAAAGATATTAATAATTATCGAAAGATACCTTCGTCAAGCCTTGAGCGACCCCCGCCCTGCGCCTGCGGATCAAAGGCTTGCATCCTGAGGCCAAAGATGGCTATTCTTATGTGAACCAATGATTCAAATATGAACATACAGAGATCTACTGGCATGCCCCGCGGTTGCGGCTGCGGGTACCCGCAAAGGCAGCAAGATCCGGCAAGAGGCTCTGGTCTGGCTCGCAGACTGAACTGACGGAACAGTAGATGGCCAAGCCCTAAAGGCTGCCAGGGCCATCAGCCCCTATAGAGCGCCCCCGCACACTAACAATTAAACGACGGGTCAAGTGGTACAAAATGATGAATAGCCTGACAACTGCACTGGAATTTCGAGGCGTCACCAAGGGCTTCAACCTGCCCAATTCGGCCGACACCCAGGTCGCCATCAATGATGTGAATTTCAATATCAGGCCCGGGGAGTTTGTCGCCATTGTCGGCCCCTCGGGCTGCGGCAAAAGCACCATACTGAACATGACTGCGGGCCTCTATCAGCCCAGCAGCGGCGAGGTCTATGTCAGCGGAGAGCAGGTTACCAGCCCCAATTCCCATGTCGGCTTCATGCTGCAAAAAGACCTGCTGCTGCCCTGGCGCACCATCGTCGGCAACGTGGAGTTTGGCCTCGAGGCCCGCGGCCTTGGCAAGGCCGAGCGGCGAGAGACAGCCCTGCGGGAACTCAAGCGCTGCCAGCTTGAGGGCTTTGCCAATCATTTCCCCTATCAGCTGTCCGGTGGCATGCGCCAGCGGGCCGCCCTGGCCCGAACCCTGGCGATCAATCCCGCCATCGTCTTGCTGGATGAACCCTTCTCGGCGCTGGACGCCCAGACCAAACTGCTGCTGCAACAGAGCTTTGGCGAGACCATCCAGAGCGCCGGCATTACCACCCTGCTGATCACCCACGACCTGTCGGAGGCGGTGTTCATGGCCGATCGCATCCTGGTGCTGAGCGAACGCCCGGCCACCGTCATCGAGGAGGTGATTGTCGAGTTGCCCGATCGCGGCAACCTGCTGGAAAGACGCAAGGCGCCGAGGGCGGCCGAGTACATCAGCCACCTGTTTGATCTGCTGAAGCTCGAAAGCCGTGCCCTTTAGTAAAAACGGCTCCTGCATTTTCTGCATACAGGCCTTCCATGGCCTTAACAATAAAAAGGTAATCCCATGATCAAGACACTGAAAACAGCCGCCATCGTCATTGCCGCCACACTGGCCATGCAATCCGCTAATGCGGCCGAAAAAATGACCTACCTGTTTCCGGCGCCCGATACCCTGCCGGCCTTCGCCCCCTTTCAGATAGCCAAGCACAAGGGCTATTACGCCGACGAAGGGCTGGATGTGCGCTTTCAGATCGGCAAGGGTGGCGCCGATGTTGCCAAACAGGTTGCCGTGGGCAACGCCGACATGGGCGGTGGCATCGGTGATACTCCCATCGTGACCCGGGCCAATGGCCTGAAGGTGAAAGGGGTTGCACTGCTCGGTGGCCAGGCCCTGACCCAGATCGCGGTACGCCGTGATGCCGGCATTGAAACGGCGGCGGACCTTCGCGACAGGGCCATCGGCGTGCTGTCGTTCAAGGACACCACCTACTACAACCTGCTGGCGGTACTGGCCAGCGCCGGCCTCTCCAAGAATGATGCCTCGGTGCAGGCACTGGGGCCGGGCGGCATTATCAAACTGATGATCTCCGGCGATATCCAGGCCATGTCCGGGGTACCCGAGTGGGTGGCCGCGGTGCAGGCGGCGGGCATCGAGGTGGATGTGTGGAACATCAACGATATCTTCCCCGCCATCGCCCAGGCCATGTTCGCCTCCGACGCGACCATCGCCCGGCGGCCCGAGGCCGTGCAGGGCTTCGTCAATGCCACCCTCAAGGCCGTGCGGGAAATCCAGGCCAGCCCGGCACAGGCCGCCAGCGACTATATCGCCGCGGTGCCCAGCCACCAGGGCAAGGAAGCCCAGATCACCGACATACTGACTCGCTATACCCAGCTGGTGTACCCCACCCAGGCGCCGCTGCAACTGGGGCAGTTTGACGAAGCGCGGCTCAAGACCGTGCAGGATTTTTACCTGCACAACGATATCGTACGCACCGCCGTGCCCATTGCGGACACCTTCACCAATCAGTTCGTGTCGAACTAAGGCAGAGGTCCAGACACCATGAACAGGAACTACACCGGTGCGACCCTGATGGTCGCCCTGCTGGTGGTCGCTGGCTGGGAATACATTCCCGGCCTGTTCGACATTCCGGCCTATATCATCCCGACCTTCAGCGAAACCCTGGCTGAGCTGCTGCGGATGTACCAGAGCGAAGCGCTGCTGCAGCATACGCTGTCGACCCTGCAGATGACCCTGCTGGGCTTCATTATCGGCAGCACCCTGGGCGCCGTACTGGGCTTTGCGCTCGGCTCATCCCCCTTGCTCGAAAAGGTGGTGTCGCCCTACATCCTGGCGCTGCAAATCGCCCCCAAGGTCGCCTTTGCGCCACTGTTCATCATGTGGTTCGGTTACACCGCCTGGCCCAAGCTGCTGGTGACCATCCTGATCGTGTTCTTCCCGATCCTGGTAAACGTGCTGCAGTCGATGAAAACCATCGATCGCGACATGATCAACCTGGCCAGGGCCTACAACCTCAACCGCCTGCAGATCTTCCTCAAGATCGAACTGCCATCATCCCTGCCCAACCTGCTGGCGGGCCTGCGCATCTGTGCAACGCTCGCGGTCATCGGCGTGACGGTAGGCGAGATGGTCGGCGGCAATACCGGGCTCGGTTTCCTGATTTCCTACGGCGAGGGCCAGGCCAACGCCGCCATGGTATTCAACGCCATCGCCCTGCTGACGGTCATCGGCATTCTGCTTTACAGCACGGTGGTCTGGGCGGAAAACCGCATCCTGCACTACATCCCCAAAGCGGAGCACCGCTGAGCAACCGGATCACTGCTCGCCATGAAACGCAAAAAAGGGGGCCGGTACTCAGTACCGGCCCCCTTTTCGTACGCCGCACGGATGGTCACGGCATCGGGGGCAACGCCCCCAACCGCCAGCGCCACCTCAACTAACGGAGCCCCGCATGCCTTGATAGCGTGCCCGCAGCGCCTCGAGATCCTCGGGCCTGTCGGCATCCATCAGCACACCGGGGTCATCCACCTTGATGCGCATGCAGGCCTCTGGGTGACGCTGGATCACCGAGCGTGCACCCTCCTCATCCTGCAGCTGTGACAGCTCGCCCCAGAAGTTGCGCCCGAATATCACGGGATGCCCAGCATGACCCTGATACTCAGGGCGGACGATGCGATCCGCTGCCGCCTGCTCGATCAACATGGTGAAGGTCCCGGGCGCGATACAGGGCATATCCCCCAGCAGCACGGCCGCGGCCGTTGCTTGCGAGCCATGCAGCGTGCTGAATCCGTCCGCGATGCTCAAACCCAGGCCCTGATCGGCACGGGGGGAACGGACGACTGCCATTGCCGACTCCAACCCCAGCTCTGCAGGGTCGTCATCGCTTCGAATCACCACCCGCACGCTATCGAACGCCGCCGCCATGGACTGCACCGTGGCCTGCAGCAGGGTGCAATCCGGCAGCAGCATTTCACACCGTTTGTCGGCGCCAAAGCGCCGTGCCCGGCCAGCCGCCATCACCAGGGCGATCGCCCCGTTACCATCCTCCATGCGCTTTCTCTCCCAGCGATGCGTGACAATCAGCGGCCACTATAACAATGCCGCACATGCCTGCCATCCAATTGATTTGGGTTCAGGCTCTGCTGCCGAAGCGGGGTGGCGACACAGTCATCCGTTCAACGGCACATTCCAGGCGTCATAGCCGTAGACCCAGTCGGCATTGCCGCCAGCCTTCAGCCACTCATTGCCACGGGAACCCCGCTGCACCCGGGCGGTACGTTCCTTGCGGGCGTTTTCGTAACACTGCAGTGCCTGTCCTACATCTGTGCGAGTGACACCTTCAAAGGCCCGCCCCAGCACGACCGCATCCTCGATCGCCATACAGGCGCCCTGGGCCATAAAGGGCACCATCGGATGCGCGGCATCCCCCAGCAACGTCACTGCTCCCTCGGACCACAGCGGCAGGGGTTCGCGCACGTACAGTGCCGACTTGGTGACCTCAGTGCAGCCCTGCAGCAGTGCCCGCGCCTCGGGGTGGAAGTCCTTGTAAATCTCGCGCAGTTCATTGACATCACCGGACATGGTCCAGGATTCGTGATGCCAGTTGTCCAGTGGCGTGGTCGCAAACACAAAGGTGTCGCGCCCCCGGTTCAGTGGGAAGGTCACGATCTGCATTTCCGGAATGGGGCCCCACCATTTGGTGAAACAGTCCAGGTTCGGAACATCGAGCTTGTGCGCCGGAACCACCGCACGGTAGGAAACGATACCGGTGAACTCCGGTGCATCCTGCCCGAACAGTGCCGTTCGGGTCGTCGAGTGAATGCCATCGGCCCCCACCAGCACATCAACGGTATCCTCAGTGCCGTCTTCAAACTGCAGCCTGACACCGCCGTCGCACTGCTCTAGTTGACGGACTTTCTTGCCGAAACGAATGGCATCGGCTGGAATCGCCGCCTGCAGCGCACTCAGCAGGTCGGCCCTGTGCGTGGTCAGCTGGGGGGCGCCGTACTTCTGCACCGCGCTGTCGGCCATCTCCAGGCGTGATGTTTCTTCGCCGCTATCCCACAGGCGGCTGATGCGGTAACTCGGCCGCGCCGCGGTTTCCCGCAGTTTTTCGCCCACACCCAGGCCGTCCAGGGCACGTACCGCGTTGGGTGTCAGGTTGATATCCGCGCCGATACGAGCGAACTCCGCAGCCTGCTCAAATACGATGACCTTGTGGCCCTGGGCCCGCAGCGCAATCGCCGCCGCCAAACCGCCCACGCCGCCACCACTGATTCCGATAGTCAAACCCGCCATGCTGCAACCTCTCTGATCTTGTTATACCGCGATACTTGTTTATATTTGAATAAAAATTTTACATGCAAACATGGCGGACTATGCATCAGCAAGACAGGGGCGTCAATGGTGACTGTTCAGAAACTCATCAGCGATAAGGTTTACCTATCACAGTAATGCAAATAGCGAGATTCCTGCGAGCTTTGCCCCGGCGCTACTATGAAACCTGGCGGCTGTATTGATTTATAAACAGGAGCACAAAACAATGATAAGAAGAGCGGTTATCTCCAGCCTGGTCACCGGACTGCTACTGGCACCGGGCCTGGAAGCCAAAACCTTTACCATCGGCACCAACCCCCAGGGCTCACTGGCCTACTCGATTGGCTCGGCCATCGCCAAGGTGCTGACGCTGCAAACCGACGACCGCTACCTGGTGGTACCGCGTGGTGGACCGGTCGTCACGACTCCCCTGCTGGATAAGGGCGAGCTGGACTTCTCGATTTCAGCCAGCATGATTCCGGCCTATGCCCACAGCGGCCATGCCCTCTTCAACGGCAGCACCTACAGCAATATTTACGTGGTAGCCGACCTGATTCCCTTCCAGTCCGGTGTTTTCGTCAAGACCGACTCCGATATCAGGACCATCGGGGACCTGAAGGGTCGCAAGGTGCCCACGGATTTCAAGAACCAGTCGATACTGAGCGACTTTCTGAACGCCACCCTGAGCACAGCCAGCCTGACCCACGCCGATCTGGATGGCATCCCCACCCCCAACGGTATTCGTGGCGTACAGGATTTCATGGCGGGCAAAACCGAGGCGGCGGTGTTCTCGCCAGGGGCCGGCATCGTGCTGCAGGCCGATAATGCCGTGGGGGGTATTCGTTATCTGCCCATCGACAAGACTCCGGAGAACGAAAAGCGCGTCGCCGACCTTATCCCCGGCTCCCATATCCAGACCCTGCAACCGACCAAGTCACAACCGGGCATCGGCCCGGACACTCATGTTATCGCCGCATCCTTCCTGCTGCTGTCATCCGGACATGTCGACGACGCCACCATCAGAACGGTGGTCGAGGTGCTGCATGACAACAAGGAAGCGCTGGTCGCGGCCCTGGGAGCCTTTCGCAACTATGAACCGGATCACATGCTTCGCGATGTCAAGGCGCCGTACCATCCCGTGGTCACGGCCTATTTTGCCGACAGGGAAGGCCAGCCACGGCAATAGCCGGGCCCGCCTCCCCCTGATAAAAACAACGGTATTCGAAAATGCTTAATTTCAGTTTAAAGCTTGGGCAGTCCCTGTCATTTCTACTGGTCGCGACCGCGCTGACCTGGGCCCTCGATGGCTTTCGTCTGGTGGGCTTCAACCTCTATAACGAGCAGTTTCTGGCCATGATCCTGGGGTTCGCGCTGAGCTCCATCTTTTTGCTGCGCAATGCCCTGGGTGTACGACGCCAGCGCGGCAGTCTGATCGATATACTGCTGGCGGCACTGGCGCTCGGCGCCTGCGGCTATGTCGCGGTGTTTTATCCGCAATTGCTCGACAACCTCTATAGCGCCCCGCTGGATGCCACGGCCTGCGGCACTCTTATTCTTGCGGCGCTGCTCGAGACCCTCAGGCGTACCGCAGGCCTGGTTCTCGCGGGCGTTGCCCTGGGCTTTTGCATCATCGGCCTGAGCGCCCAATGGCTGCCCGAAGCCATCAGCGGCCGGGCCCTGAGTTTCGACACCTATATAAGCTATCTCACGGTGGATGCCGGCGGTTTTCTCGGTTTTCCCCTGATGATCGCGTCCACCGTCGTGGCCGCCTTCATCTTTTTCGGCCATATGCTCAACCAGACCGGCGGCTCGCGTTTTTTCACCGACATTGCCCTGGCCTGGATGGGCGGCTATCGCGGTGGCGCCGCCAAAGTCTCGGTACTGGCCTCCAGCCTGTTTGGCTCGATCTCCGGCAGCGCCGTGGCCAACGTCACCTCCACCGGCATCATCACCATCCCGCTGATGAAACGCGCCGGCTTCAGTGCCCACCGCGCCGCCGCCATTGAAGCCGTTGCCTCCACCGGCGGCCAGTTGATGCCTCCGGTCATGGGCGCCGCCGCCTTTCTGATGGCCGAACTGCTGCAGATTCCCTACGCCGATATCGCCTTGGCAGCGCTGATTCCGGCCCTGCTATATTACGGTGCCCTCTTTGTTCAGATTGACCTGATCGCGGTACGGGACAAAATCCCCACCCTGCCTCGCTCCGAACGGCCAGAGGCCGGGGCCGTGATGGCAAAGGGGGCGCAGTTTATTCTGCCTTTCGTGGTACTGATCGGTGCTCTATTCCTGTTCAACCAGCCGGCGGAAAAGGCCGCGCTGATTGCCGTCGGCGCCCTGCTGCTCATCGCCCTGCTGCGCCCCTATGAAGGTCAGACCCTGAGCTTTGCTCGTATCCTCGCGGCATTTCGCTCCACCGGCCATGCCGTGGCGGACATTATCGTCATCGGCGTCTGCGCCGGCCTCGTGATCGGCACCCTCAATATCACGGCCATCGGCTTTTCACTGACCATCTCGCTGGTGGAGTTCGGTGCCGACAACTTGCCGCTGTTGCTGCTGATCGCCGCCGTGACCAGCATCGTGCTGGGCATGGGCATGCCAACCCTGGGGGTCTACCTGTTGCTGGCCACCATGATCGCGCCGGCCATGGTGGAGCTGGGCATACCGCAACTCTCGGCCCACATGTTCGTGCTCTACTTCGGCATGCTGTCAATGCTCACGCCCCCCATCGCCATCGCCGCCTTCGCCGCCGCATCCCTGGCCGAAGCGCCGCCGGTACGCACCTCCCTGATCGCGGTATCCCTGGGCTGGACGGCCTACCTGGTGCCTTTCCTGTTTGTCTACTCACCGGAGATCCTGATGATCGGCCCCTGGCAGGATATTGCCCTGTCCGTTGCCAGAATCACGCTGGGCACCCTGGCCGTAACCCTGGCCATCGCCGGCTTCTGGCGTGCACCTCTGTCACGCCTGGCCCGGGGCCTGCTGCTGATCGCCGGCGCACTGCTGTTCGTTCCCGGCGTGGCCACGCCGTTCTGGGCGCTGATCAATACGGCCGGCGCCGTCACGGCCATGCTCGTATTGCTGATGAATTACTTCCATGCCCGCCCCGGCAAACTTCCTCTGAATAGTGCCAGCTGAGACGACCATGCAGCAGCCCAACTTTATTATTTTCATGACCGACCAGCAGCGGGCCGACCACCTCGGGTGCTATGGCAACCCGCTGCTTAAAACCCCCCATATCGACGGTCTCGCCGAAAAGGGCATCCGCTTCGAGCGCTTTTATGTCTCGACGCCGATCTGCCAGCCCAACCGGGCCTGCCTGGCAACCGGCCAGATGGCCTCGGTCAATGGCGTACGCCAGAACGGCATTCCCATGTCCCTGCACAGCACGACCTTCGCCGATGTGCTGCGCGGGGCGGGTTACAGCACCGGCCTGATTGGCAAGGCCCACTACCAGAATGTCACCGACATACCGGCACCGGCGCGCGTCCCCCCCGGCCAGGGCCAGGTAGTCGCCGACAATCTGAAGCACGGCAACCGGAACCAGCGTAGCGGCGCGGCATACGACCTGGAAATCCGCAACCGCTGGGCACAGGACCCGCAGCGCGCCCTCGAGACGCCCTACTACGGCTTCGATCACGTGCGCCTGTGTATCGGCCACGCAGACCAGGTGGAGGGACATTACAGCGCCTGGCTCCAGGCCCGGCACGATTCGCCCGGCAGCCTCCGGGGCCCGGAAAATGCCCTGGTAGCCCCCGGATACAGCGCCCCCCAGTGCTGGCGCACCGCGCTGCCTGAAGCGCTCTATCCGACCCGCTATATCGAAGAACAAGCCTGTGCCTTTCTTGAACAGCAGGCACAGGAACAGCGTCCCTTTGTGCTGCTGGTGTCCTTCCCCGACCCCCATCACCCCTTCACACCGCCGGGGCGTTACTGGTCGATGTACGATCCGGACGACGTTGAACTGCCGGCCTCTTTCCAGCATCCGGTCGAGCGCCTGCAGGGCATTCCAGCTTCGGCAATGGTGCCCTATCGCTGGGGCGATCGGAACCGGGAATCACACTGGCCCTTCCATGTCAGCGAGCGCCAGGCACGGGAACTGATAGCGCTGAATTATGGTTCCATCTCGATGGTCGACGATGCCATTGGTGCCATCATCGCCTGCGCCAGGCAACAGGGGCTCGATAAGGATACCGTGATGGTGTTTACCTCGGATCACGGCGACTACATGGGCGACCATGGCACCATGCTGAAAATGGGCCTGCATTACCAGAGCGTGATCCGGGTACCCTTTGTCTGGCGTGACCCGGCCAGCGATGCCCAGGGCAAGGTCGACCTGCGCCTTGGCAGCGCCATCGACCTAGCACCAACTCTGCTGCAGCGCGCGGGGTTACGCTGCCCCATCGGCATGCAGGGGCTGGACCTGCTCGGCGCCAACCGACACGACGGCGTACTGATCGAGGACCCCGGCATCCAGGTATTTGAAGACAGTGATGCCAACTCCAGCATCACCACTCTGGTGACGAACGACTGGCGCCTGAGTCTGCACGAAGGAGAAAGCTGGGGGGAACTCTACAACCTGAAGGAAGATCCAGACGAGCTGCACAACCTCTGGCTGGAGCCCGCCTGCCTGGGGATCCGGGCAGCGCTGTACGAGCAGCTGCTACAACGCATGATCGGCCTGCGGGACCGCACACTGTCGCCCACGGCCCGGGCCTGACGTTCTGCATGACCGGCCTGCGGGACCGCTCAGCGTCACCCTGGCCCGGGCCTAAGCGTTAACCCAACGGTTGCGTCAGACATTCCACGAAGAAGCGTTCGGACGGCGACAGTACATGATTGGTGCGTTGCATATAGCCCACCGACAGGCGCGATGCCCGGCCGCTGAAGGATTTCGACACCAGCAGACCGCTGGCAAGGTCTGCGAGAAAAAGCCCTTTTGGCGCCAGCATCAGATGATCGGTCTGGGCCAGCAGCGAACGGGAAAACAGCATGGAACTGCATTCCAGCGAGTTATCTGGGAAGCCGATCTCCAGCAAGTTGAAGCACTCGGCCACCAGCGGTCTGATGGCCGAATTACGCAGCGGCACTACCCAGGCAGCCCGGGCCAACGATTCCGGATCCAGGTTGTCGTGCCGCAGCAACGGGTGGTCATGACGGCCGAATATCAGCCACTCCTCCCGCTCCAGCACCGTACACTTGATGGTATCCGCCTCCAGGTCCGGGGCAATCCAGCCATAGGCAATGGACACGTCGCCCTTGCGCAGCATCTCGATAACATCCCGGTAGAGTCCATCCTTGAGCGCGACCTTGACGAAGGGCCGTTCCGCGCGCAATTGCCCGACGGCGGAGGTAAAGGCCTGATTGGATGCCAGCGGCAGGATACCGACGGACAGGGAGCCGCGACGCGCATACTTCAAATCCCGCAGGTCATTCCAGGCATACTCGGCGGCGGCCAGGATACTCCGCGCATGCTGGGCAAACAGTTCACCGTAGGAGGTCAGCTGCACACCCCGCGGCGACCGCTCCAGCAACGGAGCTTCAACGGTCGTCTCCAGGTCCCGCAGAATCGCCGAGATGCTCGGCTGCGCGATCGATAGATGTTCCGCCGTCTTGCGCAGGCTGCCAAATTCACACACCTTGTTGAAAATAAACAGCTGCCGCAGACTGACGCGCTGCAACAGGAAATCCTGCGATGTCATGGCCTCGGCCGGCCGATTCGATTGATTCACTGGCTGCCCCTGTAAAAGTCATCGCCGCGTGCGCAGTGCCTGCAGTGTAACGCGCTCTCTGAAAAACACTCGCCAAATACGAGAACGCCGGCACGAGGCCGGCGTCCTGATTCACTTCATTAACAACGTTCAGCCCGTGGCGACCATGCGCTCGGGGCGCAGCACTTCGCGCAGCTGCTCGGGTGCCATAAGCCCCTCTTCCTCCACCAGCTCCACCACGCTGCGGTTTTCCTGCAGCGCCCGCTTGGCGATGCGGGTAGCGTTCTCATACCCCAGGAACGGATTAAGCGCCGTAACGATACCGATGCTGTTGTGCACCATCGAGGCACAGTGTTCCTCGTTGGCGCTGATACCGACAATGCACTTTTCCTCGAACATCTGCATCGCCCGCTTGAGCAGGCGCATCTGTTCCAGGATGTTGTAAGCGATCAGTGGCTCCATGGCATTGAGCTGCAGCTGACCAGCTTCCGCCGCCATGCAGATGGCCAGGTCATGCCCCATGACCTGGTAGGCGACCTGGTTCACCGCTTCCGGAATCACCGGGTTGACCTTGCCCGGCATGATGGAGCTGCCCGGCTGCTGCGCCGGCAGGTTGATCTCGTTGATGCCGGCCCGCGGCCCCATGCTCAGCAGGCGCAGGTCATTGGCGATCTTCGACAGCTTGAGCGCCAGGCGCTTGAGCATGCTGGAGAACAGCACGAAGGCCCCCATGTCGGACGAGGCCTCGATCAGGTCCTCGGACTGGCGCAGCGAGATGCCGCTAATACGTGACAGCTGGGCAATGGCCAGGGCGCCGTAGCGCGGGTCGGCATTGATGCCGGTACCGATGGCAGTGCCGCCCAGGTTCACCTCGGTCAGCAGTTCCGACAGCGCGGCGATGCGGCTGATGTCCTCGCCCAGAGTACTGGCCCAGGCCCTGAATTCCTGCCCCAGGGTCATGGGCACCGCGTCCTGCAGCTGGGTGCGGCCCATCTTGATCACCTGCGCGAACTCCTCCGCCTTGGCGCTGAAGGCACCACGCAAGGAGACCAGCGAGGTCACCAGGTCGCCGTGACTGAGCAGAATGCTCAGCCTTACCGCGGTCGGGTAGGCATCGTTGGTGGACTGGGACAGGTTGACGTCGTTGTTGGGGTGCAGTGCCTGGTAATCGCCTTTCTCCCGCCCCATGGACTCGAGGCCGATATTGGCGATCACCTCGTTGGCGTTCATGTTGGTCGAGGTGCCGGCGCCGCCCTGGATCATGTCGACGACGAACTGGTCGTGGTAGTCGCCGCCGATAATCGCCTGGGTCGCGGCCTGGATCGCCCGGGCCTTCTCGGGTGCGAGCTGGCCCAGTTCGGCGTTGGCCTGGGCCGCCGCCTGCTTGACCATCGCCAGCGCATTGATCAGGCGCGGGAAGTGCGCCAGGGTGACGCCGCTGAGCGCGAAGTTGTTGCAGGCGCGCAGGGTTTGAATGCCGTAATAGGCTTCCACCGGCACGGGCAGCTCGCCCAGCAGGTCTTTTTCCAGCCGCACCGCGGCGACAGTCGGGTCCGACATTGAATGCGTCCTCTATAAGGTTGTCTATCGGGCAGAAAAAACCCGCCCGAAATCTTGAGGTGCGATATTCCGGACGGGTAGAAAAAGGGTAAAAGATGAATCGTAAATCGTTAAAAAGCACGAGCCACCCTGCAAGCTAAAGCGCACGCACATCCCTGTATCCGCGGCTGTAGGGTGGGTTAGCGGCGCAGCCTGTACGGTGTCACCACTTGGCAGCGCTGCTCGGGCGCCGTGTAACCCACCAGATGCTTCCGGCACGTCCACCGCTCCTGCACATCCCTGTGCTCGCGGTATTAATGCACCCAAGCACGTCCACCGCTCTCGCACATCCCTGTGCTCGCGGCTGTAGGGTGGGCTAGCGGCGCAGCCTGTACGGTGTCACCACTTGGCAGCGCCGTTCGGGCGCCGTGTAACCCACCAGATGCTTCCCGCACGTCCACCGCTCATGCACATCCCTGTATCCGCGGTATTAATGCATCCATGCACGTCCACCGCTCCTGCACATCCCTGTGCTCGCGGTATTAGTGCATCCATGCACGTCAATACAGCTTCTTCTGTGGGGGGCCGGCGAAGTTGAGCGGGCCGACCCGGTGCATGTCGACTTCGATCACCGCCGGGCCCTCGATGGCGATGGCGTCCCGGATGGCGGAATCAAACTCTTCGACCGAGCCCACCTGCCAGCTCGGCATGCCCATTGCGGTGCCGACATCCCGGTAGTTGGGGGTATGCAGTTCGTTGTAGTACTGCCGACCGTCGAAGTAGTTGTTCTGGATGCCGCGCATTACACCGTAGCCGCTGTCGTTCATGACGATCAGCACCAGGTCGGTGTTTTCCTGCACCATGGTGGCCATTTCGCCGATGCCGAGCATCAGGCCGCCGTCACCCACCAGACCCACGACCTTGCGGGTCGGGTTGGCAATGGCGCTGCCGATGGCGTGGGCCAGGCCCAGGCCGATGGCACCGGCCAGTGAGTGGATATTGCGGTTGGCCCCGTTAACCTCGAATAGGCGGCTGCCCCAGGTGCTGCCGGACATGGTGATGTCCCGCACCAGGATGCCATCCTCGGGCAGAGCGTCACGCAGTGCGTTGCAGATACCGGCATAGTTGCCCACCTGGTCGCTCAGGGCCGCCACCGACTGCTCAACCACAGTCGCAATGGCGCGGTCATAGTCCGCATCGACCTTTTCAGCCTCGCCCAGGGCATCGGCCAGGTACGCCAGCGCGACTTTGGCATCGGCGCAGATAAAACGGTCAGCACGGTAGTTGCGGTTCTGCGCCGCCGCGAAGGCATCAATCTGTACCAGCGGCTTGCCGAACTCCAGCGAGTAGGTCAGGGTCTCGTTGCTGCGCAGGCGCGAGCCCGCCACGATCACCAGGTCGCTGTCCTTGCACAGGTCCTTGAAGGACGCGCTGTTGTGAAAGGCCCGCAGGCTGCGCGGATGACTGTCCGGCAGGATGCCGCGACCGTGAGTGCTGGACACCACCGGCACCCCCTTGTCGGCCAGCGCCTTTACTTGCGCTTCACAGCCGGCGGCACCGCCACCGATCCACAGCAGCGGGCGTCTGGCGCTTTTCAGCTGCGCCGCCAGGCTTTCCAGCTCGGCGGATGCCGGCACCGGCAGCACGGCGGGCTCGATGGGGCCCAGATCCAGCGGCAGTTCGATGGTTGCGGCCTGTACATCGATGGGGATCTCGATGCTGACCGGGCCCATGGGGACGCTGCGGGCGACACGGATGGCTTCACGCACAATGCCGGCGGCACTTTCCGGATGGCTGATGCGGTACGCCGCCTTGCTGCTGGCCTTGAGGAAGGTCAGTTGGTCCCTGGCTTCATGGATAAAGCTGGCATCGCGGTCCAGGTATTCGCGCTCCACCTGGCCGGTAATATGCAGCACCGGGCTCGCGGCATTGCCAGCCTCAATCAGGGAGCCAATGGCATTGCCGGCGCCGGCGCCGGTGCTGGTCAGGGCCACGCCCAGACCTGCAAAGCGGGCATGGGCATCGGCCATGGTGACGCAGCCGGCTTCGCCGCGGGCCGGCACAAAGGCGATCTCGCCGCGACGGCCAATGGCATCGGCCACCGGCAGGTTATGGATGGAAATCACGCCGTAGACGTTGGCAACGCCATGGGCTTCTAGAATGCGGGCGACGACTTCGCCGACGGTAACTTGTTCAGACATCATATTCACCTGTTCTTGTTCGTAGGAGCTGCGCCTCGCAGCGAATGCTCCCGTGCCAAATTTGTTCGCCGCGGGGGCGCGGCTCCTACGGAAATATTATTCGGCCCAGGGGTTCGGCGTGTCGCTCAGCCCCAGATAGACGCTCTTCTGTTGCATGTACTCGAGCACGCCCAGGCGTCCCTTTTCGCGACCCAGACCGCTCTCCTTGAAGCCGCCAAAGGGCGCCGATATGGAGAATTTCTTGTAGGTGTTGATCCAGATGGTGCCGGCCTCCAGCTGGCGACCGATGCGCCAGGCACGGCGGAAATCCTCGCTCCAGATGCCGGCCGCAAGACCGAAGACGCTGTTGTTGGCGCGGGCCAGCAGGTCAGCCTCGTCATCGAACTTCAGCACCACCAGCACCGGCCCGAATATCTCTTGCTGACAGACGCTGGCCCCGTTATCCAGCCCGGCAATGATGGTTGGCGGGTAGTAGCTGCCCTGGGCCATGTGCCCCTCGGCCAGGCGGGTACCGCCACAGAGGATTTCGCCGCCCTCGGCGCGGGCCTGGTCGACAAAACCGGCCACCGACGCCAGGTGCGCCTCGCTGATCAGCGGTCCCATATGGGTGCCGGGCTCCTCCGGATGACCGACCCGCAAGTTGGCGGTCAATTCCAGCAGGCGGCCCATGAAGCGGTCATACACCTTGGCATGCACAAACAGGCGCGAGCCGGCGATGCAGGCCTGGCCCGAGGAGCTGAAGATGCCGTAAACGACACCCCTGGCCGCCAGCTCGATATCCGCATCCTCGAACACGATGGTGGGTGACTTGCCACCCAGTTCCAGCGACGTCGGAATCAGCTTTTCAGCGGCGACATGGGCCAGGTGGCGCCCGGTGCCGGTGCCGCCGGTAAAGGAGATCTTGCGCACCAGCGGGTGGGCCGCCAGGGCCTCACCCACCACCGAACCCCGGCCCGGCAGTACACTGAGCAACCCCTTCGGCAGGCCGGCTTCCTCGAACAGTTCGGCCAGAGCCAGCGCCGCCAGGGGCGTGGCATCGGCGGGCTTGACGATCACCGCATTGCCTGCCGCCAGTGCCGGGGCGATTTTCTGCATTTCGCTGGCAATGGGCGAATTCCAGGGCGTGATAGCGGCAATAACGCCCAGCGGCTCATGCACGCTCAGGGTCATGAACTCGCTCGAGCGCTGCGCCGGCAGCTGCTCATCCAGGGTTTCGCAGGCGGCGGCAAAATAGCGCGCAGTAGCCGCGGCACTCATGACCAGGCCGCGGGTTTCGGCCAGTGGCTTGCCGTTGTCCCGGGTCTGCATGGAGGCCAGTTCATCGACACGCTGGCTGATCAGGTCCGCCACGCGGTACAGCACCGCCGCCCGCTCGTGGGGCATGCGGTTGCGCCACTGCGGTTCGCGCCAGGCACGTTCCGCCGCCTGTACGGCCTCTTCCACATCCTCTGCACTGGCCGTGGCGATTTCGGCATTCAGGCTGCCATCGGCCGGAAAATAGGTCGCGCGCACCGGGCCGCCCCCCTGCTTCCACTGGCCGGCAATAAAGATAGGTTTGGTCATGATTATTCTCCTCGAAGCCCAAGGCTTCAGATCAACAGGGACGCGGTGCTGTGCCGGCACGCCCGGACAACGCTCAGCGCCGCCAGGGTCGACGTCTTGGGATTGCTCGGCAGCGGCAGGCCGCTCAGCTCGAGCTTCATTTCACCGAAACGGCCGCGGGCGCAGATCAGGTGCTGGTTGCGCTCGATTCCGGGGTCCGCCATCAGCTCGACCCGGGTATCGTCCATGCCGACACCGGCCAGGGCGATGGTCGCCGCCACATTGGCATTGGCCGGGAACCGCAATGCCGCCTCCCGGGCCGTGCCGCGATAAAACACCGTGGCTTCGGTAATGCTGTCCAGGTCGATCAGGGTTTCGGCCGGGCTGCCTTTCCAGCTTTTCGGGCTCTTGCGCGCGCAGTACACCACCTCATCCAGCCCCCCTTCTTTCGCCGCCGCCAGGCCATCGATACCGGCGATGGCACCGGCCAGCGCATGGATGCGGGCCCGGCCCGCCACCGCCGCGCTCTGCAGCCGGTCCAGCAGCGCATTGTCGGCAAAGGCACCGACCGAAATCACGCCCAGGTCCCAGCCCCGTGCCAGCACTGCCTCGCCGTGCTGACGAATTGCGCCCTGGCCGGCACATTCAACCACCAGGTCCGGCGTGCCGTTGCAGGCTTCGATATCACTGATCACCTGGACACCGGCGGCCACCTGGCCGCGCGCCGCCGCAACGCTAGTTACCGGTACCAGCAGCCACTGCAGGCTGAGGTCTTCGGGCAGCAGGGCGAGCACTTCGCGGGCCATGGCGCCAAAACCGATCATCATTAACTGTTTCATGCAGGCTTTCCTCAAAGATGCCGGTTAAAGCCGCCGGACACATCCAGTGCCGCGCCGGTGGTGAAAGACGCCAGGGGCGATGCCAGGAACACCAGCGCACGGGCCGGCTCCTCGGGCTTGCCCAGGCGGCCCAACGGGATGCCGCGCTTGGCGGCGATGGCGGCGATCCAGCTGTCCCAGTCCATGCTCTTGTCGCTGCGATCTTCGAAGCGACGGCGCCACTGGCCGGATTCCACCATGCCCAGCAGGATGGAATTGACGCGGATGCCCCTGGCGGCAAATTCGTGGGACAGCGAGTGGCTCAGGTTCAGCAGGCCCGCCCGTGCCGCCGAGGTGGCGATCATGTGGGGTTCGGGCTGCAACGCCAGCAACGAGTTGACGTTGGTAATGGAGGCGCAGTCCGAGGCTTCCAGCATGGGCTGGAAAGCCCTTACCGGGTTGATCACGCTGAACAGTTTCAGTTCAGCCTCGGCCAGCCAGTCCTCATCCGCCGTTTCGGCGAACGAACTGACACGGCCCTGGCCGGCATTGTTGATCAGGCAGTCGACGCCACCGAAAGCCTCCCGGACCTGGGCGGCAAAGGCCTCAACCTGGCCGCGGTCCAGCACATCGCAGCACAGCGACAGCATTTGACCCGCCGGAAAGGCTTCACGCATCAGGCGCTCGGACTCGGCCAGGCGCGCGGGATTGCGGCCGCACCAGGCGACTTTTGCACCTTCTGCCAGCAGCAGACGCACGGTTTCCAGACCGATGCCGGAGGAACCCCCGGTCACCACGGCAACCCTGGCTGTCAGGTTAAAGCTCATTGTTCGCCTCCAGTAATAACGGCCGGGCCCTGTAGCAGGACCTGTGCATAATCGTCGATGGCGGCGGCGAAGGCCGCCGGCGCATCGATATAGCTGGCGTGCCCGGCACCGGACAGCGCCACGTAGCGCGCCGCACCACAGTGCTGCGCCAGCGCCATTGCAGACTCAGGCGGCGTAATGCGGTCTTCATCACCACAGAGCACCCAAACGCTGCCCCGATAATCCGGCAGGTAACGCCCGATATCATCGTGGGCCAGCAGCCAGGACGCGGCGCTGAAACCGGCCAGGCCCAGGCGTCGCATGCCATCGGCCACCAACGCCACCTTGTCGTCACTGGCATCCGCCGCCAGCAGTGCCGGCGCGCGCTCCCGCGCCAGCCCCTCGGGCCCGAGCGCCTCAAGCAGGGCCGGGCGCTTGCGAAACACATCCTGCTGCGTGGCCGCGTCCGCCTGACCGTAGCCTTGAGCCGGATCCGCCAGCACCAGGCCCGCCAGGCGCTCGCCGTGCAGGCTGGCAAAGGCCGCTGCCTGCAGGGCGCCAAGGGAATGTCCCACCAGCAGCGGGCTTTGCAGCTCCAGCGCCTGTACCAATTCCAGCAGCGCCGCCGCATAGTCCAGCGCCGTCGGGGTATCGGTATCCAGCGCATCGCTGCCGCCGTAGCCCGGCGCATCCCAGGCGATCACACGAAAGCGGTCGCTCAGGGCCTCGAGCTGGCAGACCCAGGAGCCGGAGCCGGAACTGATACCATGCAACAACAGCAGCACCGGGCCTTCCCCCGCCTCGCGATACGCCAGGCGACGGCCATTGAGCTGCAGCGTTTGCAGCGGGAACTGGCTCAGCTTGTCGGTCAGAACGGACGCCATCCTCTTCAGCCCCGCTTGATCTGCGACAGCGGGTGATCCTCGGGGTAGGTCGGGATCTGCGGCCTGGGCGTACCCAGCATCACGCACATCAGCGCATCTTCCTGCCCCGGGTTGAACAGGCCACGGTAGATGCCGGGCGGGATCGAGATCAGGTCGCGCTCGCGCAGGGTCGTCTCGAAACGCTCGCCGTTGTGCTCGACAAAGAGGTTGATGGTGCCGCGCAGCATGAAGAACACTTCCTCGACATCGTCATGCACATGCAGCGGGCCTT
This sequence comes from Marinobacterium rhizophilum, assembly GCF_024397915.1. Lineage (GTDB taxonomy): Bacteria > Pseudomonadota > Gammaproteobacteria > Pseudomonadales > Balneatricaceae > Marinobacterium_A > Marinobacterium_A rhizophilum_A. The sequence goes on from NZ_CP073347.1 coordinate 2,826,159, forward strand.
CGCACTGGGCCGGCAGCATCATGGTCGAAAAGGTGAAGTGCTCGGCCTGTACGGTATTGTTGTCCGCCCCCACGCCGGTAGCACCGGTTCCCATGTAGCGCATTTGCGCACGGCGGTACTTGGGGTCGTAGTCGGCCTGGAATTTCAGGGCGTCGAAATCGTAGGTGCGATCCTCAAAGCGGGCAATGCGACCACCGAGCCAATCACCCAGGGACTTGTCTTCCGGCTTTACCCAACCTTCGAACTTAAGCGTCATTTTCGTATCCTCTCGCTTATTTAAGGCAGCAGTAACCCCTGCCTGCCCGGTACCGGGCAGGCGAAACAGCATGCGGGGTTCAGTATTTTTTCAGTAGCGGCAGTAGCACCAAGGAACCGATCACGGCAATGATCACCAGGAACATGATGCCATTGTCGAAGTTGCCGCTGCTGGTGACGATATAACCCATGATCACGGGTGCGGCGGCACCGGCAAAGTTGCCGAAACCGTTGAACACGCCACCGGCCGTGGCGCTGACATTATCCGGGCTGACCCGGCTCAGCAGGGCGAACACCGATGCCACCCCAAAACCCCAGCTCATGGCACTGACCGACATGGCCAGGATCGCCAGCAGCGGATCATTGATCTGCGGTACGGCGGCCATCGCCAGGCCCGCCAGCAGCAGCCCGCCGAACACCTGGGCGGCGCGCTTGCCGGTCTTGTCCGACAGAAAGGCTCCAGCGACTTCCCCAATCAGCATGGCCACAAAAGGCAGTGACGACAGGGTGCCAAACTCCTTCAGGTTGATGCCCTTGGCTTCGATCAGGTAGCTCGGCAGCCAGCCATTGAGGCCCCAGAGGTAGGTCAGCAGTGCGGTGTTGAACAGGCACACCGCCCAGAAGGCCGGAGCGCTGAACAGCAGGCGGCAGTTGGCCAGATGCTCCGACATACCCAGCCGGCGCTTGCCGGCATTGAGCTGGGCGCCGGTCTTGAGCTGCACATTGCGCAGACCCGAGATCACCACCATGACCACCACCAGGGTAAAGGCCGCCATGACAAAGAAGGTACTCTGCCAGCCATGATTGGCCAGTACGTAGGCGGTCACCGGAAAGCCGATCGCGGCACCCACCGGTGTTCCGAGCAGGAACATGGTGCTGGCACGGGCAATCTGATGGGGCTGGTAGCATTGCTTGACGATGGTATAGGCCAGGGCGAACAGCGGGCCTTCGGCAATGCCCAGCAGCACGCGCAGGAACAGCATCTCGGCGTAGCTGTCGGCAAAACCCATGGCGGCCATCAGCAGGCCCCACATCAGGATGCAGGCCACCAGGCATTTCTTGGGGTTGATCAGATCTCCCAGAAAACTCAGGAAGATCGACGAAAAGCCGTAGGCCAGCAGGAAGCTGGTCATCAGCCAGCCCAGCAGCGTCTTGTCGCTGCCAATCCCCATGGCATTCTGGAAGGCGGTATCGGAAAACAGCACGGCAATACTGATCTTGTCAAAAAAGGCCAGTACCACACAGAGCATCAGAATGGCGGAAATGGACCACAGACGGACGCTGGAGTTCGGTACTGCCAGGGGCTCCGCCGCCATGTCACCTTTAAGCGTTTGCATATTTTTCTACCCGTTTATTCTTGTGGGGTGCGCTAGCCGGCCTTTCAGGGCTTAAGCTGCATCAGATTTTGTGCGGGATCTGCCAGAATCTCAGCGGGCAGCTGCATCCTGGCCTTGATCCAGCGCTTGCCCAGCTTTATCAGTTTGGCATCGTTCACCGCGATCATCGACTCGAGCCGGTTGTCGGCACCCAGCCGGATAAAAGAGACCTTGCCGTCACCGCAGTCGCGGCGGATCTCGGTGCCCTCGCCGTTGCCGGGCGCGCCCAGGATCTGGATATTGCAGTGGTACTGATCCGACCAGAGCCAGGGCACATCGGCATAGGGCGTTTCCTGACCCAGCAGGGAGAGCGCCGCCGAAATCGCCTGGTTCTGGGCATTGGCCCAGGACTGGATGCAGTAACCCAGCTCAGGGTGGATGGCGACATCGCCGGCGGCATAGATATCGGGGTCCGAAGTCTTGCCGCAGGCATCGACCACCAGCCCGGAGGTGGTATCCAGGCCCGCTTCGCGACCGAGTTCCGAGGCAATTTCCGCCCCGGCCCCAACCACTACCGCATCGAACCGGCCCGCGGCAATCCCGTCCAGAGACAGCTGCACCGCACCCTGTTCGGTGCCGGCCAGGTCGATGGCGCCGCAGCTCAGGCGAACATCGACACCCTGGTCACTGTGCAGCTGATGCAGGAAATCCGACACATCCGGCACGACGCTGCGGGCACACAGACGCTCGCCCAGCTCGAACACCGTCACATCCAGGCCCTGCTTGCGGGCCGTGGCGGCCACTTCGAGACCGATCCAGCCGCCGCCGATGATCGCCAGTCGACGCCCCGGCAGCAGCGTTTCGCCCAGGCGCTTGGCGTCGGCAAGGGTGCGCACCGTGTGGACGCCGTCGATCTCGCTCCAGGCCCTGACCGGCACCCGGGCACGGCTGCCGGTGGTGAGCATCAGCTTGTCGTAACCCAGCACCTTGCCACTGGCCAGGCGTACTTCCCGGCGCACCCGGTCGATGGCCACCGCCGTATCCGGCTTGTGCCACTCGATGTTCATCGCCTCGATGACCTCGGAGGGAAACAGCTGAGTGGCGGCGGCATCCATTTCGCCGGCCAGCACCTGCTTGGACAGCGGCGGACGCTCGTAAAACACCTGATCTTCGTTGGAGACCAGGGCCAGCTCGCCCTCGAAGCCGTTCTGGCGCAGGGTATGGGCCGCCCAGGCGCCGGCCTGGCCGGCACCGATAATCAGAATGCGGGAAATGCGGTTAGTCATGAGGTTAACCTCCGGTTACGACCTGGCGACGGGTATTGCCGTCGAGACCACCCTCCACCGCCCACTCGGTGAAGAGCTCCAGGCGGTGTTCAAGGGTGCGGGGCTGCCAGGCTGCGGTCAGGTAGTCGTCGTTGGTGTAGTACTCGAAGGCACCGCCCAGCGGGCTGTTCACATACCAGAAGTAGGCCGAGGAGATCGGATGGCGCCCGGGGCCAATAAAGGTGGACCAGTCCTTGCGGTTCATCGCCATGCCGCCACCGATGACCTCGTGGATATCCCGCACGGTGAAGGCCACATGGTTCAGGCCGGCCGGCTTGCTGGGAACCTTGAGCAGGAAAAGATCGTGGTGGTGGCCCTCAGCGGCGGCACGCATGAAAACGCCCTTGCCGATGTAGCGGTCCGACACCTGGAAGCCCAGCTTTTCTCGGTAGAAAGCCTCGACGCCCTCGAGATCCTCGACAAAGAACACCACGTGACCGATACCGATGGGCTGGGCACGCTCGTACACGGGGCTCGGCGCATCGACGCGGCGGATATCACCGTGCTGATTGATGCCCGGCACCTCGAGTTCCACCGCCACCTGGCTGGACAGTTCAAACCGCAGCCACATGCCGTTGGGGTCCTGGCAGCGCACGGAGTCGGCATCGCGGGCAAAACCCGGCACATCCGCCAAACGCTCAGCCAGTGCATCGAGATCGGCCGCCTGTGCAACAGCCCACACCAGGGTACGCAGCGTGGAGCCCTGCTCGAAGGCCGGCGGCAGGCGGCTGTCATTGCTGTCGAACAGATAAAGACGGCTCTGGTTCTGGGTGCGGTACAGGTCCGCGTCCTGGATGTCGGAGGGGGCCGCGTCAAGACCGAAGTCCGCCAGAAAGCGGCGGGCCTTTGCAACATCCTCGACGCCGAACAACAGTTTTTCGATACCCTTGATAGTCATAAACTCATCTCTCCTGGCCGTTTAGTTGAAGACGAAGCCGCCATTGACCGGCAGCGTCTGACCGGTGACAAAACCCGCCAGATCCGACAGCAGATAAAGCACGCTGCCGCTGACATCTTCGGGCATCTGCTCGCGCTGAATCGCCCGGCCATTGATGTAGTGGTCGTGACGCTCCCTGGGTACGTAGGCCGTCGCTTCCACCAGGGTCAGCCCCGGGCAGATGCAGTTGACGCAGATATTGCGCTCACCCAGCTCCCGCGCCATGGATCGGCTCATGGAAATGACCGCACCCTTGCTGGCGACATAGGCCATCAGCCGCGGTGCGCCCCAGAGCGCGGTATCCGATGCAATATTGACGATCCTGCCGGCACCCGATGCCGCCAGGTGGGGCACCATCGCCCGGCTCATCAGCCAGGTGCCGCGCACGTTCACGCTCATCACCCGGTCCCAGGTATCGATTTCCAGCTCGCACATGTCCGGGCCGCCGATGCCCGTGGCAATGGCACCGCAGTTGACCAGGCCATCCACCGCTCCGAGGGTTTGCGCGCTGAATGCCGCCACCGCCTCGACGGACGCGGGGTCTGCCAGGTCCAGCTTCACGGCAACGGCCTCGAAACCCTGCTCCGCCAGCGCGGCCGCCTCCTGCGCCACCAGCTCGTCGAGAATATCCGCCATCACCACCCGGGCACCGGCGGCGCAGGCGGCCTGGGCAAAGTCCAGCCCCAGCCCGCGGGCGGCACCGGTAATCAGCAGGCGCTTGCCCGCCAGCAGCGGCTTGGCAACGCGCGGGCTAGTCATGGGTGGCCTCTTTCGGCTGTGCCGCGGCTTCGATCCGGGCCAGCTGTTTCTGGGCCAGTTTTTTCATCAGCCGACGCAGCCGCGACAGGCCCACATCGTGCTGGTAAAGGAACTCGTGATCGCGGGCAGCCGGCGCCATCTGCTCGAGAATGACCTGGTCCTGCAGCAGTACATCCCAGTGCAGTTTTTCCAGCCGGTTGCGGTAGAGAAAACGCCAGGTGTCGCGCTGCCAGCCCTGCACCTTGCGGGCACGCCAGAAGAACACGCGGGTGTTGTGTTCATCGATCGGCGTGGCCTGGCCTACGATCCAGAACTCGCCGCCGGGGCCGAACTTCTGCTGATAGGGAATCGACAGGCGCAACCAGAAGGTGCCGCTGTCGCCGAACTCGACCCAGTCGAAGTTGACGCCGCTCTGGCCAACCTTCTCGAACCGGAAGCCGTGCTCGGTATCGACAATGCGCATGTCGGCGCTGCGCTCGCCCTCGGCCATGGAGTGGGACGTGCAGTGCAGGTAGCTGCCGTGCATCGGGTCCATCACATTGTCGATGGCATAACGGTGGTTGCAGGCCCAGTCGGCACTGCAGAGGAAGCTGCTCCACTGCTCGCTTTCGAGCTGCTCCGGCAGTACCAGGTCATCGGGAGCCGCCTCGGCCTCTAGGCCGAACCAGACGAAGACGGCACCGTGCTTTTCGATAACCGGGTAGGAACGCACGCACTTGCTGCCGCTCATGGGGCAGTTGCTGACGGCCGGCACATCGGCCACTTCGCCGTCGCCTTTTACCTCGACGCCGTGATACCAGCAGGCCACGCGGTCACCCAGGTTCCAACCCAGGGACAGGCGCGCACCACGGTGCGGACAGCGATCTTCCAGCGCATGCACCTGGCCATCGCGGTCACGCCACAGCACGATATTGTCCCCCAGGCGGGTAATGCCCACCGGACTGGTGGCCACTTCCCAGCTGGCCACCACGGGATACCAGCGGTCGCGCAGCCCAAGATCCAGATAGTTTTCGATTGTTTGCTTGTCGTTCACGGTAACCCCCTGTTCAGTAGCCCAGTCGCGCCATCTCGGCCTGGAAGCTGTCGGTGCTCCAGAGCGCGGCGGCTTCAGTACGTGAACCGCGCGCATTCAGCGCGGCAACCAGGTCATCCAGTTCCACCACCCCGGTGGCGAAGACCGCTTCAAGGTGCTCCACCAGGGCTTCTTCATAACGGCTGGGTTCGCGGTGACGCGTCTGCCAGACAATATTCTGTGCCTGGCCCGGCACCTGGATGTTGTTGATGCCGGCTTCGCTATTGGGCTCGTTCCTGAACCAGGTGGCGAGCTTGGGGTTGTACTCGGTCATGGTGCGTCTCCTCAGGCCAGTTGCAACTGAATGTCGTCGCCGTCAACCCGCACCGCATAGGTGTTCAGGTTGCGACAACCCGGGCCGCTTTCCAGCTTGCCGGTGGGAATGTCAAAGATCGCTTCGTGCAGCGGACATTCGACGGTGCGGCCTTCAACGAAGCCCTGAGTCAGGAGCGCATAGGCATGGGGGCAGATGTCTTCGATGGCAAAGAAGTTCTCTTCCACCTTGAACACACCCAGTTCCTTGTCTTCGACCTTGACTGAAAACGGGCTGTCTTCCGATACCTGCCCCACTTTGCAAACTGAAACCCAGTTCATCTCGACCACCTTTTGTTTTGTATATAAACACTCGTCTTATATGCAAACAAAGACTACCCCCAGCCCAAACCCAAGTCAACCCCGCAGAATTCACAGGGGTATGTCATGAAAAGCCTCTGAAAAACACCGAGAATGACTGCAAAAAATGAATAAAAACAAAAATTAAGCAATTTTTACATGACCCTTAAACCTGGAATCAAAGGGACTCCGAGCCCCCGGAACTCAAAAAAAACATAAAATGGCAGCGGAAAAATGCACCGGAACTTGGATAAAGCGATAGTTCAAATATGATCAAGTAGCGCGCACGGCAATGCTCGCCTCAACCGCCGGGCGATATGCAGACAGGAGAAAAGCCAGCCAGATGGCGACTGTACGCAGGGGCGTTACAGCAAAAACGACAGGAACAGTAACCAGGGAAGTACAACAGGCCAGGCAGGGGTGCATACAGGCCGCCGGGATCGACAGGATGGGCGACTATCCCGGGCAATTCCGGGCAATCCCGGCGATTTCAGCAAGCGCTATGAAAGCGATCAGAACTGGGACGAATGCAGCCCCAGGGTGCGGGACAGGTCTTTGGAGGCCTTGACCACCTCCTCTCGGATGCGGCCGTCGAACGCGTCACGGGACAGGCTTCCCAGCGGGCAACTTACGCAGCTCGTGTCCACAAAGGCGCAGCGACAATACGCCCAGCTGTTTCAGGAGCTCCAGGCTCAGCACCTAAGCCGGGATTGGCAGGATGGGCGACTATCCCGGGCAATCCGGGCAATTCCGGGCAATCCGGACTATTTCAGCAAGCGTTATGAAAGCGATCAGAACTGGGACGAATGCAGCCCCAGGGTGCGGGACAGCTCTTTGGAGGCCTTGACCACTTCCTCACGGATGCGGCCGTCGAACTCGTCACGGGACAGGCTTCCCAGCGGGCAACTTACGCAGCTCGTGTCCACAAAGGCGCAGCGACAATACGCCCAGCTGTTTCAGGAGCTCCAGGCTCAGCACCTAAGCCGGGATTGGCAGGATGGGCGACTATCCCGGGCAATCCGGGCAATTCCGGGCAATCCGGACTATTTCAGCAAGCGTTATGAAAGCGATCAGAACTGGGACGAATGCAGCCCCAGGGTGCGGGACAGCTCTTTGGAGGCCTTGACCACTTCCTCACGGATGCGGCCGTCGAACTCGTCACGGGAGAGGCTTCCCGGCGGGCAACTTACGCAGCTCGTGTCCACAAAGGCGCAGCGACAATACGCCCAGCTGTTTCAGGAGCTCCAGGCTCAGCACCTAAGCCGGGATTGACAGGATGGGCGACCATCCCGGGCAACCCCGGGCAATCCGGACTATTTCAGAAAGCGATCAGAACTGGGACGAATGCAGCCCCAGGGTGCGGGACAGGTCTTTGGAGGCCTTGACCACCTCCTCACGGATGCGGCCGTCGAACTCGTCACGGGAGAGGCTTCCCAGCGGGCAACTCACGGAAACCGCAGCCACAATACGCCGGTCATCCACGCTCAGTACCGGTGCCACACAGGCTGCCATGCCGGGATTGAAGTGCCCCCAGGCAATCGCGGCATCCTTGCCACGGTAACTGCGCACCCGCTCGAGCAAGGCCTCGGGCGTGGCCGGAGTGGTTTCGGTAAAACGCTCGAAGCCGTAATCCTGGTACAGCTCCAGGATGGCATCATCCGACAGCGTGGACAGCATGAGCTGACCGGTCACGGTAGCATGGGCCGGCCAGCGTGTGCCCACCGATACGGTACTGGTGAAGGGGCCGGTGGCCTGGAAGCATTCGACAATTACCGTGTTGTGGCCATCGCGAATCAGCAGCTGACTGGCCAGGGTTGTCTGGTTGCGCAGGTGCTCCAGTATCGGCCGCGAAGGCTCCAGCAACTCCAGGCTGGAGAGGTACTGGAAACCCAGATCCAGGATGCGGGAACTCAGGGTATAGCGGTTGCTGTCACCGACACGGCGCAGAAAGCCGCAGTTTTCCAGGGTGTACACCAGGCGGAAGGTACTGGAACGGTTCACCCCGATCGCCTCGGCCAGTTCGGATATCGATTGTTCCCGCTTGTGCTTGCTGAACTGCTGCAACACAGCCAGCCCCCGCACCAGGCCCGGGACTATATAACGGTCATCTGTTTCCATGATCTGCCTGTACCCACTGCGAACACTGCCAAAACGACCTGCGATTGGATCATGCGCCCCTGGAGCTGTCAATTGAAGCCGCCGGTACGCCGCACGGCCTGGTGTCACCGGAAACGCCCTCAATTTTTTACCTATTGGAAAAATAATCTTGCCTGCCCGGTTCCCAGGTTATATATTGACCAGAAGGTAAAACAACAACAATAACAGCAGACAGGTCCTGCCCGTGCTTCAGCTTGCAGGCAGCCAGGTACCGGATCTGCAGAAGACGGAGACAGGATCGTGATCAGAACCTCATACCGCACCACGCCCTCGCTGCCCGGCAGCTTCCACTGCGCCACCACCACTCGAACTCCTGCCCCACCGGGCTTCGTGTCCTGAAGATACACCGGGGCTGCCCTATCGGCGACCCTGACTCAAAGCGTTCCCCCTAGCGATCTCCGACAGATACCCGGCTGCCTGGCAGTGCCCGGCGGTAACGGGATCATTAATAACAAGAAAGAGGATGCATCATGAGTACCGAGCCCAACCGTACCTCAACCGCCGTCCAGGTTGGCGAGTTCTACGAGCTCAACACCGGCGCCGACGTGCGAGACAGTGTCCACTACAACGAGGACATCGCCCCCACCAGAATCCGCGAGCGCACCTGGTCAACCTGGAACGTCGCCGCCCTCTGGGTCGGCATGGCCATTTGCGTCCCGACCTATACCCTGGGCGGCGTGCTGACCGCCTACTTCGGACTGTCGGTATCCGAGGCCCTTGTCACCATCCTGCTGGCCAACGTCGTGGTGCTGATACCGCTCACGCTGAACGCCTACGCCGGCACCAAGTTCGGCATTCCGTTCCCGGTGCTGCTGCGCTCATCCTTCGGTGTTCTGGGCTCCAACATTCCCTGCCTGATTCGAGCCCTGGTGGCCTGTGGCTGGTTTGGCATCCAGACGCTGTTCGGTGGTGTCGCCATCCATATACTGTTCTCGGCCCTGATACCGGGCTGGGAGAACCTGGGCAGCAGCGGCGAAGTCATCGGCTTCTTCCTGTTCCTGGCCATGAACCTCTATATCGTTATCAAGGGTTCCGAGTCGATCAAGATCCTGGAAACCCTGTCGGCCCCCCTGCTGCTGGGTGTCAGCATCGGCCTGATGATGTGGGCCATGCCGCAGATCTCGATGACCGAATTGCTGGCCACGCCGGCCAACCGTCCCGAGGGCGCCTCTTTCTGGGGGTACTTCTTCGGCGGCCTCACCGCCATGGTCGGCTTCTGGGCCACGCTGTCGCTGAACATCCCGGATTTCAGCCGCTACGTTAAATCCCAGAAGGACCAGATTACCGGCCAGATTATCGGCCTGCCCCTGACCATGTTCTTCTTCGCCTCTCTGGGCGTTGTACTCACCGCCGCCTCCGCCAGCCTGGTGGGCGAGACCATCTCGGATCCGGTCAACCTGATCGGCAAGATCGACAGCCCCGTCTGGGTCGTGATCGCCATGATCATGATCATTATCGCGACACTGTCCACCAACACCGCGGCCAATATCGTCTCGCCCACCAACGACTTTCAGAACATCGCTCCCAAGAAAATCAACCAGACCCGCGGCGTGTTGCTGACCGGAGCCCTGGGCATCCTCCTGATGAGCTGGGAGCTGCTGAAAAAACTCGGTGTGATCGATTCGGATGTCAGTGTCGAGGCCATGTACACCGGCTGGCTGCTGGGCTATTCCAGCCTGCTGGGCCCGATCGCCGGCATCATGATCGTCGACTACTTCGTGATCAAGCGTCAGTTCCTCAACCTGCCTGAACTGTACAAGACCCACGGCATCTACCGCGGCTTCAACCCCGCGGGCCTCACCGCCTTTGGCTTGCCGGTGGCACTGACACTGTTTTCCATCAGCACCGGCTACCTGGACTGGTTTTACCAGTACGGCTGGTTCACCGGGTCCATCCTGGGGGGGCTGGTGTACTGGGTTGCCGCCAGCAAACTGCCGGCTCCCGCATCCCAGGGCCTGGCCCAGGGCAACTGATACAACGCGCGGCCTGGGCGCCTGATACCGACTAGCCGGTACCGGGCGCTGCGGGCGCACACGCCTGTCTACAGAAGGAGAAACCCATGTCCATCGTGATTCGTGGTGGTACCGTCGTGACCGCCGACCACAGCTTTCGTGCAGACGTTTACTGTGAAAAGGGCCTGATCGCCGCCATTGGCGAAAACCTGGAGGTGCCCGCGGGTGCAGCCGTCATCGATGCCACGGGGCAGTACATCATGCCCGGCGGCATCGACCCCCACACCCATATGCAGCTTCCCTTTATGGGCACCGTGGCCACCGAGGACTTCTACACCGGCACGGCAGCGGGACTGGCGGGCGGCACCACCAGCATTATCGACTTTGTAATCCCGGCGCCCGGCCAGCGTCTGATGGAAGCCTACGAGCAGTGGCGCGACTGGTCCGCCAAATCGGCCTCGGATTACAGCTTCCATGTTGCCATTACCTGGTGGGACGATTCCGTTGCCGCCGATATGGAAACCCTGGTCAAGCAGCACGGCGTTAACAGTTTCAAGCATTTCATGGCCTACAAGAACGCCATCATGGCGGACGATGAAATCCTGGTGAAGAGCTTTCGCCGCTCGGTGGAACTCGGTGCCATGCCAACGGTGCATGCCGAAAACGGCGAACTGGTGTTCCAGCTGCAACAGGAGATGCTGGCCCGCGGCATGACCGGGCCCGAAGCCCACCCGCTGTCGCGCCCGCCGATCGTCGAAGGTGAGGCGGCGAACCGCGCCATCCAGATTGCCCAGGTCATGAATGTGCCCATCTATATCGTGCATGTATCGTGCAAGGAGTCGCTGGATGCCATCACCCGGGCTCGCAATGACGGCCAGCGCGTTTACGGCGAAGTGCTGGCCGGCCACCTGGCCATCGATGACAGCGTCTATCGCAACAGCAGTTTCGAGTTTGCCGCCGCCCACGTGATGAGCCCGCCGTTTCGTTCAAGGCAGCACCAGGACGCGCTCTGGCAGGGCCTGCAGGGCGGCAACCTGCAAACCACCGCCACCGACCACTGCTGCTTCTGCGCCGAGCAAAAGGCCGCCGGCAAGGACGATTTCACCAAGATTCCCAACGGCACCGCCGGTATCGAAGACCGCCTTGCCATCATCTGGGACGAGGGCGTCAACAAGGGCCGCCTGACCATGAACGAGTTTGTTGCCGTCACTTCCACCAACACAGCCAAGATCTTTAATCTCTACCCGCGCAAGGGCTCGGTAAGCGTCGGCGCCGATGCCGACCTGGTTGTCTGGGACCCCGCCGGCACCCGCACCATTTCGGCCAGCACCCACCACCAGAACATCGACTTCAATATCTTCGAAGGACGTACCGTGACCGGCATTCCCAGCCACACCCTGAGCCAGGGCAAGCTGGTATGGTGCAATGGCGAGCTGACGGCGGAAAAGGGCGCGGGTCGTTATATCCACCGGCCGGCCTTTGCGCCGGTGTTTGATGCACTGGCCAAAAAACGTGAACTCGATACGCCGGTGGCGGTTGAACGCGACAGCGGAGCGGCTTGCCAGCGCGGCCAAACGGCCACACCTGCGTGAACCTGCCCCCGGAAGGGGGCCATTGACCGGCCATCAATGCAGACGTCCGCTGCAGCCACGAGGACAAACAGCATGCACTGGCTCGCCATACCCTTCACACTGCTGGCAGGTACCGTTCTGGCAATGCAGATCGGCGTCAACAGCACCCTGGCTCGCCATGCAGGCTCCGCACTCTGGGCCTCGGGGGCATCCTTCGTGGTGGGCAGCCTGGCACTGCTCATCATCTGTATTCTATACCTGCGCCAGCCCTGGCCCGGGCTGGACGCGCTGCGCGCGGCGCCCATCTGGTCCTGGGCAGGCGGTCTGCTCGGCGCCTTCTATGTCACCACCCTGATCATCTTTGCGCCGCGCATCGGCGCGACCCTTGCGCTGGCACTGGTCATCGCCGGGCAATTGACCGGCGCCCTGCTGCTGGACCGTTTCGGCCTGTTCGGCTTTGCGCCTCAGGCTATCACCCCGGGCCGCCTGGCCGGCATCGCGCTGATACTGGCCGGTGCCATCCTCGTCCGGCGCTTCTGACCTGCCCCAAGCCGTTACAGCGCACTGGGCTGGCAGGCAGGGATGGCCAGCGCCTGGCGTGGCGGCCCCGCTTCTGCCTCCGGACTTTGCGCCGGCCACAGGCAACTCTAAAAAGCGCTTTCTAATCAAATGGTTGATACCAGCCATGAACATTTAACGCACAACTGTTTCCTCCGCGCATACTGCTATACTTATGACTGCTATAAGCAGCAGCATATAGACTGCTGCTTGCCAGCGACGCAACAGTCTTTTGAGACAGGGGGATCTCAGCCCAACTCGATGGAGGTGTGTCATGCAACGGCACTATTACATCAGTGATAACCTCGACGAACTCGAAACCGTCGAACATGAACTGGAAGCCAGCGGCATCAGCGTTGAGCAGATCCATGTACTCAGTGAAAATGATGCAGCTATCGAACAACACCACCTGCCGGAAGTGGTGTCATTTATGAAGCAGGACGTTGTGCACTCCGGCGAGATTGGCGCCGTCGTTGGTGTCGTGCTGGCCGCACTGATGCTGGGCGTGGCCTACATGATGGGCTGGACCGAAACCGCCGCCGGCTGGATACCCTTTGCATTCCTTGCGGTCGTCATACTGGGCTTTTGTACCTGGGAGGGTGGCTTCTTTGGCATTCAGGAACCGAACGCGCATTTTCGCCGCTTCAAACGCCTGTTAAAGCACGGCAAGCACATCTTTTTTGTCGATGTTGAGCCGGAGCAGGAGGATATTCTCAACAAGGTGGTCAAACAGCACCCGCGGCTCAAGCTTGCCGGCACCGGTGATGCCGCGCCGCACTTCGTGGTCGCCTGGTTGCAAAAGTGGCACCAGTTCAAGCGCACCATCTAGATCCTCTGATCCCGCCCGGCAACCCCTGGTAGCCGGGCGTTTTCGTCCCCGCCCTTACCGAAAAACAGCAAGCGGCTGAAGAAGGCACAAGACAAGGGCCGGCTTGCGCCGCCATCAGCCCCATTAGTGCCATCAGCACTACGAAAGATCACTGCAATGCTGCCCCTGCCCCTGCCCGCCAGTATCCTGGTAGCCCTGATTTTTAGCCCCCGCTTTTACCGAAAACAGCAAGCGATTGAGGAAGGTACATGACAAGGGTCGGCTTGCGCCGCCATCAGCCCCATTACTTCCGTACGCACTACGAAAGACCGCTGCAGTACTGCCGCTGCCCGCCAGTATCCTGGTAGCCCTGATTTTTAGCCCCCGTCTTTTCCGAAAAATAATAGGCGACTGAGGAAGACGTAATCAGCTTCAACCGCCATCAGCCCCATCAGTACCAGCAGGCACAGGGGGGGAACCAGGATGGCATACACAATGGCCAGCCTTTCCCACGCCATGTGCATGAAAATCGACACGATCAGGCCGGCCTTGAGCAGCATGAAAATAAGAATCAGGGCCCAGCGCAACGGGCCCTCGAAATGAAAATAGTCCACCAGGTAAGACAGGGTACTGAGGATAAACAGCAACCCCCATATTTTCAGATAGAGGCTCACGGGATGCTGCTGCCCCTGTTTAATCTCGTGCATAGATTCCATTGCCGGCACCTCACCAGAGATAAAAGAACGCGAAAATAAAGACCCAGACCAGGTCCACGAAATGCCAGTAGAGCCCGGCGATCTCGACCACCTGGTAGTCCCCGCTGCTTTCGTAGTGCCCACGCATTACCTTGTAGGCCACCACGCTGAGGTAAATTACACCAATGGAAACATGCAGCCCGTGAAAGCCCGTGATCATGAAAAAACTGGCACCAAACTGCGCCGCGCCCTCGGGGTTTCCCCAGGGTCTTACACCCTCTTCAATCAGCTTGCTCCACTCGAATGCCTGCATGCCGACAAAGGCCGCGCCCAGCAGCGCCGTCGCCAGTATCAGCAGCCCTGTTCTGAGCCGCGCCCGGCGGTAGGCGAAATTGACGGCCATGGCCATGGTGCCGCTGCTGCTGATCAGTACAAAGGTCATGATCGCGATCAGAATCAGCGGTATCGAGTGCCCCCCAAGGGTCAAGGCAAAGACTTCGCTGGTATTGGGCCAGGGTGCGGTGGTGGTCATGCGCACGGCCATGTAGCCGATCAGAAAGCAGGAAAACACAAAGGTATCGCTGAGCAGGAAAATCCACATCATGGCCTTGCCCCAGGACACCTGCCTGAAGGCCTCCTTGTCCGACGACCAGTCGCGGTACAGACCTTCCCAGCCACCGGGTGCGGCGGCTTCTGTCGGGGGCCGCTCGGCTAGCGGCGCATCTCTTGAAGACCGGGCCATATCATCACCTCAGGCCACAGAAGGCGGCGATTACTTGATAGGTTTGCGGGCTGCTGCTGAGGACGACAAAGAGCACCAGCCAGAGCGCCAGCAGGTAGTGCCAGTAGATCGCACAGAGCGCGAGGCTTCGGCTCAGCTGCGCCAGCGGCAGGCCACAGCCGTAGCGCCAGAGGGTTCTGGCCCAGACAACGAGCCCGCCCAGCAGGTGCAGACCATGCAGCCCGGTCAGCAGAAAAAAGAAACTGTTGGCCGGGTTCACCGAGAAGCCGTACCCCAGAACGACGAAAGTCCGCCATAGCCACAGCTGCCCGGCGATAAAGCCCAGCGCACAGAACCCGCCCAGCAAAAAGCCGGCGAAGCTTTCCAGTCGGCGACCGTGCCGGGCAACCACCCGGGCCCACTGCAGCGCCAGGCTGCCCATCATCAGCACCAGGGTGTTCAACAGCAGCGGCTCGACCCGGTAAAGTGGCGCCGCAGGTTCGGTCAGCGGACGCCAGTCACCCAGCTGGGAGCGCGCAATAAAGGCGATCAGGAACAGAAAGAAAAACGAACTGACGACGGCCAGGAAGATGCGCAATCCAAGGATCGCGGCACGGCTGCGTTCATCCTGGTCCCGCTGTGCTTCCTGCCCTCCGCCCTCGGGGTAAGCGTCTGCCATTTTCAGTAATGAGCTGCTCATGGGGCGACCTCCGGCTCGCGGCGACGGGGCAGCGCGGCCAGATCCTGCTCCGACAGGGTCTGGGGCACGTAATCCTGCTCCAGCCCGGGCATGCTGTAATCATAGGCCCAGCGGTGCACCACCGGCAGCTTCGGCCCCCAGTTGCCATGGGCCGGCGGCGTCTGCGGGGTCTGCCACTCGAGACTGGTGGCCTTCCAGGGATTGGGACCCGACGGTGGCCCGCGAAAGGCGCTCCAGGCCAGGTTGCCGAGAAACAGCAGCTGGCTCACGCCGACAATCAGCGCCGCCACCGTGATAAAGGCATTCAGGTCCTGCGCCGAGGGGGGAATAAAGTCGTACCCCTCGAAGGCGTAATAGCGGCGCGGCACGCCCAGAAAACCCAGGTAGTGCATGGGAAAGTAGATGGCATAGGTGCCCAGGAAGGTGATCCAGAAATGCAGCTGACCGACGGTATCGTTCAGCATCCGGCCAGTGACCTTCGGGAACCAGTGGTAAATGGCCCCGAAGACCACCAGTATCGGCGCTACCCCCATGACCATGTGGAAATGCGCCACCACGAAGTAGGTATCCGACAGCGGGATATCGACGATCACGTTGCCAAGAAAGAGCCCGGTCAGCCCGCCCACCAGGAAGGTCAGGATAAACGCCAGCGCGAACAGCATCGGCACCCGCAGATGGATGTCGCCCCGCCAGAGCGTCAGCACCCAGTTGTATACCTTGAGCGCCGTGGGTACCGCGATAATCAGGGTGGTGGTGGCAAAGAAAAAACCGAATTTCGGATTCATGCCGCTGACATACATATGGTGCGCCCAAACCACAAAACTCAGCACGCCGATGGCCACTATCGCCCACACCATCATGCGGTAGCCAAAGATATTCTTGCGGGCATGGGTGCTGATCAGGTCCGACACCAGGCCAAAGGCCGGCAGCGCGACTATATAGACTTCCGGATGGCCGAAAAACCAGAACAGGTGCTGGAACAGTATGGGACTGCCGCCTTCGTGATCCAGCGCTTGCCCCATGGACATCATCGCCGGCATAAAGAAGCTGGTACCCAGCAGGCGGTCACACAGCATCATGATGGCGCTGACAAAGAGCGCCGGGAAAGCCAGCAGCGCCAGCACCGTTGCCATGAAGATGCCCCAGACGGTCAGCGGCATGCGAAACAGCGTCATGCCGTAGGTGCGCGCCTGCAGCACCGTGGTGACATAGTTCAGCCCCCCCATGGTGGCGGCGACGATGAAGATCGCCAGCGATACCAGCATCAGCACGATGCCCCAGTCCGCCCCGGGGGTGCCGCGGGTGATGGACTGGGGCGGATACAGCGTCCAGCCGGCGCCCGTGGGGCCACCGGGCACGAAGAAACTGGCCAGCAGCACCAGCACCGACAGCAGGAAAAACCAGTAACTCAGCATGTTGAGATAGGGAAACACCATGTCCCGAGCGCCCACCATCAGCGGGATCAGGTAGTTGCCGAAACCGCCGAGGAACAGCGCGGTCAGCAGGTAGATCACCATGATCATGCCGTGCATGGTCATGGCCTGGTAATAGGCCGCGGGGTCCATGAACTCGAGGCTGCCGGGAAAGCCGATCTGCATGCGCATCAGCCCGGACAGCACCAGGCCCACCAGGCCGACAAAGATGGCCGTCAGGCCATACTGAACAGCGATAACCTTGTGATCCTGGCTCCAGATATAACGGGTCAGGAAACTGCGCGGTACATGCACAGGATCCCGTTCCGCCTGTTCTGCATAGGCCATCATGTCCTCCTCGGCCGCAGCGCCGCCCGGGCGCCGGCCACTCTCAGGGTGCGCCCTTGTCTGCCAGGGCTGCGATAAAGGCGCCCAGAGCCTGTAACTGGGCATCGTTCAGGCTGTAGGCCGGCATCACGGACGCATAGCCCTTCACCGTCTGAGCCGCCGGGCTGACAATCGATTCCCGTACATAGGCATCGTCAACCTGAACCTCGCGGCCATCCATCAGGGTCTCGGTAGCGCCGTAAAGTCCTTTCCAGCTGGGGCCAACACCCGGGCTGCCATCGAGGCTGTGGCAGGCCAGGCATCCCAGGGTTTCGGCCAGCTGCTGTCCGTCCGACACCCGCTGCTCCTGCGCGGCATCAGTGGCCTCGGGCCCCAGCGAGCGAATCAGTGCAACCAGCGCCTCCAGGTCGGCATCCGCCAGCGCATAGGGCACCATGACCGCCGCATAGCCCTGTACCATACGGGCACCGGGCTGCAGGATGGATTCCTTCAGATAGTCCTCATCGACGCGAACCTGGCTGCCATCGGCCAGGGTCTCCAGGCTGCCATATAGCCCCAGCCAGCCGGGCCCCAGACTCTTGCTGCCATCCAGGCTGTGACAGGCAACACAGCCATGCTGCTGGGCCAGCGCACGACCGCGCTCCACCTCAGGATCAAGGCCCGAGCGCTGCGCCGACGCCTCCTGCGTCTGTGCGAAGGTAGGCTGCTGTCCCAGCCACTGCTCGAAGGCCTCGGGCGCTTCGACGATCATTCGTCCGCGCATGTTGTAGTGACCCAGGCCGCAGAACTCGGCACAGAGGATTTCATAGGAGCCCGTCACCATGGGGGTAAACCAGAAATAGGACACCAGGCCCGGCACCATATCCATCTTGCTGCGAATCTGCGGAATGTAGAAGTTGTGCAGCACATCGTTTGAACGCTGCAGCACCTTGACTGGCAGGCCCACCGGCAAGCGCACCTCGTTACCCCGCACGATAACGTCATCCTGACCGCTGGCGTCCTCGGGGTTCAGCCCCAGCGGGTTGGCGGCGCTGATCCACTCCACGCTCGAGGTGCCCAGCCGACCGTCGGCGCCGGGCAGGCGAAATGCCCATTGCCACTGCTGGCCCACGACCTCGAGTTCATAGGCATTGTCGGGCACCCGGACAAAATCGTTATAGACCACCAGGCCCGGCGCCAGCAGCCCCGCGATGGCCACAGTGGTCACGCCAATCAGCCACCATTCCAGGGGTTTGTTTTCCGGCTCGTACTGGGCCCTGAGACCCTTGCGGTGACGAAAGCGAATGAGGGCCAGGGCCATGAACAGGGTAATGGCGACGAAGAATACGCCGGTGATCAGCAGGGTAAGAAACAGGGTATCGTCAATCGAGCCCCAGTTTGAAGCCGCTTCGGTCGCACGCCAGGGATTGAACAGATGAAACAGAACTGACGCGATAACGATAAAGATAAAAACGATTGCCAATGCCATCGATAATCACCCTCGCCCGCCGCCACGCTGACAGCCTGCTGCAGTCGCCTGCGACAGGCTCGGCACGGCGACCAGCACAGTTGCGCGAGTCGGCCGACCTGAGATGGCATCGGGGCGCGACAGCCGGACGGCACCCGAATGGAAACGACACAGGATTGCGCTCAACAGGACCCGGCCAAACCTCTAAAAGCGTAGTGCTGAAGGCAAAAATATGCGAACCCGGCCGCGACGCCGGTCCGCGATCACAGGCCCGCTCGCCTCTCCCGGACTGTGCATAAGCTGTGGCCAGTTATACAGACGCGATCTTCGAAACAACCCGGCGGCCCGATTTGCCCACCGCACACTCAAAAATCATGCAGCTTCACAGGAAGCCTGATTTACGGGACCTCTAGCAAAGTACGCGGAGCTTATCCCCAGACTGACCACAGCCTTGTACAGCCATTCTGTGTGTAACATTCGCGTATCGGAGACACCATTTACACACAGAGACTTATACACAGCGGGAAAAGACGGCCCGGAACAGCAGGGCCAATGCCAAGGATCAGCCCTGCGCAAACCGCGCCCACGGCAGAACGTACATCCTGTATAGACCGCTCCTGCGCATCCATGCGCCCGCGGCATACCGTTGTGCCCTTGCTCACACCGTCTCGTTGACCGCCTTTGTCAGTTCCATGATGGCCTTCTTGCCATCACTGAAGCGCATCAGGCAGTTGTCCAGGGCAAAGAACGGCCAATTGTGGATAGCGCAGGCCCGAACCGCACGGCCAGGGACGACCCACCAGGCGGCAGACCGTCGTTCCCTTGCTCACACCGTTTCGTTGACCGCCGTTGTCAGTTCCATGATGGCCTTCTTGCCATCGCCAAACAGCATCAGGCAGCTGTCCCTGGCAAAGAGCGTCCTGTTGTGGATAGCGCAGGCCCGAACTGCACG
The DNA here is from genome assembly GCF_024397915.1 of Marinobacterium rhizophilum. Lineage (GTDB taxonomy): Bacteria > Pseudomonadota > Gammaproteobacteria > Pseudomonadales > Balneatricaceae > Marinobacterium_A > Marinobacterium_A rhizophilum_A. The sequence goes on from NZ_CP073347.1 coordinate 2,845,756, forward strand.
GCCAGGGACGGCCCACCAGGCGGCAGACCGTCGTTCCCTTGCTCACACCGTTTCGTTGACCGCCGTTGTCAGTTCCATGATGGCCTTCTTGCCATCACCGAAGAGCATCAGGCAGTTGTCCCGGGCAAAGAGCGTCCTGTTGTGGATAGCGCAGGCCCGAACCGCACGGCCAGGGACGGCCCACCAGGCGGCAGCCCGTACATCCTGTATAGACCGCTCCTGCGCATCCATGCGCCCGCGGCATACCGTACATCCTGTACATACCTAAACCGTTTCGTTGACCGCCGTTGTCAGCTCCATGATGGCCTTCTTGCCATCACCGAAGAGCATCAGGCAGCTGTCCCTGGCGAAGAGCGGCCAATTGTGGATAGCGCAGGCCCGAACTGCACGGCCAGGGACGGCCCACCAGGCGGCAGACCGTCGTTCCCTTGCTCACACCGTTTCGTTGACCGCCGTTGTCAGTTCCATGATGGCCTTCTTGCCATCGCCGAAGCGCATCAGGCAGTTGTCCCGGGCAAAGAGCGCCCTGTTGTGGATAGCGCAGGCCCGAACTGCGCATCCATGCGCCCGCGGCATACCGTACATCCTGTACATACCTAAACCGTTTCGTTGACCGCCGTTGTCAGCTCCATGATGGCCTTCTTGCCATCGCCGAAGAGCATCAGGCAGTTGTCCCTGGCAAAGAGCGGGTTGGGCAGGCCCGCAAAGCCCGGGCTCAGGCTGCGCTTGACCACCACCACGGTACGCGCCTTGTCGACGTTCAGGATCGGCATGCCGTAGATCGGGCTGCCCTTGTCTTCCCGCGCCATGGGATTGGTGACATCGTTGGCGCCGATCACAATGGCCACGTCCGTCTGTTCGAACAGCGCATTGACCTCCTCCATCGGCTGCATCTTGTCGTAGGCGACCTCGGCTTCGGCCAGCAGCACGTTCATGTGGCCGGGCATGCGCCCCGCCACCGGATGCAGGCCATAGATCACCTCGATGCCGCGCCGCTCCAGCGAGTCGGCCAGGTCGCGCACCGCGTGCTGCGCCTGGGCCATGGCCAGGCCAAAGCCCGGCACGATCACCACGCGGCGGGCGCTCTCGAGCAGCATGCCCACTTCCTCCGGCGAGGACGACTTCACCTTGCCGGCATAGACCTCATCGGCATCCATCACGGCCCCACCGGCCTCGGCAGCCGAACCAAAGAGTACCGCGGTGAGGGAACGGTTCATGGCCACGCACATGATGCGGGTGAGGATAATGCCCGACGCCCCCACCAGGGCACCGGACACCACCAGCACGCTGTTACCCATGATGAACCCCGCCGCCGCCGCCGCCAGCCCCGAGTAGGAATTCAGCAGGGCTATCACCACCGGCATGTCAGCACCACCAATGGGCATGACCAGGGTTACCCCCAGCACCAGGGCCAGCACTGTGAGCAATACCAGGGTGCTGCTGTCACCGCTGCCGCTGATAAGTGAGCCCGCCAGTGCCAGCACGGCGGCAAAGAGCGCCAGGTTCAGGCCGCCCATGCCCCGGAAACCCAGCGGCCGACCCGGCAGCAGTTCCTGCAGCTTGGCAAAGGCCACCGCACTGCCGCTGAGGGTAACCGCGCCAATCAGCAGCGTCAGGCAGATGGCCACCAGTGCCACCAGCCCCTGGGGGCCTGCGGTCGCGGTCTGGCCCAGAAAACTGGCCGCCGCCACGCAGAGCGATGCACCGCCACCAAAGCCGTTGAGCAGCGCCACCATCTGCGGCATCGCCGTCATCTGGATGCGGATCGCCAGCACCGTGCCGACCAGCGACCCCAGCACCACGCCACCGAGTATCCATTCATAGGACAGGATCGACCGATCCAGCAGGGTCACCACCACCGCCACCAGCATGCCGATAGCCGCCATCTGGTTGCCACGCACCGCGGTACGCGGCCGGGTCAGGCCCTTGATGCCACCGACGAACAGCATGGCCGCCAGCAGGTAAAAACCATCAACCAGCAACAGATTCATGACTCACACCTCCCCTGTTAGCAGCTGGGGCAGTATTCTGGCGGGGCCGGAACATGCGCAGCATTCTGTTGGTCACGAGGAAACCACCGACGACATTAATGGTTGCCAGGGTCACGGCGATCATCCCCAGCACGGGCACCCATAGACCGTTGCCATCGCCGGCGCCGGCGCTGAGCAAGGCCCCCACCAGGGTGATGCCGGAGATGGCATTGCTGCCGGACATCAGCGGCGTATGCAGGGTGGCCGGCACCTTGGTGATAAGCTCGACGCCCAGAAAGACCGCCAGCACGAAGAGTGAAATTTGCAGTATCAGAATTTCCATCAGGCCACCTCCTTCAGCGCCCGCTCACCAAGCCCCAGGCGTTCACGCACGCGAGGGGCGCAGATCTCGCCCTGGTGACTCACCAGGGTGTCGGCAACAATTTCATCGTCAAAATCCAGCTGCAGGCGGGCATCCGCGTTCAGCAGGTGCAGCAACAGGTTCTCGATATTGCGGCCGTGCATCTGGCTGGCATGCATGGGTACAGTAGCGGCCAGGTTCAACGGCCCCATGATGGTGACGCCCTCGACCTGACGGGTTTCCCCGGCCCGGGTGAGTTCACAGTTGCCACCGCGCTCCGCCGCCAGATCCACAATTACGGCACCGGGCTTCATCGCCGCCACCATCCCCGCACTGATCAGCACCGGCGCCTGGCTGCCGGGAATCGCCGCCGTGGTAATGACAATATCCTGCTGTGCCAGCACGGCGGTCATCTGTTCGCGCTGACGGGTCAGAAAATCCGCGTCCTGTGCGGCGGCATAGCCGCCCTGGCCTTCAGCTGCGGCCGTGGGCAGGTCCAGCTCGATGGGTCGCGCACCGACGGAAATAATCTGCTCACGGGCAGCCGCGCGCACATCATAGGCTTCCACCACGGCCCCCAGGCGCCTGGCGGTGGCCGCCGCCTGCAAGCCGGCAACACCGGCGCCCATGACAAAGACCCGGGCCGGATTCAGGGTACCGGCTGCAGTCATCATCATCGGGAAAATGCGCGGCGCCGCCTCGGCGGCCAGCAGCACCGCCTTGTAACCTGCGATGGTGGCGATGGACGACAGCACATCCATGCTCTGGGCCCGGCTGATGCGCGGCACCAGCTCCAGCGCCAGCAGCGACAGTCCGCGCTCGGCCAGCGCCTTAAAGCGCGCGCTATCGCTCAACGGGTCCATCAGGGCGATGCACAGCTGACCGGCACAGAATCCGTCCAGATCCTCGTTGCGGCTGGCATTGACGCACAACAGTACCTCGCTGCCCGCCAGGGCCTCACTGCGCGTCATCACGATGTCGGCGCCGGACTCGATATAGAGCTCATCGGCGAAGCCGGCCTGTTCACCGGCCCCGGCCTCCACCCGAATATCACAGCCACGGGCACAGAGCGCCGCGACATTGGCCGGTGTCAGCGCTACGCGCCGCTCACCGGGATACAGATCCTTGAGTACAGATAATTTCATTATTTTTCTCCTGTACGATTGAATAAATATTTAAACAGCGAACGCGGTTTAATTTAACATCAGGATTTTAAACTCATTAATATTCAGACCAGCGCTTGCATAAAGTTGCGCAACAACTTACCCATACTGCATTTGAATATTTTCAAATAAACATCAACCAGCATTAACCCCCGACAGCCACACCAGGCCTTAAATACAACTAGAATATGACTGTATTTTTATTTTCGACTCAAAACAGAAGATTTTATCTTTGCAAGGAACCTTTTTTATTCGCTTTTACCTTTCACCTTTCACCTTTACCCTTGCCCCTTGCCCCTTGCCCCTTTTACCAATAACTAGTTACTAGTCACCAATCACTTCTTTCAAAAACAACCCGGCACTCCATGCCGGGTTATCCGCAGCCATTGCTTCAGTCGTTGGCGCGCTCCAGCACCGCCTGCAGCAGTACGTTGCAGCCGGCAGCCAGATCTTCCGCCTTGGCGTTTTCCGCTTCGTTGTGGCTGATGCCGTTCTCGCAGGGCACAAAGACCATGGAGGTCGGTGCCACCCGGGAGATATAGCAGGCATCGTGACCGGCGCCGCTGACGATATCGCGGTGGCTGTAGCCGAAGCTTTCAGCGGCCTGGCGCACGGAGTTCACGCAGGCGGTGTCGAAGGGCACCGGTGGCGAATACCAGATCTGCTCGAACTTCATTTCGAGCCCCAGCTCGCCGGACACCCGGTCAGCCAGCTCGCGCAGCGCCTGATCCATGCCCGACAGCACGTCGGCGTCGGGGTGACGGAAGTCCACGGTAAAGAACACCTGGCCCGGAATGACGTTGCGCGAATTCGGGAAGACCTGCACCAGGCCCACGGTCGCGCAGGCGTTGGGCTGGTTGTCCATGCCGATGCGATTGACGGCGTCGATCAGGCGCGCAGCCCCCACCAGGGCGTCGCGACGCCGTGTCATGGGGGTGGGGCCGGCGTGGGATTCCTGTCCGGTGAGGGTGATTTCGTACCAGCGCTGTCCCTGGGCATCGGTCACCACGCCAATCTGCTTGTCCTCGTCCTCCAGGATCGGCCCCTGCTCGATATGGGCTTCGAAGAAGGCCTTGAAAGGTCGCCCGCCGACATCGTCAGGGCCTGCATAACCGATGCGTGCCAGTTCCTCGCCCATGGTCTTGCCATCCAGGTCCGCCCGGCTGAGGCCGTACTCCAGATCGAACACACCGGCAAAGACCCCGGAGGCCACCATGGCTGGCGGAAAGCGCGAGCCTTCCTCGTTGGTCCAGACCGAGGCCTCGATGGGGGCACGGGTTTCGATACCCTGGTCATTCAGGCTGCGAATCACCTCAAGGCCCGACAGCACGCCATAGATGCCGTCGAATTTGCCGCCGGTGGGTTGGGTATCCAGGTGGCTGCCCATGACCACCGGCGGCAGGGAATCGTCTGTGCCTGCACGGCGGGCAAAGATGTTGCCCATCTTGTCGATGCGAATGCTGCAGCCGGCCTCTTTGCACCAGCGGACAAAGAGGTCACGGCCCTGCTTGTCCAGGTCGGTCAGCGCCAGGCGGCAGACGCCGCCCTTTTCGGTGCCGCCGATCTCGCCCATCTGCATCAGGCTGTCCCACAGGCGTTGCTGGTTAACGGTTATTTTCTGCATGTTTAAACTCTCTCTGATCTGAATGCCGGCACCTGAAACTGTGGCAGGTGCGGTGAAAGAAAAGGGGGCCATTTAGCCCCCTGCGGCTATCTTCCCTTTGCGGCGCTTCGTCAGTTCTTGAAGCGCGGAATAATATGCTCGCCGTACTGGGCGATAATATTTTCCTCGTCGCCGTTATCCAGATAGATATTGAACTGGGTGGTACCGGCTTCTTTCAGGTGTTTTAGTTTGGCGATATGCTGCTCGGCTTCGCCCAGTACACAGAAGCTCTCGACAATTTCCGGTGTAATGAAGTCCAGGTAGGGGTTATCGCTCTGGCCATGTTTGGAGTAATCGTAGCCTTTGCGCTTCTCGATATAGTCGGTCAGGCTTTTGGGCACCAGGCCACTGTCGGTACCGTATTTTTCGACGATATCGGCCACATGGTTGCCCACCATGGCCGGGAACCACTTGGTGGACTCGACGCAGCTGGCCCTGTCGCCGAAATAGGCCGGCGCTGCCGCGATGACCTTGAAGTTCGACATGTCACGACCGGCCTCGACCCCGGCGGCGATGGCCTGGTCGGCCAGCCACTTGATCAGCGAGGGTTCGCCGATCTGCAGGATCACGCCATCCCCCACTTCGCCCGCGGTCTTCAGCGCCATCGGGCCGTAGGCCCCGATATGCACCGGCAGCTCGTAACCCTCGGCCCAGGGAAACTGCACCGGTTCCGGGCATTCCCCATACATCACTTCCTCGCCACGGACCATGGCTTTCACCTTGGTGGTGAACTCGGCCACGCGGGCCAGGGTGGCGGGCTTCTTGCCCATCACCCGCACCGAGCTGTCGCCGCGCCCCAGGCCCACTTCAAAGCGGCCACCGCTCTGCTTGGCCAGGCTGCCGAACAGGCTGGCCGCCAGTGACCAGTCCCTGGCATTGGGGTTGGTGACGCAGGGCGCGAACTTGATGCGCGAGGTGTGCTCCATGCACATGGCGATGGCCGGATAGCACTCGCGCCACAGGATATGGGAGTCGTAAAACCAGCAGTAATCGAAGCCGGCCTCTTCGGCCTGTTTTACCAGGCTGCGGGCACGGTCGTGGCTGACAAAACCTTTAAAGCAGATACCAAATTCCATAGTCACTCTCCTGGGTCTTTGTTTTTATCGAGGATGAAAATTAATGCGCATCCGGCGGGCAAATACGGATACCGGCGTGGCTAAAGGGCACTTTCTTGGAAATATTCAGGCGGATCAGAATGGGGGTAATGGCCTCGATGCAGCGGGCGCTTTCGGCCGGGCCACAGTTGTAGGCGGCGACATCCAGCTTGCGGATCAGCTCGATAACCTTCTCCTTGGCCGCCAGGTCGTTGCCGCACACCAGCACATCACAGTTGATGCCGTGATCCAGGTCGTTCAGTACCGTGGCCGAGACGTTGTGCAGTGCACCCACCACCGGAATGCCCTCGCCCAGCAGCGCCTGGGCCGCTTCGGTGGCAGAACCGGCCGCCGGCATGTCCACCCGCTTGGGGTCGCCCTGGGCCAGGGGTACGGCGATATCGACCAGCACCTTGTCCACCAGCAGATCCCTGATGGACTCGAGGGTGGCGTCATGGGCACTGTAGGGCACCGCCAGGATGACCAGCTCGTCGGCGGCAATCACGGCGCTGCGGATATCATGACCACTGATCGCGGCGGCACCCGGCTTCAGCAAGGCGCCTAGCTGTGCGGCCGCCTCTGCCGCCCGGGCCGCTTCGCGCGAGCCTATCGCGACCTCGATGCCGGCGCGGGCAAAGCGCAGCGCCAGACCCCGCCCCTGCGGGCCTGTACCACCCAGTATGGATATTTTCATCGACTCAGATCCTCTTGTTCTTGTTGTTTCAAATGACTGTCGGTTGCGCTTTTGTCGTTTCAGGAAGCCGTTGCTGCGGCCCGTCCAGGCCTCAGGCCCGGCGGGGTTTAGCGGAACAGGTCCTCCTGCGGCGGGCGCACCAGGTCGCGCGCCGAGCTGTTGTCCGGCGCCCAGTCGATGCCGCGGAACAGGATCGCCGGGGTCTTGCCGTCCTTGCTCATCAGCAGGCCCGAGGCCGCCGCGAGCTCATCGGCCAGCGCCGGCACCGTGACCGAAAGTTCACGCCCAAAGGCATCGCGCTCGCCCACCAGGTCGATCTGGCTCGGCACCCTGGCCAGCCCCACCGCCACATTCACCAGCCCCATGCGCCAGGGACGGCCGAAGGTATCGGTAATCACGACCCCCAGACGCACGCCACTGGCGCGCTCCAGTACGGCGCAGATTTCCCGCGCGCTGCGGTCCGGGTCTTCGGGCAGCAGGATCACGGTTTCCTCGGCACCGACATTGGATTCATCCACCGCGGCATTGGCGCAGATAAAGCCCAGCCGGTGCTCGGCAATCAGGGTGCCCTCGAGCTGGCCGGGGCGCTTGAGGGCCCGCACCACGCGGCTGGACTCTCCCAGTATCACTTCCACCTTGCGCGGGTCCTTGTTCAGCTCCAGCCCAAGTTCGCGCGCCCTGGCGCCGGGCTGCACATCCGCCAGCCGTGTAATCCGGCCTTCGGCCTTGGAGACCACCTTGTGGGCGATGACCAGGATGTCACCGTCCTGCAGTACCAGGGCCGCCCGTTCGATGGACTCCAGCAGCAGCGCGGCCAGGTCATCCCCCGGCGCGATATCCGGGATACCCGGCAACACCTGCATGGAGATGGATTCGGTACGGGCCCCGTCGGCCTGCCGGACAGTACTGCCGCCGAAGTCGCCAAACAGCGAAGACGGCTCCGGGGTGTGATGGCTTACAAATTCCATAGGGTCACCAGTTCTCGCGACAAATCGCCGCTGGGTTGATGCATCAGGTTGTGAAGGTCATCCGGGGTATCCAGATCGAACCGCATGTGCTCGAAGTGCAGCAGCTGGCACGGCAGCGAACGCCGCCGCGCCGACGCCTGGTGCGCTTCGCTGGAGCGCTCACCAAAACTGAACGGCAGCACATCCGGCGGCGTGGTCAGCAACGCATTGGTACCGGCATCGCTGGCCGGGCAGATCAGCACCGACGGGACGGCTCTGGGCTGGCCAAGCAGGCAGCCAAACTCGGCCGCATCGAGGCGGGCAATGTCCGCCGGCACCAGCAGCTGGGAATCAAAGCCGTGCCTTTTGCTCCAGTGAGCCGCCAGGGCCGCGGCCCCCGACAACCCGGCCGGGCGCAGCTCGCGCAGCACCGAGGCACCGTAGCCGCGGGCCAGCTCGCCAATGGCGGCAGACGCCGTGACCACCAGCAGCGGGTAGTCGGGAAAGTGGCACTGGAAAAAGCGCAGGGTGCGTTCGCACAGGCGCCGGGCCAGCTGGCTGCGGTCGCTGTCATCCAGCACCGGGCGCAGTCGGCTCTTGGCCGCACTGAAATCCTTCACCGGAATCACGATCAGGGTTTTCAGGGTCATGCCGGCACCCTCCACAGCGGAGCCCTGGCAGGCGCCACCGGCTCCAGGCCCGCCAGGGCCAGCAGCTCCCGTGCCAGGCAGGCCTTGTCGGCATCACTGCACATCAGGGTCTGGGTCACGGCGGTATTCAGGCCCCGCGCTTGCAGGGCCGTCACATCGGCGCTGTCGCCGGTATCGATCACCAGGCTGTCGATCAGGCCCCGGTAGCAGTCGGCCACACCCAGGTTGCTGGCGCTGTAGCCTGCGGCCTTGAGCATGCTATTGGCCGGCCCCTTCACGGTCTGGCCAGCAATCAGCGGCGAAACGGCGATGCGGGTTGCACAGGTCTTTTCCAGGGCCGCGCGAATGCCGGGCAGCGCCAGTATCGGCCCGATGCTCACCAGCGGGTTGCTGGGACCGAGGATCACCAGGTCCGCATCGCGGATGGCGGCCAGCGCTTCCTCGGTCGGGCGCGCGTCTTCCAGCCCCTGAATCCGCAGTTCCAGCACCTGTGGCCGGCACTGCTCGCGTACAAAGTACTCCTGAAACGACAGCCAGCCGCGGGCGGTCTTGACCTCGGTCTGCATGCGGTCATCGCTGGGCAGCAGGATATTGGTGCTGACCCCCAGCGCCCGGGCGATCGTCTGGGCAATGGCGCTGGGGCGCACGCCCTGGCGACGCAGCTCGGTGCGGTAGATATGGGTAGCGAAATCCTGATCGCCCAGGTACATCCAGTCGTCGGCCCCCAGCCGGGCCAGCCCTTGCAGCGTGCGGCTGGTTTCGTTCGCCAGCCCCCAGCCCTTGTTGCGATCGATCAGGCCGGCCAGGCTGTAGGTCAGGGTATCGATATCCGGGGACACCCAGAGACCATGAAACTCCTGGTCGTCCGCCACGTTGCCGATGACCGACAGCTGTCCTGGCTCCAGCACGGCGGCAAGACCCACCGCCAGCTTGGCACCGCCACCGCCGCCGGCCAGCAGGGTCACTTTCGGCGCACTCATGCCAGACCTCCTGCCAGCAGCGATTGCGGCAGCGGCTCGACGCTGTCGAAGAACTCCAGCGGGCGGTAAAGGGTGTTGCGACGCACCGGTTCGCGCCCCATCGCACGCATCATGCCGATCAGTTCCTGCGGCTGCATTTCCTGGCCATGCTCGCCACCGGCGGCGCGGGAAATGCTCTCGTTCATCAGGGTGCCACCCAGGTCATTCACCCCGGCGGCCAGCATCTGCTGGGCAAGCTCGGTACCGAGCTTGACCCAGGACGCCTGGATGTTGTCGATCCAGCCATTGAGCATCAGCCGGGCCACGGCGTGCATGCGGATATGTTCATGCCGCGTGGGGCCGGGCCGCACGCCCTCCACTTCCAGGTAGAGCGGTGTCTTGTAGTGAATAAAACCCAGCGGCACGAATTCGGTAAAGCCGCCGGTTTTCTGCTGAATGGTGCGCAGCAACGCCAGGTGCGCCGCCCAGTGCTCGGGGCCGTCGATATGGCCGTACATGATGGTCGCGGTGGTCGGCAGGCCCAGGCGGTGGGCGGTCTGGATAATCTCGACCCACTGCTCGGTGCTGAGCTTGTCTTTGGTCAGCTGCTTGCGGATATCGGTATCCAGAATCTCGGCGGCGGTACCGGGCATGGAGCCCAGGCCGTGGTCCATCAGGTCCTGGATAAAGTCGGCGTAGGACATCTTGCTTTTGCGGGCGCCAAACCAGATCTCGAACGGCGAGAACGCATGGATATGCATGCCCGGCAGCACGCTCTTGATCGCCTTGAGCATGTCGCGATAGAAATGCACCGGCAGGTCCGGGTGCAACCCGCCCTGGATGCACACCTCGGTGGCTCCCCTGTCCCAGGCTTCCTGGGCGCGACGCACGATTTCATCCAGATCGAAAAACTCGGCCTCGGGGTCGTCCTTGCGCTTGGCGAAGTTGCAGAACTTGCAGCCCATGTAGCAGACATTGGTGTAGTTGATATTGCGGGTGATCACGAAGCTGGCGCGATCGCCCACACGCTGGCGACGCACGGTATCGGCGGTGGCGGTGAGCGCATCCAGCTCGGCGCCTTCGGTGCCAAACAGCACCACGCCTTGCGCCTCGCTCAGCTCCTCACCGTTCAGGGCCTGCTGCAAGATGGCACGAACCTCTGTGCTCACAGCCGGGTTGAAAAGCTCCTGCGGCACGCCTTGTGCCAGCGCAATGTTATGAGGGACGGCGGCATTCATGGCTTTTCTCCTGTTCAGTGACATTGCGCCAGCGCCAGACCATCGCCACGGGCGATACCGGCCAGGCGGGCAGCGATGGGGGCGGCGAAGAAACGATCCGGGTATTGCTGGTAATGGGGATAAACGGCCAGGCGCTCATGCAGGCCATAGCCGCAGTCCGCCGTGGCCTGCCGCAGGGATTCAATCTGCGGCCAGGCACGTTCCGGATTGATGTGATCCAGGGTGAGCGGAGAAATGCCGCCCCAGTCATTGATGCCCGCGGCTATATAGGCGCCAAAGCGCTGCTGCAGATTAGGCGGCGCCTGCACGCTGATACTCGGGTCCAGCAACAGGCGCGCCAGCACCAGGGTGCGCACCATGTCGTCCAGGTCCGGCTCGGGATGATGCGCCATGGCGGTGCCTGGCTTGGCACGGAAGTTCTGCACGATCACTTCCTGGATATGGCCGTAGCGCCGGTGCAGGTTATTGATGGTGATCAGGCTGTCGACGCGCTCGGCCCAGTTCTCGCCGATACCTATCAGAATGCCGGTGGTGAAAGGCACGCCCTGCTCGCCGGCACGCTCCAGCGTGCGGATGCGCTGCACGGGCACCTTGTCGGGGCAGGCATAATGCGCCTGGCCGCGCTGAATCAGGCGCCGGCTGACGTTCTCGAGCATCATGCCCATGCTGGCGCTGACCGGCTTGAGCCTGTGGATATCCTCAGCGGACAGGGTGCCGGCATTGACGTGGGGCAGCAGGCTGGATTGCGCCAGCACGCGCTCACACATCTGTGCCAGGTAATCCACCATGCTGCCGTGCCCCAGTTGCGCCAGCGCCTCGCGGGCCTCGGGGTAACGCAGCTCCGGCTTCTCGCCGAGGCTGAACAGCACTTCCTTGCAGCCCAGGCGCTCGCCCTCCTTCACCACGGCCATGACTTCGTCGGGCGTCATCACGCGGGCATTGGGGGAGCCGGGTTTCTGTACGAAGGTGCAGTAGCCGCAGTCGTCGCGGCACATGTTGGTCAGGGGTACGAAAACCTTGCGCGAATAGGTCAGGGTCCGACCCCAGTGCGTATCGCGCAGGGCAGCGGCCTGCAGACTCAGGTCCTTGAATTGGGCATCTGTGGCCTTTTCCAGCGCCAGCGCCTGGGTGCGGCTCAGCATCATGATCACAGCCTCCGTTATTGTTTTTGGTGGGGCCTTGTAGAGTTCAGGTCAAAGGTCGCCGTGCCTGCACAACAACTTTTTACCAAACGGTAAATTTAACTTACACCATATTTTGCCAAGTGGTCAAATATTTTTACAGGCATCGAAAGAAGCAGGGGGAAGGGGGAAGGGGGAAGGGGGAAGGTTCAAGGGACAAGGGACAAGGGACAAGGGACAAGGAGTGTAAGGAGCAAGGGGCACGGGGCAAGGCAGGCGCCAGCCGGCCGGCGTTCTTGTGATGCCCGGGCGGCAGTCTTGGGTGACCAGTACGGCAGGAGAAGAACACACGAGGAAGGCGGGGCTGCCCACTCGGAGCCGGCCTGGGGCTGAACGGACCGACTGCAAGCGGGCTCTGGGCGCCCAAAGAGGCGAAAAAGTAATCAGCAGGCAAGCGGCAACGAGACTGCCAGATCACCTTTGCATGACTGCAGAAACAGTTACAAATTCGCTCGCGCTCGGAGCAGGTTGTAACTATTTCTGGCGTGAACCCTGGCCTGTCACGGCGCTTCGCGGCCGATGACAATACCCGGGGCTATTCCGGTGAAGGAGAGCTCCGCCCGGTAGCGCTTCCATCGCTCGCAATAGGCCTCGGCCCCCCGGCGAATATCAGCTTCGCCTTGCGGCCCGATCTCGCGTTTGGGCTTCGCAGGACTGCCCACGACCAGCGTGTTATCGGGAATGACCATGCCTTCGGTGACGAGGGCACCGGCACCGATCAGACAATTACGGCCGATTTTTGCGCCATTCAGCACCATGGCACCCATGCCGACAAGACTGTTATCGCCAATGGTGCAGCCGTGCAACATTGCCCGGTGGCCGATGGTGCAGCCCTTGCCGATCCGCAACGAAAAGCCGGGATCGACATGCAGCACCGCATTGTCCTGCACGTTGCTGCCTTCGCCGATCTCGATGGTGGCGTCATCGGCGCGCATGACGACCCCAAACCATATGCTGGCGTCGCGGGCGAGACGCACGTCTCCGACCAGGATGGCGCCAGGTGCGACCCAGGCCTCCCCGTCGTCAGGCCCCTGAACGCTCATGTTGTCTAGGTCAAATAGCCAGCCGGTCATCGTGCCAACTCCTCCTGTTCTATGACGTTGAGTGCACCGTCTGCGCTATGCTGGCGGCACGAAGGCCGCGGCAACGCAAGGCCGCCGCGGCAGCGGGCTCAGAAAGCAACCTTGTCGGCGCCCTTGAGTGCGAGTATTTCGCGCGCCTCATCGGGGGAGGCGATTTCCAGCCCAAGCCCCTCGATGATCTTGCGAACAGCCTGTACCTGTTCGGCGCTGCTGGTCGCCAGGCGGCCGGCCGATGCCCAGAGCGAATCCTCCAGACCCACCCGCACGTGGCCACCCATGGCAGCCGACATCGCTGCGATCGGCAACTGGTGGCGCCCTGCCCCCAGCACCGACCAGCGGTAATTGTCGCCAAACAGTCGGTCAGCGGTGCGCTTCATGTGCATCACATCATCAGGATGCGCACCGATACCGCCCATCAGGCCAAAGACCGTCTGGATGAACAGCGGCCCCTTGACCAGTCCTGCATCCATAAAATATTTAAGGTTATACAGGTGGGCCGTGTCATAGCACTCAAACTCAAATCGCGTGCCGTTGGCGCCCAGGGTGGTGATGATGTGCTCGATATCCTCGAACGTATTGTGAAACAGGATGCCCTTGTCGCCGATATAGTTGCGTTCCCACTCGTGCTTCAGTTTCCCTTCAAAGCGCTTGAGCATCGGAAAGAGACCAAAATTCATGGAGCCCATGTTCAAGGACGCCAGTTCAGGTTTCCATTTGGCAGCAGGACGGACCCTGTCCTGGATACTCATGGTAGGGGCGCCGCCGGTAGTGATGTTGACCACGCAATTCGAGTGCTGCTTGATATCGTCAAGAAAAGGCTGGAAGGCCTCGGCGGTTTGATCGGGGCGACCATCCTCGGGGTTACGGGCGTGCAGGTGCACAATCGCGGCCCCTGCCTCAACCGCACCGGTTGCCGCTTCGGCGATCTCACGGGCCGTAACGGGCAGGTATTCCGACATGGATGGCGTGTGGATCGCACCGGTGACGGCACAGGTGATAATAACTTTGCGCTTGGTGGTCATGTGTACAGTTCTCCTGATGTTATTCGTTGTTGTCGCGTAGAAACCGGCCCAGCTCGGCCAGCCGTGCATCCCGCCGGCGGCTGAGCTCCGGCACCTGCGCAGGCCCTGGCAGGTCCGCCGCGATGATTTCGGCGGCACGTTCAGTGAATGCCTCTCCCCGTGCCGAGCTGTCACTCAGTCGGGCCATGGTGGGGCCGTAGCGGTCAAGGTAATCCTTCACCCCACCCGGCGCGTTCAGGTTGATCGTTGCCATCGGCCCCAGCAGCGCCCAGCGCCGCCCCAGCCCGTGGGTGATTGTGTCGTCCAGCCCCCGTGGGGTGACGATGCCTTGCTCGATAAGCCGCAGCGATTCGGCCAGCAGCACCGCCTGCAGCCGGTTCAACACAAAGCCGTCGATCTCACGGGAGAGGCGAACAGGCACCTGGGCCACGGCGCGCATAAGCACCTCGGCACGTTCCATAACCTCAGGAGCGGTATCAGGGCCTGGGCAGAGTTCAATCACAGGAATTACATGGGGCGGATTCACGGGATGCGCCACGATAATGCGTGCGCGCCCCGGCAGGCCTTCGGCAAAATGCGAGGCAAGCAGCGCAGAACTGGATGAGGCGAGGATAGTGTGCGCCGCCGTCATGCGATCGAGATCGGCATAGATCTGGCGCTTGATTTCCAGCTTTTCCGGGCCGTTTTCCTGCACCCATTCAACGCCGTCAACGGCAGTGGCCATGTCTGCACAAATCGTCACCTGCGCGAGGGCGGATGCATCTTCGCCACTCAAGCGGCAGGCTTCAGCCAGTTCGTCGAGTGCGCGCGCGCGCACGTTGGGGTCCAGGTCCCATAACCGCACTTCGCAGCCTGCCCGTGCAAAAACCAATGCCCAGGCCCGGCCGATCAAGCCTGCGCCAATAACTGCAATCTTTCGTGTCATTTAGAGCTCCTCCCGCCGCGGCGGCTGTGTTGTTCCTTCTGGGCCTCCCAGTTGCGCAGCGTCTGCCGCAAATCACAGGCGGCCTCGGAGATATCGCGAATGATGGCCTGCTGCAGCGCATCGCCATCGCTATCGCGCAGCGCCTGCAGGGCAGCGCTATGGGCGTCCATCGACTGGTCGAAATGCATCGGCGACGCAACGGCGATGTGGATAAGCGGCCCCACCCGCAACCACAAACCCTCGATCTGGCTCATCAAAATCGGCCGGTCTGCCGCGCGATAGATGAGCGAGTGGAAGCGCCAGTTGTTTTCCAGATACATGTCGACATCACCGCTCTGGGCAGCGAGGTCCATCAGGTTGAAGGCATTGTTGATGACGCGCATCTGGGCCGGCCCGATAT
The DNA here is from genome assembly GCF_024397915.1 of Marinobacterium rhizophilum. Lineage (GTDB taxonomy): Bacteria > Pseudomonadota > Gammaproteobacteria > Pseudomonadales > Balneatricaceae > Marinobacterium_A > Marinobacterium_A rhizophilum_A. The sequence continues at coordinate 2,861,105 of NZ_CP073347.1, forward strand.
TCTTGATGGCCTGTACTGCGGCGAAGCCTTCAAGGTTGAGGCGAATATCGCGGATGTCCAGCAATTCCGCATCCGTCAGGATGGGGACGCGCAGAACGCGGTTGCCGCCGAATGTCTCGAGTCCGCCATCGCCCTCAAGTCGCCGCAGGGCCTCACGCACGGGGGTGACGCTGGTTTCCAGAACCGCCGCCGCCTTGCGCAAGCTGATTTCTTCGCCCGGGCGGAAATACCCGCTAATCAGGGCATGACGCAGCGTCGCGTAAACCAGCGATTGCGCGGTCGCACCCTCCTGTAGCGTCAGTGGGCCCAGCCGGGCCCAGCTGTCGCGCTGGATATCATTCGTCAGAGGCTGATTCGATTCACTCAAAGTGTGATCTCACTTAAACGTTGTTTTTAGAAAGACTGCCGTATCAGGCAACAAAAAGTCAACAAAAACGCGACAACAAAGAATCTTGACGGTTCAAAAAATGCCAATGTATAGTAAGTGTGATCACGGTTAGTGATTAATTGGCTGCTACAGACAGCCTGGAAATGAATCTTCAAAGGAAAAATAAAAATGCGGAAATTTGCCTTTGCCGCCGCGGCTGCGATCTGTTTCACGGCCGGCGCCGCCGCCGCGCAGGAAACCCAGGTCCTTGATGTCAGCCTGGCCCTGGGGCCCGACTCGCATCATGCGATCGGCGCTCTGAAGTTCGGAGAGGAGCTGGATCGCCTGTCTGGCGGGCGTCTTACGATCCGGCCCCATTACGACAATGCCCTGGGCGGCGAACGCGAAGTCGTTGAAGGAATAGGCTTCGGCCTGATCGACATGGGGGTTACCTCGACCGGACCCATGGGCGGCTTCGTCGATGATTTCATGCTGTTCGATTTACCCTATGTCTTTACCAGCGTTGAACAAGCCTACGGCTTTCTGGATGGGCCATATGGCGACGGGCTGGTGCAGAAACTGGAAGAACAGGCCGGTGTCAAGATCCTCGGCTGGATGGAAAACGGTTTTCGCCACAACACCAACAACGTTCGAACGCTGAATACACCCGACGACCTGGAAGGTATCCGGCACCGCACACAGGAAAGCCGTGTGCAGGTCGATACCTGGAGCGCACTGGGGGCCAATGCCTCGCCCATGGCCTGGACCGAGGTCTTCACGGCGCTTCAGCAGGGCGTGATGGACAGCCAGGAAAACCCGATCGCGACGATCTATGACGTCAAGTTCTACGAGGTACAGAAATACCTGAACCTCACCGGGCATGTGTATTCGCCGGCGCCCTTCATGATGGGGGCGCAGCTGTTCAACTCCCTGTCGGAGGAGGATCAGGCGATCGTGCTGGAAGCGGCCAAGATCGCCGTGCCAGTGCAGCGTGAAGCATCACAGCGCATGGAGCAGGAACTGATCACCAAGCTGGAAGAACAGGGGATGGTCGTCACACAGCCCGATATCGCACTTTTCCAGCAGCGTGTTCAACCTGTGATCGAGCAGTGGAAAGAGACGGTTGGCGTCGAGCTGGTGGATGCCGCAATCAACTTCCAGCCTTGATCGCACCCCCGCTGACGCGGGCCCGGCAGGTCGCCGGGCCCGCCCTTTCCAGACACTTCAGGAGGTTTCCATGCAAGTGGTTTTGCGCAAGCTGATACGGGGTGTGGATCGCATCAACTGGCTGTGCGGATGGTTGCTGGCCGCTCTGCTGCTGGTGATGACCGTGTTAATCAGCTGGCAGGTGTTCGCACGCTATGTGATGGGCGATTCACTGACCTTTTCCGAGGAGGTCGCCCGCTTTTCGATGGTCTGGCTGACGATGCTCGGGGCGGCCTATGCCTACCGCCACGGCTCGCTGATCGCGGTCGATATGCTGGCCGGGGTTGCGGGTGGCCGATTTGCGCCGGGGCTGCGCCTGGTCATTGCGGTGGTGTCCTGCATCTTCGCCTGGGTGCTGCTGACAGAGGGGCTCAGCATAACGGACCGTGTTGCCGCGCAGACCGCGCCCAGCATACGGGTATCGATGGCCTGGCTCTATGCCTCAGTGCCTGCGGGCGCGGCGATGATTCTCATCAACGCTTTCGCCATCATCGCTGAAAGCTTTACCGCAAAAAAGGATTAGCTCATGGCTGCTCTGCTTTTTGGCTCACTACTGCTGTTCCTGGTGGTCGGCGTACCCGTGACCTTCGCACTGGGACTTGCCGCGATTGCCACCATTTGGCTAGGCGATATCATGCCGCTGCTGATTGTCCCGCAAGAGATGATCCGCTCAATCAATTCATTCCCGTTACTGGCCATCCCGTTTTTCATCCTCGCAGGCGATCTGATGCAGCGCGGTGGCATCTCGCACAGGCTGGTTGAATTTTCGCGCACGCTGGTAGGCGGCATGAACGGCGGACTGGCCATGGTGGCCATCGTGACGTCGGCGTTCTTCGCTGCTATCTCGGGATCAGGCGCTGCGACCACTGCGGCGGTCGGGGCCATATTGATCCCGGCGATGATTACCCAGGGGTACAGTGCCTCCTATGCCACGGCCAACCAGGCTGCATCCGGCGCACTGGGGGTCATTATTCCACCGAGCATTCCGCTGATCCTCTATGCCATCGCGGCCAACCAGTCCGTGGGCGACATGTTCGCGGCGGGCTTCCTGCCTGGATTTGTCGTTGTCGGATCGCTGATGCTCTATGCCTATTTCCATGCCCTGAAACATCCCGCGACCCGTGACGAGCCTGCCAGCCTTGGCGAGATTTTTCGGGCGGGCCGCAAGGCCATCCTAGCCTTGCTGATGCCCGCGCTGATTCTCGGCGGTATCTATGGCGGTATCGTCACACCGACGGAAGCCGCGGTTATTGCCGTGGTCTATTCGTTTATTGTCGGTGCCATCATCTATCGAGAACTCTCGCTGCGCGATGTCCCGGACATTCTGCGAAGATCGGCCGTCACCTCCGCGGTGGTCGTCAGCATCATTGCCACCGCCGGGCTCTACGGGCGCATCATCCTGTCGCTGGAGATCCCCACGCTCATCTCCGAACTGGTGGTCGGCTTTATCGACAGCCCATGGATGTTTGTCATCCTGGTGAACGTCTTGCTGCTCTTTGTCGGCATGTTCCTGGAAGCGGCCGCCGCCATCCTGATATTCACCCCGATCCTGTTACCGATCGCGCTGAATTTCGGCATTAACCCGGTCCACTTCGGCATCATCATGGTAGTGAATCTCGCGATGGGAATGTTCACGCCGCCGGTAGGGCTGAACCTGTTTATCGCCTCGCAGATATCACGCATCTCGATCGCGCACCTGTCCCGCGCAATCCTGCCTTTCGTCGCGCTTATGCTTGCGGTGCTGATGATCATCAGTTTCGTCCCCTGGCTGTCTCTGTCGCTGCTGGGTGATTAATACGGTCGGTGCTGGCGACCCCGGCCCATGATTCATACTCACCAGGAGATTCAGATGATGCTGCAACAAATGTTTTCTCTGCAGGGCCGCACTGCGCTTGTCAGCGGTGCTTCCAGGGGGCTGGGGCGCGCTATTGCCATCGGGCTTTGCGGTGCAGGTGCCAGGGTGATCCTTTGCGGGCGGGACCGGGCCGCGCTGGAGCAGACCCAGGCGCTATTGCCTGACCCAGGCCGGAGCATGGTTGAGCCGTTCGATGTCACCCACGAGGCCGCCGTCGCACAGATGGCTGAACGGATGCGGGCAGCGGGCTGGGCACCGGATATCGTGATCAACAACGCAGGAACCATCGACCGTGCGGCGCTGGATGAGATCAATACTGCACAGTTCGAGGCGGTGCTGCGCACCAATGTGACCGCAGCGATGTTACTGGCGCGGACGTTCGCGCCCGAACTGCGGGCATCTCCACAGGGGAGAGTGGTTAATGTGGCCTCGATTTTGGGGCTGATGGGCAAGCCTTGTGCCGCGTCCTACATCGCCAGCAAGCACGCGCTTATAGGCCTGACGCGGGCCCTGTCGGCGGAGCTTGGGGACTCGGGAGCAACAGTCAATGCGCTCTGCCCTGGATATACGCGTACCGAGATCAATACGGTACTGCAAAATGATCCGGCGTTTGATCAGGAGGTGATAAGCAAGACAGCGCTCGGGCGCTGGGGAGAAACACAGGACATGGTTGGGCCGGTCAATTTTCTGTGTTCACCGTCGGCCAGCTATATGACGGGACAGTTACTGGTCGTGGACGGCGGCATGACAGCGACGCTGTAGTTACGGGCTCCACGCACAACCTGCTGCGCGACTCATAGGCTGCGTTGCGCGGTGCTCGGCATCCTCATATATACCCGGTATGACGGCGACGTTGTCGTTACGTTGCTGCCTTTTGCCACACCCAGGTGTGTGGTGCGGGTCATCAGCAGTTTTCTCCACTGGCTGTTGCTAACGCTGGTGGGTCATTAATAGGGGCGGCAGTTCCGACCCCAGTCTCTGAAACAAGGAATACTTTGCATGGATCTGTCCCTTGAAGGTGCCCGCATCATTATCACAGCCGGTGCAGGCGGCATCGGGCGCGCGATTGTCGATGGCTTTCGCGAGGCCGGCGCACAAGTCGCCACCTGCGACATTGATGAAGCCGCCCTCGCCACGCTGCCCGACGATGTCTTTTGGCAAAAGGTCGATGTCGCCGATAGCGCTGCCCTGACGCAGTTCATCGATGCGGCGGTGGAGCGGCTTGGCGGGCTCGATTGCCTGGTCAACAACGCCGGCATTGCCGGGCCGACCGGGCGGATCGAGGACCTGGAGGTCGGGGTGATCGAGCAATGCCTGTCGATCTGCCTAACCAGCCAGTTCGTGACCATCGGCCGTGCCGTGCCGCATCTGCGACAGAGCCAGAATCCGTCGATCGTGAACATTTCTTCGCTGGCGGGCCGACTGGGCTTCAAGCTGCGCAGCCCCTATGCGGCGGCCAAATGGGGCGTGATCGGCCTGACCAAGTCCATGGCCATTGAGCTGGGGCCGGACAGGATCCGCGTTAATGCCGTTCTGCCCGGCATAGTGGCCGGTGATCGCCAGCGCAGAGTACTGGAAGCGCGGGCGCAGGCCAGGGGTACCAGTTTCGATGCGGCGGAGCGCGAAGCCTTTTCGTTCACCTCGATCCAGGACTATGTCACGCCGCAGCAGATTGCCGATCAGGTTATTTTCCTGGCCAGCCCCCGCAGCAAGACCCTGTCGGGGCAGTCGATTTCAGTCTGCGGCGATACCGGCATGCTTGGCTGACCGGCTGTGCCTTGAATCCGGCCATGCCAGGGTGACAGATACTGGACGGCCCGGAAACAATGGCCAGGGCTATGACGAGAGATGGCCCGCTACACCCGTTAAGCAGAGTGTGCAGAGCCACATGGTTAACAAACTGCACACTGAATATTTTGAGGGCCTTTTCGAGCACTCATGCGTGGCAATCCCACTTGAGGCAGGTAACCCCTGCCTCCTTTTTAAGCTCATCGTACCTGTTATCTGCATTCCCGCAGCATCCAGCGCAGCACTGCGTCTATGGCTTGAAGGACTTAATCCTTCAACCCGATTCCCTTCAAAATAACATGGGTCAGAAAATCCCCCGCCCGGGTAAAGTCATCAGCCTCCAAGGTCTCCTTGCCTAGCGACAACTCAATCTGGGCCGAGAAATCGGCATAGGTCTGGGTGGACGCCCAGATGGTAAAGAACAGGTGCTCCGGCTCGATGGGATCAATGACGCCATCGCGAATCCAGCCCCGTACCAGGACGATATCGGCCTCCAGCTGGGGCAGCAGGCGCTGGCGCAGGTATTCCTTCAGGTGCGGCGCGCCGTTGATGATCTCGTTGGCGAAGACCTTGGACCCGTTGGGGTGGGTGCGGGATATTTCGAACTTGCCGCGAATGTAGTTTTCCAGCATGGCGGCGGGATCTTCGCCGGCCTGCTCCAGCAATGTCATTTTCTCGAGCCAGAGATCCAGGATATTCTTCAAAACCCGGTGATACAGAATTTCCTTGGACGAGAAATAGTACAGCATGTTCTGCTTCGACATGCCGGCCTGCTCGGCGATGGTTTCGAGCGAGGCGCCGTTATACCCAAACTGTGCAAACACGTCTTCGGCCGCCGCCAGGATACGGGTTTCGTGGGCTTCGCGGATGCGCGAACGCCGCTTGGGTTTGATTTCGTCTTGCGTCTGGATGCTATTCCCTGTCATTCGCTCTGTTCCACTGCTGTTGCTCAAAAGCCTGCGGGAATTTTACCACATGGTCCAACCAGCTGCTGAGCCACTGCACTCTCAGCGCAACAGCGCACCCAGGCTACCCTCGGGCAACTGTTCCAGTGGCAGGCTTCGCAGGCGCTTGAGCAGCATTTGGCGAGCCTGCACATCACCTTTCATCGACAGGGTACCGGTCAGGTGCAGGTATCGATCCACCATGCGCAGGCGCTCCTCGCGCCGGGCCTCGCTGTCGCGCGCCGACTCCAGGAATAGCTGGGCCAGATTCAGCAGCGCCGCTGCATTCGCCGGGTCATACTCAATGGCCATGCCGAAGTAACGTATTGCCTGCGCGGTCTTGCCGACCCGGTAATGCTTCACGCCCAGCCGGTTCACTTTCAGGCTCATGGCCGGATCGCGCTTGCCGGTATCCGGTGGTGCCTGCGCCAGCAGCGGCGTCTCGGGCTCCAGCAGCGGCACCTTGTCCGCGCTGACTTGCAGCTGTTCGCGCCTGAGATCCAGTGGCGTTTCACGCCTATGATTGAGGGTTTCGGCTTCGCGCTCCATGCGTTCGGCTTCAACCGTATCACCCAGGTCTTCGAACAGCTGGCGGCGCATCAGCGCCACCTGGATCTTGCAGCGATCATCCCTGGGAAACTGAAGCACCGCCTGATTCAGCGCCTGCTCAAAAGCATCACGCAACGACACCGCCTGACGCGCATCGGCATCCTGCAACGCCAGGCGCTGAATATTGGCCAGTTTCAGATAAGGGTCGGGGGAACGATACACGCTGTGGCGCCCCAGCACGATGGACTTGCGATAGGCCGCCTCGGCGGTATCCAGGTTGCGGGCCTGGGTCGAGACCCGGCCCAGCTCCATCTGCCGCGGAATGCCCAGCGGGCTGCGCGTGGTCGCATCCACCAGCGCCTCGCAGGCAGCGGGAAGCTCGCCCAGGCGCTCATGCATGATCGCCAGCAGATCATAGGCTCCGATCAGCAACGGGTAATGCTCGACCAGCCCCTCGAGTACGCTGACCGCATCGCGAAGCTGCCCCAGGCCTGCCAGGGCCTCGGCCAGATGCAACCCGGCTTCCTTGTCCTGGCTCTGCCAGTAGCGCGCCTCGGAAAGCACCCGTGCTTCCTGGAAGCGCCGAGCCTGAATCAGCAGTTTGCCCTTGACCTGCTGTACATGGTCAAACAGCGGATCCTGCCGCGCTACCCGGTCATCACAGGCGGCAATGGCGCGGGACAGATCTCCCATTTCCAGCGCCATATCCACCGGGCGCAGCACCATCTTGCGACATACCAGGCTGTCGAGGCGCAGTTTGAGCTCATCAATACTGAAGGGCTTGGTCAGCAGCACATCCGGTCGGCTGTCGATGGCATGCAGCACCATTTCCTGGCTGGCGTCACTGGTCATGAACACCCAGCCCGCGCTGGGCTTGATGTATCCGCGGTAGCGCGCCTCTTCCAGGATCTGGATACCGGACACCGCATCGCTACCGTTGTGACCGAGCAGGATCAGGTCGAAGCCGCCCTCGGCAATCAGGCTGAACACCCGGTCGTTGATGCTCACGGCCTGGATATTGTGTACCCCCAGGCGGCGCAGCATATGGAAGATCGCCGAGCGGACATTGCCGCTGCTATCGATCAGCAGTACCCGCTTGTCTGAATAGTCGACCTTCCTGTTCGTCACCGGGGGCGGTTTCCTTACTGCTGCCGTTTCAATCGCCGAGTATAGGAGCCCGGCGGGAATCAGCAAAAGCGTACAGCAGCCAGAGTCGCAAATACATGGGGTAAGGCCTAATACCTAAAGCTAAAAGCCCCTGGCGGCAGGATTCGCTACACTCAGCATCTTGAGCTTGAGTTTCCAGCCTCGCGCACTGCCAGGCCGCACCAAAGCGCAATAACAATGACAAGAGTGCCTCACCATGACCACCGCGTTCATTTCCCACGCCGACTGCAACCTGCACAACATGGGGTCGGAGCACCCGGAAAGCCCGCTGCGACTGCAGGCCATCCGCAAGGTCCTCGAACGTACAGGCCTGATGCAGGAGCTGCAGCAATACACCGCAATCCCTGCCAGCGCACAGCAGATCGCGCTGGCCCACAGCCACCAGCACAGCGCCCGGCTTGAAGAACAGCAGCCCGAAAAGGGCATCGTATACTGTGACGACGATACTGCACTGTGCCCCGACAGCCTGCGCGCCGCCAGCCTGGCCGCCGGGTCCGCTATTCAGGCGGCCGACCTGGTGCTCGGCGGCAGCAACAAAAATGCCTTCTGTGCCATACGCCCGCCCGGTCACCATGCCGAGCATAGCCTGGCCATGGGGTTCTGCTTCTACAACAATGTCGCCATTGGCGCCCTGCATGCGCTGCAGCAGCCCTCGGTACAGCGGGTCGCCATCGTCGACTTCGACGTCCACCACGGCAACGGCACCGTGGATATCTTTCGTGACCGGCCCGAAGTGCTGGTGTGCTCGACCTTTCAGTACCCCTATTACCCCGAGCGCTACCAGGATATCGAACGCGACAATATCCTCAATTGCCCGCTACCGGCTTACAGCAAACCGGCGCTATTTCGCCATGCGCTGGAAGACCGCTGGCTGCCGGCGCTGCAGGCCCACAAGCCTGACATCATTTTCATTTCCGCCGGCTTCGACGCCCACCTGGAAGACCCGATGGCCGACCTGGAACTGACCGAAGAGGACTACCGCTGGGCCACGCAACTGCTGAGCGATGTCGCACGTCAGTGCTGCGGCGGCCGCATCGTGTCGGTACTGGAGGGCGGCTACAACCCGGTAGCGCTGGGATTCTCGGTACAGGCACACCTGGAGGTACTGGCGGGGTACTGAGCGCAGCAAGCGGCATTCTCGGCTAGCCCCGGCCGCCAAATTACCCGGTTAATAAAAAAGGGGCCGTCGATGACGGCCCCTTTTTGTACAGCAGTTTGTCGTTTAGCCGACGAACTTGATCATCACACCGGCCGCAACCGCGGAACCGATAACACCGGCGACGTTCGGGCCCATGGCGTGCATCAACAGGAAGTTCTGGGAGTTGGACTCCAGACCCAGCTTGTTGGATACGCGGGCCGCCATCGGCACCGCCGAGACACCGGCACTGCCGATCAGCGGGTTGATGGCGTTGCCGCCGGCCATCTTGTTCATCACCTTGGCCATCAGCACGCCACAGGCGGTACCGATACCAAAAGCGATGATACCCAGTACCAGGATACCCAGCGTCTGCACATCCAGGAACTTGTCGGCGGACAGCTTGGAGCCGACCGACAGGCCCAGGAAGATGGTGACGATGTTGATCAGGGCGTTCTGGGCGGTATCGCTCAGACGATCCACCACCCCACATTCACGCATCAGGTTACCGAAGCAGAACATGCCCAGCAGCGGTGCAGCATCCGGCAGCAGCAGGGCCACCAGGATCAGCAGCGAGATCGGGAACAGGATCTTCTCCAGCTTGGACACGTGACGCAGCTGGCTCATCTTGATCTTGCGCTCCGACTCGGTAGTCAGGGCACGCATGATCGGCGGCTGAATCAACGGCACCAGTGCCATGTAGGAGTACGCCGCCACTGCGATCGCACCCAGCAGCTGGGGCGCCAGCAGACTGGTCACGTAGATGGCGGTCGGGCCGTCGGCGCCACCGATGATGCCGATCGCCGCCGCGTCCTGAATGCTGAAGTCCATCACACCCAGGGTGGTCAGGCCAATGGCACCCAGTACGGTGGCGAAGATGCCGAACTGCGCAGCCGCACCCAGGAACAGCGTCTTGGGGTTGGCCAGCAGCGGGCCGAAGTCGGTCATCGCGCCCACGCCCATGAAGATCAGCAGCGGTGCGACACCCGAGGCAATGGCCACCAGGTAGAAGTTGTACAGCATGCCGTTGTTGTAACCGCCATCCTGGGCCACCAGCGATGCAGTCGCATGCACCGACGGAGAGGATGTATGGTAGGCATGCAGCAGTGTTTCAGCATCGGTACTGCTCGCACTCAGCACCGATGCCAGCGCTTGCAGCACTTCCGGCTTGGCAAAGTGCACCGCGTTCTCGACCGCCGAAAAGGCCAGACCCGCTTCCGGGATGTTGGCCATGATGCCACCGAAGCCGATCGGCACCAGCAGCAGCGGTTCAAAGTTTTTGTTGATCGCCAGGTACAGCAGCAACAGGCCGACCACGATCATCACAAACTGGCCGCCGGAGATATTGTATATCCCCGAGGCGGTCAGCAGAGTTATCAGCTTTTCCATGTGGACCTTTCCCCGCTTACGCCAGGCTCAGGAGGGCATCACCCACCTGAACGGCGTCGCCTTCCTTCACGTCGACAGCCACCACGGTACCGGAACGTGCAGCGCGGACTTCGGTTTCCATCTTCATGGCTTCGAGGATGACCAGCACGTCACCTTCCTGCACGGCCTGACCCACACCCACTTCCACTTTCCAGATGTTGCCGGCCAGCGGTGCGGGCACGTCTTCACCTTCAGTCGCAGCAGGGGCCGCTGCAGCGGCGGCAGGAGCGGCAGGCGCCTTGGCGATCGCGGAGATGTCGCCACCTTCGGCGACCTGAACCACGTAGTTCTGACCATTGACGGTGATGGTGTAAACTTCCGGGCCGGATTTCTTCGGTGCAGCCATGGTCTGAGCGTCCTCTAGAGTCGGTGCTGGTTCAAATGCGTCGGGGTTACCGCGATTTTCCAGGAATTTAAGCCCAATTTGCGGGAACAGGGCGTAGGTCAGAACATCATCTATTTCGTTTTCACCCGTGGTCAGGCTGATGCCCTTCGCCTGGGCCTGCTTGCGCAGTTCTGCGGTCAGCTTCTCCATTTCCGGCTCAAGCAGGTCGGCTGGACGGCAGGTAATCGCTTCCTTGCCATCCAGTACGCGGGCCTGCAGCTCGGCGTTGTAGGGGGCGGGAGCTGCGCCGTATTCGCCTTTCAGAATGGCCTGCACTTCCTTGGAGATGCTCTTGTAGCGCTCGCCCATCAGGACGTTGATGACCGCCTGGGTACCGACAATCTGGGAGGTCGGCGTGACCAGCGGGATCAGGCCCAGGTCTGCGCGCACGCGCGGGATTTCGGCCAGAACGTCGTCAAACTTGTCGGCAGCGCCCTGCTCGCGCAGCTGGCTTTCCATGTTGGTCAGCATGCCACCGGGCACCTGGGCAATCAGGATGCGTGAATCGGTACCGCGCAGGGAGCCTTCAAACTTGGCGTATTTTTTCCGGACTTCGCGGAAGTAGGCGGCGATTTGTTCCAGCAGTTCCAGATCCAGACCGGTATCACGATCAGTCCCCTGCAACGCGGCAACCACGGTCTCGGTCGCGGTGTGGCCATAGGTCATGGACATCGATGAAATGGAGGTATCAACGCGATCGATGCCCGCCTCGATGGCCTTGAGCAGGGTCATGTCTGCCAGACCTGATGTGGAATGGGACTGCAACTGAACTTCAAGCTGGGTCTGGTTCTTCAGACGGGACACCAGATCGAAAGCATCGTAGGGCTTGAGGATGCCGGACATATCCTTGATGAAGATCGACTCCGCACCCATGTCTTCCAGGGTCTTGGCGTAATCCACCCAATTATCGATAGTGTGCACTGGGCTGGTGGTATAGGAGAGGGTGCCCTGGGCGTGCTTGCCGGTCGCCTTGACGGCCTTGATGGCGGCGGCCAGGTTGCGGGGGTCGTTCATCGCATCGAAGATGCGGAATACGTCAACACCGTTGGTGGCGGCTCGCTCAACAAAACGGGCGACCACGTCGTCCGCATAGTGGCGGTAACCCAGCAGATTCTGGCCGCGCAGCAACATCTGCTGGCGGGTATTGGGCATCGCTTTTTTCAGCTCGCGAATACGGTCCCAGGGATCTTCGCCAATATAGCGAATGCAGGAGTCAAAGGTGGCACCACCCCAGCTTTCCGTGGACCAGTAGCCGACCTGATCAAGCTTCTCGGCAATCGGAAGCATGTCGTCCAGGCGCATGCGGGTAGCCAGCAGGGACTGGTGACCATCACGCAGTACCAGTTCGGTAATGCCTAAGGGTTTCTTTGCATCGGACATGTTAAAGGGCCTTTTGTCGAATGAATGCGTTTATTCTTTTCTTAAGCATTGCCGTCAGTTTGAGCGGTATTTGTGTACCGCTGCACTGATCACGGCGACCAGCTCGTCATTATTGGCGGCTGTCGCACCTGCAGTCACCGACGCGGAGGCCGATGTACGCTTTTTGGCCGGTTTGATCTCTGGCGCGGGGGCGTATTTCGTCACAAGCTTGGACATGAGTCCGGTCACGAACACGAGCAGCGTCAGGAAAACGAACACGAACCCCATGCCGAATACCATCAGCTCAAGGCCTTCGGAGAGAAGATTATCCATCGTTGGATGCTCCCTGTGTTAATCAAGTCGTTATCTATTACGCTGCAAATTCTCTTTTATTTCAGGAACTTGGCAACAATAAAGATCGCACGTCAAGCAATATGAGCGGGATCAATTTAGCCGGAAAACGCCGACTCCCGCCAACATAAGCGAACGTATTTTAGACAAAACGGAGGAAACAAGGGAGATTGCGAGCGTCTGCATAATTTATGGCAGACATTTAAGAAAACTTATAGCTGACCCTATTTCGATTAAAGGCAGCTACTGCACCGCGCTCGAACGCACCTGAACGGGCGCCACAAACCCGGCCTCGGAACCGAAAAAGGCGCCCCTGGGCGCCTTGATACATGGACCTACCCGGGGATCAGGTCCCTTCAGGACGGAACACCTTGACGTTGCCAAAGCCCTTTTCCTGCAGGTGGTGCGCCTGCATCTGGCTCATCACACCCTTCTCGCAGTACAGCAGGTACTCCCGGGCGCTATCGAAGTTTTCAACTTCGGTGCCAAGCTTGAAGAACGGAATGGTCAGAATTTCACAGCCCGGCATGTTAAGCGGCTTTTTTTCCTGCTCATGGGCAGCACGAATGTCAACGATCACCTGGTTGTCGCCAACCCGGGTCAGGGCCTCGACGGTGGCATGGGCATTCACGTTTTCGACGATTTCGTCGATGGCAATCACCTGCACCTTGCGCAGTGCCTGCTCCAGCACCTCGAAATCGAAGTTATCCTCTTCCTCCAGCACCCGTTCCAGCTTGCCACGGGTCGTCGGACGGTCCGAAATCACGCCGCAGTACTCCGGCATGCTCTTGGCGAACTCGAAGGCCCCAATCTGCTTGGACAGGTCAATAATGTCCTGTTTGTCGGAGGTCACCAGCGGACGCAGTACCAGCTTGTCGGTGGCCTTGTCGATCAGCGCCAGGTTGGTCAGGGTCTGGCTCGACACCTGGGCCACGCTCTCGCCGGTGACCAGGGCATCGATCTTCATGAAGTCGGCCGCCCGCTCGGCGGCACGCAGCATCATGCGCTTGAGAATGACGCCCATGTAGGAGTGGTGCACGTTCTGCAACAGCTCGCCGATCACCTCTTCAAAGGGCACGGTCACGAACTTGACCCGGGCACTGGAACCGTAACGCTGCCACAGGTGCAAGGCCACCTGCTTGACGCCGATCTCGTGGGCATGGCCACCGAGGTTGAAGAAGATGAAATGGGTCTTGCAGCCGCGGCGCATGGTCATGTAGGAGGCGACCACCGAGTCGAAACCGCCGGAAATCAGGGACAGCACCGGTTCCTGCGTGCCCAGCGGGAAGCCGCCAAGGCCCGCGTGGCGCTCGGTGACGATAAACAGGCGCTCGTCCACCACTTCCAGCTCGACCCAGACCTCGGGGTTGCGTACATCGACGCCGGCCGCTTCCGTATGCTGGTTCAGGCCACCACCGATGTAGCGCTCCATGTCCACGGAGGTAAAGTCATGATTGCGACCCGTGCGCTTGACCCGCACCTTGAAGGTCTTGCCCTTCAGCAGGTCCGCGTAGGCCTCCCGGGTGCGCTCATAGGCGTCGTGGAAGTCCACCAGCGGAAATTCCCTCACCTCGAGGAAAGCGTGCACACCGGGCGTACGGGACAGCACAGAGACCACCTCGTCACGCAGGTGCTCAGTGCCCGGCGCACAGACAACATCAATTTTGTCCCAGTTGTTGCGCACCTTGATCTGTTCGTCGACACGACGCAGCGTGACTTCCAGATTGGTCCCCAGCCGCTGAATCATGCGCTTGCGCACCGGACGGCTCTTGATGGTAATTTCAGGAAACAGCTTGACGATAAATTTCATGTCGCGGACCAGGAAAGCAGGACAGGGAAAACGGAGGGGCTCGATTATACCGGATCACAGGCTGAGAGTCAGAACCTTAGACGCGAGAGATGAAAGCTGTGAGCTGTGAGCTGTGAGCTGTGAGCTGTGAGCTGTGAGCTGTGAGCTGATAGCTGATAGTATCGCCCTGGTGGCTGCTGCCGACTCAGGCAGATCCTCGAAACTCGCCCGGAGCTTATTTCCCGGAATTCGCACGCTCATTCCAAGCTACACGGCACCCCGACGTCATTTCCACCCAGTAGGATGTGGTGCAGCGAAGCGAAACCCATCAATTGGGGACCCCGTAGGTTGGTAATGAGCGCAGCGAATTCCAACATCCGCAGCGAAGCTGTGGAGAACAGGGCAAGGGGCAAGGGGCAAGGGGCAAGGGGCAAGGGGAACAAGGCAGACTGCCAAATGCCGTTATCTAACGCGAGCCAGGAAAACAGATTGGGAGCGAAGAACAGGAAAGGCAGGGTATTGATAAAACTGAAGAAAGAACTTAGAGCTGATAGCTGATAGCTGATAGCTGAAATATTGCCCTGGTGGCTGCTGCCGGTTCAGGACTCTCTCGGAATGATCTGCTTTAGAAACACTACAGTCTGGTGGTGCGCCCGGCACGATGACTCAGGGCTTCGCCCTTCGCCCCTTCGGGGCCGCCGCTACGCGGCGTTCTGCGTCGCCTTTGGCGACTTGTCGAACGTGCGACTGCCTGGTGGCGCCTGCGGCGACTGATAGCCCAGGTACTCTATCTGGTGTGATATCCAGTTTCGAGATTGGGGCTGGCTTTGTCGTCAGACTGAAATTTTACTGGGTGGGAACTCTGCTTTAGAAACACTACTGTATTTCGTAGTGGTGCGCCCGGCACGATTGGAGCATGTGATCGTCTGGTGGCGCCTGCGGCGACTGATAGCCCAGGTACTCTATCTGGTGTGATATCCAGTTTCGAGATTGGGGCTGGCTTTGTCGTCAGACTGAAATTTTACTGGGTGGGAACTCTGCTCTAGAACACTACTGTATTTCGTAGTGGTGCGCCCGGCACGATTCGAACGTGCGACCGCCTGGTTCGTAGCCAGGTACTCTATCCAGCTGAGCTACGGGCGCTAAAGCAGTGAGGTTGTTACAGGAGTGGTGCGCCCGGCACGATTCGAACGTGCGACCGCCTGGTTCGTAGCCAGGTACTCTATCCAGCTGAGCTACGGGCGCTTCCTGTATCCCCTCTAAGGGACTAACGCTGTCTTATCTTTCAAGTGGTGCGCCCGGCACGATTCGAACGTGCGACCGCCTGGTTCGTAGCCAGGTACTCTATCCAGCTGAGCTACGGGCGCTTACCTGAAAAATGGCGGTGAGAGAGGGATTCGAACCCTCGATACCCAAGAGATATACACCCTTAGCAGGGGTGCGCCTTCAGCCACTCGGCCATCTCACCGCGACAACGGGGCGTAATATACGAGATTGATTTTCAAAAGAAAAGCGTTTTTTTACTTTTATTCCTGATCTTCGTGATCATCGGATTTTTCGCGCTGAATGCGCTGATAAATCTCTTCACGATGCACAGAAACATCTTTCGGGGCATTGACACCAATGCGAACCTGGTTTCCCTTTACGCCCAGCACGGTAACGGTGACATCATCACCGATCATCAGTGTTTCGCCCACGCGGCGGGTTAGAATCAACATCTGTTGGATCTCCTTAAGCTTTCCTAGAATACTGCAGGCCGTAGGGATCATCAGCCAGCTTTCTGGCGCAACCGCCCCTTATTCCCTTTTTCCCATCGAACTACAGCCATACAGGCGGTACCAGGCCCGATTAACCCTGCATCAGATGGTACAGTAAGTCTCTGTAAACTGATGCAATAACCGGGCTTGGCATAGACCGAATTAACTATAGCCTACTTCGCTTACGCCACTATTCGCTGACGGTATCGGCCTTGTCCAGCTCGAAGGCGGAGTGCAATCCGCGCACGGCCAGCTCAAGGTACTTCTCTGCGATCACCACAGACACCTTGATTTCCGATGTCGAGATCATCTGAATGTTGATGTTGTCCTGCGCCAGGGCATCAAACATCTTGCTCGCCACGCCAGCATGCGAGCGCATGCCCACACCGACGATGGAAACCTTGGCGATCTTGTTGTTGCCGGCCACTTCGCGGGCACCCAGCTCTGCGCACACCTGGCGCAGAATGGACTCGGCCTTGGCGAAGTCATTGCGGTGCACGGTGAAGGTGAAGTCAGTGGTCTTGTCGGCGGCCACGTTCTGCACAATCATGTCCACTTCGATATTGGCACGGCTGATCGGGCCCAGAATACGCGACGCCACACCCGGGATATCGGGCACACCAATCAGGGTCAGTTTGGCTTCGTCGCGGTTAAAAGCGATACCGGAGATAACTGGTTTTTCCACTGTATCCTCATCCTCTATGGTAATCAGGGTGCCCGGGCCTTCCACAAAGCTGGACAGCACACGCAGCGGCACCTTGTACTTGCCGGCGAATTCGACCGAACGAATCTGCAATATCTTTGAACCCAGGCTGGCCATTTCCAGCATTTCTTCAAAGGTAATTTTTTCCAGACGGGTCGCCCCTTCAACGACCCGGGGGTCGGTGGTGTAGACGCCGTCAACATCGGTATAGATCTGGCACTCGTCGGCCTTGAGCGCGGCCGCAAGAGCCACACCGGTGGTATCTGAGCCGCCACGCCCCAGGGTGGTAATGTTGCCCGCCTCGTCCATACCCTGGAAGCCCGCAACGACAACAACCCGGCCTGCGGCCAGGTCGGTACGCATACGGTCGACTTCGATGTCCTGAATCCGTGCCTTGGTATGGGCGCTGTCCGTCAGGATGCGCACCTGGCCTCCGGTATAGGAGCGCGCGCTGACGCCACGCTTTTCCAGTGCCATGCACAGCAGCGCAATGGTCACCTGCTCACCGGTCGACACCAGTACGTCCATTTCCCGTGGGCAGGGTTCCTCCTGAATCGCCTTGGCCAGCCCGATCAGGCGATTGGTCTCGCCACTCATTGCGGACAGTACCACTACCAGGTCGTGTCCCTCGTCGCGAAAGCGCTTTACCTTGTCCGCCACCGCTTCGATTCGTTCTACAGTACCCACGGACGTGCCGCCGTATTTCTGTACGAATAGAGCCATCTTCTGTCTGATCCTTTCACCGCCAGCTGGGCGGCCCCTAGTGTCTAGTAATTACCAGTCAGCGCGGGCATCCTGGCCGAAACCTGAAGCTGCCTGCCTGGTTCCGCCATTGCCTTGGTGCACAGGCTGACTGCTGCCTTAAAGTGTGGTTTCCAGCAATGCCGCTACCGAGGCCAGAGCCGCCGGCAGTGCTGCCACATCGTTGCCCCCACCCTGGGCCATATCCGGGCGACCACCGCCCTTGCCGCCCACCTTGGCGGACAGTTCACGGATCAGGTCACCGGCCTTCACGCGCCCGGTCAGATCCTTGGTGACACCGGCCACCAGGCTTACCTTGTCGTCCTGGCTGACCGCCAGTACAACGACACCGCTGCCCAGCTTGTTTTTCAGCTGGTCCAGCGTATCGCGCAGCGCCTTGGGCTCGATGCCTTCAAGCTGCTCCACCAGCACCTTGACGCCCTTGATTTCGACCGCTTTGTCGAGCAGCTCGCCGCCCTGCAGGCTGGCCAGCTTGCTCTTGAGCTGCTCCAGCTCCTTCTCCAGCGTACGGGTGCGATCCACCAGGCCACGCACCTTGTCGGCCAGGTTGTCGCGCCCGCCCTTGGTCAGGCTGGCAATGGTGCTGCAGGTGGCATCCAGCGCCTCGACCCAGGCCAGGGCGCCGGCACCGGTCACGGCTTCGATACGGCGCACGCCGGAGGCGATACCGCTTTCGGCCACGATCTTCAGCAGGCCGATGTCACCGGTGCGCTGCACATGGGTGCCGCCACAGAGTTCTGTCGAGAAGCCGTCGGTGCCCATGCTCAGCACCCGCACCTGCTCGTCGTACTTCTCGCCGAACAGCGCCATGGCACCGCGGGCCTTGGCCGCCTCGATGTCCATGATCTCGGTCTGTACGGCACTGTTGGCACGGACCTGGGCATTGACCATGTCTTCCACGGTCTTGAGCTGCTCGGGGGTCACGGCCTCGAAGTGGGCAAAGTCAAAGCGCAGACGCTCGGCATTGACCAGCGAGCCCTTCTGCAGCACGTGATCGCCCAGCACGCGGCGCAGGGCTTCGTGCAGCAGGTGGGTACCGGAATGGTTCAGCGCCGTCGCCTGGCGATTGGCTGCATCCACTTCGGTGGTCACGGTGTCGCCCAGCGCCAGCACGCCTTCACTCAGCTGCCCCTGGTGCAGGTGGTTCTTGCCTTCCTTGCTGCAGTCGCTCACTTCGAACAGGCCGCGATCCCAGCGCAGTACGCCGCGATCACCCGCCTGACCACCGGATTCGGCGTAGAAGGAGGTGTTTTCCAGCACCACCACACCGGACTGGCCGGCGGACAGCTGCTGTACGGCTTCGCCATCCTTGAACAGCGCCACAACCCTGGAGCTGTCCTGCAGCGCACTGTAGCCACTGAAGGCCGTTTCACCGTCCAGGTCCAGCTTGTCGTTATAGTCTACAGAGAAGGAGCCGGTGGCACGGGCACGTTCGCGCTGCTGCGCCATGGCATCCTCGAAGCCCTGCATGTCGACGCTCAGACCCGACTCGCGGGCAACGTCGGCGGTCAGGTCCACCGGGAAGCCAAAGGTATCGTACAGGCGGAACAGGGTTTCGCCCGGAATCACCGTACCCTCGAGGTCGTCAATGGCCTGCTGCAGCAGGCGCATGCCGTTGTCCAGGGTGCGGGCAAACTGCTGTTCTTCCTTGAGCAGCACGCGCTCGACCTGTTCCTGCTGGCGCACCAGCTCCGGATAGGCATCGCCCATCTCGGCCACCAGCGCCGCCACCAGGGTATGGAAGAACGGCTCGCTTGCACCCAGCTTGTTGCCGTGGCGGATGGCGCGGCGAATGATGCGACGCAGCACGTAGCCGCGGCCTTCATTGGAGGGCAGCACGCCATCGGTAATAAGGAAGGAGCAGGAACGGATATGGTCGGCGATCACGCGCAGCGACTTGTGCATCAGGTCATCGCTGCCCACCGCCCTGGCGGCGGCCTTGAGCAGGCTCTGGAACAGGTCGATTTCATAGTTGCTGTGCACGCCCTGCAGCACGGCAGCGATACGCTCCAGTCCCATGCCGGTATCCACCGACGGCCGTGGCAGCGGCACCATCTCGCCATCGGCGGAACGGTTGTACTGCATGAAGACCACGTTCCAGATCTCGATGTAACGATCGCCGTCTTCATCCGGGCTGCCCGGCGGGCCACCGGCGACTTCAGGGCCGTGATCGAAGAAAATCTCGGTGCAGGGACCACAGGGGCCGGTATCGCCCATCGCCCAGAAGTTGTCTTCGTCGAGCTTGGAAAAGCGCTCGGGATCAATCCCGATTTCGTCTTTCCAGATGCGTTCGGCTTCATCGTCACTGTGGTGCACAGTGACCCACAGGCGCTCCTTCGGCAGGCCGAAGACTTCGGTCAGCAGTGTCCAGGCGAAACCAATGGCTTCACGCTTGAAGTAGTCACCGAAGCTGAAGTTGCCCAGCATTTCAAAGAAGGTGTGGTGACGCGCGGTATAACCAACGTTTTCGAGGTCATTGTGCTTGCCACCGGCGCGTACACAGCGCTGCGACGTGGTCGCACGGCTGTAACTGCGCTTGTCGCTGCCAAGGAAGACATCCTTGAACTGCACCATGCCTGCGTTGGTGAACAACAGGGTCGGGTCGTTGGCGGGAATCAGCGAACTGGTGGGGACAATTTCATGCCCCTGCTGATTGAAGTAATCCAGGAAAGCCTGGCGAATTTCGGCACTCGTCATGTATTTCATTAGCACGAACCGCTACAGATGGTTGGTTGCTCAACGGGAATCAACGTGGCGCTGTATTTCCGGCTCAAAACCCGATCAAAATACCACGCAAAAATGGCGAAGCAGTATATAACGTGAGTGAAAATTGTACGAACTTTTTCCGAAAACCCTTGTATTACCGGCGATATTCGGTCTCCGGCCAGGCGCAGGCGAACCCGGCGTCAGTACTCACAGGCGCCAAACCCCGGATCAGTCGTCATCCCCGGGCTGCAATGCATAGCGCGCCTGATCCATGTTGTAACCACGCGTCATCAGGTAGCGCATGCACTTGGCGTAAAGCTTGCGGTCATCCCTGGACACCAGGCCGAAACGCCGGCGTGCCAGGTCCCGCGCCTGCTCGAACCAGTCGACCGGCTCATCCTCCAGGCTCTGCTGCCAGAGCGCGGCGTCGATGCCCTTGCGCCCCATTTCCGAGCGGATACGCATGGGACCAAAGCCCTGAGACGCCTTGCTGCGCAGATAGACCGCCGCGAAGCGGGCATCGCTCAGGTAGCCATCGGCCTCCAGCGCATCCAGCGCCTGGACGAGCAACTCAGGTTCCGTGCGGCCACCGATCTTCTGTACCAGCTCCGCCCGGCTGTGTTCACGCCGGGCCAGCAGGCGCACCGCCGCGGCCTTGACCTCTCCCAGGGTTTCAAGTTTGTTATCTTTCATAATTCGTCACTAGTCTTCACAACCTGGCATCAGCTTAACATCGATACGCCAGCACAGGACTTGGCGCCCGGGCCCGTAACGCCCCACCCGCAGAAGCAGGGCTCTGGAATATCACTGCTACTATTATTGCTTCTGTGCCATGACTGCTGCCATGCACAATATGACGCGCCGGAGACCGCAATGACCCTCACCGCTTCCACCATGATGCCGCTGGGCACGCCTGCGCCAGACTTCAGCCTGCTGGACGTACGCAGCAACGCGCTGACGACACTCGCCGACAGCGCCGGCGCCCAGGGCACCCTGATCGCCTTTATCTGCAACCACTGCCCCTATGTGCACCATATCGAGGATGAACTGATTGAGCTGGCCTGGGACTACCAGGCCCGCGGTATCGCGGTGGTGGCCATTTCCGCCAACGATGTGAACGCATCGCCCGATGACGGGCCGGTGCAGATGCAGGACCGGGCTTCAGCCAAGGGCTATCCGTTTCCGTACCTGTATGACGAGACCCAGCAGGTTGCCCGCAGCTACGACGCCGTCTGCACACCGGACCTGTTTCTGTTCGATGGCCAGCTGAAGTGCGTGTACCGGGGTCAGTTCGATGCCTCCCGCCCCGGCAACGGCATCGAGGTGAGCGGCAGCGACCTGCGCCGCGCCTGTGATGCCCTGCTGACGGGCGAGCCGATAGATCCAGACCAGGCACCTAGCGCGGGCTGCAGTATCAAGTGGAAAACAGGCACCTGAGCCCGGTGCCCTGTTCACCTGAGAAACCTGCAGCGGTGCAGCTCACCCCCAACCGTTAAAGGCCTGTCAATTCAGGCTGCAGCGATAATGGTCGACACCAGGTAGCCGGTGTAGGCCACGTAGGCTGCCAGCAGCGCGCCGCCCTCGAAGCGATTGATACGACCCTGTTTCTTGCCAAAGCTGTAGCCCATCAGGAACAGCACCAGCGTCAGCCCCATGGTCAGTCCCCAGTCGCGATACAGCACCACGGACTCGACCTCCAGCGGGTGAATGGCCGCCGCAATACCCACCACCGCCAGGGTATTGAACAGGTTTGAGCCGATCACGTTGCCCAGCGCCAGGTCATGTTCGCCCTTGCGCATGGCGGCGATGGACGACGCCAGCTCCGGCAGGGAGGTACCGATCGCCACCACGGTCAGACCGATGATCAAATCACTGACGCCGAGCGACTGGGCAATGGACACCGCCCCCCACACCAGCACCCGGGAACTGACAACCAGCAGCAGCAGACCGACAAGCAGCCAGATGATCGCTGGCTTGAGCGCCATGGCCTTGGCACCCATTTCGGCATCCATATCCACGCCCAGGGTA
Organism: Marinobacterium rhizophilum; assembly: GCF_024397915.1. Taxonomy (GTDB): domain Bacteria; phylum Pseudomonadota; class Gammaproteobacteria; order Pseudomonadales; family Balneatricaceae; genus Marinobacterium_A; species Marinobacterium_A rhizophilum_A. The sequence continues at coordinate 2,883,384 of NZ_CP073347.1, forward strand.
TCCCCTCGCCCGCGCATGGCCTGGAAGATTGACCAGCCCATGATGGCAAAAAACACCAGCAGCAGGATAAGGGCATCGAGGCGATTAAGCTGGCCGTTGAGCAGCAGCAGGCCGCTGAGCAACGTCACCAGCGCCAGAATCGGCAGTTCCTTGCGCAGGATCTGCGAATGCACCGCGATCGGGCTGAACACCGCCACCAGACCCAGAATCAGGGCGATATTGGTGATGTTCGAGCCGTAGGCATTACCCAGCGCAAGGCCGGGATTGCCATCCATGGCCGCCAGTGCCGAAACCACCATTTCCGGTGCCGAGGTGCCAAAACCAATCACCACCATGCCGATCAGCAGCGGTGGCATGCCGGCGTGACCCGCTGTGGCGGCGGCGCCATCCACAAAGCGGTCGGCACTCCACACCAGCAGCACCAGGCCCAGGACGACGGCAATAATCGGCAACATCATGATGTGGCCTCCAGGCAACGGATTGCAGAACGTGAACGAGCAGGCGCCACCCTGGTGAAGGCGGCTACAGAAGGCGTACAGAGCTGAGAAAACGGGTTCATGGCATGACTTGTCGGGGGCCGGCGCTGGACACAGAGACACACCAAAAGAGCCGGCCCCGGTGCTTTTGATCTATCTCAGGTCTCATCAATCCGGTATCGGACATGATCGCCACAGGTCTTGAGGACCCGGAGGTTGTTGACGACCATCCTGGCTGGCAGCCTGGCGGACCTGGCTGATTCTGGATCAGTGGCAAGTCCGGCGGTCTGCCGTGGCCTGGAGACTACTCCCCTAAGTGGGCAGGAGAATAGCAGAGTCCAGGGCGTAAATGAATCGGCAAGCCGGACCTGCATAAACGAAAACGGGGCCCGAGGGCCCCTGCTGTTTACAACCACAACTGCACAGGCGTGCTCAGTACTCCACCACCACGTCGCCCTGGGGCACGCTGCAGCAGGACAGGATGTAGCCCTCGGCCACGTCGTCATCGGTGATGCCGCCGTTGTGGGCCATTTCCACGTCACCGGACACCTTCATGACCTTGCAGGTACCGCAGATACCCATGCCGCAGGCCTTGGGAATGTGCAGCCCAAGCTTGGCCGCCGCCGCGTGCACGGTTTCCCCCGGCACGATCTGGACACTCTTGCCGGTACTGGAGAAGTCGACCCGCAGCATGTCGGACGCCATGATGGCATCGGCATCTTCCTGCGCCTGCTCGGCGAACTCGGCCACCTCTTCCTTGACCTCCACCGGCGTCGCCCCGAAGGACTCTTCGTGGTAGCGGTCCATGTCAAAGCCCAGGCCTTCCAGCAAGTGCTTCACCGCGCGCATGTAGGGCGTGGGGCCACAGCAGAAAATTTCCCGCTCCATGAAGTCCGGTGCCATCATTTCCAGCATGGCGTGGTTGAAGAAACCACGGTAGCCGCCCCAGCTCTGGCCGGACTCCTGCTTCTCGCACACCAGGTTGAGCTTGAAGTTGGAAATGCGCGCTGCCATGTTCTCCAGTTCGCGCTGGTAAATGATGTCCCGCGGTGTACGGGCGCTGTGGACAAACACCATGTCCACATCGGCATTGGTGTCGAAGAACCAGCGCGCCATGGACATCACCGGCGTAATGCCGACGCCGCCGGACAACAGCAGCATTTTTTCATTGGGGTAATCGATGCAGTTGAACTGCCCCACCGGACCGTGCACCGCCAGTTCCGTGCCCACGTCCATGTTGTCGTGCAGCCAGTTGGAAACGACGCCGCCCGGCACACGCTTGACGGTAATCGAGAAGCTGTAGGGCACCGACGGGGAACTGGAAATGGTGTAGGAGCGGAAGATCTGCTCACCATTGATTTCCAGCTCCAGCGTCACGAATTGCCCTGGCTTGAAAAAGAACATCACCGGCTGTTCGGCCATAAAGCAGAACGTCAGTACATCGGGGGTCTCGCGAATCGCATTTACGCAACGCACCACGTGGCGCCCGTTGGCCCAGGTCTGGGTTGTTACCGGGTTCAGCGCATCGGTATTAACCATGCTCACATTGGGATAGTTCATGAGGCTTCTCTCGTGTTGTCCGCAGACTCGGGTTGGGCACGTATTATGGCGCCATTGTCATCCCGACGAGCCCCAACCATTTAGCTGTTTGCGACAAAAATTTACCTGAACACACCACCCTGACCAGCCCCCCGGGGCCCGACGTCGAAAAGACACCATTTGCATGTCGCAAACAGGTAAATAGCCAGGGCCACCTTGGCGCACTATGCTCCCCATGGACGCCTGCATTCAGGGCCCATTTGCGGGACGGCGAACCGACCTAAAACAAGATTCTCACAGGACAGCCCATTGGGGGCCGCGCCGGTGACTGAGGATTAGCACCAGATGAACCAGAACGACCTTCTCAACATCACCTACGCCAACGTCGATACGGCTCGCGTAGAGATGGACCGCCTGCTCAAGAGCCGTCAGCGTAACTACTCGCTGCCGCGCCCGCTGTACAACGATCCGCACATGTTCCGTATCGATATGGAAGAAATCTTCCAGAAGGAATGGCTGTTTGTGGGCATGACCAGCGAAGTGCCGAAAAAGGGTGATTACTTCACCGTGGAAATAGGCCAGAACCCGGTGCTGATCCTGCGCGACGGCGACGGCCAGGTACGCGCCTTTCACAACACCTGCCGCCACCGCGGCTCACGCCTGTGCAGCGCCGAGCGCGGCAAGGTCGCCAACCTGGTGTGCCCGTACCACCAGTGGACCTACGACCTCAAGGGCAACCTGCTGTTTGCCGGCACCGACATGGGCACCACCTTCGACAAGTCCCAGCATGGCCTGAACAAGGCCCACTGCAAGACGGCCGGCGGATTCGTCTTCGTCTGCCTTGGCGATGAAGAACCCGAAGGTGATTTCGACGACTTCCTGCTCACGCTTGAGGAGTACATGGAGCCGTACGACATGGAAAACACCAAACTGGCGGTGGAATCCAGCATGTACGAACAGGCCAACTGGAAGCTGGTCATCGAGAACAACCGCGAGTGCTACCACTGTAACGGCAACCACCCGGAACTGCTCAACACCCTGCTGGAATGGGATGACACCCATGACCCCCGCGCCGACGAAGCATTCCTCGCGCACTACGAGCGCCAATCCAAGGAATGGGACGCAGAAAGCATTCCCCACGAGCACAAGAGTTTCGGCGTACGCAACCGCATCGTGCGCATGCCCCTGAAAGAAGGCACTGAGGTCATGACCATCGACGGCAGCAAAGGCTGCAACAAGTTGATGGGCCGCATCAAGAACCGCCATCTGGGTTCCATGCGTATCCTGCACCTGCCCAACTCCTGGAACCACATGCAGAGCGATCATGTGATCGTCTTCCGCGTGCTGCCCATCTCGGCCCAGGAAACCCTGGTCACCACCAAGTGGTTCGTGCACAAGGATGCGGTGGAAGGCGTGGATTACGACGTCGCCAAGCTGCGCCAGGTCTGGGATGCCACCAACGAGCAGGACAAGCGCCTGGGCGAGGAAAACCAGCGCGGTATCAACTCCGTCGCCTACCAGCCCGGCCCCTACTCCGAAACCTACGAGTTCGGCGTGATCAACTTCCTCGACTGGTACAGCGACAAGCTGCAGGAAAACCTGGCGCGGATCAGCACCAGCGAAGGCTGATAGCTGATAGCTGATAGCTGATAGCTGATAGCTGAGCATTGATAAAAAAGCCCGCAGGCACCAGCCTGCGGGCTTTTTTGGTTTATGGGATGCGAAAGCGGGAAAAGGCCGGCGAGCGACGCGAAACGCATCCAGCTGCTTTTGCCTCGCTCCCAACCCGCATCAAGGGTGACTCAGCCCGCCAGGAACCGACCCGCCACGCCCAATACCAGCAGATAGTAGAACCTCGGCAGCCACTCGTAGAGGCTTTGCGTCCTCAGCTCCAGCCGCTGCTGCAGAATTCCCAGCTGGTGCTCTATGGCCGGCGCAATCCGGCCGGCCTGTTCGGCACTATCGAGCAGCTGCGTCATTTCGACAGACAGCACCAGACCGGCCTGCTGCAGGGCCGCGGTCAGCGACTCGCCCCCGGCGGCCAGGATCTCGGCACGACGCACCGCGCGCTGGTAGTCCGGGTTGCGCAGAAAAGCGGAGGCATTGCCCAGGGCCTGGGCACAGTCGATACCGGCGTTCAGGGCCCAGAACAGCAGGCCAAAAAAATGACATTCATACACCAGGGCATAGAGCCGGGTACCCTGCAGCTTCCAGCGCCAGCCCCAGCTGAGCCAGTGCATCCTGTCCAGCTGCAGCAGGTACAGCAACAACACCGTGACAAGCGCTACCCAACCCAGCGATAGCCCCAGATCAAAGAATACGCCGGGGAGGCTCGCACCGGGTGTTTGCAACCGGATAAGGCAGCCCGCCAGCAGCGCAATCACGAGCACCACCCAGGGCAGCCAGAGCCTGGCCTTGAAAGCACGGATGCGCAGGTACTGCTGTTCGGCACAGGCGGCAACCTGGCGCAACGCGGCATCCAGCTGCCCGGCAGCTTCAGCCGCCTGCAAGGTCTGGCAGGCGCCGGAGCCCAACGCCTGTGCTTGCGTCAGGGCATTGGCCAGTGATGTCCCGCCACGCAGCAGCCGGCTCATGCGCCCAAGACCGGCAGCCTGTTCGGGAAACTGCCGCTGCATCACCCCCAGTGCCTGCACCGGCGCAATGCCCGCACCCAGCAGGGTCGCCAGGCTGCGCAGCTGCGCTGCGTTCCAGCCGCTCCGCCCACTTGACCACCACCGGCCTGGCCTGGAGAAGTTCATTGTTTGAAAACTCTGTTTCCGAGGTTGTATTGCTCGACAGGAAGACTCAGCCAAACCTGTGCACAATCGTTAAAAAGAAAGGCGACTATGCCACTGTACTCAATGGCTATATTATTCGTGGCACATTAATCATAGAGCAACGGCATGATTGCCAATGGCTCATAGCAATAGTGACTACCCAGGAGACTGCCCGACAACACTTAACCTACTGCGAACCATCTGGATTTGGCTGATTTTCGTGTTGTTTGGCGTTAAATAGAACCACTATTCGCCTTCAAACATCGCAAAAATCAGCTCAAATCAGCCGGCTCTCGCTACGGTCAGCATTCTCGGACAGCCTCATAGCAGTGCGTTCTGACTTGAAGAAAACTGCCTTTTTACGCCCGTTGCAACCGCTGGCTGCAGCAGGGTATCCGGCTGAAGGCCCTGGCGTCGCCACCAGAGGATGCAAACGTTGAATAGCTGATGGTCGATGGCAGCATCGTGCGAACCCATCAGCTCTGAGCCGAAATAAAACAGAGCAAGATGCTGAAGCCATGGGTAAATCCCGAGGCGGACTGGGCCATACCGCTTCGCTGAAGCTGCTCATGGCCTTTTTCAGCGCGCTCAGGTACTGGAAAAAGGCCGATGCCTTGCTGGATTTTCACCGCAACGCCCACCCTCGGGCGAGAATCTGAGGGTTTATATCGAAGGCGATGGCCTGGATCAGCCGCCCTTCCCCGGCCCCCATCACCGGCCTGAAGCTGGTACTCGCCGATCCCGCGAACAACATCATTTACCTGGGCAGTCCCTGTCAGTACCGGGCCGGTCCCAACTGCGCTTCGCCCTACTGGCTGAACAAGCGCTTTGCACCGGAGGTCATCCAGTCGTACAGCCTGGCTCTGGATCGCCTCAAGCAAACCTGCAATGCCGCCTCACTGACACTTGTCGGCTATTCCGGCGGCGGCGCCATCGCCACCCTGCTCACCGCACAGCGCCAGGATGTGGATCTGCTGATCACCGTGGCCGGAAATCTCGACCCGGTATACTGGACCCGGCATCATCAGATAACGCCCCTGAGAGGTTCACTGAATCCTGCGGACGAGATCGATCGCCTTTCCCGGTAGCGCAATGGCACTTCCTGGGCGTGAAGGACCCTGTCATCCCGCCGGCGATGATTCAGCACTTCAGCAACCGCTTTCCTTTCGGCGCCATGCCCCACCTGGTCGTGGTTCCGGGCTTCGACCATCACTGCTGCTGGGCAACTCACTGGCATGAACTGCTGCAAAAGGTGCACTAGCCCAGGAAGCTGTCCGGGGAGAATGCCGGCCGTAGCGAGAGCCGGCTGAGCGGGTTCAGCCTGGCATGGGTATAACCCAATTAAAAAAGCCGCTGTAAAAACAGCGGCTTTTTAGCTAGCTCAGAAAGTAAAAGTAACAGGCCAGCAGCCCGATGCAGGCCAGGTTGAGGCAGAAGCCGGCTTTCATCATCTGCCCTTGGCGGATAAGGCCACTGCCAAAAACGATGGCATTGGGCGGAGTGGCCACGGGCAGCATGAAGGCACAGGATGCCGACACCGCAATGACGGAGGCTACCATCACCGGCGTGAGCCCCAGGCTTTGAGCAACCGCCGCAAACACCGGTACCAGCAGGGCGGCGCTGGCGGTATTGGAGGCCAGCTCGGTAAGGAACACCACAAAAGCAGTAATGGTCAGCAGAATCACGAAGGGGTTGGCGCTCTCCAGCAATGTGGCCAGAAAGTTGGCCAGGAACAGGCTGGTGCCGGTATCACGCAACACGTTGCTCAGGGTCAGACCACCCCCAAACAGCAGCAGAACACCCCAGTCGGTTTGCTTGGCAATGTGCTGCCAGTCGGCGGCCCGCGTCAGACCGATCAGGGCAATGGCGAGCAGTGCGACCAGGGTATCGAAAGAAGACAGCCCCCCCAGGGCCTCGGACACCGGGGTGGAGAAAACCCACAGCATCACGGTCAGGGCAAAGATGCCCAGGGTGACCTTGCGCTTGCCATTCCAGTCTATGGACTCCTGCCCGGATTCGATCTGCTGATTCAGCCGGGGGCGAAACAGCACGTAGAGCATGGCGATGGTAACCGGTAGCAGGATCAGGGTAATGGGCAGTCCCAGTGCCATCCAGTCGCTGAAGCTCAGGCCGACTTCGGCAGCGGCGATGGCGTTAGGGGGGCTGCCCACCAGGGTAGCGATCCCGCCGATGCTGGCGCTGTAGGCAACGCCCAGCAGTACAAACACGTAAGTGCTCCTGTGCTGTTCCTGATCCAGACAGCTGAGCAAACCCAGTGCCAGCGGCAGCATCATGGCGGCCGTCGCGGTATTGCTTATCCACATGGACAGGAAGGCCGCAGTCAGAAACATCAGCAGCACGGCCACGCTGAGGCGACCCTTGGCCAGGCGCAGTATGCGGCTGGCGATCAGCTTGTCGAGCCCCTGGCTGTGCATGGCCGCCGCCAGGGCAAAGCCCCCCAGAAACAAAAAGATAATGGGATTGGAAAAATTGCTCAGGGCCGCACCCGTGGTCAATATGCCCATCACCGCCGCAAGCAGCGGCACCATCAGCGCGGTAATGGTGATATGTACCGCCTCGGTCAGCCAGAGTATGGCGATAAAGACAAGCAGGCTCAGACCTTTGTTGACATCGGCCTCAAAGGGCAGGGATACCAGCAGGATGGCGAATAGAGCGATATCGGCCAGCAGTATCCAGCCTTTGATACCGAGTCCGGGGAGTTTTTGTGCGAGGGTTGTGGCCATGTTGTTGCTCAAATGCCTGTCTGTCTTTGACGAAAAATACAGGCCGCATGATACGCCAACGGTTACCTTTTGTACCGGCATTGCAACGGCGCAAGACCCGGGAGCAGATCATACTTTCGTAGCATGAAAAACGCTCAGCGCCAGCACTGTGCACCGATTTGCTACGCCTGCGGCGCAAAGACTGTCACCGGGTCTGTGGCTTGCCATTGCGGATATTTGGTCATCACGCTGGCAAACAGGCTTGATGCCAGCCAGTCGTTCAACCATTGCCGCAACGCCCGGTACTCGCTGGCATTGAACCAGGCCGGATCAACCATGGAAAACTGGCGCACAAAGGGAAATATCGCCGCATCCGCCAGGGTGCACCGGTCTGCAACCAGGCCTGTCCCTTGCTGTAACCGGGCTTCCAGGGTACGCAGGAAGGGGTCGGCCATGCTGCGGTACTCCTCGGCACTATGCTGCGGATAACGGTCGGCGTACTTGTAACGGTCCAGCGCCCACTTGAACTCGCCATCGTTGCGACTGATCAGTGCTGCGCTTGCATCGGCCTCTTGCGCCGTGAGCGCCAGCCAGTGTGCCGGATCCCGCTGTTGCAGTGCCCAGTGCATGATGTCGATACTCTCTGCAATCACCTGCCCTGCCCCGGGGTTGCCGCTGTCAGGCGGCAGCTGCAGCACCGGCACCGTGCCCTTGGCCGAGATGGCCAGCATTTCAATCGGTTTGTCACGCAGCACCACTTCGCGCAGCTCACAGCGGATACCGGCACAGGCCAGCGCCAGCCGGGCGCGCATCGCATAGGGACAGCGACGGAAGGAATACAGAACGGGAAGCGACACCTCAGACCCTCGGTCAAAACAGACAGTGGAGGTATTGCACTGCAACAGCACCTCAAGTGCAACCACAGCGATGAGTTGAACCTCGCAAGCCGCGGTAAGCAACTCCATCCATGCCAGCTTCACGCACGCACCTTGAGCTCAGTGCACCGAGGCCGTTGCCGGCATGCGTGCGGGGAGCACTTGCCCCCTTTTCCGCTTGTGTGAAATCCGCCCCCAACCCGGGCAAAAAACCGGAACTCGTCGCGCCGCTTCCAGCCCGCACCTTCGCAAGCGCACCTCAGAACTCCGGACACGCCATCGAGTCCAACAGATTGAGACATCGGAGGAGACGCTCGATGCACAGAACGCTTTCCCGTTGCCACCTGTTGCTGGCACTGACACTCTCAATCCTTGCGCTGTCGTCACGAGCGAACGTCGAGATCGAATTCGTCGACCCAAGGCAGTACACCGATATTGGCGAATACGGTGGCACCTATGCGTCACCCGGTCCGCTGCCGGTCTTTGAGCGGCACCTGCAGCAGCTGGGCCAGCGCTGCCTGAACGCCGGTGACAACCTGCGGATTCGGATCCTGGATATTGATCTGGCCGGGCGCCTGGAGTGGTGGCACAGCTCCGGCTACAGTGTCATCAGAGTGATGCGTGCTGTCACCTGGCCCCGGATGACGCTGGAATACCGGTTGCTCGACAGCAACGGCCGGCTGAAACAGCAGGCCGAAGAAAGCCTGTCGGATATGAACTACCTTCTGCGCAATCGCCTGCGCACCATCAGCCGCGAAAGCTACGGCTACGACAAGACGATGCTCAGTCGCTGGTTCCAGCGTCACTTCTGTACCTGAACGGCGGCCTGAGCACTGCGACAACCGGCCGGGCACGTATCGCACAGGGACAACGGCAGAAGGATTAAAGGGCCAATAAGGGCAGCGGCCACGGAATCATGCCAAAATCGACCTGGCCATAAGTACCAGAAAACCCGGACAGGCGCGTGCCTGTCCGGGTTTGAAGACGCCATAAGGCGCAGAAATGAGCAAGGGTCGGCCGAGCTAGCGCCCCAGCACGGGGACCAGATACTGATCGATGGCACGCGCCACGTCCGGCAGCATCATGTCGCGCTGCTGCCGCAGTTCGTGCACCAGCGCCTTGGCCTGGGGCAGACTGCTCGCGCCCTGGGGCTGGGCAAGCCAGTTAAGCAGCTGGCGGCAGCAATATTCCGCATCCACGTTCTGCGCTACCGGAATACCCAGGCGCACCAGGCGCTCGCGGAAATCGTCCTGATCGATCAGATCGGCATACATCATCTCTGAATCCTCGCTATTAAACGATCAAACAGGCATCCCGGCCTGTCTGATCAGTATGTACCGAAAGCCGGCGCCGCGCACCGGCTTACAGATTAGTAGCTTTCTGCTCGCAGGCCCTTGTACAGGCTCAGGCACATCAGCATCAGCACCAGGGTGAACGGCAGACCGGTTGTAATGGCTGCAGCCTGCAGCGCTGTCAGCGCCTCGGAGCCACCGCCAACCAGCAGCACCGCGGCGATAACGCCGACCAGCGAGGCCCAGAACAGGCGCTGCATCATCGGAGCGTCAGTCTTGCCACCGGACGTGATGCTGTCGATCACCAGGGAACCGGAGTCCGCCGAGGTGATAAAGAACACCAGTACCAGCATCACGGCCACGGAGGACATCAACATGCTCAGCGGCATGTTCTCGAACATCTGGAACATCGCCAGGGACACATCACCGATACCGTTGGCCAGCTCGCCAATACCGGCCTGGGCCTGCTCAACAGCGGTGCCGCCAAAGGCGCCCATCCAGAGTGCGGTTACCAGGGTCGGCACCAGCAGTACGGCGGTGAGGAATTCGCGCACGGTACGACCACGGGATACGCGGGCGATAAACATGCCAACAAACGGCGACCAGGACACCCACCAGGCCCAGTAGAACACGGTCCAGCCATGGAACCAGGTGCCGTCTTCACGACCAACCCAGTTGCTCAGCGGGATGACGTTTTCAACATAGCTGCCCACGATGGTGCCAATGGAACCGAAGATCTGCAGTGTCGGGCCGACCACGATCACCAGCGCGACCAGGCTGGCCGCAATCACCATGTTGATGTTGCTCAGCAGTTTGACACCGCCATCCAGGCCACGGGCAACGGACATCAGCGCCACAGCGGTGACACAGACGATCACCACAATCTGGGTGCTCAGGCTGTTTTCGATGCCGAACAGGTAGTTCAGACCGCCGGATGCCTGCTGCGCTCCCAGGCCCAGGGATGTCGCCAGCCCGAAGATGGTCGCCAGCACCGCCAGAATATCGATCACGTGACCGATCGGCCCCCAGCACCGTTCACCCAGCAGCGGGTAAAAGGCGGAGCGAATGGTCATCGGCAGCCCCTTGTTGTAGCAGAAGAAGGCCAGCGCCAGGGCGACAACACCGTAGATCGCCCAGGGGTGCAATCCCCAGTGATACATGGTGGCGCCCAGCGCCAGGTCCGCACCCTCCGCGGTTCGCGGTGCCACGTTCAGCGGCGTGCCGTACCAGTCGGTGTAATAGGCCACTGGCTCCGCCACGCTCCAGAACATGAGACCAATGCCCATGCCGGCGGCAAACAGCATCGAAAACCAGGACAGCGTGGAAAACTCAGGCTTGGCCTTGGCACCGCCCAGGCGCACCTTGCCTACCGGCAGTACAATCAGCGCCAGGCAGAACAGCACGAAAAGATTGCCGCCGATCATGAACAGCCAGTCGAAGTTTTCGATAGACCAGCCACGTGCGCCGGTCAGCGCCGTCTTGGCTTCGGAAGGAAATAAAAGGGTAGCAACGATAAATAGCAGAATCAGGCCCGCGCTAACGCCAAATACCGGGTTATGGACGTCCATACCCATGATCTGAACGTTATCCTGACCCAGTTCATAGTCCGTATCATATTCATTTTCGGCGACGGTACTGTCGGTTTTTAAACCCGCGTTCATTAAACACTCCTCACCCGTTTCGGGATCGATATTGTTTCGTCGTTATTGTTATATTTCGCGACTGAATCCCTGCGAAATTAATCAAGCCCACAAAGGGGCGAAAATAATCCTCCCGCAGAACTGGCTGGCAATATGGTGACTCCATCTTACAAACAAGCAGCGCCACCAGTGTTCTGATAACGACATCAGCGTTGCCAATCCGACACCATGACGCCATCAGAACCCTGTAAGCGCCATTTATTCCGACCCGCAACAGACCCTTGTCCGACAGGCACGAAAAGTGCTCCCAGGCGTCTGGGCGATGCTAGAAAAATTAAACAGGGAGCGTGGCATTTCCCTCTTGCCGCCCTGTTTGCGCGGGCGACCTGGCGATCGGGCCAGGCGCGATCCAGCCGATCACCCGGCTTCCCCTCAGAACGGCTCGATGCAGACGCAGAAAATGCAGTTGCCGCACGCCCACAGAACACCCATCATATGCAGTACCCGGCGCGAGCCCGGACTGGCCAACAGGGCCTGCCACTGTCGCGAGCGCCGACGCCAACCGACCGGTTCAGTGCAGGGCTGGCGTCGACGGCGCAAAATAGGTACCGTCCGCACCGGGCTGACACCCCCTGAAACAAGGCTCGACAAGGCCGGGCACGTGCTCGTTAGGGGCACTGCCCGCTGCGACACCCGCCCACTGCTGCAGCCCCGGGGGTTACCCCCTTCACTCACCCGCACAGGATCTGATGATGGACGTCTTCGAGTACATCAGGGAAAAAGAAAGATCGATCCGGACCCGGATCAGCAGCCTTGATCTGAAGAATACATCCGACGCTCACCTGCGCCAGCTGTCCTATTTCATCAGTCATTCACTGAACAACACGCTGAACAACTCCTGGGTTTCCAGAATCCACCTGTTCTTCGATCCGGCCAGTGACCGCGAACTGCAGGGCGTCAAAAACGCCAAGGTCGTCGCCTTCTACCAGAGCTGGCAGCCACGCATCGGCCGTGAAGTCTTCGTGGGAGACTGGATGACGATTGACCAGCACCGCATCGACCGTTTCGCCGAGGTGACCGGTGACCGCCAGTGGATACATACCGACCCCGAGCGTGCGCGCAGCGAATCGCCTTTTGGCGGCACTATCGCCCACGGTTTCCTGGTGCTGTCGCTGCTGCCGGAACTGACCGATACCGTCAACCCGGAGAAGCCCCCCTACCCCGAAGCCCGCATGGTGGTGAACTGCGGGCTCGACCAGGTGCGCTTCCCTCACCCGGTCAGGACCGGCAGCCGCATCCGGGCCCGCACAACGCTCGTCTCCCTGACCACATCCAAGCGCAGCATAGAGATGCTGAATCGTATCCAGGTTGAAGTCGAAGGCTCGAGCCGCACCGTCTGCGTCGCCGATACGCTGCTGCGCCTCTATTTCTGAAGAGCCCCAGCGCACAAGCACCACGACAGAACCGCCAGGGATGGCGGAAATCCTGAAAACGCAGGAGCACTTTTCAGGGGACCGCCAGGGATGGTGGAAATCCTGAAAACGCAGGAGCAGTTTTCAGGGGACCGCCAGGGATGGTGGAAATACTATCAATGCAGGAGCAATTGATAGTGAAATACATCCATGTACACCGCTCCTCGGCTTTGGCTCCTGCGCCGCCCTATCTCCTACATCCCTGTAGTCGTGCGCATCCATGCGCCCGCGGTATACCGTACATCCTGTACATAAAAAAAATCCGGGCGGGTGCCCGGATAAAAGCCGTGATGGGTACACAAGATAAAGGTGAATATTGCAAACACCCGAGCCTAACGGGGAACGGAAAAATGTAATAACCAACCTTTCACGATTCCTGCTGAGCAATACACTAACAGTGACAGAGGAATATCAGGGGAATGGTGAGTTCACCCTGAGCCGATATTCACAGCTCTCACCGTGAAGAAAATAATAGAGTTTAAATTAAAGCGGGGTTTGTCTGTATTCGTCGTCGGGCATTCTTGTTACGACAGGCGCCCATAAAATATCGGCGCCTGTCGCAGGGCAATGTCACGCCTGGCCGTTAACGAATAACGCCTTCTTCCAGCAACAGGTCAAAAATAGCCTGCGCCTGTTCCTGTGGCGGCTGATCCTTGATAATGCGCCCGCCCGCTCCCTGGGATTTGGCCGTTGCCGCCTTGAAGCGCTCGGCGGCGGTTTTGGCCTTGACCATCTTGAGACGCTTGGGTCGTTTGCGCGCCGGTGCCTCCTGCCACTGGCTGCGCTCAGTGTCCGGCGATTCAACCCAGGGCATGGCATCGAGCTGCGCCCGCCGGCCTGGTCCGAAAGCACTCTGGCGCGCCGCCGTGGCGGCCATGTCGACGCTGGCCACGAAGGGCAGGCGCACCTGGATGGCCCGGCGCTGTCCGCGCGGCAATGCCTGCAGCACCTGGGCCTCACCGTTTTCAATACTGACGATATCCGCGATACGCGTCACCAGTGGCCAGCCCAGCTTTTCGGCTAGCAGGTAAGGCGCCATGCCGGAGGACTCGCCACTTTCGGCGCGTACCCCGGTCAGCACCACATCGGGGCGATGCTCGGCCAGGTAGTCACCCAGCGCCAGCACCGCATCGGCGTCGGCCGTTTGCTGCAGTACCCGCAGGCTTTTGAGCCCCATGCCAGCGTACTGGCGCAGGGTGTCATCGGCGGCATCACCGGCGTGCAGCACCTGCACCTTTTCGCCAGCCAGGCGCAGGCCCAGCTCGACGGCACGGGCATCCTGTTCGGCGCGGCGCGCGCGACCGGACTTGGGGTGCTGCCCGATGGATACCAGGGCAACGATATTGAGATCAGAAGTCATGTGCGACCCTCCCGCTGCAATCTGTCTGTTCAGGCTGCATTTTCAGCAGCTCCCAGGCGGTATTCCCGTGCCAGTTCGATCAGGTGCTGCAGCACCGACTGGCTGTCGCCAATCACGCTCAGATCTGCACGCTTGACCATGTCACAGCCGGCATCCAGGTTGATGGCCACGACCTTGTCGCACTGGCCAATACCCTGCATGTGCTGAATCGCACCGGAGATACCCACCGCCAGGTACACCCGGGCCGTGACCCAGGTACCCGAGGCGCCTACCTGGCGGGGACGGGGCATGAAGCCATCGTCCACCACCACGCGACTGGCGCCTTCGGTCGCACCCAGCAGTTCGGCCGCCTGATGGAACTGCTCCCAGTTACTGATGCCGTTACCGGCGGCGAGGATAAATTCGGCCTCGGCCAGCGGTATGGCATTGGGGTCCACGGCCACCTGGCCACGATCCTTGATGCGCACCAGGCTGAGCGCCACCGCGTCCAGATCCACCGCCAGGGCTTCATGGCGGGTTTCATCGATGGGTTCGGCACATTCTTCAGCCAGCAACAGCAGGCGCGGCGTCGTACGGGTGAAGTCACTGCGCCCACCGGCGCCGCGGCACAGTGTCTGCTGCGTATCCACCTGCCAGGCCTGGGTCGCCGGGCGCTCGCCCAGGCGTGCCGCCAGACGACAACCCAGCTCGTTGCCACCATTGATGCTGTCGGGGAACAGCCAGTAACGCGGTGCGAAGCTGCGCTCCACCTCCACCAGCGCCGCCAGGCGCTGTTCCGGGCTGTAGCCTTCGTACTCGCTGCCCTCGAGCAACAGCAGGCGATCGACGCCGGCGAGGCCAAAGCCCTCTTCCTTGCACTCACCGAAGGCTACGGCCAGCACCGCGCCCTGGCCCTCGATTTCGCGTACCAGCTTGTGGGCCTGGCCCAGCACATCCTTGTCGTGCGCACCCAGGCGGCCACCGACCAGGTCCAGCACGGTCACCACATAGAAGTCAGGCGCAGACACCTGGTGCAGCGGCAGCTCGACCACCTGGGCGCTCTTGGCCGCACCGCGGCGGCCACCGGCTGCAGCGGCACTGCCGCCCAGGCGATCAATGCGCTTGATGCCGTTGGGACCGATAAAGCCGACACCGTGGGGATTCTTGCGCAACAGGCCAGAGGGCCCGCGCACTTCACCGGCCGGCGCCGTCATGGCGGCATGCAGCGGATGCAGCCGGTTACGGGCAATCCATTCCGCGCGCGGGTCTCTGCGAATCAGGTCACTCATGACAGCACCTCCTCGGCCAGGCTTTCCCGGGTGCCCCTGGGAGCCGCTGCGCCTTCGATCAGCGCATCGGACACGAGTTCAGCGATATCCTTGATCTCGGGCCGCGGCTCAACCACGCCTTCCAGCATGGCAGTACACTGCTGGCAGCCCACGGCGACCAGCTCCGCACCCACGCCGCGGGCATCTTCCATGCGCATGTCGGCTATACGGCGTTCACCCGGAATATCGGTGATGGGCGCGCCGCCGCCACCGCCGCAGCAACGGCTGCGGAAACCGGACCTTTCCATCTCGGCCAGTTCGATCCCCAGCGCCTTGAGCAGATCGCGGGGGGAGTCGTACTCGCCGTTATAGCGGCCCAGGTAGCAGGGATCGTGATAGGTCACGGTACCGCCCTTGAACGTATCCAGCTGCAGACGCCCCTGCTGCACCAGCTCGTTGATAAAGGTGGTGTGGTGCAGTACTTCGTAATTCCCGCCGAAATCGCCGTACTCGTTCTTGAGTACGTGGAACGCGTGGGGATCGGTGGTGACAATACGCTTGAAGCGGTACTTGTTCAGCACCTCGATATTGCGTTTGGCCAGGCTCTGGAAGGTGGCATCGTCACCCAGGCGACGGGCCACATCACCGCTGTCGCGTTCTTCATCGCCCAGCACGGCAAAGTCCACACCGGCGGCTTTCAGCACCTTGACGAAGGCCCGCAGGATACGCTGGCTGCGCATGTCAAAGGCACCATCGGACACCCAGAACAGCACATCGGCCTGCTTGACCTCGGACATCACCTTCAGGTTCTGATCCGCCGCCCAGTTCATGCGCCCGCCGGGATCAAAGCCGTTGGGGTTGTCGGTGGCGATCAGGTTGTCCAGCACCTCGGCACCCTTGTTGGGGGTATTGCCCTTTTCCATGGTCAGGAAGCGGCGCATGTCGACGATGGCATCGACGTGCTCGATCATCATCGGGCATTCTTCAACACAGGCACGGCAGGTGGTGCAGGACCAGAGGGTATCGGAGTTGACCAGGCCTTCGGTGATGGTCTGGCCGGGGCCGCCCACCGCCTTGCCCAGCTCGATACCGGGGTAGGGGCTGCCGGCAAACTTGGCATCCGTACCGCCGGCCAGGCCCACAACCATGTCCTGAATCAGCTTTTTGGGGTTCAGTGGCTGACCGGCGGCATAGGCCGGGCACACGGCTTCGCACTTGCCGCACTGCACGCAGGCATCAAAGCCCAGCAGCTGGTTCCACTTGAAGTCCGTGGGTTTTTCCACGCCCAGCACCCGGGCCTGCAGGTCCACCGGTTTCAGGCCGGTGGAACGGCCACCGTTGAAACGCTCCGGACGGCGGTGGAATGCCAGGTGCAGGGCGCCGGCGAAGGCGTGCTTCATCGGCCCGCCCCAGGTCATGCCGAACACCAGTTCGCTCAGGCCCCAGGCCACGCCGATCAGCAGAATCAGCGCCAGTACCCAGCCGCCGAAGGCGTCGGGCAGGATGCCCGCCGCTGGCAGCGTGAGGATAAAGAAGCTGACCGAGAACATCAGCAGGCTCTTGGGCAGGCGCATCCAGGGCCCCTTGGACAGGCGCGCTGGCGGGTTCAGGCGGCGGCGGAAGACAAAGACCGCGCCGGTAAACATCAGCACCGAGGATGCCAGCAGCGCCCAGGCCAGCCAGCGGCTTTCAAGGCCGAACAGGTGCACCAGGATGATCAGCAGCATGGACAGCACAAAGCCGCCCGCCGTGGCCACGTGGGTGTTTGACATGTATTTGTCGCGCTCGACCACATGGTGCAGATCCACCAGGTAGCGACGCGGCATGGCCATCAGGCCCGCGATAAGATTGACCGAATCGGGCTGGCCGGCACGCCACAGGCTGGCGCGCTTGAGGGCACCGGCCAGGGCCAGCACCAGTGCCGCCGAAATCAGAACAGGGAGTAACCAGTCGAGGATCATGCGTCACCCTCACCAAAACAGGGAGCGACAGGCCAGGCCTGTCGCAGGATTAGGGGCTTTAAAATCACCTGGCCGGGCGCGATGCCCGGCCGCAGGGCCTTAAAGGTCTTTGCACAGACGCAGGGCGTCGTAGATGGCGGCGTGGACGTTGCGCTGCGATACGCAATCCCCCAGACGCCACAGGATCATGCCGTCACCGGATTCGGACAGCACCGGCTGCGCCTGGCCGGCGAACAGGGTCTCGTTGTCGATCTGACCCTTGTTGCGCGACTCGCCCTTGAGCTCATAGTAGAGCTCTTCGTTCGGGCGGGTGCCGTTCTCGATCACCACCTGGTCCACCACGCGCTCTTCCTGGGCGCCGGTGTACTCGTTTTCCAGTACCGCCACCAGCTTGTCGCCTTCGCGGTAGACCTTCTCCAGCAGCATGTCGGAGGTCATGATGACTTCCTTCTCGTACAGACTGCGGTAGTAGGTCGGGAAGGTGGTACCACCGATACCCACGCCCGGCTTGATATCATCGGTCACCAGCTCGACCAGCGAGCCCTTGGAGCTCAGGTAATCGGCCGCCGACATGCCGGAGAACTCGCAGATGGTGTCGTAGATCAGCACGTTCTTGCCGGGCTCCACGGTGCCATTGAGAATATCCCAGCTCGATACCGACAGGCCTTCGGCCGCGCCCCAGTGCGGGTTCTGCTCCATGAACGGACGACCGCCGGTGGCCAGAATCACCACATCGCCTTTCAGGTCCCGGATCATGTCGGCATTGGCTGCGGTGCCCAGACGCACGTCCACACCCAGGCGATCCAGTTCCATCGCCAGCCAGCGCGTGATGCCGGCCATCTGGTCACGCTGCGGCGCCTTGGCAGCAATGCTGACCTGGCCGCCCAGTTCTTCCGAACGCTCGATCAGGGTCACGGCATGGCCACGCTCGGCCGCCACGCGGGCCGCTTCCAGGCCACCGGGACCACCACCAACCACAACCACCTTGCGCTTGGTGCCGGTGGTTTTCTCGATGATGTGCGGCATGCCGGTGTATTCGCGTGAAGTCGCGGCGTTCTGGATGCACAGCACGTCCAGGCCCATGTACTGGCGGTCGATGCAGTAGTTGGCACCGACGCACTGGCGGATCTGATCCACCTGGTTGGCCTTGATCTTGGCAATGATGTGCGGGTCGGCGATGTGCGCCCGGGTCATGCCGACGAAGTCGACGTAGCCGGCTTCCAGGATGCGCTTGGCCTGGTTCGGGTCCTTGATGTTCTGGGCATGAATGACCGGAACCTTGACCACTTCCTTGATGCCCGCCGCCAGGTGCAGGAAGGGCTCCGGCGGGTAGCTCATGTTGGGGATAACGTTGGCCAGGGTGTTGTGGGTATCACAGCCGGAACCGATAACGCCGAAGTAATCCACCATGCCGGTCGCATCGTAGTAGGCGGCAATCTGCTTCATGTCTTCGTGGTTCAGGCCATCGGGATGGAACTCGTCACCGGTGATACGCATGCCCACAGCGAAGTCCGCACCCACGGCTTCGCGCACGGCTTTCAATACTTCCAGGCCGAAACGCATGCGCTTTTCAAAGGTGCCGCCCCAGTCGTCGGTGCGCTTGTTGACGCGCGGCGACCAGAACTGGTCGATCATGTGCTGGTGTACGGCGGACAGTTCCACGCCGTCCAGGCCACCTTCCTTGGCACGTACGGCGGCCTTGGCGAAGTCGCCGATGACACGCCAGATTTCTTCCTCTTCCATTGTCTTGCAGGTGGCGCGGTGCACCGGCTCACGGATGCCGGAGGGCGACATCAGGTTAACCCAGTTTTCACCGTCCCAGCGCGAACGGCGCCCCATGTGGGTGATCTGGATCATGATCTTGCCGCCGTGCTTGTGCACGGCATCGGCCAGGTTCTGGAAGTGCGGGATGATGCGATCGGTCGACAGGTTGACCGAGCTCCACCAGCTTTGCGGGCTATCGATGGAGACGACGCTGGAACCGCCGCAGATGCAAAGACCACAGCCACCCTTGGCTTTTTCTTCGTAATACTTCACGTAGCGATCGGTGGTCATACCGCCATCGGTGGCATAAACCTCGGCGTGGGCGGTACTGACCACACGGTTGCGAATGGTCAGCTGATTGATCTTCAGCGGCTGGAACAGCACATCGTACTGGGACATGGCGACACCCCGTCACTCTTATGGATGTCCGCAGCCAGAAGCTGCGGCATTATCTTTGAATCTGGCTCACAGCAGCGCTGTGACAATGGAACCGGCGCCGAACACCGGCTTTTTGCTGTCTTAAAGCGGGCTCACTTCGAAGATGCCGTAGTCACAGCCCTCTTCTGCCGCACACTGGGTCTGAACCGCAACCGTGCGTACCGGATAGCCCAGGCTCTGCGCGATCTGATCCATGGCGCCGGCAAACCAGCCGGTAAACATGTAATCGACCTTGCGGTTCACCTTGCCGTACTGGTAAACGAAGGCGGAGTTTTCCAGGCGTACGCGGGCAGTGCCCTTTTCCAGGTCCAGCTCTTCGGTGATAAAAAAGCCCCAGCCGCGCTGAGACAGGCGTTTCATGTAATGTTCGAACACTGCAGCGCCAGACAGACCGTGGGCCTCGGCTTCCTTTTCGCACCAGTAATAGGCGGACTTGTAGCCGGCCTTGTAGAGGATGTCGGCGTAGCGCTCGGCCCCGATTTCCTCTTCAATACCCATGTGGTTATTGACGAAAAAGTGGCGCGGCACGTACAGCATTGGCAGCGCGTCTGTTACCCAAACGCCGGTTTCATCATCAACCTGGATCGGCATTTCCGGTGCATGTACACCCATCTTTTAGATCTCCAACTGAATTCTTTATCACGTAGAGTGGAACCCGCGACGCGGTTCCACCGAAAATTTGAACTGAGCTGTAAGCTGTAAGCTGTAAGCTTCAAGCTGACGGCTGCTTTTCACTTACAGCTTTCTTATTCGCCCCAGACATCACCCAGGACGCGCACCCAGTTTTCACCCATGATCTTGCGCACGGAAGCTTCATCGAAGCCGCGACGCAGCAGGGTTTCGGTCAGGTTGCCGAACTCGCCCACGGTGCGGATGCCAGCGGGGTTGATGATCTTGCCAAAGCGAGTCAGACGACGGGCATAGCCCTTGTCGTGTGTCAGCATTTCAAAGAATGCCTGGTCATGACCCTGGGTGAAGTCGGTGCCGATGCCGACCTGGTCGATACCGGCAATGTTCACGACGTACTCGATGGCTTCGGCGTAATCGTCGATGGTGGAATCGATACCGTTCTTGAGGAAGGGCGCGAACATGGTCACACCGATAAAGCCGCCGTGATCGGCGATGAACTTCAGCTCTTCATCGGACTTGTTGCGCGGGTGGTCCTTCAGGCCCGACGGCAGGCAGTGGGAGTAGCACACCGGCTTCTTGGATTCCAGGATCACTTCTTCGGAGGTCTTGCTGCCGACATGGGACAGGTCGCACATGACGCCAACGCGGTTCATTTCGGCGACGATTTCGCGCCCGAAGCCGGACAGGCCACCGTCACGCTCGTAGCAGCCGGTACCAACCAGGTTCTGGGTGTTGTAGCACATCTGCACAATGCCAACGCCGAGCTTCTTGAACACTTCAACGTAGCCGATCTTGTCTTCGTAGGCGTGGGCGTTCTGGAAGCCGTAGATAATACCGGTCTTGCCTTCTTCCTTGGCGCGCAGGATATCGCGGGTGCTGTGAACCGGACGCAGCAGGTCACTGTTTTCGGTGATCAGCTGGTTCATCTCGACGATATTGTTGACCGTATTCTGGAAGCCTTCCCAGATGGACACGGTGCAGTTGGCCGCCGTGAGGCCGCCCTTCTTCATGTCCTCGAACAGTTCACGGTTCCACTTGGCGATAATCAGACCGTCGATTACGATCGAATCCTTGTGCAGTTCTGCTGCGTTCATCGGTTCCCCCAAAATTCAGATGCCCGCAGGCCGCGCCGCAGGAGTTCGTTGTGCCAGCCGTTGCGGGCACCACGCAATGGCGGCGACAACGGATAGCAGCAATGGAGCCAGTCTAGCCCTTCGCCGCTTGACCATAGGCATTGAAAACGACACGCCTGTTGCTAAACACGCCAAACCCGCCTGGCAGCGCAAAGCCCCCGTATTAGCGCGCTTTGCAGCACTCAACAGTACCGTGAACGGCATTCAGGATGCGCCCGGAACTGTTCCGAAAACGTCATGGCTGAGGTGGAAGGGGAAAGGTGAAAGGTGAAAGGTGAAAGGTGAAAGGTGAAAGGTGAAAGGTGAAATCAGCATGCAGGGCTCAGGCCCGAGCTAGCCAGGCAAATAAGGCCTGGTAGCTCAGCCCCCGGACAGCAAAACCCCGGCACAGGGCCGGGGTCGGGTGTAACACCTGTGGATAAAAGTTCAATGGCCAAAATCGCCGGGCATGGCAGCAGCGCGCTTGCGCTTGCACCTTGCCCCCTTTACCTTGCCCCTTGCCCCTTGCCCCTTTTTACCTTGAACCTTATTGCAGCGTCACAGAACCGTAGCTGGGTTCGGACTGGGCTTCGGTCAGGGCGGTCAGGGCGGTGGATGACACCACATCACCCAGACCACCGAACACCGTGCCCAGGGTGCGGGACATCGGATCCATCAGTACCTCGGCGCTGCGGGCCACACGCATGCCCATGCGTTCTTCACGCGGCGGTATGCCGATATGCTCGCGGTAGCACTTGCTGAAATGCGGCGTGGAGACAAAGCCGCAGGCCGAAGCCACCTCGATAATCGACATCGATGTCTGCTTGAGCAGCTGGCGGGCCTTGGTCAGGCGCAGCTTGAGGTAGTAGCGCGAGGGCGAACACTGCAGGTATTTCTGGAACAGCCGCTCCAGCTGGCGCCGCGACAGGCCGACATAGCTGGCCAGCTGATCCAGCTCGATGGCCTCCTCCAGGTTGGCCTCCATCAGGGACACCACTTCCACCAGCTTGGGCTGGGTAGTGCCCAGCACATGGCGTAGCGGAATGCGCTGATGATCGGTTTCGTTACGGATGCGGTCGCAAATAAACATTTCCGAGATGGCGGCCGACAGCTGGTAGCCATGCTCCTGCTTGATCATGTTGAGCATCATGTCCAGCGGCACGGTGCCACCACTGCCAGTGAGGCGATCACGGTCAACGGAAAACAGCCGGTTGGTGCAGTTCACCTTGGGGAAGGCCTCCTGCAGCGAGGCGATGCACTCCCAGTGGGCACTGCACTCATAGCCATTCATCAACCCGGCTTCCGCCAGCGCATAGGCACCGGTGCAGATACCGCCGAGCTTGCGACCCTTGCGCCCCATGGACTGCAGCCAGGACAGCTCGCGCTTGCTGTAGCTGCGGGTAATATTGACGCCACCGGCCACGACGATGGTGTCCAGGTCAAACGGATCGGTCATGGCACCGTCCGGGGTAATCTGAATGCCGTCACTGGCACGCACCGGCCCACCGTCTTCGGTCAGGGTGTACCAGTTGTACAGCTCCTTGCCACTGAGCTGATTGGCCATGCGCAGCGGCTCGATCGCGGATGCCAGCGAAATCATCGTAAAGTTTTTCAGCAGCAGGAAACCGATATTGCGGCTTTTAGGTTCGGCGACGGTGCGGGCACCCGGGATAGAATCGTTCATCATTGGCTCCTTCAGCAGCACGCTCGGAAACGTCGGCTACCGAATCACGGCTAGCAATTGCTATGCCTGTTTTTCTTATAATCACCGCCGCAGGGCAAAGAACGCCGGGGGAGGCATTGCCGTGCAGGTTGTGCATGTTTTATGACCGCGCACCGGGCTCGGAATTGCGCAGCGTACAGTCGACGGGGCTCAGGCGCCGACCGGCTCCCGCGGCGGAACCGCAGAAGCGCTGACTTTAGTCGTTTTTCAGGCAATGGGAAGCCATCAAACTCATCTATACTGCAAATCATTCTTGCTACTGAGCAAGACAAACAAAAACCTGTTATTTTTTAGCAGTTTGAATGAGAATCGGCGCCCGCAAAAAAACGCTGACAGCCGAGCAGTTTCAGCCGATTTCCGTCGACAACGCACCGCAATAGAGCAAAGGCAGACCTCCATGCACCACTGGGAAAGTATCGAAGCCTTTATAGAGGTGGCTCGCCTGGGAAGCCTGTCGGCCGCAGCCACCAAACTGCGCGTCTCCAGCTCCCATATCAGCCGCCTGCTGAGCCACCTGGAGCAGCGTCTCAATACCCAGTTACTGGTACGCACCACCCGGCGGGTCACCCTGACAGAATCGGGCCAGTGGTTTTTCGAGCAGAGCCAGACCCTGGCCGACGGATTCAGCGAAGCCGAGCAACAGATCACCAGCTTCAGCAACGAACCCCACGGCCTGCTGCGTGTCAGCTGCGGCTCCACCTTTGGCGAGCGCTACATCGGCCCCATGCTGACCGGCTTCATGCAACAGCAACCGCGCCTGAGCCTGGACCTGAATCTCACCAACCGCTCAGTGGACCTGGTGAACGAGGGTTATGACCTGGCCATTCGCCTGGGGGCACTGAAGGATTCCAACCTGGTGGCCCGCCGCCTCAGCGGGCGCCGCGAATACGTCGTCGCCACGGCGGATTACCTGGCATCCAGGGGCACGCCACAGAGCCTGGCGGAACTGGCACAGCACAACTGCCTGCGTGGCTCGACCACGAACTGGAGTTTCTGTGTCGATGGACAGCGCAAGGAAATCCGCGCCAAGGGAAACTGGCACGCCAACTCCGGCGTACTCTTGCTGCAGGCCGCACTGCAGGGCCTGGGGCTCGCCTGCCTGCCCGACTACATTGTGGAACCACACCTGAACAGCGGCGCCCTGGTCAGCGTACTGGATGCCTTCCAGTGCCAGGACACCGCCGTCTGGGCGGTGTACCCACGCAGCCGGCACCTATCACCCAAGGTCCGCCATTGTATCGACTATCTCGTTGAATCCTTCGAGAACCCGGACTGGCGCAAAAGCTGCCAGCTATAAGCTATAAGCTATAAGCTATAAGCTATAAGCTATAAGCTATAAGCTGTCAGCTTACGGCTTACGGCTGACAGCAAATCTTGCCCCTTTCCCCTTTTACCTTGCCCTTGCTCCTTGCCCTTGCTCCTTGCCCTTGCCCCTTGCTCCTGCTTACCGACTCAACACTCGATAGCGTTCACGGCCAGGCCGCCGCGGGACGTTTCCTTGTACTTGTCCTGCATGTCACGACCGGTTTCCAGCATGGTGCGGATCACCTTGTCCAGCGAGATGAAGTGCTCGCCATCGCCGCGCAGGGCCATCTGGGTGGCATTGATCGCCTTCATCGCCGCAATGGCGTTGCGTTCGATACAGGGCACCTGCACCAGGCCGCCCACAGGGTCGCAGGTCAGACCCAGGTTGTGCTCCAGGCCGATCTCGGCGGCATTTTCCACCTGCTCCGGCGTGCCGCCCATGACTTCGGTCAGACCGGCAGCCGCCATGGCGCAGGCAGAGCCCACTTCACCCTGGCAGCCCACTTCGGCGCCGGAGATAGACGCGTTCTTCTTGCACAGGGTACCGACGGCGGCGGCAGCCAGCAGGAAATCCACCACGTCCTCTTCGGTGGCCTGGTCCTTGAAGCGCATGTAGTACATCAGCACCGCCGGAATAATGCCCGCCGCGCCATTGGTGGGCGCCGTCACCATGCGCCCGCCGGCGGCATTTTCCTCGTTCACCGCCAGCGCATAGAGGTTGACCCAGTCCATGGCGCTCAGGGTCGAACTGATCACGTTCGGCGCCGCGGCTTCTTTCAGCGAACGATGCAGACCGTGGGCACGGCGACGCACCTTGAGCCCACCTGGCAGAATGCCTTCCTGATCCAGCCCCTTGGCGACACAGTCCTGCATGGCCTGCCAGATCTGCTGCAGTCCGGCGCGGGTCTCTGCTTCCGGGCGCCAGACCTTTTCGTTTTCCATCATCAGCTCGCTGATGCGCAGACCATGGGTCTTGCACAGGCGCAGCAGTTCAACGGCGTTGTTGAACTCGTAGGGCAGGCTGACCTGGTGCACCAGGGGCGCACCGGCCTGGGCTTCCTTCTCGTCGATCACGAAACCGCCGCCCACCGAGTAGTAGGTGTTGCTGAACAGCAGTTCGTCGCCGGCATAGGCGCTCAGGCGCATGGCGTTGGGGTGGTAGGGCAGACACTCTTCGAGCAACTGCATGTCGCGCGCCCAGTCAAAGGCCACCGCGCGCTTGCCCATCAGCAACAGCTCGCCGCTGGCTTTCAGCGCCTCGACGGCGGGATCGATGATATCGGGATCGATCGTGGCCGGACGCTGACCCATCAGCCCCAGGATAACTGCCTTGTCCGTGCCATGACCGATGCCCGTGGCGCTGAGCGAACCGAACAGTTCAACCTTCAGGCCGGATACGTCGGGAATCAGCGCCATGCCTTCGAGATGGGCGGCAAACTCGGCCGCCGCGCTCATGGGCCCAACCGTATGGGAGCTAGAAGGACCGACTCCAATCTTGAACAAATCAAATACGCTGATACCCATGATGCCTCCGGCAAAGCTGTCGTTATTGTTGAGGTGAAGCAGGGTCTGGTACGCATCAGGCCCGCAGCCGTGGTACGACACGCCAGGCGATACTGACAGCCCTGTTCACAATGCACGGATTATCAGCCCTTCGGCCTGCGCCCGCTTGTCAGGCTGCGACATCTATCTAGCTTCCAACACGCAGCCCAACACACTATTGCGCCGGCATGTCTCAATTAGGCATGCCGGCGACTCATACAGACACCTGGCCGCACGCGTGAAGCACTAGGGTAGTACAGTGGATTCAGGCAGCCGTTGCCGGCGACCGCAACGCTGTGCAGCACGCCCGTCCACACCCGCTATAGACATAAAAATCAGAAGGAGTGTTGTCAATGAGCAGCGCAAACCGCGGTGTCGTTTATAAAGGCGCCGGCAAAGTCGCCGTCGAATCCATCGCCTATCCCGAACTTGCCATTGGCAACCGCAAGTGCGACCACGGCGTTATCCTCAAGGTCGTAACCACCAACATCTGCGGTAGCGACCAGCACATGGTGCGCGGACGCACCACCGCCGAAGAAGGCCTGGTGCTGGGCCACGAAATCACCGGCATCGTGGTTGAATGCGGCCGCGACGTCGAATTCATCCAGCAGGGCGACCTGGTTTCCGTGCCCTTCAACATTGCCTGTGGCCGCTGCCGCAGCTGCAAGGAAGGCAAGACCGGCATCTGCCTGAATGTAAACCCGGCTCGCCCCGGCGCCGCCTACGGCTACGTCGACATGGGTGGCTGGGTCGGTGGCCAGGCCGAATACGTCATGGTGCCCTATGCCGACTTCAACCTGCTGAAATTCCCGGATGCGGACCAGGCGATGGAGAAAATCCGTGACCTGACGCTGCTGTCCGACATCTTCCCCACCGGCTTCCACGGCTGCGTGACCGCGGGCGTTGGCCCGGGTTCCACCGTGTACATCGCTGGCGCCGGCCCCGTCGGTCTGGCAGCGGCGGTATCCGCTCACCTGCTGGGTGCCGCCTGCGTCATCGTTGGCGACATGGTGGAAGATCGCCTGGCCCAGGCGCGCAGCTTTGGCTGCGAAACCATCGACCTGACCCAGGAAGGCGACATGGCCGACAAGATCGAAGCCATCCTCGGCGAGCGTGAAGTCGATGCCTTCGTTGACTGCGTCGGTTTCGAAGCCCACGCCTGTGGCTGCAACCACGGCAAGGAAGCACCTGCGACTGTACTGAACTCCGCCATGAGCTTGACCCGCGCCGGCGGCCAGATCGGCATCCCGGGCCTGTACGTCACCGAAGATCCCGGTGCCGTGGATGATGCCGCCAAGCAGGGCGCCCTGAGCATGCGCTTTGGTCTGGGCTGGGCCAAGTCCCACAGTTTCCACACCGGCCAGTGCCCGGTGATGAAGTACCACCGCCCGCTGATGCAGGCCATCCTGTTTAACAAGGTGAAGATTGCCGACGCGGTTAACGTGGAAGTGATCAGCCTGGACCAGGCGCCCAACGGCTACGCCGAGTTCGACGGCGGTGCGGCCAAGAAGTACGTTATCGATCCGCACGGCACCGTGGCGGCCTGAGCTGCCAGGTGAAAGGCGAAAGGGAAAGGCGCAGGTGAAGGACTGATTCGTGAACAGCCCGAGGGCGGAACAGGATGGGCCAAGCTGCCCTGTGCCGCCTGAATCATCAGCCTTTGCCAAAACACAAAAAAGCCCCGCCAGGTTCAACCCGGCGGGGCTTTTTGCGTTTGCGGGAACTGGCTAGATTTCGTCCCGGCCCAGGGCGCGCAGGGCGGCATTGACCTTGTCCTTGCCGCCGATGCTGTCGTAGTAACTGGGCCAAACGTCCTGGGTCGCTTTTTCGATCCAGGCCTTTTCACCATCGGCCGGTTCCGATATTTGCATGCCCTTGGCAAGCAGGCCCTGCTTGATGCGGTCTTCGGACTCAACCAGGAAGCCCGCGCTGAACTCGGTCGCCGCCTTGCCGGCTTCCAGAATGGCCTGCTGCGTGGCGTCATCCTGATCCTGGAATACCGACTCGCTGACAATCAGCGGCTCGATGGAGAACAGGTAACGCAGGTTGGTGATGTATTGCTGCACCTCGTGAAAATTCATCGAGTGAATCGTCATGTAGGGATTGTCCTGGCCGTCGACCACCTTCTGCTGCAGCGCGGCGAAGGTTTCCGACCAGGCCATGGGCGTCGGGTTAATGCCCCAGGCCTTGTAGGTGTCGATCATGATGGCATTTTTCGGTACCCGCACCAGCAACCCTTTCAGGTCGTCGAGGGTCTCAACCGGCTTCTTCGAGTTGCTTAGCACCCGAAAGCCTGAGTAGGTCCAGCCAACGATGCGTACACCGGCATCGCGCACGGTATTGTCTATCAGCTCCTGGCCGATGGGGCCCTGAGTCAGCTCGACAGCCTCGTCCAGGCTCTGCATCATGTAGGGCAACGTCAGAATACCGACCGAGGGCGAGAACGGCGTAATGTTGTTGATCGCCAGCAGGGAAAAATCCAGGGTACCCAGCGCCGCATCGTTCACCGTATCCTGCTCGCTGCCCAACTGACCATTCAGGAACAGGCGCACGCTGTGCTTGCCCTGGGTGCGTTCTTTCAGTTCCTGGGCGAAGTGCAAGCCCAGCGCTTCCTGCGGGCTGCCGCTGCTGTCACCCACCGCAATCTTGAACTCCTTGGCATTCGCCTGGGTTACGGCCAGGCTCAGGTACAGAACGCCGGCGGCCAGGGATATCATGCGGGATACTGTCGTCTCAACTTTCATCGTTTTTCCTGTTACTGATTTCGTTTAACAGCCGCTCGTACTGGCCTGTGGCGTGAAAAAAACGGCATGACCTCCCGATGCGAGGCCATGCCGTGGAGCCAAAACGTTGTTCGGATATTCACGCTAGAGTCCAGATGAGCCACTGACTGCCCCTTGTCCCTTGTCCCTTGCCCCTTGCCCCTTGCCCCTTGCTCACATGTTCGGATATGCCGGGCCGCCGCCCCCTTCCGGAACCACCCAGGTGATATTCTGTGACGGATCCTTGATGTCACAGGTTTTGCAGTGCACGCAGTTCTGCGCATTGATCTGAAAGCGTGGGCCACTGGGCTCATCCACAACTTCGTAGACGCCGGCCGGGCAAAAACGCTGCGCCGGTTCCGCCCAGGTGGGCAGGTTCGTTCCGATCGGGATGCCGGCATCCGCCAGCTGCAGGTGGCTCGGCTGATCCTCTTCGTGGTTGGTGCTGGACAGGAACACCGACGACAGCTTGTCAAAGCTCAGCTTGCCATCGGGCTTGGGATACTCGATCCGCGGGCACTGCGCCGCCGGTTTCAGCTGGGCGTAGTCGGCACGGGTGTCGTGCAGCGTGACCGGCATCCTGCCACCAAACAGGTTCTGGTCGATGACATTGAAGGCCCCGCCCAGAAAGGTGCCGAACTTGTGCATCGCCGGGCCAAAGTTGCGGCTGCGGAACAGGTCATCGTAGAGCCAGGAGGCCTGGAACTTCTCGGTGAAAGACGCCAGTTCCTGGCCGCCTTCATCGCCCGCCGCGATAGCCTCGAACACCGTTTCGGCCGCCAGCATGCCAGACTTCATCGCCGTGTGGGTGCCCTTGATCTTGGAGAAGTTCAGGGTACCGGCATCACAGCCGAGCAGCAGGGCACCGGGCATGGTCATTTTGGGCAGAGAGTTGAAGCCCCCCTTGGCGATGGCGCGGGCGCCGTAGGACACCCGTTTGCCACCCTCGAGGTACTGCGCAAACAGCGGGTGCTGCTTCATGCGCTGGAACTCGTCGAACGGGCTCAGCCAGGGGTTTGAGTAGTTCAGGTCGATGATCAACCCCACCACCACCTGGTTGTTTTCAGCGTGGTAGAGGAAGAAACCGCCGTTGGTATCGGCGTGATCCTTGCCGCACAGCGGCCAGCCCGCGCCATGCACCACCAGACCCGGCTGGTGTTTGGCGGGGTCGATATCCCACAACTCCTTGATGCCAATGCCGTAATGCTGCGGATCGGCGTCCTTGTCCAGTGCAAACTGTTCGATCAGCTGCTTGCCCAGGTGGCCGCGGCAGCCTTCGGTGAAGAGGGTGTACTTGGAGTGCAGTTCCATGCCCGCCATGTAGCTGTCCTTGGGCTGGCCATCGCGGCCGACCCCCATGTCGCCGGTGGCGATGCCTTTCACACTGCCGGCGAGTGGACCGTCCTCATGATAGAGCACTTCACTGGCGGCAAAGCCCGGGAAGATTTCCACTCCCAGCGCCTCGGCCTGCTCACCCAGCCAGCGGCACAGGTTACCCAGGCTCGCCACGTAGTTGCCGTGGTTGTGCATGGTCTTGGGCGCCAGTGCATTGGGGATGCGGCGCGCACCCTGCGCATCCTTGAGCAGGTAGATCTGGTCCTCGGTCACCGCGGTTTTCAGCGGCGCACCCTGCGCCGCCCAGTCGGGGAACAGCTCGTTCAGTGCCCGTGGCTCGATCACGGCACCGGACAGGATATGGGCACCGACTTCGGCCCCCTTCTCCACCACGCAGACGGTGATGTCCTGCCCGGCGTCTTTCGCCTGCTGCATCAGTCGGCAGGCGGCCGACAGGCCGGCGGGACCGGCGCCGACGATAACAACGTCGAACTCCATGGATTCGCGTTCGGCAGTACGTGCGCTCTCACTCACGGTAATGATCTCCCCTTCTAACCTTTATTGTGCGGTGCGCGCCTGTGCGGCACTGAGCGTGTTGCGCAACAGGCAGGCCACGGTCATCGGACCGATGCCCCCCGGTACCGGTGTGACCGCTCCCGCCACGCTGGACGCCGCCACAAAGTCGACATCCCCCGTGAGGCGGGACTTGCCCTCGGCCATCTCGATGCGGTTGATGCCCACATCCAGCACGATTGCGCCGGGCTTGATGTAGCTGGCATCCACCATCTCCGGCCGGCCCACCGCCACCACCAGGATGTCGGCGCTGCGACATTCCGCCGCCAGGTTTTGGCTGCGGGAGTGCACCGTGGTCACGGTGCAATGGGCGTTCAGCAGCAGCTGCCCCATCGGCTTGCCGACGATATTGGAGCGCCCCACCACCACGGCCTTCTTGCCGGACAGGTCCCCCAGGCGGTCCTGCAGCAACAGCAGGCAGCCCAGCGGTGTGCAGGGCACCAGCGCCGGCTGGCCGGTACTGAGGCGCCCGACATTGATCGGGTGAAAACCGTCCACGTCCTTGGCCGGATCGATGGCCTCGATCACGGCGGTTTCCTCGATCTGTGCCGGCAGCGGCAGCTGCACCAGGATGCCGTCCACCTGATCATCGCTGTTAAGCGTGCTGATCAGCTGCAGCAGCTCGGCCTGGGAGGTGCTGTCCGGCAGCAGGTGCGGAAAGGAGGCGATGCCGGCCTCGGCGGCCTGGCGCATCTTGGTTTTCACATACACCTGGCTGGCCGGATCATCGCCGACCAGTACCACGGCGAGGCCCGGCTGGCGCCCGGCCTGGGTCTGGAAGCGGGCGGCCCCCTGTGCCACCTCGGCACGCAGGGCTTCGGCAAAAGCCTTGCCGTCAATGCGCGCCGCATAGTCGCGGTGTCGCCGTTGATCTTCAGCAGCTTCATTCATCTGGCTGTACCCCTTTGATCAGAAAACGACGGTGCGAAGGCCGTTCTGGAAGACACGGTGACGCACGTGGTATTTAACCGCACGGGCCAGGGTCTGGGCTTCGGTATCGCGCCCCACCTGGGTCAGGTGCTGCGGATCCTGGGCATGGTCAACCCGCTCCACCATCTGCTCGATGATCGGACCTTCGTCCAGGTCACCGGTGACGTAATGGGCGGTGGCACCGATCAGTTTCACGCCGCGCTCGTACGCCTGGTAGTAGGGCTTGGCACCCTTGAAGCCTGGCAGGAAGGAGTGGTGGATGTTGATGCAACGCCCGGCCAGCTGCTGGCACAGGGTGTCGGACAGCACCTGCATGTAGCGCGCCAGTACCACCAGTTCGGTGCCGGTCTGCTCGACGATCTCGAGCAGCTTGGCTTCCTGCTCCGGCTTGGTTTCCTTGGTCACCGGCAGGTGGATGTAATCCAGCCCTTCGCGCTCGGCCAGGTAGCGCAGGTCTTCGTGGTTGGAGACGATGGCGGATATCTCGATGTTGAGCTCGCCGGTGGCGCGGCGGTACAGCAGGTCACGCAGGCAGTGGTCGTACTTGGACACCATGATCAGCACCCGGGCCGGCTGGTTGGCGTCGTGGATTTCCCACTCCATGTCAAAGCGCAGCGCCGTGACTTCAAACGCGGCCTTGAGCTGCTCGACACTCGGCTGCTGGTTGCCTTCAAACACGAACTCGATGGTGGAGAAAAAGCGGCCGGATTCCAGATCGTCGAACTGGTGAAACTCCTTGATAAAGCAGCCACGATCGGCCAGGAAGTTACCCACCGCAGCAACGATGCCGACCTTGCCGGGGCAAGAGACTTTTAGAATGTATGCAGGTTTGTTCTTCATCTCGGTTCCTATGCGTTTAAAGGTAATCAGAGTCTCAGAGCGCGGCGTCGAGCGCGGGCATGATATCGAACAGGTCACCAACGATGCCGTAGTCGGCCACCTGGAAGATGGGCGCGTCCGGATCCTTGTTGATCGCCACGATCATCTTGGAATCCTTCATGCCGGCCAGGTGCTGGATGGCACCGGAAATACCCACGGCGATATACAGATCCGGCGCCACTACCTTGCCGGTCTGGCCGACCTGGTAGTCGTTGGGCACAAAGCCCGCGTCCACCGCGGCGCGGGACGCACCCACCGCCGCGCCGAGCTTGGCGGCGACCGTATCCAGCAGGGCAAAGTTCTCGCCGTTGCCCATGCCGCGGCCACCGGAGATAACGATGCGCGCCGTGGTCAGTTCAGGCCCTGCGGACTTGGCTTCGGTGCGGCTGACAAAACGGGCCTGGGCCTGGGCGGCAGGCGCGTCGATGGCCAGGCATTCGGCGCTGCCGCCGGTGGCCGCCACGGCCTCGAACTTGGTGCTGCGCACGGTGATGACCTTGATGGCGTCGTGGCTGCGCACGGTGGCCAGGGCATTGCCGGCGTAGATCGGGCGCTCGAAGGTGTTGGCATCGATCACCGCACTGATATCGGAGATCTGCGGTACATCCAGCAGCGCGGCGACGCGGGGCAGCAGGTTCTTGGCAAAGGTCGAGTTCGAGGCCAGCACATGGCTGTAGCCTTCGGCGCAGCGCTGCACCAGCGGTGCCATGTCTTCAGCCAGGGGCTGGGCGAACAGTTCACAGTCGGCGCTCAGCACCCGGTGCACACCAGGGATGGCAGCAGCGGCCTGGGTCACTGCCGCGCAGTTGCCCCCCAGAACCAGGATGTCGATGTCGCCACCGATCTGCGCTGCAGCGCCCAGGGTGTTAAAGGTCGACGAAGCGATGCTGTTGTTGTCGTGATCTGCGATGACAAGAATGGTCATGGTACGTCTCCTTAAGCGATCGCTGCGTCTTGTTTGAGTTTTTCCACCAGCTCGGCGGCGCTGGCCACCAGCACACTGCCATTCGTCCGTGCCGGCGGTTCAACCACGCCCACCAGCTCCAGCCGTGGGCTCAGATCGACCCCCAGCGATGCAGCATCGATGCTGTCCAGCGGCTTTTTCTTGGCCTTCATGATGGCCGGCAGGGAGGCAAAGCGTGGCTCGTTCAGGCGCAGGTCCGCGGTGATGACCGCCGGCAGGTTCAGTGCGACGGTTTCCAGGCCACCGTCCACTTCACGGGTGACTTCAATCTGCTCGCCCGAGGCCGCCAGGCCCGAGGCAAAGGTGCCCTGCGGCCAGCCCAGCAGGGCCGCCAGCATCTGGCCGGTCTGGTTGCAG
Source organism: Marinobacterium rhizophilum (assembly GCF_024397915.1). Classification (GTDB taxonomy): domain Bacteria; phylum Pseudomonadota; class Gammaproteobacteria; order Pseudomonadales; family Balneatricaceae; genus Marinobacterium_A; species Marinobacterium_A rhizophilum_A. The sequence continues at coordinate 2,917,060 of NZ_CP073347.1, forward strand.
TCATCATCGATGGCCTGCTTGCCCAGCATCACCAGGCCTGCACCCTCTTTCTCGGCCAGCGCCTTGAAGGTTTTGGCCACGGACAGCGGTTCGGTAGCCTCGGTGTGCGGTACCAGGATGGCACGGTCAGCGCCCATGGCGAGTGCCTGGCGCAGGGTGTCCTGGGCCTTTTCCGGGCCGATGGACACGGCGATAACTTCAGTCGCCGCACCCGCTTCCCTCAGTCTGACTGCGGCTTCAACGGCGATCTCGTCAAACGGGTTGATAGCCATCTTGACGTTATCCAGGTCCACCGCCGAGCCGTCTGCCCGCACCCGCACCTTGACGTTGTGATCGAGTACGCGCTTAACGCCCACAAGAATCTTCATGGAGTCACCTCTTATAATGTTCAATCAATATTGCGATCGGTAAAGTGCGCGACGCTGCTGCGTCACGCCTTGAATCGGTCGACCTGTCAGCACTTGATGCGCTCGTTAGTCGGATCGTAGAAGGGGCGCAGCGATGGCTTGACGACATAGCGCTCGCACTCGACTTCGATCTCGAATTTGACACTGTCGAGCCAGTCCTTGTTGATGCCGGCATCGTGGTGCACATACCCCATGGCCACCGTGGCGCCCAGGGTGTGGCAGAACATGCCCGCCGTGGTATGACCCACCAGCTTGCCGTCGGCAAAAATCGGTTCTTCGTGGTAGCACAAAGGCTCGGCATCCTCGAACAGGAAGGCAATGAAGCGCTTGCTCAGCAGGCCTTTTTCCTTCTGCGCCAGCAGGGCTTCCTTGCCGATAAAACCGCCGTCCTTGTCAAAATTGACCGCAAAGCCCAGGCCTGCCTCCAGCGGGGTGTCTTCATCGGTGATGTCGTGGCCCCAGTGGCGGTAGCCCTTCTCCATACGCAGCGAATTCATGGTGTGGTAGCCATAGGGACGAATGCCGAACTCCTGGCCCGCCTCGAACACCGCCTCGTATACGCTGGGTGCGTATTCGGTGGGGATATAGAGTTCCCAGCCCAGCTCGCCGACGTAGGTTATGCGTGATGCCCTGACCATGGCGTAGTGCATGTCGATCTCGCGGGAAGTCGCAAACGGGAAAGCCTCGTGGGACAGATCCGCCTGGGTCAGCTTGCTGAGAGTTTCCCGCGAGCGCGGTCCCATGACGGTGACAACGGCGTAGGCCGAGGTCATGTCGGTAATCACCAACTGGGCATTGTCCGGCTTGTTGCGACGCAGCCAGTCCAGGTCACGGTTCTGACAGGCAACGCCGGATACCACCAGGAACCTGTCATCGGCCAGGCGGCTGACCGTCACGTCGGCCTCGATACCACCGCGCGCATTGAGCCACTGGGTGTAGACCATCCTGCCGACGCGCACATCCACGTTGTTGGCGCAGATACGGTTGAGATACGCCAGCGCATCCTTGCCCTCAAGCTGGTACTTGGAGAACGAACTCTGATCGATCACGCCGACATCGTTACGCACGGCCGCGTGTTCCTGAGCATTGCATTCAAACCAGTTCTGGCGACCGAAGGAATACTCGTACTCCGGCTTCATGCCGTCGATGGCAAACCAGTTGGCGCGCTCCCAGCCGTTCTCGACACCAAAGCAGGCGCCCTGGGCCTTTAACTGATCATGCAGTACCGAGCGGCGCACGCCGCGGGCGGTCTTGAACTGCTTGAACGGGTAGTGCGTTTCGTACAGCAGCCCCAGCGACTCGGTGGTGCGCTCGTACAGGTACGCCTGGGTGCCCTGGAACGGCATGTTGCGGCGAATGTCCACATCCCACAGATCCCGCGGCGCATGCCCCTTGTGAATCCACTCGGCCAGCATCTTGCCGGCGCCACCGGCGGACTGAATGCCCACCGAGTTGAAGCCGGCGGCGACAAAGTAGTTTTTCAGCTCCGGCGCCTCACCCAGGTGGTAGCGGTCATCCGGGGTAAAGGACTCGGGGCCGTTGAAGAACACCTGCAAGCCGGTGCGTTCCAGAATCGGCAGGCGGTGCATGGCCGATTCGAGGTAGGGTTCCAGGTGATCCAGGTCCGGCGGCAGCTCATCGAAGCAGAAACCGTCCGGAATGCCTTCCATGCCCCAGGGCTTGGCGCCGGGCTCGAAGGTGCCGATCAGCAGCTTGCCGGCGTCCGGCTTGTAGTAGTTGAATCCGTCCATATCCCGCAGCACCGGCAGGCCCGCCTTCAGCTCCGGCATGCTCTCGGTCACCACGTAATAGTGCTCGGCGGCATGCAAGGGCACATTGACGCCGGCCTTGCGGCCAAATTCCCGCGCCCACATGCCGGCGCAGTTCACCACGTACTCGGCATCGATGTCGCCCTTGTCCGTCACCACACCGGTAGCGCGGCCATCCCGGGTCTTGATATCCAGCACCTGGGTGTTTTCGAAGATCTGGGCACCGCCCATGCGGGCACCCTTGGCCAGCGCCTGGGTGGTATCCACCGGGCTGGTCATGCCGTCCATCGGCAGGTGAATGGCGCCGATGACATCCTCGGTATTCAGCAGCGGCCACAGATCGCGGGCCTGCTCCGGGTTGATCACGTTGCAGGGGAATCCCGCCACCTTGGCCATGGACGCGCCGCGCTTGATCTCGGCCAGACGTTCCTTGTTGGTGGCGATGGTCAGGGAGCCGTTGCGTACAAAACCGGTCGCCTGGCCCGTTTCGGCCTCCAGGCGTTCGTACAGGCTGGCACTGTAGTTCGCCAGCATGGACATGTTGTAAGTCGCACGCAGCGTCGGCACCAGGCCCGCCGCATGCCAGGTGGTGCCGCAGGTCAGCGTCTTGCGCTCCAGCAGCACAACATCGCGCATGCCCAGCTGGGTCAGGTGATACGCCAGGCTGCAGCCGATTACGCCACCGCCTACGATCACCACCTGTGCTTGAGTCGGAAATGAGTTGTTCATCGATACTCTCTTTTTCTGTATGACCCGCGCCCCTGAGAGGCGACCTGATACTGACTGCACGTTTTGGTGACAGGACGTGACCCGGGAGCAGTCAGAACGAATCCGCAAACCGCTTCAGGAAAGAAAGCCTTCCCGTTCACCAGCTTTTAAATGAGATTATCACAACAAAATAAATTCACAAATGAAATTTTGATATTAATTTTCATGAAAGTGAATGATGAGAACCGCGGTGTGAAACCGGGTGAAACGGACAGGCTCGCAATTCGAGCACGCTGCTGCGACAGAGCTGTGCAGCCAAAAAAAACCGCCCGGGACAAGGCATCGCGGGCGGTAGCCATTACTACGCAGACTGCCCGGCAGGCACCGGCAGTCTCCTGAAAAGCTTAAGGAGCACACTGTTTAGCCCAAGCCCCGGGGGGCTAAGACCAGGCCTGGCAACCTGCCAGGCCTGGAGCGGATCAGTCCTCGTAGAAGCCGCGCGAGCGACGGTTTTTCGGATCAAAGGCCGGCGCGTCTATGACTTTCGCGGCACAGCGCTCTCCCAGGATCAGCACCTCAAGCTCGGTGCCCGGTACCGTCTGAGCCGTCTTGAGATAGGCAAAGGCCAGGCTCTTGCCAAGCGTATGGGCGTAGGCACCGGAACTCACCGTCCCCACCACCTTGCCATCGGCCAGCACGGGCTCGAAGGTAAAGGCATCGGCATCCCGGGCCTCAATTTCCAGGTAAGCCAGACGCACGCCGGTTCCTTCAATACGCTGGCCCGCCAGCGCATCACGCCCCGTGAAGCTGCGGCCCTCGGTCTTGACGAAGAACTCCAGCCCTGCCTCGATGGGCGTGTTTTCACAGGTCAGCTCGTGACCCCACATCGGGTAGGCTTTTTCCAGGCGCAGCGAATCCATGGCGCGCAGACCGAAGTTGCGGATACCGAATTCCTGGCCCGCTTCCATCAGTGCATCGTACAGGCCCAGCTGGTACTCGATGGGATGGTGCAGCTCCCAGCCCAGCTCGCCGACGTAGTTCACCCGCAGCGCCCTGACGGGCGCACCAGCCGCCTCGATATCACGGGCGTTGAGCCAGGGAAAGGCCTCGTTGCCCAGATCCGCAGACGTCAGCTTGGCCAGCACGTCCCTCGCATGGGGTCCGGCAATGACCAGGGTACCGAAGCGGGCGGTCACATCGTTCAGGTTCACAGAACCATCGGCCGGCAGGCGGCGGCGCAGCTCGTCCCAGTCATGGGAGTGGGCGCCGGCGGCGCTGACCAGGTAGAAGCGATCCTCTGCCAGGCGGGTAATGGTGAACTCGGCACGGATACGGCCGCGGCTGGATACCATATAGGTCAGGGCGATGGCACCGACCTTCCCTGGCAGGCGGTTGGTCGACAGCTGATCCAGGTAAGCCTCAGCCCCCGGGCCCGAGACTTCGAACTTGGCGAAGGCCGACAGGTCCAGCAGACCGACGTTTTCGCGCACCGCGCGGCACTCCTGACCGACGGTCTCGAACCAGTTGCCGCGACGATAGCCCAGTACATCCTCACCAGCCACGCCTTCAGGCGCAAACCAGTTGGCGCGCTCCCAGCCATAGCGGGCACCGAATACAGCGCCATTCTCTTTCAGACGGGTATAGGCCGGTGTCGTTTTTGCCGGACGGGCTGCCGTGCGGTTTTCGTACTCATAGGGGAAACCATTGGCGTATTCGTGGGCGTAAACTTCACAGGCCTTGGCCACGCTGTAGCGGGCGTTGGCGTAATCGCCAAAACGACGCGGGTCGAGTTCCCACAGGTCGATCTCGGGGTGACCGTCCAGAATCCACTGCGACATGAAGTGACCGGCGCCACCGCCCTGCACGATACCGAAGTTGAAGCCGGTGCAGACAAAGTAGTTGTCGATGCCCGCCACCGGGCCAATCAGGGGATGGCCATCGGGGGTGTAGGTAATAGGGCCATTGATGACCGTCTGCACGCCGGCTTTTTCCAGCAGCGGAATCTGCTCCATGGCCGTGGCGATGATGTCCTCGAGACGGTCCAGCGAAGGCTCGAACAGCTCCTGGCCGAAATCCGGCGGCACACCATCGACCCAGCAGGGCAAGCCGCCCGGCTCGTAGGGCCCAAGAATGAAGCCGTCGCGCTCCTGGCGCAGGTAGTAGGACACATCGGGGTCGCGCACCATCGGTAGTTCGCGGCCACAGTCGGTAACTTCCTGCACACCTTCGGTTACCAGGTACTGATGCTCCATTGAGGCCATCGGCAGCTTGTGGCCGATCATTGCCGCCACTTCGTTGGCGCGGAAGCCCGCAGCATTGACGATGATATCAGCGGTAAAGGTGCCCTGGGGCGTTTCGACCTGCCACACACCCGCAGCGTCGCGGCTAATGGCGCTGACCGGGCTGTTGCGGTGAATCCGTGCACCCAGTTCCCGGGCACCCTTGGCCATGGCATTGGTGACGCTGGTCGGGTCGATGTGGCCATCGTCCGGATCCCAGAGTCCACCGACCAGGTCGTGCGTTTCCAGGAAGGGGTGGTAGGTTTGCAGCTCTTCGGGTTTCAGCAGCTTGAAATCCAGGCCGCAGATATCGGCCATGCCTGCAACGCGCTGGAACTCTTCGAAACGTTCCTGCGTATGGGCCAGGCGCAGTGCGCCGGTTTTATGATGCCCCACCGCATGGCCGGTTTCGGCTTCCAGGCGCTGATACAGATCAATACTGTACTGCTGCAACCGCATCACGTTGATACTGGTGCTGAAGTGAGGCAGGTTCCCCGCGGCGTGCCAGGTTGAACCGGCGGTTAGCTCAGTCCTTTCCACCAGCGCTATGTCCGTACAGCCGCGTTTGGCCAGGTGGTACAGCGTGCTAACGCCCGCAATACCGCCGCCGATCACCAATACCTTTGAGTGAGTTGTCATCTTGATCTTCTCTCCGTCATTTCACTATTCAGGTGAAACTGCGTTGTTTGTTCTGCCCGGGACTCAGCCCCGTCCTTTGCCTTTCCAGGGAATCAGCTTCTGTTCAAGCTTGCGCATGCACATGTCGATCAGAAAGCCCACGACACCCATCAGAATCACGCCCATCAGCACAATGTCGGTATTCAGATAGCGGCTCGCGTTCAGTACCATCCAGCCCACACCGGAGGTGGCTGCGACCATTTCCGCCGCCACCAGGGTGCCCCAGCAGACACCCATCGCCACCCGCATACCGGTGAAAATTTCCGGCATCGCGTTGACCAGGATGACATGACGCAGCACCTGCCAGCGGCTGGCGCCCAGCGAGTAGGCTGCATGGATCTTCTGGATCGCCACACTGGCCACCCCGGCCCGGGCACTGATGACAATGATTGAGAAGGTCGCCAGGAACAGCAGCAGTACCTTGCCGCCATCGCCGATGCCCATCCAGATAATCACCAGCGGCACATAGGCCAGCGGTGGAACCGGACGGTAAAACTCGATCAGCGGGTCCATCCAGCCCTTGATAAATTTATTCAGGCCCATGCCCAGCCCTACCGGAATGCCGAACAGGCAGCCCAGGCCAAAGCCGGCCAGAACCCGGTACAGACTGATCCCCAGGTGTTCAAACAGGGTGAACCCCTTGTAGCCTTCGGTGGCGATCTGGACGAACTTGTCGAACACGGCACCCGGGCTTGGCCAGAACAGGGGCGGCACGATCTGCGCCATGGCCACCAGCTGCCAGACGATACCCACCGTCAGCACCGACAGCACGCCATAGGCGGCACCGCCCTCTACCGCCGCCGGATCACCAAAGGTGACGGTCTTGCACTTGGCGAGCCCCGAGTCGTTACCGCGCCAGAACAGCAGCCAGGAACGTGTTTTTCGAACATTGCTTTGCGACATGGTTATATCCCCGCCAGTTAATGCTGTTCTTCCATCGACCAGATCATCTCGAGGACTTCCTCGCGCACGGCGATAAACTCCCGGCTTGACTTGATCTCCCGCGGGTCCGCCGACAGGCCCGCCGCCGCGAACGGCAGCTGGAACTCCTTCACCACGTGACCCGGGCGCGGCGCCATCACCAACAGGCGCGACCCCAGGAAAATGGCCTCTTCCACACTGTGGGTGATCAGAAAGACCATCTTGCGGGTTTCCTGCCACAGCTTGAGGACCAGCGTCTGCATCTTCTCCCGCGTCAGGGCATCGAGCGCGCCCAGCGGTTCATCCATCAGGATCACATCGGGGTTATTGGCCAGGCAGCGCGCCAGCGCAACGCGCTGCTGCATACCACCGGACAGGTTGTAGATCGGTGTATCGCGAAACCCGCCCAGCCCCACCAGTTGCAGCAGCTCATCCACCGAAGCCAGCCGGGTGGCGGCATCGACGCCCGCCATGCGCGGCCCGAAACTGACGTTTTCACCCACGGTCAGCCACTCGAAGAGCGCGCCGTGCTGAAACACCATGCCGCGGTCAGGACCGGGGCCGGTAATCTCCCGCTCATCCACAAATACCCGCCCGGCGGTCGGACTCAGAAAACCGGCGACAATATTGAGCAGCGTGCTCTTGCCACAGCCCGAGGGCCCCAGCACCGTGACGATATCGTCCTGGTTCATGGAAAAATTGATATTTTCGAGCGCCCGGACCGGCTGGCCGTCCGCACCCTCATAGGTCATGGTGACGCCCTGTACGCGCAATTCACTCACGAGGCATTCCTTTTCAGTCTTGATGGGTTGCCCGGGGTTGCGCCGTAGCGCCATACCTCCCGGGCATGTCAAACCGCCTTGGGAGATCAGCGCGCCGCGCTGTTGGCGTAAAACTCGGGCTTGATAAAGGCAGCGTAATCATCCAGCGCCTTGGGCAGTTCGCCGTTGGCCTGCATGACATCGGCGACACCCTTGATAAAGGTCTCAACGTCCCGGCCCATCCAGGCATCGCTGAGCTGCTCGTCACGCTTGGGGAAGCCGAACTTGGCCATGATGGAGCGGGTCTGATCTTCGGAAATGCCCGCCTGACGGCTGATGGTGCTCAGGGATTCCTCAGGATTGGCGGCAACATAGTCGGTGGACTTGTCCACCACAGAGAGGAAGGCCGAAATTCTGTCGGGGTGTTCCGCTGCATACTCACGGTTCACGGCAATGATATCGAACACCTTCAAGCCCCAGGATTCCTGCTCCTGGGCGCTCACCAGCAGGCGGCCGTTTTCCAGCATGCGCGAAAGTGCCGGCTCCCAGCCACAGCCCATATCCACATCGCCTCGCGTCATCGCGGCGGCGACATCGGGCGGCGCCATGTCGACGACCCGTACCGAGGACAGGTCAACGTCGAGTTTCTCAAAGGTTTTCAACATCTTGTAATGCGAGACGGTACCAAAGGGCACGCCAACCACCTTGCCGGCCAGGTCTGCTGGCGTGTCAACGCCACTGCCATCACGCACGACACAGTTGTCGTTTTCAGAATAGGTGACCGCAATGCCCACCAGGTCCAGCGGTGCGCCCTGAGTCACCGCGATGGTGAAGGGAATCACACCCATGGAGTATGCGATCTGCACATCGCCGGACAGCATGGCCGCCGCCATCGCAGCACCGGTGTCAAACTCGCGAAAATCCACCTCCATGCCGAGTTCCTGCTCGAACCAGCCTTTGTCCTGTCCCAGCTGATGGGTGGTCGGCCAGCCCGGGAAGTATGCCACCGTCAGATCGGCGGCCAGCGCCTGGGTGCCCAGGATGCTCATGGCACCGGACAGCAACAAGGCACTGCCAAGCCTGCGGCCTGTGTTTCGCGAATTGCTAAAGCGACGGATCATGGTGTTTTTCCTCGTGTAAGTATTTTTATCTCTGAGGGTGGTGCGGCAATGAGATCAACCCACAACCGCCACCCGAATGAGACTATCAACACACTACACCCATGTAAATGAAATTTATGTACCAATTTTTCACTATTGAGTTATATATAATATTTATTTACACAAGACGATAGAAATCAGACACTTAGCGACCAACCTGGCGAACAGCAGAGGAAAAACAAGCATAAAATAAATTAAAATTGCACCAATTCGGATCATTAAGTCTCAATGATGCACGAAAAAGTCACAGATGTTCGACTAACAGGTTGCTGAAAGTCGCTGGCAAGGCAGCTAGCGCAAGCTAGCGTGGCGCCCGGACAAAAAATCGTCGAAATGAGGGAGTGTATGGCCTATAAATGACCGGTTTATCTACGTCGCTCACCCCTGCGGGGCCGCACTCAAGTGCGCTCAGGCGAAGCCTTTGAGACGGTTTTTAACGCCACGATAGCAACGCAGGCAGTTTTTCAACCGCGGCGTATGGGGGAAGGCAAGGAGCACGGAAAAAGGGACAGGTACAGGGACTATCAGATACCGCAACGCCGCCGCGCCCTCCCCCGGGGGTGCTAGCCGGTGATCGGGGATTAAATCTGGGATCCTGGACCTTCGACCTTGCAGCCAGGTGCGAGACGGCCGTGGCCAGGACTAGATGAGGTCTGGAAAGCTGCAGCTATGGCAAAGCAGCGGAGTGAGCAGATACGACGCCCGAGAGCGTCTGTAAAGAGCTGATCGCAGGCCCGCGAGAACACCTGCAGCCGTCACCATCAGCCGGGATTGCCTCAAGTCACATCCATCGCACAACGGAAGCCCAGGTTGGTCGTCGCAGCGTCCGGAGTATTTGTCGAACGGGCACCAAGACGGTAGCGATTGCAGTAACTTTCATGGCAGAGGAATGAACCACCTTTCATCACACGGGTCTCCCCACTGGGTGGACCTGCTGGATTGATCCGGGTTTCGGGGGTGGCATCGGCGTGCCAGGTTGGACTGAACCAGTCGCCTACCCATTCCCACACGTTTCCGATCATGTTGTAGAAGCCCCACTCCGATTTTCGGAAAGCGCGCGCGGGGGCGGTCCATGCGTACCCATCAGCCGCGGTATTTTTCGAAGGGAAATCGCCCTGCCAGACATTGCAGCGATGCTTGCCGCCGGGCTCCAGCTTATCCCCCCAGGGAAACATTCTTTGTTCATGTGGGCCGCGGGCCGCATACTCCCATTCAGCCTCAGTGGGCAGACGCTTTCCTGCCCATTGCGCATAAGCGACCGCGTCATTCCATGAGACGCTGACAACGGGATGATCCATGCGCTTCTTGATATTCGAACCGGGACCTTCCGGCTTCCTCCAGTACGCCCCCTCAACGGCATACCACCACTGAAGGCCAGGAACCGTTTGCGAGCTCTTCAACTTGCGCTGTTTGGAATGGGGTAACTGGCCAATAAAGACAAAAGCCCAGCCAAAATGCTCCGACTCCGTAACGTAGCCGGTCGCATCGACGAAGCGCCCGAACTGCTCGTTGGTGACCGCGGTAACATCCAGCCAGAATGGATTTAACTGCACTTCACGCACCGGCCCTTCGCCATCCGCCTCCCCCGCCTCGGGGCCTTCGTAGCCCATCAAAAACGTCCCACCATCGAGACGAATCATTCCCTGCGTTGCAGGCGCGCTACTGCATGCCCGGGGCTTCGCAGGCGCTTCAACGGGTGTGGATTGAGGGCTCGATTCGCGTTGCGGTGTACAGCAGCCCTTCGACTTGTCGGGGTGCATCGGGATTTCCTTCATCCATTTCCCTCCTGCTGTGCTACTGACTGAGTCCTCACAAATTAATACCCTGGTGCAGGACAAGCGTGCCCTTCTCGAGTGCTGGGCACGCTAGCGTTGAGTCCCTGATCGAAACGGCGACATCCAGTCAGCCGGAACCCTCGTCCTGTATCCACCCTGTATTGAACCAGATCAGCGAAGAGGCCGACGGCAGGGGAAGCCGGAGGCTCCCCTGCCGCGGCGTGCGACTCAGCCAGAGGAAGTCTGAGGATTTAACAGCAGCGCCTGCTCAAAATTTACCAACACATACTGGAACGGGATCAACGGTAGAAACACTTCTCTCAAAATTTGCTAATAATAGCTCACTTTTTATCGATTGATAATCCGAATCGGACCACCTGTTATCGAACTCAGAAGGGTCCGAGTCCAGATCATATAGTTCACCCACATCTGATCCATGGTATACAACAATTTTGTAACGCCCATCATAATACATGGTGGCACATACACCTTCATGCACACCTGGCAATGAGTTGTAATACTCACAATAAACAGATTTTTTATGGATATCCGGATTGCATCCACCGTCTAATATACTGACTAAACTCTTACCCTGCATTCGATCGGGTATATCAATTCCGACCAAATCCAAAATGGTAGGTGCCACATCGACCAACTCCACCAGAGCCCGGCTTTGTACACTTTTCAACAGACGGTCAGGGCATGATATGATCAATGGGACATGAACAAGGCCTTCATAAAAGTGCCCACCTTTTAGAATCTGACCATGATCTCCAAGCAGTTCCCCATGATCACTGTGGAATATAATAATTGTGTTTTCCCTTTGGCCAGTTTCATCTAAATAATTGATCAGCCTGCCAATCTGTTCATCTATCAGATCAATCATTGCATAATAATCTGAGATGTAATTCTTTTTCTCCCAATCGCTTAATTTCTTGCAACTGGGTCCCAGGCCGCCCTGGCCACCATGTTCATAATCCTGCTGCTGAATAAAGGGCTTGTTGTCAAGCTCTCCTTCCTTCCATTTTGGTAGAGGCATATCCTCAACGGGATACTTATTTTTGAACTCTGTCGGCGGATCAAATGGATGATGTGGATCAAAAATGTTTATGCTTAGCAACCAGGGGTCATTTAAATGTTCCCCAATAAATCCAATAGATTCATTCACACACCAGGTAGTTTGATGATATTCAGTCTTGATACCGCCGTTTCTACCATGATAATCCTTTTCCCAAGAAAGCCCCTGCCCCTTTAACCACGCCTGATAAGCATTGTTGTCACCCCATCCGTCCCTTGGACCATGACTCCATTTGAACATTTTGTAACCATCATGACTGGGGCGTCTTTCGACTCTTCCATCCGCTGCGGATAAATGAAGCTTTCCAACCAGACCACAGGTATAACCATTCTCGGAAAGAATATGGGGAACAAGAACTTCATCCTCCGGGAAATACTCATTACCATTTTTGGTAGCACGCGTTGTTCGAGGGTAGCGCCCCGTCAAAAAACTTGCTCTGCTCGGTGTACAAACCGGGTTTTGACAATAGGCTCGGGTAAATGCAACCCCTTCATCCACCAATCGATCCAGGTTGGGAGTATTGATATGGGTGTTACCTAATCTATGGATAGTATCAAAACGTTGTTGATCCGTACAAATCCATAGAATATTAGGCTTTATTTTATTACTCATAATTTCAATCTCCCGTAAGCTGTATACACAAAGCTATTATTAATTAAGCCTGAGTCTTCTAAATGGCCATATTGTCTCAAATAGATAACTTCATAGACTAATTTTTGCTCTTACACCTGTTATTAACATCTGGAGCTAACACATGGATAAAATCTGCTTCATCGTTGATTGCAGGCCAATGCCAGCACTTTTATCGAATGGCCCTGCATGTCCGCGCATCTAAGCCCATTATATTAAGTTGAAGACACTGTGTAGTGACTGGAAAAACATGCAGAAAACCTATTTCCAGCCACGTCAACAAGTTGAGCATCAACTAAACAAATCAGCTCCCTGGGGACGCTATTGCTGATTATTTACATCAAGCAATAGCGCCACAATTCAACCCCATGGAAAACAATTCAATAAACATAAAGTGTTATTTGAGCACACCGAGCTCTTTCAAAATATTCTTATTGCTAACATCAAGCTCTTCCAGGCGCTGACCATACACATCAGGATCATTATAATTTATCATGATTTTCCGTTTAGTGAGTGCTGCGACAAGTTCGGGATCCTGCAGGGCTTTTCGAATAGCCTCATTCAAAATATTCAATTTACCCTTCGAGGTTCCTTTTGGTGCAATTACGCCCACGAAAAGCTGACTCGGAGTGAATCCTTTATCTTTTAGTGAAGGAATTTCCGAAAAATAATCCGGTTTAACTTCCATGATGTTTACCAATGGTTTAAGCGTACCTTCTTCATGTTCAGAAATAATTATGTGCGAAGGCAATATACCCGCTTCTATTTCATTACCCAGCAAGGCTTTTTTTGTATCTGCGCTACTTTTATATACAATTTCATTTAGATCAGAACCGGATTTTTGTTGCAAATCCATTAGCGGGAGGTGCTGAACATTGTAGACACCATCGATCCCGACCTTTAATGAACCAGGGTTTTCCTTAGCATTTTCCATAAATTCGTCGAATGTATTATATGGAGAATCTCCCGGTACTACCAAATAATGCGCAGCATCAAATACGTTTGCAATCAGTTCAAAGTCTTTATAACTTTTGTACGACGTTTTTCCCAAATGCGGCATTATTGTTAATGGAGCAACCGAAGCCTGGCCAATGGTGTACCCGTCCGGCTCAGCATTGTAAACTGCTGCCACTGCGATGGTTTGTGTTGCCCCTGGAAGATTTTGCAAGACAAATTTTGCATCATTTGGCATATTCTTTTGAACATACGGATATATTGTACGGACAATCGTATCCAGCCCGCCACCAGCCCCATCCGGAATCACCCATGTAATGGGCTTTTCTGGATAGCTGCTTAGTCCTTCTTCATTGTCTTTTTGGGTTTCGGCCGCATGCGCTGACAGCATGGACCCTGAAAGCATCAAGACGCTAGCAATAGACTTGAACATTAATTTTATTTTCATATTTATCACCCACATTCAACAAATATTTATGGATCGTGCGCCCCTGACATGGACGTTCAAATGTCATTTACCAGCAGTTCAGGGGCTTGCCTGCCTAGGTAAAAGTGTAGCTACGCAAAAGAGAACTTCTTTACCTAACCAGGCAAATATTCTCTTATACATCACCCCCTTTAAACTTCTTTTTGGCCATTAACGTTGCTCTCTCTATCTTGGCTAAATCATGTCCGCCTTTCTTTTTATACTCTCCGAATATGCTGACTGCCACAATAGAGATGATTATCAAAACAAGAACAATAGCATAGATATTTGAGAAGAATATTTCATAGCTACCCGAAGATAGAGTCAATGACCGCCGGAAATTCTCTTCGATTATAGGAGCAAGAACATAAGCAATAATTACAGAAGGTACTGAGTAATCAAGTCTCTTCAAAAAGTAGAACACCACACCAACCCCAAGAGCTAACCATAGATCAAAAAACGAGCTTTTTGAAGCAAATATACCTATCAGACACATGACCAACACAATCGACACCAAAAAGGAGTTAGGCACCAAAAGAATTCTTGAAAACATCGGCGTAAGCAGACGGCCAATGATATACATTGCAACTGTAGTCAACAAAAACCCATAAAATATGCCGTATACCAGTTCCTGCTCAGTTTTTATTACATTAGGGCCAGGTTGAATGCCATGCATAATGAATGCTCCCATTATTATGGCAATAGCTGCTGAACCGGGTATGCCGAGAGCCAAAAACGGAACCAAAGCCCCACCTGCAGAGGCATTGTTGGAGGATTCCGGTGCGGCAATCCCTTCTGGACTCCCCTTACCAAAAGCCTCAGGTTTTTTAGACAACTTTTTCATTACAGCATAAGCAAACCAGCATGCAGCACCGCCGCCAATCCCCGGCAATATACCGGTAAATGCACCAATAGTAGATCCGACCATTGTGGGTTTGACAATCCCTTTGTATTCTTTTGCAGTCAATCCCGTTTTCAACTTTTTATGATCGGTGATGTGTCTTTTGTTTAAGCCTTTACTGATCATAATAAAGAGTTCAGAAATAGCAAACATCCCCACCAGGAAGGCGACAAGGTTAATTCCATCCATCAACTCAGGCCGGCCGAATGTCGCTCTATCAACACCTGTTAAGGTATCAACGCCTATTGTTCCTGCCATTAAACCAAGCACAATAGAAATCATGCTTTTTATCTTGTCTTTTCCACTTAACAGGCCTACGGCCATTAACCCTATAACCCCGATCAAGAAATATTCTGGACTACCAAAATTGAGTGCGAATGTGGCCAAGGGTATTGACACAAATATCAGTACCAGCCCACCAAATATCCCACCAATTGACGATGAAACGAGGGAGTACGTCAACGCTTTGCCAGGTGAGTTATGTATTGCCATTGCGTTTCCATCCAGGACAGACGCTGCCGCCTGGGGAGTACCAGGAACTCCCAAAAGAATAGCAGAAATTGATCCCCCATACTCTCCTGCCTGGTAAGTGGCCAACAACATTAAAATACCTGCAAGAGGAGGAAGAGTGAATGTTAAAGGCAATAGAAGTGCAACTGCTATAACAGTCCCAAGCCCAGGTAATGCACCAAACACCATACCAACAACGGTGCCCAGTAAAATACATAACATATTAGTTAGAGAAAATAAGTTTAATATATCGTAGCCTAGTATTTCCATGACACTACCCCCTTCTTATTATAGAGAAATAAACAATATTTTCCCGAACAACACATAGAGAAACCCGGTTGTTACTATAGAAGTACCGACCCCTACAAGGAAGCTCTTCTTAATACCGTATTCCTTCCTGTAAACCGTCATCAACGCGGTTATAAAAACAAACGCATTAATGTAAAAATATCCCAAATATTGCCAGCTCAATATAAAAACCATAGTTAGAATGAGCGTAAAAACCATATATTTAATATTTGGAATTGTAACTCTTGTATCTTCTCTTATATTGCCTTGTATCAGAACAACAACACATAGAAAAAATAGTATTGCTGCCAATACATTTGGGAAATATGTAGGACCGATGCCATTTGACAGCAAGATAGCCTGTGAAGCACTGTAATTCAAGTTAATAACGTAACTCATGCCGATGATCATTATTATAATCGACATGATATTGTTCAATTTTTTCCAGCTCATCCTGCCCACCTCCAAATATTGTAATTCTTTTTTCAGTATAGGTGCCGCCAGTTCCTCAAGCAGCACCGGGCTGAAAGTCACGCAATCGCAGCCGCTCGGTCCATAATTGAGAATGCCAACGCCTTCAGCCCTCTCCCTCCATCGTCAGCTCAAGAGTCCTGCGCACACCCAGAGTTTGCAAACGACCGAGTTGCAACCGGAACGCCGCGACGAAGGCCTTTGACTCCGGAACCTTGCGTCCGAACACTTCGTCCAGTGCGAGGAAGCGCTCAACCTGGCCATCACCGCAGCGGGCAGCCTGCTGTACTCTTTCAAGACGCGGGTCCTCGACCTCGAAAGCATTGCCCTTTTCATCAACGCCCTGCTGATAGTGACACCAGGCAGCGGCGATCAGGGCCGTGCGATGCAGCGGCCTGCCCGCCTCAATCTGCTTGAGCAACGTCGGCAGCACGAACTTCGGCAGCCTCGACGAAGCGTCGTAGCAGATACGGCTGACCTGGTCGCAGATAGCGGTGTTGGAGAAGCGCTCGATGAGGCTGTCCTTGTACGCATCAAGATCAATGCCGGGCACCTCCGCCAGCAACGGGGTCACGTCCTTGTCCATGTAGGCTCGCACGAACTTGCGCAGCTGGCGATCCTGCATGGTCTCATGGGTAAAACTGTGCCCCAGCAACGCGCCAAGGTAGGCCAGCGCCTGGTGAGCTCCGTTAAGCAGGCCGATCTTCATCTCTTCATAGGGTGTGACGTTATCGGTGAACTGCACACCCACCACTTCCCACTCCGGGCGTCCGTTAGCGAATTTGTCCTCAATGACCCACTGGATATAGGGTTCGGCGACCACCGGCCAGGCATCTTCGATACCGGTCTCGTCACGCAGCTGCCGACGGTGGGCGTCGCTGGTCATCGGCGTGATGCGGTCGACCATCGCATTGGGGAAGCTGACGTTTTCGGCAATCCAGTCATGCAGCTGCATATCCTGCAGCGCGGCAAAACCAAGAAGGGCCTTGCGCGCAATCTGACCGTTATGAGGCAGGTTGTCGCAGGACATCAGGGTAAAAGGCGTGAGGCCAGCATCACGGCGCAGTTTCAGCGCTGCGGTCAGGAAGCCGAATACGGTTTTGGGTGCCTGCGGCTGTTCCAGGTCGTGACGGATCTCCGGCAGTTCGGCCAGAAACTCACCGGTACTGTCATCGGTGCAGTAACCACCCTCGGTGATGGTCAACGAGACGATACGGGTTGTCGGGTTGGCCAGTTTGGCGATCAGCGCTTCGGGGCTGTCTTCGGCCAGCAGGAAGTCGCCGATGGCTCCAACCACCTGGATCTGGGTATCGTTGGTATCACCCAGTTCGTAAAGGGTGTAGAGATAATCCTGAGATGCCAGGGCGCTCTTCATGGCGCGATCCTCGGAACGCAGACCGACACCGCAAATGCCCCAATCCAGTGCATATCCCTGGTTCAGCAGCATTTCTGTATAGAGAGCCTGATGGGCCCGATGGAAACCGCCAACGCCAATATGGACGATACCCTGTTTGACCTGGCAGCGATCGTAACTGGGCCGCACGACAGAGGCAGGCAGTTGCGACAGGTTTTCGGTGTTCAGTTTCATAGTATTCGTGACCTCATGGCCCCTGGCAGGACCCATTTATTATATTCAGCCCGCCTGAAGCCCAGGCAGCAGACAGCAGGAAAACCGGGGACACGCAGGTTGATGCGTCCCGGCGGGCTTCATGCGGTATTTTTGATCAGCGCGCTGGCCAGCGTCATCGCCCCAA
This sequence comes from Marinobacterium rhizophilum, assembly GCF_024397915.1. Classification (GTDB taxonomy): domain Bacteria; phylum Pseudomonadota; class Gammaproteobacteria; order Pseudomonadales; family Balneatricaceae; genus Marinobacterium_A; species Marinobacterium_A rhizophilum_A. The sequence goes on from NZ_CP073347.1 coordinate 2,934,570, forward strand.
CCTGGTCGTGGCTGATGCAACGCATCGTCGCATGGAACGGGTGATGATTTGTCAGATAGGACATGGAGTAACCTCTTGTTATTAAACAGTGTCGAAGGATGGCTGCGGCCTGGTTGGGCCACAGCCTCCTTTGCTCGACGGGTTTTTGGCTTTTTCTCCGAAGTCAGCCACAAGTGGCATTGACTTAAATTTCATATTTGATATCCTGACTTTCATAATTGGAATTGTCAAGCGGTGATGCAGTCATGAAGCCCATAGATGACATGAGTTCAAACTTGAGCATAAATCCGACCGAAAACATGAATCCCACTGTCAGGCTTCTTCTGGTAATGGAGTACTTGATGGCATGCGACGAGGAACCGGTGAGGCAGGTAGATATCGCTCGTGATCTCGATATGTCGCCCGCTACCGTTAACCGCATGGTTACCACGCTCTCCAATCGCGGCTATCTTTTTCGTACCAGCGACAAGCGCTGCGTGGTGAATTTTCATCTAAACCGCAACGTGCCGATGTCGGAAGCCTATCTGAAAACGCTCGACGCCATACTGCAGGAAACAACCAGCCGGTACCGTGTCGCTGCTGAAGCAGTCGTGGTCAGTGGATTCGATCTTCTGTGGCATTCGAAAACCGAACTTCCAGATGCATCCGTTAAACTCCGTGCACATGCTGGCTTCCGCCGCAACCTGTACGCACTGGATGCCTTGTCGCGACTTTATTTAAGCCGGATAGACTGGGACAAAATCAGCTACAAATTCAATGCAAATGGATTTTTCCGAGCCGAAGTCGACAGAGCCAGCCTTACCGCCGAGGAAGTGCGGAATATCCTGCGCGAGGCCGCGAAGGATGACTTTGCCTATGACATGGAAGGCAACCATGTCGGTGTGCGCCGTTTTGCCACAATCATTGAAGATGATGATGGAAATTTCCTTCATCTTTTCAGTATTGCAGAAGCAGCGGTTCCCGTTAGCAACCGTGCCGAGAAGATTGAAACGACCCTGGCAATCCTGGCAGATGTAAAAAAGCGCCTTCAAAGCGCGATCAAAGAGCACGGTATCACGGGTCGCCGTTCCGAGTTGCACCCTCCGCATATCGGATGAACCCTGGATAAAATACACAAGAGATAAAATAAAAAATGGAAAAAGACTGAGTCAGCACCTTGCCGGCCCTTGCGGCCATAAACTTGAAAATAAAACTAGCGCCAATTCACTTGGCGATACAGTGTGGGGTTAATTATGACAGATAAAAACTCACGTCCGAATATTGTATTTATCATCACTGATCAGCAGCGACTGGACACCATTGCAGCACTCGGCTATCCACATATGGAAACGCCTAATCTTGACCGCCTCGTAAATGAAGGCACGGTTTTCGAGAACATGTATGTGACTGCCCCCTCATGTTCACCGTCACGGGCGTCGCTGTTCAGCGGCCTTTACCCGCACACAAACGGCGTATATCGCAATGATGAACCCTGGAACTACTGCTGGGTTCAGGAGCTGGCCGATGCAGGCTACCGCTGCGTGAATGTGGGCAAGATGCACACCATGCCCATTGAAGGCGCTTTCGGGTTCCATGAGCGCCATGTAGTAGAAAACAAGGACCGTGACCATCCGAACCTGCCGTTCTATCTGGATAACTGGGACAAGGCAATCAAGGCAAGAGGCGAGCACAAGCCTTCCCGTGTGAGCTACCGTCAGCGTCCGGATTACAAGGAGTGCCTGGGGGCCTTTGTTTGGGAACTGGATGAAGATCTGCATCCCGACGTTTTTGTACCGCAAATGGCTTGCTGGTGGCTGGAGCGTTACCCAGGCAACGAGCCGTTCTTTCTGCAAATCGGCATTCCCGGCCCACACCCGCCCTATGATCCGACACAGAGATACCTGGACAAGTACATCGGGAAGGATTTACCGATGCCTATCCGCGACTACGACCTGGAAAGTCACCCGGCACCGCTAAAGAAGCTGCGTGAAAACCATATGAACGATGACCACGATGGCATCTGTCACTTGAAAGACCCGACGCCAGAGCAGATGCACAGGCAACGCGCGCATTACTATGCCAATGTCACCTTGATTGATGACCAGGTTGGAGAGCTGATCGACGCACTGGAGGCACGTGGGGTGCTGGACGATACCGTCATCATCTTTACGACCGATCACGGCGATTGCCTCAACGATCATGGTCTTAGTCAGAAGTGGAACATGTATGAACAAAGCGTACATGTTCCTGCTATTGTCTGGGCACCCGGCCGCGTGGCGGCAGGCAAGAAAGTGGCGGATCTTGTATCACACTTCGATTTTGGCCCCACCATTCTGGACCTGGCAGGTGCACACAAACCCAAGTGGATGGAAGCCATCTCGCTGTCTGGCTACCTCGATGGAACAGAGCAAACCAGGCGTGAGCGTATATTCGCCGAACATACAGATGACCCGATTCTGGAAGGCACCCGGTACATGACCATGGTCCGGGAAGGCGACTTGAAGCTGGTTCATTTTGTCGATCACGCAGAAGGTCAACTGTTCGACCTTGGCAAGGACCCGCAAGAAAAAGTCAATCTGTGGTCAGACCCGAAATATGTGGAGATCAAGCAAAAGCTGTTGGGTGAATTATTGAACTGGCGAGCGCTGAGTTCACGGCATACTCAAGGCTTCGTCTCCAGGTCATGATAAGTGAAAGGATGTGAAATACCGATCTGGGCCTGGAACCCTATACAGGTTAATACATTAAGCAGGGATGCTTCATCTGTATACGTTCTGGCTTAATCTGACACCTGCCTTGCAGATGAAGGGTTACCGACTTTGATGAATGCAAAAACCAAACATCAAAGGCCAAGAGGTAACCCTCATAATGCATGAATAACGCACGTATCATCAACCACAAGCCCGGTTTGCTCGATGTTGGCCCAAGAGCGGGCTAACGTCCTGAAAAGCGGCAAGCTGACGGGGCTGTCCCCCCTCATCGCTACAAGGCGGCTGACGAAGACGTTGGCGCCGCACCACTGCTCGACAGAAATCATTCCAAGGCCACCGTGAAGGCTTCTGCCAACAAACAGATCGACGCAGCAATGACCGCCCAGAGCATTGAACCACTGGCACATGGCCAGGTTCAGCAGGTCAGGCTCTGCCGTGACGCGATAGCATCGAAGCACTTGAGGCAGACCTGGTCGATGGACTCAACGACGACAACACGGACGGTCCCCCTCAGCACGAAAGGCGTTGAACCGGACCGATGGCAGCATTGCGGGATGGAAAACCAGTATGGCTGGAGATGAAGCTGACCTGTTTTTAACCTGTCGATAGCTGTCAGATCAAGCCTGAGTCACTACAGATCAGCCGACAAGGGATCAGTAGTCCACGCCGGTCATCACCCAGACGATGCGGGCTTCGGTGTCGCCGGGGTTGTAGATCAGGTGGGGTTCGTCGCCGGCAATGGAAAAGCTGTCACCGGCTTCGAGCACGAAGGTTCGCTCGCCGATACGCAGCTCCAGGGTGCCGGCCTCAACGTAACCCGCCTCCTCGCCCTTGCGCTGGCGGGGTTCCTTGCCGCCACTGGCCTTGGGGCCCAGCCGTGTCATGATCAGCAGCAACTGGCCACTCAGACGCGGCGACAGCAATTCCTCCCGCACACCGAGCCCGGAGAACGTCATCGAGCGACGATGACCGCTGCGCACCACGAAATCGCGTTCGTCGTCGGATATTTCATCGCTGGACTGAAAGAACCAGCTGACCCGCACACCGAGCACTTCGCTGATCTGCTGCAGCACACCGATCGGCAGCGAGGACACACCACGCTCAACCTGGCTGAGGTAACCGACCGACTTGTTCACCTTCTCGGCCAGGGTTGTCAGCGTAATGCGCTTGGCCTTGCGCAGATCACGGATCTGGCGACCGACACGCAGGTCATCGGGTTCGCTTTCGCTCAGGATAGAGGGGCTGTTCATGGTCAGTATTCAATCAAATTGGCTGCAATACCTCGAACTCTAACAGAGACTGACGTTAAATTGAAAAAAAATGACCATTTTTCATAATTACCGGTTTTTTACAGCCGCCGATGAAAGCCCTCCCCGGCCAGTCATGGCCGGGGCTGCGACCTTCAGCCTCAGCACTCGATCACGTTCACCGCCAGCCCTCCGCGGGATGTCTCCTTGTACTTGTCGAGCATGTCCCGGCCGGTGTCGCGCATGGTCTTGATCACCTTGTCCAGCGAAACAAAGTGATAGCCATCGCCGCGCATGGCCATGGAAGCGGCATTAATCGCCTTCATGGCCGCCATCGCATTGCGCTCGATGCAAGGCACCTGCACCAGGCCGCCAACCGGGTCGCAGGTCAGGCCCAGGTTGTGTTCCATGCCGATCTCGGCGGCATTTTCCACCTGTTCAGGCGTTGCCCCCACGGCTTCGGCCAGGCCCGCCGCCGCCATGGCGCAGGCCGACCCCACCTCACCCTGGCACCCGACCTCCGCGCCCGAAATCGACGCATTGGCCTTGAACAGAAACCCAATGGCAGAGGCGGCCAGGAAAAACCGCACGATACCGTCCTCATCGGAGTTCGGGCAGAAGTTAACGTAGTAATGCAGCACTGCCGGAATGATGCCCGCCGCCCCGTTGGTGGGTGCGGTAACGATGCGCCCGCCCGCCGCGTTCTCTTCGTTCACCGCCAGCGCATACAGGTTGACCCAGTCCATCGCCCCGAGTGACGGGGTAATCAGGTCCATGCGGTTACGGTTTTTCAGATCACGGTGCCAGGCCGCCGCGCGCCGGCGCACCTTCAAGCCGCCAGGCAGAATGCCGTCGTTGCTGATACCCGCCCGAACACATTGCTGCATGACATCCCAGAGGGAAAGTATGCCGCTGCGGATTTCCTCCTCCGAGCGCCATTGCTTTTCGTTCTCCAGCGTAACCTCGGCGATGGACAGCCCGGTTTCAGCGCAGATCTCAAGCAAACGCTTGGCGGACTTGTAATCATGCACCAGCGGCGTCGGGTCCGCCTGGATCTGGCCCGACTCGACGGTCTCCTCACCGGCCACAAAGCCGCCACCCACCGAGTAGTACAATTTCTGGCAGGTCACCTGCCCCGCCGCATCATAAGCCGTGAATGACATTCCATTGGGATGAAATGGCAGCGACTCGTTGCGATGAAAGATCAGGTCCTGCTCCGGGTTAAACTGGATACGCTGGCTACCCAGCAACAGCAGCAGCCCGGTCTCGCCAATCTCTTCGGCACGAGGCTTCACAAGCTGCGGATCAACCAGGTCCGGCGCATGGCCTTCAAGCCCCAGCAATACGGCGGGGCCACTGCCATGCCCCTTGCCTGTTGCCCCCAGAGATCCAAAAAGCTCGGACCGCACCCGGACCACCTGCTCCAGCAAACCGTCGTTGCTCAAGCGCTGGGCAAACAGCTGCGCGGCTCGCATGGGCCCAACCGTGTGCGAGCTCGAGGGGCCGATGCCCACCTTGAACAGATCGAACAGACTAATCGCCATGGTTTGATCCCTTCTTATATGTAGCTTTTCAGAGGAAGCGCCGGGGCGCTCAAAGGCGCCCTCGACACTCGGTCAAATTGCGTCTGGCCTGTACTCAGCCATACACCGGGTAGTTGCGGCACAGGCGCGCCACCTTGAAACGCACCTCGGCGATCAGTTCCTCGTTGTCCAAATCGTCCAGGATGTCACAGATCCAGTGCGTCAGTTCGCGGCACTGCTCTTGCTTGAAGCCGCGTGTGGTTACAGCGGGTGAGCCGATGCGCAGCCCCGATGTGACAAAGGGCGATTGCGGATCGTTGGGCACCGCATTCTTGTTCACGGTAATGTGCGCCCGCCCCAGGGCCGCATCGGCGTCCTTGCCCGTCAGCCCCTGGCGGATCAGGCTAAGCAGGAACAGGTGATTGTCGGTACCATCGGATACCACCTCGAAGCCGCGCTCGATGAATACCGATGCCATGGCCCGGGCATTGTCCACGACCTGGCGCTGATACTCGGTAAAGGATGGTTCCAGCGCTTCCTTGAAGGCCACGGCCTTGGCGGCGATCACGTGCATCAGCGGCCCGCCCTGGCCACCCGGGAATACCGCCGAGTTGAGTTTTTTCTCCAGCGCTTCGTTGGCTTTCGCCAGAATCAGGCCGCCACGGGGACCGCGCAGTGTCTTGTGCGTTGTGGTGGTGACCACATCGGCATAGGGCAGCGGGCTCGGATAGATCCCGGCTGCCACCAGGCCTGCCACATGGGCCATGTCCACAAACAACCAGGCACCCACGCTGTCGGCGATGTCGCGAAAACGCTGCCAGTCCACCACACGGGAATAGGCCGAGAAGCCGGCGATAATCATGCGGGGGCGATGTTCGTTCGCCTGGCGCTGCACTTCGTCGTAGTCGATTTCGCCGGTGGCCTCATCCAGTCCGTACTGCACGGCATTGTAAAGTTTGCCGGAAAAGCTCACCTTGGCACCGTGGGTCAGGTGACCGCCATGGGCCAGGCTCATGCCCAGCACCGTATCACCGGGCTCCAGCAGGGCCAGGAATACCGCGGCATTGGCCTGGGAGCCGGAGTGCGGCTGCACATTGGCGTAATCCGCACCAAACAGCGTGCAAGCACGCTCGATCGCCAAGCGCTCGACCACATCCACATGTTCACAGCCACCGTAGTAGCGTTTGCCCGGATAGCCTTCGGCATACTTGTTGGTCAGCTGCGAGCCCTGGGCGCGCATGACACGCACACTGGTGTAGTTCTCGGAGGCGATCAGCTCGATATGATCTTCCTGGCGCTGCGTTTCCGCGCTCATGGCCTGGAAAAGTTCGTCGTCGAACCCTTCGATTGCGTCTTGCATTCTAAACATCTTTTATTTTTCCTTTAGGTTTACAACAGGCCGCACCGGGCGGCCTGTCTGGCAGCAGGCTTGCAGGCCCGCAACCTCAGTAGTTCTGCATCATCAGAAATGCATCCACACCCGCCTGGGCCACGATCTCATCCTGATCCGGCGTGCCGGAACTGCAGCCAACACCGCCGACGATCTGTTCGCCGGCGAACAGCGGCAGGCCACCGGCCACAATGGAAAACTTGCCCTGGTTACTGGTATTGATGCCAAAGGCCGGCTTGCCAGGTACGCTGATTTCACCGTAGGCCCGCGTCGACTTTCGCGCAGCGGACGCGGTAAACGACTTGCCCATGGCAATATCGATGCTGGTAATGCGCGCATTGTCCATGCGCTTGAACAGAATCAGGTTGCCGCCATCATCGGTAATGGCGATATCCATATCGACGCCAATTTCACCGGCCTTCTTGAAACAGGCCCGCATAATGCTATCCGCATCCATCAAGGTTAACTTCGGTACCATGCGCATTGCGTATTCCCCCGTTCACTAAAAAATCAAGAAGCTGATGCACAAAGGTCGGCAGCCGTGACGGCATCCAGCGCCTTTTCAAAGGTGGCGACGGTGCGGTCGATATCCTGCAACTTGTCCAGCCCGAACAGGCCAATACGGAAGGTCTTGAAGCCCGCAGGTTCGTCACACTGTAGCGGCACGCCCGCCGCGATCTGCATGCCCTCGCCGGCAAAGGCACGGCCCGTGTGAATCTCGTTATCCTCGGTGTAGCAGACCACGACACCGGGGGCCTCGAAGCCCGCTGCGGCGACACTGCGCATGCCACGCTCGGCCAGCACCTGGCGAATTCGGTTGCCCAGTTCCTGCTGCTGCTGATGCACCCGCTCAAAACCCAGCTCGCGGGTTTCCAGCATGATGTCCCTAAAGCGCTGCAGCCCATCGGTCGGCATGGTGGCGTGATAGGCATGACCGCCGCCTTCGTAGGCCTGCATGATCTGCAGCCATTTTTTCAGATCACAGGCGAAGCTGGTGCTCTGGGTCTCGGCGATACGGTCCAGCGCCAGCGCACTGAGCATCACCAGGGCACAGCAGGGCGATGCGCTCCAGCCTTTCTGGGGCGCGCTGATCAGCACGTCGACACCGCTCGCCTGCATATCCACCCAGAGGGCGCCGGAGGCGATGCAGTCGAGCACCAGCAGGCCGCCCACCGAATGCACGGCACGGGCCATGGCAGCGATGTAATCATTGGGAAGAACCATGCCCGAAGAGGTTTCGACATGGGGGGCGAAAACGATGTCGGGCCTGGTGACGAGGATCGCCTTGACCACCTCATCGATGGCCGGCGGTGCAAACGCCGCCTGGTCTTCGTCCTCCACCGGGCGTGCTTTTAACACCTGCAACTGATCAGTGATCTTTCCTGTTTCCAGGATCTGCGACCAGCGGTAGCTGAACCAGCCGTTGCGGATCACCAGGCACTTGCGATCGGTGGCGAACTGCCGCGCGACCGCTTCCATGCCGAAAGTACCGCTGCCAGGCACAACAGCCACTGCCTCGGCCCGGTAGAGGTCTTTCAGGGTGCGGGAGATGTCCGTCATGACTCCCTGGAAACGTTTGGACATGTGATTCAGGGAGCGGTCGGTATAGACCACCGAGTATTCGAGCAAACCATCGGGATCAACTGCGTGTAAATTATCGTTCATTTTTAATTTCCTGTGAAAATATTGTTGTTTTTTTCACATACTGCATCAGAGATGCCCGACTGGCAAGTAGCCAATACAAAATTTTTCCTTCAGAAACCACAGATCCACAGCAGCCCTGATTCCAGTGCTGCTGTGGATAAACGGAGGTCCGCGCAGACCCCGGGGGAAGCGAACACAGACACTGCGTGATGAGGAAACAGGCAACTGGCGCGATGGCGCGCCACGGGAGGGAGACTAGATAGCCGTGCCAGATTGGGGAGGGGGCGCTGTACTGTTACGCAGGACCAGCTCGGCTTCGAGCAAGCGGGGTTTAACCGGCACGCCGCTATCGAGCGCATCCAGAATGGCCATCGCGATTGCCTGGCCCATGCTGCGCGTCGGCAGGTGGATGGTGGTTAGCGGCGGATTGGCGCAGTCCGCCCACTCCAGGTCATCGAAGCCGATCACCGAAATGTCCGCGGGGACCCGGATGCCGTGCCTGGGCAACTCGAGCAGGGCGCCAAGCGCCAGGACATCACTGAGGCACAGCAGTGCCGTGGGCCTGTCGTCTGCCTGTGTAGCGATGTCTCGGCTCGCACGGCAGGCATTGGATATGGCAAGCGGCATCACATGATGACTGACCTGGCTTGCGTCCAGCCCCGCATCCCGTAGCGCGGCCCTGGCACCGCTAACCCGGATATCCTGCTGATGGATGAACCCTGCAGCGCCCTGGATCCGCTGATCCGGCGCCAGCTGCAGGACCAGTTCATGGACCTGTCCCGGCTGATGAAGAAAACCACCCTGTTCATCACCCACGACCTGGATGAAGCCATTCGTATCGGCCACCGCATTGCCATCATGAAGGACGGTGAAATCATCCAGATAGGCACGCCGGACGAAATTGTCACCCAGCCGGCCGACGATTACGTGGCGGATTTCGTGGCCAGCATTTCGCGCCTCAAGTTCGTGCATGCCAAGTCACTGATGACGCCGATCGACACCCATATCGCCCAGCACGGAGAGCTGTCAGCCGATGCCCCCAGCGTGGCGCCGGATGCCAGCCTGGATGAGCTGATTTCGGTGGCTATCCATTGGGACGGTGCCATCGCTGTGGTCGAGCAGGGTCAACGGGTTGGCGCGGTCGATCGCGTCAGCATCATGCAGGGTATACAGGGCCACGGGGGTGCCAAATGAACGCAGCTCAGGACGTTCAGGATTACGATCGCGCGGTCGACAAGCTGATCGATGAATTCTCGGTTTCAAACGCGGGTTACTACCGCACACGCTTTGGCAAGATCAGCGCATCCAACCGCTTTGTGCCGACCTTCAACCTGGCCTGCGCCCTGCTCGGCCCCGTCTGGTTCGCCGCCCGAGGTCTGTGGAAAGGCTTCCTGGTCTTTGTGCTGCTCGAAGCCTTCGCCTTTATCCAGATCGCCCTGGGACTCTTCAGCGACCTGGGGGCCGAACAGAAACTGCGCGCAGAACGCATTGCCGGCACGCTGGAGGAACGCCGGGCACAGCTCGAAGCCGCCATTACCAGCCAGGCCGACAACGTTGAAGCACTGCAGCGACTGGTGGGATCACTTGAATCCGCCGTTGCCGGCGCCCTGCAGCAGGCGCAGTCGATGGAAAGCCAGCGCCTGGCACTGCTGGTGTTCGGCATCGGCCTGATGCTGGCCATCAAGCTGTTCCAGGGGGCTCTCGGCAACTGGGCGCTGGAACGCCAGTTTACCTACTGGCGCTCGGATCGTTCCATTGCCAGCGGCTTTTCGGTGCTTCGCGCCACCACGGCCCTCATGCTCGTCACGGTGATCTATGGCCTGGCGGCGGCGCAGTTCTCGTTCCCCACCAGCTGGAGCCTGCTGCAGACTTTCCCGGCCAATGACAATATCCGCATTGATGTCAGCAATGGCCTCAAGCAATGGTTTGACTACGCAACCATCGCCGGTGCCGGATTCTTCAACAATGTTACCGATGCCGTGCGCGTGCTGCTCGACAGCCTGGAAACCGTTTTCGTCGGCACACCCTGGCCGGTCGTCATGCTGTTTATCGCCCTGCTCGCCTGGCAGTGCGCCGGGCCCCGCGTCGCCATTCTGGCCATTGCCGGCCTGATGTACCTGGGCCTGCTGGGGTTCTGGGACAAGGCCATGGCCACGGTATCACTGCTCGGTGCCGCCGCCTGCGTCAGCATCTCGCTGGGGATTCCCATCGGCATTCTCTGTGCCCGCAAACCCAGGGTCTTTGCCTTTGTCAGGCCCGTACTGGATTTCATGCAGACCATGCCGTCTTTCGTCTACCTGATTCCGATTATCGCCTTCTTCGGCACCGGCAAACCGGCCGCCATCCTGGCGACCCTGGTGTTCGGCAGCCCGCCGGTCATTCGCCTGACCGTGCTGGGATTGCAGGGCGTGCCCGAAGCCGTGCGTGAGGCTGCCCGTTCCTTCGGCGCCTCCCCCGCCTACCTGCTGTTCAAGGTGGACCTGCCGCTGGCATCCAAAACCATCATGGCTGGCGTCAATCAGACCATCATGCTGAGCCTTGCCATGGTTGTTATTGCATCCCTCATCGGCGCCAAGGGGCTGGGGGAAGATGTTCTGGAAGCCCTGCAATACGCATCGACCGGTGAAGGCATACTGGCGGGCCTCGCGATTCTGGTGTGCTCGATGATCCTGGACCGGGTCATTCAGGGAAAACGCTAGGCGCGGAAGCAGGGACGCTTCAACCATTGCTCTACCGAATAGCTCTCCTGACCCGTTTTGGCCACAAGGCATGGTCTTTTTACCATGCCTTTTTTACCTTCAGGCCCAAAAAAATCCGCCACAGCACACCGGACGCCAGCAGCTGGAACAAAGGATCGTGAATAATGACAACAATGCAGAATCCCTACCGGAAAAGCCGTTACTGGTTAAAGGGAAACATTCATGTCCACAGTGACAGAAGCACCCGCGCATCCCTGGCCGGTTTTGATAGCGAGCACGGTCGCAGCATCGAGGAAATCTATGCCCGCTCCTGCCAGCCACCCTTCAACTTCGACTTTATCTGCGCATCCATCAGCGTATTTGACGACGGAATCCAGCTGTTCGCCGATACTCCGGAAAACGAAAAGGTAACCGCCATACCGGGGCGTGAAATACAGAACGAGACGGTAAATCATGGCACCTATACAGGAGGGTATTTTGAAAGCCCTGAGGCCAAGTACCTGCACGTATTAACCATCGGCAACCCGGGAGGCCTGTCAATCTGCTGTCACCCGATGTTTTTCGAAAAGGGCCGGCCGCGGAATGGCGGCGCCTGGAAAAATATCAAAAGCGCGCTGCTGAACCCCTGCGAAAAGCTGGCGGAGCTGAAGGTGGCGGGCATCGAAATTTACAATGGCCTCACCATGATGGAGAACCATTTCGTTGATGGTACCTATGGCGCTGACTATGCCCAGGGGTGCTGGGGCGACATGCTGATGGCCGGCTACCGCTATCTCGGCTTCGCGGGCAATGACGAGTTTTACCGCGAGCCCTATATCTATGAGTATTTCAGTCCCCTTGGCTACATACAGGTAGCCTGCGATGACAGGTCCGTTGCTTCGATCCTTGCCGCCATCACCCGGGGACAGTTCTACGCAAGCACCGGCATTCAGCTGGCCGAAACGCCCCTTGAGGTTGAAACACAGCCAGATGGCGTTGAATTCAGCCTGGCGGCCTGTGACGAGGTCATCTGGAGCGCCATCGTGCATGAAAAATCAGGGCCCGATGGCTGGGCGTTGAATCGCTACACCATCGCCCAGTCAGACAGCTGCCACTACCGGCAGACCCGTGAATGGAAATATATCCGGTTCCAGGCCCAGCACCCGTACAACCCGCTGATCAGAGCCTGGCTGCAGCCACTGTATGGCCCCTGCTGGGAAGATCATGACGCGGCCCCCCGGGAGGGAGCGAACGAGGATGCAGTCCATCCCGGGCGTCCGCCCCGCGCAATCTGACGCAAGACTCCCCCGCTTTAACAGGGAGCCTGGCTGCGCTGCAAGCGCCGGCGGCCTAAGCGTTTTCGACGTTGTGGTAGACCTGCTGCACGTCGTCCAGGTCGTTCAGCATGCTCAGGAATTTTTCGAACAGGGCCACGTCGTCACCCGTTACCTCGGTAAAGGCGTGGGGGATAAACTGGATCTCATCGACATCGAAGTCCAGCTCGCCACAGCGATCCAGCAATGCCGTTTTGGCCTTGAAGTAATCGGTATTGGGGGCGAATACCGTGATCTTGCCGTCTTCATTCTCGATGTCCGTGACATCGACATCGGCTTCCATCAGGGCTTCAAGCACCGCCTCTTCGTCATCGTAGGCAAACACGAAAATGGCCGCATGGTCGAACATGTGGCTGACACTGCCAGGGGTACCGATCTTGCTCTTGGTCTTGGTGAACGCCTGGCGCACATCGCCAAAGGTGCGGTTGGGGTTGTCGGTCAGGCACTCGATAATGGCCATGCTGCCACCGGGGCCATAGCCCTCGTAGCGCGCCGCCGCGTAATCCTCGCCCGCGCCACCCTTGGCCTTCTCGAGCGCCTTGTCGATCACATGGCTCGGCACCTGGTCCTTCTTGGCACGCTCGATCAGGCTGCGCAAGGTCAGGTTGCTGGCGGGATCAGTCCCGCCCGACTTGGCGGAGACATAGATCTCACGACCGTAGCGGCTATACACCTTGGCCTTCATGTCGGACGTCTTGGCCATCGACTCTTTGCGGTTCTGATAGGCTCTGCCCATGCACAATGCTCCGTAATGATCACAAAGACAGCGATTCTACTGGCAAGCGCCGTATCGGAACAACGCACAGATGCGAAGATAGCGCCCGGACGGGCCTCCTGTGCATAACCACAGCCCCGCCAGGCTGTGCTCGGTAGCTCAGCCCAGGACTGTCAGGGCGCGTGTTTGACCGCCTTGGCATTTTCAGGTTTGGTCGCCGGCTTGCCGAGCTTTTTCAGGGCTTCGTAATACACCTGCGCCACCGGAGCCGGCACGCCATCCTCCTTCACCAGTTTCTTGAACAGCTTGTCGGCCTTTTCCTTGTGCTCCTTGGCACTGAGACTTTTTTCCCGCATCAGCTGGTAGAGCGCATCGTGGACCAGTGACGCGCGCAGGTTAAAGGGTGTATCAACCACCGGGCCCGAGGTGCCATCCCAGGCGTAGCCGGATTTCACCCGCAGATTGCCCTGGGCATCGAGGGCGATAAACGCCGTGTCGATATCGGTGCCGGGCTTGATGGAAATCTTCAAACTGTAATCTTCAGCCAGCTGATACTTGTAGCCCGAACGATAGGCTATGCCGTGATCCGCCATGGAAACCTCCCTTTCTCAGGTTGCTTGCTGTCGCCGGATCCTGCCCAGTCAACAGCGCCAGACGCTGGCGAAAGTATAGGTCAGCCGAGGGTGCCTGCCAGGCGTCAGCGCCGCGCAGCGTGCAGTTCCACCCGGTTAATGGTGGTCACCAGCACGAAGCTGAGCAGCATCAGCAGATACCAGGAAGACAGCTTGGCCAGCGGCACCAGGCTCCATTCGTCCCGCTGATTCGGATAAATCCAGATATTGACGTAGGTGGCGATGTTTTCCGCCAGCCAGATAAAGAGCGCCACCAGCAGCCAGCCCAGCAGCAGCGGCATGGAGCGGTAGTCCCGATGCACCCGAAAATACACCTGCGTGCGCCAGAACAGCAGTACGGTCACCGTCAGTAGCACCCACCTCAGATCGGGCATGTAGTGATGCGTGAAGAAGTTGGCATAGATCAGGGCCACCAGCAGCAGCGTCAGTTTCTGGCTGGGGTAAACCGAATAACGAAACTCGAAAATCTTCCAGACCCGGGTCAGGTAACTGCCCACGGCACTGTACATGAAGCCTGCGAACAGCGGCACATTGCCGATACCGAACAGATAGTCCTCGGGGTACACCCAGGAAGCGATGGAGTCCGACGTCTTGAAAACCTCCATCACCGTGGCCACCAGGTGAAACACCACGATCACCAGGGCCTCGCGCAGGGTCTCGAAGCGAAACGCCAGCAGGAACAGCTGAAAGGCCACGGCGGCAAGGAAGATAAAGTCATACCGGTGCAAGGAGTCCAGCGGATACCAGTACTGGGTAACGATCATGACCACCAGCAGGTAGGCGCCAAACATGCAGGCATAGGCCTGCTTGACGCCAAACAACACAAACTCTCGGGTAAAGGCGGCAATCGTCATGGGGCCTGTCTGTTATCGCTTATCCGGGCCAGACATTAGACCGGTGCAGCCATTAACCCGCGCTGAAAAACCGGCTAAATCCGCCTGCGGGCAGCCAGGCAAGGGGGCTACTTCTCGCTATCGCGGCTCACCTTGTTGAGTATGTCCGGCACGAAGCGCTCACTGAAACCCGCCACAAAGCCCCACACAATCGCCTTGGCATGATTCTGGGCATCCGTGGGGCTCCAGGATGTCAGGAACTGCTGAAACTCAATACAGTTACCCTCCCCCAACTTGCAGGAGAAACCGGGAAAGAACGGACCCACAACGATTTCGGAAGCGAACACAACGTACAGAATGGTGGATGATATGGCGCCCACCAGCGCCGGAATCGACGAGTAGGCAATCAGGTAAGTGCTGGTGCCACGCAGAAAAACGGAGTAACTCCTGATCGGAAAAATATCCCTGGACGAATAAATCCGGTTCAGCGCGCTGACAAAACTCCCCAGTACACCGGCCAGTATGACCACCGGCAAAATGGACAGTAACTCGGTACCCGTGAGGTCGGCATACAGGAGCGCCCCCCCTGCAAAAGTGCCAATGACCAAGGTCGCGAAAAACAGCCAGAGGACAATGGATCGATGCACATCCATTTCCGCGCTCGACTGTCTAGGCGGCGCTGAATTGCCAGGCGTATGTTCCATCACATTACCTTTGTAGCCAACATCACTGGGCAGGCAACCATCAAACGCAAGCCGTCCCGCTGAGCATACAGCATGGCTCAGCACCACCCCTGGCGCCACCCGACTCAGCTGTCACTCCACAATTCGCTGCCCGCAAAGGCCTCGATCGTCAGCCAGGGTGCCCGCTGCACCAGCGCATCGAACACCGGGCCCTGCAATATCTGGCGGATGGCACCGGCAACCTGCTGCGGAATGGAGCCCATCTCGCCTTCACGCGCCAACAGGTAAAGAGTACGGCTGTGGCGGCTGCGATCCAGTTCCAGCAAGCACACATCCTCGGTCAGATAGAGTGCCTGGGCCAGGCAGAGCGCACTGAATATCGCCCAGCCATGACCATCGTGAACGAAGTTCATCAGCGTATGGGTGTCATCGGTCTCGTAGCGCACATTCGCCTGCACCCCCATGCGCCGCAGCACCACTTCGCTGTAGGCACCGATATGGGTGTGGCGGCCGTACTTGATCATCGGCAGCTCTCTGGCCAGGGATTCAACGGATACCGGCGCCGCCAGCCCGGCCAGATTCTGTGTCGACACGGCCAGCAGCATCGGATCGCGGAACAGCTCAAAGCGCTCCAGTCCGTCTACGCCGGTAAGCGGGTCATTGGACACCAGGATATCAATCTCACGCTCAAGAAAGGCCTGCATCAGCGGCGGCGTCAGGCCACTGCGTAACGTCATCTGCTCGATAAAGGGGCTCAACTGCGCGATCAGCTTGCTGCCGAATACCTCGGAGCAGGACGTAATCAGCCCAAGTCGACAATGCACCAAGCCCTGGTCGGCGGCGCCGCGCACCCGCGCGCTGAGCCGGCGCAGCTCCCCCAGAATGCCCTCGGCATTCTGCTTCAGCGCATTGCCGGCGGCGGTCAGGTGCAATGGTCGGCTGCGGCGTACCACCAGCGCGGTACCCAGTTGATCTTCAAGCTGTTTCAGACACTGGGAGACCGCCGACTGGGTCACACCGAGACGACGGGCGGCATCCGTCAGCGAAGGCGATTCCGCAATGATGACAAAGGTATGGAGCATATGGGTATCGAGCAGCCGGGAGTCGGACATACGGCACCTAATTATTAGTTCAGCTTATGAAGCGCATTATAGTTAGTACTAAAGAGCCTTTTATGTAGTTCTGCTAATAAAAATCCGAAATAATCGCCCCATCTCAAGATACCGGGCCGCATCTGCCGCCCACACGACAACGCGCTGGAAAACGAGTACAGAACATGATTCTTCCCCAATATGACGGCAATTGCGGCTGGTATGAAATGCTCGGGACAGTCACGGACTTCCCGCAGCTGACGCAGGATATTCGTGTCGACGCCGCCGTCATTGGCGGGGGCTTTGTCGGCTGTGCCGCCGTGCGCCGCCTGGCGGAGAACCGCCCTGATGACAGTTTCGTACTGATCGACGCGCTCAAAATCGGCCAGGGCGCCTCCGGGCGCAACTCGGGCTTTGTGATCGACCAGCCGCACAAGCGCGACCTGGAGCTCGGCGACCGGGAACTCAAGCGCAAGATGGTGCATTTGAACCGCACCGCCATCGAGTACCTGGAAACCCAGATCAGTAGCTACAACATTGACTGCCAGTGGTCCAGGGCCGGCAAATACCAGGGCGCGGTGGGCGCGCGGGGCGAGAAATTCCTCGACCACTACGAGCAGCTGCTGAAAAACTTCGGCGAGGCCTACGAGCGTCTCAGCCCGCAGAAAATGCAGGATGTCTTCGGCACCGATTACTACAGCGCCTGCATCTTTACGCCCGGTGGCACCCTGATGCAGCCCGCTGCGCTGATGCGTGGCCTGGCCGACAACATGCCGGCCAACGTGCGCATTGCCGAGCACACCCCGGTGCTGGAGATCACCCGCACCAGCAATGGCTTTATACTCAACACCGACACGGCCCGCATCGAGTGCCGCCAGCTGATCCTGGGGACCAACATCTTTACCGCGGAGCTCGGTTTCCTGCGCGATCGCATTCTGCCGGTCATGACCTTTGCCAGCATGACACGCCCGCTGAGTGATGCTGAAATGAAACGCTACGGCGGCCAGCTCGACTGGGGCCTGACCCCGGCAGACCACGCCGGTACCACCCTGCGCATGACCCAGGATCGCCGGATCATCATCCGCAACTCCTACCGCTATGCCCACGACTACAACACGCCGCAGGACATGCTGCCCGGCATACGCCAGCGTCATCGCGAAGGCTTCGAAGCCCGCTACCCGGCACTCAAGGATGTACCCTTCGATTACACCTGGGGCGGCGCCAGCAGCCTGTCGGGTAACTTCGAGACCTACTTCGGCGAACTCGAAAGCGGCATCTTCGCCTCGGCCTGTGACCAGAGCGTCGGGGCTGCCCGCGGCACCATCTCCGGCATGATGCTGGCCGACATGGCCTCGGGCAAAAAAACCGACCTGCTGAGCAACATGCTCGAGGTCTCGGGCAACCCCTCGCGTCTGCCGCCCAAGCCGCTGCTGCATATCGGTGTGCCACTGCGCATGGCCATGGCACGCTTTGCCAGCCGCTCGGAGCTGTAACCCCATCCTTAGCCAGCAACATCACCAGCGTTCGGCAGCGGTGCCGGACGCCTCCATTTCGCTTTGTACACGCTTAACAGGTCTACCAAACATGTCCGCCAAACTGATTCACGCCTCCAGCCTTAACTTCCAGCACCGTGGTGGCCCGCCGGGCGCAGCCGCCGTTGCCCGCGCCGTCAGTACCGACATGAGCGCCACCATGGGTGCCGGTGTGGCCAAATTCGATGCCTGCTCCATCGCCTGGACCGTGCTCTATGACGAGGTCGTATATGTGGTGGACGGCGTCTTTCGCCTCGTCACCAAGGATGGCGTACTGGAAGGCCAGGCCGGTGACATCATCTGGATACCCGAGGGCACCGAGCTGAAATACGAAGGCGAGCAGGCCACCATCTTCTACGCCGTCTACCCCGGCAACTGGAAGGCGCTCAACGGCCTGGAGTGATCCGGCGCCCCCGGTAGCAGAAGCCCGCCTGCCGGCGGGCCAGAATCCCCCTTGGCATCGTTGCGATTAGCGCTGCCTGGACGCCCTTTGCCTTTGCTATACTGGTCGCCCGGTTTCTTGACGAACAGTTAGTGACCCAGCCCATGACAAACCAGCAAC
This sequence comes from Marinobacterium rhizophilum, assembly GCF_024397915.1. GTDB lineage: Bacteria > Pseudomonadota > Gammaproteobacteria > Pseudomonadales > Balneatricaceae > Marinobacterium_A > Marinobacterium_A rhizophilum_A. The sequence goes on from NZ_CP073347.1 coordinate 2,953,124, forward strand.
GCCAGCGTACTTTCGACAGCCGCTTCAAGCGCAGTAATCAGGCCTACCTCAAGGACAGCGAGTCCAGCTGCACGCCCGCCATTCGTATCGGTTTCGTGTTGCGCGAACATTTCTCCATGATGGCCTTTACCGCCGCCGTGGATGCCATCGTCACCGCCAACCTGCTCAGCAGTACACCGCTGTACAGCTTCAGCACCCTGAGCCTGGATGGCGCCGCCGTTCGCAGCGACCTGGGGATCGAGATTTCCGTGGGCGGCGCCCTGCAGCCACAGAGCGGGAATGACCTGGACATGCTGTTTGTCTGCGGCGGACTGCGCTGCAACCTCCAGCCCGACAAGACCTTGCAGGAGCAACTGCGCACAGCCGCCCTGCAGGGCCTGACCCTTGGCGGCCTCTGGAACGGCAGCTACCTGCTGGCCCAGGCCGGCCTGATGGACGGCTACGAATGTACCGTGCATCCCGAGAGCCGCGACGGTCTGCAGGAAACCTGCCCCCGGGTGACACTCTCAAGCCATCCCTATGTACTGGACCGCGAACGGGTCTCCTGCGCCGGGGCCAGCAGCGCCCTGAGCATGATGCTGGCGATCATCGGGCAGCACTATGGCAACGAAGTGGTACGCGGTATCGAAGAAATTCTCAGCTGCGACAAGATTGGCGAAACCCCTGAACGCCCAATGCCCTGCACCGCCATCGATCCGACCCTGCCGGAACCGCTGCAGGCGGTGTTGCAACTGATGGAAGCCAATATCGAAGAACCCCTGGGCATGGAAGAACTGGCAGGGCTGGTCAACCTGTCGCGGCGCCAGATCGAGCGCCTGTTCCACCGCTATATCGACAGCACCCCATCCAAGTACTACCTGGAGCTGCGCATCACCCGCGCCCGGCGCCTGCTGCTGCAGACCAACGAAACCATTGCCGCCATTACCGTGGCCTGCGGCTTCGTCAGCACTACCCACTTCAGCCACTGCTACCGCGACTACTTCGGCCAGTCACCCAGCCAGGCCCGCCAGAACCGCGGCCGCTGAAAACAGGCTGACCGCCAGGGCATCCGCAGGCTGCTATAGTGAGTTACACCTCACCCAGCCGGAACCTGACCATGCCTGATACCCAGCCCGCCCATGGCCACTGCCTGTGTGGCAAGACCTCAATCCATGTGGGGCAGATGAGCCTCCATGCCGGCGCCTGCCATTGCAGCCAGTGCCGGCGCTGGAGCGGCGGCCCACTGCTGGCCACCGACTGCGGCACCGACGTGACCCTGGCAGGAACCGAGTTCATCGGCCTGTTCCGCTCATCCGACTGGGCCGAGCGCGGCTTTTGCACCGTCTGCGGCAGCCACCTGTTCTACCGTCTGACCGACACCCAACAATATTTCGTGCCCGTGGGCCTGTTTGGTGATGACCCGAAGCTGGTACTGGACCACCAGGTGTTTATAGACGAAAAGCCGGCCTTCTATGACTTCGCCAACCCGACGACGAACCTGACCGGCGCCGAGGCCTTTGCGCAATTCGAGGCGCAGTCCAGCGCCCCCTGACAGGGTCATCGCGTCACTGACGCCACCTGCGCGGGCTACACCGCACCACGCAGGTTTGTTTCGTGCCCGTGGGCCTGTTTGGTGATGACCCGAAGCTGGTACTGGATCACCAGGTGTTTATCGATGAAAAGCCGGCCTTCTATGACTTCGCCAACCCGACGACGAACCTGACCGGCGCCGAGGCCTTTGCGCAGTTCGAGGCGCAGTCCAGCGCCCCCTGACAGGGTCATCGCACCACTGATGCCACCTGCGCGGGCTACACCGCGCCACGCAGGTTTATTTCGCAGCAGCGGCATGTTTTGCTATTTTTAAGGTGTTCGCCTCTACTCGTACCGCGCCCGCGCGTTGTCACAAAGGGATTGCCGCCATGCTTACCCGGCCCAAAGCCTGCACCACCTCGTCCCATGTTCTGCCTGTACGCTCCGGTCGCTGCGCGCTTGCAGCAACAGCACTGTGCGCCAGTCTCGGTGCCGCTCTGCTACTGAGCCCGCCCACCTTTGCCGCAGAGCCCGCGGCCGACTTCATGACTGGTTTCAATGCTTACGAAAACGGCGACTACGCCCAGGCACTGGCGCACTTTACCCCCCTGGCCGAGCGGGGTGACTATGCCGCCCAGTACAACCTGGGGCTCATCTATTCAGAAGGTCTGGGTGTCCCCCGGGACCCGGTGACCGCCGCCCGCTGGTTTACCCCCGTGGCTGAACGGGGTAACAAACGGGCCCAGTTCATTCTGGGCGGCATGTATGAGCGCGGGGACGGCGTGGGGCAGAATCACGCGACGGCCACGCTACTGTATCTCCAGGCGGCCGAGCAGGAACACATGTACGCCCAGTACCACCTGGCAGGCAAATACTATGCCGGGCGCGGCATCCCGCAGAACCTGCCCGCGGCGGCAAAATGGTATCGCCGTGCAGCGGAGCTCGGGCACGTCAATGCGCAGTTCAACCTGGGGCTGATGTATGAAAAAGGCCAGGGCCTGGCTCGCAGCGACCTTAACGCCATGCGCTGGTATCAGCTTGCCGCCAATCAGGGATTTGCCAGTGCCCAAACACACCTGGGGCTCATGTACCTCGAGGGTCGCGGTACACCTCAGGACTACATGCGCGCCTACCAGTGGCTCAGCATCGCCAAGTCCAACGGTGCCGGCCATCCGGCGCTGGAAATACTGGCCAGCAAACTCAGTCTTGACGAGATCGCCCAGGCCCAGGAACAGGCCAGCGCCTGGGAAGCAAAACAGGGTCGATAAGCGGTAAGGCGGGGAATTCACGAGGGCCCCAGACCTGACGATTTTGGGGGAGCTCTAAGAGCGGTGCCAGGCCCGGGGTGAGGGTTGTATCAGGTGCCGCTCGCGCGCCTAGTCGGCAAAGACCACGGTGCGCTGACCCAGCACAAAGACACGTTTTTCGATGTGATAGCGAATGGCCTTGAACAGCGTGACGCGTTCAATATCCTGACCCTTTTCTACCAGATCCTCCGGATACTGGGCATGATCCACCGGCTGAATACCCTGGGTGATGATCGGCCCTTCATCCAGATCGTTGTTGACGTAATGCGCCGTGGCACCCACCAGCTTGACGCCCTTGGCCCAGGCCTGGTGATAGGGTTTGGCACCCTTGAAGCCCGGCAGCAGGGAATGGTGGATGTTGATGGCCCAGCCATCCAGCTTGCGGCACAGGTCCGGCGACAACACCTGCATGTAGCGCGCCAGTACCACCAGTTCGGTATCGTACTGCTGGATCAGCTTCCATACCTGGGCTTCCTGCTCCGCCTTGGTATCCGGCGTAATGGGCAGGTGGTGGTACGGAATACCGTGCCACTGCGCCAGCGACTCGAGATCCGGGTGATTGGAGATAATCACCGGAATTTCGATGTTCAACTGTCCGGTACGAAAGCGGTACAGCAGGTCATTGAGGCAATGGTCATACTTGGACACCAGGATCGCCACCCGGGGCTTGTGCTCCGGCGTACGCAGCTGCCATTCCATGTCAAAACCCGCGGCCCGTTCAGCAAAGGCTGCATTGAAAGCCGCTTCACTGAAGTTGTCGTCCTGGGGACGGAACTCCACACGAATGCAGAAACGTTCCAGTTCGCGGTCGTCGAAGGACTGCATCTCCAGCACGTAGTTGCGGGTTTCGGCCATGAACCGGGTCACCACATCAACGGTACCCAGACGGCTCGGACAGTGCGCCGTGAAGATCCACGGTTTCAATATTGCTGTCATCTCAAGTCCTCGTTAGCCGCAGCCCGAGCAATGCGTCCGGACTGCGGTTTCCTCGGGTATCAGGCTTGCGCCTTTTCCCTTGCTCCTTGAACCTTTCCCCTTGCCACTCAGTCTTTAACGACCAGTCCGAACTCGGCGCAGGCATCCTGCAACCAGAGCCAGAGGTAATCGGCAAAACTGCGACGAATCACCAGCTCCCAGCTTTGCTCGCCGGTGCGACGGATCACCGCCTGGCTCTTGGCGAAGACCGTGGTAACGACCTTGCCCACCGGGAAGTTACGGTCATGCACGTCGTAGGGTGTGGACTTCTTCAGCACAGCCCGCGCATCGGCACCGGAGAGTTCCAGCACGGTCTGGCCACCGCTGACATTGACGATGGCGATATGGCCGCTCATCGCTTCACGCAAGCGGTTTTCCAGCTCGAATGCCTCCAGGCCCGGCAGAATCACCAGCCACTCGTCCGGTGCGATCCAGCGTACCGACAGCGTCCCGGCTTCGGCCGAGGTCAGCGGCTGGGTCGGCAGATCAACCCCCAGTACAGCCCGGGCACCGGCCAGAAAGGCGGCGTTATCCTGGCTGCCGCGGATCACCAGGTGACCCAGCAGCTTGTGTTCCTGCAGCGTGACGCCGCCAGTCTTGGGACCTTGCTTGGCAACCGTGGCGAGATCCGCATGGAACAGCGGCGACTCGGCACGGATGCTCGGAGCGGCCAGCTGGTCCATCAGGGCGACAGTTGCCACGCTTGAGGCAGAGGCGGACTCTGCGGCGGCCGGCTTGGTTGGTGCAATGATGTCAGACATTTTGACGCTCCCCCTTGGGATCCAGGAACACCGGGTTGCAGATTTCGGCTTCGATCACGCGGCCATCGGCCAGCGGGTAGTACACGGTTTCGCCCATGCGGTTGTGACCGTTGCGGACAAAGCCCATGGCCACGGAATGACCGAGGTTGGCGCTGTAGTAGCTCGAGGTCACGTGGCCCAGCATGGTCATCGGGATCGGCTGCTTGGGGTCATTGACCGCCTGGGCGCCTTCGGGAATCACCACCTTGGGATCACGGGTTTTCAGGCCCACCAGCTGCTTGCGATCGGCACGCACGCAGTCCTCGCGCGCCATACCACGCTTGCCGATGTAGCTGAACGGCTTGGCGTTGGATACACACCAGCTCATGCCCAGGTCAATCGGGGTCACGGAACCGTCGGTATCCTGGCCGGCAATGATAAAGCCTTTCTCGGCACGCAGTACGTGCATGGTTTCGGTGCCGTAGGGCGTCAGGTTGTACTTGGCGCCGTGCTCGAACAGTTTTTCCCACACATGCAGACCGTAGTTGGCCTGGACGTTGATTTCGTAGGACAGCTCACCGGTGAAGGAAATGCGGAACACCCGTGCAGGCACGCCGGCCACATTGCCCTGACGCCAGTCCATGAACTTGAAGGTATCACGGTCCAGGTCCAGATCGGTCAGCTCACCCAGCAGCTTGCGGGCATTGGGGCCGGAAATCGTCATGGTCGCCCAGTGATCGGTCACGCTGCTGAAGTAGACTTCAAGCTCGGGCCACTCGGTCTGATGGTACAGCTCCAGCCATTCCAGTACGCGCGCGGCGCCGCCGGAGGTGGTGGTCATCAGAAAGTGGTTCTCCGCCAGGCAGGAGGTGACACCGTCATCGAACACCATGCCGTCCTCGCCACACATCAGGCCGTAGCGGCACTTGCCCACCGCGAGCTTGGCCCAGGCGTTGGTGTAGACACGGGCCAGGAACTCACGTGCATCCTTGCCCTGGATATCGATCTTGCCCAGCGTCGAGGCATCGAGGATACCCACGCTTTCACGGGTGGCCTTGCACTCGCGATCCAGCGCCTGCTGCATGGACTCGCCACCCTGGGGGAAGTACCAGGGGCGCTTCCACTGGCCCACGTCCTCGAACAGTGCACCGTTGGCGACATGCCACTTGTGCATGGCGCTGAAACGGTTGACGTCGAACAACGCGCCACAGTCACGCCCCGCCACGGCACCAAAGGTCACCGGGGTGTAGTTGGGACGGAAGATGGTGGTGCCGGTCTGGGGAATCGTCTGGTTCAGCGACTTGGCCGCCACGGCCATGCCGTTGATGTTACCCAGCTTGCCCTGGTCGGTACCAAAGCCCATGGCGGTGTAGCGCTTGACGTGCTCGATGGACTCAAAGCCCTCGCGCGTCGCCAGCTCGATACCCGCCGCGGTAACGTCGTTCTGGTAATCCACGAACTGTTTCGGCGCCCGCGAGGTCGGCTTGGTGTGCGGGATATGGAACAGCGCCATGGGTTTGCCTTCACGCACCTCTTCGGCCAGCGGCAGGGCAATGCCCTTGGCGGCATCGCCAAAGCCCGCGGCTTCACAGGCGGCTGCACCGGCCCGCGCGCCTTCTTCCAGTACCGCCTTGAGGCTGTAGGTACCGTTAATACCACCGGCACAGTGCTGCTTCTGCACGGTCTTGCCGGGCACAAAGCCAATCACATCATCGCGCCATTCGGGGCGGCTGCCGGTATGGCAGGAGAGGTGGATAACCGGGCTCCAGCCACCGGAGCTGGCAACAGTATCGCAGCTCAGGCGCTCGGCCGAGCCTGTCAGCGCGTCGCCAGCCGCATTCAGCGGAGCGATGGAGACACCGCTTACGCGCTTGCTGCCCTGCACTTCAATGACGCCATGACCGGCAATGATCTTGATGCCGCGGGACTTGGCCGCTTCGATACGGTCGCCCTTGGGGTTCTGACGCGTATCGACAATGGCCACGACCTTGCGACCGGCATCGGCCCAGTCCAGCGCCGCCTGGTAAGCGTGGTCGTTGGTGGTCATGAGCACCAGCTCTTTGCCCGGTACCACCGCGTAACGGTTGATGTAGGTAGACACGGCGGCGGCCTGCATGCAGCCCGGCACGTCGTTGTTGCCGAATACCAGCGGACGCTCGTGGGCGCCGGTGGCCAGCACAACCTGGTTGGCACGCACGCGGTGCATGCGCTGACGCACCTGCCCTGCCGGCGCACTGTCACCCAGGTGATCGGTGCAACGCTCATGGATGGTGAGGAAGTTGTGGTCGTGGTAGCCGTTCACGGTGGAACGGGGCAGCAACAGCACCTCGGGGTGAGACTTCAGCTCTGCAACCACGGTGGCAACCCACTCGGCCGCCGGACGGCCATTGAGGGTTTCACGGGTATCCAGCAGGCAACCGCCAAACTCGCTCTGTTCGTCCGCCAGGATTACGCGGGCGCCGCTGCGCGCTGCAACCAGGGCCGCCGCCAGACCCGCAGGGCCGGCACCGACGATCACCAGGTCGCAATGGTGGTTTACCTTGTCGTACATATCCGGGTCACGCTCGGTGGACGAGCGCCCCAGGCCCGCGGCCTTGCGGATAAACTTCTCGTAGGTTTCCCACAGGGACTGCGGGTACATGAAGGTCTTGTAGTAGAAACCCGGCGGCATCATGCGCCCGCCAACCTTGCCGACATAGCTCATCAGGTCGAGGTCGGCATTGGGCCAGCCATTGGTCGCGCTGCACACCAGGCCGTTGAACAGGCTCTGCTGGGTCGCACGCACGTTGGGCACCTGGGTCGCTTCGGTCGCACCGACCTGCAGCACCGCATTGGGCTCTTCGGCACCGGCGGCGATGATGCCGCGCGGACGGCTGTACTTGAAGCTGCGTCCGACAATATCCACGCCATTGGCCAGCAGGGCCGAGGCGACGGTATCACCTTCAAAACCGGGGTACTGGCGACCGTTGTAGCTGAAGCTCAGTGCTTTGGCACGGTCAAGGCGTCCACCGGAGGCGAGACGATTTTTCTGGCTCATAATGTCCGCTCCTTAGCTGGCGGCGACCACGGAAGGCCGCTCCCCGACTTTGTAGACTTCTTTGATTTCGTAGGTCACGGTGTCGCGCGTCATGTTGAAGAACTTGCGACAGCCGGTGGCATGGATCCAGAGTTCATGGTGCAGACCACGGGGGTTCTTGCGCATGTACAGATACTCGCCCCACTCCTCGTCGCTGCAGTTGTCCGGATCCAGCGGACGGGCCAGGTGCGCCTCGCCCTTGGCATGAAACTCTTCTTCTTCGCGGTGTTCGCCACAGTGCGGGCAGTAGATATAAAACATTATGCAAACTCCCGTTAGTGTGCGACGCCGGCAGCGCCGTGTTCGTCGATGAGCGAGCCGTTGTGGAAACGGAACATGGAGAACGGCTTGGCCAGCGGATGGGCTTCGCCCTTCGCCAGGGTAGCCGCAAAGACATTGCCGGACCCCGGAGTGGCCTTGAAGCCGCCAGTACCCCAACCGCAGTTGAAGAACAGGTTTTCTACCGGCGTATCGGAAATGATCGGACAGGCATCCGGGCAGGTATCGACGATGCCGCCCCACTGACGGTTCATGCGCACACGGCTGAACATCGGGAACAACTCGATAATGGCCGCCACCGTGTGTTCGATGGTCGGGTAGGAACCGCGCTGGCCGTAACCGTTGTAGCCATCGATGCCGGCGCCGATTACCAGGTCGCCCTTGTCGGACTGGCTGACGTAGCCGTGTACATGGTTGGACATGACCACGGTGTCCAGGATCGGCTTGATCGGCTCGGATACCAGCGCCTGCAGCGGGTGGCTTTCCAGCGGCAGGCTGAAACCGGCCATGCCGGCCAGCACGCTGGAGTTGCCGGCAACGACGCAACCTACGCGATCACCGCTGATCACGCCGTGACGGTTGGTGTTGACACCAGTAATGGCGCCATCTTCGATCACCATGTCGATGACTTCGGTCTGCTGAATCAGGTCCACACCCAGGGCGTCTGCGGCACGGGCAAAGCCCCAGGCCACGGCGTCATGACGGGCAACACCGGCGCGCGGCTGCCAGGAGGCACCCATCACCGGGTAGCGGGTATTGGCGGAGCAGTCCATGATCGGCACGATTTCCTGCACGCCCTTGGCGTCCAGTACTTCACCGTCAATGCCGTTCAGGCGGTTGGCGTTGACGCGGCGTTCGATATCACGCATGTCCTGCAGCGTATGACCCAGGTTGAGCACACCGCGCTGGGAGAACATGACGTTGTAGTTCAGGTCCTGGGACAGGCCTTCCCACAGTTTCATGGCGTGCTCGTACAGGTGCGCCGCCTCGTCCCACAGGTAGTTGGACCGCACGATGGTGGTGTTACGGGCCGTGTTGCCGCCGCCCAGGTAACCCTTCTCGATCACCGCCACGTTGGTGATGCCGTGTTCCTTGGCCAGGTAATAGGCAGTTGCCAGGCCGTGTCCGCCGCCGCCGACGATGATGACATCGTACTTTTTCTTCGGCGTCGGATTGCGCCATACGCGCTGCCAGTTTTCATGGTAATTCAGGGCATGTTTCAACAGCCCGAAACCGGAATAATGCTGCATAGTGCCAGCTCCCCCTCAACTCCCGCTCAACCGGGAAAAATCATGCATGTGTAACGCTAAAGCCGGGCACCGGCTGGTGCCCGCGACGAATCAGGCTTAGCGGTACGCCGGAAAGTCCGCACAGAGGGCGTGGACCTTGTCTTTTACAGCAGCAATGGCAGCGTCGGCATCACCGGCCTGCATGGCATCCAGGATGTCAGCGATCCAGCCGGCCAGGGCTTCGCACTGCGCTTCCTTGAAGCCGCGGGTGGTGATCACCGGCGAGCCGATGCGCAGGCCCGAAGTCACGAAGGGCGACTGCGGATCGTTGGGCACGGCGTTCTTGTTGACGGTGATGGAGGCACGGCCCAGGGCAGCGTCCGCATCCTTGCCGGTCAGGCCCTGCTTGATCAGGCTGAGCAGGAACAGGTGGTTCTCGGTGCCGCCGGAGACCACATCGTAGCCACGGTCGATAAACACCTGGGCCAGTACCTTGGCGTTCTTGACCACTTGGGTCTGGTATTCCTTGAACTCGGGCTGCAGCGCTTCCTTGAACGCAACCGCCTTGGCAGCGATAACGTGCATCAGCGGGCCGCCCTGGCCGCCCGGGAATACCGCGGAGTTCAGCTTCTTCTCAATATCGGCGTTAGCCTTGGCCAGGATCAGGCCGCCACGGGGGCCGCGCAGCGTCTTGTGCGTGGTGGTGGTCACGACGTCGGCAAAGGGTACCGGGTTGGGGTACTGGCCAGCGGCGATCAGGCCGGCAACGTGGGCCATGTCGACGAACAGGAAGGCACCCACTTCATCGGCGATTTCGCGGAAACGCGCCCAGTCAACCACCTGGGAATAGGCGGAGAATCCGGCCACGATCATCTTCGGCTTGTGCTCGCGGGCCAGGCTGGCCACCTGGTCGTAATCGATCTCGCCGTTCTCGGTCAGGCCGTACTGCACGGCGTTGTAGATCTTGCCGGAGAAGTTGACGTGGGAACCGTGGGTCAGGTGACCACCGTGGGCCAGGCTCATGCCCAGCACGGTATCGCCGGGGGCGCACAGCGCCATGTAGACGGCGGCGTTGGCCTGGGAGCCGGAGTGCGGCTGCACGTTGGCGTAATCGGCCCCGAACAGTTCCCTGGCGCGGTCGATGGCCAGCTGCTCGACCACGTCGACGTATTCACAGCCGCCGTAGTAGCGCTTGCCCGGGTAGCCTTCGGCATACTTGTTGGTCAGCTGCGAGCCCTGAGCCTGCATCACCAGCGGGCTGGTGTAGTTTTCGGAGGCGATCAGTTCGATATGATCTTCCTGACGCTGAACCTCGGCGGTCATGGCCGCCCACAGGTCTGCATCGAAATTCTGAATCAGGTCGTTATTGTTAAACATTAAAAATCTCCTCGCCAGGACAATCAGCCGGGAATTGGATCACAAGGTTTTAACGGTACGCAGCGCGCACCAGGATTCAGGTCAACAGCTTCACCGCCACAGCAGTGAATGTTGGTATCAGGACAGGCAGCTCCCCCACAGAACAACGCGTCATGGAACCGATAGTAGCCCTCTACCCCAAAGCGGAAGTGTTCAGTGGCGCCCTGATGATATTCATTTACGACACCGACCGGTGTCGCTGTCGCACAGAAGCAGACTTTTGCGGCAAACAGACAGCTTGCGAACGGGCAAGGAGCAGTAGCAAGGGAAAAGGGACAGGGACTAGCTGTTGAGCCGCCGGGTCAGGAGCTGACGCCGGCGCTACCCGGCAGCACAGCGGCCTGGCGCCGCGCCAGAACGCCGCTGGCCAGCAAGACCCCCAGCATGATCAGGCTGACGCCCCCCAGCGTCGACACCGGCAGCGTCTCCCCCAGAACCGGGATGGCGGCCAGCGCGGCCAGCGCCGGTGTAAAGGAGCCCAGGGCCGCCGTTTTTTCAGCCCCCAGCTGCCGGATCGCGACACCGTAGCTGAAACCGCCGACAATGCCGGCACCCAGCCCCTGGGTCAGCAGGTAGGGCCAGAGTTCGGCCCAGCGCACGGACAGCAACGTCGATTCCACCAGCCCAAGCCCCATCAACAACAACAGTCCCAGGGAGGACAGGCTGCACAGCAGCGCCGTGGCCGGCAGGGCGCCAATCCCCAGCACACGCAGACCCAGGGTATAAAACGCCCATAACAGGCTGGCACCGAGGAACGCCAGATGGCCGCGCCAGTAACCGCTGTGCGTCTCCAGCAGACCGTTGCCCAGCAACAGCAGTACGCCGCCCAGAATCACCAGCAGCCCCAGCAAGCGTCGGCGCGGCAACGGCTCGCCGAACAGCAGCACCGCCAGCCCGGTTACAAAGAGCGGTGCCGTGCCCGGCACCAGGGCGCCGGCATGGGCCACCGGCGCCAGGCTGCTGCCCCAGGAAAGAAGATAAAAGAAAGGCAGGCCACCGAGCAGCAGCATCAGGCCGTGACCCGGGCGAATCCGGCCAATGCCCGCGCGGTGCCGAAGCAGCCAGGGCATAAAACAGAGCGCCGGCAAGCCAAAACGCAACAGCGCCAGATCCGTAGGCGTCAGCGGCGACTGGCTCTGGGCGCGCAGGGACAACAGAAAGCCGACCCAGATCAGCAAGGTCACCGCCATGGCCGCCAGCCCCGTCGCATTCACCACCGTTTCGCCGCGATATTGATCCATCTTTGCCTGCCCTGTGCCGGATAAACTGATGACACATTATCCGGCAAACGCAGAAAACGAATCTTGCCACTTCACTTGTATGGGCGGTAAATTTTGGAGAATTATTGCGTGTAAATTCAAAATATTGGCAGTAACAGCCAACAGGAGCCAAAATGCCTGCAAAGCCTGAGCTGGATACCATCGACCGCAAGATACTGCGCGCCCTGCAGCGTGACGGCCGTCTCAGCAACGCCGATATCGCCGACGCCGTCGCCCTGTCACCCTCGCCCTGCCTGCGACGTCTGCGCCGTCTCGAAAGCAGCGACGTGATCCAGGGCTATCGTCTGCAGCTCAATCGCCAGGCCATCGGCCTTGGCATGACCGTGTTCGTGCAGGTCAAACTGCAGGATCACGGCATCGAGTCGGTGGCGGGCTTTGAAGAGGCACTGCTGGGCATGGCGCCGGTCATCAGCGCCCATACGGTATCGGGCTCGGCGGATTACCTGCTGGAAGTCGTGGTCAGCGATCTGCCCGATTACGACCAATGGGTGCGCCAGGTGCAGGCGCTGCGCATGGTGCGGGAAATCGAAAGCAACTTCGCGCTACGTGAAGTGAAGTCCCAGGCTCCCCTGCCGCTGTAGCCTAAGCGGTGGCTGCGGCCTGAAACACGATGTAAAACGAGCACAGCATGGCGCCACCAAAGGCCAGCGAGCGCAATCCTGCAAGGTCGGCGATATAGCACAGGGCATGGGCAATCCTGCAGCCCAGGAACAGCAGCGCCGCCAGCCCCAGCGCGTTCAGGTCGGCGCCGCCTGCGTAGGCAATGAAGCAGGTGGCACTGAAAATCATCAGCGCTTCCCAGGCGTTGGCCTGAGCCGCGCTCACACGGGCACCCACTCCCTCAAGCCGGGCTTTCTGCTGGCGCGGGTTGTGATTGTCAAAGCGCTCAAACTGGCGCACACGGTAATAGTTTTCCACCCCGGCCAGTACGACAGGTACGACACAAAGGATAAAAAGTACGTATAGAATCACAGGCATGATGGGGCGTTCCTCGCTAACTGCAACTATGTGTGCCTGTACGCTCAACGCCAGCGTTTGTATCAGTCGGGTTGCGAATTCCCCAAAAGCAGCTGTTGCAGTTCGGCCAGGTCAGCCACCACCGGGATGCCCTCTGCAAACGGATTGGCGCCCTTGACCACGCCCACAAAAGGCATGCCGTTGTGCTCGGCGGCGATGCAGTCAACTCGCCCGTCACCGACCATCAGACAGCGGGAAGCATCCAGCTGATGGGCATCGAGCAGTTCGGCAATATTGACCTCTTTGTCCACCGGCGTTCCCCGTACCCCGGCAAAATAGCCCGCCATGCCGCGGGCCCTGATCACCTGCACCAGCTCGGTTTCAGGCGTACCGGACACCACAAACAGCGGCACGTCGCGAGCCTTGAGCACGCGCAGCAGGGAATCTGCACCGGTAACTTCAGGCGAGGCAATCACCGCTGCCATACTGCGCTCGGCAAACTGCTGGCACAGGGATGTCAGTGCCGCATCACTGAGCGGCTCATTCAGAAATTCGGCATAGACATGACGCAGCTTGGTGCTGCGCGCCCGTCCCGTGTGATGCAGGAAGAAATCCAGTATCTGGCGTTGCAACAGCGCGTCCCGGTCAGCGAAGAGGGACATGAAGGCCTCAGCCTTGATATCCAGCGATTGCGCCAGTGCATCGTCAAAATCAAAAAAAACCGCCTGCAACTCAGCCGGCACCGGTATTGCACGCACCGTAACCGAGTCGTTCATTTCCATAGCTGCCATCTGTAATACTCGCGAAGGACAGGTTGCTGCCTGGCGCACCCATAAAAAAGGCTCCACGGGGGAGCCTTTACAATATCGCCTTTAACATGCGGGGAGGACCAGAATCAGAATTTCAGGTCTTCTGTTTCGCTGGCGGGTTCTTGAGCTTCAGCCTTGGGCTTGGGTTTGACCAGCAGTTTTTCGCGAATGGCAGTTTCGATTTCCGTCGCGATCTCGCTGTGCTCTTCGAGATACTTGGCCGCATTGGCCTTGCCCTGGCCGATCTTGTCGCCCTTGTAGGCATACCAGGCACCGGCCTTGTCCACCAGCCCCTGCTGCACGCCCAGGTCAATCACCTCGCCCATGCGGTAGATGCCCTGACCGTAAAGAATCTGGAACTCGGCCTGGCGGAACGGCGGCGCCACCTTGTTCTTGACGACCTTGACGCGGGTTTCGTTGCCGACCACCTCGTCACCCTGCTTCACCGCACCAATACGACGGATATCCAGACGTACGGAGGCATAGAATTTCAGCGCATTACCACCGGTGGTGGTTTCCGGCGAGCCGAACATGACCCCGATCTTCATGCGGATCTGGTTGATGAAGATCATCATGCAGTTGGTGTTCTTGATGTTGCCGGTCAGCTTGCGCAGTGCCTGGGACATCAGACGTGCCTGCAGGCCAACGTGGGAATCACCCATTTCGCCTTCGATTTCAGCCTTGGGGGTAAGTGCCGCCACCGAGTCAATTACGATCATGTCGACAGCAGCTGAACGCACCAGCATGTCGGCAATTTCCAGCGCCTGCTCACCGGTATCCGGTTGAGACATCAGCAGATTATCGACATCCACGCCCAGTTTTTCGGCGTAGATTGGGTCCAGTGCGTGCTCGGCATCGATAAAGGCACAGGTCTTGCCCTGACGCTGTGCCTGGGCAATCGACTGCAAAGTCAGGGTGGTTTTACCGGAAGACTCCGGGCCGTAGATCTCAATGATACGCCCGTAGGGCAGTCCACCAATGCCCAGTGCAATGTCCAGCCCCAGGGAGCCGGTGGACACGGCAGGAATGGCTTCGCGCGGCTGATCGCCCATGCGCATGACCGCACCCTTGCCGAACTGACGTTCAATCTGACCCAGTGCCGCGTCGAGCGCTTTCTTTCTGTTCGCGTCCATTTTCCACCCCTTGCGCTTAGTCGAATACAGTCCCCGAATGCCTGACTGGATACTGTATGTTTGGACAGTATTATTCCAGAACGCTTTCGGAATGCAACCACTTTGAGTGCTTTTTATACTGCCTGCAGCTGATGTCAGTTAATCCTTTTCCAGCTGGCTCAACAGGCCTTGCAGGGCAATTTCCACCGCCTGGCGCCGCACCGTCGCCCGGTCACCCGCCAGCCGGTGGCACTGCGCCTCGGTGCCCCTGCCCTCGCAGGCCCAGCCGAACCAGACCGTACCCACGGGCTTGAGCTCTGTGCCGCCACCGGGCCCCGCGATACCACTGATAGAGACGGCAAGCTGCGCGCCGCTCTGGCTCCGCGCCCCTTCCGCCATGGCCCGTACCACTGCCTCGCTGACGGCCCCGTCCCGCTCGATCAGTTCCCCCGAGACGCCGAGCATGCGGGATTTGGCAGCATTGGAGTAGGTCACGAAACCGCCATCAAACCAGCCGGAACTGCCGGCCAGTGCCGTCAGCTCCTGCGCCACCCAGCCGCCGGTGCAGGACTCCGCCGTGACCAGCACCCAGTTGCGCGCCAGCGCGCGCGTTGCGATCTGTTCTACCCAGTGCTGCATCAGCGTCACTCCAATAAACCCGTCAGGAAACCGAGGCCCGATTATCCCCTTCGATAACTGACGCGGCAATCCGCGACCACGCAAACAGCAGGCAGAATCGAAAGTGGCAAGCTGAACCGGGGACTGGTTGCACGACAGGTATCAGGCCTCGTAGCCTGTAAAGAGGCGCTCGATTACCTTTTCAATCGCGGCATCCCCACCGCCACAGGCGCGGTAACTGCGCAGGCCCATAAACTGAATCTGCAGATAACGCGCCAGTTCGACCACAGGCGTGCTTTCAATCAGCGTGCCACGCTGGCGGTCGTCTTCCAGCAGGCGGGTAAACAGCTGCTCCAGGCGCTGCAGGTGAAGCCCGGCATGCTCATACAGCTCATCCTGCTTGCCATCGAGCTCCATGCGCGCCTTGACCAGCATGCAGGTTTCAGCGCTGGCCGCCTGCGAAGCATCGAACAGTGCCTGGCGCACAAAAGCCTTGAAGCCGGCAACAAAGGAGCCCTGTCGCTCAACCTGCGCCAGTAACTCGCCAGCCATCGTGGCGGCATAGCAGTCCAGCGCTTCCCGGTAGAGCCCGGCCTTGTTGCCGAACGCGGCATAGATACTGCCGGGATGCATGTTGACCGCCTGCTGCAGATCCCGTGTCGAAGTACCGCCAAAGCCCTTCTGCCAGAAAAGCGCCATGGCGCTTCTGACCACAGTGTCACGATCAAATTTGGCGATATGAACCATTTGCATCACCCGCAATCGAATAGGCGATCAGTATATCTCGAGTGTTTGCAGCGCTGCAAAATCGGCACTGCGGTACTGCGCAGTGGAAAACCCGCGAGCGGGCACTGCATTGACTTAACCTCGGCGCTCACCTTTTAAAATTCACTGTCGCCGCACCGGGCCGACAGATCCATGCGCCTATCCAGCAACAGGAAAACACCATGTACAAAGCGCTGTTTTTATTGCTCCTGAGCCTGTTTACGACGCAGTACAGCGCCGCCAGTTTCGATCACAGTGACTGGGATCGGCTGCTCAAAACCCATGTGCTCGAACTGCAGAACGGGCGCGCCACGCAGCTCGACTACACGGCCGTGACACAGCAGCGGCCACAGCTTTCTGCTTACCTGGCACGCCTGTCGGATGTGCAGCAACCACAGTTTGACGCCTGGACCAAAGATGATCAGCTGGCCTTTCTGATCAATGCCTACAACGCCTGGACGGTCGAACTGATACTCGGTGCCTATCCCGACCTGGCGTCGATCAAGGAACTGGGCAGTCTGTTTCAGTCGCCCTGGAAAAAGGCCTTTGTGCCCTTACTCGGCGAGCAGCGGTCGCTGGACAACATTGAGCACGACCTTATTCGCGGCTCCCGCCGCTATCGGGACCCGCGCATTCACTTTGCCGTCAACTGCGCCAGCATCGGTTGCCCTGCGCTCAGAGCCGAAGCCTACAGTGGCAGCGCGCTAGAGCAGCAACTGGAACAGCAGACACGGCTGTTTTTACAGGACAGGAGTCGCAACCGCAGCACAGGACAGCGACTAGAGCTGTCGTCCATCTTCAAATGGTACGCAGAAGACTTTAGCGCCGGCTGGCGTGGTGCTGAATCCCTGGAGCAATTCCTGACACTCTATGCCGATGCACTGGGCTTGAACGAAACCCAGCTTCAGCACCTGCGCGCAGGTAACACCGATATCGACTTTCTGGACTACGACTGGAACCTGAACGATATTCAGCGCTGAGCATCTTTTAGCCTGGCAGGCTGGTACCCTTGTAAAAATGATCCAGCCCCGCCTGCGCGCACGCCATATCCTGCAGAGGATGTTTCTACGACTGGCCTGGCAACGTACGGGAACTGCAGAACATGATTGAACGCCTGGTCGTCACAGCCCCCGATACACTTATCCGCACCGACTCCCTGCCGGCAACCTTGCGGGCTGTCGACACCCAGGGACAGGAAGCAGACTCGGACCTGAAAACACTCACCGCACGTTTTGAACACAAGCTGGTGCGCGAAGCGGTGGAGCGTTTCGGCAATACCAGGGCCGCAGCCGCGCATTTGAAGATAAGCCAGTCCTCGGTGGTGCGCCGGCTGCAGAAAAGCGAGCCGCCCCAGCAATAACGCCCGCAATGGCAACATTGCCCCAATCCCCTGCCTATATTCTGGAGGGTGCTATCGATCCGCCAGGTGTATCGATAGCACTCTTGATCACGGAGCCCGAAGTCCGGCGTCCTCGACGCATCGCCAGGTGCAAGCAAAGCCAGGCACGACACCCACCGGTCAAAGACACGCCTGCGCACGCACCCGATAACTGAATCCCGGGTGCGCTTCGAATCAGGCGCCGAATCACGTAAAATGCGTGACCCATCGTTCTTCCAGCAACTCAGGCCATGCCTGAGGGTTCAACCCAGGCCACGACTATCCCCATGAGCATTCAGCCCGGCAATCTCGATCAGCACACACCCATGATGCAGCAGTACCTTCGCCTGAAGGCCGATCATCCCGACCAGCTGCTGTTTTACCGTATGGGCGATTTTTACGAGCTGTTCCACGATGATGCCCGCAAAGCATCGGAGTTGCTGGGCATTTCCCTGACCGCCCGGGGCAAGTCCGGCGGCAATCCAATTCCCATGGCGGGTATTCCGTTCCACGCCGCCGACGGCTATATCGCCAAGATCGTGCGGGCCGGCGAGTCGGTGGCCATCTGCGAACAGGTCGGGGACCCGGCCACCACCAAGGGGCCGGTGGAGCGCAAGGTCATGCGCATCGTCACCCCAGGCACCCTGACCGACGAATCGCTGCTGGACGAGCACCGGGATAACCTGATCGTGGCGCTGGAGCAGCGCGAATCCGAGATTGGCCTTGCAATTCTGGACATGAGCGCGGGACGCT
Organism: Marinobacterium rhizophilum; assembly: GCF_024397915.1. Classification (GTDB taxonomy): domain Bacteria; phylum Pseudomonadota; class Gammaproteobacteria; order Pseudomonadales; family Balneatricaceae; genus Marinobacterium_A; species Marinobacterium_A rhizophilum_A. The sequence goes on from NZ_CP073347.1 coordinate 2,971,327, forward strand.
TCAGCCTGATGCAGGTCGGCGATGACAACAGCCTGCAGGCGGAGCTCGAGCGCCTCAAGCCCGCCGAGGTGCTGTATAACGAAGAGAGCCCGCTGGCGACCCTGCTGGAAAAGCGCCCCGGCCAGCGCCCCCAGGCTGCGTGGAATTTTGAACTGGATACGGCCGAGCGCCTGCTGTGCCAGCAGTTCAACACCCATGACCTGTCCGGCTTCGGCTGCGACCACCTGCCGGTCGCCCTGGCCGCCGCGGGCTGCCTGCTGCAATACGCCCGCGACACCCAGCGCGGTGCCCTGCCCCATATCCGTCGTATCCAGGTGGAGCAGCAAAACGACAGCGTGCTGCTGGACGCCGCCACAAGGCGCAATCTCGAGATCGACCTGAACCTGGCGGGCGGACGCGAGAACACCCTGGCGGCGGTTATGGATCAGGCTCGCACCCCCATGGGCAGCCGCATGCTGCGACGCTGGCTGAATCGTCCGCTGCGCTGTCGCAACACCCTGCTGGCGCGCCAGCAATCCATCCAGTGGTTGCAACAGGATTACCGTTACGAGGATATAGGCCCGCAGCTCAAGCAGATTGGCGATATCGAACGCATCCTGTCACGCATCGCCCTGCGCTCGGCCCGCCCGCGGGACCTGGAGCGGCTCAAGCACGCCCTGGCCATGCTGCCGGGCCTGCAACAGCAAATCCGCACCGACGACTGTGTCCACATCACGGAGCTGGGGCTGCAGATCAGCGAATTCCCGCAGCTGGCCGAGCTGCTGCAAGGTGCCATCATCGACAACCCTCCGGTGGTGATCCGTGACGGCGGCGTCATCGCCGAAGGCTACGACAGCGAGCTGGATGAACTGCGTGCCATCAGCGAGAACGCCGGCGACTACCTGGTACAGATCGAGACCCGGGAGCGGGAAGCCACCGGTATCAGCACGCTCAAGGTCGGCTACAACCGGGTACACGGCTACTTTATCGAAACGTCCAAGGCCCAGGCCAAGGATGTGCCGGTGGACTATATCCGCCGCCAGACCCTGAAAAACGCCGAACGCTTTATCACCCCGGAGCTCAAAGAGTTCGAGGACAAGGCCCTGAGCGCCAAGAGCCGTGCGCTGGCGCGGGAAAAGGGACTTTACGAGGAATTGATCGAAACCCTGGCCGCACAGCTGGCCCCGCTGCAGGACTCGGCCGCCGCCATTGCCGAACTCGATGTACTGACCAACCTGGCCGAGCGTGCCCTGAGCCTGAACTTCTGCGCGCCGCAACTGGTGGAAGAGCCGGGTCTGCACATTGAAGGTGGCCGCCACCCGGTGGTGGAAGCGGTAATGGACGATCCTTTCGTCGCCAACGACCTGCAGCTGAATCCCGAACGCCGCATGCTGATCATCACCGGCCCCAACATGGGCGGTAAATCCACCTATATGCGCCAGGCTGCACTGATCACGCTACTGGCCCATATCGGCAGCTATGTGCCGGCGGTATCGGCGCGCATCGGCATCGTCGATCGCATCTTTACCCGCATGGGCTCCTCGGATGACCTGGCGGGCGGGCGCTCCACCTTTATGGTCGAGATGACCGAAACGGCCAACATTCTACACAATGCCACACACCAGAGCCTGGTGCTGATGGACGAAGTGGGCCGGGGCACCAGCACCTTCGATGGCCTCTCGCTGGCCTGGGCCTGCGCGCGCCACCTGGCCGGCGAAGTCAAGGCCCTGACGCTGTTTGCGACCCACTACTTCGAACTCACCAGCATGCCGGAACAGTCTGCCGGGGTGTTCAACGTGCACCTGACCGCGGTGGAACACAACGACCATATCGTCTTCATGCACGAGGTGCGCGAAGGCCCGGCCAGCCAGAGTTACGGCCTGCAGGTGGCGCAGCTGGCGGGCATCCCGCGCAAGGTGATTGCACAGGCACGCAATACCCTGATCAGCCTGGAAAAGGACTCACACCAGCTGCAGCAGCGCCAGACCCACAAGAACGCCCCGGTTCAGAACGACATGTTCGCAGCGCCAGCACCCAACCCCGCTGTCGAGCGCCTGCAGACCCTGAATCCGGACGACCTCAGCCCGCGCGAGGCCCTGGAAATGCTCTACCAGCTCAGGACCCTCGCCGGCGCCTGAACCCACCCCCGATGCCGGGCGCAGGGGGTGATCTATACTGTCAGCCACCATCAGACCCATCAGCCACGGGAGGTCGAAGCATGACTTTTGTCGTAACCGAGAACTGTATCAAGTGCAAATACACCGACTGCGTCGAGGTCTGCCCCGTCGACTGCTTTTACGAAGGCCCCAACTTTCTGGTGATACATCCGGATGAGTGCATCGACTGCGGGCTGTGCGAGCCCGAATGCCCCGCCGATGCGATTCTGCAGGATGACGACCTCAGCGATGAGCAGCAGGTCTATGTGGAGCTGAACGCGGATCTGGCGGAAATCTGGCCCAACATATCGCTCAAGAAAGCGGCACCGGACGATGCCGATGACTGGAACGGCAAGCCCGACAAGCTGAAACTGCTGGAGCGCTAACCGCATCCAGGCCTGGTTTCAGACGCAAAAAAGCGGGAATGAAACTGAGTTCATTTCCCGCTTTTTTATGCCCCGGCGCTTTCCGCCTGAAGCCTGGCTCTTGCCCCTTGCCCCTTGCCCCTTCAACCTTGGACCTTGGACCTTGCCCCTTATTTCAGCAGGTCCTCACCGGTCAGGCCGTTCTTCTCGACGATCTCGCGCAGCTTGCGCAGCGCCTCGACCTGTATCTGCCGCACGCGTTCGCGGGTCAGACCAATTTCGCTACCCACCTCTTCCAGCGTACTCATTTCGTAGCCGCGCAGGCCGAAGCGACGCGACAGCACTTCCGCATGCTTGTCGGGCAGTGCATTGAGCCACTTCTCGAGGTTGCCGCTGATATTGGTGCTCTGCAGCAGGCTCGCAGGGTCCGAGTTTTCCTGGTCGGGAATGGTATCGAGCAAGGACTTGTCGTAATCCTTACCTACCGGGATATCGACGGAGCTGATGCGCTCGTTGAGGCCAAGCATCCGTTCCACGGTTTCGACCGGCTTGTCGACCTTGGCGGCAATTTCCTCCGCCGAGGGCTCGTGATCCAGCTTCTGGGCGAGCTCCCGTGCCACCCGCAGATAAACATTGAGCTCCTTGACCACATGAATGGGCAGACGGATGGTACGCGTCTGGTTCATGATGGCGCGCTCGATGGTCTGACGAATCCACCAGGTCGCATAGGTCGAAAAGCGGAAGCCGCGCTCGGGATCGAACTTTTCCACCGCCCGGATCAGCCCTAGGTTGCCTTCCTCAATCAGATCCAGCAAGGAGAGGCCACGGTTCAGATAACGCCGGGCGATCTTGACCACCAGCCGCAGGTTACTTTCGATCATGCGCTTGCGGGATTTTTCACACCCCTTGAGCGCAAGACGGGAAAAGTAGACCTCTTCCTCCGCCGTCAAAAGTGGCGAGAAGCCGATTTCATTGAGATACAGCTGAGTCGCATCCAGCGACTTGGCATTCATCAGGTCCTTGTGTGCGAGACTTCCACGCCCGCGCCCACTGTTCAGAAATTCGGGTTCCTTGTCGTCACCGCTATCCGCCGACACCTGGGTGTCATTGGTATCCGCGTCGTCGTCGCTGGAATCGTCGCTTTCAAAACCCCGCTCAAAAACGTCTTCAGGCACGTCATAATCCTTGTTATTAACGTTTTCCATACACCCAACCCCACTGCCGGACAGGCACTGATGTTTCTTATTATGTATTAACGCTTGGGCAGATAACGCAACGGATCTACGGGCTGTCCATCCCGTCGTATTTCAAAATGGAGCATATCCCTGGCAGCTCCGCTGCTACCTACCTCGGCTATTTTGTCACCGCCATTAACCATATCATTTTCTTTGACGAATACGCGACTGTTATGCGCATAGGCACTCAGGAACTCCTGATTGTGATTTATGATCACCAGAATGCCGTAGCCACGCAAACCATCGCCGGCATAGACCACCCGTCCGGATCCCGCGGCAACCACCGGGTCACCCGCCTTGCCGGCGATATTGATGCCCTTGGTTGCGGTGCTCGAAAAGCCGTTCAGCAGCGGGCCCTGTGCCGGCCAGCGCCATGTCAGGCGATCTGAAGGCACCGCTGGCGGCTTTATCGGTGCTTTCACGCTCAGGGTCGGCTCAGGCGGTTTAACGGACGCGGGGGCTGTGCTGCTGTTGCCCGCGGTCGTGCCGGCGCCGACGTCCTTGCCCGCCAGAGGCTTGACGACCAGGGGCAGACCAGGCCTCACCGGTGACGTTTTGGTGACAGCCGTAGGCTTTGTCTGCAAACGCAGCGTCTGCCCAACATAGATGAGATAACGGGAATCGATATTGTTGAGGCGGGCCAGCTCCCGGTAATCCAGGCTGTAGCGCCAGGCGATGGAATAGAGGGTATCCCCCTTGCGCACCGTATAGGTACCGGACTCCGGCAAAGGGCGGCTGTTGCTATTGCCGTTGCTACTATTGATGGAACGCTCTGCCACCGGCGCATAGCCGCCGCTACAGGCCGCAAGCCCGAACAGGACAATCAGAACAAGAACGCGCTTTACCACCCCCTGCGCCACGGTCAGCTCCTACCCGCTCACAGCCGGTTTGCCCGGCCAATTCGATCCATCAGCACCACCAGCACGACGCCCAGCAGCATCAGGCCCAGCGCAGCAGCCAGCGACGGATCCTGCCCGGTCAGCATGCGGAAGCTGTCGGGCATGACATTTTCCTGCACCAGCGGCACTTCACCGCCGTGGCGGTTGATTGCATAGGCCGTGGTATATTTCCAGGGCCATACCTTGCCCAGTGACCCCAGCATAAAGCCCCCCAGCAACGCCAGGGTGGTCGCCCGGTGATGGCAAAAGGCCCAGTCCAGCACGCGGGAAAACGCCAGCAGGCCAAGGGCGCAACCGGCGCCAAACAGCCCCAGCGTGGCGAACTCCAGCCCCTGAATGGCCAGCATGATGGGGGTATACATCCCCAGTAGCAGCAGAATGAAACTGCCGGAAATGCCCGGCAAGATCATGGCGCAGATCGCGATCATGCCGCTGAAAAACACGAACAGTGAAGTGGCCTCAAGCGCGGAAGGCGTCACCTGGGTAATGGCATAGGCGACAACGGCGCCTGTCGCAAAAGCCACCAGTACGCTGCTGTGCCACTCGGGCACCGTGCGGCACAGGCTCCACATCGATGCGACGATCAGGCCAAAGAAGAAGGACCAGAGCAACGGTGCCTGGGTCTCCAGCAGGAACAACACCAGGTGCGACAGGCTCAGCAGACTCAGCAGAATACCGCCGAGCAGCACCAGCAAAAAGGTGCCGTTTACATGCCGCCAGGCCGCCATCGGCCCCTGGGTGAACAGCAGGCGCAACGCCGCAATGTCAAAGCTGCGCAGTGAGTGGATAAGTTCTTCGTAAATACCGGTAATGAAGGCGATGGTCCCGCCGGATACACCCGGAACGGCATCAGCCGCTCCCATCAACATTCCCTTTACGGCCAGCAACAGGTATTGGAACCCATTACGCGACTGCTTCATGCTTGCTTCCTTAACGAATAGTGCCACTTACCAGGGGAACGAATTTCACCGCCAGCAATTCCTGAGTTTCAAACTGGGTCTCGCCGGTGCGGCGGATGCGTTTTAGCTTCTGCCCGCCACTCCCCCCGACCGGAATAACCAGCCGGCCACCGACAGCCAGCTGCGCAAGCAGCTCATCGGGAACGCTTTCCGGCGCCGCCGTAACCAGAATGCCATCGAAAGGCGCCTGGGCCGGCCAGCCCATGCCGCCGTCACTGTGACGCAGCTGGGCATTGTGCAGTTTCAGCAGGCTCATGCGCTTGCGGGCTTTTTCCTGCAAGGGCCGGATCCGCTCCAGGCTGTAAACATGCCCCACCAGCGGCGCCAGCACCGCCGTCTGGTAGCCCGAACCCGTGCCCACTTCCAGCACCTTTTCACAGGGACCATCCTCGAGCAGCAGCTCGGTCATGCGCGCCACTATATAGGGCTGGGAAATCGTCTGGTTGAAACCAATGGGCAGCGCCGTATCTTCATAAGCACGGTGCGCCAGGGCTTCATCGATAAAAATGTGCCGCGGCGTGTCCCGAATAACATCCAGCACCGCCTCGTTGGCAATGCCCTGCTCGCGCAGGCGCTGGATCAGGCGTTCGCGGGTCCGCCTGGAGGTCATGCCGATACCCTGCAGGTTTACATCACTCACTGCGACTCCTCTAACCAGCTGGCCAGGGCATCCATGCCGGCATACTGAGTCATGTCGATCTGAATCGGGGTAATGGAAACAAAGCCCTGCTCAACGGCATAGAAGTCTGTGCCAGGCTCGCGATCCGCAACCTGACCCGCGCCCGCAACCCAGTAACGGGTACAACCACGCGGGTCAACCGATGCCACAGGACCGCTGGCCATTTCACGGTGACCCAGGCGCGTCACGTGCACACCCTTGATCTCGCCCATGGCCAGGTCCGGCACATTGACATTCAGTACCGTGCGCGGCGCCAGGTTCAGATCCTGGATGTCACGCACCAGGTTGGCGACCACCTCGGCTGCGGTGGCGTAATGCTCCGGCTGGTGCCCGGCCAGGGACACCGCTATGGGCGGCAGCGACATCGATCGCCCTTCGGTGGCCGCCGCAACGGTACCGGAATAGAGCACATCATCACCGAGGTTGGAACCGGCATTGATACCGGACACCACCAGGTCCGGCACCATGCCGAAAATCCCGCACACACCCATATGCACACAGTCGGTCGGCGTGCCATTGAGGCTGATAAAACCGTTGTGGTGGTGGTGGGCTTCCAGCGGGCGATCCAGGGTAAGGGAGTTGCTGGCACCACTGCGGTTGCGATCCGGTGCAATCACCTGGATCTCGGCAACCTTGGCAAGGGCTTCGGCCAGGGCGGCAAGGCCTGGGGCATAAACCCCGTCATCATTGGATATCAGTACTTTAATCATCAGTATTCGGGCCTGTCGCGGGGCGGGCTACACGAAAATGGCACAGCTCCCGTAACACACTGGTGGCAAAAGCACCGGACGGAAGCTCAAATTCAAGCCAGCATTGTCGGTCAGATTCGCGTTGCATCGCAAGTCCCTGTGGCCGCAGCCGCAAACTGCGACGCTCCGAGCGCAGCCCAAGCTGGGCCAGATCATCAATCAGCGACTGCCAGCCAGCCAGGGTTTCGGTCTCCCAGGCCTCGGCCTGACCAGCCAGCAGACGCCCGGCGCTGCCAGGCATCGGACCGGTCAGATCCAGATCGCCAGTACCCAGGCGCCGCGCCAGCTCATCAAGCCCGGTTTCGGCAGTGAAGCAGCTGTGACTTCCATCCAGCATCAGCACATCGCCGGGCATGATGCTCGCCCAACGCTGTTCGGCAATACGCTGGCTCAGCAGGTGGTTGAACAGCCAGGAGCGAACTGCCGACAGGTAGAGGCCTTTCTTGTGGCGCTGACGCTCCTTCAATTCACCTCGAATAAGCGCCACACCCTTGTGGATATTGCCAAAACCAAAGCCGAAGCGCTGCTCACCAAAGTAGTTCGGCACACCCTCGGCCAGCAGCGCAAAGCGTCGCTCCAGCGCATCCATATCGCTCACCTCGCGCAAACGCAGGCGAAAGCGATTGCCGCGGTGCACACCCAGGCGCAACTTGCGCGGATGGCGCACGGCCTTGAGCACTTCAACACTGTCGCCGCCGAACAGGCTCCAGGTCATGTTGCGGTGCACACCCAGCCGGATGCAGAACCATTGCTCGGTAATGGCGTGACGATCCTTCTTGCCGGAATAACTGACTTCACGCGGCGAGACCTGGCAGAAACCGGCCAGCTGGCGCGCAACCCAGTCGGTATTTTCGCCATTCTTGCGGATATACAGAAAAACATGCTCGCCTTCACCTTCGGGTTCGAAACCCAGTTGCTCGAAGACCTGAAAATCTGCGTGTTCGTGCCGTATCTCGGCACTGATGGCCGGCTCGCCGTGGAGCCAGGTAAAGTCGGTGGGAAACTGCAATATATCGGGGGTCATTGAGCGGATCCGCTACGGGGTTCAATCAGCTGAATAAAGGTTTCATCCTCGCGGATCATGCCCATCTCGCTGCGGGCGCGCTCTTCCAGCGCCGCCAGACCTTTTTTAAGGTCCTGCACTTCCGCCTCGAGCTGGCGGTTTCGCTCCAGCAGCTTTTCGTTATCCTGCTGCTGCGTGCTGATGGACTGGCGCAGTGCCAGCACTTCCCGCAGGTTCGCTTCGCCAAACCAGAGACGGTACTGCAGTGCGAGCACCAGTACCACCAGGAGGATAATGAGCCAACGAAACAAGATGCACTCCAGCATGATCCCGGCCCAGGGCCGGACAAAAATCGACGACAGCCAGGACAAAAGGCAGCCGCGATCCTGATGCCTGACAATGAGTAGGAGAATGTAACACACTCGATGCCACTGTCCCGCCCTTCTTGTCACGCCAGGCCATGCCACAGACATGAGAAAACCCCTGCGCGGGGAGCAAACAGGCATTCGCTGCAGCTGATGGGCAAAACGCCCCGTTCACCTGGGGCGAACGGGGCGCTGTCTGGGCAAGCACATCGCTCTCGCGGTGCACTTGCCACCGGTCAGGCTCAGGCCTGGCCCTTGATTTCCTGCAGACCCTTGTAGGGCGCGGCGCCGGCGAGTTCTTCTTCGATGCGCAGCAGGCGGTTGTACTTGGAGACACGGTCGGAACGGCACAGCGAGCCGGTCTTGATCTGGCCGGCGGCGGTACCGACAGCAAGGTCAGCGATGGTGGTGTCTTCGGTTTCACCGGAGCGGTGCGAAATCACCACGCTGTAACCGGCATCCTTGGCCATCTTGATCGCGTCCAGGGTTTCGGACAGCGAGCCGATCTGGTTGAACTTGATCAGGATGGAGTTGCCGATGCTCTTGTCGATGCCTTCTTTCAGGATCTTGGTGTTGGTGACGAACAGGTCGTCGCCCACCAGCTGCACCTTGTCGCCGATCTGGCGGGTCAGGTAGGCCCAGCCGTTCCAGTCGGATTCATCCAGGCCGTCTTCAATGGAGACGATCGGGTAAGTCTCGGACAGCTGCGCCAGGTAGTCGCTGAAGCCTTCGGAGTTGAAGACCTTGCCTTCGCCGGCCAGGTTGTACTCGCCGTTCTTGTAAAACTCGGAGGCGGCGCAATCCAGCGCCAGGGTCACATCCTTGCCCAGGGTGTAACCGGCATTGGATACCGCTTCCTGGATCACCACCAGGGCTTCCTCGTTGGAGCCGAGGTTCGGTGCAAAGCCGCCTTCATCACCCACGGCGGTGTTCAGGCCGCGGGCCTTGAGCACAGCCTTGAGGGCGTGGAAGATTTCGGCGCCGCAACGCAGGGCTTCGGCGAAATTCGGGCTGCTCACCGGCTGCACCATGAATTCCTGGATATCGACGTTGTTGTCTGCATGTTCGCCGCCGTTGAGGATGTTCATCATCGGCAGGGGCATGGAGTACTGGCCGGCAGTGCCGTTCAGTTCGGCGATATGAGCGTACAGCGGCAGGCCCTTCACCGTGGCAGCGGCCTTGGCCGCCGCCAGGGACACAGCCAGGATGGCGTTGGCGCCAAATTTGGACTTGTTCTCGGTGCCATCCAGCGCCAGCATGATGTTGTCCAGCGCGCGCTGATCGGTGGGATCCTGGCCCAGCAGGGCTTCACGGATCGGACCGTTGATGGCGGCCACCGCCTTCAGCACGCCCTTGCCCAGGTAGCGGGACTTGTCACCATCACGCAGTTCAAGCGCTTCACGGGAACCGGTGGAGGCGCCGGAGGGCGCGCAGGCGCTGCCGATAACACCGCAGGCCAGGATAACGTCGGCTTCAACCGTGGGGTTGCCGCGTGAATCCAGAACTTCACGCGCCCTGATATCTGCAATCTGTGCCATTTGGTTCAAACTCCTAGTTTATTGTGTGACCTGAAAGCGTTACTTGGCCTGCTGATCCAGCGCAGCCTGAATGAAGCCGCTGAAGAGGCCATGACCATCGCGGGGGGACGAGGTGAACTCCGGATGGAACTGGCAGGCAACAAACCAGGGATGATCCGGTACTTCGACCACTTCCACCAGTTCGCCGTCGGCGGAACGGCCGGAAATACGCAGGCCCGCCTCTTCCAGCTGAGCCACGTAGTTGTTGTTCACTTCGTAACGGTGACGGTGACGCTCCACGATACGGGTCGAGCCATAGGCACGCGCCACGTTGGAGTCTTCCAGCAGCTGGCATTCCTGGGCACCCAGGCGCATGGTACCGCCCAGGTCCACGCTTTCGTCACGCACCTCGACATCGCCATCCGACGTCGTCCACTCGGTAATCAGGCCGATCACCGGGTGCTCGCCCTTGGGCTCAAATTCGGTGGAGTTGGCGCCGACCAGGCCCGCCACATTGCGGGCATACTCGATCACCGCAACCTGCATGCCCAGGCAGATACCCAGATAGGGCACCTTGTTTTCACGGGCATACTGCACAGCCTTGATCTTGCCTTCCACGCCACGCTCGCCGAAGCCGCCCGGCACCAGAATGGCACTGACGCCCTTGAGGACATCGACGCCTTCCTGCTCAACGGTTTCGGAATCGATGTAACGGATCTTGACTTTCTTGCGCGCCTTGATGCCGGCGTGCGAGATCGATTCGATCAGCGACTTGTAGGCATCCAGCAGCTCCATGTACTTGCCGACCATGGCGATGGTCACCTCGCCATCCGGGTTCAGGTGCGCATCGGCCACCTGATCCCACTCGCTCAGATCCGCCGGCGGGCAATCAAGGTGGAAGCGCTCGACGACGATATCGTCAAGGTTCTGGTCCTTGAGCATGCGCGGAATGGTGTAGATGGTATTGGCGTCCGGCAGGGAAATAACCGCACGCTCTTCCACGTTGGTAAACATGGACAGCTTGCGACGGGAGGACACCGGCAGCGGCTGTTCGGAGCGACATACCAGGATATCCGGCTGGATACCGATGGAACGCAGCTCTTTCACCGAGTGTTGCGTCGGCTTGGTTTTGGTCTCACCGGCGGTCGCGATGTAAGGCACCAGGGTCAGGTGCATGAAGAGCGCGCGGGAAAAGCCCAGCTCCGCTTTCAGCTGACGCACGGCTTCGAGGAAGGGCAGCGATTCGATATCGCCGACAGTACCGCCGATCTCGACCAGCGCCACGTCCGCATCACCGGCACCCTCGATCACGCGACGCTTGATCTCGTCGGTGATGTGCGGAATGACCTGAACAGTACCGCCCAGGTAGTCGCCGCGGCGTTCTTTCAGCAGTACATGCTGATAGACACGGCCGGTGGTGAAATTGTTGCGACGGCCCATCGTGGTACGAATGAAACGCTCGTAGTGACCCAGATCCAGGTCAGTTTCGGCGCCATCTTCGGTCACGAACACCTCACCATGCTGAAACGGGCTCATGGTGCCTGGATCGACGTTAATATACGGATCCAGCTTGAGCATGGTGACTTTCACACCTCGGGCCTCAAGAATGGCAGCCAAGGAAGCGGATGCAATGCCTTTGCCCAGCGAGGACACAACACCACCGGTGACGAAAATGTAACGCGTCATGCAAAACCTGTATGGTCGAAGGTTGAATAAAAGCGGGAAAATTACGAGCTCGAGATGGGGCTACAGGATAGCAAAAGCCCCCCCTGCAGACAATCGGAACCTTGCCGTGACTCTAGCCCGACACACCGACACCTGCGCGACTGACGTAGCGCCAGAAACCTGTACCTGTGCAGCAGCAGCGGATCGTATTTTCAGCCTGGGCACCAGCCCAGCACGTAGCCGTCCTCTGCGGGCCGGGCCTGCCAGCCCTCACATACCCAGAGCCCGGGGGCGGCAACGATCTCATCACCGCACACCAGCAGCGGCCAGGCATTGCGCTGCCAGGGCAGCACCCCGTACTCCTGGAACAGTTTTTTCAGCGGATGTGATCCGCTACGCCCTGCCGGCCGACAGCGCTCGCCCTCGCGCCGGTAGCGCAGACCCAGGCCCTCCAGGGTACGCAGTGCCGGCCGGGAGACAGTGTTCACAGCCGAAATCGATAACAGGCCCTGCTGCAGCGCAATCTCGCCGGGCGCCAGTGCAACCCGGGCCAGTACAGCGGACGGCGTGACCTTGAGCGGTGCCTGCACATACAGGTCGCCCCGGTAACGCCGCAGCGCGTGCTCGCCGAGCTGCAGCTGTGGCTGACGATCCGACCCGGCCTGCAACAGTTCCTGCTCGATGCGCTCCAGCAGCGGCCCGTTGACGGTCACGCCGGTCCGCGCGCCCAGCCAGTAACGCAGCAGGTTTCGCTGACGCGCCGCAGACAGCTGGCCAAGCAGCCCACCGGCCAGGCCGGCTCGGTCATTGAGACAGGCCTTGAGATCGGCCCGCGCCAACTCTTCCAGCAGGCCCGCGGTTTCGTCCAGCAGGCCCGCACTCAACCCCATGCGCGCCGGTGCATCGGGCCAGCGCTGCATCAGCGGTGCCAGCACGCGATGACGGACAAAGTTGCGATCGTATTCAAGCGCGCTGTTGGACGGGTCATTCACCCAGTCCAGCCCCTGGTGCCTCGCCCAGTCGCTGAGCTCGAGCCGGCTGACGCCCAGCAGCGGACGCAGCAGTCGCGCCTCGCCGAGCGCTCGCTGGCGCGGCATGCCCGCCAGGCCTCTGGCACCGGCACCGCGCATCAGGCGCAGCAGCAGGGTCTCGGCCTGGTCATCAGCATGATGACCCAGCAGCAGCAGATCGCCAGCCCCGAGCTCCGCCATAAAGGCGGCATAGCGCGCCTGCCGCGCATCGGCTTCCGAGGCCGACGTCGGTGCCACATCAAGCACCCGAATGGCCACGCCCAGCGCGGCGGCCTGCTCAACGGCATGTGCCGCCCAGGCATCGGACTCGCTCTGCAAATGGTGGTTTACATGCAGCAACAGCAGACGGGAAGGGTCCAGCACCCGGGCGGCCAGTTCCGCCAGCACCCGGGAATCCAGTCCGCCGCTATAGCCGATCAGCCAGCGGCGGACATCCGTGACGCCTGCCAGTTGCCGCTCGAACTCTCGCTGCAGGGCATCGGCCGGCATCCGGGTTGGATCAGTCGCGGCTCAAGCCGTAGGACATCAGGCGCTCGTAACGACGTGCCAGCAGCTCTTCGATGGGCAGGGCTTCAAATTTTTCCAGCGCCGTCAGCAGCTCGAGCTTCAGGTTCGCTGCGGTCAGGGCCGGGTCGCGATGCGCTCCGCCCAGCGGCTCGCTGACCACCTGGTCCACCAGCCCCAGCTCATGCAGGCGCTCGGAGGTGATGCCCATGGCCTTGGCCGCATCCGCGGCACGCTCGGCGCTTTTCCACAGGATGGACGCGCAGCCTTCGGGGGAAATAACCGAGTAGGTGGAGTACTGCAGCATCAGCAGCTTGTCACAGACACCGATCGCCAGAGCACCACCGGAGCCACCTTCACCCACCACGGTCGAGATAATCGGCGTTTTCAGGCAGGACATCTTCGCCAGGTTGAAGGCGATGGCCTCGGACTGGCCCCGCTCCTCGGCATCAATACCCGGGTAGGCGCCCGGCGTGTCGATAAAGGTCAGCACCGGCATCTTGAAGCGCTCGCCCATCTCCATGATGCGCAGCGCCTTGCGATAGCCTTCCGGACGGGGCATGCCGAAATTGCGACGGATCTTTTCCTTGGTCTCGCGGCCTTTCTGGTGACCGATCACCACAACAGGCTTGCCTTCCAGGCGGGCAATGCCGCCGACGATGGCCGCGTCATCGGCAAAGTGCCGGTCGCCGTGAATTTCATCAAAATCTTCGAACAGGTGGCGTACGTAATCGAGGGTGTAGGGGCGCTTGGGATGGCGCGCCAGCTGCGAAACCTGCCAGGCCGAGAGGTTGGAGAAAATGGACGCGGTCAGGTTGCGACTCTTCTCCTTCAGCTTGCCAAGCTCTTCCGACAGGTTGATGTCGCTGTCATCGCCGACATGACGCAGCTCTTCGATCTTCGCTTCCAGTTCAGCAATGGGCTGTTCGAATTCGAGGTAATTCGGGTTCATTCGCGTCTGCTTCCGCTCTGCAATTCGGTTACTTGAAGATCATTCTTGAAGAACAATAAACGGGCAATTCTACCCGTTGCCTGCCGTGATAACCACCCCGCACATGGCGGGGCGAAAGCCGTATCAGTAGCGCAAGGCCACGGCGCCGGTGCCAAAGCGATCCATCAGCTGCAGTACCAGCTCGTCACTGGCCTGCACCTTCCAGTTGTCTCCCAGCGCAAGACTGGCTTCGGCATCCACGCGGCGATAACGCAAGGTAACGGCCATGCTGCCGTTGCCGCGATGACTGCTCAGCACATCCGCCAGCTCGCGCAGCTTGCGCCCTCCCAGGCTCTGGCTGTCGCCGTGGATTTCGAGACAGCGGGCATACTGAGCCCGCGCCTCGCTGATATCCATGACCCGGCTGCCCTTGACCTTGAGGCCGCCATTGTAGTCATCCTGCAGCACCTCGCCCTCCATGATCAGCACCGCATCCTTGTTCAGCTTGCTTCGGGCCATTTCGTAGGCCTCGCCGTAGAGAGTGACATCGATACGCGCACTGCGGTCGTCCAGGGTGACAAAGCAGAGCGAGTCGCCCTTCTTGGTCTTCTTCAGCCGCAGGTCGATCACCAGGCCCGCCATCTTCTGCTGCCGACCGCGGGCCGGCTGCACATCGGCGATCCGCTTGCTGATAAAGTGACTCAGTTCCTTCTGGTACTCATCGATGGGGTGGCCGGTGAGATAGAGCCCCAGGGTGTCTTTTTCGCCGGTCAGGCGCTCCTTGTCGGTCCACTCGCGCACCTGGCGGTAATCGGCGTAGGCATCGCGGGACGCCTCCACCGGCATTTCACCGAACAGGTCGAACATCCCGGCATCCTGGTTGCGCGCACTCTGATCCGCCGCCTTGAGGGCGTCGGCGATCGCCTCGAACAGTACCGCACGGCTGGCGCCAAGGCGGTCCAGGGCACCGGAGCGCACCAGCGCTTCCATCACCCGCTTGTTGAGCTTTTTGGCACCCACGCGCTGGCAGAAATCGAAGATATCCTTGAAGTTGCCCTGCCCGTCCTGGCGCGCCTGCACGATGGCCTCGATCGGCCCCTCGCCCACGCCCTTGACGGCCCCCAGGCCATAGACTATTTCCCCCGCCCCGTTGACGGTGAACATGTACTCGCTGCTGTTCACATCCGGCACCGCCGGTGCGAGTCCCATGCTGCGGCACTCTTCGATGAAGATCACCACCTTGTCGGTGTTCTGCATGTCCGAAGAAATAACCGCCGCCATAAAGGGCGCCGGGTAATGCGCCTTGAGCCAGGCGGTCTGGTAGGACACCAGCGCATAGGCGGCGGAGTGGGACTTGTTGAAGCCGTAACCGGCAAATTTTTCCACCAGGTCGAAGATATTGCCCGCCAGGTCCCGGTCAATCCCCTGACCTTCGCAGCCCTCCAGGAAGATGGCGCGCTGCTTGGCCATTTCCTCGGGCTTCTTCTTGCCCATGGCGCGTCGCAGCATGTCGGCGCCGCCGAGCGTGTAGCCCGCCATGACCTGGGCGATCTGCATCACCTGCTCCTGGTACAGGATGATGCCGTAGGTCGGCTCCAGCACGGGTTGCAGGCTGTCTAGCTGGTAATCCACGTGCGGCCAGGCCATTTCGGCGCGGCCGTGCTTGCGGTTGATGAAGTCGTCCACCATGCCCGACTGCAGCGGCCCTGGCCGGAACAGGGCCACCAGGGCGACGATGTCCTCGAAGCGGCTGGGTTTGAGGCGCCGCACCAGATCCTTCATGCCGCTGGACTCGAGCTGGAACACCGCCGTGGTTTCGGCGCTTTGCAGCAGGTCGAAGGTGGTCTTGTCTTCCAGGTCGATCAGCGCGATATCCAGCGGCTCTTCACCGGCGGGCACGCGGATGTCGTTGATCGTTTTCAGCGCCCAGTCGATGATGGTCAGGGTGCGCAGCCCCAGGAAGTCGAACTTCACCAACCCGGCTTCCTCGACATCGTTCTTGTCGAACTGGGTTACCAGGCCCTCGCCCACTTCGTCGCAGTAGGTGGCGGCGAAGTCCGTCAGCTTGGTCGGTGCAATCACCACACCACCGGCGTGCTTGCCGACGCCGCGGGTCACCCCCTCCAGCTTGTAGGCCATTTCCATGATTTCCTGCGCTTCTTCGCTGGATTCCACGAATTCACGCAGCTGGGACTCCTGTTCCCAGGCCTTGCCAAGCGTCATGCCCACTTCAAACGGGATCAGCTTGGAAAGGCGGTCGGCCAGGCCAAAGGGCTTGCCCTGAACGCGGGCCACGTCGCGCACCACCGCCTTGGCCGCCATGGTGCCGAAGGTAATGATCTGGGACACCGCATCACGGCCGTAGGTGCGGGCCACGTAGTCGATCACCTTGTCGCGGTTATCCATGCAGAAATCGATATCGAAGTCGGGCATGGAGACACGTTCAGGGTTCAGGAAGCGCTCGAACAGCAGGTCGTATTCCAGCGGATCCAGGTCGGTAATCTTCTGCGCATAGGCCACCAGGGAGCCGGCACCCGAACCTCGTCCCGGCCCTACCGGTACGCCGTTCTCCTTGCCCCACTTGATAAAGTCCATAACGATGAGGAAGTAACCGGGGAAACCCATCTGGATGATGATCTCGAGTTCGAACTCGAGCCGGTCGATATACACCTGGCGCTTGGCGTCGTACTCCGGGTCCGCGCGGTCGAGCAGGATCTCGAGCCGTTCCTCCAGGCCGTCGAAGCTGACCTGACGGAAATAGTCATCCATCAGCATGCCTTCGGGCACCGGGAAGCGTGGCAGGTAGTAGGTTCCCAGCTCTATCTCGATATTGCAGCGCCTTGCGATCTCGACACTGTTCTCCAGCGCCTCGGGAATATCGGCGAACAGCGCCTGCATCTCGGCGGCCGAGCGGAAATACTGCTGGTCACTGTAATCCCGCGGCCGCCTCGCATCATCCAGGGTGCGGCTAAGGTTGATGCAGACACGCGCCTCGTGGGCGTCGAAGTCGTCCGCCGTCAGGAACATCACCTCGTTGGTCGCCACCAGCGGACACCCGGTTTCGTGGGCCATGGCAACACAGGCATGCACCAGGTCTTCTTCCCCCTGGCGCCCGGTACGCTGCACTTCCAGGTAATAGCTGTCCGGAAAGATCTCCATCCACTCGCGCAGCACCTCGATGGGGGAGGCCTTGTCCGACTGCAGCGCCCGACCCACTTCACCCAGGCGCCCTCCGGACAGCGCGATCAGGCCTTCGGAGCGTTCCCGGATCCAGGCTTTTTTCAGCACCGCCTTTTCACTGACGATATTCTGGCCGTCGGCGTAGGCCCGGGACACCAGTTCCATCAGGTTGCGATAGCCCTTGCCGTTGCGCACCAGCAGCGTCATGCGATACGGCTCGCCCGCTGGGTCCGACTCGTTCATGACATGCACATCCACGCCGCAGATGGGCTTGATGCCGGCATTGAGCGCCGCCTTGTAAAACTTGATGGTCGCGAAGAGGTTGCTCTGATCGGTCACCGCCACCGCCGGCATGCCCGCCGCCTTGGCCGCCGCTACCGCTTCCTTGACGCGGATCAGGCCGTCGACCAGGGAATACTCGGTATGCAAACGCAGGTGAACGAATTGGGGTGTCGCCATGGGTACTCAGTCTCCGGGTTGCAGCAGTTCGCGCACCGGGCGAAAACTGCGGCGATGTTCAGGCAGGGGCCCCAGACGACGCAGCGCGGCCAGATGGGCCGGCGTCGGGTAACCCTTGTGTTGCGCAAAGCCATAATCAGGGTGCAGGCGGTGCAGATCGGTCATTTCCTGGTCGCGCACCACCTTGGCGATTATCGAGGCGGCGCTGATGGCCGGCACCCTGGCATCCCCCTTGACAACCGCCTCGCTCGGACAGGGCAACGGCGGACAGCGGTTACCATCGATCAGCGCAAAATCCGGCGCCACGCCAAGGCCCGCCACCGCGCGCTGCATCGCCAGCATGGTGGCATGCAGAATATTCAGTTCGTCAATTTCGGCGGGGCTGGCCGAGGCCACGCACCAGGCCAGCGCCCTGTCGCAAATTTGGGCGTACAGCGCCAGGCGCTTCTTTTCGCTTAGGGCCTTGGAGTCCGCAAGCCCTGCGATCGGGCGCGCCGGGTCCAGGATCACCGCCGCGGCCACCACGCTGCCCACCAGCGGACCTCGCCCAACCTCGTCGACACCGGCGACCTGCTTGCCCGCGCCCTGCTCAGCCGCGAAAAAATCAAACTCCTGTAACTGCATTTACAGCGACCTGTCGGCGAGCAGCTGCACGATCGCATCGGCGGCGCGCTCATCGGCTTCACAGTTGAGCCGGGCGTGTATTTCGGTAAAACGCTGGCGCAGCATGGCGGCGTGCTCGCCATCTTCCAGCTGCTGCAGCAAAAGCGGGCCCAGCACCTCGGGGCGCAC
Source organism: Marinobacterium rhizophilum (assembly GCF_024397915.1). GTDB lineage: Bacteria > Pseudomonadota > Gammaproteobacteria > Pseudomonadales > Balneatricaceae > Marinobacterium_A > Marinobacterium_A rhizophilum_A. The sequence goes on from NZ_CP073347.1 coordinate 2,989,795, forward strand.
TTCGTCCTGCAGCACCTCCGGCACCAGGGGCGCATCGGCCAGCAGGTTGGGCAGGGAAATATAGCGACTCTTGATCAGGCGCGACAGAATCCGGTGCGTCAGCGAGGCCATGCGATAGGCCACTACCATCGGCTTTTTCAGCAGCATCGCTTCCAGGGTCGCAGTGCCGGAGGCGATCAGAATCACGTCCGCCGCCTGCATCAAGGTGCGAGACTGCTTCAAGTGCAGTTCGACCTGAAGATCGGCGAACTCGCCATCCAGCAGTTCACGCAGCGTCTGCAGCCGGGTCTGGTTCGCCGCCGGCAACACAAAACGCAGTTCCGGCCGACGCTGCTTGAGCCAGCGGGCGGTTTCAAGAAAGGGCCGGGCCAGGTATTTCAGCTCGCCGCCACGACTGCCGGGCAGCAACGCCACAACCTCGGCCTCTTGCGGCAACGACAGCGCAGCACGGGCCTGGGCGGTATCGGGCTCAAACGGTATCTGGCTGGCCAGCGGGTGGCCGACAAAGCTGACTCGCTGGCCGTTGTCCTGGTAGAAGCGTGCTTCAAACGGGAACAGCGTCAGCATCAGGTCGGTAGTGCGCAGGATCTTGAACACGCGCTTGCGCCGCCAGGCCCAGACCGACGGGCTGACATAGTGCACCGTGGGTATGCCAGCGTCACGCAGCGCGCCTTCCAGGTTGAGGGTAAAGTCCGGCGCATCAATGCCGATAAACAGGTGCGGGCGCGTTGCGATGAAATGGCGCCGCAGGTCACGGCGAATGCCCATCAGTTCCGGCAGCCGGCCGAGAACCTCGACCAGCCCCATCACCGACAGTCGCTCCATTGGATAGAGGGAACGCACGCCCTGGGCGATCATCAGGTCACCGCCGATGCCTTCAACTTCCAGATCGGGGTAGCGGCGGCGCAGTGCAGCAACCAGGCCCGCCCCCAGGATATCCCCGGAGGCTTCCCCTGCAACAATGCCGATACGCAAAGATGGTGACACCCGGCGCTACCGAATGATGCCGCGGGTCGAAGCCTGCAGCGAATCGATCAACAGTTGCAGCTCCGGGCAGCCATCACGCATCTGTCCGAGCTGCTCAAGCGCCTGCTCCAGCGTCAGGCGCTGGCGGAATACCACCTTGTAGGCCTGGCGCAGGGTGCGCAGGGCTTCGGGGGAGTAGCCCCGACGACGCAGCCCTTCGGTGTTGATACCGTGGGGTGTGGCCGTGTTGCCGGTGGCCATGACGTAGGCCGGTATATCCTTGAGCACCACGCTGCCGGCGCCGCACATCACATGGGCGCCGATACGGCAGAACTGGTGCACGGCGGTGAAACCGCCCAGGATGGCATGGTCACCGACGTGCACATGACCTGCCAGGGCCGCGTTGTTGGCCAGGATGACATGGTCACCCACCATGCAGTCATGGGCCACATGGGTATTGGCCATAAACAGGTTATGGCTGCCGATACGGGTCAGGCTCTGGTCCTGCACCGTACCCCGGTGCACCGTCACGCCTTCGCGAAAGACGTTGTAGTCCCCCACTTCAAGGCGCGTCGGCTCACCGGCGTACTTCTTGTCCTGGCACTCCTCGCCGATGGAGGAAAACTGGAAGATGCGGTTGTGGCGCCCGATACGGGACGGACCCCGGATCACCACATGGGGGCCAATCACCGTGCCTTCCCCGATTTCCACATCGGGTCCGATGATACTCCAGGGGCCGACCTCCACGTCGGACGCTATCTTGGCACTGGCATCAACTATGGCGCGGGAGTCGATCAAGGGGTTACACCTTTCTATCTGCACACAGAATGGTTGCGGAGCTGACGGTATCGCCGTCGACGGAGGCGCGCACGGCAAACTTCCAGATACCACGGCGCTCGGATACCTTGCGAGCTTCCAGGCGCAGCTGGTCTCCGGGAACCACCGGGCGCTTGAAACGCAGGTCGTCCGCACCTACAAAGTAGTAGATGGAGCCGTCCTGGGGCTTTTTATCCATGGTTTTGAAGCCAAGGATGCCCGCGGCCTGCGCCATTGCCTCGACGATCAGCACACCCGGCATAACCGGATGGTCGGGAAAATGGCCGTTAAAAAACGGCTCGTTCACTGTAACGTTCTTGATTGCGACGATGAACTCACCCACTTCCAGCTCAAGTACCCTGTCTACCAGCAGAAAAGGGTATCGGTGAGGCAGATACTCCCGGATTTCCTTAACGTCCATCATCATTCTTTATGACCTTCAATAGAATTAAGCTCGATTGTCTGTTCCAGTTTTGCAACACGCCGGGAGAGCTCATCCAGCTGCTTGAAACGCACCACGTTGCGCTTCCAGCTCCCGTGCGGCTGCAGTCCCGTGCCTGACGAATAGGCGCCAGGCTGGGAAATCGACTTGCTCACCAGGGACATGGCGGTGATGTGAGTCCCCGCAGCAATCGTCAGGTGGCCGGTAATACCCGACAGTCCCGCGATGGTACAGCGCTCGCCGATTTTAGTGCTTCCGGCTACAGCGGTACAGCCGGCGATCGCCGTGCCCGCGCCTATCTGCACGTTGTGTGCGATCTGAACCTGGTTATCCAGTTTCACACCGTCGCCGATGCAGGTGTCATCCAGCGCACCCCGGTCAATCGTGGTGCCTGCACCAATCTCGACATCATTCCCGACCCGGACACCGCCGAGCTGGCAAATCTTCACCCAGTTGCCCGAGTCGGGCGCAAAACCAAAGCCATCGGCGCCGAGTACCGCACCGGAATGCACGATACAGCGGGCTCCCAGAGAGACGTTATCATACAGCACCACACCGGCCTCGACGCGGCTGTTTTCACCCACCTGGCAGTCGGCACCGATAACCGCATGGGGACCGACAAATGCCCCGGCGCCAATCTGGCTGCCGGCGCCAATCACAGCCAGGGCAGAGACTTCGGCCGTGGGGTCCAGCTGCACGGTATCGGCAACAACGGCACTGGGGTGAACGCCGGGGCGGGACGGCTGGCGCCAATCAAATAGCTGGCTAACGCGGGCATAGGCCAGGTAGGGGTCATCCACCTCGATTGCCGCCTGGGGCACTGAATCCAGGTGCTCCGTGCGCACCAGTACGGCCGCAGCGTTAGTGGAACGCAACTGGGGCAAATAACGGCCGTTGGCAAAAAACGAAAGCTGGCCTGGGCCAGCTGATTGCAACGTCGCAAGGCCGTGGACCCGGCCTTGCGGATCCCCGTGCACCTTGCCGCCGACCCGGTCGGCGATGTCCTGCAGTCTGATAGTGGGAGTAGCCGCCATAGGGCCCTACAGCTTGTTCAGCTGTTCGATAACCAGGGGAGTGATATCCAGCTCGCTACGGATAAACACCGTCGCCTGCTTGGCCAGCACCACGTCAAATCCTTTTTGCTTGATCAGTTCCCGAATGACCTGGTCCAGCTTGGGGCGCATTTCCGTCAGAAAAGCGCGCTCACGCTCGGCCCGTTTTTGCTGCAGCTCCTGCCCCATTTTCTGATACTGACCGTAGGCCTTTTGAAACTGCAGGGCGAGCTGCTTGGCATCTTCGCTCGACTGCAGTCCCTGGTTCTTGCGCAGCTTGTCCTGCAGTCCCTTGGCCTGCTTTTCCATCTCGACGACCTGTTTTTCCTCGGAGGCCAGCTCGCGCTTGAGCTCTTCCCGGAAACTGGCCGCGGCACTGGATTTCAGCAGCGCTTCTTCGACACTCAGTACAGCAATGGATTCAGCCGCGGCCTGCAGTGAAAACACCGCAACCAGAACCAGCAGCATGCCACGAATTACGTTCATCATAGATCCTTAAAAGGTCTGCCCCAGGGCAAACTGGAAGAATTCAGTATCGTCTTCAGACTGATCGTTCAGCGGTACCGCCAGCGCGATGGACAGCGGCCCCACGGGTGTCAGCCAGCTAAGACCCACACCCACCGAGTAGCGGATGTCGCCAAAATCAACGCCTTCGCTGCAGTTGACGGCGCCCGCCAGGCATTCCGTCGTATAGACGTTGCCGGCATCCATAAACGCCAGGGTACGCCAGCCCGTCTGATCACTGATAAAGGGCGTCGGGAAGATCAGCTCCAGCGAGCCCACCACCAGCACGTTGCCACCGAAGGGGTCTGCATCGTCACTGGAATCACGCGGACCCAGGGAGTTGTTCTTGTAGCCGCGCACGGTTTTCAGGCCACCGGCGTAGTAGTTCTTGAAGAACGGATAGGCATTGCCACCCAGGCTGTCGGCGTAGCCGATACGGCCACCAGCACCCAGCACCCAGCTCTCGACACTGTTCAGCGGCTTGAAATACTCGGCGCGGTAGAGCCCCTTCATGTAGCTCAGATCACTGCCCGGCACGGCGGCTTCGAGCGACAGGCTCTGGGAATAGCCACTGGTCGGGAAAAGGCCCCGGTTCAGATGGTTGTCGGTCCAGGACGCCTTCAGCAGCCAGTTCAGGTAGGTATCGTCCCCCTCCTCGTCGATAAAGTTAATGATTTCATCGGCGGTGGAGTCAAAGGTATTGATGGTGATGGACTCAAAACCAGCCCCGAAGCTCAGACGCTGAAAATCGTCGATCGGGTAGCCGAAGTTGACACCGGCACCATACTCATCCGTGGTGTAGCTACTGACATCATCTTCATCAAAATCGCGCTCGCGGTAGAAGACGTCAAAGCCACGGCTAACGCCATCCACTGTGTAGAACGGATCGGTATAGTTGAAGCTGTATTCGGTCAGGGTCGAGCTGTTGGACAGGTTAAAGCCCACCTTCTTGCCGCTGCCAAAGAAGTTATCCTGCTGCACGCCCAGCTGCAGAATAATGCCGTCGTTCTGGGAGAAACCCACCGCTGCGGTGAACTGGCCCGACGGCTGTTCCGTGACCGTGTATTCCACATCCACCTGGTCGTTGGTGCCGGGCACCGGGCGCGTCTGCACGTCTACCGACTTGAAGTAACCGGTGCGGGACAGGCGCTCCTTGGAGCCTTCGATCTTGTCAGCGGAGGCAAGGCCCGCTTCCATTTGCGTCAGCTGCTGGCGCACAACCTCATCGGCAGTCGTCGTATTGCCCTTGATCAGGATGCGACGCACATAGGTACGCTGCCCCGGTTCGACAAAGTAGCGCAGGGATACAGTGTTGTCCTCTTCGTGCAACGTCGGCACGGGGCTGACATTGGCAAACATGTAACCGTTGTCGCCCAGCTTGCGCACCAGTCGCTCCTGGGACTCGGTCATGCGCTGGCGCGAGAACACCTGCTCGGCCTCGATTTGCAGTTCGGTTTCCAGCTCTTCGCGCGGCACGGCCAGGGTACCGGCCAGGTCAACGTCCCGTACCCGGTACTGCTCGCCTTCGGTCACGTTAACCGTGATGTAGACGTTTTTCTTGTCCGGCGAGATGCTGACCTGGGTAGAATCAACGGCAAAGTTGATATAGCCGCGGTCCAGGTACCAGGAACGCAGGCGCTCAATATCCCCGGCGAGTTTCTCCCGCGAGTAGCGGTCATCATCGGTGATAAAGCTCCAGAAGCTTGGCAGTTTCAGCTCAAACAGCTGCCCCAGAGTTTCATCGTCAAAGACGCTGTTACCGACCACATTGATGTGCTGAATGGTGGCGACTTCGCCTTCGCGAATATCGATATTCAGTGCCACCCGGTTCCCCGGCAGCGTTTCGACGTCAGCCGACACGGCCGCACCGTAGCGCCCCTGTGCCACATAAAGCCGCTGCAGATCCAGCTGAATGCGGTCCAGCGCAGCACGTTTGAAGACTTCCCCTTCCTGCAAACCACTCTGCTTCAGACCATCGAGCAGATCCTTTTCCTTGAGTACCTTGTTGCCTTCAAGACGGATCAGGCTCACCGACGGCCGTTCTTTCAGGCGCAGTACCAGGACATCACCATCACGCAGCAATTCGACGTCGTCAAAGTACCCGGAGCCGAACAGCTGTCGCGAGGCCCGAGTCAGGTCGTATTGCGAAACCAGGTCTCCGGTGGCAATCGGGAAGTTTCGAAACACGTTCCCGGGCTCGATCCGCTGCAGCCCCTCCAGACGGATATCGGTTACGGTAAAAGGTGTGATGGCGGCGTGCGCCAGACTCCCCCAGCATATCAGGGAGAAAAGAAGCCCCAGTCTGAGTTTCATGAACTACTTCTTATTCCGTGGAAAAAATCAGGCAACCATGCCATTTCTACAGCCGCATCAGGTCATTAACGATTGCAACTGCCATCAGGGTAAACAATAAGGCCATGCCAATTCTGAGCCCGAACATCTGCACCCGCTCACTCACGGGTTTGCCGCGCAATGCCTCAAGCCCGTAGTAAAACAGGTGCCCGCCATCCAGCATCGGGATCGGGAGCAGATTCAGCACCCCAAGACTAATACTCAGATATGCCAGAAAACTGACAAAGGACTCGAGTCCGGACGCCGCCGAAGCCCCAGCCACTTTAGCAATGGTGATCGGGCCGCTCAAGTTTTTTACCGAGATCACACCCTCGAGCATTTTCCAGATGGATTCGAGGGTAAGCCCGATCATCTGGCCGGTCTTGGAGACCGCCACACCCAGCGCCTCAACCGGCCCGTAACGCAGGGTTCGTTCCAGCTCGCTCGGCCAGTTGACCGGTTGCACACCGGCACCGATATAGCCGATCGGGCCGTCCTCGCTTTCACGCAACTGCGGCCTGAGCTCAATAGCAATCCGGCTTCCATTGCGATCCACCACCAGCTGCAGCGAAGTATCCGCACTGGCACGCACCCGCTCAACCAGAGCCATCCAGTCTGCAATGGCAACACCATCGATGCTCAGCACCCGATCCCCGGTCTGCAGACCGGCGGCGGCGGCCTGCCCGTCCGGCAGCAACTGGCCGATAACCGCCGGCACCGGCGGCTGGTAGGGCCGCAGCCCGATCGCCCGCAACGGGCTCTCACGCTCCACATCCACCTGCCAGGCATCCAGCCGCAGCGGATAGGTCACCGGCGATGCGCCATCCGTATAGCGCACGCGCAGCTGCAGCGTGCGGCTCTCGCCGATGTGTGACGCCAGGCGCAGGTTAAGCTCTTCCCAGGACTGCAGGCTGTGGGCATCAAGCCCCACCACTTCGCCGCCAGGCTCCACCCCCGCCTCGTAGGCCGGTGTCCCCGGCAGCACCTGACCGATCACCGGCGCCACCGTATTGACACCACTGACATACATGAACCAGTACGCCAGCACGGCAAACAGCAGGTTGACCACAGGCCCCGCCGCCACTATGGCACTGCGGGCCCACAGCGGCTTGTTGTTGAACGCCTGGGCGCGCAGCGCTTCGGGCACCGCCTCTTCACGCTCATCCAGCATGCGCACATAGCCGCCCAGCGGAATCGCCGCCACGACGAACTCGGTACCCTGGCGGTCGCGCCGCGACCACAGCGGCTTGCCGAACCCCACGGAAAAACGCAGCACCTTGACGCCACAGCGCCTGGCGACCCAGAAATGGCCCCATTCATGGATGGTGACCAGCAGGCCCAGGGTAACCAGGGTGGCGAGCAGGGTGTGCAGAATACTCATCTAAACTCCAGGCCCAAGTCAGGCAATCAGCCACAGCCCCAGCACAAACACCGGAGCTGCCGCCGTGAGACTGTCAATTCGATCCAGCACGCCGCCATGCCCTGGCAACATGCAACCGCTGTCCTTGATGCCCTGATGCCGCTTGAGCAGGCTCTCGAACAGGTCACCCAGCACGGACGCCAGCCCCGTACAGAGGGACAGCACGACGAGGTAGACCAGCTGCACCAGCGGGAGTTCACGACTCACACCATAAACCGCACCAACCAGCAGACAGCAGAACAGACCGCCCCACAAGCCCTCGCGCGTCTTGCCGGGGCTGACATGGGGCGCCAGCTTGTTGCGCCCCCAGGTCTTGCCGCTGATATAGGCACCGATATCCGACGCCCACACCAGCAACAGCAGCAACAATATCAGCACGCCACCCTGATCGAGCCGCTTGAGCTCCACCAGCGCAAACCAGCTACTGACCAGCACCAAGTAGCCGATACCCAATCGACTGCCCCGGGTACGCCAGAAGCCCACGCGCGGATACCTCACCACCCAGTAGAGCGCCAGCAGCCAGAACAGCACACTGAGCAGCATCAGCGCCTGCACCGGCACCCAGAACTTCACAACAATACAGAGTCCGAGCAGCGCCCCAAGACCGGCACTGAACCACAGCCGCGCGGACAGCCGTTCAAAGCCCGCCAGCTGGCTCCATTCCCAGGCTCCCAGCACCATGGCCACCGCCACAAAAAGCTCGAAGCCCGCCAATGGCAGCAAAAAAACACCTGCCAGGGTAACCGGCGCCAGAACCAGTGCCGTAAGTAGTCGCTGTTTAAGCACCGCGTTCCGCCTCTATCTGCTCGCTGGTCTTGCCAAAGCGGCGCTGGCGGCCGCAATAGTCCGTAATGGCCGCGTTTAACTCGTCCTTGCCGAAATCCGGCCAGAAACAATCCGCGAAGTAGAGTTCGGTATAAGCCAGTTGCCAGATAAGAAAATTACTGATGCGCTGTTCTCCGGCCGTACGGATACAGAGATCAGGCTTGGGCTGATCGGCCAGGCAGCTGTAGCGATCAAACACAGCCTCGTCCACGGCATCCGGGTCCAGCGTACCGGCCACACAGTCGCGGGCAATCGCGGCAGCGGCCTGAGCCACATCCCAGCGGCCACCGTAATTGGCTGCGATGTTCAGATTGAGGGTGTCGTTACCCGCCGTGAGCGCCTCGACTTCCTCCATCTTGGCGCGCAGGGAAGCACTGAAGCGGCTGCGGTCGCCGATAATGCGCAAACGAATACCGTTTTTCTCGAGTTTGCGCGCCTCACGCTCCAGCGCACGCGCGAACAGCTCCATCAGCCCCTTGACCTCAAGAGCCGGGCGTTTCCAGTTTTCGCTGCTGAAGGCAAAGAGCGTCAGGCAACCAACTCCCTGCTCGATACAGCCCTCGATCACCTGACGGACGCTCTCGACGCCCGCGCGATGCCCGGCAAGGCCTGGAAGACGGCGGGCTTTGGCCCAACGGTTATTGCCATCCATGATGACGGCAATATGACGTGGCAACTCCGTGCCCAAAGTATGCTTGGAAATGTTATTCACCGACATAAGACAATACGCGGAGCACCCGACACCGAGGCACCGGGCATCCGGCGGTCATCAAATTTCCATCAAGTCTGATTCTTTCTGCTCGAGCAACTTGTCGACTTCAGCCACGAACTTGTCCGTGAGCTTTTGCACCTGGTCTTCGGCACGACGACCTTCATCTTCGGTGATGTCCTTGTCCTTGAGCAGATCCTTGATCGTGCCGTTGGCATCGCGGCGCACGTTGCGGATCGCCACGCGGCCATTCTCCGCTTCCTGGCGTGCCTGGCGAATATAGCCCTTGCGGGTTTCTTCGGTCAGCGCCGGCATCGGCAGACGAATGGTGTCACCATTGGTGGACGGGTTCAGCCCCAGATCGGATTTCATGATCGCTTTTTCGATCACGCTTACCATCTGCTTCTCCCAGGGGTTGATCGCCAGGGTACGAGAGTCCTCGACACTGATGTTGGCAACCTGGGATACGGGTACGTCACTGCCGTAATAACTGATGGTCAGCGAATCCAGAATGCTCGGATGCGCGCGACCGGTACGAATGCGCTTGAAGTGCTCGACCAGGGCTTCTGTGCTCTTGGTCATGCGCACCTGCGCGTCTTGAACGATTTCATTCAGCATATTTTTCTCCTACTCCTTCAGCGCCGTCTATCAGCGTGCCTTCATCCCCACCCACAACCAGGTTAACCAGCGCACCGGGCTTGTTCATATTGAACACCCGCACCGGCATCTGATGGTCGCGCGTCAGGCAAATGGCCGTGAGGTCCATTACGCCAAGCTGCTTCTCGATCGCTTCGTCATAATTGAGATGCACATAACGCTTTGCCTTCGGGTCCTTCATGGGGTCCGCGGTATAGACGCCATCCACCTTGGTTGCCTTGAGCACGACATCCGCTTCCACCTCGATACCCCGCAAACAGGCGGCAGAGTCGGTGGTAAAGAAGGGGTTGCCGGTACCGGCAGCAAAGATCACGACATCGCCCTGATTCAGATAACGCATGGCATTACGGCGATCATAATGATCGACAACGCCACTCATGGGAATCGCGGACATGACGCGGGTACCGATATTACTGCGTTCCAGCGCGTCACGCATTGCCAGCGCGTTCATCACGGTGGCCAGCATGCCCATATGGTCGCCGGTGACCCTGTCCATGCCGGCCGCACTCAGCGCCGCACCACGGAACAGATTGCCCCCGCCAATAACCATGCCGACCTGCACACCGATACCGACCAGCTGGCCGATTTCAAGCGCCATGCGGTTCAGCACCTTGGGGTCAATACCGAAGTTATCGTCGCCCATCAGGGCTTCGCCGCTCAACTTGAGGAGAATACGTTTATATCTGGAGTGTCTGTCACTGGCAGGCATCTAGAAGTCTCCGCTCAAACGAGATCAGGTCAGTGTAGCAAGGAGGAAGATTGCGCCAGCAAGGCGCAATCTGTATCACAAAGCGTGATCAGCCCTTAAGCTGAGCAGCCACTTCTGCAGCGAAGTCAGTCTTTTCGACCTCGATGCCTTCGCCCACTTCAACGCGGACGAAAGACAGGACTTCACAGCCCGCCTGCTTAACCAGGTCGCCGACTTTCTGCTCAGGATTCTTGACGAACGCCTGCTCGACCAGGCTGTTTTCGGCCAGGAACTTGGCGATACGGCCCACCACCATTTTTTCGGCGATTTCAGCCGGCTTGCTGGCCATGTCTGGCTGCGCCAGGATGATTTCCTTCTCTTTGGCAACGGTTTCAGCCGGCATGTCATCCTTGCTGACAACCTGCGGGTTGACGGCAGTGACGTGCATGGCAATGTCTTTGGCCAGTTCAGCTTCGCCACCGCTCAGGGCAACCAGGGCCGCCAGCTTGTTGGTGCTGTGAACGTAGAAACCAACAGTGTTGCCTTCAACCAGGATCGCACGACGAACAGAGATGTTCTCGCCGATTTTCTGTACCAGGGCTTCACGGGCGGCATCCAGCTCACCGGTCATCAGCGCGGCAACGTCGGTCTGCTTGGTGGCGAAAGCCTGTTCCAGAACCTTGTCGACGAACGCCAGGAAACCGGCATCGCGCGCAGCGAAGTCAGTTTCAGAGTTAACTTCGATTGCAACCGCGTAGCTGTTGTCGTCGGCCACTTTAACGGCAACAACACCATCAGCAGCTGTACGGCTTGCTTTCTTGGCAGCCTTCATACCGGACGCTTTGCGCAGATCTTCGATCGCCAGCTCAATGTCGCCGTTCGCTTCAGCCAGTGCTTTTTTGCACTCCATCATGCCCAGGCCGGTACGCTCGCGCAGTTCCTTAACCAGCGCAGCAGAGAAGTTAGCCATGTCGTTTTTCCCCATCTATTCACGTATTAACGCATTGATTCAAATTCAAAAAAGGGGAGCAGAGCCCCCCTTATGCAAGTACGAAGAGACTATTCAGTCTGCTCGACAGGCCGATTACTCGCCAGCCGACTCTTCTACTTCAACGAATTCGTTTTTAGCACCGCCCTGTTCAGCACCTTCGACGCAGGCATCAGCCGCAGCCTTGGCGTAGATCTGAATGGCACGCAGAGCGTCATCGTTACCCGGGATGACATAATCAATGCCGTCCGGGTTGCTGTTGGTGTCGACGATGCCGATAACCGGGATGCCCAGCTTGTTGGCTTCGTTAACAGCAATGCGCTCGTGATCCACGTCGATCACGAACAGTGCGTCCGGCAGGCCGCCCATTTCCTTGATACCACCAATGGAGCGCTCAAGCTTTTCCATTTCGCGCTGACGCATCAGGGCTTCTTTCTTGGTCAGCTTGGCGAAGGTGCCATCACCGGCCTGGGCTTCCAGGTCGCGCAGACGACGGATGGACTGACGAATAGTCTTGTAGTTGGTCAGCATGCCACCCAACCAGCGATGGTTGACATACGGCATGCCTGCACGGCTGGCTTCTTCCTGGACGATCTTGCTAGCTGCACGCTTGGTACCAACGAACAGGATCTTGTTCTTGTTGGTAGCCATACCCTTGACCACATCCAGAGCGCCGTTCAGGGCGGGCAGGGTGTGCTCGAGGTTAATGATATGAATCTTGTTGCGTGCGCCGAAAATGAACTTGGACATTTTCGGGTTCCAGTAGCGAGACTGGTGACCAAAGTGAACGCCTGCCTTGAGCAGGTCACGCATAGTGACTTTTGCCATCTGATAAAACTTCCTGATTTTTTAAAGGGTTAAACCTCCACGTATCCCAGTATCCAACCGCGAGCGGCACCCTGGAGACTGTGACGATACGTGTGTGGCGATATACCCCGAAAGCTAGGGTGCTTTTAGGGAGGCGGATTTATACCATAGCGGAGGTGGTTTTTGAAGCGCGGCTTTCGCTCGGGGAGCATATTTCGCTACAATCCCAATACTTGGCCGGACGCAGCATCACCGGCAGCACATGAATGAAGAATCACGACGAGACGCCATGACTATCAGCATCAAGACACCCGAAGACATCGAGAAAATGCGCATCGCCGGCCGCCTTGCCGCTGAAGTGCTGGAGATGATCGAGCCGTTCGTAAAGCCCGGCGTCACCACCAACGAACTGAACCAGATCTGTCACGACTATATCGTCAATGAGCAGAAGGCCATTCCGGCACCGCTCAACTACCACGGTTTCCCCAAATCGATCTGCACCTCCGTCAACCAGGTGGTCTGTCACGGCATCCCCAATGACAAGGCCCTGAAAAACGGCGACAGCATCAACATCGACATTACCGTCATCAAGGATGGCTACCACGGCGACACCAGCAAGATGTTCCCCGTCGGCAAGGTCGCACCCCATGTCGAGCGCCTGGCCGAGATCACCCAGGAGTGCATGTACAAGGCCATCGCCCTGGTCAAACCCGGCGCCCACCTGGGCGATATCGGCCACGTCATTCAGCAGCACGCCGAAGCGAACCACTACTCGGTGGTGCGGGAGTACTGCGGCCACGGCATCGGCCTTGAGTTCCACGAAGATCCCCAGGTGCTGCACTACGGCCGCCCGGGCACCGGCGTGGAACTGCGCGAAGGCATGATCTTCACCATTGAACCGATGATCAACGCCGGCAAGCGCCACGTCAAACTGTCCAAGAAAGACGGCTGGACCGTCGAGACCGTTGACCGCCGCCTGTCCGCCCAGTGGGAACACATGATCCTCGTCACCGCCGATGGCCATGAAGTCCTGACCCTGCGCACCGAAGAATCGCTCTGATCATTCTGCTAGAGGCCGCCCATGTCGACCCCCGCCCCTGACGACACCCCATTGCTGGATGTTGCAGCCTTTCACCGCGCACTGGGCGAAGCCCGGTCGGCAGTACCGGTCTTCAAGAAGACGATCCGGGACGCCCAGGAGCGCATGCACCAGCGATTTCGGGACGGGGAGGATATTCGCAAGCTGATTTATGGCCGCGCCTGGCTCATCGACCAGGTGCTGTGCGCCGCCTGGAATCTGTTCGAGTGGCCGGATGACCAGCATATTGCCCTGGTAGCGGTGGGCGGCTACGGCCGTGGCGAGCTGCATCCCAACTCGGATGTCGACATCCTGATCCTGCTCAACGGCATCGCGGCCGAATCAGCCGGTGACAGCATCAGCGGCTTCCTGACCCTGCTGTGGGACATGTCGCTGGATATCGGTTCCAGTGTGCGCAGCGTGGACGAATGCTATGAAGAGGCCCGCAACGACATCACCATCGCCACCAACCTGATCGAGTCACGCACCCTGGTAGGAAACCCCCAGCTGCAACTAGACACCTACGAGCGTGTCACCTCGGAAGGCGCCTGGACCGATCGCGAGTTCTTTCTGGCCAAGCTCAGCGAGCAGCGTGATCGCCACGAGCGCACCAACAACACCGAATACAACCTTGAGCCCAACCTCAAGACATCCCCCGGCGGCCTGCGCGACCTGCAGACCATCGGCTGGGTCGCCAAACGCCATTTTGGCGCCACCTATATTCGCAACCTGGTGGACCACGGCTTCCTGACCGAGTCCGAGCTCGACATCCTCAACAAGGGTGAGCTTTACCTCTGGACCGTGCGCTACGCGCTGCACATGCACTGCAAACGGCGTGAAGACCGGTTGCTGTTCGACCACCAGCGCACCCTGGCCGAGTATTTTGGCTACAAGGACCAGCCAGGCGCCCTGGCGGTCGAGCAGTTCATGAGCAAGTACTACCGCATCGCCAAGGCCATGTCGGAATTCAACGACATGCTGCTGCAGTACTTCGACGAAGCCATCCTCAAGGCCGATGACGAGCAGCGAATCCAGCCACTGAACAAGCGTTTTCGCATCCACAACGACTATATAGAGGCACGCAGCCCGACCACCTTCAGCCGCCACCCCTTCGCCCTGATGGAACTGTTCGTGCTGCTGGCCCACAACCCCTCCATCAAGGGCGTGCGAGCCTCCACCATCAAGCAGGTGCGCGACCACCGCCACCTGATCGACCACGACTTCCGCGCCGATATCCGCAATACCTCGCTGTTCATGGAGCTGCTGCGCTCACCCGATGGCGTCTCCACCGAGCTCAAGCGCATGAACCGCTACGGCATCCTCGGGCGCTACCTGCCGGAGTTTGGCGAGATCGTCGGCCAGATGCAGCACGACCTGTTCCACATCTACACCGTGGACGCCCATACGCTCAAAGTCATTCAGAAGATGCGCCAGCTGCGTCACAACGACTACCGCGAGCAGTTTCCCATCGCCCACCGCATCGTCAACCAGCTACCCAAAATCGAGCTGCTGTACATCGCCGGCCTCTACCACGACATCGCCAAGGGCCGCGGCGGCGACCACTCGGAGCTTGGCGCCGAGGATGTGCTGAACTTCTGCCACAACCACCACCTGGGCAAATGGGATTCACACCTGGTGGCCTGGCTTGTACGCAACCATCTACTGATGTCCATGACCGCCCAGCGGCGCGATATTTCGGACCCGGAAGTGATCCACCGCTTTGCCAAGCACTGCGGCGACGGCGTCCACCTGGACTACCTCTATGTACTCACCGTGGCGGACATCAACGCCACCAATCACAGCCTCTGGAACAGCTGGCGCGCGACCCTGCTGCGCCAGCTCTACACCGAAACCAAGCGCGCGCTGCGCCGCGGACTGGAAAACCCGGTCAACATTGAACACCGCATCGAGGAACTGCAGACCGACGCCCTCGCCGCCCTGCGACGCAAGGGCATCCACGAAGCCGACGTGCGGGAGCTGTGGAGCAATATCGGCAACGACTACTTCCTGCGCGAAGACGCCAACAATGTCGCCTGGCATACCGAAGCCATCCTCGAGCACGGCCGGGACAAGCTGCCGCTGGTACTGGTGAAAAAAACCTCCTACCGGGTCTATGAGGGCGCCACGGAAATCTTCATTTACAGCGAAGATCTGCCCAACCTGTTCCCCGCCACTGTGGCCGCACTGGACCAGTTGCACCTGAGCATCCAGGATGCGCGCATCATCCTCACCGACGACGGCCGCACCCTCAACACCTACTCCGTGCTGACCGAAGACAACCTGCCACTATCGGAAAACCCCGACTACCTGGCCAACATCAAGCACACCCTGGTGGAGGAACTGGACGATCCGGACGACTTCCCCGACATCATCCAGCGCCGCGTACCCCGGGCACTCAAGCTGTTCGCCACGCCCACCCGGGTAACGATCAGCAATGATCCGGTGATGCAGCAAACCGTACTGGAGGTCAGCAGCCCCGACCGCCCGGGCCTGCTGGCCCGCATCGGCAGCATCTTTGTGGAGTTTGGCATCTCGGTACGCAAGGCCAAGATTGCCAGCATCGGCGAGCGCGTGGAGGATTACTTCTTCATCACCGATGCCAACGAGCAGCCGATCAGCGACCCGGAACTGTGCCACCGCCTGCAGGACACCATCTGCCGCCAGCTGGACGAACAGGTCCAGCAGGAGCACTGATCCAGCCGAAGGCTGGCAGACTGGATGCAACCGCTCACGCCGGACACTAATGCCGGCGCGGGCCCCATACCGACACAGGCCGGAACAACAGGCACCGGCCCTCAGCACAGGAAAGACCATGAATCAGCAAACCCGCACAGAAATTGAAGCCGCCGTTTTTCGCCGCCTGCTGGAACACCTGGATCAGCGCAAGGACGTACAGAACATCGACCTGATGAATCTGGCCGGTTTCTGCCGTAACTGCCTGTCCAAGTGGTATGTCGCCGCAGCGGACGAGCGAGGAGAAAGCGTCGAGTACGAACAGGCGCGCGAGCTGGTATATGGCGAGCCCTACGCCGACTGGAAAGAAAAATATCAGGGAGAAGCCAGCGCCGAACAGCTGGCCCAGTTCAAGCAGTCAGCCCCGAAAGACTGATCCTGACTGAGTGCCAATGCGTCTTTAGTGCTCCGACACCACCCAGGCGCGCTGCACCTGACTCAGATCAAGCTCCAGGATCGTTGCATAGGTATCATCCTGCACCGGGTAGGTTTTAACCACCCGGGCTCCGCGCACAATCCCGGCGACGGCTGCCCGAAAGCGGTCATTCTCCATGACCATGTCGTTCACCTGGGTCGTGCCGTACAGGTACTGCCCATGCACCACCGCCGCCAGCTCCTGATAGGCACGCAGCTTGGATGCCCGCATGGCCAGCAGCACCCGGTGCTGGTCGGTTTGCCCGGGCTGCAGACTGATGGGCGCATAGCCGGTCGCCGTCACCAGCTCAGGCGCACGGGGGGCGACCTCCTGCGGCTGCCCGGTCATCTGTGCCGACGCCGCCTGCCAGCCGTGCTGTAGCGGACTGCAACCGGCCAGCAGCAATAGCCCGACACCCAGCAAACCCGCCCTGCTCCACATGCTCATGCTCATAGCTCCATTCCTGCCGGGCCGCGGCCGTTCTCGATAATCATGCCGGCTTCCAGCGCCTGCAGCGCATCAAACCCCGGCAACGCCCCTTCCAGGCGCGCATCCGGCACGTGCGTCTGACCGCTGGCCAGTACCTGGCGCGTCGTGGTATCCAGCACCCGCGCATTCAGCACAATGCCATCGGGGTAGCGGGCATAGGTGCCGGTCAGTACGAAATAGATGCGGTTGCGGCTGAACAGCATGGACAGGTTGTGCCGCGACAACGGTGCCTTTTCGGTGGTGGTCAGGCTGAGGGCACGGTAATCAATCAGGTTATACTGCCCCTGCTGCATCTGGTAAATGAAGTTTTCCGCCACACGCTCGCCCAGCCGGTCAGTGGCGGTTTCTGCACTGTCACTGCCCAGCTCAACGAAAGGCAGCACCGCCATTGGCAGGCGCTTGACGCGATGCTCGCGCAGGCCGACCGACAGCTGGCGCACCATGCGCTGCACCGCTTCGCTCATCGGATCGGTCAGCGCGGATGACGTCACCAGGCTCAGGGCAGCACTGTCCTGCGCCGCAAGACCCACACCGTCCTCACCCAGGTTGCGCAGCTGCGCCACGGCACCTTCGCCGAAGGACTCCACCTGCACGGCGACGGGCGGACGCTCCTGCACGGCACAGCCTGTCATTAGCAGCAACAGCGCCCCAGCCAGTCGTTTCATTCTCGTCATCCGTCAATAATTCGCAGCCAATCTAGCACATTGCCCGCCCGGGTTAACCCCCGAGCCCACCGAACCGACACCCCAGGGCCAACCGGTGACAGCAGCTTATTTGCAAGGCTCTCTCAAATTGCATACCTTTGCCCCAAGAGTATCGGCCCGAGACCGCACATGTTTAGTCTTCTGTTACGCATTACAGGCCTGGCACTGCTGGTCTCCCTGGGCACCCTGGCCCAGGCCGAGACCCTGCAGGCCGAAGGGCGTGCCCTGATCACCGGCACCGACCTCGCCTCGGCGCGCCGCGCCGCCATCCAGGATGCAACCGAGCAGGCCGCGTTGCAGGCTGCTGCCTACATCAGCGTTAACCAGCGGATGAACGACGGCATCCTGGAAGTCGACAACCTGCATATGGCCTCCCTGGGGCAGGTGCGCAACGTGCAGCTGCTGGAGGAAAGGCGCCAGGGCAACTGGCTGCTGGTGCGCATCAGCGCGGATGTGGATATCGCCCAGGGCTGCAGCAACGGCAGCCATCACCAGTATCGCAACCGCCTGGCAGTCACCGCCTTTGTACTGCAGCGTCCGCAGGATGCCAGCCTCGGCCAGCTCGACAATATCGAACAGGCCCTGGCACTTGAACTGGCAGCGAAACTGAACCTGCACCCGCGCCTGGATGCACTCAACGCCGGCCACACTCGCCTGATCGACAACCCGCTCACCGCGCCGACGCGCCAACTCGACGACGGCCGCCTGCAAACCCTGCAGCCCCACGCTGGACAATTGGGACCCCAGTACCTGGTGTCCGGCGTCGTCAGGGACCTGTCCATGCAAAACCCCGCCGTACACCAGGAACAAAACGTTGTGAAGCACTGGATCAACCGCGCCCAGCACCAGGATGAGCGCTACCTGCGGCACTTTGCTGTCGATCTGTTTGTGCACGATGCATTGTCCGGCGCCCTGCTGTTCAGCCACCAGTACCAGACACAGGGCCTGTGGAACCTGCCAATGGAACAGGACACCGGCTTTGCCACCGCTGCATTCTGGCAGCAGGACTACGGCCGCAAGACCCGGGAACTGCTTGAAAGGGCAGGCCGCGAACTCAGTGAAGAACTGGCCTGCCTGCCGTTTCGCGCCCCCATCACGCGGGTAGAAAACAGCCGCATCTGGTTCGATGCCGGCAGCAGCACCGGCATTGCCCGGGGCGACCGCCTAAGCCTGCTGCGCCTTGACCGGCTGCGCGACAACAGCCTGGACAACAGCAGCCAGACACTGGTGGTTGATGATGTACAGGCGCTGTCCGCCAGCGGTACCCTGGGCAACAGCAGTGAAGTATTCAACATTCAGCGTGGCGATTTTGTCAGCAGCCAGTAAGCGGCTGCATCGAGCAAATCGCTGAATAACGACAATAGGCCCGGCCAGTTTTTTTCCCTATACTAGGGGGCTGTTTGACAATACCTAACCTACTGCGAACCACCGGACTTTGGCTGGCTTTCGTGCTGTTTAGCGTTAAATAGAACCACTATTCGCTCTAGAACATCGCAAAAGCCAACATAAACCAGCCGGCTCTCGCTACGGCTAGCATCCCCAGACAGGCCCCAGGCCGCTTTACCCACCCCCGGATCAGGATTGTAATCAAGATGCAACAGACAGAAATGTTCGCCTTGCTGGAACGCAAAATCGAAGAAATGCTGGAAGAAGTCGAACTTCTGCGCATGGAAGTCACCGAACTGCGCGATGCCAAGGATACGCTGGAAGCCGAGAAGTCCGAATCGACCCGCCGCCTGCAGTCCCTGCTGGCCCGTTTCGAGTCCACCCAGGCCGAGCAGTCCGCCGCCTGATACGGCACTCGCCCCTGTACAAACCCTGCTCCTGCGCATAACGGCCATGGATGGCGAGAATACCGCTTCTTGCAGGAGCGAAAATCGGTGCAGTACGCCCCTGTACAAGCCCTGCTCCTGCGCATGACGGCCATGGATGGCAGGAAGGCCGCTTTTGCAGGAGCAAAAAGCGGCCCATGCGCCCGCAGGATGACCGCCATGGATGGCGGGAATACCGATTCTTGCAGGAGCGAAAATCGGTGCAGTACGTCCCTGTACAAACCCTGCTCCTGCGCATGACCGCCATGGATGGCAGAAATGCCGCTTTTGCAGGAGCAAAAAGCGGCCCATGCGCCCGCAGGATAAGTACGTCCCTGTACAAACCCTGCTCCTGCGCATCCATGCGCCCGCAGGATAAGTACGTCCCTGTACAAACCCTGCTCCTGCGCATCCATGCGCCCGCAGGATAAGTACGTCCCTGTACAAAAAAGGCCCGATCATTTGATCGGGCCTTTTTAGCTAGCAGGCGTACAAACCTACAGCGCTTATCGACAGACCGGCAGGCTTAATCAGCTCGCGGTGCCGCGAATGTACACTTCCACGCGGCGGTTTTGCGCACGTCCAGCGGCCGTACCGTTGTCCGCCACCGGGTAACGCGGACCGTAACCCTGGGTCGTCAGGCGCAACTGGGAGACACCGCGCCCCACCAGGTAGCTCGCCACACTGGATGCGCGCTGCTCGGACAGGCTCTGGTTGAATTCAAAGGAGCCCGTACTGTCGGTATAACCGTTAACGCCGACAGCACTGTCCTTGAACTTGTTGAGCACCAGGGCCACGTCATCCAGCACGGCATAGAAGCCCGTATCCAGCTGGGCACTGCCGGTCTGGAAGGTAATGTTGCCTGGCATGATCAGACGGATATCATCTCCCACGCGCTCCACACCCACGCCGGTACCATCCAGCTGCTGGCGCAGTTCCATTTCCTGCTTGTCCATGTAGGCACCAACACCACCACCCACAGCACCACCAACCAGGGCGCCAATCAGCGCGCCCTTGCCGCGATCCTTGCCACTGGATACGGCGGCACCAAGCAAGGCACCACTGACGGCCCCGATACCGGCGCCCTTGGTTGCATTGGCGGTTTTTTCTTCCCGCGAATAGGGGTCAAGCGTCGTACAGCCCGCCAACACGCTTACCAACATCGTTGCTGTAATTACTTTTTTCATATCGACAGTTCAACTCCAGCTGTTGCGCCCGGTATGCGGGCGGCTCAGGATCCATTCTAAACGTGCTGTATTAACAGGTACTGAAGCCCCTCGGCAACGCATGATTATCGTACACAGGCGTGTACATCCACAGCCCTTTTAGCATAGATTCTTTGCGCCCTCTGGCAACCGCCTGGCAGAACTTATTGGCGCCCTGCGCGACGGCACCGGGGCATTAGCGCTAGTCAGTCCGGCGAACAACCGATAAAATGTCTCGGCCTGACCCTGTCCTCTTTAAAGCCCAGCGTCCGTTCTAACCGAGGAGTCCCCTTTGTCTCAGCTGCCTGTCATTGTCGGTTTTGGTGGTATCAATCCGGCCGGTCGAGCCTCGTCACATCACGCCTACCGTCGTGTGATTCTCGACAAACTTGATGCGCACAGCCGCCAGCAGACGCTGCTCAGCCTCGCCACCCTGATGAACCTGGCCAGCTACAAAGACGGTCATTACCTCAATGCCAAGGGCGAAACCCTGCCACTGGATGAGCTGTTGACACAGGTGGGACAGCAGATCATCGACAACACCCTGATCCGGCGCATTCACCCCGACTGGTTCGACGTTGATGCCGTGATGTTCAACCGTCCGGCCGACATTCAGGCCAGCGGCGAGCCGCTGCGCTTCCAGCTGCGCAGCCGCCATATGCCGCAACAGGTACCGGACAACTGGGAAGTACGCCCGCTGGGGCCGGGCCAGGTCGAAGTCACCATCAGCGGACGCAGCGAAGTCATATTCCCGGACAGCAAAACCGCCCAGGTACAGTCCGCCGGCATGCTGCCCACCGGTTTCGCACCGGGAACGCTTTACCAGTCGCGCAACCATCCGCGCAACCTGCAAATGACCGTCTTCGCCGCCTCCGACGCGCTACAGTCCAGCGGCGTCCCGTTCGAGCGCATCGCCGCCAGGGTCAAGCCCGACCAGATCGGCGTCTACGCCAGCAACTCCATCGGCCAGCTGGATGATTTCGGCTTCGGCGGCCTGACCAAGTTCCCGGCCCTGGGCAAGCGCACCACCTCCAAGCAGATGCCCCTGGGCTATGCGCAGATGCCGGCCGATTTCGTTAACGCCTATGTACTGGGCAATGTCGGCGTAACCAGCGGGGCCCTGGGCGCCTGCGCCACCTTCCTCTACAACCTGCGCAATGCCGTCAACGATATTCGCAGCGGCGCCCGCAAGGTCGCCCTGGTCGGAGGCAGCGACGCGCCCGTGACACCGGAAATTATCGAAGGCTTTCGCGCCATGGGCGCCCTGGCCGAAGACAAGGACCTGCTGGCGCTGGACGGCCTGTCCCAGCTCGGTGCCGACGACTACCGCCGCGCCTGCCGCCCCTTCGCCAATAACTGCGGCTTCACCATTGGTGAGTCCAGCCAGTTCGTGCTGCTGATGAGTGACGACCTGGCGCTGGAAATGGGCGCCCAGATCTTCGGCTCGGTGCCCGACGTTTTCGTCAATGCCGACGGTTACAAGAAGTCCATCTCCGCCCCCGGCGTCGGCAACTACCTGTGCCTGGGCAAGGCCGCCGGCATGGTACGCACCCTGCTGGGCGAGGACGCACTGCGCCAGCGCAGCTTTGTGCAGGCCCACGGCACCAGCACACCGCAAAACCGCGTCACCGAGTCCCATGTTCTGAACGAAATCGCCCGCGCCTTCGGCATCGAGTCCTGGCCGGTGGCGGCGATCAAGTCCTACCTGGGGCATTCCCAGGGTACTGCCGGCGGCGACCAGCTGACCCTGTCACTGGGAACCTGGCAGTACGGATTTATTCCCGGCATTCATACCACGCCACAGATCGCCGACGACGTGAACAGCAGCAACCTGCTGTTCCCGCACCAGCACCTGGAGGTCGGTCCCCAGGGAATGGATGCGGTACTGCTGAACGCCAAGGGCTTTGGCGGCAACAATGCCAGCGCCCCGGTGCTGTCACCGAAGGCGACAGAAAAACTGCTGGAGCGCCGCCACGGCGGCCAGGCCATGAGCGCCTGGCGCAAGCAGCGCGAAGCCGCCCTCGGCGCCGCAGCCGCCTATGAAGATGACGCCTGCAAGGGCCTGACCCGCCCGATCTACCGTTACGACAATGGCGTGCTGGAAGGCAGCGATCTGCAGATCAGCGACCGGGAAGTCCGCCTGCCGGGATACGAACAGCCGGTCAGCCTGATCGAAGACAACCCCTTCAAGGACATGTGCTGAGGCGCAGCCCCAGGACACACAGACAGGACACAGACATCACCATGCGAATCCTTACCCTCCTCGCCGTTGCACTGACCGTGACCGGCTGCCTCGCGCTTGAGACTAAAAAGGAAGACTTCTACACCCTGGACACACGCTACCTTGAACTGTGCCGCGGCAGCTCCAACAACTGCGTGGAGCTGGCACTGGTTGCCCCCGGCATCGTCTTTGCCGATCCGATCGAGGAAGCCTACGCAGCGCAAATCACGGCACCCAACTACCCGCTCAGCCTGGCAAAAATGATGCTCAAGCCCGCTGATGCGAGCTACAGCGCCAAGGCTGCCGATGACAGCGGTCGCTTTTACCTGTTGCCGGTCAATGACAAGACCAATGTCGCCTGGGACACACTGAACAGCATCCACGACTGGATTTACCCCGACGAAAACGACTGAGCAGCGCGCTCAGTCAGCTTCTGAACGACCTTCGTTCAGTTTCGATCCGACAAGCCCAGCAGCTGCCGCACATTGGCGCTGGTCGTCGCAGCAATGTCCCCCGGCGATTCCCCGCGCAGCCGTGTCATGACCACCAGCACGTCGGCCACCCGCTGCGGCCGATTGGGTTCATTGCGCCAGTCTGACAGTGGCATGTCGGGCGCATCGGTTTCCAGCACCAGCGACTCCAGCGGCAGGCTCGCCGCCAGTTGGCGCAGACGGGTTGCCCGGTCATAACTGATCGCGCCACCAAAACCCAGCTTGAAGCCCAGGTCGATATAGATACGCGCCTGCTGCTCGCTGCCGGAAAAGGCGTGCACGATACCACCGCGGGGCAGGCGGAACCTGCGCAGCGTTTTCAGCATCGCATCATGCGCTTTTCTGACATGCAGCAGCACCGGCAGGTCAAACTGCCGGGCCAGCCTGAGCTGCTGTTCCAGCAGCGCCTGCTGCGCCTGCGCCTGGTGATCGGCAATAAAAAAATCCAGCCCGATCTCCCCCACGGCCAGGGCCTCACCGGCCGCCAGTCGCCGGCGTAACTCATCCAGGTGTTCAGGCAAATGCCGGTGCATGAAACAGGGGTGCATGCCCAGGGCGGGATGCAGCAGGGGGTAATGAACGGAGCCAGCCCCCGGCGGGCACTGGCATAGCCGCAACAGCCGCGGCCAATGCTCTGCGGTCACACCCGGCAGCAGAATCTGCCGGACACCGGCGCGACGGGCCTGCTGCAGCGCCTGGTCACGCCAGCCATCGAAGACGTCAAAATCCAGGTGGCAGTGGCTGTCAAACAGCTCCAGATCAGCATCCATCTTTACCTCCTTGCGGAATCAGGATCGATGCCAGATCAGGCCCCCGCGCCCGCAGCAACCA
The DNA here is from genome assembly GCF_024397915.1 of Marinobacterium rhizophilum. Lineage (GTDB taxonomy): Bacteria > Pseudomonadota > Gammaproteobacteria > Pseudomonadales > Balneatricaceae > Marinobacterium_A > Marinobacterium_A rhizophilum_A. The sequence goes on from NZ_CP073347.1 coordinate 3,013,978, forward strand.
GGACGGGAGCACCCGGCATCAATGCTCGCGGGTAGCCCGGAAGGCGATGTCCGGCCAGCGCTCCTGGGTCAGGCTCAGGTTGACGCGCGTCGGTGCCAGGTAGGTCAGCAGACCGCCACCATCGATGGCCAGGTTCTCATAGCCCTTGCGCCGAAATTCCTCGAGCATCTTGTTGTCTCTGCACTCGACCCAGCGGGCCGTCTGCACGCTCACACCCTCATAGACGCAGTCCACCTTGTACTCGTCCAGCAGGCGGTAGACCACCACGTCGAACTGCAGCTGGCCGACCGCACCCAGCACCAGGTCATTGTTCTTGAGCGGCTGAAACAGCTGCACGGCACCCTCCTCCGACAGCTGCTGCAGGCCTTTTTGCAACTGCTTCATCTTCATCGGATCCTTGGGCCGCACACGGCGGAACATTTCCGGCGCAAAGTGTGGAATACCGGTGAATTTCAGGTCCTCGCCGGCGGTAAAGGTGTCGCCGATCTGGATGGTACCGTGGTTGTGCAGTCCGATGATGTCACCGGACCAGGCTTCTTCCACGTTCTCGCGGTCCCCCGCCAGGAAGGTCACGGCATCGGCGATCTTCACATCCTTGCCGATACGGGTATGGCGCATTTTCATGCCACGCTCGTACTTGCCGGAACACACCCGCATAAAGGCAATACGGTCACGGTGCTTGGGGTCCATATTGGCCTGGATCTTGAACACAAAGCCGCTGAAGTTCGCCTCATCGGCTTCCACCGGGCGACTCTGGGTCTGGCGCACAGCGGGCGCCGGCGCCCATTCGACAAAGTCATGCAGCATTTCCCGCACGCCGAAGTTGCTCAGGGCCGTGCCGAAGTACACCGGTGTCAGCTTGCCGGCCATGAAGGCTTCACGATCCCACTGGTGCGTCGCACCGCGTACCAGTTCCATTTCATCGATAAAGTCGTCGTATATGTCGTCCAGCAGCTCGCGCGCGGCCTGCGAGTCGATACCCTTGATGCGGATATCCTCGGCCAGCACCGAGCCCTTGCCGGGCTCGAACACATGGATTTCATCGGTGTAGAGGTTGTAGACGCCTTTAAACTCCTTGCCCATGCCGATAGGCCAGGTAATGGGCGCCGCCTCGATGCTCAGCACTTCCTCGATTTCATCCAGCAGCTCAATGGGGTCGCGAATATCACGGTCGAGCTTGTTGACGAAGGAGAAAATCGGCGTGTCGCGCAGGCGACAAACCTCCATCAGCTTGATGGTGCGATCTTCGACACCCTTGGCACCGTCCACCACCATCAGCGCCGAATCCACTGCGGTCAGGGTACGGTAGGTATCTTCCGAGAAGTCCTCGTGCCCCGGGGTGTCCAGCAGGTTGACGGTGCGGCCGTTGTACGGAAATTGCATGACAGAGGACGTGATGGAGATACCACGCTCCTGCTCCATGGTCATCCAGTCGGAGGTTGCATGACGGTCGCTTTTCTTGCCCTTGACGGTGCCCGCCTTCTGGATCAGCTGACCCAGCAGCAGCAGCTTCTCGGTAATGGTGGTCTTACCGGCATCGGGGTGGGAGATGATGGCAAAGGTACGTCTGTTCCCGACGGCGCGGGCAAGCTCAGTTGCTGACATAGGTAGATCTTTCACTCTGATTGCCCAGGCCCAATGACTGGCACAGGACAGGACTGTGCCGCCAGGGTGCGGGATACTTAAGAAGTAACCCGATATTTTCTCCGATCTGGGGGTTATACACAATCAAGTGCGCGGATTAAGCCGAACTTTCCCGCCTGCGGACCCACGGTACAGTGGCGGTTAGCGGCCAGAACGGCCTGTGCCCAAACACCACAGGGCTTGAGCGTACCGATGCAGTGCCGGCGAACCGGTGTCTTTTGTCCTGTCACACGGGTTCAGTGCATCCCGATATCGAGTTTCGCAGCAACAAAGACCAACGCACTGAACAGAAACCATGCTTTGCTACAGGGCTATTCCGAGCGCTGGACAACATCACAAGGGGCGCAACCATAGCATCTGAATGGCGCGCTGCAAGCACCTTGCAGCGCCAGGTCAGTCCGCAGATACAAAGCCCTGACGCAGCATGACCAGCATGGCGTCAGCCATTATCGGCGCCTCGACATGCATATCGACCTGCTTGTCTCCGGCCATCCAGTTGGCAATCAGCCCATCGATCATCGAGTGCAGCATGTAGGACGCCAAACCCACCGGCAGGCCCACCGGCAACTGCCCCTGGTTCACTGCGTTTGTCAGCATGCGCTGCGTACGGGCGCGAAACTGTGCGTGCATCAACTGCATGTGCTCACCGATTTCCTGCAGCTCCCCCTCCAGGTCATTGCGATTGATCAGCAGCCGGAAGATATGCTGATGCACAGGACTGCTGACCACCGTCTGCAACAGCAGCACGATCAGCTCGTGCAGCTTTTCCATGGGCCTGGGCTCCTGTGGATTTTCACTGAGCTCGGCCAGCTCTTCCAGCGGATTGCGCAGCTGTGCCCAAAGGGCCTCGAACAGCTGCGCCTTGTTCTTGAAATGCCAGTAAAAGGCACCGCGAGTCACTCCGGCTGCCGCGGAAATGTCCGACAGCGTGGTACGGGCAATGCCCTTTTCGCAAAACTGCTCCAGCGCAGCCGTGATCAGACTGTTGCGGGTCTCCAGCGCTTCCTCTTTTGTACGACGCACCATAATTATTTTTCCGCTATCTGAAGTTTTACATACATACATGTTTGTATGTATCATACGCCCCTATTCACAGACTGCCAATCTGCCGCCAACGCAAAGCACGCGACCGGGCGGCGCAACCTCACAGGATGTCCCATGCTGAACACCCCATTTCGCCGTACGCTGACCGTTGCCGTGCTGGCCGGCATCCTGCTAACCGGCTGTGACAACTCCGGCCCCGCCAACGCCAGCACCGGTACCCCCATGGCCACCGAGGTCGACGTGGTGACGCTGCACAGCCAGGCGGTCAGCCTGACCACAGAATTGTCCGGGCGCACCAGCGCCTACCGCATTGCAGAAGTTCGCCCCCAGGTCAGCGGCATTATTATTGAACGCCTGTTCTCCGAAGGCTCGGATGTGAAGGCAGGTGAAGTGCTGTACCGCATAGACCCCGCCAGCTACAAGGCTGAAGTGGCCATCGCCGAAGCCGCCGTCGCCAAGGCCCGCGCCTCTGAAAGCAGCGCTCGCCTCAAGGCACAACGTTACGCCGAACTGGTCAAAACCAACGCCATCAGCACCCAGGATCACGACGATGCCCAGGCCAGCCTGAAACAGCAGCAGGCCGAGATCGCATCGGCCCAGGCACAACTGGCTGCCGCGCGCATCAACCTGGCCTACACCGAAATCAAGGCCCCCATTGCCGGTCGTATCGGCACGTCCGCCATTACCGAAGGCGCGCTGGTCACGGCGCAGCAGAGCTCGGCCCTGGCCAGCATTCAGCAACTCAACCCGCTCTATGTCGACATGCGCCAGTCCACCGCCGAGCTGCTGCGCCTCAAGCGCAGCCTGGCCGACGGCACCCTGGTGACCGTCGCCGGCGACAAGGCCGCCATCAAGCTGCACCTTGAGGACGGTTCAACTTATGCCCAGCAGGGTCTGTTGCAGTTTGCCGATGTCAGCGTCGACGAGAGCACCGGCATGGTCAATCTGCGTGCCGAGGTCCCCAACCCGGACCTGTTCCTGCTGCCCGGCATGTTTGTGCGCGGCGAACTGACCGAAGGCGAACGCCCCCAGGGCCTGCTGGTGCCACAGGTGGCCGTGACCCGTACTCCCAATGGCCGCGCGACGGTACTGACGGTGGATGCACAGGATACCGTGGCCCTGCGCGATATCAGCATCAGCCGCGCGATCGATGACCAGTGGCTGGTGGAGTCCGGCCTGGAAGACGGCGTGCGCGTGATCACCGCCGGTACTCAGAAGGTGCGTCCCGGCATGACCGTCAGGATCAGCACACCGGATTCGGCCAGCACCGCCGCCAGCCAGCACTAACCAGGAGCGCGCCTTAATGGCCAGATTCTTTATAGACCGCCCCATCTTCGCCTGGGTTATCGCCATCGTCATCATGCTGGCAGGCGCACTGTCGATCCTGACGCTGCCCGTGGCCCAGTACCCGACCATCGCCCCGCCAACGGTGAAGATAAACGCCAGCTACCCGGGCGCCTCCTCGAGCGCGGTGGAAAACTCGGTTACCCAGGTGATCGAGCAGAACATGACCGGGCTGGACAACCTGAGCTACATGTCGGCCCAGAGCGATGCCGCCGGCAATGCCACCATCACCCTGACGTTCGCCAGCGGCACCGACCCTGATATCGCCCAGGTACAGGTACAGAACAAGCTGCAACTGGCCACGCCGCAGCTGCCCCAGGTGGTGCAGGCACAGGGCATCAAGGTCTCCAAGTCCTCCACCGGCTTCCTGATGGTGGCCGCCCTGATCTCCAAAGATGGCAGCATGAACAGCCAGGACCTGGGCGATTACATGACCGCCACACTGCGCGAGCCGCTGAGCCGGATCGAAGGCGTCGGCGATGTCACCGTGTTTGGCAGCCAGTACGCCATGCGCATCTGGCTGGACCCCAACAAGCTCAACAGCTACAGCCTGACACCCCAGGATGTCCGCAGCGCCGTGCAGTCGCAGAACAGCCAGGTCGCCATTGGCGAGCTCGGCGGCCTGCCGGCCGTTCAGGGCCAGCAGTTCAGCGCCACCCTGATGGGACAGGCACGCAAAAGCAGCGCTGAGGAATTCAGCAACCTGCTGATGCGCGTCAATGCCGATGGCTCGAAAATCTATCTGCGGGACGTCGCGCGGGTCGAACTGGCCGGTCAGAGCTACGGTACCGAGGCGCAGTACAATGGCCAGCCGACCGCTGCGCTGGCCATTCAGCTGGCCACCGGCGGTAACGCCCTGGATACGGCCACGGCCGTGCGGCAAAAGCTCGCCGAGCTAGCGGAGTTCTTCCCCGCCGAGATGGCCGTGGTCTATCCCTACGACACCACTCCCTTTGTAAAAATTTCCATCGAAGAGGTTGTACAGACGCTGTTCGAGGCCATCCTGCTGGTGTTCCTCGTCATGTACCTCTTCCTGCAGAACTTCCGCGCGACCCTGATTCCCACCATTGCGGTCCCCGTTGTGTTGCTGGGTACCTTTGGCGTCATGGCGGCCTTTGGCTTTTCGATCAATACCCTGACCATGTTCGGCATGGTGCTGGCCATCGGCCTGCTGGTCGACGATGCCATTGTCGTGGTGGAAAACGTTGAGCGCATCATGGCCCAGGAAGGCCTGTCGCCCCTGGAAGCCACGCGCAAGTCCATGGGACAGATTACCGGCGCCCTAATCGGCATTGCCCTGGTACTGTCGGCGGTCTTCGTGCCCATGGCTTTTTTCGGCGGCGCCACCGGCGCCATCTACCGCCAGTTTTCCCTGACCATCGTTTCCGCCATGGCGCTGTCGGTACTGGTGGCCATGGTCCTCACACCGGCGCTCTGTGCCACCCTGCTCAAGCCCGTGGACAGCCACGGCCATAGCAACAAGCGCGGATTCTTTGGCTGGTTCAACCGCCTGTTCGATCGCGGTACCCGCGGCTACACCAATGGCGTGCGCCGTATCGTCAAACAGGGCATCCGTTATGGCGTGCTCTACCTGGGCCTGATTGCCGTGCTGGCCATCCTCTTTGTGCGCCTGCCCAACTCCTTTCTCCCGGAGGAGGACCAGGGCGTCTTCTTCAGCCTGGTGCAGCTGCCGGCCGGCGCCTCCCTGGAGCGCACCAATGCGGTACTCGACAAGACCCGCACCCACCTGCTGGAAGCCGAGAAAGACAATATCGAGTCCGTCCTCACCGTTGCCGGCTTCAGCTTTGCCGGCAGTGGCCAGAACGCCGGTATCGTCTTCGTCAAACTGAAGGACTGGGATCTGCGCAAAGCCCCGGGACGTGACGCCAACTCGATTATTGGCCGCACCATGGGCTTCCTGATGGGCATCAAGGAAGCCAACGCCTTCGCTTTCAACCTGCCGCCGATTCCGGAGCTGGGAACCTCCAGCGGATTCGACCTCTACCTGCAGGACCGCGCCAACCTGGGTCACGAGCGCCTGATCGAGATCCGCAACCAGCTGCTGGGCATGGCCGCACAGGAGCCGACCCTCATGGGTGTGCGCCCCAACGGCATGAACGACACCGCCCAGTTCGAGATCAAGGTCGATTACGACCGGGTACTGGCACAGGGCCTGAGCATCGACGATATCAACGATGCCCTCTCCATCGCCTGGGGCTCGGCCTATATCGATGACTTTATCGATCGCGGCCGGGTCAAGAAGGTCTACCTGCAGGCCGACGCGGCCTTTCGCATGACTCCGGAAGATCTCAACCTGTGGCACGTGCGCAACAACAACGGCGACATGGTGCCCTTCTCCGCATTTGCCAGCACCCAGTGGAGCTACGGCTCACCACGGCTGGAGCGCTACAACGGCACGCCGGCGGTCAACATTGTCGGCCAGGCGGCTCCGGGTATGAGCACCGGTGATGCCATGGCTGCGGTGGAACGCCTGGTCCAGCAACTGCCACCGGGTGTGGGTATCGAATGGACCGGCATGTCCCTGCAGGAACGCATGGCCGGCGACCAGGCACCAGCACTCTATGCGCTGTCGATCCTGATCGTCTTTCTCTGTCTTGCCGCGCTGTACGAGAGCTGGACCATTCCGTTCTCGGTCATCATGGTGGTGCCGCTGGGCGTACTGGGTGCCGTGGTCGCCGCCGTGGTCTACGGCCTGTCCAACGATGTGTATTTCCAGGTCGCCCTGCTGACCACCATCGGGCTCTCGGCCAAGAACGCCATCCTGATTGTGGAGTTCGCCAAGCACCTGCATGACCAGGGCACAGGGCTGGTGGAGGCCGTTATCGAGGCGGCCCGCATGCGCTTGCGCCCGATCCTGATGACATCCCTGGCCTTCATCCTTGGCGTACTGCCCCTGGCCATCAGCACCGGCGCCGGCGCTGGCAGCCGCAACGCCATCGGTATCGGCGTGATGGGCGGCATGATCAGCGCGACCGTGCTGGCCATCTTCTTCGTCCCGCTGTTCTATGTGGCGGTAATGCGCCTGTTTGGACGCCGCAGCACCACAGCCATACCGGCGCACACCGAGGTCACTCTGAATGATTAGCCGCCTGCCAAGCCTTGGCGCCGCTGTGCTGCTGCTCAGCGCCTGCTCCCTGGCGCCCCAGTACCAGCAACCGGCCACGCCCGCAGGTGCGACCTGGCAGGTAGACACCCCTCAGGCCGAAGTGCCGCAGCGCGATACAGTCTTTACCGATCCTGCGCTGCAGCGCGATACAGTCTTTACCGATCCTGCGCTGCAGCGACTGATTGCGCTGGCGCTGGACAATAACCGTGACCTGCGCCTGGCAGCACTGAATGTGCAGGCGTTCGAGGCACAGTACCGTATCAGCCGCGCAGCCCTGGTGCCGACGCTGGACGCCAGCCTGGCAGGCTCGCGCCAGCGCCTGCCGGCCGACCTGTCCGGCACCGGCAGCACCGCCATCAGCAGCCAGTACAGTGCCGGCATCGGCTTGAGCGCTTACGAACTGGACTTCTTTGGCCGCATTCGCAGCCTGAAGGACCAGGCCCTGGAGCAATACCTGGCCGAACAGGAAAACCGCCGCAGCGCCCAGATCGGACTGGTCTCGGCCGTGGCATCCGCCTACCTGACCCTGGTGGCGGACCGGGAGCTGCTACAGCTCAGCAGCTCGACCCTGCACAGCGAGCTGCAGAGCCTGGCACTGATCGAGCAGAAACAGCGCCTTGGCGTGGCCTCCGAACTGGAGTTGGCCCAGAGCCGCATCACCGTGGAAGCCGCCCGTGCCAGCGAAGCCCTGTACCAGCGCCAGGTCATCCGAGACGGCAACGCCCTGGCCCAGCTGCTTGGCACCCCCGTTCCGCTGGACCTCGCATTTCCTGCCAGCCTGACCGAGGTGCGGATTGCCGCCACACCGGCACTGGCGCCCTCGCAGCTGCTGCAGCAGCGGCCGGACATCCTGGCCGCCGAACATCAGTTGCGGGCCGCCAACGCCAGCATCGGTGCCGCCCGGGCGGCGCTCTTTCCGAGCATCAGCCTGACCACCAGCGCCGGCTCCCTGAGCCCGGATCTGGGTGGGCTTTTTGCCGGCGGTTCCGGCACCTGGCTGCTGGCACCGGTACTGAACCTGCCACTGTTCGACGGCGGCCAGCGCGCCGCCAATGTCGATGTCGCCCGAACCGGGCAGGAGATCGCCGTGGTGAGCTACCAGCAGACCATCGAAACCGCCTTTCGCGAAGTCGCCGACAGCCTCAACACCCAGGCCCAGTTTGAGCGCCAGCTGGCGGCGCAAGACGCTCAGGTGGACGCTGGCGAGCGCTACCTGCAGCTGGCCGATCAGCGCTTTGAACAGGGCGTGGACAGCTACCTGACCCGCCTGGATGCGCAGCGCTCGCTGTTCAGTGCGCGCCAGCAACGGGTCAGCACGCGCCTGGCGGAGCTGAACAACCGCATCAGCCTGTACAAGGCGCTCGGCGGCGGCTGAACCGTCCCTGTCCCTGCGCCATAACACCCGGGCGCAGGGGCAGGTATAATGCCCGGCTCAGCCTGCGTCCGCGCAGTCGCACCCGGAGCCCACAAGTGCACGGCAATCGCCAACAACTGCTGCAACTGACCTACCTGCGCACCCTGGCCCTGTTCGGCCTCGGCACCCTGCTGCTGTATGCCGTCTACCAGCTCGATGCCAGGCTGAACAGCTGGCAGGCCGTGACCACCCTGCTGGCCATGACCCTGGTCAATGCCGCTACCTACGCCCGGCTGCACTCCCGCCTGCCAGTGACCAACCCCGAACTCTTCGGCCAACTGACCGCCGACGCCGCCCTCTACGGCGCGCTCTTCTACCAGACCGGCGGCGCCAGCAATCCCTTCATTTTCATGCTGCTGGTACCGCTGATCATTGCCGCCACCACCCTGCCCTGGCGTTACACCTGGTTCATGGCTGCGCTGATCGTGGCGATCTACGGCTCGCTGATGCAGTACTTCATTCCCATCTGGCCCGCGCACAATGGCCACCAGGATGCCAGCGAAACGCTGCTCAACCTGCACCTCACCGGCATGTGGCTGAACTTCCTGCTCACCGTGCTGCTGATCGGCTGGTTCGTGGCCCGCATGCACGAAAACATGCTGCGCCAGCAGCAGCGGCTGGAGCGCCAGCGCCAGAAACGCATCGAGGATCAGCAGCTGCTGGCACTGGCCACCCAGGCCGCCGGCACCGCCCATGAACTGGGCACACCGCTGGCCACCATGCAGGTACTGCTGCACGAAATGGCACGGGAGCACCGCGCAGCGCCGCAGCTGCTGGACGATATCCGGTTACTGCAGCAGCAGGTCGACAGCTGCTCCAGGCGCCTGCGCAGCCTGGCCCACTCGGTTCGTGATGAAGCACACAGCAGCCGCCTGGAGGCGATGGACAGCCTGCTGGACGCGGTGCTGGAGCAATGGCAGCTGATGCGTCCTGAAGTAACCTATGTACTGCACCGCGATGCCGGTGAGGCACCCGCACTGCTGTGCTCGGTGTCACTGCGCCAGGCGCTGCTGAACCTGCTGAACAATGCGGCCGATGCCTGCCCCGACAGCATTCGCATTCAACTGAGCTGGGACAGCAGCGACTGCTGGCTGCGCATCCGCGACCAGGGGCCGGGATTGCCGCTGGAGCATAGTGAAGACCTGGGCAAGCCTTTCGTCACCACCAAGGGCCGCGGGCTTGGCATTGGCCTGTTTCTGACCACCAGCACCCTGGCCAGCATTGACGGCGAGGTGCGACTCTACAATCATCCCGAGGGTGGCACTCTCACCGAAGTGCGGCTCCCCCGCAAACCCCATCACAGGCAGTCCGATGAGCAGTACTGAGCACCCGCATTTTCTTGTCGTCGACGATGACCCCACCTTCAGCCGCATACTGGCCCGGGCCATGACTCTGCGCGGTTACCAGGTTCAGGTTGCCCATAGCGTCGACCAGGCGTTGCAATGCCTGCAGCTGCAGGTGCCCGACCAGGCAACAGTGGATCTGAAAATGGAGGGTGCGTCAGGCCTGACGCTGATTGCGCACCTGCGCGCGGCAAGCCCGCGGATGCGCATCCTGGTGCTGACCGGCTATGCCAGCATCAGCACGGCGGTGGAAGCCATCAAGCTCGGTGCCAGCAACTACCTGCCAAAGCCCGCCGATGCCGACCAGATACTGGCAGCGCTGGCGCAGCAAGATGCCGACCCCGGGCTTGAGATTGACACCCAGCCCATGTCGGTCAACCGGCTGGAGTGGGAACACATTCAGAAGGTCCTGGGGGAGCATCAGGGCAATATATCCGCCACTGCCCGCGCCCTTGGCATGCACAGGCGCACCCTGCAGCGCAAACTGCTCAAGCGGCCGGTGAGCCGCTAGCGACTTACCGGCGTTACTGCTCATCGATATAGATACGGGCGTTGAAGGTACGTATCCAGTCGGGATAGAACACCATCATGGCGGTCATTACGATGCCGTTGAGCAGTCCTTCCGGGAACATGATCAGCGGCAGCAGGAGCACATATTCCTGGTAGACCTGCTGCCACGGATATACCCCCAGCCCCCACAGCGACAAGGCCGCCGCCAACCCCATGACTCCGACGGAAATGGCTGCGCCCAGAAAACCGCAACAGAACAGGTAAACAAAGAAATTCTTTGCCAGACGCGCTTCCACCAGGCGCAGAACGCCAAGGCTGACCAGCGCCGGCAGTACAATGGTGCACAGGCCGTTGAAGCCAAACCCCTGCCAGCTTTCCAGCCCGATCCAGCTCACCCCCAGCAACGCCAGGGTTGCCGAGATGATCGCCAGATCCCAGCCAAACATCAGCGTCAGCAGGGTCATGCCCAGAAAGTGGATACCCAGGCCCGGCGAAATACCGGCACGCAGCGTCCAGAGCAACGTCAGCGCCACGGTACTGCCAAAAAACAGATGCTGCAGTTGCCGGTTGCCCAGCAGAATACGCCAGGGCAGGCGCCACAGGGCCAGCACGACAAAGGCGCTGAATACAGCCAGTAGCCAGAACGAAGCTGCAGGTGCCAGCAGGCCGTCGGTGATACTCATAGCAGGCTTCTCTAATCGGTGTCAGCGGCCTGGCCGAACGCTCATCAATACGGCGTCCTCATGCCCGGTTGCCGTTGGGTAATAGCCAGCGCGACGCCCGTCTTCGACAAACCCCAGCCCACGATAGAGGCCCAGGGCCGCCTGGTTGGATGCCCGCACTTCCAGCATCAGGCGCTCAACCCCCAGGGCCGGCAACCGCTGCAGGGCCGTTCCCAGCAGCTGGCGGGCAAGCCCGCGGCGCAAGTGCCGCTGTGCCACACCGATCTGCAGCACTTCGGCTTCATCCAGCAAATAACCCAGCAGTACAAAGCCCTGCAGTTCACCGGCGCAGAAAATGCCCAGGTTCAGGCTGCGCGGGTGTCGCAGGCGCGCGCGCAGCATGTCCTCGCTCCAGGGCGGATCGAAGCACTGCGGTTGCAGCTGATCAAGGGACGCCAGGTCAGACTCGACCAGCACACGAACCTCAGCCATCGGCGGGCGTCGCTTGTGACAGGTACTGAATCAGCGGTTGCAGCTCGCGCCAGACATCCCGCTTGCACCCCGGCACCTGCAGCATTTCACTGAGGCTTGCCGTGGCCAGCGCGGCCACCTGGGAGCGCGGACGGAACAGCATGCCGCGCATGCCATCCCCCCCTTCGGGTGACTGCAGCAGCAGCCGCGCCGCCGAGTCGCCCAGCAACAGCACGAAGCGCACCGGCGCCTGCGCCAGCATCAGGTCAAACTTGCGCTGTACCGCCGTCTGCGCCTGATCCCAGCCCTGATCAAGCGACCGGCTGGTAAAGGCGGGCCAGGGCAGCAGCTGCGCCCGGGGGGACTCCACCGCCGGCATGCCAAGCGCACGCCAGAGCGCCATCGCCAGGCGCAGGTGGGCACTGCTGAAGCCCCCGCGGGACTGCGGCGGCAGGGAGTCGATAATAAGCCCGTCTCCCAGGGCCAGAAACGCCAGCTTGAACTCGGGGATCACCTGGGGCTCGGTACGCCGGGGCCGCGCGGAAGCCGCTTCGCTCGCCTGCGCTGGCGCAGGCGCAGCTACCGCTGCAACGGGGCTAACTGGCGCAACAGCCGGCACGACAGGCGCTGGCGCAGGTGCAGTCGGCGCGGCGGGTACCGCAGCGGCAGTGGCGGCCGGTGTCGCATCCAGACTGTCCAGCAAGGCGGCACGACCGGCACCGGCGGGAACCCTGTCCCGACGCGCCGGGCGCGGGGCGACAGCAGCCTGCTCGGCACTGTCGCCCTCCGCGTAGTCGCCGTCATAGTCGCCACCGGCCTCGACATCCTGCGCCCCCGCAGCGCCCTGCTGGAACTGCCACACCCAGTCGTCAGACGCCCTGGCACCGGCCAGGGGCTCACGCGGGAGCCAGCTGCTGATACCCAGCGCCTGCAGGTACTGATGGCGCAGCTGTTCAGCCTGCATGTGCGGATCCGCTGCGTTCATCAAACCTGCGGGTGCGCCTTCTGTACGTTGGCCTCAAGCAGGTTCAACGCATGCAGATAGGCCTTGGCCGAGGCGATAATGATATCGGTGTCAGCGCCCAGGCCATTGACAATGCGCCCGCCCAGCTCCAGCCGTACCGTAACCTCGCCCTGGGAGTCGGTACCGCTGGTGATGGCGTTCACCGAATAGAGTTCCAGGCTGGAGCCGGACTGCACCAGGGACTCGATCGCCTTGAAGGTCGCATCCACCGGGCCTGAACCCGCAGAGACCGCCGACTGTTCCTGGCCGTTGATCATCAGTGTGATGCTGGCCTGTGGCACTTCGCCGGTCTGGGAGGTCACCTTGAGGCTGCTCAGGCGGTAAATCTCGTTGCCGGCGGAGGCACGGGTATCGGACACCAGTGCCATCAGGTCTTCGTCGAAGATTTCGTGCTTTTTGTCCGCCAGGTCCTTGAAGCGGGCAAAGGCATCATTCAGCTCGGCCTCGGAGGCCACGCTGGTGCCCAGCTCTTCAAGACGCGTGCGGAAGGCGTTACGGCCGGAGTGCTTGCCCATAACCATGCGGTTGGCGTGCCAGCCGACGGACTCTGCGGTCATGATTTCATAGGTTTCACGGTGCTTGAGCATGCCGTCCTGATGAATGCCCGACTCGTGGGCAAAGGCATTGGCGCCAACGATGGCCTTGTTGGGCTGAACCGGAAAACCGGTCACGCTGGATACCAGCTTGGAGGCCGGCACTATCTGGGTACTATCGATGTTGGTGGTAACGCCAAGGGTATCGTGGCGGGTGCGGATTGCCATCACGACCTCTTCCAGCGAGGCGTTACCGGCGCGCTCGCCCAGCCCGTTGACGGTACACTCCACCTGCCGCGCACCGGCGGACACCGCTGCCAGGGAGTTGGCCACCGCCAGCCCCAGGTCGTTGTGGCAATGCACCGAGAAAATGGCCTTGTCGGCGTTGGGAATATTGGCGATCAGGCGGGCGATGGTGGCCGCGAATTCCTGCGGCACCGCGTAGCCCACGGTATCCGGAATGTTGATGGTGCGCGCGCCGGCGTCGATCACCTGCTCGATGATGCGGCACATGAAATCGAACTCGGAACGGCTGGCGTCTTCCAGCGAGAACTCCACATCATCCATCAGGTTGCGTGCTCGGGCAACGGCCTTCACCGCCTGTTCCACCACCTGGTCCGGCTGCATCTGCAGCTTGTATTTCATATGGATCGGCGAGGTGGCAATAAAGGTGTGAATACGCCCGGAGTTGGCGTTGCGCAGCGCCTCTCCAGCGCGGTCGATATCCTTGTCCAGCGCCCGTGAAAGGGAGCAGATGGTGCTGTTGCGCACCGTATCGGCAATCGCCTTCACCGCCTCGAAGTCGCCCTGGCTGGCAATGGCGAAGCCCGCCTCGATAACATCGACGCGCATCTTCTCGAGCTGGCGGGCAATGCGCAGTTTTTCATCCCGGGTCATGGACGCACCGGGGCTCTGCTCACCATCACGCAGGGTGGTGTCGAAAATAATGACTCTGTTGTTATCGCTCATCAGGAGGTCTCCAAATGGGTTCTCGGCGTCGCCCGGTTATTGCCGTCACAGGCGGGATGCGGCCTGGTCTGCTCACAGGATACTAATATAAAGGAAAGAGGTGAGGAAAAATCAGGCCGGCTGCCGGAAACGTCTCGGCCAGCGTGCGCCAATTTCTGCACTGCATGTTCGTCTACAGACCCCGGGCCTAGTCGGCAATCACTGCGATAACACGGTGGATAGGAGTGCCTGGCGGGTCCGGTTCGTAACTATAACGCCGCGTTGACTATTTGCAACCCGGCGGGGCTACAATGCAGCGCAAGCCGGAATCAAACGTGAAAAGGTGCAGCATGGCCCCCGAAAACTTCGACCGTATTATCGATCGCCGCGATACCGCCAGCGAGAAATGGGAAAAGTACCGCGACAGCGAAATCCTGCCCATGTGGGTAGCCGATACCGATTTCATGTCGCCCCCAGCGGTGATCGAGGCGCTGCAGCAGCGCATCAGCCACGGCGTCTTCGGTTACACCCAGACACCGGCCGAGCTCAACCGCCTGGTTGTCGAGCGCATGCAGCGGCTCTATGGCTGGGCAATAGAGGCTGACTGGCTGGTGTGGCTGCCAGGCCTGGTATGCGGCCTCAACCTCAGCTGTCGCAGCGTTGGTGCCGATGGCGACAACGTGCTGGCGCCCAAGCCCGTCTACCCGCCGTTCATGACCGCCCCACGGCTGTCATCCCGCCAGCTGATCACCGTACCGATGCAGCAGCAGGGTGCACGCTGGACACTGGATCTTGACGCCCTGGAAGCCGCCATTACCCCCGACAGCCGGCTGCTGCTGTTCTGCAACCCCCACAACCCCGGCGGCACCTGCTACCGGCAGGAAGAACTTGAACGCCTGGCGAGCATCGCCCGCCGGCATGACCTGGTCGTCTGCTCCGATGAAATCCACTGCGACCTGATTCTGGAGCCGGGTGTCGAGCATCGGCCACTGGCCTCGATCAACAGCGACATCCAGGCCCGCAGCATCACCCTGATGGCCCCGAGCAAGACCTACAATATCGCCGGTCTTGGCTGTTCATTCGCCATCATCCCCGACCCTGAACTGCGCAAGGCTTTCAATCGTGTGCGCAAGGGCATCGTGCCGGATGTGAATCTGCTGGGCTATACCGCAGCGCTGGCGGCCTACCGCGACGGCGATGCCTGGAACCTGCGTCAGATCGACTACCTGCGTGGCAACCGCGACTACCTGGTGCAGGAAATCAACCGTATTCCGGGACTGCGCATGGAACCGGTCGAGGCCACCTACCTGGCCTGGATCGATGTATCCGCCGCCAAGCTCGAAAACCCGGCCCGTTTCTTCGAGCAGGCCGGTGTGGGCCTGTCTCCGGGGCGGGACTTTGGCGATGATCGTTTCATGCGCCTCAACTTCGGTTGCCCCCGGGGCCTGCTGGAAGAAGCGGTACGCCGCATGCGCAGCGCCCTGCTGAATCACCTGCCGGCATAGGCTCCTAGGCACGAGCAAACGGGAAAGCGATGACGTCATTGATCGACGTGGTGCCCAGCGCCAGCATCACCAGGCGGTCGACGCCCAGGGCGACACCGGCGCAGTCCGGCAGCCCCTGGGCCAGGGCATCCACCAGCCGATCTTCCAGAGGCCGCTGTGGCAGATCGAGGGTCGCACGGCTGCGCTGGTCCGCCTGCAGGCGCCGGGCCTGCTCGGCGGCATCGGTCAGTTCGTGGTAGCCGTTGGCCAGCTCCATGCCGTTGATAAACAGTTCGAAACGCGCCGCCACCGGCGTACCGTCTTCACCTTGCCGCAGCCGTGCCAGCGCGGCCTGGCTGGCGGGAAACTCGTGCACGAATACAGCCCCTGCGGTGGCCAGTGCAGGCTCGATCAGGTGCGACATCAACAGGTTCAGCCAGCTGTCCCGGTCATCATCCTCCATCGCCACATCCAGAGACGCCCGCGCCCTGGCTTTTAATTCAGCCAGCGGTGCCGTAGCAGGATCCAGCCCGAGCTGTTCCACAAACAGCGCCCGGTAAGTGACGCGGCGAACCGGCGGCAAATCCAGTACGGTACACACCAGTGCCTCGACTTCGTCCATCAGATCACGATCGTCAAAGTCCGGCCGGTACCATTCCAGCATGGTGAACTCCGGGTTGTGCCGCCCGCCCGACTCACCGTTGCGGTAGGCTCGCCCCAGCTGGTAGATGGCGCCGCTGCCCGCCGCCAGCAGCCGTTTCATCGCGTACTCGGGTGAACTTTGCAGATAGAGCGGCTGCGCCGGGCCTCCCGGAAAAGGCCGGTAGGCCGCTTCGATGCTGTCGATAAAGGGGTCGCTCACCGCCCGGTGCGACAGCGCCGGCGTTTCCACTTCCAGCACATCGCGTTCGCCAAAGAAGCGCCGGATATCCGCCAGAATCCGGGCCCGGTGGCGCAGGTTTTCAATCGACGCACTGGGGCGCCAGCCTTCTGAAGTCATGGTTTAGCTCTCGGACAATGAAAAACGGCAGCCTGCGCTGCCGTTTTGCCAAAGCGGTGAAGCGCGCTTGTCAGGCGCGGCTGACGTAGGCGCCGGTGCGGGTATCGATCTTGAGGATATCGCCCTCTTCGATAAACAGCGGTACACGTACCACCGCGCCGGTGCTCAGCGTGGCAGGCTTGGAGCCGCCCTGGGCGGTATCACCCTTCACGCCGGGATCGGTTTCGGTCACCGCCAGTTCAACAAAGTTGGGCGGCGTGACGGAGATGGGGTTGCCGTTCCACAGCGTGATCATGCTGCGGTCCTGCTCTTTCAGCCACTGGTACGCATCACCTACAGCGTTCTTGTCGGCGGCGAACTGCTCGAAGGTCGCAGGCTCCATGAAGTGCCACATTTCACCATCGCTATAGAGGTATTCCATGTCGCGGTCCATCACGTCCGCGCCTTCGGCCGATTCGTTGGACTTGAAGGTTTTTTCCCAGGTGCGACCGCTAATCAGGTTGCGCATTTTTACACGGGTGAACGCCTGACCTTTGCCCGGCTTGACGAACTCGACATCCGTCATGGTGCAGGGATCACCGTCGAGCATGATTTTCAGGCCGTTCTTGAACTGGTTCGCGGAATAATTTGCCATATGCAGGAAGTCTCGGGACTCGATTAGCTAACTGAAGACCGGGCACTGCCCGAAAATTGACAGCCATTCTACTTGAAAGCAGAATGCGAGCAAATTCCCATCTTACGCCCGCGGTCCCCGATGACTCTCCCGGTTACACAGCTTGACGACTGGCAACAGCTGCTCAGTCACACTATCGACGATCCTGCTGAACTGTTACGCCTGCTGGAACTCCCCGCCGAACTGCTGGCCCCCGCCAGGGCCGCGGCCGCTGATTTCGCGCTGCGCGTTCCTGTGCCCTACCTCAAGCGTATCCGCAAGGGCGACCCGGATGACCCCCTGCTGCGCCAGGTGTTGCCGCTGGGCGCCGAGCGTCTCAGCGTGCCGGGCTACGTGTCCGATCCGCTGGCGGAAATGGCCGCCAATCACCAGGATGGCCTGATTCACAAGTACAAGGGCCGGGTACTGCTGATACTGACCGGTGCCTGCGCCATCAACTGCCGTTACTGTTTCCGGCGCCACTTCCCCTATGAAGACAATCGCCTGGGACCCGAGCAGTGGCAGCAGGTACTGGACTACCTGCGCCGACACAGCGAGGTCAACGAGGTCATCTTTTCCGGCGGCGACCCCCTGGCCACCAGCGACAAGCGCCTGGCGCGCATGGTGCGTGATCTCGCCGACATCCCCCACCTCAGCCGCGTTCGTGTACACAGTCGGTTGCCGGTGGTTATTCCCCAGCGCGTGACCGACAGCCTGATCGAGGCCCTTACCGGCACCCGCTTGCAAAGCCTGATGGTGCTGCACGTCAACCATGCCAGCGAAATCGATCAGGATGTGGATCAGGCCGTATTGCGGCTCAAGCGCGCCGGCGTGACCATGCTGAACCAGTCGGTACTGCTGCGCGGTGTAAACGACAGTGTGAGCGCCTTGCAGGCCCTGAGCGAGCGACTCTTCGCCGCCGGCGTACTACCCTATTACTTGTTTGTACTGGATGCCGTGGCCGGGGCCGCCCACTTTGATGTCAGCGATGACGAGGCGCGGTCACTGATGCGGGCACTGCAGGCTGAGCTGCCCGGTTTTCTGCTGCCGCGTCTTGCACGGGAGATTCCGGGGCGCCCGGCAAAAACACTACTGGCGCTTGGTGGAGACAGTACCGCCTGAATCGGCTTCATGCGACAATCGAAATACGCCGCATGCAGTCTAGATACCGACGGCAATAGCTGCGTTTTACTCCGACGACAGCAGGAATAATAATCATCATGGATCACCGCAGGAGCCTGTTTAGATGAAAGCCTGGAAACTCTTGGTTGTCGCCGCTGGCGCCGTATCGCTGGTCGGCTGTGGCAACATGTTCAAAAAGCCCGCGCCCGTTGTGGAGCCTGAGCCAGAACCTGTTGTTTATGTTCGTCCCATTCCCAAGCCGGTTGTCCAGGTTCACGGCTTTCGCGCCAGCAAGCCTGGCCGGGGCGGCCTGACCGACGCCCATATCAGCTTCAGCAATGTCTCCGATCAGACCTTCCAGTTCGTGATGTTCAAGACCACGGCCTATAACGCCGACGGCAAGATCATCAACGCCAAGAAAACCAACCGTCCCGATACCTGGCTGCGTGTTGCCGGCCCCTTCAGGCCCTTCAGCAATGCCGGCGAGCACAAGTGGGACAAGATCTGGAGCAACAAGAAAGCGACCTGTTTCGAGGTCGAGGGGGTCGAAATCATTTACATGAATGGCGCCAACGAGTTTTACAACGAGAGTCGGCTGAGTGAAATTCTCGATCCCGGCCTGAACAACAGCTGCCGACCCGCCCTGGCCCAGCAGCAATAACTCTCCCCCGGACATCTGCGTCCCGGTCAGACTGATGTCCGGGCTGCGTTCAGCGATCCCGCCGCGGCGGCACCGACAGCGGGAAAGCCGTGACACTGCCACGGGCTTCACTGATTTTCGGCACCCCTTCCTGGCGCACTTCATCGATGCGGATAATCGCCTGCATCGGAATAAAGGAACGCTTGACGTCACCAAACTGCTTTTTCAGCTTTTCCTCCCCCGGATCCACCAGCAGTTCCGAACGACTGCCGAAGACAAATTCCTCGATCTCGATAAAGCCCCACATCTCGCTCTGGAACACATGCCGGGCATAGAGCTCGTACACCTGATCCTGATTGATAAACTGCACCCGGTACATACGTTCGTCACTGGCCATGAGTAGATTGCCACCTGGCTAACTGCTGTTGCTCGTATAATGAGGGCAAAATCCCGCGATACAAGGCTGCTCAAAATCTAGGCAGCCTTGCCCGCTTTGCGTATAATGCGCGGTCCTTTCGGGGGCGGATGTGGCACTGTCGCTAAATATTCACAGCCAGGCCTCGCCCTCCAGAGCAACCCGTTTAATCAATACAGGTGAGAAATGGCGAAGAAGCTGTTTATCAAAACCCATGGCTGCCAGATGAACGAATATGATTCGTCCCGCATGGCGGATCTGCTGGGTGAAAGCCATGCGCTGGAGCTGACAGACAACCCGGAAGATGCGGATGTGCTGCTGCTCAACACCTGTTCTATACGTGAAAAAGCCCAGGAGAAGGTATTCCACCAGCTGGGCCGCTGGCGCAAGCTGAAAGACCGCAACCCTGACCTCGTGATCGGCGTGGGCGGCTGCGTCGCCAGCCAGGAAGGCGATGCCATCTACCAGCGGGCGCCCTACGTGGACATGATTTTCGGCCCGCAAACCCTGCACCGCTTGCCGGAAATGATCGATCTGACCCACCAGGGCCAGAAGGGCGTGGTGGATGTCAGCTTCCCGGAAATCGAGAAATTCGATCACCTGCCAGCCCCCCGGGTCGAGGGTGCGGAAGCCTTTGTTTCGGTGATGGAAGGCTGCAGCAAGTACTGCACCTTTTGCGTGGTGCCGTACACCCGTGGCGAGGAAGTCAGCCGCCCACTGGACAGCGTGCTGGCCGAATGCCAGGAACTGGCCGAACAGGGCGTGCGTGAAGTGAACCTGCTGGGACAGAACGTCAATGCCTACCGCGGCGCCACCAGCGACGGCGACAGCGCGGACCTGGCCGAACTGATCCGCCTGGTCGCCGCCATTGAGGGTATCGACCGCATTCGCTTCACCACGTCCCACCCGGTGGAGTTCAGCGACAGTCTGATCGACGTCTATGCCGAGGTGCCGGAGCTGGTCAGCCACCTGCACCTGCCGGTACAGAGCGGCTCGGACAAGATCCTCATGGCCATGAAACGCGGCCATACGGCACTGGAGTACAAGTCCAAGCTGCGGCGTATCCGCAAGCTGCGCCCGGACATCAGTTTCTCGTCGGATTTCATCGTCGGCTTCCCCGGCGAAACCGACAGCGACTTCGAAGCCACCATGAACCTGATCCAGGACATCGGTTTCGACCACTCCTTCAGCTTCGTCTACAGCCGCCGCCCGGGAACGCCCGCCGCCGATCTGCCGGATACCGTATCGGAAGACACCAAGAAGCAGCATCTGAAAATCCTGCAGGATCGCATTATCCAGCAGGCAATGGGGATCAGCCGCCGCATGGTGGGCACGGTGCAGCGTATCCTGGTGAACGGTTATTCGAAGAAAGACCCGGGCGAACTGTCTGGCCGCACCGAAAACAACCGTGTCGTCAACTTCCGCTCCACCAACCCGGATTTGATCGGCCACTTTGCCGATATCCGGATTCTGGACGCTTACGCCAACTCCCTTCGCGGGGAACTGATCGGCTCGGAGCTTGATCAAACGCACTGAATGCGAACTCTGTAACCGCAGGGTGACTTTTCCCCTGCGCTTACCGACTAGGAGCTAAATTGAACACAGCGCAAACGCTACGCCTGACCCTCGAACCCGACAACATCGAACACCTGGCCAACCTGTGCGGCCAGCTCGATGAACACCTCAAACTGATCGAACAGCGCCTGCATATTGAGATCCGTAATCGCGGCAATCACTTTCAGCTGATTGGCGACCTGGAGATCGTGCGCGTTGTCGCCGAGATGCTGCAGAACCTCTACAAGGAAGCCGCCACCGGTGTACAGCTGACACCCGAAGCCGTGCACCTGCAGCTGCAGCAGTCCGGGGTCGAACGGATGCAGAACCGTATCGACCAGACCGCCATGGACGTCAGCATCCGCACCAAGAAAGTCCATATACGTCCGCGCGGAGAGAACCAGCAGCAGTATGTGCGTGCCATTCGCACCCGGGATATCAACTTTGGCATCGGCCCCGCCGGTACCGGCAAGACCTACCTGGCCGTGGCCTGCGCCGTGGAAGCCCTGGAGCGTGAAGAAGTCAGCCGCATCCTGCTGGTGCGTCCCGCGGTTGAAGCCGGCGAAAAACTCGGCTTTTTGCCGGGCGACCTGTCCCAGAAGGTGGACCCCTACCTACGCCCGCTGTACGACGCCCTCTATGAAATGCTGGGGTTTGAGCGCGTCACCAAGCTGATCGAGCGCAACATCATCGAGGTGGCACCGCTGGCCTACATGCGTGGCCGCACGCTGAACGGCTCCTTTGTGATTCTGGACGAGAGCCAGAACACGACCCGAGAGCAGATGAAAATGTTCCTCACCCGTATCGGCTTTGGCTCCACCGCTGTCATTACCGGCGATATCACCCAGGTCGACCTGCCCAAGCACATCCAGTCCGGCCTGCTGCACGCCATGGAAGTACTTGGGAGTGTCGAGGAAATCGGTTTCACCCACTTCTCGGCCAAGGACGTCGTGCGCCACCCGTTGGTGCAGCACATAGTGCGGGCCTACGAGCGCTACGAACAGGCGCAGGAAGCCAGCAGCAATCCCAAAGGAGTTACCCCATCGTGAAGCCCTGCGTTGAATTGCAACTGGCCTGCGATGCACCCGGTATTCCGAACGAAACACAGCTCCAGGGCTGGGTCGAAACCGCTCTGCGGGGCCGCTACGAGGGCGGTGAACTCTGCATTCGTGTCGTCGAGCGCAGCGAGAGCCAGGCGCTGAACCTGCAGTACCGCGGCAAGGACAAGCCCACCAACGTGCTGTCCTTCCCGTTCGAGGTGCCAGATGGTATCGAGCTGGACCTGCTCGGCGACCTGGTTATCTGCGCCGAGGTGGTGGCGAGCGAAGCCGCCGAGCAGCAAAAACCACTGCCTGATCACTGGGCGCATCTGGTTATTCACGGAACCTTGCATCTGCTGGGTTACGATCATATAAAGGACGAGGATGCCGAAGAGATGGAAACGCTGGAGCGGCAATTGCTCGCCAGCCTGTCCATCCCGGATCCTTACCAGGAACGCTAATCGAGGAACACCATGAGCGTTGACCGAACGGGAGGCCAACCCCGAAGTTGGTTTGGCCGCCTTGCCCAGGCTTTTGCCGACGAACCCCGTAGCCAGGAAGACCTGCTCTACCTGCTGCGCGAATCTGTAGAGGACAATGTCCTAAGCCTCGAAGCCCTCGGCATTATCGAAGGCGCCATGCAGGTGGCCGAAATGCAGGTACGCGATGTCATGGTGCCGCGCTCGCAAATGGTCGTCGTACAGGTGGAGCAGTCGCCGCGCGACTTTCTGCCCCTGATCATCTCCAGTGCCCACAGCCGTTTCCCGGTCATCGGCGAAAGCCCCGACGAAGTGCTGGGTATACTGCTGGCCAAGGAACTGCTGCCACTGATCCTCGAGGACAACAGCGACAACTTCGATATCCGCAATGCCCTGCGCCCGGTGACGGTGATTCCCGAATCCAAGCGGCTTAACACCCTGCTGCAGGAATTCCGCGCTACCCGCAACCACATGGCGGTGGTGGTGGACGAGTACGGCGGTATCGCCGGCCTCATCACCATCGAGGACGTGCTGGAGCAGATCGTCGGTGAAATCGAAGATGAAACGGATATCGACGACGATGACGGCAACATCCGACCGTTTGACGACAACGGTTTTATCGTCAAGGCGCTGACCCCCATCGAGGACTTTAACGAGTATTTCGATGTCGGCCTGCCCGACGATGACTTCGACACCATTGGCGGCCTCGTCACCCAGCGCTTCGGACACCTGCCGCGCAAGGATGAAAGCGTCGAGCTGGACGTCTTCACCATCAAGGTGCTGTCCGCCGACAACCGTCGTATCCGTCTGCTGCAGGTCAGCCGCCAGCCCCGTTAATCCCGGAAGCCCCTATGTTCGCGATGGACCGCGCTGCCCCGTTCTGGCTCAGAGCGCTGGCAGCGACCCTCGCCGGCGGCCTGACGCCGCTGGCTTTTGCCCCCTTCGATATCTGGCCACTGGCGCTGATTGCGCCGGCGCTGCTGTGGCTGTGCCTGCGCGATCAGCCCGCGCGCTCGGCGGCCTGGCTCGGCTGGCTGTTTGGCCTCGGTTTTTACGGCGCCGGCGTCTCCTGGGTGTACGTCAGCATCCATACCTTTGGTAATGCATCGGTGCTGCTGGCCGGGCTGCTCACCGCCGCCTTCGTCGCGGCACTGGCGCTGCTCGGCGCCGCCCAGGGCTGGATGTACGGTCGCCTGTTTGGACGCGGTACCGGCCAGTGGCTGGGGTTTGTCGGTCTCTGGCTGATCTGGGAGTGGATTCGCAGCTGGCTGCTGACCGGTTTTCCCTGGCTCTACCTGGGCTATCCGCTGATCGATACGCCGCTGGCGCTATGGGCACCGCTGGGCGGTGTCTGGGGGCTGAGCCTGATCGCCGTCCTGCTGGGCACCGGATGCTTGCAGCTGGTACTGGCCCGCACCACGGGCAGCCGCCTGCTGACCGCCGGCCTGCTCAGCCTGCCGCTGGCAGGTATCGCCCTGCTACCCTACAGCTGGACCCAGCCCAGCGGGGCACCCCTCAAGGTCGCACTGGTACAGGGCAATATCCCGCAGGAGCTGAAATGGGAGTCCGGCCGACTGTTCGATATCCTGAGCCGCTACCAGCAGCTCAGCTGGCAGGCCGGCCAGGTTGATCTGCTGATCTGGCCGGAAACCGCGATCCCTTCAACCCTGTACCGGGCCGAGCCTCAGCTGCGACCTTTTATCGAGGACCTGACCCGCCGCGGCACCGGCTTTATCGCCGGCCTGCCTTCGGTAGTGCCAGACGAGAATGACCCAAACCGCGGCGTCTACCACAACAGCCTGGCAGTGCTTGCACCGCAGACGGCGCTGTACCACAAGCAGCGGCTGGTGCCCTTCGGCGAGTATGTACCGCTGGAGTCCTGGCTACGCGGCCTGATCGATTTTTTCAACCTGCCCATGTCCGCCTTCAGTCTGCCCCAGGGTGAACAGCAACCACTGCCCTTTGGCTCACACCGCATCGCCGCGGCGATCTGTTACGAGATTGCCTACCCCGAGCTGGTACGCCACTCAAGCCTTGCCTCCGACCTGTTGCTGACCGTCTCCAACGATACCTGGTTCGGACGCTCCATCGCACCGGACCAGCATCTGCAGATAGCCCGCATGCGCGCACTGGAAACCGGCCGCTGGCTGATCAGATCCACCAACAACGGCATCAGCGCCCTGGTCGACAGCCAGGGCAAGGTGAATGCCCAGGCACCCCGCTACCAGAGCGCGGTACTGGTCGGCGAAGTACAGGGCATGCGCGGGCTCACGCCCTATCAGCGCAGCGGTGTCTGGCCGACACTGCTGCTTGCCCTGCTGTGCTGCGCGCTGGCCCGGGTTTCCCGGCGCCGCGCCGCCCGCCCCCTGACCCAGACCTGAAACCCGCAGGCAAGGCCGACAAATCCCCGGAACCTGCTAGGCTGCAAGGCATAGATGTGACCTTGATGGAGGTGCCCAGATGGCCGAGTCAAAGCTTCCGAAAAACTACGTGAAATTCCGCAGCCGCTACCGCAGCATTGCGGGCGCGCTGGACGACCTGGGACGGACAGTGCGTGAAGCCGGCCCACTGGATGAAAAAAGCGCGCAGCTAATCCAGCTCGCCGTCGCGGCCAGCACAGGCTCGGAAGGTGCCGTACACAGCCATTGCCGCCGCGCCCTTGAAGCCGGCGCCAGCCAGGATGAAATCCGCCACGCAATCGTCCTGCTCACCAGCACCCTGGGGTTCCCCGCCATGATGGCGGCGCTCAGCTGGGTCGAGGACATTCTGGACGACTAAACGCCTTGACCTCGGCACAGCGCGCACACCCGATGCGCCAGCCGGCTAAATATGCGATCCATCGTGCTGCTCACCAGCACCCTGGGACCCGCCACCATGATGGCGGCGCTCAGCTGGGTGAGGGATATTCTGGACGACTAGATTCGCTGCAGCACATCAGGCCCTGCACTCCAGCCCGCCGCAAGCTGCCGATGCAAGAAGATGCCCGTCAAAACAGCAGGGCATCGGCAAACAGGATAACGACGAGGTAACGCAGCCCCTTGCCGATGCCCACCAGCAGCACGAAAAGACTCAGCCGCACCCGCATGATGCCGCCGATAAAGGTCAGTGCATCACCGCCGATGGGTAGCCAGGCCAGCAGCAGACTCCAGACGCCAAAGCGCTGAAACCAGCGCTGCGCCCGCTCAAGCTCACCGGCCTTGACGGGAAACCAGCGGCGCTCGCGATAGTGCAGCATGTACAGCCCCAGCCACCAGTTCACCACCGCACCCAGGGTGTTGCCCGCTGTCGCGATAAGCCACAACCAGCCCCAGCTGGCGGGCTGCTCGGCCAGCAGTACGGCCAGGTACACCTCGGAGTAAAATGGCAGAATGGTGGCAGCGGCAAAGGCCCCGCCAAACAGCAGCAAATATTCAGTCATCGTTGGCCATCGTTAGTCGTCATCAAGAGATTCAGGCGTACTGGCCCTGGCGCAGTCGATCAGATGACGAAACAGACGCCGCTGCACCGCGAGATACGGCAGGTATTCCGGATGCCACTGCACCCCCAGGATCAGGCGGCCCTGCTCGCACTCCACGGCCTGCACAAAGTTATCCAGGTCCCTTGCTGCCACGACCAGACCCTGCCCCAACCGTTCAATGGCCTGGTGGTGCAGACTGTTGATGCGCCAGCGATTGCTCCCCAGCACCCGGTGCAGCACACCCGGGTGCGCCGTCAGCGCGGTTTTTCGAGGCAGCGGGGTACGAAAGTTGGAGGTCCGGCGGCGCAAGCCGCGAATATCACCGTACAGCGAGCCCCCCAAGACCACATTGATCAGCTGAGCACCGCGACAGATTCCCAGCAGCGGCAGGCGCGTGTGCAGGGCATGTTCGATCATGTCGATCTCAAACCGGTCCCGTTCGGGATCAATCGGTGCCCGGCCGTCATCATGACCGCCGTAAAGCGACGGGTCTATGTCATCCCCGCCACCGATAATGAGCCCCTGCAGTCGATCATGGCTGTGTTTCAGGTATCCAGAGGGCGTCAGGCGCAGTGCCCGGCCACCTGCCAGCCAGATTGCCAGGCAACTGGCCCACCAGGCAACGACAAGCCTGCCATCGGGGCCGGTAACGCCTATGAGGGGTCGGCCAGCCACAGCTCCACCTTTTCTGACCAGGGTGCTATCCAGTCCGGCAGTGGCCGCCGCAGATGGGCCAGGTAGTTGCCGCACAGCGACTCCAGCCGTGCAGGGTCCTGCACCAGGGCTTCGACCTGTTGCCAATCGTGCCAGGCATCCAGCAGGTGCCAGTCGGGATTGTCGATGTCGGAGTTGGGCAGACGATAGTGCAGCGTTGGCCGCGCATTGACCTTGTCTTCCGGCACCGCCCGCTTCACCGCCGCCGGGTCCAGGTGCGCCAGCAACGGCAGCCAGTCCAGCGCACGGTTGCGCGAGGGGTTTGCAGCCAGGTAGTCGCGGATCAGGCCCGCCTGATCCGGCCAGTAATCAGGCTGCAGTACCCGCTCGCAGTATTCCCGCGAAAAGGGTTGAATGAAAGGGCTCAGGCGGCGCACCAGCGCGGCCTGTTCGCGCACGCTCAGCCAGTCATGCAAACACAGATAGGCCTTGAGGTAACGCACCAGGGTGCCGCTGTCGAGCGCAGGCAGCTCGGGATTGAAGTGGACACCGAAGGCGTAGCGCGCGGCACCATGCGTGCCCAGGGCGCCCGCCTCGCGCAGTTCCTGCACCAGCGTTTCAAGTCCATCCAGGCGGGAAAAGGGAATCGGCGGGCAGACGATCTCAAAGGGCACCAGGTTACTGGCGACAGCTGCCAGCGCCTCGGTGGCCAGATTCTCCAGCTCGCTGCTATGACCATGGCTCTGTTCACGCCCGAGCTGCTTGAGGTAGCGCAAATC
The DNA here is from genome assembly GCF_024397915.1 of Marinobacterium rhizophilum. GTDB lineage: Bacteria > Pseudomonadota > Gammaproteobacteria > Pseudomonadales > Balneatricaceae > Marinobacterium_A > Marinobacterium_A rhizophilum_A. The sequence goes on from NZ_CP073347.1 coordinate 3,041,318, forward strand.
CAGCTCCAGGCTGAAACGGCCAAACTCGGTGCCCACCACCCGCTGCTCGCACACCGATACCCGCTCGACCCGCCCGCCAAACACGGTCTGAATGCAGCGGGCAATATCGTCCAGTTCAATGCCCGCCAGCTCGATCTCGACGCCGACCCGTCGCTCGTGCCCTTCGCAGGTCAAATGCTGCAGCGAACCCGGATCAGGCATCCTCAGGTGTCCCGGACCAAGGCCTGGAGATACGGCGAAAGAACCCCTTGCCACAGGTCTTGCAGTCCTCGATGCGGGAGGTTTCGGTCAGCTCCTGGGTAGCGCCACAGTTCAGGCAGGCCAGGGTACCGACGGTGGCAATCTCGCCGCTGAGGTAGTCATCCTCGCCGTGGGACAGGCGCTCGCGCAGGGTTTCCTGGTCGATACGGGTGCGGTCCGCCAGCCCCTTCAGCAGCTGGCCGACACGGTGTTCCAGTATGTTCAGATCAAAATGCAGCCAGGCGGCGATGCCGGCACCGGTTTCGTGGGCGTAGTAACCCAGGCGTTTCAGGTCGCGCTTGAGATAGGCCGTCAGCAGGTCCATTTCATCGCGGGTCATTTCCTCGGCGGTCAGTTCCAGTTTGGCCGCTTCCTCTATGCGTTCCTGCAAATAATCCCAGGATTTGATTTCGGCGCTTTCCAGATCAGCCAGCAAGCGCTTGAGAATACGGTCATAGGCCGTCGTGGCCTTGTCGTGCCGGTGTTCCTGTTTGCGGGGATCATCAGTCATGTCGTCTCCTCGACCGGGCGCATTCCACTGTTGATGGAGTAGCTTCTATTGTATGCTATGCCGCATGTCACGAACTTTCCATTGAACCAATAGCCGGCATTTCCAGATGCCGGTTTTATTGTCAGAGATGCCGATTCCTAAACCCATGAACGAACAATACCAGCCCGGGGACATTGAGTCCCAGACCCAGGCTTACTGGGATGAGCACGATAGCTTCCACTGCGTCGAAGACCCCGCCAAAGAAAAGTTCTATTGCCTGTCGATGTTTCCGTACCCCAGCGGTCGGCTGCACATGGGGCATGTGCGCAATTACACCATTGGCGACGTCGTCTCGCGCTACCAGCGCATGCAGGGCAAGAACGTGCTCCAGCCAATGGGCTGGGACGCCTTCGGTCTGCCGGCCGAGAACGCCGCGATCAAGAACAATGTCGCGCCCGGCAAGTGGACCTACGAGAACATCGATTACATGCGCAACCAGTTGCAGCGCATGGGCTTTGGATATGACTGGAGCCGCGAAGTCGCCACCTGTCATCCAGAGTACTACCGCTGGGAGCAGTGGTTCTTTACCCGCCTGATGGCCAAGGGCATGGTCTACAAAAAGGAATCCGAGGTGAACTGGGATCCGGTGGACCTGACGGTACTGGCCAACGAGCAGGTAATCGACGGCCGCGGCTGGCGCTCCGGCGCCCTGGTCGAGCGCAAGAAGATTCCGCAGTGGTTCCTGAAGATCACCGACTACGCCGACCAGCTGCTGGACGACCTCGACAAGCTGGATCACTGGCCCGAACAGGTCCGTACCCAGCAGCGCAACTGGATCGGTCGCTCCCTGGGCGTGGAGCTCAAGTTCCAGGTTGAGGGCAATGGCGAGCTGGAAGTATTCACCACCCGCCCGGACACCCTGATGGGCGTCACCTACGTGGCGGTGGCACCGCAGCACCCGCTGGCGCTGCAGGCTGCTGCCAACAACCCGGCGCTGGCCGCCTTCCTGGAAGACTGCAGGCACACCAAGGTGGCCGAAGCCGATCTGGCCACCATGGAGAAAAAGGGCATGGCGCTGGGTCTGGAAGCGACCCATCCGCTGACTGGCGAGAAAGTGCCGGTCTGGACCGCCAATTTCGTGCTGATGGACTACGGCTCGGGCGCCGTCATGGCCGTACCCGCCCATGACCAGCGCGACTGGGAATTTGCCCACAAGTACGGCCTGCCGATACGCCAGGTGATCAAGCCACTGGATGCCTCCACGCCGATCGATATCGAGCGTGAAGCCTTTACCGACAAGGGTGCACTGATCAATTCGGGCGACTTCTCCGAACTCGAGTTCGATGTTGCCTTCAAGGCCATCGCCAAGGAACTCGAAAACCGGGGCAAGGGCCGCACCACCATCAATTACCGCCTGCGTGACTGGGGCGTTTCCCGTCAGCGCTACTGGGGCACGCCGATCCCGGTAATCAACTGCCCGTCCTGCGGCCCGCTGCCGGTGCCCGAAGACCAGCTGCCGGTGGTACTGCCCGAAGAGGTCGACTTCGACGGCGTCGGTTCACCGATCAAGAAGATGGACAGCTTCATCCAGACCACCTGCCCGGGATGCGGTGGTGCTGCCGAGCGTGAAACCGACACCTTCGATACCTTCATGGAATCGAGCTGGTACTACGCCCGCTACGCCTGCGCCCGCAGCGGCGACGCCATGCTGGACCCCGAGCAGGCCAACTACTGGCTGCCGGTGGACCAGTATATCGGCGGTATCGAACACGCCATCCTGCACCTGCTGTACTCGCGTTTCTTTCACAAGCTGATGCGCGACGAAGGCCTGGTGAACTCCGACGAGCCCTTCACCCGCCTGCTGTGCCAGGGCATGGTGCTGGCTGACACCTACTACCGCGAAGACGACAAGGGTGGCAAGATCTGGATCGCCCCGACCGATGTCGACACCGAAACCGATGACAAGGGCCGCATCATCAGTGCGCGCCTGAAGTCCGACGGCCTGCCGGTGGAACAGGCCGGCGTGTCCAAGATGTCGAAGTCCAAGAACAACGGTATCGACCCGCAGGTCATGATCGACAAGTACGGTGCCGACACCGTGCGCCTGTTCATGATGTTCGCAGCGCCTCCCGAACAGTCGCTGGAATGGTCCGACTCCGGTGTTGAGGGCGCTCACCGCTTCCTCAAGCGGCTGTGGAAGCAGGTACATGATCACCTGCAGCACGGCCAGGACGTCGCCGCGCTGGATAGCGCGAGCCTCACCGACGAGCAGCGTGACCTGCGCCGCAAGGTGCATGAAACCATCGCCAAGGTCAGCGACGATATCGAGCGCCGCCAGACCTTCAACACCGCCATTGCCGCGGTCATGGAACTGTCCAACAGCATTGGTCGCTTTGTCGATGTCAGCGCCCAGGGCCTTGCGGTCACCCGCGAAGCCGTGCTGGCGGCCACCCAGTTGCTGTCGCCGATCGTGCCGCACATCACGCACCATCTCTGGCAGCAGCTGACCGGTAGCGACAACCTGCTGCACACCCCCTGGCCGCAGGTGGATGAAAGCGCCCTGACCCGCGCTTCGCTGGAAATGGTGGTCCAGGTCAATGGCAAGGTGCGCGCCAAGATCAGCGTGGCCGCCGATGCCGATGAAGACGTGGTCCTGCATACGGCACTGGCGGATGAAAACGTGCGCAAGCACATGGCCGACAAGCAGTTGCGCAAGAAAATCGTGGTGCCGGGTAAACTGGTCAATATCGTTGTAGGCTAAGGACGGGAGAGAGCAATGACTGTGCAATTGAGGCTGATACTGCTGATCGCAACCCTGCTGTTAAGCGGCTGTGGCTTTCAGTTGCGCGGCAGCGCCGAAGTCCCGGTGGCGATGCGCGAACTGGCGCTGCAAATGCCTGCCGGTCGCAGTGCCCTGCGGCTCGAACTGAGCCGCACGCTGCGCAGCAACGGCATTGAGCTGGCCGCCGCCGCCCCCTACACCCTGCAGATTCTCGAAGAAAAGCAGGGCCGCCGTGTCGCCTCACTGGATGAGCGCGTCAAGGCGGACGAATACGAACTGCGCACCGAAGTGCGCTTTCAGATCACCGAGGGTGAACGCTTCCTGATCGCGCCGACCGCGGTACGCACCGAACGGGTCTATACCTACGACGCCGATGCCATTACCGCCAAGAATGCCCAGGAAGCCCTGCTGCGACGCGAAATGCAGCAGGATATTTCACGCCAGATCCTGCGCCTGTACATCGCCGCCGGTCAGCCATGAAGCTGAAGCCGGAACAGCTCGGCGCGCGCCTCAAGCAGGGCGTGGCGCCGGTCTATCTGGTCACCGGCGACGAACCCCTGCTGGCCGAGGAAAGCTGCGACCTGCTGCGCAAGGCTTTCCTTGAGCAGGGATTTACCGAACGGGAAGTGCTGCATGTGGACGGCAGTTTCAAGTGGGAATACCTGCTTGAATGTGCCAGCGCCCTGTCGCTGTTCGCCGAACGCAAAATCATCGAACTGCGCCTTGGCGGCCAGAAGCTGAACAAGAACGCCAGTGACATGCTGCAGCAGTACCTGGTTAACCCCGCCCCTGACAACGTTCTGCTGATCATTGCCGACAAGCTCGATGCCGGGGCCAAGAAAAGCGCCTGGCTCAAGGCTGTCGACAAGAACGGCGTCATTGTCGAACTCTGGCCGGTGGAGCCGGCTCAGCTGCCCGAATGGATCCGGCGCCGCGCGGTGCAGATGGACATGCGCCTGGACGACAGTGCGGTGGAAGTGCTGTGTCAGCGTGTCGAAGGCAACCTGCTGGCGGCCCGCCAGGAAATGAGCAAGCTACAGCTGCTGTTCCCCGGCAAGACACTCAGCGCCGACGACGTAATCGACGCCGTATCGGACAGCTCCCGCTTTGATATATTTGGCCTCACCGACGCCGCCCTCGGCGCCCAGCCCCAGCGCGTCACCCGTATTGTTCAGGTACTGCGCCAGGAAGGGACGGAACCGGCCGTGGTGCTCTGGGCCCTGGCCCGGGAAATCCGCACCCTGCACGCCGTGCAGCGCGGCCTGCAACAGGGCACCGGCTTTGATAGCCTGTGCCAGCAGCAGCGCCTGTTCGGCAAGCGCAAGCAACTGGTACGCAACACCACCAAACGCCTGTCCCCCGCCACGCTGGAAAGCCTGCTGCAACAGGCCGCCGAGGTCGACCGCCTGGTAAAGGGCGCCCGCAGCGGTGACCCCTGGTTGCCCCTGACCTCGATTCTGCTGCACCTGGCAGGCCTGTCCCTGCCACTGGATGCGACCGGCTGACCCGCCAGCCCACTTAATCCCGTATCATTTCGCGCCGGTGCTGCCCCTTGACAAGGCCGCTCCAGTGTCCGCGTGCGCGCAGGCATGCCGTGCTCACAAACTGACCATAATCAGTACAGCCTCAGTTGGCGGCGCTCCCCCGACTTACCCTCGAGTTATACACAAACTTACCCCTGCATTTTGTGGATAAGCCCGCTGAACAGGCCGAGATAATTTTCCGATTTGGCTTGACACAGGCACGCTGGCGGCAACATTTTTTCGCACATATACACAGCACAAGTCACTGAAAACCTGAATTTTTTACCGCTCAAAAAACACACGCACCAGGCAATACGCCGGCTCCGCAGGGCTCTGGATCTGTACCCATACCTTATTCACAATTTTATACACAGGATTCGGGGATAACATTGCAATCCGGTGACAGCCAGCGGTTGTCCACACTGCCAAAGTTACCCCCAGAGAGGCCCCGCCGGCCCTAAGGGTGTATAACTAAATCACCGGCAAGCGTCTATAAACAGGAGTCCTGAATGTCCACCAGCGCCCGAATCACCCACCTGGCCCTGCATGTCACTGACATGGCCGCCTGCGTAACCTTCTATCAGGACTTCTGCGGCATGCGCATTATCCATGAGCGACACAGCAGTCGGCAGACCATCAGCTGGATGGCGGAGCCCGGCCGAGAGCGCGACTTTATCTTCGTGCTGATGGATGGTGGCCAGGATCTTAACCTGCCCGACAACGACTACCGCCACTTCGGCTTTGCGCTGGACAGCCGTGAGGCCGTCGACCGAATTGCACAGCAGGCCGAGAAAGCCGGCTGCCTCGTCTGGGCACCGCGGGATGAACCCTTTCCGGTTGGCTACTACTGTGGCCTGCGTGACCCCAATGGCAACTATGTGGAATTCAGCTACGGGCAGCCACTGGGTCCGGGTGCCGATGCCTTTGAACAACTGCTGCAAGGCTGAGGTGTCCCGGGTCGGGCATTTGCCACCACAGCCTGCGCGACTAAATTAAGCCGTTACTTCGCGCGCCAAGCCTGTACAGTGATATAGCAGGCACTGCTGAGGCTTAGGTCCCAGGCGTGGCCTGACCAGGTCTGTGTAGAGAGTTCTCCGGTGATATCCAAAGGAAAGGGCCCATGTGGTTAAGAACAAGTTGTGATCTGACGTTCGACATCGCTGTACCGACGCCCTTTGTACTGATGCTGCGACCGCGCAGCGGTGCCCAGCAATGGATTGCCAGCGAACAGTACAAGCTTGTACCCAGCGTGTCCGTCTTCGAGTTTACCGATAACTACGGCAATCTGTGCCAGCGGCTGATTGCCCCTCCCGGTGCCTTTGGCATCCATACGGCGGCCGAGGTCATGACCTCGGACCATATCGACCGCGCCCCTGGCGCCCGGTTCGTCGAAATACAGAACCTGCCCGAGTCTGCACTCATTTACCTGCTGCCCAGTCGCTATTGCGAGTCAGATCGCTTCAGTCAGATGGCCAACAGCATCACCGCGGGCTACCCGCTGGGCTACGACCAGGTGGCCGCCATTGAGACCTGGCTGCGCAATACCATTCACTACCGGCCCGAAAGCAGTGATATTCAGATATCGGCGACCGAGGTTAATGCCCGGGGATGGGGTGTGTGCCGTGACCTCGCACACCTGGGGATTTCACTGTGTCGCAGCCTGAGCATTCCGGCGCGCATGGTGGTGGGCTACCTGCATGACCTGGCGCCCATGGATCTGCACGCCTGGTTCGAGGCCTACGTGGCCGATCGCTGGTACACCTTCGACGCTACCCAGGCCCAGCTGCACGGTGGCTATGTCGCCATCGGCTATGGCCGGGATGCCGCCGATGTCGCGGTCTACAATCAGTTTGGCCCGGCCCTCTCCCCCCGGGAACAGCGGATACGCGTGCAGCATATTGATGAACCGGGCTATGCCCATGGAGCCTGATTCTGCTGAACGCCAGTAACGGAAGGCCGTAATAACCCCGCTCAGCACCCACTTTGAGACGACTTTATGCAGCGCTACAAGATTGTGCATCACACCTACTACAACTTCACCGAAGAGGTGACACTGGGCACACACAAGCTGCTGCTGCGACCGCGCGAAGACCATGAGTTGCGTATCCAGTCGTTTTTACTCGACATCACACCGGCAGCGGGCCTGCTCTGGCACCGTGACGTCGAAGACAACTCCGTCGCCCTCGCCAGCTTCGCCCTGCCCACACGCCAGCTGGTGATCCAAAGCGAAGTCATTATTCAGCAGTACAACGAAGCGCCGCTGGATTTCCTGGTGTCTGACTACGCCCTGCGCTACCCGTTCAGCTACCGAGCGGACGACGAACCCATGCTGGCGCCCTACCAGACAGCACCGGACGCCCCGACCCGCAGTCTCCTGCACGCCTGGATCGGCAATTTCTGGCAAGCGGACGAAAGCATTCAGACCTACAGTTTGCTGCAACGCATTGCCGAGTACATTTACCAGACCCTGAGCTACCGCGTACGGGAAGAACCCGGCGTGCAGAGCGCCCGCCAGACGCTGGAGTATGGCACCGGCTCCTGTCGCGACTTCGCCGTGCTCTTTATGGAAGCCGCCCGCTGCCTGGGTCTCGCCGCCCGCTTTGTCAGTGGCTATCTGCACGTAACACCCATGCCGCAAAGCAATGGCGCCACCCACGCCTGGGCCGAGGTTTACCTGCCAGGCGCCGGCTGGAAGGGATTTGATCCGACCATCGGTAAAATTGCCGGCAGCGACCATATCGCCGTCGCCGTCGCCCGCCTGCCCCATGCGGTGCCACCGATCTCGGGTTCCTACGTGGGTGCCGCCGGATCCTCGCTGGATGTTGGGGTCTGGGTTACCAAGGTATAACACGCCCGCCGTTGCCTCCGGGATCAGGACGCAGCCAACCCTGTTCCTGCGGCCCCTGCGGCCAGGGACAAGTACGTCCCGGTACAAAAAAAGAGCCCTCAGGCTCTTTTTTTTGTGCTTGCGGCTACCGGTGTCTAACCGACCTTTTCACCCTTGGCCTGCAAGTCGGCGTGGTAGGACGAACGCACCAGCGGGCCTGAAGCCACATGGGAGAAGCCCATCTCCTTGGCCAGGCGGGCGAACTCGTCGAACTCGTCCGGCGTCACGAAGCGATCTACCGGCAGGTGACTGCGGCTTGGCTGCAGGTACTGGCCAATGGTGATCATGTCGACGTTGTGTGCCCGCAGATCACGCATGACCTCGACGATCTCTTCGTTGGTTTCACCCACGCCCACCATCAGGCCGGACTTGGTACGGATGCCGGGCTGACGCTGCTTGAAGCCTTCAAGCAGGTCCAGCGACCAGGCGTAATCCGCCCCCGGGCGCACCTGCTTGTACAGGCGCGGCACGGTTTCCATATTGTGGTTGAACACGTCCGGCGGCGTGGCACTGAGAATGTCCAGCGCCACTTCCATGCGGCCACGGAAATCCGGCACCAGGGTTTCGATCTCGATGGACGGCTGGCGCTCGCGGGTTTCGCGCACGCAGTCGGCGATATGCTGGGCTCCGCCGTCACGCAGGTCGTCGCGATCCACCGATGTGATAACCACGTAGCGCAAGCCCAGGTCCGCGATGGCGGTAGCCAGCTCCCGTGGTTCGTCGGCGTTCAGGGCATTGGGGCGGCCATGGGCCACATCGCAGAACGGGCAGCGACGGGTACAGATGTCACCCATGATCATGAAGGTGGCGGTGCCGTTGGTGAAGCACTCGCCGATATTCGGGCAGCTGGCCTCTTCACAGACGGACGACAGCTTGTGTTCACGCAGCTTGGACTTGATGCGCTGCACTTCGGCCGAGTTTCCCATGCGAACCCGCAGCCAGGCCGGCTTGCGTGGCATTTCATCTTTCTCGGTGGGAATGACTTTCACCGGGATGCGGGCCACCTTTTCGGCGCCGCGAAGTTTGACACCCTGCTCGACGCGCGCGCCTGCGGTTTTGCTATCAGAACTTGCCATACAATCGCTAATCCAGTCTGGTTCTGCGGGACACCGTAGTATACCCGATTTTGTTGATCAAAATATCACCCATACGGCTGATGGCCGCTGCGCTGTCCAGCCCCGGCACCAGGTTCGCCAGCTGGGTCATGGCCATGCCGGCATAGCCGCAGGGATTGATGCGCAGGAAGGGTTCCATGTCCATGTCCAGGTTCAGCGCCAGGCCATGAAAGGAGCAGCCACGGCGTACCCGCAATCCCAGAGAGCAGATTTTGGCATCGCCCACATAGACGCCAGGGGCGTCGGGTTTGGGGTAAGCCTCAACGCCATATTCGGCCAGCAGCTCGACCACGCTCTGCTCCATCAGATCCACCAGATCCCGCACACCCAGGCTTTTGCGGCGCAGGTTCAGCAGCAGGTAGACCACCAGCTGGCCGGGGCCATGGTAGGTTACCTGACCGCCACGGTCGGCTTGCACCACCGGAATATCACCGGCATTGAGCACATGCTCGGCCTTGCCTGCCTGGCCCTGGGTGAACACGGGGGCATGTTGCAGCAGCCAGATTTCATCAGGGGTCTGGTCATCACGGCTGTTGGTGAAGTCCTGCATGCGCTGCCAGGTGGAATCATAGGGTACCTGGCCCAGGTCGCGCAGAACCAGCGTATCGGACAGGGCCATCAGATGACCATCTTGACGCGACCGGAGGACTTCAGGTCCTGGTGCAGCCGCTCCAGCTGATCAACACCGGTGGCGGTAATGCAAAAACGCACGGACTGAAAGGTGCCCTTGTTGCTGTCCTGCACGGTGACGCTGGCCACATCAAGATCCGGCGCGTGCCGGAGTACGGTTTCAATGACATAGTCCCGAAAGTCGGTGCTGTTCACACCGATCACCTTGATCGGGTAGTCGGGGCAGGGAAATTCAATCTTGGGGGGTTGCTGTTCGCTCATCACTCACTCCCCCGTCATCAGCTGCTGCTGGTAACGGGCCAACAATTCAAACATTCGAGCCCAGACAGGCCCCTTGGTACCGCTGCCGATGGGCCGATGATCGACGCGAGTCACCGGCACCACGCCGCGGGTCGAGCTGGAAATCCAGACTTCGTCGGCGTTCATCAGGGTATCGTAATCGATATCCACTTCCTGGTACTGCATGCCATTGGCGTCCGCCAATTCCAGTATCAGCTCCCGGGTAATGCCACCCAGAATGTCAGAGCTGCGCTTGGGGGTATAGATAACTCCCTGGCGCACCACAAAGAGGTTGCACGAGGTGCCTTCGGTCAGGACACCATCGCGCAGCAACAGGGCCTCATCGGCCTGGTGATCCCGCGCCTGCTGCAGCACCAGGATGTTGGGCAACAAGCCGGTGGACTTGATATCGCAGCGATGCCAGCGCAGATCCGCCGTAACGATGGCACTGATTCCCGCCACCTCGGCGGCAGGCACGGCGGTAAAATTGCGCACCGGCGCACAACAGGCAAATACCGTGGGTTCAAGACTGGCATCGTAACTGTGACTGCGGCTGCCTGCATCTCCCCGGGTAACCTGCAGGTAGACCGACAGGGTGCCGCCACCGTTGCGCGCGACCAGCTCGTTCAGCAGTGCAGCCCAGTCATGGTCTGCCCGGATACGAACCGCCCGCAGGCTGTGTTCCAGCCGGGCGATATGCTCCTGCAGCCGAAAACCAATACCACGAAAATAGGGCACAACTTCGTACACACTGTCGCCAAACAGAAAGCCGCGATCAAAGGGTGACAGTGTTGCCTCTTCAGAGGCCATGAAGCGTCCCTTGAGATATACGATATTCATCGGTGTCCGTCTCTTCAAACCGCCTTCAGAGTGAAGGCGGCAGGGTCAGTAAGTACTTGCACCATCAACCGATCAGGCTGAGGAAAAACAGCACGATACTGTGCCAGATACGCTTGAGCAGGCCACCCTCGGCGACATCCTCGAGTGCAACCAGCGGCACTTCCCGTACCGTCTCGCCATTGAGCGTGACCCGTACACGGCCATATTCCTGCCCCTGTACCACCGGCGCTTCGATCACGCGATCCACATCCAGCGCGGCTTCCAGCTGATCGGTCTGACCCCGCGGGACCGTGACCGCCAGCGACTCGGCCAGGCCCAGACGGACGTCCCCACCCTGCCCACCCCAGACGGTGGCGGTATTCAGCGGCGTACCGCCGTCATACAGCTTGTGGGTACGGTAATAACGGAAGGCATAGGCCAGCAGCTTCTGGGTTTCCTGCGCCCGCGCCTCTTCACTGCTGGTGCCCAGCACCACGCTGATCAGGCGCATGTCGTCACGCTTGGCCGAGGCCACCAGGCAATAGCCAGCCTCTTCGGTGTGGCCGGTTTTCAGGCCATCAACCGAGTCGTCGCGCCACAGCAGGCGGTTGCGATTGGGCTGGCGAATCTCGTTGTAAGTGAAGTACTTCTCGGAATAGATCGGGTAGTTTTCCGGGAACTGGCGAATGATCGCCCGCGCCAGCAAGGCCAGGTCGCGGGCCGTGGACATATGCTGGTCTGCCGGCAGGCCGGTGGCATTGCGGAAATAGGTGTTCTTCATTCCCAGCAGGCCGGCGTGCTGGTTCATCAGGTCAGCAAAGGCCGACTCGCTGCCGGCGATATGCTCGGCCACAGCAACCGAGGCATCATTGCCGGACTGGATAATAATGCCCTGCAGCAGGTCGATCAGCTTGACCTGCGTCCCCTCGCGTACAAACATGCGCGAGCCTTCGGTACGCCAGGCCTTTTCACTGATCAGCACCAGGTCATCCTTGGAAATATTGCCCTTGGCCAGTTCGTACTCGACGATATAGCTGGTCATCATTTTAGTCAGACTGGCGGGGGCGAACTGCTCGTCTTCCTTGTCTGACAGCAAAATTTCGCCGGTTTCGGCATCCATCACCAGGTAGGAGGTTGCCGCGATCTGGGGCGAGGCCGGGATCAGTTCGGCCGGCGACAGAGTCGGCGTCGCATTGAGCGTCGGGGTTGCATTGAGGGTCGGTGTTTCAGCCTGTACCGGGCCGGCCACAAGAAGAGAGCAAAGGAAGAAGCCGCATAGTCGGGCGTATATCGGTCGTTGAGCCATGGTTCTCATTATCAGTCTGCGGGGAAATGGGTGCAGGGTAGACGTCGTCGGGGACTAAAAGTTCTACTCTACTCAGGCGATCAGGGTAAGTCCACCGGACGGGCGGCGGTGTAACCGGCATCGGCCAGCTCGCGCATCAGGCGCGCTTCGGTTTCACTATCGGGCACCGGCCCGAGCTGCACCCGGTACAGGGTACGTCCCTCCTGACTCACGGGCGAAACCCGCAGGCTCAGACCGTCCGAGCGCTGGCCGACACGCTGCTCAATGCGCTCGATGGCGGTACGATCCGAAAAGGCGCCCAGCTGCAGATAGCGCCCAGGCGCGGCGCCTGCTTTGCCGCCGGCAGCCGGGGAAGATGCCTGCGTCGCGCGCGGGTCCAGCACCTCAAGCGACACTCGAGCCGTGCCCTCGCCCATCATGTCCAGCCGCGAGGCCGCCGCATAGGACAGGTCAATCACCCGTCCTTCATGGAAGGGGCCGCGATCATTCACCCGCACCACAACCTGGCGGCCGTTATCCATGTTGGTCACCCGGACATAGCTAGGCAGTGGCAGCGACTTGTGCGCCGCTGTCATGCTGAACATGTCGTAGATTTCACCGTTGGAGGTTTCGTAACCATGGAACTTGCGACCGTACCAGGACGCTGTGCCCTGCTCCTTGTAGCCCCGCGCCTCCTCGAGGATATGGTAACGCTGCCCCAGCACCTCGTAAGGGCTGCGATTCCCTCTCAGGCTTTTGGGCTCCAGCCGGGGCACGGCATCGGGCACCTTGGACACGTCCACCATTACCAGCGGCGCCTTGTCGTGCTTCATGGCATAGCGGCCGGCATTGGCTTCGGGCACACGGGTTTCTGTCGCACTGTCCTCGGTCTGTTTTACCGAGGACGAACAACCTGCCAGCAACGCCAGCAACAGTACCAGAGACGGGCGCAGCTTCGTGAAACTCACCCCTGCCTGCTCCCGCGGTAGGCCGCGCCTATCATCTGGCTCAGCTCATGTACCGCCATGCCATAGAGCCGGCTGTGGTTGTAACGGGTGATAACGTAGAAATTGTGCAAACCAAAGCGGTATTCATCGCCGTCAGCCATTTCAAGCTGCATCAGGGTCGCTTTCTGGGCGGAATCCAGATCCTTGCGGGTACTGATACCCCGTTCTGCCCACTGCGCCAGGGTAACTTCGGGCTTGAGGCTCGCATTGAACCAGCTGGCATCCGTCGCGCCATTGATCACCACGTTACTGGTCACAGGCTCGCCCTGTTTCCAGCCGTGGCGGGCAAAGTAGTTGGCGACGCTGCCGATGGCATCCACCGGGTTGCCCCAGATATCACGCTTGTTGTCGCCATCGAAGTCCACCGCGTAGGCGCGAAAGCTCGAGGGGATAAACTGGCCATAGCCCATGGCACCGGCATAGGAGCCCTTGAGGGAGAGCGGATCGACCTGCTCTTCCTTCACCAGCTGGACATATTCCTTGAGCTCGCCGCGAAAGAAAGCGCCGCGTTTGGGGTAATCAAATCCCAGGGTCGCCAGGGCGTCGAGTACACGGTAACTGCCGGTAATGCGTCCATAGCGGGTTTCCACACCAATAATGGCGACAATCACCTCGGCCGGTACGCCATACTCCTGCTCGGCCCGGGCCAGGGTGTCGGCGTGTTCGCGCCAGAACTGGATGCCCTGGTCGATACGCTTTTGTTCGATAAATATCTTGCGGTACTCGCCCCAGGTCAGGCGCTTTTCCGCCGGGCGCGACATCGCCTTGAGAATCGACTCCTGGCGCTTTGCCTGATCGAGCAGACTCACCAGGTAGGCGCGATCCGCTCCCTGGGCCACCATTTCATCGATCAGCGCCACGGCTTCAGGATGCTGCGAGTAGCCGCTGCCAGCAGCGGCTGCCTTGACCTCCTGCGGGGCGGCGTCCTTGCTGACATGACCAACCGCCGTTGATGCACAGCCGGTCTGTAATACCAGCGCCAGTGAAACCAAAGCGGGAACCAACATTTTTTGCATACTTAATCCCTGTTTAACGACGCAGCATCTGCCGATGGGTATGAACCGACATCATAATGCCGAACCCTGCCATCAGCGTCACAATAGAGGTACCGCCATAACTGATCAAGGGCAGCGGCACACCAACCACCGGCAGGAGTCCGCTGACCATGCCAATGTTTACGAAAACATACACAAAGAACGTCAGAATAATGCTGCCCGCCACCAGGCGCCCAAAGCTGTCCGGCGCCCGGCTGGCGATGATCAGACCACGACCGATAATCAGCAGGTACAGAAACAGCAGTATCAGTACACCCACAAGCCCGAGCTCTTCGGCAATCACCGCAATAATGAAGTCGGTGTGGGACTCCGGCAAAAAGTCCAGCTGTGACTGAGTCCCGTCCATGTAGCCCTTACCCCAGACGCCGCCCGAGCCGATCGCCGTCTTGGACTGAATAATGTTCCAGCCACTGCCCAGCGGGTCACTCTCGGGGTCCATGAAAGTGAGTACCCGCTGACGCTGATAGTCCTTCATCACCATCCAGAGCCCCGGCAGCGCGGCGCCTGCGGCCAGCATGGCGGCAAACACATAGCGCCACAGAATGCCCGACAACAGCAGCACAAAGATCCCCGAGGACGCTATCAGCAGCGAGGTTCCAAGATCCGGCTGCTTCATGATCATGACGGACGGGATACCCAGAAGCACCAGCGAGACGATAATGTGCCCGGGGCGCGGTGGCAACGGCCGGCTCGACAAATACCAGGCAATCATCAGCGGCAGCACCAGCTTGGTGATTTCGGACGGCTGAAAGCGGAATCCCGGCAGTGCCAGCCAGCGCTGGGCTCCCTTGGCGCCGACACCCACCAGCAGCACCGCCAGCAGCAACAGGACACTGGCGGCGAACATCCAGGGCGCCCAGCGTGCCAGGTGGCGTGGATTGATCTGGGCCAGCACAACCAGCACGACCAGACCTGCCGCCATGCGAATCGCCTGGCGGCTGACATAGCCGGCATCCTGACCCGAGGCGCTGTAGAGCACGAACAGGCCAAAGCCGCACAGCAGCAGCACGAACAACAACATCCAGGCATCCAGATGCGTGTAAGACCACCAGCCCGGACGGTTCGCCAGATGCTGGCCGGATTCGGGCATGGTGCGCTGAAAATCACGCAGGCTCATGTCCGTACCTCCAGCCTGTTAACAGCCACTCGCTGCAACACAATCACAAAACCAGACGTCATCGCGAGACCTCCGCTTCCTGCACCAGTTCTTCCGGCATAGGGTCCTCGCTGGGTACGTTGCCGGAAGCGCCAAGCAGCCAGGCATCCATCACCTGGCGGGCAAACGCAGGCAGGCGCAAGCGCGGGTATAATAGCGCCGCTCGAATCCTCATCGCGAGACCTCCCCTTCCTGCACCAGTTCTTCCAGTATCGGGTCCTCGCTGGGTACGTTGCCGGAAGCGCCAAGCAGCCAGACATCCATCACCTGGCGGGCAAACGCAGGCAGGCGCAAGCGCGGGTATAATAGCGCCGCTCGAATCCTCATCGCGAGACCTCCCCTTCCTGCACCAGTTCTTCCAGTATCGGGTCCTCGCTGGGTACGTTGTCGGAAGCGCCAAGCAGCCAGACATCCATCACCTGGCGGGCAAACGCAGGCAGGCGCAAGCGCGGGTATAATAGCGCCGCTCGAATCCTCATCGCGAGACCTCCGCTTCCTGCACCAGTTCTTCCAGTATCGGGTCCTCGCTGGGATCGATTCCAAGTAGCCAGGCATCCATCACTTGGCGGGCAATGGGGGCGGCGGTACTGGAGCCGCCACCGCCGTTTTCTACCACCACGGCGACGGCGATCTGCGGATCATCCACCGGCGCAAAGGCCACGAAGAGAGCATGGTCACGGTTACGCTCCGACAGCTTGGAGGCGTCATAGCGCTCATCCTGCTTGATACCCACCACCTGGGCGGTACCGGTTTTGCCAGCGATAATGTAACCCGCATCCTGTCCCGCCTTGCGGGCCGTGCCGCGCTCACCGTGCATGACATCCACCATGCCCTTGATCACCTGCTGCCAGTAGGCATCGGACTTGACCGTCACGTCCGCCGGCACTTGCCTGGCGTCCTCCAGTTGCGGCATGTCGATATTGATATCACCATTTTCAGCAGCCGTGCGTACACCCTGCAGCAGCTTGGGCTGTACCCACTTGCCACGATTGGCCAGCACCGTAGCCGCCGTTGCCAGCTGCAGCGGCGTGGCGACAAAGAAACCCTGCCCGATACTCAGGTTGACCGAGTCACCCGGATACCAGGGACGGTTGCGGGCATTGCGTTTCCACTCCTTGGACGGCAGTACTGCCGGTACCGCTTCGGGCAGGTCCAGGCTGGTGACATCGCCGAAGCCGAAGCGTCCAAGGTAATCCGACATCTTGTCCACACCCATGCGGTAGCCCACGTCGTAAAACCAGACATCGCAGGACTGCGCCAGCGCCAGGTTCAGGTCCACCCGGCCATGGCCACCGCGCTTCCAGTCACGGTAGCGGCGACCGCCCTGGCTGAGGGTGAAGAAACCCGGGTCCCACACCGTATGAGACGGCGATACCGTGCCAGAATCCAGCGCCGCCAGGGCAATCACCGGCTTGATGGTCGACCCCGGCGGATAACCGCCGCGCAGAGCCCGGTTGAACAGTGGCAGGTCGGGCGAGTCCCGCAGCGCGCTGTAGTCCGCGGTCGAAATGCCGGTGACAAACAGGTTGGGGTCATAGCCCGGCTCGCTGACCAGCGCCAGAATACCGCCCGTTTTGGGGTCGATGGCCACGACCGAAGCCTTGCGGCCATCGATCAGGCGTTCGGTAATCTGCTGCAGTCGCAGATCAAGGCTGAGCACCAGGTCATCACCAGGGACCGGGTCGACCCGCTCCAGCACCCGCAGCACGCGGCCCCGGGCGTTGGTTTCAACCTTCTGAAAGCCTACCTGGCCATGCAGTTGCGGCTCGTAGAACTTCTCGATGCCCAGCTTGCCGATATAGTGCGTGGCGGCGTAGTTATTGGCTTCCACCTGCTGCAGCTCGGCCTCGTTGATGCGACCGACATACCCCAGCGCGTGCACCACCGCCTCGCCATAGGGGTAATGACGAATCAGGTCAGCTTCAACCTGCACACCCGGCAAACGGTGGTAATTGACGGCAATGCGGGCGATTTCCGGCTCGGTGAGACGAAAGCGTACCGGTACGGTTTCAAACGGGCGGCGACGCTGGCGGTAACGCCGGTCAAAGCGCTCCAGCTCGGACTCGGTAATGGGAATCAGCGTTTTGAGGATGTCCAGCGTCCCCTCAAGATCCCGTACCTCTTCCTTGAGTACCGTAACGCTGTAGCTGGGGCGGTTTTCGGCCAGCAGCACACCGTTGCGGTCATAGATGAGACCACGGGTGGGCGCCACCGGCTGCAAGTGCACCCGGTTGTCCTCCGACATGGCGGCATAGCGGTCGTACTGCACGACCTGGAGGAAGTAGAGGCGCCCGACCAGCACCGTTACCAGCGTCAAAACCAGCACAAAGGCCAGCATTGCCCGAGCACCAAAGGTGCGGCTTTCCTGGCTGTAATCCTTGAAGCGTTCGAAGGCCATGGAATCGCTATTTGTGGTAGGGGTGACCCTGCAAAATGGTACAGGCACGGTAGAGCTGCTCTGCCAGCAGCACCCGCACCAGCGGATGGGGCAGCGTCAACGCCGACAGCGACCAGCGCTGATCGGCCGCCGCACTGCAGCGGGCATCCAGGCCGTCCGGACCGCCAATCAGCAAGGAGATATTGCGACCTTCCATGCGCCAGCCTTCCATGTGCGTCGCCAGCTGCTCAGTCGACCAGTTGCGGCCTTCGACTTCCAGCGCCACCACCCGGTCTCCCTTGGGGATGGCTGCCAGCATCTGATCGCCTTCCTGGCGCTTGGCGCGGGCAAGGTCCGCGCCCTTGCCACGGTGCCCCAGGGGCAGTTCCACCAGTTCCAGTGTCAAATCCGCCGGCAAGCGCTTGGCATACTCGTCGTAGCCCTGGGTCACCCAGCCCGGCATCTTGCCACCGATGGCAATCAGACGTACTTTCATCGCCGTTACTCTGCCGCCTGGGCCGCGTCAAAGCTCCACAACCGTTCCAGATCGTAGAAGCTACGGGCATCGGGCATCATGATGTGGACAACAATGTCGCCCAGATCCACCAGTACCCAGTCACCGACGGTCTGACCTTCGGTACCCAGTGGCATCACGCCGGCCTCTTTCGCCTTCTCGATCACTTCCTGGGAAATGGAGTTCACATGGCGATGGGAGGTTCCGCTGGCGATCAGCATGTAGTCCGTCACGCTGGATTTGCCCTGCACGTCCAGCAGCACGACGTCTTTGGCTTTCATATCTTCCAGCGCGGTCTGCGCCAGTGTGACCAGTTGATCAATCCGCATCTTCGGTTAACTATCCTCTTCAATCACGTAAAGGTTATGGTGTTGCATATAGTGCCAGACGGGGTCCGGACACAGGTAACGGGGCGACAGCCCCTTCGCCACCAGCTGTCGAATCTGGGTGGCTGAAATGCTCAACGGCGTCAGCTCATGCATCAGCACACGGCCGCAGGGCGATCCCAGTACGGTCTCCAGCGACCGGGTTTCGTGAGCACGACCAAAGCGGCGCATGCGCTCATCGGGCTCATAGATATAGCCCGGTCGGCACACCACAATGATGTGGCAGTAGTTCGGCAGCTGTTCCCAGCCATGCCAGCTGGCCAGCCCGAGGTAGGCGTCCATTCCCAGCACCATGCACAGCGGACGGTCGGGCCCGATCTCGGCCCGCAGGGACTGCAGCGTCAACAGGCTGTAGGAGGGCTTGTCCGACAGCACCTCCCGTGCATCCACCCGCAGGGCCGGTTCCTGCTCCACCGCCAGCCGGACCATCTCCAGGCGCTGCTCCGATGAGCAGCCAGGCTGCTCGCGGTGCACCGGGGCCTTCGAGGGAATCAGGCAGACCTGATCGACCCCCATCCACTGCTGGATCTCCAGCGCGGTGCGCAGGTGACCATTGTGCACGGGGTCGAAGGTACCGCCCATGAAAACCAGGGCATCCGCGGGGCCGGTGTCGGTCATGTCCGTTTACTGACGGATATGGCCATCACCCAGCACCACGTATTTCTGCGACGTCAGCCCTTCAAGGCCCACCGGGCCGCGGGCATGAATCTTGTCGGTGGAGATGCCGATTTCAGCCCCCAGGCCATACTCGAAACCATCGGCAAAGCGCGTCGACGCATTGATCATGACCGAGCTGGAATCCACTTCGCGCAGGAAGCGCCGCGACTTGGTGTAATTTTCAGTGACGATCGCATCGGTATGGTGCGAACCGTACTTGTTGATATGACTGATGGCTTCATCCATGCCGTCCAGCACCCGGATCGACAGAATGGGGGCCAGGTACTCGGTAGACCAGTCCTCCTCGGTCGCTGCCAGCACCTGCGGCAAGAGCGCGCGGGTGCGTTCACAACCACGCAATTCCACGCCGGCCTGCTCATAGGCACCGGCCAGTTCCGGCAGCACCGCGGCCGCCACGCTGCCGTCAACCAGCAGGGTTTCCATGGTGTTGCAGGTGCCGTAACGATGCGTCTTGGCGTTGATGGCGATGTTGATCGCCTTGGAGGTGTCCGCCTCGCTGTCGATAAAGACGTGGCAGATACCGTCCAGATGCTTGATCACCGGCACCCGCGCATCACGGCTGACCCGCTCAATCAGGCCCTTGCCGCCACGGGGCACGATAACGTCCACGTACTGCGGCATGGTAATCAGCTGACCCACGGCAGCACGGTCGGTGGTTTCCACGACCTGCACGGCGGTCTGCGGCAGACCGGCACGCTTGAGGCCGGCGGCAATGCACGCAGCAATCGCCTGGTTGGAATGAATCGATTCGGAACCGCCACGCAAAATGGCTGCGTTGCCGGACTTCAGGCACAGGCTTGCCGCCTCGACCGTCACGTTGGGGCGCGACTCGTAGATGATGCCGATAACACCCAGTGGCACGCGCATCTTGCCGATCTGGATACCGCTGGGGCGGTAATTCATGTCGGTGATGCCACCAATCGGGTCCGCCAGGGTCGCGACCTGGCGCAGGCCCTCGATCATGGTATCGATGCGCGCCGGTGTCAGTTCCAGCCGATCCAGCATGGCGGCATCCAGGCCATTGGCCCGGCCGTTTTCCAGATCCTGTCGATTCGCGCCAGCCAGGCTATCGCGCGCCGCTTCGATGGCCTCGGCCATATACAGCAGCGCCTTGTTCTTGATGCCGGTCTCGGCCCGCGCCATCAGCCGCGATGCCTCGCGTGCACGCTGACCCAGCTCGATCATGTATGCCTCTACGTTCATGCCCTGCCCTTAGCTCCGGTCGTTAACTTGCGCATTATACCGTCCGAAACCCGGATGTTGCATGAAGGATTTCACTTTTACTGCCGCCGTTTTTCCTGCCAGGGCGGCAGGGGCGTGAAATAGCCCCTGCGCCGGCAACAACATGCAGCCCGGCGGCACTGTGCCGGCCCCGGTTGAGCTGTTATGATCGGTTTCGTCCCATTTCCACGTGCCCCGGATAACCCAGCCCACTATGTCCGCAGTCCAGCACCCCTTTACCGCTATTCCGCCCTCCTTGCGTCGTCGACTGCTACTGCAACTGGCACTGATTCTCACCGCCGGCCTGCTGCTCAGCAGCGCCTACCTGTGGTTTAGCGCCGGCCGGGACGCCCAGGCCCAGACCCTGAGCGCCGGTGACAAGCTGATGCGCCAGTCCGCCGTATTGCTGCAACCACTGCTGCTGGCCGACGACCGCGTCAGCCTGAACTACCTGATCAACGAGCTGGGTGACCAGCCCGAGGTCGTCGGCATTTCCCTCTATGACCACAGCAGCGAACTGGTGGCCCGCAGCGGTGAGGCCGAAGGTCCGCTGGAGCTTGAACTGCTACTCGAACGCGAGCAGCAAAATCTCGGCCGGATGCTGTTCTGGCTGGACCCGGCCCCTGCCCGGGAACAGCGGCTGGAGCAGCTCAGCCTGGTGGCACTGCTCTGGCTCGGCTGTGCCCTGGTAGCGCTGCTGGCCCTGGCGCTGGCATTGAACGCACGCCCGCCACGCGAACTGGCAGAGGCCGATAGCGCCAACGGTGCACAGGAGGAGGCAGACACCTTCACCGAGGCTGGGTCGGCGGACGCCGGCCTGGCTGCACCGACGCCGAACGAGACGGCGGCCAGGGCTGATGCCAGCGACGCCCCGGAGGACGCCGACACAGTCTTCGGGCGCGACGCCCCTGCCGATGAGCAGAGTGACGCCTTCGCGCCGCAAGACGCAGACGCAGACGCGTCTTCGGTGACCGCCCCGCAAGATTACCCGCAGCCGATGGACGCGAGTGAATACGACGAATACGAAGACGACGAGGCCGACGACCCGAACCACTCAGCGCAGCATCGCCCTGCCAAAGAGGAGTCCGGCTTCGAAGGGCTGCTGGACCTGCTGCGCCCGGTAAAGGAACGACTGATGCCGCGCTTCACCCCCTCGTCGCCCCAGGCCGAAGACAATGAACGTCACCAGGAACCGCGCTTTATCGACGAGGAGCTGGAGTTCGACGACGAGCCCGCTGCCGAGCCGCCACGCCCCGGCAAACCCAACCCCCTGCGGGAGCGGGCCGAAACCCAGCTGGGGCTGTACAGCCTGGAACACGAACTGGAGCTGATACTGGAACCCCACGAAGCGAGCTACCTGATTCTGATAGACGCCGCCAGCGGCCATGCGGAATACGTGGATGAGGCCGAACGCGCCCAGCTGCTGACACAGTACGGCCAGTTCGCCCACCAGATCGCCGGCATCTACAGTGGCGACATCGAGCCACAGGACAACGGCGACGTTCGCGTCTGGTTCCGTGAGCCCACGGACGACGACGCCCATGGTGCCAACGCACTCTGCGCCGCCAAGCTCTTTACCCTGCTGTACCGGGGCTTCAACCAGCGCCGCATCCGCAACTTCCAGCCAGTACTGAACCTGCATATCGCGCTGGTCCGGGGCAATGCCGGCAAGCCCGCCCTGATGCTGGAGGAAGCCCAGTTCCTGACCCGCAGCACCCAGAGCAACGAGCTGATCAGCCACACCGCCCTCACCGAAGTGCCGGACCTGAAAGACAACCTGCTGGAACAGGCCGACATTCGCCGCGAAGACGAAGACAAGGTGCTGATCCATCGCCTGAGCGAAGACTACGAAGAGCTGCTGGAACGCCAGGCCAGCCACCTGATCAGCAAAACCGGCTAACCCCGGCAGCAGCAAGCAAAAAGGCGCTGACGACCGAAGTCGTCAGCGCCTTTGTCGTAGGTGCGGTGGTAAACCGGCTCCGGGCGGCTACTCGCTCCCCAGTGCCTCCAGACGATCCACCCGCTGGTAGCCCCGGGGCAGCTTGTTGCCCCGCCGGCCCCGCTCGCCGCGGTAGTGATCCAGCTCCGCACCCTTGAGTTTCAGGTGCTGCCGCCCGGCGTGCACCAGCAGAGTCGTATCCGGGTCCAGCGTCACCAGCGCGGTCAGATACTCTTCCCGCGCCTTGGCCCGCGCACCCGGAATATTGATGATCTTGTTGCCCTTGCCACGGGCCAGCTCCGGCAGATCCGCCACCGCGAACACCAGCAAGCGCCCTTCGTTCGTTACCGCCGCCAGCAGGTCCCGTGCCGCGTCCCTTACCAGAATCGGCGCCAGGATCTGGCTGGCTTCAGGCAGCGTCAGCGCCGCCTTGCCGTTCTTGGTCTTACTGCTCAGATCCGACACCTTGGCCACAAAGCCATAGCCGGCATCGGACGCCAGTAACACCCGGTCGTTGTCCTGCCCCGACAGCATGCCTTCAATGCTTGCCCCCTTGGGCAACGACAGGTGACTGGTCACAGGCTCTCCCTGACCCCGCGCCGAGGGCAGGGTGTGCGTATCCAGGGTATAGCTGCGCCCGGTGGAGTCAAACAGCAGGGTGGGCTGGTTCATGCGCCCGGCACAGGCCAGCTTGAAACTGTCACCGGACTTGTAGCTCAGGCCCTGGGCATCGATATCGTGCCCCTTGGCCGCCCGAATCCAGCCCTGCTTGGAAATGACCACCGTCACGGGGTCCGCGCTCAGCAGGTCTTTTTCGCTGAAGGCCTGGGCTTCGCTGCGCTGCACGATGGGGGAACGGCGGTCGTCGCCGTAGGTCTTGGCGTCTTCTGTCAGCTCCTGCTTGATCAGCTTGCGCAGGCGCGCATCGGACCCCAGGATCTCCTCGATACGCTTGCGCTCGGCTTCCAGCTCATCCTGTTCGGCGCGGATCTTGAACTCTTCGAGCTTGGCCAGGTGGCGCAGCTTGAGCTCAAGAATCGCCTCGGCCTGGCGCTCGCTGATATTGAAGCGCCGGATCATTTCGGCCTTGGGTTCCTCCTCGTAGCGAATGATAGCGATGACCTCGTCGATATTGAGGTACGCAATCATCAGGCCTTCGAGCAGGTGCAGCCGGTCCATCACCTTGTCGAGACGGTACTGCAGGCGCCGGCGCACCACCTGGGTCCGCCAGCTGAGCCACTCGGTCAGGATCTGGCGCAGATCCTTGACCTGGGGCCGGCCATCAATGCCGATCATGTTGAGATTGACGCGGTAGCTGCGCTCCAGATCGGTGGAGGCAAACAGGTGCGCCATCAACTGATCGATATCGACACGATTGGAACGCGGGATGATCACCAGCCGGGTGGGGTTTTCATGATCGGATTCGTCGCGCAGATCCGCCACCATCGGCAGCTTCTTGGCCTGCATCTGGCCTGCGATCTGTTCCAGGATCTTGGCGCCGGACACCTGGTGCGGCAGCGCCGTGATCACGATTTCGCCCTGCTCGCGGATATAGACCGCCCGCATGCGCACCGAGCCGCGACCGGTTTCGTACAGCTTGCGCAGCTCATGGGCCGGGGTAACGATTTCGGCGTCCGTCGGCATATCGGGCCCGGGAATATACTCGCACAGCGACTGCACATCCGCCGTCGGGTGATCCAGCAGGTGCAGACAGGCCTGGGTGACCTCACGCAGGTTGTGCGGCGGAATATCGGTCGCCATGCCGACGGCGATGCCGGTGGTGCCGTTGAGCAGCACGTTGGGCAGGCGCGCCGGCAGTACCGCCGGCTCCTGCAGGGTGGCATCGAAGTTGGGCAGCCAGTCAACGGTGCCCTGGCCCAGTTCGCGCAGTAGCACCTCGGCGTAAGGCGCCAGGCGTGACTCGGTGTAACGCATGGCGGCGAAAGACTTGGGATCGTCGGGCGAACCCCAGTTACCCTGGCCATCCACCAGCGGGTAGCGATAGCTGAACGGCTGCGCCATCAGCACCATGGCTTCGTAGCAGGCGGAGTCGCCGTGGGGGTGGAACTTGCCCAGCACGTCACCCACGGTACGGGCCGACTTCTTGTACTTGGCCGTGGCCTTGAGGCCCAGCTCCGACATGGCATAGACAATGCGGCGCTGCACCGGCTTCATGCCGTCGCCGATATGCGGCAGCGCGCGGTCGAGAATGACGTACATGGAATAATCCAGGTAGGCCTTCTCGCTGAAATTTTTCAACGACAGCCGCTCGACGCCGTTTTCAAACGTGGTTTCTGTACTCATTACTCGATTCCATCAGTGGCTATCAATCACGCCAGTGTTCCCCTGGGAGCCCGTTAAACCTGCACAGGTCCCCCGACAAGGAAATCAGTACATGGAGCTGTGCATAACCACGTCTTCTCGCTGAAGTTTTTCAACGACAGCCGCTCGACGCCGTTTTCAAACGTGGTTTCTGTACTCATCTTAAGCTTCCGTCAGGGTGCGGGCACCCCTCATCAGATATCGGCCAGGTTGCCCTTGATCTCGAGCCAGTTCTTGCGATCCGGCGAGCGTTTCTTGGCCAGCAGCATGTCCATGGTTTCGTCGGTCTCGTCATCCTGCTCGATGGTGAGCTGCACCAGGCGGCGGGTATCCGGCGCCATGGTGGTTTCACGCAACTGCAGCGGATTCATCTCGCCCAGGCCCTTGAAGCGTTGTACGCCGATCTTGGCATTCTTGCGCTCGGCCTTGATGCGCTCGATGATGCCGTTCTTCTCGTCCTCGTCCAGGGCGTAGAAGACCTCCTTGGCCACGTCGATTCGAAACAGCGGCGGCATGGCGACATAGATATGACCGGCGGCCACCAGCGGGCGGAAATGGCGCACGAACAGCGCACAGAGCAGGGTCGCAATATGCAGCCCGTCGGAGTCGGCATCGGCGAGAATGCAGATCTTGCCGTAGCGCAGGCCCTCGAGGTTGTCGGAGCCCGGCTCCACGCCGATCGCCACCGAGATATCGTGAATCTCCTGGGAACCCAGCACTTCACCGGAATCCACTTCCCAGGTATTCAGAATCTTGCCCCGCAGCGGCATGATGGCCTGGAATTCCCGGTCCCGCGCCTGCTTGGCGGAGCCGCCCGCCGAGTCCCCTTCCACCAGAAAGAGTTCGCCCTGCAGGGTATCGCCACCGGCACAGTCCGCCAGCTTGCCGGGCAGCGCAGGCCCCTGGGTGACCTTCTTGCGCACCACCTTCTTGTTGGATCTCAGGCGCCGCTGGGCATTGCTGATCACCAGTTCGGCCAGCTGTTCACCCTCTTCCACGTGGCGGTTGAGCCAGAGGGAAAAGGCATCCTTGATGGCACCGGAGATAAAGGCGGCAATCTTGCGCGATGACAGCCGCTCCTTGGTCTGGCCGGCAAACTGCGGATCCCGCATTTTGGCCGAAAGGATATAGCAGCAGCGCTCCCACACATCGTCGGCGCTGAGCTTGACGCCCCTGGGCAGCAGGTTGCGGAACTCGCAGAACTCGCGCATGGCTTCGAGCAGGCCGGTACGAAAGCCGTTTACATGGGTGCCCCCCTGGGCGGTGGGAATCAGGTTGACGTAACTTTCGTTCACCATGTCGCCGCCGTCCACCAGCCACTGCACGGCCCACTCCACCGCATCCTCGTCACCGGCAAGACTGCCGCTGAAGGGCTCGACCGGCAGCGCCTCGAACACCTGGGTCGAGCCCTTGAGGTAGGCCACCAGGCCGTCTTCGTAGT
Source organism: Marinobacterium rhizophilum (assembly GCF_024397915.1). GTDB lineage: Bacteria > Pseudomonadota > Gammaproteobacteria > Pseudomonadales > Balneatricaceae > Marinobacterium_A > Marinobacterium_A rhizophilum_A. Next base: position 3,067,464 of record NZ_CP073347.1, read on the forward strand.
ACCACTCGTCCTTCTCGGCCTTGGAGTCGCCCTGGTCAACAAAGGTGACGCGCAACCCGGGGCACAGAACCGCCTTGGCCCGCAGCACATGCTTGAGGCGTGGTACGCTGAATTTCGGGCTGTCGAAATATTTCGGATCCGGCGAGAAGCGCAGGCTGGTACCGGTATTGCGCTTGCCGCAGCTGTCTATCACTTCAAGCTCGGAAACCTTGTCACCATCGGCAAAACCGATGCGGTAGACATTACCGTCTCGCTTGACCTGCACTTCCAGCAGGCGCGACAGGGCATTGACCACCGACACGCCAACGCCATGCAGGCCACCGGAGTACTGGTAATTGTCATTGTTGAACTTGCCGCCCGAGTGCAGCCGCGTGAGGATCAGCTCCACGCCGCTCACCTTTTCTTCGGGGTGAATATCCACCGGCATGCCGCGGCCATCATCGCTCACGGTCATGGAGCCGTCCTTGTGCAGGACGACATCAACCTGCCTGGCGTGGCCGGCCAGGGCTTCGTCGACGGAGTTGTCGATCACTTCCTGGGCCAGGTGGTTCGGGCGGTCGGTTTCGGTGTACATCCCCGGACGGCGTTTTACCGGGTCCAGGCCACTGAGGACTTCAATCGCCTCGGCTGTGTATTGTGTCGCCATCGGTTGCGGATTCCTGTCAATGCGATAGCTGAGAGAAAGGTAAGGCTACAGGCTCGGGCAGCTCGATGCGCCCGTCTGCAAAGGCGAGGATCGCCGGCAACAGATCCTCAAAACGATCAAAGCCATGACTGCCACCAGGCTGCACAAACTGCGCGCAGCCCGCGTAGCGCGCCACCGCCTCGCGGTAATCCAGGGTTTCATCCCCGGTCTGCTGCAACAGCAGGTAACGCTCAAGCCCCTGCAGCCGCGGGCATACCAGTGCCTGCAACTGTGCGAGGTGCCGGGGTGTCAGCTGGTAGTGTTCATGGGTATAGAGGTTTTCATTTTCACCCAGCCAGTCGGCCAGCAGCACCTGCGGAGCTACTGCAGGATTCACCAGCACGCAGCGGCAATGGGGGTATTTTTCCACCAGCGCGGTACTGTAAAAGCCACCCAGCGAACTGCCCACCAGCAACACCGGTACAGCGGGATCGCTCACCAGGGTTTCAAGCTGCGCCATGGCCTCGGCAGGCCAGTGTGACAGCGCCGGGACACTGTAGTGCTCGGCCAGCCCCTGGCGCTTGAGGCTGTCTGCCAGGATGCGGGCCTTGATGGACGCGGGAGAACTGTTAAAGCCATGAACATAGATAAAATGGGTTTGCGTCATCCCCGCTCCTTGCTGTTGCTGCATGGCGGAACCATACCGGAGGGGCCTAGCCGACGCAATCCGGCACCTTGATCCGGCACAGTTGCGCCTCGATGTGGCCATCATCCGCCAGTTCATAATAGCGATAGCCGGGCCTGGCCAGCGCGGGGTCGGATTCCAGCTTGAAGTCCGCGCAGCCGGCCTCGAACTGCACGGCTGTTGAGGGCGCTGCAAACAGCTGTACCTGGCCGCGGAGCAGCAGCTGCTGCTGATGTACATGGCCAAAAGCAATACCGCGCACCTGTGGACAAGCCTCCACCCGCGCCCAGAACGCCGCAGCATTGCCGAGCATGATGGCATCCTGCCAGGCACTGCCCAGCGCCACCGGATTATGGTGCAGAACAATAAACACCCAGCGCTGCCCCGCATCGTTCAGTTGCTGTTGCAACCAGTCCAGCTCGGCCGGCGCCAGACTGCCACCACCCCGGCCATCGGGCGCATGGGTGGAATCCAGCAGCAGAATGCGCCAGTGCGGCGTATCGATCTGCTTGCAGCCCAGGGTCGGTTCCAGCGCTTCGACCGCCTGCATGGACGCCGCCACATCGTGATTTCCGGGCAGCCAGTGGCGCCGATGTGCAAGACCTTCAACGCTGTGCAGCAGGCGCCGGTAGGCACCGGGTTCAGCGTGATGGGTCAGGTCTCCGGTCAGCAGCAGCAGGTCCACCGGTGCAAAACGCCGTTGTGCATCCGCCGTTACCGCCTGCAGATGCAGCAGCGGGTCTATGCCTCGAAAGAGTCCAGCGGGTTCCGGGCTGAGGTGGCAATCGCTGATTTGCAGTATACGCAGGGTCATTTCAGGTGATGATTGGGGCTCTGAGTCAGACAAAGACAGGCTCGTTATGGTGACCATGATTAAGGCAATGATTCAGCCACTCACCCAGATAGCCGTTGAGCTGGGCCTTTTCATCCGGGTGGTGCATGTCGCGGTTGGGGTAGCCGTAGACACCGGACAGCTGGCGCCGGCTTTTCAGGCAGATGACTTCCGCCATGGTGGCATCGTGATATAGCCGCACCACCAGGGTCGGCGTCGACAACCAGCTTGAACCTTCGTGCAGCTGCTTGACCAGCACCGTGCTGGTGTAGGCAAAGCGCTCTTCCACTTCGAGGCGCACCACGACCTGATGCGCTTTCCAGTACACCTGGAATTCGCGATGATCGCAGACATCCAGGTCCGGCAGCAGTTTCATCATGCGCGCGTAGTTCGCCTCACACTGGGCCATCTGCCGCGACAGGTCGGGTACATACTTGCGTTTCATGAAGGCTCCCGTTAAACCCACTGCTGATCGAGTCGCGGGCTGTGCATTTGCAGCCATTGTATCGCAATGATGGCCGGCGCGTTATCAATCACCCCCGCTTGGACCAGGGCGCAGGCATCCTCCAGCGACAGCACCTGTACCAGAATATCCTCACCCTCCTCAGCCAGACCGTGCACACCACTGGCCAGGCTGGCGTCCACCCTTGCACAGACCAGATTGATATACTCGCGCACAGCACCCGGGCTTGGCGTAAAACGGCAGATGGACTCCACAGCTCCCAGCTGAATCCCCGCCTCTTCCACCGCCTCGCGCCGTGCCACATCGCCAGCACTTTCGCCCGGCTCCACCAGGCCCGCCACCAGCTCCAGCTGCCAGGGGCCTCGGGGATGATCCAGGGTGCCGACACGGAACTGTTCGATCAGCACAACGGCACGCCGTACCGGGTCATAGGGCAATACACAGACCGCATCACGGCGCCGGTAGAGTTCGCGCTCGATAGTGACGTCGCCGCCCTGAAAGCAGCGATGCGTCACCGTCACGCGATCGAGATTGAAAAAGCCATGATGCAGCGCTTTATCAGCCCTGATATGAAAATCAGCGACACCAAAGCGGGGTTTCCAGCGCTCGGCCATGTCCGGGCTCCGTTTGCGAAACGCACACTATAGCAGAGAAAATCGGCGGTACCGGGCACGAATGGCACCGGCTGGCCAACCCGCTGAATGGCTTCAGAGGGCCCGGCGTGGCAACAGGTACAAGGGCCCGTGCAGGGCGGTTTTGGCAGCCTTCCTGGCTTGTGCGGCAAGTTCTGCGACTTCCTGAAACCCCGGGCAGCGATACGGGTCTGGATGCACCACCCCCACGGCAAGCCCCAGCAACTCATGCAACACTTGCGTGCCGTCCCGCCCCTCGACCCAGAGACCACCGTCCTTCAAGTGCTGGGAATCGTAGAACTCGCGCACCGAATGCCCGAAATCTTCCAGAATGCGCTCACAGGCCGATCTCCACAGACCATGACGAAAGATCACCACAAAGTCGTCACCGCCGATATGGCCGACAAAGGTATCAGGCGCGCTGGCATGCCGCGTCAGCAGGTCACCAAGGTGACGGATAACCCGGTCGCCACGGGCATAACCGTAGCGATCGTTGTAGACCTTGAACTGGTTGAGGTCGAAATAGGCAACATGGAAGTCACAGGCACCGGCCAGCAGGCGATCCAGTTCCTCGTTTACCGGCACATTGCCCGGCAGCAGCGTCAGGGGGTTGGCATAGCGCGCCGTGCGAATCTTGAGCTCGGTGATGTTTCGCAACAGGTCCCGCACATTCCCCATTCCCAGGTAACTGCCGTCCTGAGTGATCAGGATATCCTGCTGAATCAGGGTGGATTCCTGCTCTGTCAGCAGATGGGATACCTGCTCCAGCGGCATATCCAGCTCGACCGCCAGAAAATCCCGTTGCAGGATGTGGCTTACCGAGCGCTGCTCGTAGAGCGCCCGGCCATACTGACTGGAATACAGTTCCCAGAGTTCGTGGCGGCGTAAAACCCCCACCGGCCGGCCATCGTCCAGCACCGGTATCAGGGTCAGGTCAGGGTGCTGGCACAACAGGCTACTGGCAGCTCCAATATTATCGGCCAGGGTCACGGCCGGTGCCGGCTTGAGCAACATGGCGGCGGTTTCACTTCGCTCAGTGTCCCGATAGCCGCGACCCTGGGGCATGGCAACGAGCCGGCAGGCCGCCACGGGCACCGGCAGCGATTGCGGCTTGCCAAGCAGAAACCCCTGACCGTAGCCCACACCCAGGAGCTGCAAGGTATGCAGCTCCCCACGGGTCTCTATCCCCTCGGCGATAATGCGACAGCGGGTACTGTTGCCGATGTTGATAATGGATTTGACGAACTCGCGCTTCACGCTGTCCTGATCGATACCCCGCACGAAATGCTTGTCGATCTTGACGTATGCCGGCTCTAGCTCGGACCAGAGTCGCAGGCCGGAATAGCCGGAGCCCAGATCGTCGATAGCAATGCCGAACCCCATATCCTGGTAATGGCGTACGGCGGTCTGCGTCAGTCCGCAGTGATCAAAGGGGTGTTGTTCGGACAATTCGATAACGATGCTCGCCTGCGGGATTTGCAGCGCCTCGAGCCATTCCAGCGTCAGCCCCTGGGGGTGCCCCGGCAGGCCAAGTAGGGAGGCATTGATATTCAGAAACAACTTGCCGGCGGGGCGCAATTGCGCGAAACGCTCCAGCGCCAGGCGCCGGCACAGCAGCTCCAGCTCGGCCAGCCGGCCTTCAGCAAGCGCCGTTTCGAACAGCGGTCCCGGCATCTGCATGGCAGTGCCCTGGGGGCCACGTATCAGGGCTTCGTGGCCGATCACCTCGCCGCTTTGCAGGTCGACAATGGGCTGGAAATAGGGTGTCAGGTTCTCATTGCGAATGATTGTATCCAGCACACTGAGTTGGTTCACCAAGGGCACTGTGTGAAGGCTTGACTGCATGCTGTATTCACCGGGAGCTAGCGACATTCTGGCCGCCAGACTATGCCCTGTTAATGACAGATTCATGACAGCCGGTCGAATTGACCGCTGGAATCAGTCGGTCAGCTCGACTTCCAGCAGTTGCAGCACCGACTCCAGCGGGGCCGGGCGCGCCAGCAGGTAGCCCTGCCCCATCTCGCAGTGGTTCTCCCGCAGGAAAGCCAGCTGCGCCGGGGTTTCGATCCCCTCCGCCACCACCTTGAGCCCCAGCTTGTGTGCCATGGCAATAACGGCGGCGGCAATTTCCATGTCATTGCGATCATGGGGTATATCGCGCACGAAGGATGCATCCACCTTGAGCTGATCCACCGGCAGCTGCTTGAGATAGCTGAGCGATGAGTAGCCGGTACCGAAGTCATCGATGGACAGCGTCACCCCCAGCTCCTTCAACGCACCGAGAATCTCCAGCACACGGTTAATGTCGTCCATGATCATGGACTCGGTAATTTCGAACTCCAGGTGACGCGACTCAAGGCCGCTATTCTGCAGCGCCAGGCGCACCGTATTCAGCAGATTCGGGTCGCGGAACTGGCGCAACGACAGGTTGACCGCGACCTTCACGTCATGCCCCTGCTCGATCAGGTGGAAACCGGCCCGGCAGGCTTCGTGAATGACCCAGTTACCCAGCGGCACGATGAGGCCGAGCTCTTCGGCCACCGGGATAAACTCGGCCGGTGAAATCCAGCCCCGCTCGGCATGGTGCCAGCGGATCAGGGCCTCCATGCCCACCAGCTGCAAGCCGCCCAGCAGGTTCCACTGCGGCTGGAACACGAGGCTGAAATGCCCCTCTTCCAGCGCTGTGCGCAGCTCGGCCTCCATCTGTGCCCGCCGCATGACTTCCTCATTCATCTCGCGGGTAAAGAACTGGTAATTGTTGCGCCCCTGGCGCTTGGCCCGGTACATCGCCAGGTCCGCGTTCTTCATCAGCACCGACCAGGTATCGCCATCGTCCGGCGCCAGGGTGATACCGATGCTGAAAGTGATCAGCACCTCGTGGCCGGCTACCGGGATCGGCGTCAGCAGCGCTTTTAGCAACTTCTCCGCCACCTTCTTGGCCTGGGCCAGGCCGGTCACCTGGGGCAGCAGGATAATAAACTCGTCACCGCCCAGGCGGGCAATGATATCGGCCTCGCGCAGGGTTACCCGCAGATGGCCTGCGATCGCCTGCAACAGCCGGTCACCGACATCATGGCCGAGGGTATCGTTAATCTGCTTGAAGTTGTCCAGGTCCAGATAGAACACCGCCAGCTGCTGCCCGGTACGGCGCACCTTGCGCAGCTCCTGGTCCAGCTGTTCACGGAACAGGCGCCGGTTGCCCAGCTGCGTAAGGGGGTCGTAGAAGGCGAGCTGCTCAATCTGCGCCTGGGAATGCTTCTGGGCAGAAATATCCTCGCTGATGCCAATAAAGTGGGTCACGCTGCCATCGTCATCCAGAATGGGTGACACCGACAGCGCCGACCAGTAGAGGGCACCGGATTTTCGGCGATTGCGAATCTCGCCGTGCCAATCCTGCCCCGCCAGCAGCGACTGCCACATATCGCGGTAAACTTCGGCATCGGTTTCGCCGGATTTCAGCAATGACGGGCGCTGCGACAGCGCTTCCTCGACGCTGTAGCCGGTCACCTCACAGAATTCTTCGTTGACGTATTCGATAATGCCGCTGGCGTCGGTAATCACCACCATGCTGGAGCTTTGCTCCACCGCCCGCGACAGCTTGCGCAACTGATCCTCACGCCGGCTGCGCTCCACCGCCAGACTCACCAGCCGCGCCGCCTGCTCCAGCAACTTGATCTGGGCCGATGTCGGCCCGCCGACTTCCGGCGAATAAAAACAGCAGGTTCCCAGTACGTCACCGTGACTGCCGAGCACCGGTTCCGACCAGCAGGCGCTGATATTTGCCCGTCGGGTGAGGTCGACAAAGGACTCGAAATAGGGATGTTCGTTGGTATCCTCGATGATCACCCGCTTGCCCGTCGCGGCGGCCGTGCCGCAGGCGCCCACGCCGTCTGCGGCCGCCAGGCCGTCTGTCGCCGCGCAGAAATAGTCCGGCAGGGAGGGGGCCGCGATCGAGCGGAGCAGCCGATCCTTGTCCAGCAGCATGACGGAAGCGAGCAACCCGGGGTAGGCCTGCTCCACCGTTTCGACCAGCCGCTCAACCACGGCGGGCAGGGCAATACCGCGCAGCAGACAGTCCAGCGTCATGTTTTGCAGCCGCGTGATTACCTCTTCCTGTCGCTGCTCGGTAATGTCTTTGCCGATCACCAGCAGGGCCTGTTCCTGCCCACCCTGTACCGGCAGGCGGGTGCGCAGGAAGCTCACCAGGCGCGGCCGACGGCCGGCGCTGTGCACCCAGTCTTCGCCGCGAAAAATGCCATCGGCTTTCAGGGCACGGCGATCCTGCGCCGCAATCCGCTGACCGTCGGCCACCGAGAATACTTCGCTGCTGGTTTTGCCTCGCAGCAGCTCATTATCCAGTCCCGAAAATTCGGCAAAAGCCCGGTTGCAGTCCAGAAACTGGCCCCGCGCATTCTTGATAGATGCGGCCTCAGGCAATGCATCGAAGATGGCCCGGTAGCGTTGCTGACCCGCTTCGAGTTCCGCCAGCCGCACCTGCTGACCGCGGTTGCGGTACCAAAGCAGCGCCAGCGCCGCCAGCGCCACAAGCAGCACAACGAGTAGCACGGCCAGCGTCATTATTGGACTCTCCTGCAGCCCCTCAATACCGGCGGCCATGGCAACCGATGACCAGAGCCCGGACACGGCCAGCACAGCCCCCGGATGCAACCTTCGCTTTGGCGCTACACAAGCAGACATCTTCCTGCGTTCTGCTGACATCCCTGGCTCCTGACTTAAGCTGACTCATCAGAGTCCAGCCGACTTCGCTGCAAAGATTCAATGGTGTAGCAAGCAACCACCCGTGATGTTGCAGCGTCCGTCCCGCACCACCCTTGACCAGGCTACCCCAAGCACATCCTGCATGATGTTAACCCCTACCGCAAACCGGATGGGCTGCCCGACCCTGCCGCTAACAGCATTTAGCCAAGCAGGCATTACAGCTTGCAGGCACCGCCGGCACAGTCATCAAAATCCATGCTGTCCAGCTCTTCACGTTCGGCCTGGGCCTGGGCCAGTCGCTGCAGCAATTCACCTTCGGTACCGGTGCCCGCCTCGACGCCCGCACGGGCGAACACCGCCAGCAGGGTATTGAGTTCCGTCAGTGTAAAATCATTCATTGCGCACTTTCCTTTCATCACCAGAATAAGGGGGCCCGCAGAGCCCCGGTATGATTCAGCCGATGGCTTCAAGGTGCTCCACCATCAGCTGCAGATTACGCTGGCCGCGAAACTCGTTCACATCCAGCCGGTAAACCACCCGCACGCGCTGCACCGACGTATCCGGCCAGTGCACGGTATCAATATTAAACCAGATGGCATCAATGGCCAGTCCGCTAGTCGGCTCCATCAGCACCAGCTTGAGGTGGCGCTGCCCGACGATACGCTGTTGCAACAGACCAAACTCGCCATCGAACAGCGGCTCCGGGAACATCTGCCCCCAGGGCCCTCCCTCGCGCAGCACTTCAGCCAGTTCGACACTGAAATCCGCCGCGCCCAGGGTGCCGTCCGTCAGTAGCCGGCGCGTCAGTGCAGCCGCATCAAGCTGCAGACGCACCTGCTCGTCAAAGGCGGTTCTGAAATCGGCGAACTGTGCCGTATCCAGCGTCATGCCCGCTGCCATCGCATGGCCGCCAAACTTGCTAAGCATACCCGGGTAGCGCGCGGCGATAGCATCCAGGCCATCACGAATATGGAAACCGCTGATCGAGCGTGCCGAGCCCTTGATCTGGCCATCATCGCCGGGCGCAAAGGCAATCACCGGGCGATGTACCCGCTCCTTGATGCGCGATGCCAGAATGCCGATCACGCCCTGGTGCCAGCTTTCATCATAGAGGCAGAGCCCCATGGGCAACTCGGATTCATCCAGCTCGAGCCGCGCCAACGAATGCAGCGCCTGCTGCTGCATTTCCTGCTCAATGCCCCGGCGCTCCTGGTTCAGCTCGTCTAGCGTGCGGGCAAGCTCCAGCGCACGGTCCGCATCATCGGTGAGCAGGCACTCGATGCCGATGGACATGTCTTCCAGGCGGCCGGCAGCATTGAGGCGCGGCGCCAGGGCAAAGCCCAGATCGCTGGCCACCAGGCGCGACCGAGTGCGACCGGAAACCTCAATCAGGGCAGCGATACCGGGGCGCGCCTTGCCGGCGCGAATACGCTGCAAGCCCTGATGCACCAGCACACGGTTGTTGTGTTCCAGCGCCACCACATCGGCCACGGTACCCAATGCTACCAGGTCCAGCAGGCTCGCCAGATTCGGCGCCGCCATGTTCTGCTGCGCGAACCAGCCGTTGGCGCTGAGGGCACGACGCAAGGCGATCATGACGTAAAAAATCACCCCCACGCCACAGGTCGACTTGGCGATAAAACCGCAGCCGGGCTGGTTAGGGTTAACGATGGCGCAGGCCGCTGGCAGCTCGCTGCCGGCCAGGTGATGATCCGTGACCACCACATCCATACCGCAGGCATTGGCATGGGCCACACCGTCCAGACTGGAAATGCCGTTATCCACCGTCACCAGCAATTGCGGCCCGCGCGCGCGCGCCACCTCGACAATCTCCGGACTCAGGCCGTAACCGTACTCGAAGCGATTGGGGACCAGGTAACCCACCTCTGCCGCCCCCATCATGCGCAGCGCCAGCACCGCCACCGAGGTACTGGTAGCGCCGTCACAGTCGAAGTCGCCGACGATCAGTATGTGCTCGCCAGCGGTAATGGCCCGAACCAGCCGGGCCACGGCGGCGTCCAGCCCGTGCAGGCCCGAGTCCGGCAGCAACTCACTGAGCGAGCGCCCCAGCAGGTTCAGCGACTGCACGCCGCGGGCGGCATAGATGCGCGCCAGCACCGGATGGGTTTCGCTGAATACCGGCAGGCTGCTGTCCGGGTCAGGCCGCCGTTCAATCTGGATGTCCGTCATGGCATCAGGCCTCCGGTGCCGGGAAAAAGGCCGAGGTGCGCCCGGTCAGGTGATAAATCAGCAAACCGGTCCACTCCCGCACACCGACAACCAGGTCACGCAGATTGAGCGCGAACTGCGGCCTGAAAAAGTCATTCGTGCTGATGTAATCCACGGGATAGGGCACGACCTGCCAGCCCAGCTGACGATAAATGCCCACGGAGCGTGGCATGTGAAAAGCGGAGGTCACCAGCAGCCAGGGCTGCTGCGGCACGCCACCGAGCAGGCGGGCACTGAACAGGGCATTTTCCCAGGTATTACGCGAATCACGTTCGAACAGCACCGGCCGGGACGACAGACGGGGCGGCAGCGTATCCAGCCAGGCTTTGGCCACATCCGCACCCCGAAAACGGCTGTCCAGCACGGCGGCGGAACCGCCGCTAAACAGCACCTGGGCGTCGGGGTAGCGTTGCATCAGTTGCGGCAGCACCATCAGGCGCTCGGCGGCACTGTTGAACTGGCTTTGCCCCCAGCGGGCACTTAGATCCGCATCTTCGCCACCGCCGAGCACCATGATACCGGCCACGGACGCCGGCAGCATCTCGGGCTTGAAGCGCGACTCCAGCGGGTTCAGCAACAGGTTACCGAAAGGCATCAGCATCAGCGCCACCATGGCCAGCGCCAGCATACTCAGCAGTGAGCTGGCCCAGCGACGGCGCAGCCAGCCCCCCAGGGTAGTAAGCACCAGTAACAACACCAGCAGGTTGTCGGGCTGCACCGCCAGCCAGAGGGTCTTGGAAATCAGGAAGAAGAGGTTATCCACAGGCATGCACCCGATAGGCAAAGCCAGCGGCTCTGCCTATCGGACTCAACACTTCAGACCCGCTCGCCATCAGGCCTTGTGGACATGGGAGGCCAGGTACGCCTGAACCACGGACAGGTCATTGGGCAGCACCTCGTAGTGTTCCGCACGCTCGAACAGGTCGGCCATGGCTTCTGGCAGCTGGGGTGATTCCAGACCGGCCTTGACCACCGGTTCCGGGAACTTGACCGGATGCGCCGTTGCCAGGGTGATCATCGGAATGCTGCGATCCCGGTTGCAGTCACGTCCCGCCTGCAGGCCGATCGCGGTGTGCGGGTCCAGCAGGTAGCCGGTTTGCGCATGCACCTCCCGAATCAGCTTGCAGGTGGTTTCGTCGTCTACGGCCTGGCTGTCAAACAGCTCGCGCACCTTGTTCCAGCGCGCATCGTCGAGCTGTACAGCGTCGGTGCGAAAACGCGCCATCAGGTCGGAAATGGCGGCACCATCACGGTCGTACACATCGAACAACAGGCGCTCGAAGTTGGACGACACCATGATGTCCATGGACGGCGACAGGGTATGAACCAGCTCGCCGCGGCTCATGTCGTTGCCGGAAATCACCCGGTGAAGGATATCGTTGCGGTTGGTTGCCACCACCAGCTGGGCGATGGGCAGACCCATCTGCTTGGCCAGGTAACCGGCGAAAATATCACCGAAGTTGCCGGTCGGTACCGAGAAGGCGACTTCGCGATGGGGTCCACCCACCGCCAGAGAGGCGGCGAAGTAGTACACGATCTGGGACATGATGCGCGCCCAGTTGATCGAGTTCACAGCACCCAGTTTCAGCCCCTTGAGGAAGGCCTGATCGGCGAAGCTGTCCTTGACCATCTGCTGGCAGTCGTCAAAGTTGCCTTGCAGCGCGATATTGAAGACATTGTCGGCCTTGACCGTCGTCATCTGGCGTCGCTGCACCTCAGACACCCGCTTGTTGGGGTGCAGGATGAAGATATCCAGGTGATCGCTGTGGCGGCAGCCCTCGATGGCAGCGGAGCCGGTATCACCGGAGGTTGCCCCCATGATCACTAGGCGTTCGCCACGCTTGGCCAGCGCATGGTCCATCAGGCGTCCCAGCAGCTGCAGCGCGAAGTCCTTGAATGCAAGAGTCGGACCGTGAAACAGCTCCAGCACCCATTCGTTGCTGCCCAGCTGTACCAGCGGCGCCACGGCCTTGTGGTCAAAAGCGGCGTAGGTTTCATCCACCATTTTTTTCAGGTCCGCATCATCGATGCAGTCGCTGACAAAGGGCTGAATAACCTTGAACGCCAGTTCGTGGTAAGGCAGCGCCGCCCAGGAAGCGATTTCTTCGGTGCTGAAGGTCGGCAGTGTTTCGGGCACGTAGAGGCCGCCATCACTGGCAAGACCCGCCAGCAACACTTCCTCGAAATTAAGCGCCGGCGCCTGGCCGCGGGTCGAAATGTATTTCATGCTCGTTTCCTCAATCCTTCAGCAACTCGACACGAATGCGGGTGACCTTGCCGAGGATATCGTCCAGCGCCTCGACCTGGGCCAGGGCGTCGTTCATCACCCGTTCCTTCACCCGCTGGGTCAGGATGATCACCGGCACCTGATCGGCGGTGGTTTCTTTCTGGATGATGGCTTCGATGTTGATGCCGTTGTCACCAAAGATCTTGGTAATGTGCGCCAGCACGCCAGGACGTTCGATGGCGTGAATGCGCAGGTAGTACGCGGATTCGATTTCTTCCACCGGCAGTACCGGCAGGTCGGACAGCGCGCTCGGCTGGAAGGCCAGGTGCGGCACACGATGCCCCTGCTCGGATACCAGCATGCGCACCACATCGATCACATCGGCGACCACGGCAGACGCTGTCGGTTCGGCACCGGCGCCGGCACCGTAGTACAGCGTCTGGCCGACCGCATCGCCGTCGACCATGACCGCATTCATGACGCCTTCAACATTGGCCAGCAGCAGCGGCTTGGGAATCAGTGTCGGGTGTACGCGCAGCTCGATGCCATCCGCTGTACGACGGCTGATACCCAGGTGCTTGATGCGGTAGCCCAGCTCATCGGCGTAGGTCACGTCATCCTGGGTAATGGCACTGATTCCCTCGGTGTAGGCCTTGTCAAACTGCAGCGGGATACCGAAGGCGATGGAGGCCAGGATGGTCAGCTTGTGAGCCGCATCAATGCCTTCAACATCGAAAGTCGGATCCGCTTCGGCGTAGCCGAGCGCCTGGGCCTCGGCCAGTACATCGGCAAAGTCACGGCCCTTCTCGCGCATCTCGGTCATGATGAAGTTGCCGGTACCGTTAATGATACCCGCCAGCCAGTTGATCTGGTTACCGGCAAGACCTTCCCGGATCGCCTTGATGATCGGAATACCGCCGGCGACAGCGGCTTCAAACGCCACGATGACATTGTTCTTCTGGGCCGCTTCGAAAATCTCGTTACCGTGTACGGCGATCAGCGCCTTGTTGGCGGTGACCACATGCTTGCCGTTCTCGATGGCCGTCAGCACCAGCTTGCGGGCCACGTCATAGCCACCGATCAGCTCAACCACGATGTCAATTTCCGGATTGGTCGCAACCGCGAAAATGTCGCTGGTCATGTCAATACCCGTGGTATCAGCATTCGGGTTTTCGCGGCGCGCGCCCACCTGAGCAACCACAATATGACGGCCTGCACGACGACTGATTTCGTCTTCATTTCGCTTGAGCACATTGAAAGTGCCGCTGCCTACGGTACCAAGACCGCAGATACCAACTTTAACCGGTTTCAAATCAATACCTCACTCGCTGTTGAGTCGATCCGGATGACTTTCCATCATCCGCGGTAAAAATGGGTGGGTATTATAACGGGTGTTGGACCCGACTTGGATAGGGACAGGCAGAAGATCGCGGATGAATTTACCGGATAGCCATGCAGAGAGAGGGATGGAGCGGCAGGTGACGCGAAAGCATCGCGCCACCTGCGGGGATTTTTTACTGTGTCACGCCCAGCATCTGTGCCAGACGGGCCGCCGGCATGTAACCCGGCACCAGGCTGCCGTCTTCGAATACCAGCGCAGGCGTACCGGTCACACCGACTTTCTGCCCCAGGGCAAACTGATCCATAACCGGCGATTCGCACACCAGCGCCTCAACGGATTCGCCACCCTTGACCCGGGTCAGGTTTTCGGCCCGCTGATCCGGCTCCGAACACCAGACGGACTGCATCTTGGTAAAAGCAGCTGTGCGCTCGCCACCGCGCGGGAACGCCAGGTAATCCACCTGGATACCCATGGCATTGAGCTTGGGAACCTCGTCGTGCAGCTTGCGGCAATAAGGACAGTCAACATCGGTGAATACCGCGATCGTGGCCTTGACCTCGCCTTCGGGCTTGAATGAAATAAGGTCTTTTTCCGCCACAGCGCTCATCAGCGCCACCCGCTGCGTATTCAGGCGTTCTTCGGTCAAATTGACAAAGCCCTTGTCGTCACTGAGCTTGTAGAGCTGGCCGAGCATGAAGTACTCGCCGTCCCTGTCTGCATAGAGGACTTCACCTGTCCCCAGGACGACCTCATACATGCCGGGCATCTGGGCCTTGCTAACGGACTCGACGGGAATGCGCGCATCAACCTTCATCAACTGCCGGGTAATAACCTCGGTGACCCCGGTATCAGCTTCAGCGGCTTGCAGCGCCCCACTAAAGCCCAGCACCAGAAGGGCACTCAGGAGTGATTTATGCATAAAACCCTCAATATCAGTCGATGTTTATAGACCTTCTCAGATGAGACAGGCGTGAAAAAGTTCCCTGCTAGCCCCGCGGATGGTGCTGGCGGTGCACAGACTGCAGCCGATGCTGCGCAACCTGAGTATAAATTTGCGTGGTTGAAAGATCACTGTGACCCAACAGCATCTGCACCACGCGCAGATCCGCGCCATGATTCACCAGGTGGGTCGCAAAGGCGTGGCGCAGCACATGGGGCGACAGCGGCTTGTCAATCCCGCATGCCAGGGCATGCAGTTTGATGCGATGCCAGAAAGTCTGGCGCGTCATCTGCTGACCACGCCGACTGGGAAACAGGACATCGGAGCCCGCCGCCACCAGCTCTCCTCGCCCCTGCGCCAGGTAACGCTGGAGCCAGTGCACGGCCTCGTCGCCCAGTGGCACAAGCCGCTCCTTGTTGCCCTTGCCAACAACCTGCACCAGCCCTTGACGCAGGTTGACCTGCCCGCAGGACAGCCCCACCAGCTCCGACACACGCAACCCGGTTGCATAGAGCACCTCGAGCATGGCGCGATCCCGCAGTCCAAGCGCATCGTCCAGCGGCGGGGCCGCCAGCAGCTGCTCCACATCCGCTTCGGTCAGGGTCTTGGGCAACGGCCGAACCCGGCGCGGGCTGTCAATCTGCAGCGTCGGATCTTCCGTCAACCGATCCTCGCGAATCCAGTAGCGGTAAAAGCCGCGCAGACAGGATAACAGGCGCGCCGTGGAACTGGCCCTGAGGCGGGCTTCGAGCCGCCAGTCAAGATGGCGGCGCAGCAGCGCACGGTCCGCGCCCAGCAAGACCGCACCCTGATCATTGAGCCAGCAGGCATAAAGACTGAGGTCACGCCGGTAGGACGCCAGGGTGTTGGCGCTGAGGCCCTTCTCAAGCCAGATGGCGTCGATATAACGCTCAATATCTCGCTGATCGGCGGCATCCGGCGAGCGCCGCCGCAAACGGCGGTCGCCCTCTGTACCCAGCACCGCCGGTTTAACGCCAGACAGACAGCTCTGCCACCTTGTCAGTAGCAATCGGGAAGACTGCCACTCCACGGTCCAGTCGCTGCTCTACTTCCAGATTGCCATCGGCCACCCGCACCAGAGTGCCCTCTATGCGGCGCCCGAAATAGGTACGCAGCTTGACCTTCTGCCCGGCATAGCCATGCAGCTGCTGCAAAGCCGTAGGCTTGTAGGTCTTTTCCGCCGCCCTGGCCTTGACCACGATCCCCGGCATCACCTGTACAACATCGGGATCGATAATCGTGACTGCCTGCTCCGGCTCAGGCTTTGGCCGCTCCAGCTCTACCACCAGATCAACCGGTTCCGAGCGCTTCTCAACCGCACCTTCAGCCAGGACTTCGGGCTGCATCAGGCTGGCAGGCAAATCCCCGGCACCACCCTCGGCAGCAACCGCGCTGCCCGTATCCAACGACCAGTTGATGCTGCCCAGATCCTGATTGACACCATTGACGGAGACCCGCAGATTCAGCAGGTCCAGCAGTTGCTCGGGGGACGAGATCGTCGCCATGGACTGGGCACCGAATCCCGGTGGCGGCTCGGCAGCCACCTGCAAAACCGCCTGCGGACGCTGCAGATCGGCGTAAGCCTTGACCAGGAGCTCAGGCACGGACCAGCCGAGCTGCTGCAATTCGACCTGCACCATTTCACTGTGACGCTGCGGGTATTCATCCAGCGCGTAGCCGCCACGCTGCGCACAAAAACGGTTACGTCTGGTGTTGTAGCCCAGATCACTGTAATCCAGCGTGACACGCTCCAGGGACGGCTGCGCCTGCAGTAGTGAACCGACGGAAAGCACATTACTGGCCACGGACAGGTCGATATAAAAGCTGGTTTGCGCCATATCCGCAACACTGACATCGGAGCGCAGGCGCAACGACTGGGCCTTGGGCATAAAGTCCATCGCCACCAGCATGTCCATATTCAGGCGCTGGTACTTCATGGCTCGGGTCGTTGCCAGATCGAAGCGCTCCACATCACCGCAGGCGAGCGCCTCGAAACCGGTACCTTCCTGCGGCACGGCGAAGGACTGCCCCATCGCCTCCCACTGCGCCAGATAGTCCGCATCGAGCGCCATGTTCAGGCCCGTGATCGATAGCGCCATATGCTCGGGCCAGTCACCCTCACGCAGGGTTTTCTCGGCATCGAGATAAAACAGCGGATCCGGCGCCTGAAACAGCACCGAGTCGATTAGCACGGCGTCCTTGCTGCCCAGCGGAGTAACCTGCACACCACCGATGCCGGCTCCTCCGTCGAGCCCGGCAATAACACGGGCGTAAGTGATTTTTGCGTAGGGCGCAGCCGCTTCCACCATGCGATCCGCGGAGCTTTTTACCTGATACCAGTAATAACCGTAGGCACCTCCGGCAACCAGCGCCGGCACCAGCAAAAATCCCAGCAACTTAAACAACTTCCGCATAACTGCAGCTCCTTTGTAGTCTGTCAGTACCGGCTTACAGAGATTTTAATAGTAGGCATCATAGCGACAAATCGCGAACAGGCCAACGCCAGCCCCGCTTTAGCCCCAAACGCAAAAAGGGCGGCCCGAAGGCCGCCCTTTTAGAGATTGAAGTGAGCTGAAGCTCAGCCCAATTTTTCCTTGATACGTGCAGACTTGCCGCTGCGCTCGCGCAGGTAGTACAGCTTGGCCTGGCGCACGTCACCGCGACGCTTGACACCAATGCTGTCAACAGTCGGGCTGAAGGTCTGGAAAGTACGCTCAACGCCCACGCCGTGGGAGATTTTACGTACGGTGAAGGCAGAGTTCAGGCCGCGGTTACGCTTGCCAATCACAACGCCTTCGAACGCCTGCAGACGCGTACGCGTGCCTTCAGTCACTTTAACCTGTACGACAACGGTATCACCGGGGCCGAATTCAGGTACCTGTTTACCCATCTGCTCAGCTTCGATCTGCTGAATGATAGAGATTTTGCCGCTCATCGCTCGCTCCTAGAGTGAGTATTCAACCGTCGGACCTCTGGGTCTCACGGATGTATTCGTTTAACAACGTCTGCTGCTCGCGATCCAGCTCGAGGTTTTTCAGCAGGTCCGGGCGCCTTGTCCAGGTTCGGCCCAGTTGCTGTTTCAGGCGCCAGCGCCTGATTTCCTCGTGATTGCCGCCCAGCAGCACCTCGGGTACTTGCATTCCGTCAAACTGTTCCGGCCGGGTGTAGTGCGGGCAGTCCAGCAACCCCTCGCTAAAGGAGTCCTCGGCTGCCGAATCCTGGTGGCCCAATACTCCGGGTACCAGCCTGGAAACTGCGTCGATCAGCGTCATGCCCGGCAATTCGCCGCCACTGAGAACAAAATCCCCCAGTGACCACTCCTCATCAATTTCGGTTTCCAGCAGGCGCTCGTCGATACCTTCGTAGCGCCCCGCCACCAAAATCAATTTCTGCCGCGCCGCCAGCTCTCGTGCACCGGCATGATCCAGCCGACGCCCCTGGGGCGACAGGTAAATAACCGTCGCACCCTCGCCAGCAGCACCGCGCGCCGCTGCTATCGCATCCCGCAATGGCTGCACCTTCATCAACATGCCAGGACCGCCACCGTAGGGGCGATCATCAACCGTGCGGTGCTTGTCCAGGGTAAAGTCCCTGGGATTCCAGCACCGGACATCGATCAGCCCATTGCGTACCGCCCGTCCCGTGACCCCGTAAGCCGTTACGGCCTCAAACATCTCGGGAAAGAGGGTGACCACACCAAACCACACCGCCTAGAACTCCGGATCCCAGTCGACCCGAATGCTACCCTTAACCAAATCAATTTCCTTGACCACCTGATCCGGCAAGTAGGGAATCAATCGCTCACGGCGATCGATGCTCTCTTCGGTGCCCCGCACGATCAACACATCGTTGGAACCCGTCGCAATCAGATGCTCTACCTTGCCCAGCAACTGGCCGGACTCGGCATATACCAGCAGGTCTTCGAGCTGACTCCAGTAGTACTCGCCGTCATCCAGTTCAGGAAGACGGCTGCGTTCAACCAGAATTTCAGCGCCGCAATACAGCCGCGCTACATCCCGGTCATCTACTCCAGCCAGCTTGGCTACCAGGCCTTTGCCATGAACCCGACCGCTTTCAACCTCGACGAACTTTGTCTCGCCGTTGATTTTCAGCTGCCAGGGGGCATAGTTCAGGATGTTTTCCATCGGTTCGGTACTGGAATGAACCTTTACCCAACCTTTGACGCCGTACAGAGTGGTGATCTTGCCCAGCGTAATTAGAGAACTTGTGTCTTCCATCCTTCGACCCGGCCCAACCCTGCGTTACTTAGCTGCTTTCTTTGCTTCTTTGATCAGCTGAGCAACACGCTCGGACAGGCTCGCGCCCTTGTCCTGCCAGTACTGAACACGCTCCAGGTCGACGCGCAGGCTTTCTTCCTGACCGCGTGCAACCGGGTTGAAGAAACCAACGCGCTCAATAAAGCGACCATCACGCGCATTGCGAGAATCGGCGACGGTAAGGTGATAAAACGGACGCTTTTTGGCGCCGCCACGAGACAGACGAATTGTTACCATGTGCATGGTCCCTTTATTTGCGCGGGTTTTGGGATCGCCCGCGGTTTCAAATCCGGGCCACACCGGGACAAACCCCATGCAGCTACCGGGCCTACAAAATCAGGGCCGAGATTTTACGTCAAACCCCGCCCTGACAAAAGCACTTTCTGGATAAATATTAAGCAACGCCCGCAAGCATCACATGCGCGGGAAACCGCCACCACCGCCCATGCCCGGCGGCAACATGCCTTTCATGCCGCGCATCATCTTGGCCATGCCACCCTTGGTGGAAAATTTCTTCATCATCTTGGCCATCTGCTTGTGCTGCTTGAGCAGGCGGTTAACATCCTGAATCTGCGTACCTGACCCCAGTGCAATACGGCGCTTGCGCGAACCCGAGATAATATCGGGGTTGCGACGCTCGCCCGGCGTCATGGAGTTGATGATGGACTCCATCTGGTGCATGCCCTTTTCCGCCTTGGCGGCGTCGGCGACCTGCCCCATCTGGCCCATCTGCCCCATGCCCGGCAGCTTGTCGAGCATGCCGGCCATGCCGCCCATGCTTTTCATTTGCTGGAGCTGCTGGCGGAAATCCTCCAGGTCAAAACCCTTGCCCTTCTTGATCTTCTGGGCAAACTTTTCGGCCTTGTCCTTGTCGATCTTGCGCTCGGCTTCCTCGATCAGGGACAGAACATCGCCCATACCCAGGATGCGCGAGGCCACACGGTCGGGGTGAAAGGCTTCGAGTGCATCGACCTTTTCGCCCACACCGATAAACTTGATCGGTTTGCCGGTGATGTAGCGCACCGACAGCGCCGCGCCACCACGGGCGTCACCGTCGGTCTTGGTCAGAATCACACCGGTCAGCGGCAATACATCACTGAACGCCTTGGCCGTCGCCGCCGCATCCTGCCCCGTCATGGCATCGACCACGAACAGGGTTTCCACCGGGTTTATGGCGCTGTGCAGGCGCTTGATTTCGTCCATCATGTCACTGTCGATGTGCAGACGGCCTGCCGTATCCACCAGCACCACGTCGTGATGCTGGATCCTGGCGTGCGCAATGGCGTCACGGGCAATCTGCACCGGATCCTGGTCCGCACTGGACGGGAAGAAGTCGACTGCAACTTCCTGTGCCAGCATCTCCAGCTGCCTGATCGCCGCAGGGCGATACACGTCCGCCGACACAACCAGCACTTTCTTCTTGTCGCGTTCGCGCAGGGTCCGTGCCAACTTGGCCACGGACGTCGTCTTGCCCGCACCCTGCAGGCCCGCCATCAGCACGATGGCCGGCGGCTGAGCCGCCAGGTTGAGCTTTTCGTTGGCCTCGCCCATGATCTTGACCAGCTCTTCCTGGACGATCTTGACGAACACCTGCCCCGGCGTCAGGCTTTTGCTGACTTCCTGGCCGACAGCCCTGTCCTTGACGCTGTTAACGAATTCCTTGACCACCGGCAGCGCGACGTCCGCCTCAAGCAGGGCCATGCGCACTTCGCGCAGCGTACCCTTGATGTTGTCTTCGGTGAGTTTCGCCTGCCCGGTTACGGCCTTGAGCGTTTTCGTGAGCCGATCTGTCAGATTCTCAAACATATCCTGCCTCTGTTTTTCTCCACCGGCCGGGCCAAATCAGACCCCTGAAGCGGCGAGGGAGACGCCTTGAACTTGCAAAGGATGCGCATTATACAGCAGGCCCCTGAAGGGCGGCACCTCATATTTCACACCCCCCTTTTTTGTGACACACTTAGCGCCTTTCCATGGAGGTCCCGGATGCTGCCAACGTCGATACTTGTTGCCGTGCTGTTCTACCTGGCTGCGACCCTGTTGCAGTGGCGGGTACTGCAGGGTCAGAAGCGACCGGCACGCAACCTGATCCGCAGCCTGGGACTGTGCGGCGTCAGCCTGCATGCGGTAACGGCGTACCTGGTCGTGCACCAGGACACGGGGCTCAACCTGGGCTTTTTCAGCGTCGGCTGCCAGATCAGCTGGCTGCTGGCAGCTCTGGTACTGTTAAGCAGCACCCGCCAGCATATCGACAATCTTTTTATCGGCGTTTTCCCGCTGGCCATCGTCAGCCTGCTCACCGCCTCCCTGGACCCGGACACCAGCCTGCACCGCACCTACAGCCCCGGCCTGATCGCCCACATACTGCTGTCCATTCTCGCATACAGCATTTTCACCCTGGCGACACTGCAGGCCTTGCTGCTGTGGTGCCAGAACACGGCGCTCAAGCAGCACCACACCCGCGGCCTGGTCGCCAGCCTGCCGCCACTGCAGACCATGGAGCGCCTGCTGTTTGAAATGCTCTGGACCGGCATCACCCTGCTGTCTGCCTCCCTGATCAGCGGCTTCCTGTTCGTCGAGGACTTCTTCGCCCAGCACCTGATTCACAAGACCACGCTGTCGATCCTGGCCTGGTTTGTCTATGCCATTCTGCTGGCCGGACACAGCCTGCTGGGCTGGCGCAGCTTGCGGGCAATACGCTGGACCATCGGCGGCTTTATCGCCCTGATGCTGGCATTTTTTGGCTCCAAACTGGTGATTGAATTCTTCCTGCCCGGCTAGCCGGGCAGAATCCCGCTCAGCTCCCTCGACCGCTCCCTTGACAGCCCCCCCGGCGGGCCAGACAATGGACGCCCTATTCGCAAGCCTAAGGTTCACCCGTCTTGGAAGACGCATCGATAAGCACCCTCATCGGGATTCTCATCTTCCTCATCTTTTGTTCGGCTTTTTTCTCCAGCTCTGAAACCGGCATGATGTCGCTTAACCGCTACAGATTACGGCATCTGGTGAAAAACAAGCACCGCGGCGCGCGCAAGGCCAGCCGCTTGCTGGAAAGGCCCGACCGACTGATTGGCGTGATCCTCATCGGCAACAACTTCGTCAACATTCTGGCCTCTGCTATCGCCACGGTGATTGCCGTGCGCCTGTGGGGCGATGCCGGTATCGCCATCGCCACGGCGGGCCTGACGCTGATCATTCTTATCTTTGCCGAAGTGTCCCCCAAGACCGTTGCCGCCATGTTCCCCGAGCGCATCGCCTTCCCTGCATCCTATGTGCTGCTGCCGCTGCTGAAGCTGACCTACCCGCTGGTCTGGATCGTCAACAGCATCACCAACAGCCTGCTGCGCCTGTTTGGCGTCAAGGTCGGCGAAGGCAACAACCATCTGCTCAGCACCGAAGAGTTGCGCACCCTGGTACACGAGGCCGGCGCCCTGCTGCCCCAGACCAACCAGTCGATGCTGCTCGGCGTACTGGAGCTGAACGACGTTACCGTCAGCGACATCATGATTCCGCGCAACGAAGTCGAAGGCATTGACCTGGACCATGATCTGGATCAGCTGCTGTATCAGCTGTCCCACACCAGCCATACGCGCCTGCCCGTCTACCACGGTGATATCAACAAGGCGGTCGGTACACTGCACATGCGCAACCTGGCCCAGCTGATTCAGCAGGGACAGGTTACCAAGGCATCCATATTGCAAGTGGTACGCGAGGCCTACTTCGTTCCCGAAAGCACCCCGCTGCACACCCAGCTGCTCAACTTTCAGAACGAAAGCCGCCGCATAGGTCTGGTGGTGGATGAATATGGTGACATTCAGGGCATCGTCACGCTGGAAGACATTCTGGAGGAAATCGTTGGCGAGCTGTCGGCGCAGAACAAGGCAAGCAACCAGGAAATTCACCCCCAGGAAGACGGCAGTTTCTTTATTGAAGGTACCGCCTATATTCGCGAGATCAACAAGAGCCTGGGCTGGGACCTGCCCACCGACGGACCCAAAACCCTTAACGGCCTGATCACCGAAAACCTGGAATCCATCCCCGATGCCAATATCTGCCTGGAACTAAACAACTACCGCTTTGAAACCCTGCAGATCAGCGACAACCTGATCAAGACGGCACGGGTAATGCGCTACCAGACAGATATGCTGAGCGACGAAGACGCCGCCTGATGCTCCACGGGCGCCAAGCCAGACTACTGCGCCGGCGCCAATTTTTGCTCCACGCTGCTGATCTTGTCGGCCATGGTCTGCTCACGGTCCGTACGGGTTCCGACCCGCATGGACGTGGACACCCGGGGCGCGCCCATCTCGTGCAGCACTTCGTGGCAACGCCTTACCGCAGCGAACACCGCTTCCCATTCGCCTTCCACGTTGGTGCCATAGGCATGCATCTGGTGACTCAGGCCTGCATCCTGAAAAACCCGCTGGCAGGCAGCGACATGGGGCGAGACCGAAACGCCAACACCCAGTGGCACCACACACAGATCGATCATTACGTTCATATTCAGCCCCCTAACAGATTTCGCCCTTTTCGCGCCGTCGGATCAACGCAAACACCGCACGTTTCTCGTCATTGTCCAGCACCCCCCATTCCGCGATTTCCATCGCATTGCGCAGGCAACCAGTACACAGGTTATGCTCACCCGGGCAGCAAGCCCCCACACAGGGGCTGCGTAGCGGACGTTCTTTCTCGACCTTGTCCATATCACTCCAGCAAACAGAAATAGCGTCAATAACCACCAGGCTCGTGCTCCGGCCGGGGTTTCATCGGAATGCCGGCATCAAACCCCACATTCAGCAGTTCCACCAGCATGTAGGCGGTCAACCCCCAGATAACGTAGCCCTGGTATTCATAAGCCGGTACATAGTGCGTCATGCCGCGAAAACGCACGATATCGGTACGCTGACGCCGGTCTTCCATAAAGAAACTCAGGGGCACCCGGAACAGGCTTTCCAGCTCCGCCGGGCTCGGCGTCAGCACCACATCCTGCGGCACAATGCCGACCCAGGGCGTCACCTGCAGCTGGTGCTTGGACATAACCTGCCCCAGCGGGCCCAGCACATCCACCAGAGCGGGCTCCAGACCAACTTCCTCCTGCGCCTCGCGCAAGGCGGTATACAGCAAATCCGGATCGGTATCATCCTGCTTGCCACCGGGGAAGGCGACCTCGCCACGGTGAGTCGACAAATGGGAGGCACGGCGCGTCAGTATGACCTCCGGCTCGGCGCTGTCGGTCAGGGCGATCAGTACGCTGGCATTGGGGCGCTCGGACAGCAGGCGGCGCGGCCGGTAATCCGCCAGACGGCGGCGAAGCAACTCAAGCATGACGTTATTCTTCAGCGAATAGTAGCAACATGATACCGCGCCGCGGGCCCAAAGATGAATGCAAAACCGCCACCGGGCGCATCTTCCTTGGCGCCGGCAAAGACATGCCATTAGAATGGGGAGATTCACAAGAGGACATGCCTTGAACTATTGCAGCCATTGCGGGCACAGCGTCAGCCAGACCATCCCCGCGGGAGACAATCGCCCGCGTCATGTCTGTGATCGCTGCGGCACCATACACTACCAGAACCCCCGCATTATCGCCGGCTGCCTGCCGGTCCTGGGAGATCGCGTGCTGCTGTGCAAGCGGGCGATCGCGCCGCGCATTGGCTACTGGACACTGCCGGCCGGCTTCATGGAGAACGGCGAGTCCACCGAGCAGGCCGCGGCCCGCGAAACGCTTGAGGAAGCCCGTGCCGAGGTGGAGGTTGGCGAGCTGTACACCGTTACGGCAATTCTGCACGCCAACCAGGTACAGATGCTCTATCTGGCACAGCTGAAAACACCGGAATTCGGGCCGGGAGAGGAGTCGCTGGAAGTCGAGCTTTTCGCCGAGGATGAAATCCCCTGGGAAGACCTGGCATTCCAGACCATCCACAATGCACTGCGGCTCTATTTTGAAGACCGCCGCCGCAACCGCTTTCCGTTACGGCATATAGACCTGGACACCCCCCGGGGAAAATACATGGCCTGCTAGGCAGCGCACACCGGCTCAGCGCGGGCCGTAGAGATTCTCAAACTGGGTTTTGATCTGCGCCAGGTTGTCACGCACATAGGCCAAAAAGGCCTCCGCCACCGGCGTCAGGTGCTTGCTGCGCGGATACACGGTGCACCAGGAACGACGCAACGGAAAACCGGTCACCTGCGCCTGCTGCAGCAAGCCGTTATCCAGCTCCAGCTGCACACTCAGGCGCGGCATCACCGCCACCCCCAGCCCCGCCAGAACGCCATGCTTGATGGCGGCGTTGGACCCGAGCTCCATATAGCCACTCAGCGGCAGCCGATGCTCGGAGCAAAAAGACTCCAGTGCCCGGCGCGTGCCCGAGCCCTGCTCGCGCAGCAGTAGCGGCTGCGACAGAAAGGTTGCCAGTGGCACTGACTTTTTCTTGCCCAGCGGGTGACCCGCCGGCACCAGCGCAATCAGCTCGTTGTCCAGGAAGGGCATAAAGGTCAGCGAACGGTCTTCGGGCACCATCCCCATGATCACCAGGTCATCATGGTTTTCCGCCAGCCGCTCAATGGCCTGGGCACGGTTGACCACCTTCATCCTGACCTCAACCTTGGGGTACTTCTTCAGAAAGCCCGACAGCAGATGTGGCACCACATACTGAGTCGTACTGACCGCTGCCAGGCTCAGGGTGCCTGATACCGTGCCCTCCAGCTCCGACAGCTGCATCTGCAGCTGTTCCAGTTCGCCAAAAATCTGCCGCACACTGCTGGCCAGCTGGTCACCCGCCGCGGTGGTATAGAGCTTTTTACCGACATAGTCGAACAGCGGCTGCCCCAGCGCCTGTTCGAGCTGGCGTATCTGGGCACTGATGGCCGGCTGTGTCAGCCCAAGCTCAGCGGCAGCACGGCTATACCCTTTCAGGCGATAGACCGCAGCGAATACCTGCAGTTGGCGAAATGACAGCCTGTTAAGCAGCTGCGGCAGCGAGTAAGCCATACTTGTATCTCAACAATTCCACAGGAAGCGAACCCGCAAGGGTGACTTCCAGACTATATATAAGGCAAAATTTATACTAAAACAAAAAAATATCAATTTTTAAATAGGATTAGCCCTGTACTACCTTAAAAGCGGTCACTGACGCACCACTTTCATCGTCGCCTGTGCGTTCCCGTTGACGGAGAAACTCAATGTTCAAAAAGCTGTTGATCGCCAACCGCGGCGAGATTGCCGTTCGGATTGTACGGGCCTGCGCCGAAATGGGTATCCGCTCGGTTGCCATCTACACCGAGCCCGACCGCTATGCGCTGCACGTCAAGCGCGCCGACGAGGCCCACTTCGCCGGCGCAGACCCGCTGGCGGGCTACCTGGACCCGCGCCGCATTGTTAGTCTGGCCGTTGAAACCGGCTGTGACGCCATTCACCCGGGCTACGGATTCCTGTCTGAAAACGCAGAGTTCGCCCGCATCTGCAGCGAACGTGGCATTGCCTTTGTCGGCCCCAGCAGTGACGTCATTTCCCGCATGGGCGACAAGACCGCTGCGCGCAGCAGCATGATCCGCGCCGGCATTCCTGTCACGCCCGGCTCCGACGGCAACCTCAGCGACCTCAAACAGGCGCTCAGCGTCGCCGAGCAGATCGGTTATCCGGTCATGCTCAAGGCCACTTCCGGTGGTGGTGGCCGCGGCATTCGACGCTGCGACACGTCGGAAGAGCTGCGTTCCCAATACCCCCGCGTGATCTCAGAGGCCACCAAGGCCTTTGGGTCGGCCGATGTTTTCCTCGAGAAGTGCATCGTCGATCCCAAGCACATCGAAGTCCAGATCCTTGCGGACAGCCAGGGCGAGGCCATCCACCTGTTCGAGCGTGACTGCTCCATCCAGCGGCGCAACCAGAAGCTGATCGAGATCGCACCCAGCCCGCAACTGACGCCGGAACAGCGCGCCTATGTGGGCGAACTGGCGGTGCGCGCCGCCCGGGCGGTGAATTATGAAAATGCCGGCACCGTGGAGTTTCTGCTGTCGAATAACGAAGTGTACTTCATGGAAATGAATACACGGGTACAGGTCGAGCACACCATTACCGAGCAGATCACCGGGATCGATATCGTACGTGAGCAGATTCGCATCGCCGCGGGCCTGCCGCTGCAATACCGCCAGCAGGATATCCAGCACCGTGGTTACGCGTTGCAGTTTCGTATTAATGCGGAAGACCCCAAAAACAACTTCCTGCCAAGCTTTGGCAAGATCACCCGTTACTACGCCCCCGGGGGCCCCGGCGTACGCACCGATACGGCCATCTATACCGGCTACACGATACCGCCCTATTTTGACTCCATGTGCCTGAAACTGGTGGTCTGGGCACTGAACTGGGAAGACGCCCTGGATCGCGGTGCCCGCGCCCTGGCCGACATGCGCCTGCAGGGTGTACGCACCACCGCGCCCTACTACCAGGAAATTCTCAAAAGCGCCGACTTTCGCAGCGGCCAGTTCAATACCAGCTTTGTCCCCGAGCATCCGGAGCTGCTGAACTACTCGGAAAAACGCCACCCCAGCGAAATTGCGCTGGCCATCGCCGCGGCCATTGCCGCCCATGCCGGGCTCTGAAGGCCAGACATGCGACGGCGACAAGGCCGTTCGGGATACAAGAATCAGCATTGCGGGCCGTGCCTGAACCATCAACCAGGCAGCGCCCGGAGGAATGAAAATGAGCAAAGTGAATGTAACCGACGTTATTCTGCGCGACGCCCACCAGTCCCTGATTGCGACCCGCATGCGCACCGAAGACATGCTGCCCATCTGCGACAAGCTGGACCAGGTGGGCTACTGGTCGCTGGAGGTCTGGGGCGGCGCCACCTTTGATGCCTGCGTGCGCTTTCTAAAGGAAGATCCCTGGGAGCGCCTGCGCCAGCTCAGGGCAGCCCTGCCCAATACGCGCCTGCAGATGCTGCTGCGCGGCCAGAACCTGCTGGGCTACCGCCACTACGCCGATGATGTGGTCGAGGCCTTTGTCGAGCGCGCCGCGGCCAATGGCATTGATGTCTTTCGCGTCTTTGACGCCCTGAACGACCTGCGCAACCTGGAAACAGCCATCAAGGCGGTGAAGAAAGCCGGCAAGCATGCCCAGGGCACCATCTGCTACACCACCAGCCCGGTCCACACCACCAAGCTCTTCGTCAAGCAAGCCAAGGCACTGCAGAAGATGGGAGCTGACTCCATCGCGCTGAAGGACATGGCCGGTCTGCTCACACCCTATGCCACCTTCGAGCTGGTGAAGGCGCTGCGCAAGGCCGTCAAACTGCCGATCTTTATCCATTCTCACAACACCGCGGGCATCGCTGCCCAGTGCCAGCTCAAGGCCATCGAAGCCGGTGCCGAACACATCGACACCGCCCTCTCGGCCTTTGCCGGCGGCACCAGCCACCCGGCCACCGAATCCCAGGTGGCGGCGTTGCGCGACTCGCCCTGGGATACCGGCCTGGACCTGGAGCTGTTGCAGGAGATCTCCGACTACTTTCGTGCAGTGCGCAAGAAATACCACCAGTTCGAGAGCGAGTTCACCCGCGAGGATGTCGGCGTGCAGATCAATCAGGTGCCGGGCGGCATGATGTCGAACCTCGCCAACCAGCTCAAGGAGCAGAACGCCCTGGGGCGGATAAAGGACGTCTTCGCCGAAATCCCCCGCGTGCGCGAAGACCTCGGTTTCCCGCCGCTGGTCACGCCCACCTCCCAGATCGTTGGCACCCAGGCGGTGCTGAACGTGCTGTCCGGCAAGCGCTACAACACCATTACCAACGAAGTGAAGCGCTACCTGGCAGGCGGCTACGGCCAGCCGCCGGCGGAGGTCGACAAACAGCTGCAAAAACAGGCCATCGGCAATGGCGAGGTCAATGAAGGCCGACCGGCCGATCTGCTGCCACCCGAAATGACACGACTGGAAAAGGAAATCGGCGACCTGGCCAAAAGCCCGGAGGATGTGCTCACCTTCGCGATGTTCCAGGATATTGGCCGGCAGTTCCTCACCGAACGCCGCGACGGCACCCTGCAACCCGAAGTACTGCAGGGTATCGAAAGCACGACACGCAGCGTGGATGAAGGTGTACCCACCGAGTTCAAGATCGACCTGCACGGCGAGACCTACGAAATCGCCGTTACCGGTGTTGGCACCCTGGAATCAGGCAAGCGCCATATCTTCATGACTATGGACGGCATGCCCGAGGAAGTGGTGTTCGAACCACTGAACCTGTATGTCGCCGGTGCAACCAGTAGCCGCGCCAAGGCCAGCAGCCCGGGCCATGTCACTACCGCCATGCCGGGCAACATCGTTGATGTCCTGGTCGCTGTGGGAGATACCGTCAGTGCGGGCCAGGCCATACTGGTAACCGAAGCCATGAAGATGGAGACAGAGATACAGGCGCCGATTGCCGGCCACATCAAGGCCGTGCATGTCGCCAAGGGCGACCGGATCACTCCGGGTGAAGTTCTGATCGAGATCGAGTAAATCGCCGCGGCACCGCCCGCCGGTGCCGCCCCTTCTGGCCTGTGCCGCCTAGCCCACGACCATCTGCGTCGCAGGCCTGGGCCCTGGCCATTGACTCAACACCACCCCGCCAACAATCAGTGCCGCGGCACCCAACTGCTGCAGGCTCAGGGTTTCGCGCAGAAGCACGTACGCCAGAATAACGGTAAACACCGGAATCAGGTTGATGTAGGCCGAAGCCTGGCTCGCCGGAATCAGTGACACACCGAGATTAAACAGTCCATAGGCAAAAATGTTCACCACCAGGCCCAGATACAGAATGGCCAGCACCGCCTGCCAGACCCAGACCGCTGGCAACTCGACAGTGGGCACTGCCAGCAAAGGCACAAAAAACAGCGTGCCACAGAAAGACTGCAGCGCTGTCAGCAGCCAGGGCGAATAACGCGACGACAGTCGCTTGAGGCACAGGGTATAGAGCATCGCGCACAGCATGGCGCAAAACTCGAGGAAGTTACCCAGCAAGGGATTGGGCGCGATCTGCGACACCGGCGCGGTAAAACTCAGCCACAGTGCCCCAGCCACCGCCAGTGCAAACCCCAGCCAGGCCTGCAACCGCAGGCGTTCACGCAGGAAAAACCAGGCTCCCACGGCCACCAGCAACGGCAGCAGCGCCGTGATCATGCCTGCCTGGGCTGCGCTGGTGTATTGCAGCGCGCTGGCCTCAAACAGGAAATACAGACAGGGTTCGGCCAGCATGAGCAGGCCAATCAGCTTCCAGTCCCCGGCACGGTAATCCACGGGCCCGAACCTGCGCAACACCCAGATAAAACAGCATGACGCCACCAGCATGCGCCCGGCCAGCACCACCATGGGATCGTAGTGGCGAAACGCCAGCTTAAGGGCAATAAAGGCACTGGCCCACAACAGCATGGCCAGCGTAAGGCAAAGAATTGGAGCGACACGGGAAGACATGGCGGAAATATCCTGCAGCGCGACCCAAAGCAGGGCCGCGATAAAATCGCGGTAGAGTAGCGCGACGGGCAGCGAATGAAAGTCAATAATTCTGCGACTGTATCAATAATACTAATACCGCAACCTCCGCGACCATACGGGTATATCCCTACGGCATGCTAAGATGCGCGACTTCACCATTCCTTCTGAGCCCTGCCCCGATGAGCCTGCTGGTTACCACCTGGATCAAGTTCCTGTTCCTCTTTGCACCTTTTTTCGTTGTCTCGATGTTCCTGTCCCTGACCCGCAATGACAGCCGCATCGAGCGCCGCTCCATTGCCAATCGCGCCGTCTTCGCCGCCTTCTGCATCTGCCTGCTGCTGTTCTTCTTTGGCAGCCCCATGTTTGATGCGCTGGGCATCACCCTGGACTCTTTCCGCATCGGCGCTGGCATACTGCTGTTCCTGTCCGCTGTCAGCCTGGTGCGCGACGGCGTGCGCGTCAACGCCGACGTTCCCGATGAACAGCGCGATGATATTGCCGTGGTTCCCCTGGCCATCCCTACCATCGTCGGGCCGGCCACCATCGGTGCGATCCTGGTGTACGGCGCCGAATTGCAGGGGCTGGCCTTGGTACTGGGCATTGCCGGCATGATGCTGGCGCTCGGCTGCCTGCTGGGCCTGCTACATGTTGCCGGCGCCCTGGAGCGCCTTTTGGGGCGTACCGGACTCAATATACTCAGCAAGGTCACCGGCCTGATCCTGGCCGCCATGGCCTCCCAGATCGTACTCACCGGCATTCACGGCTTTTTGCGGGCAAACGGCACCTGAAAGCCGACAACAGCGGAGCGACCCGGGGTCTAGTATTAAACCTGAGACCACAGCAGAGGCCGGGAACGATGCTTAGACTGATGATGGTGCTGGCAATCATTGCCATCGGCGTGGTGAGCATGAAAAGCTGCGATACGGCCGTATCTCTTCAGACCGAACAGACGCTGCAGTACAAGCAGAAAATTAACCAGAAACTGCGCGAAAGCGATGACATGATCCGCGAACGTCTGTACGAGAGCGACGAGATCTACCGCCAGAAGATGGAGCAGGCCCAGCCCTGAGCAGCTCAGACCTTTTTACGCGGTTACGCCGGCACACGCTCGTACATCGCAGCGGCAGCCAGTCGCGCCGTCATCTGCCGCGCGGCCAGCGGTTTGGCATACAGATATCCCTGCCCCGCCTCGCACCCCAGGGATGCCAGGTAGTCCTGCTGCTGCACCGTCTCAATGCCCTCGGCCACCACCTTCAAGCCCAGGTGCCGCGCCATATCCAGCATGGCCTTGATGATGGCGGTGTCGTCGGCGTCCTCCGGCAGACCACTGATAAAGGAGCGATCGATCTTCAGCTTGTCCAGCGCAAAGCGCTTCAGGTATGCCAGGCTCGAATGCCCGGTACCAAAGTCATCCAGCGCCACCTCGACCCCCAGCGCCTTGAGCTGTCGCAACAGCTGGGCCGTCCGCCCAATATCCTGCATCAGCGCACTCTCGGTCACCTCAATCACTAGCAGGCGCGCTTCGAAACCTGACACATTCAGGGCAGCAGCCACCTTGGCGGGCAGGTCCGGCAGAAACTGGCAGGCAGATACGTTCACCGCCACCGGCATCGCAATACCCTGGGCGAGCCACTGCGCGCCCTGCTCACAGGCATGCTGCAGCACCCAGTCACCGATTGGACCCATCAGGCCCGTCTCCTCGGCCAGAGGAATAAAGTCCGCCGGCCCCACCGGGCCCAGCAACGCGGAATGCCAGCGCAGCAGCGCTTCCGAGCCCGATAACAGACCGCGCTCAAGATAGTACTGCGGCTGGTAAACCAGCCGAAACTCATTGCGAACCAGCGCCTGGCGCAGCGCATTCTCCAACTGCAGACGCTTGGATACACGGCGATTCAGCGCCGGCATGAAAAACTGGTACTGGTTTCGCCCCTGGGCCTTGGCAAAACTCAGCGCGGCATCGGCGTTGCGCAACAGGGTCGAATAGTCGCTGCCATCCTGCGGATAGACCGCCACCCCGATACTGGGCGTCACGACCAGTTCCTGCTCCGACTGCGTTACCGGCCTGGCTATCTGCTGCAGCAGTGCCTGCACAAGCGCCGCGACCCGCTGCAACGAGGCCTCGTCCGGCAGCAACAGTGCGAACTCATCCCCGCCCTGGCGACTCAACATGCCATCCTGCGGTATCAATGCGGCCAGTCTGGCGGCAATACTTTGCAGAACCCGGTCGCCGATGTCGTGTCCGAGGGAGTCGTTGATATTGCGAAAGCGATCCAGATCGACGAGCAATACAGCCAGCACCCTGCCGGGAACAAGCTCCGACTGCGCCATGGCCTGTCCGACCTGCGCCTCAAACAGGCGCTGATTGGGCAGGTCGGTCAGCGTATCGTAACTGGCCAGGTAGCTCAGACGCTCCTGCACCCGCTTGCGCTCGGAAATATCCCGGAAGGTGGCGATATAGTTTTCAATCTGATCGTCAGCATTGCGATGTACATGAATGGACAGCCACTCGGGATAGACCTCGCCATTCTTGCGCCGGTTCCACACCTCACCCTGCCAGCGACCCTGCTGCGCCAGGTCGCACCAGAGCCTGCGATAGAAGTCCTCGTCGTGGCGTCCCGACGACATAAAGGATGGATTGCGACCCAGCGCATCCTCGGCGCTGTAGCCCGTGATCTCGCAGTAGGCACCGTTCACCGCCCGAATGCGATTGTCCGCATCCGAAACAATAATGCCCTCGCGGGAGGATTCGAACACCCGTGCCGCCAGCTGCAGTGCCTGGGCATTGCGGGTCAGCTGCAATTCCCGCTGATCGATACCCTGCTGATAACGCACAAACAGCGCCTTGATCCAGCGGGCGTAGAACAGCGCCACCAGCAAGGCCACCGCCGCAGCCACTACCACGGAGGTCAGGATTCTGGATGCGTTCAGCGCCATTGCGTCACTGAGATCATTTCGCTGCTCCTGCAGCAGTGAATTCGCATCCGAGGGGTACAACAGGGCCACCTGGACCCAGTTCGTTAGCGGCAGCGGGCGGACCAGCCCGAGCACCGACTCAGCCTGTCCGCTCACCGGATGCACGGCGGGGACCGTTACATACAGGCCCGCAACATTGAGCCCGGGCAGCACCGACAGCACCTTCTGCTGCAGCGCCCCGGCATCCACGCCTACCTCGGGGTCAGCAGGGCGGCCATCGTCCAGGATGCGCCCCTGGCGATCGAGTACCGCGATAAAACCGTTGTCATTAAAGCGGATAGCCCGGGTGCGCTGCAGCAGTTTTCCCTGCAAGTCGCGCTGCATCCGGGCCACGTAATCCCCGGTGCCGATGATCCAGTCAAAGGCGTCGAAGCGACGCACATAGGTGATCTTGTCCGACGCCGCACCGCCGCTGCCTGGCACCTCCCAGCGATAGCGAAAGTAGCCCGCACCGGCGGGATTTCGCACCGCATCGAGCAGCCCCCGCATGGCAATACGCTCTTGCGCCAGCGGCGACTGCAGCAGATTCTTGCCTTCGCGCTCAGGATTCTGCGGCGCCAGCACGGCATTACCGGCCAGATCATCGATAAAGATATAGCCCCGGCCACTGAAAAAGCGCAGATTACGCAGCGCTTCGCCAATCAGCGCCTGTATCTCCTGCGCCGAGCGGCGCCCCCGCTCACGCAAGTAAATCGCCTCGGCAACCGCATACGCCTGGTCAACCCGCTCCCGCGTTTCATCTCGCAGTACCGACTCTGCCCGCCCCAGCAGGAAACCGGCATAGTGCTCGACACTGTCCGCCTCCCGTACCAGGCGTTGCTCCAGCAACCCTCGAACCTGCACCGCTTGCACGTCAAGGGCGTCACGTCGATCCACATAACTGCTGCCCGTCAGGTAGCTCAGAATCACCAGCAACAGGAGCAATACCGTGCCGATCATGCCCACAATCAGATAACGGGGCAGCGCTGTAGCGTCGGTACGAAAGTGCATGTATGAGCCAGCAATAGTTGGATAGGGTAACGCGGGGACCTAGCCGTCACAGCGGCCGGAAACAGATCCCGACCAGGCGCGGGAACAGCCGCGCCGGCATTCGTGGGCAGACGACTGCAAAATGCAGCCCTGTTGTAGCGGGTATCGGCCAGGCTGTCGAACGCTACTCGCCGTTTTCTTGATCCGGATCAACAAGTTGCCAAAAGAATCCGCTGGCTCGATGCTAATCGTCGAAAGACTCAAGACGCCAGACATCAAACGCCACTTCCTCGTACGGATGCGCCAGCTTCAGGGTGGCTACCGCAAGGCGAATCAGGCTGTCGTCACACACCATTTCCACCTTCCACTCACTCAGTTGTTCGAGCTCCCCCTGGCTGCCGATATGCGGATCGCTGCCCGCCAGCGGCCGGAACTGCCCTCTGCCAAGGGTCTGCCAGCAGCAGCTGTCGTAATCACCGATGCGGCCAACGCCTGCATCAAACAGCGCCTGCTTCACGCTCTGCAGATTCTCCTCCGGTACGTAAAAGCAAAGTTTGTACATGCTTACCCCCAATGAATGCCCTATTCTGCCAGGCTGAACACTGTGCCCGACAAACCAGAAAGGGGAGCCCGCCGGCTCCCCTTTCATATCAACTCAAGACAGGCTCAACTGTGCGCCAGCAATCTAGCGCAGACCCAGCATGTCCTGCATGTCGAACAGGCCCGTTTCGCGCTGGCCCAGCCACTGGGCGGCACGCACCGCACCCTTGGCAAACGTCATGCGGCTGCTGGCCTTGTGGGTGATTTCGATACGTTCGCCCTCAGTGGCGAACAGCACCGTATGATCCCCCACCACATCGCCGGCGCGAATGGTTTCAAAACCGATTTCCGTGCGTGAGCGCGCACCGGTCTGACCCTCTCGACCATAGACGGCACACTCCTTCAAATCCCGCCCCAGGGCATCGGCCACCACTTCGCCCAGGCGCAGCGCCGTGCCAGACGGTGCATCCACCTTGTGGCGGTGATGGGTCTCGATGACTTCGATGTCGTAGTCATCACCCAGGGTACGCGCCACCAGGTCGAGAACCTTGAAGCAGACGTTCACCCCCACGCTCATGTTGGGTGCGAACAGAATGGCGATCTGGGTGGCACGCACCTCCAGCTCCGCTTTCTGCTCATCATTCAGGCCGGTGGTACCGATCACGATTTTCTTGCCATGGCGGGCGCACAGCGCGACGTTATCCATGGTGGAAGACGGCGTGGTGAAATCGATCAGGACGTCAAAATCATCCAGCACATCGTTGATATCACCCACCAGTGTAACGCCCAGGCGGCCGACACCGGCCAGCTCACCGGCATCCGCACCCAGCAGCGAGCTGTTGGGCTCAACAATGGCGGCGCTCAGCTCGACGCCTTCGGCCAGCTGCAGCGCCTCGATATTGGTCTTGCCCATGCGACCGGCCGCACCGGTTACTGCTACTCGAATCATGCTTACAGAATCCATCGTCGAAAAAGAGTGATTGAGGCACCGCGCCTCAGGCGCTGTCCTTGGGAAAAGACTGGTTCATGTCCAGCGCCGGCTTGTCACAGCCAGGGTGACCCACCACCCGGGCCGGCACACCGACCACCGTGGTATGGGGTGGAACATTGTCCAGCACCACACTGCCACCGCCGACTTTCGCGCCCGCACCGACTTCGATATTGCCGAAGATCTTGGCACCGGCCGCAATCAGCACGCCTTCGCGAATCTTGGGATGGCGATCGCCACTGTCCTTGCCGGTTCCGCCGAGGGTCACGTTCTGCAGGATCGAGACATCGTTTTCAACCACGCTGGTTTCACCGATAACGATACCGGTGGCATGGTCGAACATGACGCCGTGGCCGATGCGTGCCGCCGGGTGAATATCCACCTGCATCACCGAACTGACGCGACTCTGGAAGTAAAGTGCCAGGGCGCGGCGCCCCTGCTTCCAGAGGTTGTGCGACACGCGGTGGGTTTGCAGCGCGGAAAAGCCCTTGAGGTACAGCAGCACGGTGCAGAGGCTGTCGACAGCGGGGTCCCGGGTTTTCACGGCCATGAGATCAAGGCAGGCGCAATGGATAATGCTCGGATCTTCGGCGTAGGCCTGCTCGATCATTTCCCGCAGCGAGACCGCCGACATCACCTCGTCGGCAAGCTTGGACGCCAGCAGGAACGACAGCGCCGAGGCCAGGTCCCTGTGACTGATAATGGCGGCATGGTAGAAACTTGCCAGAAAGGGCTCACGCTCGATCTCAAGCCTGGCTTCCTGCTGAAGCCGGGCCCAGAGCGCGGCGGGTTCTATGGCGACAGAGTTCATAGCTCCCCCTTGGATACGCGACACGGGCGCCCATCAGGCACCCGGTCTGATCAGGTCATATCTTCGAAGAACTGCTTCACAGAATCGAAGAACGAATTTTTTTTCGGGCTGTGCTTCTTGCCACCTTCGGTTTCCTTCTGGAAATCCTGCAGCAACTCTTTCTGACGGCTGGTGAGGCTTACCGGCGTTTCCAGCACCACACGCACCAGCAGATCACCCACCGGGCCGCCACGCACCGGGGTTACCCCCTTGCCGCGCAGTCGGAACAGCTTGCCGGTTTGCGTTTCCGCCGGAACCCGCAGCTTGACGCGGCCATTCAGGGTCGGTACTTCGAGCTCCCCGCCCAGCGCCGCATCGACGAAGCTGATCGGTATCTCGCAGTATAGATCGCGCCCGTCCCGCTCGAAGATCGGGTGCTGACGCACGTTGACCTGTACATACAGGTCCCCTGCCGGGCCGCCATGGCTGCCCGCCTCGCCCTCGCCCGAGAGGCGAATACGATCACCGGTATCCACGCCCGGCGGAATCTTCACCGACAGCGTTTTGACCTCTTCTACGCGACCCTGGCCACGGCAGCTGCCACAGGGCTCGGAAATGACCTTGCCTTCACCACGGCACGTCGGGCAGGTTTGCTGCACAGAGAAAAAGCCCTGCTGCATGCGCACCTGGCCATTACCGCCACAGGTACCGCACACCTTGGCGCTGGTGCCTGGCTTGGCGCCGGAACCGTTACAGGGTTCACAGCCAACGAGGGTGGGTACACGAATGGACTTTTCAACGCCACGCACGGCATCTTCAAGGCTCAGGTCCAGGTTGTAACGCAAATCCGCGCCGCGCTGAACCGAACTGCGACGACGGCCACCGCCGCCGCCCCCGAAAATATCGCCGAAGACATCGCCGAAAATATCGGAGAAGCCGCCGTCAAAACCACCCTGGCCTCCGGCACCCTGCTCGACACCGGCATGGCCATACTGGTCGTAGGCGGCTTTCTTCTGCGCATCGGACAGAACTTCGTAGGCCTCGTTGACCTCCTTGAACTTGTCTTCAGATTCGGCGTCGCCCGGGTTACGGTCCGGGTGAAACTTCATCGCCATGCGCCGGTAGGCTTTCTTGATATCGCGGTCGGCCGTGTCGCGAGACACGCCCAACACTTCGTAATAATCTCGTTTGGACATAAGCGGGTCTGTCATGTTGCAGCGGTTGGCTCCACCGGGAGCCGGACACGACAACGCGGGCTATTGCCCGCGCTGCCACATTTCAGAGTATCTCAAAGCAGTTCAACGACTTACTTCTTGTCGTCTTTGACCTCTTCAAACTCTGCATCGACAGCGTCATCGCCGGGCTTGCCCGTCGCTTCTTCACCTGCCTGCTCACCCTGCGCCTCTGCTGCGGCATCGGCATACATCTTCTGTGCCACACCGGAGATCGCTTCGGTCAGGGTAGCGACCTTGGCTTCGATCTCGTCCTTGCTGTCACCCTTGAGGGCTTCTTCCAGCTCGGAAATGGCTTTTTCGATCTGCTCTTTTTCTTCAGCAGTTGCCTTGTCACCGGCTTCGGTCAGCGTCTTGCGCGCCGAGTGAACCATGGCATCGCCCTGGTTGCGGGCCTGGGCCAGCTCTTCGAACTTGCGGTCTTCATCGGCGTGGGACTCGGCATCCGCCACCATCTGATCGATTTCGTCATCCGACAGGCCGGAGGAAGACTTGATGACGATGGACTGCTGCTTGCCGGTAGCCTTGTCCTTGGCGGACACGTTGAGGATACCGTTGGCGTCGAGGTCGAAGGTCACTTCGATCTGCGGCACGCCGCGCGGCGCCATCGGGATGTCTGCCAGGTCGAAGCGGCCCAGCGACTTGTTCTGGCTCGCCTGCTTGCGCTCACCCTGAACCACGTGAATGGTCACGGCGTTCTGGTTGTCGTCGGCGGTGGAGAACACCTGGGACTTCTTGGTCGGGATAGTGGTGTTCTTCTCGATCAGCCCGGTCGCGACCCCACCCATGGTTTCGATACCCAGGGTCAGCGGAGTGACGTCCAGCAGCAGTACGTCCTTCACATCACCGGACAGAACGGCGCCCTGGATCGCAGCACCGATGGCGACGGCCTCATCGGGGTTCACGTCCTTGCGCGGTTCCTTGCCAAAGAACTCGGCAACGGACTTCTGCACCATCGGCATGCGGGTCTGACCGCCGACCAGGATGATTTCATCGATGGCGGAGGCGCTCAGGTCGGCATCTTTCAGCGCCAGGCGGCACGGATCCAGCGTACGCTTGACCAGTTCTTCCACCAGGGATTCCAGCTTGGAACGCGTGACCTTGACGTTAAGGTGCTTCGGACCGGTGGCATCAGCCGTGATGTACGGCAGGTTGACGTCGGTCTGCTGGGCAGAAGACAGCTCAACCTTGGCCTTCTCGGCCGCTTCCTTCAGACGCTGCAGCGCCAGCGGATCGTTGTGCAGATCGATGCCGGACTCTTTCTTGAACTCGTCCGCCAGGTAGTTGATCAGCTTGAGGTCGAAATCTTCACCGCCAAGGAAGGTATCACCGTTGGTGGCCAGTACTTCGAACTGGTGCTCGCCATCGACATCAGCAATTTCAATGATGGAAACGTCGAAGGTACCACCACCCAGGTCATAAACGGCGATGGTGCGGTCACCCTTGCCCTTGTCCAGACCGTAGGCCAGAGCCGCAGCGGTCGGTTCGTTGATGATGCGCTTGACGTCCAGGCCCGCAATGCGGCCGGCATCCTTGGTCGCCTGACGCTGAGCGTCGTTGAAGTAGGCCGGTACGGTGATAACGGCTTCAGTCACCGCCTCACCCAGGTAGTCTTCGGCAGTCTTCTTCATTTTCTTCAGGATTTCGGCAGAGACCTGGGGCGCAGCCATCTTCTTGCCCTTGACCGCAACCCAGGCGTCGCCGTTGTCGGCTTCAACGATGGAGTAAGGCACCATCTTGATGTCTTTCTGTACCACATCGTCTTTAAAGCGACGGCCGATCAGGCGCTTGATGGCAAACAGGGTATTGGCCGGGTTGGTGACGGCCTGGCGCTTGGCCGGCTGCCCTACCAGAATCTCGCCATCTTCGCTGTAGGCGACGATGGACGGCGTGGTGCGGTCGCCTTCGGCATTTTCCAGCACGCGAGTCTTGTCGCCATCCAGGATTGCCACACAGGAGTTGGTGGTTCCCAGGTCGATACCAATAATTTTACCCATGCGTATTTGCTCCAGTTCTGCAGTGCCTGTCTCGACAGGCACGAAATCCGATTAACTTGCTTGCAGTTCTATATAGGGCCGGATGTCGCCGTTTCAAGCGCCAGACCCTAAAGTCTTTGCTTAACTTTTCGAAACCATGACCATCGCCGGGCGCAACAGGCGCCCGTTGAGGGTGTAGCCTTTCTGGACGACGGCGACCACGGTGTTGGGCGCTGTATCCGGCGCGTCCACCAGCGACATGGCCTGGTGCAGCGCAGGGTCGAAGGTTGCGCCCTGCGGCTCAACCGGCTCGACCTTGAACTTGCCCAGACCCGATACCAGCATGCCCAGCGTCAGCTCGACACCTTCGCGAATCGCCTGCGTGGCAGCGTCTTCCTTGTCGAAAGCCTCGACGGCGCGTTCCAGGCTGTCGACGACCGGCAACATTTCATTGGCGAACTTCTCGACGCCAAACTTGTGTGCCTTCTCCACATCCTGCTCGGCACGACGACGTACATTCATGAAGTCGGCCTGAGTGCGCAACAGCTGATCACGCAACTCGTCCATTTCCGAGGTGACAGTTTCGAGTTCCTGGGCCAGTGTCTGGGCGTCGGGCAGCTCTGCAGCATCTGCTGCCTCTGCCGCGGCATCGACCACCTGCTCATCGGCGACCGGCGACTCCAGGATTTCTTCCGCCGGATTTTTCTCTTGCTCTGCCATTCCTGCTACCCACCTCAATGCCAAGATGTTTGAAAACATTACTGCTGCTGTATATGGGGTTATTCACCGCTGATTCAACCGCTGCCACCGAAAAAAATTGCAGCCAGATGCTGCGGTGATTGCAACAGCAATGGAAATGACCTATACAGTAAAAACACTGTATGAAAACACAGGTATAAAGCCACCATGCTCAGTCAGCTGACGATCCGCAACTTTGCCATTGTCGAAAGCCTGGACCTCGAACTTGCCGCCGGCA
The DNA here is from genome assembly GCF_024397915.1 of Marinobacterium rhizophilum. Classification (GTDB taxonomy): domain Bacteria; phylum Pseudomonadota; class Gammaproteobacteria; order Pseudomonadales; family Balneatricaceae; genus Marinobacterium_A; species Marinobacterium_A rhizophilum_A. Next base: position 3,108,361 of record NZ_CP073347.1, read on the forward strand.
TGACCGTTATCAGCGGCGAGACCGGTGCCGGCAAGTCCATCATGCTCGACGCCCTGGCCCTGGCCCTGGGTGATCGCGCCGAAACCGGCGTCGTACGTACCGGCGCCGAACGCGCCGAAATCGTCGCCAGCTTCAATATCAGCGGCCTGCCCGATGCCACCGCCTGGCTGCAGCAACAGGATCTTGACCAGGACGGCGACTGCATCCTGCGCCGGGTGATCACCCGCGAAGGGCGCTCCCGCTCCTATATCAATGGCCAGCCCTGCCCGGTAACGGCCATCCGCACCCTGGCGGATCATCTGGTGGATATCCACGGCCAGCACGAGCACCAGCGCCTGCTCAAGCGCGACTACCACCGCACCCTGCTGGATGAGCATGCCGGCCAGAGCAAGCAGGCCGAACAGGTACGGGACTCTTTCCAGCGCTGGCGCCGGCTGGACCAGGAACTGAGCAGCCTGACCGAACAGAGCGCCGAGCAGGCGGCCCGCGTCCAGCTGCTGAGCTACCAGACCGAAGAACTGGACCAGCTTGGCCTGCGGGACGGCGAGCTCAGCGCACTGGAAGAGGAACAGAAAACGCTCAACAGCGCCGACGACATCCTGCACACCGGACACCAGCTACTGGAACTGACCGCCGACGCCGAACAGGCCAACTGCCTCAGCCTGCTGGCACACTGTGAACAGCTGCTGCATTCGCTGGATGTGCAGTCCCCTGCCTTGCAGCAGGCCAGCGAAATGCTTGGCAGTGCCCAGATACAGATTGAGGAAGCCAGCCAGGAAATCCGCCATTACCTGGACCGGGTCGAGGTCAACCCGCAGCGCCAGCAGGAAGTCGAGGAGCGCCTCACGACCATTTACGACATCGCCCGCAAGCACCGCGTCAAGCCCGAAGACCTCGTGAACTTCCATGCCGGCCTGAAACAGGAACTCGACTCCCTGTGCCGCTCCGATGATGAACTCGACCTGCTCGCCCAGGCCGTTGCTGCTGCACGGGAATCCTACAGCAAGGCGGCCGCACGCCTGAGCCGAGGCCGGCAAAAGGCCGCGCGCCAGCTCAGCAAGGCGGTAGATGCCCAGCTGCATGAGCTGGGCATGAACGACGCTCGCTTCGAAGTGAGCCTGAGTCCGCTGCCAGACGAACGCCAGGGCCCCCACGGACTGGAAGAAGTCGAGTTCCTTATCAGTGCCAACCGCGGCCAGCCGGCGCGCCCGCTCGGCAAGGTGGCATCGGGCGGCGAACTATCCCGCATCAGCCTGGCGATTCAGGTCATCACGGCCCAGACTTCCGCCACACCTACGCTGATCTTCGATGAAGTCGATGTCGGCATCGGCGGTGCCATTGCCGAGGTCGTGGGCCGCATGCTGCGCGAACTCGGCGAACGCGCCCAGATACTCTGCGTAACGCACCAGCCACAGGTTGCCTCGCAGGGGCACCAGCACCTGTTCGTCAGCAAGATTGCCGGCGATGTTCACACCCACACCCGCATCCGCAACCTGGATAAGAGCGATCGCGTGCAGGAAGTGGCCCGCATGCTCGGGGGTATCGACATCACCGAGCGCTCCGTCGCCCACGCCCGGGAAATGCTGGGTTTCGGATAACTCCGCCGCCGGCCAGGCAGCCCCGCAAACGCAGGAAAGCCGGCTTTCACCGGCTTTCTTGGGTACCTGCACCTTGCAAAAGGTCGTTAGCGCTTATCGCAACCGTCCTTGCACAAGCCATACAGGTACAAGGTGCGATCCGTCAGGCGAAAGCCCAGCTCGTCAGCAATCGCATTCTGGCGCCGCACCAGCTCGGGATCGGAAAACTCCCGCACTCTGCCACAGCGCACACAGACCACATGGTCGTGCTGCTGCTCACTGGCCAGTTCGAACACCGAATGCCCGCCTTCGAAGTGATGCCGCGACACCAAACCTGCGGTTTCGAACTGCGTCAGCACCCGGTAAACCGTTGCCAAGCCGACATCTTCTCCCTGTTCGATCAACAACTTATAGATGTCTTCGGCGCTAAAGTGGTCTCCCTCACCGGCACGCTCCAGAATCTGGTAAATCTTGACCCTGGGCAGGGTGACTTTCAGTCCTGCCTTGCGCAGTTCCTGATTTTCAAGCGCCATAATCTTTCTCTATGCTGTTCGCGATTTGGAATGTTAGACTCCATTATCTTTGTTTATGCACCATAGTGGAAGTTTAATGCAGATACGGAAGGTTCTTATCGGCATCACCGCCAGCATTTTGATCACCGGCTGTGCCGAGTTCCCCGGCGTACACAAGATTGATATCCCCCAGGGCAACGTCGTTACCCAGGAAATGGTCAATCAGCTCAAGCCCGGCATGACCCGCAACCAGGTCCGTTTCGTGATGGGTACCCCGCTGATTACCGACACCTTCAGTCCCGATCGCTGGGACTATATCTACAGCATGAAACTCGGCGGCGAAGCCCGCACACAGGAAGGTGTCTCGCTGTATTTCGACGGTGACCAGCTCAGCCGCATCAGTGGTGACTACCGCCCGGTCGCCGCGCAGTAACAGCCTGTTCAGGGCAGCGCACCCGCTGCTGCCCCGCCTCCCGATTTACAGCATCCCGCCCAAAGGCTAGTCCTGCCCGGCAGCTTTTTGCGCTTTCATCTTGGCTGCCCGCTTGGCGCGCGCCTCCTTGGGGTCAGCGATCAGCGGCCGATAGATCTCTATCCGATCGCCCTCGCGCATCACATACTCTTTGGGATCTCGGATCGCTTTACCGAATACACCCATGGGGGCATTATCAGGGTCGATCTGCGGAAACAGCGTCACGATGCCAGACTTGATCACCGCATCATGCGCCGTACAGTCCTGCTCGACCTGCAACGATATGATTTTCTGCTCCTGCGGCAGCGCAAAAGCAACCTCGACTGTAATCATCTGCATTAGGTCCTTTATTGTTTAACCGTAGACCTTGTCCGCCCGGGTCACGAATGCATCCACCAGGGTCGTCGCCACCTGGCTAAATACCCTGGACATGGCCATACCGGTCAACTTGCCTTCGAAATCGAAACTCAGGTCAAGGTGCACCTTGCAGGCTTCATCGCCAAGCGGCGTGAAGGTCCAGACACCACTGAGCGATGCAAAAGGCCCCTCTACCAGCTCGATGATCATTTTCCCCGGGCGCTCGAGCCGATTGCGAGTGGTAAAGCTGTATTTAAGCCCTGCCTTGGCCAAATGCAGCGTCGCCACCAGCTCGGTTTCTTCGGACCGGATCAACTCGGTGGACGCACACCAGGGCAAAAACTGCGGGTAGGCATCAACATCGTTGATCAGGTCAAACATTTGCTCGGCGGTATGCAACACCAGCGCACTGCGCTCGACACGGGTCATCGGATAAAAGTCCTTATGCCAGTTTCTGATACAGATTTAGCGCGAAAATGATCGCCACGGCAACCGGCGCTACGAACCGCAGTACGCAGTACCACAACTGGAAGTGCAGTTTATTTTTCATGGCCAGCTCATCCATGATTGCCGAGCGCTGCATAAACCAGCCCACATAGATCGACAGAAAGAGCCCGCCCAGCGGCAGCATGATATTGGCCGTCACAAAATCCAGGAAGTCAAAGGTCGTCATGCCCAGCAACTTGAAGTCCGCAAGGATGTTGAACGACCCCAGGCTCGCAACCCCCATGGCCCAGCCCGCAGCACCCAGAATCAAACAGGCCGGCAGACGTTTCAGCTTGAGTCGCTCGACCAGCCAGGCCGTCGCCGGCTCCATCAGCGAAATAGCCGACGTCCAGGCCGCGACGCCCACCAGCAGAAAGAACAGGAAGCCAAACAGCTGACCGCCGGGCATCTGCCCAAAAGCCACCGGCAACGTGATAAACATCAGCCCTGGGCCCGCGCCCGGATCCAGCTCGTTGGCGAAAACAATCGGAAAGATCGCCATACCCGCCGCCAGGGCAACCAGCGTATCAAGGAAGGCGATCGTCATGACGGTGCCGCCAATCGATGCGTTTTTGGGCATATAGGAGCCGTACGCCAGAATGGCCCCCATACCCAGAGACAGCGTAAAGAACGAATGACCCAGGGCCACCAGCACGCTGTCCCAGGTCAGATCCTCAGGGGCAAAATGAAACAGAAACGCCAGGCCTTCGCCAAAATGCCCGGTCGTAAAGGAGTACCCCAGCAACAGCGCCAGCAGCGCGAACAGCGCCGGCATCATGATACGGGTGGCGCGCTCCAGTCCCTTGTTGACTCCGCCAACGACCACCAGCATCACCAGCACCACGAACACTGAGTGCCACACCAGCATCAGCTTTGGATCCGCCAACAGCAAGTCGAACTGGGCTGCCGCCTGATCCCGCCCCATATCGATATAGTCACCCTGGACCATGCCGGCGATATAGTTCAGCACCCAGCCGGCCACAACCGAGTAAAAACTGAATATAAGAAATCCCGCCAGCGCAGCCATCCAGCCAACCGCCTGCCAACCGGTCGAAAGCCCCGACTCGCTTGCCGTGACCTTCAATGCGTTCACGGGGTTACAGCGTGCCCGGCGACCGATCAGAGCCTCGCCCATCATGATGGGTACACCGACGAGCAAAATGCACACCAGGTACACCAGTACAAAAGCACCGCCACCGTTTTCACCCGTGATATAGGGGAACTTCCAAATGTTGCCCAGACCGACGGCCGAGCCGGTCGCTGCCAGAATAAAGATCCAGCGGTTGGCCCAGGTGCCATGTATCGACTGCCGTTCCTGCATACTTGCCTCTTTAAAAACAATCACTCAGCGCTGCCAGCGAATACGGCGACGCACATCAACCCCGTGTCGGCCATCCTGCTTCGCAACGCAAAACGAGGCATTCTTCCTATTTTGCCGGACTCAGGCAACCGTTTTGCCAGGCAATGGCTGTTTTTTTGCATCCAGCCATGGCGAAACAGCACGCGCAGCTTTCCAGCCTGACAGTGCATCGATATAATCGCCCACCATGGCAAACAAGAAACCCAAGAACAGCAGCTCGACGATCTGCCTCAACAAAAAGGCACGACACGAATACAGCATCGAAGAAAAATTCGAAGCAGGTGTCGTCCTCACCGGTTGGGAAGTCAAGAGTCTGCGCGACGGCCGCGCTCAACTGGTCGATTCCTACGTCATCCTCAAGAACGATGAGGCATGGCTCGTGGGCGCTCACTTCACTCCACTGATCAGCGCCTGCACCCATGTGGTTGCCGACCCTCGGCGCGACCGCAAGCTGCTGCTGCACCGGCGCCAGATCGACAAGCTGCTGGTGGCAACCCAGGCCAAGGGCCACACCTGCGTGGCGCTTGCCATGTACTGGAAAGGTGGCCGGGTCAAATGCGAAATTGCCCTCGTAAAGGGCAAGAAACTGCATGACAAGCGTGCTGCAGAAAAAGACCGCGAAGGCGAGCGCGAAAAACAACGCGCCCTGGCAACCCGCTGATCGACCTGCCCCTCCATGCCGGCGCTCACAAGCGCCGGTACCGATCGACTTTTTCACGTCCTCGCCCCGCCAGGCCCGCAAAAAGATACCACTCTCACGACAAAAACCGTATACTGGCCGCATCTACGGGGGTGACTTGGCTTCGACGCTGATTACGAACCCTTGGGTGCATGTCGAGTTTGTAGTGAATCTCGTAAATCCGTCACTACACAGTTATAGTTGCTAACGACGATAACTACGCTCTAGCAGCTTAAGGCCGCTAGCGCCGCTCTCTAAGGTGTCTGTAACTCAGAGGTTTTGCGGTGTCATTGGAGACAGAATCGCCTGGATGCTTTGTCTCAAGCTGAACGGTTAAAACTAAAGAGGCTCGCCCACAGCACCCTGGCTCTCGGGTCGCGACGGGTTAATCTAATCGAGAAGCCTAAGCATGTAGATCTTAAGGCAGAGGATTGGCGGACGCGGGTTCGAAACCCGCCACCTCCACCAAATACCGACAACGAAGGTCACCGAAAGGTGGCCTTTTTTGTTGGAGCTTTGTTAGAGGTGGTGGACTTGAGAATCCGCGTAGCGGGTTCGAGTCGGACGCAGTGCGGGAGACAACGGTGCCGCTTGCGGCAACGGCCCGAAGGGCGAGGGTCGAAGATCCGAGTAATCCCGCCACCTCCACCAAATGCCCGTTGATAATGACCTGTTTTTACAGGATTTTTTCTATTCTAGGCCGAAATTTTTCCTCAAGGTGTCACCGAAGCGAACCGGACCCAGGTCTATAGCGTCCTTTAGATGCTCTGGCGCCAGGTGCGCATACCGCATGGTCATCTTGACCGATGAATGCCCCTAGATCCGCTGCAGCGTCAGTATGTTCCCGCCACCCATGACGAAGTGTGATGCGAAGGTGTGGCGTAGGACGTGTGATGCCTGGCCACTGGGTAGCTCGATAGTCGTTCATGCCAGTATCCGCCTGAACGCCCCAATGCTGCTGGTAAAGGGTCCATACAGTGTCCAATGCGCCTTCAAGCGCTCCGCCAGCTCTGCTGCAATCGGGATAGTCCGCACCTTCCCTGACTTTGTATTGGTAAACGTGACAGCGTTGTTTCGAACGGTACTTGCCGTTAATCCTTGAGCTTCGGACCATCGAGCACCTGTTGCCAGGCAGACAAGCACTATCGGTTCCAGGTGCGGATTTGCCTGGGGTGACGTTCGGGACCGAATCGCTGTTAGCAACTCGTTGATCTGCTCTGTTGTCAGCCAGGAGAGCTCCTGTTCCTGCAACTTGACCGGCTTGAGTGTCTGCAACGGGTTCGGGTAACTGATCTGCTGCAACGCACCCAGCTCGTTGAACACGGCCCGGAGATAGGTCAGCCCATTGTTCAGCGTTTTATCAGAGATCCCCGCTTCCGACCTCAGCCGGCGATCCTTGGCATAGAGCCCTGGATCAATGTGTCCCCTACAGGATTGCGCAGGCGGTTAGCCAAGCGATCAAGCATTCGACGCCGCCGTGCACCATCCCGCAAGGAGTGGCCGTGCAAGTCATACCAAAGCTCTATCAGCTCCAGCAGCCTGCGACGGTCTTTAGCGCTCGGTGACCAGTCATTGTTCCTGGCCATCTTCAGCCGGACAACGGCTTCAAAGCGCTTGGCTTCTGCTTTGGTATCGAACTTCTTACGAAAACGTCTTCCCTTGATTGGCCCGCAATCGACACGCCAACGGCCCGTTGCTGTCTTCTTTATCCCCATAGGATCCACCAACTAACGAAGGGTTTGCATGCTCCCGGTTCATGTTGTAAATTTCGCCCGGCTCAAATTCGGAAATGCCCAACATGAACCCCTCTTTACATATCAGCTCTATCGCCATGGAGCTGAAATATACCCTGCTGACCAATCCCAACCCTCGCACCAACTTCCGGGCACTCCACGAAATAGAGCACGCCCTGAACGAACTCAAAGGCTATTGCCTGTACTCGACCGACAAGGCATCTCAACTCTTCCGCTATGCCAAAGAGTTCTACCGTGACCAAGCGGCTGAAACTGATGAGAAATACAAACAGATGCTGAGCCTGGCCGAGCAGATCGATCGTGCCGCACAGATACATGTACAGCGAGATGCCTTAAACCGCGCTTCCAGTGAGTAGGCTCCTCAAAGTCCGCCGAGATATCTCCGGCCCACTGCGCGGCCACCTTACTCGCTAATCGTCGTTCCTTGGGTCCCTGCTCAATGATCTTGCACAGTTGCGTCTGTGTGAGTTCTTTCGTCCGTAGTGTTACGGGACCTGGCCTGCTAGTGCCGACGCCCCGGCAAGCAGCGCGCCAATCGGTACGCGGGCACCCATCAGCCAGGACGCACGAACACAGCACCCTATTGCCGCCTATTCTTGTCGCTGTCGCCCACAGCAGGCTGCTACAGTAGCGGCTGCCGGCACTCGCTGAAATGGATCAGCCACTCAGCCGCGCCACTCCCCACCAGAAAACGACTTGGAGTACGGGGCACGGCACGGCGAACGGGAACCCAAGCACAGCCTGAACGGCTACCCCGTCAGAAACTGCAAACGTGGCAACAGGGAAAGGAAAGGATGGGCGATTACAGAGACCGCTGGCTTTGGCTGCACATAATGCTTGGAATTCTGGCCGCAGGCGCCGTTTCCTGGATGCTTTGGTTTGGCTTTATCACCTTCTCCGCCTACCAGATCACCCAGGCCTCTGAACGGGCAACTGAACGGGCCCACCAGCAGGCCACTGAACGCAATCGTGAACAGTATCGACAGAGGCTGGAACAACAGCGACTGCAGCAGTACAACAGTCCCCAGTGCAAATTCTGGCGCAACGACTACAAGAACAAAGGCACCGACAAGGCACTGGAAAAGATCGTGGAGCACTGCCCGTAACGAGTCCGTCCTGTGTTCAAAATGCCAGGCTTTGCTTTTTTCTGTCAAATACTGAGCTAAATCCAGCCCGTAAAAAGCAGGCCCTGCCAGCCGCGACACTCACAACGTTTTTCGTATACCCCTGCCTTGCGACCCACGGCGATAACCCTTGCCGTATAGGGCCAGCGATACTGCCCCGAGTATCCCCCGGCGACAGCGTCGCGCTCCGAGACTGCACAGGCGAGGCTCAATGCCGAGGTGGCGGTACCGTACAGGGTGCCAGTGCCGAGCAGATCTGCTACATTCGCGCTCTTGAGTTCGCTCGTAACGTGCTTGTGTATCTGCAACTATTAACCCTATCCATTCCGACACAGGACAGCTTGCCATGAGTCTTGCCAACCACGTATTGGCCGTGAACAATGATCTGCCGATTCGCACCGATCGCCCGGTACACAGCGGGAAAGTCCGCTCCGTGTACTGGCTGACCGAAGCGGACAGCCGTCGCCTGATCGAAGAAAAGGGCTATGACGTTGTCTCCGATGCCCCCTTGGCCATCATGGTTATCAGTGACCGCATCTCCGCCTTCGACTGCATCTGGCACGGCGAAGGCGGCATGCAGGGCGTACCCGGCAAGGGCGCCGCGCTTAACGCCATCTCCAACCACTGGTTCAAGCTGTTCCGCGAGCAGGGCCTGGCGGACAGCCATATTCTGGATATCCCCCACCCCTTTGTCTGGATCGTGCAGAAAGCCCGCCCGGTAATGATTGAAGCGATCGGCCGTCAGTATATTACCGGCTCGATGTGGCGTGCCTATGCCAAGGGTGAGCGCACCTTCTGCGGCATTGAACTGCCCGATGGCCTGCAGAAGGACCAGCCGCTGCCCGAACTGCTGATCACGCCCTCCACCAAGGGGATTCTGCAGGGCATCCCGGGCGTACCGGAAGCCGATGATGTGAACATCAGCCGCAACGACATTCGCAACAACTATCAGGCCTTCAACTTTCGTCGCGCCGAGGATATCGAGCGCTACGAAGAACTGCTGCGGGACGGCTTTGAGGTGATCAGCAAGTCACTGGCCAAGCTGGATCAGGTCTTTGTTGATACCAAATTCGAATTTGGCTACGTCACTGACAGCAGCGGTACCGAGAAGCTGATTTACATGGATGAAGTCGGCACACCCGACTCCTCCCGCATTTGGGACGGCCCCGAATACCGCGCCGGCAAGGTGGTGGAGCAGTCCAAGGAAGCCTTTCGCCAACTGCTGCTCAACCACTTCCCGGACCCTGATATCCTGCTCAACAAGGACCGCATGACCGAGCGCCAGGCACTGGCGCGTGACAATGCCCTGCCCCAGGAAGTGCTGATGCAGGTTTCCGAAACCTATCGTGCCATTGCCGAAAAAATCACCGGCACTCCCGTTGAGCTGCCGCAGAACCCCAAGGCGGAAATCATTGCCATCCTGCGCGACCAGTACGATCTGATCGACACAGGCGCATAATAACCGGCCGCAGGCATGGGCAATGCCCGGCCTTCGGCGACCCGGCGATCACTGGCTCCACAACGGTGCGTCGCCACCCTCCAGCCAAGCCCCCTGCACCAGCCCCCTTCCGCCGCCCCAGGCCGGACTAACAGCCGTTAGCTGGCGCGACTGCGTCCCGACACAGACAACAACGCCCGAGATCAAGCTAGCGGCAGCGATGCCGCTGCATTCGCCTGCCTCACAACGAGTGCGATACCCTGCCGCGAGCCGTTACACTCAGACTGAAAGCCCCCCCAAAAGACAAATACTTACAAATTATTACAAGATGGTTGACCTAATAAGTCATACAATACTATTATTCAAATCAGCGAGCACTGGCACCCGGTCAAGCCCAGGATGGCATAGCGCAAGTAAGGCGCATCACAGGGCGCAGCACCTGCCCGACTACGCCGTGACATCTCGCTAACGAACAATACCCGAGCAAGGCGCATCGGCCGGCCATGACCGCCAGCCGCCAAGCCAATACAGGCTCCCCATAAAAACAAGAGGTTAGTATGAAACCACGCAAGCTTGTAAGCACCCTAGCCAAAGCAATCATCACCAGCACCCTGCTACTGGGTTCTATCGCCAGCGCCGCCAGCTATCCCTCCAAGCAGATTGAAGTCATCGTGCCCTATTCCGCCGGTGGCGGTACTGACCTGGTGACCCGGGCCTTTGCCGATGCCGCCAAACAGTACCTCCCGGAAGCGATGGGCGTCGTCAACAAAACCGGTGGCGGCGGTGCCGTCGGCCTGTCTGAAATCGTGCGCGCCAGGGCTGATGGCTACCACATTGGCATGGGTACCGTTGAACTGGCGATGCTGCCGCACCTGGGGATGGTCACTTTCCAGGCCGAGGACTTTGTCCCTATTGCCCGCCTCAACGCCGAACCGAGCGCCATCTCCGTTAATGCCGATGCCCCCTGGCAAACCTATGAAGAGTTCATCGCCCACGCCAAGGCCAATCCCGGCACCGTCCGCATAGGCAACTCGGGCACCGGCGCCATTTGGCACCTGGCCGCCGAGGCTGTCGCCGACAAAACCGGCGCCCAGTTCAGCCACATCCCCTACGATGGCGCCAATCCTGCCGTTACCGCCCTGCTTGGCGGACACATTGAGGCTGTGACCGTCAGCCCGGCTGAAGTGGCCAATCACGTCAGCAACGGCAAGGTTCGCATCCTGACCATTATGTCGGACGAGCGTATCGCCGGATTCGAAGATGTGCCGACACTCAAGGAAAGCGGTGTTGACCTGAGCATCATGACCTGGCGTGGCATCGTCGTTCCCAAGAAGACACCCGAAGACATTCAGGTGATTCTGCGTGACGCCGTTAAACAGACCGCCAACGACGAAGGCTTCAAGAGCGCGCTCGCCAAAATGAACCTGACCCATGCCTACCTGGATGCGCCGGAGTTCCAGAAGACCATCAGCCGCGATGATGTCTTTTTCAAGGACCTGATGAAAAAGCTGGGGCTTGGCAGCTAAGCTTGTCTACTCCATCCTGCCCCGTGTCTTCTGCACGGGCCGGGGTGTCTGACGCTTGGGGCCGGCCACAGGCAGGCCCAGGCGCAGACCCGATCGAAATACTATAAGAATCAGGCAGCACAGGGTTCGTACCAGGCTGCAGACTGAAGGTACCGCCCATGAGCGCCCCACAGGAAACACGCCGTCCTGGCTTTCACATTCACAGTTGCTGGCTTGAACTCGGCATACCGCTGGTCACCATTGCGCTGGCATCCTTCGCACTCTTTACCGCGTCCTCTTTCCCGGCATCACTGTTGAAAACCGATGTCGGGCCCGCACGCTTCCCCCTGGTTTACGCCCTGCTGCTTATCGCGCTTTGCCTGGGACTGGTGACACTGACAGTGCGCGCAAAGCGCGCCAGTTCTGCGGCCAAAATACCCCTGCGGGACTTCCGTACCGAAATCAAATCCGCCGTCGGCATAGGGGTTTCCGTTGCCAACTTCCTGCTGATCCCCCTGGTCGGCTTTCTGATCGCCAACAGCCTCTATATGACCTGTCTCATATGGCTGCTCGGTTATCGCCACCGAATCATGACGCCCCTGGTCGCCATGGCCATCACCGGCCTCATCTATGCCGTGTTCTACTTTGGATTAAATGTCCCCTTGCCAGAAGGTGAGTTGCTCGAGCGGTCCTTCTGAACCCTGTCTGACGAGGAAACTATAAATGCAAGATTTCAGCATGCTTATCAACGGCATACTGGCGCTGTTTGCCCAGCCCATGTCGCTGCTGTTCGCCGTACTGGGCGTCACCCTGGGTGTACTGCTGGGTATACTTCCAGGCCTGACCGCGACCATGGGCGTGGCGATACTGCTGCCCTTTACCTTCGGCATGGACCCGGTACCGGCACTGCTGATGATTTCGGGTGTGTATTTTGGCGGTATCTATGGTGGCTCCATCACCGCGATTCTGTTGAACATCCCGGGTACACCCGCCGCCGCCGCCACAGCGCTGGACGGCTACCAGCTGACCCGCCAGGGCAAGGCCGGTGTTACGCTGGGTACCGCGACGCTGTCATCCTTTGTCGGCGGCAGCATCAGCATACTCATTCTGATCTTCATGGCGCCGCTGCTGGCCGACTTTGCATTGAAGTTCAGTGCGGCGGAAAACTTTGCACTGGCAGTCTTTGGCCTCAGCATTATCGTCAGCATCTCCAGCCACTCCATGCTCAAGGGCCTGATCGCAGGGGGTATCGGACTGCTGATCGCCACTGTGGGGCTGGACCCGATGAGCGGCTATCCGCGCTTCACCGGCGGCTTTAACGAGCTGATGAGTGTGCCCTTCATTCCGATCATGATCGGCCTCTTTGCCGCATCCGAAGCCTTCAAGTCGCTGTCTGAAACCCAGGTGGCCCAAACCAGCGCCAGCGCTATCGGCCGCATCATTCCGCCCTGGAGCAGCATCAAGGGCCTGATTCCAACGATCCTGCGCTCGGCAGGGCTGGGCAGTTTTATCGGCTCCATCCCCGGCGCCGGCGCCGATATTGCCTCTTTCGTGGCGTACAACGAGGCCAGGCGCTTTAGCAAGAACAAGGAAAACTTCGGCAAGGGCGAGCTGCAAGGGGTTGCCGCTGCAGAATCCGCCTCCAATGGCTGTACCGGCGGCGCCCTGCTACCCATGCTGACACTGGGTATTCCGGGCGATGCGGTTACGGCCGTTATGCTCGGTGCCCTGGTGCTGCAGGGACTGCAACCGGGCCCCATGCTCTTCGCCGAACATGGCGAACTGGTCTTTACGGTGTTTGCCGGCATGCTGTTTTGCTACCTGGTATTGCTGGCCGTAGGCCTTGCGTCCCTGCGGGTGGTGGTCAAGATCATCCGTATTCCCAAGGCGATACTGACACCGACCATTCTCTCGCTCTGCGTGGTGGGCACTTACGCCATCAACAACAGCGTGTTTGATATTGGCATCATGCTGGCGGCAGGTATCGCCGGCTACATCATGCAAAAGCGCGACTTCCCACCCTCACCCATCGTGCTGGCACTGATCATGGGTCCCATGGCGGAAAGCAACTTCCGCCGGGCACTGTCACTGCAAGGCGGCAGCTATGACTTCCTCTATACCCGCCCGATCACTGTCGTGCTGCTAAGCATCGCCCTGCTCACCCTGAGCTACCCGATTTATCGCAAGCTGCGCAGCAAATCCGGTACCCAGGGGGCGGCGGACAGGGCGCAAAGCCACTAACCCGGTACCCCTGTGCCCGGGGCTCAGCTGTGCTTAAGCAGCATGATCTGCAAGCCAACATAGCCCCGGTGCTGTATCACCCTGCCGGGCTGCAGTTCCGATCAGGCGGCGTTGCGCTGCTCAGTCTGTGTCAGGCGTTTCAGCGCCTGTAGCAGCACGCTCAGTTGAATGAAGCTGGGTGCCGGGCTGGCCTGAAGCGGCTCGAACAGGGTCGCAAGATCCGCGGCATCTGCGCGCAGCGCATCGAACCAGGCAGCCTCCCTCGCCGCCCCGGTATCGCCATCCGCACCTGCGGCGTCACGCCAGCTGCGTCCCAGCTCTGCGATCAGGCTGTCCAGCTCAGAGCGCAGCGATGCCCGCCCCTGGCGCTGCCAGCGATCCCCCACCGGCAGACTGTGGATGGCCAGGCGCAGCCAGTTCAGCTGCAACAGTGCTTCAAGCTGGAGGCAGGCCTGGCCGGCACGCTGGGGCTCAAGTGCACTGCCGGCACGCATTTGCACGATATCGAGCCCCACCAGGATCATCGGCAACTGCGCAACGCCCTCGGCCAGCGCCCCGGGAATGCCCTCACCGATCAGCGCCTCGGCCCGGTCCCGCAGGCGCCGCTGTTCTGCCGCGCTCTGCAAGGCCGAATGGCTCTGCATCAGGTCCGAGCGCAGTCGCTGCAGCGTGGCCTGTATATCCGTCAGGTCGCAGGCCAGCATCCCGGCGCTGCCAAGCAGCCAGCGGCACGCCTGCTCCAGCGGCTCGTTGACGCGATCCAGCAGGTCCCGCTGCAGAGCGTAGGGGACCTCGGTACCCAGGGAGTCGATGGCTGCCCAGAGAGACTCCGCCCCCAGCAGCTCCCTGGCGATGCTGTAAGCGCAAAGAAGCTCCAGTGGCGTGCAGCGCAGCTCGTCGATCATAAGGGTCGCAAAGGATGCGCCCATGCGATTCACCAGCTCGCCGGCACACTGGGTTGCAAGAATCTGATGCCGCAACGGATGCTGCTGAATCAGCTGCGGGTATTGCTGTACCAGCGGCGCCGGGAAGTAGGCCTCAAGCAGGGCACTGAAGCCCGGATTATCCGCCAGTTGCGCCGCCTCCAGCTGACTCGACAAGCGCAGCTTGCTGTACGCCACCAGCACCGCCAGTTCCGGCCGGGACAAGCCTTCATTGCGCTTGGCCCGCCGCGCCAGTTCCTGGGCATCGGGCAGGTACTCCAGCCGGGCATCGAGACCGCCGTCAAGCGCCAGGCTATGCATGAGCTGGACATGGTTGTCCAGGTTTCGTGACGCCGCCGCCAACTCCTGGCTCAGCAGAGCGGCCTGGCGGTAGTTGTTGTCCAGCACCCCGCAGGCGACGGCATCATCCAGTTGCGCCAGCAGGCGATTGCGTTCATCCAGCGCCAGCCCGGTTTCGGCCACCGCCTGGTTCAACAGCACCTTGATGTTCACTTCATGGTCCGAACAGTCAACACCCGCGGCGTTATCGATGGCATCGGTGTTGATCAGGCCACCGGCGCGGGCATATTCGATGCGACCGCGCTGGGTCAGACCCAGGTTGCCGCCCTCGGCCACCACCTTGCAGCGCAGATCCTGGCCATTGATGCGCACGGCATCGTTGGCCCGGTCTTTAACGCTGGCATCGGTTTC
Source organism: Marinobacterium rhizophilum (assembly GCF_024397915.1). Lineage (GTDB taxonomy): Bacteria > Pseudomonadota > Gammaproteobacteria > Pseudomonadales > Balneatricaceae > Marinobacterium_A > Marinobacterium_A rhizophilum_A. The sequence continues at coordinate 3,123,500 of NZ_CP073347.1, forward strand.
GCTGCCGGCCTTGACGTAAGTGCCGATGCCGCCGTTCCAAAGCAGGTCCACCGGGGCCTGCAGAATATGGCGAACCAGCTGCGCTGGCGTGACCCGCTCCGGCTCATCCTCGATTGCCAGTGCCTGGCGGATTTCAAGGCTGAGTGGAATCAGCTTGGCACTGCGCTCGAACACACCGCCCCCCGGCGAGATCAGGGCCCTGTCATAGTCACTCCAGGCAGAGCCTGGCAGGTTAAACAGGCGTTCACGCTCACCATAACTGCTGGCGGCATCGGGCGCGGGATCGATAAAGATATGGCGGTGATTGAAGGCCGCCACCAGGCGGATATGCCTGGACAACAGCATGCCATTGCCGAACACATCCCCGGCCATGTCACCAATGCCGACGACGGTGAAGTCGTCGCGCTGGGTATCGCGCCCCTGTTCGCGGAACAGGCGCTTGACCGACTCCCAGGCGCCACGGGCAGTGATACCCATTTTCTTGTGGTCGTAGCCGTTGCCACCGCCGGAGGCAAAGGCGTCGCCCAGCCAGAAGCCGTACTCCCGGGAAATGGCGTTGGCGATATCGGAGAAGGTCGCCGTGCCCTTGTCGGCGGCCACCACCAGGTAAGGGTCGTCACCGTCGTGACGTACCAGGGCGTGCGGGGCGACGACCTCGCCGTTTACAAGGTTGTCGGTGACATCCAGCAGCGCGCGAATAAAAATCTGGTAACAGGCAACTGCTTCCTGCTGGCACAACACGGCATCAGCCTCCGGCAGGTGCTTGCAGTAGAAACCGCCCTTGGAGCCCTGCGGCACGATCACCGCATTCTTGACCATCTGTGCCTTGAGCAGCCCCAGGATCTCGGTGCGGTAGTCCTCGCGCCGGTCGGACCAGCGCAGGCCACCCCGGGCCACCTTGCCGCCGCGCAGGTGCACGCCCTCCACCCGGGGCGAATACACGAAGATCTCAAACAGTGGACAGGGCCTGGGGATATCCGCAATGCCGGCGGGGCTCAGCTTGAGGGACAGGTAGTCCCGGGGCATGCCCCTGGCGTCGCGCTGGTAAAAGTTGGTGCGCTGCACGGCCTGGATCACCGCGAGGAAGGCGCGCAGAATGCGGTCCTCATCAAGACTCTGCACCGCCTCCAGTGATGTCTCCAGGGCGGCAAGGCAGCGTGCCACGGCCAGGCCGGAGGCAGCCATGGCATCGGGCCTGGGATCAAAGCGGGCCTCGAACAGCTCCATCAGCAGGCCGGCAATGGCGCTGTTGCGTGCCAGGGTCTGCTGCAGGTAGGGCTGGGAAAAGGGCAACTGAATCTGCCCCAGATAGCAGCCGATGGCCCGCAGTACCACCACCTGGCGCCAGTCGAGCCCGGCCGTCGCGATCAGGCGATTGTAGCCGTCGTTCTCCACCGCGTGCTGGCAGGTGCGGATAAACGCCTCTTCAAAACGCGCCCTGAGCCCGGGGCAGGCGGGATCGATCTTGTCGCCGCTGATATCGAAGTCCAGCATCCAGGCCGCATTGCCGCCCTGCCCAACGAGGTCGTAGGGGCGGGCACTGATCACCTCCGCACCCAGGTTTTCCAGGATAGGCAACACCGATGACAGCGCCAGCGTCTGGCCACGGCCATAGAGCTTGAAGCGCAGGGACGCCGGGTCAAGCGGATCCCTGAGGTACAGCCTGGCCGCCAGCGGCGCGGCGGCACTGAGCCCCTGCAGCCGAAGCAGATCCCGGGCCGCCGCCTCGACGGGACAATCCTCCCGGTACGCCGCCGGCAGCGCAACCCCGAAGCGCTGCAGCAAGCCGAGCCCGGCGGCCTCGCCGTGCTGGCTGACAAGCTCGGTGCGCAGCCGGTCCTCCCAGCTCAGCATTGCCTGGGCCAGGCGCCGCTCCAGCGCGTCGATATCCAGCTTCAGGCGGTGGGCGTCCGTGGTATGGATACGGTATTGCACCGTCGCCAGCAAGCCATCGAGGTCACAGGTGCGGTATTCGGCGTCGCTGCCATCGAGCGCCAGCAGCAGGACCTGCTGCAGCCGCCGCCGCAGACTGGCACTGTATTTTTCCCGCGGCACCATCACCATGGCGGACACGAAGCGGCCATAGACATCGCTGCGGCTGAAGACTCGCAGCTGCGGACGGTCATGGGCTTCGAGCATCCCGCGCAGAATATCCTCCAGTTCCACCGGGTTGCACTGCAGCATCTCGTCGCGAGGGTAGTGCGCCAGTATTCGCTGCAGCAGGCGGCCGCGGTAGCTATCGGCGCGCACGCCCAGGCGTGACCAGAGCTGCTCGACACGCAGACGCAGCAGCGGCACCTCGCTGGCGGAGGCACTGTAGGCATCGGGGCCGTAAAGGCCAAAGAAACGGTGTTCCCCCACCACCTGTCCGCTGGTATCGAACTGTTTCACCCCCAGATAATCCAGATGACCGGCACGGCCGACCGGCGAACAGTAGGTCGACTTGGTGAGGATCAGCGGGTTGCTGTCCAGCACCAGGCGGGACAGGTAGGGCGACAGTTCGATCTGCTTCTTGTCGACGGGGAAGTGACGCTCCAGCCGCAGGATCCCGAGCCGGCTGTCCTCATCCAGCGCCAGCCGGCAGCGCTCTGGCACCACGCAGGACAGGGAATAGTAGGCGTAGCCAATAAAGGTGAAGCGTCCGTCCCGCAGCCAGCCGAGGTAATCCAGGGTCTGCTCGACCCCAGCATTCGTCCGCTCCAGCGTCTGCTGTACCGTCGCCGCTGCACCGATAGCGGCCGCCAGGCGCTGCTGCATGGCCGCGCTGTCGGTATCGACCAGGCACACATCCTCGATCGCAAGGCGGCAGCCATCGACCAGTGCCTCGAGGCGCTGCGGCGAGTCCTGACCGTCGATCTCGAACCGCACGATGGCTTCGCGACAACCGCGTTCGTGCGCCTGCGCCGTGCCAATCGACAGCAGCTGGCCATCCGGGTCCCGCTCGACCAGCACCACCGGATGCACCACCTGGTGCACCGTCAGCCCTTCGCGCTGCAGCGCCATGCCGAGCGAAGCCACCAGGTGACAGCGATCCTCGGTTATCACCTCGATAATGGAGTGGCTGGACGCCCTGTTATCAGCCCCGGTATCCGGATTGAAAGCCCGTACCAGAACCTCACCCGGGCGACGCTGCCCGGCAAAGTCCAGCAGCCCCTGCAGCACCGCCAGCAGCGTATCCGGCTGCTGGCTTTCCAGCGCGCTGCAGCTGACTTCGCCGCAGAACAGCTGGCACAGGGCGTCCAGTTGCGCCGCCCGGGCCGCCGGGTAGCGCCTGGCAATCGTACTCTGGAGATTGGAAATGACGTTATTTTTTCGCATCGCAGCTTTCAGCATGTCTCTCGTACCGCCCTCAACCCTTGATTGATTCCAGCCAAACAACTTGCAAGAGGTAAACGGTTCGGGACAGTGACCCGGGCCCTGGAGAGGCGAACGACAGCGGGTCAACAGTCCCTATTCGATTGCGGCCACAGCAGGAACCATGGCGACAAGCGGATAGGTACTCGAATGCACAGGCACTTAAAAAAACGGCCGGCGGATATGTGCGTATCGGCGCCAGCCGGTGCGTAAAAAAGCAATACAACAGAAGAGCAGGCAAGAGGCGGCGCGACGCCACCTCTCAACTGTATCGCGCAGGAGTTAGGCCTCCAGCATGGGCAGGTCCAGGCCCTGCTCTTTGGCACAGTGGATGGCCAGGTCATAGCCGGCATCGGCGTGACGCATGACGCCGGTACCCGGATCGTTGCGCAGTACACGCCCCAGGCGCTTGTCGGCCGCATCGGTGCCATCGGCAACGATGACCATGCCGGCGTGCTGGCTGAAGCCCATGCCGACACCGCCGCCGTGGTGCAGGGACACCCAGGTGGCGCCGCCGGCGGTGCTGAGCAGCGCGTTCAGCATTGACCAGTCGGAGATGGCATCGGAGCCGTCCTTCATGGCTTCGGTTTCGCGGTTCGGGCTGGTGACCGAGCCGGAGTCCAGGTGATCGCGGCCGATAACCACCGGCGCCTTCAACTCGCCGTTACGGACCATTTCGTTGAACGCCTGCGCCAGGCGGGCACGGTCCTTCAGACCAACCCAGCAGATACGTGCCGGCAGCCCCTGGAACTCGATGCGCTCGCGCGCCATGTCCAGCCAATTGTGCAGGTGGGCGTCGTCCGGGATCAGCTCCTTCACCTTCTGATCGGTCTTGTAGATGTCCTCCGGGTCGCCGGACAGCGCCACCCAGCGGAAGGGGCCGATGCCCTCGCAGAACAGCGGACGGATGTAGGCCGGCACGAAGCCCGGGAAGTCGAAGGCGTTCTCGACGCCCTTCTCCTTGGCCATCTGGCGGATGTTGTTGCCGTAGTCGGTAGTCGCCGCACCGCGTTCCTGCAGCGTCAGCATCGCGCGCACCTGGACCGCCATGGAGTCCTTGGCGGCATCCACCACGGCAGCTTCATCTTTCAGGCGCATTTCGGCGGCGTATTCCATGGTCCAGCCCTGTGGCAGGTAGCCGTTCAGCGGATCATGGGCGCTGGTCTGGTCGGTAACCACGTCCGGCGTGATGCCGCGCGCAACCAGTTCGGGAAAGACATCGGCGCAGTTGCCCAGCAGCCCGACGGAGATCGCCTCGCCCTTGGCCTTGGCGGTCTCGATCATGTCCAGCGCTTCGTCGAGGCTGTAAGCCTTCTTGTCGACGTAGCGGGTACGCAGGCGGAAGTCGATGCGGGTTTCGTCGCACTCGACGGTGATGCAGGAGAAACCGGCCATGGTGGCGGCCAGCGGCTGAGCGCCACCCATGCCGCCGAGGCCACCGGTCAGAACCCAGCGGCCGCTGGCATCGCCGCCAAAGTGCTGCTTGGCCATGGCGACGAAGGTTTCATAGGTCCCCTGGACGATGCCCTGGGAGCCGATGTAGATCCAGGAACCGGCGGTCATCTGGCCGTACATCATCAGGCCTTTCTTATCCAGCTCGTTGAAGTGCTCCCAGGTTGCCCAGTGGGGTACCAGGTTGGAGTTGGCGATCAGGACGCGGGGGGCATCGGCATGGGTCTTGAAAACACCCACCGGCTTGCCGGACTGGATCAGCAGGGATTCATCGTCCTCCAGGCGCTGCAGCACTTCGATGATCTTGTCGTAGCATTCCCAGTTGCGGGCAGCACGGCCGATGCCACCATAGACCACCAGCTCTTCCGGACGCTCGGCCACATCGGGATGCAGGTTATTCATCAGCATGCGCATGGCGGCTTCGGTGAGCCAGCTCTTGCAGCTGATTTCGCTACCAGTGGGAGCCTTGATTACACGGCTGGTATCGCGACGGGTATGGGTCATTTTTGTGGGCCTCATTTAACAATACAGTGGATAAGACGCGCTGCTATACGGGCGGTCCAGTTATCAATATCGAAAGTCGGGTTATATTCCGCGACATCGGCAAGTTTGAGTTTTCCGGTTTGCCGGACAGACTCGATCAGCGGTTCCAGAACATCCAGCCCCACGCCCCGGGGCGCCGGCGCACTGACGCCGGGCGCAACGCTCGCCGGCAGTACATCCAGGTCGATGGTCAGGTACAGCACGTCACAGTCATCCATAAAGCGTTCGAGCTGCGTGCGGGCCTCATCCAGCTGATTGAGTCCCAGGTCGCTATCCTTGCGGTAGCTGACATTCAGGTTATCGGCGCGGCCAAACAGTGCCGCGGTATTGGACATTTCACTCACGCCTATGCAGCAGTAACGAAACACCCAGCCTTTCGCGGCGCACTGCTGCGCAATCTGGTAGAAAGGCGTACCGGAGCTTGCGCCATTGCTGTCCAGGCGCAGATCAAAATGGGCATCGAAATTGATGATGCCGATGCGCGGCACCGCCCGACCTTCGCGGGCCCGGGATTCACAATGCTGTGCCAGCCCCAGCCAGCTGCCATAGGCCACTTCGTGACCGCCACCGAGCACCACCGGGAAGTGTCCGGCGCCCAGGCAGTGCTGCACGCGTTCGGCCAGGGCCTGGTGCGCGCTTTCAAGTTGTTGCGCCTCGCAGAACACATTGCCGGCGTCCCAGGCAGCACGCCCGGGCGCCCAGGGCATGTTGGCCAGGGCCCTGCGCAACAGGTTCGGCGCCAGGCTTGCACCCACTCGACCCTTGTTGCGGCGTACCCCCTCATCGGAACAGAAGCCGATCAGTGCCAGACCCGCCCCGGCGTCAGGCCGCAGTGGCGCGATCACCTGGTGCAGACGCGTGGCCAGCCGAGCCTCCTCTTCCGAGTCGATACGGCCGCTCCAGAGGTCACTGAAATTCTCCAGGCTGTAATCAGGATCAAACATTGCACACCTCCCCCGCCACTATGCGCTGGCGCACCAGGTTGACGCCAAACTGGTACGCCAGCTCCGCCGGATGATCGATATCCCACAACACCATGTCCGCCTGCATGCCGACCCTGAGCTGGCCCACCTGGTCATCCAGCCCCAGTGCCCGGGCGCCGAAACGGGTGCAACCGGCCAGGGCCTCTTCGGGTGTCAGGCGGAACAGCGTGCAGGCCATGTTCATCGCCAGGCGAATCGAGGCCAGCGGCGAGGAGCCCGGGTTCAGGTCCGTCGCCACCGCCATGCCGACGCCATAACGGCGCAGCAGCTCGACGGGAGGCACCCGGGTGTCGCGCAGGAAATAAAAGGCGCCGGGCAGCAGGGTCGCGACCGTGCCCGCCGCGGCCATGGTCTGCACGCCTTCTTCGTCGAGCCACTCCAGATGATCAACCGACCAGGCGCCGTAACGGGCCGCCAGGGCCGCGCCCTGCAGGTTCGACAGCTGCTCGACATGGGCACGGATGCCCAGGCCATGCTGCTGCGCCGCCTGGAACACGCGCTCGCACTGGGCCGGCGAAAAGGCAATGTTTTCGCAGAAGACATCCACGGCATCCGCCAGATTTTCAGCCACGGCGGCCGGGATGATTTCGTTACAGACCAGGTCGATATAGCCATCGGCGTTGTCGGCAAACTCCGGCGGCAAGGCATGGGCCGCCAGCAACGACGTGGAAACCCGCACCGCATTGCGCTGGCCCAGAATGCGGGCCGCGCGCAGCATCTTCAGCTCGTCCTCAAGACTCAGGCCGTAGCCGGACTTGATCTCCACCGAGGTCACACCCTCGCGCATCAGCGCCTGAAGGCGCGGCTCGGACAGCGCGACCAGCTCATTGACGCTGGCCGCGCGGGTGGCGCGCACGGTAGAGATAATGCCGCCACCACTGCGGGCAATCTCTTCATAGCTGGCCCCCTTGAGACGCAGCTCGAACTCCCGGGCGCGGCTGCCGGCGAACACCAGATGGCTGTGAGCATCGACCAGGCCCGGCGTCATCCAGCCGCCACGGGCATCAATGATCTGGGCACCGGTGGCTGCGGCATCAAACGCAGACATGGGCGCGATAGCAACAATACGGCCCCCGCGCACACCGATCGCCTGGGTGTTCAGCGCACCATAGCCGGCCTCCAGGGTCGTATCGAAAGTGGCGAGGTTCGCATTGATCCAGATTCGCTCAGAGGTCTCAAACACCGTGTTCACCTTGGGCTTCATAGTTTGTATATACATATATATAACACAAGATTTTCATAAGGCAAATCTTTTCTTGAAAAGCGACCGGTTCATCGTCCGGGTCGCCCCTGCTCCCGCAAAGGTCCGGCCTGTTTTATCGGCGGCTGAAGTTGCCGCATGACGGAGGCCAAACCCGCTGCAGACCGGGCTTTACCGGCCCGCCCCCGGAACCGGCGGCATTGACACCCGGATTAAACAGCTATATATGTATATACGTTAACCGGCATTAGTAACTTTAATGACCGCGGAACACAGGGGGTGGTGCCTGCCTTCAGGACAGAAACAACCTGAAATCAATAGTCTGGAAACGTAAATGGAGAGAGCCCACCGAAAACGCCACCCGCCGACGGCGGCTTGCAACCCTGCTCCTGGTTTTCAGGTGCCGGGCGAAGCGGCATGGAATCGGCCTGGTCTGCAGGCAAGCAGTCCCGACACAACCTGGGGCTGGATGGCATCCACGGCGGCATGCTTGGGCGAATGAGACACGAGAAAACACAAAAAGCAGCAATCCGGTCTTGTCCGGTTTCGCGGAACTCTGCGGCGTCATAACCGGCGAACAACAGCTTTGTCCGCACCAAACCTATTCAAAAGGCAGACAATAATGTCAAAAAGCACAACCCAGCGCCTGAACAGCAGTGTCTTTATACCCGCCTTTGCGATCGTGTTGATCGCGGTAGCGGTCGGCCTGATCAACAACGAGCTGTTGGTCAGGGTCGCCAAGGATATCTTCTATTTCTCCCTCTCCGACTTCGGCTGGCTTTACCAGTTGCTGGCGATATCGACACTGGCGATCGTCGGGTTCATTTTCTTCTCCGGGGTCGGCAATATCCGCCTGGGAGGCGCCCATGCCAAGCCCAGGTTTTCCATGGCTTCCAATTTCGCCATGGCCCTGACCGGCGGCATCGCCACCGGTGTGGTGACCTATTCGGTCAACGAGCCCATTATCTACATGGGCAATATCTACGGTGAAATCGGCAACCAGACCTTCGCTGCCGGCTCATCGGAGGCCGCCATCTTCGCCCTGGCTCGCAGCTTCCATAACTGGAGCTTCATACCCTATGCCATGTACTCCATCGTCGGCCTGATGATCGGCTACATGCACTACAACCGGAACCGGGACTTTTCGATCTCGTCGACCCTCACGCCGGTACTCGGGCAACACGAGCAGAAATCCTGGGTCCGCGCGCTGGTCGACATCATCTCCGTCCTGGCGATTGCGCTGGGCCTGGCCTCTTCCCTGGGTGCGGGTCTGGCACTGATCGGCTCCGGTATCGAGTCTCAGTATGGCATTGCATCCAACCCCACCACCTGGCTGTTCCTGACCCTGGTCATCTCGGCGATCTTTATCACCTCGGCCCTGTCCGGCCTGAAACGGGGCATCAAGTTCCTGTCGTCGATCAATGCCTATATTTTCTACGCGTTTCTGGTCATTCTGCTGCTGGTCGGGCCCGTCAGCTATATCTTCAGCCTGTCCGTCACCAGCCTGGGCTACTGGTTCGACAACTTCTTCCTCTGGTCCTTCGATACCAAGGAATCCGGCGGCGAAGCCCTGGTGACCTGGTGGACCCTGTACGACTGGTCCATCTGGATCGCCTATGCCCCCCTGATGGGCCTGTTCCTGGCGCGCATTTCCTATGGTCGCACCCTGCGCGAGTTCCTCGTCATCAACTGGATACTGCCATCCGTGTTTGGCATTCTCTGGTTTGCCATCTGGGGCGGCTCAGCGCTTAAATGGCAACTCGACGGCACCCTGGACCTGGTACAGGTTGTCACCGAGAATGGGGCCGTATCCGGGCTTTGGGGCTTCCTCCAGCACCTGCCCTTCGCCTGGCTGCTGGTTCCACTGGCCATTTTCACGCTGATTATTTCCTTTGCCACGGCGGCCGATTCCATGTCCTCGACCATTGCGACCATCTGCACCCGCAACATCAGCGCCGACGAAGAGTCGCCCAAAACGCAGAAGATCCTCTGGGGCCTGTCGATCAGCGTGATTGCCTACATCATGGTCGCCTTCGGTGGCGGCGCCCAGGGCGTGGACGGCATCAAGTATCTCGCGGCAGCCGGTGGCTTCACCGTCGTCTTCCTCTTCATTCTGATCGTGGCGTCCGGTTTCAGGGTGTTTGTCAGCCGTCGTGAAAACGCCCCTGAAACGCCGGAATCCACCGTATTTCAGACAGGTACCAGCCATGACTGATGCAACAAGGGCAGTCGTCATCGACACCCAAAGCCTCGACTGGCGCGACGTCGTTGCCGTGGCCCGCCACGGCCAGCCACTCGAACTGTCACCAGCAGCCTGGTCCAGGGTTCGTGATGCCAGAACCGCGGTCGAGGATTTCGCTAATTCCGGCACGGCCTACTACGGCATCAATACGGGCCTGGGAGCCCTCTGCAATGTCGTGCTGGAACGCTCGCAATTACAGCAGCTCTCCTGGCATACGCTGATGAGTCATTCCTGTGGTGTCGGCACGCCTCTGAGAAAGGAGCAGGTGCGGGCCATCATCTGCGCGGCGGTGATCAACTACAGCCACGGCTGCTCCGGCGTCAGCACGGCGGTCGTCGAAGGTCTGATCCGCCTGCTCAACGAGGATATCGTTCCCCAGGTCCCATCACAGGGCTCGGTCGGCTACCTCAGTCACATGGCCCATATTGGCCTGGCGCTGCTGGGCCAGGGCGAGGTCGAATTCCAGGGCCGCGTCGTCCCCGCCGCAAAGGCACTCGCCGCCGTGAAGATGACGGCGGTAGAACTGGGTCCCAAGGACGGCCTTTGCCTGGTCAATGGTACACCGGCCATGACCGGCCTCGCCTGCCTGACCCTCGAGGACAGCGCCAGGCTCGCCGCCTGGGCCGACCTGATCGGCGCCATGAGCTTTGAGGTACTGCGCGGCCAGCTCGATGCCCTGTCGCCGGAAGTCACCAGTCGCAAGCTTCACCCGGGCGTGCAGCACTGCGGCGAAAGCCTGCGCCAGCTGCTGGCGGACAGTCCCTTCCTGGCCGCGGCTCAAGGGGACCATTTGCAGGATGCGCTGAGCCTGCGCTCCATTCCCCAGGTCCACGGCGCCTGTCGTGACCAGTTCCACCATGCGGCCCGGCAGGTCTGCGCCGAACTGAATTCAGCCACCGACAACCCCCTGGTCATCCGCGGCGAGTCCGGCTATCGGGTGATTTCCCAGGCCAACCCCCACGGTGAATCCGTGGCCATGGCCTGCGATCTTCTGGCCATGGCCGTATGCGAATGGAGTTCGATTTCGGAGCGGCGCAGTTACCGCCTGGTGACACCCCAGGCCAACCAGCTGCCGCCGTTTCTGATCAAGGACAGCGGCGTCAAGTCCGGCATGATGATCGCGCAGTATTGCGCAGCGTCCCTGGTGGCCGACAACAAGCGCCTGGCCCAGCCGGCGGTAACCGACAATTTCCTCACCTCCGGGCTGCAGGAAGATCACCTGAGCCTCGGCGAAAGCGCGGCGCTGAAACTCGACAAGGCCCTGGGCAATGCCTTCCATGTGCTCGCCATCGAGTACCTGCTGGCAGCCCAGGCGTTCGATCTCTGCGGTGGCACCGGCTTTGGCCGTGGCACCCGCCTGGCCTGGCAGCAACTGCGCTCGCGCGTTGCGGTCTATGAGGAGGAACACTCCCTGCACCTGGACATGCGCGCCACCTGCGAGTTGATGCATGAAGCCGCCCCCCTGGCGACTCTGCGCGAGGCCTTCCCGCTGCTTGATACCTGAGCCTGAAACGGCGCCAGCTCCTTGGACAGATCCCGGCCCCTGTGCCGGGATTTTTTTGCCTATCGCGCTGCGCTGCAAGCGATAAACGACTGGGACATGCAAGTAAATACACCAGGGCTTTGCCACGGGATCCCACTGTGCACGTTTGAGTGCCCAGGTCGCAAACAGCTGCACAGGCTACTGCTTCGACCTGATGGGTGCTTATAGAACCCGCCGATTCCTGTCCGGCAAGGCAGCACAAGCTGCTGTCCAGCCAGGCCGTCAATGGCTGGCGCCACTCGCCAGTCGCGCCAGAAAGCCGCGGTTTACCTGGCTGTGGGGCTTGAGCGCCCGGCGTTCATTGACCAGGGCCTCGGCCAGCTGCGTCAGGCCAGCGCGCACTGCCGCTTCCGTCAGGGTCCAGTCAATAATGTCGCGCTGCGCATGACTGCCACCAAAGCGATTGACGATAAAGCGTCCACGGTGGAGTCGCTCGGCGGCGGTTGCGTAGTCCCCCCGCCAGAATGCGACAAAGCCTTCCACCAGTGGCAAGCCGGTTTGCCGGGCCCAGTCGGCAACTTCCGGTACGGCACCCGAGGCTGAACGCAACGCCGCGAGTATGCGTTCGACGTCCTGATCACGCCCGCTCCCCAGGTAGGCCATAACCGCGTGCCAGTCGTTGAACGGATAAAGCTTGCCATCGGCGTGCTGATCCCAGGCGCTGGCAAGCTCCTGCCAGCGGTCAGACAGGTCACGCCCCAGCAGCGACAAGCGCCACAGCAATGCCGATGCGTCGACCATGTCGAGCGCGACCTGGCTGCGATCCTCGCGCACGGGGCCGTCATACAGCCGCAGTGCTTCGTCGACATCGCCGAGATCCAGGTGATAAAGCGCGAGGTGCCACCAGTTGTGGACGCGGAAAAAGTTATCCTCACCGGACCAGCTCGGTTCCCGGCTGCGCATCCAGCCGACGCCATCCTCGGCACGCCCCTGCATCTCCATCACATGGGCCACCGCATGGTGGGCCCAGCAGTCCAGCGGCTCTAGCGCGGTTGCCTGGCGCCCGGCTTCTTCGGCACGCCCATACAGACCGCACTCCTCCAGCCCGAACGCATACATGCCCAGCACGATCGAATAGCCCGGTACAGCGGGCGACCAGCGGGGCAGCACCCGGGCGATCCGGTCCCGCAGGTCGCGGGCGCAGGCACGGTAAAAATCCGCCAGATGACCGCACTGCAACCCGACCAGGTCCAGTGGATAGTTGATATTGTGCGCGTCCAGCGCCAGCGCCGCCGACGTCCAGTTACCCGTCAGCAGCCGATCCAGCACGCCGATATGGGATCGCTCGCGCTCATTCAGCGACAGCTCTTTGGCGCGCTCGACAATGGCCCGGGCCTCCTCCGTGGCCTCTGGCTCTGTCGCCACGCCATAGAGATAGGCCTTGAGAATATGGGCCATGGCGAAATCGGGCGCCGCTTCAACAGCAGCATCGATCAAGCCGATCGGATCACCTCGGTAGATATTGAACGCCCGGTTGGCGCCCTCGTACAGCTCAAGCGCCGCTGTCGTCGCACCTGAAACGGAATTACCCTGCAGATCGGATAGCATAGCTACGTCCTCCTGTATCAGTGCCGACCCCCTGACCACTGAAAGCTTACGCCTCCTCCAGTGACAGAACAGCCGACCAGGTCGCCTATGGATAATTTTAGAACGCCTGTGAGCAGGGCAACAGAATCAAAAAACCCGGAGACGGCCAGTGCCGAATCCGGGTTCAGGGAAGCGCTGGGCGGCTATTCAGCCGACCAGGCTTTGAGCGTAGAAGCCGAACGGTGCCGACAGCAGGATAGTCAGGGCCACGCGCTGGTACCAGATCATCAGCATCTGGCGAATGGTCAGCGGGATTTCGGTCGACAGGATGCAGGGGATCGAGGCCGAAAAGAACAGGATCGACGAGATCGCCACCGCACCGGTGACGAACTTGCCGGCGATGGCGCCGTCGGCCATCAGCAGCGCCGGCAGGAACATCTCCGCCAGGCCCGTGGCCGAGGCCTTGGCCACCAGCAGGGCATCCGGCAACTGCGCCAGCAGGGTGAACGGATAGAACAGGTAGCCCATCCAGTCAAACAGCGGCGTGTACTTGGCCAGCAGCAGTCCGAGAAGGCCCACAGACATGATCGAAGGCAGGATGCTCATGGCCATCAGCACACCTTCGCGCAGGTTGACGCCGATATTGGTCAGCAGCGGCTGCGCCTGTCGATTTGCCTCCAGACCTTCAATAACCGCCTGCTTGAGACGCGAATGGGCCAGCACCTCCGGTTCCGGCGCGGCGGCCGTATCATCCATTTTCGACAGCGGGAAAATCCGCACCGTAATGGCGGTTACCACGAAGGTAACCAGCAGGGTCGACCAGAAGAACAGGTTCCAGATATCCATCAGCCCCAGGGTCTTGGCCACGATCACCATAAAGGTGGCCGACACGGTGGAAAAGCCAGTCGCGATAATGGCTGCTTCCTTGGCCGAGTACTGGCCGGACTTGTACACCCGGTTGGTAATCAGCAGACCAATGGAATAGCTGCCGACAAAGGATGCCACCGCATCGATGGCGGATTTGCCCGGGGTCTTGAACAGCGGCCGCATGATCGGCTGGCACAGTACACCGATCAGCTCCAGCAGACCGTAGCTGATCAGAAAGGCCAGGAAAATGGCGCCCAGCGGCACGATCAGCCCCACCGGAATCACCAGCTTGTTGAACAGGAACGGTAGCATGTCCTTTTCAAACAGAGCCCCGGGCCCGAACTCGAAATAGGCCATCAGCGAGACCAGTACGCCGCCGAGTTTTAGAAAGGAAAACACCCTCTGGGTGTGGTTGTCGCGCCAGGTACCGCGCACAAACGGATAGAGCCCGCCGGCGACAATGATCAGCAGCGCATAGATAGCCGCGCCGCCGGGCTGGTTGCCGCGAATCCAGGAGACGATGTGATCGAGCGGAATGGTGGACTTGCCACCAATCTCCACCGGTATGAAGAAAAAGAAAATACCCAGCGCGCTGAATAGAACCAGCTTGAGCACAGACAATGGATTGTAGGACGTCACGTCCAGAGCCTCGTTCGTGTTCATGAATTCTGCCTGTTTTATTGTAGGAAGTTTCGCCCAGGCCCGTCGCAACCGACGCCCTCACCCGGCCAAACCCCGAATACTGATGCCCGCACCGGCGGGCCTCAGGCTGCTGCAACTCCGTTTGTATGCATATGTATATACATTTATAGGCGCAACGTAAACTCCTTTGTGCAATTTTCTTCCTGAGGCTGCGCACTTCCCGGCCACCGACCAAACCTGGCCTGCGTTGTGAGCCGGCATCGAAGTATATACAATCGTGGGTTTCAGGTTCCTTGGGGATAACGGGTGAGCAACAAGCCGCGCTACCAGCAGATCAAGAGCTTCATCCTCGACGGGATCAAGCAGCAGACCTACCGCCCGGGCGGCAAGATTCCGACCGAAAACGAGCTGGCGCTGCAGTTTGCGGTCAGCCGCATGACTGTCAACAAGGCCATCCGCGACCTGGTACAGGACAACATGCTGGTGCGCTACCCGGGACTTGGCACCTTCGTCTCCGATGCCAAGGCCGAGTCGCCGCTGGCCGATATCAAGAACATTGCCGAAGAGGTGCGCCAGCGCGGCCACGACTACAGCTGCCGGGTCATCAAGCTGCGTGAAACCGCCGCCAGCGAGTCCGTGGCCATGCAGATGGGCATTCCCATCGGCACCCCGGTGTACCGCTCGGTGATCGTGCACCTGGAAAACAGCCTGCCCATCCAGCTCGAAAACCGCTACGTGATCGCCTCATCCGTGCCCGGCTACCTGGAGCAGGACTTCAGCCAGCACACCCCCAACGAATACCTGTCCAGAATGTGCCCCATTTCCAGCATCGAGCACATCGTCGAAGCCGTGCTGCCGAGCGAGCAGGTACAGGAACTGCTGGATATCGATGCCAACACCCCCTGCATCCAGGTCAACCGCCGTACCTGGTCCGAAAACCGCCTGATCAGCTTCGCCAGCCTCACCCACCCCGGTACCCGCTACAAGCTGCGCTCCATCACCACCCTCAGTACCTAGCGCCCAAGCGCTCGGCGCCCCGCCGGCTGGACAAGACCCGCCGGCGGACAAATAAATACAGGCACACCCTGCCCGCCGGCCATTCAAGCATCTCTCGACGTACTGCACACCGGATCAGACCGCATCTGGCCCATCCTGTTGGCTGAAAAATTTGTTGTATTGTACGACAAATAAAATTAACGTAGACGGGGATCCACCTTTGCCATGGCAATCCGGGCCCGGGCCGGCGGTACTGCACACAGCGCCAGACGGTGAGAGAGGGGGGCCATACAGGGACTCGATGCTGTCGTACCGCGCTCGATTCGCACGATAAGCTCCGAGCGACGGCGGATGCATGGGGCAATCGGGCCTGCCTTGTCGCTGGCCTGTTCCCGTAGCAGGCGCCCCATGTCGAGCGCCCTAACGTTGCATGTCCAGGCACTGCGCCCGCTTTTCGCCTGTGGAAAACCCCGGACCCGGAGCCCGGCTGTGTGCCAGGCGGACCACTCCAGATAGCGGCAGGACCTACCGTTGCCCAGACTCAGCCACAATATAAAAAACAACTTTTCATTGGCCTGGCCTTTGGCGATCAACGCCGTGCTGATGCAGTCCATGCTGATGATCGATACCCTTCTCGTGGCTCCACTGGGCGAGCATGCCCTGGCCGCCATGGGGATTGCCACGACCATCATGGCCTTCATGCTGGGCATTCAGCACGCCCTGTCCAACGGCACCCAGCTGATCCTGAGCCGCGCCCACGGCTGCGGGCAGCAGCCGGCCCTATCCACCGCATTCTGGGCAGGCCTTGGCATCAACCTCGGCTCCGCGCTGCTTTTCTGGTGCGCCATCACCCTATTTGGCCAGCAACTGGTTGCCCTGGTGTCAGACAACCCCGATCTGCAGCAGCAGTCCCACGCCTACTTGGCCACCATCAAATACATACTGATCGCGGCCAGCATAACCCAGGTTTCGAGCGCGTTTTTCAATGCCCGCGGCAATACTCGAATACCCCTCAAGGGCTTTGTGCTGGAGCTTCCCGTCAATGTCATCGTCAGCTATGGCCTGATAAACGGCCTGGGAGCCATCCCTGCGCTGGGTCTGCAAGGAGCCGCCTGGGGCAGCCTTGTGGCCATCGGTTTCAGACTGCTGTTTCTCGCTCATATGCTGAACCAGAGCGGCAGCCTGAGCCGCAGCGTGCTCAGTGCCCGCAGCTTCATGGCGCACGCCATGCTCCACCTGAACGAGATAGCCCCCATCGCGGCGAACTTCATCATTCTGTCCGTGGGCATGACCATCTATCAGCTTATCTATGCCCAGCTGAATATTTATGATTACGTCGCCATTAGCCTGATATTTCCCTGGATTCGCATCGGCACCCAGTTCATCACTGCCTGGGCCCAGGCGGCTGCAATCACCGTCAGTCAGGCGCTTGGCAGCAGGGAAACCGGCCATCTGGGCGATTTCATCCGGCAGTGCACCCGGGTCGCCCTGCTGGCGTCGCTGATTATCGCCCTGGCTTTCTACCTGTTGAGCCAGTCAATGCTGCTGATCTATCCTGCTGTTGAGCCTGCGACACTGACAGCCCTGGCAAGCATTGCCCCCCTGTATATCTTTCTGCCCATTGTGCGGACCTATAACACCCTGTGCGGCCACATCCTGCGCGCCAGCGGTAAAAGCCTGCAGGTACTCAGGATTCATTTCGTGACGCAATGGCTCATCAGCATTCCGGCCTGCGCCATCCTGGTTATCGGCTTCGATACATCCATTTTCTGGGCATTCGCCATGATCCCGGCGGAAGAACTGCTCAAAGCACTGCCGCTGAGCCGACTGCTGCGTCGCAACGCCAGCAGCCTGGCCACTGGCGCGGCAATACCCTCTGTGCAAACGCCGACCCGGCGCCCCTGAGGCAGGTCCCGTTCTCCCCTGCTGAAATCTCTTCGCAACGACCGTCTGAGCGCAGGCGCCGCCTTCGCCAGGCGGCCCCGAAAACATATTGTATTACTATATAAATTTGAGTTTGAAGCTTTCTCGCTCAAAAGAACAGTAATTTATTATTTAAAAACAACAATTTAACCGAACATCATTGACATTCCCTACCGTCTTTACAATTCAGATTCTCGATGATATTGTATGACAATAAGCTGCTGACTCGACGCTAACAATAAGACTTACTGCGAGGGCACCATGCACTACAGCACCCAGACCACACCGCATCCGCGCACCGCCACCCGGGCAACTTCCACCCGCGCGGTTATCCCGTTTCGAAGCGATCACCCAGACACGGCAGTTGCCGCCAGAAACGGTGTTGCCTGCAGCCGACGCCGTCACCCAGGCAGGTTGCGCATCAGCCAACCTTATTCAAGTGCAGCCGCCAGGGTAAAACCTGAAACCCGCTTTGCCTGATCCAGGGCCGCCAGCCCCCGATACAATTAAAAAAACAATTGGACATAACGCCCATGAACTCAATAAACACCGCCCTGTCGTTATCAAAAGTGTCCCTGAAAAAGGTATACAAGCGCTATGGAAGCATCGAGGTCGTCAAGGGAATTGATCTTGAGATAAATGATCACGAGTTTGTCGTTCTCGTGGGCCCCTCCGGCTGCGGAAAATCAACCACCCTGCGCATGATTGCGGGCCTGGAGGAGATTTCCGAAGGTACCGTCAGTATTGGTGATCGTGTCGTCAACAAGGTGGCACCGAAAGACCGTGATGTCGCCATGGTATTTCAGAATTACGCTCTGTACCCGCACCTTAGCGTTGCCGACAACATTTCCTTTGGCCTGAAGCTGCGCAAGGCTTCAAAGGAAAAAATCGGCCAGGCGGTGGATGAGGCCTCCAGCATTCTGGGACTCGACAAGTACCTGGACCGCAAACCCTCAGACCTCTCCGGTGGACAGCGCCAGCGCGTTGCCATGGGTCGCGCCATTGTGCGTCACCCGGAGGTGTTCCTGTTTGACGAGCCACTCTCTAACCTGGATGCCAAGCTGCGCACCCAGATGCGCGCCGAGATCAAGCGGCTGCACAAGCGCCTGCAGGTCACCACCGTATACGTCACCCATGACCAGGTGGAGGCCATGACCCTGGCCGATCGCATCGTCATCATGCGTGACGGCAACATCGAACAGATCGGCAGCCCGATGGATGTGTACCTGAATCCGGCCAATACCTTTGTCGCCAGTTTTATCGGCAGCCCACCGATGAACCTGCTTGAGGGCACGGTTATCAGTCACAGCGATGGCACCTGCTCCATTGATGCCGGGAGTGGCGAGCCGATTCCGGTCCCGCCACGCCAGGGCTTTGAGCCGAGCCATGGGCAACAGGTATTGCTGGGCCTCAGGCCCGAGGATCTGGATGTTGCAGCCGGTGCTCATGCATGCTCTGCCCCGCTGAACTGCAGCGTCGACCTGGTGGAGCCGCTGGGCGCTGAGGCGCTGCTGCACCTGCGGATTGCCGGCCAAAGCGCGGTTGCCAAAACAACCAGCCATGGCCGCAGCGCCGATATGTCCGGCATCGCCGGGGCAAGCCGTGTCTACGCCAACCTGGATCACCTGCATATTTTCGATCGTACTTCCGAGCTGTCGATCTACTGAGCGCGATCCGTACTCATACCTTCAATGTGAAGCCTGATTCAAACGAGGGTGCTATGTCATCATCCAATAATAAAATATCGGCCCTGGGCCAAACCCTGCGCATCGACTGGCAGCTCTACCTGCTCCTGACCCCAATGGTGATCTGGTTTATCGTGTTTCTGTATACCCCCATGGCGGGGTTACAGATTGCGTTCAAGGACTTCAGCTTGTTCAAAGGCATCTATGGCAGTGCCTGGGTCGGATTCGAGCACTTCCAGACACTGTTCAATGACGAGCTGTTCCTGCGTTCCATCGGCAATACCTTTCTGATCAGCCTGTACAGTCTGCTTTTCGCCTTCCCGATGCCGATCATACTGGCGCTCATGTTTAATGAACTGCATCATGCCGTGTTCAAGAAAACAGCCCAGACCATCGCCTACCTGCCGCATTTTATTTCCGTCGTTATCGTTGCCGGCATGGTGGTAAGCTTTCTGTCTCCGACCACGGGTATTGTTAACCTGGTGCTCGAGTATTTCGGCTTTGAAAAGACCTATTTCCTGACCAATCCGGACTACTTCAGGCCCATCTTTATTGGCTCGACCATGTGGAAGGAAGCCGGCTTCGAATCCATCGTCTATCTTGCCGCCATTGCCGGCGTCAATCCGTCACTCTACGAATCGGCCCGGGTCGATGGTGCCAGCCGCTGGCAGCAAATCTGGCGCATTACGCTACCCAGCATCCTGCCCACCATCATTATCATGCTGATCATACGCATCGGTAACCTGGTCGAGGTTGGCTTCGAGTACATCATCCTGCTGTACCAGCCTGCGACCTTCGAGACCTCGGACGTGATCAGCACCTTTATCTACCGGGTCGGCCTGCAGGGCAGCCAGTACGATATTGCTACCGCCGCCGGTCTCTTTAACGCCGTTATCGCCTTTATCCTGGTGTATTCAGCCAACCGGATAAGCCGAAAACTTTCATCGTCTTCGTTGTGGTAAGGGTGAGGAAATACTATGTCCAGTTTTAATCTATATTCACGCGGCGACAAGATATTCGGCGTTGTCAATGCAACCCTGCTCACGCTCTTTGTACTGAGCACGCTCTATCCGTTTATCTATATAGCGGCATCGTCCATCAGCTCCGGCCTGGCGGTCACATCCGGTGATGTTCTGCTGCTGCCCAAGGATATTACCTTTGCCGCCTATGACCGGGTGCTCAGCGATCCGGTGTTCTGGACTTCCTATGCCAACACCCTGTTCTATACGATATTCGGCACCCTCGTCAGCCTGGCAATCATTATTCCCGGGGCCTACGCCCTGTCGCGCAAGCGCTTGATCGGCCGCCGCTACCTGAATTTCTTTGTCGCCTTTACCATGTGGTTCCACGCCGGCATGATCCCCTTCTTCCTGAACATCAGGGACCTTGGGCTGCTGGACTCGCGCATCGGCATACTGATTGCGTTTGCCTGTACCGCGTTCAATATCATCCTGTTGCGCAATTTCTTCGAATCCATACCGGAATCCTTCGAAGAAGCCGCCAAGATGGACGGCGCCAACGAATTCACCCTGCTATGGAAGGTCTATATCCCGCTGTCCAAGCCGGCCCTGGTGACCATTGCGCTGTTCTGTATCGTTGCTCGCTGGAACGGTTATTTCTGGGCCATGGTGTTACTGCGCGACGAAGACAAGATCCCCCTGCAGGTGTACCTGAAGAAAATAATCATCGAGCTTAATATGGATGACCAGTTCGCCAGTTCGCTGATCAACAGTGATTATTCTTTCGAGACCATCGTTGCCGCCATTATCGTTGCATCGATTATCCCGGTACTGGCTGTTTATCCCTATCTGCAGAAACATTTTAACAAGGGCATCATGATGGGAGGCGTCAAGGAGTAATACTCCCTGTTTCCTGATGCCGTTTTTAAACAATAAATTCAGCGTCGCTACACGCACATCCACCCGAACAAAAACAGTAATAATCGGAGAGTAACAATGATCAAGCGTCTGTTACCCATGCTTGTTGCAGGAATTGTCAGTGCATCCCTGCCCGCCACCGCCGCTGCGGCAACCGAAGACTATCGCATCAGCGAGAAGCCGCTGGAAATGACCATCCACATGCACTTTCGCGACAAGTACGCCTGGGATGAAAACTGGCCCGTGGCCCGCAAGGCGGCGGAACTGACCGGCATCACCCTCAAGGGGGTCGCCTCCCGCGTCGGCACCAACAGCCAGGAGATGTTCAACCTGATGATGGTGACCGGTGACCTGCCCGATGTCGTCGGGGGTGATGCGCTGAAGGACAATTTTTTCAAGTACGGCATGGAAGGCGCCTTCCTGCCGCTGAATGACCTTATCGACGAACATGCGCCGCACCTGAAGCAGATGCTGGCGGATAATCCCGCCATCAAGAAGGCCATTACGGCGCCCGATGGCAATATCTACTACATCCCCTACATTCCGGACGGGAAGGCGGCACGCGGCTATTTTATTCGCCAGGACTGGCTCGACAAGCTGGGCCTGCAACAGCCGCAGAATGTCGACGAACTGCATGCAGTGCTGACGGCCTTTCGCAATCAGGACCCCAACGGCAATGGCAAGATGGATGAAGTGCCCTACTTCGCCCGCCAGTGGCCGGAACTGATCCGCCTGGTCACCCTGTGGGATGCCCGCTCCACCGGGTCCGATGCCTACCACGAGTTTTACATCAAGGATGATACCGTGCGCTTTGGCTACGCCGACCCCGAGTACCGCGTGGCGATGCGCAACCTGGCGCAGTGGTACAAGGAAGGCCTGATTGACCAGGAGGTCTTTACCCGGGGCGCGCGTTCCCGCGAATTCCTGCTGGGCAATGACCTGGGGGGCATGACCCACGACTGGTTTGCCAGCACTTCGGGTTACAACGAGTCCCTCGCTGACAAGGTGGCGGGCATCAACCTGGTACCCTTCGCGCCGCCCGCCAGCCCAACGGGCGTGCGCATGGAGGAGAACGGCCGCATCGAGGTCAAGCCCGATGGCTGGGCTATCTCCCATGCCAACGAACACCCGGTCGAGACCATCAAGTATTTCGACTTCGTCTTCACCGATACCGGGCGCAAGCTGTTCAATTTCGGTGTCGAGGGTGAACACTGGAACCTGGTCGACGGCAAGGCAACCTACACGCCTGAAGTGCTTGGCTCCGACAAGCCCGTCAACGCCCAGATGTGGGAAATTGGCGCGCAAATTCCCGTTGGCTTTCACATGGACTATGCCTACGAGCGCCAGTGGACCAACGACATAGCCCTGGCCGGGATCGACCTGTATGAAAAGGAGAATTACATCATTCCGCAGTTCAGCGGCATCGCCATGACCGTTGAGGAACGCAAGGTCTACGAAAAACACTGGCCCAATATCCTCACCTACATGCTGGAAACCCAGCAGGCCTGGATCCTGGGTTCGAGGGACGTCGACGCCGACTGGGACAGCTACATACAGCGGATCAACGACCTGGGCTTCGAAAAAGTCCAGGCGGCGCTGCAGTCGGGTTACAACCGGCAGTACCGCTAATTCCTGCAGCCACCTGAACAGCAGAAGCCCGCCCGGGTGCCGCAAGGCCCCGGGGCGCTTTTGCCGCGCAATACACACGCAGTCCCGGCCTGGCGCCGGGGCGCAGTTACCACACACGGAGCAAAGATATGAACCTTAAAAACAAGATAGCCATCGTCGCCGGTGGCGCACGGGATCTGGGCAAGGCCTGCAGCCTGCGCCTCGCCGCCGAAGGTGCAAAGGTCGTGATCGGTTACCATGGCAGCGATCAGGGCGCTGAAGAGACCCTGCGGGAAATTCATGCCGCCGGTGGCACCGCCATCGCCGTCAAGGCCGACCTGACGCAGGAGTCCGGCGTAGCCAGGCTGGTTGCCAGCTCCCGGGAAGCCTTTGGCGACGCGATCGACGTACTGGTCTTCGTGACGGGTGGCCTGGTGGCACGCAAAACCATGGCGCAAATGGATCTGGGCTTCTGGAACCAGGTCATGAATCTCAACATGACGTCCATGTTTCTCTGCACCCAGGCCGTGATTCCCCACATGCCCGAGGGCAGCACTATCGTAACTTATTCCTCCCAGGCCGCCCGTGATGGCGGCGGCCCCGGTGCCATTGCCTATGCCACCGCCAAGGGCGCGGTCATGTCCTTTACCCGCGGCCTGGCAAAGGAACTGGGGCCGCGCATCCGGGTTAACGCCATCTGCGCCGGCATGTTCGACACCACCTTCCACGACACCTTCACCCAGGACGAGGTCCGCAGCAAGGTTTCGGCAAGCAGCCTGGTCAAGCGCGAAGGCCGCCCCGGGGAAGCCGCCAGCCTCACCGCCTTCCTCGCCAGCGATGAATCCGGCTTCATGACCGGCAACTGCGTCGATATCAACGGCGGCATGCTGTTCAGCTAGGTCCCGCGTTCTGGATCTTGTTCGACAACGGCCTGTATAAACAACCGACCAAGGAAACAGCCCATGAAAATAACCGCTGCAGAGGTCTTTGTCGGCGGCCCCGGCAAGAACTACGTCACCCTGAAAATCATGACCGACCAGGGGATATACGGTCTCGGCGATGCCACCCTCAACAATCGGGAAACCCTGCCGGCGGCCTACCTGCAGGACTACCTGATTCCCTGCCTGATCGGCCGCGACCCACGCAACAGCGAAGATATCTGGCAGTACTTCTACCGCGGCGCCTACTTCCGGGGCGGCCCGATCGCCATGGCGGCCTACGGCGCCATCGATATGGCACTCTGGGATATCAAGGCAAAGCTCGCCGACATGCCGCTGTATCAGCTTTTTGGCGGCAAAAGCCGCGAAGGGGCCCTGGTCTACGCCCATGCCCAGGGGACTGATCTTGAAGAACTGCTGGATTCCATCGCCGGCTACCAGGAGCAGGGCTACAAGGCCGTGCGGGTACAGTGTGGTATTCCCGGCATGCCCAGCGCCAGCTACGGCGTGTCGGCCGATAAAGGCAAGGCGCACAACTACATCACGGATTTTCAGGGTGATGCGCCCCACGAAGAGATCTGGGATACCGACAAGTACCTGCGCTTTATCCCCAGGGCGCTGGACAGAATTCGCGGCCAGTTCGGTGACGAGCTCAAACTGCTGCACGATGTGCACCACCGCCTGCTGCCGCGGGAAGCGGCACAGCTGGGCAAGGAACTGGAGCCGTACCGGCTGTTCTGGCTCGAAGACCCGACACCGGCCGAAGACCCCGCAGCGCTGCGCCTCATTCGCCAGCACACCACCGTTCCCATCGCCATAGGCGAGGTATTCAATTCCCTCTGGGGCTGCAAGCAACTGATCGAAGAGCGCCTGATCGACTTCATCCGCATTTCGGCGACTTACGGTGGCGGTATTACCCACCTCAAACGCATTGTCGATCTGGCAGCACTGCACGAAGTACGCACGGGCTTTCACGGCGCGCCCAGCCATTCACCCATCTCCATGGCCGCCCAGGCCCACCTCAATGCCTGGGCACCCAACTTTGGTATTCAGGAGTACCTGGTGCTGGACACACCGGAATGTGACGCCCTCTTCCCGTCCGAACACCGGGTCGAAAACGGGCTCTTTCATGTCAGCGATCAGCCGGGCCTGGGGGTGGATTTCGATGAAAGCGAGGCCAGGCGTTACAGCTACAAGCGCGGCTTCCATCCGGTCGCACGGCTCGAAGACGGCACCCTGTGGAATTATTAACCTGACTGGCAAGCAGGTTTCCAGCCATACCGGCACCTGACCTGCGACTGCACAGCATCCTGCGCAAGCCCGCAGTCCTTAGCCCCGCATTCTGCGGGGCTTCCTGTTGCCGGCACGGCATCAGAAGCCATAGAGCCGTGCCGGATTATCCACCAGTATCTGCTGCCGGATCTGTGCATCCGGCATCCACCGCCATACCGTATCGAGCAGTTCGGCATCATCGGGAGCCTCATCCCGGGGCCGGCTGAGATGGGGCCAGTTGGTCCCCCAGATAATCCGCTGCGGTGCATGCGCGATCAGGGCCCGTGCCAGCGCCGCGACATCCTGATAATCGGGATACCCAGCCAGCGATGTCTCGTAACAGGCGGCGATCTTCACATAGCAGTTGCCCCTGTCGACCAAGCCGAGCAGTGCCCGAAAGGCCGCGCAATCTGGCGTGAGCGGCTGGCCAAACTTGCCCAAGTGGTCAATCACGTAGTCGCCCTGCACCCGCTCAAGCGTCCGGCGCCACAGCGCCATCTCCCGCCCTTCGAACTGCACGATACAGCTCCAGCCCAAGGCCCGGATGCGCGCATTCACCGCCAGCAGCTCTTGCATGCCAACGGCCCCACCCGGAAACTGCATGATCCGGGCCGCCCGCACACCGCCCTTATGCAGCCGCACAAGCTCGGCATCAGACACCCCAGGCCCCACCACGGCAACACCTCTGGCCTGGCTGCCAAGCGGCTCCAGCGCCTGCAGCAAGCAACTATTGTCCGCCCGGTAAGCATTGGGCTGCACCAGCACTGCGCGCTCCAGGCCAAGCCTGCGCTGCATGCGTCGATACGCGCTCAGATCCGCCGCGGCAGCCATTAAGGCACCCATTGAGGCGGCCGGGGGAACGGCAGGCGCGAAGACATGGGCATGGCAATCCGTACTGCCCGCGGGCAAAGAATGCGTCTGCGAATAGCTGTCAGGCATGGCATGTGCCTCCTTGTTCATGATCTCTGCAGGTGAACAACAAAAAAACCGGAACAGATAAGGCATCGGTTCCGGTTCGGCTTCAACGGTTAATCAATACCGCAGTTAGACGTTAGTGGCCCCCTTGGGCAGAGCATCCTGTTCATAACTTTTATCCACAGCGTTGAACAGCAGCAGGCCGACCGCAAAGACAATAAAGCCACAGGCAAGAAACACCATGCGCCCCCAGAACGGATTCGGTATTGCCACCAGCGCCATGATGAAGACACCCAGCACCGAAATCATGCGGCCCAGCAGCACTCTTTGCCGGTTATCCAGTTGCTGCTGTTCGGTCGACTCATTGACCAGGGGTGTATCGAGGTTATGGAAGAACTTGTCCACATCCTGCTGACGACCCGCTTCCAGCCCCCGGTAGAAAAAGACCGACAGACAGAAGAAGCCACCGGTAATCACCAGGTGCGCCATCAGGCTAATGGCGATTGAAAGGTCGCTCCACTCCCGACTGGTAAAGGCCACATCCAGCCCGAAAAACTGCTCAACATGCTGTGCCTGCAACACGAAGCCAACAAAGTAGGACACCAGGCCCCCGACGGCCAGGGTGCCCCAGCCTGCCCAGTCGGGCGTTTTCTTGATAAAGAAGCCGAACAGGCCCGGGATGATCATCGGAAAGCTCAGCAGGGCACCGACATACATCATGGCATCAAACAGGCTAAGCCCCTTGAGGGAATTGATAAAGAGTGCCACCAGTATGATCATGCCGCCGAAAATGGCCGAGGTGATCTTTGACACCAGCAACAGCTCTTTCTCTGTGGCCCTGGGGCGCAGCAATGGCTCATAGAAATTCTTGACCAGAATACCGGCATTGCGGTTCAGGCCGGAATCCATCGAGCTCATGGTTGCGGCAAACATGGCGGCCAGCAACAGTCCGACCATACCCGCCGGCATATAGAGTTCAACAAACACCAGATACACGGCGTCCGCCGCCTTGCTGCCCATCTCCGGGTGAAGCTGGTTCATGTCCACGCCCGTACCAGCCAGGAACCAGGACGGAATAAACCAGATAAAAGGCCCGATAATCATCAGTACGCAGGCCAGCAACGCTCCCTTGCGGGCATTGCTGGAGTCCTTGGCCGCCAGGTAACGGTAGGCATAGAGCATGTTATTGTTGATAGCGAACTGTTTTATAAAGATAAAAACGGCCCAGATCGCAAAAACGCTGAAATAGTTAAGATCGGATCCGGCAACAAAATCCCGCGGGAAGCGTTCAATCACGGGGGCTATGCCGCCGGCTTCGACGATACCCATAACGGCACAGATCAGCGTCACCGCCATGATGACCACCATCTGCATAAAATCAGAGGCAATGACCGCCCAGGCGCCACCGGTCACGGACATGACCAGCACGACTAGGCCGGTAACGACAATGGTGGTGGTCATATCCACATCCAGCACCGCCGTGGTGATGATTGCCAGGGCGTTCAGCCAGATTCCGGCCTGGACAATCGTCGTCGGAATGTTGAGCCAGGCGAACACCTGCTCATTCTTGCTGCCAAAGCGAAGCCGCACCGCATCGATCACGGTAACGACGCGTAACTGCCTCATTTTAGGCGCGAAATACAGATAGTTCATAAGATAGCCAAAGGCATTAGCCACAAAAATCAGGGCCACAGCCAGACCATCGTTGTAGGCCTTGCCGGCGGCACCGGTAAAGGTCCAGGCCGAGAACTGGGTCATGAATGCGGACGCACCCACCATCCACCACAGCATCTGGCCGCCACCGCGAAAATAGTCACTGGTGGATTTGGTAAGGCTTCTGAACACCCAGCCAATTGCGATCAGAAAAACGAAATAGATAATAATTATAAGTATATTTAAATCCATCACCGGGTCTCACTGTAATAATTTTTATTAAGCCTCTACCGGGCTTGCGGGCTTTTTGACACCCGCGATCACGCATGGAACGCTGTGCAGAACTTTCGCCCTAGGCTACAGAAACTCCCTGCGCTGGGGCGAAAACACGTCCAGCAGAACACTGCCATCCTCCAGTGACAGGGCACCGTGGGACAGGTTTCTCGCTGCCGTATAGGCATCGCCTGCCCTCAGGACACGGACTTCGCCATCCACATTGACTTCAAAGCTGCCGGCAACCACAAAGGCGACCTGGTCGTGCTCCTCATGGGAATGAATCGCGCCCACGGCTCCCTTGGCAAAGCATACGTGTACGGCCATCAGCTCATCGGTGTAGCCCACAATCTTGCGCTTGATGCCGGCGCCCAGGTCCTCCCAGGGGTGCTCTGAATCCAGAAAAAATGCGTTCATTTTATCCTCTTTCAATTATGGGGCAGCCGTAGCGCCGCCGCCTGACAGACATTGCCAAAATAGTATCCCAAAAATAACTTGTAATACAATATGATCTACTTGAATCACTATCAGCACAGACCTGGACACACAAACGCAAGGCTTAAAAAAGAACATAAAACCCATAGATAACAATAATATATAGGCAATAATAAGCATGTTGTCGCCAGATACCACCCTTCTGAAATGAGTGCCGGAGTTGACCATCAAGTGATTTTGTAATACAAATATGCGAAACATACTTATAAGAAAGAGCGCCCCATGCCTGAAATCGACTCCTACCCGCTGTTCAGCGGGACTCAGATCGCCCCGCTACGCGCCCTCATCACTGCCGGGGAACTGCCCGCCGATGGGTTCTTTGCCACCAGCCTGGCGCAGCTTCAGGCCCGCGTAGACCCTGAACTCAAAGCAAAGCTGGATGTGCCAGGGCATGGCGAAGCGGGCAGCTACGCCCACAACCGCCACAGGGACAACGCACACACCATTGAAGCGGCCGGGCGCCTCTACCAGATGACCGGCAACCGCGACTATGCCCGCCTGGCCACCGAGATCCTCGGGCTCTACGCCGAGCGCTACCCGGCCATGCCCTACCAACAGCAAAAAAACACCAACCCGCCCGGGCGCCTGTTTCACCAGATTCTTAACGAACACATGTGGCTGCTTTACGCCGTACTGGGTTACAGCCATGTGCGCGAAACCCTCCCCGAGACCCAACGGCAGGCGATCGAAAACAACATCTTCCATCCGATGATCGAGATGTTCACCGTCACCTACCGCCACGACTTCGATCGCATCCACAACCACGGACTCTGGGCGGTCGCCGCCGTGGGTATTTGCGCCCTGGTACTGGGCGAGGACAGGGTGCTGGATCAGGCCATTTTTGGGCTTGAGGGCGACAGTATCAGCGGCGGCTACCTGGCACAGATCAAGCGACTGTTCGCACCCTCCGGCTACTATATTGAAGGCCCCTACTATCACAGGTTCGCGATTCGCCCCCTGTGCCTGTTTGCGGAGGCGCTGCACCTGCACCGCCCTGAGCTGGACATTTATGGCTTCCACGACCAGGCCATCGGCAAGACCATCAGGGCCCTGCTGATGACCAGCTACCCCAATGGCCGCTTTCCCGCGCTCAACGATGCCTCCCTGAGCATGGATATAAAGGATGAAGGCGTGGTCATTGCCGTCGCCGTGCACCATGCCCGCTACGGCCACTGCGATGCCCTGGTGGGCACGGCCCGCCAGCAGGGTCAGGTCTGGCTTTACCCCTGCGCCTTCGAGCTGGCTCAGGCGGTCGATGCGGCCCCATCTGAACAGGAGCAACGGCCGTACTGGCCCAGCGTCGAGCTGAACGAAGGCATGCAGGGGGACCGCGGCGCCCAGGGTTTTCTGCGCCAGCGCCAACATGGTGATATCACCCAGGCGGTGATGAACTACGGTCAGCACGGTATGGGGCACGGCCATTTCGATACCCTGGGGCTGACCCTGTTCAGCCGCGACCAGGAGGTGCTGCGCGAATACGGCTTTGGCCGCTGGGTCAATGTGGAAACCAAGTTCGGCGGCCGCTACCTGGATGAGAACAAATCCTGGGCGCGCCAGACTGTGGCCCACAATACCGTGGTGGTCGACCAGGGATGCCAGAACGCGTTCGACGTCGCCCTGGCCGACAGCCACCACGGCGAAAGACATTTTTTCTCCGGCACCGGGCCGGTACAGGCCATGAGCGCCTTTGCCAACCAGCATTACGCCAGCGTCGGCATGCAGCGCACGGTGCTGCTGCTCGAGCTGGACGCGCTGTCCAGCCCGCTGCTGATCGACCTCTTTCGCCTGAGTTCGGAGCAGACACACCAGTACGATTACCCGGTGCACTACCAGGGCCAGATCACCCACAGCAATGTCGACTTCCAGCCGACGGAGCGCCGCGTACTGGGCACGGACAACGGCTATCAGCACCTATTCGACCTGGCCAGGGGCCCAACGCCGCAGTGCCTGAGCCTGACCTGGCTGCAGGACAACTGCTTCCACACCTGGCTCGCCGCGGCCGAGGGTGCCGAGCTGATCCTGGCCCAGACCGGCGCCAATGATCCATCCTTTAACCTGCGCCGCCAGGACTGCCTGCTGCTGCGCCAGCACGGCCGGGATCAGCTGTTTGCCTCGCTGTTCGAGACCCACGGCCAGTTTGATGAAGCCAGCGAGCACTGCGAGGGCGCCCGGGGTGCCATGCAGCATATCGACATTCTGGGCCACAACGACCAGGGCTCGGTCGTGGCCATTCGCGGCGAGACTGCAGGCGCGCCCTTTCACATGACGCTCATGATCAGCAACAGGGCGGACGTATGCCCCACCACGGAGCACCGTCTGTTCTTTAATAATATTGAGTACCACTGGCAGGGTTACTTCGCCGTGGTCACAAATAAGGAGTAATACGTGGACACCTATCAGCCATTGCTCATGAGCGTCGAGGAAGCAGCCCAGCTGCGCCAGCACCTGCACGCCGCCGATACCCGGGACGACCTGCTGGGACGCGCCATCAAGCGTGACATCAGGGCACTGGAGCTCTACCTGCAACTCCCGCCTGAAGTACCAGGCCACGGCGAAGCCGGTGGCTATGAGCACAACCGCCACAAGCAGAACTACATCCACCTGCACCTGGCCGGCAAGCTCTGGCTGGTTACCCAGGAGCCGCGTTATCGCGACTACGTGATCGACATGCTGCAGCGCTATGCCGATGTCTATCCGCAGCTCAGGCTCAACACCAGCAAGGATACCAACCCGCCGGGGCGCCTGTTCCACCAGACACTGAACGAAAACATGTGGTTGCTCTACGCCTCCGATGCCTACAGCTGTGTCCATGCCTGCCTGAACACCGAGCAGCGCCTGCATATCGAGAACAATCTGTTCCACGAAATGGTGCAGCTGTTTACCGAAACCTACGCCCACGATTTCGATATCGTGCACAACCACGGCCTCTGGGCAGTCGCAGCCGTGGGTATCTGCGGCTATGCCATCAATAACCAGGGCATCGTCGACAAGGCGCTCTATGGCCTCAAGGGCGACAGCGTCAGCGGCGGTTTTCTGGCCCAGCTCGAACAGCTGTTTTCGCCCGATGGCTATTACATGGAAGGCCCCTACTACCACCGTTTCGCGCTGCGCCCACTGCTGCTGTTCGCCGAGGCGATCGAACGCCGCCAGCCCCAGGTTCGGATCTATGACGTCAAGCAGCAGATCATCAAGCGCACCTCCCTTGCCCTGATGTCGACGGCCTTCCCGGACGGTACCCTGCCGGCGCTGAATGACTCCTCCAAGACCATGGGCATCAGCGATGAAGGGCTGATCATCGCCACCAGCCTGTGCTACCAGCGCTACGGTGCCGACCCCATGCTCGTCGCCATGGCACAGCATCAGCAGCAGGTCTGGGTCGGTGCGGCGGGCCTGCAGCTCGCCCGCGCCGCCCGGGACCAGGCCCCCATGCCACTGAACTGGGGCAGCTTTGTTCTCAACGACGGCGCCGAAGGCGAGCGCGGTGGCCTGGGGATACTGCGGCATCAGGACAAGGCCGATGACCTGCACATGGCACTGCTCTGGTTCGGTCAGCACGGTAGCGACCACAAGCTGCACGCCGCCCTTGACCACGGCCACTTCGATGGCCTGCACCTGAGCTGGTTTAACCGTTCCCAGGAAGTGCTGAACGACTATGGCTTCGGCCGCTGGGTCAATATCGAGCCCAAGTTTGGCGGCCGCTACATCCCGGAAAACAAGAGCTACTGCAAACAGACCATCGCCCACAACACCGTGGTGGTGGATGAGCAGAGCCAGAACCGCGGCGATACCGCCACCGCCGAGCAGCGCTGGGGCGAGCTGCATTTTTGCGTCACGGACCACCCCGCCGGCCAGGGCATCAGCGCCCGGGCCCAGGGCTACTACGAGGGCGTGGACATGCAGCGCAGCGTATTGATGCTGCAGCTTGAGGGTATCTCGGCGCCGGTACTGCTCGACCTCTACCGCCTGACCAGCACCGCCGAGCACCAGTATGACTATGCGCTGCACTACCAGGGGCAGATCATCCATACGGATTTTGACGTCAGCGCCCACCCGCAGCTGTCTGCGCTGGGCGCGGCCCATGGCTATCAGCACCTGTGGGAACTGGGCCGCGGCCACATCAGCGGCGAGACGCAGTCGGCGCAGGTCAGCTGGCTGATGGGACACAGCTACTACAGCATCAGCACCGCCCTGCCCGCCGGTGGCGACGTCATCTTCTGCCGCATCGGCGCCAATGA
Source organism: Marinobacterium rhizophilum (assembly GCF_024397915.1). Taxonomy (GTDB): domain Bacteria; phylum Pseudomonadota; class Gammaproteobacteria; order Pseudomonadales; family Balneatricaceae; genus Marinobacterium_A; species Marinobacterium_A rhizophilum_A. The sequence goes on from NZ_CP073347.1 coordinate 3,155,724, forward strand.
CCCGCAATTCAACCTGCGCAGCGAGCCGGCTCTTGTCATCCGCAGCCGTGGCCGGGATCAGTTGTTTGCCACGGTACTGGAAACCCATGGCCATTTTGACGAGTCGATGGAAATCTCCGAAAACGCCCGCGGCGATATCGAGCGTGTCGAGGTCATCGGTCACAACCAGGCAGCCTCGGTGGTGCGCCTTAAGCGCCGATCCGGCCAGAACCTCGTCGTTATGCTGAGCAACAGCAGCGACGTTGAAGGCCCCCACAGCGTGGAATTCAATGGCCAGCTCTACCGCTGGAACGGCGCCTTCGCCACCCGCCCGGAGACTGAAGCATGACAGCAGCCACGGACAAGAAAGCCAGCATCGCCCTGATTGGCGAATGCATGATCGAGATTCAGCAGCACGCCAACGGCACCCTGGTGCAGGGCTTTGCCGGCGATACCTTGAATACCGCGGTCTATATGGCACGCCTGACCCCCGTGCACGGTCACGAAGTGCAGTATGTAACAGCCCTGGGTGACAACGACCGCTTCAGCCAGGCCATGCTGGCGCAATGGCAGGCGGAGGGCATCGCCTGCGACTTTGTACGCCGCCTGCCCGGCAAGCTGCCCGGGCTCTATAACATTGATGTCGACGCCAACGGTGAGCGCTCTTTTACCTACTGGCGGGGCGAATCCGCTGCGCGGCAGCTGCTGGAGGGCGACGCTTTCGACCCCCAGCTGGAGTCCCTGCTCAGCTTTGACTACCTCTACCTGTCGGGTATCTCCCTGGCGATACTGCCGGATGCCAGCCGCCACAAGCTGCTGGCGTGGCTTGTTCGTGCCAGAGCCCATGGAGCCCGGGTCTGCTTTGACAACAATTACCGCCCGCGCCTGTGGCGCGATGCCGCCCAGGCGCGTCACTGGTATGAGCAGGTGCTGCGGATTACCGATATCGCCCTGCTCACTTACGAAGACGAATGCATGCTCTGGGGCGACAGCAATGTCGAGCAGGTCTTTGCCCGCTGTCGTGATCTGGCCATCGGCGAAGTCGTCCTCAAGCGCGGCCACGAGCCTTGCCTGGTAGAAACCAGCGCCGGCCGCCAGAGCATTGCCGCCATCGCCGTAGAGCCGCACCTTGTCATCGACACCACCGCCGCCGGCGATTCCTTCAGTGCAGGCTACCTGGCCGCCCGCTTGCAGGGCGGCTGCACGCCAGCAGACTGCGCCACCCTGGGCCACCGCATCGCCAGCACCGTTATTCAGTACCGCGGCGGGCTGATTCCCCGGGATGCAATGCCGGAAATAGGCACGGGGGATTGAACATCTCGCAATAATGTCTTATTGTACGACAAAATAAACCAGCAACATTCACAGATACAGGAAACCAGCATGTTTAAGGATCTCGAAGGCAAGCGCGTTCTCGTCACCGGCTCCACTGCAGGTATCGGCTTCGCCGCTGCTGCTGCATTCGCCAAGGCCGGCGCCAGGGTTGGCATCAACAGCCACCAGAACGATGCCACCGCCACTGCTGCCCTGGCCGCTCTGCAGGAATGTGGCGGCGAAGTCGCCTACTTCCAGGCCGACGTCACAAAAAGCGCCGAATGCGAAAAAATGGTGGCGGATTTTGTCGCCAAGTTCGGCGGTATCGATGTGCTGATCAACAATGCCGGTGGTCTTGGTGGCCGCTCCAAGGCAGAAGACATTGACGATGAGTTTTACGACCGTGTCATGAACCTCAATGCCCGTTCGGTCATCATGGTCACCAAATTCGCGATCCCGCATCTGCGTGCATCCGCCGCCGAAAGTGGCCTGACCAGCTGCGTGATCAGCACCGGTTCCATCGCCGGCCGCGAAGGCGGTGGCCTGGGTGCCAGCCTCTACGGCGCATCCAAAGCCTGGCTGCACAACATCCAGCGCAACTGGGTCAAGGAACTGACCAAGGACAATATCCGCTTCAACATCGTCGCGCCGGGCACGATCGACACCGCCTTCCATGACGACAAGAGCACCGAGTTGAAAACCAATATCGCCAACTCCATCGCCATGGGCCGTTTCGGCACTATCGATGAATGTGCACCGTCCTACCTGTTTTTCGCGTCCCATATGGCCAGCGGTTATGTCACCGGCCAGATCCTGGACGTCAATGGCGGCCAGATGTGCCCCTGATGAGCACCCATTCCTGCGGGCACTGCCTGCAGGAATGCACATGACCCCAAGCTTGCTTCGGGCCGCTGTGCACCCGGCCACCGGTCCCCGACGAGCGTCAAGTCCGGTTGCCGGGCCCCTGATCGCCTACCGGCACCTAGGCCCGGACCCGGCCAGCTGGAAAGGTTTCGCTTGTGAACCCTATGACTGTATAATCCTACAATATTGTATGATTAATTGAGGTAACAGCATGGCAGCGCAATTTGCACTGATCTCGGGATCGAGTCGCAACCTGAATGTTCAGGTTGCCCGCGAGATAGCTGTCAAAATTCTGTCCGGCGAAGTCAAGGAAGGCGCCATCATTGGTGGCGAAATCGCCATGTGCCAGCAGTTCGGCGTCAGCCGCACCGCATTGCGCGAAGCCATCAAGCTCCTAACCTCCAAGGGCATGGTTGAATCCCGTCCCAAGGTGGGTACCCGCGTATGTTGCCGCACCCAGTGGAACATGCTCGATGTACAGCTGCTGGAATGGCTCGCCAGCATCGAAACCACCGATGATATCTACCAGGAATTTCTTGAATTGCGCCGGGCCATCGAGCCCGAAGCCACGGCGCTGTCGGCTGAGCGTGCCACCAAGGAGCAGCGTATTGAGCTGACCAATATTTTCCACCGCATGGTCGAAGTATCGGAAAACTTTGATCAGGACGCCTGGACGATCGTGGACAGCCAGTTCCATCGCATGATTTTCATCTCCACCGGCAACAGCTTTTACGTGCCCTTCGGCAATGTGCTGACCAGCATGTTCAAATGGTTTATCCGCTTCTCGTCCAAGGAAGGGGGCGTCTGCCTGAAGGAGCATCGCGCCATCTATGACGCCATCATGTCCGGCGACAGCGTCAAGGCCCGCCAGGCCAGCCTGTCACTGATGCAGAGCCACAAGCACCGCCTGACACCCGACGAACAGCAGAAAAAACTCGAAGCCGCCGCGCTCTCCGTATAGAGAGCGCCTGCTTCCCCGCTCCTGACCCACCGCGCAACCACTCACCCAAGCCAGCCCCTGACCCCATCTAGGCCCCGTAACGCAGGCGATCGCCTGTCGACCCAGGTGCCTGTCTCCCCGGACAGCTGACCTTCAATGCCCCCGGTGCCATAAAAGCGAACCAAAGCAGCCCGGCCGGCGCACCAATTCGGGGCGCGACCTGCATGTTGCTGTGGATAAGTCCCGCCGAGCCGCCCTGCTGCGGGATGGTGCACCCTCTTTGCTATGCTGGCACCCGACTTGCAAGTCCTGTAACAACGCAGGCAGCCCCTGTCAGTCAAGGAGCCAAATGAAGCATGAGCCGATTACTGATATCCACAGACCTCGATGGCACCCTGCTGGATCACCACAGTTACAGTGCAGCCGCCGCAGAGCCGGCGCTGCAGCAGCTGCGTCAGCGCCGGATTCCCTGGGTGCTTAACACCAGCAAAACCCTCGCCGAACTCGAACCGCTGCGCCGGCAACTGGATAATTCACACCCCTTCGTGGTGGAAAACGGCGCCGCTCTCTACATTCCCGTCGCCTCGCCACTGGCGCCGGATCTGGCCACCGACCCCACGGGGAACTATCGCTGCAAGGTCTTCGGCCCCAGCCGGCGTCGCATACTGCTGGCGCTGGAGCCCCTGTCGCGGCGTTATCGCTTTACCGGCTTTAGCGCCCTTTCCCCGGAGCGTCTTGCCGAGATGACCGGGCTCGCCCCCGGGCAAGCCGGCCTGGCCATGGCACGCCAGTTCACCGAACCGCTGATCTGGGAAGACTCCCGTGGCGCCTTGCAGGACTTTGCATCCGAGCTGTCACTGCTGAACTTCCAGGTACAGCGCGGCGGCCGTTTCACCCATGTCATGGGCCACTGCGACAAGGCCGACGCCATGACCTGGCTCGCCGAGCAATACCGGGCGCTGTGGGGCGAACCGGTTACCTGCATGGCACTGGGCGATAGCCACAACGATATCGGCATGCTCAAGCGCGCGGATCTGGCGGTACTGGTGCGCTCACCGACGCACAGGCCACCGGAAATCCCCGGGCGCACAGACCTGGTCCTGACCGCAGAGCCAGGCCCCGCGGGCTGGAACAGCGCTGTCCTTGCCGCCTTGCAGCAGCTTGGCTTGGGCACCTAGAACACAACAAAAGGATTCCACCATGGGCGATTTTTACCAGAACGGCATTATCACCACCTTGCACAACCTGTCCCACCGACCGCTGGAGGAACTGGAGCGCGAACTGCTGGCCTTCTCCAAAACCCGACCGATGGCGCTGATCCTGCCCTGCCTGTACTCGGAGCTCGAAGGCGAGGCCATGCCCAACATCCTGCGCCACCTCAAGCAGGTGCCCTACCTGTCGGAGATCGTGATCGGGCTGGATCGCGCCAACGAAGAGCAGTACCGCGCGGCACTGAAATTTTTCTCTGCCCTGCCGCAACCGCACCGGGTGCTGTGGAACGACGGCCCGCGCCTGCGCGCCATCGACGGGGCGCTCAAGGGCGAGGAGCTGTCGCCGCTGCAACCAGGCAAGGGGCGCAATGTCTGGTTCTGCATGGGCTATACCCTGGCTGCCGGGCGGGCAGAATCCATCGCCATGCACGACTGTGACATCCTGACCTACGATCGCGAGCTGCTGGCGCGGCTGATCTACCCGGTGGCCAACCCCAATTTCAACTACGAATTCTGCAAGGGCTTCTATGCCCGCATCGCCGACCACAAGATCAACGGTCGGGTCAGCCGGCTACTGGTTACGCCCCTGCTGCGGGCACTGAAGAAAGTATTCGGCAATCTCGACTACCTCGAATACCTGGACAGCTACCGCTACCCGCTGGCCGGCGAGTTTTCCTTTCGCCGCGATGTAATGAACGACATCCGCATACCCAGCGACTGGGGGCTGGAGATCGGCGTACTCAGCGAGATGACCCGCAACTACTCCAACAACCGCCTGTGCCAGGTCGATATCGCCGACGTTTACGACCACAAGCACCAGGATCTCTCACTGGACAGCGACGAAGCCGGCCTGTCCAAGATGTCGATCGACATCACCAAGGCGATCTTTCGCAAGCTGGCCACCAACGGCATCGTCTTTAACCAGGAGACGTTCAGGACCATCAAGGCAACCTATTTCCGCATTGCACTGGATTTCGTCGAGACCTACCGCAACGACGCCGAAATCAATGGCCTGAAGCTGGACATCCACCTGGAGGAACAGGCGGTTGAACTCTTTGCCGGCAACATCTTCAAGGCGGGCAACCACTTTCTCGAAAACCCGATGGAAGCACCCTTTATTTCCAGCTGGAACCGGGTTCACAGCGCCTTCCCGGGCGTGCAGCAGCAGCTGATCGCCGCCGTCGATGCCGACATGGCGCAGTACGGCCGCGGCTAAACCCGCCCACAGGAGCGCAGCCATGACACCCCTGCAGCAACGCATCGCCGGACACCTGCAACTGCTTTATCCACAGCTGGATGCGATGGAGTTCGCGCAGGAATGCCTGGCACAATTCGGCCTGGCGGCCGACGCCCCGTCGCCGACGCCCCACCGCAACCTCTGGGACCAGAGTGATGTGGCCGTGATCACCTACGGTGACAGCCTGCGTTCGGAGCACGAAGCGCCGCTGCACAGCCTGCTCGGCTTTCTCAACACCCGCCTGCAGGACTGCATCTCCACCGTGCATATCCTGCCGTTCTTTCCCTACAGCTCGGACGACGGCTTCAGCGTCATGGATTACACCACGGTCAACCCGTCCCTGGGCAACTGGGACGACATTGCCCGGCTTAGCCGCCACTTCAAGGTCATGGGCGACCTGGTCATCAACCACTGCTCCAGCCGCAGCCTCTGGTTCGAGAACTACAAGCAGGGCGTCGAACCCGGCGCCGGCTACTTTGTCGAGGCCTCGCCGGACACCGATCTCAGCGCCGTGGTGCGGCCCCGTACCTCGCCGCTGCTGCGCGAGGTCAAGACGCCCGGCGGCGAGCGCCACCTCTGGTGCACCTTCAGCCACGACCAGCTCGACCTCGATTTCCAGAACCCCCGGGTGCTGCTGGAGTTTCTGAAAATCATCCGGCTTTATCTCGACAAGGGCATCCGCTGGTTCCGCCTCGATGCCGTTGCCTTCCTGTGGAAAACCCCGGGGACGCCCTGCATCAACCTGCCCGAAACCCACGAAGTCATCCGGCTGTTGCGGCTGATGATCGAACACCGTGCCGCCGATGCGGTGATCGTCACCGAGACCAATATCCCCAACCGGGAAAACCTGACCTATTTCGGCAACGCCAACGAAGCCCACCTGATCTACAACTTTTCGCTGCCGCCACTGCTGATCAATACCCTGATCACCGGCTGCTGCAAGCACCTGAAGAACTGGCTCATGACCATGCCACCAGCGCAGTACGGCACCACCTACCTGAATTTCATCGCCTCCCACGACGGCATCGGGCTAAGGCCCACCGAAGGCCTGCTCAGCGACTGGGAACTCGATACGCTGATCGGCACCCTGCAGCGCTTTGGCGGCCACCTCAGCTCGCGCACCACCCCCGGCGGCGCAACCAGGCCCTACGAGATCAATATCAGTTTATGGGATGCGTTTCGGGGCACCGCGGCCCAGGGACCGGATCAATGGCAGTTCGCCCGTTTTCTCTGCGCGGCGGGCATCATGGCGGCACTGGAGGGTATTCCTGCATTTTATATCCACAGCCTGTTCGCCACCGAAAACGACGATGCCCGCGTCGAGCACACCGGCAGTTTCCGTTCAATCAACCGCCATATCTGGCAGGCCGAGGACCTGGAAAGCGCACTGAGCAGTGACACCCACCACCGGCAAGTTTTCGATGCCATGCGCAAGCTATTACGCCTGCGCCGCCAGCAGCCTGCGTTCCACCCCAACGCCACCCAGTACACCCTGCATACCGGCGAGGCGCTATTTTCCTTCTGGCGCCAGAGTATCGACCGCCACCAGAGCCTCTTTGCCGTCTACAACATCAGCGATACACCCCAGACCTTCAACCTGTCGGAACTGAACCTGATTGCCACCGACGAGTGGGTGGACCTGATCAGCGGCGAGCGGTTCGAGGACCCAGTCGCCCAGGTCAGGCTGATGCCCTATCAGTTCCTCTGGCTGAGCAATCGGCACGACTGACCAACTGTACGCCCGGGCACTGCCACCAAACGACAGGAGGCCACCAGACGGTGGCCTCCTGGGGTTGGCCGCATCCTGTCAGGCAGCATTGCCCTTGGAGCTGTCGTGCTCCAGCACCGGTGCGCTCGTATTGATGCTGATAACACGGGGTTTCATGGCCTCCGGAAGCTGCCGCTGCAAGCCTATGGTCAGCAAGCCGTTGTTCAGCTCGGCGCCGGTGACCTCGACATGATCAGCCAGATTGAAGCGACGCTCAAAACTGCGGGTCGCTATACCCTGGTAGAGATAGCGGCTGTCGGTATCCGTATCGGCCCTTTTGCCACTGACGCTCAGCACACTGTTCTCGACCTTGAGTTCCAGTTCTTTTTTACTGAAACCGGCTACGGCCAGGCTGATGGCGTAGCGGTCATCATCAATGACTTCGATGTTATAGGGCGGATAACCACTGGCTGTCTGGTCAGCGCGCAGTGAACTGTCCAGCAGGGCTGCGAGACGGTCGAAACCGATACTGCTGCGGTAGAGCGGCGTAAAATCGATCGTATTCATGACATATCCTCCTTCGGAGCGATAGGAAACAAAAACAACCTTGCAGGCAACCGATCCCATCGAGACCCGGCCCCTGCACTTATTAGATAAGGACGACGCGGCGCAGTTTCAAGCCCCTAACCGCGCCATGCTGCGCCCGTAACCGGCGGGATTAAAGCGCACACTGAGCAGCAGCATGCACAGGGCAATGGCGCCGTGCAGCCACCAGGCATCGACGAAATCACCCCCGCCATCACGCAGCGCGCCCACCAGCCAGGGGCCGGCGGCGGTGATCAGAAACCCGATTCCCTGCACAAAGGCCGCCAGGGCGCCGGCGGCACGGGCCCCCGGCAGATGATCAAGGCTGACAATCAGGCAGAGTGAAAAGCAGCCGCCCAGGCCAAAGCCCGCCAGCGCCACCCAGAGCCAGGGCGCGGCCTGGGGCAGCAGGGCAAAGCCCGCAAACCCCAGCAGCTGCAACAGCATGACCCCGTAGAGTCCGGCGCGCCTGTCCAGCGAGCCACGCACACTGAGGGGCATCAGCAGCGCTGCGGCAGCCTGGAACAGCGCCATCCAGGCCAGCAAGCTCCCCGCAGACTGCGGGTCCATGCCCTCGTCGACATAAAAGGACGGCAGCCAGGCCACCAGGCTGGCATAGCCACTGTTGGCCAGCCCGAAATACAGTGCCAGCAACCAGGCCCGCCGATTGCCAAAGAACCCCCGCAGCGATAGCGCCACGACCGCTGTGTCCTGCTCGCGGGGAGCCCGCCAAAGCCAGAGGCCCCAGGCCAGCAGTGCTGGCAAGGCCCAGAACGCGAGCCCCGGGCGCCAGTCCGTATACAAGTGGGCCATGGCCGGGCTGAGCAGCGCCCCCATGGCACCGCCCCCCACCAGTGCCGCCGAGTACAGCCCCATGGCCAGTGCGATACGCCCGGCGAACCAGCGCTTGCAGACGCCCGGCATCAGCGCCTGCACCGTGGCCACCCCGGTACCGGCCAGCACCGCGGTCAGTAGCAGACCAGCGGCCGAATCCGCCAGCAGGCGCGCACCGCAGCCCAGCGCAAGCAACAGCAGGGCACCGAGCAGGGTGCGTTGCTCGCCAAAACGCCGCGCCAGACCGGCACCGGCCAGGGCCAGCAGCCCCATCATGATAAAGGGCAGGGTTGTCAGGATCGCCGCCAGGCCATGCCCCATGCCGGTATCGGCCTGCACGGCCTTCAGTACAGGCCCGACGGAGGTCAAAAAGGGCCGCAGGTTCAGCCCCACCAGCACCAGCAGCATGAAACCGCCCAGGCCCGCGACAGGCGCCGCACACGAAGATGGAGATGGGGCCACGGCGAGCTCTGCCGTGCGAGGCTGCGCGGGTCGGTTCATGGGGTCTCCCTGGGCGGGTTGCCGATTCTGGCCAAAAAGGCGCTCACAGGCAGCACGACCTTTGCGCAGCCTGACTGGCTTCAGTCTAAGGCTTGGCATTACTATTCATAAATGAAATATCCAACTAGCTACCAGTGGAATACTCAATAATGTTTGCGACTCTCGATCCCGTCCTGCTGCGCAGCTTCGTCGCCGTCGTTGAAAGCGGCAGCTTCACCCGTGCCGGCGAGCGGGTTCATTTAAGCCAGTCCACCGTCAGCCAGCAGGTACGTCGCCTGGAAGAACAGCTGGGTTGCTCCCTGCTGGACCGCCGCGGCCGCCATGTACGGGTCAGCGAACAGGGGCAGCACCTGCTGGGCTATGCCAGAAGACTGCTCAGCCTGATGAACGAAGCGGTCGCACAGGTGCAGGCCGGGGACCACTCGGGGGAACTGCGTATCGGTGTGGCGGAGGATTTTGCCGCCGAACGCCTGACCCCGACGCTGGCGGCCTTTGCCAAGGCACATCCCAATATCCGGCTGGAAGTCAGCAGCGACCTGAGTTCCCGCCTCTGGCAGCAGTTTAGCGCCGGCGCCTTCGAACTGGTCCTGATCAAGCAACGCCAGGGCCAGGCGGCGGCCCAGGCCTGCTGGCCCGAACCGCTGGACTGGTGCGACAGCGCCCAGGCCCCCAGCTGGCAACGGGACCCGCTGCCGCTGGTGATGTTCCCCCAGGGCGGGCTCTACCGTGACGAAATGATCCATGCACTGGAAAGCGCGGGCCGACGCTGGCGGATTAGCTACCTCAGTGCAAGCCTGGTGAGCCTCGGCGCCGCGGTGGCCGATGGCCTGGGTGTCAGCCTGCTGCCCCGCCGCCTGGCCCATCCCGGCCACCTGCGCCTGCTGCCGGACCAGGGGTTTATCGCCCCCGCCTCCATTGAACTTGCGCTGCACTACCAGAGCCCGGCACCGGCACGGGTCGAGGACCTGGCGCAGCGACTGATCGCTCTGTGTTCACGCTAGCAGAGCCTGGTCTGCCCCGCAGTATATTGGCCGTAGCGCGGCGGCGGCGGCAATCACACTGCCAGCGGCTTTGAAAACCAGCGATTCCAGCGCGCATTCACCCAGAGCGAGAGCCCGATAACGCTCCCTCCCAGGGCAAGGCGCAGCAGATCAGCGTCACGGTTCCAGATCAGCAGGTTGACGATCAGGCCCGCCGGCACCAGGGCATTGTTCATGATGCCCAGGGTACCGGCATCCACCTTGCAGGCGCCGCGGTTCCAGAAATAGAACCCCAGCCCCGATGCGACGATGCCCAGCCAGGCCAGTACGCCCCATTGCAGTGCGGTTGCCGGCAGCTTGTCGGCATTGCCCAGCAACAGGTAGGACGGCAGCGCCACCAGCAGGGCTCCTGCGAAAAAGTAGCCAAAACTGCGCCAGGCCGGCAGATCAGTGGGATAGCGGCGCATCAGGTTGGCATAGCCCACCTGGCCGGCGGCAAAGGCGATATTGGCCAGCTGCAGCAGCACGAAGCCAAACAGAAAGTCGTCGCTCAGGCCATCGTAGCGGATGATGCCTGCGCCCAGTACGGCCAGTGCCGTTGCCACCAGCGGCGCCAGTGAAAAGCGCCGGTTCAGCGCATCGTCAATCAGCGTGACATAGAGCGGCGTGAAGATCGTAAACAGCAGCACCTCGGGCACGCTGAGGTATTCGAACGAACGGTACAGGCACAGATAGGTCAGGCCAAACTGCAGCATCCCTACCACGGTAATGCCGCTGCGCAGGGGTGCCGGAATGCCGCGCCAGCGCGTCAGCGGCAGGAAAATCAGTCCCGCCAGCAGAATACGGGTGGTCACGGCAAAGTAGCTGTCGACCTGGCCTGCCAGGTACTCGCCGATCAAGCTGAATGAAACGGCCCACAGCATCGTCACCAGCAAAAGATTCGTCATATTCTCCCAAGTCCTGTCATTACACCAAAGCTCGGCTATTTTAAGGTAACGCCGTCGTAAAACCATGATTGAATTCAATGGGTTCATCCCATATTCATTCACTTGCGACTAAGCTTCATGCAGGCGTAAAAACCACAGGCCAAAACCGGCACCTGTCGGCACAGCCTCAAGGAGGTTTTCCATGTTAATGCAGCAATCCCGTATCGTTCGTTCTGTTGTCGCCCGTCTCATGATGGGCTGCATGCTACTCATCTCGGGTCTGGCCCAGGCCGCGCCCGTATCTACCTCATCCCTGATCGCGCCCCAAAGCGTCGTGGCCAGCGATGCGGATCGCGAAAAGCTGATGACCCTCATTCAGCGCGATGATATTGCAGAACAGCTCAGCGCCTATGGCGTCGATCCCATTGACGCACAGATGCGTGTTGCTGACATGAGCGCGGCGGAAGTCGCCGACCTTAATCAGCAGATCGACTCCCTGCCTGCCGGTGCCGGCGTTCTGGGTGCCGTTGTGCTGATCTTTATCGTCTTCATCATCACCGACATGCTGGGTGCGACCAATATCTTCAACTTCGTCCACCCTGTCCGTTAAGTCTATGCTGCGTCCACCCCCCGCCGTCTTGCTGACGGCGGGCATTCTTTGCCTGCTGCTGCTCGGCGGTTGCGCCACTCGCCTTGGCCACGACCAGCTCGAAACCCTGTCCGATACCCTGCCCATCTCCGTTGAGCTGACCGAGGTTCCGTTTTATCCACAGGAACTCTACCAGTGCGGCCCTGCTGCCCTGGCCACGGTGCTGAACAATGACAGCCCGCGCACCACACCCGATGCCCTGGTCCCCCAGATCTATATCCCCGAACGCGGTGGCAGCCTGCAGATCGAAATGAAGGTCGCCGCACGGCGTCATGGTATGCTGGCGATGGAAGCGCCGACCAGCCTGCAGGGGTTGCTGGCGGAAGTTGCCGCCGGACGGCCCGTGGTCGTGCTGCAGAACCTGGGGCTGGATATCATTCCGCGCTGGCATTATGCCGTGATCGTGGGCTATGACCTTCAGGCACAAAACGTGATCCTGCGCTCGGGCACCGAACAGCGCCGCATCACCCCGCTGGGACTGTTTGAACGCACCTGGGCGCGCGGTGACCGCTGGGCGCTGCTGGTGTTGCCCCCCTCGCAGCTGCCGTTACAGACAGAGCCGCTGAATGTCGTGCGGGCCGCCCTGGAACTGGAGGCCTCGGACCCGCAAGCCGCGCTTGGCAGCCTGCACAGCGCCAGCCAACGCTGGCCCGATGACTACCTGGTATCCATGGCGCTCGGCAATGCAGAACTGGCCGCCGGCCACGCAAAACCCGCCAGCCAGGCGTTTCGCCAGGCACTGCGACAAAAAGCCGAAGCGGCCGAGGCCTGGAACAACCTCGCCTACAGCCTCAATGCTGAAGGCTGCGCCCGCCAGGCCCTGCAGGCGGTCAACTGCGCGGTGCAACTCGCACCGGCCAACAGCGCCTTCCAGGACAGCCTGCAGGAGCTCTCAGTGCGCCCGACGGCCACTGCACGCAATGCCCAGTGCACGGCGCTGCCGCGCTGCCCGGCGAGCCAAAACTGAAAAGCGGCCGCCACGGGCGCAGTGCAATAAAACTGAAATCAGAATCGCGTACAAATATGCCTTGCCGAAATGAACATACCCAAGAATAAATGGAGAACGAACCCATGGATCACCATAAACTGAGCACCCAACTCAGGCAGCTGCTTAAACAGGGCTACTCGAAAGATGAAATTCGCAACCTGGTCATCGCCCCCCGCGCGGCGGTGGAGCAGGCGCTGTGCGAGCTCCAGTCCCAGCACAACCGGGAACAGCAGCAGGCTCGCACACTCCGGGGACAGGCCGATTTTGCCATTTCACTGCGCCGCTGAGCGCAGCTGAACAGGGGCGACAGACCCCGACTCAACCGCACAAAACCAGCCGCTGCAGTCCCGCCCATACCCCGCTTTATACCATCGTTCAGGCCGTGTTCACTGCCAATAGTCTATTTACAATAGCGAGAGACTGGTCCTAAACTTCGGTAGTTTTTGAACCGACTCATGAGCCTTGAGGAATAACAACGATGAAAACAACTCTGATTCTGGCAGCGGTTGCTGCACTTTCCCTGCCGATGAGCGCCAATGCTGAACGCAGCGGGGAAGAAGTCTACAACACCAAATGTGGCGTCTGCCATGCCGCCGGCATCGCCGGTGCGCCCAAGCTGGGCAACGCTGAAGAGTGGGCTCCCCGTGCCGCCAAGGGCGTAGATGGCCTGCTGGCCAGCGCCAAGAACGGCATCAATGCCATGCCGCCCATGGGCACCTGCATGGACTGCTCTGATACCGAGATGACCGCCGCCATTCAGTACATGCTGGACGCCGCCAAGTAAGGTCCGCGCAGCATGCAGCCATAAAAAAACCGTCTCACGACGGTTTTTTTATGGCTGCAAGTCCCACCTCAGAAAATCTCATTCGGGCGCAGCCCCTGACCTTCAGTGTCACCCTCTGGCCTGGACTCCAGCGGCAGCAGGGCTTCTTCGTCCTTGCCCTTTTGAATCACGATTTCGACGCGCCGGTTCAGGCTGCGGTTTTCCGCTGTGTCGTTGGGCACCAGCGCATGGGTCGCCGCCAACCCACTCACGGTAAAGCGGGACTGGTCCATGCGGCTGTCGGCAAAGAGTTCATGTGCCACCGCCAGCGCCCGGGCCGCCGAAAGATCCCAGTTCGACTCGAAACGCCGGCCCGAATAGGGGATGTTGTCGGAGTGACCCTGCACGGCAACGCGTCCGTTCACATTCAGCAGGACATCGCGGATCTTGGCAATAATGGGAATGGAGTCGAACTTGAGCTCGGCCGAGCCCGAATCAAAGGACCCCTTCTCCTTCACCCGGATAATGATCTTGGCGCCGTCGGTTTCCACTTCGACCGAACCATCGCCGATTTCCTTGGCCAGCGCGGCAGCAAACTCGATCGCCTCCTGCTCCGCCTCCCTGGCGAGCTGTTTAAGCAGCGCTTCAACACTGCCTCGGAATTTGTCCGGCGTATCGTTTTCGCCCTCCTTGGAGCGCACATCCAGCGTATTCAGATCGCTGTTGATGGTCATCTGACGCACTTCGTTCAGCGGCGTCGGCTCCGGTCGCCCGGGGCTGAACTCCTGTGCAATGACCGAGGTGCCCTTGGGAATGTCTTCGACCTTGATCTGATTCTGTACCCCGAAGGCCTCGCGCATCGAGCCTGCCAGCTGCTTGAACTTGAGCACATCCATTTCCGAAAAGGACAGCAACAGCACGAAGAAGCACATCAACAGCGACATCAGATCGGCGAAAGTCGCCAGCCAGGCGGGCAGGCCGGGTTCGCAGGGCGGACATTCACATTCTGTTTGATCAGTCATAGGTTGGCTATCCGGCAGCTTCGGCTTCTGCCAGACGTTTTTTCTCCGGCAGGTAGTTGCGCAGCATCTGCTCGATCACCCGCGGGTTTTGACCGGCCTGAATGGCCAGCAGGCCGTCAATCACCAGCGCCTGGTTCAGCGCCTCCTGATCCTTGCGCACCGCCAGCTTGTCGGCAATGGGCAGCACCAGCATGTTGGCGATCATGGCGCCGTACAGGGTCGTCAGCAGTGCCACCGCCATGGCCGGACCGATCGACTTGGGATCGCTCATATTGGAAAGCATCTGTACCAGACCCACCAGGGTACCGATCATGCCCATTGCCGGCGCCACGTCTCCCATGGCCCGAAAGATTCGGCTGCCGAAATCGTGTCGCTCGACCGTCAGGCGCATTTCCTTGTTCAGCAACATGCGCACGATATCGGGATCATGACCGTCGACCAGCAGCTGGATGCCGCGCTGCATAAAGGCGCTGGCCACTTCCTTCTCTTCCAGCGACAGCAGGCCGCCCTTGCGCGCCGCATCGGCCAGTTCAACGGTTTCGTTGATAATGTCTTCCGGGTTCTGGGACTTGAACATGAAGGCCTTGGCGGCGATTTTGCCCGCCGCCAGGAACTGCTGCAGCGTGTACTTCATCAGTACCACCAGCAGGGTGCCGCCGACCACGATCAGCAACGAAGGAGGGTTGACGAAAATACCCACATCACCGCCAAGCACCATGGCCATGATGACAATGCCCATTGATCCGATCAAACCGACAAGCGTTGCGATATCCACGGGTTTCTCCTTAACTGCGAACAGGCGTATTATCGGCTACGCCGCATGATAACAGAATTTTAATCGAGCACACCTGTGCAGCGATTGTTCGATCCGGCCTGCGGGCCGGATTGACCCTGCTGCGATGCTCTAGTACTTTTTACGCCTCATTGATCACGGGTAAGCCTGATGCCACGCACGAAAAAGACTCCAGACTTCGAAACCTCGCTGACCGAGCTTGAGCAGCTGGTGAATCGCATGGAACAGGGTGACATGCCGCTGGCCGATGCACTGCAGGCATTTGAGCAGGGTATCGCCCTGACCCGTGATTGCCAGGGCATACTCGATCAGGCCGAGCAGAAGGTGCGAATGCTGGTGGAAAAAGACGGCGAGCTGCAAACCGTTCCCTTCACCGACCCCGAGGATGCCTGATCCGTGGCTCTGAACTCTCTGCTGCAACAGTACGCCGAACGCGTTGAAGGCGCGCTTGATACCCGCCTGCAACACCGCAGCATCGAACCCCGCCTGCAGGAAGCCATGCGCTACGCCCTCTTTAATGGTGGCAAGCGCATCCGTCCCGGCCTGATTTACCTGTGCAACCAGCTGCTCGGCGGACAACTCGGCGCCGCCGATGCGCCGGCCTGCGCCATGGAGGCCGTCCACAGCTATTCCCTGGTGCATGACGACCTGCCGGCCATGGACGACGATGATCTGCGCCGGGGCAAGCCCACCTGTCACATCGCCTTCGATGAGGCCTGCGCCATCCTTGCCGGCGATGCGCTGCAATGCAGCGCCTTTGAATGGCTGGCCCAGCCCCAGGACGCTCTGCAACCACGACTGCAGGTGCGCATGCTGGCAATACTGGCCCAGGCGGCGGGTGATCGCGGCATGGTGGCAGGGCAGGCCTTCGATCTGGCCCATGTCGGCCAGAGCCTGACACTGGAACAGCTGCAGCAGATGCACCGCCACAAGACCGGCGCCCTGCTCACCGCCTCGGTGGAGCTGGGAGCACTGTCCGCCGGCATCGATGCGGGCGACAGATACGAGGCCCTGCGCCGCTTTGGCAATGCCATAGGCCTGGCCTTCCAGGTACAGGACGACATCCTCGATATCGAAGGCGACACCGCCACCCTGGGCAAACCCCAGGGCTCCGATCTGGCCCAGAACAAACCGACCTTCCCGGCGCTGCTGGGCATGAGCGGCGCCCGGGACAAGCTGCAGCAGCTACATGCCGAAGCCCTCGATGCCCTGGCAGCCTTTGGCAGCGAAGCCGATCCGCTGCGCGCCCTGGCCGACTATATCGTCAAGCGGGATCACTGATGTTCGAACAGATTCCGCTGCAGCGCCCGCCAACCCCGCTGCTCGATCGTATCGACACCCCGGAGCAGCTGCGCCGGCTCGACGCCGACCAGCTGCCGGAAATCGCCGAGCAGCTGCGCGCCTTTCTGCTCTACAGCGTTGGCCAGACCGGCGGGCACTTTGGCGCAGGACTCGGCGTGATCGAGCTGACCATCGCCCTGCATTACTGCCTCAACACGCCGGATGATCACCTGATCTGGGACGTCGGCCACCAGTGCTACCCTCACAAGATCCTGACCGGCCGCCGCGAACAGATGTTCAGCATGCGCCAGCAGGACGGCCTGGCACCCTTTCCCCGCCGCGCCGAGAGCCACTACGATGCCTTTGGTACCGGCCACTCCAGCACCTCGGTCAGCGCCGCCCTGGGAATGGCCCTGGCCGATCGGCTGCAGGGTAACACCCACCGCGCCGTGGCCGTGATCGGCGATGGCGCCATGACCGCCGGCATGGCCTTCGAGGCACTGAACCATGCCGGTCATACCGGCGCCGACCTGCTGGTGATTCTGAACGACAACGACATGTCGATTTCCCATAACGAAGGCGGGCTGGCAACCTACCTGGCGAAGAACCTCAAGCAGCGCACCGACACCAATGTGGCGGCACCGCTGTTTGAAGCCCTGGAGTTTGCCTACACAGGTCCCGTGGATGGGCATGATTTTACGGCCCTGTTGCCGGCGTTGCAGCGGGTGCTCGGCGCCAAGGGCCCGCAGTTCCTGCACATCGTCACCCGCAAGGGCAAAGGCTTCGCACCCGCCGAAGCCGACCCCGTGGGCTACCACGCCATCACCAAGATTGAACCGGTGGCCAAACCCAGCCCCCCCGCCAAGGCCAAGTTCGCCAATATTTTTGGCCGCTGGATCTGTGACCAGGCCAGCACCGATAGCCGGCTCGTGGCCATCACCCCGGCCATGCGAGAAGGCTCGGACCTGATCGAGTTCTCGACACGCTTTGCAGAACGCTACTTCGACGTCGCCATCGCCGAACAGCACGCCCTGACCCTGGCAGCGGGACTCGCCTGTGGCGGCATGAAGCCGGTGGTAGCCATCTACTCGACCTTCCTGCAGCGCGCCTATGACCAGCTGGTACACGACATCGCCATCCAGCAACTTGACGTGCTGCTGACACTGGACCGGGCAGGCCTGGTAGGCGAGGACGGTTCCACCCATGCCGGCCTGTTCGACATTGCCTGCCTGCGTACCCTGCCGGACATGCTTATCATGACGCCCGCCGATGAGCAGGAGCTGCGCGATCTGCTCTATACCGGCTATATGCACCCGGGGCCGGCGGCGGTGCGCTACCCCCGCGGGGGAGGCCCGGGACTGGTTCCAGGCAATGCCATGACGGCGATTGCGCTGGGGCAGAGCCGCACACTGCGTGATGGCAGCCGCGCGGCCTTGCTCAACTTCGGCCCACTGCTGCCCCAGGCGCAGGCCGTCGCCCAGGCGCTGAACCTGACGCTGGTGGACATGCGTTTCGTGAAACCGCTGGATGAAAGCAGAATTGCGGAGCTCGCCGCCAGCCACCGCCTGCTGGTCACGCTGGAGGATCACGCGGTTCAGGGCGGGGCGGGGTCGGCGGTAGCGGAGTATCTGCAGACCGCTGGCCTGCGGGCAGGTCTGCTTTGTCTGGGCGTACCCGATCGCTGGATCGAGCATGCCTCACGCACTGAGCAGCTGCTGGAATGCGGCCTCAGCGCGGACCAGATTGTCCGGCGGATCGAGGAGCGACTGGACGCCTGAGTCAAGCCGGCCGCGCACGGGGTGCAGGCCGGGGCCTGGTTCAGTTTTCTTCTTCGTCGTCGCGAAAGTGGTGCTCGGTCATCATGTGACCCAGCTTGCCCATCTTGGTGGCAAGATACTGCTCGTTGTGTCGGTTCTTGCCCACCTGCAGCGGCACCCGCTCGGATACCGGCACACCATACTGCTCCAGCGCCTTCACCTTGCGGGGGTTGTTGGTCATGAGCTTGACCTGCTGCACGCCCAGATGCTCCAGCATCGGCAGACACATGCTGTAATCGCGCATGTCGGCAGCAAAGCCCAGGCGCTCGTTGGCTTCCACCGTGTCGGCCCCGCCATCCTGCAGATGGTAGGCACGGATCTTGTTCAGCAAACCTATGCCACGCCCTTCCTGACGCAGGTACAGCAATACGCCGCAGCCTTCTTCACTGATGCGCTTGAGTGCTTCCTGTAGCTGAAAGCCGCAGTCACAGCGCAAACTGAACAAGGCATCGCCGGTCAGGCACTCTGAATGAGCCCGGGCCAGCACCGCAGTGCTGCCCGCCACGTCCCCGAAAACCAGGGCGACATGCTCCTTGCCGCTGCTTTCGTCCTCGAAACCCACCATAGTGAAGGTTCCCCAGGGGGTTGGCAATTTGGACGATGCAACATATTTAACTGACACAGACCCGATCCTCAGCGAACGAAGGCGCACATTTTAACAGCAGCCTTCCCGTCAGGCGACGTTTGGATGATTTCCCATAGATGGAGGCAGGCAAGGGCTTTTACAAGGGGCTGGGCGCACTGTCCCGACCCATGCTGGTGCTCAGATCCAGTCCCTGGCGACGCGGCAGTAACAGCCGCACCTCCAGCCCCCCCAGCTCCGCACGCTGCAGATCCAGTTCGCCGCCGTACTGGCGCACAATTTCGGTCACGATGCTCATGCCAAGGCCATGGCCGGCACGGGACTCGTCAAGCCGTTCGCCCCGCTGCAGCAGGCGTTCGCGCTGATCCGCCGCCACGCCTGGGCCATCATCGGCGATGCGCAGGTCCAGGCAATGCTCGTCCATCATGCCCGTGACCTGCACCCGGCTCTGTGCCCACTTGCAGGCATTGTCGAGCAGGTTGCCCAGCAGCTCGACCAGGTCATCCCGTTCACCGGGAAAATAGCTGGTGGCCGAAATGCGGGTATCAATCTGCAGCTTGCGGTCGCGATGTACGGCATGCATGGTACGCACCAGCTTGTCGAGTTCCTGCTGCAGATAGATCCGCTGCCCCGGCAGTGCCGCGCCGGCGATGCGGGCGCGGCGCAGCTCCCGCTCCATCAGCTCGCGCAGATGCCGCGACTGCTCTCGCAAGGCTTCGGCCTGTTCCGGCGCGATACGCTGCAGCGCCTCGATCTGGCGGTCCAGCACCGTGAGCGGAGTCTTGGCAGCATGGGCCAGGTTACCCAGGGCGTTGCGCGAGCGGGTCAGGCGCATTTCCATGCTCTGCACCAGATAGTTGATCTCGGTGACCAGCGGCTCCACCTCGATGGTATCGGCCTCGGGCAACTGGCGTATTTCGCCCTGTTTCAACTGGTTCAGCTGGCCACCCACCCTCACCAGGGAGCGCAGCCCGCCGCGCACCACCAGGATCTGCGCCAGCAGCATGCCACCGAGAAACAGCGCCACCACCAGCATCATGCCCCAGCGCAAGCGCGTCAGACCCGATTCGATATGACTCACATCCGAGGCCAGCAACAGGCGCAGCTGGCGACCATCCTTGGTGAAAACCTCTTCACGCACCAGCCAGGGCTTGTCGTGCTTGTTCAGCAGCCGCAGCCCCTGGTTGCCCACCGCCTCACCGCCTTCAAGCGGAATGCTCTCATCCCAGAGTGAGCGCGAGTAATGCCATTTGGGGTCATCACCCACCTGGAACTGGAAATAGTGGCCCGACATCGGCTGCTCATACACCGGCGCCACATACTGCGCATTGATGCGCCAGCCACCGCTGTCGTCCATCTCCACGGACTTGAGCAGCACATAGGCTTCACTGCCCAGACTGGCGTTAACGAAATCGTAGGCGGTCTGGCGCAGAAACCAGCTGTAGGACACCCAGAGAATCAGGCACAGAGCCAGGGTAATGAGCACGAAAGCGCTATTGAGACGGGTCTGGATGGAGGCTTTCACGGCCGGAAAACGTAACCCTGGCCGCGCCGGGTCTCGATGCGGTCATGGCCGATCTTTTTGCGCAGCATCTTGATGTAGGCCTCGATCACGTTACTGTCGTTTTCGACCGCGTCATCGTACAGATGCTCCACCAGCTGCAGCTTGGACAGCACCCTGGCGGGGTTGTGCATGAAATAGCGCAGCAGGCGGTACTCGGTACCGGTGAGACTGACCGGTGCCTGCCCTTCGGGCACCACGGACTGGGTCTTTTCATCCAGCACCAGCCCGGCCACCTCCAGGGCCGCACCGGCCTGCTGGTGCACCCGGCGCAGCAGTGCGCTCATGCGCAGCAGCAGCTCTTCGGTATGAAAGGGCTTGCACAGGTAATCATCGGCACCGGCCTCGAAACCGTCCACCCGCTCCTGCCAGGCCGAACGGGCAGTGAGAATCAGTACCGGCAACGCATTCTTGCGCTTGCGCCAGTTATCCAGCACTTCCAGCCCCGGGCGTCCCGGCAGGCCGAGATCCAGCACCGCGATATCATAGATATCCTCGTAACCGGCCGCTTCCGCATCCACCCCGTTATCGACCAGGTCCACGGCATAACCGCTGCGCGCCAGCTCCTGTTTCAGGTCGGGCCCCAGTACCGGGTCATCCTCTACCAGCAGTACACGCATCGCCAACAGCCTCCGTCAGAATTCGACCAGTTCGCCGGAGCGGGCATTGATGTGCAGCATGCGCACCACGCCATCAAGCCCGGCCACTTCGAGTTCGTATATGTAAACAGTGTCGGTCTGCAACAGCACGCTGTCGAGCAGCTGGCCACCGAACTGTTTTTCGACCCGGGCCATCAGGTCCATCATCGACAGGATTTCACCCGCCTCCACCAGCTTGCGGCAGGCTTCGGCATCGAGCCGCACGGGGAGAACTGTGCTGGCGCCGAGCGTGGTGCTCAGCAGCAGTGCCGCAAAAAACAGGCGTTGAGGTTTCTTCATGGGCCCTCCGGTCAACGGCCTGCTGCCGGCGCCAGTGCGCAGAACAGACCATTCTGATCAGAATGCAGACTACGCCGGCTGTCTGAAACCAGACTGAATCCGGCCTTGCGTACAGTCGCTACAGCGCACTGTAGCCAGCAGACGGTACTACAACCAGGTTACCAAAAATACTCCACCGGCGACCCTGCCTGCGCCCCCGGCGTTACCTGCACGGAGCCTGATGCAGGTCCGTGCTACAGGTTAGGCACCACAGCACTTTTTATACTTGATGCCGCTACCACACGAGCAGGGGTCATTGCGATTGGGCCTGGCTTCCAGGCTCACGGTTTTCGGCGTATTGATCATGCTCAGCATATCAGTAATGTTTTCATCGGCCTGGGCATCAACGGTAATGGTTGCGACCAGCTGATGCTCAAGCAGAAGGGCTTCAACCTCGGTTTTGCGGGCCTCGCTCTGCACACTCAGCAGCAGCGGGGCCTCGTCAGTCCCGGGCCTGGCGGCGCGCTTGGTGTTGAAACCGTAACTTGAATGCTTGGGCTTGGGGGTTTGGCGACCTTTAAAGAAAAACTTGTCAGACATAAAACAGAACCTGTACAGGATGAATTGAATTGCGAAATTGCACAGCGCTAACGATCAGCAAGACCCGACAGACTGCTAAAACAGGTACACCAGCAGCTGCAGTACCAGCAGCGCGTAAATCCCGGCCAGTACATCATCCAGCATGATGCCAAAACCGCCCTCAACCCGTTGATCCACCACCCGTATGGGCCAGGGTTTCCAGATATCGAAGAGTCGGAAAAGCACAAAGCCCGTCAGTATCCAGTACCAGTGCGCCGGCACCAGCAGCATGGTGATCCAGAAGCCGACGAACTCGTCCCAGACGATACCGGGATGATCATGCACGCCCATATCCCGCGCCGTGCGACCACAGAGGTAAACGCCAGCGCCGGCCGAGACCAGCAGCACCAGCACATAACCCCACAGGGGCAGCTGCGTCATCAGCAGATACAACGGTATCGCCGCCAGGGTACCAAAGGTACCGGGCGCCCTGGGGGCCAGGCCACTGCCAAAGCCAAAGGCCAGAAAATGAACCGGGTTGCGCCAAACGGCCAAACGCTGCATCAGTATTCCTTCAATCAGGTGCCGCCGGCTGGCGCAAAATGGTTGTAGCCGGCATCGAGCCCCGGGGTCTGGACGGCGGCACCGTCGTTTTCCAGCCGCAGGCCGGCGCTGGCGGGGAGGATTTCACCGACACAGCTGACCGGCACATCATGGTGCTGCAGCTGCGCGGCAAGTGTCTCCCAGCGAGCCGCGGGCACCGTGAAGCACAACTCGAAGTCTTCACCGCCAGACAGTGCCCAGTCCCGTGCCTGCTCGATACCGGTATAGGCACGCAATGCCTCGGACAACGGCAGCTGGTGCCGCTCGATACGGGCACCGACGGCACTAGCCCTGAGAATATGCCCCAGGTCCGCCAGCAAACCGTCGGATATGTCGATGCAGCTACTGGCGTAATCCGCGATCAGCAGGCCCGTCGAAAGCCTCGGCTGCGGTGCAAAGAAACGCTGCAGCAGTCGCTGGCTGGTCGCCGGCAGAGGGTCGGGCTGGATATCGGCGCGCAGCTGGATATCCAGCCCTGCGCGGCTGTCGCCGAGGGTGCCTGACACACAGACCAGATCGCCCACGCCGGCACCGCCGCGATGCAGTCCGCGCCCTGCGGGCACCAGCCCCTGCACCTGCACGCTCAGGGTCAGCGGCCCGCGGGTAGTATCTCCGCCCACCAGCCGAATACCGAAGCGCCGCGCGCAGGCGCCCAGCGATTCGGCAAAGGCCGCCAGCCAGGGCTCATCGGCACTCGGCAGCGTCAGCGCCAGGGTAAACCAGGCCGGTTCCGCCCCCATGGCGGCCAGGTCGCTGACCGCCGCCCCCATCAGTCGGCTGGCGATCCGCCCGGGGTCGGTGCCCGGCAGAAAATGGGTACCTTCCACCAGGGTGTCGATGGAGAGCACCAGATCCATGCCCGGCGGCACCCGCAACTGGGCACAGTCGTCACCGATACCCACGACAATACTGGCGTCGTTATCGGTCAGGCGACTGAAGTAGTGCCGTATGAGTGCAAACTCGTCCAAGACGCGGTCCGTCAGCCCTTGCGGGCGCGGATTTCAGCGTAACGCACGCGCTGCGCCAGCTTGTCGAGCACACCGTTGACGTACTTGTGGCTTTCAGTGGCACCGAAAATCTTCGCCAGCTCGACGCTTTCGTTGATCGCCACGCGGTACGGCACTTCAATCCGTTTCATCAGCTCGTAGGTGCCGATACGCAGCACGGCAAGCTCGATGGGATCCAGGTCGTGCAGGGCACGATCCAGGTAGGGTTCGAAGGCCTTGTCGAGCTCGGACTTGGACTTGGCCACACCGTGCAGCAATTCGGAGAACATCTGCACGTCGGTGTCTTTCATGTCGTTGTCGACACGGAACTGGGCGTCGATCTCGGTCAGCGGCTGACCGGCAATCTGCCACTGATACACCGCCTGCAGTGCGAAGCTGCGGGCGGAGCGGCGTTTCTCGGTCATGGAGACCTTTTTGCGCTTGGGCGCTGGAACTGGAGCGTCGGACATGTTGCGCTTAAACCTCGAGTTGTCGCAGCAGGCTGACCATTTCCAGCGCGGACAGGGCCGCTTCCGCGCCCTTGTTACCGGCCTTGGTGCCGGAGCGCTCGATCGCCTGCTCTATGCTGTTGACGGTCAGAATGCCATTTGCGACCGGGACATTGTATTCCATGGCGACCTGGGCCACGCCCTTGGAGCTTTCGGCGGACACATATTCAAAGTGCGGCGTACCACCACGGATCACGGCGCCCAGGGCGATGATGGCATCGTCCTTTTTCTGCGCCGCGACGCGCTGTACCGCCAGCGGGATTTCGAATGCACCCGGCACGCGGATGACGCGAATCTTGTCTTCCTGCACGCCGTGGCGTTTCAGGGTATCGAGTGCTCCTTCGAGCAGGCTTTCCACCACAAATGCGTTGAAACGGCCCACCACGATGGCGTAGTTGCCCGCACCGCTCACAAAATCACCTTCAATTACTTTCACAGACATTTGCCAGTCCCACTTAGTCTTCGTATGGAATGTATTCTTCGATTTCCAGATCAAACCCGGAGATCGCATTGAACTTCATCGGCGAGCTGAGCAGGCGCATCTTGCCCACACCCAGGTCACGCAGTATCTGAGAGCCGGTGCCCACCGTCAGGTAGGCGCCGGAGGAGCTGACATTGACCTTGGACTTCTTCGGTCCCTGCAGCATCTGCTGCAGTGCCGTGCCCAGGTTGATCTTGCTGCCCACATCCAGCAGCAGCACCACGCCCTTGCCTTCTTCGGCGACCTTGCGCAGTGCACGGCGCATGGTCCACTTCACGGTGTCCCCCGGGCAGGCACCGACCACATCGCGCAGCACCTCGGTACGGATATGCACCCGCACCAGGGTCGGTTCCGTGGCGCTGATCTCGCCCTGGGTCAGGGCCAGGTGCGTACAGTTCTGGATTTCATCGCGGTAGGTCACGAAATTGAAATCGCCAAATTCGGTGGGCAGCACGCCTGCGTCTTCGCGCACCACCGTGTGCTCGTTGAGCGTGCGGTAGTGAATCAGGTCGGCGATAGTACCGATCTTGAGGCCATGTTTCTCGGCAAATTTTTCCAGATCGGGCCGGCGCGCCATGGTGCCGTCTTCATTC
This sequence comes from Marinobacterium rhizophilum, assembly GCF_024397915.1. Lineage (GTDB taxonomy): Bacteria > Pseudomonadota > Gammaproteobacteria > Pseudomonadales > Balneatricaceae > Marinobacterium_A > Marinobacterium_A rhizophilum_A. The sequence goes on from NZ_CP073347.1 coordinate 3,180,928, forward strand.
ATGATCTCGACGATGGCAGACGCCGGCGACAGCCCCGCCAGGCGTGGCAGGTCGCAGCCCGCCTCGGTATGGCCTGCGCGGCTCAGCACGCCACCGGGCTGAGCCATCAGCGGGAATATATGACCGGGCTGAACAATATCTTCCGGCACCGCATCGCCGCGCACCGCCACCCGCACCGTATGGGCACGGTCGGCGGCGGAAATGCCGGTGGTAACACCGCTGGCCGCCTCGATGGAAAGCGTAAAGTTGGTGGAAAACTGGGCACCGTTGCTCTGTACCATCAGCGGCAGCTTGAGCTGCTCACAGCGGCTGCGGGTCAGCGTCAGGCAGATCAGGCCCCGGGCATGGGTGGCCATGAAGTTGATGTCTTCGGCCCGCACCATCTCGGCGGCGATAACCAGATCACCTTCGTTCTCGCGGTCTTCGTCATCCATCAGGACGACCATCTTGCCCTGACGAATGTCCTCGATCAGTTCTTCTGTCGTATTCAGCTGCATCGATATGTTCTCGTGTTGGGCGCCTCAGCGCCGGCTGTATCCGTATTCGGCCAGTTTGGCCAGCGTCAGACCGTCTTGCTGTGCGTCTTGCCCGTCCGCACCCGGCGCGGGTGCGAACTGCAGCAGGCGTTCCATGTAACGGGCCAGCACATCCACTTCCAGATGCACCATTGTGCCCGGCTGGTACGTACCCGTAATGGCCTCGCCGGCGGTATGGGGCACGATGTTCAATTCAAAGACCGCACCGTCGACGGCGTTAACTGTGAGGCTGACGCCATCCACCGTAATGGATCCCTTGGGGGCAATATACCGCGCCAGCGCCCCGGGTGCCCGCACGCGGTACTGGATCGAGCGGGCATCTTCGCGGCGTTCCAGAACCTGGCCCACGCCATCAACATGGCCGGTGACGATATGACCGCCGAGACGACCACTGGGCATCATGGCCTTTTCCAGGTTGACCTTCTCCCCTATTGCCAGGCTTTCAAAGCGGCTGTGGGCCAGGGTTTCGCGGGACACGTCAGCCCAGAAACCGTCCCCGGGAAGCGCCACGGCAGTCAGGCAGATACCGTTGGTGGCAATGCTGTCGCCAAGCCTTACATCGCTCAGATCCAGCGTTCGGGTCTGCACGTAGAGGCGCATGTCGCCCTGGCGCATTTCAACGGCGGCAATCTGGCCGATCGCCTCGATAATGCCGGTAAACATCAGAGCGGCTCCTGTGTCGGCTGCTGTTGCAGCGATGCCTGTTGCGAATACTGCGGCCTGAGGGTGAAACGAATATCCGCGCCAAGCTGACGCATGTCCTCGACCTGCAGCGGAATCTGCTGTGCCATCTGTTCGAACGGCAATTCCAGCAAGGGCCGCGCAGCCGAACCCAGCAGTTTGGGCGCCATGTATACGACAATTTCGTCCACCAGCTGCGCCGCCACCAGGGCGCCGGCCAGGGTCGCGCCGGTTTCCACCAGCAGCTCGTTGCACTGCTCACGGCCGAGCCAGTCCAGCAGCGCTGCAAGGTTCACCCTGCCATCAATGCCAGGCAAGCACAGCAGCTGCGCGCCGCCTTCGATCAGCGGCGCCTGGGCGGCACTGTCGTTCAGACAGGTCACAATCAGGGTACGGCCCGGCTGCTGCAGTATGCGGGCACCGGGTGGTGTTCGCAGCTGGCTGTCGAGCACCAGTCGCAGGGGCTGGCGCGCGCCAACGGCGGCTTGTTCCGCGGTACTGAAACCCGCTTCGGCGCCACGCACCGTGAGGCTGGAATCATCCAGCAGAATCGAATCGACGCCGGTGAGAATCGCCGAGCTGCGAGCACGCAGGCGCTGCACATCGGCGCGAGCGGCACTGCCGGTGACCCACTGCGACTCGCCGCTGGCCATCGCCGTACGGCCATCCAGGCTCATGGCCAGTTTGAGGCGTACCCAGGGTCGACCGCTTTCCATGCGACGAATAAAGCCGGGATTAAGCGCCCGCGCCTCGGCTTCCAGCAAGCCGCTGTCGGCACGGATGCCGGCACTGCGCAGGCGCTCCAGACCACGCCCCGCCACCTGGGGGTTGGGGTCCACCATCGCGGCCACCACCCGGGTAACGCCTGCGCGCACCAGGGCATCGGCACAGGGCGGGGTGCGCCCCTGATGGCTGCAGGGCTCCAGCGTCACATAGGCGGTACAGCCCCGGGCCCGCTCGCCCGCCATGCGCAGCGCATTGACCTCGGCATGGCCTTCACCGGCGCGCACATGATAGCCCTCGCCCACCCGTTCATCGCCCTGCACCAGCACGCAACCCACCCGCGGATTGGGGTCGGTACTGAACAGGCCTTCGCGCGCCAGCCTGATGGCCCGCGCCATCCAGGCATGGTCCTGCGCACTCCAGTCGGTCATGGCGGGCCCTCCTGGGTATCCACCTGGGAAGACAGGCGATCGATTTCTTCCTTGAACTCGTTGATGTCCTGGAAACTGCGGTAAACGGAAGCAAAGCGCACATAGGCGACCTGGTCGAGCTTGCGCAGCTCCGCCATCACGGTTTCGCCGACCAGGCGCGAGGCGACCTCGCGTTCGCCCGTGGCACGCAGACGCAGCTTGATTCGGTTGATGGCCGCTTCGATGGCTTCAACGCCGACGGGGCGTTTTTCCAGCGCGCGCTGCACACCGGCACGCAGTTTTTCTTCATCGAAGGGCTGACGCATGCCGTCGGCCTTGATCAGGCGTGGCATCAGCAGCTCGGCGGCTTCGTAGGAGGTGAATCGCTCATGGCAGCTGATGCATTCTCGCCGGCGTCGCACTTGCTGCCCTTCGGCAACCAGGCGCGAATCCACCACCTTGGTTTCATTGGCGCCGCAAAATGGACAATGCATAGAACAATCCTGCCATTCAAAGAGCGTGCAGACAGGCGCGATCCGCGCCTCGTCCGTGAAATGTTACCGCGCAGGGTGCACGGATCGGGTAATGCACCTGTTTTACAGGTACCCATACAACAAAAGGCGGCTAAAAAGCCGCCTGCGGATTCTACCCGAACTGCTGTGGGTTTTGTACCCGCCGCCGCACGATCAGCGCAGCGCCAGGTACCGGCCCCGGTTTACTTGTAAACCGGGAAACGTGCGCAGATATCCAGCACCTGCTGCTTGACACGGGCGCTGGTTTCTTCGTTGTCCAGATCGTCCAGCAGATCGCAGATCCAGTTGGCCAGATCGGTCACTTCCGCTTCCTTGAAACCACGGCGTGTCACGGCAGGCGTACCAATACGCAGCCCCGAGGTCACGAAGGGGGAACGCGGATCATTGGGGACCGCATTCTTGTTAACGGTGATGTTGGCACGACCCAGGGCCGCATCCGCATCCTTGCCGGTGATGTCTTTGTTGATCAGGTCAACCAGGAAAAGGTGATCATCGGTACCGCCGGAAACGATATCGATACCGCGGGCCAGGAAAACCTTGACCATGGCCTGGGCGTTTTTCACCACCTGCGCCTGGTAGGCTTTCCATTCCGGCTCCATGGCTTCCTTGAAGCACACGGCCTTGGCGGCAATCACGTGCATCAGCGGGCCGCCCTGGGATTCCGGGAAGACTGCAAAATTGAGTTTCTTCTGCAGCTCTTCATCGGCACGGGCCGACAGGATCAGGCCGCCGCGCGGGCCGCCCAGGGTCTTGTGGGTTGTGGTGGTAACAACATCGGCAATCTCGATCGGGCTGGGGTAAACGCCCGCCGCCACCAGGCCTGCGATGTGCGCCATGTCGACGAACAGGTAGGCACCCACCTTGTCGGCGATATCGCGGAAGCGCTGCCAGTCAACCACGCGGGAGTACGCGGAGAAACCGGCCACGATCATCTTCGGCTTGTGCTCCAGCGCCAGACGCTCAACTTCGGCGTAATCGATCTCACCGGTTTCGGCGTTCAGGCCATACTGCACCGCGTTGTAGATGCGACCGGAGAAGGACACCGAGGCGCCGTGGGTCAGGTGACCACCGTGCGCCAGGCTCATGCCCAGAATGGTATCGCCGGGCTTGCACAGCGCCATGAAGACAGCGGCGTTGGCCTGGGATCCGGAGTGCGGCTGCACGTTGGCATAGGTAGCACCGAACAGGGACTTGGCACGGTCGATCGCCAGGGTTTCAACGATATCGACGTACTCGCAGCCACCGTAGTAACGCTTGGCCGGATAGCCTTCGGCGTACTTGTTGGTCAGACCGGAGCCCTGGGCTTCCATAACACGCGGGCTGGTGTAGTTCTCGGAGGCGATCAGTTCGATATGCTCTTCCTGACGGCGCTCTTCCGCCTGGATGGCAGACCAGAGATCCGAATCAAATGCGGCGATGGTCATCTCTTTGCTAAACATAGCTGTCCCCAATAGTGCAAAGGCTGTTCAGTGCCGCACCACAACCCCAATATACCCCGAAGCCATCAGGCCCCAGACCCGGAGTCGCTACAGCACCGCGGAAAAGGGCGCCATTATAGTCGAAACTCCGGCAACTGCGCACTTGAAACTGGATCACCGCAACCGGAGTGGCTTTCATGCAACAACCGCAGCCCGCCACTGACGCTGGCGAGGATTGGCGGCGGCTTCGATGCCGGGCCACAGACAGAGCCACATCGGGTTAGCTTTCGATTACCCCAATCGGCTAAAATCTCCCCCATCCATGACCCTTACAAAAGACAGGTTCCGATCCCATGGCTCAATATGTGTTTTCGATGGATCGCCTCGGCAAGGTCGTGCCGCCGAAGCGTGAAATCCTCAAGAATATTTCCTTGTCCTTCTTCCCCGGCGCCAAGATCGGCGTTCTGGGACTCAACGGTTCGGGCAAGTCGACCCTGCTGCGCATCATGGCCGGCGTTGACAAGGAATATATCGGCGAAGCCCGCCCGATGGCCGACCTCAATATCGGCTACCTGCCGCAGGAGCCGGAGCTTGACGACACCAAGACCGTGCGCGAGATCGTTGAGGAATCCGTGGCCGATGTAAAGGCCGCCCTGGCGGGCCTGGACGCCGTCTATGCCGCCTACGCCGAACCGGATGCCGACTTCGATGAACTGGCCAAGCGCCAGGCCGAGTTCGAAAACCTGATCCAGGCCAAGGACGGACACAACCTGGAAAACGCCCTGGAACGTGCCGCCGACGCCCTGCGTCTGCCGGCCTGGGATGCCGAAGTCAAACACCTGTCCGGGGGTGAGCGCCGCCGTGTGGCGCTGTGCCGCCTGCTGCTCGACAAGCCCGACATGCTGCTGCTGGACGAGCCGACCAACCATCTGGACGCCGAGTCCGTGGCCTGGATCGAACGCTTCCTGCAGGAATACCCCGGCACCGTGGTTGCCATCACCCATGACCGCTACTTCCTCGACAACGCCGCCGGCTGGATTCTGGAACTGGACCGCGGACGCGGCATTCCCTACGAGGGCAACTACTCCTCCTGGCTGGAACAGAAGGAAAGCCGCCTGGAAGCCGAAGCCAAGCAGGAAGCGGCACACCACAAGGCCGTATCTTCGGAGCTGGAGTGGGTGCGCCAGGGTCAGAAAGGCCGCCAGGCCAAGTCCAAGGCGCGCCTGAAGCAGTTCGAGGAAATGAACTCCCGCGAGTTCCAGACCCGCAACGAAACCCAGGAAATCTATATCCCGCCTGGCCCCCGCCTGGGTGACAAGGTCATCGAAGCGCGCAACATTTCCAAGGCCTACGGCGACAAGGTACTGATCGACGACCTGAGTTTCTCGATTCCCCAAGGTGCCATTGTCGGCATCATCGGCGGCAACGGCGCCGGTAAGTCCACCCTGTTCCGCATGATCAGCGGCGCCGAAAAACCGGATTCCGGCGAAATCGAACTGGGCTCCACCGTGAAGCTGGCGTACGTCAACCAGGACCGGGACCTGGATGGCAACAAGACCGTGTTTGCCGAGATTTCCGACGGCCAGGACATCATCACCGTTGGCACCTACCAGACACCGTCACGCGCCTACTGTGGCCGCTTCAACTTCAAGGGCGGCGATCAGCAGAAGCTGGTAAAAGACCTGTCCGGGGGTGAGCGCAACCGCCTGCACATGGCCAAGCTGCTGAAAGAAGGCGGCAACGTGCTGCTGCTCGATGAGCCGACCAACGACCTGGATATCGAAACCCTGCGTGCCCTGGAAGAAGCCATCCTGGGCTTCCCGGGCTGCGCGGTCGTGATTTCCCATGACCGCTGGTTCCTCGACCGTATCTGTACCCACATGCTGGCGTATGAAGGCGAGTCCAAGGTGGAGTTCTTCGAAGGCAACTACACCGAGTACCAGGACGACTACAAACGCCGCTACGGCAAGGAACACCAGCCGGAGCGCATCAAGTACAAGCGCATGAACTAACACGCGCCTGCTTTGTGAAAAGCCACCGCCTCCCCGGAGCCGGTGGCTTTTTTATGAAGCTGGCGGCGGCGCGGCGCACAATCGTTTGGAGCAACGGCTGCATCCGTCAGTTTGAGCTATCCTTAGCCGACGATCAGCATCCCAGGAAATAATAAACACATGGCCGCAGCAAAGTTGAAACAGTGGTTCCTCGGGCTCGCATTTGCGGGCATGTCCAGCGCAGCCTCGGCCGATATTGGCGTCGGTGCCGGCGTCACCTACGTGTTCGGGGGTAATGGACTGGCGCTGGGAATCAAGGCTTTTTCCAGCGACAACGAGGACGAAGGCGCCGCATCCCTGGGGCTGGACTACGTTTTCTCGAGTCGCAGCTGGCGTCCCAGCATAGGCGCGGCCTATCTGTTCGACAGCAGCTACGTGGATGTTACCGCCGGGTATAACTACGGCACAGGATCCTGGGATCTGGGACTTGGTGCGGGCTTCGCCGATACCGATGACGACGACTCCGCTCCCCTTTTAGTTCCCGACTAACACATGCCACAGTACCGGGAGGCGCCGGGGCGCCTCTGCTGCACTGCTAAAGGCCCAGACTCATCCCCAATCGCCTAGAGCGCATCCAGCGCCTCGGACAAGCGTGTCACACCGATGACCTCCATCCCCGCCGGCGCCGCCTTGGGCACATTGCCCTTGGGCACGATGGCCCGCTTGAAGCCATGTTTGGCCGCCTCGCGAATGCGCTCCTGACCATTGGGCACCGGGCGAATTTCCCCGGACAGCCCCACCTCGCCGAAGGTCATCAGTCCCGGCGGCAAGGGCCGGTCACGGTAGCTCGATACCACCGCCAGCAGCAGCGCTAGATCGGCGCCGGTTTCCAGCACCTTGACGCCCCCCACCACATTGACGAAGACATCCTGATCGCCGGTTTGCAGGCCGCCGTGGCGGTGCAGCACCGCCAGCAGCATGGCCAGGCGGTTATGCTCCAGCCCCACCGCCACCCGGCGCGGATTGGCCATGTGGCTCGTATCCACCAGCGCCTGGATCTCCACCAGCAGCGGCCTCGTGCCCTCCCACACCACCATCACCACGCTACCGGGACTGGGCTCATCGGAGCGGCTCAGGAAGATCGAGCTGGGATTGCGCACCTCGCGCAGGCCATTTTCCAGCATCGCAAAGACGCCCAGTTCGTTCACGGCACCAAAGCGGTTCTTGTGGGATCTCAGGGTACGAAAACGACTGTCAGACGAGCCTTCCAGCTGCAACGAACAGTCGATCATGTGCTCCAGCACCTTCGGGCCCGCCAGGCTGCCATCCTTGGTGACATGGCCCACCAGCAGCAGCACGGTGCCGGTCTGCTTGGCATAGCGCGTCAGGTAGGCTGCGCTTTCGCGCACCTGTGCCACCGAGCCCGGCGCCGACTGCACATCCGCCATGTGCATGACCTGGATGGAGTCGATCACCATCAGCTTGGGCTGATGCTGCTGCGCGATCTGGCAGATGGCCTCCACCGAGGTCTCGGACAGCATTTTCAAATGCCCCGCCTCGAGCCCCAAACGCTGCGCGCGCATGGCCACCTGTTGCAACGACTCTTCCCCGGTGACATACAGGGCAGTTTTCTGCGCTGCCAGGTGACACATGACCTGCAGCAGCAGCGTACTCTTGCCGGCGCCGGGGTGGCCGCCTATCAGGATGGCCGAGCCCGGCACCAGGCCGCCGCCCAGCACCCGGTCCAGCTCATCGGTGCCGGTGGAAAAACGCGGCATCTCGCCCAGGTTGACCTCCGACAGGCTGACCACCTTGCCGCCGGCATCGCTGGCACCGGTATAGCCCTCGAAACGGGCCGAACGCGCCGCCGTTCCCGGCGCCGCAAGCCGGACTTCGGCCAGGGTATTCCAGCTGTTGCAGGCGGTACACTGCCCCTGCCACTTGGTGTAATCGGCGCCGCAGTCATTGCAGACGTAAGCGGTCTTGGCCTTGGCCATGGCGAAATCCTCTGAGCCGGCTGTCAATGCCGGCATTCTACCCGCTGCCGGGCACTGTACCCAAGGCCGTGTCAGGCCGGGGTTTCAAAACAGCGCCGACGGGTTACACTCCGGACTCTGTTTGCAGCCAACGATAAAGGAATAAGTACAATGAAACTGGAAACCATTGCGGTACACGGCGGCTATGAGCCTGACCCGACGACCCGCGCTGTCGCGGTGCCCATCTACCAGACAGCCGCCTACGCGTTCGACAACGCCCAGCACGGCGCCGACCTGTTCGACCTCAAGGTGCCGGGCAACATCTACACCCGCATCATGAACCCCACCAACGACGTGCTGGAGAAGCGCGCCGCCGAACTCGAGGGCGGCATTGCGGCGCTGGCGGTGGCCTCCGGCATGGCCGCCATTACCTACAGTATCCAGACCCTGGCGGAAACCGGTGACAACATTGTCTCGACCAGCGAGCTCTACGGCGGTACCTACAACCTGTTCGCCCATACCCTGCCGCGCCAGGGTATCGAGGTAAAATTCGTCGACAAGGACGACTTTGCCGGCATCGAGAGCCGGATCGACGCCCGCACCCGCGCCCTGTTCTGCGAGAGTATCGGCAACCCGTCCGGCAGCATTGCCGATATCGAAAAATTGGCTGAAGTGGCCCACCGGCACGGCATCCCGCTGATCGTGGACAACACCGTCGCCAGCCCGCTGCTGTGGCGCCCCATCGAACAGGGCGCCGATATCGTCGTGCAGTCGGCTACCAAGTACATCGGCGGCCACGGCAACTCCATCGGCGGCCTGGTGATCGACAGCGGCAACTTCCCCTGGGCCGATCACAAGGATCGCTTCCCGCTGCTCAACGAGGCAGACCCCTCCTACCACGGCGTGGTCTACACCGAGGCCTTTGGTCCCGCTGCGTTTATCGGCCGCTGCCGTGTGGTGCCACTGCGCAACATGGGTGCCGCCCTGTCACCGATGAATGCCTTCCTGCTGCTGCAGGGCATCGAAACCCTGGCGCTGCGCATGGAGCGCATCTGTAACAACACACTGCAGATTGCCCGCTACCTGGAAGGCCACAAGGCGGTGAAATGGGTCAGCTACGCGGCGCTGGAAAGCCACAAGGATCACGCGCTTGCTCTCAAGTACATGAACGGCAAGGCATCCGGCATTCTCAGCTTCGGCCTGCACAGCGGGCGCGAGGGTACCCGCACATTCTACGATGCGCTAAACCTGTTTATCCGGCTGGTGAACATCGGTGACTGCCGCTCTCTGGCATCCATTCCGGCGGAAACCACTCACCGCCAGCTCAATGACGAGGAACTGAAGTCCGCCGGCGTGAAACCGGAAACCGTGCGTTTGTCGATCGGGATCGAACACATCGACGACCTGCTGGCCGACCTGCAGCAGGCCCTGGCCAAGGTCTGATACAAAAACGGGTGCGGCCCCAAAGACCGCACCCGTATTCAAACCGCCAACAGCACACTCAACCGATGGTCTTGGCAGCAATCGCCTCCACGGCCTGCTGCTGCAACGCATCAATCTCTGCTGCACTACTGACGCAGAAATTCAGATCCTGCAGCACACCGCTGTCCAGGCCATAAACCCAGGCGTGTACACACAGCTCCTGACCACTGCTCCAGGCTTCCTGCACCATGGTGGTGTTGCAGACGTTATACGCCTGTTCGATGACGTTCAGCTCGCACAGACGGTCAAGCTTGAATTTCTCGTCATCGTTCCACTGCTCCAGGATGTCGCGGTACTTGAAGTAGACGTCGCGGACATGGCGCAGCCAGTTATCGATCAGCCCCAGCTGACTCGGCTCCAGTGAGGCCTTGACGCCGCCACAACCGTAGTGCCCCACCACCATGACATGCTTCACCTTCAGCACCCGTACCGCATACTGCAGCACGGACAGGCAGTTCATGTCGGTGTGAATTACCAGGTTGGATACGTTGCGATGCACAAAGACATCACCCGGCAACAGGCCGATGATTTCATTGGCCGGCACCCGGCTGTCGGAACAGCCAATCCAAAGGTATTCCGGCGCCTGCTGCTTAGCCAGCGTCGGAAAGAATTCCGGGTTCAGTCGGGAGATACGCTCCGACCAGGCACGGTTTTGCTCAAACAGCTTCTGCAATTGCTTCATGACCAACTCCCGCTACAGGACAAATGAATTACGCTCAAAATCAGGCGTGAAAACGGGCGCTGAGTTCATGTACCGCATCCACGAACACCCGCGCCTTTTCCGGGTCGGCAAACTGATGGATACCGTGACCCAGGTTGAAAACATGGCCGTTGCCCTGCCCGAAGCCCGAAAGAATCGTCTCGACTTCAGCACGGATACGGGCCGCCGGTGCGTACAACACCGACGGGTCCATGTTGCCCTGCAGGGCAACACGATCACCCACGCGACGACGGGCGTCCTGAATATCGCAGGTCCAGTCGAGCCCCAGGGCATCGGCGCCCGCGTCGGCAATGGACTCGAGCCACTGGCCGCCGTTCTTGGTAAACAGAATCACCGGTACGCGACGTCCTTCGTGCTCACGCAGCAGACCCGCGCAGATTTTCTGCATGTAGCCAAGGGAAAACTCGCGGTACATCGGGCCGCTGAGCACGCCGCCCCAGGTGTCGAAAATCTGCACCGCCTGGGCACCCGCCAGGATCTGCTCGTTAAGGTAGTTGGTCACCGACTGGGCCAGCTTGTCGAGCAGCCCATGCAGGACTTCCGGCGTGCTGTACATCATCTGCTTGATATGGCGGAAGTCCTTGCTTGAGCCGCCTTCAACCATGTAGGTCGCCAGGGTCCAGGGGCTGCCGGAGAAACCGATCAGCGGCACACGACCGCCCAGGGCGCCACGAATCTCGCGCACCGCCGCCATGACATAATCCAGATCGGAGGCCGCATCCGGCACCGGCAGCGCCGCCACATCGGCTTCGCTGCGAATCACCTTGCGAAAGCGCGGGCCTTCCCCTGTTTCGAAGTAGAGCCCAAGCCCCATGGCATCCGGAATAGTGAGGATGTCGGAAAACAGAATGGCTGCATCCAGATCGAAGCGCTCCAGCGGCTGCAGGGTGACTTCGCAGGCCAGCTCGCGGTTCTTGCACAGGCTCAGAAAATCACCGGCCTGGGCCCGGCTGGCACGGTACTCGGGCAGGTAACGCCCGGCCTGGCGCATCATCCATACCGGGGTGACATCTACCGGTTCGCGCATCAGCGCTCGCAAAAAACGGTCGTTCTTCAATTCAGCCATCGGGATCAGCCATCAGTTAGCGGTCAAATAATCGCGCCATTTTAGCGTTTTCCGATAAAAAATGCGCACCCAAGTGCAAAGGCCCCACCCGCCCCCGCATACACGGGTATCCCTGCCTCCGCGATGCTGTAGTTAGGCCACAGTCGCGCTATACTAGGCTGATTCTTGACCAGACCGGAAATCCCGGAAGGTCACTCATCCAGGGCTAAATCCGCAAGATTCCCGCATGGTCAAAGCCGCCGACATTCTCACCCTGCCCGACAGCGCCAACACCCATGACCACGGCTACCACCAGCTGGTTCTGGGCCTGGAAGGGCAGACCGCATTTGAACTCGAAGGCCTGGGCCAGCGGGTCAGTCCCGGCATGGGGTGCGTGGTGCCTTCATCCATTGCGCACGCTTTCTGCGGTGTCGGCAATAACAGCATCCTGGTGATCAACCTGGCCAGCAGCCAGAGTGTCTCGCGCGAGGAGCGCGAGCGCATCAACCGGCTGTTCGACCAGGCGGCCTACTTCGACATGAACAGCCATCTGCAGGTGCTGGCCAACGCCATCAGCCGGGAGATCCGCCAGTATCCCAACGACCCCATGCTGGCGCGGGCCTGCAGCAACATGCTGCTCTGTACGCTCGGCAATCATATGACTACCCGGGCACCGGCCCGCAAGCCTGGCCTGCTGGACCTGGACCTGATCAATGAATACATTCAGCTCAATATGCAGCGCAAGATCAGCGTGGCACACCTGGCCGGCATCGCCTGCCTCAGCAACAGCCAGTTTCACGAACTGTTCAAGCGCCAGGCCGGCATGACGCCGCACCAGTTTTTGTTGATAAAACGCCTGACGGCGGCGCGCACTCTACTGGAACAGGGCTACTCTGTATCCCATGCAACCGAGCAGTGCGGCTTCGCCAATCAGAGCGCCTTCACCCATGCGTTCCGGCGCCATTTCGGCGATACACCGGCGCGCTATCGCCAGCAGACGGCCTTCCATACCGCCTGACGCCGGATTTTTCGACAAGAATTCCGGAGCTTCTGGTAAGACCTCACGTCCAACTGTCACTAAAGTGTGGTTACTCGCCGATTCGCTCGGCGCGGTTCGTTATCGCCAGGGAGGCGAATTTCCGGACTCCCAGGTGTCTGCCCCTGAGCCAGCTTCGCGCTGATCTATCCACAGGCCCCCGAAAACCGCAGCCCGTCCTGGCTTTAGCAGGACCGTGAGGTACCCGATCATGTTCAAGGCTATTGATGTTCTAAACCCGGACTTCATCACCCGTACGCCTGCCGATCTCTGGAAAGAGATATCGCCGCTCTATGCTATCGATGAGACCACCTGGCTGCAGGAGCTGCTGCCGCTGGCCAAACCGGACGACGCAGAGCTGGAAAAAACCACCCAGGGTGCCACCCGCCTGATTGAACAGGTGCGGACCGATGACGCCGCGATCCACATGATCGACGCCCTGCTGCTGGAATACAGCCTGGATACCCGCGAAGGCATCCTGCTGATGTGCCTGGCCGAAGCCCTGATGCGCATCCCCGACGCCGACACCGCCGACGCCCTGATCCGCGACAAGCTCAGCGTTGCCGACTGGAAAAAGCATCTCAAGAATTCCGATTCCCTGTTCGTCAATGCGTCCACCTGGGGCCTGCTGCTGACCGGCAAGGTTGTCGCCATGGACGAAAAGGAAGACGGCACACCGGCCAACGTGATCAATCGCCTGGTCAACCGCTTCTCCGAACCCGTGATCCGCAAGGCCATGTACCAGGCCATGAAAATCATGGGGCATCAGTTTGTGCTGGGCCGCAATATCGGTGAAGCGCTCAAGCGCGGCCGCAAGTATCGTGACCTGGGTTACACCTATTCCTTCGACATGCTGGGCGAAGCGGCCCTGACCGAAAAGGACGCTGACAAGTACTTTGCCGATTACCTGAGCGCGGTGGAATCCGTGGGCAAGGACACCTATGGCGACGGCAAGACGTCCCGCCCGACCATTTCGATCAAGCTGTCGGCACTGCACCCGCGCTATGAAGCCGGTCAGCATGATCGCGTCATGAGCGAACTGCATGCCCGCGTTCTGCAGCTGATCGCCAAGGCCCGCACCCTCAACGTCGGCATCACCATCGATGCCGAGGAAGCGGATCGCCTGGAGCTGTCGCTGTCCCTGTTCGAAAAGCTGTACCGCGATCCGGCCTGCAAGGGCTGGGGCAACTTCGGCCTGGTGATACAGGCCTATTCCAAGCGCGCCCTGCCGGTCCTGGCCTGGCTGGCAAGCCTTGCCGCTGAACAGGGCGACCGCATTCCGGTTCGGCTGGTGAAAGGCGCCTACTGGGACTCAGAAATCAAGCTGTGCCAGCAGCGCGGCATCGATGGCTACCCGGTCTACACCCGCAAGGAGGCCACCGACACCTCTTACCTGGCCTGTGCCCGCTTCCTGCTCAGCCCCCAGGTACGCGGCAAGATCTACCCGCAGTTTGCCAGCCACAACGCCCACACCGTGGGGGCTATCCTGGCCATGACCAGTCACGACGACTTCGAGTTCCAGCGTCTGCACGGCATGGGCGATGCCCTTTACAACCGTGTGCTGAAAAACAACTCGGTCAGTGTGCGCATCTATGCACCCGTGGGTAGCCACAAGGATCTGCTGCCGTACCTGGTACGCCGCCTGCTGGAGAACGGCGCAAACAGCTCCTTCGTGCACCGCCTGGTCGATGCCCGCCATCCGGTCGCCGATCTGGTGCATCACCCGGTCGAAACCCTGACCAGCCGTGCCTCCCTCGCCAACCCGCACATTCCGCTGCCGCGGGAGCTGTTCGGCGAAGAGCGTCACAACTCGTTCAGCCCCAATATCGAGATCGACAGCCAGTGGACGCCGTTCAAGCAGGCCGTCGACGGCTTCATGCAGCAGCAGTGGACCGGCGGCCCCATTATTGGCGGAAAACTGCGTCAGACAGACCAGGTACACCCGGTACTGGCACCGCACAACCACGCCATTCGCACCGGTGAAATGCACTGGGCCCGCCAGGACGATGTCTCCGAAGCGCTGGACCTGCTGAGCGACGGCTTTGTTCGCTGGAACGCCACCGCGGTCGATGCCCGCGCCGCCTGCCTGGAGCGCCTGGCCGACCTGCTGGAAGACAACCTTGCCGAACTGGTGGCCATCTGCCATCTGGAAGCGGGCAAGACCATTCAGGACAGCATCGACGAAGTCCGCGAAGCCGTCGACTTCTGCCGCTACTACGCAGTACAGGCTCGCCGCGGCCTGGGACAGACCGTGCTGGGCACCGCCTTCAACGGCAAGGAACGCCAGTATCGCCTCGACGGCCGTGGCGTTTTTGTCTGCATCAGCCCCTGGAACTTCCCGCTGGCAATCTTCCTCGGCCAGGTCAGTGCTGCTCTGGTTGCAGGTAACAGCGTCATCGCCAAGCCCGCAGAACAGACCAGCCTGATCGCCTGCCGTACCATTGAACTGGCACTGCAGGCCGGCATTCCGGCCGATGTCATCGCGCTGCTGCCAGGCGATGGTGCCAGCGTGGGCGCTCCGCTGACCCGTGATCCGCGCATTGCCGGCGTGGCCTTCACCGGCTCCACCGAAACGGCGCAGCTGATCAACCGCTCCCTGGCCCAGCGTGATGCCGAAATCGTGCCACTGATCGCCGAAACCGGCGGCCAGAATGCCATGATCATCGATTCCACCTCCCTGCCTGAACAGGTGGTGCGCGATGTGGTGCACTCGGCCTTCGCCTCCGCCGGCCAGCGCTGCTCGGCACTGCGCGTACTGTACGTACAGGAAGATGTGGCGGACCGCATTATCGACATGCTGCGTGGTGCCATGGCACAGCAGGTGGTCGGCGACCCAAGCCTGCACAGCACCGATGTCGGCCCCGTCATCGACCTCAAGGCACAGCAGGGGCTGCTGGCCCATATCGAGAACCTCAAGGCCAGTGCCCAGCTGATCGGCCAGACGCCGCTGCCCGCCAATGCCGACCAGGGCACCTTCGTGGCGCCCACGGCCTTTGTTATCAGCGGCATAGATGTTCTGGGTCGTGAACAGTTCGGCCCCATCCTGCACGTGGTGCGCTACAAGGCATCCGAGCTGGACCAGGTGATTGATGCCATCAACGCCACCGGCTACGGCCTGACGCTCGGCGTACACAGCCGCAATGACGAAACCACCCGTCACATTGCCCGCCGTACCCGTGTTGGCAACATCTATATCAACCGCGACCAGATCGGCGCCGTCGTGGGTGTACAGCCCTTTGGCGGTCAGGGCCTTTCCGGCACCGGACCCAAAGCCGGCGGCCCGCGCTACCTGCCACGCTTCACACGTGAAGTTGCACTCTGAGCCCCGACTTGAGACAGGAGTTATCACCATGATCAAACAGACTCAACTCGCCCAGGCTGCCCAGTCCGCACTGAGCGCCTGGGAAGGCTGGAACGGACTTGGCGTTGCCGGTCGCGCCCAGCTGCTGCAGCATTTCGTTGCCCAGCTGGAGCAGGAACAGGCTTCCATGGCCCAGTGGCAGATCGATCAGGCATTGCGCCTGATCGATGCCCCGCTGGAAATGCCCGGCCCCACCGGTGAATCCAACCTGCTGTCCACCAGCGGACGCGGACTCTTTATCATTGCCGCCGAGCAGCAGACCGGTGAAACCGCCCTGGTCGGCCAGCTGGTTGCCGCCCTGATCAGCGGTAACGTTGTATTGCTGGCACCGCACAGCAGCCAGAGCGGCTTTTGCCGCGACCTGCTGCGCCAGCTGGTCGCCGGCAGCTGCCCGGCCGCCGTGGCACAGCTGCTCGAAGGCGCCGATTCGGTACTGGAGCTGAGCCAGTGCCCATCACTGGCCGGCATCGCCTGCGTCTGTGACGCCGGCACCGCGCGGGAACTGAACCGCCAGCTGTGCGAGCGCACGGGCGTGCTGGTACAACTGGTGGCCGAAACGGATCCAGCCCGGATGCCATTGATTGGCAGCGAACAGTACCTGTACCGTTTTATCACCGAGCAGGTCTGCTCCACCAACACCACGGCAGTCGGCGGCAACGCCACCCTGCTGGAGCTGGGCGGACAGGCCGAATAATTGCGAAAACACCCGGCTCCGCTTGCCGACCTTCGGTAGGCGGACGGCTACAATAACAACGATGCCTATTAAGGCGAGCTATCAAAGAGGCGCAACCTTATGATCGAAAACAATGCCGCTATCATCGGCACCTTTATCGTGTACCTGATAATGATGCTGGGCATCGGGCTCTACGCCTACAGACGCACCGCCAGCTCGTCGGATTACTTCCTCGGCGGGCGTTCGCTGGGCCCCTGGCCCGCCGCACTGTCGGCCGGCGCATCCGATATGAGCGGCTGGCTGCTGCTGGGGCTGCCAGGTTATGCCTTTGCCGCCGGCATGGAAGCCATCTGGCTGGGCGGGGGCCTGCTGCTGGGCACCTACCTGAACTGGCTGCTGGTGGCCAAGCGCCTGCGTACCTACAGCTTCGAGGCAAACGATGCCCTGACGCTGCCGGAGTTTTTCTCCAACCGTTTTGAAGACAAGAGCAAGATGATCCAGGTGATTTCCGCCTTCTTCATTCTGCTGTTTTTCCTCTTCTACACCAGCTCCGGCCTCGTGGCCGGCGGCAAGCTGTTCGAGACCGTATTCGGGCTGGACTACAGCATCGCAGTGATCATAGGTACGGTTGCGGTTGTGTCCTATACCCTGTTCGGCGGCTTCCTGGCCGTTTCCTGGACCGACCTGGTGCAGGGCCTGCTGATGGCCGCGGCATTGCTGGTTGTGCCGGTTGTTGCCATGCAGGCCGATGGCGGCATTACCGCCCTGTTTTCTGCCCTGGAAGCCAAGAACCCCGAGCTGCTGACCATCTGGAATGACGCCAGCGGCGAACCCCTGACCTGGATTGCCATAGTGTCACTGGCCGCCTGGGGCCTGGGCTACTTCGGCCAGCCACACATCCTGGCCCGCTTTGCCGGTATTCGCGACAATGCTGCCGTACCAACGGCACGGCGCATCGCCGTTATCTGGTCGGGTCTGGCCATGGCCGGCGCCTTCCTTGTCGGCCTGACCGGGATCGTCTACGTGGACAGCAACATGGGCGGCAGCCTGGGAGATGGCGAGACTATCTTCATGGTGCTGGTCAATGCCATGTTCAATCCGGTCATTGCGGGCATCCTGCTGGCGGCCATCCTGGCAGCCATCATGAGCACCGCGGATTCCCAGTTGCTGGTATCGTCTTCGGCCCTGGCGGAAGACTTTTACCGCAACCTGTTCCGCAAGGACGCCAGCCAGCAGGAAATCGTCATGGTTGGCCGCCTGGCCGTTATCGCCCTGTCGATCGTCGCCCTGATCCTGGCCATGAACCCGGACAGCACGGTTCTGGGACTCGTCTCCTACGCCTGGGCAGGCTTTGGCGCCGCCTTCGGTCCGACGCTGATCCTGGCACTGTACTGGAAACGCATGAACCGCGCTGGCGCCCTGGCCGGTATCCTGGTGGGCGGCATCACCGTGGTGGTCTGGAAGCAGCTGTCCGGCGGTCTCTTCGACCTGTACGAGATCGTACCCGGTATCGTCTTCGCGACCCTGGCGATTATCATCGCCACCCTGGCTACCAGTGCCCCGCCGGCATCGGTCCAGGCCCGTTTCGACGCTTATAGCAGCAAGCTGTAAACGTTGATCAGTGTCGCGCACCCCGGTGTGCGGCACTTGGCAGGATGCGGGATCGCACAATCCCGCTCATTGCCGGCTTTAATCTCACGCTCTGTATTGCAGGCAGCCTTCGGGCTGCCTTTTTTTGTACAGGATGTACGGTATGCCGCGGGCGCATGGATGCGCAGGAGCGGCGGCTACATGGACGTACTGCACCGATTTTCGCTCCTGCAAAATCGGTATTCCCACCATCCATGGCGGTCATCCTGCGAGTGCATGGATGCACAGGAGCAGGGTTGGTGCCGGATACAGTGAGACTAAATTTCTGACGACAGAAACGACAAAGGCCGCCCGGAGGCGGCCTTGGCATGGCTAGACGCAGAATCAGACGTCGAGGTAGTCCAGGATGCCTTCTGCCGCATCGCGACCTTCTGCGATGGCCGTGACCACCAGGTCGGAACCGCGCACCATGTCGCCGCCGGCAAAGACTTTCGCATTGCTGGTCTGGAACGGGAAGCGGTCCTGGCCCTTGGGCTTCTGATCGGCCTGTACACGACCATCGTCATGCAGGTCGATACCGAAATCGGCCAGCCAGGGCGCGGGGCTCGGACGGAAACCAAAGGCCACCTGTACCGCATCGGCTTCGAGCACTTCTTCGGAGCCTGGTACCACCTCGGCGCGACGACGGCCATTCTGGTCCGGTTCACCCATGCGGGTGGTGACCAGCTTGACGCCCACAACGCGGCCCGCTTCGCCGACGATCTCAACCGGCTGACGGTTGAACAGGAACTGCACGCCCTCTTCCTTGGCGTTCTCGACCTCTCGGCGCGAACCCGGCATGTTGGCTTCGTCGCGACGATAGGCACAGGTCACGCTCTGGGCGCCCTGGCGAATCGAGGTACGGTTGCAGTCCATCGCCGTATCACCACCACCGAGCACCACAACGCGCTTGCCGGCCATGTCGATGTATTCCGACGGGTCCTTTTCAAATCCCAGGCAGTGATTGACGTTGGAGATCAGGAACGGCAGCGCATCGAATACGCCTTCAAGCTCCTCTCCGGGGAAACCGCCCTTCATGTAGGTGTAGGTGCCCATACCGAGGAATACGGCATCATATTCTTCGATCAGCTGCGCCATGGTGATGTCGGTACCGACGTTCACATTGAGACGGAACTCAACACCCATCTCGGTGAACATGCGACGACGACGCTTCATGACATCTTTCTCGAGCTTGAACTCGGGAATGCCGAACGTCAGCAGGCCGCCGATTTCAGGATTGCGGTCGAATACGACCGGTGTCACGCCATTGCGCACCAGGATATCGGCACAACCCAGACCCGCCGGGCCGGCACCGATAATGGCGACCTTCTTGTCGGTGCGCACAACCTTGGACATGTCCGGTTTCCAGCCCATGGCGAAGGCGGTATCGGTGATGTACTTCTCCACCGAGCCAATCGTCACGGCCCCGAAGCCGTCATTCAGGGTACAGGCGCCCTCGCACAGACGGTCCTGCGGACAGACACGGCCGCAGACTTCGGGCAGCGAGTTAGTCTGGTGACTCAGCTCGGCCGCTTCCAGAATATTGCCTTCCGAAATCAGCTTGAGCCAGTCCGGGATATGGTTGTGCACCGGGCACTTCCAGGAGCAATAGGGGTTTCCGCAATCCAGACAGCGATGTGACTGATCGGCAACATCTTCCGGCTTGAACGGATCATAAATCTCGGCAAATTCACCCTTGCGGACCTCAGCACTGATTTTGCTCGGTCCTTCGCGGGACACATCGAGGAACTGGAAATCGTTACTCAGACGGTTAGACATAGTCCCCACCTCTTCTTGGGCACCCGCCAGCGGCGGGTACTCGTTAATCTGTCATCAAAGAATCGCGCAGACCCGGCACAGTCACGCTGTGCAGGGCCTGCCTGACCCGAGGGATAAAATGGCGTTTATTCCGGACGCTTGCGTATGTTATCCAGCAAGGCATTCAGGCTTGCAGCCTTGGGCTTGACCAGCCAGAAGCGCGGGATGTAGTCGAAGAAGTTATCCACAATCTCCTGACCCCACTGGCTGCCCGTTTCCCGGACGAATTCGATGATTACCGAACGCAGGTGGTTTTTGTACGCCTCCATCTGCTCAGTGTGGATGCGGTGAATCTCGACCAGCTCGTGGTTGTACTTGTCCACGAAGTTGTTTTCCAGATCCAGCACATAGGCAAAACCGCCGGTCATGCCCGCACCGAAGTTGTAACCGGTGGCACCCAGCACGGTCACCAGACCGCCTGTCATGTACTCACAGCAGTGATCGCCAGCACCTTCCACCACCGCGTGCACGCCGGAATTGCGCACCGCGAAACGCTCGCCGGCACTGCCGGCGGCGAACAGCTTGCCCGCCGTGGCGCCGTAGAGGCAGGTGTTGCCCATGATGGCCGTCTCGTTGGACTTGAAGGTGACTTCCTTGAACGGATAGAGCACCAGCTTGCCGCCAGCCATGCCCTTGCCGACATAGTCGTTGGCATCGCCTTCGAGGATCAGGTTCTGACCACCGGCATTCCAGACACCAAACGACTGACCGGCGTGACCGCGGAAGCGGAAGGTCACAGGCTCATCGGCCATGCCGTTGTTGCCGTAGCGCTTGGCAATGGCACCGGAGGTGCGGGCGCCGACGGAGCGGTCGCAGTTGCAGATGGCCAGCTCCCAGTCACCGCCACGCTTGGCTTCAATCGCCTCGCCAGCCAGCTCCAGCATGGCACTGTTGAGTTCACCCTTGTCGAATGGCTCGTTGCGGCTCTGCTGCACGGTATGCGGGTACTCGCTCGGCACACCACCATCGCTGATGATGGGGCTCAGATCCAGCCCCTTCTGGCGCGACGTTTCACCTTCGAGCAGGGTCAGCAGGTCAACACGGCCAACCAGCTCTTCCAGCGTGCGCACACCGAGCTGCGCCATCCACTGACGGGTTTCTTCAGCCACGAAGCGGAAGTAGTTTTTCACCATTTCCACGGTGCCGCGGAAGTGATCCTTGCGCAATTCATCGTTCTGGGTGGCTACGCCGGTGGCGCAGTTGTTCAGATGACAGATACGCAGGTACTTGCAGCCCAGCGCCACCATCGGCATGGTGCCAAAACCAAAGCTCTCGGCACCGAGGATCGCCGCCTTGACGACGTCCAGGCCGGTTTTCAGGCCACCGTCGGTCTGCAGGCGAATCTTGCCGCGCAGCTGGTTGCCGCGCAGCGACTGGTGCGCATCCGCCAGACCCAGCTCCCAGGGCGAGCCGGCGTAGTGGATCGAGGTCAGCGGGGATGCCGCTGTGCCACCATCGTAACCGGAAATGGTGATCAGGTCCGCATAGGCCTTGGCCACGCCACAGGCGATGGTTCCGACACCGGGTCGGGAGACCAGCTTGACCGATACCAGACCTTCAGGGTTGATCTGCTTGAGGTCGAAAATCAGCTGCGCCAGATCTTCAATCGAATAGATATCATGGTGTGGCGGCGGTGAAATCAGTGTCACACCCGGCACCGAGAAGCGCAGGCGGGCGATCAGTTCATTGACCTTGCCGCCGGGCAGCTGGCCGCCTTCTCCGGGCTTCGCGCCCTGGGCCACCTTGATCTGCATAACATCGGCGCTCATCAGGTATTCCGGCGTTACACCGAAACGGCCCGAGGCAACCTGCTTGATCTTGGAGCGTTTCATGGTGCCATGACGCAGCGGATCTTCGCCGCCTTCACCGGAGTTGGAGCGTCCACCCAGCTCGTTCATGGCCACGGCCAGCGATTCATGCGCCTCCGGTGACAGGGCACCGAGGGACATGGCGGCGGAGTCAAAGCGCGGGAAGATGTTTTCCACCGCTTCAACCTGATCCAGCGCGATTGGCTTGGTATCACTGCGCAGCGACAGCATGTCACGCAGGGTAGCAATACCGCGCTTGTTCACCAGGTCCGCATAACGCTGGTACTTGGCCGGGTCACCGCTGGATACCGCTTCATGAATCGCCAGCACCACATCCGGGTTGTAGGCGTGATATTCGCCATCGTGCTTGTACTTCAGCAGGCCACCGGGCTGGATGGGCTTGCGCGCCGTCCAGGCTTCCTTGGCCAGCTGGGCCTGTTCGAATTCGAAGTCGCTGAAACGCGCGCCCTCGATCCGGCTTACCACGCCCTTGAAGCACAGGTTGACGATCTCTGAACTCAGACCAATCGCCTCGAACAGCTGGGCACCCCGGTAGGAGGCAATGGTGGAGATCCCCATCTTCGACAGGATCTTCAGCAGGCCCTTGTTGATGCCCTTGCGGTAATTCTCGTGGGCATCCAGCGGTGCCATCTGCAACTCATTGCTGGCGCACAGGTCATTCAGCACACGGTAGGCCAGGTACGGGAAGACCGCGGTGGCACCGAAACCGAACAGCACGGCAAAATGATGCGGGTCACGCGCCGTACCTGTTTCGACAATAAGGTTGGCATCACAGCGCAGACCCTTTTCCACCAGACGGTGGTGCACGGCCCCGGTGGCCAGCGCCGCATGGATCGGCAGCCTGCCCTTCTCGATCGACGCATCGGAAAGCACCAGCAAAACCTTGCCGTTGCGCACTTCCTGTTCGGCCTGATCACAGAGGTTGTGCAATGCCTGCTCCAGACCCGTCGCCGGATCGTAGTTCAGGTCGATGCGCACCACATCAAAGCCGGCAACATCGTTGTCGCGGATACGGTAAAACTTGCTCGCCGACAGCACCGGGGTGGTCAGGATTACACGACGCGCGTGCTCGGGTGTGTCTTCGAACACGTTGCGCTCGGCACCGATGCAGGTTTCGAGCGACATGACGATGGCTTCGCGCAGCGGATCGATCGGCGGGTTGGTTACCTGTGCGAACTGCTGACGGAAATAGTCATAAAGCGAACGAATACGGCCGGACAATACGGCCATCGGCTTGTCGTCACCCATGGAACCCACTGCTTCCATTGCCGTTTCCGCCAGCGGACGCAGGATCTGGTCGCGCTCTTCGAACGTGACCTGGAACATTTTCATGTGGGTTTTGACTTCATCGGCCGACATCTCGCTGAACGAGCGCGACTCTTCGGTGAAGTTCATGGTGGTCTCAAGGCGCAGCGAATTCTCCTTGAGCCACTGCTTGTACGGATGACGCTTCTTGAGGTCGTTATCCACATCAGCGGTGTGCAGGACATCCCCGGTCTGGGTATCGATAGCCAGGATCTGGCCCGGTCCGACACGCCCCTGGGCCACGATATCTTCAGGCTTGTAGTCGAAGACGCCGATTTCGGATGCCGTGCAGATATACCCCTGGCGCGTCATGACCCAGCGCGAGGGGCGCAGGCCATTTCGGTCCAGCATGCAGACGGCGTAACGGCCGTCGGTCATGACCATGCCAGCCGGGCCATCCCAGGCTTCCATGTGCATGGAGTTGAATTCGTAGAACGCCCGCAGTTCGGTGTCCATGGTTTCGACGTTCTGCCAGGCCGGCGGCACAATCATGCGCACGGCGCGGTAGATGTCCATGCCACCGACCATCAGGAACTCGAGCATGTTGTCCATGCTGGATGAATCCGAACCACTGGTATTGACGATCGGCTGCAGCTCTTCGAGATTGGGCAGCAAATCGGTGGCGAACTTCGGCGACCGGGCGCGGGCCCAGTTGCGGTTGCCTTCAATGGTGTTGATCTCGCCGTTATGGGCCAGGAAGCGGAACGGCTGTGCCAGTTTCCAGCGCGGCGCCGTATTGGTAGAGAAGCGCTGGTGGTAGGTGCAGACCGCTGTTTCCAGACGCGGGTCCGCCAGGTCCTTGTAGAACACAGGCAAATCCACCGGCATGGTCAGTCCCTTGTAGGACAGCACCTTGTCGGACAGGCTGCAGATATAAAAATCTTCATCGTCGCTGAGGGCGATTTCCGCCTTGCGACGGGCAGTGAACAGGCTTATGGCCAGTTCACGCTCGGTCTTGCCATCACTGTTGATCAGCACCTGCTCGATCAGCGGCAGCGTGTCCTTGGCAATGGGTCCCAGGCAACTTTCGTCGGTGGGAACGACACGCCAGCCGGCCACGTCCAGGCCCTGGGCCTGAAGTTCGGCATTCAGAATTTTGCGCGCCGCATCCGCCTGCGCCGCCGCGCGCGGCAGGAATACCATGCCCACCGCGTATTGTTCATGTAGCACAATGCCAAGTTCCTGCTGTACCACGGCACGCAGGAAGGAGTCAGGTTTCTGCATCAGCAGACCGCAACCGTCGCCGGTCTTGCCATCTGCAGCGATACCACCACGATGGGTCATACACGCCAACGCTTCGATGGCCTTCTCAAGCAGGTCATGACTCGGATTGCCCTGCATGTGAGCCATTAGCCCAAAACCACAGTTATCCTTGAACTCACCGGGGCGATACAGACCTTTGCTCATAGCCAATCTCACTTAAAAGTTCTTTTGTATCAATACGTTATCACCAACCTAGTCGCCGCAGCCGCACAACTCAGGCAAAAAGGGAGGATCATTCTACACAGGCAGGTGCTTCGGTACAAATTTTGCGCAGCCGTCACGCAACTCAAAACCCGACCATGCCCGATCTCAAGCCCTGCCCGGGCGGCACAATACTCGGCTATCTGTCTGTACTGGAGCAGACAGCAGTATAACGCACATGCAGCAAAACAGCGCCACTGCCACTCTTCGGCAGCCAAGACAGCACCCAAAAGGCGCGGTTTTACAGGAGAAAAGGTGAATTCCGACCAAGATAAAAAATACCGCACCGCAGCATTATCTTTTTAAAAACCACTGCAGTGACTGGCAGTATCGACAGGCTGCGGGCACAACCGGAGCCCGCCTAGCGCGTGGCCTTGCGTATGTCTGCCTTCACGCTTTGAATACTGCGCGCCCAGGGCTTGAGCTTCTGCAGTGACGCCGGTAACTCCAGCACAGCGGCACTGGCCTCCTTGCGACTGCCATAGCGACCGATCACAACCACATGCCAGGGCTTGCCTTTATAGAGCGTCGAGAATGCGTGAAACGCTGAGGGATCCTGCTGATCGGCTATAAACGCTTTGGCAGTGTCGAGCTGCCGTGCGCCCAGAAGTTGCAGCGTATAACCACGGTCTGGCCAGCCGAGCAGCTCTTCCTCACTCGACGCAGCCGGGGTTGCTGCGGCTTTTTTAAACGCGACAGCACGCTCAGGTGCAGACTGGGCCTCAGTTGCAGCCTTGACCACAGGTTTTATGGGGACTTCTACCATGCCGGGCTCTGGCTGAGGCAGCTTCGGCTGCTCGGCGGCAACAACCACTTCAACCAGTCCGGCAACATCATTGACAGACTCGGGTTCTTGCGGCGCAGACTGCAAATCAAAAGCGTCCGGCAACAAGTCCTGCGCCCGCAAGGCACTCGGTTCTGCTAGCGCTGCATCTACAACAGCAACGCTCGCCGGAGCGATGGACGGGCTTTTCAAACCAGCATCGACAGAGCCGGGCGCCTGGGTCTCAATCTCCACAACATCAATCTGTTCGGCTGGCTGATCCACTGACGCGGCTATTACCGGCACCGTCAGCGGCACCGAGACGCGCTCGCTGGCAACAGAGGACGCCTTTGGTTGCCAGTAAATCCAGCCCGCCATGGCCACAATCACCACCAGCATCAGCGAGGCACCACCCCAGATCCGCCCGGACATGCCAGGTCGCGCCACCGGTGCCGGTGACTTCAAACGCAGGGCCCGGGATGCCCGAGTCGCCAGCGATCCGGGCATGCGATCACTGTCAGTCACCAGTTGCTGCAGTTTGCGACTATCCAGCACTTCCAGTGCCGGGTAGCGCAGCCGAACAAACTCTTCCGCTTCATCGACCTCAAAGGGCTGCAACGTTTCAAGATGCAGGCGCCCGTCCAGCTCCTGGAAAAGCCCCGTCGAGGCCAGCCGCTGCTCGATACGTCGCCCGGCCAGAACAGCGCGAATGGAACTGATCCCCGCGCGCTGCAAATTGACCAGTAACTCCAGCGTATCATCGTCCAGCAAATCGGCATCATCGACCAGCAGCAACCACTGCAGGCCTGAGTCCTGAGCATGACGCGCCTCAGCATGCACTAGCTCCAGCAACTGCGCCTCTGTCGTGCAACCATCGGCATCTAGTGCAAAGCCCGCGCTCAGCTGGTGCAGAAAATCACCCGTGCCGGTCTCTTGCTGCAACCTCAGGTGACACAGGCGCCCACCGGATGTTTGCGGGCTGAGTTGGCGCAACAGGCTGGTCTTGCCGCTGCCCGCCTTTCCCTGAATAAGCAGCAGGAAATCGGAGAAACGTATCAGGTGATGCAGCTTGTCCAGCAGCTGCAGGCGCGACGGCGGTTCGAAATACTCGACGCGACTGTCTCCCACATAGGGTGACGACGCAACAGCCCGCTGACGCACCTGCCCGTTCACGTGCGGGCCTGGGCCAAACTGTAGGTCAGGGTTTCACGCAGCAGTTCAGGTGCAAACGCGTCGGTCACCACACCCTTGCCGACGGCTTCAAGCAGAATCAGCCGCAACTGGCCATCAAGCACCTTTTTATCAACCGCCATCAGCGACAGGAAGTCTTCTTCGCTCATGTTCGCAGGTGGCAGCACCGGCAGGCCCGCCGCCGCATGGATGGCACGGATACGCGCAACATCCGCGTCGCTCAGCCAGCCCAGGCGCCGGGACAGGTCCGCGGCCATCAGGGTGCCGGCAGCGACAGCCTCGCCGTGCAACCAGTTGCCATAGCCCTGGTTTGCTTCAATCGCATGCCCAAAAGTGTGCCCGAGATTCAGCAGCGCGCGTATGCCGGACTCTTTTTCGTCCTGGGCCACCACTTCGGCCTTGATCTCGCAGGAGCGATAAATCGCCCTGGACAGGCTCTCCAGATTCCCCGCCACCAGGCGTGGCATCTCGGTTTCCAGCCAATCAAAGAACTCGGCATCGTAGATAAGGCCGTACTTGATCACCTCCGCCAGGCCCGCCGACAGTTCACGCGCCGGCAGCGTGCCAAGTACCGAGGTATCGATCAGTACGCACTGCGGCTGGTAGAAAGCCCCGATCATGTTCTTGCCCAGCGGATGGTTGACGCCGGTCTTGCCACCCACTGAAGAATCCACCTGGGACAACAGGGTTGTGGGCATCTGGATAAAGTTAACGCCACGCTGATAGCTGGCCGCGGCAAAGCCGGTCATGTCACCCACGACCCCGCCACCGAGCGCAATCAGCGTCGTGGTGCGGTTGTGGCGACACTCCAGCAAGCGATCGAAAATCGTATTGAGATGTTCCAGCGTCTTGTACTGTTCGCCATCCGGCAAAATACAAACATCAACCTGATAGTCCGCCAGCGCCTGCTGCAACCTGGCCAGGTACAGCGGCGCAACGGTTTCGTTGGATACGATACAGACCTGCCGGCCCGGGATATAAGGCGCTATCAGGTGCTGCTGCAACAGCCCTTCGCCTATGTAGATCGGATAACTGCGTTCACCCAGCTCGACGCGTAAATTCTGCACCCGCGAATCACTCCTGTTTGCTAAACGTCACTTGACCAGGCCGAGCTTGGCCAGCTGACGAAATATTTCAGATACGACGGCCTTGGGATGGCGTCTGTCAGTATGCAGGGTTATATCACAGGTCTGCCGGTAGAGGGGATCACGCTGACGCAGCAGTTGCTGCAATATTTCGGCGGGGTTCTCGGTTTGCAGCAGCGGGCGGTTTTTGTCCCGCGACGTACGTTCAAGCTGTTGCTCAACGGTCGTATGCAGGTAAATGACGACACCATGGGATTGCAGGGCAGCACGGTTGGCTTCACGGATGACAGCCCCCCCGCCGGTTGCCAGCACGATGTTATCGCGCTGGCACAGGTCACAGATGACCGATTCTTCCCGTTCGCGGAAGCCGGACTCGCCCTCCACATCGAAAATCCAGGGAATATTCGCACCCGCACGGGCCTCTATCTCCCTGTCACTGTCGATAAACTCCAGGTTCAGCTCGTGAGAAAGAAGACGCCCTATGGTGCTTTTTCCAGCTCCCATAGGGCCTATAAGAAAGATGTTCAAATTGTACCAAACCCCGATTACTGAACTGCCAGAGACTCCCTGATCAGCTTCGGCGTAATAAAGATCAACAGTTCCGTTTTCGTATTGGACTGTTCACGCTTGCGAAACAGGGTGCCTATTACCGGAAGGTCTCCCAGCAGCGGCGTCTTGCTTGTATTGTTTACCGTCTCGTTACGGAACACCCCGCCGAGCACCACAGTGTCACCATCTGCCACGTTGACCGTTGTGGTCAGCTGGTTGGTGTTGATCGACACCTCGCCGTTAGGCAATACCGCACCTACCGAGTCCTGGGTAATATCGAGGTCCAGTGTAATGCGATCCCCCGGGTTCAGCTGCGGCGTGACTTCGAGTTTCAGGGTTGCATCCTCGAACTCGATACTCACTTCGCCATCTTCCACCGTCTGGTAGGGAATCTGTACCCCGGACTCGATCAACCCCGGCTTGCCGTTGGTTGTAATCACCTTGGGCTGCGAAACGATCTCCGCCTTGCCTTCGGTCTGCAAGGCGGACAGCTCAGCAGACAACAGGAAGTTATCGCGGATATAGCTGAACACAATGGAGGACTGCGGCGTAACCCCGAGGTCTACCATCAGGTTCGAGCTGTTCGAATCCGGGAACCCCGGCACGAACTGCGGCGTATTGCTAGGCGAGCCGCCATCGATAACAAAACTGCTGTTCTTGCGATTTTCCACCGCCGATGCACCCCAGCGAATCCCCAGATCCTTCTGGAAATCGTTGGACGCCGACACGATACGCGCCTCGATCAGAATCTGCGCCACCTCGACATCGAAGCGCCGCAGTGTATCACGAATTTCTTCGATTTGAGCCGCGGTTTCACGCACCATCAGCACATTGGTTTCGTCATCAGACATGATGAAACCACGCTCAGAGATCAGCTTGGCCTGCTCGACCCGGGACTTCATTTCGGAGGACTTGCGAAAATCGACCTGAATAAACTCGGTCACCAGGGGTGCCAGCTCCTTGACCTGCTTCTGCGCTTCCAGTTCGGCACGCTCGCGCTCTGCGATGACATTGGCCGGCCCAACCAGCATGACATTACCCACCACCCGCTGTGCCAGGCCCTTGGTTTTCAACACCAGATCCAGCGCCTGGTCCCAGGGGACATTTTTCAGCCGCAGGGTAATATTCCCCGTCACGTTGTCATCGACAACCAGGTTCATTTCCGCCACTTCGGCGATAATTTGCAGGATCGAGCGGATATCGACATCCTGGAAGTTCAGGTCGATTTTCTCGCCCGTGAACGGGAAGCGTTCCTTCTTGCGCTTCTCGTCTTCGGCGTAGCTGATCGGGCGGAAATCCAGCACCAGCTGGTTACCGGTCTGATACGCCATATAGTCGTAGGGCGCGGCACCGGGCTTGACCAGGATCGTGGTGTTGGAGCCGCTGGTCATGGCATCGATAAACATGACCGGCGTTGCGAAGTCCTGGACATCGACACGCTGTTCAAGTGACCCGGACAGCGAGGCACCCAGCAAATTGATAACAACGTTGTTGCCTTCTTCTATAATGTCGAGCCCGGACTTGTCGTCCGACATCGAAATCAATACCCGACCCAGACCGCCATCCATACGCTCGAAATCGATACCCTGCACCCGCGTACCCATCGGCGCCGGCTCCGACCGGGCGCCCTGCACCGATTTTGCCGAACGGTCGCGCAATGTGCCCGACGCCAATGCACCGGCAGAGCCACCAAACACCAGGAACAGCGAGTTTCCTTCCGTGTAGGTCTGGTAGTCCACCATTTGGTTAAGGTTGGCGACGACGCGCAAGCGGCCGTCGGTCTCCGCCATGCTCAGACTATCAACCTGGCCTGTCTTGATATCCAGCTGACGCCGCCCAAGGTCGTTGCTCGCACCCGCCAGGTCCAGTACCAGGCGCGGCGGACTGTCGATCACGTAAGCGCGAGGCGATGGCGGCGGCATATTGAAATCCAGCCGTACTTCCAGCTTGTGCCCTGGCAAGGCGACGAAGGACGAATCCTTCAACATCACGCTTTCTGCCCGCACCTGCACCGCCATAAGACAACATGCCAGTATCAGCATTAACTGCCACCCAAGACTCCGTGCAACGGAGTTATCCTTGCATATGCTGTATGTCTTCATAACCCTAGCTGTCCTTTGATCATTCTTTTTCAGGCAAGGCAATCACGCGCGGGCGCTTCATCCAGCCCCCCCGTCCATTTTCAATTATTTCCACGAGTTCAAGGCCCAGCTCAGATACCTCCTGCACCTGACCATAATCGAGCCCCAGGTAGTCCCCGTTACTGACACGATGAATTTCACCCTTCGGGTCTTTCAGCAAGGCCCAGAGTTCGCCGCCGTCGAGGCTGGTAATGGTTCCCACCATATTCAAACCATCGATGGGAAAGGATTCGAGATAGGTTTTAACACGCTCAGTATCGGGTTTAAGGTCGGATACCGGCCCCTGGTCCTCTTCAACCACCAGTTCGATCAGCGGCTGAAACGGATCACGCAGGCTGGCGCCTTGATAAATGAACGCCTCGTAGGATTTGAACTCGGGCAGAGGCTTAATTTTGCCCGGGGGTTTTGCCTGGGTTTGCTGCACATAGGTGCGCAGATCTGCAGTATCATTCACCCAGATGCAGCCGCTGGCCACCGTTGCGAGCAAGAGTAGGACTCCCGCCCTGGCAGCACTGCCAATTTTCGCTGTGCGCTTATTTGGTGTCATCATAACGATAGGTCTTCGCCTGAATTGTCATCCCCAAATCGCCACTGCCGGGACGGACATTGAAGTCATGCAGTGTCACTATTCGATCGATTGCCGCCACGCCGCTGACAAACTGCCCCAGCTCATGATAGGAGCCAACCACATTAATATTGATGGGCAGTTCGATATAGAACTTGCTCTTGCGTTCCGGCTGCAGCGCAATGCTGTTGATCACAAGACCGGCTCCACGCCCGATGTCGGAAAGTTCTTCCAGCAGACCGGGCACTTCCTTGTCGGTGGGCAACTGCGTCAGCAACTCGGAGAAACGTCCTTCGACATCCGCCATCTGTTTGCGCAAGGCTGGCAAATTCGCCACCTGAAATGCCTTGTTCTTGAACTCGGTTTTTAGCGGAGGCTCCTTGGCGATCTCCCGCTCCACCGCGATGTACTGGTCATTTACATAAAAGTAGATCGCTGCACCGACCAGGGCACTAAACAGCAGGACATAGACAACGATCTTGACGCCGACAGGCCAGTTACCCGCCTCATTGACATCAACATTATTGATATCGAAACCTTTGAACGCATTACTCAGGGCACCCATTATTGCTGCCCTCCGTCTTCTTTAGGCTTGGTCAGCGGTACACTCAAATTAAACTGCCTCACAGCACCTGCGCTGCGCACCTGGGATAGATTTGGCTCGCCAAACCAGATAGAGGCATCCATACCACGCATCAAGTTGGAAACATCCTTGTTTTGATCCGCAAGGCCATTGACATTAACGCTGTCACCACTTCTGGAAACCGAGGAATAATAAAGCTTGTCCGGTAAAACTCGCACCAGCTCGTCAAAATAGCGCACAACCAGCGGACGGTTACCCTGCAACTCCTGGATAGCATTGAGCCTTTCAAGCAAGCGTTCACGCTGGCGTTCCAGCTCCCGGATTTCTTTTATTTTTTCATCCAGCTTGGAAATTTCCGCCTTCAGATAATTATTGCGATCCTGCTGACGTTCCATCTGAACGTCAAAGTAGTAGCTGATCCCGAAAGATACTGCCCCAGCCAGAATGACGGTAAACAACAGATTGGTAATGAATTGCTTCTGCCGGGCGGCATTTCGCTCTTCACGCCAAGGTCGTAGGTTAATCCGCGCCATACTTTATCCCTATTGATCAAATGAGCGCATCGCAAGCCCGCAGGCTTTCGTCAGCAGGGGAGCCTCAGCCTCTAATCGCTGCTTGTTCAGCTTAGAGCTGATTTTCATAGCCGCAAATGGATTCGCAACCACGGTAGGTATACCCACCTCGGCTTCCATCAAGGATTCTATGCCATCAATGGAGACAGCACCGCCGGCAATAATCAACTTCGCCAGCTGCTGCTGCACACCGGATGAGTAAAAAAACTGCATGGAGCGGGAAACCTGCTGGGCAATCGTCTGCCGAAAAGGCATAACCAGCATGTCCCGAATATCATCGCTGAGCTCATTGTGCCGCAAGGCCTGCTCAGCCTCGGCGACCGGCATGCCATACTGCTGCTGAATTGCATTGACCAGATCATTGCCGCCGAATGCCTGCTCGCGACTGTAGATAATCACACCGTCTCTGAAGACATTCAGGGTGAGGGTCGAGGCACCGACGTCAGCCAGCCCTACCAGCTCTCCAGGCTTGACAGAGTCGCCCACGAGGCAGGGATAAACCCGCTCCATGGCATAGGTGTCGACGTCTATGATTTCGCATTTGAGACCCGCGCCATTGATGGCCTCTTCCCGCTGCTCGACATCGCCCCGGCGGCACGCCACCACCAGGATATCGTCCAGATTCGCCACGCCTTCGACCGGGCCGATCACCTCAAAATCAAGCGAGACCTCATCCAGAGGATAAGGGATAAACTGATCAGCCTCGATTTTGACCTGTTCTTCAAGTTCAAACTCGTCAAAAACGTTGCTTATCTGCAATTTCTTGGTAATGACCGCCGAAGAGGGAACGGCAGCGACTGCCGAGGTCAGTTTCACACCGATCTTGCGCAGCGCTTTTTCAATCGCACTCGACACTTCAGTAATTTGCTGAATGCTTCCATCAACAACCGTCGACGCCGGTAGCGCCACCACAGCGTAGGAGTTTAGTGAGTAGTCGGCACCGCTTTTGGACAGCGCCACCAGCTTGACCGACGATGACCCGATGTCAACACCGACCCATGCTCCAGATTTGTTTCCTAGCAAGCTCAACACTGCTTTATTCCTTTGCAGACTGCAGGGTTTTCCATCGCACTCACCAACTCTAGCCATAAACCTCGGAAAATAAAACTATGCAATGCTAGAGGCTCCGGGCATGCAACCGATATACTACCGGCTACGCACTAATGGTTGGTTAAAAGGTAGCATGGGCGTGTTGATTTCGCTGGCAAAATTATTCGCAAAACTGGCATTGGCCGGAGTCGTCGTCGTACTGCTGGCCATCGCCGGCGTCTACTATGCCCTGGCACCGCAACTACCGGACGTTGAAAGCCTGCGCGAGGTCCAGTTCCAGACACCGATGCGAATTTTTTCCAGCGACAACAAGCTGATCGCCGAATATGGCGAGAAAAGGCGCACTCCGGTCAGCTACGAAAACGTTCCGATCCACCTTGTGCGTGCGTTTCAGGCAGCCGAAGACAGTCGTTTTTTTGAACACATCGGCATCGATTTCAAAGGCCTGAGCCGCGCCGCGTACCAGCTGGCCACCAGTGGCCACATACAGAGTGGCGGCTCGACCATCACCATGCAGGTTGCGAAAAATTTTTTCCTCAGCCGGGAACGCACTTTCAACCGCAAGTTCAATGAAATCCTGCTTGCCCTGCGTATCGAACGCGAACTGTCGAAAGAAGAAATTTTCGAACTCTACATCAACAAGATCTACCTGGGGCAGCGTGCCTATGGCATCGAAGCCGCCGCCGGCGTTTACTACGGACGCAGCATTCAGGAGCTGAGCCTGGCGCAGATGGCGACCATTGCCGGCCTGCCCAAAGCTCCCTCGGCCGACAACCCCATCAGCAACCCGCAGCGCGCAATTGAACGTCGCAACTGGATACTGCAGCGCATGCACGGTCTGGGCTATATCTCGGATCAGGAGTTCGAAGAGGCGTCAGCCGCACCCAACACGGCCCGCTATCATGGCGCCGACATAGAGCTGAGTGCGCCCTATGTCGCCGAGATGGTCCGCAGCGAGCTGTTCGAGCGCTTCGGCGAAGATCTTTATAACGATGGTTACCGGGTCTACACCACCCTGGAGAGCAAACTGCAAACCACGGCCAACCGTGCCCTGCAGGACGGCCTGCTGCAGTACAGCACACGCCATGGCTACCGTGGCCCGGAGTCTCAGCTGGACACCGCCCTGACCCCGGACGCCATCCAGCAAAAACTCAAGGGCATGACGAGTTACGCAGGCCTCGAACCCGCTATCGTCAGCCAAGTCGACAATCAGAGCATCCTGGCCAGCCTCAAAAGCGGTGAAACCGTGACCGTAGAATGGACCGGCCTGGAGTGGGCACGCAAATACAAAAGCCATAACTCGATGGGCCCTTCCCCCAGGAAGGCGGCCGATATTCTGGCGCCAGGGGATGTCATCCGCCTGCAGAAAAGTACGGACGGCTGGACCCTCAGCCAGCTTCCCCAGGTACAGGGCGCCTTTGTCGCATTGAATCCCCAGAACGGCGCCATCCGTGCACTGAGCGGCGGTTTCAATTTCAACCTGACCAAGTTCAACCGCGCGACCCAGGCCTACCGCCAGCCCGGCTCCAACTTCAAGCCGTTTATCTATGCCGCTGCCCTGGAAAATGGCTTTACGCCCGCCAGCCTGATCAATGATGCGCCCGTGGTATTCAAGGACGAAAGCATCGAAGGCAACCTGTGGCGCCCGCAAAACTCCAGTCAGCAGTTTTACGGTCCCACCCGCCTGCGCGAAGGCTTATTCAGATCCCGCAACCTGGTATCCATACGGCTGCTGCGCGCGATCGGCATCGATACCGCCGTAAACTACATCCAGGGTTTCGGGTTTGACCCACAGCGCCTGCCACGCAACCTGTCGCTGTCACTGGGCACCGCCGACGTCACTCCACTGGAGATCGTCACCGGCTATGCCAGTCTCGCCAACGGCGGCTTCAGGGTCTCCTCCTACTTCATTCAGCGTATCGAAGACCAGTACGGCAACCTGATCTTCGACGCCAACCCCGCCTGCGCCAACTGCACTGCAGACCCGGATACAGACGACACCACGGCCAGCCGACTCTCACCCAGCGCACCCCGCATCATGGACCCGCGCAACGCCTTTTTGATGTACAGCATGTTGCAGGACGTCATCCGCCAGGGCACGGCAACCCGCGCACGCAGCCTGAAACGCAACGACCTCGCGGGCAAAACCGGCACCACCAACGACCAGAAAGATGCCTGGTTCACGGGCTTTAACCGCGATCTGGTCGCCACGGCCTGGGTGGGCTTTGACCAGCCGGCGCCACTGGGACGCAGCGAGTTTGGCGGTACCGCGGCCCTGCCCATATGGATCGACTTCATGGCAGACGCACTGGAAGAGGCACCGGAGAATGGCCCCGTGCAGCCAGAGGGTGTCGTGCGCGTGGAAATTGACCCGGCCAGCGGCATGCTGGCCTATCCCGGCCAGAAAAACGCCATTTTCGAAGTCTTTCGCGCTGAAGACGTGCCCGCCCGATCCGCTCAGAATGCCGCCAGCGGCCAGATCACCACGGATGATATCTTCTGACAGCGCCACCCGAGCGCCAGGCCAGACTCAGGCGCTGACCGGCACCTCGCCGGCCTGACACGGCTGGCGCGGCCCCCGCCCGACAAGCAGAAAGATACCAGCGCTGCCAGCAAACCTCCTGGGACCCGCCTAACAGAAGGCCGCCCGATCAAGTCGAGAAAAGCTCAAAAGCGCATCGGGAAACCAGTGAACGCCATTCAGGAAACGCTCAGGCAACGCCCGCCAGCAGTGTTAGTTCTGCGCGGCACGGCGCATGCAAACAAAAATGGGACGGCCCCGACTCGTGCTCACCCGGGCGCGAAGCCCGGTGGGTGACACAAGCGAAACCATCCCATTCACCCGGCGCAAGCACCGGGTTTAAGCAATGACCCTGCGGTTATTACTTCAGCAGATCCGCAACAGTCGTCAGCGGGTAGTGCGCAGGCAGCGGCAGACGCGCCACACCGGTATCAATCGCAGCCTGGGCAACCGCCATGGAGACGGCGCCGAACAGGCGGTTATCGGTCGGCTTGGGAATGATGTACTGCGGGCCGAATTCCAGGGAATCCAGCTCATAGGCCGTCAGTACTTCCTGCGGCACTTCCTGTTTCGCCAGCTCAGCCAGCGCCTTGACGGCCGCTTCTTTCATGGCTTCGTTGATTTCAGTGGCACGTACATCCAGCGCGCCGCGGAAAATAAACGGGAAGCCCAGCACGTTATTGACCTGGTTCGGGAAGTCGGAACGACCGGTCGCCATGATCACATCGCTGCGCGTGGCGTGAGCCAGCTCCGGGTGGATCTCCGGATCCGGGTTGGAGCAGGCGAACACGATCGGTGTTGCCGCCATCTTGGCCAGCTGTTCGGGCTTGAACAGGTCCGGGCCGGACAGACCGACGAATACGTCGGCACCATCGATGGCATCATCCAGGGTACGCAGGTCGGTTTCAGTCGCGAACACCGCCTTTTCCGGGCTCAGATCATCGCGACCCGAGTGAATCACACCCTTGCGGTCGAGCATGAAGATGTTTTCGACCTTGGCGCCCATGTTGATCAGCAGCTTCATGCAGGCAGAAGCGGCCGCGCCTGCACCCAGGCAGACAATACGGACTTCGTCCAGTTTCTTGCCGGCGATTTCCAGGGCGTTGATCATGCCGGCCGCGGTAACGATCGCGGTGCCGTGCTGGTCATCATGGAACACGGGAATATTGCAGCGCTCGATCAGGGTGCGCTCAATTTCAAAGCATTCAGGTGCCTTGATATCTTCGAGGTTGATGCCGCCAAAGGTTTCGGCAATGCGGGCCACGGTATCGATAAAGGCCTGCGGGCTTTCCGCGTCGACCTCGATATCCACGGAGTCAATTCCGGCGAACCGCTTGAACAGCAGCGCCTTGCCTTCCATTACCGGCTTGGACGCCAGGGGTCCCAGGTTACCCAGACCCAGAATGGCACTGCCATTGGAGATAACAGCCACCAGGTTGCCCTTGGCTGTGTAACGGTATGCATTGTCCGGATCCTTGGCAATTTCGCGCACCGGCTCGGCAACACCGGGGCTGTAGGCCAGTGCCAGATCACGGGCGGATTCGGCAGGGGTGGTCAGTTCTACGCTGATTTTGCCCGGACGGGGAAACTCGTGGTAATCGAGTGCGGCTTTCTTAAATTGCTCAGACATGGTTGCA
Source organism: Marinobacterium rhizophilum (assembly GCF_024397915.1). Lineage (GTDB taxonomy): Bacteria > Pseudomonadota > Gammaproteobacteria > Pseudomonadales > Balneatricaceae > Marinobacterium_A > Marinobacterium_A rhizophilum_A. The sequence goes on from NZ_CP073347.1 coordinate 3,218,216, forward strand.
AGCTCAATAGGCTGATTTATTAGATAGGAGGGGTTATGAATGATATAGAAAATACCTTATACCCACAATAACCCCCAAACAGCTTGAAAACGACGCCTGAAACACGGGCAAATTACCCGCACAGCCAAGCCAATGGCGTCGATATCCAGTCGCTGCAGAACCCGGGTCCTGAGGCCTGAAGCCGCCCGCCTGGCCTGGAAGAATCCGCGCCGCCCATACGAAAAAGGCACTCCAGAGGAGTGCCTTTTGCAAAATTCTGAGCAATGCCTGCCGAATTACTTCGCCAGCTTGAGGCCACCGAAACGCTTGTTGAAGCGATCGATACGACCACCGGTGGTGGCGTCTTTCTGCTTGCCCGTGTAGAACGGGTGGCACTGGCTGCACACGTCGACGTGCATGTTCTGGCACATGGTCGAACGGGTGTTCATTTCGTTACCGCAGGAGCAGGTTACGGTAACGTCTTCGTATTTCGGATGGATTCCAGTTTTCATAACAAGCCTCGATAATCTGTGCCGCTACCCGATCAGCATCTCTGCCGGGCACCGCACTTTCGTTCCATAGATGATGCCACGGTACTCTGACCGCAACCAGGCAGCGGATTATACGCATCGCCGAACCCGGCCGCAAGCAGCTGCCCCCTTCAATAGTCCCGATATTACGCCTAAACTAGGTCGCTTCCGGAGCCAGACCGACGCCATGACAATCTTTCGCATCGCCCTGCCCACGCCTCTGCGTCGCCTGTTTGACTACCTGCCCCCAACCGCGGAGGCACAGAAGGCACCTGCCATCGGCGTGCGCGTGCGGGTGTCCTTTGGCCGGCGCGAACTCACCGGCGTACTGATCGAACTCGCCGACACCTCGGACGTTCCACAGGCCAAACTCAAGCCCGCCCTGGAAGTGCTGGATCAGACGCCTCCGCTGCCGCCCCATCTGCTGGAACTCGCCTGCTGGGCCGCGGACTACTACCAGCACCCCATTGGCGATGCGTTGCACCAGGCACTGCCCGTATTGCTGCGCAAGGGCGAAAGCGACCAGCCCAGCCTGCAGCAGCGCTGGCATGCGGTGCCGGACATAACCGTTGACGCCATTGCTCCGCGGGCAAAGAAACAGCGCGCCCTGCTGGAACTCTTGCTGCAACACCCCGAGGGTCTGGATAACGCGGCCCTTCGCAGCGCCGGATACAGCAGTGCCCAGCAGAAACCGCTCAGCGACAAGGGCCTGATCGAGCAGCGCGAAGTGAGTCCGGATAACACCACCACGCCCGCCAAAACGGCATTGCTGTGCCAGCCCGTATTACCTCTGAACGATGAGCAGCAGCAGGCACTGGATACCATTTTCGCGCGTGAAGGCTTTAACCCGGTACTGCTGCAGGGCATCACCGGCTCGGGCAAGACCGAGGTTTACCTGCAGGCCATCGAGCGCATTCTGCACGCCGGTGCCCAGGCCCTGGTGCTGGTACCGGAAATTGGGCTGACACCCCAGACCGTGAGCCGCTTTCGCTCCCGCTTCGCAGTGGAAGTCGAGGTGCTGCACTCCAACATGACCGACCGCCAGCGCCTCGACGCCTGGCTACGGGCGCGTTCCGGCCAGGCCCGGGTGATTATCGGCACGCGCTCGGCGCTGTTCACGCCGCTGCAGACCCCCGGCATCATCATTGTCGATGAAGAACACGACATCTCGTTCAAGCAGCAGGACGGCTTTCGCTACTCAGCCCGTGATCTTGCCGTCATGCGCGCCCGGGCCGAAAACGTTCCGCTGGTGCTGGGCACCGCCACGCCCTCGCTCGAAAGCCTGCACAATGCCCAGAGCGGCCGCTACCGCCATGTACGCCTCAACCAGCGCGCCGGCAATGCCAGCCCACCCAGATTCGAGCTGTACGATATTCGTCAGCAACCGCTCAACAGCGGCCTGTCCGAGGAAGTCATACGTCGTATCGGCATAGAGCTGCAGCAGGGTAACCAGGTGCTGCTGTTCCTGAACCGGCGCGGCTTTTCACCGGCGCTGATGTGCCACCAGTGCGGTACCGTTATCGAATGTGACCGCTGCGATGCCCGCATGACGCTGCACCGCACACCGCCACACCTGCACTGTCACCACTGCGACCACCAGCGCCCGATTCCGCACCGTTGCCCGTCCTGCCACAGCTCGGATTTCAAGCCCCAGGGCGCCGGTACCGAGCGCACCGAAGGCGTGTTGCAGCAGCTGTTCCCGGACACCGATGTCATTCGGGTCGATCGCGACAGCACCCAGCGACGCAATGCCATGCAGGACATCATGGACCGCGTACATGACGGCCGCCCCTGCATCCTGGTGGGCACCCAGATGCTCGCCAAGGGCCATCATTTCCCCGCGGTGACCCTGGTGGTGATTCTGGACGCCGACGCCGGCCTGTTCAGCGCGGATTTTCGCGGCATGGAGCGCACCGCACAGCTGATTCTGCAGGTCGCGGGCCGGGCCGGACGGGCCGAACGCCCGGGGCAGGTACTGATGCAAACGCACCACGCCGACCACCCAACCCTGACGCAACTGGTCAGCCAGGGCTACGAGGCGTTCGCCATGGCAGAGCTGGCCATGCGTCGCGACAGTGGCCTGCCTCCTTTTATATACCATGCGCTGCTGCGCGCCGAAGCCAACTACCGCGGCCGCGCCGAAGCCTTCCTGAGCACCCTGTGCAGCGCGCTGGCATCCGACGGACTGAGCTTGCCCGGCGTCAGCTGGCTTGGCCCCTTCCCCGCCGCAATGGAAAAACGCGCCGGGTTTTTCCGCGCCCAGCTGCTGCTGCAAAGCCACGACCGTCGAGCTCTGCAACAGGTACTGAGCAGTATCACGCCGATACTGGAGCAGTCGCCTCTGGCGCGACAGGTACGCTGGAGCCTGGATGTCGACCCCGCCGACAGCCACTGATTGCGCCCTGCAGACGCACGGCCAGGCACCGTACCCAGGGTATAGAGGCCAAGCCTGAAAAAATTCGACCGCCCGGTCTGTTTCCGTACCCCTTAACAACTGACCGCCAACAGGCGATGAGATTCCGGCCTGAGCGCGCCGCTGGCACCGCATCCGGGACATAAAGACCCGGCCTCAAAAAATCCGACCGCCCGGTCTGTTGCCGTACCCCTGAACAACTGACCGCCAACAGGCGATGAGATTCCGGTCTGAGCGCGCCGCTGGCACCGCATCCGGGACATAAGGACCCGGCCTCAAAAAATTCGACCGCCCGGTCTGTTGCCGTACCCCTGAACAACTGACCGCCAACAGGCGATGAGATTCCGGCCTGAGCGCGCCGCCGGCACCGCATCCGGGACATAAAGACCCGGCCTCAAAAAATTCGACCGCCCGGTCTGTTGCCGTACCCCTGAACAACTGACCGCCAACAGGCGATGAGATTCCGGTCTGAGCGCACGCCGCCGGCATCGCATCCGGGACATAAGGACCCGGCCTCAAAAAATTCGACCGCCCGGTCTGTTGCCGTACCCCTTAACAACTGACCGCCAACAGGCGATGAGATTCCGGCCTGAGCGCGCCGCCGGCACCGCATCCGGGACATAAAGACCCGGCCTCAAAAAATCCGACCGCCCGGTCTGTTTCCATACCCCTTAACAACTGACCGCCAACAGGCGATGAGATTCCGGTCTGAGCGCACGCCGCCGGCACCGCATCCGGGACATAAGGACCCGGCCTCAAAAAATTCGACCGCCCGGTCTGTTGCCGTACCCCTTAACAACTGACCGCCAACAGGCGATGAGATTCCGGTCTGAGCGCACGCCGCCGGCACCGCATCCGGGACATAAAGGCCCGGCCTCAAAAAATCCGACCGCCCGGTCTGTTGCCGTACCCCTTAACAACTGACCGCCAACAGGCGATGAGATTCCGGTCTGAGCGCACGCCGCCGGCACCGCATCCGGGACATAAAGGCCCGGCCTCAAAAAATCCGACCGCCCGGTCTGTTTCCATACCCCTTAACAACTGACCGCCAACAGGCGATAATGCGCGGTCGATTTTTATCCAATCCGAACCGGTACCTCACGTCTGATGAAACAACATATTGCGGATCTGATCGATTCTGCGCTCGCCACACTGATTGCAAACGGCACTCTGCCTGCCGATATCCAGACCAATGTCATGGTGGAAAACACCCGTGATAAGACTCACGGCGACTTTGCCTCCAACATTGCCCTGACGCTGGCCAAGCCTGCCCGACAAAATCCGCGACAGCTGGCTCAGGCGCTTCTTGATGCACTGCCCGCCTCGGCGCAGCTGGACAAGACCGAGATCGCAGGCCCGGGATTCATCAACTTCTACATGAAGGCCGATGTCGCCAACCGCGTGGTGGAGGAAATCCTCAACGCCGGCCGCGAATACGGCCGCCAGCCCGCCAACAGCGCCGGCCGCGTGCAGGTCGAATTCGTCTCTGCCAACCCCACAGGCCCGCTGCACGTCGGCCATGGCCGCGGGGCGGCCTATGGTGCGACTGTCTCGGACCTGCTGGAAGCGGCCGGTGTACAGGTTGAGCGCGAATACTACGTCAACGATGCCGGGCGGCAGATGAATATCCTCGCCACCAGCGTCTGGCTGCGTTACCTCGAGAACTGCGGCGAGACCGTCCCCTTCCCGAGCAACGGTTACAAGGGTGAATACATCCACGACATCGCCGCCGACCTGCGCGCGCGCCTGGGCGATACGCTGCACCACAGCAGCGCGGTCGTGTTCAGCGATATCCCGGCCGATGAACCCGCCGGTGGCGACAAGGAAGTGCATATCGACGCACTGATTGAACGCTGCCGTGCCCTGCTGGGCGACGATGGCTACGAGGCCGTCTTCAGCGCCGGGCTTGATTCCATCCTCGGCGACATTCGTGAAGATCTCGGCGGCTTCGGCGTGCAGTACCAGCAGTGGTTCAGCGAGCGCTCCCTGACCCACACCGGCGACGTGGACAGCGCCCTGAACAAGCTGCAGGAGAAGGGCTACCTGTTCGAAGAAGAAGGCAACCTCTGGTTCCGTTCCACCGACTTCGGTGACGACAAGGACCGCGTGGTCCGCCGCGCCAATGGCCAGACCACCTACTTCGCCTCCGACATCGCCTACCACATGAACAAGTTCGAGCGCGGCTTCGACAAGGTGGTGAATATCTGGGGTGCCGATCACCACGGCTACATCACCCGCGTCAAGGCGGCGCTGGAAGCCATGGGGTACGACCCGGAACGGCTGGTGGTGCGGCTGGTGCAGTTCGCCATCCTCTACCGCGGCCAGGAGCGGGTGCAGATGTCGACCCGTTCGGGTTCCTTCGTGACCCTGCGCGAACTGCGCGAAGAAGTGGGCAACGATGCCTGCCGCTTCTTCTATGTCACCCGCAAGTCCGAACAGCACATGGATTTCGACCTCGAGCTGGCCAAGTCCGAATCCAAGGACAACCCCATCTACTACATTCAGTATGCCCACGCCCGTGTCTGCTCGGTGCTGCGCAAGCTGGATGAAGCCGGCTGGTCCTGGGATCAGGCGGTCGGGCTTGCGAGCCTGGGGCTGCTGGACACCGAGCACGAAAAGGACCTGATCACCAAGCTGGGCAAGTACCCGGAAGTGCTGCAGAGCTCGGCGCTCAACTATGAGCCCCATGTGCTGGCCAACTACCTGCGCGAACTGGCCAACGACTTCCACTCCTACTATAACGCCCACAAGATGCTGATCGACGACACCAACCTGCGCAACGCCCGCGTGACCCTGAGCGGGGCGGTGCGCCAGATTCTGGCCAACGGTCTGCAACTGCTCGGCGTATCGGCACCGGAACAGATGTAACCCCATGGTTTCACGCAAGGACTTTGCACAGAAAAACAGCCGTAGCGGGGGAGCCAGCCGCAGTCGCGCCAGCGCCCCCAAACCGGCGCCAGGGCGGCAGAAAAGCGCCTGGCCGCTGGCACTGGTGTCGCTCGCGGCCATTGCAGGCCTGGCTTATGGCCTGATGCGGCTCACCGACTTCCAGTCAGCCCCTGTGCAGCAACAGACCGCACCGCCCGCCAAGGCACCGGTTGCCGCCAGGCCCGCCCCAACACCCGTGGAGCCGGACAGCGCGCCTGTGCCCAAGGCGGCCGTGAAGGACATCACGGTCAACAGCAGCACGCCTGAAGCCGAACCGCAGCCGCGATTCGATTTTTACGAAATGCTGCCCAAGAGCGAAGTTGAAGCCCCCACGGTGGAGGCCTACAAGTCGACACCACGCAACGCCAAGCTGGAGCAGAGCTACCTGCTGCAGGCCGGTTCCTTCCGGGACCCGGCCGATGCGGAACGCATGCGTGCCCAGCTGCTGCTGGCCGGCCTGCCCAATGTACGCACCAGCAAGACCGAAGGCAGCAATGGCATCTGGTACCGGGTGCGCACCGGCCCCTTCGACAACCGTGCCGCCATCAACAAGGCACAGAACAAGATGGCCAAGATGAACATCCAGTCGATGCAGATCCAGCAGTAACCCTCTCGGGGCTGCCCACAGCCCCGCCCTCTGCCGCTTTCCCTCCGGCAATGATCGTACGCAGCCCCTTAGGGTGGCACCGCACGGACTCGCCTGCCGGTATTATTTGTCCGCTACGCTTGAATTTCGTGCCTGCGGCACCATCTTTGCGGGATAGGCTTACTCAGGAGCAACACATGACAACGATCGTATCCGTACGTCGGGGCGACAAGGTAGTGGTCGGCGGCGACGGCCAGGTCTCACTTGGCAACACCGTAATGAAAGGCACTGCCAGAAAAGTCAGCCTGTTGCCCAAGCATCAGGTGATCACCGGTTTTGCAGGCTCAACGGCTGACGCCATCACGCTGCGCGACCTGTTCGAGCAGCAGCTCGACAAGCACCAGGGCAACATCCTCACCGCGGTCACCCAGCTGGCACGGGAATGGCGCAGCGACCGTGCCCTGCGCAAGCTCGAAGCCCTGATGCTGGTCGCCAACAAGGAGCGCACCTTCCTGATTTCCGGCAGTGGCGACATCATCGACCCCGAAGACGGCGTGGTCGCCATCGGCTCCGGCGGCAACTTTGCCCTGGCGGCCGCCCGCGCCCTGGTCAACAACAGCGAACTTCCGGCCCGCGATATCGTTGAGAAAAGCCTGCAGATCGCCGCCGGCATCTGTGTCTTTACCAACGACAACCTCACCATCGAAGAACTGAATTCCGTGGCCTGACGGGCGACCCGAGGAACAAGACATGTCCAACATGACACCGCGTGAAATTGTCCACGAACTGGACCGCCATATCATCGGCCAGGATGCCGCCAAGCGCTCCGTCGCCGTTGCCCTGCGCAACCGCTGGCGCCGCATGCAGCTCAACGAAGAGCTGCGGGCCGAAGTGTCCCCCAAGAATATCCTGATGATCGGCCCCACAGGGGTCGGCAAGACCGAAATCGCCCGTCGCCTGGCCAGGCTCGCCAATGCGCCCTTTATCAAGGTGGAAGCGACCAAGTTCACCGAAGTCGGCTATGTCGGACGTGATGTGGAAACCATTGTGCGCGACCTGGTCGACATGGCCATCAAGATGGTGCGCGAGCAGGAAATGGAGAAGGTAAGCTTTCGCGCTGAAGAAGCCGCGGAAGAACGCATTCTCGATGCGCTGTTACCGCCGGCACGCCCCAGCGGCAACGAACCGGAACCCAGCAAGACCGACAGCGCCACACGTCAGATCTTTCGCAAGAAATTGCGTGAACACCAGCTGGATGACAAGGAAATCGAGCTCGATATCGCCCAGCCCAAGGCCGGCGTTGAAATCATGTCGCCGCCCGGCATGGAAGAAATGACCAGCCAGCTGCAGAACATGTTCGCCAACTTCGGCGGTGATCGCAAACAGCAGCGCCGTCTGCCGGTAAAGGAAGCCTTCAAGCTGCTGGTGGATGAAGAAGCCGCCAAGATGGTGAAGGATGAAGACATCAAGCAGACCGCCATCGAACGGGTCGAGCAGAACGGTATCGTCTTCCTCGACGAGATAGACAAGGTCTGCAAGCGCTCCGACGCCACCGGCGGCGATGTCTCCCGCGAAGGCGTGCAGCGCGACCTGCTGCCGCTGATCGAAGGCTGCACCGTGAGCACCAAACACGGCATGGTCAACACCGACCACATCCTGTTTATCGCCTCGGGCGCCTTCCACCTGGCACGCCCCTCCGATCTGATCCCGGAGCTGCAGGGTCGCCTGCCGATACGGGTCGAGCTCAATGCGCTGACCCCGCATGATTTCCGCCGCATCCTGACCGAGCCCAACGCCAGCATCACCGAGCAGTACCGCGAGCTGATGAAGACCGAAGGCGTCGAGATTGAATTCGGGGACGATGCCATTGCCCGTATCGCGGAGCTCGCCTTTCAGGTCAACGAGCAGACCGAGAACATCGGCGCGCGGCGCCTGCACACCATGATGGAACGACTACTGGAAGAGCTGTCGTTTACCGCCTCGGACCTGGGCGGCGAAAAGCTGCAAATCGATGCGGACTACGTCAACAAGTACCTGGCCGAACTCAGCCAGGACCAGGATCTGAGCCACTATATTCTATAGACAGGCACGTTCAGAGGCAGGCCCACTTGGCCTGCCCTCATTTATCCACAGGCGCTGGATACCGCACATGAATACGACCCCGCTTCCCTCCGATATCAAGCTGCACCTCAAGTCCCGCACCCTGGAACTGGTGTATGCCGATGGCAACTTCGAACTGACCGCCGAATACCTGCGCGTTCACTCCCCCTCGGCCGAGGTACGCGGCCACGGCATCGGCCAGGGCGTACTGCAAACCGGCAAGAAACTGGTCGGGCTCAAGCAGGTGGTACCGGCCGGCAACTACGCGCTCAAGATCGTCTTCGATGACGGTCACGACAGCGGCCTCTTTACTTGGGAATACCTCTACGACCTGGCCCACGACCATGACCGCTACTGGAACGACTACCTGCGCCAGCTCGAGGCGGCAGGCGCGTCCCGTGATGGCGGCCTGATCGCCAGGGGCTAATGCCACACGACAGCAACGACAGACAAATCCCCGGGCGGCGCGCTACAATGCGCACAGATTCCGCAAAGGCTTAGTGAACTGTGACCATGAGCGACCACAAGCAAGACAACACCACGGATTTCGGCTACCAGCAGGTGCCGGTCGAAGACAAGGCCAAACGGGTAGCCGACGTATTCCACTCGGTCGCCACCAAGTACGACATCATGAACGACCTGATGTCCGGCGGCGTGCACCGGCTGTGGAAGCGCCTGACCATCGAGCAGAGCGGCGTGCGTGCCGGCCACCGCGTGCTGGATATCGCCGGCGGCACCGGCGACCTGACACTGCGTTTTTCCCGCCTGGTGGGGGCCCAGGGCAAGGTCGTGCTGGCGGACATCAACGATTCCATGCTCAAGGTCGGCCGTGACAAGCTGCTCGATCGCGGCGCAGCCGGCAACATCGAGTTTGTGCAGGCCAACGCCGAAGCCCTGCCGTTTCCCGACAACTATTTCGATGTCATTACCATCGCCTTCGGTCTGCGCAATGTCACCGACAAGGACGCGGCCCTGAGATCCATGGCCCGGGTACTCAAGCCCGGTGGCAAGGTCATGGTGCTGGAGTTCTCCAAAACCGACAATCCCGCCCTGACCAAGCTGTACGATTTCTACTCGTTCAACATCCTGCCCAAAATGGGTCAGGCGATTGCAGGGGACGCCGAAAGCTACCGTTACCTCGCCGAATCCATCCGCATGCACCCGGATCAGGAAACCCTCAAGGGCATGATGGAAGCTGCGGGGCTGGTGCAGTGCAAGTACCAGAACATGACCGGCGGTGTCGTTGCGCTACATACCGGCATCAAGCCCTGAGGGTCGAGGAAAAGCGGATGGCGCTAGACATGCTCAATGCCACCCTGGTGACTCTGGTCGAACAGGGCCTCAACAGTCTGCTCAGCCGTGACCCGGTGACCCTGCGGGCACTGGGTCGGCTCGGTGGCCGCGTGATCGCCCTGCAGATCAGCTCCCCGGTAGCCATGACGCTGTATCTGATTCCCAACAACGAGGGCCTGCAGCTGCAGCAGCATTACGGGGCACAAGCCGATGCAGTGATAGCCGGCAGCGCCAGTGCACTGCTGCGCCTGGTGAGCAGCGATGACAAGGCCGCCGCGCTCTTTGGCAAGGGCGTAACCATCAGCGGTGACAGCGCGCTTGCCAACCGCTTGCAGGCGATTCTCGCCGACACCGATATCGACTGGGAAGGTCTGCTGGCCGACCAGATCGGTGACCTGCCGGCCTACCAGGCGGCGCGTTTCCTGCGCCAGCAGGGCAGCTATTGGCGCCAGAGCGGCCGCAGCCTGAGCCACAACCTGGGTGAATACCTGCAGGAAGAAGCCCGCCTGCTACCACCAAGGGCCGAGCTCGAAGGCTTTATGGCCGATGTGGACAGGCTGCGCCAGCGCAGCGACCGGCTGGAAGCGCGCCTGCAACGCATTCTGCACCGGCTCGACCCGAACGACTGAGCCCGTGCGCCTCAGAACGGCTTGACCACCACCAGAATCAGGATCGGTACGAACAGCAGCAGCGGCAGCTCGTTGAACAGCCGGAAGTAGCGGCCGCTCTGCCCCAGGGCCCCTGCCGCCATCCGCCGCAGGTAGACCCGGCACCAGCCGTGATACCCGATCAGCAACGCCACGAACAGCAGCTTGGCATGCAGCCAGGCGCCACTAAAGCCATACCCCAGCCAGAGCCAGAACCCCAGCCCCAGGGTAAAAACCGCCATCACCGTCATGAAGCCGTACAGCTTGCGCGCCATGATCTGCAGCCGCGTCACGTCCTGCCCTGCGGCACGCCCCTCGACAAAATGCACAAAGATGCGCGGCAGATAAAAAATCCCCGCCATCCAGCTGGTCATCGCCAGGATATGAAAGGTCTTGACCCACAGCATAGTGCGCTCCCCCGATTCGATTGGGTTTCATGATACGAAAAAGCATGCGGAAAAACTGAAGGATTCGGACAAATATTTCCGCTATTAGGCGCCGTGGCATCGCTTTAGGATGGCAGCATGAACCCGCAACTGACAGGAGCTTCCCATGAGCCTACGCACGCTTGAACGTCGCAGCCGCGCCATGCCGACATCCGATGGCGCCGGTGTGCGCCTGAACCGCGTTATCGGAACGCCAAACCTGCGCAACCTGGACCCCTTCCTGATGCTGGACGAGTTCAAGTCCGACAGTCCGGACGACTATATCGCCGGTTTTCCGTCCCACCCGCACCGCGGTTTTGAAACCGTGACCTACATGCTGGCAGGACGCATGGAGCACCGTGACCACCTGGACAACGTCGGCCTGCTGCAGACCGGCGGTGCCCAGTGGATGACCGCAGGACGCGGCATTATCCATTCCGAAATGCCGCAGCAGGAAGCCGGTCTGATGTGGGGCTTCCAGCTGTGGATAAACCTGCCCGCGGCCGAGAAAATGAACCCCGCCCGCTACCAGGACCTGCTGCCCGGCGACATCACCGAAGCCACGGACGCGCAGGGCATCCTGCGCCGCGTTGTCGCCGGTGATTCCCTGGGCGCCATCGGCCCGGTGAGCGGCATCGGCGTCGACCCGCTGATGGTGGACATCCGCATGCCCGCCAAAACCACACTGACACACCCGGTTCAGCCCGGGCACCGCGCCTTCGTCTATGCCTACCGGGGCCAGGTTCAGCTGGGCGACCAGACCCTCGACGCCGGCGAGCTGGGCATCCTCGGCGATGGTGACGCCGTGGCCCTGCAGGCCCTGGAAGACAGTGCCCTGATGCTGCTGGCGGCCCGCCCGATCGGCGAGCCCATCGTGCAGTACGGGCCTTTCGTCATGAACACCGAGGACGAAATCGAACAGGCGCTGCAGGATTACCGCGACAACCGCCTGACCGGCTGAGAACTTCAGGGTTTGGCCCGGGCCCCAGTTGGACTACACTCCAAACACGTTAAAACACCTGTTTGAGGTGTAGAATCCGGCCGCCCGCGGCCGCAACAGAGGGATCTGTGATGTCTGCCCTGCGAATCGTACTCATCTGCTCCACCCTATTCTTCGGCGCCTGCAGCGCCCTGCCACCCTTCGAGCCGGTCGAGCGGGTCGTCTGGCTGGACCAGGGCCCGGCCTGGAACAGCGACAGCCGCGACTGGTACCACCACGCCAGCCAGGGCACCTCCACCCTGCCCATTCCGTTTGAATGGTTCATGGCGCTGGAGCAACCCGGCATCAACCCCTTCGGCGAGGGCAAGCTGGTGTCCGACCCGGCCTACCTGGGCCGGGTCGGCTTTATCCAGAGTGATATCAGCCGCTTCAACCAGAGCGGCCTGCCGGTGGGCTTTGCCGTCGACTATGGCGTCACCAGCCCGGTGGATGGCCGCCAGTACAATGCCATCGGTTTTACCTGCGCAGCCTGCCATACCGGCCAGATGACCTACCAGGGCACCTCGATTCGCTACGATGGCGGCCCGGCCATGACGGATATCACCCGCCTGACCAACGTGCTCTTTCTGGCCATGTTCGAGAACAACTACAGCAAGCTGCGCTTTAATCGCTTCGCCGCCCGCGTACTCGGGGATCGCAACACCGCCGCCAACCGCACACAACTGAAGAAGGACTTCTCCAAAACCCTGATGGAGCTGATCGACATGCAGCTGGCCACCATCGAAGCCCAGGAGCAGCAGGTTATCATGCGGGATATCGAGGCCGGCACCGAAAGCCATACCCTCAAAGACATCGCCAAGACGGTCAAGGCCAACCTGAAAAACGTGGAGGGTTTTACCCGCCTCGATGCCCTCAACCGCATTGGCAACCAGGTGTTTGCGCTGGATGCCAACCGGCCGCAGAACTTCGTGCCGGTCAACGCGCCGGTCAACTACCCCCATATCTGGACCTCGTCCTGGTTCGAGTGGGTACAGTACGATGGCTCCATCATGCAACCCATGGTGCGCAACGCCGGTGAGGCCCTGGGCGTTGCCGCACTGGTCAATCTTGACCCAGGTCCCGCCCGGTTTGAATCCAGCGTGCGGGTCAAAACCCTGCACCGCATCGAACAGCAGCTGGCGGGCCGCGCCGCCCCCTTTGAGCACAAGTCCTTCAGCGGCCTGCGCGCACCCAAATGGCCCGAGGACATCCTGCCTGCGATCGACAGGGACCTCGCTAACGATGGCGCAGCGCTTTATCAGCAACTGTGCCAGGGCTGCCACCTGCCGCCGGTACAGTCCGATGCCTTCTGGAGTGAAAAATATTGGGCCACTAAAAACAGCGCCGGCGAACGCCTGCTGCGCCTCAAGATCATACCGCTGGACGAAATAGGCACAGACCCCATGCAGTCCCGGGTACTGGCCGAGCGCACCGTGGATACCCGGGGCCTGGGGATCGATACCGGGGTTTACCAGGGCCAGAACTGCACGCCGCTGCGCGTCACCGAAGCGCCGGATGCCTCCTTCGCCTTCTCCCTCGGCGCGCTGGTCCAGGAAACCACCGATTACTGGTACCGCCAGCACGGTATTGGCGCGGCCGAGCAGGAGCAACTCAACGGCAACAGGCCCAACTGCCTGCAGGCCGGTGCCGGTTACAAGGCGCGCCCGCTGAACGGAATCTGGGCGACGGCGCCCTTCCTGCACAACGGCTCGGTCCCCAACCTCTATGCGCTGCTGTCCCCCGTTGCCGAGCGCCCGGTCACCTTCTCGCTGGGTCAGCGCGAATTCGACCCCGTCAAGGTCGGCTACCGGAGCGGGTCCGACAGCAGCGTATCCACCCTGGATACGCGCCAGCCGGGCAACCTGAACACCGGACACGAGTTCAGCGACGGCACGGCGGCCGGCAGAATAGGCCCCGCCCTCAGCGAAGCCCAGCGCTATGCCCTGATCGAGTACCTGAAAACGCTCTGATAAAAAACCCATAAAAAGGCGCCCGCATTTGCGGCGCCTTTTTATATGCAGCTTGCAGCTGATTGCAACAAACAGCCCCGGCACAGCCGCTACCAGGGCACCTCGCTACCATCCCAGCTCAGAAAACGCCCGCTGGGGCCATTGCGGGCGTCATCCAGTACCTTCAGCAACTGGCGCACCGAACGCTCGACGGTAAACAGCTTTTCGGGGGCTACCCTTTTGCTGAAGGGTTCGGACAGGTCGGTAGAGGTGGTGCCCGGGTGCAGGCACAGCAGCTGCATGTGGGGAAAGCGGCGCGTCATTTCGATGGCGGCGGTTTTCATCAGCATGTTCAGTGCCGCCTTGGACGCCCGGTAGCTGTACCAGCCACCGAGCTGGTTCTCGCTGATACTGCCCACCCGCGCCGAAACCACCGCAAACTGGCTGGCGGTATGCTGCACCAGCAGAGGATGCAGGTGTTTCAGCAACAGCAAAGGCCCCAGCGCGTTGACCGCCATGGAGCGCTGCAGCCAGTCCGCGGACAGCTGGGCCAGGCTTTTCTCCGGCAGCTGCCCTCCCTCGTGCAACAGGCCTGCACAGCACAGCGCCAGCTCAAGCGGCTCGTCCAGGTGCTGCCGCAGTATGGCAACGGCGGCAACGATGCTCGGCTCGTCCGCCAGATCCAGCTGCAGCAGGTGCAGCTGCCCCGGGAAGGCGGCGGTCAGCGCATTCAGTGTGCCGGCACCGGCGAAATCCCGGTAGCTGGCATAGACATTCCAGTCACGCTGCAACAGTGCCCGCACGAACCCCTGCCCGATCCCCCGGGTGGCCCCGGCCACCAATGCAGTCGCCATGATGATTCCCCCCGCACAAGACTTGAAACGCGACGCACAGGCGTGACGGCGTCGCAATTTCAGTCTATACGCTGGCTGGCTGGCCCGCCGGGGAGACCGTTAAAAAAGCGTTTAAAGCACCGCCGTGTCGACCTGCAGCAAACCTGCAAGCTCAACCTCGAGCAGGTCACCGGAGCGGATCGGCCCCACGCCTGCCGGCGTGCCGGTCAGCACGACGTCGCCGGGTTCCAGGGTAAAGTACTGCGAGATGTAGCTCAGTAGCGGCAACACCGGGTTGAGCATAAAGCGACTGTTGCCGTCCTGGCGGGTTTCGCCGTTGACCCGCAGCCGGATCTGCACATCCTGCAGATTGCCCACCTGGTCCGGTGTGACAAAGGTCGAGAGCGGGCAGGCACCGTCAAAGCCCTTGGCCTTCTCCCAAGGGTGCCCCTGGCGCTTGAGCTCATCCTGCAGGTCACGCAGCGTCAGGTCCAGCGCCAGGCCGATACCGGCAATCGCCCGGGCCGCCTCGCTCTCGCCGGCCTTGCACAACCGGCTGCCAAGCAGGATCGACATCTCGGTTTCGAAATGCACCCGCCCCTGGTCCGCCGGAATGGCAAACGGCTCTGCCATGGGCAGCACCGAACTGGCGGGCTTGATAAACAGCATCGGTACCGTGGGGATGGGGTTATTCAGTTCGGCGGCATGGTCGGCATAGTTGCGCCCGACACAGACGACCTTGCCCAGCGGCAGATCTACCGCCGTGCCATCAGTAAAGCGGTGCAGGTATTTCATTATCACTTCCCCCGGTAACCAAGACTGCACGGACTGCAGATTTCAGAGCGCAAAGCATAACGCCAGCCGGTCGTGCTATCCAGCCACAGGTCAGACCTGGCGCAATGGCGATCTCAGGCTATGACCGGCTGGCGACGCTCGGCGCGCAGCAACAGGAAACTTATCCACAGGGTCAGGCAGAACACCAGCTGGGAGGCCACGATCACGCCGCCCCAGCCATGACTCTGCCAGAAAGGCGCCAGGTAAAAACCGCCGCTGCTGGCGCCCAGGTAATAGAACAGCAGGTACAGCGACGACGCACTGGCCCGCGCCTGCAGAGCATGACGACTGACCCAGCTGCTCGCCGTGGAATGCGCGAAGAAAAAGCCAAAGCTGTTGATCAGAAAGCCAGTTACGATTGCCGGCAGCGAGGGTATCAGCGTAACCACGGATCCCAGCATCAACAGCGCAATGCCGATCATCAGGCACACCGGCTGCGACAGGCGCTGCGCAACCCGGCCGGACAGCGCCGAGCCGACGGTGCCGCTGAGGTAGGTCAGAAACAGCAGCCCGAGGAACTTCGCCGACAGGCCGTAGGGAGCCTCCGCCAGCATGAAGGTGGCGTAGCTGTACTGGTTGATAAAGATGAAGAAGTTCAGCCCACCTACCAGGTAGGCCCCCAGCAGCAGCGGATTGCGCAGATGCCCCTGCAGGTCACGCAGCATCAGCCGCGGGCGCAGCACCCGCGGGCTGAACCCACTGGAAGCCGGCAGCAGCCAGGCCACCACCGCCAGCAGCACCAGGCTGATACCGGCCATCACCAGAAACGCCTGAGGCCAGCCATGGCTGTCGCCGACAAAACCGCCCACCAGGCGCCCACCCACACCGCCCAGCGTATTGCCGCTGATATAGAAGCCCACCGCCAGCAGCAGGGCCTTGCGGTCAAATTCATCCCCCATATAGGCAATGGCAATCGCGGGCAGTCCTCCCAGGAAAAAGCCCTGCAAGGCCCGCAGCCCCAGCAGCATGGCGTAGCTGTCCGCCTGCGACAGCGCCAGGGTCGTCAGGGCCGCGCCCCCCATACTGAACAGGATTAGAGCGCGTCGCCCCAGCGCATCGGACAAAGGACCATAAAACAGCAGCGACAGCCCCAGAGTCAGGGTAGTGACGGTAAAGCTCCAGCCGGCCTGCAGCGGCGAGATGCCAAAGGACTCGGCAATCATCGGCAACAGCGGCTGCGTTACATAGACGTTGGCAAAAATCATTACCGACCCCAGGCAAAGTGCCAGGGTCGCCCGCCAGAATGCCTTGCTGCCCGCTTCAATCATGTTCATGCCCGCCTGCCAGTAACAGCGTGCAGCATAGCGCTGGCAAAGGCATCATAAAAATATATAGTTGTTATCATACTGATAACGAGTGCTTATCCAATGGACATCAAACCCCTGCGCTATTTCGTTGAGGTCGCCCATCACGCCAGCTTCACCCGGGCCGCTGAAGTGCTGCATGTGGCCCAGCCCGCCGTGAGCATGGCCATTCGCAAGCTCGAAGCCGAACTGGAACTGACCCTGTTTCACCGCAACGACCGCAAGGTCAGCCTGACCGATGAAGGCCAGCGGCTGTTGCAGCATGCCAGGCGCATTCTGCAGACGCTGGATGACGCCCAGCTCGAGATGCAGGAACTGCGCGGCCTGACCCGGGGTGAAGTGCGGGTCGGCATTCCCGGCATGCTGGGGTCCTACTACTTCCCGCCGATCCTGATGGCGTTTCGACACCGCCACCCCAACCTCAGGCTATCGGTGGTCGAAGCGGGTACGGGCGAGCTGCGGGACATGCTGCAGGAGGGTCTGCTGGATCTGGCGATTATCGTCGCCGATGCGGTGCCGGCTGAGCTCGAGGCCAGCCTGTTCCTGCGCCAGCAAATGATGGTAATCCTGCCCGAGGACCACGCCCTGGCGCGGCAGTCCCGCATCAGCTATGACGCTTTTTTCAGCGAGGAGCTGGTGCTGTTCCAGCCGGGATACTTCCACCGCAAGGCTGTTGACCAGATCGCCGAGCGGTGCGGCTGCTCCCCCAATATCGGCTTTGAAACCAACCTGCTGCCGCTGATCAAGTCGATCGTAAAACAGGGCTTTGGTATCTCTACCCTGCTGGCCATGGTGCTGCGCGACGACCCGGATCTGGTGGCCGTGCCGTTTGAGGAACCCGTCTGGCTCGACCTGTCCATCGCCTGGCGCCGCCAGGGCTACCTGTCACGGGCCAACCGGGCCTTCGTCGACTTCGTCCTGGCCCATTCGGCGGCACAGGCTTCGCGCCAGCAACCCTGAGGATGCAGGCGCATATAGCCAAGTCAGGCCGCGGGCACTATGATGCTGCCTTTCCTTTTTCCCCGACTCCATGAACACAGAGGATCGAGCATGTTTCACGTAAATGAATACTTTGACGGCAAGGTGACATCCATCGGTTTCGATAACAGCGAAGGCCGCGCCACCGTCGGCGCCATGGCCATCGGCGAGTACGAATTCGGCACCAGCGAAAAGGAACGCATGGTTGTGACCAGCGGCGAGCTGATCGTCAAGCTGCCGGGCAGCGACGACTATGTCAGCTATCCCGCAGGTACCGAATTCAACATTGACGCCAACCAGAAATTCCAGCTCAAGGTCGAACAGGCGACCGCCTACCTCTGCTTCTACGGCTGACCCCGCCTCGCCGGCAACCCCGTTGCCGGCTCACCCCCCGTGGCATGAACACAGATTTTCTCATCTAAAGTTGAATATATTTCCAGCGTTTGGCGCCCAGCCGTCAAACTCATTCATGTAACTTTGTGCTACCATAGCCGCCCTGAAATACCCGCCCGCTAACCACCACACGAGTCGTACAGTATGAGCAAGACCACTTCTCTGGAAAAAAGCAAGATCAAAATTTTGCTGCTGGAAGGCGTCCACCAGTCGGCGGTCGATACCCTGAATGCACAAGGCTACAACAGCATTGAGTACGTTACCGGCTCCCTGCCCGAAGACGAACTGATCGAAAAGATCAAGGACGTACACTTCATCGGTATCCGCTCCCGCACCCAGTTGACCGCCAAGGTCCTGAGCGCTGCGGAGAAGCTGATCGCCGTCGGCTGTTTCTGCATCGGCACCAATCAGGTTGACCTCAGGGCCGCCACTGAGCTTGGCATCGTGGTATTCAACGCCCCCTACTCCAACACCCGCTCCGTGGCGGAACTGGTACTGGCCGAAGCCATTATCCTGCTGCGCGGCGTGGCGGAGAAAAATGCCAAGGCCCACCGTGGTGTCTGGCTGAAGTCGGCCACCAACTCCTATGAAATCCGCGGCAAGAAACTGGGCATCATCGGCTACGGCAGCATCGGCTCACAGCTGAGCGTGCTGGCCGAATCCCTGGGCATGATCGTGCACTTCTACGACGTTGTGACCAAGTTGCCACTGGGCAACGCCAGTCAGATCGCCTCCCTGGACGAACTGCTGGCCACCTGCGACGTGATTTCGCTGCACGTGCCGGAAACCGGTGCCACCAAGGACATGATGGGCCCGGCGCAGTTCGAGAAGATCAAGCAGGGCGCGATCTTCATCAACGCCGCCCGCGGTACCGTGGTCGATATCGATGCGTTGTGCGGCGCGCTGGAAAGCGGCCGTGTACTGGGGGCCGCCGTGGACGTATTCCCGGTGGAACCGCGCAGCAACAAGGACGAATTCATTTCGCCGCTGCGCGCCTTCGACAACGTCATCCTGACGCCCCATGTCGGCGGCTCCACCATGGAAGCCCAGGAAAACATCGGCTACGAAGTGGCGGAAAAGCTGGCGAAATACAGCGACAACGGCTCGACCATCACCTCCGTCAACTTCCCGGAAGTGGCCCTGCCGGCACACGCCAATGTCCACCGCCTGTTGCACGTACACCGCAACGTTCCCGGCATCCTCAGCGCCATCAACACCGTGTTCTCCGAGAACAACGTCAACATCTCGGGCCAGTACCTGCAAACCAACGACAAGGTCGGTTATGTGGTGGTGGACGTGGATGCCGATTACTCGGAAGTGGCGCTGGAGAAGATCCTCGAGATCGAAGGCACCATTCGCGCCCGGCGTCTGTTCTGATAACACACGCAGCCTGATGGCCGGTAGCGGCCATCACCTCAACCGCCCGCCGGTCGCCAGACCCGCGGGCGGTTTTGTTTTTCAGGGCGCCTCCTCCTGCCGGGCATCCGCCTCGATACGCTGCAGATAGTCGCCGATGTGGGCAAACAGCTGGCGACGCAGTGCCGGCGTTTCGTTCACCAGGTGGTGGCGGGCGCCGGCAAGCAGCACCGGCTGCAGCGCCGGGTAGAGTCGCTGCAACACCGCCATGTTGTGGCGCCAGTCCACGGTGCCATCCTCATCCCCCTGCAACAGCAGCGGTGTACCCGCCAGGGTCCCGCTGGACTCGATCTGCTTGACCCACTCCAGCATGGCGCGAACCCAGCTCACCGCCACGCGGCTGTGCTGCAGCGGATCGTACTCACGCACAAAGCGCACAAAGGAGGCATCACCGGAGTTGTCCGAATAGATACGCTTGACCTGCCTGAGAAAGCGTCCGAACCAGCGATACTTGCGCACGATCACATCCATCATCACCGGCCGGATCAGCGGCGCCAGGTAGATACGCCCCGCCACCTTCGCGGCCACGGGATCACCGCCGCGCTGCTGTTCCAAAACGATGGCGGCGCCGGTGCTCTGCCCCAGCAGTACCCAGGGAGCCGGCAGGCAGTCGCCGTGGCGTTGCAGCAACGCGCTCAACTGCCGGGCATAGGTCGAGAAATGATCGATGCCCAGCGCCGGCCCTTCGGACAGGCCATGACCCGGCAGATCATAAATCAGCACGTTCCAGTGTCGCTGCAACAGATAGCCGATCAGGTGCCGGTAGAGGCCGGCGTGATCGGTGTAGCCGTGCAGCAACACTGCCGTGCCACGAACAGGCCCCGCCGGGCGAAACTGCTGCACCACCAGATCCAGACCATCAACAGGCTCCCGCCCGATACTGTGCTGCGTATCGGCTGCCAGCCCGGCAAGGCCGTAATGATCCATATATGCCTGCAGCTGCCCGGTACAAAGCGTGATATCGTTGGGCTCGAACGCATCAAGCCCGTCGCGGATTTGTCGAGGATCAATGACCTTCATGGCATCTCCAGGTCTGGGTACACTCCACACTGTAGCGAGAATCTGCCGCTGAGTCCTGCCTGTCACATGCCCAAGTCTATATTGGATATCAACCCGTTAGCGCGAGCCTGTTGCTGCATGAAAGCGCCCCTGACCACCCTGTTGCTGCTTTTCACCCTGCTGTGCACCAGTGCCTGGGCCGGCACCGATGAAGACCTTGCCCTGGTGACCGAACGCCTTGCGCAGTATGAGGGCAAAACACCCAGTGCCGAAGAGCAGGCCGAGCGGGATCTCTATCAACAGGCACTGGACACGCTGCAGGACTTGAAGCAGTACGACACCCGTGCAGCACAGCTGCGCCAGGAACTGGAAACCCTGCCCACGGACATCAACCGCCGGCGCCAGGCCTCCGCCGAACCCCTGGAGCCCGAGCCCACGCCCGCCGAGGCGCAGTCGCTGGAACAGCTGCAGCAGCGCCAGACACTGCTCAAGGCCAGTCTTTTGGAACAGCAAAAGGCCCGCGACCAGCTGCAGCAGGACATCAACCTCAACGACAACAAGCGACTCAGCCTGCGTGACCAGCTGACGCAGCTCAAGCAGGCCAGTGATCCCGCCACAGTCCAGACGCCTGGCAGCGAAGCCGGCCAGCTGCTGCAAAGCGCCCGCCAGCGCGCGCTCAGCGCCCAAATCCAGAGTATTGAACTGGAGCTGCTGACCCTGCCAGGGCGCGCCGAACTCAATGATCTCAAACTGCAGCAGGTCAGCCGCGACATCGGCCAGGCGACGCAGCAACTGCAGCAACTGGAAGAACTGATCCAGTGGCGCCTGCGCAGCCAGACCGAAAAGACCCTCAGCGAACTGCAACAGAGCAGCCTCAGCGGGCTGGACCCGGCACTCCAGGCCGCCGGCGAGCAGAACCGCAGCCTGAGCGTGGAACTGCGCGATACCCTGGCGGGCATCGAGCAGACCAGCAGCCTGCGCCGGCAGCAGGAAGCCCACCTGGCCCAGGTCGATAGCGCCTACCGTACCATCTCGCAGCAGCTGGAGCTGGAGATACAGTACGTCGGCACCGAACTGCACCGGCTGCAGGCCGGCCTGACGCGCCCGCTCAATACCGCCAGTACCCGCGCCCGCATCAACCAGCTGCGGCTGCAGAACATCCGCCTCAATCGCGATCAGCTGGGCACCGAACAGGAGCTGGGGGGCTATGAAACCTCCGCCGGCCTGCAGCTTCCGCAGGAAGCCCGCAGCCAGTACCGCCAGCTGCTCACCGATCGCCTGAGCCTGTTCAGCAAGCTGCGCGACGCCCGTCTCAGCCTGGTGGCCGAGCTGTCGTCTTTGCTGTCGGTGCAGGAGAACATCAACGAGCGCATCACCCAGGCCCGCACCCTGATCAGCGAGCAGCTGCTCTGGCTTCCCAGCGTAACCCCGGTGCAACTGAACTGGTTCAGCGAGCTGGCAGACAGTCGAAGACTCCTGCTGCAACGCTGGCAGAACAACGCCGGCATACCGCTGCTGCGCTACTCCGCCCGACTCGCCCTGCCACTGCTGGGGCTGACCCTGCTCTGTGGCCTGGCCCTGCTGTTGCTGCGCTACCAGGACGCCCGCCTGCGGCTCTGGCAGCAAGACATCGGCAACGTGCTGCAGGATCATTTCGTGCATACCGCCCTGCCGCTGGTGCTGGCGCCGGTGATTGCCCTGCCGCTGCCACTGCTGCTGTTGATCTGCGCCCGCTACGCCCTCAATCCGGGACACCCGGATGTCGATGTACTGACCCTCATGCTGCAGATAGCCGCACTGGTTATCTGGACCATCCACTTCCTGCGCATCTGGCTGCAAACACCCCATGGTCTCTTTGTCGGCCATTTCGGTGTGGCAGCGGAGCTTGCCCGGGTACTGCGCCAGCGCCTGCTGCTGCTCGGCCTGAGCTGCGGCCCGCTGCTGCTCGGTCTCGTCTACGTCTATGCAACGACCCTGGACTCCGAGGTGATGAAATCCGGGCTGGAACGACTGCTGATGCTGTCGCTCACAGGCGTCATCACCCTGCTGTGGGGGAGCTTGCTGACCGTTGCTCCGCTGCTGAACCAGTTGACGCAGCGCAAACGCTGGTGGCTCAGGGCCGAAACCTGGCTTGGCAGCCTGGTGGGTTTCAATTTCATCCTGCTGGTCATGATGCTGGTGGGCTATGTATTTACCAGCCAGGTATTCATGACCCTGCTGCTGCTGGTCCTGGTGGTCTGCCTGTCGGTCTTCGTGGCCTACGGCCTGGGCCTGCGCTGGCTGCTGATCGCCGAGCGCAGGCTCGCCTTCGATCGCGCCCAGGTGCGCCAGGCCGAGATTGCAGCGGCGCGGGAAAAAAACGAGGACGAACCTTCCCTGAGCACCAACTATCTCGACATGCAGGACATTACCGAGCAGTCGCGCAAACTGCTGGCCACCAGCAGCCTGATTCTGCTGCTTAGCCTGCTCTGGCTGGTACTGCGGGACTTCCTGCCGGCGCTGGATGTGTTCGACAAGCTGGTACTCTGGTCCAATATCAACAGCACCCCCGAGGGTGATGTGCTCAGCAGCGTCACCCTCAAGAACCTGCTGTTCGCCACCCTGCTGCTGGGGTTGAGCATCTTCGCCGCCGCCAACCTGCCGGGCCTGCTGGAACTGCTGGTACTGCGCCACATGGCACTGGGGCCGGGCACTGGATACGCCATCACCACCCTGATCAAGTACGCCCTGGTGGTCATCGGCATCCTTGTCTGCGTCGGCGAGCTGGGGCTGCAGTGGTCCAAACTGCAGTGGCTGGTGGCCGCGCTCAGCGTGGGGCTCGGGTTTGGCCTGCAGGAAATCGTCGCCAACTTCGTCTCCGGCCTCATCATCCTGTTCGAAAAGCCCATGCGCCTTGGCGATACCGTCACCATTGGCGGTGTCAGCGGCACCGTGACGCGCATCCAGATCCGCGGCACCACCATCGTCGACTGGGACCGCAAGGAAGTGATTATCCCCAACAAGACCTTTATCACCGACCAGCTGATCAACTGGTCCCTCACCGACCCGACCACCCGGGTGGTGATACGGGTAGGCGTGGCCTACGGCTCGGATACGGAGCATGCCCGGACGCTGATGGTAGAGGCGGCGCGGGAAACCGACCGCGTGCTGGCCGACCCAGCCCCCGAAGCCTTCTTCACCGGTTTTGGCGCCAGCACCCTGGACCTGGAACTGCGCCTGTTTGTCAGCGCCATGTCCGACCGCATGGTGGTGACCCATAACGTCAATACGGCCATCGATCGCAAGTTCAGAAGCGCAGGGCTGGAAATTGCCTTCCCGCAGATGGATGTACACCTGTACCCACCCCAGGCCGACGTGCCTGCAGCTGGAGACTCCCGCAATGCCTGAACCTGGAAAGCTGCTGCACAGCTGCCACCTGCCCCTGCGCTGGGGCGATATGGATGCCTATGGCCACATCAACAACGTGCAATATATCCGTTACCTCGAGGAAGCCCGGGTACAGCTGCTGATCAAGCTCGGCGCGGCCCTTGAGGGCGCCGCCCAGGCACCGGTGATCATCAATGTCGGCTACACCTTCCTGCGCCCGCTGGTCTACCCGGGTAGCCTGCGCATTGACTGTTTCGTCGCCGAGCCTGGGCGCTCAAGCTTCATGATTTACTACCATGCCTATGCAGACGCCCAGCCCGAGGTGCGAGTCGGCGAGGGCTACTCCAAGGTGGTGTGGATGGATCATGCCGGTGGCCACTCCGTGCAGCTGCCGGACTCAATCCGGGCGCAGCTGTAACCCCCTTGACGACAACCCACCTCTTCTTAGCACAAGGAGTGCCCATGACACAGGACCTGCACACAGAACCCGCCCCGGAGCCGTCCCGGGATACTCAACAGGACAGTGGTAACGCCAAAATTATCTACATTCTGTACTTGGTCAGCCTGGTGGTGGGCATCACCGCACTGGTGGGGCTGGTCATGGCCTATGTATACAGATCGGAGGGCAGCGACTGGCTCAAGGCCCATTACCGCTGGCAGATACGCACCGTCTGGATTGGCTTGCTGTATACACTTTGTGGCGCTTTACTCGCCGGAATCGGTATCGGATTTCTGATTTTTCTGTTCGCAGTCATCTGGTTCATTATCCGCTGCGTAAAGGGCCTGCAACGGCTTGAACGCCGTGAACCACCGGCCAATCCGGGCAGCTGGCTGTTCTGATTCGTCGCCCATAGAGGCAGCACAAAGAACGAAGTTACGAGGATTTATACTACTTTCGGGGCACAGGGGGCGACAGTTTGCCAAAAATCGGGTAGATTACCGCGTCGCACAAAAGACCCAAACTAAACCAATACTGCCCGGTTTCGGGTGCCTCGCCCCGTTCGGGACTGAAAGAATAGCAAGAGGCAGTACATAATGAATAACAGGGTACAGAGCGGTAACCTCCAGGTTACCCCAAGTCTTTATGACTTTATCAATAACGAAGCGCTGCCAGGCACCGGTGTCACCGCCGACCAGTTCTGGACTGCGTTCGATTCGATTGTGCACGATCTTGCACCGCGCAATCGTGAGCTCCTGACCAAGCGAGACCAGCTGCAGGCGCAGATTGACGCCTGGCACCGGGAGCGCAAGGGACAGGCTTTCAATTTTTCCGACTACAAGGCATTCCTGACCGACATCGGCTACCTGCTGCCTGAAGGCGATAGCTTCAGCGTCACCACCAGCAATGTCGATCCGGAAATGGCGACCATGGCGGGCCCCCAGCTGGTGGTTCCGGTCATGAACGCCCGCTATGCGCTGAATGCCGCCAATGCCCGCTGGGGCAGCCTCTACGACGCCCTCTACGGCACAGACGCCATTCCCAGCGATGCCGGTGCCGAGGCAGGCAAGAACTACAACCCCACCCGCGGCGCCAGGGTTATCGCCTTCGCCCGCACCTTCCTGGACCAGGCCGTTCCGCTGGCCACGGGCTCCCACAAGGACGCCGTCGGTTACAGCATTCAGAACGGTCAGCTGGCTGTCAGCCTCAGCGATGGCAGCAGCAGCGCGCTGCAGCAGCCTGAGAAACTGCGTGGTTACCGTGGCGAAGACGCCGCTGCGCCTAGCGCCATCCTGCTGCTGAACAACGGCCTGCACTTCGAGATCCAGATCGATGCCACCAGCCTGGTTGGCAAGGATGACCCCGCCGGCATCAAGGACCTGCTGCTCGAATCCGCCCTCACCACCATCATGGACTGCGAAGACTCCGTCGCCGCCGTGGATGCGGATGACAAGGTACTGGTCTATCGCAACTGGCTGGGCCTGATGAAAGGCGACCTGACCGAAACGGTCAAGAAGGGCGACAGCAGCGTTACCCGCAGCCTGAACCCGGATCGCGACTACCGCGCCCTGGACGGCGGCAGCCTGAGCCTCAAGGGCCGCAGCCTGATGTTCGTGCGCAATGTTGGCCACCTGATGACTAACAACGCCATTCTGGACAAGGACGGCAACGAAGTCCCCGAAGGCATTCTGGACGGCATGATCACTACCCTGATCTCCATCCACGACCTCAAGGGCACCGGGCCGCTGCGCAACACCACCACCGGTTCCATGTACATCGTCAAGCCGAAGATGCACGGCCCCGAAGAAGTGGCCTTTGCCAACGAACTCTTTGGCCGCGTCGAACAGGCTCTGGGCCTGACGCCCTTCACCCTGAAAATGGGCATTATGGACGAGGAACGCCGCACCACGGTGAACCTGAAGGAGTGCATCCGCGCCGCCAAGGACCGCGTGGTGTTTATCAACACCGGCTTCCTGGATCGTACCGGCGACGAAATCCACACGTCCATGGAAGCAGGCCCCGTCATCCGCAAGGGCGACATGAAGGGTGCCTCCTGGATCCAGGCCTACGAAGACTCCAACGTCGACATCGGTCTGGCCTGTGGACTGCAGGGCCGTGCCCAGATCGGCAAGGGCATGTGGGCCATCCCCGATCAGATGGCCAACATGCTCAAGGCCAAGATCGGCCACCCGCTGGCCGGCGCCAACACCGCCTGGGTGCCGTCGCCCACGGCCGCAACGCTGCATGCCATGCATTACCACCAGGTGGACGTGTTCGCCCGCCAGGACGAACTCAAGAGCCGTCCGCGCGCCAGCGTCGACGACATCCTCACCATCCCGGTATCGCAGAACCCCAACTGGTCCGCGGAAGAAATTCAGCAGGAACTGGACAACAACGCCCAGGGCATCCTCGGCTACGTTGTACGCTGGGTCGACCAGGGCGTGGGCTGTTCCAAGGTGCCGGACATCAACGATGTTGGCCTGATGGAAGACCGCGCGACCCTGCGCATCTCGGCCCAGCACATTGCCAACTGGCTGCACCACGGCATCTGCAGCCGCGAGCAGGTTATCGAAACCCTGCAGCGCATGGCAGGCGTGGTGGATGGCCAGAACAGCAATGACCCGCTGTACCAGCCCATGGCCGGTAACTTCGCCGCCAGCGTCGCCTTCCAGGCGGCCTGTGAACTGGTACTCGAAGGCCGCGAGCAGCCCAACGGCTACACCGAGCCGGTACTGCACCGTCGTCGCATCGAAGCCAAGGCCAGGACCGCCGGCTGATTTCACTGCGCCTGACTGACGACAAGGGCCCGCCGGCGATACCGGCGGGCCCTTTTTTGTGCCGGGTTCACACCCCTGGATGCGCTGAACTAAAGTTAGGAGGTTGCGCCCGCACAGTACCCGCCACCGGCAAGAATCACCGAGGCCCCCATGCCAGCACCGGAACAGGACCTGCTACTCCAGCTTGACCGGCAGTTGCAGCAGGCGATCGACAACTGCCAGATCGAGGTCTACGGCCAGCCCAGCCAGTTCTATCACCGCGGCTACTACAGCAACCGTACCAGCCTGTGGAGCCACTCTCCCACCCTGCTGCCAAAGCACAACAGCGGCTACCTGATCACCGCGACCCCCAAGGCCGCGCTGCGCCTGGCCATAGTGCCGGTACAGAGCCTGGTTCCCTTTATCGCGCCCCTCATCGGGCCGCAAGCGACGCCAGCAACAAGCACGCGGCCGGATACCCAGCCCCGGCTGGAAGACATCGGCCAGGGACTTGGGCGCCTGTGCGAGCTGCTGGAGCATTACTGCCCGTCCTGTGGTCTGGACGGCTTCGCCACCCTGGCACTGGAAGGCTCGAACCACTACCGCCATGTACTGCTGTTTCGCCCCCTTGATGCCCTGCAACTGTACGATATCGAACCGCTCTGAAGCCCTGTGCCAACAAGGCCAATGGCTAAAATGCTGGCCCGCCGACAGACTTGCACGTACTCTTTGCACCACTGTGAACCCGACACCGGACAAGTGTTTTTGCCATGCCAGATACCCAGCCGCCAGACAGTACGCTGCAACGAATGAGCGATGAGCTCGCCGCCTTTCTGGCCCGCCACCCGCGCCTGTTCGTGCTGTCGGGCGCGGGTATCAGCGCCGATTCCGGCATACCCGACTACCGCGATCACCAGGGCAACTGGAAACGCCCGCCGCCGGTGGATCACCGCGACTTCGTCACCAGCCACAGTTGTCGGCAGCGTTTCTGGGGCCGCAGCCTGGCAGGCTGGCCGCTGATGGCCAAAGCCCGGCCCAATGCCGCGCACCTCGGCCTTGCCGTACTGGAACAGCGCCAGCAGATCGAACTGCTGGTGACCCAGAATGTGGACGGCCTGCATCAGCGTGCCGGCAGCCATGCGGTGCTGGACCTGCACGGGCGCTCCGACAGCGTTATCTGTCTGGGTTGCAGTCAGCGCTATGCCCGCGCCAGCGTGCAGCAGCGCCTGGCCTGCGACAACCCGGGCTTTGCCCGGCTGCAGGCACCGGCCGCCCCGGACGGAGATGCAGACCTCGAAGTGGATTTCAGCCACTTCAAGCTGCACGACTGCGACAGCTGTGGCGGCATTCTCAAGCCCGACGTGGTGTTCTTCGGCGACCAGGTCCCGCGGGAACGGGTCAGCAGTGCCATGGATGCGCTGGCCCGTGCCGATGCCATGCTGGTGGTGGGCTCATCACTGATGGTCTATTCGGGCTTTCGCTTTTGCCGCCAGGCCGCGGCCCTTGGCAAGCCCATCGCCGCCGTGAACCTGGGTCGCACCCGCGCCGATGACCTGCTCAATCTCAAGCTCGAAGCCCCCGCAGGCGTACTGCTGCAACATTGTCTTGGCTGAATCCCGGCAAGCATCGACTCACTGCCAGCCGACCTGGGACTCCAGTGCCCGCGCCGATGACCTGCTCAGCCTAAAGCTCGAAGCCCCCGCAGGCGTACTGCTGCAACATTGTCTTGGCTGAATCCCGGCAAGCATCGACTCACTGCCAGCCGACCTGGGACTCCAGTGCCCGCGCCGATGACCTGCTCAGCCTCAAGCTCGAAGCCCCCGCAGGCATACTGCTGCAACATTGTCTTGGCTGAATCCCGGCAAGCATCGACTCACTGCCAGCCGACCCGGGACTCCAATGCCCGCGCCGATGACCTGCTCAGCCTCAAGCTCGAAGCCCCCGCAGGCATACTGCTGCAACATTGTCTTGGCTGAATCCCGGCAAGCATCGACTCACTGCCAGCCGACCCGGGACTCCAATGCCCGCGCCGATGACCTGCTCAATCTCAAGCTCGAAGCCCCCGCAGGCGTACTGCTGAAAGCCTGTCTGGGCTAACCGCCTGCGGGACCCTGCAGTACTGCAAGGTCACAGCATTGGCAGTCCGATTCGGCTATAATGGCCGCTTTCAGACCGGCTACCGAGGCTACCCGTTGACGTCACTCCCCTTTACCGACCTGCCATTGCCCCAGGCCATGCTCGATAACCTGACCGCCATTGGCTATCAGGAAATGACGCCCATTCAGCAACAGAGCCTGCCCCTGCTGCTGGAAAAACGCGACCTGATTGCCCAGGCCAAAACCGGCAGCGGCAAGACGGCGGCCTTCGGCATCGGTCTGCTGCTCAAGCTTGACCCCACCAGCTTTACCCCCCAGGCACTGGTGCTGTGCCCGACCCGGGAACTGGCCACCCAGGTTGCCAACGAACTGCGCCGGCTGGCGCGCTTCCAGGCCAACATCAAGATCATCACCCTGTCGGGGGGCGTTTCCATTGGCCCGCAGATCGGCTCGCTGGAGCACGGCGCCCACGTGGTGGTTGGCACACCCGGACGTATCCGCGACCACCTGAACAAGGGCACTCTAAAGCTCGGCCGCATCAAAACCCTGGTGCTGGATGAAGCCGACCGCATGCTGGACATGGGTTTTCGGGATGAAATCAAGCAGATCGCCAAGGAAACGCCGCCCAGCCGGCAGACGTTACTGTTCTCCGCCACCTATCCGGAAGGCATTCAGGCCCTGAGTGCCGAATTTCAGCGCGACCCCGCCACCATTACCATCGAGACCAGGGAAAGCCCGCTGAAGATCCAGCAGTGCTTCTTCGAAACCGACCGGGATGAGCGCATGCAGGCGCTGCAGCGATTGTTGCTGCACTATCGCCCGGAAGCGGCGGTGATCTTCTGCAATACACGGCAAAGCTGCAATGAACTGGGAGAGTTTCTTAACAATCAGGGTTTCAGCGCCGCAGTGCTGCACGGTGAACTGGATCAGCGTGACCGTGACCAGGTACTGGTGCTGTTTTCCAACCGCAGCTGCCCGATCCTGATAGCCACCGACGTGGCAGCCCGCGGCCTGGATATCGACGACCTGCCCTGTGTCATAAACTACGAGCTGACCCGTGACGCCGACACCCATACCCACCGTATCGGCCGCACCGGCCGCGCCGGGCGAGAGGGTCTGGCGCTGAACCTGGTGATTCCGTCCGAAGGCTACAAGGTCAATGCCATCATGCAGGCCCTGCAGGCGGAAGATCCCGACTTCCTGCCCTTGCCTGAACTGGGCGGCGAACACCCAGCTCCCGCAGCCATGGTGACACTGGCTATCAATGGCGGGCGCAAGAACAAGGTACGCCCCGGCGACATTCTCGGCGCCCTCACCGGCACCTCCGGTATCGCCGGCGCCAGCGTGGGCAAGATCTTTATCTTCGACTTCGTGTCCTACGTGGCGGTGGAGCGGGCGGTCGCCTCCAGGGCCCTGGAACAGTTGCAAAACGGCACCATCAAGGGCCGCAAGTACCGTATCCGCAAGCTCTAGAACCGCCAGCGCCCCGGGAAACACCCCAGGGCGCCAAAAAGTCCCTTGCAGCGCTCAAAAAGGATGGACAAAGGCGGTTTACAGGCGTAAATAGTGCGCTTTGATCAAACATTGAGCACCGCCTTGAACGCCATTGTCCTGCCCGACAGCACCCTGCTGTTCGACCGTATCGCCGACGACCTGGCGACCACCGGCTACTGCATCTATCCCCGGGCACTGCCGGCATCCCTGACGGACCGCATGTACCAGTACCTACAAGAGCTGGAGCAGGAGGAGTTTCGCCGGGCCGGTATCGGCCGGGATCAGGAACATCAGCTGAACCGCCAGGTGCGCGGAGACCAGATCCGCTGGCTGTCACGCGCCTGCCCGGAAGAGGCGGCTTACCTCGCCTGGATGGAGGCATTGCGCACCGGCATCAACCGGCGCCTGATGATGGGCCTGTTTGACTACGAGTGTCACTTCTCGCGTTATCCACAGGGTGCCTTCTACCGTCGCCATCTGGATGCCTTCCAGGGCCGCACCAACCGGGTCCTCTCGACCGTGTGCTACCTGAACCCGGACTGGCAGGCAGGCAGCGGTGGCGAGCTGCTGATCTATGCCGATGAACAGGCCCGGACCCCGATAGAGCGGGTCGAACCCTGCTACGGCACCCTGGTGGTGTTTCTGAGTGACCGCTTTCCCCACGAAGTGCTGCCGGCCAGGCGCCAGCGGCTGAGCCTCGCCGGCTGGTACCGGGTCAACAACAGCCTGGGCGGCATCGTCGATCCACCGCGCTGACCCTGGCTGCCAGGCGTACCCCGCGACCTTTCTGGCCGGCTGTACCTACACCGGGTCCTCTCGACCCTGTGCTACCTGAACCCGGACTGGCAGGCAGGCAGGCAGCGGTGGCGAACTGCTGATCTATGCCGATGAACAGGCCCGGACCCCCATTGAGCGGGTCGAACCCTGCTACGGCACCCTGGTGGTGTTTCTGAGTGACCGCTTTCCCCACGAAGTGCTGCCGGCCAGGCGCCAGCGGCTGAGCCTCGCCGGCTGGTACCGGGTCAACAACAGCCTGGGCGGCATCGTCGATCCTCCGCGCTGAACGCGCGGCGGCTCCCCCTGGGCTCTCTAGCTCAAAGCCTCAGCTGTCTGCCATGCCCCCCTTATTGCGCATGCTCACCTGGTAGAGATCGTGCCGGCGATCGCGCAGGTTGGTCACCGAGCCTTCGGCCCGCACCACCTTCAGCTTGTCCAGGTCCAGGTCCGAGAACATGATCATCTCGGTATTTGGCGTGGTTTCGGACAGCACCGCATCATGGGGGAACATGAAGTCCGACGGCGAGAACACCGCCGACTGGGCGTACTGCACGTCCAGGTTATCCACACTGGGCAGGTTGCCGACACTGCCCGCGATGCAGACGTAACACTCGTTCTCGATCGCCCGCGCCTGGGCGCAGTGACGCACGCGCAGGTAGCTATTCTTGGTGTCGGTCCAGAAGGGAACGAACAGGATTTCCATGCCTTCCTCGGCCAGCAGGCGCCCGAGTTCGGGAAACTCAACGTCGTAGCAGATCAGTATGCCGATCTTGCCCGCATCGGTATCGAACACCTGCAAACCTTCGCCACCTTCTATCACCCAGTCGCGCCGCTCGTGGGGCGTGATGTGCAGCTTGCGCTGTTCCTCGCAGGTACCGTCGCGGTGGCACAGGTAGGCCACGTTGTAGAGCCGGTCATTTTCAATCAGCGGCATGGAACCGGTGATGATGTTGATGTTGTAGCTCACCGCCATCTGCAGCATGGCTTCGCGGAACTGCTCGGTATAACCGGCCAGGTAGCGAATGGCCTCGGTACGCTGGGACTGGTTGGTCAGCCCCATGAGGGCGCCGTTGAAAAACTCGGGGAAGAGCACAAAGTCGCTTTCGTACTCCGACACCGTGTCGACGAAGTACTCCACCTGCTGCAGGATATCCTCCACCGACTCGATGGTGCGCATCTGCCACTGCACCACGCCAACCCGTACCTGGGTCTTGCGCACGCTGATCGGCCGCGCCTCGGGCTCGTACAGGATGTTGTCCCACTCCAGCAGGGTGGCGTAGCCAGCGGATTTTTCATCTTCCGGCAGATAGCGGCGCAGCAGTCGCTTGACGGTAAAGTCGTTGGCCAGCTGGAAACTCAGGATCGGATCGTAGATTTCCTTGCGTGATACCTTGCCGATGTATTCCTTGGCCGACAGCTCGTCGCTGTATTCGTGGTACTTGGGAATACGCCCGCCGGCGAGAATACTGCGCAGGTTGAACTGGCGACACAGCTCCTTGCGCGCATCGTACAGCCGGCGGCCCAGGCGGTAGCCGCGGTACTCCGGATTGATCAGCACATCGAGCCCGTAGAGCGCATCGCCCGCGGGGTCGACATGGATTTCCTGGCCACGACCGATAAGATCATCATAGGTATGGGGGTTGCTGAACTTTTCATAACTCACCAGGGCCGTCAGGGCGATGCCCACAACCTGCTCATTGTCCACGACACAGATCTGTCCTTCGGGGAACTCATCCACCAGTTTGTGTATGGTGGATTCGGGCCAGGCGCCGCCGATATCCGGGTACACCCGGTCCATCAGCTCCTGAACCTGGGGGTAGTCACTGTGGGTGATATTGCGCAAACCTAGCTTGAGATCTTCAAGACTCATACGGACTCCGTTCGATTCGACCAGCACTGGGACTAAAGATCGCACACCCGGTTGCAACCATGCCAGGGGTGCGGGACTGTTTCGCCTCAGTGTACCCCGGCCCGACTAAAAAAATAGTTCCAATCAGGCTATCGGGCTATTCCCGAGTGACCGCCTTGTGATTAAAATCCGCGCAACTTTTGCCATTGAGCTCGCCCATGTATGAAACTGGTGTCCTTCGACGCTTTTCGCACCCTGCGCCTTCCCGAGACAAATTACATCAAGCCTGAACTCTTCTTCACCCAGCTCGCCAGGGTGCGGGAAGCTGACTGGGTGCTGTTCCCGGAATACTGGCAGGTCAATCCAGTGGTATTCGCCCTGAAGCGGCGCATATTTCCGAGTCTCGCCTCCTATCTTCTCGGCCACAACAAGATCGAGATGACCCGCGCCTTCATGAGCGTGGCCCCCGAGCATGTGCCCTGGACACTCATGGGCCCCAATGACCCGGTGTCAGCCGAGCACCTGTGGCAGCAGATGGCTCTGCCTTTCGTCGCCAAGATTCCAAAAAGCTCCATGGGCGAGGGCGTGTTCCTGATCGAGAACCGCGCCGACTGGCAGCACTACCTCGGCCTAACACCCAGCCTCTACGTGCAGGAATTTCTGCCCATTGATCGCGACCTGCGCATCGTCTGGGTCGGCGACCGCGTACTGGGTGGCTTCTGGCGCCGGCAATCCGAGCAGGGCTTTTACAACAACCTGTCCCGCGGCGGTCAGATCGACAACAGTCCGCTGCCGGCGGCGGCCCTCGCACTGGTGCAGCGCCTGGCCACGGCGCTTGAGATCGACCATGCCGGTTTCGATATCGCCATGGTGGACGGCTATCCCTTCGTGCTGGAGTTCAACCGCCTGTTCGGCAACCGTGGCCTGGGGTCGATCAACAACGATATCCCCGGCGTGATTCTCGACTACCTGCAACGTCGCATCGACTGCGACAACCCGGACGACGACCCGTTGCGACCGACGCCAATCTGGCCCCTCGCCGTCTAACCTCCCCACCTGGCGTCGCTGCCCTCCAGCGGCGCCGTAGCCTGCGCCGGGCTACCCCCGTTTCTAACCAACAAAGAATGCATTTTGAACCGGCATGATGGCCCTGGTATCAACACCCAGGGACTGGGCCGCATGAAATGGCCAGTAGGGATCACGCAGCATTTCACGCCCGATCAAGGCGATATCGGCCTGCCCGCTGGCAATTATGTTTTCTGCCTGCCCGGGATCGCTAATAGTGCCTACGGCCATCGTCATGATATCGGCACCTTCCCTGATACTGGCTGCAAGGCCTATCTGATCGGCGTTGCGATTGCCGATCGAGCTTCTTGAAGCGGGGCTTGCTCCCCCGGCACTGCAGTCGACAATATCCACGCCAAGCTCCTTAAGCCACCTGGCCATTTGAACGTTGTCATGAATGCTCAAGCCCTGCTCATCCCAGTCAGCGGCAGATAACCGCACGGCCAGCGGCAGGTTTTCCGGCCAGACCTCCCGAACCTTGCAGGTCGTTTCCAGCAGCATTCTGGCCCGATTTTCAAAACAGCCCCCGTATTGGTCGGTGCGATTATTGGCGATGGGCGTGAAAAAGCTGTGCAGCAGATAGCCATGGGCCGCGTGAATCTCTAGCAGCTTGTAACCCGCCGCCACTGAACGCCTTGCAGCCGCCACAAACGCATCCTGCGTCTGTTCTATGTCGCTCAACGTCATCATCTTTGGTGTTTTCCACAGGCGCAGACCGTCTCGATCGAAAGGCTCGTCACCCGGAGCAAGGGTCTCATAACCTCCTTCACTGTCTTCCAGGTGCTGCCCGCCGTCCCAGGGCCGGGCGGCACTCCCCTTGCGGCCCGCGTGGGCAATTTGAACGCCGGGTACAGCGCCATGCCGTTCCATGAAAGCGGTGATCGGAATCAGGGCCTCGACCTGGTCGTCATTCCAAATGCCGGCGCAACCGGGAGTGATGCGCCCCTGGGCCGTGACCGCTGTTGCCTCTGCCATGATCAGCCCCGCGCCGCCGACGGCCCTGGAACCCAGGTGCACCAGGTGCCAATCGGTCGCAACACCCTCGATCGAGCTATACTGGCACATGGAAGAAACGCCGATTCGATTTCTAAAGGTGACATCTTTTATTTTCAAGGGGGAGAAAAGTTTAGACACGATCAACTCCTTTATTGAGTTCATTATAAAAGTGAGGACTGCATTGTTTTCTGGCTTTAATAAAAAACAGTTTCAAGGTGAATAACACTGCACCAGGCATTAAATCGATGTTGATGATATAAACGGCCTCCGGTATTAATAGCACCGAACCGTTAACCTGAATCCCGCTCCGACCTCCGGGGAGAATAACCACCACATAGTCCAGACCTCTCCTGCGTGCAGGCTCAAAAGAGCCGATTAAGGCTTCTGCTACAGCAAGGCTAGTAACGACCGTTGTGAATCGAGCAACGGCATCCCTATTTTGGCTGTTTGTTCTGTGACGACAAACGATTTATTCTTACACATGAAATAGATAATCTATTTCATAGGAGATCAACTGTGCATAAACCAATGCCGCCGTTACGAGCACTGGTTGCCTTCGAGGCATCCGTGCGCCATGCCAGCTTCAAGCGAGCTGCCGATGAGCTGTGCCTCACCCCGGGCGCGGTATCGCAGCAGGTTCAGAAACTTGAACAGTGGCTGGGCTATCCGTTGTTTGTGCGTCAGGTCCGTCAGCTAAGTGTCACCGGACCTGGCATGACTTATTACAGCCACATAGCCCCCGCCCTGGAACAGATAAGCTCGGCCAGCGTAGCGTACCGGGAGCGGCCGGCAGATTCCGTATGTTTGTCCCTGTCACAGACGTTGGCAGCCAAGTGGCTCGGTCCCCGTCTGGGGGACTTTGTGAGCCGCTATCCAGCCATTGAAGTACACATCAGCGCGTCCAATAATTCCGTTGATTTCCAGCGTGAAACCGTAGACCTGGCCATACGCCATTTTGACGGCCGTGACTCCACGTTGGATGTGCAGCTGATATCTGATGACGAGGCCAGGTTATTCTGCGCGCCCTCATACCGCGACTCACTGTCACTGGAAAATACAGACCAGCTTGGGGGCGCAACCCTGATTGTTGCCAGCCTGTACCCTTTCTGGGACGACTGGCTCTCAAAATTCACATCCATCGATACCCAGGCCAGAAAGCAGATAACTACACTGCACTTCGATCAAACCCTGCTCGCCATTGATGCCGCCAAACGGGGCCAGGGCCTGGTGTTATGCAACGCTTTGCTGGTGCACGAAGAGCTGGAACGGGGAGAATTGATTGAGCCCTTCGCGCACCGGTTACCCCTGGATAAGAGCTACTACCTGGTCCATCCGAAACGCCAGCCCCTGAGCCAGGCTGCCACTGTGCTGAAAACCTGGCTACTGGCACAGCTACCCGAATACCGCACCGGTGGAATCAGTTAAGCGCCAGACTTCCTTCGGTGCTGCCGGCGGCGGCAGCATCCGATACGCACTGCCCAAGTCCAGGGGGCGCGAACAGCGTCGCCAACGTCGTGCAGAGCATCACCGGACGCGACCGTCGGCGCTATGCTGGCGCTACTACATTGATGCACAGCTTTGGTGCACAGGGCCGCCCCCAGGGTTGACCGAATGATTAGAAATGGCGCATGCTTCTGTTTCACTGAACTGGATTTCCCATGACCTCACTGTCCTGCATCCGCACGCACACATCATTCTGGCTGATCCCTGTGGCCCGCTGGATGTGGCCATCTGCGGTCGGGAGTTAACCGGTTCCAGTCAGTAACCGGGGTTCCAAGGCCGCAGCGCTCACCGCCTGCGGCCTTTTCTGTACAGGGATGTACTTACCGTTATTTGCTCCTGCAATAACGGATTTTCCGCCTTCCGTGGCGGGCATCCTGCGAGCGCAGGGATGCGCTGGAGCAGGGTCACCCATAGGGATGAACGAAGCCTGCGGGCGCCGAAAACGGCCTCGGAAACAGGATGTTTCCGTACTCGACAAGGAGAAACCGATGTCCGTGCCAAGTGCCTACCTGGCTGTCCTGGTGATCTGGGCCACAACCCCCCTGGGGGTCGCCTGGAGCAGCGAAACCGTTAACCCGGTGATGGCCGCCTGGCTGCGCATGGGCATTGCCGCGGTGCTGGGCTGGCTGCTGGTGCGCGGGCTGCGACTGGACATGCCGTGGCACCGTGGCGCCCTCAAATCCTACGCCTGCGCGACACTGGGGATCTTCGGTGCCATGAGCGCCACCTACCTGGCCGTGCGCTTTGTCCCCTCCGGCCTGATCTCGGTGACCTTTGGCCTGTCACCGGTACTGTCAGCGCTGCTGGCGCAGGTGCTGCTGCGCGAAGCGCCACTGGCGCCGCACCGCTGGCTGGCCTGCATCCTCGCCCTGTCGGGCCTGGCATGGATCTTTATGGACGATACCACCCTGAGTCGCGATACCTGGCCTGGCATTGCGCTATTGCTGCTGGCGGTGTTGCTGTTCAGCCTCAGCGCGGTCATGGTCAAGCGCGAGGCGCTGGCGATTCATCCGCTGCCCCATACCGTCGGTGCGCTGCTGCTCAGCCTGCCCTGTTACGGTCTGCTGTGGCTGTTGCTGGATGGCACTGCGCCGACTTTCGATTTCAGCAGTCACTCGCCCTGGGCCATTCTGTACCTGGCGGTGTTCGGCTCGCTGATCGGCTTTGTCAGCTATTTCCATATTCTCAGCAAGCTGGCACCCAGCACCGTGGCCCTGGTTACCCTGGTTACGCCCGTATTCGCGTTGCTGCTGGGCAGCCTGCTGAACAAGGAACAGGTGAGCCCAAGCGTCTGGAGCGGTACCGCCGTAATCATGGGTGGCCTGGCGATCTTTTTCTGGGGCCACCGGATCAAGCCCGCCCGGCTGCTGTTTTAAACCCGTTAATCGCCCGGATGCCAAAACATCCCGGGCCCGAGAGAGTCCACTACATGTCCGTTTCAAGCACCACCACAGGCGTCCCGCCGGGACCGTACGACAACCACGCCAAGGGCATGCTGATTGCCGCCTGTGGCGTGCTGGTATTGAGCTTCGATGCCCTGCTGATCCGCCTGGCCGACAGTTCCTCCTATAACGTCACCTTCTGGCGCGGCGCCTTCACCTGCCTGGCCACCGGTTTGCTGTGCCTGTACTGGCGCAAACGCCAGCGCTGGCCCACAACACCGGCTCTGTGGCTCGGCGGCATCGCCATCGCCAGCCTCTACGGCGTGAATACCTGGCTGTTCGTGTATTCCATCAGCCATACCAATACCGCCAATACGGTGGTGATACTCGCCAGTTCACCGCTATTTGCCGCACTCTTTTCCCGCCTGTTACTGGGCGAGCGCGTACTGCAACGCACACTGGTTGCCATCGCCGTATCGGTACTCGGCGTACTGGTGGTATTCGCCGGTTCCGAGAGTGCCGCCAGCCAGTGGCTGGGCGATATCGCGGCACTGGTACTGGCCGCCAGCATGGGCATGATGTTTACCCTCTTGCGTCGCTTTCAGGCCTTGCCCCGCCTGCCCATCATTGCCATGGCCGGCGCCATAGCAGCACTGATCAGCTGGCCCCTGGCTACCCCGCTCACGCTCGCGCCCGCCAGTTACGGCTGGCTCGCCCTGATGGGACTGATCCAGATCCCGCTGGCGACCATCCTGATCATGACGGCACCACGCTATCTGCCGTCCACCGAGGTTAGCCTGTTCCTGTTGCTGGAAACGGTACTGGGCCCCATCTGGGTCTGGCTGCTCCTGGGCGAAACCACCTCGATACACACCCTGGTGGGCGGCACGGCCATTCTTGGCGCCATCAGCGTCAATACCTGGCTGGCACTGCGCCGGGCACCGGGTAACGCCGCCGTGGCCTAGCAACGTGCCACACTGGCGGGTTCACAGGGATGTCGCCATTTGGCGTCGTTATCACACCCAGGCTCTGGAACCCGACGGCGCTTTCGTGTTCAGATAGCGCAAATACTTTGCTGAGGAAGCCCTCCCATGTTCAACCAGCTATCGACTCTTGGGCGCAGCGCCTGGTACTGGCTGGCGATGATTCTGCTCGGCCTGACCGTCGAAGGTATCGCGCTCTATTATCAGTACGGGCTGGGCTACGGCCCCTGTGTACTGTGCGTGCATATCCGGCTCTGGCTGGCGGGCTTTATTCTGGCCTGCGTACTTGGATTCCTGGGATGCGGCTGGACCTTTACCCGCAAACTGGCCCAGTTGCTGGGCTTTGTTACCATGCTGGGAATGCTGGAGCGCAGCTGGACCACGCTCGGCGTCGAGCGCGGCTGGATCGAAGGCAGCTGCAGCATGGAGTCGGGACTGCCGACCTGGCTGGCACCCGAGCAGTGGCTGCCCGAAGTCTTCGAGATCTGGGAACCCTGCGGCTACACGCCGGAAATGCCCCTGGGCTTCACCATGGCCGAAGTGCTGGTCGTGCTGAGCGCCTTCATGACCCTGCTGACCGGGCTGATCCTTGTATCCCGGGGCCGGCGCAAAAGCTTTTTCTGAGCCTCAGCCAAACGCCAGCCATTAAAAATCCCGTGCTTTGCAGCACGGGATTTTTTGTTTCAGCTCAGCGTTGCAGCTGGCGATTCAGGCTCAGGCCGCAGCTACTTTGGCTTCACAGCCCCCTCTGGTCAGGGCCTCGAGGATCGCATTCAGCGAGGCGGTAACGATATCCTCGCTCACCGCTACGCCGCTGTAGCGACTGCCATTGAGCCCCATCTGCACGAAACTGATCGCTTCGGCACCTTCACCGTGACTGGCACCCAGCGCATGTTCGCTGTACTCCACCAGCACCACGGACTCCCTCATTTCACGGTTCAGCGCATCGACAAAAGCCCCCACCACGCCGGTACCCGTACCGGCCAGCGAGCGGGTTTCACCGTGCCAGTGAATCCTGGCGTTCAGGCTGTCCTGGCCGTTATCACGGCTCAGCTGGTAACCCAGAATACGGGCGCCGCTGTCGACCGGTCGCAGGTAGCTGTCATTAAAAATCTGCCAGATCTGCTCGCCGTTCAGCTCCGTCGCCGTGGCCTCGGTGGCCTGCTGCACCCTGGCACTGAACTCGATCTGCATCCAGCGTGGCATCTGGATGCCGTACTCGCGCTCAAGCACATAGGCCACCCCGCCCTTGCCGGACTGGCTGTTGATGCGGATCACCGCCTGGTAGTCGCGGCCCAGGTCCTCCGGGTCGATCGGCAGGTAAGCCACCTCCCAGGGCGCATCGCTCTGACGCCTGGCCAGGCACTTGCGGATGGCATCCTGGTGACTGCCCGAAAAGGCCGTAAACACCAGCTCGCCGGCATAAGGATGGCGCGGATGCACCGGCAGCTGTGTGCAGGCCTTCACACACTCGACAATCTCGTCCATGTTGGCCAGGTTCAGCTGCGGGTCCACCCCCTGGCTGTACAGGTTCAGCGCCATGGTGACGATGTCCATGTTGCCGGTGCGTTCACCGTTCCCCAGCAAAGTACCCTCGATACGATCGGCGCCGGCCATGACCCCGAGCTCCGCCGCCGCCACGCCGCAGCCGCGGTCGTTGTGGGTGTGCAGGCTGATGATCAGCGAGTCTCGCCGGG
Source organism: Marinobacterium rhizophilum (assembly GCF_024397915.1). Lineage (GTDB taxonomy): Bacteria > Pseudomonadota > Gammaproteobacteria > Pseudomonadales > Balneatricaceae > Marinobacterium_A > Marinobacterium_A rhizophilum_A. The sequence continues at coordinate 3,259,205 of NZ_CP073347.1, forward strand.
CGATATGGTCGCAGACCCACTCGACCTGGTCGGCGAAGACGTTCGGGGTCGACATCTCCACCGTGGCCGGCAGGTTGATAATGACCTTGTTCTCGGGGGTGGGCTGCCACACCGCGGTGACCGCATCACAGACCTCCACCGCGTAATCCAGCTCGGTGCCGGTAAAGCTCTCGGGGGAATACTGGAAGGCCCACTCAGTCTCGGGATTTTGTGCCGCCAGACGTGCCACGCTGTGAGCGCCCTTGACCGCGATCGCCTTGATGCCCTCGCGATCCAGCCCAAACACCTGTTCACGCTGTACGGTGGAGGTGGAGTTGTACAGATGCACGATGGCCCGGCGTGCCCCGCGCAGCGACTCGAAGGTGCGCGCAATCAGCTCGTCCCGTGCCTGGGTCAGCACCTGGATGGTCACGTCTTCGGGTATCAGGTTGTCGGTGATCAGGGAGCGAACAAAGTCGAAATCCGGCTGGGAGGCAGCCGGAAAGCCCACCTCGATTTCCTTGAAGCCGAGCTTGACCAGCAGTTCGAACATGCGGCGTTTTTGCACCACGTTCATCGGTTCGATCAGGGCCTGGTTGCCATCGCGCAGATCGACACTGCACCAGCGCGGTGCACGGTCAATGATCTGGTCCGGCCAGCGACGGTCGGGTTTGCGGATGGGAGCGAAGGGGCGGTACTTGCGGTGGTCAAATGAACTCATCGGATGTCTCCAGGTAGCGATACGGGTCGCGAGCCAGCTCGCGAAAGTGGCAGAGGCAGGCTACCGGGCGCCACAGAAATTCCTGGCCCGGCAACCGCGTCAAAGTCGTATCGACAGCATCCTGAAAAACGTCATGCTCTGGTCCTGATCATCAAAAAAGGGGATGAAACGCTGAGCACCTCCACCGGGCCGGGTAGCCCTGACACTCAGTCCCTTGTGGGGTTCTGGCAGTGCTGGCGGACCCGGCTCTCTTGTGAAGAGTAACGGTCGCCGGGCTCCTGCTGGGAGCTCCGGTTGCCGGCACCGCTGAGGAGATCAGCGATTTCGTAGAGCCATTCTAGCGGGAGCCCGGGGGTGAATGTGTGCAAAGGTAGCGCCCGGCTGGGCTTATTTCGAGCATAACAACCAATAAACCCATAAAAATTAGTTATTTCACGCTTACTTAAAATAAAACCTGCAAAATAATCACTAAACAATGTTTATAAACAGCATTTTTTGATTAGTGTTGTTTCCTACAACGGGCCTGGTACCGCTATGCACCTTCAGCACTCGTCTCGATAGAACAGATAGCCCTGAACCCGATCACCAGGGCACTCAGCACACAGAGCCCCGCCACGCCGTAGATGGCCCCGCCGAGTGCATTGCGGAACCTCCTTAACAGGCTGTGGATAAATACCTGCGCGGCTATCGCAGCGTTATACATAGTCTCAAGACGGTCATGGAAATGCCGCTGCTGACCTCAACTCCGATCACCGCATGGAACACCGTGCCCACCGCCAGCGCCTGGGCGCCGAGAATGCCGACACAGAAGACCAGCGAAAACAGCCCGGTACAAAGGCGCGCCGGTGCACCGAAGTGCTGCTCCATAATGTCACCGATGGTCTGTGCATTCACATAGCGCTTCAGCCGTGGCGCTATATAGAGCCCCGACAGTACCGTGGCCATGGGGAAGGCGCTGGCGGCAAACATGAAGGCGTAGCCATCTTCAAACGCCTTGCTGGCGCGCCCCATGGAGGCACCGCCACCGAGAAAGGAGGCCGCCAGGGTGGCAAACAGGATGGGTCAGACGATACGGTTGCCCGCCACGGCAAAGTCGGCGCTGGATTTGACCTTCCTGACGCTGCGATAGCCGATGTAAATCAGCAATGTGAAGTAACCGATCAGGCCCAGCGTATCGTACCGGAGCATGTCACAGCTCCGGCTGTTTCGTAGTTAACGGATTGGCCACTCGGTCAGGCGACTCGGATCGTCCTGCCGTTCGAGAATACGCGCAGGCAACTGTTCGACAAACACCCGGGTGATACCCGAGCGCGGCAGATCCGCCGCAGACATGATACCGAACTTGAGCCGGGTCTAGGGCTCGAAGCGCCGAAAAACAACCTTGCCGGGGGACGCATAGCTGCAATAACCGGTCACCGGTACCGGGTCCATAATGCAGACGCCAATCCCCCGTGCAACAAAGCACAGCGCCCTGCTTGATCGCCTTCCTGACATCGATGCCCTGGTGCTCGAGTGCACCGGCCTGTCCTGCTTTTCGCCCCGCATGGTGGCCGCCAGGGTACAGCACGTCGGCGTGCCGGCATTTCGGCCCTGACAAACGCCGGGCTTCGCAGCAGTTGCCAACGGCTGTCACACAACGATAATGGAGGCCCTATTCCGTTGCCTGAGCGCACTCACAAGGGCTTTCATGTCGTCTTCCTTTGGCTTTGACCTGCGTACCCTGGAGGCTTTCGTCCAGATCGCCGAAACCGGCAACCTGACCCTGGCCGGACAGCGCCTGGGCATGAGCCAGTCGTCGCTGTCACAGCTCCTCACCAACCTGGAAGCCGAGATGCGCGTCGAACTGATGGACCGCAGCGTCCGTCCCATGGAAATCACCACTGCCGGACGCTACCTGTACGACCGCGCCCAAAGCCTGCTGCAGGAGGCACGCCTCACCAGCCAGAAAATGCGCAAGGCCGACTACAAGTTGCTGCGCCATGTAAAGATCGCCCTGGTGGACTCCATCATCACCGCCGTGGGCAAGCCCCTGATCGATGTGCTGCGCCGGCGTACCCAGAGCTGGGCCGCCATCACCGGGCAGTCCCATCTGCACGCCCACATGCTGCTGTCGCGCCAAGCCGACATCATCATCTCCGACGATCCGCTGGCCGACCACTCGGACCTGGACCGCCACCGTATTCTGAAGGAGCCCTTTGTACTGGCGGTACCCAACGACTACAGGGGGCCCAAAACCCTGGCCGAGGTGCTGCAGCGACTGGACTTTATCCGTTACAGCACCAGCTCGCTGATCGGCCAGGACGTGGAGCGCTTTCTGCGCCTGGCGCGCCAGGAACCGCCGCTACGGCTGCAGCTCGACAATTCCTTCGCCGTGGTCGCTGCCGTGGCCAGCAATATCGGCTGCACCATCACCACACCGCTGTGCCTGTTCCAGAGCGGCATCCGCCAGCACCAGGTCACGCTGCTGCCCCTGGGGCACGGTTTTGCCCGCGAGATCACCCTCACCACCCGCAAGGACGAGCTGGGCGACCTGCCCGGCATGATCGCCCGGGACTGCCGGCACATCCTGCAAAAGAGTTTCGTGGCCGAAATCGGTGCCGAATACGGCTGGCTGCTGCCGCAGATCAAGGTGGAATAGCGCTCGAGGCAGGGGCAAGGGGCAAGGGGCAAGGGGCAAGGGGTGGTACCCCGAATTACAAATTACGAATCACGAATTACGAATGACCCGCAGCACCCCATAGTCCGTGGCACGCGCGCAGCGGACTATGGGACACAGATAGGTCGATTTACCCTGCGTTGAAGAAATTGATGATCCAGCGCATCACCAGCACATCATCAACCTCGGCACTGAGGGAGTGCAGCGCCTCACGCACCCGGTTCGGTGGAATGCGACTCTGCCGGCTGAGGGTCAATTCGCGAGAATACTCCCTGGAAAACTCCGGATGCCCCTGCACGCTGAGCAGATGGTCCTGGTACTGCAGCATGTAATAGGGGCAGAAGGCACTGCTGGCCAGCACCTCGAACCCCTGCGGCAATCGACTAACCTGATCCTGGTGGCTGACCACCAGGTCGATACCCGGCTTGAACGGCTCCATCCAGGGCTTGCGGTGATCGATCTGGTTGAAGGACACCCCGACACCCCAGCCCCGTGCCGACTGTTCGACCTCACCGCCCAGCGCCCGTGCCAGCAGCTGATGACCAAAGCAGACACCGGCAAATTTTTTCTTGCCGGCATCGAGACGACGGATAAAGCCTGCCAGTTCGTCCACCCAGGCCAGGCCGTCCAGCACGCCGTGACGACTGCCGGAGGTGATATAGGCATCACACTCATCGATATCGGCCGGCAGTTCGCCGAGCCGCACATCGTAAACCGCAAACTCCAGCTGCGGGTCGACCTGCAGCATCAGGTCACGGAACATCTGTGGATAGTTGCCGAACGCCGGCTGCAGCTGCTCCTGCACGTCGTCGCACTGCAGAATGCCAATTTTCATCGCGCTCTCCTGTTTATTTAATCTGTACAAATAGGTTCCCTCCCTATTTGTCCGTCACGCCATAACTCTTTAGCCTGAAAGAATGAGCGCAGGTGCGCCGACGTGCTGAATTCTCCCGGGTGAAGAGATGGCGCTCGCACTGGCCTGCAGTCAATGATAAAGCCTCCCTGCTTCATCTATTGACCCGGGTTAATAGCTGGCTTGGGCGCGCCGGCAGCGGGCTAGTCAGAGCTCGCCTCGAATGGCACGACCGCAGAGCGCACTGTACTGCCCGGCGCTGAAACGGACCGGATTGCCGCCGGCGGACGGGTCCTCGGTGGCCATGCGGCCGATTTTCTCAAGCTGGCTCTCGTCGATGCCGATCTCGCCCAGGCTGTGGGGAATGCCGACTTCTGCACGCAGTTGCAGTACCCAGTCAAGAAAGCCATCGAAGCTCGCATCGGCCAGGCCGATATAGCGGGCGGCGCGCTCGATTCGCTCCCTCACCACTTCGCGGTTTGCCTTGAGCACGTAGGGCATCAGGATGGCATTGAGCAGGCCATGGTGGGCATCGAACAGCGCCCCCAGCGGATGGGCCAGCGCATGCATGCCCCCGAGACCTTTCTGAAAGGCCGTGGCCCCCATGGATGACGCCACTATCATCTGCATGCGCGCCTCCAGGTCCGTGCCGTCAGCCACGGCCCGTGGCAGGTATTCACGCACCAGACGAATGCCTTCGATGGCGATGCCCTCGGCCATGGGGTGCCAGAACGGCGAGCAGAGCGCTTCGAGGTTGTGGGACAGCGCATCCATGCCGGTGGCGGCGGTGACCTTCGGCGGCAGGCCAACGGTCAGGGCCGGGTCCAGAATCACGATGCCCGGCAACATCCTGGGGTGAAAGATGATTTTTTTGATGTGCTGCGCATCGTCGGTAATCACCGAGGCGCGGCCGACTTCCGAGCCAGTGCCGGCGGTCGTGGGCACCGCCACGATCGGCGCCACGCCCTCGGCATCAACGCGGGTCCAGTTGTCGCCCACATCCTCGAAATCCCACAGTTCCAGCGTCTGGCCGGCCATCAGTGCCACCGCCTTGGCCGCATCCAGCGCAGAGCCGCCGCCAAAGGCGATAACGCCATCGTGCTCGCCGGCCCGGTAGGCCGCCAGGCCATCCTCGACGTTCCTGCCGGTGGGGTTGCCCTTGATATCGCTGAACAGGCCGATGCGCAGCCCGGCAGCCCGGCACTGCGCCTGGGCCTCGGCCAGCATCGGCAATGCCGCAAGACCGGGGTCGGTGATCAGCAGCGGCGCCTGCATGCCCAGCGCCCTGCAGCTGTCGGCCAGTTCACTGATGCGACCGGCACCGGCGCGAATGCTGTTGGGGTAGTTCCAGTTAGCGTTCAGGTTTTCATAGCTCATGTTCATGTTCTCTGCTTGAGGTCACCGGCCAGAGGCCGGTCACCGGAATCGGTTGGGCGCTCAGATGCGGGTCTTCAGATGAAACGACTTGGGCCTTGTCAGCTGCTCAAAACCGACGCTCGACAGGGTACAGCCGCGACCGGAGTTCTTTACACCGGTCCAGGCCAGGGCCGGGTCCAGATAATCGCAGCGGTTGATAAAGAAGGTACCGGTGTCCAGTTGCTCGCCGATGGCCACGCCGGCATCGATATCCCGGGTGAAGACCGAAGCGGTGAGGCCAAACTCGGAGTCGTTCATCAGCGCCACGGCTTCGTCATCCGAGCTGACCTTCTGAATGGCCACCACCGGGCCAAAGGTTTCTTCCGTCATGACCCGCATACCGTGGTGCACCTGGGTCAGCACCTGGGGCGCCAGGTAGGCACTGCCAGGGGCATCCAGCGGAAAATCGGCCGGGTTGATATGGGCGATGGCGCCGGCGGCAACGGCCTCGCTCACCTGGCCGCGGATAAAGTCGGCGGCGCTGGCGCGCACCACCGGCCCCAGAGTAGTGTCGGGATCATCGGAACGGCCCAGCCGGTATTGTTTCACCAGCACCACCGCCTGCTCGACAAAGCGGTCATAGACAGACTCGTGCACATAGATGCGCTCGATGCCGCAGCAGGACTGGCCGGAGTTGAAAAAGGCGCCATCGACGGTGGTTTCCACCGCATAGGCAAGATCCGCATCGGCCCGCACATAGGCCGGATCCTTGCCGCCGAGTTCCAGCCCCACGCCGATAAAGCGTCCTGCTGCGGCTTTTTCCACCATGGTCCCGCCCGGCACCGAACCGGTAAAGCAGACATGGTGAATGCGTTCATCCTGGATCAGGCCCTGGGTGTCGGCATGGGCCAGGTGCAGGTACTGGAACACGCCCTCTGGCAAACCGGCGGCGGCAAAGGCTTCGGCGAAGCGTTCGGCGCAGAGCGGCGTCTGGGCGGAGTGTTTCAGAATCACGCTGTTACCGGCCAGGATCGCCGGAATGATGGCATTCACCGCCGTCATGTAGGGGAAGTTCCAGGGCGCAATCACGAACACCGTGCCCACGGCTTCACGGGTGATATAACGGCTGAAGCCCGATTTTTCCGCTAGTTGAATCGGCTGCAGTGCCTCGGTGGCGGCGGCGATCATGTAGCGGGCGCGCTCTTCCAGCCCGCCCACCTCGCCGGCGGCATAGCGGATAGGCCGGCCCATTTGCCAGCACAGTTCCAGTGCGATTTCGTCCTTGCGGGCGACAAAGGCATCCACCATGCGGCTGCACAGCGCCATGCGCTCCTGCAGCGATGTGCGCTTCCAGGACTGCTGGGCCGAGGCGGCCCGGGCCAGGCAGGCGTCTATCTCGCCGGCCGTGGCGTAATCGCGCACCACGTATTCGGAACCGTCAATCGGGGACAGGGGTTTCAGCTGTTTGCTCATGTCTGTACTCGTCTCAATTCAGGTACCCGTCGCGACGGGCGGATCATCGGCTGCTGCCGGGCTCAGATAATTTCGAAGTAGCGCTGCAGCTCCCAGTCGCTCACATGCTTGCGGTATTCCTGGCACTCCCATACCCGGGTGGCGGCGTAATGCTCGACAAAGGCCTCGCCGAACAGCTCCTTGGCCGCTTCGCAATCCCGCAGTGCCACGGCGGCCTCGTGCAGGGAGAGCGGCAGCGCCAGGCTCTGCGGATGCGGCTGACTGTAGGCATTGCCCTGCACGGCCTCCTCGGGTTCAACCGCGTTCTCAATGCCCCACAGGCCCGCGCCCAGTGCCGCCGCCAGGGCGATATAGGGGTTGGCATCGGCGGAGCCCAGGCGAAACTCGACCCGCTGGGACTTCTCTGATCCCGGAATGACCCGCAGCGCAGTGGTACGGTTTTCCACCGCCCAGGTCGCATCCGTGGGCGCCCAGAAGCCCGGAATCAGGCGAGAATAGGCGTTCACCGTCTGGGCCATCATGGCCAGCAGTTGCGGCATCAGCTTCTGCTGCCCGCCGATGAAGTGGCGCTGCTGCCGGCTCATGTTGTGCGGCTGCGTGGGGTCATGGAACACCGAGCCGGAACCGTCCTTGTGCCTGAGCGACATGTGGATATGTCCGGATTGCCCCGGATAGTCGTTGGACCACTTGGCCATGAAGGTGGCCATCATGTTGTTGCGCTGTGCCCACACCTTGGTGAAGGTCTTGAACAGCGCGGCCTTGTCGGCCGCATCCGAGGCGTTATCCACCACCAGGGCGGCCTCCAGCACACCGGGGCCGGTTTCGGTATGCAGGCCCTCGATGGGGAAATCCATCTGGCGCGAGAATTCGAGCAGATCATGGTACAGCTCGGCGTGCACGGAGTTGCGCAGCATCGAATAGCCATGGAAGCCCGGGGTGATGGGTTTCAGGTCACGATAGCCCTTCTCGCGAATCGAGTCCGGCGTCTCGTTGAACAGGAAGAATTCGTACTCGAAGGCCGCGTACGGCTCAAAGCCCATCCGGTCGGCGCGCTTGAGCACGCGCTGCAACAGGTTGCGCGGGCAGACGGTATCGGCTGGCGCATCGAATTCGCAGATAAACAGCAGCATGTCCTTCTCGAACGGCAGGTCACGGCAGGTATGGGGCAGGACCCGCACCGGTGCATCCGGATAGGCGGTGTGCCAGCCGGTGTATTTGACGCCGACGTTTTCATACAGCTGATCATTGGAATCCCAGCCCAGCACCACGTCACAGAAGGCAAAACCGCTTTCCAGCGCACTGAAAAACTTCTCCTTGCACATGTACTTGCCGCGCATGATGCCATCGACATCATAGAGCCCCACCTTGACGTCACGCAGGCCGCGTTCTTCCACGATCCGTTTGGCATCGGCAACCGTTTTTACATCTCTGGGATTCATCATCTTGGATATCCTCGGGGCAGGCTGAGCGCCTCAGCCTGCCGTTCTTATTGTCATGTCCGCAGGCCTGTCGGCCTGCGCAAAGGCTCTGCTTAGCTCAGCTCGGATTCGGCCCGGGCGATGGCTTCGAACTCCTCCTCCGGTGCCCGGGCGACGAGGCGATGGCGACTGTAGAAGGCAAAGTAGGCCACCATGACCGCATAGAAGACACCACTCCAGATGGCCGCTTCGGTGCTCACCAGAAAGGTGGAGGCAAAGGCCGCGATGGACAGTACAAAGGCGATGCCGGAGGTCAGGGAACCGCCCGGCGTTTTATAGGGGCGTTCCAGCTCAGGCTCCTTGCGGCGCAGAATCATGTGGGACAGGGTCATCAGGGCATAGGAAATGGTTGCGCCGAACACCGCCATGGTAATCATCAGGTCCCCCTCGCCGGTCAGGGACAGTCCGAAGCCGATCAGGCCCGGAACGACAAGCGCCAGGGTGGGCACCTTGTTGCTGCCGGTTACCGACAGCCAGCGTGGCAGGTAGCCGGCTCGGGACAGGGCAAACACCTGGCGTGAATAAGCATAGATAATGGAAAAGAAGGATGCGATCAGGCCGAACAGCCCCACCAGGTTGACGAAGGTCGCTGCGCTTGAGTCCTCACCGTAAACTGCCTGCAGCGCGCCCACCAGCGGGGCGCCGTGATCCTTCATCAGATCGGCGCCGGCCACACCGGGCGCCAGAAACAGTACCAGGATACCGAACACCAGCAGCACGGCCATGGCGGTGATGATGCCGCGGGGCATGTCCCTCGCCGGGTTCTTGCATTCTTCCGCCGCCAGCGGTACGCCCTCGACCGCCAGGAACAGCCACATGGCAAAGGGCAGCGCCGCCCAGATGCCGATATAGCCTTCGGGTAAAAAGCTGCTGGCACCGGCGGCGGCCGTGTTAATGCTGACATCGAACAGGTTATCAACACTGAAGTACGGCAGGGTGCCGACGATAAACACCAGGATGGCAGCCACCGCGAGCCCGGTGATCACCATCATGATCTTCAGTGCCTCCCCGGCACCCCACAGGTGAATGCCGATAAAAACCGCGTAGAAGGCCGCATAGACCAGCGGACCATCGAGCCCGAACAGCTCATTGACGTAGCCACCGATAAAGATCGCGATAGCGGCCGGCGCAATGGCGTACTCGAGCAGAATGGCGGTACCGGTCAGGTAGCCCCCCCAGGGGCCCAGGGCCCGGCGGGCAAAGCTGTAGCCGCCACCGGCAGTAGGCAGGGAGGCCGACAGCTCGGCCAGGCTCAGCACCTTGCAGCTGTACATCAGCGCCATCAGCACCGTGGCAATCAGCATGCCGCCAAAGCCGCCCTGCCCCAGGCCAAAGTTCCAGCCGGCAAAGTCGCCGGAAATCACGTAAGACACCCCAAGGCTCGCCAGCAAAATCCAGCCGGCGGCGCCCTTTTTGAGCTGGCGCTTGTCGAGGTAGTCGCTGGAAACGGACTCGTATCCCACCGAGGTGGTCGTCATCTCTGTCATCGAAAAAACCCTCTGCGATCCCGGAACCCGGGTCGGCCTGTTGTTATTGTTTGAGTCGCTCAGGAAGGCCCGCAGGCCAGCCCGGCAAAACGGGTACGCCAGCCACTCTAGCCCGCCGATACCGCGACACCTACACAGGTTAAAGGCCAGCAATAGGGTAGTATCGATTTTTTTAATACTATGATTTTTTCGTTTAATATCAGACCACTCGGTAAGGCTTCAGCCCGAAACGGGGCCTGTCAGTCCGGCGGCACCCAGGCGCGCAGGAAGTCGACAAACTTCTGCTGTACCGGCGCCACCTCAGCTTTCAGCCAGGCCGCTTCGGTGCACACCCGGGCCGTCACTCCCTTCAGCGGACGCAACACCACCCCCTGGCGGTTGAAGCTTCCGGCGCTTTGCAGGTGTACGGTCACGCCGATATTGGCGGCCACAAAGCCGAACACACCCTCGCTGTTATACGCCTCCTGAGCCACACTGGGCAGAAACCCTGCCTGGATACAGAGCGCATCAAGCTGGCGCCGGTAATGGGACCAACCGCTCATGCTCCCCAATACAAAGGGCTCCCGCGCCAGGTCGGCCAATTCCACCTCTGGCTGCTCAGCCAGGGGGTGGTGCTTTGGCAGCACCGCAACGTAGCGGTCCCGCTGCACGACGGTACGGTCGAGATCCGGCTCCAGCAGCGGTCCCGTCACGAAGGCGAAGTCGATAGCCCCTTCCTTGAGCTTATCCAGCTGCTGCTGGGTAGAACCGTATATCAGCTCGGTACTGATGTCGGGATAGCAGCGGTGAAAACCGTCCAGAATGCTAGGAAGCTGGCCCGACACGGCGAAATCGGTGTAGCCAATGCGCAGCTGGCCGATATGCCCGGCGGCAGCCTTGCGGGCCTGCTGCACGGCACTGTCCAGACGCACAAATATGGCCTTGGTCTCGGCCAGAAAAACGCGTCCGGCCTCGGTGAGCTCGACCCGGCGATTGGTGCGCAGCAGCAACACCTCACCGATGACGTCTTCCAGCTGCACAATGGTGCGACTCAGGGCCGGCTGGGCCAGGTTGAGCCGCTCGGCAGCGCGGCGAAAGTGCAGCTCCTCGGCCACCGCTTCAAAGGCGCGCAAATGACGCAAATCGATTCGCATAGTGATGCCCTTAAAGTATCAATTGTTAGCTATTCGATATTATACAAGTCACATTCGATCCTCTACCTTGAACGTCTGTCTGCATACGGCGCCTCTGCGTCGATGCCGGCGATCCTTTCAACTATCGGAGGTCATAAAGTCAGGGCTCAAGCCCGCTCCCATTGCCAACAGATACTGCGCTGATTCGTTTCAACAATAAAAACAGCAAAAACCAAACAGACGAGGTTCATCATGGGAAGTACCTTTCACGGCGTTATTGCCTTTGCGCTTCTTGCCAGCATGCTGCTGTGCGGCAGCCTGCTGCGCAACCGTATCAGTTTGCTGCGCAACTCACTGGTTCCGGCCAGCATCATCGGCGGCCTGCTGGGGTTCACGCTGCTCTCACTGGGGCTGATACCCGGTTTCGAGGCCACGGATTTCACGGCCCTGACCTTCCACTTTTTCACACTGAGCTTCATGTCCCTGTGCCTCACGGGCAACAGCAAGGATACGTCCCTGTCCGGCGGCAGCATAGTGCGCGGTGGCCTCTGGCTCACCCTGATCTGGACCATCAGCCTGGGGCTGCAGGGCGTGATCGGCTATGCAGTCATCGCGGCCTACGACGCCCTGACCGGCGCGAGTGTGAGCGAATGGCTCGGCGCCATTATCACCCACGGCTTTACCCAGGGTCCGGGCCAGGCGCTGACCTACGGGGGCATCTGGGAGAAGGATTACGGCATTGAAAACGCCGCCCAGGTAGGCCTGATCTACGCCTCCCTCGGTTTTCTGGTGGCCTTCCTGGTCGGCGTGCCGATGGCGAAGAACTTTATCCGGCGCGGCCTGAACGCCAACAAGGCCTCGAATATGGGCGACGACTTCAAGTCCGGTTTTTACTCTGATGAACAGAAACCCGTCAGCGGGCACATGATTTCGCACCCGGCCAACCTCGACTCCCTGGCCTACCATTTGGGGCTGCTGGCCCTGGCGTACGTGCTGACCTACATCTGGCTTGGCGCCATGCAGCCGGTCGTGGCGGACTTCCAGCCCGGCGGCATCAACTTGTCGGTACTGTTCAGCTACAACCTGTTTTTCTGTCACGGGCTGGCGGTCTGCGTACTGCTGCGCCTGACCATAGACCGCCTGGGTCTGTCACACCGGGTCGATGACGAAACCTTCAAGCGCATTACCGGCTCCTCGGTGGATTTCATGGTGGTCGGCACCCTGATGAGCATCAAATTTGCCGTGCTTTACGCCCTGCTGACCCCCATCCTGCTGGTGACCGCCGCCGTGACTCTGGCCACCCTGATCGGCTGCCTGTTCCTCGCTCGCCTCAGCGGCACTCTTGGCCGGGAGCGGGCTATCACAGCCTTCGGCTGCTGCTGCGGATCCACTGGTACCGGCCTGCTGCTGTTGCGCATGATGGATGCCAACTTCAGCACCTCGGTCCCCAAGGAGCTGGCGTTCTTCAACCTGGCGATTGTCATTACCAACTTTCATATCCTGTTCGTCTTCGCCCCGCTGGTACCCTCCCTCGGTGGCTGGACTTACCTGATGATCTTTGGCGGCAATGCGCTGCTCTTCCTTGCCTCTGTGCCATTGCTGATGAAACGCCGCCCCGAAGCTGGCCAGGCGCCTGTAAACCCGATCAAGGAGCCCTGTTAAATGTCCATTACCGTGTTCGCTGCCAGGCGCATCATCACCATGAACCCGTCGCAGCCAGAGGCCACCCATATCGCGGTACGCGATGGCCGCGTGCTGGCGGTGGGGCCGCTGGAGTCCATGCAGGAACTGGGACCATATAGCCTGGATGAGCGTTTCGCCGATAACTTTATCCTGCCGGGTTTCGTCGAGGGACACAGCCACGCGCTGGAAGGTGCCATGTGGAACTATCTGTACCTGGGCTATTTTCCCCGCACCGACCCCGATGGCCGGTGCTGGGAAGGCGCCAGCAGCATCGAGGCCATGCAGCAGTGCCTGCGCCAGGCCGCTGCAAAATTGCCCGCCGATACGCCGCTGATCGCCTGGGGCTTCGATCCGGTGTATTTCGAGGGCAGCCGCATCGATCGACGTCAGCTCGATGCCGCTGTGGATAATCGTCCGGTGGTCGTCATGCACGCCAATCTGCATGTGATGACGGTCAACAGCCGGATGCTGCAGCTGTCACGCCTGGATCAGCACGCCGGTGTCGAGGGCATCATGCTCGACAGCGGCGGCCGGCCCAATGGCGAACTGCAGGAGATGGCTGCCATGCATGCCATCTTTGAAACCCTGGGTACCAACCTGTTCGAATCGGTATCGGCCCCCGAAACCCTGCGCCGCTACGGCCAGGTGGCCCGCAATGCCGGCGTGACCACCATTACCGATCTGTATAACCCGCTTACCGACGAGGGCATCGCCACGCTGCGCCAGGTTACCGCCGAGCAAGGGTTCCCCGCGCGGCTGGTGCCGGCGCTGAGCGCCCTGTCCTGGACGCCGGAGCAAGGTGTCGAACGGCTGCGGCAGTGCCTGGAACTGGGTAATGACAAGCTGCACTTCGGGCTGGTCAAGATGATGACCGACGGCTCCATCCAGGGTTACACGGCCCGCATGAAATGGCCCTTCTACCACGATGGCCATGGCAATGGCATCTGGAACGCCCCGCCCGATGCGTTGCAGCACATGGTGCAGGTCTATCATCAGGCCGGGCTGCAGCTGCATATCCATACCAACGGCGACGAGGCCGTGGAGCTGATGCTGGATGCGGTGGAAACGGCGCTGGAGCTTTGGCCCCGCGCCGACCACCGTCACACGCTGCAACACTGCCAGGTCATCGACCATGCCCAGCTGCGCCGCACCGCCAAGCTCGGCCTGTGCCTCAACATGTTTGCCAATCACCTGTACTACTGGGGTGATATTCACCGCGAACGTACCCTCGGTTTCGAGCGCAGCCGTCGCCTCGAGCCCCTGGCGTCGGCACGGCGCCAGGGCATAGTGACCGCCATCCATAGCGACGCGCCGGTCACGCCACTGGGGCCGCTGTTCACCGCCTGGTGCGCCGTCATGCGCCAGAGCGCATCCGGCCAGGTGCTGGGCGAACACGAAAGGGTCAGCGTGGCCGAGGCGCTGGAGATGATTACGCTGGGCGCCGCCTATACGCTACGACTGGATGACCGGGTGGGCAGCCTTGAAGTCGGCAAGTACGCCGATATGGCGGTACTCGGACAGGATCCCTATGCCGTTGAACCGGACCAGTTGCGGGATATTCCGGTGCTGGCCACGGTGCTGGGGGGCCAGGTGCATGCCAATCGCTGAAAAGGTTCCCCTGACCGTCATCAGTGGTTTCCTGGGGGCCGGCAAGACCAGCTGGCTCAACCGGCAGATTCGCGCCGGCCTGCCCCGCAACAGCCTGATTCTGGTAAACGACTTTGGCGCGATCAATATCGATGCCCAACTGATCGAATACCAGGACGAGCGCATTCTGCGCCTGGCCAATGGCTGCATCTGCTGCACCCTCGGCGGCACCCTGGCCGAGCAGCTGGCCCAGGCCATGCGCATGGAGCCGCGCCCCAGCGCCCTCTATATCGAGGCCAGCGGTGTCGCGGAACCGGCCCGCATTGCCGATATCGCCCGGGTTTCACGCCAGCTCAGCCTCGCAGCAGTGGTGTGCCTGGTCGATGCCAGCCAGATCGACGCCCACGCCAGCAGCCGCTACACCGGTACTGTCTGGCGTGCCCAGATCAGAACCGCAGACCAGCTGCACGTCAATCGCATGGCCACCGACAGCTCCCGTCGGGCAGGTCAGCTGGCGGCACTGCGGGTACTCAACCCGGGCGCAAGGCTCTGTCTTGAGGGCGATCAAGCGTCCACGCCGGACGACAGGGCGAGCACCGCACTGGACCCGACAGCGACAGCACCCGTACTGGCAGCGGCAAACCGGGTTGCCTCCCGCGCACCGACATCCGCAGCCGGGCACGCCTGGCGCTCGGCCAGCCTGAACTATGCCGGCCCCGTTGATGCCATTCAGCTCGAAGCACTGCTGCAGCAATACGCCGACGTGGTGCTGCGCGCCAAGGGCATACTGGCACGCGGCGATCACGCCCGCCCCCAGGTCTTTCAACTCAGCGGCAGCCGCACCAGCTGGCTGCCGGCCAGGCCCACCGCGGCAGGCAACCAGCTGGTCTGCATCGGCATCGGCGGGCCACGTTTCGATGCCCTTATACAGCAACTGGAGGCGCTGAATCCGACCGACAGCCCTCAACCCGTCCCTGTCCGCTAGTCCCTTTAAACCCCGGGCGCCCGCAGCTCCGGCGCCCGGTTTTTTGGTTTTCTGGCGGGCAACTTTGCCCCCCTTCTGCGACACGGCATCCAGCACCCGCCCTGGGCAAGCTGGATTACTTTCACTCACTTTCAGATGCAATTCAGTTTCGGCGACTAAGGTGAATTCCAGCTTCGCAACGGGCGCAACTTCCAGGCCCTGCGAACAACCTGGCGGGCCGCTGGAGCCGCCATTTCCCTTAAGCCAAACCGTATCCGTGCGTGTTGCTTGCTCGTTGTGACTGTCTCCCCTTCAGGCCCAGCGCGCAGCACACCCGGCGGATACAGGAGAAAATAATGAAAAACTCATTCCGTGTTAGCGCGCTGGCCCAGGCCGTGACACCGCAGAAAAAAGCCATGGTTTACGTCTCATCCGCCCTGCTCGCCGCCGTACTGAGTACAGCCCCGCTTGCCCAGGCATCCTGCGCGGCCAATCCCTGTGCAGCCAAGAGCCAGACCAATCCCTGTGCCGCGAAGAACCCCTGCGCGCTGAAAAAGCCCTGTGCTGCCAACCCGTGCGCGGCTAACCCCTGTGCTGCAAAGAACCCCTGCGCTGCGGCTAACCCCTGCGCGACCGCGAATCCCTGCGCCGCGAAAAACCCCTGCGCCGCCAATCCCTGTGCCGCCAAGAACCCCTGCGCCACCAAGTAAACGTAGCGGCCCCGTGCCCGAGGAGACAATAATGAAAACAATATTCCACATGCGCGCGCTGAGCGCCGCCATTGCACGTCAGCACCGGCCCATGGCATATGTTTCTTCCGGCCTGCTGGCGACGCTGCTCACAGCAGCACCCCTTGCCCAGGCGGCACATCACGCCTGCTCCGCCAACCCCTGTGCCGTCAAGGAACAGACGAACCCCTGTGCAGCCACGAATCCGTGCGCGCTGAAAAATCCCTGCGCCGCCAAGAACCCGTGCACTGCCAACCCCTGTGCAGCTAAAAATCCCTGCGCTGTGAAGAACCCCTGTGCAGCAACCCCCTGTGCAGCCAAGAATCCCTGCGCTACCAAAAACCCTTGTGCGGCCAACCCCTGCGCAGCCAATCCCTGCGCAGCTAATCCTTGTGCGGCTAAGAACCCCTGTGCCGCCAAACAGATCCAGCGCCCGGCTGATTACCGCCCCTACCAGGGTGATCAGATCGCCCTGATCGAGCGTGGTGCCGAGTTGTACCAGGACACCAGCCTGAGCAGCAACGGCATGTCCTGCGGGACCTGCCACAATGGCAATGCCGCTTTTCAGGCGAGCTTCGCCGATGCGTTCCCGCACCGGGTCGCCATGGCGGACAATCTTTATGGCATGAAGACCATCCAGCTCGATGAAATGATCCAGCTCTGCATGGTACAGCCCATGGCCACCCAGCCGCTGGCCTGGGATAGCGAGGAACTGGCCGCCCTGGTCGCCTACACCTCCGCTGTACAAAAGGGCTTCAAGCCCGCGGCGGCAAACCCCTGTGCCGCCAACCCATGCGCAGCGAATCCCTGTGCGGTGAAAAAACCCTGCGCGGCTAACCCGTGCGCGGCAAAGAATCCCTGTGCAGCTAACCCCTGCGCCGCGAAAAATCCCTGTGCAGCCAATCCCTGCGCGGCAAAGAACCCCTGCGCTGCCAAAGCCAGGATCTAAGCTCGTTCAGGGGCAACGCGGATCAGGCAGCGTGTTTAGCTGCCCGGTCCGCTAATATTCAGTGTTCCACTCGCTGCACAGGAAGTTTCAATGTCATCCGACTGGTCCGCATTACCCCAGGTACCACTGCAGCCTCCGGAAGCTGCTGCAACACTTGATGCCGCTGAGCGTGCCGCCCTGCTGGATGCCGCCGGCCGACAGCGACAGGCGCTGCAGGCCCTAAGCCGTGGCGGCACCAACGTGGTAGCCGAGATCCTGAAAGGCCAGGGCACCTTTTATGAGATGAACCACTTTCCCGAGGGCGATGTATTCGATGACCAGAGTCATTGCCAGTACTACTACCACGCCCACCGCGAAGACGGTGAGCACGGTCACTTTCACACCTTCGTACGCCGCCCGGTGATGCCGGCGGACATGCGGCCGTCCGCCGGTTTCGCCCACACCGAACCCTGGCCCGAAGGCGACGACGAGCTGGCACACCTGATCTGCATTTCCATGGACAGCTGGGGACTCCCGGCGGGCCTTTTCGCCACTAACCGCTGGGTCACCGACCAGACCTGGTACAGTGCCGAGGACAGCATCCGCCTGCTGGATGCCTTTGCCGTGGACCACGCCCGGCCCAACCTGGCCGTCAACCAGTGGCTGACCCAGTTCATGCGCCTGTACCGACCGCAGATCGCGGCCCTGCTGCGCCACCGTGACAGGGTGATTGCGGCCTGGCAGCAGGCGCACCCCGGGCAGGATGTGCTGGAAGACCGGACGCTGGAAATCACCGGTTATCTCGCCGTCGATACCCAGGGCTGGATCAGCGAACTTGAAGTCCTGGTAGCCACAGAGGCCTGAGCCCTAACCTTTTAAACGATCAAGCAGGTCTGTCACGAGCTGGTGATGCTCACCGTGCAGGCCGTAGGCTGCGTAGGCCTTCATTTTGATCACAGGTGCATCCGCAACCCTGTGCAACTGCCCCGTTTCCAGCAATGGCTGCACTATGCCCTGGGGCAGATAGGCTGCCCCGCCGCATTGCTGAATCAGGTTGAGCGCCAGCCGCCCACTGTTCACCCGCCCCCGGGCAAGCAGCCGCTGGGGGAAGTGGCTTTCGTGCAGGCTCGCAAAAGTCGTCCCCCACTCTACCCGGATATAGCCCTCGCCGATCGCGGCGTCCACCGACTGCCCTGCCCGGCTGGACACCAGTGACAGAGCCACGTTGGCGACTTCCTGCACGGCCACATTCTGGATGCGCGGCGGCTCGTACATGAAGCCCACATCGATCATGCCCTGCTCCAGCTTCTCCACGACCCGCAGTGGCGTGCTTTCCTCGGCTCGCAGCCCAAGGCTCGGAAAATCCCGGTAGATACCGTTGAGCCAGTCCTGCACAAAGATGTCCCACAGACTGGCCACCCCGGCCACCACCAGCCGCCGCTTGTGCCGCTCACTCAGGGCCGTGTCTTCGAAGGCACGCTCCCAGGCGCCGAGAATAAAGCGGGCATGACGCTCCATGCGCTCTCCGGCCGGGGTCAGGCCGATCCGATGATGCTGGCGGGTAAAGAGTGACAGCCCCAGATGGTCTTCCAGCTGGCGAATACGGGCGCTGACGGTGGAGGCCGACACACAAAGATTTTCCGACGCCCGCCCGAAATTGCGGGTGCGACTGACTTCCAGGAACGTTTTCAGCAACAGGGTATCCATGGGCACTGTCCTTTGGAGCAATTCATCCCATATTCGATTTTATTGTTCGTTACTTCCAGTATTTTTCGTTTTTCAGTACGTCAAAAAGCCTCTACCCTGCCGGCTCGAGACCTTTCGCGGAGAGATCATGAAGCCCTGGCTGTCATTCAAATTCCCCTTCCTAAGCTGGGGTCGCAACCTCAACAAAAGCACCCTGACCGATGATCTTATTGCCGGCATCACCGGTGCCGTTATCGTGCTGCCCCAGGGGGTAGCCTATGCCTTTATCGCCGGTCTGCCGCCGGAGTTCGGTCTCTATACCGCCATCATCACACCGATTATTGCGGCTCTGTTCGGTTCATCTTCACACCTGATTTCCGGCCCCACGGCAGCCATTTCCATCGTCGTCATGAGCGTCGCCAGCGGTATTGGCGAGCTCGACCCGGCCCAGTACATCGGCGCCGTGCTGACCATTACGTTACTGGCAGGCCTGATGCAGCTGGCCCTCGGCCTGCTGCGCCTGGGGAGCCTGGTCAACTTCATTTCCCATACGGTGGTTATCAGTTTTACCGCCGGTGCCGCCATTCTTATAGGCGCCAGCCAGCTCAAGCACCTGCTGGGTATCGCGATACCCAGTGGCCTGTCTTTCGTGGAAGGCCTGTCACAGCTGGGCAGCCAGCTCGGCGAAACCAACCCCACGTCACTCATCATCGGCATGCTGACACTGGTATCGGCACTGCTGGTGCGCAAGCTCAACCGCCGCTGGCCCCATCTGCTGATCGGCATGGCCGTGGGTAGCATCGCCTGCCTGCTGCTCAACGGCGCCGATCAGGGCGTGGCCCTGGTTGGTGCCCTGCCCGGTACCCTGCCGCCACTGTCGCTGCCCGACCTGTCTGCCTCAACGCTGCAGTCACTGACCTCCGGCGCCTTTGCCGTGGCCCTGTTGGGACTGATTGAAGCGGTCTCCATTGCCCGTGCCATCGGTATCCGTTCGCAGCAGCAGATCGACGGCAACCAGGAATTTATCGGCCAGGGTCTGTCGAATATCGTCGGCAGTTTTTTCTCGTGCTACGCCGGCTCAGGCTCCTTCACACGCTCCGGTGCCAACTACGATGCCGGCGCCAAGACCCCCATGGCCGCCATCTTTGCCGCGGTCATTCTGGCAACCATTATCCTGCTGGTACCGGGCCTGACGGCCTACCTGCCGCTGCCCGCCATGGCCGGCGCCATACTGCTGATCGCCTGGAACCTGATCGATTTCCACCATATCGCCCAGATCATCAAGTCCAGTCGCAACGAAGCCCTGGTACTGGTCGTTACCTTTATGGCCACGCTCTTCGTGGAGCTGGAGTTCGCTATCTATATCGGTGTTTTCCTGTCACTGGCGATCTATCTGCGCCGCACCTCCCGCCCCACGGTCATGGAAGTGGCACCCATTCCCGACCACCCGCGCCGCCAGATCAAGAACACGCAGCGTTATTCACTGCAGCAGTGCCCGCAGCTGAAGATCATCCGTATCGACGGCTCGCTGTTTTTCGGTGCTATCGATCATATCCAGCAACGCATCCGGGCCCTGAGCAATACCGGTGATACCAACCGTTTGCTGATCATCGGCAAGGGCATCAACTTTATCGATGTGGCCGGCGCCGAGATGCTGATTCAGGAAGCCCGGCGTCTGCAGCAGCGCGGTGGCAAACTGATGTTCAGCTCTCTCAAGGGCACGGTGATCGACGAACTGCGCGCCAATGGCTACCTGGAACGTATTGGCGAGGAGCTGTTCTATGAGTCTCCGGAGGCCGCCCTGGGCGAGTCCGTCGCGGCGCTGAACCCGGATGTTTGCCAGCACTGCTCGGCACGCATTTTCAGGGAGTGCACGCCGCACGAGGGCGGCAATATGATCGCGGTCAGCCGGTTGTAACGCGGTGACCACTCCCTTGCCGCTGTGACGCCCGGGGGCCAAGGGCATATACTGTGGACATCGACTGGTTACGACCTGCGGATCCGCCCATGGCCTTGCTGATACCCCACTTCCGAAGCCTGCGACGGCTTTTCTGTGCCGCTGCGGTACTGCTGAGCAGCCTGCCTGTCAGCGCCGAAACCTTTGCACTGCCGCCGCCGGGCCAGGACCTGGTGGGCGAGGTGCGCATCACCCGCGCTCGCCAGTCTGACACCCTGCTGGACATCGCCCGGGTGTTCAACCTGGGCTACGAGGAAATCGTGCGGGCCAACCCCGGCGTGGATCGCTGGCTGCCGGGGCAGGATACCCACGTTATCCTGCCCAACCTGCTGATTCTGCCTGACGCGCCCCGGGACGGCATCGTGCTCAATGTGCCGGAGATGCGGCTGTACTATTATCCCAAGCCTGGGCAGGGCGAAACGCCGGTGGTGATCACACACCCGGTCAGTGTCGGACGCATGGACTGGAAAACGCCACTGGGTAAAACCCGCGTGATTCAGAAGCAGGCCGATCCGCCCTGGTACCCGCCCGCCTCCATCAAGGCAGAACATGCCCAGAACGGCGATATCCTGCCCGACATGGTCCCGGGCGGCCCCGGCAACCCGCTGGGCCGCTTTGCGCTGCGCCTGGGGATTCCGGGTTATCTGATTCACGGCACCAACAAGGAATACGGTATTGGCATGCAGGTTACCCACGGCTGTGTGCGCCTGTATCCGGAAGATATCGAACGGCTGTACAGCCTGGTGGAGGTAGGAACACCGGTGTACATCATCAATCAGCCGGTCAAGGTCGGCCGCCACTTCGACGGCCTGTACATTGAGGCCCATCCGGCCATGAATGAACTGTCAGACGGCAGTTCCAGTCCACAGGCGCTCACCCTGCTGAACATCGCCGCCACCGCCGAGCAGCTGAGCACCGAGCTAAACCCCTCCGCCGTACAGCTGGCCCTGCAGCAATCGGACGGCATTCCGCTGCGCATCAGCCACTAAGGCCGGGCTTGCCGAGCCCAGGCCTGGGCGGAAATGCAGGCTCTGCCGGGAGCAATCACCTTTCGTTCGTACTGAACATCACCGCTGCTCGGCTTTGGCGTCCTGCGTCGCCCTACCTCCCGGATCCATGCAGTCGTGCACATGACCGCCAGGGACGGCGGAAATGCAGTTTTTGCAGGAGCAAAAAACTGCCCTGCGCCCGCGGCATGACCGCCAGGGGCGGTGGAAATACAAAAATGCAGGAGCACTTTTTTGTGGACCACCAGGGACGGCGGAAATACAAAAATGCAGGAGCACTTTTTTGTGGATCGCCAAGGAGGGTGGAAATCCTGGAAACGCAGGATGCGGTTTTCAGGAACGGTTCGTCCTGAACATCGCCGCTCTTGCGCATCCTTGCGCCCGCGGCATACGGTTCGTCCTGAACGTAAAACGGGGAGGGCGTTTTCGCGCCTTCCCCGTGAAGCTGCAACGTCGCTGACGCGCTCGCAGCCACTATTTCATCATGGACTTCTGGAACATGCGGTTGATTTTCTCTTCCGTCGCCATGCTGCGGGCATTGGCTTCGGCCGCCATGGCTTTGGCGTCGTTCGCCACCCGCAGGGCTTCATCGGCGGTCGCCTTGGCACTGTCTGCCGTCGACTGGGCACGCTGCATATCCTGCTCATGGGTCTGATGCATGGCGCGCATGTCACCCGAGCTGGCACAACCGAAAGACAGGGCGGCAAAGGCGACGAGCGCAGACACTCTCAACAGATCGCGAGTCCTCATGGGAAACTCTCCTGATTCACTGGGAAAGGGTAGCAACCACTGGGGTTGTAAGCACAGCATAGACCAGCGCTGCGCGAGCGCTCGGCCACGGGTGCGCAACGCCATTGCCTTGAATCGGATCATCCAGTCTGAAACTGGCAGCCGCCTTAGCGGATTTCCACCCGCGTGCCCGGCTCAATCCATTTGGCCAGGCGCCGCATCTCTGCATCGGTCAGGGCAACACAGCCATTGGTCCAGTTGAACAGACCATGTACCTCGGGATTGCCGGCACCGAGCCCATGAATGCCGATCTGCCCTCCCAGGGGCGTATCCTGCGGCGGCGTGTGCCCGGCATCCAGGGCGGCAACGATGCGTCCGTGGGTCTGGCTATCAATGCGACCGTCCCGCAATGCGGCCTCGGCGTAGTCCCGGTTCGGGTAATCCAGCCCGATAAAGAGCCCGAAACGACTGCGGGGATTTAGCCAGCCGACCCGAAAACTGCCCAGTGGGGTCTTGTCATCACCCCGGCGCAACTTCAGCCCGGCACCGGCCACGCCAAGGGCAACACGGCCAAAATTGTCCAGTACCCTGTCGCCGTCCAGCACCTGCAACGTCTGGGCCCGGGTATCCACCTGCACCCATACCTCGGCCACGGCACTGCCCGCCAGCCAGCCCCCGAGCAACGCCACCAACAGCCCCTGCCTGACTCCGCCCAGATTCACGTTCGCCCCCGCTTGCTACCCTGTACCCATAGCGCTGTGGACATGTCCTACCCTGAGCATAGGCACTGCGCAACACCCCGGCAACGGGCGTGCCCGGCCGCCTGACAATATTCAGTGGTACAGACCGCCGCTTGGGGCCAAAATATAAGACAGTACCGCAATCAGTCACTGTCATAACAAGAACGACACACCATGACCGACAAAGCACGCCTTCAGCCAGAATTCGAGCGGGTCGACCAGCAGGGCGACGAGTCCATCCGCTATCTGCAACACGGTTATCCCTGCGAGCTGGTACGCTGGCACTATCACTCGGAATACGAGCTGCACCTGATCAAGGCCACCAGCGGCAAGGTCTTCGTGGGTGACTACATCGGCAATTTCAATGCCAGCCAGTTGATCCTGGTGGGGCCCAACCTGCCCCACAACTGGATCAGCCAGCTGCCAGAGGGCGAATCGGTCGAGCTGCGGGATCGGGTGATCAACTTTTCCCACGATCTCGTCGAGACCTGCAGCTCCACCTTCCCGGAAATGCAAGCCCTGGCCCCTTTCTGGGAGCGCGCCCAATACGGTATTGAATTCCTGGACCCCGCCGTGATTCGCCAGGCGGACACCCTGTTCGAAGACCTGGCCGACGCCCGCGGCTTCCGCCGCCTGACCCGTTTCTGGACACTGCTTGAGCTGCTCGCCTCGGCGCCGGAGTACCGGGTACTGTCGTCCACCAACTACATTCCCATCGCCGACAAAAAGACCCTCGAAAAGGTCAACGAGGCGGTGCAGTACATCGTTGAGCACTACAACCAGGACCTGGCACTGGAAGATGTCGCCGGCTTGCTGGACATGGCTCCGAGCTACTTTTCCAAATTCTTCAAGAAGGCCACCGGACGGCGTTTTATCGACTTCGTCAATGGTCTGCGTATCAACCGTGCCTGCGAACGCCTCGCTTATACCGACGAGCCCATCACCGATATCTGTTTTTCCGCCGGCTTCAACAATATCGCCAACTTCAATCGCCGCTTCCATGCCGTAAAGGGCATGACACCGTCTGAATACCGTCGTACCTCGGCTGACCTGCTCTACCGCGGTTAAAGGCCGTGGTCTGTTCACCGGGAGGGCAAAATAATATCAATGTGCCGTCACCCAGTACTTGCCAGGCAGTAGCAGCTGGCCTCCAATATGAAGTCGCAAGCCCCCCCCGGCACCGACACAACGCCTGCGCATGCCCGGCCCACAGGCAAAGTAACAACGGCTTCAGGAACCCGCCCATGCATACAGACCCGCAGCGCCTGCCAGACTATGAATGGGTCGACCGCAACGCCGGTGAATCCATTCACTATACCCAGCACGGTGTCCCCAGCCCGCTGATTCGCTGGCATCATCACCGCGAATTCGAGCTGCACCTGGTGCGTGCAACCTGCGGAAGGATGTTTGTCGGCGACTACATCGGCAACTTCCGACCCGGCACCCTGGTACTGGTCGCCCCCGACCTGCCCCATAACTGGATCAGCAACCTGGCGGCGGACGCAAGCGTGCCCCTGCGTGACCAGGTGATTCATTTCCCCGGCGCCCTGCTGCACGATGCGCAGACCGTATTTGCGGAAATGCACGCGTTCACGCCACTGCTTGCACGGGCACAGCGTGGGCTGGAATTTACCGACCCGGACACCGTTGCACAGGCCTGCGCACTCTTTGACGCCATCGCCCAGGCGCGGGGGCTCAAGCGCCTGGTCTGCTTTCTGACCCTGCTGGAGCTGCTGACCAGCTGCCCGCAAAGCCACACCCTGTCCAGTGCCTGGCACCGCCCCCTGACAGACAGCAAGCAGCTGGACTGGCTCAACAGCGCCGTCGACTACGTCCTGCAACATTACGAGCGCGAGCTGCCGCTGGATGAGGTCGCGCGCCATATGGACACCAGCCAGACCCAGTTTTCAAAACGCTTCAAGCGCGCTTCAGGCCACCGCTTCGTGGATTTCGTCAACATGCTGCGCGTCAGCCGGGCATCGGAACTGCTGGCGTACAGCGAAGAACCCATCACCGCGATCTGTTTCGAGGTGGGCTACAACAACATCGCCAACTTCAATCGCCGCTTTCTCGACATCAAGGGCATGACCCCCAGCGAATACAGAAAGGCCGTTCTTCAGCGGATCCCGTGATAACGGCCCTCGGCGGCAAAAAAGTACAGCCCCCCGGCCGCAGCGTATTTTTGCTGCACGACAAAAAGCCCTCTAATGGACTGATCACACCGGATATCCGGACAAGCGGCGCTGTGCCGAACAACACTGGGGGCCCCATGCAAGCACTGATTTTGGAACATGCAGGAAAACTGTCCATTCGGGATATCGCCATAGAGCAGCGACTGGGCCCGGACGACGTACGGATTGCGGTGCGCAATGTCGGCGTCTGTGGCAGCGATGTGCACTACTACAAGCATGGCGCCATCGGCCCCTTTGTGGTGCGCGAACCCATGGTGCTGGGCCACGAAGCCTCCGGTGTGGTCATGGCCGCCGGCGACAGGGTCACGCATCTGCAGCCGGGGGACCGGGTCTGCATGGAGCCCGGCATCCCGGATCTCAGGTCCCGCGCAACCCTGGAGGGCAAGTACAACCTGGACCCCGCGGTCTGTTTCTGGGCCACGCCGCCGGTGCACGGTTGCCTGATGCCAGAGGTGGTGCATCCGGCCAGTTTCACCTTTAAGTTGCCCGAAAGCGTCAGCTTCGCCGAAGGCGCGTTGATCGAGCCCCTGGCCACGGGTATGCAGGCCGCTGACAAGGCCCGCATTCGGCCTGGCGATGTTGCCGTGGTCGTTGGCGCGGGCACCATCGGCATTCTTACGGCCCTGGCCGCGCTGGCCGGCGGCTGCAGCCGCGTGATCATCGCCGACCTGGTGCAGGAAAAGCTCGATATAGCCGCCACCTACGCGGGCATCACGACGGTCAATGTCAGCCAGGAAAACCTGCCACTAAGGGTGGCACAGCTGACCGACAGCTGGGGTGCCCAGCTGGTGTTTGAGGCCTCCGGCAGCCGCAGGGCCTATGCGAACCTGTTTGAACTGGCCTGCCCCGGTGGCTGTGTCGTACTGGTCGGCATGCCGCCGCAGCCTGTGACCCTGGATATCGTGGCCATGCAGGCCAAGGAAATCAGAATCGAATCCGTGTTTCGCTATGCCAACCAGTTCCCCCGGGCGCTGGCGCTGCTCGGCTCCGGCAAGCTGGATATTAAGCCCATGATTTCCGGCGTATTTCCGTTTGCACAGGGTATCGAAGCCTTCGAAAGGGCCGCTCGCGCAGAGCCGGGCGACATCAAGGTTCAGATCAGTTTTAGCTAGGCTGAGGCGCCGTTGCGGCTGCTGCAGCGCCGCTCAGCAATCACATCCTGGAATTGCGCCGCTCTGGCAGATCCCCCTGCTGCCCCCGAACTATTTCCGGCGCAGAAAATAAGTACTTTTATGATGAGATCTTCGTATCGAACACATAAAAAAAACCCTGTAGCCCAGTAAAAACTGGCATGCACAGCACATCCCAATCAACCCTGATGACAAAAAAGTATAGATTTGAATCGACAGGGTATTTGTACCCTAGACCCTGTTCGCAGTGTAATGGTGTTGTTCTGATGACAATTCGTCCGGGCCGACTAAGCTTGGGACGTGCAGGATATCGACCTACACCATAATGATAAAAGAGGCTCGTAACGTGAAAAACTCACTGATTACCTCCACTGTACTTGCCACTGCCATTGCCGCAGTGTCAGGCAGCGCCCTTGCCAGCACCACCGTTACCATCGGCACCGTCAACAACGGCGACATGATCCGCATGCAGGAGCTGTCCGGCGCCTTTGAGGCGGCGAACCCGGATATCAAGCTGGAGTGGGTCGTGCTGGAAGAGAACGTGCTGCGTCAGCGCCTCACCACCGATATCGCCACCGGCGGTGGTCAGTTCGATGTCATGACCATTGGCATGTACGAAGCACCGATTTGGGGCAAAAAGGGCTGGCTGGCTCCGATGGACAACCTGCCGGCGGACTACGATGCCGAAGACATCTTCCCGTCGGTACGCGATGGTCTGTCGTCCGAGGGCACCCTCTACGGCCTGCCGTTCTATTCCGAAAGCTCCATGACCTATTACCGCAAGGATCTGTTCGACGCCGCGGGGCTGGCCATGCCGGAACAGCCGAGCTGGGAGCAGATGCGCGATTTCGCCAAGGCGCTGCACAAGCCCGAGCAGGACCAGTACGGTATCTGCCTGCGCGGCAAGGCGGGCTGGGGCGAGAACATGGCGCTGGTCAGCACCATGTCCAATGCCTTTGGCGCACGCTGGTTTGATGAAGAGTGGAAACCCGAGTTCAATGGCAGCGAGTGGAAAAACACCGTCAGCTTCTACGTTGATCTGCTGGGCAACTATGGCCCTCCAGGCGCCTCCTCCAACGGTTTTAACGAAAACCTGGCGCTGTTCAACTCCGGCAAGTGCGGCATGTGGGTCGATGCAACCGTGGCCGGTGCCTTCGTGACGGACAAGTCCCAGAGTAATGTGGCCGAATCGGTCGGCTTTGCCCTGGCCCCGCAGCAGGTCACCACCAAGGGTGCCGGCTGGCTCTGGTCCTGGGGTCTGGCAATTCCGGCCAGCTCCGATGCCAAGGACGCTGCCACCGCCTTTGCCACCTGGGCGACTTCCAAGGAATACAGCCAGCTGGTTGCCGAGAAGTTCGGTATCGCCGCCATGCCCCCGGGCAGCCGTGCGTCCACCTATGCCAATGCCGAGTACATGGCGGCGGCTCCCTTCGCAGCGACCACCCTGGCCTCGATGGACCGCGCCAACCCGAATGACTCGACCCTGAAGCCGTCGCCCTATACCGGCATTCAGTTCGCAGCCATTCCGGAGTTCCAGTCTGTGGCCACCCAGGTCGGCAAGCTGGTGTCCGGCGCCCTGGCCGGCAGCATGACCGTGGACGAGGCCCTCGCCAGCGCGCAGTCCGTCACCGAACGTGAAATGAAGCGCGCCCGCTACTATAAGTAAACTCGGCTAACAACGGTTAGCGAAACGCAGGTGGGCAGTTCCTCTGCCCACCTGCCCGACACAGGACGTGTCGATCTATTGAATAACATAAGAAGAGCAAAGCCCATGAGCATCTCAAGTCTGCCGGCCGAGGGGACCACGCACGCCTCGGCGACGTCTACCTCCGTGCATGAAGAGCGCAAGCGACAGAGCCGCCTCAGCCTGGCGATGGTGTCACCGTCGGTGCTGGTGCTGCTGGCCTGGATGGCCGTTCCGCTGGCCATGACCCTGTATTTCTCCCTGATTCGCTACAACCTGCTGTACCCCGGCGACAATGAGTTCGTCGGGCTGGAAAACTTCACCTTCTTTCTGACCGACGAAGGCTTTACCGCCGGCATGACGAACACCCTGCTGCTGGTGTGTTCGGTGCTGCTGATCAGCGTCGTTGTCGGTACGCTGATTGCCGTACTGGTGGACACCCCCTTCTGGGGCCGTGGCATCGTGCGCGTCCTGCTGATTTCCCCGTTCTTCATCATGCCCACCGTGAGTGCGCTGGTGTGGAAGAACCTGCTGCTGCACCCGGTATCCGGCGTCTTTGCAGCGGTGTGGCGCTTCTTTGGCGCCGAGCCCATCGACTGGTTTTCCACCTACCCGATGGAGGCCATTATCCTGATCGTGTCCTGGCAGTGGGTGCCCTTCGCCGTGCTGCTGCTGATGACTGCCATGCAGTCGCTGGACCAGGAACAGAAGGATGCCGCCCGCCTCGACGGTGCCGGTCCGATCGCCATCTTCTGGCACATCACCCTGCCGCACCTGGCGCGCCCGATTGCCGTGGTGGTGATGATCGAGACCATCTTCCTGCTGTCGATCTTTGCCGAGATCTTCACTACCACCGGCGGTGGCCCGGGGTACGAGACCACCAACCTGGCCTACCTCATCTATAGCCAGGCGCTGTTGCAATTCGATGTGGGCCTGGCCTCGGCCGGTGGCCTGGTAGCGGTACTGCTCGCCAATGTTGCCGCCTTCATCCTGATTCGGATGATCGGCAAGAACCTTACAGATAAAGCATAGGGAGGGGATTATGAGCATGTTGACCCTGAAACAAGGCCGCCAGTTACAAACGGTATTGCTCGGTGCCCTGGCCTGGCTGGTCGCACTGACCATCTTCTTCCCGATTTTCTGGATGCTGCTGACCAGCTTCAAGACCGAAATCGATGCCTTCGCCACGCCGCCGCAGCTGTTCTTCACGCCGACGCTGGAGAACTACCTGGAAATCGATGAGCGCAGCGACTACTTCCACTTCGCCTGGAACTCGGTGGTGGTGTCCTTTGGCTCCACCCTGCTGGGCATGCTGCTGGCGGTGCCGGCGGCCTATTCCATGGCGTTTTTCGAAACCAAGCGTACCAAGTCGACGCTGCTGTGGATGCTGTCCACCAAGATGCTGCCGCCGGTCGGCGTGCTGGTGCCCATCTACCTGCTGTTCAAGGACGCAGGCCTGCTGGATACCAAAACCGGCCTGGTGCTGATCTACACCCTGATCAACCTGCCGATCATGGTCTGGATGGTGTACACCTACTTCAAGGAAATCCCCAAGGAAATCCTCGAGGCGGCACGTCTGGACGGCGCCACCGCGCTGCAGGAAATCTACCGCGTGCTGCTGCCGATCAGCAAGGGCGGCCTGGCCTCCACCGTGCTGCTGTCCCTGATACTGAGCTGGAACGAAGCCTTCTGGTCACTGAACCTCACCGCCTCGTCGGCGGCGCCGCTCACGGCCCTGGTCGCGTCCTACTCCAGTCCCGAAGGGCTGTTCTGGGCCAAGCTCTCGGCGGTCTCCACCCTCGCCTGTGCGCCGATCCTGATCTTCGGCTGGCTGAGTCAGAAACAG
This sequence comes from Marinobacterium rhizophilum, assembly GCF_024397915.1. GTDB lineage: Bacteria > Pseudomonadota > Gammaproteobacteria > Pseudomonadales > Balneatricaceae > Marinobacterium_A > Marinobacterium_A rhizophilum_A. Next base: position 3,289,181 of record NZ_CP073347.1, read on the forward strand.
CTGGTGCGCGGCCTGTCCTTCGGTGCCGTGAAATAAACAGAGAGCCGGTATGAAAATACCGCGCAGGTCACGTGATGCATGGAGGCATCACCATTGACCGCAGGTCAATGCGAGCCCTTTAAAACCAAGGGATTTCGCAAAATTTCACCCGGTTTTCAAGGGCGAAAATTGAATAGGCAGGGACGCCTGTTTAATTGAAGGTTTAAAAACAACAACAGACTGATCAGCGCCGCCGTGACGACTCCGACGGCGCCGAGAAACACGAGGATTTTTCCATGTCTGACCTGACGATCCGCAACCTGAAAAAAAGCTTTGACGACGTCCACATCATCAAGGGCATCGACCTGGACATCAAGGATCACGAATTCGTGGTCTTCGTCGGCCCCTCTGGCTGCGGCAAATCGACCCTGCTGCGCCTGATCGCCGGCTTGGAAGAAGTCACCAGCGGCAGCATCCACCTGGATGAGCGCGAGATCACCGACGTGGCACCGGCCAAGCGCGACCTGGCCATGGTGTTCCAGTCCTACGCCCTGTACCCCCACATGAGCGTGCGCAAGAACATGTCCTTTGCACTGGATCTGGCCGGCGTCGACAAGAACGAAGTGCAGCGCAAGGTAGAAGACGCCGCCAAGGTACTGGAACTGGGCCCGCTGCTGGAACGCAAGCCCAAGGCCCTGTCCGGCGGTCAGCGCCAGCGTGTCGCCATCGGCCGCGCCATCGTGCGCAACCCCAAGGTGTTCCTGTTCGACGAGCCGCTGTCCAATCTCGATGCCGCGCTGCGCGTGCTGATGCGCCTGGAACTGGCGCGCCTGCACAAGGAACTCAACGCCACCATGATCTACGTCACCCACGACCAGGTCGAAGCCATGACCCTGGCCGACAAGGTGGTGGTCCTGAACGCCGGTCGCGTCGAACAGGTCGGCTCGCCGCTGGAGCTCTACCACCACCCGGTGAACCAGTTCGTGGCCGGCTTCATCGGCACGCCGAAAATGGCCTTCCTCAAGGGCACCGTCCAGACTGCCGGCAACGATGGCGTCAGCGTGGTGCTGGACTGCGGCCCGCAATACCAGCTGCCGCACCAGGCTACCGGCCTGAAGGCCGGCGACGAGATCACCCTGGGCATCCGGCCGGAACATATCGAGGTGGTCGACAAGGACGCCAGCCCGTTCAAGGTACGTCTGGATGTGACCGAGCACCTGGGTGCGGACACCTACTGCTACATCAACCTGCCCAATGGTGAAAGCCTCACCGTACGGGCGCCGGGGGACTTCAGCGGCGATTACGGCCAGGATGCGGGCCTGGCACCGGACCTGACCCAGGCGCACCTGTTCGACGCCACGGGCAAGACCATCCCGCGTCCGCGCACTCCCGCCCAGGCGGCCTGAGGCGCTGCCACCAGGCAGTATTAACCCGGGTTAATACATGAAACAGGGATGTTTCATCATTGGGCCTTCCATTTAAAAAGATGGCCCAATGCTAACCCCGTCTATTCACCCCCAAAGAATCCAGCGCGTACACGCACGTACGCCCATCCCTGAAGGGTGAAAAGAGCGGGGCGACTGGCAAATAGGGAAGGAACCTGTTTGCCAACCAGATTAGGAATCAGTTTGGCGCAAGCCACCCGCTGTGTCTGGTTCACCAGGCACAGCGGTTTTTTATCGTACCCAATGGATAGTCAATCACCCTGCAGGCCGGGTGAGCCACGGCTATCTGATCAACTATTGGTGATCCCTGTGAAACTCAACACTGCCACGCTTGCCCAGCTGGGCGCTACGATTACGTACCCCACCTACCCGCGCCATGCCTTGCGCCATGGTATCGTTCATATTGGCGTCGGCGGTTTTCATCGCGCCCATGAAGCCGTCTACACGGAACACTTCCTGCGCCTGACACAGGACCAGGAATGGGGTATTTGCGGCATCGGCCTGCGCGAGAATGACCGCGCCATGGGGCAGGTGCTGCAAAACCAGGATTACCTCTACAGCCTGATGGAACTGGGCCAGGCCGAACATCCCAGCGTACAGGTGATAGGCGCTATCAGCGATTTCCTGTTTGCCCCGGATAACCCGGCCGCCGTGCTGGAAAAGCTGGCGGCACCCGACACTCGCATCGTCTCGCTGACCATTACCGAAGGCGGCTACATGCTGGACGACCACAGCGGAGAGTTCGACTTTTCGCACCCCGATATCGTGCATGACCTGGCGCAGCCGGAGGCCCCCCGCAGCGTATTCGGCTACCTCAGCGCCGCCCTGGCAACACGACGGGCACGCAACCTGCCGGCCTTTACCCTGATGTCCTGCGATAACCTGCCGCACAATGGCGACAAGGCCCGCCACGCCCTGCTGAGTTTCGTTACACGCCAGAACCCGGAGCTGGCCCGCTGGATTGCCGACAATGCCAGCTTCCCCAACAGCATGGTGGATCGTATTACGCCGATCACCACCAGCGCCCACAAGGAGCTGCTGCGAAACCATGCAGGCATCGACGATGCCTGGCCGGTGGTTTGCGAGCCCTTTCTGCAGTGGGTCATGGAAGACGATTTCTGTAACGGCCGCCCCGCCTGGGAAAAGGTCGGCGTGCAATTTACCGCCGATGTCGCCCCCTACGAACGGATGAAAATGCGCCTGCTCAATGCCAGCCACTCGGCCATGAGCTACCTGGGCTACCTGGCGGGCTACCGCTACAGTCACGAAGTGATGCAGGATGGCCGCCTGAGCGGGTTTATCCGTACCTTCATGGATCAGGATGTCACCCCGACGCTCGGCACGATCGAAGGCATCAGCCTGGAGCAGTACAAGGACACCCTGATTGAACGCTTCGCCAACCCCCGCATTGGCGACCAGCTGGCCCGCCTGTGCATGGACGGCTCCAGCAAGATTCCCAAATTCATTCTGGGAACGCTGGAAGAACGCCTTGAAGCCGGCGCCCCCGTGCACCGCTTTGCGCTGGTCCTGGCGGGCTGGGCGCTCTACCTGCATGAAGCCGAGGCTCCGAACGCGGACTACAAGGTCGAGGATCCGCTGGCGGAATTGCTGCTGTCGGCCTGCGCCCAGCGGGACGGGCTCAGCATGCGCTTCCTGGGTCTGGAAGATATCTTCGGTCCCGATCTGCAGGCTTGCCCCGGGCTGGTCAGTGCCTTCGAGTCCGCGCTGCACCACCTGGAAACGCAGGGCGTGGCCCTGACCCTGGCGGGACTCGACCAGGTCGCCTGACCCGCGGCCCGATTCCCGCACGCACCGCGCCAGCCCAGAGGGCTGGCGCTTCAGTGTTACACCCAATGTTAAACACGCACTCGCAGCCTGCGCCGGTATCGGACGCGGGTGGCCTTTTTTCAAGTGACACCAGCAACAAGAAGCAACCGCATGAACATGAAAACCGCACAGCCGACGGTAGATTTCGGCGCTACCGATGCAGAGCAACTGCCCGTCCCGGCCCACAAGCTTCACGGCTGGAAGCACTTTCTGGGCCTCTACGCCGGCGAACACGTTGCCGCCACCGAGTTCGTCATCGGCGCGACCTTCGTGGCGCTGGGCGCCAAGACCATGGATATTCTGCTGGGCTTGCTGATTGGCAATATCCTGGCGCTGTTGAGCTGGACCCTGATTACCGCCCCCATCGCCGTTGAAACGCGGCTCAGCCTCTATACCTACCTGCACAAGATTGCCGGTGGCACGATGACAAAACTGTATAACTGGGCGAACGTCATTATTTTTACCGTGATATCGGCGGCGATGATAACGGTGTCAGCAACCGCGGTACGGTTTTTATTCGATATCCCGGCACAGCTGGACTGGCATCCGACCAACCCCTGGTTTGTCATGATTGTGCTGGCCGTTGGAGCCATCGTGGTCCTGGTTGCGATGTACGGCTTCAATGCCCTGTCCGAGTTCTCGAGCATTTGCGCACCCTGGCTGTTTATCATGTTTACCGCCGGTGCTCTCATAATGCTGCCCCCGCTGGCCGAGTCGGTGCTTGGACAGACCTCTCTGAATAGCTGGCAGGATTTTATTGAAATAGGCAGCCAATCCATATGGACCGGTCTGAATGCTGAGGGCGAGCCGGGCATCGGCCTGATGGAAGTGATAGGCTTCGCCTGGGCGGCCAACACCCTGACCCATTTCGGCCTGATTGATATGGCCTTGTTTCGGTTTGCCAAGAAGAGGTCATACGGTCTGTGCACCAGCTCCGGCATGCTGTTCGGACACTATATCGCCTGGATTGCCGCGGGCATCATGGGGGCCGGTACCGCCGTGATCCTGAAAACCTCGATTGCGACGCTTGATCCCGGTGATGTGGCTTTCCATGCGCTCGGTTTGTCAGGGTTCGTCATTGTGATCGTTGCCGGCTGGACCACGGCCAACGCCAACCTTTACCGCGCCGGCCTCGCCGCCCAGGCAATCTTTCAGGATAAATCACGCCAGAGAACGACACTGGCAGTCGGCCTCGTGACCGTAATCATCGCCTGTTTCCCCTTTGTTTATAACAATATGCTGCCATTGCTGACCTATGCCGGCCTGCTGGTTGTCCCTGTTGGCGCCATCGTTTGCGCCGAGCATTTTGTTTTCCCCCGTGTTGGCCTGACCCGCTACTGGGTCACCTTCCGCAAACTTGACCACAGCACACCCGCGATTGCATCCTGGGGAGCAGGCTTGGTCTTTGGCTTCGGCCTTAATGCGCTGGACGTCATGTCGTTTTACTATTTGTTCATTCCGACCTGGATCTTCACAATCCTGGTGTATACGCTGATGGCCAGCAAATACGGCGCAGGCAAAGAGTACCCGGAAGAGGAAGCCGCAATGCAGGCCTATCACCGGGAAGTCGAGGCGTACCACCAGGCGCAGGAGCGGGAGCTGGCGAGTACTGGCACCGTGCAGCTCGATGAAACTACGACCCTGTCGAGGTGGCTGATTTGGGTGTCTCGCGCAAGTCTGGTGATTACCTTTGTGCTGGCGTGCAATACTCTGTTCCGCAGCCCGGACATGGTCGCCTATGAAGTCAACCGCGAGCTTTTCAACAACGTCGGCTTCATCTGCACCCTGCTATATTTCACATGCGCCTACTGGGCGATGAAACGACGCAAGGCCCTGACACAGGCGCCAAGTCCGTGCAAAGCCGCAGTTAGTGCTGCGTAAAGGAAAGAAACTGAGCCGGCCTTCAACAGGCCGGTAGACGCAAAAAGGCGACCCGAGGGTCGCCTTTTTTCGGTGCCGCAAATGGCTTAGTTCACCCTGGCATTCAGCTCGCCGCGATCGTAGCGGGTTGCCATGTCTTCCAGCGAAATCGCGCGCAGCTTGCTGGCATTGCCGGCGGTGCCGAAGGCTTCGAAGCGGGCTTCGCAGATCTCGCTCATGGCCGTCATGGTGGCCTTGAGGAATTTGCGCGGATCGAACTCGGACGGGTTCTGCGCCAGGAATCGGCGCACCGCGCCGGTGGACGCCAGGCGCAGATCGGTATCGATGTTGACCTTGCGCACGCCGTACTTGATGCCTTCAACGATCTGCTCAACCGGCACGCCGTAGGTTTCCGGAATCTCGCCACCGAACTCGTTGATCACCGCCAGCCATTCCTGGGGCACGGAGGAGGAACCGTGCATGACCAGGTGGGTACCCGGGATACGCTGATGGATCGCCTTGATGCGATCGATCGCCAGGATATCGCCGGTGGGCGGACGGCTGAACTTGTAGGCACCGTGGGAAGTACCGCAGGCAATGGCCAGGGCATCGACATTGGTCTTGGAGACGAAGTCTGCCGCCTCATCCGGGTCGGTCAGCATCTGGTCGTGGGTCAGGATGCCTTCGGCGCCGATGCCGTCTTCTTCACCGGCCTGTCCGGTTTCCAGCGAACCCAGGCAGCCGAGTTCACCCTCAACCGACACGCCGCAGGCGTGGGCCATTTCAACGGTACGACGGGTTACATCGACATTGTATTCGTAGCTGGTCGGCGTTTTGCCGTCTTCGCCCAGGGAGCCGTCCATCATGACAGACGAAAAGCCCATGGCGATGGAACGCTGGCATACGGCCGGCGAGGTGCCGTGGTCCTGGTGCATGCACACCGGGATATGCGGAAATTCTTCGATAGCGGCCAGAATCATGTGACGCAGGAAGTTGGAGCCCGCGTACTTGCGGGCACCGGCAGAGGCCTGCACGATCACCGGAGAGTCGGTCTTGGCAGCCGCTTCCATGATGGCGCGCATCTGTTCCAGGTTGTTGACGTTAAAGGCCGGAATGCCGTAGCCGGTTTCCGCGGCATGGTCCAGCAGCTGACGCATGGAGATGAGAGCCATTAGGTCACCCTTCGTATCAGTTCAGAGGGCCGCCGCACCTGGCAGCAACCCGGATTCAGTTCAGTTCCCGGCCTGCACCGGGTCGAGGGCCGATACAGCAGTGTATCAGTCCGCTCAATTCAGAGTTAACTCAGACGCGATTCCAGCATCGCCACGGCCGGCAGTACCTTGCCTTCGACAAACTCGAGGAAAGCACCGCCACCGGTGGAGATGTAGGATACCTGATCGGCGATACCGTACTTGTCCACCGCCGCCAGGGTGTCGCCACCGCCGGCAATGGAAAAGCCCTGGCTGGCCGCAATCGCCAGTGACAGGGTCTTGGTGCCCTCACCGAACTGGTCGAATTCGAACACGCCCACCGGACCGTTCCAGATAATGGTGCCGGCGCTTTTCAGCAGTTCGGCCAGCGCCGCCGCAGACTGCGGGCCTATGTCCAGGATCATGTCGTCGGCAGCCACATCGTCCACCAGCTTGACCGTCGCCGTGGCGGTTTCGGCAAACTCGGTCGCCACCACCACATCCACCGGCAGGGGAATGGACACCCGTTCCATCAGCGCCTTGGCCACCGGGATCAGGTCGTGCTCGCACAGCGACTTGCCCACCGGCTTGCCGGCCGCCGCCAGGAAGGTGTTGGCGATGCCGCCGCCAACGATCAGCTGATCGACCTTGTCGGACAGCGAGTTCAGCACTTCCAGCTTGGTGGACACCTTGGAGCCGCCAACGATCGCCGCCAGCGGACGTGCAGGGCTCAGCAGTGCCTTGCCCAGCGCGTCCAGCTCACCGGCCAGCAACGGGCCGGCACAGGCCTGTGCGGCAAAGCGGGCAACGCCGTGGGTCGATGCCTGGGCGCGGTGCGCGGTGCCGAAGGCATCCATGACATAGACATCGCACAGTGCCGCCATCTGGCGGGACAGGGCTTCGTCATCCTTCTTTTCACCGGCATTAAAGCGCACGTTTTCCAGCAGTACCAGCTCGCCTTCGCCAACGCTGAAGCCGCCCTGGGTCCAGTCCCTGATCAGCGGTACCTCGCGACCGAGCAGCTTGCCCAGGTGCGCGGCAACCGGCGCCAGGGAGTACTGTTCGTCGTACTCGCCCTCGGTCGGACGCCCCAGGTGAGACATCACCATGACCCTGGCACCGGCCTTGAGCGCGAGCTCCAGGGTCGGCAGGGCCGCACGGATACGTGCATCCGACGTGACCTGGCCATCCTTGACCGGCACATTGAGATCTTCTCTGATCAGGACCCGCTTAGCGGCCAGATCAAGCTCCGTCATTTTCAGTACGCTCATTGAGTGTCCTACCTGTGCTTGTGAAATAAAAACTGTAAGCCCGCTAGTCCCGGCAATTGAGCCAGTGACGCGCCACATCCAGCATGCGATTGGCAAAGCCCCATTCGTTGTCGAACCAGCACAACATCTTCAGCATGGTGCCACCGCTCACCCGGGTCTGGGTGGCATCGAACACGCCGGAGCGCGGGTCGCGATTGAAGTCCACCGAGGCATGAGGCTCATTGGTATAGCCCAGCAGCCCCTGCAAAGTGCCATTGGCACTGGCACGCATCAGGGCGTTGACCTCCTCGACCGAGGTTTCGCGACGCACATTGATGGTCAGGTCCATGGCCGACACGTTGATGGTTGGCACCCGCAGGTGCAAACACTCAAAGCGCCCGGCCAGGTGAGGCAGCAGGCGATCAATACCGCGCCCCAGCCCCGTATCCACCGGGATAATCGACTGCAGCGCGCTGCGCGTCAGGCGCAGATCCGTTTGATGGTAGCTGTCAATCACCGGCTGATCGTTCATGGCCGAGTGAATGGTGGTGGTAACCCCGTTCACGATGCCGAATTCGCGATCCAGCAGATCCAGCACCGGCACCACGCAGTTGGTGGTACAGGAAGCCGCCGACACTATCGTCTGGGAGGCCTGCAGCAACTGCTGATTCAGTCCGTAAACGATGGTGGCATCCACCTCCGCCGTGGCCGGCTGTGAAAACAGCAGCCGGCCTGCGCCCTTGGCCAGGTGCAGCTCGGCATTGTGGCGATCCTTGAAGGCACCGGAACACTCCAGCACCAGGTCCACCTTGAGCTCGCGCCAGGGCAGGTTGCGCGGATCCGGCTCGTTCAGCACCCGAATGCGGTCGCCATCGATCAGCAGGTCATTACCGTCATGGGAAACCGGTAACGGAAAGCGCCCGTGGGTGGTGTCGTAGCGCGTCAGGTAGCTGACCGTTTCGATATCCGCCAACTCGTTGAGCGCCACCACCTCGAAATCACGACGAAAGCCGCACTCGTAGATGGCGCGCAGTACACACTGCCCGATGCGGCCATAACCATTGATTGCAACGCGATACTTCATCGACATACAACGCCAAAGGCAAGGCCGGCAAAAGCCGGCCCTGTCGCGATTAAAGAACGGATTTTACGGTGTCGACGACGTTCTCGACGGTAAAGCCGAAGTGCTTGAACAGCTCGCCGGCCGGGGCCGATTCACCGAAGCTGCGCATGCCGACGATAGCGCCGTTCAGGCCCACGTACTTGTACCAGTAGTCGGCCTGGGCCGCTTCAACGGCGACACGGGCGCTGACCTGGGCCGGCAGCACCGACTCGCGGTAAGCCGCATCCTGGGCTTCAAAGCGATCGGTGGAGGGCATGGACACCACGCGCACCTGCTTGCCTTCCTTGCTCAGGACCTCGGCGGCATCCATTGCCAGACCGATTTCGGAACCGGTGGCAATCAGGATGGCGTCCGGCTGGCCGGCACAGTCACGCAGGATGTAGCCACCCTTGGCGACATTGGCCAGCTGTTCGGCGCTGCGCGCCTGGTGCGGCAGGTTCTGACGCGAGAAAATCAGCGCGCTCGGACCATCGGTACGCTCCAGCGCACATTTCCAGGCCACCGCGGACTCAACCGCGTCACAGGGGCGCCACAGGCTCATGTTGGGGGTGTGGCGCAGGTTGGAGATCTGCTCCACCGGCTGGTGCGTCGGGCCATCTTCACCCAGACCAATGGAGTCGTGGGTATAGACATGGATCGCACGCTGTTTCATCAGGGCCGCCATGCGCAATGCATTGCGGGCATATTCCATGAACACCAGGAAAGTGGCACCGTAAGGAATAAAGCCGCCGTGCAGGGCCAGGCCGTTCATGATGGCGGACATGCCGAACTCGCGCACGCCGTAGAACAGGTAATTGCCGCTGGCATCCTGGCGGGTCACCCCCTTGGCACCGGACCAGAGGGTCAGGTTGGAACCGGCCAGGTCCGCCGAGCCGCCGAGCAGCTCCGGCAGCATCGGGCCAAAGGCATTAAGGGCATTCTGGGACGCCTTGCGCGACGCAATGGTGTCACCCTTGTCAGCCACTTCCTGAATCCAGGCGTCAGCTTTCTCGGCGAAGTCTGCCGGCAGCTCACCGCTGATACGGCGCAGCAGCTGGTCGGCCAGTTCCGGGAATTCGGCACGGTAGGCCGCGAAACGGGCATTCCACTCGTTTTCGGCACGGTTGCCGGCCTCGCGGGCATCCCAGTCGTCGTAGATGTCCTGCGGCACTTCGAACGGGCCGTGTTCCCAGCCCAGGCGGGCGCGGGTCAGGGCGATTTCGTCGTCACCCAGCGGCGCGCCGTGACAGTCTTCCTTGCCTTCCTTGTTGGGCGAGCCAAAACCGATGATGGTCTTGCAGCAGATCAGGGTCGGCTGATCGCTGTTGGCCTGGGCCTGTTCGATGGCGGCACGGATCTGATCGGGGTCGTGACCATCGACACCGGCGATCACCTGCCAGCCGTAGGACTCGAAACGCTTGGGCGTATCATCGGTAAACCAGCCTTCCACTTCACCGTCGATGGAGATGCCGTTGTCATCCCAGAACGCGATCAGTTTGCCGAGTCCCAGGGTACCCGCCAGGGCGCAGGACTCGTGGGAGATACCTTCCATCATGCAGCCGTCACCCATGAAGGCATAGGTGTAGTGGTCGATGATGTCGTGACCGTCGCGGTTGAACTGCGCCGCCAGGGTTTTCTCGGCGATGGCGAAACCCACGGCATTGGAGATACCCTGACCCAGCGGGCCGGTGGTGGTTTCAACGCCCGGGCAGTAGCCGTATTCGGGGTGACCGGCGGTCTTGGAATGCAGCTGACGGAAGTTCTTGATGTCCTCGATGCTGACATCGTAGCCGCTCAGGTGCAGCAGCGAGTAAACCAGCATGGAACCGTGGCCGTTAGACAGCACGAAACGGTCGCGGTCGAACCACTGCGGGTTGGTCGGGTTATGATTCAGAAAATCGTTCCAAAGCACTTCGGCGATATCCGCCATGCCCATGGGCGCTCCGGGGTGGCCGGACTTCGCTTTCTGGACCGCGTCCATACTCAGCGCACGAATGGCGTTGGCAAGTTCTCTGCGAGAGGACATTAAAACAACTCCTGGGATTTTGACCCGAACAAGTAAGAGTGTGGAAGACTGAAAATTTGAAAGGCGTAATTTTCGCTTAGTTGCCCTTGCGCATCAAACAAGAATCGATCTTTTTTGCACCTGAATGAGGCGAATTCATCTGCAAACTGGAAAAATTCATTAAAAACGCCGGCATTCGTCATGCATTTTGCATCCATCGCCGGTAAAATGCGCGCAATCATGAAATTGCCTGGCCGGTCTGGCACAGGCTTCTTTTAGTTATACCCCCTGAAAAGAGGATGCATAGCGCAGATGAGCGAATACGGCTTGTTCACTTCCGAATCCGTGTCTGAAGGCCATCCGGACAAGATTGCGGATCAGATTTCCGACGCAGTACTTGATGCCATCATTGCCGAAGACAAGTACGCCCGTGTGGCCTGCGAAACCATGGTCAAGACCGGTGTTGCCATCGTGTCCGGCGAGATCAGCACCAATGCCTGGATCGACCTGGAAAAACTCGTCCGTGACGTCATCTGCAAGATCGGCTACACCTCCTCCGATGTCGGCTACGACGGCGAAACCTGCGGCGTTCTGAACATCATCGGCAAGCAGTCCATCGATATCGCCCAGGGCGTTGACCGCTCCCGCCCCGAAGATCAGGGCGCCGGCGACCAGGGACTGATGTTCGGCTACGCCTCCAACGACACCGACGTGCTGATGCCGGCACCGATTACCTACGCCCACCGCCTGGTCGAGCGCCAGGCCGAAGCACGTCGCTCAGGGCTGCTGCCCTGGCTGCGTCCGGATGCCAAATCCCAGGTCACCTTCCGTTACGAAAACGGCAAGCCCTGCGGTATCGATGCCGTGGTACTGTCCACCCAGCACAACCCGGAAGTTCACCAGGCAGACCTGCGTGAAGCCGTGATGGAACTTATCATCAAGCATGTCCTGCCGGCCGAGTGGATCAGCAAGGACACCAAGTTCCACATCAACCCGACCGGCAAGTTTGTTATCGGCGGCCCGGTGGGCGACTGTGGCCTGACCGGCCGCAAGATCATCGTCGATACCTACGGCGGCATGGCCCGTCACGGTGGCGGCGCCTTCTCCGGCAAGGACCCGTCCAAGGTTGACCGTTCCGCCGCCTACGCCGGCCGCTACGTTGCCAAGAACATCGTTGCTGCAGGCCTGGCCGATCGCTGCGAGATCCAGGTGTCCTACGCCATCGGCGTGGCCGAGCCGACCTCCGTTGCCATCAACACCTTTGGCACCGGCAAGGTTTCCGACGAGAAGATCATCCAGCTGGTGAACGCGCACTTCGACCTGCGTCCCTTCGCCATCACCCGCATGCTCGACCTGTTGCACCCGATGTACCTGGCCACCGCGGCCTACGGTCACTTCGGCCGCAACCCCTACGAAATGACGGTGGGTGACGATACCTTCACCGCCTTCACCTGGGAGCGTACCGACAAGGCCGAGGCGCTGCGCGCCGACGCAGGCCTCTGACAGGGGCGCTGACTTCGAAAAAGGGGCTGCCACCGGCAGCCCCTTTTTTGTACAGGGATGTATTTATCCTGCGGGTACAGGAGGTACGAGAGCAGGGTTTATGTTCAGGACGAACGGTCCCTGGAAACCGCTCCTGCGTTTACAGGATTTACGCCATCCCTGGCGGTTACAGGCTTTTGCTCCTGCAAAGTCTGCATGCCCGCCATCCCTGGCGGTTACAGGCTTTTGCTCCTGCAAAGTCTGCATGCCCGCCGTCCCTGGCGGTTCCCTTAAAAACTGCTCCTGCGTTTTAAGGATGCCCGCCATCCCTGGCGGTTATTTCGGGAGTTCGCCTTCCACACCTTCCACGTAGTAGCCCATGGAAAGCAGCTCCTTGTCGGCCAGCACTTCACCTTCTGCCGCCATTAGGTCACCTGCCTGGTTTTTCACAGGTCCGGCGAAGGGGTGCAAAGCGCCATCGATAATCTGCTGCTTGAGGCCCGTCACCAGCTCTTGCACATCCGCCGGTACCGCATCGCTCATGGGCGCCAGGTCCACATAGCCTGCTGCCAGCCCCTGCCAGACATCCTCGGCTTTCCAGCTGCCATCAATCACGGCGCGCGCCTTGGCTTCGTACAGCGGCCCCCAGTTGAACACGGCTGCACTCAGGTGCGCCTTCTTGCCGTAGAGCGACATGTCGGAGTTGTAACCGAAGGCATAAACACCCTTGGCTTCTGCCGCCTGGATCGGGCCGGCTGAATCGGTGTGCTGACTGATCACGTCCGCGCCCTGCAGAATCAGGCTCTCGGCCGCTTCCAGCTCCTTCGCCGGGTCATACCAGGAACTCACCCAGACCACCTTGACGGTGGCATCGGGGTTAACGCTGCGCAGCCCCTGGGTAAAGGCATTGATGCCGCGCACGACTTCCGGGATCGGGAATGAACCGACGTAACCCACCACGTTGCTCTTGGTCATCTTGCCGGCGATCACGCCGGTGAGGTAGCGCGACTCATAGATGCGCCCCATGTAGGTACCGACGTTGGCGGAACGCTTGTAACCGGTGGCATGCTCAAAGGCGACCTTGGGAAACTGCTTGGCCACCTTCAGGGTCGGGTTCATGTAGCCAAAGGAGGTGGTAAAAATCAGCTCATTGCCGCTCTTGGCGAGCTGGCGAATAACCCGCTCGGAGTCCGCGCCCTCCGCGACGTTCTCGACGTAGGTCGAGGTCACCTGATCTCCGAGTTTTTCCTCCATGTACTTGCGCCCCTTGTCATGGGCATAGGTATAGCCGGCATCGCCGGTGGGGCCGATATAGACAAAACCGACCTTTAGCGGGTCCTGCGCCAGCGCGGCACCGGATATCGCCGTTGCCAGCAACGCCACCGACGCGGCACGGACCAAAGCTCCCAATTGCATTGCCATAGAATCCACTCTCCTGCTGTTATCAGCGTTTGTTTCCCAACGGTTGTCGGTTGAAGTTGCGCACATTGGTTACTGGGTACGATGGAACGGCTTGCCCAGTGACACCGGAGCATAGAGCCGAACCCGTGCCTTGTTGCTCGACAGCAACACCAGCACCAGGATGGTTACTACATAGGGCAGCATGGCCAGCAGGTTGGACGAAATGCTGACGCCCATGCCCTGCACGATCAGATGCAAAATACTGGCCAGGCCAAACAGGTAGGCGCCGAACATCACGCGCTCGGCGCGCCAGCTGGCAAACACCACCAGCGCCAGCGCGATCCAGCCACGCCCGGCGGTCATGCCTTCGGCCCAGAGCGGAGTATAAGCCAGGGAAAGATAACCACCGGCCAGGCCCGCCATGGCCCCGCCGAACAGTACCGCCAGGTAACGCACCCGCATCACCGGCAACCCCACCGCCGTGGCGGACTCCGGCGTTTCGCCGATGGCCTTGAGCATCAGGCCGGCCCGGGTACTGCGCAGGAACCAGATGACGCCGGCAAAGAGGCCAAAGGACAGGTAGACCAGCAGGTCATGGTTGAACAGCAGCGGCCCCAGCAGCGGTATATCACTTAAAAACGGAATCGGCAGTGCCTTGAAGCCCTGCAGGGTCTGGCCGACAAAGCTCTCGCCGACAAAGGCGCTGAGCCCCGTACCCAGAATGGTCAGGGCCAGGCCTGTGGCCACCTGGGTGGCGCTCAGGCCCAGCGCGATGACACCAAACAGCAGCGCCATCAGGCAGCCAGCCAGTATCGCCGCCAGAACCCCCAGCAACAGGCTGCCCGTCGTCAGTGCGACGATAAAGCCACAGACAGCACCCACCAGCATCATGCCTTCCTGTCCCAGGTTCAGCACCCCGGAGCGCTCACACACCAGCTCGCCCAGCGCCACGATCAGCAGCGGCGTACCGGTGCGGATCATGGCGTAGAGCACGTTGATCACAAAATCCATATCCATATCGGTCAGGCTCCCCGGGAAGCCGGTGCAGTAATGCGGCCTCCCATACGAATGCGGTAGTGAATCAGGAAGTCGCAGGCCAGCAGATAGAGCAGCAGCATGCCCTGAAAGAGGCCGGTCAGCGCCTGGGGCAGACCCAGTTCGATCTGCACCATTTCACCGCCCATGTAGACCAGCGCCATCAGCAGGCTGGCCAGCAGTATACCCAGCGGGTGCAAGCGTCCCAGGAAGGCGACAATGATGGCCGCGTAACCGTAACCGGGAGACACCTGGGGCACCAGCTGCCCAATGGGGCCGGTCACTTCCAGTACCCCGGCCAGCCCCGCCAGGCCACCGCACAGCACCAGGACAAAGATCACCAGTTTTTTCTCGTGAAAGCCGGCATAGTGGGCCGCCCGCGCATCCAGCCCCAGCACGCGGATCTGAAAGCCAATAAAGCTGCGACTGAGCAGCACCCAGACCACCGCCACCGCCAGCAGCGCGAACAGTACGCCGATATGCACCCGTGTACCCTCCAGCAGGGTTGGCAACAGGGTCGACTCGGAAAACAGCGCTGACTCCGGAAAGTTGTATCCCTGCGGGTCTTTCAGCGGCCCATGTACCCCATACAGCAGCACATTGAGGGCGATGTAGTTGAGCATGATGGTGGTGAGAATTTCGTTGGTATTGAAATGGGTCCGCAGCAGCGCCGGCAACAGCCCCCAGAACATGCCGCCAAGCGCACCGGCCAGCAACACCAGCGGCAGCACCCAGGCGCCTTCTGTTTCGAGAAACTGCAGCGCCGCCCAGCTGCCGATCAGGGCACCGAACAGCAGCTGCCCCTCGGCGCCGATGTTCCACACCTTGGCGCGATAGCACAGCGCCAGCCCCATGGCGCAGAGCAGAATCGGTGCCGCCTTGACCCCCAGTTCCGACAGACCATAGAGGTCACTGAGCGGCAGGATAAAGAATGCATGCAGCCCCACCAGCGGGCTCTGCCCCAGTAGCCAAAACAGCAGCGCACCCGAAACCAGTGTCAGTACCGCCGCCAGCACGGGGGACAAGTACCCCATCAGGCGGGACTCGACCGGTCGTTTTTCAACCCGGAACATGGGCACTCTCCTTTACCGGAGCACTGTCAAAGTGACCCGCCATCCATTGACCCACCTCATCGATGCTGGTGTCACGCACCGCCTTGAGCGGCGACAGCTCGCCATGGCAGATGGCGCAAATTCGATCGGAAATTTCAAACAGCTCGTCGATATCCTCAGACACGATCAGGATGGCCGTGCCGGCATCGCGCAGCTCGATCAGCGCCTTGTGGATCGCCACTGCCGCACCGATATCCACCCCCCAGGTGGGATGGGCCGCCAGCAGCAATGCGGGATTCTGGCGGATTTCGCGGCCGATAATAAATTTCTGCAGGTTACCGCCCGAAAGGCTTTGCGCCGTGGCACCGATGCCGGCGCACTTGACCCTGAAGTCCTCGACAATGCGCTGCGCAAAGGCCCGGGTCCTGCCCCAGTCGACAAAGCCGTTTTTCACCAGGCCGGCGCCAAAGGCCGTCAGCAGGCCATTTTCCGACAGGCTCATGTCCGGCACGGCGCCACGTCCCAGGCGCTCCTCCGGCACAAAGGCCAGCCCCTGCCTGCGCCGCTGCAACGGCGGCAACAGGGCGATACGCCCGGCCGGCACACTGATCTGGCCGGCATCATCCGCCAGCCGTTCGCCACTGAGTGCGGCCAGCAGCTCGTCCTGACCATTGCCAGCCACACCGGCAATACCGACGATCTCGCCCCTGCGCACCCGCAGATTGATATTTTTCAGCCGGGTACCGAACGGATCCGGGCTGTCCAGTGACAGCTTATTGATGACCAGAAAGTCCTCGCCGCCCTCGCGTTTTTCATAGGTGGTGCTGATCGGCGTATCTTCCCCCACCATCATGCGGGCTATGCTCTGGGCGCTTTCATCGGCCGGCTTGCACTCGCCGGTAACCCGCCCACCGCGCAGGATGGTGGCGTTGTGACAGAGCGCGCGTACCTCGTTCAGCTTGTGACTGATAAACAGAATGCAGCAGCCTTCTGCCGCCAGCTGGTTCAGCGTCTGGAACAGCCCATCCACTTCCTGGGGGGTCAGCACCGAGGTGGGCTCATCCAGTATCAGCAGCTGGATATCCTGGATCAGGCAGCGCACGATCTCGACGCGCTGGCGCGCGCCGATGGACAGCGAGTGCACCAGCCGATCCGGCTCCAGCGCCATGCCGTAACGCTCGGATACCTCCCGTATGCGGCGTCCCAGCGCCTTGAGATCGCGGGCTTCATGGGCCGGCAGACTGAGGGCAATGTTTTCAGTCACGCTCAGGGTCTCGAACAGCGCAAAGTGCTGGAACACCATGCCAATCCCCATCGCCCGTGCCTGGGCGGGATCGGCAATATCCACAGGCAGGCCCTGCCAGTAAATTGTGCCCTCATCGGGCCGCATCACGCCGTAAATCATTTTCATCAGCGTGCTTTTGCCGGCGCCGTTTTCCCCCAGCATGGCGTGAATCTCCCCCGGATACAGCTCCAGGCAAACCCGGTCATTGGCCAATACACCGGGGAAGCGCTTGCTGATATTACGCAGGGACAGCCTGGGCTGTGGTTGTGCTGTCGTCATAACGTCCTTCCATGATGGAAATACCGGGTGGCGCGCACTGAGAATAGCCCATGCGCTGACCCCGCGCCCCAAGCTCTCAGCTGCTCGCCCTCTGAGTACAGCAACCGCCGTGCCACTCTATGCCTGCACCGGCCTATTATAGGGGTGCCGCCTGCCCTGACCGGGATGAAAGCCTGTTACGTTCTGACTATTTAGTCAACTTCAAACACAACTTCCGGCCAAAATTCGCCCGCACTGCCAGAGCACGGCACCGCCTTGCCTGCACCCAGACAGTGCCCCGTGCTCACAAGTGGGCAGCACCGGTGACACCTTATGGCATAATGCCGGTTTTCCATGTCCACGGAGCCCTGCCGGATGCGTATTCCGCGCTGCTATGAACCCCAGCCCATGAACCCCGGTGACAGCCTGATGCTGGGCGACAACAACGTGCAGCACCTGGCGCGCACACTGCGCATGCGCGCCGGTGATCAGGTTCTGCTGTTTAACGGTGATGGCCAGGAGTTTCACGCCACCGCGCTTGAAGTCGACAAGCGCAGCATGCAGGTGCGTATCGACAGCGGTGAAGCCCCCAAACGGGACAGCGCGCTGCAGATCCACATTGGCCAGAGCCTGTCGCGGGGCGAGCGCATGGACTATGCCGTGCAAAAGGCCACGGAGCTCGGCATGGCGCGCATGACACCGCTGTTCTCCGAACGCTGCGAAGTCAAACTCAACAGCGAGCGCCAGGACAAGCGCCTGCGTCACTGGCAGCAGGTGGCCATCAGTGCCTGTGAACAAAGCCTGCGTTGCACTGTGCCGCAGCTGGATGCACCTGAGCCCCTGGATCACTGGGTACGCAGCGTCGAGGCGGATCTCAAGCTGGTGCTGCATCACCACAGCGCGACACCCCTGGGCGATCTCCCGCGTCCCGGTTCCATTGCCTTGCTCATTGGCCCGGAGGGTGGCCTGACCGAGGCGGAAGTTCAGCTCGCCATGGCGAGCGGCTTTCGGCCGGTAGCCCTGGGACCGCGGGTACTGCGCACCGAAACCGCTCCGGTGGTCGCCCAGGCGATTCTGCAAAGCCACTGGGGTGATCTGGCCGGCAACTGACCAGGCCTGCCAGCACCAGTTGATTCAATCGCGGCGCTGGCTGCCACCTCCATCCATGGGTACACTTGCCCTATCAACAGACTGACAGAGGATGCACCCGCGCATGTCCATCAAGGTTGGCATCGTCATGGACCCCATCGAGTCCATCAACTTCAAGAAAGACAGCTCACTGGCCATGCTCTGGGCCGCCCAGCAGAAAGGCTGGGAGCTGTACTACATGGAACAGCAGCACCTCTACTCCCGCGATGGCCAGGCTCTGGCCGACATGGCGCCGCTGCAGGTGGCCATGGACCCGGACAACTGGTTTACCCGTGGCACCTATACCACCACACCGCTGGCGGATCTGGATGTGATCCTGATGCGCAAGGACCCGCCGTTCAACAACGAGTTTGTCTACAGCACCTACCTGCTGGAACAGGCCGAGAAACAGGGCACCCTGGTGGTCAACCCGTCGCAGCGCCTGCGCGACTTCAATGAAAAGCTGTTTGCCACCCATTTCCCGCAATGCTGTCCGCCGGTGCTGGTCACCCGTCGCGATGACCTGCTGCGCAAGTTCCACGCCGAGCACGGCGATGTCATTTTCAAGCCGCTGGATGGCATGGGCGGCAGCCAGATCTTTCGCATCCAGCCCGATGGCGTCAACCTCGGTGTGATCATCGAGACGCTGACAAAGTACGGCACCGAAACCATCATGGCGCAGAAGTACATTCCCGAAATCACCCAGGGCGACAAGCGCATCCTGATGGTGGACGGTGAGCCTGTACCCTACGCCCTGGCCCGCATCCCCATGGCGGGCGAAACCCGCGGAAACCTGGCCGCCGGGGGTTCCGGCGAGGGCCGCGAGCTGACCGAGCGAGATCGCTGGATCTGCGATCAGGTCGGTCCTGCGCTGCGCGAGCAGGGTCTGCTGTTTGTCGGTCTGGACGTCATTGGCGACTACCTGACCGAAATCAACGTCACCAGCCCCACCTGCATCCGCGAACTGGATTCCCAGTTCGGCCTCGATATCGGCATGCAACTGATGGATGCCATAGAGCGCAAGCTCAAGGCCTGAGGCGCACCTTGAACAGGCTCACCACTTCGATCCCCGCCACCACCGGCCCTGCGCCGGCGGTGGGCGTTATGGACCGGTTTGGCTTTACCCTGTTCGCTGCCATCACGATCCACGCCATCGTGCTGCTGGGCATCAGCTTTTCGAGCGTGGAATACAAACCGCCGCGCAAGACACTGGACATCACCCTGGCACGTTTCGAATCCCCCGAAGCCCCCAGGGAAGCCGACTTTATTGCCCAGGCCAACCAGCTGGGCAGCGGTACGGCCGAGACCAAACGCGCACCCTCCACGCTGGAAGATGCCCCCTTCCACAGCAACGAACAGCAGCAACAGGCCCGTCAGCAAAGCCAGCCCGTGCCCACCACACCGGAGGTGGCACCCGAGCCCACCCCGACTCCTGCGCCTCGGCCTGACGTTGCCACCCCCCAGCCGGTGAAGGCCGCGCCCAGCCCCCAGAAAGTGGTTACCACCACGGCCCCCGCCAAACCCAAGCAGAGCAGCCAGCCGGCCGCGACCAAGTCCGCCGCCCCGCCGCCCACGCCCGGCGTTTCAACGTCGCTACTGGCCCGCAGCCTGGAAATCGCCAGTCTGCAGGCACAGCTCGACCTGCAGCAGGAACAGTTCGCCAAAAAACCCCGGGTACGGCGCCTGACCGCCGCCGCCACGCTCAAGGGCAGCGATGCCGCCTACCTGGACAACTGGCGCCGCGAAATCGAGCGTTACGGCAATGACAACTACCCCACCGAGGCCCGCAACCAGGGTATCTATGGCAGCCTGCGCCTGCTGGTTTCCATCCTGCCGGACGGCAACGTCAGGGCCATCGAAGTGCTGCAATCCTCCGGCTACAAGGTACTGGACGATGCCGCCGTGCGCATCGTGCAGCTGGCCTCGCCGTTTCAGGCTTTCCCGGTGGAAATGCGCAAAACCACCGATCAACTTGAAATAATTAGAACTTGGAAGTTTGAGAATCAGACCCGGCTGTACTAAGCCTTAGGGGAACCTCCAAGCGATGCATGCCGATGTCATTCAAGCCCAGCAGTCTGCGCGACCACTTCCTGATCTCGATGCCGCATATGCACGATGCCCATTTCGAGCATACCGTGACGTACATCTGTGATCACAGCGAATATGGCGCCATGGGTATCGTTATCAACCGCCCGCTGGACCTGCGTCTGGATGCGCTGCTCAAGCACCTGGACACCACCGACAGCCTGCAGGTGGTGGATAACCGCCCGGTATACGGCGGCGGGCCGGTTCAGGGTGAACGCGGCTTCGTGCTGCACCGCGCCCAGGACAGCCCCTGGCTGGCCACTTACCAGGTCACGGATGATGTCTGCCTGACCACCTCCATCGACATCCTCGAGGATATCGCCAGCGGCAACGGTACAACCGATGCACTGATCGCGCTGGGGTATGCCGGCTGGGGCGCCGGACAACTGGAACGCGAGATCAGCGACAACGCCTGGCTCAGCTGCCCCGCCAACCTGGACATACTGTTCAAGCTGCCTGCCGAACAGCGCCTGCACGCCGCCGCCGCCACCCTGGGTATCAATCTGGACCTGCTGACCGCCCAGGCCGGCCACGCCTGACCCCCTGAATCCCCCGCCGAACCCTGCCACGACGCACAGCCAGACCCGCACCGACAGCCTGTTAAGTTGTGGCGCCAACTTGGCTATAATGGTGCGCGATTCCAGCCCCGCCGCCCTCGTGCCGCGCCGGGCCCTCTCACCGCCCCAGTGGGCACACACAGATTGCGGATTGAATGAACCCAGACTGCCTGCAGGCATTAGCCTTTGACTTTGGAACCAGCCGTATCGGTGTCGCCGTGGGCCAGACCCTGACCGCCACCGCCACCGCCATTGCACCGGTCAGTGCACGGGATGGCATTCCCGACTGGAACCAGATCGATCAAATCGTGCAGGAATGGTCCCCCGATGCCCTGGTGGTCGGCATTCCGCTGAACATGGACGGCAGCATCAGCGACATGGCCCGCCGGGCACGCAAGTTCGCCAACCGCCTGCATGAGCGCTACAAGCTGCCGAGCTTTTTGATGGATGAGCGCCTCAGCACGCGCGAAGCCAAGTCGATTCATCGCGCCGCCGGCGGCGGTACCAACTACAAAAAGGAATCGGTGGACGGCATTGCGGCTCAACTGATTCTTGAAAGCTGGTTTTCCAGCGAACAACGCATTCCCAGCCATTCACGACTGGAGGACCTTTATGACATCGGACAATCTTAGTGTCGACGCCCTGCTGGACAGCATGGGCAAGCAGCTCAAAGCTACCCTGGAGCAGCGCCAGATCGAGAACCCGCTGATTGTCGGCATCCGCACCGGCGGCGTCTGGCTGGCGGAACGACTGCAGCAGCAGCTCGCGCTGCAGGAGCCCATCGGCGTATTGGATATCTCGTTTTACCGCGACGACTTCACCCAGAAAGGTCTCAACCCCAGCGTTCAGCCGTCCCAGCTGCAAAGCGATACCAATGGGCGTCATATTATCCTGGTGGACGACGTCATCATGTCCGGACGTACCGTGCGCGCCGCGCTCAACGAGCTGTTCGACTTTGGCCGTCCGGCATCGGTCACCCTGGTGACACTGCTGGACCTGCAGCGCCGCGAACTGCCGGTACAGGCGGACGTTGTGGGCGCCACCCTGGTGCTGGGCCCCAACCAGGTCGTCAAGCTCAGCGGCCCCGAGCCGCTTGAACTCACCATTCGTCAACGTACCTGATGCGGGCCGATACCATGTTTGAACACAACGATCCCAACCGGATTCAGCTCAACAGCAGCGGACAACTGCGCCACTTCCTGACCACCGAGGGCCTGTCCCGCGAGCTGCTGACCGAGATTCTCGACACCGCGGACTCCTTTGTCGACATGGGTGCCAAGCAGATCAAGAAAATGCCCCTGTTGCGCGGCCGCACCGTGGTAAACCTGTTCTTCGAGGCCAGCACGCGCACTCTAAGCACCTTCGAGCTGGCCGCCAAGCGCCTGTCCGCCGACGTGCTGAACCTCAACATCAGCACCTCGTCCACCTCCAAGGGTGAAACCCTGAAAGACACCCTGATGACGCTCGAAGCCATGCATTCGGACATGTTCGTGGTGCGGCATGCCGACAGCGGCGCGGCCCACTTTATCGCCAGCCAGGTGACCCCCCATGTGGCCGTCATCAATGCGGGCGATGGCCGTCACGCCCACCCCACCCAGGCCATGCTGGACATGCTCACCATCCGCCGTCACAAGGGCAGTTTCGAGCCTCTGACCTTCGCCATCGTCGGCGACATCCTGCATTCGCGCGTGGCCCGCTCCCAGATTCATGCACTGCGCACCCTGGGTGCCCGGGAGATTCGCGTCATTGCCCCCAAAACGCTGTTGCCGCGCCATATCGAAGCCATGGGCGTGAAGGTGTTTACCGATATGCGTGAGGGCCTGAAGGATGTCGATGTCATTATGATGCTGCGCCTGCAGAAGGAACGCATGACCAGCGCGCTGCTGCCCAGTGAATCCGAGTTCTACAAGCTCTACGGCATGACCACCGAAAAGCTGGCCTATGCCCATCCCGAGGCCGTTGTCATGCACCCCGGTCCGATCAACCGCGGCGTCGAAATAGAATCCGCCATCGCCGACGGCCCCCGCTCCCTGATCCTCGACCAGGTCACCAACGGCATTGCCGTGCGCATGGCCGTCATGTCCATGGCCATGAGCGGCCAGGTGGTCGAAAAACAGCTGCAGCACCCGTCCGCCAACTGACCGCAACAGGAACTCACTCGATGAACATCAAGATAGCCGGTGGCCGTGTGATCGACCCGAGCCAGTCACTGGACCAGGTCTGCGACCTCTATATCAGCAACGGCCTTATCATCGCCCATGGCGATGCCCCCGAAGGCTTTGTGCCGGACAGCACGCTGGACGCCAGCGGCCAGGTCGTCTGCCCGGGCCTCGTGGACCTTTGCGCCCACCTGCGCGAGCCCGGCGCCACCCACAAGGGCAGCATCGCCCAGGAAAGCCATGCCGCCGCAGCCGGCGGCATCACCACCCTGGTCGCGATGCCGACCACCAGCCCCATTGTCGATACTCCGGCGGTGGCACAGCTGATCCAGGACAAGGCCCGCGCCACTGGCAAGGCCCGTGTGCTGCCCATGGGCGCCCTGACCCAGGGCCTGGCGGGCGAGCAGTTGTCACCGATGCATGCGCTGGCCAGCTCCGGCTGTATTGCCTTTACCAACAGCCGCCGCCCCATTCGCAGCAGCCTGGTACTGATGCGCTGCCTGGAGTACGCCGCCACCCATGACCTGCTGGTGCTGTTCCAGGCCCAGGATGCGGAACTGTCCGGCGGCTGCATGCACGACGACACGACCAGTACCCGGCTGGGTCTGGCCGGCATTCCGGAAGCCGCCGAAACCGTGGAAGTCGCCCGCTGCCTGATGCTGGTCGAGCAGACCGGCGCCCGGGCGCACTTCGGCCAGATATCCTGCGAGCGCTCGGCCCGCATGATCATGGAGGCGCGTGAGCGCGGCCTCAACGTCAGCGCCGATATCGCCATCCATCACCTGCTGTTAAGCGACAGTAATGTGAATGGCTTTGACAGCAACTTCCATGTCATTCCGCCACTGCGCAGCCAGCTGGATCGTGCCGGCCTGCGCCAGGCGTTGCTCGCCGGCGGTATCCAGGCGATCTGTTCAGACCACCAGCCCCATGACCCCATTGCCAAGCAGGCGCCTTTTGCCGCCACGGAGCCCGGTATTGCCGGGCTCGAGACCTTGCTGTCGCTAAGCCTGATGCTGGTCGAACAGGACGTGCTGGATCTGCCCCGGCTCATTGCCATGCTCAGCTGCGAACCCGCCCGCATTCTTGGCATTCAGGCCGGCACTCTCAACAATGGTGCGGCGGCGGATATCTGTATTTTCAATCCGGCGGCACGCTGGACACCCTCGGCGGACAAGACCCGCTCCGGCGGCGCCAACAGCCCCTTTATCGGCACCGAACTGGGCGGCCGGGTCACCCATACCCTGCTGGGCGGCAAGGTTGTGTTTCAGCTCTAACAGGCTGCCAACTCCCTATGGACGGCGCCGGGCTGAGCAGGTGATGCCCCAGGTCATTGGCATCCCCTGTACGAGCCCGGCAGGCGGCCTGTTTGATTGATTTCCCCCTTTAATGTTCTAGGCTTAAGCAGCTGCCAAACTCAGGGATGATCATGGCCACAGGCGTTCAAGCCGGTTTTATACCGTGCGGATCCACAACCCTTCCCAACAGTGCGTTACTCTCCCGAAGTCTGCATATGCGGACCATGGCATTTCTCGTGCGGTTCCCGCCTGCCAGGACAGAGCGCACCCACCTCACTATCAGCAAGAAGGACTAATGACATGAAACCTCTGTGTCGATTGATGCTTTCACTCAGCCTGCTGGTTTTCGCTGCACTGCAAGTCCATGCCGATGACGCCCCCGGCGGCAAGCCGGTACTCACCCTGAGTGGCTCCATCAGCCAGACCAACAGTGAAAACGGCTATGTATTTGATATGGCCATGCTTGAGCAGCTGCCGCAGTACAGTTTTGTCACCTCGACCCCCTGGTTCCCGCAGCCCCACAAGTTTTCCGGCCCATTGATGCGCGATATTCTGACCAAGGTTGGCGCCACTGGCGAGACCCTGACCGCCATCGCCCTGAACGACTACAAGGTCAGTATCCCCATGGACAACAGCACCCGCTTCAACCTGATCGTGGCGACCCACAAGGACGACAAGTTCATGACGGTACGTGAGAAGGGACCACTCTTTGTGCTCTATCCCTTTGATAGTGATAGTGAAACTCAATCCCAAGTATACTACGACCGCTCAATATGGCAGCTTAAGGCGATCCATATCGACTAACCCTCACCGGAGCCGACTCGACGACCGCGCATGGATTCCAACAAGAGCATGACATACTGGCTTACCGTGATCAGCATCACCCTGTTGCTGGTGTTTAGCGGTGTGCTCTATCTGCAATTCCATCACAGCCGGTTGCTCAGTGGCACTGTCCAGTACAGCGAGAGCAATGTCTCGTGGAACATTTTCCAGCTGCAATCCGAGGCATTGCGTTTCAATAATGCCATCTCTACGGCGGCACTGGAGCCGGCCATTGATATGGACACCTTGCGTCTGCGCTATGATATTTTTTATAGCCGTGTCGACACCGTCAGAAGCAACCCGGCCACACATGAGTTGCTCAAGGACACCGGTTACAAGTCAGTCCTCCAGCGGGTTGATGACTTCCTGCTCACAAATGACCCCTATTTCATCCAGGGTGATCATCCGCCACTGGATCCGGCCAGCATGCAGTCTATCCTGCACCAGCTGGACAACCTGCAGACAAGCCTGAATGACCTTTCACTGGCCTCGGTGCACCAGTCGGGCCTCCATGCCGAACGCCGGGCGACAGAAATACAGCGCCAGATCGCCATCAGCACCGGGCTGATCGTGTTTCAGCTGCTGCTTACACTGCTGTTCTTCTTCATTGTCATTCGCCAGATCAAGCAGCTTCAGGCCAGTCGCGCCCAGCTGAGTAACCTGGCCAACTTCGATCCCCTGACAAACCTGCCCAACCGGCGCCTGTTCCAGGATCGACTGGAGCAGGAAATCCGAAAAGCCCACCGTAGCAAGGATCGGCTGGCGTTGCTGTTTCTCGACCTGGACAATTTCAAGGACATCAATGACACCCTGGGGCATGAAGTCGGCGACCTGCTGCTACAGGAAGCGGCACGGCGACTGGCCGGCTGTGTGCGCGAATCCGACACCGTGGCGCGCCTGGGTGGCGACGAGTTCACCATAGTTCTTAACGACCTCGAAGGCACCGAGCATGCCGCAGGCGTCAGCCAGGCGATTCTAAAAGCACTCAGCGACCCCTTTGAATTAAAAGGCAGAGAGGGCTTTGTCTCGGCCAGTATCGGCATTACCTTCTATCCCGATGATGCCGCCGACGTGAACACCCTGCTCAAGAATGCGGACCAGGCCATGTACGTCGCCAAGGAACAGGGCCGCAACCGCTTTCATTACTTCACGGCCTCCATGCAGGAGATGGCCCAGGCCAAGATGCACCTGACCAATGATCTTCGCAACGCCCTGGCCCAAAACGAGTTCCAGCTGGTTTACCAGCCCATCATTGAGTTTTCCAGCGGCCGCGTACAGAAGGCCGAGGCCCTGATCCGCTGGAATCACCCTGTGCGGGGCGCTATCAGCCCCATGGAGTTTATTCCGGTCGCCGAGGAAACGGGCCTGATCGTCGACATTGGCAACTGGGTTTTCCACGAAGCCGCCCGCCAGACGCAGCAATGGCGGCAACGTTACCAGCCCGACTTTCAGCTGAGCATAAACACCTCGCCGCTACAGCTGCGCGCCGACGCCAGCAGTCTGCAACACTGGCAACGCAGTCTCAAGTCCGTGGGGCTACCCGGCAGCGCCCTTGCCATCGAAATCACCGAAAGTCTGCTGATGGATGCCGGCTTTGCCGAACGGCTGATTGCCATGCACGAGCTGGGGATCGAGGTGTCACTGGACGACTTCGGCACCGGCTACTCATCGATGTCCTATTTGAAAAAGTTCGATATCGACTACCTCAAGATTGACAAGTCCTTTGTAGGAAACCTGCAAAAGGGGTCCAGCGATTTCGCCATCTGCGAAGCCGTTATCGTCATGGCCCACAAACTGGGTATTATGGTGATTGCAGAGGGCATTGAGACAAGCAGTCAGCTGTCGATACTCGACACCATGGGATGCGATTACGGTCAGGGGTATCTGTTCTCCCACCCCGTTTCGGCACTAGAGCTTGAAAAGCTTTTCAAGGCCGACCTCAAGTCGCTGAGCGTTCCAAACCTGGGATAGCTGTGCCCCGTCAACGCCGCCACCAACCGCTAACAACACCGGGAAAACCCAAGTGAACACTGTACTGATTACCGGCGCCAGCCGCCGGCTCGGCCTGTATTTAACCCAGGCCTTTCTCGAGCAGGGCTGCAAGGTAATTGCTCTCACCCGCAAAGCCAGCGCAGAGCTTGACGCCCTGGCCTCGGACAAGCTGCATATTCTGCTGCTCGACTACAACAGCGAGACCTCTCTCGCCGCTGCCATCGACAGCATACGCGGCCAGTACGATGCGCTGTCCCTGGTAGTACACAATGCATCACTGTTCGAGAAGGACGCACCCCACAAGAATAACCTGTGCAACTTCTATGATGAACTGTACCGGGTGCACATGAGGCTTCCCGCCTATCTCAATGAAGCGCTTGAGCCCCTGCTGTACAATGAATCCATACCCGGATGCATTGTCCACATCACGGATATCTACGCCGATAATCCCAACCGGGAGTTTGGGCTTTACTGCAGCACCAAAGCCGCCCTGGAAAACCTGACCAAGTCATTCGCCAAGAAATATGCCCCTGGCATCCGCGTGAACAGTATCGCTCCGGGCCCCCTGATGTTCCTGCCGAGTCACAAGGAAGACGAAAAGAAAACGGTACTCGGGCAGACGCTATTACCGGGAGAATCGGGCTTCGAACCCATCCTCCAGGGCATACGATTTATAGTCGATAATCAGTTTGTCACGGGCAGCTGCGTCAAAATAGATGGTGGCCGGTCTATCGGCAAAATATGAACCGAAGAGTGCGACGGCGACCTTGTGCGAAGACGCGCAAAGCACCTGCTGCAAATAGCTTTCGTCGCACGCCTGGAAATAACTCAACGAGTAATCGTCGCTGCAGGTAATAATATCGATATCACAGGTGCGGTCCTTGCGACTGCGTTCGCTGTCGGTTCGATCCCTCCCCAGCCGTTCCTCCACACTGCAAAAAAACGCCTTGAGTGATACCGGGTCCAGATTGCTGCGAATCACCAATAGCGTATTGATAAACACTCTGTCTGTAATGATGCATTCGGGCTGCGTATAGGTACAGGGATAGACGACCGCTGTTGCGAAGTTCTCCAGCAATATTTCCAGGCATCTGGCAATATTGATCTCGGGATCTATATTGGACCCAACCGAAAGGTAGTAGTACATATAACCTCAGTTCCCTGCCCTTGCGTGGCAGTTATTATTTTCAGACGGCTTTGACACACAACATCCCTGCGTGGCGACGAGTGCCGGGAAACACCTCAGGCATGACGAGCACCACGAACAATTTTATTGCGGCAAGCGTCACACGATGCCGCAGGCCTGTCAGGCTGCAACATTCTTCAGCACGGTGGCCACATGGCAGCGCTGCCAGAGCACGACAACCAAAGCAGCCGTCGCCAGGGCGCAGGCGATCAGCACCGCCACGAAACCGACCATTTCAGCCAGTGAGCCCATAAGAAAGGCACCCAGTGCCGGTACGCCCAGACTCACCACCGTCCAGATACTCAACACCCGGCCGCGGTAGGCATCCGCCACACAGACCTGAATCAGCGCCTGGCAGCCGGTGCCGATCATGGTCACCGCCATGCTCACCAGCATGATCATGGCACCCAGCCCTGCGCGGTCATGCACCCAGACCACCGGCAGTACCACGACCGAACAAAGCAGCAATGAGCCAAACACCAGCTGCAGCAGGGAGCGTTCACGTCCGCGCATGCGCGACACGATCACCCCGCCCAGCACGGAGCCGATCCCGGCCAGTGCGCTCAGGCTTGCCAGCGTGCTGGCGTCACCCTGGATCAGCCGCCCCGAAATCGCCGGCAGCAATTCCATGATGCTGCGCCCGATCATGCCATCCACCATCGTCAGGATCAGCACCAGGCGAATCAGTGGCGAATTGCGGATCACCCGTAACCCCTGGGACATGGCCACAAAGATTGACTCGACATGATGTGCCGCGCGCGGAACCCGCACCCGGATACGCAACAGAAACAGCGACCCTATGCCAAAGAGGACCGCTACCAGCAAGAACGCCGCCCCTGTCGACATTGACACCAGCAACCAGGCGCCCAGCGCAGGCCCGACAATGCGCGAAAGGTTATAGGTGATCGACGCCAGGCCAACGGCACTTGGCAATGCGGGCCTGGCCACCAGGTGTGGCAGCAGCACCAGGCGCATGGGGTGCTGCGCGGCCGAGACCACACCCAGCAGAAAAGCCAGCGCCAGTATCCAGTGCAACGAGAACTGGCCCTGGTAATTGGCAACCGCCGCGCTCACACTGATGAATGCCTCGCTCAGATAGGCCACCAGCATCCCCTGGCGCGGATCAAGCCGATCCGCCAGCACACCAAATACCGGCGACAGGAAAAACGTTGGCAGCAGCATGGCCGCGCTGACAGCGCCAACCCAGAGGGGCGACTGCGTCAGGTCCCAGGTGCTCCAGCCAATCAGAAATCGGGTAATCCAGGTCGCCAGGGTCAGAAAGGCACTACCGCCGAAATAGAGACAGAAAACGCGGGATGAAAAGGCCGATCGACTGGACGACTGGCTTTCAATACGTCGTTGAAAAACCATACTGTTCCCTAGCTTATTATTATGCCTCCACTGTACTTCATTTCCCCTGTCACTGGCCATCGGAGGATGCCCAAAAAATAACGCAACCTTCTGTTTTTGAAGATATTTAACAAAAAAACCGGATTTCAAAGCATCCGGACAAGGATCCGGCAGCGGCAAACGCAAATGGAGCCCTGAGGCTCCATTTGGGGTCGTCAATACGACGGGGTCAGGCCTACAGCGGCGGCCTACATGGTCTTGATATCGACATCGCCTTTTTCATTCAGATAGTCATCCTCCTCCTGCAGCAGGAAGGAGCTGTCTTCCGGTGGTGCCGCCAGATCCGGATTGGTGTCCGCACTGAGCTTGATCATCAGGCGCAGGTCGTTGGCGGAGTCGGCATGGGCCAGTGCCACGTCGTAGGTAATGGTGCCCTGCTTGTACAGCTCGAACAGCGCCTGGTCGAAGGTCTGCATACCGAGGTTGGTCGATTTCTTGATGACTTCCTTGATCTCGTGCACATCGGCCTTGCGAATAAGATCGGCAATAAGCGGTGTATTGATCATGACTTCAATCGCGGCGCGCCGCCCCTTGCCATCGGTGGTGGGCAGCAACTGCTGCGCCACGATGGCCTTGAGGTTCAACGACATGTCCATCCATATCTGGTTGTGATGCTCCGGCGGGAAGAAGCTGATAATACGATCCAGCGCCTGGTTGGCATTGTTGGCATGCAGTGTCGCCATGCAGAGGTGGCCGGTCTCGGCAAAAGCCAGGCCGTACTGCATGGTATCCTTGGATCGAATCTCACCCATCAGGATGACATCCGGTGCCTGGCGCAGGGTGTTCTTCAGCGCGACATCAAACGACTCCGTATCGATCCCCACCTCGCGCTGGGTGATGATGCTTTCCTTGTGATCGTGAATGTACTCGATCGGATCCTCGATGGTGATGATATGGCCACGGCTGTGCATGTTGCGATAGTCGATCATCGACGCCAGCGAGGTGGACTTACCGGTCGAGGTACCACCCACGAACAAAATAAGACCGCGCTTTGTCATGGACAGGTCTTTCAGCACGCTGGGCAAATTCAGTTCGTCCATGGACGGAATACGTGTGGCGATACGCCGCAGTACCATGCCCGGCGAGTTGCGCTGCATGAAGGCACTGACACGAAAACGCCCCATGCCACGGGCACTGATGGCGAAGTTGCACTCATTGGTGCCTTCGAACTCCGCCAACTGCTTGTCGTTCATGGTGCTATACACCAGCGAACGCACCTGAGACTGGGTCAGCGGCTCCTTGGTGAGTGGCTTGATGGTTCCGTCCACCTTGATACTCGGACGGGCCCCCGCGGTGACGAACAAGTCCGACGCATCGCGATCGATAACTACTTTTAAAAGTTGTGTAAAGTCCACTGCCTGTTACCCCGAGCCTTGTACCCGTCAGAAACTCTGCGGATTCTTTGCTTTTTCCCGCGCAAGTTCGCGCGAGATCAGTCCTTTCTTCAACAGTTCCAGCAACGCCTGGTCCAGCGTTTTCATGCCAAAGGCCGCACCGGTCTGGATGGATGAATACATCTGCGCAACCTTGTCTTCACGAATCAGGTTACGGATGGCCGGTGTCCCTATCATGATCTCATGGGCCGCAACGCGGCCGCCATTGGTCTTCTTGATCAGGGTCTGTGAAATAACCCCCTGCAGCGATTCTGACAGCATGGAGCGCACCATGGATTTTTCCGCCGCCGGAAAGACGTCTATCACACGGTCGATGGTCTTGGCCGCCGAGGTGGTATGCAGGGTTCCGAAAACCAGGTGGCCGGTTTCCGCCGCCGTGAGCGCAAGACGAATGGTTTCAAGGTCTCGCATCTCGCCCACCAGGATAACGTCCGGGTCTTCACGCAATGCCGAACGCAGGGCGTTGGCAAAGCTTTTGGTATCACGATGGACTTCGCGCTGGTTAACCAGGCACTTCTTGCTCTCGTGTACAAACTCGATTGGATCCTCGATGGTCAGAATATGATCGGTACGGTGATCATTGATGTAGTCCACCATGGCTGCCAGCGACGTACTTTTGCCGGAACCGGTCGGCCCGGTCACCAGCACCAGGCCGCGGGGCTGGGACGCCATATCCTGAAACACCTTGCCCATCCCGAGATCTTCCAGTGTCAGTACGCGACTGGGGATGGTACGGAAAACCGCGGCCGCGCCACGATTCTGGTTGAACGCGTTGACACGAAAGCGCGCCAGTGACGGAACCTCAATCGAGAAATCGGTCTCGAAGTTGTCCTCAAACTCCTTGCGGACCTTGTCGTTCATGATGTCGTAAATCAACGACAGGACAGACTTGCTGTCCAGGGCCGGCAGCTTGATGCGGCGCACATCGCCGTCAACACGAATCACCGGCGGCATACCGGCCGTAATATGCAGGTCGGAAGCCCCTTGCTGCACCGCAAACGATAATAGTTCGGTTATATCCATAGCGTTCGGCACCCGGTACCACTTCCATTGGAGCCCCTATTTCTAGCAGAATAGCCCAGTCAATCCAATGGCCGGCGGCGCTAAAAGCAGGGTATGAAAAATATAGTAGACAATATTTGCGCTGTACGCGCACAAATAACACAGGCGGCACAGTGTGCCGGACGCGCTCCTCAGAGCATACAGCTGCTGGCGGTGAGCAAAACGCGCCAGGCGGACGAACTGCGCCAGGCGTTCGCCGCCGGCCAGCAGGCCTTCGGCGAAAACTACCTGCAGGAGGGCCTGGACAAGATCGCAGCCCTGGCGGACCTCGCCATCGAATGGCACTTCATCGGCCCGATCCAGTCCAACAAGACCCGCCCGATTGCCGAACACTTTCACTGGGTGCACAGCGTCGACCGCACCAAGGTGGCGCGCCGGCTGTCGGAGCAACGCCCGGCCAATCTGGCACCGCTGAATATCTGCCTGCAGGTCAATATCAGCGCTGAGGCCAGCAAGTCTGGCTGCCTGCCCGCCGACGCGATGGCACTGGCACGGGAAGTCGCACAGCTGCCGCGACTCAGGCTGCGCGGCCTGATGGCCATCCCGGCAGCCACCGACGACCCGAAACAGCAGCAACAGGCCTTTGGCGACCTGCGCAAACTCCTGCAGCGGCTGCAGGCCGAACTGCCGCAGCTCGATACCCTGTCGATGGGCATGTCGGCCGACCTTGAAGCCGCCATCGGCGAAGGCGCCAGCATTGTCCGTATTGGCACCGCCATTTTCGGCCCGCGCAACTATTCATCCAACCCTCAGGAATCCCCATCATGAGCACGCAACCTACAGTGGCCTTTATCGGCGCCGGCAACATGGCACGCGCCATCATCGGCGGCCTGCTCGACAACGGCTACCCGGCAACACAGATCTGGGCCACCGGCACCCGCCCGGAAAAACTCGCTGACCTCGCCGCCAAAGGGCTGCATACCGGCACCGACAATAATGCAGCCGCTGCCGCTGCGGACATCCTGATCCTGGCGGTAAAACCGCAGATCATGAAACAGGTGTGTGAGCCGCTGCGCGCTACGGTTGAGGCCAAGCGGCCGCTGATCCTGTCCCTGGCCGCCGGCATCGCCTGTGACAGCCTCGACCTGTGGCTCGGCAACGGCAATGCCGTGGTCCGCTGCATGCCCAACACTCCGTCCCAAGTTCAGACCGGCGCCAGCGGCCTGTTTGCCAATGCCAGGGTCAGCGAACTGCAGAAGCAGCAGACCCGGCAGCTGATGAGCCATGTTGGTCTTGCCCTCTGGGTGGAGCGCGAGGAACTGATCCATGCCGTCACCGCCGTATCGGGCTCGGGGCCGGCCTATTATTTCCTGTTTATGGAAGCCATGATCAGCGCCGGCGAAAAGCTGGGGCTCGATCGTGACACTGCCGCCGCGCTGACACTGCAGACCGCCCTTGGGGCCGCCCGCATGGCCAGCGCCAGCGACCTGACTCCGGCGCAATTGCGCCAGGCCGTCACGTCGCCCAAGGGCACCACAGAGCAGGCCATCCTCGCCTTTCAGCACGCCGGGCTCGACACCCTGGTGGACGACGCCATGCAGGCCTGCGCCAGCCGCTCCAGGGAACTGGCAGAGCTTCTGCGGGACTGACGGGGCATCACACCACTCGCGCGGTTCATTCATCGCGCGAAAGGCTCTATACTTGCCAGCAAATCAACAGCTTGAATCTAAGGCGGCGAAACGGCCATGGGACAGGATCCGATCCTTTTGATCATCCGCACAATCGGCGAACTCTATGCGTTTATCGTCGTCCTGCGCTTCTTACTGCAGCTGACCAAGGTGGATTACTACAACCCCATCAGCCAGGCCGTTGCGCGCCTGACCAGTGTGCCGCTGCGACCACTGCAGCGGGTCATCCCCCGGGCCGGCTCCGTGGACCTGTCAGCACTGGTGCTGGCGTATGGCGTCAAGCTGCTCACACTGTTCGTGCTGCTACTGGCCGCAGGGCAATCCATGCCCGTTACCAGCCTGCTGCTGTTTGCCCTGGCCGGCCTGCTGAACACCCTGCTGACCATCGCGTTCTGGGCGGTTATCGGCGCCGTGATCATCAGCTGGATTGCGCCCAACAACTACCATCCGGCGCCCCAGTTGATCCTGCAGTTGACCGAGCCGCTGTTCGCCCTGGCCCGCAAGGTCATTCCCCCGATTGGCGGGCTGGACCTGTCGCCAATTCTGATTTTCCTGGCCATTCAGATCATGCAGTCCCAGGTCAGCCGGCTGGTGATGTAACACGGCGGCCTGCAGGCCGCTGATCGTTTACCGACATCTCGGTTCAGCGGCGAACCTGGCCGGCAAAAGCCAGTGTACACCGGCGCTCCGACACGGATGACGGGCGCCGCTGCTCACTCCAGCGTTGCTGCCATCGCCCTTTACAGACTTCAGTCCCGGATAACCGCCAATGCCAACGTCCATACCCGCCGATTCGGTTGGCCTTGTTCAGCCGCAACAACTCCACTTCGAGCAGCCACTGCCGCTTGCCAGCGGACGCCAGCTGGACAGTTACAGCCTGACCATCGAGACCTATGGCACGCTGAACGCCGACCGCTCCAATGCGATCCTGGTGTGTCATGCGCTGTCCGGCAACCACCACCTGGCCGGTTACCACAGCATGGATGACCGCAAGCCCGGCTGGTGGGACTCGGCCATCGGCCCCGGCAAGGCCATCGATACCAACCGGTTTTTCGTGGTCGGGCTGAACAACCTGGGCGGCTGTCACGGCTCCAGCGGCCCGAACCAGCTCAACCCGGACACCGGTCAGCCTTACGGACCCGATTTCCCCATCGTCACGGTGTCCGACTGGGTCGAGAGCCAGGCGCGCCTGGCGGATCGCCTGGGTATACAGCAGTGGGCGGCAGTGATCGGCGGCAGTCTTGGCGGCATGCAGGCGCTGCAATGGTCCATCGACTACCCGCAGCGCCTGCGCCACTGCATCGTCATCGCCGCCGCGGCAAAGCTGTCGGCGCAGAATATCGCCTTCAACGAGGTGGCCCGCCAGGCCATTACCCGGGATCCGCAGTTCCATAGCGGCCACTACTATGCGCAAGGCGCGATTCCCAAGACCGGCCTGATGCTGGCGCGCATGGTCGGCCACATCACCTACCTGTCGGACGACGGCATGCGGGAGAAATTCGGCCGCGACATGAAAGGCGGCACCCTGAGCTTTGACCTGAGCCCGCAGTTCGAAATCGAGTCCTACCTGCAGTACCAAGGCGAGCGTTTCTCCACCGCCTTCGATGCCAACACCTACCTGCTGATGACCAAGGCACTGGATTACTTCGACCCGGCAGCCCAGTATGACGGCAACCTGACAGAGGCGGTGCGGGGTGCCCTTTGCAAGTTCAAGGTGATCTCGTTCACCACGGACTGGCGCTTTTCCCCCGAACGCTCGCGGGAAATCGTCGATGCCCTGATCGATGCCGGCAAGGCCGTCAGCTACGCCGAGATCGATTCGCCCCAGGGCCACGATGCCTTCCTGATCCCCATACCGCGTTATATGGAAGTATTCGGCGCCTGCATGCGGCAGGTCGCGGCCGATATCCCCCTACCTGCGCAGGAGAACCGCTGAGATGCGCGTAGACCTGGATATCATTCAGAACTGGATCAGGCCCGGCACCCGGGTGCTGGATCTGGGCTGCGGCGACGGCGAGCTGCTGAGCTACCTGGCGCGGCACAAGCAGGTCGAGGGCTACGGCCTGGAAATCGACCACGACAATATCACCGCCTGCCTGGAGGCCGGCGTCAACGTGATCGAAAAGGATATCGACGACGGCCTGGCAACCCTGCGCAGTGCCAGCTTCGATGCCGTGATCATGACCCAGGCCCTGCAGGTCATGCACCGCCCCGACCAGATCATCGACGAGATGCTGCGCATCGGCAAGGAATGCATCATCACCTTCCCGAACTTTGGCCACTGGCGCGCACGCAGCTACCTGGCGCTGCGCGGCAAGATGCCGGTATCAAAGTTCCTGCCCTATACTTGGTACAACACCCCGAACATCCATTTCTGTACCTTCAAGGATTTTGAACGCCTCTGTGTCGAGCGCAATATCCATATCCTTGACCGCACCGTGGTGGATAACGAACACCGTGATCGCTGGTGGCTGCGTCTGTGGCCCAACATGCTGGGCGAGATCGCCATCTACCGCATCACCCGATAAATCAGGAGCTTCCCATGACCCCGTTCTCACCGACCCTGCGCACCGCCGCAAAGGGCCTGCTGGCCGGCCTGATCCTCGGCGCAGGTGCTGCCCAGGCCGATCAGTTTGTGGCCTATGGCGACTACGAAGTGCATTACAACGCCTTCAACAGCACCTTCATCGAGCCCCAGGTGGCGCAGAGCTATGGCCTGACCCGCAGCAAGACCCTGGCCCTGATCAACGTCTCGGTGCTGCAAAAGGCCAGCGACGGCAGCAAGACACCTGTCAGCGCCATCATCAAGGGCAGCGCCAGCAACCTGCTGGGGCAGAACAGCAATATCAGCTTCAAGAAAGTCGAGGAAAGTGACGCCCTCTATTACATCGGCGGCCTGCCCTTTGCCAACGACCAGCTGATGCGCATAGCCCTCGACGTCCAGCCGGATCCGAACCAGCCGGCCTACAGCATCCAGTTTGAACAGACGTTTTACGCCGAATGACCACACTCAAGCACCCACGCATCATTCTCGCCAGCGGCAACGCCGGCAAACTCCGTGAATTCAGCCAGGTGCTCGCACCGCTGAATGTCGAAGTTCTGCCCCAGTCCGCCTTCAATGTCAGCGACGCCGACGAAACCGGCCTCAGCTTTATCGAAAACGCCATACTCAAGGCCCGCCATGCCTGTCGCAGCACCGGCCTGCCGGCACTGGCCGATGATTCCGGGCTCGAAGTTGACGCGCTGGACGGTGCCCCCGGCATCTACTCGGCACGCTTTGCCGGCCCCGGCGCCAGCGATGCCGAAAACAACAGCCGCCTGCTGCACCAGCTCAAG
The DNA here is from genome assembly GCF_024397915.1 of Marinobacterium rhizophilum. Lineage (GTDB taxonomy): Bacteria > Pseudomonadota > Gammaproteobacteria > Pseudomonadales > Balneatricaceae > Marinobacterium_A > Marinobacterium_A rhizophilum_A. The sequence goes on from NZ_CP073347.1 coordinate 3,326,406, forward strand.
GATGTGCCGGACGCCCGGCGCAGTGCACGATTTCGCTGCGTCCTGGCCTTTATGCGTCACGCCGAAGATCCGACGCCGCTGATCAGCATCGGTACCTGGGAGGGACATATCCTGCACGCGCCCCGGGGCGAACAGGGCTTTGGCTACGATCCGCTGTTTCTGCTGCCCGAACTTGGCCTGAGCTCCGCCGAACTGCCGCGCGAGCAGAAAAACCAGCTCAGCCATCGCGGCCAGGCCGTGGCCCGGCTGGTCGAGCAGATCGGCCCCTACCTGAAGAATTGACGGACTTTGCCCGCGACTCATGGGATAATCCGGATTCCGCCAGGGCCCTGGCCTGCGGCGGATTCCGGTTTCCCATGTCGCTGCGTACGCCGGCGCTGTCTCACCCATTGAAGCTCTGACCCATGCCGCTGCAACTGCCCCCGCTGTCGCTCTATATCCATATTCCCTGGTGTGTACGCAAGTGCCCCTATTGCGACTTCAATTCCCACGCCGCGCGGGGCGAGTTGCCGGAAGACGCTTACGTGGCGGCATTGCTGGAGGATCTGGAGACGGAACTGGCCGATGTACAGGGCCGCAGTATCGACACCATCTTTATCGGCGGCGGCACCCCCAGCCTGTTTTCAGCCGCGGCCATCAAGCGGATTCTGGAGGGCGTGGCGGCCCGCACACCGCTCTCGGCCCAGGCCGAAATCACCATGGAAGCCAACCCCGGCACCTTCGAGCAGGAACGCTTTGCGGGCTTTCTCGCCGCCGGCGTCAACCGGTTGTCCATCGGTATCCAGAGCTTCAGCGATGCGCAGCTAAAGGCACTGGGGCGCATTCACAGTGCCGATGAAGCCTACCGCGCCGTGGCCAGCGCCCGCGCCATGGGGTTTGACAACATCAACCTGGACCTGATGCACGGCTTGCCGCAGCAGGACCTGGCCGGCGCCATGCTCGACCTGGATACGGCCCTGTCATTGCAGCCGGAGCATCTGTCCTGGTACCAGCTCACCATCGAGCCCAACACCGAGTTCAATGCCCGCCCGCCCAGCCTGCCGGTGGATGAGCTGTTGTGGGAAATCCAGGAACAGGGGCAGGACAAGCTGGCCGCGGCGGGCTTTGCCCAGTACGAGGTCTCGGCCTATGCCCGCGACGGCCGGCAGGCGGCGCATAACCTGAACTACTGGGCCTTTGGCGACTATATCGGTATCGGTGCCGGTGCCCATGGCAAGCTCACCCGCCCCGCGGATAACCAGATCATGCGCCGCTGGAAACAGCGCCAGCCGACCGCCTACATGGATGCTGCCAGGCGTTTGGGGGGCGAGAACGCCATAGCCCGGGACGAGCTGGCGTTTGAATTCATGCTCAATGCGCTGCGACTGGTGGACGGCGTGCCGGTGCAACTGCTGCAGGCTCGCGCCGGGCTCAGCCCGGAGAGTATCCGGCTGCAGCTTGATCGCGCCGTGCAGCAGGGGTTGTTGCAGGCGGACCCGGCGCACATAAGGCCCACCCGGCAGGGGCGGCTGTTCCTGAATAATCTGCTGGAAATGTTTCTGTAAGCAGGGCCGGGGCGACCAGCCGGCTGTTGAAAAACCGCCCGTTAGAGCGTTGCCCGTGACGCCGCCAGTTCCGCGATCTCGATCAGCGCCTGGGGAATCTCGTTCAGCGCCCGCACCGTTTGCGTTGGTGCCGGGCCACCGGGCCAGGCCTGGCCGTCGAGATTGACCCAGATGGTCCAGAAGCCGGCATTGTGCGCGCCTTCGATATCGGCCACCGGGTTATCACCCACATGCACCATCTGCTCGGGACGCAGCCCGACATGGGCCAGCGCCTGCTGGAACATCAGCGGATGGGGTTTTTCCTGACCGCTACCCTCGGCATTGAACTGGAAGTCGAAATAGTCCCCCAGCCCCACCCGGGTTACATCGGCATTGCCATTGCTCAGAGCGCCGATCTGCAGATGACGATCGCGCAGCACCTTCAGCATGGTCAGGGCATGCTCGAAGAACTCCACCTGGTGACGCCCCTCCAGATAGACCTCGAAGGCCTGCAGCGCCAGTGCCTCGGCCTGTTCCGGCCCGTAGCCGGCCGAACGCATGCCTTCCTGCAGCAGCCGCAGGCGAATCTGGGTCACGCTGTGGGCGATCTCGGGGTAGCGTGCCAGGACCTCATCGCGCATGCGTGGCAGGTCGGCAATGCTGAACTGGCGCACAAAGAGCTCTGCATTGCGCTGCAGCCAGTCGAACAGCGAGTTGTTTGCAATCTCGATCACCGGGTCAATGGCCCAGAGGGTATCGTCCAGATCGAAGGTGACACACTTAATCATTTTTCTTGCGCGCTCTCGGATGGGCCCTGTCGTAAACATCGGCCAGATGCTGAAAATCCAGATGCGTGTAGATCTGGGTCGTGGCGATATCGGCGTGCCCCAGCAGCTCCTGTACCGCCCGCAGGTCACCGCTGGACTCCAGCAGATGACTGGCGAAACTGTGACGCAGCCGGTGCGGGTGCACCTTGCCATCGGTCGCCTGGTGCAGTCCCCAGTGCTCCAGCCGCTGCTGCACAGCACGCGTACTTATGCGACTGCCGCGCTTGCTGACAAAAAGCGCCGGCTCCTCGCCGCGCAGCAGGCTGCCTCGATGGCCAAGCCAGACATCCAGCGCCGCCAGCGCCTTGCTGCCCACGGGCAGCATGCGGGTCTTGCGGCCCTTGCCGGTGACCACCAGGCTGGCATCGCGAAAATCGATATCGCCCAGGTCCAGGCTGACCAGCTCCGCCAGACGCAGACCCGACGAGTAGATCAGTTCCATCATGGCACAATCGCGGGCGGATACCGCATCGGTCACCGGAATCTGCATCAGCTGGCCGGCCTGGTCGGTATCCAGCGTTTTGGGCAGGCGCCTGGCCGAGCGCGGGGCACTGATCCCCAGCGCCGGATTATGCTGGCACAGGCCTTCACGGTTCAGGTAGCGGTAAAAGGAACGGATGGCGGACAGCAATCGCTGAATGCTCTTCCCGGCCAGGCCTGCGCGGTGCGTTTCGGCGATAAAGGCCCGCAGATCCCGCGGCGCGATGGCGCTCCAGTCAGCCAGGCTATTGGCCTGGGCATACCGCAGCAACCGCCCGATATCGCGCCGGTAGTTGTCCAGCGTGTGGGGGGAATACTGACGCTCGGTACGCAGGTAGCCGACAAAGGCTTCCAGTACCTGTGCGTCGGCCGACATCAGCCGCGACTCAGAATGCGGGACAGCACCCGGCTCAGTACTTCACCGACGTAGCACAGGAACAGGGTGCCCTGGCTGCTCTGGAAGTAATGCGCATCGTAGCTGCCGATGGCCAGCAGGCCCAGAGTTTCACCCTGTACCAGCGGAATCACGGCGGCGGACTGTATGCGAAACGCCTGCTCCTGAAAGATAAACAGGTGCTGCGGTTCCGGCAGGCGGCCGCAGCTGGGCAGGTTGGTGCCCAGCAGGGGGTCCAGCATCTGGGCATCGGCCGGGTTCAGCCAGCGCGCCGCGCCGCTTTCCTCGCCGTCGCCCAGCAGCATCAGTGTCGTGACATCGCCCTGAAAGTCGCGGCACAGACTCTCGTCGATGGCGATGGCAACATCATCCAGGGTTTCACAGCCCAGCAGCGCCAGCACCATGCGCTTGGTTTTCTCGAACTGGACATCGTTGTGGCGCGCCACATCAATCAGGTCGGACAGATGGGTGCGCAGCTGCTGGTTCTTTTCCCGCAGCACGCCGGTCTGGCGCGCCACCAGGGATACCGCCGTGCCGGTTTCATGGGGCACATAGAGCTTCTCGAGCAAAGCACAGTGGCGGGAAAAGTAATCCGGATTCTGCGCCAGAAACTCCGCTACCTGCTGCTCGTCGAGCCCGGCCGGCTGTTGCTTGGCCTGATCGGTCATATGAATATCTGCCCTTCGTAAACGGTTGTCGCGGGGCCGGTCATCAGCACGGGCTCGCCCTCGCCCGCCCAGCGAATACGCAGTTCGCCACCGGGCAGATGAACCTTCACATCATCGCCGAGCAGGCCGCGCAGGCGCCCGGCGACCACTGCGGCACAGGCGCCGGTACCGCAGGCACGGGTTTCGCCGGCACCGCGCTCATAGACACGCAGGCGGATTTCGCTGTCCGACAGCACCTGCATAAAGCCGATATTAGCCCGGGCCGGGAAACGCTCATGGCGTTCCAGCAGGGGTCCCAGGGTTTCCACCGCCGCGGTTGTCACATCATCCACCAGCAACACACCATGGGGGTTGCCCATGGACACCGTGCTGATCTCCAGCAGCTCACCGGCCACCTCGATGGGGTACGTGACGGCGACCTCATCCGCCACAAAGGGAATCTCGGCCGGGTTGAGTTCCGGTGCGCCCATGTCGACTTCCACCTGGCGGTCTTCCAGCACCCGCAGCACGGCCTTGCCCTTGGCGGTCTCAACATTGATCACCGGCTTGATGGTCAGGCGCTTGTCACGCACAAACTTGGCAAAGCAGCGTGCACCGTTGCCGCAGTGTTCCACCTCGGAGCCGTCGGCATTGTAGATACGGTAACGGAAGTCCATCTGCGGGTCCGTCGGCGGCTCCACCAGCAGCAGCTGATCGAAGCCGATACCGCAGTGGCGATCCGCCAGCCGGGCCACCAGCGCCGGGGTAATCTTGGCCCGCTGCGTGACAAGATCGACCACCATGAAGTCGTTGCCCAGGCCGTGCATCTTGGTAAAACGTACCAACATAGCTGTTTCGCTTCTCAGTAGTGATCTTTGGGCAGCAACTGTTCGCCGTGCAGCAGGTCACCGATGCTTTCGCGCTTGCGCACCTGGTAGGCCTGGTTATCACTGACCATGACTTCGGCCGGACGCGGGCGGGTGTTGTAGTTGGAACTCATGACAAAGCCATAGGCACCGGCCGAGCATACCGCCAGCAGATCGCCGGGCTGCAGGTTCAGGGCGCGGTCCTTGCCGAGGAAGTCGCCGGTTTCGCACACCGGGCCGACCAGGTCGTAGACCTTGCTTTCACCCTCTTCGCGCAGCGTCAGCGGCACGATTTCCTGGTAGGCGCTGTACAGCGCCGGGCGAATCAGGTCATTCATGGCGCCATCGACAATGGCAAAATTCTTGTCGCCGTTGCTCTTGAGGAACTCGACCCGCGTCAGCATGACACCGGCATTGGCGGCAATGGACCGGCCCGGCTCGAAAATCAGGCTCAGCGGACGGTCACCCAGCTTGTCGATCACCGCGGCGATATAGTCGCCCGCCGATGGCGGCTGCTCGTCGGTGTAGCACACGCCCAGGCCGCCCCCCAGGTCCAGGTGCTTGATCTGGATACCGTCTTCGGCCAGCTCGTCCACCAATACCAGCAGGCGATCCAGCGCATCGAGGAAGGGGCGCAGCTCGGTCAGCTGGCTGCCGATATGGCAGTCCATGCCCACGATTTCGATATGCGACAGCTCGGCGGCGCGGGCATAGACACCGCGGGCGCGTTCGATGGCGATACCGAACTTGTTTTCCTTCAGACCGGTGGAGATATAGGGATGGGTTCCCGCGTCCACGTCCGGATTGACACGGAAGGACACCTTGGCCGGCATGCCAAGAGCTGCGGCAACCTCATTGACGCGCTCCAGCTCGGGCTCGGACTCGATATTGAAACAGTGAATGCCCAGCTCCAGCGCGCGGCGGATTTCGTGGGCCTGCTTGCCGACACCGGAGAACACCACCTTGGCGGGATCGCCACCGGCCCTGATGACGCGTTCCAGCTCGCCCAGGGAGACGATATCGAAACCGGCGCCCAGGCGTGCCAGCACATTCAGCACGGCAATATTGCTGTTGGCCTTGACCGCATAGCACACCAGCGCATCGCGCCCTTCCAGCGCCTGGGCATAATCGAGGTAGGCCCGCTCCAGCGCATCGCGGGAGTAAACGTACAGTGGCGTGCCGTATTCTTCAGCGATGCGTGCGAGGTTCATCTCCTCGCAGTGCAGGCGGCCATCGCGGTATTCAAAATTATCCATCAATCTGTCCGTTGTCAGTTCTGTGCGGGAGCCGGTGGCTCGGCCGATGTCTGAGCGGCGGGTGCGGCGGGATCTGCCTGGTCCGGCATGTAAAGCGGACCTTTCTGACCACATCCAGACAGCAATGCAAAGGTTACGAAGAGCATCCAGTTCCAGCGTTTCACGATTGCAGCCCCTATTCCGGCGATTCCAAAGCAGCGATTATACCCGGGATGAGTAGCGGCAGAAACTCGGATATACTGCCGGGCTCAAAGCACCGCGGAATCCCAGACCGATGACAGAATCAGAATTCAACGACCGGGTCGATGAAACCCTCATCAGCCTCGAAGACCTGCTGGAGGATGTCGACAGCGACCTGGATGTCGAGAGCCATGGCGGCATGCTCACCGTCGTCTGCGAGAACGGCAGCCAGGTGATTTTTACTCGCCAGCCACCGGTCAAGCAGCTGTGGGTGGCCGCCCGCAACGGCGGCCATCATTTCGATTTCGATGCGGCGGCACAGCGCTGGCTGCGCGATACCGACAAGGCGCCGCTGGCGGATGTGCTGAACGAGATTTTCCGCATCCAGGCGGACGAGGACCTGAGCTTCCCGTTCTGAGCGGGCCCTGTTGACCGGTTGAGACTGCCGCCAAACGTTTGCTGGCAGAACAGTCGGCCTTACAACCTCAGCATGGCCGCGACCTCGCGGTACAGCCGCTCCAGCGCTCCGCGGTTTTGCTCGATAAAGGCGCGCGCGGCCCTGCCCTCGCGCTCCCGCAAGCTCCGATCCGCCAGCAAGCGCTGCAACTCGCGGGTCAGGGCTTGCTCATCGGCTACGCGAACAAGCCCTCCTGCGCGCTCCAGCGCATCGCAGATCGCCTGAAAATTGAACACCTGCTGCCCCATAAGCACCGGTTTGCCCAGTGCCGCGGGCTCCAGCGGGTTGTGTCCGCCCCGGGGCACCAGGCTGCCGCCCACAAAGGCGACATCCGCCGCCGCATAGACGCCCATCAGCTCGCCCATGGTATCGACCAGGTACACATCCGCTGCTGCCCGGGCTCCAGGTTCGCTGTGACGCGCCACCGTCCAGCCGGCATCGCAACACAGGCAGTACACCGACTCGAAGCGTTCAGGATGGCGCGGCACCAGCACCAGCAGCAGATCGGGAAACGGGCCACGCAGGTGCCTGAGGACACGCAGCAAGGCGGCATCCTCACCCTCATGCGTGCTGCCGGCCACCAGCACCGGTCGCTCGCCCCAGAGGGCGCGAAGGCGGGCCCCCGCTTCCAGCCATTGCGGCCGGATTTCAATATCAAGCTTGATACTGCCGCTGATACTCAGCTGCTGCGCCGGCAACCCCAGGGCGACAAAGCGCTCGCCATCGCTGTCGTGCTGCGCCACGACCCGATCCAGCCGCTGCAGCATGGGGCGGGTCAGGGCCGCGAAACGCGCATAACCCCGGGCCGAGCGCGCCGACAGCCGGGCATTGGCCAGCAACACCGGCACAGCCGCACCCTGGCAGGCATGCACGAGATTGGGCCAGAGTTCGGTTTCAACGATAATGCAACCAAGTGGCCGGGTACGTCGCAAAAAACGCCCCAGCGCATCGGGCAGGTCCCAAGGGCAGTAGACATGCTGTACCCGGTCACCAAACAGGGCCCGCACACGCTGCGAGCCGGTCGGCGTGGTGGTGGTCAGCAGCAGCGGCAGATCGGGGTGGCGGGCCAGCAGCAGCTCCACCAGCGGCGCTATGGCCACGGTTTCGCCCACCGACACGCCGTGAATCCAGAGCGGACGCGTGCCCTGGCGGGGTACGAATCCCAGCCGCTCGCGCCAGCGCAGCCGGTACGCCGGCGCTTTGCGGCCGCGCCACCAGAGGCGCAACAGAATCACCGGCAATGCCAGGTACAGCAGCGCCGTGTAGAGCCATCGTGCCATCAATCAGTTGTCCGCAAACTGCATGCGATGCAGCTGGGCATAGGCGCCATCGCGCTCAATGAGCTGCGCATGGGAGCCCTGTTCGACGATGCGGCCCTGGTCCATCACCAGGATCAGGTCCGCCTTCTCGATGGTCGACAGGCGATGGGCGATCACCAGGGTCGTGCGCCCCTTGATCACCTGATCCAGTGCATCCTGGATATGGCGCTCGGACTCCGTATCCAGCGCCGAGGTGGCTTCGTCCAGGATCAGGATAGGGGCATCCTTCAGAATCGCCCGGGCTATGGCGATACGCTGGCGCTGCCCACCGGAGAGCAGCAGGCCGCTTTCGCCGACCTCGGTGTGCAACCCGTCCGGCAAACGGTTCGCAAACTCCATCACATGGGCCGCCTCGGCGGCCGCCTCTATTTCCGCCGCACTGCAGCCGGCCATGGCACCATAGGCGATGTTCTGGGCAATGGTGCCGTTGAACAGTACCACCTGCTGATTCACCAGGGCAATCTGGTCTCGCAGGTTGCTCAGCTGGTACTGCTCCAGCGGTGTGCCATCGAGGCGAATGCTTCCCGTCCAGCCATCATTGAAACGCGGCAACAGGGACGCCAGGGTCGACTTGCCGCTGCCTGAGCGCCCGACCAGCGCCACCGTCTGGCCCGGCTCGATGTGCAGGTCAACAGCATGCAGCACGGCGCCGGCATCGACACCATAGTGATACCCCACCCCCTCGAAGCAAAGCTCGCCCCGTACCCGCCCGACCCGGTGTTGCCCGGCATCCCGCTCGGGGTCTTCATCGATGATCGAAAACACCGATTCGGCCGCGGCGATGCCTTTCTGTACCAGGGTACTGATATCGGTGAGCTGGCGCAGCGGCTTGGTGATCAGGCCTGCCGCCGTCAGAAAGGCCACGAACTGGCCGGTGCTCATGCCACCCATGACATCGGGGTGCATGGCCACATAGAGCAGACCCGCCAGGGACATGGCGATCAGGAACTGCACTGCCGGCGTATTGAGCGACTGGGTCACCACCATCTTCATGAACTGTCGCCGGTTGCGATCACTGGCCTCGTTGAAGCGGCTGCGTTCGAACTCGGTTCCACCAAAAATGCGTACTATCTGGTAGCCCTTGATGGCCTCGGAGGCCGCACTGGTGATATCGCCCACCGAGGTCTGAAGGCGTCGGCTCAACTTGCGCATGCGCCTTGATGCAACCGAGACGACGACGGCGATCAAAGGTGCTGCGGCTATAAAGATCAGCGTCAGTTTCCAGTTGAGGTAGAACAGGTACCCGAACAGGCCGATAACGGTGAGACCTTCGCGCATCAGCACCTTGATCGCATCGGTCACGGCACCGGTGACCTGTTCGACGTTATAGGTCAGCTTGGCCAGCAACTCACCGCTGGCATTCTGATGGTAGTAGCTGCTGGGCAACGCCAGCATGCGCTCGAACAGGTCAGTGCGCAGTCCGTGTACCACCTGGCGCGCCACATGGCTGATGCTGTAGTTGCCAACGAAGGTGCCGACACCGCGCAGCGCGAAAATGCCCAGCACGGCCAGCGCCAGCCAGGCGCGTGCGTCCAGATTGCCGCTTTCCACTGCGTCCACCACCTGCTCGAGCCATTTGGCCGACAGCGCCTGGGAGGCACCGTAAATGCCGAACGCCATGAAGCTCACGACAAACGCAAACCAGTAGGGCTTTACATATACCAGCAGCCGCTTGTAGACCATCCAGCTGCTCAGTTCGGTGTTAGGTAACTGTTGCTTGCTCATCAAAGATCGCATCGATTCCGCCAGATTCGCGCACATTATACATGGATGCCACCCCGGGGAACGGGTCAGGAGCGACACTGGGATAGGGCCAGAATCTAGCGGCCAGAAAGGAGCGGCACGCGGTTTGCCGATCCGCACCGACAACCGTAAAATGCAGTCCATCTCTGGCGACCACGGGTCGAGCGACTCCAATGGCACGAAAAGACCACCCCACAGGCCCCTACTGGCACCCGCGCTACTGGCTGACCTGGCTTGGCATGGGGCTGCTGTGGCTGCTCAATCGCCTGCCTTACCGGGCCCAGCTGGCTCTGGGCCGAGGCTTCGGTCACCTGCTGTACCGGGTTGCCCGCAGTCGACGCCATGTCGTGCAGGTCAATGTGCGTCTGTGCTTCCCCGAGCTGGATGCCAAGGCGCAGCAGCAACTGGTACGGGACATTTTCGCAAATAACGGCATAGGCGCTTTCGAAACGGCCATGGCCTGGTGGTCACCGCGGGACTGGTTTCGCGGTCGCACCGAACTCAAGGGACGTGAACACCTGGAGGCGGCGCTCAGCCAGGGCAAGGGCGTGATACTGCTGGGGGCCCACTTTTCCACCCTGGACCTGGGCGGCCTGCTGTTTTCGGAATTTTATCCGGTCGATGCCATGTACCGCCGCCACAATAACCCGCTGATGGAAAAGATTATCACCCGGGGCCGCAATCGCTACTTTGGCCAGGCCATCGAACGTTCGGACATTCGCTCGGTAATCCGGGCGCTGCGCAAGAACCGTATCATCTGGTATGCCCCGGACCAGGATTTCGGCATCAAGCAGTCGGTCTACGCACCCTTCTTTGATATACCTGCAGCCACCATCACCGCCACCACGCGCATGGTCAAGCTGAACGACTCGCCCATCCTGATGCTGGCGCAGCACCGCCTGCCCGACAACAGCTACGAGCTCGAACTGCTGCCGGTGATCGAGCCCTTCCCGACCGGCGATGACGTGGCCGATGCCACGCGCATCAACGCGGAACTCGAACGCGCCATCCGCAAGGACCCGGCCCAGTACATGTGGGTGCACCGGCGCTTCAAGACGCACCCCAAGGGCAAGAACTACCTCTATAGAACGCCATAGCCACGCTTACCCGGCGGTGGCAAAGGCGCGCTCCAGGCCCTGTTCAACCGCATCCGCCAGGCTGTCGCAACGCTGGCGCAGACGCCGTTTCTCGGCATCCAGTTCCGCAAAGCCGGCCTCCAGCGCCTGGACATACTCGGGCACCGAATAGTTGCAGGACAGCACCCCGCCCCGGCTTTCCAGCAGCGCCATCAGGCCATTCATCTTGCAGGTATTGCCCACCAGCGGGATCGTCACCGTTCCCTGCAGGGCCGCCAGGATAGTCGGGTGAAAACGGCCACCCACCGATATCTCAACCTGCGCCAGCACATCACACAGATCCCGAAAACCCAGCTGCTGCTCGGTCAGGGTCTGGACACCGGACAGCTTCGCTGTCATGGCCTGGGCCAGCGCCTCATCCGTTTTGGTGCTGCACAGGAACAACAGCGGCGCCTCGGGGCGCACCTGGCGTACCGCATCGCACAGCCGTCCCATGGTCGCCCCATCCCTGGGCCCCAGGGCTGATGAGCCGAAAATGGCGATACTGCCAGGGGCAATGTCAGCCGCCGGCGTCGATTTCCGACCCCAGTCCGGCGGCAGCCGGTTGCTGAAAAATGCGGCATCCGGCACCAGTTCCGCGCAGGGCACGGCCTCGCCAAGCCCTTGCAGCGATATGGCTTCGCGCACCTGAACCGCGTCCAGGCCCGCATACACCTGCTGCAAATACTCCAACGCTGCCGGCTTGCTTGCCAGGTCCACCGACTGGTTGACACTGATGCAGGGCACACCGGCCCTCTTCAGGCGCTCGACCAGGGCCAGCAGACGCATCAAATGGCCCGACTTGCCGTGCATGGAGCCTTCACCGTTCAGCAATACCAGGTCATAGCTAAACCAGCGTTCATCGACGCGCACATTCATCTGCTGCAGAAAGCGATCCAGGTCCCGCGTTTTGCCTGCGGCCAGAAAGCGTGATTCCACCCAGCGGCGCAGCTGCGGGATATGGCGATACGGCAGTTTCGGCAGGTGGACGCTGTCGAGCTGTGCCCCTGGCCATTTGCGCTCCACCAGGTAGCGCAGGCAACTGGTCGTGGCCTGGCAGCCCCAGTTGCGGGAACGGGAGGTATCATTCAGAAACAGTATTTTCACTCGACCGGGCTCCCCTGTGGCCTGATTTGAAGGTCATAGATGCGCTCCAGCTGCTGGCTCACAAAGGCATAGCCCTGGGCGTTCAGGTGGGTACCATCGTCCTGCAGCCAGTCATCCAGATGCTCTTTGAATGCGTCGTACAGCGGCAGCAGGTAAACGCTCTCGTGCTCAGCCGCCAAGTCCGCCAGCACGGTGTTATAGGCCTGTATATGCGGATTTCGGTGCAACTCCCGGTTCGGAGCGGTTTCCAGCAGCACCACCGGTCGACCGCGAGCATTGTGGATAATGTGCTCCAGGTTGGCCCTGTATTCAGCTTTGGAAACCAGGTGGTCCTCGCCCATCCACTTGGCGAGTGACAGCTTCTTGCTGATCTTTTTGTACTTCTTCGCCAGTTTGCGCCCGATATAGCGCCATTTGTTGTCGGGGTAATAGAGCACGTAGGGGGCGTGGGCGATGGTGCGCCAGGCATCCACCAGCCCAAACTGCACGGTGATAAATTCGGCATCCGTGTGCGCATTGTCATCGAAAATACGTACGGCTTCGCGCGTGCTGGCCATGGTATGGCCCAGATTGATGACCTCGAAGCCCTTGCTGCGGGCGAATGCTTCAGGGTAGCTGTTATACAGGCAAGGGCCTTCGCCCTTGGTGTTGCAGTCGCCCAGTGCCAGAATGCGTGGTTTCATGATGTACTGACCAGATATTTTTCAAGTTCTTCGCCAAGCCCGACCGATACCGAGCACTGCAGCGGCTCAAGGCCCGCCGCCGTGACCTCCAGCGCCGCCATGTTCAGCACCGCCAGCCTGATGCAGCCAACCAGGTGATGGCCCTGCAACCGTTCGAGCGCCCAGCGGTAGAAGTCATCCCGCGACACCTGCTCGGGTCGCAGCCCTATTACCGGGCGGCCACAGCTCACGGCCTCGGTCATCATCGAAAAACTGTCCTCGGTACAGAATACCCGGCTGGAACGGGTCAGGAAGGCCTGCATGACGGGTTTGGGCGCCTGGCAGTACCACACGGCTTCCACTTCGAGTCCGCTGGATTCAACCCGCTGTTTCAGGTAGTTCTCGGCGACCAGCCCGGTACGCCTCGAAGTCGTCAGCACCCAGCGAACCCCCAGCTCCCGCTGGGCCTGGCCCATGAAGTCCACCAGACGGTCCCAGTCCGGCTCGGCATACCGGTAACTGCCGGAATCACCGCCAATGGCCATCATCCAGGTTTCGGCGCCGGTTTTTGCGGGCAGCGGTAGCCACTCCACGGCCGTTGGGCTGATCAGCACATCCAGCGTATTGGGCGCGTTGTCCGGATTATCCAGCACAATGTTCAGCCCGACACAGGCAGCAGATACCCCTCGCAGGCCGCCAACAAAGATATTCCGGGAATTCAGCAAGCGCGCCAGGGCGATGTTCAGGTAGAGGGTATTTCCCCCGGTGGAAACGATCAGGTCGGGCTTCTGGAATGCGCTTCCCAGCCCGTAGGCACGTCGGATCAGGGGCCAGCAGCTCCAGGGCAAGCGATTGAACAGCAGTTTCAGCAGCGGTCGCAGGAAGGCCCAGCGCAGCTTGACCTCCACCCAGTTCACATCGATTTCGTGCCGGTGCTCCAGCGCCAGCAGTACACCCCGGGTCTGATTGAAGTGGCCGGGGCGGCCATCACTCAGGCACAGCACGCTAAGCTTGCCCATGGGTTTTCCTCGCCTTGACCGTTTGCTGCAACACCTGTCCGGTATGACTCAGCATGGCATCAAAATGCAGCGCTTCGAGCGCCCGCGCCCACACAGGCTCCAGCAGGCGGGCATAGGCCGGGAGATCGGCCAGGGTCTGTGTCAGCAAGTGGTGCAGCGCCGCCGCATCGCCCTCGCAAAGCCCTGCGGATGGCAGGAACTCCCGCGGGCCAGCCACCCGGGTGGAAATCAGTGGCGTGCGACTGAGCAGGGTTTCGGCCATCACATAGGAAAAGGATTCGCGCCTTGACGAGATCACCACCAGGTCCGCCGCCGCAATCAGGGCCGGCACATCATCGCGGTGCCCGAGCAGCCGGGTACGGTCCTGCAGTCCCAGTTCGACAAGGCGCGCTTCGAGTGCCCCTCGCTGCGGGCCTTCCCCGACAATCAGCAGGTCGGCGTCCAGCCCTTGCCAGGCATCCAGCAGGATATCAAAGCCCTTTTCCGGCACTAGCCGGCCCACAGTAAGTACTTGCACACGCTGGCTGCTCTGCCCCGTCTGGAAAGGGCTGGGCTCGACCAGCTGCATTCCTGCCACGGGTGGCCAGTGAATGCCGTTATACACCACCGTAACCGGGAAGGTGGCCAGGTGCTCGGCAATCCCCCGGCTCACGGCAATGACACGATCAAACCCGCTAAAGGCGCTGTTGTCGCGCTTGAAACCGTGGGCCGTTGCCACCAGTGGACAGCGAATCCAGCGGCGTATCGTCCCCACCATGGCGGCGGCCTTGTGGGCATGGCAGTGCACCACATCCGGTGCTACTGCATTGATTCGACGCACAAGTTGCCAGAGTGCCCGGGGATTGCGACGGCTGCGGGCCAGGTCCAGTGCCTCGAAGCGCACCGCGGCGGCGAAGCGCGAGCGGTACTTTTCATGGGCGATGGCGATCACATCGTGCTGCTCGGACAGGCCGTTGCACAGCTCGACGAAATGCTTTTCCAGGCCGCCTTCCTCGTTACCGCCGAGCACCTCGCAAATTCTCATCGCCTCCCTCCCCTGACACCGGTGCGCAGGCGCAGGCGAAAGGCCAGGCCGTTGTCCTTGCCGGATATTTTTACCCGCTTGAGTTCGAAGCGCCGGTTCAATATATCAGTATCGATACCTTCAACCGTGGTCACCGCCGTGGCGAAGCCGGCCTGCTCGGCAAGACGGACATCGGTCGCATCAAAGATACCGAAAGGGTAGGCGAACGAGCTTGGCGCTGTGCCAAACTGTGCCTGCAGCAGTTCCCGCCCGGCGGTGATTTCGTCCCGCTTGCCTGGCGTATCGAGCCGTGCCAGGTTGGCGTGGGTGCGGGTATGGCCACCCAGCTCCCAGCAACCGGACGCCAGCATTTCGCGCACCTGCGCATCGCTGAGCTTGGGCTCGTGCATCAGCTCGCCGCTGTCGTGGTGCGCCTTCTTGGCCGTCGACCAGTCCCGTTCGAACCGGTCCACCACCAGGTAGAGGGTCGCCCGGGCACCGTATTTCTGCAGTATGGGATGGGCATTGCGGTAGTTGTCCTCGAAACCGTCATCGAAGGTCAGCAGCACGGTCTTGGCCGGCAGTAACGCGGGGTCGGTCAGCTCGGACATGAGGGCAAAGTGCCAGCCGTTTTCCTTCAGCCAGCGGATCTGGGCTTCGAAGCGGTCAGGCTTCACCCGCAGTTTGTTAAAGCGCGCCCCGGGGCGATGCTCGCTGACCATGTGATACATCAATATGCGGGGGTGCCTGTAGTCCACCGCCTTGCGCCACCAGGCATAGCGGTGGCTGAAGACGGCCCCCGCCAGCAACAGCGCCACACCGAGCCAGCTCACGCACAGAGCTCCCGGTATACCGCCAGGGTCTGCTCCAGCATGGTGTTCTGCAGGAACACCGCGTTGCCGGTCGGGCGCTCGCCGCCCTTGAGCAGCGCTGTCACCCTGGTCACCAACGCCTCACTGTCTCCCAGTGGCACGGCGCCAGCCGGATAGAGGGCGCCAAGAATTTCGCCGACGCCGCCGTGGGCGTAGCCCGCCACCGGCACGCCCAGGCTCAGGGCTTCGGCTACGGTACGGCCAAAGGACTCCGGCTTGGTCGACAGCGACAGCACCAGGCTGGATACCGCGTAGATATCGCGGATATCGTCGCGCCCGCCGGTGAGCGTGATGTCATCCCCCAGCCCCAGCGACTGGATGCGTTCCCGGATTTCCCGGGCATAGGCCCGGCGCTTGGGGTCTTCGCCTCCGACGATCAGGCCATGCACCGGCAGGCCCGCGGTTTTCAGCGCCTGCAGCAGGTCAATAAAGTCGTTGTGTCCCTTGAGACGGGTCAGGCGCCCGGGCAGCGTCAGTAGCTGCTTGCCGGCAAGTGCCGGGTATTCACTCTTCCAGCGCTCAAGCCAGTCAGGTTCAGGCTGGTAGCCGAAGGGGAACTCCAGCGGGTCTATACCGCGGTAGATACGCCGCACCCGCGCCATGTCGGTTTGCGGGTAGTTGTCGCGGATGTAGTTTTCCACCGTTTCCGACACCGCGATAACGCGCTCGCCACGGCACATGACGCCGCTGTAGCCCGATACGGAATAGAGACCATGCACGGTCGTGACCAGGCGCGGGCGCTCAGACTCCGGCAAGCCCTTCCAGGCATGCCAGGCCACCCAGGCCGGCATGCGCGAGCGCAGATGCAGGATGTCGGGTTTTTCTTGCCGCAGCCAGCGTCGCAGCGCCCAGATGTTGCGCAACGTCCAGGGGGACTTGCGCCCCAGGTCCCAGGTCACATGGCGGCTGCCGTCCCGTTCCAGCGGTGCAACCAGGCGGCCGCCAGCCGAAATCACGATGGACTCGTGACCCTGGGATACCAGCGCGCGGGCCACTTCCAGCGTACCCTTCTCGACACCGCCACCCTCCAGTGCCGGCAGAACCTGAACCACCTTCATAGCTTGAATCTTTCCTGTAATAGCCGCGCGCAGCGGTCGGCTTCATTGAACCCCTGGGCCGGCGCCGACAATGGCCGGCCGCTCCACTGCGCCAGCGCGGTTAGCTGGCCGCGCTGGACCAGGCTGGCCAGGCCCCGGGCGACACGGCTGTCGCTGACCGGAGCCAGCTCCAGCAGGCCCACAGCACAACCGGCACTGAGGGCCTCGTAGATCATCGAAACGCTGTCGGCACTGACCCAGCAGCACTCGGCCACACCGAGCTGGGCCGGCAGCCAGTCGGCATCCGTTTGCTCAGGCAGCACCAGCTCGATCGCCTCGATGGCCGCCAGCGCAGTTTGCAGCGACCGCGGCGTACGCCGGGAGGTCACCACGCGCCAGTGGCGCGGATCACGCTCCAGCAGTTCATGCAGCTGCGCCAGTATCTGCGCGTCGTCCCAGTGATAGTGCTTCGAGGGCCCGCCCAGCAGAATCAGGCCAAAACCGGAAGCCTTGGCGGCCGGTCGCATGCGATTGAGCGCACCCTGGGTACGGATCACGTTGCCGCGTTCAGGCGGGCGGTCATGCTCGGGGATCAGGCACAGATCAAACCAGCCCAACGGCAGGCTCGGGCGCATCAGTACGACAGCAGGCGCCCCGGTGGCCCGATGCAAGGCCAGCAGGCTCAGGTGGGTGCCATGGCCGGCGCCGATCAACAGCGCTGGCTGGGGGACGACATCGTGCCGCCGCCCCAGCAGCGCCCGCATCAGCTGCGTCCCCCGCAGCGGTGTCCGGATGTCGACCTGCAGCTGCGGCCGCAATGCCTGCAGCGCGCCAGCCAGCCCCAGGGACTGGTTCAGGTGGCCGGGTTTGCCGTCGCTGATAATACAGATGTGGGACACTGAACTTCCTGTGGCGGGCGCGCTGTTCCACGCGCGGCTGATAAATCATTTGGCTATTGCCCGCCGCGGCGCTAGGCAGCGGTACAACCGGCTGACCATGATAATCAAAATCAGGCCAAAGACCCACGCCACAGGTGCCGAATTTGGCGAATGCCCGCGCAGGAGGCCCAGCCACAGGCTGAAAATACCGTTGCGGGCCCACTTTTTAAGCGCCAGACAATTCCATTTTTCCTGAGGATGCTTACAATCTAGCGTCCTGTATTATAGATCCGCGATGGCCCTGTCACTCCTGCCTGCGCGAGGACTCTATTTTTCTGCACTTGTTTTAGGATGGTCAGTATGGCGGCTTTCGGCTCACTTTTTATGCCAGAAATGGCAATTTCCTGGTTTGACGGTTCTGACTGGAGTGAAAGCCAGGTGGTACCGAGCGACAGCATCCAGCTGCACCCCGGCGCTCATGTCCTGCACTACTCCAGCACCTGCTTTGAAGGCCTGAAGGCGTTTCGCCACGCAGACGGTTCCATCAAGATTTTCCGCATGGACCAGAACATCGCCCGCTTCGCCCAGAGTGCCGAGCTGCTGGCCCTGCCGACCATCAACCCGGCGGCCACCACCGCAATGATCACCGATATCGTTGCACGCTATGCCGATGAAGTGCCGGCGCCTCCCGGCTCCATGTATATCCGCCCGACCCACTTCGGCACCGAGCCTGCCATCGGCAAGGCCGCCGTCCCGTCCCTCACGTCGTGCCAGTACGTGCTGCTGTCACCGGTGGGCGACTATTTTGCCGGTGGCGACAAGGCGCTGCGCCTGCTGGTCGACGACCAGGGCATGCGCTGCCCGCCGCACATGGGCATGGTCAAGAGTGGCGGCAACTATGCCGGCGCCCTGCGTCCGATCATGAAAGCCCGCGCCGAGGCCCAGGCCGACCAGGTGCTGTTCTGCCCCGGCGGCGATGTGCAGGAAACCGGCGCCGCCAACTTCCTGCTGATCGACGGCGACGAAATCATCACCAAGGCGCTGGACGAGAGCTTCCTGCACGGCATCACCCGGGATTCCATCCTGACGCTGGCGCGGGACCAGGGCATGAAGGTTTCCGAACGTGCCCTGACCATCGACGAACTGCTGGAGCGCGCCGCCAAGCCCGGTTGCGAAGCCGCGCTGTCCGGCACCGCCGCAGTGCTGGCGCCGGTCGGTACGCTGATTTACCACGGCAAGGAATACCCGGTCGGCAATAGCGGCGTGGGCAGCACCACGGTGAAACTGCGCCAGGCACTGAACGACATCCAGTGGGGCAAGGCCGAAGACCGGCACGGCTGGCTCACCAGCATCTGATTGCCGCCATAGCCACGAAAGAGCGCCAGACATCACTGCCTGGCGCTTTTTGCTTTTTGCTCCCCAAAAGCTTCGCTGCGAGGCGCAGCTCCTACGGTATGAAGTGACCTCGGGTGATTCGTGATTCGTGATTCGTGATTCGTGATTCGTGATTCGTGATTCGTGATTCGTGATTCGTGATTCGTGATCAGCGTGCCAGGCACCCCCACCAATGACCAATGACCAATGACCAATGACCAATCACTAATCACTGATCACCCGCTTTCACCTTTCACCCTGAACCTTGCCCCTTTAGCCCTGCCCCTTGCCCCCTTTCGCCTTGCACCTTTCACCTTGCACCTAGCCCCTTGAACCAGTCCCGGGCTCCATCAGCTGCGCCCAGATACGGCTCACCGCCGCGCGATAGTCGCCCATTTCCGAACTGGAAATCACGCTCGACTGCTCCTGCATGCTCAGGCGATGCCCCGCCGAGCGGTACGCCTTGTACGCCTCGCGCAACTGCTCGGCATCTTCCGGCACCAGCAAGCCCACCTGCTCCGCCGCATCCAGAATGCGGATATTGTCGGTAAATTCCAGCAGCTGTGGATAACGTTCGCCATAGGCCAGCACGCAGTACTGCACCAGGAACTCGATATCCACAATGCCACCCGGATCCTGCTTCAGATTGAACAGGGCGGGTTCATCCTCCGCCGTCGGCTTGCTGCCCAGGTGTTCGCGCATCTTGATGCGCATGTCCAGCACCTCCTGGCGCAATGAAGCACCTTCGCGGGGCTGAGCCAGGATCTGTGCCCGTACCTGTTCAAAAGCCTCCTTGAGGCGCGGACAGCCGGCCACCACTCGGGCCCGCGACAGTGCCTGGTGCTCCCAGGTCCAGGCCTCCTTGCGCTGGTACTCGGCAAACGCCTTGAGCGGGCTGACCAGCAGCCCGGCATTACCCGAGGGGCGCAGCCGCATATCCACTTCGTACAGCAGGCCGCCGGCGGTAAAGGTGCTGAGAATATGTATGATGCGCTGCCCCAGGCGGGTGAAAAACACGTTGTTGAACACGGGCTTGTCACCGCTGGTGGACAAATTGGGGTCCGCATCGTGCAAAAACACCAGGTCCAGGTCCGAGCCGTAGGACAGCTCGATACCGCCCAGCTTGCCATAGCCCACAATCACGAAATCCGGATCGCAGGGCTCCCCGGGCGCCTTTTGCGGCAGGCCGTGTTTCTCGACCAGCAGGCGCCAGGCAATATCGAACACCGCCTCGAGAATACTTTCTGCCAGCCAGGTCAGGTAGTCGCTCACCTTCATCAGCGGCAGGGCGCCGGTAATATCCGACGCCGCCACCCGCAGTACATGGGCATTCTTGAAGTAGCGCAGCGCCTCCATCTGCTGCTCGACATCCTCCTGGGGGATACGCAACAGCTGCTGACGCAGCTCCTGCTGCAGCAACTGCTTGTCAGGCGGCGCGTAGAGGGTACGCGGGTCGATCAGCTCATCCAGCAGAATGGGGAAGCGGGTCAGCTTGTCGGCAAACCAGCTGCTGCCCGAACAGAGCCTGACCAGCTGGCGCAGCGCCGCCGGGTTCTCGCCCAGCAGCACCAGGTAGGCGGAACGGCGCAGCACCGCCTGAATCAGTTGCAGCACCCGCGCCAGGGTTTCACTGGAGTTCTCGACCGTCGCCACCTCCATCAGCAGCCGTGGCAGCACGGTACGCAGGCGCTCCAGCGCCACCTGCTGCAGCGCCGCGACGGTGCGGGAGCTGCGCAGTTCATCCAGCTGCTCCCGACTGCGTACGGGGTCATCGAACCCCTGTTCGGCCAGGTACTGCTCGGCGGCGGCCGGCTCCAGCGCCTCGTCCCAGAGCGCCAGCCACTCGGCCACATCTTCCAGCACCTCGGCGTCATCGGTCTTGGCCGGTGCGATCACATCGGCGAAGTGGCGCCGTACATGGCCACGATGCTGCTCCAGCTCGGCGCAAAAGCCGTCCCAGTCGGCCTCCCCCATGGCGCAGGCCAGGCGCAACTGGTCAATGGGTTCGGTGGGCAGTTCCTGGGTTTGCTGGTCTTCGCGCGCCTGGAGTGCGTGCTCGACATTGCGCAGGTAGGTATAGGCTGCCTGCAACTCGTCAATGGCGCCCGCGGGCATGCCGAATTCCGTCAGCAGCGGCAGTATGTGGAGCAATTCGCGCTGCTGCAGCCGGGTGTCGCGTCCACCGCGGATCAGCTGAAATGCCTGGGCAATAAACTCCACCTCGCGGATGCCACCGGACCCCAGCTTGATGTTCTGCTCCAGTCCCTTGCGCCGCACTTCGCGGTTGATCATTTCCTTCATGTCACGCAACGACTCGAAGGCACTGAAATCGATGTACTTGCGGTACACGAACGGACGCAACAGCTGCTGCAGCTCGGCGCCGGCGGCGATATCGCCTGCCACCACCCGGGCCTTGATCATGGCGTAGCGCTCCCACTCCCGCCCCTGGTCCTGGTAGTAGCCTTCCAGGGCGCCAAAGCTGCAGGCCAGAGGGCCCGCCGAGCCGAAGGGTCGCAACCGCATATCGACCCGGAACACGAAACCGTCAATCGTGGTGTTGTCCAGCGCCTGAATCAGCTTCTGCCCCAGGCGGATAAAGAAGTCCTGGTTTTCCAGGCTGCGTCTTGCCCCCTGGGTGCTGCCATTGCGGGCAAAGCTGAAGATGAGGTCGATATCCGAGGACAGGTTCAGCTCGTAAGCTCCGAGCTTGCCCATGCCCAGCACCACCATGCGCTGGGGGAAGGTACGGCCCTGGCTGTCCGGGCGGGAATGCGGCGTACCCCACTTCTCGCAGGCTTCGCCATAGAGCCGGTCGAGTGTCAGGTCAATGCAGCAGTCCGCCAGCCAGGAGAGCTCCAGCGTGGTGCGGCGCATGTTCGCCTGGCGGGTCAGGTCGCGCCAGATAATGCGCACCATCTCGCGGTGGCGGAACTGGCGCAGGCAGCGGTGCAGCCCGGCTTCATCGCCCACGGACTCTAACGCCGGGGCCAGCCGCTCTCGGTAGTCGCCCGCCTCGTAATCCCGCACCAGGTCGCCGCTGCTCAGCAGGTCCTGCAGCAGCGCGGGGGTACGGGCCAGCTGGCTGGCCACATAGTCACTGCCCACCAGTACCCGGGTCAGCTGCTGCTCGAGCGCCTGGGCCGACAACGGGCCCGCGCCGGTATCCAGCGTCTGCAGCACCTCGGCCAGGGTTTGCCAGTGCTGCGCAACTAGCCCGTGCAGCGGCGGCGGTATCAGATCAAGTTGCGGTGCCAGCATGGTTTATCTACTCCCTGAACCTACTGAGGTGGTGGCGGCCCTGCGTTTCGCAATGCGCGCAGAACCGGTACGAAAAGCTTAACAGACTCGGGACAACAGGGCGCCGTAGCCAAGCAGCACACGACCGGTTGCCGGGGAAGCCAGCACCGCATCCAGCCTGAGCGCAGCCGCTGCCGCCTGATCCGCGGCCCAGGCGGACTGCGCGGCAACATCCAGCCGGGGTAGCAGCAGGCGCCAGCCAAGCGCCTGCTCCAGCTGCTGGTTGAGCTGCAGCAGCGGCGCGCTGAGTTCGGATCCAGCTGATGTCGGTAGCAGCGGTGCAAAACTGTGCAGCAGCGCCTGCAACTCGCGACAGGCCAGCGCGGCAGTTTCCACGCCCTGCCAGTCCTGCTCTGCGTTATCGGACCCACTGCCCTCACATCGGCCACGCCATGCGTCAAAGCCCCGGCTGGCACGGGTGAGCGCGCGCTCGGCCAGCGCCAGAAAGGTGGCCTGCGTATCGAGCTGTTCGGGCTGCAGCGCAGCCTCGGGCCGCTCCCGCGCCGCGCCCAGCAAACGGTAGCCCCGTTCGGCCTTGCTGATATCGCTCACCAGCACCGGCACGCTCTGTGCCAGCTGCATGGCCACCCGGTACAGGTCCGGCGCCGTGCCCTGCTTGAGTTCAAGCTCCAGTTCGCACAGGGCGGTGCTGACGCCGGCCGCGGTTGCCGTCACCTCGCCCTGGTCGAGCACCAGCTCGATCAGCACCGGCTCCCCACCGTGCGCCGACTCGCGCAGCATCCAGGTGGTACGCTCAAAGTCCGTGCGAAAGGCCGGCACGATGCGCCGCTGTATTGCTGTGCTTTGCAGTGCTTCGGGCCAGTCCGCGGTGGACAATAGCGTGTAATCCAGCGCAGGCTCTGGCAGGTCCCATTCCCACTCGTTGCGCTGGTGCAGCCCACCCTGGCTTGAGCCGCGGGTTTTCAGGGTCTGGATGTAGCGCCCGTCCTGCTCACGGATGCGCAGCGCCACCCGGTGCTGCGCCAGCAGGCGATCCGGCGTATCGAAATACTGGTTGTGCAAAGGCCGGCTGCCACCGGGCTCCGGTTCGCCCAGCCAGGGCAGCGCCCTGAGCGCCAACGCCTGTTGTGGATCCAGACTCAGCTTTAACTCAACTTCCCGCGCCATGACATCATCCATATAGAGTGCATTAGGCTGGAGTTTACCCGCCCGGCGAGGGTCTGTGTACGCCCGCCTGGAGCAGGACCTGTAAAAGCTGCGAGCACAAAGGTGTTAAAAAAATATTCCACTTTTACTACAACAGCGCTTTATGCCCACTTATACTTGCGCCCGAAGTCGTGACAACCAACAGGGATACCCATGGTAACCAATAATCCGATTCTGCAGATGTTTGCACGCTCGCCGTTCAAGCCCATGCAGGAGCACATTGCCAAGGCTCAGTCTTGCGCCCTGCAGCTGATTCCGTTTTTCGATGCCGTCATGGCGGACGACTGGGAAACAGCCGCGGCGGTCCAGCAGCGGATTGCTGTACTGGAGCATGAAGCGGATGCGATGAAAAAGGAGGTTCGTACGCACCTGCCAAACAGCATTTTCCTGCCGGTCCCCCGGTCCGATCTGCTTGAACTGCTGCGCATGCAGGACAAGATCGCGAACCGTGCCAAGGACATTTCAGGCCTGATGCTCGGACGCAAGATGGCAGTGCCCGCCGCAATCCAGCCCCAAATGGGCCAGTTTGTCCGCAGCGCACTGCAGACCTCTGCCCAGGCGCTGACCGCGCTGAACGAGCTGGACGAACTGATCAGCTCGGGTTTCGGCGGCATTGAGGTCAAGTCTGTTGAAGGGATGATCAACAGCATTGATGACCTCGAGCACGATGCCGACGACCTGGAGCGCGAAATTCGCAGCGCCCTGTTCGCGGTGGAAAAAGACATGCACCCGATCGATGCGATGTTCCTGTACAAGGTCATCAACTGGATCGGTGACCTCGCCGACCGCGCCCAGCAAG
Organism: Marinobacterium rhizophilum; assembly: GCF_024397915.1. Lineage (GTDB taxonomy): Bacteria > Pseudomonadota > Gammaproteobacteria > Pseudomonadales > Balneatricaceae > Marinobacterium_A > Marinobacterium_A rhizophilum_A. Next base: position 3,350,428 of record NZ_CP073347.1, read on the forward strand.
TAGGCGCACGTCTGCAACTGCTGCTCGCACGCTAAGCCTTTCGTACCAAGGACTTCCACATGAACATGATTGCACAGCACGGCGATATGATCGTCATCCTTGCCTGCATCTTCGGTTTCTTCATGGCCTGGGGCGTCGGCGCCAATGACGTCGCCAATGCCATGGGCACCTCCGTAGGCTCCCGTGCCCTAACCCTGAAACAGGCGATCATGATCGCCATTCTGTTCGAATTTGCCGGCGCCTACCTGGCCGGCGGCGCGGTAACAGACACCATCCGCAAGGGCATCATTGATCCGGACCTGCTGACCGGCTCACCGGATCTGCTGATCTACGGCATGCTGGCAGCATTGCTGGCTGCCGGCCTCTGGCTGCTGATTGCCACCCACTATGGCTGGCCCGTGTCCACCACCCATTCCATCGTGGGCGCCATCGTTGGCTTTGCCGCCGTGGGCATTGCGCCGGAGGCGGTCCAGTGGGGCAAGGTGTCCAGTATCGTTGCCAGTTGGGTGGTGTCGCCGCTGATGGCGGGCTTTATCGCCTTTTTCCTGTTCCGCACCGTACAGGCGCTGATTCTGGATACGGCTGATCCGTTCAAAAACGCCAAAAAGTACGTACCCATGTACATCTTCCTGGTGGGCTTTATCATCGCCATGGTGACCTTCACCAAGGGTCTGAAGCACATCGGCCTGCACCTGAGCTGGACGGAAAGCGCACTCTACTCCGTGGGCTTCGGCATTTTCACCATGCTGGTGGGCCTGGTACTGCAGCGCAACATCCAGCCCAACCCGGAAGCCGACCGTGAGTATCACTTTTCCAGCGTCGAGAAAATCTTTGCTGTACTGATGATGTTCACCGCCTGCGCCATGGCGTTTGCCCACGGTTCCAACGACGTTGCCAACGCCGTTGGCCCGCTGGCTGCCATTGTTGGCGTTGTCAGCGCCGGCGGCGCCGTGGCCCAGAAAACCTCGATGCCCACCTGGATCCTGCTGCTCGGCGGCGCCGGTATCGTTGCCGGCCTGGTGATGTACGGCCACAAGGTCATCGCCACCGTGGGCAACAACATTACCGAGCTGACCCCCAGCCGCGGTTTTGCCGCGACCCTGGCCGCGGCCACCACCGTGGTCATCGCCTCGGGTACCGGCCTGCCGATCTCCACCACCCATACCCTGGTGGGTGCGGTGCTGGGTGTGGGCATCGCCCGCGGCCTGGCGGCACTGAACCTGCGGGTCGTGGGCACGATCTTCATATCCTGGGTCATTACCCTGCCGGCCGGTGCCTTCCTGGCCATCATGTTCTTCTTCATGTTCAAGGGCATGTTCGGCTAAGTCGGCAACCCTGCCTGCTGCAGACAAACGGCGCCCTCCACGAAGGCGCCGTTTTTGTTTTCTGTGCCCCCGATTCCCGCCGGGCGCAGCATAGACCGGTGCCTGCAAAGGCTGCACAATAGAGCGCATGTCATTTGCCTTCGAGGTCTGTCATGCCCGCTGCCCTTCCCGATCTGGTCACCATGTTGCGCGAACTGATCGCGTCGCCGTCGATCAGCTGCTCGTCCGCCGACTGGGACCAGAGCAACCTCGGCGTTATCACCAAGCTTGAAAGCTGGCTGTCGGATCTCGGTTTTCGTACCGAGGTGATGCCCGTGCCGGGGCAGCCGGGCAAATCCAACCTGATCGCCACCCTGGGCACAGGCCCTGGCGGCCTGGTGCTGTCCGGTCACACCGACACCGTGCCCTGCAACAGTGAGCTGTGGCAGAGCGACCCGTTTCGCCTCGATGAACGCGACAACCGCTTCTACGGTCTTGGCACCTGCGACATGAAGGGGTTCTTCCCCATTGCCATTGAAGCGGCCCGGCGTTTTATCGGCCAGCCGCTCAAGCAGCCGCTGATTATCCTGGCCACCGCCGACGAGGAAAGCTCCATGAGCGGTGCCCGGGCGCTGGCCGAGGCGGGCCGCCCGAAGGCCCGCTATGCCGTGATTGGCGAGCCCACCGGCATCAAGCCCATCTATATGCACAAGGGCATCATGATGGATGTGGTGCGGGTCACCGGCCGCTCGGGCCACTCATCAGATCCGAGCCTGGGGGCCAGCGCGCTGGAGGCCATGCACGGCGTGATGGGCGAGCTGATTGCCTTTCGCCGTGAGCTGCAGCAACAGTACCGCCAGAGCGATTTCACCGTCTCGGTGCCCACCCTGAACCTGGGCTGCATCCACGGCGGCGACAACCCCAACCGCATCTGCGGGCGCTGCGAACTGGAATTCGACCTGCGCCCGCTGCCCGGCATGAGTATCGATGTGCTGCGCGAAGCCATCCACCAGCGCCTCGCACCGCTGCAGCAGCCCTTCGGTGTAAAGATCGATGTCCAGGAGCTCTTCCCGGGCATTCCGCCGTTCCAGAACTCGCGTACCTCGGAGCTGGTGCGCACCGCCGAGGCGCTGACAGGTCACCAGGCCGAAGCGGTTGCCTTTGGTACCGAAGCCCCGTTCCTGCAGGGCCTGGGCATGGACACCATCGTCATGGGGCCTGGCAGTATTGCCCAGGCCCACCAGCCGGACGAATACCTCAGCCACGACCAGATCAACCCGATGGTCGGCGTGCTGGAACAACTGATTCAGAAATACTGCCTGCACGGCAAAACGGATGCCTGACGTGAACAACGAAGCCCCGCAATACGTCGACTGGTTCCGCCAGTCATCGCCCTACATCAACGCCCACCGTGGCAAGACCTTTGTGCTGATGCTCGGCGGCGATGCGGTGGTTGACGCCAACTTCGCCAACATCGTCCATGACATCGTGCTGCTGAACAGCCTGGGCGTCCGGCTGGTACTGGTGTATGGCTCGCGCCTGCAGATCGAGCAGCGACTGGCCGAGCGCGGCCTGCAGTCGCGCCTGCACCACGACATGCGCATCACCGACAGTGAAACCCTGGACTGCGTGATCGATGCCTGCGGTTATCAGCGTTGCCTGATCGAGGCGCGACTGTCGATGGGGCTGGCCAACACGCCGATGCACGGTGCGCGCATTCGCGTCTGTTCCGGCAACTTTGTCACGGCGCGTCCCTACGGCATCCACGAAGGCGTGGACCTGATGCACACCGGCGAAGTGCGCCGCGTCGACAAGACCGCCATCGCCCGTCACCTGGATCAGGGGGAAATCATCCTGCTGTCCAATATCGGCTACTCACCCACCGGCGAGATGTTCAACTTAGGCGTAGAAGAAGTGGCCACGGAAGCGGCCAAGGCCCTGGGGGCCGAGAAGCTGATCCTGTTCGGTTCCACCAGGGGCGTGTTCGACAGCAGCGGCGAACTGCGCAGCGAGCTGCTGGCCCGCACCGCCGAGCGCATGGTCAAGCAGTACCTCAACCGCATGGAGTCCGAAGCACCGGATCAGGAGTACACTGAGCTGTCGCGCCAGCTCGATGCCGCGGTGATCGCCTGCAACCACGGTATCCCGCGCTGTCACCTGATCAGCTACCAGGAAAACGGCGCCCTGCTGAGCGAGCTGTTTACCCGCGACGGTGCCGGCACCATGGTGGTACGCGAATCCTACGAACAGGTGCGTCAGGCCTCGATCGAGGATGTCGGCGGCATTCTGGAACTCATCGCGCCGCTGGAGCAGGCCGGCATCCTGGTGCGGCGCTCGCGCGAACTGCTGGAAGCGGAAATCGAGCAGTTCACCATCGTCGAACGCGACGGCGCCATCATTGCCTGCGCAGCCCTCTACCCCTTCATCGACGAGGGCATGGGAGAGCTGGCCTGCGTGGCGGTTTCCAACCTGTACCGTGGTGGCGAGCGCGGCGACATGCTGCTGGGCGCCATCGCACAGGTCGCGCGGGAGATGGGGCTGACGCAGCTGTTCGTGCTGACCACCCGCACGGCGCACTGGTTCGTGGAGCGCGGCTTTGTCGAGGCCCCGCTGGAACAGCTGCCCGGCAAGCGCAAGGAACTGTACAACTACCAGCGCAATTCCAAGGTCTTTATCAAGCCGATCTAGAGCACTTTCACGAAACACTTATCTGTCGATCGAGGTTGTTTTGAGTGCTTCCTTACTTCGAGGCGGCCGGATATGGGTCGAGGTAAGATGAAAGTGTTCTAGTGTGCGTATAATGATCAATTAAGCATGGCGGCGAACCGCCGCACGACGGAACGCCGCCCGAAGCAATTCGCTTGGGTAAACGGTGCGATTCGCTACGCTCATCAGCACCCTACGAAAGCATCCATTTCACCGGGGCGTCAGAACGGCTCTTGCTACCCCTTATGAAGCCAGCGAGCACTGAGGTCATTCGACGAATAGGCCCGAAGGGGCGCAACAGGGACTGATGCGCCTGCGATGAGGTACATGGATGTACCGTCAGCGCAGCCCGCCGAATGACCTCAGAGCACAGCGAATAGGCGTCATCGGGGCGTGCTTTCTTTGCATACTTTCTTTGCACGAGCAAAGAAAGTATGTCGCCGACAGGCGAAAAACGGACATTCAAACCGCTCCGATACTCCAGCCTGCACAAGCTCCAACAGGGTCACCTTAATCTCATCTCAACGATCGAAGTGGGTCGATGTAAGTCTAGACAGGGACGGCCGGCAGCAGAATGCGGAAACGGGCACCGCCAAGCGGCGACTCGTGGATACTGAGTTCGCCGTTGTAGCTGCTGAGAATATCCACCGCCACCGCCAGACCAATGCCCTGGCCAGGCGCCGACGTATCCAGGCGCTCGCCGCGCTGCAGCACCACATCGCGGCGCTCGGCCGAAACCCCGGCACCATCGTCATCGATATAGACCTGCAGGTTGTCGGCGTCCTGCAGGCCGGCGACGACCCGGACCTGCTGCTCACCGTACTTGCAGGCGTTTTCCAGCAGGTTGCCCAGCAGCTCCATCAGGTCCCGCTCGTCACCGGCAAAGCGCAGCCCCTCGGCCAGTTGCAGGTCGATCCGTACCCCCTTGTCACGGTAAACCTTGAGCAGCGCCTGGGAAATGCGCTGCACCACGGGCGCCACATCCACGCCCGCCGACATCTGCCGCCCCTGGCTTTTTACGGCCCGGGCCAGCTGGTACTGCACAATCTGACCCATGCGCTCGGTCTGATCATTCACGATATGCTGGTATTCCTCGTACGGCAGCGCTTCCTCGGCCAGGCCATGAATCACCGCCAGCGGTGTCTTCAGGCTGTGGGCCAGGTCGCCCAGGGTATTGCGGTAGCGCTCGCGCTGACGCCGTTCGCTGTCGAGCAGCAGGTTGAGGTTTTCCGTGACCGGCTGCACTTCCAGCGGATAGTCCCCCTCGAGCTGGCGGGCATCGCCGCTTTCGATGCGCTTGAGATCCAGCGCCAGCGCATCCAGCGGCTTGAGACTCCAGCGCAGGATCACGTACTGCACCAGCAGTGCCAGTACAAACAGCAGGCTGAGCCAGCTCACCAGCTGGTTGCGATAGGCCCGCAACTCAGTTTGCAACGGCAGGTCGGTTTCCAGCACGTTGATCAGGTACTGGTGCTCCTGGCCTGCGCTTTCCCAGACCACCGGGTACTGGTAGAGATAGAGGCCGTGTTCGGGCAGGTGGGTAAAGAGCACGTCACCGGGCGTCAGCGGGGTATCGTGCAATGCCAGCAACAGGGCGGCTGGCAACAGCATGCTGGACTCGGAGCGCCATTGCAGCGCGCCGCTGCGACTCTCGATCACCCCGTAAAGGCCCGACTCAACCTGCCCAAAACGCGGCTCGCGCAATGCCTGGGGAATGCTGAGCCGGCCGGCCTGAAACTCGGCCGCCCCAAGCAGCAGATAAACCTGCAGCTTGAGGCGTTCACGTTCGGCGGTTTCGAGGCTGTGCAGAAAGGCGTTTTGCAGCGCAAACCAGGCGCTGAAAAACACCACCGGCAGCAGGCTGCATGAGAAAACCAGCAGGCGCGCCCGTAGCGAGCGCACCCGGGGACGAAGCAATCGCCGCATCAGGCCTCGGTCACCGGCGCCAGGTCAAAGCGGTACCCCAGCCCGCGCACCGTCGTGATAGGCTGCAGCGTCTGGTCCGGGTCCAGCTTCTGGCGCAGGCGGCGAATAAACACCTCCAGCACATTACTGTCGCGGTCAAAGTCCTGGTGATACAGGTGCTCGGTCAGCTCGGTCTTGGAGATGGTTTTGCCGGCATTCAGGATCAGGTATTCCAGCGTGCGGAACTCGTAGCTGGTGAGCTTCACCGGCCGCTCATCCAGCGTCACCACCCGGCCCGAGGTATCCAGCGCGATAGGACCAAAACGCAACACCGGCGTGGCATGGCCAGCGGCCCGTCGTACCAGCGCATTCAGGCGCGCCATCAGCTCTTCCATGTGGAACGGCTTGACCAGGTAGTCATCGGCACCGGCCTCCAGCCCCTCGACCTTGTCCTGCCAGTCGCCCCGGGCGGTCAGAATCAGCACCGGGAACATCTTCTGTTCGGCACGCCAGCGACGGATGACCTCGACGCCGGACAGCTTGGGCAGCCCCAGGTCCACCACCGCCAGGTCATAGGGGTATTCCGTCCCCATGTAGGCGGCATCCTCACCGTCGGCACTTTCTTCCACGGTATAGCCGCGACTCTCCAGCGCCGTTTTCAGCTGGCGGCGCAAATCCTTGTCATCTTCGACGATCAGTACTTTCATCCGTCGTTTCCCCTGGCATTGATTATCTGACCCGACTGGGCATCCACCAGCACATCCCGCACCCGCCCGGCATTGACCAGGCGGATTCGGTAGGCCGGGCGCCCCTGAAACTCGATTTCGGTCGCCTTGACGACCTGGCCCTTGTATCGGCTACGAACCAGTTCGACCGCCTGCTGCACACTGAAGCCCCGTTCCGCCACCTGCAGTAACTGGGGTCTTGCACTGTTCTGGGCCTGAGAAAGGGGAGCCAGACTCAGCATCAGCACGCATACCATCAAACTGATACCCGGCAGCCGCCGGAGACTAAAGGTTCGCAACATCAGGGTCCGCTCCTCGTTCTATTCTTTTCCGGCCCTTCAGCCATGCCAGTGCGCAGGTTTGACATCCACCTTGACGCGAATTCGCTTGCCCGGGTGTTCCGCAGTCCGGGTGTGGTAGACCCGGCCTTTGTAACGGTATTTGACGCGGTATCCGGTGACGGCTTCATGATACTCCAGATCGGGTTTTACGGCACAACGGCGCTCAAGCACGGTTTCGTAACGCGACTGATGACGCCCCGCCAGCTGGTGCCCCAGCGTCGCCCCGACGGCAACGCCGACGGCCGTCCCCACCTGGTTGTGATGACGACCGTGACTCAACTCGTGGCCAACCACACCACCGATAACACCGCCCACCACGGCACCACCTATCGCATTGCCGCGATGATAACCGTCGGCCCGTACCCGGACTTCCTCGTTCCAGCAGACTTCGCGTTCAACCCGAATCCGCTCGCGCTGGATAATGGGATCGACGTCCACCACCTTGGCGTAATCATAGCGACCATGATGGCGGGATTCACGCCAGTCATCATGGTCCTGGGAGCCGGCCTGGGCCATGGGCGCCAGCAGCCAGATGGCGATTAATCCTGTGCATAGAATGCGTGACATAGCTGCCTCCTCAGGTCTCAGGAATGCTTCACTCTGGCACCCACTTTAGTCACCGACTGCTGAATCCGGCATTAACTCGCAGCGGGCCTGCGGCAAGGTTCGAGGATCGAGGTCCAAGGCCCAAGGTTCAAGGTTCAAGGTTCAAGGTTCGGGGTTCGGGGTTCGGGGTTCGGGGTTCGGGGTTCGAGGTTCGAGGTTCGAGGTCCAAGGTTCATCAAGGGAGCAGTACTGCTCCCTGCGGGGCTTCTGTTATACTCGCGCTTTCCCCATACAGGTGTGTCGCCAGCCGTGCTGGCGCGCCGCAGCAGCCGAGGACACAAGGTCATGCCGCAATATCGTTCCAAGACCTCGACAGCCGGTCGCAACATGGCCGGCGCACGCGCGCTCTGGCGCGCAACCGGAATGACTGACGAGGATTTCCACAAGCCGATCATCGCCATCGCCAACTCCTTTACCCAGTTCGTACCCGGCCACGTCCACCTCAAGGACATGGGCCAGCTGGTCGCCCGCGAAATCGAGAAGGCTGGCGGCGTCGCCAAGGAATTCAACACCATCGCGGTCGATGACGGCATCGCCATGGGGCATGACGGCATGCTGTATTCGCTGCCAAGCCGCGACATCATCGCCGACTCCGTGGAATACATGGTCAACGCCCACTGCGCCGATGCGCTGGTGTGCATTTCCAACTGTGACAAGATCACCCCGGGAATGCTGATGGCCGCCATGCGCCTCAACATTCCGGTCGTTTTCGTGTCCGGCGGCCCGATGGAAGCCGGCAAGACCAAGCTGTCCGAGAACAAGCTGGACCTGGTCGATGCCATGGTTATCGCCGCCGATGACAGCGCCTCCGACGAAAAAGTGGCCGAATACGAAAGATCCGCCTGCCCGACCTGCGGTTCCTGCTCCGGCATGTTCACCGCCAACTCCATGAACTGCCTGACCGAAGCCCTGGGCCTGTCCCTGCCGGGCAACGGTACCGTTCTGGCCACCCATGCCGACCGTGAAGAACTGTTCCTTGAAGCCGGCCGCACCATCGTTAAACTGGCCAAGCGCTACTACGAACAGGACGACGAAAGTGCCCTGCCGCGCAGCATCGGCAATTTCAAGGCGTTCGAGAACGCCATGACGCTGGACATCGCCATGGGCGGTTCCACCAACACCATCCTGCACCTGCTGGCCATCGCCCTGGAAGCCGAAGTCGACTTCACCCTCAAGGACATCGATCGCCTGTCCCACGTGGTGCCCCAGCTGTGCAAGGTGGCGCCAAACACGCCCAAGTACCACGTCGAGGACGTGCACCGCGCCGGCGGCATCATGGCCATCCTGGGTGAACTGGACCGCGCCGGCAAGCTGCACAGCGACATCCCGACGGTCCACAGCAGCAGCATGAAGGCCGCCCTGGACAAGTGGGATATCATGCGCAACCCGTCCCCGGCCGTGGTGGAGTTCTTCAAGGCCGGTCCCGCCGGCATCCCGACCCAGACGGCCTTCAGCCAGGCAACCCGCTGGCCCACCCTGGACGGCGACCGCGAAAACGGCTGCATTCGCTCCATTGAACACGCCTTCTCACTGGAGGGCGGCCTGGCCGTGCTGTACGGCAACATCGCCGAAGACGGCTGCGTGGTGAAAACCGCCGGTGTCGACGACGAGAACCTGGTGTTTGAAGGCCCGGCCCATATCACCGAGTCCCAGGACGAGGCCGTGCGCCATATTCTGGAAGACCGGGTCAAGCCCGGCCACGTCGTGATCGTGCGCTACGAAGGCCCCAAGGGCGGCCCCGGCATGCAGGAAATGCTCTATCCCACGTCCTACCTCAAGTCCAAGGGGCTGGGCAAGTCCTGCGCCCTGCTGACCGATGGTCGCTTCTCCGGCGGCACCTCCGGCCTGTCCATCGGCCACGTCTCGCCTGAAGCCGGTGCCGGCGGCGCCATTGGCCTGGTGGAAAGCGGCGACATCATCCGCATTGATATCCCCAACCGCACCATCGACGTAAAACTGTCCATGGAAGAGCTGTCCCATCGCCGCGCGGCCATGGACAAGAAAGGCAAGGATGGCTGGAAGCCGGCAGAACCGCGTCCGCGCAAGGTATCTGCCGCCCTCAAGGCCTACGCCCTGCTGGCCACCAGCGCTGACAAGGGCGCGGTACGCGACCTCACCAAGCTGGACTAAGTCTGGCGCAGCGGCAACGACAAAAGGCAGCTTCGGCTGCCTTTTGCGTAGAGCAGGGGCAAGGGACAAGGTTCAAGGTACAAGGTACAAGGGAGAAAAGGTACCTACGAATTCCAGAGACCAGGTAGGTTGTAGGCCCGAAGGGACGTAACCCAACAATGAACCACAGATTGATGGGTTGCGCTGCGCTCCACCGCATCCTACGAGGCTTTGCCCTTGCCTTGGCTTTACCTTCTCCCTTGCACCTGCTTTATAACCTCGAAACTCGCCTGGGGGCTCCTTTCTACGAACTGCCCTTCGCTCCCTTTCACCTTGAACCTTGCCCCTTGAACCCTGCACCTTTACCAATGACGAATGACAACTTACGAAAAACTATCTAAAACCCAAAACAAATAGCCAAAAAATATCAAATATCTTTCAAGTTCAGCCGGAAATAAGTCCTTGCCAAGAAACGCGATGATAACTATTATCATTACCATTCCGTATCAAGACACTAACGGGTCGAGCCATGAAAGTCTGTATTTGCAAGAATATCAGCGACCGCCAGATTCGCGATGCCCTCGATCAGGGCGCCCGCACGCTGCGTGACGTGTACCGCGAGCTGGGTGTCGGTTCGGAATGCGGCAAGTGCGTCTGCGCTACCCGCCAGATCATCGCCAACCACCCCTTTGCTCACCTCGCCGAAGAAGTTATCGCGGCCTGAATCCCTGCCTGCGATAAGCGCCAGGCAGCCGTCGGAAACCCGCTTCCCGATCGGCTTTGACAGACCGCCCCCCGCCTTCAATACTGTTTGCTGTTCACCCAACGCGGAGACAGTGGCATGAAAGGCGACAAGAAAGTTCTCGAACATCTCAACAAGGCTCTGTACAACGAGCTGGTTGCCATCAATCAGTACTTCCTGCATTCGCGCATGTGGAAAGACTGGGGCCTGAAAGCCCTGGCCGATCACGAATACCACGAATCCATTGATGAGATGAAACACGCCGACCGGCTGATCGAACGCATCCTGTTTCTGGAAGGCCTGCCCAATCTGCAAAACCTCGGCAAACTGCGCATCGGTGAAGACACCCAGGAAATGCTGGAGTGCGACCTGGCCCTGGAGCTGGACGCCCTGCCGGATCTGCGCGAAGGCATCAAGTACTGCGAGAAGGTACAGGATTACACCAGCCGAGAACTGCTGGAAGACATACTCGAGTCGGAAGAAGAACACATCGACTATCTGGAGACCCAGCTGGAACTGATCAACAAGGTCGGTTTGCAGAATTATCTGCAATCCCAGATGGAAAGCGCCAGCTAGGGGGAAAGCAGCTGTCAGCTTAGAGCTATCAGCTTTCAGCACGCCTAGCCCTGGAATGACCGCCATGGATGGAGAAAATCCTGAAAACGCAGGAGCGGTTTTCAGGGGAGTTTGCGAATTCCGGAAAATGAGCCCCAAGCGGGTTTCGAGGCGCTTAGAGCTTTCAGCCGTTAACTTAAAGCTGTGAGCATACGGCTGAAAGCTGCCTGTTTACCAATTACGACTCACCAGTCACCTTTCACACCTTGTACCTTTCAGCTTTCACCTTTTTCCAGGACCTAGTCTTCAGACATCGCCTGCATTACCGTTTGCGCCCATAGCAGGCTGTGACGGTAGGCCACCTCGTAAAAGGACGGCTCCACGAACTTCTTCAGAGCCGCGAAATCACCCTGTTCGTATACCTCGACATCCTGCAGCACCTCGCCCAGCCCGCCTGTGCGGGTCAGTAGCGCGACCTTGATCTCCTGCTGCAGCGGCACCTGCTCCATCAGTTCGGCCATCTCGATATCCAGCAGCACATCCAGCTTGGACAGCAAACCAACAACAAAATAGTTTAGCGTATTGGTCCGCCCCATCAGCTCGGCCAACAGCTCGCACATGCGACCGCGCACCAGCATGTTGCGGGTCAGCTCATCGGGCTTGCCAGGTTCGGCACTGGCCAGAAACAGGGTGACCCAGCGGCGGATCTGGTCCAGCCCCAGCAGGGTAATGGCATGGGAAAGGGACTCGATCTCCCGGCGCAAACTGAAAGCTGCCGAGTTCACCACCCGCAGGATCTTGTAGGTCAACGCAGCGTCATTGACCGCGATCTGTTCCAGCGCCGCCGCCGTGGTATCCGGGTTCTGCAATTCAGCCAGCAGCTGCAGCAGAATAACCTTGTTGCCAACGATCTTCTTGCCGCGCACCGGAACCGGCATGCTCAGAAAATAGCCCTGGTAGAGCGAGAAGCCCATTTCAAGGCACTGCCGAAACTGCTCCTTGTTCTCGACCTTGTCTGCCAGCAACTCCAGATGGTGAGGTTTGAGCTTGCGGATAATGTCCGGCAGCTCCTTTAGCCCCAGCTTGAGAATATCGAGCTTGAGGACATGCACGATGGACAACAGCGGGTCGAATTTCGGATTGCTCGGATCATAATCCGCCAGCACCAGGCGATAGCCCACACGGGCCAGCTGCTTCAGGCGCTCCAGCAGCTCAGGCGTGACCTCGGTGTGACCGAGCAGCTCCAGCGCAAACTGCTCCTTGGGAAGCTCGGGAAAGTTGGCATTCATCAGCACCTTGTCGGTGAGCTTGAGATAACAGGGCAGAGTACGAATCTCGCCACCGCTACAGACGCTGGCATAGGAATTGGTGATAACCGCCAGGGTCGCCGCGTCATCGGTAATAGAGCGATCCACTTCACCGGACTGGCTGCGGAACAGCAGCTCATAGGCAACCACGTCCTGGTTCTTGGTATAAATGGGCTGGCGCGCCAGTAGCACGGGCAACTGTTCTGTGTCGTTCAGGGATTTAAGCGCTGCGCTCACGACTCGGCTCTCCATGTTTCACAGTCGATCTTGTAAAAATTGTCTCAATAATGACACTAAGCAGCGGCAAAATCGAATCCAGCCTGCCCCCGTGACCGCGGCCGCCGGGCAGCGGCCACAAAAACGCAAAAACCCGGACACAATGCCCGGGTTTTCCATGCCATTCCCTTGCCCTTTCAAGCGCTTGCCAGGCAAGCCATCTCAGGCGGCCGAGATCACATCCGCGTAACCTTCACGCTCCACCAGCGCGCTGTGCAGTACGGCCACGCTCTGGGCGTAGTCATCTTCCTTGACCACACACTGCATCTGCACCTGGCGAATCGACTGATGTACCGCCTGCACGCTGATGCCGGCATCCGCCATGGCCGACATCATGCGCGCCAGCATGCCCTTGACCTTGAGGTCCGAGCCGATGGCCGAGACGATGGCCACGTTGTGCACCGTCACCTCGGCATCGGTGTAGCGCTCCTCCACCAGGCGGGCGGCACGGTTGACCATCTTGCGCGAACCGGACACGTAATAGGTGATGCTGTTGGCATCCGAGTCCTTGTTCACCACGTAGAGCTTGAGCTGTTTGAGCAGGCGCGTCAGCTCCATGTCGTAGGCCACATCGCCGAGCATCTCCTGATCGAACACCTCCAGCCCGAAGACATCCTTGCGTCCGGCGACGATTTCAACGCAGGGACGGTCACTGACGTAGGACTGACTGATCAGGGTGCCATCGTGCTCGGGCTCGAAGGCGTTCTTGATACGCAGCTCGACACCGGCGCGACGCAGGGACTTGGCCGCCTTGGGATGGATGGCCTCCATGCCCAGGTTCGACAGCTGGTCAGCCACGTCGTAGTTGGTGCGCCCGATGGTCACCACCTTATCGGTGCCGACCAGCATCGGATCGGCACTGCTAAGGTGGTATTCCTTGTGAATAATGGCTTCGCGGGCCGAGGTCACGGTGGCGATTTCAGCGAAGGTAATCTCGCTGTAGCCCCGGTCATAGGTATTCATCAGCCCGGCCGCACAATGGGTGTAGCCGGTGGCCACCGCCAGCTCCGTGGACGGATCAATATTCTCGAAGCCACTGCGCACCATGTCTTCAAATGCCATGGGGGCTTCCTGGTGCCAGCCGGTCAGGTCGACCATGCGGGCGTTAACCCCACGGCTGCGCAGCGCCAGCACCGTATTGTGCGCGCTATGCGCCTCGCCAATGGCGGCCAGCATTTCGCGCACCTTCATCAGGTGCTCATCGAGCTGAAAGTGACCATAGGTGCAGAGTCGCTGCAGGCTTTGCATGCAGTCGCGGGCATCCTTGATGCGCTCCTCGACAAAGTGATCGGCGGCGCTGCGCTCGTAGTCGCCATCGAACAGCTCGGCGTTCTTCTGCACCATGCGAGCGCGCACGCTTTCCAGCGCTTCCAGCCAGGCGTCCTCACTGTGGGCGTCGGCAAAGCGGGCATAGACCCCGGGCTCGCCGGTCTTCTTGTGCTCCAGCAGCAGGTTGGTCATGCCGGCGTAGGCCGAGACAACAAAGATGCGGTTGTAAAGCTCAGCGCCACTGCGCTCGCCCAGCAGGATATTGTCCATGACTTCGTCAAAGCGACTCATGGACGTACCACCGATTTTTTCTACCGTATGCATAGTGATATGGAAATTCCCTTGTAATTTGGCGTGGTCGCACCCGGTACCACCACGTGAAAAGAAGGCCGGCCGCGGGTCAGGCGTATTCGCGCGCCACTATGTTCAGCGGCTCGGCAGGGCCACGCTCGGCAACAAAGGCCGGCCGTGGCGGCTGCGCGCAAAAGGGTGCCTGCAGTCGGTTGTCGATGTGGTTGAACACATAGAACAGGTTGCTGCGCGGTGCCGGCGTGATGTTGCTGTTGGAGCCATGCAGCGTATTGCAGTCGAAGAACACCACGGACCCGGCCGGGCCGGTGGCGGTATCGATACCGAAACGCCCGATGATGCGACTCAGGCTGGCGTCATCCGGCACGCCCACCTGCTGGCGGCGCAACGAGTACTGGTAGTGATTTTCCGGTGTTTCCCCCACGCAGCCGATGAAATGGCGGTGAGAGCCGGGCACCAGCATCAGTGGGCCGTTATTGCTGTCGTTGTCGGTCAGCAGGACCGAGCAGCTCAGTGCACGCATGCGTGGCATGCCATCTTCCACGTGCCAGGTTTCGAAATCCGAGTGCCAGTAGAACTCGCGACCGGCAAAACCGGGCTTGAGGTTCATGCGCGATTGGTGCACGTAGACATCGCCACCCAGAATAAAGCGCGCCACACCGGCGATGCGCTCCTCACAGGCCAGTTGCGCAAAGAGCCCGTCGTGGCGGTGAATCTCGAACAGGGAGCGCAAGGCGCCACTGTGCAGCTCGCGAATGGCCTCGTCCGACGCCAGCACCTCGGGGTCCGAACGCAGACGTTCAAGCTCCGCCTGCATGGCCGCCACTTCCGCCGCAGAAAAGAGTTCGGGAATCACCAGGTAACCGTCGCGCTCGTATTGGGCAATCAGCTCAGGCGCTATCGGCGCCGCGGCCAGGTCCTGCTGATACAGCACAGGGTCCTGGCGCTCCAGCCACAGGGGCTCAGCCTGCTGACGGGACGGGTACAGATCTTCACGCGAACTCATGGATTCTCCGGCAGATGAAAAAAGACAGGGGTAAATCATAGTCGCCCGGGGCCTGCAGAGCCCCGGACCTTGACTGCCAATCAGGCAACGGCATCCGCTTCCAGCGGATAGACACCGTTTTCGTCATGCACTTCCAGCCCGTTGAGCGGCGGGTTGAACACACAGGCCAGCTTGAGTTCGGATGATGCGCGCAGCAGGTGCTCGTCGTGCTGATCCAGGTTGTATAGCGTGCCCGGACGAATCGGATAAACCTTGCCATCGGCCAGGGTCTCGATTTCGCCTTCGCCACTGATGCAGTACACCGACTCGAAATGGTTCTGGTACCAGATATGGGTCTCGGTGCCGGCGTAAATGGTCGTGATATGGAAGGAATACCCCATGTTGTCCTGCTTGAGCAGCATGCGGGTGCTTTCCCAGTTCTCGGAGACAACGCGGCGTTCGCTCTGTTCGGCTTCCTGCAATGTACGTACGATCATCGGTGTCCTCCTCAGGATGCTGCGGTTTCGATCTGTTCAGCCATGGCGCCGGCAAAGGCACCTTCCAGAATATCCAGCGCGCTGTTGAGCTGCTCATCGGTGATGGTCAGCGGGCACAGACACTTGACCACCTGGCTGTGGGCACCGCTGGTTTCGATCACCAGGTTGCGGGCAAAGGCCCGGCTGCAGACGCTGGCGGCCAGGTCGCCATCCGGGCACTCGATACCGATCATCAGGCCGCGGCCCTTGACGCGCAGAGAATTGGGCCCCTGGCGCTGGACGATGGACTGCAGGCGCTCACGCACCAGCTTCGCCTTGCGCTGTACCTCCTGGGCAAAACGCGTGTCGCTCCAGAAGCTTTCAATCGCGGCGGTTGCCGTGATAAAGGCATGGTTGTTGCCACGGAAGGTGCCGTTGTGCTCACCCGGCTCCCACTGATCGAGTTCCTTGCGCAGCACCAGCACCGCCAGCGGCAGACCGTAACCGCTGAGAGACTTGGACAGCGTGACCATATCGGGCTTGATGCCCATCTCTTCAAAGCTGAAGAAGGACCCCGTACGACCGCAGCCGGCCTGGATATCATCCACGATCAGCAGCATGTCATGCTTGCGGCACAGACGCTCCAGCCGGCGCATCCAGTCGGCGGACGCCACATTGAGGCCACCCTCGCCCTGCACGGTTTCCACGATCACCGCAGCAGGATGATCGATGCCGCTGCTCGGATCGCTCAGCAGCTTGTCCATGTAGGCCAGGGTGTTCATCTTGTCACCCATGTAGCCGTCGAACGGCATGCGGGTGACATCACCCAGGGTCACGCCGGCTGCACCACGGTGGTGCTGGTTGCCGGTGCAGGCCAGGGCGCCGGTGGTCACGCCGTGAAAGCCGTTGGTAAAGCTGATGATGTTGCGACGCCCCTTCACCTTGCGGGCCAGTTTCAGCGCCGCCTCGACCGAGTTGGAGCCGGTCGGGCCCGTGAACTGAACGACACAGTCGCCCATGCCGCGCGGCTCAAGAATGATGCGCTTGAACACTTCCAGGAAGCTTTCCTTGGCATCGGTGTGCATGTCCAGGCCATGGGTCAGGCCATCGGACTCGATGTACTTGATCAGCGCCTGCTTCAGTACGGGGTTGTTGTGGCCGTAGTTCAGGGTGCCAGCGCCGGCGAGAAAGTCGATGTAGCGCTCGTCGTCACGCCCAACCAGCTCGGCGCCCTTGGCCTGTTTGAAGACCACCGGGAATGAACGGCAGTAGCTGCGAATGGCGGATTCGTTCTGTTCGAAAATATTCATAAATTCTCCTGTTAAGCCTGTGAAGGGATCGGCAGTGCGAAGGGGCCGGCGCGGTACAGCATTTCGTCATCATGCTGACCGGCAAAGTGGGCCTCGCGGGAAAACAGCAGCTGCCGTTCCCAGGGGGCATCGAGCAGTCCAAAAACCTTGCGGAACAGGGCTTCTGACGCATCGTTGCCGGGTGAAATCGTGGTTTCTATATGCCGCACACCCTGGGGTGCGAGGCGGCGGACCAGCGCCAGCAGCATGCGGCTGCCCAGCCCCAGCCCGCGGGCGCTTGCATCAACCGCTACCTGCCAGACAAAGAGGGTGTCTTCACGCCCTGGCGGGCGGTAGCCGGAAATGAATCCCAGCAGCTGTCCGTCTGGCCCCTGTGCAGCGATGGCCGTATCGGCAAAATCAGTGCACTGCAGCAGGTTGCAATAAACGGAATTGGTATCCAGAGGAGCACAGCGGGAGATCAACTGGTGGAGCCCGTGACCATCAAGGTCGCTGGGCTTGCGAAACTTTATTAAATCAGAATCCATAGGGTAAATAACTTTTCGTATTACGATGCTTTTTATTATAAAACATATCCAACATAGAACATCAACCGCCAATAGCGACTAAAAAGTAGTCAAATACAGAAAGTTACAGTATGATGTCGCGCAATCTGACCTGGAAAAATAAATAGCAACACGAAATGTTTTTATTGATCACTTAGTCAAACACGCAAATAAGTACATAGCATTACGATAAAGTTAACCGCGTCGACGTCCTCCCCGTGCACGGCAGTCGTTGCTTTATTGCCGACTAGGCCGTAAAAAGACGGCAACAGTCCAACCTCAGCAAAGCAGCGCCCGAGCCCCATGAGCAAAAGCCAGTCCGCCCTTGTCCTGATCCGCCAGATCATTCGTGCGACCGACCTGCACGACAAGCAACTCAGCCGGGTGAGCGGGCTCACCCTGCCACAACTGCTGACCATGCAGACGCTGCGCGAAGGCGGCTCCATGACCATTGGCCTGCTGGCCCGGGAAATGAACCTGGCCCAGGCCACGGTCACCAGCATTCTGGACCGGCTGGAAAAGAAACAGCTGGTTGAGCGTCTGCGCGACAGCCATGACAAGCGCAAGGTGTGGGCCTGCCTGTCCGAGACAGGCACCCGCCTGCTGGCGGATTCCCCCACCTCCCTGCAGGACCTGTTTATCGGCAAGTTCGAAGCCATGGAAGAATGGGAGCAGTCGATGGTGATCACCTCGCTGGAGCGCGTCGCCGGGATCATCAACGCCCTGGATATAGATGCAGCGCCGGTGTTCGATATCGGCGACCTGGCGCGCTCGTCCATCGACGGTGACAAGCACGACTGAGCCCTGGCCACCAGCCAGAGCACCAGCCAGAGCCTTGACTACAGCAGCCAGCCCCCACAAGGAAGCCAGAGTGAGCGCAGCCCACCCCTTTGTCGACCTGCAGCATGAAATACCCGGCCTGCTGCTGGATATGAAATACCACGGCGACGACAACTTCATGGGCACCCCGGTCGACGGTTACGAGGCCCAAAGGGCCTGGCTCACCGAGCCTGCAGCCCAGGCACTCGTCGGTGTACAGCGCGCCCTGGCGCGCTTTGACCTGGGGCTGAAAATCTTTGATGCCTACCGCCCCCAGCGGGCCGTGGATCATTTTCTGCGCTGGTGCGACAGCCCCTGCGACGCCGCGCTCAAGACCCGCTATTACCCCAGCCTGGAAAAGGCCGAACTCTTCAGCGAAGGCTACCTGAGCAAAAGCTCCAGCCATTGCCGCGGCAGCACCGTCGATCTGACCATCGTATCGCTCAATAACGGCGAGGATCGCCCCACTGAACTGGATATGGGCACCATATTCGACTTTTTCGGCCCCCAATCCTGGCTCGACTGCGACAGCATCAGCCCCCAGGCCCGCGCCAACCGCCTGCTGCTGCAGCAGCTGATGACAGCCGCGGGCTTTATCCCCTTTCACCACGAGTGGTGGCACTTCACCCTGCGTGACGAACCCTACCCCCATACGGCCTTCGATATTCCAATCCGGTAAGCCCTAAGCCGTAAGCTGACAGCTTTAAGCTTACGGCTTACGGCTTACGGCTTACGACTGACAGCTCCGCCCCTTTTACCTTGCCCCTTGCCCCTGCTTTTCCCTTGCCCCTTTTACCTTGCCCCTTGCCCCTGCTCTTTCCCTTGCCCCTTGAAGCGCTGTGGCTTTGCCTCCATATACTGAGCCATACCCGGCTGATTCCGATTCCAGGAGGCTCCATGCGACCCGACAAATTCACCTCCAAGCTGCAGGAAGCCCTGTCCGACGCCCAATCCCTCGCCGTCGGTCGGGACCACAACATGATGGAACCGCTGCACCTGCTGGCGGCCTTCATCGAGCAGACGGACGGCTCGATTCGACCGCTGCTGTCCCGCGCCGGCGCCAACCTGCAAACGCTGACACAGAAACTCGGCGAAGCCCTGGAGCGCCTGCCCCAGGTACAGAACCCGGACGGTGAAATTCGCCTGTCGCAGAACATGGCACGCCTGTTCAACCTCACGGACAAGCTGGCCCAGCAACGTGGCGACCAGTACATCGCCAGCGAACTGATGCTGCTGGCCATGTTCGATGACAAGGGCGACGTCGGCAAACTGCTGCGCGCCGCCGGCATCAGCAAACCCAAACTGGAAGAGGCGATCAATCAGATGCGCGGTGGCGAAAGCGTGCAGGACCCCAATGCCGAGGAATCACGCCAGGCGCTGGACAAATACTGTATCGACCTGACCGAGCGGGCCGAGTCCGGCAAGCTGGACCCGGTGATCGGCCGCGACGAGGAAATCCGCCGCACCATCCAGGTACTGCAGCGCCGCACCAAGAACAACCCTGTACTCATCGGCGAGCCCGGCGTCGGCAAGACCGCCATCGCCGAGGGCCTGGCCCAGCGTATCGTTAACGGTGAAGTGCCCGAAGGCCTGAAGCACAAGCGGGTACTGTCGCTGGACATGGGCGCGCTGATCGCCGGTGCCAAGTTTCGCGGCGAGTTTGAAGAACGTCTCAAGGCACTGCTCAACGAGCTGGCCAAGCAGGAAGGCCAGATCATCCTGTTTATCGACGAACTGCACACCATGGTGGGCGCCGGCAAGGGCGAGGGCGCCATGGATGCCGGCAACATGCTCAAGCCCGCCCTGGCCCGCGGCGAGCTGCACTGCGTCGGCGCCACCACCCTGAACGAATACCGCCAGTACGTTGAAAAGGACGCAGCCCTTGAGCGCCGCTTCCAGAAAATCATCGTCGATGAGCCCAGCGAAGAAGACACCATCGCCATCCTGCGCGGGCTGAAAGAGCGCTACGAAATCCACCACGGCGTCGACATCACCGACTCGGCCATTATCGCCGCGGCGCGCCTGAGCCAGCGCTACATCACCGACCGCCAGCTGCCCGACAAGGCCATCGACCTGATCGACGAAGCGGGCTCGCGCATCCGCATGGAAATGGACTCCAAGCCCGAAGACATGGACCGGCTGGAACGGCGCCTCATCCAGCTGAAAATGGAACGCGAAGCCCTGAAGAAAGAAACCGACGAGGCATCGCGCAAGCGCCTGGAAGAACTGGTACAGAATATTTCCAAGCTGGAGCGGGAATACGCCGACTTCGAGGAAGTCTGGAAGGCCGAGAAGGCCACGCTGCAGGGCTCCCAGCATATCAAGGAGAAGCTCGACCAGGCCCGGGTGGAAATGGAGCAAGCCAAGCGCGCCGGCGACCTGACTCGCATGTCCGAGCTGCAGTACGGCCAGATTCCCGAGCTTGAAAAACAAATCGCCGCCGCCGACCAGCAGGAACCCAGGGAAGCCACCCTGCTGCGCAACAAGGTGACCGAGGAAGAGGTGGCCGAAGTGGTCTCGCGCTGGACCGGTATCCCCATCAGCAAGATGCTTGAAGGCGAGCGGGAAAAACTGCTGCGCATGGAAGAGGCGCTGCACCAGCGCGTCATCGGCCAGAACGAAGCGGTCGTGGCGGTGGCCAATGCGGTGCGCCGCTCCCGTGCAGGCCTCTCCGACCCCAACCGGCCCAACGGCAGCTTCCTGTTCCTGGGCCCCACCGGCGTCGGCAAGACCGAGCTTTGCAAAACCCTGGCCAACTTCCTGTTCGATACCGATGACGCCATGGTGCGCATCGACATGTCGGAATTCATGGAAAAACACTCCGTGGCCCGACTGATCGGCGCACCTCCGGGCTACGTCGGCTACGAGGAAGGCGGCTACCTGACCGAAGCGGTGCGGCGCAAACCCTACTCGGTCCTGCTGCTCGATGAAGTCGAAAAGGCGCACCCGGATGTGTTCAACATCCTGCTGCAGGTGCTGGAAGACGGCCGCCTGACCGACGGCCAGGGGCGCACGGTGGATTTTCGCAATACCATCGTGGTGATGACCTCGAACCTGGGCTCAGACCTGATCCAGAACTTCAGTGACGATGACGACTACAGCCTGATGCAGGCCGCCGTGATGGAGTCCGTCAGTGCGCACTTTCGCCCCGAAGTCATCAACCGCATCGACGAGGTGGTGGTGTTCCACAGCCTGCGCCGCGAGCAGGTGGCCGGCATCGCCGAGGTTCAGCTCGAACGGCTGCGCAAGCGCCTGGCCGAACGGGACCTCACCCTCACGCTGACCGGCACCGCCATGGACAAGCTGGTCGAAGTGGGCTTCGAACCCGTCTACGGCGCGCGCCCCCTGAAACGGGCGATCCAGCGCTGGATCGAAAACCCGCTGGCCCAGGAAATCCTCGCCGGCACCTACCCGCCGGGCCACGCAATCGCCGTGGATGTGGAAGCCGGCGAGTTCAGCTTTCGCTAGACGCGACCAGAGGTGAAAAGGGGGAAAGGGTGAAGGGGCAAGCTGAAGGGTGAAGGGGCACAGACCGCTGCCCCTTCCTTGTGATTCGTGACTCGTGATTCGTGATTCGTGATTCGTGATTAGTGATTAACAATGCTAGCAGCCTGAAGCTGTCAGCTTACGGCTTACGGCTTACGGCTTACGGCTTACGGCTTACGGCTTACGGCTTACGATTCACGATTCACGAATTACGAATAACCAATTACCAATTACCAATTACCAATTACCAATTACAAATTCCGATTCACTAATTACGATTCACGAAGCCCGCTCTCCCTTGCTCCTTGAACCTTCCCCCTTGCCCCTGCTTTTACCGCAGCAGGCGGGCGCCGTAGAGCAGGATCACCGCGCCCAGGGTGGCGGTGATAATCGAGCCGACAAAGCCGCCGCTGCGTACCCCCAGAAAATCGAACAGCAGGCCACCCACCACGGCGCCAACGATACCCAGCACCATGTTACCCAGCAGCCCGAAGCCGCGCCCCTTCATCAGGGTGCCGGCCAGCCAGCCGGCAATGGCACCAATCAGTAGAAAAATCAGAATACCCATCTGGTCACTCCCTGTAGAATTCAGCCATCAGTATACACAGCTGTCGCGGGGACAGGCTGCAGGCTTTAGCATGACCCATGCTTACCGCAGAAAAGGAACGACGCCATGAATGCGCCCATTCAGGGCTGGCGACGATTACTGGCACGGCTGCGACCCCAAAGAACCCGCAGCCTGATCATGCTGGGCATCGATACCGGCTGTCACCGCTGGCACACCGCTCTAAACGAGGGCACAGGGTACCGGGTCCGTGCCTTTATCGACGACGAACCCTGGAACCACCGCACCCGGATAGGTGATGCACCGGTGCACTACCCCAGCGAGGTGCTGGCGCTGGCACTGAAACACCGAGTCTGCGCCCTGGTTGAGGTTCAGGACAACGCCAGGCCGGCATCGACACAGCACTGCTCAGCGAGCTCGAACGACGGCGAATACCGCTGCTGACCCTGCCGGCACAGTTGCCCCAGGACCCAACAGCCGCGCTGCACCGGATGTTGACGCAAAGAGCACCCGGGCCAAACTGATCACAACGCCACAGAGGACACCCCATGACCCCGGCCAGCGCCTTTCACGCCCATGTCTACTTCGATGCCCAGACACAACAGCAGGCCACCGAGCTGTGCCAGCAGGCCGGTTCCGCCCTGGGACTGCGGGTGGGCCGGATACACTGCAAGAACGTCGGGCCCCACCCGCGCTGGAGCTGCCAGCTGTCCGACCGCATCGACAACTTGGGCAGCACCCTCGCCTGGCTGGCCCAGCATCGAAACGGCCTGACCGTTTTCTGCCACCTGGTGACCGATAACGATCTCAGGGATCACACCGACCACGCCATCTGGATGGGGGAAATGCTCCCGCTGGACCTGAGCATCTTTCAGTAGCAGACGGCACCCAGAACTTCGGCGCATCCATCCAAACTCGCCTGGCTGGCCCAGCTGGATGGGGGAAATGCTCCCGCTGGAGCTGAGTATTTTTCAGTAGGTGCTCGGTCAAATGAGTTCGGCGCGCCCGTCCAGCTGCTCGCACCAGTCGCGCCGAGTGAACACCTGGCCGCGCAGGCGCACATCGTGCAGGGCGGCGAAATCCAGTTCGCACAGCAGCCAGCGGGATTGCTCCACCGTTTCGCTCTCGCTCTGGGCCAGCACGCCGTCATCAGGCAAGCCGTAATCTGGCGGCAGGTAGAGTGCCGCCCGGCCGGTATTGATATCCAGCGCCGGTGACCAGGGCGCCAGCCCCGCGGTGGGCGCCTGCAGCACCGCCACCTGCCCTTCCAGCGCCCGCGCCTGGCAGCCGATGCGCACGCGGTGAAAGCCCGCACGGGTATCGGTACAGCTCGGCGCCAGAATCAGATCGACCCCCGCCTCGGTCAGGGTACGCCCAAGCAGCGGGAACTCGCTGTCGTAACAGATCAGGATGCCGATACGGGCAAAGGGCGTCTCAAATACCCGCAGGCCGGAGCCCGCGCCAATCAGCCACTGCTCGCGCTCGAAACGGGTCATGATCAGCTTGTCCTGGTGCCCGGCGAGGCCATCAGGACCGAACAGCCAGCAGCGGTTGCGGTAAATGCCATCATCATCCAGCACCGCCACCGACCCCGGACACAACCAGATGCCATGTTCCTTCGCCAGCGACTCGCACAGCGCCAGCCAGCGCGGGATCAGCGGCTGCAGCTGAGCAATGGATGCCTGCAGATCGCTGCGCACCTCCGCCGGCAACTGGCCACTGAGCGCCATGCCGGCGTATTCGGGCAACAGCAGCAGGCGGGCGCCCTGCTGCACCGCATCGGCCACCAGCGCGCGCAGATGGGATTCGTAGCTTTGCCAATCCGGCAGCAACTCGATGGCGTACTGGCAGGCCGCCAGGGTTATTCGACTCATGACAGCTCCCGTAACCAGAATGACAGCGGTTTAAGCGATTCCGCCTCATCGCCGATATCCTTCCAGCTCAATTGGGTACGCAGCTGCGGCACATGGCGATAGCCACGCTTGTGCCAGAAATCATTCAGCGGCACATAGTCCGCCGGACGCTGCGGATGATCCGCGCTGCGCTCCACCGCACAAAAGGCACATACTCTAAGCCCCAGGCTGGCGGCATGGCGCTCGCGCTCGGCAAAAAAGCGCACGCCCAGCCCCCGGCCCCGATATTCCGGCAGCAAGACCGACTCCCCGAAATAAAAAATCTCGTCGATGTTGTGTCCCGCCTCGACAAAGGGACCTTTGAACGCCTCGGCTTCGTCCGCCAAGGGGACTCCGGTGGCCACACCCACTACCTGGTCGCCATCCAGCGCCAGCACAAACAGGCTGCGGGGCGAATCCGAGTAACGGCTGATATAGTCGCGCTCGTACGCCAGGTCACCGTCATACAGATACGGAAAGGCGCGAAACACGCTGATGCGCAGCCGCGCCAAGTCCGCCACATAGGGCCCTATATCGGCACCGCGAATGACCCGGATCTGCACAGGCTCCGCCTGCGTGGATATGCTTTGCATCTATTGACTCCCCCTTCGCCAGGCTCGAATTCTCCAGCGAGGCACCATAACATAACGCCACAGGCGCGCCTGACTCCGAGCGACATTCGTCAAGCTGGAGCAGTCGACCTGGAGCTGTCAGCCATAAGCTGAAAGTTAAAGGTTGAAGGTTGAAGGTTGAAGGTTGAAGGTTGAAGGTTGAAGGTTGAAGGCTGAAATTTACCAATCGCTGGTTGTAATGCGTCATTCGTCATTCGTGATTCGTGACTAGTAATTAGCAGGGGCTCCCACTATTGAAGCGCCCTGCTTTTCACTAATTACTACTTACTAATAACCAATTACGACCCGTGATTCGTGATTCGTAATAAGAGGAGCAGCCATCACTCTTGGCTCACGGCTCACGGCTTACGGCTCACGGCTTATGGCTTACGGCTTACGGCTTACGGCTTACGGCTCACTAATCACCAATTACCAATTACCAATCACCATTGCCACCCCTTGCCCCTTGCCCCTTGCCCCTTGCCCCTTGCCCCTTGCCCCTTGCCCCTTGCCCCTGAAAAGCATCACGCACCTGCAAAAAATTTAGCCCCCTTTACCGCTGCAGACGATGTCCGGCGGCGCGATCAACGCCTATACTCAATTGAAAGGAAGCCAGGTGGCCTGCCAACGGCGCCGCGCACGCATCGACAAGGGAGTGTAGAGATGTCGCTAGATGAAGCTTTATTCGATTTCATGCCTGAAACCGAACCAGGTACCGCGCTAGCATCCCAGCAATGGAAAATTCTCAGTGTCGAAGACGATGCCGGCTACCAGGCTTCTCTGCTGTTTGCACTGGAATCGCTGGAGGTCCTGGGGCGCAGCGTACAGCTACTGTCTGCATCATCCGCCTTTGAGGCCACCCAGATCATTGCCCATCACCCCGACATCAGCGTAATTCTGCTGGATGTGGTGATGGAGGATGACGAAGCGGGCCTGCGTCTGGTGGGCACCATCCGCGAAGTCATCGGCAACTCCGCTGTACGCATCATTTTGCTGACCGGCCAGCCAGGCATGGCACCGCGGGATGATGTCATGCAGCGCTACGATATCGATGACTACTGGTGCAAGTCCGAGCTCACCAACGATCACCTGCTGACCGTCATTACCTGCAACATCCGCACCTGGGACCACCTCACCCAGCTGACCCGCGCCCGCCAGGGCTTGCAGATGGTGATCGATGCCAGCGAGTCCATCAGCTCCAAACGGGATATCGCCAGCTTCACCCACGCCGTGCTAATCGAAATCGGCCATATTCTGGGCATCGAAAAGGGCGGCATTCTCTGCGCCTTGCTGCAGACCCAGAGCCCGATCGAAGAGGCGGCCGTTCTGGCGGCAACCGATGATTTCAAGAAGTTCGTCGGCCGGCCCCTGAACGCGATTGAATCCAGCGAGCTGCGCGAGGCTTTCCGGCAGGCGGCCAGCCGCCGCGAACACTGCTTCGTCAACGGCTATTCACTGTTCTATTTCAGCAGTACCGCTGTCGACCCGCGGGAATACCTGGTGCTGATGAAGACCCAGCGCCCGCTACTGGACACCGAAATCAACCTGCTGCAGGTCTTCAGCGAAAACGTCAGTACCGGCTTTACCAATGTCGCGCTCTACAACCGACTGACCGAACTGGCCTACAGCGACCCCCTGCTGGGCATCCCCAACCGCAACTGGCTGCTGCGCGAACTCGGCAACCTGTCACAGGCGGACCGCCAGCAGGCCGAACTGGTGGTGCTGGAGATCGATGACTTCACCGACATCGGCATCGCCTTTGGCGAGCCCTTCTGTAACGACCTGCTGTACTGCCTGTATCGCCAGCTGGTCAGTGCACTGGGCCCGGATTGTGCCATTGCCCGTATCGACCGCAACAGCTTCGCACTTCTGGCTAGCGCCGAACAACAGCTGGATCAGGCATTCTTCAGTCGTTTTCTCAGTGAGCCCCTGGTCATTGCCGATGCCGAGCACCGCATCGCAGCGACGGTCACCGTGGTCGCACTGAGTCTGCAACGCGACCGCCAGCCCGACCAGATTCTGCGCCTGGCCGAGAGCACCGTTGAAACGGCCCACCGGAAGAAACTGGGCTACCTGGCCTACAGCCCCGATTTGGAGCAGGATATCGCCAGCCGCTACGCACTGCTGAGTGATTTGCGCAGCGCCCTGTCCGGGCAGAACCTTTACCTGGAACTGCAGCCCAAGGTACGCCTGTCCGATGGCAAGCTGCTCGGGTTTGAGGCGCTCGCCCGCTGGAAACTGCCCAATGGTGACCAGATCCCCCCCAGCCAGTTTATTCCGCTGGCCGAAACCTCCGGTCTGATTGGCAGGCTCGATCAAACAATCCTGCTGCAGAGCTGCCAGGCGCTGCATGTACTCAAGGCCGCCGGCATCGAGGTACCCATCGCCTTCAATGTGTCCTCGTCGGAACTGATACAGCCCCGCTTCTTCAACCGCATGCTGGCGCTGATCAGGGAGGCCGGTATCAGGCCCGACCAGCTGGAGCTGGAAATTACCGAGACCCAGGCGGTCGAGGATTACACCCGTATTTCGCCCAACCTGCGCAAGCTCATCGCGCTGGGCATGAAGGTCAGCATCGACGACTTCGGTATCGGCTACTCGTCCCTGAGCCACATCACCGATCTGGCCGCCACCACTCTCAAGATCGACAAGTCCTTTATCGACCGGCTGGGCCACTCCCAGGCCGACGAGCAGGTGGTGGAGATGATTCTGCGCCTGGGCGAGTGTTTCGGTTTCAGTATCATCGCCGAGGGGATTGAAACAGAGGAACAGCGCACCGCCCTTGCGAGCCGAGGCTGCCTGCAGGGGCAGGGATACCTCTTCGCACGCCCCATGCCGCTGCCCCAGGCCATCGAGTGGGCAAGAGCCCAGACAGCATGACAGCGCCACTCATGCAGCCACCGGTACGCCGCGCCCTGGGCAACGACCGGCGATTCTCCGCCTCCCTGGTAGCGATGCTGTCACTGCTGCTGATCCTGGTTCTCGCAGGCGGCAGCTTTGCCTATATCGGGCTTATGGGCATGCAGCTGGATGAACTGAAGGCGCGGCAAAACGTGCGGATCGAGCGGGTTGTATCCTCGTTCAGCCGCGAACTCGGACATATCCGCAACCTCACCAGCGTCCTGAAAAACAACCGGGCCCTGCAGCGGGCACTGGCCGCAGGGCAGCCGACGGACCTGGACGACCTCGCCGCCAGCTTCCTGCAGTTTGCCCAGGCCGTGCCGGCCATCTCCCAGGTACGCTGGCTCGATCGCAGCGGTCAGGAACAGGTGCGCATCAACGTCAGCCAGGGGCGGCCCTACCGGGTGGGTGAGGACGAACTGCAGAACAAGGCCCAGCGCTACTATTTCCAGGAAGCCCTGCGTACACCCCCCGGCCAGGTTTACCTCTCCCAGCTGGATCTCAACCTGGAACATAACGAAATCGTGCGGCCGTTCGAACCCAGCCTGCGTGCCACCCTGCTGACCGGCGACGCCGACGGCCTGCACGCCGGCGTGCTGATCATCAACATCAACCTGGCGCAGTTTTTCCAGCAGTTGAGGTCCCTTAGCGACAGCCAGATGACACTGGAGCTGGTGGATGCCCAGGGTTACTGGCTCCTCAGCCCTGATCAGGGCCGCGAATGGGGCCTGCAACTGGATCGACGCGAACTGAATATGGCCAACCTGATGCCGGCGCTCTGGGCATTGGTCAGCGGCCCTGAGACCCACGAAAGCCTGCTGCAGGACGATCGCCTCTGGACCTATGCAGAGCTGAGCTATGACCCCGATGCCAGCAAGGACACGCCCAACCATGCCTTCGTACTGGTGGCGAACCCGTCCGGAGACATCGCCGCAATCCGCTGGCAGCTGCTGAGCAGCATAGTCCCGGCGGGCCTGCTGCTACTGCTACTCGGGCTTGCCGCCCTGCAGCGCATTCGCCGCGCCCACCAGGAACGGGCGCACCTCAGTGACGCCCTGGAACAGGAACAGCAGCAACTGCTGCAGGCCTACACCCGCCTCGAGCAGTCCCACCAGCAACTGCACCAGATGCAGGACGAGCTCGTGGAGTCGCGCCGGCTTTCCTCCCTGGGGCTGATGGTGGCAGGCGTGGCCCACGAGCTGAATACCCCCACCGGTGGCGCCCTCATGGCCATTTCCACCCTGCAGACACAGCTGCACAAGCTACAGGGCAGCCTCAGCCAGGGCATGACCCGCTCGGCGCTGGAAACCTTCCTGAGCCACACCGAAAGTGGCCTGCAGCTGGCGGATCACAACCTGCGCCGCGCCGCCGACCTGATACGCAGCTTCAAGCGCATGGCGGTGGATCGCAGCCACAGCGAGGTGACCCAATTCGAACTGGCCGAGCTGACCCGCGACCTGACCCGCTCCCTCAGCCATCACCTGAAGAAATCCCCGGTCAACCTGCGGATGGATGTCCCCGAATCGCTGCAGTTGACCAGCTACCCCGGCATCCTGTCGCAGGTGCTGCAAAACCTGATCGAGAACGCCCTCAAGCACGCCTTCGCCCCCGGCCACGGTGGCCATATCCATGTACGGGCGAGCCGCAGCGACGACCGGCTGCAACTGAGCGTAAGTGACGATGGCCAGGGCATAGATCCGCAGGTGCGCGATGCCATCTTCGACCCTTTCGTCACCTCCGGGCGCAGCGAAGGCCATACGGGCCTGGGCCTGCACCTGGTGCATCAATGGGTTTACCAGCTGCTCGAAGGGACCCTGAGCGTTGAATCAGACAGCACCGGCACGACCTTCAGCCTCGACATCCCGGTCGAGGTGAAAGGTGAAAGGTGAAAGGTGAAAGGTGAAAGGTGAAAGGTGAAAGGTGAAAGGTGAAAGGTGAAAGGTGAAAGGTGAAAGGTGAAAGGTGAAAGGTGAAAGGTGAAATTTTCCCACCAGATTACTGACGTTCAACTCTTTTCCATACTTTTAGCCGTTTTTTTAACCGGATCTAGCTGATCGTGATTGGCTTTTTTAACGTTTGTGTCTTGTCCCTGCTTTTAACCTTGCCCCTTTAGCCTTTTCCCATTTTCCCTGCTTTTTAACCTTGCCCCTTGCCCCTTGCACCTGCTTTTTAACCTTGCACCTGCTTTTTAACCTTGCCCCTGCCTTTAAAGGCAGATCTTGCGGCGGGTCTTGAGCGGGAATGGCAGGGCATCGCACAGCAGTTGCTGCTGGCCGGTGCCTTGCGCCAGGGTCAGCAGGCGTCGGGCTTCGGCGTTGCTGTAGGCGACAGTACGGCGGATGGATTCAAGGGTCTGCGCCTGTTGCGCAGAGTTCAGCTGCGGCCAGGCCAGCAGGCCGATTTCCGCCAGCCAGCGGTTGGCATCGATACGCCAGGGGCCAAGCTCGAAACCCCGCGCCAGCGCGGTATCGAACTCGGCGTCGAATTCCTGCAAGCGCAGTTTCACGTAGGCCAGCTGCACCCAGGTATAGGGCCAGTCCGGCCGGGCCTGCACCGCGACACGGTAGGCATCCCGCGCCGCCTCCCGGGACGCCCGGGCAGCCGGATCGCCAAAGTAGGCAAAGGCATGCTGCCATTCATGGATACGTCCCAGGCGGTCGTAGTGATCGCCATCGGTACCCGGGTAAAAGCGTACCGCACGCTCTGCCGCCGCCTGGGCCACCGCCCAGGCGCGGGGAGCGGGTGCCGTGCCCGCCTCGTTCCAGTGTTCGATAAAGCTTTCGGCCTGGTAGCTGGCAATACCCGCAATCACCAGGCGCCCACCCGTGACCAGCAGCGCCAGGGCGCAGCACAGCAGCAGCCCCCAGCCCAGGGGCGCCAAGCGGCTTTGCCGACCCGTACCGGAGCGGCGCCGACGCCGCGTCCGGGCTTTGCCCTCGCTTTCCTGCGGCATGTCAGCCGTACTCACTGAAAATGCACCTGGGCGATCTTCCAGGGCACCTCGGTCACCAGCGCCCGGGCTTTGGCTTCGCCGACCACCTCGGCGGCGGCCTCGACGCCCCCGTGCAGCAGCGGCGGGCGGTGCTCGGTGTTATGGGCATCGGAGGCCAGGATGGTGACACAACCCTGCGCCAGCATCTCCAGCGCCACTTCCTGCGCCCGCTCACCGAAATGCCCCGCCACCGAGGCGGCGGTCAGCTGAGTAAGGCAGCCCTGGTCCAGAAAGGCCTTGAGGCGCGACGGGCTGCGCATGATGCCCTTGTTGCGTTCGGGATGGGCAATCATGGGCAGGATGTCGCGATCAATCAGCCACTGGGTCAGGCGTTCGGCGCCAAAGGGAACCTCGCCGTGGGGGAACTCCAGCAGCATCACCTGGCGCCCCTCCCACTCGCCGAGAAACGGCACCTGCCGCTGGCCGACACCGATCATCAGCTCCATGCCAAAACGCACCTCGGCCGCCGTCGCCACCTGCAGGTCGATATTGGCCTCGGCCAGCGCCGTTATGAAGCGCTGCTTCGCCGCATCGATGGTCGCCGGCGTGTTGTCGTAGCGCCCGGGGTGGATATGGGGGGTACACACCAGGTGCGTAATCCCCTCGGCCACCGCCAGGCGCGCCAGCGCCAGCGAGGCCTCGATATCCGCCGCGCCATCGTCGATGCCGGGCAACAGGTGGTTGTGCAGATCAATCATGCCATTCAGCCTGTGGTTATCCTTTGGGGGCCAGCTCCGGAATTCGCAAGCACGCCCTCTCTGCCTTGCCCCGTCGTGAATCGTGAATAACGGTGGCACCACGAATTACGAATTACCAATCACGCCCTTCCCCTTGCCCCTTGCTCCTTGATCCTTGATCCTGCTTTAACCTCGAAACTCGCCGGGGGCTCCTTTCCCGGAATTCGCACGCTCATTCCAGGCTACGCCCCTTGCCCCTTGCCCCTTTCACCTTGAGCCTTGAGCCTTTCCCCTTGCCCCTTGCCCCTTTCACCTTGAGCCTGCTTTTTAAGCTTTTTCGCCCTTGCTGTAGCCGTAGTAGTCGTAATAGCCACCGTAGCTGTAGCCGTATTTCTGCGCCTTTTTCACGTCAACCTGGTTCAGGATCACGCCCTTCACCGGCGCACGGTTCTGCAGCAGCTGGCCGACGCCCTTCTGGGCCTGCGGAATGGCCGTGGCTTCAGACTTGATGACGTAGATCACGGCATCGGCGTGGGTCGACAGCACCATGGCGTCGCTTACCGCCTGGGTCGGTGCCGAGTCGATAACGATACGGTCGTACTTGTCTTTCAGGTATTCCATCACCTTGCCAAAGCGCTCGGAGGACAGCAGCTCCAGCGGGTTGGGCGGCACGGTGCCGGCGCCGATTACATCGATGCCGTCGTGGCTGCTGATGCACTCGTCGAGCTTGGCGGTACCGGCCACCAGGTTAGCCAGCCCCGGCGTACCCACCGGCAGCTCGAAGTTCTTGGCAATGCTGGGACGGCGCATGTCGGCATCGATCAGCAGCACCTTTTCCATCTGCCCCAGCGCGCACGCCAGGTTGGAGGAGACCGAACTCTTGCCCTCGCCCGGCACCGAGGAGGTCACCACCATCACCTTGTGCGGGTTATCCAGCCCCGACAGCACGATGCCGGTGCGGATGGTGCGGATCGACTCGGAGAACGACTTGTCCTGGTCCAGGTTGAACAGCCTGGAAATGGTCTTGCGCTCCTTGCCCTTGATAATCGGCAGGATACCCAGCACCGGCAGGTTGAGCTTGCCTTCAACATCGTCCGTGCTCTTGAAGGTATTATTCAGGGCTTCGAGCAGCAGGGTGATGCCGATACCGGCAAAGAGTGCCAGCAGGCCGGCCAGGGCCACGATCAGGCTCTTCTTCGGCTTGATGGGCGCATCGGGTACCACGGCGCGGTCGACGATACGGGCATTGGCCGCTTCCAGATCCGAGGTGGCCGAGGTTTCCTTCAGGCGGGTCATGAAGGTGTCGTAGAGCGAACGGTTACCGTCGACTTCACGCTGCAGCTCGCGCAGCTTGAATTCCTTGCGGGTAATGTCCTGGATCTCGTTCTTGTTGCGCTCGAACGACGACTGCAGCGAGCCTTCGTTGGCCACGGCCAGCTGGTACTCGCGCTCTATGCCGGCGACCACCTGGTCAACCTGGGTTTTCAGGCTGGCGGTGGCGGCATCAAAGTCCGACCGTGCAGCCTGCATCTTCGGATGCTTGGGGCCGTAGCGGCGCGACAGTTCTTCCACCTTGGCACGGGCACGGGCCTGCTCGGCCTTGAACTGCTGCACCAGCAGGTTGCTCAGCACCGCCGGTACCGAGGCCAGCCGCTCCCAGCCGTCGCTCTTCATGGCCGCTACCTGGCGGTACTGGCTCTGGGCTTCGGCGCGTTCGCGGCGGGCATCGATCAGGCGGTCACCGGTCTGGGACAGCTCGCCGGCCGCCGAGGTGGTCACGCCCTGGATATCCACCAGGTTTTCGCGGTCACGGAACTCCTGCAGGCGGGCTTCCGACTCCTGCAGCTTGTCCTTGAGGCCCGACAGGCGGTCGTTCATCCAGTTGGTGGCGGTCTGGGTCATGTCCAGGCGCGCTTCCAGCTGGCTTTCGATATAGGCATTGGCCAGGGCATTGGCCACCAGGGCCGCCGTGCGCGCATCCGCCATTTCAAACTCCACCTTCACCAGCTGGGTCTTGCCCACCGGCGAGATGGTGGTGCGGCCAATAAAGCTGCGCACCACGGCATCGTGGATCTCGGCCTCGGTCGGCTCCAGCGGCTCCTGTGCCAGGTCCCCCGGCAGGGTAAAGGGCAGCAGGCTCTGCAGATTGAAATCGCGCAGCATGCCGGCGATATCGATCAGCGGCTCGGGCTGCTGGCGCGGATCGAACTCCGGATGCGTCACCAGGTTCAGCTCGCTCACCACCCGTTCGGCCAGGCCACGGGACTTGAGCAGCTCGAACTGGGTCTGCAGGTATTCGTTGCCCGACCCATCCAGGCCATAGACCTGCTCGATGGACACCACCTTGGCAGCCTTCTGCTCGATCAGCAGCGTGGAGGCGGCACGGTAGATGGGGGTAATGGTCAGCACCACCAGGGCCGCCAGCATCATCACCACCAGCGTCAGGCTGATAATGCTCCACTTGCGGCGCCACAGGGTGTTCCACAGCTGCAGCAGGTCGATTTCGTCGTCGCTGTCGGTGTCCTGCAGCAGCACGCGTTCCTTGATGGGATTATTCATACTCAGAAAAAGCTCTGGTCAATGGTAATGATGTCGCCCGGCATGATCGCCGTATCCAGGGAGGCACGCGCCGGAGTGCGGCTGGTATCGCTGTCACGAATGACCATCATCTTGCTGTCGGAGGCGCGTTCGGTAAAGCCGCCGGCCAGGGCGATGGCCTTGCGCAGCGTGAGGCCCGGCTTGAACGGATAGCCGCCCGGGTTCTTCACTTCGCCGTTCACGAAGAATTCGCGGTACTCGAGGATGCTCACCGATACGCGCGGGTCTATCAGGTAGTCGCCACGCAAGCCCTCGGCGATCAGCCGCTCGATCTCGACGGCGGTCTTGCCCAGCGCCCGCACCTCGCCCAAAAAGGGGTAGGAAAAAGAGCCCGCGTCCGTGAGGCGCAATTCCTGCACGCTCAGGTCTTCCTCGCCAAAGATGGTGATGCTGATAACATCGCCCGAGCCCAGCTTGTACTGGCTGTCGCCGGCGGCAAACGCGCCCGCACCAAAGCTCAGCATGCACACAAGAACCAGAACCCGGGACAGGTACCGAACCAGCATAAAAGTATCTCCTAGCGAGGTTTACACAAAGCAAAAAGGGAGGGAATCACCCCTCCCCTTAACATTCACAGACAGCAATCGATCAGAAGCTCAGGGTCGCGCTGGCCTGCACCAGGTTGCGATCAAAGTTTTCCGCCGCCACGTTGGAGTCGCGTTCGGTGTACTTGTAACCCAGGCCCAGGGACAGCCAGCGGCGCATTTCGTAGTTCAGCCCCAGGGCGATGGAGTCTTTCTCGTCCTGACGGTTGGCGACGTTGTCGTAGTCTTCTTCGGTATGGCTGAAGTTGACATCGGTCGACAGGTACGAGCTCCACGCGTGGTTCCAGTTCAGGCTGGTGGTGGTGGTCTCGATGAAGTTTTCTTCCACGCTACCTTCATCGATGCCCTGGCGGGTATTCAGCGTGAAGGTGGAGTAGCTGCGCGGCTGCCAGCTGACACCGACTTCCCAAACGGTTGCGCTCGGGTCCTTGCGGGCGGCGTCGTCGAAGTCCTTCTCCTCGTAACCGATCTTGGCGGTACCGGTGGTCCTGGCGGTCGCATCCCAGGTCAGACCCAGCAGGTAGGCCATGCTGTCGCTGTCCAGGGTATTGAAGGTTACGTAGTCGTAGTCGTTGTAACGCACTTCGAACAGGGCGCGGGTCTTGGGCGCTACTCGGTAGTAGGCCGTGGCGCTCAGGCTGTCGGTATCCCGTTCCTTGTCCAGGTTCAGGGCGCCTTCGTTGTCGTAACGCTTCCAGGCGCGGTTGGCACCGAACTCCAGCTGCATGGTGGCGGATTCGGCGCCATAGCCGTACACGCCGCCCACGTTGTAGCTGTGGTACTTGTCGTTCTCGACCAGGGACGTGGTGTCGCCGGTGTCTTCCTGCTTGCTGTACGCGGCCGCCAGGTCCAGCCGGCTGCGGCTGGTGAATTCCATATGGGCATCGGCGTTCAGGAAGTGGTCGGTATTGTCGTCGTCGTGGCTGGAGTGGTAGAACTCGGAGTTGAACCGGTAGCCCAGCGAGTAGACATTCATGCGGTCCTGGGCGGCCAGCACAAAAGACGGCTCGATGGTGGTGATCCAGCTGGATTCTTCATCGGGGCTCGCCACTTCACGGAAGTTGTCATCGTAGCTTTCAGACAGCTTGACCGTGGGGGTGAACGTCATGCCACCCACCTGGAAGTTAGCCGGTTCGATGGCCAAAGCCTGGCCGGACACCGCCGCTACCATGGCAGCAGGCAGTGCTTTACGTAAAAAAGTAACGCTCATCGGATCCATCCTTGCAGAGGCATGGCGAATAGTAAAAACGGGAAATCGCAGAGGGCCGGTAACTACCGGCCCCGGGCTATATCAGGAAGGGCTGCCTGTGGAAGACGAACCGCCACCGCCGGAACCGGAAGGTACGCCGCTGCCGGTCTGGCTCTGGCCAGTACCGCCGGCCCCGGAATCGCCCCCGGCATCACCGCTGGAGGCGGCGGTCGCGGCAGATGAAATCGCGGCCGCGTAGGACGGTGCTGCTGCGGTGGCGGCAGACACGATGGTAGCGGCCTGGGTCGGAGCGGCCTTGACGGCAGCGCTGGTAATGGCGGCGGCCTGGGCCGGAGCGGCGCTAACAGCGGCGCCAACAATCGCCTGTACGGCAGCAGCATCGGTGGCAACGGATG
The DNA here is from genome assembly GCF_024397915.1 of Marinobacterium rhizophilum. Taxonomy (GTDB): domain Bacteria; phylum Pseudomonadota; class Gammaproteobacteria; order Pseudomonadales; family Balneatricaceae; genus Marinobacterium_A; species Marinobacterium_A rhizophilum_A. Next base: position 3,386,589 of record NZ_CP073347.1, read on the forward strand.
CAACCAGGGCACCAATGGCAGCCACCAGGGCATCGCCTTCGGCGGCCAGGATTGCGGCGCTCTGCTCGGCGCTCAGGGTGACGCCGGCAGCTTCCAGTGCGGTCAGGGTCGCCTGGTCAGCCATGGCCTGGCCGGATGCCAGGGCGGCAGTCAGGGAAAGAGCTGTAAAAATCTTGCGCATGTTAACGTCCTCGTTTATTTGCAAGTAAAAGCGTGCCCGGCAATCGGATCCTTCAGATCTGGTGCGAAGTCACTCCACACCCACCTACAACTTGGCCAGATAAAAAGCATGCTAAACCGGGCGATTCTAAACACTTGAGCGCGACTTGGCCAGCCATACTGCACCGTAATATCAGCCCCGGCCTGTTCACGCCTTGTTCAGCAGCAGCAACCCGGGTTGCTGCTGCGTAAACATCTGTTTTTATGGCATTTGCGTTGGCATCTGCCCGCCAGGAACTTTAAGATGACGGGCAGTTTCGGCCCCTGGCAATAACCCCTGCGACCCCAGCCTGAACCGGCGTCGCCACTGTTGAGCCCAACCTATGAGCCCCTCGCGAACGCGCCCCGCCCGCGCCCCTCTCGACAAAGCCCTGATGATCTCGACACTGGCACTGCTGGTGTGGCTGCCGCTGCCGCTGGCCAGCAACCAGCAGTGGAGCAACGGCCTGTTCGTGCTGCTCACGGCGCTCATTGCCGGGCTCTGGTGCCTGCAAAGGCTCCGCGCTGGTGCACTGCACCGCACCGATGCCCCGCAAAAAGCCGGTTCCGGCAGTACCGCCCTGCGCAAGGCCCTGCAACCGGCACTGCCGCTGTTTGCGCTGCTAGTTCTGTGCCAGCTCTGGGTGTGCGTGCAGCTGCTTGGCGGCATTAGCCTCGATAGCGGCGCCAGCATCCGCTACCTGATGCTGGGCTGCGCCTATGCGCTGCTGTTTCTGCTGATCATCGGGCTGTTTCACACCCGCGCGCGCCTGACGCTGCTGCTGGCCGTGCTCGTCGTCAGCGGTACAGTACAGGCGTTTTACGGCAGCTTGATGACACTCTCGGGCATCGAATGGCTGCTGTTCGGCCCAAAAGAAGTAGGCCAGGGCAATGCCACCGGCACCTTCGTCAACCGCAACCACCTGGCGGGCTACCTGGAAATGACCCTGGCCTGCGGTATCGGCCTGCTGCTGGCGCTGCGCGATGGCCGGGAGTTTCGCTGGCGCCACCTGCTGGAACTGCTGATGGGACCCAAGGCGCGGCTGCGCCTGGGGCTGGTGATCATGGTCATTGCCCTGGTGATGACCCGCTCGCGCATGGGCAACACCGGCTTCTTTGCCAGCCTGCTGATCGTGGGTGGCCTGTTCGTGATGCTCAACCGCGAACACCGGCTGCGCAACGGCCTGATCCTGGCCAGCCTGATCCTGATCGACGTGCTGGTGATCAGCCAGTACTTCGGGCTGGAAAAACTCAAGGACCGGCTGATCAACACCCAGCTGCAGGACCAGGTGGTGGATGGCCAGGTGGTGAACCGGGCCAACGAAATCCGCGACGATGTGTATATCTACGCCTGGCCCCAGCTACAGCAGAGCCCGCTTACCGGCAGCGGCGCCGGCAGCTTTGAAGCCAGCTTCCAGCGTTACCCGGGCGAGGAAATCCGTTCCCACTTTGACCATGCCCACAACGACTACCTGCAGTTCGCCATCGAATACGGCGCCATCGGCCTGCTGCCGCTGGTACTCTTTGTACTCGGCGCGCTCTACCATGCACTCAAGGCCCTGTGGCGCCGCGAATCCTGGTACCGCAGCGGCGTGGGCTTTGGCGCCGCCATGGGCATCATCGCCCTGCTGATCCACAGCGCCACGGACTTCAACCTGCAAATCCCCGCCAACGCCGCCACCTTCATCACCCTCTGCGCCATCGCCGTGCTGGCTAATGCGCATGTTCGTGATTCGTGATTCGTGAGTAGTAGTGAATAGTGATTCGTGATTCGTGATTCGTGATTCGTGATTCGTGATTCGTGATTCGTGATTCGTGATTCGTGATTCGTGATTCGTGATCAGCGTGCAGGTTACGCCTACTAATTACCAATAACTATTTACCAATTACCAACGATCACCAGTGATTCGTCATTCGTAATTAGCAGGGGCGCCCACTATTGAAGCACCCTGCTTTTCACTAATTACTAATCCACCAATTCCCAATTACCAATAGACAGATACAGCCAATCACTGGCGCCCAATTGAACTCATCAAGCCAGTAATAAGCTTCCCGGTCTTGTCTATCTGATCGGCAAGCGACTGGTCTGGCGCTTTGAAACCGAGATTAATGGCCAGAAGATATTGAGTATCGATCTCAATCAGCGAGCCGCGTGCAATCCGCAAGAACTGGCGGAGTTCATTGGGAGAGCCTCTTCCCGCTCCCTCCGCAATGTTTGAGGGCACTGATACCGCGGCGCGGCGAATTTGCGCGGTCAGCCCGAACCGCTCCTCCGTCGGGAAGTCAGCACTCCATGAGTAAACCTGACTTGCCAAGCACATAGCCTCCTGCCATGCCCGCAGCCTGTAATGCGGTTTCATAGTGCCTCCATGCTAACGACCCAACGACAATGCACTCGCATTCATCTTCAGAATAGACTGCGACTTCAAATCACGCCCTGTGATTCGTGACTCGTGAGTAGTGAATAGTAATTCGTGACTAGTAATTAGCAGGGGCGCCCACTATTGAAGCGGCCTGTTTTTTACTAATTACTACTTACTAATAACTAATTACGACCAGTGGTTCGTTATTAGTAAAGGCAGCCACAACGTGTGCCGCGTACCACAACTTACCAATTACCAATTACCAATTACCAATCGCCACCTACCACCCACAATGGCCAAAGCGCCACCGGACAAGCGAACTAACCGCAAGCGCCAACACCACTCCCGCCATATTCGCCAGGGCATCTTCAACACTGTAAACACGCAACGGCTGCAATTGATGCTGCAGCCACTCCAGCAGTGGCGCCAGGACAAACAGCAGCGGCCAGAGCACCCAACCAGACAGGCGCAGAAATGCCAGCCGGCTGCTCAGGCCAAGCGCGCCAAAGGCCAGCAGATGGCCCACCTTGTCGGACTGGTCAAACAGATCCGGCGGCGGCGCGGCGCGAAAAATGCCGTACAGCAACGCCGCCACACAGCACCCAAACGCCGCCAGGCGCAGGTTATACAGGGTTTGAAGCATTCGTTGTCTTACTCGTGATTTGTGAGTAGTAGTAAATAGTGATTCGTGAATAGTAATTAGCAGGGGCGCCCACTATCGAAGCGTCCTGATTTTCACTAATTACTACTTACCAATAACCAATTACGACCAGTGATTCGTGATTAGCAGGAGCGGCCACAATGCACGCTGATGTTTTTCTAATGACCAATTACCAATTACCAATTACGACCAGTGATTCGTGATTCGTGATTCGCGTGCAGGTTACGCCTACTAATTACCAATGACTATTTACCAATCACCAACGATCACCAGTGATTCGTGATTCGTAATTGGCAGGGGCGCCCACTATTGAAGCGCCCTGCATTTCACTAATTACCAATAACTATTTACCAATCACCTCATGTCGGCTATCAGCCGCGAGCTTAAAGCTGACAGCTTACAGCTGCTTTTGACGGCTGTTGGTAGAGGTAATCGATTTCCCACATCGAATAGATGCGGGATTCCGCACGCATGCGCACGTCTGGCGTTTTGTCTGCCAGCAGCTTGCCGTCGCTCAGAATGCTCCAGCCCAGTGGAATCGGGCAAGCAGACAGATCGACAATACTCAGTTGGTTTTCCGGCAGCTGCAGCGCGCTCTGCCACTCAAGTGCCAGCAGTTCAGGCCGCAACCTGCGCTCCAGCCTATCGGCGATGCGGTCCATAAAGACCACGGCCAGGTCATAATCGCTGTCTGCACCATGATCGCCGCGCGCGCGCGAACCATACAGCCACAGGGCAGCAACATCCGGCGCCGAATCGGCCAGCTGAACAAGGTGAGGCAATAAAGAATGGTCTGTTGGAGCTTGCATAAAGACGATGCCAGTCTGATTGAGCGGTTTGCACAGGACACGCCTTGATCGTACCGCCACAGGCGTCGGATGCAAACCCGGGCGCGTGAAATGACTGGCCGGCTTCCTCGTGACGTCGCCAGTAACCTGCAATGAGCGCAGCGTATTCCGGGAAATGAGCTATCAGCTATCAGCCGCGAGCTTATAGCTGACAGCTTACGGCTTACTTTTTCTTGCCCTTTGTCCCTGCTTTAACCTTGCCCCTTGCCCCTTGCCCCTTTTACCTGCTTTTAACCTTGCCCCTGCTCCCCATAGCCTTGCGGATTCATGGACTGCCAGCGCCAGGTGTCGGCCATCATCTGCTCAAGCCCCAGCTCCGCCTTCCAGCCCAGTTCTGCAGCGGCCTTGCTGGCATCGGCCCAGCACTCGGCAACGTCACCGGGGCGACGGTCGACGATTTCGTAGGGTACTTTCCGTGCGCTCGCAGTTTCCAGCGCCCGTACCATGTCTAGCACCGAGTAGCCCAGGCCCGTGCCCAGATTCCAGATACCGACGCCGCTGTTGTCCTGCATCCAGTTCAGCGCCGACAGGTGACCTTTGGCCAGATCCACCACATGGATATAGTCGCGCACCCCGGTACCGTCTGGCGTTGGGTAGTCGCCACCGAATACCGACAGTTTCTCCCGCGTACCAATCGCTACCTGGCTGATATAGGGCACCAGGTTGTTGGGAATGCCCTGCGGATCTTCACCGATCAGGCCACTGGCGTGTGCACCCGTAGGATTGAAGTAGCGCAGCAATGCAATGGACCAGCGCTTGTCTGAACGCACCAGATCCTGCAGCACTTCTTCCACCATCAGCTTGGAACGGCCATAGGGGTTGGTTGGCACGCCTGTGGGGAAGGCCTCGCTAATCGGCATCTCCGGCGGTTCGCCATATACCGTGGCTGATGAGCTGAACACCAGGTTGAACACCCCCGCCGCCTGCATCGCCTGGCACAGCGTGACCGAGCCGCCGACATTGTTTTCGTAGTACTCCAGCGGCTTGGCTACGCTTTCGCCCACCGCTTTGAGCCCGGCAAAGTGAATCACGCCATCGAATGCATGGGCCGCAAACACCGCATCCAGCGCTGCACGGTCACGGATATCCGCTTCCACCGCCTGCAGCTCACCGGCCTGTTCGGCCTTGCCCGCAACAGCATCAGCCACGATCTGCGCCACCCGCTCCAGCGCTACCGCCGAGCTGTTGCAGTAGTTATCCAGCACCACCACATCGTGGCCAGCACTTAGCAGCTCAACTACCGTGTGGGAGCCAATATAGCCGGCACCGCCGGTTACCAAAATTTTCATTTAATACACCTAGTGATTCGTGAGTAGTAGTGAACAGTAATTCGTGACTAGTAATTAGCAGGGACGCCCACTATTGAAGCGTCCTGCTTTTCACTAATTACTAATTACTACTTACTAATAACCAATTACGATTAGTGATTGGTGGCGCAACCGCTATCAGCTATCAGCTATCAGCTATCAGCTATCAGCTATCAGCTATCAGCTATCAGCTATCAGCTATCAGCTATCAGCTATCAGCTATCAGCTATCAGCCGCGAGCTTAAAGCTGACAGTTTACGGCTGACAACTGCTTTAACGGCTTTCGAATAACCAATGACGACTTACTAATGATCAATTATGACCCGTGAGTAGTAGTTTGTGATTGCTTATCCGCAGACCGACCGCCTGCTGCTTTCTGTTGCTTTTCACTAATTACTAATAACCCATTACGACCATAGATTCATGATTAGCAGGGGCGGCTACAATGCACGCTGAGACTTTTCGAATTACCAATAACGATTTGCGCATCACCAATGGCAACCCGTGATTCGTGATTCGTGAAAAAACAGGTGTAGGCTGACAGCCGTAAACTCTAAGCTGATAGCTTACGGATTTTCATTCGGCAAAACTCAGCCAAACGGAAATACTCTTGGCACCAGCGCGCAGATGCCAACACCGTCAATATGAGTCCGAGGTAGTCATGGGGCGAAAGAAAGGAGGCGCTGGACGGCAAAGGCAGTAGTATGCGGGAACGGCTTTGCATCTACCCCACCCTACTGGGCAATGGCTGTACAATTACCAACTCTTTATCCACCGTGCCCGCTTGTACAACAGGCCCCAAAACATTCCTCCGATCACCGCGCCGGTTACATTGGCGATCGCATCCAAGTGACTGAGTACACGTGATGGTTGCACCCAGTGTTGGATCCATTCCAGCACAACGGCCAATGGGAGCATCAGCCCCCAGAAAAGCATGATATTAGATCGTGGAAAGGCCAGACGGCCAGTGAAGGAAAGTGAGGCAAAGGCCAGCAGATGCTTCACCTTATCAGACTGATCAAAAAGGTCCGGAGGACCTGCTGGACGAAAGATTCCATACAGCAAACAGGCACAGCAGCACAAAAAAATAAACATCCGCAGATTATAGAATTGAGCCATTAGGTCTCCAGAGAACTAGCTATTAACACCCAAGCTATTGAAATCCCTTTGTGGGCCTACTCATCGTACTGCTTGCGGACACAGGAATCCCAATCTTCACGTCGTCCAAAAAATATAGGACCTATGTTCGAGAGTAAGAGGAACCATCGTTCACAGTAACACCATGACTTTACCGAATCCACAACGCCACTGACTCTTGGCAGGTCAAGGCCAACGTCAAAACTCCGCCGACGGCTAAGCTCTACAACTTGAAGCGGCTGTGCATTTATGCCGAGCCGGAATCAAGCTCCGGCCCTATTAAAATCGGTTAAGTTTTAATAAAAATAGAAATCGCACTAAATGTATTTGACGTTTGATGCGTGAAGGCTCTTGCAGCAAACGGTAAAACCATTCCAATCGATGTTCCACCCACCAGGCTGGTGCTCGCTGTACATTACCCGTATACACATCAAAACTGCCGCCCAAGCCCTGATACACAGCCGGATGCACTGAACGCATATCTTCCATCAGCAGCTCTTGTTTGGGTGAACCCATGGCTACAAACACCACATCGGGCTTTTTAACCGCTACATCCTCGATCAGTGCCTGGCGCTCGGTAGCGCTATTGAGATAGCCGTTCCGGTAGTTGGCAATATCGATACCGGGGAACTCAACCCTGAGCTGAGTCACTGTCTGCTCGATAATTTCATCCTTGCCACCCACAAGGTAAAAACGCTTAGTCTTGTAGCGCGTGCGGATAATATCCAGCCACAGTTCGCAACCTGGAATTTTCACTACATTATCTACCCCTTTTTTATTCAGGGCCATAATGGCGCCGATACCATCCGGGTACCCGACATTGCGACTGATAATATTTCGCGACTGCTCAGTAGCATGGAGAATTTTTTCTGCATTCACTGCCACCAACAAGCTGTGGTGATTAAAGGCAAAATCAATTAAATCTTTGCGTGAATTAGGGGCATAAATTTTAATTCCGCCAATCAGTTGACTGTCCATAACCTTCCATTAAATAATGGTTAAAAACTCATAAGGAATACCGAATAACTGCTGTGGGATTCTCACTCGTGTGGTTTAAAAAAATTAATCAACGTTTAGAAAACACACAGAGGGTTATATTGAATCACTTAGGCCTTTTACTTTTTTGTATACAGCCTGTACTTCTAAAGCCACATTATCTAAAGACAAATTAACTATCTCGCACCTAGAATTTGTTAGCACTTCAGATAGAATAACTAAATTCAATTTAGAAACAATATCATGCGCATCACATTCTGTAATATAACAATTTTTCAGCCCTGAAACCTTTGCTTTCACATCACCAACATTTGTAGAAACAACTGGTAAGTTACATGCCATTGCTTCTTTTACTACTTGAGGAGACCCTTCGGTAAAAGAAGTCATCAATAATGCTTCACATGCGTTCATCAGTAAAGGAACCTGCTCTCTCGTCCAGCCTTTTAGCTCAACAAGTTCAACCCTATCACTAGGAAACGCTTCAATCGCTTTTTTCGCCAAAGCATAATTCTTTACAGGGTTATCAAAGCTAGAAGCAAACAAAATATAGTGCTTTTCGAGATCAAAACCCAAAATACTCTTAACGTTATTTTTGTCCAAAGGTTTAAATAAATCAACATCAACACCACAAGGTATTACTCTAGACCTTCTCGGACTATTCGCTTTTTTAAAGAGATCATCACTTACAAAAATATTATAATCGCTAAGTTTAGCAGCCCAAAGAGACAATATACGGACATATTTTTTATTAATATCCGACCCGTGATAAGTAATAACCACAGGAATTTTTCTTTGCAAAACCGACAAGAGTCCTGACAACCCATAATGTGCATGAATTAAATCATATTCATTCTTTTCAATTACACTATACAATTTGGATATGTTTTTCAGATAACCGGTAAAACCACGACCAATAATTTTAAAATCATCAACTATAACTCCAAGTCTTTTTAATGAATCCGCCTGTTCACCAATAAAAGGCATAGAGCCAGAGTTTCCACCAAAAACAAACAATACTTTCATTTTTAACTCGTTAAAATTGAGAAATTCATAGCATTACGAATGCTTTTTTTAAATAACCACTGAGATTTACAACTCATAAAAAACAAATCACCAATCTCAATTAACACCAATATAAGAGCCATATCGGCTAGATGATCAATCTAAAAATTATAGATAGAACCACAAGAATTTTTATTTGTTAGTATCCATAATCCCAGAAAAATTTATAATTCGAATAGTCTTGATAAATATTTTTACTTTCTGCCACTAATGTCATCGGCAAATATGACAAAACTAACATTAACACAACAAAAAACCATAAAATATTTTTCTTAGCTAAATAAGCCAACAGGTAGGCAGTGGTAACGATTGAAAAAACAGTTAAGTAAGTGATAGGCCTTAAAAAAATATGATGTGCATTATTTAATAAGTTTGAGAACAAAACACCTAAGATGGAAAAATTAAAATAGATTGAAAAATTTGTATACTCAAAACGCCTTTTAAGCTGAGGAGAAAACCAAATAGTCACCAGAGCCAAAAAAATAATACTTAAGTTACGAGGGCCAATATTTCGGACTTGATTGTTTTCTATTAACAAATCTAGCTTCCCAGAAATATTGTCATAACCAATAAAGCTTATTAATCCGCCCAAGCTGTTAAGTAATCCAATCCACACATTGGTAGTACCTATATATATAGTTATAAAAACCAAGAAGACCAATACGCCTCTACTTTTAAAGTAATCCCTCTGAGGTAAAAAATATAAAGGTAGTAGTATAAGTGCAGACTGATGTATCAATGATGCTAAAAAAATAGTTGCGGTGTACTTTAAAAAATTCTTTTGAACAATAAACTGAATAGAGTAGACAAAAATAGTTGCAACTAGCATTTGCCGAATACCATTCATCCAGCTCAAATAGTGTGGCCCAAAAATGATAACCACACCCAAGAATGGATAAAGATAACGTTCGTTTTTAAATGCTCGATAAATAAAAAATATTTGTAAAAATGCAAAAAAACCAAAATAAAAAGAAAAATGAAAACCCAAACTAACAAACAAACTGGTTATCGCATCAAAACCAAATTCTTTTTCGAAAAGAAAGACATTACTATTTTGTAGCATTAGGTAATTTTTCAAATATGCGAAGTGGTCTACACCCACCTGAAATCGAATACCAGAAACAAACGCGAACACAAACAAAGCAAGAACCACTTCCCAATACCAAAACCAAAGTTTTTTATTTTCATAATGGTAAACACGCTCACGTTTAGCTGAAACCAAACCTAATAGAAATAACGAAATCGCTAATTCAGTGTAAACGACAAAGCTCTGTAGCATAATTAGGCAACACTATAAATTAAGTAAATATAAGGCATACTCTTACCATCGAAATTCTTTCTCTTATTTCCAACTCTATTTCACAACTAAATAATACTCTATATACTCATCCGGCTTTTTTGTCGACGAAAGAAAACCAACAAAAAACTGGGATAAACTAATATACCAGGTTAATATCGATACCAAAGCATCTCTTAAGTCTCTTTTTTTAATACTAAGAGCCAACCACACAAACAAGTTAATTAAGCACCAAGCTCCCATACCATTAAGAAACCCTGATAAGACCCCATTTACTAAGGCGATAAATATCGTCGCAGCTGCAACACCTATATACTTAAATTCTTTCGAGAAATTCCAAAACCAATTTTTACCTAACGCTGACTTGAAAGCTCTTCCAATTGATTTAAATCGACCCGTTTTAAAGTATCTAAGCAAAAGAGCAAAGTCACTCAAACCATGACCTGTGTGATATACAGATATTTCTGGCAAGCGAGTTAATTTCCAACCTCTAGAAATTAGACGAACTCCTAGTTCAAGCTCTTCACACGATTCTAACGCACTGTGCCCAAAATAGTGAACATCATCTATAGCTATCTTCTTATATAACCCCCCACCGCCTAAAGATTTTGAATTTATAGGTTTTGTAATAGATTCGTAGTTCGCCTTACGCCGCCTATCAGACGCTGAAGTTAAATCTCTGTCTTTAATTAGACCAGAAACTCCCGCAGTGTCTTTACTGCTTTTCAAATAAACAAGGGCCTTCTTGAGAAACCCTTCTGCCATTTCCATGTCACCATCAATAAGATATATATAGTCGCCCGTTGCCACCTGATAACCAAGTTGAACAGCGGCACCGCAGTTTATATCTTCATGATTTTTGAACTGAATTATTTTAATAGGATATTTCTTGGAAATTTCAATAGTTTTATCTTTTGAACAAGAATCGACCAATATAACTTCCGCATTCAGGCCTTTAACTTCGCGTAGTATAGAAGTAATACAAGCTTCTATCTTCTGCTCTTCATTCAAGGCTTTTATAATGACTGTTAATTCCATAACCTTTCACCTGAAAATTATACTGACAAGCTTAGCAATCAACCAAATAATGATCTAGGAAGTTTTTTGAATTTACTTGGTAATCTTTAAGGATCTTCAAGACATCACCATCTAAAGGCTTCATTAATAAATCATAAGATATACTCTCAGGCTTATCGACCAACCTTTCCTCAAGACCCAGCTTATTTAATAGTGATATAAATCTTGAAGCGCCTCTTTCTTTGTTAACAACCACAACAAAAGGTTTTTGAAAAATTATTGAAAAAACCATTCCATGGAAAGAATCTGTCAGAACTACACTAGCCTTGGCAAAAGAAGCTAGCCAATCCTCGACTGGCGGCATTTTATAATTTTTCAAGTTGCTACTATTAAGGCTGTTGATACTATTTTTCGCCTGGCACTGATAGCTATAGGTGTTCAGCTGATTTGCCAGCTGTTCAGCGGCAACACGCTTTTCATCACTTCGATCCAGCCAGTAAGTGAAAACCCCCTCTCCCGCATCGTTCCTGTATCTATCTCCAATCAACTCAAGATAATCTTCTTTTTCAAGTAGTAAGGTCGGATCTAATACGAACTCGCTTTTTACTCCCAAGTATTTATCACACAATTCAATACCTGATGTTTCGCGAACGGATATTGCATCAAATTGCTTTGCAAGCTCTGCGCATCTTTTTGTTTCTTCCGCTGAGTACTCCCAACTATCTACGCCAAATGATGACGCATAAGCGACACGTTTCACATTATTACAACTCAAAAAATCGAGATAAAAGTTATAGATATCCGGGGAGTATCTGGGGCGCCAAGTCTGATCACTGCCAACCACTACTGCGTCATATGAATTATTCGAAAAATGTGATTTTAATTTCTCGGTCGAAAAAAAACTTTCCGATATTTTAATATTATTTTTAATAAACCCATGGGGATTATTAAAAATCAGTGGGTAATGGCGTTCAATATTGACCGGCGCTTTTCGTTTCCCTTTTATTTTTTGGATAGAACGGTAGATCAAACGTAAGCTGTTATGCACTATACCATGGCCGGCCGGCTGCCTGTCGATGGTGACCACTTCGTGCCCCATATTCTTAAGAACTTTTTGCAATGCGAACGCTTGCATCATACCGCCGTAGTTTTTCCCCAGGGGCTGGGTCATGATAGCGATTTTCATACCCTCAGTGCATCCTCAATACTTGTTCAAGTTGATATTTTTCGGATCGTGCAACGCTAAAAGAGTCTTTAAGATTTCCAACCGCGATCATCATTATCAGTTTTTCATGATTTGGTATTTTTGCAGCTTTTTTCAGTTTCTCTTCTTTGTTGAAGGGCATGCATGTATTCAACGGACATGAGCCCAGCCCTGCCGAATGCAATGCATACATAAGGTTCATGGATAATAAACCGCCATCTACAAACTGTTGATTATGCTCGTAACGGGTAAATGCCTTAGTATTGCCCGTAACAATCAGGAGTTTGTTTATGCTCGCCATAAATCCTGCATTACCGTTCTGATAGCTCAGGAGATCTCTTATCGCGGAGTTATTGTTGTAATAATGAATCATCCACCCTTGACGATTGCAAACTGAAGGTGTATTTAGACTTATTGAAATTGATTTCAATATAACCTCATCGTCAACGGGCTCATCGCTGAAGTTTCTGACGCTATGTCTGTGCAACACAAATCTCTCGTAGCTTTCTAAGGAAAACGCTCGCCACATTTTTTTTTCAAGATGTTTGAGTCCCCCTTTGTCCTCTGAGGTGGATTCATTCACAAAACGTGAAAGCGTATCAAGGAACCCTTTCGGCAATAATTCTTTTTTATCATCGTGGAACGAAATGTATTCGCGAATTGTATCGCGGACAACTTTTATTATTTCGTCCCGGCCAAATCGAGCTTCGTAATCTTTCGTTCTTACAATCAGATCCATAATCTTGGGCTGGCCAAAAGCAGGCCTAGGAGTAGGTAACGCGAGCCCCTTCTCAACAATGTGGCAATGCTTTGCGAGGTAATATTTTAACTTTTCTCGATCTTTCCCGGGCGACCTATCGCTAAACGAATATTTCAGATGCAAGTACATGCTATGAATTATCGACAAAATTTCACCTATGGGTGTCCTGAAAAAAAACAGCCCATACATTTTTTTCTTTAACCAGGTCACGGTTTTTTTCCTTTGTAGATTTTTTTCTTCACACTCATGAGTAACAAAATCATCTTCGTTCGCTCCTTTGAGGTAAGCCCTATTGTAACCACAGCTAAAATTGAAATCGTTAATGCAGAAATGACGTTAAATATCAAGTCAGCTATCCCTGATGCTTTGATAATATTCAGCGCGTAGACTGTAGCTACTGTAATCGCGGACATGCAAGCGGATCGAATGATAACATTTTCAATGTAATCCATAACTTTAAGTCCGACCAAAACTCTCAAAATAGCCAGCCTGACAAGAAACGCAGTTATACTGATGCCTATAGTCACTGCAAGTACTATTTCTGGAACCTGCCATTTTAGAAGAGCCACATAGCTAATCGGTAGATTTAAAAGCAAAATACTACCAATTATTGTCTGGTATAACTTTATTTTTCCGGTTGCTTGCGCAGATGTCATTAGAGGGCCGGAAAAAGATTCAATCAATGAATTGATGATGGTCAATTGCAGAAAAATAGCAGCATAAGGCGGAACCTCGACCAACCATATCCCCAGCAATGCTTCTGTATTAAGCAACACGGGGAGTGCGAGCATGAACAACAGATAAAAATTGTACTTCGACGCATGCAATACAAGGCTGTGCATCTGGCTCTTGTCACCACTTGCATACAACTTGATGATTTGTGGGTTGATTGCTGCCTGTATGTTTTGAACAAAGCTATTTAGGGCACCATTGGCCTGTGAAGCAATACTTCTTCCAGCATTTACAGTGGGACCGAAGAACATATTAAGCAGTACATTCGTCCCCTGGCCAGACAGTGCTGCAGCAAGGTTGCCCCAAGTATTCCATGCGGTGTAACTGAGCATGGTGCGGAACTGCCGGGAATGCCATTGCCAACGTAGCTTTATCTTGGGAAAAAGCAGCTTGTTAGCGATGGTGTATAGCGTGAAAGTTACCAGGCTTACGACTAGTAGTAGCCATGCGTATGCGATCAACTTGTCGCTACCGACGTATTGCAAAATTATCACTGCAGCCAGCTTAAGCAGGACATCCACCATGCCAATGGCTGCAAAGACTCCCATACGTTCATGGGCCATAAGCATTGCGGTGAAAGGCACCATAAGCACGCTGAACACGAAGCTGACAACGGCAAGGTGGTAGGCTGACACAGCAGCCGGCATACGTGCATCGGGAATAGTCAGCTGTGTGGACACAAACCAGTACCCTGCCGTTTCCGCTACCAGAGCAATGCAGACGGCAAGCATGCAGTGAATCATCAAGCTGGTGTTGAAGATCCTACTGAGGTCCTTGCCGCCAGAATCACCAAGGTCAAAAGCAAAATAACGCTGTGTGGCGGTAGTCATAGCGCCCTGCAGAAACCCCAGCAAGGCTATGAACCCGACCACTAAATGGTAGATACCGAAGTCTTCGATACCCAACACATCCAGCACCACTCTTGATGTATAGAGAGTAACTGCCATGGCTAGCAGCATGCGCATGTACAGCATGCCAGTGTTGCGCATTATGCGTTTATGGTTGTTAGCCAGCATAGTTTCAGCTCGACTCAATCACACCCCGGGTATCGACCAGCGCGTTGTAGCTGCTTGGCGTTTTGCTCATACCCTTGAATTCTTTGTGATCCACCAGCAGTAACACCACATCTGCTTCTACTAGTGCCTTATCAAACCCTACAAGCTGAATAGTCCCCATTAACTTCTCAGGCAGCACTTCCACATTCGGCTCAACCGCCAGCACCGGACCAGGATGCACCGCAGTAATCTGCTGAGTAATGGCCAGCGCCGGGCTCTCACGCAGGTCATCAATATCCGCTTTGAAGGCCAGCCCCAGGCAGGCGATGGTCACGTCTCTAGCAGTCTTGTCCGAGTTGGCTTGCAGGAAGTCGGCAACTGCGAGCTTGACCTTGTTGATAACCCACTCTGGCTTGCTGTCGTTTACTTCCCGCGCCGTGCGGATAAGGCGGGCCTGCTCCGGTGTTTTGCTGACGATAAACCAGGGATCAACAGCGATGCAGTGCCCACCTACGCCAGGGCCTGGCTGGAGGATATTGACGCGAGGATGGCGGTTGGCAAGCTTGATCAGCTCCCAGACATTGATATCCAGCTTGTCGCAGATCATCGACAGTTCGTTGGCAAAGGCAATATTCACATCGCGAAAGCTGTTTTCGGTCAGCTTGGCCATTTCGGCGGTACGGGCATTGGTGACCACGCATTCGCCTTCAACAAAGGACTTGTACAGTCGGATAGCCGCTTCGGCGCATTTTGGTGTCATGCCGCCGATTACGCGGTCGTTCGATACCAGCTCACGCAGTACGTGGCCAGGCAGTACCCGCTCGGGGCAGTGGGCTATGCGAATATCGGAGTCTTCACCCTGGGCCTGCGGGAAGCTCAAGTCCGGGCGGTACTGGGCGAGCCAGGCAGCCATCTGCTCGGTTGCCCCCACCGGCGAGGTGGATTCCAGAATAACCAGATCACCTTTTTTCAGTACCGGCGCGATGGTTTCGGTGGCCGCCTTGATGTAACTCAGATCCGGCTGATGGTCGCCCTGTTCTGCACCGGGCAGGAAAGGTGTTGGTACCGCAATCAGAAAGGCATCCGCCGGTTCCGGGATCGTTGTAGCGCGCAGGTAGCCTTCGGTTACGGCGGCATGTACCACCATATCGAGATCCGGCTCGATAATGTGGATCTCGCCACGGTTGATGGTATCAACAGCTTTCTGGTTGATATCGATGCCGATAACTTTTTTCTTGCGGGAGGCGAAAACAGCGGCGGTAGGCAGGCCGATATAACCCAGGCCAATAACGGAGATCGTTTCGAAGGACATAGGGAACTCTTAAATATTCGATGGGAATTGTTAAACAGGCAATTCGCGGCGGGGGCGCCGCTCCTACACAGGCGTTTTACTGTGCCAGGAGCGCTTCGAGGATACGTTGGCAAGCCTTGCCATCCCCATAGGGGTTATGGGCGAAGCTCATGGCACGATAGGCACTTTCATCGTTAAGCAGCCCGTTCAGCTCGCGCACGATATTGGCGCCATCGGTGCCCACCAGCTTTACCGTACCGGCGGATACCGCTTCCGGCCGTTCGGTGGTATCACGCATGACCAGCACCGGCTTGCCGAGCGACGGCGCCTCCTCCTGAATACCGCCGGAGTCGGTCAGGATGATGTGAGCACGGCTCATCAGGTAGACGAACGGCAGGTAATCCAGAGGCTCGATAAGGTGCACATTGTCGATGCCCTTGAGCAGGCGGTTTACCGGCTCGCGCACATTCGGGTTCAGATGCACGGGATACACAATATCCACATCCGGGTGCTGTTCGGCCACGTCTCGCAGGGCCTGGCAAATGCGCTCGAAGCCGCCACCGAAGCTTTCGCGGCGATGGCCGGTAACCAGAATCAGCTTGCGGCTTGGGTCCAGGAAGGCGCCAGGCGCGGCAGCCGTCTCCCGCAGATCGGCGTCTTCATCCAGACGGGCAACCACATCCAGCAAGGCATCAATCACTGTGTTGCCGGTCACGATAATGTTGCTGGTATCCACGCCTTCGGCCAGCAGATTGGCCTGGGAGGTTTCGGTCGGGGCAAAGTGCAGCTGGGCCAGGGCGCCGGTCAGCTTACGATTGCCTTCTTCGGGCCAGGGCGAATACATATTGCCAGTACGCAGGCCCGCTTCGACGTGACCGACCGGAATCTGCTGGTAATAGGCGGCAAGGCTGGCTGCGAAGGTGGTGGCAGTATCGCCATGCACCAGCACCATGTCGGGCTTGAACTCGGCGAACACGGCTTTCAACCCCTGCAGAATAGCCGTGGTGACATCGGTGAGATCCTGCCCCGGCTTCATGATATTCAGGTCAAAGTCCGGTTTGATCGCAAACAGGCCCAGTACCTGGTCGAGCATCTCGCGGTGCTGGCCGGTAACGCAGAACTTGGCATCAAAACGCTCATCAGCGGCAAGCGCCAGTGCCAGCGGCGCCATTTTGATGGCTTCAGGGCGAGTGCCAAAAACGGTAAGTACTTTCATAATTCGTAATCCAAGTAGAAAAACAACTTCAGTGTCCTTTCATCAGCTTCTGCAGCTTCCACGCATGCATCAACAGGTAGCCATAGCCCAGGAAAAGAGCCGAAAAGCCATACAAGGCCAGGGCCGGAAAAACAGCCTCGATAACAAGACCCAGCAGAATAATCGCGACAGCGCTACCCAGAATAGTCAGCAGGGTTTTCCGCGCGCAGAAGCCGGCCCGCATAAAGATATGGTGCAAGTGCTCTCTGTCCGGCTGGAACGGTGACTGGCCGCGCTTGATGCGACGATACATCACGCCCAGGGTGTCCATCACCGGAATCGCCACACACCAGAGCGCATTCACGGGCTCAATCACTTGGCTCTCACCCTGGGTCAGATTGATCAGGGTCCAGGTAATGACGTAGCCCATGAACATGCTGCCGGCATCACCCATGAAAATTTTACGACGGCTGATGATCCCCAGGTTAGCCAGCAGGAAGGGTACCAACGCACAGGCGAGCAGTAGCAGGTAGTCAACATTGCGGTAGTTCCCCGCCAGACCTTCGAAGGCGAGAATACCCAGAATGGCCACCAGCGACAGGCCACCGGCGAGGCCGTCGATACCGTCTACCATGTTGAACGCATTGATCACACCGATCACCGCCAGCACGGTAAAGGGAATGCCCCAAAGCCCCAGGTACACTTCACCAAAGCCAAACAGGTCTCCTAATGACTCGATATAGAGTCCGGTGCCCGCAATCATGGCCAGGCTGGCCACGGCCTGTATCAACAGCCTGACCCGCACACCCAGATCCCTGATATCGTCGATCAGGCCGGTCAGCATGATGAAGGACGCCGTACCCAGCAGGTAGGCTATTTTTTCACTGACCGGCAGGAATGCCAGCAACGTCACCATCAACCCTGTGTAGATGGCCAAACCGCCAATCAGGGGAATGTGTCCATTGTGCTGCTTTCGGCTATCCGGGATATCGACCAGACCGAACCGGGGAGCAAAAGGATGTAGCAACTTTATTGCTGCAACGGTACTCACAAAAGCCGTTAGACAGGCCAGCCAAAGATTGGACGTGGCGAGGAGGGCCAGCAAGGATCCCTGGTATGTGCTTTCCATGGTCTAGTCCTTTAGGTTACAAGGTATTAACTGGCATGCGATCCTGACTGGATTCGCAGTTCGTTTTTCGTGCAGCGAAAGAGCAGCCGCAAGTTGAGAAATGACAGATGTAAGCCATAAACTGAGAGTGGGCAGCTTGGAGCCGAGAGCTGACGGCTGAAAGCTTGCCGGCCGTCAGACACGCTACCGCCCGAAGGTTATGGTAAGGGCCATCCTCAACGCCCGGGCGAACTCTGCCAGCACTTGGTTACAGCGCTGTGTATTTCCGAATTTTCTTACCTCGAAAGCAACCGTTCCCCGGCGCTTTCGGGCTTGCCACCGCTGTTCTTTGCCGAGCTTCCCGGGCAAATAGCCCCTGGCGATCCAGCCGCTTATGGGCGATCGCTCCGGGTTTTCGGCAAGGGAAATGAGCAATTTTCATGCCCGCGTTCGGCGCAAGTGCCGGGCAGCAAACCATACCCCAAAAAAACGGGCACACATTTAACAAAACGCGGCTTTGGATGGCTATAGGAAAACTGCCTAATTTTCCGAATTAGGCCGATAAAGGCGCAAAAAATGTCTATTTCTCAACCAGTTAGTCAACAAATAGGGCTATCACAGAGTCGCGCCGGACCACAGCCGACAGCAGCGCTGCACCAGAGTGGGGCGGGGTTTGAAAGCAGGTACAAGGTTGAAGTGGCAAGGTTAAAGGAACTGCCTCCTTGCTCCTTGTCCCTTGCTCCTTGTCCCTTGCTCCTTTCCCCTTGCCACTGCCTTTATAAAAAAAGCCCGGAGCAGTTGCCTGCAGCGGGCCTGGGTCTAGCGAAGTACGATTAACGCTGGGCGTTGGCGTCGGCCAGTACGGCGTTCAGCGTGGCGCTCGGGCGCATGACCTTCTTCACGTTGGCGCGCAGGGCGTGGTAGTAACCACCCAGCTCTGCCGGTTTGCCCTGGGCTGCGGCCAGTTCACCCACGATCTTGTCTTCGTTGGCGGTCATGGCTTGTGCCAGCGGGGCGAAGAGCGCGGCCAGCTCGGCATCTTCGGCCTGGGCAACTACTGCCTGTGCCCAGTACAGGCCCAGATAGAAGTGGCTGCCACGGTTGTCCAGCTCGCCGGTGCGGCGCGACGGCGACTTGTTGTTTTCAAGCAGCTTGCCGGTGGCTTCGTCCAGGGTCTTGGCCAGGATCTTGGCGCGCGGGTTGTTCTGCTTGATACCCATCTCTTCCAGAGACACGGCCAGGGCCATGAATTCACCCAGGGAGTCCCAGCGCAGGTGGTTTTCTTCTTCAACCTGCTGCACGTGCTTGGGCGCGGAACCGCCGGCACCGGTTTCGTACATGCCGCCGCCCTTGAGCATCGGCACGATAGACAGCATCTTGGCCGAGGTGCCCAGTTCCATGATCGGGAACAGGTCGGTGAGGTAGTCACGCAGCACGTTGCCGGTCACGGAGATGGTATCGCGGCCGCGCACCATGCGCTCCATGGAGCGACGGATCGCCTCCACGTAGGTCATGACGCGGATATCCAGGCCGCTGGTGTCGTGATCCTGCAGGTACTTGTTAACCTTCTTGATCAGCTGGATGTCGTGGGCGCGGTTGCGGTCCAGCCAGAAGATGGCCGGGGTGTCGGACTGGCGCGAACGGGTGACCGCCAGCTTGACCCAGTCACGCACGGGCTCGTCCTTGGTCTGGCAGGCGCGCCAGATGTCGCCCTGCTCGACTTCGTGCTGCATCAGCACGGTGCCATCGCTCTTGACCACACGCATGGTGCCGTCGGCCATCATTTCGAAGGTCTTGTCGTGGGAGCCGTATTCTTCGGCTTTTTTCGCCATCAGGCCGACGTTCGGTACGGTACCCATGGTGGTGGGATCGAAAGCACCGTTGGTCTTGCAGAAGTTGATCATCTCCTGGTAGATGGTGGAGTAGGTGCTTTCCGGCATTACGGCCTTGGCATCCTTGGCCTTGCCATCCGGGCCCCACATCTTGCCGCCGTTGCGGATCATGGCGGGCATGGAGGCATCGACGATCACATCGCTCGGTACGTGCAGGTTGGTGATGCCCTTGACGGAATCCACCATCGCCATTTCCGGGCGGTTTTCGTAGCAGGCGTGGATGTCTTCCAGAATCTCTTCACGCTTGGAGCGCGGCAGGGATTCGATGCACTCGTACACGCTGCTCAGGCCGTTGTTGGGGTTTACACCCAGCTCGGCAAACAGCTCGCCGTGCTTTTCAAACAGGTCCTTGTAGAACACGGTCACGGCGTGGCCGAACACGATGGGGTGAGACACCTTCATCATGGTGGCCTTGACGTGCAAGGACCACATCACGTTGGATTCCTTGGCATCGTTCAGGGAATCTTCAAAGAACTGGCGCAGTGCCTTGGCGCTCATGAACATGCTGTCCAGGATTTCGCCGGCTTCCAGGCTCAGTTCCTTTTTCAGGCTCACGGCGCCGTCCTTGCCAACAAACTCGATGCGCACATCGGTGGGCTCGTCCACGGTGACAGACTGTTCGCTGGAGTAGAAGTCGCCGCCACGCATGTAGTCGGCGTGGGTCTGGGAGGCCATGCTCCACTTGCCCATGCTGTGCGGGAACTTGCGTACAAACTGCTTCACGGCCGCCGGCGCACGACGGTCGGAGTTGCCTTCACGCAGTACCGGGTTTACCGCGCTGCCGAGCAGCTTGGAGTAACGGCCGCGGATTTCCTGCTCGGCGTCGTCCTTCGGCGCTTCGGGGAAGTTCGGGATCTTGTAGCCCTGGCCCTGCAGCTCGGCGATGCAGGCCTTGAGCTGCGGCACGGAGGCGCTGATGTTCGGCAGCTTGACGATGTTCGCATTCGGGTCCTGCGTCAGCTCGCCCAGGAACGCCAGGCCATCGGTGACGCGCTGATCTTCGCTCAGGAAGTCCGGAAAGGCAGACAGCACACGGCCCGCCAGGGAGATATCGGTGATCTGGACATCAATGCCGGCGGCGCTGGTAAAGGTGCGGACGATGGGCAGCAGCGAGCAGGTTGCCAGCGACGGCGCTTCATCGGTGAGCGTGTAGTAAATAGTCTGTTTGGTCATAGTATCACTCTGTATGTTCCGGCGGCGTGTAACGGCTTGTGGCCGATGCTTTGCCCGGAGACTCCGTTATGCGAAAGATAGTGTTGAACGTACGCAGGGGCTCTTTAGCAGGCAATATCCATGCCTACACCTGGCGCAAGTTGCGGGATCGCGGGTCTTTGCCCGCTTGATCCCCTTCGGCACCGTTGGCGGAAATGACGCAGTCATCAGTGTGCACCAGCCCGCCAGGGCCGCCCGACCGCTCCGGCGGTTCAGGGTGCCATATCCACCAGCCCAACACGTCTGTGCGCACCCGCGTGACCGGGTCTGATACACCGATGATCACGCCGCGCACAGCGCCAGCAGCAGGGCGGGCATGAACGCCGCCAGGCCGCAGCTGGTTATATAGCGGCCTAATCATACCACCGACAATCGAATCCGGCGCGCCCCAGACCGCCTGAAATTGCAAGATCGGCACTGGACCATGGTCGAAGAGCAGGGGCAAGGGGCAAGGGGCAAGGGGCAAGGCAATGGTGATTGGTGATTGGTGATTGGTGAAGCTGACAGCCGTAAGCCGTGAGCCGTGAGCCGTGAGCCGTGAGCCGTGAGCCGTGAGCCAAGAGTGATGGCGGCGCCACGAATTACTAATGACTAATCACGAATAACGACCCACGATTCGTGAGCTGTGAGCCTTGAACCTTGAACCTTGAACCTTGAACCTTGAGCCTTGAGCCTTGAGCCGTAAGCTGCGAGCCAAAAGTGATGCCGGCGCCACGAATAACGAATGACTAATCACGAATTACTCGTGACGGAGGTAACGCTGAAAATACGGAGCAAACGAGAAAAGTGGCGCGCCTGGAGGGATTATTCGGCTTCGCCTCACCCTGCGGGCCGTTGCCTGCGGCAACGTTGTCTCGCTGCACTCGACTCGAACCCATCGGGGGTTCTCACCCTCCAGGCGATGGACTGCGAATACATGACGGAGGTAACGCTGAAAATGCGGAGCAAACGGGAAAAGTGGCGCGCCTGGAGGGATTCGAACCCCCGACCAACAGGATCGGAACCTGCTACTCTATCCAGCTGAGCTACAGGCGCGCAAAGGAAGTTGTTTGCAGGCCGGTATGTTACGGATAACTAAGGTGTTTGCCAAGCGTTTTCATGCGTGGATGGAATCTTCGCTGCGGCGTCATGCCGGTGTCACAGTCGGGGGCTAGCATGGGTTATGGCTGATCAGGACACGTATCGGCAGGGACTCGCCACGGATGGCTCTTCCCCTTTCAACGTGCAACTTGCCCCTTTCTACTTGCTCCTTTACCCCGCGAATCCGTATCGGTACCGGACTTTTGCCGTTATAATTCCGCGCCTGTTACTCATTGCGTTGTCGCGTCTGTCCCTGGCCCATTGCTCGCATTGCGAAGCGGGGCGTCTGAAGCAGGCGGGCGGATACGCTGAATTCTTAAAAAGTGATGAGGGTCCTGAGTGTGAATAAATTTGTATCTGCGCTTTGCGCGCTGGGTCTGGGTGCCGTAATGGTTGCGTCTGTGCAGGCTGCGACCGACCACGACAAGATCATCGAGCGCATCAAGCCGTCGGGTTCTGTCTGCATCGTCGGCGACGACAGCTGTGGCGGCGCCTCTGCGGCACCAGCCGGCAGCGCGGGCCGCAGCGGAGCAGACGTGTATGCCGCCAGCTGCGCTGCCTGCCACGGCACCGGCGTACTGGGCGCGCCCAAGTTCGGCACCAGCGACTGGACCGACCGCAGCGCCAAGGGCATGGAAACCCTGCTGGCCAACGCCATCAACGGCATCAACGCCATGCCGCCGCGCGGCACCTGCGCCAGCTGCTCCGATGACGAGATCAAGGGCGCCATTGAACACATGATCGACAGCGCCAAGTAAGCGTAGACATAAGTCGCAAGGGGCAAGGTAAAAGGGGCAAAAGCCTCGTTTTGCCTTGCCCCTTGCTCGTTCTGCATCCTCAGTGATTGTTGCCGCACGAATAACGAATGACGACCAGCGATTGGTAAATTTCACCTTGTACCTTTCGGCTTGCCCCTTGTACCTTTCGACTTGCTTCTTGTACCTTTCGACTTGCCCCTTGTACCTTTCCTCCTGCTTTACTTACCAACGAACCGTCTGCACGCTGCGAAAAGCCCGATTTCCGATTTTTCTTGATTGAGGCGGATTTTGGATTCATCATTCAACTTCATACGACGTTCGGAAATACAGCATGGAGCGCTCCCTCGTTGACCTGATGCCCCGGTCGCAGCTTATCGGCTATATAGCGACCTGGCTTGCGGCCTTTGCGCTGATTAGCGCAAGCATCGTCGCGCTCGAGTACAACCGGCTGGAATCACGTTTCGACACCCTTTCGCAGAACATCACACTTCAGGTCGCGCAGCAGCTCAACGAGCAGCAGATGGCGCTCGAAAGCTTCGCCCACAGCCTTTCTGCCCTGGACGAATTCAATTACCCCCGGGCTAAACTCAGCGCCCAAAGCCTGCTGCAACACTCGCCCAACCTGTACATGCTCGCCATTGCCAGTCGTGTGGAACCGGACCAGCGCCAGGCGTTTGAGCAGTACATGGCCACCGCCGAAGCCCGTGGATACCACATTCAGACAGCGACCGCCGACACGCCCGGCAACCCCGCGCGGGATCTCTACCCGGTGGTCCTGCTGGTGCCCGAACGCCCGGAAGCCCGCAGCTTGCTGGGGCTGGACCTGGCCAGCGAGCCTTCGGCGCTCGGTGGCCGGCTCTCCGGCGTCGTGGCGCCCAGCGGCATGTCCAAGCCCATCCAGCTGGGTAATGGCCCCGGCTACCTGCTCTACCACGCCATAGACAGCCGGTTCGTTACGCGGAGTCATCAGCAACCTGGGCAGTTTTCCCATTACGCCCTGCTGGCCGTTAGTGCCGAGGCGCTGTTCGCGCCGGAGCCGATCAATGAACCGGGGTTCAGCCTGCGCCTGATCAGCCAGGAATCCGCCGACACGCCTGCCGTGACCCTGTTCGAAAGCCCGCCCGCCCCAGGCCTTGCACTGCCAATTGCCGCCATGACCGGCAGCCATCGCTTTGGCGAGCTACTGCAGGGCCTGGAGCTGCGCATCGAGTACCAGCCCAGCTGGCAGGCGCTGGATCACTGGCACCTGGCCGGCCTGCTCGGTGGCCTCTGCCTGCTGATGCTGCAGGCCTACTGGGTGCTGCGGCGCGTCTGGCGCACCCGGCAGCACCTGCTCGAACAGCAGCATAGCCTTTACAACAAGGCCCACTTCGACCACCTCACCGGCCTGCCGAACACCAACCTGCTGCTTGATCGCCTCGAACAGGCGATCCGGTCGGCGCAGCGCACGGCCAGCCGGGTCGCGGTCTTCTTTCTCGACCTGGATGACTTCAAGCAGGTGAACGACGCCTGGGGCCACGATGTCGGTGATCAGCTGCTGATCCAGATCGGCGTGCGCCTGCGCGAGTCGATGCGCAGCGAAGACACGGTCGCCCGTATCCATGGCGATGAATTCGTGATTCTGATTCCGATATTCAGCGGCGAGCGTCAGCTCGACAGGATCCGCGGCAAGCTCGAAGCCCTGTTCGAACGCCCCTTCAAGGTGGGTGAGATCGTGCTGAACCAAAGCGGCAGCTTCGGCCTGGCCGTGTACCCCGAAGACGCCGACGACGCCGAAGGCCTGCTCGGCCTGGCGGACCGCCAGATGTACCTGCGCAAGCAAAGCCGCAGCGAACAGCGCAACGCCGTCAGGACGGCGTAGAGCAGGGGCAAGGGGCAAGGGGCAAGGGGCAAGGTAAAGCTATCAGCTGACAACTATCAGCCGTAAGCTGTCAGCTTTAAGCTTACGGCTTACGGCTTACGGCTTACGGCTTACCAATTACGAATCACGAATCACGAATCACGAATTACCAATCACCAATCACCAATCACCAATCACCAATTACGATTTACCCATGACGAATAGGTCTTCGATGAACTGGCTCAACTACAGCGAAGCCTGCGCCCGCAACCAGGCCGTGATTCTTGCCGAGCTGCAGCCGTTGCTGGCGACAACGACCCGGGTGCTGGAGATCGGCAGCGGCTCGGGACAGCACGCCGTGCACTTTGCCGCCGCACTGCCCCATCTGCGCTGGCAGCCCACGGATCTCGCCGCGCACCTGCCGGACCTTGGCGCCAACCTGCTGCGCTTTGGCAGCGACAATATAGACCCGCCCCTGGCGCTGGATGTGACGCAGGAGCCCTGGCCCGCGGGCCCGGTCGACGCCATCTACACGGCCAACACCCTGCATATCATGGGCTGGCCCCAGGCCGTGGCCCTGCTGCAGGGTGCCGGCCGATTGCTGGAACCCGGCGGGCTGCTGTGCATCTATGGCCCCTTTCGTTACGCTGGCCGCTACACCAGTGCCAGCAATGCCGAGTTCGACCGCTGGCTGCAACAGCGCGATCCGTGCAGCGCCATCCGTGATGTCGAGGCCATCCGCGACCAGGCCCACGCCTGTGGCTTCGCGCTCGAACGGGATATCAGCATGCCCGCCAACAACCAGCTGCTGGTCTGGCGCAAGGCGGTGTAAAGCAGGGGCAAGGGGAAAGGGGAAAGGTGAAAGGTAAGAGTTATTGTCAAATCTGGTGTATGACGTCAGGCGGCGTTCCTGTCTGATTGATCTTGTACTTGCTCACCATCCTTGAACTTCACGTTGTTGACCACGAGGGTCAGCAGATTAAATCCCTTGATCCGTTTCCAGTTTTTCTGTGCCGACTCCAACAGCTTGTAGACCATCGCCAGCGTCGTGTCCCTGGAGCCGCAGTTACGCGTCCGTTTGGTGCGCAACCTTACCGTGGCGAAAGTCGATTCGATCGGGTTGGTGGTCCGGATATGCACCCAGTGTTCTGCCGGGAAGTCGTAGAACGCCAGCAGCTCTTCCCGGTCCTTGGCCAGGCAATCCATGGCTTTGGGATACTTGCTACTGAACCGGGTCAGCGTCCGATCAAATGCCACCGTGGCCGCGTCACGCGTCTCGGCCATCCAGATATCGTGCAGCGCTTCTTTCACTTTGGGTTGCATGGATTTGGGCAGCTTGTTCAGTACATTCGCCGTCTTGTGTACCCAGCAGCGCTGGTGCCGGCTGGCAGGATACGTTTTGGTCATCGCTTTCCAGAACCCCAGCGCGCCATCGCCAATCGCCAGCTTCGGCGCGGTTTCCAGGCCACGCTCGCGCAGACCCAGCAGTAACTCCTCCCAGCTTGCCGTCGACTCCCGGTAGCCGTCTTCAACCGCAACCAATTCCTTGCGGCCGTGCTCGGTGACGCCAATGATCACCAGCAGGCAGAGGCGATCATCCATCCGGACGTTGCTGTGCACGCCGTCGGCCCACCAGTACACATAGCGCGAGTTCGCCAGGTCCCGTTGCCGCCATTGCTGGTGCTCTTCGAGCCATTGGCTCTTGAGTCGGGATATCGTATTGGCCGATAGCCCCTTGGCCTGATCGCCCAGCAGCGCGGCCAGTGAGTCCTGAAAATCTCCAGTGGAGATGCCCTTCAAGTACAGCCAGGGCAACAACTCCTCGACACTCCGGGCCCGCTTCAGGTACGGCGGCAGTAGCGCGCTGTTGAATCGAATCCCGGAACCGCTTCGGTCCCGCACCTTGGGCACCTTGATCTCGACATCACCGATACCAGTCTGGACGGTACGTTCAGGCAAATAGCCATTGCGAACCACGGCCTGGCGGCCATCTGGGAGCCGGGATTCGGCGTGCTGATTCAGAAGCCCCTGAAGCTCGGCTTCGACGGCGTGTGCGATCAGTTCACGTGCCCCTGCACGCAACAGCTCGGTCAGCGGATCTACTGCCTGTGCCTCTGGTTGTGAAAGAGCCCTCAGGGTAAAATCGGTCATGGCGTATCACCTCTGTTGATTGAGATCTTGGTCGTGATCAATCAACAGGATACGCCATCCCTCCTATCTCCCCGTACACCAGAAATCACCATAACTCGAAAGGTAAAGCTATCAGCCTGGAGCTGTCAGCTTTAAGCTTACGGCTTACGGCTTACGGCTTACGGCTGACCAATTACGAATGACTATTCACGAATAACGAATAACCAATTACCAATTACCAATACCGAACACCGAGCCACCAAAACCGCACCATCGCGGTGCGAATCTCACCCCTCCGGCCCTGGATTGGGTCACCGTAAAAAGTCAGAAAAACCGTCATAGCCATCCCCAGAAGCGACTTCCACAATTTCAATTACGACGTTTTCGCCGTTAATCGAGGATTTTCGTACCCATTTACGCCAAGGCGCTTAGGTGCGGGTTGACAGTGCGCGGCTAAAACGTCAGTCTTTTGTTAAACGATCATTTAATTAAAAAAGAGTGCATTGCCCCATGCCCAAGGTCGGGATGCCCGAAATCCGCAAGCCCCAGCTGATCAAGGCGACCATGGAAGCCATTGGTGCCTACGGTCTGCAGAAAGCCAGCGTGGCCATTATCAGCCGCTACGCCGGGGTGTCTCCCGCCATCATCAACCACTACTTCGGTGGCAAGGATGGGCTGCTGGAAGCCACCATGCGTTCGGTACTGTGGGATCTTTCCGATGCGGTGCGTGAGCGGCTTGGCGAAACCGACCCCGATGATGTGGTGGCCCGCATCAAGGCCATTGTCGGCGGCAACTTCGACAGCACCCAGCTGGATTCCAAGGTGGTAAAAACCTGGCTGGCGTTCTGGTCCCAGGCCATGCACCACCCGGCGCTGTTCCGGCTGCAGCGGGTCAACGAACGGCGCCTGCTGTCGCACCTGCGGCTCGAGCTCAAGCGGGTCATGCCCCCGGAACGGGCCCAGTTCGTGGCCCAGGGCATCGCCGCCCTGATCGATGGCATCTGGCTGCGGGGCGCGCTTACGCCCGGCGGCATTAACGGCGAACTGGCACAGCGCATCATCACCGATTATCTGGAGCGGCAGCTGCCGCCGACTGCGACCCTCAGGGGTCTCCCAACCCGGACTGCAAGGTAACCATGAACACGATTCCTCTCTATATCCACGGCACCTATCGCGATGCCAGCAGCGGCGAAACCTTTACCACCAGCAACCCCGCCACCGGCGAAGTACTGGCCCAGGTGCAGCAGGCCAACGCCGCCGACATTGAAGCGGCCCTGGAATCCGCCCAGCAGGGCTTTGCCATCTGGTCCGCCATGACCGGCACCGAGCGCAGCCGCATCCTGCTGCGTGCCGTGGAGCTGCTGCGCGAGCGCAACGACGAACTGGCACGCCTCGAGGTACAGGATACCGGCAAGCCGATCCAGGAAGCCGATGTCGTGGATATCCACACCGGCGCCGACGTGATCGAGTACTACGCCGGTCTTGCCGCCAAGATTCAGGGCGAGTACCAGGACCTGGGCAACGGCAACTTCTTCTACAGCCGCCGCGAGCCGCTGGGCGTCTGCGCCGGCATCGGTGCCTGGAACTACCCGATCCAGATCGCCTGCTGGAAAGCGGCCCCGGCCCTGGCCGCCGGCAATGCCATGATCTTCAAGCCGTCGGAAGAAACACCGCTGAGCGTGATGAAACTGGCGGAAATCTTCACCGAAGCCGGCCTGCCGGACGGTGTCTTCAACGTGGTGCAGGGCGATGGCCGCACCGGCGCGCTGCTGAGCAACCACCCCGCCATTTCCAAGGTGTCCTTTACCGGCGAATGCGGTACCGGCAAGAAGGTCATGGCGGCGGCGGCGGGCTCGCTGAAGTCGGTCACCATGGAGCTGGGCGGCAAGTCGCCGATGATCGTGTTCCCCGACACCAGGGTCGAAACTGCCGTCTCCGGCGCCCTGCTGGCCAACTTCTACACCCAGGGCGAGGTCTGCACCCACGGGACCCGCGTGTTCGTGCACGATGCCATTTACGATGAGTTCATCGCCGAGCTCGAAGTCCGCACCCGTGCGCTGCGCATTGGCGACCCGATGGACCCCGCCACCCAGATCGGCGCGCTGATCTCCAAAGGGCACATGGAAAAGGTGCTGGGCATTATCGAGGCCGGCAAGGCCGCCGGCGCGCGCCTGGTGTGCGGTGGCCAGCGTGCCACGGGCCCGGGGCTGGACCAGGGCAACTTCGTGGAACCCACGGTGTTTGCCGACTGCAGCGACGACATGCCCAACGTGCGTGAAGAAATCTTCGGTCCGGTGATGTCGGTACTGCGTTTTCACGATGAAGAGGAAGTGATCCGCCGCGCCAACGACACCCCCTTCGGCCTGGCGGCCGGCGTCTTTACCCGCGACTTCAGCCGTGCCCACCGGGTCATCGCCCGGCTGCAGGCCGGTATCTGCTGGATCAACACCTGGGGCGCCTCGCCGGCGGAAATGCCGGTGGGCGGCTACAAGGAGTCCGGCATCGGCCGCGAAAACGGCATCGAGAGCCTGTACCAGTACACCCAGACCAAGAGCGTCTATGTTGAACTGGGTGAACTTGAAAATCCTTACGTTTAAACACAGGAGTTATATGCTGATTCGTAACTGGTAGCTGGTAATTGGTAATTGGTAATTGGTAATTGGTAATTGGTAATTGGTAGATCACTCTGAGCGCTTCGATTTACGAATCACTGATCACGAATGACGAATCACTAATCACTAGTCACCAGTCACTAGTCACGAATCACCAACAGGAGCGCAGGCCCCAGCCTGCGCCGCTGTGGCTCCACGCCAGCCCGCGACGCGATACGGGCTGCCCTGGAGGTACAGAATAATGATAACTAAACAGGACTGACCATGACCCCCACGACTAAAAAAGTACGCAACGGCCTTCTGACCCTGGTGTGCGCCGCCGGC
Source organism: Marinobacterium rhizophilum (assembly GCF_024397915.1). Lineage (GTDB taxonomy): Bacteria > Pseudomonadota > Gammaproteobacteria > Pseudomonadales > Balneatricaceae > Marinobacterium_A > Marinobacterium_A rhizophilum_A. The sequence continues at coordinate 3,416,608 of NZ_CP073347.1, forward strand.
CTCGGCAGCACGGCGTTTGCCGCCGGCAGCTGCGATACCGTGCGTTTCGCCGATGTCGGCTGGACCGACATTACCTCCACCACCGCGGTGACCTCGGAAGTGGTAGAAGCCCTGGGCTATGCAAGCCGTACCGACCTTTTGTCCGTCCCCGTGACCTACAACTCCCTGGCGGCCAGCGATATCGATGTCTTCCTCGGCAACTGGATGCCGACCATGGAAGGCGATATCGCCAAGTACCGTGAAGAGGGCTCGGTTGAAACCGTGCGCGCCAACCTCAATGGCGCCAAGTACACCCTGGCGGTGTCCAGGGCCGCCTTCGAGGGTGGTGTTAAATCCTTTGCGGACCTGGCGAAGTTCAAGGACGAGTTTTCCAGCAGCATCTACGGCATCGAGCCCGGCAACGACGGCAACCGCCTGATCCAGAAAATGATCGATGAAAACGCCTTTGAGCTGGGCGACTTCAAGCTGGTGGAATCGTCCGAAGCCGGCATGATGTCGCAGGTCAACCGCTCACAGCGACGCGGCAAATGGATCGCCTTCCTCGGCTGGGCACCGCACCCGATGAACGCCAACTTCGAGATGGAATACCTCAGCGGCGGTGACGACTGGTTCGGCCCCGACTTTGGCGGCGCCACCGTCTACACCAACGTGCGCAAGGGTTACGTGCAGGAGTGCGCCAATATCGGCAAGCTGCTGACCAACCTGGAGTTCTCCCTGGCCATGGAGAACGAAGTCATGGGCGCCATCCTCGATGACAACCAGAAACCCCGTGACGCCGCCCGTGAGTGGCTGACCAACAATCCACAGGTGCTGGATACCTGGCTGGACGGCGTGCAGACAAAAGACGGCAAACCCGGCCTCGTCGCGGTGCGCAGTCACCTCGGGCTCTAACCGCCCTGCATCAACATCCCTGTTCTGACAAACCTAATCACCGTGCCTGCGGGCACGGTGCAAGGCCGCGCTCACCCTGAGGAAATCTCCCATGAACTGGTTAACAGACCACAAGATACCCCTTGGCAGCTGGATGGAGCTTTTCGTCGACTGGCTGACCACCCACGCCGCGGGCTTTTTCGATACCATCGCCATTTCGCTGGAATGGCTGATCCTGAACATGGTCGCCATCTTCCAGTGGTTCCCCGTCTATGTTCCCATCGTGCTGACCGCCGCCCTGGCCTGGCTGCTGCACCGCAGCCTTGGGCTGGTGATTTTCGTGGTCGCCGCCCTGCTGCTGATCCTGAACCTGGGCTACTGGCAGGAAATGCTGGAGACCTTCGTGCTGGTACTGGCCGCCACCACCCTGTCGGTCATGCTGGGCCTGCCCATCGGCGTTCTCGCGGCCCACAAGCCCTGGGTCTATACCCTGCTGCGCCCGATCCTCGACCTGATGCAGACCATCCCCACCTTCGTGTACCTGATTCCAACCCTGGTGCTGTTCGGGCTGGGCGTGGTACCGGGGCTGATCTCCACCATCATCTTTGCCATCGCCGCCCCCATTCGCCTCACTTACCTGGGTATCAGCAAGGTCCCCGAAGAACTGATCGAGGCCGGCAAGGCCTTTGGCGCCACGCCGATGAAGCTGTTGCTGAAGGTCGAACTGCCGGCGGCCATGCCCAACATCATGGCCGGCGTGACCCAGTGCATCATGCTGTCGCTGTCGATGGTGGTCATCGCCGCCCTAGTGGGCGCCGATGGTCTGGGCAAGCCGGTCGTGCGCGCCCTCAACACCGTTAATATCTCCCAGGGCTTTGAAGCGGGTCTGGCCATTGTGCTGGTCGCCATCATCCTGGATCGCATCTGCAAGGCGCCCAACGCCAAAGAGGAGGCTTGATCATGTCCGCAGCCGTCAGTATCAGGAATCTTGATGTCGTCTTTGGCAACAACGTACAACCGGCACTGGACCTGCTGAAGCAGGGCAAGACCCGCCAGGAGATCATCGATGCCACCGGCCACGTGGTGGGCGTGCAGGACGCCAGTATCGAGGTGCAGCGCGGTGAAATCTGCGTACTCATGGGGCTGTCCGGCTCCGGCAAGTCCAGCCTGCTGCGCGCGGTCAACGGCCTCAACCCGGTCAGCCGTGGCGAGCTGCTGGTGCAGGATGGCGAGCAGATGGTCAACATGGCCAACTGCGATGCCAATACCCTGCGCCACATGCGCAGCACCCGCGTATCCATGGTGTTCCAGAAGTTTGCCCTCATGCCCTGGCTCAGCGTGCTGGACAACGTCGCCTTCGGCCTCGAAATGCAGGGTATCGGCAAGGCCGAGCGCCAGCGCCGGGCGATGGAAAAGCTCGAAATGGTGGGGCTGGACGAGTGGGCCAGCAAGCTGCCCCACGAACTCTCCGGCGGCATGCAGCAGCGCGTGGGCCTGGCCCGTGCCTTTGCCATGGACAGCGACATCCTGCTGATGGACGAGCCCTTCTCGGCGCTGGACCCGCTGATCCGCAACCAGCTGCAGGACGAACTGCTGGAGCTGCAGCGCAAGCTCAACAAGACCATCATCTTCGTCAGCCACGATCTGGACGAGGCGCTGAAGATCGGCACCCATATCGCCATCATGGAATCGGCCCGCATTATCCAGCACGGCCGGCCCGAGGACATCGTCCTGAATCCGTGCAACGAGTACGTGCGCAACTTCGTCGCCCACACCAACCCGCTGAACGTGCTCAAGGGTCGCTCCCTGATGACCGGGCTCGACCAGCTCGAGCGCCTCGATGAAATGCTGGTGCTCAACCGCGAGGAAAACAGCTGGTTCAGCCTGGACCCCCAGGGACAGCTGCTGTCGGCCAGCCGCCAGCAGCAACCGCTGCAGCTGCACCAGTGGGAAAGCAGCAGCTCGCTCAGCGACCTGAACGAAGGCACCCTGGTGGTGGCAAGCCCGGATATCTCCATGCGCCAGGCGCTGGAAATCCGCTACCAGACCGGCCTGCCGGTACTGCTGCGCGAAGCCAGCGGCCTGGTCGGCGTACTGCGCGACCGCGACTTCTACCACGCCCTGCTGGGCAAGCATTTCGGTACCGAGGCGGTGTGAAGCAGGGGCAAGGGGCAAGGGGCAAGGGGCAAGGGGCAAGGATGAAGGTGGAAAGGGGAAGGAGGAAGGAGGAAGGAGGAAGGAGGAAGGAGGGAATGGTGATTGGTGATTGGTGATTGGTGATTGGTGATTGGTGAATCGTAAGCCGTAAGCTGTGAGCTGTGAGCTGTGAGCTGTGAGCTGTGAGCTGTGAGCCACAGCATGATGGTGGCGCCACGAATGACAAATGACTAATCACGAATGACGATTCGTGAGGTGATTGGTGAATCGTAAGCCGTAAGCCGTAAGCCGTAAGCCGTAAGCCGTAAGCCGTAAGCCGTAAGCCGTAAGCCGTAAGCCGTAAGCCGTAAGCCGTAAGCCGTAAGCCGTAAGCCAAGCGTAATGGCCGCGCCGAGGCTGTAAACCAAATTGTGTAACTGCCCACGAATAAGTAACCTTTTCAAAAGGATATCATCGTGGGTAAGCAAATGGACCAAGAAAAACTCAGAGCCCTGGCCGCGGAGCTGGCCAAAGACATCAAGTCTGAACGAGATCTCGGAGCCCTCACGCAGCAACTGGTCAAACTCACAGTCGAGACCGCCCTCAGCGCCGAACTGGACGAGCATCTGGGGTATGAGAAGCACGCTCCGGAAGGCCGTGGTACCAGCAACAGTCGTAATGGCTATTCCACCAAGCGCCTGAAGGGGCAGCACGGAGACGTATCGATCCAAGCTCCCCGTGATCGTGACGGTTCCTTCGAGCCTCAGTTCGTACGCAAGGGTCAGTCTCGATTGACCCAGATGGACGACCAGATCCTTGCCCTGTACGCCAAGGGCTTGAGCACCCGGGACATCGTCGAGGCTTTCAAGGAGATGTATGACGCCGACATCTCCGCGACGCTCGTGTCCAAGGTCACCGAACGCGTAATCGAGCACGTCCACGAATGGCAAAACCGGCCGTTGGACCCGATCTATCCCATCGTCTACCTGGACTGCATCGTGCTGAAGATCCGCGAGAACAAGCGGGTCATCAACAAGTCCCTGTATCTGGCACTGGGCATCAACATGGACGGTCATAAAGAGCTTCTGGGGTTGTGGCTGGCCGAAACCGAAGGTGCGAAGTTCTGGCTATCGGTGCTCACCGAAATGAAGAACCGCGGCCTGGAGGACATCTTGATCGCCTGTGTGGATGGCCTCAAAGGCTTTCCGGATGCCATTGCCGCAGAGTATCCCCAGACCAAGGTTCAGCTCTGTATCGTGCACATGGTCCGCAACTCGCTACGGTATGTGTCCTGGAAGGACTATAAGGCCGTTACCGCTGACCTGAAACAGATCTACCACTCTGCCACGGAACGCGAGGCTCAGCAGGCGCTAGAGGCCTTTGGAGAATGCTGGGACAGTCAGTACCCGCAAATTACCCGCTCCTGGCGTAACAACTGGGAGAACCTGATCACCCTGTTCGATTATCCTCCGGCCATTCGGAAGGTGATCTATACCACCAATGCCATTGAGTCACTCAACAGCGTTATCCGCAAAGCGACCAAGCGGCGGAAACTCTTCCCCACCGATGACTCAGCGCTGAAAGTGGCCTTCCTCGCCATACAACAGGCCTCCAAAAAATGGACCATGCCAATCCGGAATTGGAAGCCAGCACTAAATCGTTTTATTATCGAGTTCGGTGAGCGCCTGGACGGTCACCTGTAATGGAGTGGGCAGTTACACAGAATTATTTACAGGCTCGCCGCGCCACGAATGACGAATCACGAATGACGAATCACGAATTACCAATAACGAATGCCCCAACCTGTGACAGATACCTCACCGTAGGAGTCGCGCCTCGCGACGAAAGCTTCGCCGCGAGACGCGGCTCCTACGGTACCTCGAAACTCGCCGGGGGCTCCTTTCCCGGAATTCGTAAACTCATTCCAGGCTACAGAGCACATTGCGGCACGTAAATGTCGTACCGTAGGTTGGCGAGAAGCGCAGCGAATCCCAACAACCACCGCACCGCGGTGGCGCTTTTCCCTTTCTCCTTGCCCCTTGCCCCTTGCCCCTTGAACCTTTCCCTTTCTCCTTTCCCTTGCCCCTTGAACCTTTCCCCTGCCCGGCGGCACCAATTACCAATTACCAATTACCGTCGACGAACCCAGGCAGCGGCCACCCTGCGACAGCGTTACCTGTGGATAAACTGTGTGCGTGCGCATCAGGCTCATTCCGTAAAGTTTTGCACAGGTGACTTTTTCCCGTTGTGGATTAATCCCTGACCAGTTTTTTGACAGCGGGTCACTACAAGGGCTATAGCCAGGTGTGATGAGCTTGTGCGGAGCTTATGCACAGAGTTATGCAGGTATTTTGTGCACAGATTTTCGAGAACAAAACGGTAATTTTATACACAGGTGAGTTACGCACAGCCGGAGTTCTTCTGCGGCCTGCCTGGCGATTCTGTGCATAAAAAGTTACTCACAACCCAAGGCCCAACAGGTTGTCATGCATCAGGTAGATGCGACCTGGTACATGTACGGGCGGCCATTGCCACGCTGCTTTTGCTCCACGTTGATCTGGGGCGCGAGCAGCTGCAGGAATTCCTTGAAGCTCGACGCACCGAAAGTTCTGGGGTCGAAGTCCGGCCGCTGACGCTTCAGCAGGCTGCCGGCGTGCCCCATGTTCATCCAGCCCTCGTCATCGGAATGCTCGCGCCAGGCCTTGATCAGCAGCCGCCTGATCTGCTCCAGGTCCGGGTTGCCCGGCAGGGTCTGAGCGGGCGCATCGCCCAGTATTTCGGTGAAGATAAAATCATCGCAGGCGTTGCGAAACGAGATGGGTGTCTTCTTTTCACCAAAGCCGAAAACATAGATTTCCGACTGCTTGAGGCGGGATGCGAGGCTGGTGAAATCGCTGTCGCTGCTGACAATGGCGAAGGCATCGAAACGCTTGGAGTAGAGCAGATCCATGGCGTCGATAATCATGGCACCATCGGTCGAGTTCTTGCCGGTGGTGTAGGCGAACTGCTGGCACGGCTGAATGGCCAGCTCATTCAACGTGGTACGCCAGTTCTTGAGATTTTCGGAGGACCAGTCGCCGTAGGCACGCTTGACCACGATATGGCCGTGCCCCGAGAGTTCATCCAGAATGTGTTTGGTTTTGGAGCGCTGCGCATTATCGGCATCGACAAGCACAGCGATTTTCTTGTGTTGATCCAGGTCCTTCATACCACAAGGCCACTCCGTTGCCGGCTGCTGAAAGCTTCAGCCTAGTAGCTGCAACGGATTCCGGATAGCCAGCAGAGTGATGTGATCGGGGCGTCCGTGCCCCTGGCAGGCTTTCAGATGCTGATCAGGCGGCAACAGGCCGGGTGCGCAGGCGCAGCACCGGACGCTCATCGATAAAGATATGGATCACCGCCGTGACCAGCGCAATGGCGGCGGCGGACCACCAGACCATGTTGTAGGTGCCGGTGGCATCGTAGAGGTAGCCTCCGAGCCAGACACCGAGAAAAGACCCCAGCTGGTGATTCAGGAAGACGATGCCATACAGCGTACCCATGTGGCGCAGCCCGAACATCTGTGCCACCAGGCCGGAAGTTGCAGGCACGGTCGCCAGCCAGAGGAAACCGGTGGCGATGGAGAACAGGTACACGCTGGTGGTGCTGATCGGCAGCAACATGAACAGGGCAATCACCAGCGCCCGCAGTGCATAGATAATGCCCAGCAGGTTCTTTTTCGAATACTTGCCCGACCAGGAGCCGAACAGCAGGCAGCCGAAGATATTGAACAGGCCGATAAGGGACAGGCTGATCACCGCCACCTGGGCATCGAAACCGCTGTCCGTGAGGTAGGCCGGCATGTGCACGGTAATAAAGGCCAGCTGAAAACCGCAAACGAAGAAACCCGCGATCAGCAGCCAGTAGTGCACATGGCCGGTGGCCTCTTTCAGCGCCTGGGGCAGTGTCTGGTCGGGTTCAGTCTCGTTGCCGGTGCCGGACTGGGCGGCATCACCGCGAAAAGGCGCGGCCAGCAGCAGCATGCCCAGGGCGCCACCGGCCAGCAGCAGCAGTGCCGTCTCCCAGCCGTAGCTGGCGATAAAGCTCTGGGCCACCGGTATCACCAGCAGCTGGCCGGCGGAACCTGCCGCCGTACCCAGCCCCAGCGCAAAGGCGCGCTTCTCGGGCGCGACCATCCTGGCCAGCGCCGGCAGCACCACGCCAAAACCGGTGCCGGCAATACCCATGCCCACCAGGATGCCGGCACCGGTATGCAGCGCCCAGATGCTGTCCGCGGTCGAGGTAATATAGAGCCCCAGTGCGTAGACGATGGCGCCGCCAATCAGCGTGCGCGTGGTGCCAAAGCGATCAGCCACGGCGCCGGTGAACGGCTGGAACAGCCCCCAGCACAGGTTCTGCAGCGCCAGCGAGAACGCAAAAATCTCGCGGCCAAAACCAAAGGTTTCGGAGATCGGCGCCATGAAAAAGCCCATGGACGAGCGCAGGCCAAAGTTGACCGCCAGCAGCAGGCAGGCAAAGGCCACGAAAATACTCAGCAGTTTAACCGGGGTGCGCATCAGTCTGGGTTCCATGTTGACCGCAGCGGACGGCGGCTGGGGAGGCGTTATGGCGCGGTATGGTGCGGGATTATCGCAGCTACGCCAGCGGCCCTCAATCACATTGCCAGGCAGGCCTCTACGACCTTAGTCTTAGCCGCCAGCCAAGCGACTGCGCTTTGCGCCGCGAACCGCACTCAAAAATAGTACCCCAGAGACAGCATTGCCTCCTCGGCGCGATCCCGGTGGTATCCCAGCCGAATATCCAGGTTGGTGTCCAGCCGCTTGCGCAGTTCCAGCGCAACGCCGGAACGACCTGCCCTGGCGCCGTCCAGCCCCTCTCGCTGCTGCAGCTGCAAGCGCCCGCTGTACGCCTCACCCAGCGACATATTGGCGAATATCGCAGCCGTTAACGCCATATTACCGCTGTCCTGGTGGCTTTCCTGCAACCATCCGCCCAGGCTGGCCCCCAGCAGCAGGTGGCGATTGATACGCCGCGCCTTGCCGATAGCGCCTTCGGCCTGCACCACCAGGCAGTCACTGCATGCCAGACTCTGCGCCCTGGCACCGACCCTGAGCTTCCAGTAGTGGCCGCGATCACCGGGCAGACCGGTTACGGCGTCGTTCAGGCTTTCGAGATTCACCAGGTTGACCTGGCGCAGCTCGGTCTGGCCATTGAAATGCACCAGGCTGACCTCACCCATGGACAGCACCGAGTTCCTGATATGGCCGTTGCCGGAATCCAGTACGTCGTAATAGGCCGGCCGCAGGCTTAGAAGCACGCCATTACCCCGCACACTGTTGTGCAGGGCAGCAACACGGACAAGGCTCGGATCGCGGCCCAGGTGCGGCGCGCCTCGGCGGTTCTGCGCAACCTGGGTTGCCCCCGGTGGCAGGTTGAAACGGGCCTGCAGCACCCGCTGGTAATGGCCGTTATTGGGGTCCGCCGCCTTTTTCTCCGGCTCGCGCACGTACTGGTAGTAATCCAGCAGCGTATCGAGAAGGCGCTGGCGCGCTTTCAGGTCCGGGAATTCATCGAGTGTTTGTGACAACCGGGCAGGCTGTTCTGCCAGGGCCCGAACGGCACTGCGCTCTGTGGCACCGAGAGCATAGAAACGGTTATACAGCCGGGTCTGGCGTGACGGCTGATAGCGCACCTCGCGAATCAGCGGCTTGCCGTCCAGGGAGCCCCGGGCCAGCTTCTGCATCACCGCCTGGGGTACGGTGGCAACATGGGACTCGGGGATGATCTCCAGCCCCTCGACAATTTCCAGCAGTTCAGCCACCCGGTAGGCGCAGTTCTTGCGAAAAAAGTAATAGGTGTACTCGCGCCGCAACAGCTCCCAGCCGTGGGCGACCACAAAAGCCACCTGCTGTGAACTCAGGTTCAATTCGTATTCCCAGAGGTCACGCAGCTCCACCTCGCCATAGACACCGCTGTGGAAGTAGTACTCAATTTCGCTGAAACCGCCGATATAGCCGCCAAAGACCCCCTTGTACATGTAGCGCAGCGGGTTTTCGTTCGGCGGTACCACGGCGCCGTAATTCAGACTGTTGTCCAGCAGCTGCGACTGGCCACTCTCGCTGGCGGCATTGAACTTGAGCAGCGTATGGCCATAGAAGGATGCCGGATTACCCAGGAAACCGGTGGCATAGACGAGGCTGATGGAGTCGATACGGTTGCTGCGGTTCCAGGCGCTGAAGGCCGGACACTCAACCGCCCCAATGTCGCCCAGCCCGGGAAGCGATTGGATCCAGATAAAGCGTGCCGGAAAACGGCACTGGGCGTGGTTATCGTCCTCGGCGCCGGAGTTGGGGGCCAGGGCACTCAGCGTCGCCTCAAATTCCGCCTGCGGGTCCGTGAAACCCGTCGCACTCAGGAAAAATGCCGCATCATGGATGGCACTGCGATAGCCGCTGGCCGAAGTGCGGTCCTGCTCGTAATGCAGCAGCTTGAGCCAGGTTGGCTGCAGCCAGGGGCTGTTGTCCAGCGTCCCTGGGTGTGAACGCGCCTGGGCGGCATTTGGCAATAGCAGCACCGCTGCCAGGGCACTCAGCAGCAGGAAGATACGCATCATGGGAAAGGGGCCTGGCGAAAGGCGGGCCTGCCGGTACCCGGTACCGGCAGGCCCGGTCAGCTTCAGGCGGCGCAGCCGGCAGCGGCTGAATTGACGGCATCATAGTAGATGGCGGCTTTTTCGATCCGGGTCTGCTCGGCATAGCCGGCCACACCGAGCTGCTCGCCCATCTGGCGACGCACCGCGCTGATCACGGCAGGCTGGCTGCTCTCGCGGCAGTCCAGAATCTCCAGCATGGCGCTCAGGTGCTGGCCCTGACCCTGGGCGGTTTCTTCGGCCAGGTTGTCATAGGTTTCCAGAATGAACTGTGCCACTTCGACGTTGCGCTTGTTGCAGGTCTCGGGGCTCGAGGTCGCAGAAGTTACCGCGGTGGTACCCAGGTCCCAGATAATGTTGGACGTGACCGCCGCCCAGTGGGTGGTCGGGAACAGGGCCGCACCGATACCGCAGTTCACGTAGGGGTTGGGGCCAGAGCCCACGGGCTTGGTTTCCGCCAGGGTCGCGCTGGACAGGCTCAGGGCGGTGCCGGCGAGCACCAGGGAAAACAGGCTGTGCTTGATGTTCATTGCTATACGCCCTCCAGGGCAAGTAAATCCATTTATCCATGCTGAAATCAGGGCAGTTGCCCAAGGATCAGGGCGCAAAAATACAGCATCGAAAATCAACGTCAATAGAAACTCGAATCTCGCACCACGCCGGGGACCAGGAGCGCGAGCTGAGCGGTGATTGGTGATTGGTAATTGGTAATTGGTAATTGGTAATTGGTAATTGGTAATTGGTAATTGGTAAATCGTGCTCTAACCACGAATAACCAATCACGAATGACGAATGACGAATGACGAATGACAAAAAACGCCAGACTCGGTCAGAGTCTGGCGCAGGCATAACGCTCAAAGTGTAAAAAGGCTCGAAAGGAGCCTGTTACAGCACTCTTTTGCCGTCCAGCAGGCGGGAGCAGCCTTCCAGGTTGGCATCACGCAGTGCTGCGGGCAGCAGTTCCTGGGGCAGGTTCTGATAGCACACCGGGCGCAGGAAACGCGCAATGGCAGCACTGCCGACCGAGGTGGTGCGGGCATCCGAGGTGGCCGGGAAGGGGCCGCCATGCACCATGGCGTGGCAGACCTCGACACCGGTGGGCCAGCCGTTGACCAGCACCCGGCCTGCCTTGCGCTCCAGCAGGGGCAACAGGGCCTGGGCCTCGGCCATGTCATCGCTGTCCATCTGCAGGGTGGCCGTGAGCTGCCCCTCCAGACAGGCGGCAACCTGCCGGATCTCTGCCTCGTCGGCACACTCGATCACCAGCGAGCAGGAGCCGAATATCTCGCCCTGCAAGCTCTCGTCGGCCAGAAAATCCGCCGCCCGGGTCACGAAGATGCCGGCCCGGCACTGGTTCGGCCCCGCGGCCGCCTGCCCGCGGGCCAGCGGGCGTACCCGCTCATGGGATGCCAGCACTTCGACACCCGCCTCGTAGGCACTGTGAATGCCGGGCGTCAGCATGGTCTGGGCCGCCGTGGCCCCTGTCGCCTCGGCAGCCGCTGCCAGAAAGGCATCCAGCGCCGCACCGGCCTGTGCAATCACCAGCCCCGGGCTGGTGCAAAACTGCCCGGCGCCCATGGCCAGGGAGGCCGCAAAGCCCTGTGCGAGTTCAACACCCCGGGACTGCAGCGCCCGGGGCAACAGGAATACCGGGTTAATGCTGCTCATTTCGGCATAGACCGGAATCGGCTGCGATCGCGCCTGGGCGGTCGCCATCAGGGCGGTGCCGCCGCTGCGCGAGCCGGTAAAGCCCACCGCCTGCACGCGCGCATCGGCCACCAGTGCCTGGCCCACGTCACTGCCAGAGCCAAACAGCAGCGAGAACACGCCTTCCGGCAGGCCGCATTTGGCTACCGCCGCCTGCACGGCCAGGCCCACCAGCTCCGAGGTGCCAGGATGCGCTGAATGCGCCTTGACGATCACCGGGCAACCCGCCGCCAGGGCGGAGGCGGTATCACCGCCGGCCACACTGAACGCCAGCGGGAAGTTGCTGGCGCCAAATACCGCCACCGGCCCCAGGGCAATATGGCGCTGGCGCAGATCCGCACGCGGCAAAGGCTGGCGTTCCGGCAGGGCCGGATCGATCCTCAGGTCCTGCCACTCGCCGGCACGTACCACCGCAGCAAATAGCCGCAGCTGGCCACAGGTGCGCCCGCGTTCACCCTCGAGGCGGGCCTTGGGCAAGCCGGACTCCAGCATGGCGCGTTCGATCAGCGCATCACCCAGGCCTTCAATCTCCAGGGCGATGGTTTCCAGAAACTCTGCCCGCTGCTGCAGGGATGTCTCGCCATAGGCAAAGCTCGCCGCCTCGGCCAGGCTGCAGGCCAGCTCGACCTCGGCCACACCGCCGCCGCAGTAGCTGGGTTCCAGTCGCTCGCCGGTTGCGGGATTGAGCGCCTGAATGGCCGCAAGCTTGCCCTGCACCCGGCGCTGTCCAATCAGAAGATCGCCTTTGAGTTGCATTATTGCTGCTCCTTTCACTGTGAAACCTATAAGAATGCCGGCCCTCTGCGGGCCGGACATGGAAGACGCTAGCCTTGCTGCGCTGCGCCAACAGGACTTTTCAGTGGCTTCCTGATCACCAGGAAATACACGAAGACCGCCGTCAGCAGCACAAAGAACAGGCTGTCGAGGTTGGTAAAGAAGGTTGCCGGATTACCGTTGGACAGGGTCAGGGAGCGGCGCAGGAACTCTTCCAGGTTCGGGCCCAGGATAAAGCCCAGCAACAGGGTAACCACCGGGAAACCGTTCTTGCGCAGGTAATAGGCCAGCACACCCATCACCAGGGTCATGATCATCTGGAAGCCGGAGTAAGTGGCCACATAGCTGCCAACCACCGCCAGCAGGGCAATCGCGCCGTAGAGCACATCCTTGCGGATGGACACGATCCTGATGAAGTAGGGTCCGAGCAGGAACAGCGTCAGCGGAATCAGCACGACGGCACTGAACAGCAGGGATGCCAGCATCGGTGCGATCAGCCCCGCCTGCTCGGCCATCAGCTGCGGTCCCGGCTGGATGCCGTTGATCACCAGTACCCCCAGCATGATGGCGGTGATGGGATCACCGGGGATACCGAAGGTCAGCATGGGTACCAGGGCACCACCACAGACCGCATTGTTGGCACTCTCGGAGGCGGCGATGCCCTGGGGGTTGCCCTTGCCAAAACTTTTCGGATCCTTGGAGGTGCGCACGGTTTCCACGTAGGCCAGGAAGCTGCCCATGGACCCGCCGGCCCCCGGCAGTGTGCCGACAGAGTAACCGATCAGGCTGGACTTGATATAGCAGCCGACACCGATCTTGCGGATCGAGGCAAAGGACGGAATAAAGTCACGCCGGCGAATCGCCTTGACCCGGCTCATGGCGCTGGCCACGGCACTGGAGTCCTTTAGCGAGCCGGCCTGAATCATGATTTCGCTGATGGCAAAGGTACCGATAATCACCGGCATCAGCTCCAGGCCCGCGGTCAGGTCACTCAGGCCGAAGGTGAAGCGCGTGACCGGCACCATGGCATCCAGCCCCACGGTCGCGAGCATCAGGCCGATGCAGGCCGCCATTGCCGCCTTGATCATGTTGCCGCGCTGGGCAATAACGATCACGATCATGGCAAAGGCCAGCAGCGAGAACTTGCCGGTGGTCTTGACCAGCAACGACAGTTCGGCAATGAAGGGAGCCAGCACGATCAGCAGCAGCGCGCCCAGGCCACCACCGATCATGGAACCGAAAGAGGCATGTCCCAGCGCCAGGGCACCTTCACCACGCTGTTGCATGGGGTAGCCATCCAGCGCGGTCATCATTGATGAGGGCGCGCCCGGAATATTGATCGTGGTCGCGGTAATGCTGCCGCCACACATGCCCGCCATGTAAATGCTGGCACAGGCCATCAGTGCCGTGGTGACATCCAGGCTATAGGTCAGCGGCAGCAGCAGGGCCAGCGCCAGGGTAGCAGTCAGGCCGGGAATCGCGGAGAACACCGTGCCGATCAGAAAGCCGGCGACGACATAGGCCAGGGTGCTCGGATTGAGCAGCATGGCAAAGCTGCTGAGAACAAGCTCGATGAATTGCATGTTTTACTCCCACAGAGCCGGCAGGCGAACGCCAAAGATCTGTTCAAACACCAGATACCCCAGCCCGACGATCAGGATTGAAATTGCCATTTTTTGCAGCCATTTTTCCCTGTTCGAGAAAATAACCATGATGGCGAAAACATAGAGAACCGACGAAAGCACATATCCAATCAGCGAGAACAGCAGGATATACAGCGCTGTGGCGGCGATGATCATGTACGACAGTCGATCGCCCGTAGCGTCAGCCTGATCACCGGATTGACGGCTGGCCCTGGCTGCCTTGATTTCACGCATCAGCAGTACCGCACTGAACGCCACCGCCAGCAGGCCGAGCAACAGGGGAAAGAAGGAGGGTCTTAGCTGGGCCTCAACAATCGGTGCTCCAAGGGAGAAGGCCGACAGCAGATAACCGATCGACAGTACGAGCAGGAAGACGTGAAAGAGTATTTTCCCGCTACTTTCATTTTTCTGAAGCATGGAGGTATACCTCGAAAAGCCCCCGGCATCCCGGGGGCTTTGCACTGGCTGTTTACAGAGAAAGCTCGTCCATAACCTTGAAGGTTTCGGCCTGCAGCTCGCCCATCCAGCTCTGCACATCCGAGGCACCCAGCCAGCTCGGCGTTACACCGATGCTGGTGACCCAGGTCTGGAACTCTTCACTTTCAAACGCGCCCTGGAACGCGGTTTCCAGTGTCGCCAGGGCCTCTGCCGGCGTGTTTTTGGGTGCGGCCAGAATGATAAAGCTGCCGGTTTCGAGCTCGTAGCCCAGGGTGCTGATGGGCGGCACGCTCTGGTAAGACGGATTCTGTTCCGAAGACAGCTCAACCAGGCCAATGGCATCGCCGGATTCCAGAATACCGCTGAAATCCCCCAGGCTGGAGATGGCACCGTCGAGCTCGCCGGACAGCAGCGCCTCGGCTTCAGCCGTGGATGATCCCGGGTAGGTGATCACATTGAAATCCACCCCGGTTTTCTCTTCCAGGCGACGCACCGCCAGGTAGGGACCGGAGCCTTCCGGTGCCACACCGATGCGTACCGTGTTGGGGTTGGCTTTCGCTGCTGCGATCAGCTCCTCAAAGCTGCTGTAGCCCGAGCTTTTGGACACGACGATGGCATCTGCTTCACGGGTAATACGGGCGATGGGCGCCATGTTTTCCAGCGAATAGCCCGGCACCATGTTGCCACGGGGCAGGGTAATCACGCTGTCGTAGGTCAGCACACCCACGGTGTGTCCGTCCGGACGCGACTTGGTCATCTGCATCAGGCCAGTAGCCGTTACAGCGCCGCCGATATTCTCGACATAGATCGACACCGGCATGTTCTGCTCGGCAATGTTGCTGATCTTGCGCGAAATGGCATCGGCGCCACCGCCTGCAGGCCAGGGCACGATCAGGCGAATATCACGGCTGGGGAAGTCCGCCGCCATGGCCGAGGAGGACAGAACCAGGGCCCCAAGGGCCAGACTCAGGTTGCGCTTGAATTTTGTCAAAGACATGTTAGCTCCACTTTCTTATGGTTGTATGCAGCCAGTTTCGTATCACTGTGGCTATTACCCGCGCTCAGGCGGGGCTTGTTCCCAGGGGGAAATCAGTCGCATGCCTGATGGCTCAGACAGGCATTCTCAGAGTTCAGCGTATTTCTCGTAGTCGGCCCTGGCCGCGTCACTCGGCGGATACAGACCGATCACCGCACTGCCGTTGCGCACCTTGCCAATGACGTAGTCCTCGAACCTTTCCATACGAATCGCTTCGTTGGCGATCTCAACCACCCGCTCGAAGGGAATCACGATGATGCCGTCACCGTCGCCCACCAGCACATCACCGGGGAAGACCATCACGCCACCGCAGCCAATGGGGACCTGGATGTCCACCGCATGGTGCTTGGTCAGGTTGGTAGGGGCACTGGCCTTTGCGCAGAAGATGGGCATATCCATCTGTGCGGCCGCGTCGGCATCCCGGATACCGGCGTCGGAGACAAAGCCGGCACACTTTCGGTACTCAAGACGGGTCAGCAGAATGCTGCCGGCACTGGCTGCGGAGGCATCCTGGCGGCAGTCCGACACCAGGATATGACCCTCGGGAACCGTTTCCACCGCCAGGCGCTGCGGGTGCTTCGGGTCCTTGAAGGCCTCGATCGAATCAATATCTTCCCGCGCCGGGATATAGCGCAGGGTAAATGCCTGCCCGACCATCTTCACATTGCTGGTATTGATCCGGCTTACGCCCTGGATATAGGTATTGCGCAAACCCTGCTTGAACAGGGCGGTGTGCAAGGTCGCGGTGGACACCTGCAGCAGCAGCTGCCTGACCTGCGGATCCAACTCCTGACTTTTTGTTGTTTCGTTCATTGGACTCTCATCGTTGCTGATGTGTTGGAAGTGGGATCACTATAGAACAGCGAATTTTACAAATCAAACAACTTTTTACAACTTTTAACAACTTCGCCCTGATATTTGCCAGCAACGGCGCATCCCGCAGGCAGACAACGCCGGCCAGAAGGGTTGATTAATAAATGTAATTTACTGATTTTAAAATAGAAATATCTATAGATCGGCTACAAGAGCAACGCTGGGAGGGCAGCAGCCGGCCACAGGCCCAATATTGACAACCTGCCCGTGCCTACCTACTATCTGTAAAATTAATTTCGACCCAGACTATGAATAACCAACGAATCAAGTCCCCCGAATCCCTGTCGTCCCTGGTGTATGAAAAGATCCTGGCGGCCATTATTAACGGCGAATACAGCGTCAATAAGAAGCTGCCGACCGAGGCACGTCTGTGCGAGATTTACAACGTTTCCCGCCCGGTTATCAGGGAATCCCTTACCCGGCTCAAGGAAGACAACCTGGTGGTGTCCAGGCGCGGTTCCGGCAGTTTTGTCGTCAAGCGACCGGACAGCACGGTGCTGCAGTTCTCCCGAATATCCAGCATTTCGGATATCCAGCGCTGCTTCGAATTCAGAACGAATATTGAAAGTGGTGCCGCCGGCCTCGCCGCCGTGCGCCGCACCAAAGAGCAGCTGGACAGAATCATCAGGGCCGCCGCCGCCATGATCGAGGCCAGCAAGCAGCATGCCGTGGCAACAGACGAGGATTTCGAGTTTCACATCGCCATCGCCGAAGCCGCCAACAACAACTACTACGCCACCGTATTGAAGTCATTGCAGGGCAATATCAAGGAAGGCATGAACATCACCCGCACGCTGTCGCTGCAGGCTTCGCACAAGCGTCTGGAGCTGGTGCAGCAGGAACACGAAGACATCCTCGATGCCATTATCGAAGGTGATGCCCAGCGTGCCGAGAACGCCATGCGCGCCCATCTGACCAACGCCAAGACCCGCATGTTCGAAGGCACCGGCGAGTAGCCAAAGCCTTTCCCTGGTGAAAGGTGAAAGGTGAAAGGTGAAAGGTGAAAGGTGAAAGGTGAAAGGTGAAAGGTGAAAGGTGAAAGGTGAAAGGTGAAAGGTGAAAAGATTACGGCAGTCATCGCCCGGCGGGCAAGCCCATGCCCCTCAGGTTACTGCATGGAGCCTGGTGCGGTGGAATTCGCTGCGCTCATTGCCACCCTACGGGGACGTGCACCGAACGACGGCGCACCGTTTACCAAACCGCATCATTTACTCACATAAACCACCTATGGCAGTTTCGGTAAAGCTGGCCTGTGGTGGAATTCGCAACCCTGCCGGAACGACGGTGCGGCGTAGGGTGCTGATGAGCGCAGCGAATCGCACCGTTTACCAAAACGCATCATTTACGCATTCACATAACCACCCTGCGCGGTTTCGGTAAAGCTGGCCTGTGGTGGAATTCGCAACCCTGCCGGAACAACGGCGCGGCGTAGGGTGCTGATGAGCGCAGCGAATCGCACCGTTTACCAAACCGCATCATTTACGCATTCACATAAAGCACCCATGGCCGTTTCGGCAAAGCTGGCCTGTGGTGGAATTCGCAGGCTCATTGCCACCCTACAAGAGACATGCGCCGACGACGGCGCGGCGTAGGGTGCTGATGAGCGCAGCGAATCGCACCGATTACCAAACCGCACCGCTTACTCACCTGTGGTGGAATTCGCAAGCTCATTGCCACCCTACAGGAGACATGCGCCGACGGCGGCGCGGGGGCGCCTTTTCCGAAATTCCAAACACAAAAAAGCCCCACTATCTGACTAGCGAGGCTTCTACGCTTTCCTTAGATGGCACTTCGTGCCCGGAGGCGGACCCTCAGGGCGAGCTACATCCACGGAACGACCAGACACAAAAAAGCCCCACTATCTGACTAGCGAGGCTTCTACGCTTTCCTGGATGGCACTTGGTGCCCGGAGGCGGACCAAATTGCCGGGAGCAATTTGGCATATCGGCGCGCAGCGACGATGACCCGCAGGGTTAGTCACAGGGATGTGACTAACAATCGAACCACCGGTTCGATGGAGCCTCATCCACTGAACGACCAGGCACAAAAAAGCCCCACTATTACTAGCGAGGCTTCTTAGTTTAACTTGGTGCCCGGAGGCGGAATCGAACCACCGACACGAGGATTTTCAATCCTCTGCTCTACCGACTGAGCTATCCGGGCAACTCAAGAGGCGCGTATTATTCTATTTGGGAGCCGCCTTGTCAACGCAATATTTCCATTAATTTCATGGGTTTCGCGATTAACGCAGGAAAGCCCGCCGCCTAGGTTCACGGCAGATCAGGGTTCATCCATAAATCGCCGGGCATGGACCTCGCCGCTGGTATGCTTGCCCCAGTCCAGACGATGATGCAGTGCGCTCTTGGCCAGCATGTGGGTGCTCACCGGCGTGGTGAGCAGCAGGAACACGGCGATCAGCAGCTGGTTCATGCTCAGCACGCCGCTGTTCCAGGACGACAGTAGCAGCGCACCGATGAGCAGGCCCCACATACCCAGGGTCGTGGCCTTGGTGGGCGCGTGCAGACGCGTATAGAAATCCGGCATGCGTACCAGCCCAAAGGAACCCAGCAGGATAAAGGCACCACCGCCGAGCAGAAACAGCGAGACAATCAGTTCAAACCAGAATGGCACAGGCCAGCCTCCCTCTTGAATAATCCGGTGACCCGGCAAGGCGCCGCTTAAGCGCCGCAGCCGGAGTCCTATTCGATAATGTCACCGCGCAACATGTATTTGCACACGGCAACGGTGCTGACAAACCCCAGCAGGGCAATCAGCAACGCAGCCTCGAAATACAGCTCGGTGGCCTTCCAGAGCCCGAACAGGATGATCAGCGCACTGCTGTTGATATACAGGGTATCCAGCGCCAGCACCCGGTCCGGCAGGCCGGTGCGGGTATGCAGGTTCCACAGGTTCATCAGCATCGCCAGGCAAAGCATGGCGAAAACCACAGGTATGACCCAGCTCAGCATTCGAAAATCTCCCGCAGCGGTGCCTCGTAACGGCTCTTGATGGTGGCGATCAGCTGCGCTTCGTCTTCCAGGTCAAGCACATGCAGCAGCAGGCGGCTGCGATCTTCCGATACATCCGCACTCACGGTTCCCGGCGTCAGGGAGATGGAGCTGGCCAGCACGGTGATCGGAAAGTCCCGCGTGATATCCAGTGGCACTTCAACAAAGGCCGGTCGCAGCCTTAGCTGTGGCCGCAGCATCACCCGCGCCACCTCCATGTTCGCCACCAGGATGTCCCACAGCACCATGAGCAGGTAGCGCAGGGCCTTGAGCGGATGACGGATGACGGGCTGCGGGTTGCGCAGGTGCATGGTCAGCAATGGAATCATTACCGCCAGTACGGACCCCAATACCAGGTGTCCGGGTGCGACGGTCTGATTAAGCAGCAACCAGACCAGCAGCAGCAACAGGCTGGTATGGGGCAATGGTAGCCAGGTACGCATCTTATTTGACCTCCACCAACTGAGTCACCGGCTGCAACACGCTGCCGATCTGGCCCTGAACATCATGCAACTGCTGCGCCGTGGCAGCCATCATCTGGGTTACCGGGCCGCCAAAGACAGACAGCAGCAGCGGCATGCTCAGCAGCAGCACCACCGCCAGCAGCTGTACCGGGTTCGCCCGCAGGATCTCGCTGGGCTTGCCGGACTGCTTCCAGAACAGGGTGCTGCCGGCACGGGACAGTGTAATCAGCGCCACCAGGCTGCTGCCCAGTACCAGCGGCCAGAGCCAGCTCATTTCCGCCACGCTTTTGGCGGCACTGAGCATCAGCGCCTTGCCGACAAAGCCCGACAACGGCGGCATGCCGATCACGGCGATGGCCGCGATAAAAAACAGTGCGCCCAGCAACCGGTTCTGCCCCAGCCCGCGGCCCGGTACCAGGCGGTCACCGACCTTGCCACGCTGACGCGCGATCAGGTCCGCCAGCAGGAACAGACCCGCGCTGATCAGGGTGCTGTGCAACAGGTAGTAGAGCGCCGCGGCGGTGGCGGATTCACGCTCCAGCGCGATGACCGCCAGCAGGGTGCCCACCGACACTATGATCAGGTTGGCGGTCAGCCGGCGCAGGTCCTGGGACGCCAGCACGCCGATGGCGCCGATCAGTATCGTCATCAGCCCCAGCGGCCAGAGCCAGCCACCGGCAATATGACTGAGCGGTCCGGCCGCATCGCCAAAGATCACCGTGAACACCCGCAGAATGGCGTAGATTCCCACCTTGGTCATGATCGCAAAGAGCGCCGCCACCGCCGGTGTCGAGGCCGCGTAGGCGGCCGGCAGCCAGAACTGCAGCGGCAGCATGGCGGCCTTGAGCCCGAACACGATCAGCAGCATCAGGCCGCCAGCGCGCACCAGCGATGCCTCGCTGGGGTCAACCTGTTGCACCTTGAACGCCAGGTCCGCGATGTTCAGCGTGCCCAGGGTGCCGTACATGACCCCCAGGGCAAACAGGAAGACGGCCGAGCCCGCCAGGTTCAGAATCACGTAATGCAGGCCGGCGCGGGTGCGGGTCTTGCCGCCGCCAAACATCAGCAGCCCGTAGGATGCGATCAGCAGGATCTCGAAGAAGACAAACAGGTTAAACAGGTCGCCGGTCATGAAGGCGCCGTTGATGCCCAGAATCTGGAACTGCAACAGCGGCTGGAAAAAGGAGCCGTCCTCATCCCGCGGACCGAAGGTATAGAGCAGCGAGCAGAAGGCCAGCACCGAGGTCAGCATCAGCATCAGGGTACTGAGGCGGTCGGCCACCAGTACGATGCCAAAGGGCGCGGCCCAGTCTCCCAGGGCATAAACACCGATAACCCCCTGCTGTGCCTGTTGCAGCAGCAGGGCACTGATCAGGAGGGCGGCCCCGGAGAGTACCAGGGCAAAGTTGCGCTGGCGCACACGGCTCGCATTGAACGGCGGCAGCAGCATCAGCAGGCCACCCAGCAGTGGCAGGACAAGCGATAAAAGGATCAGGTGCTGCATCTCAGTTACGCTCCTCGGAATCCAGCACAATTTCCGGCACGCGGCCATCCACATGATCGTTGCCCAGGTCACCCCGGGCACGCATGGCCAGGATGACGACAAAGGCGGTCATGGCAAAGCCGATCACGATGGCGGTCAGCACCAGCGCCTGGGGCAGTGGGTCGGCATGGTCGCTGCCGGCCCCCAGCACGGCGGCATCGCCGTCGTTAAGGCGGCCCGTGGCGAACAGAAACAGGTTCACGCCGTAGGACAGCAGCGTCAGGCCCACCACCACCGGAAAGGTACGCCCGCGCAGCAGCAGGAAGACACCGGCGGCGGTCAGCACGCCGACACAAAAGGCATAGAGGGCTTCCATCAATCTTGCTCCTTGGTGACGGGTCTTTCGCTGGTGGTCATCTGGCCGAGGTTGGCGAGAATCAGCAGGGTGGATCCCACCACCGTCATGTAAACCCCCAGATCAAAGGTCATGGCGCTGGCCAGCTCGAAGTCCCCCACCAGCGGCAGATGGAAGTGATCGAACCAGGAGGTCAGGAAGGGCCGGCCAAACAGGAAGCTGGCGGCGCCGGTCAGGGTCGACAGCAGGACGCCACAGGCGATCAGGCGCGGATAGATCACCCGCACCCGTGCCTTCATCCAGTCCACACCCTGGGCCACGTACTGCAGGATCAGCGCCACCGCGGTCACCAGGCCGGCGATAAAGCCGCCGCCAGGCATGTTGTGCCCGCGCAGGAAGATAAACACCGATACCAGCAGCGCCAGCGGCAATACGCTCTGGGAGATGGTCGCCAGCACCAGCGGATGGCGATCACGGGCCCAGCTACGGCCGTCGGCATCACCGGATGGCATGAACAGGCGCAGGCCCGCCAGCAGGTTGTAGATGCCCAGGGCCGCGATGCCCAGTACGGTGATTTCGCCCAGGGTATCGAAACCGCGGAAGTCCACCAGGATAACGTTGACGACATTGTCGCCACCGCCACCGGTTTTGCTGTTCTGCAGGAAGAAATCCGAGATCGGATTAAAGCTGCGGGTCATCATGGCATAGCTGATGGAGCCCATCAGGCCGCCAATGACGATGGACAGCGACAGGTCACGCAGTATGTGGCTCGGACGCGACTCCCGCGGCGTACGCTGCGGCAGGAAAAACAGCGCCAGCATCAGCAGGATCAGCGTCACCACCTCCACCACCAGCTGGGTCAGCGCCAGGTCCGGTGCCGAAAAGCGCGCAAACACCAGCGAGACCACCAGACCCACCACCGACAGCATCAGCAGCGCGACAACCCGGTTGCGGTTATAGATCACCGTTGCCAGGGCACCGGCGCACAGCAGCAGTGCCATGGAGACGGAAACCCCGTCCAGCGGCAACTGCGGACGGTCACCGGTCAGGTGCAGCAGATCCAGCATCGACTGCCCCACCACCAGCGCCCACAGCAGCAGCATCAGCACCAGGTAGCGCTGCAGCGAGCCATTGTCGAGCCGCTCCAGCAACCAGTCGGCGGCGCCGATCAGGCGAAGTATCACGCGCTCAAAGGCCTCATTGGCATTGAACTCCGGGAACTGCTTCTGAAACGCATACATGTGACGCCGGTTGAAATACACCAGCAGGCCGCCGGTCATGGCCACCAGACTCATGATCAGCGGCGTGTTGATACCGTGCCAGATCGCCAGGCTGTATTCCGGCAGCTCGCCACCGAGCACCGCAGAAGAAGCCAGCGCCAGCAGCGGCCCCACCACCAGGCTCGGGAAGATACCCACCAGCAGGCAGAGCCCGACCAGTATCTCCACCGGCACCTTCATGTAGCGCGGCGGCTCATGCGGAGTCTTGGGCAGGTTGATCGGCTCGCCGTTGAAAAACACATCGTGAATAAAGCGCACCGAGTAGGCCACCGAGAAGATCCCGGCCAGGGTCGCCAGCACCGGTATGATCCAGGACAGCGAGCCGAGGAAATCCTGCTGCAGGGTTTCGGCGAAGAACATTTCCTTGGACAGGAAGCCGTTCATCAGGGGCACACCCGCCATGGCAAGCGCCGCCACCATGGCCAGCACGGCGGTATAGGGCATGTACTTCCACAGGCCGTTGATGCGGCGCATGTCGCGCGAGCCGCACTCGTGATCGATAATGCCGGCGGCCATGAACAGCGACGCCTTGAAGGTGGCGTGGTTGATGATATGAAACACGGCCGCTACGGCGCCGAGCTTTGTTCCCAGTCCGAACAGCAGCGTGATCAGGCCCAGGTGACTGACGGTGGAATAGGCCAGCAGACCCTTGAGATCATGCTTGAACAGGGCGAAGTAAGCACCTACTAGCAGCGTCGACAGCCCCGTCAGGCTCACCAGCACGAACCAGAGGTCGGTACCGGCCAGCGCCGGGTAGAGCCGGGCCATCAGAAAGAGGCCGGCCTTGACCATGGTGGCCGAGTGCAGGTAGGCACTGACCGGTGTCGGTGCCGCCATGGCATGGGGCAGCCAGAAGTGAAACGGGAACTGGGCCGACTTGGTAAAGGCGCCCAGCAGCACCAGCACCAGGGTAACGGGGTACCAGGCATGGCTGCGGATCAGGTCGCCGCTGGCCAGAACCACGTCCAGTTCGTAACTGCCAACAATCTTGCCCAGCAGCAAGATCCCGCCCAGCAACGCCAGCCCGCCGGCGCCGGTTACGGTGAGCGCCATGCGGGCGCCACGACGGGCCTCGCTCTTGTGTCCCCAGTAACTGATCAGCAGGAAGGAACTGATACTGGTCAGCTCCCAGAACATCCACATCTGCAGCAGGTTGCCCGACAGCACTATGCCCAGCATCGCCGTCATGAATAGCATCAGGTAGGCATAGAGGCGGGCGATGGAGTCCTGCGCCGACAGGTAATAGCGGGCGTAGAGGATGACCAGCAGGCCGATGCCCAGAATCAGGATGGCAAACAGCAGCGCCAGGCCATCGAGGCGAAAGCTGATGCTGAGGTCCAGCGCAGGTATCCAGTCGAGCTGCGCGTGAATGGAGCCGCTCCCCGCGATCTGGGGAATCAGGCTCAGCGTAAGTGCCAGCGCCAGTGCCGGCAGTGCAGCGGTGGCCCAGGCGCAAGCCGTGCGTCCCAGGCCCGCCGCCAGAATGGGGACGAGCGCCCCCAGCAATGGCAGCAGGGGTATCCACATGAGAGTCATGCCGTGTTCATTCCTGTTCCAGGCAGAATTTTTCTTGGGCGGGCCCGAATCCGGCGGACCGATACCCTGGAAACGGGTTTCGCGCCTGCACCCCGATCAGGTACAGGCATCCCCCCGTGTCGGCCGGCCCCCAAGGGTCGACTGGCCGCAAAAAGCCCGGCAATAAAGCGCGGACCCTTCGGGATCAGGAAGCGTCGCTAGGCGGTACGTAGCCTTCCGCCTGGGCGTAGTCATCACCGCTCATGAACTTGTCCATTTCCTTTTGCAAGAATTCCCGGGTCGACGGGTCCATCATGTTCAGGTGTTTTTCGTTGATCAGCAGCGTCTGGTGCGCGGTCCACTCGGTCCAGGCCTGCTGAGAGATGTTCTCGTAGATATCCATGCCCTTGGGGCCGGGATAGGGCGGTCGTGCCAGGCCTTCCAGCTCCTGTTGGTACTTGCGGCAGAATACGGTACGGGTCATCGGTGTCTCCAAAAAAGTTATAAACCTGGCGGGCAAGCGGCTTTTCCAAAGGCGCTGCCCGTCAACCTGCACTCGCTCTGTCAACCTCCCGGGTTAACAGGTCTGGCAGACGGCCAGCAGCCGTTTGACCGGTGCAGCCAGCCCCACGCTGGCTGGCCGCTGTATGTTATACCAGAGTCGCGGCGCCCCTTCCATGACAGCGTCGGCGTCACCGGGACGCACCAGCACCGGCGTAATATCCAGGTGGAAGTGGCTAAAGGTATGGCGCAGGGGGGCCAGCACCCGGGCACTGTCCAGGTCCAGCGCAAGGCCGGTCTCGGCCTCGGCATCACGCAGATCCGTCGCCTGGGGCAGGCTCCAGAGCCCGCCCCAGAGGCCCGTGGGCGGGCGCTGCTGCAACAGGATTTCGCCGGCCTCGTTGCGTACCATCAGCATGAGCGTCTGGCGCACCGGCAGCACCTTTTTGGGGCGCGGCGCCGGCAGCTCGCCCGTACGCCCCTGGGCATGGGCCGCACAGTCGGTCTGCAGCGGACAGCGCCCGCACTCGGGCTTGCTCCGGCGGCACAGCGTTGCCCCCAGGTCCATCATGGCCTGGGTGTAGTCACCCACGCGCTGCCAGGGCGTATTGCGTTCGGCATGCAGCCAGAGTTCCTGCA
Organism: Marinobacterium rhizophilum; assembly: GCF_024397915.1. Taxonomy (GTDB): domain Bacteria; phylum Pseudomonadota; class Gammaproteobacteria; order Pseudomonadales; family Balneatricaceae; genus Marinobacterium_A; species Marinobacterium_A rhizophilum_A. Next base: position 3,441,979 of record NZ_CP073347.1, read on the forward strand.
TGACCGCCGTGCTGCCGGTCCAGCCCTCCAGCGCGTAAAACCGCGCCAGTACCCGCTTGACGTTACCATCGAGAATGGCGGCGCGCTGGCCGGTGGAAATCGACAGTATGGCCCCCGCGGTGGAGCGGCCGATACCGGGCAGCGCCTCCAGTCCTTCGACGCTCTGCGGGAAGCAGCCGTCGAATTCGCGGGCCACGATGCCGGCGGCCTTGTGCAGGTTACGGGCCCGGGCGTAGTAGCCCAGGCCCGTCCAGAGGTGCAGCACCTCGTCCGTTTCCGCCGCCGCGAGGGTCTCGACATCGGGGAAACGGGCGATAAAACGCTCGAAGTACGGAATCACGGTAGCGACCTGGGTCTGCTGCAGCATGATTTCGGATATCCAGGTGTGGTAACTGCTCTTGTGCGCCTGCCAAGGCAGGTCGTGGCGGCCGTTCTGGTCAAACCAGTCGAGTACCGCCGTGCTGAATGCGTCGCTTGTCATCAGTTGCCAAAGAGCCCCTTGAGCAGCTGCTTGGCATCGTCACCAAGCTTCTCCTGAATGCCTTCCTTGACCTTTTCTTCCACCTTCTGCTGCACGTCCTGCTTCAGGCGGGCCTTGAGCAGATCCTCGAACACGCTCAGGTCCGGGCGGCACAGCTGCGCCGGCGGTGTGTCGAAGGAACCCTTGCAGTTCACCGGCCACTCGACACCCTGGATCTTGTTGTTGACCGAGCAGCTCTGCTTGAACAGGTCTTCCTGTATCGTCAGCCCCAGCCGGTAGTCGATCAGTGCGCGGGGCAGATCCACCGAGCCCTTGCCCTTGAGGCCGATGGCATCCAGGGTCGCCTGCAGATCGTCGTTGCTGATGACGCCATTGCGGATATTGAAGTTGCCACCCAGGTTGGCGAAGGGGGTGGAACCATCCACCTGTTCGGCGTTTATGCCCAGGCTCGCCAGGTTGTTAAAACCCTGGCAGACGGTCTGGGCCATATCGATGCCGCTGATGGTGCCGTCCGCCACGTTGAAGCGGGCCGTGCCATTGAGGCTGTTGACGATGGCATGGACCGAACGCCCCTGGGCGCTGATGTCGGCCTGGCTGCTGAGGGTACCGGTCATGGCGGGTTTTTCCGCGCCGTCGAGTGCCTGCAACAGGTCACCGATCTGCAGGCCACTGACCGTCTTGCTGGATTTGAGCGTCACCGGTGTGCGGCTCACATCCAGCACCGCGCTGTTGCGCACCGTGCCGCCAAACAGGTTGGCATTGATGCGCGACGCATTGACCAGGCCGTTGCGGGCATTGACCGCCAGGTCGAGATCGCTCAGGGTCACGCCCGACACTTGCAGCTGCTGCAGCTTGAACTGGCCATCCAGCAACAACGAGCGTAGCGGCTCCAGCGGAATCACCTCCTCTTTGGAATAGCGCTCGGCACCGCCGGCCTGGCTTTCTGCCTGGCCGCCGGTCTGCGAGGCGTCACTCTGGGGTGGCAGGTAGCGATCGGCATTGAGCGCATCGCCGGCCAGATCCAGGCTGATGGCACCATCGGACAGGCCGTAGGCCAGGGCGCCATTGAAATGGGTGTCATCCAGCGTCAGGGTCAGCGGCTTGAGGCTCAGTTGGCTGGCCGAGCCGCCCAGTACCGCACTCAGCGAGAGCTGGGTCAGCGCGGTTTCATCCGCCATGGCGGGCAGGGGCTGGCCGAGCTGCTCAAGCAGGCTGCGCGGATTGAACGCTGCCAGCTTCAGCTCGCCACCCAGTGCCGGCTCGGCGAAATCCTGCACGGACAGCGAACCGCTGGCACTCAGGCCGGCGAGGCTGAGGTTGAGGTTGTCGATACGGGCCAGCTGGGCCACCAGGTCGGCGGCTACATCACCGCTGAGTTTCAATTCCAGCGGTTTCTCGCCCAGGGCCGCCAGCTGCAGCTGCACGCTGCTGTCCAGGCCGCGCAGGCGGTACTGCTGCGTCTTGGGATCGAGCTGGACCTCGGCCTTGAGCGTCGTAGCGGCACTCAGTGCTGCCGCCTCACCGGCGGACTGGTCCAGCCTGAAGCTCAGGTCGAGCGGGAAGTACTCGCCCTGCCGGATACGACCGGAGGTCAGCGCCAGGTCCTGCAGCTGCACGCGGCTGTCGGCCTTGAGATCGGCATAGCCGATACGGCCATTGGTCACGGCAATGCTTTCGATATCCAGCGCCACGGCCGCGCCGGCATCGGTAGCGCTGTCGGCGGTGTCGGCGGTGTCGGCGGTGTCGGCACCGGCGGTCTCCGGCTCGGCGCCCGGCAGGCTCCAGTTGTTGCTGCCGTCAGCCGCCTGCACCAGGTTAAGGTCCAGCCCGTCGACGGTGATGCTGCTCATCTCGACCTTGCTGGACAGCAGCGGCAACAGTTTCACCGAGACCTGGGCCTGTTCCAGGCTCGCCAGGGCCGGCTGCTGCGGGTACTGCAGCTTGACCTGGCCGATCTGCAGCCCCAGCCACGGAAACACCGACCAGCCGATGTCGCCGTCGATACTCAGTTCCAGCCCGGCCTTTTCCAGTGCCAGCGCTTCGATATCGGACTTGTAATCATTGGGTTCAAAGAAAACACCCAGTAGAATCCCTGCACTCGCAATCAGGATGACTACCAGGGCCACCAGGCCCAGTAACAGTTTCGTCAAGCCTTTCATGGCTGCCTCCATTCATATCGTCAGTGCGCCAGCATAATAGGATCCCGTCAGGAAGCAACGTTTTAGCGCGCCAGGGTTTGCCTCGCCGGCCTGCTGAAGGATACCAGAATCTTCCGCCGAGCCGGGTCGTGCGCCGCCCCGGACTTAGTTGTATAATCGCCGCCTTGATCAAGCTATCTGGAGCCCCCCATGGCAGAGCGTACCGCCACGGTCACCCGCAATACACTGGAGACGAAAATTACCGTCTCGGTCAATCTCGACGGCAGTGGCAAACTGAATGCTGATACCGGGGTTCCGTTCCTCGAACACATGCTCGACCAGATCGCCCGCCATGGCCTGCTGGATCTGGAGATTCACTGTGTCGGCGATATCCATATCGATGATCACCACACGGTGGAAGATATCGGCATCACCCTGGGGCAGGCGGTGGCCAAGGCCGTGGGCGACAAGAAAGGCATCATGCGCTACGGCCACGCCTATGTGCCGCTGGATGAAGCCCTGTCCCGCGTGACCATCGACTTTTCCGGCCGCCCGGGTCTGCACATGGACGTCGAGTTCACCCGTGCGTCCATTGGCCGGCTCGACACCCAGCTGTTCTGGGAGTTTTTCCAGGGCTTCGTCAATCACGCCGGCGTCACCCTGCATATCGATAACCTGAAAGGCTTCAACGCCCATCACCAGGCCGAAACCATCTTCAAGGCATTCGGCCGCGCGGTGCGCTTTGCGCTGCAGATCGATGAACGCGCCGCCAACAGCGTGCCCTCGACCAAGGGAAGCCTGTAAATGTCGAGCATTGCAGTCATCCATTACAGCCTGTACGCGATGCAGCCCATCAGCCTTCCCCGGGGGAGCCACTAATGGCCGGTAGCATTGCAGTCATTGACTACGGCATGGGCAATTTGCACTCCGTTGCCAAGGCGCTGGAATTCGTGCAGCCGGGTGTCGAGGTGCGGGTAACCGCCGATCCCGAGCAGGTGCGCAGTGCCGACCGGGTGCTGCTGCCCGGCGTGGGCGCGATTCGCGACTGCATGGCGGAAATCCGCCGCCTGGGCGTCGATCGCGAAGTGGCAGAAGCCATCGCCTCGGGCAAGCCCTTCCTGGGCATCTGTGTCGGCTACCAGGCCCTGATGCAGCATTCGCAGGAAAACGGCGGCGTCGACTGCCTCGGCCAGTTCGAGGGCGATGTGCGCTTTTTCGGCAATGATCTGCGCGATGCGGCCGGCGAAAAGCTCAAGGTGCCCCACATGGGCTGGAACAGCGTCGAGCAGACCACAGACCACCCGCTCTGGGCCGAGATCGACAACGGCAGCCGCTTTTACTTCGTGCACAGTTACCACGTGCAGCTGGGCCAGCGCGCTCAGGTGGCCGCGACCTGCGAATACGGCACAAGCTTCGATGTCGCCCTGCAGCACGAGAACGTGTTCGCCACCCAGTTCCATCCCGAAAAGAGCCAGAAGGCCGGGCTGCAGCTGCTGAAGAATTTCCTGAATTGGGACGGCACCCTGTAGCCCACCCCACTCTGAACGGCGGTGATGGCCCCTGAAGCAGCGGTCATTGCCGGCATCAAACGATCAGCGAGACCATTATGCTTATTATTCCTGCGATTGATCTGAAAGACGGTAAATGCGTGCGCCTGCGTCAGGGCCGGATGGATGACTCCACCGTCTTCTCCGACAACCCGGTCGAAATGGCGGCCAAGTGGGTCGACGCCGGTTGCCGCAGGCTGCACCTGGTGGACCTGAACGGCGCCTTCGCCGGCACGCCGGTCAATGGCGAAATCGTCAGTGCCATCGCCAGGGCCTACCCGGACCTGCCGATCCAGATCGGTGGCGGCATTCGCAGCGCCGAAACCATCGAAGCCTACCTGGCAGCCGGCGTCGACTACGTCATCATCGGCACCAAGGCGGTGAAGGAACCCGAGTTCGTGACCGAGATGTGCAAGCGCTTCCCGGGCCACATCATCGTTGGCATCGACGCCCAGGACGGCCTGGTGGCCACCGACGGCTGGGCCGAAGTGTCCAGCGTGCGGGCGATTGATCTGGCCAGGCGCTTTCGTGACGACGGCGTGTCGTCCATCGTTTACACCGATATCAGCCGCGACGGCATGATGCAGGGCGTCAATGTCGAGGCCACGGCGGAACTGGCGCGCGAGTGCGGCATTCCGGTGATCGCCTCCGGTGGCGTCACCGATATCAACGATATCCATGCACTGGCCGCCGTGGCGGACCAGGGCATTCTAGGGGCCATCACGGGGCGCGCCATCTACGAAGGCACCCTGGATGTCGCCCAGGCCCAGCAGCTCTGCGACCAACTCGGCAACTGAAGGAAGTACCGCCATGGCACTGGCCAAACGTATCATTCCCTGCCTTGATGTCGAAAACGGCCGGGTCGTAAAAGGCGTGCAGTTTCTCGATATCCGCGATGCCGGCGATCCGGTCGAGATTGCCCGCAAGTATGACGAGCAGGGCGCCGACGAGATCACCTTCCTGGATATCACCGCCAGCCACGAGGGCCGCGACACCATGGTTCAGACCGTGGAAAAAATGGCGTCCCAGGTGTTTATCCCGCTCACCGTCGGCGGTGGCATCCGCACCTGCGACGACATTCGCCGCATGCTCAACGCCGGTGCCGACAAGGTGTCGATCAATACCGCCGCGGTATTCAACCCCGAGTTTGTGCGTGAAGCCGCGCAGCGCTTCGGCTCCCAGTGTATTGTCGTTGCCATTGATGCCAAGAAGGTGTCATTGCAGGGCGAAGCGGATCGCTGGGAGATTTTCACCCACGGCGGGCGCAAGCCCACCGGGCTCGATGCCGTGGAATGGTCACGCAAGATGGTGGAGTACGGCGCCGGTGAAATCCTGCTGACGTCCATGGATCGCGACGGCACCAAGAACGGCTTCGACCTGGGTGTAACCCGGGCCATTTCCGAAGCGGTGCATGTGCCCGTGATCGCCTCCGGCGGAGTCGGCAACCTGGACCACCTGGTGGCAGGCTGCATCGAAGGCAAGGCCGATGCGGTGCTGGCGGCATCCATCTTCCACTTCAATGAATACAGCATTCCCCAGGCCAAGGCCTACATGCGCGAACGCGGTATCGAAGTGCGACTCTGAAAACAACTCTGCTGTGAGTGGCACCGCCCGGTGCCACTCACAGCTTAAGGTTCAAGGTTCAAGGTTTAAGGGTTAAGGGTTAAGGGTTAAGGTTTACGGCTTACGGCTTACGGCTTACGGCTTACGGCTTACGGCTTACGGCTGCTCGCAGCCTGCCGGGCTTAAGGCTGCTAGCCAACCTCGATTTCCCCCAGACGCTCCAGCAGTTTTTCCAGCGCCATCGGCCGCCCCAGCAGGTAGCCCTGGGCATGGGTCGCCTTCATTTCCCGCAGCGACTGCAGCTGATACTCGGTCTCGACACCCTCGGCAATGGACTGAATGCCCAGCGACTTGGACAGCGCCAGTATCGCCTCCACCACCGGGCAGTAGCTGCCGGGCAGCTGCTTGTTGATAAAGCTGCGATCGATTTTCAGGCCGTCAATCGGCAGCGTGGTCAGGTAGCTCAACGACGAGTAGCCGGTACCAAAATCATCGATCAGCACGCGAAGGCCCGCATGCTGCCAGTGGCGCAGGGTCTCGGCGCACTTCTCGACGTTGCGCATCATGGTGGTTTCGGTGATCTCGATACGCAGGTTCTGCGGCGGCACCTTCTCGCGCAGCAGGATTTCGAGGATGCCATCGCGCAGCCGGTCGGACTGCAGCGCAACACCGGACACATTCAGCGACAGCTTGAAATCCGGCGCCTGCGGCAGAATCTGCTGACGCAGTGCGCGGCAGCTGCACCGCATGACCCAGAGGGTGAGCGCCTCGATACGGTCGGAATCTTCGACGATGGGAATAAAGCGCCCCGGCGGTATCAGTCCGTGCTGTGGATGGTTCCAGCGCACCAGGGCTTCGCCACCACTGACCTGGTTGGTCTGCAGGTCGATAATCGGCTGGTACTCCAGAAACAGCTGTGACTCGGCAATCGCCTGATCGATACCCTGCAGCACCATCAGGTGATCCTGCAGCTGGTCCTTCATGTCCTGGCGAAAGAAACAGTACTGGTGCCGCCCGGCATGCTTGGCTGCATACATCGCAATATCGGCGTGACGCATCATGTCCTGTGCCGTGCCGCCATCCTCGGGGTAAAGGGTGATGCCGATGCTTGCCGAGACACTGAAACGCTGTCCTGCCAGGCTCACGGGCTCCACGAAGACCTCGCTGACACGCCGGGCCAGGCTGTCAGTACAGGCGGCATCAGTGAGTGGGAACACCAGGGTAAACTCATCCCCACCCAGACGGGCGATCAGGGGCTTGATCGATCCCACCAGGCCATCGAGCGCGGCGTCGACCACCAGTTTCTCCAGGCGGGCCGCCACCACTTTCAGTACCTGATCGCCGACATCGTGCCCGGCACCGTCATTGACCTGCTTGAAATGGTCCAGGTCAATAAACATCATCGCCAGGGATTCACCGCTGCCCTGCGCACCGAGCAGCATCTGCTCGAGTTCCTGCTGCAACAGGCGCCGATTGGCCAGCCCGGTGAGGGGGTCATGGTAGGCCAGCCGCGACACCTCACCATGACTGCTCTGTACCCGCAGGCGCATCTGCTCCAGCGCCTCGGCCAGCTCCCCAACCTCATCGTCACGCTCCAGGCTGAAACTGGCGCTGTCATCATGGGCGCGAAAACGGCGACTGCGCGCTGCCAGCTCCTGCAATGGCCGGGTCAGGCACCGGCTGACGGCCACCGACAGCGCCAGGGTCAGCAGTACCAGCACCACGAAACCCAGCAGCAGGACCAGCTTGACCTCCTGCCGCAGCCCGACAAGAGTGTTGGCGAGCTGGTCGGACATGCTGTCGATATCCGCCTGGGCCGCCCGGTAGGACATCGAAAACCGCACAGCAGCCAGGGTGGTTTTGCCCGATACGATGGGGTGGACGACATGCAGATACTCGCCGAGCGGGCGGGCACCGGGACGAAAGTGGTTTCCCAGGCCCGCCGGCACCTGGCCGTTCAGCAGCTCGTCATAGGCCCGCAGTTCGGCGCTGCCGTCATGCAGAATCCGCCGTTTGTCGTCATAGATATAGATATAGCCGATCTCGGTTCTCTGCTTGAGCTGCGCCAGGATATCCTGGATTTCACTGAAATCGCGCCGGTACACCGGGCCGACCAGGCTGTTGGCCAGGGTTTCCCCCAGCAACAGGGCATCGCGGCTGACCTGGCGCACGATACTGGTCTCGATCGCATCCTGCCCGGCGACATTGATACGGCTGTAGACCCCCTGCAGGACATAGAGTGAAAACACCAGCAGCGCAGTGCTGACACCAAAGGTTATCAGCACCAGAATGGCGCCGTAACGGGTGGCGATGGATCGCCGCAACAGGGCTACCATGTGCGGCTACTTTCGTAGATGTCATTCAGCAATTGCATGTCATCCGGCAATATCGGTTCAAAGCCTGTCGTCTGCTCGTAGCGCGCCAGCAGCTCAGCGGATGTCTCGGGGGTCATGCTCAGCAACAGGTGTCTCAGCGCTGTAGCCAACGCCGGCTCGAGCCCGGCGGACACCAGTTCAAGCGCCCGAGGATAGGAGGCCGAGCGATAAATAATGCGCAAATCCGAGCGTAACCCCGGTGGCACCCTGGTCGGATTATCCCAGTCATTATTATTCAGCGCGCCGGCCGCGGACAGTGACTTGTGTACCCAGAGGGCATTATTTTCTTCGGTGCGGCTGAAAATATAGCTGACAAGGCCCGGTTCGGCCGACTGTTGCAGGCTTTCCATGGGCCGCAGCTGAAGGCCCTGCTGTTCCAGCAGCATACGGGGCAGGTAGTAGCTGCTGAAGGAGTCCGCATCTTCAAAGGCAATCGTCTGGCCGGCCAGGTCATTCAGGCCGTGAACCGGCGAGTCCGCCCGGGTATAGATAATGCCCTGATAGTCCCGCTGTCCCCGTTTCCACTTGCGCAACAGCGGTCGGGCGCCTGCCTCGTGTACCAGGCGCGCGGCGGTATAAGCGGTTTCCGTTACCCAGTCCACCTCACCGCGGCGCATCGCCGCCACCAACTCCCCGGACTCCAGATAGAGCCGCACGTCGCCGCCGCTGACGCCAAGGCTTGAGAGCTGCGCCGCGGCGTGTTCCACCATGGGCCGCAATTGCTCGTAATCCTTGTCCGGACGCTCACTGACCTGGCCCAGCACCAGCACACGAGACTGCGCCGGGAGGCTGAGCAACAGCCCCAGCAGTAACGGAATAATTCGTGACAGCATCTTGTTTTTCATATCATTGTCTGGCCATTGCACCAAAGTACTTGAATACATTGGGAAATAAAAGGTACCCGTGCGGCTTCCGGCCGATTGTGGCGACACCATTGCCGCACGACAGTGCCGGCCTCTGCTGCCTTGCAGCCGATGCCTGCGCAGTAACAGTGGCCCGCGTGCGGTTCCCGCCAACCGGCGCTCGGCGTATCATTGAAGCCATTCCATGCCGGCCTCAGGATATCGCCTCGGTGCGCACCGGTTGCACGGCTGTCATACAAACCCTGTTTAATGAACGATCTAACGAGAGGTGGTTACCCCGTGGCATTCAACGACAGCCAGCGCATTTATCCGCAAACCCGCCTGCGACGCATGCGCGCTGACAGTTTTTCCCGGAACCTGATGCGTGAAAATCAGCTCACACCCAGCGACCTGATCTACCCGGTATTTGTGATTGAAGGCAAGGACCAGACCGAATCCATCGCCTCCATGCCCGGCATCGAACGCATGACCATCGACCGCCTGGTCAAGGATGCCCGGGAGGTGCAGGCGCTGGGCATTCCCGCCATGGCGCTGTTCCCCGTCACCCCTGCCGATGCCAAGTCGGAACGGGCGGAAGAAGCCTGGAACCCGGATGGCCTGGCCCAGCGTGCGGTGCGCGCCATCAAGGATGCCTGCCCGGACCTGGGTGTCATCACCGATGTGGCACTGGACCCCTTCACCACCCACGGCCAGGACGGCATCATCGATGCCCAGGGCTATGTACAGAACGACATCACCGTTGAAGCCCTGGTGCGCCAGGCCCTGTCCCACGCAGCCGCCGGCGCCGACGTGGTCGCACCGAGCGACATGATGGACGGCCGTATCGGCGCCATTCGCGACATCCTGGAAGCCGAGAGTCACACAAACACCCGCATCATGGCCTACTCCGCCAAGTATGCGAGTGCCTACTACGGCCCTTTCCGCGATGCCGTGGGCTCGGCAGGCAACCTGGGCAAGAGCAACAAGTCCAGCTACCAGATGGACCCTGCCAACAGCAACGAAGCCCTGCACGAAGTCGCCCTGGACCTGGCCGAGGGCGCCGACATGGTGATGGTCAAGCCCGGCATGCCGTACCTCGATATCGTGCGCAGGGTCAAAGACGAATTCCAGGTACCGACCTTCGTGTATCAGGTGAGCGGCGAGTACGCCATGCACATGGCGGCATTTCAGAACGGCTGGCTCGATGAGCGCAGCGTAATGCTGGAATCCCTGCTGGCGTTCAAGCGGGCCGGTGCCGATGGCGTGCTGAGCTACTTCGCCAAGCGCGCCGCCCGGGCACTTAACGAATAACAGCGGCCTTTGCCGGCGTATCGCCGGGGCACAGGCCTGCGACTATGAGGAGCACAGGGAATGAACACTCAGATGGAAGCGACTGCCGATGCAGCCGCTGCGCCGGTACTCGATCAGGCCGAAATTGAAGCGGCCGAGGCGGCGCTGGCTCTGCTCGAAAGCCGCGAGAGTCTCGCCATTACCGAACCGGTGGAACAGACGCCGCTGGACCTGAAGGCACCGGAGCTTTATATCAACCAGGAGCTCAGCCACCTGCAGTTCAACGTGCGCGTGCTGGAACAGTCGCTGGACCCGAGCTATCCACTGCTCGAGCGGCTGATGTTCCTGCTGATTTTCTCCAGCAACCTGGACGAGTTCTTCGAGATACGGGTTGCCGAGCAGCTGCGCCAGCTCAAGTACGGCCGTGAAGCCGTGGGCCCCGATGCCATGCACCCGCAGAAGATGCTCGAGCGCATCAGCGAGATCTGCGAGATCAACGTGACGCGCCAGTACAAGATCCTCAACGAGACCATTTTTCCCGAGATGGCCCAGCAGGGCATCCGTTTCGTGCGCCGCGGCGACTGGAACAAGGCACAGCGGGCCTGGGTCAAGGAATGGTTCGAACAGAACGTGGTGCCGGTGATCAGCCCCATCGGGCTCGACCCCTCCCATCCCTTCCCGCGCCTGGTCAACAAGAGCCTCAACTTCATTGTTCAGCTCGACGGCAAGGATGCCTTTGGCCGTGAAACCGGCCTGGCCATTATCCCGGCGCCGCGTTCCCTGCCACGCCTGGTACGCCTGCCGGACGAGCTGTGCGAGGGCGGCGACAACCTGATTTTCCTGTCGTCGATGATTCACGAGTTCGCCGAAGACCTGTTCCCGGGCATGAAGATCGAGGGCTGCTATCAGTTTCGCATCACCCGCAACGCGGATTTGACCTTCGACTTCGAGGAAATCGAGGACCTGGCCCGCACCCTCAAGGGGGAGCTGCACTCGCGCAAATACGGCGATGCGGTGCGGCTCGAAATCGACAACCGCACACCAGAGCAATATATCCACTTTCTGCAGCAGGAATTTACCATCAGCGACAGCCAGGTCTACCGCGTCGATGGGCCGGTCAACCTGACCCGCCTGATGGCGGTGCGCGACCTGGTGGAACGTGCGGACCTGCGCTGGAAGCCCTTTTCCCCCGGCATACCCAACAAGCTCAAGGACGAGAAAACCGTGTTCGAGAGCCTGAGCGCCAGTGAGCAGCTGCTGCTGCATCCCTGGCAGTCCTTCTCGCCGGTGGTGGACCTGCTGCGCCAGGCCGCCAAGGACCCCAAGGTACTGGCCATCAAGCAGACGCTGTACCGCACGGGCGTCAAGTCCGACATCGTCAACGCCCTGGTGGAGGCGGCCCGCAACGGCAAGGAAGTCACGGTGGTGATCGAGCTGCGCGCGCGCTTCGACGAGGAGAGCAACCTCAACCTGGCCAGCCGCCTGCAGGAAGCGGGCTGCCTGGTGGTGTACGGAGTGGTGGGATACAAGTGCCATGCCAAGCTGATGCTGATTGTGCGCCAGGAAGGCACCCGGCTGGTGCGCTACTGCCACCTGGGTACCGGCAATTACCATTCCGGCACCGCGCGCCTCTATACCGACTACAGCTTCATGACCGCCGACCAGGAGATGGGCGAGGACGTTCACAAGGTCTTCCAGCAGCTCACCGGCATGGGCAAGATACAACGCCTGAAAAAGCTCTATAACGCGCCCTTCACGCTGCACGCCAAGATGCTGGAAATGATCCAGCGCGAAGCCAAGAATGCCCGTGCCGGCAAACCCGCGCGCATTATCGTCAAGGTCAACGGCCTGACCGAACCCAGGTTGATCCGCAGCCTGTACGAAGCCTCCCAGGCCGGCGTTCAGGTCGACCTGATCATCCGCGGCACCTGCCGGCTGCGCCCGGGCATCGAGGGCATTTCCGACAACATCCGCGTTGTCTCCATTGTCGGGCGCTTCCTGGAGCATACCCGGGTGTACTACTTCGAGAATGCCGACCACAAGCCTGACGTCTTCTGTGCCAGTGCCGACTGGATGGAACGCAACATGCTGCACCGGGTCGAGACCGGCTTCCAGCTCTCGGGCAAGCATGCCGAGCGTATCAAGCGCGAGCTCGACTACTACCTGCGCGACAACACCCACAGCTGGGTCCTGGCGTCGGATGGCAGCTATACGCTCAGCCAGCCGGCCGAAGACGAAGAGCCCTTCAGCGCCCAGCAGCAACTGCTGAACGACTACGCCAGCTAGCGCCTGCCCGCCTACTCGCCGCGCCGCCGGATTCGTCCGGGCGGCGCCCCACAGCGCGCCTGCCTCCCGCGCCGGCGCTGCCTGCAAAGGCCGCCACTGCGATATTTCCTGTTCGACTGGTCAGTTATTTACCGTCACTGCCGCTGTTAAATTTGCCTTTTGCCGATATTTGCGGACAATAGCGCCCCTTTCCTGCTCGCAACAAGTCGGGCATCATGCGTGTTGTGTGCGCAAGCGGACACATCACCGGGGTGGTCACACAGAGATCCTGTCTGCACCCACCATCAATCAGGCGATAACGGAATCTACCAGATGTCCCAAGCTCAGACGGCACTTGAACTGGTCGACATACACAAGTCCTACGACGACCTGCAGGTCATCAAGGGCATCTCGCTCAAGGCCAATGATGGCGATGTCATCTCGATTCTGGGCTCCAGCGGCTCCGGCAAGAGTACACTGCTGCGCTGCATCAACCTGCTGGAGCGCCCCAATGCCGGGCGCATTATCGTCGCCGGCGAAGAACTGGCGCTCAAGCCCGGCAAGGACGGCTACCTCGGCGCCGCCAGCCGCGCCCAGCTCGAAGCCATGCGCTCACGCATCGGCTTCGTATTCCAGAGTTTCAACCTCTGGCCCCACAAGACCATCCTGGACAACATCATCGAAGCCCCCATGCGCGTGCTCAAGCAGCCCCGCAGCCAGGCTGTCGCCCGTGCCGAAGAGCTGCTGGCGCGCGTGGGCCTGGCGGACAAGCGCAACGCCTACCCCGGCAACCTGTCCGGTGGCCAGCAGCAGCGCATTGCCATTGCCCGTGCCCTGGCCATGGACCCGCAGGTATTGCTGTTCGATGAGCCCACCTCGGCGCTCGATCCGGAACTCGTCAACGAAGTCCTCAGCGTGATGCGCTCCCTGGCGGAGGAAGGCAGAACCATGCTGATCGTCACCCACGAAATGCGTTTTGCCCGCGACGTCTCCAGCCAGGTGGTCTTCCTGCACCAGGGACAGATCGAGGAAATTGGCTCACCGGAACAGGTCTTCGACAACCCCAAATCCGAACGGGTGCGGGATTTCATGTCGAGCCACCTGTCCTGACACCGGGGCCGATATAGCGGCCTACAATAAGAAAACACACCAGCAAGAGAAATGACCCGTATGAAGCTGCGCAAACTCATCCTTACCCTTGGTCTTGTCGCCAGCACCGCCCTGACGGCCAGCACCGCCCAGGCCGACAAAATCCGCATCGCTACCGAAGGCGCCTACGCGCCCTTCAACCTGATTGATGCCAATGGCGAACTCCAGGGCTTCGACGTCGACATCGCCAATGCCCTGTGCGCCGAAATGCAGGCCGACTGCGAGCTTGTGGCACAGGACTGGGACGGCATTATCCCCGGCCTGCTGACACGCAAGTACGATGCGATCATCGCCTCCATGTCCATTACCGAAGAGCGCCTGCGGGTGGTGGACTTCAGCGAACGCTACTATTCCAACGTGCTGGCCTTTGCCGCCGCCAAGGACAGTGACTTCAAGACCGACAAGGACAGCCTCAAGGGCCTGGTGATTGGCGCCCAGCGGGCCACCATCGCCGGCCTGTACCTGGAAGACAATCTCGCCGATACCGTTGAAGTGAAACTCTACGACACCCAGGACAATGCCTACCTCGACCTGGCCGCCGGTCGTCTCGATGGCCTGCTGTCCGACAAGTTCCCGGCCTACGACTGGCTGCGCAGCGATGAGGGTCAGGGCTTCGAGTTCAAGGGCGCGGACATTGATATCGACGACAAGATCGGTATCGCCGTACGCAAGAACGATCCGCTGAAAGACAAGTTCAGCGCCGCGATCAAGGCCATCGTCGAAAATGGCACCTACGAGAAGATCAACGCCAGGTACTTCCCGTTCTCGATCTATTGATCTGCCGCGGTACGGCGCTCACTGAGCGCCGTACCTGCATTCCCTTCTGCCACAGGACGCTTCACTAATGGATCTTCAGGGTTTCGGTCATTTGCTGCTTTCCGGCGCCTGGGTGACATTGAAGCTGGCCCTCACGAGCCTGGCCTTCGGCTTGCTGTTTGGCCTGGTGGGAGCCGCAGCAAAACTGTCCGGCTTTCGCCTGCTGCGCCTGCTTGGCACCCTCTATACCACCCTGATCCGGGGTATCCCGGAGCTGCTGCTGGTGCTGAGCATCTACTTTGGCGGCTCCATGCTGCTGATGTGGCTGGCGAGCTTCTTCGGCTACACCGACTATATCGAGATCAGCGCTTTCGCTGCCGGCGTGGCGGCGCTGTCCATCGCCTTTGGCGCCTATGCCACCGAGGTCTTTCGTGCCGCCCTGATGGAACTGCCCAAAGGGCAGTGGGAATCGGCCGAAGCCCTGGGCATGAGCCGTACGCAGACCTTCTTTCGCATTATCCTGCCCCAGGTCTGGCGCCTCGCTCTGCCGGGCCTTGGCAACCTGTTCCAGGTGCTGCTCAAGGACACCGCGCTGGTCTCGGTCGTCGGCCTTGACGAGCTGATGCGCCAGGCTTACGTGGCCTCCGGCTCGACCAAGGAGCCCTTTACCTTCTACATGGCCGCGGCCTTCATTTACCTGGGCCTCACCGCCATCGCGACCGCCGCCACCATGCTGATGGAGCGGGCCAGCAATCCCGTGTCCCGCGGAGCACGTGCATGATGCAGCCAGCTTTGCACCTTGACGCCGGACGCCCCCGCGCACAGAACACAACCGAGGCCTGTCAATGAACTGGGACTGGAGCGTCATTCTCAAATACCTGCCCAGACTGCTGGAAGGCACCTGGCTGACGCTGGAGCTGGTGGCCATTTCCGGCATCATCGGCATTGCCATCGCCCTGCCACTGGCGCTGATGCGGGTATCGAGCAGCCCCTGGATACGGGCCTTTCCGTTTGCCTACATTTTCTTTTTCCGCGGCACGCCGCTGCTGGTACAGATATTCCTGATCTACTACGGCGCCTCGCAGTTTGAGGCCGTCAAGCAGTCGATGTTCTGGGACATTCTGAAACAGCCGTACTGGTGCGCCATCATTGCTTTCTCGCTGAATACCGCCGCCTACAGCGCCGAACTGATTCGCGGTGCCATCCAGGCCATTCCCAGGGGCGAGATCGAGGCCGCCGAGGCGCTGGGCATGAGCAAGCCGCTGCAGGTGCGTCGCATCGTGCTGCCACGGGCCTTCGGCATCGTGCTGCCCGCTTACGGCAACGAGCTGATCCTGATGCTCAAGGGCAGCTCGCTGGCCTCCACCATTACCCTGCTGGACCTTACCGGCATGGCCCGCACCATCATCGCCCGCACCTATACGCCGCTGGAAATCTTTCTCGCCGCCGGCGTAATCTACCTGCTGATCAGCGGTGTCTTTATCGGCGCCTTCAGACTGCTGGAAAAACGCCTCAACCGCTACCAGCACTACCGGCACCAGGTGCCGGTGGAACTGACCCAGATCGATCCGCGCCTGCAGGACTGAGCGGCGCCACCAAATCCTGTCGAGCACCACAAAAAAAGCCCGCACAGGGCGGGCAAAGGACTACTTACGACGCGTTTGCGGGCACGCAGTTGGCTGCCATCGCAGCCGCTGCGTACCCGTTAGACATTGCTCAAACACCGATCAGGCGACGGACCTTGCCAGCACCTGGCCACAGCGATCCAGCCACTGCTGGCGTTCGGATGTCAGGTCACCGGCCAGTACGAAACCGCGCAGGGTGCCGCAGGCCTCGACAAAGAAGGCACGCAGGCCGTTCTCCAGCGATTCCACCTGCCATTCACCCTCAACATCAGCCGCCGGCGGCAACAGCGTCAGGGGCAGGGCGGGTGTCTTGACGATCACCGGCATCAGCGGGTACTGCGCCATGGTCGGACGCCCCAGCAGGGTATCGGCCAGCGCCCGCATGCCGTAATTGATCGGCGCGATATAGGGCAGCAGCTGACCATTGATTTCGGCACAGTCACCCAGGGCAAAGATGTCCTGGCCACTGGTGCGCATGCCGCCATTGATGACGATACCGCGGTTCACCTTGATGCCGGCCGCCTCTGCCAGTGCCATGCGCGGACGCAGGCCCACTGCCGAGATCACCAGGTCGGATGCCAGCTCAGTACCGTCACGCAGGTGCAGACGGTAGCCGTCAGCCTCGCGCTCAATACGCTCAACGGTGTTTTCCAGGTACCAGCTGACGCCCTGCTCAGACAGCTTGTGCTGCAAGGCATCACCCAGTTCGCGGGGCATCAGCCGATCCATTGGCCAGGCGGTGAGGCCCACCACATCGACGGCGTAGCCCGCTCCAGCCAGGTCATTGGCAAACTCGCAACCGATCAGGCCGTTGCCGATGATGGTGACGCGCTTGCAGCCGTCCAGGCGATCCCGCATCAGGCGGTAATCCTGCAGGTCGTTAACGCTCAGCACGTCCGCGGCACCGCTGCCGGAAATCGGCAGGCGGATAGGCTCGGCCCCCAGGGCCAGCACCAGCTTGCTGTACTGCAGCTCACCGATATCGGTTTGCAGCAGGTGTTTGTGCACATCGATACTCTGCACGCGGCAGCGGCTATAGATGCGGATATTCAGCCGCGCCTCGATCTGCAGCGGTGTTTCGCTGACCAGGTCCGCGGCGGATTTCTCCCGCGCCAGCGCATTGGACAGCGCAGGCTTGGAGTAGTGGTGGCCATCATCGGCGGTGAACAGCACGATCGGTTTCTCGGGGCTGCGCTGGCGCAGCGCCTCAGCCATGCCGTAACCGGCGTAGCCGCTGCCGATGATCACGACCGGCGGCTCGTTGCTGATCACTGCCGCGGCAACCGCATCAACCGGTTTCACGTCCGCCGTAATTTCGATCATCTCGAAATCCGCCTTGCCGACACCGCAATCCGGGCAGATCCAGTCTTCGGGTACGTCTTCCCAGCGGGTACCGGCAACGATGCCGTCTGACGGCCAGCCCTTGGCTTCGTCATAGATCAGTCCGCAGATGATGCACAACCACTTTTTCATGTTTCAGTCCTCTTGTGCGCCCGCAGCCATTAACAGGCCAGGGGTCGGGCTCCTGCCGTGCCCGGTCGCAGTACGCCGCAGCCGGCAGGGCCTTTTATTATTAACGGGCGACGCGAATCGCCACGTTCTTGGTACGTACATAGCTGTACAGGGCTTCCTGGCCCTTTTCCCGGCCGTAACCGGACAGCCCATTGCCACCGAAGGGCGTCTCTATACCGCCGGCAAACCACTCATTGACGAACACCTGGCCGGCGTCCAGCGCGCGGGAAGCCCGCAGGGCACGGCTGATATCCTGGGTGAAGACCCCGGCAACCAGGCCGTAATCGGTATTGTTGGCCAGCTCATAGGCCTGTTCTTCGCTATCGAACGGCGTGATCGCCACCACCGGGCCGAAGACTTCGTCGCCAAACAGGCGCATGTCCGTGGTCACGTCGGCAAACACCGTCGGCTGCACGAAGGCACCGGGCAGGCCGTCGGCCGCGCCACCACCACAGACCAGACGGGCACCGTCTTCGATGGCCTGCTGGCAGATTTCCAGGATGCCATCACGCTGTCCCATGGACACCACGGGGGTCATGTCGGGGTTGTCCTTGCCGGCACCGATGCTCAGGCTGCCCGCCAGTTCTGCCACACGGGCCACGACTTCGTCGTAGACATCGCGGTGCACCAGCAGGCGGGACATCGCCGAGCAGACCTGGCCGGCATTGAAGAAAATGCCCCAGCGCACGCTGCTGACCAGCTGATCGAGATCGGCATCCGGGAAGACCACCGCCGCGGACTTGCCACCCAGCTCCATTACGCAGGGCACGGCGTTTTCAGCAGCCGAGCGCATAATGGCGCGCCCGGTCGGCACCGAGCCGGTAAAGACGATCTGGTTGGTTTCCCGGTGCGCCACCAGGGCGGCACCGATTTCACGGCCGGGGCCGGCCAGCAGGCTCAGCGCTCCCTTGGGGAGGCCTGCGCGCTCACAGGCCGTCGCCAGCACGGTGATGGCCAGCGGTGACAGCTCGGGGGACTTGACGATCACGGCATTGCCGGCCGCCAGTGCCGGCGCCAGGGAACGGGCGCAGATGGACACCGGGAAATTCCAGGGCACGATCTGCACCGAGATGCCCTGGGGTTCGTAACTGGTGAAATCGACGTAGTCTTCACCCAGCGGAATGGACTTGCCTTCGATCTTGTCCGCCATGCCGGCGTAGTACTCGAAATAACGTGCCGCTTCGCTGACTTCATCCCGGGCGTCATTGATCGACTTGCCGTTCTCGCGCGAGGCCAGGATAGCGGCATCGTCGACCATGGCACGAATCTCGGCGCCTATGCGGTACATGAGTTCGGCACGCTGGGCCGGGCGCTGGCGGGTCAGCCGGCCTTCGCGCACGCACTCGCGGGCGGCGGCAATGGCACGTTCGGCATCACCCAGGGTCGCGCTGGCGATGGTGGCAAACACCTCGTTGGTGGACGGGTCGCGCACCTCTATGACGCTGTCGCTATCGACCCAGTCGCCGGCAATGAAGTTGAGCCAATGGTTGGATGTGGGATTCAGCATGGGAAGCTACCTTCTTGTAAAGGCAGTCAGGCGGCGGGAGCGCCGGCCTGACTGTCGCCCTTGAAAGCGGGGCGGAATTTATGAAATCCCTTTATTTTCAAGGGTTCGCATTGGCAGGAGTCGGGCGCCAGCCCAAAACCTGCTGATCCAGGAATGAGGCCAGCCGCACAGGTTTCACAACCCGGCGACCGGCTTCAGGTGCTCGAGGGTAGAATCAGCCCTGGGCGGATTCGCTGTACTTGTTGGCGACCCAGGTGTGGAAATGATGGGTCGGCCCGTCCAGTACCGGCGAGAAAACGCCACCGGCGTAGCCCGGGGACTTGCGGCCGGCCTGCATGCCTTCAACCGCGAAGACGTCTTCGCCGAAGACCACTTTCCAGGCTTCAAGTACCGCCTGGCGGCAGGCGGAGTACTCATCGCCGCAGGCTTCTTCGCCCACGTAGAACAGGCGCAGGTTTTCCAGCGTGCGGTTGTGGGCACGGGGCTCCAGAATAATGGTGAAGAAGTGGTCAGCCTGGATACCCAGCAGCACGTTGGGGTACAGGGAGACGTATTCCGCCTGGCGCAGCTTGTCCTGCGGCCAGTCGGCGAAGCGCGGCAGATGAGTGCCGGCCACGTCGGACAGGTTGTAGGTATAGCTGCCCTGACCGGACATGCCTTCGCTGACGACCAGGTTGTAGTGCTGGTCCAGCGGCGAATAGGTGTTCAGGCTCGGGTGTACCCAGGGCAGGTGGTAGGCTTCGCAGTAGTTCTCGATTGCCAGCTTGTAGTTGCAGTTCACTTCGAGCTGCATCTGGCTGCCGGTCTGGGCGATATGCAGGTTGTTCCAGCCATCCTTGCCGCAGAACTCGCTCCAGCGCTGGGTCAGCGGGGCAATAAAGCTGTCAAAGTCTTCGGCTTCGCCGGACAGGTTGATAAACACCATGCCCATCCAGACGTGGGAACGCACGCTGCGCAGGCCATGCTTCTCGCAGACAAAGCCCTCGGCCTTGTGAACACCAACGCCACCGATATGCGGCGTGCCCTTGAGGTTGCCGTTCAGGTCGTAGGTCCAGGAGTGGTACGGGCAGCGCACCATGCCTTCAACTTCGGTTTCTTCGCTCAGCAGAATCATGCCGCGGTGGCTGCAGACGTTGTGGAAAACGTTGTACTCGCCATCCCGGTTGCGCATGATCGCCAGCGGCAGGCCCATGAAGTCAACCGGCTTGGCAAAACCGTTGCGCGGCAGGTCGCTGGTGTAACCGATGGCAGCCCAGGTCTTGCCCAGGACTTCGTCACGTTCAAACTCAAAGAAGGCCGGATCGTCATAGACCGCATTGGGCATGCCGGAGGCGTCAGCTATCGGCTTGCGTACTGCGTCCAGGGTGGCCATCGGAATCATCTGGGACTTGGTTGTCATCGCGCTTCTCTCCACACAGGGCCTGCACTTGGGAAGGCTGCTGGTTTCTCTTATAGACCGGCGGCCCCACGCCCTAGGCAGTGTCACCGTCGATATGCTGTTTGAGCGCATAGTACGCAAAGCGAAATCCCCCGGACAAACGACTTTTCAGCCCCAGGGTCATGACAAAAACTCACAAGACTGCAAGTCACTGAGTTTGCGGAGGAAATTCCCTGCAAAGCACAGGGGATTAGCTGAAAAAGCCCGGCTCCTGACCTGTATTCAGCTGCTGAGCGGGCCGCGGCCATCGCCTGGATAGAGGCTTGACGCGAGTGCGCAAGCGCCGACGCTGCTGGCCGGGCCCAGCCGAACATGACCAATAGTAATGCAAAGGTGCAGGCCCGGCGCTTGCGCCCGGCGGTTACGCTGGCCTGACTGCCGCTATTGCATACCCCCAGTGCGAGGCAAGATGTTGAATCGACTCCGGGCACGGCATCCAATGTGGCGGCAATGCTGTGCCACTGCCTCAGCGAATCTCACAGTCCCATTACAAAAACTCATTACCTGGTGGTCAAAAAGTCGTTTGATCTGGATCAAGGTTTTGCACAATATGGCGCCATCGCGAATTCCGGTTCGCAGCTGTAACTCGACAGCACCCCGCACTGCCCGCATCAGGCTCGGCTCACGCGCCTGCGGTCAGGACTTCATATAATAAGCAAGGTGGACAACGCGATGAGATCCGACAACGGGCTTGTTCGAGGCGTGGACCCGATCGTCACTGTCATCTCCATGATAGTGGTCATTGGTTTCGTCATTTTCTGCGGCCTGCAGGCCGAAGCTGCTGGCGCCTTCTTCCAGCAGATTTCCGACAATATTCTCAACAATTTCAAGTGGTTCTATCTGAGCGTCGTCACCGGCGTACTCGTACTGCTGATCTACCTGATGTTCAGCCGCCATGGCCATGTTCGCCTTGGCCGGGACGACGAGCGCCCCGAGTTCAGCTACCGCTCCTGGCTGGCCATGCTGTTCAGTGGCGGCATGGGCATCGGCCTGATTTTCTGGTCCGTCGCCGAACCCATGTGGCACTACGCCGGCAACCCCTTTGCCGCAGCGGGCCTCAGCGATGAAGCCGCCGCCACCGCCATGCGCATCACCTTCTTCCACTGGGGCCTGCACCCCTGGGCCATCTTTATTATCGTGGCACTGGTGATGGCCTACTTTGCCTACCGCAAGGGCCTGCCCCTGACCATGCGTTCGGTGCTCTACCCGCTGATCGGTGATCGCATCTATGGCCCCATCGGCCATACGGTGGATATCCTCACCGTGGCGATCACGGCCTTTGGCGTGTCCCAGTCCCTGGGGCTTGGCGTGATCCAGATGAATACCGGTCTCAACAACGTCTTTGGCATGGAAATCAGTATCGGCAACCAGCTGATCATGATTGCCTTGATCAGCTTCCTGGCGGTCCTGTCGGTCGTGTCGGGGGTTGGCCGCGGCATCCGCCTGCTGTCGGAATGGAACATGCTGCTGTCGATCCTGCTGGTGATCGCCGTGCTGCTGATCGGCCCCACCCGCTACATTCTGCATACCCTGATCGAAAGCACCGGTGATTACGCCAGCAACCTGATCACCCTGAGCACCTGGAGCGATGCCCAGGCGGATTCCGGCTGGCAGAACTGGTGGACCGCCTTTTACTGGCCCTGGTGGATGACCTGGTCGCCCTTTGTCGGCATGTTCATTGCCCGCATATCCCGTGGCCGCACCATCCGCGAGCTGATCGTCGGCGCCCTGCTGGTGCCGACCCTGGTCACCTTTATCTGGATGTCGGTATTCGGCGGCTCGGCGCTCAAAATGGAGCAGCAGGACCGCGTTGCCCACCAGGAACTGGTTGAGGCCGGCACACTGACAGGCGAGGCGGCCGACTTCAAGGGCGGCGAGATTCTGCTGGCAACCAAGGCCGAAACCACCTCGGCAATCTTCACCCTGTTCGAGAAGCTGGATTCCGGCAGCCTGGGGCAGGGACTGATGGTACTGGTAACACTGTTGCTGGCGACCTACTTCATTACCTCGGCGGACTCGGGCACCCTGGTGCTCTGTACCCTCAGTACAAGGGGCAGCATGGAGCCGCCGCTGCGGCTGCGCATCATCTGGGGCGCCATGCAGGCCTTTATCGCCGGCGGCCTGCTCTATGCCGGCGGTCTGAAAGCGGTGCAGACCGCCTCCATCGTCGCCGGCCTGCCCATCGCGGTGCTGACCCTGCTGATGTCCATCAGCCTGATGAAGGCGCTGCGGGCCGAGGCAGGCCTGGCTCCCGCCCCGGCGGGACCGCAGCGCGGCGGCAAGCCCCGCGCCGTGCCCCACGGCCACCAGGACGGCGAAGCGTCCGATAGCGGCGCAGTCCAGCCCGCAATGCTGCGCGCCAGCGGCGAACGCTAACCCCGGGTGACTTAAAACACCGGCCCTGGCCCCGCGCCAAGGCCGGTGTTTTTGTTTTTCGCGGGTATAATCCGGCCGGGGTTCGAGAGGACGAGGCTGCTACACTGCCCGCATCAGGGCAAAGCGCCCGCTGCCGACCCGGCGGACTCAACAGACAACCTTTCATGTCCGCCCGGATAATAAAAACTGGAGACGCCTGGTTGAAAATAAAACCCCTGCCACCGCTGAACAGCCTGGTGGCGTTTGAATCCGCCGCACGCCACCTGAGCTTTACCCAGGCCGCGATTGAACTCAGCGTGACCCAGGGCGCGATCAGCCGCCAGATACGCCACCTGGAGGAATACCTGGGTCGCGGGCTCTTTGTACGCGACAAGCGCCAGCTGACCCTGACCCAGACCGGCGCCGAATACTACGACAGCGTGCAACAGTCCTTGCTGCTGATTTCCAGCGCCACCGGCGCCATCGTCCAGTGGCAGGGCAACCAGCAGCTGACGGTCGTCACCTCCAATGCCATGGCGTCGCTCTGGCTGCTGCCGCGCCTGCCGGAATTCCAGGACCTGCACCCCGATATCGATGTGCGCATTCTGGCCACCGATTCCCTGCAGGGCCTGCGCAACTCCGAGTTTGATGTGGCGTTGTTCTATTGCCGCACGCCGCCAACGGGGCTGCAGGCGACGCCACTGTTCAAAGAACGCGTGTTTCCGGTATGCAGCCCGGCCTTCCTGGCACGACACAGTGCGTCAGAGACGGGTGAAGGCGAACCGGAGGATATTCTGAGTACGACCCAGCTCTGGCTGGACTCGGCGGAGGACTGGCTTAACTGGAGTCAGTGGTTCAGCTCCGCCGGACTGCCGCCCCAGGAGCCACGCCGACGGCTGAATCTGAACAACTACCCCATGCTGGTGCAGGCCGCGCTGAACGGCCAGGGAATCGCGCTGGGCTGGGAACAGCTGGTGACGGACTACCTCAAAAGCGGCCTGCTGGTCAGGCCCGTGGCGGTGGAGCTGAACACCACCGCCCGCTTTTACATGCTGGAGCCGGAGGAACCCATGCGCCGCAAGCCCGGGGTGGAAGTGTTCCGCCACTGGCTACTGCAGCATGTCGGCGAATGCGAGGATGTTGATGCCGCCATCGAGGCGTCCCGGACTGGCTGAGAGCGGCAGCCCAACGAGGTCTCTGGTGATTGGTGATTGGTGATTGGTGAATCGTAATTGGTAAACAGCACGCTTTCAGCCGTAAGCTGACAGCTTACGGCTTACGGCTGAAAGCGCTAAGCACCTCGAAAATCCCGGGCACATGCTCGAAACTCGCTTCGCTCCTTGCCCCTTGAACCTGCTTTACCTTGCGCCTGATGTCTTAATACAGCGCCTTTTCGTCGCGCACGACATCGCGCAGCAGCTTGAGGAACAGCTTGTCGGCATCGCTGTGCTCAACCGGAATTTTCACGTTGGTGGTGGATGACAGCTCGTCGGCGATCAGCACATCGGCGTTTTTCTCGTTGATGTGCTTGCGGGCTATATCCAGCGCCTTGGTGTTGATATCGGGCTCGACCAGCACCTTGCGGATAAACAGCAGCAGCTCGTTGATCACCCGATCCTTGTTTTTGATTTCAGACACATTCATGGTGCGACTCCGCTAAACATTTTCCCGCACTATAACCTGTTTTCAGCGGGCTGTGCAGCCGTGGGTCTGAGCCTCAAATCGCCGCCTTTGGCACATCAATGGCCCTCCCGGCAAGGCGTGCGCCAGCGCCGGATTGGCACCGGCGCGACGGGAACCGCACCCGTTTTTACTATTTTTCGGCCTAAATGAATGCAAATAACCCCAAAACCCTGGTTTTTGGACCTATTCGCCCGCCATCGGTTGATCGAAACCGGGCCCGATGAGAGAATGTGCAGCTCAATTTTAGAGGCCTTGAGCGAGTAGGTAACCCCGAAGCTCTGGCGAGTCGATCTCCAGTATCGTCTCCCGCTGGTCTGCCGGCTGAGCAATCCTCAGCACCGGTAAGCACCCGAACGTGAGCCGCCACGTCTCTGCCCTGGAATGGTTGAGAATTTTGCCACCAAAGCATCAACGCCGCTTGAGTGGGTGGATCATGTTCAACGTTGCAGAAACAAAAACTGTTACGCGCCTTTTCCTTGCCGGGAACTGGTGCATCAGAGGGTGAATACTGTGGAATTATTATCAGGCGCAGAAATGGTTGTTCGTGCCCTTCATGACGAGGGCGTGAAGCATATCTATGGCTATCCGGGCGGTGCTCTGCTGCACGTCTACGATGCCCTTTTCCGTCAGGAAGATGTGCAACATGTACTGGTGCGCCACGAACAGGCGGCAACTCACATGGCCGATGCCTATGCCCGCGCGACCGGCAAAGCCGGCGTGGCGCTGGTAACATCCGGCCCCGGCGCGACCAATGCCGTTACCGGCATTGCGACAGCCTATATGGACTCGATCCCCATGGTGGTGATCACCGGTCAGGTCATGAGTCACCTGATCGGCGAAGATGCGTTTCAGGAAACCGACATGATGGGTATTTCCCGTCCGATCGTGAAACACAACTTCAGCGTATCCCGCCCCGAAGACATTCCGTCCGTGATCAAGAAGGCGTTCCATATCGCCCAGACCGGCCGTCCGGGCCCGGTGGTCGTGGATATCCCCAAGGATATGACCTCGCCGACCGAACGCTACGAGTACGAATACCCCAAATCGGTCAAGCTGCGTTCCTACAGCCCGATCACCCGCGGTCACAGCGGCCAGATCAAGAAAGCCACCGATCTGCTGCTGGCGGCCAAGCGTCCGGTGCTGTACACCGGCGGCGGCGTCATCATGGGCAACGCCAGCGACGAACTGATTCAGCTGGCACGCATGCTCAATTACCCGGTGACCAACACCCTGATGGGGCTGGGCGGCTTCCCGGGCACGGATCGCCAGTTTATCGGCATGCTGGGCATGCACGGCAGCTACGAAGCCAACATGGCGATGCACCATTCGGACCTGATTCTGGCCGTGGGCGCGCGCTTTGACGACCGTGTGACCAACGGTCTGGACAAGTTCTGCCCCACCGCCAAGATCATCCATATCGATATTGATCCTGCGTCCATTTCCAAGACCATCAAGGCCGATATCCCCATCGTGGGCCCGGCCCAGGCGGTACTGGCGGAAATGATCGAGCTGGTTGGCGCCGCCAAGAAGCAGCCCGATGCCGCCGCGATCAAGACCTGGTGGGAACAGATCGACGAGTGGCGCACGCGCCACGGCGGTCGCTACCGCACCGACGACTCCGACAAGATGAAGCCCCAGCAGGTCATCGAAATGCTGAGCCGCGTCACCAACGGCGACGCCTACGTCTGTTCCGATGTGGGCCAGCACCAGATGTTTGCGGCGCAGTACTACAAGTTCAACAAGCCCAACCGCTGGATCAACTCGGGGGGCCTTGGCACCATGGGCTTTGGTCTGCCCGCGGCCATGGGCGTGAAGATGAACTTCCCCGATGCCGACGTCGCCTGCGTCACCGGCGAGGGCAGCATCCAGATGAACATTCAGGAGCTTTCCACCTGCAAGCAGTACGACCTGCCGGTGAAAATCATCAACCTGAACAACCAGTCGCTCGGCATGGTGCGCCAGTGGCAGGACATGAACTACGAATCGCGTCATTCGCACTCGTACATGAAGTCCCTGCCCGATTTCATCAAGCTGGCCGAGGCCTATGGCCATGTCGGCATGAAGGTCGAGAAGTACTCCGACCTCGAAGCCGCCATGCGCGAAGCCTTCGCCATGAAGGATCGCCTGGTGTTCATGGATATCTATGTGGACCCGTTCGAGCACGTCTACCCGATGCAGGTACCGCGCGGCTCGATGCGTGACATGTGGCTGACCAAAACGGAGAGAACCTGAGCATGCGACATATCATTTCAGTTCTGTTGGAAAACGAACCGGGTGCCCTGTCTCGCGTCGTTGGTCTGTTCTCCCAGCGCAACTACAACATCGAGTCCCTCACCGTGGCCCCGACCGACGATGCGACCCTGTCGCGCCTGACCGTCACCACGGTCGGCGATGACCGTGTCATCGAGCAGATCACCAAGCACCTGAACAAGCTGATCGACGTTGTGAAGGTGGTGGATCTGACCGAAGGCGAACACATCGAGCGCGAGCTGATGATGATCAAGCTCAAGGCCTCCGGCGCCGCCCGCGCCGAGATCAAGCGCACCGCGGATATCTTCCGCGGCCAGATCATCGATGTCACGCCCAACACCTACACGGTGCAGCTGATCGGCGCGAGCGACAAGCTCGATGCCTTCATCAGCGCACTGGGCACCGCCAACATCATGGAAGTGGTGCGCTCGGGTGTGTCGGGTATCGCCCGCGGCGAGAAGACGCTCAGCCTCTGATCCCGCATCAGCAGGCCCACAAAAAAGCCGCTCCCCAGGGAGCGGCTTTTTTATGCCGGTCAAACACGCGACCGTGCAACTTGTTCCTTGTTCCTTGTAGCGGGTAGGATGGGTTAGCGGCGCATGGGCACAGCCGTACCGAGTCCTACAGGGCCATGGGCGTCGCGTAACCCACCATTGTGCAACCGTCATCTCCATGGTGGGTTACGGTGCGCCCGAATTCAGCAAAAACCTTTTAGCGGGTGCGTAGCGCGCCTAACCCACCTTACATGGCTGAGCCGGTCCTCAGTTCTTCACCACATCGACGAAGTAGTGGTCCTCGCCGTTGACCTTCTCGCGTACCAAGCCGTGGACGTCGGTCTCGAAGCCCGGGAAGCGGCCGTTGAAGTCGCGCACGAACTGCAGATAGCTGACGATGATCTTGTTGTAGCATTCGCCCGGAATCAGCAGCGGAATGCCCGGCGGGTAGGGCGTGACCAGCATGGCGGTAATGCGGCCCTCGAGATCGTCGATCGCCACGCGCTCCACCTGGCGGTGCGCCATCTTGGCCCAGGCATCGGCCGGGGTCATGGCCGGCTGTATCTGGGACAGGTACATGTCGGTGGTGATGCGGGCGACATCGTACTGGCGGTAAACGTCGTGGATCTCGCTGCACAGGTCACGCAGGCCGACACGCTCGTACTTGGGGAAACGCTTGGCGAATTCCGGCATGATGCGCCACAGCGGCTCGTTGTTGTCGAAGTCATCCTTGAACTGCTGCAGTTCGGTCACCATGGAGTTCCAGCGACCCTTGGTGATGCCGATGGTAAACATGATGAAGAACGAGTAGAGCCCGGTCTTCTCGATGATGATGCCGTGCTCGGCCAGGTACTTGCTGACAATCGCCGCCGGAATGCCGACATCATCGAAGTTGCCATCCACATCCAGCCCCGGCGTGATGATGGTTGCCTTGATCGGATCGAGCATGTTGAAGCCCGACTCGATTTCACCAAAACCGTGCCAGCGATCGCCGGAATGAATCACCCAGTCGTCACGATCGCCCATGCCTTCATCGGCCAGGTTGTCCGGCCCCCAGACCTTGAACCACCAGTCGTCGGCACCGAACTCGTCGTCCACCTTGCGCATGGCACGGCGGAAATCCAGCGCCTCCAGGATGGATTCCTCCACCAGCGCGGTGCCGCCCGGCGCTTCCATCATCGCCGCGGCCACGTCGCACGAAGCGATAATGGCGTACTGCGGGCTGGTGGATGAGTGCATCAGGTATGACTCGTTGAAGCGGTGCGTATCGAGCTTGCGGTTGTTGCTGTCCTGCACCAGGATCTGGGACGCCTGGGACAGACCGGCCAGCAGCTTGTGGGTCGACTGGGTGGCAAACACCAGGGTGTCATCCGAGCGCGGACGACCCGAGCCGATGGCATGCATGTCGCGGTAGAAGCTGTGGAAGGCCGCATGGGGCAGCCAGGCTTCGTCGAAGTGCAGCGTATCGATGGTGCTGCCCAGAATGTCCTTGATGGTTTCGACGTTGTAGAGCACGCCGTCGTAGGTGCTCTGGGTGATGGTCAGGATACGCGGCTTCTTGTTGACCGCATTGCGAGCAAAGGGGTTGTCGGCAATCTTCTGGCGAATGGTCTCGGGGTCGAATTCGCTCTTGGGGATAGGCCCGATAATGCCGTAGTGGTTGCGGGTCGGCATCAGGAACACCGGAATGGCACCGGTCATGATGATCGAATGCAGAATCGACTTGTGGCAGTTGCGGTCCACCACCACGATATCACCCGGCGCCACGGTGGAATGCCACACGACCTTGTTGGAGGTCGAGGTGCCGTTGGTGACGAAGAAGAGGTGATCGCAGCCAAAGATGCGCGCCGCATTCTGCTCGCTGGCCGCCACCGGGCCTGTATGATCCAGCAGCTGGCCGAGCTCATCCACCGCGTTGCAGACGTCGGCCCGCAGCAGGTTTTCGCCGAAGAACTGGTGGAACATCTGTCCGACCGGGCTTTTCAGAAAGGCCACGCCGCCGGAATGACCCGGGCAGTGCCAGGAGTAGGAACTGTCGCTGGCATAATCCATCAGGGCATCAAAAAACGGCGGAGCCAGGGAATCGAGGTACTTCTTGGCTTCGCGGATGATGTGGCGCGCCACAAATTCGGGCGTGTCTTCAAACATGTGAATGAAACCATGCAGTTCGCGCAGGATTTCATTGGGAATATGGCGCGATGTGCGGGTTTCGCCGTAGAGGAAAATCGGAATGTCGGAATTGCGCTTGCGCACTTCCCGGATAAAGCCACGAATACCCGCCAGCGCCTTTTCAACATCGGCATCGCTGCCATCGCCAAACTCTTCGTCGTCGATCGATACGATAAAGCTGGATGCCCGGCTGGCCTGCTGGGCGAAGGCGGTCAGGTCGCCGTAGCTGGTGAAACCGATGACTTCAACGCCTTCCTGGCCGATGGCTTCGGCGAGGTCGCGAATACCGGAACCCGAGATGTTTTCAGAACGGAAGTCTTCATCAATGATGACTACAGGAAAGCGAAATTTCATGTGGGACCAGTCACTCGTTAGGAACAGGTGAGTAAGGGAAGCGCGCGGCGCCGCTGCCATTACAGCGTGCCATTCGCACCACAGAGTCAACGCATCCGTGGGTGCATGCGAAAACGCTCAAAACATCATAGCAGCACAGCAATATCCTGCGACGCACGGGTACAGCAAAGCCGGACACAGGCCTGCGATTTTACCAGATTGATATCCATGTGATAGCAGAGAATACAATCTGCTAGAATCGCTTCTTTGCAGAGACACTCCGACCAGAGACTGCGTGAACCCGACACTGATTATCCGTGTCGGGGGCTACACTTGGGCGACTGCGTTGGACATATTTCAGGAATCTCTATCGGCATGAAGTGGCGACAAGGCCCATCCAGCCCTCCACCGGATCGGTTAGAGCCCACGCTGATGAGCTTTATCTGGCGCTACAGTTCGCGACACCAGTTCGCACTGCTGGCCATCACGCTGCTGTCTTTTCCAGTGCTCTATGCCAGCCTGGAATTACCCAAGCGCATCCTCAACGACGCCATCGGCGGCACGGAATTTCCGCTACAGATACTGGGCGTGGAGTTCATGCAGCTGCCCTTTCTGCTGCTGCTCAGCTTTGCGTTTCTGCTCATGGTGCTGTGCAGCGGTCTGATCAAGATGCGGCTGAACATCTACAAGGGTATCGTCGGAGAGCGCCTGCTGCGGCGCCTGCGCTTTCGCCTGATTACCCATGTACTGCGCTTCCCCGCGTCCCGTTTTCGACGCACCTCCCAGGGCGAGGTGGTGTCCATGGTCACGGCCGAGGTGGAGCCCCTCAGTGGCATCATGGGCGATGCCCTGGCACTGCCCCTGTTCCAGGCCGGGCAGATGCTCACCATTCTCACCTTTCTGTTTATCCAGAATCCCTGGTTTGGACTCGCCGCCGTGGCGCTGGTACCGCTGCAGGCCATCATCACGCCCTTGCTGCAGCGGCGCATCAACCGGCTGCATCGCGAGCGGGTGCGCCGGGTACGCAAACTGTCGGAGCTGATAGGCGAGTGCGTACAGGGCCTGGATGACCTGCGCAGCAACGGGGGCACCCCCTATGCGCTGGCGATTTTCAGCCACCGCCTGGGTGGCATATTCCAGGTCAGGGGGGACATATTCCGCAAGAAGTTCTTCATGAAGTTTCTCAACAACTTCATCAACAACCTGCCGCCTTTTCTGTTCTATGCCGTGGGTGGCTATCTGGTGATTCAGGGTTCGCTCTCCATCGGCGCCCTGGTGGCCGCCATCACCGCCTACAAGGATATCGTCACGCCCTGGCGCGAACTGCTCAACTATATCAGCCAGATCCAGGAAACCAGCGACCGCTACAAAAGCCTGCGCGACCAGTTCCAGCCCGACGACCTGATGGCTGCCGAGCTGTTCGAGGAACAGCACGAGACGCCGCCACGACTCAATGGCCCGATCCGCTTTGACCAGGTCAGCATTACCGACGCCAACGGCAGCCGGGTACTGTCCGATATCAGCCTGCAGATTCCCCCGGGCAGCATGGTGGCAGTGCAAAGCCACAACGCCGCGGTACGCAAAGCCTTCTCCCAGTTGCTGTCCCGCAGCGTCAGCCTGTCATCCGGCACCGTCACCATCGGTGAGCACAACCTGTGCCGGCTTAACCAGGCGGTGATCTCCGCCCGTGTCGGCATTGCCACCTCTACGCCGTACCTGTTCAACGCCTCTGTGGGCGAAAACATTTACATGCCGCTGCGGCGCAACCCCCGCGCCGACATCAGCGCCAGCGAGCTGGACGATCCCGAGCTGCAGGAATCCCTGGCCTCTGGCAACAGTACCTATCCGGTCAATGCCGAATGGCTGGACCTGAATATCGCGCGCTTTAACAAGCTGGACGAGCTGAACCAGTGGTGGCTGATGATTGTCGATGCCATGGGCAGTGAGGACTACCTGTCACAGCGCGCCCTGGACGCCCGCTTCGAGCCCTCGGACCGGCCCTCCCTGGCGGAAAAAATGATCGAATTCCGCCCGCGGCTGGCGCGCCGGCTGGCCGATGAAAACCTGGCACGCTTCGTTAATCCCTTTGGCCGCGACCGCCTGAATCCGAGCCTGACGCTGACAGAAAACCTGCTGTTCGCCATTCATATCCACTCCAGCCAGGACGAACACGCCGCCACCACCAGCCAGCTGATCAAGCGCTTCAACGCCGCCGGTTTCGGCCCGGAGCTGGAGCACTACGCCCGCGGCCTGCTCGACACCCTGATCAACACTTTTGCCTCCATCGGTTCCAGCCACCCGATATTCAAGCGCCTGGGCGGCCTCAACCCCGAAACCTTCCAGGCATTGCAGGACGTTCAGCAAAAGCAGCAGATCGGCCGGCCGCTCACCGCTGCCGAGTCCGAACTGCGCCTGTCCCTGCCCTTCATGGTGACCGCCGAGCAGCTGGACATGCCCCTGCCAGACAGCATCTGCAACGCGGTGCTGTCCATGCGCGAAGCCTGTGCGCCGCTGCACGAAGCACTCTTGCAGAGCCGCTACCGGCCACTGGACGAACACCGCATCAACCCCGGCATCAGCGTGCTGGAGAACCTGATTTTCGGCAAGCTGGCCCGCGCCGGAGAAACCAACGAGCGCAACATTCGCAGCATCATTGCCGAAGAACTGCTGCAGGCCGGACTGCACGGTCCGCTCTCCATGCTGATCCGCAGTATCCCGGTGGGCCTGGGCGGTGCCGAGGTGCCCCCCATCGCCCAGGAACGCTTTGCCTTCCTGCGTGCGACCATCAAGAAGCCGGACATCCTGGTGCTGGACCAGGCGCTGGCCAGCCATTCCCTTGTCCAGCGTAATGAAGCACTGCGCAAGATCCGGCGTCTGCTGCCCGAGACCACCATTCTGGTGCTGGAGCCGGCCTTCGCCAACAGCGACACCTTTGACCTCACCCTCAAGCTGGAAGACGGCCATGTCTCTGTCGATGGCAGCCCCAGGGCCGCCACGGTACAGGAACCCGAAACCATCGAAGACTTCGAGAGCAAGCGCAAGGTCATTGCCAGCGCCGCCGCTTTCGCCAAGCTCAGCACCGCCCATGTGCGCCTGCTGGCCTACGCATCTCACTGGGTACGGGTCGATAGCGGCGAGTACCTGTTCCGCTACGGCGACCCGCCCGACGGTGCCTACATCGTGGTCGAAGGCCAGGCCGAGCTGTGCTGGCCCGATGCGCTCCCGGGTGACGAGCCCATCAGCGAGGTCGGCCCGGGCCGCCTGATCGGCGACCTGTCGGTGATTGTCGATCAGCCGCGCAACATGAATCTGCTGGCCCGCAACCCCGTGCTCGCCCTGCGCATCGAACGTCGGGAACTGCTCGAGATTATCGAGAACGACGCCGTGGTGGCCATGCACCTGCTGCGTACCGTCTCGGGCCACCTGTTCAGTGCCGCCGAAACCATACGCGGTGATCGCGGGAGCGAGCACGAGTGAGCGGGCATTGACCATGATCAGGCTGCGGCCCCTATCCGGGCATTGGTTTGGCCGCCATGGGTTCAGCGCCGCCGAAACCCTGCGCGGGGAACGCCAAAACGGACACGGACACGGACACGAATAACGCACGCATGAAGGATACCGGCACCACAATCAGGCTGCGGCCCTACCAGCAGGAAGCGGTAGACGCGACCCTGCGGCACTTTCGCGCCGGTGACGAACCCGCCGTCATCGTATTGCCAACCGGCGCCGGCAAGAGCCTGGTGATCGCCGAACTGGCGCGCCTGGCCCGGCGCCGTATCCTGGTACTGGCCCACGTGCGCGAACTGGTCGAGCAGAACCACGCCAAATACGCCGCCTTTGGCCTGGACGCCAGTATATTTTCCGCCGGACTCGGGCAGAAAGACAGCGGGCACCAGGTGACGTTCGCCAGCGTGCAGTCGGTGGCACGCAACCTGGACCAGTTCCGCAATGCCTACTCGCTGCTGATCATCGATGAGTGCCACCGTGTCAGCGACGGTGATGACAGCCAGTACCAGCAGGTCATCAGCTGCCTGCGCGAACAGAACCCCAGCCTCAAGGTCCTCGGGCTTACTGCCACGCCCTACCGCCTGGGCCAGGGCTGGATTTACCAGCATCACTACCGCGGTTTTGTGCGCAGCGAAGATGCCCGGCCCTTTCGCCACTGCATCTACGAGCTGCCACTGTCACAGCTGATTCGCGAGGGGTTCCTGACCCGCCCCGAACTGGTGGATGCCAGTATTGCCCACTATGACTTTTCCGCGTTGCAGCCCAGCACCAGTGGGCAGTACAACGAAACCGAGCTCAACAGCCTGCTGAGCCGGTACCCCCGGGTGACCAGGAGCATCTGCGAACAGATTCAGGAACGGGCGCAAGCGCGCGCTGGCGTCATGATTTTTGCCGCCACGGTAAAGCATGCCCGGGAAATCACCGGATACCTGCCCGGCGACTGTACCGCCCTGGTCACCGGTGGCACGCCGGCGGCTGAACGCGAGTCGCTGATCACGCGTTTCAAGGCCCGGGAGCTCAAATACCTGGTAAATGTTGCCGTGCTGACCACCGGCTTCGATGCCCCCCACGTGGACCTGATTGCGATTATGAGGCCCACCCAGTCGGTCAGCCTGTACCAGCAGATCGTCGGCCGCGGCCTGCGCCTGGCGCCCGGCAAGACCG
Organism: Marinobacterium rhizophilum; assembly: GCF_024397915.1. Lineage (GTDB taxonomy): Bacteria > Pseudomonadota > Gammaproteobacteria > Pseudomonadales > Balneatricaceae > Marinobacterium_A > Marinobacterium_A rhizophilum_A. The sequence continues at coordinate 3,476,422 of NZ_CP073347.1, forward strand.
ACTGCCTGGTCATCGACTACGCCGGCAACGGCTTCAACCTCTTTGCCCCGGAAGTCGGCAGCAGGAAGCCCAGCAGCGACAGTGAGCCGGTACAGGTGTTCTGCCCGGGCTGCGGCTTTGCCAACATTTTCTGGGGCAAGACCGATGGCGCCGGCAGCGTGACCGAGCACTACGGCCGCCGCTGCCAGGGGCTGCTTGAAGATGACTCAGGCCACAAGGAGCAGTGCGACTACCGTTTTCGCTTCAAGGAGTGCCCGCACTGCGGTGCCGAGAACGACATCGCCGCCCGCCAGTGCCATCAGTGCAGCGAGGCCATTATCGACCCCGACGACCTGCTCAAGCGCGCCCTGCAGCTCAGGGATGCCCGCGTCATCCGCTGTGCCGGCGTCAGCTTTGCCGAGCACAAGGGCGCGCTGCGCATCAGTTATCACGACGAGGAAGGCGAGGAGCTGCACGAACGTTTCGACCTGCGCCAGAGCGGCCAGCGGGCGGTGTTCAACCGCCTGTTCGGCCGCCGCTTCAACGGCGCCACCGAGCCTCGGCGCTTCGTCACCCTGGCCGAGGTGCTGGAGGCGGCCCCGGCCTTCAGCGCACCGGACTTCGTGGTCGCCCGCAAGGCCGGCCCGCACTGGCGCGTGCGCGAGCGCCTGTTCGACTATGCCGGCCGCTACCGCAAGGCGAATGAACTGTAAAAGCAGGTACGAGGGGCAAGGTGAAAGGAACAAGGGAGAGAGGGTGGCCGATCATATGCCTGGTTATTGGTTACTCGTAATTGGTTATTGGTAAATAGTAATTGGTAAACCGGCAGCTTTCAGCTGACAGCTATAAGCTTACGGCTGAAACATCACCCCCTGAGTAGAAACAAAAAAGCCCCGCATCAGAGTGCCGGGGCTTTTTTGTTATCAGGCCGCCGCAGCGGCCGCCGTCAGGGTCAGGCGCCGATCACGCCGCCATCTTCGCGCGTCACCATGATGATGCTGGAGCGCGGCTTGCCGCCATCCTGGTAGTCCGGGAAAGCCCCGGTGGGATGCTGGATGCCCACGAACATGGTCTTGTAGTCTTCACTGAAGGTCAGACCGGTCACTTCGCAGCCCACAGGCCCTACCAGAAAGCGGCGGATCTCGCCGGTTTCGGGATCGCCACACAACATCTGGTTGTTGCCCATGCCGGCGAAATCACCTTCATCGGAATCATTACCGTCGGTCTGAATCCACAACCGGCCGGCTTTATCAAAGCCCAGGCCATCGGGGCTGTTGAACATGTTCTCCACAGTGACCTGTGCAGAGCCGCCATAGGGCGTACCCTGATGCACCGCCGGGTTGCCGGCAATGACATACAGATCCCAGACAAAAGTCTCGGCCGTATGATCACCATCTTTGGCTTCCCAGCGGATAACCTGGCCGTAGTGGTTTTCAGCCCGCGAGTTGGCAGCATTCAGAGGCTGATCCTCTTTCACGCCGCGGTTCTTGTTGTTGGTAAGTGCACAGAACACATGACCATTGTGCGGGTTGTGGCTTACCCACTCCGGACGGTCCATGGTGGTCGCCTCGACCTGCTTGGCAGCCTGGCGAGTATGAATCAGGACTTCCGCCTGGCTGTTAAAGCCGTTCTCCGGCGTCAGGCCATTCTTGCCAAAGCTCAGTTCGATCCAGCGGCCGCTACCGGCATGCGTGTCGCTATCGCCGTTGAACTGCGCCACGTAAAGGGTGCCGTCTTCCAGCAGGGTGCGGTTTACCGCGTCCTGGCCTTCGACAAACTTGTTTTTGGAAACAAACTTGTAGATATGCTCGCCGCGCTCGTCGTCGCCCATGTAAACCACCACATGACCGTCCTTGTTGACCAGCACATCGGCGTTTTCATGCTTCACGCGACCCAGGGCGGTGCGCTTCATCGGCGTGGAGGCGGTATCGAAGGGATCGATTTCCACCACCCAGCCAAAACGGTTGGGTTCGTTCGGCGTCTGGCTGACATCAAAGCGGGCATCATGCTGCCACCAGCGGTAGCGTTCCTCGGCAGCCTTGATACCGTAGTACTTGCCCTGTGCAGCCGGTACGGCGGCCTCATCCGGCGCACCGAAGTAACCGTTAAAGTTTTCTTCACACGTCAGGTAGGTGCCCCAGGGTGTGCGGCCATTGGCGCAGTTATTGATGGTACCCAGCACCTTGGTACCGCTGCTATCGGCCGCGGTTTTCATCAGGTCGTGACCGGCAGCAGGGCCGGTCAGCATGAATTCGCTGTTGGCGTGCAGACGACGGTTGTAAGCGGAATCCTTCACGTATTCCCAGGCATTGCCCGATGTGCGGCGCACTTCAACGATGGTGACACCGTGGGCCGCCTGCAGCTTGGCGACATCCTCGGCGTTTTTGACTTCGCCCTCGGCCAGCATGTACTTGCCGTTGGTGTATTCATTGTTCACGGCCAGCATGGCGCGGTTCATGTCCAGGCTGCCATCGGCCTTGCGAAAGTGGAACAGGGACATGCCGTCGGTGTTGTCGCCGAACTGCAGCGCCTGGTCAGCGGCGCTGTTGCCACCCTGGTGATCAAACTCGGGCGCGCCAGGCAGTACCGGGTCGCCCCAGGACATGAGGATTGATGAACGGTAGCCGGCGGGCAGGGTGACCGCATCGGCGGTGGATGCCGGGATGCCTGCAAAGCCGATCAGCTTTGAGGGTTCAAGCGCGGCGGCCACCGCCTGGGCGACCGGAGACAGGCTGAAAAATCCGAGCATGCCGGCGGCCATGCCACCTTTGAGCAGGCTGCGACGGCTCAGGGCCTTGTCGACCAGGGCATCAAAGCCGGTACCTTCCAGGCCATCTGTATCCTGGGCGTTAACATCAGACTGTGTGGGTTTCATGGCACTTCCTCCTCAAAGAATGGCGTGCATGCTAGTGAGTTCCCGTGACGATCCAGTGACAGTCCGGCGTCCACCAGAGAATATGCTAGAGTGCGCAGCGCAGCGCCACGAACAGCCAACTCGATACAGGGATTTGAGCATGACACTGCAGGCAATTCTGTTTGACCATGACGGCACCCTGGTGGACTCCGAGGCGGTGAACCTGCGGCTCTGGCGCCAGGCACTCGAGCCCTGGGGGCTGACGATCAGCGACGAGCTGTACTGGCGTCGCATGCTGGGTGTGCCGATTAGACAGAACGCCGCCGATATCCTGCAGCTGCACCGGCCTGATGCCAGCATTGATGAGCTGGTGGCCGCCAAGCTCGCCGCCAACGCGGCCTACCTGGCAACGGCCTGCTTTCCACAGATAGCGGGCGCCGATACGGTGGTGCGGGACCTGGCCTGCCGGCTGCGGCTGGGGATGGTCAGCGCCTCGCAGCGCAACTGTGTCCAGGCATCCCTGCGCGGACACGCCTGGGAGCCTTTATTCGAGCAGGTCGTCACCGGTGACGATGTTGCCCGTAACAAGCCGGCGCCGGATGGCTACCTGCGGGCGCTGGAGCTGATGCAACTGCAGCCACAGCACTGCATTGTCGTGGAGGATACCGAGGTGGGTGTGCGTGCGGCCCGGGCCGCGGGGCTGCGCGTTGTGGCCATTCGCAGCCCAGAGGCGCAGAGCCACGACTTCTCCAGCGCCACGGTCATCGTTCAGAACCTGGTCGAGGCCCATGGCTGGATCCGCCGGCAGCTAACTGATTCTTCAACAACACAGGAAACTCCATGACACAGCCATTTCGCCTCGAGTTCCAGGTACGGGACTACGAACTGGACATGCAGGGCATCGTCAACAACGGCGTTTATTTCAACTACCTGGAACACGCCCGCCACGAGTACCTGCAGGCGAAGGGGGTGGATTTCGCCGCCCTGACCCGCGACGGCATTCACCTGGTGGTGATTCGCAGCGAGCTGGATTACAAGGCACCGCTGAAAAGCGGCGACCGCTTTGCGGTTGAAGTCACCACCGAGCGCCTGGGCAAGATACGCTTTGGCTTTCGCCAGCGGGTGATCCGCCTGGCCGACGACAAGGTTATGCTGGAAGGCCTGATCACCGGCACGGCGCTGAACGAACGTGGCCGGCCCTATATTTCGCCGGCCATCGAGTCTCTGTTCGAGGCCTGATCAGCGCCGGCGAAACAGGTAGTCATCAAAGCTGTCTGCACCGCGCGTTACACTCGCGCAGTGCAACAGTTCCAGCTGCGAATGAATATGCGCAAGCTCACCGGGCTGCACACAGAAGCGGGCAGGGAAGCCATGCTCCTCGTGCCGCTGCAGATTGAAGGTACTGAACGCCAGCAGGCCACCGGGAACCAGGGCCGCCGCCAGCTGTGGCCAAAGCGTGGCTTCAGGCTTGTAGCGGCACACCAGTATATTGTCGAACGACCCCAGTTGCTGCAGGCAATGCGGCTGGGCCAGATCACGGCAATGGGTCGGGATTTCCAGCTGTTCGGCAGCCGCAAACGCCTGCAACCGGGCCAGCCCGACCTCGGCAATATCCACCGCGGTTACCCTGAAACCCAGCCGTGCCAGTGCCAGGCTCGCAGCGCCGTCACCGGCGGCGACATCCAGCACCGAGCCCCGCCTCAGGCTGGGCGCGACCTCGGTCACGAACGCAGGCGTGGCGGGTGCCGCCTGGGCGCGGGCGCCGTAACGCTGGTTCCACTTTTCCCGTACTGCGCTCACTTGCAACTCCCTGAAACCGGTTAAAAACTGTCGAGAAGACTCTTGAGGCTATTCAGCGTGGCTTTCCCACGCGCCCTGTTCTGGTCCTGGTTACGTTCAAGCCCCTCGATCACCAGATCTTCCTGCGGCACTTCGTCGATAAAACGGCTCGGCAGGCAGTCCACCATCTCGCCATACTGCTTGCGCTGGCGTGCCAGGGTCATGGTGAGGGTTTCCCGTGCCCGGGTAATTCCCACGTAGGCCAGCCGTCGCTCTTCCTCGATGGTGTCCATTTCGATGCTGTTGCGGTGCGGCAGCAACTCTTCCTCCATGCCCATCATGAAGACATGGGGGAACTCCAGCCCCTTGGAGGCATGCAGCGTCATCAGCTGCACCCGGTCGGAGTCGTCCTCTTCCTCCTGGCGATCCAGCAGGTCGAGCAGGATCAGCCGGGTGATGGTCTCCTCGATGCCGGCATCGGGGTCGTCTTCACGCAGCCGGTCCAGGGTTGAGCGAATGGAGTCCAGCAGAAACCAGACGTTTTGTACCCGCTTGTCGGCGGCGGCTTCGCTGGCGGTGTTCTGCCGTATCCAGCCCTCGTAGTCAATGTCACGCACCATTTCGCGAATGGCATCCACCGGATCCGCCTGCTGGCACTGGCGATAGATGCGCTGCATCCAGTCGCGAAAACGCCGCAGCCGCTCGATGGCCTGGGCCGGCAGCACCTGCTCCAGCCCCATTTCATCGCAGGCCGCATAGAGCCCGACCTGGCGCTCGGAGGCGTAGGTACCCAGCTTTTGCAGGGTATTGGGGCCGATTTCACGCCTGGGTGTATTGATGATGCGCAGGAAGGCGTTGTCATCATCGGGATTGATCAGCACCTTGAGATAGGCCATCACGTCCTTGATCTCGGCGCGGGAGAAAAAGGAGGTGCCACCGCTCAGCTTGTACGGCACCTGGTAGGCCTGCAGCTTGACCTCCAGCAGGCGCGCCTGGAAATTGCCGCGGTACAGAATGGCAAAATCCTTGAAGGGGGTGGCCTTGCGCAGGTGCCGGTCCAGGATCTCGGTGGCAATGCGCTCGCACTCGGTTTCTTCGTTGCGGTTGTAGATCACCCGGATCGGATCGCCAAAACCCATGTCGCTCCACAGCGTCTTGTCGAACACGTGGGGGTTGTTGGCGATCAGGGTATTGGCGGCCTTGAGGATGAGGCGTGTGGAGCGATAGTTCTGCTCCAGCTTGACGACTTTCAGGCTCGGAAAGTCCTCGTTCAGCTGCACCAGGTTCTCGGGCCGGGCGCCGCGCCAGGCATAGATCGACTGGTCGTCGTCCCCCACCACCGTGAGGGCGCCCCGGTGCCCTACCAGCTGGCGTACCAGGCGGTACTGCGACAGGTTGGTATCCTGGTATTCGTCCACCAGCAGGTAGCGGATCCGCCCCTGCCAGCGATCCAGCACCTCGGGATGGTTCTGAAACAACCGCACCGGAATCAGGATCAGGTCGTCAAAATCCACGGCGTTATAGGCGCGCAGGTGGATTTCATAGGCCTCGTAGGCACGGGCCGCGAGTATATCGTCCGGGCCTGCCGCCTGCGCCAGCGCCTGGGCCGGCTCCAGCATGTCGTTTTTCCAGTTCGAGATCTGATTGCGCACGGTATCGACCTGTTCGGCATCCTCGTTCTGATGCAGCATCAAATCGCGCAGCAGCGCCTTGCTGTCCTGGTCGTCAAACAGGGAAAATGCCGCCTTCAACCCCAGAATCCGGTGCTCGCGGCGAATGATATTGAGGCCCAGGTTATGGAAGGTCGAGACCGTCAGGCCACGGGCTTCCTTGCCCTTCACCAGTTGGCCGACCCTTTCCTTCATCTCGCGCGATGCCTTGTTGGTGAAGGTAACCGCCGCAATATGGCGCCCTTCAACCCCGCATTTCTGGATCAGGTAGGCGATCTTGCGCGTGATCACGCTGGTCTTGCCGGAGCCTGCGCCGGCCAGTACCAGCAGTGGGCCACCCACATACTCCACGGCTTCTTTCTGTCTGGGATTGAGCTTGCTCATGAGTCAATATTCAAAAAAATGCTAAAGCAGACGGGGGCACGGCCGCTAACGGTCAATATCGGAAGGGGAACCCGGAACCCGGCAGGGCTCTGGGCGCATTCAAGGATTGACTGCAATGACAGTAACAACTGCCTGATCATGCAGGCTTTTGCTGTCATTTGTATTGCTGGCGCGTCGTGCCGCATTTATCCTGCATCAACGCAGGACGCCGTATTATGCCACGAACCAGGCCACACAAGCACAAGGGATCCCTCATCAGCCGTCAGCGGCATGCGCACACGCCTGAGCATTGCTGTCTATTTTTGGGGTACCAACCGGATGCAGTCTGCCCAGCGGCACACCAGCGAATCAGTGATCAAGCTGCTGATCGTCGCCGATGACCATCAGACATCGGATCGAATCAGCACCCTGCTGAGCACTGAGCATGTATACGAATTGCAGCATTGCGAGAATGTCAGCCAGGCGCTGACCCTGATCGGTTGTGAAAAGGTTGACCTGCTGTTTCTCTGCCTGCCGGTCAGTCACCTGCTCGACAATGCCACCCTGCTGACCTTCAAGCGCTGCAACAGCACCATCCCGATCATCGTGCTGGACGACAACATCAATGATCTGACCGGTCGCAAGCTGCTGAACCAGGCCGTGGCCGACTACCTGCCGCTGCGGACCCTCGCGGCCGACACCCTGCAGCGCGCCATTCGCTACGTGCTGGGCAGCCAGCGCCAGCACGCCCAGATTGACTACCTGCGCCACGCCGATCCGCTTACCGCCATCGGCAACCGGCAGTTTTTCTACCGCCAGCTGCTCGAAGCCCTCGCTCGCATCGACAGTGCTCAGCACCGCGTGGCGCTGATCACGGTGGACCTGGACGGTTTTCGCAAGTTCAACAACAGCATTGGCCACTCCGCCGGCGACAATGTGGTGCGCCAACTGAGCCAGCGCCTCCAGACCTGCCTGCACGAAGAGCAGCTGTGCCGCATCGGCGGTGACGAATTCGCCATTATTCTGGAAACGGATCAGGACACCGACCTGCGCGCCACCAGCCTGGATCTCATTACCCGGTTAATGCAGCATGTCAGCCACCCGTATCGGTGCAGCGAGCGCGAGGTCATGCTGCCCAGCAGCATCGGCGTGGCCTTTGCGCCGGAACACAGCCGGGAACTGGATTCTCTGATCCGCCAGGCCTCCCAGGCACGACTGCGGGCCAAGCAACTGCACGGCTGCAGCTACGCCATCTTTGAGATCGACAAGGATACCGATCCTGCTACCCAGATTACGCTGGAACCCGAGCTCTGGAGCGGGTTGCGCCAGGAGCAGTTTGTACTCTACTACCAGCCTCGCATCGACCTGCGCACCGGCAAAATCATCGGCGCCGAAGCCCTGATGCGCTGGAACCATCCCGAACGCGGGCTGGTCCAGCCGGATGAATTCATCCCCATCGCCGAGAAAACCGGGCTGATCGTCCCCATGGGATACTGGGCCATCCACCAGGCCGGCCAGGACATGCTCAAGTTCAAGGAAGCGGGTTTTCGCTATGGCAGCATTGGCGTCAACCTGTCGTTTCGGCAGTTCAAGGACGACTTCCTCGCCAAGACCATCAGGCGCATCATCGACAAAAACCAGATAGACCCGCACCGGCTCGAGTTCGAGCTGACCGAAACCGCACTCTTTTCAGACGAGGCCCATGTGCAGAGTTGTCTCAAGGAACTCAGCGCCCTGGGTATCGACTTCTCGCTGGACGACTTCGGCACCGGCTATTCGTCCTTCGCCCTGCTGCAGAAGCTGCCCATCAGCACCCTCAAGATCGACAAGTCCTTCGTGGCCGGCGTCAATCATAGCAAGGACGATGAGGAGATCGTGCGCGCCATTATCAACCTGGCCCACAACCTGCAGAAAAAAGTCATCGCCGAAGGCGTCGAAAACAAGACCCAGCTGGAGTTCCTGATCCGCCACGATTGTGACCAGGTACAGGGCTATTTCTTCAGCCCGCCAGTGCCTATCGAAGACTTTATGCGCATGCTGCGCGGCAACTGACCCCGAACCCAGAACTCCGGACCGCGACGTTGGCGGTCAGTGCCGGCACCTCTCAAAGATTTCACTTCAGCTCGTCTGTGCCTATTGAGCCACGCCTGCCAGCAACGCTAGCGCCCGCCAGTGCCGCCCTGGCGCAGCAACCCCTGGCGAAAACTCAGGGCCTCCAGCAACTGGGCGTCCCCGACGCACTCCTCGCCAGCCAGGTCCGCCAGGGTGCGCGCCACCCGCAGGATACGGTGACAGGCGCGGGCCGACAGCCCGAGCCTGGTGGCTGCATTGACCAGCAGGGTGCGTTGCGGCCCCTTTAACTGACACACCTCGTCCAGTTCTGCGGCGCCCAGGTCGCGATTGGGCCGGCCCTGGCGCGCCTGCTGCAGCGCCATGGCAGCGGCCACCCGCTGCGCCACCACGGCACTGGCCTCACCGCGACCCGCGGCCGGATCCAGCAGCTGGGCCGGATCCAGCGCCTGGACGTTTAGCTGCATGTCGAAGCGATCCAGCAGCGGACCCGAGATCCGCCCCTGGTAGCGCTGTATCTGATCCGGCGTGCAACGACACCGGCTCGATGCATCGCCGAAATAGCCGCAGGGACAGGGGTTCATGGCAGCCAGCAACTGGAACCGAGCGGGGAAAAGCATCTGGCTGGCGGCGCGGGAAATCAGGATTTCACCGGTTTCCAGCGGTTCGCGCAGCACATCCAGCACCGTACGGGGAAACTCCGGCAGCTCATCAAGGAACAGTACGCCCTGGTGGGCCAGCGATATTTCACCGGGACGCGGCTGGCTGCCGCCCCCGACCAGCGCCACGGCCGAAGCAGTATGGTGCGGGTTACGAAAGGGCCGGTTGCCGTGACCAACGGTATCGATGGCGCAGCCGGCCACCGAATACACCGCCGCCACTTCCAGCCGCGCCTGCTCCCCGAGACTGGGCAGCAAGCCCGGCAGGCGCGCCGCCAGCATGCTCTTGCCACTGCCGGGGGGCCCGCTGAACAGCAGATTGTGGCTGCCGGCGGCGGCGACCTCCAGCGCACGACGGGCCTGATACTGCCCCTTGACCTCAACCAGGTCCGGCAGACCGGATCTGACCGGCGGCGCCAGCGCAATGGCAGGCTCCAGCGGGCCGTCGCCGCGCAGCGCGGCACACACCTGCAACAGGTGATCGGCGACCCGTACATCACAGCCCTGCACCAGGGCGGCTTCAGCGCCATTGGCCCGTGGCACCAGCAGCGCGCGGGACAGGTCACGGCAGGCCATCGCCGCCGGCAGCACACCTCGCACCGGTCGTATTTCGCCCGCCAGGGTCAATTCACCCAGTACTTCCCAGCCTGCCAGGGCTTTGGGCGGCAGCTGCCTGGAGGCCAGCAGGATGCCCAGCGCGATCGCCAGATCATAGCGCCCGCCTTCCTTGGGCAGGTCGGCAGGCGCCAGATTGATGGTGATGCGACGCTGCGGGTAGTCGAAACCCGAATTGATCAGGGCGCTGCGCACCCGGTCCTTGCTTTCACGTACAGCGGCCTCGGGAAGACCGACGATATTGAGTGATGGCAACCCCCCCGAGAGGTGCACCTCCACCGTAACCGCCGGCGCTCCGATACCCAGCATTGCGCGGGCATGAACCACTGCAAGTGACATAGATACCCTCCCTGGTATGGATTTTCCCCCGCAGGGTGCAATCCGGGTCAATACTCGAATGCACCATCCTTGTGCATTTTTTAATCAGTCAAGCTCGGCCGCCGCTATGACTTATTCGCCGGCGCCATTTGCGAGCCGCTGTTCAATCTCGCCTAGCTTGAGCTCCAGCTGGTCCACCTTTTCGCGGGTACGTCCCAGTACGGCGGCCTGGGCATCGAACTCGTCCCGCGTTACCAGGTCCAGGCGTGCAAAGCTGCTCTGCAGCACAGAGCGCACCTGCTGGCGCATGGCTTCCTGGCCTGGCAGGCCCGGCCCGCCCTCAAACAACTCGCTCAGCTGGGCCGAAACGGTCTCTATAAGCTTTTGGTTAAGCATTGCACAAACTCCCGTAATTTCGCCCAATCTTAGCATTTTTAGCCCGCTGGTCGCAGTTGCCCGTCGCACACTGGAACGCGGTTTATTGCCTGTGCACAACGTGAGCGCACCAAAATAGTGCCTGCACTCAAATTGTGCACTCAATCACCACCTGCAAATGCCAAATCCTGCAGCATTTCTGGCGATAGAATGAAAATTTATCTTCAAGTTACTGTTATTTATAGATTTATACAATCTGGCACAAGTTTCGCTTATAGGTTAGGCAACCGTTTCGGGTCACCTGTTGCCGGGGCGGCCCGTGAAGGAATCAGTCCATAGATGGGGGACAGACACATGAAACTTATATCGGCGATCATCAAGCCCTTCAAACTGGACGACGTCCGCGAAGCGCTGTCCGAAATTGGTGTTCAGGGCATTACCGTGACCGAAGTCAAAGGCTTTGGTCGCCAGAAAGGTCATACCGAACTGTACCGCGGCGCCGAGTACGTGGTCGATTTCCTGCCCAAGGTCAGGGTCGATGCGGCCGTGTCCACAGACATTGTGGATCAGGTGGTGGAAGCCATCAGCAAGGCGGCTCACACCGGAAAAATCGGCGACGGCAAAATTTTTGTCACACCGCTGGAGCAAGTTATCCGCATCCGCACCGGCGAAACCGGCAACGACGCACTTTGATACAAAAATTCACCAATCGCGCCTGAACGGAGGGCTGTCGAGATGGAAGAGCTTCTTAAAACCACCGCTGCGGATTTATCGCAGATCAAATACGCCGTCGATACCTTTTACTTTCTGGTATGCGGCGCCCTGGTCATGTGGATGGCCGCCGGCTTCGCGATGCTCGAAGCAGGCCTGGTACGTGCCAAGAACACGACCGAAATCCTGACCAAGAACATCGCGCTGTATTCCATCGCCTGTACCATGTATCTGCTCTGCGGCTACTACATCATGTACAGCTCCGATGCCGGTGGCGTACTGCCGAACTTCGGCGCCCTGATCGGTGACGAGAACGGCGTGGACGCGGTACTGGCAGGTGGCGACGACGCCCCCTACTACTCGGCCCGCTCGGACTTCTTCTTCCAGGTGGTATTCGTTGCCACGGCAATGTCCATCGTCTCCGGTGCCGTTGCCGAGCGCATGAAGCTCTGGTCCTTCCTGGCATTCGCCGTCGTCATGACCGGTGTTATCTACCCGGTTGAAGGCTACTGGACCTGGGGCGGCGGTTTCCTCAGCGAAGCCGGTTTCTCTGACTTCGCCGGTTCCGGTATCGTCCACATGGCCGGTGCTGCTGCCGCCCTGGCCGGTGTTCTGGTGCTGGGAGCCCGCAAAGGCAAGTACGGCAAGAATGGCGAAATCAATGCCATTCCGGGTGCCAACCTGCCGCTGGCAACCCTGGGTACCTTTATCCTGTGGATGGGCTGGTTCGGTTTCAACGGTGGTTCCGAGCTGAAACTGTCCGATGTCGGTGAAGCCAATGCGGTTGCACAGGTCTTCGTCAACACCAACGCAGCAGCAGCTGGCGGTGTGATTGCAGCCCTGATCGTTGCCCGCCTGTGGTTCAAGAAGGCCGACCTTACCATGGCCCTCAACGGTGCCCTGGCAGGCCTGGTGGCCATTACCGCTGACCCGCTGTCGGGCAGCGCCCTGGCATCAACCCTGATCGGTGCCGTCGGTGGTGTCCTGGTGGTGTTCTCGATCGTTACCCTGGACAAGATCAAGATCGATGATCCGGTCGGCGCCATCTCGGTTCACGGTGTCGCGGGTATCTGGGGTCTGCTGGCTGTACCGCTGAACAATGCCGATGCCACCTTTGGTGCTCAGCTGCTGGGTATCGTGTCCATCTTCGGCTGGGTCTTCCTTGCCAGCCTGGTGGTGTGGCTGCTGCTCAAAGCCGTCATGGGCATCCGCGTGACCGAAGAAGAAGAATACGAAGGCGTAGACCTTGCCGAGTGCGGCATGGAAGCCTACCCGGAGTTCAGCTCCAGCAAGAAATAATACTGGTTGTACAGACCTCAAGGGCGCCGCAGGGCGCCCTTTTCATTACCCGCTACACCACTACAGGCACAGCCTTGTCTGCACGGGGCAGCATAGGCGCCAAACTGATTTTACGGGTATACTGACCTGAATTTTTCAGGCATTCAGGCTCCGGAGTCTCCAGAAAATCCGGGCCGGAACACGGGTTTCACTTTCCATCACAGCGTCCGGCGCCGCATCAGGCACGGAATCGCATAGGGAGCACGCTATGAAGTTGATCACTGCGGTTATCAAACCATTCAAACTTGACGATGTTCGCGAAGCCCTGTCGGAGATCGGCATCCAGGGTGTCACCGTTACTGAAGTCAAAGGCTTCGGCCGTCAGAAAGGCCACACCGAGCTGTACCGCGGCGCCGAGTATGTGGTCGACTTCCTCCCCAAGGTCAAGATCGAAGTCGCCGTCGACAGCGACATGATCGACCAGGTGATTGAAGCCATTACCAAAACGGCCAACACCGGCAAGATTGGCGACGGCAAAATTTTTGTTACGCCGCTGGAGCAGGTTATTCGAATCCGCACCGGCGAGACCGGTACGGACGCGCTCTGATCCAGCGCATTATCCGCGGCGGCTGACGCTCAACGCCCCTGTGGATAACTCAAGGCACCAGAAAGCACCCTGTGGGTGCTTTTTTTATGCGCAGAAAAAGCCCGTTCGATCTCTGACCATGAAAAGCGCACACAACTTACTCACATTCTTAAAGTTGTGAGAAAGCTGTTTCAAGCCTGTGCTCAAGGCCAAAAGCCACCACGCAACCAATTGTTTTATATAGATAAAATTATAGATCACGTTATTTTTCAATCTTATGCACAGCATAGTCAAAAGCCACTGTTAAAAGTTACCCCCAATTTAACGCCTTGCGCATCACGTCGACTTCCCGCCCCGCAGCACTCTGTCGCTCAACCCCGGTCGGCACCGTAGCGGCGGCGCATAAATGATGGCAGAACGTCTAAACTGACAGGTGCGATGACGGAACGGCATAGTGCGGGACAGCAGGGGTGCAACCAATCCGAGGGGGTGCTGTATGACACGCGAGCAACTGGATCAACTGCTGGAGACGCTCTGGCAGGACTTCCTGGTACGGACCCCCGATGCCCGCCGCATTCACAGCCTGCTGGCGGCCGATAATCCACAACTGCAAACCGATCACCTGAGCCTGCACACCCTGGCACTGCCAAGGGTCAACATCACCCACCTGGCCAGACCCTTCGAGCGCGCCGGCTATAGCCCCGGGGGAGAATTCGATATTACCGGTACCCGGCTATTTGCCCGCCACTACCAGCACCCCGATCCCGCGCTGCCGAAATTGCTGATCACCGAACTGAACGTCGACTCCCTGGGGGACGACGTGCGCAATATCCTGCATCAGCTTATCAGCCAGATCCCACCCGCCACGCTGCAGCGGGACGATTTCTGCCTGTCGGGACGGCACTGGAAAATCGATTTCGACAGCTACCAGCAGCTGCAGCGCAGTTCTCCCCATGCCGCCTGGATCGCCGCGTTCGGCTTTCGTGCCCACCACTACGCATTACTGATCAACAGCCTGAGCGAGTACAGCTGCATTGATGACCTTAACGATTACCTGCTGGAGCAGGGTATCCGGCTCGATTGCAGCAACGGACTGGTACAGGGCTCGGCCGACGAGTATCTCGAACAGTCAGCTACCATTGCGGGGACTACCGAGGTGGCATTCAGCGATCGAAGCGCACCGGTTGCCGGCAGCCACTACGCCTTCATCCACCGCTATCCCGGCAGCGACGGCCGCCTGTACCCGGGGTTTATCAGGTCGTCCGCCGCGCCCGCGACTGCTTATCCACAGTACCGATAACATCATGGCAGGGAGAGTTGAATGATCATAATGCGCCCCATCCGCGAGACTGACCTGGATGTGCTGTGCGACATTGCCAGGGAGTCCGGCCCGGGCTTTACCTCCCTGCCGGACAACCGCGAACTGTTGCAGGCAAAGATAGAGCGCGCCTGCCGTACCCTGCAGCAGGATGCCGCACTGGATGGCAGCCAGGGCTACCTGTTCGTTATGGAAGACCTCGCCAGCGGCCAGGTGATAGGCACCAGCGGCATCGAAACCGCGGTCGGTCTCAGCGAACCCTGGTACCACTATCGCATCGGCACCGTGGTGCACGCGTCCCGCGAGCTCAATGTCTACAACAACTTCCGCACCCTGGACCTGTGCAATGACTACACCGGCTGCTCCGAAGTCTGCACCCTGTACCTCAAACCGGACTATCGCAAGGGCAGCAACGGTAACCTGCTGTCCAAGAGCCGCTTCATGTTCATGGCCGAATACCCGGAGCGCTTTGCCGAGCGCGTGATCGCCGAGATGCGCGGATACTCCGACGACAAGGGCCGCTCCCCGTTCTGGGATGGCCTGGGGCGTCACTTCTTTTCAATGGAGTATTCCCAGGCCGATTACCTGACCGGCTCCGGCAACAAGATCTTTATCGCCGAGCTCATGCCCAAGCACACGCTCTACCTGCACCTGTTGCCCAAGGACGCCCAGCGGGTCATCGGCCAGGTACATCGCAACACGGAACCCGCCAAGCGCATGCTGGAAAACGAGGGGTTTCGCTTCGAGGGCTACATCGATATTTTCGATGCCGGCCCCACCGTTGCGACCCGCCTCAACGATATCCGCAGCGTGCGCGACAGCCGCTACGTCAAGGCGCGCATCGGCGACAGCACCGGCCGGGGCGACCATCTTTACCTGGTCAGCAACAGCCTGCTGCAACAGTTCCGCTGCACCGTCGCGCCCCTGCAGCCTGAAGGCAGCGCCGTGCAGATCAGCCACGAGCTGGCGGACGCGCTGCGCGTATCCAACGGCGACCCCCTGCGCATTGTCCCTATCAAAGCGAGACAGCCCGAATGACCGAACCCGCTTCCCTGTACATCGATGGCCAGTGGTGTCGTGGTGACGACGCCGATATGGAATCCCTCAATCCGGGCAACGGCCAGCGTATCTGGCACGGCCGCGCCGCCAGCGGCGAACAGGTCAGTGCCGCCGTCGAGGCGGCGCGCGGTGCCTTCGAACACTGGCGCCTGATGACCTTTGAGCAGCGCGCCACCCTGGTACGCCGCTTTGTCAGCCAGCTGGAGCAGCACCGCGACCTGCTCAGCGACACCATCGGTCAGGAAACCGGCAAACCACAATGGGAGGCCGCCACCGAAGTGGCCGCCATGATCGGCAAGGCCGATATCTCGATTCAGGCGGCACTGGAGCGCACCGGTGAAAAACGCGTGCACAGCAACGGAGTCACCGCCACCTTGCGGCACCACCCCCACGGCGTGGTGGCCGTGTTCGGCCCCTACAACTTCCCCGGGCACCTGCCAAATGGCCACATAATCCCGGCGTTGCTGGCGGGGAACACGGTGCTGTTCAAGCCCAGCGAACTGACCCCCCGGGTGGCCGAACTCTGCATGCATTTATGGCAGAAGGCCGACCTGCCGGATGGCGTACTCAACCTGCTGCAGGGCGGGCGCCTGACCGGCCAGGCACTGGCGGCGCACCCAGGACTCGATGGCCTGTTCTTTACCGGTAGCGCCGATACCGGCAGTTATCTGCACCAGCAGTTTGGCGGCCACCCGGAAAAAATCCTGGCGCTGGAGATGGGCGGCAACAACCCGCTGATCGTTGCCGATACCCCGGATCTACGGGCGGCGGTGCTGATGACCATCCAGTCGGCCTATCTCAGCGCCGGCCAGCGCTGTACCTGTGCGCGCAAACTGCTGGTACCCCGAGGACGCAACGGCGATGCCTTTATCGAACAGCTGCGCCAGGCCGTGCTGGATATTCAGGTCGGCCCCTACAACCAGCAGCCGCAGCCCTTTATGGGCGCGCTGATCAGCGAGGCGGCGGCGCAACAGCTGTTGCAGGCCCAGCATGCGCTGGTACAGCTCGGCGCCCGGGTGCTGGTATCCCTAAGCCAGCTGCGTCCCCGAACCGGGCTGTTGTCGCCGGGCCTGATCGATGTCAGCGCCGTGCGGGAATTGCCGGACCAGGAGTATTTCGGCCCCTTGCTGCAGATCATCCGCTACGATGACTTCGATGAGGCCATCGACCTGGCCAACGCCACCGCCTTTGGGCTCAGCGCGGGCCTGTTCAGCAGTGACGCGCAGCTGTATCAGCGCTTTGTGCAGCGCATACGCGCCGGCATCGTCAACTGGAACCGGCCACTCACCGGCGCCAGCAGCGGCCTGCCCTTCGGCGGCATTGGTCGCAGCGGCAACCACAGACCCAGTGCCTGGTACGCGGCAGACTACTGCGCCTATCCGGTCGCCTCGCAGGAAGCGGAACGGCTCGACATGCCCGCCAGCCTGCCACCGGGCTTGACGATCTAAGCTTTTGATCTTAAATCTGGTCCTTTACCTCTGGGCTTTGAGCCTTGAGCCTTGAGCCTTGAGCCTTGAGCCTTGAACCTTGAACCTTGAACCTTGAGCTTTAACCTTGAGTCCTGAGCCTGCTCAAGCCACCGGCAGGCGAATCAGCATTTCCAGCCCGCCGTCGGGGTGGTTGCGCGCCTCGATGCTGCCACCGAGAATCCGCAGCGCCCGGCGGGCAATGCTCAGCCCCAGGCCGTAACCGTCCGACTCGGCACCATTGCGCTGGCGAAAGAACGGATCGAACAGCTGCTCCAGCGTGTCGGCGGGCACGCCGGGGCCATGATCCCGGATGCGCAGCTCGTGCTGCTTGCCGACTGTCGCCTGAGTGAGTTCGATGGCCGTGCCGGCGGGCGTATGCTTGAGCGCATTATTGAAAACATTGCCCAGCGCACGTTCCAGCAACAGGCGGTTGCCCCGCACCCGGCAGCTTTTGGGCAGCTCAAACGACAACTGGCGATCCGGCTGCTGAAAGCGGATATCCTCCATCAGCTCTGCCACCAGCTCCTGCACGCTGAAGGCCTCGAGCGCCGGTTGCAGCGCTTCCAGCCGTGACAGCGACAGTATCTCGGTAATCAGCCGATCAATGCGGCCGCACTCGCGGTTCAGGCGCTGCAACAGCGGATCACCCTCGCCCAGGCGCTGCTCCAGCAGGCCGGCGGCGGCCTGCAGGCGCGCCAGCGGCGCCCGCAGCTCATGGGAGACATCCTGCATCAGGCGCTGGCTGGCCCCCAGGGTGCGTTCGACATAGTCCGCCATGGTATCGAACTCACGCGCCAGCTCGCCGATCTCGTCGCCCCGGGCAGCCAGCTTCTGATCGGTTCGCACCGCCAGATCGCCCTGGGCCAGTGCCCTTGTATGCAGCCGCAAACGCTTGAGCGGGCGCACCACCAGCCAGGTCAGCAGCAGGCTGGTCAGGGCCGACACCAGCAGGATCAGCACGATCTGTACCGACACCAGCAAACCGAGAAAACGGCCGAACTGCTCCCGCTGCGGCCAGGCCCCGACCTGTACGCGGTAACGGCGACCGGACTCCGAATCCAGCTCGAACGTCAGCGCGGGCCTGGCGCCGGGGCCGCGCCGCGGCAGGGTATCGAGCACCAGGGCATTAGTGCCCAGCTCGACAATGCGCAGGCCCGGAGCGTTCCTGGAGGATTTGCGCTGCAACCGCTCGAATCCACGACCCTCTTCATGACGCTCCAGCATGCGCTCGACCAAGGCGCGGGCGCGGGCTTCCTGTACCTCGGCATCGCGCTCGTGGTGCGACATGCCACCGACGATCACCACCGTGGCCAGGATCACCAGCACGCTGCTGAGCCAGATGGCCAGGAAGATCTTCCAGTAGAGACTGCGGTACCACCTCATTGCGCCTCCTGCACCAGCAGGTAACCTTCGCCGCGCAATGTCTTGATCAGTTCCTGGGAGTCGCCGGCACGCTGAAGTTTCTGCCGCAACCGGCTGACATGCACATCA
This sequence comes from Marinobacterium rhizophilum, assembly GCF_024397915.1. Lineage (GTDB taxonomy): Bacteria > Pseudomonadota > Gammaproteobacteria > Pseudomonadales > Balneatricaceae > Marinobacterium_A > Marinobacterium_A rhizophilum_A. The sequence goes on from NZ_CP073347.1 coordinate 3,495,016, forward strand.
ATGGCGCGGTCATAGGCCGTCAGCGGGCGGTGCAGTACCCGCTCGGTCAGCTCCGCCTTGGTCATGACCCGGCCGGCATTGTGCAGCAAATAGGCGAGTACGTTGAACTCGGCGGAGGTCAGCTCAACCGGTACGGCCGCCACCCGCACCTCGCGCAGCCCAGGGTCCAGCCGGATCCCGTGCAGCTCCACCGGCTGTTGGGGAAATTCCGTTTGCTGACCGCTCTGGTCACTGCGTCGGCGAATGGCGCGGATGCGCGCCAGCAGCTCGCGGGGATTGCAGGGCTTGCCCAGGTAATCATCGGCACCCATTTCGAGCCCCAGAATGCGGTCAATTTCCTCGCCACGGCCGGTCAGCATGATGACCGGCAACTGCACCCGCGGACGCAGCTGCTGCAACAGTTCCAGGCCACTCTGGCCCGGCATCATCACGTCCAGCACCATCAGGCTATAAGGATGACTGCCCTCCAGCAGCTTGAGTGCGTCAGCCGCGTTATGGGCATAGTCAATCTCATAACCTTCATGACGCAGGTAGTCGCCCAGCAACTCGCACAGTTCGACATCGTCATCCACCAGCAGCAGTCGTTCTTTCATTCCAGCCCCCGTTATCCAGGCTCCATGATAACGCTGTCGCCCCCCAAAACCTTCCAAACGCGGCGCCTTTACCTAACTTTACAGTCAGCCCGGCTGAGGGTCGGCGCTGTCCTGTTGCACAGGGCCCATATCCATCAGGTAGACATTATCGATGCCATCGCGGGGTTCGCGAATCACGTCAGACGGGGAATAGCCAAAACGGCTCTTGAACGCCTTGCTCAGATGAAAGGCATCGCTGAAACCCAGCTTGAATGCCGCCTGGGAAACATTCAGCGAACCACGGTTAAGCAGTGCGTGGGCCATATCCAGCTTGAGGTTCATGAAGTATTCCTTGGGCGTCTGGCCGATGTACTGCAGGAAGACCTTGCGAAACTGCTGTTCGCTGGCGCCATAGAGCCTGGCCATGTCCTTCACCGACCAGCGCTCATCCGTGTGGCCATGCATCTGGCTGATCACGGTCTGGATGCGGCGCAGCGGCGCCGGGTCTGCGTGATGGTTCGACTGTGCGATCCACTGATACAGCACCTTGGTAAAGATCGCAGCGGCATAGGCCTGATGGTTGCCGTCCCCCACACGGATACTTTGCACCAGCTCGAGGAATTCAGCGATGCAGCTGCTGTTGTCCCGTACGACAACGGGAAGGTTCAAGGGCAGGGTAGCCGGACCATGCAGAACGAACTCGACCCAGTAGAGTTCCCACAGCAGGCCCTCACAGGCATAGCTCTGTATGTCCCGGGATTCCAGAAAAAGGGCACAGGTACCCTTGGCATGAATCTCCCGGCCGGACTTGAGCCGGATAACACCGTGCCCCTGGCGGGTAAACACGCACACATGGGCGCTGGACAGCAGGGGCAGTTTCTTGTCCCTGGGCCAGAGCACCTGGTAGGACTCATCGGCATAGATATCCCACACGGAGCGCAGCGTGATGCCAAAGGCCGTGGCGGGACTTTCCAGCAGAACGGGGGTGTTCTTCATGACTCACACTTTCATCGCGGCGGGCTTTCGATTCTAGTGTACGCACCAGCGTTGTGCGTCAAAAAAAAAGCGGCAGATAAGCAGCCCCTATCCAGAGACAGGCGGGCAATCCCCCTTGTCCAGTGTGCGGGCAACAGGGCCCGCTGGCTGGCATGCCTGCTTCAGGCTTGCGGCTTCAGCATCTGGATATCGTCGAGGGATTCATCCATGAAGTGCTCCATGTTGTGCAAGCGAAAGGACGAGAAATACCCGCTCCAGCGCTTGTCGCTGCGCATCAGGGTTGCGGCATGCTGCACCATGCGGGCACGTACCTGCGTCAGCGCCGGGTCATTAATGACATTGACCGGTTCTACCGCGCCCAGGTCATACAGTTCCTCGCAGCCGGTGGTGGCGCTGTAGCCATAGAACCAGTGCGTATCGCCCAGCGGCAGCTGGCAACCGAAGCCAAAATTGGTGCCCACATGTATACCCAGCTGATACACCTGCTCGAGCGCGGGGCGGCTGCCCGTCGGCACCATGTCCAGCAGGCTGGCACCTTCCATCTGTACCGCAGGCTCAAGCCCCGCGGCCTGCAAGATCGTCGGTGCCAGATCCACCAGGGACACGGGCGTCGCGATATCCTTTGCTGCCACGCCCCGGTTGCCCGCCGGCTTCACCAGCATGGGCACACGGAAAATGTCGGGATGGAAATAGCTGCCCTTGTCTGCCAGGCCCAGCCGACCGTTCATCTCGCCATGATCCGCCGTAAACAGAATCAGGCTGTCGTCCCACAGGCCTGCCTCCCGGAGATAGGCAAACAGCTTGCCGATCGCATAATCCACCAGCTCCACCTGCAGCAAATGGCAGGCGATATAGTCCTTCACCAGCGCTTCGTCGTACAGGCCCCAGTAACGGTGATACAGCCGGAATATGGGGTTCTGATCGGTGCCGCCAGCATTCTGCAGATCATGGAAGGACGCCGGCACCTGCACCACCGAGCGCAGATAGTCGTACCGTTGCGCATAGCCGTGCGGAATGGAGTAGGGCTGGTGCGGATCAAAGAAATCAATCTGGGCAAACACCGGCTTGCCGGGCGCTTGCATCTGCGATGCCTTGAGCTGGCGAATAGCCAGCTCTGCCAGAAACACCGAGTAATGCGCATCCCTTGGAAAGGCATCGCCATTTTGCTGCTCGATCCAGCCGCCGAATGAGGTGCTGGCGGTATTGCGGTCCGCCAGCGTACCTCGCAACTCGCGACTGTACCGGGGTGCTGTAACTCCCATGGCACCGATGTAATCGATGTAGCGGTCATCATCCATGACCGGCGGCCCCCAGCGATCCCAGGCGTGAAGGTTCTCGCCGAACGTCTCGATAAACTTGGGTGCACCCACATGGCACTTGCCCACATGCTTGAGGTTGTAACCCTGCTGTTTCAGGTAATCCTGGAAGATCAGGTCCCCAGGCTCCAGGTCGGACTTCATGCCGCTGGGCGTACGCTCGCCATTGGATAAATAGGGCGGGTGCATGCCGGTGCAGATGGCCGCCCTGGCCGGCCCGCACAGCGGGCTCGGCGTAAAGGCATTGTTGAACCGGTGTCCCTGCTGCAGCAGGCTGAGAATGTTCGGCGTTTCTATGTGCTGCGACAGCGGACGCGACGGCAGGTAGCAGTCAGGCGATATCATATCCACGGTGATGAGGATGATATTGGGCCTGTGCCGCAAGCCGGCCGTTTCGAACGCGCCCTGCCGGGTTTTGGGATGCAAGAATTTTACACTCATGGCCTGGGGGCTCCTGGCATGGATTACTGGGGGTTACTTGTAGGCACCGGTGTCGGCAACAGAACGCGCAGACTTCGCCGCAGCGGAACCACCTGCCTTGAACCAGGCCGGTATTTTCAGCAGCAAACCGATGCCCGCAACCGCCACCACCACCGCCGCACCGACCTTCAGCACCGAGCCCTCCGTGCTCAGCAAACCCAGCCCCGAGAACATGGCGTAAAGCCCGATCAGCATAATGGCAATCACCCAGCAGGCATGCCTGGCGTACTTCCAGTGCGTGATATCCACTTCCCGCGTATGCACCTGGTTATAGGGCTGCGCCTGGGGCTTGAGGTAACGCACGACCAGCATGATGCCGAGCATCAGCACGAAATTTGTACCCACCAGGTGCAGCCAGTTCAGCTTGATGAAACCCAGGTCATCCTTGAGCACGAAGTGCGTGACATAGAAGAAGATCATGCCAAAGGGCAGGGCGATATAGCCGGCCAGAGCAGGCGTTCTTTTCGACAGGATGCCCATGACCACGACCGCCAGGATCGGCACATTGATGACCGCCATGATGGTTCGCATCAGCGTATAGAGGCCATCGGCCGTGGCAACGAAGGGCGCAATCAGGATACAGACAACGATGGTCGCCAGGCCAAACACCCGGCCCACCCGCACAGTCTGTGCATTGGATGCCGTCTTGTTGATGTACTGCTTGTAGATATCCAGGCTTGCCAGGGTCGACAGGCTGTTGACGCCACTGTTGAAGGAACTCAATACGGCACCAAAGAGCACAGCGCCAAAGAACCCGCTCAGCCAGCCGGGCAGGACTTCGCGCACCAGTACCGGGTACGCCATATCCTGCGCCAGGATGATATTGCCATTGGCCAGCACTTCCTTGACCGGAATCTGGATCATGCCTTTTTGGTGCATGTGCCAGGCAATGATCCCCGGCAATACCAGCATGGCCACGCCAAACACCTTCATGGCGGCGGCGGCCAGCACGCCTTTCTGGCCCTCGGCCAGGTTCCTGGCACCCAGGGTGCGCTGAATAATGGCCTGGTTGGTGCACCAGTAGAACAGGTTGATCAGCAGAATGCCGCTGAACAGCGTATGCCAGGGAATTGCCGCCTCGGCACCGATCCCCGCCGCCTGCATGCGCTCGGGTGATTCGCTGACCAGCACCTGAAAACCGGCCGCCATGCTGCCATCCCCCAGGTGCATCAGCGCCAGTACAGGTACCAGGAAGCCCCCCAGCAGCAGGCCGACACCATTCACGGTGTCGGAAACCGCCACGGCCTTCAGGCCACCGAACACCGCGTAGATACCACCGACAACCCCCAGAGTCGCAACCATAATCCAGGTGGTGACGCTGTCGGATGTACCGAACACCGAACTCAGATCAAACAGCTTGCTTAGCGTGATCGAACCTGCGTAGAGCACAAATGGCAGGAAGCCGATAACGATGGCATACAGAAAGATACTGGATGCCACCAGGCGCATGCGCTTGCCAAAACGATCTTCAAGGAACTGCGGCACCGTCGTGATGCCACCTTTGAGAAAGCGTGGCAGGAAAATCAGCGCAAAGGCGATCATCGCCACCGCCGCCACCGTTTCCCACGCCATCACACTGGCGCCCTTGGAAAAGGCATTGCCGTTCAGCCCGGTGAGCTGTTCGGCGGATATATTGGTCAGGAACAGGGAGCCGGCTATGACATACCAGGGCAGGCTTCGGCCTGCGAGGAAATAACCGGTTTCGTGGCTTAGGTCTTCATCTCGGGTCTTGTAATAGGAGATTACCGCGACGAGCAGGGTAAAACCGAGGAAGGAGATAATAGCAAACATGCTTGCCTCCAGAACTGAGTTCTTATCATTGTTGTAGTCCATTGGCAGTCAGGCGACCGCACAACGTCCCGGTCATGATTACAGATCGCCCAGGGCGGCGGAATGTAATAAGAACGCCAATGCATGTAAAAAACGAAACCCAAAATGCAGCCTGAATCTCGCTGTGCCCAGCCCGCATAGCGGGTGCAGGGTAACGCCAGCTTTACCCAACTTTACAATGCCGTAACCCAAGTTTGCGGGGCAATACCGGATACTGGACTCATCAAAACACGACATACCAAACACAGCAGGAGAGACCCCATGCGCAAACCCATGATGATAGTTCTGACCACCCTGGCCCTGGCCGGTACCGCAAGCGGCCTGGCAATGGCACACGGCAAGGGCGACGGTGACCGCCACGAGCGTCACCAGGAAAAGCGCCTTGAGCGCATGAGCGAGGCACTCGAACTGACAGATGAACAGCAGGCCCAGGTAAAGGCATTGATGGCCGACTCTTCGGACCGCAAGGCTGATCGGGACGAAAAGCGTGAGCTACACCGCCAGATTCGTGACCTGGACAGCAGCGCCTCTGATTACGATACGCGCCTGGACGGCCTGATCCAGCAGGCACAGCAACAGCTGGGCGAACAGATCCGAGAGCGCCAGGCCAAGCGCGTCGCCATGCAGGAAATTCTTACCGACGAGCAGGAAGCCAAGCTGGCGGAGATAAGCGAAAAGCGCATGGAAAAAATGGAAAAGCATGGCCGCCGCGGTGGCGGGCATCACCAGGGCTGGTAACGGAGGGTCAACCTTCCCGACACAGCCGCTGTTCTCCCCGGTGCGGGCGGTCCAGGTGACCGCTCCCTCTGGGCCACTCCATGACAGGGATGCTACTATGCTCGCAAACATACTGAAGAGACTGCGTGGTCTGATGCGTGGCGGCACTGCACCACAGCAGCAACCCGGAACGCGTCCGGTTTCGGCACCGCAGCAGGACCTCTGGCGCCAGGCCGCCTGACGCGATGCGAAAGCACGGGTAAACAGAACCGCAGGACAGCAAATATCCAGGCCATGAACACTGTAATGAACGCTATTCTGAAACCGGCACTTGTCACCGCCGGCCTGCTGCTCGGGGCCCAGACTCAGGCCAGCAGCCTGGTATGTGACCCACAGGAACTGCACAGCCCCAACATCCAGAGCCCGGCCTTTTCAAGCCAGGGGCCGCTTCTGCGCATGCATGGCCTCCCATCGGATGCTGCCAGCAATATCCAGCCCGCTGGCAACGCCACGGACCTGTCCCCTGATGGCCACGGGTATCACCCGGGTTTCGAGTCAGATTCCAGCCAGAACCCGCCCAGCTGGAGCACGCCCAATACCCTCTGCGTACCGAATCAATTGGCACCCCGCGGCCAGGCCCCGCAGCAAAAGCGTGCCCCGGCGCGTATCTGGCTGTAACTCGGTTCACAACGGCTACAACCAGCCCCCGGGAAAAGCACCGGCCGCGCTTCATGATGTTACTCCAGAATAACGGGGTATTCGGGCAGACCGGCGACCCCCGCGTCGAGACACAGCGTCTGGCCCGCGGGGGTTGCCGCGATCTGCGGGTCGGAAAGTCCCTGCATCGCCGAGGTGACATAGAGGGTGCTCAAACCGATGCCCCCAAAGGCGGGGCAGCTGACATGTGCCGTGGGTGCGGCAACGGCCTGCAACAATTCGCCCGCCGGGGAATACTGGGCCACGCGGGCCGCCCCCCACTGGGCGATCCACAGATTGCCGGCAGCATCGCAGACAGCACCGTCGGGATTCAGGGCCTCGGAACGCAGGTCCAGCAGTTTTTCCTGCGCGCCCGCCGGCCAGCCGTGCAGGGGGGCCAGCGGCTGGCGCCAGACAATCTGCTCGACCGTATCCGTGTAATAGGCACAGCGCTTGTCCGGTGCAAAACAGATGGCATTGGCAATGGAAACCTCGCCCACCAGTTGACGCAGTTCGCCGCGATAGTAGCGGTAGATGGCGCCGGCACCAGCCTCGGCCTGCTTGCCCATGGTGCCAATCCAGAAACCGCCGAAAGGATCGGCGCGGCCATCGTTGGAGCGCGTCACCGGGTTGTCGGCCTCCAGTGCGACCAGCACCGTCCGGCTGCCGCTATTGATATCAAAACGCCACAGCGCCGTTTCGCTGGCGATCAGCAGGGTATCGCGGTCCACCCAGCCTGCGGCCGAAACGTATTCGTCGAAACGCCACTCAAGCCGCTGTTCGCCGTCACGGCAGTACAGCGTCTTGCCGGTAATATCGAACCAGAACAGCTGCTCGCGCAGCGGGTGCCACAGCGGGCCTTCTCCCAGCCCGCAGGGCGTTGCGTCATAGACCCGCATCATCCGGCTTTTGCCTTGTCGTAGGCGGCAACCATCTCCCGGGCGATGACCCGTACGTCCGCCACGCTGCGACCCGGCTTGTACAGGGCCGAACCGATACCAAAGCCCTGGGCACCAGCGGCAATCCACTGGGCGAAATTGTCGGCACTGGCACCACCGACGGCATACACGGGCACGGCCGCCGGCAGAACCGCGCGCATGGCGGCAACACCGGAGGGGCCTATGATCGAGGCCGGGAAGAATTTCAGGCCATCGGCACCGCTTGCCAGGGCGGCAAAGCATTCACTGGGGGTGAAAACGCCGGGGTAGGACAGCATGCTCCTGTCCTTGGTGGCACGTATCACGTCCAGATCACAGTTGGGGGAGATGATCATGCCGGCACCGGTCTGGGCCACGGCTTCGACATCGTCCACCGTCAGTACGGTGCCGGCGCCAAAGGTTGCCTGGCCTTCGAACGCGCGCACCATGCAGCTGATGCTGTCCAGCGGCTGTGGTGAATTCAGCGGCACCTCAATCTTGGTAATGCCCGCCTCGATCAGAACGGCGGCAATCGCCTCGGCTTCGTGAGGCTGAATGCCCCGTAAAATCGCAATCAGTTCGCGTTCCTGCATTTCAGGCTCCCGTCGTCTGCTGATAGGCGGCGTGCAGTCCCCTGAGGGTCAGTGCCTCGCCATCGTGAATATCGCTCTGGGCGCCCAGCTGCTCGAGTGCGGCGCCATAGTGAAGACCCAGCGTCGTCGCACCGATAATGGCCACCGGCTGACCGTCCCAGTAGGCCCTGGCCGCTGCCAGCTCAAGACCGATAACATAGCCGGACAGGCGCGCCCGGGCGGTTGCAGGGGCCAGGTCCGCCAGCAGGGCTTCGGCCCGCAGTGAGAATAACCGCGCCGAGATGGCGGCCGGGTTCTCCAGCGCCAGGTCGATGGCACCGGCGAAGGCCTCGTCATCCCAGCCCTGGCCGCCAACGGAGTGACTCAGCACCGACTGGCCGGCCAGCAGTGCATAGAGTTCGCCGGTCATGAAGGTCTGGAAAGCGGTAACCTGACCACCCTGTAGCCGTACCCATTTGCTGTGGGTACCGGGCAGGCAGACCACACCGTCAAAACCGGGCCGCGTGGCCAGCAGGCCTGCCACCTGGGTTTCCTCGCCACGCATCACATCGGCGGGGCTGAGCTGCTTGAGGCCGGGGCACAGCTGTACCGAGAGCCGCGCATCGGCCACCGGTACCGCCATCAGCTCAGCGGCCGGCGCACAGGGAACGGCTTGGTAGGGGGCTTCCATCCAGCCCTGACGGGCACCCACCATGCCACAGGCAACCACCGGGGTACGGTGATCCTGGCGCAGCCAGGGGCCAACTGCATCCAGCAGCGTCGCTTCAAACTGATGTGGCGCCAGACTCCCCATACCCTTGTCGCTGCTGGTGCTGGCAAGCACCGTACCCGCAGCGGTCATGGCCCAGGCACGCATCCGGCTGGTACCCCAGTCGACGGCGATCCAGTCGGCAGGGTGTTCAATGCTGTTGCTGTCGGTGCTGTTCATCCTGTCACCACCACGCCGCCGTCCACCACCATGGCCTGGCTGGTCATCATGCGACTGGCCCGGGACGCCAGAAACAGGGTAGCATCAACAATATCCCGCGGTGCCAGGTGCTCCTTGAGGCACTGCCGGTCCAGGTGCGCCGCCAGATCTTCAGGCGTCGCCCACATGTCGAGCTGCTTCTGGGTCAGCACCCAGCCCGGCAACAGCGTATTTACGCGAATACCGTCAGGACCCAGCTCCCGCGCCAGCCCTCGCGTCAGTCCGGTAATCGCCGCCTTCGAGGCGACATAACCCGGATAGCCGGCATTGCCCATCATGTAGGAAATGGAGGAAAAATTGATGATCGAGCCGCCCCCCAGCGCCTTCATGCCGGCAGCCACGGCCTGGGCCGTAAAGAAATGCGGCCGCAGGTTCACGGCCATGGCATTGTCCCAGGCCTCTGGCGTGTATTGCGCCAGCGAATGGCGCGCATCGTTGGCGGCATTGTTCACCAGTACCGAGATAGCGCCATGGGCACTGGCGGCCTGTTCCAGTGCAGCCTGCAGCGCGCTGACATCGGAGATATCACAGGGGATAAACAGCGGCGAGACACCGTGTTTTTCCTGCATCTCGGCGACAAAGCCGGTGGCATCCGAGCGCTGCACAAAGGCGACCTTGGCGCCCTGTTCGATAAAGCCTTCGGTCAGCGCAGCGCCAATACCGGCGCCGCCGCCGGTGATAAAGACGCTGGCACCCTTGAGGTCATGAAAGGTAACAAATTCGGACATCAGTGACTCTCCCGTGTAACAGGGCGGGTATCTTTGCCCACCAGGAAATCCAGATCGGCGCCACGGTCGGCCTGCATGACATGGTCGATATAGAGCTTGGCGTAGCCACGGCTGTAGTGCGGTGCCTCAGGCGCCCAGTTCTGGCGACGCGCCTCCAGTTCAGCATCACTGACCTTGAGCTCCAGCACACCGTCCTTCGCATTCAGGCGAATCAGGTCACCGGTTTTCACCAGCGCCAGCGGGCCGCCGGCATTGGCTTCAGGGGCCACATGCAGCACCACGGTGCCAAAGGCGGTGCCGGACATGCGTGCATCCGATACGCGCACCATGTCGCGCACGCCCTTTTCCACCAGGCAACGGGGGATTGGCATGTTGCCCACCTCCGGCATGCCCGGGTACCCCCTGGGCCCGCAGCCCTTGAGCACCAGCACGGTGTTTTCATCCACCGGCAGATCGGGACGATCAATATTCGCCTTCAGGTCTTCAATGCTTTCAAACACGTAGGCCGGGCCTTCGTGATCCAGCAGATGATCGGAGGCGGCCGAGGGCTTGATGATGGCGCCGTCGGGTGCCAGGTTGCCACGCAGCACGCGCAGGCCTGCCGCGGGCTTGAGCGGGGCATCAAAACTACGGATCACATCGCTGTTGAAGCACTGGGCGCCATCGGAATAGACCGAGATGTCCTTGCCCAGTACCGTATTGGCCGGGCGCAGGTGGCCGGCCAGCTCCTTCAGTACCACCGGCATGCCACCGGCGTAGCAGAAGTCCTCCATCAGGTACTTGCCCGACGGCATGCAGTTGACCAGCAGCGGGATATCGCCGCCGATCTCGAAATCCTTCAGTGACAGGTCGATCTCGGCACGCCCGGCAATCGCCAGCAGGTGCACCACGGCATTGGTGGAGCCACCCACGGCCGCGTTGGCCAGAATGGCATTCTCCAGGCTCGCCTTGGTCAGCACCCTGGACAGGCACAGGTCTTCTTCCACCATCTCGACGATGCGCTTGCCGGTCAGGTGGGCCAGCGCCGCACGCCGCGCATCCACCGCCGGCAGGGCCGCGTTGGTCGGCAGGCACAGGCCCATGGCTTCCACCAGGGAGGCCATGGTGGACGCCGTGCCCATGGTCATGCAGACCCCGGCGGAACGGCTCATGCCGGACTCGGCCGCCATGAAGTCCTGCAGCGTCATTTCCCCTGCGCGCACGCTCTCGGAGAACTTCCAGACATCGGTGCCGGAACCGATATCCTGGCCCTGCCACTTGCCGTTGAGCATCGGGCCCGACGACACCACGATGGTGGGAAGATCGACACTGGCCGCGCCCATCAGCTGACCGGGCGTGGTCTTGTCACAGCCCCCCAGCAACACCACACCATCGATGCCATAGGCACGGATGCTTTCTTCCACGTCCATGGCCAGCAGGTTGCGAAACAGCATGGCGGTGGGCTTCATCTGGGTTTCGCCGAGCGACATGACCGGAAACTCCACCGGAAAACCGCCCGCTTCCCATACGCCCCGCTTGACCACCTCGGCCAGGGCTCGCAGCCCGGAGTTGCAGGGGGTCAGTTCGGACCAGGTATTGCAAATACCGATGATCGGACGACCATCGAAGGCGTGGTCGGGGTAACCCTGATTTTTCATCCAGCTACGGTGAATGAAGCCATCACGGTCCAGTTTTCCGTACCAGGCCTGGGAGCGACGCGTTTTCTTGGTTGTCATAGCTTTTTCCTTCAATGACCCAACGGGTCGCCGAGAATGCGATTGACTCGAGCACCGACCCCACAGGCCTGTAAACGAACATCACATCACCGTATTCTTGTGTCGTTTAACGCAGACTTAAGTACCAAATATTGAAACATAGTTCCAACTATTGAAAATATGAAGGATTCAGCCTATGTTTGTCAACGCTGATTGCACAGTTTGGCACAACGAAACGATGAGGACGCCTGGATGACAGCAGCTAAAAACAGCGATGGTACGGTCGGCAAGGCGCTGAATTTACTGGACCAGGTTGCCGCTATCGGACACCCGGTGCGCTTCAGCGATCTGCTGACCAACAGTGAACACCCCAAGGCCACCCTCTACCGCCTGCTGCAAACCCTGACCAGCCAGGGCATGCTCAGCTACGACCCCGACAGGCAGCTCTACAGCCTGGGTGTGCGGCTGGTAAAACTGGCTCACGCCGCCTGGCGGCAGTCGTCCCTGGCACCGATCGCACGTCCGTTTCTGGATGAGCTGTCACACAAGCTGGGTGAAACCGTCCATCTGGCGCAGCTGGATCACGGCCAGGTGCTGTACCTGGACAAGCGCAACCCGGCCAAGCCGCTGATGATGTTTTCGGATGCAGGCAAAATAGGCCCGGGGTACTGCACCGGTGTAGGCAAGGCCATGCTGGCCTTTCTCAAGGACAGCGCACGCGAGCAATGCATCAAGCAGCAGGCCTACCACCGCTACACGGACAATACGCTGACATCGGCCCAGACGTTGCGCGCTGAACTGGATGAGATTCGCGTCAAGGGCATCGCTTTCGACCGTGAAGAACACGAGCCCAATATCATCTGTATTGCCGCCCCCATACTGTCCGGTAGCGACCGGGTTCTCGGGGGCCTGTCCATTACGACATCCACCCAGCGCTATACCTTGCAAGCACTGGAAAACTTCAAGCCGGACCTGCTCGAAACGGCCCGCAAAATAGCTGAACAGGCCGATCTATGGCAATTCCCGGAAATACAGGCGTAGTGTTCGCCGCTCACGTTTAAATACAAAAAACCACCACGCCCATCTAAAAGGTGGCTGCAGTGCCAACAACCGAGCTTTTTGGTGACCTGAAAACCGGCGTACCGGTGCACCGTCACTGGCTGCGCCACGGCCAGCTAAGCGCCGCCATTCTGACCTATGGCGCAACCTTGCAGGATTTGCGACTTGAAGGCGTAGCCCACCCCCTGGTACTCGGCGCCACCCGTTTAGATTCGTACCTCGGCGACATGAGCTACTTCGGCGCCAACGTCGGCCGGGTGGCCAACCGCCTGGCCGGCGGCAGGGTCAGCATTGCGGGCACCGAACATGCGCTGCACCTGGCGGCGGGTGAAAAACACCTGCTGCACGGCGGCAAGGAGGGCCTGCATCACCAGCTGTGGCACATTGTCGATGCCAACGACACCCAGGTCACCCTGCAACTGAGCCTGGCCGATGGCCATATGGGCTTCCCCGGCAAGCTGGATATCCGCCTGCGCTACCACATTCAGGCGCCCGCCACCCTGGTGCTGGAGATCGAGGCCGTGAGCGACGCCCTCACACTGTGCAACATCGCCCACCACAGTTATTTCAACCTGGACGGCGGTGCCGACATTCTTGATCACCGGTTACAAGTCGACGCCGGGCACTACCTGCCGGTGAATGCCGAGCTGATTCCCACCGGGCAGATAGCGCCCGTAGGAGGCAGCCGGTTTGATTTTCGCAACGCCAGACCCCTGCGCGACGCGGCGCCTTATCCGGGCTATGACCACTGCTTTTGCCTGTCCGGGGACGTACAGCCCCTGCGCCCGGTGGCCCGCCTCTACAGCCCGAAATCCGGCATCCGGCTGCGCCTGGACACCACCGAGCCCGGCCTGCAAATCTACGATGGTGGCCATATCAATACGTCGGCACAGCACAGTATCAGCCAGGCGCCCTACGGCCCCCATGCGGGCCTGGCACTGGAAGCCCAGCGCTGGCCCGACGCACCCCACCACGATACTTTCCCGTCCATCGCACTGGCTCCGGGCGAGGTCTACCGGCAAACCACCGCCTGGCACTTCGAGAAGCCGGCCTGAGGCCTGGCCAGAAGCAAAGGTCAAACCAAAGCCAAAAAAATGCGGACGTCGCTGTCCGCATTTTTTTGCCGTGGTACAGCGTTCAGATCAGTCGATGCGTTCGAACATCAGGTCCCAGACGCCGTGGCCAAGTTTTTCGCCACGGTTCTGAAACTTGGTAACCGGACGAAAATCCGGCTGCGGCGAGAACTCGCCTGCGCCGGCACTGTTGCGGTAACCCTCGGCCGCCGACATGACGTCCATCATGTGCTCGGCGTAATTTTCCCAGTCCGTGGCCATGTGGAAAACACCGCCGACTTTCAGCTTGTTACGCACGCTCTGGGCAAAGGCGGCCTGAACGATACGGCGCTTGTTGTGCTTTTTCTTGTGCCAGGGGTCCGGGAAGAACAGCTGCAGGCAATCCAGACTGCCATCGGGGATGCACTGGGCCAGCACTTCAACGGCATCTTCGGCATAGACTCGGATGTTCGTCAGCCCCTCGGTGCGGGCATTGTTCAGCAAACGGCCCACCCCGGGACGATGCACCTCGATGCCGATGTAATTTTTCTCCGGCATCTGGCGCGCCATCTGCAACAGCGAATCCCCCATGCCAAAGCCGATTTCCAGCACCAGCGGCGCTTCGCGTCCAAACACCGCGGCGGGGTCAATCATGCCGCCGGCGATGTCCAGCCCCATCTCGGGCCAGGCCTCGTCCAGTCCACGCTGCTGGCCTTCGGTCATCCGCCCTGCGCGCAGGACAAAGCTGCGCACGGCGCGCATCGGTTTCTGATCTTCAGTCATTCTCGGCTTACTTAGGTTAGCGGGTTACAGATTTTGCGTGACGGCGGGCGCCCGGCATGCCGGGCACCCGCGGCTGCATCAGATCATGCCGTCCATGGGGGAAGACGCGCTGGCGTACTTCTTGCGCGGCATGCGACCGGCCAGGTATGCCTCGCGTCCGGCTTCGATGGCCTTGCGCATGGCCGAAGCCATCAGCAGGGGGTCACGGGCGGCGGCAATGGCGGTGTTCATCAGTACACCCTCGCAGCCCATTTCCATCGCCAGGGCGGCATCGGAGGCGGTACCGACACCGGCATCCACCAGGATCGGCACATTGGCCGCTTCCATGATCAGGCGAATGTTGTGCGGGTTGAGAATACCCAGGCCAGAGCCGATCAGGGAGCCCAGCGGCATGACGGCGACACAGCCCATGTCTTCGAGCTGCTTGGCAACGATGGGGTCGTCATTGGTGTACACCATGACCTTGAAGCCATCCTTGACCAGCATCTCCGCCCCCTTGAGGGTCTCGACGATATTGGGGTACAGGGTTTTCTGATCCCCCAGCACTTCGAGCTTTACCAGGTCGTGACCATCCATCAGCTCACGGGCCAGCTTGCAGGTACGCACGGCGTCTTCGGCGGTGTAGCAACCGGCCGTGTTGGGCAGGATGGTGTACTTGTTCGGCGACACTACGTCCAGCAGGTTGGGCTCATCGCGGTTCTGGCCAATGTTGGTGCGTCGTACCGCAACCGTGACAATCTGCGCGCCGCTGGCTTCGATTGCCAGGCGGGTTTCTTCCAGGTCCCGGTATTTTCCGGTGCCTACCAGCAGCCTGGAACTGTATTCTTTGCCCGCGATAATCAGCGGGTCATGGCGTAATTGCTCTGACATTCCGTCTCCACCGTTCTGAGTGTATTGAGTCATTTTCGCAGCGAGAATCAGCCGCCACCAATCGCCTGCACGATCTCGACCTGGTCGCCATCGCTCAGGCGCAGCGTACCGTGCTGGCTACGCGGAACGATTTCCATATTGACCTCGGCGGCAAAACGCTTCTCGCCCAGGCCCAGCTGCTCAACCAGGTCCGCAAGGCTGCTCTCGTCGCCCAGCTCCATGGTGTCACCGTTTAGCACTATTCGCATTGATCCAATTCCGAACTTTCTTTCGGCCAACCCCGGCTCGCCGCCGGCCGAAACTAGGGTTTTAAGACGCTGAACCGGCTCGCCGCCAGCCCCATAAAGAGCCAGCCGGCCAGCAAGGCAAGGCCGCCCAGCGGTGTCACCGCACCCAGCCAGCGCATGCCGCTGAGCGCCAGGATATAGAGACTGCCACAAAACAGCAGGATGCCTGCGCCAAAGCAGATGCCCCCCAGGCGTAGCCAGCGCGAGGGCTGATGCAAGCTCAGCAGCACCACCGCCAGCCAGGCCAGGCTGTGGTAAAACTGGTAGCTGACGGCGGTCTGAAATACATCGAGCATGTCAGGCGTCAGACGACCGCGCAGGCCGTGACTGCCGAAAGCCCCCAGTGCCACGGCACTGAAGCCGCTCAGCGCCACCAGGCGCAGGCTGATCGCCGTACTCATCCACTACCTCGCAAAATGACGCGTATTATACCCCAGTCGCACGACAGCGGGGCAGCGTGATCCCCCAAACACGACAAAGCCGCCCGCAGGCGGCCTTGTCGGCTGTCAAAAGCAGTGCCTGCGTGCAGGTCAGGCCTGCAGCAGTGCGCCCTTGATCTTCTTCATGGCGTTCTTCTCGAGCTGACGAATACGCTCGGCGGACACCTGGTACTTGGCGGCCAGTTCGTGCAGCGTGGCCTTCTCGTCCATCAGCCAGCGCTGAGCCAGAATATCCTGGCTGCGCTCGTCCAGCTGCTTCATCGCATCCAGCAGATTGGCCTGGGAGTTTTCTTCCCAGTCGGAGTTTTCAATCTGCAGCGCGGGGTCGGCCTGATGGTCTTCAAGAAAGCTGGCAGGTGCCAGGTAGGCACGGTCTTCATCTTCATCCGCCGGGGCATCGAAGGCGGTATCGCTGGAGGCCAGGCGACCTTCCATCTGCCGTACCACCGCTGAATCCACACCCAGGTCTTCGGCAATGGCATCGACTTCGGCGTTGTTCATCCAGCCCAGGCGCTTTTTCTGCGACCGCAGGTTGAAGAACAGCTTGCGCTGCGCCTTGGTGGTCGCCACCTTGACGATACGCCAGTTGCGCAGAATGAATTCGTGCATCTCAGCCTTGATCCAGTGCACCGCAAAGGATACCAGGCGAACCCCCATGCTGGGGTCGAAGCGTTTGACGGCCTTCATCAGGCCGACGTTGCCCTCCTGCACCAGGTCACCGAGCTGCAGCCCGTAACCGGAGTAGGACTTGGCGATGTGCACCACGAAGCGCAGGTGCGACATGACCAGACGGCGTGCCGCCTCAAGGTCATTTTGATAAAACAGGCGCTCTGCCAGTTCGCGTTCTTCCTCGGCCGTCAACACGGCGATCGCACTGACCGAACGCATGTAGGCTTCCAGGTTGCAACCTGGAGAAAGAATGTCGACGACTTGCAAGCTCTTGCCCATACAGTGTTACCTCAGTATTACTTTCAGCTTGTCTATCCTGAATCCGCTAATATGACCGACCGCCGGAAACGAAGTTCCCGGGGTCACGACAAGCCAGAATTGCCTGCGGACCGGTAAAAATAACGGGATCCAGCCTAAACCGCAAGTGTGACGCTTTCATGTCGTGCCCACTGGCACTGAGCGGGTTTCAACTGGGCTCAATTTCCCGCAGGTGATGTCCCACCGCCAGCCAGGCGCCGAGCCAGCCCAGCAGCAGGCTGGTCAGCAACAGTATCAGGCTGCCGCTCCAGCCCAGCCCGGTGGGCTCGAAATCATTCAGATAGAGCCGCGCCAGCTCGTTCACCGGCTCCTTCAGCGTCAGCAGGCTGAACTGAATCAGGCACCAGGCCAGCGCCGCACCCAGCAAACCATACCAGGCGCCGCTATAAAGGAAGGGCCGGCGCACCCAGGCATCCGTACCGCCCACCAGCTTGGCAACGATGATCTCGTCGCGCCGGCTTTCAATCGACAGCCGTATGGTATTGCCCACCACCAGCAGCACCGCCAGCGCCAGCAGCAACCCCAGCACCAGCACCGCACGCTTGATCAGTTGCACAAAGGCGCCAAGGCGCTGCAGCCACTCCAGGTCCAGGGAAGCCTCGTCGACCTCATCCAGTGCCTGCAGCTTTGCCTTGAGTACGGGCAGGGCCGCCAGGCTGCGATCCAGCGGCTGCACGGTAATCACCGCCGGTAGCGGGTTCTCATCCAGCAGGTCGACGATATTGCCAAAGCGTGACAGCTCGCGGAATTCGAGCAGCCCCTGTTCACGGCTGATCATGTCCACCGCCGCCAGGTCATCGCGCAACAGTAACTCACGACTGAAACGATCGGCCGCGGCATCATCCAGCGCCGGACTCAGATACAGGCTGATGCGGGGCTCGTGATCCCAGCCCTCACTAAGCTGCTGCACGTTCTTCAGGCCCGTCAGCAAGAAACCGGGCAATGCCAGGGCGATGGCCAGCACCGCCAGCGTGATAAGCGTCGGCAGGGGCGTGGCAAACAACCGGTTCCAGCTCTCGCGTGCCACCTGCACATGGTGCCGGCGCCAGTTGCGATTGCGGCTGCGCCGGTCGATGCGGTCCTGCTGTGCCCCGCGCCGCGGCGCGGTTTTTTCATCCACGGCCATCGGCGATCAACCTCCCGTTGCGCAGCACCAGGGTACGGTGGCGCATGCGCTCAATCAGTGACAGGTCATGGCTGGCAATCAGCACCGTGGTGCCCACGCGATTGAATTGCTGAAAAAGCTTCATGATTTCTTCGGACAGCTCGGGATCGAGGTTACCGGTGGGCTCGTCCGCCAGTAAAACCCGGGGCTTGTGCACGATGGCCCGGGCGATACCGACACGCTGCTGTTCGCCACTGGACAGACTGATGGGGCTCTGGTTTTCCTTTTCCAGCAGGCCCACCTTGTTCAGCGCCGCCCGTACGCGCCGCGCCGCATCCTCCGGCTCGTAGCCACAGATCTGCAACGGCAGTGCGATATTCTCGAACACGGTGCGATCGAACAGCAGGTGGTGATTCTGAAACACCACGCCAATGCGCCGACGATGATAGGGCAGCTCGTGCCGGCCCAGCTGCGCCAGGCTTTGCTCGCCGACGACAACCTGCCCCTGGGAGGGGCGCTCCATCAGCATGATCATGCGCAGCAGCGTGCTTTTCCCCGCCCCCGAGTGGCCGGTCAGAAACGCCATTTCGCCTTCACGCAAGGTAAAGGACACATTGCTCAGGGCCTCTTGGCCGCTGAGGTAACGCTTGCTGACGTTCTCGAAACTGATCAATGCCATGCCGTTATCCGCACTCGCCCGAACGCGTGAAATATAAACCCGGTAACACTTCCACCCTCACGCCTGTGCCGCAGGCGTCAGTCAAACAGGGCCTTGACGAACTCATCGGCACTGAATGGGCGCAGATCGTCCACCTGCTCGCCCACACCGATATAGCGAATCGGCAGTTCCAGCTGCTTGGCAATGGCAAAGATGATGCCGCCCTTGGCGGTGCCGTCGAGCTTGGTCAGGGTAATGCCGGTCACACCCACCGCGTCCTTGAAGGTACGTGCCTGGCTCATGGCATTCTGGCCGGTGCCCGCATCCAGCACCAGCATCACCTCGTGAGGGGCTTCCATATCCAGTTTTTGCATCACGCGTACCACCTTCTGCAGCTCCTGCATCAGGTGATCCTTGTTCTGCAGGCGTCCGGCGGTATCGGCAATCAGCACGTCAACATTACGCGCCTTGGCCGATTGCAGCGCATCAAACAGCACCGAGGCCGAATCCGCCCCCGTATGCTGCGCCACCACCGGCACCTGGTTGCGCTCACCCCAGACCTGCAACTGCTCTACAGCCGCGGCACGGAAGGTATCTCCGGCGGCCAGCATGACGGAACGGCCCTCAGCCTGAAAACGCTTGGCCAGCTTGCCGATGGTGGTGGTCTTGCCGACACCGTTGACACCCACCATGAGGATCACATAGGGCTGCTTGCCGGCTGCGTCAATCTGCAACGGCTGCTCGGCCTGCTGCAGCAGCGCCGCCAGTTCCTGCTGCAATGCCTGCTGCAGCGCCTGGGCATCGGCCAGCTGGTTGCGCGCCACCTTGTCGGTAAGCCTGCTGATGATCTCGGCGGTCGCCTCCACCCCCACATCGGCAGTCAGCAGCAGGGTTTCGATGTCTTCCAGCAACTCATCGTCGATTTCCTTGGCGCCCAGAAACAGGTTGCCAAGCTGGGTCGACAAGTTGGCCTTGGTACGGCTCAAACCCGCCTTGATGCGGGCAAACATGCCCTGTTTTTTCTCCGGCGTCGCTTCAGGCGCCGGCGTCAGCACAGCCGGAGCGGGCTCAGGCTCAGGCTCAGGCTCAGGCTCGATAATGTCGGTAACCTCAGGCTCCACCACCGCAGCCTGTGCAACTTCAGCGGCAGGCTCGATCGGCTCGTCGGCAATTATCTCTTCGCTCAGGTCGGCCCCAGGTGCCGCCTCTGCAGTAACATCCGCCTCTGCCGCCTCTGCCGGCACAGTCTCGGCAACCTCGGCCGCCTCCGGCTGAGCCGACTCGTGCGACGGCTCAGCCTCATCCACTTCGACAGCAGCAGGCGCCTTGTTCTTGTCGCCGGACTTGTCGAACAGGGATTTGAATTTTTTGAACATCAACTGTCCTCAGATCTGCTAACAACGGGCATCAATCACCGCGTTTCCGGGCTTAAACAAGCCTCAGGAACGGTCATCGCCCCGGATGTAAAAATATATTGCGAGCATCACCACCGTAAACACGGCACCACCCGTATAGGTGACGATCGAGTAATCCCACCCGTTCTCCACCAGCCACCTGAACAATGCTTCCATTGGAGTGCTCCAAGCCCGCTAAAGGCTTAACTTTCAAGCGCGATATCTTATCATAGGCACCACGCAAGTAATTAAGCCCCACGCATATGGACTGACCTTAATGTCAGGTGCCGGCCGCTTGCCGTTCAACCTGCGCACTTTCGCCGCCGGAATCCCATACGGAACCCCGCTGTCATGGCCAACGAGCACAAGCCCCTGTTCAACCCGCTTTACCTCAAGCTACTGATCATGATCCTGCCGGTGCTCATCATCGTGCTGGCATCCGTGGGGCCCGAAGCCGGCCAGTACCCGAGCATCCACCAGAGCCCGGCACGGCAACTCTACTGGATCGAACAGCCCCAAAGCGCCGACAACGAGCTTCGCCTGCTGCTGCCCGCGCCCCTGGCGCTGGAACCGCAACAGCGCATCCTGCAGCAGACAGTGGCGGCGCTGCTGCAAGAGCGCCTGCAACAGCCCGCCCTGCAACCCTTGCTGGCACCGGTGCAGGAAGCCCGAGTCAGCGCGCTGGCAGGCCACCTGCAGATCCAGCTACGCTGGCCCGCCGGGCTGCCTGCCCCGGCGCTCCATTCAGCCCTGCAGGCACTGCAGCAGTTACCTGAACCCGACCAGGTTCACAGCACCCTGGCGCGCATCCGCGCCCAGGCCTACCTCGAGGGTCAGGACCCGGCGCAGCGGCTGCTCAGCCGCCTGCTGCTGCAGTTGCAACCCGGCGCGAGCAGCCCGGTATCCTCCGCCTCGGTTTTGCAGCAGTACCACCAGCTTGTGACACAACCACCCATACTGAGCCTGGCCGGACCCGACGCGACCGGGCTGGCAGAGCAGCTGAACGCCGCCGAGCCGGACCAGGCCGACGCCGCAACGGTCGCGGTTCAGAGCCTTCCACAGAGCGGGTCGCACCTTGGCGGCCAGACCCTGGCGACACCATCGGCACGACTGCACCTGAGTGATGCCCGCCTGCCGTCCATGTACCTTCTGGGTGCCCCGACGCCTGGGCGCAAGGCGGATGACTATGCGACCGAGCTGCTGGCCATCAGCAGCCTGCAGCAAGTGCTGGACAGGCGCCCAGCCTCGGCTGGGGGCTATCGGCTGGTATGGCAGCAGTCCCGCGACAGCGGCTACCGGGCCCTGATTCTGGATGGCCAGCCGGCCCGGCTGCCGGAGGTAGACGGCACGCTGATAGAAACAACGCGTGAACAGTTGCTGCTGGGCTGGCGTGGGCGCCTGCAGACAGTGGAAGGCCAGCGTGACCAGCTCGCCAGCCTGGCATTCAACGGTCTGGCCGGGCAGCCCCTGGACAGCCTGATCGAGCAGCTGCAACGCGTGCCCGGGGATGACATTGGCCCGAGAATCGAGCACTATCTCTCCCTCGAGGACCAGATTCTTATCACCCTCAACGGACAGTCGGATTGAGCAGCGACAGCGCGTCCCCGGGGATGCCACTGGCCCGAGGTCCGAGAATCGCGCGCTATCCCGCACTGTCTCGCCCCCGAAACCCAGATCCTTATCACCCTCAACGGACAGTCGGATTGAGCAGCGACAGCGTATCCCCGGGGATGGCACTGGCCCGAGAATCCCGCACTATCCCGCATTGGCTCGCCCCCGAGACCCAGATCCTTATCACCCTCAACGGACAGTCGGATTGAGCAGCTGCAGCGCGCCCCCGGGGATGGCACTGGCCCGAGGCCCGAGAATCGCGCGCTATCCCGCACTGACTCGCCCCCGAAACCCAGATTCTTGTCACCCTCAACGGACAGTCGGATTGAGCAGCGACAGCGCGTCCCCGGGGATGACACTGGCCCGAGGTCCGAGAATCGCGCGCTATCCCGCACTGTCTCGCCCCCGAAACCCAGATCCTTATCACCCTCAACGGACAGTCGGATTGAGCAGCGACAGCGCACCCCCGGGGATGACACTGGCCCGAGAATCGCGCGCTATCCCGCACTGTCTCTCCCCCGAAATCCAGATCCTTATCACCCTCAACAGACAGTCGGATTGAGCAGCGACAGCGCACCCCCGGGGATGACACTGGCCCGAGAATCGCGCGCTATCCCGCACTGTCTCTCCCCCGAAATCCAGATCCTTATCACCCTCAACAGACAGTCGGATTGAGCAGCGACAGCGCATCCCCGGGGATGACACTGGCCCGAGAATCGCGCGCTATCCCGCACTGTCTCTCCCCCGAAATCCAGATCCTTGTCACCCTCAACGGACAGTCGGATTGAGCAGCTGCAGCGCGTCTCGGGGATGACTTTAGCCCGAGAATCGCGCGCTATCCCGCACTGTCTCTCCCCCGAAACCCAGATTCCTATCACCCTCAACGGACAGTCGGATTGAGCCGCTGCAGCGCGTCCCCGGGGATGACACTGGCCCGAGAATCGCGCGCTATCCCGCACTGTCTCGCCCCCGAAACCCAGATTCTTGTCACCCTCAACGGACAGTCGGATTGAGCAGCGACAGCGCATCCCCGGGGATGACACTGGCCCGAGAATCGCGCGCTATCCCGCACTGTCTCGCCCCCGAAACCCAGATTCCTATCACCCTCAACGGACAGTCGGATTGAGCAGCTGTAGCGCGTTCATGAGGGTGACATTGGCCCGAGAATCCCGCACTATCCCGCACTGTCTCGCTCCCGAGACCCAGATTCCTATCACCCTCAACGGACAGTGAAACCGCCGCATGCCCAAACCCACCAAGACAAACCGGTCCGTGCGCGCGCCGCAAACTGACAGCGGCGAGCTGCGCATCATCGCCGGCACCTGGCGCGGACGAAAACTCAAGTTTCCCGCCCTGACGGGGCTGAGGCCCACACCCAACCGCGTGCGCGAAACGCTGTTTAACTGGGTGCAGGCTTCGGTACCGGGGGCCCGCTGCCTGGACCTGTTTGCCGGCAGCGGTGCCCTGGGGCTTGAGGCGCTGTCACGGGGTGCCGGATCAGTCACCTTTATCGATAATGCGACCCAGGCTGTGCGCCAGCTGCGCGACAACCTGCAATTGCTCAAAGCGGATAATGCCGAGGTCCAGACCGCCGCGGCCATGGACTGGCTACAGCGCCAGGTCGCGGAAGCGGACGCCAAACCCGGTTACGACCTGGTTTTTCTGGACCCGCCTTTCCACTGCGACCTGCTGCCCCAGGCATGCGAACTGCTGGAGTCCCGCGGCCTGCTGGCCGACCAGGCCCTGGTTTACATTGAATCCGAGTCTGAGCTTGGCGCCCCCGCAGTGCCGGCAAACTGGCAGCAAAAGCGCAGCAAAACCGCGGGCCAGGTCACCTACAGTCTCTATGTTCGGGACAGCGCCGCGCAGGGATAAACCGTGGCTCTATCAGTGCTCGCCTAACAGCCTGTTTAACAGGCTGTTTTAAAGCCCCCGCAGGCAGCTGCGCACCAGCAACGGCCCCTGTTCACGCAACGAGAACAGCTGCGGTGCCAGCAGCAGCGACTGTACGACGCCGAGCAGCAGACAGCAGATGGACTTGGCCATGGGCTCGAGCTGGGATTTCTTCAGCCCGATCAGCTGCTGCTTGCGGGCCTGCTTTAAAAAGTACTGGATATGGCCCACGCCCTGGTTCAGCGCATGCTGACGTTGCTCCGCCAATGCCGCCACCCCGGTACAACTTTCATTGCCGGCGTAAAACAGCCGGTAAACCCGCTGTGACTGTGGATCACCGGCTATTTCCTTCAAGAGTCCCAGCAGGTATGCCTCCAGCGCACTGAGCGCCTGCTGCCGTGACGCCTGCAGCTGCTCCAGATAGTGCCGATCAAACGGCAGCGCAACCCGCTCGAACAGGGCTGCGAGCAGGGCATCCCGGTTCTTGAAGTGCCAGTACAGAGCGCCATGGGTCACACCAGCCTGATTCGCCACATCCTTAAGCGTTGCCGTGGCAGCACCGCGCTCACTGAACACCTCCAGTGCCGCCATCAGCAGCGCCTGCCGGGTCTGTTCCGCTTCCTGTGGACTACGCCTTGCCATCTCTCATCCTGGACCTGCTACGCGAAGACCCGCCGCGGGCCTTACATGCACGGGCCAATGTATCGCTGATCGATGACATTAGAATGACAGCCACCAGAATGGCAGGGCCCGGCTAGCCAGGTCCTGCCCGTGCGCGGTAAGCGCGGAGGGGACTTAACGGGGGCTGGCGTCGTCAACGTAGTACTTGAGCTGCATGGACGCAAAACTCCCGACGCTCAGCTGCGAAGACCGGAACAGGGCATCAAATGCCTGCCCGGGCTGCACCGTACCCGGCACCTGCGCGATGAAACGCTGCACCGTGCCGGCCTGATCCTTGACCAGTACCCCCATGACCAGATTATCCAGCGCGCTCGGGCCAGTGTAACGCCAGCGCACCTGCCAGCTGTGCTGATCAATCACCGTCTCGCCAAGGGGCTGCATCTGCTGCATCAGCGCGCTGAGTACGGCCTGTTGCTGCACCTGGCGGGATTCCTCCTGCTTGACGCCCTGATGCTGCACATAGGTTCCCAGGGTCGTGCCCAGCAGGGCAGCCACGCCGCCGCCCTGACCGGCAACCATAGTATTGCTGCGTTTCTGCCAGAGCACGTTGTTCTCCAGCAGAGCCGCCGCATCCGGGTTTTCCTGCCCCTGGCGGTAATAGCCCTCGACCAGGCGCGCCGTGGCCGCTGTTTCTTCGGCCCGCAGCCGGTTCACCGGGTGCGTATGAAAGAACAGGCCGCCGGCATTGCCCTCGTCACGGTATTGCCGCGCCCAGATCCGGCTTGCAGCAGCCGGATCGAAACCGGCCAGGGCACTGTAAAGCACCGCGATACGGTCAGCTTCGCGCTCGTTTTCGTGGGTAAAGGCCGCCTGATAGCCATTGCGGGCGGCGGAATTAGAGCCCGTCAAGGTCGCCAGCGTCTGGAACCCCTGGGTCTCGAAAGCATGGTTGGCCACCGTGTGCGCCACCTCGTGGGCGATCACCGCCGCCACTTCATCGTCATCCTGCAACTGCTGCATCAGTCCCAGGTGCACCACTATATAGGTGCCACCGGTGGTGAAAGCATTGAAATCGGGCCGGTCGATCAGCACCGCCTGCCAGCGTTCGGCTTTTAGGTGACTGACGCGCTGTACCCGGTCAAACAGGCGGGTGAGGCGGGCAAACTGCACCGCATCCAGCTGTGCATTGATCTTTGCCTCGCCGCGCAGCAACTGTTCGACGGCGGCGTTGCCCTGGCGAATCTGTCCACTGCGCCCGGCGAGTGACAGGCTGCGCTCGCCGGTGACCCGGTCCTCCTCACTGACGGCACCCACCACATTGTAAATACCCGCGTCGACCGCCTGCAGGGACATGCAGCCCGACATCAGCAGCAGCGATACCGGAAGTATCAACCGGACCCCAGCCAGCATTATTTTGCGTTTCATCTGAACCTCTTCAATATACCCGCATAGAATATAAAAATATTTTTTAATAACTCAGACACATAAACACATTCCATTAATGTATTTGTACGCTCCTGCCAATTCGGCTAACATGCCGCTTTCGCGATATACTCCCGGCAGCAGCATAACCGTCAGCGAGAGCTTTATGAATACGGCTGTCTATCCCGGCACCTTTGATCCGATTACCAATGGTCATACCGACCTCGTACAACGTGCCGCGCGCATCTTTGACCGGGTCGTTGTCTCCGTGGCGGCGAGCCCGAAAAAGGCCCCCATGCTGCCGCTGGAGCAGCGGGTCGAGCTGGCAAGGGAAGTGCTTCGGCACCTGCCCAATGTTGAAGTCATTGGTTTCAACTGTCTGCTGGCTGATCTGGTGGAGCAGCAGAGCGCCAATATCATTCTGCGAGGACTGCGGGCTGTATCGGATTTCGAATACGAATTCCAGCTGGCCAACATGAATCGCAAGCTTGCACCGCAGGCTGAAAGCATGTTCCTGACCCCGGCGGAGCATCTTTCCTACATTTCCTCCACCCTGATTCGGGAAATCGCGAGTCTGGGCGGGGATGTGAGTAAATTTGTGCATCCTGCTGTCTCAATAGCCATGCAGGAAAGCCTGGGACAATAACGTTTATTATTTTACGCAGTGAGTGAGGTAGCCGACCATGGCATTGATGATCACCGACGAATGCATCAACTGTGATGTATGCGAGCCAGAATGCCCGAACGAGGCGATCACTCCGGGTGATGAAATTTATGAAATCGACCCGGGCAAGTGCACCGAGTGTGTCGGTCACTACGACACGCCCCAGTGCGTTGAAGTCTGCCCGGTCGACTGCATTCCCAAGGACCCGGATCATGTGGAAACGCAGGATCAGCTGATGATCAAGTACAGCGTCCTGACCGGCCAGTAAGCCCCGGGACGCGACGCAGCCGGCGATACTCACCGGCTCGGCACACAAAAAATCCGGAAGCCAGTACTGGCTTCCGGATTTTTTATGCCTGCTTGCGGCTCCCGATCAGAGGCATATTTTCAGGTCCCGCAGCCCGAACTCGGCATCCATGCGCTGGCCGATGACATTGTCGCCACACAGGTGATGGGCGTACTGCATATGCAGGCAGCGCACCTTGTCCCACTGCGAAATGCCGCCAATGCCATACTGCTCGAACAGGTGGGTAAAGCCCAGTTGCTCGATCTGTTCGCGATCCTGCGGGTGCATCAGCTGCCAGCGCTGTGCCACATAGCTGACATGGTTTTGCCGGAAGGCTTCGCGCAGGTCCGCGTCCTGCTGTATTTCCTGTTCGATCTGCTTCACCCAGCCCGAGGTCTCGATTTCGGCGATGGCCCGGTACAGGTCCTTCGAACACAGCCAGAACAGGGTCGGGAAGGGCCGGTTGTCCACCAGTGAGCGGATCTGCAGTACCGTGGGAATACCGTCCGCCGTCTGGTGGGCTATACCGACCAGGCCACGGGGTTCCCGCCCGATCTGACGCTTGATCATGTCCAGTTGTACTTGTGTCAGTTGCAGTGTCGTGGTCATCCCAAAAACTCGTAAGGTGCAAATTTCAAAAAACGCAGTCAGTGGCTGGCGGCCACCCCGTACCAGCTCCAGCGGTACCTGTGAGGTACCCGGGTCATCCCAGATACTCGGCCAGGGTCACGGCTTCAGCGCCACACAGTGGAATGCGTGCGGGCATGATCAGCGTGCAGTTATCAAACGGGGCCCGCAGCGGGCCCTCATCCTGGGCATACACCTCACCCCGCGCAATGCGTTCAAAACCCCGGTAGGGCTGGCTGAAACGAAACTGTTCGGTACGCGCCTCGATAACGTTCCGTATGCGATAGTGCCCGGCGCTGTGGTCGGGCTCATAGCCCCAGGGCGGTATCAGGGCATCCTGCTCCAGCAGGCCGGCACGATACAGCACCCGCCGCGTAATCGCATGTGCCTGTTGCGCGCTTTCGAGGGCAAAGTGACCACCGCACTCGGCCACCAGCCCATGACACCCCTTGCGCCCGTGCTGCATGGCATAGGAAATCAGCATGCCCGGGTGATAGTCACCGAGCTTGTAAAGCAGCTGCGGGAAGGGGAATCCCAGTGTCGCCACCAGGGCGCTGCAGTCGGGCAATTCAGGATAGATCAGCATCGGCGCCACCGGATTGCTGGTGGAATGCAGATCCAGCACCAGATCGGTCTCCAGCAGCAGTGGCCGCAAGCGGGCGGCACGGCGGCTTTCTTCGGTGTCGGGGTGTTTCAGGCGCGGCGTCTGCCAGACCCGGTTGCCGTCTTCATCGACACAGCGACTGGCATAGGGGCGCTGCGGATCAAATCGCTGGTAGGCCGCGACATTATTGAATATCAGTGTCAGGCTGCCACGCAGCGGCCGGGTGTCCTGCTCCAGCAACTCGCACAGGGCGTGGGCACCGCAGAATTCATTGCCGTGGGTCAGGCCGATGATGGTCACATCGGGGCCGCTGCGGCCGGATTCGAAGCGGTGACAGTAATCGACACCGGTATTGCCGTGACGATAGGCACTGATATCCAGCGGCAACAGATCCAGCGCGGGCTGCTCGAGCCTGGCCCCGGCAGCGGACAGGAAGGGTGATGTGTTCATAGTGACTCGCAGCTGTACTCTGCTGCTCAGTTTAGCATGGCAGCCGCCAGGGCCCCGATCGCCCGGCCACTAAACGTGACCGTACTCCTCACCCTGACCGAGCCAACGCCGGATTACCGCACTGCCAAGCCGGGCATCCTGCTGGATCTGCAGCGCCACCTCGCGCACCCCCGGCAGCAGGTCGGCATCCCGGCTCAGGTCGGCGATGCGAAACTGCATCATACCGGTCTGGCGTGTACCCAGCACTTCGCCCGGGCCACGCAGCTCCAGGTCCTTTTCGGCGATGCGAAAGCCATCGGTGGTTTCGCGCATGACGCCAAGCCGCTCGCGCCCCTGCCTGGACAGCGGCGCCTGGTACATCAGCACGCAAAAGCTGGCCTGGCTGCCGCGCCCGACCCGGCCACGCAGCTGGTGCAGCTGGGCCAGCCCCAGGCGCTCGGGATTCTCGATGATCATCAGGCTGGCGTTGGGCACATCGACACCGACCTCGATCACCGTGGTGGCCACCAGCAGGTCCAGTTCGGCGGCCTTGAACTGCGCCATGACAGCGGCCTTCTCCGGCGCTTTCATGCGCCCGTGTACCAGGCCAATGCGCAGATCCGGCAGCACCTCGCGCAGGCTCTGGCAGGTGACTTCCGCGGCCTGGCACTGCAGCGCCTCGGACTCGTCGATCAGGGTGCAGACCCAGTAGGCCTGGCGCCCCTCGGCGCAGGCCAGGCTGACGCGCTGCACCACCTCCTGGCGGCGGCTGTCGGCAATGACCACGGTATTGACCGGTGTGCGCCCGGGGGGCAGCTCGTCGATGATGGAGCAGTCCAGATCCGCGTAGGCGCTCATGGTCAGGGTGCGCGGGATCGGCGTGGCCGTCATGATCAGCTGATGCGGCGCCCGTTCACCATTGCGGCCCTTTTCCCGCAGGCTCAGGCGCTGATGCACCCCGAAGCGATGCTGCTCGTCCACCACCACCAGGCCCAGATCCGCAAACTGTACCTCGTCCTGAAACAGTGCGTGCGTGCCCACCACCAGTCGGGCACTGCCATCCTGGATGGCCGCCAGCTGTTTCTGCCGTGCCTTGCCCTTGACCTTGCCCGCCAGCCAGGCGACCTCGATCCCCAGGGGTTCGAGCCACTGGGTAAAGTTGTTGTAGTGCTGCTCGGCCAGAATTTCGGTGGGCGCCATGATCGCGGCCTGTACACCGTTTTCCACCGCCTGCAGGGCCGCCAGTGCCGCCACCAGGGTTTTTCCGGAACCCACATCACCCTGAATCAGGCGCAGCATCGGAAAGGTCTTGGCCATGTCCCGGGCGACATCGTTGCACACCCGCTGTTGCGCGCCGGTCAGTGGAAACGGCAGCGCGGCGAGAAAGGGTTTCACCAGGGCGCCACGGTAGGGCAACGCCGGCGCACCCTGTTGCTGGGCCTGCTGGCGCAGGTTAAGCAGCGTCAGGTGATGGGCCAGCAGCTCTTCGAATGCCAGCCGGCGCTGGCTGGGATGACGGCCTTCGAGCAGCAGGTCCTGGTTGGCACCCACCGGTGGCTGATGCAGGTAGCGAATGGACTCATCCAGCCCCGGCAGCTTCCATTGCCTTCGCAATGTTTCCGGCAGCAGGTCGGGCAGGGCGCCCGACTCCAGACATTGCAAAGCCAATGTCGCCAGACTGCGCAGCCGGGTCTGGTGCAGGCCTTCCGTCGCCGGGTATACCGGCGTCAGGGCAGCATCCACCGTTACCGGGCCATCGCCGTCGATTCGGCTGTACTCGGGATGCACCATTTCAAGACCGCCGGGCCCCGGGCGCACCTCACCGAAACAGCGCAGCCGCGTACCCGGCAGCAGCTGATTTTTCTGTGCGGCGCTGAAATGAAAAAAACGCAGGCTCAGGGTGCCAGTGCCATCCTGAACGCGGCACAGCAGGGCCCGACGCCGGCCCTGCGTCAGGTCAGCCACCTTGATCTCGCCGGTTACCACGCATTCATCGCCCGGGCGCAACGCGCCTATGGGCACCACGCGGGTGCGGTCCTGGTAGCGCAGCGGCAGATGGAACAGCAGGTCCTGCACGGTATGCAGCCCCAGGCGTTCCAGTTTCAGTTCCAGCGCCGCACCAACGCCCTTGAGGCGGGTGACCGGCAGGTCGGACAGCAGTTCTGTCATGCAGCGCCGTCCGCCGGCGCCAGCTGACAGCGACTTAGCGCCTCAATCAGTACATCAACGGCCTTGGGACGGGGGAAGCTGGCGCGCCAGGCGATCGCCACGGTACGCATGGGCTGGGGCATCTGGAAGGGCCGCACCACCACCAGGTCGGACTGGTAATGCCCCTGTACGGCGGACTGCGGCAGCACGCTGGTGCCAAGACCCGAAGCGACCATCATGCGGATGGTTTCCAGTGAGCTGCCTTCGGTGAGCTGGTGCCGCTGGTGCATGGCCTGGGACAGGGTCGGGCAGGCCTCCAGCACATGATCGCGGAAACAGTGGCCTTCCCCCAACATCAGCAGCTCGGTCTCATCCAGCCGCTGGCTGTCGATGGCCTCCTGGCTTGCCCAGGGATGCTTGCGCGGCAGCAACATCATGAAAGGTTCATCGTAGAGGGCGCGGGTCAGTACATCGGGCTCGTTGAACGGCAGCGCGACAATAATAGCATCGAGGTCGCCATTGCGAATCTTGCCGCGCAGCGTTTCGGTGAAATTTTCTTCGATATAGAGCGGCATCTGCGGTGCCAGTCGCTGCACTTCGGGCACCAGGTGCGGAAACAGGTAAGGCCCGATGGTATAGATCGCGCCCACCCGCAGCGGGCTGCACAGCTGGTCCTTGCCCTGCTGGGCCAGGTCCTTGATGGTATCGGCCTGCTCCAGCACCTTCTGGGCCTGCTGCACGATGCGCTCGCCCGTGGGCGTAACCCGCACCGAGTTCTTGCTGCGCTCAAACAGGGTGATACCCAGCTCGTCTTCCAGCTTCTTGACGGCGATGGACAGCGTCGGCTGGCTCACAAAACAGCGTTCCGCCGCATGGCCAAAGTGCTGTTCCCGGGCGAGGGTAACGATATAGCGCAGCTCTGTGAGCGTCATCCAAAGATTCCTTTGCTATGATGGCGGCCGGCACAACAGGGAGACAGGCCCATGCACAAGCAGCAAATTCTGATCGCAGGTTGCGGCGACGTTGGCAGCACCCTGGGGCTGGCACTGCAGGCCCAGGGCCACAATGTCTTCGGCCTGCGCCGTACTATAAACCAGCTGCCAGCCGGCCTCCAAGGAATCGCCGGGGATCTGGCCGTACCTGCCAGCCTGCAGGGCCAGCTGCCGGCCTGCGATATCCTGGTGTACAGCGCGGCGGCGAGCCAGCACGACGAGGCCGGTTATCGCAGCGCCTATGTCCAGGGGCTGCGCAACGTACTGGCGGCCCTGCCATGCCCCCCGCGCCTGCTGCTGTTTACCTCCAGCAGCGGTGTCTATCACCAGGCAGACGGCGGCTGGGTGGATGAGCAGAGCCCCACCGAACCTGGCCGTTTCAGCGGTCAGATCATGCTGCAGGCCGAAGCCCTGGCGCTGGGCAGCGGCATCGACGCCACGGTGGTGCGCTTTAGCGGCATCTATGGCCCGGGCCGCAATCACCTGATTAACCAGGTGCGCAGCGGGCTCGGCGCCCCCGCCGAGCCCGCCTACTACAGCAACCGCATTCATCGGGATGACTGCGCCGGTGTGCTGCAACACCTGATCGGCCTGCACCTGCAGGGCAGGCCTCTGGCCCCGGTCTACCTGGCCAGTGACGATACGCCCGCCACCCTGCATGACGTCAGCCAGTGGCTCGCAACAGCTCTGGGGGTGACGATTCACACTACCAAAGCGTTGCGCCGGGGCGGCAGCAAACGCTGCAGCAATAGCCTGCTACGCAGCACCGGCTATAACTTTATTTATCCGGATTTTCGCGCCGGCTACAGTGCAATACTGCAGCAACAGCAGGACCATCCGCCAACCTGAGGAGCTGTTGAAAGCGTTGGCGAGGCCGCTGGCGCAAGGCAGGCAGCCTCACCCCCCGTCTCTGTCCAGCGCCTCGATCAGGCGACAGTGCTCGGCACGGTCGCTGTCACAGCCCGACAGCCGAATCAGTTCCTGTCGCATGGCTTCAAGATCGGCGATCCTGGCCTCCACATCCCGCAGATGGACAAGGGTCAACTGGTCGGCCTCCCCGCACGGCAGCTCCGGATGATCCGCCAGCTGCAACAGGGTACGGATCGCCTCGATGCCAAAACCCAGTTCGCGGCCACGGCGGATAAAGCGCAGTCGCCGTGCCGCGGCATCGGTGTAACAGCGGTAGCCATTGGCCGCGCGCTGCGGCGCCGGCAACAGACCAATGCGCTCGTAATAGCGCACGGTTTCCAGGTTCACCCCCGAAACCGCGCTCAGTTTGCCGATGGAATACCCCTGTGCCATGACTTGACCCCGTAGCTGCTACAGGGTTTAGCATAACCGCTATAGTTGAATGAGTAACCTTAGGGATGACGTCATGGGAACACATTGTTGCGAACCACGGGAAGGGGCTGCAGCACTCAACAGTGCCGCCTACCGCCGGGTGCTCTGGATTGCATTGCTGCTGAATTTCGCCATGTTTGGCGTGGAGATCCTGGCGGGCGTGTGGGCAGGGTCGGTTTCACTGCTGGCCGATGCGCTGGATTTCCTCGGTGACGCCGCCAACTACGGCATCAGCCTCTGGGTACTGGGGCTGGGGCTGGCCGTGCGCGCCAAGGCCTCGCTTCTCAAGGCCTTCAGCATGGCGGCGTTCGGCATCTGGATACTGGGCACCGCCCTCTGGCACCTCTACCAGGGCACCCTGCCCCATGCCCCCACCATGGGGCTTGTCGGCACCCTGGCCCTGGTCACCAACCTGGGGGTAGCCTGGCTGCTGTGGGCCTACCGGGAAGGCGACAGCAATATGCGCAGCGTCTGGCTTTGCACCCGCAACGATGCCATCGGCAATGTGGCGGTACTGCTGGCGGCGCTGGGGGTGTTCGGCACCCAGACTGCCTGGCCGGATCTTGCCGTGGGCATCCTGATGGCGACACTGGCGCTGAGCAGCGCCTGGCAGATCACACGCGGCGCGCGGCAGGAACTCGCTCGCGCCTGAATGTATCCTGCACGATCAGACATGGCGCGGGCTACTTCAGGTCAAACAGGAATTCACTTTCAACGAGGCTATCGGCCTGCATCAGCTGTACCCGGGCGCGCCAGGTCATGGGGTAGGCATGGCCCGGCAGGCTCGTACTGCCACTGAAACCGCCGCCACTGGCAGGTAGCAAGGGCAACTCGTTTACGCCCATGAACATCTCTACGCCCTCGAATTCGATGCGCGCCGACTCTGCTTCCATGCCACTCACCTTGACACTGAACGTCAGCGGTTCGTAGGAGCGAAACTTGGCGCTGTCCACCGACAGCGTAACGCTCAGCCCTGCATGGCTGGCCACACAGGGTGCCTGGGCCAGGTCACAGGCAGGGGCACGCAACACCTCGCCAGGGAGCCGTACCTCACTGGCCTGGCGAGCCGACTGGTAGAATCCGGGGAACAGCAGCACCGCCCCCAGCACCAGCGCCGACAACATCACCAGCGCATACTTTTTTGTCACTGCGCCCCTGTTACGTGCTGCTGCGCTCATCTGTACCCCCTCTGAAAACTGATCGCCATGAAAATGTGCCGATACGATCAAACCGACCTCGGGATAAACGCCCTGTACGGTCAATCATCACCCCTGGAATCGGCCTTGCGCCACTCAGTACTGCCGGGTTTTGTCTTCCTGCCAGGCCTGAATTTTCGGCGACCAGTGACTCTTGATAAAGGCCAGCAAGGCCCATATCTGCTCGTCCTTGAGCTGCTCGCCAAAAGCCGGCATGTCGCTCTGGTATCCGGCCGGCGCATGGGGCGGTACCATGCCATCGCGAATAATGCCGAACAGCACCTGATCCGGATGGTGCCAGGTATGACCGCTTTCATCATGGGGCGGCGCCGGCATGCGCCCGCTGGGCAGTCGCTTCTCCCAGTTGGGCTGTCCCTGCAGCCGACCCAGGTGACAGGCAACACAGTATTGCCCGTAAAGCTGCCTGCCGGTGGCCACCTGGGCGGCGTTGTCCGGATCGGCACCGCCACCAGGCACCAGCCACTGCACCAGCAGGGCGCCAGCCAGTGCCAGCACCACCAGCATGCCAAGTAGCCGCGGCATAAAACGGGATGGGCCTGAACTCAGTGTCGCCATGGAGTCTCCCGGGCGTGCCAGCGCAGAATCTGTCTGATATTTTTCATGCCTTGACCTCGATATCGGTGAGCCCGCAACCGGTCGTATCGGCTGCGGGCATGGGGTCACACTTGCACAGGCCTATTCAACAGCAAAGACCCGAGGCATGCCGTCGGCGAGCTCATAGATTGCCAGGGGCGCTGTTTTCTGCCCCCCCATCCCCGGGGAACCCGCAGGCATGCCAGGCACGGCAATGCCACGAATCTGCGGCCGCTCCTGCAGCAGGCGGCGAATGGAGTTGGCCGGCACGTGCCCCTCAATCACATAGCCATCGATCAGCAGCGTATGGCAGCCCTCAAGTTGCCTGGGCACGCCATGCTGCTGTTTGAAGAGGGTCAGATCATCGGTCGGTATCACGTCGATTTCAAAGCCCTGCTCCGCCAGGTAATCCGCATGGCCCTGGCAGCAACCACACTGGGGGTTCTTGTACATCGTACCCTTGACAGGTTCACCAGCAGTGGCGGCGCCAGGTAACAGCAGCCCCATCACCAGCAGGAGCGGGCTCAGCAGTTTGACTGGATTAAAAAAATTCATGGGATCTTCCTCGGTCGCATTGGGTCACCCCGGACCATGTCGACAGCATGCATGGCCTTTGCGCTCATGGATGCCGACCGGCACTGGCCGGGGGGGTTGGCAAGGGGGTAACTCGTCAGTCTGCCCAGCGGCGAACTTGGGGGCTCAGGTCCCCAGGGGCGACAGCTGCAGCAGCGTCAGGGGCTGCGCAAACAGGCAGCCCGCAACACCTCAGGCAGGCAGCCGCGGAGGCTGCGGTTCGGGAGCAGGCACCAAAGAGGCATGGAAGCAGGGCAGAGGCGCCCGCAGCAGGGCACGGGGCAGATGCAGGGTCGTTGTTGTGCTGTCGAGCGTGGCGGGCACACCAAAGCAGGTGCTACCGGCACAGTCGACTCGCTGCCTGTCGCTATCGTCACAGCCGCCGCAGGTGTCCATGTCCACCATGGTGCTGGTGCTCACGGAGAGCATGTGGGCATCCATCTGTGTACGCGCCGAGCTCTGCAAAGACAGGCTCAGGATCAGGCATAGCACGGCGCAGACCGCCAGAAGGCGCTGTATAGAGAGGGTTTTCATAATGGCTGCATTAAAGCATGGGGTCTGTAGCCCGGCAAGACAGGGCCCGACAGCGGTTTGGAACGCGCTCGTACATCGCAGGGGATCAGGAGCTGAACTGGCGGTAAAAGTCGTTAAAACACGACAAAACATTGCCTTGGGAAGGGTATCGCCTTATTCTATCGGGTTTTTCCGCCGCCGCGTTCTGTCTGTACTGCAATGGAACCCGGTGCGCGTGGTACCGGTGAGCCTTTTGGTATCGCTTTCCCGTTCGTCCGACGCGTTTTCGGGCAACCTGCACAGGGTTGCGGGGTATCACGCCTTGCCAACATTCCGTTTCGATTTTGCTTACAGGACAATGAGATGAGTGTAAAAGTCGCCATTGTGATGGGTTCGCGTTCCGACTGGCCCACCATGAAAGAGGCTGCCGACATTCTGGATACCCTCGGTGTGTCCTACCATGCCGAGGTGGTTTCCGCCCACCGCACACCGGACAAGATGTTCAGCTTCGCCGAAACCGCCGCCGAGCGCGGTTATGAAGTGATTATCGCCGGTGCCGGCGGTGCCGCCCACCTGCCGGGCATGATCAGCAGCAAGACGCTGGTACCGGTGCTGGGCGTACCGGTGCAGAGCAAGGCCCTGAGCGGCATGGACAGCCTCTACTCCATCGTGC
This sequence comes from Marinobacterium rhizophilum, assembly GCF_024397915.1. Classification (GTDB taxonomy): domain Bacteria; phylum Pseudomonadota; class Gammaproteobacteria; order Pseudomonadales; family Balneatricaceae; genus Marinobacterium_A; species Marinobacterium_A rhizophilum_A. Next base: position 3,531,344 of record NZ_CP073347.1, read on the forward strand.
AGATGCCCCGTGGCGTGACCGTCGGCACCCTGGCGATCGGCGGTGCCGGTGCCTTCAATGCCGGCCTCATGGCCATCCAGATGCTGGCGCTGCATGATCCTGCGCTGCGCGAGCGCCTGCAGCAGTGGCGCAAGGCCCAGTCCCAGACGGTGCTGGACAACCCGGACCCCAGGAGCTGAATGATGCTGCCACGTATCGCCATTATCGGAAACGGCCAGCTGGGTCGCATGCTCAGGCAGGCAGGTGCCCCCATGGGTATCGAAGTACTGCCCTGTGATCCGAACCTCGATGCGCCGATTGAGCTCAAGCCCGACGATGTGATTACCGTTGAACAGGAGCTCTGGCCCGATACAGCGCGCACTCGCCAGTTGACGGCACATCCTGGCTTCGTCAATGCTCGCGCCACCCAGGTCATCCGTGATCGGCTGAGCGAGAAGAGCCTGCTGGACCATCTCAAGGTCGGTACTGCCCCCTGGTGCAACGTCACGCCGGACCATACCACCGAACACCTGGCCCTGGTGGGCGACAAGCTGGTGATCAAGCGCCGCCAAGGCGGTTACGATGGACGTGGCCAGTGGCGCTGGCAGCAGGGCGAACCGGCGCTGGACGAATGGCTGGGCGAGTGCATCGCCGAAAAAATGATTCCGTTCGACGAAGAGGTGTCGCTGGTGGGTGCCCGCGGGCACGACGGTAAATGCGTCTTCTACCCGCTGACCCTCAACCTGCATCAGCAGGGCATCCTGCACGCCAGCGTCGGCGGGCTCAAGCGCCTGCAGTCGCTGCAGGCGACTGCAGAAGAATGGCTGACCCGCATCATGGTAGAACTCGACTATGTCGGTGTCATGGCCATGGAATGCTTCGTCGTCGACGGTACCCTGCTGGTGAACGAACTGGCACCTCGGGTGCACAATAGCGGCCACTGGACCCAGGCCGGTGCCAACCCCAGCCAGTTCCAGCTGCACCTGCGCGCCGTGGCCGATCTGCCGCTGTTCACCCCCGCCGTTGATGGCCTTAGCGTGATGTGGAATCTGCTGGGGCGCGACTGGTCCACCGACTGGCTGTCGGTGCCGGGCTGCGACGTGCACTGGTACGAGAAGGAAATTCGCCCGGGCCGCAAGGTCGGCCACGTCAACCTGCACCGGGCCTCGGTCGACGACCTGCAGACCAGCATCAACCAGCTGGCCACACTGCTGCCCGAGGACGACCGCAGCCCGCTGCTCTGGGCGCTGCAGGAAATCCAGGCCGACAGCCGCGCCTGATCCTGGCGTTAGCCGTAAAAAAACCGGTGCAGGCCCGAGCCTGCACCGGTTTTTTATTGCCCGCTGCGCTGTGCGCCGATCAGACAGCCTCTTCGGGCTTGAGCTCGGCCGGCGACCCGCGCCACCAGCGGCGCAGGTCCTCCAGCACCATGTAATTCACCGGCACCATCAGCAGCGTGATAAAGGTGGCGAACAGGATGCCAAAGCCCAGCGACACGGCCATGGGAATCAGGAACTGTGCCTGGGTCGACTGCTCAAACAGCAGCGGCATAAGCCCGAAGAAGGTGGTCAGGGAGGTCAGCAGCACCGGGCGAAAACGCGAGCTGCCTGCGGCCAGCACCGAACGCAACAGGGCCCGTTCGCTACCATTGGCGATGGCGCGCCGCTTGTTGATGAAGTCCACCAGCACCAGGCTGTCGTTGACCACCACGCCAATCAGGGCCATGAGCCCCATCATGCTCATGATGGTCAGGTCCATGCCCATGATCCAGTGGCCGATCACCGCGCCGATGGCGCCAAAAGGGATCACCGACATCACGATCAGCGGCTGCAGATAGGAGCGGAACGGGATCGCCAGCAGGCTGTAGATCACGAACAGCACGAAGGCCAGTCCCAGCTGCAGCGAGCCGAAGGATTCCTGCTGCTCCCGGGCTTCGCCCTCCAGGCTGTAGGACACCCCCGGGTACTGCAGCATCAGGTCATCCAGGAAGCTGCGCATATCCTGGGTCAGCACCGTCATGTTGGTGGCGACCTTGTCCAGGTCCGCCGTCACGCTGACGGTGCGAAAGCGGTCGATGCGATAGATCGCCGTGGGACTCTTGTCGGGTTTGAGCGCCGCCACATGGGACAGCGGCACCGCACTGCCGTCGTCGAGCCTGATCAGCATGCCCTGCAGGCTGGCCACCGACTGGCGCTCGGACTCCGGCAGCCGCACCATGACCCGCACATCGTCACGCCCGCGCTGCACCCGTTGCACCTCGATACCGAAAAACGCCTGGCGTACCTGGCTGATCAGCTGCGAGCGGGTCAGGCCCAGGGCTTCGCCCTGGGGCGTCAGCTCCAGCCGGATTTCCTCCTTGCCGTCCGACAGGTTGTCGACGATATCGAACAGGGTCGGGTAGGTGGCCAGGCGTGCCTTGACCTGGTCGGCCACCTCGGACAGCCGGCGCAGGTCCTGGCCGCTGAGCTGAATATCGATCGGATCACTGACGCGGCCAAATTCGGCCCTGTAGGTGAGCGATTCCGCTCCCGGTATCTGTCCCACGGCGTTGCGCCACTCGCGCACCAGCTCCGAGCTGGTGATATCAACGGAGCGCTCCTCCGGTGACAGGATTTCAAAGCGCACGGCCCCGGTGTGGGAGCTGCCGCCGGCAGACCCGGTGGTGGCCAGTATGTTCAGCACCAGGCTCTGGCCGGACACCGGGTCGCGGTACTTGTCCTTCAGCGCGCGGGCCGCATCCACCATGCGCACTATGTAGCGGTCGGTCACCTCGAACGGTGTGCCACTGGGCAGTGTCAGTGACGCCCGTGCCGTTTCGCTCTGGATGCGCGGGAAAAACACGAAGCGCGTCCAGCCACTGAGTATCATGCTGAGGATCAGAATCAGGATGCCGCCAAACAGCGCCAGGGTCATGTAGCGGTGACGCAGGCACTGCTTGAGCAGCGGCCGGTAATACTGCAGTACCGCACGCTCGAAACCATCGGCAAAGCTCTGCTGCCAGCGTTCCAGGCGAGACTGGCCCGCCGAGTGCTGACGCAGGCGGATATGCTTGAGGTGCGAGGGCAGCACAAACTTGGATTCGATCAGGGAAAATAGCAGTACCGGAATCACCACCGCCGGAATCTGCGCAAAGAACACGCCCCGGCCCCCTTCAATAAACGCCAGCGGCAAAAAGGCCGCCACCGTGGTCAACACGCCAAAGGTCACCGGTATGGCCACTTCCTCGGTACCGCGAATGGCGGCGAGCAGGCTGCTTTCAGCCCGGCGCATGTGGCTGTAAACGTTCTCTCCGGTGACAATGGCGTCATCCACCACGATGCCCAGCACCAGGATAAAGCCGAACAGGCTCATGATATTCAGGCTGATACCAAACACCGGCAGCAGCAGAAAAGCCCCCATAAAGCTGATCGGGATACCGAGGAACACCCAAAAGGCGATGGACGGTCGCAGAAACAGCGTCAGCAACAGGAGTACCAGGATGCCGCCCTGCAGGGCATTGGAAAGCAGCGTATTCAGGCGCTTTTTCACCACCTCGGAGTCGTCGTCCCAGAAGCTCAGGGTCATCCCCTCGGGCAAGGCTGACTGCTGCCGGGCGATGTAATCCTTCACCGCATCCGCCACGCCAATGGCACTCTGGTTGCCAACCCGGTAAACCTCGATCAGCGCCGCCTGCTGGCCGTTGAAGCGGGTGCGCAGCGGAATTTCTTCGAAGCCGTCATTCACTCGCGCCACATCGCCCAGCCGGATAATGCTGCCATCCGGATTGGTCTTGATCACCAGGCGCTCGAATTCGTCCTGCTGATACGCCTGCCCCTTGGAGCGCAGCAGGATATCGCCGCCATCGGTGCGCAGGTTGCCGGCCGACAGGTCGATGGAGCCGCCGTCGATAGCGGCGGAAATATCCGCCAGTGTCAGGCCATACTCGCGTAACCGGTCCTGGGTCAGTTCCACCGAAATTTCATAGTCGCGCACCGCATCCAGGTCGACCTGGGTCACCTCGGGCAGACGTGACAGGTCATCCCGCACCCGCTCGGCATACTGCTTGATTTCGCGTTCGGAAAAATCCCCCGACACCGTTACCGACATCACCCCACGCCGCCGCTGGGCCAGGCTGATCACCGGCCGGTCTGCTTCGGTTGGCAAGGTATTGATGCCGTCGACCCGGGACTTGATATCCGCCAGCAGTTCGCGCGGATCGTAATCGCTGTCGATCTCGATATCGATGGCGGCCGACCCCTCCTGGGAACGGCTGCTGATCTTCTCGATGCCCTCCAGGTCCTGCACGGCCTCCTCAATGCGCACCGTTACGCCCTGTTCCACATCCTCCGGTGTGGCGCCGCGCAACGACACCGATACGCTCACCACATCGGCCTCAAAGGAGGGAAATACCTCCAGAGGAATACGGTTGCTCAACGACATGATGCCGCCAAACAGAATGCACGCCATCAGCAGGTTGGCGGCCACGTGGTTGCGGGCAAACCAGGCAATCATGATCCACCACCCTGGCGCTGAGCGTCGCCCTTGCGTGCACCGGCCCCGGAGCCGGCATCCGCCGGGTCCTGCTGCAGCTGCACGCGGGTACCGCTGCTCACCTGGCCCAGCGCCGTGGTCACCAGCATGTCTCCTGCCTTGAGCCCCGCGCCCACCAGCGCGTCGGTATCGTTCTGCCACAGCACCTCGACCTCCTGGCGCCGCAGCAAGCCCTCATCAACCAGGTAGACATAGCTGCCCTGGTAGAGGGTGCTGTTGGGAATCACCAGGACTCCGGGTAACAGCCGGCCTTCGATCTCTGCGCTGACGTACTGATTGATCTTCAGTGGCTGGCGTCCCTCGGCCTTGAGCCCGTAAGGATCGTCAATGACCGCCACTACATGCAGCTGCTGGCTGCTGGTATCGATGGCACCTTCGGTGCGCACCACCTGTCCCTGCCAGCGCTGGCTGCCCGCCAGGGTGGAATGCAACGACACCGCCGGCAGTGCCTGCCGGGGCGCACTGTCAAAGCGGTAGGCCTCCGGCAGACGCATGAATTCCAGGTCCCGGTTTTTCAGCGGCAGGCGCACCTCGACGTAGTCAATGGCATAAATCTCCGCCAGGGTGGTACCGCTGCTGACCAGCTGCCCGACATCCACCGACTTGGACAGGACCCGCCCGGCAAAGGGCGCCACGATGCGGGTGCGATCCAGGTTCAACTGCGCCTGTGCAACAGCAGCCTGCGCCGATTTCAGGCTGGCTTTTGCAGCAGCCAGCTGGGGCTGTCGCGAGACCAGCGCCGGTGGGGCTTCGGTATTGCCCAGGCGTTTCCAGTCCTGCAGCGCCTGTTGCGCCTGCGCCTGCTCTTCCTGCAACAACTGCTCGGCCTCGGCCTGGTTCGCCTGGGCCGTCGCCAGGGCCGCGGCGTAGTCCCGCGCATCGATGCGCAACAGCAGGTCCCCCGGCTCGAAAAAGCCGCCTTCGCGGAAATTCGGTCCGATCTCCAGCACCTCGCCACTGACCTGCGGTAGCAGGGTGCTCTGCGTGCGCGGACGCACGGTACCGTAGCTTTGCAGCTGAACCTGGTAATCCCTGGGTTGCAGCACCTGGACGTCAACCCGCACGCTGGGCACCGGCGGACTGCTGTTGCGACTCGCTTCGGGCCGGTTGAACATTATCAGGGCGGCAACGGCCACGAAGGCCGCCAGCACGGCAACGGGTAAAAGTTTTCTGATCATGCGTCTTGATCGCCAGATAGGTTTGCGGACGAAAGAGAGGGCTGCACGGCAGCGGGGGATTCAGGCGCGGTCGATGCGAAGTCCCCGCCCAGGGCACGGTACAGTGCTACACGGTTGGTCAGCAGGTCGGCGCGCAGCCCGATGACCGTGGTCTGGGCATCAAGCGAGCGACGCTGGGCCTCCAGGACCGTACTGTATTCCACCAGCCCGCGGCGGTACTGGGCGAAGGCCAGCTCCTCGGCCAGCAGTGCATTGCGTTCGGCCTGCAGGTACTGCTCATATTGCTGCTGCAAGGCACTGGCACGGCTCAGGGCGGCTTCAACCTCGGCAAAGGCACTGAAGACCTGCCCCAGGTATTGCTGCTCGAGCTGCTCAACCCGTGCCTGGGCCTGGGCCTCACCGGCCTTGAGCCGACCGGCGTTAAACAGTGGCTGCGTGAGGCCACCGGCCAGCGACCAGGCCAGGCTGCCGCTGAGCAGCTCCGGCAGACGGCTGGCGCTGTCCCCCAGGGCGGCGCTGATCGTCAGTGCCGGAAAGCGCTGCTTGTGCGCAAGGGCGCGGGCGGCATCGGCGGCCAGCAACTCCATCCAGGCTGACGTCAGGTCCGGCCGGCGGCGCAGCAGGGTGCCCGGCACGCCAGCGGGCAGCGGCGCATCCAGTACCGGCAGGCCACTGAGTGCCTGCCAGCGACCATCGGGATAGCGCCCCAGCAATAGCTGCAGAGCCTGCACCGCCTCGATGCGTAACTGGCGCTGTGCCTCAACCCGGGCCTGCTCACTCTGGACATCATTGCGCGCCAGATAGACATCCAGCGCACTGCCAAGCCCCAGCCGATAACCGGACTCGATGATTTCCAGGTTCTGCTCAAGGTTGCTCAGGCGCCGGCTGAACAATGCCTGGCGCTGCTCCACCGCCTGCAACTCGAACCAGGCCGCAGCCAGGTCGCTGACCAGCCCCAGCCGCGCCGACGCCAAGTCCGCCTGGCGGGCCGCCAGGGTCAGGCTGGCCTGGCGCGCGCTATCACTCAGCTTGCCCCAGACATCCAGCTCCCAGCCCAGGTTCAGGCCGGCATCGAACTGGGACGCGGCATTGCCGCTGCCTTGCCCCGAGCGCGCAGCATCCAGCTCGAGTTGCAGCTCGGGATAAAGCGGCGCGGCGGCCACCACCAGACTCTGCTCGGCCTGGCGCACCAGCGCACGCTGCTCGGCCAGGCCATAGCTGGCGCTCAAAGCTTCCGTGACCAGGGCTTCCAGGACTGGATCGTTCAGCGCATGCAGCCAGCCGGGGGCGGGTTCAGTACTTTCTGTATCGGTGCTCTGCCATTGCTCCGGCAGCCCCTGTGGTGGTGCATCGGTGCGCAGGGCACTGCTGCTGCAGCCGGTCAGCAGCAGCGCCAGCAGACCGGGGTACAACAAGGGGAGGCTGAACTTGATCACGCGCGCCGGATCTCCTGCAAGCAAGGGGTAACAGTCTCGTTAGCATAAGGGATTCTGCACAGGGACGCAGTGCGCTTAACCTTTCTTTACGCATACGCACAAATCTCGGAGTTTCCCGTACCGGACCGGTGCAGCCCGCTTTTCAGACCACATGCGCGTCTTCAGGTTCGATTGGCTGCAGAGTCACCGAGCGCGCGACACCGGCTTCGAAACTGTCGATAAAAGCCTGCTCCAGCGAGCTTTGTTCATGGCCCAGAGGCTGCACAAAGCCGATACAGTAGGGCAACGCCGGCTCAAAGGGCCTAACCAGGCCATGCTCTGGCGACAGCAGCCGGGAACTGAACGGGTCGACCAAGGCCACACCCACCCCCTCCTGTACCAGCGCCGGCGCCAGTGCCGGGCGCTCCACGCTCAGCACCTCATCGGGGCGCACCAGGCAGTCCCGCAGCAGCCGCTCTGTGCGCTGATACCAGAGGGAGTCGGCACTGCCCACCGCAATAAAGGGTTCGCGCTCGAGGTCCTCGACACGCACGGTGCCAGTGCCCGCAAAGGCATGGCCCGCAGGCGCAATACAGACCCGCTCGGCGCGGTAGGCCGGCCCCGACCGAACCATCGCGGTATCGGCCGGCAACTCCACCAGCGCAATGTCGAACTGATGGCCGGCAACCCGGGGCAGCAATTCGTCGGTTTCATGGGCACCCAGGCTGATCGCCAGATCGTCCCGCCCCCGGCGAAAGCCCGCGATAATGCCGGGCAGCACCGTCTGGGCCAGCGCAGGAATGGCGCCAATACGCAGGCTGCCGCTTTTCATCTGGCGAATCTGGTCCGCCGACTGCGCCAGACGTTCAAGGCCGCTGAAGTGAAACTGCACCTGGCGGGAAAAAGCCCGCGCCGCCGCGGTGGCATAGACCCGGCTGTTGCGCCGCTCGAACAGACTGAAACCCAGATCCTGCTCCAGGTCCCGAATCAGGCGCGAGATGGCCGGTTGCGACACTTCAAGCCGCCGCGCCGCATCACTCATCGAGCCGGTCTGCATGATGGTCCGAAAGGCATTGAGCTGCTTTGTATTCATGTAATTAACGCTAAGCCATAAGTTAACAGAAACAATAGCGCAAAAATCTACCGGATAACTTATAGGCAGGAAAGAAATAAAGCACAGCTAAGGCAAGGGGCAAGGGGCAAGATAACGAATAACGAATAACAAAAAACAAACAACGAAAGGAGGATAACACGGAGGGATTTTAAAGCGGTAACGCCAAGGATATAACCGAAGTTCTGCACCACTTACCGAAAGTTACCCCGGTATAAGTGGTGCAGATGGGGAGACTCGAACTCCCACGCCCTTTCGAGCACTAGCACCTGAAGCTAGCGTGTCTACCAATTCCACCACATCTGCATCGGTTGTGCTTTTTATCGAGAGCACACTCTTTGTACGGTCTTGCGTAACGCCTTGTTTACTCTCGTGGTTCGCAGGCTGCACCACTCAAAGACTGACTCTGAAGTGGTGCAGATGGGGAGACTCGAACTCCCACGCCCTTTCGAGCACTAGCACCTGAAGCTAGCGTGTCTACCAATTCCACCACATCTGCGACGAAAGTGGGGCGAATTATATAGACGGTTTTTTGCCTTGTGAAGCCCTCAGGTGAAATATTTTTTATTCTTCGGCCAAACAGTCCACAAAGGACTTGGCCAGGCTCGAAAGGTAGTCAACATAGGCGTCCGGGCCCGGCGCGAAATCCCTCGCCAGCGGGTCGAGTTCGCCATGACGCACACCGGTACCCTGAGTGACGCTATTGACCACGTTGGCACGAAACTGCGGCTCACTGAATACACAGACCGCATCGTTCGCCTCAAGCTGCCGACGAATGTCGCTCAGGTGACGGGCACCGGGGGGACGGGACGGGTCGACGGTAAAGTACCCCAGCTGCTTCAGGCCATAGTGGCCGACAAAATGCCCATAGGCATCGTGGAACACAAAAAAGCCGCGATCGGCCAGGGGCGCGAGCTGCTGTTGCAACCTGTCATCCTGCGCCTGCAGTGACGCGGCAAAGCGGGCATAGTTGGCCGCAAGCCGGTCGCCATGCTCCGGCGCTATCTCCGTCAGCATATGCTGCAGACGCTGCGCACCGGCCAGCATCAGCTGCGGATCCATCCACAGATGGGCATCCTCACCATGATTGTGGGCGTGTTCGGATTCTTCGCCCTGATCACCGTGCTCGTCATGATCAGCGTGCTCGTCATGCCCCTCATGGTCGTCGTGACCGGCGGTATCATCGTGCCCGGCGGTATCATCGTGATCGTGATCGTGGTCGTGGTCGTGGTCGTGGTCGGATTCTGCAGCCGGCACCGCAGCATCCGCCGTGCCGAGCTGCAATAGGCGCGCATCGGTTTTCTGCAGCGCCTTGCCCAGAAACAGCTCCAGCTCCGGCCCCACCCAGATCACCAGGTCGGCCGCCACCAGACCACGCATGTCCGACGGTTTCAGCACATAGTTGTGCACCGACGCATCGGTCGGCACCAGCAGACCAGGTTCGCTGATGCCATCCAGCAGGGCAGCACTGAGCAGCTGCAGCGGCTTGACGCTGGCCACCACCTGCAGGGCCTGAGCAGGCGCGGATAGCAGCGGCAGAAAAAGTCCGGAATACAGTAAAATCTTACGCAACGACATGGGTTCGCGGGTCCATCAGAGGATAATTTGAGTTACACTATAACAAAACATAATCAGTGCGAAACCATGAGCAAGCAACCTTTATCGTTTCAGCCCGAACACAATCATGCGCGCTGTATCCACGATGCCCTGAAAACAGCCCGTGCCCTGTGCAGTGAACGCAAACAGCGCCTGACGCCCATCCGCGAACTGGTGCTGCAGCTGATCTGGCAGAGCCACAAGCCGCTCGGCGCCTACGAGCTGCTGCCGGCCCTGGCCGACGCAGGATTCAACTCGGCGCCGCCAACAGTCTATCGCGCACTGGATTTTCTGCAGACCCAGGGACTGGTGCACCGTATCGCCTCCCTCAACGCCTTTATCGGCTGTCCACACCCGGGCCCGTCGCACCAGGGCTGCTTTCTGATCTGCCGCGCCTGCAGCAGCACGGTCGAACTGGAATCCGCGCCGGTACAGAATGCCATTCACAGCAGTGCCGCCCACCTGGGCTTTAGCATCGAACAGGAAACCGTTGAAGTTGTCGGCCTCTGCCCCAACTGCCAGAACACTGCACAGCGAGAGCCCGAATGAGTACGCACGCACACCAGCACCTGGCCAGGCTCGAAGGCATCAACGTGCGTTTCGGGCGTAACCATGTGCTGCAGAACATCTCGATGGAGCTGCACCGCAACTGCATCACCACCCTGATCGGCCCCAACGGCGCAGGCAAGACCACCCTGGTGCGGGTGGTGCTCGGGCTCATCAAGCCCGGTGGCGGCACCGTGTGGCGCGAGCCGGATCTGCGCATTGGCTACATGCCGCAAAAGCTGCACATCGACCAGACGTTTCCGCTGACCGTGGAGCGCTTCCTGCAAACCGCCCGCAGCCGCGACAACGCCTCGCTGGAAAAGGCGCTGGCCGATGTCGGCGCGCTCAAGCTGCTGAAGCAGTCGATCCACAGCCTGTCCGGCGGCGAGACCCAGCGCGTACTGCTGGCGCGGGCACTGCTGCAGGACCCGACACTGCTGGTGCTGGACGAACCGGTACAGGGCGTGGACATCAACGGCCAGATCGAGCTGTACAAGCTGATCGCCCGCATTCGTGATCAGCGAGGCTGCGGCGTGCTGATGATTTCCCACGATCTGCACCTGGTGATGTCCTCCACCGACCATGTGGTCTGCATGAACCGCCACGTGTGCTGCTCCGGCCACCCCGAACAGGTGAGCAACGACCCGACCTTTATCGAGATGTTCGGCGTCCCGGGCGCCGAGAGTCTGGCGCTCTACAGCCACCACCACAACCATGTGCACAATGCCCACGGCGATGTCATCAAGCCGGCCAGTGTCGCGGTAAAACAGGAAGAAACCCATGGATGACTTTCTGCTCTTCGCCCTGGTCGGCGGCCTGGGCGTTGCCCTTATCGCCGGCCCCCTGGGCTCATTCGTGGTCTGGCGCCGCATGGCCTACTTCGGCGACACCCTGGCACATTCCGCACTGCTGGGCGTGGCACTGGGATTCGTTTTCCAGATCAACATGAACCTGGCGGTGGTGGTCAGCTGCGTGCTGCTGGCGCTGCTGCTGGTGTCCTTGCAACGCCAGCGCCTGGTGGCGACCGATACACTGCTTGGCATCATGGCCCACAGTACCCTGTCCCTGGGACTCGTCGCCATCGCCCTGCTGGACAACGTGCGGGTTGACCTGCTGGCCTACCTGTTCGGCGACCTGCTGGCCATTACCGTGCAGGATCTCTACTGGATTTACGGCGGCGGCGCCCTGGTTTTGCTGCTGCTGTGGCGCCTGTGGGACGGCCTGCTGGCCATCACCATCAATGAAGAACTGGCCCAGGTCGAAGGCATTCCGGTGGCACGGCTGCGCCTCACCCTGATGCTGCTGATCGCCGTGGTGATTGCCGCCGCCATGAAGATCGTCGGCATTCTGCTGATTACATCCTTGCTGATCATCCCGGCAGCAGCGGCAAGGCGCCTGTCCCGCACACCGGAACAGATGGCCTGCCTGGCCGCAGTGCTGGGCTGCCTGGCGGTCACAGCGGGCCTGGCCGCTTCCTGGCGCTGGGACACCCCGGCTGGCCCCTCGGTGGTGGTCGCGGCCCTGGCCGAATTTTTGCTGCTGTACGGCCTGCCGCTGGGCCAGCGCGCAGCCCGCACCTGATGGGACAGTACCGCCTGCGCTGGCCTGCAGGATCCGACCACCGGCGTATCTGGCAGCTGGCCTGGCCAATGATACTGAGCAATATCACCGTGCCCCTGCTGGGCCTGGTGGACACCGCCGTTATCGGCCACCTGCCCGAGAGCCATTACCTGGGCGCCGTGGCGGTGGGCAGCATGATATTCACCACCCTGTACTGGGCCTTTGGGTTTCTGCGCATGGGAACCACCGGGCTGACCGCCCAGGCGCAGGGACGCGAGGACGGCGCCCAGGTTCGGCTGTTGCTGGCCCGCTCCCTGGTGCTGGGAACGGCCCTTGGCCTGCTGCTGCTGGTGCTGCACCGACCGCTGGTGGCCATCGCACTGTCGCTGATGGACGCAGGGGACCTGGTGACCGCCGAGGCCGAGCGCTACGCCTGGATTCGTATCTTCGGCGCCCCGGCCGTGCTGTGCAATTACGCCCTGCTGGGCTGGTTTCTGGGTAACCAGAACACCCGCATTCCCCTGGTACTGTTACTGGTGACCAACGTCAGCAACATGTTGCTGGATATTCTGGCGGTCTATGGCCTTGGCATGCACGCCGATGGCGTGGCGCTGGCCACCGTCTGCTCGGAGTACCTGTCACTCGGGCTCGGCCTTTACCTCAGCAAGCGCATCCTGAGGCGAACCTCGGGCCAGCTCAACCAGCAGAGCCTGTGGAACCTGCCGGATTACATCGAGCTACTGATGGTCAATCGCTACCTCTTTGTGCGCACCCTGCTGCTATTGCTGTCGTTTGCCTTTTTCACCAGCCAGGGCGCCCGCATGGGCACCCTGACGCTGTCAGCCAATGCCGTGCTGCTGAACTTCCTGCTGCTGATATCCCACGGTCTGGATGGCTTCGCCCATGCCACCGAGGCCCTGGCCGGGCGCGCCATCGGCCAGCGCCGGCTGGATCGCTTCTACGATACGGTGCTCACGGCGCTGATCTGGTCGTTGCTGACGGCGCTGGCGTTCAGCCTGCTGTTCTGGCTGGCGGGGGAGCATATTATCCGCATCCTGACGGATATCGAGCCGGTACGGGCGCTGGCCGTCGATTTCCTGCCGTGGATTATCGTGCTGCCGCTGGTGGGGGTCTGGAGCTACCTGCTGGACGGCATCTTTATCGGTACCACCCAGGTGCGGGCGATGCAGAACACCATGATCATCTCGGTGATCGGCGTCTATCTGCCCCTCTGGTGGCTGTTGCAGGGGTTCGGCAACCAGGGACTCTGGTTTGCCTTCATGGGCTTGTTTCTGGCCCGGGCGATCACTGGCGGCTATGTTTACCGGACACTGTGCAAAAAGGAGCTCTGGTTATCCTGATGCGTAAATGGTTGCTGCTCGCAGGCTTGCTGCCGGTCCTGTCCGCCCAGGCCGAACTTCCACTGAAGCTGCTCCAGGTCCCCGGTGGCCATGAAATCACCCTGGCCGCCGAGGTGGCGGGCGCGAGGCAGCTGGCACTGGGGGAGGGCGGCACGCTCTTTGTCGGCAACCGCGAAGACGATAGCATCACGGCACTGCGCGACACTGACGGTGATGGCCGCTACGACCAGCGTTTTGCCATTGGCGCGGGATTGTCGATTCCCAATGGCGTGGCCGTGCACCAGGGGGACCTGTACGTCGCCGAGGTGAACCGCATCTGGCGCTACCCCGCCATCGAGCAGCGCCTGCCGGACATTCCGGCGCGCCAGCTCATCACCGATCAGCTGCCGCGCAACAGGCACCATGGCGCCAAGTACCTTGCCGCCGGGCCCGATGGCTGGCTGTACTTCAATGTCGGTGCGCCCTGCAATGTCTGCCTGCCGGACAACCCGTTGTTCGCCACCATCAGCCGTATCAACCCCCGTTCCGGGCGCATCGAGATCGTGGCCCAGGGCGTGCGCAACAGCGTGGGCATGGACTGGCACCCGGTCAGCGGCCAGCTCTGGTTCACCGACAACGGCCGTGACCTCCTGGGGGATGACCTGCCGGACGACGAACTGAACCGCCTGACGGAACCCGGCCAGCACTTTGGTTTCCCGTTTTTTCACAGCGATCACAAAGGCCGGCCCGTACCGGACCCGGTCTATGCCGCCACCGCCGAAACCAACGACTTTGTCGCGCCGGTGCTGGGCCTGGGGGCCCATGTGGCGGCCCTGGGCATGACCTTTTACCAGGGTGACCAGTTGCCCAAAACCAGCGTAAATACGCTGTTTGTCGCCCAGCACGGCTCCTGGAACCGCAGCCAGAAATCCGGCTACCGGGTCATGAAGCTGCAAACCGAAAACGGCAGGGTGACCAGTTACAAGCCGTTTGTGACCGGCTTTCTGCAGGGACAGAACGCCTGGGGGCGCCCGGTGGATGTACTGGTGGACCGGGACGGCAGCCTGCTGATTTCCGACGATCAGGCCGGTGCCATTTACCGGGTCAGCGCTCGGCGCTGAAGCAAAACGCAGCTATCAGGGCAGGGTAAAGCGCTCGCCCGCCGTGGCACAGTCCCCGTGGCACGGGCAGCTCAGCAGGTGATCATTCACCAGGCCCACCGCCTGCATGTAGGCATAACAGATGGTCGGGCCGACAAAGCGCATGCCCTGGCGTTTCAGCTCCCTGGACATGCGCTGTGACTCAGGCGTCTGGGCGGGAATCTGCCCCATGCTTTCACGCTGGCCCTGCAACGGCTTGCCGTCGGTGAACTGCCACAGGTAGCGGGCAAAGCTGCCGTGTTTTGCCTGCAGCTCCAGAAAAACGCGCGCATTGTCCACCGCGCTTTCAAGCTTGCCCCGGTGCCGAATCACACCGGGGTCCGCCAGCATGGCCTCGATCTCGGTGGCTCCGAACGCCGCCACCCGGCGAGGATCGAAGCCCAGGAAATGACGGCGATAACCCTCACGCTTTTCCAGCACCGTACGCCAGCTCAGGCCCGCCTGGGCGCCTTCCAGCAGCAAAAACTCGAACAGGATCCGGTCATCCGTCTGCGGCCGGCCCCATTCGGTGTCGTGATAGTCAATTTCCAGCGCGCTGTGCAGCGCCCAGGCACAGCGTGGCGCCGTGCCGGTTGCACTCACTTGTCGTCGCCCTTGGCCGGATTGGGTACGAAACGGATCGGCCGCTCACCGGCATCGAGTACGGGCTTGGCCTGGTTAACCCTTGTTTCGAGCTCCTGCGGTTCCGGCGTGCCGTCCAGGCGCTGGGTGTCTTCGAAATCACAGCGCACGCATTCGCGATACTCGCGCGCCTCGTCCCGGTACATGCGCACGCAGTCCATCTCGCCACAACGCGGGCAAACCGCGCCAGCGATAAAACGTTTTATAACAGTCATGGTTTTCAGCCCGCTTGGTGACACTTAGGTTAGGCAATGCCGGCATGACGCAGCAGTGCATCAACGCTGGGTTCGCGCCCCCGAAAGGCCACAAACAGCTCCATCGGTTCGCGGGAACCGCCCATTTCCAGAATGTTGCTGCAAAAATCCTTGCCGGCCCGGGCGCTGAAGATACCCTCTTCCTCGAAGCGGGAAAAGGCATCGGCCGACAGAACCTCGGCCCACTTGTAGCTGTAGTAGCCCGCCGCATAGCCACCGGCAAAGATATGACTGAAGCTGTGCTGAAAGCGGTTGAAGTCCGGCAGCGGTACCACCGACACTTCGGCGCGCACGGTATCCAGCAGTTGCTGCACGTCGGTAACACCGGGTTCAAAATCACGGTGCAGCTGGAAATCGAACAGCGAAAACTCCAGCTGGCGCACCATGAACATGGCGGACTGGAAATTTTTCGCCGCCAGCATCTTGTCGAGCAGGGCCTTTGGCAGCACGTCCCCGCTCTGGTAGTGACCGGATATCAGTGCCAGGGCTTCGGGCTCCCAGCACCAGTTTTCCATGAACTGGCTCGGCAGCTCCACCGCATCCCAGGCCACACCGTTGATACCGCTGACATCGGCGCATTCAATTTGCGTCAGCATGTGGTGCAGGCCATGACCGAACTCGTGAAACAGGGTAGTGACCTCGTTGTGGGTCAGCAGGGCAGGGTCCGCGCCCACGGCAGGCGTGAAGTTGCACACCAGGTACGCCACCGGCAACTGCAGGGCGCCGTCGGGCAGGCGGCGGCGAATGCGGCAAGTATCCATCCAGGCGCCACCGCGCTTGTTTTCACGGGCGTAGGGGTCCAGGTAGAAACTGGCCAGGCGCTCGCCATTGCGCAGCACATTGAACAGGCGCGCATCCTGGTGCCAGCGATCAAACTCGGCGACCTCTTCAATCTGGATATCAAACAGCCGGCCGGCGACCTGGAACAGGCCGTTCAGTACTTTGGGCATCGGGAAATAGGGCCGCAGCGCTTCCTGGGACACTTCGTAGCGGGCCTGCTTGAGCTTTTCGCTGTAGTAAGGCACATCCCAGGCCTGCAGGCTGTCCAGGCCATGCTGCTCGCGGGCGAAATCGCACAGTTCGCGGTATTCCTGCTGTGCCGCCGGGCGGGCACGGGTCGCCAGATCCTGCAGGAAATCCACCACCTGGTCGGTGGATTCCGCCATCTTGGTGGCGATGGAGTATTCGGCGTAGTTGCCAAAGTCCAGTAACTGGGCCAACTCGTGGCGCAGCGCCAGAATATCGTTGATCAGCTTGCTGTTGTCCCACTTGGCATCGGCACCGAGCTCCGAGGCCCGGGTCATGTAGGCGTGGTACAGCTCGCGGCGCAGCTCGCGATCATCGGCGTGGGTGATCACGGCAAAGTAGGACGGGAAATCCAGTGTCAGCAGCCAGCCTTCCTGCTCCCGGCCGGCGGCGCTCTGGCGTGCACCGGCCAGCGCCATATCGGGCAGCCCTGCCAGGCGGGCCTCATCGGTTACCAGCAGGCTCCAGGCGTTGGTGGCGTCCAGCACGTTTTCGGAGAAACGGGTGGTCAGCAGAGACAGCTGCTGCTGCAGTTCGGCATAACGCTGCTGGCCTTCGGGGGCCAGGGCGATACCGCTGAGACGGAAATCCCGCAGGGCGTTGTCCACCACCTTGCGCTGCGGGCCATCCAGCGACTGGTCGTGCTCTGCCAGATGGCTGAAGGCTTCGAACAGTTGCTGGTTCTGGCCCTGCTCGGTCCAGTACTGCGACAGCTTGGGCAGGCAGGCATTGTAGGCCTGGCGCAAGGCATCAGCGTTGACGACGGAGTTCATGTGGGACACAGGCGACCAGGCACAGGACAGCTCATCATTGAGCTGTTCCAGCGGCGCCACCAGGCTGTTCCAGTCCGGCGCCGCGGCATCCCGGCACAGGGTTTCGATAGCAGCGCGGTTGCGGCCGAGCAACTCGTCAATCGCCGGCTCCACGTTTTCCGGCTTGATGGCACTGAACGTCGGCAGTTCGGTTTGCTGCAGCAGCGGGTTGCTCATTCGATCGAATCTCCAGGGCGGGGCGGGGGCCAAAACGGAATCACCTCTATACAATGGGGGATCGGCACAGGATTTCAACAGGCATTCGACAGGCAGACTCCATGAAGATTCGCAGCTACCAGGGAAAAACCCCGCAACTGGGCCAGAAGGTCTTTGTCGACCCCAGCGCCGTCGTGCTGGGTGACGTTACTATCGGCGATGACAGCTCCATCTGGCCGCTGGTGGTGGTGCGGGGCGACATGCACCAGATCCGCATCGGCGCGCGCAGCAGTATTCAGGACGGCTCGGTGCTGCATATCACCCACGCGGGCCCCTTCAACCCCGACGGTTTTGCACTGCTGATCGGCGACGATGTCACCGTCGGTCACCAGGCCATGCTGCACGGCTGCAGCATCGGCAACCGCATCCTCATCGGCATGGGCTCCATGGTGATGGATGGCGCTGTCATTGAAGATGAGGTCGTGCTCGGCGCCGGCAGCCTGGTGCCGCCGGGCAAGACACTGCACAGCGGCTACCTCTATGTGGGCCGCCCGGCCAAACAGGTACGGCCACTGACCGAGAAGGAGCTGGCTTTCTTCACCTATTCGGCCGGCAACTATGTCCGCCTCAAGGATCAGCACCTGCAGGAAAGCTGGGCACAGGACTGAGGCGACAACCAGAAGTCGCTGTCCCGTGCTGACAGGTGCGGGCAGCGCAGGCCTCGGGTTTCCAAAGCACAGGGCTGCAGTCCGGCTGTTACGGAGGGCTACATACACTCGGGTAGCCACCGATCGCCCCCCAAAAATGCAGTTGATAATAGTTCTTATTACGCTTAGCATTTAATGCTCATTCGCTGAGCCGGGAACAAGCACCATGCCTTTCAATCGCACCCTGATGTCTCTATCGATGACCTGTATGCTGGGCACCGCCACGCCAGCGCTGGCCGCAGAGACGACCACCGCTGTGGATTCACAGGCCGTTGTTACCCACTATGCCGACCTCGCCCTGGCCATTTTTGGCGACTCCCTGACCCGCGCCCGCGAACTGCACAGCGCCGTTGAAGCCCTGATCAGTACCCCGAACGACACGACACTGCAGGCCGCCCGCAGCGCCTGGATCGCCGCTCGCGTCCCCTACCAGCAGTCCGAAGCCTTTCGTTTCGGCAATCCCATCGTCGATGACTGGGAAGGCCGCGTGAACGCCTGGCCGCTGGACGAAGGCCTGATCGACTACGTCGCCGCCGACAGCTACGGCGCCGAATCCGACGAGAACCCCTTCTACACCGCCAACATCATCGCCAACCCGAGCCTTGAGATTGGTGGCCAGACGCTGGATGCCAGCGAGATCACACCCGAACTGCTGTCCACCCAGCTGCATGAAATTGACGGTGTCGAATCCAATGTCGCCACCGGCTACCACGCCATCGAGTTTTTGCTCTGGGGCCAGGACCTGAACGGCATGGAACCCGGTGCCGGCAACAGGCCCGCGACGGATTACGATATTGATAACTGCACCGGCGGCAACTGCGAACGCCGCGGCGACTACCTGCGTGCTGCCAGCGCACTGCTGGTGCAGGACCTGGAAGAGATGGTTGCCAACTGGGAAGCCGATGGCGCCGCTCGAACCGCACTGACCGACAAGCCGGTCACCGAAGGCCTTGCCACCATCACCACCGGCATGGGCAGCCTGGCCTACGGCGAACTGGCGGGCGAGCGCACCAAGCTTGGCCTGATGCTGCATGACCCGGAAGAGGAACACGACTGCTTCTCGGACAACACCCACTGGTCGCACTACTACGATGCCAAGGGTATCCAGAACGTCTATCTGGGCAAGTACAGCCGGATTGATGGCAGCCTGATGGAGGGTCCGTCGCTGGCAGCAATGGTGGCCAGCGCTGACCCGGCACTGGACCAGAACCTGCGCCAGCATCTGGAGCAGACGCAGCAGGCGGCCCAGGTACTGGTGGATTCGGCCGCGGCGGGCGAGCCCTACGACGTGATGATCGCACCGGGCAATACCGCCGGTGGCGCCCGTATCCAGGCCTTTGTCGATGCACTGGTGGCACAGACCAAGGTGACCGAGGACGTCATCGCCCGCCTGGAACTGGGGCAGGTCAGCGTCGAGGGCTCCGACAGCCTGGACAACCCCGGCGCCGTGCAGACCCAGTAAGACTCGCACTCCTGCTCGACTCTGCCCGGGTATCCCGGGCAGTACGGTAACTCCATGATTCGTCGCCTCGTCGCCACAGCGCTGCTGCTCGGCCCGGCTTTCATCGCCGTGGCGGATGAGGGGCGCCCGGCGCCTGGCGAAGCAAACCCCGGCGGCGCAACCACCCAGCCCCGCCTGGCAACCGCCAATGCGTTCTCGGCCAGCGTGGCCAATATCGGCTTTGACGACAAAATGACCTTTGCCCTCGGGCGGGCGATTTTTCGCAAGCTCTGGGTATCGTCGCCATCCTCGACCACCGCCAGCGACGGTCTGGGCCCCCTGTACAATGCCCGCTCCTGCCTGCGCTGCCACCTGAAAAATGGCAGAGGCAAACCGCCCGAAGGGCCCGACGACAACGCCGTATCCCTGTTTTTGCGCCTGAGTATTCCGGCCCGCAACGACGCAGATCTTGTGACACTGCAGCGCCACGGCGTGGTGGCGGACACCCGCTACGGCACCCAGTTACAGCCCTTTGCCGTACCGGGCATGACCGCCGAAGGCCAGCTTCACATCAGCTACACCGAAACGCGCGTGGAACTGTCCGGCGGTGACGAGGCCTGGCTGCGCTCGCCGACCTACCGCATTCTGGAGCCAGCCTACGGCCCGTTACAGTCGGACATGCAGCTCTCGCCGCGCATCGCACCGCCGATGCCGGGCCTGGGGCTGCTGGAGCAGATAAGCGAAGCCGATATCCTCAGCCAGGCGGACCCCCAAGACAGGGACGGCGACGGCATCTCCGGGCGGCCCAACCGCGTGTGGGATCAGGCACGGCAAACCGAAGCGCTGGGGCGCTTTGGCTGGAAAGCCGGCAACCCCAGCCTGGCGCAGCAAAACAGCAGCGCCCTGCAAAGCGATATTGGCATTGGCAACCCAATGTTTCCCGCAGCGACCGGCGATTGCACCGCCGTGCAAGCCGTCTGCCTCCAGGCCCCCGATGGCAACACCCCCTTGCAGGACGGGCTTGAAGCCTCGCAGCAGATGCTGGACTGGCTGCTGTTTTACAGCCGTCACCTGGCCGTGAGCGCGCGCCCGGATGCCGCCGACCCCGAGGTTCAGGCCGGTCGCCAGCTGTTCCACGACAGCGGCTGTGCGAGCTGCCACAGACCCCACTTCGTCACCGCCGAGACCCCGCAGCTGCCGGCCCTGAGCCGTCAGCCCATCTGGCCCTATACAGACCTGCTGCTGCACGACATGGGCGAGGGCCTGGCCGACCACCGCCCGGAATTCGCCGCCACGGGTCGCGAATGGCGTACCGCGCCACTCTGGGGCATCGGCCAGACCCAGACCGTCAGCGGTCACAACTACTATCTGCACGACGGCCGCGCCCGCAGCCTGCTCGAAGCCATACTCTGGCATGGCGGTGAGGCAACCGCGGCACGGCAGCGGGTCATCAGCATGCCGGCCCGTCAACGAACTCAACTGATACGCTTTCTGGAGTCACTCTGAATGCCCACCTTTACTCGCGCAGGCCAGCTGCTGGCCGGCTCCGCTCTGTTGCTTGCAGGCCTTGCACAGGCCACCCCAGCCATCGACTGGGATGCCTTCAATGCCCGCACCGTGAGTGACCACATCCTGCCGCGCTACCAGCAGTTTGCCCAGCATAGCCAGGTGCTCGCCGACACCACCGTCCGCTGGTGTGAAAGCCGCAGCAGCAGTGACTTCGGCGCCGTGCAACAGGCGTTTGATAACAGCCTGCAGGCCTGGCAGGGCGTCCAGCATCTGCAGTTTGGGCCGGTGCAACTGCTGATGCGCAACTATGGCATCCAGTTCTGGCCCGACCGCAAGGGCATTACCGGCCGCCAGCTCAAGGAAGCACTGCAGGGCCCCGATAGCGGCAGCTATGATGCCGAGTTTTTCCGCCACGCCAGCGTGTCGATCAAGGGCTACCCGGCGCTGGAGCGCCTGTTCTACGACGAAGGCGCACTGCACAGCTTGCAGAACGAAGCCAATGCCTGCGCCCTGGCCAGCGCCATCAGTACTCAGCTTGCACACACAGCCCAGGCGATACTGGACGAATGGCAAGCCGAACCCCGGACGGGGCAGGGCAGTGAAGACGGTGAAGACACAATAGCGGGGCTGCCAGAACTGAGCCTCGAGCTGCTGCGCTCGCTGGTGCAGCCGGTTGAGATGATCCGTGACAACAAGCTGGAGCGGGTACTGGGAAAGGATATGGCCTCCGCGCGCCTGCAGCGGGCCGAAAACTGGCGCAGTGGCCAGTCTCTGCAGAGCATTGTGACCAACCTGGCGGCGCTGCAGGAGCTCTACGGGGCAGGCGAGCCTAGCCTGGACCAGATACTGCGCCAGCAGGGTGCCGCAGACCAGGCCGACCAGATCAGCGGTCTATTCAGCCAAGCCCAAAGCCAGCTTGAGGCGCTACCGGAAAACTTCGCCCCGGCGCTGCAGGACACCGATGCCTATGAGCAGCTCAAAGCCCTGTCCAGGACGCTGAAGGCGCTAGATATCGCCCTGTACGACGCCATGCCGGCCATCAATGCACAGCTGGGATTCAACAGTCGTGACGGCGACTAACCTGTACCTGTGCCCACAGCCAGGTACCCTGCATGCCGGCACCGAAACGGCTCACCCGTACCCGTTCGGTCTTCGCCGCAAAACCGGGGTGCTGTTGCCATGACCGTGATTAACCGGCGCCAGTTCAGCCTGCTGCTCGGCGGCCTGCTGGCGGCACCCGGCCTGCTGGCTCAGCCTGTGCAACCAGGTGCCACTCGTCCCCGGGACTGGCTGCTGGCCAGCGCCGCGACCGACAGCCGCAAGCAACACTGGCTGATCATTAGCGATACCGAGGGCGCACTGCAGCTGCGCCATCGCCTGCCTGCCCGGGCCCACCACGTGGCGCCCCACCCGAACCAGCCCTGGGTTGCGGTCGCTGCCAGGCGGCCCGGACAGTATATCGATGTGGTGGACTATCGCCGCCAGGCACTGGTCCGGCGCATAGAACCTGCCACCCATCATGCCTTCTACGGGCATGCGCTGTTCAGCCCCGATGGTCGCTGGCTGATCGCCACCGAAGCGGCACTGACCGATGGCCAGGGGCGCATCAGTATCCGCGATGCCCTGAATGACTTTGCACTGGTAAACGAATTCAGCAGTGGCGGCATTGGCCCGCACGAGCTGCTGCTCAGTCACGCAGGGGATGAAATCATCGTCGCCAACGGTGGTATACGAACCCAAGGACGCCAGAAGGTGAATCTGGACAGCATGCTGCCGTCGCTGGCCTACCTGCAGCTGGAAAGCGGTCGCATTACCGAGCAGCGCTACCTGGCGCCACAGCAGCACCAGCTCAGCATTCGCCACCTGGATATCAGCGCCGACGGCACGGTCATGATCGCCATGCAGTACGAAGGCCACCCGGTCGATGTCCAGCCCCTGGTAGCGCTACACCGCCGCCACCAGGCACTGCAGCCCCTGATGGCTCCGGCGGCCATCAACCGGCAGATGACGCAATACTGCGGCAGTGTACGCATCGACAGCAGCGGTACCCTTGCTGCTGTCAGTGCGCCACGGGGCAACCTGGTTACCTTCTGGGACCTGGATCAGGCAACGTACCTGAGCGGCCTTGAAGTACGCGATGGCTGCGGCCTGGCGGCCAGCAGTGAACCCGGGGAGTTCATTGCCAGCAGTGGCACCGGGCGGGTCTATCGGCTCAGCCCGCGAACAGGCCTGCGCGAACGCCTGGTGCAGGATATCCGGCTGGATCGCCTGGCCTGGGACAACCACCTCTGTGCCTTTCAGAGGCTCTGACGGGCACAGACCGGGGCAACCCCGATCTCTCAGGATGCCTTGGCTGCGGCGATTTCACGCAGGCGCTTGGTCACCGCGTGGTTAACGCTGCGCTGGGTGAAGCTGCCGTCAGCCTTGGCCTTGCCGGCACCACGCCCCATCAGCACCTCCAGGCACTGATCCACCGTTTCGACGGCAAAGATATGGAACTGGCCCGCCTCCACCGCATCGGTAACCTCTTTTTTCAGCATCAGGTTACGCACGTTGGCCCTTGGGATCACGGCCCCCTGCTGGCCGGTGAGGCCGCGGGTTTCACAGAGTTTGAAGAAACCCTCGATCTTCTCGTTGACACCGCCAATGGCCTGCACCTCACCGTACTGGTTGATGGAGCCCGTGACGGCGTATTGCTGCAGGATGGGGATGTGGGTCAGGGCCGAAATCAGGGTGCAGATTTCCGCCAGGGAGGCGCTGTCGCCGTCCACGTAGCCATAGGATTGCTCCAGCGCGATGCTGGCCGACAGCGTCAGCGGGAAGTCCTGGGCGTACTTGTGACCCAGATATCCCGACAGGATCAGCACGCCTTTGGAATGAATCGGCTGGCCAAGCGCCACTTCACGCTCGATATCGATAATGCCCCGGTTGCCCGGATGCACCGTGGCGGTAATGCGCGCTGGCGTACCAAAGGACACATCGCCTACCTGCAGCACGGTAAGGCCGTTGGACTTGCCCACCGCTTCGCCCTGGGTATCGATCAGCACCGTCTGGTTCATGATGCTGTCGAGAATTTTCTGTGACAGGCGCCCCGTGCGCTTTTCCTTCGCAGTCAGCGCCATCTCGACGTGCTTGTCATTGATAAGCTCGTCGCCGGTCTTGATACGCTTGTAGTCCGCCTCGCACAGCAAATCGACCAGCTCGCCTATATGAGCCGACAGCAACTCCTGGTCCGCCGCCAGGCGCGAGCTCTGCTCCACCAGCCGTGCTACGGCGCGCCTTGTCAGGGGCGCCAGACCCTCTTCATCGGCGAGGGTCTTGAGCAGGCGTGCATAGTTGCGGATGGTGGAGGGCTTGCGTTCAACGTCCTCATCGAAGTCGACCACCACACGAAACATCTTTTCGAAGTCCTGATCCATTTCCTGCAGCAGGTAATACATGTCACGACCGCCGATCAGCACCACCTTGACCTTCAGCGGTATGGGCTGCGGACTCAGGGTAATGGTACTGATACCGGTGTACTCACTGACCGGGTTCTCGATACGGATCTCGTGGGCCTTGAGCGCCCGCTTCAGCGCGCCATAGACGTAAGGCTGTTCCAGCAGTTTTTCCGCTTCCAGCACCAGGTAGCCGCCATTGGCACGGTGCAGGGCACCCGGGCGAATCAGGGTGAAGTTGGTCACCATGGCCCCCATGTCCGAGTTGTACTCGATGCGCCCGAACAGGTTTTCATAGTTGGGGTGGCTTTCGTGGATCACCGGCGCCCCCTTGGTCTTGCCGTTGTCCACCAGCAGGTTCACACCGTAGGTGTCTTCCATGTAAACCTTGCGCGCCGCTTCCGGCGACTCCAGCACCTTGTCGTCACCGGCAATTTCACCGCTGTTGCGCACCAGGCTGATTTCCAGCCGCGTAAGGTACTCGGGTACGCCGGAGACGTTGGCGTACTTTTCCTTCAGCGGCTGAATCAGTGGGGCCACGGCGTGCAGCGCGGTTTCCCGGTCCAGACGGCGCATCTGCTCGGCGGCCTCGCGGCGCCACTTCGGCAATTCCGTCAGGCTGTCGTTGAGACAGTCCTCCAGCTGGGAAATCACGCGGGAGAATGTCTCCCGCTCTTCCTCGGGCAGCAGTGAAAAGGCCGCTTCATCCATGGCCTGACCCTCGGCCACGGGCATAAAGCCGATACTGCCCGACTCGCGAAACAGGGCAATGCTGTGCTCCCGGGCCTGGCGTTCAACCTCCTCGATCGCCTGATCGTAACGGCGGTTGAAGTCCCGTTCGATCCGGCCTTTCTGGCGCTGATAGCCCGGGTTCTCGAAGGCCGCTGGCAGCTCGGTCAGGGCCGCTTCGATCATGCGTCCCATGTCCTTGCGGAACAGGCCAGCCTTGCCGGCGGGGAATTCCATGACCTGGGGGTAGCGGGAGTCGGAGAGGTTATTGAGGTAGCACCAGTCCTTGAGCCGGTTGCGTTCCTTTTTCGCCACGCTGCGCAGGCTTTCCATGGCGAAGGAAAAACGGCCGGTGTGGGGGTTCCCCATCACGAACAGGTTATAGCCCGGGCGGCGCATGCCGACACCAAACTCCATCGCCTCGATGGCGCGTTCCTGGCCAAAAAAGCCGCTGAAGGGCTCTAGGGTTTCGGTGGTTCGAAAGGGCAGCAGGTCTGCTTCGCAGGTGCGGTAAAGAGCTTCGGGGGCTAAGGGTTTCAGCTTTTCCATGCAACAACTCCACCGGGGCATTTCTAGTTGTTATACCTTCCGGCGGGGTCGGCTTGCAAGGCGGCTCGCACGCATCAGTGCGGCGCATATCGTTTTTTAATCAATCAGTTAAGGAGTCACGTAGGGTCTGGAGCAAACTTCGGGTGTCTGGCTGAGTACCGCGCCAGATGCGAAACGACTCGGCCGCCTGTTCCACCAGCATGCCCAGGCCATCGAGCACCCGGGCGGCACCCTGCTGTTGTGCCCAGCGTCCAAAGGCGGTCGGCTCGGCACTGTACATCATGTCGTAGCACCAGCCACCGGGGGCCAGCACAGCAGCGGGCAGCGGGGGGACTTCGCCCTGCAGGCTGGCGGCGGTGCCATTGATGATCAGGTCGAAGGATTGGCTCTCAAGATCGGCAAAGCCGCAGCCCTGCACGGGCCCAAGGCCGGCAAACACTTCAGCTAGCTCAATGGCCCTGGCCGGCGTGCGGTTGGCAACCACCAACTGGCGTGGCTGCTGCTCAAGCAGCGGCTGCATGACGCCCCGCACGGCCCCGCCCGCACCAAGCAGCAGCACCCGCGCGCCGCGCACCGTGCCGCCATGATTTTTGACAATATCCCGCACCATGCCGGTGCCGTCGGTGTTGTCGCCGCAAATACGACCCTGGTCATCGCAATACAGCGTATTGACCGCACCGGCCAGTTCGGCGGCCGGACTGCGCCACTGCGCCAGGGCCCAGGCCTGCTGCTTGAACGGCACGGTAATATTCAGCCCCTTGCCGCCACGGGCGAAAAAGTCATCCACTGCCACAGCAAAGCCGTCTTCGGGTACCAGCACCGCATCGTAAGTCAGTACCTGACCGCTCTGGCTGGCAAAACAACGATGAATCAGGGGGGATTTGCTGTGCGCGATCGGATTGCCGAAAACCGCGTATCTGTCCATCACTCGACCTCCAGCCAGTTACGCGGCTTGAGGTAGCGCTCGTACAGCCGCGCTTCGGCACTGCCCGCTTGCGGCTTCCAGTCATAGCCCCAGCGCACCTCGGGCGGCAGGGACATCAGGATCGACTCGGTGCGACCGCCGGACTGCAGCCCAAACAGGGTGCCGCGGTCATACACCAGGTTGAATTCAACGTAACGGCCACGGCGGTGCAGCTGGAAATCCCGCTCCTGCTCGCCATACTCGGTATCGCGACGTTTCTCGATGATCGGTACGTAGGCCGGGAGGAAGGCATCACCGATGGCGCGCATCAGCGCAAAGCTCTGCTCGAACCCAAGCTCGTTCAGGTCATCAAAAAACAGCCCGCCGATACCCCGGGGCTCGTTACGGTGCTTGATGTAAAAGTAGTCATCACACCAGGTTTTGAAGCGGGGGTAAATGTCGGTGCCAAAGGGATCGCAGGCCTTTTTGGCGACCTCGTGCCAGTGGCGACAGTCTTCGTCATAACCGTAATAGGGTGTCAGGTCGAAGCCGCCGCCAAACCACCATACCGGCGCTTCGCCGTCTTTTTCCGCCAGGAAAAAGCGCACATTGGCATGGGATGTCGGTATATGGGGGTTGTGCGGATGCAGGACCAGGGAGACGCCCATGGCCTGAAAGGTACGCCCGGCCAGTTCCGGCCTGTGGGCTGTTGCGGAGGCGGGCAGCTGATCACCATGTACATGGGAAAAGTTGACGCCGCCTTTCTCGAACAGGGCTCCGTCATCCAGCACCCGTGTACGACCGCCACCACCGGCCTCGCGCACCCACTTGTCGGTCTTAAAGCGCTGCTGGCCATCGATCAGTTCCAGGCTCGAGCAGATCCGGTCCTGCAGCTCCAGCAGATACGCCTTTACCGCCATAATATCGGGTTGATTCATCCGGTCACCACGTAAGTAAATACTTACTCTCTAATTAGTTGTTTGCTGCCAAGATCACAGATCTGCGTTGGCCGCTCCAGCTTGCCGAGCGCGCCTGGCACCACATAATCAAGTTCGGAACCGAAGTAGGTATTCACTTTCAACTTCGAACGCGCCGGTGCCGCGGCACTGCGGTTGGCAGAGGTTGAAACGAGGGGGCCACCGAAGGCAGCACAGAGCGCGCGCACCACCGGATGGGCGCTCACCCGCACA
This sequence comes from Marinobacterium rhizophilum, assembly GCF_024397915.1. GTDB lineage: Bacteria > Pseudomonadota > Gammaproteobacteria > Pseudomonadales > Balneatricaceae > Marinobacterium_A > Marinobacterium_A rhizophilum_A. Next base: position 3,559,094 of record NZ_CP073347.1, read on the forward strand.
GCGACACTGGAGTGTCGCCCGCGAACACCTTCCGGCGCCCAGCCCCTGGGGTCCGGAATAAGCCAGGTTACCGGCCCCGGCCAGCTGGCCTCCAGCTGTGCCAGCTGATCATCCGACAAGCCCTGCAATAATGGTTTGATCTGTGTCATGTCAGACGCAACAAGAATCAGCCCCTTGTGCATGGGGCGACGCTTGAGTTCCAGCAGCCGCTCGATTGCAGCAGCATTGAAGGGGTCACACCCCAGCCCCCAGACGGCCTCGGTGGGGTAGGCAATAACACCGCCGCCATGCAGTGCACGCAGCGCCTGATTCAGGTGCCAGTTGTTCATGAGTCTTACCTGAGCGGTTTAGGTATCGGACGCGCAGCGAAGGTATCCCCCCGCAACGGACTCGATCACGCCTTTCAATTCCAGAGAAACCAGCAGCGGCATCAGCTGCGCCATTGGCAGGCCGGTCAGGGCCACGAGCTGGTCAATATCGGCGATATCATACCCCATTTTTTCCAGCAGTTGCGCCTCCGACTGAGGGAGTGCAGGGGCGCAATCGGGCTCAGGCGCGTTGCTCTGGGCCGCGTAGAATCCCAGCAGCGCCGCCAGCGGTTCCAGCACGTGGGACACGGTTTCCACCAGCACGGCGCCTTCACGGATCAGCTGATGGCAGCCATGGGCGGCGGGATTCTGAATACTGCCGGGAATCGCAAAGACCTCACGTCCCTGCTCCAGCGCCATGCGAGCGGTAATCAGCGAGCCGCTGCGCGGCGCCGCCTCGATCACCAGCACACCGGCGCACAGGCCACTGATAATGCGATTGCGTTTGGGAAAGTTGCCAGGCAAGGGCTGGCTGCCCGGCAGAAACTCGGAGACCCAGGCTCCGCCGGTGTCCAGGATTCGCTGTGCCAGGCCGGCATGACGTCGCGGATAGACAGCATCCAGCCCGGTACCAAACACCGCGACACTCACGCCGTCACGGTCGACCGCTCCCTGGTGGGCGGCACCATCGATCCCCAGCGCCAGCCCGCTGGTCACCACCATGCCGGCTTCACTCAGGGCGGCGCTGAACCTGTAGGCGTTGGCGACACCGGAACGACTGGCGTGACGGCTGCCCACCAGGGCCATTTGCGGCAAAGCCAGGCAGTCCGCGTTGCCACGTACAAACAGCAATCCGGGAGGGTCGGGGATTTCGAGCAACAGGGCGGGATATTCGTCGAGATCGGGCGTCAGGCAGCAGACATCGTCTTCTTCAAGCCATTCCAGGCAGCGCTCGAAACGCTCGAATTCAGGCCCGACGGCACGGTCAAAGGACTCCATCGCCCGCAGGGTGCGAGTACGGGCGCCAACAAGGCGAAGCGCCTCGGGGTCATGCAGGAAAAGTCGTGAAGGGGGGATACCGGCTACCGCAAGCCTTTTGAGACCGGCAGGACCAACACCAGGCAGGAGGCTTGCAGCAATCCAGTCCTTTGGATTGCTGCCCATGTGATCATTCCGAAATCAGGGTTCGAACACCTTGTCGCCCACCGACATGACGTTGGACGCATTCAGTACCAGGCCATAGCTGACCTTGTCGAAAACCTTGAACAGCATCAGCAAGCCGGCCCGCTCGTCCGGCAGCGCAATGCGTTCACCGGTCACCGGATCCCTGACATTCTCGCCAGTGCGGTAGATCGACATGACATTGCCGGCCTCGACCGAGTCCCGGGCGCCGACATTGACAGCCACTGCGTTGTATTGGCCAATTTTGGCGACCCCGCCGAGAACCGACAGGATCAGGCCTTCGGTACCTTCAGGGACCGCCGAGGGATGGAACAGGGACTGGATGCGGCTTTCCTCGATCGGCAGTACCCGATCCAGCAAGCGGACCTCTTCCCGGGTCTTGCGCAGATCCAGCGTGATAATGTCATTCTCCTGCGCCGGAATCGCCGTGTCGGCGATCTTCAGCATTTCATAGCCCAGGAATTCGCCGGTCAGCGGATCACGGTACTCGGTCGCCGGGCGGTACACCGCCTGCAGGCGCTCATCGGACTTCAGTTCACCGCGGGCATAAACCCGATCGCCGGCACCGGCAATGATGCTGTCATTGCGCCCGCCCACCACGTAGGGTGCGGTATTCACAAGGTCTTCATTGGCCACCAGGTGATCCGACAGGAAGGCAATGATGTCCTTCAGCGGAATTGCGGGGATGGCATCATCCAGCGGTGACACCCGGGCCTTGGGTGTTAACCTGCCTACCCCCGAACGCAGCGACAGCCGCGGCTGGCCATTCACCCAGCTCAGGTAAATGATATCGCCGGGATAAATCAGGTGGGGGTTATAGATTTGGGGGTTTACATCCCAGACATCCGGCCATTGCCATGGATGCTGCAGAAAGCGTCCGGAGATATCCCAGAGCGTATCGCCCTTGACAACGACATACTCGGTTGGATAATTCTCACGCAATTGAATTCTGTCTTTTCGCACTTCGGCGTTGGCAACCGAGACGGTGAGGAGAAGCAGACAGGTAAGCAGTCCGCACAGCAGTTTCTTCATACCCAAATCCCTTGTTAGAACTACCTCAGAACCTTCGCTTTGCCAGTAGGGCCGATGACGTCAGGCGCAATGCAATGAGCGGCGATATCAGTATAATAGGCTGATAGCTGAATTTCGCCATCCACGGCTCACATTGAACCCTAGTAATTATCGGACCTCATGGCAAAACTACCGATCCTCGAATTTCCGGACCCGCGTCTGCGTACCATAGCAGAATCCGTAGAAACGGTGACTGAGAATACTCGTCAGATAATCGACGACATGTTCGAAACCATGTACGACGCACCGGGTATCGGTCTGGCCGCGACCCAGGTCAATATCCACCAGCGCATCATCACCATCGATATCTCTGAAGACAGTGACGAGCCGCTGGTGTTGATCAATCCGACCTTTGAAGTTCTGGACAAGGAACTGGAGCGCATGCAGGAAGGTTGCCTGTCGGTGCCGGGCTTCTATGAGAATGTCGAGAGGCCCAATCATATCCGCGTCCAGGCGCTGGATCGTGACGGTAACCCGCTCGACTTCGAAGCCCGCGATCTGCTGGCGGTCTGTATCCAGCATGAAATCGACCACCTCGATGGCAAGCTGTTTGTAGACTACCTGTCGCCGCTCAAGCGTACCCGCATCCGTGGCAAGCTGGAGAAAAAACACCGCCTGGAAGAAACCCAGCCGGTCTGATTTTCCTTGGCGTTCGCCAGGCTTGCAGGGGGACGCCTTCACAGCCCCCTGCAAATCGATTTCACGAGGGAGCTCCCCGATGCCCGAGCCGCTGAGAATAGTCTTCGCCGGCACACCCGACTTTGCCGCAGCCAGCCTGCAGGCCCTGTTTGAAACTCACCACGACATCATCGCTGTTTATACTCAGCCCGACCGCCCCGCAGGCCGCGGCCGCAAGCTCACGCCGAGCCCGGTCAAGCAGCTTGCGCTGGAGCACGGCGTCGCGGTGTTTCAGCCGCTGTCGCTGAAAGACGCCGCAGCCCAGCAGGCACTCGCAGACCTCAAACCGGACCTTATGATCGTCGCCGCCTATGGCCTGCTGCTGCCCAGGGTGGTGCTCGAGACCCCGCGGCTGGGGTGCATTAACGTACATGCATCCCTGCTGCCACGCTGGCGCGGCGCGGCGCCCATACACCGCGCACTGCTGGCCGGCGACAGCGAAACCGGCATCACCATCATGCAGATGGATGTAGGCCTGGATACCGGCGACATGCTGCTAAAGGCCAGCTGCCCGATCCTGCCCGAGGACAACAGCGGCGTACTGCATGACCGCCTGGCGGCGCTGGGTGCCAGCACCCTGGTACAAAGCCTGGTCGCCATCCAGAACGGCAGCTGCGACCGCGAAGTCCAGGACAATGACCAGGCCTGCTATGCCCACAAGCTTGAAAAGCAGGAAGGCAATATCGACTGGCAGCAGAGTGCCGACTATCTGGCCCGCCAGGTACGGGGACTGGCACCCTGGCCGGTCGCCTTTACCCAGCTCGACGGCACGACCCTGCGCATCTGGGCTGCCAGCGCACTGGACACCCCCAGCGACGCGGCCCCCGGCACCCTGATTGCCGCGGACAAAACGGGCATCAGCGTTGCGTGCGGGCAGGGCGTACTGCGCCTTACCCGAGTGCAACTGCCCGGCGGGACCCCACTCAACAGTGCAGACATTATGAATTCCCGGCGCGACAGCTTTCGCCTGGGCACGAGGCTTGGAGCCGCATGAACCTTAGAACACTGGCCGCTCAAACACTGGCCCCTCTGCTGCAGCATCGCGGTTCCCTCAACGCCACGCTCCCCACCTCGCTGTACACCTGCGTTCCCAGAGATCGCGCGCTGTTGCAACAGCTGTGCTACGGCACCATGCGATTCGAGCCCAGGCTTGCCCTGATCGCCGATCACCTGCTGCAGAAACCGTTTCGCGACAAGGATGCCGATCTGCAGGCGCTGGTGCTGCTCGGGCTCTACCAGCTCGACCAGACCCGCATTGCCGACCACGCCGCCATCAGCGAAACCGTGGATGCGACTGAGGACCTGAACAAGAACTGGGCCCGAGGCCTGGTCAACGCCGTGCTGCGCCGTTTTCAGCGCGAGCGCGACAGCATCATGGAAACGCTGGGCGACAACCCGCGCCTGCAGTACAACCATCCCGACTGGATGATCGGCAAGTTGCAGCAGAACTGGCCCGACCACTGGCCCCAGATCATGCTGGCCAACGATCAGCCCGCGCCCATGACGCTGCGACTCAACACCCGCCAAAGCAGCCGCGAAGCCTACCTTGAGCAGCTCTACATTGCCGGTATCGAAGCGACTCCCGGCACCTTCGCCGACACCGCCATCTACCTCACCCAGGCCTGCGATGTCACCGAGTTGCCGGGCTTTGATGAAGGCCTGGTCAGTGTGCAGGATGAAGCGGCCCAGCTGTCGGCCTCCCTGCTCGACCTCAAGCCCGGTCAGCGCGTACTGGATGCCTGTGCGGCTCCCGGTGGCAAGCTGTGTCACCTGCTGGAGCACGAACCGGCGCTGGCGTACGTGGAAGCGGTGGAGCTGGATTCGCGCCGTGCCGAGCGCATCAAGCAGAACCTGCAACGGCTCAACCTGAGCTGCACCCTGACCCAGGGCGATGCCTCGAGCGACAGCTGGTGGGACGGTCAAAGCTACGACCGCATCCTGATCGACGCGCCCTGCAGCGCCACCGGCGTCATTCGCCGCCACCCGGACATCAAGTACCTGCGCCGCAACGAGGACCTGAAGCGCCTGGCGGACCTGCAGCTGGCCATTCTGGAAAACTGCTGGAACATGCTCAGCCCCGGCGGCAAGCTGCTCTATGCAACCTGTTCCGTCTTCCCGCAGGAAAACGAACGCCTGCTGGCTCGCTTTATCAAGGCGCGCCCCGAAGTGCAGCACCTGCCCATTGAGGCGGACTGGGGCCATGGGAGGCCGCTGGGGCGCCAGCTGTTCCCGCAGCCGGATGGACACGACGGTTTTTACTACGCTGTACTCGAGAAACCCGCCAACTAATCCGGGCAGACCCTGCTGACCTATGAAAATCATCCTACTGGGCGCCGGCCAGGTTGGCGGCACTCTGGCTGAAAACCTCGCCATCGAAGCCAACGACATCACCATCGTCGATACCGACAGTGCGCGCCTGCGCGAGCTGCAGGATCGGCTGGATATCCGCACCATCGAAGGCAAGGCCTCCTACCCCAGCGTGCTGGAGCGCGCCGGGGCCCGGGACGCCGACATGCTGATCGCCGTCACCAACAGTGACGAAGTCAACATGATCGCCTGCCAGCTGGCCCACACCCTGTTCAGTACCCCGACCAAGATCGCCCGCGTGCGCGAGCACGACTACCTGCGCAAGGAAGGGGAGATTTTCAAGAATCAGGCCATTCCGGTGGACGTGCTGATCAGCCCGGAGCAGCTCGTCACCCAGCATATCCAGCGGCTGATTCAGCACCCGGGCGCGCTGCAGGTGCTGGACTTTGCCGAGGGTCAGGCCCAGCTGGTCGCCGTCAAGGCGTATTACGGCGGCCCGCTGGTCGGGCGCGAAATATCCTATCTGCGCACGCACATGCCCGCCGTGGACACCCGTGTGGCGGCCATTTTCCGCCAGGACAGGCCCATCATCCCGCAGGGGAACACGGTCATCGAGGCCGACGACGAGGTGTTCTTTATTGCCGCACGGCGCGATATCCGTGCGGTCATGAGCGAACTGCGCCGGCTCGACAACCCCTACAAGCGGCTGATCATCGCCGGCGGCGGCAATATCGGCGCCCGCCTGGCGGCCAACATCGAAAACCAGTTCCAGGTGAAGATCATCGAGCGCGGCATCCAGCGCTGTAATGCCCTGGCCAAGAGCCTTGAGAACACCATCGTGCTGCACGGCAGCGCCTCGGACCGCGACCTGCTGATCGAGGAAAATATCGAGGACACCGACGTTTTCCTCGCCCTGACCAACGACGACGAAGCCAATATCATGGCCTCGATGCTGGCCAAGCGCCTGGGTGCGCGCACCGTCATGACGCTGATCAACAACCCGGCCTATGTCGACCTGGTGCAGGGTGGCGTGATCGATATCGCCATTTCACCACAGCAGACCACCATCAGTGCCTTGCTGACCCATGTTCGCCGAGGCGATGTGGCCGCCGTGCACGCGCTGCGCCGCGGCGCCGCCGAAGCCATCGAGGCGGTTGCCCATGGCGACAAGCGCAGCTCCAAGGTCGTCGGCAAGGCCATCGAGGATATCGACCTTCCACCCGGCACGACCATTGGCGCCATCGTGCGTAACGACGAGGTACTGATCGCCCACGATGATGTCGTGATCGAGAACGGCGACCACGTCATTCTGTTCCTGGTAGACAAGCGCCGCATCCGCGATGTGGAGCGCCTGTTCCAGGTTGGTCTCGCCTTTTTCTGAGCGGCAGCCACCCTATGCGCTATAGAGTCATACTAAAAATTCTCGGCATTCTGCTGATGATCTTCAGCATCACCATGTTGCCGGCGCTGCTGGTGTCCTATATCTACGAAGACGGGGCCCATAAGGCCTTTATGGCTGGTTTTGCGATTACCCTGCTGACCGGCTTTTTCCTCTGGCTGCCCGTATACCGGGTACGGGAAGACCTGCGTACCCGCGACGGCTTCCTGATCACCGTGCTGTTCTGGACCGTGCTGGGGCTGTTCGGGGCCGTGCCGCTGATGTTGGCGGACTACCCCCATCTGCGCATTGTGGATGCCGTGTTCGAGTCCGTGTCGGGGCTGACCACCACCGGCGCCACTGTGATGACGGGCATCGACTGGCTGCCCAACTCGATTCTGTTTTATCGCCAGCAACTGCAATGGCTCGGTGGCATGGGTATCATCGTGCTGGCCGTGGCGATACTGCCGATGCTGGGCATTGGTGGCATGCAGCTGTACCGGGCCGAAACGCCCGGGCCGGTGAAGGATTCAAAACTGACACCGCGCATCACCGAAACCGCCAAGGCTCTCTGGTATATCTACCTGTCACTCACGGTACTCTGCGCCCTGGGATACTGGCTGGCGGGCATGACGGTATTCGATGCCATCGCCCACAGTTTTTCGACCGTTGCCATCGGCGGCTTTTCGACCCACGATGCCAGCATCGGTCACTTCAACAGCCCGGTTATCGAAAGCATCGCGATCTTTTTCATGCTCGTGTCGGGGGTCAACTTCGGGCTGCACTTTTTCGCCTGGCGCCAGCGTTCCATTGGCCACTATTTCCAGGACCCGGAATTTCGCTTCTACCTGACCCTGCTCGGTGGCACGGCCCTGGTGACCTTTATGGTACTGGCGTTGACCCAGACCTATGCCGTCAATGAAGCGCTGCGCCGCTCCGTGTTCATGGTGGTTTCCATCGCCACCACCACCGGGTTTTCCACGGCCGACTTCGCCAACTGGCCGGTCATGCTGCCGTTCCTGCTGTTCGTGACGGCCTTTGCCGGCGGCTGCGCGGCCTCCACCGGGGGCGGCATGAAGGTCATCCGCATTCTGCTGATCCTGAAGCAGGGCTATCGCGAAATTCAGCGCCTGGTGCACCCCAGCGCGATCATTTCGGTCAAGGTCGGCAACAGGCCCATCTCGGATCGGGTGCTGGAGGCGGTATGGGGCTTTTTCTCGGTCTACCTGCTGGTCTTTGTGCTGATGCTCATCGCTCTGCTGGGTACAGGGCTGGATCAGGTTACCGCCTGGTCGGCGGTGGGCGCCACGCTCAACAACCTGGGCCCGGGCCTGGGGGACGTTGCGGTCCACTTCGGCGACCTGAACGACACCGCCAAATGGATCCTGTGCTTTGCCATGCTGCTCGGGCGCCTTGAAGTGTTCACCCTGCTGGTGCTCTTTACCCCCATTTTCTGGCGCCGCTAAACCGAACGACGGCGACCCGAAAAGGGCACGCCGTCGCAGTTCGCAACCAGACCCATGCAGCCCTCAGTCTCAGCCATAGCGCCGTGGCCGCCCCTCGGGGCGGCGGCTAAAGCGGCGACACTCCCACGGGTACTGGCTCGGCAGGGCGCGTACACAGGCCTCCACCGAGCGGTTCATGGCCGCAGCAGCCTGTTCCAGATTCCGGCAACCTGAACGACACCGCCAAATGGATCCTGTGCTTCGCCATGCTGCTCGGGCGCTTTGAAGTGTTCACCCTGCTGGTGCTCTTTACCCCCATTTTCTGGCGCCGCTAAACCGAACGACGGCGGCCCGAAAGGGGCACGCCGCCGCAGGTCGCAGCCAGACCCATGCAGCCCTCAGTCTCAGCCATAGCGCCGTGGCCGCCCCCCCTCGGGGCGGCGGCTAAAGCGGCGACACTCCCACGGGTACTGGCTCGACAGGGCGCGCACACAGGCCTCCACCGAGCGGTTCATGGCCGCAGCAGCCTGTTCCAGATTCCGGCAACCTGAACGACACCGCCAAATGGATCCTGTGCTTTGCCATGCTGCTCGGTCGCCTTGAAGTGTTCACCCTGCTGGTACTCTTCACCCCCATTTTCTGGCGCCGCTAAACCGAACGACGGCGACCCGAAAGGGGCACGCCGTCACAGTTCGCAACCAGACCCATGCAGCCCTCAGTCTCAGCCATAGCGCCGTGGCTGCCCCTCGGGGCGGCGGCTAAAGCGGCGACACTCCCACGGGTACTGGCTCGGCAGGGCGCACACACAGGCCTCCACCGAGCGGTTCATGGCCGCAGCAGCCTGTTCCAGATTCCGGCGACCTGAACGACACCGCCAAATGGATCCTGTGCTTTGCCATGCTGCTCGGGCGCCTTGAAGTGTTCACCCTGCTGGTGCTCTTTACCCCTATTTTCTGGCGCCGCTAAACCGAACGACGGCGGCCCGAAAGGGGCACGCCGTCGCAGGTCGCAACCAGACCCATGCAGCCCTCAGTCTCAGCCATAGCGCCGTGGCCGCCCCCCTCAGGGCGGCGGCTAAAGCGGCGGTATTCCCACGGGTACTGGCTCGGCAGGGCGTCTTGAACTGTTCACACTGCTGGTGCTCTTTATCTTTACCCCCCATTTTTCTGGCGGCGCTGAGGCCAACGGCTCCCACACTCAGTCATAGCGCCGCGGCTGCCCCTCGGGACGGCGACTGAAACGGCGGTATTCCCATTGATATTGGCTGGGAAGGGCACGTACGCAGGCCTCCACCGAGCGGTTCATGGCCGCAGCAGCCTGTTCCAGGTCCGGATTATCCAGGCCGGCCTCGGCTTCGCGAAAATAAATCTCGAAGCCCGCACCGTCGGCCAGCCGTTCGGCATAGCCGCAGATAACCCGGGCTTTGGTCTGGCGGGCAAGCTGGGGCAGCAGTTTCATGGTCAGGGCATCAACCCCGAAGAAGGGCGCAAACACGCCGCCTTGCTCGTCCGGTTCCTGGTCCGGCAGGATCCCCACCATCTCGGTGCGCTTGAGCGCCTTCATCACCATACGCACGCCGGAGGCATTCGCCGGCGCCATGCGGGTTCCCAGGCGCGCGCGCATGCGCTTGATCAGGTCATCCATCAGTTTCAGTTGCGGCGGTTTGTACATGGCGGTGAAGGGATAGCGCTTGGACAGATACAGGTTCAGCACCTCCCAGTTACCCAGGTGCGGCGCGATGAGGATGATGCCCCGGCCTGATGCCAGGGTTTCTGTGATCAGCGACTCGCCGTTGACCGCCCGAATATTTTTCAGTGTGCGCTCGGGGGACCAGAGCCAGGACATGCCCATTTCCGCCATGGAGCGCCCGGTTTCTACCAGGCTGTCTTCTATCAGCGCATCCTGGGCTGTCGCGTCGAGCTCGGGGAAACACAGCTCGATATTGCGCCGGGTATTGCTCGCCAGCTTGCCCGCAGGGTCCTTCGACTGCCGGCGACCAAACCAGCCTCCCAGTGACTGCGCCCACTTGAGCGGCAGCAGCGCCAGCACACCCAATACCAGTATGGCTAAAACCGCTTTCACTTTATCCAATGCAATGCCCGTCCACAGCCCTGTTTGCCAAGTTGCACAGTATATCGAATTTCCCGCAGGCTCTGGTGGCCTCGAACCTCGGACGCGTCGCTTTTCGTGTATAATTTCGCTCTAATTTTGGCCAACCGACTATTAAAGATGGTGATCTCCGTGACCGAAAAGGTGACCTCAGACGTCAGCACCTTCCAGGGTTTGATCCTGGCTCTGCAGCAATACTGGGCAGAGCAGGGCTGTGTCATTGTTCAGCCGCTGGATATGGAAGTTGGTGCAGGCACCTTCCATCCGGCGACCTTCCTGCGTTCTATCGGCCCAGAGTCCTGGCGCTCGGCGTATGTACAGCCGAGCCGTCGTCCGACCGATGGCCGCTATGGCGAGAACCCCAACCGCCTGCAGCACTACTACCAGTTCCAGGTTGTCATCAAGCCTTCGCCTGACAACCTGCAGGAACTCTACCTCGGCTCGTTGCAGCGCATGGGCCTGGATCTCAACGTGCACGATGTGCGCTTTGTCGAAGATAACTGGGAATCGCCGACTCTCGGTGCCTGGGGCCTGGGCTGGGAAGTCTGGCTCAACGGCATGGAAGTCACGCAGTTCACCTACTTCCAGCAGGCCGGCGGCCTGGAATGCTACCCGGTGACTGGTGAAATCACCTATGGGCTTGAGCGTATCGCCATGTACCTGCAGGAAGTCGACAGCGTTTACGACCTGATCTGGGCACGTCACCCCGATGGCAGCGTTGTCACCTATGGCGATGTCTACCACCAGAACGAAGTGGAACAGTCGACCTACAACTTTGAACACGCCGATGTCGACACCCTGTTCGGCAACTTCGATTTCCACGAGCGCGAATGCAACAAGCTGCTGGCGCTGGACACACCGCTGCCACTGCCGGCCTACGAGCAGGTACTCAAGGCCTCCCATACCTTCAACCTGCTGGATGCGCGCCACGCGGTTTCCGTGACGGAGCGCCAGCGCTATATCCTGCGTGTGCGCACCCTGGCCCGCGATGTTGCCGCCGCCTACTTCAATACCCGCAAGGCGCTGGGATTCCCGCTGGCCGCCCCCGAAATTCGCGATGAAGTACTCGCCGCCTGTGCCGAGGAGTCCCACTGATGACCAAGGATTTTCTGTTTGAACTGGGCACCGAAGAGCTGCCCCCCAAGGCACTGCTGAAGCTGTCCGAAGCGCTGGAAAGCGAAATTCGCAAGGGTATCGAGGCCGTGCTGGGGCAGGGCGCTGCCGAGTTGCTCAAGCCTGCGGTCTTCAAGTCGTACGCCGCACCGCGTCGCCTCGCATTGCTGATCGAACAGCTGTGCAGCGAAGTGCCGGCCAGCGAGTTCTTCGTGCAGGGACCGCCGGCGCGCATCGCCTTCGATGTCAGCGGTGCGCCCAGCAAGGCACTGGAAGGCTTTGCCCGCAAGTGTGGCACCAGCGTTGACCAGCTCACCGAGATGGACGGCAAGATGTGCTTTCGCCAGGTCAGCGCGGCCACGCCGCTGACCGACGCACTGCCGGGCATCATTGCCCAGGCACTCGACAAACTGCCGATCCCCAAGCGCATGCGCTGGGGTGCTTCCCGTACCGAGTTCGTGCGCCCGGTCAAGTGGGTGCTCATGCTGTTTGGTGACCAGGTGCTGGACTGCGAGATCATTGGACTCACATCCGGTCGCAAAACCCGCGGCCACCGTTTCCACTACAACCACGAAATCGAGCTCATCGCGCCCTCGGACTATGAGCAGGTGCTGCACGAACAGGGCTATGTGATTGCCGACTTCGCCAAGCGCCGCGAGCTCATCCGCGCACAGCTGCTGAGCGAAGCCGACAAGGTTGGCGGCCAGGTGGTGATCGACCCCGCACTGCTGGACGAAGTCACCGCACTCAACGAATGGCCCGTGGCGCTGACCGGTCGTTTCGAGGAACGCTTCCTGGCCGTGCCGTCCCAGGCGCTGATTTCCAGCATGGCGGACAACCAGAAGTACTTCCATCTGCTCGACGGTGACGGGCAGCTGATGCCGTACTTCATCACCGTAGCGAACATCGAGTCGAAGGAACCGCAGCAGATCATCCAGGGCAACGAGAAGGTCATTCGTCCGCGCCTGGCCGATGCGGCGTTCTTCTTCGAAACCGACAAGAAGACCAGCCTGGCCGAGCGCTGCAACAAGCTAGAGTCCATCGTCTTCCAGAAAGACCTGGGCAGCCTTCACGCCAAGACCCGGCGCGTCGCGCACCTGGCGAGCTTTATCGCCAGCCGCATCGGCAGCAATCCGCAATGGGCCGAACGTGCTGCGCTGCTGTCCAAATGCGACCTGGTCACCGAGATGGTGCTGGAATTTCCGGAACTCCAGGGCCTCATGGGCTACCACTACGCCCTCAATGACGGCGAGCCTACAGACGTTGCCCTGGCCCAGAACGAGCAGTACATGCCAAGGTTTGCCGGCGACCAGCTGCCTGAAACCCTGACCGGGGCAGCCGTCGCCATTGCCGACCGCCTGGACACCCTGACCGGCCTGTTCGGCATCAACCAGCCGCCCACCGGATCCAAGGACCCCTTCGCCCTGCGTCGTGCCACGGTTGGCGTGCTGCGCATCCTGGTCGAAAAGGAACTGGACCTGGACCTGGCCGAGCTGCTCAAGGTTGCTGCCGACGGTCACGCCAACCTGCCGGCGCGGGAAGGCCTTGAGGAACGCGTGCTGGACTTTATGCTCGACCGCCTGCGTGCCTGGTACGAAGACCGCGACATCGCCGTGGAGACTTTCCTGGCGGTACACGCGCTCAGGCCGACGCGGCCGCTGGACTTCGACCGTCGTGTAAGGGCCGTTGCCCACTTCCGCACGCTGCCCGAAGCCGATGCCCTGGCCGCCGGCAACAAGCGCGTCAGCAACATCCTGAGCAAGCAGGACAGCCAGAACGACGCCGTCGTGACCGAGTCCCTGCTGCAGGAGACCGCAGAAAAGGAACTCTTCACCCGTGTGCAGGCCATGCAGGTTGAATTGCAGCCGGCCTTTGCGAGCGGCGACTACCAGACCGCCCTGGAGCAGCTCGCGAGCTTGCGTGCTGTTGTCGATCGTTTCTTTGAAGAGGTCATGGTCAATGCCGATGACGAGGCCGTGCGCAACAACCGACTGGCACTGCTGTCTCAGTTGCGCGGACTCTTCCTGGGCGTAGCTGACATCTCGGTGATCGGCAGCTAACAGCCCGCTGACAGGAAGCGCGCGCTGAAACCAAAACCCGCCACCCGGCGGGTTTTTGCGTTCTTACGCCAGCATTAACAGGGCAGGGTGACAGGCCGGTTTAGCCGCAGGTTCCACGTGGAACACTGCGCGACTTCAGCCTGTCCGCCAGCGCCCACTGCACCAGCACCAGCGCCATCAGGCACTGGACCGGCAGGTACGCGGCACCCGGGCCGGCATCCACCGCCGCGGCAGGTTTCCCAGCAAGGCTCCCAGCATCACCAAGCCGATACTCAGCAGCAGCACCGGTGTAAGAGTCTCCCCGAAAAGGGGCACTGCAAGACCGGCAGCGATGGCCGGCACCAGCGCCATCAGGGCACCCATGCGGGTAGCGCCCAGCAACTGCACCGCACGCACATAGAAAACCATCTGCACAATGGTCGCCAGGACACCCTGGTAAAAACCCTGCCCGAGGATCAGCGCCCAGCTGTGTTCGCCCAGACCCGGCGAGAGCAGCAACCAATAGACCGGCAGGTAGAGCCCGCCGGCCACCATCACCACGCCGACAGTGGCGTTCCAGGCCGGGATATTCCATGCCCGCAGCAGCACCGTGTAGACCGCCCAGCACACGCAGGCGAGCACAAAGCACAGATCCCCCAGCCAGTAGTCGCTGGACTGGAATAGCGTATCGAACAACAGCGCACCGATACCCAGGCTACTGGTGGCAATGCCCAGCCACACCAGCAGCGGCTTGCGCTCGGCCGTAAAGAAAAATGCCATGACGGCTATCATGACCGGCATCAGCCCCGGCAACAGCAGGGCGGCATGGGTAGCCGGCGCACGCTCAAACCCGGCATAGACAAAGGCACCGTAGGCCAGGCCACCCACAAGCCCGAGCAGCAGCACGCGCCCGTTCAAAAGCACCCTTCGCATACGCCAGGCCAGCGGCGCCAACAAAAGGAAGGCCGTGCCAAAACGAACGGCCAGCATGTCCACCATGGTGAGTGAAGCCAGGGCTCCGGCCCGCGAGACAAGAATAAAACCACTCCAGATCAGCACCGCGCCCAGCGCATAGAGCAAACCCTGTCGGACCCGAGAACTCTGGCTGATTCCGTGCGTCGTCATGTTCCCAACTCCCCGCTTACCCAAATTGACAGCGTTGAGTCTAGGGCTTTACTAGCTTCATAAATACTGAATAATAAAGAACGCAATTATCATATTTAATGAATACAAATGTGGAAGCGATCCTCATGATGGATATTTCTGACCTGCAGGTTTTCAAGGCGGTCGTTGACACGGGTGGCATCTCGAAGGCCGCCGAGCAGCTGCACCGGGTGCCCTCCAACGTGACCGCGCGGATTCAGAAACTTGAGCAGGCACTGCAACAGCCACTGTTCCTGCGCGAGAAAAACCGCCTGAAGATAACCCCGGCAGGCACCCGCCTGCTTGAGCACGCAGAAAGGCTGATCCGCCTCCGGCAACAGGCGATTGATGACCTTACCAACCCCGAGCCCGGCGGAGTACTTCGCATCGGCTCCATGGAAAGCACCTCGGCGGCCCACCTCCCGGCCATATTGAGCGCATACCACCGGGACTTTGCCCAGGTCGATATCGAGCTGAGAACCGGCGCCTCGGGCACCCTGGTCGACGCGGTGCTCGACGGCGAGCTGGATATCGCCCTGGCGGCAGACCCGGTACTGGACGAGCGCCTGGCGCTGTATCCCTGCTTTGAAGAAGAACTGCTCGTCGTGAAACCCGCCGCGCTCAGCCACACCCGGGGCGTGGCGGCACTGCCGTCACCCCTGTCCATCGTCACCTTTAATCCGGGCTGCTCGTACCGCAACCGCATCCAGCAGTGGCTCGACAGCGGCAATCGCCGGCCCGACAGAACCGTCGAGATACCCAGCCATCACACCATGCTCGCCTGTGTGCTGGCCGGCATGGGAATCGCAATGCTGCCCCGCTCGGTGCTGGCGCTGCACCCCCAGTTTGATGAACTGGCAACGGAAACCCCGGGGCGGAAGATCGGACTGGCCACAACCCAATTGGTGTGGCGCAAGGACTCGACCCTGCCCAGCATCAGGGCATTCCGGGACACCATCGAGCGCCTGCGGCCAGCCAGCGCTAACCCTGGCCTTGCCATCAGGTAAGGCCGGGCCTGAAGCCCGGCCCGTACACTGCGGTCATGCTTCATGGTATATGCTTGGATACGGCAAGCACCCGCTCTCGCGGCGGCGCTTGCCTGACCCCGTGCATTCACTCACACCCAAAGGAACCAGCAGACCATGGCCGGCACCAGCCTTCTTGCGTTACTCGATGACATCGCCACCGTGCTCGATGACATCACCATACTGTCCAAGGTCGCAGCCAAGAAAACCGCCGGTGTGCTTGGCGACGACCTGGCCCTCAATGCCGAGCAGGTGACCGGCGTCAGAGCGGAACGCGAGCTGCCCGTTGTTTGGGCGGTTGCCAAGGGATCGTTCAAAAACAAGCTGGTGCTGGTACCCGGTGCCTTGCTCATCAGTGTCATTGCACCCTGGCTGATCCTGCCGATGCTGATGTTGGGCGGCGCCTACCTGTGCTTCGAGGGGTTTGAGAAAATCGCCCATGGCTGGACGCACAGCAGGGAGGAGGAAGAACAGGCCCACCTGGAGAAAATCCAGGCACTGAGTGATCCCCAGGTCGACCTGGTCGCGTTTGAAAAGAACAAGATCAGGGGCGCGATCCGTACCGACTTTGTGCTGTCGGCCGAGATTATCGTTATCGCCCTGGGCATTGTCAGCGACGCCAGCTTCACGACCCAGGTGGCGGTGGTGAGCCTGATCGCCTTCGGCATGACCTTCGTGGTCTACAGCCTGGTCGCCGGTATCGTCAAGCTGGATGATGCCGGGCTGCACCTGCTGCAGCGTCACAAGGAGGATGAAAGACGTCATCTGAGCCGCTGGCTTGGCACCGCGCTGTTGCGCTTTGCACCGCTACTGATGAAGACGCTGTCGATCGTCGGCACTGCCGCCATGTTCCTTGTCGGCGGCGGTATTCTAGTTCATGGCGTGCCCGGCGCCGAAGACTGGCTTCACCATGGCAGCCAGTGGCTAGCGGGCATTCCGCAGATAGGGGCTGTGCTTGCCTGGTTCGCAGGCCCGCTCGGCAACGCCGTGATCGGCATTGTGAGTGGCGCCATTCTGGTTGCCATCTTTCAGCTGGGGCAGCGACTGTTCATGCGCAAGAACCCCACACCAGGTTGAACCACCGGAAGGGAAGTAAGGAAGGAAGGAAGGAAGGAGGATAGCGGAGTTCCACGTGAAACATTCATTGGAACACGCGAGCATTGCTTGCAGCACAGACAGCAGCGAGGCCACTGTTATCGGCTGGACCGACAACCCGCACCGGGACAGGTTTTCCATCCCGGATGCGGACTCTGCCAGCGTTAGAGCGTTGTCGCGGCCACCCAGCCGAAGACCATCAATGGCAGGTTATAGTGCAGGAATGTCGGCACCACCGTGTCCCACATATGGTTGTGCTGGCCGTCAATGTTGAGGCCCGCCGTGGGCCCCAGGGTCGAGTCAGATGCCGGAGAGCCCGCATCGCCCAACGCCCCTGCCGTACCCACCAGGGCAACAATGGCGATCGGCGAGAACCCCAGCTGCATTGCCAGCGGTACATAGATCGCCGCGATAATGGGAATTGTCGAAAACGACGACCCGATGCCCAGCGTAATCAGCAGTCCGACAACCAGCATCGCCAGGGCCGCCATGCCCTTGCTGCCCGCCACCAGTTCAGCCGACGCACTGACCAGCGAGCTTATATGTCCGGTATCCCTCAATACCTGGGCGAAGCCGCTGGCGGCGATCATGATGAAGCCCACCATGGCCAGCATCTTCATACCTTCGGTAAAGGCGTCGTCACCCTCGCTCCACTTCAGCACTCCAGACAGCGAAAAGATAAGAAAGCCGATCAGCCCGCCCAGCACCATCGAGCTCGTTTGCAGCTGCACCAGAAAGGCGGCCAGAATGGCGCCCGCCGCCACCAGCATCGTTTTGGCGGAATAGGCGCGGTGGCAGCTTTCGGTACGGGCAACAAGGTCCATATCGTAGTCACGCTTGCCGCGGTAACTGAAGAGGATGGCGATCAGCAGGCCAGCGATCATGCCCATGGCCGGAATCAGCATGGCCGAAAACGGGTTGATACCACTGATGTCCAGACCACTCTTCTGAATATTGGCCAGCAGGATATCGTTGAGGAAAATGGAACCGAAGCCAACCGGCAGCAGCATGTAGGGCGTGACCAGACCAAAGGTCAGCACGCAGGCCACAAGCCGGCGATCCATGCGCAGCTTCGCCATAACGAACAGCAGCGGTGGCACCAGCAGCGGAATAAAGGCGATATGGATGGGAATGATGTTCTGCGACGAACAGGCGAAAGCCAGCAGCAGGCCGATCAGGCCATAGCGAATCTGCCCAACCCGGTTAAGGTTGTCACTCTTTCCCAGCAGCGTTGCGATCCTGTCCGCCAGCATATGCGGGATTCCGGACTTCGAAATGGCCACCGCAAAGGCGCCGAGCAGGGCATAGCTCAGGGCAATCTGGGCACCACCACTCAAGCCCTCATTAAAGGAGGCCAGGGTCTTTTCGATCGACAGGCCACCAATCACGCCCCCCAGCAGCGAGGCGGTGATCAGCGAAATGACGACATTGACCCGCACGAGGCTCAGCAACAGCATCGCCAGTACACTCACCAGCACGGCGTTCATGCCAAAGCCAACCGGATCGAGCGTGCGGTACAGCACGTAACCGGCGATCGCCGCAAACAGTGCGATCACGATACGGGAGACGCCCTGTTCAGAGACCGTCGGGGTGGATAGATCATGACTCACGATTGAGATTCCTCTTTATAGTTATGGGTATACAGAAGGGTGCCGTCATCCACCTGACGCCCCGGACTGCCCCAAGGCGCAAAAGGGTGCAAGGATACGCGCCCGCTTGCAACTCCGATTTCTCATGTCGGATTGCCGAGGTTCAGGCACAGCAATAGCAGGCTTTCAGATGGGAGCGGACTTTCCGGCTGACCACACCGGTCACACAGCGCCCGGTGTGGCTTGACGGTCGGGGATCGCGGCCTTACTGGCTCGGCAGCAGCTGTGCCGGCATGTATCGGCTGAGTGCGCCGCTCTGGACCAGCGCCTGCGCTTTTTCGATGTCCGGCGCGAAGTAGCGGTCCTTGTCATAGAACGGCACCTCGGCACGCAACTCGGCCTTGGCAGCCTCCACCCGCTCGGCGGCTTTCAGTGGCGCACGGAAGTCCAGCCCCTGGCAGGCTGCGAGGTACTCCACCGCCAGAATGCCGGCCGTGTTATCGGCCATGTCACGCAGACGGCGGGCAGCAAAGGTAGCCATGGACACATGGTCTTCCTGGTTGGCCGAGGTAGGAAGGCTGTCGACAGAGGCCGGATGCGCCAGCGACTTGTTCTCCGATGCCAGCGCCGCGCCCGTCACCTGAGCGATCATGAAACCGGAATTGACGCCGCCGTTGTCCACCAGGAAGGGCGGCAGCTTGCTCAGGTTGGAATCGATCAGCAGCGCCATGCGGCGCTCGGACAGCGAGCCGATTTCGGCAATTGCCAATGCCAGGTTGTCGGCCGCCATGGCCACCGGCTCGGCGTGGAAGTTGCCGGCGGAAATAAACTCGTCGGTCTCGGTAAATACCAGCGGGTTGTCGGATACGGCATTCGATTCCACCAGCAGCACCTCGGCGGCCTGGCGGATCTGCTGCAGGCAGGCTCCCATCACCTGGGGCTGACAGCGCAGCGAGTAGGGGTCCTGTACCTTTTCACAGCCCTGGTGGGAATCGCCAACCTCTGATGCCTCACCCAGCAGGTGACGGTACGCGGCGGCGGCGGCGATCTGGCCATGCTGGCCACGAACCTCATGCACCCGGGCATCGAACGGACGCCGGCTGCCCAGCGCCGCCTCCACCGACGTGGCCCCGGCAACCACCGCTGCGGCAAACACATCTTCAGCGGCAAACAGGCCTTCCAGCGCAAAGGCGGTGGATGCCTGAGTGCCATTGAGCAGTGCCAGGCCTTCTTTCGGTGCCAGGGTAATGGGCTCGAGACCGGCGATGCGCAGGCCTTCAGCCCCGGACAACCGCTCGCCGCGGTAGGTCACTTCGCCTTCGCCCAGCAGCACGGTGCTCATGTGCGCCAGCGGCGCCAGGTCGCCAGAGGCACCCACCGATCCCTTCTGCGGCACACAGGGGTAAACCTCGGCATTCACCAGCCTGATCAGCGCTTCAATCACCTCAAGACGGATACCGGAAAAGCCACGGGCCAGCGAGTTGATCTTCAGCGTCATCATCAGGCGTACCGTCGATTCGGCCATTAGCGTGCCAATGCCGGCAGCATGGGACAGCACGATACTGCGTTGCAGCAACTCAAGATCCTCGGGCGCGATGCGGGTATTGGCCAGCAGCCCAAAACCGGTATTGATGCCATACACCACGCGCCCCTGGGCAATGGCGCGGGACACCGCAGCGCTGCTGGCCTGAATCGCCTCGTGGCTGGAAGGCGCCAGCGAGAGCTCAGAAGGAGACTGTGCCACGGCACGCAGTTGGGACAGCGTCATCTCGCCGGGCTGAATAGTCACTGTATACATCGGTCGTTCCTGCTTCGGGTTAGGTCAAGGTATGGCAAGTGAGCCCGCTAGCCAGCAACAGCGTTGTAACGCCAAGGCGGCAGCACAGAGCTCCAAATCAACGCCATATGTATATACCTATATATATTAATGACCTTCAGCACCGCAATAACGAAATTTCACGACCCAGCGTCGCGAGAACAGAACACCTTGGCGGACTCGGTGCCGCAGTCTCTGCCAGGCGCCGAAGTGACGAAATTTTTATTCTTATATAACAATGACTTGAAAAGATGTTGTGGTCGTACTGAAGACGTTACTCCTGCCTCAAGCATAGTCCCGAACCCCGTGCCGGCAGCGGATTCGAAAAACTGTGGCCTGATTAACCAAACTGATACGCCACCTGGTGCGCCTGCCGCTCAGGCCACTGTCATCACTTCCTGCAGCGGCCGGCGGGGCTTCTGCGGCCAGTTGGTCGCCAATCCGTAGCCTGCGGTGACCAGCATCACGGGCACCTCTGACGCATCCAGTTCAAAGGCCGCCGCCACCGCTTGCGCATCGAAGCCACTCATCGCGCCGGTAGACACCCCCATGCCTTCGGCCGCCAGCATCAAGGTCATCGCCGCCAGCGATGCCGAACGAAAGGCCTCGTCGCGCTGCAGCTGCGGATTGCCGTCATGGGATGCCGTTGCCATCTCGACCCAGCCATCCGCCACCGTCTGGGGCACAATGCCGGCATCGACCGATGGCTGCAGTACCCGCGGCATGTCCTTGTGGGCGCCAAGGGTGCCACAGACGATAAAGGTCACCGCCGCATCTTCGATCTGGGGCTGATCAAAGGCTGCGGCCCTGAGGCGTGCCTTGGCTTCGGGGCTGCACACAGCCACAAACTTCCAGTTCTGGACGTTAAAGGCCGAAGGGGCACGGGTCGCCAGGCGTACCAGCTCACTCACCTCGGCCTCTGACAGCCTGCGCGCCGGGTCATAACGGCCGGTGGATACGCGGCTCTCGATAAGCTGCTTGATTGCATTGGACATGGTTAACTCCTTATTTCAGCGTGTGCGTTTGAACAGCTGCACGGGGTGAAAGGTGCAACTCTGATGAGTGCGCCGCAGCAGCCTGGCGGGATGCCCACTGCACGACAAGGATACTGCCCAGTACCGCCACGAAGCCCAGCAGGGCGATGCCCGTCATGTCTTGCCCGAGCAGTGCCCAGCCCAGCACAACGGCCGTCAACGGGCTCAGCAGCCCCAGGGATGACACCGCCACCGGCGACAACCGGGCAATGCCGCGGAACCAAAGTCCATAGGCCAGCAGGGCACCGAACAACGACAGATAGACGTAGCCCAGCACTGCGCCGGCATCCAGCGCCGGCAAGGGCGGATCGATGATCCAGGCCAGCGGCAGCAGCACCAGGCCACCCACCAGCAGTTGCCAGCCGGTAAACGCCAGCAGAGGCACCGCCGGGCGCCAGCGCTGCGCCAGAAAGGTGCCGGCTGCCATGCAGGCCGCACCCACCAGTGCCGCCGCGATACCGGCTGGATCCCAGCGCGCCCCGGGTGCCAGCAGCAAGGCCGCCATGCCCGCGACGCCGACCAGGCTCGCCACCACCGCCAGCCAGGCCGGCTGGCGTTTATCGATGGACCAGGCCAGCCCCATCACCAGCAGCGGCTGGATGGCACCCACCACCGCCGCCAGGCCACCCGGCAGGCGGTAGGCCGCTACAAACAGCAGTGCCTGGAAGAAACCGATATTGAGCGCGGCCAGTACCAGCAGGCGGCCCCATTGCGCACCTGGCAACAGTTGCCGGCTTAGCAGCACCAGTAGAATGCCCGCCGGCAGGCAGCGCAGTGCCGCGGCCGTAAAGGGCCGGTCCGGTGGCAACAGTTCGGTGGTGACGATATAGGTCGATCCCCAGATGACCGGCGCCAGCGCGGTCAGCAGGACATCGAGTCCGACGGGGTGTTGCGATCGAGTGCTCATGATATTATCTTCAATCCAAGATAAAAAATGAGTCTCGCACAGGATTATCTTGATATCAAGATACTTTATCCTGCTCTTTACTCGGTTGATTCCATGGAGACCCACAATGAGCACCGAACGACAGCCCGATGCGGTTGATGCCATCCTCGCCCAGTGGCAGCGCGAGCGCCCGGACCTGGATACCAGCCCGATGGCGACCATTGGCCGCCTCAAGCGTTGCTCGGCACTGATGCAGCGCCGCCTCGATGAAGCCTTTTCGGCCTTCGGCCTGACCCTGTGGGAGTTCGATGTACTGGCAACCCTGCGCCGCTCGGGCGCACCCTACTGCCTGGCGCCCACCGCGCTGTTCTCCACCCTGATGGTCACGTCCGGCACCATGACCCACCGCATGCAGCGCCTGGAAGCCAGCGGCTGGGTAGAACGACTGGCCAACCCGGACGATGCCCGCAGCAAGCTGCTCAAGCTGACCCCGGCAGGACTGGAGCTGATTGACCGCGCCGTAGAAGCCCATGTGGCGAACGAACACCGTATCCTGGCGCCACTGGGTGCCGCTGACCTTGCGGCCCTGGAGGAAAGCCTCGCCAGCCTGCTGGCGGTACTGGAGCCGGCCAAAGACTGAGCCGCAGGGGCGTGGATAACTGCCTGCTATTCCACTTAAAGAAATAATGAATTCAGTCCGGCGGGGATTCTGTCGTCTTGGGACATTATTTAATCTTCCTGGGGTGCCCGCTAACGGGCGAACCCAACTCTCCAGGCAGGAGCCCTGACAATGGCTATCAAGATCCATGATTTCCCTCTTTCCGGCCACGCCCACCGGGTGCGTCTGTTTGCCTCCCTGATAGGCGCTGATGTTGAGCTTGTGCCCGTCGACCTCGCCGCCGGTGAACACAAGACACCGGCTTATCTGCAGAAAAACCGCTTTGGTCAGGTGCCGTTGCTGGAAGACGGTGACACCCTGGTAGCCGATTCCCATGCCATCCTGGTGTACCTGGCGAAGAAGTTCGACAAGACCGACTGGCTGCCGCAAGACCCGGCAGGTGCCGCCGCGGTACAGCGCTGGCTCAGCGTTGCCGCCGGCCAGATCGCATTCGGCCCGGCCGCTGCGCGCCTGGTGACCCTGTTCGGCGCCAACCTGGATGCCGCTGCAGCCATCGAGCGCGCCCACGCCGTACTGGCGGTAATTGACGCGGAACTTGGCGACCACAGCTTCATAACCGGCAACGGTATCACCATCGCGGACATTGCCCTCTACAGCTATATCGCCAGTGCCCCGGAGGGCAATGTCGACCTGGGCCCCTACGGCAACATCCACCGCTGGCTCGCACGCATCGAAGCCCTGCCAGGCTTCGTGCCTTTTGAACAGAGCAACGTCGGGCTGCGACAGAGCGCTTGATACAGGTATCCACAAGACGCCGGGCAACCCCAAGCGGCCGATGTCCGGGCGCCCACAGGCCCCGGGTATCGGCATATAACGGCTGTGCATAACCAGGGTTGCGCACAGTTATCCACAGGCCACGGCAAAGAGCACCGTGTTACTCCCCGATAAGCCCGAGGTCCGACCTTGCCATTGCTGCAGGACTGTTCCACCTTGTATCTGGTGCCTGAATCCAGTCGACAGAAAGGCGCCAAGGGTAGAGCGCTTTCACTAATCGGTATCAGTCAGGCATAGCCGCAACAGGGGAAAGAACCATGTGTACATCCAATATTTCAGAAACCCTGCATGAACTGTCCGTTAGCCGCTATATAGAGGCGCCGCCAGCCAGGGTGTGGCGGGTGATCACCGAGCAACTGCCGCAATGGTGGTGCCCGGCGCCCTGGCGAACGGAGGTCAACGCGATCGAATGGCGCCCGGGCGGCGCCTTCGATACCACTATGTTCGGGCCGGACGCTGAACAGATTCCCTGCCGTGGTGTTTTTCTCGACGTTATGCCCGGCCGACGCTTTGTCTTCACCGACGCCTTTGACAGCCAGTGGAACCCGCAGCAGGCCTTTATGGTGGGCATCTTCGAGATCGAGGCCGAAGGCGAGGGCACCCGCTACCGGGCCAGCGCCCGGCACTGGAACCCGGAGGATCTGCAAAAGCACAAGGAGATGGGCTTTACCGAAGGCTGGACAGCGGTCGCCGCACAACTGGCCGCCCTGGCGGAAGCCGAAACGGGAAAATCCTCCTGAGCAGGAAAAGCAGGAGGCGATAAGCAGGCAGGCCAATGACGTAGACGCTCCCCGTGCATTGCAACACTCAGATCTCAACCCAGGCCCTGACTGCCAGGCCTGTAGCCAACACCAGGGCTGGCGAAAGCCCGCGTCAGTGCAGCGCGCTGCGCCTGAAAGAAACGGGCAGCCAGACAGCCTGCAAGGCCCCGGCTGCCAGATGCATCACTGACGCGCCAGAAACTCGTCAGTAGCGATCACCTCGGCATAGGCAAAGGCCAGGGCCGCCATGAAAGCCGCGTGAACCTGGGCTGCCGGGACTTTTACACCGTTGAACTCCATATCCAGGGTGGCGCAGGCGTCGTGCAGCAGGGTATTGCTGTATCCCAGATCCGCCGCTGCCCGGGCAACGGCATCAATGCACATATGGCTCATGGCACCGACGATCACCAGCGCGCTGATACCTTCGCGCTGCAGCAAGGCCTGCAGTTCGGTGCCGTTGAAACTGTTAACGCCGTTTTTCAACACCCTGAACTCAGCCTCGGCCGGTTGCAGACTGTCGTGGATGTTGGCGCCATCACTGCCGGGGGTGAAAAAGGGGGCATCATCGGACAGGAATTCATGGCGAACATGCACGACCGGTAGCTTGTGCTCGCGGAAATGGGCCAGTACCCGCGCCGCATTGGCGGCGGCGGCGTCAATGCCCTCGAGGGGCCACTTGCCCGCGGGGAAGTAGTCGTTCTGCATATCGATGATGATCAGGGCTATCTTGCTCATGGGTGCCTCCGGTTGAGTTGTATCGATAATGCTAAACCCAGCTGCTAGGCTGTGCCGGTGGCAAATCTGACAATAACAGGGCCAAAACTGACATGACCCAGACCATCTGCGTCACCCTTGTGGATATTCCCGGATCCGCGCAGTCTGCGGTCTACGGTGTGATAGACCTGTTTCAGGCCGCCAACCGTATCCTGTCTGAAATGCAGCCGGCACCCGAGGTGCTGTTCGAGATAGTGCGCTGGCAGGCAGGGGAAGCGGCGGCCCTGGATGATGCGAGCGCCTTACCCACCCTGGTCATAGTGCCGCCGATACTGGAAGGCCAGGCGTACCTGGAGCCGCAGCCGAACCTCTGTGCCCAGTTGGCAAACTGGCACAAGCGCGGCGCTGTCGTCAGTTCCGCCTGTGCAGGCTCGTTTCTGCTGGCGCAGGCCGGAATGCTGGCAGGGCGCAGGGTCACGACCCACTGGCAACTGGAAGGCGCCTTCAGGCGCGCATACCCGGACGTGGAGCTGGATACGGATGCACTGCTGCTGGCCGATTCGGATATTGTTACAGCAGGTGGCGTAATGGCCTGGATGGACCTGGGGCTGCACCTTATCGGGCGTTACGTGCCACCGACGGTGGTGCAGGCGCTTGGCCGTTTTCTGCTGGTGGATACCGGTGCCCGCCAGCAAAGCTATTACCGTTGCTTCAGGCCCGTGCTGGACCATAGCGACAAGGCGATACTCAGGGTCCAGCACCAGATACACCGGGACTGCGCGCACCCCTTAAGCGTCGAGGATATGGCCTCGATAGCCAACCTGACAGCGCGCACCCTCATGCGCCGTTTTCACCGGGCAACGGGCTTGCGACCGGCAGAGTACCTGCAACAGCAACGGGTGCAGAAAGCCCGGGAGCTGCTGGAGAACACAGCGACCACCGTGGAACTTGTAGCCTGGCAGGTTGGCTACGCGGATGTCAGTGCTTTTCGGCGCATGTTCCACAAGCAGACCGGCCTGACCCCAAGCCAACACCGGGACCGATTTTGCGCTCAGTACGTTGACGGCTAAGTGCCGCAAGCCGACAGGGTCGGCAAGAATTCAATCATTCAGCGAGATAAGGCCCAATCCTGAAAACAGGTGTACTGTCCCCGGAATTCCCCGGTTTGTGCCATTAGCGGCCTTGAGGTCGCTTCGGCCCTGAGTACGCTTGCGAAGCAATT
Source organism: Marinobacterium rhizophilum (assembly GCF_024397915.1). Taxonomy (GTDB): domain Bacteria; phylum Pseudomonadota; class Gammaproteobacteria; order Pseudomonadales; family Balneatricaceae; genus Marinobacterium_A; species Marinobacterium_A rhizophilum_A. Next base: position 3,585,462 of record NZ_CP073347.1, read on the forward strand.
CCAGATGCTTACAGCGACCACCTGGATCCCGTCAGGAGCCGACGAGCACTGGGAGGATTTTCCGATCAGGCCCGGCAGGGGCGAGGCATGGATGCCGAGCCGCCGCTGCGGCACATGGACGTGACGTCAGCGGCGCCCGGTAAATCGTTCCAGCGCGCAGTGTCACGGCTACTTCGGGCGCATTCTTCAAGGTAGAGAGCCTTTGGTTACTTTCTTTCGCGCGAGCAAAGAAAGTGACAAGAAAAAAGTCGAAAAACTATCAAACCACCGAAAAATGTCCGATATCTCCCGCCGCGAATTCCGGGGACAGTATACCTAATTACCAGCTCACGAACGTACGCTGTAAACCATGAGCGACCCCGTCATGTCGGGTTACGCCCTGCGGGCTAACCCGACCTACGTCTGCTAGAGGTCGCTTCGGCCCTGAGTTTATTTCCGGAGTAATTCCAGATGCTTACAGCGACCGCCCGGGTCCCGTCAGGGTAGACAATTGCTCCTGCATTGCCTGCATACAGAACATCCATGTCCATAACCCGACAAGCACTGGGCGTGCTTTCCGACCAGTCCCGCCAGGGACGAGGTAGGAGATGCCGAGCCGCAAACCCAGGTGCCCTTGTAACCCCATCAGTTGGAAAACGCGGCCGGAAAGGTCGATATGCTAGACTCGCTTTTACTGTCGATTGTGTTGGGACACAATCGTTATACACACCTTGCCAACCCTGCAGCCGAACCCCATGTCCCGCACCGAACGCCTTTTAGACATCCTGCAAATCCTCCGCCGCCACCGCCGGCCAGTGAGCGGCGCCCTGTTGGCAGAGGAAACCGGGATTTCCCTGCGTACGCTCTATCGGGATATCGCCACGCTCCAGTCGATGGGCGCGGAGATCGATGGCGAACCTGGGCTGGGCTATGTGCTCAAGCCGGGTTTCCTGTTGCCGCCGCTCATGTTCTCGGCAGAGGAAATCGAGGCCCTGGCACTGGGACTCAAATGGGCCGGGCATCGTACCGATGGCCCCATGGGGCAGGCGGCGCGGGACGCCATGGCCAAGCTCGAGGCGGTGTTGCCACCACAGCTACGCCAGCGCTTCGAAGACGACTCCCTGGTGATTGTCCCGCACCAGCAGCCGCCGCAGCGGGAGGACTTGCCGCTTATCCGGCAGGCGCTGAACGAGGAACGCAAGTTGTCCCTCGACTATGCGGACCAGAAAGGGGCGAGGACCGAACGGGTGGTGTGGCCGGTGACCGTCGGTTTCTTTGATTCCACGCGGGTGCTGGCGGCCTGGTGTGAACTGCGCAATGACTACCGCCACTTTCGTGTCGACCGTATCCTGGAGGCCCGGGTGCTGTGCGAGAAGACGCCCAAACGCCGCTACCAGATGATGAAGGAGTGGCGCAAAACACTGCTGACAAAAACTGACAGTGGTGAGCGTTAAAGTTTCCTGACACCCACCCAGTGAAAGGAAAACCCCATGAGCAAGGAATTGATTTTCTATACCAGCCCCCAGTCCCGTGGCGCCATCGTGCACTGGATGCTTGAGGAAATCGGCCAGCCGTATTCGATCCGGGTAGTGGAGTACGGCACCACCATGAAAGCGCCCGAATACCTGGCCATCAACCCCATGGGCAAGGTGCCCGCCATCCGGCACGGTGATGTGGTCGTGACCGAGGCTGCCGCCATTTGCGCCTACCTGGCCGATGCGTTCCCGGAGGCCGGCCTGGCGCCGCCGCTGGACAACCGTGGCGAGTATTATCGCTGGCTGTTCTTCGCCGCCGCCTGCGGCGAACCGGCCATGTCCGATTATGCCACGGGTTGGAAAGCCGATACTGCCGAGCTGCAGCGGCGTTTCGGCTATGGCTCGTTCGAGATGACCTTTGACACCCTGGCGGGCTGGTTGGCCGGGCGATCCTGTGTGGCCGGTGACCGGTTCAGCGCTGCGGACGTCTATGTGGGTTCACTGCTCAACTTCGGGATCAATTTCAACCTCATTTCCCGCAAGCCGGAATTCGAAGCCTATGTCGCCCCGTTGCTGGAGCGCGCCGCCAAGAAGCGGGCCGATACCATGATCCAGGAAATGATGGCTCAGAGTGCCCCGGTGACCGCGTAGCAACGCCGGGCCAGTGCATCAGCCCCGTAGGTCGGGTTAGCGCAGCGTAACCCGACGCTTTGTGGTGACAGGCCAACCCTGTCATGTCGGGTTACGCCCTGCGGGCTAACCCGACCTACGTCGGCTGATATTTCAGTGCATGTATAAGTACCCCGACGCCAACCGACAGCCAAAAAAAATGCTCCTGCACCACACCGCAGTGGGACACAGGAGCATTTTTACAAGCCATCGGATCACACGCTGTGATCCGATCCGGGTATTAAACGTCGAGGTTGGACACCCGCATGGCGTTGGCCTCGATGAAGTTGCGACGCGGTTCCACGTCATCACCCATCAGGGTGGTGAACAGCTGGTCAGCGGCGATGGCATCATCGATGGTGACCTGCAGCATGCGGCGCGAATCCGGGTCCATGGTGGTTTCCCACAGCTGACTGGGGTTCATCTCGCCCAGACCCTTGTAGCGCTGGATGTAGTGGCCGCGGCGGGACTGGTCGAGCAGCCAGTTAAGGGCTTCTTCGAAGTTGTTCACCGGGCGCACCCGTTCGCCACGCTTGATGTAGGCGCCTTCTTCGAGCAGGGAGCCAAGCTTGTCACCCAGGGTGGTGATGGCCAGGTAATCCCGCGAGCCGAAGAAGTCTTCGCCAAAGCGGTGGTAGTTTTCCACCCCGTGCAGCAGGTGGTTCACTTCCGGCAGGAACTGGCTGTGTTCGCGGTCTTCCACGATTTCGCACAGGTAGCGCTCGTTGCCCACCGTCTGCTCGGACAGCTTGTCACACAGCAGCTGCGTCCACTGCTGAACGGCTGCGCGATCCTTCAGCTGATCCTTGTCCAGCTTGGGCATGTAGAGCATCTGCTTGAGCAGGTGCGTGGGGTACAGCATGCTCAGGCGGTTGATCAGCTTGTCGACGGCGCGGTATTCGTTCACCAGGGTTTCCAGCGAGGCTCCGCTGAGCGGCGGTGCGTCTTCGTTGACATGGAAGCTGGTGCCATCGAGCGCCCCCTGCAGCAGGTAGTTTTCCAGCGCATCGTCGTCTTTGAGGTACTGTTCCTGCTTGCCTTTCTTGATCTTGTACAGCGGCGGCTGGGCAATGTAGATATGGCCGCGTTCGAACAGGATCGGCATCTGGCGGAAGAAGAAGGTCAGCAGCAGGGTACGGATGTGCGAACCGTCGACGTCGGCGTCGGTCATGATGATGATGTGGTGGTAGCGCAGCTTGTCCGGGTTGAATTCCTCGCGACCGATACCGCAGCCCAGGGCCGTGATCAGGGTGCCGACCTCAACCGAGGACAGCATCTTGTCGAAGCGGGCCTTCTCGACGTTGAGGATCTTGCCCTTGAGCGGCAGGATCGCCTGGTTGCGGCGGTCGCGGCCCTGCTTGGCGGAACCGCCGGCGGAGTCACCCTCCACCAGGTAGAGTTCGGACAGCGCGGGGTCCTTCTGCTGGCAGTCCGCCAGCTTGCCGGGCAGGCCGGCCACATCGAGCACACCCTTGCGGCGGGTCATTTCGCGCGCCTTGCGGGCGGCTTCACGGGCACGGGCGGCGTCGATCATCTTGGAGACGATGGCCTTGGCTTCCTGCGGGCTTTCCTGCAGGTAGGCGCTGAATTCCTGCCCCATCATCTGCTCCACGGAGGTTTTCACCTCGGAGGAGACCAGCTTGTCCTTGGTCTGGGACGAGAACTTGGGGTCCGGCACCTTGACCGAGACGATGGCCGTCAGGCCTTCGCGGCTGTCGTCACCGGTGGTGGCGACCTTGCTGCCCTTGTTCAGGCTCTCGGATTCGATGTAGTTGTTCAGGCAGCGGGTCAGGGCGGTACGAAAGCCCGACAGGTGGGTGCCGCCGTCGCGCTGCGGAATGTTGTTGGTAAAGCAGTAGATGTTTTCCTGGAAGGTGTCGTTCCACTGCAGTGCCACCTCAACGCCCACGCCGTTTTCGTGCATGGAGTTGAAATGGAACACCTTGTTGACCGCGCTCTTGTTCTGGTTGAGGTAGGCCACGAAGGCCCCCAGGCCACCGTCGTACTCGTAGATGTCTTCACGGGCGCTGCGCTCGTCGCGCAGCACGATGCGCACGCCGGAGTTCAGGAACGACAGCTCGCGCAGGCGCTTGGCCAGAATGTCATACTGGAACAGGATATGGGTGAAGGTGGCCGGCGAGGGCTTGAAGCGCACGCTGGTACCGGTGTTGCTGGTTTCCCCCACCACCTTGAGCGGCTCCTGCGGCACGCCGTCGTGGTAGGTCTGCTCGAACACTTCACCGGCGCGACGAATGGTGAGCTTGAGTTCGCTGGACAGCGCGTTCACCACCGAGACACCCACGCCATGCAGGCCGCCGGACACCTTGTAGCTGTTGTCATCGAACTTGCCGCCGGCATGCAGCACGGTCATGATGACCTCGGCCGCCGACACGCCTTCTTCCTCGTGCAGCTCGGTCGGAATGCCGCGACCGTTGTCGCCCACGCTGACGCTTTCATCCGGGTGAATCACCACGCGGATTTCGGAGCAATGACCGGCAAGGGCTTCGTCGATCGAGTTGTCGACCAGCTCGAACACCATGTGATGCAGACCGGTACCGTCATCGGTATCGCCGATATACATGCCAGGGCGCTTGCGCACGGCATCAAGACCCTTGAGGACCTTGATGCTCGAGGAGTTATAGCTCTGGTTTTCGTCGCTCATCAAATATCTCCTGTTGACCTGGCAATCAAGCAGGCCGTCCCGACCTGCTCAATGTCGCCCACTGTACCGGGCGGAATTTTGCGAAATTCCCTGCTGTTCAGGGGCGCTCGCGGGCGCTGGAGCCATACGGATGCCTTGACGGCACCGGATCTGTGATCCGCTGCAGAACCGGAGCAGCTACTCAGTCCGCGTTCGACAGCGTCCCCGCATCAACCCGGAAACGACTGACATCGGTTTCCGCAAGCCAGAACCCGCCCAGTGCGGTGGGATCGACGCAGGTTATAAAGCACTGATTGGAGGTCTCCTCCAGGAACTGGCAGAACAGGCGGCAATGCTGTTCATCCAGTTCCGACGGCAAATCGTCGATCAGGTAAATACAGGGGCGGTTATTCAAACGATAGAACAGGGCACCCTGGGCCAGTTTCAGCGCACTGACCACCAGTTTCTTCTGGCCGCGGGACAGTCGCTCCGCGGCACTTTGTCCTTGCGTACGCACCCGCAAATCGGCTCGCTGCGGGCCGCTGCCGGTAAAACCCTGTTTCAGATCCCGCGCCAGGCCCTCTTCCAGCAACTCATCCAGCGGGGTCTTTTGATCCCAGCCCGGGCTGAATTTCAGGTCGACCGGGACGCCCCCCAGCAAGCGGCTGAGGGTGGTTTCAAAATCGGGTTTTAACAGTTCAATATAGTGCGCTCGCAGCGCCGTCATCTGCTCGGCATAGGCAACAAATTCCTTGTCCCAGACACGCCGCAGCCGGTGGTCGATTTTACCACATTTAAGCAGTGAGTTTCGCTGTTTCAATATGCGCCGAAAGCCGCGCCACAACTGGATAAAACTGCGGTCGGCGTGAAACACGCCCCAGTCGATAAACTGGCGCCGCACACCGGGGCTGCCCTCGAGCAGCTGGAAGGTATCGGAGTCGATCACCTGCAGCGGCAGCAGCTCGGCCAGTTCGGACAGGCCCAGCGTCTGGCCGGCATGGCGGATGCGTACATCGCCGTCGCTGCGCCGCTCCACGCCAAGGGGCTGGGTCTCGCCGCTGCCCGCAGGATCAACCTGGGCGAAGACGAGGCAATTATCGGTGCCGCTTTGCAGCAGGTGGCGAAACTGGCTGGTACGAAAGGAACGGGTCAGCCCCAGGAAATGCAGGGCTTCAAGCAGGCTGGTTTTACCGCTGCCATTGTCACCACTGATTATATTGATCCGCGGCGACGGCGCTATGCGCACATCCGACAGGTTGCGAACGTGCTGCACATGGAGGTTTTTTATCGGCATAAGGGAAATTCAGCCGGGCACAGGGGCCCGGCTTTCGCGTAACCGCTGATCACATTCTCATCGGCATGACGACATAGAGGCTGTCGCTTTCGTCGACACCCTCGATCAGCGCGCTGCTGTTGGCATCGGACAGGGTGAAGCGCACCGTTTCCGAGTTCAGGATCGACAGGCTGTCGAGCAGGTAGTTGACGTTGAAGCCGATCTCCAGGGATTCGCCATCGTAGTCCACCGCCACGGTTTCCTCGGCTTCTTCCTGCTCCGGGTTATTGGCCATGACCTGCAGGAAACCGCTGGTCAGCAGCAGGCGCACACCGCGGTACTTCTCGTTCGACAGGATGGCGATACGGCTCAGCACCTGGCGCAGCACCTGGCGGTCGCCGAGCATGTACTTGTTGCCATTGCGCGGGATTACGCGCTGATAATCCGGGAATTTGCCGTCAACCAGCTTGGAGGTGAAGATGAAATCACCAACATGGGCACGGATATGGTTAGCACCGATCAGCAGGCGCACGCCGTCTTCGCCGTTTTGCAGCAGGCGGGCCAGCTCCAGGATACCCTTGCGCGGTACGATGATCTGGTGCGTGCTGTCGGTATCGGCCACGACATCGGCAATACAGGTCGCCAGGCGATGACCGTCGGTGGAGACGGCGCGCAGCTGGCCGTTGGCGACTTCCAGCAACATGCCGTTGAGGTAGTAGCGCACATCCTGCTGGGCCATGGAGAAGCCGGTCTGGTCGATCAGGTGACGCAGGTGCCCCTGGGTCAGGTTCAGATCCAGCGCCTGGGGGCTGTCTTCCACATTGGGGAATTCGGCCGCCGGCAGGGTCGACAGGCTGAAGCGGCTGCGCCCGGCCTTGATCACCATCTTCTGGCCGCTGAGCGCCAGCTCGATGCGGGCATCGTCCGGCAGCGACTTGCAGATGTCCATCAGCTTGCGCGCAGGCACCGTCACGGAGCCGGCTTCGGCCGGTTCATCCAGAGTCACCCGACCCACAAGCTCGACTTCAAGGTCGGTCCCGGTCATGGACAGCTGATCACCTTCGGCGACCAGCAGAATATTGGACAGTACCGGCAAGGTCTGACGACGTTCGACGACACCGGCGACCAACTGCAGGGGTTTGATTAACGCTTCGCGCGATATGACGAATCTCATGGCGATCTACCTTGTTCCGATCCGATAACTACGCCGTCAAATGACGCAGCAGGTTCTGATAATCTTCTCTGATGTCCGTATCAATTTCCCGGAGCTCCTTGATCTTGCGACAGGCATGCAACACGGTAGTATGATCACGACCCCCAAACGCATTGCCGATTTCGGGCAGACTGTGGTTAGTCAGCTCCTTCGACAAGCTCATCGCGACCTGCCGGGGCCGGGCAATAGACCGGCTGCGGCGCTTGGAAAGCAGATCGGACACTTTAATCTTGTAGTAATCGGCTACAACCCGCTGAATATTATCAATACTAACTTGTTTGTCCTGCAAAGCCAGCAGGTCTTTCAGCGACTCTTTAATGAAGGGCGTACTGATTACGCTGCCGGTAAAATGCGCGTTGGCAATAACCCGCTTGAGCGCGCCTTCGAGTTCGCGCACATTGGAGCGGATTTTCTGAGCCAGGAAGAAGGCGGCATCGTCGGGCAGGATAATCTTGGCTTCTTCGGCCTTCTTCATGACGATGGCCACGCGGGTTTCCAGCTCGGGCGGCTCGATGGCCACCGTCAGGCCCCAGCCAAAGCGTGATTTCAGCCGCTCTTCGACGCCGTTGATTTCCTTGGGGTAGCGGTCGCTGGTCAGAATCATCTGCTGACCACCCTCAAGCAGGGCATTGAAGGTGTGGAAAAACTCTTCCTGGGAACGCTCCTTGCCGGCAAAGAACTGGATATCATCGATCAGCAAGGCATCAACGGAGCGGTAGTAGCGCTTGAAATCATTGATCGCGTTCAGCTGCAGCGCTTTCACCATATCGGCGACGAAGCGCTCGGAATGCAGATAGACAATGCGGGCATTGGGGTTGCGCTTGAGCATTTCAGCGCCCACGGCGTGCATCAAATGCGTTTTACCCAGGCCCACGCCGCCGTATATAAATAGAGGGTTGTACGAGCCGCCGGGGTTATCCGCCACCTGCTGTGCCGCCGCCAGCGCCAGCTGGTTCGACTTGCCGCCCACAAAGGACTGGAAGGTAAAGGACGGATTCAGGTTCGACTGGTGCCGCACACCGCCTTCAACCTCAACCATCTTGTTGCGATCCTGGCGCGGACTCATGGTGGAAAACACGGGCTCGGCCGGCGCCATGTCGAGTTCGAGCTGCGGTTCCGGCACGGACGGCTCGGCCTCGGCGTAGTCCTGCTCCAGCGGCGCCCGCTCGTAGCGCTGCTGCGGGGCGGGCTGTGCCGGCGCGCTGCTGTATACGGGTTCCGCGGCGGGCGCTCGAGCAGGCTCGCGGACAGGTGCCGCCGGGCGGGTACGCAGTGGCGCCATCGCCGGGCGGGCAGGGGAGCGCAGGGCGCCACCACCGTGCTGTGCAACTTCGAGCCGCACATCGGCACTGATGTCGCCGGTCACATCACATACCACCTGGCGAATACGGCCAAGGAAGCGGTCATTGACCCAGTCACGCACAAAGCGGTTCGGCGCCATCAGAACCAGCAGGCTGTCATGCCCTTGCTCCGCCCGCAACGGACGAATCCAGGTGTTGTACTGCTGAGCCGGGAACTCCTCCTGCAGACTCCTCAAGCACTGTTCCCAAAGCTCGGTGGACATTGACTCTCCTGTGGCGCGGCCGAACGCTATCACTAGCAACGTATAGCGGGTGATTCTAGCGGGTAAAAAGAAACTTATCCACAGTGTTGAAAACTTATTTGCAACCCCGGCGGTATCTGCCTCGCAGCGGTCAAAATCGGGGCCGAAACGGCGTCCTGGCCGCCAAAGTCCTCCTGCTTTACACTTAATGACAGCTTATATAACAGGTTAATAACATTATATGTTATTGTTTTTTATAAAAAATATTATGTTACCAACAGAATTTGACCACAACCCCTGCCAAAGCTCACACAGGCCGCCGTTGCGATACACCCGGACCCCGCGGACCTGCGTACAGGCAATAGAAGCGCTACAGGGAACCTGCTTCCTTATATAAGGCACAGCTTTCGTACCCCCGATCACCGCAGGGCAAGGCGCCTGATTTTGTATGCTTTGTGTTCAAACTAGTCATTGCGAACGCCAGGCTTTTACCCTATAGTGTCGCGTCTGATTTTTACCCGTGATTTTTTCCAGTCTTCTAACACTCCTTGCGATGTTAGTCAGGACTGAGTGAGAGGACTGAACCGATGAAAAGAACTTTTCAACCCAGCGTACTGAAACGTAAGCGCAGCCACGGTTTCCGTGCTCGCATGGCTACCAAGAATGGTCGCCTGGTCCTGAACCGTCGTCGTGCCAAAGGTCGTAAGTGTCTGAGTGCTTGATGCACTCAGCGCTTGTGATCTGGTAGCAGTGGATGGCCGGATTCGAATATCCTCGCCAGCTCAGAATTCTGACTGGCGAGGGCTTTCAGAAGGTTTTTGACAAAGTCTCTCTGAAAGTCCCTGACCAGCCCATATTGATACTTGCCAGCTTCAACGAGCTCGATCACCCCCGTATCGGGTTTGTCATCTCCAAAAAAAATGTACGTCGCGCTGTAAAACGCAACCGCATTCGACGTATCATTCGCGAGTCATTTCGCCTCAATCAGCACCATCTTCCCCCGGTTGATCTCGTAATTCTGGCACGCAAAGGCCTGGATGAGCTTGAACCCGAAGAAGTGCACCAGCTCATGAAAAAATGCTGGTCACGGCTGAAGCACAAGGCAAAAAAAGCTAACCCGCAGAGATAGTGGTCCTTACGCCATGGATGTAAAGCGAGTCATATCATTTGCTGCCCTTGCACTGATTTCCTATGTGCTGGTGCTGCAGTGGAACGAAGATTACGGGTCAAAACCCACCGCTCCCGCAAGCCAGACATCTGTTTCGGCCTACAGCAGCCCCGCCGGTAACGAACTGCCCACGGCAGACGCAACCGCCACGGCACAGAATGCAGAGCTGCCCGCTACAGGCACCGAGACTACCCCCACCGCCCCTGCCAAATCCCGCCTGATCAGCATCAAGACCGATGTGCTGGACGTGCTGGTTGATACCACCGGTGGTGACATCATTCAGGTGGCACTGCCCCAGTACAAGGCGACCATCGATTCCGACGCCTCCTTTGTACTGATGGAGCAGACAGCCAACCGCACCTACGTTGCCCAGAGCGGACTCGTTGGCGCCAATGGCCCCGATGCGGCCACCACCGGCCGGCCGGTGTACAGCATTGAAGGGTCCGAATTTGACCTGGGTGCTGCCGACAGCCTGAATGTGGACCTGAGCTTCACGGATGCCAACGGCGTCAAGGTGACCAAGCGCTACAGCTTCACCAAGGGTTCCTACCAGATTGGCCTGGAATACCTGATCGACAACCAGAGCCAGCAGAGCTGGACGGCCAACCTGTTCGGCCAGATCAAGCGTGACCGCAGTGAAGATCCTGCCGCCACCACCGATATGGGCATGCAGTCGTACCTGGGGCCGATCTTCTCCACCGCCGAGAACAACTACCAGAAATACGATTTCGATGACATCGACGACGATGCCTTCAAGCAGCGTTCCGCCGATGGCTGGGTTGCCATGGTGCAGCACTACTTCATCAGTGCCTGGATTCCGGCCCCGGGTGCCGAATATACCTACAGCACCCGCAAGCAGAACGGCAACTACATTGCCGGCTTCGTTTCTCCTGCCGTGACAGTCGCGCCCGGCCAGCAGCAGAGCGTAACAGCAACCTTCTTCGCCGGTCCCAAGGATCAGGAGCAGCTGCTTGCCGCCCAGGAAGACCTGCAGCTGACCGTCGATTACGGCTGGCTCTGGTGGATCGCCTCGCCACTGCACTCGCTGCTGACCTGGATTCACGGCCTGCTGGGCAACTGGGGTCTGGCCATTATCGCCATCACCATCCTGGTGAAAGCGGCACTGTTCCAGCTCAATGCCAAAGCCTTCAAGTCCATGGCCAATATGCGCAAGTTTGGCCCGGAAATGCAGCGCCTGAAGGAACTCTATGGCGATGATCGCCAGAAGATGTCCCAGGAAATGATGGCACTGTACAAGAAAGAGAAGATCAACCCGCTGGGCGGCTGCTTGCCCATGCTCGCGCAGATGCCGATCTTCATTGCCCTGTACTGGGTACTGATGGAATCGGTTGAGCTGCGCCAGGCTGACTTCCTCTACCTGGCTGATCTCTCAGTCAAGGATCCGTACTTCATCCTGCCGATCCTCATGGGCGTGAGCATGTTCATCCAGCAGTCGCTCAACCCGTCTCCGCCGGACCCGATGCAGGCCAAGATCATGAAGATGCTGCCCATCGTCTTCACCTTCTTCTTCCTGTGGTTCCCGGCCGGTCTGACACTGTACTGGGTGGTCAACAACATCCTGTCGATCGCACAGCAATACGTGATCAACAAGCAGATCGAAGGCGGCGGCAAGAAAGAAGCCAAGGCCAGCAGCTAAATAAACACGCTGCAGTACAAGAGGCTCCTTCGGGAGCCTTTTTATGTTCAGGATGAACGGTATACCGCGGGCGCATGGATGCGCAGAAGCGGTGAATGTTCAGGATGAACGGGCCCTGATATTTGCTCCTGCAATATCAGGATTTCCGCCATCCATGGCGGTCTTGCCGCGGGCGCATGGATGCGCAGGAGCGGCGGCGTTGGACCTGGCACTCACCGAGGGTGCACCATAGCAGTAGCGGCGGTCTGTACCGCCTCCAGGGCAGCCAAGCCACCTGCAGCCTTAAACCGGAACAGCATACCCCATGAGCCCAATCAATCAGGACACCATTGCCGCCCAGGCCACCGCACCCGGTCGTGGCGGCGTCGGCATCATCCGCGTCTCGGGCCGCAAGGCCGGCGCTATTGCCCAGACCATTCTCGGCCTGACGCCCCAGCCACGCCATGCCCATTACGGCGCCTTCCACGACAGCGAAGGCCAGGAAATCGACCAGGGCATCACGCTCTACTTTCCGGGCCCCAACTCCTTTACCGGCGAAGACGTGCTGGAACTGCAGGGTCATGGCGGCCCCGTGGTGATGGACTTCCTGCTAAAGCGAGTACTCACACTCGGTGCGCGCCTTGCAAAACCGGGCGAGTTTTCCGAGCGGGCCTTTCTGAACGACAAGCTGGACCTGGCCCAGGCCGAGGCCATTGCCGACCTGATCGATGCCAGTTCCGTGCAGGCGGCCCAGAGTGCGCTGCGCTCCCTGCAGGGGGAATTCTCCCGCCGCATCCACAGTTTGGTTGAAGCACTGATTCAGCTGCGCATCTATGTCGAGGCCGCGATTGATTTCCCGGAGGAGGAAATCGACTTCCTGGCCGATGGCAAGGTGCTGGGAGATCTGCGGGGCATTATCGGCCAGCTGGAAGCGGTACAGGGTGAGGCTCGCCAGGGCAGCCTGCTGCGCGAGGGCATGAGCGTGGTGATCGCCGGGCGTCCCAACGCTGGCAAATCCAGCCTGCTGAACGCGCTGGCCGGGCGCGAAACCGCCATCGTCACCGATATCGCCGGCACCACCCGGGATGTATTGCGCGAGCATATCCATATCGATGGCATGCCGCTGCATATTATCGATACCGCCGGTCTGCGCGATGCCCCCGACGAGGTCGAGCGCATCGGCATTGACCGCGCCTGGCAGGAAATCCGCAAGGCCGATCGCATCCTGATGATGGCCGACAGCACCCAGACCGACGCCACGGACCCGGACGAACTCTGGCATGATTTTGTCGAACAGCTGCCCGACCTGTCCAAAGTCACGGTAATACGCAACAAGGCCGATATCAGCGGTGAAGCCGCTGCCAAAAAACAGGTGGGTAAGTACACACTAATCTCGCTGTCCGCCAAAGGCGGGCAGGGTATCGAGCTGCTGCGTGAGCACCTGAAAGACTGCATGGGCTTTCAAAGCACCACCGAAGGCGGTTTCATGGCCCGTCGCCGCCACCTGGATGCGCTGGAAAGGGCCCATGCCCTGCTGGAAACCGGACGCGACCAGCTTGAGCATATGGGCGCCGGCGAACTGCTGGCCGAAGACCTGCGCCAGGCCCAGCAGGCCCTGAACGAGATCACCGGCGAGTTCAGCTCGGACGACCTGCTCGGGCGCATCTTCTCGAGCTTCTGCATCGGCAAGTAACCCCGGTGGCACGAAAAAGCCCGCGACCGGTAATGCACCGGCCGCGGGCTTTTTTTGTATTCGCGTTCTATCAACTTTTGGATAGACGCTGCGGCTAGCTTCTGGCCGTTTTATCAACCGTGCATTTTATCCTGCAAGCGCGGGCTTCACCGACGGCACCCTGGACTGTGACCAGATCATCAGCAGTGCCGCCCCGAGCACCAAGACCCCACCTAAAATACTGTTTTCACTCAGGGTTTCGTGCAGCAGCAACCAGGCCCAGAAGACCGATGCCACCGGCTCCAGGGTGGAGAAAATGGCCACGTCGAACTGGCGCTGCAGCAGGCCTATACCCTTGATCAGCAGCAGAAAGGGAATAAAGGTCGACAAAATGCCCAGCGCCAGCACCGCGCTCCAGCCCCACGCACCCTGTGGCAGGTCGGCATAGCCCAGCACCGCGGGCACGGAAAACACCAGCGCCGCCCCGATCAGCGTCCAGGCGGAAGATCCCAGGGCATCCCCGGCGGGCATCCAGCGCGGCGCTCCCACCAGGTAGGCGCTGTAGAAAAGGGCCGCACCAAAGCCGAACAGGATGCCGGCCCAGGAACCCGCAAAGTCACCGTCCAGCGTGCAGTAGATGCCCGCCAGCGCCCCCGCCAGAGCCAGCAGCCGCACGGCACTGAGGCTTTCCTGGCGCCGCGCCCAAGCCTGCAGAAACACCAGCAGCGGAAACAGGCTCAGCAGCATCACCGTCAGGCTCACGCTGACCTGCTGCAGCGCCACGAAATAACACAGCGAAGCCAGGCCGTTAATCATGCCCAGAAAGCCCGCACCGGGTCTCAGGCGCCGGGTCTTGCGCGGCAAGATCAGCAGCAGCAGCAGGCTGGGCACCAGAAAGCGCAGCCATACCAGCCCCAGGGCATTGGCGCCGTCGGCGTAGACCTCCCGCGCGAACAATGGCTGCAGGCTAAAGCCCAGTGCCGCCAGCAACACCAGGGCCGCGCCCTGCAGATAGACCTTGATAGGCATGGTTGTCGAGTTCCTTGAATGGAAAAAGGACCCGTTACAGGCGGCAACGGATCCGGCAAATATTTGGCGCAGGCGAGCCTGTCGCCTGCGCATCACAGCAGCCAGTCGTCCTGCCAGGGATAACTGGAAAGTGGCTCACAGCCATCGGCCGTGATCAGTACCTGCTGCTCCAGCTTGATCCCCTCGCGGCCCCCCCTGGCACCGATATAGCTTTCGACGCAGATCACCATGTTCTCCTCGAACAGGCCGTCATAGCCGCCGCTGTCCCAGTCGTGGCCAGCATGGGCCACGGCCGGAAACTCGTCAGCCAGCCCCACGCCGTGCACCAGGCAGCAGTAGCGGTTGTGCTGAAACTCCGCCGGTATCGGCCAGGCCCGGTGGGTAAAATCCCGGTAGCTCAAGCCGGCCCTGAGCTGCGCCATATTGGTATGAATCTGTTCATGGGCCAGGCTGTAAAGCCTGCGCTGCTCCGCGCTCGGGGCAACATGGCCCACGGTCCAGGCCCTGGAAATATCCGCGCAGTAACCATAGGGGCCGATCAGATCCGTATCGAACGAGATGATTTCCCCGGCCTGCATCACCCGGTCGCTCGACTCCTGCATCCATGGGTTGGTGCGCGGGCCGGATGCCAGCAACCGGGTCTCGATCCATTCGCCACCGTTGCGGATATTCTCGAAATGCAGCCAGGCCCAGAGCTCGTTTTCGGTCATGCCGGGACGCTGTTCATCATGCATGCGGCGGATGCCCTGCTCACACACCTTGATGGTCCAGCGCATCAGCTCCAGCTCGTCTGCCGACTTGATGCGCCTCGCGTCTTCCATCAGGCTGTGACCTTCCACCACTTCAACGCCAAGGCGCTCAAGCAGCGCCAGCCCCTCGAACTCAGCCCTGTCCACAGCCAGACGTGCCCCCTTGCCGCCGTGGTGGCGTACAAGATCGGCAATTTCCGCCGCCCAGACCGCCGCCTTTTCGCTCATGCGCGAGCCGGCACCAAAATAGCTCCAGCTGACCGCCGTGCGTATTTCATCTATCAGGTCGTTGCCTTCAAGCAGGTGTTCGCAGTTGTGGAATTCCCACAGGATCACCGGCCCCTGCGTAAACACCAGCGCGTAGCGGGCATAGTTGTGCAGCGTCCAGACCTGCATGTTCGAGCTGTCGGTTGCATACCTTATATTGACCGGGTCATACAGCAGCATGGCCGTACAGTCCCTGTCTATCAGCTGCTGCCGCACCCGCTGCAGACGATAGCGCCGCGCCGCATGCAGTGTCTGGGCCTTAACCGGGTTGCGCAATGGCGCTGCAGACAGCGAGTGTCGGCCGTTGGTTTCAAAACCCATGATTCACCTTGAAATAGGCATGTTGTCGTTATTTTGGGCTCAAAAATACGCCTTCCCGCCGGCTTGTAAATCGACAAATACTCACAAGGTCATGACCCCCAATCATCGAAGCTTCGACCCTGTATCTGGCGCGCAATGCAGCCATGGCAGGCAGCGGGTACCGCCGCACCAACGCTGCATTGCGCAGCATCAAGAAAGCGTTTCGAAGGTCACCTAGAGGATCAGTGCTTCCAGGAAGATATCCACAGGAGTTGCGTGCGCCAAAGTTACACACAGTATTGCGCTCAACAGTAAAACTGTCGTGCAAGCCTGTGCAGAACCTGCAGTGCCAGCAACAGTTACCCACCGGCTGTGCACGGCATATACCGCCGTAAAGCAACAGCTAACAAACCGGGTTATTCATATATCAAGATATTGTTTTAAAAGCACTTAACCAGGTTAACAACAGAAACTATCAACACAATAAGGCGGCTTGCTGTGCCACCGCTGTCACTCAATACAGCATGGAATGGATGTTCCAAAATGCTGCAGGTGTGGACAGAACCAGGGCTTACGCACATCTTGTCTACAGGTGGGGCTGGTCATGGCTGTAGCGGCGGTCAAATTTATTTCGGCCGTTGAATCCTGTGCATAGCTATGGGACAGCTCTCTGCACAACAATGTGGATAAACGGGCCTGTGGGTAAGGTGCCATTTCACCCACAGGCTGTGCAGAGCTTTAGAGTGGTTCTGACAGCACCTTCATAACAACCTGGCAGCAGACGTAAAGCATTGTTTTTTAACAATTAAATTGGCTTTTAAACAGAACCGGTTCTGCCTAATAACAACAACAAACATAAAACACATATATAAAGAGAAATATATTTAACTCTTTAAAACTCAAAAGCGTTGATCAGAAGAGGTGTTCACTTTTTGAACATTTTCTAATCGGTAACATGGGAGTATACTTAGCGCCCATTTTACGGCTGGCTCATCTGTCAGACGGGCAATACTCAACAGAGGTACATAGCGGTGGACTATCCGGGTCGTTTTGACGTGATCGTGATTGGCGGAGGACATGCAGGCACCGAAGCCGCATTGGCTTCTGCACGCATGGGCGCCAAGACCCTGTTGCTAACCCACAATATCGAGACCCTCGGACAGATGTCCTGCAATCCCGCGATCGGCGGCATCGGCAAGAGTCATCTGGTCAAGGAGATCGATGCGCTGGGTGGCGCCATGGCAACGGCAACCGACCTTGGGGGTATCCAGTTCCGGGTCCTCAATTCACGCAAGGGCCCTGCGGTGCGTGCCACCCGTGCCCAGGCAGACCGTGTGCTGTACAAGGCTGCAATCCGGGACATTCTGGAGAACCAGCCCAATCTGCAGATCTTCCAGCAGTCCGCCGATGACCTGATCATGCAGGGCGACAGCGTCCGCGGTGTTGTCACCCAGACGGGCATTCGCTTTCATGCCACCTCGGTCATTCTTACCGCGGGCACCTTTCTCGGTGGCCTGATTCATATCGGCCTGCAGAATCACTCGGCAGGTCGTGCCGGCGACCCGCCCTCCATTGCGCTGGCAGACCGTCTGCGTGAACTGCCGCTGCGCGTTGATCGCCTGAAAACCGGCACACCGCCACGCATCGACGCCCGCTCGGTGGATTTCTCGGTAATGCAGGAACAGCCGGGAGACACGCCGGTACCGGTAATGTCCTTCATGGGCAAGCTGAGCCAGCATCCGCGCCAGGTCAGCTGCTACATCACGCACACCAATGAGCGCACCCATGAAATTCTGCGCAAGGGGCTCGATCGTTCGCCGCTCTACACCGGCGTCATTGCCGGCGCGGGGCCGCGTTACTGCCCGTCGGTGGAAGACAAGATCATGCGCTTTGCCGACAAGACCTCGCACCAGGTGTTTGTCGAGCCCGAAGGCCTGACGACCCATGAGCTGTATCCCAACGGGATTTCCACCAGTCTGCCGTTCGATATTCAGCTCGAAGCCGTGCGTTCCATCCGTGGGTTCGAACAGGCCCATATCACCCGGCCGGGCTACGCCATCGAGTACGATTTCTTCAATCCCCAGGATCTCAAGCACAGCCTGGAGACCAAGCATATTCAGGGGCTGTTCTTTGCCGGCCAGATCAACGGTACCACCGGTTACGAAGAAGCCGGTGCCCAGGGACTGCTGGCGGGCATCAACGCCGCCAACCGCGCCTTTGAGCGTGACGCCTGGCACCCGCGCCGCGACGAAGCCTATATCGGTGTGCTGGTCGATGACCTGATCACCCACGGTACCGCCGAGCCCTATCGCATGTTTACCAGTCGTGCGGAATACCGCCTGATCCTGCGTGAAGACAATGCCGATCTGCGCCTGACCGAAAAAGGCCGCGAGCTCGGCCTGGTCGATGATGCCCGCTGGGCGCATTTCTGCGCCAAGCGCGAAGCCATCGAGGTGGAAAAGCAGCGCCTGCGTGATACCTGGGTGCAGCCCGGCAGCGATGTGGCTGCCGTGCTGAATGCCAAGCTGAAGACACCGCTGACGCGGGAGTACAACCTGGCGGACCTGATCAAGCGGCCGGAACTGGAGTACCTGGATGTCGCCTCCAGTACCGGTGGGCCGGTGGCGGACCCCCAGGTGGCCGAGCAGGTCGAGATTCAGTTCAAGTACGCCGGCTACATCGATCGCCAGCGTGACGAAATCGAACAGATGCAGCGCCAGGAAAACACGCCGCTGCCGGCCGACATGGATTACAGCGCCATCAGTGGCCTGTCCAATGAGCTGCGCTCCAAACTCGAGTCCGTGCAGCCGGCCAGCATTGCCCAGGCCTCGCGCATTCAGGGCATGACGCCGGCGGCCATTTCTCTGCTGCTGGTCTATCTGAAAAAACACCGCTTCAAATCCAGCCAGGAGCAGGCCGCCAGTTAATGGACGCAAAACTCAAGCAACAGCTCGTGCGCCAAAGCGGTGCAATGGGAATCGACCTGACCCAGCAACAGGCAGATCAGCTGATGGCGTACCTCGCGCTGCTGCTGAAATGGAACAAGGCCTACAACCTGACCGCCGTGCGTGACCCGGCACAGATGGTGGACCGGCACCTGATCGACAGTCTCAGTGTGTTGCCCCATATAAAAGGGCCTCGCCTGATTGATGTGGGCAGTGGCCCGGGTCTGCCCGGCATCCCGCTGGCAATCTGCCGGCCCGATATTGCCGTCACCACGCTGGACAGCAACGGCAAGAAGACCCGCTTTCAGCTGCAGGTAAAAGCCGAACTGGGGCTGGACAACCTGGAAGTCATCAATGCCCGCGCCGAAAGCTGTGACCGGCCACCGTTCGATCAGGTGATCTCCCGCGCCTTCGCGTCCCTTGAGGCCATGCTGCACTGGACCTCCCACCTGTGCCGCGAAGATGGTGTTTTTCTTGCAATGAAAGGTCTGTATCCTGATGACGAACTTCAGGCACTGCCGCCTGGGGTTGAACTCAAGTCCAGCCACCCCCTGCGGGTGCCGGGCAGCGAGGGTGCACGTCATCTGTTGATTCTCGGGAGAGCCTGACCTTGGCGAAAATCCTCACCATCACGAACCAGAAAGGGGGGGTGGGCAAGACAACCACCTGTGTCAATCTGGCGGCGTCTCTGGCGGCCACCAAGAAGCGCGTGCTGATGATCGATCTGGATCCCCAGGGCAACGCGACCATGGGCAGCGGTATTGACAAGCATACCCTGGAAAAATCCGCCTACGATGTACTCACCGACCAGGCCAGCGCCGCCGATGCGCGCCTGACCGAGGTACCCGGTGGTTACCATGTGATCGGTGCCAATGGCGATCTGACCGCCGCCGAGGTGGAGCTGCTGAGCCTGCCGCGGCGCGAGTTCCGTCTCAAGATGGCGCTGCTCGAAGTCATGGACCAGTACGACTACATCCTGCTCGACAACCCGCCGTCGCTGAACCTGCTGACCGTCAATGCCCTGGCCTGTTCCAGCGGTGTGATCATCCCCATGCAGTGCGAGTATTACGCACTCGAAGGCATCAGCGCGCTGGTCGGCACCATCAACAAGATCAACCAGCGCCTGAATCCCGAGCTGAAGATCGAGGGCATACTGCGCACCATGTTCGATCCGCGCATGAGCCTGACCCGGGATGTCTCCAACCACCTGGTGGATTACTTTGGTGAGCAGGTGTATCGCACCGTGATTCCGCGCAACGTGCGCCTGGCCGAAGCACCGAGCCACGGTCTGCCGGCACTGATGTACGACAAGAGCTCCCGCGGTGCCCTGGCCTACCTGGCACTGGCCGGTGAGCTTATTCGCAAGACGGCGCAGGAAAAGGCGGCCGCCGTGGCCGCCTCTGAAGCGGCCGATAAAGAACAGGTACAGGAAACCAACTGATGGCTGCAATGAAACGGGGCCTGGGCCGCGGGCTGGACGCACTACTGTCCACGGTGGAACAGGTACATGAACCGGTTGCCAAGGATGCGCCCGTGGCGCTGGACGGTTACCGCATGCTGTCGGTCGATGCGATACAGCGCGGTCGTTACCAGCCCAGGCGTGATCTGGAACCCGGTGCCCTGGAAGAGCTGGCCGATTCCATCCGTGCCCAGGGCATCATGCAGCCGATCGTGGTGCGCTCGGTTGAAGGCCAGGATCGCTTCGAGATCATCGCCGGTGAGCGCCGCTGGCGTGCCGGCCAGATGGCGGGCCTGACGGAAATCCCGGTGCTGGTACGCGAAGTACCCGATGAAGCCGCCATTGCCATGGCGCTGATCGAGAACATCCAGCGTGAAAACCTCAACCCCATCGAGGAAGCCGTGGCACTGCAGCGCTTGCAGCAGGAATTCGAACTGACCCAGCAGCAGGTGGCCAAGGCCGTCGGCAAGTCGCGCTCCACCATTGCCAACCTTCTGCGGCTGATGAAGCTGGAAGAAGAGGTCAAGAAGATGCTTGATTACGGCGACCTGGAAATGGGTCATGCCCGTGCGCTGCTGGCACTCGAAAGCGAAGCCCAGCTTGAGGCGGCACGGGATGTGGTGGCCCGCGGCCTTACGGTGCGCCAGACCGAAGCCCTGGTGCGCAAACTGCAGGCGCCGGAAGTGCCGGGCAAGCCCGAGCCGCAGCCTGATCCGGGTCTCGAGCAGCTGGCCGGTGAACTGTCACAGCGATTTTCGGTTCCGGTATCCATCAGTCGCAATGCTCGCGGTAACGGCAAAATCACGATCGCCTACAGCGGCGAAGCCGAACTTGATGCCATTCTGAAAACCCTTAAATAAGCTGCCTGTTTTTTGCACATTCAGGTGCGGCGTGGCTTTGCCGTGCAGCAGCGGCCCTGCAATGGATTTTTGCGCCTGATACCTTAGTACAAAAGGCACTGACTTCGGTTGATGCCGTACAGCAATACCCCTATAATCGGCACGCTGTTCAGGGGGGGTAACCTGAACAGACTTATCAGAATGGAATTTTTCGGGGACAAGCATGGGGAACCAGCGTGCAGGGGCCCAGTCCCGGAATACAAGGAAAACGGTCCTTGGCGTTCTGCTAATTCAAACGATCGTGATGCTGGTACTGTCGGCGGCGCTACTGCTGCTGAAGGGGAACGTGGTGGCGTACTCGGCTCTGCTGGGCGGCCTGATTTACATTATCCCCAACCTGTATATCGCATTGCGTACCTTGCCCCACCGCGCAGGCTCTACCGCTGGAATGGTGCTTGCGCAGCTATATGTCGGCCAAATATGGAAAATGGCGCTGTCAGTCGCGGGGTTCGCCGCGACCTTCATCTGGGTTAAGCCCCTCAGTCCATTTCCCATATTTGGTACTTTCATCTTGCTGCAGCTGCTTGGCATGGCTCTGCTGATGAAGTCCACAAAACAGTTCCTGAAACTTTAAGTGAGAGAGACTGAGAATGGCGAGCGGGACAGTTACATCCTCAGAATACATATCGCACCATCTGACCAACCTTACGTTTGGCAACCATCCTGAACAGGGCTGGAAGCTGGCGGAAAGTGCTGGCGAAGCAGCCGCAATGGGCTTTTGGGCGATCAACGTCGACACCATGCTGTGGTCTGTCGGTCTGGGCGTATTCTTCCTCTGGTTTTTCGGCAAGGTTGCCAAAAGCGTAACCTCCGGTGTGCCGGGCGGTACCCAGAACTTCATCGAGACGATCGTCGAATTTGTCGATGACAACGTCAAGAGCATTTTCCATTACAAAAATGCGGTTATCGCGCCGCTGGCACTGACCATCTTCGTCTGGGTTTTCCTGATGAACCTGATGGATTTGGTGCCGGTTGACTGGCTGCCCTACATCGCCGGCCAGATGGGCATCCACTTCATGAAAGTGGTACCGACCACCGACGTCAATGCTACCGGTGGCATGGCGCTGAGCGTATTTGCCCTGATCGTGTACTACAGCATCAAGCAGAAAGGCGTGAGCGGCTTCATGAAAGAGCTGTCGTTCCAGCCGCTGCCCAAAATTTTCATGCCGTTCAACCTGTTCCTGGAAATCGTGGGCCTGCTGGCCAAGCCGGTATCTCTGGCGCTGCGACTGTTCGGTAACATGTATGCCGGCGAAATGATCTTTATTCTGATCGCACTGCTGCCCTTCTGGATTCAGTGGCTGCTGTCAGTACCCTGGGCGATTTTCCATATCCTGATCATCACCCTGCAGGCATTCATCTTCATGGTACTCACAATCGTGTACCTGGCGATGGCACACGACGATCACTGATTGAAATATTCATCAGGGATCATTGAAAAAGTTTGCTTTAAACGTTTCAACTTTAACTTAACCTTGAAAATACTGGAGAAATCTAATGGCTGAACTGCTGTATATCGCTGCTGCGTTGATGCTGGGTCTGGGTGCAATCGGTGCTGCGATCGGCATTGGTATCCTGGGTGGCAAGTTCCTGGAAGGTGCTGCTCGTCAGCCGGAACTGGTTCCGCTGCTTCGCACACAGTTCTTCATCGTCATGGGTCTGGTCGACGCGATCCCGATGATCGGTGTAGGTCTGGGTCTGTACGTACTATTCGCTGTTGCCGGCTAATAAGTAGTAGTCATTCGTATATCTACTTTATTAGACAACCGCGAGAGGTAATGGCGTGAATATCAATCTCACCATCATTGGTCAGGCCATTGCATTCTTCTTCTTCGTCGTATTCTGCATGAAGTATGTGTGGCCACCGATTACCGGTGCCCTGGCAGAGCGCAAGAAAAAGATTGCTGAAGGCCTGGACGCTGCCGACCGCGCTACACGTGATTTGCACCTGGCCCAGGAAAAGGCCACTGCAAATCTGCGTGAAAGCAAGTTGGAAGCAGCCGCCATCATTGAACAAGCCAATAAGCGGGCGAGCCAGATCGTCGATGAAGCCAAAGAGCAGGCACGTACAGAAGCTGAACGTGTCAAGGTAGCCGCTCAGGCCGAGATCGAACAAGACGTCAACCGTGCCAAGGAAGCCCTGCGTACGCAGGTTGCCGCCCTGGTCGTTGCTGGCGCCGAGAGGATTCTGGAAACCTCTATTGACGAGAAAGCCCATGCTCAGCTGCTAGACAAGCTGGCCACCGAGCTTTAAGCGAGGTTTATGATGGCTGAACTTAATACAGTCGCTCGTCCCTATACAAAAGCAGCGTTTGAATTTGCGCTGGCGCAGGGCAGCCTCGACGCCTGGTCCGACATGCTCACTCTTGCCGCCTCCGTGGCGCAGGATGAGCAGATGGACCGGGTGCTGAGCAACCCCGCACTGACCAGCAAGCAGAAAGCGCAGGCGATGCTCAGTGTCTGTGAAGACAGCCTGAACGAAGCCGGTGGGAATTTCATTACCCTGCTGGCCGAGAATCGCCGTTTGGCTCTGCTGCCGGAAATCCTGGCACAGTTCGAGCTGTTGAAAGCCAATCAGCAAAAGTCCGTCGACATCGACGTGACCACGGCTTTCGAACTGGACGAGCAGCAGCAACAGAAACTGACTCAGGCAATCGGCGCCAAGCTGGGCCGCGAAGTGAAAATGACGGCTCAGGTAGACAAGTCTATCCTGGGCGGCGTTGTTATCCGTAGCGCAGACCTGGTGATCGATGGTTCGGTCCGCGCCCGACTGGCGAAACTGACCGAAGCGATGAGCTCCTGAGGGTGAGGTAAAATCATGCAGCAACTGAATCCATCTGAGATCAGCGAGATTCTCAAGAAGCGCATCGAGAAACTCGATGTGTCTTCTGAAGCCCGCAATGAGGGCACTATCGTCAGCGTGTCCGATGGTATCATCCTGATCCACGGTCTGGCTGATGTCATGTACGGGGAAATGATCGAATTCCCCGGCGGCGTTTACGGTCTGGCACTGAACCTGGAGCGTGACTCCGTCGGTGCTGTTGTACTGGGTGACTACCAGAGTCTGGTAGAGGGCATGACTGCCCGTTGCACCGGTCGCATCCTGGAAGTACCGGTCGGTCCGGAAATGCTTGGTCGCGTTGTAGACGCCCTGGGTAACCCGATCGACGGCAAAGGCCCGCTCGAAACCAAACTGACCGATGCTATCGAAAAGGTTGCACCGGGCGTTATCGACCGTCAGTCGGTAGATCAGCCGGTTCAGACCGGTCTGAAAGCCATTGACGCGATGGTCCCCATCGGCCGTGGCCAGCGTGAGCTGATCATCGGTGACCGTCAGATCGGTAAGACGGCGATCGCCATCGACGCGATCATCAACCAGAAAGGCACTGGCATCAAGTGTATCTACGTTGCGGTCGGACAGAAGCAGTCCACCATCGCCAACGTGGTACGCAAGCTGGAAGAGCACGGCGCGATGGATCACACCATTGTTGTTGCCGCTGGCGCTTCCGATCCTGCTGCCATGCAGTTCCTGGCTCCTTACGCCGGCGCAACCATGGGTGAGTACTTCCGTGACCGCGGCGAAGATGCCCTGATCGTATTTGACGACCTGACCAAGCAGGCCTGGGCGTATCGCCAGATCTCCCTGCTGCTGCGTCGTCCGCCGGGCCGTGAAGCTTACCCCGGTGACGTTTTCTACTTGCACTCCCGCCTGCTGGAACGCGCTGCACGCGTGAACGCCGACTACGTCGAGAAGTTCACCAACGGTGAAGTGAAAGGCCAGACTGGCTCGCTGACGGCTCTGCCGATCATCGAAACCCAGGGCGGCGACGTGTCTGCATTCGTACCGACCAACGTTATCTCCATCACCGATGGTCAGATCTTCCTGGAATCGAGCCTGTACAACGCAGGTATTCGCCCGGCGATCAACGCCGGTCTGTCCGTATCCCGTGTAGGTGGTGCCGCTCAGACCAAGATCATCAAGAAACTGGGTGGCGGTGTGCGTCTGGCACTGGCTCAGTACCGCGAGCTGGCTGCCTTCGCGCAGTTTGCTTCCGACCTGGATGATGTGACCCGTGGTCAGCTGGAACACGGTCAGCGTGTTACCGAGCTGATGAAGCAGAAGCAGTACTCGCCGATGTCGGTTGCCGACATGGGTCTGAGCCTGTACGCCGCGAACGAAGGTTTCCTGAACGACGTTGAGCTGAACAAGATTGGTGCCTTTGAATCGGCCCTGATCTCCTACTTCAAGTCCGAACATGCGGACCTGATGGCTAAGGTTAACGTTGCCGGTGCCTACAACGACGAGATTTCTGCGCAGTTCAAGGCCGGAATCGAGAAGTTCAAGTCAACCCAGACCTGGTAACAGCCCTAGGGCAGAGGGTCTGCGGGCGCGCCCCGCAGGCCGATAACCGGTTCAAGGTATAAAGGCGGAACTATGGCAGTCGGAAAAGAGATAAAGACGCAAATTGCGAGCATCGGCAGTACGCGCAAAATTACTAGCGCCATGGAAATGGTGGCCGCCAGTAAGATGCGCAAGGCTCAGGATCGCATGCAGTCGTCCCGACCGTACGCTCGCAGTATCCGTGGCGTTATTCAGCATCTGGCAAAGTCCAATCCTGAATACTCTCACCTTTACATGCAGGAACGTGAAGCCAAGCGCGTCGGCTACATCATCGTAGCCAGTGACCGCGGTCTTTGCGGCGGCCTGAACACTAACGTGTTCAAGGCAGCCCTCAAAAGCATGAAGGGTTACCACGACAAGGGCGTTGCGATCGATGTCTGTGCGCTGGGCGCAAAGGCGTTGTCCTTCTTCAAGAGCTACGGCGGCAACGTGGTAGCGGCAAAAACGCATCTGGGTGACGCACCTGTACTGGCCGAGCTGATCGGCTCCGTCAAGGTGATGTTCGATGCGTTCGCTGAAGGCAAGCTGGATCGCCTGTTCGTGGTGTCGAACGAATTCGTTAACACCATGACACAGAAACCCACAGTTGAGCAGGTTCTGCCGCTGCGGGCCGAAGACGACGAACAACAGCTGAGCCATCACTGGGATTACATCTACGAACCGGACGCGAAAGAGCTGCTTAACGGCCTGCTCAGTCGTTACGTCGAGTCGGTAGTGTACCAGGCGGTGGTCGAGAACAATGCCTGTGAACAGGCAGCCCGTATGCTGGCGATGAAGAACGCGACAGATAACGCCGGCGACCTGATAGACGAGCTGAAGATGGTTTACAACAAGGCTCGTCAAGCTGCGATTACTCAGGAAATTTCCGAGATCGTCAGCGGCGCCGCTGCGGTTTGATGCAGTCAACGGGTTTAAACGTTTAAGAGGATCCGAACATGAGTAGCGGACAAATCGTTCAGATTATCGGCGCCGTCGTCGACGTGGAATTCCCGCGTGACAGCGTGCCGAAGGTATATGACGCCCTGACAGTCACCAAAGTCGGCCTGACGCTGGAAGTTCAGCAGCAGCTGGGTGACGGTGTGGTACGCGCCATTGCCATGGGTCAGACCGAAGGCGTAAGCCGTGGTCTGACTGTAGAAAACACCGGTGCGCCGGTTTCCGTACCTGTTGGTAAGGCAACCCTGGGTCGCATCATGGATGTACTCGGCAACCCGATCGATGACGCAGGTCCGATCGGTGAAGAAGAGCGCATGCCGATTCACCGCAAGGCTCCGACTTACGCGGAACAGGCGGCTTCCAACGAACTGCTGGAAACCGGCATCAAGGTTATCGACCTGGTATGCCCGTTTGCTAAAGGCGGCAAGGTTGGTCTGTTTGGTGGTGCTGGTGTGGGCAAGACCGTCAACATGATGGAGCTCATCCGTAACATCGCCATCGAGCACAGCGGTTACTCTGTATTCGCAGGTGTCGGTGAGCGTACCCGTGAAGGTAACGACTTCTACTACGAGATGAAAGAGTCCAACGTACTGGACAAGGTCTCTCTGGTATACGGTCAGATGAACGAGCCGCCGGGTAACCGTCTGCGCGTAGCATTGACCGGCCTGACCATGGCGGAGAAATTCCGTGATGAAGGCCGTGACGTACTGTTGTTCGTCGACAACATCTACCGTTACACCCTGGCGGGCACCGAAGTATCGGCCCTGCTGGGTCGTATGCCTTCCGCGGTAGGTTACCAGCCGACGCTGGCCGAAGAGATGGGCGTTCTGCAGGAACGTATCACTTCGACCCAGACAGGTTCCATCACGTCCATCCAGGCGGTATACGTACCGGCGGATGACTTGACTGACCCGTCTCCGGCAACCACCTTCTCCCACCTTGATGCGACCGTGGTACTGTCCCGTCAGATCGCCGAGCTGGGTATCTACCCGGCTGTGGACCCGCTGGACTCCACGTCCCGTCAGCTGGATCCGCTGGTAATCGGTCAGGAACACTATGACATCGCCCGTCAGGTGCAGAACGTGCTGCAGCGTTACAAGGAACTGAAGGACATCATCGCGATCCTGGGTATGGACGAGCTGTCTGAAGAAGACAAGCAGGTCGTTACCCGTGCGCGTAAGATCCAGCGCTTCCTGTCCCAGCCGTTCTTCGTAGCGGAAGTATTCACCGGTGCATCCGGCAAGTACGTCTCGCTGAAAGACACCATCCGTGGCTTCAAGGGCATTCTGGAAGGCGAGTTCGACTCCCTGCCGGAACAGGCCTTCTACATGGTTGGCGGTATCGAAGAAGCGGTCGAGAAAGCCAAGAACCTGTAAGGTTCTGGTCGGAAACCTTTAAGAGGTAACAAGCATGGCTATGACTGTTCATTGCGATATCGTGAGTGCCGAGGGCGAGGTTTTCTCCGGCCTGATCGAGTTCGTATCGGTAACAGGTAGCCTGGGTGACCTGGGTATCTACCCCGGTCACGCTCCGCTTCTGACGGAACTGAAACCAGGCCCTGTCGAGCTGCGCAAGCAGGGCGGCCAGGAAGACGTTTTTTACGTCTCCGGCGGCTTTCTCGAAGTGCAACCGCACAAGGTCATCGTGCTCGCAGACACCGCTCTGCGCGCCAATGACCTGAGTGAAGCGGCGGCACAGGAGGCTCAGACGCATGCGCAACAGGAGATGGCTGACAAGTCTGCCGAGTTTGAATACTCGCGGGCGGCCACGCAGCTGGCGGAAGCCACTGCACAGCTGCGCACATTGCAGCAGATTCGCAAGAAAGGTGGCAAACACTGATCCTGCGATCTGATCTCGATTAAAAAGGCAGCCTGATGGCTGCCTTTTTTATGCGCGGAGGTTGGTGATTTGGTAGGTGGTAATTAGTGATTAGTGATTGGTCATTCGTAAGCCGTAAGCTGACAGCTTAAGGCTGATAGCATTGCTAATCACGAATCACGAATCACGAATCACTTTCACTGGTACGACCCCGAATTAGTGGACACTTTTTTCACATAGGAAAAAGGTGGCTCCATGAAGAAAAGGTCCTATCAGCAATACACGCCGGAATTTAAACGTGCGGCGGTACAGGCTTCCATCGACTCAGCAGAGACAGTGCATGCTGTCGCTGTTAAATTGGGCATCAATCCCCGCATTCTTTACCGATGGAGAAGCGACTTGACGCGCAAAACAGCACCAGCAAGCACGCCAACCGTGCAGAACACAGGTCCGGAGAAGAGCATCAAAGACCTGGAACGGGACAACAAGGCATTGCAGCGCAAGCTCGCACGGTTGGAGCTGGAGAACGAAATCCTAAAAAAGGCGCAAGCGTACTGGGGCGACCACCCGACATAAGGTTCGCGTTTATCCGCCGTTATCAGTCGGTATGCTGGCCGGTGGTGTCGCTCTGTGCCGCGCTCAATGTCTCGCGCTCAGGATATTATCGTTGGCTGCACGCCGCTGTGTCCCCGCAGCAGCATGCGAACCTGGCGTTGAGCACATTCTTGCTGAACACAGCCAAGGAGGAACACGGGATCCCGGGGTACCGCAAACTCTGGCGGAGCGCGGTTGATGCTGGCTATGACTGCAGCCTTAACCGCGTTCAGCGGGTGCTGCAAAAAGCCGGCTATCGCTCATGCAGAGCGCTCAAGCCTGGCCACAGACGGCCTGCGGCCGGACTA
Organism: Marinobacterium rhizophilum; assembly: GCF_024397915.1. GTDB lineage: Bacteria > Pseudomonadota > Gammaproteobacteria > Pseudomonadales > Balneatricaceae > Marinobacterium_A > Marinobacterium_A rhizophilum_A. The sequence continues at coordinate 3,614,437 of NZ_CP073347.1, forward strand.
CCGGTGCTGCCAAACCTACTGAACAGACAGTTTGCGGTCAGTCAGCCCAACCGGGTGTGGGTGTCTGATATTACACAGATCCGGGCAACAGATGGCTGGCTGTATCTCGCGACAGTCATGGATTTTCACTCCAGGCGCATCGTGGGGTGGGCCGCTGGCGCGGTTAACCACGCCGATCTGGTGGTTCAGGCGCTAGACAACGCATGGGCGTACCGCTGCCCAGACGGTCACAAACTGTTGTTTCATTCCGATCAGGGAGCGCAGTATCGTTCGGAACCCGTGATGAGGTGGCTCAATGACCGTCACGTGACAATCAGCATGTCACGTCGCGGAAACTGCTGGGACAATGCCTGCGCCGAAAGCTTTTTTGCGCAACTGAAGCTGGAATGGACCAAGCGCCTGCCACCCGTGGACCGGCGGATCCTGACGCTTGAAGTGCACTATTACATCGACGAGTATTACAACAACGTTCGCCGGCACGAGACACTCAACGGGTTAAGCCCCGCTGAGTTTGAGCAGGTGATTTAAGTGCGTGTCCACTTTTGTGGGGTCACACCACACCTTTCACCTTTCACCTTGTTCCTTGCCCCTTGCCCCTTGCCCCTTGCCCCTTGCCCCTGGCACCTCACAGCAGCCCCCAGAGGGTATCGAACACGATCTTCTGCGCGGCGGATACCTCGCGGGAGTCGATCACCACGGCGGTGGGGTAGTTTTCCGACGCCAGCGAGATAATCGCCACCCGGGGCGGGTAGATGGCGATATAGGCCGCATCCACCGGGCCTTCGGTGCGAATCCACTTGCGTTCGGACAGCTCGGCGTCCTCACCCCCTTCACCAATGGCGATTACCCGCACCTGGATACCCCGGGCAATGCGCTGCACCGTGTAGGTCGGGAAAGGCCGGTACAGGTGGCGCCGGATGGGTTTGGAGGAAAATACCGAGTAGCTGGCATCGGGTTGGCCGGACACGGTATTAAGAATGTCCCGCAGCACGAATTCGATACCGTCGTCACCTTCGTAAAACTGCACATTGGCGGCGCTGAAGTCGGGTTTCAGGTGGTTGAGTTCAGGAATCAGCTTGCCGCGCAGCTGGCCGATGGCATTGTCCAGTGACGCCTGACGTTCCTGCGCCATCTGTAACAGCACCTCGGGGTCGCGGGGCGAGAAATAACGCCGTTTGCCCTTGGGCAGGTAGGTAATCACACCCTTGCCCTGCAAGCTCTTGAGGCACTCGTACGCGGTGCCGCGATTGATGCCGGCCTTGTCGGCGATGGTACGGATGGCACTGGGGCCCAGGCTCAGCAGGGCACGGTAAATGCGTACCTCGCGTTCCTCCAGGCCGAGCAGGCTAAAGATATCTTCGGTCATTTTGTCAAAATTTTACTGACAACTAATATTGAATCTGCTTTTGTATCAGCTAAAGTCTGCAACCACCACCTCTTGTTTCCATTTAACCGGATAAAACGCGCAGCGCGCAGGATTAGCGTAACGATGTCATTGGATGTGATTATTCTGGCAGCCGGGCAGGGCAGCCGCATGAAGTCGAAGAAACCCAAGGTGCTGCACGGTATTGGCGGCAAGCCAATGGTGCAGCATGTCATCGATTGCGCACAGGAACTGGATACTCCCCGCATCCACGTTGTGGTCGGCCATGGCGCCGAGCAGGTGCGTGACGCCCTGGCCGGTCAGGCGCTGGAGTTCGCACTCCAGGCCGAACAGCTGGGCACCGGTCATGCCGTGGCCCAGGCACTGGCAGGCACCACGCCCGACGGCATCAGCCTGGTGCTGTACGGCGATGTGCCCCTGACCCGCAGCGAAACCCTGCGCCAGCTGGTCGAGATTGCCGGCCAGGACAAGCTGGGGCTGCTGACGGTAAAACTGTCCGACCCCACCGGCTATGGCCGCATTATCCGTGACGACGCCGGCCAGGTGGTGGCCATTGTCGAGCACAAGGACGCCAGCGCAGCGCAGCGCGAAGTGAACGAGGTCAATACCGGTATCCTGGCGCTGCCGACACGGCTGCTGGCCGACTGGCTGCCCAGGCTCTCGAGCAACAATGCCCAGGGCGAATACTACCTTACCGATGTGATCGCCATGGCGGCGGACCAGGCCGTGCGGATCGAGGCGATACAGCCCGAGCATGAGCAGGAAGTGCAGGGCGTGAACAACCGCCTGCAGCAGGCTGAGCTGGAGCGCTGGTACCAGCTGCGCGAGGCGCAGCGCCTGATGCATAACGGCGTCACCCTGCTGGACCCGTCCCGCCTGGATGTGCGCGGCAGCCTTAGCGCAGGCTTTGATGTGGTCATTGATATCAACTGCGTGTTTGAGGGCAGGGTGGTGCTGGGCAATGATGTCAGCATCGGCCCCAACTGCCACATTAAGGACGCCGTGATCGGCGATGGCTGCCAGATCAGGGCCAACTCGGTGATCGATCAGGCTCAGCTGCAGGAAAACTGCGATATCGGCCCCTTTGCGCGCCTGCGTCCGGGCACGGAGCTGGCGGCCGGCGTCAAGGTCGGCAACTTTGTCGAAACCAAGAAAGCCCGTATCGGCGAAGGCTCCAAGGTCAATCACCTGAGCTACGTGGGCGATGCGCTTCTGGGCAGCGACGTGAATGTCGGCGCCGGTACCATCACCTGCAACTATGATGGCGTTAACAAGTCACAGACCGAGATCGGCGACGGTGCCTTTATCGGCTCCAACAGTGCCTTGGTGGCACCGGTGAAGGTCGGTGCAGGGGCCACGGTCGGCGCCGGCTCCACCATTACCCGGGATGTGGCCGAGGCCCAGCTGTCGGTGGCCCGGGGCAAGCAGCGCAACCTCGATAACTGGCCGCGCCCGCTCAAGCGCGAAAGCTGAACGCCGGGGCCCGCGCAGGGCCCTGTCACAATACTCGTTTGCAAGCTGTACCCGTTTTAACGGAAGGATCGAAACATGTGTGGAATCGTAGGGGCTATCGCCGCAAGGCCGGTATCGGAAATACTGCTCGAAGGCCTGCGCCGGCTTGAATACCGCGGTTATGACTCCGCTGGCATGACGGTGTGGGACGGCAGCCAGATCAACCGTCTGCGCCGTGCCGGCAAGGTACAGGCGCTGGGGGATGCCCTGGCCGAAACCCCGCTGGACGGCCAGCTGGGCATCGCCCACACGCGCTGGGCCACCCACGGCAAGCCCACCGAAAACAATGCCCATCCACATATGTCCGGCGCCCGTCTTGCGGTGGTGCATAACGGCATTATCGAAAACTTCGAGGCCCTCAAGCGTGACCTGATCGCCAAGGGGTACGAATTCACCTCCGACACCGATACCGAGGTCATCGCCCATCTGCTGGACAGCGCCATCAGTGCCGGCGCCAGCGTGCTGGATGCGGTGCGCAATTGTGTGGCACAGCTGCACGGGGCCTTTGCCCTGGGCGTGATGCACGAGGATTACCCCGGCGAGCTGATCACGGCACGCAAGGGCAGCCCGCTGGTCATCGGCGTGGGGATCGGCGAGAACTTCATCGGTTCCGACCCGCTGGCACTGCTGCAGGTTACCGACCGCTTCATTTACCTCGAAGAGGGTGATGTGGCGCGCCTGCGTCGTCTGGGCATAGAGATCTGGGACAGTGCCGGTGAGTCCGTCGAACGCCCGGTGCAGCAGTTCCAGCACGGCTCCGGTAGCGTCGACAAGGGCGAATACAAGCACTACATGCTCAAGGAAATCTACGAGCAGCCCCGCGTCGTGCATGCCGCCATGGAAGGGCGCCTGGGCGACAGCCGGGTGCTGGAAGAGGCCTTTGGCGTTGCCGCGCCGGCCATCTTCGACCAGGTCAGGCAGGTGCAGATCGTCGCCTGCGGCACCAGCTACCACGCCGGCCTGATCGCCAAGTACTGGATCGAGGATCTGGCGGGCATTCCCTGCATGGTGGAAGTGGCCAGCGAGTTTCGTTACCGCAAGGTGGTGCTGCCCAAGGGGACGCTCTTTGTCAGCATTTCTCAGTCCGGGGAAACCGCCGATACCCTGGCGGCCCTGCGCGAGGTGCGCGATCGCATCCTGGCGAGCCTGAGCATCTGCAACGTGCCGGGCAGCTCCCTGGTGCGCGAATCCGACCTCTGCCTTATGACCAACGCCGGCCCCGAAATCGGCGTGGCCTCGACCAAGGCTTTCACCACCCAGCTGGTCGCCCTGCTGATGACCACCCTGGTGCTGGGTCGCCGCCATGAACTGAGCGACGCCACCGAAGCCGCCATCGTGGCAGACCTGAAAACCCTGCCGGGGCTGCTGGAACAGGTACTGGGGCTGGACTCCGCCATCGAGAAAATGGCCGAAGCCTTTGCCGAGAAGCACCATGCGCTTTTCCTCGGCCGTGGCCCGCTCAATCCGGTGGCGATGGAAGGGGCGCTCAAGCTCAAGGAAATCTCCTACATCCACGCCGAGGCCTATGCCGCCGGCGAGCTCAAGCATGGCCCGCTGGCGCTGGTCGACAAGGACATGCCGGTGGTCACGGTGGCACCGCGCAACGAGATGCTCGACAAGCTCAAGGCCAACCTGCAGGAAGTGCGTGCCCGTGGTGGCGAACTGTTCGTCTTTGCCGGCAGTCGCCAGGAAGTGCAGCCCGAAGAGGGCGTGCAGGTGCTGGAACTGCCGCCGGTGCCGGGCATCCTGGAGCCCATCGTCTACACCCTGCCACTGCAGCTGCTGTCCTACCACGTCGCCGTGCTCAAGGGCACCGACGTCGACCAGCCACGCAACCTGGCCAAATCCGTAACGGTCGAATAGCGCGACACCGGTTCAGTTCCGTTACCGCCCGGCACCTATTGTCGGGCGGTTTTGTTTGGATTGCCGCCAGAGTGGGGAGGCGGGCAGCAGGTATGGCGGTGAACTTTTGCGGCAACGGTCGAGTCCACTGCGCAACCGAGGAGGAACCCCGATGTTCAACAGGCTTAAAACGGCATTGGCCGACGTGTTTCAGCTGGGTGGCGAGAAGGCGAACGCAGAGGCGCAGGAGACGGTGTCCCTGATCTCGGCGGCGCTGATGGTGGAGGTGATCGCCTCCGACTACGAGCACCGGCTGCAGGAGCGGGATACGCTGCTGGCGATCATTCAGCGCAGTTTCGGGCTGGATGCCGTTGAGGCGGATGCCCTGGTGCAGCGCGCGCACGAGGCGCAGCACCAGGCCACCGACTACTTTCGCTTTACCTCGCGACTCAATGACATCTGCACACCGCAGGAGAAGGTGGCGCTGATCGAGAACCTCTGGCGTATCGCTTTCGCCGACGGCGAACTCCACCATTATGAGGAACACGTGATTCGTCGCATCGCCGACCTGATACATGTGCCCCACATGGCGTTTATTGCCGCGAAACACCGGGCCGAGGCCGCGTCCTAGTCGCAGATTGCGGGCACATGCAAGCCGCAACGCGTGCGATCAGCACTCGACGATATTGACCGCCAGGCCGCCGCGGGAGGTTTCCTTGTACTTGTCGAGCATGTCGCGGCCGGTTTCGCGCATGGTGCGGATGACCTTGTCGAGGGAGACAAAGTGCTGGCCGTCGCCGCGCAGCGCCAGGGAGGCGGCGTTGATCGCCTTGACGGCGGCCATGGCATTGCGCTCGATACAGGGTACCTGCACCAGGCCACCGATGGGATCGCAGGTGAGCCCGAGGTTGTGTTCCATGCCAATCTCGGCGGCATTCTCGATCTGCTCCGGTGTGCCGCCGGTGGCTTCGGCCAGGCCTGCCGCCGCCATGGCGCAGGCGGAACCGACCTCACCCTGACAGCCGACTTCGGCGCCGGAGATCGAGGCATTGATCTTGAACAGGATGCCGATGGCGGCCGCGGTCAGCAGAAAGCGCACCACGCCGTCTTCGTCGGCATTGGGGCAAAAATGCATGTAGTAGTGCAGCACCGCCGGGATGATGCCGGCCGCGCCATTGGTGGGGGCCGTGACCATGCGACCACCGGCGGCGTTCTCCTCGTTCACGGCCAGCGCATAGAGGTTGACCCAGTCCAGCGCACCAAGCGACGGGGTGATCAGGTCCATGCGGGTGCGGTTGCGCAGGTCGCGGTGCAGCGCGGCGGCACGGCGCCGCACCTTGAGCCCGCCGGGCAGAATCCCCTCGTTGCGGGTACCGTTCTGCACGCACTCCTGCATGACCTGCCAGATCTGCAGGATACCGGCGCGGATCTCTGCTTCGCTACGCCAGACCTTTTCGTTTTCCAGCATCAGGTCCGCGATCGACAGGCCGCTGGCCTGGCACTGTGCCAGCAGCTGCGCGCCGGTGCTGAACGGGTAGGGCTGCGGGGTCTGGTCGGCCTCGATGGCGACGCCCGACTCGGCGTTGCCATCCACAACGAAACCGCCGCCGATCGAGTAGTAGGTTTTTTCGCTCAGCAGCTGTCCGTCAGCGTCCAGGGCGCGAAAGCTCATGCCGTTGGCGTGCAGCGCCAGGCTTTCCTTGCGGTGGTAGATCAGGTGTTCATCGGCAATGAAGCCAATGGTTTGTCGCCCGAGCAGCATCAGGCTGCCGCTGTTGTGAATCTCGGCGCTGCGCGGGGCCACCCGGGTGGGGTCGACCTGGTCGGGCAGGTGCCCTTCAAGGCCCAACAGCACGGCCGGCCCCGTGCCATGACCCTTGCCGGTGGCGCCGAGCGAGCCGTACAGCTGGGTCTGTACCGCCGCGACGCGGGGCAGTAACGCGGTTTCATCCAGGTGCTGAGCAAACTGCCAGGCCGCCTTCATTGGCCCCACGGTATGGGAGCTGGACGGCCCGATACCGACGGTCAGCATATCGAACAGGCTGATAGCCATCTGTGCCTCCTGGCCCGCCGTCTCGGCGGGCCTGCGTGTTATGGGTAACGGTAGAGAGTGAGCCCGGGATCAGCGGTACGCCGGGTAGTCCGCACAGAGGGCCTGGACCTTGTCTTTTACAGCCGCGATGGCAGCGTCGGCATCACCGGCCTGCATGGCATCCAGGATGTCAGCGATCCAGCCCGCCAGGGCTTCGCACTGCGCTTCCTTGAAGCCGCGGGTGGTGATCACCGGCGAGCCGATGCGCAGGCCCGAGGTCACGAAGGGCGACTGCGGATCGTTGGGCACGGCGTTCTTGTTGACGGTGATGGAGGCACGGCCCAGGGCAGCGTCCGCATCCTTGCCGGTCAGGCCCTGCTTGATCAGGCTGAGCAGGAACAGGTGGTTCTCGGTGCCGCCGGAGACCACATCGTAGCCACGCTCGATAAACACCTTGGCCAGTACCTTGGCGTTCTTGACCACCTGGGTCTGGTACTCCTTGAACTCGGGCTGCAGCGCTTCCTTGAAAGCCACAGCCTTGGCAGCGATAACGTGCATCAGCGGGCCGCCCTGGCCGCCCGGGAATACGGCGGAGTTCAGCTTCTTCTCAATATCGGCGTTAGCCTTGGCCAGGATCAGGCCGCCACGGGGGCCGCGCAGCGTCTTGTGCGTGGTGGTGGTCACGACATCGGCAAAGGGTACCGGGTTGGGGTACTGGCCAGCGGCGATCAGGCCGGCAACGTGGGCCATGTCGACGAACAGGAAGGCACCCACTTCATCGGCGATCTCGCGAAAACGCGCCCAGTCAACCACCTGGGAATAGGCGGAGAAACCGGCCACGATCATCTTCGGCTTGTGCTCGCGGGCCAGGCTGGCCACCTGGTCGTAATCGATCTCGCCGTTCTCGGTCAGGCCGTACTGCACGGCGTTGTAGATCTTGCCGGAGAAGTTGACGTGGGAACCATGGGTCAGGTGACCACCGTGGGCCAGGCTCATGCCCAGCACGGTATCGCCGGGGGCGCACAGCGCCATGTAGACGGCGGCGTTGGCCTGGGAGCCGGAGTGCGGCTGCACGTTGGCGTAATCGGCCCCGAACAGTTCCCTGGCGCGGTCGATGGCCAACTGCTCGACCACGTCGACGTATTCACAGCCGCCGTAGTAACGCTTGCCCGGGTAGCCTTCGGCATACTTGTTGGTCAGCTGCGAGCCCTGAGCCTGCATCACCAGCGGGCTGGTGTAGTTTTCGGAGGCGATCAGTTCGATATGATCTTCCTGACGCTGAACCTCGGCGGTCATGGCCGCCCACAGGTCTGCATCGAAATTCTGAATCAGGTCGTTATTGTTAAACATCGTATTGTTCTCCCGCCTGGGTTGGAATCGCAAGCACACCGCACCCCTCCAGGCGGGGGCGGCACGGTTGCCTGGTGTTGATGAAGAGCCGGGGTTGCCCTGGTTTCCCAGGGCAACCCCGGGTGCTCGTTAAGTCAGTGACTGCCCCGAGGCTTGCAGGTCCGCATGGTAGGACGACCGCACCATGGGGCCGCTGGCAACGTTGCTGAACCCCAGCTGGTAGCCGATCTCCTCGTAGGCCTTGAACTCGTCCGGCGTGACGTAGCGTTCGACCGCCAGGTGGTGCCGGCTCGGCTGCAGGTACTGGCCGATTGTCAGCATGTCGACACCCTGGTGGCGCAGGTCCTGCATGACCGCGACGATCTCGTCCTTCGTTTCGCCCAGGCCCACCATCAGGCCGGACTTGGTGGTGACATCGGGGTGCCGGTGTTTGTAGCGCTGCAGCAGGTTCAGCGAGTTCTGGTAGTCGGCGCCCGGGCGCACAGTGGCGTAGAGGCGCGGCACGGTTTCCATGTTGTGGTTCAGCACATCGGGCAGGTCGACGGCCAGGGCCGCCAGCGCGGTATCGAGCTTGCCGCGAAAGTCAGGTACCAGAATTTCCACCGTCAGGCCGGGATTCAGCGCCCTGGACTCGCGCACCGTTTCACTGAAGTGGGCGGCGCCGCCGTCTCGCAGGTCGTCACGGTCGACGGAGGTGATGACCGCATAGCGCAGGTTCAGCTGCTGAATACTCTGGGCTACATGGCGCGGCTCATCCGGGTCGAGCCCCAGGGGCTTGCCGTGGGCGACATCGCAGAAGGGGCAGCGGCGGGTGCAGATACCGCCCATGATCATGAAGGTGGCGGTACGCTTGCTGAAACATTCGGCCAGGTTCGGGCAGGATGCCTCTTCGCACACCGTATGCAGTTTCAGCTCACGCAGCTGTTTTTTCACCCTGGCGACGTTGCTGTTGCTGCGCGGGTCGATGCGAATCCACTCGGGCTTCGCCAGGCGCGCACGGCCGGGATCGGGCTTGTGGCGCAGGCGCGCCATCTTGGATTCGCCCTTCAGTTGTTTCAACGGAATGAGTTCCATCCTGTCACCTCTGCTTGCGGAGTTGCTGCGTCTTGAGCCGCCTGGGGATCGGGCTGGCGTTTCGGGTGCATCGGGCCGCGGCAATTAGGCTGTTCCCTGGCGAACAGGGTGGCCACGGCCGTCGACTGTGGCCTCATCATGCACCAAGTAAACGAAGTTTCCAATAGGAAACAATATTTCTTTGTTTCGTACCCATCTGTCTGGCCCCGGCAGGTCGCCTGAACAAAAGCTATCTGAATACCTGTAACGGCCGTAACAAATCGGCATGGAGGCTGCGGAATTGTGTTTCCGTAGTTTCCAATAGGAAATATTTGTTGAAACTAGGAAAGTGTATTGCTAGGCTTTTGCTGTCACCGGTTGAGGGCGATTGCCGCCGGACCCTCGATGAACAGCAAGAAGGAAAATAACGATGAGCAATGTACCGACAAATCTGAAATATGCCGCTTCCCATGAATGGGTGCTCGACAACGGTGACGGTACCGCGACCGTAGGCATCAGCGACCATGCCCAGGAGCTGCTGGGCGACGTGGTGTTCGTGGAGCTGCCGGAGCTGGGCCGCGAGATCAGCAAGGGCGAGGAGTTCTCGCTGGTTGAATCGGTCAAGGCGGCCTCCGACATCTACTCGCCCATCAGCGGCGAGGTGGTCGAGGTCAACGATGCGCTGACAGATACGCCGGAAACGGTCAATGAGAGCCCTTACGAGGGTGGCTGGATCGCCCGGGTCAGGCTGTCCGACGCAGCTGAACTGGCGGACCTGCTGAGCGCGGTCGAGTACCAGGCGACCGTCGCCGAAGACGCCTGATAGCGCCCGCGCGCAAGGCCGGTGTACCGAGAATAAAAGAGCAGGTAGAAGACGATGACTGTAGAGACACGCACGCTGGCCCAGCTGGAACAGCGCAACGAATTCACCCGGCGTCATGTCGGCCCGGATACCGCTGAACAGCAGGCCATGCTGGCCGAACTTGGGCTGGATTCGCTCAAGACGCTGATCGAGCACACGGTGCCGGATGCCATCCGGCTGGATGACGCCCTGGCGATGGACTGGGGTGTCAGCGAGATCGACGCCCTGGCCGAGCTGCGTGTCCTGGCAAGCCAGAACAAGGTCAACAAGTCCTACATCGGCATGGGTTACAGCAATACCCGGGTGCCGAACGTGATCCAGCGCAACGTGCTGGAAAACCCGGCCTGGTACACCGCCTACACACCCTATCAGCCCGAGATCGCCCAGGGGCGGCTCGAAGCGCTGCTGAACTTCCAGCAGATGGTGATGGACCTGACCGGCATGGACCTGGCCAATGCCTCCCTGTTGGATGAAGCCACCGCCGCCGCCGAGGCGATGACGCTGTGCAAGCGCGCCAACAGCAAGAAGAGCAATGTCTTTTTCGTCGCCGACGACGTGCACCCCCAGACCCTCGATGTGGTGAAAACCCGGGCCGAATACTTCGGCTACGAAGTGGTGGTGGATGCACCGGAAAAACTGGCGCAGCACGATGTCTTCGGTGTGCTGCTGCAGTACCCCGGCAGCCAGGGTGACGTGCGCGATATCGCGGCCCTGATCAGCCAGGCGAAACAGCAGAAGGCCATGACCGCCGTGGCGTCCGACCTGCTGGCACTGGTTCTGCTCCGGTCCCCCGGCAGCCTGGGTGCCGACGTGGTGTTCGGCTCGTCGCAGCGTTTTGGCGTGCCGATGGGCTTCGGTGGCCCCCACGCCGCCTTTTTCGCCGCCTCCGCGCGGCTCAAGCGCTCGGTACCGGGACGCATTATCGGCCAGTCCATCGACAGCCGCGGCAACCCTGCGCTGCGCATGGCGATGCAGACCCGCGAGCAGCATATCCGCCGCGAAAAGGCGACCTCCAACATCTGTACTGCCCAGGCACTGCTGGCCAACATGGCCAGCTTCTATGCCGTCTACCACGGTCCCCGGGGGCTGAAGGTCATTGCCGAGCGGGTGCACCGGCTGACGGCGATCCTGGCCACGGGGCTGGCCGACAGGGGCGTCGCCTGCAACGCGACCTATTTCGATACCCTGACCTTTGCCGCCGACACCGCGACCTACCAGCGTGCACTGGAGGCCGGCTGCAACCTGCGTAACTACCCCGATGGTCGTCTGGGCATCAGCCTGGACGAGACCAGCACCGCGGCGGACGTGGCGCAGCTGCTGGATATCCTGCTGGGCGCCGGCCATGGCCCGGATATCGCGGCGCTGGACGCCCGTATCACCGCCGGGGCAGCGACCGGCATTGCCGCCGACATGCGTCGCGAAGACGCCATCCTGACGCACCCGACCTTCAACAGCTACCAGTCCGAAACCGAGATGCTGCGCTACATGAAGCGCCTTGAGAACAAGGACTACTCCCTGGTACACGGCATGATCCCGCTGGGCTCCTGCACCATGAAGCTCAACGCCACCGCGCAGATGATCCCGGTGACCTGGCCCGAGTTCGCCAATATCCACCCCTTCGCACCCGCCAACCAGGTGACCGGCTACCACAGCATGATCGACCAGCTGGAACAGATGCTGGTGGAGATCACCGGCTACGACGCGATCTCGATGCAGCCCAACTCCGGTGCCCAGGGCGAGTACGCCGGCCTGCTGGCGATCCGCAAGTACCAGGAATCCATTGGCGAGGGACACCGCAATATCTGCCTGATTCCCTCGTCCGCCCACGGCACCAACCCGGCCTCCGCCGCCATGATGGGGCTGAAGGTGGTCATCGTCGAATGCGACGCCGAGGGTAACGTCGATATCGCCGACCTGACCGCCAAGGCGCAGCAGCACAGCGACGCCCTGTCGACCCTGATGATCACCTACCCATCCACCCACGGGGTCTTCGAGGAGGCGATCGTCGACATCTGTCGCATCATCCACCAGTGCGGCGGCCAGGTGTACATGGACGGCGCCAACATGAACGCCCAGGTGGGGATTTCCAAGCCCGGCCTGATCGGCTCCGACGTATCCCACCTCAACCTGCACAAGACCTTCGCCATTCCCCACGGCGGCGGCGGCCCGGGCATGGGCCCCATCGGCGTGAAGAGCCACCTGGCCCCCTTCCTGCCGAGCCACAAGGTGAGCCCGCTGGACGGGCTGAGCCAGGACAACGGTGCGGTGGCGGCGGCGCCCTTTGGTTCCGCATCGATCCTGCCGATCACCTGGATGTACATCCGCGCCCTGGGCAAGGACGGCCTGAAACACTCGACGGAGCTGGCGATCCTCAACGCCAACTACCTGACCGCCAAGCTGGCGGACCACTACCCGGTACTCTACCGTGGCCGTAACGCCAAGGTGGCCCACGAGTGCATCCTGGATATCCGTCCGCTCAAGGAAGCCTCGGGCGTAACCGAAGAGGATATCGCCAAGCGCCTGATGGACTACGGCTTCCACGCCCCGACCATGTCCTTCCCGGTCGCCGGCACGCTGATGATCGAGCCGACGGAATCCGAGTCCAGGCTGGAGCTGGATCGCTTTGTCGAAGCGATGATCGGCATCCGTGCCGAGATCCAGCGGGTGCAGGACGGCTCGCTGCCGGCGGACAACAACCCGCTGTGCAATGCCCCCCACACCCAGGCGGATCTGGTGGCCGACTGGCAGCGCCCGTACAGCCGTGACGAAGCCATTTTCCCGACCGCCGCCACCCGTGCCGCCAAGTTCTGGCCCTCGGCGAACCGCATCGACAATGTCTACGGCGATCGCAACTTCATCTGCTCCTGCCCGAGTATCGATGCCTACCGGGACGAGTGAGGCGGCGAGCTAAACGTCCGTCAGGTTAGAAGCACTAAAAGGCCCGGTAGCAATGCCGGGCCTTTTTCGTAGTGGACTTTATTAAAGCGCTACGGGTATCTGACACTCCAATAATTCGACAGCGTTGAAATAAAGCAGTGAAACCCCGCTGTTGGATTACGATCCTTCGGATCTTCACCCAGCCTATCCATCTGGCATTAGAACTACGGCTACCAATTGAAACTCAGCTGAACCTATCCCGCAGCTGGTAATACAGCATGCCGGCCACCAGGGCCGGCCAGCGCAGCAGGGGGCCGCCGGGGAAGCCCGGTGTGGGGACCCGGGCCAGGGTGTCAAAACCTTCGGGCGAACCGGCGATGGCATCGCTGATCAGCTTGCCGCCGAGCGTTGCCAGGGCGATGCCGTGGCCGGAGTAGCCCTGGGCCACATAGAGGTTATTGTCCAGACGGCGGAAAAACGGCATGCGGTTGCGGGTGATGGCCAGGGTGCCGCCCCAGGCATGGTCGATGCGGGTGTTTGCCAGTTGCGGGTACACCTGCAGCAGGTGCCGGCGCACCAGGCTTTTGATATCGCCGGGGAAATGGCGGCGGTAGGTTTCGCCACCACCGAACAGCAGGCGCCGGTCGGCGCTGAGGCGGAAATAATTCACCACGAACTTGGAGTCGGCCACGGCTAGGTCATCCCGGATCAGGCGCCGGGCGAGCTCCGGGTCCAGCGGTTCGGTGGCCAGAATAAAGTTGTTGATGGGCATGATGCTGTCGGCGATGCGCGGCTCCAGCGCCCCCAGGTAGCCGTTGCAGGCCAGTACCAGGGTCTGTGCCCGCACCGTGCCCCGGGCGGTGCGGACCCGGATGCCCCCTGGCCCGTGCTGGTAATCCAGCACCCGGCTGTGTTCGAACAGCTGCGCGCCCTTCGCCCGGGCCGCCGCGGCCAGGCCCAGGGCGTAGTTCAGCGGGTGCAGGTGCACCGCTTCGCTGAACAGTTGGCCGCCGTGATAGCGCCGGGTATCGAGCATGTCGCGTACCTCGCTGCCCGTCACGAAGCGCACGCCCGCGTAGCCGTAGTGGTGCTGCAGATGTTCGGCTTCGCGCTGCATGGCCTCGACATGGGAAGGCTTGAAGGCCGCATGTAGAATGCCGGGCTTGAGGTCACAGTCGATCTGTAGCCTCTCGATCAGCGCCTTGACCAGCGCCACCGCATCCAGCGACAGCGCCCACAGCTGCTGGGCATGCTCGCTGCCGAGCCAGGCCTCCAGCGCCGCCTGGCCGGGGTTCAGGCCCACGCACACCTGGCCGCCGTTGCGCCCGGAGGCTCCCCCGGCCAGCCGATCCGCTTCCAGCACTATCACGCTGCAACCCTGCTCGCGCAGGTGCAGCGCCGCCGACAGGCCGGTGTAGCCCGCCCCCACGATGCAGACATCGGCCTCCCGTTCGTCCTGCAGGGTATCGCAGGGGGCCATGGCCCGGGCGCTGGCTGCATAGTAGGAGGCGTCAAAACCACTGCTGGGCATAGGGGCTCCGCACGGCTGAAAAAGTCTTTTGTATCAGCATACTATGGATATGGATAAGTGTTTTGACAGCGCCGGGCAAAGAAACTTGTCATACACTGAAACGGGTATGGACACTTATCCGGACGGTGCGCGATGGACAGGATCGAGACGTTTCTGCAGCAACACAGTATCAGCGAGATAGAGTGCCTGGTGCCGGACATGACCGGCAATGCCCGCGGCAAGTTTCTGCCCACGCGCAAGTTTATTGCCGAGCAGACGGCCCGCCTGCCCGAAAGCATTCTGATCCAGACGGTCACCGGCGACTGGTCGCGCGAACATGACGAGCTGGTGGACCCGGCGGACCGGGACATGGTGCTGCGGCCGGACCCGACCAGCCTGCGCCTGGCCCCCTGGGCCAAGGAGCCCACGGCGCAGCTGATCCACGATTGCTACGACATCCAGGGGCAGCTGCATCCATTGGCCACGCGCAGCGTGCTGCGACGGGTGCTGGCACTGTACGAAGCCGAAGGCCTCACGCCGGTGGTGGCGCCGGAGGTCGAGTTTTACCTGGTACAGCGCAACCTGGACCCGGACTACGAACTCAAGGCGCCGGTAGGGCGTTCCGGCCGTTCCGAGAGTGCCCGCCAGTCCTACAGTATCGATGCGGTGAACGAGTTCGACCCCATCATCGATACCCTCTATCGCTATTGCCAGGCGCAGCAGCTGGACGTGGATACCCTGATTCACGAGTCCGGTGCCGGCCAGATGGAGATCAACTTCAAGCACGGCGATGCGCTGCTGCTGGCCGACCAGGTATTTACCTTCAAGCGCACCCTGCGTGAAACGGCGTTGCAGCACGATATCTACGCCACCTTCATGGCCAAGCCGATGGAGCACGAGCCCGGCAGTGCGCTGCATATTCACCAGAGCCTGCTGGATGTACGCAGCGGGCAGAATATTTTCGCCCAGGCCGATGGCAGCCTGAGCGATGCGCTGTACCACTACCTCGGCGGTTTGCAGAAATACGTGCCGGCGGCCATCAGTTTCTTCGCGCCCAATGTGAATTCGTATCGCCGCTTCGTGCCGGATATCGCCGCCCCCATCAACCTGCAGTGGGGGCTGGACAACCGCACCACCGGGTTGCGGGTGCCCAGCAGCAGCCCGGAATCGACGCGGGTCGAAAACCGCTTTGCCGGCGCCGATGCCAACCCCTACCTGGCCATTGCCCTGTCCCTGGCCTGCGGCTACCTGGGACTGAAGGAGCAGCTGCAACCCTCGGCGCCCAGCCAGGGCAGTGCCTACGACGCCAACAGCCGGGTCGAGATCGCCCGCACCCTGGAGGAGGGACTGCGGCTGCTGTCGGACTGCAAGCCGCTGCAGGCAATCCTGGGAGAGCGCTTCGTCCGAGCCTATGTAGCGGTGAAGCTGGCGGAATACGAAGCCTTCAACAAGGTGATCAGTTCCTGGGAGCGCGAGCACCTGCTGCTGCGGGTGTGAGTGTTCCGGCGTAACGGAGGCCGCCTCTGTCTTTAGATAACAGCGGTCAACGTCGGCTTTTGTGAAGCCTTTTGCCGCTATCTGCAGATAACCGTTACTTTTTTCTGGCACTGTCACCGGCGCCGGTGTCGCCCTCGGGCCAGCGGAAACCTCTCCTGACATCGAAGCCTTTTCTCCCTGGTGTTGCCGCTTGCGCTTGTGCTGGCTGCTGCCTGTCGAACGACCAATCCAAACAAATGTTTAAAATGATGTTGCTAATGATAGTGATTCGTATTTAGTATTTGTGGCTGGAGTTCGGGTGCCTCTGCCGGTTCCGTCTCCTGCGCCGGCCCGTGCCGATCGCCGCAATGCCAGTCAACAATACAAAATAGGGAGCTCAAGGAATGTCGGGTCAGATCGTCTTTATCGCCCATGTCGTCACGCAAGTGCTCAACGAGGGCTTTTTGCCCGCCGCCCGGGAGCTGGGGCTTTCGCCCATCATCGTTACCGACCTGGCCCCGGAGCAGCGAGCGCATTTCGCCGAGGAGGGGCGCGAAGCCTATCCCGACGCCATCCTGGCGTGCGATGTGTTTAACCCGGTGGCGGTGATCGAGACCCTGCAGGAGGCGGGCATTGCACCGCTGGCCGTTTTCTCCCACAGCGATCATCTGCAAACCTCCACCGCGCTGGTGGCCGGGTACTTCGGCCTGCCGGGCAAGGACTGGCGGGTGTGCTACCGCGCCAAGAACAAGGCGGCGATGCGTCAGCACCTGGCATCCCTGGGTGCAGAGCCCTTCTGGTATCGCCTGGTGACCGGCGCATCGCAGCTGGAACCGCTGCTGGCGGATTGTCCCTATCCCTGTGTGGTCAAGCCGCGCGAAGGGGTGGCGAGCCTGGATGTGAGCCTGGCGCGCTCGGCGGCAGAGCTCGCGACATGCTGCCAGCAGCTCTGGGCGCGCCAGCCGGGGCAGCCCTTGCTGATCGAGGAATATATCGAGGGGCCCCTCTACACGCTGGAAACGCTCGGCGATGGCGAACGGCTGGAGGTGCTGGGCGGGTTCAGGGTCGAGCTGTCCGAGCCACCGCACTTTATCGAGCTATCGGCGCGCTGGGGGCTGGATATCGACGATGCCGATCTGCAGCAGGTGGTCCGGCTGATCCGCGATTTCGGCGTGGGTTTCGGCTCCTGCCATACCGAGTTCGTGCAGACGGCGAGGGGCCCGCGGCTGATCGAAATCAATTACCGCACCATCGGCGACGGTCGCGAGTTTCTGCTGGAGCAGACGCTCGATTTCCCCCTGTTTCGCACCCTGCTGCAGCTGCATATGGGGCAGCCCCTGCCAGCGCTGGCGCGGCCTGATGTGCAGTTGCTGATCCAGTATGTCCGGGCGACGCAGGCCGGGCGCCTGACGCTGGCGCCGACGGCATTTCGCGAGGACTGGGCCGAAGGCTTCGTCGAATTCAGGCCGCTGCGCCGGGCCGGCGACCAGCTGGAGCTGAGTTATTCCAACAAGGATTACCTGGGCGTGATCCGGGCCGCCGGCCGCTGCGAGGCTCAGCTGCAGGCGCGGGTTTCGGGCGCCATGGCCGGGCTGAACTGGGGGATGGAAGCATGAGCAGCTTCATGGATGAGGCCTCGGATTACATCCTGGCCCGGGTGCTGGACACGCTGCTGCGCGAGGACGTGCAGCAGATGGCCCGCCGTGGGCGCCGGCTGGCCGCCGGGTCCGCGGAGCTCGAGGGCCTGGAGGCCGCGGATGATGGCGGCGACTGGTGGCTGCTGGAGCACCTGGCCGCCGGCAGGCTCTGGATACCGGTGCAGGCCAGCCGCTTTATGCAGCCCTGGCGCTACCGTGCGGGCCCGGTTATCGCGCAGCCCGCGGGCACGGGCGAGTGCCGGCGGCTGGCCGATTGCGATGCGCTGCTGGCGTGGCTCTCGAGCGGTCTGGCGGCCACCGAGCGGGCCCATTATGAGGACTTCGCCGCTGAATGCCGCGCTGCCGTGGAGCAGGGCCGGTGCTGCAAGCAGGCGCAGCAGGCCTACTTTGAACAGTGCCTGGAAGGCCGCAGCACCGGGCTGCACGAGCTGCCGGGCTGGACGCGGCGTTTTTTGCACTACGACCGGCTGGCGTCCTACCTCGACCACCCTTATTACCCGACCGCCCGCGCCAAGGCCGGCTTCAGTGTCGCGGATCTTGAGCGCTATGCGCCGGAATTCCAGCCCCGTTTCGCGCTGCGCTGGCTCGCGGTGCCGCGCTCGCTCTATACGGCAAACCAGCCGGATGAGCCGGACTGGAAACCGGGTTTTGCCCGCGTCGGGCTGAGCGCGTCGCTGGCGCCGGATTACCGCCTGGTGCCGGTGCATCCGTTTCTGTGGGGCGAAACGCTGACGCGGCTGCTGCACGAAACCGGCCTGGAACAGCAGGTCATCCGGGCACCCCAGGCCTGTGTCGAGGTGGTGCCTACGCTGTCGGTCCGCAGCCTGGTGCTGCTGGAGCGCCCCGATACCCATATCAAGCTGCCGCTGACCATCCGCACGCTCGGCAGCCGCAATATCCGCACCGTAAAGCCCAGTACCATCGATGACGGTCAGCGGGTGCAGACCCTGCTGGGAGCCCTCGCCCGACAGGACGAGCGGCTGCGCGGGCGCCTGCTGCTGACCGATGAAAGCCGCGGTGCCCATGTCGATGGCCAGAGCTTTCTGGGCTACATCCAGCGGCGCTATCCGCAGGAGGCGAGGGAGGGCACCCTGGTGTCGGTGGCCGGGCTGCTGGCGGTCACGCCGACCGGGGAGCGGGTGTTCGAAGAGCTGAGTGCGCGCTTTTACCAGGGCGATACGCTGGCATTCCTGCGCCACTACCTGGAGCTGACCTTCGCGGTGCACGTGACGCTCTGGCTGCGCTACGGCATCGCGCTGGAGTCGAACCAGCAGAACTCGATGCTGCTGTTCGGCCCGGGGGCAGGCCGCATGCGGCTGCTGCTCAAGGACAACGATGCCCCGCGTATCGACCGCCAGCAGCTGGCCGCACGCTGGCCGGAGCTGTACCGCCATGTCGAGGGGCTGCAGGACCTGCGCATCTGGAGCCAGGATGCGCTGGCACTGGGGCAGATGTTCACCACCATTTGCCTGCAGCTCAACCTGGCGCCGCTGATCGAGGGCATGGCTGAGCGCGGTCACGGCGAGCGCGGCGCGCTCTATGGCCTGCTGCGCCAGGCGCTGGAGGCCAGCCTGGCGGCACTGCCCGGCGAGGATGCCAGCGGACTGCGCGCGCTGCTGCTGGAAGACGAGCATCTCTATGCCAAATACCTGCTGACCGCCGGCACCCTGCAAAGCAAGGCGCGCTCCGGTGCGGCGGACATCAACAAGTTTTATGGCAAGAGTGCGCCCAACTTCCTCCGGGAGGCGCCGTGAACGCGGTCATGACCGGTTCCGAACGCCGCAATATTGCGGTTGTGATGCTGTGTCATTTTACCGCGGCCCTGGCGGCGCTGGGCATGCCGCCCTTCTTCGCGATGATACTGCTGCAGAGTTTCGACTCCAGCCAGACCCATCTGGTGGGCTGGTTCTATGTGCTGCCGACGCTGTGCACCGCCCTGGCGGCGCCCTGGTGGGGACGCTTTGCCGACCGCTATGGCGCGCGGCGCTCCCTGCTGCGGGCCCAGCTCGGGCTGGCGCTGGGATTTATGCTGGCGGCGCTGGCGCCCTCACCGCTGTTCTTCGCCCTGGCGCTGGTGGTGCAGGGGTTGCTGGGGGGGACGTTTGCCGCCTCCAGCGCTTACCTGGCATCGCTGGTGCAAGGGGCGGGCCTGGCCCAGTCACTCAACTGGATGCAGGGTTCCGCCCGCGCCGCCCTGGTGGTGGCCCCGGTGCTGTTTGGCTGGCTGATCGGCTTTGTGGCGCCGCTGCAACTCTATGGCTACCTGGCCTGGCTGCCCTTGCTGGCGGCGCTGGTGATGCTGCTGGCGCTGCCGGCGGTGCCTGCGCCTGCGCGCTCCGACACCCCGGGCAGGGCGGCAGCCGGGGATCGGGAGCCGGTGTCCCGGGGGGTGCTGTTCGCGCTGCAGTTCGGCTTTTCCTTCGCCTGTGTGATCGGTTTCCCCTATTTCATTGCCGACATGCAGCTGCGCTTTGCGGCCCTGGGGGCCGTTGCGGTCGCCTGGCTGTTCAGCCTGCCACACCTGGTCTACCTGCTGCTGAACCACAGCCTGGGCACCTTGCTGCACCGCTGGCCGGCGTTACGCTGCCTGCAGCTTGCCTTTGCCGTGCTGGCGCTCAGCTACTGGGGCCAGTACCTCACCGACAGCCTGGTGGCGCTGATCATGCTGCGGCTGCTGATGGGGCTGGCCATGACGGCCTGTTTCGTTGCGCTGCACCGCCTCATGAGCGCCTGCAGTGGTCGGCGGGCCGGCGGGCTGTTCGGGCGCCTGGACGCGGCGGCCAAGTGGGCCGGGGTGGCGGCGGGCCTCTGCGCCGGCGCCCTGAGCGGCATCCTTGGCCTCAGCAGCCCGCTGCTGGCCGCGGCCCTGGTACTGCTGTCGCTCTGCCTGCTGCTGCAGTGCGGCTTTCGTAAACACTGCTTTATTCACGCTGAAAGGAACTGACATGTCTGCACAATCTTCGGCGCTCGCCTACCGCGCCCAGCACCAGCAGGATCTGGCTGGCACCCGCTCCATGGCCGCGCTGCTGAACTGTTACTGCCGCGAGGTGGCGGCCCCCGCCGGCCTGCTGCAGCTGGATACGCCCTTCGGGCACCGGGGCTGGCCGCTGGCTCTGAAGCATTCGCAGCGGCTACAGCACGGTCATATTCTCGAGATCCGCCTGGCGCGGACGCAGGTGCGGATCCTGGTTGCCGTGGCGCTGCCGTCTGTGACGCTGAATTACGATTATATTTCCGCGCCCTATGGCGGCGGCTTTGGCCGGTCCTGGCAGGAGCTCGACTGGCCGCGCCTGAGCCGCCTGCTGCTGGCCGAGCTGGCGCAGCTGTACGGCAGCCCGATCAATGTCGAGCTGATGCAGCAGATCGAAAACAGCGTGGGGGTCATGGCGGAGTTTATTGCCCTGGGGGCGCGGGATCACGACTGGGGGCTGGGGGCTGAGGCCTACCTGAGATCCGAACAGGCACTGACCTTTGGACACGCCTTTCATCCGACACCCAAGAGCCGGCAGGGCATCAGCCTGGAGGCCATCCGTCGCTATTCGCCGGAAGTGGGCGCGGATTTCAGGCTGCACTATTTCGCCGTGCGCGGGGAAGACCTGAAGCAGCGCTCGTTGCTGGCTGGCGAGGCGATCGACCTGCTCGCCGGTGAGCTGCCGGCGTTCGAGGTCCCGGCGGGCTACCGGGTGCTGCCGGTGCATCCCTGGCAGGCGGGCCATATCCGCTCGCTGGCGCCGGTGCAGGCCGCGCTGGCCAGCGGCCGCCTGATCGACCTGGGGCCGGCGGGGGAGCCCTGGTATCCCACGGCATCGGTCCGCACACTGTACCGCCCCGGTGCCGGTTTTTTCCTGAAATGCTCACTGCATGTGCGCCTGACCAACTGCGTGCGCAAGAATGCCTGGTATGAGCTGGAGGGTGCAGTGGGGCTCTGCCAGCTGCTGGAACGGCATGCCGGTGAGCTGACCGAGACCTTCCCGTCCCTGAGCCTGATGGCGGAGCCGGCGTTTGTCAGCCTGGACTTTCAGGACCAGCCAGAGGCGCAGCGCATCGAGTTGCAGGAAGCCTTTGGGGTGATTCTGCGCAGCAGCCCGTGCTGGCCAGAGGGAGAGGCCCCGCTGCTGGCCGGTGCCCTCTTTGGCGACAGCCTCAGCGGCCATGTTCAGGTGCGCTACCAGGTGGAACAGCGGGCCCGGCGCCAGGGGCAGGATTATGGCGAGGCTGCTAGGGAATGGTTCGCCGCCTACGTGGAGCAGCTGGCGCATCCCATGCTGTTTGCCCTCTGCCGGCTGGGGGTGGTGTTCGAGCCGCATCTGCAGAACGTGGTGGTGGGGCTGCAGGAAGGGCTGCCGGCGCGGCTTTATATCCGCGACCTGGAAGGCACCAAGCTGGTGACGGGGCGCTGGTCGCAGGAACAGCTGGCGTCGCTGTCGCCCCGGGTGCGGCAGTCGGTGGAGTACAGGGCCGAAAAAGGCTGGCAGCGTGTCGCCTATTGCCTGTTTATCAACAACTTCAGCCAGGCGGTGTATTACCTGGCCCGGGGTGACGCCGGGCTGGAGCGCCAACTCTGGCGCGAGCTCGCGCTCAGCCTGGAGTGCTACCAGCAGCGCCACGGCAACGCCGTTTCCGCAGACCTGATCACGCGGCTGCTGCGAGGGGAGGCCTGGCCCAACAAGACCAACCTGTTGAACCGGGTACTGCAGCGGGCGGACCGCTGCTCGGAATACGTGCCGCTGCAAAGCCCGCTGACAAACCTCTAATCGCAGTCTCAAACCGGAGTATCCATGGAGTTTCGATTCAATGCGGTGGCGCAGGCCGCCGCCCGGCTGCAGGCGGACAGTGCCGATCCTGTCTGCGCCTATATCTATGACCTGCCAGCACTGCGACGCCATGTGCAGTCCCTGGTGGCATCCCTGCCGGCCAACTGCGAGCTGTTCTATGCCGTCAAGGCGAACGCCGAAAGACCGGTACTCGATGTGCTCGAACAGCATTTGCACGGTTTTGAAGTGGCATCCGGCGGCGAGATCGACTGGGTGCGCCAGCAGTTTCCCGAGGTGCCGCTGATCTTTGGCGGCCCCGGCAAGCTCGATTCCGAGCTGACGCTTGCGCTGGCGCAGCGTGTCGAGCTGGTGCATGTGGAAAGCCTGGCCGAACTGCGCCGCCTGGCAGCCTTGCTCCAGGCCCAGGGGGGGACGCAGGCCATACTGCTGCGCATGAACCTGGCCCTGCCCAGCCTGCCGCAGACCACCCTGACCATGGGGGGCAAGCCGACACCCTTTGGTATAGACCCGGTGGAGTTGCCGGCCTGCATCGACTTTATCCGGGCGCATCCGCAGCTGCAGCTGCGGGGTTTTCACTTTCACCTGGTGTCGCACCAGCAGGACGCCGGCGCTCACCTGGCCCTGCTGGCGGACTACTTCCGCCAGGTACGGCACTGGCGCGAGCAGTTCGGGCTCAAGATCGACCACATCAATGTCGGCGGCGGTATCGGTATCAACTACCGTGCGCCCGAGTCCCAGTTCGACTGGGAGCAATTCAGCGCCGGCCTGCACCGGCTGATCGCCCGGGAACAGATGGCGTCCTTTCGCATCCGCTTCGAGTGCGGCCGCTACCTGACGGCACCCTGTGGCTATTACCTGATGGAGGTGCTGGAACTCAAACGCAACCACGGCAGCTGGTTCGCCATCTGTCGTGGCGGCACCCATCATTTTCGTACCCCCGCCGCCCAGGGGCACGATCATCCGTTCAGGCGCCTGCCCGGCGGCAGCGGCGAGCGGCTGCGGGGCCAGAAGGTCACGGTGGTCGGGCAGCTCTGTACGCCCAAGGATGTGCTGGCGTCCCAGGTCGAGGTGGCGGAGCTGGCGGTCGGTGACCTGCTGCTGTTCAGCCTGGCCGGTGCCTACGCCTGGAATATCTCCCATCAGCAGTTTCTGCGTCATCCGGCGCCGCTGATGCACTATATCGACGAGACGGAGCCGGCCTGATGCTGCAGTTGAACCCCCTGAAACAAAAGCTGGCGGCGGGCGAGGCCGTCTGCGGCATGCTCAATTCGGTGCCCAGCCCCTGGCTGGTGGAGATGCTGGGGTATGCCGGTTACGACTTCGTGGTCCTTGATATGGAGCACCTGAGCGTCAATCCCGAAACCCTCGAACACATGATCCGGGCGGCGGAGTCCGCCGGTATCGCCGCGCTGGTACGGGTGCCGGGTGTCGATCCCGGTGCCATTGGGCGCGCGCTGGATGCCGGCGCCCAGGGTATCGTGGTGCCGCGGGTCAATGATGCGAGCGAGGCCCGGGCGGTGGTCGCCGCGGCACGCTATCAGCCCCAGGGACAGCGCGGGGTCACCGGCGGGCGCACCACCGGGTTCGGCACCCTGCCGCTGGCGGACTACCTGGCACGGGCCAATGCCGAGACCCTGGTGGTACTGATGATCGAATCCCGTGCCGGTGTCGAGAACCTGGATGCCATCGTGCAGGTGCCGGGGGTGGACTGGATTCTTGAAGGCGCCCTGGACCTGGCGCTGTCGCTGGGAGTGGGGCCGGATGCCCAGCACCCGCAGGTCCAGCAGGCCATTGCCCGTGTGGCGCAACAGACCCGCCGGGCCGGGCTTCGGTTCTGTGCCATTCCGCGGGTGCCCGGCCAGTTCGAGCACTGGCGCGAGCAGGGCGTCGATACCTTTTTGCTGGGAGAGGATCGCGGCATCCTGTTTCGCCGTCTGCGGGATTACCGGCAATCTTTCACATAACACCAACGGAGGTATCTATAATAATCTAAATGCAAATCATTATTGTTTGTTTTAGACTGCCCGCCAATATATCCGTTTCAGGGGGGCAAATTCATGCGATTTCAGGGACTAAAGGCATTAATGGTAGCGGGCTCTCTGGCGTTCCTCCCGCCGGCCCTGCAGGCTGCTGCCGCCCCCTTGACGGATGACCGGGGGCTGGAAATCGTGCCGCAGACGGGAGCCGGGAAGGTGGTGGCCATCTCGACCTTTGCCGCCGATACCCTGGTGTCGCTGGGTGTTGCACCGGCCGGCGCCTCGACCTTTGGTGATCGCCCGGTGCCGGATTTCCTGGGCCCGCTGATGGACGGCGTGCCGAGCCTGGGGCAGCGCGCCAGCACTAACCTGGAGCAGCTGTCCGCACTGCAACCCGACCTGATTCTGGCGATTCGGCGTTACACCGAGCCCAGCGCCCAGAAACTGAGCGCCCTGGCGCCTTTCTATGCCTTCGATGTGATCAGCTACGATGACAGCCTTAGGGCGGTGGCGGGCATTGCCACGGCGCTGGACAAGGCGGCAGAGGGCCAGGCGCTGAATGCCGCCTTCGAGGCACTGGTGGAGGACTATGGCCGCCGGGCCCCGGGTGGACTCAGTGCGGTCCTGCTGGCCGGCAGTGGCGAGGCTCCCTTTGCCTATTACGATCACTTCCTGAGTACCGACCTGCTGGAGCGCCTGAACGCCACCAACAGCATCGGCCCCTCGCCCACCCCCGGGCAGCCGGTGCCCTTTGGCTACCAGCTGAGCCTGGAACAGCTGCTGCTGCTGAACCCCGATGTCATCTTCATGTTTGCCTCCGGCACCCGCCATGCCTATGCCGCCAACCCGGTCTGGCCCTATCTGAAGGCCGTGCAGCAGGGGCGGGTGTATGAGGTGGGCCTGCACTGGAAGGAAGGCGGCGGCCCCGTTGCCCGCGAATGGATCCTGCGGGAAATGGCCTGGCGCCTGTATCCCGACAGCTTCCCGCAGCCTGAGCTGCCCGCATCCCTGGCCAGCCGGCCCTTTCGCTAGGACGCCTGCTCATGCTGAACGGAACCCTGTCGGCGCGGGCCTGTGGTCGAGTACCCGGGGCTGAATTCAAGGGCCTGGGGCTGCTTGTCGGGCTGCTGCTGGCCTTGCTCGTTACCGCGACCCTGGCGCTGGCCGCCGGCGCCGTGCCGGTGCCACTGCAAACACTCTGGCGCCTGTTGCAGGGCACTGAAAGCGGGCTACCGGCGATCCTGGTATGGGAGCTGCGCCTGCCGCGTTTTCTGGCCGGCCTGCTGGTGGGTGCGAGCCTTGGGGTTGCCGGCTGGGTGATGCAGACGGTGACCCGTAATCCGCTGGCGTCCCCGGGCCTGACCGGCGTGGTGGCCGGCGCCTCCATGGCGGTGGTGGTCGCCCAGGTCGGGTTCGTGGTGAGTGCCATCTGGCTGCCCTGGCTCGGTATGCTGGGCGGCGCTGGCGCGGCGGCACTGACCTTTGTGCTGGCCGGGCAGGGGGGCTTTTCACCCCTGCGCCTGGCACTGGCCGGCATCGCGGTCACGGCCCTGGCCAGCGCCCTGGCCACGGCTTTTTTGCTGTTTTCCGGCGCCCAGGCGCAGCAGCTCTACTTCTGGCTGGCCGGTGGCCTGCTGGGGCGGGGCTGGAGCCATGTGCAGCTGATACTGCCCTGGGCCTGTGGTGGTCTCTTCCTGGTGATGGGCTTTTCCCGTTACCTGAACCTGTTGCGCCTCGATGACGAAATCGCCCGGGGCCTGGGCGCCCGTGTACTGTTCTGGCGCCTGGGATTTGTGGCCGTTGCCGTGGCACTGACCGCGGCCACGGTGGCAGTGGCGGGCCCGGTGGGCTTTGTCGGGCTGGTGGCGCCCCACCTGGTGCGTCTGCTGCTGGGCAATAATCAGCGCCTGGCGCTGCCGGCCGTCATGCTGCTGGGTGCGCTGCTGGTGACATTGAGCGACCTGGTTGCACGGACGCTGGCCGCACCGGCGGAACTGCCACTGGGCATGTTTACCGCGCTGCTGGGTGGCCCGCTATTCATCTGGCTGATCCGCACGAGGGTGCTGTGATGGTGGTACAGATGCTGGGCATGTTTAGGGCACGGCTGGGTAGTCCACGGTTTATCTGGCTGATCCGCACGAGGGTTTTGTGATGCGGCTACAGACGCAGGCCGCGCCGGCCGCACTGACGCTGGGCATGTTTACGGCACTATTCAGGGCGCGGCAGGGTGGCCCGCTGTTTATCTGGCTGATCCGCACGAGGGTTTTTTAATGTCGATACAGGCGCAATGTGCACCGGCTGCGCAACTGCAGCGCTTTGAGTGTCCGCGTTTTCTGGGACTCGCGCTGTTGTTGCTGGGTCTTGTGGGGGGCGCCCTGGTGCTGAACCTGCTCTACGGTGCGGTGACGCTGACGCCGCTGCAGGTATGGCAGGCCCTGACCGGCGAGGGCGATGCAGTGGCGACCGATATCGTCTGGAACCTGCGCCTGCCGCGGGTGCTGCTGGCGGGCTTGGTGGGCATGCACTTCGCCATTGCCGGTTCCCTGCTGCAGGCGGTGATGCGCAATCCCCTGGCGGATGCCGGCGTGCTGGGCATCAATGCCGGTGCGAGTCTTGCCGCGGTGCTGGCCTTTGTGCTGGCGGAGCGTTTCTGGGGGGGCAGCGGTGCCTATTCGGCCCTGTCGATCAGCCTGGACTGGCTGCCGCTGCTCAGTTGCGGCGGCGGAATTCTGGCGGCGGCGGCGGTATACCGGCTGGGCTGGAATCGTGGTGTCACGCCGGTGCGCCTGGTGCTGAGCGGCATTGCCGTGGCCAGCGTGCTGAGTGCGCTGGCCACCGGGGTGCTGGCGGGCTGGGGTTCCATGAATACCGAAACGGTACTGATCTGGCTGGCCGGCAGCCTGTTTGGGCGCGACTGGGCGCACCTCTGGGCCCTGCTGCCCTGGACGCTGCTGGCGCTGGGCCTGCTGCCGGCGTTGCTGGCCGGCGCCAACCTGCTGCAGCTGGGGGACGATGTCGCCAGCAGCCTGGGCTTGCGGGTGGAGCTGTGGCGTTTCGCGCTGCTGCTGGTGGCCGTGCTCTTTGCCGCCAGTGCCGTCGGGGTAGTGGGGCCGGTCGGCTTTGTCGGCCTGATCGTGGCGCAGATTGCACGGCTTAGCTGTGGCCCGGATCTGCGGCTGCAGCTGCTGCTGGGGCCCCTGTTCGGTGCCTTGCTGGTGATGCTGTCGGATCTGCTCGGACGCTTGCTGCTGGTGCCGGCGGAGATCCCCATCGGGGTGATTACCTCCCTGCTCGGGGTACCATTTTTTATCTATCTGCTGGCACGCAGGCAGGCATAGGAGTGTATTGGATGTTATTGGCACGGGAACTGACGCTGGGCTATGACGACAAGGTTGTCGTGCCGCAGTTGGATCTGGCGGTGGATGCCGGCCGGATTCATTGTCTCCTTATCAAGTCCCAACGGCTGCGGCTTGAGTGTGCTGCTGCGGTCCTGGCCGGCTTGTCGAAACACGGGCCTGGGAGGGACGCTGGATGTTATTGGCACGGGAACTGACGCTGGGCTATGACGACAAGGTTGTCGTGCCGCAGTTGGATCTGGCGGTGGATGCCGGCCGGATTCATTGTCTCCTTATCAAGTCCCAACGGCTGCGGCTTGAGTGTGCTGCTGCGGTCCTGGCGGGCTTGTCGAAACACGGGCCTGGGAGGGACGCTGGATGTTATTGGCACGGGAACTGACGCTGGGCTATGACGACAAGGTTGTTGTGCCGCAGCTGGATCTGGCGGTGGATGCCGGCCGGATTCATTGTCTCCTTATCAAGTCCCAACGGCTGCGGCTTGAGTGTGCTGCTGCGGTCTTGGCCGGCTTGTCGAAACACGGGCCTGGGAGGGACGCTGGATGTTATTGGCACGGGAACTGACGCTGGGCTATGACGACAAGGTTGTCGTGCCGCAGCTGGATCTGGCGGTGGATGCCGGCCGGATTCATTGTCTCATCGGCCCCAATGGCTGCGGCAAGAGCACGTTGCTGCGGGCCCTGGCCGGCCTGCTGAAACCGCAGCACGGGCAGGTGCTGCTCGATGGCCGCCCGCTGGCCCGCTGGCGGCGGCGTGAACTGGCGCAGCGCGTGGCCATGCTGCCGCAGCACCCGGTTGCGCCGGACGGCCTGACCGTGGAGCAGCTGGTGCGCTATGGCCGTTTTCCCTATCAGCGCCTGCTGGGGCAGCCGACAGAGCAGGACTTCAAGATGGTGCGCTGGGCGATCCGGGTCACGGGGCTGGCCGGCTTCGAGGCACGGCCGCTGTCGGCGCTGTCCGGCGGTGAGCGCCAGCGGGCCTGGATTGCGCTGTCGCTGGCACAGCAGGCGGGAACCCTGATCCTGGACGAGCCCACCACCTACCTGGATCTCGGCCACCAGCTGGAGGTGCTGGAACTGCTGAGCGAGCTCAATCGTCAGCAGGGCCTGACCGTGATCATGTCGCTGCACGACCTGAACCAGGCGGCGCAGTTTGGTCAGCGCCTGGTGGCCATGCGTGCGGGCCGGCTGGAGCAGGAGGGGACCCCCGCCGAGGTACTGACCCAGTCGCTGCTGGCCGATGTGTTTCGGGTGCATGCCCGGGTCGCACCGGATGAGCTGACCGGCAAGCCCCAGTTCGTGCCGGTGTCATCCCTGGTGCGGCCGCTGCTGTAGCATCAACAACCTGTTAGGCCGGATAAGCGCGTGATTTGTGCTTCGTGATTCGTGATTCGTGCTTCGTGCTTCGTGATGCGTGATGCGTGATTCGTGAATTTGTGAATTTGTGAATTTGTGAATTTGTGAATTTGTGAATTTGTGAATTTGTGAATCCGGGCGCGTGTTAGGCGTTGATCCATCGCTTGTATGAGAATTGTAATCTAGTTACAATTGCGAACACTTATCATTTAGATTTAAGAACAACGCAATTGGAGAACCCTATGTCCCGGTCGTTTTGCGCACCACAGCTTGTGCGTCCCAGGCTTCTGAGAAAGCCGCTGGTAGTGGCGGTCAGTCTGGTCAGCCTTGCTACCAGCCAGGTCGGCTGGGCTAACGAGGCGGTTGAGCTGGACGCGCTCTCGGTGCAGGGCGACTGGATTGGTGCCCCGGGCGAGGAAGAGATCAAGGTGTATCCCGGCTCCCGCACGCTGCTGGATCAGGAAGCGCTGCAGCAAAGCGGTGCCCTGAATCTCGAGGATGCGCTGCGCTCGGCCCCCGGCATCCAGATTCTGGACGAGACCGGCACCGGCATTCTGCCCAATATCGGCCTGCGCGGCCTGAACCCGCTGCGCAGCGAACGCCTGCAGATGCTGGTGGATGGCTATCCCATTGCCATCGGCCCCTACAGTAACGTCGGCGTCTCGCTGTTCCCGGTTACCCTGCCCAGCGTCGATGCCATCGATGTGGTGCGTGGCGGTGCGGCGGTGCACTACGGTCCCAACAACGTCGGCGGCGTAATGAACTTCCGCACCCGGCCGATTCCGGTCGACACCGAACAGACACTGCAGCAGCGCCTGGTGATTGCCGAAGACACCGGCAATGTCTTCAGCGATACCTACTACCGCATTGGCGGCTTTGCAACCGAGGACCTGGCGCTACAGTTCCAGGCCAACATCCAGCGCGGCGACGGCTTTCGCGATCATTCCGATACCGAGGTCAGTAACTTTATCCTCGATGCCGAGTACTTCGTGGATGATGTCAATGAACTGGCCGCACAGCTGCAGTACTACGATGTGGATGCCGAATTGCCCGGTGCCCTGAGCCCGAGCGCCTATGCAGATGACCGCACCCAGTCGCAGCGCCCCCATGACGGCTATGCCGCTGACATGCTGCGCGGGACCCTGACCTGGACGGCGCGCCCCAGCGACGATGTCGAGTTCCAGTGGCGCAACTTCGCCCACCGCGCCGATCGCACCTTCTTCTTCGGCCAGGACCTGGTCAGCGGCGGCAGCTGGGCCGATCCCGAAGCCGATGCCAGCCATGTGGCCGATTCGCCGCGTATCTTCAATGTCTGGGGTACCGAGCCGCGGCTGACCGTGCAGCAGGGCGATCACACCCTGACCCTGGGTGCCCGCTATGTTTCCGAGCAGGTGGATTTCGACGTTAACCGCGAAGAACTGGCCAGCGGCACCTATGCCTCGGTGCGCAAGTGGGATCTGGAAACCAACGCCGTGGCGGTCTATGTCAGCGATACGCTGAGCCTGCTGGACGGCCGGCTGGAAGTCACACCGGGCCTGCGCTACGAGAATGTGCGCATGGACTTTGTCGATGAACTCGCCGCCACCGCGTCGACCAATAACGCCGATGAAGTCCTGCCGGGCCTGACCCTGGGGCTGCAGGCCACCGATACGGTATTCCTGTTTGCCAACACGCAGCGCTCCCTGGTGCCGGTACAGATCGCCCAGGCCACCAAGGCCGAGGACGTGGCCAACGAAACCGCCTGGAACTACGAGCTAGGTGCCCGCTGGCAGGCGCTGCCGGCCCTGGCGACCTCGGCCACGCTGTTCCGTATCGATTACGACGATCAGATCCAGTACAACAAGGCGGAAGATCGCTACGAGAACCTGGGCGAGACCCGCCACCAGGGTATCGAGCTGGAAGCGGACTGGCAGACCACCGAGCGCCTGAGCCTGGGGCTGGGCTACACCTACCTGGATACCGAGCAGCTCAACGGCGCCAATGCCGGCAACGAGCTGCCGAACGCGTCCAGGCATCATCTCAGCCTGCGTGCCGGCTACCAGTACCAGCAGTGGCAGGCCAGCCTGAGTGCTCAGTACGCCAGCGACAGCTTCAGCGATGCCGCCAATACCGTGGCGGAAACGGCCAACGGCGATGCCGGCAAGCTGCCGTCCTATACCCTGGTGAATGCACGTATCGGCCGCGATTTCGCGGTGGGCAGTGGCAACAGGTTGAACCTGGCCGTGGCCGCGACCAACCTGCTGGATGAGGACTACTACTTCCGTGGTGCCGATGTCAGCCCGGTCGGGCGCGTACCGGGCCCCGGGCGTGCACTGATCCTGGAAGGGCGGCTGGATTTCTGATCCTGCGTACTGGCTGGCGCCTCTGGCCAGCCACTGTTACCCAAAGGCCGGCATTGATTGCCGGCCTTTTTGCGTCCCGGCGCCCGTTCAGATTGACCAGCGCACCGGCAGCTCTGTGGTGGACTTGAGTGTTTGCAGCAGCAGGTTGGACTTGACGTTGGAGACCATCGGCAGGTTCAGCAGGCGGTGCAGGGTGACATCGGCGAAGGCTTTGAGGTCCGGCGCAACGATCTTCAGCATGTAGTCTGCATCACCCGCCACCCCCCAGCACTCGAGCACTTCGGGGTACTCGATAATGGCTGTGCGAAATGCCTCGGCGATTTTCTCGCTGTGCTTGTCCAGTGAGACGCTGACCAGCGCCATGACGCCCAGGCCGATTTTTTCCGGGTCCAGCTGGGCGATATAGTTGCGCACCACGCCGGTTTCTTCCAGCTTCTGACGCCGGCGCTGGCACTGGGAGGCGGACAGGTGCACGAGCTCCGATAATTCCACATTGCTGAGCCGGCCATTGCGCTGCAGCGCCTCGAGAATTTTGATGTCCTGACGGTCCAGTGTGATGGAATGCGTGTTTCTCACGTTTTTATCCTTTTTTATGCGGGAATCCTGTAAACGTTAAGTCGTGGAAGCGTTATATGCAAAATAAACGCGCGGCCTTTGCCTTAAGCTATTTCTCCATCAGCTGGCGCGACCCGGATCGCGCCGGATCACTTGCCAGCAGCAACGGTATGGATGGAGACAATAACAATGGCCCAGACACAAACAGCCGCACTCAACGCCCTGTGGGACAACCCGCTTGGAACCGACGGTTTCGAGTTCGTCGAATACTGCTCCGATAGCCCCGAAACCCTGGCCCGCCTGTTCGAAAGCCTGGGTTTTGTCGCCATCGCACGGCACCGCAGCAAGAACGTGACCCTGTTCCGCCAGGGTGACATCAATTTCATTCTCAACGCCGAGCCCGACAGCCGCGCCCAGAGCTTTGCCCGTGAGCATGGCCCGAGCGCCAATGCCATGGCGTTCCGGGTGGCCGATGCGCCTGCCGCGCTCAAGGCGCTGGTGGCCGGTGGCGCCAAAGCCGTGGAATCCGGGGCCGGCCCGATGGAGCTACATATCCCGGCCATTGAAGGCATCGGTGGTTCGTTGATCTACCTGGTGGATCGCTACGGCGAAAAGAGCATCTATGACGTGGATTTCCGCCCCATTGCCGGCGTCGATCAGCACCCGGCGGGTGTTGGCCTTACCTATATCGATCACCTGACCCACAACGTGGCGCGGGGCAACATGGACCTGTGGGCCGGCTTCTACGAGCAGCATTTCAACTTTCGCGAAGTGCGCTACTTCGATATCGAAGGCAAGCTGACCGGGCTCAAGTCCCGCGCCCTGACCAGCCCCTGCGGCAAGATCCGCATTCCGATCAACGAGTCCACCGACGACAAGAGCCAGATCGAGGAATTCCTCAATGACTACAACGGCGAGGGCATCCAGCATATTGCACTGGGTACCGGCGATATCTTCCAGACCGTTGAAACCCTGCGCGCTGGCGGTGTCAGCTTCCTGACCACGCCGGACAGCTACTATGCGCGTATCGATCAGCGCCTGCCGGGCCATGGCGAAGACGTGGCGCGGCTGCACCGGGATCATATCCTGATCGACGGTGCGCCCACCCAGGGCCAGGGCCTGCTGCTGCAGATTTTCACCGATACCGTGATAGGGCCGATCTTTTTCGAGATTATTCAGCGCAAGGGCAACGAGGGCTTTGGCGAGGGCAATTTCCAGGCCCTGTTCGAATCCATCGAGGAAGACCAGATTCGTCGCGGTGTGCTGCCGGTCGACAACGGCTGAGCGCTGCCGTCGGCTTGACCTGACCGGCCCCGGCGGGGCCGGCCTGGACGTATAACAATTCTAAAAACAGGTTTTCAAGGAGCACAGCGTGCCTTCAACCACAATCGCATCCTCGGCCAGCGGCGCCGCCACGCCGTCCCCGGCTTTCTGGTCGTCCCGACTGGCCTTTATCCTGGCGGCGGCGGGCTCCGCCGTGGGGCTGGGCAATATCTGGAAGTTTCCCTACATCACCGGTGAAAACGGCGGCGGGGCCTTTGTGCTGGTCTACCTGGCCTGCATCGCCGTGATCGGTATCCCGGTCATGATTGCCGAAGTCATGCTGGGCCGGCGCGGACGCCAGAGCCCGATCAACAGCATGCGCGAAATCGCCCGCCAGGAGGGGGTCTCGCGGCACTGGAAGGCCCTTGGCTGGCTGGCCACCCTGGCGGCCTTCCTGATCCTGTCGTTTTACAGCGTGATCGCAGGCTGGACCATTCCCTATATCTTCCATGCGCTGCAGGGCAACCTGGTGGGCGTGGATGGCGCGGCCGCCGGCGAGATGTTCGGCCAGCTGCTGGCGTCGCCGGTCGAGCTGACGCTCTGGCACAGCCTGTTCATGCTGCTGGCGGTGCTCGTTTCCGTGGGCGGTGTGCGTCAGGGCCTGGAAAGGGCCGTGACCTGGCTGATGCCGGCGCTGCTGCTGTTGCTGGTCATGCTGGTGGGTTTTGGCATGAGCACCGACCATTTCGGTACCGCCCTGCGTTTCCTGTTTGAACCGGACTTCTCCAGCCTCACGGCGGCGGCGGTGCTGGTGGCGCTCGGTCATGCGTTCTTTACCCTTAGCCTGGCCAGCGGTTCGATGATGGCTTACGGCGCCTACCTGCCCAAGGGTGTCTCCATCGTGCGGACCTCCCTGCTGGTGGCGGTGATGGATACCGCAGTGGCGCTGATGGCGGGCCTGGCGATCTTCCCCATCGTCTTTGCCAACGACCTGGAACCCGGTGCCGGTCCCGGTCTGATCTTCAATACCCTGCCGGTGGCCTTTGGTCAGATGCCGGGGGGCAGCTTCTTCGCCACCCTGTTCTTCGTGCTGCTGCTGTTTGCCGCCTGGACCTCGGCGCTGTCGATGCTGGAGTCGGTGGTCAAGTGGCTCGAAGAGCAGGGCCTGGCTCGGCGCAAGGCCGCCATCACCGGTGGGCTCGCGGCCTGGACCGTCGGGCTGACCACGGTGCTGTCGCTGAACGTCTGGTCCGGCTTTACGCCGCTGGACAGCTTCGAGCGCTTCGAAGGCAAGACGCTGTTTGATCTGTACGACTTCCTCACCGCCAACGTGATGATGCCGCTGGTGGCGCTGCTGACCGCTGTTTTTGTCGGCTGGGTCATGCAACGGTGCTCCAGCGAAGACGAACTCGGCGCGGGCCGCACGCACCGGCTCTGGCTGTTCGTGCTGCGTTACCTGACGCCGGTCGGGCTGGTGGTGCTGTTCCTCTACAACCTCTGATTTCCCATTTGATGCTAAGGCCAGGCGCAGCCGGTGCCGGCCAGACAGGTACACAACGATGAAAAAGTTACTGCAGGCGTTTGAAAACAAGGCTCCGGAAATCGTTTTCGAGTGGCACGATGCCCAAACCGAGGCCAGGGGCTGGGTGGTGATCAACTCCCTGCGCGGCGGTGCCGCCGGGGGCGGTACCCGCATGCGCAAGGGACTGGATCGCCACGAGGTGGAATCCCTGGCCAAGACCATGGAAGTAAAGTTCTCGGTATCGGGGCCGGCCATCGGCGGCGCCAAGTCCGGTATCGATTTCGACCCGGCCGATCCGCGCAAGCTGGATGTGCTCAAGCGCTGGTACAAGGCGGTGGCACCGCTGCTCAAGCATTATTACGGCACCGGCGGTGACCTTAACGTCGATGAAGTGCACGAAGTCATCCCCATCACCGAAAGTTACGGCCTCTGGCATCCGCAGGAAGGTGTGGTCAACGGCCACTACCAGCCCAGCACCAGCGAGCAGATCCAGAAGGTCGGCCAGCTGCGCCTGGGCGTGGCCAAGATTATCGAAGACAGCCGTTACACGCCGGACCACGGTCGCAAGTACACCGTCGCCGACATGATCACCGGCTGGGGCGTGGCCGAGGCGGTGCACCACTACTACAACATCTACGGTGGGGATGTGCAGGGCAAGCGCGTCATTGTGCAGGGCTGGGGCAATGTCGGCTCCGCGGCTGCCTATTACCTGGCACAGCAGGGCGCAAAGATCGTCGGCATCATCGACCGTGCCGGTGGCCTGCTGGCGCCCGGGGGGCTGTCGTTCGAACAGGTACGCGAGCTGTTTCACAACAAGCAGGGCAACCAGCTGGCGGCCGAAGGCCTGCTGTCGTTCGAGGAGGTTCAGGCGCGGATCTGGGATATGGAGGCGGAAATCTTCCTGCCCTGCGCGGCATCCCGCCTGGTCACCCGCGAGCAGCTGGACCGGCTGATCGACCGGGGGCTGGAGGTGGTGTCCTGTGGCGCCAACGTCCCCTTCAATGACCCCGAGATCTTCTACGGCCCGGTGTACGAGTACGTGGACTCCCGGGTCAGTGTGCTGCCGGACTTTATCGCCAACTGTGGCATGGCCCGGGTGTTCGCCTTCCTGATGAACAGCGATGTCGAGATCAGCGATGAAGCCATCTTCAGCGATGTGACCACCACGGTGCGCAACGCCCTGGCGCTGACCCACGGCCAGTCCCGCGAACGTACCGGCATCGCCAGCACGGCGTTCGAGATCGCCCTCAAGCAGCTGGTCTGACCCCGGCTGCCGGTTAGGCACAGCCCAGGCCCGTTGCCTGCAAAGGCAGCGGGCTTGTTGCGTTTGGTGCGGTTTTAGCGCGCGGATGTGAGCAAAATGCCCCATTCATCAGTTTTAACGCTCTAAATGCCACAATGTCGCTGAACATGTTATGGCTTGTTGGGCGGGTCAGCGCTGTCGTTATGCCGACACGCAGAATCATTGAGCTTTGGCGCCGCAAAGGTAGGATAGGGGGCCTAATCTGGCGGGGGACAGTACATGAACGATGCGGTGACGAGTTTTGCGATCAATTTCATCGCGGTGATCGGTATCCTGGTACTGGTTGTGCTGGCGGGTCTTGCGGTAGCGGCGCTGGCCTATTACCAGATCGACAAGCACCAAACCCGGCACAGTCTGCGCCGCAATTACCCCCTGGTGGGCCGCTTTCGCTACCTGTTCGAGCACCTGGGTGAATTTTTCCGCCAGTACTTCTTCGCCATGGACCGGGAGGAAATGCCCTTTAACCGTGCGCAGCGCTCCTGGGTGTACCGGGCGGCGAAGAATCTCGACAACACCGTGGCCTTCGGCTCGACCCGCGACCTGCGGACTCCCGGCACCTACTACTTTCTGAATTGCCCCTTTCCCAAGCTGTCCGAGGAGAGCACCCGCTCGGTATCGATGCGCATCGGCCCTTACTGCAGGGAGCCCTACGATGCGCCGTCCTGGTTCAACGTCTCGGGCATGAGCTACGGCGCCCTGTCCAGGCCTGCGGTGCAGGCGCTGTCCCGCGGTGCCCAGCTGGCCGGCTGCTGGATGAATACCGGCGAAGGCGGCATTGCGCCCTATCACCTGGAAGGCGGCTGCGACCTGGTGTGCCAGATCGGTACCGCCAAGTACGGTGTGCGCGATGCCGAGGGCCTGCTGTCTGACGACAAGCTGCGCGAGAAAGCCGAGATTCGCCAGGTGCGGATGTTTGAAATCAAGCTTTCCCAGGGGGCCAAGCCTGGCAAGGGTGGCATGCTGCCGGCGGAAAAGGTCAGCGCGGAAGTGGCCAGCATTCGCGGTATCCCCGAGGGCCATGCCTCCATCAGCCCCAATCGTCATCCGGAAATCGACTCCATCGACGACCTGCTGGAGATGATCGGCCATGTACGTAGCGTCACCGGCAAGCCCTGTGGCATCAAGCTGGTACTGGGGTCGGCGCACTGGCTGGAGGACTTCTGCCTGAGCATCCATGCCCGGGGCATCGAGTCGGCACCGGACTTCATTACCCTGGACAGCTCCGACGGCGGCACGGGCGCCGCGCCCATGCCGCTGATGGACAGCGTTGGTCTGCCGTTGCGCGAAAGCCTGCCGGTGCTGGTGAACAAGCTGCTGGAGCATGGCCTGCGCGAACGCATCCGGCTGGTGGCGTCCGGCAAGCTGATCAATCCCACGGACGTGGCTGCGGCACTGTGCATGGGGGCGGACTTCGTGGTCAGCGCCCGGGGGTTCATGTTCTCACTCGGCTGCATTCAGGCCATGCAGTGCAACCGCAATACCTGCCCCACTGGCGTGACAACCCACGACCCGGACCTGCAGCGCGGCCTGGTACCCGCCGACAAGGCCGAGCGGGTGCGCCATTACCATGACAACCTGGTGCACGAGGTTGAACTGATCGCCCACAGCTGTGGTGTTTCCGAGCCTCGGCTGCTGCGGCGCGAACATGCGGCGATGGTGGTGGAAGGTGGCCGCTCAGTGCCGCTGAATGTGATCTATCCAGAACCGTAAGACGCAAGTGATGCGGGACAAGGCAAAGTCTAAAGGGGTTTCACCTTGCACCTTGCACCTTCCACCTTGGACCTTGATTAAAGGCTCAAAACGAACGAGCCCTGCGGTTGCAGGGCTCGGGGTCTTGATGGAAAGAGGGGCGGGCTCAAGCTTCGTCAAGCCAGGCGTCGGTGTCGACGTGGCGTGTCAGGTTGCGTTCCTCCATATGCCGCTCGATGGCTCGTCTGGCCTCCAGTGCCCGGCGTGATGCGCGTTTCTTCAGTGCCTGCTTTTCTTCGTCGTTGTATCCGATCAGAATGTCGAACACTTCGGTTTGAATGGCGTTTAGATCCTGCTCTTTGCGTATCAGCATAATGACAGCTCCTCGTCGCTCGAGTCTCTGTATCTGCCGGTGACGCGCCTGATGTCGGCCACTGACCCAGAGACTGCCTCAAACACGACCCCCAGGGTGCGCTACCGCATTCCATCACGGGAATCGTTACGGGTTATTCTGTTTTATCTCAACTTTGACTGTTTTTCAAACAGTGCAGGCAGGGTAATGGGCCGCTGTTACAGGCTTATGTCAGTCTTCAGGGCTGGATGAGGCGGGGCGTTTGTCGTTTACGCGCAGGCTGCGAAGGCTGCGCTTGATGGTTTTGAGATGCTCGTGCAGAGCCGGCCCCAGCTTCATTGCCACGCCGACTGCCAGCACATCGATCACCACCAGGTGCATGACGCGGGATGACATCAGGGCGCTCAGATCCTTGTCTTCTTCAAGGTCGGTATGGATGGCAATGGTGGCCAGGTCCGCCAGCGGCGTGTTACCCGGGCACAGGGTGATGACGGTGGCACCGGTGTCGCGTACCAGCCGCACGCTGTGCAGCAGGTCCTTGGTTCGGCCAGTCTGGGACACGGCAATCACCACATCACCTGCGCGCAGGGTAACGGCCGAGATGGTCTGCATGTGGGGGTCGGAATAGGCCGCCGCCAGGATTTTCAGGCGATGCAGCTTGTGCTGCGCATCCATGCACACCGGTGCCGAGGCGCCAAACCCGTAGATCTCCACCCTGGGCGCGTTCACCAGGGCATCGATGGCGTTTTCGAGGGTTTCGGAGTCCAGGTCTTCGCGGATATTGATCAGGTTGCCGATCATCGAGTCGAAAATTTTCTGCTTGAACTCGTGCACCGTATCGGTCGAGTTCAGCGCGAACTGCTCAAAGCTGGGGTTGCTGGCCAGGCCCTGGGCCAGCGTCAGCTTGAAGTCCTGGAAACCGTCGTAGTTGAGTGCCCGGCAAAATCGCACCACCGTCGGCTCGCTGACACTGGCCTGGGCGGCGAGATCGACGATGCGCATGTGGATGACATCGCTGGGCTTCGCCAGCACGAAATCCGCAACCTTCTGCTCGGACTTGCGCAGCTTGGGGTGTGCATCTGCGATCTTTTTCAGAAGATTGAGGGGGTGCAAGGCTTTTCTCTTTTCGAACAAGTACTTGGCAAGGCGGCAATTATAGCAATGAATATGACGGGGAGCCTATCTAACTGCGCTGGCAGGTCGCATCAATCGCGCCCGTGGGGCTGATTAAAAGCGCGTTGCAGCTTCTGCAGGTGCGTGCTACCTTTTTGAATTGCAAATAAAAAATCCGAATAATGCAAACAGCGGGGAAGGCTCTGTGAAACGTCGTCAATTCCTACAAGGAGCGGGTGCGGCTACTCTGGCAGCGGGCACTCTGGTATCAGGGGTCGCGCAGGCGGCACCGGAACACAAGTGGAAAATGGTCACGACCTGGCCGAAAAACTTTCCGGGGCTGGGAACCGGTGCAAACTATCTGGCGGAGCTGATCGGCCAGCTCTCCAATGGGCGAATCGAGGTCAAGGTATACGGTGCCGGCGAACTGGTTGGCGCTCTGGAAGTATTCGACGCCGTTTCCCGCGGTACGGCGCAGCTGGGTCATGGCGCTTCCTACTACTGGAAAGGCAAAAGCAGCGCGGCACAGTTTTTCGCGGCGGTGCCCTTCGGCCTGACTGCACAGGAAATGAACTCCTGGCTGTACCACGGCGGCGGCATGGAACTGTGGGAAGAAGTGTACGCTCCCTTCGGCCTGGTGCCGGGCGCGGCCGGTAACACGGGTGTGCAGATGGGCGGCTGGTTCAACAAGGAAATCAACAGCGTCAGCGACCTTGAAGGCCTGAAAATGCGTATTCCGGGCCTGGGTGGCGAAGTGCTCAAGCGCGCCGGCGGTACGCCGGTACTGTTGCCGGGTGGCGAAATCTTCCCGTCACTGCAGTCCGGTGCCATCGACGCGACCGAGTGGGTCGGCCCCTATAACGACCAGGCCTTTGGTCTGCACAAGGCCGCCAAGTTCTACTACTACCCGGGCTGGCATGAGCCGGGCACCACGCTTGAGTGCATGATCAACAAGGAAGCGCTGGAAGCGCTGCCAGAAGAACTTCAGCTGATCGTGCGCACGGCCATCCGTATCGCCAACCAGGACATGCTGGCGGACTTCACTGCCAAGAACAACCAGGCGCTGGAGCAGCTGGTCAACGAGCAGAACGTGGATCTGCGCCGCTTCCCGGACGACGTGCTGAAGAAGCTGCGTGACCTGTCCGACGAAGTGATTGCAGAAGAAGCCGCACAGGACGAGATCACCAAGAAGGTGTTCGATTCCTTTGTGAAATTCCGTGACCAGGCGAAGAAATGGCACGCCGTTTCCGAGCAGGCATACCTGAACGCCCGCTCGCTCTGATACAGGGCGAAGATAAAAAAGGGGCCGGCATTCGCCGGCCCCTTTTTTTGTGGCTGCCTGCTGCTGCGGTCTAGCCGTACACCGCTTCCGGCAGCCAGGTGGCGAGCGCCGGCCAGTAGGCCAGCAGGCTGAGTATCACCAGCTGGATCAGAATAAATGGTATTACGCCGCGGTAGATCTGCATGGTCGAGACCGACTCCGGCGCCACGCCTCGCAGGTAAAAGAGCGCGAAGCCAAAGGGCGGCGTCAGGAAGGACGTCTGCAGGTTGATGGCGATCATGATGCCCAGCCATACCGGGTCCAGCCCCATGGTCAGCAGAATGGGTGCGACGATGGGCACGACCACAAAGGTAATCTCGATAAAGTCGAGAAAGAAGCCGAGCAGGAAAATCACCAGCATGACGATGGCCATGGCGCCGAACACGCCGCCGGGCAGGTCCGTGAGGAAGTCCCGTACCAGGTCATCACCGCCGTAGCCCCGGAACACCAGTGAGAAGATGGACGCGCCGACCAGGATGATGAACACCATTGAGCTGACCTCGGTGGTGGACTTCATCACCTGCTTGAGCACGGGCAGGTTGAAATTGCCGCGCATCATGCTGAGCGCAATGGCCCCGACCGCACCGACCGAGGCGGCTTCGGTGGGTGTGGCAAAGCCCCCCAGAATGGAGCCCAGCACCAGGCCGATCAGCAGAATGGGAGGAACCAGTGCCTTCAGCACGCGGGCGGCGAGATCATCCACCGCATCGCGTTCGGACTGGGGAATGGCCGGCACGCTCCTGGGGTCGGTCACGGCCTTGAACAGCAGGTAGAGGATATAGGCGACTACCAGGATCAGGCCGGGAATCAGGGCGCCCAGGAACAGGTCACCCACCGTAACGGTTTCGGGGGAAAACAGGCCCTGGTCGATCTGGGCCTGCTGGTAGGCGGAAGAAATAACGTCCCCCAGCAGTACCAGCACGATGGAGGGCGGGATGATCTGCCCGAGGGTACCGGAGGCGCAGATGATGCCGGTGGCAACCTTGGGGTCATAGCCACGGCGCAGCATGGTGGGCAGCGACAGCAGTCCCATGGTAACCACGGTCGCGCCGACGATACCGGTACTGGCGGCCAGCAGCATGCCCACCAGGGTGACGGAAATGCCAAGCCCCGCCCGCATGGGGCCGAACATCAATGCCATGGCATCCAGCAGCTCCTCGGCAATGCGGGATTTCTCCAGCATGACCCCCATGAACACGAACAGCGGTACGGCAATCAGGACCTCGTTGTTCATGATGCCGAACAGGCGGTTGGGAATGGCCTCGAGGAATACGACATCGAAGTGGCCGGTCCAGGCACCGATGGCCGCAAACAGCAGGCCGGTACCGGCGAGGGAGAAGGCCACAGAATACCCGAGCAGCAGCACGATAATGGCGCCGGCAAACAGGAACAGGGGAAGAAGTTCGCTCATAGACCGTGTTCCTCGTCAGATGGCAGCAGGTGTCCGTGTCCACAGAGTACCAGCAGGCAGCGGCCAAGGTCGGCGATGCCCTGCATGATCATCATGACGGGCATCAGGATCAGGGTGGATTTGAGCAGGTAGCGATAGGGGATGCCGCCGGCTTCCTGGGAGCCTTCCATCTGGCCCCAGGAGGTGGCGACATAATCCCAGGAGATCACCAGGATGAAGATGGACACCGGCAGCAGCAGCGCCAGGGTGCCGAACAGGTTGATCCAGGCCTTGCCGCGTTCGCCCAGCGGCCGGTAAAAAATATCCACCCGTACATGACCATCGTGCTTGAGGGTGTAGGCGGCGCCCAGCAGGAAGACGAAGCTGTGCATGTAGATGACCGATTCCTGCACGGCGATATTGCCGACATTGAACAGGTAGCGCATGACCACCACCACAAAGGTGGTTAGTACCATGAACAGTGTCAGCCAGGAGATAAT
Source organism: Marinobacterium rhizophilum (assembly GCF_024397915.1). Taxonomy (GTDB): domain Bacteria; phylum Pseudomonadota; class Gammaproteobacteria; order Pseudomonadales; family Balneatricaceae; genus Marinobacterium_A; species Marinobacterium_A rhizophilum_A. The sequence goes on from NZ_CP073347.1 coordinate 3,656,802, forward strand.
GCGGCCGCTCCATTCGCTGAAACAATCCAGCCACTGGACCAGTCGATTGATCGACGAGAATGAGGACATTTTTGTTATAACCGCGAGTCAATTCGAGGAGTTACTAATATAACCGCAACAGGCGGGGTCGTCATGACTTCGCGTACTGCAAATTGCTGTAAAACCCTTACAATAGGGCCTACGAAACTGTTCCGACCTGCGGAGAGATCAATGAGTGATCAATTGGATATAGAAGCACGCCTGTCAGAACTGGAGCAGGTCCGGTTGACGGCTTTCTGCGCGACCCTGTCCGAGCGCATGTTTCCGAACTTCGCGCTGTTTTCGCGGCTGGTGGAGTTTGGCGATGCCCAGCAGCTGCGCCAGATCCTCAATGGTGTCTGGGATCAGCTGTCCAACAGCGGCGCCAAGATGAACTTCGAGGTACAGCTCGACAAGGTCGAAGGCAACATGCCGGACCTGGATGCCTTCGACATGTACGGCGCATCGCCGGCGCTGGACTCGGTGCTGGCACTGTTCTCCACCCTGAGCGTTATCCTGGACAACGATGCCAGCGAAGCCGTGGCGGTGGCGAACCTGTCCCGCGAGTGCGTGGCATCCTATATCGAGGTCACCGAGGGCAACGACCAGATGTCCGATGAAGAGCTGGTGCGCTTTATCAATACCCACGACATGATGTTGCAGGAAGAAGCCTTTGTGGATACCGCGCTGGAGCTGCTGGAAGCCGATGGTCCCTTCAACCCCGCGCTGGTGAAGCAGTTGCGCGAACTGGGTCGCAATGAAGGTTTCAGCAATATCGGCATCAGTGACCAGGACTGATGCTCAGACTCGGCCTTTTACTGCTGCTGGTGCCTGCACTTGGCATGATGACAGGCTACATGATGGAGCAGTCACTGATTGATGCCTGCCTCGATGCCGGCGGGTCCTTCGACTATGCCGCCGAGGCCTGTGATCCGGTGGGCAACCATGCCTTTGTCCCCTTTAGCGTGCGCAACCCGCTGTTGGTGAATGGCGGCATGCTGCTGTCCACCCTGGGTTTGTTTTTGTGCCTTGGCGGCCTCTATGTCCGGCGCCGCTGAAGCCCTTTCTACCTTCTGAAATACCGGATTGACGATGAAATCACGCAGCAAAGTCCTTTGCGGGCTTGGCCTCATTACGCTGGTGCTGGGTCTCTGGATCTGGCTGCGCGGGCCTCTGTGGCTGGAGCAGTTCAATGATCGCCAGAGCGGTGCGCGGGTCAGTTTTCAGGCCGAGGGCAGGCTGTTTGGCCAGCAGCACGACCAGCAGGCCTGCCTGACCCGGACGCTGGAAAACTTCAACGGTTGCACCGGGTTCGACTGCACCCTGCAGCACGATTACTACCTCAAGGCCTGCCTGGCCGAAGCGGCACCCACCCCGGGTTTCTGCGACGGGGTACCGGCCTACCGGCTCAAACCCACCGAGGACGACAAGGCCTGGGCCAAGTACGCCTGCTGGGATGGCAATATCCGGGGCGACGGCTGTCGCCTGTTGATGCGCCAGCAGCAATATGAGTGCAGTGGCGGCGTGGCCGCTGATGCGCTGGCGCAGTAACGGCGGCTTTCAGATCGTCAGCACCAGCTTGCCGCGCACGTGCCCACCGGCGCTCTGCTGGTGGGCGCTGCGTGCTTCAGCCAGCGGCACTTCGGCCGCCAGGGTCAGCTTCAGGCTGCCCTGGGCATAGCGCTTGGCCAGTTCCGCCAGCTGGGCACCATTGGGTTCCACCCGGATGCCGCAGGCCTGAACACCGGCCGCTTCGGCGGCGCGTACCACGGCATCGGTGGTGACCGATGGCAGTGTGACCAGGCGCCCGCCCGGTTTCAGGCACGCCAGCGCATGGATGCCAACATCCCCGCCCATGCCATCAAGCACCAGATCCATATCCTGCGCCACGGTGCTGAGGTCCTCTGTCTGGTAATCGATCACCGCATCGCAGCCCAGGGACTTGAGATAGGCGTGATTCGCCGCCGAAGCGGAGCCCGTCACCTGGGCGCCGGCCGCTTTGGCCAGCTGTACCGCAAGGTGCCCCACACCGCCGGCAGCGGCCAGTACCAGCACGCGCTGTCCGGCACCGAGCTGGCCCTTGTCGAACAGTGCCTGCCAGGCGGTCAGCCCGGCAAGGCCAAGCCCCGCCCCTTCACTGAACGGCATTTGCTGCGGCTTGAGGGCGATCTGGCTGGCCGGCGCCGCCAGGTGCTCGGCATAGCAGCCGGCCGCCTGTGGAAAGCGGATAAAGCCAAAAACCTCGTCACCGGGCTTGAAGTCTTCCACCGCCGCACCAACCAGCTCCACCACGCCGGCAAACTCCCAGCCCGGTACGAAAGGCAGCTTGCCGATAAAGGAGGCCGCACCGCCGCCACTGCAGGTTTTCCAGTCGATCGGATTAACGCCGGCGGCCTTGTTGCGCACCAGCACTTCGTCGTCGCGAAGGGTGGGGGTTGGCACTTCCTCATAGCTGAGGGCATCGGGGCCGCCAAAGGCGTGAATGCGGATCGCTTTCATGCAAGTCTCCTGCTGGACAGGGCCGGGTTGCGGCGAAAGTGCTAGCCGGCAACTGCAGCTCTTGAGGTTTGAATTTGTTAGGCTTGGTCTCTCTGGAGGCTGCTGGTCAGCCTGTCGGACTTGGCCGCAGTAAGCCCGACAGGCTGACAGGCCTGCAACCCCGTAACCGCTATCAGGTAGCAAGAGTATGGTGTATTTGGGAATTTTGGAACAACTGCTGTTCTGGGGAGGCGTCATCCTGTTTCTGGTGTCGCTGGGGCTTTACGGTCTGCGCACCCGGGATTACCGCTCGCTGCTGATGTTCTGGCAGCCAAGCATTGCCTTTAATGCCAGCGAAAACCGCATCAACCGCATTGCGCTGCTGATGATGATCGTGGCGGTGGTGCTGAAGGCCTACCTGTTTTATATCAGCTGATTCAACCTGAGCGGGTGCGGGAGCCGGCTCCCGCCATGTCTAAAAGTGTGAAAATCCAGGGTCTGTCATGAAAGGAAATCCCGTTAGGGGCGCAGGTTATCTGCTGCGCGGCCTGCAAATGTTGCCTCACCCCTCCATCCGCAACTTCGTACTGATTCCGCTGCTGGTGAATGTGCTGCTGTTCAGCGGTGCCATCTGGCTGCTGATGAGTCAGTTTGACGGCTGGGTCGACTACCTGCTTACCCAGCTGCTGCCGGACTGGGAATGGTTGTCGTTCCTGCGTTATCTGCTGTGGCCGCTGCTCGCGCTGGTGGTACTGGTAGTGGTCTATTACAGCTTTACCCTGGTGGCCAACCTGATTGCGGCACCCTTTAACGGCCTGCTGGCCGAGAAGGTCGAGAACAACCTGCGCGGTGTACGCACCGCTGATGAGGGCTGGCGGGGCGTGCTGGCGCTGGTGCCGCGCACCCTGGCACGGGAGCTGGCCAAGATCGCCTACTACCTGCCACGGGTGCTGTTGCTGCTGGTACTGACCTTTGTGCCGGTGCTGGGTCTGATATCGCCGCTGCTGTGGTTCCTGTTCGGTGCCTGGATGATGTCGATCCAGTATTGTGACTATCCGATGGACAACAACAAGGTGAGCTTTGGCGAGATGAAGCTGTTGCTCAAGGAAAAGCGCCTGACGTCGGTTGGCTTTGGCGGCCTGATTCAGCTGGGCATGATGCTGCCGGTGCTGAACCTGATACTGATGCCCGCGGCCGTGGTGGGAGCGACCCTGTACTGGGTCGAGGAGCACGCGCCCTTGGTGGACGGTGCTGCACCCGAGCTGCGCCTGCGTTAATCGAGCCGCGCTTGATGGCATTGTGCGTCGGCGGCTTCGGCCGGGCGAGTGCCGCTGGTGCCGATCAGCATTTCTGGCGGGAAGTGGCAGCTGAAAGTGCTGCCCTGGCCGGGCTGACTATCGATGCTGAGACGGGCGCCGTGTCGCACCAGCACGTGCTTGACGATGGCCAGGCCAAGGCCTGTGCCACCGCTGGATGATGAGCGGCTCTCATCGACGCGGTAAAAACGTTCGGTCAGGCGCGGAATATGGATGGAGTCGATGCCGATGCCGTCGTCCGTGACCGAGAAGTGGCCGCCATGGGTGTCGGTCCACCAGCGCAGCGTTATTTTCCCCTGTGCCGGCGTGTAGCGCACGGCATTGAACACCAGGTTGGAAAAGGCGCTGTGCAGTTCCAGTTCCTGGCCCGCCAGATCAAGATCGCTGTCCAGCTGCAGGTTGATAACCTGGTTCTTTTCCTGGGTCTGGGTCAGTGCCCTGGCGTCCTGGTGGATCTGCTCCAGCATGGGGCGCAGCTGGATCTGGTGTTCATCGGCTATATGGTTGCTGGACTCCAGCCGGGACAGTAACAGAAGGTCATTGACCAGGCTTTCCATGCGCCGGGCCTGAGCCTGCATTTGCCCCATGGCCCGGGCCAGCGGGCGCGGCAGGTCCTGGTCCAGGAAGGTTTCAACGTAGCCGCGAATGACCGTCAGGGGGGTGCGCAGCTCGTGGGACGCATTGGCGACAAAGTCCTGTCGGGTCTGTTCCAGGCGTACCAGGCGGGTGATATCACGGGCGACCAGCAGGCGGTCACCTTCGCCGAAGACGGTGATCTGGTACTGCAGGTGCAGGTCGCTGTTGACCGGGCTTGGCAGCTCCAGCGGTTCGCTATACTGGCCCTTGCGGAAGTAGCGGATAAAGCGCGGATCACGTAGCAGGTTCATCACCGGTTTGCCACGGTCCGAGACTGCCCTGAGCCCCAGCAGCTTGTCCGCCGAGCGGTTCCACCATTCCAGGTTGTTATTGCGATCGACAATAACGATGGCGTCCTGCAGGGCGGCGGAGGATTGCTGAAAACGGCGGATGATGGCCTGCAGACTCTGTTCGCGGCTGCGGTCTGTTTTTTGCGTGCGTGCGAGTTCATCCAGCAGCTCGCCCCAGTGACCGTCGGCCTCGGGGGGGGCGCTGTCATCATTGGCCTGCAACCAGGCTTGCAGTTTATGAAACTGGCGAATCTGGTAATACCCCCAGCCCAGCAGGCCCAGCACGGCGCCCCAGGCGGGAAGTCCGAACAGCAGGCCGGCGGCGGCTCCGGCCAGCGCACTCAGGCAGAGGCTGACGAACATTGCGTGCTGGGTATTCTGCATAGTCGTCGGGGTCCCGTTGTCAGAGAGCGCATTATGCCACCTGGGAAGAGAAGCGGTAACCGGTGCCGCGCACGGTTTGCACCAGGTAGTCGTGGCGCTCGCCCAGGGCCTTTCTCAGGCGCCGGATATGGACATCGACGGTGCGCTCCTCGACGTAGACATTGCCGCCCCAGACCATGTCCAGCAGCTGGCTGCGGGAATAGGCGCGATCCTGGTGAGTCATGAAGAACTGCAGCAGGCGGAACTCCGTGGGCCCCAGCTCCACCGGCTTGTCGTCGGAGGTAACGCGGTGCGAGATCGGGTCCAGCATCAGGCCGTCGACGCTGACCGGCTCCTCGACACCCTTGGGGGTCGTGCGGCGCAAGACGGTTTTCAGTCGTGCGACCAGCTCGCGGGGCGAGAAGGGTTTGGTGATGTAGTCATCCACGCCGGACTCCAGTCCCTTCACCTTGCTGTCTTCCTCGCCCTTGGCGGTGAGCATGATGATGGGGATTTCTGCCGTGAGTGCATCCTTGCGCAGCCTGCGAGCAAACTCGATGCCGGTCATGCCGGGCATCATCCAGTCCAGCAACACCAGATCCGGTGGGCTGTCCACGACCAGCTCGTGGGCATCGCGGGCGTTATCAGCTTCCAGGCACTCGTAGCCGGCCATTTCCAGCGCCACCGCGATCATCTCGCGGATCGGCGCTTCGTCGTCGACAATCAGTACACGTTTTGCTGCAGACATGGGTCCTGCCTCTTTTACGTAGCAATTAAGACGACAACATTACAAACGCAAATTATGACAGAGATGTGACGGTGGCTGTAATCCGCGCTAATCCGTCGGTTTTTCGGGGCAAAAAGCGCCGATCAGGCGCCAGTGCCCAAAAGGTAGTCGGCGGCAAGGCCCAGAAAGATCACCAGCCCGGCATAGTGATTGTTGAGGAAGGCGCGAAAGCAGGCGTCGCGCATCCGCTCGCGGGCCAGCCATGCCTGATAGACAAAGAAACCGGCGGCGGCGGCCAGGCCTGCAAAGTACCAGCCGCCCAGGCCCAGGTTTCTGCCCACCAGGCACAGGCACAGCAATGACAGTGCCTGCAGCAGGCCAATGATCAGGCGGTCGGCATCGCCGAACAGTATGGCGGTGGACTTGACGCCTATCTTGAGGTCGTCATCCCGGTCCACCATGGCGTAGTAAGTGTCATAGGCCACGGTCCAGAGCACGTTGGCCAGGAACAGCAGCCAGGCATTGGGCACCAGGTCGGCCTCCAGCGCCGTAAAGGCCATGGGAATGGCCCAGGAAAAGGCGGCACCGAGCACCAGCTGGGGCAAGTGCGTGTAGCGTTTCATGAAGGGGTAGCAACAGGCCAGCAGCAGGCCGCCGAAAGACATCAGCACCGTGGTGGTGTTGGTGTACAGCACCAGCATGAAGGCCAGCAGCATGAGCACGGCGAACAGGTACAGAGCCTCCCGGTTGCTGACCCGACCGGAGGGTAGTGGGCGGGCGGCGGTGCGTTTGACATGGCCATCAACCTTGCGATCGGCGAAGTCATTGATCACGCAGCCGGCGGCGCGGGTCAGGAACACGCCGGCGCTGAAGATCAGCAGGATATCCAGTGGCGGCACGCCGTCTGCGGCTATCCAAAGGGCCCAGAAGGTTGGCCACAGCAGCAGGTAGATGCCAATGGGCTTGTTGACCCGGGATAGCTGGACATAGGCGTCCAGGCGGTCGCGCAGGCAGTGATATGCGGTTTGTTGGTGCATGGGCGATTATCCGTTGTTGCCCCGGTACAGGGGGTATTCTACGTGCTGAAGCGGCGGCAAAAAAACTTCACAGACCAGCAGGGGCTTGCCGGCCAGCCGAAACACCGACCGGCGGGCCCAGAGTGGCGCAGTGCCAGGCAGGCGCAGCTGACCGATCTGCAGCGGTTCGCGCTGCATCGTCGGGTCGCTGAACAGCAGGGACCCCAGGGAACGGCTGCCCACGCCCTTGAGCTGGCGTTGCGGGCCGGACAGCGTACCGACGGGAAAGACAGAACGGGCATAGACCCAGGGCTCCCCCTGGCCCAGTAGCTCCACTTCGCGGATCAGGGCCAGGCGCCTGGGTGGCAGGCCCAGGGTGCGGGCTTCGGAGCGGGTAGGCCGTGCATAGCGCAGGCGCAGCAGTCGCACGCCGAACTGGCCATGGCTGGCCTTTATCAGCCGTTGTGTCAGGCTGCCTTTGTCCTGCAGCCAGTGCCGCCAGGGCTGTGGCGCCGCCTGCCGGGATGGTCGCCTGAAGGCGCGCCAGCGGGTCGGGAATTGGTTGCGGGTCAGGGCTTGAGCAGGTGTCACGGCAGGGGTCCGGGCCAGGAAAGGGGCCTATCTTAGCACTCGGGCGGCAGGGCTCAAGCCGTGTGAGCTATGCACTGTTTGCGCCGGGCTGTGGTAGCATCGCGCGATGAACGAAAAGACGACAGAGTTTGATATCGAGCAGGTGTGCCGGCTGACCCGGCGCTGGGTTGAAGTCATGGTGGTGGGCGAGAACCTGTGCCCCTTTGCCGCCTCTGTGCTCAAGCGCGACCAGATCCGCTTTGCGGTGTCCCAGGCGCAGGATGGCGCAGGGGTGGCCCGGGACTTTCTGGCGGAACTGGCACTGATCCAGCAGACGCCGGAAGACGATATCGCCACGACCCTGCTGATCGTGCCCGCAGCACTGGGAGATTTTTACGACTACCTGGATGCGCTGGCGCAGTGCGAGGAACTGATCACCGACGCGGGCCTGGAGGGCGTGTTCCAGCTGGCCAGCTTTCACCCGAACTATCGCTTTGGCGGTGTACCACCGGACGATATCAGTCACTGGACCAACCGCTCGCCCTACCCGATGTTTCACCTGCTGCGTGAAGGCCAGATGAGCCGGGTACTGGCACACTATCCCGATCCCGATGCCATCCCCGAACGCAATATCGAGCACCTGCGGGCGCTGGGCCGCGAGGGCCTGATCGCCCGCTTCCCCCCGTTCGCCGACTACTGCTGAGCTGCGCTGCCGCGGCGTACGCGCCGCCGCAGCGCTATCGACTCAGGCGTCGTCGTCTTCGTCCTGGGAATCGGTTTCTTCACGCACGGTACGGTGCATTTCCTGCAGGCTCTGGTGACGCACGTCCGTGCCGCTGACCAGGTACACCAGGTGCTCGGCCAGGTTGCAGACGTGATCGCCGATACGCTCGAGCGAACGCAGTACCCAGATCACATTCAGGACGCTGCTGATCGAGCGCGGGTCTTCCATCATGTAAGTGGCCAGTGAGCGCATGGCGGAGCGGTATTCCTGGTCCACGGCCTTGTCCTGCTTGGCGACCTGGTATGCCAGGTTGATATCGCTGCGGGCGAAGGCGGTGAGGACATCACGTACCATGATGCGCACCAGGCTGCCGATATGGCGAATTTCCTGGTAGCCGCGGGGCGACTCGCCGCCCTTGACCAGCTCCATGGCCTGGCGCGAGATGCGGGTCGCTTCGTCGCCGATGCGCTCCAGGTCTACCACGGCGCGGGAGATCGACATGATCATGCGCAGGTCGCTGGCAGCGGGCTGACGGCGGGCGATGATGCGGGTGCAGTGCTCGTCGATCATCAGCTCCATGTCGTTGGTCTGCTTGTCGCCGCGCAGTGAGCGCTCGGCCAGATCGCTGTCGCCGTTCAGCAGGGCTTCGATGCTGTCCTGCACCTGGCGCTCCACCAGGCCGCCCATGGTAAGCAGTTCGGTACGGATCTGTTCGAGATCCTGGTTGAACTGCTGGGAAATGTGCGTGCTGTAGCCGTCTTTTTCATATTCCACGGTGTCTGTCTCCGTAGCGGTTGTTCGGGTTATCGCATCGTTGCAGGGGCAACAGCATCAGCCGTAGCGGCCGGTGATGTAGTCTTCGGTCTGCTTCTGTACCGGGTTGGTAAAGAGGGTATCCGTGACACCGAACTCGATCAGGTCACCCATGTACATGAAGGCGGTGTAGTCCGAAACCCGGGCTGCCTGCTGCATGTTGTGGGTTACGATGGCGATGGTGAAATCCTTTTTGAGGGCGTGGATCAGCTCTTCGATTTTCAGGGTCGAGATCGGGTCCAGGGCCGATGCCGGTTCATCCAGCAGCAGAACTTCCGGCTTTACGGCGATGGTACGGGCGATAACCAGGCGCTGCTGCTGACCGCCGGACATGCCCAGGGCGCTCTCGTGCAGGCGATCCTTGACCTCATCCCAGAGGGCGGCGGAGCGCAGTGCCCATTCGACGGTATCATCGATCAGGCGTTTCTTCTTCAGGCCCTGAATGCGCAGGCCGTAGGCCACGTTTTCGTAGATGGACTTGGGGAAGGGGTTGGGCTTCTGGAACACCATGCCAACACGGCGACGCAGTTCGGCGACGTCCACCCCGCGACCGTAGATGTTGTTGTCGTCCAGCAGGATCTCGCCGTTGATGCGGCAGCCGTCCACCAGGTCGTTCATGCGGTTGAAGCAGCGCAGCAAGGTCGACTTGCCGCAGCCGGAGGGGCCGATAAAGGCCGTGACCCGGTTCTTCGGAATCTGCATGTTGATGCCGTGCAGCGCTTCCTTGTCGCCGTAGCTCAGGCGCAGATCATTGACCCGCAGGGTGATTTCCTCGTCGTCCATGTTCAGTACACGGGGATCGCGCTTGAGCGAGGAAATGTCGATTGCATGGGATTTCATATTGCTAGTCATGTCTCAAACCTTTGTTAAGTCAGCACGTCAGGCCAGCGTTACATTTCAAGCGCTTTGTATTTCTCGCGCAGATGGTTGCGGATCGCGATGGCCGAGAAGTTCAGCAGGGCGATCACCACCACCAGCAGCAGCGCTGTGGCATAAACCAGCGGACGGGCCGCTTCCACGTTCGGACTCTGGAAACCCACATCATAGATGTGGAAGCCCAGGTGCATGAATTTCTGATCAAGATGCAGGTACGGGTAGTTCATGTCCAGCGGCAGGCTCGGCGCCAGCTTGACCACACCCACCAGCATCAGTGGTGCCACCTCACCGGCGGCCCGGGCAATGGCCAGGATAACACCGGTCATGATGGCGGGGCTTGCCATGGGCAGTACCACCTTCCACAGGGTTTCGGCCTTGGTGGCGCCCAGCGCCAGGGAGCCTTCGCGCACGGCACGGGGAATACGGCTAAGGCCTTCCTCGGTCGCCACAATGACCACCGGTACCGTGAGCAGTGCCAGGGTCAGGGACGCCCACATCAGGCCGCCGGTACCAAAGGTCGGTGACGGCTTGGCTTCGGGGAAGAACAGGTCATCGATATTCCCCCCCAGGAAGTAGACGAAAAAGCCCAGCCCGAAGACACCGTAAACAATGGAGGGGACACCGGCGAGGTTGTTCACCGCAATGCGCAGCACGCGGGTGGTGAAACCCTGGCGTGCATATTCGCGCAGGTAGACGGCGGCAATCACACCGAAGGGCGTTACCATCACGGACATCAGCAGCACCATCATGACGGTGCCGTAGATGGCCGGGAAGATGCCGCCTTCGGTATTGGCCTCACGGGGGTCGTCGGCGATGAACTCCCAGATCTTGGCCATGTAATGCAGGATCTTGTCACCCAGGTGCATGCTGTTGGGCAGGAAGGCGCGCACGACCTTGGACAGCTGTACTTCAACCGTGCGTCCGTCAGCCACCACGGCGACGAAGCTGTCCCGGTTCAGCGCGTTGCTCAGTTCCAGCAGTTCGACCTGCAGTACCTCATACTGGGCGTCCAGTTCGCTGCGACGGTCTTCGATCTCGGCGAAGGCCTGCACGTCGGTGCTGTTTTTCAGCTCCAGCGCGCGCTGCTTCAGGCGCAGGCGCTCCAGCTCGTAGTTGATGGAGCCGATAACGCCTTTCTGAATATCCTCGATCTGGTCGTGTAGTTCCTTGGCGCGAACAATGCGGCGCTGGAAATCCTGCCACAGTGCGTCGTACTCGGGGCCCGGTGCAACGCCGTCATGCTGTGCAACCAGCTCGCCATCCTGTTTGATGGCCTGCAGGTAGCCGTAGAGGTTGCCCCATTCATGCCGTTCGGCGACGAACATCGTCACCGGGTAGCTGCGTTCGGTGACATGGTCGTCCAGCGCCCAGACAAAGTCGGTGCCGGTGACATCGCGGTTGCCGACCTTGAACAGGTCACGCTTCATGTGTTCGAGCCCGGCGGGAACATCCACCCCGGAATCGCGCAGCTGGGCGGCGGGTACAAACTCGGACTCCACCAGTTCGCCCACCAGCACGGAGCGCTGGCCGTTCTGATCGTAAGTCGCGCTGAGCACGTCGGCGGGCCAGAAGTGACCCAGGCCGCGTACGGCGATCAGGGCCAGCAGGCCCAGTACCATGATGATACAGATGGCCACGGCGCCGGCATTGAGCCAGACCCAGGGGGAGCCGGAGCGGGTCCAGTCGGAAACGGAAATTCTCATCACATTAATCCTCAGTCACCCGATTACAGAGAGCCATATTTCTGGCGCAGATGCTGGCGTATGCTCTCGGCCAGGGTATTCACCACGAAGGTGAACATGAACAGCACGAAGGCGGCCAGGAACAGGATGCGGAAGTGGGTGCTGCCGACTTCGGACTCCGGCATTTCCACCGCGATATTGGCGGCCAGGGTACGCATGCCCTCAAAGATGTTTACATCCATGATGGGGGTGTTGCCGGTGGCCATCAGCACGATCATGGTTTCACCCACCGCGCGCCCCATGCCGATCATCACCGCCGAGAAGATACCGGGGCTGGCGGTCGGCATGACCACCCGTACCAGGGTCTGCCAGGGGGTTGCACCCAGTGCCAGGGAGCCGTAGCTGAGGCTTTTCGGCACGGCGAAGATGGCATCCTCGGTGATCGAGAAGATGGTCGGAATCACGGCGAAGCCCATGGCGATACCCACCACCAGGGCATTGCGCTGATCGTAGCTGATGCCCAGGGTCTGGCTGACCCACAGCCGCATGTCGCCGTTGAACAGCAGGTTTTCCACCGGACCGGCCAGTGCAAAGCTGAACCACGTAGCCAGTATGACGACCGGAATCAGCAGGGCGGCATCCCAGCCTTCGGGCAGCAGGAAGCGAATCCTGTTGGGCAGCTGCGCCCAGCCAAAGGCGAACGCCAGGATAGAGGCCGGGATCACCAGCAGAATCAGGAACACCGCGGCCAGGTTGAGTTCCATGAAGGGCGCCAGCCAGAGACCGGCCAGAAAGCCCAGAATGACCGTGGGCAGGGCTTCCATCAGCTCGATGACGGGCTTCACCTTGCGGCGCAGGCCCGGTGCCATGAAGTAGGCGGTGTAGATGGCACCGCAGATCGCCAGCGGAGTGGCCAGCAGCATGGCATAAAAGGCGGCCTTGAGGGTGCCGAATGCCAGCGGCATCAGGCTGTATTTGGGCTCGAAATCATTGTTGGCGGCCGAGGACTGCCATACGTAGGCCGGTTCCTCATAGCCTTCGTACCAGACCTTGTTCCAGAGCGCGCTCCAGGAAATGTCCGGGTGCTCGTTGTGAATGGCCCAGAAGCTCAGGTTGCCGTTGCGCTCAAGCAGCATGGCGTTGGAGCGCGGCGCATAGGCGATCTGGTCGGCGGGGCCATCAAGCAGCTTCTCGCTCAGCACGTTGCGCTCGGCGGTGGTGTTGAACAGTTTCAGGGTGCCTGTGTCGTCCAGGGTGGCGAAACCCTTGCGGCGGTGCTCGGTGGTAAAACCGGACAGGGCTTCACCCCCGGTCTCGAAGCTGCGAATCGGGGTCAGCTGCCAGTCGCCCTGTTCGTCACGCACCAGGAACCACTGGGACACCCGGCCCCTGGCGTCGGCCAGCATCAGCGAGTTGCCACCGAGCAGAAGTTCGAATGCCTTGATGTCGCCGGTGGTGGCATTGATGATCTGGGTGATACTGGCGTCATTCGGGGCCTGCAGGTCGGCTACGGCCAGCTTGCCGCCCTGGGCGGCGATCAGCAGCCAGCGACGGTCCGGCATCAGTAGCAGCTTGGTGGCCTTGACGTTTGGCTGGGCCAGGCTGCTGGTTTCGATGTTGGTTTCCACTTCGCCGGTGAGGAAGTTTTCGGTCAGTTCGACATCGGTCTGGAACAGGTTCTGAGTATTGCCGCCGACCAGGCGCCAGCTTTCGCCATCACCATTGACGCTGAGCAGCTCCAGCGGGCTGTTTCCTACGGCAATGGGGTCGCTACCCAGCGGGTACGCGAGCTCCGGTGACAGCACGCGCACGCCATCGGGGTAGGAGGCCTTGTAGTCGTGACGCAGCACCAGGGCGCTGCCGTTGCTCAGGCCCAGGGCGAACAGGCGACGGGCATCGGAGATGAGCGCGAAGCTGCTGATGGTCACGCCTTCAGGCAGGCTCAGCGTTTCCTGGCGCACAATATCGCCGCTGCGGGTATCGAAGAAGATCGCTTCGGCGTCCCTGGTCAGGCGCAGACCGATTTCGGCCTGTTCTTCCATGGCCAGATACAGCGTATCGCCCTGACCCGGAACCGGGTAGGGGCTGACTGCCTGGCCGTTCTGCTGCCAGGGCTCAACGGCAGCGGAACGGAACAGTGGCATTACTTCATACAGCAGATAGAAAAAGATCAGCAGAATGGCGACGATGACACTGATGCCGCCGATACCGATGCCCAAGGTCGCAGCCCTGTCCTTCAGTGCGCGCATCTTGCGCTTGCGCCTGGCGGACGGGGTATTGAAATCGAGCTCGGGTACGCTAACTGTGGCTTCGTTGCTCATGGCACTCGGTCCCCGGAAGTCTTGAATTTACGGCGGCTACAATAATGCAGTTATATGACGCTTTTGTTACAGGCCGCAGACAATAAAATGCAGGGATACCGTTGCCAGTATCCCTGCATGTCACATGCTTGGCATCTTTCCCCGCCGGCGTCAGGCCGAAGCGGGGGAAGGTGCAAGCATTACAGGCCCAGAGCGGCCATCTGCTTCTCGACAACCTTGGCGGGCAGCGGGATGTAGCCGTCTTTCACGACCACTTCCTGACCGGCCTTGGACATGACCAACTTGAGGAACTCGCGCTCCAGCGGCTGCAGGTCGGCGCCCGGCTTCTTGTTGATGTAAACGTACAGTGAACGGGCCAGCGGGTACTTGCCGGTTACGGCGTTTTCCGGAGTGGCGTCTACGAATTCATCACCGGCTTTCTTGGCCAGCGGCAGAGCGCGTACGGAAGCGGTCTTGTAACCGATACCGGAGTAGCCCAGGCCGTTCAGTGAAGTGGAGACAGACTGGACAACAGATGCAGAGCCCGGCTGTTCGTTAACGTTGTTGCGGAAGTCGCCCTTGCACAGCGCCTTTTCCTTGAAGTAGCCGTAGGTGCCGGAAACCGAGTTGCGACCGAACAGCTGGATGCTCTTGTCTGCCAGAGCGCCTTCCATGCCCAGCTGGCCCCAGCTGGAAACGTCATCGGCGGCACCGCACTTGCGAGTGGACGAGAACACGGCGTCAACCTGATCGATGGTCATGCCAGCGATGGGGTTGTCCTTGTGAGCGAACACGGCCAGGGCGTCGATGGCGACAGCAACAGGCGTTGGCTTGTAGCCGTATTTCTGTTCGAAGGCTTCCAGTTCCTTGTCCTTCATCATGCGGGACATGGGGCCGATGTTGGACGTGCCTTCGGTCAGTGCGGGGGGCGCAGTAGAAGAGCCGGCGGCCTGAATCTGGATGTTGACGTTGGGGTACAGGCGCTTGAACTCTTCAGCCCAGAGGGTCATCAGGTTGGCCAGGGTGTCGGAGCCGACGCTGGACAGGTTACCGGAGACGCCCGATGCCTTTTCGTAAGTCGGCAGGTTGGCGTCCAGCAGATCGGAGGCGTTGGCGGTCAGGCAGGTTGCCGAGATGGCAACGGCTGAGAGCAGCTTTTTCATCGGTGTCATGGTTAGCTCCTGATAGAAATTGAGTGTCAGCGTTCTGTGTTGGACGTCACTATAGGGTTGCTCTGTGACACTAATGTGACATCGCCCTGCCGGGCGGCGGATTTCATGACCCAGGGCCCGCCGGTCTGCAGGGGGGGCCTTTTGGGGTAGTGATTTGTGCGCTTGCGAAGATTACACTCTGTGCATTCAAAAATTTCAGGTTGGAAGATCGATCATGTCCAGTAATGATGAACAGAACCCGCTGCCCGATGGCGAACTGAGTCTCAAGCTGCCGGCCAGCAACCAGGCAACCAACATGTTTGGCGATGTCTACGGCGGCTGGGTTGTGGCGCGGGCTGTGGAGGCAGCAGAAATTCGTGCTGCCAAGATTGCCGAGGGGCGTATCGCCACGGTCTCGGTGGGGGGCATGGATTTTCTGTCGCCGGTGCTGGTGGGCACCATCCTGAGCTTCTATACAAGGATTATCGAGCTGGGAAACAGCTCGGCGCGTATCGCCGTGGAGGTCTGGGGTCGCTGCCCGGATGGACGGGAGCTGCGCAAGGTGACCGAAACCGAGTGTGTACAGGTAGCGATTGACCAGCATGGCCATATCCGGCAGTTGCCGGCGCAGTAATCGCCTCCCGCGTGGTCTTGCGGTTGTGCCATGTCAGCTGAACAATGCCGGACTTTAATGGACTAACAGGGCCCGGCTTGGCCTGCGCTATGGAGATGGCACACAATGCGACGTTTAAAACTGCTCAGGATGGCACTGTCGACACTGCTCGGCTGGCGCCGCCAGGGGTATTTCCTGCCGTACCGCTATGCCGATCAGCTACCGGTGGCGACACCGTCCTATGGTGCGATCGAGCAATTGCTGGCGCGCCATGAAGCGCAGTTCGCCCAGCAGCTGGCTGCGCTGGACGCCTTCGCGGTGCAGCTGCAAAGCTTTAATCATACCCAGCCGCCCTCGCCGCGCTGGCAGCAGAGCTGGTTTCCCCGTCTGGATGGGGCTATTGCCTATGGCCTGACGCGGCTGCAGCGCCCGCGCCTTATTATCGAGGTGGGATCGGGTCATTCCACCCGCTTCTTTTACCGGGCCTGTCGGGACGAGGGGCTGGATACCGAGCTGCTGTGCATCGACCCGGCGCCACGGGCCGATATCAAGGCGCTGAACCTGACGCTGATTCCCACGCCTGTGCAACAAACCGATCTGGCGCTGTTTCAGCGTTTGCAGCCAGGCGACATGCTGTTTATTGATTCCAGCCACCTGCTGCTGCCAGGCTCGGATGTCGACTGGCTGCTGAACCGGGTCTGGCCGTTGCTGGCCACCGGTGTGCTGGTGCATTTTCATGACATCCTGCTGCCCGACGACTACCCGGCCCGGTGGCGCTGGCGCGGCTACAACGAACAGCAGGGCGTGGCGCCGCTATTGACCAGCGGTGCCGCAGAGCCGGTCTGGGCCAGCCATTATGTGGTCAGCCGCATGCCGGTGCCGTTGCAGGGCAGCTTTGTGGCAGGGCTGCCGATGCCGGATGAGGCGCTGGAAACCAGTCTCTGGCTGCGCAAGACCGTGCCGGCTGTCGAATAGGTGCTGGCCGGGCCCTGCGCTAGAGGGGACTCAGGTTGGCGTAGCCGAGCATCAGCCACTTCGAACCCTCGTCGTCAAAGTTCACCTGTACCCGGGCCTTGGGGCCTGAGCCTTCGTAATTGATCACGGTGCCTTCGCCGAACTTGGCATGACCGACACGCTGGCCCAGGGAAATACTGGTGGCGGGCACCTCGGCATTGGCCAGGGATGAGCCGCTGCCCTGGAACAGGGGCTCGCTCGGGGCTCGGGCCGTCAGCGGCCGGCGCACCTGGGCATTGAGGCGAACTTCCTCGATCAGCCCGGGCGGCACCTCCTGGATAAAGCGCGAGGCGCGGTTGAAGTTTTCCTGGCCATGCAGCCGGCGCGATTCGGCATAGGTCAGGTACAGTTTTTTCATGGCGCGGGTGATGCCGACGTAGCACAGGCGGCGCTCTTCTTCGAGCCGGCCCGGCTCCTCAATTGACATCTTGTGGGGAAACAGGCCTTCTTCCATACCGGCCAGGAACACCAGCGGGAATTCCAGACCCTTGGCCGAGTGCAGCGTCATCATCTGCACGCTGTCCTGGTGTTCATCGGCCTGGGCATCACCGGCATCCAGTGCCGCCTGATCGAGAAAGGCAACCAGCGGTGTGCGGGCTTCGGCTTCCTCGGTGTCGATGTCTTCCTGCCAGCTGCCGGCAAACTGGCGCGCCGCGGTGATCAGCTCATCCAGGTTCTCGAGGCGAGACTGGGCCTTTTCGCCCTTTTCCTTTTCATGGTGCTGGATCAGGCCGCTGTGCTTGATCATGTGCTCGGTCTGTTCGTGCAGCTGGGTATCCCGGGTGTCGCTGTCCAGGCGGTCGATCAGTTCGAGAAAGGCCCGCAGGGCATTGCCGGCGCGCGCCGGCAGCAGGCCCTGCTCAATGATTTCACAGGCGGCCTGCCACATGCTGAGCTCATGCTCGCGGGCGTGCTGGCGCAGCAGCTCGATGGTGCGGGTGCCGATGCCACGGGTCGGCACGTTGATCACGCGCTCCATGGCGGTGTCGTTGTGCCGGCTGGACATCAGGCGCAGGTAGGCCAGGGCATTCTTTATTTCCAGCCGGTCGTAGAAGCGCTGTCCGCCGTAGATGCGATAGGGCACACCTGCGCGAATCAGCATTTCCTCGATAATGCGCGACTGGGCGTTGGAGCGATAGAGCACGGCGGACTCGGAGCGCAGGTTGCCGTCCTGCACCCACTGCTGCACGCGGCCGACGATAAAGCTGGCCTCGTCCTGCTCGTTGAAGGCCGAGTACACCGACAGGGGCTCGCCATCGCTGCCGTCCGTCCAGAGCTGCTTGCCCAGGCGCCCCTGGTTGTTGCCGATCACGGCATTGGCGGCCTGCAGGATGCTGTTGGTGGAGCGATAGTTCTGCTCCAGCTTGATGGTGGAGGTACCGGGGAAGTGCTCCGGCAGGTTCTGGATGTTTTCGATGCGCGCACCACGCCAGCCATAGATCGACTGGTCATCGTCACCCACCGCCATCAGTTTGCGCTCGCTGCCGCACAGCAGGCGCAGCCAGGCGTACTGGATGGCGTTGGTGTCCTGGAACTCGTCCACCAGCAGGTAACGGAAGCGCTCCTGGTAGTGCTTGAGCAGGGCCGGGGAGCGGTCGCGCAGCAGCTCAAGGCTGCGCAGCAGCAGTTCGCCGAAGTCGATCATGCCGCCGCGCTCGCAGGCCTGTTCGTAGGCCACATAGACATTCAGCATGGTGCGCTGGAAAGGATCGTTGGAGGGCTCGATATGGCGCGCGCGCAGGCCTTCGTCTTTCTGGGCGTTGATAAACCACTGGAACTGCCGGGCCGGCCAGCGCTGCTCGTCCAGGTTCATTTCCTTGGCCAGGCGCTTGATCAGCCGCAGCTGGTCGTCGCTGTCCATGATCTGGAAGTTGTCCGGCAGGCCGGCGTCACGCCAGTGGGATCGCAGCAGGCGGTGTGCCAGGCCGTGGAAGGTTCCGACCCACATGCCGTGGGGGTTGAGTCCCAGCAGCTCCTCGATACGCCCGCGCATTTCCCGCGCCGCCTTGTTGGTAAAGGTTACGGCCATGATGGAGTAGGGCGAGATGCCCTCGACCTGAATCAGCCAGGCAATGCGGTGTACCAGCACGCGGGTTTTACCGGAGCCGGCACCGGCCAGCACCAGCAGGTTCTGCACCGGTGCGGAAACGGCTTCGCGCTGGGCGTCGTTGAGCGAGTCGAGAATCGGGGTTACATCCATAGCGGCAACAATCGGGCTCTGCGGTTGATCCCGGGACTCGCCAGCAGTGAAGCCAGACGGTCGCGGGAAGGTAAGGGCTGTATGGGTATCCAGTATAACCCGAACGGCTGCGCTTGGCTGCCGCCGGGGTCAGGGCAGCTGCGAAGGCTGCTCTATGCGGTGCAGCAGGGTGCGCTTGAGCTCGTCCGGGTTCTTGAGCTTCATTTCAACACCCTGGCGCCCGGCCTGTTCGATGCCCAGCCAGGGAATCAGGCGTGACAGCCAGAAGCGCATGGCGGCGGTACGGGTCAGCTGTGACCAGGCCTGGCGCTCGTCGTCGGTGAACGGACGCACGCTGTTGTAGGCACTCAGCAGGGCGGCTTCACGCTCGACATCGATACTGCCATCGGGCCTGGCGCACCAGTCGTTCGCCACGATCGCCAGGTCGTACAGCAGGTAGGCGGTGGCGGCGTTGTAGACATCCAGAATGGCGCTGATGTCGGTGCCGTTGAACAGGGCATTGTCGTGGAACAGGTCACCGTGGATCACGCCCATCGGCAGGTCCAGCTTGGCCGCGCGCAGGGTATCGAAGTTTTGTACCTCGGTACTGAGCAGCCGAGCGTCTTCCTCCGACAGCCGGCTGACAATCTGCTGGCTTTCGCGGCGCCACCAGAATACGCCCCGGTGGGCCTGGCGGTGCAGATAGAAATCGCTACCGGCGACATGCAGCTGTGCCAGCGCGGTACCGGCGGAGGCACAATGCGCCGGGCGCAGCTCTTCGGGAGCGACATGGCTGCCGGCAAAGCGGGGCAGCAGCAGTGCCGGGCGACCATGCAGCTGCTTCAGGGCAATACCGTCGCGATCCTTGAAGGGGGCGGGCACCGGGCTGCCGCGCTCGGCCAGCCAGCTTGTGAGTTCGACGAAAAAGGGCATTTCCTCCTGCGTGAACTCTTCGAACAGGGTGAGAACAAACTCCTGTTCCTGGCCTGCGGGGCTCTTGAGTGTGACAAAATAGTTGGTGTTTTCTATACCGCCTTCGATACCCTTGTGGGCGACCAGCGTGCCGAGCTCAAAGTCGGCCAGCAGGCGGTTGAGGTCCTGTGCAGTTACTTCTGTATATACCGCCACAATATTACCAGCTGAAAATGACCCATTTGGGGATAAGCAGGGAGGATTCTTCGAAGCGGCTGAATTCACCGCTACCCTCGACCGGCACCAGATAATAGGGCTTCCCGACCTTGGGAACCACCTTGACCTCTTTCAGCACACCGTTGACGCGGTATTCATAAAAGGCGCGTTCATCGTTATGGCGAATGGTGATTTGCGGAGTGTCCGGTTCGAACTCCGGCAGGGTCTCCGCCTGCGCCGGCGGCACCAGCAGCAGGCTGGCGAGCAACAGCAGTTTCTTCATCATATTTCCATATTCATTGGTTGGCTGCGGCATATTTAATATGATTGTCAGCCCTGACACTATCCCCCGGCACTAACAATCATGGATACCGCTATGAGCGAGCAATACCCATCCCTCATTCTAGTCGACGGATCTTCCTATTTATACCGCGCATTCTTTGCATCCCAGCAAGCGGACATGCGCACCAAGGAGGGCTTTCCGACAGGCGCGGTGCGGGTGGTGACCTCGATGCTGCGCAGCCTGATCAAGCAGTACCCGCAAAGCCCGGTGGTGGTCGTGTTCGATGCCAAGGGCAAGACGTTCCGCGACGAACTGTTTGCCGAGTACAAGGCCCAGCGGCCGTCCATGCCGGATGATCTGCGCCTGCAGATAGAGCCGATTCACGACATTATCCGGGCCATGGGGCTGCCGATACTGATGGTGGACGGGGTCGAGGCGGATGATGTAATCGGCACCCTGGCCCGTCAGGCCAGCGCTCAGGCCATGAGTACGCTTATATCCACCGGGGACAAGGATATGGCACAGCTGGTGGACGAGCACGTGACCCTGATCAACACCATGAACGATGTGCGCATGGATGTCGCCGGTGTCGAGGAAAAATTCGGGATTCCGCCGGAGCTGGTGATTGATCTGCTGGCCCTGATGGGTGACAAGGTCGATAACATTCCGGGCGTGCCGGGGGTGGGTGAAAAGACCGCCCTGGGCTTGCTGCAGGGCATCGGTGGTATCGAAGCGCTGTACGAAAACCTCGACAAGATCGCGGCTCTGGGGTTTCGTGGCGCCAAGACCATGGCCAAAAAGCTGGAGGAAAACCGCGAAGCGGCAGAGCTTTCGTACCTGCTGGCGACCATCAAGACCGATGTCGAGCTGGACCAGAGCGTAACCGATTTCGGTCTGCCGACGCCGGATAACGACAAGCTGATGGAGCTGTTTAGCCGCTTTTCGTTTCGCAGCTGGATTCAGGAGCTGGGTTCCTCGGCACGGGCCGATAGCATTGCCCAGGCAGCGGCCGATGCCACGGCAGGCACTGTGGCTGCAGAGCCTGCGCAGATCGAATACGAAACCGTGCTGCTACAGGCGGACCTGGATCGCTGGGTCGGCGCTCTGCAGGCCTCGAGCCTGTTTGCCTTCGATACCGAAACCACCAGCATCGATTCCATGCAGGCAGAACTGGTGGGTGTTTCCTTTGCCATTGAGCCGGGGCGGGCGGCCTATGTGCCGCTCGCCCATGACTATGTGGATGCACCGGATCAGCTGGATCGAGACGCGGTGCTGGCGCAGCTCAAGCCCCTGCTCGAAGATGCGACTCTCGCCAAGGTTGGGCAGCACATCAAGTACGACATGAACGTGCTGGCGCGCTACGGCATCGATCTTCAGGGCGTGGCATTCGACACCATGCTGGAGTCCTATGTGCTGAACTCAGTGGCGACACGCCATGACATGGACAGCCTGGCCGACTTCTACCTGGAGCACAAAACGGTGCACTTCGAGGATATCGCCGGCAAGGGCAAGAAGCAGCTGACCTTCAACCAGATCGCGCTGGAGCAGGCCGCCCCCTATGCTGCCGAGGACGCCGACATTACCTTGCGGCTGCACCAGGTGCTGCATGCCAGGCTGAGCGAAGAGGCAGGGCTGCTGACGGTGTTCGAGGAGATCGAGAAGCCGCTGATCCCGGTGCTGTCCCGGATTGAGCGTAACGGTGCCCTGGTGGATGCCAACCTGCTGGGCCGGCAGAGCATCGAGCTGGGCGAACGCCTGGTGACACTGGAGCGCGAAGCCTTTGAGCTGGCCGGGCGGCCGTTCAACCTGGGCTCTCCCAAGCAGTTGCAGCAGATCTTCTACGAGGAGCAGAAACTGCCGGTGCTGAAAAAGACCCCCAAGGGCGCCCCCTCCACCGCCGAGGAGGTGCTGCAGGAGCTGGCGCTGGACTATCCGCTGCCCAAGCTGATTCTCGAGCACCGGGGCCTGAGCAAGCTCAAGTCGACGTATACGGACAAGCTCCCGCTGATGATCAATCCGGTCACAGGGCGCATACATACCTCCTATCACCAGGCGATCACCGCCACGGGGCGCTTGTCGTCCACCGACCCGAACCTGCAGAACATCCCGATTCGCAGCGCAGAAGGGCGCCGCATCCGTCAGGCCTTTATTGCCCCCCCGGGCTACCGTCTGGTGGCGGCGGACTATTCCCAGATCGAGTTGCGCATCATGGCGCACCTGTCGCAGGACCAGGGCCTGCTGAGTGCTTTTTCCAAGGGAGAGGACATTCATCGCGCCACGGCGGCGGAAGTGTTCAAGGTGGCACTCGATCAGGTCACCATCGAGCAGCGGCGCAGCGCCAAGGCCATCAACTTCGGCCTGATCTATGGCATGTCGGCCTTCGGGCTTGGCAAGCAGCTTGGCATAGGCCGCAACGAGGCGCAGCAGTATATCGACCATTACTTTGCGACCTACCCCGGCGTGCAGCAGTACATGGACGATATTCGTGAAAAGGCGCGGGCCCAGGGCTATGTCGAAACCCTGTTCGGGCGCCGGCTATACCTGCCGGAAATCAATGCCAGCAACGGCATGCGCCGCCAGGGCGCCGAACGCACGGCGATCAATGCACCCATGCAGGGCACGGCGGCGGATATCATCAAGCGCGCCATGGTGCAGGTCGCACAGTGGCTGGACGACACCCAGCTGGACGCCCGGGTCATCATGCAGGTGCACGATGAGCTGGTGTTCGAGGTACGGGAAGACCTGGTCGAGGCTTTCGTGCCGCAGATCAAGGCGCGCATGGCGGCGGCGGCCAAGATGGATGTGCCCCTGCTGGTGGAAGCGGGCGTCGGTTTGCACTGGGACGAAGCGCACTAGCCGCACAAGGCTGGCATTCAGGAGCGGTTAAGAGAATAACTTCTGGCCGCGTCGGAACTTTCGGATCACTGGAGAATCAACTGATACGCAGAGTCACATTTTCACATTTGTCTGTGCCATGGTAGTGATCTCTGACATAAGAAGCATGCGTTGAAGCCCTTCACCTGACTGTAATTCCCCTTCCAGTCAGTTGCGGGGCTTCTTTTTGTGTGCAGGCCTGGCCTCAGGCGTCGTTGTCGTCCCTGTCATCATCGTACCCGGCATCCGGATCCCTGGCTTGGGCGTCGATGGAGTCGAGTTGTAACCAGCTGTTCAGGCGGGTATGCAGCTGCTCGATACCGGTTTTCTTCAGTGCCGAGAATGTCTGCACACTGACGTTGTCACCCAGTCGAGCCTTGAGCTCCTTGCGTACGCTCAGCAGGGTGCTTTGCGCCGGACCGCGCTTGAGCTTGTCGGCCTTGGTCAGCAGCACATGCAACTGCATGCCGGTAGACTCGCACCAGCCCACCATCATTTCGTCAAACTCCTTCATGGGGTGGCGGATGTCCATCACCAGCACCACGCCGCGCAGGCAGCCGCGCTTTTGCAGGTAGGCATCCAGGTGCTTCTGCCAGTGCTCCTTCATGGCCACCGGCACCTTGGCATAGCCATAACCCGGCAGGTCGACAATGCGCGTGCCCGGAACATTCAGGTCAAAGAAGTTGATCAGCTGGGTGCGGCCCGGAGTTTTCGAGGTGCGTGCCAGCTTGGAATTGTTGGTCAGGGTGTTGATTGCACTCGACTTGCCCGCATTGGAGCGACCGGCAAAGGCAACCTCGGCACCGTCGTCTTCCGGGCACTGGCTCAGGCGAGCCGCACTGGTGTTGAAAACGGCGCTGTTGTACTTGATGGGCGAATCAGAGGTGGGCATAGGGGCTCGCTTTGGTGCCGTGGTCGGCGGCAGAACAGATGGTATCCGTTCCAGTTTATGTGGGTATTGGTTATAATGCCGCCAAATTTTACCTGTGGCTGCGCATAACTGCCAGTCAGGGCAAGACACTGAATACAAGTTTACGCCGGTGCGCCGGGGTGGACTCAAACTTTATCAAGCAAGAGTCTGGGTTAGTCGATGAACAAACTACTGATCAGCTTACTGGTGACCTTTGGGATCTCGGGTGTGGCGCAGGCCGCAGGTGATGCTGCCGCCGGCAAGGCGAATACGGCGGTTTGTGCTGCCTGCCACAGCGCCGACGGCAACAGTGCGGTACCGAACTTCCCCAAATTGGCCGGGCAGAACGAAGCCTACCTGCTGAAGCAGCTCAAGGAAATCAAGGACGGCTCGCGCCAGGTCGTTGAAATGACCGGCTTGCTCGGAGGCTACAGCGACCAGGATCTGGCTGATATCGCCGCCTACTTCGCCAGCCAGAAAGTACAGATCGGGCAGGCATCGGAAGAATTGGTCGCTGCCGGCCAGCAGATCTACCGCGCGGGCATCATGGACAAGGGCGTTGCGGCCTGCACGGCGTGCCATTCGCCCAACGGTACCGGCAACGCATCGGCGGGCTTTCCGGCACTGGGTGGCCAGCACGGCGCCTATGTCGAGAAGCAGCTGATGGCGTTTCGCTCCGGCGCACGGGCCAATGACACCAATGGCATGATGCGCGATATCGCAGCCAAGTTGAGCGATGACGATATCAAGGCCGTGGCTGATTACATCCAGGGTCTGCATTGATTCAAGTATTCAGCGCAGGTTTAATAAAGGCAGCTTAGGCTGCCTTTATTGTTGGAGCCTGGTTCTTGTGTCTGCCTGAGTGAACTTTGGCGGCATCCCGGAGTCCCGGTATATCTACAGTTTTTCGGAGAAGGGAAGATGATTAGAAAACTCGTGGTTGGCCTGATGGCGCTGATGATGTCACTGACGGTGTGGGCGGCGGAGCCCTTCCAGGATGGCGTGCACTATGAAACCCTGCCCTTTGCCGTAAAAACGGCGGACCCGGACAAGGTGGAGGTAACGGAAATGTTTGGTTACCTGTGCCCGCACTGCAACAGCTTTGAGCCCCTGGTGGCTGGCTGGCACAAGCGCCAGAATGCCGATGAAGTGCAGTTTGTGCGAGTGCCGGTGGTTTTTGGCCGCAGCTGGGAACCCTTTGCCCGTGCCTACTACACCGCCGAGCTGATGGGCGCGGTCGATCAGAGTCATCAGCAGATGTTTGATGCCATTCACCTGAACAAGCAGCGCTTCTCCAAGCCTGAGGACATGGTGGAGTTCTACGGCAAGCTGGGTGTCGATCGCGAGAAGTTCGGCAAGCTGATGAACTCCTTCGCCGTCAATACCAAGCTGAACCAGGGTGAATCCAAGGCGCGCAGCTACGAAATCACCGGCGTGCCGACCATGGTCGTCAATGGAAAGTACCGCGTGACGGCGTCGTCGGCTGGTGGTCACAAGCAGATGCTGGAAGTGGTCGACTATCTCGTCGAGAAAGAACGCCAATCCAGGTAACGCAGGTTCCGTACTGCAAAAGCCGTCGGCCCTGTCCGGCGGCTTTTGCGTTTCTGGCCTCGACAAGGGGTTATTGCGGCCGGTTTCTTTACCTGCCCGCGGGCAGCAGGCACACTTGGGCGCGGCGGGCCTGAGCCTCGCCTTTTAGTTTTAGTCAGTCAGACAGGATTTCCTACAGGTGCGACGACTTCTGCGCATAGCCAAGATTGCTCGAGTGTTGGCCCGTTATCGGCTGGATACCTTTTTTGAACAGATCGCCTTGCCCTGGTATATGCGACTGTGCCTGCGCCTGTTGCCCTGGCGATACTTCATTGCGGTGGAGCAGCCGCAGGGTGAGCGCCTGCGGCTGGCACTCGAGGCGCTGGGTCCGGTCTTTATCAAGTTTGGCCAGATGCTCTCCACAAGGCGCGACCTGCTGCCGGACGATATCGCGCTGGAGTTGCAGCGACTGCAGGACCGGGTGCCCCCCTTTCCCGGTGAAGAGGCCCGCCTGATCGTGGAAAAGGCGCTGGGCAAGAGTGTGGCAGAGCTGTTTGCCATGTTTGCGCCAGAGCCACTGGCGTCTGCGTCCGTGGCGCAGGTGCATGTCGCCCGTCTGCACAGCGGCCACGATGTGGTGGTGAAGGTGGTTCGTCCGGGCATCGAACGCACGATCCGCAAGGATGTCGATCTGTTGTACGCCTTCGCCCAGCTGCTGCAATGGGCCTGGCCGGAAGGGCGCCGACTGCGCCCGGTTGAGGTGGTGCGTGAGTATGAACAGACCATCTTTGATGAGCTGGACCTGCGCAAGGAGGCGGCCAATGGCTCGCAGTTGCGGCGCAATTTCGAACAGTCCGAGATACTCTATATCCCGGAAATCTTCTGGGACCTGACGCGACGCAATGTCCTGGTGATGGAGCGGATTCAGGGCATTCCGGTGGCGGACGTCGAGCAGTTGCGGGCCCAGAATACGGACATGAAGGCGCTGGCCGAACGTGGCGTCGAAATCTTCTTTACCCAGGTGTTCCGCGACAGCTTTTTCCATGCCGACATGCATCCTGGCAATATCTTTGTATCCCGGGAGAACCCTGCGCAGCCACAGTACCTGGCGGTCGACTTCGGTATTGTCGGTTCGCTCACGCCGGAGGATCAGAACTACCTGGCCCGCAATTTCCTGGCATTTTTCAAACGCGATTACCGCCAGGTGGCACAGCTGCATATCGATTCCGGCTGGGTGCCGCCGGATACCAATCTGTATGCCTTTGAAACAGCTATCCGCAGCGTCTGTGAACCTATTTTCGAGAAGCCGCTCAAGGATATCTCCTTTGGCCAGGTGCTGCTTGGTCTGTTCCAGACGGCGCGCCGCTTTAACATGGAGGTGCAGCCCCAGCTGGTGTTGTTGCAGAAAACCCTGCTCAACGTCGAGGGTCTCGGCAGGCAGCTGTACCCGGAACTGGATCTGTGGAAGACCGGTAAGCCGTACCTCGAAAACTGGATGAAAAACCGGGTCGGGCCCAAGGCACTGCTGCGTACCGTGAAGGAACAGGCGCCGGAGTGGCTCGACAAGCTGCCGCACATGCCGCAGCTGGTGTTTGACGCACTGCAGCAGGTCAAGCGCCTGGATGCCCATCAGCGGGCCCAGCAGCAGGTCCTGCTGCAGGCTCGGGAGGTAGCCGCGAGGCGCCGGCGGCGCGCGCGGGCCGGCGGTGTACTGCTGCTGGTGCTGGCGGTCGTGCTGGGAGCAGGCGATCCCGAGTCCTGGTTGCAGCAGCTTTCTGCCCCGGGCTGGCTGTTCGCCGCTGGCGGCGTCTATCTGCTACTAATGCACTAGACAAAGCACCAGGGTGACGGCCGTTGTGGCTTGGCGTTAACAGGGGCTTCGGTTATTCTTGCCTGCTCCAGTCGGATTTAGGTTCAAAAGAAGTTATGTCAGAACTCTGGCTCGATCAGGTGAAATGGAACAACGATGGCCTGGTTCCCGCCATCGCTCAGGACCACGAGAGCGGCCATATCTTGATGGTGGCCTGGATGAATCGCGAAGCGCTGCAGCTGACGGTGCAGGAGCAACGCGGCATTTACTGGTCCCGCTCGCGACAGAAACTGTGGCGCAAGGGCGAAGAGTCCGGCCATGTCCAGCAGTTGCATGAGGTTCGCCTCGACTGCGATGGGGATGTCATTCTGCTCAAGGTTGAACAGCTCGGCGGTATTGCCTGTCATACGGGACGTGAGAGCTGTTTTTACAGCGTGCTGGACGGCGGTCACTGGAATCCGGTCGATCCGGTGCTCAAGGAGCCCGGCGCCATCTATCAGAAACCCGAGAGTGCGAACAATGAATGATGTTTTGCAACAACTCGGTGTTTTACTGGAAGAGCGCAAGTCCGCTGCGCCCGATAGCTCCTATGTGGCGAGCCTGCATGCCAAGGGTCTGAACAAGATCCTCGAGAAGGTTGGCGAAGAGGCGACGGAAACTCTGCTGGCCGCCAAGGATGCCAGCATCAGTGGTGATAACAGCGACCTGGTTTACGAGACGGCGGATCTGTGGTTTCACAGCCTTGTCATGCTGTCCCACCTGGGGGAGTCGCCCCAGGCGGTGCTGGATGAGCTGGCGCGTCGTTTCGGGCTTTCGGGCCTTGAAGAAAAAGCCGCCCGCAGCAAGGACTAGCCAGTGCCGGCTTGCATTTTCTGCCGTATTGCCCGGCATGAAGCCCCGGCCGATGTATTGTATGAAGATGAACAGATCATGGCGTTCCGGGACAGGGCACCCAAGGCGCCGGTGCATCTGCTGGTGATACCCAGGAAGCATATATGCAACCTGGCCGACCTGCAGCCTCACGATGAAAGCTTGATCGCCCACATAATGATGAAATTACCGCAGATAGCGCGGTTGAGTGGCCTTGATAACGGCTTTCGCACGGTGACCAATACGGGTCGGGGCGGGCGCCAGGAGGTCTACCACCTGCATTTTCATATTCTTGGTGGCGGCAAATTGCCTGTCATGTGATTTGGGAGAGATGTTATGGGTTTTGGTGGTATTAGTGTTTGGCAGTTGCTCATCGTGCTTGCGATCCTGCTGCTGCTCTTTGGTACCAAGAAGCTGCGCAACATTGGCGGTGATCTTGGCGGTGCCCTGAAGGGCTTCAAAAAGGCGATGTCGGATGACAGCGACGATACCAAGGATGCAAAGACGCTGGACAAGAAAGACGACGCTCAGTTTTCCGAGCAGGTTGATACGGCGAAGAAAGAAACTGTCAAAGACGACAAAAAGACTGATCAATAAGCCATACGGGCCCCTGAATGTTCGATATAGGCTTTGCTGAGCTACTTATAGTGGCCGTGGTTGCGTTGCTGGTGCTGGGCCCTGAAAAGCTCCCGACGGCGGTGCGCACCCTCGGTTTGTGGGTGGGCAAATTCCGCCGTACCGTGAGCGGTATACAGTCGGAGATTTCGGAGGAACTGCGGCTGGATGAGCTGCGCCGCAATGCGTCCATCGAGAAAGACCGGCTTGAGGAAGAACTCTCCGAAATGAAAACTCCCTACAAGTCTGCCCAGGCACCTGCGAGCAGTGCCGCGCCTTTTGGCGAAAATGCGGCAACCCGTGAGGGCAGCGCTGTTGCCGACACGGATGGCAAAGTGTCGCGCGACCGGGCGGAGTCCTGATGAGCAAGCTGAACGATCCGGTATCTGAGCAGGCAGAAGAGCAGCCGCTGATTTCTCACCTGGTGGAGCTGCGTCAGCGACTCATCTGGGCCTTGCTGATCGTCATGCTGGTGTTTCTGAGTCTTTTTTATTTCGCCAACGACCTCTACGCCTATCTGTCCGAACCGCTCACCGCGCTGTTGCCGCCAGGCACCAGCATGATTGCCACGGATGTAACCTCGCCGTTCTTTGCCCCCTTCAAGCTGACGCTGGTGCTGTCGATATTTGCGGCCATGCCCTTTATCCTGCATCAGATCTGGGGCTTTATCGCGCCAGGCCTGTACAGTCATGAGCGGCGTATCGCGATTCCTCTGCTGGTCTCCAGCATCGCGCTCTTTTATAGCGGTATCGCCTTTGCCTACTATGTGGTGTTTCCGCTGATCTTTGGTTTCTTCACCAGCGTTGGCCCCGAGAACGTCGCTGTGATGACGGATATCAGCAGCTATCTCAATTTCGTGCTCAAGCTCTTTTTCGCCTTTGGTATCGTGTTTGAGATTCCCATCGCAACCTTGCTGATTATCTGGAGTGGTGTGTCCACGGTGGAGAGTCTGACAAGCAAGCGTGCCTATGTGGTGGTGGGCTGCTTTGTGGTCGGCATGCTGCTGACGCCGCCGGATGTGATCTCACAAAGCTTGCTGGCGCTGCCGATGTGGCTGCTGTTCGAACTGGGCATCCTGCTCGGCCGGGTGGTCGTACGCAAACCGGCCGAAAATGAAGACGAGGCTGAGGAGCCGGAGCACTAATTCCGGCAGTCAGACTTTTTGGCTTTTAGAAGGGCGCCCGATGGGGCGCCCTTTTTGTTTGCGGGTTGCGGAACCCTGCGGTTTTGTCAGTAAGTCCTGTTGTTAAAGCCTGCGCTGGTCGATTATCAACCAGCCTTTCCTGTGTTAAATGGTGACTGCTGTTTGTTTTTCGAACTGTTTAATGGGGCTGTCATCGGATTCGGGTCTGAATACCGCTTTTTTGCACTTTTATGGCGTTATTTGTAAATAGGCTGTTGACTCTGATCCGGGGCGCTGTAGAATGCGCACCTCGCTTAGGGAGAGCGGCTTCAACGGCCCTCAAGCAGAGCGGGCAAGTCGGAAGTAAGTGGTTGATTTTCTTAGAAAGTTAGCCGGTGTTATCGACTTGTGAGTCACTCGTTTTTCTCCTCGGCTGCGGTCGAAAATGTTGAAAAAAAGAGTTGACTTAAAACACCGAGTCGCTAGAATATGCGCCTCACTTGAGACACGGGATCAGCGGTAACGGTCCTTGAGTCCAAGCGCTCTTTAACAGATTGATCAGGTAATTCGTGTGGGCGCTTGTCAGGATAAGGCATAAAAGCTTTATCAAGGTAAGCAACCTTCATGTGAATTCATTTAAGTTGTTTTAGCTTGAGTCAGATTTATCGATACTTCGGTATCTTGATTTTAAACTGAAGAGTTTGATCATGGCTCAGATTGAACGCTGGCGGCAGGCCTAACACATGCAAGTCGAGCGGTAGAGAGAAGCTTGCTTCTCTTGAGAGCGGCGGACGGGTGAGTAACGCGTAGGAATCTACCTGGTAGTGGGGGACAACATTCGGAAACGGATGCTAATACCGCATACGCCCTACGGGGGAAAGGAGGGGCTCTTCGGACCTTTCGCTATCAGATGAGCCTGCGTAGGATTAGCTAGTTGGTGGGGTAAAGGCCCACCAAGGCGACGATCCTTAGCTGGTCTGAGAGGATGACCAGCCACACTGGGACTGAGACACGGCCCAGACTCCTACGGGAGGCAGCAGTGGGGAATATTGGACAATGGGGGCAACCCTGATCCAGCCATGCCGCGTGTGTGAAGAAGGCCTTCGGGTTGTAAAGCACTTTCAGTGGTGAGGAAAGGGTAACCGTTAATACCGGTTGCCTGTGACGTTAGCCACAGAAGAAGCACCGGCTAATTCCGTGCCAGCAGCCGCGGTAATACGGAAGGTGCGAGCGTTAATCGGAATAACTGGGCGTAAAGCGCGCGTAGGTGGTTGAGTCAGTCAGATGTGAAAGCCCCGGGCTTAACCTGGGAACTGCACCTGATACTGCTTGACTAGAGTACGGTAGAGGGCAGTGGAATTTCCTGTGTAGCGGTGAAATGCGTAGATATAGGAAGGAACACCAGTGGCGAAGGCGACTGCCTGGACTGATACTGACACTGAGGTGCGAAAGCGTGGGTAGCAAACAGGATTAGATACCCTGGTAGTCCACGCCGTAAACGATGTCGACTAGCCGTTGGGAGACTTGATCTCTTAGTGGCGCAGTTAACGCGATAAGTCGACCGCCTGGGGAGTACGGCCGCAAGGTTAAAACTCAAATGAATTGACGGGGGCCCGCACAAGCGGTGGAGCATGTGGTTTAATTCGACGCAACGCGAAGAACCTTACCTACTCTTGACATCCAGAGAACTCGCTAGAGATAGCTTGGTGCCTTCGGGAACTCTGAGACAGGTGCTGCATGGCTGTCGTCAGCTCGTGTTGTGAAATGTTGGGTTAAGTCCCGTAACGAGCGCAACCCTTGTCCTTATTTGCCAGCACGTAATGGTGGGAACTCTAAGGAGACTGCCGGTGACAAACCGGAGGAAGGTGGGGACGACGTCAAGTCATCATGGCCCTTACGAGTAGGGCTACACACGTGCTACAATGGCCGGTACAGAGGGCTGCAACCCCGCGAGGGTGAGCTAATCTCAGAAAACCGGTCGTAGTCCGGATCGCAGTCTGCAACTCGACTGCGTGAAGTCGGAATCGCTAGTAATCGCGAATCAGCATGTCGCGGTGAATACGTTCCCGGGCCTTGTACACACCGCCCGTCACACCATGGGAGTGGGTTGCACCAGAAGTAGCTAGTCTAACCTTCGGGAGGACGGTTACCACGGTGTGGTCCATGACTGGGGTGAAGTCGTAACAAGGTAGCCGTAGGGGAACCTGCGGCTGGATCACCTCCTTAAACGACATGGCTTGTTCTGGCATAGCGTCCACACGAATTACCTGATCAAACGTTAAAGAGAGCGAACTATTCGCGGGGGTAACCTGTGGATAAAGAGCTGAAGCCGAAGGCTGAGGCTCGATGATGTAGGCTTGTAGCTCAGCTGGTTAGAGCGCACCCCTGATAAGGGTGAGGTCGGTGGTTCAAGTCCACTCAGGCCTACCAACTTTCCGCTTAGGAAGTTGAAGTAGATCGATGGATGAGAGCGCACCCCACTCTTTATGATAAAGAATGGGTGAAGTCGGTACCTCAAGTCCACTCAGGCCTACCAATTATTCGTCAGAATGATTGATAGTGGCTCAGCTGGTTAGAGCGCACCCCACTCTTTATAGTAAAGAAGGGGGTGAGGTCGGTGGTTCAAGTCCACGCTGACATCACAGCCAATCAAGCGCGGTTGATACTGTTACCTGGTTACTTTCTGTACCAGGAAAAGTTCCGGGGCTATAGCTCAGCTGGGAGAGCGCCTGCTTTGCACGCAGGAGGTCTGCGGTTCGATCCCGCATAGCTCCACCATTACGTGATGGTGTGGAATTACCTGATTAACGAAAGCTGTAAGCCATACGTTTAAAGCCCTGAGGGTTTTAAATCTATCGCTTAAAGCTGTCGGCTTAAAGCTCAGTGCTTCAAGCTCGCTTTATCGCTCTTTAACAATATGGATTCGAATTAATTCGAGATATGTCTTGTACTGTAGTACAAGCGCCAATGGCGAAAAATCTTATCGAACTCTCGTCCTTACCAGACGCCTTCGGGTTATATGGTCAAGTGACGAAGCGTGCACGGTGGATGCCTTGGCAGTCAGAGGCGATGAAAGACGTGGTAGCCTGCGAAAAGCTTCGGGGAGGTGGCAAACAACCTTTGATCCGGAGATGTCTGAATGGGGAAACCCACCCAGCTTGCTGGGTATCTTTTAGCTGAATACATAGGCTTTAAGAGGCGAACTCGGGGAACTGAAACATCTAAGTACCCGAAGGAAAAGAAATCAATTGAGATTCCCTTAGTAGCGGCGAGCGAACGGGGACTAGCCCTTAAGTTGGTTTGGTGTTAGCAGAAGGCCCTGGAAAGTGCCGCCATAGTGGGTGATAGCCCCGTATGCGAAAGCGCCTTATCAATGAAAACGAGTAGGACGGGACACGTGTTATCCTGTCTGAACATGGGGGGACCATCCTCCAAGGCTAAATACTCCTGACTGACCGATAGTGAACCAGTACCGTGAGGGAAAGGCGAAAAGAACCCCTGTGAGGGGAGTGAAATAGACCCTGAAACCGTGTACGTACAAGCAGTGGGAGCGGTTCTTGAGACCGTGACTGCGTACCTTTTGTATAATGGGTCAGCGACTTAATTTCAGTAGCAAGGTTAACCGTATAGGGGAGCCGTAGGGAAACCGAGTCTTAATAGGGCGTTTAGTTGCTGGGATTAGACCCGAAACCGGGCGATCTATCCATGGGCAGGTTGAAGGTTGAGTAACATCAACTGGAGGACCGAACCGACTACCGTTGAAAAGTTAGCGGATGACCTGTGGATCGGAGTGAAAGGCTAATCAAGCCCGGAGATAGCTGGTTCTCCTCGAAAGCTATTTAGGTAGCGCCTCATGTCTCACCACCGGGGGTAGAGCACTGTTTCGGCTAGGGGGTCATCCCGACTTACCAACCCGATGCAAACTCCGAATACCGGTGAGTGCAATCATGGAGAGACACACGGCGGGTGCTAACGTCCGTCGTGAAAAGGGCAACAACCCAGACCACCAGCTAAGGTCCCAAAGTTATCACTAAGTGGGAAACGATGTGGGAAGGCTCAGACAGCTAGGAGGTTGGCTTAGAAGCAGCCACCCTTTAAAGAAAGCGTAATAGCTCACTAGTCGAGTCGGCCTGCGCGGAAGATATAACGGGGCTAAGTGATACACCGAAGCTGTGGATGCCATTTTATGGCATGGTAGAGGAGCGTTCTGTAAGCCGTTGAAGGGAAAGCTGTGAGGCATCCTGGAGGTATCAGAAGTGCGAATGCTGACATGAGTAACGATAAATGGGGTGAAAAACCTCCACGCCGGAAGACCAAGGTTTCCTATCCAACGCTATTCGAGGTAGGGTGAGTCGGCCCCTAAGGCGAGGCAGAAATGCGTAGTCGATGGGAAGCAGGTTAAATTCCTGCACCGGCAGTAACTGCGATGAGGGGACGGAGAAGGCTAGGCGAGCGCAGCGTTGGTTGTCTGCGTTTAAGGATGTAGGTTGGGGGATTAGGCAAATCCGGGTCCCCTAAGACTGAGATCTGATGACGAGGTCCCATGTGGACTGAAGTCGTTGATGCCACGCTTCCAGGAAAAGCCTCTAAGCTTCAGGTTACTGCTGACCGTACCCAAAACCGACACAGGTGGTCAGGTAGAGAATACCAAGGCGCTTGAGAGAACTCGGGTGAAGGAACTAGGCAAAATGGTGCCGTAACTTCGGGAGAAGGCACGCTCCTGATGGTGTGACCCCCTTGCGGGGCGAGCTGTTGGGAGTCGAAGATACCAGGTGGCTGCGACTGTTTATTAAAAACACAGCACTCTGCAAACACGAAAGTGGACGTATAGGGTGTGACGCCTGCCCGGTGCCGGAAGGTTAATTGATGGGGTTAGCGCAAGCGAAGCTCTTGATCGAAGCCCCGGTAAACGGCGGCCGTAACTATAACGGTCCTAAGGTAGCGAAATTCCTTGTCGGGTAAGTTCCGACCTGCACGAATGGCGTAACGATGGCCACACTGTCTCCACCCGAGACTCAGTGAAATTGAAATAGCTGTTAAGAGATGCAGTTTACCCGCGGCTAGACGGAAAGACCCCGTGAACCTTTACTATAGCTTCACAGTGGACTTTGACATTGCTTGTGTAGGATAGCTGGGAGGCTTTGAAGCGTGGACGCCAGTCTGCGTGGAGCCAATCTTGAAATACCAGCCTGGCACTGTTGAGGTTCTAACTCTGGACCGTGATCCGGTTCGAGGACATTGTGTGGTGGGTAGTTTGACTGGGGCGGTCTCCTCCAAAGAGTAACGGAGGAGCACGAAGGTACCCTCAGCATGGTCGGAAATCATGCAATGAGCGCAAGAGTATAAGGGTGCTTGACTGCGACACTGACACGTGGAGCAGGTACGAAAGTAGGTTCTAGTGATCCGGTGGTTCTGTATGGAAGGGCCATCGCTCAACGGATAAAAGGTACTCCGGGGATAACAGGCTGATACCGCCCAAGAGTTCACATCACATCGTTCACATCGACGGCGGTGTTTGGCACCTCGATGTCGGCTCATCACATCTGGGGCTGAAGCCGGTCCCAAGGGTATGGCTGTTCGCCATTTAAAGTGGTACGCGAGCTGGGTTTAGAACGTCGTGAGACAGTTCGGTCCCTATCTGCCGTGGGCGTTTGAGATTTGAGAAGAGTTGCTCCTAGTACGAGAGGACCGGAGTGAACGAACCTCTGGTGTTCCGGTTGTCACGCCAGTGGCATTGCCGGGTAGCTACGTTCGGACGGGATAACCGCTGAAAGCATCTAAGCGGGAAGCCCCCTTCAAGATGAGATCTCACTGGGACCTTGAGTCCCCTAAAGGGCCGTTTAAGACTAAGACGTTGATAGGCGGGGTGTGTAAGCGCTGCGAGGCGTTGAGCTAACCCGTACTAATTGCCCGTGAGGCTTGACCATATAACGCCCAAGGCGTTTGGTTGCCGGCTGACGAAACGCAGCCGAAAAGCACGAGAGACAAGATTTTTGAGCATTGGCAAGAGCTTGTGCTGCAGACAAGACAAAGCGCGCTTTCAAAAAGCACGCACCCTCGAATTAAGGCACGTAGTGAACAGAGAAATCTGATCATTACCAGAATCCATATTGTACAAGTTTTGCTTGGCGACAATAGAGCTGTGGAACCACCTGATCCCATCCCGAACTCAGTAGTGAAACGCGGTATCGCCGATGGTAGTGTGGGGTTTCCCCATGTGAGAGTAGGTCATCGCCAAGCATTTAATAACGGAAACCCCGGTCTCGCAGAGGCCGGGGTTTTTCCGTTATGGATCGACGCTGGCGATGACTCTCACATGGGGCAGGTAAACAGCGCCGCTGGCGGCCGCCCTGCCATGTGATAGTAGGGTCAAAACGGGATTTGTCGAAGCGCAGCTTTGACCCGTTTTGACGACCGCGGCCTATGGGCCCGCGGGACGGCTCAAGCGCAGCGCCGAGGCGCCAAGCATTTATTCAACGAAAACGCCTCGACCTCTGGTTGGGGTGTTTTTGTATGTGGGATTTGAAAAAAGTCTAAGGCCGCAAAAAAGCCACCTGATCCCATCCGCTCTTTATCCGCAGCACGCGCCCAGTAGCGGCCGCTCCCGAGTATCCCTGCTCTCGCGGCATTCGTGCGTCCCTGCACATCAACGCGGTATCGCCGATGGTAGTGCATTGTGAGTACCCAAGGGGCATACCAAGTAGGTCATCGCCAAGCATTTAATAACGAAAACCCGGTCTCGCAGAGGCCGGGGGTTCCGTTATGGCCCGACGTTTACCGACTGGGCCAGGACCTGTGGCTGCGGTTGCTGCCTTCGGCGCGGTTGATCCAGTATTGAACCTTGAAGGGTGTGCCAAGCTGAGCTTGTGGTGGTGCAGCTGAGTTGTGGCTGAGCTGAAAGCGTCCACCACATCCCAGAGTTTCATCTTTTGGGGTTACGGCAATCTGCCCGGTACCGATACCGCTGGCGGAATCCAGTTTGCCCCATATTTTTAGCTGGGGCTCGTTGTTGAAAATGCCGACGCCGCCATAGATCCAGGTGTCGCCGCGTACAGGCATCTGGTGTCTGAATTCGCCGCTGGCATTGATGGTGGTACTGAAATTAAAGCTCGGTGCCCTTCCTAGAGTGCCCTCAACTTTTCCGTCCTGGACGCTCAGGCTGATCAGGTCCTGATAGCGCGCACAGTCAATTTCGACAGCACCTGCAAGTGCGCCATAGGCCACCTTGTGAGAGTAGGCGTGGCGGGCCAGGCCTTGCCAGTTGCCATTCAGCGTCAGGGGGTTGAGCGAGTCGGGGGTCGGCGGTTCATACCAGTAGCTGGGAGATGCGCAGCTGGCCAGTACCGCTGCCGTCAGTATCAGTGGGGCTCTATGCAACGGTTTCATTGTGTACTCCCGCAGTTTGGGTCTCAATCGTCAGACTCTGTGGCGCCGGCCCGGTTCAGTATGGCGTTGGACATCATTGTCTGCTGGCGCTTATGTGTCAGCAACTTGATGATTCTTATAGCTTTCATGGGCGCTGCGAAGTGCTGCTTGAAGTATGCCCAGGACGCTCCCGGGCAGTAAGGCCGTACTGCGCGTGGACAGCTGGGTAACAATCGACTAGAATACCGCCGGTTTGCCTGCCCGCAGGGGTGGCTAAACCCAAAATTCTATAGAGCGAGGTAAAGTTTCGGTTTTACCTCGCTTTTTTGCACCTGTTTATTTTTGTATCGGCTTGTTTGTAACGCATCGCGCGGGGGAGGTTCACTTGACGAGACCAGCCATTTTGGCCCTTGAAGACGGTAGTATTTTCAGGGGGGTGGCAATTGGTGCCGACGGCCAATCCAGCGGAGAAGTGGTTTTTAACACCTCCATGACAGGCTATCAGGAAATCCTGACAGACCCGTCCTACTGCCGTCAGATCGTAACCCTGACATACCCGCACATCGGTAACGTCGGCACCAACAGTGAAGACGAAGAGTCTGCCAAGACCTGGGTCTCCGGTCTCGTAATTCGTGATCTGCCTTTGCTGGCGAGCAACTTTCGCAGTGAACAGTCGCTGGATGAGTACCTGAAAGCCAACAATATTATCGGTATCGCCGATATTGATACCCGTCGCCTGACGCGTATTCTGCGTGAAAAAGGTGCGCAGAACGGCTGCATCATGGCCGGTGATTCGGTTGATGAGGCGGCTGCGCTGGCTGATGCCAAGGCATTTCCGGGCCTTAAGGGCATGGATCTGGCCAAGGTCGTTTCCACCTCGGAAATCTACAGCTGGAACTCCTCCACCTGGGAACTCGGTGTCGGCCACACCGACAAGAACGCGTCCGAGCAGCCGTTCCACGTTGTTGCCTATGACTACGGTGTAAAGCGCAATATCCTGCGCATGCTGGTAGAACGCGGCTGCCGCCTGACGGTTGTACCGGCGCAGACCCCCGCCGCAGATGTGCTGGCCCTCAATCCGGATGGTGTTTTCCTGTCCAACGGCCCCGGTGACCCGGAACCCTGCGATTACGCAATTGAGGCTATCAGGGCGGTCTGCGAGACCGATCTGCCGGTATTTGGTATTTGCCTCGGGCACCAGCTGCTGGCGCTGGCCAGCGGTGCCAAGACCATGAAAATGAAATTTGGCCACCACGGCGCGAACCATCCGGTACAGGATCTGGATTCATCCCGCGTGATGATCACCAGCCAGAACCATGGTTTTGCGGTCGACGAAACCACCCTGCCGTCGAATGTACGTGCTATCCACAAGTCGCTGTTCGACGGCTCCTTGCAGGGTATTGAACTGACTGACCGACCCGCTTTCAGCTTCCAGGGACACCCTGAAGCGAGCCCGGGGCCGCAGGATGTCGCGCCGCTGTTCGATCGCTTTATCGAACAGATGAAGGCCCGCCAGGGCGCCTGAGCGACACCCAGATACAGCTAACAGATTTGACTGGTTTATATCGATGCCAAAACGTACGGACATTAAAAGTATTCTGATTCTAGGTGCAGGGCCGATCGTAATCGGCCAGGCCTGTGAGTTCGACTATTCCGGTGCTCAGGCCTGCAAGGCGCTGCGCGAAGAAGGTTTCCGGGTTATCCTGGTGAACTCCAACCCGGCCACCATCATGACCGATCCGGCGATGGCGGACGCGACCTATATTGAGCCGATCAACTGGAAAACGGTTGCGAAAATCATTGAAAAGGAGCGCCCGGACGCTCTGCTGCCGACCATGGGCGGCCAGACTGCACTGAACTGTGCGCTGGATCTGGATCGCGAAGGCGTACTGGCCGAGTTCGGCGTTGAGATGATTGGCGCCAGCCAGGATGCCATCGACAAGGCGGAAGACCGCGAGCGTTTTGACAAGGCAATGAAGTCCATCGGCCTTGAATGCCCGCGTGCCATGATCGCCCACAGCATGGAAGAAGCGCTGCAGGTGCAGGCTTCTATCGGCTTCCCGGCGATCATTCGTCCGTCCTTCACCATGGGTGGATCGGGCGGCGGTATCGCCTACAACCGTGAAGAATTTGTCGAAATCTGCGAGCGTGGTCTGGACCTGTCCCCGACCAACGAGCTGCTGATCGACGAATCCCTGATCGGCTGGAAGGAATACGAGATGGAGGTCGTTCGAGACAAGAACGACAACTGCATCATCGTCTGCACCATCGAGAACTTCGATGCCATGGGCGTGCACACCGGGGATTCCATCACCGTGGCACCGGCCCAGACGCTGACGGACAAGGAATACCAGCTGATGCGCGATGCCTCCATCGCCGTCCTGCGGGAGATCGGCGTTGAAACCGGCGGTTCCAACGTCCAGTTCGGTATCGATCCGAAAACCGGCCGCATGGTGGTGATCGAGATGAACCCGCGTGTATCGCGCTCGTCTGCACTGGCGTCCAAGGCGACCGGCTTCCCGATCGCCAAGATCGCCGCCAAGCTCGCGATCGGCTACACCCTGGATGAGCTGCAGAACGACATCACCGGTGGCCGTACGCCGGCGTCTTTCGAGCCGGCCATCGACTACGTCGTGACCAAGATTCCGCGCTTTACCTTTGAAAAATT
Organism: Marinobacterium rhizophilum; assembly: GCF_024397915.1. Lineage (GTDB taxonomy): Bacteria > Pseudomonadota > Gammaproteobacteria > Pseudomonadales > Balneatricaceae > Marinobacterium_A > Marinobacterium_A rhizophilum_A. Next base: position 3,696,744 of record NZ_CP073347.1, read on the forward strand.
CCCCCAGGCCAACGACCGCCTGACCACCCAGATGAAATCCGTGGGTGAAGTCATGGCTATCGGCCGTACTCAGCAGGAGTCCTTGCAAAAGGCACTGCGCGGCCTGGAAGTGGGCGCGACCGGTCTGGACCCGATTGTCGACCTGGAAAGCGAAGATGCGCGCAGCGATATCATTCGCGAGCTCAAGCAGCCCGGCGCCGAGCGTATCTGGTACATCGGTGATGCCCTGCGTCTGGGCATGAGCGTCGAGGAAATCTACGAACTGTCCGGCGTGGACCCCTGGTTCCTGGTGCAGCTTGAAGACCTCATCAAGGATGAAGAGCGCGTCTCCCGCATGGCCCTGTCCGACATGGACAAGGATCAGGTCTACCGCCTCAAGCGCAAGGGCTTCTCGGATGCGCGCCTGTCCAAATTGCTGGGTGTGAGCGAGAAACAGTTCCGCAAGCAGCGCCATAGCCTGGGCGTGCGTCCGGTTTACAAGCGTGTGGATACCTGTGCGGCCGAGTTTGCGACGGATACGGCTTACATGTACTCGACCTACGAGGAAGAGTGCGAGGCCAATCCGTCGACGCGTGACAAGATCATGGTGATTGGCGGTGGCCCTAACCGTATCGGTCAGGGCATCGAGTTCGACTACTGCTGCGTGCATGCCGCCCTGGCCGCCCGGGAAGACGGTTACGAGACCATTATGGTCAACTGTAACCCCGAGACGGTGTCCACCGATTACGATACCTCTGACCGCCTCTACTTCGAGCCGATCACGCTGGAAGACGTGCTGGAGATTGTGGCCGTTGAGCAGCCCAAGGGCGTCATCGTTCAGTACGGTGGCCAGACGCCGTTGAAGCTGGCGGTCGCGCTGGAGCAGGCCGGCGTACCGATTATCGGTACCAGCCCGGAAGCGATTGACCGTGCCGAAGACCGTGAACAGTTCCAGCAGATGCTCAAGCGCCTGGGGCTGAAACAGCCGCAGAACGCGACTGTTCGCAGCCTGGAAGCCGCCGTTATCGAAGCGGCCAAGATCGGCTATCCGCTGGTTGTGCGTCCGTCCTATGTGCTGGGCGGGCGGGCGATGGAGATCGTCTACAAGGAAGAGGAACTGCGCCGCTACATGACCAGCGCCGTGAAGGTGTCCAACGATGCGCCGGTATTGCTGGATCACTTCCTCAATGCCGCCGTTGAAGTCGATATCGATGCGATCTGCGACGGCAAGACCGTCGTGATCGGCGCCATCATGCAGCACATCGAGCAGGCCGGTGTTCACTCCGGTGATTCCGCCTGCTCGCTGCCGCCGTACAGCCTGGCGGCAGACGTGCAGGACGAGATGCGCGAGCAGGTCAAGAAAATGGCGCTGGAACTCGGTGTTGTCGGTCTGATGAACGTGCAGCTGGCCTACCAGGACGGTGAAATCTACGTTATCGAAGTCAACCCGCGTGCTTCCCGCACCGTGCCTTTCGTTTCCAAGTGCATTGGTGTGTCCCTGGCCAAGGTCGCGGCCCTGGTCATGACCGGAAAATCCCTGCAGGAACTGGGCTTTACCGAGGAGATCGTGCCGAGCAACTTCTACGTCAAGGAAGCGGTGTTCCCGTTCAACAAGTTCCCGAGCGTGGACCCGATCCTGGGCCCGGAAATGAAGTCGACCGGTGAAGTCATGGGCGTGGGAGCCACCTTTGGTGAAGCCTTCATGAAAGCCCAGATCGGCGCAGGCGAGAAAATGCCGAAGAAAGGCAAGGCCTTCATCTCGGTGCGCGATGTCGACAAGGCAGGCGTGGTCAAGGTTGCCAGGTCCCTGGTGGATCTCGGTTTCTCCCTGGTGGGTACCGGCGGTACGGTCAAGCTGCTGGCCGAGCACAATGTGCCGGCAACGGCGGTGAACAAGGTCATGGAAGGCCGGCCGAACATCGTGGACATGATCAAGAACGAAGAAATTGTGTATGTGATCAATACCACGGAAGGCCGCAAGGCGATTGCTGACTCGTCTGAGATTCGCCGCGGCGCGCTGCAGCACAAGGTGCCTTACACCACGACCCTGGCTGGCGCTGAAGCCATGGCCATGGCGCTGGAGTACGGTGAAGAGAAGGTCGTACGCAGCCTTCAGGACTTGCATGCAGGTATCGCGAAATGAAACGTGTCCCGATGACAGTAGGTGGCGAAAAAGCACTGCGCGCAGAGCTGGACCGTCTGAAGTCCAAGGATCGTCCGCGCGTGATCGCGGACATTGCCACGGCGCGCGAGCATGGCGATCTGAAGGAAAATGCCGAGTATCATGCGGCGCGTGAACAGCAGGGTTTCATTGAAGGCCGGATACAGGAACTTGAATCCAAGCTGTCGCAATGCCAGGTAATCGATGTCACCACGATTCCCCATAGCGGCAAGGTCTTCTTCGGCGCCACGGTACTGATCGCCAACATTGATAGCGGTGATGAGGTGAATTACCAGATCGTCGGTGATGACGAAGCTGATATCAAGCTGAGCAAGATTTCGGTGAATTCGCCGATTGCGCGTGCCTTGATCGGCAAGGAAGAAGGCGATATTGCCTGTGTGGCGACACCCGGTGGGGAAATCGAGTATGAAATCATCGAGGTGAAGCACATCTGACCGTGCCCTGACATAAAAAAACCGCCAGCAGGCGGTTTTTTTATGTGGCGCTAAGGCCTAGCGCAGCAAGTTGGACAGCTTGGGATTGGGTTCCAGTGCCTTGCGGTAAATCAGGGCAATGTTGCCAATTTCCTGCACCAGGGTGCACTCCACGATGGTGCAGAGTTCCTGGATAAGCTGCTTTTTGATTTCGCGCTCGCCAACCGCAAACTTCACCTTGATCAGTTCGTGGTCGTCCAGGGCACGATCGACTTCAAGCTGCAGGTTCTCGGTCAGTCCCTTACCGGCAACGGTCACGATCGGGTTCAGTTTGTGGCCGATGGTGCGCAGCTGCTTCTTTTGCTCGGGCGTCAGGCTCATACTAGAATACGTTGCCTCGTGATTGTGTGGGTCCGGCTTGCGTGTTACAACGGGCCGCGATGAAAACAATCTACCATTTTACCTGAGTTGCCTATCGCTGAGTAGCGTTGCAACCATTGATCGGTCTGGAAATACAAGTGGCGAGATCTAAAAGCAGTGGTCAGTGGTTAAAGGAACATTTTGATGACCACTACGTCAAACAGTCGAAATCCGACGGCATGCGTTCGCGCGCCAGCTACAAGCTGAAGGAACTGAACGACAAGGACCGGCTGCTGCGCCCTGGCATGACGGTGGTCGACCTGGGCGCGGCCCCCGGTGGCTGGTCCCAGGTGGCGAGCGAACTGGTGGGTGATCGTGGCCGGGTTGTGGCGTCGGACATATTGCCGATGGACTCGCTGGCCGGTGTTGAGTTTGTTCAGGGTGACTTTACCGATGAGGCTGTGCTGGCGCAGATTCTGGCCGCGCTCGGGGATGCGCCGGCAGACCTTGTAATTTCCGATATGGCCCCCAATATGAGTGGTATGTCCGGAATTGACCAGCCTGCGGGGATGTATCTGGTCGAACTGGCGCTGGATATGGTGCGCCAGGTACTCAAGCCGGGCGGATCCTTTCTGGTTAAAGTGTTCCAGGGAGAGGGATTCGATGCCTATCACGCGGATGTACGGCAGAGCTTCACCAAGGTTGTGACCCGCAAGCCCGATGCATCGCGCGCGCGCTCCCGTGAGGTCTACCTGCTCGGAACAGGCTTCAAGGGCTGAACAGCCCGCAGTACACCACCGACCCTGCCGTCAGGTACGGGTGGTGAGTGAAGTAGTCAGGCCAGTTAAACTGGTGTACTTTTGAAGCGCGAATTTTCGTGCTTGAGCGTCAATTGAGGGTAGTCCTTTGAACGATATGGCAAAGAATCTGGTCCTCTGGCTGGTTATTGCGGCGGTCCTGCTGACCGTTTTCAATAACTTCAATGCCGAGGGAGATTCCCGCAGACTTACTTATTCCGACTTCGTGGCGGAAGTCCAGGCTGACCGTGTGTCCAAGGTTGTGATCGATGGGTATACCATCGTTGGGCAGCGGCAGAACGGGGAGCGGTTCGAAACCATTCGTCCTGCCCTGCAGGATCCCAAGCTGGTCGACGACCTGCTGCTGCACAAGGTCATCATTGAGGGCAAGCAGCCTGAGCAGCAGAGCATCTGGACCCAGCTACTGGTGGCATCCTTCCCGATACTGGTGATTATTGCCGTATTCATGTTCTTTATGCGTCAGATGCAGGGCGGCGGCGGTGGCAAGGGGCCGATGTCCTTTGGCAAGTCCAAGGCACGCATGATGAGCGAGGATCAGATCAAGACGACTTTCGATGATGTCGCCGGTGTCGAAGAGGCCAAGGAAGACGTCAAGGAGCTGGTCGATTACCTGCGCGATCCTGGGCGTTTCCAGCGCCTGGGCGGTCATATTCCCCGCGGCGTGCTGATGTCCGGCAGTCCCGGTACCGGCAAGACGCTGCTGGCCAAGGCCATTGCCGGCGAGGCGAAGGTGCCGTTCTTCAGCATTTCGGGTTCCGACTTCGTTGAAATGTTCGTCGGTGTGGGTGCGTCCCGTGTCCGTGACATGTTCGAGCAGGCGAAGAAGAACGCGCCCTGCATCATCTTCATTGACGAAATCGATGCGGTGGGCCGTCACCGTGGCGTTGGCATGGGCGGTGGCAACGATGAGCGCGAGCAGACGCTGAACCAGCTGCTGGTTGAGATGGACGGTTTCGAAGGCACCGAGGGAGTCATCGTCATCGCTGCGACCAACAGGCCAGACGTGCTTGATCCGGCGCTGCTGCGCCCCGGTCGTTTTGACCGCCAGGTACACGTTGGCCTGCCGGACATCCGCGGCCGCGAGCAGATTCTCAAGGTTCACATGCGCAAGGTACCGCTGGGCGATGACGTCAAGCCCGAGCTGATTGCCCGCGGCACGCCCGGTTTTTCCGGTGCGGACCTGGCCAACCTGGTAAACGAGGCGGCGCTTTTCGCTGCCCGTGACAGTCGCCGTACCGTTGGCATGCTGCAGTTCGAAAAGGCCAAGGACAAGATCATGATGGGCGCCGAGCGCAAGTCCATGGTCATGTCCTACAAGGAGCGTCTGAACACGGCGTACCATGAAGCCGGTCATGCCATCGTCGGTCGACTGATGCCCGAGCATGACCCGGTATACAAGGTCTCAATTATTCCCCGCGGCCGCGCCCTGGGTGTGACCATGTTCCTTCCAGAGGAAGACCGTTACAGCCATAGCCGCCGTACGCTCATTTCCAATATCTGCTCGCTCTATGGTGGCCGTATTGCCGAGGAAATGACCCTGGGCAAGGATGGCGTAACCACCGGCGCTTCCAACGACATTCAGCGCGCCACCAGCCTGGCACGCAACATGGTCACCAAGTGGGGCCTGAGCGAGGAGCTGGGACCCCTGCTGTATGACGAAGAGGACGGCGATCCCTTCACCCGTGGTTATGGCGCACCTGCCAAGCAGACCTCGGAAGAAACGCAGCGCCAGATCGACTCGGTTGTGCGCACCATTATCGACGACTGCTATGCGCAGGCGCACAAGTTGCTGGAAGACAACCGCGACATTCTCGAGGCTATGGCGCACGCGCTGATCAAGTACGAAACCATTGACTCGTCGCAGCTCGATGAACTGATGGCGCGCGCGCCCGTGTCTCCGCCGGATGGCTGGGTTGAAACTGACGGCGCATCTCCGGAAGCCGACGGCAGTGGTGCGAAGGCTGAGGCTGAGCCGCGTGCCGAAACGCCGGCTGATGACAGCAGTGACGGGCAACGGGATGCCGCTGTGGATGAAGCCCCCAGGGCTGATGACCCCGATATGCCGGAGTCTACGGATCGCAAGCTGCACTGATTTAACCGGCACCGATTAATATTGAAAAAGGCTGGCCCGGCAGGGTTGGCCTTTTTGTTTTGGAGGCAAGGTAGTGAAGAACAGCCGACTGCAATGTGGTGCACGGCAGCTCGATCTCGGGCGAGTGCAGATCATGGGTATCCTGAATGTGACCCCTGATTCCTTTTCGGACGGGAGTACTCTGTACCAGGCCGGACAGCTGGCGGGCGACCTGATACTGCAGCGCGCCGCCGCGATGGTCGCAGCGGGCGCCACCATTCTTGATCTGGGTGGTGAGTCGACTCGCCCGGGCGCGACACCTGTGAGCGTGCAGCAGGAGCTGGATCGAGTGCTGCCGGCGCTGGAGCTGATCCTGCGCGAGCTGGATGTCATCGTTTCGATCGATTCCAGTACGCCCGAGGTGTTTACCGAGTCGGCGCGCCTGGGGGCGGGAATGCTGAATGATGTGCGCGCGCTGGGGCGCGAAGGTGCGCTGCAGGCCGCAGCCGCCACCGGGCTGCCCGTTTGCCTGATGCACATGCAGGGCAATACCCCGGCGGATATGCAGCTGGCACCACACTATGAGGATATCATTGCCGAGGTTGGCGACTTTTTACAGCAGCGAGTGGTTGCCTGCGAGCAGGTGGGTATCTGCCGCGAGCGCATCCTGCTGGATCCGGGGTTTGGCTTTGGCAAGACGCTGGAGCACAATCTGCGCCTGCTAAACCAGATGCAGCGTCTGGAGTCGCTGGGCCTGCCGCTGCTGGTCGGTACGTCGCGCAAAAGCATGATCGGGCAGGCACTGGACCGGCCCGTAGATCAGCGTCTGGCGGGAGGGCTCGCGACCGCCGTCATGGCCGTCGAGCGCGGCGCCAGAATTATTCGAGTGCATGATGTCGCGGCTTCGGTCGATGCAGTACGCATGGCCGAGGCGGTAATAAAGGAATCCAGAGGAGAGCAGGCGTGACGAAACGTTATTTTGGCACGGATGGCATACGCGGCAAGGTGGGACAGCATCCGATAACACCGGACTTCGTCCTCAAGCTGGGCTGGGCGGCGGGCAAGGTGTTTGCCCGTTCGGGGCAAAGCCGTATTCTGATTGGAAAGGACACCCGTATCTCGGGTTACATGTTCGAGTCGGCGCTGGAAGCCGGGCTGTCTGCGGCGGGGGTTGATGTTTTGCTCACGGGCCCGATGCCGACGCCGGCCATTGCCTACCTGACCAAGACCTTTCGTGCCGATGCCGGCATCGTGATCAGTGCGTCCCACAATCCGTTTTACGACAATGGCATCAAGTTTTTCTCGGCATCAGGTACCAAGCTGCCGGACGAAGTCGAGCAGGCGATTGAGGCCCAGATGGATATCGCCATGTCTACGGTGGAGTCCCACGAGCTTGGCAAGGCCCGACGCATCGACGATGCCGCCGGACGCTACATCGAGTTCTGCAAGGGTACGGTGAGCGGAGCCCTGAGCCTCAAAGGCCTGCGTATCGTGCTCGACTGCGCCAATGGCGCGACCTACCACGTAGCCCCCCAGGTCTTCGAGGAACTCGGTGCCCGGGTAATCCGCATGGCGACCTCACCCGATGGCATTAACATCAATGAAAAGTGCGGTGCTACGGATCCCGCGGCGCTGCAGCAGCGCGTGCTGGCCGAGCAGGCGGATGTCGGTATCGCGCTGGACGGTGATGGAGACAGGGTGATCCTGGTGGATGCCGCCGGCGAGGTCGTGGATGGTGACGAAATCCTGTTTATCATCGCGCGTCAGATGCAGCTGCATGGTCGCCTTGCCGGAGGGGTTGTTGGTACCCTGATGAGCAACTACGGGCTTGAGCTGGCGTTGCAGCGCGCCGAAATACCCTTCGTGCGTGCCAAGGTGGGTGACCGCTACGTGCTGGAAGAGCTGGACCGCAGAGACTGGTTCCTCGGCGCCGAGAATTCCGGTCACGTGGTCTGCCGCCATTTGACCAGCACCGGTGATGGTATCGTGGCCGGGCTACAGGTGCTCAAGGCCATGGTGGAAAGTGGTGAAACGCTGGCACAGCTCAAGGCCGGGATGAGCAAGTTGCCGCAGGAGATGATCAACGTGCGGGTCGCCAGGCGAGTGGATATTGACGGCGTTGCCGCAATCGATGCTGCCGTAGCGCGGACCGAGGCCGAGCTGGGTAGCTCTGGCCGGGTACTGTTGCGCCCGTCCGGCACTGAACCTGTGGTGCGCGTCATGATTGAAGGTGAGGATGGAGCGCTTGTGGCACGGCTCTGTCGCGAACTCGCGGATGATGTTGAAAAAGCCTTGCAGGCGCTTGTATCTTAAAGTCGCCTCAGTTAATATTTGCGCCTCTTTCGAGAGGGGATACCGATGCGTAAGAGTATCGTGGCTGGAAACTGGAAGATGAACGGCAACCTGGCAGCCAATGCTGAACTGGTTACAGGCCTTCTGAGTACGCAATCCGGCAACGATAATATCGATGTATTGGTTTGCCCGCCTGCGGTGTATATCCCGCAGGTCGCAGCGCTGCTGCAGGGCACTCGTGTTGCCCTGGGGGCGCAAAATGCCTCCGCTTTCGAAAAGGGTGCATATACCGGCGATATTTCGCTATCCATGCTTGCCGAGTTCGATGTCCAGTATGTAATTCTGGGGCATTCCGAGTGTCGCGCACTGTTTGGCGAAGATGACAGCCAGGTGGCCAGCAAGTTTCTCGCTGCTGTGGCAGCAGGTGTAACACCGATCGTCTGTATCGGTGAGACGCTGGAAGAGCGGCAGGCAGGGCAGACGCTGGATGTGGTCGCTCGGCAGCTCAGAGCGGTGCTTGACGTTGCCGATACGGTGGCGCTGGCAGGTACAGTTATCGCGTACGAGCCGGTCTGGGCCATCGGAACGGGTCTGACGGCAACGCCGGAGCAGGCGCAGGAAGTGCATCAGGCGTTGCGTGCGCTGATCGCCGAGTACGACGCCGCGGCCGCGCTCAAGGTTCGAATTTTGTACGGCGGCAGCGTCACTGCCGACAGTGCGGCGCAGCTATTTGCGCAGCCTGATATTGACGGTGGTCTGGTAGGTGGAGCCTCTCTGAAGGCAAAAGATTTTCTTGCGATCTGCAGTGCTGCTGCAGGCGCATCGGCAAATGGTTGATTAAATGGAAACTCTGGTTCTGGTTGCACACGTGCTGCTCGCCGCTGCGATTATCGCTCTGGTCTTGCTGCAGCAGGGTAAGGGTGCAGAAGCCGGTGCTGCCTTCGGTGGCGGCGCTTCCCAGACCGTATTCGGCAGTCAGGGTAACAGCAGTTTCCTGGGTCGGATGACCGCGGTTATGGCGGTGGGTCTGTTTGTGACCAGTTTTGTTTTGGCCGTGTTCGCAAAGGACAAGGCCGAAACGGTTGGCGATGCTGGTATTCCAGCGCCGGCCGTGATCGAGAGCAGTGCGGTTGAGCCGCAGCTGCCGGTACTTGAAAGTGCGCCTGAGCCTGCGGCTGATGCCGACGTGCCCAGCGCCGAGTAAGTACCAACCTGGTGTTGCCCAAGTGGTGGAATTGGTAGACACGCTATCTTGAGGGGGTAGTGTCCCTAGGACGTGCCGGTTCGAGTCCGGCCTTGGGCACCATATTGAAAGAAAGGCAGGAAGCGTGTATCATAGCGCACCTGTTTGTTGCGGGGTGGAGCAGTCTGGTAGCTCGTCGGGCTCATAACCCGAAGGTCATAGGTTCAAATCCTGTCCCCGCTACCACCTTATTCGTGTATCTTCGAAAAGGCCCCTCTTTAGGGGCTTTTTCGTAGGTAAATCAAGGCATTGGTGCCGCGATCAGCAATGGGTCCAACAGTGACCCATTTTTTGTTTCCGGCGTCCGTATCGGTGCTTGCCAACAAGAGGTTTGTCGGTGTCAGCAAAGCTGAAATTGCTACATGAATTGATCGAGCCGGGCGTAGCATCGCTCGGATTCGAGCTGTGGGGCATCGAATATCTTGCCCACGGTGTTCACAGTGTACTGCGCGTCTATATCGATGCCGAAAATGGCATTACCGTTGACGACTGCGCCAAGGTGAGTCATCAGATCAGCGGCGTGCTGGATGTTGAGGAACCGATCAGCGGCCAGTACAACCTGGAGGTTTCATCACCTGGGCTGGATCGTCCGCTGTTTACACTTGAACAATATGTTGCCTTTACCGGGCATAAGGTTGAAATACGTCTGCGTGTGCCGTTCGAAGGGCGTCGCAAGTTCAAGGGGCTGCTGAACGGCGTCGAAGGCGACGAAGTCCTGGTTATCGTAGATAAAGAAGAATATCTGTTGCCGATCGACTCCATCGATCGTGCGAACGTAGTTCCGCAGTTCTAAGGAACGCGAAGGCTTGAGCGAGGCAGTGGCATGAATAAAGAGATTCTACTGGTAGCAGAAGCAGTTTCGAACGAAAAGGATGTGCCCAAGCAGGTCATCTTCGAAGCGATCGAACTGGCACTGGCGACAGCAACCAAAAAGCGATACGACGAAGAGGCCGAAATCCGGGTTGAAATTGACCGGGTAACCGGCGATTACGATACTTTCCGTCGCTGGCTGGTTGTCAGCAATGAAGGTGTGGCGGCGCTTGGAACCGAGCTTACGCTACAGGAAGCCCATGAACTGGACACGAACCTGCAGCCGGGTGATACCTATGAAGAGGCGGTGGAATCGGTCAAGTTTGGCCGCATCGCCGCCCAGACCGCCAAACAGGTTATCGTGCAGAAGGTACGTGAAGCCGAGCGGGCCAAGGTCGTTGCCATGTATGAGGATCGCGTCGGCGAGCTGATTTCGGGCAGCGTCAAGAAGGTGACACGTGACAATGTTATTGTCGATCTGGGCAATAATGCTGAAGCGCTGCTGCCGCGCGAATTCCTTATCGGTCGGGAAACCTTCCGCATGGGTGATCGCGTCCGTGCGATTCTGAACGAAGTCCGGGCCGAAGGCCGTGGCCCGCAGCTGGTGCTGAGCCGCTCCTGTTCGGCGATGCTGATCGAGCTGTTCCGCATCGAAGTGCCGGAAATCGCCGAAGAGGTCATCGAGATTCGCGCCGCTGCGCGTGATCCGGGTTCGCGTGCCAAGATCGCCGTCAAAACCAATGACGGCCGTATCGACCCGGTGGGTGCCTGTGTCGGCATGCGCGGTGCGCGTGTTCAGGCGGTGTCCAATGAGCTTAATGGCGAGCGCGTCGATATCATTCTGTGGGACGACAATCCTGCGCAGTTGGTAATCAACGCCATGTCGCCAGCGGATGTGGCTTCTATCGTCATCGACGAAGAGACACATTCCATGGATGTGGCTGTCGCGCAGGAAATCCTGGCGATGGCCATTGGCCGTGGCGGCCAGAATGTGCGCCTGGCCAGTGAGCTGACCGGATGGACGCTGAACGTGATGACCGAAGAAGCGGCGGCTGAAAAGCAGGAATCGGAACTCGGCTCCATCATGGAAATCTTCACGCGACACCTGGATGTCGATGAAGACATGGCCGAAGTGCTGGTCGCTGAAGGCTTTACCTCCCTCGAAGAGGTGGCGTATGTGCCAGTCGACGAAATGCTTGAAATCGATGGCTTCGATGAGGACACGGTTGAAGAACTGCGTTCCCGAGCCAAGGATGCCCTGCTTAACCTGGCGATAGCCAGTGAAGAGGTGCTTGAAAACGCAGAGCCTGCGGCAGATTTGCTGGAAATGGAAGGTATGGATCGTCATACCGCCTTCCTGCTGGCGGCCAAGGGTGTGATCACGATGGAAGACCTGGCTGAACAGGCTGTCGAGGATCTGCTGGATGTCGAAGGCATCGATGAAGAGAAAGCCGCAGTACTGATCATGACCGCCCGGGCTCCCTGGTTTGCGGACGATGAGTCTGGGTCAACGGATTAGGAGAGAAAACCAATATGGCAGAAGTAACAGTACAGCAACTTGCCGATGTGGTTGGTGTTTCCGTCGAGCGTTTGCTCAAGCAAATGCAGGACGCAGGTATCAAAGGTAAGGCCGATGGGTCCAAGGTGTCCGAAGGCGAGCGTCAGGACCTGCTGACTTACCTCAAGCGCAGCCACGGTGAAAACGCCGAGTCTGGCGAGCCGAAGAAAATCACCCTCAAGCGCAAGACAACGTCGCAGTTGAAAGTCTCCGGTGCCTCCGGCAAGAAAAAGACGATCAACATCGAAGTGCGCAAGAAACGCACCTACGTCAAGCGTGCCGACGCTGAAGGCGAAGCGGCACCGGCAGAGCCGGTAGCAGAGCAGCCTGTGAGCGCAGCCGTTGAACAGGCCGCTGCGCCTGCTCCGGCTGCCGCTCCGGTTGCAGCGAAGCCTGAAACCGCGCCGTCCGCTGCCGCTGCAATCGACACCAAGTCGGTCAAGGCCGTTGAGGGTGAAGAACAGCTGGCACCGCCGGCCTCCAAGGCAGACCCCCGTGAAGAGGCTCTGCGCAAGGAGAAGAAAAAACAGCAGCAGCTGGCACGCCGTACCACGACGGATGACAAGAAACCGTCCCGTGGTGCCAAGTCTGCCCGCGGCACCGGTCGCGGCTTCGGCGGCGATGACCGTGACGGTCGTCGTGGTGGCAAGCTGAGCCGTGGTCCTGGCAAGGGCCGTGCACGCGGTGGCAAGCCTAACGTGCATGGTTTCAAGGAGCCGCAGGCACCCCAGGTGCATGAAGTGCAGCTGCCCGAGAGCCTGACCGTGGCGGAACTGGCCAAGAAGATGTCGGTCAAGGCGGCCGAGGTCATCAAGGTGATGTTCAAGATGGGCGCCATGGCGACCATCAACCAGGTGATCGACCAGGATACAGCGACGCTGATCGTGGAAGAGATGGGCCACGTTGCCAAGCCGATGCAGGAAAACGCGGTTGAGTCTGCGCTGATGGAAACCATCCAGCAGCAGCAGGGCGAGACCCAGGGCCGTGCGCCTGTGGTCACCGTCATGGGTCACGTTGACCACGGCAAGACCTCACTGCTCGATTACATCCGTACCACCAAGGTGGCCGCGGGCGAATCCGGTGGTATTACCCAGCATATCGGTGCCTACCACGTCGAAACCGACAACGGCATGATCACCTTCCTGGATACACCGGGACACGCGGCCTTTACCGCCATGCGTGCCCGTGGTGCCAAGCTGACTGACATCGTTATCCTGGTTGTGGCCGCCGATGACGGCGTCATGCCGCAGACCGAAGAGGCTGTACAGCACGCGAAAGCGGCTGGCGTGCCGCTGGTTGTGGCCGTGAACAAGGTCGACAAGGAAGATGCCGATCCGGATCGCGTCAAGAACGAACTGGCTCAGCGCGATGTTATCCCTGAAGAGTGGGGCGGCGAAGTCCAGTTCGTCAGCGTATCTGCCAAGACGGGCGAGGGCATCGACAAGCTGCTTGAAGCCATCCTGCTGCAGGCTGAAGTACTGGAACTGAATGCCGTACCCGAAGCACCGGCTCAGGGTGTTGTGGTCGAGTCCCGCCTGGACAAGGGCCGCGGTTCGGTCTCCACCGTGCTGGTTCAGAACGGTACCCTGCGCAAGGGCGATATCGTGCTGGCGGGTCTGCATTACGGCCGTATCCGTGCGATGCGCGACGAAAGCGGCAAGGACATTGAAGAAGCCGGTCCGTCCATTCCGGTGGAAATCCTCGGTCTTGACGGCACCCCGGGTGCCGGTGACGACTTTGCCTCCGTCAGCAGCGAGAAGAAAGCGCGTGAAGTTGCACTGTTCCGTCAGGGCAAGTACCGCGAGATCAAGCTGGCGCGTCAGCAGGCTTCCAAGCTGGAAAACCTGTTTGCCAACATGCAGGCCGGCGATGTGAAGTCGCTGAATATCGTCCTCAAGGCGGACGTGCGCGGATCCCTCGAAGCCCTGACTCAGGCGCTGGAAGATCTGTCCACCGACGAAGTGAAGGTCAATATCGTCGCCGGCGGTGTCGGTGGTATCTCCGAGACCGAGGCAAACCTTGCCGTGGCTTCGAGTGCGCTGATCATCGGCTTCAACGTGCGTGCTGACAACCAGGCCAAGGCCATCGTCGAACGTGAAGGTCTGGAACTGCGCTACTACAGCGTGATCTACGACATCATCGATGACGTGAAGCAGGCCATGACCGGTCTGCTGTCGCCGGAGTTCCGCGAGCAGATCGTGGGTATCGCCGAAGTCCGCGATGTCTTCCGCTCGCCCAAGCTCGGCCTGGTGGCAGGCTGTATGGTGACCGAGGGTACCGTGCACCGCAACAAGCGTATCCGCGTACTGCGCGACAATGTCGTGGTTTACGAGGGCGAGCTCGAGTCGCTGCGTCGCTTCAAGGATGCCGTGCAGGATGTCCGTCAGGGCATGGAATGCGGTATCGGCGTCAAGAACTACAATGACGTCAAGGTCGGTGACCAGATCGAAGTCTTCGACACCATTGAAGTACAGCGGACACTCTAAACGCCATGGCACGAGAATTTACTCGAACTCAGCGGGTCGCGGACCAGATCCAGAAGGATCTGGCCCAGCTGATCCAGCGACAGATCAAGGATCCGCGCGTCGGCATGGTGACCGTCAGCTATGTGAAGGTGGCCAAGGACCTCGGTTACGCCGACGTCTATGTCACTGTCATGGCTTTCGGTGAACAGACCGATGAAGACCAGACGGTAAAGGAATCGCTGTCTGTGCTTAACAAGGCAGCGGGCTTCCTGCGTCACGAGCTGGCGCGCGGCATCAAGCTGCGCGTCATGCCGCAACTGCGGTTCCACTTTGATGAATCCGTCGACCGTGGTCGCCGTCTGCACAGCCTGATTACCCAGGTGAACCAGCCGGAACCCGGTGCCGAACCTGCCGATGATTCGGCGGACAAAGCGGACGAGGAATAAGGCATGACCGAGGGCAGAAAACGCCGCGGTCGGGCGCTGGACGGCATCCTATTGCTCGACAAGCCCGCCGGGATTACCTCCAATGGCGTACTGCAGCGGGTCAAGCGTCTGTATGGCGCGGCCAAGGCCGGCCATACCGGTGCGCTGGACCCTCTGGCGACCGGCATGCTGCCGATCGCTTTCGGTGAAGCCACCAAGTTTTCCCAGTTCCTGCTGGATGCCGACAAGCGCTACCTGACCACCGCCAAGCTGGGTATCCGCACGGATTCCAGCGACGCCGATGGCGAGGTGGTGGAAACCCGTCCGGTACCGGCACTGGACAAGGCCCATATTCTTGGGTTGCTGGAACAGCACTTCTCGGGGGAAATCGAGCAGGTGCCGTCCATGTTCTCGGCGCTCAAGCACAACGGTCAGCCGCTCTACAAGCTGGCTCGCAAGGGCATCCAGGTTGAAGTCAAACCGCGGCGCGTCACCATCTTTCACTGTCGTCTGACCGCCCTGCGCGAAGACGAAATCGAGCTGGATATTCGGTGCTCCAAAGGCACCTATATTCGCTCGATCGTGGAAGATCTGGGGCTTTTGCTCGGCTGCGGTGCTCATGTGCAGCAGCTGCGCCGCCTTGATGCCGGACCCTACAAGGCCGAGCAGATGATTACGCTCGATGCCCTGCAGGACATGGCCGCTGAACTGCCGCAGGATGGCGGGGAAAAGGGCATACAAGCGAGGCTTGATACGCTATTATTGCCGGTCACCAGCGCCCTGGAGGATATCCCTTCCCTGACGCTGGACGGCGCCCAGACGCAACGCATCCTGATGGGGCAGCGTCTGGCCTTGCCGGAGCAGGCTCCGGCAGAGCTGATTAAACTGATTGCAGGCGAGACCGGAGTCTTTCTGGGAATCGCCGAAATATCGGATGACCGCGTTCTGCGCCCCCGCCGCTTGCTGGCGACGGGCTGAAACGGTTATCGATAGCCCGGGTTGTCGCTCCCTGAGTGGCGGGCAAGATGATTGGCGTTGTACTGATAATATGCTCGGTGCATCGTTTCTTCCTAACAGGCGGCATTAGCCGCACGCATATTAATATTGGAGCTGGACACAATGGCATTAGCTGTAGAGAAAAAAGCAGAGATCGTTAAAGACTTCGCCCGCGCTGAAGGCGATACAGGTTCCCCTGAAGTTCAGGTTGCCCTGCTGTCTTTCAACATCCAGGGTCTGCAGGATCACTTCAAGGCACACAAGCACGATCACCACTCCCGTCGTGGTCTGATTCGCATGGTAAACCAGCGTCGCAAGCTGCTGGACTACCTGAAGAAGAAAGATGCTGATCGTTACCTGAAGCTGATCGCGCGCCTCGGTCTGCGCCGCTAAGTTGATGTTGCTGAGGCCATACAATGTATGGCCTCAGTTTTATCCGGGTAAGAGTATTTATCCGGATAAGCATTACCGGGGGACTCTTCGGTAAGCAAGGATGCAGGCAGCCGCTTTCGGTGGCTGTGACAAAGGCCCTGATATCATTCCAGACTGTTCATCCCGCCCGTACTCAATTGCGCTTTGGAGCAGAGTGCAACTGAGTACTGGCTTTTAACGAAGGACTGAATGCGACGGTGTGGTACAGGGGACGATTCTTCGAATACATGAGGTAATCTATGTTTCAGGTAACAACCAAGACATTCGAATTCGGTGGCCAGCAGGTCACGCTGGAAACCGGCCGCGTAGCGCGCCAGGCGACCGGTGCCGTTATGGTCACCATGGGTGGCGTACAGGTTCTGTGCACCGTTGTTGGCGCCAAGAGCCAGCGCGAAGGCCAGGACTTCTTCCCGCTGTCCGTGCACTACCAGGAAAAATACTACGCTGTTGGCCGTATTCCCGGTGGTTTCTTCAAGCGTGAAGCGCGTCCGACCGAGAAAGAAACCCTGACCTCGCGTCTGATCGACCGTCCGATCCGCCCGCTGTTCCCCAAGGGCTACATGAACGAAGTACAGGTGATCTGTACCGTCATGTCCGCTGACAAGATCAACGATCCTGATATCGCTGCGATGATCGGCACCTCTGCCGCGCTGGCCATTTCCGGTCTGCCGTTCCAGGGCCCGATCGGTGGCGCCCGTGTCGGCTTCACCGAAGCGGCCGGTTACATCCTGAACCCGAACTACGAACAGCTGGCTACCTCCGAGCTGGACATGGTTGTGGCCGGTACTGCGGATGCGGTACTGATGGTTGAGTCCCAGGCGCAGGAACTGTCCGAAGACGAAATGCTGGGTGCGGTACTGTTCGCACACCAGGAAATGCAGGTTGCCATCAGCGCCATCAACGAACTGGTTGCCGAAGCCGGCAAGCCGAAGTGGGACTGGCAGGCACCGCAGAAAGACGAAGCCCTGATCGCCCAGGTGCGTGGCCTGGTTGGCGAAGGCATTGCCGCCGCCTACCAGGTTGCCGACAAGGTTCAGCGCCAGAACGCCCTGGGCGACCTGCGCAACCAGGCCGTTGAAGCCCTGGCCGGTACCGAAGAAGGTCAGCCGAATGCCCGTGCCATCGGTGGCATCTTCAGCTCGCTGGAAAAGGAAATCGTGCGTAACCGCATTATTGAAAGCCAGCCGCGTATCGACGGTCGTGACAACAAGACCGTGCGTGCGATCGACGTACAGATCAACACCCTGCAGGGCGCACACGGTTCATCCCTGTTCACCCGCGGTGAAACCCAGGCCATGGTTACCTGTACCCTGGGTACCAGCCGCGATCAGCAGATGATCGATGCCATCGAAGGCGAACGCAAAGACCCCTTCATGCTGCACTACAACTTCCCCCCGTACTCCGTGGGTGAAGCCGGTCGCATGATGGGCGCAGGCCGTCGTGAAATCGGTCATGGTCGTCTGGCACGTCGCGGTGTTGCTGCCGTACTGCCGACCCAGGACGAATTCCCGTACACCATCCGTATCGTGTCCGAGATCACCGAATCCAACGGTTCCAGCTCCATGGCGTCTGTCTGTGGCGCGTCCCTGTCCATGATGGATGCGGGCGTACCGCTGAAAGCGCCGGTTGCCGGTATCGCCATGGGTCTGGTCAAGGAAGGCGATCGCTTTGCCGTTCTGACCGACATCCTGGGTGACGAAGATCACCTGGGCGACATGGACTTCAAGGTGGCCGGTACCGATGCAGGCGTTACCGCGCTGCAGATGGATATCAAGATCACCGGTATCAACGAAGAGATCATGGAAATCGCCCTGGAGCAGGCCTGCGAAGCGCGCAAGCACATCCTCGGCGAGATGGCCAAGGTCATCGGTTATGCCCGTCCGGAACTGCCGGACAACGCACCGGCCATGACGCAGCTGAAGATCAACCCGGAGAAAATCCGTGACCTGATCGGCAAGGGCGGCGCCACCATCCGTGCGCTGACCGAAGAAACCGGCGCCATGATCGACATCGACGACAACGGCACCGTGCGCATCTACGCCGACAACAAGACCGCAGCGAAAGCCGCGATCGAACGCGTCCAGGCGATTACCGCCGAAGCTGAAGTGGGCAAGATCTACGAAGGCAAGGTAGTGCGTATCGAAGACTTCGGTGCCTTCATCAACATCCTGCCAGGCAAGGATGGCCTGGTGCACATCTCTCAGATCGCTGACAAGCGCGTCGAGAAAGTCACCGATTACGTGAACATGGACGATGTCGTCAAGGTCAAGGTCCTGGACGTCGACGTGCGTGGCCGCATCAAGCTGTCGATGCGCGACATGGTGGCAGACGAGTCCGCTTCCTGAGCCTGACCGGCTAAACAAAAAACCCGCCTCTGATGGCGGGTTTTTTTTATGTACAGGATGTACGACAGAAAACTGCTCCTGCGTTTTCTGCATTCCCGCCATCCATGGCGGTCGTATGCCGCGGGCGCTTGCGCACGACTGCAGGGATGCAGGAGATAGGATGCCTAAGCCGAAGAGCGGGGACGCTACGCTCAGGCCGGAGTGCTTTCGCTGCGCATCAGCGAGTAGATGCGAAAGCCGTAAATGGTCACCAGGGTGCCCATCAGGTCAAAGGCGACGCTGAGCAGGCCCTCGAAGGTGGGGTTGCTGAAACCGGCTTTCTCGGCCAGCAGCAGTATCGGCGCCTCGATCAGGAAAAGACCGCCAAAAATGATCAGCAGGCCTTTGAGCAGCAACCCGAAGTAGGCCTCGGACTCACCCCAGCTCTGGCGTAGCGAGGCGACCGGCTTTTTGTCCTCGAGCAGGCAGATGTAGTCGGCGAACACCAGGCGCACACCCACGTAGATACCGGGCACGATCAGCAGCATCAGCCCCAGGGTGACGGCGAAACCGCTCAGAAGGTAGGTAATCAGCAGGCGCCGCCAGTATTTCAGGCTCAGGGCCACGGCCTGGAAGGCGCTCAGCGGGCGGCTGTCGACCGCGGACTGCAGAAACAGGATGGTGGCGCCCCAGTAGACGGGCAGCAGGGTGAGGTTGAGCAGCATCAGCAGGCCGGTGCCGGTATGCATCTGGCTGCTGTCGGCTTCGATGCCGGATTCCAGCAGCAGGCCGAGCAGGTTGAGGCCGATAATAAAAGGCAGCTGTATGCGGGCGATGGTGCCGAAGTGCCTGCGAAAGAAAAACAGGCTCTGGCGGATATATTCAAAAGTCATGGCGGTGGATCAGGCTCCTGTTTTGGCTCCGGCCAGCAACACCAGCTTGAAGCTGCGGTTTTCGGCCAGGGTCTGGATGCGTGCGAAACGCGAGGCGGCGCGGCGTTCCAGCATGATTTGTCGGTTCACCACGAAGGCGGCAATGCCGTTGCGGGCAAGCAGGCGCGCGGCGGCGCTCAGAAAGCGTTCTGTCAGGTCGTCCTCGACGCTGAAGCCGGCATGGAAGGGCGGGTTGCACAGGATCAGCTCGAAGGGCCCGTCAATGCCATCGCCGCAACTGGCGGGAATAACCTCGCCGCGAATGCCGTGTGCGGCGAAATTGCGTTCGCAGGCGGCGATGGCCGCGGCATTGTTGTCGGTCGCGGTCACCGGTGCGCCCAGGCGAGCCGCCTGGAGCGACAGGTAGCCATAACCGCAACCCAGGTCCAGAATGCGTGCGGGCGGTGCTGGCAGTTCTGTTACAAAGGTGTCGAGGTGCTCGATCAGAAAGGCACTGCCCTTGTCGATCTTGTCCCAGCCAAACACGCCTGGCTTGCTCCAGTACTGGAATTGCGTATCCGCACAGGCCTCACGCAGCTGCGCGTAATTTTTGTCATCCAGCGTCAGGCCGGGCTGTTCCGGCCGGGTGAAGACGCCAAGCCAGCAGTTGGCACTGGCTTTCTCGAAGTCGCCCTGGCCGGCAAACAGCGTGCGGGTGCGCTCGAGGTAGCCCTTGATGCCCTCACCCTTGTCGCCGCTGAGCATCAGCTCACCGCCGGTTCTGAGTACCCGCAGCGCCTGGTTGATGTTGTGGTGGACCAGCGGTTTTTCCTTGGATACACGGTAGATCACCCGGGCAATGGAGCCTGCGGGGATGGCGCTCAGGTCAAAGTCGGACCAGTCGGCCTGCCAGCCGCGTGCGCGCGCGGCCTGCACCAGGTCGAGGCGGTTGGCAATCATGCGGATATTACTGCGCGGTGCCAGTTGGGCACCGAGCAGGTTCTCGTCTGCCAGCCAGAGGCTCTGCGGTGGAGCGCCCTGTATATGGGGCAGCAACAGGTTGAAGGCCGGATCGATCATGGCAGGATGCTGGCAACCTCTGCGTCCGTGAGGGCACGGTATTCGCCGGGTGCGAGTTGCGGGTCCAGGCTGATGGGGCCGATCTGCTCGCGATGCAGTGCCGTGACCTTGTTGCCGAGCGCCGCGAACATGCGCTTGACCTGGTGGTAGCGACCTTCGGTCAGGTAAACGAGGGCTTCATGGGGCGCCAGGATATCGAGTTCGGCCGGCTTGGTCAGCTTGTGTTCGCCATGCAGCTTGATACCTTCCTGGAAGGCCTGTACCGCCGAGGCGTCAATCGGATCGGCAGTTTCGACCCGGTAGCGCTTGGGCAGTTTGTGGCGCGGCGAGGTGATGCGATGGGACCACTTGCCATCGTCGGTGAGCAGCATCAGCCCGGTGGCATCGATGTCGAGGCGACCACAGCAGTGCAGTTCATCGTTGCGGGGGAGATCCACCAGGCTGTTGACCGTCGGGTGGCTGGGGTCGTCGCTGGCGCTGACATAGCCTTCGGGCTTGTACAGCATCAGGTAGCGTGGCCCGGGGGCGCCGACAGGCTGGTCATTGAGGCAGACGCTGTCGACCCCAGGTTCAATATGCTGGGCGGGATTCACAGCTTCGCTGCCGTTAAGGCTGACATCACCGCGGTGCATGATGCGGTGTATTTCCTTGCGTGAAATCCCTGTTGCCTGGGATAGATACTTGTCCAGTCTCATAGCTGCCCTGAGTGCCGTGTAAATGCGGCTAGTATACCTGAGCCCCGGGGGATTTTGTCGGCCCGAAATTGTGTACAAAACATGAAATGCGCCGGCGCTTGGGCTAAAATGGCGCCCTGCCCAAGACCTCTATGGAACTCATGTGAAACTGTTTGTCGATAACCTTACCAACGTCGATTTCTCCTACCTTCACCCGCAGCGCGGATTGCTGGGGGAGTCCTGGCTGGTGCAGCTGGTGCTGGATGGCCGGCTCAACGACGAGGGCATGATCTGCGACTTTGGTATCGTCAAGAAGGCGGTCAAGGCCTGGATGGACAAGCATATTGACCATGCGCTGCTGGTGGCGACCGGCTTGCCGCGCCTGCAGCATCGCGAGCACAACGGCGAAACCCAGGTTGACTGGCTCTATCCCGACGGCCAGCACTTCTACTGCCGTTCGCCGCAGCAGGCCATTACGCTGGTGGGCGAGCCGGATATCAATCCCCACACCCTGTCGGCCTGGTGCACGGAGCAGGTGCTGGCGCTCTTTCCCGATGAAGTACAGGGGCTGGAGCTGACCTTCGTGCCCGAACGTATCGAGGGTGCTTTCTATCATTACAGTCACGGCCTGCATCAGCACGATGGCAACTGCCAGCGCATTGCCCACGGCCATCGCTCTAAGATCGAGATCTATCTCGATGATCAGCGCGAAGAAGGGCTGGAGGCCGAGTGGGGCGAGCGTTTGCGCGATATCTACATCGGCACGAGGTCGCACCTGATCAGCGAAGCGGACGGGCTGCATCACTATCGCTACGACGCACCCCAGGGCGAGTTTGAACTCAAGCTACCGGCACAGTATTGCTACGATATCGATACCGAAACGACGGTTGAACAGATTGCACAGCACCTGGCTGGCGCCATCAAGCAGGAACACCCCGGCAATGCCGTGCTGGTGCGCGCGTTTGAAGGTGTTGGCAAGGGCGCCATCGCCGTCGCCTAGCCGCCAACCGCATCGTCCGACTTGGCTTCCCTGCGCTGACCGAGGCCCGGAACGCTGTAGTCGCAGACCCCGTCCGGGAAGATGCGCTGCAGCCGGGCCTGGTGTGGCAGCATGTCGATGGGGGCATAGAGCCCCCGCTTAAGTGCCTCATCGACGCTGATCAGGCTGCATTTGAACAGGTCTCCCCGCAGATCCTCGCCCGCTACCGAGCGCGGCGTTCCATAGATCGGGTACTGCTGCATGCAGGCACCCGCTGTCTTGCCATTCCAGCGACCGTCCCACACCTTATCTCCCGCGGCCAGCAGCGTGCCGTCAGCCTTGAAACAGCTGTCCTGTGCGGTTTGTGGGCGCTTACCCGCGCGCAGCCACTGCAGCAGTGTATCCAGCGCCTGGGGCACGGGGTTGTGGGGTTTTGCGGTGACCCAGATCAGCTGATTATCGTCATAGCCCCGCTGCTGCAGTCGCATGCGGGTACTGAAGGCGGCGCTGGCATGGTGCATGTCCAGTGCCGGTTCCAGGTAGTGGCGCAGATCTATCACCGGAATGGGCAGCTCGCCGGTAAAGACCAGTCCGGCCTGTACCGCGGCCTGGATGGCGGCGGTGTCGCCTGCGCTGCGCGGCGCCGGGGTGTAGCCGGCATCGGGTGACAGCTGCATGTTGTGATGACTCCAGGGGCTGAATGCCAGCAGGTCGTCATCGCCGTTCAGGTGCCAGAAGCGCTCCTGGCGCATCTCGGTTGGTGGCTTCCAGCCGCCGATATTGGCGTTCAGATGCACGAAGGTATCGACGCTGAGCTGGCCGTCGCGCAGCGCCTGCAGGCCGTACTGTACACCCACGTTGTCCCAGGTCTGGCGGGCGTAGCCATTTTCATCGGCACCATAAATATGGCGCAACTCCTCCCAGTGGGACCAGTGCACCTGGCGGCTGACGTCGGGGCTAAAGCGTGGCTCGAAGTGAATGAAGCGGGGGTTGTTGACCAGCGGTGTCAGGCCACGCCACGCCAGGCTGCATTCGCTGGCGCCCAGTGGCCAGTGGGGTGCCCGGCCACGGATGATCATCGCCAGCTCATACAGCCAGGTGCGGTTGTCATGCACGCCGTCGCGGCTGTTCAGCCCCGCGACCTTGCGTCGCGCCGGCCAGCTCCAGGTCTTGCGTGCGGTTTGGTCGAAGTAGTATTCCAGCAGTTCGCAGTCAAAGGCATAGATGGTCTGGGTGAGCATGTCCGGGTAGGCATAGAGCGCGATGCCGGCATCCAGCAGCCCCGTGCCGTTCTGGCCGATGAGGTATTGCTGGATGGCGCCGCCGGAGCCGCCGATCCCCAGGGTAAACTCCGGTGTGCCGTATTGAGCCAGGAACTGGCGCTTGACGCGTGCGGCGGTTTCTTCGGCCAGCCAGATGTTGTAGTGGTTGGAGGTCTGGTTGCCGCTGGAATAGGCGATGGCATAGCCTTCGCGCAGCTGCTCTATACGCCGCTCGGGCAGGTCGGTATCCCGCAGGCGTCCCTGGCGATAGCCGATGCCCACGCCGCCGCGAAATTGGTAAATCAGCTGCCGGTTCCAGTACTGCATGTCGGGTGCTTCGGGGCGGTCATTCGGGCCGCGCAGGGTCGTAATATTGTAGATAAAGCGGTTGATGGTGCCCGCTTCACTGCGCACGACAAAGTCGATTTCCTGGCCATTGATGCGGATGCGGGCAATATCGCCATTGGCCTGTTCCAGCGGGTAGAAGCTGTCGGTGCCCACGCGATTGTAGTAGTAGTTGACGCGGGTCGAGTGCAGGCAATTCTGGCTATAACCGAGCCGGTGGCTGGTTTTTCTGCCCTGTTCGTCGAGCGCAAAGATCTCGATGCCAAAGCCTTCCTGGTTGTCTACCAGGGGCTGCCCCAGCCCGGAATCTTCGCCGTCACAGGCAAAGGGGTATTGCAGCGGGCCGGCATAGACCGGTTCGTGGGGGCCGACCTGCCCGGGCTGGATGGGGTATGGGAAAGGGTCCCGCGGGCGCGTCCATTCGCGCGGGTGGACCCCGCTGTAGCTGGGTAACGGCGTTCGAGGCCTGGGCGCCATGCCCACGACGGTCGGCATGTCCCTGTAGCGACTGTTGCTGGACAGCCAGTCCGGTAGCTGGAACCAGAACCAGACCGCCACCCCCAGTATCGGTGCGAGCAGCAGAGCCGCAATCTTGGTGTATTTCATGCCGCCTCCTCCAGTCTGAGTCGGGACTCGAACCCTGCGGTCGTCTTTGGCTTGTCGGTACAGCGGTGACAAGGGCGCGGCAGCCTGGGTGATGCAGCGATGAGGCTGCCGGCAGCGCTGCAACAGGCAGCCGGGGTGCAGGGGCGGAATCCGATAAATGCAGTTTAGACGCAGGAATCCGGGGAGGCAGGGCGGGCTGCACAGGGTGCTGAACAAAAACAGAGGCTGGGGGAACCCGCCAGCGGTGTAACGAGGGTTGCTGCCCATCCCCCTATAGACGCCGGCTGGCCAGTGACCGCCTGTTGTGACCGTGCTGTTGCGGCGATGTCAGCTCGCCTGGGCGTGTCGGGGCAAGGCGATGGAAATCAGCGCCGCCAGCAGGACGAAGGCCGTGGAAACCCACAGGCAGGCTTCAAGCCCGTGGGCCTGATACACCCATCCTGACAAAACGGTGCCCAGCAGCCGTCCCAGCGCATTGGACATGTAGTAGAAACCCACATCCAGCGACACGCCGTCTTCCTTGGCATAGGAGACAATCAGGTAGCTGTGCAGCGAAGAGTTCACCGCGAACAGCGCCCCGAAGACCATCAGACCGCCGAGCAGGACTACCTCTGGCGATCCGCCCGTCGACAGGCCGATGGCGATGGCCGCAGGCAGGCCTGCCAGCAGTCCCGCCCAGACAGCGGCGGCGCGACCATCCGGGACCTGGCCACGCCGCTTGCCGGTCAGGTGCGGTGCCAAGGACTGCACGATACCGTAGCCGATGACCCAGGCTGCCAGAAAGCCACCGACCAGCCAGAAATCCCAGCCCAGCACTGTGCTGAGGTAGACCGGCAGTGCGACCACGAACCACACATCACGGGCTCCGAAGAGGAACATCCGCGCCGCCGAGAGAATATTGATCGCCCGGCTTTTGGAGAGAATATCGCGGAACCGGGGTTTTGCCGTGGCACGGCCCAGGTCCTTTTTCAGCAGCAGCAGGCTCGCCAGCCAGATGAGTGCCAGGGCGCATGCCATCGCCAGAACGGCGCCGGCAAACCCGAGCAGGGCCAGCAGCGCACCGCCCAGGAAGAAACCGACACCCTTGAGCGCGTTCTTTGAGCCGGTAAGAATGGCCACCCACTGGTACAGCGTCCCTTGCTGGTGGCCAGGCACCAGCAGCTTGATCGAGCTCTTGGCGCTCATCTTGTTGAGATCCTTGGCGATGCCCGAAACCGCCTGTGCCGCCATGACCCAGGGTATCGTCAGCCAGGCTGCGGGTACCGTCAGCATCAGCAGGGCCGCTACCTGCAGGCCCAGGCCAATGTTCATGGTGCGGTTCAGGCCCAGGCGCGCGCCAAGGTAGCCCCCTACCAGGTTGGTGATGACACCAAATATCTCGTAGAAGAGGAATAGCGCAGCAATTTGCAGCGGCGTGTAGCCCAGCGTGTGGAAGTGCAGCACCACCAGCATGCGCAGCGCGCCATCGGTAAGGGTAAACGCCCAGTAATTGCCGGTCACTACCAGGTACTGGCGTACTGCCGGGGAAAGGCCTGCCAAGGTTCTCATCAGTGCGTCCTGTTACTGGGCCAGGCCGACCAGTCTGGCCAGCTCGACCGCCCGGTTGGCATATCCCCATTCGTTGTCGTACCAGGCGTAGATCTTCACCTGGGTGTCATTGACCACCATGGTCGAGAGCGCATCGACAATCGAGGAGCGCGGGTCGGTACGGTAGTCGATGGATACAAGAGGACGTTCTTCGTAACCGAGGATGTTTTGCAGCGGGCCGGCGGCGGCGGCTTTAAACAGTGCATTGACTTCCTCGGCGCTGGTGGCGCGATTGACCTCGAACACGCAGTCGGTCAGCGAGGCGTTGGCCAGCGGGATACGCACGGCATGGCCATTCAGTTTGCCGCGAAGTTCCGGGAATATTTCGGCAATGGCCGTGGCCGAACCGGTGGTTGTCGGGATCAGGCTCATGCCCGAGGCCCGGGCTCGACGCAGGTCCTTGTGCGGCTGGTCCAGAATGCTCTGGGTGTTGGTCAGGTCGTGAATCGTGGTGATCGAACCATGGCTGATGCCCAGGTTCTCATGAATGACCTTGACCACCGGTGCCAGGCAGTTGGTGGTGCAGGAGGCCGCCGTCACGATACGATGCTGTGCCGGGTCGAACAGGTGCTGGTTGACGCCCATGACCACATTGAGTGCGCCCTTTTCCTTCACCGGTGCGCATACCACAACACGTTTTACCCCCTGATCCAGGTAGGCTTGCAGGATTGCGACGGTTTTCATCTTGCCGCTGGCGTCGATCACCAGATCGCAGCTGGACCAGTCGGTGTCGGCAATGGTCTTGTTGGCTGTCACCTTGATGGGCTTGCCGTCAATAACAACCTGATCACCCTGGGCGCAGGCTTCGCGGTCCCAGCGACCATGCACCGAGTCGAAGTTGACCAGGTGGGCGTGGGTTGCCGCGTCACCGGCGGGGTCGTTGATCTGTACAAACTCGAATTCGGGCCAGTTCCAGGCAGCGCGCAGGGCAAGGCGCCCGATTCGACCGAAACCGTTGATACCGACTTTGATGCTCATAATCTTCTCCTGTCGCTGTTAGCAGCCTGTCGAACTGAACGCTGATCTGCGGTGGAAGCACCGATTTTAGTCAGTCGATGTGCTCTTTTTTGTTAAATAGAACCTCTATTCGTCTCAAAAGAGTTCAAACACCCGGCTCAAAGGACATGGTCTCGTTTCGCCCGGCCAGGGCCGGCAGGCTGCTGGTTGTGGCTATTTACAACTCGGTGAACTCGAGCTGCCTGATGTAGTTGACATGATCCGTGCTCTGGATTGCGCGCGGGCGCAGTGCCTGCACTTTATCGATAGCCTGCTGGAGTGGCACGCCGCACTCGATAAGCAGCTGGGCGGCAATCAGCCCGGTGCGACCCGAGCCGCCCTTGCAGTGAATGGCAATGTTCTTGCCTTCAATGAGAAGCTGCCTGATGTGTTGGCGGTGGGCCTTCCAGGCCAGCTGGAACGGCGCTGCAGGTGCCTGGTCGTCTTCCACTGGCAAATGGAACCATTCGATGCCGCGCTGTTTGCACTGTTCGGGCAAATTTTCAGCCTGGTTGCGGGCCAGTTCCTCGGCGGGCATCAGCGTCAGCAGGGCGGATGCACCGGCTGCCTTCAGGGTATCCAGGGCATCATCCAGTGAGGTTTCCCGGGTGCCAGGGCAGGGCGTAAAGATGAGCTGGCCCCTGATCGGGTCAGCGTCCAATACGGAGTACGGGTGTGTATGCACGGAGTCAGTCCTTCAAATTGAATGTTGAGTGACACGTTCAGACAGTTTCTCCGCCGACTCCTTGCGCTCGGAATAGCGGTCCACCAGGTAATCGGAGCGCTCACGCAGCAGCAGGGTGAACTTCACCAGCTCTTCCATCACGTCCACGACACGGTCGTACAGCGGGGATGGTTTCATGCGACCAGCTTCATCGAACTCCTGGTAGGCCCTGGGTACGGAGGACTGGTTGGGAATGGTGAACATGCGCATCCAGCGTCCCAGCACACGCAGCTGGTTAACCACGTTAAAGGACTGTGATCCGCCGCAGACCTGCATCACGGCCAGGGTCTTGCCCTGGGTCGGACGCACCGCGCCAATGGACAGCGGAATCCAGTCGATCTGGGCCTTGAACACCGCGCTCATCGAACCGTGGCGCTCCGGCGAGCACCAGACCTGGCCTTCCGACCACTGCATCAGTTCTCGCAGCTCCCGTACCTTGGGGTGATTTTCTGGTGCATCGTCCGGCAGCGGCAGTCCGGACGGGTCGAAAATGCGCGTCTGGGCGCCGAAATGCTCCAGCAGACGTGCGGCTTCCTCGGTCAGCAGGCGGCTGAAGGAGCGCTCGCGGTTCGAGCCATAGAGCAGCAGGATCCGGGGCTTGTGCATCGCTGCAGGTCGACCGCCCGGCGCCTCGAAGGCGAGCAGGTCTACCAGGTCGGCATCCAGGTTGGGCGTGGTATTTTCAGTCATGGGTGAATTCCTGGGCGAGGGCGCTCTGGGGACGGGCGAACCAGCGGCGTTTGAGCCACAGGGCAACGCCGACCAGCGAAATCAGTACCGGCACTTCAACCAGCGGGCCAATGGCCGTGGCGAAGGCCACCGGTGATGCAAGGCCGAAGGTGGCAATGGCCACCGCGATGGCCAGTTCAAAGTTGTTGCTGGCCGCCGTGAAGGCCAGCGCGGTGGTGCGTGGGTAATCCGCCTGCAGCTGTTTTCCCATCCAGAAGCTGATAAGGAACATCACCACGAAGTAAATACTCAGCGGCAGCGCGATACGCAGCACATCCAGCGGCAGTTGCAGCACCTGGGTGCCCTGGAGGCTGAACATCGCCACAATGGTCAGCAGCAGCGCGACCAGGGTCAACGGGCTGATTCGGGGAATGAAGCGCTGGTTGTACCAGGCGTCGCCCTTGCGTGCGATCAGCACCTTGCGCGTGAGAAAACCGGCCAGGAACGGAATGCCCAGGTAGATCAGCACCGACTCGGCAATGCTGATGAAGCTGACATCGATCACACTGCCTTGCAGCCCGAACAGGGGCGGGAGTACGCCAAGGAAAAACCAGGCGTAGAGGCTGAAAAACAGGATCTGGAAGAGGCTGTTAAATGCGACTAGCCCGGCGACGTACTGGTTGTTGCCGCCGGCAATCTGATTCCACACCAGTACCATGGCGATGCAGCGCGCCAGCCCGATAAGGATCAGGCCGGTCATGTACTCGGGCCTGTCGGCCAGGAACAGCGCGGCCAGGGTAAACATCAATACCGGGCCTATGACCCAGTTCTGGATCAGTGACAGTACAAGAATGCGCTTGTCCCTAAAGACCTCGGGCAGGGTTTCATACCTGACTTTGGCCAGGGGCGGGTACATCATCAGGACCAGGCCAATGGCAATTGGAATATTGGTCGACCCGACCGACAGGCTGTTCAGCCAGGCCGGTAACGCCTCGAACAGGCTGCCCAGGCTAATGCCTGTGGCCATGGCGAGAAAGATCCATAGTGTCAGGTAGCGGTCCAGAAATGACAGGCGGCTTTTGCTCATCTATATGCCTTTGTTTCCCGGGAGTGGAGTTAACAGCACTGGGTCAGTCGTTGCGGCCGGTCGCCCATGACGTCCAGGCGCCGGGTATCCTGGCTCAGCCAGTGCTGGTTGGCCCCCAGTGTGCTTTTCAAAATGGCAATGACCCAGTCAGGCAGGCTGGGGTGCAGGCGGTAATACACCCACTGCCCCTGGCGGCGATCTTCCAGCAAGCCGCAAGTGCGTAGCTGGGCCAGATGGCGAGACACCTTCGGCTGGCTCTGGTCGAGCGCACAGGTCAGCTCGCACACACAAAGCTCACCTTCGCGGGTAATAAGCAGCATCAGGCGAACACGGGTGTCGTCTGCCAGGCATTTGAATACGGTGGTTGGAGTCAGGTGATCTGCCATGGGTCTCTCTGCGTGTGTTTGTCACCGGGCCGAACATTCTGCTGCGTTCGTGTATGCGTGAAGGCGGTTGAGAAATGATTCAGCCGTGCCAATGGATCTGCAACAACACAGGCTGGCATTTCCCCGCCTTCGGTCAGGCCTCTGTAGCTGGCGGCGTTAGCCACACAAATAAACAGCGCGCGGATCTGGCGGGTCATGACGCAGTCTCGATTGAACAGGTTTATTGAATATACGTTTTTCCATATATTTAGTAAAGATCAGGCCGTAATTCTCGGATTAAATGTAGAATTAGTTCGTCTATATGGGTTTTATTTCCAGTAAGTTGGAGTCATCTGCAAGACTCCTCATAATATGCAATTAGACATATGTTCGACTGCTGCTGGTGAGAGCCCGGTTTCGACACCCTGACCGAGCGGCTTGTGGTGCCCGGAAAATACTAGGGGCAAGTGCCAGCCAGCGGGAATGTCGGTCAGGGTCATTCACGGTGCCGAGGGGCAGCACAAAAAAAACCGGGGGCGAATGCCCCCGGTTGTTGTTTTGCGTGCAAGGTCAGGCCCTGAGGCCTGACCGAGTCAGGCTCAGTCGCGCTCGATAGCCAGTGCAGTACCCATGCCGCCACCGATGCACAGTGTGGCCAGGCCTTTCTTGGCGTCACGCTTGATCATTTCATGTACCAGGCTGACCAGAACGCGGCAGCCGGATGCACCGATCGGATGGCCCATGGCGATAGCGCCGCCATTAACATTGACGATGCTGGTGTCCCAGCCAAGGTCCTTGTTGACCGACATGGCCTGGGCGGCGAAGGCTTCGTTGGCTTCAACCAGCTCCAGATCCTTGATGCCCCAGCCGGCCTTCTCCAGTGCCTTGGTGGTAGCGCAGATCGGACCTGTACCCATGATGGCAGGATCAACGCCGGCAGAAGCGTAAGCCTTGATGCGAGCCAGCGGCTTGAGGCCGAGTTCCGCAGCTTTTTCAGCCGAGCACAGGATGACGGCGGCGGCGCCATCGTTGATGGTGGAGCTGTTGCCGGCAGTAACTGTGCCGTCACGCTTGAACGCCGGACGCAGTTTGCCAAGCGCTTCGGCGGTGGCGCCAAAACGCGGCTGCTCGTCGGTGTCGAACACGACCGGGTCACCCTTGCGCTGCGGGATGCTCACCGGAATGATTTCATCCTTGAAGCGACCGGAGGTCACAGCGGCCTCGGCCTTGTTCTGGGATGCAGCAGCAAAGGCATCCTGCTCTTCACGGGTGAAGCCGTACTTTTCAACGATGTTCTCGGTGGTGATGCCCATGTGGTAGTTGTTGAAGGCGTCCCAGAGGCCGTCCTTGATCATGGTATCGACCATGCTCCAGTCACCCATGCGGGCGCCGTTGCGCGAGTTCGGCAGTACGTGCGGCGAAGCGCTCATGTTTTCCTGGCCGCCGGCGATGATGATGTCGGCATCGCCACAGCGAATAGCCTGGGTCGCCAGCTGCAGGGCCTTGAGGCCGGAGCCGCAGACCTTGTTGATGGTCATGGCCGGCACTTCGTGCGGCAGACCACCGTTGACGGCCGCCTGACGCGCAGGGTTCTGGCCGCAGCCAGCAGCCAGTACCTGGCCGAGAATGACTTCGTCGACCAGGGCAGGGTTGATTTGAGTTTGTTCCAGCAAAGACTTGATGACGGTGGCCCCAAGATCGGCCGCAGAGATGGCAGCCAGGGATCCATTGAAGGTGCCAATAGCCGTACGGCCAGCAGCTACAATTACGACGTCGCGCATAGGTGTGCCTCTAATTGTGGATAGCTTCTTCTATTGTGGTGCTGGGGAGCTGCCGGAGCTGAGTCCTAGCGACAGGCACCGAGGCGCAATACTCTGCAGACAAGGGCTGTGTGCGTGGCCTGCAAAAGCGTCCGGTAGCCGGTCTGCTCAGATTGGGTCAGGCAGACTCCTGCGGACCATGATAATGGGGAAATTTGACCCCATTATTGCAGTGGCGAAATAAAATTCTTGCCCTGGCGACAAGGACGAGTTGCCGTCAAGACCGCCTGCCGCAGGTCCATGTCGCACTTTTATATTTCAATTTTAGGTAGTACGACTGGCCCAGTCTGCGCGAGCTGTTCTCTGTTTGTCAAGCGCACAGGCTGCATGCAGACCGCATGCTGTGCCGCCCGGAGAGTATTTGAGAGAGGGTTTCTGGCTGCCGGCAGGCCGACAGCCAGCGGAATATCAGAGATCGAGTTCGAGATTGTCGATCAGGCGGGCGGCACCGAGGTAGGCGGCACTGAGTATGACCAGCTGGGTGTCGGAGGCATTGGCTGGCTGTAGATCGCTGCGGCGCACAATGCGCATGAAGTCACCCTTGAAGCCGGCTTCTTCCAGCTGCTTCAGTGCCTGGGCCGCCAGTGCCGGGTAGTCCCGCTGGCCATCCCGAATGGCCTGCGCGGTCTCGCGCAGTACCCGGTTCAGCATTGGCGCGATGGCGAGTTCCGCCGGGCTGAGGTAGCCGTTGCGCGAGCTCAGCGCCAGCTGTTGCTCGTCTCTCACGATGTCGACGCCGTGAATTTCGATGGGCATGCACAGGTCTTGCGTCATGCGTCGGATGATCATCAGTTGCTGATAATCCTTGCAGCCGAAAAAGGCGCAATCCGGCTGCACGATGCCAAACAGCTTGCTGACCACGGTGGTGACACCGCGAAAATGTCCCGGGCGGGTGCTGCCGCAATGCAGGTCGGACAGGCCGGTCACTTCAACGATGGTCTGCTTTTCGCGGCCATTGGGGTAAACCTCGGCCTCGCTGGGAGCAAACAGGTAGTCACAGCCGGCCGCCGCAAGCTTGGTCTGGTCGGCGGCCAGGGTGCGCGGGTAGCTGTCGAGGTCTTCGCCGGGGCCGAACTGCAGCGGATTGACGAAGATGGTCGCGACGATGATATCGGCGTGCCGGCGAGCCTGATTAACCAGCTCGATATGACCGGCGTGCAGGTTGCCCATGGTCGGCACCAGGCCGATGGTCTTGCCGGCGCGACGCGCTGCCTTTAGCTGCTCGCGCAGCGCCTGAATGTGATGAAGTGTCTGCATATCACGCGAATCCGTGCTCGTCGGCGGGGAAGGTGCCGGCACGAACCTGGTCGCCGTAGCTCTGCAGGGCGCCGGCAATGCTGTCGGATTCGCTCATGAAGTCTTTCACAAAGCGCGGTTTGCGGCCCGGAGTGATGCCGAGCATGTCGTGCAGTACCAGTACCTGGGCGTCTGTCTGGGCACCAGCGCCGATGCCGATGACCGGAATGCTGACGGCGCGGGAGATTTCGCCGGCCAGCAGCGAGGGTACACATTCGAGCAGCAGTATGCTGGCGCCGGCCTTTTCCAGCAGGATGGCATCATCCAGCATCTGCTGGGCGCTGCTTTCGTCTCGCCCCTGTACACGATAGCCGCCCAGGCGATTCACCGCCTGGGGCGTGAGTCCCAGGTGAGCGCAGACGGGTACGCCGCGCTCGGCCAGCAGGGTAATGGTTTCGGCCAGCCAGGCGCCGCCCTCGATCTTGATAATATGGGCCCCGGCCTGCATCAGAATGCCGGCGTTGAGCATTGCCTGCTCCGGCGTTGCATAACTCATGAACGGCAAGTCGCTCATCAGCATGGAGCCCTGGTTGCCGCTTGCCACACAGCGAGTGTGGTAGGCCATTTCCTCGACCGTCACCGGCAGGGTGCTGTCGTGCCCCTGTAGGACCATGCCCAGTGAGTCTCCCACCAGAATGACCTCGGTGCCGGCATTACTGACCAGCTGTGCGAAACAGGCATCGTACGCGGTCAGGACCGCGAACTTCTTACCATCCTGCTTGAGGGCGGACAGGGTGTGCAGAGTGACGTTATTCATAGGGAACTCGGCTTTTCGTTTGACTTCAACGGTTCCGGATTATAACGAGATCCGTTCCAGTGTGCCTATAGGGCATTCAGTTAACAGTGTTGCCAGTGGGCGACCGTTCGGCAGCCGCAGGTCGGGGCTTATTTCACTCAGCGGCCAGAGCACGAAATTGCGTTCGGTCATGCCGGGGTGCGGTACCTGCAGGCGCAGGCTCTGTATCTGTTCATCCGCATAGAGCAGCAGGTCCAGATCCAGCGTGCGTGGTCCCCAGTGCTGCAGCCGCACGCGCCGATGCCGCTGCTCCAGCGCCTGCAGCTGATCCAGCAGGCTGTGTGCATCCAGTGTCGTCTCAAGCAGTGCGACGGCGTTGACATAGTCGGGCTGGTCCGGCGGCCCCATGGGGGGCGAGCGGTACAGGCTGGAGTGGGCCAGTAGCCTTGTATCGGGCACTGCGGCGAGTTCCCGCAGTGCACGTTCAACCTGCTGTTGTGGCGCATTCAGGTTGCTGCCCAGGCCGATGTAGCAGTGAATGGCGTCAGGCATCGCGCGGACGGGAGCGAGGTTTGCGTCGACGCTTGCGCGGCTTGGTCGCGGGCGCCAGGTCTTCCTGCAGCGTTTCCCGGTCGTCCCCCGTGGCGCCCTGGTAATCGGTCCACCACTGGCTCAGGCCACCGAGGTCTTCACCGCTGGATTCGCGCAGCAGCAGGAGGTCATAGGCCGCTCTGAAGCGGGGATGCTCCATCAGGCGCTCGGCGCGGCCGCCCTGGCGTTTGGGCAGCCGCAGTTGCAGCTCCCAGATTTCACGCAGTGGCGTGGAAAAACGGCGCGGAATCGCGATATGACGAATCTGGGCGGCAATAACTTCATTGGCGGCTTCATGCAGCGCCGGCAAGGGGGGCATGCGACCGTCCTTCATCAGGCTGTTCAGGCGCAGCTGCATGGGGTACCACAGCAGAGCCGCAAACAGGAAGGCGGGCGTGACGCTCTTGCCCTGCTCCAGTCGACGATCGGTATTGCGCAGTGCCTTGAGAATCAGTTCTTCTACGGGCATGCCGGCGGCAGGGCCGCGTTCAATGGCATTTTGCACCTGTGGAAACAGCTGCTCGAACAGGCCGTAGTGCTGCATCTGCCGGTACGCGGCAACGCCATGGCCGGACTGCAGCAGCTTGAGCACCTCATCGAACATCCGGGCGGCGGGAATATCCCGCAGCATGGGTGCCAGCTGATGGATGGGTGCTGCAGTGGCAGGTTCAATATCGAAACTCAGCTTGGCGGCAAAGCGGACCGCCCGCAGCATCCGTACCGGGTCTTCGCGGTAGCGCGCGGCCGGATCGCCGATCATGCGAATGACCTTCTGGCTGATATCCTGGTAGCCGCCGGCGAAATCGTGGACGCTGTGATCCTGGGCCGAGTAATAGAGGGCATTGATGGTGAAGTCGCGACGCAGCGCATCCTCACGCAGCGTACCGTAGACATTGTCGCGCAGAATCATGCCGCTGGCGGCCTGGCGACCGTCCTGGCCATCTTCGTTACGGTCTTCGGTGTCGTGTCCGGCACGGAAGGTCGCAACCTCGATCACCTCGCGGCCAAAGCGCACATGAACCAGCTTGAAGCGTCGTCCGATCAGGCGTGAGCGGCGAAACAGCTCTTCGGCCTGCTCCGGCGTGGCGGAGGTGGCAACGTCAAAGTCCTTGGGGCGCAAGCCGAGCAGAATGTCGCGTATGCAGCCACCCACGAGGTAGGCTTCATGGCCGTCATCGTTGAGGCGATGCACGACTTTCAGCGCGTTCTCATCGAGGTGCTGGCGGGGGATGTTGTGTTGGTCTCGGGTGATGACGCTTTCCAGCGTGCTGCCGTCAGCGGCAGACTTTCCATCAGTATCCAGCTTGGGTGCCATATGTCTTCTACGCAGTAGCAGGGTGGCGCCAATAAGGATAACCGCAATAGCCGCGGCTATGATCAGGCTCATATCCATAAGTGTTTGTTTTTTGTTCGCCCTGGCGGTGGAAGTGGCGCATCATATCACTGTTGCCGGCTCAGTATAAGAGTGGCGCGGTGGTGTGACACTAAGCGGGAATGGCGAATCGGAGGGGGCGGGAAAGAGATGGTTTAGCTGACCACCGTGATTAGAACGCAACCTGTGACTTATTTTTATTCAGGTCAATGCGATTCTGAATCTAGGGTTTGGGGACCTTCGTGACAGCGCACGGCAGTCAGCTACAGACCTCGTTGTTATTTTTATTCGAGGTGGTTACCCGGGACTGCGGACCGAATTTATTTTTATTGTTGGACCGGCGTAGCAGGTAACGTGTTGTTGTTCTGGCCAGTTATAGAGCATTCATTGTGCCAGCTTTTATAAGCTACTGTTTTTTATAAATTTGTTTGTTTTTCTGTTTCTGTGCGGGCAAGGGGGTAACGTCAAAGTGTTACCTTAGGGAACAGCTCTGTAACCTTTGGGTGGGTAGCAGGGTAACAGCCGGTGGTTGTCCGTCGTATCGCAGGGCGCGCACAGGTGGTTTCCAGTGTGGCCACTTTGTTGGTGTGACCGGGCTGATATCGGACCGTCAGGCTGCGGGTCTGGAGCGGGTGCCAAAGTACAGCGCGGCAAGCTGCTGAAGTCACCTTGAGCTGCTATGGGGCACCTCGATAAACCGTAACGAGCAGGCTTAGAGGCAAGGCGCAGGGCGCGCAGGAACCTCAGTGTATGGGGTATACATGAGGATTCCTACCGGGCTGGCGCACCAGCACCGCGCAACGCAGCCTATGAGTCGCGCAGTAGGTATTTCGAGGTGCCCTATGGATATTTTATGGTAGTTGCTGAGGGTGACGGTACGCAGTGTCGCAGAATGATCAGGGGGAGAGTGCCTGCTGGGCGAAACGCTGTGCCGGTGACAAATAAAGGACGCTGGGGTCGCAGTGGCAGGTTGGGTGCTGTGATGACGAATGCAGGATCGAATCCTGGGAAGCAGAAAAAGCTGAGAAGGGTGAAGGAGATGGGTGGCTGATCACCGGACTCTGGCATCGCGACCTGTTGTTATTTTTATTCAGGTCTAAGGATCGAAGATCCGGATGACAGGGTTCAGTGATCAGCGCAGGCCTCATTTGTTATTTTTGTTAGAGGCGGGCTACTCGTGCTAAACCTCCGCAGTTATTTTTATTCTGGAGGTCTTGCCGGTAAATGTTTTGTTGTTCTTCTTGTTTCTTGTTTTTCTTTGTCTATATACAAAGCAGGCACCGTGCCATGTTTCGTATGCTGTTGTTATATAAGTAAATTTAATTTTTCCGGGTATTTTGTGGTCCCGGGGTAACAGTGTTTTGTTACCTCAGGGAACACCGGGTGGGGGTGGCATGGGTGTGGAGGTAACACCTAAACGGTAACACTTTGTTACCGCGGCGCGACGCATGCATTACTTGCTGCGACTCTTGCGGGGAATGCCCAGCTTCTGGCGCCGTTCCCACAGGCACTTGCGGCTGACACCGAGCTTCTTGGCCAGGTCGGTTTCGCTCATGCGGTTCTGGTTTTCCAGTACAAAGCGCTGAAAGTAGTCGTCCAGTGACAAGCCTGTCTGCGGTTCCCGCCGGTTGCCGGTACTGGGGGGAGCATCACCGGATGCATAGGCGTAGCTGCGTTCAAACTGGTGCAGCCGGGAGGCCGGTTCCAGGTCGAGGCCAAGCAGCTCCGTGGTGATCAGCAGGTCATCCGCCAGGATCAGTGCCCGCTCGATGGCATTTTCCAGTTCACGCACGTTGCCGGGCCAGTGGTACTGGGTCAGGGCCTCCAGTGTGCCTTCACTGAAACGTGCCGGTGCCTGTCCCATCTTGGCGCAGGCCCGCTGCAGAAATCGGTTGGCCAGTATGGCGATATCGTTGCCTCGATCACGCAGCGGCGGCATGCGCAGTTCCATCACGTAGAGGCGGTAATACAGGTCTTCGCGGAATTCACCGTTGCGGGCCATTTCTTTCAGATTGCGGTGCGTCGCTGCGATCAGGCGAACATTGACCTGGGTGGAATGTACCGCGCCGACGCGCCGAATCTCGCTTTCCTGCAGGAAGCGCAGCAGCCGGGCCTGGGCTTCGAGGGGGAGTTCGCCGATTTCGTCCAGAAACAGGGTGCCGCCATTGGCTGCTTCGATCAGGCCGCTACGGGCACTGTTGGCCCCGGTAAAGGCGCCCTTTTCGTGCCCGAACAGCTCGGATTCGATCAGGGTATCGGGAATGGAGGCGCAGTTTACCGAGATCAGCGGCGCCTTGGCGCGATCACTCTGTTCGTGAATGGCGCGGGCGACCAGTTCCTTGCCGGTGCCGGACTCGCCCAGCACCAGCACGGTGGCATCGGTGCGGGCGACCTTGTCGATGCGGCTCAGCAGTTCCTGCATGGGCGGGCAGGAGCCGAGCAGTTCGTTCTTGCTGCCCTTGCCAGGTGCCGCAGTTGCGCTATCGGCCGCGGCGGCCTTGCGGTTCAGCACGTTCTCGATGGTGCGCAGCATTTCGTCATGGTCAAAGGGCTTGGCGATGTAATCGACGGCCCCCAGCTTCATGGCGTCTACCGCAGAGCGCAGGCTGGCGTAACTGGTCATGATCAGGACCGGTACCTGCTTGGCCAGCGGGATCAGTTCGGTTCCCGGAGCGCCCGGCAGGCGCAAGTCACTGATAATAAGGTTGTAATCCTGCAACGCGAAGCGGCTGGTGGCTTCGTCAACGGAGCCTGCATCGTCGACCTGGTAGTCATGACGTTCCAGCAGGCGGCGCAGGGCGGTACGGATTATCGTTTCATCTTCAACAATCAGAATACGGCTCATTCGGTTCGACCTTGGTTCCTACGTGCAGGACATGACGCGCGTCAAAGCTCGGACGGCGCAAGTCCAGGTAAGGTGATTACCACTAGAGTGCCTTTATTCTGTTTTTTGTCGGCAGGGCTGAGTATCTCGATATTACCATAGTGTTCTTCGATAATATTGTAGACCAAGGGCAAACCCAGTCCGGTTCCCTTGCCGGGGTCCTTGGTGGTGAAAAAGGGCTCGAACAGGCGGTCCTGCAATTCGGCGGGAATGCCGCTGCCTTCGTCCTGCATGCGAATGATGACCTTTTCGTCTTCCCGCTCCGCGCTGATGCTGATCAGGCCCTGCTCGGGCGAGGCGTCACAGGCGTTATTGAGCAGGTTGACGAAAACTTGCAGCAGCTGCTGGATGTCCCCCACGACCTGCAGTGCGGGCGGGACCTCGTTCTGGTAGCGCTGGTGCCGGCCGCGGCTGTCGAGGGAAACGAGCTGAATGGCTTCGGCGATGCAGGCATAGATGTCGACGGGGTCGTGCTGGGTGACATGATCCTGGCGCCCGGTGTGGGCAAAGCGGACCAGCGACTGCACGATACGGCTGATGCGCTTGGTCTGGTCCAGAATCTGCTCGCCGGATTCAAGCACCAGCGGGCTTTCGGTTTCGAATTTCAGGTTCTGTGCCAGGCAGGCGATACCGGTGACCGGGTTGCCGATTTCATGGGCGACACCGGCGGCAAAGCGCCCGATGGAAGCCAGGCGTTCGTTATGCGCCAGTTTGTCGGCCAGCATCAGGGTGTCCGACTCGTCCTCCAGCAGTATGACCATGCCGGCGTGGGCTTTTTGCTCGCTGAGCTGTGCCTTGTGCAGGCTGAACCAGCGCGGCTGCCCCTGCAGCACCAGTTTCTGGCTTTCCAGATGGGACTGGTCGCCTTCGGTAAAGCGGGTGAAAAGTTCCCCCCAGGGGGCCGGCAGCGATGTCGGGCGCCAGGTCAGCACTTCGTCGACGGACAGTCCGGTGTAGTGTTCAATTTCCGCATTCCAGAACAGGATGCGGCCGTCGCTGTCCAGGGTGCAGACGCCGACGGGCAGTTTTTGCAGCGTCAGGCGGTGGTAGCGTCGAAGCTCATCCAGCTCGGCCGCCAGGCCGCCGAGGCGCTGGTGGTACTGCTCAAGTTGTGACTCCAGCAAATGCACATCACGGGCCCTGAAGCCCTCAATCGGGTCCTGCTGGTCCAGCGGTTCCAGAATGGTGGCGGCTTCAACCGGGCCGACCAGACCGGACAGGTGCTGCTCCAGCTGGGAACGCAGGCGCAGCAAGTCCAGTGGTGACAGTACTTCATAGTTGATACCCAGCTGGGCAATGGCGCTTTGCAGCTCGCGCTTTGCCGTCTCGGCGCCCAGGCGTGGGCGCAGCAGGGCCTCGAAATCTTCCACCCGGGTAGCGTTGAGACGGATACCCATGGGTTGTTGCATGACATTCAGCATGCAGGCGTCGGCGGCCTTGCGCTCTTCGTCGCCGGTGGGAAAAAGGCGTGATGCCACCACCAGTACCACGCAGTTGAGCAGCAGGGAAAATACGGCGGACTGGTGCCAGTCGTCGGTATTGATGTCGAAATCCAGCAGGCTGATATCCTGGTCCAGTACCATGGGCAACAGCATGGTCAGCAGCCAGCTGCCGGTGCCGGCACAGAGCCCCAGCACAAAGCCCCAGCGGTTAATGCCGGCCCAGAACAGGGTGGCCAGCAGGCCTGGCAGAAACTGCAGGAAGGAGACAAAGGCGATCAGGCCGAGCAGGTAGAGAGCTTCAGGTCGGGCCAGCTGGGTGTAAAACAGGTAGCTTCCGCTCATCAGCACCAGAATGAGGATGCGGCGCAGCCACAGCAGCCAGTTGTAGAAGCGCACATTGTCCGGCACCCGGGTCAGTGGCAGCAGCAGGTGGTTCTGCAGCATCGAGGCCATGCTGACGGTGGCCACAATGATAACGCCACTGGCCGCCGATAAACCGCCCAGAAATGCCAGCAGTGTCAGGGTGGGGGAGCCCAGCACCACACCGATATTGAGGATCAGGTATTCCGTTGCATGGGTGGCTTCAAGCTTGATGCCGGCCCAGACGATGATCGGCACCGTTATCGCCATGAGGAACAGGTACAGCGGCATCAGCCACGAGGCTTTTTGCAGGCTCAGGGCGGACGAGTTCTCGGTAAAGGCCAGGTGAAACATGTGTGGCATCACAATGGTGGTGGCGAAGAACGCCAGCAGCAGTGTATGCCAGTTTTCGTTTTCCGGGATGTGCTGAATGCGTTGCAGTGCGGCGGGGTTGTCGGCCAGCCACTGTTCCAGCCCGGCAGGCCCGCCGAGAATGGCAAACAGCGAGTAACCGGCAATGGCCAGCAGGGCAATGAGCTTGACCAGTGACTCTACTGCCATGGCGACCACCAGGCCGTTGTTGCGATTGCGCAACGAGGCGTGGCGGGCACCGAACAGGATGGCGAACAGCGCCATGACCGCACAGAAGGTCGCGGCGATCAGGTCGCGCGGTGCTTCGTTGTTCAGCAGGTACAAGGATTCGGCCACAGCCTGAATCTGGATGGCGATCAGCGGCAGGGTCGCGGCGACCACCAGCAGGGAGGTCAGGGTACCGACGGGGCCGCTGCGAAAGCGAAAGGCGAACAGGTCGGCCAGCGAGCTGAGCTGATGGGTGCGGGAAATGCGCAGGATTGGCACCATGATGGCCGGTGCCAGTACAAAGGCCAGGGTCGCCCCCAGGTAGGAGGTCAGGTAGGTGATGCCGGCGTCCTGCACGATGCCGAAGATGCCGTAGAAGGTCCAGACACTGGTGTAGATACCCAGCGAGAGTGCATGTACCAGCGGGTGGCGCACCAGCCGGCGAGGCAGTTTGCCGCGCTCGGTCAGGTAGGCGGCGCCAAACAGAACCAGCAGGTAGCTGACACCGGCGATGAAAAGGCCGTGAATACTAAACATCCTGGTGTCCTCGGCGCATGTCGATCAGCCAGCTCAGCGCGATCAGTATCAGCCAGATCAGGAAGGGGCGGTACCAGCGGGCATCGGGCTGCAGCCACCAGTCGAGCAGCAGGGGGCCGGCCAGGTAAAAGCCGATGATCATCAGGAGCGCGGTACGGTGCAGATACATGGAGCTCCTTAAGGTTGGGACCAGGGTATTTCGCGGGTTCTAGGTATGGACGCGATACTCCAGTGTTCGACGGCCCAGTGCAACAATTCACGGGCACTGGCGTCGTGCAGCGCGGCATCGGGCTCCTGGCCAAGAAACTCAAGCGCGGCAATCAGCGCGGGCACCGGATTGCGGGCATCCAGCGGCGGCGCATGGTTTTGCTTGCTGAGCTTCTGACCGCCGCTGGAGGTCGCCACCGGAATATGGGCATAGTCCAGGCTGGCGTAGCCGAGATAGCGCTGCAGCTGAATCTGGCAGGGCGTTTCATCGAGCAGGTCGCTGCCGCGGACCACATGGCTGATCTGCTGGGCGGCATCGTCCACCACCACCGCAAGCTGGTAGGCAAAGAGGCCGTCGCGGCGCCGGATCACGAAATCGCCGTGATCGCGAGCGAGCGAGTAACGCTGTGTGGCCTGAATGGCATCCTGCAGCTCGATGGTACCGGCGGCGCAGTGCGCACGGATAGCGCAGGCCTGCCCGTGTGGCGGTTGCAGTGCATGGCAGTGGCCGTCATACCGAATGCCGCCGGTACGGTTGAAGACCTGCTTGCGGGAACAGTTGCACCGGTAGGCCTGGTGCTGCAGTTGCAGCTGTTCAACGGCATCGCGATAGAGTGAGCCGCGCTGGCTCTGGTAAATGACCTCACCGTCCCAGTCGAAGCCGAAAGCTTCCAGGGTCGAAAGAATAAGCGCGCTGGCGCCGGGCTGTTCACGCGGCGGATCGAGGTCTTCAATGCGAAGGTGCCAGAGGCCGCCGTGGGCGCGGGCATCCGCATAACTGGCAAGGGCTGCCAGCAGTGAGCCGAAGTGGAGCGGGCCGGTTGGGGATGGAGCGAAACGTCCGATATAGCGCAAGGGTCAGGGTCCTACGCCGTATCCGGCCGCCGGGGGCGGCCCCGGGGGCGGCCGGTTCAGGATGGGTCAGCCGCCGAGCTGCTTTTCCTTGATTTCTGCCAGCGTCTTGCAGTCGATGCAAAGTGTCGCGGTGGGGCGTGCTTCAAGGCGGCGAATGCCGATTTCGATACCGCAGGCGTCGCAGAAGCCGTATTCGTCGTCGTCGATGCGCTCGTTGGCTTCGTCGATCTTGCGGATCAGCTTGCGTTCGCGGTCACGGGTACGCAGTTCGAGGCTGAATTCCTCTTCCTGGCTGGCGCGGTCGCTGGGGTCAGCGAAGTTGGACGCTTCTTCCTGCAAATGATGGATAGTGCTGTCGACTTCTTCCATCAACTGCCGTTTCCAGGCATTCAGAATCTGACGAAAATGCTCGCGATGAGCATCGCACATATACTCTTCACCCGTATCGAGATCATAGGGTTTAAAGTGCGTAAACTGAGAATCATTTGTTGGCATAGTCTTGCCTCACGTCTCCGAGTCCTCCGAACTGAATCAGTCCGGTTCGGTTATCCCTGCTGCCTGTAAGCCGTGCAAGCGCCGGCACTGGAAGGCGACGAAGTTACCAGAACCCTTTTCAATAGGCTAGCCTTTATAACCAAATTCGCCAGTGCCGCTGCGCTAGCGCCACAGGGGGCTTCGGGCGTTATAATGCCGTGCTTTTAGGCTGAGGAGTACAGGCCGATGGCAGCGCGCTGGAGTGATCGGGTCGGTGATATCGAGTCCTTCAAGGTGATGGACTTGCTCAAGCGTGCCCGTGAGCTGGAGTCGCTGGGGCACGATGTGGTGCACATGGAAGTCGGGGAGCCGGACTTCCCCACGGCGGCGCCCATTGCCGCGGCGGCCAGTAAAGCCATTGAGCTGGGGCATACCCAGTACACGCCGGCGGCGGGCATCCCTGCGTTGCGCGAGGCGATCTCCGGCTTTTACCAGCAGCGTTACGGCCTTGATATCGCGCCGCAGCGGGTTATCGTCACGGCGGGCGCATCCGGCGCCCTGCTGATGGCCTTTGCACTGCTGGCCAATCCGGGTCAGACCTTCATGATGAGTGACCCGGGCTATCCCTGTAACCGTCAGTTTCTGCGCCTGATCGAGGCGCGGGCCCAGCTGGTACCGGTGAATGCGGACTGCAACTTCCAGCTCACGCCGGCACAGGTTCACGCGCACTGGCGCAGCAACACCGCTGGAGTGCTGCTGGCCTCGCCCGCCAACCCGACGGGCGCGGTACTGAGCGAAGCTGAGCTGTCGGCGCTGGCTGGAGCCGTGCATCGCCAGGGTGGCCATCTGGTGGTGGACGAGCTCTACCACGGTTTGACCTACGGCTTCGACGCGGCAAGTGTGTTGCAAGTGGACCCCGAGGCGTTCGTGGTCAACAGCTTCTCCAAGTACTTTGGCATGACGGGCTGGCGCCTGGGGTGGATTGTGGCGCCGGAGTCGGCGGTGCCTGAGCTCGAAAAGCTGGCGCAGAACCTCTACATCTCGCCTTCCACGGTGTCACAGTACGCCGCCCTGGCAGCCTTCGAGCCGGATACCCTGGCGATCTTTGAGGCGCGCCGACAGGAGTTTGGCGAGCGGCGTGATCGCCTGGTGCAGGGGTTGCGTGAGCTGGGTCTGGGGATACCGGTGGCGCCGCAGGGAGCTTTCTATGTGTATGCCGACGTCAGCCACCTGACCGACAATGCGTTCGACTTTTGCTGGGACTTGCTCGAATCCGAACACCTTGCCGTGACGCCGGGGCTCGACTTTGGCCAGCACCGGGCGAACGACTTTATTCGTTTCTCCTACACCACGAGCCTGGAGCGCATTGAGCTTGGACTTGAGCGCCTGCGTCGACGGCTGGCACGCTGATGGAGTTTGCCGGCTTGATAGAAGGACGCCTGGTCCGGCGTTACAAGCGCTTCCTGGCGGATGTCGAGTTGCCGGACGGCCGGCAGGTGACGGCGCACTGTCCCAATACCGGCTCGATGCGCAACTGTGCCGAACCCGGCAGCCGGGTGTGGCTGCTGGACTCCGGCAACGCCAGCCGTAAGTACCCGCTGGGCTGGGAGCTGGTGGAGGTGGAAGGCCGGCATCTGGCCTGCATCAATACCGGGCGCGCCAATGCGCTGGTGCGCGAGGCCATTGAGCAGGGGCGCATCGGCGAGCTTGCCGGGTACGGGTGCATTCGTCAGGAGGTTCCCTACGGCGAGGAACGCAGCCGTATCGATCTGGTGCTGTCACAGGGTAAAGTGCCCGATGCCTGGGTCGAGATCAAGAACCTGACCCTGCTGGAAGCCGGTGGCTGGGGCAGCTTTCCCGATGCGGTGACGCTGCGCGGGCAAAAGCACCTGCGCGAACTCATGCTGCTGGCCCAGCAGGGTGTGCGGGCGGTATTGCTGTTCTGTGTGCCCCACGGCGGTATCGAGCGGGTGCGGCCTGCCGATGCGATTGACCCGGCCTATGGCCGCCTGCTGCGCGA
Organism: Marinobacterium rhizophilum; assembly: GCF_024397915.1. GTDB lineage: Bacteria > Pseudomonadota > Gammaproteobacteria > Pseudomonadales > Balneatricaceae > Marinobacterium_A > Marinobacterium_A rhizophilum_A. Next base: position 3,741,531 of record NZ_CP073347.1, read on the forward strand.
AGCGCGGGGCAGCGGCGTGGAACTGCTGGCCTACGGTGCCACACCGACGCCCCGGGAGCTGGTGCTGAATCGCCGGCTTGATATCGTACTCTGAGTCAAAGCAGCACGATCTGTCCGTCGGTCTGGCTGAAGGCTACCTGGGTGAGCGCCTGGCCATTGCAGGGGCCGGCGATGCACTCGCCGGTGTCGATCTTGAACAGGGCTCCGTGGGTGGCGCACTGGATAAAGTTGCCCTCGAAGTCGAAAAACTGATCAGGCTGCCATTCGAGTTCGACGCCCCGGTGCGGGCAGCGATTCTCGTATACATAGAAATGGCCGTTGTGGTGCACGGCAACCAGGGCGCGGCCGTCCAGCGTAAAGCCACGGGCACTCTGTGGCGGGATATCACTGCTATTGCACAGTACTGTCATGTCGAATCCGGAATGAACGGGGGTAAACCACACTTGAGGCCTCTTCACCCACAGGTGGGCGGCCTGCCTCTATAATGCGCCTCTACGAATGCTAAGAGAGCCCGAACCCGCGTGCAAGGCCCGATAACCTGCAAGACCCTGCGCCCACTGTTGCTGATGCTGCTGATATCGGGAGGCGTGCATATTCTGCTGGCGGCATCCTGGTTTTCCGCAGGGGGAGCGGCGGCGCCTGTCGGTGCGGGCGATGCGGCGGCTGAGCCTCGCATCCAGGTGCAGATGGCGGCCGCCGAGGTCCCGCGCCCTGCTGCGACGCCCGCGCCTGTCTCGGCCGTACCGGTCACGCAGCCAGCCCCGGTCGTCCCGGTCGAGCAGCTTGCAAGCACAGCGCCCCCAGCCAGAGACTCTGCACAGCCACAGCCACAGCCACAGCCACAGCCACAGCCACAGCCACAGCCACAGCCACAGCCACAGCCACAGCCACAGCCACAGCCGCGACCGCAGCCGCAACCCGAACCCGAACCCACGCCGGCTCCCTTTCCCGATCCTGTGCCTGCCGAGGACGCCATGGTGGCTGCCGTCGGGACGAAGCCAGCAGCGGGCCCGGTGGCGGCAGGTCCGGTTGAACAGCAGCAGGCAGCCTGGCGTGTAGCACCCAGGCCCCCGTTATATCCGTCGCTGGCGCGGCGCCGTGGACAGGAAGGTGACGTCCTGCTGCGTCTGGACATAGACGCCGGGGGGCAGATAACGGCGGCGCGGGTGCTGGCGTCGTCCGGTTCGCCGCTGCTGGACAAGGCCGCCTTGGCAGCGGGGTTGGGCTGGCAGTTGCTGCCGGCACGAATCAATGGCATCGCAGTGGCGTCCTATGTGAAAATCCCGGTCCAATTCCGGCTGAATCAGTGAACCGTGACGCGATGTCCCTCCGTGTAAGCATGTCCGCACGCCAGCTGAGTCTGCTGTTGTGGCTGTTGTTGCCCCCCGTGGTACTGGCTTCCCTCTGGGTGGGGCCGGTGTCGCTGTCGTTGGAAAAGTTGCTGCAGCCTGGCTCGCGGGACTGGCTGATTCTGTTCGAGTTGCGGCTGCCTCGGCTGCTGATGTCGCTGGCGGCAGGGGCCGTGCTCGCCATCACCGGTGCCTCGATTCAGGCGCTGTTTCGCAACTCCCTGGCCGACCCCGGTCTTATCGGTATCAGTGCCGGTGCAGCGCTTGCGGCGGTGGCGGTACTGGTCTTTGGCGGCAGCTGGCTGCTGGGTCCGCTGGGACCGGTGCTGGTACCGGTGGCAGCCTTCGGCGGCGGCCTGCTCGTGACGGCGCTGGTACTGCGCATTGCCCGCACGCCCAGCGGGGTATCGGTTACCACCATGTTGCTGGCCGGCATTGCCCTGAACAGCATTGCAGCCGCGGCAATCGGTGTCATGAAGTACTTCAGTGATGAGCTTTCTCTGCGCCAGGTGACCTTCTGGCTGCTGGGCAACCTGCACAGCACTGACTGGAGCAGTGCCTTGCTGCTGCTGGCCATCGGCGGGCCGGTACTGCTGCTGTTGCTGCGCGAGGGCCAGCAGCTCAACTTGCTGCTGCTGGGTGAGGCCCAGGCGCGTTTGCTCGGTGTTGTCACTTCCCGTCTGCGGGGGAGGCTGGTGCTGCTGGTGGCCCTGGGCGTCGGTACCGTGGTGTCGCTCGGTGGCCTGATCGGTTTTATTGGCCTGGTAGTGCCCCATCTGGTGCGGCTGCTGTGCGGGCCGGACAATCGGGCACTGTTGCCGTTGTCGGCGCTGTTGGGGGCGCTGTTGCTGACGCTGGCCGATATCCTGTCACGCTTGCTGGTGAGTCCGGCCGAGTTGCCCATCGGTATTGTCACCGCGCTGATTGGCGGGCCTTTCTTCCTCTTTATGATTCTCTACCGGCAGCGGAGGCAGGTATGACGCTGCAGGCGAGCAAGCTGACATTTCGGCGTAACGGACGGACCTTGCTGCAGTCGGTGGATGTTGTGCTTGAGCCCGGTTCGCTAACGGTGGTGCTGGGACCCAACGGTGCAGGGAAAACCACGCTACTGAATTTGCTGGCGGGGCTGGAGCGGCCGCATGCAGGTGATGTGTGGCTCGGTAGCCAGCCGCTTGCGAGCATGGATTCACTCGAGCGTGCATGCCGGCTGGCGGTCATGACCCAGGATCAGCCGCTGGATTTTGCGTTTGGCGTGGAAGAAGTGGTTACGCTGGGTGCCTATCCGCTGGGTCTCGGGCGGGTACAGGAGCGCTTGCACTGCCAGGCCTGGCTGCAGCGGCTGGAGCTGCAGGCACTGGCCCAGCGCGACTACCTGAGCCTGTCGGGTGGTGAACGCCAGCGTGTGCAGCTGGCCCGGGTGCTGGCCCAGTGCGGTGAACAGACGATGGTCTTGCTGCTGGATGAGCCGGTCAGCGCCATGGATCTGAAGCACCAGCATCTGTGCCTGCAGCAGTTGCGTGCGTTGGCCGATGCCGGCGCTGCGGTGCTGGTTATTCTGCACGATCTGGCGCTGACGGCACGCTATGCCGATGCGGTACTGCTGCTGAAGCAGGCTGAGGTGCTGGCCCAGGGGGACATGCTGGATATCATGACGCCGTCGAATCTGAGTGCGCTGTTCGACGTCCGTGTCGAGGTCAGCCGGGTGGATGGTATGCCGCGCTTCAGTTCGTCACTCGCGGATGACGCCGTCCCGCCTTAAGCGGTCCGTGAGCAGGAACAGCGCCTCGTCATCGTCGGTATAGACGGCCACGGTGCGCTCAAGTTCGTCGTCCTGCAGTGGGTGCTGCATCTTCTTTTGCTGGTGCATCACGCTGACATCGGCATCGGATGCATCCACTCCTTTGGCTTTTCTTCGCTTGAGACGGGCTTCGATCAGCTTCTGTTCACAATGACAGCTGATAATACGGAAGGGTACATCCAGCGAGGCGGCGAGCTCGGCATAGCTGATGCGCGGTCGTTGACGAATGAAGGTGGCATCGACCACCACGGTGTAACCGGCGCGTAGCATTTCGCGGGTGGTATCGAACAGCTGGTGATAGGTGCGAACGTTCATTTCCTGGCCGTAGAGGTCGAGCTTGCCACCCTTGAGGCTGAGGTCGCGGTACAGGCGCTTGCGTTCGATATCGGAGCGGATGCGGATGGCATCGATACGCTCGACCAGCTGGCCGCTGATATAGCTCTTGCCGCTGCCTGAGAGCCCGTGCATCAGCAGCAGTGCCGGCGTTGGCGTGCGCGCATAGTGCTGCGCCAGGCGCAGGTAGCGGCGGAAGGTGTCGAGATCCGGATGCTCGCCCAGCATGGCAACCTTGGCCCGCACCATGGCGCGGTAGGCCTTGTAGAAGTTGAGCAGCTTGAGGCTGTTGTAGTCGCCGGTGAGCTCCAGGTAACGGTTCAGTAGACGGTGTGCCCAGCGGAACTGGCCATTGGCTTCCAGATCCATCAGCAGGAAGGCCAGGTCGCAGATGGTGTCGATCCAGCGGAACTGCAGATTGAACTCGATACAGTCAAACAGCCGCAGCTCGTTGTTGTACAAGGTAATGTTGGCCAGATGAAGGTCGCCGTGGCATTCGCAAACATGCCCCTCGGCCTTGCGGCGGCGAATTGCATCGGTCAGTTCGCGAAACTGCTGCGAGGTTTGCTGCGACAGTTTCTGTACCGCGGACCAGTCGTCGGGGTCATCCAGCACATCGCGCAGGTGCAGGAAGTTATCCGACACCAGTTCCCAGATGTTCTCCGGCTCGCCCCAGGGGCTGTCCGAGGCGACCATGGGCACGGCGGAGTGGAAGTGGGCGATCTGGCCGGCCAGGGTATCGATCCAGTCCGGTTCGAAGCGCTTTTGCTGCAGCAGCAGGTCCAGGCGCAGCCCGGTGTCGAACTGGTGCATGCGCACGGCGTATTCGAAGGCTTCGTCGTCGCCGTTGATCACCGGCTGCTGCGCAGTGCCGGTGATGGCAACCACCTCGAGGTAGAGGTCCGGCGCCTGGCGACGATTAAGGCGCAGCTCTTCCTCGCAGAAATGCTGCCGCTTCTGCAGGCTGGTGAAATCGAGGAAGCCGAAATTGACCGGCTTCTTCACCTTGTAGGCGTAATCGCCGGTGAGCAGAAGCCAGGAAATATGCGTCTCGATGACGCGAATGTCCTTGGTCGCATGCGGGTAGGCCGCAGGATCACAAAGTGATTGAATAAATTCAGGAAACATAGAATCCCGGTATCGCGCAATTAGGTAAGGAATTATACTGAGCCGATGACAAAAAAGAGAGCCTCCGCTGCAAAACCTTCCCGTTCCGATGCCAGGCGCAAGCCTGTACGCAAGCGTTCACGGGGACGTTTTTGGCCTTCCCTGTTCAAGTTCCTTTTCAAGCTGACACTCGTCATGAGTGTTTTTGTCGCTATTGGCATGGCCTACCTGGATATGCAGGTGCGTAGCAAGTTTGAAGGCAAACGCTGGGCATTACCAGCCAAGGTCTATGCGCGTCCGCTGGAACTCTATCCCGGACAGCCGCTGGCGATGAACGATCTCAAGGCGGAGCTCGACAGCCTGGGGTACCGCTTTGTACGCAGCGCCAGCGCGCCAGGCCTGGCAGAGTGGGCCACGTCCCGCGCCCGCGTCTATACCCGGGGCTTTACCTTTCCTGACGGATTCGAACCCTCACGGCAGCTGCTGCTGGACTTCAGGGGCGATAGCCTGAGCCGAATTCTGGATGAAGAAGGTCGCACCTTGCCGCTGGCCCGGCTGGAACCGTTGCTGGTGGGCGGGATTTATCCCAACAGCAATGAAGACCGGGACCTGATCCGCCTGCAGGACGCGCCACCTTACCTGACCGAAGCGCTGATCGGTATCGAAGATCGCAGCTATTACGATCATCACGGTATCTCGTTCAAGGGTATCGCGCGGGCCATGTGGGTCAACTTCCAGGCCGGTCGCTTTGTGCAGGGCGGCAGCACCCTGACACAGCAGCTGATCAAGAACTTCTACCTGACCGCAGACCGCACACTGCTGCGCAAGCTCACCGAAATTCCCATGGCGGTATTGCTGGAGCTGCATTACAGCAAGGACGAGATCCTGGAGGCCTATCTGAACGAGGTCTACCTGGGGCAGTCCGGTGCCCGCGCCGTGCACGGCTTTGGACTGGCAAGCCAGTATTATTTCGGTCGTCCGCTGCAGGAGCTGCAACTGCACCAGGTGGCACTGCTGGCCGGGCTGGTAAAGGGACCCTCCTTCTATGATCCGCGTCGCAACCCGGAGCGGGCAAAGGAGCGCCGCGACCTGGTGCTGACAATTCTGGCCGAGCGCAATGTGATCAGCGCACAGCAGCTGGCCCAGGCACTGGCTGAAGGCCTGGATGTGGTGAAGGAAAAAAATCTTCACAAGGGGGCCTACCCGGCCTATCTGGACCTGGTGAAGCGACAGCTGCGCCAGGACTACCGTGATGAAGATCTGAGCTCCGAAGGCCTGCGGGTTTTCACCAGCATGGACCCGGTGGTTCAGGGGCGCGCTGAAGCAGCGCTGGTCGATACCATGGCCGTGCTGGCAAAACGTTACGGCAAACGGGTCGATGGCCTGGAAGGCAGCATGGTGGTAACGGATCCGCAGACCGGCGATGCGCTGGCGTTGATCGGTGGCCGCGACACCCGCTTCCAGGGCTTCAACCGGGCGCTGGACGCGGTACGCCCCATCGGCTCCCTGGTAAAACCGGCGGTCTATCTGGCGGCGCTGGAGCAGGGCTACACCCTGGCCAGTACGCTGGAAGACAATGCACTGCGGGTCAAGCTGCCCAACGGCGACCTGTGGGAACCGAATAACTTCGACAAAAAGCCCCACGGGCTGGTGCCGCTGCACCGGGCACTGGCATTGTCGTACAATTTGGCCACCGCAAAACTGGGCATGGATATTGGTGTCGAACGGGTAGTGGACATGCTGCATCGCCTGGGCGTAGAGCGCGACCTCAAGGCGTATCCGTCGTTGCTGCTCGGCGGCCAGGGCATGTCGCCGTTCGAAGTGGCAGGCATGTACCAGACCATCGCGGCCAACGGTTTCCAGACGCCGCTGCGGGCCATTCGCATGGTGACGGATGCCCAGGGGCAGGAGCTGTCGCGCTACCCGTTCCAGGTGCGCCAGACCGTGCCGGTGGAGCTGGTACACCTGATCCAGTATGCCATGCAGGAAGTGGCCCGCGAGGGCACGGCCAGGTCGGTGTATCAGCAACTGCCGGCCAACCTGAACGTGGCGGGCAAAACAGGCACTTCCAACGATCAGCGTGACAGCTGGTTTGCCGGCTTTACCGGCAACCGCCTGGCGGTGGTCTGGCTGGGGCGGGATGATAACTCGCAGTTGCCCTTGACCGGCTCCAGCGGCGCGCTGAGGGTGTGGACGGATTTTATGCGCCGGGAGCAGCCGCAGCCGTATCTTGCACGGATGCCCGATGGCATCGAGTATGTCTGGATAGATGAAGCGACGGGGTGGCGTTCGGACCAGCGCTGCGAAGGCTCCCGTCAGCTGCCGTTTCTGTACGGCACTGCGCCGCAGCAGTCGGTAAGCTGCGGCTTCAATGATCCGGTCGGAGAGTCTCTCGAGTGGTTCAGAAACTGGTTTAGATAGGAAATGACTATGTACCGTTACAGACTTCTGCCGCTCGCCGCTGCCCTGTTTCTGGCCGGCTGTGCGGGCCCCGGCATCTACCTGCCGCCGGTCGAGGATCGCAGCGCGCCGCTGAGCCGAGCGCCCCAGGCGGCGCCGGTGGAGCAGGATAGCGGAGTGCGGGTAACCCCGATCTACGATGAACCTGTCGTACGGCAGCAGCGCCTGGGCAGCGACAGCGGCTTTTCGGTGCAGCCGCTGTATCCCTCGGACAGCAATCGTGGGTCAGACTATTCGAACCAGCAACCCCAGGGGCAGCTGCAGGACAGCTACCAGGGCGGGTTTCAGAGCGAGAGCCAGTACAACGGTGGCCAGAGCAGCCAGGGTGCTTACCAGGGGGGCGCCGATGCACCGGTCTCGAGCAACCCCGCCGTTGTTGCCTTGCTCGACAGTGCCCGCCAGCAGCAGGGGGCGGGTTCACTGGCAGCTGCCCAGACCAGCCTGGAGCGCGCCCAGCGCATAGCGCCGCGCGACCCGCTGGTGTATTACCAGCTGGCAGACATTCAGCGGCAGATGCAGAAGTATGGCGAAGCCGAGCAGCTCGCTCGGCGAGGTATTGCCCTGGCCGGCGGTCAGCCTGAGACGCTGCGCAAGCTCTGGCTGCTGATCGCATCCACCCGCAAGGATGCCGGTGATCTGACCGGTGCCCGGGATGCGCTGGAGCAGGCGCGCCGCTACTAGATTCTGCTGATCATCTGAGCTGCTGCGACTCAGCGGCGCAGGTGATCCAGTATATCCAGGGTTGTAACGACCCCCGCCAGTTCGCCCTGCCGGGTGACAAATACCCGGTGAATGCGGTTCTGGCACATCAAGTCCACCGCCTCCTGCAGCGTTGCCTGCTGATCCAGTGCAATGATATGGGGCGTCATTATTTCGCTGACCAGGTGCTGTCCGTGCTGGTCGCCCCCTGTCAGCCCCAGTTGCTCGGGCGTCATGCCTTCAAGTCCACTGTAGTAATACTGTGTCAGCGGGTTCTCCTCGATGGAGTGCTGCGCGCTGCTGTCAAAGCGCAGGATATCGCTCAGGCTGACGACTCCCGTGAGTCTTGCGTGATTATCGATGACCGGTGCACCGCTAATACGATGCGTATTGAAAAAACCGATCAGGCTGTGCAATGACCAGTGCTCCGGTACCTTGAGTACGTCGGCGGTCATGGCGTCTGCAACGGTGGCTGTTTCCAGTGCATGCATGGGCATGCCTCCTTTGGGCTGGAGTGAGCGAAGGTGCGTGTGACACTGGATCAGTGTAGAGGAGTCTGGGGAGAGGAGGGCGCTCAGAACGGCGCCCGTGCGGATTGTTTGTGTTGAGTCGCGCAGGGCCGTATTTCAGGCCGAGGCTTGGGTACTGCGGCTGAAGCTGTAACCGCACAGCACGACAAAGCCGGTCAGGGCGAAGCGGTAGAGTGCATCCTGCTGCAAGCCGCCGGTCAGTGGCGCCGGCCCGAACAGTAGCAGCCCGGCGGCAAGCAGTGCGATGCCGGACAGGGCGCAGAGACGATTCAGTCCCGCTTGCCCCTTGATCACACCCGCCAGTAACGCCAGGCAGGTCAGCAGTGCCAGTGTCTGGGCGTAGAGTGCCCCCATGTCGCTGCGACGTACCAGTTCGAACAGCGCAAACAGCCCCAGCAGCCAGCGCCCCCAGGCGGCACGTGACCACTGGCGCTGCCAGCCATGGGCGATGGCGACACTGGCGATCATTGGCAGGCCGGCATAGTACGCCAGATTATCCAGCATCAGCCGCAGTGTCTGCGGATCCTGACCGCCACCGGTCAGGGTCAGCCGACCCAGTGCCGCCAGCGCCAGCGACAGGGCGCCGAGTGCGAACATATAGTGCAGGCTGCGTTCTGTCAGTGTCTGGGACTGGCGGTACAGCAGGGCTGCAACGCCAACTCCCCCCAGCAGCAGCGCCAGGTTGGCAATCAGGCTGCTCACCTCAGAGGCTGGCAAAGACACGGTCGGCGGCAGCCAGGGTGAACTCGATATCCTGCTGTGTGTGTGCGGCGGACATGAAGCCTGCTTCAAATGCCGACGGGGCCAGGTAGACGCCTTCGGCCAGCATGCCGTGGAAGAAACGGCCAAACTTGGCGGCATCGCACTGCATGGTCTGGGCAAAGCGGGTGACTTCTTCCTGCTCGGTGAAGAAGAGCCCGAACATGCCGCCCACACGGCTGGTAGTGAAGGGCACGCGATGACCCAGTGCCACGGCTTCCAGGCCTTCCACGAGCAGCTCGGTCTTGGCGCTGAGCTGTTCATGGAAACCCGGTGCTGAAATGGCGTTCAGCATCGCAAGGCCTGCGGCCATGGCCAGCGGGTTGCCCGACAGGGTGCCGGCCTGGTAAACCGGGCCCAGCGGGGCGATGTGGTGCATGATTTCGCGCTTGCCGCCGAAGGCGCCGACCGGCAAGCCGCCGCCGATCACCTTGCCCAGGGTGGTGAGGTCGGGCTTGACGCCAAAGTGCGCCTGGGCACCACCGAGGGCGACGCGGAACCCGGTCATGACTTCATCGAAAATCAGCACGCTGCCGTACTGGTCGCACAGCTCGCGCAGACCTTCGAGGAAGCCCGGCACCGGAGCGATGCAGTTCATGTTGCCGGCGACCGGCTCCACGATGATGCAGGCAATCTGGTCGCCCACGGCGGCAAACGCCTCGCGCACACTGTCTATATCGTTGTAGTTCAGTGTAATGGTGTGTTCGGCCAGGGCGGTCGGCACGCCCGGGGAGTTCGGCTCGCCCAGGGTCAGGGCGCCAGAACCGGCCTTGACCAGCAGGGAGTCGGAGTGGCCGTGGTAGCAGCCTTCAAACTTGACGATCTTGTCCCGCGCGGTGTAACCGCGGGCCAGGCGGATGGCGCTCATGGTCGCTTCGGTGCCGGAGCTGACCATGCGCACCATTTCGATCGAGGGCATCAGGGCGCAGACCTTGTCAGCCATCTCGATTTCGATGGCGGTAGGGGCACCAAAGCCGGTGCCGTGGTCCAACGCTTCACGAATGGCATCAATCACTGCGGGGGCGCGGTGGCCCAGAATCATCGGTCCCCAGGAACCGACGTAGTCGACATAGCGCTGATCGTCTTCGTCGAACAGGTAGGCGCCACTGGCGTGCTTGAAGAACAGCGGAGTGCCGCCGACGCCCTTGAATGCGCGCACCGGCGAATTGACGCCGCCGGGAATATGTTGCTGGGCGGCCTGGAACAGGGCTTCGGAACGGGACATGGTGTAACTCCCTCGCGGCTTAAATGGTCAATCAGAACTGTTGGCTGAACTGCTGCGCCTGGTGCCGGATGTCGGCGTTGGCAAACAGCGCGTGAATCACGGCCACCATGTTGGCGCCGGCTTCTATTACCTGGCGGGCATTATCCATACTAATGCCGCCTATCGCCACCACCGGCAATCCAACCTCCCGGGCGGCCTGGGGCAGCAGCGAGAGCGGCGCCGGGCGCGCGCCGGGCTTGGTTTGGGACGCAAAGAAAGCGCCAAAGGCAACATAGTCGGCGCCGGCATCGCGGGCTTGCAGCGCAAGTTCAAGGGAGTCATGACAGGTGACGCCGATAATGGCCTTGGCCCCGAGTTGCGCACGGGCCGCGGCGACTGAGCCGTCGGTTTGTCCCAGGTGCACGCCATGGGCCTTGCAGGCGACAGCCAGATCCAGATCATCATTAATCAGCAGGGGGCGCTCGAAGCGCTCGCACAGCTCACGCAATAACGTGGCCTGGCGCAGACGCCGGGCGCTGTCATCACTCTTGTCACGGTACTGCACGATGGCGGCGCCGCCCTCCAGCGCGGCGTGTACCTGCTCAAGCAAAGCCGCGTCATCGGGCATGAGCGTACTGTCGGTTATGGCGTAGAGGCCGTGAAGTGCGTAAGAGGTCATGGGGTGTTCCGTGGTTTTTTGTTGGTATTCGCGTGCCGGTTCAGAGCGACTGGTGGTGCAGGTAATAGGCTTCTATCTGGGCCCGGGTCAGGAGTCCGATAATGTCGCCGCGGTTGCTGCTGACACAGAGAATATCGGTTTGGTGCTCTCGCATGCAATCGGCGGCTTCCTGCAGCGTGGCCCTGAAACTGATCTGTACCGGGTCGCGACGGTTGGCTGGCAGCTCAAGCAGATCGATGTCCGCAGGCGCGTCATCCTGTTGCAGCCAGAGCATCAGTTCTGAGCGCGGCAGCAGGGCGCGCAGCTTGGTGTCGCGGATCAGTATCCAGTCTGATGCCTGTTCTGCCAGAAACAGCGCCCGCGCCTGGGACTCGTGACTGTTTGCTTGCAGAAAGTCCCGTTGCATCAGGCTGCCCACGGCGGCGCGGGACAGGGCCTGGGTCAGCGGTGAGCGGGTTTGATCGAGGCCCTGAACTTGCAGCATCGACTGGAAAATGGATGGAAGTCCGAACAGGTGGCGCACCGTGAGGTTGCTGATAACGATGGCGAGCATGGCGGGCAGAATGATATGAGGGTTGCCGGTGAGCTCAAGCAAGGCAATCAGGGCGGCGAGGGGCGCATTGAGCACGGCGCCCATCATGGCTCCCATGCCGATCATGGCGTACAGGCCGACCTGGGACAGCATCTGATCGTTGAACAGCTGGGCAAGCGAGCCGATCAATGCGCCGGCCAGGGCACCAATGAAAACGGTGGGGCCGATCAGTCCACCGGGTACACCCAGGCCCAGTATTACCGGCGTCAGCAGCCATTTGGCCAGCAGCAGGCCCGCCAGCCATAGCAACGGCTGCTGGCCCAGCAGAGTTGCGCTGACGGTGTCATAGCCAACACCCATGACCTGGGGATACAGCAGAGCCACGGTGCCGGTCAGGATACCCGCCAGCAACAGGCGCCAGGGCAGGGTAAGGGCGCCAAGCCGGGTCGTAAACAGCATGATGCGGTTAAAACCGCCGGCCAGCAGGCCGACCAATAGCCCGAGCAGCATGACCAGCGGAATCTCGTTCAGGTGACCAATGCTGAATTGCGGCACGCTGAACAGCGGAACGGAGCCGATAGTGGCGCGAATGACCAGGTCTGCCGTGACGGCCGCCACCATGATAGGCGTGAACCCCAGCACTGTGTATTCCAGCAACACCACTTCCATGGCGAATATGACGCCCGCCAGGGGGGTGTTAAACGCTGCCGAGATGCCGGCCGCGGTGCCGCAACCGATCAGCAGGCGCATGGAGTTGTTGGGCAGATGCAACCACTGACCGATCAGGCTGGCGCCGCCGGCCCCCAGGTGGATGGCCGGGCCTTCGCGGCCCACGGAATGGCCACTGAGCAGGGCGACGGTGGCGCTGGCGAACTGGACCAGCAGGTTGGTCGCGGGCATCTGGCCCTGGTGATACCCCAGACGCTCCAGTACATGCACGACACCGACCTTGCGCTGTAGCGGCGCCAGGCGGCAGAACAGCAAAATCAGTACCAGGCTGCCGGCAATGGGCAGCAGGAAGCGCAGTTCGGCGGGCAGGCCTTCAAAATTCTCCGGGTTCTGGCCTGGCAGGTAGGTGCTCAAGGGAATCTCAACCAGCAGGCGAAACGCCAGAATGATCAGGCCTGCGGCAAAACCGGACAGGATGCCAAGCAACAGCATCTGCGGCAGCGAGTCGATATGAGCCAGGCGATCGCGGAAATGCTCCAGCGATAAGAGGTCCTTGCGTATCAATGGGCAGGGTTCCGATAGTTTTTAGGCTGTGTGCTTTGTATGATTAGGGTAACAGTTTTCGACTCTCAAGAGAGGTGGATGTGATTAAGGTAGGTATCGTAGGCGGCACTGGCTATACCGGTGTGGAGCTGTTGCGGATTCTGGCGAATCATCCCGATGTGAAAGTCGACGTGATCACCTCCCGTTCCGAAGATGGCATTAAGGTGGCGGACATGTTCCCCAACCTGCGCGGGCATTATGACCTTGCTTTTACCGTGCCGGATGTCGAGCGTCTGGCCAGCTGTGATGTGGTGTTCTTTGCAACCCCTCATGGCGTAGCGATGCGCATGGCACCCGAACTGGTGGCGCTGGGTGTGCGTGTTATCGACCTGGGTGCTGATTTCCGGATAAAGGACATTGACCTATGGTCGCGCTGGTATGGCATGGAGCACACTGCGGCGGCACTGGTGGAGCAGGCGGTATATGGCCTGCCGGAAGTCAACCGCGAACAGATCCGCAGTGCACAGATGATCGCCTGCCCGGGCTGCTATCCTACCGCTGCGCAGCTCGGCTTTTTGCCGCTGATCGAAAATGACCTGGTGGACACCCGCCGCCTGGTGGCTGACTGCAAGTCCGGCGTCAGTGGGGCGGGGCGGGGTGCCAGCGTAGGGGCGCTGCTGTGTGAAACCAGTGAGAGCATGAAAGCCTACGGCGTTGCCGGTCACAGGCACCTGCCGGAAATCAAGCAGGGCTTGAGCGTTGCGGCAGGCCGCTCGGTAGGGCTGACGTTCGTGCCACACCTTACGCCGATGATCCGGGGTATTCATGCGACCCTGTACTCGGTACTCAAGGATCCGAATGATGGCCTGCAGGCGCTGTTTGAATCCCGTTATGCCGACGAGCCTTTCGTGGATGTGATGCCGCCGGGCAGCCATCCGGAAACCCGCAGTGTAAAGGGGGCCAACATCTGCCGTATCAGTGTATTCCGTCCGCAGGATGATGACACCGTGGTGGTACTTTCGGTGATCGATAACCTGGTCAAGGGCGCTGCCGGGCAGGCGGTGCAGAACATGAATATCATGTTCGGGCTGGACGAACGTGCCGGTCTCAACCAGGTTGGCTTGATGCCATAATACTTGACTACTTTAGTTGGGTAAGAAAGAATAGTGGCCTGATTGACGTATAGCTGGAGTAGGTATGACTGAGTCCTTTGAGCAGAGCTCCCCGATGGTATTCACCGACGCGGCGGCTGCGAAGGTGAAAAGCCTGATGGAGGAGGAAGACAACACCAACCTCAAACTTCGGGTTTATATCACCGGAGGGGGTTGTTCCGGTTTCTCCTACGGCTTTACTTTCGACGAAGCGGTCGCTGAAGACGACACCGCCGTGGATAACGACGGTGTCATGATGGTTGTTGATGCCATGAGCTATCAGTATCTGGCGGGTGCCGAGGTTGACTACAAGGTTAGCCTGCAGGGCTCCCAGTTTGTGATTAACAACCCCAATGCGGCCACGACCTGTGGCTGTGGATCGTCCTTCTCAATCTGAATGGCAAAACGGACAGCGCCTGCTGTCCGTTTGCTTTTTTGCCTGACATATCCCTTTCCAGTATCAATCCGCGCCTGAGGGTCGGTTATCTCTGCGTGTCTGCCGGGTTTGAAAAACGAATTTAGGCAGAGTACACCGCACCCAGTATCCGCTCGCCCAGGGCACCGGTGACCGCGGGCATATTGCCGTTGCTGCCATCCAGTCTGCAGCCAGCCAGCCAGGCGAAAGCGCAGGCCTCGACCCAGTCGGGATCCAACCCGAGTGCCGCCGTTGTCGCCAGGCTATAAGGCTGCAGTAGCGCTTCCAGCCGTTTGGTCAGCAGCCTGTTATGGCTACCGCCGCCACAGAGAAATACCTCACAGCCAGCCATCGCCTGCTGCTTGATTTCATTACTGATGCTCACGGCGGTGAGTTCCAGCAGGGTGGCCTGTATATCCTGCGGCGCCTGGTTGTCAAAACCGGTTTCCAGCAGGCGTTGCTGTAGCCAGTCGGGGTTGAACTGTTCACGGCCGGTACTCTTGGGCGCGGGCGCGCCAAAGAACGGCAACTGCAATAACTGTTGCAGCAGCTCAGGCAGAACGGTGCCGGTGGCCGCCCAGGCGCCGTGACGGTCGTAGTCGAGTGCCTGGTGACGATGAATCCAGTAGTCGAGCAGAACATTGCCAGGACCGGTGTCATAACCGGTGACAGACTGAGCCATGTCCCCTGGCAGCAGGGTGATGTTCGCCATGCCGCCAATGTTCAGAATAATTCGATTGGCGTGGGGTTTTCGAAACAGGGCGCTGTGGAATGCAGGCACCAGCGGCGCTCCCTGGCCTCCGGCGGCCATGTCCCGGCGCCGGAAATCCCCGACGACACAGAGTCCGGTACGTTCTGCGATCAGGTTCGGGTCGCCGATCTGCAGCGTAAAACCCGCATCAGGGCGGTGCCGCACGGTTTGGCCGTGACTGCCGATGGCGCGGATGCGCTGCCTGTCCAGCTGGTTCTGGCCGATCAGATTATTGGCAGCACGGGCGAACAGTTCGGCCAACTCCAGGTCCAGTCGGCCGAGGCGCTCGATTTCATCTGCACCGGGATGCATCAGCGCCAGGGTCTGCTGGCGCAATGATACGGGGAAGGGTTCGCTGTGACTGGCCAGCATGGCACAGCCAGAGGCGTCGAACTCAAAGGCTACGGCGTCAACGCTGTCCAGGCTGGTGCCTGACATGAGTCCGATATAGAGCGGGCGCACCGAGCTTACTCGGCGCTGGCGACTTGGGTTTTCGAATAGGTCTCAAGCTGTGCCATCAGTGCCTGGGAGGTGGCCTGGAACGATGCCCGTTCGGACTTGGGTACCGGGTCCGCATGGGGCAGCTTCACGGTAACGGGGTTCTTGTGAACGCCGTTTACCTGGAACTCGTAGTGCAGGTGAGGGCCGGTCACCATGCCGGACATGCCGACATAACCAATCAGCTGGCCCTGCTTGATACGGCTGCCGACAGAGAGGCCTTTCTTGAAACGGGACATGTGGGCATAGAGGGTGTTGATGTTGTTGCCGTGCTGCAGAATGATGACATTGCCATAGCCGCCCTTCACGCCGCGGAAAATGATCTTGCCATCGCCGGAGGCCTTGATGGGCGTACCGGTGCTGGCGGCATAGTCAACACCCTTGTGGGCGCGGATCTTGTTCAGTACCGGGTGGCGGCGGCTCAGGTTGAAGTTGGAGCTGATGCGGGCGAAGTCGACAGGGGTACGCAGGAAGGCCTTGCGCATGCTCTCACCCTTGGGGGTGTAGTAGCTGGTGTTGCCCTTGGAGTCGGTGTAGCGCAATGAGGTAAAGGTATCGCCCTGGTTGGTGAACTCGGCAGCGACGATGTCGCCGGTACCAATCACCTTGCCATCCAGTTTTTTCTCTTCGTAGATTACGCGAAAACTGTCGCCCTTGCGGATATCCAGCGCGAAGTCCACGTCCCAGCCGAACAGGGCTGCCATTTCCATGATGGTATTGCTCGGCAGGCCTGCTTTTTCGCCGTCCAGGAACAGGGAGCTTTCGATGGTGCCGTAGGCAAAGCGATGCTCAATATCGGGCTTTTTCTCGACAACGTCGATGCTGTAGCCGTCGCCCTGCTGCTCAAGCACTACCTGTTTTAGCGGGTTGATCAGGTGTTTGAGCTTTTTCAACTCGCCGTTCTGGATCAGGAAAGACAGTGATTCGCCGGGGTACAGGCGCTTGAGCGCATCGCTGTCCTTTGTGGCTTCGCTGACCAGAAAAACATCACGGGCCGAGAGGCCCGCGCGTTTGAAAAGAGTGCTTAGGTTGTCGCCACCGGTGACCTTGTAGTCGACCCAGTTGTCTGCCTTGGGTGTCGGCTGGTCAGCCTTGGATACGGTCTGGACGGTAGCGGCTTCTGGCGTCGCTTCGGCGCTACTGTCTGCGCTGGTAGCGGGGAGTGCGGCAGGGCGTGCAGCTAGCCCGGGAGTTGACGGTTCTTTATCAAGCTTGAGGTCTAGCTTCAGGGTTTCCTGCTGGCTGGACCTGAGGGTCGATTGGTCGCCCCTCGTGGCGGACACTTCCTCGGAAGGTACCAGCATCAGGGTGAAGCCAACAATGACGGCGCAAACAGAAACCGCGACCAAGTGCACGGCGGGGAGACGATTACCTATGACTTTAATGATGTTCAACACAATGCTACCCATATACAGAAAATCCAGCGCTGCTCTATTTAACCGCAAACTTTGATGGATTGCCAAAATAGAATAGCGGCTGTGACAACAAAAACTTGAGGGAAGTTCGCACTCATTTGTTTGCAGCCAGAGGCGCAGGTAGAATACCGGCCTTAAAGATGGGCGAATTCAGGGTATTCGGAAGCAATGAGCGAAATGACACTGTTACAGGATCTCAAGGCGCGCGGTTTGATTGCGCAGACCACAAGCGAAGACGAGCTTGATCAGCATCTGAATGAGAACCGTGTCACGCTTTATTGTGGCTTTGACCCCACGGCCGACAGCCTGCACCTGGGGCATCTGGTTCCGTTGTTGATGCTAAAGCGTTTTCAGGAGTATGGGCACCGTCCTATCGCGCTGGTTGGCGGTGCGACCGGCATGATCGGCGACCCGAGCTTCAAGGACCAGGAGCGCTCACTGAATACATCTGACGTGGTGGAACAGTGGAGCAACTGTCTCAAGAATCAGATCAGCCGTTTTATCAGCTTTGACGACATTGAAGGTGGCGCGATCCTCGCCAACAACTATGACTGGACCGCCAGCATTGATGTACTGAGCTTCCTGCGTGATATCGGCAAGCACTTTACCGTCAACAAGATGATCGCCAAGGAATCGGTGCGTCAGCGCATAGAGCGTGAAGGCTCCGGTATTTCCTTTACCGAATTCACGTACCAGATTCTGCAGTCCTACGATTACCAGCACCTTAACAAGGCATATGGTTGCAGTCTGCAGATAGGTGGCTCCGATCAGTGGGGCAATATCACTGGCGGTATCGACCTGACCCGACGGGTTAATGGCACCCACGTGCATGGTCTGACACTGCCGCTGATCACCAAGGCAGACGGTACCAAGTTTGGCAAGACCGAAGGCGGTGCTGTCTGGCTGGATGCCAACAAGACATCACCCTATGCCTTCTACCAGTTCTGGCTGCAAACACCGGATGCCGATGTCTACCGCTTCCTTAAGTTCTTTACCTTCATGTCAGTGGCCGAGATCGATGCGCTGGAGCAGCAGGATGCTGTGCGTGAAGGCAAGCCCCTGGGGCAGTCGGTTCTGGCGCGGGAGGTCACAACGCTGGTGCATGGTGAAGAGGGCTTTGTCGCTGCACAGCGCATCACCGAGGCCCTGTTCTCGGGAGATCTTTCCACCCTGGGTGAGAACGACTATGCCCAGCTAAGCCTCGATGGCCTGCCGTCATCAGTCCTTGATCGTGATGGCCTGGCTGAAACGCCGCTGACTACGCTCTTTGCCGATGCCGGGCTGGCGACATCCGGCAAACAGGTAAAGGATGCACTGCAGCGCAAGGCTGTCATTATCAACGGCGAGGAGTTCGGCATGGAGGACAACCTCAACGCACCGGCCGTCTTCAGTGCCGAGCGGGCCCTGTTTGGAAAGTACTTCCTCGTGAAGCTGGGCAAGAAAAAGCACCACCTGTTTGTTGTCGGCTAATCAGCCTGTCTAGGACTGTTGCGACTACAAATAGATTGAACAGTAAAAAAGGCGCCCGGCAGGGCGCCTTTTTTGTGGATGTGGCTTTTATCGGCTGCGTGTGGGCCACTTTCGGGGCGGGATTTTCCGGCATTGCCATACGATACCGGTTAACGGCTGTGTATTGGTTGATCTATTCTGGTGTGATTCTGTGGGTGTTCGGCAGGATTTCCGCTTTTTTGCACTTTTATGGCGTTATTTTTAAATGGGCTGTTGACTCTGATCTAGGGCAATGTAGAATGCGCACCTCGCTTAGGGAGAGCGGCTTTAACGGCCCTCAAGTAGAGCGGGCAAGTCGGAAGTAAGTGGTTGATTTTCTTAGAAAGTTAGCCGGTGTTATCGACTTGTGAGTCACTCGTTTTTCTCCTCGGCTGCGGTCGAAAATGTTGAAAAAAAGAGTTGACTTAAAACGCCGAGTCGCTAGAATATGCGCCTCACTTGAGACACGGGGTCAGCGGTAACGGTCCTTGAGTCCAAGCGCTCTTTAACAGATTGATCAGGTAATTCGTGTGGGCGCTTGTCAGGATAAGGCATAAAAGCTTTATCAAGGTAAGCAACCTTCATGTGAATTCATTTAAGTTGTTTTAGCTTGAGTCAGATTTATCGATACTTCGGTATCTTGATTTTAAACTGAAGAGTTTGATCATGGCTCAGATTGAACGCTGGCGGCAGGCCTAACACATGCAAGTCGAGCGGTAGAGAGAAGCTTGCTTCTCTTGAGAGCGGCGGACGGGTGAGTAACGCGTAGGAATCTACCTGGTAGTGGGGGACAACATTCGGAAACGGATGCTAATACCGCATACGCCCTACGGGGGAAAGGAGGGGCTCTTCGGACCTTTCGCTATCAGATGAGCCTGCGTAGGATTAGCTAGTTGGTGGGGTAAAGGCCCACCAAGGCGACGATCCTTAGCTGGTCTGAGAGGATGACCAGCCACACTGGGACTGAGACACGGCCCAGACTCCTACGGGAGGCAGCAGTGGGGAATATTGGACAATGGGGGCAACCCTGATCCAGCCATGCCGCGTGTGTGAAGAAGGCCTTCGGGTTGTAAAGCACTTTCAGTGGTGAGGAAAGGGTAACCGTTAATACCGGTTGCCTGTGACGTTAGCCACAGAAGAAGCACCGGCTAATTCCGTGCCAGCAGCCGCGGTAATACGGAAGGTGCGAGCGTTAATCGGAATAACTGGGCGTAAAGCGCGCGTAGGTGGTTGAGTCAGTCAGATGTGAAAGCCCCGGGCTTAACCTGGGAACTGCACCTGATACTGCTTGACTAGAGTACGGTAGAGGGCAGTGGAATTTCCTGTGTAGCGGTGAAATGCGTAGATATAGGAAGGAACACCAGTGGCGAAGGCGACTGCCTGGACTGATACTGACACTGAGGTGCGAAAGCGTGGGTAGCAAACAGGATTAGATACCCTGGTAGTCCACGCCGTAAACGATGTGTCGACTAGCCGTTGGGAGACTTGATCTCTTAGTGGCGCAGTTAACGCGATAAGTCGACCGCCTGGGGAGTACGGCCGCAAGGTTAAAACTCAAATGAATTGACGGGGGCCCGCACAAGCGGTGGAGCATGTGGTTTAATTCGACGCAACGCGAAGAACCTTACCTACTCTTGACATCCAGAGAACTCGCTAGAGATAGCTTGGTGCCTTCGGGAACTCTGAGACAGGTGCTGCATGGCTGTCGTCAGCTCGTGTTGTGAAATGTTGGGTTAAGTCCCGTAACGAGCGCAACCCTTGTCCTTATTTGCCAGCACGTAATGGTGGGAACTCTAAGGAGACTGCCGGTGACAAACCGGAGGAAGGTGGGGACGACGTCAAGTCATCATGGCCCTTACGAGTAGGGCTACACACGTGCTACAATGGCCGGTACAGAGGGCTGCAACCCCGCGAGGGTGAGCTAATCTCAGAAAACCGGTCGTAGTCCGGATCGCAGTCTGCAACTCGACTGCGTGAAGTCGGAATCGCTAGTAATCGCGAATCAGCATGTCGCGGTGAATACGTTCCCGGGCCTTGTACACACCGCCCGTCACACCATGGGAGTGGGTTGCACCAGAAGTAGCTAGTCTAACCTTCGGGAAGACGGTTACCACGGTGTGGTCCATGACTGGGGTGAAGTCGTAACAAGGTAGCCGTAGGGGAACCTGCGGCTGGATCACCTCCTTAAACGACATGGCTTGTTCTGGCATAGCGTCCACACGAATTACCTGATCTTGAAGTTAAAGCACGGAGTTTTAAACCGTACGTCTGCAGTTGCGGACTGACTGTTTAAAGCTTCAATGCTTTATCGCTCTTTAACAATATGGATTCGAATTAATTCGAGATATGTCTTGTACTGTAGTACAAGCGCCAATGGCGAAAAATCTTATCGAACTCTCGTCCTTACCAGACGCCTTCGGGTTATATGGTCAAGTGACGAAGCGTGCACGGTGGATGCCTTGGCAGTCAGAGGCGATGAAAGACGTGGTAGCCTGCGAAAAGCTTCGGGGAGGTGGCAAACAACCTTTGATCCGGAGATATCTGAATGGGGAAACCCACCCAGTTTACTGGGTATCTTTTAGCTGAATACATAGGCTTTAAGAGGCGAACTCGGGGAACTGAAACATCTAAGTACCCGAAGGAAAAGAAATCAATTGAGATTCCCTTAGTAGCGGCGAGCGAACGGGGACTAGCCCTTAAGTTGGTTTGGTGTTAGCAGAAGGCCCTGGAAAGTGCCGCCAGAGTGGGTGATAGCCCCGTATGCGAAAGCGCCTTATCAATGAAATCGAGTAGGACGGGACACGTGTTATCCTGTCTGAACATGGGGGGACCATCCTCCAAGGCTAAATACTCCTGACTGACCGATAGTGAACCAGTACCGTGAGGGAAAGGCGAAAAGAACCCCTGTGAGGGGAGTGAAATAGACCCTGAAACCGTGTACGTACAAGCAGTGGGAGCGGTTCTTGAGACCGTGACTGCGTACCTTTTGTATAATGGGTCAGCGACTTAATTTCAGTAGCAAGGTTAACCGTCTAGGGGAGCCGTAGGGAAACCGAGTCTTAATAGGGCGTTTAGTTGCTGGGATTAGACCCGAAACCGGGCGATCTATCCATGGGCAGGTTGAAGGTTGAGTAACATCAACTGGAGGACCGAACCGACTACCGTTGAAAAGTTAGCGGATGATGACCTGTGGATCGGAGTGAAAGGCTAATCAAGCCCGGAGATAGCTGGTTCTCCTCGAAAGCTATTTAGGTAGCGCCTCATGTCTCACCACCGGGGGTAGAGCACTGTTTCGGCTAGGGGGTCATCCCGACTTACCAACCCGATGCAAACTCCGAATACCGGTGAGTGCAATCATGGGAGACACACGGCGGGTGCTAACGTCCGTCGTGAAAAGGGCAACAACCCAGACCACCAGCTAAGGTCCCAAAGTTATCACTAAGTGGGAAACGATGTGGGAAGGCTCAGACAGCTAGGAGGTTGGCTTAGAAGCAGCCACCCTTTAAAGAAAGCGTAATAGCTCACTAGTCGAGTCGGCCTGCGCGGAAGATATAACGGGGCTAAGTGATACACCGAAGCTGTGGATGCCACTTGTGGCATGGTAGAGGAGCGTTCTGTAAGCCGTTGAAGGGAAAGCTGTGAGGCATCCTGGAGGTATCAGAAGTGCGAATGCTGACATGAGTAACGATAATGGGGGTGAAAAACCTCCACGCCGGAAGACCAAGGTTTCCTATCCAACGCTATTCGAGGTAGGGTGAGTCGGCCCCTAAGGCGAGGCAGAAATGCGTAGTCGATGGGAAGCAGGTTAATATTCCTGCACCGGCAGTAACTGCGATGAGGGGACGGAGAAGGCTAGGCGAGCGCAGCGTTGGTTGTCTGCGTTTAAGGATGTAGGTTGGGGGATTAGGCAAATCCGGTCCCCTAAGACTGAGATCTGATGACGAGGTCCCATGTGGACTGAAGTCGTTGATGCCACGCTTCCAGGAAAAGCCTCTAAGCTTCAGGTTACTGCTGACCGTACCCAAAACCGACACAGGTGGTCAGGTAGAGAATACCAAGGCGCTTGAGAGAACTCGGGTGAAGGAACTAGGCAAAATGGTGCCGTAACTTCGGGAGAAGGCACGCTCCTGATGGTGACCCCCTTGCGGGGCGAGCTGTTGGGAGTCGAAGATACCAGGTGGCTGCGACTGTTTATTAAAAACACAGCACTCTGCAAACACGAAAGTGGACGTATATAGGGTGTGACGCCTGCCCGGTGCCGGAAGGTTAATTGATGGGGTTAGCGCAAGCGAAGCTCTTGATCGAAGCCCCGGTAAAACGGCGGCCGTAACTATAACGGTCCTAAGGTAGCGAAATTCCTTGTCGGGTAAGTTCCGACCTGCACGAATGGCGTAACGATGGCCACACTGTCTCCACCCGAGACTCAGTGAAATTGAAATAGCTGTTAAGATGCAGTTTACCCGCGGCTAGACGGAAAGACCCCGTGAACCTTTACTATAGCTTCACAGTGGACTTTGACATTGCTTGTGTAGGATAGCTGGGAGGCTTTGAAGCGTGGACGCCAGTCTGCGTGGAGCCAATCTTGAAATACCAGCCTGGCACTGTTGAGGTTCTAACTCTGACCTGGACCGTGATCCGGTTCGAGGACATTGTGTGGTGGGTAGTTTGACTGGGGGGGCGGTCTCCTCCCAAAGAGTAACGGAGGAGCACGAAGGTACCCTCAGCATGGTCGGAAATCATGCAATGAGCGCAAGAGTATAAGGGTGCTTGACTGCGACACTGACACGTGGAGCAGGTACGAAAGTAGGTTCTAGTGATCCGGTGGTTCTGTATGGAAGGGCCATCGCTCAACGGATAAAAGGTACTCCGGGGATAACAGGCTGATACCGCCCAAGAGTTCACATCGACGGCGGTGTTTGGCACCTCGATGTCGGCTCATCACATCCTGGGGCTGAAGCCGGTCCCAAGGGTATGGCTGTTCGCCATTTAAAGTGGTACGCGAGCTGGGTTTAGAACGTCGTGAGACAGTTCGGTCCCTATCTGCCGTGGGCGTTTGAGATTTGAGAAGAGTTGCTCCTAGTACGAGAGGACCGGAGTGAACGAACCTCTGGTGTTCCGGTTGTCACGCCAGTGGCATTGCCGGGTAGCTACGTTCGGACGGGATAACCGCTGAAAGCATCTAAGCGGGAAGCCCCCTTCAAGATGAGATCTCACTGGGACCTTGAGTCCCCTAAAGGGCCGTTTAAGACTAAGACGTTGATAGGCGGGGTGTGTAAGCGCTGCGAGGCGTTGAGCTAACCCGTACTAATTGCCCGTGAGGCTTGACCATATAACGCCCAAGGCGTTTGGTTGCCGGCTGACAGAAATGCAGCCGGCGAAAAGCACGAGAGACAAGATTTTAGCATTGGCAGGAGCTTGTGCTGCAGACAAGACAAAGCGCGCTTTCAAAAAGCACGCACCCTCGAATTAAGGCACGTAGTGAACAGAGACATCTGATCATTACCAGAATCCATATTGTACAAGTTTTGCTTGGCGACAATAGAGCTGTGGAACCACCTGATCCCATCCCGAACTCAGTAGTGAAACGCGGTATCGCCGATGGTAGTGTGGGGTTTCCCCATGTGAGAGTAGGTCATCGCCAAGCATTTAATAATGGAAACCCCGGTCTCGCAGAGGCCGGGGTTTTTCCGTTGTGGATCGACGCTGGTGATGACCCTCACATGGGGCAGGTAAGCAGCGCCGCTGGCGGCCGCCTTGCCATGTGATAGTAGGGTCAAAACGGGCCTTGTCGAAGCGCAGCTTTGCCCCGTTTTGACGACCGCGGCCTATGGGCCCGCGGGACGGCTCAAGCGCAGCGCCGAGGCGCCAAGCATTTATTCAACGAAAACGCCTCAGCCTCTGGTTGGGGCGTTTTTGTATGTGGGAATTTGAAAAAAATGTAAGGCCGCAAAAAAGGTAACCGTCCGGTAAACCCATCTTCCGCTCTGGCATGAGACAGGTAATTTAGGTGCCCATCTATTTTTTACGTGGGCACCTAACATGACCGCAACGCATGAAGGCCGAGCAACGCTAAAACGCCGGCGATATTCCCAAGAATTCAAAGCTTCTATCATCCTCGCCTGCCAGGACCCCGACGTCTCAATCGCCCAGGTTGCCCGCCAATTTAACCTGAATGCCAACCAAGTACAGAACTGGATCGCCCAAGCACACAAGGATGGATCGGCACCCGAGACACCGCATTTCGTTTCGTTGCCTCTGCCTTCCAGTCCACCGAAAGAGCCGCCCATGCAGACGGGTGTGATGATCCGAATTCAGGTCCCTCGGCCAAGTGGTACCGTCGTTATTGAATGGCCTTCCGCTCAAGCTAGTGAATGCCTCGCTCTGCTCAGGGGCTTGCTGTCATGATCCGTATTGATGAGATCTGGCTGGCGACGGAGCCGTTGGATATGCGCGCCGGTCCCGACACTGCTCTGGCGCGGGTGGTGGCGGTGTTCGGTGCGGCGCAGCCGCACTGTGCTTATCTCTTTGCCAATCGCCGCGCCAACCGCATGAAGGTGCTGGTGCACGATGGCCTGGGGATCTGGCTGGCAGCGCGGCGTTTGCACCAAGGCAAGTTCAAGTGGCCCGAAACTTGGCGCGGTCAGCGGTTGGCGCTGAACCCTGAGCAGCTCCAGGCGCTGGTGCAGGGCCTGCCGTGGCAATGGGTTGGTCCAGGCGGTGCAATAACAGTGCTGTAAGCGGTGCCCCGCGCAGCATAGTCGGCGGTGTGATGCTATTCGCCGTTCTGGGAATCGCCAGAGCGAGGAGTTATGGTGATTTCTGGTGTACGGGGAGATAGGAGGGATGGCGTATCCTGTTGATTGATCACGACCAAGATCTCAATCAACAGAGGTGATACGCCATGACCGATTTTACCCTGAGGGCTCTTTCACAACCAGAGGCACAGGCAGTAGATCCGCTGACCGAGCTGTTGCGTGCAGGGGCACGTGAACTGATCGCACACGCCGTCGAAGCCGAGCTTCAGGGGCTTCTGAATCAGCACGCCGAATCCCGGCTCCCAGATGGCCGCCAGGCCGTGGTTCGCAATGGCTATTTGCCTGAACGTACCGTCCAGACTGGTATCGGTGATGTCGAGATCAAGGTGCCCAAGGTGCGGGACCGAAGCGGTTCCGGGATTCGATTCAACAGCGCGCTACTGCCGCCGTACCTGAAGCGGGCCCGGAGTGTCGAGGAGTTGTTGCCCTGGCTGTACTTGAAGGGCATCTCCACTGGAGATTTTCAGGACTCACTGGCCGCGCTGCTGGGCGATCAGGCCAAGGGGCTATCGGCCAATACGATATCCCGACTCAAGAGCCAATGGCTCGAAGAGCACCAGCAATGGCGGCAACGGGACCTGGCGAACTCGCGCTATGTGTACTGGTGGGCCGACGGCGTGCACAGCAACGTCCGGATGGATGATCGCCTCTGCCTGCTGGTGATCATTGGCGTCACCGAGCACGGCCGCAAGGAATTGGTTGCGGTTGAAGACGGCTACCGGGAGTCGACGGCAAGCTGGGAGGAGTTACTGCTGGGTCTGCGCGAGCGTGGCCTGGAAACCGCGCCGAAGCTGGCGATTGGCGATGGCGCGCTGGGGTTCTGGAAAGCGATGACCAAAACGTATCCTGCCAGCCGGCACCAGCGCTGCTGGGTACACAAGACGGCGAATGTACTGAACAAGCTGCCCAAATCCATGCAACCCAAAGTGAAAGAAGCGCTGCACGATATCTGGATGGCCGAGACGCGTGACGCGGCCACGGTGGCATTTGATCGGACGCTGACCCGGTTCAGTAGCAAGTATCCCAAAGCCATGGATTGCCTGGCCAAGGACCGGGAAGAGCTGCTGGCGTTCTACGACTTCCCGGCAGAACACTGGGTGCATATCCGGACCACCAACCCGATCGAATCGACTTTCGCCACGGTAAGGTTGCGCACCAAACGGACGCGTAACTGCGGCTCCAGGGACACGACGCTGGCGATGGTCTACAAGCTGTTGGAGTCGGCACAGAAAAACTGGAAACGGATCAAGGGATTTAATCTGCTGACCCTCGTGGTCAACAACGTGAAGTTCAAGGATGGTGAGCAAGTACAAGATCAATCAGACAGGAACGCCGCCTGACGTCATACACCAGATTTGACAATAACTCCAGAGCGAGCGGGCTCTGGCACACTGCCGGACATGACCTCAACACCTGACCTCTCACAGCTTTCACCCGAACAACTGCGCCAGTTGGCCACTGAACTGATGGCCCGCGTTGAGCAGCAGGATCAGGTGATACAGCAGCGCGACCAAGTCATACAGCGCAGCGAGTTACGTAATCAGCAGCTGACCCATGAGCTGGCCCTGCTCAAGCGCCACAAGTATGGTCAGCGCAGTGAGCACCTCAATGTGCTTCAGATCAGCCTACTCGATGAGGTCATCAGTGCCGACATCGCCGCCATTGAGGCGGAGCTTGAACAGCTGAAAACCACGCCTGCGCCGGCGACCAAACGCCAGCCCAAACGCGCCGCCTTGCCGCCGGAACTGCCCCGTACCGAGATCCGTCATGAACCTGAGTCTGAGAACTGCGCCTGCGGCTGCCAGCTGAAACGCATCGGCGAAGACATCAGCGAAAAACTCGATTACACACCCGGCGTCTTCACGGTTGAACGCCATATCCGCGGCAAGTGGGTCTGTGATGCCTGCGAAACCCTGACCCAGGCGCCGATGCCGGCGCACATCATCGACAAGGGCACCCCGACCACCGGTCTGCTGGCCCAGGTGATGATCGCCAAATACGCCGACCACCTGCCGTTGTATCGACAGGAGCAGATCTTTGGGCGTGCTGGTGTTGCCATCCCGCGTTCGACCCTGGCCGAGTGGATCGGCCGCTGCGGCGTGCAGTTGCAACCGCTGATCGACGCACTGCGCGAAGCCCTCCTCAAGGAGGCCGTGCTGCACGCCGACGAAACGCCGGTGCCGATGCTGGCGCCGGGCAAGAAGAAAACCCACAAGGCCTACATCTGGGCCTATGCCAGCACGCCGTACTCAGACCTGAACGCCGTGATCTACGCCTTCGCACCCGGGCGCGGCGGTCAGCATGCCCGCGACTTCCTGGGTGACTGGCAAGGCCAACTGGTCTGTGACGACTACGGCGGCTACAAGGCGAGCTTCAAGCACGGCATCACCGAGGTGGGCTGCATGGCGCTCGCCCGTCGCAAGTTCGTCGAGCTGCATGTGGCGGGCATGAGCCAGATCGCCGCTCAGGCTGTCGAGTACATCAAGCAGCTGTATGAGGTTGAGCGCGAGGCGCGGTCACTGAACAACACTGAACGGCAGGCCTTGAGACAAGCCCGTGCCCGCCCGATCGCGGACGCACTGCATCAATGGATGCAGGCCCATCGCCTGCAAGTGCCGGATGGCACAGCGACTGCAAAGGCGCTGGACTACAGCCTCAAGCGCTGGGCCGCCCTGACACGCTACCTGGATGAGGGGGCATTGCCGATCGACAACAACCGGGTGGAAAATCTGATCCGGCCGTGGGCGCTCGGGCGCTCGAACTGGCTGTTCGCAGGATCGCTGCGCAGTGGCCAGCGCGCTGCTGCAGTCATGAGCCTGATCCAGTCCGCCAAGCTGAATGGACATGAACCCTATGCGCATCTGAAAGACGTGCTCGCCCGACTGCCAACCCAAAAAGCGAGTGCCATCGGGGAGTTGCTGCCGCATAACTGGAAAGCGCCGGCTGGCAAGGTGTGATCGCCGGCCGGTTACGGCGTTCCTGTCTGATTGATCTTGTACTTGCTCACCATCCTTGAACTTCACGTTGTTGACCACGAGGGTCAACAGAATAAATCCCTTGATCCGTTTCCAGTTTTTCTGTGCCGACTCCAACAGCTTGTAGACCATCGCCAGCGTCGTGTCCCTGGAGCCACAGTTACGCGTCCGCTTGGTGTGCAACACTGGTCAGCAGTATCGTAAGCAGCTAAACGCGGACTCGAGGCAAAGGGTGCGCCACCTGGGTTTGGAGCTGCTTTTTTGTGGCCAGCAGCAGGCTTTTCCTCTTGGCGGCCAGAGCGATGCGATGTTCGGGTGCTATGTCGCGTGGGGTTGCTGAGGCATGTTTGTTACGCCACAGAGTTCAAGGGCTGGAGAGTTGCAGTCACAAGCTGTGGATGACCGGAAAGCGATAGGCGGGCGCTGTATCAGCTACATGGCTTTGTAATGAGAAAATGAGAATTTTCGATCGCACATAAAAAAACGCCCCCGAACCATCCTTGGCTCGAGGGTGTAAAAGTGAGGTGCTCCTGGCATCCTTGCCGAGCTGGTTGCGTCCTTGCAACCATCAGATCCGTCTGAATCCTCATGCACACAGTATGGACTTATATCGGGAAAGCTCTATAGGAAAAAGTCCTAAAGTCCGCTGTAGGGCTGTGAAAAGTCATTGATGATCCAGCGGGCACCGCTGTGCTAACTGGAATGGCTGAGAGTTTGTAAGCGCCGGCTGCCTAAACAGAGTGTGTGCATTCTGTGCATAAGATGGATGTGGATAACAAATGGCAGCGTTGATCCCGGGTTGTTGAGGCTCTGGGTACAATTGCTGATCAGAATATCACTCCCCTTGAATTACGGTGCTTGGCGACAGTTTACCGATACTTTTCATCAGGTTACTCACAGGCTTGTGCAGGCTTTTTGTGAGCAGTTATCCCCTGAATCGAGCGTCAATTTATGCACAAAGTGTTATTCACAGACCCATCCGGGCATCTACAGGGCGTTCAAATTTACGGTTTGGGCAGCGTGTGTTTCCGACAAAGGGGGCTGACCAGATGACGAGAACTGTGGACTCTCTCTGATAGTTTGCGCGAGACGCTGCGTAGCCTCGTTAGTGTCCTCTGCGACGAAGAGAGTTGTGTCGGTCTTCGGCAGCGGAGGGAGGCCTGACTCTACAATGACCATGCCGGGCTCCAGTGTTGAGCGCGGAATCACACCGATCCCTATACCTGCCCTTACCGCCGCAAGTACTCCGGCGCGGCTCTGGCTGATAAACGCAATTCGATAGGCTGTATCCGTTTGTTGTAATGCAAGGCTGGCGGAGTCCCTGTGAAAGCAGCCTTCGACGAAGACGGCGAGTGGCAGGGGGTCGCGTTCGTGAACATTGTGCACAGGCGAGCGAACCCAGACCAGTTCATCCGGGGCCAGTCGCAGACCTCCCTCGGACTGCGCCGGCATTTCCACCAGTGCGATATCCAGCTTTCCCTCGTTTAGCAGTGTTACCAGGTGTTGGGGGCGGTGATCGCAGATGACCTCCAGTTGCGCCTCGGGGTAGGACAGTACAAAGGCCTCCAGAATGGGGGTGAGGGAGCGCGTCGCGTATTGATCGTGAGTACCCAGGCGCACCTTGCCGTTGATATCCACGTTGTGGAATGCACCCAGAATGCGATCATGCAGGTTCAGCAGCTGATAAGCATGGCCAAGCAACTGCTCGCCTGCTGGTGTCAGTCGTACGCCATGCTGTCCGCGTACCAGCAGCTCGGTATTGACCAGGGACTCCAGTCGGCTCAGTTGCATGCTGATCGTGGAGGGTGCGCGATGCAGCTGCCCGGCGGCGGCGGTGAGGTTTAATGTCTGCGCGGTGACGGCGAAGGTGCGCAGCAGACCTATGGGTAGTTCGGGCATTTCAGTTATCAACAATATTGAACGAGGTTATCAATATTTGTCGATTTACTGAATAAAGGCAAGCATCTAAGGTAGCGGCTAATCAGATTAGTCATTACCGGGCCCCTGGGGCTGTAAGGGAGAGTGCAGCATGCGCATGGCAGCAGTATTTGGCCTGAATCAGGTCGTAAGTCATGGATTTGGTGTTTTTCTGTTTGCCGCGTTGCTGCCCCTGATGCGGGAGTCTATTGCGATATCCAACTGGCAGTTGGCCAGCATAGGGGCGCTGACACAGCTGTCCTACCTCGCGGGTGCGTTGCTGCTCGGTCTCATCGGGCACCGTATTGGTACGGTTCGTCTGGCCTTGGTGACGACAAGCCTTACTACCGGCTTGTTGTTCCTGATGTCGCAGTTGCGTGATCCGTTGCACATCACCCTGGCTCTGGTGATCCTGGCGGCCAGTGCTTCGATCAGCTGGGGCACGATCGTGGAAATAATCAGCCGCTATGCCAACAAGGCCAGCTGTTCAACCACCATGTCCTGCGCTTCCAGTGGTACCGCCTGGGGCTACGGCATCAACGGTTTGCTGATACTGCTTGTCGTACCGCATCTTGGCTGGGAGAGTGGCTGGGTTATCGCAGGTGGTGTCGGCGTCCTGGCGTTGATACTGAGCTGGAATTTGTTGCGAGGGCTTGCGCCCGCCGGGGTGGCATCTTTCGATACCGATGCAGCTAACGTAATTTCCGTTGCAGGGGCTGAGGCAATACCTGCGCGCCAGCTATTGGCCGTTATCCTGCGTGAGCGCACGGCTTTTTTTGCCTGCCTCATCTGCTGTCTGGTGGGCTTTAGTGCCATGCCATTCTCAGCCTGGCTGAACCTCTATCTCGACGAGCGAGGGCTTCCTGCAGCGTTGGGTGGCTATACCTGGACCGTGGTTGGCATTACAGGAATGATCGCCGGGCTTCTGATCGGGAAGCTGGCAGATCACAAAGGCCATGGCACCGCGTTTACAGTGATCTTCAGCGGCTTTGCCCTTGGGCTCCTGGCCTTCATGTTTGACCCGGCGCGCTGGGCGTTGCTGGCAGGCTTTGGCTATGGGCTGATGTACTTTCCGATGTGGGGCATTGTTGCCGGCTGGGTGAGCCAGCACTACGGCTCCACCGCAACCATGCAAATCAATGGTGTGTGCATGGTGACCTTTGGCATGGGCGGAACCCTGGGTAACCTGCTGGCGGGATACTTGCGTGAGGCAACCGGTTCACTCAGTTTGATGTATGACATCCTGACGGTGACGGCCTTGCTGCTGGTCGCGCTGGGACTGTTTATCAGACACACAGGCAAAGGCGCTGCGGTTACAGAGGGTGTCATCCCCCCGTTGTCGGATGCGGCCTGATGGAACTGGCGGTATAGGGCATGAACGGGGCTTGGATCAGGTTTGTGCATTTGCAGGTAGACTGGTCTTATTAACCTGGCAGGCAAATAGGTTGCCCTCCCTATTCGCCAGTCACCCCACACTTTTCACCATTGAAGAATGGGCGCACGTGCGTGTACGTGCTGGATTCTCTCGGGTGAAGGGATGGGGTTCGCATTGGCCTGCGGCCAATGATGAAACATCCCCGTTTCATGTATTAACCCGCCGGGTTAATAATGGTGATGATGAGGAGGCGATCCAGTACCATCTTTTTCTCACTGTTTATTAGAAAACCACTGCTCAAGGAACTCTATACACTGGACGAGTTTTGAGGGTACAAAATGTCGTGCAGGGTACAGGGCGTAGAGCGTTAGATTGGGTTTGTTAAAATCCCCCAATACTTCAACAACCTCTCCCTTTTCAAACGACTCGCGGCAAACAAAGTCCGGAATAAACCCAACGCCTTGATTTCGCTTAATCGCCTCCATCATGAAAATGGTACTGTTAACCCGCAATGTCCCTTGAATGGCGACACCGTCTTCAATGGGCCAAATATTTTTTCCCTGGAAATAACTGTATACAAAGCAGTTATGTTCTTCCAGGTCCCGCGGCAAGTTAATAGCGGGGTGGTTGTTTAAATACTCGGGCCCCACACAGACTCTGTACTTGAAACGAGTCAGTGGGCGCCCGACGTAATTCGAGTCGATTGGACGACTGGATGCCCGAAATCCCAAATCAAAACCCTGTTCCACCAGGTCAACACTCTCATCTCCCAAGTGAATGTCTAGCTCAATGTCTGGGTAAGACTGCATAAAATCGGCGAATAATGTTGATAAATCAACGAGGCCTAGCGCCATTGGTGCATTGATTTTCAGCTTACCACGGGGATGCTGCTGAAGGTCTTGCACAAAATTATCTGCTTCATCAAGCCTTTCTAGTATTTCCCGTGCTCGTTGCAAATACCCCACACCCACATGTGTCAACTGTAGATTGCGTGTTGAACGATGCAGCAAGCGAGCGCCCAGTGCATCTTCAAGACGGCTGATCTCCTTGCTAATCATTGATTTGGATGAGTTTGTCTGCTCTGCCACTCGAGTGAAGCTTCCCAAATCAGCCAGACGTACAAATAGTTGAAGCGCTCGTAGTTTATCCATAAAGGGGTTTCATCCAAGAAAAACAAAAGATTGTTTCCATATAGAGAACAGCTGGTTTTTATTATAGTTATATATGTGCATAAACAAAAGCCCTAAGCTTTGTCATGTCGTCTTTAGTCATCGCTTCAAGCGGTACGCATACCAACGATTTAATCACTGATTAAATCAATAACGAGGGCAATACAATGTACAGGCTTTACTATGTTCCCGGCGCATGCTCCCTGGCTACTCAAGTGGTTATCCACCAACTGGGTCAAGCTGTTGAAATAATTAACAAGCAGCAGGTGAGTGACTTTAACGCCATCAATCCTACCGGTATGGTTCCGGTACTTGTCGATAACGGCAAAACATTACTGGAAGGAGCGGCTGTGATGTTATACCTGCTCAATAAACATCAGAATACCATGCTGCCTTCCGCAGGCGCGGCTCGTGAACAAGCAATTCAAGATATTATGTTTTCCAATGCCACGATGCATCCGGCCTATGGCCGTTTATTTTTTATCGATCAGTACATTGCCGATGAGAAAGTCAAACAATCATCCTTCGAGGCGGCGGCTCAGGCTATTACCAGTCTATGGCAGGTCGTGGAGCAGCAACTGGCTACGCAAGATTTTCTTGGCGGTGATCAGCCTTCGGCTGCTGATATTATGCTGACGGTATATTCCCGCTGGGGAGCAAGCTTTCCCGTCGAGATCCCGTTGGGGCATAACACCAGGAAAATGGTGGATGCGGTACAGGCAATGACCAGCTTTCAACGTGCTCTTACTGCCGAACAGCGCCAATCAGCGGCTTAGAGCGATTACCTACTGATCTTCACGATTAATCGCTCAAGGCTGACTGCGATAGGAGAGAGCACGCATGGAAAATACGGCATATACGGGTGATTTCGGTTCGAAAGAATTTGATTCAGTGATGACCCTTGTACGGGACTATTTTGATGGCTTGCACTATGGCGAGGTATCGAAGTTAAGAGCCATTTTTCATCCGGATGCGTTTCTTAAAGCGCCTGGATTACGACGTAGTCTTGACCAGTGGCTTGACGCTGTCGCCAGTCGACCTGTACCTGACCAGCAAGGGCGGCCTTATGATTTCAAACTCCTTTCCATTGAAATCATAAAAGACCAGGCGATGGTGAAACTGGAATGCCCGCTATTTGAGCACTTCTATGTTGATTTTTTGGGTCTTCTGAAAGAAAACGGGCGTTGGTTAGTCGTCAACAAAATGTACTCTGATTTACAGGAAGATGTTCCATGAAAGCGCTAAGGATAGAAATGGTCCACGATCTGGTATGTTCTTGGTGCCCAATAGGATATGCAAACCTGCAGCAAGCGCTTCGAAATCTGAGCATTGAGGCCTGTATCAATTTTTTGCCCTATGAACTTAATCCTGATATTGGGCCAAAGGGTGAGGATATTGACGATCATCTTGGGCGCCGTAACCAATGGGGTCAATCAAAACGGAATGACTATCGCACAAATTTATTAGCGGTGGCTAAACAAGCCGGTGTTTGTATCGATTTCTCTAAGCGAAGCCGCTATTACAATAGTAATAAGGCGCACCGGTTGATGCACTGGTGCGAAGGTTTTAACAGACAACAGGCCATGAATGAACTGATGATTGATGCTTATTTTAAACAGGGCCTGGATATCAGCAATACTCAAGTACTACTGGATCTTGTTGAACAATTGGGTCTGGATCGATCAGAAGGAGAACAGGTGCTGATATCGAATAAAATAAATCAACAGCTACTGCTTAAAAAACAACGTGTGCAGAAATTAAAGCTACCCGGCGTGCCAGCATTTATTTTTAATGAAACCACCTTGGTTAGCGGTTCTAGTTCAGTTGAGTATTTTGAAAAAACAATATTGAACGTAACGAAAAAGTCAGCCTAGCCTAACATCCTCTATAAAAGAGAAAAACTATGCCCTACGTTAATATTAAAGTAACCGATGAAAATGTCACTAAGGAACAAAAGCAGGCGCTTATCAAAGGCACCACTCAATTGTTAGTGGATGTACTTAATAAAAATCCGAAAACCACCTTTGTCGTGATCGACGAGGTGAGTACTGATAATTGGGGTGTCGGCTACGATCAGGTGACGAATATTCGCCAATTAACGGATGAGTGAGAGGTGCCCGGAGGGCGAGCTCATGGATGTAGCGAGTACCAAATCGTCGGGAACGAGTTGGAACATCACTGCGTGCAGCGATGGCCCGCAGGGCGAACACCGTGGATGGTGTGAGTATCAAATTGCCGGGAGCAATTTGACATATCGAAGCGCAGCGACGATTACCCGCAGGGCGAACACCAGGGATGGTGTGAGTACAAATTTCTCGGGAACAAATTTGCGCGTCAGCCCGCAGGGTTAGTCACAGGGATGTGGCTAACAATCGAACCCTGGTTCGATGGAGCCTCCGCCAAACGTCCAGACACAAAAAAGCCTCACTATTTCTAGCGAGGCTTCCTGACGTATACAGGCAGCGTGGTGCCCGGAGGCGGATCAAATTGCCGGGAGCAATTTGGCATATCGCCGCTTGCGGCGATCACCCGTAGGGTGAGCTACATGGATGTAGCGAGTAATCGGACCTTGGTTCGATGGAGCCTCCGCAAAACGTCCAGACACAAAAAAGCCTCACTATTTCTAGCTAGGCTTCCTGACGTATACAGGCAGCGTGGTGCCCGGAGGCGGATCAAATTGCCGGGAGCAATTTGACATATCGGAGCGCAGCGACGATTACCCGCAGGGTGAACACTAGGGATGGTGTGAGTACAAATTTTCGGGAACAAATTTGCGCGTAAGCCCGCAGGGCTAGTCACAGGGATGTGGCTAACAGTCGAACCTTGGTTCGATGGAGCCTCCGCAAAACGTCCAGACACAAAAAACCTCACTATTTCTAGCGAGGCTTCCTGACGTATACAGGCAGCGTGGTGCCCGGAGGCGGACCAAATTGCCGGGAGCAATTTGGCATATCGCCGCTTGCGGCGATCACCCGTAGGGTGAGCTACATGGATGTAGCGAGTAATCGGACCTTGGTTCGATGGAGCCTCCGCAAAACGTCCAGACACAAAAAAGCCTCACTATTTCTAGCGAGGCTTTCAAGTAAGGTGGTGCCCGGAGGCGGAATCGAACCACCGACACGAGGATTTTCAATCCTCTGCTCTACCGACTGAGCTATCCGGGCACAACGGCGGCCAATTAGACACGCAAGTTGGAATGCTGTCAACGGATAACGTGAATAATTGTTAAATCAGGGGTTTAGGGGCTGTTGGCGTTTGGGGATGCGTTCTGTTGCTCTGCAAAATCCCTCAGACAA
The DNA here is from genome assembly GCF_024397915.1 of Marinobacterium rhizophilum. Lineage (GTDB taxonomy): Bacteria > Pseudomonadota > Gammaproteobacteria > Pseudomonadales > Balneatricaceae > Marinobacterium_A > Marinobacterium_A rhizophilum_A. Next base: position 3,777,458 of record NZ_CP073347.1, read on the forward strand.
TGAAGCGGACGCCGCTCAGGGTGGTTCCCTTTGCAAGTTCGCTGAAGCCGTATGAGGGGTTATGCAGCGCAACCCTGACGGGCCGGGGCTGTGTTCGCACAATACGGCGTTGCTCATCGCTTATTTGGAACAACCAAACCGCGCAATTCGCGCCTTGTCTTGTGCGAGCACAGTCCCGGCAGGACATATCCTCCAAACGCCAATAGCCCCTAGCCCTCGATGCCATACGCTTTGCGGTAGTTCAGGATGGCGTCGATTTCGGTTTCCATGCCGCCTTTCTCCTGCAGGTAGGCAATCACATCGTTCAGGGTCACGATGCTGGCGACGGGCATAGCGTAATCCCGTTCCACTTCCTGGATGGCAGACAGTTCGCCCTGGCCCCGTTCCATGCGATTCAGTGCAATGACTACGCCTGCCGGTGTCGCGCCCGCCTGTTGAATGATCTGCATGACTTCGCGGATAGCCGTACCGGCGGTGATGACATCATCAATGATCAGGATGCGGCCCTTGAGTTCTGCCCCCACCAGGCTGCCGCCTTCACCGTGCGCCTTGGCTTCCTTGCGGTTGAAGACATAGGGCACGTCGCGCTGGAAATCGGTTGCCAGGGACACCGCCGCGGTGGTGGCCAGGGGGATGCCCTTGTAGGCAGGTCCAAAGAGTACATCGAAGGGTATGCCGGCGTTTTCGATCGCCGCCGCATAGTATTGTCCCAGCTTCGCCAGTGCCTCACCGCTGTTGAACAGGCCTGCATTGAAAAAATAGGGGCTGGTCCGGCCGGATTTGAGGGTGAACTCGCCGAAACGCAACACGCCGCGCTCGATGGCAAATTCGATAAAGGCTCTCTGGTAGTCCTGCATGGGGCTCTCCGCACTGAAAACTGGTCGGCGCCTATGATATCAGCGCCTTTGGCTGCACTCTATGGCGATTAAGGCCTGCAGAAATTTCAATTTCAGTCGCTACGCTATACAATTCGTTCTTTGTTTCAAGACATTCGCTTTTTCGCGCGCTTTACAGGATCAAACAGACATGCGTGTCATCACCTTCAATACTCAGGGTATTGAACAGGCTACTGATAGAGGTTTTTTCGATTGGATGGTTCGCCAGGACGCTGACGTAGTGTGCCTGCAAAATCTGCGCGCGAAAGAATACCAGCTCGATGACGAGCGTTACCATCCCAAGGGATACCATGCGTTCTTCTTCGATGCGTTCGAAGACGGCTACAGCGGTGTCGCGATCTACACCCGTGAGTTGCCCAAAGCGATCATGACAGGGCTGGGCTTTGAGCTCTGCGATTTTCATGGCCGCTTTATCCAGGCAGATTTCGACAAGGTCAGCGTGGCGTCCATGTCCATCCCTCCCGGCCTGAAAAGCCCGGAAGACCAGGTGCGCAAGGAAGAGTACATGGAACTTTTCATGGGCCACCTGAAGAAAACACTGCGCAAGCGCCGTGATTTCATTTTCGCCGGCACCTTCCATATCGCCCACAAGCCTGTCGACCTGAGCAACTGGTACGCCAACCAGAGCGTTTCGGGCTTCCTGCCGCAGGAACGCAAATGGATGGAAGAAGTACTGGATGACATGGGCTTTGTCGATGCTTTCCGCCGCGCCAACAAGGCGGAGCGGCAGTACAGCTGGTGGCCGGACTATAACCGTGCCTGGAGCCTGAACGAAGGGGCGCGGCTGGATTACCAGATCACTACCGCCAACCTGCGCAACAACGTCAAGGCGGCGCGTATCTACCGTGACGAGCAGTTCTCGCAGCACGCACCGGTTATTATCGACTACAACATTGGCTAGTGATTTTGCCGGACAGAGCCCATCGTGGCTCGATGCACTGGCAAGTTCAGAGTCACAAAAAAGGGAGCCTGGCAGGGCTCCCTTTTTTATTGCGATGCTGCAATGGCACGCTTAGCCAGCAAGCGCCGCTTTCTGTGCTTCGATCAGTTCACTGATACCCTTGCGCGCCAGGTCCAGCATGGCGTTGAGTTCGTCCTGGGAATAGGTGGCACCTTCCGCCGTACCCTGAACTTCGACAAAGCCGCCGCTGCCGGTCATGATCACGTTCATGTCGGTGTGGGCCTTGGAGTCCTCGGCGTAGTCCAGATCCAGTACCGGGACACCTTCGTAGATGCCGACGGAGACCGCGGCCAGCATGTGCGCAACAGGGTCGCCTTTCATGGCACCGTGCTTGTCTTTTTTCAGCACGTTAATGGCATCCTGCAGCGCAACAAAGGCACCGGTAATGGAGGCGGTGCGTGTGCCACCGTCGGCCTGCAGCACATCGCAGTCGATGGTGATGGTGTTCTCACCCAGCTTTTTCAGGTTCAGTGCCGCGCGCAGGGAACGCCCGATCAGACGCTGAATCTCGACGGTACGGCCGCCCTGCTTGCCGCGCGCCGCCTCACGATCGGTACGGGTATTGGTGGAGCGGGGCAGCATGCCGTATTCGGCGGTCACCCAGCCCTGGCCGCTGCCACGCAGGAAGCGCGGCACGCCGCGATCAACGCTGGCGGTACACAGAACCTTGGTATCGCCGAATTCAACCAGCACCGATCCTTCCGCGTGCTTGGTGAAATTGCGCGTAATTTTGATATCACGCATCTGATCAGGCTGACGTCCGCTCGGGCGAAGTTTTTTAAGTCCCAGGCCTTGCAGCTGGTCGGAGATGCTCGAACTCATGGTGATCTGTTACCTTCAACTTTGGAGAGAGCCCGGCGGTGTAGTGACGCAGGCCAGGCTGTTAGAATGACTCGAACAGCCAATTCTAATCGAGATCGGACCACATGACACGCAGTATGACGGCCTTCACCCGCCAGGAGACCCAGGGAGAATGGGGCAGCCTGGTATGGGAAATTCGCTCGGTAAATCACCGTTACCTCGAACCGCACCTGCGCCTGCCGGACAGCCTGCGTGAGCTTGAAGGTCCCCTGCGGGAAAAACTGCGCCAGGCACTGAGTCGCGGCAAGGTTGAATGCACGCTGCGTTTCGTGCCGGAAACCCAGCAGCAGACCCTGAGTGTCGACCGCCAGTACGCCGCGCAGCTGGTGGCGGTGGCCGAAGAGCTCGGCACGCTTGTCAGCAACCCGCAGCCGATCAATCCGCTGGAGGTGCTGCGCTGGCCAGGTGTGCTGCTGGAAAGCGAACTCGATATGGATGCGGTGAAGAAAGCGGCGTTGACGCTCTTCAATCAGGCACTGGCCGACCTGGCCCAGGGGCGCCAGCGCGAAGGCGCCGAGCTTGCCTCGCTGATAGAGCAGCGCCTGCTAAATATCGAAAAGGTGGTGCTGCAGGTACGGGGGCGTCTGCCCGAGATTCTGGCGACGCAGCGCAACAACCTGCGTAACCGCCTGGCCGAACTGCAGGCCGAGCTGGATGAAACCCGCGTCGAGCAGGAAATCGCGCTGCTGGCCCAAAAGGCGGATGTGGACGAAGAGCTCGACCGTCTCGATACCCACGTGCAGGAAGTGCGCCGCGTTCTTAAACAGAAAGAACCGGTGGGCCGTCGTCTTGACTTCCTGATGCAGGAACTGAACCGCGAAGCCAACACCCTGTCCTCAAAATCCATCGTCGCCGACACCACCCAGTGCGCCGTCGAACTCAAGGTACTGATCGAGCAGATGCGCGAACAGATCCAGAATATAGAGTAGGGCTGTTGGTGTTTTCGACAAGCAGGTACTGCATGGCCCAAAGTAGGGCTGGCTGAGGGTTGATGAACAATCCGGAGTAAAGGTCTTGTCATGTGGCGATTGGTTATCGACCAAGGCTGGGGTAAAGTGATGACAGAATCAGATGAGTGCAAGGCGAACGGATGAGCCAGTTATCTCCGCTTTTGGAAGAAAAACTTTCAAGGTGTTGTGAGCTCCCTACATTACCTGCAGCGGCTGCCAAAATACTGGATCTGGCCCAGAATCCCGTGGCAACCATGGGACAGGTAGCCGATGTTGTCGGCATGGATCCAGCCCTGGCGACCAAGCTGCTGCGCATCGCCAACTCCCCGCTTTACGGCCAGCGACGCCAGAGCAGTAACCTGCGACAGGCGGTGATGTTAATGGGCTTGAATTCCACACTGATGCTGGCGCTCAGCTTTTCGTTGTATTCTTCGCTGTCAGACAATCAACAACAGGCTTTTGACTACACCCGCTTCTGGCGTCGATCGCTGCTGGCATCCATCGCTGCGCGCATTCTCGCTGCTGAAACCAGCGAGGTCTCTCCCGAAGATGCTTTCCTGGCGGCGTTGCTGCAGGATATCGGCATGGCGGTGCTGGATAAGGCGCTTGACGGTTTTTATCCGCCGTCTGCAGAGGGGCGCAACAATCATGATGAACTGCTGGCCCATGAAATGCAGCAACTGGGCCACGATCACGCCTCGGTCGGCGCCTGGTTGCTGGAGCGCTGGAGCTTTCCTGCCCACTTGGCGGAAGCGGTCAGCGCCAGTCACCAGTTGAGCCCGGCCTTTAGCCTCTGTGACGTCACCACCCTGGCGGACTGCATTGCTCTATCCGGGCGCATCGCCGATGGTTTTATGACCGCTGACGGTCGGCCCCCGTCGCAGGCCGATGATCCGAGCTCTAATCTCAGCGGCAGTTTAGAAGCGGTGCTGGACGCTACCGCCGCCGAAATTCCGGCCATTGAAGAACTCTTCAACATGAGCCTGATCGATGGCCAATGCAACGATGGACTGCTGTCCCACGCCAAGGAAGTGACGTTGATCCGGAGCTTGCACAATTCTGAGCAGATTGAGCACAGCCTGATAAGGCTGAAAGACGCAGAAGAGCGTGCGGAACAACTAGAAGAAGCCACCCGTCGCGACCATTTAACCGGGGTTTGGAATCGTAGTCATTTCGATAATATCCTGAAGGACGAATTCCTCCAGTCGCGTAAAAATGGCTGGCCATTGAGCGTGCTGTTTATCGACCTGGACAAATTCAAGAATATTAACGACAGCTTCGGTCACGCCTTCGGCGACCAGGTGCTAAGGTTTGCCGCCAATATTCTTAAGTCGAATATTCGCTCGCAGGATTCCGTATTTCGCTTCGGCGGCGAAGAGTTTGTGCTAATACTGCCCGGCAGCGATACCAAGGGAGCCAAAATTATCGGTGCCCGTATTGTCGAGGCGTTCAGAAATAATCGCTACCCGACAAAGGCTGATACCAGCATTTCTCTATCCGCCTCAGTCGGCATGGCCACCCTGGACGGTCAACACGACTTCAACACCGCCACCGAGCTGTTAAACGCCGCCGACATGGCCATGTACCGGGCGAAAAAGAGCGGTGGTAACCAAATGGCCTAGCAGGCTGCCCACAAGGCAAGCTGCAGGGATATAGCTTGTAAATATTGATTCAGGTGTTTTCATTTAGTGATCAATGGGACATGGCAGCGAACCGCCACAGGACGGAACGCCGCCCGGAACAATTCGCAGGCTCATTAATACCCTGCGAAACCGCACTGACTTAAACTCTGCGACCGACGACCTTGGCATTGACCGACTCGGCTCGGGCACCTGGCTTTGCTCTGCCTTCTGCATTCATGCAGTCGTACGAAAAGCCAATTTTTATCCTGTCAAGAGGGGGCTTCCGTTCCCTTTTTCGTTAAATAGCCCACTATTCTCCTTAAAGTAGCGTCTGCTGTGCGCTCAGGGTGCGCGTAAAACCTGGGTGCATTGCTGCGGCATCGGTTTGGGCTTTGGTTTTGGCGTGGGCTTTGCCGGTGGCGGTGCCGTGCCGCGCAGCTGCGCGTAAAACTCGTCGCTGAACCACCAGTCCAGGTCTGCGCCGCAGGGCGCCTGTGGCACGGGTTGCTGGGGGATACAGTTCTTGTCGCCGGCGGGGCAGGCCAGGCGCACATGGAAATGGTAGTTGTGGCCCCACCAGGGGCGGATCTTGCGCAGCCAGGCATTGTCATTGCCCGCAAGGCTGCACAGCTGGCGCTTGATGGCGGGGTGGACAAAGATTCGCGCGACCTTCGGATCTTCGGATGCCAGGCGCAGTATGCGCGGGATATTGGCGTTCCAGTTTTGCTCGACCAGGCGGTGCGCCTGCGCATCTGCCAGCGGTTTTGCGGCAATAGTGCCGCGCTCCGCCTCGCTCAAGGGGCGAGTGAGCGAGCGCTGATCCTGTGAATACCAGATGTCCACATCCAGGCCGATCTGGTGGCTGCGGTGGCCTGAGCTGAACGGGCCGCCGCGGGCCATGGACATGTCTCCGATGTGTAGGCGTCCGAGGCCCTGTTGCGCCACAGCGCTGGAAAAATCCGTCAGGAAGCCTATCAAGGCCGGGTTGCCGTAGTGACGATTGCGAGCGGTGCGCACCAGCTGGAAACCCTCTCCGCGAACGGGCATCTGCTGCGCACCGCTGAGGCAGCCATTGGTGTACTGGCCGATACTCGCCGATGCCTGTGATGAGGGGCGGTTGACCGCTTCCCAGGGGGTGGCATTGCTCGTGGCGATACTGCCGCAAAGCAGTGCACCACCGACCAGTGTCAAACACAAGGATCTCATCGCTAGGGGCCTTTGGTTACGCAGAGCATGCCCACAGTATAGAGGCAGCTGCTGTCTCTTCGTCTGGCAAGCGCTGCCAGGCCGGTTCAGTTCCGTCGGTTTTACCTGTGTCGAGTTGTCGGGCTGGGGCCATGCAATGTCGCCTGAGTGCCATCCAGGCCAGGGTGCTTCGTCTTAATATCGTGGCAAGGCTGTCGCCAGGCAGCTGCAACGAGGTTAGGAACACAGACATGATCGACAATACTGCCGCCTTTGAAACCGCCGGTTACAGCAGCTACCCCGTGACCCACCGGCCCTTGCGCATCGAACCCGGTGAAGACTCACTGCGCCTTGCCTGGGAGGATGGTCGCGAGAGCGAATTTCACTACCTGTGGCTGCGGGACAACTGCCCCTGTCCGCAATGCGTGTCGTCGCTGACGCGGGAACAGCTGTTCGAAATCTGCGATGTGGCGCTATCCATCCGGCCGGAAACGGCCCGGCTGAGCGACGGTTACCTGGAGATCCAGTGGCAGGGGGACGGTCACAGCAGCCGCTTTCATCCTGGCTGGCTGCGGGCCCATTGCTACAGCGAGCAGGCCCGTGCGGCGCGCCACTGGCAGCCCGAAATCTGGGACAAGGCCGCCATCGAAGCCCGCCTGCCCAGCTTCGATTACAGCGACATGATGCAGGACGATACCGTGCTGCTGCGCTGGTTGCGCCAGCTGCGTGACAGCGGTATTTCCCTGCTGCGCAATACCGACACCACGCCGGGCACGCTGAAACAGGTGGCCGAGCGCATTTCGTTTATCCGCGAAACCAACTTCGGCACCCTTTTCGATGTGCGTTCCAAGCCCGATGCCAATACGGCCGCCTACACGACGCTGCGCCTGCCACTGCATACCGACCTGCCGACCCGCGAGCTGCAACCGGGGCTGCAGTTCCTGCACTGCCTGGAAAATGATGCCAGCGGCGGCGAGTCGATGCTGGTGGATGGCTTTCGCATCGCCGAGCATATGCGCCAGGAGTATCCCGATGATTTCGAGGCGCTCAGCACCCTGCCGATGGATTTCTACAACAAGGATCGCAACAGTGACTATCGCTTTCGCGGGCCGGCACTGGTGCTCGATGGCCAGGGCACGGTGATCGAGGTGCGCTTTGCCAACTTCCTGCGCGGCCCGCTGGATATTCCGGCCGACCAGGTGGTACGGCATTACCGTGCCTACAGCACCTTTATCCGTCTGACCCGCGAGGCACGATTCCAGTTCGAGTACCGCCTGGTCCCCGGCGATCTGCTGGTGTTCGACAACCGCCGCGTGCTGCATGCCCGCCGTGCCTTTGATCTGCAGCAGGGGCAGCGCCACCTGCAGGGCTGCTACGTGGATCGTGACGAGCTGTTGTCGCGCATCCGGGTGCTGGAACGCAGCCTTTAATCTGCAGCTGTCAGCTATAAGCTTTTACGGCTTACGGCTTACGGCTTACGGCTTACGGCTTACGGCTTACGGCTTACGGCTTGTTGATACGGTGTTGGGTTACGCCCCTGCGGGGCTAACCCAACCTACGCGGCGTTGCTCGCCGGGCGTCATGTCGAAATGACGCCGGTAGCTGCGACAGAAGTGCGAGGCGGTGACGAAGCCGCAGGCAATCCCAACCTCTGCAATTCCAAGATCCGATTCGCACAGCAGCTGCCGCGCCCGTTCGAGGCGCAGCTTCAGGTAGTAGGCCGACGGTGAGACCCCAAGAAACTGCTGACACAGTCGTTCCAGCTGACGCAGCGAGATATGGGCGCTGCGAGCCAGCTGTGCCGGTGTCAGCGGCGTTTCCAGCTGTTGTTCCATCAGGGTCAGCACCCGGATCAGGCGCGGGTGGTGGATGTTGAACTGGCGTGGCAGGCCGATACGCTGGCTGTCCGAAGCCGGCCGCATGCCGTTTTTCAGGCACTGATCACAGATCTGCAGTGCCAGGGCGGTGCCGGCGTGCTGCTGGATCAGGTGCAGCATCAGGTCGGTGGCAGCGTTGCCGCCGGCACAGGTGATGCGGTTGCGTCCGATTTCAAACAGTTCCGGGCTGATCAGGATATCGGGATAGGTTTCCTGGAACGCCGGTATGGCTTCCCAATGCAGCGTGACCCGATGCCCCTTGAGCAGGCCCGCCCGGGCCAGCAGGTGGCAGCCGGTGTCCAGTGCACCCAGCAGGCTGTTACGCCGGTGAAGGCGACGCAGCCAGTCGATGAGCGCCGGGCTCCGGTGGCGCTCGGGATGAAAGCTGGCATTGACGAACAGGTTGCGCGGCTCGACCGTGCGCATGTCCAGGTGCTGCTGCAGCGCCATCTGGTTGCTGGCCGTGACGGCCTGGCCGTTCTCGCTCAGGCACTGCCAGCGATAGAGTTCCCGGCCTGCCAGGCGGTTGGCGATGCGCAGTGGCTCTATGGCCGAGAGCAGCGACACCATGGCGTATTCCGGTAACAGCAGAAAGGAGACGGTGATAGTGCCGTCATCATCGGGATGGAGGATGGACGCTGCGGGCGCCGGGCTTGCCGGCGCCGCAGTCCTGGTGAATGAAGTTGTTGCCATGGATGGTCCTGAAGCGGGTCCGCGCTGCGTAGCGCAGACCCGGGCAGAGTCAGTTGGTCTGGGAGGCCGGGCGTGCAGTGCCCAGCACCCCCGATTCCTGCCACAGTGACTTCAGTACGCCGAAGGTCATGGCCAGTATGACCAGGCTGAGCGGCAGGGCGGCGGCCATCAGTGCGGTTTGCAGGGCACTCAGGCCTCCCGCGAGCAGCAGTACGGCGGCCACCAGGCCAATGATGATACCCCAGAAGATGCGGAACAGCTGCGGCGGCTCATCGTTGCCCAAAGACAGGATGGTGGTCAGCACCAGGGTGCTGGAGTCCGATGAGGTGACGAACCAGCTCATCAGCAGGAACACCAGCAGTGCCGAGATGATCCAGCCCAGGGTACCGTCGCCTGCAATGCCATCGGAGCTGGCGAAGAGTGCCGCCGGCAGGTTCCAGGCGTTCACCAGGTCGATCAGGCCGGCGGTGCCCGGGCCGTTGGCGGCATTCAGTTCCTGCCACAGGGCGGTGCCGCCAAAAATGCCGAGCCAGACAAAGATCACCAGGGTAGGGACCAGCAGCACGCCGAGCACGAATTCGCGCAGGGTGCGGCCCTTGGAGATACGGGCGATAAAGAGGCCAACGAAGGGCGCCCAGGCCAGCCACCAGCCCCAGTAGAACACGGTCCAGCCGTTCTGCCAGCTGGCCGGGCCTTCTTCTGCCGGGAACCAGAGCCCCATCTGCACGAAGTTGGCCAGGTAGTCGCCCAAAGACTCGGCAAACAGGCTCAGCAGCCAGGCGGTCGGGCCGCCGAACAGGAAGAAGCCGATCACCAGTATCGAGATGATGATGTTCCACTCGGAAATGAGCTTGATGCCGCGGTTGACGCCAGAGATGGCGGACAGGATCGAAATCACTGTAATCAGCGCGATCAGCGTCAGCTGGGTGTTGATGCCGGGGTCCACGCCGATCAGGCGCTCAAGCCCCACGGACATCTGGCTGACACCGAGCCCCAGGGACGTGGCAACACCGAAAACGCAGCCCAGCACGCCGAGCAGGTCAACGGCGTGGCCGATGGGGCCATAGATGCGATCACCGATAAAGGGGTAAAGCGCCGAGCGCAGCGCCAGCGGCAGTTTCTTGCGATAGGCGAAGTAGGCCAGTGACAGGCCAACGATGACGTACACCGCCCAGCCGTGGAAACCCCAGTGGAAGAAGGTGACGCGCAGGGCATCGACGGCGCGGTCGTGACCAATGGCGGTGGCACCGGCCATGTCGGCGTAGGGGTTGTTGGGGTAGCCGAAGGCGCCGCTGTTATCGAGGTAGAAAATGGGTTCGGCAACGCCGAAAAACAGGATGCCGATACCGATACCGGCGGAAAACAGCATGGAAAACCAGGCGAAGTTGCTGAATTCGGGGCGGCTGTCGTCATCGCCCAGGCGAGTTTGGCCGTGGCGGCTCACCACGATGTAGCAGCAGGTGATGATCAGGAAAACCACGGTCACCAGGTAGTACCAGCCAAAGGTGGCTTCGATCCAGCTGCGGGCGCTGCCAAAGATGCTGCTGGCCAGCTCTGAATTGGTACCGGTAAAGAGAACGAAGGCCAGTACCAGCGCGGCGGCGCTTATTGTCATGCCCTTGTGCATGTCCTTGAACAGGCCATGGCGGGTGATCAGGTCGGCCTTGAAAATGGTACTGCCATTATCAGGTTGTTGTTCTATCGACATTGGGGATGTCTCCGGAAAGTCATGATGCGAATTAGGTACTGTGCTAAACGGATAAGCAATCTCCTGAAAGTTGTCGGACAGGGCGCAACGGCAGGGTAGAGGCCTGCGCGTTGCGCCCGTGTGCAGCAGCTTGTCGGGCTTAACGCTGATCTACTGCGGAAACGCCGATTTTGGCTATTTTTTGTACTCCTCTTCGTTAAATAGAACCACTATTCGCCTCAAAAGAGCCCAAAAACTGCCTCAAAACGGCCATTCCCTCGCTACGATCGGTCAAGCCCGACAGGCTGCTAGCGGCGGATGCCGTGTTCGTCGCGGTATTCCTTGAGCGTCTGCATGATGCGGATCAGGCAGTCGTCCCGCTCCTGGATGAGTTCATTGATGCTGGCGCCGTTGGCCTGGGTCAGGCAGCCGGCCACCATATCGTCTTTGAGCTGCTGTGTCAGTTCGGGGGCGTCGAGACGGGTCCAGGGCTCCTTGAGGGATTCCTCGAAATGATCCAGCAGGTGCGCCATGCCGCCCTGGCCACCGCCCAGGTGATAGGTCAGGCAGTGACCCATGATGGCCCAGCGCAGCCCCGGACCGTAGGCGATGGCCTTGTCGATGTCCTCCACCGAGCATTCATTGTTGGCCACCATGTGCAGGGCTTCGCGCCACAGGGCTTCCTGCAGGCGGTTGCCGATAAAGCCCGGCAGCTCCTTGTCCATCTTGGCCACCTGTTTCTCGATTGCCTCGTAGAAGGCGGCGGTCCAGTCGACCACGTCCTGGCTGGTGCGCTCACCACCGCAGACTTCGCAAAAAGGCACCAGGTAGGGCGGGTTGAACGGATGGCCGACGACAAAACGCTCGGCCTGGTGCTGGATTTCCACCGCCATGTCGGACATGGCAAAGCCGGAGGTGCTGGAGATGATGACCACTTCCGGCGGTGCCACGCGATCGAGCTCTGCAAACAGGGCGCGCTTGGCATCGAGGTTTTCCGGGGTGCTTTCCTGAATGACCTGCACGCTGGTGGCCATCTCTTCCAGGCTGTCGGCAAAGCGCAGCCGATCCGGGCTTGCGCCCTCACGCAGGCCCAGCTTCACCATGGTGGGCCAGATGTGATCCACCATGGCCAGCAGCTTTTCGCGGGCGTTGGGGCCGGGATCATAGGCGACCACGTCCATACCCATTCTCAAAAAATGCAGCGCCCAGGCGCCGCCGATAACGCCAGTGCCAAGAACACCGGCTTTGGTGACTTGATTGGGATTGGGACGTGTCATGGTTAATTCTCCAGATCTAGCTGAGTACGGTGTGGTCGCAGTTTTTCGTGGGTTCTAAAGGCGCAGGTAACGACATCCATGACCATTTACCCGGGTATGCTCAAAAAATGCAGCGCCCAGGCGCCGCCGATAACGCCGGTGCCAAGAACACCGGCTTTGGTGACTTCAGTCGGAAGAGGACGATTCATCAGTTTTGCTCCGAAGTGGGTCCGGCACGGCCTGTGATGCGTGCGGACCCGATGATTCTGTGTGGGATGGTTCAGCAGTGCCTGGCGTTACTGGGTGCCACGCAGGCGCAGTTTCTGGCGGGCTTCTGCGGGGCTGAGGATGCGTGAACCCATGTTCTGCACGATATTCACCGCGCGCTCGACCAGCTGGCCGTTGGTGGCAAACTCGCCCTTGCCCAGGTAGAGGTTGTCTTCCAGACCGACGCGGATATGGCCGCCCAGCAGGGCGGACTGCGCGGCCCAGGGCAGCTGGTTGCGACCCAGGGCAAAGGCGGTCCAGTTGGTGTTGGCCGGTAGCATGTCGACCATGCCCTTGAGCAGGCTCAGTTCCGGCGGCGTGCCCCAGGGGATGCCCTGGCACAGCTGGAACATGGCGTTATCGTCGATCAGGCCTTCTTTCATCATCTGCAGTGCGAACCAGAGATTGCCGGTATCGAAGATTTCCAGCTCGACGGTGACATCCAGCTGCTGAATGCGGGCCGCGGCCTTGCGCAGCATGTCCGGTGTGGAGATGTACACCAGGTTGCTGTCACCGAAATTGACCGAGCCGCAGTCCAGGGTGCAGATCTCGGGCTTGAGTTCTTCAATGTGTACCAGGCGCTCCAGGCCGCCGACCAGGTCCGTTTCCGGGCAGAAGGCGGTGGGGTTTTCCTCGGGGCCGACATAGAGGTCGCCACCCATGCCGGCGGTCAGGTTGATGATGACGTCACAGTCGGCGGCACGCAGGCGCTCGCAGACTTCGGCGTACAGGTCCAGGCGGCGGGAGCACTGCTTGGTTTCGGGATCACGCACGTGCATGTGCGCGATGGCGGCACCGGCGTTCCAGGCCTCGATGGCCGCATCGGCGATCTCTTTCGGCGTGACCGGTACGTGGGGGCTGCGGTCGGCGGTATCGGCGGCGCCGGTAACGGCGCAGGTGATGATGACGTCCTGATTCATGGCAATTCTGGCTCTTGAAGTATGTTGTTGTCGCGCCGGGCACGCCCGGCTTGTGCTTAAAGTTACGCGGATGAATAGGATATTTTTGCCCAAATTCGAATCTTAATTGCCTTTAAGCGATCAAATTTTCCTGCTGACGCGATTGGATAAGACGAGCCTGTTTGCGACAGCGGGAAGGGCGAGAGGCTAGGTGAAAGCAGGTGCGAGGTGCGAGGTGAAAGCAGGTGGGAGGTTCAAGGGAGAGAGGCGCTTAGAGCTTTCAGCCGTAAGCTGTCAGCTTACGGCTGAAAGCTGCCGGTTTACCAATAACGGCTTTTTAACCACCTGCGCCGCTTGCCCTGCCCGTGCAGCAGGGACAAGCGGCGCTCAGGGCTTAGCTGGATGCAGGAATATCAGCCGGTTGATCAAGCTGGCTGGCGTTCCTGTTGCGGCGCAGGCGCAGGAGGAAGGCCGCTCCGATCGCGAAGATGCCAAAGGCGACCGGAATGGCGGCGACCGAGATCAGTGTCAGTATGACCTTGAAGATGTCGCCATCGAGCCAGTTGATGACGACGGCCAGGGCGGCCATGGCGACGATCCAGAAGGCACGGGAGCGTGGCACCGTGAGCATTTCGCAGACCAGCCCGGCCGAATCTGCGCTGGTGACGAAGAACAGCAGGAGGTTGAGCGCCAGGATGGCCGAGAGTATGCCGTAGCTGTCCAGCGTGGTCATCAGGGTGAAAACGTCCGCGGAGCCTGTGTCCAGCCCGGCCAGGCCGAAGACGGTGAACCAGAGGCAGGAGAACAGGCTGGGTACCAGCATCACGCCGAGCACCAGCTGGCGCAGCGTGCGGCCTTTGGAAATGCGCGCGATGAAGATCCCGGTGAAGACAAACCAGCCGTACCAGGATGCCTCGAAGGCATAGAGCCAGTCGGCGAGCCAGACCTTGCGCTCAGGGTCACCCAGGCCGATGTCGGTGGCCATCGCCGGATAGCTCACCATATATTCGGGCAGCAGCCGGGCGAAGGTCGCGAGGATCTCGCCCGGGTTGGTCAGCAGGAAGACGCTGAGCATGAGGCCGACGGCGAGCAGGGTGTTGTAGTTGCTCAGCCACTTGATGCCGCGATTCAGGCCGGAGGCGCTGGAGGCAATGGCGAAACAGGACAGCAGCACAATGATCAGGGTCGTACTGACGTCGGCCCCCAGGTATTGCGAGACGCTCTTTTGCAGCGGGGTGGCCGCGTAGGAAAAGGTCAGTGAAAGACCGATGACTGTCGAAACCACCAGGCTGACCAGGTTCAGCTTGCTGAGGAAACCGCCGCCCAGCAGTGTCTCGGCGGGTTTGGCGATATTCAGGTTGTACATGGCGTGGGCGAAGATCACGCCGATGGCAAGGTAGCCGGCCCAGGCCAGCAGGCCCCAGTGGTTGAAGGCATAGAGCAGTGCCTGATCGGTGCTCTGGCCGGCCTCGACGTGGTAGCGCGGTTCCAGTACGCCCCAGGTGAGCAGGCCGATCCCCATGCCCGTGGCGAACAGCATCCCGAGCCAGCTCAGGGTGGAGAACTCCGCCGGGCCCGTGCCGAAACGCAGGCGCCCAAGGGGTGTAAACATCAGGATCACAAAGCCCACCGAGACGGCGAACGCGGGGTAGGTGAAGATAAAGCCCAGGTTGCCGATGACGTTGACCTTGATGGCATCGAGCAGCAGCTGGAAAGCATTGGGGGCCAGGGTCGCGAATCCGATCAGGCCGATGACCGTCAGGATGGTTGCGATGCTGGTACCGAGGTTCTGTTTCATGAAGGTTTCTCTTGTTGTCATTATCGTCGTTGTTATTCGGGGGTATCAGGGGTTTTGATGCGCAGGCAAAGGCGATGAGGTCGTCTCCTGTGTCCCCGAGTGCTGGTGTCTGGCTTGATCAGCAGGGCTGTCCAGCCGTTGCCTGAGTGCCGCGCAGAACTGCCGCCAGGCGTCTGCCATCCCGGGCAGCGATTCCCGCGCGTGCAGGCAACCGTGCAGCATGTTGGCCGCCTGCCGGTAGCCAACATCGGCACCGCCTGCGCGCCAGGCCTTTACGGCTTTTTCCAGTGGCGCCGTCAGCGGATCTCGCTCCACCGCCAGCACTTCAATGTGTTTGGCCGGCGGCGGCTGGCCGTCGCCTGGAGGCGCGTCATCCTGGATGAGCGCCCAGGCCGCCAGAACATCCGCGCGGCTGAGCAGCGCAGCATCGGGCCCGAGGTTCGCGGTGGTCGGCACGCCCACCAGTGGATAGATCAGCCCCAGCAGCGGCACTGACGCGGCGCCGATCACGGCGTCCAGTATCAGGCGGGCTCCGGCACTGTCACCGACCAGGGCGACGGGCGCGGTGGCGGCAACAACCCGGCGGCAGTCGGCCAGCGCCTGGGCATAGCGTGCGCCCGGCATCAGCGGGTAGTCGATGCTCAGAACTTCACGTTCAAGCAGCTGTGCCAGGCCCGCGGCGATGCCCTGGTGGCTATCCAGTGACCCCAGGCTGTAGCCACCGCCGTGGACGTAGACAAGCGTACCCGGCTGACACCGTGCGGGGCGGTAGAGGCGCACGGGTACGGCTTCGATGCCGGTGTCGGTGAGCGTCATGCCAGCGGGCAACGGTGGGGAAAAGGATGCGCAGAGATCGTCGTAGTGGCGCCGTGCCGCTGTCAGCGACATGCCGGCCATGGCGTCCAGGCCTGCCTGAAAGCGCTGCTCGAAGGTGGCGATATCCATCGCCTTAGGGGTACCGGTTTCGAGCGGAGCCATTAGCTGTGCGCCTTGACGGTATTCGACAGAGGCCAGCAGGGCTGAACCCGGCCGGAAACGAAAATGCACGCAGTGCGGGTGCCTGCACAGGGGATGATTGCGTCTGGATTCATGACGATTCTGGCTCTTGCTGTATTTGTTGTCGTGCCGCGTACGGCACCAGGGAGCGCTCGGTGCGCATGGCCCGTACCTAAAGTTACCCGGATACCCAGGGTGTCTTTGTCTAAAGACGCACCTTAATTGTCCATATACGAATAAATCTTCCCGATGGCGCAATTGGGCAAGACGGGTCTGTTTACGACAGCAGCAAGGGCGAGGTGCGAGGTGAAAAGCAGGTGCGAGGTTCAAGGGAGAGAGGCGCTTAGAGCTTTCAGCCGTAAGCTGAAAGCTGCCGGTTTACCAATTCCCAATCACCAGAGGACTGCCCCCAGCGTAGGCGCCGCGTCTCGCGGTGAAGCTTTTTAACGTTCCCGACTGGGGTTCTTGTCAAAGCGCTGCTGGTAGCTGCGGGTGAAATGGGACAGGGAGACAAAGCCGCAGGCGACCGAGATATCGGTCACGCTCTGGCTGGTTTGCTGCAGCATCCAGCGGGCCTGGTCCAGGCGCAGGTTGCGGTAGTAGCGGCTCGGTGTCTGTTGCAGGTAGTGCTGAAACAGGCGTTCCAGCTCGCGCCCGGACAGCTTCAGCTGGGCCGCGATTTCACTGATGCGCAGTGGCTCTTCCAGGTTCAGCTCCATCAGTTGCACGGCCTCCACCAGGCGCGGATTGCGGCTGTCCAGGCGCTTTTGCAGTGAGGTGCGCTGGGGGTCGCTGTGGGCGCGCTTGTGGGTATAGATCAGTTCGTCGGCGACGGTCGTGGCCAGGCCGTTGCCGTGCTGGGTGCCGATCAGGTACAGCATCATGTCGAGCCCGGACAGGGCGCCGGGACAGGAGAAGCGGCCGCGATCCACCACCAGCAGTTCCTGCACGAAGTCGACGCGGGGAAAGGCCTGGGCGGTACTCTGCAGGTTTTCCCAGTGCAGGGTGGCGCGGTAGCCGTCCAGAATGCCGGCGGCGGCGGCGATATAGGCGGCGGTGTCCTGGCAACCGATATCGGCACCGTGGCTGGCCTGCTGGCGGATAAATCCCAGCAGGCCCGGTGTAATGCGGGCATGGGGGTCGTAGCCGGCACAGATGATCAGGGTATCGCAGACGGCAAGGTCGCGAATGCTGCGGTCGCTCATGATATCCAGGGAATCACTGCTGCGCACAGGCCCGCCCCGTTCAGAGACTAATTGCCAGCGGTAGAGCTCGCGGTTGCTGCTGTGGTTGGCGTGGCGCAGGGGGTCGAGCATGGCGGTGAGACCGAACAGCGAAAAGCCCGGCACCAGCAAAATACTGATGTGCTGGGGGTACTGGCGGGGGCGGTCTCCAAACATGGCTCTGGTCGTCCTGTTCTGGTGAAAACGCGCATCGAATAGGCGGATTCAGGCAAGTTTTGTGGCGCAGGCGGGTTAGCATTGCCCAAAAGCCGATGCGGCGCAAT
Organism: Marinobacterium rhizophilum; assembly: GCF_024397915.1. GTDB lineage: Bacteria > Pseudomonadota > Gammaproteobacteria > Pseudomonadales > Balneatricaceae > Marinobacterium_A > Marinobacterium_A rhizophilum_A. Next base: position 3,794,913 of record NZ_CP073347.1, read on the forward strand.
CCTGAATCGAGGTAAAAATGGCGACTGAACTCAACGTGTTTGATGGCCCGGTGCAGCCTGAGTGGATCGACTACAACGGTCACATGAATGATGCCTGCTACGTGCTGGTGTTCAGCCAGGCCATTGATGAATTCATGGTTAAAATTGGCCTGGACGAGAGCTTTCGCAGCGCGCATCAGGCGTCGATCTACACGCTGCAAAGCATGGTCCACTACCTGCAGGAAGTCAGCCTGGGTGAACCGTTGCGGGTCTCTGCCCAGCTGCTGGAGAGCGATGCCAAGAAGCTGCGGGTTTTCTTTACGATGCAGCATGGCGAAAGCGGTGATGTGCTGGCGGCAATGGAAACCCTGCTGTTGCACATGGACATGGCGGCTCACCGGGCGGCCCCCATGCTGGCGGACACCGCCGCGCGGGTCGAGGCACTGCGGTTGCACCAGGCCGACCTTGAGTGGCCGGCACTGGCCGGACGCAGCATCGCCCTGACGCGCCCGCGCAGTTAAATCATCGGTTACAGGGTTAACCTGCCGGCAGTGGCTGTGCCCACTGCTGCAGTTGCGCTACGCTCGCGGTAACGCCGCCGCACACGATCACCAGCACCGAACGGCAGTCCTGCATCAGCGCAGGCGGGTTATAAACAGCGGCCAGGGAGGCGCCGCAGGCGGGCTCGACCACCAGGCGTTGATCATCCATAAAGCGCAGGCAGGCCTCGATGGCCGCCTGATCCGACACCACCAGGTTGTGCACGGCATGATGCCGGGTCCATTCCAGCGCCTGATCACACACCTGGCGCGCCCCCAGGGATGTGGCAAGGCTGCTGATGGCGGGCAGTTCCACCGGCGCGCCGGCTTTCACTGCAGCATCGAAGGATGCGGCGCCCTCGGTTTCTACCGCCAGCACCGGCACATCCTGCCAGCCATTGCGATGCATGCCCTCCAGGACGCCACACAGCAGGCCGCCGCCGCCCACCGACAACACCACCAGGTCCGGTTTCAGTTTCGTGGCGGCGACTTCGTCGATCATTGAGGCATGACCCTGCCACAGCAGCGGGTCGTCAAAGGGATGCAGCATGGCGTCGGTGTCACCCACCAGGGACAGCGCCAGGGCGTTGGCTTCCTGCCAGGAGGCTCCGTGGATGCGAACCTCGGCGTTCTGCTGGCGTATCAGCTCGATGGCGCGGGCGCTGGTGGTTTCCGGCACCACGACCAGCACCGGTACCTGCAGCAGGCGCCCGGCATAGGCGACGGCAATACCGGCATTGCCGCCGGAGGATGAGATCAGGCGGCGGGCACCGCGGCGCACATACTCGTTGCAGGCATGGCCAATGCCGCGCAGCTTGAATGAGCCAGACGGCTGCAGGGCATCGAGCTTAAGCCAGACCGGGCACCCGGCGCCAAGGCTCAGTGTGCGGGATTCAAGCAACGGGGAATTGATATGCAGTGACATGGTGCCTGTTTTAAGTCGCTAATTAATAAAGGGAAGCTCCAATCGACCACAGGCAAGGCCCGGGGGCAACTTTTCATGCAGCGCTGCTGCGCCCTGTTGCCGTGCTGTCATCCTGCTGTCATTTCGCCACACTAGTTTATGGGCTTCTTTTATTCTTTGCGGAGCAATTCTGATGTCCGAGCGACGTTTCACGCAGACGGCCCTGGCCCTGCTGATGGCTGCTGCTGCCAGCACGGCGCAGGCGCAGTCATTCAACCGTATTGCCAGCTTCCCGGTAGCCCAGAACCTGGCTGCCCAGGATGCGGCCCAGGAAACCTCGGCTGAAATCATCGCGGCCTCTGCCGATGGTCAGACGCTGGTGTATTCGGACAGCCCCCGCGGGGGCTTGGGTTTCGTGGATATTCGCGATGCCGACAAGCCCCGCGCGGCGGGCTTTGTCGATATGGGCGGTGAGCCGACATCGGTTGCCACCATCGCGGACATGGTGCTGGCAGGGGTGAATACATCGCCCAGTTATACGGCACCGTCCGGTTTCCTGACGGCGGTCTCCCTGCAGGACCACGCTGAAAAAGCCCGCTGTGACCTGGGCGGCCAGCCGGATTCGGTAGCCGTCTCCAAAGACGGCCGCTTTGCCGCCGTGGCCATTGAGAACGAGCGTGATGAAGACCTCGGCGACGGTGCGCCCGGTCAGTTGCCGGCCGGCTACCTGACGATCCTGCCACTGAAAGATGGCGTGCCGCAGTGCGACGCGCAACGCCGGGTTGAGCTCACGGGGCTGGCGGACATTGCCGGCGAGGACCCGGAACCGGAGTTCGTCGATTTCAATGATCGCAACGAGATCGTGGTCACGCTGCAGGAAAACAACCACCTGGTGATCGTTGCCGCCGAATCCGGCGAAATACTGCATCACTTCAGCGCCGGTGCCGTGGATCTTGAGGGCATCGACACCGCCAGGGACGGTCAGCTTGATTTCAGTGGCAGCCAGAGCGCAGCCCTGCGTGAGCCGGACGCCGTGAAATGGCTGGATGACGCGCGCTTTGTTATCGCCAACGAAGGCGATTACCAGGGCGGTGCCCGCGGCTTTACCATTTTTCACAAGGACGGCCGGGTACTGTTTGAGTCCGGTGCCGATTTCGAGCAGCGCATAGTGGCGGCCGGTCACTACCCGGAAAAACGCTCCGGCAAAAAAGGTGCGGAGCCTGAAGGCGTGGCCGTGGGTGTTATCGGCGATCAGCGTTACATCTTCGTGCTGTCCGAGCGCGCATCCGTGATCGGTGTTTACCGCGATACCGGTGCGGCACCGGAATTTGTGCAGCTGCTGCCCTCCGGCATCGCGCCGGAATCCGCTGTGCTGATTCCCTCCCGCGGCCTGCTGGCCAGCGCCAACGAGAAGGATCTGGCGGAAGATGGCGGCGCGCGCTCCCATGTCATGCTGTTCCGCCTGGGTGATGCAGCGCCGGCTTATCCGCAGCTGGTGTCGGAGCCTGCCGCCAGCGGCTTGCCCCTGGGCTGGGGTGCGTTGTCGGGCCTGGCGGCAGATCCTGCCAAGGCCGGTCTGCTCTATGCGGTGAACGACAGCTTTTACAGCCAGCAGCCGAGCATTTTCACAATCGATGCCAGCGCTGTGCCGGCACGGATTACCTCGGCCATGCCCGTCATGCGCGATGGCAAGGCGGCCGAAAAACTCGATCTGGAAGGCATTGTGGCCGATGGCGAGGGCGGTTTCTGGCTGGCGTCCGAGGGGCGTACCGACAAGGACATCCCCCACGCCATCTATCACACCAATGCCCAGGGCGAGATTGACCAGACGCTGAACTTCCCGCCCGAGTTGCTGCAGCACGAGAAACGCTTTGGCGCTGAGGGCATTACCCTGATCGGTGACACTCTCTGGATCGCCATTCAGCGTGCCTGGAAGGATGATCCTGAAAATACCGTCAAGCTGGTGTCCTATGACCTGAAAACGCAGCAGTGGGGCGCGGTGCGTTATCCCACGCAAGCCGCCACCAGTGGCTGGGTCGGGCTGTCTGAAATCAGCCTGGGTGCGGACGGCGTTTACATCATCGAGCGTGACAACCAGATCGGTGAGAAAGCAGCGATCAAGCGCCTGTACCATGTGGCCATGGATGAGCTGAAACCGGCAGCGCTGGGCTCGGATCTGCCGCTGGTCAACAAGCAGCTGGTACGCGACTTTATCCCCGACCTTAAAGCCTTGAACGGTTTTGTGGTCGACAAGATCGAGGGCTTTACGCTGGATGCTGCGGGTAATGGCTTTGCCGTGACCGACAACGATGGCGTGGATGACAGTTCCGGCGAAACCTACTTCTTCGCCACCGGGAAGCTCTAGTCTCCAGATGCGAATGACCGTCTGGCTTTAGGGTCGCACGGACAAGGTATGGCCGCCGAACCTCAGGGTTCGGCGGCCTTTTTATGTCAGGGTGCCAGCGCCTGAATCCTGCGGCAGGCGCTGCCGGGCCCGGTGCTCGGCCAGGGCGACGGCGCTCTGCACCGGATCTGTCACCGGTATCCCGAAGCGGCGTTGCAGCTCCGTTGCCCGGCCCGTCAGGCCGCCGGAGCCCAGGATGATGCTCTTGGCGCCGTCCTGCTGCATGGAAGTACGGATGCAGGCGTCTATTTTCTCTGCAGCCAGGTCGCCATTGCTTGCAGCCTCGCTAACACCGATGCAGGCAGCGCGCACGCAGGCTCTGTCCGAGGCCCCGTAAACGTGCAGCATGGCCTGGATGCCGGGCACGGCGGCTTCAACGGTCGTCACAATGGCAAAGCGTCCGGGGAGAGCGCTTGCCGCTGCTATGGCGGCTTCGCACAGGCCGACAACGGGAATCGACAGGGACTGACGAATTTCCTGTAACGCGATGTCATCGAAACAGGCCAGTATCAGCGCATCGAAGCCTCGACAGGTCTCGGCCTGAACCAGGCGTAACAGCGCAGCGGCGGCGGCGTCCCGGTCTGCAGTGCTCTCTATGGCCGCCGGGCCCGCTGGCGGGTTGATGCAGTGGAGTTCGGTCTGTGAGCACTGTACAGTGCGCGCGCTGCGCTGCATCAGTCGTGTCAGGCCGGCATTGGTATTGGGGTTGATCAGCAGAATGCGCAGCCTGCGAGAGCGGTTCATACAGTTCTCCGGTGTGCTGTGTGCAACCCACTGAGGGAGGTTGTGTGGCACATATTCGTCTGGGTGACGTCGCCCTGCCTTTACAGGGCGGCTTCAAGGCGCAAGGATAGAGTCTGATACGGGGCTAAAGCGGCCCGTTCGTTTATTTATTTGCGCGCTTTTCCGACTTTACCGATAATGAATGGACTTTATAAGGATATTGGGTCTCAGCCATGTACTTTACGCGCTCTGTCGTAATGGCCTGCATGTTGTCCGTGATGGGTTTCCAGGCCCTGGCGGACAGCCTGCCGCAGCCGTCCGGCCCCGTTATTCTCACCCTGGAAGGCGAGCTGAGCAAGACCAACGGTGACGGCGTTGCCCGCTTCGATCGCGAGATGCTCGAAGATCTGTCAATGCACCTGACGCGCACCGATACTCCCTGGACGGAAGGCATGATCCGGTTCGAGGGTCCGCTGGGGCGCCGTGTACTGGATTTTGTCGGCGCCAAAGGTGACACCCTGGTTGTGACGGCGTTGAATGACTACAGTGCGGAAGTGCCCTTGGCCGATTTCTACGCCTATGATGTAATCTTGGCGTTGAAGATGGATGATCACTATATCCGCATTCGTGACAAGGGGCCGATTTTCATAATTTATCCATTTGCGGATAACCCCGCGCTCAGGACCGAGGTGATTCATAACCGGTCGGTCTGGCAGCTAAAAAGTATTCGTATAAAGTAGTCGATGCGCCAAGGGCGGAGGATACAGAGTGCGATTTCCAGTGCCCGCGTGGCTGCCCGCCAAGCCTCGGCGCGGCTCGGTGTCATTTTTGCTGTGTGCGTCGCTGGTGTGCCTGCTGGCCTCGCTCGCGCTGTTTGATACGCTGGTGGAGCGGCAGCAGGTGCTGTTCGAGGTCGCCACCGAAGAAGCGCTTTGGTCCGCCTACCAGATAGACCGTGAAAGCCTCAAACTCAAAAATGCCATCAGCAACTACGCCAGCCGACATGATGTCGAGCAGCTGGAGGATATCGAGATGCGCTTCGAAATTCTCTACAGCCGTATCGGTCTGCTCGAACTTGGCAAGCTGGGTGAGTCTTACCAGCGCGAGGCTGAGCTGGCACAGCGGGTCGCCGGCTTTCGCACGGCGCTTAACTCCATGGAGGCTGCGCTGCCCTCGCTGCGTCAGCAGGAGCGGGCAGGCGCCACCGCGTTGCTGGCCATGGCAACGCAGTTGAATGAGAGCGCCGAGGCGCTGATCTTCAAGGTACTGCAGCTACGTTCCGAGCAAAAAACCGCCAGTCGCAACGAGTTTTATGAGCTGCTGGGTTACCTCGGCAGCATGGGCACGCTGTTGCTGTGCGGTATCGGGGCCATCATTACCTTGCTGTTCCGACAGATGATGCTGGAGCAGCGCGCGCGGGAGCAGGCTGAACTGCTCAGCGAGCAGCTTGGTATCAGCGCGGCCGATGCCCAGAAAGCCTATCAGGTCAAATCCGAGTTCCTGGCGACCATGAGTCATGAAATCCGCACGCCGATGAACGGGGTGATCGGCATGAGCAGTCTGTTGCTCGATACACCACTCGAGCCGCAGCAGCGTCGCTATGCACAGACCATTGGCGAGTCGGCCGAAGCGCTGCTCAAGATCCTCAACGATGTACTGGATATCTCCAAGATGGAAGCCGGCCGGCTTGAACTTGAGCTGACCGACTTCGACCTTCGGACCGTGCTCGATAGCAGTGTGGAACTGCTGTCCGTACGGCGCGACAACGGGGTCGACCTGAGCCTGGATATCGATACCGACCTGCACGGCTTTTTCCGGGGCGATGCCGGCCGTTTGCGCCAGGTGCTGCTGAACTTGCTGGGCAATGCACTGAAATTTACCCAGCGCGGCCAGGTGGTGCTGCGTGTGAGCCCGGCGCCGGGTGCCGCTAAGGGCTGGCAGAATTTGCTGTTTGAGGTCGAGGACACCGGTATCGGTATTAGTGCGCAGGCACAGCCACGGCTGTTTGCCATGTTTGTGCAGGGGGATGCCGGCACCGCCAGGCGTTACGGCGGCACCGGGCTGGGGCTGGCGATCTGCAAGCGTATCATCGAGCAGATGGGCGGCGAGATAGGCTTTGACAGTGAGGAGGGCAAGGGCAGCCGCTTCTGGTTCCGGCTGGCTCTGGAGCGTGGCCAGCCCTGTGAGCAGACCGCAAGTCTTGATGACGAAATCGATGTGGCGAGGCTGCGGGCTTCTGCCCGGCGGATCCTGGTGGTCGAAGACAACAAGATTAATCAGCAGGTGGCTCTGGGTATGCTGCGCTTTCTCGGTCAGCACACAACGCTGGCCGAAGATGGTGTGCAGGCACTGCAATGCATCAGGCACAGTCACTTTGACCTGGTACTGATGGATGTGCAGATGCCGAACATGGACGGGCTTGAGGCCACCCGGGCAATCCGGGCCTTGCCGGCACCGCAGAACGCCGTGACGGTGGTTGGCATGACCGCCAATGCCATGCCACAGGATCGGCAGGCCTGTCTGGAGGCCGGCATGGATGCCTGCCTGGCCAAGCCGGTCCGGCGGCAGAGCCTGGCGGCCATGCTCTGTCGCTATTGTCCGCCGCTGTCGCCGGAATCGCTGGCACAGGAACAGGACGACGCCGGCATTGAACTCCCGCCTGAGCCGGCGACGGCTGACGGCGATAAACCGGAAGTGGAGGCGCTGCTGGACGCGAACCGGCTGGATACCGCTTTGCTCGGGTCCCTCGCCGATACGATTGGCACCGCTGACTGTCTGGCGTTGCTGGCGGACTTTCGCGCCAGCCTGGCCGAGTACCGTGCCCGGCTGGAGGCGGCGCTGGCCCGGGATGATCTGGCTGAAATCAAGCGTCTGTGTCACGGGGCGCGGGGTTCGGCGCTGAACCTGGGTTTCATCCAGCTGAGCAGTCAGCTGGCGGGGGTGGAGGCGGCTATCGCCCAGGGCGGTGAGCTTGATACGCCGCTGGCCCGGCTGCAGCACGGTTTTGAGACGGCCGAGGCCATCATGACGCCGACGGTGTTGCGCCAGGTGCTGGATGCCACCGATGTCTGAGGTTCGGCGCCGGGCACGCTTTGGTTTATCATGTGCGCCTGTCAGCCTTATGTTTACCCGGAGCGGCCAAATGCATCTCAAAGGAACCCTGTACATTATTTCGGCCCCCTCGGGTGCCGGCAAAACCAGTCTCGTGCGTCAACTGCTGTCCCGCGACGCTCAGGTGCGGGTGTCGGTGTCCCACACCACACGCGCCATGCGGCCCGGCGAAGCCAACGGCGTGGACTACAATTTCGTGCCCCTGGCCGAGTTCAACGACATGATCGACCAGGGGCAGTTCCTGGAGTTTGCCGAGGTGTTCGACAACAAGTACGGTACCTCCCAGACCTGGGTGCAGCAGCAGCTGGATCAGGGTATCGACGTCATTCTGGAAATTGACTGGCAGGGCGCGCAGCAGGTGCGCCGGCTGATGCCGGAGGCGGTGTCGGTCTTCATTTTGCCGCCGTCCCGCGAGGCGTTGCGCCAACGGCTCACCGGCCGGGGCCAGGATGATGCCAGCGTCATCGAGCGCCGCATGGCCGATGCGGTCAATGAAATGAGCCATTATGCCGAGTATGACTACCTGGTGATCAACGATGTCTTCGAGCAGGCGCTGGCTGAATTGCAGGCGGTGCTGGTGGCGCGTCGACTGCGCCAGTCGGCCCAGCAGCAGCGCCAGCAGGCGCTGATCACGGCTCTCTTGTCAGCCTAGGCGCAACCGAGTAGAATCCTCCGTCTTTTTTGTTTGCAGTTTACTGCCTTTTCGAGGTCCAAAATGGCACGAGTAACAGTTGAAGATTGCCTGGAAAACGTTGATAACCGTTTCGAGCTCGTTATGGTTGCAGCAAAACGTGCGCGTCAGCTGGCCACCGGTGGCAAAGAAGCCAAGGTTGACTGGGAAAACGACAAGGTGACCGTTGTTGCACTGCGCGAAATCGCCGAGGGCTTCACCGACAAGCGTGTATTGGAAGATCAGGAAGAAGACTGATCTTCCAGAAAGCTTCGCGATACGGCATCATTTCAGGTAAAACACGAGGGTAAGCCGACGCTAGCCCTGTATTACCGGAGTCTCGATGCCAACCATAGACGCACTTTGTCAGCGCCTGACCGAATATCTCGAACAGGACCAGATCCGCAAAGTGCGGCGCGCCTACTACTTTGCCGAGCAGGCGCACGACGGGCAGCGGCGTAAAAGCGGCGAGCCCTATGTAACCCACCCGCTGGCTGCCGCCGGCATCCTCGCCGGCATGCACATGGACCATCAGAGCCTGATGGCCGCCATGCTGCACGACGTTATCGAAGACACCGAGATTAACTACGACTCCATCGAGTCGCAGTTTGGCGGTGCGGTGGCCGATATCGTCGACGGTGTCTCCAAGCTGACCCATCTGGAATTCGAAACCAAGGCGGAAGCCCAGGCGGAAAACTTCCAGAAAATGGTGCTGGCCATGGCCGAGGATATCCGGGTCATTCTGGTAAAGCTCGCCGACCGGCTGCACAACATGCGTACTCTGGGTGCCATGCCGGCGGTCAAGCAGCGCCGCATCGCCCGTGAAACCCTCGATATCTACGCCCCCATCGCGGCACGCCTGGGCATGCGCGACCTGCAGGTCGAACTCGAGGATCTGGCATTCCAGTCCTACTATCCGATGCGGGCACGCTATATTCGTCGCGCGGTGGTCAAGGCGCGGGGACAGCGGCGCGACATCATTACCGAAATCCAGCAAACGGTGCAGCGCAGGCTGGATGACGAAGGGCTGAAGGGCCTGGTCACCGGGCGGGAAAAACACCTCTACAGCATCTACCGCAAGATGCGCCAGCAGCGCAAATCCTTCGCCGAAATCATGGACATGTTTGCGTTTCGCATCGTCACAGAGAAGGTCGACGACTGTTACCGCATCCTGGGGGCGGTGCATAATCTGTACAAGCCGGTGCCGGGCCGCTTCAAGGACTACATTGCCATCCCCAAGGCCAATGGCTACCAGTCGCTGCACACTGACCTGTTCGGTACCCGTGATATTGCGCTGGAAATGCAGATTCGCACCCGTGAAATGGATGCCGTCGCCAGCCAGGGCATTGCCGAACACAGCCACTACAAGGCTTACGGCGGTTCAGACAGCGCCGTGGGCTCCTACAACCGGGCGCGCAAATGGGTGCAGGGGCTGCTGGAAATGCAGCGCAATGCCGGCGACTCGATGGAATTCATCGAGCACGTGAAAAAAGACCTGTTTCCCGACGAGGTTTACGTCTTTACGCCCCAGGGACGGATTCTGGAACTGCCCCGTGGCGCCACGCCGGTGGATTTCGCCTACGCCGTGCATACCGACATCGGCAACTCCTGCGTGTCCTGTCGCATCAACCGTCGTCTGGCGCCGCTGTCCGAGCCGCTGTTCAGTGGCGCTACGGTCGAGATCATCACCACCCCCAGCGCCCAGCCCAACATGGCCTGGCTGAACTTCGTCGTGACCGGCAAGGCGCGGGCCAGTATCCGCCACTTTCTCAAGAATCAGCAGCGCCATGAGTCGGTGGAGCTGGGACGGCGCCTGCTGAACCAGTTCCTGGGCAACTACGGCATCAGCCTGGACCTGGTCGATCGCAATCGCCTCGCCGAGCTGCTCAAGGACGCGGAGCTGCGGGGGCTGGATGATCTGCTGGAAGACATCGGCATGGGCAATCGCATGGCCTATGTGGTGGCGCGGCGGCTGAAGCCCGAAACCCCGGTGGAAGAGGACGAGCTGGCCGCTGCACGCCGGGGTAACAAGCCGCTGGCGATACAGGGTACCGAAGGCATGGTGCTGAACTATGCCAAGTGCTGCCATCCGATTCCCGGTGATACCATCATTGCCCATATCAGTACCGGCCGCGGCCTGGTGATTCACCGTACAGACTGCCGCAATATCGGTTACCTGCGGGACGATCCGGAAAAATGTATCTATCTTGAGTGGTCCAAGAGCATTGATGACGAATTCCGCGTCAGCCTGAAGCTCGAAGTCATGTCCCAGCGTGGCATTATCGCCAACCTGGCAACCACCGTGGCGACGGCGGGTGCTAATATCATTAAGATCGACAGCGGCGAGAAGGATGGGCAGCTGAGTCAGGTGTTACTGGATATCTCGGTGCAGAACCGGGTGCACCTGGCCTCTGTGATGAAAAAGCTGCGGGTCATCAAGGCCGTCAGCCACATCCAGCGCCAATAGGCACTCTGGAGTTCCTCAGGGCCGGGCACGGTTACTGATGATACATGCCTGGAGCCAGCCGGTCCGGTGCTGGCCCTGTAATCGAAGGGAGAAGCGATTTGGCAATTGGTGTACGTTCCCTGGAAGGTGACGCCCGGTACCACGATGTGGCCCGTCTTCTGCTGATGCACGACGGTGATGGCAAGGTGCTGGTGCTGGTACCCTGGGAAGGGCTGCTTAACCTTGAGGCCATCTGGAAGGGGTCTGGCCGGCAGCTACAGCCTGCCCGTAACGAGGATGCGCTGCGTTTTTTCAGCCAGCCCGGCCTGAGTCAGGACGCGGGTCTGCGTAAGCTGTTTTCCCTGCCGCTCTATATCGATCTTTCGCTGCAGTCCCGCGTGGAACTGAATGCCTATGAACCCCACTCCGACCGCACCTTCAGTGTGCCGGGTCGGTGGTTGAGTGAAGGCCATATTGAAGCCTACCCACTGGGGCTGACCCGTGCCGACATCGACGCCGGTCAGCCCGGCGGGGATGACCGGGCCGTTATCAGCCGGGCCGTGGAAAAATTCACCGCCCTGCGCATTCGCCAGCGGCTGGAAGACACCCTGGGGTTGCCGTCACTCTCCCCCACGACGCAGAAAATCCTCATGATGCGCTGTGACCCCGAAGCGGGCGTCGACACGCTGGTGCCGGTGGTGCGCCTGGACCCGAGCCTGTCGGCCCAGGTCATGAGCTGGGCATCGTCGTCCTACTATGCTGCGCCTGGCAAGGTGCACTCGCTGGAGGATGCGATTATCCGGGTGCTGGGGTTTGACCTGGTGATTAACCTGGCGCTGGGCGTGGCCATGGGTAAAACGCTGCAGGTGCCCCATGACACACCGCGTGGCGCGACCGACTACTGGCAGCAGGCCATTTATACGGCCACCCTGGCGGAGCTTTTGTGTCGCAAGATGCCCATGGCTGAACGGCTTCGGCCGGGCCTGGCCTACCTGGCCGGGTTGCTGCACAACTTTGGTTACCTGGTGCTGGCACACCTGTTTCCACCGCACTTTTCGCTGCTGTCACGCTATATCGAGGCCAACCCGCATATCGGCACCGAATATATCGAGAAGCAGGTGCTGAACGTGACGCGTGAGCGGGTCGGCAGCTGGCTGCTTGAAAGCTGGTCGGTACCTGCCGAGGTGTGTGTGGCGGTGCGACATCAGAACGAGATCGACTGCGAAGATGAGCACAGTGGCTATGCCAGGCTGGTCTACCTGAGTAATCGCCTGCTGCGCGAACAGGGGCTGAGCGACGGCCCCATCGAGAATATCCCGGCGGGGCTCACAGAGTCCCTGGGGCTGAGCCGTGCCGTGATCAGCGAGGCCATGCAGCACCTGCTGGGTTCGCGAGAAGTGCTGGGGGAAGTGACCCAGGTGTTCAGCGGCCAGCGGGCGAGCTAGTCGCCCGCCTCCGGGCATTGTCCCGCAGGTTGCAGGCACTGCCCGCTGCATCGGTTCCGGTTGTTGTGAGCGCCGGGGCTTTTCAGGTGCAGCGGCTTGGCATCACGGAGGGCGAGCTAGTCAGTCGTCGCAGAGCCCTGTTCCAGCGCGAGTTCCAGCGTTTCAAGTGCCTCCTGCTGCTCCAGCCACTCGGTTTCTATCTGCTGTGACTGGCGCGTCAGGTCTGCCTGCTGACCAAGCAGGGTTCTGAGTTTTTCCTTGTTGGCATCCTGGTAGATCTCGCTGTCGCCCAGCTGGGCTTCGACGTTGCTCAGTTGCGAGCTGCAGCGCTCCAGCTGCTTTTCCAGTTTTTCGATGCTTTGACGCAAGGGTCGCAGCTTGGCACGGTTTTGTGCTTCCAGCCGCTTCTGTTCCTTGCGATCGGCCGCGCTGTTGCCGCGGCCGGCATCCTGCTTTTCCTCTTCCACGGGGGCCTGGCGGCGGCGTTCACCCAGCCAGCTGTGGTAGTCGTCCAGATCGCCATCGAACGGGCGGGCCTGGCCGTCGGCCACCAGCAAAAACTCGTCCACGGTGTTGCGCAGCAGGTGCCTGTCATGGGACACCAGGATCAGGGCGCCTTCGAAGGTCTGCAGCGCCACGGTGAGGGCGTGGCGGACTTCCAGGTCCAGGTGGTTGGTCGGTTCGTCCATCAGCAGCAGGTTGGGCCTTTCCCAGGCAATCAGTGCCAGCGCGACGCGGGCCTTTTCGCCGCCGGAGAAGCGTTTTACCGGCTCCAGCGCATCGTCACCGAGAAAGCCGAAGCTGCCGAGAAAATCGCGGATCTGCTGTTCGCTGGTCTTGGGAGAGCGTCGCTTGATATGCAGCAGCGGGGACGCCTCGAGATCCAGGGCTTCGAGCTGATGCTGGGCAAAATACCCCACTTTCAGATGCTCGCCGCCGCGCTGTTCACCGCTAAGCAGTGGCAGGTCGCCCACCAGGGTCTTGATCAGGGTCGACTTGCCGGCGCCGTTGGGGCCCAGCAGGCCGATGCGTGCACCGGGTGCCAGGGACAGGTTAAGCTGCTGCATGATCGGTTTGCCGGCGTAGCCGCAGTCTGCCTTGTGCAGGGTCAGCAGCGGGTTGGAGACCTTGTCGGCCGGGGTAAAGCGAAAGCTGAACGGGCTGTCGACATGGGCCGGTGCGATCAGCTCCATGCGTTCGAGCTCCTTGAGACGGCTCTGGGCCTGTTTGGCCTTGGTGGCCTTGGCGCGGAAGCGGCGGACAAAGTTTTCGATTTCGGATACGCGCTGCTGCTGCTTCTGAAACTGGGCGTCCTGCTGGGCCAGCCGTTCGGCGCGCATGCGCTCGAAGGCGCTGTAGTTGCCCTTGTACAGATCCAGCTGCTCGTGGTGCATATGCACGATATGACTGACCACGTTGTCGATAAAATCCCGGTCATGGGAGACCAGCAACAGGGTGCCGGGATACTGGCGCAGCCACTGCTCCAGCCAGAGGGTGGCATCCAGGTCCAGGTGGTTGGTGGGCTCATCGAGCAGCAGGATGTCGGAACGGCACATCAGTGCCTGGGCCAGGTTAAGGCGAATGCGCCAGCCCCCCGACAGGTCTCCCACCGGGCGGCTGGCGTCGCCTGGCATAAAGCCCAGACCGTTCAGCAGCAGGTGTGCCCGGGCTTCGGCGCTATAGCCGTCGATGCTGTCGAGCCGGGCGTGGAGTTCACCCAGGTGGTGGTGCTGTTCATCCGCTTCGGCTGCGGCAATCTCCCGCTGTACCTGACGCAGCTGGGCGTCACCATCCAGCACATAGTCCAGTACCCGGCGCTCGACCGACGTGACCTCCTGTGCCATGTGTGAGATGGTCAGGTTGCCGGCGATCTGCAGGTCGCCGGAGTCTGGCTGCAGCTCGCCCAGGATCAGTTTGAACAGGCTGGATTTGCCGACGCCGTTGGCACCGATAATACCGGCCTTCCATCCGTGATGGATGGTCAGGTTGGCCTGGTGCAGCAGGCGCTGAATGCCGCGTTGTAGGTTTAGCTGGGATATCTGAATCATGGTGGCGAATTCTAACAACCTGTCGAGGTGAAGACTATTTCAATGGTACTGACTACAGGCTCGTGGCTGCGAGCAGGGTTCCAGCTGCAAGGCTGTTCTGATGGCCAGGGAGCAGCGCGGTGAAACTGGACAACGATCTCTGGCAGTATGCGTTGCAGCTTTATGGCCGGCCCGGTGTCGAAGCGGCCTGTCTGGCTCTGCAGCAGGAGAGCTCGCTAAGTGTTAACCGGTTGCTGTTCTGCTGCTGGCTGGCAACCACAGGCAGGCCGTTACTACTGGAGGCACTGGAGCGTTCCCAGGCAGCACAGTGGCAGCACAGTACCACAGAGCCGCTGCGCGCGCTGCGTTACCAGGTGCGGCAACAGCGTCTGCAAACCCCTCAGCTGGACAGCTGTTATCAGGCGCTGCGCCGCGCAGAGCTGGCCGCCGAGCAGGTGGAGCTGGGCTGGCTGTACGCGCTGGGCCTGGACTGGCCGGCCACGACGAGCGCAGGCTGTCCGGATCTGCTGTTGCAGAACCTCGGCTGCTATCTGCGCAGCGAAGGCCTCGAGCCTGAGTTACGTTTGCTGACCGAGCTGCAGGTGCTGGTACAGGCAGCGGCAGGACCGGAGCCTGCCCGGCGCGTGCTGCAATTGCGGTGGTAATGGCGTGAACTTTAGAGTTAAATCGGTCACTAAACAACGACATTCAGCATTATCAGTAGGGAATTTGGAATGAAGAAAACGTTTCTGGCAGTAGCCATGGCCTCTCTGGTCGCAGTGACATCGGCCGCTCAGGCTGACACGCTGGATACCGAAGACAAGAAACTCAGCTACAGCCTGGGGCTGATCCTGGGCGACAAGCTCAAGCAGGATATCGACACGCTGGATATCGAAACCTTCCGGCAGGGCGTGGAAGCCATCTACACGGGTGAAGAGCCGCTACTCAATCAGGAGCAGGTTGCTGAAGTCATGCAGGCCTTCCAGATGAAGAAAATGGAAGAACAGCGCCAGGAGTTTGCCCAGATCGCCCAGGAAAACCTCGACAAGGGTGCGGCCTACCAGACTGAAAACGGCAAGAAAAAAGCGGTCAAGACCACCGAGTCCGGTCTGCAGTATGAAGAGCTGACCGCCGGTGAAGGCAAGAACCCCGCCGCGGCCGATACCGTCAAGGTGCATTACAAGGGCGAGCTGATCGATGGCACCGAGTTTGACAGCTCCTACTCCCGGGGCGAGCCGGTGTCCTTTCCGCTTAACGGCGTGATCCCGGGCTGGACCGAAGGTCTGCAGCTGATGCAGGAAGGTGGCAAGGCGCGCCTGGTGATCCCGGCCGATCTGGCGTATGGCCCCGGCGGCATGGGCAACGCCATCGGGCCCAACGAGACGCTGGTGTTCGAGGTCGAGCTGCTGGAAATCAATCCGGAAGCTGAGACCCAGGCAGAAGCGCCAGCCCAGTAAACAGCCCCCGGGCTTCAATGCTCTAGCCAAAAACCCGCAGCCCAGTGCTGCGGGTTTTTGGTTTAGGGAGAGGGCGGTGCGCTAGCGCAGCAGATTGAAAATGCCGTTGGAGCCGATAGCATGGTAGCCATCGCTGGCGAAGGACAGGGCATATACCGCAGTGCTGGTAGGGCCGTAGGCGGCGCGCTTGTGCAGTTCCCAGCGGCGCAGCTGCTGGCCACTGGCGACATCCCAGAGCTGGACCGTGCCTGCGGCGCTGCCGGTCAGGAGCTGCTCGCCATTGCTGGAGAAACGGGCGCTCAGGAAGCTCATGCGGCGCTGGAACAGGCTGCCAAAGTCGGACAGGGTGTGCAGCACCTCGCCGCTGCCGGTATCCCAGATGATGGCCCGGTCGAGGTTGCCGGCACTGAAGGCCAGGCGGCCATCGGGGGACAGTGCCACGGTATCCACCACGTTGCCGAACTCCAGCGTCTGTAGCAGCGCACCGGACTGCAGGTCCCAGAGTTTGGTCTTGTAGGCATCGGATCCGGTCAGCGCCAGGCGTCCGTCCTGGCTCAGGTCCACGGCACGCACGCGTGCATCGTGGCGCAGGTTGCGTTTGATGCCACCGTTCTTGATATCGAAATACACCGCTTCGTGGTTGGCTAGCCCCAGCAGGGCGTAGTCGGCACCTGGGCTTAGTTTCATGGCCAGAATTTCGGCCGGTGAGCTCCAGTACCACACGGACTGGCCGCTGACCAGGTTCCACAGCACCAGGTCCTGCTGGCTGGCGGTGGCGGCAAAGCTTTCATCCGGCGACACAGCGGTGGCGGCGATGATGGAATACTGGCCGGGCTGGTGATTCCAGCTGAACAGGCGGGCGTTGCTGCTGGTGTCCCAGAGGCTGGCACCGTGCTGAATGGAGCCGATGACGGCAAAGCGGCCCTGCTCGGACAGGCTGGCGGCATAGGCGCCCTGCAGCGCGTATTCGTGCCAGGCGATCGGGGCTTCGTTGCGGCTGCAGCCGGTTAGCAGTACAGCCAGGGTGGCCACCGTCGCGGCAGCCAGGGTGGTGCGCATGCCTTATTCCCTGTTTTCGGCCAGCACCAGATCGCGGTGTGAGTTGTGCAGAATTTCGATCATGCGATCTTCCAGCTCGAAGCGTTCTTCGAGTATCTCGCCCAGGCGTGACAGCTGGTCGGAAAATTCGCGCACCTTGCGTAGCGTGAGTTCGGCCAGGCGGCTGGCGCAGTTGTCGTTGAAGTCCAGGGCGAAGTCGGTGCTGCGCTGGATGAGCGGGAACAGCTGCTGGGCTTTTTCGAGGCTGCCGTCATCAAATTCGCTGCCTTCACGCAGCAGCTGTTCGTATACCTCGAAATGGCCCGAGGACAGGTAATCCATCAGCAGGTCACAGAAGGCCTCTGTCCGGGTTGTGAACTCTTCGTTCAGTGTCAGGGTGGGGAGCGCGACGAAACGACTAATTAGCAGCTGCCGTTCTTCCAGCAAGTGATCAATGATCTCACTGACACCGCCCCAGCGTTCTTTCGCAGTGCGACATTTTTCCAGCATCGCTAAGCTCCTTGTTTCAGTCAGACCCAATACTAATCCCAACGCAAAGGCAGGCGCAATAGAACCCGGGCAATGGCCTGAGTGCCGGTCGGGGTTATTGCACCGGATGCCTTAACGCTGCTGCGACCCCGGGCTATACTGGCCCATCTGCCAGGGCACGAAAACGTAAAGGGATGGGAAAATAATGCTGCGAACATTGCTGCTTGGGTTGATGCTGGGGTTGTTGCTGCAGCCGGCGTGGGCTGCCGAGACAGGGTCCGAGGCTGATGATTACGTTGGCTATATCGAACTCAAGCCCTTTGTGGCCAACTTCGGCGGGGCAGGGCCGCTGCGCTTCATCAAGTGCGAGATTACGCTTCAGGTCGGCAGTGAAGACGGGCACCATGCGGTGAACTACCATCTGCCCAGCATCCGCAACGATATCGTTTTTTTGCTCAGCGCCCAGGAAGAAAGCGCGCTGGCGAGCGCCGAGGCGCAGGCCGCGCTGGCTAAGGAGGCCTTGTCGCAGCTGCAGGCCTTGCTGACGGAGGAAGAGGGCGAGCCCTTTGTCACGGATCTGTTTTTCACCAGCCTGGTGATTCAGTAGCGCGGCTTGCCGCATACCCTTTCTGCAGCCTCAGAGGCACCAACGCCTGTGTTCGGTGCCCCTGTTGTTTGGCCGCCGGTGTGCTGGTGTTACTGCGCCAGGTAGTCGGCCAGGTACTGGTCAAAATCGACACTGTCGTCGGCTTCAATGCGGGCCTGGTCGCTCAGAGATCCCAGGGTCAGCTCGCTGAAGTAGGCGTGACGCTTCTCGCTCAGTGCGGTTTTCCGTAGGGTGTCACGGTGCGCCAGGCTCTGGGCGAGGCTGAACTCACTGTGGCTTAGCCGGCTTTCCTGCAGCCGTGCCAGCACCTGGGCCGAGGGCGTCAGGCTCGGGTCGTCCAGTTTCAAGCGCTGGGCTACAACGGCTGCGCTAAAGCGACTGTCCTGATCGTTTCTGTCCAGTACGGCCGCCGTCTGGCTGACCATGTCGAGAATTTCGTGCCCCCACTGTGTCAGCGAGCGTTCAGTTTCACCAAACTGCAGCATCAGGCCTGGCTCACGGCCGCGTGTCACCACCCGGTTGAGGTTGTCGCTGATGCGCTCGCATTCGTCATCCTCGATCAGTTCATCGCCCGCCAGCAGGCAGGTAACCAGGAAGGCGTCCATAAAGTCGGCCTGCTGCTGGTCGATGCCCAGGGGCAGCAGCGGGTTGATATCCGTGTTGCGGATTTCGACATACTCAACGCCCCGGGTGTGCAACGCATGCAGCGGCTTTTCGCCGGAATGGGCCACGCGCTTGGGACGGATATCGCTGTAATACTCGTTTTCGATCTGCAAAATGCTGGTGTTGAGCTGGCGGTATTCGCCGTCCACTTTCAGTCCAATGGCATCATAGCGCGGGTAGGGCGTGTGAATGGCCCGGTGCAGCGAAGCGGTGTAGGTCTGCAGGTGGTTGAAACAAATCCCCAGGGATGACTGCGCCTTGTTCGAATAACCCAGGTCGCTCATGCGCAGCGAGGTGGCGTAAGGCAGATAGAGGGTGTCCTGGTTCAGGCTCTCAAGTTGGTGACTGCGGCCCTTGAGGAAGGAGCTGCACAGCGCCGGTGATGCGCCAAACAGGTACAGCAAGACCCAGCCGTAGCGGCGGAAGTTGCGAATCAGCCGGAAATACTGTGCCGAGCGAAAGTCCTGCAGGCTGTCGCGGTTCTGCTGCTGCTCCTGCAGTGCCGGCCACAGGTTTTCGGGCAGTGAGAAGTTGTAGTGAATGCCGGCGATGGTTTGCATCATCTTGCCATAGCGATGCTTGAGGCCGGTACGGTACACATGCTTGAGCTGACCAACATTGGAGCTGCCATAGCGGGCGATCGGGATGCCTTCTTCATCCGGGATGTCGCAGGGCATGCTGGCACACCAGACCAGTTCGTCACCCAGCGCTTCGTAGCCGAAGCGGTGCAGGTCGGCCAGAAACTCCAGCGCGTCTTCCGAGCGCGTGAAAACCGGCGTAATGTACTCCAGCAGGGCTTCGGAGTAGTCCGTCGTGATATAGCTGTGGGTCAAGGCAGCGCCCAGCGTCCTCGGGTGCGCAGTCTGGGACAGCTGACCCTGGGCGTTGACGCGCAGGCCTTCCTTTTCGATGCCGTGCAGGATGCCCTTGAGCAATGCCGCCTGACCATTACGGACCAACTGGTCCAGCTGCTTTTGAAGTGCTGCAGACAAGTTCCTGCCCCTTTCGCATGAGAAACGGCGGCTATTATAAACCAACCGGTCAATAATTAAGACGGAGAAAGCGTAGGGCTGTTTCCGCCGTGTAGGACTGGGTACTCAGCGCTTGCTGAGCCCGGCGGCCCGCAATTTGGCGGCCAGCGTCCCCTCGGCCTGCGTGGCAGGCTTGTGACCACCGGCTTTTCCGGGTTTGGCTGCCGTTTTGGTCGCGGGCCTTGAGGTCGCATCCGGGCTGGAACCGGTCGCAGGCACTGCCGTGCCTGGAGCGCTCTTCATGCTCAGGGCGATGCGCTTGCGCCGGGCATCGACTTCCAGCACCCGTACCTGCACGATCTGGCCGGTGCTGACCAGGTCATGGGGATCCTTCACGAAACGATCGGCCAGCTCGGAGATATGTACCAGCCCGTCCTGGTGCACGCCGATATCCACAAAGGCGCCGAAATTGGTGATATTGGTAATGACCCCTTCAAGCTGCATGCCTGTCGTCAGGTCTTCCATGCGCGTGACCGCATCGTCGAAGCGTGCGCTGACAAATTCCGGCCGCGGATCGCGGCCCGGTTTTTCCAGTTCGCGCACGATATCGCCCAGTGTGTAGTCGCCAAAGCGCTCGGTGCGCAGGGCGCCAAGGTTGAGTTGCGCAAGCCGGGCCGGGTCTCCGATCAGCTGTGACAGCGAGCAGCCCAGCTGTTGTGCCATGCGCTCGACCAGCGGATAGGCTTCGGGGTGCACGGCGGAGTTGTCCAGTACATGGCTGGCGTTGCGAATGCGCAGAAAACCGGCACACTGCTCATAGGCCTTGGGGCCCAGGCGCGGCACTTTCAGCAGTTGCTGGCGCCGGCTGAAAGCGCCCTGCTGGTTGCGGTATTCGACGATATTGCTGGCGACGCTGCGGCTCAGGCCGGCAATCTGGCTCAGCAGTTCGACCGAGGCAGTATTGAGATCAACCCCCACATGGTTGACGCAATCCTCGGTCACGGCACCGAGCATGCGGGCAAGCGCACCCTGATCGACGTCATGCTGATACTGACCGACGCCTATGGCCTTGGCGTCTATCTTGACCAGCTCGGCCAGGGGGTCCTGCAGGCGGCGGGCGATGGACACCGCGCCGCGGATGGTGACATCCAGGTCGGGAAACTCCCGGGCGGCGAGCTCGGAGGCGGAATAGACCGAGGCGCCGGCCTCGCTGACCACGACCGGTACCAGCGACAGGGCGGGTTCCTTCTGGGCCAGTTCCTGCGCCAGCTGCTCGGTTTCGCGTGAGGCGGTACCGTTGCCGATGGCTATAAGCTCAACCTTGTGGGTGCGACAGAGTTTGGCCAGGGTTGCCAGTGCCTGGTCCCAGCGCTTGTGCGGCGCGTGGGGGTAAAGGGTCTCGTGGGCCAGCAGCTTGCCGGTGGCGTCGATGACCGCGGCCTTGGTGCCGCTGCGCAGGCCGGGGTCCAGTCCCAGGGTGGCGCGCTGCCCGGCCGGGGCGGCCAGCAGCAGGTCGCGCAGGTTGCGGGCAAATACCTGAATGGCCTCGGCCTCGGCGGCGATTCGCATCTGGCGTACCAGGTCGCTTTCGATGCCGGGCAGCAATTTCTGTGACCAGCACTGCTGCAGGGTTTCATCCAGCCAGAGCTGTGCCTTGCCGTTGCCTGGGCGCAGTTGCCAGTGGCGCGCGATACGCTGAACCCCTTCCTGTTCCTGGCCTTCGGGGGGCTGCAGGCTGTAGCGCAACACGCCTTCCTGGTGGCCGCGCAGGATCGCCAGCGCCCGGTGAGACGGGATGCGGCCACAGCGTTCGCGGTAGTCGAAATAATTGCTGAACTTCTGACCCTCGGTTTCCTTGCCCCTGGCGACGGTGACCAGCAGTTCGCCCTGCTGCCACAGCCAAGTGCGTACAGAGGCGAGCAGGTCGGCATTCTCGGCCAGGCGCTCGACCAGGATATGGCGTGCTCCCTCCAGCGCCTGCTCGGCGGTTTCTATGCTCGCCGGCGGGTTCAGAAAATTCTGCGCCTGCTGCTGTGGCGAGCCCTGGCCCTTGCCGCCCAGCAGCAGGTCACTGAGGGGCTCGAGGCCGGCTTCGCGGGCCTTTTGCGCGCGGGTGCGGCGCTTGGGACGATAGGGCAGGTACAGATCCTCAAGGCGGTTTTTGGTATCGGCGGCCAGAATCTGTTGTTCCAGTTCGGCACTGAGCTTGCCCTGGTCACGGATGCTGCCCAGTACGATGTCGCGTCTTTCTGCCAGGTCGCGCAGATAGCCAAGGCGCTGTTCGAGAGTACGCAACTGGGTGTCGTCCAGCGCCCCGGTGAGTTCCTTGCGGTAACGGGAAATAAAGGGCACGGACGCGCCTTCGTCGAGCAGCCGTATGGCGGCCTGGACCTGTTCGGTGCGAGCGTTCAGCTCGCTGGCAATGAGCTTTTCAATCTGCATGGCGAATCTCTTGCCAGGTCGCCTGGCCGTGGTGAGGCAAGGGCTGGAGTTGAACGATCGGGCAGTGCGTGCCGCACACTGAAGGGTGTCTTGGTCAGCGGAACTCAGGCACACAGTAAGGGCGTGGCGGTGCTATTTCAAGTTCATGTCGGCCGGCGCATAATGTGGCCTGACTATGAACGATACTCAACGTGCTTCCCAGACATCGATTTCCACTGTACGGGCGACGCGTCCGGTTGCAGTGATACTGCTGTTGCTGCTGTTCCTGTTTCTGATGGCGCAGGTCTCGGTACTGGTGCGTCAGCAGGCACTGGAGGATGTCAAGCTGCGCAGTGCCGCGGACATGAATCGCTATATCCTGAGCCTGCAGCAGAAACTGGATCGCTACAAGGATCTGCCCCAGTTGCTGGCCTCTCACTCCGAGCTGCTCAATGCGCTGCTGCACGAGAATGACGCCGATGCGCGCATGCGGGCGAACCTGTACCTGGAGCGGGTCAACAGTACCATCGGTACCACCGATGCCTATCTGATGAATGCTGCGGGCGAAACGATAGCGGCGAGTAACTGGTGGCAGGACAAAACCTTTATCGGCCAGAACTTTTCCTTCAGGCCCTACTACACGCAGGCCATGGCGGGGAAGGCCGGGCGTTATTTTGCGCTGGGCACGACATCAAACAAGCGCGGATACTTCTATTCCTACCCGGTACGCATCGGCGGCCGGGTTGGCGGCGTCATCGTCGTCAAGATCGACCTCAATGATATCGAGGGCGACTGGAACGATCCGCTGCTGGATATCCTGGTAACCGATGAAGATGGCATCATCGTGATATCCACCCGGCCTGACTGGAAATTCCGCACGCTCAAGCCTTTGGCGCAGCAGGATCTGTCCCGCATCGTCGACAGCCTGCGCTACGGCACCGAGCCGCTGACCTCGCTGGATATCCTGTGGCGCGACCAGGGCCCCGATGGCAGTCAGCTGATCACGCTGGTGGAAGGCTCGCGCAAGGACAACCCCAGTCTGGATGGCGTGCGCACACGGCACTACCTGCTGCAGAGCAGCCCGGTGCCCAACAGCGGGCTCAGTGTGGCGGTGCTGGCCAGCATGAAGCCGGTTGAGCAGCGGGTATTTCGCGCCCTGCTGCTGAGCGCCATTGTCTACTTCGCGCTGCTGTTGCTGGTGCTGTTCATTTTGGCTCGCGGCCGTATCAAGCAGGAGCGTGCGCTCTTCCGACAGCGTGAACTGCATGCGCTGGAGGAAAACGACGCCCGCATCCGGGCCATTATCGACAATACCCAGGCCGGGCTGATTACCCTGGATGGCCAGGGACGTATCGAGTCCTGCAATCCCACGGCCGAGAAACTGTTCCATTACCTCGAAGCGGATATTCGTGGCGACTATTTCAGCAAGTTGCTGGCCCGCCCCGACAGGCCCGTCTGTTGGCAGCACATCACAGCGGCACCGGGTGATAGCACGCAGGAGTTGCATATCGAGGCAGCGGCACGGCGTGCGGATGGTTCGCTGTTTCCGATTGAACTGACGATAGGCCGCATGGCGGCCAACGGTGAACATCACTTTATCGTGACCATCCATGATATTACCGAGCGCAAGCAGCAGGAGACACAGCTGCAGCGGGCGCAGCTGCTGCTTGAAAGCCGGGTGGAGCAGCGTACCCAGGACCTCACCCTGGCCAATGCGCGCTTGCAGCGGGAGATCGGCCAGCACCAGCAGACCCAGAACGAGTTGATCCAGACAGCCAAGCTGGCGGTGCTCGGGCAGATGTCCGCCGGGATCAATCATGAGCTGAACCAGCCGCTCACCGCGATTCGCAGCTATGCCGACAATGGCCGTGTCTTTCTGCAGCGCGGGCGAGCGGAGCGGGCCGAGGCCAATCTTGAAGAGATTTCCCAGCTGACCGAGCGCATGGCCAAGATCATCCATCCGCTGAAAGAGTTTGCCCGGGTCAGCAGCGGGGCACCGGAACCGGTCTGCCTGAAGGCGGTCCGCGATGGTGCCTTGTCGATCCTGTACGGTCGGCTGGATCGGCAGTCAGTAAGTATTCACTGGCCGCCGGGACTGGGAAATGTCTATGTTCTGGGGGATACCCTGCGCCTGGAACAGGTACTGGTGAACCTGCTGGGCAATGCCATGCAGGCACTGGAAGACCAGCCTGACGGGCGCATCGATATTGACCTGGAATGCAGTGATGAAGTCGTTCGGCTGAGCGTGCGGGACAGTGGCCCCGGTATTTCCCCGGAATACCTGGAGCACCTGTTCGAGCCGTTTTTTACCACCAAGAAAGCCGGCCAGGGGCTGGGGCTGGGTTTGTCCATTTCCCATCGTATTGTGGAAAGCCTCGGTGGCCAGCTGCAGGCCAGTAATCACCCCGATGGTGGTGCCTGTTTTACGCTGGTGTTGCGCGCCGTCGCCCAGCCCTCCATTACCGAATAGCCCGACTGGGCTTCTGATGAACGGATCACCTTGACCATGCCGACAAAGGATACCACCCAGGATCGCCCCGTTATTCTGGTGGATGACGAGAAGCATATTCGTCTGGCGGCCGGCCAGACGCTGGAGCTGGCCGGTTACGACGTAACGACCCTGGAGCGCGGCGAGCGGGTGCTGGAGCTGCTCAGTGACGACTGGAACGGCGTGCTGATTTCCGATATCAACATGCCCGGCATGGACGGGCTCGAACTGCTGGAGCGGGTGCGGGCCATAGATGCGGATCTGCCCATGATCCTGATTACCGGCCACGGCGACATCTCGATGGCGGTGGCCGCCATGCGGGCCGGTGCCTACGACTTTATCGAGAAACCCTTTGCCGCTGACCTGCTGCTGGATGTGGTGCGCCGGGCCATGGAAAAGCGGGCCCTGACCATAGAGAACCGGCGCCTGACGCTGGAGCTGGAAGCCCAGAGTGCGCCGGGGCCGCGCTTGCTGGGCAATGCCCCGGCGATTAAACAGCTGCGCCGCCTGCTGCACAGCATCGCCGATGCACCCGCCGACATCATGATCCAGGCGGAAACCGGGTCGGGCAAGGACCTGATGGCGCGTTATATCCATGAGCACAGCGCGCGACGCGAGCACAATTTCGTCGCCATCAACTGCGGTGCCGTACCGGAAAACCTGATCGAGTCCGAGCTGTTCGGGCATGAAAAGGGCGCCTTCACCGATGCCCGAAGCCGGCGTATCGGCAAGTTCGAACACGCCAATGGCGGCACCTTGTTTCTTGACGAAATAGAGAGCATGCCACTGGCGCTGCAGATCAAGCTTTTGCGGGTACTGGAGGAGCGCGCCATCGAACGGCTGGGCTCCAATGAGCTGATCGCGCTGGACCTGCGGGTAATCGCCGCCAGCAAAACCGACCTCAAGGCGCTGGCGGCCCGGGGCGAGTTCCGTGAAGACCTGTATTACCGGCTCAATGTGGTAAGACTCGACATACCGCCATTGCGCGAGCGGCGCGAGGATATCGGTTTGCTGTTTCAGCATTTCGCCCTCATCGCCTCGGCGCAGTACAACCGCGAGATACCCACGCTGTCGGCCGAACGCTTGCACAGCCTGATGCTGCACGACTGGCCCGGTAATGTGCGTGAACTGCGCAACCTGGCCGAACGCTACGTGCTGCTCGGTGAGTCCGGCAGTTTTGATTTTGATGACCGCCTGATTACCGACAGCGATGGCGGGGCCACGACCTCGCTGCCGGACCAGGTGGAGCGTTTTGAAAAAATGCTGATCCAGGCGGCGCTGTCGCGCAGCGGTGGCTCCATCAGGGACACGCTGGAGTTTCTCGGTTTGCCGCGCAAGACGCTCTACGACAAGATGAAAAAGTACGGCCTGGACAAGAGCGACTTCAAGTAAAACGCCTCCTGTGGCGGTTTGGGGGGATATCCGCCAGGCACGCCCGCGACGCCTCCCTGTTGATGGCACATCTTCAGCCTCATCCGCTCACAGGCCCCCTCGCACCTGGGCAGAACTCCCCTTGCGCTCTGGCCGCTGGGCTGAATTTCGCCTCCACTGTCGGCGCCATGGCTGTCGACGCTGCCGTGTGCTGCTGACGACTTTGGCAACAGGCCCCTTTAGCGGTATCACCGGCCCGTGGCGGGCGTTTGCGCTGCCTGGGCAGGGCCGCATTGCAAATGGGTGGTTCTCCGCCTATCGGTGTGGTTTTTATGGGTGGATATCCGTCATTTCCCGCTGTTTTTCCATTTCGCTGCTACCCTAAACAAGGCTTATGAGCGCGGCGCGCCTTGCTTCTATGGGTTTTTTTGGGTGTTGGCACGCTACATGCTTATCTGTTTGTGCTGTAAACGTCTGTGGCCGGATGCTGCCCTTGGCACAGGAGCCACAGACACACACCCTTGATGGAGACACAATAATATGAAAAACCTCACTCTGGCCCTGTCTGCGCTGGCGCTGTCTGCGCTGGCGCTGTCTATATCTGCTACTACGGCATTCGCCGCCTGCGAGAGCGGCGAGATTGTTGCCAAGCTGAGTCATGTGACCGGCGGAACCACACACCCCAAGGTGGTTGCAGCCAATAACTTTGCCCAGCGCGTTAACGACGAAATGAACGGCGTGATGTGCGTTGAGGTGTTCCCGAACTCCACGCTGTTTGGCGACAGCAAGGAACTCGAAGCCCTGCTGCTCGGAGACGTGCAGATTCTGGCGCCCTCGCTGTCCAAGTTCGGCTCCTACAGCTCCAAGTACGGTGTTTTCGACCTGCCGTTTATTTTCAAGGACATGGACGCTGCCATTCGCTTCACCCAGTCTGAATCTGGCAAGGGTTTGCTGAACGAAATGCAGGATGTCGGCTTTGTCGGCCTGGGCTACTGGATGTCCGGCATGAAGTACTTCTCGGCCAACAAGCCGCTGATTGCCCCGGCGGACGCCCAGGGCATGAAGTTCCGCGTGCAGACCTCCGATGTGGCCAAGGCCATGATCGAAGCCATGGGCGCGTCGCCGCAGCCGATGGCCTTTGCCGAGGTTTACGGTGCCCTGCAGACCGGTGTGGTGGATGGCCAGGAAAACACCTGGTCCAACATCTATACCCAGAAATTCTTCGAAGTGCAGGACAGCGTGACCGAAACCAACCATCAGCTGCTGGCCTACCTGTTCATGACCTCGTCCGAGTTCCTGGATGGGCTGGAGCCCGATGTACGCACTCAGTTTCTCGCCATCGCCGATGAGGTGACCCAGGCGGCGAACGAAGACGTTAAGGCGGCTGAAGCGGCCAACCGTGCCAACATTCTGGAAGCCGGTGGCAAGATCAATACCCTGGACGCGGATCAGCGTCAGAAGTGGGTCGATACCATGAAGCCGGTCTGGGATCAGTTTGAAGGCGAAATCGGTGCTGATCTGATCAAGGCCGCAGCCGGCTCCTGATGGCTGCGCCCGGCATCAGCGACTGATGCCGGGTCCGGGCCTTCTTTGCAGGGCGAAAGCCCGCCTGCTCCGTTGAGTCGGAGCTCGCAGCTGTTGCTGCCCCCATGTCTGTTTCCTTTAATTCGTTCCAGGCTGGCCACGGCCTGATCCCTGAATGGTGTCTCTTATGGACTACTGGCCGCACTTATATCTACTGGTCTTCATCATTATCCTCTGGATTCTGGAGAAGCTGTTTCCCTCCACGATGGCCAAGGCCGAAGAAAACCTGCTGGTGCTGGTGATCAGCTCGATCATGCTGGTGTCGTTCGGCCAGGTCATCGCTCGCTACGGTTTCAATACCGGCTGGTCTGCCGCGCTTGAGTTCAACACGCTGGGCTTTTCGTGGCTGATCCTGCTGGGCATGAGCTATGGCATCAAGACCGGCATTCACCTGGGGGTGGATATCGTGCTCAATGCCGTGCCGCACAAAGTGTGCAAGGCGCTGTCGCTGTTCGGTGCCTTCGCCACCCTGATGTACGGCCTGATCCTGCTCGACTCCACCTGGCTGGCCATGCTGGGCGTGGATGTGCGCGGCGGGGCTATCGAGTACTGGGCCAAGATGTACAAGATTGGCATTGGCGTGGAAGAGCTGCGTTACCCCGCCTTCATGCAGGAAGCCTTTGGCTTTCAGCCGCGTGTACACCGCTGGCTGGTGCTGGTCATATTGCCGATCAGCCTGGCGCTGCTGATTTACCGTTCCTTGCAGGCGTTCATCGATATCTGGCGGGACAAGCGACCCATGCTGATCAGCGGGCATGAAGCGAAGGACCTGGTGGAAGAAAACTTGAACATACTGAAAGACTGACTGAGGGACGCCTGTCGTGGATGCAATAATTCTGTTTGTGATGGTGCTGGGCCTGCTGTTTCTGGGCCTGCCGGTCGGTATCTCGCTGGGATTGTCTTCGATCCTGTTTATCACCTTCTTTTCCAGTGATTCACTGTCCTCGGTGGCCATATCGCTGTTTGGCGTCGGCCAGCACTATACGTTGCTGGCCATCCCGTTCTTCATTCTGGCCTCGGCCTTCATGTCCACCGGGGGGGTGGCCAAGCGCCTGATCAATTTTGCCATCGCCAGTGTCGGACACTTTCGTGGCGGCCTGGCCATGGCGTCGGTCCTGGCGTGCATGATGTTTGCCGCGCTGTCGGGCTCCTCGCCGGCCACGGTGGTGGCCATCGGCAGCATTGCCATCGCTGGCATGTGCCAGGTGGGATACTCCAAGGACTTCGCCTCCGGGGTTATCGCCAACGCCGGTACCCTGGGTATCCTGATTCCGCCGTCCATCGTCATGGTGGTCTATTCCGCTGCGACGGATGTGTCCGTCGGGCGCATGTTCCTGGCGGGCGTGATTCCGGGGCTGATGGCCGGCTTTATGCTGATGCTGGCCATCTATGTGGTGGCGCGTATCAAGAACCTGCCGGCCGAGCCCTGGAAAGGCTTTGGCGAGATTGTACGCGGCGGCAAGGAAGCGGGCTGGGGTCTGTTCCTGATCGTGATCATCATGGGCGGCATCTACGGCGGTGTCTTTACGCCGACGGAAGCGGCCGTGGTGGCAGCGGTCTATGCCATGCTGATCGCGCTCTTTGTCTACCGTGACATGGGACCGCTCAAAGAGATGCCCTGGGTCTCTGACAGTGATACCGATGTGGCACGGGTGGGCTTTAATGGCAGTGTGTACGGCGTCTCCTTCTTCCTTGTCTGGATGATCATGTCGTTCTTTGCAACCGCCCAGAACGAATCGATCACCGCCGGTGAACGTGCCGTCTGGGGCCTGGGCATGAGCCTGGTGATCGCGCTGTTCTATATCCACAAGCGCGGCAAGCACCTGGGCGCGCCCCTGGTGCGCTGCCTGGTGTCCAGTCTGCCGATCTGGCGCCGCAACCTGGTCGCCATCGGGCGCAGCTTCTTCCCGGCCATCGTCGGAGGGGAAAGCCGCAAGGTGATTCTGGAAGGCACCAAAACCACGGTGATGCTGATGTTCATCATTGCCAACGCGCTGCTGTTCGCCCATACGCTGTCGTCCGAACGGATTCCGCAGATGGTGACCGAGTGGATGCTGGATGCGGGCTTCAACTGGTTTACCTTCCTGATCGCGGTCAACGTGCTGCTGCTCATTGGTGGCCAGTTCATGGAGCCCTCCGGTTTGCTGGTGATCGTCGCGCCAGTGGTATTCCCCATTGCCATGGCGCTGGGTGTTGACCCGATTCACCTGGGGATCATTATGGTGGTGAACATGGAGATCGGCATGATCACGCCCCCCATCGGGCTGAACCTGTTCGTGACGTCGGGCATAACGGGCATGAGTCTGACGCGGGTGGTCAAGGCGGCGATGCCGTTTGTGGCCGTGCTGTTCGTGTTCCTGATCCTTGTGACCTACATCCCCTGGCTGTCGACGTTCCTGCCCTACAGCATCATGGGGCCGGAGATTATCACCAAGTAGCGCAGCCCCTAAGGCCTGCTGATCGCCCCGAAAGCCACCTGCCTGTGCAGGTGGCTTTTTTAGTGGGTGTCGCACGCTGGAGGCTGCCTTGGAAGGATGGCCAATGCCTGCCAGAAGGCTATAATGGCTGCCTCTCGTAACTCAGTCAGGGCAAGGCAGTGCTAGGTTTTCTTGCGGCAATTTGGGGGTTTGGCGGCATCGCGCTGCTGTTCGGCAGTGCCATTTATCGCCTGGGACAGATCAGCTGGCAGATGTTCAGTCAGCCGCTGAGCGGGTACCACTGGGCAGCGCTGGTGTTCAGTCTCATATTCATGGGCTTTTCGGAAGGCTACCGGGGCTTTCAGTGCGGCTTTTCGCCCCGGGTGGCTGCTCGCATTCATTACCTGTCGCAGCACGTCACGCCGCTGCGCCTGTTGCTGGCACCGCTGTTCTGCATGGGCTTCTTTCATGCCCAGCGCAAGCGCCAGATCATCACCATCTGTCTGACCCTGGGCATCATCCTGCTGGTACAGCTGGTGCACCTGCTGGCCCAGCCCTGGCGTGGCATTGTTGATGCGGGCGTCGTACTGGGGCTGGTCTGGGGGATGGTTTCATTGAGCATCTTTACGTTGCAGGCGTTTTTTGGCCGGGACTTCAGGCACTCGCCTGAAACGCCCTGACGCGCGGCGTTCATAAAACGGCAAAGACTGGGTGTCAGACTGTAACAAGGTCGGCGGGAATGCTTTTGTGCACTGCACAAAAAAATGCTTGATCCTGGCCACGTTCGCTCTATAATGGATTTAATTGTGCGGTGCACAACAACTTGGAGAAGAGAGCAATGACCATGTCCGTAGATTTCCAGAAGCCTTTTGAAGCCATGCAGAACCTGATGAACATCCAGGTTGCCGCTATCACCAAATCTGTTGAACAGCAGAAAAAAACCGGTGAAGAGCTGGCTGCTTTCTTCAAGGTCGAAGTTGAAAAAGCCAAAGAACTGAAATCACCTGAAGACGTGATCAAGTTCAATGTTGATACCAACAAGGCACTGTTCGAGCTGCTGAAAGGCCAGGGCGAAGCTTTCACCGCTATCGCCAACGAAGCGCGTGAATCCGCGACTTCCGAGTTCAGCAAGCTGTCCAAGTAAGCTGCCACAGAAGTATTCCGGGGTAGTGACCTGACGCTGCCTGGCAGAGTCAGGCCACACACCTCTAGAAAGGCCCCGAAGACGCATGTCTTCGGGGCCTTTTTGCATTGTAGTCCTGGCTCTGGCGCGAGGGGACGGCGGGCTGTTTCGGCGTGGCTGGGCGGATGGACGGGCGCTTGTTGAAATTTTTATTGTGCGCTGCACAAAAATGTTGTCAGTCCGCATTGGATGGGTATAATCAGCATTATTGTGCAGTGCACAATTTAACTGAAGAGGATCGATATCATGAGTGCCAACGCGACTATCAAGACAGCTTTTGAAACCGTGCAGTCTCTGGTTGAACTCCAGACCAGCACCATCAGTCAGTCCATCGAGCTGCAGAAGAAGAACGGCGAAGAGCTGGCTGCATTCTTCAAAGCCAATGCCGACAAGGCTCAGAAACTGAAATCGCCCCAAGACCTGGTGGCGTTCAATCTGGACTCCAGCAAGGCGCTGTTCGAGATGATCAAGGCCCAGGGCGAAGCCTTCAGCGGCCTGGCCACCCAGGCTCGCGAAGCGGCAACCGCCGACATCTCCAAGCTGGTCAAGTAAGGGCGTTCAGTCAGCCCATGAAAAAGCCCCGGCGGTGCAAACCGCCGGGGCTTTTCTGTTTTTGGAGCCGGCAGCGCCTGGCCGCCAGCGGATGGCGTCTAGCCCAGAAACAGGCGGTACGCGGTGTTGTCGGTTTCATCCCAGTAGTTGTAGCCGATCTCGGTCAGGAATGCCTTGACCTGTTCGTGCTCGCTGGCAGGCACCTGCATGCCCACCAGTACCCGACCGTAGGCGGCGCCGTGGTTGCGGTAGTGGAACATGGAAATGTTCCAGCGCCCGCCCAGCTTGCTGAGGAACTTCATCAGTGCGCCGGGGCGTTCCGGAAATTCGAATCGAAACACCACTTCGTTGCTCACGTTTGCCGGGGCATGTCCGCCCACCATGTAACGGATGTGCAGCTTGGCCATCTCGTTGTCGGTCAGGTCGATGACTTCTTCCAGGTGCTCCTGCAGTTCGCTCAGCAGGGCGGCGCGGCCAGGCCCCTCGGCGCTGGTCTGGATGCCGGCAAAGACGATGGCCTCCTTGTCATCGCTGTAGCGGTAGTTGAACTCGGTGATGTTGCGTTTGCCGAGCGCCGCGCAGAACTTGCGGAAGCTGCCGGGGCGCTCCGGTATGCGGGCGGCGATGATGGCTTCGCGCTTTTCACCGACCTCCGAACGCTCGGCGATATGGCGCAGGCGGTCGAAGTTGACGTTGGCGCCGGAGTCGATGGCGATCAGGGTACGTTCGCTGCATTGCTCCCGGGCGACATATTTCTTCAGGCCGGCCACGCCCAGGGCGCCGGACGGCTCGCAGATCGAGCGGGTATCATCGAAGATATCCTTGATGGCGGCGCAGATTTCATCGGTGGTCACGGTGATGACTTCATCGACATACTGCCGTGCCAGGTCGAAGGTGTGCTGGCCGATCTGGGCCACGGCCACGCCTTCGGCAAAGATCCCCACCTGTGACAGCTTGACCCGATCATCGGCAGCCAGCGCCGCGTGCAGGCAGGCGGAGTCTTCGGACTCGACGCCGATGACCTTCACATCCGGGCGCAGGTACTTGATATAGACTGCGATGCCGGCGATCAGGCCACCACCGCCTACCGGGACGAAGACGGCATCGATCGGGCCGCTTTCCTGGTGCAGCAGTTCCATGCCAATGGTGCCCTGACCGGCGATAACATCGGGGTCATCGTAGGGCGGTACATAAACCAGCCCCTTTTCATCGACCAGGCGTTCGGCATGGGCCTTGGCTTCCTCAAAGGTATCGCCGTGCAACACGACCTTGCCGCCCATTGCCTTGACGTTGCTGACCTTGATGTCCGGCGTGGTCTTGGGCATGACGATGGTGGCCTTGACGTTCATGTGGCGCGCCGAGTAGGCCAGCCCCTGGGCGTGGTTGCCTGCGGAGGCCGTGACCACGCCCTTGGCCTTTTCTTCAGTGCTGAGCTGGGCCATCTTGTTATAGGCGCCGCGCAGCTTGAACGAGAAGACCGGCTGCAGGTCTTCGCGCTTGAGGAGTACCCGGTTGTCCAGCCGTTCGGACAGGCTGCGGGCGTAATCCAGCGGGGTCTCGATGGCTACGTCATAGACACGCGCCTCCAGAATCTTCTTGATATATCGATGAGCCATGGGAATGCAGTGCCATAAGTTAGGTCTGGCGGCGCGGGTCGCGGCCGCAAAGAGCAGGAAATGGTATAAGCTGACACCGCTTTCGTCTACAAGCGCGCCGGCACAGGGCGTATAATTTGTCGCCTTACTAGCATACGGGTTCAAGTGTGATGACGCAGGATGAAATGAAGCAGGCTGTAGCGCGGGCGGCTCTGGATTATATCAAGGGCGGTTTGAAAGACGATTCCATCGTCGGCGTGGGCACCGGTTCCACGGCCAACTTCTTTATTGACGAGCTGGCGACCATCAAGCACCAGTTCGAGGCCGCGGTGGCCAGCTCCGAGGCGACCGCCGAACGGCTGCGCGCTCATGGTATTCCGGTGTATGACCTGAACGCAGTGGCGGGGCTTGATACCTATGTTGATGGCGCCGACGAGTTTGACGCCGGCCTGAGCCTGGTCAAGGGAGGCGGTGGTGCGCTGACGCGGGAGAAAATCGTCGCGGCGGCCTCGAAGGAATTCGTCTGCATCGTGGACGCCTCCAAGCAGGTGCCGGTTCTTGGCGCCTTCCCGCTGCCGGTGGAAGTGATTCCCATGGCGCGCTCCCTGGTCGCTCGGGAGCTGGTGCGCCTGGGGGGGCAGCCGGAACTGCGCGAAGGCTTTGTCACCGACAACGGCAACCTGATTCTGGATGTCTACAACCTGGAAATTCGTGAGCCCAGGGCATTTGAAGCCGAGCTCAACAACATCGTCGGTGTGGTCACCAACGGGCTCTTTGCCCGCCGTGGCGCGGATGTCGTGCTGATGGGGACCCGCGAGGGCGTCGAGACCATCAAGGCGCAGTAAGCCAGATCCGATCTGCTGCTTCCCGGGGGCGGGAGGCGGCGGGGCCGCTTAGTGCCTGAGGGTGTCGATGATTGGACAGTCTGAAACGGGCCCCTCGCCGGAGCACAGTTCGGACAGCTGATGCAGCGAGAGCTGCAGTTCGCGCAACTGCGTGATTTTTTCTTCGATCTGCGCAATGCGCAGTTCAACTTTCTGCTTTACCTGCGCCGACTCCGCATTGGGGTCGAGCTGCAGCAGTTCCTGAATTTCATCCAGGCTGAACCCGAGCGACTTGCAGCGCACGACAAAGTGCAGGCGTTCGAGGGTATGCTCGTCATAGCAGCGGTAGCCCGAGGGCAGGCGCCCGAGGGGACTGATCAGGCCGCGGCGTTCGTAATACCGGATGGTTTCGACGCTCAGGCCCGATCCTTTGGCGATATCGCCGATGCGCAGCTGTGGCACGTCAAGCGCCTGCTGGCCGCTGGCGCAGCGCTCCTACCACTGTACGATCTTCACCAGCGCAATGCTCACCGGCATGGTGATCCACAGCATCGCCAGCAGGTTGATGAAAAGCCAGCCGTAGCCGGCAGTATCACGGAAGTTTTCGTCGTGATGTGCCATGTCGAGTTCCTGTTTGTTAAAGTTTTGAACGCCAATTTGCGGCGATTCTACCAATAAAATAGCAGCCTTTATAGTTCGCCCGCAGCCCGTCAGCTGGCCTTGAGCAGGCTGTAGCAGCGCGCCTGGTCCAGCGGTTTTCGAATCAGCGCACCTATGCCGGTAAAAAGCAGCGCCGAC
Organism: Marinobacterium rhizophilum; assembly: GCF_024397915.1. Classification (GTDB taxonomy): domain Bacteria; phylum Pseudomonadota; class Gammaproteobacteria; order Pseudomonadales; family Balneatricaceae; genus Marinobacterium_A; species Marinobacterium_A rhizophilum_A. Next base: position 3,829,619 of record NZ_CP073347.1, read on the forward strand.
AGCGGAGGCAGCACCAGCCAGTTCAGCGGATGCAGCGTCAGGGGAATCTGCAGCACCCGGGCATGAATCAGCCAGAGAATGGCTTCGCAGGCCAGGGCCGCCAGAGCGCCACAAATCAGGCCGAGCCAGAGCAGTTCGAGCAGGTCGAGCTGGCGACTCTGGGCTGGCGTGGCACCCAATGTCTGCAACAGGGCGCTTTCATAGCGGCGTCGTTCCAGTTCCTGCATCAGCGTGACCACCAGCAGCAAAAGGCCGGCGAACAGTGTCAGCAGCAGGATCATGCTGGAACTGTCCACCAGCTTTTCGATCAGTGCCTGGGCCTGGTTGAGCAGTTGATCGATGTCGATCAGGGTCAGGGTCGGAAACTGCTGTAACAGCGTGCGGGCAAGCGTGCGCTGGTCGTCCTCCAGCCGCAGGGCGGTGATAAAGGTCGCCGGCAGGTTGTCCAGCGCGCCGGGCGAAAAAATCACGTAGAAGTTGGGTGTGAATGACTCCCACTGTACTGCACGAATATTGCTGACCCGTGCCTCGAGCAGCTGGCTGCCGATCTGGAAACCGAGACTGTCGCCAGTGCTGATTCCCAGGGCCTCGGCCAGGTCCTGTTCCACCGAAATCTGTGGTTCGGATGGCGTGCCCTGCCACCAGCTGCCACTGAGCAGACTGTTGTTGGTGGGCATCTGTTCGGCCCAGGTCAGGTTCAGCTCGCGTCGCAGCGCATTGTGTCGGCGTTGCTCCTCCGTCAGCGGTGCTTCGGCCAGGGGGGCACCGTTCAGGCTGCTGATGCGACCGCGGATCATGGGGTACAGGGCCGGGCTCAGTTCATTGTCGGCGAACAGCTGGTCCAGCGGCTCCTTTTCCCAGGGCTGGATATTGATCAGGAAGTAGTTGGGCGTATCCGGCGGGAACTGGGTACGCCACTGTTGCAGCATGTCGCCGCGGGCAATGATCAGGGTCGCCAGCAGGGTCAGCAGCAGTGTCATGGTGGCGGCCTGCAGGCGGTGCCACTTGCGTTGCTGGCGGATACGCAGGATCAGCAGGCTGCCAAGGCGCATGCGGTGGCGCAAGCCCGCGGCCAGGCGTTGCAGCAACGTCTGGGCGAGCCAGCCGACCGCCAGGCCGCTGAGGGTCAGGGCGCCGAGCAGCATCAGGGCCAGGGTAAAGGACTCGATGTAAAGGCCCATCAGTGCCGCCAGCATGACCAGCCCCAGCAGCTGGAACAGGCGCGGGCGCAGCCCCGTGGGCAGGCTGGTTTCACGAAAGAGCGCGACCACCGAAACCTGGCTCAGGCGATAAAAGGCCGGCAGTCCCAGAGTCGTCAGCAACAGCAGGCCGATCAGGGCACCACTGGCCATGGCACCGACGCCCGCCTGGGGCACGGGCTGTGGCAGCAGGTCACCGAGCAGCTGCACCAGCAGGTGCTGCAGCCCAAAGCCCAGGGCCGTGCCGAGCAGGGCGCAGAGCATCCAGCCAAACAGCAGCTGGTAGCCATAGAGCAGCAGTAGCTGGCGGCTTTCCAGCCCCAGGCTCAGCAGCAACGCGGCCCGGGAATGCTGCGCGGCATTGTAGCGGCGCAGGCTCAGGGTAATAGTCAGGGCTCCGAGCAGCAGTGCAAACAGGGCGCTGAGGCGCAGGTAGAGTTCGGCGTTGCGCAGCGCCCGCCCGGTCATGGGTTGATCCGCCTGCAGCGAAAAGAGTCGCTCGTCGGGCCCCAGGTTCGCCCGCAGCTGTTCTTCCAGTACTGCGACTGCCTCGGCAGGCCCGGCAAACAGCTGGCGGTATTGCACCCGGCTACCCGGTGCGATTACGCCGGTGGCATCCAGCGCATCGGCCCGCATGATGAGCCCGGGGCTGAAGCTGCGAAAGCCGCTGCCCCGGTCCGGCGAGCTGATCAAGCGATGGCTGAGGCGAAACGTGCTGTAGCCCAGCTGTACGGTATCGCCGGGTTGCAGCTGCAGCATTTCGAATATGCGTGGCTCCGCCCAGGCGGTGCCGGGCTCGGGGATGCCCGGGTGCTGCGCAGGCTCCGTGACGATAGCGCCTCGCAGCGGGTAGGGGTCGGTGACAGCCCGCACCGACACCAGCATCATTTCGTCGCCGGCTTCGAGCATGGTAGGGAACTGTGCCACCTGGCTGCTGCGAATATCTCCCTGTGCTGACAGTGCCACCGGTGCTTCGGCGCGCAGTACCAGGTCGGCTCCCAGTAGCTCGGCGGTACGTCGGCTGAGGCTTTGTTCCAGCCGGTCGCCCAGCTGGGTCAGTAGCGAAATCAGTGTGATGGCCACCAGCAGGGCTGCCAGCAGGGCACGCCATTCCGGGCTGCGCAGGCTACTGCCGGCCTGCTGCCGGGCGAGGCGAAAAACAGCCCGGCTCATTGCAGGGCCTCCAGTAGCTGACCCTGGCGTAACTGCAGGCGGCGCGAGCAGCGACTTGCCAGCTGGCTGTCATGGGTAATCAGGATCAGGGTGGTATGTTGCTGGGCATTGAGTCCAAACAACTGCTCGACGATGCTGGCGCCGGTTTCGCTATCCAGGTTGCCGGTGGGCTCATCGGCAAAAAGAATAGCGGGCCGGGTGGCGAAGGCGCGGGCAATGGCGACGCGCTGTTGCTCGCCGCCGGACAGCTGTCCCGGCAGGTGCTCGGCCCGGCTCGCCAGTCCCACCTGGGCCAGCCAGTGCCGGGCCTGCTGCTCGCTGTCGGTTTCGCCGCGGATTTCCAGCGGCAGGCGCACGTTGTCCAGCGCACTGAGCTCCGGCAGCAGGTGAAATGACTGAAACACGAAACTGACCGAGCGGGCGCGCAGGCGGGCACGGGCGGTCTCGTCGAGCTCGGCCAGATTCTTGCTGGCCAGCCGGATAATGCCGGCTGTCGGCTGATCCAGCCCGGCCAGCATGCTCAGCAGGGTTGACTTGCCCGCGCCGGACGGGCCAATAATGGCAACACTTTCACCGCGGCGAACCTCAAGGTTAAGGTTTTCGAACAGTTGCAGTTCGCCGCTTTGGGTGTGGAATTTTTTGCTGACCGTGTGAGCCGAAACGACAACTTGATCTGATGATTCTGGAGAGTCCATGTTCCGCCTGCTGCTGTTTGTCTGCGTGTTATTGATACCCGGTATCGGGGCCGCACAATCCATTCTGGTTCTGGGAGACAGTCTGTCCGCGGCCTACGGCATGCCGGTGGAGCAGGGCTGGGTGGCCCTGATGCGCCAGCGTATCGAACAGCAGTCCGCCGGTGTGGCGGTCGTCAACGCCAGCATTGGCGGTGAAACGACCCAGGGTGGCATTACCCGTCTGCCGGCGCTGCTGGAGCAGCATGAACCGGATATCCTGATCCTGGAGCTGGGCGCCAATGATGGCCTGCGGGGCACGCCCCTGCCCGTCATTCGGCAGAACCTGAGCCGGCTGATCAGCCTGGGGCAGGAGGCCGGCGCGCGGGTGTTACTGCTGGGAATCCGTTTGCCGCCCAACTATGGTCCTCGCTACAGTGAGGGTTTCTATTCTATCTTCGCAGAGTTGTCTGAGTCCGAACAGGTCGCACGAGTTCCCTTTCTGATGGAAGGTGTGGCGCTGGACCGCAGCCTGATGCAGGACGATGGTCTGCATCCCAATAGCGCGGCCCAGCCCAGAATGCTTGAAAACGTCTGGACCCAGCTGCAGGCGCTGTTGTCGGCGCCGCCTGCCCGGACGGTAACAGAGGCCGGCTGAGGCCGGCGGGTATCGTCGGCGCACAAAAAAAGCACCCGAAGGTGCTTTTTTCAATCGGGGTTTGCTTAGCCTGCCAGGTTGGCGTTGGCGAAGTCCCAGTTTACCAGGGCCCAGAAACCTTTCAGGTAGTCAGGACGCAGGTTGCGGTAATCGATGTAGTAGGCGTGTTCCCACAGGTCGACGGTCAGCAGTGCGGTCTGGCCGGAAGTCATCGGCGTGCCAGCGTTGCTGGTGTTGACGATGTCCAGGGAACCGTCGGCGTTCTTCACCAGCCAGGTCCAGGAGGAACCGAAGTTGTTGACGGCCTTGTCGTTGAACTCGGCCTGGAAGGCTTCAAAGGTGCCCCACTTGGCGTTGATCGCGTCGGCGATGGCACCTGAGGGCGCGCCGCCACCGTTGGGGGACAGGCTGTTCCAGTAGAAGGTGTGGTTCCAGATTTGCGCGGCGTTGTTGAAAACAGGGCCGGCCGGAGCGGCCATGATGACCTCTTCCAGAGTCTTGCCTTCGTATTCGGTGCCCGGGACCAGACCGTTCAGCTTGACCACATAGGTGTTGTGGTGTTTGCCGTGGTGGAAGTCCAGTGTTTCCGCAGAGATGTGCGGCAGCAGAGCGTCTTTGGCGAAAGGCAGCGGTGGTAGTTCAAAGCTCATGAGATTTCCCTTTTTTGTAGGTCGACAGGTTCAGCATAAAACTCGGTTTGTCGATTCCGTGGGTTCGACAGACGAGAGACTATAACACCGTTAAAGCGCCTTTTCATGGCACAGGATGCAGGGTTTTTCAATCGCCCTTTGGGGCGTTCCCGCGAGGCTCGGGCCGGCCTGGACTCAGTCGGTTGCCGACACTGAGCCGGCTTCCAGTTCCAGCCGGGTGCGCGCCATGTAGAGCGCGGCGATTGCCCGCCCTTCGCTGAAGTCCTCGCGCTGTACCAGGGCTTCCAGCTCGGACAGCGGCCAGTGTACCGGGTCCAGGGGCTCGGGTTCGTCGCCTTCCAGCTGGCTGGGGTAGAGATCCCGGGCCAGCAGGACTGTCATTCGGTGCCCCATATAGTTGGGGGCGCTGGTCATCTCTTTCAAGCGTTCCAGTTTGCGACTGCCAAAGCCGGCCTCTTCCTGCAACTCGCGATGGGCAGCCTGCTCGGCGTTCTCGCCCGGATCGATGAGCCCCTTGGGCAGGGTGAGGGGGTATTCATCGAGCCCGGCGGCGTACTCGCGGATCAGGACCACATCGCCATTGGCCAGAATCGGCACGATCATAACGGCGCCGCGACCGCGCGTGGCCAGGCGCTCATAGCTGCGTTCAACGCCGTTGGAGAAGCGCAGTTCCAGCGCCTCAACATGAAACAGGCGGCTGCGTGCAACGCTGGTTACCTTCAATATCTGTGGCTTTACGGGCATACTGATTGCGTACCTGAAACTGAATTCTGACCTGACCCCGGACGATCAAATGCTGGACTGGCGCGCCGTCGATACTGTTCTGCTCGATATGGATGGAACCCTGCTGGACCTCCATTTCGATTCCTACTTCTGGCTTGAGCATCTGCCGTTGCGCTATGCGCAACTGCGCCAGCTCGAGCCCGCAGACGCCCGGGAGTGGCTGCATCAGCGTATCACACAGGAGCAGGGCACGCTCAACTGGTATTGCCTGGATTACTGGTCCGAGCAGCTGGGCGTCGATATTACGGCGCTCAAGCGCGAAGTCGCCGATCGCATCGGTTTTCGGCCCCAGGTGAAGGATTTTTTGCAGCGCCTGCGCCAGCGCGGCATGCGTTCGGTGATTGTCACCAATGCCCATCGGGACAGCCTGAATATCAAGCTGCAGCTGACCGGCCTCGATGCGCTGGTCGACGGGATTGTCAGTTCCCACGATTTCCGCCTGCCCAAGGAGGATATCGAGTTCTGGACGCAACTGCAGGCGGTGGAGCCCTTTGACCCGGCGCGCACGCTGCTGGTGGATGACAGCCTGGCGGTACTGCGTTCGGCGCAGCGTTACGGCATCGCTCACCTGCTGTCCATTGTCCAGCCGGACAGCCAGGCACCGGCCCGCAACATCGATGAATTCCGGGCCATCGATCAGTTTGATGAACTATTCAAAGGGGGTGACCAGCACAATGAGTGATACCCAGGAGCACAGGGTGCGGCTCGACAAGTGGCTCTGGGCGGCACGATTTTACCGTACCAGGGCCACCGCCAAGGACATGATCGAGGGTGGCAAGGTGCACTACAACGGCCAGCGCAGCAAGTGCAGCAAGCTGGTTGAAGTGGGCGCCATGCTGCAGATTCGCCAGGGGATGGATATCAAGGAAATCGAAATATTGCAGCTGTCCGATCAGCGCCGCGGCGCCCCCGAGGCGCAGCAGCTCTATCGTGAAACGCCCGAGAGCATTGCCAAGCGTGAAAAACTGGCGGCCGACCGCAAGCTCAATGGCGGCAGCAGCCTGAATCCGCGCCACCAGCTCAACAAGAAGGACCGGCGCCAGATTCGCAGCTTTAAGGAACGTCAGGCTGAATGATTGGCCGCAAAGAACGGTAGTCGGCCGATGCCGGGCAAACGCGCCAGCTGTTCGAACAGCGGTGCGCACAGATGCATCAGCCTGATTGCGAGCCAGGCGCATAGCGGGCTGTAAAACGCCCAGGCCAGGGCAACCAGCGCCGTAAATAGACCACCAACGTAGTTGTCGCTGAACCAGTGGGCACCACCGACCATGCGCGGCAGGGTAAAGGCCGCTGCGGTCAGCAGGGCCAGCACCGAGGCCAGGCTGCGGCGGCTCAGCATGATGAAGCCGGCCCAGAGCAGCAGGATGGCGGCATGATCACCCGGGAAGCTTGCTTTGGATGCATCCTTGGCATCTATGTGCGGTGCCAGCTCGCTCAGGCGGTAAACCGGCTCCAGCACCAGTGAGGGGCTCAGTCCCGCCAGCTGGAACAGGTCCGTCACTTCGTGCAGCAGCTGGCGCAGAACCAGGGCGATGAACAGCAGGGCAAAGAAGCCGACCAGTGCCTGCTGTAGCTGTTCGCGCTTAAAACCCAGGCCCGGGAACGTCAGTGACAGCAGAATCAGGATACCCGGCAGCAGGTCTGCCTCCCGCACGTTCATCCAGGCCCAGAAGCTCGCCTGGGCATCACTCTGGGCGACCAGTGCGTTCAGACAGTAGAAAATGCTAGTGTCCAGCTGGCGCCACAGCTCCTTCGTGGCCGGCAGCGTGAAGCTCAGCAGCAGCGCGGCGGCACACAGGTGCAGGGTAATCAGCGGTTTCAGCTTCCAGGTCCCTGGAAAAATGGAGATCTCGCGGTGCATGCTGGGTTCCGATTCGGTTGTGATAAAATGCGCCGAAATGGTAACACCGAGGCCCGTGGTCACTCTAGCAGCTTGCCGGACTTAACACTGATCTACTGCGAAAACGCCGATTTTGGTCATTTTGCCTACTCTTTTCCGTTGAATAGAACCACTATTCGCGGCAAAAGAGCTCAAAAACTGACTCAAAACGACCATTCCCTCGCTACGATCGGTCAAGCCCGTCAGGCTGCTAGCCGGAGGTTTGAGAATAGCCGCCTGCTCGCCCCTCGCTGTTGTAACGTCTGACTAACTGCGTACTGTTATTCCCTGCCCGATTCCGTGCAAGGCTGGGTGCGCGGCGCCTGTTGCGAGATAGATGCTGATGAGCAATTCCGATCAGATACAGCCTGTGCTGTTCGACAAACTTGATATTCGTGGTGTTTTGGTGGGGCTCGAGTCCAGCTATCAGCAGGTGCTGGAGCTGCACGACTATCCGCCCCTGTTGCAGACGGTGCTGGGCGAAATGCTGGCGGCGGTGAGCCTGCTGAGCTCGACGCTGAAGTTCGAAGGCCGCCTGATCCTGCAGGCGGCTGGTGAAGGCGCGGTGCAGATGCTGATGGCGGAGTGCAATCACCAGCAGGATCTGCGGGCCATTGCCCGTTATGAGGGTGAAATCCCGCAGGAGCAGGCCTTTAACGAACTGCTGGTGAACGGACGCCTGGCGATTACCATTGAGCCTGCCGAAGGCCGGCGCTATCAGGGTGTGGTTTCACTGGAGGGCGAGACCCTGGCGCGCTGCATTGAAAGCTACTTCAGCCAGTCCGAACAGTTGCCCACCCAGGTGCATCTGGTGGCGGACGGTGAGCGTGCAGCGGGATTCCTGCTGCAGGTCATGCCAGCGGCGGGCACGGCGGGCGAGGACTGGTCCCATATCAGCCAGTTGGGCGCTACGCTGAAATCCGAAGAGCTGCTGACGCTGGACAACGAAACCCTGCTGTATCGGCTGTTTCACGAAGAATCTTGCCGCCTTTTCGATGCGCGCCCGTTACGCTTTCATTGTGATTGCAGTCGTGAACGCAGCGGTAATGCGCTGCAGTTCATGACCCGTGAAGAGCTGCTGGCGATCGTGGCAGAAGAGGGCGCTGTTGGCGTGAGCTGTCAGTTTTGTAATGAACATCACAGCTTCGATGAAACGGATATTCTGAGCATGTTCTCGGACAGTGCCAATGTTCCCCGCTCCGATCTGCTGCACTGACGCGCCAGCCGGGGTGCGGTGCCGTTCATAGAATAGTCAATGTGTTATTTTTTGTGCGATAATGCGCCTCCCCAAATAAGTACTATAACCGCGAAAGGGGCGCGATTGGGTCTTTCATCTGCACGACAGCATCTGCTAGACAGGTAGCGTTATTGGCGCCTATGCCAAGGGAATCCAGTAATGACCATAGAAACTGAGAATACTGTACACACCAACCTGAGCCGCGCTCAGCTGGTTGAAAAAGCGATTGAGCGTGGTGAGGGTCAGCTGGCCGACTCCGGCGCGCTGGTCGTGACCACAGGCAAGCGCACCGGGCGCTCGCCGCTGGATCGCTTCATCGTCAAAGAGCCGAGCACGAGTGATGAAGTCGAATGGGGCAACATCAACCGTCCGTTCGATGCGGACAAGTTTGATGCGCTCTGGGAGCGGGTTGAAGCCTATCTGGCCGATCGGGAGCAGTTTGTCTCGATGGTGCACGTTGGCGCCGATCCGGGGCACTACCTGCCGGTAAAAATGACCACCCAGACTGCCTGGCAGAACCTGTTTGGCCAGAACCTGTTTATCCGCCCGGCGGACTACAACCCCAAGGGCAAGGAAGAGTGGCAGATCCTCAATGTCGCAGGCTTCCGCTGTGATCCTGAGCGTGACGGCACCAATACCGATGGCTGCGTGATTCTGAACTTTGCCAAGCGCAGGGTGCTGATTGCCGGCATGGAATACGCCGGGGAAATGAAGAAAGCCATGTTCTCGGTGCAGAACTTCCTGCTGCCGGAAAAAGACGTGCTGCCGATGCACTGCTCGGCCAACGTCGGCGACGATGGCAGCACCACGCTGTTCTTCGGCCTGTCCGGTACCGGCAAAACCACCCTGTCCGCGGACCCCGAGCGTTACCTGATCGGTGACGACGAGCACGGTTGGGGCAAGGGTGTGGTCTTCAACCTGGAAGGCGGCTGCTACGCCAAGACGATCAACCTGAGCCAGAAGAATGAACCCATTATCTGGGATGCCATTCGCTTTGGTGCCATCGTTGAGAACGTTGTGCTGAATGACGCCCGCACGGCGGATTACGTTGACACCAGCCTGACGGAAAACGGTCGCTGTGCCTATCCGCTGGAGCACGTGGAAAAACGTACCGAGCACAACCTGGGTGACGAGCCGCAGGCAATCATCTTCCTGACCTGCGACCTGACTGGCGTGTTGCCGCCGGTGTCGATCCTGAGCAAGGAAGCGGCGGCCTATCACTTCCTGTCCGGCTATACCGCGCTGGTGGGTTCTACCGAAATGGGCTCGGGCGGCGGCATCAAGTCAACCTTCTCCACCTGCTTTGGTGCGCCTTTCTTCCCGCGTCCTGCGCGTGAATACGCTGATCTGCTGATCAAGCGTATCGAAGAGTTCGGTTCCCGGGTCTACCTGGTCAATACCGGCTGGACCGGTGGTTCCTACGGTACGGGTCAGCGTTTCAGCATCCCGACGACCCGCAGCATTATCGCGGCCATCCAGAGCGGCGCCCTGGTCGATGTTGAAACCGAGCATCTGCCAGGCCTGAACCTGTCGGTTCCCAAGGCCGTTCCTGGCGTCGATACCGGGCTGCTGAACCCGCGCGAAACCTGGGCAGACAAGGGGGCATTTGATGCCACCGCCAAGGACCTTGCCGGGCAGTTCGTTGAAAACTTCCGCAAGTTCAGCGGTGTTGATGACAGCATCGTTGCGGCGGGCCCGAGCCTGTAAGGGCGAGAGTCTGCGCAATAAAAAACCCGCCCGGTTTGTCCGCGGCGGGTTTTTTAGTGTCCGCGCTCAGCTTCAGCGACGGCTACCGGCGCTAGTTGACCTGCAGGGTCAGACCCAGTGCTTTCAGGTATTCCGCTTCCTGCTCCAGGTCCGCCTGGGTCAGCGGGTGCTGTTCGAGCCAGCCATCGGGGAAGTTCAGCTGCAGCTGTTTGCCATCGACCTGCAGCTGCAGGTGGGGCAGCCTGATGCGGCTGCGATTGCGATTTAGCAGGCAGGCCAGGCGCAGCAGCACGGCCAGGCGTCTGCAGGCCTGCTGCCGGCTGTCGGGCAGCTGCTTGAAGTCGTCCTTGGGGAACTTGCGGCGGTGACTGCGGGCCAGCAGTGCCAGCTGCTGGCGATCAAGATTGGTGAAGCCGGCGATGTCCGAATTCTGCAGCAGGTAGGCGCTGTGTTTGTGGTACTGGGCATGGGAAATGGCCCGGCCAATTTCGTGGGTGTGTGCTGCCCAGCGCAGCATCTGGGCATGCTGGGGGTCGTCCAGCCCCCAGCTGTCGCGCAGTTGCGCCAGGGCCTGCAGCGCGCAGCGCTCGACACGTTCGGCCTGTGGGCGATCCACATGGTAGCGGCGCTTCAGCATGTTGATGCTGCGTTCGCGGATGTCTTCGAGCTGTAGCCGGCCCGCCATCTCGAACAGCAATCCCTCCCGCAGTGCACCCTCGGAGCAGGCCATCACGCGAATGCCCAGTGAGTCGAAGGCGGCGCTGAGAATGGCAAGCCCGGCCGGCAGTACGGCGCGGCGCTCGGCTTTGACTTCGGTAATGTCGTCAACATGATCATAGCTGAGTATCCTCTGGCGCAGCTGGTCCAGCGCCCGGGCCGTGATGTGTTCTTCAGTGAGGCCCAGGCTGATGCAGGCGTTGCGGATGGCCTTGATGGTGCCGGACGAGCCGACACAGTTGCTCCAGCCGATGCGGCGGTAGCCTTTCTGAATCGACATCAGTTCGCGCAGGGCCGCGTAGGTCGCCTTCTGGAAGGAAGCTTTGCTGATCCTGCCGTCGGGAAAGTAGCGCTGGGTAAAGCTGACACAGCCCATTTCGAGGCTTTCGAGCGCCCGGGGCTGGAATTTTTCGCCCAGTACCAGTTCGGTGCTGCCGCCGCCAATGTCTATTACCAGGCGCAGGCCATCTTCCGGTGGGCGGGTCTGGCAGACGCCCAGATAGATCAGCCTGGCTTCTTCGCGTCCGGGAATGATCTCCAGTGGCTTTCGCAGTATGCCTTCGGCCCGTTCGAGAAACTCGCGACTGTTCACGGCTTCGCGCAGGGCGTTGGTGCCAACGATACGGATCGAACGGCGGGGCAGGTCGGCAACGCGCTGGGCAAAACGGGCCAGGCACTCCAGACCGCGCTGCTGGGCCTCTTCGCTCAGCACCTTGTCTGCATCGAGACCGGCGGCAAGCTGTACCTTCTCTGACATGACGTCCTGCAGCTTGGTTTCGCCGTCGACGAGCTGGGCGACGACCATGTGAAAACTGTTGGAACCAAGGTCGATGGCCGCCAGCAGCGCTGGGGGCGTTACCGGCGCGGGGGTGAGACTCGTGTCGTTCATCTTTCTGGTGCGTACCATGCCACTGGATAAGAGCGGCTAAGAGTATCAGAATAATATGACGGTCGATGTTTTTATCCCCGTCGCCAGGTTGGCTTTACCGTAGCTGAAAACGTCATGATCCTCGCTTAGTGTTCACATTTTTTTATGCGCAATGGTATCATCGGCACCAGTTGAGGATATCCCGGCATAATTGCCCTGTCTTACCAGGGGCGTTTCGGCCCGGGAGTTCCGCAAAAGCAATAATATGAACACTTCGCGTGTTTGGAGAATGGATCCTATGAGCGAAAACATCGTTAACGTCACCGATGCATCTTTCGAAGAGGAAGTGCTCAAAGCAGAGCACGCGGTGCTGGTTGATTACTGGGCTGAATGGTGTGGCCCCTGCAAGATGATTGCACCGGTACTGGAAGAAATCGCCAAGGATTACGAAGGCAAGCTGAAAATTTGCAAGCTCAACATCGATGAAAACAACGAAACACCGCCGAAGTTCGGTATTCGTGGCATTCCGACCCTGATGCTGTTCAAGGGTGGCAATGTTGAGGCAACCAAGGTGGGCGCCCTGTCCAAGTCCCAGCTGGCAGCCTTTATCGACGCCAACCTCTGATTTCTGATTAGAAGGGCAGAAATGGGGTCGGCGTCGCCGATTTATATTTCTTGCCCTTCAGTCTGGACAGTCGCGACCCAAGCCATTATATTGACTGCGACTGCTGGGTACTTGTCGCCCCCTTTGACAAGCTTCAGACTCCCAGTCACTAGTATCGACCTCTGATTTTCTCCTGTTTTCCACCCTAACTTGGTCATTCGTGGCCCTTCTCCAAAGCATATGAATCTAACCGATCTGAAAACAAAAAGCGTTCCAGAGCTGCTGGAAATCGCGCAAGAAATGGGAATGGACAACCTTGCCCGTTCTCGCAAACAGGATGTGATCTTCGCAATTCTGAAGAAACACTCCAAAGGCGGCGAAGATATCTCTGGCGACGGTGTACTCGAGATTCTGCAGGATGGCTTCGGCTTCCTTCGTTCCGCTGATTCATCCTACCTGGCTGGCCCTGACGATATTTACGTTTCACCGAGTCAGATTCGCCGCTTCAACCTTCGCACAGGCGATACCATTACCGGCAAGATCCGTCCGCCGAAAGATGGCGAGCGTTATTTCGCGTTGCTTAAAGTCGATGAGATCAACTACGACAGGCCGGAAAACGCCAAGAACAAGATTCTGTTCGAAAACCTGACGCCGCTGTTCCCGCAACAGCGTCTGCGCATGGAAATCGGCAACGGCAGTACTGAAGATATCACGGCCCGCATCATCGACCTGGTGTGCCCCATGGGCAAAGGCCAGCGTGCGCTGATCGTGTCGCCGCCCAAGGCGGGCAAGACACTGATGCTGCAAAATATTGCCAGCAGCATCACCCGCAATAGCCCGGACTGCCATCTGATCGTACTGCTGATCGACGAGCGGCCCGAGGAAGTAACCGAAATGCAGCGCACCGTGCGCGGCGAAGTGGTTGCCTCCACCTTCGACGAGCCGCCGTCACGTCACGTGCAGGTTGCCGAGATGGTGCTGGAAAAGGCCAAACGCCTGACCGAGCACAAGAAAGACGTGGTGGTGCTGCTGGATTCCATCACCCGTCTGGCGCGTGCCTACAACACGGTGATCCCGTCGTCTGGCAAGGTGCTGACCGGTGGTGTGGATGCCCATGCCCTGGAGCGCCCCAAGCGCTTCTTCGGAGCGGCCCGCAACATTGAGGAAGGCGGCAGCCTGACCATCATCGCCACCGCGCTGGTTGATACCGGCTCGAAGATGGACGAAGTGATCTACGAAGAGTTCAAGGGTACCGGTAATTCCGAAGTGCACCTGGACCGCAAGGCGGCGGAGCGTCGCATGTTCCCGGCGATCAACATTCGCCGCTCGGGCACGCGCCGTGAAGATCTGCTGACGACCGAAGACGAAATGCAGCGCATGTGGATTCTGCGTCGTCTGCTGGATCCGATGGAAGATACGGCGGCGACCGAGTTTGTTATCGACAAGCTGAAGGACTTCAAGACCAACAATGAGTTCTTCCTGTCGATGAAACGCCAGTAAACATTGTTCCTGGTCTGGAAAAGGGTAAGCCTGTGCTTACCCTTTTTTGTACATGGGCTTGCTGGCCCTGCGACTACAGGGACGTTCAAGAGCCGGGCTGATGTCTGTAGCCTCAGGCTATCCACCGGTGCTGCTGCAGCCCCAAAGCATTCCGCCCCGGGCGGTGCTTTATTTGCAGGCGCCCTGCAACGACTGAAGTTTATCGATTATGTCCTCACCCAAATATAAAGACCTGCGTGATTTCATGGCGATGCTCGAAGCGCGCGGTGAACTCAAGCGCATTTCCCAGCCGATTGATCCCAACCTCGAAATGACTGAAATCTGCGACCGTACGCTGCGTGCGGGCGGGCCGGCATTGCTGTTCGAAAATCCCAGGGGGTATGACTACCCGGTACTGGCGAACCTGTTCGGTACGCCGCAACGGGTGGCGTTGGGCATGGGGGAGGAAACGGTCGAGGCGCTGCGTGAAGTCGGCAAGGTGCTGGCGCAGCTGAAGGAGCCTGAGCCGCCCAAGGGAATGAAAGACGCCTGGGAAAAACTGCCGATTTTCAAGCAGGTACTGAACATGGGCCCCAAGGTGGTGAAATCCGCCCCCTGCCAGACCCATGTGATCGAAGGTGATGACGTCGACCTGTACAAGCTGCCCATTCAGACCTGCTGGCCTGGCGATGCGGGGCCCCTGGTGACCTGGCCGCTGGTGATTACCCGCGGCCCCAACAAGTCGCGTCAGAACCTGGGTATTTACCGTCAGCAGCTGATTGGCCGCAACAAGCTGATCATGCGCTGGCTGGCCCACCGTGGCGGGGCGCTGGATTTCCGTGAATGGAAGGAGCAGCACCCCGGCAAACCCTTCCCGGTGGCGGTGGCGCTGGGCGCTGACCCAGCGACCATTCTGGGGGCGGTAACACCGGTGCCGGATACCCTGTCCGAATATGCATTTGCCGGTTTGCTGCGTGGCGGCAAAACCGAGGTGATCAGCTGTCTGGGTAACGATCTGCAGGTTCCGGCCAGTGCGGAGTTCATTCTGGAGGGCTACATTCACCCCGACGAGATGGCGGATGAAGGGCCCTTCGGCGACCACACCGGCTACTATAATGAGGTGGACCGTTTTCCGGTGTTTACCGTTGAGCGTGTGACTCACCGTAACCGGCCGATCTATCACAGCACCTATACGGGTCGTCCGCCCGACGAGCCGGCGATTCTGGGGGTGGCTTTGAACGAGGTGTTTGTGCCGATTCTGCAAAAGCAGTTTCCGGAGATCGTCGACTTCTACCTGCCACCAGAAGGCTGCTCGTACCGCATGGCGGTGGTGACAATGAAGAAGCAGTACCCGGGGCACGCCAAGCGCGTGATGCTGGGGGTCTGGTCCTTCCTGCGTCAGTTCATGTATACCAAGTTTGTGATCGTCTGTGACGATGATGTCAATGCGCGGGACTGGAACGACGTTATCTGGGCCATTACCACCCGCATGGATCCATCCCGGGATACGGTGCTGATCGACAATACACCGATCGATTACCTCGATTTTGCCTCGCCGGTGTCGGGCCTGGGTTCCAAGATGGGCATGGATGCCACTAACAAGTGGGAAGGCGAGACGCAGCGTGAGTGGGGTGTGCCGATCCGCATGGATGACGAGGTCAAGGCCCGTGTCGATGCAATCTGGGATGAGCTGGGTATCTTGAATGGCTGAGCAGTCCCGCCGGGTACTGCTTGAGGGTACGGACCGGGTGATTGATACGGACCCCGGTGAAACATTGCTGCAGGCACTGGAGCGGCTGGGGTATGGCATGCGACGCAGCTGTTGCAACGGTGTCTGCGAAATTTGTGAGGTCAGCCTGTTGCAGGGGGAACTGCACCAGCGCTATCCAGAGCGCCACCTGTGTGCGCCACCGCCGGGTGCCGCGGCGGGCGAGATATTCGCCCTGGCTTGTACCAGCGTGCCGTTGACCGACGTTAGCGTAAAGATAAAGGGACTCAAACTCCCTGGAGAAGTAGTAGTGAAGAAACTGAACTGTGACATTACCTCGGTCGAGGTGCTTAACCGGGATGTGTATCTGGTTCGGCTGCGCCTGCCGGCTACCGCGTCACTGGCGCTGGAATTCCAGGCTGGGCAGTACCTGGATATCTGCCTGCCCAACGGCAAAAAAGCTTCGTTTTCAATCGCCTCCGCCCCTGAGCTGGAGCGCATGCTGGAGCTGCATATTCGCCTGCAGCCGGACAGCGAGATGTCCTGTGCCGTGATGGCTCACCTGCAGCAGGAAAAAACGGTCGAGATCGAAGCCCCCAAGGGCGTCTGCTGCCTGAGTGCGGCAGCGCTGGCTGCCGATGACAGGCTGGTGTTTGCGGCGGCCAGCACCGGTTTTTCCCAGATCAAGAGCATGGTCGAACACCTGCTGGCCCGCAAGGTACAAAACCAGATTCGCATTTACTGGGGCGCGCGCGATGCGGCCGATCTTTATCAGCTGGCACTGCCTGAGCAGTGGGCGCGGGAATACCCCAATGTGCACTTCGTGCCGGTGGTGAGCGAACCAGAGCTGAGCCCGGACTGGGTGGGTCGTACCGGTCTGCTGCCCCAGGCCATGCTGGAAGACATGGACCACTTTGCCGATACCCACGTCTACGCCAGCGGTTCGCCGGCCATGGTGTATGCGCTGCTGGATGCCTGTGAAGAGCATGGCATGGGTGCAGAGCAGCTGCATTCCGATGTGTTCGCCTATGCTCCGCGGCCGGTCAAGTAGGCGGCCACGCGATAGCGCCTGCCCAAAAAGGACAGAAGCCATGCAAGATGGCGTCTGTCCTCGACTTTTCTCTGGACGTTCAACCGTTTGAAGGCAGCCCCCGTGACCCGGGCTACCCGGTTATTGCAGCATTTTCAGTATCTGGTCTTTAAGCTGCACCCGGCGCCGCTTCATTTGTTCAAAATTGTCATCTGTCGTAGGAACGTTGCGCATCTCCAGACCACGTACGCTGTGGTCAAGCTTGTGGTATTCGCTGGCCAGCCGGGCGAAGGTTTCATTTTCTTCTTTCAGTTGGCGAATACGTGCGGCATGTTGTGGAAAATCTTCGTACAGGCTGTGATTGAGATCGGACATGGGAGTCTCCATCGCTTGGTCATCAGTGAGCCGGGGAGGGGATGCTTCCATCCCTGCATTCAGTCTAGCTTTCCAGCGGTATCCCCGCCATGGTGCGCTCCCGGTCCCGCCCAGACCTGATTTTCCCGGTCGCCAAAAGCGCTAAAAAGCAGGATCGATGCAATACTGAGACAGGCTTCAATACGGTGGACGAGCGCGACAAGCGCGGCGTCTCACGGGAGCCGTGTCCTGTCGCTGTTCTATTCGCATTGCGGGAAAACCCCCGCGGGGCATCGCAGTAGCGCCCTGCGTGCGGATCTGCGGCGACTGGGCGCTATCCATACAGCTTTGTGCTGGGGAGGACTCATGGACAGGCGGCATTTCCAGGCGGACAAAATCCGCAACATTGGCATCATTGCCCATATCGATGCGGGCAAAACGACGGCCACCGAGCGCATGCTGTTTTATAGTGGCATTACCCACAAGCTGGGCTCCGTGGACGATGGCACGACCACGACCGACTGGATGGACCAGGAGCGTGAACGGGGCATCACGATCGTATCGGCCGCCATCACCGCGCAATGGCGTGACCACCAGATCAACATCATCGACACCCCGGGACATATCGATTTTACCGCTGAAGTGCAGCGTGCCTTGCGGGTACTGGATGGTGGCGTGGTGGTGTTTGATGGTGTCCACGGGGTCGAGTCCCAGAGCGAAACCGTGTGGCGCCAGGCGGAGCGCTATCGGGTGCCGCGCATTTGTTTTATCAACAAGATGGATCGTGTCGGCGCGAACTTTGAGCAGGCGCTGGCCAGTATCCGTGAGCGCCTGCATGTCACGCCCGTGGCGGTCAACATACCCGTGGGGGCTGAAAGTACCTTCGCTGCAGTGATCGACGTGCTGGGCATGCAGCTGATTCGCTGGCCAGACGAGTACGGCGCAGCCCCGCAATACGAACCGGTACCGCAGCCCCTGCAGCCGGCAGCGCTGGAAGCCCGGCGGGTGTTGCTGGAGGCGATCTGCGAAACCGATGATGGCTTGCTGGAACGGTACCTGGCGGATGAGCCGGTAGAGCCGGCCCAGTGGCGGGTCGCCTTGCGTCGGGCGACACTGGAGAACCGGCTCTATCCGGTCTTTTGTGGCTCGGCGCTGCGCAATATCGGCATTCAGCCCCTGCTGGACGGGGTTGTCGACCTGCTGCCCTCACCATCCGATCGGCTGGAAGTGGTAGGTCATCACCCCGTCAGCGGCGAGGAGGAGCACTGGAAACTCAGTCTCGACGAGCCCCTTTGTGCGCTGGTGTTCAAGACGGTGACCGACCCTTACGCCGGCCAGATGGCCTACGTGCGAGTGTATTCCGGCAGTCTGAAAACGGGTGATGCCGTATTCAACCCCCGCACAGGGCACAAATTGCGCATCGGCCGGCTGGTGCGCGTGTTTGCTGACCGTCGTGAGGATATCGACACCGTCCCCGCCGGAGAAATCGATGCGGTGGTCGGTCTCAAGGATGTGGTGACCGGTGATACGCTGTGCGCGCTGGACCATCCGCTGGTACTGGAGTCGATCCAGTTTCCGGACCCGGTGATCAACATTGCCATTGAGCCCTGCGCGGTGCGCGACCGGGACGAAATGAACCGGGCGCTGGCGCAGCTCAGGGAAGAAGACCCCACCTTTCATGTGCATTTCGATGACAACAGCGGCCAGACCATCCTGTCCGGCATGGGCGAACTGCATCTGGAAATCCTGATGACCCGTATTGAGCGCGAGCATCATATCAAGCTGCGCAGTGGCCCGCCGCGCGTGACATACAAGGAGACGGTCAGTCAGGCGGTCAGCCGTATCGAGGGACGTTATGTGCATCAGAGTGGTGGCCATGGTCAGTTTGGCCATGTCTTTATTGACCTGGCCCCCGGTGAGGCTGGCTCAGGGGTCGTTTTTTCGCAGCAGATCAAGGGCGGTGTCATACCGGCGGCCTTTATTGCAGCGGTGAAAAAGGGTGTGGAGGAAGCCGCGCAAACGGGACTGATCGGGGGCCAGGAGATCACCGATGTCGCCGTGACCCTGGTGGATGGTTCCACTCACAGCGTCGACTCCAGCGAGCTGGCCTTCAAGAATGCCGGATTGCAGGCGTTCAGGGACGCAGCAAAACAGGCACAGCCGAAACTGCTGGAGCCCGTTTGCAGCATAACCGTGGTGACGCCGGAGGAAAATATGGGTGATGTCCTGGGGCAGCTCAGCGCGCGCCGGTGCGAAGTCCACAGCACTGTGCCCCGTGCCGATGGTACCCATGACATACAGGGGCTGGTGCCCCTGGCTGAGATGTTCGGCTATGCCACCGACCTGCGATCCGTCACCCATGGCAGGGCGCTTTTCACGCTGGAGTTTGATCACTACGCCGAGGTGCCTGGCAAGGTGCTGGAGAAGCTGAAACTCAAGTCCTGAGTGCAAAACGGACCCTCAAGGGTCCGTTTTGCATTTTGCCCAGTGCGGCCTGTCAGGCGCTTATGGGAGCGGCCTTGTCGGGCATTGGCAGGTTGGGAAGGCCGGCGCCGGTGGCGGATAGTCCTTCCTGCAGCAGGGTGGCGACCTTGTCGTGCTCACCCAGGTGCTGCAGCAGGCGACACAACTCACCGTAGGCATCGGCACTCGCTTGCAGTGCGATGCTTTGCTCGAAATAGTCGATGGCCTTGCCCCAGTGCTCGTTGCGCATGGACAGGCGCCCGAGGGTCAGCAGCAGGTCGGCGCTGTCGGGGTGATCCTTCTGCCACTTGCGGGCGACTTCCAGCTGCTTGTGGGCGTTCTCGCCCCGCAGGCGGCCGTAGATCCGTACCAGGTTTTCACTCCAGCCACGCTTGATCTGGTCGCGCAGGAATATCTCGGCACGGGCTTCTTCGCCCAGGGTGACGAGCTGGGCGACATAGTCGCACACCAGGTTTTCATCGCTTGTCAGCCGGGCGGGCAGGTCCTGCCAGGCACGGTTAAGTGCCTGTACCCGGTTTTCATGCTCGGTCTCCGCCGGCAGCTGGGCCAGGCTGGTGCCGAGCATTTCCCGGTAGCAGCGTAGCTCCAGTGCCTGGATAGACTCATCCGGCAGCACTTTATTCTGACGCAGGTCCGGTATCAGGGCGGCCAGGGCTTGCCAGTCATTTTGACGCATCAGGCAATGGTGCAGCAGGCGCAGAACCTGGCTGTGCTTGGGAGCCCTCGCGTACAGCGCCGACAGCGTTGTGTGGCAATCCTCGAACTGATCGCGTTCGAACTGCAGCTGTGCCTGGGCGAGATCGACTGCAGTCGTATTTTGCGGGTCCTGCCGGCGAGCCCTTTCAAGCAGTTCGTCGGCGGCCTTGGCATCGCCCTGTTCCTGGGCCGCCTGGGCCGCGGTCAGGTAGTTGACCAGTGGCAGCTCGGCTCGGGGAGCTGCCTGACTTAGATAGCGCTGTGCTTTCCACCAGCTGCCTTCGGCGAACGCCTGCAGACCCTTGAGGGTTTTGCGATGGGCACTGCGCCGTGCACGGCGCTCGCCCCAGTGGCGCAGTTCGGTGGTGGGAATGCGCGCCTTGGACAGGAGCCGGAGCAGCAAATGGGTCAGCAAGAAACTGACCAGGCCGACGACCAGCAGTACCCACAGGCTGGTTTCAACGGTAGTACCGCTGTAGGACAGCAGGACATAGCCTGGATCCTGTACCATTTTTTCGCCCAGCC
This sequence comes from Marinobacterium rhizophilum, assembly GCF_024397915.1. GTDB lineage: Bacteria > Pseudomonadota > Gammaproteobacteria > Pseudomonadales > Balneatricaceae > Marinobacterium_A > Marinobacterium_A rhizophilum_A. The sequence goes on from NZ_CP073347.1 coordinate 3,850,041, forward strand.
AGGCGCCGGCAAAGAGTATGACCAGTAAAAGCAGGAGTCCTCGTTTCATATCACGCGGCTCCTTCCTGCTTCAGTTTTGCCATGTGCTCAAGGTAGGCCTTGAGGGTGTTGAGGGAGCCGGAAATATCCGGTACCTCGGGCGCAACCTGCAGCTGTCTGAGTTCGGCGATGCCGCGCAGCAGGGCGTTGGTGGTGGCGTCCTGCGGATCAAAGTAGGTATCGATCCAGTTTTCCGCCTTGACCAGTGCGCTGTCGTAGGCGTTCTGCTTGCGCTGCAGCAGCGCAAGCTGAGCCTGCTCGAGCATCAGGTGCAGGTTCTGCTGCAGGAAAAAGTGCTGTTCGGGGGAGAGCAGGGGCTCGACCGGTTCGTCACGGTGCTGAATCACGATCAGCTGCTCGAACTTGCTGATGGCGCCGTTCCAGGAGGCCTTGAGACCCTGGGTCCAGGACTCGGAGACGCTGTCCGGGGTGATCTGTTCCAGCAACGCCGGCAGCTCGCGCTTGTTGGTGACCGGCACCAGGCTCAGGCGGTCGACCTGGGTGTTGAGTGCACCCAGCTGCAGGAAGGCGCCCTCGGTGTCCAGCCGCGGCACGGACTCGAGGGCGGCGATATCCGCGGCCAGAGCCTTGCGTACTTCATAGATCGAGACATCGTCGGTTTCTTTCAGAATGAGGTCGGCGGACTTCAGCAGTTTCAGGGCGCCGTCGGCGGTCTGCTCCATCAGTACACGCTGGTTGGCCAGGCGCAGCAGGTATTCAACCTCCGCCAGCAGCCAGTCCTTGCGCGAACTCTGCTGGCGCGACATGACCTGCTGAATGCTCTGGGTCAGACGTTCCTGCAGGGCATCAATACCGCTCTTGTCGGTCTGGGCCTGTGACCTGAACGCGGCCATCTGCTGTTGCAGACCGTCGAGCTCCTGGGTCAGCTGGGCCTGGCCGTCGGCCTGGGCGCTTTCGACCTGCTCGTTGATCTGCTGCAGTGCCTGGGCATTGCCCTGCTGCCACTGCCAGCCGTGCCAGCCCAGGAAGATAACCAGCACCAGGGCGATGATGGACAGCAGCAGTGCGGCGAAGGCGGGCCAGCGGGCGGCCCTGGTCGTTTTGGAGGATGGCGGGCTGTCGCTGCTGCCCGGCGTTGCCTGGGTCGGCACTTCGGTCACTTCGGCGTCAATGATTTCGGGCGTCCGGTTTTCTTTGTTTCTATTCCCTTTGTCGCTCATCAGTCTTTTTCCGCGTCGATTTTAGTCAACAGCGCCCCGATCATGCTCTGGTCGTCGGGGCCGCTCGCAAGAATAACCTGTTTGAACCCGGCCGCGGTGGCCAGGGCTGCGATACGCTGGCTCGGAACTACCAGCGGGCACGGTTGCAGCTGTGCCAGTCCATCGGTGCCCTTAAACTGTTGTGCCAGCGCGACCAGGTTACTCAGGCTTTCGCCACTGGTGATCAGGATAGCGGATAAGGGCGCGGCATAAATAGCACTTTCGATAGTGTCCGGTGGCAGTTCCGGGCGGGCTCGGCGGTAAAGTATCGCCTGATCGACCCGGGCGCCGCGGTTTTGCAGTTCGCTTGCCAGGGCGTCGCGGCCACTGTCACCGCGCAGTATCAGGATGCGCAGGCCGTCGACCTGCTGTAGCTCCGGGGTCCGCAGCAGGGCTTCGGAATCGTACCCGTCGTGGCTGTGACGGGCGTTGATGCCGTAGTCGTGCAAACGGGCTGCGGTACTGGCCCCTATGGCCATCCAGTGTACGCCCAGCGGCAGCTGCGGCCAGTAATCGTCGATCAGATCAAGTCCCAGGCGTGCGGCATTGGCGCTGACCACGATAACGGCGTGGTACAGATCAAGGTCCAGCACGCACTGTTTGCTGTGCTGGAATTGCGGGTCTGCTGCGCTCAGGGAGGCAATATCCAGCAGCGGCAGCAGCACTGGGTCGGCACCCTGGGCACGCAGCAGCTCAGCCTGCTGCCGTGCCTGATGGCTTGGCCGGGTAACCAGTATTCGCCGGCCGCCGAGTGGTGCTGACGGCGTATCAGTCGGCATGCTGATCATAAACGGCGGCAAGGATGCGATCGGCGCCGGCGGCCAGCAGGCGTTCGGCCAGTTCAATGCCCAGGGCCTTGCCCTGATCGGGCGTGCCGCTGATGTTGTCCTCAAGCACCTGGGTGCCGTCGGGACTGGCCACCAGGCCGCGCAGCCAGAGCCGGTCCTGGGCCTCGTTGAGAGTGGCGAAGCAGGCGATCGGGACCTGGCAGCCGCCTTCCAGGCGCCGGTTCATGGCACGCTCTGCCTCCACACACCAGGCGCTGGGCTGATGGTGCAGTGGTGCCAGCAGGTCGCGGGTACGCTGGTCGTTGAGGCGGCATTCTATCCCCACAGCGCCCTGGCCACCGGCGGGCAGGCTTTCTTCGGCGGGCATGCTGGCACGAATCCGCTCTTGCAGCTTGAGGCGAATCAGGCCAGCGCTGGCCAGGATGATGGCATCGAATTCGCCTTCGTCGAGCTTTCGCAGGCGGGTCTGCACATTGCCGCGCAGGCTGCGGATCACCAGGTCCGGCCGTCGTGCCCGTAGCTGGGATTCGCGGCGCAGGGAAGAGGTGCCGACCACGGCGCCTGCGGGCAGGTCATCCACACAGGCATGGGTGTTGGAGACAAAGGCGTCGGTGGGGTTTTCCCGCGGGCAGATCACCGCCAGGCCAAGACCTTCGGGGAACTCCATGGGCACGTCCTTCATGGAGTGCACGGCAATATCGGCGTCGCCATCGAGCATGGCGTTTTCCAGTTCCTTGACGAACAGGCCCTTGCCGCCGACCTTGGCCAGCGGGGTGTCGAGAATCTTGTCACCGCGGGTGGTGAAGCCGATGAGTTCAATCTCGATGCCGGGGTGGTGGCGTTCCAGTTCGGCTTTGACGTACTCGGCCTGCCAGAGGGCCAGCAGGCTTTTGCGGGTGGCGATGCGAATCTTGTCGGTATTCATCGGGCTCTCGTTTTGACTGTCCCGGATCTAGCACCGGGTCCTGAACGGGGTTGCAGGGATTGTAACAGATCGTCTGAACACTCTGGACCTGTGCCACAAAAAGCGGATTGCCGGCGCTCAGGTTTTGGCGGCTAAAGGTGGTATAATTTTGCCCCAGTTTCTTCAGCTGCCGGCGGCCCGGTGGTCACTCCAGTCAGAGGTTTTCCTGATGAGCAACAAAACCAATCAGCAATGGGGCGGACGTTTCAGCGAACCGACCGATGCCTTCGTCGCCCGTTTTACCGCATCTGTTCAGTTTGATCAGCGCATGTACCTGCAGGACATCCAGGGTTCCATCGCCCACGCCAGGATGCTGGCTGCCGCCGGCGTACTGACGGAGTCCGAGCGCGATGACATCATTCGCGGCCTGGGCGAGATTCGCGTGGAAATCGAGCGTGGCACCTTCGAGTGGTCCATCGCGCTGGAAGACGTGCACATGAACATTGAGGCGGCACTTACCGCGAAGATCGGCATCACCGGGAAAAAGCTCCATACCGGCCGCTCGCGCAACGACCAGGTTGCCACCGATATCCGCCTGTATGTGCGTGACGAGATAGACCGCATTCTGGCTGAAATCAGCCGCCTGCAGCAGGGCATGCTGAGCCTGGCCGAGCGCGAAGCCGATACCATCATGCCGGGCTTTACCCATCTGCAGACTGCCCAGCCGGTCACCTTTGGCCATCACATCATGGCCTGGTTCGAAATGCTGAGCCGTGACTACGAGCGCTTCGTGGATTGTCGCAAGCGCGTCAACATCATGCCTCTGGGGGCCGCGGCGCTGGCGGGCACGACCTATCCAATCGACCGCAACATGACCTGCGCGCTGCTGAGCTTCACGGCGCCGGCGGGTAATTCGCTGGATGCCGTGTCGGACCGGGATTTCGCCATCGAATTCTGTGCCGCCTCCAGCGTGCTGCTGATGCACATGAGCCGGATGTCGGAAGAGCTGGTGCTCTGGGCCTCGGCGCAGTTCAACTTCATCAATCTGCCGGACCGCTTCTGCACCGGTTCGTCGATCATGCCGCAGAAGAAAAACCCGGATGTTCCGGAGCTGGTACGTGGCAAGAGCGGGCGTGTCTATGGTCACCTGATGTCACTGCTGACGCTGATGAAGTCCCAGCCGCTGGCCTACAACAAGGACAACCAGGAAGACAAGGAGCCCCTGTTCGACACCATCGACACCGTTAACGGTTGCCTGCGTGCCTTTGCCGACATGGTGCCGGCGCTGGAATCACGCAAGGACAGCATGCGCGAGGCGGCCAAGCGCGGTTTCTCCACCGCGACCGACCTGGCGGACTACCTGGTACGCAAGGGCGTGGCCTTCCGGGACGCCCACGAAATCGTCGGCAAGTCGGTGGCGTTCGGTATCGCCGAAGGGCGGGATCTGAGCGAGATGACGCTGGCAGAACTGCAGCAGTTCTCCGATGTGATCAGCGCCGATGTATTTGATGTGTTGACGCTGGAAGGCTCGGTGGCCGCACGCGATCATGTTGGCGGCACGGCGCCGAATCAGGTGCGCGCTGCCGTGACGCGCGGGCAGGCACTGCTGGCAGAGCGCTCGGCAGACGAACCGGCCTAGGCCGTCGTGCAGCCCGGCGAGGCAGAATGCCCGCCGGGGCTTGGCAGGCATGGCCTGTATCCTGAACGCAGAGCCGGGTGGCTAAACGCCGGGCGCTGCGTTTTTTGTTTGGGGTGAGTGGGGTTATTTCAGCGTAATATCCACCATCAGGTCGCTGGCGATCGCTTCCAGTGCCTGTTGCAGTTCGTCGATATCGAGCCCTTCCGGGGCCTGCAGGCTGGCCTGGGCCTTGAACAGCTGCTCGCCGGACATGGAGCCGGACGTCAGCTCGGTATCCAGGCTTTCCACGTTGATATTGCGTGCAGCCAGAGCCTGGGCAATTTCACGCACAATACCGGGCTTGTCATGACCCACGAGTTCGAGGGCAATGGGGCTGCGGCTGGTCTCGCTGGCGGCATCATCACTGCGCTCGGCCGTCACCTTGAGACCCTTTCCACTTAATGCTGCCAGCGATTGCTCAAGGGCGGTCGCGTCCCCGGCGGGCACGCTGACGATCAGGATGCCGGCAAACTTGCCGCCCAGGCGCGACATGCCGGACTCAAGCCAGTTGCCGTTGTGGCGGGCAATGGTTTGGGACAATAATTCCACCAGGCCGGGCTTGTCCGGACCGATGACGGTTAATACCAGGGATGTCATCATGTTACGCTCCTGTATGCTTTTACCCAGCGCGCGGGCCGAAGATCCGGCCGGCGTGCCCAATAGTGCGGGCAGCTCCCCACCGGCGTGCTCGTCTCAGGCTGTACCGGTGCCCGGTCTTGAGTGTGTCCGGTTTACCGTCGGGTCGCAAGCGCGAGGTCGTCTGCGCTCTGGCTCGGGCGAAACAGGATTCTTGTCGCCTTTGTAAGAGGGAGCTCACGCCCATGCTCGATATGCTGCTCATGCTCTGGCCGGTATTCGCATTACTGATGCTTGGTGTACTGGCGCGCCGTTACGATTTTCCGGGGGAGAGTTTCTGGCCGCTGGCGGAGAAGGCAACGTATTTTGTGCTCTTTCCCGTACTGCTGGTGGCGCGCCTGAGTCAGGCGGATATCAGTACTGTTTCCATTGGTGGCGTTGGAATGGCGGTACTGTTATTGCTGCTGGCGGGCAGCGCGTTGTGTTATCTGCTGCGACCGTTGATGAAACTCAGTGGCGCGGAATTTACGTCTTTTTACCAGGGCGCGATGCGCTTTAATACCTACGTGGGGCTCGCGGCGGTGGCGGCGCTCTATGGTGAGTCCGCGCTGGCGGTGTCGGCGGTGATCATTGCGTTTATGATTCCGCTGCTAAATGGCTTCTGCGTGCTGGTGTTCGCGTTTCACGCCGGTGGCTCCCGTGGGCTGCGTCCGGTGCTGGGAAACTTGCTGCGCAATCCACTGATTCTGGCGTCGGTGCTGGGCATGCTGCTGAATTACAGTGGCATTGGCCTGCCGCTGCTGGTGGCTCCCGTGGCCGAACTGCTGGGGCAAATGGCCTTGCCGCTGGGGCTGCTGGCCGTGGGCGCAGGGCTCAGCCTGAAGGCGCTGCGTACCGTGGGGCCTGTACTGCTGGGGGCCTCGCTCATCAAGCTGCTGCTGTTTCCATTGCTGGCACTGGCGCTGGCAGAGTTGCTGTCACTGGCAGAGCTGACCCGGAATTTGCTGATCCTGTTTGCCGCACTGCCGACGGCGGGCTCCGCCTATATTCTGGCACGCCAGCTGGGGGGGGATGCGGCCATGATGGCCGCCATTATTACCGGCCAGACCCTGTTGTCCGCATTAACCATTCCGCTCATGCTGGGCTGGCTGCTTTAGCTGCAGGCGCAGACCTTTTCCTGGGACTGGGACTGGGGCTGAGGCACCCTGTTGGTAGCTGGAAAAATATTTCACGGCTGTGACAGGTTAATGCCCTGCACCCTGCAATGCGGGAGTGTTATTTTGCGCATTTTTTCGTGTGCAGTATTAAATAAGGCCGCCGGCCGGCCGATACGCTAAAAAAGTAAGCGCCAGTTGTTGCAATATTGCTGCAATCTGGAACACTACACGGCATTCTGTTTCATGGAGTGCCGCTGACAGTCAAGACAACGGCGGCTCCTTCTTGCCTGGATATAGAGGATAAAGACGGCGTATGAAAAAAGGTCCGGATCTGATAATGGTGATCGTTCTGGTCTTTGTCATTGGTTCAATCATGACGGGTGTTTCGCAAAGCGACTTCCAGTTCGCCGCCCTGGTTGAGCAGGTCTTCAGCAACAGCTGAGTTGGCGCGACTACAGCATGTAGTCGCGACAATCGGTCACTATGCCCGCAAGCGGTATGTCCCAGCTTGCAACGGGTAACTCGTCGACTCTCTGAATATCATGCGCCAGGCCGATCAGTTTCGGCCCCTGGGGACCCTTGCGCTGTTTAAAGCTGAAGGTCCTGTCGTAATAGCCCCCGCCCATGCCCATGCGAGCGCCGCTGGCATCAAATGCCACCAGCGGCAGCAAAACCAGATCAAGCGCCTGGGGTGGACGCCTTGGCGCGCCCCTGAGCCTGGGTTCCAGAATGCGGTATATATTGCGCTGCATGGGTGTTGTCGCTGTATAGGGTACAAACCAGAGCCGGTTGTGGCGAATGGGGTGCAGCACGGGCAGGTAGGTTTGCTTGCCCAGGCGCCAGCAGAGTTCGATAACCGGTGTGGGATCAATTTCACCGTCGTTGGGCAGGTAGAGGGCGATGTGCCGGGCGCGGTGAAAGGCGGGCAGGCGTCGCAGGTTGGCCAGCAGGTTGCGGGCGGCGTCACGCTGCTGTCGGGGATTAAGCGCCCGTCGACGAGTACGCATTTGGCGTCGCAGCAGTTGGCGTTGATCAGGTGTGGGTACGGTCATGGGAAAATATCTGAAAGGGCTCCCCGGAAGTGCCGGTAACGATCGTGGCCCTGAACCCTAAGGTTCAAGGTGGGGGCCTTCGAATACATCAGGCTTTCCGATAAACGGACATGCTCACCAGCATTACAGAAGGCCTCCAGAGGTGTACTTATCGGCTCGAGGGACTTGAACGCCTGTCGAACACCCCAGGGAGTGATTTACATTATACGCGTCTGCATCTGGATGTCAGGACTTGAAATTTAACTGAATTTGGCTAAGCATGATTTTAGTTGTTTGATATTTAAACAGTTTTGCTCGCCATGAAGAATTTTCAGTTGTCCTGTTCTTGCTTTTCCAGTGCTGAGCGGCTGAGGGACTGGTCGATCTTGCTGCCCAGGTGACGCACCTGATCTTCAATATGCTGACGGTTGTCGGCGTGGCTTTTGAGCAGCTCGTGGGCAATGTTGAGCGCCGCCATAACCGCTACCCGCTCGAGCCCGACGGTTTTGCCATTGCCGCGAATATCGCGCATCTTCTGATCCAGGTAATCGGCCGAGGTGAGCAGTTCAGCCTCCGCCCCCTCGGGGCAGGCGATGATGTACTCCTTGTCGAGCAGCTTGATCGTGACCTTGTGTGCGTCGGTTTTGCTCATGCATTTTGCTCCAGTGCCTTGAGTCGCTGAATCATGGATTCGACTTTGCTGCGGGTCTGGTCGTTGAGTTGCAGCAGACGGGCACGTTCATCCTTTAATTGCGTTTCCTGTAAACGCAGGCGCTGGTTTTCCTGTTCCAGCCGGTGACAGTGATCGAGCAGCTGATCGATTTTTCGTTCCAGGGCGTTGAAGTAGTGGTCGTTCATGCTCAGTCCCGGCAATGTGATCAAGAGCGAAATATAAACAGCGCTTGGTTAAGGGTCAATGAAAGGCGCTGTCCGAGGTAATTGTCAGACGCGGCTGCAATAGTGTTCAGCCGGTCAGGCTGCTAGGATATCGGCAATAATGAATCCTTGATGTGCCCCGCAGGAATTGAGCGAAGACTGATGACCGCAGATACCGAAACCCCGTCCTCCCCGGCTGATTTTGATGATATTGCCAATGTGCTTGTCGCTGAGGGCGTGCAGGAAATATCCCCTTCCGAACTGCACGGCCTGCTGAGCGGGGCCCTGGTGGCCGGCGCCCGGCCCGATGCCGCCGCCTGGCTCAAGCTGGCGGCGACCTTTCTGGAGATCGGCGACTTCACCCAGGAAGTCTCCAAGGTGCGCGTGCTGGAGATGTTTGGGCATGCGCTGAATCAGCTTGAAGGCCTGGAGCTTGATTTCGACCTCATGCTGCCGGGTGACGACGAGCTGTTGTCGTTGCGTGCGGCTTGCCTGGGGCAGTGGTGCCAGGGCTTTTTGAGTGGCTTCGGGCAGTATGGCAAGCAGACCGATGCGAGCCTGTCGCAGGAGTCCCGCGAAGTGCTGACCGACCTCAGCGAGATATCGCAGATCGTGGCCGATGATGATGATGGCGAAGAGGGGGAGTCCAACCTGATGGAAGTCGAAGAGTATGTCCGCATGGCGGCGCTGATGCTGTTTGCCGAATGCAACAAGTCGGCGCCGCAAAGTGAAGCTGAACCTGCCCCCAAGACGCTGCACTGATGATGAACTCCAGCCTGCCCCAGAGTGAATTCGCGACCCGGCGCGCCCGCCTGATGGCACAGTTGCCGACCGGCGGCCTTGCTGTAGTGCCAGGTGCTGCCATGCGCAGTCGCAACCGGGATGTGGAGTATCCGTTTCGCCAGGATAGCGACTTCTATTACCTGACAGGGTTCGACGAGCCGGATGCCGTGCTGGTGTTGCTGCCAGGGCGGGCCGAAGGGGAAGTGGTGCTGTTTTGCCAGGGGCGCGACCCTGAAATGGAAATCTGGCACGGCTATCGCACCGGCCCCGAGGGTGTGGTGGCGCACTATGGTGCCGACGAAGCTCACCCTGTATCCGAGATCGATCGGCGCCTTCCCGACCTGCTCGAGGGACGCTGCAGTATCTGTTACTCCATCGGTACCGATGAAAACGTTGACGGCCAGGTGCGCCAGTGGCTCAAGGTGGTTCAGGCCCGCAGTCGCCAGGGCGTGGTCGCACCCACAGAGCTGGTGATGCTGGATCCGCTGTTGCACGAGTTGCGCCTGTTCAAGTCCGACGCCGAGATCGGCCTGATGCGTGACGCCGGACGCATTTCCGCCCAGGCTCATGTGCGCGCCATGCAGCAGTGCCGCCCGGGGCTGTACGAGTATCAGCTGGAGGCTGAAATTACCCACCACTTTGCCATGCATGGCTGCCATCTGCCGGCGTATTCCTCGATCGTCGGCGGCGGTGCCAACGGCTGCATTCTGCACTACACCGAAAACCGCGATGCGCTGCGCGCCGGTGACCTGGTACTGATCGATGCCGGCTGCGAGCGGGAATACTACGCCGGCGACATTACCCGTACCTTCCCGGTGGACGGGCACTTCAGTCCTGAACAGAAGCAGCTTTACGAACTGGTGCTGCGCACCCAGCAGGCCTGTATCGAGCTGGTACGCCCGGGTGTGCTCTGGAACGAAGTGCATGACCTGTCGGTGCGGATGCTGACCGCCGGTCTGGTGGAACTGGGGTTGCTGGATGGGGACGCCGATGAGCTGATCGAGGCGGGGGCCTACCGCGCGTTTTACATGCACCGGCTGGGCCACTGGCTGGGAATGGATGTGCATGATGTGGGCGATTACCGCGTGGCGGGTGAGTGGCGCCCGCTGCAGCCTGGCATGGTCATGACCGTTGAGCCGGGGCTCTACGTCTCGCCGAACAACGAACAGGTTGAGGCCCGCTGGCGCGGCATCGGCATCCGTATTGAAGACGACGTGCTGGTGACGGCATCGGGCTGCGAAGTACTCAGTGCCGCCGCGCCCAAGTCGGTCGCCGAGATCGAAGCGCTGATGGCACAGGCCCGGCAATCGCGATGAAACAGCACTACGACCTGATTATCGTTGGCGGCGGCATGGTGGGCGCGAGCCTTGCCTGCGCTCTGGCACCGGCGGCCCAGGCGCTTGGGCTGGACATCGCCATTGTTGAGCCGGTACCGCTGCGGGCCGACGACCTCAGCTATCAGCCCAGCTATGACGCCCGCGCCACGGCGCTGGCCTACGGCAGTCGCAGTGCCTACGAGCGCATGGGTATCTGGCAGACACTGGCGCAGCATATTGCCCCCATCAATGAAATTCATGTTTCCGATCGTGGCCATTTCGGTGCTTCGCGCCTTGATGCAGCACAGCAGCGGGTGCCGGCACTGGGTTATGTGATCGAGAACCACTGGCTCGGCCAGGTGCTGCTGCACCGGCTGCAGCAGCCTGAGTGCGGGCGCATCGATTATCTGTGCCCGGCCGAGGTGGCACAAATTGTCCCCGGTGATGGCCAGATGAGTGTCACGGTGAGCCGCAATGGTGTGGCGTCTTCGATCAGTTGCGAACTGGTGGTCATGGCCGATGGCGGGCGTTCCGAATTGCGCGAGCGCCTGGGCATCGGGTATCGCTACAGTGCCTACGAACAACATGCGCTGATTGCCAATGTCAGCCCAAACCGGCCACACCGTGGCATCGCCTATGAGCGCTTCACCGACCAGGGGCCGATGGCGCTGTTGCCGCTGCAGGAGCAGGCGGGGCAGCACCGCTGCGGGCTGGTCTGGACCCTGTCGGATGACGATGCCCAGGCGTTGATGGCCGCAGACGATACCGGCTTTCTGGAACAGCTGCAGCAGCGCTTTGGCTACCGTGCCGGGCGTTTCGTGGCGGTGGGCGAGCGCCATGCCTACCCGCTGCAGCTGGTGCTGGCCGAAGAGCAGGTGCGTACCGGCCTGGTCGTGCTGGGCAATGCCGCCCATGCGCTGCACCCCATCGCAGGCCAGGGCTACAACCTGGCGCTGCGGGGGCTGGTGAGTCTGGCGGATCATCTGATTGCTGCGAAACAGCAGGGGCGTTCGCTGGGTGACCTGGCGGTGTTGCAGGCGTATCACGAGCAGATGCGTCGCGATCAGCAACGCACCATCGGCTTCAGCGATGGCACCATGAAGCTATTTACCAGTACCAGTTCGTTGCTGACCCTGGGTCGCAATCTCGGGCTGCAGGCACTGGACGCCTGCCCGCTGGGCAAGACCCTGTTTGCCCGCAGCGCCATGGGGCTGGACATGCCGGCGCCGGCGCTGTTTTCCGGGGAGGGGCAGGGATGAGCGACAAGCTGGATGCGGACCTGATTATCGTGGGTGCCGGCATGGTAGGCCTGACCGCCGCGCTGGCGTTGCGCGACAGTGGCCTCAAGATACTGGTGCTGGAGCGTCGACCGGCGTCGCCACAGGACCCGTTGCAGCAGGTACAACAGGCCGCGGCAGAGGGGTTCGACCCTCGGGTCAGCGCGCTGACCTGCGCCTCGGAGCAGATTCTGCGCTCCGTCGATGCCTGGCCTGTGATGGAATCGCTGCGCCTGAGCCCGTACACCGAGATGGATGTATGGGACGGTGAAGGCACCGGCCGCACCCATTTCAGCGCCGCCGATCTGCACGAGCCCTACCTCGGGCATATTGTCGAAAACCGGGTCATCCTCGCCGGTCTGCGTGCGGCGCTGGCGGAGCAGCCGCAGATTCGTCTGCTGGAGGCTGTGGAGGTACAGGCCTTGTCGGAGCCGCGAGAGTCGACGCTGGGTGCCTGGCGCGAGCTGACACTGGCCGACGGGCGGGCGTTGTGCGCCAGGCTGGTGGTCGCTGCGGATGGCGCCCTGTCGCGGGTTCGTCAGCTGGCGGCACTGCCGACCTGGGAGTGGGACTATGGTCACCATGCCATCGTGACCACGGTGCGCACGGAATGCGGCAATGCAGCCACCGCCTGGCAGCGTTTTACCGATGACGGCCCGCTGGCGTTCCTGCCGTTGCGTGATGGTAGCGACAGCCATCTCAGTTCCATCGTCTGGTCCACCTCGCCGGAGCATGTGCGAGAGCTGATGGGCTTCGATGACACCGCCTTCTGTACGGCCCTGGAGCGCGCCTTCGAAGGGCGCCTTGGGCGGGTGGAGTGGGCGGATCGGCGTTACAGTTTCCCGCTGCGCCAGCGTCATGCCAAGCGCTACGTGCAGGCGGCCTTTGCCGCCATCGGCGATGCGGCCCATACCATTCATCCGCTGGCGGGGCAGGGTGTGAACCTGGGATTGCTGGATGCCGCCGTACTGGCTGAAGTCATCGAAGCTGCTGCTGCGCGGGGAGATGATATAGGTGCGCTGCGCGTGTTGCGCCGTTACCAGCGCAGGCGCCAGGGTGAAAATCTGCAGATGGCCGCGGGTATGGAGGGCTTCAAGCGCCTGTTCGATAGCCAGCAGCCACTGCTCGTACTGGGGCGCAATTATGGCATGCGCTGCTTCGATCGCCTGGGCGCGGTAAAAAATCATCTGGCCCTGATTGCCATGGGCCTGTCGGGCGATCTGCCGGCACGGGCGCAGCGCCACTGCGGCGATTGATCTGTCGCGGGATAGTCTATACATTGGCGTCCCCCACCTGGCGGGGTGGATTGACTCCGGTGAAACCGCTTTTGCAGGCAGGCAGACGCAGGCTGATTTGTGTCTATACTGGGGCCAGTCGAGGCGGTGTCGCATGGGTGTGCTCCCAGGACACGGCAGGATAAAAACGCGGTGTTGTGTCATGCAGCCGCTGCAACCTGCGCGGCGATACGGGCTGGCACCGGTTTATGCCGCATGCGTCAGCCTGTTATTGAGTCAGCTGCCAATGGCTAATAGAACTCGTAATCCTGAGAAGGGTAGGAAACGAAAATGAGTGAGATCCCAAACGAATTGAAATACGTCGCCAGCCATGAATGGGTTCGCGTCGAGGATGACGGCACCGTGACTATCGGTGTCACTCATCATGCCCAGGACCTGCTGGGAGACGTGGTGTTCGTTGAGCTGCCGGATGTCGGCGCACAGCTGTCCGCCGGTGATGATGCCGGTGTGGTTGAATCCGTCAAGGCAGCATCGGATATCTACTCTCCGCTTTCCGGTGAAGTCGTTGCAATCAACGAAGACCTGGAAGACTCCCCCGAACTGGTGAACAGCGACCCCTTTGGCGATGGCTGGTTCTTCCGCCTGAAACTCTCCGACAAGGTGGAGCTGGATGAGCTGCTCGACGCTGACGGTTACAGCGAACTGTGCGAATCCGAAGCCTGATCCCGGGCGCCTGATCGCGGTGGCCTCTCTGGCCGCCTCACTGTCCCGGCTGCGCGCCGGGACAGTCATTTTCACAACCCAGTGCGGCACAGGGCAGTTGACCCGGTTGCCGGCAAGACCTCAGGAAATGTAGTCATAGATATGTCACTGAAACGCTTATGCCTTAAAACGGGTGCCGAGAAACGCCTGCGTGGTGGTCATCTCTGGATCTACAGCAATGAGGTTGATAATCAGAAGACCCCGATCAAGAGCTTCACCGCCGGCGAGCAGGTGGTGGTTGAGTCTGATCGCGGCAAGGTGCTCGGCATTGCCTACGTTAACCCGAATACCCTGATCTGCGGCCGCCTGGTCAGCCGCGACCTGGATTACAAGCTGGATACCTCGCTGCTGGTGCATCGCCTGAACGTGGCGCTGTCGCTGCGCGAGATGTGCTTCAGTGAACCCTGCTACCGCCTGGTGTACGGTGATTCCGATGGCCTGTCGGGCCTGGTGATCGATCGCTTCCACGATATTTTCGTGGTGCAGGTCTCGACCGCCGGCATGGAAGCGGTCATCGACGACATCGTCGCGGCGCTGAACAAGGTCTTCAAACCCGAAGCGATCCTGCTGCGCAACGATGGCAAGATGCGTGAAATGGAAGGCCTCGAAACCTACGTCGAAGTGGTGCAGGGCGAGATTCCGGAGCTTTGCCCGCTAATCGAAAACGGTGTGTCCTTGCTGGCGCCGCTGCAGCGTGGCCAGAAAACCGGCTGGTTCTACGACCACCGCGCCAACCGTGCCCGCATGCAGCAGCTGGTGAAGGGCAAGCGCGTACTGGACCTGTTCAGCTACGTCGGTGGCTGGGGTGTACAGGCGCTGGCGGCCGGGGCCGAGATGGCCAGCTGCGTGGATGCATCCCACTTTGCGCTGGATGTGGCACGGGAAAACGCCCGTCTCAACGGCAAGGAAGACCGCTTTGATCCGCTGCACGGCGATGCCTTTGATATTTGCAAGGCGCTGGTGGCCGAGAAAGAACGCTACGATGTGGTGATCGTTGATCCGCCCGGGTTTATCCAGAAGAAGAAGGATATTCGCAATGGCGAGCGCGCCTATGCCCGCATCAACAATTTCGCCATGCGCCTGCTGAGCCGTGAGGGCGTGCTGGTGTCCGCGTCCTGCTCCATGCACCTGCAGCGCGAAAGCCTGGTGGATATCATTCGCAGCAACAGCCGCGAGCTCGACCGTAACTCGCAAATTTTTGAACAGGGTCACCAGGGTGCGGATCACCCGCTGCACCCGGCAATTCCGGAAACGGATTACCTGAAAGCCCTGTTCGTGAGGGTACTGCCGGTCAGCTGACCTTCGAGCCGTCCATGGACCCCGGCATGCCGGCCAGGGCGCAAGTCTGAATCAGGGAGAGGTATGGATGCAGTACAAAATGCTCGGTGGCAGCGACCTCAGGGTCAGCCGTATTGCGCTGGGAACCATGACGTTCGGCAGCCAGAATACCGAGGCTGAGGCCTGGGAGCAGCTGGATTATGCCCTGACCCAGGGCGTCAACTTGCTGGATACGGCGGAAATGTATCCAGTGCCCACATCGCCTGACTATCAAGGGGCCAGCGAGGCGATCATCGGTCGCTGGATGCGCGCGCGGGGCACCCGTGATCAACTGGTGCTGGCCACCAAGGTAACCGGTCCTGGCGATCTGTGCAGCTACATTCGCCCGAACGTGGGATTGAGTGCCGCCTGCATCAGGGAGGCCATTGATGCCAGTCTTGAGCGCTTGCAGACTGACTATGTTGACCTGTACCAGCTGCACTGGCCTGAACGCCAGAGTAATTTCTTCGGCCAGCTGGGCTATGTGCCGGGCGATCGCGCCGATGACGGCGTGCCGATGGAAGAGACGCTGCAGGCACTGAAGGTGCTGGTGGATGAGGGGCGGGTGCGTTATGTCGGGCTGTCGAACGAAACGGCCTGGGGCACCATGGAGTTCCTGCGACTGGCCGACAAGCTGGGTCTGCCGCGGGTGGTTTCGGTACAGAATCCCTACAGCCTGCTCAATCGCAGCCTGGAAGTGGGCCTGGCCGAGGCCATGCTGCGCGAACAGGTCGACCTGCTGGCCTATTCGCCACTGGCGTTCGGCGTGCTTAGCGGCAAGTATCTGGATGGCGCCAGGCCGGATGGCTCGCGCCTCAAGCTGTACCCCAACTACCAGCGCTACCTGACCGACCAGGGCCAGGCCGCGACCGCCGCCTACGTTGCGCTGGCAGCGCAGGCGGGGCTTGATCCGTCACAGATGGCGCTGGCCTACGTCAACAGTCGGCCTTTCCTTGGCAGCAATATCATCGGAGCATCCAGAATGGATCAGTTGCGCAGCAACATTGCGTCCGTGGATCTGACCCTGGGCGACGATGTGCTGGCGCAGATCGAAGCCATTCACGCCCGTTATACCTATCCCTGCCCCTGAGCCGCATCGTGCTCCTGCATGAGGCAGCGTGGATAAGCTATCCACGTTGCCTCATGCAGGGTACCGGGACTCCCCGATCTCAATCCCTCAGGCTGATCACCGGCCAGCCGCGCTCTGTCGCGGTGCGCGTCAATATCTCATCGGCATCCACCGCCACCGGGTTATCGACCAGTTCGAGCAGCGGCAAATCGTTTTGTGAGTCACTGTAGAAATAGCTGCCTTCCAGCGTATGCTCATGCTCCTGCAGCCAGCGGTGCAGGCGCTCTACCTTGCCTTCACGAAAGCAGGGCGTGCCCGCGACCTTGCCGGTGTAACGCCCGTCAACCATTTGCGGATCGGTGGCCAGAAGCGCATCCACACCCAGCTGGCGGGCGATGGGCGATGTCACGAAATGGTTGGTGGCGGTGATGATCAGCAGAAAGTCGCCGCGGGCGCGATGGTCTGCCAGCAATTGCAGCGCCTTGGGTAGCATCATTGGCTGGACGCACTGCTGCATGAACAGGCTGTGCCATTGCTGCAGTTGCTGTAGCGAATGCTGGGCCAGCGGGCGCAAGGCAAATTCCAGGAATTCGAAGATATCCATGGTGCCGGTCTTGTACTGCTGGTAGAAGTGGTCGTTGGCCTGCTTGTACTCGGCGGGGTCGACGATGCCCTGGGTGCACAGGAACTCGCCCCAGGCATGGTCGCTATCGCCGTTTAACAGGGTATTGTCCAGATCGAAAATGGCCAGGCTCAAGGCGGTGCTCCCCGTGAATGGAAAAGGCCGATCATAGAGTGTCCCGGGCGGCCTTTCAAACCGCGTCAGGTGCTGTAAATTGCTGTTGTGCGTGGAGTTTGCGGAATTCGTGAAGTGTGGAACAATAGCAACGAACTATTTCAGGATATAAACAGTGATTGATTCAGACGGGTTCAGACCGAATGTCGGCATCATTCTGGCGAACTCGCTGGGTCAGGTCCTTTGGGCCAGACGGATAGGACAGGATGCCTGGCAGTTTCCCCAGGGCGGGATTCAGGATGACGAATCCCCCGATGAGGCGATGTTCCGTGAGCTTCACGAGGAAATCGGACTGCGGGCCAGCGATGTCGAGATCGTTGCTGTCACGCGCGGCTGGCTGCGCTACCGTCTGCCCAAACGAATGATCCGGCGCAATTCCCATCCGGTCTGTGTCGGCCAGAAGCAGAAGTGGTTTCTGCTGCGCATGCTCAGCGAAGACCAGGCGGTGACCATTGACCACACCAGTTCGCCGGAATTTGATGGCTGGCGCTGGGTGAGTTACTGGTACCCCCTGGGGCAGGTGGTGTCGTTCAAGCGTGAAGTGTACCGAAAGGCGATGAGGGAACTGTCGCCCAAGCTGGCGCGGGTCGTCGCCCAGCAACGAAAATAACAATATGGGGTGGGTCAATGCTCGAAACACTGCGCAAGATCGTGCAGGAGGTCAGTGCAGCACCGGATCTTGAGTCGGTGCTTGATCTCATCGTGCGCAGAATACAGCGTGCCATGCGTACACAGATGTGCTCGGTGTACCTGTTCAATACCAAAAAGCAGCGTTACATCCTGATGGCCACCCAGGGCCTGAACAAGGATGCCGTGGGTGCGGTCAGCCTGTCAGCCTCCGAAGGCATCGTCGGACTGGTAGGGCAGCGTGCCGAACCGATCAATCTTGAAGACGCAGCCAAGCACCCGGCATTTATTTACCTGCCGGGTACCGGTGAAGAGCGTTTTCACTCCTTTCTGGGTGTTCCCATTATTCACCAGCGCGATGTGCTGGGTGTGCTGGTCGTGCAGCAAAAGGAGCGCCGGCGCTTCGACGAGAACGAAGAGGCGTTTCTGGTGACCGTTTCGGCTCAGCTGGCCGGTGTTATCGCCCATGCGGAGGCAACGGGTTCCATCCAGGATGTCAGTGGCAGCCGCCGTGGCGCGGTGATCGAAAGCCGGTTCGAAGGCGTTTCAGCCGCGCCGGGTGTCGCTGTTGGTCCTGCGGTCGTTATGGCGCCTCCGGCGGATCTGAATGCGGTACCGGACAAGCCGGCTGCTGATATCGAGGCGGAAATTCAACTTTTCGTGCGTGCGCTGGAGTCTGTACGGCACGATATCCGGGTGGTGGGGCGCACACTGTCCAAGCGGCTGCGTACCGAGGAACAGGCGCTGTTTGATGTGTACCTGCGCATGCTCGACGACAATGCCCTGGCGGGCGAAGTGGTGGAGAAAATTCGCCTGGGCAACTGGGCCCAGGGCTCTCTGCGGGATGTGATCAAGTCACATATCCGAGAGTTCGATGCCATGGACGACCCTTACCTGCGCGAGCGGGCAACCGATATTCGAGACCTGGGGCGGCGGGTACTGGCCTACATGCAGGAAGCGGCCCCCGCGCAGATCGACTATCCCGACAATACGATACTGGTGGCTGACGAACTGACGCCGGCGATGCTGGGCGAGGTGCCTACCGAAAAGCTGGCGGGTCTGGTGTCGGTCCATGGTTCCGGTAACTCCCATGCCGCCATTCTGGCGCGTTCGCTGGGCATTCCAACCGCCATGGGGGTGTTGGATCTGCCCTATACCCAGATAGAGGCACGCACACTCATTCTGGATGGCTATAACGGCCGGGTGTATGTGAACCCGTCGGACGAAATTCTGCAGGTGTATCGGGACATCATGCGGGAGGACCGCGAGGTTGCCGCCGGTCTTGAACAGTTGCGCGACAAGTGTGCTGAAACCTCCGATGGCTATCGCATGCCGCTGTGGGCCAATACCGGGCTGGATATCGACGTGACCCGGGCGCTGGATCGCGGTGCCGAGGGCATTGGCCTCTACCGTACCGAGATCCCGTTTATGATCCGGGACTTTTTCCCCAGCGAACAGGAGCAGATGCAGACCTACCGTTCGCAGCTGGCAGCCTTCGCGCCGAGCCCGGTCACCATGCGTACGCTGGATATCGGTGGTGACAAGGCGCTGCCGTATTTTCCGATCAAGGAGGAAAACCCCTTTCTGGGCTGGCGCGGCATCCGCGTGACACTGGACCATCCGGAAATTTTCCTGGTTCAGGTGCGGGCCATGCTGCGCGCCAACGAGGGGCTGGGCAACTTGCGCATTATGCTGCCCATGGTGACCAGCGTACATGAGGTGGACGAAGCCAACCGCATGATCGACCGTGCAGTGAATGAACTGCGCGAGGAGGGGCATGTTACCGAACGCCCGCCGGTGGGCGTGATGGTGGAAGTACCGGCGGCGGTATACCAGGTGCGTCGCTTCGCGCGCAGGGTCGAATTTATCTCCGTGGGCTCCAATGACCTGACCCAGTACCTGCTGGCGGTGGATCGTAACAACCCCCGGGTGGCGGGTCTTTACGCCCCCTACCACCCCTCGGTATTGCGGGCGCTGGAATATATCGCGGAGGAGGCGCACAAGGAAAACGTGCAGGTGTCGATCTGTGGTGAAATGGCCTCGGATCCCTGTGGCGCCATCCTGCTGATGGCCATGGGCTATGACGTCCTGTCGATGAACTCCACCAACATTCCGCGGGTGAAGTCTGCGATTCGCGGTATTACTCATGTGCGCGCCCGCGGCCTGCTCAGCCAGGTGCGAGGCATGGATGACGCCGAGGAAATTCACATGCTGTTGCGCACGACCCTGCAGGAACTGGGGCTGGGCCAGCTGTCGCGGCCGACCATTCCCAGGTAGGCCGGTTCCGGTGCGCCGTGGCTAAGTTGCCGGGCCAGGTCTGTTTATGGATCGCCGCCGATCAGTGGCAGTTGCAGGCTGTAGTGGCGAGCGGCGGTGGGCCCTGCGGCATCGAAGCTTTGCTCGTAGAAACAGCTGTTACCCTGGTAGTCCTGCAGGATCACCGTGGTGGCCCGGGTCCCGTATTGCGGTAGCTGGATAAAGCAGGATGACAATTTTCTTTCGAGCTCCCGGCTGATGCCGGTATCGGGCAACTGGTCATCCGGCGCCAGGTCGTGACAGGCCAGTACTTCCGTCAGCCGTGCCGCCAGTGGTGGCATATCCTGGTCTGCATTGATGCTGCCAAGGGCGGCATCGAGCGCATTGCGCGCCTGCAGCAGCTTGGGCCAGGGGCTGTCCAGCAATGCATTGCTCAGGCCGTAGATCCCAGGCGTGAGCCGCTCGGGCGTTCGGCCCCGGTTCGACAGGTAGTACAGTCCCTCGCGGTCCCCCAGTAGCAGATTGAATCCCCCGTATTCCTCCCCCTGTTCGGCATAGCGCTGGCTGGTGCTTGCGGCCGGTTCCCGTGACAGCAGGAAGTCCCGCGTCAGGTGGCCGCGCGAGCGCAGTGCCTTGTTCGCGCTGGTGCGGCCATCGCGATGGTTTGTGACCGCGCCAAGCCGGCCGCTGCGGTGAATGCCGAGCCAGGTGCCGCCCTGTTCCAGATCCTGGCCGGCAACCAGGCCGGTGTCCTGTCGCCAGGGGGCGGCATCCAGGGTCGCACGCTCATAGGCCTCGTCGCGGTTGGCAACAAGTATCAGGTTGTAGTCGGGGTGGCTCTGGTACGCGAAGGTGATCAGGCACATGCAACCGGGTCTCTCGCTGAGGGTTTCGCCGCGCGTCTGCGCGCAAGTTGTGGCGCGAGGTTCGCGGTGGATGTCTGCTTGCCAGTAGTACCTTTTAGGCTACTATAGGCGACTTTATCATGACTGCTGCAGGGATGTTCCATCATGCTGTTGACCCTATTGATGTATCTGGCACTGGGTGCCGCGGCGGGTGTGACGGCCGGACTCTTTGGTATTGGCGGTGGCTTGCTGATCGTGCCGGTACTGGTTTTTTCTTTCGGTGCCCAGGGAATTTCCCCCGAGATTCTCACTCACATGGCGGTCGCAACATCGCTGGCGACCATCGTGGTCACATCCATCAGCTCCATAAGGGCGCATCACAAGCGTGGTGCCGTGCGCTGGGACCTGTTCCGTCCGCTGAGTCTGGGCATTGTGCTGGGGGCTTTCCTGGGAGTGAAAACCGCAGGGCAGTTGCCGGGGAACATATTGCAAATGATGATCGGCAGCTTTGCGCTGCTGGTTTCCCTGCAGATGGCATTTGGCGCCAGGCCTGCGGACAGCCCGGGCGCGGCGCCAAAGCCTGGCGGGCTGGGTGTTGCCGGTGGTCTGATAGGCTGGGCGTCGGCGCTGTTTGGCATCGGTGGTGGGACGCTCACCGTGCCCTTTCTGAGCTGGCGGCATGTGCGCATGCAGCAGGCCGTGGCGACATCGGCCGCCTGTGGCTTGCCAATTGCCGTGATCGGGGCTCTCAGTAATGTGCTTGAGGGCTGGGGGCATCCTGCGCAGGTGGACTGGAGCCTGGGTTATGTCTATCTGCCGGCGTTTGTCGGTATTGTGCTCACCAGTCCCTTCTTCGCAGGTATCGGTGCGCGTCTGGCGCACCATTTGCCGGCACCGGTGTTGCGGCGTGTGTTTGCGGCCTTTCTCGCCCTGGTGGGCTTGCGTTTTCTGCTCGGCAATCTGTTTTGAACAAGGACTGAGACATTTATGTGGGTACATGATATCGACCCGATCGCGCTGGATCTGGGTTTTCTGCAGATACACTGGTATGGCCTGATGTATCTGGTGGGCTTTGCTGCCGCCTGGTGGCTCGGCGTACAGCGAGCCAGGCGGGCGGGTTCCGGCTGGACCGAGCAGCAGGTCTCCGATCTGATTTTCTGGGGAGCGGTGGGCGTGGTGCTCGGCGGACGGGCCGGCTATGTGCTGTTTTACCAGTTCGACTACTTCCTGGCGAACCCGCTGTGGCTGTTCCACGTCTGGGAAGGTGGCATGTCCTTCCATGGTGGGCTGATTGGCGTGCTGGTGGCGCTGTGGGTCTTCGGTCGCAAGCAGGGCAAGACCTTTTTCGAGATGGGGGATTTCACCGCACCGCTGATACCCATTGGGCTCGGGGCGGGGCGGGTCGGCAACTTCATTGGCGGTGAGCTCTGGGGGCGGGCAACCGACCTGCCCTGGGGCGTGGTGTTTCCCCGCGCCGGGGACGGGGTGGCGCGGCATCCATCCCAGCTGTACGAGTTTGCCCTGGAAGGGGTGCTGATGTTCGCGCTGCTGTGGTGGTTCTCGGCCAGGCCGCGGCCGCGCATGGCGGTGTCGGGGCTGTTCCTCCTCCTGTATGGCAGTTTCCGCTCACTCATCGAGCTGGTGCGCCAGCCCGATGAACAGCTGGGCTTTCTGGCGTTTGACTGGCTGACCATGGGGCAGCTGCTGTCTGTACCCATGGTGCTGGCAGGGGCCTTGTTGATGCTGCTGGCCTACCGGCGTAAAGTTAGCGCCTGAGCGAATGCCCGCCACCTGGGCGGGCAAGTTCGCATGTACAGGTTTTTGATGTGGAGTAGTGATGCAGCAGTATCTGGACCTGATGCGCGATATAAAGGCCAACGGTTGTGACAAGGGTGACCGCACCGGCACCGGAACCCGTTCCCTGTTTGGTCGTCAGTTGCGCTTCGACCTGTCGCAGGGGTTTCCGTTGCTGACCACCAAGCGAGTGCACATCAAGTCAGTGGTGTACGAGTTGCTGTGGTTCCTGGCCGGCAGTACCGACAACAACTGGCTGAAAGAGCGCGGCGTCAGCATCTGGAACGAATGGGCGCTGGACAATGGTGACCTGGGGCCTATTTATGGCAAGCAGTGGCGCTCCTGGAGCTGCCCTGATGGTCGCACCCTGGACCAGATTTCCGACCTGGTGACGCAGATCCGGCGCAATCCCAACTCGCGCCGCCTGATCGTCAGCGGCTGGAATCCGGCGGACCTGCCGGATGAAAGTCTGAGTCCTCAGCAGAATGTGGAAAATGGCAAGGCCGCCTTGCCGCCCTGTCATACCCTGTTCCAGTTCTATGTCGCCAATGGCAAGCTCAGTTGCCAGCTATACCAGCGCAGTGCGGATTACTTCCTCGGTGTGCCGTTCAATATCGCTTCCTACGCACTGCTTACCCATATGCTGGCGCAGCAGTGTGACCTGGAAGTGGGTGACTTTGTGCATACCTTCGGTGACTTGCACCTGTACCAGAATCATCTGAATAACCCGGCCATTGTGGATGAGCAGCTGTCCCGTACGCCGGGCGCGTTGCCAGCACTGCGTATCCTGCGCAAGCCTGCTTCACTGTTTGACTATGCCTTTGAGGACTTCGAGTTTGCCGGCTACGAGCCGCAGCCGGGTATCAAGGCACCGATTGCTATTTGAGGACAGGGTATGAAGCTCGCAATTATCGTGGCGAAGGCCCGTAACGGCGTTATCGGCGTCGACAACAAGCTGCCCTGGCATCTGCCGGCGGATCTGAAGTATTTCAAGCAGGTCACGTTCGGCAAGCCGGTGATCATGGGGCGGCTGACGTTCGAGTCCATCGGTCGACCGCTGCCGGGGCGTGCCAATATTGTGGTCACACGCAACCCTGACTGGTCCCATGCCGGGGTTCAGGCGGCTGCATCGCTGGAGGAGGCGATCGACCTGGCTCAGGCGCATTGTGACGTCGGCGGTGCCGACGAGGCGATGGTGATCGGGGGGGCGCAGATTTATGCCCAGGCGATGACGCTGGTGCAACGTATCTACCTGACCGAAGTGCAGGCCGATATTGACGGGGATGCTCGCTTCCCGGCGCTGGATCAGGATCAGTGGCGGGAGGTCGAGCGTGCGGATTTTGCAGCCCAGGATCCCAATCCGTATGACTACAGCCTCCGGGTACTGGAGCGCGCCTGAGCGGAATCGCCGGGTCAATTCGAATAAACAAGGACACGCCTTATGACGACCCGATCGTTGTTGTCTATCCTGGCCGATGGCCTTTTCCACTCCGGGCAGGAGCTGGGGGAGCAGCTGAAAGTCAGTCGTAGTGCGATCTGGAAACAGATGCGCAAGCTCGAGGAGCTTGGCATCGAGATCTACAGTGTAAAGGGGCGCGGCTACCGCCTGCCCGGTGGGCTGGACCTGCTGAATGCCGAGGCCTTTGTGGCCGCGCTGGACGCGGATGTGGCGGCCAGGCTGGGGGAGCTGCAGTTTGACCTGTCAATTCCCTCCACCAACCTGCTGGCGATGCAGCAGCTGCAGCAGCGTCCCGGTCATGGCCGACTCTATGTGGCCGAGCAGCAGACCGCCGGGCGCGGCCGGCGTGGTCGGGTCTGGGTCAGTCCCTTTGCACGCAACCTGTATTTCTCGCTGGTATGGCGCTTCCCCCAGGGGGCGGCCTCCCTCGAAGGCTTGAGCCTGGCGGTCGGGTTGGGGCTGGCCCGCGGCCTGGCGCGTCTCGGGCTGGAGGGGGTTGAGCTGAAATGGCCCAATGACCTGCTGTGGCAGGGGCGCAAACTGGCGGGTGTCTTGCTGGAAGTCAGCGGCGAGGCGTCCGGGGACTGTCAGGTCGTTACCGGTATCGGATTGAATATCGCCATGCCGGATGACCTGGCGGTGGATATCGATCAGCCCTGGATCGATCTGCAGCAGATCTGTGGCACTGTCCCCTCCAGAACCCTGGTGCTGGCGGCGCTGGTGAACGAGCTGGTGCCGGTGCTGGCAGCCTTTGCCGAATCGGGCTTCGAGCCGCTGGTGGAGGAGTGGAAGGCACTGGATGCCTGTCGCGATCAGCGCGTGTCGCTGAACCTGGGCCTCAATGCCGTCGAAGGTATTTGTCGCGGTGTATCTGGCAGTGGTGCCCTGGTACTGGAAACCGAGGCGGGGCTGGAGAGTTTCCATGGCGGTGAAGTGAGTCTCAGGCGTCTGTCATGATTCTCGAAATCGATATCGGCAATACCTTTCTCAAGTGGCGCTATGCCGATGCAGAGCGCGGCTGGGTGCGCGGACGTCTGCTTGGCGCCCAGCTCGATGAGACCCAGTTCGCGTGCTGGCCGGATGAGGTGGCGGGCGTACGGGTCGCCTGCGTGGCGGGTGTCGAGATGGCTGCGCTGGTCTCGCGCTACTGCCAGGCTCGCTGGAAACTGACGCCCGAATTCGCACGGGTAGAGCGGCACGCTGCCGGGGTGAGCAACAGCTATGCCGATCCGTCGCGCATGGGTGTGGATCGCTGGCTGGGCATGCTGGCGGCGTATAACCAGGTCAAGGGTGCCGTCTGTGTGGTGGACTGCGGCAGTGCCATAACCATAGATTTTGTCAGCGCTGACGGCACCCATAGCGGCGGCTATATCGTGCCGGGTGTACGCCTGATGACCAGCAGTCTGTTGAGCAATACCGCCCGGGTCGTTGCGGACCAGGGGGTGGAGCAGTTCGACATGACGCCGGGTACTCATACATCGGCGGCGGTATTTCACGGTATTAATTTTGTGCTTGATGCCATCGCACAGCGCCTGCTGCAGCAGCTGGCGGCGGATTATCCGTCGGCGCAGCTGCTGGTTACCGGCGGTGATGGCGAGCTGTTTGCGCGTCTGGCCGGGCGGGGCGAGTACTGTCCCGACCTGGTGCTGGATGGTCTGCACTGGGCGCTGGCCTAGCATGCTGCGCTGGCTGTTTTTGCTGCTGTTGCTGGCGAATGCCATAGTGCTGCTGTGGGCCGCACTGTTGCAGCGTGACCCCGGGGTGGTGCCGCCGGAGGTGGTAGAGCCGGGGGCGGATGTGCGCCTGTTGTCCGAGCTTGATCCCGGGCAGTTGCGGCCTCTGGGCGAGGAGGGGCAGTCCCAGGCGCTCTGTGTGTCCTATGTCGGGTTGCCCGCGCTGTCGGATGCCGAGCAGGTGGCGGGGCTGATGCAGCGTTACGGGC
The DNA here is from genome assembly GCF_024397915.1 of Marinobacterium rhizophilum. Taxonomy (GTDB): domain Bacteria; phylum Pseudomonadota; class Gammaproteobacteria; order Pseudomonadales; family Balneatricaceae; genus Marinobacterium_A; species Marinobacterium_A rhizophilum_A. The sequence continues at coordinate 3,875,788 of NZ_CP073347.1, forward strand.
TGGTGCCGGTTATCGAGCGGGAAAGTACTCGGCGAGCCGCGGGAGTTGAGCTGGTGCTGGCGGTGCCGCAGGATGCGCAGGAACGCATTGCGCTGATAGAGCGACTGCAGTCAATGGATATCGTGCCGGAGAGCAGCCCGCAGGGCGCGCAGTTGCTGCTGGGGCGTTACGCGTCCGAGGCGCAGGCGCAGGCAGCACGTGAGCGCTTTCGCGATACCGGCCTGGCGCCGCAACTGCAGCAGGTAGAGCGTCTGGATGAACGCTTTGTGGTGGTGCTTCCGGTCGACTCTGATCGAAATTTGTTCAATAAAATCAATCGTGTGCTTGAGCAATCGCATCCAGATGTAAAAATAGAGAAAAAACTTTGCAAAGGGGTTGCAACACCCTAAGTCGATCAGTACTATACGCCCCACTTCGACGCTGAGCCGGTATAGCTCAGCTGGTAGAGCAACTGACTTGTAATCAGTAGGTCCGGGGTTCGACTCCTCGTGCCGGCACCACGTTCAGCGACGAAGTAGGTAGTAAGGTGAGGTTCCCGAGTGGCCAAAGGGATCAGACTGTAAATCTGACGCGCGAGCTTCGGTGGTTCGAATCCACCCCTCACCACCATCTACTACCAGATTTTGCCGGCAGGCGGGTATGGTATAGTGGCTATTACCTCAGCCTTCCAAGCTGAAGAGGCGGGTTCGATTCCCGCTACCCGCTCCAGCAGTTGTGCTCATGTAGCTCAGGGGTAGAGCACACCCTTGGTAAGGGTGAGGTCGGCGGTTCAATTCCGCCCATGAGCTCCATAATTTAAGATGAAGGGTAGATATAGAAATATGTCTGCCCTTTGTTGTATTTGTCGTTCTGAAATCTCACTCAACGTTATCAGGAATCTGGCTGATGGCTAAGCAAGCATTTGAACGTAACAAGCCGCACGTCAACGTCGGCACCATCGGTCACGTCGACCACGGCAAGACCACTCTGACAGCCGCGCTGACGCGCGTTTGTTCTGAAGTATGGGGCGGCGCAGCCGTTGCCTTCGACGGTATCGACAATGCTCCTGAAGAGCGTGAGCGCGGTATCACCATCGCGACTTCGCACGTTGAGTACGAGTCTCCGGTTCGCCACTACGCGCACGTTGACTGCCCGGGTCACGCCGACTACGTCAAGAACATGATCACCGGTGCGGCCCAGATGGACGGCGCTATCCTGGTATGTGGCGCCACTGACGGCCCGATGCCGCAGACGCGCGAACACATCCTGCTGTCTCGCCAGGTTGGTGTGCCTTTCATCGTTGTCTTCCTGAACAAGGCTGACCTGCTGGCTGAAGATTGCGGCGGCGTTGATTCTGAAGAATACGCTGAAATGCTGGAACTGGTTGAAATGGAGCTGCGTGAGCTGCTGGATACTTACGAGTTCCCGGGCGACGACACTCCGATCATTGCAGGTTCTGCGCTGATGGCGCTGAACGGCGAAGACGACAACGAGCTGGGCACTACTGCTGTCAAGAAGCTGGTTGAGACTCTGGACTCCTACATTCCGGAACCTGAGCGTGCTATCGATCAGCCGTTCCTGATGCCGGTGGAAGACGTGTTCTCCATCTCCGGTCGCGGTACTGTTGTTACCGGTCGTGTAGAGCGTGGCATTCTGAAAGTCGGCGACCAGATCGAAATCGTCGGTGTTCGTGACACTCAGACCACGACTTGCACCGGTGTGGAAATGTTCCGCAAGCTGCTGGACGAAGGTCGTGCAGGCGAGAACGTTGGTGCGCTGCTGCGTGGCACCAAGCGTGACGACGTTGAGCGTGGTCAGGTACTGTGCAAGCCGGGTTCCATCAAGCCGCACACCCAGTTCGAAGGTGAAGTCTACGTACTGAGCAAGGAAGAAGGCGGACGTCACACTCCGTTCTTCAAAGGCTACCGTCCGCAGTTCTACTTCCGTACCACAGACATCACCGGTGCCTGTGAGCTGCCGGAAGGTGTTGAGATGGTAATGCCGGGTGACAACGTGCAGATGTCTGTTACCCTGATCAACCCGATCGCCATGGAAGAAGGCCTGCGTTTCGCGATTCGCGAAGGCGGCCGTACCGTTGGTGCCGGCGTTGTAGCAAGAATTATCGCCTAATTGTAAATTAGGTGTTGCCAAGTGATAGGGGCGGGCATATAATTCGCGTCCCTATTACGCAGTAGGCCAGTGGCTCAATTGGCAGAGCAGCGGTCTCCAAAACCGCAGGTTGGGGGTTCGAGTCCCTCCTGGCCTGCCACTTTCAATCGGAAGTGGCGTCAAATTAGCGCAAGCTTATCTTAGCTGAGGCTACAAAGTGATTTCTAAAACAGTCCCTGTGGAATCAAAATTCGATGGCCTGAAATGGCTTGTCGTTGTCCTGGTCGTAGCGGCGGGCGTGGTTGGAAACTCCATGTTTTCCGATCAGTCACTGTTCTACCGTGTCGTCGCGCTTATCGTGCTGGCGTTGGTGGCGGGATTTGTAGCGTTAAACACTGCTAAAGGGAAAGCATTTTTCAACCTGTTCAAGGAAGCCAAGACCGAGATCCGCAAGGTGGTCTGGCCGACGCGGCAGGAAACGCTGCAGACAACTCTGATGGTTGTTGTGGTGGTGCTGATTGTCGGGCTGCTGTTGTGGGGCCTGGATTCGCTTCTGGGTTGGTTTGTGTCTGGTGTAATCGGTTAAGGAGTTTTTAGTATGGCAATGCGTTGGTATGTCGTCCATGCGTACTCCGGTTACGAGAAGCGTGTTATGAACTCGCTGAAAGAGCGGGTTGAGCTTTATGGTATGCAGGAGAAGTTCGGTGACATCCTGGTTCCGACCGAGGAGATCATCGAGATTCGCGAAGGCAAGAAGCGCAAGTCTGAGCGCAAGTTCTATCCGGGTTATGTTCTGGTCCAGATAGACATGGAAGACGAAGCGTGGCACCTGGTCAAGGATACGCCGCGTGTATTGGGTTTCATCGGCGGTACCGCCGACAAGCCGGCGCCGATCACCGAGAAAGAGGCGCAGGAAATTCTGCGTCGCGTCGAGAGTGGCGTCGACAAGCCGCGGCCGAAGACTCTCTTCGAGCCGGGCGAGATGGTACGCGTTGTGGATGGTCCTTTTGCCGACTTTAACGGTGTGGTGGAAGAGGTCAACTACGAGAAAAACAGGCTCCATGTGGCGGTGCTGATCTTTGGTCGCTCCACACCTGTCGAGCTGGAGTTTGCTCAGGTCGAAAAAGCCTGATCAACACTATTTGAATTCGGAACGCCCTGGTCGTGCTTGCACGGCCGGGGCTTTCCATTGTCGAGAATGGGGAGCCGAGAGGCGTTTGAACCCTGAAGGAGTAGCTTAATGGCTAAGAAGATTAATGCTTATATCAAGCTGCAGGTAAAAGCTGGTCAGGCTAACCCAAGCCCGCCAGTCGGTCCTGCGCTGGGTCAGCACGGCGTAAACATCATGGAATTCTGCAAGGCGTTCAACGCCGCGACCCAGGGTATCGAACCCGGTCTGCCGACTCCGGTTGTTATCACTGTATACAGCGACCGCAGCTTCACGTTCATCACCAAGACACCTCCGGCGTCCATTCTGCTGAAAAAGGCAGCGGGCCTGAAGAGCGGCTCCAGCCGTCCGAACACCGACAAAGTCGGTAGCGTGACGCGTGCGCAGCTCGAAGAGATTGCGACCACCAAGATGCCGGACCTGACTGCCGGTGACATGGATGCGGCCGTTCGCACCATCGCGGGTTCTGCCCGCAGCATGGGTCTTGTAGTAGAGGGTGATGAATAATGGCTACTTTGTCCAAGCGTCGCAAAGCGATCAACGAAAAAGTTGACTCCACCAAGCAGTACTCTATCGATGAAGCGGTTGCACTGCTGACTGAACTGTCCACCGTGAAGTTCAAAGAGTCCGTCGATGTTGCTGTCAACCTGGGTGTTGACCCGCGTAAATCCGACCAGGTTGTACGTGGTTCCACCGTACTGCCGCACGGTACTGGCAAGACTGTACGCGTTGCCGTTTTCGCCCAGGGTGAAAATGCCGAGAAAGCCAAGGCTGCCGGCGCAGACATCGTTGGTTTCGAAGATCTGGCTGAATCCATCAAGGCCGGTAACCTGGACTTCGGTGTTGTCATCGCCACTCCGGATGCCATGCGCGTCGTCGGTCAGCTGGGCCAGGTACTGGGTCCGCGTGGCCTGATGCCTAACCCGAAAGTCGGCACCGTTACCATGGATGTGGCTTCTGCTGTCAAGAACGCCAAGGCCGGTCAGGTGCGCTTCCGTACTGACAAGAACGGTATCATCCACGCAGGCGTGGGTCAGGCTGACTTCGCTGCCGGTTCCGTGAAAGAAAACATTGAAGCACTGATCGCTGACCTGAAGAAGCTGAAGCCGGCTTCTTCCAAAGGCGTTTATGTGAAGAAAGTGACCCTGTCCACTACCATGGGCCCGGGTCTGACTATCGATCAGGCTTCCCTGAGCGTTTAAGTCGCCCCTTGAAAGGTTTTTTGAGGGTCTTCGTGACCTGGTAAACAGATACGAAGGCCGTCAAAGACCGCAGGTGGTAATGCCTGCATCAGAATGTTGTCGATGCAAGCGTTACCTTAATGGTTTGCCGGCCTGCGCAGACGGTGAGATTCAAACCTTGGATCTATAAAACCACCGTGCTCAAGCTGGGTTCTGCATGACAGGACGCAGTTGTTGGTAAACAGTCGAAAGACTCAATCCAGGAGTTAATCGTGGCATTAGGACTAGAAGACAAAAAGGCGATCGTTGCCGATGTCCAGCTAGCTGCTCAGAATGCTCTGTCGGCCGTCGTTGCCGATTCCCGCGGTGTTACCGTTGGGAAGATGACAGAACTTCGCCAGCTGGCTCGTGACAATGGCGTATGGCTGAAGGTTGTGCGTAACACCCTGGCCCGCCGTGCGATCGAAGGTACTGCCTACGAGTGTCTGAACGACACTTTTGTTGGCCCGACCATCATTGCATTCTCTAACGAACACCCGGGTGCCGGTGCGCGCATCCTGCGTGAGTTCGCCAAGAGCAATGACAAGTTCGAGCTGAAGGCCGCTGCCTTTGAAGGCAACAAGGTAGACATCGCGATGCTGGCAAGCCTGCCGACATACGATGAAGCCCTTGCCAAGCTGATGAGCTGCATGAAAGAAGCTGCAGCCGGCAAGCTGGTACGTGCCATCGCCGCCGTTCGTGACCAGAAAGAAGAACAGGAAGCCGCCTGAGTTTCTCAGCCGCTTTGTTAACCGATTTTACGAGCAATCGCTCAAGATTTTCAGGAACTGAATCATGTCTCTGACTAAAGAAGATATCCTCAACGCAATCGCTGAAATGTCTGTAATGGACGTTGTTGAACTGGTTTCCGCCATGGAAGAAAAGTTCGGCGTATCCGCTGCTGCTGCAGTTGTAGCTGGCCCGGCTGGCGACGCTGCTGCCGCTGCTGAAGAACAGACTGAATTCGACGTTATTCTGACCGCTGCTGGCGACAAGAAAGTTAACGTCATCAAGGCTGTCCGCGCTGCTACAGGCCTGGGCCTGAAAGAAGCCAAGGAAGTGGTTGATACTGCTCCTTCTACCGTTAAGGAAGGCCTGAGCAAGGACGACGCTGAAGCGCTGAAGAAAGCGCTGGAAGAAGCTGGCGCCGCTGTCGAGCTCAAGTAATAGCGTCTATGCATTCAGAGCGGCTTAAAGCTGTTCAAAGTGCTATGGCTGGTGGCGAATCGCCACCGGCCTTTTTCCGTTATTTATAGACAGCAAATAAATGACGGTGATACAGACCGGAAGGTTCCCTTCTGGGCTGGTTCGCAACTTGGTGCACATGCTGGGGAACACTGATGGCTTATTCATATACTGAGAAGAAACGCATCCGCAAGGACTTTGGCAAGCTGCCACAAGTCATGGATGTGCCTTACCTGCTGGCTATCCAGCTCGATTCCTACCGTCGATTCCTGCAGTTTGGTGGAGACGCGGGCGAGCGTCGCGAAGAAGGTCTGCACGCTGCATTCAATTCCGTATTCCCGATCCAGTCCTATTCCGGCAATGCTGCGCTGGAATACGTGGGCTATCGTCTCGGTGAGCCGGTTTTTGATGTAAAAGAATGCCAGATGCGTGGCGTGACCTATGCCGCACCCTTGCGAGTCAAAGTGCGCCTGGTGATCTATGATCGCGAATCCAGCACCAAAGCGGTCAAGGACATCAAGGAGCAGGAAGTTTACATGGGCGAAATGCCGCTGATGACCGATAACGGCACCTTTGTCGTTAACGGCACCGAGCGCGTTATCGTTTCCCAGTTGCACCGCTCACCTGGCGTGTTCTTTGATCACGACAAGGGCAAGACCCACTCATCCGGCAAGCTGCTGTACTCCGCGCGTATCATTCCTTACCGCGGTTCCTGGCTGGACTTCGAATTCGATCCCAAGGATAACCTGTTCGTCCGTATCGACCGTCGCCGCAAGCTGCCTGCGACCGTCCTGCTGCGCGCCCTGGGTTACCAGACAGAAGAAATCCTCGAGATCTTCTTTAACAACACCAACTGGACCCTGACCGACGACAGCATCCGCATGGAGCTGGTGCCGGAGCGTCTGCGTGGTGAAACCATGTCGTTCGAGATCAAGGATCCCGAAGGCAACGTGGTGGTTGAGGCTGGCCGTCGTATCACGCCGCGCCACATCAGCAAGATGGCACAGGCCGGCATGACCGAGCTGGAAGTGCCGATGGAATACCTGGTCGGCAAGGCAATGGCGAAAGACGTCGTTGATCCGGCCACCGGTGAAGTCATCTCCCTGTGCAACGCCGAAATCACCGAAGATCTGGTGAACAAGATGCGTGCCGTGGGCCTGGATGCCTTCGAAACCCTGTACACCAACGACCTGGACTGCGGCTCCTTCATCTCCGAGACGCTGCGTGTCGACAGCACTCGCAGCCAGATCGAAGCGCTGGTCGAAATCTACCGCATGATGCGCCCGGGCGAGCCGCCGACCAAAGAGTCGGCCGAGTCTCTGTTCGAGAATCTGTTCTTCACCGACGAGCGCTACGACCTGTCCGGTGTGGGCCGCATGAAGTTCAACCGTCGACTGGGCCGTGACGAAATCACCGGTCCCGGCGTGCTGAGCAAGGAAGATATCCTGGCGGTCATGGAAACCCTGATCGATATCCGCAACGGCAACGGTGTTGTCGACGATATCGACCACCTGGGTAACCGCCGTATCCGTTCCGTGGGCGAGATGGCCGAGAACCAGTTCCGTGTCGGCCTGGTCCGCGTTGAGCGTGCTGTGCGCGAACGTCTGTCCATGGCAGAGTCCGAGAACCTGATGCCGCAGGACCTGATCAACGCCAAGCCGGTAGCGGCGGCGGTGAAGGAATTCTTCGGTTCCAGCCAGCTGTCCCAGTTCATGGACCAGAACAACCCGCTGTCCGAGATCACGCACAAGCGTCGTGTCTCCGCACTGGGCCCAGGCGGTCTGACCCGTGAGCGCGCCGGCTTCGAAGTCCGCGACGTTCACCCGACCCATTACGGTCGTGTCTGCCCGATCGAGACCCCTGAAGGTCCGAACATCGGTCTGATCAACTCGCTGGCGGTCTATGCCCGCACCAATGACTACGGCTTCCTCGAGACGCCGTACCGTCGCGTTATCGACGGCCAGGTGACCGACGATGTCGATTACCTGTCGGCGATTGAAGAGAACAAGTACGTCATCGCCCAGGCTTCGGCCACGATGGACGAGAACAAGCGCCTGGTCGACGACCTGGTTGCCGTGCGTCACCTGAACGAATTTACCGTTATGGCGCCGGACAAGATCCAGTACATGGACGTATCACCGCGCCAGGTGGTCTCCGTTGCTGCATCCCTGATCCCGTTCCTCGAGCACGATGACGCCAACCGCGCCCTCATGGGTTCCAACATGCAGCGTCAGGCTGTACCGACACTGCGCGCCGACAAGCCGCTGGTCGGTACCGGCATGGAGCGCAATGTTGCGTCCGACTCCGGTGTTTGCGTGGTGGCCAGCCGTGGCGGCGAGATCGAGTCGGTGGATGCCGGCCGTATCGTGGTCCGTGTACACGATGACGAAGTCCAGGCAGGTGATGCCGGCGTCGACATCTACAACCTGACCAAGTACACCCGTTCCAACCAGAACACCTGCATCAACCAGCGCCCGATCGTGCGCCCGGGTGATCTGGTGCAGCGTGGCGATATCATGGCTGACGGTCCGTCCGTCGACATGGGCGAACTGGCCCTGGGCCAGAACATGCGCATCGCCTTCATGCCCTGGAACGGTTACAACTTCGAGGACTCCATCCTCATCTCCGAGCGTGTGGTACAGGAAGATCGCTTCACTACCATCCACATTCAGGAACTGACCTGTGTGGCGCGTGACACCAAGCTGGGACCAGAGGAAATCACCTCCGACATCCCCAACGTCGGTGAATCCGCCCTGGCCAAGCTGGACGAGTCCGGCGTGGTTCATATCGGTGCTGAAGTGGGTCCTGGCGACATCCTGGTCGGCAAGGTAACCCCCAAGGGTGAAACCCAGCTGACGCCGGAAGAAAAGCTGCTGCGTGCGATCTTCGGCGAGAAGGCGTCCGACGTTAAGGATACTTCCCTGCGCGTCAAGACCGGCACCATCGGCAAGGTTATCGATGTCCAGGTCTTCATCCGTGACGGTGTACCCAAGGACGAGCGCGCGCTGTCCATCGAGAAGAGCGAGCTGAACGCCATCCGCAAGGACCTTAACGACGAATTCCGTATCGTCGAACAGGCGACCTTCGAACGTCTGGCCAAGGTCATGGTTGGCCTCAAGGCTGACGGTGGCGCAGGTCTGGCCAAGGGCGAGGAAATCACCGAGTCCTTCCTGGGTGCCCTCAAACACTCCGAATGGTTCAAGATCCGTGTGTCCGACGAAGCCGTCTCCGAGCAGCTCGAGCTGGCGCGCAAGCAGCTGGAAGAGCGTCGCGAGAACCTCGACAAGCGCTTCGAAGACAAGAAGCGCAAGCTGCAGACCGGCGACGATCTGGCACCGGGCGTCCTGAAAATCGTCAAGGTTTACGTCGCAACCAAGCGCCACGTACAGCCGGGCGACAAGATGGCCGGCCGTCACGGTAACAAGGGTGTTATCTCCGTTATCATGCCGGTTGAAGACATGCCTTACGACGAGAACGGCGAGCCGGTCGACATCGTACTGAACCCGCTGGGTGTACCGTCGCGCATGAACGTCGGTCAGGTTCTCGAAACCCACATGGGTGCCGCCGCCAAGGGGCTGGGTCGCAAGATCAACGAGATGCTGGAAGTCGAGCGCGCCAAGGCCGAGAAGGTCAAGGACCTGCGTGCCTTCCTGGGCGAGATCTACAACGGCGATCACGGCGCGGGCAAGGCCTGCCGCCACGAAGGTCTGGAAGACTTCAGCGATGCCGAGATTCTCGACCTGGCCCACAACCTCAAGGGCGGTGTGCCGATCGCGACACCGGCGTTTGACGGTGCCAAGGAAGTCGAACTCAAGACCCTGCTGCGCCTGGCGGGCCTTGACGAGAGCGGTCAGTCGACCCTGTTTGACGGTCGCAGCGGCGAGAAATTCGACCGCAAGGTGACCGTGGGTTACATGTACATGCTGAAGCTGAACCACCTGGTAGACGACAAGATGCACGCGCGTTCTACCGGCTCCTACAGCCTCGTTACCCAGCAGCCGCTGGGTGGTAAGGCGCAGTTTGGTGGCCAGCGCTTCGGTGAAATGGAGGTCTGGGCCCTGGAGGCGTACGGCGCTGCCTACACCCTGCAGGAAATGCTCACCGTCAAGTCCGATGACGTCAATGGTCGTACCAAGATGTATAAAAACATCGTCGATGGTAACCACCAGATGGAACCGGGCATGCCGGAGTCCTTCAACGTGCTGATCAAGGAGATTCGTTCTCTCGGTATCGATATCGAGCTTGAGAACGATTAAGGATTAACACAATCACGTGGCGGGCGCTGCGCGCGCCTGCCCACTACTCCGCGAGGGGCCACCGAACATGAAAGATTTGCTGAATCTGCTGAAGTCCCAGGGACAGTCTGACGAGTTCGACTCGATCAAGATCTCCCTGGCTTCACCGGAAATGATCCGCTCTTGGTCATTCGGTGAAGTTAAAAAGCCGGAAACGATCAACTACCGTACCTTCAAGCCCGAGCGCGAAGGCCTTTTCTGCGCCAAGATCTTTGGCCCGGTAAAGGACTACGAGTGCCTGTGCGGCAAGTACAAGCGCATGAAGCACCGCGGTGTTATCTGTGAGAAGTGTGGCGTTGAAGTCACCCTGGCCAAGGTCCGTCGTGACCGCATGGGTCACATCGAACTGGCGAGCCCGGTTGCTCACATCTGGTTCCTGAAATCCCTGCCGTCCCGTATCGGCCTGATGATGGACATGACACTGCGCGACATCGAGCGCGTGCTGTACTTCGAATCCTTCGTCGTTATCGATCCGGGCATGACCACGCTTGAGCGCGGTCAGCTGATGAATGACGAACAGTACTTCGAAGCGCTGGAAGAATTCGGCGACGATTTCGATGCCCGCATGGGTGCCGAAGCCGTGCAGGAGCTGCTGCTGTCCATTAACCTGGAAGAAACTATCCAGCAGCTGCGCGAAGAGATCCCGGCGACCAACTCGGAAACCAAGATCAAGAAGCTGTCCAAGCGTCTCAAGCTGATGGAGTCCTTCTACAAGTCGGGCAACAACCCGGCCTGGATGATCATGAGCGTGCTGCCTGTGCTGCCGCCGGACCTGCGTCCGCTGGTACCGCTGGACGGCGGCCGTTTCGCGACCTCCGATCTGAACGATCTGTACCGTCGCGTCATCAACCGCAACAACCGTCTGAAGCGCCTGCTGGATCTGAACGCACCTGATATCATCGTGCGCAACGAGAAGCGCATGCTGCAGGAAGCGGTCGATGCACTGCTGGACAACGGTCGTCGCGGCCGTGCCATCACCGGTTCCAACAAGCGCCCGCTGAAATCCCTGGCCGACATGATCAAGGGTAAGCAGGGTCGTTTCCGTCAGAACCTTCTGGGCAAGCGTGTCGACTACTCCGGCCGTTCCGTTATCGTGGTCGGGCCGTACCTGCGCCTGCACCAGTGCGGTCTGCCCAAGAAAATGGCGCTGGAACTGTTCAAGCCGTTTATCTTCTCCAAGCTTGAGCTGCGTGGCTATGCCACCACCATCAAGGCGGCCAAGAAGATGGTTGAGCGCGAAGAACCGCTGGTCTGGGATATCCTGGACGAAGTTATCCGCGAACATCCGGTGCTGCTCAACCGTGCACCGACACTGCACCGTCTGGGCATCCAGGCGTTCGAGCCGGTACTAATCGAAGGCAAGGCCATTCAGCTGCACCCGCTGGTTTGTGCGGCCTACAACGCCGACTTTGACGGTGACCAGATGGCGGTACACGTACCGCTGACGATCGAGGCGCAGCTTGAAGCCCGTGCCCTGATGATGTCCACCAACAACATCCTGTCGCCCGCCAACGGCGAGCCGATCATCGTACCGTCCCAGGACGTGGTACTGGGTCTGTACTGGATGACCCGTGAGCGCGTTAACGCTCTGGGTGAAGGCATGGCCTTCGCGGACATCGAAGAAGTGGCCCGCGCCCACGGCGCCAAGCAGGTTGACCTGCAGGCCCGCGTCAAGGTGCGTATCCACGAGGTCATCAACGACATCGAAGGCAACGTCGAAGAGCGTACAGAAATCAAGGAGACCACCGTTGGTCGTGCCTTGCTGTTCGCTATCGTGCCCAAGGGTCTGCCGTTCTCGCTGGTTAACCAGTCGATGAAGAAGAAGGCAATCTCCCGCCTGCTGAACGAGGCGTACCGTCGCTGCGGTCTGAAAGATACCGTTATCTTTGCCGACCAGCTGATGTACACCGGTTTCCGTCAGGCAACTGTGTCCGGCTCCTCCATCGGTGTGAACGACTTCGTTATTCCGGACGAGAAAGTCCTGATCATCGACGAAGCCGAAGCCGAAGTTAAGGAAATCGAACGCCAGTTCGCCGACGGTCTTGTGACCCAGGGCGAGAAGTACAACAAGGTTATCGACATCTGGTCCCGTGCCAACGAAGTGCTGGCCAAGCGCATGATGGACAACCTGAAGACCGAGCCGGTGCTGGATCTGGATGGCGAGATCGTCAAGGACAGCGAAGGCGCGGACCTGATCCAGGAATCCTTCAACTCGGTTTACATGATGGCCGACTCCGGTGCCCGAGGCAGCGCCGCCCAGATCCGTCAGCTGGCGGGTATGCGTGGTCTGATGGCCAAGCCGGATGGCTCGATCATCGAAACGCCGATCACCGCGAACTTCCGTGAAGGTCTGAACGTACTGCAGTACTTCATCTCGACCCACGGCGCGCGTAAGGGTCTGGCGGATACGGCACTGAAAACGGCGAACTCCGGTTACCTGACGCGCCGTCTGGTCGACGTGGCGCAGGATCTGGTCATCACCAACGAAGACTGTGGCACCGAAAACGGTCTGCTGCTGACGCCGCTGATCGAAGGCGGAGACGTCGTCGTGCGTCTGGGCGATCGTGTGCTGGGTCGTGTTGTGGCCAAGGATATCCTGGACCCGTCCGGCAAGGATGTGCTGATCGATGCCGGTACCCTGATCGACGAAGCCTGGGTACACCGTCTGGAAAGCGACGAACGTTACTCTTCGATCGACGAGATCGTGGTGCGCTCTGCCATTACCTGTGACGAAACCCACGGTATCTGTTCTGCCTGCTACGGTCGCGACCTGGGTCGTGGTCACCTGGTTAACCGCGGTGAAGCCGTGGGTGTTATAGCAGCCCAGTCCATCGGTGAGCCGGGTACCCAGCTGACCATGCGTACCTTCCACATCGGTGGTGCGGCATCGCGAGCGGCGGCTGTTGACAACATTCAGGTGAAGAACGGTGGTGAAGTCCGTCTGCACAACCTGAAGTTCGTAGAGCGCCTGGATGGCAAACTGGTTGCTACCTCCCGCTCCGGCGAACTGGGTGTGACCGACGAGCACGGCCGTGAGCGCGAGCGCTACAAGCTGCCGTACGGTGCCGTGATCAAGGTCAAGGAAGGCGCCATTGTGAATCCGGGCGACATCGTTGCCAACTGGGATCCGCATACGCATCCGATCATCACCGAAGGCGCGGGTCGCCTGCAGTTCCATGGCATGGACGACGGTGTCACCGTCAAGCGCCAGCAGGACGAACTGACCGGCCTGTCTTCCATTGAAGTACTGGAAGCCAAGGACCGTCCGCAGGCGGGCAAGGATATCCGTCCGATGATCAAGCTGCTTAATAGCGATGGCAGCGACATGATGCACCCGGGTACCGACTCTCCGGTACAGTACCTGTTGCCGCCCAAGGCGATCCTTAACCTGGCCGACGGTGCAGAAGTGGCGGTCGGTGATGTACTGGCGCGTATTCCGCAGGAAGGCAGCGTCAACAAGGACATCACCGGTGGTCTGCCGCGCGTTGCCGACCTGTTCGAGGCGCGCAAGCCGAAAGAATCTGCGATCCTGGCAGAAATCTCCGGTGTCATGACCTTCGGCAAGGAAACCAAGGGCAAACGTCGCATCCTGCTGACGCCGGCCGATGGTGATCCGTTCGAAATCATGATGCAGAAGTGGCGTAACCTGAACGTCTTCGAAGGCGAGCAGGTTGAAACGGGTGAGGTCATCTCCGACGGTCCGTCCAACCCGCACGACATTCTGCGCATCCTGGGTGTGGGTGAGCTGGCCAAGTACATCGTGGCCGAGATCCAGGACGTTTACCGTCTGCAGGGCGTACTGATCAACGACAAGCACATCGAGGTTATCGTTCGCCAGATGCTGCGCAAGGTCGAGATCCTGACCTCCGGCGACTCCACCTTTATTCCGGGTGAGCAGGTCGAGTTCAGCGCCGTGGCAGAAGAAAACGCTGCGCTGGAAGCCGAAGGCAAGATTCCGGCGAAGTTCGAGCGAGTGCTGCTGGGTATTACCAAGGCATCACTGGCGACCGAATCCTTCATCTCCGCGGCCTCCTTCCAGGAGACCACCCGTGTGTTGACCGAAGGTGCGGTAACAGGCAAGAAAGACTACCTGCGTGGTCTGAAAGAAAACGTTGTTGTTGGTCGACTGATTCCGGCCGGTACCGGTCTGGCGTATCACCGCGAGCGCAAGCGCAAGCGTGTAGCCCAGGCTCAACCCGGTACGGCGACCGTGAGTGCGGAAGAAGTGCAGCAGGCACTGACCGAAGCGCTGAATGCGTCACTGTCGGATTCTGAATAAAGTGCCCGTCTGGGTAATTTTTGGCCAGTAATTGACGACAGGGGTCGGAATTGATTAAAATTCCGGCCCCTTTGTGCTGGAACCAGCTGCCGGGCAGGGTGCTTTAAGCATTTTGCACGGATAATTGGCTCCGGCTTTTTGGTGTTTATCCATTAATACGTGAAAACGTGGAGTTTGCTTAATGGCAACTATCAACCAGCTGGTGCGTGCACCACGCAAACGCGCTGTTGAAAAAAGCGACGTTCCTGCTCTGCAGGCTTGTCCGCAGCGTCGTGGCGTATGTACTCGTGTATACACCACTACACCGAAGAAACCGAACTCGGCACTGCGCAAGGTTTGCCGTGTGCGTCTGACCAACGGTTTCGAAGTGACTTCCTACATCGGTGGTGAAGGCCACAACCTGCAGGAACACTCTGTCGTGCTGATTCGCGGCGGCCGTGTAAAAGACTTGCCGGGTGTGCGTTACCACACTGTACGTGGTGCTCTGGACTGCTCCGGCGTCAACGACCGCAAACAGGGTCGTTCGAAGTACGGTACCAAGCGTCCTAAATCTTAATCGTCGTCATTACGGCGAGGCTTTGTAGCGCAATTGGCTATCGGGCTAGACCGGACACGGTAAGAGTAAGGTCAGGCGAACCCGCATGAGCGGCATATCCTGAGTTAACCTGAAGACCTTTTTTTGAATTGAGGGCTTATCAATGCCTAGAAGACGCGTCGCTGCAAAGCGCGAAATCCTGCCGGATCCTAAATTCGGTAACAAAACTCTGGCAAAATTCATCAACCACCTGATGGTCAGCGGCAAGAAATCTGTCGCCGAGAAGATCGTCTACGGTGCGCTTGACAAGATCCAGGAACGTACCAAGGCTGACCCGCTGGAAATCTTCGAAAAAGCCCTGGAAACCGTACAGCCGATGGTCGAAGTCAAATCCCGTCGTGTTGGTGGTGCTACCTACCAGGTCCCTGTTGAAGTCCGCCCCTCGCGTCGTAACGCCCTGGCCATGCGCTGGCTGGTAGAGTACTCGCGCAAGCGTGGCGAGAAGTCCATGGCCCTGCGCCTGGCGGGCGAACTGGTCGATGCTGCCGAAGGTCGTGGTGCCGCTGTTAAGAAACGCGAAGACGTACATCGTATGGCCGAAGCCAACAAGGCTTTTGCTCACTATCGTTTCTAAACTGAGGATAGAGTCGTGGCTCGTAAAACTCCTATAGCACGCTACCGTAACATCGGTATCTGTGCGCACGTAGACGCCGGTAAGACCACCACTACCGAACGTGTACTGTTCTACACAGGTCTTTCTCACAAGATCGGTGAAGTACACGACGGTGCCGCCACCATGGACTGGATGGAGCAGGAGCAGGAGCGTGGTATTACTATCACGTCCGCTGCGACCACCTGTTTCTGGGCCGGCATGAACCAGCAGTTCGAACCGCACCGCGTCAACATCATCGACACCCCGGGGCACGTTGACTTCACGATCGAAGTAGAGCGTTCCCTGCGTGTACTCGACGGTGCCGTGGTTGTACTGTGCGCCTCTTCCGGTGTGCAGCCGCAGACCGAGACTGTATGGCGCCAGGCCAACAAGTACGAAGTTCCACGCATGGTATTCGTCAACAAGATGGACCGTGCCGGCGCTGACTTCTACATGGTTGTTGACCAGCTGAAGAAGCGTCTGGGTGCTGTTCCTGTTGCGATCAACCTGCCGATCGGTGCTGAAGACGAATTCAAGGGTGTTGTTGACCTGATTCGCATGAAGGCCATCATGTGGAATGAAGCCGACCAGGGCATGACCTACGAGCTGGAAGATATCCCGGCCGACCTGCAGGCGCGTGCTGAAGAAATGCGCGAGCAGATGGTTGAAGCCGCCGCCGAAGCCTCTGACGAACTGATGGACAAGTACCTTGAAGGTACTGAACTGACCGTCGAAGAAATCAAGGCCGGTCTGCGTGCCCGTACCCTGAGCAACGAAATCGTGCCGATGATGGCCGGCTCCGCGTTCAAGAACAAGGGTGTTCAGTTCATGCTGGACTCTGTTATCGAATACCTGCCCTCGCCGGTTGAAGTCAAGGCGATCGAAGGTACCCTGGATGACAAGGACGAGACTATCGGAACCCGCGAAGCGGACGATAGCGCGCCGTTCTCCGCTCTGGCGTTCAAGATTGCGACCGACCCCTTCGTTGGTACTCTGACCTTCGTACGCGTTTACTCCGGCGTCCTGAACTCCGGCGACAGTGTTATCAACTCTGTCAAGTCGAAGAAAGAGCGTATCGGCCGTATGGTGCAGATGCACGCCAACAGCCGTGAAGAAATCAAGGAAGTTCGTGCTGGCGATATCGCTGCCATGATCGGCCTGAAAGACGTTACCACCGGTGACACCCTGTGCAGCCTGGATGACCGTATCATCCTCGAGCGCATGGAATTCCCGGAGCCGGTAATTTCTGTTGCTGTTGAGCCGAAATCCAAGGCTGACCAGGAAAAAATGGGTATCGCACTGGGCAAGCTGGCCCAGGAAGATCCCTCTTTCCGCGTTGAAACCGATCAGGAATCCGGCCAGACCATCATCTCTGGCATGGGTGAGCTGCACCTGGACATCCTCGTTGACCGCATGCGTCGCGAGTTCAAGGTTGAAGCGAACATCGGCAAGCCGCAGGTTGCCTACCGCGAGAAGATCCGCAAGACCGTCGAAGCAAACCACAAGTTTGCCCGTCAGTCCGGTGGTCGCGGTCAGTACGGTCACGTTGTTGTGGAGTTCAGCCCGTCTGATGAAGAAGGTCTGGAGTTCCTGAACGAGATCGTGGGTGGATCTATTCCGAAGGAATACATTCCGGCGATCCAGAAGGGTATCGAAGAACAGATGAAGAACGGCGTTATCGCGGGCTACCCGCTGATTGGCCTGAAAGCACGTCTGTACGACGGTTCCTTCCATGAGGTTGACTCCAACGAGATGGCGTTTAAAATCGCAGCTTCTCAGGCGTTGAAAAAATACGCTCAGGAAGCCAGCCCCTGCCTGCTGGAGCCGATGATGAAAGTCGAAGTCGTGACTCCGGAAGACTACATGGGCGACGTGATGGGTGACCTTAACCGTCGTCGTGGTCTCGTTCAGGGTATGGACGACACCACCGGTGGCAAGGTTATTCGCGCTCAGGTGCCGTTGGGCGAAATGTTCGGTTATGCAACCGATCTGCGTTCGGCAACCCAGGGTCGTGCGACCTACTCCATGGAGTTTGATGACTACGCTGAAGCGCCTGCAAACATTGCAGAAGCGGTTATCAACCAGAAATAATTACGCCTAATTGATCAAGAGGTATTCGTAATGGGTAAGCAAGCATTTGAACGTAACAAGCCGCACGTCAACGTCGGCACCATCGGTCACGTCGACCACGGCAAGACCACTCTGACAGCCGCGCTGACGCGCGTTTGTTCTGAAGTATGGGGCGGCGCAGCCGTTGCCTTCGACGGTATCGACAATGCTCCTGAAGAGCGTGAGCGCGGTATCACCATCGCGACTTCGCACGTTGAGTACGAGTCTCCGGTTCGCCACTACGCGCACGTTGACTGCCCGGGTCACGCCGACTACGTCAAGAACATGATCACCGGTGCGGCCCAGATGGACGGCGCTATCCTGGTATGTGGCGCCACTGACGGCCCGATGCCGCAGACGCGCGAACACATCCTGCTGTCTCGCCAGGTTGGTGTACCTTTCATCGTTGTCTTCCTGAACAAGGCTGACCTGCTGGCTGAAGATTGCGGCGGCGTTGATTCTGAAGAATACGCTGAAATGCTGGAACTGGTTGAAATGGAGCTGCGTGAGCTGCTGGATACTTACGAGTTCCCGGGCGACGACACTCCGATCATCGCAGGTTCCGCGCTGATGGCGCTGAACGGCGAAGACGACAACGAGCTGGGCACCACTGCTGTCAAGAAGCTGGTTGAGACTCTGGACTCCTACATTCCGGAACCTGAGCGTGCTATCGATCAGCCGTTCCTGATGCCGGTGGAAGACGTGTTCTCCATCTCCGGTCGCGGTACTGTTGTTACCGGTCGTGTAGAGCGTGGCATCCTGAAAGTCGGCGACCAGATCGAAATCGTCGGTGTTCGTGACACTCAGACCACGACTTGCACCGGTGTGGAAATGTTCCGCAAGCTGCTGGACGAAGGTCGTGCAGGCGAGAACGTTGGCGCGCTGCTGCGTGGCACCAAGCGTGACGACGTTGAGCGTGGTCAGGTACTGTGCAAGCCGGGTTCCATCAAGCCGCACACCCAGTTCGAAGGCGAAGTCTACGTACTGAGCAAGGAAGAAGGCGGACGTCACACTCCGTTCTTCAAAGGCTACCGTCCGCAGTTCTACTTCCGTACCACGGACATCACCGGTGCCTGTGAGCTGCCGGAAGGTGTTGAGATGGTAATGCCGGGTGACAACGTGCAGATGTCTGTTACCCTGATCAACCCGATCGCCATGGAAGAAGGCCTGCGTTTCGCGATTCGCGAAGGCGGCCGTACCGTTGGTGCCGGCGTTGTAGCTAAAATCATCGCCTAAGATCAGTTCTCTGATCTGAGGTGAAGAAAGACCCTCTTCGGAGGGTCTTTTTTTATGCCCGGGACGGGCATGAAGATGTCGGGCCAGGATGCCCAGCTGTGGTTGAGTCCGGACAGGTATGTTCTGCCTGGGGTGAGTGTAATTGTTGCTGTTTAATTAATAACCGCATTCACTTGACGCTGCTTGCGCCCCTGAGTAGAATTTGCGTCCCTTCCTAGAAGGGTATGCCGGCTTCGGCCGTTCAAAAAACTTTGATTAAGTGTGATCAAAATGCAGAATCAGAAAATTCGAATTCGTCTGAAGGCGTTTGATCATCGCCTGATCGACTCTTCCGCTTTGGAGATCGTAGAGACTGCAAAGCGGACTGGTGCTCAGGTGCGTGGTCCGATCCCACTTCCCACCCGCAAAGAGCGTTTTACAGTACTGATTTCTCCGCACGTCAACAAAGACGCCCGCGACCAGTATGAAATCCGTACCCACAAGCGTGTTCTGGACATCGTTGAACCGACTGAAAAAACAGTCGACGCACTGATGAAACTGGATCTTGCTGCGGGCGTTGAAGTGCAGATCAGCCTCGGCTAATTCAGCACTGCGCATTCTAATTTATATTCATGAAGCGCTGTTTGTGGAATGCCCTGTAAAGGGTAGCCGTAGTGGGTAACAGCCCCGTACACAACTGGCAAGAGGTTAAAAACATGACTGTAGGTCTAATCGGACGTAAAGCGGGTATGACCCGTGTCTTCACTGAAGATGGCGTGTCCGTGCCAGTCACCGTCATCGAGGTCGAGCCGAACCGCGTGACTCAGGTGAAAACCATTGAAGCTGATGGTTACACCGCTGTGCAGATCACCACTGGTGGCTGCAAAGCGAGCCGGCTGAGCAAGCCGGAAGCTGGTCACTTTGCTAAAGCTGGCGTTGAAGCCGGCCGCGGTTTGTGGGAGTTCCGCCTGTCGAATGACGAAGAAATCAACGTTGGCGATGCGCTGACTGTTGAGCGCTTCGAAGCAGGTCAGAAAGTAGATGTTACCGGTCAATCCAAGGGCAAGGGATTCCAGGGCGCGATCAAGCGCTGGAATTTCAGCATGCAGGATGCGACTCACGGTAACTCGCTGTCTCACCGAGCTCCGGGTTCCATTGGACAATGTCAGACTCCTGGCCGCGTCTGGAAAGGCAAGAAAATGGCAGGTCACATGGGTGCTGAGCGCGTCACTATTCAGACCCTTGAAGTCGTTCGCGTTGACGCTGAACGCAACCTGCTGTTGGTCAAAGGTGCCGTGCCGGGTGCTCCCGGCGGTGACGTAATCGTTAAACCGGCTGTCAAGGCTGGCGCCTAAGGGGAGGTTGACATGAATCTGAATCTAGCTGGAACTGCCGGTTCGGTTGAAGTATCCGACCTGGCTTTTGGTAAAGAATTCAACGAATCGCTGGTACATCAGGTCGTTACTGCGTACCTGGCCGGTGGTCGTCAGGGTACCAAAGCCCAGAAAACCCGTTCAGAAGTATCTGGCGGTGGTGCCAAGCCGTGGCGTCAGAAAGGTACAGGTCGTGCTCGTGCCGGTACCATTCGTAGCCCGCTGTGGCGCACCGGTGGCGTAACTTTCGCCGCCAAAACACGCGATCACGCTCAGAAAGTAAACAAGAAAATGTACCGCGCAGCACTGCGTTGCATCTTCTCTGAGCTGGTGCGTCAGGACCGTCTGGTTGTGGTTGAAGATTTCGCTATGGAATCTCCGAAAACCAAACAGTTCATCGCCAAGCTGAACGAGTTGTCACTGAACAACGCGTTGCTGATCACTGAAGACGTTGAGCAGAACCTGTATCTGGCTTCTCGTAACGTACCGCACGTTGACGTGCGTGACGCTGCAGGCATCGACCCTGTCAGCCTGGTTGGCTTCGAGAAGGTTCTGGTAACTGTGCCTGCTCTGAAGAAAATCGAGGAGGTACTGGCATGAACCAGGCTCGTATTTATCAGGTGCTAATGGGGCCGCACATTTCCGAGAAAGCGACTATCGTGGCTGAGGGTTCTCAGCAGGTCGTTTTCCGTGTGGCAGACACTGCTACCAAGCAGGAAGTCAAAACTGCTGTTGAAGCGCTGTTTAACGTTAAGGTTAAAGGCGTCAACATCCTGAACATCAAGGGCAAGACCAAGCGTACTGCACGCGGTCTTGGCAAGCGGAACGACGTTCGCAAGGCGTATGTATGCCTGGCCGAAGGTTCCGAAATTGATTTCCTGGCTGGCGAATAAAAGGGGTTGAATCATGGCAGTTATCAAGACTAAGCCGACCTCTGCTGGACGTCGTCATCTGGTCAAGGTTGTTAACCAGGAACTGCATAAGGGTAAACCTTACGCGCCCCTGGTTGAGAAAAAGAGCAAGTCCGGTGGTCGTAACAACAACGGACGTATCACTACCCGTCATATCGGTGGTGGTCACAAGGCTCATTACCGTCTGGTCGACTTCCGTCGCAACAAGGACGGTATTCCTGGAGTGGTCGAGCGTCTGGAATATGACCCGAACCGTTCCGCAAACATCGCGCTGCTGAAATACGCAGACGGTGAGCGTCGCTACGTTATTGCGGCCAAGGGTATCAAAGAAGGTTCGGTTGTGCTTTCTGGCGTGGATGCTGACATCAAGGTCGGTAACACTCTGCCGCTGCGCAACATTCCGGTGGGTTCTACCATCCACTGCATCGAACTGAAGCCCGGTAAAGGTGCACAGCTGGCACGTTCTGCGGGCGCTTCTGCGCAGCTCGTAGCACGTGAAGGGACTTATGCGACCCTGCGTCTTCGCTCCGGCGAAATGCGCAAGGTGCTGGTCGAATGTCGTGCGACTCTGGGTGAAGTTGGCAACAGCGAACACAGCCTGCGTCAGCTCGGTAAAGCCGGTGCTAAACGCTGGCGCGGTGTTCGTCCGACCGTTCGCGGTGTTGCTATGAACCCGGTAGATCACCCGCATGGTGGTGGTGAAGGTCGTACATCTGGCGGTCGTCACCCGGTTACTCCATGGGGTGTGCCGACTAAAGGTCATAAGACCCGTAAGAACAAGCGTACCGATAAGTTGATCGTACGCCGTCGTTCTGCCAAGTAACTAACTTGAGGATACAGCTGTGCCACGTTCACTGAAGAAAGGTCCCTTTATCGACCTTCACCTGCTGAAAAAGGTAGAAGCTGCAATCGAGAGCAATGACAAGCGTCCTTTGAAGACCTGGTCACGTCGCTCTACCATCTTCCCGAATTTCGTGGGCATGACGATTGCGGTTCATAACGGTCGCCAACATGTACCGGTCTTTGTTACCGAAGACATGGTTGGTCACAAACTAGGTGAGTTTGTTCCTACTCGCACCTACCGCGGACATGCAGCCGATAAAAAGGCTAAGAAGAAGTAATGGGGGATAAGTGATGGAAGTTGCCGCTAAATTGAAAGGCGCCAGCCTGTCCGCCCAGAAAGCTCGTTTGGTCGTAGACCAGATCCGCGGTAAGGCAGTGGGCGAAGCTCTGAACATCCTGGCGTTCAGTCCGAAAAAGGGTGCGGCGATCATTAAGAAGGTACTGGAGTCTGCTATCGCGAATGCGGAGCATAACGAAGGTGCTGACATTGATGATCTGCGCGTTTCTACGGCCTTCGTTGACGAAGCGCCGAGCATGAAACGTATTAAGCCGCGTGCGAAAGGTCGTGCTGATCGTATTATCAAGCGCACCTGTCACATTACCGTTAAGGTCGCAGACTAAGCGCTGAGCTAGGAGAGTTCAAATGGGTCAGAAAATACATCCGACCGGTATTCGCCTTGGCATCGTTAAAGACCATACCTCTACTTGGTATGCGGACAAGGGCGTGTATGCCACCAAACTGCTTAACGACCTGAAGGTACGCGAGTACCTTGAGAAGAAGTTGAGCAATGCATCTGTTAGCCGCATCGAGATCGAGCGTCCGGCGCAGAATGCAAAGATCACCATTTACACTGCCCGCCCGGGTATCGTAATTGGCAAGAAAGGCGAAGACGTCGAAAAACTGCGTAACGCTGTTTCCGAGATGATGGGTGTGCCCGTGCACATCAACATCGAAGAAGTACGCAAGCCTGAGCTTGACGCTACTCTGGTTGCCCAGAGCATTGCAGGCCAGCTGGAACGCCGTGTCATGTTCCGTCGCGCCATGAAGCGTGCGGTACAGAACGCCATGCGTATTGGTGCCAAGGGCATCAAGATTCAGCTGGGCGGCCGCCTGGGTGGTGCCGAGATCGCGCGTTCCGAATGGTACCGCGAAGGTCGTGTTCCGTTGCACACTCTGCGTGCGGACATCGATTACTCGTCCTTCGAAGCGCACACCACTTACGGTGTGATCGGCATTAAAGTCTGGATCTTCAAAGGCGAGATTCTTGGCGGCATCGAACAGGTGCGTGCCGAGAAGAATGCGCCGAAGAAGAAAGCTAAGTGAGGTAGACGTCAATGCTGCAACCGAAACGTCTTAAATACCGCAAGGTGATGAAGGGTCGCAACCGCGGCCTGGCACTGCGCGGCAGTAAAGTAAGCTTTGGCGAGTTTGGTCTCAAGGCTACCGGCCGTGGTCGCATCACGGCGCGTCAGATCGAAGCTGCACGTCGTACCATGACTCGTCACGTAAAGCGTGGCGGCAAGATCTGGATTCGTGTCTTCCCTGACAAGCCGATCACCACCAAGCCGCTTGAAGTTCGTATGGGTAAGGGTAAAGGTAACGTTGAGTACTGGGTTGCCCAGATCCAGCCGGGTAAAGTGCTGTTCGAAATGAGCGGCGTTCCTGAGTCTCTGGCGGCTGAAGCCTTCGCGCTTGCTGCTGCCAAGTTGCCTTTGGCTACAACCATTGTTAAGCGGACGGTGATGTGATGATTGCTAAAGAACTGCGGGAGAAATCCGTAGATGAACTTCAGCAGGAACTCCTGGGTCTGCTGAAGGATCAGTTCAATCTGCGCATGCAGAAGGCAACTGGTCAGCTGGCACAGAATCACCTGCTAAGCCAGGTTCGTCGCGACATTGCTCGTGTTAAGACTGTACTGAACGAAAAGGCAGGTGACTAAGTATGAGCGCTGAAAAACGTACTCGCACTGTGACCGGTAAAGTTATCAGTGACAAGATGGACAAGACCATCACAGTTCTGGTTGAACGCAAAGAGAAACACCCGATTTACGGCAAGTATCTCAAGCGTTCTACCAAGCTGCACGCTCATGACGATAAGAACGAGTGTCAGATCGGTGACTGGGTGACCATCGCGGAAACCCGTCCTCTGTCCAAGACCAAAACTTGGTCGCTGGTTCGTATTGAAGAGCGCGCAGCGAAGGTGTAATATATTGCGCCTTTGCTCCATTTGCCGATTCGCCTGAGCTGCGCATCTGAAAAGCATGTGCGGTGCGGGCGGATGGCCATATATTTCTGGAGTAGACCATGATTCAGACTGAATCAATGCTTGATGTCGCTGACAACAGCGGCGCCAAGAGAGTGCAGTGCATTAAGGTCCTGGGCGGTTCTCACCGTCGTTACGCAGGTGTCGGTGACATTATTAAAGTTACCGTCAAGGAAGCAATTCCGCGTGGCAAGGTGAAGAAAGGCCAGGTTCTCAAGGCTGTTGTAGTACGTACTCGTAAGGGTGTTCGTCGTCCTGACGGCTCTGTAATCCGCTTTGATACTAACTCTGCGGTATTGCTGAACCAGAACGACGCTCCGATCGGAACACGTATCTTTGGCCCAGTAACGCGTGAACTTCGCTCTGAGAAGTTCATGAAGATCATTTCCCTGGCGCCTGAAGTGCTCTAAGACCCGGTTGCTGTTTGACCGAGTACTTTGAAAACGCCATTCCCGAGAGGGTATGGCGTTTTTGAGCATGAGAGGGTTGCAGGAAACGACATAGGTATATCATGCGCAAAATTCGTCGCGACGATGAAGTCATCGTCATCGCAGGTAAAGACAAGGGCAAGCGTGGCACTGTGCTGCGTGTGCTGGCTAACGATCGTCTGATCGTCACTGGCATCAACATGGTGAAGAAGCACACCAAGCCTAACCCCATGCAGGGCAAGGCCGGTGGCATCGTTGAGAAAGAGGCTGCCCTGGCAGTTTCCAACGTCGCGATCTTCAATCCGCAGTCTGGCAAGGGCGACCGCGTCGGCTTCAAATTGCTTGAGGACGGCACCAAGGTGCGCATCTTCAAGTCCACCGGCGAAGTCATTGGCGGATAAGGGGGTTGTTGTCATGTCTAGACTGAAAGCGCTTTACAAAGAAACTGTTCGCCAGCAGCTCAAAGAAGAGCTGAACTCGCCGAACATCATGGCTGTCCCCCGCGTTACCAAGATCACCCTGAACATGGGTGTTGGTGAAGCACTGGGCGACAAGAAACAGCTGGAAAACGCTGTTGCCGACATGCAGGCCATCGCTGGTCAGAAGCCGGTCGTTACCCTGGCGCGCAAGTCCATTGCGGCGTTCAAGGTACGTGAAGGCTGGCCGATTGGTTGCAAGGTCACCCTGCGTGGCCAGCAAATGTGGGAATTCCTCGACCGCCTGGTCGACATTTCCATTCCGCGTATTCGCGATTTCCGTGGTCTGAACCCGAAATCGTTTGATGGTCGCGGCAACTACAGCATGGGTGTCAAAGAGCAGATCATTTTCCCCGAAATCGATTACGACAAGGTGGACAAGCTGCGTGGGATGGATATCACCATCACCACCACTGCTCAGACCAATGAAGAGGGTCGTGCCCTGCTGGCTGCCCTGAACTTCCCGTTCAAGAAGTGATAGGGGGATATCATGGCTAAACAATCGATGAAAGCTCGTGAAGACAAGCGTACTGCGACTGTCGCTAAGTACGCTGCCAAACGCGCTGAACTGAAATCCATCATCAACAGCCCGTCTTCTTCTGAAGATGCGCGTTGGGATGCACTGGTCGCGCTGCAGAAATTGCCGCGTGACGCTAGCCCGGCCCGTCAGCAGCGTCGCTGCCAGCTGACCGGTCGTCCGCACGGTGTTTACCGCAAGTTCGGCCTGAGCCGTAACAAACTGCGTGAAGCTGCAATGCGTGGCGATGTGCCGGGTCTTAAAAAGGCCAGCTGGTAATCCACCACTGGTTTTACGGTAAGCATGGTGGGCAGGGCAGAGCGCAGCGCGCTCTGCTACCGCATCACGCTGCACAAGAGAGGAAGTTAAACGCATGAGCATGCAAGATACACTGGCGGATATGTTCACACGTATCCGTAACGGCCATATGGCACAGAAACAGGCCGTATCCATGCCGTCTTCCAAGCTGAAAGTATCAGTTGCAGAAGTGCTGAAGGAAGAAGGTTACATTGCCAGCTACGCAGTAGAAGGTGATGTTAAACCGGTCCTCAGCGTTGAGCTGAAGTACTTCGAAGGGAAGCCGGTAATCGAAGAGATCAAGCGCGTAAGCCGTCCGGGCCTGCGTATCTACAAAGCTTCCAACGACCTGCCCAAAGTGGCCGGTGGTCTGGGTGTCGCGATCGTCTCCACCAGCAAGGGTGTGATGACGGACCGCGCTGCGCGTACCGCTGGTGTCGGTGGTGAAGTGATCTGCACGGTATTCTAAGGGGTTAACAATGTCTCGAGTTGGTAAAAAACCCGTTGTTGTACCGGCAGGCGTAGATCTGAAGGTCGATGGCCTGACCATCACCGCCAAAGGCAAGAATGGTCTTCTGAGCCTGGATGTTCATCCGACTGTTGAAGTTAAACAGGAAGAGAGCACGCTGCTGTTCGCCCCCCGTGACAAGAGCAAGCTCGCTAACGCTCTGTCCGGCACCACGCGCTCCCTGGTGAGCAACATGGTATTCGGCGTATCAGAAGGCTTCAAAAAGACTCTGGAATTGCAGGGTGTCGGCTACCGTGTTGCCCTCAAAGGCAACGCACTGAACCTGACGCTGGGCTTCTCCCATCCTGTTGAGTACGAACTGCCTGAAGGTATTACTGCAGAGTGCCCGAACCAGACAACGATTGTTATCAGCGGTGCTGATAAACAGCGTGTCGGTCAGGTCGCTGCAGAGGTGCGTGGCTTCCGTCCGCCTGAGCCTTATAAGGGCAAGGGTGTTCGCTACGCTGACGAATATGTTCGCCGTAAAGAAGCGAAGAAAAAGTAAGGCAGGGTTATGAACGCTAAGAAACAAGCTCGTATCCGTCGTGCACGTCGTTCGCGCATCAAAATGCGTGAACTGGGCGCCGTACGTCTGTGCGTCAACCGTACTCCGCGTCATATCTACGCACAGGTTATTTCTGAAGACGGTGGCAAGGTTCTGGCCTCAGCCTCAACCGTCGAGAAAGTACTGCGTGAAGGCGCAACAGGTAATGTTGAAGCGGCCCAGAAAGTGGGTGCGCTGATCGCTGAACGTGCTAAAGAAGCCGGTATCACCAAGGTTGCATTCGACCGTTCCGGGTTCAAATACCACGGTCGTGTTCAAGCACTGGCCGACGCAGCCCGTGAAAGCGGCCTGGAATTCTAAGGAGGTCGATGATGGCAAATCACGAACAGAAAGACGGCGATCTCCAGGAAAAACTGGTACAGGTCAACCGCGTCGCTAAAGTCGTAAAAGGCGGTCGAATCTTCGGTTTTACTGCTCTGTGTGTTGTTGGCGATGGTAATGGCCGCGTAGGTTTCGGTCGTGGCAAGGCGCGTGAAGTGCCGGTCGCGATTCAGAAGGCTATGGAACAGGCTCGTCGCAACATGATCAGCGTTGAACTGAATGGCGGTACTTTGCAGTACGCTATCAACGCTCGTCACGGCGCATCCAGGATCTACATGCAGCCTGCATCTGAAGGTACCGGTATCATTGCCGGTGGCGCGATGCGCTCTGTACTGGAACTCGCTGGTGTCCATAACGTCCTGGCCAAGTGCTACGGCTCGACTAATCCGGTAAACGTTGTTCGCGCGACCATCAAGGGTCTGCAGAGCATGAACGCACCGGATGACATCGCTGCCAAGCGTGGCAAGACAGTCGCAGAGATCCTGGGGTAATCGACATGGCTAATACTTTGAAGGTAACTCTGGTTCGCAGCCCGATCGGCATTCTGCCGAAGCACAAACTGTGCGTAAAGGGTCTCGGCCTGCGTCGTATCGGTCATACCGTTGAGGTGGAAGACACCCCTTCGGTCCGTGGCATGATCAACAAAGTCAACTACATGGTTAGTGTAGAAGGCGAGTAAGAGGAGTTCGTCACATGCGTCTGAACACTCTGAGCCCAGCCGCTGGTTCCAAACAGGCTCCGAAACGCGTAGGTCGCGGTATCGGTTCTGGTCTTGGCAAAACCGGTGGTCGTGGTCACAAAGGTCAGAAGTCCCGCTCCGGCGGATCCGTTAAGCCGGGTTTTGAAGGCGGTCAGATGCCTCTGCAGCGTCGTCTGCCGAAATTCGGTTTTAGCTCCCGTAAAGCCCGCTACGTGGCTGAGATTCGTCTGAACGAACTCAATGCTGTCGTTGCGGACGTAATCGATCTGGCCGCGCTGAAAGCGGCGGACCTCGTTAATCACGATATCAAAGTGGTTAAAGTGATCCTGTCTGGTGAGATCGGCAAAGCAGTGACTGTATCCGGTCTGAAACTGACCAAGGGTGCAAAAGCTGCGATCGAGGCTGCTGGCGGCAAAGTCGAGGCGTAAATGGCTAAACAAGGACAGATACCGGCGGGCGGGCAAAGTGGTTTGGGCGAGCTCTGGTCTCGCCTCCGCTTTGTGCTGCTGGCGATCATTGTGTACCGGATCGGGGCTCATATCCCCGTCCCCGGTATCAACCCGGATCGTCTAGCCGCATTGTTTGAACAGAATCAGGGGACTATTCTCAGTCTCTTCAACATGTTCTCGGGTGGTGCGTTGGAACGTATGAGTATCCTCGCACTGGGCATCATGCCGTACATCTCTGCCTCTATCATTATGCAGCTGATGACGGTCGTGAGCCCCCAGCTCGAACAGCTGAAGAAAGAGGGTGAGGCGGGTCGTCGGAAAATCAATCAGTATACCCGTTACGGCACGGTGATCCTGGCGACCATACAGTCGTTCGGGATGGCAGTTGGCCTGGCGAATCAGGGTGTGGCGTTCAGTGGTGACATCAGCTTCTATTTCGTAGCTGTCGTGACCCTGGTTGCAGGTGCAGTCTTCCTGATGTGGCTTGGCGAGCAGGTAACTGAGCGTGGTATCGGCAACGGTATCTCGATTCTGATCTTCGCGGGTATCGTGGCCGGTCTGCCCAGTGCAATCGGTCAGTCCTTTGAAGCAGCGCGCCAGGGGGATTTGAATATCCTGGCGCTGCTGGCGATTGCGGTCATGGCCGTGGCAACTGTGGGCTTTGTGGTGTTTATGGAACGTGGCCAGCGCCGCATTACCATCAACTACGCCAAGCGTCAGCAGGGCCGTCGCGTCTATGCAGCCCAGTCGAGCCACCTGCCGTTGAAAGTCAACATGGCAGGCGTTATACCCCCGATCTTTGCATCCAGCATCCTGCTGTTCCCAGCGTCGGTTGGTCAGTGGTTTGGACAGACTGACGGCATGGAATGGCTGCAGGATATGGCGCTCGCGCTTGGCCCAGGCCAGCCGCTGTATATCCTGCTGTTTGCGATCTGCATCGTGTTCTTCTGCTACTTCTATACGGCGATTGTTTTCAATCCCCGTGATGTGGCAGACAACCTGAAAAAATCAGGTGCATTTATCCCGGGGATCCGTCCTGGTGAACAGTCCGCACGCTACATCGATACTGTGCTGGGCCGTCTGACATTGTTTGGTGCTCTATACATCACCGCGGTATCTCTGATGCCTCAGTTCCTGGTGGTGGCGTGGAATGTACCATTCTACTTCGGCGGTACCTCATTGTTGATCGTGGTAGTCGTGGTCATGGACTTCATGGCACAGGTGCAATCACACCTGATGTCTCACCAGTACGAGTCCCTGATGAAGAAATCTAACCTCAAAGGCGGTGGCGCAGGCTTCCTGCGTTGATACTGCTAATTGGAGTGGATCATGAAAGTACGCGCATCTGTTAAGAAGATTTGCCGTAACTGCAAGATCGTACGTCGCAACGGTTCCGTGCGCGTGATCTGCAAGGTAGAACCGCGTCACAAGCAGCGTCAGGGTTAATTCCTGACCTTATAGGGCGTAGAAGGCACGCGGCCTTGATTTAATTTTGATCAGGGTGTACTATTGCGCGCCTTCTACGAACGTATTAGAAATATTATGGTGCTCACCTAGAAGTCTAGTGAGCGCCCTATGACGGAGTAAATTGAATGGCCCGTATAGCTGGCGTCAATATTCCTGACAATAAGCATGCGGTAATTTCTCTTACTTACATTTACGGGATTGGCCGCACAACCTCGAAGATGATTTGCGACGCTGTTGGTATCACCCACAGCACCAAAATCGCAGATCTGACAGAAGAGCAGCTTGATAACGTTCGTGGTGAAGTTACCAAGTTGTCAGTCGAGGGTGATCTGCGCCGTGAGGTCAACATGAGCATTAAGCGTCTCATGGACCTGGGGTGCTTCCGTGGCCTGCGTCACCGCCGCAATCTGCCGGTACGTGGTCAGCGCAGCAAGACCAACGCGCGTACGCGCAAAGGTCCGCGCAAGCCGATCCGTAAGTAAGTGGTAAGCGATAGGAATTTCCGATATGGCTAAGCCAGGTAATCGCACACGCAAGAAAGTGAAAAAGACGGTAGTGGATGGCTTCGCGCATATTCATGCCTCTTTCAATAACACGATCATCACCATTACCGATCGTCAGGGTAACGCGCTGTCTTGGGCGACTTCCGGAGGCTCCGGCTTCCGTGGTTCGCGCAAGAGCACGCCGTTCGCTGCACAGGTAGCGGCAGAGCGCGCCGGTCAGGCGGCTCTTGAGTATGGTTTGAAAAATCTCGACGTGTTTGTCAAAGGTCCTGGACCGGGTCGCGAGTCCGCAGTGCGTGCACTGAACTCTTGTGGCTACAAAATTGCAAACATCACGGACGTGACGCCCATCCCGCACAACGGATGCCGTCCTCCGAAGAAACGTCGCGTATAAACTGGAGACGGTAAAATGGCCCGATATCTTGGACCTAAGTGCAAGCTGTCTCGCCGTGAAGGTACAGACCTGTTCCTGAAAAGCGGCGTTCGTGCACTGGATAGCAAATGCAAAGCAGAAGCTGTTCCAGGTATGCACGGCGCGCGCCGGGGACGTCTGTCCGACTACGGTCTGCAGCTGCGCGAGAAACAAAAAGTACGTCGTATGTACGGCGTGCTGGAACGTCAGTTCCGCAACTATTACAAAGAAGCGGCTCGCCGCACTGGTTCCACAGGTGAAAACCTGCTCCAGCTGCTGGAAGGCCGTCTTGATAACGTGGTGTACCGCATGGGCTTTGGCTCTACTCGCGCGGAATCCCGTCAGATCGTGTCTCACCGCCAGATCACTGTAAACGGTCAGGTTGTGAACATCGCATCGTACCAGGTTAAGGCCGGTGACGTGGTTGCAGTTCGCGAGAAGTCCAAGAACCAGCTGCGTATCAAGAGCGCTCTGGAGCTGGCTTCTCAGCGTGCTGCTGTTGAGTGGGTGGAAGTTGACGCAAGCAAAATGGAAGGGACTTTGAAGACCGTTCCTGAGCGTAGCGAACTTTCTGCCGACATCAACGAGCACTTGATTGTCGAGCTGTACTCCAAGTAATTCTTGAACTCTTTATTGGTGGAACTATGCAGCGTTCTGTAAACGAGTTTCTAAGCCCGCGTCACATTGACGTACAGGAAATCAGCAAAACTCGCGCAAAGGTGACTCTCGAGCCGCTGGAGCGTGGTTTTGGCCACACGCTGGGTAATGCACTGCGCCGCATTCTGCTGTCTTCTATGCCGGGCTTTGCCTTCACAGAAGTAGAGATCGATGGCGTGCTGCACGAGTACAGCACCATTGAGGGCGTTCAGGAGGATGTCATTGAGATCCTGCTGAACCTGAAAGGCGTTTCGGTAGCACTTTACAACGGTGAAGAAGTTACCCTGACCCTGAGCAAGTCCGAGCCGGGTCCTGTTACAGCCGGAGATATCCAGCTGACCCAGGATGTGGAAATTGCAAACCCGGAACACGTGATCGCTCACCTGAACGAAGGTGCGAGCCTGAACATGCAGCTGAAAGTAACCCGCGGTCGCGGCTACGTTCCTGCTGACACTCGTACCAGTGACGAGGATGAAACTCGTGCTATCGGTCGCCTGCAACTGGATGCTACCTACAGCCCGGTACGTCGCGTTTCCTACGTAGTAGAAAGCGCGCGAGTCGAGCAGCGTACAGACCTGGACAAGCTGGTAATCGACATCGAGTCCAACGGAACAATTGATCCGGAAGAGTGCATTCGTCGTGCTGCTACGATTCTGCAGCAGCAGCTGGCGGTATTCGTGGATCTCGAAGATGCTGCGGACCAGGCCAAGGTCGAGCCGGCCGAACCGGAAATTGATCCGGTTCTGCTGCGCCCGGTCGATGACCTGGAGCTGACTGTACGTTCCGCCAACTGTCTGAAAGCAGAACAGATCTACTACATCGGTGACCTGATTCAGCGCACCGAAGTGGAACTGCTGAAGACTCCGAACTTGGGCAAGAAGTCGCTGACCGAGATCAAGGACGTGCTGGCATCCAAAGGTCTGTCTCTGGGTATGCGTCTTGAGAACTGGCCACCTGCCAGCCTTAAGAACGACGATAAGGTCGCGTCCTAAGGCAGCGAGTTGAACTGACTTAAGTTGGTAAGGACTTAACAAATGCGTCATCGTAAATCTGGTCGTCATTTTAATCGTACCAGTGCGCACCGCAAAGCGATGTTTAAAAACATGGCAGTGTCTTTGTTCGAACACGAACTGATCAAGACTACTCTGCCGAAGGCGAAGGAACTTCGCCGCTTTGCTGAGCCGCTGATCACCCTGTCCAAGATTGACAGCGTGGCTAACCGCCGCCTGGCTTTCTCTCGTACACGCAGCAAAGAAGCCGTAGGCAAGCTGTTTAACGAGCTGGGTCCGCGCTACAACGCTCGTCCGGGCGGTTACGTTCGCATTCTGAAATGCGGCTTCCGTCCTGGTGACAATGCTCCGATGGCTTACGTAGAACTGGTTGGCCGTCCGGCTGGCCTGACTGCAGTCGACGAGTCTGCTGAAGACTAAACCCTTCAGTTGCGCAAAATACAAAACCCGGCCACTGGCCGGGTTTTTTTATGTACAGGATGTACGGTATGCCGCGGGCGCAGGGATGCGCAGGAGCGGCGGGTTTAAGTTGACACGGAGTCCTTTGGAATTAGCCGGGCAGGATGGGCGCGCTAGCCGCTTATCGTGCTGCAGCCTAGCAATGCGCACCAGACCTGCTGTCAGGTCACAAAAAACCGGTGCTATCGCGACTTAAACCTCCTGACCATACTCCTCACACTAACCGGCAGGCCAGTTATCATCTGTACCAATAACCTCATCACTCAGGCTAATACTAGCTATTAGAGTTTTCGATTCTTCTGTTTCAGTTGTCCTCACCACGGCCTAATGGATGCCAGACGCTCTCGCATTGCCATTGGCTGCGCTGGCGGTGACACAGAACAATAACAGCAAGAGAGAGGACACTTCGATGAGAGATTCTATCAAGCAGCTTGGCAAGGTTGGTGCTGTCGCCCTGATGGCGGGCGCCCTTACGCTCACGGCCACCGGTGCCCTGGCCGATATCAGCCTGCGACTATCTCACTCTGCACCTCCAGGGTCCGAACGTGATGTCTGGACGCAGGAGTTTGCCAAGCGCGCTGAGTTTTGGTCGGGGCCATCGGGGGAGTCCCTCTCGTGTCCATCGTGACGTCCATCGCTTGCGCGAGGGGCTGGTCTGTATCGGTGCGGTGCAGTTTTCCCGATCCCTGGAGCCTCTGCGCAAGAGGTGCAAGCCGCGCAGTGCGGCGCTGCACAGGCAGCGCACGGTGTCTTAAAAGGCCCGGAGCTGTCACATTGGGCTCGCCTGGTTAAGGGTGGCCCAATGCTTTAGCCCTGCATCGGTTTAGACCGCTGTGCGCGCCCGGGCTTCGAGCAGCGGCTTGAGGAAGCGGCCGGTGTGGGAACCTTCGCAGGCGGCAACGTCTTCCGGCGTGCCGGTGGCGATGATCTGGCCACCGCCGGTACCGCCTTCGGGGCCCAGATCGATGACCCAGTCGGCGGTCTTGATCACATCCAGGTTGTGCTCGATCACCACGATGCTGTTGCCATGATCCCGCAGCCGGCTGAGCACGTTGAGCAGCTGCTGAATATCGTAGAAGTGCAGACCGGTGGTCGGCTCATCGAGGATATACAGCGTCTTGCCGGTATCGCGCTTGGACAGCTCTTTCGCCAGCTTGACGCGTTGGGCTTCACCGCCGGACAGCGTGGTGGCAGCCTGGCCCAGGCGGATGTACGACAGACCTACATCCATCAGTGTCTGCAGGCGACGCGCCAGCGCCGGAATGGCGTCGAAGAACTCGCGGCCTTCTTCCACGGTCATGTCCAGCACTTCGTGGATGCTGCGGCCCTTGTACTTCACTTCCAGGGTTTCGCGGTTGTAGCGCTTGCCCTTGCAGACATCGCAGGGCACGTAGATGTCCGGCAGGAAGTGCATTTCCACCTTGATCACGCCATCGCCCTGGCAGGCCTCGCAGCGCCCACCCTTGACGTTGAAGCTGAAACGTCCGGGCTTGTAGCCGCGCGAACGCGCTTCCTGGGTGCCGGAGAACAGTTCGCGGATCGGGGTGAAGATGCCAGTGTAGGTCGCCGGGTTGGACCGCGGTGTACGCCCGATGGGGCTCTGGTCGATATCGATAACCTTATCGAACTGATCCAGGCCTTCCACGCTGCGGTGCTCGGCGGCATCCAGGGTGGTGGCGTGGTTCAGTTCGGTCGCGGCGATGGGGTAGAGGGTGGCATTGATCAGGGTCGACTTGCCCGAGCCCGATACGCCGGTAATGCAGGTAAAGAGCCCGACCGGGATTTCGAGATCCACATCCTGCAGGTTGTTGCCCTTGGCGCCGTTTAATTTCAGCAGTTTCTTGGGGTCGAACGGCAGTCGCTTGCCCGGCACTTCGATACGCCGGCGCCCGCTCAGGTACTGGCCGGTAATGGAGTGCTCGTTGGCCATGACCTGGGCCGGGGTGCCGCTGGCGATCACCTCGCCGCCATGCACGCCGGCGCCGGGGCCGATGTCGATGACGTAGTCGGCCAGCATGATGGCATCTTCATCGTGTTCCACCACGATCACGGTATTGCCCAGGTCGCGCAGGTGGCGCAAGGTCAACAGCAGGCGCTCGTTGTCGCGCTGGTGCAGGCCGATAGACGGCTCATCGAGGATATACATGACACCCACCAGGCCCGCGCCGATCTGGCTGGCCAGGCGGATGCGCTGAGCCTCACCGCCGGACAGGGTATCGGCATTGCGGTCCAGCGACAGGTAGTCGAGCCCCACGTTGACCAGGAAGGACAGCCGCAGGCGGATTTCCTTCAGAATCTTGTCGGCGATCTCGCCCTGCTTGCCGCTGAGCTCAAGCTGGTCGAAATAGCGGCAGCATTCACCGATGGGCAGGTGGGTAATTTCCGGCAGGGTGCGCTCGTCGATAAAGACATGACGCGCCTCGCGCCGCAGGCGCGAACCCTGGCACGACGGGCAGGGCTGCATGTTGAGGTACTTGGCCAGGTCGTCGCGTACCATCTCGGACTCGGTTTCGCGGTAGCGCCGTTCCAGGTTGTTGAGCACACCCTCGAACGGGTGGGCCTTTTCAACGGTATCGCCGCGGTCATTCACGTAGCGGAAGGAGATGTTGTCCCGGCCGCTGCCATTGAGAATCATCTTGCGGTGCTTCTCATCCAGCTGGTTGAAAGGCGTGTCCATGTCGAAGCCGGCATGCGTCGCCACGGCCTGCAGCTGCTGGTAGTAGTACAGGCTGCGCCGGTCCCAGCCGCGGATGGCGCCTTCGGACAGCGTCAGGCTGTGGTCGTGCACCACCTTGTGGGGGTCAAAGTACTGCCGCACGCCCAGGCCGTCACAGCTGGGGCAGGCGCCGTGGGGGTTGTTGAACGAGAACAGCCGCGGCTCGAGTTCCTGGATGCTGTGGCCACAGGTGGGGCAGGCAAAGCGGGCCGAGAAAATCAGGTCGTCGCCATCGCCATCCATGTAGCAGATCTTGGCCAAGCCGTCGGTGAGGGTCAGCGCGGTTTCGAAGGATTCCGCCAGACGGGTGCTAAGGTCGTCCCGCACCTTGAAGCGGTCGATCACCACCTCGATATCGTGCTTGCGGTTCTTGTCGAGCTCCGGCGGGCTGTCCAGGTCGACGACGATGCCATCGATGCGGGCGCGCACAAACCCCTGGGTAATCAGCTCGCTCAGTATGTGCAGGTGCTCGCCCTTGCGGCCCTGTACCACCGGCGCCAGCAGCATCAGCTTGCTGCCTTCCGGCAGTGCCATCACCTGGTCCACCATCTGGCTCACGGTCTGGGCGGCCAGGGGCAGATCGTGATCCGGGCAGCGCGGCTCGCCGGCGCGGGCATAGAGCAGGCGCAGGTAGTCGTAAATCTCGGTGATGGTTCCCACGGTGGAGCGGGGGTTGTGGGAGGTCGACTTCTGCTCGATCGAGATGGCCGGTGACAGCCCCTCGATATGGTCAACGTCGGGCTTTTCCATCACCGACAGGAACTGGCGGGCGTAGGTGGACAGGGATTCCACGTAGCGCCGCTGGCCTTCGGCATAGAGGGTATCGAACGCCAGCGAGGACTTGCCGGACCCGGACAGCCCGGTGATGACCACCAGTTTGTCACGGGGAATATCCAGGTCGATGTTTTTCAGGTTATGCGTGCGAGCGCCGCGCACCAGAATCTTGTCCATATACCTTCCCGACGAAGAGACCAAAGCGTTTGATTATATAGCGTTCACCGCCGGGCCAACACCTTGCGGCGGGCAATTGCGTAATTGTGGGAAAGATGCCCGTTTCACAGCCCGTATGTTATCCTTCACGGCTATAGAGAAGCTTGCCGTCATGGGTGGCAAGCCCTGCAGATCGAAGTGGAGAAACCGATGGCACGCGGCGTAAATAAAGTAATTCTGGTAGGCAACCTGGGCGGTGATCCGGAGGTGCGTTACATGCCTTCCGGCAATGCGGTGACCAACGTAACGCTGGCCACCAGCGAGAGCTGGAAAGACAAGAACACCGGGCAGATGCAGGAACGCACCGAATGGCACCGGGTGGTATTTTTCAACAAGCTGGCCGAGATCGCCGGCGAGTACCTGCGAAAAGGTTCGCAGGTCTACGTTGAAGGCGCGTTGCGCACCCGCAAGTGGCAGGACCAGAGCGGCCAGGACAAGTACACCACCGAAATCGTCGCCAGCGAAATGCAGATGCTCGGTGGCCGTGGTGGTTCAGGCGGTGCAGGCGGCGGTGACAGC
Organism: Marinobacterium rhizophilum; assembly: GCF_024397915.1. GTDB lineage: Bacteria > Pseudomonadota > Gammaproteobacteria > Pseudomonadales > Balneatricaceae > Marinobacterium_A > Marinobacterium_A rhizophilum_A. Next base: position 3,912,918 of record NZ_CP073347.1, read on the forward strand.
TACAACCAGGATACCGGCGGTGGTTATTCCCAGCAGCCGCAGCAGCGCTCGCAGGCACCCCAGCAGCGCCCGCAGCAGGCACCGCAGCAGAACTACCAGCAGCCCCAGGGCGGCCAAGCCGCCCCCCAGTCCCGTCCGCAGCAGGCTCCGCAACAGCCGCAGCAGCCGGCACCGGGCTTTGACGATTTCGACGACGATATTCCGTTCTAACCGATACTCTGGGTATCTTCGGAAGCTGCCATCGGGTGGCTTCTCAAGGACAAAGACAAGCCCCGCACTCGCGGGGCTTGTCTGTTTTGGGCGCCAGAAAGTGTCACCTTCCGGTTCAGGTCAGCCACGTCATATCAGTATGGGTGATTTTAAGTTGATTGACCGTTTAATTAAAAAAGATTATGTTGGTGGCATTGTACATTAACAGACGTTGGTCAGTGTGTTGCAGTCGCCCGGTTGCGGGTTGTCCAGAGCATCACTGTCGGCCACGGGAGAGCGCATGACTCAGCAGAGCTACGACTACATCATCATCGGTGCCGGTTCCGCCGGCTGCGTGCTGGCCAATCGCCTGACCGAGAGCGGCGAGCACCAGGTGCTGCTGATCGAGGCCGGCGGCAGTGACAGGAGCATCTTTATCCAGATGCCCACGGCGCTGTCCTACCCGATGAATTCGCCCAAATACAGCTGGCCGTTCGAGTCCGAGCAGGAGCCCGGTATCGACAACCGCCGCCTGCACTGCCCGCGGGGCAAGGTGCTGGGGGGCTCGTCGTCCATCAACGGCATGGTGTATGTGCGCGGCCACGCCTGTGATTTCGATCAGTGGCAAGAGCAGGGCGTACAGGGCTGGGGCTATCAGCAGTGCCTGCCGTACTTCAAGCGGGCCGAGACCTGGGCCGGCGGCGCCGATGCCTACCGCGGTGGCGATGGCCCCCTGACTACCTGCAACGGCAACGAGATGCGCCTCAACCCGCTGTACCAGACCTTTATCGACGCCGGCATCGAGGCCGGCTACCCGGATACAGCGGACTACAACGGTTATCGCCAGGAAGGTTTCGGCCCCATGCACATGACCGTAAAAGACGGGGTGCGTGCGTCCACCGCCAATGCCTATTTGCGTGAGGCGCTGAAACGCCCGAACCTGCACCTGGTGTCTCGGGCGACCACGCACCGGGTGTTGCTTGAGGGCAAGCGTGCCACCGGTGTGGAATACAGCGTTGGCGGCAGGACACAGACGGCGATGGCCTCTGTCGAGGTGATTTCGTCGGCGGGTTCCGTTGGTTCGCCAATGCTGCTGCAACTTTCAGGTATAGGTCCGAAGGCCGTATTGGAGCAGGCCGGTGTGGCTGTTCAGCATGAGCTGCCGGGCGTGGGCGAGAACCTGCAGGATCACCTGGAAGTGTATTTCCAGTACCGCTGCAAGCAGCCGATTTCATTGAACGGCAAGCTTGGCCTGATCAGCAAGGGGTTGATCGGCACCCGCTGGATGATGTTCAAGAGCGGCCTTGGGGCCACCAACCACTTTGAATCCTGCGCCTTTATCCGCTCGCGCGCCGGGCTGAAATGGCCGGATGTGCAGTATCATTTCCTGCCGGCGGCCATGCGTTACGACGGCCAGGCCGCCTTTGACGGTCATGGCTTCCAGGTGCATGTGGGGCCCAACAAGCCGGCCAGCCGCGGCCATATTCGCATTCGCTCGGCGGACCCGAAAGACACCCCGAGCATCCAGTTCAACTACCTGCAGGCCGAGCAGGACGTGATCGACTGGCGGGCGGTGATTCGCCTGACCCGCGAGATCATTGCCCAGCCGGCGTTCGATGCCTACCGTGGCGACGAAATTCAGCCGGGCAAGGATGTCCAGAGCGACGAGCAGATCGACGCCTGGGTGCGACAGAACGTGGAAAGCGCCTATCACCCTTCCTGCACCTGCAAGATGGGCGCGGACGATGATGCCATGGCGGTGCTGGATGCGCAGTGCCGGGTGCGGGGAATCGAGGCGCTGCGGGTGGTGGACTCGTCCATCTTCCCGACCATCACCAACGGCAACCTGAATGCGCCGACAATAATGGTGGCGGAAAAGGCCGCCGATATTATCCTGGGCAAGAATCCATTGCCGGATGCCGGCGTGGATGTCTGGATAGACCCACAGTGGCAAGAGCGCCAGCGGTTGAACCCGCCGGCCGCTTAAGCTCGAACGCGGCCGTAATGATAATGGTGGCGGAAAAGGCGGCGGACCTGATCCTGGGCAAGAATCCATTGCCGGATGCCGGCGTGGATGTCTGGATAGACCCGCAGTGGCAGCAGCAGCAGCGATTGAACCCGCCGACCGCTTAAGCTCGAACGCGGCCGTGATGATAATGGTGGCGGAAAAGGCGGCGGACCTGATCCTGGGCAAGAATCCATTGCCGGATGCCGGCGTGGATGTCTGGATAGATCCGCAGTGGCAGCAGCAGCGGTTGAACCCGCCGGCCGCTTAAGCTCGAACGCGGCCGTTATGATAATGGTGGCGGAAAAGGCGGCGGACCTGATCCTGGGCAAGGATCCATTGCCGGATGCCGGCGTGGATGTCTGGATAGACCCGCAGTGGCAGCAGCAGCGGTTGAACCCGCCGGCTTAGAGGGTATGCGCAGGGAGAGTTAGCCGCAGGCGAACTCAACGCAACCGTTCATCATGCCAACGCGGCTGTTGTAATACGCCGGATCTTAATCCGGCGTATTGCCATCTACAGGGTGGATTGAGTCGCGGTGCTAGCTGTCTTCGTGCAGCAGCCGCGCCAGTGTCTGGTGCGCCAGCCGACGGGCGACGCCGGCATCGGCGGTCGGGCTCGCCAGGGCGCAGTTTATCCACAGGCCGTCGATCAGGGAGGCCAGCAGCAGTGCAGCATCCTCGGCTTCATCGGCGCTCAGCAATTCGCGGAAGTTGTGCAGCAGGTTGGAGCGCATGCGGGCGCCGCGGATGCCGGACAGCCGCTGCAGCGCGGCATCGTGGGGTGTTTCGGCCCAGAAGGCGAGCCAGCAGGTGACCACTTCGGGCGCAAACTGCTCGGCGGAAAAGTTGCCATCGATAATGGCGGCGATGCGCTCGCGGGGCGAGCTGGCCCGGCTCCAGTCGCTGTAAATGCCATCGGTGAGCTGGCGCATCAGCTGGCGCATGGTTTCGGCCAGCAGGTCGCTCTTGCCGTCGAAGTAGTGATGGATAATGCCGGTAGAGACGCCGGCAATCTTGCTGATTTTCGCAACCGTGGTATTGGCATAGCCGTGCTGATGGATGGCGGCGGCTGTGGCTGCAATCAGCTGCTTGCGCCGAATGGGCTGCATTCCAACCTTGGGCATGTCGGTTCCTGGTGGCGAATGGCACTTGGGGCCAACATGATCGTTGTTTTTGGGGCCTGCTTCAACAAGACAGCGAAGCTCCCGCGCGGATCGGTGCATGGGCCCGATGTCGTGAACGGAATCAAGGGAGGCGTTTTCTGAGCAGCGGCGGGCGCCGGCTTGCTGGATATTTAACTTAATTAAACGTTCAATAAACTAAAATAATAACGGATGCCTTTTGCTACATCAGGGTCGGCCGGGCGTGTACGCCCCAGGGGTGCCGGGTTCTGAAGGCGCTGAATGTGATCCCGAGGACTTGCACATGAACGCTATCCTGTCTGTCGCCATCGTCGCTGCCCTCGTGCTGGCGCTGCTGATTCTGATTCGCTGGGGCCGGGTGCGATGCGAGGGCCCCATGCCAGTATCGCTGTTTGCCTTTATGGCGATCCTGTTTACCTCCGGGCTGGATGTGGGCCTGATCATGTTTCCCCTGGGTGAGTTTCCTGTGTATGCCAGCGAGGCGGCCTACGCCTTTACCAATCCGCTGGCGATCGAGTTTGGTTTCTGGGGCTTTCTGGTCTGGGGGTTTTATTTCCTGACCACCTTCTACTTTGTCATCGTCGAGCCCCGCCTGAAACTGTTCGAAATCCCGCTGATCAAGTTCGTCAACAACCTGGTGATTATCGGTACCTGTGCCTTTACCGGCTTCCTTTTTCTCAGTTACCTGCCGGACTATGCCCAGGGCATATCCACCGCGTGGCGCTACGGCCTGACTGCGCTGGTGGTGCTGCTGGCGGTGTTTTCAAGCTCGGACGTGCGTTACGTGAAATGGCTGAGCATCGGTTCGACCTGGCTGTTTTTCGGGCTCATCGGCTTGCTGGCGCACAATGCCGGCACCGGGCTGGCAACGGTTTCCGCCAGCCTGCTGCAGTTGTCGGATTACTTCGCCAACCTGCAGCATTTCGTCACGCCGCTCAGTGACTACCATGCCTTCTACCTGTTCTGGTGGTTTTCCTGGAGCATCATGATCGGCCAGTTCGTGGCCCGCTTCGTCGGTGGTCTGCGGGCCTGGCAACTCTGCCTGGCGATGCTGGTTATACCGTCCATCCCGATCGCGATCTGGTTTTCGGTACTCTATTTCTACTTCGAGCAGGCGCTGGTGATGAGCGGCATGCTGAAGATGTCGATGCTGGTGGTGGGAGTGATCTTCGTGGTCAATTCGCTGGATTCCCTGATCCGGCTCTATACCACCAACCTGGATGTCACGGTGGAGCGCTTTGGTTTCTATCCCTATATCGTCGGCAACTGGCTGCTGATGTATGGCCTGGTGCTGCTGTTCCAGTTCACGCCATTGAAGATCGAATGGATCGGGCTGGTGGTCATCGGGCTTTATGCGGCTGTTTGCCTGCTGATGCTGCGCCCCTCTGCGCGCCTGGTTCTGGCGCGGCACGAGTAGCAGGCGCCGCTAGGGCGCCAGGCGAGGGCGGGTCTGCAGCCGGTTTGCCAGCATCAGGGTCAGCCAGCAGGCGAGTACAAAGGGTGCGGTCAGCGCCGGCAGTCCGACCAGGCTGAACAGGGGTTGCAGCAGGGTGGCCAGCAGCATGCCTGCGGCAATGATGGCGGGCTGGCGTGGGAAGCGCTGCAGCAGTGCCAGGGCGGCCAGGGCCCCGTTGTAGCCGAACAGGCCAGATTCGATGGCGCTTACGGAAAAGAGCATCGGGTCGGCCAGCATGTTCCCCAGCACGGCGAGCAGAACACCCAGCAGGGAGCCGCCCAGCCCCCAGGCGGCGTTGCGCGGTGCCGTTACCGCCAGGGCTGCCAGGATCAGCAGTCCGGCGGGTAGCGAGGCGAGGAAAAACACCTGTGCGAGGCCGCGCACCAGGCCTTCAAGTCCCTGCAGCAACGTAACCCCGGGCTCTACCGCCTGCAGGGGTGTCGTGCCGGGCTGCAGATCGAATGCCGCGGCCAGCAGCCAGGCACACCAGCTCAGCAGCACAAAAGCGCTGGTATAGGGCGGGATGCGCCAGCGCTGGATCTGCCGCTGGATCAGCGGGGCGGTCGCGGCGGAAAACACCAGTATCGCGCCGGCGCTGACCCAGGACAGCCCCAGCCAAAGATGCAGTGCCAGCCCAACCAGGGCGCCGTTGAAACCGTAATAGCCCGCTCGCACCAGCGCCCGGTCTGCCTGTATCAGCCGGGCGCCCAGCAGCGCAGCGCCGCAGCCGAGCAGGCCGGCGACCAGCGCCGTGGCTGACTCCAGGGCGAGGGCGAGCAGAACCAGGGCACCACAGGGGCGCTGCGATTGAAACAGAATCTGACTGAAACTGTGCAGCAGCGTATCGAACCAGAAGGAAACGTCAGGTTTTCTACTCACTTGGGTTTTTCCGACAGAAGAGGTTGAAATAGTGCGGATGGGCAGGACGCGCTCTGCAACGGGGAGGCTGCAGTGTCAGGTAACAGAGGCCAAGGGCCAAGGACCAAGGACCAAGGTTAAAGGTTCAAGGGCCAAGGTTGAAAGCGCCAAGGTTAAAGGGTCAAGGTTCAAGAGCCAAGGAACAAAACTCGGCGCGACCCTGTAACCGGGTTAAAAAATGGATCAGGGCTCAGAAGCAAGCCGGCAACGGACGTCGGCTTTTTCTGGCAGACCAGCCCTGACCCCAAGTAGATGAAGGGTCCCGGATGCACCGGGTCCCTTCAGCCGTGAACAAGGTTTGTGCATCGCTCACAGAGTGAGCTCCTACCTAGGATGTAGGAGCCCGGTCTGCGGGCGAATCGACTTATTTCTCGCGAGTCGAGTGGTTAGCCATATGCTCCAGGGCTTTGATCATCGCCGCAGCGGGTGTGGCCCAGTTCTGTAGGTCGGGTTAGCGTAGCGTAACCCGACATCCTGCAGTGACACGCCATCACTGTCATGTCGGGTTACGCCCTGCGGGCTAACCCGACCTACATTGGCTCAGTCTCGGATTGAGTGGTTGGCCCTGTGCTCTAATGCCTTGATCATGGCCGCGGAGGGGTTGCCCCAGTTCTGTAGGTCGGGTTAGCGTAGCGTAACCCGACATCCTGCAGTGACACGCCATCGCTGTCATGTCGGGTTACGCCCTGCGGGCTAACCCGACCTACATTGGCTCAGTCCCGGATTGAGTGGTTGGCCATGTGTTCCAATGCCTTGATCATGGCTGGCCCTGGGGTTGCCCAGTTTTCCCGTTTTTCAGTCCCGGATTGAGTGGTTAGCCATATGCTCCAATGCCTTGATCATGGCCGCGTGGGCAGGCCCCAGTTCTAAAGCATCAATCGTGGATTGAATGATTCGCCCTAGGGTTGCCCCAGTTCTGGGCTATCAGTCCCGGATTGAGTGGTTAGCCATGTGCTCCAGTGCCTTGATCATGGCCGAGTGATCCCAGTTTTCACCGCCGAGGGCGGCGCAGGTGCTGAAATTCTGCTGGGCACTGGCGGTGTTGGGCAGGTTGATCTGCAGCGCACGGGCGCCTTCCAGTGCCAGGTTGAGATCCTTCTGGTGCAGGCAAATCTTGAAGCCCGGGTCAAAGGTACCCTTGACCATGCGCTCGCCGTGCACTTCCAGGATTTTGGACGAGGCAAAGCCGCCCATCAGCGCTTCGCGTACCTTGGCGGGGTTGGCGCCGGCCTTGGAGGCGAACAGCAGGGCTTCGGAGACGGCCTGGATGTTCAGCGCGACGATGATCTGGTTGGCCACCTTGGTGGTCTGGCCATCGCCATTGCCACCGACCAGGGTGATGTTCTTGCCCATCACATCGAACAGCGGTTTGGCGCGTTCAAACGCCGCTTCGCTGCCGCCCACCATGATGGTCAGAGTCGCCGCCTTGGCGCCGACTTCGCCGCCGGACACCGGTGCATCCAGGTAGTCTGCGCCTGTGGCCTTGATGCGCTCGGCAAAGCCCTTGGTGGCGATGGGGGAGATCGAGCTCATGTCGATCACGACCTTGCCGGCGCCCGCGCCGTCGGCGACACCGTTTTCACGGAACAGGACATCTTCAACCTGGGGGGTGTCGGGCACCATCAGGATAATGAACTCGGCTTCCTGGGCGACTTCTTTCGGGGTGGCCAGGGCGACACCGCGCTCGCCCAGCAGGTCGGCGGGCGCCGGATCGTGGTGTTCAGAGAAAAACAGGGTGTGTCCCGCATTCTGCAGGTTCTGAGCCATGGGCTTGCCCATGATGCCGGTGCCGATAAATCCGATCTTTGCCATAGTGTTGTCTCCTGTTGAATAGGGTTCTCAGACTGTGTTCATGCTTTTCAGCCAGCCAAGGCCGGCTTCGGTGCTGGTGGCCGGCTTGTATTCGCAGCCGATCCAGCCGTCGTAGCCGATCTGGTCGATAAAGCTGAAAATAAACGGGTAATTCAGCTCGCCGGTGCCCGGCTCGTGCCGGCCCGGGTTATCGGCCAGCTGTACATGCGCAATGGCGCCCAGGTTGGCCTGCAGCGTCGGGCAGATATCGCCCTCCATGATCTGCATGTGGTAGATGTCGTACTGCAGGTGCAGGTTGTCGCTGCCCACCTGTTCGCGAATGCGCAGCGCCTGCTTGGTGTTGTTGAGGAAAAACCCCGGAATGTCGCGGGTGTTGATGGCTTCCATTACCAGGCGGATGCCGGCCTGCTTGAGCTTGTCGGCGGCATAGCGCAGGTTTTCCACCAGGGTGGCCTCGGCCAGGGCCTCTTCTGTGCCTGCGGGCTGGATGCCGGCCAGGCAGTTGACCTGGGTATTGCCCAGCACCCGGGCGTAGCTGATGGCGCGCTCGACGCCCGCGCGAAATTCCTCGATGCGATCCGGGTGGCAGGCGATGCCGCGCTCGCCGGCATTCCAGTCGCCGGCGGGCAGGTTGAACAGCACCTGGGTCAGGCCCCTGGCGTCGAGTTTCGCCTTGATTTCGGCGGCGTCGAAATCGTAGGGGAACAGGTATTCGACGCCGGTGAAGCCTGCAGCGGCGGCGGCATCGAAGCGGTCGAGGAAGTCGTGCTCGGTAAAGAGCATCGACAGGTTGGCGCAAAAACGTGGCATGCATGCCTCCTTCGAAAATGTATCCGGCCCTGTAGGGTGCTGGTGAACGGAGTGAACCGCACCGGTGGTGCTGGTGCGCTTCGCTTTCACTCAGCGGCACCCTGCGTGGTCATCGAAATCTAATCCAGCATCGAGATGGCGGTGGGCGCGTCCAGGCCGCGCTCGGCCAGGTCTTCGAACTCGTTGACGGCGTTGATTTCAGTACCCATGGCGATGTTGGTCACCCGCTCCAGCATGATTTCAACCACCACCGGTACCCGGTGCTTGTGCATCAGTTCCCGGGCCTGCTGCAGTGCGGCCTGGATCTGGTCCGGCTCGCGTACGCGGATTGCCTTGCAGCCCAGACCTTCGACGACAGCGACGTGGTCGACACCGTAGCCATCGAGTTCGGGTGCGTTCTGGTTTTCGAATGCCAGCTGTACGCAGTAGTCCATGTCGAAGCCGCGCTGGGCCTGGCGAATCAGCCCCAGGTAGGAGTTGTTCACCAGCACGTGGATATAGGGCAGGTTGAACTGCGCACCCACGGCCAGTTCCTCGATCATGAACTGGAAGTCGTAGTCACCTGACAGCGCCACCACCTGACGGGCGGGATCGGCTTTGACGACGCCCAGCGCCGCCGGAATGGTCCAGCCCAGGGGGCCGGCCTGGCCGCAGTTGATCCAGTGGCGTGGCTTGTAGACGTGCAGGAACTGCGCCGCGGCGATTTGTGATAATCCGATGGTGCTGACATAACAGGTGTCCTTGCCAAAGGCCTTGTTCATTTCTTCGTACACGCGCTGCGGCTTGACCGGCACATTGTCGAAGTGGGTCTTGCGCTGCAGGCTGCGCTTGCGCTCCTGGCATTCGGCCAGCCAGGCGCTGCGATCGGCCAGCTTGCCGGCGGCCTTCCATTCGCGGGCGACTTCCAGGAAGCGATCCAGTGCGGCACCGGCGTCGGACACGATCCCCAGGTCCGGCATGAAGACACGACCAATCTGGGTCGGTTCGATGTCGACGTGGATAAAGGTGCGGTTCTCGGTGTAGACCTCAACGGAGCCGGTATGGCGGTTGGCCCAGCGGTTGCCGATACCCAGTACCAGGTCCGATGCCAGCATTGTGGCGTTGCCGTAGCGATGGGATGTTTGCAGGCCAACCATGCCGACCATCTGCGGGTGGTCGTCCGGGATGATGCCCCAGCCCATCAGGGTCGGGATAACCGGAATGCCGGTCAGTTCGGCAAACTCGACGAATTTTTCGCAGGCATCGGCATTGATGATGCCACCGCCGGCAACCAGCAACGGGCGCTCGGCAGCGTTGAGCATGCCCAGTGCTTTCTCGACCTGCTTGCGGGTGGCGGCGGGTTTGGCCTGGGGCAGCGGTTCATAGGTGTCGATATCGAACTCGATCTCGGCCATCTGCACATCGAACGGCAGATCGATCAGTACGGGGCCGGGACGGCCGGAGCGCATGATATGAAACGCCTTCTGGAATACCCAGGGCACCTGGGCCGGTTCCAGCACGGTGGTGGCCCATTTGGTGACCGGGGCGGCGATGCTGCTGATATCCACCGCCTGGAAGTCTTCCTTGTGCATGCGGGCGCGGGGCGCCTGGCCGGTGATGCACAGAATGGGGATGGAGTCGGCGGAGGCGGAATAGAGCCCGGTAATCATGTCGGTACCGGCGGGGCCGGAGGTGCCGATGCACAAACCGATATTGCCGGGGTTGGTGCGGGTGTAGCCCTCGGCCATGTGGGAGGCGCCTTCAACATGGCGTGCCAGTACATGGTCGATGCCGCCGAGTTTTTTCATGGCAGCGTACATCGGGTTGATGGCGGCGCCCGGCAGGCCAAAGGCGGTATCGATGCCTTCGCGCTTGAGTACTTCAATGGCGGCTTCAATTGCTCTCATTTTTGCCATTATGTTGTGCCCTTTATTTGTTATAAATTGTGTACAAAATATCGATGGCTGATTCTAGGCATCAGTCGGACTAAAGGTCAAGGCCCCTGTAGCTAAAGGCTAGCGTGCTGTTTTGTTTTAAATCTTTATTAAAACAATGAGTTACGCTCTAATGCTTTGGTCTAATATATTTTGTATACAAAAAAATATAACAAATGTATTGGTTTTTGGTGTTTCGTTGGGCTATAGATGAAGCCTTGCAGAGGCCGGTTTGTATTGTTGAGTCCATTTTTGTGTAACCGGTTTTCAGGCATTGCTAGGCATTGTCAGGCATTGCCAGGCACGACGGCAGGCCGGCTCTGAGAGCTTTGCTCTCGTCGGCTGTATACGACATTGACCCCATTCAGGTGTACAGGGCGATACCGCGCGTTTGAGCGCAGATGGCCCTGTCGCGCCAGCCGATTTTGTTAAACCTTGTAAACCTTGAGGAGATGTAAAATGTCGAAAGTCAATCTGGCAACGGCACTGACAATCTGCGCGGCGGCCCTGCAAAAGGGTCGGGAAATTTCTGCGGCGCCCCTGACCGTGGCGGTGCTCGACCAGGCTGGGCGCCTGGTTTCACTGCAGCGTGAAGACGGTTCCAGCCTGTTGCGGCCCGAGATCGCCACGGCCAAGGCCTGGGGCGCCCTGGCGCTGGGCAAGCCGTCGCGCCTGATCGCGGCGGATGCGGAAAACCGTCCGGCGTTTATCGGTGCGGTGAACACGCTGGCCCAGGGCAACATTGTGCCAGTGGCCGGTGGGGTGCTGGTGCGTGACGACGCAGGTGTTGTCGTTGGCGCTGTGGGTATCAGTGGGGATCTCTCGGACACCGATGAGCTCTGCGCCATGGCCGGTGTGGAAGCCAGCGGCCTGCGCCCCGACAACGGCCTCTGATCGAGCGATGTTCACAACAGGGCCCGCTGCCCCTGGCAGCGGGCCTGTTTGCGTTGGGGCTCAGGCGGGAGCGGTGTGGCTGTCCTGGGTGCTGCCCGGCTGTACATCGCAGCCCTTGAGCACCAGGCGGGTGATCAGGTCGGTGGCGGCATCGTAGTCTTTTGCCTGCAGTTTCTTGCGCCCGGTCACTTCCAGGATCTGCCAGTCAAAATCGGCGTAGGTCTGGGTTGATGCCCAGATGGTAAACATCAGATGGTGCGGGTCCACCGCTGCCATGCGGCCATCGGCAATCCACTGACGCAGGCGCTCGATACTGCGCTCGGCCTCTGTTTTCAGCTGCGCAAGACTGTCGGCCGACAGGTGCGGTGCGCCGTGCATGATCTCGCTGGCAAACACCTTGGAGGCATCGGCGTGTTCCCGTGATATGCGTACCTTGGCCTTGATGTAGGCCCGCAGGGCCAGTTCCGGGTCTTCTTCGCGGTGAAAGGGCGAGTAGGCCTGCAGCAACGGCTCGATAATGCTTTCGAGCACGGCGCGGTAGAGGGCTTCCTTGGACTTGAAGTAATAGTAGATGTTGGCCTTGGGCAGACCTGCCTTGTCGGCGATATCACTGGTTTTGGTGGCGGCAAAGCCCGTATCGGCGAACACCTGGCAGGCGGTTTTGATGATCAGGCGTTTATTGCGTTCGCGAATGCTGGCCATTGGAGCCTGCTCCTTGCTGTGTTGCGGGCCAGTTGTGCACCGTGGGTCTGAGGACAGCAGGGGGACTGGAATGCGCTGCGCCAGGGGGCGAATCTTACCACCGCCTGCTCAGGCGGCTCAAGGCGACAGCGGACCGACCCCGCAGGGTCGCAACTTGTGGCCAGGCGCAGTGCATGCAAGGCGCAACGCAGAAAACCGGGAGTGCTGCAGGCTGCAGCGCTCCCGGTTGTGGGTTCAGCCGGTCAGGTCAGGAGGCTGTGCCACCGAGCGGCTTGGTGCTGTTGGCAAGCGTATCCGCCTGGCTGGCCTGCCGGGCGTCCGTAGTGCTGGCGTGGCCGGCGTCTGTTGCGTGCTGTTCGGTGGGGAGGTCCTCATCGGCGTGCTGGGCAGACTCATCCGGCAGGAACAGGCTCAGGATGATGGCGCTGAAGGCGCCGATGCTGACAGGCGAGCCGATGATGTTCTTCACCGTATCGGGCAGTGCCTGCAGCACATCCGGTACCGCGGCGACACCCAGACCCAGGCCGATCGAGACCGCGACAATCAGCATGTTGCGACGGTTCAGTTCGCACTGGGCGAGGATCTTCACACCCGCCGTAGCCACGGTGCCGAACATGATGAGGGTAGCGCCGCCAAGTACCGGTTTTGGCATCTGCTGCAGAATGCCGCCGATATAGGGGAAGAGTCCCAGCAGCGCGAGAATGCCGGCGATGTAGTAGGCCACGCGGCGGCTGGCGACACCGGTCAGCTGGATAACGCCGTTGTTCTGGCTGAAGGTGGTCATGGGCAGGCTGTTCAGCGCTGCCGCCATGGCGGAGTTGAAACCGTCGGCCAGGACACCGGACTTGATGCGGTTCAGGTAGACCGGGCCCTTGACCGGCTGACTGGAGACGATGGAGTTGGCGGTCAGGTCGCCGGTGGTTTCAATCGCGGTGACCACGTAGATCACGGCCAGGGAAACAAAGGCGGCGATATCAAACGAAAAACCGTACTTGAAGGGTTGTGGCACCGTCAGTAGCGGCAGGCTCGACAGACCACTGAAGTCAACGCGTCCCAATGCCCAGGCCACGGTGAAGCCGACCAGTAGGCCGACGATCACGGCGCTGAGGCGGATCATCGGGTTTCTGAAGCGGTTCATGATGATGATGGTGGCGAGCACCAGGCCGCCGAGGCCGAGGTTTTCCAGCGAACCGAAATCTTCGGCCCCGAAGCCACCCGCCAGGTCGGTCATGCCCACCTTGATCAGCGACAGGCCGATAATGGTGATCACGGTGCCGGTAACCACGGGGGTGATAATCCGGCCCAGCCGATGAATAAAGCGGCTGAGAAAGACCTCGACAAAGGCGGCAAGAAAGCAGACACCAAAGATCGTGGCCAGAATTTCATCGGGGCCACCGCCGGCATTCTTAACGATAAAGCCGACGCTGAGGATGGTGCTGAGAAAGGCGAAGCTGGTGCCCTGCACACAGAGCAGGCCGGAACCAATGGGGCCGATGCGGCGTGCCTGTATAAAGGTACCGACACCGGAAACCACCAGCGCCATGCTCACCAGGTAGGGCACTTCACTGCCCAGGCCCAGTACGCCGCCGACAATCAGGGTCGGTGTGATGATGCCGATAAAACTGGCCAGCACATGCTGCAGCGCTGCAAAGAATGCAGGGCCGAAAGCCGGTGTGTCCTCAAGCTGATAAATCAGGTCCCTGTTGGGCGTGGGGCTTGCCTGTGCCCCGGGATTCTTTGCTGTCATGGTAAGTGCCTACCCTATTTATTGTTATGGAGAGCTGGTTGTGGCGAGGGCCGAAACCGCCGCGGGATAACGGGTTCTGACAATGCTGACCAGTTGGTCAGGTAGTGGCCAATATAGGGGAGTGAAAATTTAATGTCTATGATTATTATGTTTTTTGTACACAAAATTACGCATTTGTGTGTATGCATTTTTGGCCAGCGGTTTTCACATGGGGCGCGGCAGCGCCCCTGCCGGGGCCAAAAAACGCCTAGAAATGTAACTTTAGCAGCAGCGAAGCGTTTCGCTCGTTGCGGCCCTTAATACCGAACTTGTTGTTCCAGTGGGAATATTCCAGCCCGACATGGAGCGGAGCCTTGAGTCCCAGATGTTTGCCGGCATTCCACTTCAGCTGTGGAGTGAAGTTCATTTCCGAGGCGTTGCTGTCCGAGCTGCTGGACCAGTCGAGGAAGCCGTCGATAAGGAAGTCGGCATTGCCGATAGCGAACGGGTAAGCCCAGCTCAGGGTCAGTTGCTCATCGTCGTCCCACCGGTCGTTGCTGGCCCTGTACAGGTTCAGGTTGAAATAGCGAAAGCCCGGTACGTTCAGCGCGAAGCCAACGCCATAGAGCTGGTTGTCAAAGCCATCGCCCATCTCCCAAGTGCCCGCCAGCAATACATCCTTGACGGGGCCTGCGCTCAGGTCGGCCCCGCTCAGTGCGGACAGGCCCAGGCGGGGGGAGAACTCGCCATAGAAGGTGCTGTCGCGCGCGTCCGGCATCAGGCGGTCAATAAACAGAAAGGTATCGCCCCAGCTGTGGCCGCTGGCGTGCTCGAAGGTCAGGGTTTCCATTTCTCCGGTCGGGGTCACGACTTCATAGTCACTGCCATTGAGGTAGCTGAGGCTGAAGTCGCTCCAGAGCATGTCGGCACTGGCGGAGCTGGCAAGGGAGCAGCCCAGTGTCAGGGCGAGCAGGTTTCTTTTGCGGATCATCAGTTGTCCTTATTGTTGTTGTGGTTGCAGGTGTTTAAGGATCATGGGGCCAGAGCAAAGTATTCATTTGTTGATATTCATGGATACAAAGCAGGGTGTGATTTTTCTTTTTGGCATGCCTGGGCCCTTGTGAGAGGGCGGAGAACGGCAAAAACCGCCCTGGCGCGTGCCAGGGCGGAGGGGAAAAGTTCGGCTCCGAGAGTGCGTACTATTCGGTGGGGGCGCCGGCGGCAACCCAGTTGCCGAGCAGGTTGCGCTCTTCCTGCGTCATGTTGGTGGTGTTGCCCAGGGGCATGATATTGCTGGCCACGGCCTGTGCATGGATGCGTCCCGCCAGCAGCTTGATCTGGCCGGGCTCATCCATGATCACGCCGCCGGGTGCCGTGCTGAAGGCAGGGCTGGTGGGGGTGGCGGAGTGACAGCTGGTGCAGTGTTGCTGGATGACGTTGTAAACGGCATCGAATTCCACGCTCTGAACGGCGGCAGGCGTTGTGCCGGCGGCGGTTTCCACCGGGGTCACCGCCGTGTCCGGCTTGGTGACAAAGGCCAGGGCCACCATGCCCAGCGCAGCCGCCGGCAGTGTCCAGGCCAGTTTCTGGCTTTCATGGCGGGTGTTGAAGTAATGGCGAACCAGCACGCTCAGTACCGCCAGCGCCGCCAGGATCATCCAGTTGGAGGCGCTGCCGTAGGTGCTCGGGAAGTGGTTGCTGATCATGATGAACAGCACCGGCAACGTCAGGTAGTTGTTGTGACGCGAACGCAGCAGCGCCTTGGCCGGCAGGGTCGGGTCGGGTTCACGCTTGGCTTCGATGGCACCCACCAGGGCGCGCTGCCCCGGCATGATGACGCGAAAGACGTTGCCTACCATCATGGTGCCGATAATGGCGCCAACATGGATAAAGGCACCGCGGCCGCTGAATACCAGGCTCAGGCCCCAGGCGGCACCGATGAGCAGTACGAACAGCAGGGCACCAAGCAGGGCCGGTTTTTTTCCAAGGGCCGAATCGCACAGGAAATCATAGATAAACCAGCCGGCGACCAGGGCACCGACGCCAATGGCGATGGCGGTGGTCGGGCTCATGTCCGATCCCGGGGCCACCAGGTAAAGGTCGGCATTCAGATAAAACACGATGGTCAGCAGCGCCATGCCACTGAGCCAGGTGGCATAGGCTTCCCACTTGAACCAGTGCAGCTCTTCCGGCATTTTCGGCGGCGCCAGCTTGTACTTCTCAAGGTGGTAAATACCACCGCCGTGGATGGCCCAGAGGTCACCCGACAGGCCTTCACGGGGATTGCTGCGGTCGAGGTGGTTTTCCAGCCAGACAAAGTAGAAAGATGCGCCGATCCAGGCAATGCCCACGATCATGTGTACCCAGCGGGCGGTCAGGTTGAGCCATTCGGTAATATGCGGATCCATAGTTCGCTCCTCAGATGCACCGGCCCTGCAAGGCCAGTGACTGAACCTGGGTTTTCTGCTCCCCGGCCCCAAATTGCTGCTAGTCGTTGTGGTTAAAGTTTGGGTTTTTAGTGACCCGGTTTTTAGTGCTCTTTGCTTCAGTGCTCCGGGTCGAGCACGATTTCTTCGCTGTCGGCGAAGAAAAATTCGTCACAGTTGTTGCCGGGCCCGGCCCGGTCGACCACCAGGAACTCGTCCGGGTCGGTCAATGCCAGTATCGGATGGTGCCAGACACCGGGCCTGTAATTCACGCCCTGGGAGCCGTCGCTGTAAAAGGCGCGCAGTTGGGATGATGTCAGATCATCCCCCGGCGGCGCCACCAGGATCAGGAACGGGTTGCCACGCATCGGAATAAAGGCCTGGCTGCCCAGCGGATGGCGCTCCATCATGCGCACCCGCAGGGGCATGGGAAGCGTCTGGGCCCGGAAAATGCTGATTATCGGCGTGCCTTCAGTGCCGGTTTCCACCTCGGCCAGACGGTGGTAGCGGCGCGTGGACCCATTGTTGATCATGAAAAAGTCATGACCCTCGCTGGCAATCAGGTCTCCGAAAGGGGCGAAGGCCTCCTTGCTCAGCGTTTCAATCTTTAGCTTCAGCATGGCGTTATTGCCTCAGGCTTTCTTGGCGATGCGGCCGAGCAGGCGCAGCCGGCTTACACCCCCGTCGGGGAAGATGTTCAGGCGCACGTGCGTCACCGGGCCAAGATCCTTGATCTGGGCGGCGAAGCTGTGTTCCTGGTGCATTTCCAGTTTCTGCGAGGGCAGCAGCTCGCGCCAGTACAGGCTGCGCGCCTCGATCTGGGAGTCGGTGCCGCCTTCAACATAGGCCGCCTGGATGGAGCAGCTGTCCGGGTAGTTGCCCTTGAAGTGCAGGGTGTCGACAACGATCTGTTCAATTTCACCGGGGTGGCCCAGCGCGACGATGACCCAGTCGTTGCCCGGTGTGCGGCGACGGGCGGTTTCCCAGCCATCACCCATGTTGATACCGCGCCCCGGGTTGAGGATGTTGCTCATGCGGCCGAAGTGCTCATCGCTGCAGGCCAGGGCGCGGCCGCCATTCAGGGCCGAGGCCAGGTCGACCTGCTCGCTGGCGCTCTGGGCGCTCCAGTCGCGATAAGGTACACCGTAAACGCGCAGGCGGGCCACGCCGCCATCGGGATAGATGTTAAAGCGCAGGTGGGTCCAGGCGCGGTCGTCCTGGATGGCGTGCAGGTGATGGCTGTTGCCCTGCAGCTCGACCGAGGTGAGGATTTCCTGCCACTGGGTGTCTTCATTGGGGTCGCCTTCGGCGCAGAAGCAGGCGTCGATGGACGCGGACGGCGGGAAGTTGCCGGTAAAGTGGCTGGTGTCGATGTCAAAACCCTTGATGGTGCCGGGTACGCCCAGGCGGATCACCGCCGAATCGTAGCCTTCAAAGCGCTTGCGGCGCGATTCCCAGCCGTCCATCCATTTGCCGTTGTCGTCGAATACCCCTTCTTTCCACACGGCCGCATCGGGCTGGAACAGGCGGTTAACGTCGGCAAACCAGTCGTCAGTCACAGCAATGGCTTTGGTGCCCAGGCGGGCGTCGGCCAGGTTGATGTACTTGTCGAAATTCTGTGTGCTCATCATGTCTCTTTCCATTGGGTGCGTTGCCGGTCGGCGCTTAGAGCGTCTGCAGCCGGAACAGCGCAATATTGTTGATCTCGGCCAGTGCGCGCGCGAACTCCTGTTCGGGGCTGTTGTGGATGCGTTCCTCGAACGCCGCCAGTATCTGGTGCCGGTTGCTGCCCTTGACCGCCATGATGAACGGGAACTTGAACCTGTCCTTGTAGGCGGCGTTGAGCTCGGTAAAGCGGGCAAACTCTTCGGCGTTGCATTCGCTGATACCGGCGCCGGCCTGCTCCGAGGTGGAGGCTGCGGTCAGCTCGCCGCGCACGGCGGCCTTGCCGGCCAAATCCGGGTGGGCATTGATCAGCGCCAGTTGCGCCTCGTGGGAGGCCTGCATCAGCTGTGCGGCCATCAGGCCATGCAGCGACTCGACGCTGTCGAGTTCCGCCATCCGGTTCTCGGCCCGGGCCTGGTCGAAGGTCTGTTCGGCGACCCAGGCGGAGTGCTCGTAGATATCACCCAGCAGCTGGATGAAGGCGTCGCGGCTCAGCGTACTGGGGGTGCAGGTCTTGAACGGGCTCATTTGTTCTCCCCGGCCTGGTACGGGTGGGTTTCATGCCAGTGGCGCGCGATATCGACGCGGCGGGTGAACCAGACCTTGTCGTGGCTGCTGGCATACTTGATAAACTTTTCCAGTGCGGCCATGCGTGCGGGACGACCCAGCAGGCGGCAGTGCATGCCGATGGACAGCATTTTGGGTGCCTCGGCCCCCTCAGCATAGAGCACGTCAAAGGCATCTTTCAGGTACTGGTAGAACTGCTCGCCGCAGTTGAAACCCTGCACCTGGGAGAAACGCATGTCATTGGTGTCCAGCGTGTAGGGGATCACTAGGTGGCCCTTGCCGTTATTGTCAGCCCAGTAGGGCAGGTCATCGTCGTAGGTGTCGGAATCGTACAGAAAGCCGCCTTCCTGCATCACCAGGTTACGGGTGTTCGGGCCGGTACGGCCGGTGTACCAGCCCAGCGGGCGTTCGCCGGTGATCCGGGTGAGGATCTCGATGGCGCGCTGCATGTGATCGCGTTCTTCGGACTCATCCATGTACTGGTAGTCGATCCAACGGTAGCCGTGGCTGCAGATTTCGTGGCCGGCGGCATGCATGGCCTGAATGACGTCGGGGTGGCGCTCGGCGGCCATGGCGACGGCAAAGATCGTCAGCGGGATATCATGCTTCTTGAACAGGCGCAGCAAGCGCCAGACGCCCACGCGGCTGCCATACTCGTACAGCGACTCCATACTCATGTTGCGCTCGCCCTGCAGCGGCTGCGCTGAAACCATCTCCGACAGGAAGGCTTCGGATTCCTTGTCACCGTGCAGGATGCAGCGTTCGCCGCCCTCTTCGTAATTAAGGACAAAAGAGAGTGCGATGCGTGCGTCGCCCGGCCAGTGGGGGTGCGGGGGGTTGGCGCCGTAGCCAACCAGGTCGCGTGGGTAATCATTGCTCACAGGGCGACTCCTTCTCGATATTCCGGTGTAGGGGTTCGGGTTCAGCTGCCGATATGGATGGCAGAAGCGTTGATGTGTTTTATTGTATACAAAAAATATCTGCTTTTGTAAATGAATTTGCTTTTTTGTTTGTGCATATTGTGAGCTTTGTGGGGTCATGCCGGGTGGGCGGGTGGCCAGCGTTGGCAGTCTGCCCGTTGCTGCTGACAGGCTTCGGGTACTGATAGTCTGGGGTTAGTGCAAGTTGTCGCTGGTTTTGTGTACAAAAAAATAAAACTGTGTATATTATTCCTGAAGCTTCCGGTGTAACGCTTGACGTCACACCGGTGTAACGCCAGCAGACTTGACTGAAGAGGAGGAGGGGGCGATACGGCATGGCGCCAGCGATCTGGCGGTAGATGCCAGAGGCCTCTTTGACTATGGGATACCTGACTACACATGTACTGGATGCCGCCCACGGCCGCCCGGGTAATGAAATCCGCATTGATCTCTATCGCATCAGGGGCCAGGAGCGTGAGCTGCTGCTGACGACGGTGACCAACGATGATGGCCGCTGTGACAGCCCGGTACTGGAAGGCGATGCCTTTGTGGCCGGTGTCTATGAGCTGCTGTTCCACGCCGGCGACTACTTTCGGGCCCAGGGTGTTGAGCTGCCGGAGCCGGCTTTCCTGGATCAGGTCCCGCTGCGCTTTGGCATTTCGGCCGAAGACGATCACTACCATGTGCCGCTGCTGATCTCGCCGTACAGCTATTCGACCTACCGCGGCAGCTGATCCGCCACCGTCCTTTTTACTGTCGACACAAAAAACCGCAGCGGCCGAAAAGCCCTGCGGTTTCCCCTTTCCGGCAGCTTTCAGCCGTAAGCTGACAGCTTTAAGCTTACGGCTGACAGCTCGAAGCACTCAGCTCTTGTCCCTTGTCCCTTTTTCCTTTCACCTGCTTTTAACCTGCCTTGACTAGCGGCTCAGCAGCGCGGCGGTGCCGGCGCTGGCGAAGATGCCGGCGGTAAAGCGGCTGAACCAGGCGCGGCTCGATGCGGTTGTCATGAAACGTGCCGCACCGCGGGCGCAGAATCCGTAACCCAGCTTGCAGATGAGGTCGGCGCAGGCCCAGGTGACGATCATGATCAGCAGCTGTGCCAGCAACGAGCTGTTGGCGTTGATGAATTGCGGCAGAAAGGCGGCAAAGAACAGGATGTCCTTGGGGTTGCTGGCACCCAGGCCAAAGGCCTGCCAGAACATGGTCTTGAAGCCCGGGGTACGCTGTTTCTGTGCCAGATCGCAGGCGTGCAGTTGGCGTGCTTCGCGCCAGCTGCGCCAGGCCAGGTAGAAGAGGTAGAGGGCGCCGGCGATTTTCAGGACGCTGAACAGCTGTTCCGAGGCCATCAGCAGTGCGCCCAGGCCCAGGGCGGAGGCGGTCAGTAGCAGCACCGAGGCGCTGACACCGCCCAGAAAGGCCGGGGTGGTGCGCAGGATGCCGTAGTTCAGGCTGTTGCTGACCATCAGCAGCGACAGTGGGCCCGGTATCAGAATCACCACGAAGATTGCGGCGGTATAGAGCAGCCAGGTGTCCAGCAGCATCGGTGCTTCTCCTCAAGCAAAAAGACCCGCAGCGGCCGGGAGGCCGCTGCGGGTGTGCCTGGCGCTGAATCGTTTCAGCGCCAGGCAGGGTTAGGGAGCCGCTGCCGCCGGGCTTGCCGGCGCACGGGTCAGGCTCCTTGAATGGCCATCACAGGAATATGAACTTGGCGACGAAAATGGCGCAGAGTACATACATCGCGGCGGATATCTTGCTCTTCTGCCCGGTGCAGACCTTCATGATGGTGTAGGTGACAAAGCCCAGGGCGATGCCGTTGGCAATGGAGAAGGTCAGCGGCATCATCACCACGGTGACGATGGCCGGGATCATGTCGGTCTGATCTTCCCATTCGATCTGGCTCAGGCCACCCATCATCAGCATGGCAACGTAGATCAGGGCACCGGCGGTGGCATAGGCCGGGATCATGCCGGCCAGGGGAGCCAGGAACACGGCGGCGGCAAAGAGCACGCCCACGGTAACGGCGGTAAGGCCGGTACGGCCGCCGGCAGCGATACCGGAGGCGCTTTCGACGTAGCTGGTCACCGGCGGGCAGCCCACCAGGGAGCCGACAACGCTGGAGCTGCTGTCGGCTTTCAGGGCCTTGCTCATGTTTTCGATATAGCCGTCTTCACGGATCAGGTTGGCGCGGTGCGCCACGGCCATCAGGGTACCGGCGGTGTCGAACATGTTGACGAACAGGAAGGCCAGAATCACGCTGATCATGGCGACATCAAAGGCACCGGCGATATCCATGGCCAGGAAGGTGGGCGCCAGGCTCGGGGGCATGGAAACCAGGCCGCGATATTCCACCAGGCCCAGGCCCCAGCCGATCAGGGTCACGGCCAGGATGCTGATCAGCACGGCGCCGAATACGCGGCGGTGCGACAACACGGCGATCATCAGGAAGCAGAGTCCGGCCAGCAGTACCGATGGCTCGGTAAAGGAGCCCATGGTGATCAGGGTGGCCGGGCTGTCGACAACGATGCCGGCGGTTTTCAGGCCGATGATCCCCAGAAACAGGCCGACACCGGCGCCCATGGCGAAACGCAGGCTGGCCGGAATGCTGTTGAGCAGCCACTCGCGGATATGCCAGAAACTGAGAATCACGAACAGGATGCCGGACAGGAATACCGCCCCCAGGGCGATTTCCCAGTTGTAGCCCATGTCGCCAACCACCGTGTAGGTAAAGAAGGCGTTAAGACCCATGCCGGGCGCCAGTCCGACCGGCCAGTTGGCATAGAGTCCCATCAGGAAGCAGGCCAGGGCCGCACCGATGCAGGTCGCCACAAAGGCGGCACCATGGTCGATGCCGGCGTCGGACATGATATTGGGGTTCACGAAGATGATGTAGGCCATGGTGACAAAGGTTGTCATGCCTGCGATCAGTTCGGTGCGGACGTTGGTTTTGTGTTCGCTCAGTTTAAAAAAGCGATCGAGAAAACCGGTGGCCTGTGGCTCATTCATGGAATGAGCGGCATCTTGTTCTTGTTGAATGCTCGCCACGACGCGTACTCCTTATTTCTTTTATTGGTATTGAGAGCGGTTGCTCACCGTTGTAATGGACTGGCTATCCCTGCGTTGCAATACCAGACTGATGCTTCAGCCGGGTGTATTCTAAAATTGTATACAAAAATATCAAGGGTTGGCGGGGTCTCCGGTCAGTTGTTAAATTCCATTATGAACTCAAAAACGCATGAAAATGGATTGCAGCGGGCGCAACAGCTGGCCTCCCGGTTTTCCAAAGCGGTGGCAGGGCAGCAGGCGTAAAACTCCCGTCACGCCGGCTTTCCCGGCACCGAAGTCCCGCAGGTCGATGCAATACAGGGTAAATTGTTCCCAAGTCGCGTGTACAATTGTTCGCGTCCTGTGTACTATTCACGGCACTTAAACAATTCCTTTGTGTACTTGGCCGCCATAACGCCCGCCGTGGCGCTGTCGCCGAAGTACCGGACAGCAGAATGTGGTCACACCTATGAACGATCGATTGCAGCAGATCATCGGCCAGAGCGGCAATTCGCGCGAGGCGCGTACCGGCACCCAGGATGATGTGGTCTATGCGCATATCTTTGATGCCATCCTGGAGCAGCGTCTTGCGCCGGGTACCAAGCTGAGCGAAGAAGCCCTGGGCGAGATCTTTGGCGTCAGCCGCACCATCATTCGCCGTGCGCTGTCGCGCCTGGCCCATGAGCAGGTCGTTCTGCTGCGCCCCAACCGTGGTGCCGTCGTGGCCGAGCCCAGCCTCGAAGAGGCACGCCAGATTTCCTTTGCACGGCGCATCGTTGAGCGCGCCATCACGGAACTGGCCGTCGAGCATGCCACCAGCGATCAGATTGCCAACATGAAGCGGCTGGTGAAGGAAGAGCAGGCCTGTTTCGACAAGGGCGACCGGGGGTCGGGTATTCGCCTGTCGGGCGAGTTCCACCTGCAGCTGGCGCTGATGGCCAACAATGCGCCCTTGCTGAACTTCCAGCGCAGCCTGGTTTCCCAGACGTCCCTGATCATTGCCCGTTACGAAACCGGCAACCGTTCGCACTGTTCCTACGATGAACACAACCAGCTGATCAAGGCGATTGAGCAACGCGACAAGGCCCGCGCGGTCGAACTGATGATGCACCACCTGGACCATATCGATCACAAGCTGAACCTGCAGGATGACGGCGCGTCCGGCGACCTGCACGCGGTGTTCTCGCACCTGATGCTGGATCGCAAGAAAGGCGCCAAGTAACGCGACCGCCGGTCTGCTGATCAGAGCCCCCTCGCCGCAAGGCAGGGGGCTTTTTTGTGGGCCTGTCATCATCATGGTTGCCACCTTTGATGGGCTGAACTCAGTCGCGCTGGTGTACGCACTGGCCGGCGGCGAAGGTCGCACGCACGGCGCGGTCGTCACCCAGTGTCATCAGTACGAACAGTCGTTCGTCCAGGGTGCGGGCCTGCTGCATGCGGTACTGCATCAGCGGGGTGCAGTGGTAGTCGAGCAGCACGAAATCGGCTTCATTGCCCGGCGCTAAGCTGCCGATGCGGTCATCCAGGCGCAGGGCGCGGGCGCCACCCAGGGTCGCCAGGTAAAGCGATTTGAACGGGCTTAGCTTGGCGCCCTGCAGCTGCATGACCTTGTAGGCCTCGTTCAGGGTTTGCAGGATCGAGAAGCTGGTGCCGGCGCCGACATCGGTGCCAAGGCCGACGTTCACGCCGTGCTGTTCCATCTTGGGCAGGTTGAACAGGCCGCTGCCCAGAAACAGGTTGGATGTCGGGCAAAAGGCGATGGCAGAGCCGGTTTGTGCCAGGCGCTGGCATTCGTCGTCGCACAGGTGAATGCCGTGGGCAAACACCGAACGCTCGCTCAGCAGGTTGAAATGGTCGTAGACATCCAGGTAGCCGCTGCACTGCGGGAACAGGGATTTGACCCATTCCACCTCGTCGCGGTTTTCCGACAGGTGGGTATGCATATAAAGGCCGTCGTACTCGTGCAGCAGCTGCCCGGCGCTGGCCAGCTGTTCATCGGTGCTGGTCGGCGCAAAGCGCGGCGTGACGGCGTAGTGCAAGCGGCCCTTGCCGTGCCAGCGTTCGATCAGCTCGCGGCTGTCCTGGTAGCCGGACTCGGCGGTATCGGTCAGGTAGTCCGGCGCATTGCGGTCCATCAGTACCTTGCCGCCAATCATGCGCAGGTTGCGCTGTTCGGCGGCACTGAAGAAGGCATCGACCGAGGCCTTGTGTACGGTGCCGAACACCAGGGCACTGGTGGTGCCGTTGCGCAGCAGCTCGCGAATGAAAACGTCGGCGACTTCGGCGGCGTGCTCGGGGTTCTCGAATTCGCGCTCGGCCGGGAAGGTGTAATTGTTGAGCCAGTCCAGCAGCTGCTCGCCGTAGGCGGCGATCATGCCGGTCTGCGGGTAGTGGATATGGGTATCGATAAAGCCCGGCATCAGCAGGCCGTTGGCATGTTCCACCACCTCTGTTCCCGCCGGCAGCTCAGCCAGCAGGGATTCGGCCTCGCCCAGGGCCTCGACCTGACCGTCGCTGACGATCAGCAGGCCGTCGTCAAAGTATTCGTAGGACGCCTCGATGCCCACCTCGGCCGGATCGGCGATGCTGTGGAGAATGGAGGCGCGGTAAGCCTTGCGTGCTGAAGTCATGGGTTCCGGTCGCTCTTGAAGCTGAATGTGGGTCGTTAAAAGGGTGTCTCAGGCAGGCCGGCAGATGCTCAGGGCCTGTGTTTCGCCCGGGCGTTTTTTCTCTGCCCCGAAGTCGGCGTTGTAGTGCGCGATGACTTCGCCGGCAATGGCGATGGCAATTTCGGCCGGCAGCTTGCCCTTGACCTCGGGCGTGCCCATGGGGCAGATCATGCGGGCCAGCAGGGCATCATCCATGCCCTTGGCGCGCAGCCGGTGTTCGAAGCGCTTGCGCTTGGTGCGCGAGCCTATCAGACCGAAATAGTCGAAGTCACCACGCCTGAGAATGCGCTCGCTCAGCTCCAGATCCAGCTGGTGATTGTGGGTCAGCACGATGCAGTAGCTGTGGGTGGGCAGGTCGTCCACCTCGTCGACCGGGAATTCGGTGACGACTTTCTCGACATTGTGTGGAAGCTGCGGCGGGAATTCGTTTTCTCGCGAATCGATCCAGCGCACCCGGCACGGCAGCGTGGCCAGCAGGTTCACCAGGGCGCGGGCAACATGGCCCGCACCGAACAGCGCGATCTGTACACCGGACTGCAGCACCGGTTCGAACAGCAGGGAGGTGGCGCCACCGCAGCACTGGCCGAGACTGGCACCCAGCGAGAACTTCTCCAGCCGGACCGCGGACTCGCCATCGCTGAGCATCTGGCGGGCGATCTGCATGGCCTTGTGTTCCAGGTGGCCGCCACCGATGGTTTCATAGCTTTTCTGCGCCGTGACCACCATCTTGGTGCCATTGTTGCGCGGCGTGGAGCCGCGCTCGTCCAGTATGGTGACCAGCACGCAGGACTCGCCCCTGTCCCGCAGCTTGTTCAGTGCACTGATCCAGTCAACCCGGTTCATGGTCTGTTCTCCTGCAATGCCGTTCATGGGCGAGCCGTTAAATGTTTTCCACCAGCGGCGCTTCGGCCATGGCGGTCTTCATCTGCTCGACGCCCCAGAGCACCCGTTCGGGGGTAGCCGGTGCGTCGACGTGGGGACTGAAGCGGTAATCCGCCACGCTGGCGATGGCATCCTTGAGTGCACACCAGACCGAGATGCCGAGCATGAACGGCGGTTCCCCCACGGCCTTGGAATGGAACACCGTGTCTTCGGGGTTCTTGCGGTTTTCCACCAGGCGTACACGCAGGTCCAGCGGCATGTCGGCCACCGTCGGAATCTTGTAGCTGGCCGGGCTGTTGGTGGTCAGCTTGCCCTGGGGGTTCCAGTTGAGTTCTTCCATGGTGAGCCAGCCCATGCCCTGCACGAAACCGCCCTCCACCTGGCCGATATCGATGGCCGGGTTCAGCGAGGCGCCGACGTCATGCAGGATATCGGTGCGCAGCATGCGGTATTCGCCGGTCAGGGTGTCGAGCAGCACCTCGGAGCAGGCAGCGCCGTAGGCGTAGTAGTAGAACGGCCGGCCGCGGGCCTGGTCGCGGTCGTAGTAGATCTTCGGCGTGCGGTAAAAACCGGTGCTGGACAGCGAGATCTGGTTGAAATAGGCCAGCTGAATCAGCTCGTCGAACGGCATTACCTGCTCGCGGATGCGCACATGGCTGTTGCGGAACTCGATATCTTCCTCGGACACCTTGAAGTGGGCGGCGGCGAAGCTGACCAGCCGGCCTCGGATGGTGCGGGCGGCATTCTGCGCCGCCTTGCCGTTGAGATCGGTGCCGCTGGAGGCCGCGGTCGGCGAGGTGTTGGGCACCTTGTCGGTATTGGTCGCGGTGATCTGGATGCGCTCGACTTCAACCTGGAACTCTTCGGCCACGATCTGGGCGACCTTGGTGTTCAGGCCCTGGCCCATCTCGGTGCCGCCGTGGTTGAGGTGGATGCTGCCATCGGTGTAGACATGCACCAGCGCGCCGGCCTGGTTAAGGAAGGTGGCGGTGAAGGAAATGCCGAATTTCACCGGTGTCAGGGCGATGCCCTTCTTCAGTATCCTGTTGCTGGCATTGAACGCGCTAATGGCTTCACGACGCTGGCGGTATTCGCTGCTGGCTTCGAGCTCGGCGGTCATCTCGTCGAGCATGTTGTCCTCGACGGTCTGGTAGTAGTGCGTCACGTTGCGCTCGGTCTTGCCGTAGTAGTTGTGCTTGCGCACTTCCAGCGGGTCCCTGCCCAGAGTGCGGGCGATATCATCCATGATGTACTCGATGGCCACCATGCCCTGGGGGCCGCCGAAACCGCGGTAGGCGGTGTTGGAGGCGGTGTTGGTCTTGCAGCGATGACCGGTGACGGTGGCATCGCCCAGGTAATAGGCGTTGTCGGCATGGAACATGGCGCGGTCGACGATGGAGCCCGACAGGTCCGGCGAGTAGCCGCAGTTGCCCGCCAGTACCAGGTCGATGCCGTGCAGGCGGCCGTTGTCGTCAAAGCCGACATCGTACTCGACATAAAAAGGGTGGCGCTTGCCGGTCATCAGCATGTCGTCGACCCGGGGCAGGCGCATCTTGGTGGGCTGGCCGGTGAGGCGGGCGATGACAGCACAGAGGCAGGCGGGACCGGCCGCCTGGGTTTCCTTGCCACCAAAACCGCCGCCCATGCGGCGCATGTCGATCACCACCTTGTGCATCGGCACGTCGAGTACCTCGGCCACCAGTTTCTGTACCTCGGTGGGGTTCTGGCTGGAGGTGTAGACGATCATGCCGTCATCTTCGGTGGGAATGACCGACGAAATCTGGGTTTCGAGGTAGAAGTGCTCCTGGCCACCGATATGCAGGCTGTCCTGCAGGCGATGGGGTGCGCCCGCCAGTGCTTTGGCGGAATCGCCGCGCTTGTGCTGGTGGCTGTCGAGCACGAAGTGTTTCTTCTTCAGCGCCTCTTCCACGCTGAGCACGGCTTCGAGGTCTTCGTATTCGATGACCGCGGCCATGGCGGCGCGGCGGGCGTTGTCCAGGCTGTCGGCGGCCACGGCGATCACCGGCTGGCCGACATATTCCACCTTGCCATCGGCCAGCAGTGGATCACCCGGCGCCACGGCGCCGATGTCGAGCTGGCCCGGCACGTCCTTGCTGGTGATGGCGATGCGCACGCCCGGCACCTGGTAGCAGGGGGCGGTATCGATACTGATGATACGGGCGTGGGGCCGGTCGCTCAGGCGGGCATAGACGTGCAGCTGGTTGGGAAATTCCAGCCGGTCGTCGATATAGACCGCTTCGCCACTGACGTGCTTGGCCGCGCTTTCGTGGGGAATCTTGCGGCCGACGCCGGTTTGCAGGTCCTGGCGCACCAGCGCCATCATTTCGTCCTGCGTTCTGCTGATCTTGTTGTGGTTAGACATAATCGGTCACCCGTGTAGCCAGCTCCGGTGTGCTGAGTTCCAGGAAGTACTTGCGCAGCAGGTTGGCGGCGGTGAGCACGCGGTATTCCTTGCTGGCGCGAAAATCGCTGAGGGGGGTGAAATCTTCACCCAGTCCCCTGGCGGCAGCCTCGATGGTGGCCTGGTTCCAGGGCTTGCCGGTCAGGGTCTGTTCGCAGCGGCTGGCGCGTTTGGGGATGGCGGCCATGCCACCAAAGGCGACGCGGGCGTCTGTGATCTGACCGTCCTCTATACGCAGGTCGAAGGCACCGCAGACGGCGGAGATGTCGTCATCCAGGCGCTTGGAAATCTTGTAGACGCGAAAGCTGTCACGGCCCTGGGCCCGCGGCACGATGATTTTTTCGATGAACTCCGCTTCCTGGCGCACGGTAACGCGGTAGTCCACGAAGTAGTCGGCCAGCGCGATGGTGCGGGTGCTGCTGCCCTGGCGCAGAACGATCTGCGCGTCGAGTGTAAGAAGGGCGGGTGGCGAATCGCCGATCGGTGAGGCATTGCCGATATTCCCGCCAAGGGTACCCTGGTTGCGGATTTGCAGTGATGCGAAACGGTGCAGCATGGCACCGAAATCCGGATATTCGCGGGCCAGCACGTCGTAGCAGTCGGTCAGCGGCACGGCGGCGCCGATTTCGATGCGGTCATCAAACGTCTGGACCTGTTTCAGCTCGGCAACGTTGCCGACATAGATCATGACCGGCAGGGTGCGGTGCATCTGGGTGACTTCCAGTGCCAGGTCGGTGCCACCGGCCAGCAGCCGGGCTTGCGGATTATCCTGATACAGCTGGGCCAGGTCGGCTAGGGTCAATGGTGAATAACTCTGGTTGCCGCCGCAGTTCAGCTCGGTGGTGGCGGTGGGCTGGATCTCACGCAGCCGGGCCAGGGTCTGTTCATGCTGCTGATCAAACTGGTCCTGCGCGGCAGCGGTACAGCTGCTGGCGGCAGCGTCCAGGATCGGGCGGTAGCCGGTGCAGCGGCACAGGTTGCCTGCCAGGGCTTCTTCGGCGGCGGCCTTGTCGGGCTGGGGGCTGTTTTTTTGCAGTGCAAACAATGACATGACAAAGCCGGGTGTACAGAAGCCGCACTGGGAGCCGTGGCAGTCGACCATGGCCTGTTGCACGCTGTGCATCTGCCCCTGGTGCTTGAGCCCTTCCACGGTGATGAGCTGCTTGCCATCCAGTGCGGATACAAAGGTCAGGCAGGAATTCAGCGTGCGGTAGCGAATGCGGTCGTTTTCCAGTTCGCCCACCACCACGGTGCAGGCACCGCAGTCACCCGAGGCGCAGCCTTCCTTGGTGCCGGTCTTGCCGAGGTTTTCCCGCAGATAGTTGAGGACCGTGACGTTCGGGTCGAGATCGCTCTCTGTCCGCAGTTCCTGATTGAGTAAGAACCTGATCAAGGAAAACCTCCTGCTGTGTGTTCAGTTATTAGTCTATGGACAGACTCTAGACGAAAGCTGACTTTGGGGTCAACTAAAAACTGACTTTAAAGTCAGAAAAATTCGGTGTAGTACACCTCTGCCTGAAGCTTAGTTGTGGTGCTGTGTTTTGGCGCCCAGGTGCGGCTTTTTTGTCGTCTGCGGGTGTCGCTGTGTCGGCCCGGCTGCAGCCCTTTGCAGGCGTTTTGCGTGGCGCTGCAAGGCCCCGTTCAGGGGGCGGCGGTGGCGGTCGAAAGTACCCTTGCGGGACTGTATTGTCCGGCAGGGTTCTGTGGTAAGGTGAAAATCTTTCATCGCGTTCGCGTATTTCTGAATTTTCTGCTCCCAGTGGAGGTATATACATCGCATTATGGCCAGTGATTATTTCAGTCGGCCGGCACGTATTCTGGTAACGGGAGCTAAGGGTCAGGTCGGACGTGAGCTGGTCGGTCAGGCGGGCGCAGATGCCTTTTTTGATGTGATCGGCCTTACGCGCCGGCAGCTTGATATCACGGACACCGCGAAGGTCCGTCAGCAGCTGGAGCAGCATCAGCCGGACTATGTTATCAATTGTGCCGCCTTTAACCGGGCCGATGCTGCGCAACGGCAGCATGAGCATTGCATGCGCCTTAATGCCGAGGCCGTCGAACAGCTGGCACTCATCTGCGCCGAGCTGGATATTCCGCTCATCCACCTGTCCACGGACTACGTGTTCGACGGTCACTACGCCAGTGGGTACCGGGAAAACGATGCCGTGCAGCCGCTGGGTGTTTACGGTCAGAGCAAATGGCTGGGGGAGGAATTGCTGCGCCAATCACATCCCCGGCACATCATTTTGCGGGTGAGCTGGGTTTTCAGTGGTGGCGGGCACAACTTCCTGATGCGCACGCTGGAGCAGGCGCGCACCGAAACCGAGCTGGCGTCGGTGGATGACCGTCGTGGCTGCCCGACCTCGGCGGCCGATGTGGCCCGTGTGGTGCTTGCCATCGTCAAGCAGCTCAAGTGCGGCGCGGATGCCTGGGGCACTTACCACTATTGCGGGGCCGAGATCACCACGCGCTATGCCTTCAGTGAAGCGATCATTGCAACGGCAAGCCAGTACGAGGCGCTCAAGGTCGAGCGACTGATGCCGGTAGCCAGCATCAACTTTCCCACCGAGGCGGAACGTCCCGCCAGCTCGGTACTCAAATGCACCAAGTTGCTCAGCACCTTTGGTATTCGCCAGCGCCCCTGGCGCGGTGAGCTGGTGGCGCTGGTGCGCAAGCTCTACGAACGCTTCTGATTAATCCCTCGCCAAAAGAGACTGTGCCGCCGGCCCCGGGTTACCAGGGTGTCGGGTCACGTGTTACGGCAACCCAGGCAATGTACACAAAGGTGCCAATGGCGGCGCCAAACGCCAGGGTGCGGGTGCTCTTGCTCCGGCCGCGCTTAAGGGCGATGATGCCGAGCACGATATAGGCCACCAGGGCGAGCAGTTTGGCGCTGAGCCAGTCATTCACGAACGGGTACTGCTGCAGGGTCAGGGCGAGACCGATGGCGCTCAGCAGCAGGACGGTATCCACAATATGCGGTATAACGCGGATCAGACGTTTGTTCTGCCAGCCGGAGCCGAGCAGCATCCAGTAGCCGCGCAGCAGAAACAGGGAAATGCTCAGAGTGGCTGCAGTCAGGTGCAGGTGCTTCAGAATCATGTACATGGCTGTATGGCTCTTTCAATTGGGTGTTTTTACGGGTGCGGGCTTTTTTTGTGTTGTGCATCAGGTGCTTAGACTCTGGTTTACAAAGTTTGTAGCACGCGAGCCATTGTTGCGCACCGGGCCCTGTCTGACCAGCCCGGCTGGCCGACGGATTTGTCAGTTCTAACAATTTTCAGGAGAGGTTTTATGGGACGTTGCAGCAACGACACCGGTTTTGTTGCCCTTAACATTGCAGTGCTGACTGTATCCGATACCCGTTCGCTGGACACGGATACCTCCGGCCAGGCGCTGGTGGATCGGCTGGAAGCGGCGGGGCACCAGCTGCAGGCGCGCACCATCGTCAAGGATGATATTTATCAGTTACGGGCCCAGGTATCCGCCTGGATCGCCGATCCCCAGGTACATGTGATTCTCAGCACCGGCGGCACCGGTTTTTCGCACCGCGATTCGACGCCCGAGGCGCTGCAGCCGCTGTTCGACAAGCAGGTTGAGGGTTTTGGCGAGCTGTTTCGCAGTCTTTCATTCGAGGAAATTGGCACCTCAACCATCCAGTCCCGTGCGGTTGCGGGTCTGGCCAACGGTACGATGATTTTCTGCCTGCCGGGCTCCACCGGCGCCTGTCGTACCGGTTGGGACCGCATTATCGCCGAGCAGCTCGACAAGCGTCATCGCCCGTGCAACTTCGTCGACATGCTGATGCGCCACGCACAGGAGCGGGTGTAAGGCATGGCGGGTTCTGATGCCACCTTTGTTGCCAGACCCGGCCTGGTCCTGGTTGAAGAGGCCATAGAGGCGCTGCTGGCGGACGTGCAGCCAATCGCGGGCACCGAACAGCTGGCGCTGATCGATGCCGTAGGGCGGGTGCTGGCCGAGGATGTGATCGCCGCGGTGGATGTGCCGCCGGCGGACAACAGCGCCATGGACGGCTACGCCTGTTCGCACGGCGATGCCGGGTCGGCGGGGCTGCGCATCAGTCAGCGTATTCCGGCGGGGGCTGCGCCTGCGCCTTTGGAGGCTGGCACCGTGGCGCGCATTTTCACCGGTGCCGAGATACCGCCAGGCGCCGATACGGTGGTGATGCAGGAGCAGGCCGAGGTTGTCGAAGGCCGGGTGAGCTTCACCGTGCGGCCAGAGGCAGGCGAGAATGTTCGCCCGCGCGGCCAGGACATTCGTGCCGGTGCCCTGGTCGTGGCGGCGGGCACGCGTCTGCAGCCTGCGGACCTGGGGGTGCTGGCATCCACCGGTGTGGGCAACGTGACGGTAACGCGCCCGCTGCGTGTGGCTCTGCTGTGTACCGGTGATGAGCTGGTGGAGCCCGGGTCTGCACTGAAATCCGGCCAGATTTACAATTCCAACCGCTACCTGCTGGCTGGTCTGCTGCGACAACTCGGTATCCAGGTGCTGGATCTGGGGTCTGTGGCTGACACCGCTGAGGCAACCCGTGCGGCGCTGGCGGATGCGGCGCGCCAGGCTGACTGCATTATCAGCACCGGCGGCGTGTCGGTCGGTGACGAGGATCACGTCAAGGGTGCGGTCGAGTCATTGGGACAGCTGCGCCTGTGGCGGTTGCGCATCAAGCCGGGGAAGCCACTGGCCTATGGACGTGTCGGCCAGGTGCCCTTCTTCGGGCTGCCGGGAAATCCAGCCTCGGCGCTGGTGACTTTCTGCCTGCTGGCAAGACCCTATTTGCTGCGCTTGCAGGGCGCGGTGGTTGAACCGCCGCTGATGCTGCAGGTGCCCGCAGGCTTTGCCCGGCCGGTTCCGGGGGGGCGGCAGGAGTACTTGCGGGCGCGGCTGGAAGCCGGGCGCGCCTGCCCGTTTTCGAACCAGAGCTCCGGTGTGTTGTCTTCTGCCAGCTGGGCGCAGGGGCTGGTGGTTGTGCCGCCGGATACCCGAATTGCCGAGGGCGACCTGGTGGGCTTTATCCCGTTCTCGGAGCTACTTGGCTGAGGGCACTGCAAAAGCCCCTCCCAGCGGGTAAAATAGCGCCCGGCTGAACCTTTCACGATAATTAGAGAGCACCATGAGCGACAATACCGCGCTGCAGGATCCGTTTAAAGAGATCCGTCCGTACCGCGACACCGAAGTGGCAGAGGTGCTCAACCGGTTGTTGTATAACGAAGAATTTATCCGGGTCGTTACGCGTTACCAGTTTCCCCGTATGGCGGGAGCCTTTGGTTGGCTGCTGCGCCCGCTGGTGCGCATGGCGCTGGCGCGGGAAGTGGGGGATGTGGAAACCATTCGCGGCTTCCAGGAGCGGGTGGCCAAGTACATGGAAAAAATGATCGGGCGCAGTACGACCCGCCTGAGCTGCTCGGGCATCGAGCGGCTGGATCCGGATGAGGCCTACCTGTTCATTTCCAATCACCGTGATATTGCACTGGATCCGGCCTTTGTGAACTGGGTGCTGTACAAGGCCGGCATGAACACGGCCCGTATCGCTATCGGTGACAACCTGCTGCGTAAACCCTACGTGTCCGATCTGATGCGGCTCAACAAGAGCTTTATCGTCAACCGCTCGGCTCGTGGCCGCGAGATGATGACGGCACTGAATCAGTTGTCCGCCTATATCGATCACAGCATCAACGAGGGCGCCTCCATCTGGATCGCCCAGCGTGAAGGCCGGGCCAAGGACGGTAATGATCGTACCGATCCCGCCATTCTGAAGATGTTCTACATGTCTCAGCGCAAACAGCGTTCCTTCGGCGAAGCCATTACCCGGCTGAACCTGGTACCGGTGTCCATTTCCTATGAATACGATCCCTGCGATGCCGCCAAGGCGCGGGAGCTGCACGCCAGGGCCAGCGCTGGCTGCTATGCCAAGGGGCAGTACGAGGATCTGGATAGCATTGTGCAGGGCATCACCGGTCTAAAGGGGGACGTGCATGTCGCCTTTGGCGAGCCCATCAAGGGGGAGTTTGAGTCCCCTGAAGCGCTGGCCGCCCTGATTGACCGTGAAATCATTGCCAACTACCAACTGCACTCTTCCAACCTGATCGCGGCGGATGACGCCGGCGAGGTGACGGACGAGCAGCGCGAAGCCTTCCAGCAGCGCCTGGAGGGGCTGGAGCCCGGTGCGCAGGAAATCATGCGCCAGATGTATGCCAACCCGCTGATTAACAAGCGTTCCCTGGAGGCCTCATGAGCAAACTGACGCACCTGGACGATCAGGGGCATGCCCATATGGTGGACGTATCCGGCAAGGATGTGACCTACCGTGAAGCTGTCGCCCAGGCCCGGATCGAGATGCTGCCCGAAACGCTGCAACTGATCGTGGGTGGCGGTCACAAGAAGGGTGATGTGCTGGCGGTCGCGCGTATCGCCGGTATCCAGGCGGCCAAGCGCACCTGGGAACTGATACCGCTGTGTCATCCGCTGATGCTGAGCAAGGTGGCGGTGGAGCTGGTGCCGGTGCCGGAGCATAACCGCATTGACATTACCGCCACCTGCAAGCTGTCCGGCCAGACCGGGGTGGAAATGGAAGCCCTGACGGCGGCCAGTGTGGCGGCGCTGACGCTGTATGACATGTGCAAGGCGGTGGATCGCGGTATGGTGATCTCGGGCCTGCGGGTGATGGAAAAGAAAGGTGGCAAGAGCGGGCACTGGAAGGTAGAGGATTAAGATGAAATTGCAGTTGGTATATTTTGCGCGTGTGCGTGAACAGCTGGGCCTGGATGCCGAGACGTTGCAGTGTCCGGCACAGGTGTCCCGTGTCGATGAGCTGATCGATTACCTGGTGGCCGAGCGCGGCGAGGCCTGGCAGGGGGTGCTCAAGGCACCCAATCTGCTGGTTGCGGTGAATCAGGAGATGGTCAGCCTGTCCGCTGTTCTGGCCGAGGGTGATGAAGTTGCCTTTTTCCCACCGGTTACCGGAGGTTGAGGATGTCCAAGGCGACACCGCTGCACTACCTGCGTGCGACCCTGTTTTACGCGGGCTTTTATCCGGTCACTATCCTGTATTCGAGCTTTTGCCTGCTGGTGGGCTGGGCGTTGCCGTTTCGTCCCCGTTTCCGGCTGTTCACGGTGCTGAATTACTTCTACATGTTCTGGCTGCGGCTGTGCTGTGGCGTGCGTTTTGAGGTGTCGGGGCTGGAAAACCTGCCGCGTTCGGGTGCTTATGTGGTGGTGTCCAATCACCAGAGCGAATGGGAAACCCTGTACTTTCAGACGCTGGTGCGCCCCCAGGCCGTAGTCCTGAAGCAGGAACTGCTCAAGCTGCCCTTTTTTGGCTGGGCGCTCGCCATGTTGCAGCCCATTGCGCTGGATCGCAGTCAGCGCCGCGGGGCGCTGAAGCAGCTGCTGGCGCAGGGGCGTGAACGTCTGTCACAGCAGGTGCCGGTGCTGATATTCCCCCAGGGGACCCGCGTGAAAGTGGGCGAGATGGGACGATTCAACAAGGGTGGCGCCATGCTCGCGGTCGACAGTCAGGTGCCGGTGGTACCTATCGTGCACAATGCGGGCCTCTACTGGCCGGGCAAGAGCTTCGTGAAGTTTCCGGGTACGGTGCAGGTGCGCATCGGCGCGCCGCTGGCAACGGTGGAGCGCACGGTCGATGATGTACACCGGGATTCGGTCGCCTGGATCGAGCAGGAAATGCGCGAAATCGGTGCCTGAGGCATTCGCGCCCCGCAAAAGTGCGGTGAGCCTGGGGGTCACTCCGTGGGCAAATGGTCAGCAATAAAAAACCGGCCGAAGCCGGTTTTTATGTAGGTTGGTTAAAGCCGCGTAGCGGCGGACCCAACACCTGCTGATGGTGAAGTGATGGGTTTCGTGCCTGCGGCACTTTACCCATCCTACGACTCAGCCGTTGAACTTCTGGAATACCAGGGTGGAGTTGGTGCCGCCAAAGCCGAAGCTGTTGGACATCACAAGTTCCGGGTTGGCATTGTCGATGCGGGCAGGGTGCAGGTGCGTATCGGCGCGCCGCAGGCAACGGTGGAACGCACGGTCGATGATGTGCACCGGGATTCGGACACCTGGATAGAGCAGGAAATGCGCGAAATCGGTGCCTGAGGCATTCGCGCCCCGCAAAGGTGCGGTGAGCGTGGGGGTTCACTCCGTGGGCAAATGGTCAGCAATAAAAAACCGGCCGAAGCCGGTTTTTATGTAGGTTGGGTCAAGCCGCGTAGCGGCGGACCCAACACCTGCTGATGGCGAAGTGATGGGTTTCGTGCCTTCGGCACTTTACCCATCCTACGACTCAGCCGTTGAACTTCTGGAACACCAGCGTGGAGTTGGTGCCGCCAAAGCCGAAGCTGTTGGACATCACGCGTTCCAGGTTGGCATTGTCGATACGCGAGGTCGCGATCGGCAGGCCTTCGGCTTCCGGGTCGAGCTGTTCGATGTTGGCCGAGGCACAGACGAAGTTGTTTTCCTGCATCAGCAGGCAGTAAATCGCTTCCTGTACGCCGGTGGCGCCGAGCGAGTGACCGGTCAGTGACTTGGTGGAGCTGACGGTGGGCATCTTGTCGCCGAATGCCATCTTCATGGCTTTCAGTTCCTGGATATCACCGGCCGGCGTGGACGTGCCGTGGGAGTTGATATAGTCGATCGGGCCTTCAACGGTCGACATGGCCTGCTGCATGCAGCGCAGGGCGCCTTCACCGGACGGCGCGACCATGTCGTAGCCATCGGAGGTCGCACCATAGCCGACCAGTTCGGCGTAGATCTTGGCGCCACGGGCCTGGGCGTGTTCGAGGTCTTCGAGCACCAGCATGCCGGCGCCGCCGGAGATGACGAAACCATCACGGTTGGCGTCGTAGGCACGGGAGGCCTGTTCCGGGGTGTCGTTGTACTTGCTGGACAGCGCGCCCATGGCATCGAACATGACGCTCAGGGACCAGTGCAGCTCTTCGCCACCGCCGGCAAAGACCACATCCTGCTTGCCCAGCTGAATCTGCTCCATGGCGCTGCCAATGCAGTGCGCGCTGGTGGCGCAGGCCGAGGTAATGGAGTAGTTCACGCCCTTGATCTTGAACGGTGTGGCCAGGCAGGCGGATACGGTGCTGCCCATGGTGCGGGTAACGCGGTAAGGGCCGACGCGGCGTACGCCCTTGGTGCGCAGAATGTCCGCGGTTTCAACGATATCGGCGGATGAAGCGCCGCCGGAACCGGCGATCAGGCCGGTACGCACGTTGGAAACCTGGTCTTCGCTCAGGCCGGAGTCCTTCACGGCCTGGTCCATGGCCAGGTACGCGTAGGCGGCGGCGTTGCCCATGAAACGCAACAGTTTGCGGTCAATCAGGGATTCAAGGTCGAGGTCGATACTGCCGGCAACCTGGCTGCGAAAGCCGAGCTCCTTGTATTCTTCCTGGAACTTGATGCCGGAACGTCCCTCCTGGAGGGCGCTGAGGACGGAATCCTTGTCGGTGCCCAGACAGGACACGATCCCCATACCTGTAACAACGACACGACGCATGTGAGGCCTCTTGTGTTTCACTAAGGTAATGTTCTTTGCGGATATACAGACCGCCTATTGTCCGATAAAGCGCCCCTGAAGGCTACCTGAATTAGGTTTTATCGGGATTGGGCGAGCCGTCGGCCTGTGGCCGGCAGCTCCGGGCGACTGATCAGAAGTTGTCGGTGGTCGTGAACAGACCGACGCGCAGGTCCTTGGCGGTGTAGATTTCGCGCCCGTCCACGAATACGGAGCCGTCGGCAATGCCCATAACGAGTTTGCGCTCGATCACGCGCTTGAGGTGAATATGGTAGGTCACCTTCTTGGCCGTTGGCAGGACCTGGCCGGTGAACTTGACTTCACCTGAGCCCAGGGCGCGGCCGCGACCCTGGTTGCCGCGCCAGCCAAGGAAAAATCCAACCAGCTGCCACATGGCGTCCAGTCCCAGGCAGCCCGGCATCACAGGGTCGCCGGGGAAGTGGCACTGGAAGAACCAGAGGTCCGGGTTGATATCCAGTTCGGCAATAATTTCGCCCTTGCCATAGAGGCCGCCTTCCGACGAAATGTTAACGACGCGGTCCATCATCAGCATGTTGTCGACCGGCAGCTGGGCATTGCCCGGACCGAACATTTCGCCGTGGCCGCAGCTCAGCAGGGCTGCGCGATCAAAAGAAGCGGGTTTTGTCATAGGGAAAGTCTTATGGTTCCAGCTAAAAATATCCGCCGATTATAGCGGGTCGGACGCCCTGAAGCACTGTTTGGGGCTTGTTTCTGCCGGGAAGGGGCCGTGGCGGGCCTGTTCTGGTTCGGCAGCGGGCGTTGACGGAACCTCTGGCTGCACCCGCATTGCAGGTGGTCAGGTTCCGTTTGCATGATCAGTGTGTGCGGTCGACGGCCATGTCGGCCAGCTGCGTCAGGGTGTCTTTGAACGAGCTGGCGGGCAGGGCCTGGAGTGCCTTGCAGGCGTCGGCAGCGGCGCGCTGGGCGGCATCGCGTGTGTAGTCGATGGCCCCGGTGCGATGCACGATGTCGAGGACCGGCTGCAGATCGTCCAGTCCGCCCTTGCGAATGCACTGTCGAATCAGTTGGCGCTCTGCGTCGGTGCCGGCTTTCATGGCCTGGATCAGTGGCAGGGTCGGCTTGCCTTCGGCCAGGTCGTCACCGACATTCTTGCCCATTTCCTCGGCGCTGGAGAGGTAATCCATCATGTCATCGACCAGCTGGAAGGCCACGCCCAGGTGGCGGCCGTACAGGCGCAGCGCGTCACGTTCGGCTGCGGTGGCGCCGGCGAGGATGGCGCCGGTTTCCGTGGCGGCTTCAAACAGGGTGGCGGTCTTGCCGATAATCACCTGCATGTAGGCGTCTTCGCTGGTATCCGGGTTTTTGCAGTTCAGCAGCTGCAGGACTTCGCCTTCGGCAATGACATTGGTGGCGTTGGAAATGACATGCATGATGTCCATGTTGCCGATCTCGACCATGACCTGGAAGGCACGGCTGTAAAGGAAGTCGCCCACCAGGACGCTCGGCGCATTGCCCCAGCGCGCATTGGCGGTGTCCTTGCCGCGGCGCAGGTCGGAGTTGTCGACCACATCGTCATGCAGCAGGGTGGCGGTATGAATGAACTCGACAATGGCGGCCAGGGGAACATGGTGCTGACCCTGGTAACCGCAGGCGTTGGCGCTGAGCAATACCAGCAGGGGGCGCAGACGCTTGCCGCCGCTTTCGACTATATAGTGGCCAATTTTCTCGACCAGTGGGACGGTGGAACCCAGATGGTTGAGAATGTAGTCATTAACGGCTTCGAACTGCGGCTCTATCGCCGGATTTAGCTGATGTGGCTGCATGTGGGGAGGGTCGTCGACTGTACGAATGGTAAGCGCGCATGCTAGGGGGTGCCTGCGAGGGTGTCAAGAAAGCGCCGGCCTGAAAGGCCCCTGATGCCGGTGGCGGGGCAGTTGAACGAGGCTTGCCCGCAAGTTGTCCGAATTCGGTTGAATCTGGCTTGAGTTAGGCTTGCCTTTGCTATAGAATCCCCCGCCCTGAGCTCATCCAAATTTGCTCCCTATCATAGGGTTTCGCCCTTAGAAGTAGGTTGTTATTCACAGTAGCCGGATGGGCATGACCTGGAGAGAGAAATGTACGCAGTAATCGTTAGCGGTGGTAAGCAGTACCGCGTTCAGGAAGGACAGACTGTACGGCTCGAAAAGCTGCCGGCAGAGCTGGGTTCCAGCGTTGAATTTGACCGTGTGCTGCTGGTTGGCGCCGGTGATGACATCAAGATCGGTGCGCCGGTTGTTGATGGTGCCAAGGTGACTGCTGAAGTTGTTGAGCACGGTCGCGGCAAGAAAGTAACCATCCTGAAGTTCAAGCGTCGTAAGCACCACATGAAACGTCAGGGTCATCGTCAGTCTTTCACTGAAGTGAAG
This sequence comes from Marinobacterium rhizophilum, assembly GCF_024397915.1. GTDB lineage: Bacteria > Pseudomonadota > Gammaproteobacteria > Pseudomonadales > Balneatricaceae > Marinobacterium_A > Marinobacterium_A rhizophilum_A. The sequence goes on from NZ_CP073347.1 coordinate 3,953,011, forward strand.
ATCACTGGCATCAGTGCCTAACGCACCCCAGATCAGGAGATAGAAAATGGCTCATAAGAAAGCGGGTGGCTCGACTCGTAACGGTCGCGACTCAGAATCGAAACGCCTTGGCGTAAAGCGCTTCGGTGGTCAGGTTGTTGCTGCAGGTAACATCCTGGTTCGTCAGCGTGGCACCAAGTTCCATGCCGGTACCAATGTAGGCCTGGGCAAGGACCACACTCTGTTCGCGAAAGCGGACGGCGTAGTCAAGTTTGAAATCAAGGGCGAAAACAAGCGCAAGTACATCAGTATCGTACCTGCCTGAATCGCGTTTTGATGTTCGAAAAAGCTCCGCCTGTGCGGGGCTTTTTTCGTATGGGCCGTGATTTTCTGATTTTGCATGTGCGGGGCGGCGTTTGCGTCGCTCATGATGGCGCCTTGATTGTGAGGTCTGTTGTGCCTGTTCCGGCAGGCTTCATGTGATCGGGTGTTCTGCGCCGGCCATTTCGTTGCCGGTGTGAGTGAGGCTATTCGGGACGCGGGTTCGCGCTATATTCAGTGCAGGATCCTGGCCCGTCGGGGAGGTTTTGATGAAGTTTGTCGATGAAGCGTTGATCTCGGTGGAAGCCGGAAAAGGTGGTAACGGCTGCATGAGTTTCCGGCGCGAGAAATATGTCGCCAAAGGCGGCCCCGACGGCGGTGATGGCGGTGATGGCGGTTCTGTGTTCGTTGAGGCGGATGCTGGTCTGAATACGCTGATCGATTTTCGCTTTACGCGCCACTACAAGGCGCAGAATGGCCAGAATGGCATGACCCGTCAGTGTACCGGTGCCAAGGGTGAAGACCTGGTACTGAAGCTGCCGGTGGGCACCACGGTGGTCGACCAGGATACCGGCGAAGTGCTGGCGGACCTGACGGTCGAGGGGCAGGTAGAGAAAGTGGCTCAGGCAGGGTTTCATGGTCTGGGCAACATTCGCTACAAGAGCTCGATCAACCGTGCGCCACGCCAGACCAGTAACGGCTCGCCGGGTGAGGCGCGCAACCTGAAGCTCGAGCTCAAGGTGCTGGCGGATGTGGGTCTGCTGGGCTTGCCGAATGCGGGCAAGTCGACCTTTATTCGTTCGGTATCTGCGGCCAAGCCGAAGGTGGCGAACTATCCCTTTACGACCCTGGTGCCGAACCTGGGTGTGGTGCGTACCGAGAGTCATCGCAGTTTTGTTATTGCCGATATACCGGGCATTATCGAGGGTGCATCCGAGGGTACGGGGCTGGGGATTCGCTTCCTACGTCATTTGGCGCGCAACCGTCTGTTGCTGCATCTGGTGGATATGGCGCCCTGGGATGAGCAGAGTGCTGCGCAGTCTGCCTGTGTGGCGGTCTCCGAACTGGAAAAATTCAGCCCGACGCTTGAAGCTCAGCCGCGCTGGCTGGTGCTCAACAAGCTGGACCTGGTGCCTGAAGAGGAGCAGGAAGAGCGTTGCCAGGCGGTGGTGGATGCACTGGGCTGGGAAGGGCCCGTGTATCGCATTTCGGCGATAAACAAGGAAGGCGTGCAGGTGCTGGTCAAGGATATCCAGGGTTTCCTCGATCAGCGGGCGCTGGAGATCCAGGAAGATCCCGAGTTGCTGGAGGTTGAACGCAACACGCGTCTGCAGATTGACGCAGAGGCGCGTGAATGCGTTGAAACCATGCGTGCGGCCATTCGTGCGCGCCGCACCGGCGATGACGATGACTGGGATGATTTTGACGATGACGAGTTCGACGTTGATGTCGAATGGGTTCGCTAGCGAGAGGGTTCACGCGTGTCCACGGGTAGGAACAGGCTGAAAAAGGCCGGGCGCTGGGTTGTTAAGATCGGCAGTGCGCTGCTGACCAATGATGGCGAGGGGCTGGACCAGGCGGCGATTGCGCGCTGGGTGGACCAGTTGGCGGCGCTGCGTGCGCAAGGAATGGAGATCCTGCTGGTGTCCTCGGGTGCGGTTGCCGAGGGTATGTCGCGCCTGGGCTGGTCGAACCGGCCGCATGAAATGTACCGTTTGCAGGCGGCTGCAGCCATTGGTCAGATGGGCCTGGTGCAGGCTTACGAGGCCAATTTCCAGCGCCATGGCACCCATACTGCGCAGATTTTGCTAACCCACGAGGATCTTTCCAATCGGCGTCGCTACCTTAATGCGCGGGCGGCTCTGGGTGAGCTGATACACCTGGGTGTGGTGCCGGTGGTTAACGAAAACGACACCGTGGTTACCGACGAGATTCGTTTCGGCGATAACGATACCCTGGGTGCGCTGGTGGCCAACCTGATCGAGGCGGATGGTCTGATTCTGCTGACCGACCAGCTGGGATTGTTTGAGTCCGACCCGCGTAGCAATCCCGATGCGGCCTTTGTGTCCGAGGCGCGGGCCGAGGACGATGCCCTGATTGCCATGGCGGGCGGCGGCGGCAAGCTCGGGCGCGGCGGTATGGCAACCAAGGTGCGTGCTGCGCGCCTTGCGGCGCGCAGTGGTGCCGTCACGGTGATTGCCAGTGGTCGTGAGCCTGACGTGCTGCTCAGGCTCAAGGCTGGTGATGCTGTGGGCACGTTGCTGGTGCCGGAGCGCAGTCCCGAGGCTGCCCGCAAACAGTGGATTGCCGGGCATCTGCAGGCGAGGGGGGCTCTGGTGCTGGACGCAGGTGCCGTGGCGGCGTTGCGCGAGCGTGGCAAGAGTTTGCTGCCGGCGGGGGTGCGGGATCTTTCGGGGTCGTTTTCCCGTGGCGAGATGGTGATCCTGCAGGATGAGCAGGGTGTTATCGTGGGGCGGGGCCTGGCGAACTATGGGGCCGACGATGCGCGCAAGCTGATGGGCAAGCCAAGCGCAATGATCGAGTCACTGCTTGGCTATATGGGCGAGGTGGAGCTTGTGCACCGCGACAACCTGGCGCTGGCCTGATCGGGTCGGCGCCAGGCTTGGCCGAAGATATGCAGACACAAAAAAAAACCGGCCAGGGCCGGTTTTTTTAATGGCAGGGCTTTGTAGGCCCTGCTGCGTCAGGCGGCTGGTGGTTAGGCCAGTGCCTTGATGCGCGCGTTCAGGCGGCTCTTGGTGCGAGCGATCTGGTTCTTGTTGAACAGACCCTTGTTTACAGAGCCGTCCATGATCGGCTGGGCGGTTTTGAACGCGCCTTCAGCAGCGGCTTTGTCGCCACTATCGATCGCTTTAACGACTTTCTTGATGTAAGTACGCACCATGGAGCGCAGGCTAGCGTTATGCTGGCGACGCTTCTCCGACTGGCGAGCGCGTTTACGTGATCCTGCGGAATTTGCCACAGTCCGGCTCCTTCAAAGTTATTTGGAAAATCATCGGCAGTGAACGCCGAAAATTAAGACGCGAGATTATTCCTGTTTGACGCAAGGCTGTCAATAAAGTAGCGGAATTATTATCTGCGACACAGTAAGATGCAGCGCATTGTACAGTGCCTGACAGCTTGGGGATAGGGATCGTGGCGGACGAGGGTAGAGAAACCAAAAAGGGGGTCAGTTTGCTGCGTTCCAGCGGCCTGGTCGGGCTGATGACATTGCTCTCGCGCATTCTCGGTCTGGTACGGGATGTGGTGGTGGCGAGTCACTTCGGGGCATCCGGCAGTGCCGATGCCTTTTTTGTCGCCTTCAAGATTCCCAACTTCCTGCGCCGGCTGTTTGCCGAAGGCGCCTTTGCTCAGGCCTTTGTACCGGTGCTGTCCGAATACCGCACACAGAAATCGCTGTTCGACGTGCAGTTTCTGGTGGCGCGGGTGGCGGGGAGCCTGGGCTCGGTACTGATCTGTATTACGGTGCTGTCGGTGGTGGCAGCGCCCGTGCTGACGGCGATCTTTGCCCCCGGCTTTTATATGCACGACAGCGAGCGCTACGAGCTCGCGTCCGAGATGCTGCGCATCACCTTCCCCTACCTGGGGCTGATTTCCATGACGGCCTTCGCCGGCGCCATTCTTAACAGTTATGAGCGCTTTGCGGTGCCGGCCTTTACGCCGGTGCTGCTGAACCTGTGCCTGATCGGGGCGGCACTGTTGTTCAGCGAGTGGTTTGAACGGCCGATCTTTGCGCTGGCCTGGGGGGTTCTGGTTGCAGGTTTTGTGCAGCTGGCGTTTCAGCTGCCTTTCCTGTGGCAGATTCGCCTGTTACCGGGGCCTGTGGTGGATTTCGGTCACCCGGGGGTCAAGAAAATCATGACCCTGATGTTGCCGGCGCTGTTCGGGGTTTCGGTGGCACAGGTCAACCTGTTGCTGGATACAGTGCTGGCCTCCTTCCTGCAATCCGGTAGCGTGTCCTGGCTGTATTATTCGGACCGGCTGTCCGAGCTGCCGCTGGGGGTCTTTGGTATCGCGATTGCGACTGTGATTCTGCCGGCGCTGTCGCGCAAGCATGCGCAGAAATCGCTGGATCAGTTTGCTCACACGCTGGACTGGGCCTTGCGCATGGTACTGCTGATCGGCCTGCCGGCGGCGCTGGCGCTGGTGTTGCTGGCGGAACCCCTGCTGATCACCCTGTTTCACTACGGTGTTCTGACCGAGCGTGATGTCGATATGGCGGCCGGTAGCCTGCGGGCGTACGGCTGCGGTGTGCTGGCGTTCATGCTGATCAAGGTATTGGCGCCGGGCTTCTTTGCGCGCCAGGACATGCGCACGCCGGTGCGTATCGCGGTGATCGCGATGGTCGTCAACATGGTGCTGAATCTGCTGCTTATATGGCCGCTGGCCCATGTGGGGCTGGCACTGGCGACAACGCTGTCGGCTTTTTTGAACGCCGGTTTGCTGTTGCGTGGCTTGCTGCGCGCGGGTGTATTTCACTGGCAACCGGGCTGGGGGCTCTGGTTGCTGCGCCTGGGTAGCGCCAATCTTGTCATGGTCGCGCTACTGGTCTATTTCACCCCGGCGGTGGAGCGATGGTTTGCCTGGGGGCTGATGGATCGAGCCTGGCAGATGACCGCACTGGTGCTGCTGGGGGCGGGTGCCTATGCGGCTACTTTGCTACTCGCCGGGCTGCGCCTGCGGCATTTGCGGGCTTGAACGTTGCTCTCGGTAGCCGGTTGCTCCGCAAGCTGCGCCGGGTATTGAGCCATGTTGAGGCTACTTGTGGCGCTGCGGTACTCGTTGCTCACCCCGGCGGTGGAGCGATGGTTTGCCTGGGGGCTGATGGATCGAGCCTGGCAGATGACCGCACTGGTGCTGCTGGGGGCGGGTGCCTATGCGGCTACTTTGCTACTCGCCGGGCTGCGCCTGCGGCATTTGCGGGCTTGAACGTTGCTCTCGGTAGCCGGTTGATCCGCAGGCTGCGCCGGGTTTTGAGGCATGTTACAGCTACTTGTGGCGCTGCGGTACTCGTTGCGCTGCATCTGCGTTATAATTCTGCGGTTTATTTTCAGGCTGTGGCTGGCGTTTGATGGAATTGATCCGGGGATTACACAATCTGCGTGACAAGCACCGGGTGTGCGTTGCGACCATTGGCAATTTCGATGGCGTGCACCTCGGGCATGTCAAGGTGCTGGAGCAAGTCAAGGCCAAGGGGCGCGAGCTTGGCTTGCCGACAGTGGCCATTATCTTCGAACCGCAGCCGCGCGAGTTTTTTGCAGGCCAGGAGGCGCCGGCGCGCCTGACCCGGTTTGATGAAAAAGTACGGCTGCTGCGTGCCCAGGGGCTCGACCGGGTGCTGTGCCTGACCTTCAACGAGCGCCTGCGCAGTTTGCCGGCGGCGAGCTTTATCGAAGCCCTGCTGCTGGAAGGGCTGGCGGTACGGCATTTTGTGGTCGGCGATGACTTTCGCTTTGGCTGCGACCGGGCCGGTGATTACGCCATGCTGTGCCAGGTAGGGGCGACCCAGGGCTTCTCCGTGGAGAACACGGCCACCTGCCTGGTTGACGGCGAGCGGGTCAGCAGTACCCGGATACGCCAGGCGTTGGCGCGCAATGACCTGGACCTGGCCGAACGGCTGCTGGGGCGGCGTTATCGCATCAGCGGGAGGGTCATGCTGGGGCAGCAACTGGGCCGTACCCTGGGCGTGCCGACGGCGAATGTGCGCATGCACCGCTTCGCGGCGCCGCTGCGGGGGGTGTACGCCGTGCGGGCCGAGCTGGATGATGGCCAGATCGTGGCGGGGGTGGCCAATATTGGCATGCGCCCGACCGTGCATGGCACCCAGCCGGTACTGGAGGCACACCTGTTTGATTTTCAGGGTGATCTTTATGGTCAGCTGCTGAGCGTTGAGTTTGCCGATTTCATTCGTGAAGAGCGCAAGTTCGATGGCCTTGAGCAGCTGAAACAGCAGATTTTCAACGATATTGATGTGGCCCGGGCGCTATTGGCCTGTTAAGACCCATAACCTCAAAGCGACTGACATGACCGACTATAAAGCGACACTGAACCTGCCGGACTCGGCTTTCCCGATGCGTGGCAACCTGCCGCAGCGTGAACCGGCGCGCCTGGCGCGCTGGGCCGAAATCGATCTCTACGCCAGGTTGCGCGAAGCCGGCAAGGGGCGCGAGCAGTTTATCCTGCATGACGGCCCGCCCTATGCCAACGGCAGTATTCATATCGGTCATGCGGTCAACAAGGTCATCAAGGACATGATCGTCAAGTCCAAGACACTGTCGGGTTTTGATGCGCCCTACGTGCCGGGCTGGGACTGCCATGGCCTGCCGATCGAGCACAAGGTCGAGACCCTGATTGGCCGCGCCGGTGACAAGGTGCCCTACAGCGAGTTTCGCCAGAAGTGCCGTGACTATGCCGCCGAGCAGGTGGCGGGCCAGAAAGACGACTTTATCCGTCTGGGTGTCGTTGGCGACTGGGAAAACCCCTACCTGACGATGAACTTCGATACCGAAGCCAATATCGTGCGGGCGCTGGGCAGGATCATCGAGAACGGTCACCTGGTCAAGGGCTACAAGCCGGTGTACTGGAGCGTGGTGGGCCAGTCGGCCCTGGCCGAGGCCGAGGTCGAGTACCAGAACAAGACCTCCACGGCGATCGATATCCGCTTTACCTTTGCCGATCAGGACAAGGTGCTGGCGCTGTTTGATGGCGCTGCAGGCGAAGGTCCGGTGTCCGTGGTCATCTGGACCACAACCCCCTGGACCATTCCCGCCAACCAGGCGGTATCGCTGCACGCCGAGCTGGAGTACGCCCTGGTGCAGGTGGATATCAACCAGGGTGCCGAGCGTATCCTGATTGCCGCCGACATGGTGGACGAGGTCATGGCACGCTGGGGTATCGAGCCCTACCAGGTGCTGGGTACCTGCAGCGGTACCGCGCTGGAGCACATGGCACTGGCGCACCCGATCTACGACAGGCAGGTGCCGGTGATTCTGGGTGACCATGTCACCACCGATGCCGGTACCGGCGCTGTGCACACCGCGCCCGATCATGGCGTGGATGACTTCGTGGTTGGCCAGCAATATGGCCTGGGCACGCTGAACCTGGTGCAGGCCAACGGTACCTACACCGATGCCACCGGCGAGTTTGCCGGCGTGCACGTTTACAAGGCCGACGGCCCGGTGGTTGAAGCACTGGAGCGCGAAGGCAAGCTGGTACACCTGAAGCGCTTCGAGCACAGCTACCCGCACTGCTGGCGCACCAAGACGCCGCTGATTTACCGCGCCACGCCGCAGTGGTTCATCTCCATGGACGAAAAGGGTCTCAAGACCCAGGCGCTGGAAGCCATTAAGGGCGTGAGCTGGTTCCCCGAGTGGGGTCAGAACCGTATCGAGGCCATGGTCGAGCAGAGCCCGGACTGGTGTGTCTCCCGCCAGCGCACCTGGGGCGTGCCGATCACCGTGTTCACCCACAAGCAGACCGGTGAACTGCACCCCAATACAACCGGCCTGATCGAACAGGTGGCCACGGCCATCGAGGCGGGCGGTATCGATGCCTGGTTCGAACTGGATGCCGCCAGCCTGCTGGGCGCCGATGCCGATCAGTATGACAAGGTCACCGATACGCTGGATGTCTGGTTCGACTCCGGCGTAACGCATCACTCGGTGCTGCGTGAGCGCGCCGAGCTGCGTTTCCCGGCGGACCTGTACCTGGAAGGCTCGGACCAGCACCGTGGCTGGTTCCAGTCGTCCCTGAAAACATCGATTGCCATCAACGGCTGCGCGCCCTACAAGCAGGTGCTGACCCACGGTTTCACGGTGGACGAGAAGGGCTACAAGATGTCCAAGTCCCTCGGTAACGTGATTGCGCCGCAGGAAGTCACCGACACCCTGGGTGCCGATATTCTGCGTCTGTGGGTTTCCGCCACGGACTACTCCGGCGAAATGGCCGTCTCCAAGCAGATTCTGCAGCGTACCGCCGATGCCTACCGTCGCATCCGCAATACCGCCCGCTTCCTGCTGGCCAACCTGAACGGCTTCGAGCCGGCGCGTGACAGCGTGGCGCCTGAAGACATGCTGGCACTGGATCGCTGGGCGGTGGATGCGGCCTATCGTCTGCAGCAGAAGATCACGGCGGCCTACGACAGCTACCGTTTCCTCGATGTGTACCAGCAGGTGCATCACTTCTGCGCGCAGGAACTGGGCGGCTTCTACCTGGATATCATCAAGGATCGCCAGTACACCACCCAGGCCGACAGCCTGGCGCGTCGCTCCTGCCAGACGGCGCTCTATCATATTGCCGAAGCCCTGACGCGCTGGATCGCACCGATCCTGAGCTTCACCGCCGAAGAGATTCACGAAGTGCTGCCGGGCGAGCGTGAAGACAGTGTCTTCCTGACCACCTGGTACCAGGGGCTCTTTACCCTGCCGGCCGACGACGCCTTTGGTGCGGATTTCTGGCGCCGGGTGCTGGGCGTGAAAAACGCCGTCAACAAGTGCCTGGAAGATGCCCGCAACGAGAAACTGGTGAAAGGCTCCCTGGCGGCGGAAGTCACCCTCTATGTGGATGAGAGCCTGCAGGCGGATCTGGCGCGCCTGGGTGATGAGTTGCGCTTTGTGCTGATCACGTCCAGGGCCGCGCTGGCACCCTTGTCGGAAGGAACAGATGCCCGCGACACCGAGGTTGCAGGGCTGAAGGTCGCGATTGCAGGCTCAGCTCATGCCAAGTGCGGTCGCTGCTGGCACCACCGCGAGGATATCGGTCGCCACGCGGCGCATCCGCAGCTGTGCGAACGCTGTGTCGATAACGTCGACGGTCCTGGCGAAAGTCGCCACTACGCCTGATGACCATGCAACGCAGTCGCGAACGTATCACGGAGCCGGCGTTGCCCGGCTCTTCACTGGTCTGGCTATGGTTGTCGGTGCTCGTTGTGGTGCTGGACCAGGGCAGCAAATGGCTGGCCGAGGCGAAGCTGAGCTACGGTATCCCCAATCCGGTACTGCCGGTGTTTGATCTGACACTGCTCTACAACCGGGGGGCGGCCTTCAGCTTCCTGGCGGATGCCGGCGGCTGGCAACGCTGGTTTTTTGCGCTGGTGGCGCTGGTGGTCAGCGTGGCGCTGGTGGTCTGGATGAAACGTACCGCCCGCGTGCACTGGTGGCTGGGCATGGGCCTGGCGCTGCTGCTGGGCGGGGCCCTGGGCAACCTGTACGACCGGGTGGCGCTGGGTCACGTGGTGGACTTTATCTCGCTGCACTACGCCGGTTATTACTTTCCGGCGTTCAACCTGGCCGACAGCGCCATCACCCTGGGCGCTGTACTGCTGATTATCGATACGCTGTTCTTCGAGAAGAGCCGTTCCCGGAACTAAATGAGAGCCTTGCATGAGTGACAAGACAATCGGGCCCGGTGCAACCGTGACCCTGCATTTCGCCATCAAGCTGGAAGATGGCCAGCTGGTGGATTCCAACTTCGAAAGCGCGCCGGCCACCTTTACCCTGGGTGATGGCAACCTGTTGCCGGGCTTTGAAGAGCCGCTGATAGGGCTGGCTGCAGGCAGCGAGTCGACCTTCACTATCGTGCCGGAAAAAGGCTTTGGCATGCCAAGCCCCGCCAATATCCAGCGCCTTCCCCGGGCGCAGTTCAAGGATATGGAACTCGAGCCCGGGCTGGTCGTCAGCTTTAAGGAACCTGGCGGTGAGCTGCCGGGCGTGGTGCAGTCCTTCGATGAGCAGGTGGTGCACATCGACTTCAACCACCCGCTGGCGGGCAAGACCCTGTTGTTCGATGTAAAAATACTGCAGGTCGCCTGACACCCCATAAAAACGCTGCTGATGCAGCGTTTTTTATGTTCAGGAGGAACGGTAACCCGCGGGCGCAGGGACGTGTGAGAGCGGGGTGTTTATCTGGGCCCCAATGCGCCTGGTAGCGGTGTAGCGGCCAGCTAGCGTTTCCAGCAGGCGGCCGGGGACATGACATTGCTCTGATCCAGGGTCATGACCGTGCAGTTGCTATCCTTGAGCTGATCGCCGGAGGCCGAGGCCGTGAGGGTATAGTGAGTGGCGGCAGATGCACCCGGGACCGTGACGCCGAACGTGAAGAAATCGGCCGTGCCCATGCCGAGGTTTTCGGCCGCCAGACTGGTGCCGTCGCCGTAGGTGTTGAAGTAGGAACGGTAGCGTTCTTCGCTAATCTGGCCGGCCATCAGTACTTTTTGCGCCTCGGCCCGGCGAGCTTTGCGTACCTGGTCCAGGTAGGCCGGGTAGGCGAACATGGCAATAACACTGATAACGACCACAACGATCATCAGTTCGATCAGGGTAAAGCCGCGTGCGGAATAGTTCACTATACTTCCCTCGAGTTGCTATCCTTAACCATGCAGTATGCTACCACTCTAGCAGAAGGAATCGATCAAGCTATGGCGCGTGAGAATCTGGGAATGCGTGCTGTGTTACTTAGTCGCCGCCGGGCGGGTTTTACTCTGATTGAGTTGCTCGTGGTTCTGGCGGTGCTCGCTGTCTTTGTAGCCCTCGGTATTCCATCCTTTAATTCTGTGTTTGATCGCCACCGCGTCACCGGTGCGGCGCAGGCGCTCTATGCCGATCTGCAGTATGCACGGGCCGAGTCCATCAAACGCAATATAGATGTGGCAGTGAACTTTAATACGGGGGCCTGGTGTTACGGCTTGACGGATACAGCACCGTTTTCGGACTGTGATTGTAGCACCGCGAGTGCTGCCAACTGCACGGTCAATGGCCAGCAGTACATAGTGACAGATGAGCGTTTTCCCGGCGTATCCATGGCCTCCAGTCTTTCAGGCGGGTCGGTGAGTTTCGACCCGACCCGTGGCACGCTCTCCCCAAGTGGCAATATCAGTTTCACGGGTGATGCGGCGGAACAGGTGCGGGTGACGACCTATTTCATCGGGCGCGTGCGGCTCTGCTCGCCGACAGGTTATGCGGGTTACAAGTCATGCTAGTGCGCCAGCGCGGTATCTCACTGATCGAACTGATGATCGCCATGCTGCTGGGGCTGCTGGTGTCCGCCATCGTGATTGGCATGTTCAGCATGACGGTGGGCAGCACCAGGCAGGCGATCACGAACATCCGCCTGAACCAGGAACTGCGCACCGTGATGGACCTGATGGTGCGGGACCTGCGCAGGGCCGGGTACTGGAACGGTGCCCTGGCCGCCAGCAACCCCTATGCCTCCATCACCGATGCCGGTGCGCCGGCTGCGGTTTATGCGGCGGCGGGCTCGGCCACTTACCTGAATACAACCACGGCGGGTGACAGCGGCCAGTGTGTGATTCTTGGCTACGACACCGATAACGCCGGTGCCAGTACTGCTACCAAACTGATCGGCTATCGGCTCGATACGGTAACCGATGCGGTCGAGGTGCTCTGGGCTAACTCGTTCGCGACCCCGGCCCACTGCAACATGGGAAGCTGGGATAACCTGACGGATGAGCAGGCCATAAAAGTTACGGCGCTGACGTTCACGCCGGAACAAAGCCCGGCGTCATTTGCGGCGGCGACGGTACGCAATCTGACTATTACGCTAACGGCTGAGTCGCTCAGCGATGCAAAAATTAAAACGACGATTACGGATCAGGTGCGTATTCGCGCCGATCTGTAGTTCCCTGAACGGGAATCGGGAGGAAGTCATGAAAGGTCGTCAAACGGGTGCGGCGACGCTGTTTGTTACCGTCATCATCTTGGCATTGCTCACCGTAATTGCCGCGGTCAGCGCCAAGATTGGCATGTTCGAGCTCAAAACCTCATCCAATACCAACCGCGCCAAGGAAGCCCTGCACGCCGGCCAGGGCGGGCTGGATTACGGTGCGATACGTTACCTGGATGATGCCAGCTGGGCGGGTGAAAGCCTGGAAATGCCCTTTGGCGGTCCGGGCGCAAGCGTGTCGGTGTCTGCGGTCACGGGTACGGATTCGGTGGTGTTGAATGCGGTGGGTGAATCGGTCGATACCACCGGGCTGGCCCGGGTCGAGGAAAAGTTTGCCCGTGTGCCGGTAATTGATGTAGGTGAGCTGCCCCCCCTGATGGCGAACGGTAACTTTCCTCCTACCGGCTCGCTGTCCATCGTAACCAATCCTAACGGGGGGGGAACGGGAGTGCCCGTCTCAGGGTGGGTGGAAGATGGTACGAAAACGGGGACGGCAAGTTGGCAGACCTGTAATGTTGATGAGTGGCTGTATGAAGACCAGAATGCCGCCAAGGTGAAATCAGCGCAAAGTGATGGCTTTGTGTTGTGCCATACCTGCAAGTGTTCCCAGGCGATCAACCCGATATGCAAGGCTCAGGACGTAACTGATGCTGATGAATGTCCGGATATTGTTGTGAATACAGCAGGAATCCCTGATGTATTTCAGAATCTTTTTGGGGCTTTGCCGACAGATACTGACGCCAATGGTACGGACGACTGGGAAGAGTTCATGAACGCTGTTGCTAAGGTCAAGCTTTCCAATTGTGCTGGTTTGGGGCCTAATTCCGGCGACCAGTTTTATAGCGGTGGCGTGGCCACCCAGCTGCCTCTGATATGGGTTGAAGGTGACTGTACGATTCCAGCCAATACGGAAGTGGGCAGCTATGCGGCACCCTTTATACTGTTCGTGCATGGTGATTTAACTATTAGCGCGAACTCTGTTTTCTACGGAATAGCCTTCGGTTTTTCAGATAAGTACAGTAACCCTCCAGCCGCTGAAGCTAATGCGCTTGAAATTCGCGGTGGCGCCATAGTGTATGGTGTAGTGCTTACGACAGACACGGTTACGAGCCCCACGGGTAACTATACCTTGGTGTATTCCGAGAAGCTGCTGGAAAAAATTACGGGCGTAGATGATACGTTTGATGAGCTGGCACGTTATCCCGGCAGCTGGACGGATACAAAATAGGAGCGAGTCATGACATCTTTAACTCGTAACCCGGGGAAATTACGTAGCCGGGGTTTTACACTGATCGAAGTGCTGATTTCACTGATTGTTGCGGTGATCGGTATAGTAGCAATTTTGCAATTGCAGGGTGTTTTTTTGAGCACCGCGTCGGATTCACAGCAGCGAGCGCTGGCGACGGCCGTGGCGGAAAAGAAGCTGGAGGAGCTGCGTGGGTTTGATTCGATTGCGACCACCAGTAGCAGCCTGAGCAGCTTTGATGCTATTGACAGTGGTACAGGTACGGAAACGGTTACGGCGGGATCGACAGATTACACCTTTGACCTGGCCTGGACGGTTACGCCCTATGCAGTATCCAGCGGTACGGTCAGCCTGGCGTCCGCTGCCAATGCGCAGTTCAAGAATGTCACCCTTAATGTCAGTTGGGGTACTGGCGCAGCTAACAGTTTATCGCTGTCGTCAGTGATCGGTGCCATTAATCCGCAGCTGTCGAAGTTTATCGATAAAGTCGGTCTGGGTGGTGAGACACCGCAGGTGGCTTATACGCCGGGGCTGGCACCGGATATTATTGCCATTGATTTGGGTGATGGTACCAAGAAAGAAACCAGCAAGCCCCTGCCTGAAGTCTCACAGAAAGGCACCAGTAATATTGTAAAATTTGAAGTTGTAACCTACGACACGCAATATAGGGCAATAACTGAAGATTTTGTAACTTTGAATTGCGTATGCAAGCTTGCCGGTACAGGCTCAGGGCTGTCACCGGCAAAAACTATTTATAACGCTACCACCAAATCACTCGAAACGGATTACTCCTATACCCCAGTCACCAAGCAGATCGGTGCTGTTTATAATAGTGGCGCGACCAATGATCAACCGGATCTCTGTACCCGCTGTTGTCGCGATCATCATGATAACGACAGTGGTACGGATAACAGTTATCGCTGGTACTGGCCTGGGGTTGGGGACGCTTCCCAAGCGACTTATTTTAATACCGGAACAGGCGATCATCGTCACTACAATAGTACGGATGGAATTACTTTTACAGAAGCGGTTAATTTAAATGATATTTACCGTGAAACCTGCCGTTTTAAGCGCGTAGATGGTATCTACCGTCTGATGCAGGACTGGAAACAACACGACATTACCGTGATGCCTTACAACTATCTGGCGTCTGGAGCTACGGGAAATACGAAATACAAAACTTACGTCACCAACTATCTTGATCAGTTGCTGACCAGTGGCAACTTTAGCACGCCAGTATCCGTCGCCAAGCCGACAGGGAGGAACTTGGTCAGCGGAGAAATGGGAACTGTTACGCAGGGCTCAACAACCCAGCTCTTGTCACGGTCAATTTATGTCGACCCGTTAACGTCCAGTGCAATAACAGCCATTCAAAACATCAGAGCTGCGTCTGGGGCCTGGTTGAGCCTGGTACCATTCTATGAAATCAACTCTGTATTGCTGTCTAACTGGTCAAGTACGAATACGACTGCAGCTACAGTGGCGAATGATGGAGTTGTCACGGTTGTGGATCCCGCCCTCAATTACTATGGCAGTTACAATCGTGGGCTTGTTTCCGCCATGGCGGCGGGCACGACCAGTGTGGCAGCAGCCTCCCTTGTCACTAATACCGGCGTGATTGGGCATCGCGATGCAGCCAATGTCAGTTTGGCAACCGATGGGCTTTACGATACAACGGTTAATCAACGCACAGACGGAATTACAGTGACGGTTGTCGGAGCTGGTCATATTTCAGGTACTTTCTCCTGTATTCGATCGGGGGGGGGAGCTTGCAATGGTCAAAACATTCCAGCTTATACAAGTCTTAATATTACGGCCAATGGTACGGCTTGCACTAAAACCAAACAGGGGAATACTTGGACGTGGGACTGTCTGGTACCTACTGGATGGGTTGGTAATGTCACGTTCAGTTACACCGGCTATACCTTTAAAAATGTAGGCAGTACAGATACTGCTTCTTCGCCTTATAATCTGTCTGCAACTGAACCTGGCTCGGGTTTTGATATCTTGATTACGATCCCCTGATCTAGCAGCTAGTTAGTGCTACGATTCAAAAAACGTCCGTTTTCTGGGCGTTTTTTGCTTTTCGCGCAGGTAAACAAGAGCGCCGGGATACCAAGGCGAGTCTCGTCTGCACTGGCATCCTCCCCTCCAACCCTTCACAATACGTGCTGCTTTTTACAGTGGACTGGAAGTAGCAGCATGTCGGATTTCTTGATTCTGGGTGGCGGCGTGATGGGGATGCTCACGGCGCGCGAACTGGCCCAGGCCGGGGCCTCGGTGACCCTGGTCGAACGTGGGGCCTGCGGGCGCGAGTCCACCTGGGCCGGTGGTGGTATTGTGTCGCCGCTCTATCCCTGGCGCTACCGGGAACCGGTAACGCAGCTGGCGACCTGGTCCCAGGGCAGCTATGTGCACCTGGCGCAGGATCTGCTGGAGGAAACCGGCATAGATCCTGAGCTGCGTCAGAAGGGCATGTTCATGGTGGCGGTGGATGATGCAGCAGACGCCCTGGCCTGGGCACAGCGTTACCAGCGCCCCATGCAGCAGGTGGACGCGGACTTCCTTTATCGCAAGGAATCGAACCTGCGCCCGGGGCACACTCAGGCGCTCTGGATGCCGGAAGTGGCCAGCATTCGTAACCCCCGTTTAGGCAAGTCGCTGCGGCGCAGCCTGGAGCTGAACCCGCGTGTTGAATTGATCGAGCAGGCCGGTGATGCCAAGCTGCTGCTCGAATCCGAGCGCGTCTGCGGTGTACGCACCGAGCGGGGCGAGTACCGGGCCGGGCAGACGGTGCTGGCCGCTGGCGCCTGGACGGCGACCCTGCTGGCGCAACTGGGTATTGAACTGCCGGTTGAGCCGGTTAAAGGCCAGATGATGCTGTTCAAGGCGCCGGTTGGGCTGGTGAACCGCGTGGTGCTGCAGGGCGGACGCTACCTGATCCCCCGCAACGATGGCCGCATCCTGGTGGGCAGTACGCTGGAGCGGGTGGGTTTCGACAAGCAAACCACCGAGCAGGCGCGGGAGTCCCTGTACCACAGCGCACTGGATATACTGCCGGCGCTGGAAAATTATCCCGTTGAACATCACTGGGCGGGGCTAAGGCCCGGTTCGCCCGAAGGCATTCCCTATATCGGTGCGGTGCCCGGGCTTGAGGGCCTGCATGTCAATGCCGGACAATACCGCAACGGCCTGGTGCTGGCGCCGGCCTCGACCCGGCTGATGGCGGATCTGTTGCTCAAGCGCAGCCCCATTATTGATCCGGCCCCTTACAGTGTTTCGGCACAGCACCCCTGCACCGGGGTGGATCGCTGAACCCTGGTCTACATTCTGATAGCGGATGCCCGGTGCATCCGGAACACGAGATCAAATAGCTGATGAGTCATTCTATTCGGGTCCTGATGGCCCAGATCAATACGCTGGTGGGGGATATCCCCGGCAATACCCAGCGCGTCGTCGATATTGCCCTGGAGGCGCGGGATCAGCAGCAGGCCGATGTGGTGCTGTTTCCGGAACTGACCCTCTCGGGCTACCCGCCGGAAGACCTGCTGCTGCGCCCGAGCATTCAGACCCGCATTGAAGCGGCGCTGACACGCCTGCGGGAGGACGTGCGCGACATCCATGTGGTGGTGGGCTATCCGCGTTACCGTGATGGTGTGCTGTTCAATATGGCGGGGGTTATCTACAACGGTGAACTGGTCGCCGAGTATGCCAAGCAGTGCTTGCCGAACTACCAGGTGTTCGACGAGATGCGCTATTTCACCGCGGGTGATCAGCCCTGCGTATTCGATCTCAAGGGGGTGCCGGTGGCACTGACCATCTGCGAGGATCTGTGGAAGAGCAAGCCCGCCGAGCAGGTGCGCGAGCAGGGTGCACGCTTGATGCTGAACCTCAACGCTTCGCCCTTTCATGTCGACAAGTCCCACCAGCGGGCCAGGCTGCTGAGTGAGCGCGCTCGCCAGGCAGGGTGCCCGATCTTGTATCTGAACCAGGTTGGAGGCCAGGACGAGCTTATCTTCGATGGCGGCTCCAAGGTGATCGCCGCTGATGGCAGCCGTGTCTTCCAGGGCCGGTTTTTCGAAGAAACGTCCTTTGTGGTGGACTACCAGGACGCCGACCAGAGCCTGTCGGTTCCGGGGACAAACTCGGTGGCCTTTCCATCCATCGAGCAGAGCGTGTACGACGCCCTGGTGCTGGGTGTGCGTGACTACGTCAACAAGAATGGTTTCAAGGGCGTGGTGCTGGGTCTGTCCGGCGGCATTGACTCCGGCGTTACGCTGGCGGTGGCCGTGGATGCCCTGGGCGCCGACCGGGTGGAAGCGGTGATGATGCCGTTCCGCTACACCTCGTCGATGAGCCAGGAGGATGCCAGCGAGCAGGCGCGCATGCTGGGTGTGAACTACAGCTCGATATCGATTGAGCCCATGTACAATGCCTTTATGGCGCAGTTGTCCGATGAGTTTGCCGGCCTGTCGGCCGATACCACCGAGGAAAACCTCCAGGCACGTTGCCGGGGCGTGGTGCTGATGGCCATTTCCAACAAGAAGGGCGTGCTGGTGCTTACCACTGGCAATAAGAGCGAGATGGCGGTGGGTTACTCAACGCTGTACGGTGATATGGCCGGCGGCTTTGATGTGCTTAAGGATGTGCCCAAAACCCTGGTGTATCGCATTGCGGCCTACCGCAATGGCATTTCCCCCGCGATCCCGCAGCGCGTGATTGACCGCCCACCGTCTGCTGAGCTGGCGCCGGATCAAACCGACCAGGACAGTCTGCCGGACTACGATGTGCTGGACCGCTTGCTGGAGCTTTACGTCGAGCATGACTACAGCGCCCATGCGCTGATTGCCGAGGGCTTTGAGCCCGAGGTGGTGCAGCGCGTGATTCGCCTGGTGGATATCAATGAATACAAGCGCCGCCAGGCTCCTGTTGGCGTGCGTATTACCCAGCGCGGCTTCGGGCGCGATCGGCGCTATCCCATTACTTCGGGCTGGAAGGCAGGAGACTAGAACAGGGTTGCGGCGGGTAGGCAGGTTTTTTCCGATAACCGTCTGATCCATAACAAAAAAGGCGCCTGTAGGCGCCTTTTTCATAGCTAGAGTTATCAACTCAGGGCTGGGCTTTGGCCTCGGCTTCCTCTTCGCTGTCGTCGAAGGCGCCAAAGGTCAGAATACTGAACCAGGAACGCTCGGTTTCCGGGGCGGGTTCTGCGGGCTGTGAGGGCACAATGATGGACGTGGGACGCTGAATGGCCGCTTCATCCGGGCTGCCCAGCAGGCCGAAGGTTGCGGTTTCGAGCAGGGACTTGTCACGTTCCTTGCCGGACTCATAGCGGAAGTCCGGGAAGTTGCTGTGCAGTACTTCTGCAGCCTTGGCCGCCTGGTCGTTGAGCCCCAGTTCTTCATAGGCTTCGGCCATAATCCCCAGCGCTTCCGGCACGGCGGGGGTTTCCTGCAGATTTTCCACCACGTAACGGCCACGGTTGGCGGCGGCCACCCAGGCGCCACGCTTCATGTAGTACTGCGCCACATGCACCTCATACTGTGCCAGGCGGTTTTTCAGGTACTGCATGCGCTTGAGCGAGTCCGGCGCATACTGGCTGTTGGGGTAGCGCGTGGTCAGCGTCGAGAAACTTTCGAAGGACTCCAGTGCCGCGCCCGGGTCGCGCTGGGTTTCGTCGATCGGCAGGTAGCGCGATACCAGAGAACGATCTTCCTCGAAGGAGGTCAGGCCCTTCAGGTAGTAGGCGTAGTCGATGTTCTCGTGATTCGGGTGCAGGCGAACGAAGCGGTCCGCGGCGGCGCGGGCAGCTTCAGGTTCAAAATTCTTGAAGTAGGCGTAAATCAGTTCCAGCTGGGCCTGCTCGGAGAAGCGGCCAAAGGGGTAGCGTGCCTCGAGCCGCTGCAGTTTTTCCACCGCAAGGCTGTAATTCTGCGCCTCCAGGGCTTCCAGTGCCTCGGAGTAGAGCTGTTGCTCCGGTACATCCGGTTCTTCTGTCTTTTCTCCGCCCCAAAATGAACAGGCGGACATCAGAGAGACCAGAGTCAGGATGCCAATGACTTTTACAAAGCGCATGTTGATAAGTCCTGATTGCCTACAGCGATACCGAGGACAGTTTCGGTTATACTGGGCCAGTTAATCCAAATGTCCGGCATATTTAAACACAACCGGAACTCAAGCCAAAACATCCTTCTGAATTACGTACCCCAGATGCCAGAACAGAAACCTGAACAGGTTCAATTACAAGCGCGGGTCGCCGACGAGCTGGTCGGCAAGCGGCTGGACCAGGCCATCGCGCAGCTGTTTCCCGAATACTCGCGCTCCCGTCTTCAGGGCTGGATCAAGGACGGTTGTGTCACCGTGGATGGCGAGCAGAAGCGTACCCGTGACAAGCTGCAAGGCGGTGAGCTGATCTGTGTTGACGCAGAACTTGCCCTCATCGAACACCACCAGCCCGAGCCCATGGAGCTGGAAATCATCTATGAAGACGATGATATCCTGGTGATCAACAAGCCTGCGGGTTTGGTGGTGCATCCGGCGGCGGGCCATGCCGATGGCACCCTGCTGAATGCGCTGCTGCACCATGTACCGGACATTGCCCAGGTACCGCGTGCCGGTATCGTGCACCGTCTGGATATGGATACCACCGGGTTGATGGTGGTGGCCAAAACCATCCAGGCCCAAACCGAGCTGGTGGTGCAGCTGCAGGAGCGTTCCATGGGCCGCGAGTATGAAGCGGTTGTGATGGGCGTGATGACCGGCGGTGGCAAGGTGGATGCTCCCATGGGGCGTCACAAGACCAACCGGCAGAAAATGGCGGTGGTGCATATGGGCAAGCCGGCCCTGACCCATTACCGTCTGCTGCAGCGTTTTCGGGCACATTCCCATATCCGCCTCAAGCTGGAATCGGGGCGCACGCACCAGATCCGCGTGCACATGTCCCATATCAATTACCCGCTGGTGGGGGACCCTGTCTACGGCGGCCGTTTCCGTCTGCCCAAGGGGGTCAGTGAAGGCCTGATCAAGACCCTGCGCGGCTTTAACCGCCAGGCGCTGCATGCCAAGAAACTGGAACTGTTTCACCCCGTAACCGGTGAACTCATGTCCTGGGAAGTGGACTTGCCGGAAGACTTCCAGCTGCTGCTCAAGGCGTTGCAGCAGGACCTGCGGCGCAACGAAGAGTCATGAAGCTGCTGCGTCCGCAATGGCCGGTATCCGGGCGGGTACAGGCCTGTGTCAGTACTCGGCAGGGGGGCGCCAGTCGTGGCGCTTTCCAGGGCTTGAACCTCGGCGATCACGTCGGAGATGATCCCCAGAGCGTGGCGCAGAACCGTCAAAACCTTGCAGCGCAGCTGGGCCTCGAGCGCCCGGCGCAGTGGCTGCAGCAGGTGCACGGTGTCGATGTGGTCCAGGCGGTTGCTGATGGCCAGGTGCGCCAGGCGGATGCCTGCTGGAGCGACCAGCCGGGTCTGGCCTGTGTCGTGATGACGGCGGATTGCCTGCCGGTCTTTTTCAGTGACGGCTGCAAGGTGGCGGTTGCCCACGCCGGCTGGCGCGGGCTGGTGGCCGGTATTCTGGAGAATACCCTTGCCGTGTTCGAAAGACCTGAGCAGGTACACTGCTGGCTGGGGCCGGCCATCGGCCCGGAGGCCTTCGAGGTTGGCGCCGAGGTACAGGAGGCATTCTGTGTGGCGCATCCCGCTGCCGCAGAGGCTTTTGTGGCCCGTGTCGGTGTGCCCGGCAAGTACTTTGCCGATATCTATGCCCTGGCACGTCTGCGGCTTGAGGCTATCGGCGTGGCGTCTGTTTCCGGGGGCGATTTCTGCACGTTGAACGATGCACAAAATTTTTATTCCTATCGCCGCGATGGCGAAACCGGTCGTATGGCCAGCCTGATCTGGCTGGCCTGAGCTTGATCTAACATCCTCATTTTTCTCTAGAAAACCACCGGAACCCGGCTCTGGCCTGCAGCGCAAGTCGGGGCCTGGCCGTGTCTGCACAACCGAAAACCCCGGCATTTCTCTGATTCTGTCTTTGGGGAAGCTTGCCTGCGGCATTGTTTTCGACCAATATACTGTACATACGTACAGTATTTATGGGGTCGATCATGAGTCTGGAGCAGTTGCTGGAGCAAGGCGCCGTATGGCGGGCGAGTGACACCGTTGGCGAGCCCTGTGTCGCCGGGTTTTACAGTGGGCACGAGGAGCTGGATCAGATGCTGAATGGGCAGGGCTGGCAGCCTGGTAGCCTGGTGGAAATGCTCTACGATACCGAGGGCTGTGGCGAGTTGCGCCTGTTGCTGCCGTTGCTGGCAGCATCCGCGGAGCGCTGGGTGCTCTGGGTTGATCCGCCCCATATTCCCTATGCGCCGGCGTTAAAGGCTGCCGGTGTGGCGCTGGACAGGCTCTTGCTGGTACGCAGCAACAGTCGTCGTGATCGGCTCTGGTGTCTGGAACAGGCGCTGAAAAGCGGCTGCTGCAGTGCTGTTCTGGGCTGGTTGGGCGATGTGCCACAGCAGGCGCTGCGCCGTTTGCAGCTGGCCGCGGCCCAGGGACAGGGACTGGGGTTTATCTTCAGGCCCACGGCTTGTCGTGAACAGCATTCAGCGGCGCCTTACCGGTTGCTGCTGGAGCCCGATCAGGCACCGGACAAACTGGCGGTTTCAGTATTGAAGCGCAGAGGTGGCTGGCCGTTGCCGCGCCGTGTCCTGTCCCTGCGTCAGAAAACTGTGGGTCGCCGCGCTGCTTCCCTGTCAGCTTTGCCGGGCGTTGTATCGGCGCGGGTACGCGCGGGTGGATGAACGGGCTCTGGCTGTATTTGCATTTCCCGTTGCTGCCACTGGAGATGCAGTGCACGGCTGACTCCCGGAAGGCGGCAGTACTGCTGGATGCACGTGCGACCAGGCTGGAGCTCTGTAATGCGGCCGCGCAGGCGCAGGGGCTTGAATCCGGCATGACGGTCGCGCACGCGCTGAGCCTGGTGCCGGAGCTGCACTTGCTACAGGCGAATACGCAGCAGGCGGCGCAGCAGCTCGAAGGCCTGGCGCTTTGGAGCGGGCGTTTCAGTGCCAGGGTCAGTCTGCAGCCGCCCTGTGGTCTCCTGCTTGAGCTGGAATCGATGCTGCGTTACTTCCGGGGCCTGGGTGCGCTCTGGGAGAATATACAGGCGCAGTTGCAGACGCTGGAACTCAGCTGTATCAGCGCGACGGGACACACTCCGCTGGCCGCGCGCGTGCTGGCGCTGGATGGCGGTTTCTGTGCTGCAGGGGCGACTGAGCATCTGCAGCGTTTGCAGTCGGTGCCCATTGAGCGACTGGAGCTGGACGCGAGGCTGTGTGCGCAGTTCCGGGGGCTGGGGTTTTCTCGCCTGGGAGAATTGCTGGCCCTGCCGGCAACGGAGCTGGCGCACCGCTTTGGCGCAGGTCTTACGGCCTGGCTGGAGCGGCTGACGGGACAAAGCCCGGATCCACCGCGCTATTTCACTATTCCCGCCACCTTCCTGCGCGAGTTACCCCTGGCTTATGAGGTGGAGCGTACCGAGGCACTGCTGTTCGGGCTGCGCCGGTTACTGGTGCAACTGGAGGGTTTTCTGCGGGCGCACTACTGGCGAGCAGTCCGCTTGCAGCTGGAGTTGCTGCAGCGGCAGGGGCAGCAGAGGCTGCAGCTGGGACATGCACAGGGCGCCCAGTCAGCGGAGGTCTGGCTGGAGCTGTGCCGTCTGCGTCTGGAGCGAACGGTGCTGGCCCGCCCCGTTGTCGGTTTGCGCCTTGGGGTGACGGAGTGCCGTGATATTGAGTCCGGTGTGGAGGATCTGTTCAGTACAGCGCGGGCAAAGGACGCACCGGCACAGTTACTGAGCCGATTGCAGATGCGCCTGGGGAAGCAGGCACTTTACCGGGTTATGCCCAGCGAGGATTATCGTCCGGAGCGAAGCTGGAACAGGGCGCCTCTTGAGGGGCCCTTGCCAGTGCTGCCGGTTACAGCGGGTCTGCGGCCACTCTGGTTACTGAACGCGCCCGAGAGGCTGCCTCCCGATGCCGTTGGCTGCACGGTTGAACTGTTGCAAGGGCCGGAGCGCATCGTCAGTGGTTGGTGGGATCAGCAGCCGGTGCGACGGGATTACTATATCGGGCGCTGGGTGGACGGCCGGCGAGGCTGGCTGTATCGCGAGCCGGATGGCGGCTGGTATCTGCATGGCTGGTTTGGGTAATGGGCATCAAGGGTGGCTGATCCAGTGACGCTGGAATACGCGGAATTGCATTGCCTGAGCTGTTTCAGCTTTCTGCGTGGCGCTTCGCACCCCGAAGAACTGGTGCGGCGGGCCAGTGAACTGGGCTACCGGGCACTGGCGCTGACCGACGAGTGTTCGGTTGCCGGTGTGGTGCGGGCCTGGGAGGCCTGCCGGGATACCGGATTAGAGCTGATTGTCGGGTCCGAGTTTCGCCTGCAGGATGAGCGGGTGCTGTTGCTGGCGCAAAACAGGCGTGGTTATGCACAGCTCTGTGCGCTGATTACACTGGCGCGCAGGCGAGCACCCAAGGGGGAATACCGGATTGAGTGGGCCGATTTTGGGCCGCAGCCGGATTGCCTGTTGCTGTATCGCCCCGGAGACAATGTACAACGGGCTACTGAACGGGGACGCGAGCTGTCTGGCCGCTTCCCCGGCCGATGCTGGCTGCTGATCGAACGTCTGCTGGGAGGCGGGGATGCCGCCCGTTATGCACGGCAGCAACAGCTGGCAAAAGTGCTGATGCTGCCGATGGTTTGCGCCAGCGGTGTACTGATGCACCTGCCGGCTCGGCAGCGGCTGCAGGATGTGCTGACATCGATTCGCCTGGGGGTGCCGGTGAATCAGGCGGGTTTTGCACTGCAGGGTAATGCCGAACGGCATCTGCGCTCACTCAACAAGCTCCAGCGCCTTTATACACCAGAAATGATGCGTGAGACGCTGCGCATTGCCGAGCGCTGCTGCTTCGATCTTGGCGAGCTGCGTTATGAATACCCGGCCGAGCTGGTGCCCCAGGGTAAAAGTGCCGGGCAGTGGCTGGCTCTGCGGGTGCAGGAAGGGGCGGGTCTGCGCTTTCCCGAAGGCATGCCGGCGGCCATTGCCCGCCAGGTGGAGCATGAGCTGGGGCTGATTGCCGAGCTGCAGTACGAGCATTACTTTCTTACCATCGAAGATATTGTCCGCTTTGCTCGCAGTCAGGGCATTCTGTGCCAGGGGCGGGGATCGGCGGCCAATTCGGTGGTGTGCTATTGCCTGCATATCACCGAAGTGGATCCACGCCAGGTGAACATGCTGTTTGAGCGCTTTATCTCCCGTGAGCGGGACGAGCCGCCGGATATCGATGTCGACTTTGAGCATGAACGGCGCGAGGAGGTGATCCAGTATATCTATCGGCGTTACGGCCGGGAGCGGGCGGGGATAGCCGCAACGGTGATCCGTTACCGCCGGCGCAGTGCGCTGCGGGATGTCGGCAAGGCATTGGGGCTGGATGCCGCTTATCTGCACGGGCTGTGCAGTCGGCTGGATCGACGCGCTGAGCTCCCCCAGTGGCTGGAGCAGCTGCGTGCCTGTGGTGGTGATGTGCCAGCGCCCCGGTTCCGGTTACTGCTGGAGTTGGTGGACGAAATTATCGGTTTTCCTCGTCATCTGTCACAGCATGTGGGCGGCTTTGTGATTTCAGCGGGCCCCCTGTCGGAGCTGGTGCCGGTGGAAAATGCCGCGATGAAGGAGCGCAGCCTGATTCAGTGGAACAAGGATGACCTGGAAAGCCTTGGCCTGCTGAAAGTGGATGTGCTGGCGCTGGGCATGCTCAGTGCCGTGCGCAAGACGCTGGCGCTGTTGTCGCAGCGCGACGGCAAGGTGCTGCGCATGCAGGATATTCCCCGGGAAGATCCGGCCGTCTATGAAATGCTGTCGCGGGCCCAGAGCGTGGGGGTGTTCCAGGTCGAATCCCGGGCGCAGATGAACATGTTGCCACGGTTGCAGCCGCGCTGTTACTACGACCTGGTAATTCAGGTGGCCATCGTGCGCCCCGGGCCCATTCAGGGAGACATGGTGCATCCTTACCTGAAGCGGCGGGCAGGGCTTGAGCCGGTGCATTATCCGGGAGATGCCGTGCGCCAGGTACTTGAGCGTACCTTGGGTGTACCTATCTTCCAGGAACAGGTGATCAGCCTGGCCATGGTGGCCGCGGGCTTTAGTGCCGGAGAAGCGGATCAGTTGCGCCGTGCCATGGCGGCCTGGCGGCGCAGCGGCACCATTGCCGTGTATCAGCGCAGGCTGGTGGAAGGGATGCTGGCGCGGGGATACAGCGAGGAATTCGCCCAGCGCATCTGTCGGCAGATCGAGGGTTTTGGCGAATACGGCTTTCCGGAGTCCCATGCCGCCAGCTTTGCCCTGCTGGTCTATGTATCGGCCTGGCTGAAGTGTCACGAACCGGCAGCTTTCTGTTGTGGCCTGCTGAACAGCCAGCCCATGGGGTTTTACTCCCCTGCTCAGCTGGTACAGGATGCCCGGCGCCAGGGTGTCACCGTGCGTGCAGTGGATATCAACTGCAGTGCCTGGGATGCCACGCTGGAGCCGGACGGTGCCCTGCGGCTGGGCTTTCGGATGGTGAAACGGCTGTCCCGCAAGGCGGCGGAATTTGTACTTGAGGCGCGCAAAACAGGTCCCTTCAGCTCGGTGGCTGATGCAATAGGGCGTATCAGGCTGGACACCGGCAGCTGGGACCTGCTGGCGGCGGCCGGGGCGCTGAATACGCTGGCGCAGCACCGTTACCAGGCACGCTGGGCGTTGCTGGCGGGGGACCCTGCCCTGGCGCTGGGAGATGCCCGGGTGGAGGAAAGCGGCGTTGTGCAGCTTGCGGCACCCAATGAACGGGCGGATCTGGAAGAGGACTTTCGGCACCTGGGCCTGACTTTGGGGCGCCACCCGATGGCGCTGTTGCGTGATGCAGATGAGCTCCAGGGTTGCCTGAGCGCAGAGCAGCTTGAGCGCTGTCGCCCCGGACAACTGGTACGGGTGGCGGGGGTCGTCACCAACCGGCAACGGCCGGGATCGGCTTCGGGAGTCACCTTTGTCACCCTGGAGGATGAAACCGGGCAGGTGAACCTGGTGGTCTGGGGCAGAACCGCCGAGGTGCAGCGCCGGGCACTGCTGAGTGCGCGGCTGTTGCGTGTTGCCGGAGTGCTGGAGCGGGAGGGTGACATTATCCATGTGGTTGCCGGACGTTTGGAGGACATCAGCCGCTGCTGGCAGACGTTGTCGTTACGTTCGCGGGATTTTCACTAGGTCCCGCAGCCGGAGCCAGGCTGTCACCGGGTATTCTTTTGACTTCAGGGCTGCCAGCTGTCAGATTTGTGCAGTGCACAAAAATTGACCGGAGCAGGGTATGGGAGTGCGAAAGATCAATCTTGCGCTGCAGGGCGGCGGTGCCCACGGGGCTTTTACCTGGGGGGTGCTGGACCGCTTGCTGGAGGAGCCGACACTGCGATTTGAGGGTGTCAGCGGGACCAGCGCCGGTGCCATGAATGCCGTCATGCTGGCCAGTGGCTTGCAGCAGGGCGGCCATGAAGGCGCCCGTGAACTGCTGGCGCGCTTTTGGCACGAGGTGTCGCTGCATGCCTTGCCGGAGCTGCCCAAGGGGTTGCCCACGGCGGGTTTCGGCGAGTCGGTCACGGACTGGATGCAGATGTTGAGCTATTACCTGTCGCCCTATGACCTTAATCCGCTGGATATCAACCCGTTGCGATCCCTGGTTGAGCGCACCGTGGACTTTGAGCGCCTGCGAGCCGCGTCCCCGCTACGGCTGTTTGTGGCGGCGACCGATGTTCAAAGTGGCAAGTTGCGGCTGTTCCGCGACACTGAAATGACCGCCGATCATCTGCTGGCTTCGGCCTGTCTGCCGACCCTGCACAAGGCGATTGAAATCGACGGAAGCAGCTACTGGGATGGCGGTTTTAGCGGCAATCCGGCGATCTATCCACTGGTCTTCGACTGCGCCAGTGATGATGTGCTGGTCGTCCTGCTACAACCACTGATGCGCGTCGGTACGCCCGTCAGCGCATCCTCCATTCGCGAGCGGGTGGCGGAGTTCGGCTTCCAAAGTACTTATCTGCGTGAAATGCGTGCCCTCAGTTACATGCAGTTTGAAATCCGCAAGACACCGTTCTCCCTGGGCGCCTTTGAGCGCAGGGTACGGCGTTTGCGATTGCACCTGATTGAAACCGATGAGCTGCTTGCTGGCCTGGACAGGGCCAGCAAATACGATACCCGACTACACTTTCTCCAGGCGTTGCATGACCGGGGACGGGAGCGGGCCCATCTCTGGCTGGCGCAGCAGGGACATTGCCTCGGGCGGACATCCAGCTGTGATCTGGGGCTGTTTTTGTAAGGGTCCGCTATTGTGCAGACGCCCTGTATGCCCGGCGACTGTTGTTGCTTGCCGTGACTGCTGGCCGGGCAAGGAGAGTGAGGTGCCCCTTGACTTCAAGCCTGAAGAAACGATCCGAGCTGCGCTTGCTGCTGATGCAAATCCGTACCGAGGCTTCGGTGTGCGATGAAGAGCACCGCAGTTTTGCCAGCTACAGCGGCCTGGCTCCGGAACAGATCGAGCGGCTGAACGTCTTCCATACCCCGGCTTTTTCCCTTGATGTCGTTGAGGGTTTCGACGCCCTGCTGGTGGGTGGTGCCAGCGAAGCCAATGTACTGGAGCCGGCCCGTTACCCCTTTGTGCATAACTGCGAACGGCTGCTGCGCCATGTTGTCACCACCGGCCTGCCAACCTTCGCGTCCTGCTTTGGCTTTCAGCTGGCGGTGCTGGCACTCGGTGGCAGGATTGAGCACCGCGAGCAGGGCTTCGAGATGGGAACCCTGGCCATCCACCTGGCGGAGGCTGCACGGGAGGACCCCCTGTTTCACGACAGCCCGGACGGTTTCGCCGCCGTCTCGGTACACCGGCAGTATGCATCCGAGGTACCGCCAGGCTGTGAGCTGCTGGCATTTACCGAACAGTGCGTGCATGTGCTCAGGGTCAGCGGCAAGCCGTTCTGGGCATTTCAGTTTCACCCGGAGGTCGACAAGGCAACGCTGGTGGAACGGCTCACCCATTACCGTGATCACTACACCGAGGATGCCGGTCACTTGGGGCAGGTGCTGGAAACCGCGCAGGAGACGCCGGTCTCCAATGGCCTGATGCGAAAATTTGTCGATCGCGTGCTGCTGGCATAAGCCGTCTTAGCCGCTGTCCAGGCCGTGTGACGGGCGGTGACAGCAGGGAGGCGGCACCTGTAGAATGAGCCCAACTGAATCGACCACTGAAGAGAGATGATGACGGACGAACATGCTCAACCCTGTGATGACGAGCAGCCCCCCCGTAGCCGGGGTATCTACCTGCTGCCCAACCTGTTCACGACAGGGGCTTTGTTTTCGGGCTTTTATGCCGTAATTGCCGGCATGAACGGCGATTTCGTCAATGCGGCCATCGCCATTTTCGTCGCCATGGTACTGGATGGTCTCGACGGTCGCGTGGCACGCATGACCAATACCAGCAGTGAATTCGGCGCGGAATATGACTCGCTCTCCGACATGGTGTCCTTTGGCGTGGCGCCGGCGCTGGTGGCCTTTACCTGGGTGCTGGACAGCGTGGGCAAGATTGGCTGGTTTGCCGCCTTTATCTATGTGGCCTGTGCGGCATTGCGTCTGGCGCGCTTCAATACCCAGATCGGTTCGGTCGACAAGAAGTACTTTATTGGCCTGCCAAGCCCGGCGGCGGCGGCGGCGGTGGCCGGGCTGGTGTGGGCCTGTTCCGAGTTTGAAGTCTCACCGGGGCCGCTGGCCTATGTGGTTGCGGCCTTTGTGGCCAGCTGTGGCCTGCTGATGGTCAGCAATGTGCTGTATTACAGCTTCAAGGAAGTGGATTTCAAGGGCAAGGTGCCCTTTATGATCCTGGCCGGCATTGTGCTGGTGATCGGGGTCATCTCGATCAGCCCGGCAACCTTCCTGTGGCTGTTGTTCCTGCTGTACATGCTCTCCGGTCCGCTGCTCTGGTTGTGGCGCAAGCGCAAGGCGCTCTGAGTTATTGCAACTCCCGCTCCCTGATGCCGCATCGCAGTAACCCGGCCTGAGCACGGCGGCAAACCGCTTTTCAGGGTGGGTTCAGCCAGGAACTCTAGGCTCAGGGCTGACTCGCCCAGTGCCTGTAAGGCCCGGCCAATTGCTGAACTGTACGCAGGGAACGGAACATGCTGATTAAACGCACATCGCCCCTCAAGTCCTCCGAAATAACGCCCGAGTCGGTTTATGTAAATCGCCGCAGGTTCCTGCAGGGACTGGCAGGCACTGCGGCGCTGGCATTAACCGAGGGCGCAGCGGCGATTCCGGCTTACGACCTGGGCAAGGATCAGCCGCAATATCCCGGGCCCGACTGGCTGCAGGGTGCGCTGCGTGCCAGTACGCGCAACGAGGCCTTTTCCAGCGACGAAAAGCCCGCGCCCTACGGCAACATTATTACGCACAACAACTTCTACGAGTTCGGCCTTGGCAAGCAGGATCCCTCACGCAAGGCGCAGAATTTCAAAACCGATCCCTGGCAGGTCGAGATTGCCGGCGAGGTCGACAAGCCCGGCGTTTACAACCTCGAAGACCTGCTCAAACCTCATGCTCTGGAAGAGCGCATTTACCGGCTGCGCTGCGTTGAGGCCTGGTCCATGGTGATCCCCTGGATGGGTTTTCCGCTGGGCGATCTGCTCAAGCGGTTTGGGCCTACCTCCAGGGCCAAGTATGTCGAATTCACCACCCTGCAGGACCCCGAACAGATGCCCGGGCAGCGCTCGTTTTTCTCGACGCTGGACTGGCCCTATGTGGAGGGTCTGCGGATGGATGAAGCCATGCACCCGCTTACCCTGATCGCCGTAGGGCTTTACGGCAATGCGCTGCCCCCGCAGAACGGCGCACCCTTCCGCCTGGTGGTACCCTGGAAATACGGTTTCAAGAGCATCAAGTCGATCGTCAAGATTCGCCTGGTGGAAGAGATGCCGGGCACGACCTGGAACCGCGCCGCGTCGGGAGAATATGGCTTCTATGCCAATGTAAACCCGGCTGTGGATCACCCGCGCTGGAGCCAGGCAACCGAGCGCCGCCTGCCGTCATCGCTGTTCTCTCCCAACATTATCGATACCTTGCCTTTTAATGGCTACGCGGAGGACGTGGCAAGCCTGTACAGCGGCATGGATTTGCAGCAATGGTTCTGACCGGTATCAGGGGCAGCGCCCTGAAACCGCTGGCGCTCTGGTGGCTGGTGTTCCTGCTGCCGCTGTTGCCGCTGGCGTGGCTGTTTGATCAGGCGTGGAGCATGAACCTGGGGGCAGACCCTGCCCAGGCCATCGTCAAGTTTACCGGGCTCTGGACGTTGCGCCTGTTGTGGATAACGCTGGCCATAACGCCGCTGCGCCGGATTTTCCACTGGGGCTGGCTGCAGCGTTATCGCCGCATGCTGGGGCTCTACACGCTGTTTTATGCCGTGGTGCATTTGCTCGCCTTTGCCACCTTTATTCTGGGATGGCGGCCGGACCTGCTGCTGCGTGAACTCAGTGAACGACCCTATATCGTGGTGGGTTCGCTGGCCCTGTTGCTGCTGATCCCGTTGGGGGTAACCTCAACCCGTGGCATGCAGCGTCGCCTGGGTGCACGCTGGGTCAAGCTGCATCGCCTGGTATATGTGATTGCGTTGCTGGCGATGGTGCACTTCATCTGGCAGATTCGCAGCTCTTTCGAGGATCAGCTGCTGTACGGTGTCATCCTGGCTGCCTTGCTGGGTTACCGCCTATGGGTGCGACGCAGGTCATTCAAGCGCCAAAGCCGCTGAGGCCATTGCGGCCGCCGTTTTATCTATTTATTTCCTCTTTGTATTTGCACTCTCGCAAAGACTTTTCGAGACCAGACGCAGGTTGTGCATGTTCATGGCATGCCTGCGGCGGCCCACAAATCGTTTGGCGTCGGCTATACCTTTAGCATCCATTGATGATGTTAACGGGAGGTATCAAATGTCGGATCCGAAAAAACATGGCCTGTTGAAGACCGCATTCAGTGCTTTGGCGGCGATGTTCGGCGTGCAGTCAGAACGCAATCGACAGGAAGATTTTTCATCTGGAACACCGTTGCGCTACCTGCTGACGGGCGTGCTGATGGTGGCATTATTTGTCGTGGGCGTCATTTTTCTGGTGCGTTTGGCTCTTATGCTGGCGGGTGCCTGATTCGGCCTTGCATTACTGGGGGGGCTGCTATACTCACTCTTAACCAAGTGATCTGTTAGGGAAAATTCCGCATGATCGCAACACTTGGGCGGTTCTGCAGACCCTGTGAGAGGCCCGGTAATGATAAAAAGAGTCTGGCACCTGCCATGGATAGGATGGCTTGTGTCCCAGCCGGCGATAGCCGCCTGGGAAGTGAATATCACGCAGGGAGCGACCGCGATCGCGCGTGAAGTGTATGACCTGCACATGATTATTTTTTGGATTTGCGTCGCCATCGGGGTTGTGGTGTTCGGCGTGATGTTCTGGTCCATCATCCACCATCGAAAATCCCGCGGCGCTCAGGCCCGCAATTTTCACGAAAACACCGCTGTAGAAATTCTCTGGACACTGATCCCCTTTGTCATACTCATCGCCATGGCGATTCCCGCCACCGCTACCCTGATCAAGATGTACGACAGTACTGAATCCGATATTGATATCCAGGTGACCGGATATCAATGGAAATGGCGCTACCAATACCTTGGGCAGGACATCGATTTCTTCTCGTCGATGTCTACGCCGCGGGAGCAAATCAATAACGAGGCCCCCAAGGGCGAGCACTATCTGCTGGAAGTCGACAATCCTGTGGTGCTGCCGGTCGGCAAGAAAGTGCGTTTCCTCTTTACCGCCAACGATGTCATCCATTCCTGGTGGGTACCGGATTTGTCCGTGAAGAAGGATGCCATTCCTGGCTTTATCAACGAATCCTGGGCGATTCCCGAGGAGGTCGGCACCTATCGTGGCCAATGCACCGAACTCTGTGGCCGTGATCATGGCTTTATGCCCATCGTGGTCGAGGTTAAAACTCAGGCCGAGTTCGATCAGTGGCTCGCCGACACCCGCAGCGCCGCCGAGGCGCAGGCCGCTTCCGCAACCGAAGAATGGACGCTGGAGCAGCTGATGGAGCGTGGCGAAGAGGTCTACAACACCGGCTGTGCCGCCTGTCATCAGGCGAACGGGCTGGGCATTCCGGGTGCCTTCCCGGCGTTGGCCGGCAGCCCGATGGTGACAACGGATATGGATGCCCATATCGATATCGTCTTGAATGGCAAGGCCGGCACGGCGATGCAGGCCTTTGCTGCCCAGTTGAGTGCTGTCGATCTGGCGGCGGTTATTACCTATGAGCGTAATGCCTGGGGCAATGATACTGGTGACAGTGTCAGCCCGCAGCGGATTACCGAACTGCAGCAGTAGGAGGGAATCATGGACACTACGCTCAGTCCGAATATGGACGATACCGATCATGGTCACGGGCCCGCCAAGGGTATGGGGCGCTGGCTCTTTACAACCAATCACAAGGATATAGGCACCCTCTACCTCTGGTTCAGCCTGCTGATGTTCCTGACCGGCGGCTGCATGGCGCTAATGATACGGGCCGAGCTGTTTCAGCCTGGACTGCAACTGGTACAGCCTGACTTCTTTAACCAGATGACCACCATGCATGGTCTTATCATGGTTTTCGGTGCCGTGATGCCGGCCTTTGTAGGCCTGGCCAACTGGATGATTCCCATCATGGTGGGGGCGCCGGACATGGCATTGCCACGCATGAATAACTGGAGCTTCTGGATCCTGCCCTTTGCCTTTTCCCTGATGCTCTCGACGCTCTTTATGGAAGGAGGTGGCCCCAACTTTGGCTGGACTTTCTACGCGCCGCTCTCGACCACCTATGCGCCGCCGAGCGTGACCTTCTTTATCTTTGCCGTGCACATGATGGGCTTCAGCTCGATCATGGGGGCAATCAATATTATTGCCACCATCCTTAACCTGCGCGCCCCTGGCATGACGATGATGAAGTTGCCGCTGTTCGTCTGGACCTGGCTGATCACGGCCTTCCTGCTGATTGCGGTCATGCCCGTGCTGGCAGGTGTGGTCACCATGATGCTGATGGATATTCACTTCGGTACCAGCTTCTTCAATGCAGCCGGTGGCGGCGATCCGGTACTGTTTCAGCATGTGTTCTGGTTCTTCGGTCACCCCGAGGTCTACATCATGATTTTGCCGGCCTTCGGCATTGTCAGCGAGATTATTCCGACCTTTGCCCGCAAGAAACTGTTTGGCTATGCCTCAATGGTGTACGCGACCTCGTCGATTGCGCTGCTGTCATTCCTTGTTTGGGCACATCACATGTTTACGGTCGGCATGCCGCTGGCCGGCGAGCTGTTCTTCATGTATGCGACCATGCTGATCGCGGTACCCACCGGGGTGAAGGTATTCAACTGGGTGGCGACCATGTTCCATGGCTCCATGACCTTCGAAACGCCGATGCTGTTTGCGCTGGCCTTTGTGGTGCTGTTCACCATCGGTGGTTTCTCCGGCCTGATGCTGGCGATCGCTCCGGCCGACTTCCAGTACCACGATACCTACTTCGTCGTGGCGCACTTTCATTATGTGCTGGTGCCCGGAGCCATCTTCTCGATCATGGCCGGTGTCTATTACTGGCTGCCCAAATGGACCGGGCATATGCTCAACGAGCGTCTCGGCAAGGCGCATTTCTGGCTCAGCTTCATCGGCGTGAACATTACATTCTTCCCGATGCACTTCGTGGGTCTGGCGGGGATGCCTCGACGGATTCCGGACTATGCGCTGCAGTTTGCCGATTTTAATGCGGTGGCCAGTGTTGGTGCCTTTATCTTTGGCTTCTCCCAGCTGCTGCTCGTGTACAACATTATCAGTTGTATCCGTGGAGGCGAACGTGCCACGGACCAGGTCTGGGAGGGATCCCACGGGCTTGAATGGACGCTGCCATCCCCCGCGCCCTATCACACCTTTTCGAAACCTCCGGTGGTCAAGTAACAGCGGGAGAAAAGGTTGATGGATAGTCTTAGGCGCAGGAACAGGCGACTGGTATTGCAGCTGGTACTCGGTGGAACCTTCATGTTCGGCTTTGGTTTTGCCCTGGTGCCGCTGTACGACGTTTTCTGTCGTATTACCGGTCTCAATGGCAAGATTACCAACACAGGCCCTGTCGCCATTGAGGTTGCTGATACCAGTCGCGATGTGCGCGTGCAGTTTATCGGCGTGAACAATGAGGGCATGCCCTGGGAGTTCCGGCCGCTGCAGCATACGGTCTCGGTTAACCCCGGTGAAATGCGCCAGATGGCTTTTTATGCCCGCAACCCCACGGGCCGACGCATGGTCGCCCAGGCCGTCCCTTCGGTTACGCCGTCCGAGGCCGCCCAGTACCTGCACAAGGTCAGCTGTTTCTGCTTTGATCAGCAGCCGCTTGAGGCGGATGAGGGGCTGGAAATGCCGCTGCTGTTTGTTATCGACAAGAAGCTGCCAGCGGATATCAATACCATCACGCTGTCCTACACCCTGTTCGATATCACCCCGACCCTGTCCACAGGACAGGTAAAAATTGATGACACACAGAGGTCGACGCTATGAGTTCTGCTGCGTATTACGTACCGAATCAAAGTCGCTGGCCGATACTGGCCTCCATTGCGCTGTTCCTGATGGCGATCGGTGCCGGCAATCTGATCAATGATCTTAGTGCCGAGGTGGCGGGCGGCAGTGGCGTCTGGTTTTTGCTGCTGGGGTCCCTGTGTCTGATGGCGATTCTGTTTGGCTGGTTCCGGAACGTGATTAATGAAAGCATGTCCGGGCTCTATAACGAACAGATGGATCGGTCGTACCGCTGGGGCATGAGCTGGTTTATCTTCTCTGAGCTGATGTTCTTTGCCGCTTTTTTTGGCGCCCTGTTTTATGTCCGCACTCTGGCGGTTCCCTGGCTGGGCGGTGAGGGAGACAAGGGCGTTTCCAATATGCTCTGGGAGGGTTTTCAGGCGCAGTGGCCGTTGATGACAACGCCGGACATGGAAACCTTTCCCGGTCCGCAGCAGATCATCGACCCCTGGCATCTGCCATTGATCAATACGGTATTACTGGTGTCTTCGAGCTTCACCGTGACCGCAGCGCACAAGGCACTGAAACTCGGCGAGCGCAGTCGCATCGTGCTCTGGCTGGCGATTACGGTGTTACTGGGTTCCGCCTTTCTGGTGTTTCAGGCCTACGAATATATCGAGGCCTATCATGATCTCGGTCTGACGCTGCAGGCCGGCGTGTACGGCGCGACCTTCTTTATCCTGACGGGCTTTCATGGTCTGCATGTCACCCTGGGCAGCCTGATGCTGATCATTATCTGGTTGCGGGTACTGCGCGGGCATTTCGATGCTGACAATCACTTCGCCTTTGAAGCGGTTACCTGGTACTGGCACTTCGTGGATGTGGTCTGGATCGGCCTCTTTCTGTTTGTCTACATCCTCTGATGCAGCGGCAGCTGAGTGGTCAGCGATTGAGCCAGGGGGCGTTGCTGCCGAGTTCGCCGGTGTAAAAACCGTACAGCAGCACCAGCAGAAGTACGGCGCTGAAGGCAACCCGCACGAACAGCGAATTGACGGTGCGACTGGAGCGCCCCCGGTCCGTTAGCAGGAAATACAGCCCGCAGAAAAGACTGATGAGGATGGCGAGAAAGAGGACGGCAATCAGAGGCTTGAGGAACATTCGGCTAATCCGCAAAGAGTATGGCATGAGTAAAGGCGACGGGCGCTCAGGTTTCAAGTGGCTTCTGCTCTTCAGTGCCTTGCTGCTGCCGTTGCTGCTCTACCTGGGTAGCTGGCAGCTAGACCGCGCGGCGCACAAGGAGGTACTGCACAAGGCCTGGCATGATGACAGCGTTGTTGTCACAAGCCTGTCGCAGCTGACTGACTTGAGTGACACCAGCCTGTTGCAGGCACGCTTCGAAGGAACCCTTGTGCAGGATACTTGGCTCCTGCTGGACAACCGTACCCGCGACGGGCAGGCAGGTTATGAGCTGGTTGGCTTGCTGCAGTCTCCATCAGGTGTGGACCTGATGCCCGTTAACCTGGGTTGGCTCAAGGCCTCTTCAGATCGAACTCAGCTCCCCAGAATAGATTTACCCAGGTTGCCTGACACCTTTTCCGGGCGCGTACGCCGGATTCAGCCGGCCTTTACGCTGGCGGACGACCTCTGGTCGGCGGGCTGGCCGCTGCGGGTGCAGACGCTGGATACAGAGCGTTTGCAGTTGCGTCTGCAGCGACCGGTACTGCCCTGGGTGCTGGAAGTTGCCGAGCCTGTGGACAAAAACCTCACGACAGACTGGCCGCTGGCAACCCTCAAGCCGCAAAGGCACCTGGGGTATGCCGTGCAGTGGTTCGCAATGGCGGCGGCATTGGTGATTTTATTGATTTGCTATGGGCGTAACGCGCTATGTAAGGGAGCGGATGAGTGATGCGAAAAAGCACATTCTGGTGGGTGTTTGCAGTGGGAGCCGGCCCCATGTTGTTGGCCAGCTTCATGTACTTTAGCGGCGTAGGTATTCCCCTTGGGCGTACTCATCACGGCGAACTGATTGCGGATGGGCGTAATGTTAACGACTGGGCACTGGCGACGGTTGCGGGGCAGCCCTGGCAGATGTCTGAACAATGGCAGTTAATGCTTACTCAGCCGCAAGGCTGCACTGCGTGTGAAGACTGGGCTGAAAAACTGCCGAATATGCATACGGCGCTGGGCAAGGAACGCGACCGGGTCGAGTGGCACCAGGTGTTTCCGGCGGATGCCGGGAAGGGACTCATGGTCGAGGATATGTCCCGGTTGGGGGCGGCGGTCTGGGTGGTGGACCCTTTGGGCAATCTGGTGTTGAGGTATGAGCTGACACAGAATCCCCAGGCCGTGCTGGATGATCTTCGCAAGTTGCTCAAACTCTCCAAACTGGGTTAAGCCAGGAGGCCAATAATGCCACGACGCTCCCTGACTGTACTGCTGATCAATGTTGCTGTGGTGCTCGCCTTGCTGGTGGTGATGCTGGGGGGCTGGACACGTATCAATGATGCGGGCCTGGGTTGTCCGGACTGGCCCGGCTGCTATGGCCACATCGTGCTGCCAGGTTCGGAGCAGGCGCTGGCCGAGGCCCAGGCACTGTACCCGGATCAGCCACTGCTGGCGGCCAAGGGCTGGCTCGAAATGGTGCACCGCTACGCCGCCAGCAGTCTTGGGCTGCTGATGCTGGCGCTGGCCTGGCTTGGCTGGAAGCGTCGTCGTGACGGACGCTATCCCACCAGGCTCAGTATCGCGCTGTTGTGCCTGGTCTGCCTACAGGGGGCCTTTGGCATGTGGACAGTAACGCTGAAACTGCTGCCATTGGTCGTGACCCTGCATTTGCTCGGTGGGCTTGCCATCCTGTCTTTCCTGGTATTGCTGCGGTTTCGCATTCTGCGCTGGCAGCAGGCGGCGCGCCTGGCGCCGGTGCACCAGCGCCAGGGCAAGGGCTGGATAACGCTGGCGACCCTGGTGCTCTTTGGGCAGATCGCTCTGGGTGGCTGGACCAGTGCCAACTACGCGGGCTGGGCCTGCACCGACTGGCTCCAGTGCGAGCGCGGCGGCGGAGTGTCCCTCGATTTCGCGACGGGATTTACGCCTGCACTGGAAACGGGGCCGAACTACCAGGGTGGGCACATGCCGCGTGATGCCCGTGCTGCGGTGCAGATGACTCACAGGGCCGGTGCTGTGCTGGTATTGCTGGTGGTTGGAGTCATGACCTGGCGCCTGCGCAAGGCCGGCTGGCCAAGAGCGCCGCTGATTACAATTGGTTTGCTGGTTGTGCTGCAGATTGCCTTGGGTATCGCGAATATCATCTATGCTGTTCCTATCCCTCTGGCGATGGCACACCACGGCGGGGCTGTTGTTCTGTTACTCAGTCTGGTGTGGTTATCCCAGCAGGATCTCGTTGTCGACAAGGAGGCTGTTTATGCCTGTGCGCAAAGCTGTTGAGACTGTTGGTGCTCATGTGACCTGGCGGGACTATCTGGAACTCTGTAAACCTCGTGTGGTGGCGGTGATGTTGCTGACGGTTCTGGTTGGCATGGGGTTGGCCCGGCCCGAACTGCCGTCCGCTGGGCTGGTACTGCTGACGTTGCTGGGCGTTGCCATGGCGGCGGGCTCGGCGGCGGCGGTCAATCACGTCATGGACCGTCATATTGACGAAAACATGGCCCGTACCCGTGGGCGCCCATTGCCGTGCGGGAAGATGAGCGCTCAGCAGGCACTGCTGTTTGCTGCCACCATGGGTATTCTGGGTATCGGCGTTCTTGCGTTCTGGGTCAATCCCCTGACGGCCTGGCTCACGCTGCTCTCCCTGATCGGATATGCCTTTATCTATACGATGTTCCTGAAGCGGGCAACGCCGCAAAATATCGTGATCGGCGGTGTTGCAGGCGCGGCGCCGCCGCTGCTTGGCTGGACCGCCGTATCCGGTGTGCTCGAACCCAACGGTTTATTGCTTGTGCTCATTATCTTTGCCTGGACACCGCCGCATTTCTGGGCACTCTGCATCGCACGCAAGGAGGATTACATCAAGGCGGGTATCCCGATGTTGCCGGTCACCCACGGTGAGAGTTTCACCCGGCTGCAGATCATGCTTTACACGTTACTCATGATTGCGACCACGGCATTGCCGTTCCTGACGGGCATGAGTGGTCTGATTTATCTGGCGGGGATCTTCCTGCTCAACCTGCGTTTTCTGCAGTGGGCCTGGCGAGTGATGTACGCAGGCGATAACCGCCAGATACCCATGCAGATGTTTCGTTACAGCATCAGCTACATCATGTTGCTGTTTGCCCTGTTGCTGCTGGACCACTACGTCATTCTTACGTACTAAATTCTGTCACAAAGTGTCGTACTAGGATCTACACTGACAGTGGAAAAGGGCAGCTCAAGATAGGCTTGAGGTTCGCCCATATGAAGTAGCCTCGGGTATCAGGGAAGGATGTCCAGGGCTAAGAAAAAGGGGAGTGCCATATGTTCCTGCAACACATGATGGGTATGCTGTATCACCCTAAAGAAGAATGGGGCTCGATACGCAAGGAGCACTACACAACGCTGCACGTGTTTTTATCTCAAATCAGTATTCTGGCAGCCATCCCGGCTGTGTCACTGTTCATCGGCACCACTCAGGTGGGTTGGAGCTTCGCGGGTGGCAACTTCATCAAGCTGGAAGTGGCCAGTGCGCTACCGGTGGCGATCGCCTTTTACTTCGCGATGTGGGTGGCCGTTGGATTTATTGCCTACGCGATACACTGGATGGAAAAAACCTACGGTGGCAACGTGTCGATGGATGAATGTATCGTCCTGACCACCTTTACGGCAACGCCGCTGTTTCTCTCTGGTCTCGCAGGCCTGTATCCAATGCTATGGTTTAATGTCATTGTTGGCATGATTGCCCTCAGCTATACCGTTTACCTGCTGTACACCGGTGTGCCCGTGATCATGCAGATACCGGAAGATCGGGCTTTTTTCTTCTCCTCTTCGATTCTCACCGTAGGGCTCTGTGTTCTGGTGGGCCTCCTGGCTGCATCCGCCATTCTGTGGGGAACCTATATTCCACTAAGCTATACCTCCAGTTAGTTTCCAAGACAAACTCAATGCAGAGGGCGCCCGATGGGGCGCCCTTTTTGTTTGCGGGTTGCGGGAACCCTGCGGTTTTGTCAGTAAGTCTTGCTGTTAAAGCCTGCGCTGGTCGATTATTAACCAGTCTTTCCTGTGTTAAATGGTGACTGCTGTTCGTTTTTTGAACTGCTTAATGGGGCTGTCATCGGATTCGGGTCTGAATACCGCTTTTTTGCGCTTTTATGGCGTTATTTTTAAATGGGCTGTTGACTCTGATCTAGGGCAATGTAGAATGCGCACCTCGCTTAGGGAGAGCGGCTTCAACGGCCCTCAAGCAGAGCGGGCAAGTCGGAAGTAAGTGGTTGATTTTCTTAGAAAGTTAGCCGGTGTTATCGACTTGTGAGTCACTCGTTTTTCTCCTCGGCTGCGGTCGAAAATGTTGAAAAAAAGAGTTGACTTAAAACACCGAGTCGCTAGAATATGCGCCTCACTTGAGACACGGGATCAGCGGTAGCGGTCCTTGAGTCCAAGCGCTCTTTAACAGATTGATCAGGTAATTCGTGTGGGCGCTTGTCAGGATAAGGCATAAAAGCTTTATCAAGGTAAGCAACCTTCATGTGAATTCATTTAAGTTGTTTTAGCTTGAGTCAGATTTATCGATACTTCGGTATCTTGATTTTAAACTGAAGAGTTTGATCATGGCTCAGATTGAACGCTGGCGGCAGGCCTAACACATGCAAGTCGAGCGGTAGAGAGAAGCTTGCTTCTCTTGAGAGCGGCGGACGGGTGAGTAACGCGTAGGAATCTACCTGGTAGTGGGGGACAACATTCGGAAACGGATGCTAATACCGCATACGCCCTACGGGGGAAAGGAGGGGCTCTTCGGACCTTTCGCTATCAGATGAGCCTGCGTAGGATTAGCTAGTTGGTGGGGTAAAGGCCCACCAAGGCGACGATCCTTAGCTGGTCTGAGAGGATGACCAGCCACACTGGGACTGAGACACGGCCCAGACTCCTACGGGAGGCAGCAGTGGGGAATATTGGACAATGGGGGCAACCCTGATCCAGCCATGCCGCGTGTGTGAAGAAGGCCTTCGGGTTGTAAAGCACTTTCAGTGGTGAGGAAAGGGTAACCGTTAATACCGGTTGCCTGTGACGTTAGCCACAGAAGAAGCACCGGCTAATTCCGTGCCAGCAGCCGCGGTAATACGGAAGGTGCGAGCGTTAATCGGAATAACTGGGCGTAAAGCGCGCGTAGGTGGTTGAGTCAGTCAGATGTGAAAGCCCCGGGCTTAACCTGGGAACTGCACCTGATACTGCTTGACTAGAGTACGGTAGAGGGCAGTGGAATTTCCTGTGTAGCGGTGAAATGCGTAGATATAGGAAGGAACACCAGTGGCGAAGGCGACTGCCTGGACTGATACTGACACTGAGGTGCGAAAGCGTGGGTAGCAAACAGGATTAGATACCCTGGTAGTCCACGCCGTAAACGATGTCGACTAGCCGTTGGGAGACTTGATCTCTTAGTGGCGCAGTTAACGCGATAAGTCGACCGCCTGGGGAGTACGGCCGCAAGGTTAAAACTCAAATGAATTGACGGGGGCCCGCACAAGCGGTGGAGCATGTGGTTTAATTCGACGCAACGCGAAGAACCTTACCTACTCTTGACATCCAGAGAACTCGCTAGAGATAGCTTGGTGCCTTCGGGAACTCTGAGACAGGTGCTGCATGGCTGTCGTCAGCTCGTGTTGTGAAATGTTGGGTTAAGTCCCGTAACGAGCGCAACCCTTGTCCTTATTTGCCAGCACGTAATGGTGGGAACTCTAAGGAGACTGCCGGTGACAAACCGGAGGAAGGTGGGGACGACGTCAAGTCATCATGGCCCTTACGAGTAGGGCTACACACGTGCTACAATGGCCGGTACAGAGGGCTGCAACCCCGCGAGGGTGAGCTAATCTCAGAAAACCGGTCGTAGTCCGGATCGCAGTCTGCAACTCGACTGCGTGAAGTCGGAATCGCTAGTAATCGCGAATCAGCATGTCGCGGTGAATACGTTCCCGGGCCTTGTACACACCGCCCGTCACACCATGGGAGTGGGTTGCACCAGAAGTAGCTAGTCTAACCTTCGGGAAGACGGTTACCACGGTGTGGTCCATGACTGGGGTGAAGTCGTAACAAGGTAGCCGTAGGGGAACCTGCGGCTGGATCACCTCCTTAAACGACATGGCTTGTTCTGGCATAGCGTCCACACGAATTACCTGATCTTGAAGTTAAAGCACGGAGTTTTAAACCGTACGTCTGCAGTTGCGGACTGACTGTTTAAAGCTTCAATGCTTTATCGCTCTTTAACAATATGGATTCGAATTAATTCGAGATATGTCTTGTACTGTAGTACAAGCGCCAATGGCGAAAAATCTTATCGAACTCTCGTCCTTACCAGACGCCTTCGGGTTATATGGTCAAGTGACGAAGCGTGCACGGTGGATGCCTTGGCAGTCAGAGGCGATGAAAGACGTGGTAGCCTGCGAAAAGCTTCGGGGAGGTGGCAAACAACCTTTGATCCGGAGATATCTGAATGGGGAAACCCACCCAGTTTACTGGGTATCTTTTAGCTGAATACATAGGCTTTAAGAGGCGAACTCGGGGAACTGAAACATCTAAGTACCCGAAGGAAAAGAAATCAATTGAGATTCCCTTAGTAGCGGCGAGCGAACGGGGACTAGCCCTTAAGTTGGTTTGGTGTTAGCAGAAGGCCCTGGAAAGTGCCGCCATAGTGGGTGATAGCCCCGTATGCGAAAGCGCCTTATCAATGAAATCGAGTAGGACGGGACACGTGTTATCCTGTCTGAACATGGGGGGACCATCCTCCAAGGCTAAATACTCCTGACTGACCGATAGTGAACCAGTACCGTGAGGGAAAGGCGAAAAGAACCCCTGTGAGGGGAGTGAAATAGACCCTGAAACCGTGTACGTACAAGCAGTGGGAGCGGTTCTTGAGACCGTGACTGCGTACCTTTTGTATAATGGGTCAGCGACTTAATTTCAGTAGCAAGGTTAACCGTTTAGGGGAGCCGTAGGGAAACCGAGTCTTAATAGGGCGTTTAGTTGCTGGGATTAGACCCGAAACCGGGCGATCTATCCATGGGCAGGTTGAAGGTTGAGTAACATCAACTGGAGGACCGAACCGACTACCGTTGAAAAGTTAGCGGATGACCTGTGGATCGGAGTGAAAGGCTAATCAAGCCCGGAGATAGCTGGTTCTCCTCGAAAGCTATTTAGGTAGCGCCTCATGTCTCACCACCGGGGGTAGAGCACTGTTTCGGCTAGGGGGTCATCCCGACTTACCAACCCGATGCAAACTCCGAATACCGGTGAGTGCAATCATGGGAGACACACGGCGGGTGCTAACGTCCGTCGTGAAAAGGGCAACAACCCAGACCACCAGCTAAGGTCCCAAAGTTATCACTAAGTGGGAAACGATGTGGGAAGGCTCAGACAGCTAGGAGGTTGGCTTAGAAGCAGCCACCCTTTAAAGAAAGCGTAATAGCTCACTAGTCGAGTCGGCCTGCGCGGAAGATATAACGGGGCTAAGTGATACACCGAAGCTGTGGATGCCATTTATGGCATGGTAGAGGAGCGTTCTGTAAGCCGTTGAAGGGAAAGCTGTGAGGCATCCTGGAGGTATCAGAAGTGCGAATGCTGACATGAGTAACGATAATGGGGGTGAAAAACCTCCACGCCGGAAGACCAAGGTTTCCTATCCAACGCTATTCGAGGTAGGGTGAGTCGGCCCCTAAGGCGAGGCAGAAATGCGTAGTCGATGGGAAGCAGGTTAATATTCCTGCACCGGCAGTAACTGCGATGAGGGGACGGAGAAGGCTAGGCGAGCGCAGCGTTGGTTGTCTGCGTTTAAGGATGTAGGT
Organism: Marinobacterium rhizophilum; assembly: GCF_024397915.1. Classification (GTDB taxonomy): domain Bacteria; phylum Pseudomonadota; class Gammaproteobacteria; order Pseudomonadales; family Balneatricaceae; genus Marinobacterium_A; species Marinobacterium_A rhizophilum_A. The sequence goes on from NZ_CP073347.1 coordinate 3,996,879, forward strand.
TGGGGGATTAGGCAAATCCGGTCCCCTAAGACTGAGATCTGATGACGAGGTCCCATGTGGACTGAAGTCGTTGATGCCACGCTTCCAGGAAAAGCCTCTAAGCTTCAGGTTACTGCTGACCGTACCCAAAACCGACACAGGTGGTCAGGTAGAGAATACCAAGGCGCTTGAGAGAACTCGGGTGAAGGAACTAGGCAAAATGGTGCCGTAACTTCGGGAGAAGGCACGCTCCTGATGGTGACCCCCTTGCGGGGCGAGCTGTTGGGAGTCGAAGATACCAGGTGGCTGCGACTGTTTATTAAAAACACAGCACTCTGCAAACACGAAAGTGGACGTATAGGGTGTGACGCCTGCCCGGTGCCGGAAGGTTAATTGATGGGGTTAGCGCAAGCGAAGCTCTTGATCGAAGCCCCGGTAAACGGCGGCCGTAACTATAACGGTCCTAAGGTAGCGAAATTCCTTGTCGGGTAAGTTCCGACCTGCACGAATGGCGTAACGATGGCCACACTGTCTCCACCCGAGACTCAGTGAAATTGAAATAGCTGTTAAGATGCAGTTTACCCGCGGCTAGACGGAAAGACCCCGTGAACCTTTACTATAGCTTCACAGTGGACTTTGACATTGCTTGTGTAGGATAGCTGGGAGGCTTTGAAGCGTGGACGCCAGTCTGCGTGGAGCCAATCTTGAAATACCAGCCTGGCACTGTTGAGGTTCTAACTCTGGACCGTGATCCGGTTCGAGGACATTGTGTGGTGGGTAGTTTGACTGGGGCGGTCTCCTCCCAAAGAGTAACGGAGGAGCACGAAGGTACCCTCAGCATGGTCGGAAATCATGCAATGAGCGCAAGAGTATAAGGGTGCTTGACTGCGACACTGACACGTGGAGCAGGTACGAAAGTAGGTTCTAGTGATCCGGTGGTTCTGTATGGAAGGGCCATCGCTCAACGGATAAAAGGTACTCCGGGGATAACAGGCTGATACCGCCCAAGAGTTCACATCGACGGCGGTGTTTGGCACCTCGATGTCGGCTCATCACATCCTGGGGCTGAAGCCGGTCCCAAGGGTATGGCTGTTCGCCATTTAAAGTGGTACGCGAGCTGGGTTTAGAACGTCGTGAGACAGTTCGGTCCCTATCTGCCGTGGGCGTTTGAGATTTGAGAAGAGTTGCTCCTAGTACGAGAGGACCGGAGTGAACGAACCTCTGGTGTTCCGGTTGTCACGCCAGTGGCATTGCCGGGTAGCTACGTTCGGACGGGATAACCGCTGAAAGCATCTAAGCGGGAAGCCCCCTTCAAGATGAGATCTCACTGGGACCTTGAGTCCCCTAAAGGGCCGTTTAAGACTAAGACGTTGATAGGCGGGGTGTGTAAGCGCTGCGAGGCGTTGAGCTAACCCGTACTAATTGCCCGTGAGGCTTGACCATATAACGCCCAAGGCGTTTGGTTGCCGGCTGACAGAAAGCAGCCGGCGAAAAGCACGAGAGACAAGATTTTGAGCATTGGCAAGAGCTTGTGCTGCAGACAAGACAAAGCGCGCTTTCAAAAAGCACGCACCCTCGAATTAAGGCACGTAGTGAACAGAGAAATCTGATCATTACCAGAATCCATATTGTACAAGTTTTGCTTGGCGACAATAGAGCTGTGGAACCACCTGATCCCATCCCGAACTCAGTAGTGAAACGCGGTATCGCCGATGGTAGTGTGGGGTTTCCCCATGTGAGAGTAGGTCATCGCCAAGCATTTAATAACGGAAACCCCGGTCTCGCAGAGGCCGGGGTTTTTCCGTTCTGGATCGACGCTGGCGATGACCTTCACATGGGGCAGGTAAACAGCGCCGCTGGCGGCCGCCCTGCCATGTGATAGTAGGGTCAAAACGGGACTTGTCGAAGCGCAGCTTTGACCCGTTTTGACGACCGCGGCCTATGGGCCCGCGGGACGGCTCAAGCGCAGCGCCGAGGCGCCAAGCATTTATTCAACGAAAACGCCTCAGCCTCTGGTTGGGGCGTTTTTGTATGTGGGATTTGAAAAAAGTGTAAGGCCGCAAAAAAGCCACCTGATCCCATCCGCTCTTTATCCGCAGCACGCGCCCTGTAGTGGCCGCTCCCGAGCATCCCTGCTCTCGCGGCATTCGTGCATCCCTGCACATCAACGCGGTATCGCCGATGGTAGTGCATTGTGAGTACCCAAGGGGCATACCAAGTAGGTCATCGCCAAGCATTTATTCAAACAAGAAACACCTCAATCTCCAGTCGGGGCGTTATTGTATGTGGGCAATTTAACAGCGGCATAGTTATACAGTTGAACGGCACAGGCAATTTTTGCCAGCGATATATTGCGGGGTTACCAAGCCCACGCCAAGGGCATTAACAGCCGGGTTAGCATCCGCCGGTTGGTATGCGAGTTTATGGATGAGAGAGTGCGGATAACGGAGTCCCCGGAGCTGTTAGCCCCGGGGGAGGCGGGGGCCTGAACCTCAGGAGCGCTTTTTGACGGTGGCCTTTTCCCTGGTGGCTTCCTCCTTGTCGGGCAGTGGCACGATAAGGGTGGGGATCTTTGAGTGGCGCAACACGCTTTTGGCTACGCTGCCGAGAAAGGTGTGCATGATACGGCCTTTCTCATGGGCGCCCATGATGATCAGGTCGCACTGCAGTTCCCGTGACTTCTTGAGGATCTTTTCCGCCGGGTAGTTTTCCACAATATCGATGGAAACTATTTTAGTGCGAAACTCCTTTTCTTCTGGTGCCAGCACATCCCAGAAATACTCCTGTCGCTCATTCAGTCGCTCGCGGGCATGCTGGATGCGGTGATGAAGAAAGTCATCCCGGCTTTTGTCATTCTGTACATAGGTTTGCAGCGCAAAATGCGCATCGTCCGACAGTTTTTCAACGACATGCAGCAAATGGATATCGGCGCCGGTGGTTTTGGCCAGGTAGACGGCGTACTTGAAGGCAAAGGATGCGTTTTTCGACAGGTCGGTACAGTAAAGAATCGTCTTGAATTCAGGCAGCATGGTATTTACCTCGGGTTCTTCGATATGCCGTTTAAGAGGCCCATGCCAGATTCGGCACGGGCCTCGTCCATACAGGTCAGTACCCCAGTAATCTTGGCAGGAAGAGGGTCAGATCCGGGAAGAAGGCGATGATAAACACACCCACAATGGAGGCAAACGCAAAGGGTAGGGCCCGCAGCGAGATTTCCTCGATAGAAGTCCCGGAGATGCCGGAGGCGATAAACAGGTTCTCTCCCAGTGGCGGCGTTTGAAAACCAATGCCCAGACAGCAGACCACAACGATACCGAAGTGGATCGGGTCGATCCCCAGGCTATAGGCGATGGGCAACAGCACCGGTGTCAGGATCATGATGGCGGCCAGGGTCTCCATGAACATGCCGACAAATAGCAGGAAGGCGATGATCATGGCCCAGATCAGGTACAGGCTGTCGGTAATGCTGAGCATGGCTTCGGCGACAATGGCGGGGATCTGGTTCTCAACCAGCAGGCGCCCAAACACGGTGGCGGTGAACAGGATAAGCAGCACACGCCCGCTGAGCCAGGTGGTGGTTTCCAGCGAGTGGAAAATGCTTTCGAGCTTGAGCTCCTTGTGGATGAACACGCCCACGAACAGGGTGTAGAAGATCGCAACAATCGCGGATTCGGTCGGGGTAAAGAAGCCGGTGTAGATACCGCCCAGGATAACCAGCGGTGCCAGGATAGACCAGAAACCGTCTTTGAAGGCTTTCTTGATCAGTTCGGATGACCAGCCATCGCTGGTGCCGTGGTAGCCACGTCGTTTGCAGCTCACGTAATTCATGACCAGCAGGGTGGTGGCAATGATCAGACCGGGGGCAAAGCCTGCTATAAAGAGCTTGGGGATCGAGACCGTCTGGAACTCGCCAAACTTGGCAACGGCTTCCGGCGGGGCGACCATGCCGATGGCCGAGATACCGAAGATGACCATGGGAATCGAGGGCGGGATAATAATCCCCAGGCTACCGGCTGATGCCGTGATAGCCGAGGCATAGCCCTTGTCGTAGCCGCGCTTGACCATGGCGGGGATCATCAGCATGCCAACAGCCGCGGTGGTTGCAGGCCCTGAGCCTGATATGGCGCCAAAGAACATGCAGGCTAGCACCGCTGCAGCCGAGATACCGCCGGTTACAGGCCCTGCAAAGCTCTCTGCCAGGTTGACCAGGCGGCGGGAAATGCCGGCGGCTTCCATCAAGGCTCCGGCGAGGATAAAGGCCGGCAGTGCCATCAGCGGGAAAGAACCGACGGAAGTAAAAGCGATCTGGACAAACTTGATCGGGTTCTCGTCCAGATAAATAAAGGATACCAGGGCCGAAACCCCCAGGGCCACCGTGATGGGGGCGCCCAATAGTAGCAGGCCAATAAAGCTGCCAAACAAAATGACGACGATGGAAGATTCAACCATTACCAGCTCCTGACCTAGACGGCTTTATTATTCTGATTGTCTGAGTCCATCAGCTTTTCGACTTCGAGTGACTCGGGATCTCGAATATCAATGCCTTTGATCAGCTTGTAATAATTCACCTGAAGTATGCGAATGGTCATCAGGCTGAACGCGATCGGAAGAATCAGGTAAATGTATTTCATGGGTACGCCCAGGGTCTGGGACTTCCAGAACAGGTTCATCTTGTTGAATACAAAGTCGTAACTCAGGTAAACGAAGTAGCAATTGAAGCAGACCCAGATAAGGTCTGAAATGGCTTCCATAACGACGCCGACCTTGGGTGGCAGGAGCTTGAACTGGAAGGTCACGCGGTTGTGGGCAGACAGCTTTGCCGCATAGCTGGCGCCAAAAAAAACAAACCAGACAAACATGTAGGTCGACAGCTCTTCGGTCCAGGAGAGCGAGTGTTCGAACAGCTCCCGGGAAATAATCTGCAGGAAAAGCAGTATAACGAATACGGAAAGGAGAGTTCGGCAGATGTAACTCTCGATATTGCCGAGAATCTTGTATAGAGCCGTGGCTTTTGCCATCGTGGGTTCTCCTGATAGTGCAGTGTCGCCCTGCACTGGAACTTGCGGATAAAGCCGGAAGGCTGCCTGACAACGGCGGGTCATGGTGTATTGACCTGCGTCCCAGACAGCCTTCTGGTGGAAACCGATACGTCGTGCGGCCCCCGTCGGGGGGCTGCCTGAATGGGTCAGATTTCGTCGCGGCCCAGTGATTTCAGTACGTTGTTAAGAACGTCCTTGCCGCCGATGCTGTCGACATACTTTGGCCAGACCTTGCTTGTGGCAAGGTCAATCCATTCTTTCTCGCCGTCAGCCGGATCGGCGATTACCATGCCTTTCTCGGTCAGTTCCGCCTTGATCTTGCTTTCCTGATCAAGCAGGAACTGTGCGCTGTGCGCGGTTGCAGCCTTGCCGGCTTCCAGGATGGCTGCTTGGTCTTCGGCGGACTGGTCCTGGAACACGGATTCACTAACGATCAGCGGCTCGATGGAGAACAGGTAGCGCAGGTTGGTGACGTACTTCTGTACCTCATCAAATTTCATCGCGTGCACGGTGATGTAGGGATTGTCCTGCCCATCCACAACGCCCTGCTGCAGCGCGGTGAAGGTCTCGGACCAGGCCATGGGTGTGGCATTGATACCCCAGGCTTTATAGGTATCGAGCATGATTTCGTTCTTGGGCACACGCACCACAACGTCTTTCAGGTCCGCGGGGGTTGTGACCGGGTGCTTGGAGTTGGTCAGCACGCGAAAGCCGGAATAGGCCCAGCCGATAATGCGCACGCCGGCATCGCGCAGGGTGTTTTCAACCAGCTGCTCACCGACAGGGCCCTGGGTCAGGGTAACGGCATCATCCAGGCTCTGGATCATGTAGGGTAGGGTCAGGGCACCAACGGTGGGAGAGAAGGGGGTAACGTTGTTGATGGCGAGGATGGAGAAGTCGAGGGTGCCGATCGAGGCGTCGTTCACGGTGTCCTGTTCGCTGCCGAGCTGGCCGTTCATGAACAGTTTGGCGTCGTGCTTGCCGCCGGTTTTTTCCATCAGTACTTCATTGAACTTCTTGCCGAGCTCATGCTGAGTGCCACCTGCGGCATCGCCTACCGCCACCTTGAAGGTTTTGGCTTGGGCCATTCCACTCACCACCACCGAGACCGCGAGGCAGAGTGACAGGGATAGAACTTTCGTCGCCTTGTTCTTGATATTCATGTATAGCTCCGATTTGGATCCATCAACAAGTTCTGGATTGTTATTATTCTAGTCGGCACTCTGGGCGCGAGGCGCCTTCAGTGCTCGTCAAGGCATTTATCCATGCCCTGAACGCCTGACCGTGACGGCAGGCGGTCGTTTTATATTCAACGTTGCCAATGGGATTGTTTAGGGCCACTTCAGATCCATGGCTGGGGCCAAGGGAAAGGAGGCTGAATGGGTCAAGGTTGAAACGGAGATACTGCGGCGGGAACAGCCCTCTAGAGGTTGTATTCAGGCGAATATGGCAAGCAGGAATATGAGAGGATAAAAGGGCTGGCGCCAGCCCTTTTGTGAACGCTGTTGAAGTGTCGGCAGCAGGCGATCTGCGCCCTGTACGGGCTGGTGCAGGCCGCTCAGCGGCGCCTGCCCCGGGCGATCAGCTGCAGCACCTCATCGAACACGGCGTTGTCCAGGCGATGCTCCAGGTCCAGTTGCAGCTGATGACGGTAGTAGGTGCTCAGATCCAGCCCCACGCCCAGGGCATAGAGTTCCATATCGCCGCGAGCTTCAATCTGCCCCACCACCTGGCGCAGGTGGGTATCCAGGACATCGTCGCTGTTGGAGTGCAGGGTGGCGCTGTCCATCGGGCAGCCATCGGAAATGACGATGACAATACGCCGCTCCTCCCGTCTTGCCTGCAGGCGGCTGAGGGTCCACAGCAGTGCCTCGCCATCCACGCCTTCGCGGAACAAGTCGGGTTTCAGCAGGGCGGCCATGGACGTGCGTGCACGCCGCCAGGGGGTATCCGCATCCTTGTAAACGATGTGGTTCAACTCGTTGAGCCGGCCCGGATTGGCAGGCTTGCCTCGACCGAGCCATTGCTTCATGGGCCGGCCACCATTCCAGTGGCCGGTGGTGAATCCCAGCACTTCGGTGCTGGCACCGGCCTGCTCCAGCGCCCGGGAGAAGACATCAACCAGCATGGCGATGGATTCGATATGAGCCTTCATGGAACCCGAGTTGTCGATCAGGAAGGTTACCAGGCAGTTGCTGTGAGGCTGATGGCGTTCCTGGCGGAACAGTTGTCGGTAGCCTGGTGTCGTGACCAGGCGGGAAAGACGGCGGGCGTCGAGCCGGCCTTCCTCCAGTCCGAATTCCCAGCCGTCGCGCTCCGGCGCCGACAGAATGCGTGCCAGCTTGCGTGCCAGGCGCGGCACGTTAAGCCCCTGGGCGCGAATGCGGGTATCGAGGGTCTCGCGCAGGTCCTTCAGCAGTTCGGCGCGCACCAGCTTGCCGGCCTGGAGCACACGATCATACTGGGTGCTGAAGATGCGGTAGGCCGGGGCAGCCTCGGCCAGTTCTCGGCCACTGGCAGCGACAGACTGCCCGCCCAGTTCGCCGTCTTCGCCTTCGAGTTCCAGCAAAAGGCTGAAATTCTGGTGGCTGTTCTCGCTGATTTCAGAGGCGTCGCGCTCTTCGTTCAGGGCCATTTCCTGGTTCAGCGTATCGATCATGTCCTGTATCACCGCGGCGATCGCCAGGGCATGTTCGGCAAAGGCCTGCTGGTCGTGGCGGGTGCGGCGCAGCAGGCCAAAGTGCGCGCCGATTTGCCGCCCCAGGGAGACGCGGGGCGCCTCGATCAGCATTTCGGACTCTTCGCTCACCGGGTTGCCGCTGAGCAGTGCCCAGGTCATCTGGGTGAGCGTATAGAGCATCAGGCCGATATGGTTTTCGGTCTGCCCCGTGGCATGGAACTGGGCGCTCCAGGCACTGAAACGGTGTTTCAGGTTGGCGCGCACCCCCGGGTGGTGATCCTCCACCAGCGACTCGACCCGCAGTTGCTCCAGCATTTCGAACACCAGCCGAGCAATGGGCGCGGCGGGCTTTAGGCGCTCGTGCAGGCGACGATCATTGTGCTGCAGCCGTAGCGCAATGCCATCGGCGGCGCCGCGAAAAGACGGGAAGTCGTCCCGCTCAAGGTCCGTGAGCAGATGGGGTACGCGCACCGGATAGGCCTTGCCGTCGATTTCGAGCCGGCGGCCACGAAAGCGCAGGTTGCGGATGCCGGCCTCTGCACGCATGGCGGCGCCGCTGAGTTCTTCAACCTGCTGCTGCTTGCGCTCAAGCCTGGGGGCGTCGCTGCTCTTTTCCGCAGGTTGGGACGCCAGTTGCGGTGGCTGCTCCGGATGCCAGGCGGTGAGCGGTTTGTTGAAGCCGCTTTGAGTCATGGCTACCTCAGCTGGATGCGTGCAGCAGATAGGATTCCGCCAGTTCCTGATTGAAGCAGCGCTGGAAGTACTCGGCGACAATCGGCCGCTCGGCTTCATCGCACTTGTTCAGGAATGACAGCCGGAACGAGCGGGAAATATCGTGGAATATTTCATTGTTCTCGGCCCAGGAGATCACCGTACGGGGCGACATCAGGGTCGAAACATCGCCGCTGGCAAAGCCTTTGCGGGTGAGTTCGGCCACGGCCACCATGGCGGCCACCTGCTTGTGTCCGGCTTCGGTGGCGAAGGAGGGCACCCGCGCCTGCACGATGGCAATTTCGTCTTCGCGGGGCAGGTAGTTGAGGGTGGCGACAATGTTCCAGCGGTCGATCTGGGCCTGGTTGAGCACCTGGGTGCCGTGGTAGAGACCGTTGAGGTTGCCAAGGCCCACGGTGTTGGCGGTGGCGAACAGGCGAAAGTAGGGGTGCGGATGGATGACTTCGTTCTGATCCAGCAGGGTGAACTTGCCGTCACGCTCCAGGATGCGCTGGATCACGAACATCACATCCGGGCGGCCGGCGTCGAATTCGTCAAAAATCAGTGCCACGGGGCGGCGCAGCGCCCAGGGCACGATACCTTCCTGGAACTCGGTCACCTGCTTGCCATCGCGCAGGCTGATGGTGTCCTTGCCTACCAGGTCCAGCCGACTGATATGGCCGTCCAGGTTGACCCGTACGCAGGGCCAGTTCAGCCGTGCAGCCACCTGCTCGATATGGGTGGACTTGCCGGTGCCGTGCAGCCCCTGGATCATGACGCGGCGATCCTGGGTGAAGCCTGCCAGGATGGCGAGGGTCACGTCTTCATTGAATTTGTAGGCCGGATCGATTTCCGGCACATGGTCGTCACGTTCGGTAAAGGCGGGTACGCGCAGGTCCGAGTTGATACCAAAGCGCTCCCGCACAGAAACCATGGTGTCGGGTTGTTCAATGAGCATCGTCTCGGTCATCAGTTCTGCCTCAGGTTAAACACTGCCAATTCAACACAGCACATCCGGGGGCTGCGATGCGAGCAGGCGGATGCTGGATAAAATCAGTGTAATGGAGGCCGCGCCTGCGGGGAGGAACCAGATCCGGGCTGTTGATGCAGCCAAGGGCGCTGCGCCGGGCTCAGGAAGGGTCCGGGTAGTCGCGGCGGCACTCGCTAAAGATACGGGTGCTGCAGCTGTCGCAGGTGGGGCGATCCAGGCGTTCGTAAATGCGGGCGATGGCGGTGCCCTTGCTGATAAAGATGTTCTCGGCGCCAATCTCCTCGATATGACCGTTCTTGTCCAGGTACTGTAATACCCGGTCTTTCAAATTGCTCAGGTAGAGTGTGCCACCGGCGGCGCGGCGGCGCCTCGCTTCATGCACCAGCAGCTCGGCCCCTGCAATGTCGATAAAGTTCATGCCGTTGCCCACGACCAGCAGGTTATCCTCAGGGATGTCCTGCAGGTACTCCTTCACATAATTCACGGCGCCGAAAAACAGCGAGCCTTCAATGCGGATAATGCGCAACTGGGGGCATTCGGGCAGGTTGCGGCCTTCGTTACTGACAAAAAAAGGTGTGGGGGATGTCGGGTCCGGCAGTACCTGCACAATCTTCGGCTTGGAGGTGGTCTTGAGGTAGAACACCAGCGACAGCATCACACCGATATAGATGGCGAACTCCATGGCCATCACCAGGGTGGCGAGGAAGGTAATGATCAGTACTGAGGCTTCGGAGCGGCCGGCCTTGAGAATACCGCCGATATGGTGAAAGTCGATCAGGTTCCAGGATACCACCAGCAGGATGCCGGCCATGCTCGGGATGGGCACGTAGGCGGTAAGATCCGACAGCAGCAGCACGATGATCGCCAGGGAAATGGCGGCGAACACGGCCGCCAGCGGCGAGCGTGCACCGGAGGCATAGTTGACGCCGGTGCGGGTGAAGGAGCCGGACGAGGCGTAGCAGGAGAAAAACGAGCCGACGATGTTCGACAGCGCCTGGCCCATGAACTCCTGGTTGCCGCTGATCGTCTGGTGCGAGCGGCTGGCCACCGAACGGGCGATGGATACCGCCTCGACCAGGCCCAGCAGGCCAATGGCCAGCGCGCCCGAGCCCAGCTGGTGCAGCAGCGCCGGCGAAAAATCCGGCACGCTCAGGGGGGGCAGTGACGCGGGGATGGACCCCACCAGGGCAATGTTGTGTGCCTCGGCGCCGAGCAGCGCGGCCAGCAGGCTGCCGATGATCATGGCCAGCAGCATGTTGGGCCATTTGGGCAGCAGCTTCTTGATGACCAGGCAGCTGAACAGGGTACAGAGCGCCACGGCCAGGGAGTAAACGTTGGTATCCGGCAGGTGCTCAAGCACACCGGCCCAGGTGGAAATAAAAGTACCGTCGCTCTTTACGCTGACTCCCAGCAGGTTTTTCATCTGGCTGGAGGCGATGACCACCGCGGCACCGGCGGTAAAGCCCACGACCACCGAGTGGGAAACGAAATTCACCAGCACGCCCATGCGCGCCAGGGCGAGGCCCAGCTGAAACAGACCGGCCAGCAGCGTGAGCGTCAGGGCCAGCTGAATAAATGCGGCGGAGCCGGGTTCTGCCAGCGGGCTGATGGTGGTGAATACGACGATGGACAGCGCCGCCGTGGGGCCTGAAATCAGGTGAAAGGACGAGCCGAACAGGGCGGCAATAATGGCCGGCACGATGGCGGCATAGAGGCCGTATTGCGGCGGCATGCCGGCGATCAGCGCATAGGCGACGCCCTGGGGCAGTACGATCACCGCATTGGTCAGGCCGGCAAAAAAATCACAGCGCAGGGTTTCCCGGTTCAGCAGGCGGCCCCAGAGCAAAAACGGGAACAGCCGTGTCCAGAGTGTCGCGGAGGGTCTGGTTTTGAATGCGCGTGCCATGAAAGCCCCTGTATCGGTACGGTGGCTGGGGTCAGGTTGCAGAGCAGCCAGCGTTACGCCCAAGCTTAGTGATTTCCAAGGTTAGCCCATAGAACCAGATAAACGGCGCTTGTCATGCCATGGAGCCCGGCGTGGCGCGGGTACAGTGCCGCTGTTTTTCGAGGCTACAGCCTGTCCCTCTTTGGCTGGCCCAATCAATCCTTGCTGGTTGGCGTTTGTCGTCTGGCTTGGCAATCTTCTACACTGTATGAATATAACCAGTTAGTTCCAGCATATTCCTATACGTTATATGTCGGCACTTTGGTCCTTATGCCTGCGAGTTGCAGCGCCGGGCTTTGCCCGGGCTGTGAAGGATAATCAGGGTGTGGTCGCCTGTATTTTCAAGCGCGAAGATTCCAGGTTGCGGCACCGGTACCGGGTTGGAAAATAATAATGAATTCAGTAAAAACTGATGTGCCCTGCAGCCTTGATGCGCAACTGCTGATTGATGCCGTTGAACTGCCGGAGTTCGAAGCGCACGACAAGCAGCAGACCAAGTACACCACCTGCTACATGTGTGCCTGTCGCTGTGGCATCAAGGTCACGGTGGAAGACAACCAGGTTCGCTTCATCCAGGGTAACCCCAATCACCCGATCAACAAGGGTGTGCTCTGTGCCAAGGGCAACTCTGGCATCATGAAGCAAAACTCCCCCGCCAAGCTCAGCGCGCCGATGCTGCGCAAGCCCGGCACCGACCGCGGCGCCGGCGAGTTTGAAGTCATTTCCTGGGCCCAGGCGCTGGATATCCTCGAAAAACGCCTTGCCCATATCCGCGCCACCGATCCAAAACAGCTGGCCTACTTCACCGGCCGCGACCAGATGCAGGCGCTGACCGGCATGTGGGCGAGCCAGTTCGGTACCCTCAACTGGGCGGCGCACGGCGGTTTCTGTTCCGTCAACATGGCCGCCGGCGGCCTCTACACCATGGGGCATGCGTTCTGGGAATTCGGCGATCCGGACTGGGACAACACCAAGTACTTCATGATGTGGGGTGTGGCGGAAGACCACAGCTCCAACCCCATCAAGATTGGCCTGAAAAAGCTCAAGGAGCGCGGCGCCAAGTTTGTTTCCATCAACCCGGTGCGTACCGGCTACCAGGCTATCGCCGACGAGTGGATCTCGATCCGTCCGGGCACCGACGGCCTGCTGGCCCTGTCGATGGTGCATGTGCTGCTCAAGCATCAGCTGGTGGACGAGGAATTCCTGATCCGCTACACCAACTCGCCGCAGCTGGTGGTGAATACGCCGGGCGTGAAGGGCGATGGCCTGTTCTACCGCGTGGACGGCGAAATCCAGGTCTGGGACCAGAATACCGAAAGCTTTGCCGATGCCAGCCGCACCGATGTGGCACCGGCATTGTTTGGCGAGTTCAAGGCAGCGGATGGCACACCGCTGCGCACCGCCATGAGCATTCTGCTGCACAAGTACCTGGACGACGAATACGCCCCCGAGAATGCCGCCAAAGAGTGTGGCGTCGATGCTGAGACCATTGAGCGGCTGGCACTGGAAATGGCCCATGTCGCCTTCAAGGAAACCATTACCCTGGATGTGGAATGGACCGACTGGGCCGGGCGCAAGCAGGACAAGTTTATTGGCCGCCCGGTGTCGATGCATGCCATGCGCGGTATCTCCGCCCATTCCAATGGCTTTCAGACCTGCCGTGCCATCCATCTGCTGCAGGTACTGCTGGGCACCATCGACTGCCCGGGTGGCCATCTGGCCAAGCCGCCGTTTCCAAAGCATGTGCCGCCGGGCATCAAGCCTGCGAAAGAGTGCGCGCCCAACACGCCGCTCAAATCTCCGCCGCTGGGTTTCCCCACCTGCCCGGAAGACCTGGTGATCGATGCCGATGGCAATCCGCTGCGCATCGACAAGGCTTATAGCTGGGATGCGCCCATTTCCTGTCACGGCCTGATGCACATGGTGATCAGCAATGCGGTGAAAGGTGACCCCTACAAGATCGATACCCTGATGCTGTTCATGGCCAATATGGCCTGGAACTCCAGCATGAACACCGCCCAGACGCTGGACATGCTCTGCGCCAGGGAGGATGACGGCGAATACAAGATTCCCTTTATCGTCTGCTCCGATGCCTTCCATTCTGAAATGGTGAGCTATTCCGACCTGATACTGCCGGACACCACCTACCTAGAGCGCTACGACACCATCTCGATGCTGGATCGCCCGATCTCCGAACCCCATGCCGCCTGTGACTCGGTGCGTATACCGGTGATCCAGCCAGATCGCGATGTATTGTCCTGGCAGGAAGTGATGATCGAGATGGCCGGACGGCTGAAGTTCCCCGCCTTCACCACTCCCGAGGGCGAACGTCGCTACGAAGGCTACAAGGACTTTATCGTCAATTTCCAGAAGGAACCCGGTATCGGCTTCCTGGCGGGGTATCGCGGTGAAGATGGCAGCAAGTCGCTGCGCGGCGAGCCGAATCCGCGCCAGTGGGAAGCCTATGAGGAAAACGAGGGCTTCTTCGAGTTCGAGCTGGACCTGAATCAGCGCTACATGCGCCACGCCAACCGGGACTACCTGGAACTGGCAAAAGAGGCCGGCTGGGTGGGCTCCACCGGTCAGATCCTGATCGAGCTGTATTCCGAAAAGCTGCAGACCTTTCGCCTGGCCGGCCAGGGTCTGTACGACGGCCCCATGCCCACCGAGGCGCACCACAAGGAGCGCCTGGTCAAGTATTTCGACCCGCTGCCGTTCTTTTACATGCCGCTGGAAGAGCAGCGTATCGACCGTGACGAATACCCGTTCCATGCGGTGAACCAGCGCCCCATGTTCATGTATCACAGCTGGGACAGCCAGAACGCCTGGTTGCGCCAGATCATGTCGCAGAACTACCTGTTCATGAACCGTGTGGCCGGCGAGAAGGCCGGCATCAAGGATCTGTCCTGGGTGTGGGTGGAATCCCACAACGGCAAGATTCGTGTGCAGGTCAAGCTGATGGAAGGCTGCAACGAACAGACGGTCTGGACCTGGAACGCCATCGCCAAGAAAGGCGGCGCCTGGGGCCTGTCGAAAGACTCCAACGAGGCGACCGATGCCTTTTTGATGAACCACCTGATATCCGAACTGCTGCCGCAAAAGGGCGACAAGGAAGACCGCGTCACCAACTCGGACCCTGTCACCGGCCAGGCCGCCTGGTATGACCTGCGCGTCAAGATTACCCCGGCCGCCGAGGGCGAAACCGGAGCCTGGCCATCCTTTGCCGCGCTGAAGCCGCTGCCAGGGGCCAAGGAATCGCCCCGGATGCTCAGCTACAGCAGTCACAAGAACGTTAACCTCAAGCGTCCGATGTTAGACATCCTGACGCGCGGCGAGAAGTAGGAGAGGACAACATGGAATGCAGCCTCTGTATAGCCGGGTTGGGCGTATCCCCCGATCTGCTGAATCCTAAGTCTCAAGCGTCCGATGCTCGGCATAGCGCTGACGCCTGGCGAGAAATAACGGGAGAACAATAATATGAAACTCGGACTCGTTGTCGATCTCGATACCTGCGTGGGCTGTCATGCCTATGGCGACAGTGCAACAGCGTGCAACCTGTGGAACACGGTAAACATGAATGGTGCGGTAACCGGACTAACGTCAGCCTCAAGTGCGCGATGTTCGGCGATCGTGCTGGCAACACGTGGCGAGAAATAACGGGAGAACAATAATATGAAACTCGGACTCGTTGTCGATCTCGATACCTGCGTGGGCTGCCATGGCTGCGCCACGGCCTGCAAGCAGTGGAACACCTCGGGCACCATAGGCCCGCTGTCGGACAAGGACCCCTACGGTCGCGATCCATCCGGCAGCTGGCTCAACCGCATACGCACCTACGAAGTGGGGGATACCCCCAACAGCAAGACCGTTCATATGCCGATGTCGTGCATGCACTGCGAAGAGGCTGCCTGCGTGACCGTGTGCCCGACCGGCGCCTCCTACAAGCGCAAGGAAGATGGCATCGTGCTGGTGGACCAGGACAAGTGCATGGGCTGCAACCTCTGCTCCTGGGCCTGCCCCTACGGTGCCCGCGAGCTGGACCCGCAGGAAGGCACCATGAAGAAGTGCACCCTCTGTGTGGACCGCATCTACGATGAAAAACTGCCGGAAGCCGAGCGCAAGCCTGCCTGCGTGCTGACCTGTCCGACCAGTTCACGCGTGTTCGGTGACTTCGATGACCCCAATTCCGAAGTCAGCCGTCTGACCCGCGAGCGCAGCGGTCAGCAGCTGATGCCGGAACTGGGCTACAACCCGGTGAACACCTACCTGCCGCCGCGGAACAAGAAGGTGGCGCAGACCTATCCGGTCAAGCCGTCCCTGGGGACGAGCGTGAAACAGTGGGTCAACAAGGTTATTAGCCGCTAAGCCCCCTTCATCGTTAATGGCCCGGCAACGGGCCCGCACTGGAGTCGCTGCCATGCATCCGGCATTTTCTGTACTGATTTTTACTGTTACTTCCGGGGCCGGCTACGGCCTGTTGGCGCTGATGGTACTGGCGCACCTGGCGGGGCTGAGTGCCCTGCAGGACAGCACTTTGCTGCTGTCCGGCGGCGTGCTGGCGCTGCTGATGATCACCATCGGCCTGCTGGCCTCTACCCTGCACCTGGCCAACCCGAAAAACGCCTGGCGCGCCTTCGCGCGTTTTCGCACCTCCTGGCTGTCCCGCGAGGCGGTGTTCGCCGTGCTTGTCTACCCGGTGACGCTGCTGTACCTGTTCGGGGTCTATTCGCAGGGCGCTGATTTGAATGGCTTTTTCAGTACCTGTGGCGTACTGGCAGCACTGCTGGCCATGATCACCCTGTTCTGTACCAGCATGATTTACGCCAGCCTTAAAACCATTCGTCAGTGGTGCACCGCGCTGACGCCGCTGAACTACCTCTCCCTGGGGCTGATGTCCGGCGCACTCTGTCTGGCCACACTGCAGGCGCTGTTGCAGGAAGGCCTGTCTCCGGTGCTGCGCAGCACCGGCCTTGGCCTGATTGCGCTTGGTGCAGTGGCCAAACTGATCTACCTGTTCTGGATCGGCAAGCCTGCAGGCGCCACCATCAAGACGGCCACCGGCTTTACCCAGGCCAGCGTGCGGCTGCTGGATGCCGGTCACAGTGCCGGTACCTTCCTGACCAACGAGTTCGGTTACACGGTGGCGGCCAACAGGCTGCTGCGGCTGCGTTTTGCCATGGTGGCGCTGGCCTTTGTCGTGCCCTTCATCCTGCTGGCACAGGGCGGTGCGCTGGCCACATTGCTGGCGGCGCTGCTGGCCCTGGCGGGGCTGCTGGTGGAACGCTGGCTGTTTTTCGCCGAAGCCCGTCATGTTGTGCGCCTCTACCACGGTGACCAGCGCACCTGAGGTCATCCGATTTTTCGATAGTTTAGAACAGCAGCGTCGGATAGCGGCGCTGCTGTTTTTGCGGGCACAGGCTGTGCGAAGCGCCCGCTCCAACCTGATACACAAGGAAGCCTTGAAATGATGTTTGAATCACGCAATCCGGCCACGGGCGAGCTGATCGAAGTGTTTGACCTGTTGAGTGACGCCCAGCTGGAGGCGCGCCTTGAGCAGTCCCGCGTGGCGAGCCTTGCATGGCGCGGCAGCGACAACAGTGAGCGTGCCGCTTTGCTGCGCCGGATTGCCGCGGTTCTGACAACCCGGCGCGAGTCCCTGGCGCGCACCATCTCGCTGGAAATGGGCAAGCTGCTGCCCGAAGCCCTGGGTGAGGTCGACAAGTGCGCCCAGTGCTGCGAGCACTACGCCGAACATGCCGCAGCCATGCTGCAGGACGAGATGATCCCGACGCACGCACGCCGCTCCCTGGTGAGCTTCGAGCCGCTGGGCACCATCCTGGCGGTCATGCCGTGGAACTTCCCGCTGTGGCAGGTGTTCCGCTTCCTGGCGCCAACCCTGATGGCCGGCAATACCGCGCTGCTCAAGCACGCCCCCAACGTGTCCCGCTGTGCGCTGCTGGTGGAAGATATCCTGCGTGAAGCCGGCGCGGCTGAAGGCTTGTTCGGCACCCTGCTGATTTCCGTCGAGCAGACTGCTGCGGTCATCGCCGATGGCCGGGTGCACGGCGTTGCCTTTACCGGCAGTGAAGCCACCGGTCGCAAGATCGCGGCCATGGCGGGACAGAGCCTGAAAAAAGTGGTGCTGGAACTGGGCGGCTCCGATCCCTTTATCGTGCTGGAAGACGCCGATCTCGACCAGGCGGTGGAATTCGCCATGAAGCTGCGCTTTGGCAATGCCGGTCAGATCTGCATCGCCGCCAAGCGCTTTATCCTCACGCCCGCCATTGCCGATGCGTTTGTCGAACGCATGCAGGCCCGGGTGGCGCAGCTTCAAACCGGTGATCCACTGCAGGCAGGCACGAGCCTGGCGCCCATGGCGCGCGAAGACCTGCGCAGCGGCTTGCAGCGCCAGGTGGAGGCCGCGATCGCCGGCGGTGCCAAACTGCTCACCGGTGGTGCGGTGCAGGAGGGGCCTGGCTGGTTCTATCAGCCCTCGGTACTGGACAACGTAAAGCCCGGCAACATGGCATTTGACGAAGAGCTGTTTGGCCCGGTCGCCTCTATTGTGCGGGCGGCGGATGTGGAAGATGCCATTCGTCTGGCCAATGCCACGCGTTTTGGCCTGGGCGCCAGTATCTGGACGGCCGACAGCGAGCGCGGCGAAGCCATAGCACGCAGGCTGGAGGCCGGCGCCTGCTTCGTCAATGCGCCAGTGGCCAGCGACGTGCGCATGCCGTTCGGAGGTACCAAGGCCTCGGGTCTGGGACGCGAACTGGCCAGCTACGGCATCCGCGAATTCTGCAACATCAAGTCACTGTGGATTGCCGACTGAACGCCGCAGGCCGGCTAAGGGTCGCGCCCGTCTTCCGACAAGCTGAGGGCGCCGGATGATCGTCTTTGGTGGTTCTGAACTGCTGTTGCTGCTCTGCCTGGCGCTGGCCAGCTATATCCAGGCCACCACCGGCTTTGCTTTCGGCCTGATCGTGATGGCCTGTGTTACGGCGCTGGGGCTTGCGCCCATTGATGTGACGGCATTGCTGGTCGGCGCCCTCACGCTGGTCAATGCGGCGACGGCGCTCAGGGGCGGGCTCTGGCGGGATGCAAACTGGCGGGCGCTGGGCTGGATGCTGGCCGCTTGCCTGCCGGCCACCTTTGTCGGTCTGGCGCTGCTCAGCCATACCAGCGAGGACCAGCTGGGCTTGCTCCAGGGAACCCTGGGGGTTTGTCTGATCGGTAGCAGCCTGCTGATGATGTACCGGGTACGGCAGTTGGAAAAACCATCTTCGGTGCCGGCCTTCGCTTTGTGCGGCGTGCTGGCCGGCCTGATGGGGGGGCTCTTCGCGGTATTCGGCCCGCCCCCCACCTTTATGATGTATCGCCAGCCCGACCGCATTGCCTCCATTCGCGCGACCCTGATCTGGTTCTTCAGCCTGATGTCAGCCCTGCGCCTGGTTGCCGTGCTCTGGACGGAGCCCGTGGGCGAAAGCTTTGTTGGCCTGGCTGTGCTGGGTACGCCGGTGGTGGTGCTGGCGGCGATGGCGGCGCGGCGTTTCCCGCCGCCGTTGTCCAGCCAGGCGCTGCGGCGCTTTGCCTTTGGCTTGCTGCTGCTGTCCGGTATTGGTCTGATGGTGAAAGGGTTCTTTTGACGCCCTGAAGGCAAGCCGGGCCTCAAAGCCCCAGCCATTCCGGCCGGCGCGGTATGTCGGTGGAATAGACGCGCTCCATGCGAATGATGCCCCGCTCGATCAGGTCCGCCACGGGGGCGTCGGTCGAACCTGAAACATGGCTGCGATAGATCAGCACCCGGGTAATCCCCCGGTGATCTTCAGGGGTCCAGCTGGCCGGTGAGCAGACGCCTTCGAGTCCTGCCGGCACCCAGTCCTGGCGCTGGTAAAGCCCCTGGCGGATATTGGGGCCACTGATGCCGCCGTTGCGGTCGGCCCATTCCATGGCTTCCTTGATGTAAAACATCGAACAGATGCCCCGGATATAGTGCACGGGTCTGTAAGCCTGGCCCGTGGGGTCCGACATCTTGGATATTTCCTGTACGGTATACATCCCCGGTACATCATCGCCCCATTTGGCGGCGCCCATGACCCAGACCACCCCGTCGGCACCGGCGCCGGCTGCCTGCATCACGTTCTCGTCAAAGCCCCAGATATTCACCATGAACTGGGTATCCACCTGCAGCGCCTTGCAGCGCGCCAGTAAAACCGAGACCGAGGCCGTGGTGTTCGCCAGGTAGGCATAGTCGGCCGCCTGGGATCTAAGGCTTTCACATTGTTCAGTGAAGTCACCCGGGGTCATGGGCAGCCCAATGACCGGCAGCACCTCGAAGCCGAGCTCGGTGGCATAGGCCTGGCAGGCTTTTTTCGGCGCATTGGGATAGGGGTGGTTTTCGCCCATATGGACGAACCGCGGCGTCGTGCCATTGCCCCTTGCACTCCAGTCGTCCCGTGCCCATTGCAGCAGGCCCCGGCAGGCGTCTGAGTATGACGGGCCGTAGAAGAAATTGTAGGGCGCGGCCCGGCCACTGGCTCCACGGCCTGTGGGGTCGGTCAGCGAGGCCGCATAGGAGGCTGAAAAATAAGGGATTTCATCCTCTGCGACGGCACCGATCAGCGCTTCGGTGGAAGGCGTGCTCCAGCCATGAATGGCCAGAACATTCTGTGTTGCCCATTTGCGATAGCCTTCCAGTGCACGGGGTACCAGGTAGGAAGTATCGACGGTATCCAGATCGATCAGGTGGCCATTTACACCACCATTGGCATTGATCCAGTTGCTGGCATCAATCATCGCCTGGCCATAGATGCGCCCGGTGCCGGAGGCGATGCCGCTCTGGTCGACCAGTTGCCCGACCAGCAGGTAGGGGGACTGCTGTACCGGCGGTGCAGTTGCCGTTACAGGAGCCACCGCAGGAGCAGGCGCCTCCCTGGGTGGCGCAGGCAACAACAGCCAGACCAGCAGGCCCCCGGCACCCAGGCCTGCGAGGGTAGCCAGCGCAGGCAGCAACCAGCGGGGCCTTGAGGCGCCCTGGCTGTCGGTGCTGCGCTGATCGTTGGCGCGCACCCGGTAAACACTTACCGGTTTGGCAATGTTCTTTACATGCTGCTCGCCGAGGAAGTCGTAGCCGAAGTGCACCTTGCCTTCAACGGCATCGTAGACAGAACTGGAGATACAGATGCCGCCGGGCTCGGCGAGGGATTCCATGCGGGCGGCGATATTGACGCCGTCACCGAAGATAATGCCGCTGTCATCCTCGATTACATCGCCGAGGTTGACGCCGATGCGAAATTCCATGCGTCGCGGCGCCGGCAACTCCAGGTTGCGGCCTTCCAGCACCTTCTGTATCTCGACGGCCCCGTTGACTGCCTCCACCGCGCTTGGAAACTCGGCCAGGATGTTGTCGCCGGGGGCGTCGACGATGCGCCCCTGGTGGCGGTCGATCACACGGCCAATGGCTTGCTGGTATTGCTTGAGGGTATCCACCGTCGCCTGCTCATCATCCCCCATCAGGCGTGAATACTCGACGACATCGGCGCTGAGAATGGCGGCTAGCTTGCGTTTGGCGTCGGACGGGCTCATGGGTAGGTCTCGCCAGCGGGGTCAGGGTCCAGGGGAGCGGTCCACGCAATGGAGGACCGGCGCCTGTTACCTGCAGTGTAGACGGCGGGGGGAGGCCGGGGAGGCGTCTCGACTCAGCGTGCAGTGCAATCGAGATTCTGCAGCATGGCAGTTATTCGCTGCTGCTGAATAACGCACAGCCTTACCGGGAGGATGTGAGGTTGATCCATCAGTGGCTGCGGGACTACCAGCCGGAAATGGCGGCCCGGCCCTGATCAGGCCTGGATATCGAGCAGGGTGCCGATAACGTTGTCCGCCGCCTGGATGACCTTGAGGCCGGAGAGGGCATAGGTTTCGGCCTGCTGCAGGCCGGTGAGGGATTCAACAATGGTGCTGCTGCCGGCCTGGTTAACCTGGCTGGCGCTCGCCGGCTGTGCCAGTTCGCCGGCATGTTGGCCAATGTTGGCCTGGGCCTGTTGCAGCAGCACAGAACCTGACGACAGGGCGCTGTTGATGGGGAGCATGAGAGTACCTGAGCGTTGCAGTGATGCTCAGACAGTGTAGCAAAGGCGGCTCAAGCCATCAGTGCCATTGCTTGAGATTGCTGCGCAGTTCTTCGAGCTTGGCGCCGACGACCTTTTCGAGCTGACTCAGTTCGCCCAGCAGCTGTTCGCGCGTGGGTGCCGGCTGACCCTGGCGGGTGAGTTGCTGCAGCTCGTCCAGTGCGCTGAGCAACTCGGCGGCGGCGGTGCTGTTGCCGGTTGCAGGGCGCTGGAAACTGAACTTCATGCTGTGGGGCTGGGTGTCGCCCTCGGCGCTATGGAAGTAGATCTTCAGCTCGTCGCTGGTTTGGCCTTCCTTGAGGGTATAGCGTGCGATGGACTCAACGGTGTTAATGCCCATGGCAGTGAGTGTCGGATAGCTGTGCATGAGATCTCCAGTGGCCGGCAGGATGCGTAGCAGCGGTGCTGAGTTGTAGGCTGACTGACAGATTAAGAGCTTTGGCGCTGTTGCTCTAGCGCCAGTGAGGGCCGAACGATGATGCCAGTGGGGTGCCAGGGGCGGCTTTTTGGTTCCACCGGGGCCTTGTCGCTGGACCTAGCCTCCCGGGGACAGGCCGGTCATGATGGAAACCTGCGCCTGAATGGGTGCACCCTCCATACAAAAACTCAGGCAAAGGTGACGAGATGGCTGCAGCAAGCGTGGAAATCAAACTCAGCGAACAGGCAGCGAAGCTTTTTGCGGACTACGAGCGCTACACCCATGTAACGCCCGAGGTGTACATCAATGAACTGGTGGACAAGACCCTGCCCACGCTGCAGGCCATGGTGGCGGCGTTTGAAGAGTGCCAGGACAACCCCGATGCTGTGATGGAAGTCTTCGGTCGCAAGATGGGCGAGATGATGCTGGAACAGAAGCAGGCACAGCAGGCGGCCAGCCAGTCGCAGTAGGTCGCGCTGCCTGAGTACCCGACAGGCAGTGGCCGCAGGGCCACCGCCTGCCACAGGCGCTACTTCATGTTTTCTATTTGTCGACGCAGCTCGTCGATCTTCGAGTTCACCACGGTTTCGAGGTGGTTCAGGTCTTCCAGAAAGCGGGCTTTCAGATCTTCCGGCGGCAGCGCAGCAGGCTCTGCAGTGAGCTTTTTCAACTCGGCCACGGCGCTCTGCAGTCGGGGGCTGCTGTCCTTCAGGCTGTCCCACTTCTCACCGCTACGAAACTGCAGCGGGATGGATTTGCGCGGATGGGCAAAGGTGAACTTCTTGCTGCGTGACAGCAGTGAGCCCTTGGGACGCTTGTAGTAAATCTTCAGCACATCGGCATCGCTCTGGCGACGCAGGCTGTACTTGCTGATGTCCTCGAAGGAGGTGATGCCCATTTCTTCGAGCGTCGGGTAGTCTGACATGAGTTCGGTCTCGCCAATAACAATGGATAAAGGGGGTCTGGTCATGCAGTGGGTATAGCAGTGATACCCGCATAAGCCAACGTCGGTGCCCGAAGGGGGCAAGACGGCTGTGGATCAGATTGTTGTTATTGTCGAAACCTGCAGAGCTGGGTACGGGCGCCGTGTTTTGCAGTACCGGTGCCGGGCGTGCATCCTTGCGGTGCAGCCTGCACCTGAATGGGGCGGGCTACGCGGGCTAATTATAGTCTGTGCCTGGAGCCCGCATAGAGCCAGCAGAGGCTCCCGTGGGGAGCCAGCTTGCGTTCTTATACCGCGGCAACGGAGTCCAGGTAACGCACGATATCGGAGGATTCATACATCCACTGTACTTCGCCGTTGTCGTTTTCAATACGCAGGCAGGGTACCTTCAGCTGGCCGCCCTGCTCCAGCAGTTCCTGGCCGAAGCCCGACTGCTTCTTGGCATCCCTGGTTTCAATCTTCAGCGATTGGCGACGCATGGCCCGGCGCACCTTGACGCAAAACGGGCAGGCGGCGTACTGATACAGCGCCATGCGCGCGGTCTGTGCATCCAGCACGGCCTGCTGTTCGGGGGCGCGCTTGATGCCGCGCGGGCGGGTCAGGAAATCGAGCACCAGGATGATGCGTCCAAGAATCCAGCGGATAATCGCCATGGTTTTTCACCTTCAAAATACGGATGCTGCAATTGCGCCGCTTTATATCACAGATGCGGGCGTGCGGTCGAATTTTGATCAGCCAAGAGGCCCCGCTTCCCGTCGTCTTACAAATCTTTTACAACACCCATACGTTTGTCTGACCGGCCCGCGACCCCGGCGCCCTAGAGTGCAACACAGGCAGTGACCATTGCACCAGCACGGGCACTGTATACACTCAACCGGGGAGAAGAATCATGCAAACAGGGAATTCACATCGCTGGCTGCGGCCAGTATTACTGCTCCTGCTCTGGCTGCCACTGGCGGCGCAGGCGCGGGAAGTGGGGCTCAACCTGAGCCTGGCGACACCGGTCATGGATGCCGGCAGTACCCAGACCGCCTTTATAAAGATTGCCCTGCAGGGATTTGAACAGGAGAGCCTGGCGCAACGCACGCCGGTGAATGTCGCCATCGTGCTCGACAAGTCCGGCTCCATGAGCGGCGAGAAAATCGCCAATGCGCGTGAAGCCGCCATCATGGCCATCGAGAGCCTGGATGCGCGGGATATCGTCTCGGTGGTCAGCTATGACTCCCGTATCCGGGTGGTGGTACCGGCTACCCGGGTGGAGGATCGCGCATCCATCTATCGTGCCATCCGCAGCCTCAGGGCCGAGGGCAATACGGCACTCTTTGCCGGCGTCAGCAAGGGCGCACGGGAGGTGCGCAAGTTTCTCGATCGCCAGCGCGTCAACCGCGTGATTCTGCTGTCCGACGGCCTGGCCAACGTGGGGCCCCAGTCACCCCATGAGCTGGGTCGTTTGGGGCAGTCCCTGGCCAAGGAAGGCATCAGCGTGACCACCATTGGCCTGGGGCTGGGCTACAACGAGGATCTGATGACGCAGCTGGCGGGTTTCAGCGACGGCAACCATGCCTTTGTGGAAAATGCCGCCGATCTCGAGCGCATCTTCCAGTACGAATTCGGTGACGTGATGTCGGTAGTGGCGCAGGACCTGAACATCGAGATTCGCTGCCTTAACGGGGTACGGCCACTGCGCCTGATCGGGCGTGAAGCCGAGGTGATCGGCGACCGGGTACGTACCCGCCTGAGCTCGCTCTACAGCGAGCAGGAGAAATTCGTTATTCTCGAAGTCGAAGTGCCGGCCCGCACCGCCGGCAGCACCCTGGACCTGGCCCAGGTGCAGCTGGACTACAACCATCTGGCCCTGCGGGAAAAACGCCAGCTCAGCGGCATGGTGCAGGCGGCGTTCAGTGCCTCTGAAGAGGAAGTGCAGCAGGCCGTCGACAAGCCCGCGCTGGAAGCGGCGGTTGAGCAGGTGGCCAACGAATACAGCCGCCAGGCACTGGAGCGGCGTGACCAGGGCGATATCGAAGGGGCCAGGAGTATTCTGCAGAAAAGTGCCGAGCTGCTGGGCTCGAAGGCCGACAGTCTGAGTTCACCGAAACTGGAGGCGCAGGAAGCCGAAGCGCTGCAGGACGCCGATGACATCTCATCGAAGGACGACTGGAACCGCAAGCGCAAGGAGCTGCGCGAACGCCAGTACAAGCGTTCGACCCAGCAGACCTACTAACGGACAACGGAGACCCACGAGCCTGTGACCTATCGTGCCCCGCTACTGCTGATGCTGCTGGTACTGCTGCCCGTGCTGCTGCTGGGCTGGCTGGGCCTGCGCCTGCAGCACAACGAGCAGCAGCTGGTGGGGTTGCAGTTGCAGAGCCTGATTGAGCAGCAGCTGCAATCCGTTGACCAGCAGCTGCAGACCCATTTTCGCCAGCTCGAAGGTGTACTGCAGCAACAGGCACAGCATCTGCGCGGCCAGGCTGATCCCGATTACGATGCTGATCAGTTGCGCGCTTTCGTGAAAGGCTCAGCCTATGTGAAGCAGCTGTTCGTGCTTGGCGACGATGGCAGCGAGCGTTTGTTTCCGCCCCGTTTCGGGCCCCTGAGCCAGGCGGAGCAGCGCCTGGTAGAGCAGATGCAGCCGCTGTGGCAGTCTGCGGATCTGTTTCAGCCCACCGCCGCTGACCCGGTAACGTCGTCACCGCCGGCGGTCGACTCTGGCGAGCGCAAGGGCGTCGCCGGTGAGGTCTCGAGTTACCTGGCCCGTGGCCAGCTGCGCGCGCCTTCGGTCCAGGCGGATCTGTCGCTGGCTATGGCCGACAGCGCGAGTCCGGCGGCCAGGGCCGAAGCCTCGCCGGCGTCCGGCCCCTCGGGCTGGATCGCCTGGCATGCCAACAGCGGTTTGATGCAGGTATTCTGGTGGCGCGATGACCAGGGGCGGACCCTGGGGTTTGTACTCAACAGTGCGCGCCTGTTGTCAGATCTGATTAACCGCTTGCCGGAAGGTGGGCAGGGCGATGCTCAGCTCGGCAACGCCGAGATCCGCCTGCTGGACAGCCGTGGCAGCACCCTCTATGGCTGGGGTGAATACCGGGCCCAGGACAAGGCGCAGCAGCTGCTCGGGCTCAGTCACCCGCTGGGCAGCTGGCGACTGGAATACCACGGGCCGGCGGGCAGCGAGGCGGTGGCGCCGGGCTGGCTGACGCTGGGAGTGCCGCTGCTGTTGCTGGCCCTGGGCCTTAGCCTGCTGGGTTATCTGCTGTACCTTGAGCATGGCCGGGAGCTGCGCCTGGCCCGCCAGCGGGTCAATTTCGTTAACCAGGTGTCCCACGAGCTAAAAACCCCGTTGACCAATGTGCGCCTCTACGCCGAAATGCTGCAGGAACGCCTTGCCGACGACGAGCAGGACAAGGGGGTGTTGCGTTACCTGGATGTCATTACCGGCGAGAGCCAGCGTCTTTCCCGGCTGATCGACAATGTGCTGAGCTTTTCCCGTTTGCAGCGCCAGCAGTTGCGACTGCGCTATGAACCCGCCGAGGTGGATGAACAGATCGAACGCATCGTGCAGACCTTCGTGCCCTTGCTGCGCCAGCGCGGTATCGAGGCGCAGTTCAGCGCCGGTATTGGCGCCACGCTGCGTTATGACGCCGGCGCCCTGGAGCAGATTCTGAATAACCTGCTCAGCAACTGTGAAAAATACGCGGCCAACAGCGGCGTGCTGCAGGTGGCCTCATGGCAACAGGGGGCGGATCTCTGTATCCGGGTACAGGACCGGGGGCCGGGGATCGAGGCGGCCGAGCAGCAGCGCATCTTCGAGCCCTTTTATCGCAGCAGCAACAGGCTCACCGATGGCGTGGCGGGCACCGGCATTGGCCTTGGGCTGGCGCGCGAACTTGCCCGCGCCCACGGCGGTGACCTGAGCCTGGAGCCCAGTGCCGAGGGTGCCTGTTTCCTGATTCGCCTGGAGACCAAGCCTGGGGAAAAACCGTGAAAGTACTGATTGCCGAAGATGACCTGAATATCCGTCTGGGCCTGATCGATCTGCTGGAAGCCGAGGGATACTGCTGCCTGGAGGCCGGCGACGGCGATCAGGCCTGGGCACTGTTCGAGCAGCACAGGCCTGACCTGGTGTTGCTGGATATCATGATGCCGGGGCAGGACGGTTACAGCCTGTGCCGGCGCATCCGTCAGCAGGATGCGCAGCTGCCGGTCATCTTCATCAGTGCCAAATCCGAGGAAATCGATCAGGTGCTGGGGCTGGAGCTGGGTGCCGATGACTATATCAAGAAGCCCTTCGGCAGCCGTGAAGTGGTGGCCCGTATCCGGGCGGTGACAAGGCGCTGCCTGGCACGGGGCACCCCTGCCGCTGAAGACGACAGTTTCCAGATGGCGGATCTGCGGGTGCTACCGGCGCAGCTGCGCGCCGAGCGCAATGGCCAGCGCATTGATCTGAGCCTGCGGGACATGAAAATCCTGCAGCTGCTGCACCGCAACCCGGGCCGGGTGCTGAGCCGCGACGAACTCTTCGATGAATGCTGGGGCCGGCACTACCTGCCCAGCAGCCGTACCCTGGATCAGCATATTTCCAAACTGCGCAAGGCCGTGGAGCTCGACCCGCGCAATCCCGCGATCATCGTCACGGTGCACGGAGTCGGCTACCGCTATGATGGCTGAAGGCCTGGTGCCAGAGCTGTCGCTATGCGCCCGGCACGCCAGATCAGTTACCGCGTTTTTTATCTTTGCGCTTTACCGCCACCCTTATCCATTTGCTCTTGGCGGTGTCCTTGTGTTGAGATCATCCTTGCGCCCATCGGTACCCATACGTATCAGGAGCTTGCACGATGCCCATGACTCGAACCGCCATCGCCGCCGCGTTGAGCCTGTGCCTCTGGCTGCCCGGGACCGTTCCCTCGCACGCGGCCGAAGGGGCCGAGCTACGACGCCACCCGGGTGAAATACTCGACCTGAGCACCATGGAAACGCTGTCGCCCAGGGATCTCTACGTCGCGCTCGAGCACAAGAAAATCATCCTCATTGGCGAACAGCACGACAATCCCGAACACCACGCCGTCGAAACCCTGTTGCTGGAAGAGCTGGTGACACCGGGAACCGCCGTGGTATTCGAGATGCTGGGGCCCGGCCTGCCACTGGACAAGCTCGGCATCACCACGTCGAGGAGCGAACTGGAAACTGCGCTCAAGCCGGTGACGCAGCGCTGGGACTGGAACACCTACGGCCCGCTGTTTCATCTGGTGCTGCAGCTGGGCGGGTCGCTGGCCAGCGGCAATCTGGGCCAGGACCAGATAGAGGCACTGTACCAGGGGGAAGACGCCGGCCTGCCGGTGCAGGAAACAGAGTCCCGTGCCGCAGTGACCGGGCAGGTCCGCAAGCATATCGGCAACGCGATCAGTGCACAGCATTGCAAACCGGTGCCAGCAGTGCGGCTCGATCCGATGGTCGAAATTCAGCTGGCCCGGGATGCCCGCATGGCCTCACAGCTCGAACAGCATGCCGGGTACCGGCCGGCATTGCTGCTGGCCGGCGGTTACCACGTACGCAAGGATCTGGGGGTGCCCCGACATCTGAACCGTGACGACAGTGCGGTGGTGATGCTGGCGATGGTGACGGATAGGGGCGAAATCGTCGGCGGCGACGAGTTGCTGTCGAACCAGGTGGCGGACTACCTCTGGTTTACCTCGGCGACCGAGGAGACGGATTATTGCGGCGATACCGGCGCCAGCACCAGCCACGCATCGCCAATGTCCAACTGACGGCGTCGGCGGGTCCTGACGTTCGGTGACGTCCAGCAGAGGGTAACCGAAGGGGGTACTGCCCGGTCCCTGGACAGCGATCAGTGGCGCACTGAACAGCACCTTGTCGGAGTCTGCACCATCTGGCGGCTTACTGAAGCAGCCCAGCCTGCCACTGCGGGCGCCTGCAGAAGGCACGATAACGCCGGAGCCTTTTGCGCGACTGTCCTCTGTGAAGGCGGGACGGGAACCGCCTTTCGTTCGGACTGGAGTCGACGTTCATCAGCCGGCAGCCCCATGACCGCAGCATCCTGCTGCAGTATCAGGATCAGGCCATTGCCCAGGCTGCCGACGGCGCGGGCTATCGGTTTGATGGCTGAGGGCCCGCCAGCGGTTTGTCAGACCCGCATCCATCGTTGTTCGGCTCGGCTATTCTTGTAGCATCGTTTGCGTGCCCGGCGGCCTTCACCGGGCAGCGGACATCAAGCCCGAATATCAGGCGGAGGGCAGCTGAGCCCCATGCACTGCGAGAACTGTGGACAAAACAATGCCCCGGGCGCCCGCTTCTGCGAGCACTGCGGTGGCTCCATGGCCCGTTGCTGCCCGAGATGTGGCCAGGCCGTGAGCGACGCCGCCCGCTTCTGCAATGCCTGTGGCACAGTGCTGGAGGCGCTGCCCGCGACGGCGCGGCAAGACCCTGCAGTACCAGCACCCATCCAGTACACGCCGCCACACCTGGCCGAGCGTATCCTGGCGCAGCAGAGCGCCCGACAGGCCCGGGGCGACCGCGGCGGCGAGCGCAAGACCATCACCGTGCTGTTCGCGGACATGACCGGCTCCACGGCACTCATACAGGACCTGGACCCTGAAGAGGCCCGCCATCTGATCGACCCTGTGCTCGAACTGATGATGGAGGCCGTGCACCACTACGAGGGCTATGTCGCCAAGTCCCTCGGTGATGGCATTCTTGCGCTGTTCGGTGCCCCCATTGCCCATGAAGACCACCCCAGGCGCGCACTGTATGCGGCGCTGCGCATGCAGGAAAGGTTGCGTCTTCACAGTGACCGGGTTCGGCTTGAACAGGGCATACCGCTGCAGGTGCGGGTGGGCATCCATACCGGTGAAGTGGTGGTACGGGAAATCCGTACCGATGACCTGCATACGGACTATGACCCGGTGGGCAACACTATCCATATTGCGGCGCGCATGGAGGGTATCGCCATCCCCGGCACTGTTCTGGTGAGTGAGGCCAGCTACCGGCTGACCGAGGGGTACTTTGATTTCAAGGCGCTGGGGGATACGCGGGTCAAGGGGGTGTCCGAGCCGCTGGCCGTGTATGAGCTGCAGGGACTCGGTGCCCTGCGTACCCGGCTGGAGGTCGCCGCGCGCCGTGGTCTGGCGCGCTTTGTCGGGCGCCAGGCTGAAATGGCGCAGCTGCAGCAGGCCATGGACAAGGCCTGTGCCGGTCATGGGCAGATCGTCGGTGTCGTGGGGGAGCCGGGGGTTGGCAAGTCGCGCCTTTATTACGAGTTCAAGCAGCAGGTGCAGCAGTCATGCCGGGTACTGGAAACTTTTTCGGTGTCCCATGGCAAGGCCTTCGCCTATCTGCCACTGATTGAGCTGTTGAAAAACTACCTGCAGATCAGCGCCAAGGATGATGAGCGGCAAAGGCGCGAGAAGATCACCGGCAAGGTGCTGACGCTGGACCGCGCGCTGGAGGACAGCCTGCCCTATCTGTGTTACCTGCTGGGGGTGGCCGAGCCGGATTCGACGCTCGCGCAGATGGATGGCAAGCTGCGGCGCCAGCGCACCTTCGAGGCGATTCGACAGCTGCTGGTACGCGAGAGTCTTGATCAGCCCCTGGCGCTGATCTTCGAAGACCTGCAGTGGCTGGACCGGGAGACCGAAGCCTTTTTGCGCGTACTCAGCGACGGAGTGCCGGGCGCCCGCATGTTGCTGCTGCTGAACTACCGACCCGAGTATCGGCACGACTGGGGCCAGAAAAGCTGCTACATACAGTTGCGGCTGGACCCGCTGGGTTCGGCAGAAGCCGGGGAGCTGCTGGTGGCATTGCTGGGGGAGGACACAAGCCTGGCGCCGCTAAAACCGCTCATCATGACCCAAACCGAAGGCAACCCCTTTTTTCTTGAAGAGGTGGTGCAGACCCTGGCCGAGGAAGAGGTGCTCAGCGGCGAGCCGGGTCAGTACCGGCTGCAGCAGGCGCCCGCCAATCTGCACATACCCACCACGGTGCAGGGCGTACTGAGCGCCCGCATAGACCGTCTGGCCATGACCGAAAAGGCGCTGCTGCAAACGCTCGCGGTGATCGGCAAGGACTTTCCCTGGAGCCTGGTGCAGCAGGTGGTTGGGCCACCGGAGGATGAGTTGCGCCGCGGTCTGTCCCGTTTGCAGGCCGGGGAGTTTCTCTACGAGCGACCGGCCTTTCCGGAGGTTGAGTACACTTTCAAGCACGGCCTGACGCAGGAGGTGGCCTATGGCTCGCTGCTGCTGGAGCGTCGCAGCCGGCTGCATGAACGTACCGCCCAGGCGATCGAAGCCCTGTTCAGCGACAGCCTCGAGGATCATTGCAGCGAGCTGGCGCATCATTACGGCTGCAGCGGCAATGTCGGCAAGGCGGTGGAGTACCTGCTGCGGGCCGCCAATCAGGCGATGCGTCGTTCATCCGCTCATGAGGCTCTGGCGCACCTCACCCGGCCCGGGTGCAGGCTCTGTTGCCGAACCTGCCGGACACCACGCAGCGCGCTCGGTTTGAACTTGATCTGCAGATCACCCTGGGCCATGTCTGGATGGTCATCCGCGGATTCGGGGCCACGGAGGTTGAAGCGAGCTTTACCCGGGCCATGACCCTGAGTCGTGAACTGGGCGACAGCGGGCAGCTGTTTTCCGCCCTGGTGGCGCTGCGCCGGTTTTATACCCTGCGAGCCGATTTCGCTGCCGCCCAGAATATGGCCGAACAGTTGCTGGCGATGGCAGAGGGTGCCGCGGACCCGGGGCTGCTGGTACAGGCCCATGGTGCCCTGGGGGGGACCTCGCTGTTTCGGGGACAACTGCAAGAGGCGCAGAGACACTGTGAGCAGGTGCTTGCGCTCTATGATGCGCACGAACATGGCAATCATACGTATTTGTACGGTGTTGAGCCGGGGATTCTGGGGCGGATCATCGGTGCCTGGACGCTGTGGTTCCGGGGTTATCCTGACCAGGCGTTACAGCGGTGCCTGGACGCGCTGGAGTTGGCGCAGCAGGTTCCCAACCCCTATACACTGGCCGATCCGATGATCTATCGGGCCGAGCTGCATCAGCTGCGCGGCGAGGCAGAGCAGGCCCGGCAGTGGGCCGAGTCAGTCATCGTGCTGGCGACCGAACATGGTTTTCCCTATTGGCGCGCGCGCGCCGGCATGGTGCAGGGCTGGGCCCTGGCAGAGCAGGGCCAGCCGGCCGAGGGCATAGCGGCCATTCGCCAGGCAATGCTGGATTACCGGGCTACCGGCGGTCAGCTGCTGTTGCCGTACTTTATGGCGCTGCTGGCCGAATCCCTGGGCAAGTCTGGTCAGGTAGAAGAAGCGTTGGCGGTACTCGGTGATGCGCTGGCTATCGTCAAACAGACCGGGGAGGGGCTGTATGCGCCCGAGCTGCATCGCCTGCAAGGGCTGTTTCAGTTGCAGCAACCGGATATCGCAGCAAGCTGTTTTCGCCAGGCCATCGAGCTGGCAGAGGAGCAACACAGCCGTTCGCTGGAGCTGCGCGCGGCGATGGACCTGGCCCGATTACTGGGTCAGCAGGGCCATACGCAGGAGGCTCACGAGCTACTTTCCGCCCGCTACAGGTTTTTTGATGAAGGCTTAGACACCGCGGACCTGCAGGCCGCCAGAGGCTTGCTTGAACAGCTGAATCCCGGACCTGCAAAGGCTTGATGCGTCACTGATCGAACGAGGCCGCCAGGATTTCCGGGAGAATAGCAGAGGGAGGATAAAATACAGGGTTTGACTTTGCTTGATAGTTAATGATATTCATCGGGTCCTGTTTTTGCCTGGCTTTCTGAGATATCTGTATGACAAAAATTACGATTCCATTGGATAATCCAACATTGGATGATGTGGCCCGGCACGCAGATGTATCGCCCGCGACAGTCTCACGCTTTATGAATAACCCCAGTATTGTCAGTGAGCGCAGCAAGAGAAAAATAGAAGAATCAATCAGGGAATTGAGCTACGTGCCCCATGCGGCTGCACGCACACTTGCCTCTAAAAAGTCGCGGATGATCGGGGTTGTCGTACCGTCACTGGACGACGCGCTTTTTGGCCATTTTCTTGAGCTTTTTCATAGTCATATTTCTACGGAAGGTTATACAACGGTTGTCGCCTCTTCGGGTTACTCGTCTGATGAAGAACATATCCAGATCACTCAGATGGTGTCCCATGGCGTGGATGCGCTGCTGCTTGTCGGCCTTGCACGTGATGAATCAGTTTACAGTCTTCTTAATAAAAAGAAGATTCCGTATGCCATAACCTGGGCTACGGATGATCTGGGTGAGCACTCCTGTGTCGGATTCAGTAACCATGATGCGGCTGTTAAAATTACCGAATACCTGATGGATTTAGGTCATCGTCAATTTGCAATGATATCGGGT
This sequence comes from Marinobacterium rhizophilum, assembly GCF_024397915.1. Taxonomy (GTDB): domain Bacteria; phylum Pseudomonadota; class Gammaproteobacteria; order Pseudomonadales; family Balneatricaceae; genus Marinobacterium_A; species Marinobacterium_A rhizophilum_A. The sequence goes on from NZ_CP073347.1 coordinate 4,030,101, forward strand.
ACTTTGAAAGGCAATGATCGCGCATCCAATCGTCTGCAGGGTGTTCGTGATGCCTTGGCCCGACGCGAGTTGAGTTTGCCGGACGAACTTGTTATCGAAGGACCTATAGGAATTGAACACGGACAAAAGGCATTTAAACTTTTAATGTCTCGCTCGCCTCGGCCTACAGTCATCGTTTGTGGTGCAGATCCCCTGGCCTACGGGGCCATTTTTGAGAGTAAAGTTCTGGGGGTTGAGGTACCGCAAGATGTCTCCATTACCGGATTCGATGATACCTGGCTGGCGGCTCATTTGACGCCAAGCTTGACGACGTTAAGAACACCCCAACAGCAGATGAGCTTGCTCTCTGCGGAATATCTTATCGCCAAGCTCAAAGGCGAGGATGTGGATGTCCCTCCGACGCTGGGTGTCGATTTGGTCGTCCGGGAGTCCTGCTCTAGTCCTGCTTGATCGAACGGAATTTTAGCGTTATTTCCCGCAAAAATCTCCGCAATTACGCCCTGGGTGGCATCTTCGTTGTTGGCCCGGCGGGCAATGCGAACCCCGTCTGTTGACTCAGCAGAATCCAGCACCTCAACGTCCATGCACATGCACATGCGCATCCATGCGAGTGCGGCATGCCGTTACCCAGGACACACAGGTAGGGATTCGTTTTTCGCCAGGTGAATAGCTTTCCTTGAATAGGAAAATCACCCTGCCTCTGGGTGCTTTCAGTGCTGCAGCGCGAAGCTGGCTGAGACCCGAAGGAGTGTCATCTGCTTTGCTGTCGGCGACGGCTGGTACCTTCGGGCGGCAGAAAAATTTCGGCAGTGAAGCTGGCGAAGCTCCCTAACCCGGTAGTGAGTCCAGGATTGCCACACTCAGATTGGCCGCCAGGCGCTTTATATAAAAATCAATGGTTTAGTCCTTGCTGTCGAGAGCTGCAGTGCGCACAAATGGTGCAGTAGCCTCGGATAAATCGGAAAAATGCTCTTTCGGGGTGCATGGATTTTTAAGGTGCCAAGGCTCCATATTCCCAAATGATCTCAAGCGATGTGTCAATATAATTAAAAAAAACAGGCGAAGTGTTGCGCTCCAATGTCAGTGGTGTTAAAAATGAAAGCGCTTTCATTGTTTGGGTGGTTTGGCCTGTCGCATTGAATGAACCTGAAACCAAGCCCCGTTAGTAAGGCCAGCTATATGGGCGGGTGTCGCGAAAACACGCACTAAGGAAAAGTCATGAAGAAGCATTGTAAGGTAGTGATTATTGGTGGTGGAATCGGTGGTTGTAGCACCCTTTACCACTTGACTCGTGAAGGTTTGACTGATGTTGTACTGGTCGAACGAAACGAACTGACATCAGGTACGACCTGGCATTCTGCCGCTCAGGTTACCAACTTTGGTGCAGTCCAGACGATGGTTGGCTTAAAAAGTCATAGCATCAAGCTGTACAAAGAGTTGGCCGCAGATCCTGAAAACCCTATCAACTACCATCATGCTTCCGGCGGCATTCGATTAGCATCAACCCAAGAACATCTTGATGGCTATAAGCACTTTATTTCTCTGGCAAAGGGAATGGGTGTCGACTTTGAATTAATTGATGCGGCTGAATGCGCCAAGCGTCACCCGCTGATTGAAACCCATGAACTTTTGGGTGGCCTCTGGGATCCGCTGGATGGTGATATCGATCCGGCTCAGCTTACCCAGGCACTAGCGCGTGCAGCTCGTAAAGCAGGCGCCGAAATATACCGTCATTGCCCTGTTGAAAATGTCTACCAGAAGCCGAATGGTGAATGGGTCGTTCAAACTGTAAATGGCGATATCACCTGTGAAAAAGTTGTCAATGCCGGTGGTTATCGAGTGAACGAAATCGGTGACATGATTGGGGTTAAGTACCCTGTTATTTCGATGGAGCACATGTACTTTTTGACCGAAGCTATACCTGAAATTCAGGCCTTCGGTAAGCGTGTGCCTTTGCTGCGTGATCCGCTCGACGATTTCTATAGCCGCCAGGAAAAAGACGGTTTGCTGGTAGGTATATACGAGCAGCGTTGCAAAACCTGGGGCATGGACGGTATCGACCCCAACTTTGTTAACGCACTTTGCCCTGATGATCTGGATCGCTGTCTGGATAATATGGAACGCGTCTTCAAACGCATGCCTTGCCTGGAAAGAACCGGTATTCGCAGCATCGTTAACGGCCCAATTACCTATTCTGCCGATGGCAACCCGCTGGTAGGCAAGACCCCTGGCTTCGATAACCTGTATTCCATTATCGGTCTTCGTGCCGGTTTGGGTGAAGGTGGTGGTCACGGCAAAATCCTGGCTGAAATCATCGTGCACGGAGAGTCGGAGTGGGATACCTGGGCGATTGACCCGGCACGTTTCACACGCCATGCGAACACGGAGTTTACTGCCCGCAAAGCGGTGGAAGATTACCAGAACGAATTCCGCTTCCACATGCCGCATGAGTTCCGCCCGGCAGGCCGTTTGGCGAAAACCACGCCAATCTACCCGGTGTTGAAAGAACAGAATGCCGAGTTCGGTGTGGTGAGTGGATGGGAACGGGCGCTGTTCTTCAAGCCTGATGCCGACTTCAAGTTCGAGCACAGCTTCCGCTTCACCGATGTCGAGAAAGTTGTCGCCGACGAAATCAAGGCAGTACACGAGGCTGTCGGCCTGATGGAAGTCAGCGGCTTCAACCGCATCGAAATCAAGGGCCCGGGTGCCGCCGAGTGGCTTGACAGCCTGACGTGCAGCAACGTACCCAAAAAAGTGGGTCGCGTCGGCCTTTGCTACTTCCTGACTGATAAAGGCAATGTGGTCGCTGAAGCCACGCTGGCAAAACTGGCAGAAGATCGTTTCTGGTACGGTTCTGCGGCGGCTTCCGAATATCACGATATGGACTGGCTGCGCAGCCGTCTCCCCAGCGAGGGTGTCGAGCTCGTTCCGATGACCAACTCCCATACGATTCTGGTGGTTTCCGGACCCAAATCCAGGGATCTGTTGGCAAAACTGTCTCCGCGTACCAATTGGTCGAACGAGAGCTTCCCCTGGCTTACCGCCCAGCCGGTATTCATCGGTCATGCAGAAGCCCTTGCCATGCGGGTGAGCTTCAACGGTGAGCTGGGCTGGGAGCTGCATGTGCCCAATGAGCAGCTCTATCTGGCACACCAGCTGATTACGGAAGCAGGCGTCGAGTTCGGCCTCAAGCCGTTTGGTTCCCTGGCGACCGAGTCGATGCGTCTCGAGAAAGGTTATCGTCACTGGAAGGCCGACCTGATCACCGAGTTTGACCCGTTCGAAAGTGACCTGGATCGTTTCGTGAAAATGGACAAGGCGGCAAACTTCCCAGGAAAAGAAGCCCTGCTTGCCAAGGCGGGTACGCCTGCACGACGGAAGTTCGTCACCATGGTCATCGATTGCGAACATGCTACTCCGCATCCCGGCGATTCAGTCTGCGTTGACGGTGCTGTCATTGGCACTATCACCTCGGCAGGATACGGCCACCGGGTGCAGAAGAACATTGCCATGGCCTTTATCGACCCCGCTTATGCAAATGAAGGCACCGAGTTCGACGTAGAGATCATTGGCGAACCGCATAAGGCCAAAGTGATTGCAGGTCAGTTGTTTGATGCTGAAAACGCTCGACTCAGGTCTTAAACCCTGATTTGTTGTGAGTTGAATTTTAATTGAGGTTAATTAATGGCAAGGGCCTTTAAATTATTTCTCGGTTTCAATTCTGTATAGATGATTTTTAAACCGGTGGCAGGATTTGTCGTTGCAGGCGCTGTATTCATGCGGCTTTAAGTCAGGTTTTTCTGGCCTTGCCTGTCACCGGTTTGATGTTTAGATAGCCGTATCGCCAGGCGTTATGCTGGAAGGTTTTCAGGAGGTTTTATGAAAATTTTAGTGGGTGTAAAACGCGTCATTGATTATAACGTTCAAATCAGAGCTAAAGCGGACGGGTCCGCCGTAGAGCTGGAAAACGTCAAGATGGCCATTAATCCCTTCGACGAAGTTGCCGTCGAGGCAGCCGTCCGCTTGAAGGACGAAGGTGTGGCCACGGAAGTTATCGCCGTGTCCATCGGCCCGGAAAAGGCCCAGGAGACCCTGCGCCAGGCACTCGCCATGGGCGCTGACCGTGCCATCCTGGTGCCGCACACCGAAGCTACCGAACCGCTGTCCGTGGCCAAAACCTTCAAGGCGCTGGCCGAGAAAGAGGGTGCAGGCCTGGTAATGCTGGGCAAGCAGGCCATCGATGATGACTGCAACCAGACCGGCCAGATGCTGGCGGCCCTGCTGGGCTGGCCGCAGGGCACCTTTGCCTCGGGCCTTGCGGTCTCGGGCGAGCAGATTGAAGTCACCCGCGAAGTGGACGGTGGCCTGGAGACCGTCGCGCTGAACCTGCCGGCGGTGGTCACCGCGGACCTGCGCCTGAACGAGCCACGCTTTGCGTCCTTGCCGGCCATCATGAAGGCCAAGAAAAAGCCGCTGGACAGCATCGATGCTGCATCGCTGGGGGTCGATCTGAGCCCACGGCTGGAGCTGGTCGGTGTGGTTGAGCCGCCGGTACGCACGACCGGCAGTGTGCTGGTGGCCAGTGCCGCCGAGCTGGTGGAAAAACTCAAACAAGACGCAGCGATCGCTTAAGGAGACGTACCATGACCATTCTTGTCATCGCAGATCACGACAACAACAGCATCGCTTCGTCGACCTTTAACACCCTGGGCGCTGCAGCGCAGATCGGTGGCGACATCGACATCCTGGTTCTGGGGGGCAACTGCGCGGCAGTGACCCAGGCCGCTGCTGCCATCCCGGGTGTGCACCGGGTGCTGAGCGCCGACTGTGAACTGTTCGCCCAGCCCCTGGCTGAAGACATGGCACCGCTGGTGCAGCGCTGCGCCGAAGGCTACAGCCATGTGCTGGCCTCGAACTCGACCTTTGCCAAGAACCTGCTGCCCCGCGTCGCCGCGCTGCTGGATGTACCGCAGATCTCCGATATCAGTGCGGTGATCGATGCCAACACCTTCGAGCGCCCGATCTACGCCGGCAATGCCCTGGCCACCGTGCGCAGCCACGACGCCATCAAGGTCATCACCGTGCGCAGCACCAAGTTCGAGGCCGTGGCGGCCACCGGCGGCAGCGCCGAATGCCTGGCGATTGACGCGCCTGCCGCCCAGGCCCAGGCCCGTTTTGTCAGCCGCACCGAAGCCAAGTCCGGAGGGCCTGAACTGACCACGGCGCGCATCGTTATCTCCGGTGGCCGCGGCATGGGCAACGGCGAGAACTTTGCCCTGCTGGATACGGTCGCCGCCAAGCTCGGCGCGGCGGTGGGTGCGTCCCGCGCCGCGGTCGATGCGGGCTTTGTGCCCAACGACTACCAGGTCGGCCAGACCGGCAAGGTAGTAGCGCCGGATCTGTATATCGCCGTGGGTATTTCCGGTGCCATCCAGCACCTGGCCGGCATGAAGGATTCCAAGATGATCGTGGCGATCAACAAGGATCCGGACGCGCCCATCTTCCAGGTGGCCGACTACGGCATCGTCGGTGACCTGTTCGATATCATGCCAGCGCTCGACGCCGCGCTCTGAGACTCTGATTACCTTTAAACGCATAGGAACCGAGATGAAGAACAAACCTGCATACATTCTAAAAGTCTCTTGCCCCGGCAAGGTCGGCATCGTTGCTGCGGTGGGTAACTTCCTGGCCGATCGTGGCTGCTTTATCAAGGAGTTTCACCAGTTCGATGATCTGGAATCCGGCCGCTTTTTCTCCACCATCGAGTTCGTGTTTGAAGGCAACCAGCAGCCGAGTGTCGAGCAGCTGAAAGCCGCGTTTGAAGTCACGGCGCTGCGCTTTGACATGGAGTGGGAAATTCACGACGCCAACCAGCCGGCCCGCGTGCTGATCATGGTGTCCAAGTACGACCACTGCCTGCGTGACCTGCTGTACCGACGCGCCACCGGCGAGCTCAACATCGAGATATCCGCCATCGTCTCCAACCACGAAGACCTGCGCTACCTGGCCGAGCGCGAAGGGCTGGATTACATCCACCTGCCGGTGACCAAGGAAACCAAGCCGGAGCAGGAAGCCAAGCTGATCGAGATCGTCGAGCAGACCGGCACCGAACTGGTGGTACTGGCGCGCTACATGCAGGTGCTGTCCGACACCCTGTGCCAGCAGCTGGCCGGGCGTTGCATCAACATCCACCACTCCTTCCTGCCAGGCTTCAAGGGTGCCAAGCCCTACTACCAGGCGTACGAGCGCGGCGTGAAACTGATCGGTGCCACCGCCCATTACGTCACCGGTGACCTGGACGAAGGTCCGATCATCGAGCAGATGGTGGAGCGGGTTGACCATGCCCAGGATCCGCAGCACCTGACCCAGGTGGGGCGCGATACCGAAGCCCAGACCCTGGCCCGTGCGGTGAAATACCACGTGCGTCACCGTGTCTTCCAGAACGGCCTTCGCACCGTCGTTTTTTAAATCCAGGGACTTGCAACGATGACTGATCAGGCAACCAAGATCGACCAAGACGTAACCACTGCCGAGCGCATCGACGGCAAGGCCTTTGCTGCGGCCCTGCGCGCCGATGTGGCAGAAGGTGCCGCCCGCTTTCAGGCCCAGGCCGGGCGCCAGCCGGGTCTCGCCGTGGTACTGGTGGGGGATGACCCGGCCAGCCAGGTGTATGTGAAAACCAAGATGCGCCAGGCCGCCGAGGCCGGCATCGCCTCCTTTCCGCACCTGCTGCCGGGCAGCACCAGCCAGGCTCATCTGCTGCAGCTGATCGACGCACTCAACAGCGATGATCAGGTGGATGGCATCCTGGTGCAACTGCCGCTGCCGGCACAGATCGAGGAAACCGCCGTGATCGAGGCCATCGATCCGGCCAAAGACGTGGACGGCTTCCACCCGGTCAACGTCGGGCGCCTGAGCACCGGCCAGCCGGCGCTGGTGCCCTGCACGCCGCTGGGCTGCCTGCTGTTGCTGCAGGATCGCCTGGGTGACCTGTCCGGCAAGAAAGCCGTGGTGGTGGGGCGCTCCAATATCGTCGGCAAGCCGATGGGGCAACTCCTGCTGAACGCCAGCTGCACCGTGACCACGGTGCACTCCAGAACTCAGGACCTGGCGGCGGAATGCCGCAGTGCCGACATCCTGGTGGTGGCGGTGGGCCGGCCCGAAATGATCGATGCCAGCTACATCAAGCCCGGTGCCATCGTGCTGGATGTGGGCATCAACCGCATCGAGATGGCCGAGGGCAAGTCCCGCCTCACGGGGGATGTCGACTTTGCGGCGGCGTCCAGCGTGGCGGGTGCCGTAACGCCGGTACCGGGGGGCATAGGCCCCATGACCGTGGCCTGCCTGCTGCGCAACACCCTGAGTGCTGCACAGGCGCGCGTCGCAGAGTAAGGGTTAAGGGTCGGGATCTGCCGGCGGTTTGCAGCAGGGTTATGCAAGAGTAAAGGGGAGAACATTACAGTGAGTGATAACGAGCGTACTGCCGAACGCGAGTCCATGGAGTTCGACGTTGTCATCGTCGGCGCCGGTCCCGCCGGCCTGTCGGCTGCCTGCCGACTGATGCAGCAGGCGAAAGACGCCGAGCAGGAAATCACCGTTTGCGTGGTGGAGAAGGGGGCCGAAGTCGGTGCCCATATCCTGTCCGGTGCCGTGATCGAGCCACGGGCATTGAACGAGCTGTTCCCCGACTGGGCGGCGCAGGGTGCGCCGCTGAAAACCGCGGTGACCGAGGACCAGATCTACCTGCTCAAGGATGCGCAGGGTGCGCGACGCATCCCCAATGCGCTGGCGCCCAAGACCATGCACAACCACGGCAACTACGTGGCGAGCCTCGGCAACCTGTGCCGCTGGCTGGGCGAGCAGGCCGAGGCGCTGGGGGTGGAAGTCTTCCCGGGCTTTGCCGCCAGTGAAGTGCTCTATCATGAGGACGGCCCGCTCAAAGGCAGCGTCAAGGGCATCGCCACCGGTGACATGGGGATTGGCCGCGATGGCAAACCCAAGGACAGCTACATGGCGGGCATGGAACTGCACGCCAAGTACACCCTGTTCACCGAAGGTTGTCGCGGCCACCTGGGCAAGCAGCTGATCAGGCAGTTTGCACTGGACAAGGACGCCGACCCGCAACATTACGGCATTGGCATCAAGGAGTTGTGGGATATCGACCCTGCCAAGCACCAGCCGGGCCTGGTGGTGCATGGCGCGGGCTGGCCGCTTGAAGGTGACACCAACGGCGGCTTCTTCCTCTACCACGGTGAAAACAACCAGGTGGTGGTGGGGCTGATCATCGACCTGAACTACGCCAACCCCTGGCTGAGCCCGTTCGACGAGTTCCAGCGCATGAAGCAGCACCCGCTGTTTGCGCAGTATCTCGAGGGTGGCAAACGGGTGTCCTACGGCGCCCGCGCCATTGCCAAGGGCGGCTTCAACTCCCTACCCAAAATGACCATGCCCGGCGCCCTGTTGCTCGGCTGTGATGCCGGCACCCTGAACTTCTCCAAGATCAAGGGTACCCACACGGCAATGAAGTCCGGCATGCTGGCAGCCGAAACGGTGTTCGAAGCACTGGCGGCTGGCGATGAAGGCGGCCAGGAGCTGGTGTCTTTCACCGAGAAGTTCCAGGCCTCCTGGCTCTACGATGACCTGTTCCGCAGCCGCAACTTTGGCCCGGCGATGCACAAGTTCGGCACCCTGCTGGGTGGCGCCTTTAATGTCATCGACCAGAACCTGTTTGGTGGCAAGATTCCGGTCACGCTGCACGACACCCGTGTCGACTATGCCCAGCTGAAACCGGCAGCCCAGTACTCGCGGATCGAGTATCCCAAGCCTGATGGCAAGCTGAGTTTTGACAAGCTTTCGTCGGTGTTCCTGTCCAGCACCAACCACGAAGAGGATCAGCCGAGCCACCTGCAGCTGGCGGATGCCGGCATCCCGATCGGAACGAACCTGCCCACCTGGGCGGAGCCGGCACAGCGTTTTTGCCCGGCCGGCGTCTATGAAATCGTGGATGAGCCCAGCGGCCCGCGGTTTCAGATCAACGCCCAGAACTGCGTGCACTGCAAAACCTGTGACATCAAGGACCCGTCGCAGAACATCACTTGGGTCGTGCCTGAAGGGGGTGGCGGGCCGAACTATCCGAACATGTGAGCAAGCAAGGAGCAAGGAGCAAGGAGCAAGGGGCAAGAAAGCCTCAATCTGGATGGTTCCGGAAGGGGGCGCTACCCGAACGCAAGCTTGGTGATCAAGGAACTCCACCAGGGGCTGCAAAATATCACCCGGGTGGTTCCGGAAGCGGGAGCTACCCGAACGCAAGCTTGTTGATCAAGGAACTCCACCAGGGACTGCAAAATATCACCCGGGTGGTTCCGGAAGGGGGCGCTACCCGAACACAAGCTTGGTGATCAAGGAACTCCACCAGGGACTGCAAAATATCACCCGGGTGGTTCCGGAAAGGGGCGTTACCCGAACACGAGCCTGATGGTCAGGGAGTCCCAGGTGCTGCAAAACATCACCTGGGGGCACTTCAGAAGGGGGCGGGGGCCTAACTACCCGAATATGTAAGCCTTGATAAATGCATGAATATCGTCAATCCAACATTAGAAAGGAAAGTGATATGAAATCAGCAAAGGCATTTGGCGCCGCAGCGGCGTTTTGTTTAACCGGTGGCCTGGCGCAAGCCGCAGACGTGGTTCTGGGCGTTCCCAGCTGGCCTTCGGCCGCTGCCACGGCTCATATTCTAAAGGTGGTGATGGAGGACAACCTGGGATTGGATGTGTCCATGCAAAGCGGCTCTAATGCGGTTATTTGGGAAGCGATGGACCGGGGATCCATGCACGTACACCCGGAAGTCTGGCTGCCCAATCAGAGCAATCTGCATGACAAGTATGTCAAGACCAACGGTACCGTGCTGCAAAACCCCAATGGTGTTACGGCATCACAGGGGATCTGCGTCACCAAGGAAATCTCGGAAAAACATAACATAACATCCATTTTTGACCTGACAGACCCGGACAAGTCGGTACTTTTCGACGCCGATGGTGATGGCGTGGGCGATATGTGGATCGGTGAACCTGGCGCAGCCTCGACGACGATAGAGACGATCAAGGCCAAAAGCTACGGTTATGACGAAACCATGACGCAGGTCGTTATGGATATGCCACTCAACTGGGCGGCGCTCGATGCCGCGGTTAAAGCAGACAAGCCCTATGCGTTCTTCTGCTACAAGCCGCACCATGTGTTTAATTTGTACGACCTGGTAATGCTCGAAGAGCCGCCACATAACGCGGATACCTGGAAGGTAGTGCAACCCACCGATGATCCCGATTGGCTGGCGAACTCCAATGCCGATAGTGCCTGGGACACGGCCTATCTGTACGTGCACTACGCCAAGTCTCTGGAACAGGATCAGCCTGAAGCTGCGATGCTTCTGAAAAACTTCAAACTCAACGCCGACCTGGTTGGTGAGTTGAGTTACCACGTGGTGGTCGAGAAGAAAGATCCTGCTGTCGTTGCCAAAGAGTGGGTTCAAGAGCACAGCAGCCTGGTTGAGTCCTGGCTGGGCCAATAGTCCGGTTCCGTTAGAGCATAGTCTGATAGACATCGGGTCATGAAGCGAATGGCTTCAGAAATCGATTCTGGAGTCATTCGCTGTACCTCAACCCAATCAGATGCCTGCAACGACACCAATACGAGTAGTGAGGGAACCCATCGTGAGTGCGAATGTCATTCAGCTAGAAAACGTGTGGAAAATTTTTGGAAAGAATTCCGATCAGGCGATGAAGGCGGTCGTTGAGGAGGGGCTGGACAAGGCTGCCGTTCTGGAACGTTTTTCTTGTGTGGTGGGGATCGCGAATGTCTCGTTTACGGTGCCTCGCGGCGAGATCTTTTGCATCATGGGGCTGTCCGGCAGCGGGAAATCTACGCTGATTCGGCACCTTAATCGCCTCATCGAACCCACCGCCGGCAATATAAATGTCCTTGGGCGGGATATGTCTGCCCTGTCCCACAATGAGCTGCGGGATGTCCGTGCCAAACATATCGGCATGGTGTTCCAGCACATGGCGCTGCTGCCGCATCGCACGGTGCTGGACAACGTCGCCTTTCCGCTGGAAGTACAGGGCGTTCCCAAGAAGAAGCGCTGGGAAACCTCCCAGCATGCCCTGTCACTGGTGAACCTCGGTGGTTATGAAGACCGCCTGCCCAGTGAGCTTTCGGGTGGCATGCAACAGCGTGTCGGCCTGGCCCGGGCGCTGGCCAGTGATCCCGAAGTGCTGCTGATGGACGAACCCTTCAGCGCGCTCGATCCGCTCATTCGGCGCGAGCTGCAGAATCAGTTTGTGACGCTGACCAAGACGCTGCAGAAAACCACCATCTTTATTACTCATGATCTTGATGAAGCGATCCGCATCGGCGATCGCATCGCGATCATGAAGGACGGGCACCTGATTCAGGTCGGCACACCAGAGGAGATCGTGATGCATCCGGCAGACGATTATGTGGCTGATTTTGTCAAAGACATCTCCAACCTGAAGCTGGTCTGTGCCCACTCGATCATGCAGGAAATCAACAGTGAAACGGTACCTGCCGGCATGAATCTGGAGGATGCTCCGCGGGTGGGTGAAAACACCAATCTTGATCAGCTGATCGATATTGCCGTCACCTCGGATCTGCCAATCATAATCACCGATGCAGCGGGAGCGGATATCGGCATCGTCAGCAAAAATATTCTGCTGCAGGGCATCAAGGGGGAAGAGTAATATGAATGCCAGCAATCAATCCTCGGAGCTGATAGAACAACCCAAGTCCGTTCATCGTTTTACCGAACGCCAGGGTGACTATTACAGCAAACAGTTCGAAAAGATCCAGTCCAGCAATCGCATCACCTTCTCATTTAATCCCTACGCTGCGTTACTGGGGCCGCTCTGGGCCTCGGCGCGTAACGTCTGGGGGTTCTTTTGGATGAGTACCGTCGCCACGCTGTTTGCGCTGGTCCAGTTGGGGCGGGGGTTATGGGGTGAACTGGGGGCGGACAGTCTGGCGCGGGCGCAACGCCTGAGCGAAAAGTCGCAGGAGATGGCCGCCAAGGCCCAGGCTGCCATAGAATCCGGGTCCTCGAGTGCCGAGGTTCTGCAGCGTAACGCCGATAACCTGCAGCGGGCTGCAGAGAACGCCCTGCTTGCCGCTGAGGCGGCGGTTTCCGGAGCGAACCAGCTGATACTCCTGGGCACGCTGGCCCTGCTGGCTACCATGCTGATCCAGGGTTTCGTGGCCAATATCCTTTATGAACAGAAATACTGCCGCTGGCGCGGGGGGCGTAGTGAAGCAAGCGGTTTCAGCCTGGCGAACCTGCTCTTCGGCGCCCTGATGCTGGTCGTGATGTTTCCGCTGACACTGTACCGTTTTACGGCGGCCAAGCCGGAGGCGTGGCTGACGGAGTTTCCCACCGACAAATCAATTTTCAACGGAGCCGCCAGCTGGCTGGACGCAGGCTTTGACAGCATCGCCTCAAGGGGAGCCGGTTTTTTTGATGGTATTACCAGCGGCATACGCATGTTGCTCGATGGCCTGGAAGTGGTGCTGGTCGATACGCCCTGGCCGGTAACGGCGATGGTGATACTGGTGATGGCCTGGCGTGTGGCCGGCCCGCGGGTGGCCATCTTCACGCTTGCGGCGCTGGCTTACCTCGCGTTTCTGGGGTACTGGGAGAAAAGCATGGCAACGGTTGCGCTGCTGGGCGCTGCGGCCACCCTGTGTGTGGTGATCGGCGTGCCGCTGGGGATCCTGTGCGCGAAGAGCCCCTCGACCTACGCGTTTGCTCGACCGGTGCTGGACTTTATGCAGACCATGCCGGCGTTTGTCTATCTGATTCCGATCATCGCGTTTTTTGGCACCGGCAAGCCGCCGGGTATCCTGGCCACGATCATTTTCGGCATGCCGCCGGTCGTGCGACTGACGGCACTGGGCATCAAGCAAGTCCCACCCACGATAGTGGAAGCAGCGCTGGCTTTTGGCTGTACCCGGCGCAAGCTGCTGCTGGATGTGGAAATTCCCCTGGCTTTGCCCAACATCATGACTGGCGTCAACCAGACTATCCTGATGTGCCTGTCGATGGTGGTTATCGCCTCGCTGATCGGTGCTGAAGGCCTCGGTACTGACGTGCTGCAGGCATTGCAGTTCGCGGCGAAAGGACAGGGACTGCTGGCCGGTTTGGCCATCCTGCTCTGCGCCATGATTATTGACCGGATCGTCCAGGGGCGGTTTAAACGGGAGGACTAATAAAATTATCAACCCGGCGGTGAAACAGTTCGTCCTGGCCTGTTTCATTGTCACCCTTGAAAATCGTGCGAAGTTGTTTGAAATCCATCGATTTTCAGGGCCATGGATGGCCTGTGTGCAAAAAAGCAGGAGCATTTTTTGTCAAGGACTCGCATTGGCCGTTGGCCAATGCGAGTACTGCGTTTTGGAGACTGATAGTCTCAGTTGTTGACTGTTCGAGTTTGAAGGTACGCATGGAAAAAGGCGCCGTCTGTGTGAATCAGGAACAGTGCCAATTTTACCGTTGCGGGCTGCGTGGTTACAGGCTTTATAGGTATTGGCGGGATTTTAAGTCACGGAATTAGATAGGGTTTTGTGCTTATTAACCTGGCTGGAAAATAGGTTACCTCCCTATTTGCCAGTCACCCCACATACTCTCTAGCGCAAAGAATGGGCGCAAGTGCGTGGACGTGCTGGACTCTCTCATGTAGATAGATGGGGTTCGCATTGGCCTGCGGCCAATGATGAAACATTCCTGTTTCATGTATTAACCCGCCGGGTTAATAATTGAATTTCAATTGGATTTCAATTGAAATTTCCATCAGCAATGGAGGCGGTATGAAGTTTTCAGCAGCTGTTTTAGAAAGTCTAAAGGCGCGCAAACCAGGTTACAGCCTGTCGCAACAGTTCTATACAGACCCCGAACTATTCGATCTGGAAATGGAACTTATCTTTGCTCAAACCTGGCTGGCGATCGGGCACGTATGTGAGGTACCCAAGGCGGGGGATTACGTTACGGTCAATGTTGGTAAAGACTCGTTGCTGATTGTGCGTAACAACGAAGGGGGTATCAGCGCTTTCTTCAATACCTGTCGTCACCGTGGCTCGGTACTTTGTACCAAGGCCAGTGGCAGCACTCCAAAAATTGTATGTCCCTACCACCAGTGGACATATGAACTTGACGGTCAGCTGATTTTTGCGCGTGAGATGGGCAGTGATTTTGACAAGGCCGATTTTCCGCTGAATAAGGTAAACGTTGAGGTGGCGGGCGGCACAATCTACGTCTGTCTCAGTGACAATCCACCGGATTTCAGTGACTACGCCAGAACAATTGAGCCCTATATAGCGCCCCATGGCATGGAGGACTTGAAAGTCGCTGCGGAAATCTCGATTGTAGAGCAGGGTAACTGGAAGCTGGTCTGGGAAAATAATCGCGAGTGCTATCACTGCCAGGCCGGGCACCCCTCTCTTTTACGCAGCCTGCCAGAAAGTGATGATCCGAATGACCCGGTCACCACGCCTGATGCCAAAGCGCATATGGAGAAGGCTTTTTCCGACTGGGAGCACAAAGACCTGCCCTACCGTGCGGTAAACAAAAACGGTTGGCGCATTGCTCGCATGCCCCTTGTGAAAGGTGCGGTATCCATGACCATGGATGGCCAGCCGGCTGTGAAGAACCATCGACTGGGTACCCTCCCAGATGTTGATGTAGGCACCTTGCGCAACCTTCATTTGCCGAACGTCTGGCTCCATTATCAGGCAGATCATTGTATTTCCTTCCGGGTGCTGCCGATAAGCCCCCAGGAAACGCAATTGACCTGCAAGTGGATGGTGCCGAAGGATGCGGTAGAGGGCATCGACTACGATGTAGAAACCTTGACCAAAGTCTGGCGTGATACGAATGATGAAGATCGAAGCTTTGTTGAGCGCAACCAGCTGGGAATAAATACACGTGCCTACAAGCCTGGCCCTTATTCACCGACTGCAGAGTTTGGGGTGAAAGCTTTTGTTGATTGGTATACAGACCGCATGATTGAAAAACTTAGCTAAGCACTGAGAAAATCTGCTGTAAATTTTTTGCGGCAGATTTTCCCGTGGATAGTTTTTTACTTTGAGGCTCTGATTATAGAGGTGTAATGTTATGCGTTCATCGGACCTGGCTAAACTGAAAGATGTTCCGTTTTACTGGAATGATGAGCAGCGTTTAGAGTGTGTCATGGTGATGCCGGAAACTCGTAACGCCAAGACCTTCTTCTTCAAAGTTGATGATGATCAGTTATTCAACTATGAGCCTGGGCAGTTCATAACAATCGAAGTACCCACTGAAAATGGTATTCTGCACCGTTCGTACACGCTTTCGACTACCCCTTCCAGGCCGCTCTCCATTGGCATTACCGTAAAGCGTCAAGAGGATGGGCAGGGGGGCAGTGCCTGGCTGCTGGATAACCTCAAGTTGGGCGATAGTATAAAGGCATATGGGCCCTCAGGTGTTTTTTCCTGTCGTAGTCACCCGGCCAAAAAATACTTGTTTATTTCAGCGGGCTCGGGGATCACCCCAATGATCTCAATGCTGCGCTGGCTTTATGATTATAGTGTGCATACCGATATTACTTTCATTCATTGTGCAGCGAGACCATCGGAAATACTTTTCCGTGATGAAGTTGAACATATGTCCAAGCGGGATCCGGATATCAAGGTCAGCTGGATTGTCAAAGATACAGACCGGTATGATGTTTGGACAGGATTCCAGGGACGTTTTAACCAGATTATGCTGGAGCTGATAGCACCTGACTTTGCTTCGCGTGAAATATTCTGTTGCGGTTCCGAAGGTTTCATGCAGAGTGTTCGTGACATTCTTCACGCTGAAGAATTTGACATGGCGCAATATCACGAGGAAAGCTTCGGAGCGCCTATTTATACGCAGGCAGACACACCGGAGCACGATGACGTTGTCCCGGCGGATGATGTCGAGGCGGCAATCCATTTCAATAGTTTGAACACAGAGGTTGCCTGCAAGCAGACAGATACCTTGCTTTCAGTAGCAAAGGAGGTGGGCATCGTTATTCCCTCGGCATGCATGTTTGGTGTATGTGGAAGCTGCAAAATCAAAAAAACCTCTGGTGAAGTGCATATGATTCATAATGGTGGCATTTCCGATGCGGAAGTCGAGTCCGGATATGTACTGGCCTGTTGCTCGCGTGCAATTGGCCGGGTGGTGCTGGAGGTTTAGAATTTAATTTATTCCCCCGAAAAATGCCGTCTGTTGCTGCAGTCGATGCTCGGTTATTGCTGTACAGGCTGTAAAACGAACAGGATCACACGGCAATTTTGAGCGTCAAATTGCCGTTATCAACGCGAATGCGGCCGGCGGGCAAGATGTTAGCGGCGTTCGGATCCTGTTTTTCAGGGTCGACCAATTAACTACAGCAGGGAATCGACAATGAAGAAGCACGTAACCTCTAGCCATTGGGGAGCGGGAGTCGCAGAAGTTCAAGATGGACGCCTAGTGGGTGTCGGCGCTCATCCTATCGATCCACACCCTTCCTCTATCAATGATAACTTCGTCAGTTCGATTTACGGTTCCTCCCGTATACTCCGTCCCGCTGTACGCAAGGGGTATCTCGAGCATGGGCCTGGGCAGCAGACTGACCGGCGAGGCAAGGAGCCTTTTGTCGAGGTCTCCTGGGAAACCGCGCTGGATCTGGCGGCGGCTGCGCTGAAGAACACCTGCGAAGAACACGGTAACGAGGCGATATTTGGTGGTTCCTATGGCTGGGGTAGCGCCGGACGCTTTCATCATGCCCAGAGTCAGTTGAAACGTTTTCTCGGCTGTGCTGGCGGCTTTGTGAGAAGTGACGGCAACTACAGCTACAATGCCGCGCTCATTCTGCTGCCTTATCTTATCGGTGATTTCGAAAATCTGGCACCCACAGGAACCCGCTGGTCGACCATCGCAAAGGAGGGAGAGCTGGTCGTCATGTTCGGTGGCATGCCGTTAAAAAACGCTCAGGCGGCTCCGGGCGGGTGCTCCAGGCACCGTCTGCGTGATGAGCTGCGTGCCTGCCATTGTGCTGGCGTGAAATTCGTCGACTTCAACCCCTGCAAATCTGACACGCCCGCTGAAATTGAAGCCGAATGGCTGGCGCTGGTGCCCGGTTCCGACACGGCGATCATGCTCGCGCTTGCCCATACGCTTCTGGTTGAAAATCTTCATGATCAGGCTTTCCTGGATCGGTACACCGTGGGCTTTGATGAAGTCAAAGCCTACCTTGTTGGGGACAAGGACGGCATCGCCAAAACGGCCGAGTGGGCCAGTAAACTATCTGACATTCCCGCGGACAGGATACGCACGCTGGCGCGACAAATGGCAGCTTCGCGAACCTTTATTTGTACCGCAGCGGGTGTGCAGCGGGGAGAGCATGGTGAACAACCCCTGTGGGGAACCATCACTCTTGCTTCAATGCTGGGCCAGATAGGCTTGCCGGGGAGCGGTTTCGGGATTGCATACGGTTCCGATGGCGGTATTGGTTTGATGAACCGCCCGATACGCTGGCCGGCTTTGCCGCAGGGCAAGAACAGGGTAGAGCCCTTTATCCCGGTCGCCTGTATTTCCGATATGCTGCTGCATCCAGGAGAAGCCTATCAGTACAACGGGTTGGATTTGACTTATCCTGATATTCGGATGATTTGGTGGGCCGGGGGTAACCCCTTCCATCATCACCAGGATATAAACCGGCTGATTCAGGCCTTCCAGAAACCGGAAACGGTGATCGTCAACGAGCTCAACTGGACCGCAACGGCACGCTTTGCCGACATTGTTTTTCCGGTAACCTCGACGCTTGAACGAGAAGATATTGGCGGCGGAAAGCGGGATAACTGCTTGATTCCAATGCCGAAAATTATTGCGCCCGTAGGAGAGGCTCGGGACGAGTACGATATCTTCACAGCACTCGCCCGGCGCCTGGGTATTGAAGAAGAATTTACACAGAATAAGACTTCGCGTCAGTGGCTCGAGGAAATGTGGGGTGATGTCAGTCATCAGGCCGCCGAACTGGGCGTTGAGTTACCGGCATTCGATGGGTTTCTGAACGGCGACATTATCGAGTTTGCGGATCCAAATCCGGATACCGTGTTGTTCTCAGATTTTCGCAAAGACCCTGAAAAAAACAGGCTGACGACACCGAGTGGGAAAATAGAGCTCTACAGTGAAACCATTGCCTCCTTTGGTTATTCCGACTGCCCCGGGCAGGCGACCTGGCTGCCTCCAACGGAATGGCTCAAGTCGGATCGCGCAGCGCTCTATCCGATTCATATGATCTCAGGGCAGCCTAAAACCAGGCTACATAGCCAGCTTGATCAGGGTGCCTACAGCCAGCGCAACAAGATTCAGGGTCGAGAGCCGATCATGATTCATCCCAATGATGCGATGAAACGCAATATCGTCGACGGTGATGTTGTTACCGTCTTCAATGATCGTGGATCCTGTCTCGCCGGCGCCATTGTCACCTCTGATATTCGAGAACAGACCGTTTACCTGTGTACAGGGGCCTGGTATGACCCTCTGGATTCAGAGCAGCAAGGCTCCCTCGACAAGCACGGCAACCCCAATATGCTGACCCATGACAAGAGAACATCAAGGCTTTCCCAGGGAACGGCTGCGCACAGTACGCTGGTCAATATCGAAAAGTATGAAGGTGAGCTGCCTGCTATAACCGCATACGTGGCACCTGTAAACGCGGGGTAATTTTTCAAGGCAGGAACCTGTAGCGGGATCTCGGTTTCTGCAACTGGGGCTTAGCGGGATACTAGGTTGTGCTGCTGTCGGCGCCGGCAGCAGCACAGGGCCAGGTTCAGGCGCGCAGAACACGCCCCGCATTGTTATCGGTACGCTTGCCCGCCTGGATGGCGAGTTTCCCGTTGACGATAACGTGATCAATACCGGACGGGTAGCGGTTCGGGTCCTGTAACGTTGAATTATCGTGCAGCTCGCGGCTGCTAAAAATGGTGATATCGGCCATGTTGCCTTTTTTAAGTGTGCCTCGGTCCTTGATGCCAAGGCGCTCGGCGGCTAGCCCCGTGATGCGACGAATGGCATCTTCGAGCGTTATTAATTTTTCCTCTCGATAGTAGTGTTCAACAAAGCGTGAAGCCCAGCCGTAAGTGCTCGGCGACCACCGCTTCTTGCCCAGGGCGCCATAGGGCGCCAGCGTTATGGTGTCAGAAATGATGCCGCATTCGGATTGACTGACGCAGAGCCGGTTATCGGACTCTGCGAAGTTGTTGGCGGCCCAGGTGACATTAAACATGCCCTCGCCTTCTTCCAGCAGGAGATCAAGCACGGTGTCATGAGGGTCCTTCTGACGACGTTTGGCTGCTATCTCGGCGATAGTAAGACCATTCAGGTCCGCATTCTGTTCGCACTGAAACAGGATGATCAGATCCCAGCGGCCAGCCGGGATCATTTGCCAGATAGGGTTTGGGTTGTCTTTTAATGCGGCCCGTAGTCCGGGGTTTGCCAGCCGCTCCAGTATTTTGGTAACGCCACCGTCGAATGCCCAGGTTGGCAGTACTGACGACATGGTTGTAGGGCCCCAGTTGTGCGGGATGATATCAAAAGCGACATTGACCCCATCATGGCGCGCCCAGTCAATCATCTGCAACGTATGCTCCATTGCATGGGCGGGTGCACCAAATTTCGGGGCAATGTGTGAAATCTGTAAACGAACACCGGCATTGCGCGCAACTGCCAGGGCTTCACCGAAGCCCTGTTCATAATAAATATCGCGATTGCGAACGTGGGTGGCATACAGTCGGTCGTATCGTTGCAGTACACGGCACAGTTGCGTAATTTCACTAGTGGGTGCGGAGCTTCCGGGAGAATACTCCAGCCCGGTAGAGAAGCCGATAGCGCCTTCTTCGAGCGATGCTGCCAGCAGGCGCTCCATTTCTTTTATTTCGACCGGGGACGCGGGGCGGTTGATATTTTTCCCGTCCATCGCCGCGATTCTCAGAGTGCCATGCCCCACGTAGGCTGCAACATTGACGCCCAGGGGCTGTTCGCCGAGCACAGTCAGGTACTCGTCGAAAGTATTCCAGCTGATATCAATATCTGACTGATAGCCGAAAATAGATCCTTTGAGTTCGTCACACTTGGGACAGGGCGCGCAGCTATGACCACAGTTGCCAACCACTTCCAGAGTTACGCCCTGGTGAATCTGACTTTCGGCTTTGCCATTGACCAGCAGGCTGAAGTCGGAATGAGTGTGAATGTCGATGAAGCCTGGACTGACGATCTGGCCGTCGGCATCAATTCTGATTTCCGCTTGGGCAGCGGCAAGGTCACCGATGGCAGTAATTCGCTCGCCATTGATACCAAGGTCCTGTTTTGTCGCCGGCTTTCCAGTGCCGTCAACCAGTAGCCCGTTAGCAATAATAATATCAAACATTTTATGCTCCGATTAGTGACTGCTGATTCCGAATGCCAGGTTGGGAAGGAATAACACCCAGTCTTCAAAGAATACGAGCAGAACAATCACAACGAAATAAGGTATCAGCATGGGGAGTACCCCAATAGAAACCTGCTCGACCGAAGTACGGGCTATCTTTGATGCCACAAAAAGATTGACACCAATTGGCGGAGTCAGGAACCCGACCTCACAGGCAACCACGGTAAAGATTCCGAACAGTATCGGATCCACGCCGAGGGAGGTGACCAGAGGAAGAAATACAGCGGTAAAAATAATTATCTGCGGAATGGATTCAAGCCACATGCCGACAAAAATATAGAAAACCGCGATCAGAAGCAGCACCAGCCAGGGATGCTCACTGAAGGCCCCGAACAAAAATGATACTGATTCAGGGATATCGTAGAGGGTTACCAGTTGGCCAAAGGCCTTGGTTACGCCCAGGATAAACAGTACCGAACCGATCATCAGCGCCGTAAAGCGGATCGCATGGAAAATGTCTTTGACCGTTAATTGACGGTAGATCACCAAACCAACAAAAAGCGCATAAAACACGGCCACCGCAGCGGCTTCTGATGGGGTGAATATGCCGGCATAGATACCGCCCAGAATCAGAACAGGTGCTCCAATGGCCCACTTTCCTTCCCAGATGGCTCCCATCAACGGCCGCCAGGAGAAGGGCTCGCCGGTACCGCCATAGTTGTTTTTCCGGGCGATCAGGTAGGTCACGAGCATCAACAGCACACCCAGTGTCAGCCCCGGAACGATACCGGCCAGAAACAGTCGAGGAATGGACTGCTCGGCGACAAGACCATAGATGATCAGCAGGTTGCTCGGTGGAATCATGCTGCCCAGGGCACCGGCCGCGGCGGTAATGGCGCCAGCAAAGCGGGCCTTGTAATTTTCCTTCAGCATCGCCGGGATGGTAATCGAGCCGATCGCTGCCGTGGTGGCGGGACCGGAGCCTGAGAGCGCCGCGAAAAACATGCAGGAGACCACGGTTACCAGTCCGATGCCGCCTTTGTAGGCGCCAACCAGCCTGCGGGCGATGCTGATCAGGTGCTCAGACATGCCGCCTTTTTCCATGAGTGCGCCGGCCAATACAAACATGGGTATCGTGGTCAGCGGGAACGCATCAAAGGCGGTGTAGGCCGATTGAGCGAGCAGTGTTAACGGAATGTCGGCGATCCAGATACCGGCAACAGTCGCGAGTCCGGCGGCAAAGGGTATCGGGACCCCGATAAGCATCGTAAAAACGAAAACCAGTGCCATTGCTGTTGGGCCGTTCATAAGGGCAACTCCTGATTATCGTTATGCCACCAACGGTAGTAAACCTGAGCCATTCTCAATACCATCAGTACGAGACTAATGGGCACTACCAGTTGCAACCATTTTTGATCGATGCCAAGGCCCGGTGAAATAAAGGTCGTGCTGAATAAAAGCTGCATGTAAATGCTGGTCTGGATGATCATAAGAACAAGGAAACCAAGCCAGAGTATGTCTGCCAATAAAATAGATACAAGCCGGATGTTTTTAGGAAAACGGTTTACCAGTAGAAGAATTCTGATATGTGCGCGTTCCTTGATGGCCATTGAAGCGCCGATATACACCGCATAGATCATGCAGTATACCGCGAGCTCTTCCGCCCAAGGGGCCGCGCTGGAAAACAGGAAACGCAACAGTACCTGGGTCATGATGCAGCCAGCCATCAGGGTCAGGCATAAACCGCATATTACTTCTTCGAAGTGGTTTTCGATAAGCGCAAGGTATTTTCGCAACATGGCCTCCCCCTATAATGCCGTGTTGTCACCCGATATTTCACGGTGGTGACCGGTTGCCGCACTATAGTTTAGTAACATTAAACAGCTAGGAGGCTGTCCGAGAATGCTGACCGTAGCGAGAGCCGGCTGATTTGGGCTGATTTTTGCGATGTTTTAAGGCAAATAGTGGTTCTATTTAACGCCAAACAGCACGAAAATCAGCCAAACTCAGGTGGTTCGCAGTAGGTTGAGTGTTGTCGGACAGCCTCCCAGGCCCTTCCCGGGCGAGCTTGTATATCAAGCTGCCCGGGGTGGCGAACAGGTTATTGCGCGGCGGCGCGGATGTCGCTGATCAGTGTCCTGAATGCATCGTCTTTTTCTGCGGCGACTTCATCCTGCACCCGAAGAGAGGCTGCGATGAAGCCCGCTTTATCGGGATATGTCACCTGCATGCCATTCTCGGCCAGGAATGCTCGGGTTTCAGCAATATCCTTCGCCATCACTGTGCTTTGATATTCGCCAGCTTCCTGGGCGGCCTTGAAGAGCGCTTTCTTCTGTTCGTCGTCCAGTTTGCCGATAGCCCTTGAGCTGGCGAACAGAGGCGAAAAATAGGAGAAATGCTCCAGAATGGCCAGGTTGGGCACGAACTCATAAAACTTCTGAGACTTGATAAAGGATGTACCGTTGTCTGCTCCCTGCACGGTTCCGGTCTGCAAGGCCGTCGGTGTATCGGACCAGGACAGGGGAAGCGGCGCAGCACCAAAGGCATCAAAGGTTTTTATCATGACTTCGTTTTTGGGTACGCGTACCTTTATTCCTGCCATATCCTCGAAACTGTTGATAGGGCGTTCGGTATTGTAAAAGTCGCGGTGCCCTACATGGCCGAATGTAAGCAGGTGAACGCCGCTATCCTGCTGCAGCTTGTTGGCGAAGGCCTCGCCAACGGGGCCTTGAATGACCTTTCGGGTGTGTTCCGCGCTCTGGAAAATATACGGCAGTACAAAGGCATCCATCAGCGGGAAGTGCGGCGATATGTTGTTGTTGGTAATGATATACATATCAACGATGCCAAGTTGCATCGACTTGAATGCCTCATCTTCGGTCGCAAGCTGTGTGCAGCAACGGACTTTCACATCGATGCTGCCGTTGGAGTATTTCTCCGTCAACTCCTCGAATTTATCGGCCAGAATCGAGTAGGAGCTGCCTTCGGCAGCGGCATAACCAAGATTCAATGTGACATCTGCCGCCAGTGCATTGCTGGCAGTAATGGCTGCAGTACTCAGCCCCAGTGTCACGCCGAGTGACTTAAGCAGTGTGTTCATCGTGGAGTTCTCCGGATACGGTTGTTGTTAGGTCATGGTTTTTGGCGAATCAGAGATGCTTGACAACTTGAGACTATGCCATCCCGTTTGACTTGTATAATATCAATGCACTATCAATCGATACCTTCGAGTAATAGATGATGGCAATCAGATACGAGCTCCGCCACCTGAGATATTTCATTGCGGTGGCAGAAGAGCTAAGTTTCCGGGGCGCAGCCAACCGGCTGAACCTGGCCCAGCCTGCGCTGAGCCGGTCGATCAAGCAGCTTGAGGACATCCTTGACCTGCAACTGCTGGAGCGCTCGAGCCGACAGGTACGGCTAACGGCACAGGGGCAGACCTTTCTCGAAGGGGCCTATCAGACGCTGGAGCTGCTGGAGGAAACCGGCAGGCAGGCTCAGCGGGTATTTGGTGGCGAGGTCGGGCATTTGCACATCGGCTATACCGACTTTGCCATTACCGGTCGCTTGCCGACTATTCTCGATGCCTTTCGCAAAGCCTATCCGTCAATTCAGTTGCAGCTGTCACACGGTTTCACCTACCAGCAGATTGAGAGTCTGGCTGCGTCCAAGCTGGATTTCGGTTTCGTGACCGGGCCGGTCGGCGAGCATGATCTGGACAGCGTGACAGTGCAACGTGATCGATTGGTGGCGGTGGTCTCGAGCCAGCATCCGTTGGCGCCACGTGCATCGGTGCGCCTGGAGGAGCTGCGCGAAGAACCATTTGTGATGGGACTTGCCACCGGCTGGCGTCATTTTCATCTCCACCTGCAGTCGATCTGCCTGCGCCGGGGATTCCTGCCAAGGGTTGTTCAGGAAGCCTATAACAGTGAGGGCATCTTTGGTTTTATCGAGGCTAATCTGGGTATCACCGTACATGTTGAAAGTATGCGCAATTATTACCGCAAGGGCACAGTGATTTTGGAACTCGACGATGTTGACGAAGAGATACCGACCGATATGGTTTGGTTGCGAGGGGCGGTAACCCCGGTACAACAGCAGTTCATCGATTTTATTCGCCAGCACTTCGTCGATAACGCTCAGGAATAGCCCAGGTTGTAGAGTTCGAGAATATAGTTCCAGAACCTGTCGGCTTCCGGTGTACGTGTATTTTTAAAGCGATACAGCAGTATTTTCAGATCCAGGATGGGCAGCGGAGCCTCCAGGCTGCACAGCAGCCCATGTTCCAGCTCGTGGCGTATCAGGCTGGCCGGTAGCCACGCCATGCCCTGTCCCTGCAGCACCAGGGCCTTGAGTCCCTCTGCCAGCGCGCTTTCGAAGATGGGCCTGTAGGTCATTCCGGCAGGCAGTTGCGACAGGCATTCGCGTTTTACCAGCTCACCGAGAAAGGAGTCGTCCGGGTAGGCCAGCAGTTTCATGGCGGTGTCCGGGCTCAGGTTGTGCCGGGGCTGCCCCGCGTCATCGACTGCTGTGACCGGTATCAGGCGGTCGGTACCCACTTGCATGGACTCGATATCATCGCGCTCGAGTTGATCCAGTGTCACCGGCGAGGCGAAGCTCAGCAGAAAATCCCCCATGCCGGCGTGGAAGGCTTCGATCATGTCGTGCAGGTTGCCGGCCTCGAGCCGCACCAGGCTGTCATTGACCAGCGACTCGATGTTTCGAATCCAGGACGGAAAAAACGACACCGCCAGGGAGTGCTGGGCAAAAAACTGCAGGGTCTGATGCTGCTCTTCACGCAGGCGCAGTCGATCCCGGGTGGCATAGGTATCGGCAATCATGCGCCTTGCTTCGTCCACAAACTCGAGTCCTTCCGGCGTGAGCGTCGTCGGGTAGCGATTGCGGTCGATCAGGCGCACCCCCAGCCAGTTTTCCAGTGAGCGAATGCGTCGGCTGAACGCCGGCTGAGTCACGAAGCGTGCTTCGGCGGCCTTCGAAAAACTGCCGTTCTCGGACAGTGCAACGATATCCTTGAGCCACTTTATTTCCATAAAACCCCTCTGTAGCCCATTGATTACGGCACCTATGCCGAAAAGTAACCGGTCTGGGCCAATATAGCATTGGTCGCGCATCGGGTCTTGTCCCTAGTATCGGAAGATATCAACAACACAGTCGCTTTCAGGAGTTACACATGCATCTGGCCCGTTTTCCCCGTATCAACTTCGCTCACCTGCCGACTCCCCTGGAGCCGCTGACCAATCTCTCCAAGGCACTGGGCGGCCCCAACCTGTGGATCAAGCGTGACGACTGCACCGGTCTTGCCGGTGGCGGTAACAAGACGCGCAAACTGGAGTTCCTGATGGCCGATGCCGTGGAGCAGGGCGCCGATACCATCATCACCCAGGGTGCGACCCAGTCGAACCATGCCCGCCAGACCGTTGCAGCGGCTGCCAAACTCGGCATGAAATGCCACATCCTGCTGGAAGACCGTACCGGTTCCAAGGAAGTGGATTACAACTACAACGGTAACGTCATGCTGGATCAGCTGATGGACGCGCCCCTGACCAAGTTCCCCGCCGGCACCGACATGAACGCCGCCATGGAAGAGCTGGCCACCAAGCTGCGTGCTGAAGGCAAGAAGCCTTATGTCGTTCCCGGTGGCGGCTCCAACGAAATCGGCGCCCTGGGTTACGTGAACTGCGCACTGGAACTGCTGAACCAGGCCAACACTGCCGGGCTGCGTATCGACTCCGTGGTTCACGGCACTGGATCGGCCGGCACCCAGGCAGGCCTGGTTACCGGTTTCAGCGGCAGCAACAGCCAGATTCCGGTCCTGGGTATCGGTGTGCGCGTGCCCCGTGAACAGCAGGAAACCAACGTGTTCCGCCTGGCTGAGCGGACCTGCGAAAAACTCGGCATTCCGGGTGCGGTCAAGCGTGAAGATGTTGTCGCCAACTGCGACTACGTGGGTGAAGGCTACGGCCTGCCGGCGGCCAGCACCCTGGAAGCCATCGAACTGTTCGCCCGTCACGAAGGCATTCTGCTGGACCCGGTTTACTCCGGCAAGGGCGCGGCCGGTCTGATCGACCTGGTGCGCAAGGGTCACTTCGGTAAGGACGACAACGTCGTGTTCCTGCATACCGGTGGCAGCCAGGCGCTGTTCGGCTACCGCACCGCGTTCGACTTCCCGAAATACGACTGATCCACGGCGACGAGAAAGTTAATGAAAGCACTGGCAGAACATCCCATCGAGCGGCTCAGTGAGCTGAAACAGCGCTACTTTCCGGGACTCTGCGTTGCCGTGACTATCGGCATAGCAGCGACCTTCCTGGCGCAGCGTTACGGCGCACCGGCCATGCTGATGGGGTTACTGCTGGGGCTGGCATTCAACTTTCTCAGTGACGAGCCCCGCGTGGTGCCCGGTATTGAACTGGCCGCCAAGACGCTGCTGCGTCTGGGCGTCGCAATGCTGGGCCTGCGCATCACCTTCTCCGATGTACTCACCCTCGGCTGGCCGCCACTGCTGATGGTGTGCTCCGCGGTACTGCTGACCATCGGTTTCGGTATCGTTATGGCGCGCCTGCTGGGCTTTGGCAACCGCTTTGGTACCCTCACCGGTGGCTCGGTTGCCATCTGTGGCGCCTCGGCGGCCATGGCGATCAGCAGCGTGCTACCGCAGAACGAACAGACCAAGAAAGACACCCTCTTTACCGTGATCAGCGTTACGACGCTGAGCACGGTGGCCATGGTGCTTTACCCCATGATCAGCCACGAGTTGGGACTGACACCGGCCGAAGCCGGGCTCTTTCTGGGCGGGACCATCCACGACGTGGCCCAGGTGGTGGGTGCCGGTTACAGCGTGTCGTCCGAAGTCGGTGACCTGAGTACCTTTGTCAAGCTGCTGCGCGTGGCCATGCTGGTGCCCATCGTGCTGGTGATCGGTGTGGTGATTCGCCGCTCCATGGCCAGCCGCGGCGAAGTGGGCGGCGGCAGTGTCGGCGTACCGGGCTTCCTGATCGGCTTTGTGGTGCTGTTCACGCTGAACAGCCTGGGCTGGATGCCGCAGATGATCGTTGAACCCATGGCCGACAGCGCCTCCTGGCTGCTGCTTACCGCGATTGCTGCACTGGGGGTACGAACCTCGCTGAAGGAAATCCTCACCGTGGGCATCAAGCCGGTGCTACTGGTGGTCAGTGAAACAATTTTTATCATGCTGCTGGTGCTCGGTTTTATTTCGTTTAGTTGAAGATCAAAGAAATCTGATTTAATTGAGGTAAGTACAATGGAATATCTAAAGCGCGCCGCTCTGGAGTCGGAAGTAGAGCAGGAAAATGAGCGTATCCAGGCAGTCGTAAAAGACATGCTGGCCAATATTCGGCGTAACGGCGAGACCGCAGTTCGCGAATATGCCAGTCAGTTCGATAACTGGCAGGGCGAGTTTGTCCTGTCTGAAGAGAAAAAGATGGCCCTGATCGCACAGGTGCCGCAACGCGTTAAGGATGATATCGATTTTGCACATCGCCAGGTAAAGCGTTTTGCCGAAGCGCAGCGCGACAGCCTCAAGTCCTTCGAAATTGAAACCGAGGAAGGCGTGCGCCTGGGACAGCAGGTTCTGCCCGTGCAGTGTGCCGGCTGCTACGTACCCGGTGGCCGTTATGCCCACGCGGCATCCGCCATCATGAGTGTTGCAACCGCCAAGGCGGCAGGTGTGCCCTTTATCGTTGCCTGCTCCCCGCCACGCGGTGACAGCATCAACCCGGCTGTTGCCTACGCAATGCACGTTGCCGGCGCCGATGTGATCCTGGAAATGGGCGGTGTCCATGCGGTGGCTTCCATGGCCATGGGCCTGTACAGCGGCAAGCCTGCCGATATTCTGGTAGGCCCGGGTAATGCCTATGTTGCTGAAGCCAAGCGCATGCTGTTCGGTGAGGTAGGGATCGATGTTTTCGCCGGCCCCACCGAGTCTGCCATCATCGCCGACAAGACCGCGGACCCGATGACCATCGCCGTCGACCTTGTTTCCCAGGCTGAACATGGCACCAACTCTCCGGTCTGGCTATTTACCGACAGCCGCGAGATTGGCGAGAAAGTGCTCGAAATCATGCCCAAGGTTATCGCCGACATGCCCAACGCCGATGTGTGCGAAGCCGCATGGCGCGATCATGGTGTTGTGATCCTGGGCGAGAACCGCGACGAAGTCGTTCAGATCAGTGATGAGTACGCCTGTGAGCATCTGCAGATACTGGCTGAAGATCTTGAATGGTGGAAAGCGGAGCTCAAAAACTACGGCTCCCTGTTCCTGGGTGAAGGCAGCACCGTGTCCCACGGCGACAAGTGCTCGGGTACCAACCATATCCTGCCGACCAAGAAGGCCGCACGCTATAGCGGTGGCTTGAACGTACAGAAATTCATGAAGGTCCTGACTTATCAGGAGCTTGATGAAGCGGCAAACCTGGTATTCAGTGGCGCCGGCTCGCGCATTTCCCGCACCGAAGGGATGGAAGGCCACGCCCGTGCCTGCGACTGGCGCCTGCGCAAGTACTATCCCGAAACCGAGTGGGATTTCGAAGTGTACGATCAGAAGCGTTACTGCTGATCCAAAAGCGAGCAGGAAACTGGCCCCGGTATTATTAAGGTGGTGGGATTTACATCTGCTCACCCAACCTCAGAGGCCGCGTGGTTACTGCGGTCTGGCACGATTGAAAATGGCGTTGGGTTAATAGGAAGAGTGACATGACTAAATTTACCAAATCGTTTACTCAGCAGGAGCCGATTCCCGAAGCGGGCATCGAGCGTGCGGTTGAGGTGATGCGCAGCGGTCGCCTGCACCGCTACAACGCCCTGGGCGACG
This sequence comes from Marinobacterium rhizophilum, assembly GCF_024397915.1. Classification (GTDB taxonomy): domain Bacteria; phylum Pseudomonadota; class Gammaproteobacteria; order Pseudomonadales; family Balneatricaceae; genus Marinobacterium_A; species Marinobacterium_A rhizophilum_A. Next base: position 4,059,429 of record NZ_CP073347.1, read on the forward strand.
AGTTGACAGAAACCGTACTGCTGGAGCAGGAGTTTGCGGCCTACAATGGCAGCCGGTTCTGTCTGGCCTGCGCCTCTGGTGGTTATGCTCTGCACATTGCCATGCGCTCGATCGGGGTTAACTCGGGCGACAAGGTCCTGTGCAACGCCTTCACTCTGGCTCCGGTACCCGGGGCCATCCATAATGCCGGGGCTATCCCCGTACTGGTTGAAACCACCGACGATTTCACCATTGATCTGGTTGATCTGGAAGCCAAGGCCGCGGCTGACGACGTGCATTACCTGATGCTGTCGCACATGCGTGGACACCTGGTGGACATGGACAGGTTGATGGAAATCTGTGATCGCCACGGTGTTAGTGTTATAGAAGACTGCGCTCACACCATGGGTGCCACCTGGAACGGGCGCAGAAGCGGCACCTTCGGCAAGGTCGGCTGCTTCAGTACCCAGACCTATAAGCACATCAACTCCGGTGAGGGTGGTCTGCTGATTACCGACGACGAGGAAGTGATGGCCCGTGCCATCATGCACTCTGGCTCCTATATGCTTTACGACCGTCATACCGTGGGTCCTGCCCCTGAGGTGTTTGCGAAGATTCGTTTCGAAACACCCAACTACAGTGGCCGAATGGATAACCTGCGTGCCGCGATCCTGCGTCCGCAACTGAGTGATCTGGATCGTCAGTGCGATCGCTGGAATGAACTCTATTGTGCATTGGAGAAGGGTCTGCGAGCGATTGAGGGTGTGCGTGTACCACTGCGCCCCGAGGCGGAATATTTCGTCGGCAGCTCTTTGCAGTTTTCGCTGCCTGAACTGAGCGCCGAGGCCTTTGCCCGCTTCATTCGTCGCTGTGAAGAGCAGGGTGTGCAGATCAAATGGTTCGGTGATGCCGACCCCAAAGGCTATACCAGCCGCTTTGACAGCTGGCGTTACCTGGGTGATGCGCCGGCACTGCCGGCTACTGAAAAAGTGCTTTCGACCATGTGTGATATTCGCTTGCCCTTAACATTCAACGTTGAGGACTGCGTAGTGATCGCTACGGTGATATCGGAAGTGCTGAGCGAGACAGCGCATATTAACCCGGCGGGTTAATACATGAAACAGGGATGTTTCATCATTGGGCCTTCCATTTAAACGGATGGTCCAATGCGAACCCCATCTCTTCACCCAATAGAAATCAGCACGTCCACGTACTTGCGCCCATTCTTTGCGCTAGAGAGTATGTCGGGTGACTGGAAAATAGGGAGGGAACCTATTTTCAGGCAGGTTAATAGCCAGATATTTATCTGGCTGAAAGAAACAGCAACCATCAAAGAAAAATAACGATAGTCAAATTAATTATTGCCACCTTGACTTATTGTAATCAAAAAAGGTGAATCATGTTTAGTGTAAAGAAACTAGCTCAGGCTCTCGCAGTCTCCTCGGTTGTTGTGACGGCGGCTCTTCCGGTCATGGCAGAGGCTAAAACCCTGAAACTGGGTTTGGGCGATCCCCTCGAATCTGATCAGGGGGCCTTGGCGAGCCGCTTCAAGGAACTGGTCGAGTATTATTCGAATGGCGACATCAAGGTAACGCTCTACCCCAACGGCGCTCTCGGTGGAGAGACCGAGATGGTGCAGAACACCAGGCTTGGGTCGCTGGATGTGGCTTCGGTTGCAATTGGCAATATTACTCCGTTCTCTAAAGAGCTGGGTGTACTGACCATGCCTTATCTGATGAAAAATCATTCAGATGCAGTGAAGCTGACAACGGGCGAACTCGGTGACCGTTGGAACAAGATTGCTCAGGAAAAGGTAGGTGTGAATATACTGGGTTGGACGTACTCCAACTTTCGCTACTTGACCAACTCCAAGCAGCCTGTGAAGAACCTGAGTGACGTTCAGGGTTTGAAGGTACGGATTCCTCAGGATCCTATCATGCTGGCTACCTGGGAAGCCTGGGGTGCAAACCCGATTCCAATGGCCTGGTCTGAAACCTTTACTGCGTTGCAGCAAGGTGTTGTAGACGGTCAGGATAATCCTTATATCGTTAATAACACGATGAAATTTTATGAGGTGCAGGATTACCTGACAGAAGTACATCATATGTATTCTCTACAGCCCTTGCTGATCGGCAACAAGACCTTTGCAAAAATGAGCGACGAAGAGCGCAGTATCCTGACCCGTGCCGGCCTTGAGGCACAGCAGTATGCCTTGATGTTCCAGGTCCTGGAAGCGGGCAAAGCCCGGGATAACCTGGTTGCGAACGGCATGGAAGTCTTCGAACTTGAAGATGAGGAAAAGTGGATCGAGCTCGCGAGGGAAAAAGTTTGGCCCAAGTTTTACGACTCCATTGGTGGAAAGGATAATTTTGACAAAGTCCTAGAACAGATCAATTGATTCACGGCTTGGCTGTCTGCTGATTATATTGGCAGGCAGCATTTTTTTGTCACTATATTATTCCAGCAGCTGTGTTAGGTGGGGTTTTATTATGAAGAGTAGGGTCATTGGGCTGCTGGATCACGCTGAGAATTATCTGTGTCAGCTGCTCCTGAGTGCCTTTGTTATACTTTTGTTTTTTCAGGTTATTCTGCGAGTGTTTTTTAACTATGGCATTCCGTGGAGTGAAGAGCTGGCCCGGTTTGCATTTGTCTGGTTTGTTTTCCTCGGTGCCTCATATGCAGCGCGGGTTTCGGCGCATAACAGAGTAACTTTTCATCTGCGCAAGATGCCAGAAAAAGTAAGAAATAGCATTGAATGTTTTGCCGACATGTTCTGGATTGTATTCAATACGCTTATGACTATAAAAAGCATCGAAGTAATCGAGTCGATGATGGAGTTTACTTTTTACTCTCCAGCTCTGGACTGGTCAATGGCGTTCTTGTATATGATATTTCCCATATCGTTTACATTGACTTCCATACGCATTATTCAGGTTAACTATCTGAAGCTGGTCAAGGGTGTCAAGTTCGACGACGTTGACGAGCCTGACCTGGAGCAGCTGGCGTCTGAGCTGAAGGTAGAAAGAACACCTGTGTATGATGAACCATCAACTATATCCAGTGCATCCAAGGGCTGATTAGTACACGCCAGTTAAGGAATAATTATGACAGCTCCCTTTATATTGTTCGGTATGTTCGCATTCCTGTTGTTTATTGGAGCACCTATCGTGGTTGCGCTCGGCGCTTCTGCGATGACAGTATATCTGGCAGCGGGTGATGACTTTGTCTCCATGGTACAAATCGCCTGGAACGCGGTTGACTCCTTTCCGATCATGGCGTTGCCGGCATTTATTTTGTCCGGCGCTCTGATGCAGAGTGCAGGCATCTCTCGGCGACTGGTGCATATCGCAGAAGTGCTTGCCGGGCCCATGGCCGGCGGGCTGGGTTTCTCGGCAATACTGGCAAGCATGTTCTTTGGCGCCATATCGGGCTCGGGCCCTGCAACCACGGCTGCCGTAGGCATGCTGATGATTCCGGCAATGGTGAACCGCGGTTACAGCAAGAGCTACTCGGCAGCGCTAACCGCCTCCTCGGGTGGCTTGGGCGTTGTTATTCCACCGAGCATCCCGATGGTGATCTACGGTGTCACCGCCAGCGAATCCATTACCAAGCTTTTTCTTGCGGGCATTTTCCCGGGAATACTACTCGCCGGTGGCTTGATGATTGCCAACTACATGATCAGCCGTCGCAATGGTTACGGGGCCGCTGAGGCACATCCGCCGGGCACGTTGCGCAAGGCCTGCAGGGAAGGCATCTGGGCGATCATGGCGCCAGTCGTCATACTGGGCGGGATCTATTCCGGCCTCTTTACGCCTACAGAAGCCGCCGTCGTATCCGTTTTTTACACCCTGTTTGTCGGCTTTTTCATTCACAAGGAATTGCGCTGGGATGGCTTCAAGGAGTCCCTGAACGCGACGACCTGGCTAACGGGCCGGGTACTGATTGTCATGTTTGCTGCTACGGCATTCGGTCGTATTCTGGTCGAGAATGATATTCCGACACTCATTGCCAGTTCGCTGCTTGAGTTGACAGGAAGCCTGTCGCTGATCTGGATTATCGTTATTGCATTCCTGATATTTGTCGGCATGTTCCTGGAAACACTGGCAACGATCATGATTGTCACGCCTGTTTTACTGCCGGTTATGGTCAGTTTGGGTGTCGATCCCATTCACTTTGGCATCATTCTGGTTTGTTGCTGCGAAATCGGGTTCTCTACACCACCCCTGGGTGAGAACATGTTTATCGGGTCGAGTATTGCCAAGGTCTCGATTGAGGAAATATCGGTCAAGGCGCTACCTTTTGTGGCGGTCGAAATTCTTATAGTCGTACTGCTGGCGTTTGTGCCTGAGATATCGCTGTGGTTGCCATCGATTCTTGGTTATTAGCTGGAAACATCGTTAGATTGGTTTTTAGATCCTGATAAGGTTTATATGAAGGCGGTACTGGAATGAACGAAAAAATTGTCGGTATCATCGGTGGCATGGGGCCTGAAGCTACGGTTGACCTTATGCAGCGCGTGATCGAGGCGACGACGGTCGAAGACGACGCCGATCATATTCACATGCTGGTGGACAACAACCCCAAGGTGCCATCGCGCATCAAGGCGCTGATCGAGGGCACGGGCATCAGCCCGGGGCCCTGCATGGCGGGGATGGCCCGGGGGCTGGAGCAGCAGGGGGCGGACTTTCTGGTCATCCCCTGCAATACGGCACATCACTACTACGAGGAAGTCGCCGCCTCGGTATCGGTCCCGGTGATTAACCTGATTCAGCTGGCGACAGAAACGATCCATGCTCGCCAACCCGAGCTTAAAAAGGTGGGCCTGCTGGCATCCAGCGCGCTGCGGATGATCAAGCTGTACGAGCCCTGGTGTGAAGCGGTGGGCATCGAGATCGTGTATCCCCAGGCGGACCGGCAGGACTCCGTGATGCAGCTGATACGGGACGTCAAGGCAGGACGCAGCACGGATGCACAGATCGAGCAATACAACGCCGCAGCCCAGGAGCTGCAAGCACAGGGGGCGCAATGCCTGCTGGTGGCCTGTACGGAGCTTTCCGTTATCGGTGACAAGCTGGCGTCCGCGTTGCCGGTTTATGATGCGTCCGACCTGTTGGCCACGGAAATAGTCCGGCGGGTAAAATCCGGCGCCTGACGCCTCTATTCAAGACCCAGGCCCCGGTTCTGCGGGGCCTGGGTATTCTCGAACACAGGGTACGGAGATCAGTGCGCGGGCTTTTTGGTCAGCTTGTCCAGTATGCCCATGGCGAACGCCGACAGGACGAAAGTCAGGTGAATGGCGACGTACCAGAGCAGCTTGTCGCTCTCGATGTTCTCTGCATTCATGAAAATTTTCAGCAGATGAATGGATGATATGGCCACGATGGAGGCCGCTACCTTGTTTTTCAGGGAGTTGGTGTCGAGCGTACCCAGCCAGCCGAGCTTTTCCGAATTCTCATCGATATCCAGCCGGGATACAAAATTCTCGTAGCTGGTAAACATCACCATGACAATCAGGCCACCCACCAGGGCAATGTCGATCAGCGACAAAACCACCAGTACCATGTCGGTTTCCGAGACGTCCATGACATGGGGAAGGAGGTGAAAGATTTCCTGGAAAAACTTGATGCCCAGGGCGATCAGCGTCAGGCTCAAGCCGATATAGATGGGGGCGAGCAACCAGCGGGTTGCATACATCAGGCGTTCAAACAGCTTTTCAGCCATGGCGTGTCGTCACCTTGCAAAAGGTGGCTATCTTACTTTGAAGCCGGATTGCAGCCAAGGAATCTCCCGCTGATGCGAGGTAGCGATTGGACTGGTGCTGGGTGGCAAAACCCGACCGCAGCGGCGGGTGTGCCAGGCGGGCGGAGTACAGGCCTGGAAACAGGCGGGAGGCGCGGGCGCGTCTCCCGGGGAATATCAGGTCAGGGTAATAAAGCCCAGCACCAGCAGCACGATGAAGATGGTCTCGCTGACCACCAGCAGGACTGGTTTCAGGCCCACGGTGAGGATTTCCTTCAGCGAGGTGCGCACGCCCAGCGCTGCAATGGCGGTAAGCAGCAGCCAGGAGGCGCTGTCGGCCATGGGTTCAACGATCACCTGCGGCATCCAGCCCAGGCTGTTGAGCGTGAACAGCACCACAAAGCCGATCAGGAATCCCGGTACGCCGACACTGCCGCCGCCCACTTCCCCACGGCTGGCCATGGCACGGCGAATCACCACACCGATCACCAGCACGATGGGCACCAGCATGGCCACGCGCAGCAGCTTGACGAAGGTGCTCAGGTCACCGACTTCGGACGACACGCTGTAACCGGCGCCCACCACCTGGGCGACATCATGGATGGTCCCGCCGAGAAAGAGCCCGGCTTCGGCCGGCGTCAGCCCCAGTTCGTGGCTGATCATGGGGTAGAGCACCATGGCCACCGTGCTCAGGGTGGTCACGCTGATCACGGTAAAGAGGGTGTCTTTCTTGGTCTGTTCATTCTGCGGCAGCACGCTGCTGATGGCCATGGCTGCCGAGGCGCCGCAGATGGCGACAGAGCCGCCGGTGAGGGTGCCAAAACGGTTGCTGAATCCCAGCAGGCGCGCCATGACGATACCAAAACCGATGGTCAGCAGTACCGCGGAGCACACCATCAGTAGCGGTGGCCAGCCGAGTGTGAGTACATCGGAGAAGGTGATGCGCAGCCCCAGCATTGCGACGCCCAGACGCAGCAGCGTCTTGGCGGCCAGTTCGATACCGGGGACGACCCTGGGTTCGTCACTGAGAAAGTTGAACGCCAGTCCCAGCAACAGGCCCATCAACATGGCCGGTGCGCCGTAGCGCTGGGAGAGGAAGGTCGCGGCAATGCCGATGGTGACGGCGACGCAGAGCCCGGGGAAGTAGCGCTGTTTCAGCTCACCGAGTCTGTCGATGGGGTTTGCGACCAGCTGTTTCATGGGCGAGTAACTCGAAGTTTGGGGTTCTTGTTGTAGCGCAACACCGCCCTGGCCGGCGTTCCGGGTGATCCGGAACCTGGCCAAAAAGCACGGCAGCGTCATGACTGTTGCAGCCATTCTTATGGATACAGGGGCCCACTGTTAGGGCCAGATACCCGAATATCTGATGCCAGTGCCGTCGCGAACGGACCCCGGGGCAGTACTCAGGGGGTGAATTGCACAATGTTAATGGGGGGGAGGTGGCGCGAGATGCAGTGCCAGTGATCGCCCTGGTCTTCACTTATCCACAGGCCACCGGTGGTTGAGCCAAAGGCCAGGCTATTGCCGCTGGCATCCACGGCCAGGGCGTGGCGGTAGGCCAGGTCGTAGGCCGGCTCTGCCGGCAGGCCGTTGTCGAGCGTGCTGAAGCTCTGGCCGCCGTCCCGGGTATGGGTGACGACCAGCCGGGCGTCTACCGGCACGCGGCATTCGTCTTTCACCGCCGGCACGAACCAGGCACAGTCGGGGTCTTTGGGGTGTACCGCCACGGCGAAGCCGAACACCGAGGGGCCTGCCTCGGTAATTTCGGACCAGTGATGGCCGCCATCGCTGGATTTGAAAATACCGTTGTGGTGCTGAATCCACAGGTGCTTGGGCATGCCGTCGCAGCGCACCATGCGGTGCGGGTCCTGGCTGGTGGGTTCGTAGGCCTGCTCCGGTGGCAGAAAGGCGGCGCGCAGACCCTGGCCGACGAGCGCCCAGCTTGCCCCCGCGTCCAGGCTTTCCCAGACGCCGCCGCAGGACACGGCCAGCGTCAGGTGGGCGCTGTTGTGCGGGTGTACGCAGATGGAGTGGATGCCCGGTGCATCGTAGCCACCGCCAAACCAGAATTCGCGCTCGGGCCTTGCCCAGAGGGATTCGATCAACTGCCAGGAGTCGCCCCGGTCAGTGGATCTGAAGAGCCCGCCGGGGATGGTACCGGCCCAGAGGGTGCCGGGCTGATCGGCGCCGCCGGCACTGAGCTCCCAGATCTGTTCGACGGCGGGGCCGTCTTCGGTGTCTGTTTTGGGGAAAGCCGGGGTGCCGACTTCAATCCAGTGATCGCTGCCAGGCTCGGCCCGGTAGAGCTTGACGCCAAAGTGTCCGAGGTTCAGCGCGGCGTACTGGTCGCCACTGCGCGGGTCGGTCAGCAGCATGGTAACCGGGTCACCGAGCAGGATTGGAGCCTGGGGCTGCCACTGGCCGGCCCCCGTGCGGTCGAAAATGAACAGCCCCTTGCGTGTGCCGACTCTGAGTTGCATCTTGCTGTCCCCGTGGTTGGGTGCGTGTTATCCAGGCGCGTGGGTGCGGTATCAGCCGCCGGAGAGCGCCTGCAGAATATAGATTTCGGAGTTGGGCCCGAGCCGGTCGCTAAGGTGACGGCGATCCTGGATCTGCTGGCCATCGACGAAGATAACGACGTTTTTGCGCAGCCGCTGCTGATCATCAAGGATATAGCCTGCCAGGCGCACGTTGCCGGCAAAGGCTTCACTGAGGGCTTCGTGCACCGTGGCGGCACTGACCGTCAGGGGCGGGCAGTCGAGATAGCGTTGCAGGTGGCTGGTGAAGTTGATGGTCGCCATGGGTGTGATGCGGCTGGCTGTGAATCGTCTGTTGATAATAGTACAGCGCGGCCCGGCCGGCGCCAGGGTGTGTTCAGGGTTAGTCGTAGAGGCGGCTCAGGCTGCCGCAATCCTCGCAATGCACGGCGTTTCGCACCGGGAACAGCGGGAAATCCAGCCCCAGAAACATCAGGAAGGCCAGCCTGCGGCCAATGGGCCTGTAGCGTGTCTGACTACTGCCACAGCAGGGACAGATCAGCGGTTCCGAGCCTTCCTGTGCTTCAACATCCTGGCTGCGGTCCTGCGCCAGGATGGCCTGGGCCCGTTGCAGTTGCTGCGGCTCCACCTGCAGTCGCACCCCGCCGAGCGCATTGCTGTAGAGCCACTGCATGCCAATGGTGAACTCGTCCGCAACCCAGGCATCGATGCCTTCGGCTTCGAGCTGGGCGCGGGCGATCTGGGCCTGGTAGGGAAAATCAAAGTGGGCCACGGTCAGCAGCATGGGCAAAGTCCGGGTTGGCTACAGGCGTTTTTTCACTGTTAAGCATAGCCAATAGGGCTGTTTCCCGGGGCGTCGTCGTCCTGCAGGCGCTCAGCTAAAGGCGAACAGCTTGATGGCGGCCAGGCTCGCCATGATGCGAATCAGCCATTTGAACTGGGCGATGTTCAGGCGGCGCAGCAGCCAGTAGCCGATGCTGGCGCCGAGCACCAGGGCGGGCAGGCCGTAGATGCTGAGTGTCAGGCTTTCCTGGGTGATCAGGCCCAGGGTCCAGAGCATGGGCAGCTTGGCGCCGTTGATGATCATGAAGCCCCAGGCCCGGGTGCTGACGTAGGCATCCTTGGACAGGCGCTGCTCCAGCAGGTACAGGCTGAACAGCGGGCCGGCGGCATTGGCGAGCATGCTGATAAAACCGGCGGCAAGACCGGTGATATTGGCTGCCAGCGGGTGACGCATGATGCTGGTGGGGCGATGGTCCAGCCAGAACCCCAGCGCCAGCATGGCCAGGATCAGCCCGCCCAGCAGGGGGGTGAAGGCACTGGCATCCAGGCTGCCGAGCAGCCAGGTGCCCAGCACGACACCGATCAGCGCGGGCGGCAGCAGTGCCATGAGTACCGACCAGCTGATGTCGCGGCGGTACATCGTTATGGCCATCAGGTCGGTGGCGATATACATGGGCACCAGTACTGCCAGCGCTTCCGGGCCCGGCATGGCAATCATCAGCACCGGCAGGATCAGCAGCCCCATGCCGCCGACGGAAAATTTGGAGAAACCGGTGACCAGGCCGGCGGCCAGTACGCATAGCAGTGTCAGATCCAACGCAGGGTGCTCCCAGGCTTGTAGTGTTGCTTGAACAGGGTGCTAGAGTAGGCCGGTTTATGAACGTAAGATAACGATATGTTTTGCTCATAATGATCGTATTTATCGCTTATGTTTCCGGAGCATCGACAACATGACCAACGAGCAGCTCAGAGCCTTTGTCGCCGTGGTGGAGCGGGGCAGTTTTCGTGCCGCCGCGGACCAGGTATTCAAGACCCAGTCCACGGTGAGCGCGGCGGTGCGGGCGCTGGAAGACGAGTTCGACCTGCAGTTGTTTAGCCGGGACAGTTACAGGCCCACCCTGACCCCGGCGGGAAAGGCGTTTTACCCGCAGGCCCGCAAGCTGCTGGGGCAGGTGCAGAGCCTTGAAACCCTGGGTCACCACCTGGCCCAGGGCACGCCACCGTCGCTGGCGCTGTCTCTCAGTGCCATGTGCGCCTATCCGTTATGGCTCGAGACCGTGCGGGGATTCTGCCAGCGTTTCCCGCAGATGCGCCTGAGCATCAATACACAGCACCTGTCGGGGGTGCTGGAGTCCCTGCTGAAGGAAAAGGCGGACCTGGCCATCGGCCCCCATACCGGGCTGGACGAACGCTTCGAGTTTGTACGTGTGGGCGCGATCGAGATGCTGACGGTGGCGGCGCCGACCTACCTGAGCGGCGCCGGCGAGCGCATCCTTTCGCAGGCCGAGCTGCGGGCCTGCCCACATATACTGCTGAGTGATACGGGATCGGTATCGCCGTTCGACCATGTGCATGTCATCCCGGGCGGGCAGCGCTGGTACGTGGGGGATTACCAGATGAAAAAGGCCCTGCTGGTGGCGGGCCTGGGCTGGGCGCGGATGCCGGCGCAGATGGTGCAGACCCAGCTGGAGACCGGCCAGCTGGTGGCGCTGGAGGTGGAAAACTTCACCTCGTGCAGCCAGGTGCCGATCTACCTGATTCGCCTGAAGGACCTGCCCCTGAGCGAGCTGGCCCAGGCTTTCTGGCAGGAGATGATCGTGACCGTGCGCTGAAACGGCGGCGACGTTCAGTCGATCGCGGTGATTTCTATTTCCAGTTCCCCGGCCGGGCGCTGCCAGCGCACACTGTCGCCAGGCTCCTGCCCCAGCAGGGCACTGGCCAGCGGCGAGGTCCAGCTGAGCAGCCCCTGGGCGATATCGGCTTCGTCTTCGCCAACAATGCGAAAGCGGTGCTGCGTGCCTTGCTCGTCGACAAAGTGCACGGTGCAGCCAAAACGGACCCTGGATGCGTCGAGCGCCGCGGCGTCAATCACCTGGGCGCTTTTCAGGCGGGCACGCAAATAGCGCAGATCCCGCTCCAGCGGCGGCAGCCGGCTGCTGGCGGCCCAGTCGGCGCCGGCCTTGAGTGCCGAGATTTCCTGTTCGCATTGCTTTAGCTGCGCCTGCATCCGGCGATGCCCCTCGGGGGTCATGTAATTGGGGTGCGGGCTCAGTGGCCGGTCCGGCAGGTGTTCCGGCTGGTCACTGTCTTCTTTGACAAAGGCTCGGCTCATGGCAGGCTTCACTGGGTTAAAAGCTCTAACCTAGAACCTGCCAGGAGGATTGGCCAGCGATTACTCAGCGCAGGGCGCAACGGGCTAAATCGATGTCGCTCTGCTATTAATCTGGCTGGCAAATAGGTTTCCTCCCTATTTGCCAGTCACCCCACACTTTTTACGCTTCAAGAGTGGGCCGCACGTGCGTGTACGTGCTGGATTCTATCGGGTGAAGGAATGGGGTTCGCATTGGCCTGCGGCCAATGATGAAACATCCCTGTTTCATGTATTAACCCGCCGGGTCAATGCTTCTGGCGCAGCCTGTACGGCTGAAAACAACGGGATCTCTGGAGTGTGAAAACATGAAAAAATGGCTGTTGCTGGTGGTATTGGCGGTGGCGGGTTTAAGCGCGCTGGAGCGCGGTGTCCCAACCGGCCCTGCGGCCGAACCCTCCGGGGTCTCGAATGCGGCCCTGATGCAGGCCATTGCCGGCAAGCGCAGCGATACGCAGGTGCGGGGCCAGGGTCGGGTATCGCGGCTGCTGGCGGACGATCTCAAGGGTAGCCGGCACCAGCGTTTTATCCTGACGCTGCCCGCAGGCGGCACCCTGCTGATCGCCCACAACATTGACCTGGCGCCGCGCATCGACAGCCTGCGCGAAGGCGATGAAGTGGAGTTTTACGGCGAGTACGAGTGGAATGATCGTGGCGGCGTGGTGCACTGGACGCATCATGATCCAAGGGGAAACCACGTTGGTGGCTGGCTGCGGCACAAGGGCCGGACCTACGAGTGAATATCCAAAGCTCTAAGCTCTAAGCTCTAAGCTCTAAGCTCTAAGCTCTAAGCTCTAAGCTTAGGATTTATCGCTTTCAGCTTATGGCTTACGGCTTTCAACTCCCGTTACGAGCCTGCTGATACCGCGGCAACGGCGCTGCTGTTATCGCAACTGCGCTAGGCCGCTGGTTGCAGCCGGGCAAGTTGGCGGTCATGGCGTCGCCGCAACAGCCCCAGCGCACAGATGGCACCGATCAGTGCCAGCAGCATGTCGGACTGGGTATCCCAGACATAGCCTTGGGTGCCCAGAAATGACTCGGCGGCTTCATCACTGAGCAGCGCAACCCACCACTCGATCAGCTCGTAAAAGGCGCTCAGGGCCAGGCAGAAGCAGATGATGAGGAAGACGCGCCAGGCGTCCCCGTTGATGACCTGCAGGCGCAACAGCAGCTCCCGCGCTACCATGGCGGGTACAAAACCCTGGGCGAAATGCCCGACCTTGTCGTAGTTGTTACGTGAACTGTCGGTCCATTGGGCAATCTGATCGAATAGCGGCACCTCTGCGTATGTATAATGCCCCCCCACCATCAGGATGATGCAATGGAGCAGGATCAGGCCGTAATTCAGGGGCGTGAGGGGAAAGCGCCGCCGCGTGACGCCCAGCAAGACCAGGGCCACCAGCGCTGGCAGGACTTCCAGCCACCAGGTCAGGCGATCCCTGGGAGCAATGGCTGACCAGAGCAGTACGGTGCCAAACACCAGCAACCATAACAGGACGGGGGCCTTGCGCTGAGTATCGGGGTACATAACCGGCTCCTTGCCGACGGGGCTCAAACGAGAGGGTGCGATCATGATAGCAGTCAATGGCGATATGGCCCGGCGTGTTCATATCAATACCGACGCCGAGCCCTGGCTGCCGAGCCCGGGTGGCGAGGTACTGCGCAAGCGCCTGCACCTGGTGGGCAGCGCCGAGGGAGGCGAGGTGACCTCCCTGGTACGGTACCCGGCGGGCGCCGAGTTTCCGCTGCACCCCCATCCCGATGGTGAAGAAATTCTGGTACTGGCGGGCGTTTTTACAGACCAGGAAGGGGACTGGCCGGCGGGCAGCTACATGCTGAACCCCGTGGGTTTTGAACATGCACCCTCGTCTAAGGACGGTTGCCTGCTGTTCGTCAAGTTGCGCCAGTATGCAGGGTCCAGGCATCACTTTTCGGTGGTGACCAAGGAGCTGGACTGGCAGCCGACCGAAGCCGGCGTGCAGCGCAAGGTGCTGTACCAGGAACAGGGGCATGCCGAGAGCATGCGGCTGGAACGCTGGAGCCCCGAAACCCTGCCGGCGCTGCGTCGCTATCCCGGCGGCGTTGAAATACTGGTGATCGAAGGCAGTTTTAACGATGAACAGGGCCACTACCAGTGCCATGACTGGTTGCGTCTGCCGGCCGGTGCCCAGCATCGAATGGCCAGCAAGACCGGCTGCAAGCTCTATATCAAGGAAGGCGGGCTGGCTGCACTGCGTTCGGTACCTGCGCAGGACTGAAACGCAGGCAGGGGCTCCAGTGACTCAGCTTTCGAGCAAGAAGGTCACGGGACCATCGTTGGTCAGGGAGACCTGCATGTCGGCGCCAAAACGACCGCAGGCCACCTCCCTGTGCCGGGACCTGGCCTGCTGCACGAAGTAGTCGTACAGCTGCTCGCCAAGCTCAGGGCTGGCACCGGAGGAAAAACCGGGGCGCAACCCCTTGCGTGTATCCGCCACCAGAGTGAACTGGGACACCACCAGCAAACCACCACCGGACTGGGGCAGGTTGAGGTTCATCTTGCCTTCGGCATCGCTGAATATGCGGTAACCCAGTACCTTGCTCAGCAGCTTGTCGGCTGCCGCCTGATCATCGTCACGTTCGACTCCCAGCAGTACCAGCATGCCCGCGCCAATGCGGCCCGTGCACTCTTCGCCCACCATCACCCGGGCGCTGCTGACCCGCTGTATTAACGCTTTCATCGCTTAATGTCCGTATCAAAGGCATAAAAGGGCGCATGCTAACACGGTTGCCGCTAAGAGCTTGGCGTTTTCAACTGTCTTGCCCCTTGCCCCTTGCCCCTTGCCCCTTGCCCCTTGAGCCGGCTCTTCAAGCCAGGCTGCGGGCAAAGTCGTCGGTGGCTTCCACCAGGTTGCTGATGATACCGGGCTCGAAGGCCGAATGGCCGGCATCGCGCACCAGGTGCAGCTCGGCCTGGGGCAGGGCCTGGTGCAGTGCATGAGCCTGTTCGGGGGGGCAGACCACATCGTAGCGTCCTTGCACGATGACAGTGGGAATGTCGCGAATAACAGCGGCATCACGCAGGATTTGGTCCGGCTCCAGAAAGGCCTGGTTAACGAAGTAGTGGCATTCGATGCGGGCCATGGCCAATGCCACATGGGGGTCAGCGCAGTGATCCACCACCTGGCTGTTGGGGTCCAGGGTTGAGCAGCGCCCCTCCCAGAGTGACCAGGCCTTGGCGGCGGACATGCGGGCAATTTCGTTGTCGGCGGTCAGGCGGCGATGATAGGCGTTCAGCATGTCGCCGCGCTCGGACAGCGGTATGGGCTGCTCGAAATGCTCCCAGTAGTCGGGAAACAGCGCATTGGCGCCGCGCTGATAAAACCACTGCAGATCCTGATCGCGGCACAGGAAAATCCCCCGCAGGATCAGGCCGCACACCCGTTCGGGATGCTTCTGGGCGTACACCAGGCTGAGGGTTGAGCCCCAGGAACCGCCGAACAGCAGCCAGCGATCGATTCCCAGCAGGACGCGAATGCGCTCCATATCGTCCACCAGGTGCGCGGTGGTGTTGGATTTCAGGGAGGCGTGGGGACGCGAGCGACCGCAACCGCGCTGATCAAACAGGATGATGCGGTACTTGGCCGGATCGAAGAAACGCCGGTGCGTTGCGCTGCAGCCGCCACCGGGTCCGCCATGCACGAAGAGCACCGGAATGCCCTGCGGGCTGCCGCTCTCTTCCACATAGAGATTGTGGA
Source organism: Marinobacterium rhizophilum (assembly GCF_024397915.1). Taxonomy (GTDB): domain Bacteria; phylum Pseudomonadota; class Gammaproteobacteria; order Pseudomonadales; family Balneatricaceae; genus Marinobacterium_A; species Marinobacterium_A rhizophilum_A. The sequence goes on from NZ_CP073347.1 coordinate 4,074,533, forward strand.
TCTGGTCCACCTGCAGACGGTGCTCGGCGTAGGTCGGAAGATCGGGATACAGGGTGCGCATCTTCTGGGTATCCGTATTGGGTGGGTTGGCAACGGCAAGGCCTAAGTATAAGGCCGGCTCGCAACCTGTAAAGAAACCCGCTGGATACAGTTTCTGTGTTACGACGTCAGACCAGCCCGCCATCAACGATATAGGTTTGGGCCGTGATCATCCTGCTGTCGTCGGCGGCGAGAAACAGCACCATGCGGGATACATCGTCCGGCTCCAGCTTCTGGTGCAGGCTTTGATTGGCCAGAACGTCCTGCTCGAGTTTGGCATCCCACCAGAGGTCTTTCTGGCGTGGCGTAATGACCCAGCCGGGCAATACCGTATTGACCCTGATATTCGCATGCCCCAGGTCGCGGGACAGGGTGCGGGTCAGGCCGATCGTGCCGGCCTTGGCGGTGGCGTAGGGGGATATGTTGGCCGAGCGGCGCATAAAGCTCGGCGAGCTGAAGTTGATGATGGAACCGCCGCCGCTGGCGGCCATGCCGTCGTGTACCGCCTGGCAGGCGAAAAACACATGGCGCAAATTCACCGCCTGCATCGCATCCCAGGCGGCTACGTCTATATCCTTGAACGCATAGCGGGTATCCCGTGCGGCATTGTTGACCAGCACACGGATGGGCCCCAGGGTTTCACTGGCCGTCGCGATTGCCTGTTGCAGTGCGGCTATGTCGGTCAGGTCACAGGGTATGAACAGCGGATCCCGGCTGCCGGTGCCTGCAAGCCGCGCACAGAGTTCGCTGGCAGCTTGCTGATCGATATCGACAAAGCAGACTTTGGACCCCTGGGCGACAAAGTGCTCGACCATAGAGGCGCCAATGCCGGTCGCACCGCCGGTGATAAAGACAGTCCGGTCTTGCAGGCTGGGATAGCGGCTGTATTCAGTGCTCATATCGGGTCTCCAGGTCGGTCTTGTTTTGGGCTGTACGGCAGGAAGGGTTGCTGTTTGCGTGGCGGCGGTTAATAAACGGCAGGGGCGTCGTTGCCCGCCGGATTAAAGTGTTTGAGAATCTGTTTGGAACCCGCCGCCAGCATGCGCACATCGGAGCCGATGGTGACAAACCGGAAACCCTTGTCGATCATCTGTTGCGCGTATTCGGGCGTACCGTTATGGATGCCAGCAATCACGCCATGGGCCTGGGCGCGGGCCAGAATATGATCAATGGCATCCACCACTGCGGGTTCGGTCGGATCAAATTGTGGCTTGCAGCCCAGAGCGCTGGACAGGTCCGCCGGGCCTATGTAAACCGCATCCAGGCCCTCGACAGATAGAATGTCATCCAGGTTTTCCAGCGCCTCCAGGGTTTCGATCATCGCGAAGCGCACTATGGTGTCGTTGGCCTGTGCCGGGTAATCTGCACCGCCATAGAGAAAGGCCCGGATAGGCCCGTAACTGCGCGTGCCCTGGGGCGGGTAACGGGTGGCACTGACCAGCAGTTCGGCATCTGCCCGGGTATTGATCATCGGGCAGATAACGGCATAGGCACCGGCATCGAGGGTTTTCATCAGGAACCCGGGATCCAGCCAGGGCACGCGCACAATGGGCGCTGTCTGTGTGGTCGATATGGCCGTGAGCATCTGCACGGCGCTCTGGTAGTCGATAACCCCGTGTTGCAGGTCGATGGTCAGGCTGTCCCAGCCCTGGTGCGCCATGGTTTCGGCGGCAAAGCTGCTGGGCAGGGATAGCCAGCTGTTAATGACACAGCCGCCGGACTGCCAGATGGTTCTCAGTGGGTTCGCGCGCATAGAGCTTCTCCTTGCGGGGCGGGGGCGGGGCGAGCTAGCCCCCGGCGAATTGTGCGATGGGTACCCCGGGTACATCGACACGCAGGGCGAAGATGCCACCCGCCTGCGGATAATCCTGCAATGCCTGGGCCTGCAGGCCGGTGCTCAGGGACGTGAGATACAGGGTTTTCATGTCCGGACCGCCGAAGCAGGGCATGGTCGGGGTCGGGCATGGCACTGCCACCTGCCGGTCGAGCCTGCCATCGGGGGACCAGCGGTTCAGTACGCCGGCAAAGACACCGGCGCTCCAGTAATAGCCCTCCATATCGGTTGCGCCGCCATCGGGCATGCCATGCACGGCACTGTCGGTACGCACCAGTTGCCGCTTGTGACTGAGGCTGCCATCCAGTGGGCTGTAGTCCCAGGCCCAGATGGTGTGCGCGCGGGTGTCGGCGTGGTAAAGGGTTTGGCCGTCGGGGCTCCATGCCAGTCCGTTGGACACGATCAGCTCGTCCAGTACCCTGTGGCTGCTGCCATCGGGGTCCAGTCGATAGAGCGCGCCTATGGGTCGGCTTTTTTGCTGCTCATCCATGGTGCCGACAAAAAAACGCCCGTCCGGCGATACCTTGCCATCATTGAAACGGGTCTGGGCATTGGGCTCTCCCGCCGGCACATTGAGCAGACGCAGCTGCCCGTTTTCAAAATCAAAGTGATAGAGCCCGCCGCGCAGAGCCACCACCGCACCACCGCTTTCACAGAGGCCGAAGGAGCCCAGGGTTTGGGGCATCGGCCAGTGGCGGGTGACGCCACTGGCAGGCTCAAGGCTGTATATGGCCGGGGCCAGCAGGTCCGCCCAGAACAGGGTTTGCGAGCGGGCACACCAGACCGGTGATTCCCCCAGCTGTGCCCTGGCATCCAGTACGCAGGTGATCGCGCTCATGGCGGGCTCCTCAGTAGATGTCAGGCTCAGGCGTCGAGCCGGGAGCGCCGTTCATAAAGTCGAAGTCACAGCCCTGGTCGGCCTGGGTGACATGGGCCCGGTAAAGCGAGGCGTAGCCATGGGTATGGCGTGGGGTCGGTGCCTTCCAGGCGCTGCGGCGGCGCTCAAGCTCGGCGGGATCCACCATCAGGTCGAGGCGGCGCGCGCTTACATCGACTTCAATAATGTCGCCGGTCTGTACCAGCGCCAGGGGGCCGCCCACCGCAGCTTCCGGTGAAACATGCAGGATGCAGGCGCCGTAGCTGGTGCCGCTCATGCGTGAATCCGAGATGCGTACCAGGTCGCGCACGCCCTGTTCGAGCAGTTTTTTAGGGATCGGCAGCATGCCCCATTCGGGCATGCCGGGGCCGCCAACAGGACCGCCGTTTTTCATGACCAGCACGGTATCGGCGGTCACGTCGAGGTCGTCGTCATCGATACGTGCTTTCAGGTCGGCGATGCTTTCAAACACCAGCGCCGGGCCGCTGTGCTTTAGCAGCCGCGGGTCGGCGGCGGTCGGCTTGATGATGGCACCGCCGGGGGCGAGGGTGCCGCGCAGTACCGCCGTGCCGCCGGCTTCCTGCACCGGGTTATCCAGTGAGCGGATCACCTCCGGGCGCCAGACTTCGGCATCCTTGATATTGTCATTCAGGGTGCTGCCATTCACGGTCATGACGTTCAGGTGCAGGCGTGATTGCAGCTGCGCCATCAGCGCAGGCAGGCCGCCGGCATAGTAGAAATCTTCCATCAGGTATTCGCCGGAAGGCTGGATGCAGGCCAGCAGCGGAATACCGGCGGCGATGCGATCGAAATGTTCCAGATCCAGTGGCACGCCGACACGCCTGGCCAAGGCAATCAGGTGGATAATGGCGTTGGTGGAACCACCAATGGCCATATCGACGGCAATGGCGTTATCGAAAGCCTCGGCGGTCAGGATATCGGTCGGCTTCAGGTCTTCCCATACCATCTCCACCGCCCGGGCACCGCTGGCGTAGCACATGCGGTTGTGGTTCGAGTCGACGGCGGGAATGCAGGAGGCTCCCGGCAGGCACATGCCCAGCGCCTCGGCGATGGACATCAGGGTGGCGGCGGTGCCCATGGTCATGCAGGTACCGGGCGAGCGGGCAATGCCGTCTTCAATGCCGGACCAGGTTTCATCGCTGACATTGCCGATGCGTCGTTCATCCCAGTATTTCCAGACATCGGTGCCGCTGCCCAGGGTTTTTCCACGCCAGTTGCCACGCAGCATGGGCCCGGCCGGGACATAGATGGTCGGAATATTCATCGAGGCGGCGCCCATCAGCACGCCGGGTGTTGTCTTGTCGCATCCGCCCATGACCACGGCCCCGTCGATGGGGTAGCTGCGCAGGGTTTCCTCGACTTCCATGGCCAGCAGGTTGCGATACATCATGGCGCTGGGCTTCATCAGCTGCTCGCCGAGCGAGAGCGCGGGCAGCTCGACCGGGAAGCCGCCGGCCGCGGTGATGCCGCGCTTGATGTCCTTGATGCGCTCGGGGAAATGCGAGTGACAGGTATTAAGGTCGTTCCAGGTATTGACGATGCCAATGACCGGTTTGCCGACAAACTCCTCGCTCCAGTAGCCCATTTGCTTGGCGCGTGAGCGGTGGCCAAAGGAGCGCAGATCGTCAGGACCAAACCAGCGGTTGCTGCGCAGGTCTTGCGGCTTTTTTTTATGTGTATTAGTCATGGCTTTACCTTGTTTGTCGCCTTGTTCATCGATGATCAGACCGGGCCGCAGAGCTCCCAGCTACCGCCATTGTCACTGGAGCGCAGGGCTGCCTGTACAAAGCGCACGCCGCTGGCGCCGTCCTGCACACTGGGGTACCAGAGCGACAGCGGCTCAGGCGTGCTGCCTGTCTCGATGGCGACGATGGCTTCGGCAAGGTCGGAGTACAGATTGGCAAAGGCTTCGCGATAGCCTTCCGGATGACCGATGGCAATGCGCGTGACGCGATTGGCCGCCTCGCAGAGGCCGGGTCCACCCTTGGTAAAGGTCACCGCGGGGGCATCCAGGCGCCGATACAGCAGCTCATTCGGCTGTTCCTGGTGCCACTCGAGACCGCCCTTGCTGCCGAAAATGCGCAGGTAGAGACCGTGGCTGGCGCCGGCGGCGGCCTGGGTTATCCACAGCATGCCGCGGGCGTTGTTGGCATAGCGCAGCTGAATGCCGGCGTAGTCATGGGCGTCGCGCCCCGGGACAACGGTGGTCACATCCGCATTGATTTGCGCCGGTTCCATGCCACTGACATAGGACGCCAGGTGGTAGGAGTGGGTCGCAATATCACCCAGGATGAGGGAAGGCCCGGCCACGGCCGGGTCCATGTGCCAGTTCTGCCCGCGCTGTTCGGACTCGGTCAGGGCAGCCAGGTGCCCCTGCACATATTCACACTGAACCATGCGGATCTCGCCCAGCTCGCCCGCCTCAACCATGGCGCGGGCCTGGCGTACCATGGGGTAGCCGGTATAGCCGTAGGCGACGCAGAACTGGCGATCCGAGGCTTGAACCCGTTTGACCAGATCCAGGGCTTCGTCCAGGTCGTTGGTCAGGGGTTTTTCACACATGACATGAAAACCGGCTTCCAGCGCCTGGCAGGCGAGTGCGTAGTGGCTGTTGTTCGGTGTCATGATGGCGACAATGTCCATGCCGTCGGTGCGATCCGCTTCTGTTGCGAACATTTCCTCCGCGCTGCTGTAGGCGCGGGCAATGCCCAGCTCGTTGGCCGCCGACAGCGAACGCTCGGGGTCGGATGAGAGTACCCCGGCGACCACTTCGTACATTTCCTCAAGCACGGCTGCGCCCCGATGGACGCTGCCGATAAAGGAGCCCGGGCCGCCACCAATAACACCCAGGCGCAGGCGGCGTCCGAGTTTTCCCATGACTGGGTTGCTGGTCATCTAGATTTCTCCTGTGTGTTTGAGGCCGCGGCGCTCAAACGGATAGCGGGTCAGCGCGCGGGGCTGTGCGGCCACTGGCCGGGCCCGCACGGCTGAGAATAGACGCGCGTTACAGTTTGACGATCTGTCCTGTTTCCAGGGACTGCTGGGCCGCATTGGCCATGAGCAGCGCAAGCCTGCCATCCTGAAACGACGGTGACACCGGCTTGCCCTCAATCACGGCGGCGATAAAGGCATCGAGCTGCAGCCTGTACGAATCCTGGTAGCGGGTGATAAAGAAGTCCTGCAACGGCTCACGGGCAGCGGTAGCGCTTGCGGTATGGCGTGTAACCGAGGTGGGAGTCTGGTTGTTGGACAGAATCATGCCCGCCGAGCCAAAGGCCTCGATGCGCTGGTCATAGCCATAGACCGCGCGGCGCGAGCAGTTGATATGGCACAGTGCGCCCGAGGCAAACTGGATGATGGCCATGGCGGTATCCACATCGCCGAAACGGCTAAGTTCCTTGTCGACCAGGACAGCGCCCATAACGCTGATCGAGACGGGCGTATCCTTCATGATGTAACGCGCCATGTCGAAGTCATGGATCATCATGTCGCGGAACAGGCCGCCCGAATGCTGCAGGTATTCTGCCGGCGGCAGGCCAGGGTCGCGGCTGGTGATGATCAGGCTTTCAAGCTGGCCCATCTCACCGCTTTTAACCGCACGCTCAACCGCATTGTGGCTGGGGTCGAAACGGCGGTTAAAACCCATCTGGATCGGTACGTCACAGTCTTTTATTTCGTCCAGGCAGCGGTCAACCTTGCTGATATCCAGATCGATCGGCTTTTCGCACAGAATGGCTTTGCCTGCCTTGGCTGCCCGGATGATGAGATCGACGTGGGTGTCTGTGGGAGTAGCAATCAGGATGGCCTGAACCTTGTCGTCCGCCAGGGCCTGCTCAACCGTTTCAATGGCTGTGACGCCATACTGGCTGGCAACGTCCTGGGCGACCTGGGTGTTGACGTCGAACACATAGGCCAGGCGTGCGTGCGGATGGGCGGCAATGTTGGCGGCGTGCATTCTGCCTATGCGGCCTGCACCGAATAACGCGATCGTAAGCATCCGGGAAACTCCGTTATTTGTTGTTATGGGGCAATCATTCCTGGCGATCAGGGCCGGTGCCTGGCTGTAGCGAGGCTGTAAACGGGAGCCGGATCGAGTCGCGATTACACATTTAGTCTGCAGCTATTAAATGAAAACATTTTCATAAATGCAAGCCTGTTGTAGTCTCTAGCGCGAAAAACAGGGCCTTATTCGTGCTTTTGTTGAAAACGTTTTTACTTGTTGGGATGTCGACCCTGATGGCAGCCGTGGCTGCGAGGCGAACGCAGGCCGGGCCGCCGTTCCGGTGGTCCGGGGCAGTGCTGAAAAACGTCGGCGAGTGTCGGCGCTTGCAGGAGCGCCGATCTTCTGGGCTGGCCCCTAAGCGGTCTGGGCCCCGGCAATGCTGGCCCGTGTCGAGCCCCGGGTGATCAGGGTACAGGGCAGGATGATGTTCTGCGGGGCCATGGAAGCATCCTGGATATGCTCGAACAGTGCGGTAACGGCGGTGTTGACCATATCGGTAAAGGGCTGGCGAATAGTGGTCAGGTCGTAGGCCCGGCTGGCGGCGAGGCGAATATCGTCGACGCCAATAATCCCGATATCCTCGGGTACCTTGAGGCCAAATTCGTATCGGATGGCATCCATGCCGCCACAGGCCATGATGTCATCGAGATAAAAAACAGAGTCGGGCTTTGCGTGGGAGGTGAACAGCTTGCAGGTCGCCTCATAGCCCGAGTCGTAGCTGTGCTGGTTGCCTTCTGTGGTGGTCCATTCTGTGCAGCCACGTTCGATCAGTCGGGTGATGAAGCCGCGCTGCCGGTCGGTGGTGATGGGCGCGCTGGTGGTAGCACCGACAAAAGCCGGCCGGGTATAGCCCGCATCGAGCAGCGCATCGGCCGCCATGCGGCCTCCAGCCACATTGTCGCAGGACACGATGGTGGCCGGCGCATTGCGTGAGTGGTGGCCGAAGATAACCACGGGGGTGTTGCGTCTCTGGCAAGCACTGACCAGTTCGTCGGGCAGGGATGAGCTGGTTACGATCAGGCCGTCCACATGGTACTCCATGATCAGTTCGACGGCTTCGGTGACGCTTTTCTGCGGTCCAACGTTGATCAGCAGGCTGTGGCAGTTGTGTTCCTGAATGGTTGCGGTCAGGTCACTGAGAATAGACAGGTAGGCGGGGTTTTCGAAATCCGTCATTAAAATGCCGATGAGGCTCGAGCTCGATTTCAGTCCCCGTGCCAGGCGGTTGGGTTTGTAACCCAGCTTTTCTGCCGCAGCGAAGACTTTTGCACGGGTTTTCGCAGAGCAGCTGCCATTGGGGTTAAACGCCCTGGAGACCGCCGAGATCGAAACCTCTGCCTCGGCAGCGACTTCGGTAATGGTAATGTTAACCGGGCGGGAGAGCTTGTCGGCTGTTTGGCTTGAACTGCTCAAAAATACTGTCCTGGCAATTTGGGGGCTGTATTGAGGCACGTTACGTATCCGCAGTCATGATTGTACGGATTTTGGTGCCGGTCATGCAGTCCGTTGCGTTGATTGACTATACGGGGGCTGGCAATGAAATGGTATATGGCACAGCAACAGTGTTGCGACACTGTTGCTGTGCCTGGGTGGGCGCTCGCGGTGTATCGACGCGTACAGGTCTGACTGGAAATCAGGGATCGCCGATCGTCAGGTTTTCTTACTGCGCTTGTTCTGATGGTGCATGTCCATGACGACCACGATGGATGATTGGGAGCCCCTTGTCATGGCCTGCGCCTGTGGCAGGCCTCGTCAGGTTTTCTTGCTGCGCTTGCCCTGGCGGTGGATGTCGACCACCACGGCCACAACGATAATCGCGCCCTTGATGATGTCCTGGTAGTAGGCATCCACACGCAGGAAGGTGAAGCCGGAGAGCATTACACCCAGGATCAGTGCGCCGATCACGGTGCCGGTGATGCGGCCGCGGCCACCGGACAGCGAGACCCCGCCGATTACGGCAGCGGCGATGGCATCCAGTTCGTACATCAGCCCCATGCCGGCCTGGGCGGTCTTGATGCGGGCGATGGCGACCATGGCGGCCAGGCCTGCCAGGAGCCCGGCGATCATGTAGACCTTGATCAGGTGTGACTCGATGTTGATGCCGGATACGCGGGCAGCCTGGGGGTTGGCACCGATGGCGTAGGTGAACTTGCCGAAGCGGGTGTAGCGCATCACGATATGGAAAACGGCGGCCACGACCAGGAAGATGACCACCGGGGCCCAGCGGCCCATGCCGTTACCCAGCATGGCAAAGCTTTCGGTGAAGCCGGAGACCGGGCTGCCATCGGTGTACCAGCGGGCCACACCGCGGGCGGAAACCATCATGCCCAGGGTGGCAATAAAGGGCGGAATCCTGGTTTTGGTGATGAGCCAGCCGTTGACGAAACCGGCGGCGGCGCCAACCGCGAGGCCGACCATCAGCGGGATAAACCAGGGCAGGTCGACCAGGGCCGGGTGAATGATTTTCGGCCAGTTGGCATCCTGGGCAAAGGTGGCGGCGACCATGGCGCTCATGGCCACTACGGAGCCGGACGACAGGTCGATGCCGCCGGTGATGATGACCTGGGTCACGCCCACGGCGATGATACCGATAACCGAGACCTGCAGAATGATGATCTGCAGACGGCTCATGTTGCCCAGGAAGCTCTGGCCGACGAGGAACCAGCCGAGCACTTCAAAGAAGGCGGCGATACCGAACAGCACCAGCAGAATGCTGAATTCCTGGGGAAGGCGTTTCTTTTGTGCTGGTGTTGGCGCCACGGGCGCAGTTGCAGTGTGCGTTGTCATATCTACCTCTTTAAATTCCGGCTATGGCGATAGTTTTTATTGGGAAGCCAAATCCATGACTGCGACCTGGTTGGCATCGGCACGGTCCAGGATGCCGGTGACATGGCCTTCATGCATGACGACAACGCGGTCACTCATGCCGAGCACCTCTGGCATCTCGGACGAAATCATGATCACCGCCACGCCCTTGTGGGCCAGCTGGGTAATCAGGCTGTGAATCTCCGACTTGGCGCCCACATCGATGCCGCGGGTCGGTTCATCAAGAATCAGAATTTTTGGGTGGGTCAGCAGCCAGCGCCCGATCAGGACCTTCTGCTGGTTGCCGCCGGACAGGTTCTCGATGCACTCATGCATGTTCGGTGTCTTTACGCGCAACTTCTGGCTGATTTCCAGGCAGGCTTTTTCGAGCCGGGCTTCCTGCACGAAGCCATATTTCACAAAGTCATCATGGATGACCGCCATCTGGGCGTTTTCCTGGATATCCAGCGGCAGGAAGCAGCCCGTTTCCTTGCGGTCTTCCGTCAGAAAGGCCATGCCCAGCTTGATGGCATCGTGGGAGGTCTTGATTGACACCGCCTGGCCATCAATCTCGATGCTGCCGGAGGTGGCGGGCGTGACGCCGAACAGGGTTTCTGCCACGTTGGAGCGGCCCGAGCCCACCAGGCCGGCAAAGCCGAGAATTTCGCCGGCGCGCAGGTCGAAGGAGATATTCTCAAATATGCCTTCCAGGCTGAGGTTCTGCACCGACAGCACCAGATCGCCCAGTTCCACCTCTTCCTTGGGGAACATCTGGGTGATCTCGCGGCCGACCATCATCTGGATGATGTCGTCGCGGGTCACGTCCGAAGAGGGGTGGGTGGCGATGTAATGGCCGTCGCGAAACACCGAAAACTCGTCGGCGATCTCGAACAGCTCGTTCATCTTGTGGGTGATGTAGACGATGCCGATGCCCTGTTCGCGCAGGCCGCGAATAATCTCGAACAGGTGCGCCACTTCCTTTTCGGTGATGGCCGAGGTGGGCTCGTCCATGATCAGGACATCGGAATTGAAGGACACCGCCTTGGCGATCTCCACCATCTGGCGGTTGGCCACCGAGAGTTCGCTCACCTCGGCATCCGGGTCCAGATGGATATTAAGTCGGTCAAACAATTCGGTGGTCATCTGGTGCATCCGGGCGTGATTCACCAACCCGAAGGCATTGCGCGGTTCGCGGCGAATCCAGATGTTTTCCGCCACCGTCATGGAATTCATCAGTAACAGCTCCTGGTGAATCATGGCAATGCCGGCTTCCTGGGCCGCCAGGGGCGTGGCCAGGTGGACGGCTTCACCGCGCAGCCGGATCTCGCCGGCGTCGGGGTGGTAGATGCCGGCGATGATCTTCATCAGGGTCGACTTGCCGGCACCGTTTTCGCCCATCAGGGCATGTACGGTGCCAGGGCGCACGCGCAACGAGACATTATCCAGCGCGACGACGCCGGGGAACTCCTTGCGCGCATTGACGACCTCAAGCACGTATTCGTACGGTTTCACCTGGGGAGTTGCGCCCCTTGGTGACACTGCTTCCAGCTGTGATGCGTTAACCATGACGCACCCCCTCCTGTTTTATTGAGCGTGAGGGAGCTGCTGATCGTTGCGGCGCAGCCTGGCCGCCAGCGTCAACAGTCCCTAAGGGTAGTGGGCTCTGTTAGCGCATGTACTTTTCAAAGTTGGCGGGGGTCACCAGCTCAAACGGTACCCATACCTTCTGCTCTATTTTTTCACCGTTGACCAGCTTGATAGCGGTGTCCACAGCGCCTTTGCCCTGTCCGGCGGCATCCTGGAATACAGTCACATCGATCTCGCCCGCCCTGATGGCGGCCAGTGCATCGGGGGTGGCATCAATGCCGGCGATCACGACTGAGTCCATGGTTCGGCCCGTTGCCTTGAGTGCCTGAACGGCGCCGATGGCCATTTCGTCGTTGTTGGCGATAACGGCATCAAATTCGATACCCGCCGAGATCCAGTTGGTCATCAGGTCGCTGCCTTCGGTGCGGGACCATTTGGCGGTCTGCTCGGCGACCACTTCCAGGCCTGCGCATTCCGGGGTGGCGATGACATCGTGAATATCCTTGGTGCGCTGAATCGCCGCCTGGTTGGACAGCTCGCCCATCATGACCACGACCTTGCCCTTGCCACCCAGCAGGCGGCAGACTTCCTGCGTTTGCAGGGTGCCGGAGTCTTCTTCATTGGAGGCAACGAAGGCCTGGTTGTCCGGCAGCATATCGACATTGATGGGCTGACGGTTGACATACACCAGGGGAATGCCCGCGGCCGCGGCGTCATCGCTCATGGAAATGGTGGCGTCGGTATCCACCGGGTTGACAATGATGGCATCGACGCCAGAGGCGATAAAGTTCTGAATCTGATTGAGCTGGTTACCCACTTCGGCTTTGGCATCTTCAACCTGAAGCTCCACATTTATGTCATCGGCATAGGTCTGCATGCCGGTGCGCAGCGCCGTGAGAAAATTATCGTCAAATACGGAAATGGCAACGCCGACTTTCAGTGGTTCTGCAGCCATTGCCAGTGAGGAGGTACCGATCAGGGTCGCGAGAAGGCTGTGCTTGATTATTTTTTTTGCGTTGATCATGACTTTCTCCTGAATTCCGTCCCGGAGGGGGCGGTTCTATCTGCTTATATTTATTGGTTTTCGGGCTACAGGTGCCCTTGCAAAGCATTCGTCAGCGGCATGCTTGTCCTGGAGCACAGCACGCATTGAGCGTTGCTGTGCGTCCCTGGGTCATTCGCTGCTTGTGTCGCGCGACTCAGCCGCGCAGCACTGTATCCTGGATAAATGACAGGCTCTGGCGTGCGTTTTCCAGCGAGCTGTTATTCAGCGCGGCGGGGTCGACGTCCTGCTCCACCGTGACCCAGCCATCAAAGGCCAGGTCGATCAGTGTCTGGCGCAGCTGCTGGAAATCGACAGAGCCCTGACCGAGCGGGCAAAAGACGCCCTGGCCGATGGCGGTGTAAAAGTCGGTACCCTTGGCCACGACCTGTTCCAGCACCTTGCCGTTGATGTCCTTGAAGTGCAGATACTTGACGCGCTCGGCATAGGTTCGGATCAACTCTGACGGATTGATGCCGGCGTAGGTGCAGTGGCCTGAGTCGATACAGAGTTTGACGATGCTCTCGTCCAGATCATTCATGGCGCGATCGATTTCGTCGCGGTATTCGATATAGGTGCCTGCGTGCGGGTGCAGTACGGGAATGATGCCGTACTCATCCTGGCAGATGCGCGAGAGTTCATTGATGGTTTGCATCATGCCCTGCCACTGCTCTGGTGGCAGGCGGTCTGCGGTCAGAATCTGGCCGGCCTGGTCAGTGCGCGGTGAGGATACATGGTCGATAACAACCATGTACTTGGCGTTCTGGGGCTGCAGGACCTTGCAGGTGGCGTGGGTGTAATCAAGGATTTCCTGTCGACGTGACGGGTCGTGCAGGTGCTTGAAGATGGTACCGGCGATGAGCTGCAGGTCGCGCTGAGCCAGTTCCGCCTTGAGCTGCTGCACGTCGGTAGGGAAGTAGTTCAGTGGACCAAGCTCGGTCGCTTTATAGCCGGCCTGGGCAATTTCATCGAGCACCAGGTTCCACTTCGGATTGCTGGGATTGTCAGCGAACTCGATACCCCAGGAGCAGGGGGCGTTAGACAGGCGAAGCTGCATGATTATTATTCCTGTGATCAGGTTGGTCGTTATGTCTGCATCCTTTATATGAAAACGTTATCACCTTTGCAACCCTGAAATGTCTAAATGTGGCGTAAAAGGCGGCTATTTTTTGCTATTTCAGGATTTTTGGGAAAAATTAATAAAAACGTTTGCAAAAAAAACAAGGCTCCTTGATAGTTCTTTCCAAGGGGGCGGGTTCTGGCGACTGTCGTCTGCAGTACCTAGTCACGGGTGCATATCGTAATAATAAAAGGTAAGCCTCTATGGAAACCGTACGTTTGACCTTGGCCGAAGCGCTTGCGCGTTATCTGTCGGCGCAGAAAATTGAAGTGCAGGGAGAGCGCGTTGCGCTGTTTGGTTGCTCATTTGCCATCTTTGGTCACGGCAATGTGACCTGTCTTGGGCAGCAGCTGAAAAACATTGAGGATACGATTCCCACCTGGCGCGGCCAGAACGAGCAGTCAATGGCGACGGCGGCGATTGCCTATGCCAAGGCGAACAAGCGCCAGCGCATCGGGATTGCCTCTGCGTCCATAGGTCCGGGTGCGACCAATATGCTCACGGCGGCCGGCATTGCGCATACTAATCGCTTGCCGCTGCTCATGTTTGCAGGTGATGCCCATGTCAGCCGCTTGCCGGATCCGGTGCTGCAGCAGACGGAGCATTTTCATAACCCCGCGCTCACGGTCAATGACGCCTTCAAGGCTGTGACCCGTTATTGGGATCGGGTGGTGCACCCGGCGCAACTGCTGCAAACATTGCCCCAGGCGATCGAAACCATGCTGGACCCGGCCACCTGTGGCCCGGTTTTCATTGGCTTGCCGCAGGATATCCAGGGACTGGCCTATGACTATCCCGAGGCGTTTTTCGCCGAGCGCGTACACCGCATCCGCCGGCCTGAAGCTGAGCAGGTGGAGCTTGAAACCGCGGTTGAAATGCTGAAGTCGGCCCGCCGGCCACTGATCATCAGTGGTGGTGGCGTGCATTATTCCGATGCCTGCGATGCACTGTTGCAGCTGGCCGAAGCACACAATATTCCTGTAGTGGAAACCATTGCCGGTCGTGCAACGCTGCTGCAAAGCCATCGTCTTAATGGCGGCCCTATCGGTGTAACGGGCTCCAATTCAGCCAACTATCTGGCCGGCCATGCCGACGTGGTACTGGCGGTCGGTACGCGCCTGCAGGACTTTACTACCGGCTCCTGGTCCGTGTTTCGTGACCCTGATCTGAAGATTATTTCGCTCAATGTTGCCCGGTTTGACGCTACCAAGCACTTTGCACTGCCGCTGATTGCGGATGCCAGAAGCGGGATGACCCGACTGAGCGGCCTGCTGGGTGACTATCGTGCAGATGAGGCCTGGGCGCAAAGTGCGTTTGACGAGGCGAAAAAGTGGAAGGCGCTGTGCGCGCAGCGGGCCGAAGTCACACCCGGAACCGATGCATCCTATGCCCAGGTCATTGCGGCGGTAAACCGCCTGCAGGAGCCCGGTGATACCGTGCTTGCAGCGGCAGGTGGGCTGCCGGCAGAGCTCAACATGAACTGGCAGTCCAGGCAGTTGGGCAAGTTCGATATCGAGTTTGGCTTCTCCTGCATGGGGTATGAAATCGCGGGCGGCTGGGGCGCCAAGATGGCGAATCCGGACGGCGAGGTCGTCGTACTGGTGGGTGATGGCTCCTACATGATGATGAACTCGGATATTTACAGCTCCGTGCTGAGCGGCCACAAGCTGATCGTTGTGGTGTGCGACAACGGGGGCTATGCGGTTATCAACAAGCTGCAGAACAACACGGGCAATGAGTCCTTCAATAACCTGCTGAAGGACTGCCGTCGTAACGTG
This sequence comes from Marinobacterium rhizophilum, assembly GCF_024397915.1. Classification (GTDB taxonomy): domain Bacteria; phylum Pseudomonadota; class Gammaproteobacteria; order Pseudomonadales; family Balneatricaceae; genus Marinobacterium_A; species Marinobacterium_A rhizophilum_A. Next base: position 4,089,639 of record NZ_CP073347.1, read on the forward strand.
CCCGAAGTGGCCAGGGTCGATTTTGTCCTGCATGCGCGGGCCCAGGGGGCCTGCAGTGAAAAAGTGGCCAGCATGGACGACTTCGATGCGGCCTATGCGCGGGCGAAAGCATCGGACCGGACCTACGTGATCGTGCTTGATATCGATTCCACCCAGTGGTCGTCCTGTGATTGCTGGTGGGATGTCGGTTTGCCTGAAGTGACACGCAACGAGCGCACCGCCAAGGCGGTAAGTGATTTTGGTTTGGGTCGTAAATACCAGCGTCAAGGCATATAAGAGAGGGCTCTGAGTCATGTTTAACGAAGAAAAACGTTTTTCCCAGCCCATTCGCTGGGCAATGGTCGGCGGTGGGCGCGGCAGTGAAATTGGTTATGCACACCGCGCTGCGGCGCAGCGCGATAACCTGTTCCAGCTGACAGCGGGCGCCTTTGATCTTGACCCCCAGCGCTGCCAGGACTTTGGTACGAGTCTCGGCGTTGATCCGCAGCGCTGCTACGCGGATTACACCCAGATGTTTGCCGCCGAGGCGCAGCGTGAAGACGGCATCCAGGCTGTTTCCATCGCGACCCCTAATTGCAGCCACTATGCCATCAGCCGGGCGGCGCTGGCGGCGGGCCTGCATGTTATCTGTGAAAAACCGGTGACTTTCAGCGTGACCGAGGCTGAAGACCTGAAGCAGTGCGCACAGGCACGTAATCTTGTCTTTGGTGTCATGTACGGCTATTCCGGCTTCCAGATGCTGCATCAGGCGCGTGAAATGGTGCGCCGCGGTGATATTGGTGCCGTACGGGTGGTTAACATGCAGTTTGCCCACGGCTTTCACAACCAGGCGGTGGAACAGCACAGCCCGGGCGCCCGCTGGCGCATGAACCCGGAAGTCTCGGGTCCGACCTATGTGCTGGGTGATCTGGGTACGCACATTTTCTATGCGGCCCAGATGATTACAGGCCTGGCGGTCGACAGGCTGTGCTGCCACCGTCAAAGTTTTATCGAGACGCGGGCACCGCTCGAGGACAATGCCCATGTCATGCTGCAGTTTGAAGGCGGCGCTGTAGGTACCCTGTGGGCCAGTGCGGTGAATGCCGGCTCCATGCACCAGCAGAAAATCCGCATTGTCGGCGAGAAGGCGAGCCTGGAGTGGTGGGACGAGCAGCCCAACCAGCTGCGCTATGAAGTGCAGGGTGAGCCTGTACGCATACTGGAGCGTGGCATGGGATACCTGCACAACGATTCGACTGCGGTAAGCTGCAATCGTATCGGTGGCGGTCATGCCGAGGGCTTCTTTGAGTCCTGGGCCAACCTCTACCACCGCTTCGGTACGGCGATGGACGCCGCCAGTCGCGGTGAAGCGCAGCCCGACCTCTGGTACCCGGATATCGATTCCGGTATCGATGGCGTTCGCCTGCTGGAGTGCTGTGTAGAGTCGGCGGATAACCAGTCCGGCTGGGTCAAATTCTAGTCGCTAATTCGTCTGAGGCCGGCGCTGCCGGCCTCAGGTGCTGCTTTGGCTGAGCTGTCAGCTCAGCCGTGTCTTTCCTTCATGTCTCCTTTGGGTCGCCGGACGTATCAAATCGCCGGCGGCTCTTCTTTTGTCTGTTCCCGATGTCCTTCGATAATGGCGCGCACGGCCTGCGCCTCTTCCTCGCTGGCGCCGGCGACCAGGCCCGCTTCGATCAGGCTGTTGATGCGTTCCTTGTGCAGTGCGAACAGTTCATGCAGCGAACGGGTAATGTCGAGCCGCTGTTCGGGGTAGAGCTCTACCAGCAGCTGCATCAAATGACCCGACTGCTTGGGCAGTGCCAGTACCATCTTGGTGGCGACATCGCTCGGTTGCAGGTCGGTGCAGTCCAGCGTGAGGCGCATCAGTTCTGCGGGGTCCCTGGGTTGCTGGCGAAGGGCAACCAGCAGCAGCTTGAGGGCCGGTTCGTCTATCTGCGCCAGGCTGTAGTCCATCCCCGGATCCAGCTTGGATGAGCCCAGCGAGGTGGGCTGGGTGGTCACGCGGTAGGGTGCGCTCGCGCTCAGCCTCTCTGTGCGTATAAAGAGCTTGCGCACCAGCAGGAACACGATTACCGCGGCGTGGATCACGATCAGGTAGTAGTAGAGCCAGATGCTCTCGAAGGTACTCATCAGGAAGCCCGCCGTAATGGGGCCGATAACTCCGCCAACGCCCAGGATAATCTGCAGGGTGCTGGTGGCTGGCATGGCGTCTTTCAGGTCGATGTGATCGAACACCTGGGTGACCGCCAGCGGGAACAGGGCCACGCCGGAACCGCCGGAGGCCAGGAATACCAGCACCAGCAGCCCGGTGGGCAGGCCGACAAAGTAGTCAAACACGATCAGCAGGTTGCTGGTGATGCCCAGGGTCATCAGGCCGGATGCGACCGAGCGCTTGTCAAAACGGTCGGCGAGCCAGCCGGTGGGGTACTGGGTCAGCAGGCCGCCGAGCTGGTAGGAACCCAGAATCAGGGACAGCCAGACGCCGGTAAAGCCGCGCTCGTAGGCGTACAGGGATATCAGCGATACGCTGGCGGAGCTGATGAGGCCTGCGCAGAAGCTCGACAGGGTGCCGGACGGCGAGTACTTCCACAGTTTTTTCAGCGACATCGGCCGGGCCCGGGTGGTGGCTTCCGGCACCGGGATGCGACTCATGGACATGATGATCAGCGAGATGCACAGGAAGATGCTGATGATGCCAAACAGGCGCGGGTCGCTGTCGACCGACAGGTTCAGCAGGAAGGGGGCGCTGCCGAATCCCAGGGCGATGCAGATCTGGTAGATGCTGAAAATCTTGCCGCGATTGGTGCTGTCGCTCAGTACGTTGAGCCAGCTTTCCAGCGTGATGAAGCCGGTGACGAAACTGAAGCCGGCCAGCAGGCGCAGCAGCCCGGTGAGCCAGATGTTGGTGAGATAGCTGTGGGCTACCGCGATAATGGCCAGGGTCGCGGCCATGCTGGCGAAGGCCCGGATATGCCCGACCCGGTGCACCGCGCGGGAGGCAAACAGGCCCGCCAGCACGGCGCCGGCGGCATACATACTCATCGCCACGCCGATGTCCGAGGTGGCGATGCCCTGGTCGCTCATGCGTATGGGCAGCAGCACGAAGAAAAGGTTAAGACTGGCGGCGTAGGCGGTAATCGCGAACAGGATGGGGCTGATACGGTACAGAAGCTTTTGCTGCATGGTCTACATCCTTTTCCAAGCTGAAACACCCGCCAGACAGCACTCTACGATACGCGAGAAGCTGTGGCGGGCGTAGCCTTGATTGGCCATGTCTGCAACAAAAAAACCAGGGCGGATTCAGCCTTCCTGCGTGCTACAGCGCAGTACCTCGTGACAGGCCCCCATGGTGTGGTAGTCGCACTTGCCGCCGGGCGGGCTCTTGATGTCGTCATAGCGCTGGTTGCTGGCGTCCAGCAGGCGGAACCAGGCGCCGTGGCGGTGATCGATCATGTGTTCCCAGCTGTAGTCCCACAGGCGCTGGTACCAGTTCCAGTACTCGAGCGTTCGGCCAGTCGCGCAAGCTTCAGGTAACCGCGTTTAGGCACTCCTGGTCGCCGTATTATTGGGTTCCTGCATTTTTTTCTTGAGCTGGCGCCGGCGATACCCCATCCAGAGTGCACCCAGAATCAGCAGAACATTGGCGGCCACCAGGGTCGCTGCCACCGGACGATCAAGGAATATCCAGAACCCCTCGCGCGATATAAGCAGGGATCGGCGCAGGTTATTTTCCAGCAACGGCCCCAGGATGGCACCGATCACCAGTGGCGCCAGCGGATAGTTGCCTAGACGCAAAAGGATACCAAGCAGCCCGAAACCCAGCATGACCCAAAGGTCAAACACCGATGCCTGCAGCGCAAAGGTACCGATGGCGCAGAGCAACAACACGACCGGTATCAGATAGCTTTTCTTGAGCCGCAGTACCCAGACGAAAACAGGGGTCGCCAGAATCCCGACGAACAGCAAGGCAACATTCGAGAAGAGATAGACCAGGAAAACACCGCCGACGATTTCGGGCTGTTGCTGGAACATCTGTGGCCCCGGGAAAAAGCCGAGAATCAGCAGGGCTCCGATCAGTACCGCTGACGAGGCGTCGCCCGGCACACCCAGCGCAAGTGACGGCACCAGCGAGCCCCCAACCGTGGCATTGTTGGCGCTTTCGGTTGCCACCACCCCGCCTTCAGCCCCCTTGCCATAGCCCTCTTCAGGCTTGGCCACTGCCGATGCGGCAGCATAGGCGGCAAAGGATGAAATGGTGCCTCCGGCCCCGGGTAAGGCGCCGAAAAAAGCGCCGATCGCCGACGAGCGGATCAGGTTTACCCAGTGCTTGAGAGTAAGCAGAAAGGTGCGAAAGCTCGGGCGCACAGCACCCACAGCCGGCCGGTCGTTGAGGCCGCCTGATGCAACCTGCATGGTCATTTCCGATATCGCAAACACCCCGACAACGATTGCCACTATATGGAAGCCATTGAGCATATCGTAGGAACCGAAGGTGAAGCGGTAGCCTGTCGAGAACTCATCCGTACCTATAGTCGCGATCAGCAGCCCCATGGCACCGACGATCAGCCCCTTGAGCAGCGAGCCTTCCGACACTACCGCTATGGCAATCAGACCGGTCAGGGCGAGCATGGTGTACTCCGGCGGCGCGAATTGCGACGCGAAAGACGCCAGCAGCGGCGAGAAAAAAATCAGTACAATACCGCCGAAGAGCCCGCCCAGGGCGGAAGCTGATATCGCTATACCGGTTGCGTCGGCCGCACGGCCGTTCTGCGCCATCGGATAGCCATCAAGCAGGGTTGCCGCGGCCAGCGGCGTGCCCGGAATGCGCAGCAGGATAGCCGAAATCGAGCCGCCACAGGAGCCACCCACAGCGATGGCAATCAGAAAACCCATGGCCGCAACCGGCGGCAGGGTAATGGCGACCGGTAACATCAGGACGATCCCCATCAGGGGGCCCAGGCCCGGCAAGGCGCCGACGATGAGACCAAACACAACACCCAGCACCGTCAGGCCTAGGGAAAGCGGCGTCCACATGAGGTCGAGGCCAGACATCAGAGCTTGAATCATGGTATTACCACGCAATATTCAGATGAAAGATGCCACCCGGTAGCACGATCTTGAGCCAGGCCTCGAAGATCCAGGCCAGGCCAAAAGAAACGCCCAGGGTCGGCAGAATGATGGCAACCGGCCGTCGCAAACCACAGAGCAACATCACCCCGGCCAGCATCAACGGTGTCGCAATGTGGTAACCAAGCCAGCCAAGCATCCCGAGATAGAGCGCAAAGAGTGCAATAAGGGCTGCAGGACGAACAAGCTCGCCCCAGCTTGTCGTTTCGCTTGCAACCTTGCGGCCGGCAACAAGAAGCCCTGCCTGCACCAGCACCAGAACGCCCAGAATGATAGCCACGCCTTGCGGATAGGCTGCACCATTATCGTAGGGACCGCCCGAGGCGATCCCCTGGGCGGCCATGTCGGTCGCGATCTGCTGGAATACCAGCAGGATCAAACCCACAAACAGAGCGACGGTGCACCACTCTGCAAGTCTTAACGTCGGTTGAATGGCCATTATGATCGTCCTTTGATAACTATCCGATTACTTGAGCTTGGAGAGCTGTTCCTCTTCCCACTTGAGTGCATTTCCCATCTCGGTGAGCTGGCCTTGTACCTGCGCGACCACTTCGTCGTACTGGTCCCAATCCCACTTGAGCGGTACAAAGCCGAGCCGCTTGATTGCCTGCTGGACGTCGTCACGAGCCATCGCAGTAGCCATTGCTTTGCGCAACACTGCTACCCGCTCCGGTGGGGTATCCGAATGCACCAGCCACCAGTTCCAGCCCATGGGCGCCAGGCCGCTCAAGCCCAGATCTATCGCAAGGTCCGCTATGCTCGGCGCGCCATTGAAGCTTTCCTTTGCTCCTTCGAGGTCCGACAGCACGATCAGGACCTTGTAGGCATCCGGCTTTGTCTGGTATTCGGCAACATTGATAAACGCGAAGTCGAGCACACCAGAGCGCAAGTCAGACATGGCATCGGCGTCCGCATTGTACGGAATGTTCTGCGCGACGGCGCCAAAGCCCTGCAGCGTCTTCGCTATTACCATATGGGGCAAATTGTTGCGGGAGCCGGACGAATAGCGCAGATCGCCAGGATGCTCCTTGGCATAGGCCATCAATTCCTCGAAGCTGGCCCAGCGATCGTTATCCTTGCGGATGGCGATAGCAAAAGGATTAGAGAAGGCCGAGTGCAGTGGAGTGAAATCCTTGAAGGTCCAGTCAGCGTTGCCCAGCAGCGGCTGCAACACCAGTGGTGCCACATAACCGTCGATCAAGGTATAGCCGTCGGCCGGGCGGTTCATTGCCGTCAGGAACCCCTTGGTGCCAGCGGCGCCCGGGGTTGAAATGACCGGCATTGCAACACCCAGCTCGTCAGACATGGCTTCTGCCAGGATCTGACTGATGGACATGGTCAAGCCCGGGCCCCAAGGGTACACCAGGTTGATTGTCCGTTCTGGGTACTCGGCTTTAGCCACCAGCGGACAAAGCGCAATTAATGCCACGGCCATCGCTTTTTTGAGTGATTTGAACATCGGTTCTACTCCTGTTGTTTTTATCGTTTGTGCTTTACGGGTTAATCGGTGTATTCACAGGATTGCAAGATCTATAATGCCTGCCAACCCATTGATTTTAATAGCAGTTTAACTTTACCCCTTGCTCCTGCCGAGACAGTACACAAAGAATCGACTATTGCCCATGCCGGCCTGAAAAGCTTCAGAGAAATGCCAGGCCACAGGTTACTACTTCGCCCTGACACCCTCAGGGGCTGTCAGATCAAAGCGACTGTAAAGTTCCGCTGGTGCGTCATGCTCGGCAAGAATTTTTACCAAACTGCGTACCAGCCGCTGGGTAATCGCATTGTCGCCGTAATCGGGCTTCAGCTGCTGCGGATCCTCCAGTACGTCGTAGAGGCGGGTCCCCAGATCCCCAAATCCCGTACCATCCTGGCCCGGTGGACGCTCGGCGTTGCTCCGGGCGCGGATTTTGAGCAAGCGAACATCCTTTGTGAAATCAAAGGGTTTCACCAACTCCATGTCGTCAAGCTCCTCCGGCTTGAAGGCGTTCATCATATGGACCGGCATCAGCGTGTACTCGAAGAGGTTCTCGCTGGTGTTGATATTGTCCGGATAACGGTAATAGGTGTATCGGCCATCCGTGACACAGATAGGGCCTCCAAACATGCCAAGAATGATGGCATCCCGCAGCTGTTGATCTTTTTTTAGCATCGGCAGTACTGATTTGGCGCGGGTTTCCGCCGGCGGCTCAATACCAAATGCATCCAGCAGGGTCGGCATCAGGTCCGGCGTTTGGGTCAGCCCCTGGCGCCTCGTGCCGGCCTGCTCCCGAAACTGCGGATGAGCTATGATCATCGGGATATGGGCGATTTCCTCGTAGTATGGCTGCCTGTTCTTGCCCCACCAGTCATGCTCCGACAGCAGGAAACCATGATCGGTTGACATGACCAGCATGGTGTCTTCCCAGAGGTTATGCTCGTCGAAATAATCCAGCAAACGGCCGAAATACTCGTCGCACATACTCACCAGTGCGGCATAGTTTGACTGAATCTCAGCGATTTCATCCGGCGTGTTGTTTACCTTTTCATAAATTGGCCAATTTAAAACCTTGCCCTCATAGCCGGTACTGTATTGCTGCCGAAAGCGCTCCGGAGCATGGAAAGGCTCATGGGGATCAAAGCACTCAAGCCAGAGTAGCCAGTCATCCGCCTCACGGTTGACATCAAGGAACTCGAACGCGGAGGCAAAACAGCGGGCCGTTGGAAAATCACTCTCCTCCTTCATCCATTCGCGGTTAATGGCATGCTGCATGCGCTTTTTAGACGTCGGCGGGTAATGGCGTGTGTCGTAGATTTCCTTGAAGCGCTCCAGTGGCGGCTGCACCATTGCTTTCCATGGATCGTTTTCCTGCCCGCGAATAAAGTCCCAGGTATCGAAGGCCTGCGGATAACGCCAGCCCCCTTCTTCAAAATAATGCTGATGATCGGTAATCAGATGACTGTAAATGCCTTTTTCCTTCAACATCTGCACGAAGGAGTTGTCGAAGGGTTCCAGCGGTCCCCAGCTGCGATGCATGAAGTTGAGGCGACCCGAGTGAATATCGCGCCGTGCAGGCATACAGGGAAGGCTGCCGACATAGTGAGTATCAAAGACGACGCCTTTCTCGGAAAAACGGTCAAAATTCGGCGTTTTAATGTCGCTGCTGCCGTAGCATCCAAGTGCTTTTCGGACCAGCGAATCAAATAGAACAAATACAACTTTCATAATATTTACCCATTTCAAATAGGTGGTTCAAAGTGACCTTGAGACTGATGCTAGACGCAACGAGGTATAGAATATAATATCTATTTATCCAAAATCGATTCCATTAGGTTATGTCAGATCATGAACAAGTTCCTGCATCAGTTCCGGGTCGTCGCGGAGCAAAAGAACCTGACCGCCGCCAGCCAGCTGTTGCATCTGAGCCAGCCGGCCTTGACCAAGAACATCAAAAAGGTGGAGGAAGAGTTCGGTGTGCCACTGTTCGAACGTCTCCCCAGAGGCATGCTTCTTACGCCTTTTGGCGAGGCGCTGCTACACCGGGTCAAGCGGATGGAGATGGAGTACCGCTACGCTCACGAGGAAGTTTCAGCGCTGCAGAGCGGCGCCACCGCAAGCCTGAATATTGGGTCAGGCCCGGTATGGGCGCTCAACTATTTGCCGGATATTTTGTCGCAGCTGTATCAGCGCTTTCCCAAACTCAGCGTCAAGCTGGAGTCGGGGTCGATGTCAGTCCTGTTACCCAAGCTTGCCTCCGGGGAGCTGGACCTGGCACTGGGAACCCAGGAGGTTGACGAACAACTGTCTGACGAACTCAAATACATCCACATGATTGATGTAGACTTGATTGTAGTTGCCAGACGTAACCATCCATTGGCGCACCAGGCAACGGTTAGTGCAGAAGAAGTATCGCGCTATCGCTGGGTATTATTTATGCAATCCCTGGATCAAATCAAACAGTACAACCACTTCTTTCTTCAGCATGGATTACCGCCAATCGATATATGCCTGCAGTCCGACTACTGGACCACAGCACTGGCCATGTTACATCAGGGTGACTACCTCATGAGCATGCCAAAGCAGCTCTTGCAGCAGGCAATGGACAACGGTCTTGTGCAGATAGCCTTTGTGCAGAAAATATGGGGGTTCTCCAGCGGAATCTGGTATGCACCGACCGCCCGCAGTTTGCCGGCAGTGAACGAATTTATAAATTTTATGATCAGGGACGTTCGCGACGCTGACCCGACTAACGGCACGGCGAGGAAGTGAGTATTTGTCAGAACGTATCAAATTTTGTATCGAGCCATTGTCTTTGATAATTGGCCGTTGCTCGATGCAGTTGATCCGCGGCTACAGGGTGCAGTGCTGCCAGGTGGTGGGCTCTGTGGCTTTGGACGAGATTGTGGACGTGCTCGTGCGAGGCAACATCCAGCGCTAAGTGCAGGCGATTTCCAAGCTTCCACAGTTGCGCACGTTACGGGAAAAGTGCCCTCTATCCTGCAAAGAGGGCTATGTAGCGGCGGCTTTGCGGCGTTTCATTCCCGGCCCTGTCGCGGTTATGGCGATCATTATCGCGCGAGACTTTATAGCCTGTGTAAATCTGTTCAGCCTTCCAGACCCTGGCAGCGCAGTACCTCGTGACAGGCCCCCATGGTGTGGTAGTCGCACTTGCCGCCGGGCGGGCTCTTGATGTCGTCGTAGCGCTGGTTGTTGGCATCCAGCAGGCGGAACCAGGCGCCGTGGCGGTGATCGATCATGTGTTCCCAGCTGTAGTCCCACAGGCGCTGGTACCAATCCCAGTATTGGGCATCCCCCGTGCGTTCGGCCAGCAGGGCGGCGGCGGCCATGGACTCGGCCTGTACCCAGAAGTACTTGTCGTCATCGCAGATGCTGCCATCGGGGGCAAAACCATAATAGATGCCACCGCGTTCCTCATCCCAGGCGGTATTCAGCGCCACATCGAACAGGCGTCGGGCGCAGGGTAGCAGCCAGTCTGCCTGACGGTGACGTTCGATCATCAGCAGCAGCTTGGCCCACTCGGTGAGGTGGCCCGGCTGAAAACCCCAGGGGCGATAGAGGTTCTTGGGGTCGTCCCTGTTGTAGTCCCAGTCGACCTGCCAGCTGGCGTCGTAGTGCTCCCAGATCAGGCCATCGGCCAGGGCGGCCTGGCGCAGGCAGATGTTCTCGGCCAGGGTCAGGGCCCGGTCGAGGTATTTCGGATCCTGGGTCGCCTCAAAAGCCGCAATCATGGCTTCGCAGCTGTGCATATTGGCGTTCTGGCCCCGGTAGGGCGCCACCGTGCTCCAGTCGGCACTGATCTCGTCGCGGTAGAGGCCGTGTTCGGCATCCCAGAAGTGGGTTTCCATCAGCGCGAAGGTCTCGTCGATCCAGGGCGCGGCTTCCGAGATGCCGGCTTTCAGGGCACTGGCGTAGGCCAGCAGCACAAAGGCCAGGCCGTAGCAGTGGTTGGTGTTATCGGTCGTGTCTACGCCGTCCAGTGCCCAGCGATAGCCGCCGGTGGCCGGGTTGCGGTGTGTTTCCCGCAGGAACTCGAGGCCGTGGCGCACCGCATCCCGGTAGGCGGGCTCGCCGAACTCGATGGCCGCCATGGCATAGTTGAAGATCATGCGGGTGCTGCTGACCAGGTGGCGGCTGCGGCTATCGTAGATGCTGCCGTCGTCGTGAAACGCCTGGTAGAAGCCGCCGAGTTGAGAATCAATGCACTGCGGGTGGTAAAACCCCATGATCTCGCGGATATGGGTCTGCAGGAAGCTGCGGGAACGAAAGCCCTGTTCGGCCGGGGGCGGAGTGTGGAAGCGAGTCTCTTGCATGGGAATCTCGTATCAGCCGGATTGAAGATGGAGTGAACTCGGTAGGCGGATGCAGTACAGGCGTCGCACATCGGGCTGGCCGCTGCGACGCCTGGCTTGCAGCCGCCTAGCTTTTCAGCCAGTGCAGCGCGATGGCGGCGGTCCAGGAAAACTCGCCGCCACCACAGCCTTCACCGGTAACGGAGTTGTAGTATTCCCAGAAGTCGCCGTTTTCCAGGCAGGCTTCGGAGACCTGCTTGAGCTGTTCGGCGCGCTCGGGCATCTGGTACGCCTCCAGGCCCAGGGCAATCATCCAGTTGATGTGCAGCCAGGACGGCCCGCGCCAGTAGCGCTGGGGTTCAAAGGTTTCGCTGTCCGGGTGGGTGGATGCCAGGCCAAAGGGGGCGCCGTCGATCCAGCGATCGAGACTCTCGTTGATGGCGCTGGCCTGCGCCGGGCTGGCCAGTTCACCGAACAGCGGCAGCACACCGGCACAACTGATGGTCTTGAGTTGCTGGCCCGTGAGCGTATCCCGGCTGACAAAGCAGCTCAGTTCATCCGACCAGAGTTCGTTGATGGCCGCTGCGGTGCGGGCGGAACTTGCCTGCAGGCTACGGGTGCTGTCGTCGTCGATACGGCTCTGGCACAGGGCCAGCAAGTCAGTGTTGGCCCGCTGCAGGATCGCGATGATACCGATATCCTGCACCCGGTAAGGGCAGCTCTTGTAGATGGCGTCGCTGTCGAAGCGGTTTCGCTTGAAGAAATCGACCAGGTAGATGTAGCGGTCATACTGATGCTTGTGCGGCCGCTCCGCCGCATCGACATGACCGGTATCGCGCCGGGTGTATTCCCAGTCCACCGTGGGTACGGCCGAGAGGGGATGGTCCCAGGCCGGACTGTTGTCCATGCCGGATTCCCAGGGGTGATAGCTGCACACCAGGCCGGTATTTTCCGGATCGCGTTCGCGGTACCACCACAGGTGACAGGCGATTGTGCCAGGCAGCAGTGCGGCCAGTTTCTGTTCGGCCAGGGCGCGGTCTTTGCTCTGTTCGAACAGAATGCGCACAACGGTAGCCAGCACCGGCGGCTGTGAAATGGCGCTGGTTTTGACAGCGTTTTCGACGCCCCAGACTTCAGGCCCCGGGAAGTAGGTGTCGGCCTCGCCGTGGAAAATAATGTGCGGCACCATGCCGTTGTCCCACTGGCCCTTGAGCAGCATTTCGAGCTCCAGCCAGGCGCGGGGCTCGTCACCCGCTTCCATCCAGCCCAGCGCGGTAATGGCGGCATCCCAGTTCCACTGGAAGGGATAGAGGCCCTTGGTCGGGACGGTATAGCCCCCCAGGTCGTTATCGCGCAGAATGCGCTTGGCGTGCTCTATATCGAAAACGGGTCTGTTCATTTTTTTGCCTGCAGCGTCTCGCAGACGGAATGCCGGGCATTCCGCTGGTCGGTTAAGTCTGGGTGGTAAAGCGGTTAGGAAGGCTAAACGCCCTGGCAGCGGTTACATGATGCGTCCGGCCTGGTCGTAGAAGCGTGTCTTGTTTTCGCTTGGGCGGATAAATACATCGCTGCCGTTGGACACCTGCAGATCACTGGAAATATTGATCCGGATCATTTCACTGTCGGCCCTGGTCGTCAGTTGCTGATGCGACCCAAGCAGTTCCTTGACCAGCACTCTGGATTTCATAAAGCCGGCCGTCGGTTCGAAGCGCACATCAAAGTCCTCCGGGCGGATGCCCAGCTTCGCAGTGTTGGGTTTGGCGATTTGCCAGTCCGCTTTGGGGGCGATGAAGTTCATTGGCGGGTTGCCGATAAAGCTGCCCACGAATTCGGTGGCCGGGTTGTGGTAGATCTCGGTGGGCACATCGTACTGTTCGATCTGGCCGCCATTCATCACGGCGATGCGGTCCGCCAGGCTCATGGCTTCGACCTGGTCATGGGTGACATAAATCGTGGTGGTGTTGGAGGCATCCAGCACGGTCTTGAGCTCGGCCCGCATCTCCAGTCGCAGCAGGGCGTCCAGGTTCGACAGGGGTTCGTCCATCAGCAGTACTTCAGGCTCCATCGCCAGGGCACGTGCCACGGCAACACGCTGGCGCTGTCCACCCGAGAGCTGGCCGGAAAAGTGCGTCAGCCGGTTTTCGATATGCATCAGCTCGGCCGTCTCTTTCACTTTCTTCTGAATGTGCGCTTCGCTGTCCTTGCGCATGCGCAGCCCGAAGGCGATGTTTTCAAACACCGTCATGTGCGGGAACACCGCATAGTTCTGGAATACCATGGCGATACGCCGGTCCTTGGGGGACAGTTTGTTCACGACGCGATCGCCAATGCGGATGGTGCCGGAGGTCTCGGTTTCCAGGCCGGCGAGAATGCGCAGCAGGGTGGATTTGCCACAGCCGGACGGGCCAAGCAGTACCACGAATTCCTGATCCTTGATTTCGATCTCCACTGATTTCAGGATTTCGAGATCACCAAACTGTTTTTTTACTTTGTCTATATGAATGTCAGACATGATAATTCCTACCCGAAATCAACGGTTTGCAATGCCCCACATGCTGAACAGATACTTTCTGATCGCAAAGAGGAACAACAGAGCGGGAACGACCAGCACCAGGCCGCCGGCGAATTTAATCTCGGCCGGTGATTCGGCCAGGCTTTGCACCAGGAAGGCGGTCAGGGTGCGGTTTTGTACGGTCAGGATGGCGGAGGCGAACACCTCGTTCCACGAGATCACAAAGGCGAAGACAGCGGAGGCCGCGATGCCCGGTGCGGCCAGCGGCAGCACCACTTTGCGAAATGCCTGCCAGCGTGTGCAGCCCATGGTCCAGGCCGCTTCTTCCAGCTCCACCGGAATGCCCATGAACAGGCTGGACGTGATCAGTACGGCGAAGGGCAATGCCAGGGTGGCATGCACAAACGCCAGGCCGATCAGGGAGTCATCGATCCCTACCTGAATGAAAATGACCGCCAGTGGCAGGGCCAGCAGGGGCATTGGAAAGGCGCGCGTCATGACGATGATCATCTTGTAGGCATGCATGCCCGGAAACACGAAGCGTGCCAGCGCATAACCCGCCGGTGCGCCCAGTGCGATGGCAATCACCATGGTGAATACCGCCGCCAGCAGCGAATTGATCAGCGCGGTGATCACGCCCTGGTAGTTCCAGAAGAACATCAGCGTATCGGTGTGAAAACCCGGGGTCAGCGTCTTGGGCCAGCCATTGACCTGGGCCGGTGTACTGACGGCATTGATCATCAGCAGCGCGATGGGCACCAGCACCCAGAGCACCATGATCGAAACACCGGCCCAGAACATCCAGCGCCACACGCTGGTCGTGGGCGATATCCGCAGCAGGCGCCGCAGGTTGAAGCGGGGTTCGGCAGCGACTTGAGGGGTTGGAATACTCATCCCTGCGCCTCCTTCGGTACGTTCAGCAGCTTGATATAGAAGCCGGTTATCACCACGGAAATCACCATGATCAGCACGGCATAGGCCGAGGCGGCGCCGGTATCACGGTAGGTGAACTGCCAGTTGAAGGTTTCACTCATCAGCACGGGCATATCGGCACCGCCGAGCAGCATGACGACCGCGAACACTTCCAGTGCCAGCAGGGTGCGCAGAATCAGCGCGGACTGGATGCTCGGGCGCAGCAGTGGCAGGGTGATTTTCCACAGGCGCTGCCAGTAGTTGGCCCCAAAGATCTGTCCGGCTTCGTCATATTCCTTGGGGATCAGGCCCAGGCCGGATACCAGAATGACCAGCAGAATGGCGGTCCCGCGCCAGATCTCGGCAACGGCAACGGCGAAGAACAGGGCGACGGCGTTCTGGTAGTTCAGCCAGGAGGCAGGGCCATCGATCAGGTTGATGGCATGCATGAAGCTGTTGAGGAAACCAAACTGCTCCAGGATTGCCAGCCAGATAATACCGGCAGCCAGGTCGGAAATGCCCAGCGGTATGGTCCAGATATAAAGGATGTTATCCCGGCCCTTGTTCATCTTGCCGACCATCAATGCCATGCCAATGGCCATGACCAGTTGCACCGGTACAACCACCGCCGTGAGCAGCAGGGTGTTTTTCAGCGCCGGCATGAAATTGAAGTCGTTCATGATCTGGGAAAAATTTCCCATGGATACGTCGCCGCCCGAATCAACAAAGGCGCCGGCAAAAATCTGCAGAAACGGGTAGAGAAAAAATATCGCCATAAAGAGCGCGCTGGGCGCGAGCAGACAGTATGGCAACCACTTAGTGTTGTTCATAAGTGAATCCGCCTAATGGGATTTAGGAATCCTGGGCCCTGGCGTGCGCCAGGGCAGTCCGGCATTACTTGACCGGGCACGCACCTTCGCTGGGCAGGTCAGGAGACCAGCAGGGTGCGCCGGCTTCCTTCATCAGCCGCTCAAGCTGGGACGCCTGGCGATCAAGAATGCCGTCGATATCGGCATTGCGCAGTACGATCTGCTGGAAAGTATCCTGGTAGATCTTGCTGAACAGGCCGCTATTGTCACCAAGCCCGATGGGCAGCAGAGACAGAATGGCATCTTCAGAGTTGGCCTGGGTTGACACGGCCGCGCCTGAAATCCGCACGCTGTGCGGCAGGTCATCCGGAAAGTCGACGCTTACCGTCGGGAAGAAACTGGTGGCACGCAGCGTGGCGATTTGCGTTTCCGGCTGCATCAGGTAGTTGATCAGCCGCACCGAGGCAGCACGGTCCGGAGTGTTGGCCGGAATCGCCAGACCCGCAACCACCGGCATGTAGCCGCGACCTTCAGGACCCGCCGGTGCCGGGAAGGCGACGAAGTCGTCCGGACGCTTGTCAAAGGCATCTTTCAGACGGGCGGTATGGTCAAAGGCGACCCAGACTTCGTCACTGAGCAGAGGTTCCTGCATGAAGCTGTAGGCAGTGGAGCGGGGGTTGCTGACCGCCCAGATATCCTTGAAGGATGCCCACATCTGCTTGGCCTTGTCACTGCGGAACTCGGTAACCACCGAATTGGTGTAGGAGGGGTACAGATAACCCTGCAGGAAGCGGTGTATCAGACCCTTGGGGCCTGCTGGGAAACCGAGTTTGGCTTCGCCGGTTTCCTGCTTGATATTCTGTCCCCATGCCAGCAGCTGGTCATATGTCAGGGTGTTGATATCGGCCCCTTCGGGCAAATATTGCAGCGCTTTCTTGTTGGCCGCCATGATATAGGTGGCCTGCATCCAGGGGATGTACTTCTGGTCCTGACCGCCGAGCTTGCCCAGCTTGCTATAGCCGGCGCTGACGCCCGCCTCGGTCAGCAGCGGGGTCAGGTCATTGACCGAATCCAGCGCCGATTCAATGGGTGGGAAATCACCGTGCAGGGCCCCCAGCAGCCCCAGTGAGCCTTCACCCGCCTGCTCTTCGGCTTCTATGCGGGCAAAAAAGGGGCCATCTTCCTGTGGCAGAAACTGGACCGGCTCGTCAAAACCTTTCAGTACCATTTCGCGCATGCCCTGGGCTTCTTCGAGCGGGCGGGCCTGGGTGCTGAAGAACACCGTGTCGGCTGCCGCGATGGAGCACGCCAGTGAACTGGCCAGGGCAATAATGAGCTTTGTCTTACGCATTGTTATTATTCCTGTTTTGCTTGCAGTTGTTGTATTGACTGAAGACGGGTCAGGTCTTCACGTTGGCCGGGCAGGGCCCGGTGGAGTTCCTTTCAAGTAGATGGTAGTCGAACAGCTTGTGCTTGATCACAGAGCGGCTGGAGGCGGCCTGATCCAGCAACAGGTTGATGATGGCGTGGCTGACCGCGCTGAATGAGACATCCAGCGTGGAAAGCTGTGGTCGGTTGCTGTCCACGGGGGGCAGGTTGTCGGAGCCAAAGATGGATACATCCTTGCCGGGCATCAGCCCCAAATCCAGACAGGCCTGCAGCACGGCATAGGCATAAACATCGCTGGCACAGACAAAGGCCGTGGGGGCCAGTGGTTCTGCCAGCATGGCGCGCACCGGCTCATAGGCGCAGGTCGTGCCGAATTCGCAGTGGATCATTCGGCCCGGCAGGCCAGCCGCCTGCATGGCCGCCTGGTAGCCGGACTGCCTGAGCACGGCGGTATTCAGTTGTTGCGGGAAGTTCAGAAAAACGATGCGGCGGTGGCCGCGCTGAATCAGCGACTCCGTAGCCTGCCTGAAGCCCAGCTCTGCGTTGGTGTCTACCCAGCAGTGCTGCTCGGCATCGGCCGTGCGGCCGTGGGTGACGAAATGCACGCCCTGTGACAGCAGGTAATCGACGCGGGGATCCTGGATCTGGGTACGCGACACGATAAAGGAGTCGACGCGACCGCTGTCCACAAAACGCTTGTAGGTATCCAGCTCGCTCTTGTCCTGCGGCACGGTGGTAATTATCAGGTCGTGGTTGGGGGCAACATCGTGCAGCGCCTGGCTCAGGGAAACGATCAGGCGACTGTTGAACTGATCGCGAAAGTCCCCGTAGGCCCCGTGCATGATGAACCCCACGGCGGAGGAGCGGCCTGTCACCAGACGGCGGGCGGCATGGTTGGGCCTGTAGCCCAGCTGCTGCGCCTTGTCCTTGACCTTCTGCTTGGTGGCGCTGCTGACATCGTCGTAATCCGCCAGCGCCCGGGACACGGTCGTGACCGAGATGCCGAGTTCCTTTGCCAGTGATTTGAGGTTGACGCCCTTGGCCATAAAGACTGTCCCAGGTTGCTTCCAAAACGTTTCGGATTGGTTTGAAAATGTAGTCCGAAACGTTTCGGTTTGCAAGCGTGGAATACTCAACAAGTCGCTACAGCACTGTCTCAGTGTACGGACTGGCACGCCGTTTATGTGCTGCCGAAATGGCTGGAGCCTGTGTTGATTCGGGTGCTGGCTTATACCCGCTGAGCGCGGGAACGGTCGTTGAGTGCGGACAGGGAGTGCTCGACGAGCGGGCGCCGGCAAGGCTGAAACAGGTCGCAGTGCAGTCGTGCAGGGGGTGCGGGAGAAGCCTGCCCGAGGGGGAGCTAAAGTGCAGGCATTAAAAAGGAGCGCCTGGCGGCACTCCTTTTTTACAGCGTTGCGATCGCCGGTAGGGCGATCGCGGCAAGGCAACTTACTTCTTGTTGCGCTTGCGCTCGTTTTCTTTGAGCAGCTTCTTGCGAATACGCAGGCCCTTGGGGGTCACTTCCACCAGCTCGTCGTCTTCGATGAAGTCCAGCGCCTGCTCCAGGGTGAAGCGGATTGCCGGAGTCAGCTGGATGTTCTCGTCGGTGCCGGAGGCTCGGACGTTGGTCAGCTGCTTGCCCTTGGTCGGGTTAACGGCCAGGTCATTGCTGCGGCTGTGGATACCCAGGATCATGCCTTCATAGACTTCGATGTTGGGTTCCACGCACAGACGGCCGCGTTCCTGCAGGTTCCACAGGGCATAGCCCAGGGCCTTGCCGGTCACCATGGAAACCAGGACGCCGTTCATGCGCGAGGTCACTTCGCCTTCCTTGACCGGACCGTAGTGGTCGAAGGTCGAGGTCAGGATGCCGGTGCCGGACGTCATGGTCAGGAACATGGAACGGAAGCCGATCAGACCGCGGGACGGAATCATGAAGGTCAGGCGTACACGGCCCTTGCCATCCACTTCCATGTTGGTCATGTCGGCCTTGCGCTTGCCCAGCTCTTCGATAACCGAACCCTGGTGCTGCTCTTCAACGTCCAGCAGGACCAGCTCGTACGGCTCCTGGATCTTGCCGTCGATTTCCTTCTGGATAACTTCGGGGCGGGACACACCCAGCTCGAAGCCTTCGCGGCGCATGGTTTCGATCAGGACCGACAGGTGCAATTCGCCGCGGCCGGAGACCTTGAATTTCTCGGGGGTTTCGCCCTGTTCAACGCGCAGTGCCACGTTGTGAATCAGTTCACGCTCCAGGCGATCCTTGATGTTGCGGCTGGTGACGAACTTGCCGTCCTGGCCTGCGAACGGCGAATCGTTGACCTGGAAGGTCATGGATACGGTGGGCTCGTCGACGCTCAGCGCCGGCAGGGCTTCAACCAGGGAAGCATCGCACAGGGTATCGGAGATGTTCAGCTCGTCGATACCGGTGATGCAGATGATGTCGCCGGCCTGAGCCTGGGGCACTTCAACGCGCTCCAGTCCCATGTAGCCCATGATTTTCAGAACCTTGCCGTTACGAACCTTGCCTTCACGGTCGATAACCTTGACCTGGGCATTGACGGCGATCTTGCCGCGCTTGACGCGACCCACGCCGATAACGCCAACGTAGCTGTTGTAGTCCAGCGCGGAGATCTGCATCTGCAGCGGGCCGTCGAGATCGACTGCCGGCGGAGTCACGTGCTCAACCACGGCTTCGAACAGCGGCGTCATGTCTTCGGCCAGCTGGTCGGCTTCAAGGCCGGCAATGCCGTTCAGGGCAGAGGCGTACACGATCGGGAAGTCGAGCTGCTCATCGGTGGCACCCAGGTTGTCGAACAGGTCGAACACCTGATCCACAACCCAGTCCGGACGCGCGCCCGGACGGTCAACCTTGTTGATGACCACGATCGGGCGCAGGCCCTGGGCGAAAGCTTTCTGGGTCACGAAGCGAGTCTGAGGCATCGGGCCGTCTACGGCGTCAACCAGCAGCAATACGGAGTCAACCATGGACAGTACGCGTTCCACTTCGCCACCGAAGTCGGCGTGTCCCGGGGTGTCGACGATATTGATCCGGTAACCGTTCCATTCAATGGCGGTGTTTTTCGCCAGAATGGTAATACCGCGCTCACGCTCCTGATCGTTGGAGTCCATGATACGCTCAGCGCCTTCATCGCGACGGCCCAGGGTGCCGGACTGCTGCAGCAGCTTGTCGACCAGGGTGGTTTTACCGTGGTCAACGTGCGCGATGATGGCAATGTTTCTAAGCTTCTCGATCACCAGTACTTACCTTCAAGAAAATCGGAAAGGCGGCATTATACGGGAGCGAAGCCGAACAAGCGATCAGGATATGATCAAAATGTGGCCAGTTGGGCAACTGTTTCTGCCCAAAGGCGCCTGTGCACGAAAAATGCGCGGCAGCTCTTTTTTGAGGCAGACAGCTTTGGCGGGCTTGCAGTATGATTGTGCCGCAGGTGCCCGAGCGGGAGTAAATGCCGCAAGTGACCCGAGGTGGTGCATCACGGCTTTGTTTGCACTGTTATGGTGCATTCAGAGGCCCGTTTTCGGCCTTGAATGACCGTGAATGAAGCACTTGGGGGTCTTGTGGTGCTGGCACGGAGATTGCTGTCGTTACAGCCAAGAGGTTGTAGGCCGTTTTTACAGGACTGCAGAACCACACGTCTGACAGTTTCAACAGAGTGGAGAAAGGCAAATGTCAGAGAATACTCTGAATCTGATTAAAGAAAGCGAAGCTCGCTGGATTGATATGCGCTTTACCGATTTCAAGGGTAAAGAGCAGCATCTCACCATTCCGGTTTCGGACATGGGTGACGAATTCTTCGAAGACGGCAAGATGTTCGATGGTTCCTCCATCGCAGGCTGGAAGGGAATCAACGAATCCGACATGATCCTGATGCCGGACGACAGCGCTTCCGTGCTGGACCCCTTTGCTGAAGATGCCACTGTTATCGTGCGTTGCAACATCGTTGAGCCGATGACTGGCCAGGGTTACGACCGTGACCCGCGTTCTGTTGCCAACCGCGCAGAAGAGTTCCTGAAGTCTACCGGCATTGCCGACAGCTGCATGCTCGGCCCGGAGCCGGAATTCTTCGTATTCGATTCTGTTGAATGGCACGCCGGTATCGGTGGCTGTGGTTACAGCATCGGTTCTGAAGAAGCGGCCTGGTCTTCCGACAAGCAGTTTGAAGGCCGCAACACCGGCCACCGTCCGCGCGTCAAGGGCGGCTACTTCCCGGTTCCGCCGATCGATTCCCTGCACGACCTGCGCGCCGCCATGTGCGATGCCATGGAAGCCATGGGCCTGACCATCGAAGTCCACCACCACGAAGTTGCCACCGCTGGCCAGTGTGAAATCGGTGTGCGCGGCAACAGCCTGGTTAAAAAGGCGGACGAAGTTCAGATTCTGAAGTACTGCGTGCACAACGTTGCGCACAGCTACGGCAAGACAGCGACCTTCATGCCCAAGCCGCTGGTTGGCGATAACGGTTCCGGCATGCACGTTCACCTGTCCATGAGCAAGGATGGCGTTAACATCTTCGCCGGCGACGGCTACGGTGGTCTGAGCGAAACCGCACTGTATTACATCGGCGGTATCGTCAAGCACGCCAAGGCGCTGAACGCCCTGTGCAACCCGTCCACCAACTCCTACAAGCGTCTGGTACCGGGCTTTGAAGCACCGGTTATGCTGGCGTACTCCGCCCGCAACCGTTCCGCGTCGCTGCGTATTCCCTACACCACCAGCCCGAAAGGCCGTCGTGTAGAAGCGCGCTTCCCGGACCCTGCTGCCAACCCCTACCTGTGCTTCGCGGCACTGCTGATGGCGGGCATCGACGGTATCCAGAACAAGATCCACCCCGGCGACCCTGCCGACAAGGATCTGTACGACCTGCCGCCGGAAGAAGCGAAAGAGATCCCGACTGTTGCCGAGAGCCTCGATGAAGCGCTGCTGGCACTGGAAGCGGATCGCGAGTTCCTGACCAAGGGCGGTGTCTTCTCCGACGACATGCTGGATGCCTACATCCGCCTGAAGCGTGAAGAACTGGCGCGCGTCAACATGACGACTCACCCGGTAGAATTCGACCTATACTACTCCGTATAAGCCGCTTTACCGGGTCAGTGCCGCTGCGGCGGCATTGACCCGACGGCGTGTAAAAAACCTCCTGCGGGAGGTTTTTTTGTGCCTGCTGTTTAGCGTCGCACGGCTTACGGCTTACTATTTTCTTGCCCCTTGCCCCTTGCCCCTTGCCCCTTGCCCCTTGCCCCTTGTTTTCTTGCGCTGTCGCTTCAGTGTGCGGGTCCCGTTTTATTGTGGAGCGTCATTGTGGGGCGTCGCTGCAAGACGCCTGGCTGTTGTGGTGCGACTGCCCGTTGCGTGACCGGGTATGCACCACAATGGTGCAACCTGGCGCCGGGGGTTAAACTGTAGTTGGGCACAGGGCTGCCCTGATATGGCGCCGGCTAAGGCATTTCGTCTGTTTTAGCGCTATCAGCAAGTTGGCGCTGATCTTGCTACTACTAATTCAGTCCAGAAACAGAGTCCACTATGTTCAGGTCATCCCAGCACAAGCAGATACTCGACAATCTCAGCAAGGCCGTGATCATGCTCGACGGTTCCCTGTGCATCATGTACATGAACCCGGCGGCCGAGATGCTGTTCGAGGCGACCATGCGCCGGCTCAAGGGCATGTCGGCGAACGAGTGGCTGGCGGCGAGCCCGGCGGAATTCAAGGTGCTGCAGGACTCGCTGGCCTCCGGGCACCCGTACACCAAGCGCGAGGCGCGCATGGTGACCATGAGTGGCCGGGAGCTGACCGTGGACTACAGCGTGAACACCATTCCCCAGTCCGGCGGAAGCCGTACCCTGCTGGTGGAAGTGGAAGCGCGGGACCGGTTGATGCGCATCGAGCGCGAGGAAGAGCTGCTGGCCCGCCACGCGGCGGCACGCAACCTGGTGCGAGGTCTGGCCCACGAGATCAAGAATCCGCTGGGCGGGATTCGCGGTGCTGCGCAGCTGCTGGAGCGTGAACTCAACGACGCCGACCTGCACGAATATACTCGGGTCATCATTGAGGAAGCGGACCGGCTACGCAACCTGGTGGATCGCCTGCTGGGGCCGCGCAAGCTGCCGCAGCTGTCGGATGTGAATATTCATGCGATTCTCGAGCGGGTGTGCAGCCTGGTGAATGCCGAGTGTGGCGGCTGGCTGACCATACAGCGTGATTACGACCCGAGCATTCCTGAATTTACCGGTGATTCGGAACAGCTGATTCAGGCCGTGCTGAACATCGTGCGCAATGGCATGCAGGCACTGCAGCGCGCCGGCACACCGACGCCCACCCTGCAGCTGCGCACCCGGGCCATGCGTCAGGTCACCCTGGGCACCGAGCGTCATCGGCTGGTGTGCTGTGTGATGATCAGCGACAACGGCCCGGGCATTCCCACCGAAATATTCAACAATATCTTTTACCCGATGGTGACCGGACATGCCGATGGTACGGGGCTGGGGCTGTCCATTGCCCAGTCGATCATCAATCAGCACCAGGGGCTGATCGAGTGCGTGACCGAGCCTGGTGAAACCCAATTCAAACTCTTTATACCGCTGGAGCTACACCATGAGAATCTCAGGTAACGTCTGGATTGTGGACGATGACCGGTCGATCCGCTGGGTGCTGGAAAAGGCGCTGGATCAGGCCGGGCTTGAGACCCAGTCGTTCGATAATGCCGACGATGTGCTGCGTCGCCTGGCCCGCGAGTGCCCCGATGCGATCATCAGTGATATTCGCATGCCCGGCACCGATGGCCTGGCCATGCTCGACAAGGTGCAGGAGACACACCCGGAAGTGCCGATCATCATCATGACCGCACATTCGGATCTGGAAAGCGCCGTGGCGTCCTACCAGGGTGGTGCCTTTGAGTACCTGCCCAAGCCCTTTGATGTCGATGATGCCGTCGCGCTGGCACGCCGAGCCCTGGCCCATGCACGGGAGCAACAGCAGCAGAATGCGGCGGCGGAGCCGGTCGCGATACGGGCGACCGAAATTATTGGCGAAGCGCCGGCCATGCAGGAGGTCTTTCGTGCGATCGGCCGGCTGTCGCAGTCCAATATCACGGTGCTTATCAATGGCGAGTCCGGTACCGGCAAGGAACTGGTTGCCCATGCGCTGCACAAGCACAGCCCGCGGGCCAGCCAGTCTTTTATTCCGCTGAACATGGCGGCGATTCCCAAGGACCTGATCGAGTCCGAACTCTTCGGGCATGAAAAGGGCGCCTTTACCGGCGCGGCCGCTGCCCGTCGCGGGCGTTTCGAGCAGGCAGACGGCGGCACCCTGTTTCTGGATGAGATCGGTGACATGCCGGCGGACACCCAGACCCGGCTGCTGCGTGTCCTGGCCGAGGGCGAGTTCTACCGCGTGGGCGGGCACACTCCGGTGCAGGTGGATGTGCGCATTATCGCCGCCACCCACCAGAACCTCGAGAAGCTGGTGGCCGACGGGCGCTTTCGCGAGGACCTGTTTCACCGCCTCAACGTGATTCGCATCCATATACCCAAGCTGTCGGAACGGCGTGAAGACATTCCTCGCCTGGCGCAGCACTTCCTGGCCAGCTCGGCCAAGGAACTGAGTGTCGAGCCCAAGGTGCTGAAAGCCGATACCGAGAAGTTCATGAGCCACCTGGCCTGGCAGGGCAACGTGCGCCAGCTGGAGAATACCTGCCGATGGCTCACGGTCATGGCCTCGGGGCGCGAAGTATTGATCGAGGACCTGCCGCCGGAACTGCTGGAGCAGCAGGATCAGGGCACCACGGTCAGCTCCAACTGGGAGCAGGCGCTGCGCCTGTGGACCGACCAGCAGCTGGGTTGCGGTCGCCAGGGCATTCTGGAGGAAGCGGTGCCGGCGTTTGAGCGCATCATGATTGAGACCGCGCTCAAGCATACCGCCGGCCGCCGGCGTGATGCCGCACTCCTGCTGGGCTGGGGCCGCAATACCCTGACCCGCAAGATCAAGGAACTGGGGATGGACAGCGACAACGATACGGAAGAGGACGAGTAACCAGGCCGGCGGGCAACCTGCAGGACAGGCACATTGCCCGCATTGGCGTTATGAGTACAGCCGCTGCATAGCGCCCGCTTACATGCAGACTTTTCACTGTGCAGCCTGCTTGCGCAGGCGCAGTATCGTTAACGGATGGTAGCGCCTGGCGGACCATTGCAGGGATACTGCACCACACCCGCCTGCCTTCTGGCGCCGGTGACAACGCTTCCTGTCCCATATCCGTGGCGCTGCCTTGATGCACAGTCTTGGCTGCGGGAGCTCAGGGATGAAGCAGGAAACACCGATTATTCAACAGCTGGCGCCCACTCTGGCGGCGGCACTCAACGGCCCCTTCGCCGCCGTCGCGCAGCGTTACATCAGGGATCACCTGGCACCGGACAGTCACGCTGCGGGCACGAGCCCGGAGGATGCAATTCGCACATTGCTCGGTGATGCCGGCAACCTATCGGCACTGAAGGCGCTGGATCAGCCGTTCCGGCTGGAGATGCAACAGCTCGGCGTGGACGTCTTTGCGCTGGAGCAGGCGGCGGCCGCCGAACGCGCCCCCCGGGTGTCGCCCCGGGCAAGTCCCCAGATCATCATCAGCGTGCTGTTCCTGATCGCCTATTTCTCCATGCTCGGAGCGATCTTTGCCGTGGAAATCAGTGACGACATGAACATGCAAACCGGAGACAACTCCCTGATGGACCAGCTGCAGATCCTGTTTGGCGTACTGACAGCCGGTGTCGTGCAGATCTTGAGTTACTGGTTTGGCGGCGTACTGGGAAAAAAGACAGCCTGAGTCGTAATGGCGCCTGTCGTTTCAGTTCCGCTCCGATTCCTGTGGTGCAGCTGCAAGCGATAACTGTGCCGTATTATCGCCTGGCGGATGCGATGTGACGGGACGGGCCTGACTCAGGCTAGAATGGGGGCCATCCAGATTTCAGGAGCAATCGCCATGCGCCATCAGGGACGAATCACCCGCTGGAAGGACGATCAGGGCTTTGGCTTTATCACGCCAGACGGTGGCGGTGAGCCGGTATTCGTGCATATAAAGTCGTTTGCCAGCCGTCGCTTGCGTCCTTCGGAACAGGATGTTGTGACCTATACGCTGGGAGCCGGCGAGCGTGGCCCCCAGGCGCTTAAGGTCAGTTATCCTGGAGAGCGCCGGCCAGCCAGCAGGCCCCGGCGTGCGGGCGGCAACGGCACAGCGGGACTGCTGTTTGCCGGCGTATTCCTGGGCTTTATTGCCGTCGCCGTGATGCTGGGCAAGCTGCCATTAGGGGTGGCCGGTCTTTACGGCCTGGCCAGTCTGCTGACCTGGCTGGTGTACTGGAAGGACAAGTGCGCCGCGCAAAAAGAGGCGCGGCGCACCCCGGAAAAAACGCTGCATCTGCTGGCGCTGATCGGTGGCTGGCCCGGCGCCATGGCGGCGCAACAGATCCTGCGGCACAAGTCGATCAAGGGTTCCTTCCGCTTCGTATTCTGGCTGACCGTTATCGCCAACTGCGCTGTGCTCGGCTGGCTGTTGTCCCCCGGTGGTGCTGCGGTTCTCGGCCTGATAGCTGCCCTGGGCCGCTGAGGTTCTTCCAGTGTCGCCAGGCCCTGGATGCCCGGACCCCGGTTAAAACGGTGGGGCCATGTATAATGGCCGCCTTCTTTTGGCAAAGGTGGCGACTAGATGTTTCATATCGCGCTTTACGAACCCCGGGTGCCGCCCAATACCGGCAATATCATTCGGCTGGCGGCCAATAATGGCTGCACGTTGCACCTGATTGAGCCTTTGGGCTTTGATCTTGATGAAAAGAAACTGCGTCGCGCCGGGCTGGATTACCATGATCTGGCACTGTTGCACCGGTATGAAAACTACGCGGCCTTTAGCGTTGCCATGCAGGGGCGGCGAATTCTGGCCTGCACGACCAAGGGAACTCAGGCGCATGACAGGGTTGAATACCAGCCTGGCGATGTACTGCTGTTTGGTTCTGAAACCAGCGGGTTGCCGGATGCGGTGATGCAAGGCATTGCACCGCAGAATCGCTTGCGTATTCCCATGATGCCCAATAACCGCTCGCTGAACTTGTCCAACGCGGTGGCGATTATCAGCTATGAGGCCTGGCGTCAGCAGGGTTTCGCTGGTGGGGCTTGAGCCATGAATAAGTGCGGACGCTGTTGCCGCTATTTAAGGCTTGCGCTGGCGAACGGGTAAACTGTGCGCAGAGGCACCTTGATAACCATGAACCCCATGCGGATATTATCGGCTGCTGCCTTTATTCGCTTTTGTACTGGGTTCTTCGGGAGTGGCCGGTGGGCGGGAAGGGCGCTGTTTTCGGTATGCCTTATACAAAAAAGCGCTGATCCCGGGGGATACAGCGCTTTTTACTAACCTGCCCAAAGCCCGAATTAACGGACTTTAGTGCCTGATCACTTCTGGATCAGGAAGTCTTCTTTCTTGGCGCCTTTTTCAAAACGCTCCAGGAAGACACGCGGGGTACGGCCACGGCCGGACCACTCGTGCGGCTTGCCATCGGTATCGATCAGGCGATACTTGGCCGGTACAGACGCTTTCTTGGTCGCAGTGGCGCCACCAGCGGAGAGGTCGTCGGCAGACAGACCGAGCTCGGCCATCTGAGCCTGGATTTTTTTAACCGCTTCCAGACGAGCTGCATCAGCGGCGGCGCGTTCTTCTTCTGCAGCAACCTTTTCGTCGCGGATTTCCTGAAGATCGGCCAGAACCTTCTCCAGTTCTGCAACGGAAATATCAGTTACGGCTTTGCGCAAGGAGTTTTTGCGCAGCAGTGTCGAAGTGAACTCGTTTTCGCTCATTTAATAGCCACCTGTGTCATGTTGAGAACGTGCTGGATTTTACAGAATAAATTTATATTAGCAAATTAAATGCAGAGGTAAAGTTTAACAGCCTCATTATAACGGGAGTGGTTCGAATAGCTTATTGGGCAGGCTCAGGATTTAGTGCAGCGCTGTCAATCCTGCCGGTGTCGATATTTAAGCCGGTGCCGATTTCCTGGTGGGGGTTTCCGGATACGGATACTGCGAAGGTGGGGAACTTAAGGCGCTATTCGCTTGTCAGTCATCCCTGGTTTTATGTGCTTGGCGTGGTTGCTGGTGCAGGTTATAGCAGGGACTCAATAGCCGGAGCTCCGAGAATAGGGGCCTTGGATTATCAAAGGCCCCGAGGCGCTGGCGCTGTTAATAGGCCAGGCCGGTAAAGAGGTCATCAAACAGGGAATAGGTTTTTTTAAGCCAAACCCGGGTACGCTGGCGCTCCATCAGGCTCAGGTGCTCCAGGTTTTTATCCTTGATGTTTTCAGCCCCCCAGAAGCTGAAACTCAGTTCGTCGATCTTGCGCATGGTTTCCCGGTGCAGGGCAGGCAGGGCGGCATGCTGGGCCTTGCCGCCGGCCGTGCCCGCAGCACTGTGCAGCACGGCGTCGATAGCGGCGAAATTGGTGCCGCGGCCTTCGTTCTTGATAATGGCGATATTCAGACGGTTGCCATACTTGGCCATAAAGGTTTCCAGCAGCGCGACCGAGTCCAGGCCATCGTCCACCAGGTACCAGTACAGCAACGGAATCTGCAGCTCGGCACACATGTCCAGCACGCCGTTCTGATCGATCCAGCGGTCCAGAAAACGCTCGCTCTGGGCCGGCAGGTCAATCAGTATCTGTTCGTCGTTTTCCAGCGCCAGTTCCATGATCTGGTCGGTACTTTCGAACGAGTCCAGGTTAATGGGGCGGGTAAACTCGGGATAAAAGCGGCTCAGGGTGGCGTGGGACTGATCGGCATCCAGCCCGAGATAGGGCATGGACCTGTCCAGGAAGTACTGCGACAGCAGGCGAGCGAGTACCGATTTTCCTACGCCGCCCTTTTCTCCGCCAATAAAGTGGATGGTGCTCATCAATAAGGTTCCTTGTGAAGGTCACAATTCAATACAGGGTTATACACCGTCGGCATCATCTGCACTGCCCTCGGGTCGCCTGGGCAGTCTGCTGCGGCACCACAGACCGGGCACGGGCGGGAGTCGACAGGCACTGGACTGGTGCAGGCCGGTGTCTGGATCGCGATCCCGCCGAACTCGATACTGCACCAAGTTCTCCCGCGGCGCTATCCGCGTGCAGGCTACCGTTACCCGAATGTTGGCAGCGTTACCCGGCGACGGCTCTCCACTGTCGTATGCATCAACCGTACCGGTCCGTTCAGCGAGGGACGCACGTCATGGCATGTAAACGGATTTAAATGAGGTAATTTCAATCTTAAGAGCGGGATTGCTGCGCTGGCCCGGCGTGAAGCCTGTCTAACCGGCTGTTCTGTAGCCTGTTTCCGGAAAGCGCGGTTTCGTTGTGGATTAAAGTTTTTCAGCCTTGCGCGCCGCCGCGAGCACTCTGCGCAGAATTCGCTCCGACTTCAGGTTGACGCGCACGTAAAGCCTTACTAGTATGTCCCGACTTCGCTCCCCACAAGGAAGCGATGCTGGAAATCGCAAAAAGCCGGCCAGGAACAGTGCAGCCGGACAATAACAACAAGATTTGTCTCCTTGGCCGCGATCCGGCGAGGGACGAGGACTCAGCATGATTATCTGGCAACACCTGCTCAAGGCGCGCCGTTGTGCGCATCTCTCCACCGGCGGCCCAGCCCGCATATCTGCTTCACCATCACTGACTTTTGGCGCAGCGCCACGGTTCTGATTCCGTTGCTCCGGCATTTCCTTTTCGGCAGTTGATCGTCTGTGACACCGGCCCCGCCATTGCGGGCGCAGGTTGCTGCAGGCCAGGGTGAATCTGTATGACTCAAGCTATCAGTCTCAGTGACAAATGGGAGCTGGACGCAGGCCGCGTTTATCTCACCGGCAGCCAGGCGCTGGCGCGCCTGCCCATGCTGCAGGCGCAGCGGGACCAGGCCGAGGGCCTTAATACCGCGGGCTTTATTTCCGGCTATCGCGGCTCGCCGCTGGGCAATTTCGACAAGACCCTGTGGGAGGCCAGGGATTACCTGGCCAAACACCGCATTCATTTCCAGCCCGGTATCAATGAGGATCTTGGCGCTACAGCTGTCTGGGGTTCGCAGCAGGTAAACCTGTTCCAGGGGGCCAAATACGATGGTGTCTTCGGCCTCTGGTATGGAAAGGGGCCGGGTGTTGACCGTACCGGCGACGTGCTCAAGCATGCCAATGCCGCGGGCAGCTCCCGCTTCGGTGGCGTACTGGCAGTGGCCGGTGATGACCATGCCTGCAAATCCTCCACCCTGCCGCACCAGAGCGACTATGCCTTCAGCGATGCGATGATGCCGGTGCTGCATCCCAGCGGCATCCAGGAAATGCTGGATTACGGCCTCTATGGCTGGGCGATGTCCCGCTTCAGCGGCTGCTGGGTGGGCTTCAAGGCGCTGGCTGAGGTGCTGGATTCCTCCATCTCTGCGGACCTGGACCCGCACCGCGTGCAGATTAACCTGCCGCAGGACTTTGCGCTGCCAGAGGGTGGCCTCAACGCCCGCTGGCCCGACAAGCCGTTGCAGCAGGAAGAGCGGCTGCACCATTACAAGCTCGATGCCGCCAGGGCGTTTTGCCGTGCCAACCGCCTGGACCGGGTGATTTTCTCTACCAGCGATGCGCGCTTTGGCATCATTACCACCGGCAAGTCCTACCTGGATGTGGTCCAGGCGCTGACGGACCTGGGCCTGGGTGAAGCCGAGTGCGCTGCCATCGGCCTGCGTCTGTACAAGGTGGCCATGCCCTGGCCGCTGGAGCCCGAGGGCGTGCGCGAGTTTGCCGCCGGCCTTGAAGAAGTGCTGGTAGTGGAAGAAAAACGCGGCCTGATCGAAGAGCAGTTGAAAGAGCAGCTCTACGGCACGGACAAGGCGCCGCGCATCATCGGAAAGCGGGATGAAAAGGGCGCAGAGCTGCTGCCCTCTATTGCCGAACTGACGCCGGCCATGGTGGCCCGGGTTATCGCCGCGCGCATTCAGAATCGTTACAGCAGCGAACGCCTGAGCGAGCGGCTGAGCTTTTTAAGTGGCAAGGAAGCGAGCCTGGCCGAGCCGCGGGAACTGCTTGAGCGCACGCCGCATTTCTGTTCCGGCTGTCCGCACAATACGTCCACCGTGGTGCCGGACGGCAGCCGTGCGCTGGGCGGTATCGGCTGTCACTACATGGCCACCTGGATGGACCGTGAAACCGATACCTTTACCCAGATGGGCGGAGAGGGGGCCACCTGGATCGGCCAGTCGCCCTTCACCCACGAAAAACATGTCTTCCAGAACTTGGGTGATGGCACCTACTTTCACTCCGGCCTGCTGGCTATTCGCGCCGCCATCGCCTCGGGTGCCAACATTACCTACAAGGTGTTGTACAACGATGCCGTGGCCATGACCGGCGGCCAGCCGGTGGACGGCATGCTCACGGTGCAGCAGATCAGCCATCAGCTCTACGGCGAGGGGGTGCGCCGCATCGCCGTGGTCAGCGATGATATCGGCAAGTACCCGTCGCGGGCCGACTTTGCCGACCGCACGACCTTCCACCCACGGGAGGACCTGGATGCGGTGCAGCGCGAAATGCGCGAGATTGAAGGCTGTTCGGTGATGATCTACGACCAGACTTGCGCCGCCGAGAAGCGTCGGCGTCGCAAGCGCGGCACCCTGGTTGATCCGGACAAGCGGGTGCTGATCAACCCGGCGGTCTGTGAAGGCTGCGGTGACTGCGGCGTGCAGTCCAACTGCCTGTCGGTGCTGCCGCTGGAAACCGAACGGGGGCGCAAGCGCACCATCGACCAGTCGGCCTGCAACAAGGATTTCAGCTGCGTGCGTGGCTTCTGTCCCAGCTTTGTGACCGTCAAGGGCGGTACCCTGCGAAAGCCCGCCGGTATCGGCACCGAGGTGGCTTTCCCGGAACTGCCTGAGCCGGTGTTTGCCGGCGAGCACAGTCCCTACGGTATCCTGCTGACGGGCGTGGGCGGCACAGGTGTGGTGACCGTCAGCGCACTGCTGGGCATGGCGGCCCATATCGAGGGCAAGGGCGTGGCGGTGCTGGACCAGGCGGGCCTGGCGCAGAAGTTCGGCGCCGTGGTGAGCCATGTGCGTATTGCCCCCTCGCAGCAGGATATCCAGGCGGTGCGGATTCCGGCGGGGGAGGCGGATCTGATGATCGCCTTCGACCTGATGGTGGGCGCGAGCCTCGATGCCCTGGCCAAGCTCGACAGCCGCTTTTCCCGCGCGGTGGTCAATACCCAGAAAGCCATGCCGGCGGCCTTTACCCGCGAGCCTGATCTGCAGTTCCCGGGTGATGCCATGGAGCGCAGCATCCGTGAATCCTGCCACCCGCACGGCAGTTTCTTCCTCGATGCCTCGGCGCTGGCACTGGCGCTGATGGGGGATGGCATGGCGGTGAACCTGTTCACCCTGGGCTTTGCCTGGCAGCAGGGTCTGTTGCCGCTCAAGGCCGAGTCCATCGAGAAGGCCATCGAACTCAATGGCGCGGCAGTGAGCAAAAACAGGCAGGCGTTCCTGTGGGGCCGCCGTGCCGCCCATGACCTGGCGCGGGTGCAGGAACTGGCCCATCCCACGGCGGTGCCGCTGAAAATCATCGAAACCCCGGAGCAGCTGATCGAACGGGAAAAAGCCCATCTGCGTGACTACCAGAACGCGGCGCTGGCAAAGCGCTATGAAACGCAGCTGCATCGTGTTGAGGCACGCATTGGCGAGGTGGCCGGCAAGGATGCTGCGCTGCTCAAAGCCGTGGCCCAGAGCTATGCCAGGCTGCTGGCCTACAAGGACGAATACGAAGTCGCCCGGCTGTACAGCGATGGCAGTTTCCGCAAGCTGCTGGCCGAGCAGTTCGAAGGCGAGGTGGAGCTGGAATTCAACCTGGCGCCGCCGCTGCTGGATGGCCGTTTTCTCGGCACGCTCTTTGGCAAGGGCACAGCCAATGGTCGCCCGCGCAAGCGCCGCTTTGGCCCCTGGATGGAATCCGCCTTCGGGCTGCTGGCCCGGGCCCGGGTACTGCGTGGCACGCTGCTGGACCCGTTTGGCTACAGCGCCGACCGGCGCCTGGAGCGGGCGCTGATCCGCGAGTTTGAGGCCGATATCGATGCCATTGTGCAGCATCTGAGCCGCGACAACCTGGCCACCGCAAGGGCGCTCGCCAGTCTATCCCAGCAGGTAAGGGGCTACGGCCCGGTGAAAGAGGCCGCCTGGGAAAAGGTGCAGCCAGAGCGTGAGCGCCTGCGTGCGCTGCTGTGCGCCCCGGCGCGCGCCCAGACCGCAGAACCCCGGATTATCGATGCCGCTAGCGGCGCCGCCGTTTAATCTTTTGTGATGTTGCCCACAGGAATAAGAATCATGTCTGTATTTAGTCATCCGGAATTTGATAACCATCAGCACCTGTCCTTTGTCAGTGACGAAGAAACCGGCCTGCGGGCCATCGTTGCGGTGCATAACAGCAATCGCGGGCCGGCGCTGGGCGGCTGTCGCATGTTCCCCTACGCCAGCGACGAAGCGGCGCTGCGTGATGTACTGCGCCTCTCCAGGGGTATGACCT
The DNA here is from genome assembly GCF_024397915.1 of Marinobacterium rhizophilum. GTDB lineage: Bacteria > Pseudomonadota > Gammaproteobacteria > Pseudomonadales > Balneatricaceae > Marinobacterium_A > Marinobacterium_A rhizophilum_A. Next base: position 4,122,749 of record NZ_CP073347.1, read on the forward strand.
ACAAGTCGGCCCTGGCCAACCTGGATCTGGGCGGTGGCAAGTCGGTGATTATCGGCGATCCGCGTGCCCACAAGTCCGAAGCCCTGCTCGAAGCCATGGGGCGTTTTCTGGAGCAACTTGGCGGCCTCTATATTGCCGCCGAGGATTCCGGCACCAGCGTGGCGGATCTGCAGGTGATGGGGCGCCATACTCGCCACGTGGCCGGTGTGGCATCCCGCCCGGGATTCGATGGTCGGCACAGCAATGGTGACCCGTCGCCGGCCACGGCCTACGGCACCTTCGTGGGTCTCAAGGCGGCGGTGGCGCATCAACTGGGCCGCAGCGACCTGGAAGGGCTTAAAGTGGCGGTGCAGGGGATCGGCAATGTCGGCTATCGCCTGGCGCAGCTGCTCAGCGATGCCGGCGCCCAGCTCTGGGTGCACGATATTCACAGCGATGCGGTGGCCCGTGCCGTCGACGAGCTGGGTGCCACCGCCGTGGCGGGAGACGAGATTCTGAGTCTGAATGTTGATGTTGTCGCGCCCTGTGCGCTCGGCGCGGTGCTGAACGATCAGAGCATCGCCCGGCTGCAGGCAAGGGTGGTGGCCGGGGCGGCCAACAACCAGCTGGAACTGGCGCGCCATGATGACGCCCTGCGTCAGCGCGGCATCCTCTATGCTCCGGATTTCGTGATCAATGCCGGCGGCATTATCGATGTCTGCTACGAACGCAACGGTCACGACGCCGAGGCCGTGCGCCGCCATGTGGAAACCATCGGCGATACGCTCGGCGAAATATTCGCCAGGGCCGCGCTGAGCCAGCAGCCCACCGGTGTCATCGCCAACCGCCTGGCGGAAGAACGCTTCAAGCCGCACCGGGAAGAGGGCGCCCGGCAGGTGGCCTGATGCCCGACTTTTACACTTTGGCTATTGGTAATTAGTTTTTGAGCTGGCAGCTGTCAGCCTTGAACCTTGGCCCTTGGCCCTTGTGCCTTGCACCTTGAACCCTGGCCCTTAACCAAACGAAAGCTCCTCCTTATAAAAACAGCAACACGGAGATTCACATGACTCAAACTGTCACCACGGGCGCCGCTTCAGGCGCTGTTGCCGGCGCAAACACGGCTGGCACACCCAAGCGCGCTTTCTGGTCGTCGCGCATGGCCTTTATCCTGGCCGCCACCGGCTCCGCCGTGGGCCTGGGCAACGTCTGGAAATTCCCCTATATCACCGGCGAAAACGGCGGTGGCGCCTTTGTGCTGGTGTACCTGCTCTGTATCGCCATTGTTGGCCTTCCCATCATGATGGCCGAGGTACTTATCGGCCGGCGCGGTGGCCGCAGTCCCATCAGCAGCATGGCTATCCTGTGCCAGCGCGACAAGCTGCACAGCCGCTGGCGCTGGCTGGCGGGCATCGGTGTGCTGGCGTCTTTCCTGATCCTGTCGTTCTACTCGGTGATCGGTGGCTGGGCGCTGTCCTACGTGGGCACGGCGGGCAGCGGCGCGCTGAGCGGCCAGAGCAGCGAGAGCATCGGCGCTATCTTCTCCGGCCTGCTGGCAGACCCCGGTACCCTGCTGATGTGGCATACGCTCTTTATGGCGCTGACCATTCTGGTGGTGGCCAGGGGCCTGCGCGGCGGTCTTGAACGCGCCGTGACCATCCTGATGCCGGCGCTGTTCGTGCTGCTGTTGCTGCTGGTGGGCTATGCCATGACCACCGGCCACTTCGGCCAGGCGGTGAGTTTTCTCTTCCAGCCGGACTTTTCCAGGCTGAGCACCGAGGGCATCCTGGTGGCGCTTGGTCATGCCTTCTTTACCCTGAGCCTGGGCATGGGCGTGATGATGGCCTACGGCTCCTACCTGCCCAAGGGCGTGTCCATTGCCCGCACCTCCATCCTGGTGTCCTTCATGGATACCGGCGTGGCGCTGCTGGCGGGGCTGGCGATCTTCCCGCTGGTGTTCGCCAACGGTCTTGAGCCCGGCGCCGGCCCTGGCCTGATCTTCCAGACCCTGCCGCTGGCCTTCGCCCAGATGCCCTTTGGCAGCCTGTTCGGCACCCTGTTCTTCGTACTGCTGGTATTCGCCGCCTGGACCTCGGCCATCTCGCTGCTGGAACCGCTGGTGGAATGGCTCGAAGAGCGCCGTGGCCTCAATCGCATGATCAGCACCCTGGGCGCTGGTATTGCCGCCTGGCTGCTGGGCATCGGTTCCATCCTGTCGCTGAATGAATGGGCGGATTTTGCGCCGCTGGGCATGTTCGCCATCTTTGAAGGCAAGACCCTCTTCGATCTGCTGGATTACCTCACCGCCAACATCCTGCTGCCGCTCGGTGGCCTGCTGGTGGCCGTGTTCGTCGGCTGGTTCATGGCGCGCCAGGCGCTGGAAAACGAACTGTCCATGGGGCGTCGCAGCTTCGCCCTCTGGTACGGCGTACTGCGCTACGTCACCCCGGTGGCGGTGGCCATCGTGTTTATCTACAACCTGGTGTAAAGCAGCGGCAAGCCGTGAGATTTAAGCTCTAAGCTAAAAGGGGCAAGAAGAAAGCCAAAAGGCAGGGCACCTGGTGCCCTGCCTTTTTTCTGTGTGGGAGCCTGCTTTGCGGGGGGATGGCCTGGGTAGTGCACGCGTCGAGCAGGGTGGGCAGAGCCCAGCATTGACCTTCGATGCGCAGGTCGGGCGGTTTTTCCTGGGTACTCTGGCATGCCGTCCAGGCTGCCAGGCCCTGCGAACCTGAACCACAATCCAAGACGGCCGGCGGAAAAACCGGGATAATGGCGGCCATTCAGGGCTCAGGCCCTCCAAAATCGTCTACCCGGGTGCCCTCGTAATGGAAATCAGCGTCAATTTTCTCGACAACCTCAGGCTTGAAGCCAAGTTTGACGACTTCACCGTCATTACCGACCAGCCCATTCGCTACAAGGGTGACGGTTCGGCACCGAGCCCGTTCGATTATTTCCTGGCATCCTCTGCCCTTTGCGCCGCCTACTTTGTGCGGGTGTACTGCCTGGCGCGGGACATTCCGACCGACAATATCCGCCTGTCGCAGAACAATATCGTTGACCCTGAGGATCGCTACAACCAGATTTTCAAGATCCAGGTGGAGCTGCCGGAAGACATCTCCGACAAGGATCGCCAGGGCATCCTGCGCTCGATCGAGCGCTGCACGGTCAAGAAGGTGGTGCAGACCGGTCCGCAGTTCCAGATCGAAACCGTGGAAAACCTGGGGCAGGATGCGCAGGCGCTGCTGATGGTCGGGCCCGACAGCGAAACGAGCACTTACATCGAGGGCAAGGACCTGCCGCTGGAGCAGACCATCGCCAACATGACGGCCATCCTGGCGAAGCTGGGCATGAAGATCGAGATCGCGTCCTGGCGCAATATCGTGCCCCATGTGTGGTCGCTGCACATTCGCGATGCGGCATCTCCCATGTGCTTTACCAACGGCAAGGGCGCGACCAAGGAAAGTGCCCTCTGTTCGGCGCTGGGCGAGTTTATCGAGCGCCTGAACTGCAACTTCTTTTACAACGACCAGTTCTTTGGCGAAGACATTGCCAACAGCGCCTTTGTGCATTATCCGAATGAGAAGTGGTTCCAGCCGGGGCCCAAAGACGCGCTGCCAAAAGAAATTCTGGATGACTACTGCCTGGACATCTACAACCGGGACGGCGAGCTGCGCGGCTCGCACCTGATCGACACCAACTCCGGCAAGGTCGAGCGCGGTATCTGCTCACTGCCGTTTGTACGCCGGTCCGATGGCGAGCAGGTGTACTTCCCCTCCAACCTGATCGAGAACCTGTTTCTCAGCAACGGCATGAGTGCGGGCAATACCCTGTACGAGGCCCAGGTACAGTGCCTGTCGGAAATTTTCGAACGGGCGGTGAAAAAACAGATCATCGAAGACGAAATTGCGCTGCCGGATGTGCCTGCGTCCGTGCTTGCCAAGTATCCTGGTCTGGTCGAGGGCATCAAGGCGCTGGAGGCGCAGGGTTTTCCGGTGCTGGTCAAGGATGCGTCCCTGGGCGGCCAGTTCCCGGTGGCCTGCGTCACGCTGATGAACCCCAGAACCGGCGGGGTCTTTGCCTCCTTTGGCGCACACCCCTGCCTGGAAGTGGCACTGGAGCGCAGCCTCACCGAACTGTTGCAGGGTCGCAGCTTTGAAGGCCTGAACGATGTACCGCCGCCGACCTTTAATGGCATGGTGCTGGCGGAGCCGAACAATTTTGTAGAGCACTTTATCGATTCGTCGGGCGTGATTTCCTGGCGTTTTTTCAGTGCCGCCCAGGATTACGAGTTCCACGAATGGGACTTTTCGGGCACGAATGAAGAAGAAGCCCGCGTGCTGTTCAGCATCCTCGAAGACATGGGCAAGGAAGTGTACACGGCCGTGTATGATGACCTCGGCGCGCCGGTCTGCCGTATCCTGGTGCCGGGCTATTCCGAGGTTTATCCCGCCGATGACCTGATCTGGGACAACACCAACAAGGCGCTGGATTACCGTGAAGATATCCTCAACCTGCATGCCCTGAGTGACGATCAGCTGGCGGACCTGGTGGAGCGCCTGGAGGAGAGCCAGCTCGATGACTACAGCGACATCATCACCCTGATCGGCATCGAGTTTGATGAAAATACGGCCTGGGGCCAGCTCACCATTCTTGAACTCAAGCTGCTGATCAACCTGGCGCTGGAGCAGCATGAAGAAGCCCTGGAACGGGTGGAAACCTTCCTGCAGTTCAATACCAACACGGTGGAGCGCGGGCTGTTTTACCAGGCGGTGAACGCGGTGCTGGAAATCACCCTGGACGATGACCTGGAGCTTGACGACTACCTGGTTAACCTCAAGCGCATGTTTGGTGAAAAAACCATGGAGGCCGTGGTGGGCTCGGTCGACGGCTCCGTACGCTTCCATGGCCTGACCCCAACCAATATGCAGCTGGAGGGCCTGGACAAGCACCTGCGCCTGATCGACAGCTACAAAAAGTTGCATGCCGCCCGCGCCGCGACCCTGTAACGCGCGGATTTAATCTGAAACTGCAGCGGATACAGCGCAATGCCGTGTCCGCGCTTTTTTCCATATCACCCGGCACTTTGGGTTATTCGTAAGTGGTGATTCGTTATTCGGAATTGGTTATTAGTCATTCGTGGTGCGGCCATTAGGCTTGGTTACGGCTTACGATTCACCAATCACCAATCACCAATCACCAATCACCAATCACCAATCACCAATCACCAATCACCAATCACCAATCACCCGCCACGCTGCCTTCAAATCCCGTAACAGGCCCTGAGTGCAGCGGGGCCACGCTGATCCATAGCCTGGTATTTCTTCCAGAACTCGTCATCAACCGCCTTGAGGTGTTTCGAGGTCGTGGCCTTGCGGTAGCGTTCCAGATGCCGCGGGCCGCCGTTGTAAACGCCATAGGCGGCCCGGGCGAGGGCGCGGGGGTCCCCGGCGGCCTGATCTTCCCTGTGCTTGATGGCGAAGTCGACCAGGTAGTGCACCAGGATCTCGTTACCGGCGCGGGCGTTGTAGCCGACATCACGGCCCAGGGCGTCGAGGTTGTACACGCCGCGCCAGACGTGGCGGTTGATCTGCATCAGGCCGATGGCACCGCCCGGTGACTGGATGGTGTTCACCTGGCCGTTTTTGCGGACGTACTGGCGCCAGCAGCTTTCCTGCCAGGCAGTGGTGCGCAGCAGGGTGGCGTAGATATCGAAAGCGTGCCCGGGCACCTTGCCCTTGCTGCGCTCGGCCAGTATCACCTGGTCGAGCAGCTGCGCCATGGTGCCCAGGTAGTCGTCAATTTCCGTTGCCGCCGGCACCCAGCCCGTCAGGCGGGCCACCAGGGCAGGGGTGACCTGGCCGGCATGGGCAGCGGGGATCAGCCAGGCAAAAGGGAGGGTCGATGCCTCCTCGTTCTGGTTGAACTCCGGGTCCAGCCCGAGCAGTGCGCGCAGGGCCGGGTCTACCTCGGTGCCGTACTCCAGAGCGTCGTCGCTGACCCTGGGCACCAGCAGGCGGGCGAAGCTGCGCAGGCTGTTACGGTCCAGCTGTACGCCCAGGTGCGGCGCGATCCTGTCCAGGGTACTCAGGGCATCGGCGGCACTGACAAAGGTGGCGTACTGCAGCGCCGGTACGGCGGGCAGGGTCGGGCGGGTGTCATGCAGCAGCGGCGCCAGCCGTTCCCAGGTGTTGAGAAAGAGATCCCGTACCGGGTCACGGGCGCGGTCGTCATCGGCCAGTGCATCGCGCAGGTCATAACGTGCCTGCAGTAGCAGGTCGGCCAGAGCCCTAGCGAGTTCTGGTTCGGCGCTGGCACCGAGCGTCTTGATCAGCCAGGTGGCAAAGCCGTCCCAGGCTTGCCAGCGGGTGTCCCAATGGGCCAGTTCGGCCTCGGTCAGCACCTGGTCGCTGGCCGGTGTCCAGTTCGGTGGCGGGTCGGGAAGCTGTGCCCGCAGCACCAGGTTCAGACCGGCGGGCGTTGCCGTGACCCGGTGCAGCGCGAGGCGGACAGGCACCCTGGCGCCTGCCGCTTGCGGCGCGTGCAATACCAGTTGCAGAAGGTCTTGCAGATTGCCGACGGCGGGGGCGAGGTCCACGCTGACTGCATCGAACCGCGGCTGGATGAAATCCTTGATCCAGTTCCAGATGACACCGGGGACCGCCCGGGTCTGTTCGTTGGTTTCAAGAATGCCGGAATCAACAATGCGAAAGTCGATGGCCGGCCTGTGGCGGTCGATATAGGCCTGGTGCCGGGTTTCGATCACGCCATTCCACTCCAGAGGCAGCATGCAGTGGTTGCCCGTGGGAATGCCGGTGCGGGTGCTGATGTCGGTCAGGATGCGAACCTGGCCGTCATCCGTGCCCTCGATGCGAGGGTTGGACAGGCGCAGGCTGTTGCAGCGACTGCCGTCGGTGAAGAGTTCTGCGGTATTGCCCGGCCCCGACAGCAGCTGCTCGTCCAGTGCCTGGTCCAGAATGCGGTAGTCCAGCGTAATGGGAACCTGCAGTTCGCCGGCGAGCAGTCCCGGGGACACAGTCCAGAGCAAGGCTCCGAGTGCGACGAGCGTGGCAATCCCCTGTGGCATGACTCTGGTCTCCGGCCTGCGATATTCTACGCGGGTGTCGCAGCTGTTGGGTGGGCATTACTTTAGGCCCAGTTGAGGCTTGCGGATATATCCCGCCATGAATATTTTTGCGCAGGGCAGGGCCCGGCATTCTCGAGATACCACCGTTTGAGCGCTGGAAACGGGACAGACGAAGGCCGGACTGGTGCAAAGTTCAACAGGGACATCACCCATGGGCTTTAATGAACAGTCTCGGCAGGCAGTTACCGGAGGTTTTATGTCAATGCTGTCAAGGCGTGTGCAGGTTCTGGGGCTGCTGGGCTGGCTGCTTGTGAGTTTCATGGCATCTGCCATTGGCGCCCTGGCTTCAGTCCAGGCCAGGGCGTTTTACAGTCAGCTTGTTCAGCCTGGGTGGGCGCCGCCGGGGGCCCTGTTTGGCCCTGTGTGGGGCACGCTGTACGCGCTGATGGGGATCGCCGCCTGGCTGGTCTGGCGCCGTGGCGGATATCAGTCCAACCGGCGAGCTTTGGGTGTGTTTCTGCTGCAGCTTGGGGTCAACGCGCTCTGGAGCTGGCTGTTCTTTGCCTGGCACAGTGGCCTGTGGGCGCTGGTGGATGTGTCGCTGCTCTGGGTGCTGATTCTGGTCACGCTAGTGTATTTCTGGCGTGCGCGGCCTCTGGCTGGCGCGCTGCTGGTTCCCTATCTGCTGTGGGTCAGTTTCGCATGGGCACTGAACTACACCCTGTGGCAGCTGAACCCCCAGCTGCTTTGATTGGCCTGTCCGGCTGGCAGGCGTTCGCGGAGCATTGTTTTCCCTTTCCCTTTCCCTTTCCCTTTGGCCCTGCTGTTACAGCCAGCCCTTGCGCTTGAAGAAGTAATAGGTGCCAAAGGCGCTGGCGACCATCATGCCGAGCGCCATGGGATAGCCCCAGCTCTGCTGCAATTCGGGCATGATATTGAAGTTCATGCCGTAACTGCTGGCGATCAGGGTCGGGGGCAGGAAGACCACGGCGGCGACCGAGAAGATCTTGATGATCTTGCTCTGCTGCAGGTTGGTAAAACTCATGGTGGCATCGAGCATGAAGTTTATCTTGTCGAACAGGAACTGGGTGTGGGGCAGCAGGGACTCGATATCCGCCAGCATTTCCTTGAGCTGACGCCGGTTGTCCTTGCTGAGCTGGTTGATCTGGTAGCGCTGCAAAAAGCGCAGGGTGCGCTGGGTATCCAGCAGGCTGAGGCGGATCTTGCCGTTGCTGTCTTCCTGGCGGGTGATCATGCGCAGCAGCTCATCCAGGTTTTCGGTCTCGAACACCTGCTCCGACGCCGGCTCCAGAATCTTGTACACGTCCTCGATGGAGTCCGACAGGTAATCCACCTTGAGTGCGAACAGGTGTAGCAGCAGCTCCATCGGCCCGGTGGCGTGAATCCGGTCCTGGCGCAGATACTGGCGCAGCAAGCGAAACAGGCTGAGGTCTTCACCACGTACGCTGATCAGCCGGTCCAGGCGCAGGTTGAGCGACACGTTGATGCTGCGCAATTCCTGACCCACCTTGTGGGGAAACAGCGAGTTGATATGCAGGCCATCCTCGTCGGTAAAGAAACGTGACGACGCCTCGATCTCATCAACCTTTTCCTGCCCCGGCAGGCCGCCGACAAAGTACCCCGACAGCCACTCTCGTTCGTCCTCGTCCGGCTCCAGCGCATCTATCCAGATGGTGCCCGCGGGGATGCTGTCTTTGACGCTCAGCGGGGTTTTGCGCAGGTGGTGATGTTCAAGCTGATATGCGGCCAGCATGGGGCGGCGTTCTCCCTGTCAGTGATGCGCCAGAGTATAGCGCCACACCGAGGCACGCCTGTAGCGCTGTGGGCGGGTTTGCGGGGATTTTTTACAGAAGGGTTGGGCGGGAAGAGGGAGCAAGGAGAAAGGGCAGAGCGCCGCCGGGGGAAACCCCGGCGGCGCTTGTGAGCTTAGGCAGTGGTGTTACTTGCCCTGGGTCACGTAGCGCAGAATTTCCACTACCTGCTCAGGTTCCTGCGCCCAGGCCATGGCGGCGGCGTCGACTTCCTTCAACGGGTGGATGATATCGGCGTCGTGCAGGGTGCCAATGTTAAGAGTGGTGTACCCGCTTGCCATCAGTTGCTTGATGTCTAAAGAGCAGAAGGCGCCACCGGGGGAAACCCCGGCGGCGCTTGTGAGCTTAGGCAGTGGTGTTACTTGCCCTGGGTCACGTAGCGCAGAATTTCCACTACCTGCTCAGGCTGCTGCGCCCAGGCCATGGCGGCGGCGTCGACTTCTTTCAACGGGTGGATGATATCGGCGTCGTGCAGGGTGCCAATGTTAAGAGTGGTGTACCCGCTTGCCATCAGTTGCTTGATGATCAAAGAGCAGAAGGCGCCGCGGGGGAAACCCCGGCGGCGCTTGTGAGCCTAGGCAGTGGTGTTACTTGCCCTGGGTCACGTAGCGCAGAATTTCCACTACCTGCTCAGGCTGCTGCGCCCAGGCCATGGCGGCGGCGTCGACTTCCTTTAAGGGATGGATGATGTCGGCATCGTGCAACGTAATGTACGGTGTGCCCAGGGCGGCCAGGTAGCCGGCGTCGAAGGCGGCGTTCCACTGCTTGTACTGGTTGCCAAAGCGGACCACGGCAACATCGGCGCTTTCGATCAGGGTCTTGGTGCGGATGGCGTTAACTTTGGACGACTTGTTGTCGCGCCAGAAAGGCTTGTCTTCCGCGCCCAGGTGATCGCCGGCGGCATCGGAGGCCTCGTGCTGGGTGACCGGGCCGACGAAGGTGACGGGTAGATCCAGCGCCAGGCAGCCGTCTTCAATACGCTCGCGCCAGTCGGTGTGAATTTCGCCGGAAAGATAGACGGTCCAGATCATTGTGGGCTCCTTGGGGTGTTTTTATGTATACAAAGTGGGTGTGGCTTTGTGCATTGTCCCGAACAAGCCGCTGCGCTGCAAGTCGGCTTGTTCCCGCTTGCGGGTCGTGGCAGTCTTGGGTTTCCAGTATTGACAGGGCAAATGGATGCAGTCCTTGCTGATCGTAACCGAACTCTATGACTTCGATACCACAACGGGCTGTCTGCGTGCCCGCTGTCATGATGGCCGCTCCCTGCAGGTCATGGCGGAGCCAGGCCAGCGGATCAACTGCGATCTGCTGGCGCAGCTGCAATGTCCCTTCTTCCTGCTCAGTGACCAGCCCGCGCAGGAGCTGGGTGACATGCTGATGCTGTCGCCCCGTACCCTGATCAGCGTGCCGCCGTTTTCTACCGCCGAGGTGGCCGCCATGCTTGATAGCGGCCAGGCGGAGCTGATACTGCAGCAGGCGCTGGGACGCTGATGCGCCGCCAGCCTGCTTGACGTTGGTCTACTTCAGGCCGGCTGTATCCTGGGTATAATTAACGTGCTACAAATGTGCTGGAAGCGCCCGCATGGCTTGAGATTATGGCTTGCGCTATGACTTGCACTGGGTTGCACGGGGTCCTGTGCAGGCTGCTGCCGGTAGGCTTTTTTCCAATAGTTGATTAACCGATCAAAATAAGTGCTATCAGCCCGGCAAATGCATTCCGAGTTTGCTACTCTACGGCCTTCTTGTCTTAACCGTCAGGTATCCGGCGGAGCGGTCTCCTAGCATCAGGGATGAGCCATTCAGATGTACCCGTTTCATGCTACCTGTGACCGGCTGCGGCAAAACCGCACAGCCGGCGGCTTTACACTGATCGAACTGCTGGTAACCCTGTCGATAGCCGCCATTTTGCTGACCATCGGCGTGCCTTCGTTCAGTTATGTGCTGGAAGATTCGCGCATGGACCGGGGCCAGTCGAGCCTGGTGGATGCGATTCAGTTTGCCCAGAGTGAAGCGGTCAAGCGTAACGCCGTTGTGACCGTGGCACCGGTATCCGGGGGCGACTGGGCCAATGGCCTGTCGGTAATGCTGAGTGCCGAGCAGCTGCGGCGGCTGGAGGGGCTGACCGGTGTCAGTCTGAGCTGCGTGGGTGCCTGCACGACACTGAGCTTTTCCGGGGCGGGCACCTCCACGGCCCAGACGTTCCGCCTGTGCAGCACCCGCGGCAGCAGCGGGCGCGAAATGACGCTCTACGCTACCGGCAAGGTCAAGTCGGCCTCCTGGGGAGGCTGTGGTGCCTAGCAGCCTGTTGGACTTAACACTGATCTACTGCGGGAAAGTCGGCTTTGGTCATTTTCCGTACTCTTTATTGTCAAATAGAACCACTATTCTCCTCAAAAGAGCTCAAAAACTGCCTCAAAACGGACTTTCCCTCGCTACGACCGGCCAAGCCCGACAGGCTGCTAGCTTCCCTTCGCGTATTTTCGAGTCAGGCCCCGCCCGCGCTGCGGGCTTCTCGATGATCGAGGTGCTGATTACCCTGCTGGTATTTTCGATTGGCTTGCTGGGGCTTGGCGCCATGTATGCCCAGAGCCTGTCAATCAGCCACAACACCTACCTGCGCTCGCTGGCATCGATTCAGGCGGCCGATATGGATGAGCGTATTCGCGCCAACCCCTGGGCGGCGGCGGATGCCTATGTTCTGGACGGCACTCAGTGTGTTGGGCTGGGTTCCGGTGCGGCCTCGGTGGCGGTACCGGCGGCGGTGCAGGATTGCGGCACTGCCAGCTGTGCCGCATCCCAGGTCGTGAACTGGGATCTGTCGCAGTGGTGCAGTGCCAATATTGACCTGTTCGGCGGCCTCTTTGTCTCGGCTGCGATCAGCAGTACGGGGGGCGACTACCAGGTGGACCTGAACTGGCAGGAGCGCGTGTCCGGATCGAACAACCAGCGCAGTATCGACAGCCGCGGTTTCAGTTACCGCCTGACCCCATGATCCACAGGGAGCACCCGCAAATGCGAGCCAGACAAGGTGGCATGTCGCTGATCGAACTGATGGTATCGCTGCTGATTGGCCTGGTGCTGGTCCTGGGGGTGGTGCAGGCACTGATGATGAGTCGTTCGGCGCTGGTGAGCCAGGCCAGCATGGCGGCCATATCCGAGAATGCCCGGGTGTCCTTCGAACTGATGCGTCGGGAGCTGCGCCTGACCGGTCTCAATGCCACTTCGACCAGCTGGCTCAGTTTTTCCCAGATGGACGATAGCGATCATGCCAACGCCTGGGTGCTGAGTGCAGAAGGCGATGGTGCCACGGTGGAATACTGGGTCAATGCGGACAACGAACTGGTCTATCGCCGCGACAGTGCAACGCCCCAGGCGCTGGTGGACGGCATTGCCGGCATGGATGTGGCCTTCGGTGTTGGCGATCCGAGCGACGGCAGCCTGCAGTACATGGACCAGAGCGGCATCGCCAGCCTGGCCCAGGACAATATCTGGGCGCTGCGAATCGAGTTGGCGCTCAATGATCCGCAGGATAATGGCTCCGAGCTGCACTTTGGCGAGCGCAGTATCAGCTCCACCATCGCACTGCGCAACCCGCTGCTCAACGCCGTGGCGGGCATTACCACGGCGCCTGCTGCCGGCAGCGACGATGACGATGATTCCGGCGATGGCGACAACGGCGCAGATGACGGCGGCGACACTGGAGGTGATACCGGGGGCGACGGGGATGGCGGTGCTACGGATCCGGGTGACGATGGCGACCCGGATGACGGCGGTGGCGATCCGGATCCTGTGGCCAGCTGTTCGGTGTCGATAAGCGGGTCTGTTTTCCACAAGCATGCGTCCATCAACATGACGGTCGGTGGTTTGTCCTCAGGATCCTGTAGCAATAGCGGGGCAAATAAAAATCCAACCTACTCGTGCAGTGGCGGTGCCTACGAGGAGGGGGCTTATATCGTACTCACGGCACAACAGGGCAATACCGTAACAGCATCTTTCACGCTTGATTGCGCGGGCGCGTCATCGGTAACGATTGAGAACAAGGACTTGTAAGGCAACAATATGCAGCAAGGCAACAACAGAAAAAACGGCTTTACCCTGATCGAAGTCATGATCGTGGTGGTGATCGTTGGCATTATCGCGTCCTTCGCGGTGCCTTCCTATGTACGTTACGTGCGGGACTCCAAGCGCAGTGAAGGCCAGGTGGCATTGATGAGCCTGTCGACGCAACTTGAGCGCTGTTTTACCGAAGGTTTCTCCTATGTCGGCGCGTCTTGTCCAACGGCTTCCGTTGACAGCCAGAGTGGCTATTACAGCCTGAGCATTTCTGCCGCAGCGACCAGTTATACGCTGACCGCAGAGCCCAATTTCCAGGATAGCCAGTGCGGCGACCTTACCCTTACTCACACCGGCAGCCGGGGGTCCAGTGCAGGGAATGCTTGCTGGAAATAACTCGCTGCCCATTATCACAGGATGTGGCGAATGAAATACAACTCCAGCCCAGGCCCCTTGCGCGAACAGGGTTCTGCCTTGATCGTTGGCATGGTCATCATGATCGTGATGGCGATCGCGGGCCTTTCGATGATGAACACGACCCTGCTGGACGAGCGCAAGAGCAGCAACTCCAGGGCACAGCTACAGGCTTTCCTGGCGGCGGAGGCCGGTGCCAGCAAGGCGCAGGACTACCTCGTCTCGAACTGGAGCAGTTACAGCTGTGTCGTGAACGGGGCCTTGCCGGGCATGTCCGCGGTGGCCTACGGCAGCGCCAGCTATACCGTCACCGCTGTGGTGTGCGGCACCGATGAGGTAACCTTCAGAAGCAGCGGGCTTCAGCAGGAAACGGGCGCGTCGCGGGACATCGAGTTCGTGCTGCAAAACGAGGCATTGCGCGGTGGTGGCCTCGGCGGCACGATTAATTTCGTCGGTAATGTGGTGACCTTCGATACTCCCAGCTCCAACGCCTTCCAGGTTGATGGTAACGGGGGACCTGCGATCACCGCCTCCACCGACAGCTATCGCGATGGCATTCTGGGAGCCATCCCGTCGGACCGGATTGACAACTACATCGGCGGCGTGGAAACGGCTGACTTTCCCGAAACCTGGAGCACTGCACCGGGCCTGCAGGCGCTGGTGGAGGCTATCGAGACTAGCCCCGATGCGCGGGTTTACAACGCCGAAGGGGATGTGAATACCGGGGATCTGGGCTCCAGTAGCGATATGAAAATAACGGTGGTCAAGGACGACCTGGCGCTCAAGGGCAGCGAGACCGGCGCCGGTGTCATGGTGGTGTATGGCGACCTGTCCTACCAGGGTACGCCAAGCTGGGATGGTCTGATTATTGTACTGGGAGGTACCTTCGCCGTGGGTGGTGGTGGTAACGGCGGCCTGGCGGGTTCCCTGTTTATTGCCGATGTCGATACCAGCCAGGCGACCTGGACGTTTTCGGGCAATGACCTGGCCTTTGACACCAATGGCGGCGGTACCTCGGACTATGTCTATGATTGCGACAAGCTGTCCGATGCCCGGGAGCTCTTGAATGCCACCGGCCAGACCCTGTGGGACATGGATGCCGGGGATTGCAGCAGTCCCGGCACGGGTAGCCGTTCAGGCGGCGTGGTGCTGACGCAGTGGCGGGAACTGATTGCCCGCTAATCCAACGGTTGGCGCTGCTGTCTCTATACTTAGTTCACGGCGCTGATGATGAATTCGCTAGCGGGGTGACAGCAATGGTTCAGGAAGATGCACGGCAACGGCTGCTGGAGGCCGCCACAGGTTACTTTGGCAGCAGGCAGGAAGCTCAGGCGTGGCTCAACAGCCCGCATATGGGACTGGAGGGCATGACGCCGCAGCAGATGCTGGACTCGGGCCCGGCGCTTGAACAGATTATGGATCTGGTGCATCAGCTGGAGCAGGGTGATGCGCCCTGATGTTGTTTTACGGTTGCAGAGAATAACAGCACAGGTCTTGCCGGCAGTGCTTTTCAGGCGTCAAAGATGTCGCGGGGCCTGTGTTGGATGTGCTGTAAATATTTGTTTGTAAATCATTTTTTATAATGACGTTAGCGCTGGTTTCGAGCGGTTTTGCGGGCTTTTGCTATGTTGGTACTCACCATAGAGCAAGGGAATATGCCCAATGAAGACGCCCCGGATGCCACCCGATGAAGTCCAGCGTCTTGAAACGCTGCGGGAACTCTGGGCTTCTTTATTGAAATCCTGTCGCTGGGGGTGATCACCATTCCGCTGATGGCACCCATGCTGTTCGGGTTTGGTTTCGACAAGGTGTGGTTCGGCGTCATTCTAATTATCTTTGTTGAAATGGCCCTGATTACGTCGCCGGTGGGGCTGAACCTTTATATCGTTCAGGCCGTATGACGTGCCGAACCATTCAGTGATGTGGTGCTGGGCACCCTGCCTTAGTTCGTTGCGATGCTGTTGCTGGCATTGCTGCTTATTGCCTTCCCGGATATTGCCCTGTCGCTACCCAGCTCTATTTGAACCAGGAGTCCCCCATGTTGACGCTTAATATTGACGGCCGAAATCACAGCATTGCCATCCGCTCCCTGGCGATTGCCGGTTGGGCTGGCAGTGACCAGGCCCACGTGCAGGAACATATTGAAGAGCTGGCTGCTCTGGCTGTGGCGCCGCCATCCGCGACGCCCCTGTTCTACCGTTGCGATCCGACCCAGCTGGTGCAGACATAAGGTCTCCAGGTGCCAGGGGCAGCAGTTCCGGCGAAGCCGAAGTCTGCCTGATCGTTGATGAACAACGTCGTCTCTGGATCAGTCTCACGTCTGACCATACCGACCGTGAACTGGAAAGCTACAGCGTGGCGTTCTCAAAACAGCTTTGCATCAAGCCCCTGGCCCACCAGGCCTGGCGCTATGAAGATGTGGCCGGGCACTGGGATCAGCTGATTCTGCGCAGCGAAACCGAGGAAAACGGCCAGCAGGTGGAGTACCAGCAGGGTACTCTGGCCGAGCTGCTGGATATTCCAACCCTGCTGGCCCGCCTGCCGGCGGATTTGCAGGATGAGCAGGGTATCCTGCCCGGTACCGCCCTGCTGTGTGGCACTGTGCCGGCCATTGGCGGTATCCGTCCAAGCGGTTCATTCTCCATGAGCCTGGTCGATCCGGTGCTGGGATGCACGCTCAGCCACCACTACCAGACCCGGTCGCTGCCCGTCGTCAAGTAAGGTATTGTCATGAGCCAGAACCATGCTGCCGCCTTTTGGCGACGCCCTCCTGTGCAGCGGCGTATGGCCGACGCCGAAGCCGCCTTCCAGCGGGGCGATTCTTTGCCCACCGAACTGCTTGCTGCGCTGAACGAGCGTGTCGAGCAGATACCGGATATCGTCTCCAGCACCTATGTGTGCGTGGGCAATCCTGCGGTTTCGTCGACGCCACCCGAGCAGCAGGGTGCCCTGGCCGGTATCCCCCTGAGCATCAAGGATCTGTTCGACAGCTGGAGCAGCAGGCCGAGCTGTACGATCCCTTTGTACGCGAACGCCTGAGTGCGGGTGTTGAGGTGCCGGCCTGGGCCTACCTGCAGCGGCTCGCACCCCGCGAGCAGCTGTAGCAGTGCTTCGCTGATGAGTGCCAGGGGCTGGATGCGGTCTTCCTGCCGACGGTGCCCATTCTGCCGCCGAGCATTGCAGCCCTCAGCATGGACAGTAGTGTCTTCCATACCGCCAACCGGATGGCATTGCGCAATACCAACGTCTTCAACTATCTCGACAGCTGTGCCGTTTCCGTTCCGTTCAAGACCCTGGAGATGGCGCTGCCCATCGGGCTTATGCTGGTAACCCCCCAGGGGACCGACAGCCGGGCGCTGCAGCATGCCGCCATGCTGGAAGCCTTCTGCAGCCGATACAGCGAAGCCTGTGACGCGGCGAAGGGCTGAGGGGCTGTTGGCACACGCCTGATTGGCCCGTTAGATGCCGTGCGGGCGCAAAAGCGTTATGCTTGGCGCCCGACAAGCTGGTGACTGCTGGATGACCATAGAGCTGATCAATCTGCCTGAACAAGGAAGTGACGTGACCTGCGCCAGCTGCGCCGCGCGCTGCTGCCGCCTGACCGTCATGCTGCTGACCGATACCGGAGTGCCCGAGCGCTTTATCGAGTACGACGACTGGGGCGGCGAGACCATGGCGCAGGGGGATGATGGCTGGTGCCTGGCGGTGGATCGTAACACCATGCTGTGCACCATCTACGAAAACCGGCCACTGATCTGCCGCGAGTTCGAGATGGGCGCCGACGAGTGCCTGACCGAGCGGGCTGCGCCGCAGTATTAGCAGCCGAAGTGTCCGGGAAAAATTAAGCAGAGCTGCATGAAAAAGGGACTGACGCCTTGAGCGTCAGTCCCTTTTTTTACCGCTGCGAAAGAGGCTTAGTGCGCCTGGGTTTCGCCTTCGGCGGCCTGGGCGGCTTTCTGCTGCATCTGCTGTGCGTACAGCGCATCGAAGTTGACCGGTGCCAGCATCAGGGCCGGGAAGCTGGCTTTGGTGGCCAGGCTGTCAACGGATTCGCGGGCGTAGGGGAACAGGATGTTGGGGCAGAAGGCACCCAGGGTGTGGTTCAGTTCGGCTTCGGCCAGACCTGCGATCTGGAAGATGCCGGCCTGCTGGATTTCGATCAGGAAGGCGTTGTTGCCGTCGTTCTTGGCCGTCACGGTCAGGGTCAGGATCACTTCATAGTGATTCTCGCCCAGGGTGCGGGTGCGGGTGTTCAGGTCCAGGTTGATCTCAGGCTTCCACGCCGAGGTGAAGATGGCCGGTGTGCCCGGGGCTTCCAGAGAGACATCTTTCAGGTAGATCCGCTGTACTGAAAACTGCGGTCCTGTTGCTTGCTGTGCGCCGTTCTGTGCGTTTTCTTCAGCCATGTTGTTTGCTCCTTCTGTAAGCGTGGGTTCACTGCCATCAAAACGGGGTCAGTGTCTTGTTGTACCCGGGCGGCAGGGAGGCAAGGCGCCGCCCGGCTGTTCAGGCCAGCAGTGCGTCGAGCTTGCCCTGGCGTTCCAGGGAGTAAAGATCGTCGCAACCGCCGATATGGTTTTCACCGATAAAGATCTGCGGCACGGTGCGCTGACGGCTGCGCTGCATCATTTCGGCACGCTTGGCCGGTTCCTTGTCAACATTGATTTCCGTATAGACCGCGCCCTTGCCATCGAGCAGCATCTTGGCGCGAATGCAGAACGGGCACCAGGCGGTGGTATAGATGAGGATATCGGTCATGGGGCTCACTTGATTATCGGCAGGTTCTGGCCTTTCCATTCGGTCATGCCGCCGCTGAGGCGGGTAACCTGTTCAAAACCGGCGGCGGTCAGTTTCTTGCTGGCGCTGCCGGCGGTCTGGCCCAGGTTGCAGACGACGATGATCGGCCGTGACTTGTACTTGTTCAGCTCGCCGATGCGGTTGTCCAGTTCAGCAACAGGCAGGTTGATCGCATCGGTAATGTGACCGGTGGTCCATTCTTTCTTGGCTCGGATGTCGACGACAACGGCGTCCTGCTTGTTGATCAGCATGACGGCCTCGTTGGGGGTGACAGAGGTGCCGGACTTGCGGCTTTCGTTCCAGAGCAGCATGGCCAGGGTGAGTACCCAGGCGGCGATCAGGTAAGGGTGGTTGGCAACAAATTCGAACAGGTTTTCCATCGTGAATTCCGTTAACTACGCCTGATTTCGCAACTGCGCGAGCCTGATATTTGCAATTGCGTTGAAAATTAGCGGCTAAGTATACAATGCTCACTGCGGCGGCATAAGGGGAAGGATGATGTTCGCCGCGAATGGCCGCTGGCGCTGCGTTGTGCAGTCGCAAAAAGGGCTGATTCGCAGTAAAATGGCCGCTTCGCCAACCTGATCCGGACATCAGAACTTCCATGACTGCCACTCGTATCCCCAAAGCACTGATCATTCTCGACGGCTTCGGCATCGAGCACACAGCATCCTCCGCCATCGAAGCCGCACAGACCCCGACCTGGGATCAGCTGCTGGCAAATAATCCGAATTCCCGTATTGAAACCTCGGGCCTGGCGGTGGGTCTGCCTGAGGGTCAGATGGGCAACTCCGAAGTGGGGCACATGAATATCGGTGCCGGCCGTACCGTATATCAGAACTTCACCCGCATTTCGAAAGCCATCAGCGACGGTGATTTCTTTGAAAACCCGGTGCTGTGCGCAGCGATGGACAAGGCGATCGCCGCTGGCAAGGCCGTGCATGTGCTGGGCCTGCTGTCGCCCGGTGGTGTGCACAGTCATGAAGAACACTTGCTGGCGCTGCTGGAAATGGCGGCTGCGCGCGGCGCCAAGTCAGTCTACCTGCACGGCGTGCTGGATGGCCGGGACATGCCGCCGCGCTCGGCCGAACCCTCCATTGCCCGCGTTGAGGCCAAGCTGGCCGAGATCGGTACCGGTGCGATCGCCACCCTGGTGGGGCGTTACTACGCGATGGACCGGGATAACCGCTGGGACCGCGTTCAGGTCGCCTACGATGCCATGACGCAGGGTGAGGCGCCGCAGCGATTCGAGTCCGCCCAGGCGGCGCTGGCCGCTGCCTACGAGCGCGGCGAAAACGACGAGTTTGTGCAGGCCACGGTACTGACCGACGCCACCGGCCAGGCACTGGGCACCGTTGCGGATGGCGATGCAGTGATCTGCGCCAACTTTCGCCCTGACCGGTCCCGGGAAATTACCCGTGCCTTCGTTGACCGCGACTTCGATGGCTTTGGCCGCAGTGCGCATCCGGCCCTGGCCGAATACGTGATGATGACCGAATACGCCGCCTCCATCGACTGCGCCTGTGCCTATCCGCCGGCCACCATCAGCAACGACCTGGGTGAATACCTGTCTGGCCTTGGCAAGACGCAGCTGCGCATTTCCGAGACCGAGAAATACGCCCACGTGACCTTCTTCTTCAATGGCGGACGCGAGGAAGTCTACCCGGGCGAGGATCGCATCCTGGTGCCGTCCCCCGATGTGGCGACCTACGACCTCAAGCCGGAAATGAGCGCGCCTGAAGTCACCGAGAAACTGTGCGCAGCGGCACGCAGCGGCAAGTACGACCTTATCGTCTGCAACCTGGCCAATGGCGACATGGTGGGTCATACCGGCAAGTTCGATGCGGCGGTCAAGGCCTGCGAAGTGCTCGACGACAGTGTGCGCCAGATCCTGCAGGCCATGCGTGAGGTCGGCGGTGAAACCCTGATTACCGCCGATCACGGCAACGTCGAACTGATGGTCAATCCCAAGACCGGACAGCCCCATACGGCCCATACCAACTGGCCGGTGGCGCTGGTCTACGACGGTCCCCGTGCCGGGGATATACGCCTGGACAACGGTGCCCTCTGCGACCTGGCGCCCACGCTGCTGGCCCTGATGGGTCTGGAACAGCCACGGGAAATGACCGGCAAGTCCCTGGTAAAAGGGAACTGACCCTGGCGGGGTTGCCCGCGGGCAGCCCCAGGAATCCCATCCCATGACGCGCATACTATTGCTGTTGTTGCTGATCCTGCCGGGCAGCCTGCTGCTGGCAGCGGACAAACAGGCGACCGAGGCGCAGATTCAGCGCCTGCAAAAGGACATTGGTGCCCTGCAGGGCTCGATCAAGCAGCAGCAGGGCGAGCGCAAGACACTGCAGCAGAGCCTGCGCGACAGCGAAGCCGAGATCGGCCAGCTGGGCAACCAGCTGGCGGAACTGGAACGGCAGCTGGGCCAGCTCGGCAGCCGCGCCGGTGACCTGGAGCAGCGGCGCGACAGCCTGCGCGCATCCCTTGCAGCCAGCACTGATCAGCTTCAGCGCCAGCTGCGCAAGCAGTACCGCCTGGGTGGTCAGCCGCGCCTGCAGCTGCTACTCAATCAGCGCGATCCGGCACAGATCGATCGCATGCTGCATTACTTTGATCTCATCAATGCCGAGCTGGTGGCACAGCTGACCCTGTACCAGCAGCAGCTGGCGGCGCTGGAAAGCACCGAGTCGGCGCTGGATGATACCCAGGCCGAGCTGCTGGCAAGGCGCACCGAGCTTGAAAGCCGGCAGCAGCGCCTGGTGGTGGTGCGTGAAGAACGCAAGACCACCCTGGCCCGGCTTGCCAGCTCCATCGATTCCAAGCAGGACAAGCTCAAGGGGCTGGACGCCGATCGCAAGCAGCTGGAGTCGGTACTGGCGCAGATTGAAAAGGCGCTCAAGGCGGCCCAAATGGCCCGTCAGGCGCGTTCGTTGCCGGATCTCAAGGGCAAGCTGTCCTGGCCGGTGGACGGGCGCCTGGTGCGGGCCTTTGGCAATAACGACTCCGGTGTCAGCTACGATGGCCTGCTGATCGCCGCCCAGGCCGGGCGTGAAGTGCGTGCGGTACATCGTGGCCGGGTGGTATTCTCGGACTGGCTGCGTGGCTATGGTCTGTTGCTGATTATTGATCATGGTGGCGGCTACATGAGCCTGTATGGCCACAACCAGCGGCTGCTAAAGGAGCCGGGCGCCTGGGTCGATGCCGGGGACGCGGTGGCGACCGTGGGCAACAGTGGCGGCTATACTGAGCCCAGTCTGTATTTTGCGGTCCGTTTTAATGGCAAACCGACGGACCCGGCCCGCTGGCTGGCGGGGCGCTAGCGCCAGGGCCGCTTTATCGGGCCAAATGATCAATTGCGGTGTGACTGAATAAGGATGCTGTTATGAAGTTGTTGACACGTGCACCGGAGAGGCTGAACAGGATGTTCGGCGCCTTGTTGCTGTCTGTCTTTCTTGCGGTGCCGGTTTTCGCGGATGATTCATCGGAACTTGCGGATGATGCATCGGAACTGGGCAGTGAAGACATGCTGGCCGAGGCGGCCACCTTGCCGCTGGAGGAGTTGCGCCTGTTTGCCGAAGTTTTCGAGCGCATCAAGACGGCCTATGTCGAACCGGTGGATGATGCCGAGCTGCTGGAAGATGCCATTCGCGGCATGATCTCCGGTCTCGACCCCCATTCCGCCTACCTCGAACCCGACGCCTACCAGGACCTGCAGGAATACACCAGCGGCGAGTTCGGTGGCCTGGGGCTGGAGGTTGGGCTGCAGGATGGCTTTATCCGCGTGATTGCCCCCATCGATGACACACCGGCCCAGCGGGGCGGCGTCAAGGCGGGCGACCTGATCGTGAAGCTCGACGATACCCCGGTACAGGGGCTGTCGCTGAACGAGGCGGTGGCGCTGATGCGCGGCAAGCCGAACGAGCCCATCGTCCTGACGATTGTGCGTGAAGGCATTGAAAAACCCTTCGAGATCAAACTGCTGCGTGACCGCATCAAGGTTGCCAGCGTCAAGCACCGGGTGCTTGAATCCGGCTACGGCTACCTGCGGGTCTCGCAGTTCCAGGTCAATACGGGCACGGAGCTGGCCAAGGCCATCGGGTCACTGCAAAACAGCGGGCCGCTGCGTGGCCTGGTGCTGGACCTGCGCAATAACCCCGGCGGTGTGCTGCAGGCGGCGGTGGAGGTGAGTGATGCCTTTATCGACGAGGGCCTGATCGTGTACACCGAAGGCCGCCTGGCCAACTCCGAACTGCGCTTCAATGCCAGCGCCGCCACGGTGGCGCCCAAGGTGCCCATGGTGGTACTCATCAACGCAGGCTCAGCCTCGGCATCTGAAATCGTGGCCGGTGCCCTGCAGGATCACAAGCGCGGCCTGGTGCTGGGGACCGACAGTTTCGGCAAGGGGTCGGTACAGACGATTTTGCCGCTGACAGCGGAACGGGCGGTCAAGCTCACCACCGCACGCTATTTCACCCCCAGCGGCCGCTCCATCCAGGCCCAGGGTATCGTGCCGGACATCCGGGTGGAGGAAGCCGAAGTGCGGAACCTGGATAACGGTGGCCGGGTCAAGGAAAGCGACCTCAGCGGGCACCTGGAAAATGGCACTGGTGCCGCCAGGACGGCAACCGGCGCGAATGCCAAGCTGGTGGAACAGGATTTCCAGCTGTTTGAAGCGCTGAACCTGCTCAAGGCGCTGGTGATCCTGCAGCCCCCGCTCAAGCAGGGCTGATGCGCCGACGCCGGCTGCTTGCCAGTCTCGCGGCCCTGTCTGGCGCCGCGGCCTTGCCGGCCTTGCCGGCGTTGGCACGGGGGGCGGGTGCCGGCAGCATCGAGCAGCCGCGGCTGTTGCTGGTGATCGACGATGTCGGTCACAGCCTCAGCGCCGGACGCAATACCCTGGCCCTCCCCGGGCCCATCGACTGCGCCATTCTTCCCCACTCCACCCACGGCAGTACCCTGGCTCGGGAGGCGCACGCCCTCGGCAAGGGTGTCATGCTGCATGCGCCCATGGCCAACAGCCAGCAGCTGGCGCTGGGGCCCGGCGCCCTGACCCCCGATCTATCCAGGGCCGAGCTGCAGCGTGTGCTGCGGGCGGATCTTGATGCCATTCCCCATGTCGTGGGCGTGAACAACCACATGGGCAGCCTGCTGACGTCCAGCCGCCAGCCGATGGAGTGGGTGATGGAGGTATTGCTTGAACGCGGACTCTGGTTTGTCGATAGCCGCACCACCGCCGACACCCTGGCCTGGCAGGTGGCACGGGAGCGGGGCGTACCGGCCTTGATGCGCGATGTCTTTCTGGATCACGAACAGACGCCGGAGTTCGTGCATCGCCAGTTCCGCCGTGGCCTGCAGATCGCCCGGGAGTATGGTTCAGCCCTGCTGATCGGCCACCCTCACCGCGTGACGCTGGACTACCTGCACGCGGCGCTGCCGCTGCTGGACGAGCTGGGCATCCAGCGCCTGACGGTGTCGGCGTTCCTTGGCCAGCAGGCGGACTTTGCCCGCCTTGATGCCGATGACAGGCGGCTCATCAAGGTGCACCGGCGCCATTGGGGCACAGGCTAACGCTGGAACGGATACACCGAACCCAGTTGCAGAATGCGGGTCAGTTCATCCAGCGCGCTGCGGGATTCCTCTAGCAGCAGGGGGTCGGCCAGGTCCTCTTCTGCCAGCCGGTCGCGGTAGTGCGTATCCACCCAGGTATTGAGCATGGTGAACAGCGGCTCGTTCATCAGGGTGTTAGGGTTAACCGCGGACCGTTCGGCCGCGTTCAGTACCACGCGCAGGCGCAGGCAGGCGGGGCCGCCACCGTTGCTCATGCTCTGTTTCAGGTCAAAAATCTTCAATTCATCGATGCCACTGTCACGCTGGGCCAGCAGTGCCTGCAGGTATTGCCAGACCGGCGCGATGTTCCGGCTTTCCTGCGGTATGACCAGCAGGGTGCGGCCATCGGGCAGGGTCAGCAGCTGGCTGTTGAACAGGTAGGACTGCACCGCCTGCTGTACCGTGACGGCCTGGGTGGGCACTTCGATAACGCGGAAATCCCCCTGCATGGCCCGGTGCAGCTGCTGCTTGACGCCGGTCTGGTCCAGGAAGGCCTGCTCATGGCAGAACAGCAGGTTGCGGTTGCCGACGGCGATCACATCGTTGTGGAACACGCCCTGGTCGATCACCTCCGGATTTTGCTGCGCATAGACGACATGCGGGGTGCTGAGCCGGTGCTTGCGCACGATAGCCTGGGAGGCCTCGAAGGTGTGGCGTGCGGGAAACTTCCGGGGTGCCGGCTGCTGGCCGTCGAAGGCATGGCGTCCGAATACGAAAAACTCGATGCCGCGCTGGCCATAGTCGTGACAGAAGCGCGTATGGTTGGCCGCGCCTTCATCGCCAAAATGCTCGGCGCCGGGCAGGGCGCTATGGTGTCTGAAATGACGTTCATTGGCGAAGGTGGCCGCCAGAATGCGCCCGGTTGTCTCCTGTTCGATGGAGCGGTGGAACTTGTTGGTAAGGTTGGCCGGCGTGAAATGCACCCGGCTATCCTCGGTATCGGCACTGGGTGAGACCGTCGCGGCGTTGGCCGTCCACATGCTGGAGGCCGAACAGCAGGCCGCCAGGATGCGCGGAGCATGCTGTGCGGCCTGGCGCAGTACCTGGGCGTCGGACCCGCTGAATCCCAGCCGGCGCAGCGTATGCACATCGGGTCTTTCCTGGGGGGCAAGCACGCCCTGCACCAGCCCCAGGTCGTGCAGGGCCTTCATCTTCACCAGGCCCTGTTTGGCGGCGAGCCTGGGGTTGGAGGCCTGGGCCTGGTTCTGGCCCGAGGCGATATTGCCAAACGACAGGCCGCTGTAGTTGTGGGTCGGCCCGACCAGGCCATCAAAGTTGGCTTCGCAGGCGGTCATGGAATCCCTCCTTCTGTTGGGGCTGCGGTTCAGAGCCGCGTCCAGTGTTCGTCGAGCGCACCCTCGGCCAGCTGCAGCAGGATCAGGGTGCTGAGCTTGGCGCGCTCGCCCAGGCTGGAGATCAGCATGTATTCTTCGCTGCTGTGGATCTTGCCGCCCTGCACGCCCAGGGTATCGATGTTTGGCACGCCGGCCGCCGCGAGGTTGTTGCCGTCACAGCAGCCCCCGGTGGGTTTCCAGTCCAGTGACATGCCCAGCTGTTCGCCGCAGTCGCGGGCCAGTTCGAACAGCGCGGTATTGGCCCGGGACAGCGGTTTGGGCTTGCGACCGAAGCCACCGTGCAGCTGCAGGCTCAGGCCATCACGGGCGTTGATGCCGGCGCCCAGGCGTTCCAGCTGTGCCAGGCACCAGGCCTCATCGTCGGCTTTTTCGAGGCGGATATTGAAGCGACACATGGCCTGGTCGGGCACCACGTTCACGGCGCCGCCGCCATGAATGAAGCCGGGGTTGATGGTCACGCCTTCGCGCTTGCCGTTCAGGTCATCCAGGTCACTGACGAAGTCGCACAGGGCGCGCACGGCATTGCGCCCCAGCTGATGCTCACGCCCGGCATGGGCGGCGCGTCCCTGGACGGTCACGCTGAAGTTGCCGCTGCCCTTGCGGGCGCCCGCCAGGCTGCCGTCCGGCATGCAGGGTTCGTAGATCAGGCCCAGATGGCAGCGACTGGCGGCAGCACTGATCAGCGCGGCGGAGCCGGGTGAGCCGATCTCCTCGTCCGGATTGAACAGGATTTCCCAGCCAATCCTTGCGGCGAAGGGACTGCGCTCCAGCGCTTCGATAGCCCTGAGCATGACCGCCAGCCCGCCCTTCAGGTCGGCCACGCCGGGGCCGTTGAGGGTGTTGTCATCGAGCTTGCGCACGGACTGAAACGCATGATCCGCCGCGAACACCGTATCCATGTGGCCACAGAAGAAAACCTGCAGTGGCGCCTCGGGGCGTTTGCGAACACGCAGGGCATCGCCAAGGGCAAACTGGCGCTGTTCGCCCGTTTCGGTGATGACCGAGAAGGGCGCCACCGGCACGACCTCCATGTCGCCGCCGAGCACGCTGCAGTAACGCTGCAAGGTTTCCCGTACCAGGTTCACGCCGGTGGCATTAAGGCTGCCCGAGTTGATCGCTGCCAGTTCGAGGGTCTGGGCCAGCATGGCGTCTTGCTGGCTGTCGAGCCAGTCGAGCCAGGGGCGGTAGGCGGGGTTCGGTGTCATGATGATTCCCCCTGCAAAAAGGGCAGCCTTGAAGGGCTGCCCTGGATGTCATTGCTACTGTTTGGCCAGCACCTGCTCGATGGCCGTTTCCAGCTTTGTCATGGCGGCGCCGATGTCCTCGTCGGGAATAATCAGCGAGGGCGTGAAGCGCAGCACATTGGGGCCGGCCATCAGGATGAGTAGGCCCTGTTCGCGGGCGGCGGCGAGAAACTCGCCGGCCTTGCCATGCCACTGGTCGACCAGTTCGGCACCGATCAGGAGGCCTGCGCCGCGGACCTGCTTGAAGATCCCCAGCCTGTCGCCGATGCGCTGCAGCGCGTCTTTGAAGAGCGCGTGCTTGCGCTTTACATCGGCCAGCAGCGCGGGATCGCTGACAATGTCCAGTACCTTACCGGCAACCGCACAGCCCAGCGGGTTGCCGCCAAAGGTGCTGCCGTGGGCACCAAAGCCAAAGCTCTCGGCGATTCTGGCGGTGGTCAGCATGGCGCCGATCGGGAAGCCGCCGCCCAGCCCCTTGGCACTGGTGAGAATGTCCGGCGTTACGCCCATGTCCATATAGGCGAACAGGTTGCCGGTGCGGCCAACGCCGGTCTGTATTTCATCGTAAATCAGCAGGGCCTTGTGCTCGTCGCACAGGGCACGTACCGCCTGGGCAAACTCCGCGGTGGCCGGGATGATGCCGCCCTCGCCGAGAATGGGTTCCATGACCACGGCGCAGGTGCGCTCGGAAATCACCGCCCGCAGAGCCTCCAGGTCGTTGTAGGGCACATGGGTAATGCCGCCGGGGGCCGGTTCAAAGCCCTGGCGGTATTTGGGCTGGCCACCAACGCTGACGGTAAACAGGGTGCGGCCGTGGAAGGACTGTTCGAAGGCGATAATTTCGTGCTTCTGCGGGCCGACATGGTCATAGGCGTATTTGCGCGCCAGCTTGAAGGCGGCCTCGTTGGCTTCGGCGCCGGAGTTGGCGAAGAAAACCCGCTCGGCTAAGGTCTGCTGTGTCAGCTTTTGGGCCAGTGTCAGTGCCGGCTCGTTGGTGTAGACGTTGCTCAGGTGCCAGAGGCTGTCGGCCTGGTCTTTCAGGGTCTGCACCAGCTCCGGGTGGCAGTGCCCCAGCAGGTTGACCGCAATGCCGCCGGCCAGGTCTATATAGTCGCGGCCTTCCTGGTCCCACAGGTGCGAGCCTTTGCCACGCACCGGCACTATGGCCTGGGGCGCGTAGTTGGGCACCATGACGTCATCAAAGGTTTGCCGGTTGACCGGGTTATTGCTCATGTCTGTCCTCGTATTCCATTAAATGTTGCGCAGGTTGCTCAGTTCCCGCACGACGACGGACAGCATGGGCAGGTCCGGTGTGTCGCTGCTGCGTATTTCACTAAACAGCTGCTGCAGGTGTTGCAGGATGGGCCCGCTCTGGGTCTGCCAGCTTTGCAGGCGCTGATCCAGATCATCGCAGTTTTTGATGCCGCTGAGTACTGCCGCGCACGCCTGAAATAGGGCACCATCGACTTCCAGCGACAGGGCACGGCGCGCCTTGCGCTGCCAGAGGTCGCGTTCCGGCAGCGCGAGGATCATTTTGCGCAGCGGACTCAGTTCCAGGTGTTGCTCCAGGGTGAAGTAGACACGACTGGCGGTCTTGCTGTCCTGGTCGCTTTTGAGGCACAGCGCCACGATTTCCAGCCCGCGGGACAGGTTGGACAGGCCCGCCAGGCGCAGGGCCAGGGCGGCGGGCAGTCCTGCGTCCTGCAGGGCCTGGCTGTCCTGCTGCAGGCGCGCCTGCTCCGTGCTGTCGAGGTAGGGCACCAGGACGGTACTGGCTTCGGTGACGCTACTGCCGTAGCGGGTCAGCAGGTCGGCGATATCCAGCCTGTTGCCATGGGTGCGCAGCAGCCAGAGGCTGGTGCGTTCGAGCAGCGAATGGATGCGCAGCAGCTGGCGGCGGAACAGGCTGTCGTCCAGCTGGTATTCAAAGCATTCGAGCTCGCGCCAGATGGCAGGCATATCCAGCAGCTGATGGGCGACCACCCAGGCGCGCAAGGCATCCAGCGCACTGCAGTGGGCTTCGCCCTGCAGGTAGCTGACCAGCGTCGAGCCCATGCGGTTGCAGATCAGGTTGGTACTGTGGGTGGCGGTCAGCTGGGCATGCAGCGGGTGCTGCGCCAGGGCGTCACCAAAGCGCTGCTGAATCG
Organism: Marinobacterium rhizophilum; assembly: GCF_024397915.1. GTDB lineage: Bacteria > Pseudomonadota > Gammaproteobacteria > Pseudomonadales > Balneatricaceae > Marinobacterium_A > Marinobacterium_A rhizophilum_A. Next base: position 4,151,267 of record NZ_CP073347.1, read on the forward strand.
CGGGCGGGAAGTAGTTGTGCAACTCCCTGGCGAGCCAGGCATCCTCGCCGATACCGTCTTCGATCAGCTGGTCACACAGCCACAGTTTGCTGTAGGACAGCAACACGGCAATTTCGGGCCTTGTCAGCCCCTGACCGTTACGGGCGAGCTCATCCAGTTGCTCGTCGCTTGGCAGGTACTCCAGCTTGCGATTGAGGCGGCCGGCCTTTTCCAGCAGCTGGATCAGGCGCCGGTGGTCGTTGATGCGCTTTGGCGCCACCTGGTTGGCGGCGCTGAGAATCTGGCACTGGCCGTAGCTGTGACGCAGCACCAGGCGGGCGATGTCCTCGGTCATGCTTTCGAGCAGCGGGTTGCGCTCGTCCGCGCCGAGCGTTCCGGCGAGTACCTGCTGGTCGAGCAGGATCTTGAGGTTGACCTCGTGGTCGGACGAGTCGACTCCACCGGCATTGTCGATGGCATCGGTGTTGATCAGGCCGCCCTGGCGCGCGAACTCGATGCGGGCCCGCTGGGTCAGGCCCAGGTTGCCGCCCTCGCCGATCACCTTGACCCGCAGTTCATTGGCATCGACGCGCAGGTTGTCGTTGTTGCGATCCCCCACCTGCTCGTGGGTTTCGCCGCTGGCCTTGATATAGGTGCCAATGCCACCATTCCACAGCAGGTCCAGCGGCGCCTTGAGAAGGACCCGGATCAGTTCGTTGGGGGTAAAGCGGGTCTGTTCGGTGCCAAGGGCTGCCTGGGCTTCGGGGCTGAGGTCGATATGCTTGGCACTGCGCTTGTAGAGCCCGCCACCGGCCGAAACCAGGCTCTGGTCATAGTCGGACCAGCTGGAGCCTGGCAGCTCGAACAGGCGCTTGCGCTCCGGCCAGCTGGCATCGGCGTTGGGTGTCGGGTCGATAAATATATGCTGGTGGTTGAAGGCGGCCACCAGGCAGATATGGCGCGACAGCAGCATACCGTTACCGAAGACATCTCCGGCCATGTCGCCGATGCCGACGACGCTGAAATCCTCGCTCTGGCAGTTGCGGTTCTGCTCGCGGAACAGGCGCTTGACCGATTCCCAGCCACCCCGGGCGGTGATGCCCATCTTCTTGTGGTCATAGCCATTGCTGCCCCCGGATGCAAAGGCATCGCCGAGCCAGAAACCGTATTCGGCGCTGATGCGGTTGGCGATATCGGAGAAGGTGGCGGTGCCCTTGTCGGCGGCAACCACCAGGTAGGGGTCCGGGCCGTCGTGGCAGACAACGCTGTCCGGCGAGACGATATCATCGCCGACGCGGTTGTCGGTGATGTCGAGCAGACCGCGAATAAAGGTCTCGTAGCAGCGGACCACCTCGGCCTGGATGGCGTTGCGATCGCCTCCGGGCGGCAACTGCTTGGGGACGAAGCCGCCCTTGGCGCCGACCGGCACGATCACCGAGTTCTTGACCATCTGGGCTTTTACCAGTCCCAGTACTTCGGTACGGAAATCCTCGCGCCGATCCGACCAGCGCAGGCCGCCGCGGGCGATGGGACCGGCGCGCAGGTGTACCCCTTCAACCCAGGGGGCGTAGACGAAAATCTCGAAGGCCGGGCGCGGTTCCGGGGCGAAGCTCAGGGCGCGGGTATTGAGCTTGAAAGACAGGTAGCCCTTTTCCCGCTCGTCGTCGGCCTGGTAGTAGTTGGTACGCAGCATGGCATTCACGACGCCCAGGTAATGGCGCAGGATGCGGTCTTCATCGAGATTCTCGACGTTCTCCAGTGCCGCCAGGATATCGGCGCCAACGAGCTGCCCCAGTGCCTGGCTGCTGGGCGGCGCTTCGGGGTCGAAGCGGGCCTGGAACAGGGCCAGCAGCTGCAGGCAGATATCCGGATTGCGGCACAGCGCCTGCTCGATATAGTGCTGGCTAAACGGCAGTCCCAGTTGCAGCAGGTACTTGCACAGCGCGCGCAGCAGCGTGACCTGGTGGTAGGAGATGCCGGCCCCCAGAATCAGCTGGTTGAAGCGGTCATCCTCCAGTTCGCCGTAATAGGTGCGGATAAAACTCTGCTGGAACTGCTCGCGCAGACTGGCGTTGCCAAGGTCGAATTCGGTCTCGCTGTCCAGGCGAAAGTCGATGATCCAGAAGGCCTGATCGGCCTCGCCGCCAATGACGTAGGGCGTTGCATCCAGTACCCGGACACCGAGATGCTCCAGAATCGGCAGTACATCGGACAGCGCCAGGCTGTGGCCGCGCCCCAGGACCTTGAAGCGCACGGGTCCCGTATCAAGGCGGTACAGCTGGGTGGTGAGGGCGGCCTGCAGGGCGTTGAGCTCGCGGATGTCCGCCACCGCCGTGCGAGGGCTGTGGTTTTCGCGGTAGGCGGCGGGGAACAGGGGACCGAAGCGCTCGAACAGGCGATTGGCTTCGGCTTCATCGAAGGCGTCCTGCAGGGCCTGGTGCAGCTTGTCCTGCCAGCTCTGGATGGCATCGGCGATCAGGCCGCGCAGCTGCGCGAGGCTGTATTCCTGGCGATGGGCCTGCTTGCAGTGAATGCTGAACTGGATCATGGCCAGCGGCTGCTCGCTCAGGCGCACGCTGTATTCGGCACTGTGGCCCTGCAGTTGTCGCAGCAGTATGTCCTGTACGCGGATGCGCACGTTAGTGGTGTACTGGTCTCGCGGCACCAGCATCATGACATTGATAAAGCGGCCATAGCTGTCGGGACGCAGGAAGACGCCAAAACGACGCTGCTCGACGCACTCCAGCATGCCATGGATGGTGTCGTGCAGCTGGTCGTAACTGGCCTGCAGCAGCTCGTCCCGCGGGTAGCCATAGATGATATGGCGCAGTGCCTTGTAGCCGTGGGTGTCGTCCGGCATGCCCGAAGCATCCAGCAGGCGTTGCACATGCTGGCGGATGCGCGGGATCTGGGTAATGGGAGTGTCGTAAGCCTTGCTGGAATAGAGGCCGAAAAAACGCCACTCACCGATCACTTCGCCCGTCGGGGTGGTTTTCTTGACGCCAATGTAATCGAAGTGGGCCTGTTGCTGCACAGTGGAGCGGGTGGACGATTTGGTCAGCACCAGCACCTGGGGGGCTTCGAGCTGTCGGCTGAAATGGTCGTCCAGCTCCAGGGTGCGCTGGGCATCGGAGACGGGGTCGCGGAAGCAGCCCAGGCCGCTGCCTTCTTCATACGTCAGTCGGTAGCGCTTGCCCGCGATGGACTCGACCCGGTAGAAGCGAAAGCCGACAAACAGGAAGTTGCCGCTGGCCATCCAGCGCAGCAGTGCCACGGCCTCCTGGTTGTCCTCGCACCGGTTGCAGACCTCACTTTGCTCGCACCAGCTCGCGGCTTCCTCGACCCGCGCCAACAGGGGCTTCCAGTCTTCCACCGTATAGCGCACATCGAGCAGAACCTGTTGCAGGCGCGATTCAATATGCGCCAGGACTTCGGCGCTGGTCTGGCGGTCGATCTCAAAACGCACCAGGGTTTCGATGCACTGGCCGGCCGGAACGGGACCGCCGCTGTTCTCGCAATACTGCAGCAGCCGGCCCTGGTCGTCCCGTTCGGCACGGTAAATCGGGTAGACCTGGCGGTGAATGCCCAGGCCCTGACGCGCGAGCTCCGTGGCGCAGCTGGCGACGATAAAGGGCATGTCGTCCATCACGATTTCAATAATGCTGTGGGAACTGTGCCAATGGTTGCGCTGCGGATCCGGGTTATAGGCCCGCACCAGGGTTTGTTGCGGGTCGCGCCGCTGCAGGCTGTGCCAGATATCGAGCAGGGCGCCGTAGCGATCCTGTGCTGTCATGCCGGGGTCGCTGGTGGCACTGTCGGCCTGCGGGTGGAAAACATGGTTGCACAGGCGCTGCAGCTGGGTGGCCTCGGTGCCGGTATGGTGGGCGCTGATCAGGGCCTGCAGGTCGGCTTCGATAGGGCTGGGGTGTGCGGAGTTCAGATCCATGGCTCTCGGCTTTGTTATCCAGTGGGCCCGCTAAGTATCAGTCAGGATTGCCGACTTCGACAGTCGAGGCCACCGATAAGCCCGGGCAAGGGTCTGCACCGGGTGCAACCGGACCTGCGGCGGAGGCAGGTCCGGTGGGGTAAACCGGGAGTTCGGGTGCGGCAAGGCGTGGATGCTGGTGCTTAGATCGGGGCGCGGCGCGCACTGTCGGCGCTGACAAACCCGGGCCGGCCGGCGTACCAGCCACAGCCCAGCTGTATCAGCTGCAGCAGCACAAGCAGCTGCAGGGCCAGGCTCCAGTTGCCCATCTGGTCATTGATCAGCCCCAGGGTCATGGGGCCGAAGGCGGCGAGCAGGTAGCCGATGGACTGCGCCATGGCGGACAGGCTGGTCGCTTCAACATGGCTTTGGGTGCGCAGGCCAAAGAGCGCCAGCGCAAAGCTCAGGGAGGCCGAGCCACTGAGCCCCAGCAAGGCGGCCCACAGAATGGGGGATGCCGTGGGTGCCAGCCAGAGGCCACACAGGCCCGCGCCGCCGAGCAGGAATACCGCCAGGGCCAGCGGGCGCTGGTCTTTCATGCGGGCGGCGATCATGGGGGTCAGCAGGTTGGCAGGGATGCCGGCCAGGCTGATCATGGAGGTAGCAAAGCCGGCAGCTTCGTCTGCCAGGCCTGCATCCATCAGGATCTTGGGCAGCCAGGTGGCGATGGAGTAAAAGAAAAAGGACTGTAGGCCCATGAAAACAGTCAGGGCCCAGGCTGTTGGGTCGCGCCAGAGCGTGACCCGTGTGCTGGGTCCTGGCGCCTCCTGGGTGCGTACCCGCAGCATGTACAGCCACAGCGGCAGGCACAGCAGCGGCAATAGAGCCCAGAACAGCAAGGGCGCCTGCCAGGCGTCGAAGGCGTCGCGCAGCGGTATGGCCAGGTAAACCCCGAAACCGGCCCCGAGGCTCAGGGCGACCGAGTAGAGCCCGGTCATCAGGCCAATCTGGCGCGGGAAATAGCCCTTTACCAGCCCCGGAATCAGCACATTGAGCAAGGCAATGGCACTGCCCAGCAACAGGGTGCCCGTGAGTACCAGGCTGAGCAGGCTGGTGGTGCGCAGCCCGGCCCCTGCGGCGATCAGCAGCAAGGCGATGATCACCAGTAGCGGTGCACGAATACGCCGGGCCAGGGCCGGTACGCAGATGGAAACCAGGCCGAAGCAGATCAGCGGCAGGGTCGTCAGCAGGCTGAATTCGCTGGCGGACAACGCCAGGCTGGCCCGAATGTCGGCCACCAGGGGGCCGACGACGACCAGGCCGCCACGCAGGTTACCGGCGGCCAGCAGCAGCGCCAGGGTGGCGATAAAAAATGGCCACCTGCGTCCGTCAAACGGGCCTTTGAGTACTGTCATCCATGTCTCCGGGGGAAATATCGAACGCTGCTCGAGCAAGGGCCCCGCCAGGGAGTCGATGGCGCTTGGCGGTTTCGAGGCACCGGGGAAAACCGCAATTGTGCCATTTTGGTGCAGGCCGATACAGGGTAAAAATCGAACAGTCTGTTGTACTTTTACGCGTTTTGCGTTGGTGGGGCCGGCTCCGTGCAGGGGCTGGATACGGCATGGCTAGCGGCTGTGCGGGACCAGTTGCAGCAGCGTCAGTGCATCGGCGGTCAGCTTGATGCCCACCAGGATGGTCAGGGTCTCGAAGGCGCGCTTCACCAGCTTGTTGCCCCGGGCGATGGACAGGTGAGCCCCCAAGTAGGCGCCGATCAGTGCGCCGAGCAGCAGTGCCGACAGCCAGGGCCACTGGGGCGCCTGCTGCAGGCTGATCGTAAGTGCCCCCATGCCGTTCCAGAACAGCCCGACCAGCACCAGCACGTAGCTGACGGCGCGCTGGTAGTCGAAACCGAACCAGCGCACCAGCCAGAGGGTGACGAACAGGCCTGTACCGGAGGTCAGGGAGCCGTTGAGGATACCGATCAGCAGCAGGCCGATGCCGCCGATAACAAGCCCGCGACGGTCCCGATTGCGGGGTGCGAATGTCATCCCCAGCTGCTTCTTGCAGCTTGAATAGATACCCAATGCACAGGTGAGCAGGCCGAGTGCGAGCAGGGTCCAGGCTTCCGGCAGCTTGAGAACGCTCCAGGCGCCGAGCACCACCCCGGGCAGGCCGCAGGCCAGAATATAGCCGCAGAAACGCGGATCCAGGTGACCTTCACGCAGGTGGCGCAGGGTTGCGCCCAGCCCCAGGGCCACACTGGCAATTTTATGGGTTGCCAGTGCCACGCTGAAGCTCAGTCCCAGAAACAGCAGGACCGGCAGTTGCAGCAGGCCGGCTCCGCCACCGGCAAGGGCGGAGAGACCGTTGGCCAGCAAGGACAGCACGAAGAGGCCTAAATGCTCGAGCAGCAGTTCGGGCGTCATGGTCGCGGCTGTTTCAGTTGGTAGGGCGAAACTGACTGAGAATCCAGTGCTTCCACAGGTCTGTTCCAGTTTTCGTGAGTTGCCAGTGCCACGCTGAAGCTCAGTCCCAGAAACAGCAGGACCGGCAGTTGCAGCAGGCCGGCTCCGCCACCGGCAAGGGCGGAGAGACCGTTGGCCAGCAAGGACAGCACGAAGAGGCCTAAATGCTCGAGCAGCAGTTCGGGCGTCATGGTCGCGGCTGTTTCAGTTGGTAGGGCGAAACTGACTGAGAATCCAGTGCTTCCACAGGTCTGTTCCAGTTTTCGTGAGTTGCCAGTGCCACGCTGAAGCTCAGTCCCAGAAACAGCAGGACCGGCAGTTGCAGCAGGCCGGCTCCGCCACCGGCAAGGGCGGAGAGACCGTTGGCCAGCAAGGACAGCACGAAGAGGCCTAAATGCTCGAGCAGCAGTTCGGGCGTCATGGTCGCGGCTGTTTCAGGTGGCGGGACGGGACAGGACCCAGAACTGCCGCTGGTCTGTCCCGGTTCCCGTGAGTCGCCAGGCTGTTCAAGCCGCCGGTCGGAACAGACCGGTGGCCAGGCGCGGCCACTGATCGGGCCAGAGTTCGGTCGGGCGCTGGCGGAATTCGCTGCGCACGAACTGGCGAATGCGCCCCTCGATGGTGGCCAGCATCAGGTTTGCGGTGGCGCCCGCGGTGGTGTGGGTGCGCAGGCCCTCACGAATCTCGGCTTCGCGCAGGATCTGGCGCAGCTGGGTTTCGAGGCGCTCGAACACCTGGTGCACGCGGGCGCGCAGGCGGTCGGTTTCACCGGCCAGGGCATCGCCGGTGAGAATGCGGGCCATGCCGGGGTTGCGCTCCACGAAAGCCAGCACCAGGGTGAGTATCTGTTCACACTGGCGGATGGCGCCGTGGTCGGAGTCCAGGATCAGGGTCACGCGGGAAAACAGGGTGTCTTCGATAAAGCTGATCAGGCCCTCGAACATGCGCGCCTTGCTGGGAAAATGCCGGTACAGGGCGGCTTCGGAGACACCGACCTCCCGCGCCAGGGACGCGGTGGTGATGCGCTGGCCCGGGTTGTTTTCAAGCATCTGTGCCAGCGCCTGCAGTATCTGTTCGCTGCGCGAAACCTTGGTTTGCTCGCTCATGCAAAGTCCTTTGAAGCGTGCGGTTGGGAATCGGCAGCGCCCGCTGCTCTATCGGTGGGGCGCTGCAGTAACGCGGTGACCGGCTGCCCCTAGAGGGTGCGGTTGGTGATCAGGGTGCCGACACCTTCGTCGGTGAAAATTTCCAGCATGCAGGAGTGCTCCACCCGGCCATCGATAATGTGGGCACTGTTGACGCCGTTTTTCACCGCGCTCAGGGCGCAGTCGATCTTGGGCAGCATGCCGCCATAGATGGTACCGTCCTCGATCAGGGCGTCGACCTGGCGGGTAGACAGGCCGGTCAGCAACTTGCCGTCCTTGTCGAGCAGTCCGGCAATGTTGGTCAGCAGCACCAGCTTCTCGGCCTGCAGCACTTCGGCGATCTTGCCGGCCACAAGATCGGCGTTGATGTTGTAGGACATGCCGTCTTCGTCGACACCGATCGGTGCGATTACCGGAATGAAGTCGGAGTTGACCAGCATGTCGAGGACCTTGACGTTGACCTTCTCGACTTCACCGACATGGCCAATATCGAGGATTTCGGGGGCCAGCATCTCGGGGGTCTTGTGCTTGACGCGCAGTTTGCGGGCTCTCAGCAGCTGGCCATCCTTGCCGGTCAGGCCAATGGCCTTGCCGCCGTTGCTGTTGATCAGGCCAACGATCTGCTTGTTGACCATACCGCCGAGCACCATTTCGACCACGTCCATGGTTTTGGAGTCGGTGACACGCATGCCATTGATGAAATGGGACTCGATATTGAGCTTTTCCAGCAGGTCGCCGATCTGCGGGCCGCCACCATGCACGACGATGGGGTTCAGGCCGATCAGCTTGAGCATGACGATATCGCGGGCGAAGCTGTTCTGCAGCTTCTCGTCGATCATGGCGTTGCCGCCGTACTTGACGACCAGGGTCTTGCCGACGAATCGCTGGATGTAGGGCATCGCTTCACTGAGCACCTGGGCGGTGTTCATGGCTTCGTTGCGTGTCAGGGCCATTGCGGTATCACTCCTTTGTGCAAAGTAATTGAACAGGCCGCCGGGGTGCTTCGGGCGGCCTGTTGAGCGGGCGCTTGTGAATCAGTGGCGGCCGGATGAGCCGAAGCCGCCGTCTGCCCGCTCGGAGGCGTGGAACTCATCCACCACCTCGAAGTCCGCCTGGACGACCGGCACCAGCACCAGCTGGGCGATACGCTCGCCGGGCTCGACCACGAAGGTGGTCTGGCCACGGTTCCAGCAGGACACGAACAGCTGGCCCTGGTAGTCGGAATCGATCAGGCCGACCAGGTTGCCGAGCACGATGCCGTGCTTGTGGCCCAGGCCTGAGCGCGGCAGGATCATGGCGCAGAGTGACGGGTCTTCGATATAGATCGACAGGCCGGTGGGCAGCAGTTCGGTCTGACCGGGTTCCAGCGTGACAGGTGCGTCCAGGCAGGCACGCAGATCCAGGCCTGCAGAGCCGGCGGTGGCATAGGCGGGCAGCGGAAAGTCGCTGCCGATGCGGGAATCGAGAATCTTTACTTGCAGTTTTTTCATTGGGCTCGGTTATACAGGTCGGCAATTTGACGAATCAGCTGGCTGGCCAGCTGGCGTTTCGAGGTTTGGGGCAGCGGCAGTACGGAGTCGCGGCTGATCAGGGTCACGGCATTGTCGTCGCTGTTAAAGCCGATGCCGGGCTGGGAGACATCGTTGGCGACGATCAGGTCCAGGTTCTTGCGCTCCAGCTTGCTGCGGGCATAGGTCTGCAGGTCCTGGGTCTCGGCGGCAAAACCCACGGTAAAGGGTTTGTTGGGCAGGGCTGCGACGCTGGCGACGATATCCGGGTTCTTCACCAGACGCAGTTCCATGACCTCTTCGGCGCCTTTCTTTATCTTGTGTTCGGATACCGCGACGGGGCGGTAATCGGCCACGGCGGCAGCGGCGATAAAGATATCGCAGGACTCGATGCCCTTCATGGAGGCCGCCAGCATGTCATCGGCGCTCTGGACCGCGACGACGTCCATGCGCGGGGGGGCGGCCAGGTTCACCGGTCCGCTGATCAGCCTGACCCGCGCGCCGGCATCCACCGCCGCCTGGGCGAGGGCATAGCCCATCTTGCCGGAGCTGTGGTTGGAGATGTAGCGCACCGGATCGAGTGCTTCGCGGGTCGGGCCTGCGGTAATAAAGACGGTCTTGCCGGCCAGGGCGCCGGTATCGAATTGTTCGGCGGCAAGTTGCGCCAGTTCGCCGGGTTCCAGCATGCGCCCAAGGCCTGTGTCACCGCAGGCCTGCTCGCCGCTGCCGGGACCAAAGATACCGATGCCGTTGGCACGCAGGCGGGCGATATTGTCCTGGGTGTGGCGGTTGCGCCACATGGCCTGGTTCATCGCCGGTGCCACACAGATCGGTGCGTCCGTGGCCAGGCAGAGGGTGCTGAGCAGGTCATTGCCCTGGCCATCGGCCAGGCGGGCGATAAAGTCGGCACTGGCCGGTGCGATCAGGATCAGGTCCGCCCATCTGGCCAGCTCGATATGCCCCATGCCGGCTTCGGCTTCCGGGTCCAGCAGGTGCTGGTGGACCCCGTGGCCGGACAGCGCCTGCAGTGTCAGTGGGGTGATGAACTCGGTCGCCGCAGCTGTCATGACAACGCGTACATCGGCGCCGGCTTTCTTGAGCAGGCGGGTGAGTTCGGCACTTTTATAGGCGGCAATGCCGCCGGTAATGCCCAGAATGATCTGTCTGTTAGTAAGTCGTTGCATACCCGCAGCCGCTGTGTTGCCGTCGCCAGAAAAAGAGCGCCTAAGATATCACTTCAGCGCCGTTTTGCGTAGGCGTGCGCAGCGCGAACTGTACCGGTGCTGAACGTAGCGGCTGCTAAGCTCCAGGGTGAAGCTGCTGTCAGTTTGCCTGGTGTCGGCAGGGCTCAAGACGACACAAGGAGGTGTCCAATGTCCATTTCAGACTGGCCGGCGCAGGAGCGTCCGCGCGAGCGGTTATTATCCTTGGGTGCGGCGGCATTGTCGGATGCCGAGCTGCTGGCGATCTTTTTGCGCACGGGCGTGAGCGGCAAGAGTGCCGTGGACCTGGCGCGAGAGCTGCTTGAGCGCTTTGGGGGCCTGCGCCCGTTGCTGGAAAGCAGTCGAGAGCACTTTTGCCAGGGCCAGGGGCTGGGGGATGCGAAGTATGCCCAGTTGCAGGCGGTGCTGGAAATGGCCCGGCGTCATCTGGAAGCCTCGCTGGAACGGGGCGATGCGCTGGAAAATCCGGCGGCGGTTCGGCGCTATCTCACGGCACGGCTGCGGCACCAGCCGCGTGAAGTCTTCGCCTGCCTGTTTCTGGATAACCGCCATCGGGTGATCCGGTTCGATGAGCTGTTTTTTGGCACCATCGATGCCGCATCGGTCTACCCCCGCGAGGTGGTCAAACGGGCGTTGGCGCATAACGCGGCGGCGCTGATTCTGGCGCACAATCATCCGTCCGGTGTGGCGGAGCCCTCGCTGGCGGATCAGCAGATTACGCGGCGCCTGGTCGACGCCCTGGCGCTGGTGGAGATTCGGGTGCTGGACCATATGGTGGTGGGCGATGCCGAGGTGGTGTCCTTTGCCGAGCGAGGTTTGTTGTAGCGGTTAATCGCTGCACAATTTTTCTGGTATCGCTGCGCTTGTTTGAGTATGATATGCGCCCTTCTGTCCTCCTGGTACGGGATTTAGTCCGGTTTTTGGACGCTCCGCCTGAGATAGCTGCTGCATTTGCTATCGATAAGTATCTGGACAGGGTTATATAAACTTTTCGAGAAGGTTTTCGAGATGTCTAAAGTTTGCATGGTTACCGGCAAGCGTCCGGTTACCGGGAACAACGTTTCCCACTCACAGCGTAAAACTCGCCGTCGTTTTCTGCCGAACCTGCACTGGCACCGTTTCTGGGTTGAGAGCGAGCAGCGTTTCGTGCGTCTGCGTGTATCTTCCAAAGGTATGCGTATCATCGATAAGAAGGGTATCGATTCGGTTCTGACCGAACTTCGTACCCGTGGCGAAAAGGTTTAAGGAGTTAGATCATGGCTGCTAAAGGCGCTCGTGAAAAAATCCGCTTGGTTTCCTCTGCCGGTACTGGTCACTTCTACACCACCGACAAGAACAAGCGCAACACACCGGAAAAGCTTGAATTCAAAAAGTACGATCCGGTTGTTCGTCAGCACGTAATGTACAAGGAAGCCAAGATCAAGTAATTGATCCGAGCTTGCTAAAGAGCCGGCCCTGTGGCCGGCTTTTTTATTTTATGTCCCTGTGTTTTCCGTGCGCTTTGTTCGCGCCGGCTTCCCTCTGCTCCGTCGAGCCTGTTGTATCTCCCGTCGCCTGCCTTCCTGTCCTCAGCTTCTTCGGTCTGTGCCGGCTGTTTCCGTGCAAGGCGATTTCGCGCTTTTGCAGCGCCTTGGCTGTAGTGTCGGGGTCGTTGGTGTAGCTCGTTGTTCATGTGCCGTCAGGCGTGTGAAGCGACATTGCTTGCCTAGCTTAAGCGTTTAGTCATTCTGTAGTCTTTGTGAAACATAGAAAATACTGTAATCCAATATTTTTCGCTAAATGTATATTTCTATTGGGTTAAATTTTAAGTGTCTTCTTTTGATGACATTTATTTTACTTTAGTTCACTTGTACCTCGGTACAATAGGTCTGGGTACGGATTTGTCCTATGGTGCCTGTCAGTCTGGAAAGGACTCGACTTAATAACGGAGATGATTCATGGCGATTGCGGAAGTGGCGGGTACTGTCAGCTTTATTACCGGAGCCGTAGTGGCTGTGAGTCAGGACGGAAGTGAGCGGTTGCTCGCGCTGGGCGACGATGTTTACAGCAACGAAACGGTGCGCACCGAAGAGGGCGCCCGCGTCGAGATCGCCAGCACCCTGGGGCATGAGATAGTGCTTGGCGCCGGCGAAGAGCTGTTGATGTCCACGCAGGAAGTCGCCAGTGACAGCTCTCAGGTTGCAGCACCGGTGGTAGCGGCGACCGTGTCGTCCGTGATGGGTACTGCCGTGGCCATCGCGGCCGATGGCAGTGAACGCATTTTAAGTGCCGGTGATCCGGTGTTTGAAGGCGAACTGCTACGTGTGGCCGCTGGCGGTCGTATCGAGCTGCAGAGCAACGCCGGAGAAACCGTCGAGTTGGTGGGCGGGCAGGACGTTCTGGTTGCACCTGAATTTCACACTGAGTTGGCGCGTTTCGACCCGTCCGAGTCGGTGGCTTCGAACGAGAGCGTCAACAAGGCGCTGGTGTCGGTCGGCGAGGTTGATGCCATCCAGAGTGCGATCCTGGCGGGCCAGGACCCGACGGCCATCGCTGAGGCGACGGCAGCCGGCCAGGCGCCGGGTGCCGGTGCCGCAGGCCCGGATGATTCGGGCAGCAGCTTCGTTATGATTGATCGTACCGGTCAGGAAGTGAGTCCCCAGGCAGGTTATAACACCAGCGGACTTTCTCGCAGCATCAGCAATGAGCGTACAGAAGATACCGGGCTGGTGAATAGCGCTCCCGGCGTCAGCGTCGACCCGGGCAACGGCCAGAACGGTGCAGAAGGTCCGGATGACAGCGTCAACGAAGCGGGTCTGGCCGGCGGTTCCGCCGCAGGTGACGGCAGCGATGCCGCCAGCGGTACCTTTACCCTGTCCGACGCCGATGGCCTGGACGACCTGGTCAGCGTCACCATCAACGGCAGCACCATCCTGATCGCTGATCTTGAAGGCAGCGTCATCGCCGGTGCCAACGGCCACGGCAACCTGACCATCGACAGCTACAACGCCGCCACCGGCGTGGCCAGCTACAGCTACCAGCTGAGCGGCCCGGTGACCGACGTTGACGGCGTGGCTGAGCAGGACCTGTTCACCCTGAGCGTGTCCGATGGCAGCGCCAGCTCCGCCAACAGCAGCATCACCATCGACATCGTTGACGATGTTCCCGTGGCGGTGGATGATGACAGCAAGGCCCTCGGCGAGGACGACAGCGCCGCCATCAGCGGCAACGTGCTGAGCAACGACCTGCACGGCAACGGGCGAAGCCGGTGCCGATGCGCCGGTGACCTTCGTGCAGTGGACCGGCAGCACCAGCGGCCAGTACGGCAGCTTCACCGACAACGGCAATGGCGGCTACAGCTACACGCTCAACACCGCCCATGCCGCGGTGCAGGGCTGGACGACGGTCAGAGCCTGACCGAGACGTTCAGCTACCAGATCACCGATGCCGATGGCGACACCGATACCGCCACCCTGACCCTGACCATCAACGGCAGCAACGACGGTCCGGGCGTCAGCGTCGACCCGGGTAACGTCGGCGGTGGTAACGACAGCGTCAACGAAGCGGGTCTGGCCGGCGGTTCCGCCGCGGGTGACGGCAGCGATGCCGCCAGCGGTACCTTTACCCTGTCCGACGCCGATGGCCTGGATGACCTGGTCAGCGTCACCATCAACGGCAGCACCATCCTGATCGCTGATCTTGAAGGCAGCGTCATCGCCGGTGCCAACGGCCACGGCAACCTGACCATCGACAGCTACAACGCCGCCACCGGCGTGGCCAGCTACAGCTACCAGCTGAGCGGCCCGGTGACCGACGTTGACGGCGTGGCTGAGCAGGACCTGTTCACCCTGAGCGTGTCCGATGGCAGCGCCAGCTCCGCCAACAGCAGCATCACCATCGACATCGTTGACGATGTTCCCGTGGCGGTGGATGACAGCAAGGCCCTGGGCGAAGACGACAGCGCCGCCATCAGCGGCAACGTGCTGAGCAACGACCTGCACGGCAACGGCGAAGCCGGTGCCGATGCGCCGGTGACCTTCGTGCAGTGGACCGGCAGCACCAGCGGCCAGTACGGCAGCTTCACCGACAACGGCAATGGCGGCTACAGCTACACGCTCAACACCGCCCATGCCGCGGTGCAGGGGCTGGACGACGGTCAGAGCCTGACCGAGACGTTCAGCTACCAGATCACCGATGCCGATGGCGACACCGATACCGCCACCCTGACCCTGACCATCAACGGCAGCAACGACGGTCCGGCGTCAGCGTCGACCCGGGGTAACGTAACGTCGGCGGTGGTAACGACAGCGTCAACGAAGCGGGTCTGGCCGGCGGTTCCGCCGCAGGTGACGGCAGCGATGCCGCCAGCGGTACCTTTACCCTGTCCGACGCCGATGGCCTGGATGACCTGGTCAGCGTCACCATCAACGGCAGCACCATCCTGATCGCTGATCTTGAAGGCAGCGTCATCGCCGGTGCCAACGGCCACGGCAACCTGACCATCGACAGCTACAAACGCCGCCACCGGCGTGGCCAGCTACAGCTACCAGCTGAGCGGCCGGTGACCGACGTTGACGGCGTGCCTGAGCAGGACCTGTTCACCCTGAGCGTGTCCGATGGCAGCGCCAGCTCCGCCAACAGCAGCATCACCATCGACATCGTTGACGATGTTCCCGTGGCGGTGGATGACAGCAGGCCCTGGGGCGAGGACGACAGCGCCGCCATCAGCGGCAACGTGCTGAGCAACGACCTGCACGGCAACGGCGAAGCCGGTGCCGATGCGCCGGTGACCTTCGTGCAGTGGACCGGCAGCACCAGCGGCCAGTACGGCAGCTTCACCGACAACGGCAATGGCGGCTACAGCTACACGCTCAACACCGCCCATGCCGCGGTGCAGGGGCTGGACGACGGTCAGAGCCTGACCGAGACGTTCAGCTACCAGATCACCGATGCCGATGGCGACACCGATACCGCCACCCTGACCCTGACCATCAACGGCAGCAACGACGGTCCCGGCGTCAGCGTCGACCCGGGTAACGTCGGGCGGTGGGTAACGACAGCGTCAACGAAGCGGGTCTGGCCGGCGGTTCCGCCGCAGGTGACGGCAGCGATGCCGCCAGCGGTACCTTTACCCTGTCCGACGCCGATGCCTGGATGACCTGGTCAGCGTCACCATCAACGGCAGCACCATCCTGATCGCTGATCTTGAAGGCAGCGTCATCGCCGGTGCCAACGGCCACGGCAACCTGACCATCGACAGCTACAACGCCGCCACCGGCGTGGCCAGCTACAGCTACCAGCTGAGCGGCCCGGTGACCGACGTTGACGGCGTGCCTGAGCAGGACCTGTTCACCCTGAGCGTGTCCGATGGCAGCGCCAGCTCCGCCAACAGCAGCATCACCATCGACATCGTTGACGATGTTCCCGTGGCGGTGGATGACAGCAAGGCCCTGGGCGAGGACGACAGCGCCGCCATCAGCGGCAACGTGCTGAGCAACGACCTGCACGGCAACGGGCGAAGCCGGTGCCGATGCGCCGGTGACCTTCGTGCAGTGGACCGGCAGCACCAGCGGCCAGTACGGCAGCTTCACCGACAACGGCAATGGCGGCTACAGCTACACGCTCAACACCGCCCATGCCGCGGTGCAGGGGCTGGACGACGGTCAGAGCCTGACCGAGACGTTCAGCTACCAGATCACCGATGCCGATGGCGACACCGATACCGCCACCCTGACCCTGACCATCAACGGCAGCAACGACGGACGGTCCCGGCGTCAGCGTCGACCCGGGCAACGTCGGCGGTGGTAACGACAGCGTCAACGAAGCGGGCCTGGCCGGCGGTTCCGCCGCGGGTGACGGCAGCGATGCCGCCAGCGGTACCTTCACCCTGTCCGACGCCGATGGCCTGGACGACCTGGTCAGCGTCACCATCAACGGCAGCACCATCCTGATCGCCGACCTTGAAGGCAGCGTCATCCCCGGTGCCAACGGTCATGGCAACCTGACCATCGACAGCTACAACGCCGCCACCGGCGTGGCCAGCTACAGCTATCAGCTCAGCGGCCCGGTGACCGACGTTGACGGCGTGCCTGAGCAGGACCTGTTCACCCTGAGCGTGTCCGATGGCAGCGCCAGCTCCGCCAACAGCAGCATCACCATCGACATCGTTGACGATGTTCCCGTGGCGGTGGATGACAGCAAGGCCCTGGGCGAAGACGACAGCGCCGCCATCAGCGGCAACGTGCTGAGCAACGACCTGCACGGCAACGGCGAAGCCGGTGCCGATGCGCCGGTGACCTTCGTGCAGTGGACCGGCAGCGCCAGCGGCCAGTACGGCAGCTTCACCGACAACGGCAATGGCGGCTACAGCTACACGCTCAACACCGCCCATGCCGCGGTGCAGGGGCTGGACGACGGTCAGAGCCTGACCGAGACGTTCAGCTACCAGATCACCGATGCCGATGGCGACACCGATACCGCCACCCTGACCCTGACCATCAACGGCAGCAACGACGGTCCCGGCGTCAGCGTCGACCCGGGTAACGTCGGCGGTGGCAACGACAGCGTCAACGAAGCGGGTCTGGCCGGCGGTTCCGCCGCAGGCGATGGCAGCGATGCCGCCAGCGGTACCTTTACCCTGTCCGACGCCGATGGCCTGGATGACCTGGTCAGCGTCACCATCAACGGCAGCACCATCGCCATCGCCGACCTTGCAGGCAGCGTCATCGCCGGTGCCAACGGCCACGGCAACCTGACCATCGACAGCTACAACGCCGCCACCGGCGTGGCCAGCTACAGCTACCAGCTGAGCGGCCCGACCACCGACGTTGATGGCGTGGCTGAGCAGGACCTGTTCACCCTGAGCGTGTCCGATGGCAGCGCCAGCTCCGCCAACAGCAGCATCACCATCGACATCGTTGACGATGTTCCCGTGGCGGTGGATGACAGCAAGGCCCTGGGCGAAGACGACAGCGCCGCCATCAGCGGCAACGTGCTGAGCAACGACCTGCACGGCAACGGCGAAGCCGGTGCCGATGCGCCGGTGACCTTCGTGCAGTGGACCGGCAGCACCAGCGGCCAGTACGGCAGCTTCACCGACAACGGCAATGGCGGCTACAGCTACACGCTCAACACCACCGCCCATGCCGCGGTGCAGGGGCTGGACGACGGTCAGAGCCTGACCGAGACGTTCAGCTACCAGATCACCGATGCCGATGGCGACACCGATACCGCCACCCTGACCCTGACCATCAACGGCAGCAACGACGGTCCTGGCGTCAGCGTCGACCCGGGCAACGTCGGCGGTGGCAACGACAGCGTCAACGAAGCGGGTCTGGCCGGCGGTTCCGCCGCAGGTGACGGCAGCGATGCCGCCAGCGGTACCTTTACCCTGTCCGACGCCGATGGCCTGGACGACCTGGTCAGCGTCACCATCAACGGCAGCACCATCCTGATCGCTGATCTTGAAGGCAGCGTCATCGCCGGTGCCAACGGCCACGGCAACCTGACCATCGACAGCTACAACGCCGCCACCGGCGTGGCCAGCTACAGCTACCAGCTGAGCGGCCCGGTGACCGACGTTGACGGCGTGGCTGAGCAGGACCTGTTCACCCTGAGCGTGTCCGATGGCAGCGCCAGCTCCGCCAACAGCAGCATCACCATCGACATCGTTGACGATGTTCCCGTGGCGGTGGATGACAGCAAGGCCCTCGGCGAGGACGACAGCGCCGCCATCAGCGGCAACGTGCTGAGCAACGACCTGCACGGCAACGGCGAAGCCGGTGCCGATGCGCCGGTGACCTTCGTGCAGTGGACCGGCAGCACCAGCGGCCAGTACGGCAGCTTCACCGACAACGGCAATGGCGGCTACAGCTACACGCTCAACACCGCCCATGCCGCGGTGCAGGGGCTGGACGACGGTCAGAGCCTGACCGAGACGTTCAGCTACCAGATCACCGATGCCGATGGCGACACCGATACCGCCACCCTGACCCTGACCATCAACGGCAGCAACGACGGTCCGGGCGTCAGCGTCGACCCGGGTAACGTCGGCGGTGGTAACGACAGCGTCAACGAAGCGGGTCTGGCCGGCGGTTCCGCCGCGGGTGACGGCAGCGATGCCGCCAGCGGTACCTTTACCCTGTCCGACGCCGATGGCCTGGATGACCTGGTCAGCGTCACCATCAACGGCAGCACCATCCTGATCGCTGATCTTGAAGGCAGCGTCATCGCCGGTGCCAACGGCCACGGCAACCTGACCATCGACAGCTACAACGCCGCCACCGGCGTGGCCAGCTACAGCTACCAGCTGAGCGGCCCGGTGACCGACGTTGACGGCGTGGCTGAGCAGGACCTGTTCACCCTGAGCGTGTCCGATGGCAGCGCCAGCTCCGCCAACAGCAGCATCACCATCGACATCGTTGACGATGTTTCCGTGGCGGTGGATGACAGCAAGGCCCTGGGCGAAGACGACAGCGCCGCCATCAGCGGCAACGTGCTGAGCAACGACCTGCACGGCAACGGCGAAGCCGGTGCCGATGCGCCGGTGACCTTCGTGCAGTGGACCGGCAGCACCAGCGGCCAGTACGGCAGCTTCACCGACAACGGCAATGGCGGCTACAGCTACACGCTCAACACCGCCCATGCCGCGGTGCAGGGGCTGGACGACGGTCAGAGCCTGACCGAGACGTTCAGCTACCAGATCACCGATGCCGATGGCGACACCGATACCGCCCACCCTGACCCTGACCATCAACGGCAGCAACGACGGTCCCGGCGTCAGCGTCGACCCGGGTAACGTCGGCGTGGTAACGACAGCGTCAACGAAGCGGGTCTGGCCGGCGGTTCCGCCGCAGGTGACGGCAGCGCGATGCCGCCAGCGGTACCTTTACCCTGTCCGACGCCGATGGCCTGGATGACCTGGTCAGCGTCACCATCAACGGCAGCACCATCCTGATCGCTGATCTTGAAGGCAGCGTCATCGCCGGTGCCAACGGCCACGGCAACCTGACCATCGACAGCTACAACGCCGCCACCGGCGTGGCCAGCTACAGCTACCAGCTGAGCGGCCCGGTGACCGACGTTGACGGCGTGCCTGAGCAGGACCTGTTCACCCTGAGCGTGTCCGATGGCAGCGCCAGCTCCGCCAACAGCAGCATCACCATCGACATCGTTGACGATGTTCCCGTGGCGGTGGATGACAGCAAGGCCCTGGGCGAGGACGACAGCGCCGCCATCAGCGGCAACGTGCTGAGCAACGACCTGCACGGCAACGGCGAAGCCGGTGCCGATGCGCCGGTGACCTTCGTGCAGTGGACCGGCAGCACCAGCGGCCAGTACGGCAGCTTCACCGACAACGGCAATGGCGGCTACAGCTACACGCTCAACACCGCCCATGCCGCGGTGCAGGGGCTGGACGACGGTCAGAGCCTGACCGAGACGTTCAGCTACCAGATCACCGATGCCGATGGCGACACCGATACCGCCACCCTGACCCTGACCATCAACGGCAGCAACGACGGTCCCGGCGTCAGCGTCGACCC
The DNA here is from genome assembly GCF_024397915.1 of Marinobacterium rhizophilum. Classification (GTDB taxonomy): domain Bacteria; phylum Pseudomonadota; class Gammaproteobacteria; order Pseudomonadales; family Balneatricaceae; genus Marinobacterium_A; species Marinobacterium_A rhizophilum_A. The sequence continues at coordinate 4,171,033 of NZ_CP073347.1, forward strand.
GGGTAACGTCGGCGGTGGTAACGACAGCGTCAACGAAGCGGGTCTGGCCGGCGGTTCCGCCGCAGGTGACGGCAGCGATGCCGCCAGCGGTACCTTTACCCTGTCCGACGCCGATGGCCTGGATGACCTGGTCAGCGTCACCATCAACGGCAGCACCATCCTGATCGCTGATCTTGAAGGCAGCGTCATCGCCGGTGCCAACGGCCACGGCAACCTGACCATCGACAGCTACAACGCCGCCACCGGCGTGGCCAGCTACAGCTACCAGCTGAGCGGCCCGGTGACCGACGTTGACGGCGTGCCTGAGCAGGACCTGTTCACCCTGAGCGTGTCCGATGGCAGCGCCAGCTCCGCCAACAGCAGCATCACCATCGACATCGTTGACGATGTTCCCGTGGCGGTGGATGACAGCAAGGCCCTGGGCGAGGACGACAGCGCCGCCATCAGCGGCAACGTGCTGAGCAACGACCTGCACGGCAACGGCGAAGCCGGTGCCGATGCGCCGGTGACCTTCGTGCAGTGGACCGGCAGCACCAGCGGCCAGTACGGCAGCTTCACCGACAACGGCAATGGCGGCTACAGCTACACGCTCAACACCGCCCATGCCGCGGTGCAGGGGCTGGACGACGGTCAGAGCCTGACCGAGACGTTCAGCTACCAGATCACCGATGCCGATGGCGACACCGATACCGCCACCCTGACCCTGACCATCAACGGCAGCAACGATGGCCCCGGCGTCAGCGTCGACCCGGGCAACGTCGGCGGTGGTAACGACAGCGTCAACGAAGCGGGCCTGGCCGGCGGTTCCGCCGCGGGTGACGGCAGCGATGCCGCCAGCGGTACCTTCACCCTGTCCGACGCCGATGGCCTGGACGACCTGGTCAGCGTCACCATCAACGGCAGCACCATCCTGATCGCCGACCTTGAAGGCAGCGTCATCCCCGGTGCCAACGGTCATGGCAACCTGACCATCGACAGCTACAACGCCGCCACCGGCGTGGCCAGCTACAGCTATCAGCTCAGCGGCCCGGTGACCGACGTTGACGGCGTGCCTGAGCAGGACCTGTTCACCCTGAGCGTGTCCGATGGCAGCGCCAGCTCCGCCAACAGCAGCATCACCATCGATATCATTGATGACGTGCCGAGCATCAGTGTTGCCGCCGGCAGTCTTGATGGTGTCAGTCTGCTGACGCAGGATGCAGAAACAGGTGATGACGCAAACCCTGATACGGCCACCAGTGCAGCGGCATTTGACGGCGTCTTCAGTGTTAGCAGTAGCGCCGGCGGGGCTGATGGTCAGTCCGGTGCCATCAGCTGGAATTATGCGCTGAGTCTGAGCGTCGTTTCAGGTACGGCATCCGGCCTTAAGAGTGGCGGCGTTGCTGTCAAATTGTATCAGCTGGCCGACGGCACCATTGTTGGCAGTACCAGCCCAACAGCTCCGGTGGTTATCGATGACGCAGTGGTATTCAGTCTGGGCGTGGACGGTGCAGGTGTCGTTACTCTGAGTCAGTATGCGGCACTGGATCACGGTATTGCCGAGACCGAAGGCGCTTATGACGATGATGTGTTGAGTCTCGCCAGTAACCTGGTGAACCTGACCGGTACGGCCACCATCACTGACAATGATGGTGACAGTACCAGCCATAGTCAGAGCGTCGACCTGGGGGGGACGGTCAGTTTCGCGGATGATGGCCCGACGGTCACTCTGACAATCGGCAGTGATAGCCGGGTAACCCTTAAAACGCAGGATGCTGAAACGCTTGGTAACCTGACCGATACAGCAACCAGCAATGCGGCCTTTGGGGTTGCCATCATTGCTTCGCTGAGCTCCGGTGCTGATAGCGTTCAGGCCAGCGGACTCAGTTATGTGCTGAGCCTGACGTCCCAGGGGGCTGACAGTCTGCTGACCAGCGGTTCCGAAGCGGTGTATCTGTACACCCTGGCGGACGGCACCCTGGTAGGTTCAACGGCGACCACCAATCCTGGCAGTGTGGATGCCTCAGTGGTGTTCAGTCTCAGTGTCGACAGTGATGGCAAAGTGACTCTGAGCCAGCATCAGGCGCTGGATCATGCTACGGCCAGTACGTCGGGTTTTGAGAGTGATGTGCTGATTCTGAGCAATGGTCTGGTGAACCTCCAGGTCACCTATTCGATCACCGATGGTGATGGCGATTCGGCGACCAGCACCAAAACCATCGATCTGGGCGGGAACGTCCAGTTCGCGGACGATGGTCCGTCGCTGGCGGCAACTAACCTGGTGATCGCCAATGAGACCGGCACTTACAGTGGCACTTATGCGTTCGATGTCGGGGCTGATGTGCAGTCATTTGCTGACAGCTTTGATGGCAGTGCGCTGCAATGGACCAATGCTGAGCCCGGCTACAGCCTCGAGTATGATGCGGCGGGCTCGAATGCCAGTCAGCAGCTGTACAAGGGCGTGTATGAAGACGGTGGGGATTCATTCACCTTCTTCACGCTACAGGTCAACGCCGATGGTACCTATGACTTCAACATGGTCACGCCGGACCCCGTGATCGAGAAGGAAACATCCAGCTTGCTGAGCGGCATTTCCGGGGGCTCGAACCTCGCGTCCTATACCTTCGGGGCGTCCCAGTTTGGTGGCGAGTTTGAGATTGTGGTGACCGGGAAGTCGCATGGGGGGGCCGATACGCTGACCATCTCGTCCACCGACCTGGGTGTGAGCGATAACGTCATGCACGGCAACAAGACTGACGTGCTGCGCTTTGACGTGCAGCAGGTGGCGGGGCGGACCGGGGTGCTGTCGGAACTGACCATCCAGATTTCCAACACCGCGGGCGTGAAGATCACTGATACGGTCGGTATCAGAATTCACTACACCACTGGCCCTGACGATACTTATGCTGAAGCGATCGGGGCTGATTACAGCATCACCATGGCAGCGGATCCGTCGCGGGAGGTGGAATATATGCAGCTGTTCCCGGCGAATAGCGATGTCAGCTTCAAGATCACCGGCTTGTCCGGCAAGTACGTCACCAGCGAGTTCCCGGATGACTATGCGCTGGACTTCACGCTCAGCGGGTCCGATTCGGATGGCGACTCGGCCTCGGCCAGCTTCTCGGTGAATGTGAACGCCACGGACAACGGTTCGGCGCTGATCGAGGGCACTTCAGGCAGCGATACGCTCTTTGGCACCGCCAGCAACGATATCCTCACGGGGCACGATGGTGCGGATCTCTTCGTCTGGAGCGATGGTGATGAGGGTGGCGTGGGACCAGGCCTGTTCGCCGAAGATACCGTAACGGACTTCAACCCATCCGAAGGCGATGTGCTGGATCTGTCGGATCTTCTGGTGGGTGAAACCGAGGCCACCCTGGATGCCTACCTGTACCTGGATGACAACGGTACCGACAGCACGCTTTATGTCAGCACGAGCGGCAATATGAATGCTGCCGATGCGACCGAGGCGGCGACCAAGGCCGATCAGGTGATTAACCTGACCGACCTTAGCGGTACTGATCTAGATGCGCTGCTTGCCAGCGGTAATCTGACGGTAGACAACAGCTAACGCCTGCTGTCTCGCCTGAAACCCAAAAGCCGGCTGATGCCGGCTTTTTTGTGTCTGGGCGGCAGGCTCAGTTGCCGACGATGGCATCCAGCTTGGCGGCGCAGATAAAGTCGTTGTCCGACAGGCCGTTCACGGCGTGGGTACAAAAGCGCACGGTGCAGTAACCCCAGCCCATGCGGATATCCGGGTGGTGGTTTTGCTGGTCGGCCAGGAAACAGGCCGCATTGGTGGTATAGACCGCCTTGGCAAACCCCTTGAAGCGGAAATCCCGCTCGATATAACTGGCATCTTCGGCCAGTTCCCAGTCCTGGTGCAGCTGCGGCATCAGCGCCTGGGCTTCGGCAGGGGTCAGTGCCGGTATGCCGCCTTCGCAGGGTACACAGGTCTGGCCGGCCAGGTCACAGAATGAGTCGCTCATGGGGTCTCCTCCTTGGTATTCGTAGTTTTCAGCAGTCAATGAAGTTGGCATTGCGTTTGGGTCTGCCAATTCAGTGCATCCGTTCAGTACATCAGTTTAGCGTGGCTTTGGGGGTGTAGCGGGGCGGGTGCAGCCCCAGTGCCTGGGCATCGTGAATGGCCGCCAGGATGTCGGTGTCGATCAGGGCGCGCAACTGATCGAGGCCCTCGAGTACAAAGTACAGCGGCTGGTGAATGTCGATCCGGTAGGGGGTGCGCAGCACATTCATCAGGTCGAATGGCTGGCGCTCGGCTAGCGGACTTTCGATCGCGTAGGGTAACTCACTGGCGGAGGACGCGAGCCCGGCGCCCAGCGCCCTGATCTGGCCGTGTTCGCGGATCAGGCCGAATTCCACGGTAAACCAGTACAACCGTGCCAGCCAGACATGATCCTGGGGTCGGGCCTGGGTCCCCAGTACGCCGATATGGTGCGAGAACTCGGCAATGTCGGGATGGGTCAGTAGCGGCGTGTGGCCGAAGATTTCATGGAAAATATCCGGTTCCTGCAAATATTCCAGCTCCTCGCGCGAACGCATAAAGGAGGCCGCCGGAAAGATGCGCGAAGACAGCAGCTGATAGAAACGATCAAAGGGGATCAGCGCCGGTACCGGCGTAACGCGCCAGCCGGTAGCCTGCTGTAGCTGTTGTGACACCTCGGCGCACTGCGGAATCCGGTCGGGCGCGAGGGCCAGCGTTGCCAGTCCATCGGTGAACACCCGGCTGCAATAGCGTTGCGCCTGTCGTTGCTGCGGGCGGTACAGGGTTTGCCAGACCGAGTCTTCCTCGGCGCTGTAGGGGATCAGGCCCAGAGCGTCGGGTTGGTGAGCCTGGTAGCGACTTGTTGTTTTCATGCTGATCTCTCGAACAGGACTCTATACCCATTAGAGTATCGAAGTGCCCGGGAAATTTGCTTGCTCTGTTAAGAAAATTACCGCAGGGTCTGAAATTATATTTCTTATAATTTTATTTTTGGGTAATAAAATGTCTGAAAAGGTCAAGCTGGACAAGACGGATCGGCGTTTGTTGCGCGAACTGCAACGCAACGGCCGCATCAGCAACCAGGAGCTGGCCGAGCGCACCAGCCTGTCCACGGCACCCTGCTGGCGCCGGCTGAAAAAGCTTGAAGACAGTGGTGTGATCAATCGCTATGTCGCGCTGCTGGACAGCCGCAAGCTGGGGATGCAGACCATGGCCTTTATCCATCTGTCGCTGCTGGATCACAGCGATGCCAGCATTGCCGCCATCGATGACTTCGTCGAACAATCACCGGAGGTGATGGAGTGTTATGCCATCACCGGCAGCGAGGACTACCTGCTGCGCATAGTGGCAGAGGACATGGAAGCGCTGGAGCGTTTCATGATGCAAAAGCTGCTCAAGCTCAAGGGCGTCAAGTCGACCAACAGCTCCCTGGTTCTGCGCCAGAAGAAATACACCACTGAACTGCCGATCGGTGATGCGTAGTTGGGAATTGGTAAATGGTTATTCGTGATTCGTGATTCGTGATTGGTGATTCGTAGTTGGTGATTGGTGATTGGTCATGTGACGGGTTTGAGCTGCGCGCGGATCAGGTCCCCCAGTGCCTCGATGGCTTGCAGGTAGTAGGGCGTGGCTTCGAAGGTGCTGTAGTTCAGGCGAATGCAGTGGGCAAAGCGGTCATCGCTGGCAAAGAGGCTGCCGGGGGTAATGCCGATGCCCGCCTGCTGGGCTGCCCGGTAGAGTCGATCACCGTCGAAGCCGGTGGGCAGTTCGATCCAGCAGAGAAAGCCGCCCTGGGGGATCAGCGGCACGGCGCAGGCCGGCCAGTAGCGGTATATGGCCTCGAGCAGCAAGCCCAGGCGTGACTGGTAGCGCCGGCGTACCTGGCGCAGGTGGCGTTCGTAGCGATTGTCGGCGAGAAAATCCGCCGCGGCCTGCTGCAGGATGCCGGGGGAGGCCAGGGTGGTGACATACTTGAGGTAGTTCACCTGCTCATAATAGCGTCCCGGCATGATCCAGCCGATGCGTATATCGGAATCCAGAGTCTTGGACAGCGAGCTGCACAGCAGCACCCGTCCCTGGCTATCCAGGCTCTTGAGCGGCGGTGGGCGGCTGCCCTGATGGCAAAGTTCGCCGAACACATCGTCTTCGATAATGGGCAGGTCCTGGGCCTCGGCCAGTTGCAGCAGGCGCTGACGCGCGGCTGTCGGCATGCAGGCGCCGGTGGGGTTGTTGAAGCTTGGATTGGTGAGAATGGCCTTGACCGGCCAGCGTGTCAGCGCCTGCTCGAGCGCCTCCATGTCCATTCCCGTGTGGGGATGCCCGGGAATCTCCAGCGCCCGCATGCCAAGGGCTTCAATGCACTGCAGGGTGCCGTAGAAGCAGGGTGACTCCACCGCGATGGTGTCCCCGGGGCGTGCCAGCGCCAGCAGGGCCAGGGTGACGGCTTCCTGGGTGCCGTTGGTGATCACGATGTCGTCGGCGTCGGCCTGTACCTGGGTGGCGTTGCAGCGCCGTGCCAGCTGTGCCCGCAGCGCATGCAGGCCCGGCGGGGCAACATAGTGGCTGTTGCCGCCGGGCGCTGTGGCGATCTCCCTGGCATGGCGTGACAGTCGTCGGTAAAAATACTCCCGCGCGCTGCAGCGGGCATCCGGGTCTGCGCTGCCCAGTGGCACCAGCCGGGCATTCTGGGCCGCACCTATGATCGCCAGCGCCGTGGCCCCGAGCTTCACCTGGCGCGGTTCCGGTCGGGCCTCGCTGGTCTGGCTAAGGGCGCGGGCACGCACGTAGTAACCCGAACGGGGACGCGGCTCGATCAGTTGCTCGTCCTCCAGCAGCATGTAGGCATGGATGACGCTGTTGCGACCAATGTTGAGCCTGGTGGACAGCTCGCGGATTGAGGGCAGCGGGTCACCCGGGCGCAGTTGCTGCTCCAGTATCTGGCTGCGCAGCAGTTCGGCGGTCTGTTCGTATATTTTCATGGGTACAGTCTAGCTATTTGTCGGGCAGGCTGTCTCCGCGAATGCGACTGTACCCATCCAAATAACGGCATCCTGTGTCTTTTCTCAGAATGGACTTCGTCCTAAGCTGCTCCCTTTTAAACCGGCGTCGGCAATCGGGATGCCCAGTCTCCAAGGATCCATGCATGAGTGATTTTCAGACACGGCTGGTACGCTGGGTACCGCTGTTGTTCGTCCTGCTCTGGAGTACCGGCTTTATCGGTGCCAAGTACGGCCTGCCCTACATCGAACCCTTTTACCTGCTGTTTATCCGCATGCTGCTGACCCTGGTGGTGTTTGCCCTGCTGATGCGTCTGTTCCGGGCGAAGGGGCTGGGCCTGCGCCAGGCACTGCACCAGATGGTGGTCGGGCTGCTGGTGCATGGCGCTTACCTGGGAGGCGTGTTTGCCGCGATCAGCTGGCAGATGCCGGCGGGTATAGCTTCTCTGCTGGTCGGTCTGCAACCGTTGCTCACCGCGCTGATCGCCTGGCAGTGGCTGGGCAGCCGGTTGCGAGCGCTGCAGTGGGGCGGTTTGCTGCTGGGACTGCTGGGTGTGGCACTGGTGCTGGCAGGGCGCGGTTCGGGCGCGTCCGGCGAACTGGTTTGGCCGGCGTTGCTTGCGGTGCTGCTGGCCCTGGTGGGGATTTCCATCGGCACCCTGTACCAGAAGCGTTTCGGCCAGGGTGTCGATCTGCTCAGCGGCACCTTTTACCAGTACCTGTCGACGGCACTGCTGATGGGGCTGCTGAGCTTTGGCTTCGAAAGCCGCGACGTGGACTGGCAGCCGGAGCTTTTCCTGGCGCTGTTCTGGCTGGTCGTCGGATTGTCGGTCTCGGCCATCATGCTGCTGATGCTGATGATTCGCGAAGGCGAGGCCGCAAGGGTGGCCAGTTACTTTTACCTGGTACCGCCGGTCACGGCGCTGGAAGCCTGGTGGCTGTTCGATGAGAGCCTGGCGCCTGTGGCGCTGGGGGGCATCGCGGTGGCGGTGCTGGGTGTGTACCTGGTGATCAGGCCGGCGCGGGCGGCGCTCTGAAACCGGTGCGGATGGCCGCCGGCTTCAGAGCGTATTTCAAGAGTTACAGCCTGGCCGTGGCGGCCAAGGCCTCATCCCGCGTCATGACGCAGGCATATTTCTGTTCCATGTCGAACAGGTTGGCGGCATGGGGTTCCAGCGCCCGGTCGCCGACGCAGTCCGACAGTACCAGAGGCCTGAAACCGTGGGACATGGCGTCGACGACGCTGGCCCGCACACAGCCGCTGGTCACGGCGCCAGCGACAATCAGTGTCTGCACACCGCGCTGGGCCAGCCAGGGCGCCAGGGAGGTGCCAAAAAAGGCCGAAGGCACGGTTTTTCGAACTACATATTCACCGGGCTCTGGTGTTAACTGCGGCACGATCTGGCTGCTGGGGTCTTCTTCCTTCAGGCCCAGCATGCCGGGAACCTTGAGGGAGAAAATGTTGTGGTCGGCGCCGTCGTCGGCATAGACGATGCGGCTGTGGGCAACCGGCCAGCCAAGGCGCCTGGCGGCGTCCAGCAGTGGCACCGTATTGGCGATGGCCTCGGGAATATTGCCACCGCCGAAGATCTCGGGATCAGCAAAGCCGTTGACGAAATCGATGATCAGCAGGCCGATCGGCGCGCGGATTTCCAGCGCAGAGCCAAAGCCCTGGCGAGCGTAAGTGTTGATGTCGTTACTCATGTCAGTGTCCATCCAGTACCTTGCCGTTGCGCACCATGTCGACACCGTCCAGGCGAACGGTGCAGCCGCGCAGCGGGATATCGATATGGCAGGCTGTGGTGCGCGAACCGCCGGCTTCATTGTTGGGCCCGAAGGAGAACAGGAAGTTGCCCTCATAGGCGCGCGCATCCATGCCGATGGTGGCTTCGCGGTCGTACAGGCCCAGGGTGCTCCAGTGAGCGCGGGGCTGCAGACCCCAGCCGATATGGGAAAAGGCATAGGCTTCTGGATCGTTGAACGAGGCCATGTAGGCGCTGAGCAACTCGGCATCGACACCGCCCTCTATGCGGGTGGCGTAGCCGTTTTCGATGGTGATGGAGATTGGCTCGCTGACGTAGCTCTTCTGTGGCAGCAGGATGTCGCCGCGGTCGATGACAATTCGCCCCTCGGCACTGCCCTCGTTGGGCCAGGTGAGGGCGAAGCCGCTGGGCCAGTGATCCCAGCGTCCCGGTTCATCAACATAACCGTATTCGCTGATCGCCGGAAAATCGCCCAGGGCGAAGCGAATATCGGTGCCGGCGTCGGAGACGGTGTGCATTTCACGAGCCTGACGAATCCGCGCGCTGGCAGCCCTGACCCGCTCCCGGTCGGCAGCGTTGGGCAGCAGCCGAACCAGCACTTCCGGCGGCTCGACTGCCAGCAGGATCTTGGTGCCGCTTTTCAGGATGTCGTGCTGTTCGGGGGAGAACAGCAGGGTCATCAGGTCCAGCACCAGGTCGCTTTCCTTCAGCGCAGCAATCGCGGCACGGTTGCCGGTCAGCGGCGTGGTGCCCAGGTACGCCAGGGCATCGCGGCTCAGCGCCTTGTCGGCATTCACGGGCGGCAAATCCAGGCGGTTGACGACGGCGCCCATGGACTGGGTCGCCACCAGGGCGGCAGACAGTGTCTGCGGGTGGGTGTTGGCACTGGTCAGAATGGTGACACTCTGACCGGGCTCCAGGTTTGACAGCTTCAATACCTGTTGCCAGGCGCTGATCATTTCGAAATCGCTGACGGGCATGCTGTGCTCCTCGTCGTGATGGTTGTCTCAGGGATGCACGGGGGCACCGAGAAAGTGGCCGAAGGCCTTGTAGAATCCTTCCTCGTTGTCCCAGGGAATCATGTGACCTGCGTCGGGAACATGGACGACCTCAAGGTTGGACAACAGTGTTTGCAGCTCCTGGATATCCACCTGCTGGATCACATCGCCGCGTTCGGCCACCATCAGCAGGGTGGCGGCGCGGATGGACGGCAGGTCGGCATGGAAGTCGTCACGGTGGAAATCGTCAAAGCTTTCACGGATCGCACGCTCATCGCAGGTATGCAGCCACTGGGCCCGCAGCTGCAGCTGTTGCTGGGTCCAGCTCGGGCAGAATTCCTTCATGTCCGCGGCTGTCATGCCCTGTTGCGCCATGCGAATGGAGTCGATGTACCAGGGCAGTTTCGAGGGGTAGGCACGCCGGCCCGGGCCGGACATGGGCGGGTCGACCATGACCAGCCGCTGCAGGCCTTCAGGTTGTGAGCGGGCGGCTCGGGCACCAATGCGTGCGCCCATGGAGTGGCCGACGACGCTGTAGCGGTTCAGGCCCAGTGCCTGGACAAACGCCAGCAAATCGGCGGCCTGGGCATCGACACTGTAATCGAGGCTGTCCGAGGCTTCGGACAGGCCGCGACCACGGACATCCAGTACGTAGGTATCGAAGTGCGCGCCGAAACGCTCGGCGACAAAGCCCCAGGTCACCGCCGGGCTGGTGATGCCGGGCACAATGACAACGGCATCGCGGCCGGGTTGCTCGCCGCCATAGCGCAGGTAGTGTTGCCGAATGCCGTTAGCCTGGACATGGCCACCATACAGAAAGGTACTCATATATCTGTCTCCGTTGAGGGTCTCAGTAGGCGCCGGACAGCAGCGCGCCGGCGCCGGGCACCACGGCCTCGAGCTCAAGTTTCTTCAGCATCGCGTAGGTTGTGGAGATGGCGGCGGTAATCACCGGTTTGCCCGTCTGGGCTTCGACGCGGGATACGGCCGGCAGGGAGGGCATCTGTACACAGGCGGACAGCACTATGGCGTCGACATCGCTGGTGTTCATTTCTGCAACGATGCCGGGCAGGCGCATGGGATCATGCCGGGCGACGTCAAGGTTGTCGGGTATTTCCAGTGCGCGGTAGTCCACCACCTCAAAGCCCTCGTTGCGGATGTAGTCGACGACCATCTCGGTCAGCGGCTTCATGTAGGGGGCAACCAGTGCGATGCGTTTGGCACCGATGACCTTGAGGGCATCCACCAGAGCGCCGGCGCTGGTGACGATCGGGGTCAGGGCATCATTCTCCCGGGTACGCTGGATCAGGCGCGATTCGGATTCGCGGTGGTAGCCCAGTCCCATGGACATGATGGCCACCAGGCAGGCATAGCCCATGACATCAACGCGGGCGTCGCTGAGTTCCAGCGCACAGCGGTCGGACTCGGCGTCCATGGCGGAAAGTTCTTCCTTGCTCACGGTTTTCATGCGCATGCGGCTTGAATGAAAGGTGAAGCGTTCCGGGCGAATCTGCTGGCGCGCGGTCAGCATGGCCGGGATTTCAGTTTCCATGGTGATATTGGAGCTGGGGACTATCTGTCCGATGCGATAGGTTTTCTGCATGATCATTTCCTGCATTCTGGAGTGTCGAGGGGAGTGTCAGAGTTTGAGCAGTCGGGCGGCATTGCCCTGGCAAAGCTGTTGCCGGGTGCTGTCATCCAGCGGTGCCTGTTCGATGAAATCCGCCGCGACCGACGATGATTCATAGGGGTAATCCACCGAGAACATGACGGCGTCCGCACCCATCTCGCCGATGGCGCCGGCCAGGGATGGGGCCGAGCAGACCCCGGAGGTGGTGATGAAAATATTGCGGCCGAAGTATTCCGAGGGCTTGAGTTTCAATTGGACGCCGTGGGGATAGGCCTCGAAACGGCTGTCAAAGCGCCAGCGCAGGAACGGCAGGCCTTCCCCCATATGACCGATGATCAGTTTCAGGCGCGGGAAGCGATCAAATACGCCGCCAAACAGCAGCCTTAGTGCATGACTACCCGTTTCCACGCCCCAGCCCCAGGTGGCACCGGCCAGTTCCGGGTGGCCCTCGCAGGCTGCCAGTGGCGCGCAGGGGTCGGTGGGGTGCAGATAGAGCGGTACATCCAGTGCCTGCATGCGCTCCCAGAAGGGGTCGAAGGCGGGGTCGTCGTAGTAAGTGCCCTGGGTGTGGCCATTGACCAGAGCGCCCTTGAATCCGAGCTCGGCAACGGCCCGCCCCAGTTCGTCCGAGGCGGCGACCGGGTCCTGCATCGGCAGGCAGGCAAAACCCGCATAGCGGGTCGGATGGCGCGCTATCTGGGCGGCCAGAAAGTCATTGTTGTCCCGCGCCTTCGTAATGGCGGTTGCGGTGTCCTGCTCGGCCTGGACGCCGGGTCCCGTCTGTGACAGCACCGCCATGTCGATCCCGGCGCTGTCCATTGCAGCTAGCCTGATGTCGTCGAAATCGGCCAGTGCGCGGGCCAGTTGCTGGAAGACCTCGGGTTCCAGGTGCTGCTGGAAACTCTTGGAATAGTGCTCAAATCCGGGTGCCATGAAGTGCTCTTCAAGGGCGATTTTTCGAATTTTATCCACCTTGCACATCCTTTATCGGGTTGAAGACGAGGCCCTTTGGGGCCGGATGTTCCTGCTTGCTGTCCTGTACAGATACCGTGCAATGCCGGTCGCTGTTTCAGTTCGCGAGCTGGAAATACTGAACTTGATAATTAATCAGTATACTGACTAAATGGAAATTGGCAACGCCGTTCATGCAATCCTGTAGCGAGTCATTCCGCTCTTGCCGGGGCTGTGCAGACAACGTGAATGGCTTGTATTCGAATAAATGATCAGTATACTGATTATATTCCTGTTCAGTTTGCGAACAGGTCAAGAACAAGAGGGAATACTATGGCTTGGCACTTCCTGGGAGCTCAAGAGTCGCTGCTGGCTGAGGGCGAAGTGAAGGCGATAACGGTCGACGACATGCCGGTGGCGCTCTACCGCCTGGCCGACCAGTACTACGCGACCCATAACATCTGCACCCATCAAACGGCGTTGTTGTCCGAAGGCTTTATTGAAGATGGCAGTATCGAATGTCCTCTGCATCAGGGGAGGTTCGATATCCGCTCAGGCAAGGCCCTGTGTGCGCCACTTAAAGAAAATCTGCGAACCTTCCGGGTACGTACAGACGCCGATGGTGTCTTTGTCGACGTGACCCAGTCGGCGGAGCCGCCTGCTGCGGGCCGCGAGAACAACCTGATCGCCAGCACTGCGACTGCGGACGCAGCGGGTGGCGAGTCTGCAGCCCCGGACACTCGTACATTCGTGATCGTCGGCGGCGGTCAGGCAGCGGCCAGTGCGATCCAGACGCTGCGTGAGCAGGGGTTCACCGGCAGCATTCAGGTGGTCAGCGAAGAGTGGCACGCCCCTTACGAGCGTCCACCCCTGTCCAAGGATGTACTGCTAGGGCGTACCGGGCCTGATGCCAGTCAGCTGCTGAGCATGGAGCGCTTGAAGGCTATGGGGGTCGAGTTCCGTCCCGGGGTTCGGGCAGTCGAGCTCGATACCGCTGAGCGGCAGCTGACGCTGAGTGATGGCGTCCGGCTGGGGTATGACCGCTTGCTGCTGGTGACCGGCGCGCGTCCCCGTGTCCCTGATCTTCCCGGGTTCAATTTGCCCCAGGTCTTTGTGCTCAGAAGTCTGGATGATGCGCTGGCACTGCGGCGGGTGCTGGGCCCTGGGCGCCGGGTCGGCATTGTCGGCGGTGGTTTTATTGGCCTGGAAGTGGCATCGACGGCGGCCGAACTGGGCGCTGAAGTTGTGGTCGTGGAAGCCAATCGGAGCATTCTGTCCCGGGTGCTGCATCCGCGGGCGGCAATGCGGGTCCATCAGGCGGCCGAACGCAAGGGCGTACGCTTTATCACCTCTGCCCGTACCCTGGGGCTGCAGCAAACGGCCACGGGCCTGCGGATTGACCTTGAGGGTGCAGCTTCGCCGGAAGTTGACCTGGTGGTGGTCGGCATCGGGGCTCAGCCCAACTCTGAACTGGCCGAGCAGGGGGGGCTTGCCGTGCAGAACGGCATCCGTGTCGACAGCTGCGGCCGTACCTCCGTGCCGGAGGTCTATGCCGCGGGTGATGTGGCAACCTGGCCAGACAGTCCGGATGGGCGCCGCCTTGAGTCCTGGCAAAACGCTCAGGAGCAGGCCGCTGTTGCGGCGCGTCATATGGCGGGGGATGAAAGCGCAGTCTACAGCGTGCAGCCCTGGTTCTGGTCGGATCAGTTCGGCATGAACATACAGTTGATCGGCGTGCCCTCGCCCGGTGACGAGGTGCTGGTCGATGAGCAGCAAGGTGACGCGGGCGCGGTCTATTACCTGCACAACGGCGAGCGATTGACGGGCATGGTGGTCTTTGATCGGCCCCAGGCGCTGCGCGCCGGCCGGCAATGGCTGACCCAGGGGCTGTCGGTTGAGCAGCTAAAACGTCAGCTTGAATCCCATCATTCATCCCGGCCAGGCTCTGACATGCCTGGCGCCGGACGCATTATCGCGACATCAGGAGCTAATAATATGAATATCGCTGATTACTACCGCTGGCCGGAAGAAGGACTGACACGCATTCCCGACTGGGTCTATACCGATGCCAGTATTTATCAGCTGGAGGTCGAAAAGATCTTCCATGGTAAAACCTGGAACTATGTTGCGCTGGAGGCGGAGATTCCCCTGGCAGGCGATTATGTCCGCAGTTTTGTTGGGCCGACACCGGTGGTGGTGAGCCGTGATGACGACGGTGAGGTGAATGTTTTCCTCAATCGCTGTGCCCATCGTGCGGCGGAGTTTTGCCGCGAGACCAGGGGCAACACCAAGGAATTCGTCTGCCCCTATCATCAGTGGTCCTACGATCTGAAGGGTAACCTGGCAGGGGTACCGTTTCGCCGCGGGGTGAATGGCAAGGGTGGCATGCCCAAGGACTTCAAGAACTGTGACCATGGATTGAAGAAGCTGAATGTCACCAGCCGTGGCGGCGTTATTTTCGCATCCTTTGACCCGGACATGATTCCGTTGGCCGATTATCTCGGTGCCGAGGTGCTGGCGGAGTTCGATGCCACTTTCGACGGCCGCAAGTTAAAGGTGTTGGGCCACTATCGGAACACGATGCCGGGCAACTGGAAGCTCTATCACGAGAACCTGAAAGACCCCTACCATGCGACCTTGCTGCACACCTTCCTGGTGACATTTGGCTTGTTGGTGGCGGGCAACAGCTCGCAGATGCTGGCCGACCCGACGGGCCTGCACGGGGTCATGGCGTCGGCGCGCGGTGATAACGTCAATGTTGATGACCGCAAGGAAATGCGTGCCTACCGGGAAGACTTCAAACTCGAAGACGGCCAGTTGCTGGAGTATGTCGCCGAGTTCGATTCACCCTGGACGGTGACCATGTCGACGATTTGGCCCAACCTGATCGTGCAGCGCGAGCTCAATACGCTGGGTGTACGCCAGATTGTGCCCAATGGTCCCAATGAAATGGTCATGAACTGGACCATGTTCGGCTTTGAAGGGGACAGCGATGAGATGCTCAATCATCGCATGCGCCAGGGCAACCTGATGGGGCCGGCGGGCTTCCTGGGGCTGGAGGATAACGAGGCGATGAAGTTTGTGCAGGACGGCATGAAACGCTCGGTGCCGGGGGAACATGTGGTGGAACTCGATCCGAATACGCAAACCGGAACCTCGGATACGCTGATTTCGGAATCGGCAATTCGTGGCATGTATCGCAGCTGGCGTGAAATTCTGGGCATTTCCTGAAAGAGGGCATCAAGCATGAATATTGAAACACTGGTAGCAGAGAATAATCTGATGGCCCTCACGGCCCTGGTGGCCGATTTTAATTCGGCTTATGCCCAGGTGCTGGATGACGGCAGTCTTAAGGACTGGCCACAGTTTTTTACAGCGGATGCGGTATACAAAATTACATCGCGGGAAAACTTTGATCAGGGCCGGCCGGTTGGATTGGTCTATTGCGATGGTCTGTCCATGATAAAAGACCGGGCCCTGGCGATCGATTATACCGCGATGTTTGCACCGCGATATCTTCGCCATTTTATTACCAATACACGCGTTGAAAAAATTGAGTCTAATGAACTGGTGGTGTCGGCAAACTATATGCTGATGCAGACGCTGCAAGATAAGCCAGAAGCGCGTGTTCACCAGGTGGGTAAATACATGGATCGCTTTTCGATTGAGGGTGGGCGGTTGCAACTGAAACAGCGGATTTGTGTTTACGATAATACCTTGCTGGATAACTCCCTGGTATACCCGGTGTAAATACCAGCCGCTTCATGGAGCCGGGACCTGGATGCTTGATCCAGGTTCCGGTATTTGAAAGGTGACATAACGCCTTACTTCGGTTTGAAGTCGGTGCGCCCCAAGTGGTTGTTTTCCATAACAAGGCGGTGCAAAAGCTCGAGGAAGGAATCGGCTTCCGATGCGGACAACGGTGCCATCAGCTTGGCCTGGGCGCTACGCATGGATTCGAACATGTCCTTGAGTACGCGCATCCCTTCATCCGTGAGGCTGACGAGGCGCATGCGACGGTCGTGTTCGGCAGTCTTGCGCACGATCAGCCCCCGGTTTTCCAGGCGACGGAGAACATCCGCGACGTTCGTACGGTCGATGCCGACTTCACGGGCAAGCGATATCTGATCGATATCCGGGTTATCCGCCAGTTCCGTCAGCAGGCCGTACTGAATCGGCGTTAGGTTAAATTCCGAACACTCTTCAATGAAGAGTGCCTGATGAATTTGATGGGCTCTGCGAATCAGAAAGCCGGGGCGTCGCCATAGGGGCATAGGATTTTCAAAGCCTTCTCTATCAGGTTTTTTAGATTCTTGATGATTTTTATTCATTTAAACAGGGTCCTTGATTCAGCATTTGATAGCGGCCTTTAATAGTATTCATTCAATACCGTTGTTTTGCATGTTTTTCAAGCACGGAATCTTGCAACGCCCTATTTTGGGGCAAATCCGCAAGCTGAATGAATTCGTTATTTTCCGCTTTTTCCCTCTTGTGGACAGATAAACGATATACTAACATCATCAGTGTACTGATCAAATGTTTGGTGCAGGGGTAAAGCCCTCGGCCAACAGGATCACTCAGAAAAGGTGCTTAAGAGATGCGTCAACAACAATGCCGCGACAAGTCTCCCCGGGCAGGGCAGCCGGCCCATGTCATAGAACAATGGCCGGATGATCAGGATGCCCGCAGCCTCGATCTGCCACCTGACACTAGCCACAGGAGTCTGACTATGACCTTGGTCCGTATCGCCGATACAATCGACGATCTTAATCGCTTGATCGGCAGTCTCCTCAAGTGGGGCCTGTTACTGGTGGTCCTGCTGACCGCCGCTACCGCCATTCTGCGCTATGCCTTCAATACCGGTTACCCCTGGCTCTCGGAGATCGGGGTCTGGCTCAACGCCATGGTTTTTACTCTGGGGGCCGGTTGGGTGTTGCTTGAAGGTGGCCATGTCCGGGTTGACCTTTTTTACGGGCGTCTGGGAGAGCGGGGCAGGGCCTGGGTCAATCTGATCGGGACCCTGAGCCTGCTGTATCCCATGCTGCTGGTATTGGCATTGAAAAGTTGGCCCAGCATCCAGCGTTCCTGGCTGCAGCTTGAGCATTCGCCGACCATTGATGGCCTGCCGTTCATGTACCTGCTGAAAAGCTGCATCCTCGGGTTCTGCCTGCTGCTGGCCCTGCAGGGACTGAGTCTGATGTGCCGGTCACTGCTGGTACTGCAATCAACGAAGGTAGGAGCGTATCAGCATGTCTGAAGCCCTGTTGTTTGTGCTGGTCGGTGGTGCCGTTGCGGGCTTGCTGTCGGGTTTTCCCGTGGCGCTGGCGCTGGGGGGTGTTTCGATACTGGTTGCGCTGCTGGGGCATCTGGTGAACACGGTTGACCTGGCACTGTTGGGTGCGCTGCCGGGGCGCCTGGTCAGCATTATGGTAAACGAGACCCTGGTTGCGGTGCCGCTGTTCGTGTTCATGGGCACGGTACTGGAAAAGTCCAAGCTGGCGGAAGAGTTGCTGGTAACGATGGGGCAGCTCTTCGGCAACCGTCGCGGCGGTTTGGGATTCGCGGTGCTGATTGTCGGTGCCATGCTGGCGGCCTCGACCGGTATTGTCGGCGCCACGGTGGTGACCATGGGGCTAATCAGCATTCCGGCCATGCGTCGCGCCAAGTACAAGGAGTCTCTGAGCTGTGGCCTGGTCTGCGCGTCGGGGACGCTGGCCCAACTGATTCCGCCCTCGACCGTACTGATCCTGCTGGGCGTCATGGTGCAGGATGCCAATACCCAGGCGCAGCTGCGAATGGGCATATTCAGCGGTGATCCGCTCACCGTAACCGACCTGTTTGCCGCAGCGCTTCTCCCCGGGCTGATGCTGGTAGGGCTCTATACAGTCTGGATGCTGCTGGTTGCATTCAGGGATCGGAGAAATTGCCCGCCACTGGAAATGTCCGATGATATGCGCGATGCCCTCGTGCGCAAGGTACTGGTCGCCATGGTGCCGCCGCTGGCACTGATCGTGCTGGTGCTGGGGTCCATTCTCAGTGGCTTGGCGACGGCGACCGAGTCCGCGGCGCTGGGGGGCGTGGGCGCCCTGGTACTGGCGCTGTGCAGCGGCCGCTTTACGCGTCAGCAGCTCAGTGAGGCTGCACGCTCGGCGATGCTGATCAGTGTCATGATCTACACCATGCTGATAGGCGCGACCATTCTGTCGGCGGTGTTCCGCATTCTCGGTGGCGAAGAGGTGGTGGCGTCGTTGCTGACGTTGATCCCGGGTGGTGCTCTGGGAGCGACCCTGTTTGTACTGGGCATTATGTTTGTACTGGGGTTCCTGCTCGACACCTTCGAAATTATTTTCATCGTGATCCCGATTTTTGGTCCGGCACTGTTGATGCTCGGTGTCGACCCGCTCTGGTTTGGAGTGGCGGCGGCACTGGTGCTGCAGACCAGCTACCTGACCCCGCCCTTCGGCTTCGCCATTTTCTACCTCCAGGGCGTTGTTGACGGACTGAAACTGTCGACGGTCTATCGAGGCGTGGCGCCCTTTGTTGCGATACAGCTGTTTGCCGGAGTCCTCATCTGGTGGTGGCCGGGTATGGTCACGTGGCTTCCGGGCCTTCTGAATTCCTGAGCCTGCGCCGGACATCGGCCAGAAAATAACAACAAAGAACGAAATGATTGGCAACCAAGTAGGAGCTTCATATGAAACGTCGTGATCTGATCAAGGGTGCGGGGGCTGGCTTGCTGGCAGCGGGTACCGGTATAGCGGCACCTGCCATCGCCAAGGGCGTCAAGCAATGGCGCATGCAGATGACCTGGCGCGCCAACTCGCCGTTGCTGGCAACCGGGCCGCAGCTAGTGGCTGACTATATCAACAAGGCCTCCAATGGCCGGCTGGAACTCAAGCTGTATGCCGCCGGTGACCTGGTGTCGCCCTTCCAGGTACTGGATGCGGTGGCGGACGGTACCCTGCATATGGGGCACGGCTACCCGGCCTACTGGGCCGGTAAGCTGGCGGCGGTGCAGTTCTTTGCTCCCATTCCCTTTGGCTTTACGTCCCAGGAACAGAACGCCTGGTTCCATTATGGCGGTGGGCAGGAACTGGCCGATGAAGTGTACGGCGAGCTGGGAGTCAAGTTTCTGCCCAGCGGCAACACCTCGGTGCAGGCCGCCGGCTGGTATAACAAGGAGCTGAACTCCATCGAATCGTTCAAGGGCCTTAAAATACGTAGCGGTGGCCTGGGTGCCAAGGTACTGACGGAAATTGGCGGGGTGCCGGTGCAGATGCCGCTGGGCGAGGTACCCCAGGGGCTGCAGTCGGGTGCCATCGACGGCGCCGATTTTGTCGGCCCCTTCAATGACATGGCGTTTGGTCTGCACAAGGTCGCGAAGCACTACTACTGGCCGGGCTGGATGGAACCCAGTGCGGTGCTCGACTGCTTCATCAACAAGGAAGCCTGGGACTCGCTGGACAAGGACCTGCAGGAAATCGTCAAGGGCGCCAATGCCATGGCCAACCAGATGGTACTGAGCGAGTTTGTGACGAAAAATGCCCAGGCCGTCAAGATAATGAAAGAGGAGCACAAGGTTGATTTCCGGTTACTGGACCCAGCGACCCTCGGGCACCTTGGGCGCGTGTCCCAGAGTGTTATCGACGATGTTGGCCAGACCGATGACCTGACGCGTAAAGTCTATGCTTCCTACCGTAAATTTATCGATACGGTGCAGCCTTACTCCGAACTGTCCGAAATGGCGTTTATGAATGCCCGTGCGCAGCTGAAGAGTTAAAGGCAGGGCCTTGCGCCAGGGTGCAAGGCCCTCATCCATGAGGAGATGCTGGTGAACAAGAGCGGTATTGGTGCTCGCGTGCGGCGAGTCGAAGACAAGCGCATGCTGCAGGGCAAGGGGCGCTTCGTCAGTGATATACGGGTGCCCGGTCTGCAGGACGTGGCTTTTCTGCGCAGCCCGCTGGCCCATGGGCGCATTAAAAGCATCACCAGGCCCCAGGGCTCGGAGCAGACTGTGTTTACGGTCGATGACATGCAGGGTGTAAAACCCATTCGGGCAGATTCCAATCTGCCCAGTTATCGCGACTCTGAACACTGGGTGCTGGCGCGGGGCAAGGTGCGCTTTGTGGGCGAGCCGGTGGTGATGTGCGTGGCTCATAACCGGGCGGCGGCGGAAGACCTGGTCGAACAGGTCGAGCTGGAGCTGGAAAGTCTTGCTCCGATTACCGGTATTGATGCCGCCCTGGACAACCAGGGACCGCGGGTGCATGAGCACTGGGACAACAACCTGTTCCTCGACCTGGAAGTGGGGGAAGCCTTCCCTGAGCTTGCCAGCCGCGCAGACGTCATTATCGAGCGGGAATACAAGCTGGCCCGCCAGGTAATGAACCCGATGGAAGGCAAGGGTGTTGTTGCCTACTGGGACGAGAAAGACGACCAGTTGGTGGTCTACACCTCAACCCAGGTGGCACACCTGATCCGTACCGGCCTGTCCGAATGCCTGGGGCTACCCCAGGGCAAGATTCGTGTTATCGCCCCCGATGTAGGCGGTGGTTTTGGCTACAAGTGCATCCTGCAGCCGGAAGAGGTGGCGGTGGCCTGGCTGGCAATGAAGTATCGCAAGGCCTATCGCTGGATCGAAGACCGTCGCGAGCACCTGGTGGCCGGTGCCAATACGCGGGAACACCACTACAAAATCAAGGCCTATGCCGACAAGCGCGGGCGTTTGCTGGGGCTGGATGCCGTGGTGGCGGTGGATATTGGCGCCTACTCGGTCTGGCCTTTCACCGCCGGACTGGAGGCCGCCCAGGCCGGGGGCAACCTGCCGGGGCCCTACAAGTTCGATCATTACCGTTGCAAGGTACTGGCGCCGGCCACCAACAAGCCACCGTTTTGCCCCTATCGCGGTGTGGCACGCCCGGGTGTCTGTTTCGCCATCGAGCGCACCATCGACGAGATCGCCAAAGCGGTGGGGCGTGAAGCCTGGGAGGTGCGTGCCGAGAACCTGGTGCCTGCCGATGTCATGCCTTTCACCAATGTCACCGGCAAGCTTTACGACAGTGGTGACTACCCCGAATCGCTGCGCCGTGCGGTGGCCATGATCGATATCGCCAAGGTGCGCCAGCGACAGCAGGAGGCGAGTAGCAGCTCAAAACGTATTGGCTTGGGGTTTGCCACCTTTACCGAACAGTCGGCCCACGGCACCAAGGTGTTCGCCGCCTGGGGGCTGCCGCTGGTGCCGGGTTACGAAACAGCAACTGCCAAGCTGACGGCCGATGGTGGGCTGGAGATACGCGCCGGCATCAATACCATCGGCCAGGGGCTGCAAACGACCCTGTCGCAGGTTGCCAGCGAAGTTACAACGATTCCGCTGGATCGCATCAAGGTTGTGCTGGGTGATACCGGCACCACACCGTACTCGACCGGGGCCTATGCCTCCAGGGGCATGGTCATGGCCGGCGGTGCGGTGTCCCGGGCCTGTGCGGCACTGATGGACAAGCTCAGGCGCCTGTCAGCCGGCATGATGCAGTGCCAGGCCGAGGAGGTGGTACTGGAGCAGGCGCAGGCGAAAGGGCCGGGGATGCAACTGGGGTTTGATGAGCTGGGTGATGCCTGGTATCTGCACCCGGATCGCCTGCCGGAGGGGAGCCTGATTGAAGGCCTGGAAGCGACGGGGTACTACAAACCCAAAGTGGACACGGGTGCTTTCTCCTATGCCACCCATGCGGTGGTGGTGTCGGTGGATACCGAAACCGGCCATGTCGAGATACAGGATTATGCCGTGGTGGAAGACTGCGGCCAGATGGTCAATCCGATGATCGTTGAAGGGCAGACCATTGGCGGCATTGCCCAGGGGATTGGCACTGCGCTCTATGAAGAGGTGCTTTACGACACCCAGGGACAGCCGCTGACCTCCACCCTGGCGGACTATATCCTGCCTGGCGCGACGGATGTGCCAAACATCCGGATCGAGCACCTGGAGCACCTGTCGCCCTTTACCGAGCACGGTATCAAGGGCGTTGGCGAGGGTGGGGCTATTGCACCTGCCGGCGCTATCGTCAATGCCATCAATGACGCCCTTTGCAGTCTGGGCGTCCAGATCAATGAAACGCCGGCATCCCCTGAACGCATCCTGAAGGCCCTGCACGCGGGGCGGGATCAGCAACCGGTTACGGAACAGGAGAACGGTTATGAAGCCCGTGCAGTTTAACCGCCTTGAATGTGCGGACTTGAACCAGGCGGCGACGGCGCTGCAGCAACAGGGAAATGCCAAGTACCTGGGGGGCGGACAGTCCCTGGGCCCGATGCTGAACCTGCGTCTGGCAAGGCCGGAAACCTTGATCGACCTGGCCGGCATAGAGGCATTGCGCCAGGTGCGCGAGGACAGTGACTGCGTGCAATACGGTGCCGCCATTTGTCATGCCGCGTTTGAGGATGGTCTGGTGCCCGACGCCACCGGCGGTATGCTGCGCCATGTCGCTGCGGGCATCGCCTACCGTGCGGTGCGCAACCGCGGCACTATCGGGGGTAGCCTGGCCCATGCGGACCCCGCGGCTGATTGGGTCAATGTGATGCTGGCGCTGGATGCCTCCATTGAGGTTGCAGGCACCGGCACTAGCCGATCCATAGCCGCAACGGCGTTCATGCAGGCCGCCTTTACGACGGCGCTGCTGCCCGGTGAAATCATCGCCTCGGTGCGGGTGCCCCGGCTGAGTCCCGGCGCCCGCTGGGGGTATTACAAGGTTTGTCGCAAGCCTGGCGAATTTTCAGAGGCTTCCGGCACTGTGGTGATAGATCCGCAGCGGGGTTACGCCCGCATTGTGCTGGGCGCTCTGGACGGTGCACCGGTACTGCTGGAGACCCTGGCCGATACGCTGGCACACAAGGGTGTGGCGGCGGCGATTGCCGCAACCGACGCCGCCGTGGGGGCCTTCGTGGGCGGTATGCCGGAACACCGCAGGCAATTATTTAGCGTGGCTGTACGCCGTGCCCTGCAGCAGCTCGAGGGGAAACATGAACAGTCCTGAAGCTTCAGTTGAATTGATCAAGCTTAACGTCAACGGTGCTCCTGCCTCGGCGCAGGTAGAGGAACGCACGAGTCTGGCGGACATGCTGCGCGATGGGCTGGACCTGACCGGCACCCATCTGGGGTGCGAACAGGGTGTCTGTGGTGCCTGTACCATCGAGGTCGACGGTGTGCCATCGCGCTCCTGCACCCTGTTGGCAACGCGTTGTCGGGGTGCGCAGGTGCGTACCATTGAAGGCTATGACGGCGACGCGGTGATGGACGCGCTGCGGGATGCCTTTAGCGAACACCATGCGCTGCAGTGTGGTTTCTGCACCCCCGGCATGCTGGTGTCATCGCGGGACATCATCATGCGCGGTTTGCCACTGGATGAGCAGCAGGTTCGCATGGCCTTGAGCGGCAACCTCTGTCGTTGTACCGGTTATATGGGCATTGTGCAGGCGGTGATGTCGGTGCTGGCCCGTCGCGATGAGCTGCTGTCACCGGAACAGCGCGACAGTGCCGAACCCGTGCCTGAGCATCAGTACAGCGGTCCTTTGCCGACCTTTGAGCGCAGTTGTGGCAAGGTCGAGATGCAGGCCGCACCGGTGAATGATGCTGGCGGGGATCGTATTCTGGAGCTTATCAAGCTCAAGCATTCGCGAGACGACGTCTGGGCCCTGATGCGCAATGTCGAGCAGGTGGTGTCCTGTGTGCCAGGTGCCAGTCTGCTGGCCGAGAATGGCGATCAGCTCGAAATCCAGATGGAAGCCTCCTTCGGGGCTATTAGTGCCTCTTTCAAGGGCGAGGGCCGGTTTACCTTCGATGATGCCAGTCACAGTGGGCGCTTCGAAGGCCAGGGCAAGGATTCGCGCAGCGGTTCAGGTGCCAGCGGCGCCATGGATTTTAGCCTCGAAGCGGATGGCGACGGTTGTATTCTGCATCTGGAAGCCAGCTATGCGATTACCGGCGCCCTGTCCCAGTTCAGCCGTGGCGGCCTGGTCAAGAGCTTTGCCAGTGCCGTTACCAGAATGTTCGCAGACAACCTGTCGGCACGTCTTCGGGGTGAAACCCCGAATACATCCGCTGCTGCCAAACTCAGCGTATTCAAGTTGATTGTGATGGTGGTGAAAGGCTGGTTCAGGCGCTAAACATGCTTGTCTGTTATTAACCCGGGTTAATACATGAAACAGGGATGTTTCATCATTGGGCCTTGCTTTGAAAAAGATGGCCCAAAGCGAGCTCCAGCTCTTTAGCCAATAGAATCCAGCACGTACATGCACGTGCGCCCATTCATCAAGGGTGAAAAGTGTGGGGTGACTGGCAAATAGGGAGGGAACCTGTTTGCCAGCCAGGTTAATAATAACTCAACTCCAGACGCAGGAGAGGGTTGTTGAATGGTTAGGTTGTTGAAAAACATCCTGATGTTTTCTACTGCAATTTTAATAATAAATGCGGAGTTTAAATCATGAACATGTTAAAGCGGATAACGGTCGTATTTGCGGCTGCGGTGCTGGCCTCCTGGGTAAATGCGACACCTGTCGAGGTGCGCATAGGCCATGTGGAGGCACCGGGTCAACCGCTGGATCAGGTGCTGAATCAGGTGGCTGAACGGGTAAAAAAGGACACCCGGGGCGAAGTGCTGATACGGGTATTTCCGGCGGCACAGTTAGGCGGTTCCCGCGACATGACCGAAGGTGTGCAGATGGGATTCCAGCAGGGCACGGTGTTGCCGCTGGCCTTTCTCGGCGGCTTCAACCCCCTGTCCGCGGTGCTCGACATTCCGTTTCTGCTGCCCGAGGATGACAGTCGCGCACGCCAGTTGCTGGCCGGTCCTTTCGGTCAGTCGCTACTGCAGTCCTTTGATGGCAAGGGCCTCAAGGGCCTGGTGTTCTGGCCCGGCGGACGCAAGAACTTCTCGATGAACGCCGAGCTTGATTCCATCGACGATTTTGCCGGCAAGCGCTTCAGGGTCATGGACTCGAAGGTACTGATGGCGCAGATGCAGGCGCTGGGCGCTACACCGGTGTCGCTGCCCTTTAGCGATGTTTACATGGGCCTGCAGACTGGCGGGGTTGATGGCCAGGAAAATCCACTGGATAGCATAGTGCGCATGAAATTCCATGAGGTGCAGCGATCTGTATTACTGAGCAAGCATGGTGCGCTGGAGAACGTGGTGCTGTTCAACCCCGCCTTCTGGAACGGCCTGACCGAGGAGCAGCGCCAGTCGATCAAAACTGCTTTCGTCGAAGCCTCGACAACGCTGCTGACGCTGAAAGTGGCCGCGGGTGAGGCCGCCGCAGCGGCGCTGCTGGCCGGGCCTGTCAGTGTGACCCAGCCGTCCGCTGAGCTGACCGAAGCCCTGAAGAAGGCAATGTTTCCGGCGAGCCTGAAGGAATTCACCGCCATGACCGGTAGCGAGGGCGAGCAACTCATGCAGCACTATTTCGAGTTCATGGATGCGGGGAACTGAGCACGGCTTGCCGGAGGCTCCCGCTGTGGGAGTCGCCGGTTTTTTTTATCGCCGGCTCAGGAGTCTATGCACAAGGCGCCCCTACAGTTTTAAGCTTCTTTCAGGGGACTGATTTCATGTAAATAGAGGTTCCTTAATATGCTGTATATTCGAAGTGTGGAACGTTTTTTTCTGGTTTTTATATTGATGTCGATGCCGTTCCTATATTCTTTTGGCGTCTTGGCGCAATTGTTTGGCAGTGACCTGTCGAGGGAGCTGTTCTGGGTTGATGAACTGGTGCGTTTTGAATTGGTACTGATGGTTTTTCTGGGTATCGGCTATGTGCATGATCGTGGTGCTCATATATCCATGGATATTCTGCAGGGTTATTTTAGCCCAGTGCTGCAACGTTTCCTGACCCTGACGATTAATCTTCTGGGACTGATACTGGCAGCTTATCTGGCCTGGCTCGGCTGGGTATATCTGCAACACATGATTGCCAGCGGCCAGCGCAGCAATTCGCTGGGGGTTCCGATGTTTTATCTCTATGCTTCTCTGCCCGTGGGCGCTTTCCTGCTGGCCGTGCGGCATGTTTCTGCGCTGATCGTGACGTTCAGGGGCCACAGCGCCCAGAACGTCCCTGCCGTTTGATCGGAGGTTCCCATGCTGATGCTTTGTGTTGCTTTGCTGGCGCTGACGCTGCTGTTGATCGGGGCGCAGATGTATATAGTGCTGGGTGTCACCATGCTCGTCAGCGCCCAGTTGTTTTTCCCGGCGCTGCCGAATCTGGTTGTCGTGCAGAAGATGGTGGGGGGGATCAACCAGTCGGCCTTGCTGGCCATTCCGTTTTTTATTCTGGCCGGAGAGATCATGGCCCGGGGACGTATCGCCGCCGCGTTGACCGGGGTGGTGCAGTCGTTCATCGGGCATTACCGCGGAGGCATGGGGTATACCACCACCGGCTCCTGCCTGGTCTTTGGTGCCGTGAGCGGCTCGGCACCGGCCACGGTTGCGGCACTGGGCAAAATTCTTCACCCCAAGCTGACCGCCCAGGGGGTTGATCCGCGTTTTGCCACCGGTTTGATACTGGCCAGCAGCGAGCTGTCGTTGCTGGTGCCGCCGAGCATTACGCTGATCATCTATGGCTGGTTGACCGGCACTTCGATCGCCGACCTGTTTGTCGCCGGCCTGGCGGTAGGGTTGGTGATGGCGGCGGCGCTGTGCCTGGTGGTGAAAATCAAGTCTCGCAGCCTGGTCAGCGAGGTGAGGGCCTCGGCTGCCGTGCGTGCACGGGCGCTGTTGGATGCACTGCTGCCGCTGGGGTTGCCGGTGATCATCATCGGCGGTATTTATTCCGGCATGATGACGGCGACGGAAGCGGCGGCTGTCGCCGTAGTCTATGCATTGCTGGTTGAGGTGCTATTGACCCGGGCGCTGACGCTGGCAGATGTCGTCAAGATCACCGAAAGTGCGGCCCTGATCACCATCGCCCTGTTTCTGCTGCTGGCCGCCGGCAGCTTTATCGGTTACCTGACGGCGCTGGCCGGCTTGCCTGCCCTGGTAACCGGGCTGGTCAGCGCGGTGGATGCCGGGCCGTTGCTGTTCCTGCTGATCGTGAATCTGGTGTTTCTGGTGGCCGGGATGTTTCTGGACCCAGTGACCATTCAGGTGATCCTGGTGCCGGTACTGGCGCCGGTGGCCATGTTGCTGGGAATAGACCCGGTGCACTTTGGCATGATAGTGGTGATGAATATCGCCATCAGCATGATAACCCCGCCGTTTGGGCTGGATATCTTTGTGGCGTCATCGATTCTGAATGTGCGAGTCGGTGAGGTTATCCGCAGCCTGGTGCCCTTTCTGCTGATGAATCTGCTGGCCCTTGCGGTGGTGACCTACGCGCCGCGTTTTATTTGAGATAGCGGCATTGTCGCCGGAGGTAGAACTTGGACAGTATCGATAACCTGGTGATTGAGCGCGCACGGCAGTGGCACGCCGAAGGTCACTGTGTGTGGCTCTGTACGGTGCTGTCGACCTTTGGGTCATCGCCGCGCCCGCCGGGGTCGCTTCTGGTGGCCAGAAGCGGCACCGAGTACGCCGGTTCCCTGTCCGGCGGCTGTGTTGAGGAGGCCTTCCTGGCGCAGTTGGATGCCGGGCAGTTTACCGCCGATGCGCAAATCGTGCTGTACGGCGACGGTGCCCAGGAGAGCCAGCGGTTGCAGTTGCCCTGTGGTGGTGTGCTCAAGGTGCTGGTCGAGTGCTTGCCCGTGGCGTCCGCGGTGGGCGAGCACCTGGACGCGTTACAGCAGGCGCTGTCCCGGCAGCAGAGCGTCCTGCGCAGGGTGCGGTTGAGTGGCGGGCGGTGTCTGGACTTCGATCCGGGGCCTGGGGCGACGGTCGAAATACTGGGCGATGAAGTACACGTGCGGCTGGGGCCTGTGGTGACACTGATACTGGCAGGCGCCTCGCCGGTGGCCCGTTACTGCGCCCAGTTCGCGACCGCGCTGGGGTTTCGGGTCCTGGCATGTGATCCGAGGGAGGAGGCTGTGCAGCATCTGGAAGGCACGGGGTTGAGCCTGATCAGGGAGCTGCCGTCCGTCTATATCGCTCGTCACGGCTGCCATACCAATACCGCGGTGGTGGCCCTGACCCATGATCCGCGTATCGACGATCTGGCGATGATGGAAGCGGTGCGCACCGAGGCATTTTATATCGGCGTTATGGGCTCCGAGCGCACATCGGCGAACAGGGCAAAGCGGCTCCAGCGGGTTGGTGGCCTGTCGGAGCCGGATATTGCTCGTATTCATATGCCAATCGGTCTGAACCTGGGTAGCAAGACGCCGCCGGAAATCGCCCTGGCCGTCATGGCTGATATATTGCGGGTGCGCACAGGCACGGGTGGGCAGGCGATGCGTTCAGTATCAGGTGATCATTGCTATCCGCGATATTAGCGCGGTGGCTGCTGCGGTACTTCCAGGTGCCGGCGCAGGCAGGTTAAGCCGGCGTGGGGCTGCCATTAACGTTTCTCCAGGCGGTAAAGCGCAGGAAGCCGGTAGCCGGAGTTTGCTATCATGCTGCCCTGAGCTGTTTTGGCCCGCGGAGTCTGTGAATGCCGGAGTTACCCGAAGTTGAAACCACCCGCCGGGGGGTTGCACCCTACCTGCTGAATCACAGTGTGCGTGAGTTGGTTGTCCGCCAGCCACGGCTGCGCTGGCCGGTGCCCTCGGAGCTGGCTGGGCTGCTTGCCGGGCAGCCGGTGCGTGGCGTTTCGCGCCGTGGTAAGTACCTGATGATCGACTTCGATGCCGGTACAGTACTGGTGCACCTGGGCATGTCCGGCAGTCTGCGGCTGGTGCCCGGTGATCAGGCGCCCGGCAAGCACGATCATGTGGATCTGCT
Source organism: Marinobacterium rhizophilum (assembly GCF_024397915.1). Lineage (GTDB taxonomy): Bacteria > Pseudomonadota > Gammaproteobacteria > Pseudomonadales > Balneatricaceae > Marinobacterium_A > Marinobacterium_A rhizophilum_A. The sequence continues at coordinate 4,200,209 of NZ_CP073347.1, forward strand.
GCTGGATTCGGGCCTGGCGCTGCGCCTGACCGACCCGCGCCGCTTTGGTGCCGTGCTTTGGCAGGCGGCCGGTACCGAGCATGCACTGCTGTCCTCCCTCGGACCTGAGCCGTTGTCCGAGGCCTTTGATGCCGCCCTGTTGCAGAGGGCCTGCAAGGGACGGAGCAGCGCCATCAAGCTGCGAATCATGGACAGCAAGGTGGTCGTAGGCGTGGGGAATATCTACGCCAACGAAGCGCTCTTTGCCGCCTGCATCGATCCGCAGCGCGCCGCCGGGCGTATCTCCGCTGCGCGCCTGGCCCGTCTGGTGATCGAAATCAAGCAGGTGCTGAGCCGGGCCATTGCCCAGGGGGGCACCACGCTGCGGGATTTTGTCGGGGGTGACGGCAAACCGGGCTACTTCAAGCAGGAACTGTGCGTCTATGGTCGGGGCGGCGAGAGCTGTGTTGGCTGTGGTACTGTACTGAAAGAAATCCGCCTGGGGCAGCGCAGTACCGTGTTTTGCCCGCAGTGTCAGCGTTAGAGCCAGGCGGCCACCGTCCATCCAGGGGTAAGCTATGACCGCAGCGCAAAGCGCATTAAATGACAAGGCGCTGCAGCGCGACTGTTTTCGTGAGCAGTTGCGCGATGGATTGGGTATTCAGGCAGCGTTGCAGCGCCGGGAAGTCCTGCGCATCGATGCAGAGCCCGGGATTCACTGCGAACTGTACGAGTACAGCAGCACGGCCCCCGTGCTGCTGTTTCTGCCGGGGCTGGGCACTTACTCGGAGCTTTACGCCGAATTGCTCGCAGCTCTGCGGGCGCAGGGCTTCAACGCCGTGGGAGTCGACCCCCGGGGTCACGGTTATTCCGGGGGCGAGCGGGGCTATTACAACATCGAGGAAAGTGTCGCAGACCTGCAGTGCGTGCTGGATACCCTGCTGCAGCGCTTTAGCGGCCCGGTGGTCGTGTTTGGCTATTCCGGTGGTGCGGTCACGGGTCTTGCGCTGGCCGAGGCGGATAGCCGGGTGCAGGCCCTGTTGTGCGGCACCCTGCTGCTGAGCGAGCTGGCGCCGGACATGATGCACGGCCTGGGCTGGCAGTGGACCACCGCGTCGGCCTGGATGTTTCCGCGCATGAAGGTGCCACTCAAGGGCTTTATTGACTTTGAAACCCTGTTGGCCGGCCACCCGGCGGGGCCCCTGATCAATGTCGATCCCATGCTGGTGTTCGAGTACCCGCTGCGTACCCTGGCAAGCCTGTTCAGCCGCAGTGCCGGCATTCTGAAGCGAACGTATCCATTCTCCCTGGCGATCATGCAGGGCACGCGGGATGAAGTGCTGGATGTGGACTATGCCCGCCGAGTCGTGGCGCAGTCAGTGCACCCGATTGAACTGGTGCTGATCCCGGCCGAGGGGCACATGCTGCCCTGGGACAACGCTGGCGCGCTGGCACAGCGATCGGCACAGTGGTTTTCCCGGCAGCTGCAGCTGCCCGTTCCGGATCCCGACTGAGTCGCTGTCATCCCGGTGTCATGTCCTGTTCATGGGATTGTCACCGGCCACATCGGACAATGCCGCTGACTGCAACCCTGTCAGGTGATGCCGATGAACATGCTGCAACAGAAAATCACTCAGCTTGATACGCTTGCGTTCCACTGGTGCCAGGGTCATGCCCGGGCACCGCAGCTGGCGTCTGTCAGCCGCTGGGTGTCGAGGCTTGGCGACGGTCTCTGCTATCTTCTGCTGGGCGTTGCGCTGGCGCTGTTCGAGCCCGAGGACGGACACCGTTTCCTGCAGGCCGGCTTACTGGCATTTGGCATCGAGCTGCCGGCCTACCTGGTGCTCAAGAACCTGATCCGGCGCGACCGTCCCTGCGACCGTTTTGACCACTTTTCGGCCTATATCAAGCCCTCGGACCGCTTCAGCTTTCCGTCAGGTCATGCCGCCGCGGCCTTTACCTTCGCCACCGTCATGGTGGCGCACTACCCCAGCTTGCTGTTGCCGCTCTACGGGCTGGCAGGCCTGATCGGTGCCTCCCGGGTGCTGCTGGGTGTGCATTTTCCGTCGGATATTCTTGCTGGCGCCCTGCTGGGAATCTGCAGTGCCCAGCTGGGTATTCTGCTGTTTGGCCTGGCGTAGCCGGTTATGAAAATACTCTACGGTGTGCAGGCAACGGGCAATGGCCATATCACCCGGGCGCGGGTCATGGCGCCGGCGCTGGCGGCACAGGGGCTGGAGGTTGATTACCTGTTCAGCGGTCGCCCCCCGGAGCAGCTGTTCGATATGCAGCCTTTTGGCGACTATCGCTGCCGCCGCGGCCTGACCTTCCAGTACGGTGCGGGCGGGCGTGTGAAGGCCTTCGCGACCCTGTGCAACAACAGTGTGTGGCAGCTGTGGAGCGACATTCGTACGCTGGACCTGAGTGGCTATGACCTGGTGATCAGTGACTTCGAGCCAGTCAGTGCCTGGGCTGCACGTCGCCAGGGGGTGCCCAGTGTCGGTATCGCTCATCAGTACGTGTTCAACTACGACCTGCCGGGGAGGCACCAGGGACGCCTGACAGGAGGCGCCATTCGCCTGATGGCACCGGTGGATACCGCTATCGGTCTGCACTGGCATCATTTTGAGCAGCCCATACTGCCGCCGCTGATCCCGCCACCGCGCTACCCGGCGACGCTTGAAGCTGACAAGATCCTAGTTTATCTGCCCCATGAAACCCGCGCGCAGCTGATCGACTGGTTCAGCCGTTTTGCTGATTATCGCTTCGTGGTCTATTGCGACTGCGTTGAGCCCCGGGTGCAGGGTAACCTGGAGTTCAAACCGTTCAGCCGCGATGGCTTTGAGCAGGACCTGGCCAGCTGCGCCGGGGTGATCAGCAACAGTGGCTTTGGCCTGACCAGCGAAACGGTGCAGTACGGCAAAAAACTATTGAGCAAACCCTATCGAGGCCAGGTGGAACAGTTGTCCAACGCCGAAATCATGCAGCAGCTGGGGCTCGCCACGGTGATGCGGGGTGACTGTGATCTGCTGCAGCTTAAAGCCTGGCTGCAGCAGCCCAATCCAGCCCCGGCGCCGTACCCGGATGTGGCCGCAGCCCTGGCATGCTGGATTGCCGAGGGGCACAGGGAGCCCGCGGCCACCCTGGCCAAGCGCCTGTGGAACGATCACGCAGCGCCGTCTGCGCTGACAGCCGGCGCCTGATTCGTTTCACGGATTCTTACGCTTCTGATTTTGCGTGTTCCGCTGGCTGGAGTATTGTCAGTCGATAGTCCAGCGGAGAGTCCCATGCAGAAACGAACGGTGCTGATTACGGGGGCGGGCAGTGGTATTGGGCAGCAACTGTCGCAGGTCCTGGCCGCAGAGGGGCATCGCATCATTGCCACCGATCTTGTCAGCGATGCCGCGCAACGGACCGCGCAGTTGATCCAGGCCGAGGGCGGTGACGTGCTTGCCCTTGCGCTGGATGTCAGCCGTCAGGCCGATATCGATGCACTGCGGGCGCAGCTGCAGTCCGAAAGGGTGGATGTGCTGGTCAACAATGCCGGCTTGCAGCAGGTCGCGCCGCTGGAGTCTTTTCCGCCGGAGCGCTTTGACCTGCTGGTGCAGGTAATGCTGAACGGCGCCGCCATGCTCACGCGAGCGCTGCTGCCTGCCATGCGGGCCCAGGGCTACGGACGCATTGTCAATATCGGCTCCATTCATGCCCTGGTCGCATCCCCCTACAAGAGCGCCTATGTAGCGGCCAAGCACGGACTGCTGGGTTTTTCCAAGGTGGTTGCACTGGAAACCGCCGATACCGATATCACCATCAATACGATTTGTCCGTCCTATGTGCGCACGCCCCTGGTGGACAGGCAAATCCGGGATCAGGCGCGGGAACATGGCATCAGCGAGGCGGATGTGGTGAGCGATATCATGCTCAAGCCCATGCCCAAGGGGGTCTTTATCAGTGTTGAGGAACTGGCGCAGTTGACGCTGTTTCTGATGAGCCCAGCGGCACGCAACATTACCGCCCAGGCGATTGCCGTGGATGGCGGCTGGACCGCGCGCTAGTGCTTGATAGATGGCTAACTTTTTGTAAATTAAACAGAAATAAAAAGGGCGCGATGATCCTTCATCGCGCCCTCTTGTCTGGCTTCCCTTTTCCCTGCGCTTGAATTGCGTCCTGCGTGCGTCCGATTCGTCCTTTGCGCTTACCGAGGCCATCCTTGTTATTCGTTCCATGAACAGGAGATCCACGAGATTGATTATGGTCGCTGTGGGATTTATTTATATAGGAAAAAGTCCTAAAAACTGTTTCATCTTCGATACAGTGTTGCTCGGCCTATCGCTGCTGCAGGGGAAATGGGAGACGAACTGTTACTAAATGGTTACAGCTTGCCCGGGTCGGCTGGCCTGCGCAGACTCGGTTTTGGCTGGCCCAACGGCTCGCTCAATTTGGCCGTGGACATTGTCCCCATGAAACGCATAGACTAGATGCCTTCTTGTCGGGGTGCCTTAAAAAGCACCGGACGCATATCGGTTTGCCGATGTTCTGTCCGGTCATTTGAGGGGCTGAGATTAAACCCGTTGAACCTGATCCGGTTAGTACCGGTGTAGGAAACCGAGATATGTCCCATATACTCTATTCCTCCGTTCTTCTGGTAAACGTCTGGCCGACAGCCAAATTTATCGGGAGTCGATCATGCAGCCGCGTTCTCCGCATGCCTGTCCTATAGCACTGACCATCGCCGGGTCCGATTCGGGCGGAGGCGCCGGAATTCAGGCCGATCTCAAGGCGTTTTCTGCCCTCGGAGTTTACGGTGCCTCGGTTATTGCTGCCCTGACGGCACAGAATACCCGGGAAGTCCGCGCCATCCAGGATGTACCGCCTGAGTTTATCCGCAGTCAGATTCAGACCGTGTTCGATGACCTGGCCGTGGGTGCAGTGAAAATCGGCATGCTCAGCCAGCCTGCGGTTATTGCGGTGGTGGCCGAGGAACTGCAACGTTACGGTGCCCGCAATATCGTGCTCGATCCTGTCATGGTGGCCAAAAGCGGCGACAAGCTGCTGGCTGAGGCCGCCGTCGAAAGTCTGCGTACCCGCTTACTGCCACTGGCTACCATCCTGACCCCCAACCTGCCAGAAGCCGCAGTGCTGCTCGAGTGTGCCGAGCCTGCCGATCGCGACGAGATGATCCTTGCTGCCCGGGCGCTGCTCGAATTCGGCCCGCAGGCGGTGCTGCTCAAGGGTGGGCACTTGCAGGGCCAGGACAGTGCCGATCTGCTCTGTACCCGGGATCAGCTGCTATGGCTGCCGGCACGGCGCATCGATACGCGCAATACCCATGGCACCGGCTGTACGCTGTCATCGGCCATCGCGGCGGAGCTGGCCAAGGGCATGCCGGTGCAGAGCGCCATCGAGAATGCCAAGGCCTATATCAGCGCCGCGATAGCAGCGGCGGACCGCCTTGAAATAGGCTCTGGCCACGGCCCCGTGCACCATTTTCACCACTGGTGGTGACCTGACCGATGCTGGCCATTGACGTGCGCAACGCCAGCCTTGCCTGGCAGGGTCACAGCGTTTTCAGCGACCTGAGCTTCCATTTACCAGCCGGCGAGTGGACCTGCCTGCTGGGGCAGTCCGGTGTGGGCAAGAGTTCGTTGCTGCGTCTGCTGGCCGGGCTGACCGAGCAGATGCAGGTGGGGGCCGATATCGTCGCCAGTGACGGCCAGCCACTGCAAGGGCGAGTCGCCTGGATGGCACAGCAGGATCTGCTGCTGCCCTGGCTCAGTGTGCAGGACAACGTGCTGCTGGGGCCAAGGCTGCGCCGCAGTCGGGTGACGCCGGCCCAGCGCGAACAGGCGCGCTACCTGTTGAGCCAGGTGGGTCTGGCGGGATTTGAGGGGCGTTACCCGGCGGTATTGTCGGGTGGCCAGCGCCAGCGTGTGGCCCTGGCGCGCATGCTGATGGAAGACCGGCCGCTGGTGCTGATGGACGAACCCTTTTCGGCGCTGGATGCGGTTACGCGGCTGAGGCTGCAGGACCTGGCGGCGAATCTGCTGGCGGATCGCACCGTGTTGCTGATCACCCATGACCCGCTGGAGGCGCTGCGTCTGGGGCATCAGGTACTGGTGTTACAGGGCAGTCCTGCACGCTTAACGGCGCCGCTGCGGCCACAGGACGCGCCGCCGCGGGCGGTGGACCAGCCCCAGGTGCTGGAAATGCAGGGGCGTCTGCTGCGCCAGCTGGTGGAGGTGTCTGCGTGAACGCATTACGCAGTCTGGGCATTGCCGCGGGGCTTTGCGGCTTCTGGCAGTTGCTGGTGTGGCTGACCGGCGCGCCGCATTTTATCCTGCCGGGGCCTTTGCGGGTGCTGGAAGCGCTCTACAACAATGCCGGTTTGCTGCTGCAGCATGCCGGCGTGACGCTGGCGGAAATACTGCTGGGCCTGTTGCTGGGGGTGCTGCTGGGACTTGGCAGCGCCCTGACGCTGATCTGGTTCCGGCGTTTGCGGGCCTGGATGCTGCCGGTGCTGGTTATCAGCCAGTCGATACCGGTGTTTGCCCTGGCGCCGGTGCTGATGCTCTGGCTGGGCTACGGCATGGCCTCCAAGGTGGCGATGGCGACGCTGATTATCTATTTCCCGGTAACGGCGGCCTGCTATGACGGCCTGCGGCATGCGCCGGCGGCCTGGCTGGAGCTGGCCCGCACCCTGGGCGCTGACAGGCGTACCCAGCTGCTGCAGATCCGTCTGCCAGCGGCATTGCCGGCACTGGGCTCGGGTCTTCGGGTGGCGGCCTCGGTGGCGCCCATCGGCGCGGTCGTGGGGGAGTGGGTCGGCTCGTCCACTGGCCTGGGCTATCTGATGCTGCATGCCAACGCGCGCATGCAGGTGGACCTGATGTTTGCCGCGCTGCTGGTGCTGTCGCTGATGGCGGTGAGCCTTTATTTTCTGATTGATCGACTGCTGCGGCGCCTGATGCCCTGGCAGTCCGAAACCCTGTTTGACGATGCCCCGGAGGCTGAACAATGAAAACAACAACGCAAAAACTCGGTGCCATCCTGGCCGGCGCACTGCTCAGTGCAAATGTCATGGCGGCCGACAAGGTCACGCTGCTGCTGGACTGGTTTATCAACCCGGATCACGGGCCGCTGATCGTGGCGCAGCAGCAGGGCTATTTCAAGGACCAGGGGCTTGAGGTCGAGATGCAGGAGCCGGCGGACCCGTCCATGCCGCCCAAGCTGGTTGCCGCCGGCAAGGCGGATATGGCGGTGTCCTACCAGCCGCAGCTGCATGTACAGGTGGATGAAGGCCTGCCGCTGAGCCGTGTCGGTACCCTGGTGGCCACGCCGCTGAACTCCCTGGTGGTGCTGGAAAACAGTGATATCAAGTCGATCGAAGACCTCAAGGGCAAGAAGGTCGGCTACTCCGTCGGCGGCTTCGAGGATGCGCTGCTCAAGGCCATGCTGGCGCGCGAAGGCCTGGAGCTGTCGGATATCGAAATGGTGAACGTTAACTGGTCGCTGTCGCCCTCGCTGATTACCGGCAACGTCGATGCAGTGATCGGAGCTTACCGCAACTTCGAACTCAACCAGATGGATATCGAAGGCCATCCGGGGCGGGCATTTTACGTGGAAGAGCTGGGTGTGCCGGCCTACGACGAGCTGGTACTGGTGGTGAACAACAAGGACCGCAAGGACCCCAAGTATGGCCGCTTCATGCGGGCGCTGGAAAAGGCGACCCAGTTTATCGTCAACCACCCGGATGAAGCCTGGACCAGTTTTGTCAGCTACAAGGCGGACCTGGACAGTGAGCTGAACAAGCGTGCCTGGGCCGATACCCTGACCCGCTTTGCATTGCGCCCGGCAGCGCTGGACAGTGGCCGGTACGAGCGAGTGGGTGCCTTTATGCAGGCCCAGGGGCTGACAAAATCAAACCCTGCGGTATCAACCTACGCCTTTGAACCCAAGTAAGACACCGGAGCACTGATGAGCATGTCATTTTCCGAACAGTTGCGCCTCAAGGCCGAACCCTGGTGGAGCGGCGCAGTGGAACATCCTTTCACGGTTCAACTGGGTGACGACAGCCTGGCGGATGCGGTCTATATCCGTTACCTGCTGCAGGACTATGCCTTTGTCGGCACCCTGGCCGATCATGCCGCGCGCAGCATTGCGGCAGCGCCGGACATGGCGGCCAAGGGCGTGCTGGCGGGGTTCCTGGCGGCGCTGACGTCGGCGGAAAATGACTATTTCGAGCGCTCCTTTGCAGCGCTTGATGTCAGCCCTGCGGATTACCGGGCACCGGCGCTGAACCCGGTGGCCCAGATGCTGGCGCGCGAAATGCAGGACGCCCAGGCCTGCGGCTATGCCGACATGATTGTGGTGCTGGCCTGTGCCGAATGGGTGTACCTGAGCTGGGCGCAGCGCGAGGCGCAAAAGACACCGCCAACACGTTTCTGGCTGCGCGAATGGATCGACATCCACGTGCTGCCGGAATTCGAGGCCTTTGTGACCTGGCTGCGGGACCAGCTCGACAGCTTTGGTGATCTGGATGCGGCGGACCGTGCCCGCCTGGAGCAGCGCTTTACCCGCATGGCCTGGCTGGAACAGGCGTTCTTTGATGTGTTGCTGACCGAGCAGGAGTGACTATGTCCGTGTATGAACAGCTCAAAAACGCCGCCCGGCCCGACTGGGATGCCTATATCCAGCATGATTTCGTGCGCGGCCTGGGAGACGGCACCCTGGCGCCGGAGTCCTTTGCCCATTACCTGAAGCAGGATTACCTGTTCCTGCTGCAGTTCAGCCGCGCCTGGGGGCTGGCGGTGTACAAGAGCCGCACCCTGGAGCAGATGCGTTATGCCCAGCAGGGCATCAACGCCATGCTGGATATCGAGATCGGCCTGCATGTGCAGTACTGCGCCGACTGGGGTATCAGCGAAGCCGAGTTGCAGGCGCTGCCGGAAGCGGCCGCCACCGTGGCCTACACCCGTTACGTGCTGGATTCGGGCCTGGCCGGTGACCTGGCGGATCTGCATGCGGCGCTGGCGCCCTGCATTGTCGGTTATGCCGAAGTGGCCCGCTGGCTGCTGGATCAGCCCTGGACCGTGCTGGAAGGCAACCCCTACCGTGCCTGGATCGACATGTACGCCAGTGACGAGTATCAGGAGGTCGCCAGCGCTGAAATCCGCCTGCTCGATGAGCTTTGTGAAGGCATGCCGGCCCGGCGCCTCGATGAACTGAAAAAGACCTTCCACACCGCAACCCGGATGGAAGGGGCCTTCTGGCAGATGGGACTCGATCTGAGCACCTGAATAGATTCCTGAAGTGAAACCATAACCCTGGCCCGCCAATCACAGTGGGGTTGGGGGAGCTATGCCCAAATTAAGCCCAAAACCTGATTTTCACTCATGCTGGCAGGACGCCGGCGCTACACAGACCCAAGAGGATGAGAATAAAATGGCCGAGCAAAACAAGCCTTTCAGTCGTGGAGTCGTGGCTGATGCCGCCTCCGTGCAGCCGTTCCCCAGGTCCCGCAAGGTGTACATCGAGGGCAGCCGACCGGACATTCGCGTGCCCATGCGTGAAATTGCGCTGGACGACACGCCGACGGGTCTGGGTGGAGAGAAAAACGCTCCGCTCTATGTGTACGACACCTCCGGCCCCTACACGGACCCGAATACCGCTATAGACGTGCGCAAGGGCCTGCATCCGCTGCGTGATGCCTGGATTGAAGAGCGTAACGACACTGAAATGCTGGATGGCATGACCAGTGACTACGGCCGCATGCGTGAATCCGATGCGAGCCTGGACGAGCTGCGTTTCGAACTGACCCGCAAGCCGCGCCGCGCCAGGGCCGGTGCGAACGTCACCCAGCTGCACTATGCCCGCCAGGGCATCATCACGCCGGAGATGGAATACATCGCCATCCGCGAGAACATGAAGCTGGCCAAAGCCGAGGCCGAAGGCAGCATGGTTGACCAGCAGCACCCCGGACACAGCTTTGGTGCGAGCCTGCCAAAGGAAATCACACCGGAATTCGTGCGCAAGGAAGTGGCCGAAGGCCGCGCCATTATTCCGTGCAACATCAACCACCCGGAGCTGGAGCCGATGATTATCGGCCGTAACTTCCTGGTGAAGATCAACGGCAACATTGGTAACTCTGCGGTCACCTCCTCGATCGAGGAAGAAGTCGACAAGATGACCTGGGGCACCCGCTGGGGCGCCGACACCATCATGGACCTGTCGACCGGCAAGAACATCCATGAAACCCGTGAATGGATACTGCGCAACTCGCCGGTGCCCATCGGTACCGTACCGATTTACCAGGCGCTGGAGAAGGTTAACGGCGTGGCCGAAGACCTGAACTGGGAAGTGTTCCGCGACACCCTGATCGAACAGGCCGAGCAGGGCGTGGATTACTTCACCATTCACGCCGGTGTCTTGCTGCGCTACGTGCCCATGACCGCCAAGCGCATGACCGGTATCGTCTCCCGCGGCGGCTCCATCATGGCCAAGTGGTGCCTGGCGCATCACCAGGAAAACTTCCTCTACACCCACTTCGAAGACATCTGCCAGATCTGCAAGGACTACGACGTCTCCTTCTCCCTGGGTGATGGCCTGCGTCCGGGCTCGGTGTACGATGCCAACGATGAAGCCCAGTTCGCCGAGCTGGAAACCCTGGGTGAGCTGACCAAGATTGCCTGGAAGCACGATGTACAGGTCATGATCGAAGGCCCGGGTCACGTGCCGATGCACATGATCAAGGAGAACATGGACAAGCAGCTGGAGGAGTGCCACGAAGCACCTTTCTATACGCTGGGCCCATTGACCACCGACATCGCGCCGGGCTATGACCACATCACCTCCGGTATCGGTGCGGCCATGATCGGTTGGTACGGCTGCGCCATGCTCTGCTACGTCACGCCCAAGGAACACCTGGGGCTGCCGAACAGGGATGACGTCAAGACCGGTATCATCACCTACAAGATCGCGGCCCATGCCGCCGACCTTGCCAAGGGGCACCCGGGTGCGCAGATCCGTGACAACGCCATGTCCAAGGCGCGCTTCGAGTTCCGCTGGGAAGACCAGTTCAACATCGGTCTGGACCCGGACACGGCCCGTGCCTACCACGACGAAACCCTGCCGAAGGAGTCCGCCAAGGTGGCACACTTCTGCTCCATGTGCGGGCCCAAGTTCTGCTCCATGAAGATCAGCCAGGAAGTGCGTCAGCTGGACGACAGCCAGATTGCCGCCATCAACCTGGAAGCGGAATCGGGCATGCAGCAGAAGTCCGAGGAATTCCTGGAAACCGGCGGCAAGATCTATCACAAGGTGTGATCTCTACACCTGAGTGACTACAAAGGCCGGCAGTCTGTAAAGATTGCCGGCCTTTTTGTTGCTAATACGCGAAAATGGGCAAGCACTGCCGAGTCGTCAGTCGCCCAGCGGCTGGCTGTCGTCGTGATCCCGGTACGCCACCAGGTGGTGCTTGATGCGGCGCACGTTCTCCAGTGCCCGTTCGCCAATGGCGATGGCAAGCTCGGATGCCAGCACATCGATTACCGCCAGCAGGGCATAGCGCGAGGCGGTGGGCTGATTCACGAAACTCTTCTCTTCGGGGATATCCACCGGCAGCAGAATATCCAGGTGGGCACAGAGGGGGGCGTCGGGCCGGGTCATGCCGATCACGGTGGCGTCGTAGCCGCGGGCGATATCGCAGGCGTTGGCCAGGTCGGCGAAGCGCCCAGAGGTGGAGATGGCGAGCAGGACATCACCTTTCTTCAGTGTGGCGGCGACCATCTGCAGCATCTGACTGTCCTGGTAGGCGTTGACCGCCAGACCGAGTCGAAACAGCCGGTGCTCGACATCCTGCGCCACTATGGTGGAGCCGCCGCCGCTGCCGAACACGGCAATGCGCCCGGCGTGCTGCAGGGCACTGACCGCCTGCTGGATGGTTTCGCTGTCCAGCAGCGCCAGCTGCATTTCCAGTGCCTGCTGGGCGCGGCGTACCACCTGCTCGGCGGCTTCCGAATGGCTGCCGGACGAGGTCTGACCCGCCAGGAAACGCACCCCCACGGCGCGGGCCTGGGCCAGGTGAACCTTGAACTCGCGCAGGTTCTTGAACCCCAGCTTGCGGCAGAACCGCGTCACTGTCGGCGTGCTGGTATCGGACCACTGTGCCAGTTCGGTGGTACTGGCGTGGACCGCGCGATCGACGTCGGACAGGATCACTTCGGCCAGACGCTGATCCGCCTTGCTCATGGCATTGGTATTGTCCTTGAGCGCGGACACTATATCGGGGGCTGCCGGTGGCGTCATGATGGGGTTCACCCTTCCTTGATAGTCAGCATTGGGTCAGTAGCGCGCCGCCGCACCGGGTCTGAAAACAATGCGCTGGAGTATAACACCGCATCACAAACCCCCGCGAGCCGGGGCCTGAGCCTGGATGGCGCCACCCAGGCCCGGACGAGGCGGATGTTACTGCGGATCCCTGTAGGCCGTAACGTCGATTTCCACCTTGGCGTCTACCACCAGCGGTGACACCACGGTGGAACGTGCCGGCGGGTGGCCCTGGAAGTACTCCTTGAAGACGCCGTTGAAGCTCCAGAAATCCCGCGGGTCGTCCAGCCAGGCATTCACCTTGACCACGTCTTCGAGCCCGTAACCGGCTTCTTCCAGTATGGCTTTGACATTCTCGATGGCCTTGCGGGTCTGGGTCACGATACCGCCTTCCACCACTTCTCCATTTTCCAGCGCGACCTGGCCCGAGACAAACAGAAAGCCACCGGCCTTGGTGGCCTTGGCGAAAGGCAGTTCCTGGCCACCGGCACCCTGACCTGCAAGACGGAATCGTTCGATAGGCATAAATGTACTCCTGAATAAATTATGAAGAAAATCTTCTCTTTTTTAAATTTACAGTTGATTTTTACCCTGTTCGAGGTCATATTTCAATCACAAAGTGAAGATTGTATTCATAAATAACAAAAACAGAGGGCTCCTTATGGGCAGGTGTCACCGGCTGAGCAGCAGGCTCAGTGGCAGAATCAATCTGCTGAATCAGAGGGTTGTCGGGGTGCTGATGGCCGTGCTGTTACTGGATGTGTGGATTGCGGTACTCGATCGCTACCTGCTGCAATGGCAGATCAGCTGGGTCGAGGAGCTGGCGCGCTACATCATGATCTGGGCGATCCTGCTGGCGGTGCCCTGCTGCACGGCGGGGCGTGAACATATAGGCCTGTCGACGGTGGTGCAGCATTTGCCGGCGCCATTGCAGCGCGGCCTGCGCATCCTGGTGGATCTGCTGTCGTTGCTGTTTTTCGGCTACCTGGCCTTTTCCGGCACGGAGCTCGTGATCAAGGGCCTGCAGCAGGTCTCCACGGTCTTCGGCTTGCCCATGGCTTATCCCTACGGCGCGATTCCGGTGGCCTTCGGCCTGGCGGCGCTGCAAAGCCTGCTGGCGCTGCTGCGGGACTGCGGCACGGATACGCTGGAGCCCGCCGCTGACGCGGAAAAGGCACTGCAGCTGCAATAGTAGTGTCTGCCTGTGCAGCGCTGCGGCGCCAACACCTGGAGGCCGCAGTGACCCCTAACAACAATACAGAGGAGTGACGCAATGACGATCGCCCTGATTCTGGTGGTACTGCTGATTATCGGTACCCCTGTAGGCATCGCGCTGGGCCTGGCGGGTCTGGCCGGCATGTTTAGCATCGGCGGGCTGCATTTTGCGTCCCTGGCGCCGGCCAAGGTCTTCAATGGCCTGAATATATTCCCGTTCCTGGCCATGCCGTTCTTTATCCTGGCCGGCGAAATCATGAACCATACCGGCATCACTTCCCGCCTGGTGCAGTTTTCCCAGGCGCTGGTGGGGCATTTTCGCGGCGGACTGGCGCATTCCAACATGGTGGCATCGGTATTCTTTTCCGGTATCACCGGCGCGGCCACGGCTGATGCCGCCGCCTTTGGCCGCACCCTGGTGCCGGCGATGGTGGAGCAGGGCTACAGCCGACCCTATGCCTGTGCCGTGACGGCGGCGGGTTCCATCATAGGCCCGACCATTCCGCCATCCGGCCTGATGGTGGTGTACGGCTCCCTGATGGGGGTTTCCATCGGCGGCCTGTTCGCCACCGGCATTCTGCCGGGCCTGCTGATCTGCCTGGTGTGCATGGCCATTATCGGCGTATTTGCCAAGCGCAAGAATTTGCCCAAGGCGGCCCAGCGCGCCTCGCTGCGTGAGCTCCTGGGGCATTTTCGCGGATCGCTGCTGGCGCTGCTGATGCCCATGATTATCCTGGGCGGCATTGTCAGCGGTATCGTCACGCCCACCGAGGCCGCCTCTGTTGCCGTGGCCTATGCCCTCTTTATCGGGGCCGTGGTATACCGCAACCTGAGCGTCGCGGCGCTGTTTCGCATGCTGATCAGTACCGCGCAGATCTCGGCGGTGATTTATCTGATTATTGGGGCAGCCTCGATCTTTGGCTGGTGGCTGAGCTTTAACCAGATTCCCCAGCTGATTGCCACCTTTATCGGTCAGCTGTCGGACAACCCCGGCGTGATCCTGCTGCTGATTATCGGGCTGTTGCTGGTGGTGGGCATGATCATGGATATCAACGCCATGCTGATTATCCTGGCGCCGGTGCTGGTGCCCCTGACCGAGCAGATCGGCATGGACCCGTTGCACGCCGGTATCATCTTCGTACTGGCGCTGAATATTTCGCTGATGACGCCGCCGGTGGGCGCCTGCCTGTTCGTGCTGTCATCGGTCACCGGCGAGCGGCTGGAACGCATATCCGCCGAGTTGATGCCGTTTCTGATCGGCCAGCTGGTCCTGCTGATGTTTCTTGCCTTTACCCCTGAAGTCACGCTCTTCATCCCGCGTTTGCTGGGTTACTGAGCCGGCTCGAACCCTGCGGCTACGGCCATTTATCCACCTGAAACCATAGAGAGACTGTCGATGAAAAAAATAATCACCTCCATCGCCGCCACATCCCTGCTGGCCACTTTGGCCGCCATGCCCCAGGCGGCCAGCGCCGAAAAGGTGCTGCGCTTCGCCCACGACAACAAGGCGGACATGATGGAGAACCCGGCCCATGCCTTCACCGGCGTGTTCAAGAATATTGTTGAAGCCGCCAGCAATGGCGAGATCAGGGTCGAGGTCTACCCCAGCAATCAGCTGGGCTCGGCCAAGGAGCATATCCAGATGGTACGGGACGGCCAGATCCAGGGCACCTTGTCTTCTACCGGCGCCCTGGCGGGCTACTACCCCCGCATCGGCGTGCTCGATGTGCCCTTTGCCTTCAACAGCAATGCCTCCACCTACGAGGTGCTGGACGGCAGCTTCGGCAAGGCGCTGGCGGGGGATATCGAATCCAGCCTCGGCGACGTCAGGGTACTCGGCTTTCCCGATACCGGTGGTTTCTTCTCGGTCACCAATTCCAAGCGGGCGATCAATACGCTGGAAGACTTCAAGGGTATTCGCATTCGCACCATGACCCTGCCGACGCACCAGAAGATCATCCAGTCCCTGGGTGGCGAGGCCTATCCACTGGCCTGGGGCGAGGTTTATTCCTCCCTGCAGACCGGCGTTATCGATGGCCAGATGAACCCGGTGCCCACGGTGACCTTCGCCAAGTTTGACGAGGTGCAGGAATACCTGACGCTGACCAACCATCTGTTTGCGCCCTATACGCTGATGCTGAACAAGGCCTTCTATGACGGTCTGACCGACGAAGAACGCAAGATCATCCACTTTGCGGCCCAGTCGGGCATTGTCGCCGGCAGAGGCCTGTCCCGCGTGATCGAAGCCTCGGAGCGCGGTCTGGAGGGGCTTAAAAAGACCATGAAGGTGAATGCCCTGTCGGCGACGGAGCGCGAACGTTTCCGCGAGGCGACCCAGCCGGTGGTGATTGAGGAGATTCGCCAGTCGCAGGATGACAAGGGTGTCGAGCTGCTGGATCTGTTCCTGAGTGAAACGCAGCAGGCCAACGGCAAGCTCTACCTGAACTAGACAGGCTGTTGAATAGCTATCTGCGTTGCTATAGCGGCGTTAAAAATCGTCTCAAGTCGGTCACTTAGCGGCCATAAACGCCCTCCATTCGACGATTTTTCGTCCGGGCGGCGCGCCGCTTGCGCTAGCGGCCTCGCCAGCGCTTTCAACAACCTGACAAGTCCCCAGGCCCCGGACCTGTGTTCGGGGCCAACCTCTCGAGGTGTTTTATGCGAGTTTTTGTAGCCTCACTGGCCACCGAGACCAATACGTTTTCGCCGGTCTTCACGGATCTGGCGTCATTCAAGGAAAGCTTCTATGCCGCGCCCGGCGACCATCCGGCCACGCCAACCCTGTGCAGCGCACCCTTTATCGCCTGTCGCGAGAAAATCCCGGCGCTGGGCTGGGAACTGATCGAAGGCACCGCCGCCTGGGCCGAGCCCGGTGGCCTGGTGAACCGCAGTACCTACGAGCTGTTGCGCGATGAAATACTCGGGCAACTCAGCGCCGCCCTGCCGGTCAATGCGGTGATCCTGGGGCTGCACGGCGCCATGGTGGCCGATGGGTATGACGACTGCGAAGGTGATCTGCTGGAACGGGTGCGTGCTTTGGTGGGGCCGACGGCGACCATCGCCGCCGAGTTCGACCCCCACAGCCACCTGACGGCCAAACGGGTTGCGCAGGCGGATATCCTGCTGGCCTTCAAGGAGTTTCCCCATACGGACTTTGTCGACCGTGCCCGGGATCTGGTGGATCTGGCGGTGCGCCATGTGAAGGGAGAAATCAAGCCGACGGCAGCGGTGTTCGACTGCAAGATGATCGAGGTGCTGCCCACAAGCCTTGAACCCATGCGCAGCTTCGTGGACCGCCTGCATCAGCTGGAGCAGGCACCGGACGTTTTGTCGATCTCGGTGATTCATGGCTTCATGGCCGGCGATGTACCTGAGATGGGCACCCGGTTGCTGGTCATTACCGACAATGACCAGGCCCGCGCCGACAGCCTGGCGCAGTCACTTGGCATGGAGCTGTTTTCCTTTCGCGGCAAGACGCGCCCGCCCTATATCGCCCCTGAGCTGGCGATCGCAGAGGCCCAGGCGTCGTCGCGCCAGCCCGTGGTTATCGCCGATGTCTGGGACAACCCCGGCGGCGGTGTGGCCGGGGACTCGACCCTGGTACTGCAGAAAATGCTCGAGATGGGGGTGACTGATGCGGCTGTAGGCACCATCTGGGACCCGATGGCGGTACGCTTTTGCGTGGCTGCGGGAGAGGGGGCCAGGATCAGGCTGCGTTTTGGCGGCAAGGCCGGGGACAATGCCGGCGCCCCCATGGATGCCTGGGTGGATATCCGCAAGGTGGTGCACGATGCCGTGCAGAGCTTTGGTGACAGCGTAGTCCCCCTGGGGGACAGTGTCTGTATACGCCTTGCCGATACGGCCATCGATGTGGTGCTCAACAGCAACCGTTCCCAGGCTTTTTCACCGGACCTGTTCAGCAACCTGGGTATAGACCCTGCGGCCAAGCCGATCCTGCTGATCAAGTCGACCAACCACTTTTACGATGCATTCGCTGCCATCAGCCAGCACATTATTTACTGTGATGCGGGGGGGCCTTATCCGAGTAACCCCGTCACCAGCCACTATCGCAAGATGACCCGGGCGATCTGGCCGATTGTTGAGAACCCCCACGGTCTTGCAGGCGATGTGATGGAGCGAAGCTGATGCTGCATCCGCGATTTATGACAGCGGGTGGGCCGGCGCACCACCGTATCCGCAGCAGCAACCCGGTCACCAGCAACTATCGCAAGATGACCCGCCCGATCTGGCCTATTGTGGATAATCCCCATGGGATGGTGGGCGACACGCAGGAGAAAGGCTGATGCTGCACCCGCGATTTAAGCCCGCGCGATCTGGCCGATCATTGAAGATCCCCATGCGCTCACCGACGACACACTGGAGAAAAACTGATGCTGTATCCGCAACTTGATACCCCCTGCGTGCTGATTGACGAGGCCATACTGGAAGCCAATATCCGGGGTTTCCAGGCCTATTGCGATGAGCACGGGTTGCCGGTGCGCCCCCATATCAAGACCCACAAGTTGCCCTGGGTCGCGCGCAAGCAGCTGGACGCCGGGGCTATTGGCATAACCTGCCAGAAGGTGGGGGAAGCCGAGGTTTTCGCGCAGGCGGGATTTGACGACATCCTGATCAGCTACAACATCCTTGGTAGCGCCAAGTTGGCCCGGCTGCTGCAGCTCGCAGGCCAGGTTAAATCGCTGGCGGTGGTGGCTGATAGCGAAGCCGTGCTGCAGGGACTTTCGGCGGCTTTTGCTGACAGCGGACGAACCCTGGATGTGCTGGTGGAGTGCGATACAGGTGCCGGTCGCTGCGGCGTGCAAAGCCCGCAGCAGGCCACGCAGCTGGCGGCGCTGGTTGCAGCTTTGCCGGGGCTGCGCCTGCGCGGTCTCATGACCTACCCGGCGGCGCATAGCGAAGCCGTAGTACAGCAATGGTTCAGTCGGGCGGCTGCGCTCTGTGACGCCCAGGGCCTTGCGCTCGAGGTGTTCAGCAGTGGCGGCACGCCCAGCATGTGGCACGCGCACGAAGCCCCCATCGTCAATGAATACCGCATTGGCACCTACGTGTACCAGGACCGCTCCCAGATGGCTGCCGGCGCGTGCAAGGAAGCGGACTGTGCCCTGACGGTGTTGACCACCGTGGTCAGTGTGCCGGTGCCAGGAAGGGTCATTGTGGATGCGGGCAGCAAGGCGCTGACCTCGGACCTGCTGGGGCAGGACGGTTATGGACAGGTGCTGAGGTATCCACAGGCGCGTGTGACCGGGCTCAGTGAAGAGCACGGGGTGCTGGATTTCTCGGGCTGCCACCAGGCGCCGGTGGTGGGTGAGCGGCTGCAGATTATTCCCAACCACGCCTGCCCGGTCTCCAACCTGTTTGACGAGGTGCATTTCTGCCGCGACGGCGAATTTCTTCGAACCGAGCAGGTTCAGGCGCGCGGCAAGGTCTGCTAGGAGGCTTCATGGATAACCAGGTTTATGACATTGTTGGGCTCGGTGAGACGCTGCTGCGCCTGACGCCGCCTAAGCTTGAGCGCCTGGATCAGAGTGCGGGCTTCGATGTGCAGGTGGGCGGCTGTGAGTCGAATACCCTGAGTGCCATGGCGCGCCTGGGATTCAGCTGCGCCTGGCTGTCACGTTTGCCGGAAAGCGAACTGGGTGACCGGGTGCGGCAGACGTTGCGCCAGCACAATGTCGATGTGCAGCATGTCTGCCCCGGGGGCGATGACCGCATGGGGCTGTACTTTTACGAGCCGGGGCGGGCACCGCACCTTAGCCAGGTGATCTATGACCGTGCCGATTCGGCCATGGCCCGCATGACGCCTGCCGACCTGCCGACCGCCTTGTTCCAGCCGGGCAGGGCGCGCCTGTTTCATACATCGGGTATCACGCTGGGGCTGTCGGCATCGGCCAGTGCGACGGCACAGCAGGCGCTGAAACTGGCCCGCTCGGCGGGTATTCCCTGCAGCCTGGATATCAATTTTCGCCAGCGGCTCTGGTCGGCCCGGCAGGCGCGCCAGTGCCTGGAGCCCCTGCTGGGGCAGCTGGAGCTGCTGCTGGTGGCGGAGCGGGACATTCAGGCGTTATGGCCCGAAGCCTGGGATGCCAGCTCCCCTGAGGCGACGCTGCGGCGCTTTCAAGGCTTTGCGCCGAACAGTCTGCTGGTCATGACGCGCGGCAGCGCCGGCGCGACCCTGCTGACACCGGCGGGTGAGCTGTACCGGGTGGATGCGTTTGTGGCCCGGGAAGTGGAACGCCTGGGCGGTGGTGATGCCTTTGCCGCCGGTTTTCTCAGCGCCTGGCTCGAGGGCAAGGATTACCCGCAGGCCCTGCGCCAGGGTGCCGCGGTGGCGGCCTTCAAATATGCCACGCCCGGTGATATCGCCTGGATCAATCGCCGCCAGCTCGAACGCCTGCTGGCGGATCCTGCGGCGACAGAGCTGTGCCGCTAGCCGGCTTCTGACGGTCTGATGCCGTTGGCCCGGCTACACTGTTGGCATCTTGTGCAGTCGGTGGGCCTGGCCATGAAAAATATTATTATCGGAATGCTGCTCGGGGTCATTATGGGTGGTGCCGGCGGCTTTGCGCTGGGCATTTTCGCCTTCCCGTATCTGTTTCCGCCACCGCCGCTGAACGAGACGGTGGCGCACCTGGATACCGGCGAGCGGCTGGCCCGAGGCCGCTTTATCCATGCCAATCCATCAGATCCCGTGCACTATGGCCGGGGTGGGGTCAGTGTCTACCCGGCGCTAGTGCACCTTGAAGCCGACTTCGAAGTGGGTCCGGGGCCCAAGTACCATGTCTACCTGGTACCGGGAGACGTTACCGGGGATACGGCGGTCGAACAGACGATGTTCGTGGACCTGGGGCGCCTGAGGGCCTTCAGTGGCAGCCAGAACTACCCGATTCCGGCCGGCGTGGACCTGGCCGACTTTCAGAGTCTGGTGATCTGGTGTGAACAGTTTGGGGTGCTTATATCACCGGCACGGCTTGAAGTGCCCTAGACAGGCTGTTGAAAAACTACCTGCGTTGCTATCGCAGCGTTAAAAACCGTCTCAAGTCGGTCATTTATAGGCCATAAACTCCCTCATTTCGACGGTTTTTCGTTCGGGCGGCGCGCCGCTTGCGCTAGCTGCCTCGCCAACGCTTTTCAAGAACCTGCCAGGCAGGCGGGGTCAGCGCAGCCATTGCCGAAATGCCGGACTCTGCTGCAGGCTTTTCAAGCTGATGCTGTAACTGTCGCCGTCCTCGGTATGGCGCAGGCGCATCAGTTGATAGCCGTTGTCGGGACTGAACCAGAGAAGGGTTTCCTGGCTGGGGTCGCTGTCCCGTTTGCGCAGGCGCAGGTTGTCGAGGGGTTGCCCGCCCAGCTGCAGGGTTTCCCTGCCATCAATCTCGAAACGGTAGTCCTTGAGCTTGCTGCGGCTCACAAAACGGTAGTGGTAGTCGCCGCTCTGGCGGGCCAGGTCCTGCTGCAGCTTGAGCTGGTACAGCAGGGGGTCAAGGGTGCCAGGTGCAATACTGATGGCGCGCTGCCCCTTCTTGTCGGCGAAGATCACGCTGTCGCCAGCCTCGTTGAAGCGCAGCTCGTACTGGCGTGAAATGCCCAGTACGGACTGATTGTAGCGGTACAGCTGCGGTATCCAGCGCCCGCTGGAATCGCGCCTGAAGGTGCTGCTTTCCTCGATACGCGCAATGGCGCCCCTGGCACGGGATTCGAACTGATAGCGGTTGGTGCCCAGCGGCTTGAGTGTACGTTCCAGTGTTAGGTCAAACCCCTTGTACTGGGCACTGTAGCGGGTATTCAGCAGTGGCTCGGCAGCCTGGGCGCTGCCTGCAAAGAGCAGGGTGAACAGCAGCAGGGGGGCAAGACGTTTGTACATCCCATGGTCCTCGAAGACGTTGTATTAGCTATACCTCGGGACCAGTGTACGGCAAATGAATGTCGGCGGGCTTTCAGCCTGTTTTCACCGAGCCTGCCTAGACTGGCGGCACGGCTGATGACACACAACTCCTGATGAGGTGAATAGGATGAACAAGCAGCATTTTCCTGGTGCCGCGGTACGCAGTGGACTTTTCGCGCTGGCGCTGGCGCTACCATGGGCAGCGCAGGCTGATGAGCCCCAGGTGATCCACCTGACCCAGACAGGCTGCCAGTTCGTTGAAAGCGAAAATGGCATGGATCATGGTTACAGCACCAGCAGCAAGGCGGACTGCGAGGCCATCAATGCGCAATCCGGCGAGGAACGCCTGGCGGGCGCCAAACCACTGGAGCTTGAGCCGGGTCGCTATATCTTCAGGGTCAGTAACGAGAATGTGCCCTATGAACTGGGGTTCTGGTTGCGTGGCGCAACCCTGGTGGATCGCGCCCTGCTGCCCAGTGTCTCGGGCGGTGGCCTGGCCCAGGGCACGACCCGGGACTACGAAATCGAACTTAAGCCCGGCGAGTATCACTATTCGTGCCCGCTGAACCCGACACCAAATTACAGTCTGGTGGTAAAAGGCTAACCCGCGCGTTCCATTCATCAGCGCTAGATTGGATGGGGCTATACGAAAAGTATCTAAGAAAGGTCGGTATCCGCTGCTATATTTGCACTGCAAAGAAAATTCGGTAAAAACTGAAATATCGCAATCTAGGCTTTGCCGATTGTTACGTTGTCTGCCAAGGGCAGCAATACGCAAACGCTGGAGAAAGGCGCAGGGATAGGCAACGGTTCTGCTGGAGAAACCGGTTATTGTCTGCATGATTGCGACAGGGATGTCGCGGTTTGTGCTAAACCCCTGGCAACTGCTGTCAACAGACCTTGTTTGAACTCGGATGACTCCCCCTCTTGCAGGACACCCAATCCCCTGGCTTGCGTCTTTCTGGATGGTGTCTGGTTCCCGAACGCGCTATTGCCCTGCGCGGTAACTTATCCACCGGCCTGATTCTCATGATTTGGTCGTAATGTGTGCGGGGGCGCTGGGCAGCGCGGCGGGCTCAGTGCTAGGCTGCGCGCTTTCGGGCTGATACGGATTTCGAATTCCCATGACGGACTTACTTGGCTGGCAGTATGCCCTGATCGGGCTGATTTTTGTCTGGAGCGGCTTTGTACGCTCGGGGCTGGGCTTTGGCGGTGCGGTGCTGTCGCTGCCGTTCCTGCTGTTGATCCTGGACGAGCCGCTGGTGTTCCTGCCGCTGATCGCGGTGCACCTGCTGGTGTTCTCCAGCCTGATCGCCTGGCAGGGGTATCGCCGCAACCGGCGCGAGCCCGCGGCGGCCGGTGGCGGCAATATCGACTGGGTCTACCTGAAAAGCTCGCTGAAAGTCATGATTATCCCCAAGCTGGTGGGGGTCTTCGGGCTGCTGACGCTGCCGGGGGATATCATGACAAGCATCATCTTTGCCATCGTCATCGTTTATGCCGTGGGTTATGTGCTGGACCGGCCCTTTCGCAGTAACAACCCCTATGTGGACAAGCTGTTCCTGATACTGGGCGGCTATGTCAGTGGCACCTCGCTGATCGGTGCGCCACTGATCGTGGCGGTGTATGGCACCCACGTGGCCAGGCATCAGCTGCGCGATACCCTGTTCGTGCTCTGGTTTATCCTGGTGGTGATCAAGATGACCTCCTTCCTGATCGCCGGCGTCGATCTGCAGCTGATTCATCATCTCTGGTTGCTGCCGTGCGCTTTTGTCGGTCACCTGATCGGCGAGCGTTTTCACCGCACGCTGCTGAAATCCGAGACGCCGCTGTTCTTTCGCGTGCTGGGCGGCGTGCTGATCCTGGTCAGCCTGATGGGCATGGCACGGACCTTTGGCCTGTTGTAAGAGGCACAGATAGCGGGGCTGGACTGCAGCGGATTCAGCATTCCAGGCTGCTGGCTGTTGTCCTGGGCTTTCGTCGGTCACCTGATCGGCGAGCGTTTTCACCGTACGCTGCTGAAATTCGAGACGCCGCTGTTCTTTCGCGTGCTGGGTGGGGTGCTGATCCTGGTCAGCCTGATGGGCATGGCGCGGACCTTTGGCCTGTTGTAACGCCGGACCAGGCGCCCGTTTTCCTGATGGCCTGTTAAGGCTGTGGTTCCAGTCGCACCAGCCGGCCCGGGTCTTCGTCCGTCAGCAGGTAGACGTAGCCGTCCGGGCCCATCTGCACGTCACGGATGCGGCCGAGTGCGTTTTGCAGCAGCTGTTCCTCGGCAACGACCTTGTCATCGCTCAGCTCCAGCCGGGACAGTAACCGGTACTTCAGTGCCCCGACCAGCAGGTTGCCCCGCCACTGTGGAAACCGGTCACCCTGGTAAAAGGTCATGCCGGAGGGCGCGATGGAAGGGTCCCAGTAGTACACGGGTTGCTCCATACCGGCCTTGGCGGTGCCTTCGCCGACCCGGGTGCCGATGCCGTAGTTCACGCCGTAGGTGATCACCGGCCAGCCGTAATTCAGGCCGGGCTGCAGGCGATTGACCTCGTCGCCACCCTGGGGGCCATGCTCGAGGGCCCAGACCGTTTCCCCGTCCGCCGCCAGCGCCAGTCCCTGCACATTGCGATGGCCATAGCTGTAAATCTCCGGCAGGGCCCCGGGGCGATCTGCAAAGGGATTGTCGTCGGGCACCGAACCGTCGTCCCGGATACGGATCACTGAGCCGTTATGGTCGCCCAGATCCTGGGCCCGCTCCTTGTCGCCGCGCTCGCCCAGGCTGATATACAGCAGGCCCTGGTGATCGAACAGCAAGCGTCCGCCGAAATGGCGTCCGCCACCGGCCTTGGGGCTGGCACGGAAGATGACTTCGACATCGTCCAGACGGCCGTCGCCAAGCCGGCCCCGCGCAACCTCGGTGCCCAGCTGTCGCGTCAGGCGGGAGCCGGCGGAATAGCTGAAATAAACCCAGCGGTTCTGCGCGAACTGAGGGTGCAGCGCCACATCAAACAGCCCGCCCTGGCCGGTGGCAACGATGTCTGGCAGTCCATCCAGTGCTGGCGAGAGGGTTCCGTCCGGCGTCACCAGGCGCAGCCGGCCGGGACGCTCGCTGACCAGTATCGAGCCGTCCGGCAGGAACGCCATACCCCAGGGATGCTCGAGCCGGTCAGCCAGGGTAACGGCCCGCAGGGTGCTGTGGCCCGCGGGCGGCGCCGCGGTGATATCGGCGAAGACCGGCGCGGCGACGAGCAGCCAGAAACAAACGATGCGTATCACAAGGAAGGCTCCCTTTCGAATTCGGGGGATGTGGTTTTCAGTGTAGCCAGTGCCCGCTGTTGCCCGTGCAATCTTGTCTGAGCCTTGGTTACGGGGTGCCGGTCAGGCGGTGATCAGTTTATGCCAGGCTTTCAGCACGTCCCTGAAGTCGTCCAGCCCGCAGCCGGCCTCGAGTTCGTCGTCATAGAATTCGAGGTCCTCGAGGCCGGTGTCATCGGCGCTGTCATCCAGGCTGTGGGCCCGCACCCGTACCTCTTCCCGATCAAGCTCCAGACTGAACTCGCTGCCATCGAGGCGGTATTCCCGTATCTGGCGATTGTGCAGCTGCTCAATAACGCTCAACAGCTGTTCCAGCCGTTGTGGATCCTGCCCCAGCTCCTCGTTCAGCCAGCGGCCGAAGGCTTCATGTCCCATGGAGAATTCCGCAAAGTAGCGCCCGATGTCGTCGCGGCCGAAAGTGTATTCCACAAGTGTTCTCTGTACTGATCGAAAAGCGTCATAGTACCCCGATTGGCGCGCATCGGGGTAATGACAGGCTCTGTACTCGGCCAGGGCTGATCTGCACTAGAATTTGATAGGGCTGGCCGAAATTTGCCGAGCGGGGACTCAACAGATGAATACACAGGAAGAAGTGGAGTTTTATTGCCCCTACTGTGGCGAGCGGATCAGTGTGCTGGTGGATTGCAGCGAGGCTGAGCAGCAATACGTGGAAGATTGCCAGGTGTGCTGCAGTCCCATGGTGCTGACTATTCGGGTGGACGAATCCGGCCTGCCGATGGTGGAGGCCACGCAGGAGAACGAATAGCCGGTATCAGGCGGCCCGGGTGATGCGTTGCAGCACCTGCTCAAACTGGTGCAGGTGTTGATCGAGGCTGTCCTCTGCCTGGTGCGTCAGCAGCTGCGCGCCGCACTCTTCAATCGCACCGATCAGCATCAGGTTGTCGGCCATGTCGAAGCGCTCGATGCTCAGGCCTTCGGCGTCCAGGTCCGCGCCGTCGGACGCGACCCGGTCGGCATAGAGGCGTCCATCCAGGCTGTAACCCCATACCGGCTTGCCCAGGCCAGTCATGAATCCCAGTTCAAACGCCGTACCCGCATCCAGACTGGCGCCCCGAAAGGGCGTCATATTGGCGATCATCAGGTCAGCGCGCTGCATCAGTTCAATGTTGGCACGGTAGATGGCCATGCCGGCCTCGCGGGGTGAGAGCGCCTCCAGCTGCAGTGCGCAATCGAGCGGGAACAGACCGTCGAAACCGTAATCTGCGCACAGCTGTGTCTTGGCGGCGCCAGCTGCAAGCGCGTTGGGCCAGAAAACGTCGGGACCGGCGATGTAGATCTTGCGTAGTGACATGGGGCTTCCTGTCGATACGATACAGGCCTGATGATGCCGTACCGCTGGCATCCTTGCATGGGATTTCTGGCGCGGCTGAAGGTGCGGCTCAAGACAGCGGGGAATTCAGCCGGCCAGTAACCAGGGGTTTTTGCGAGCGGCCCGCGCGCTGGAACGCTGCACCGGACTCATGGCGGCGTTGTCCGGGTTGCGCTCCGGTGAGCGGGCCTTGCCGAGGCTTGGTGTGCGTACAAGCCCCAGGTGTTGCATCAATTTTCGAAGTTGCTCGTATGCGGTCTTCATCATGTCCCTGTCCCTCAATCGGTCTATCGAAGGGGGTCTGCTTGCTGGTGTGTGTTCTATCCCTTTCCCGGCTGTATACGTGGCCGAATCTGTATGGGATCACTGCTGGATATAAATAGCCGGTGCATGGAAGCCATTTATAGCGGCAGTACCTGAAACTCGGCTGAAAGAGCGGGTGACTTCAGTCTGCGTTGGCGAGGATGGCGCGGATGCTGTCGGCGCGGTTGTTGATATAGCTGAGGTCGCTGCGGCGCTGGCTGTCCAGGTTGTTGAGGTCGCCTTCGTCGTAGCGGTTGTAGGCCGCAATCAGGGTGCCGGCGCGGGCATCGCCGAACGGGATACCGGGCGAACGGTCGGCATTGTAGTCGCGTACCCGTTCGAGGATGGCGGCCACGCTGCGCCGTGCTGCCGGCAGGGCGTCGAGCGCGCCCTTGATGCCGGCGTCGAGGCGCGGCCCGGTATCGGCCTCGCTCGCTTCGGCGCTGCCCTGAACATAGTTCGAGACGATGGTCTCGCGGATCGGGTTGTGCTGCGAGCCGTCGGCGTACTTGACGTAGGCATGGCACTGGAAGCTGGCGTTGATCCAGTTTTGCGGGTGCTTCTGTTCGGGATGCTCGATATGTTCGCTGATGCCGGCGACCTGCACCGAGTAGTAGACCCAGTAGTGGCTCTGTTTCACCCAGTTCTTGATCGGGTTCTCGACCAGCGTCTTGTGGCGTTCGTTGGCCTGGCCGGTGATCGGGTAGAGGTTTTGCGCGGTACCGGGCCCGCCGATCTGTTCGTTCAGCAGATGGCCGCGGATGTACTTTGACGGGTTGCGCTGGCCAGGGTCCGTCACCAGCTTGCCCATCACTCCCGCCAGTTCACCGGACTGGGGGCCACTGCCGTTGGGGATATGGTCCTCGCCCACCGGGTCCGCCACCATGCCCACGCCGACAGTATCGCCGGCGGCGCTGCCGGTGCTGTGGGTCACCTGGCTGCGCAGATCGACGCCGGGCGTACCGGTGGTGACCGGCGCGTCGACGTCGACCTCCTGCTGGCGGGCGGCGCGCAGGCGGATACGGATGCGGCCGCCCTCCATATGGTAGGCGACCTCGTCGAGTGCAAAGCGGGTGCGAATGCGCTGGAAGTATTCGCTAAGCGCGGCGGTACCGTCTGCCCCTTCTTTCGCCAGCATCAGTAGCTGGCGGGCGCCGTTGAGGTCCGCCTGCTCCTCCTCGGGGGTGCGGGGCAGGGCAGCCGGCGGCTGGTCTAGCGCGGCCAGCGTCAGCGGGTCGGGAATGCGGCCACCGGCGGTTGCGTCCTGGCCAACCAGCAGCGGCGTCAGGTGTACCGCCAGCTGATCCAGCTGCTGGCTCAGTTCCGTCTGCAGGGTACCGCGCTCGGCCTCCGGCGCCGTTTCCAGGCGCCGCTTGAGCTGGGTGATGTCGCCATGGATCCTAAGTGCCTCGGTGCGGTGACGGGTTTTGGCGGCGTGCTGCGGATCTGCCTCGGCGATGGCGAGGTGTTGCAGGAACTGGCCCACCGGCGTCGGTGTACTCTCGACGATCAGCTCGCCGCCACGACCCTCGAAGTAGAGCGCGTGATCGCCGCCCTCGCTGTCGTTGAAGGTCTTGCGGCTTTCCCACCAGTTGCGTACCGCGGCGGCGCCCGAACGCAGCATGTCGAGAAAGCCCTGGCCCAGGCGCAGGGCGCGCTCGATGATCCAGTCCAGGGCTGCGTCGACGCGCGCACGCAGGCTCTCGACGAGTTCGCGGATGCGCGTTCCCAGACGGCCCAGGTTGAACTGATTGGCCAGGAAGCCCACCACCACCGGTACGCCGCTCGCCAGGCTGCTCTCGAGCAGCTCGGCGGCACGGTCGATGACGCCGCGGGCGATCTCGCCAATGCCCATAATCACCGAATTGAGGATTTGCAGCAGTTCGTTGACGTACTGCACGAAGGACTCGATGGCTCGGTAGACGGCGATCAGCGCATTGATGATCGGGGTGATGCCGGAGACATCGAGCAGGGACAGCAGCCAGCGCGACGCGGTGGCGATGATCGCCGTATTGACCCAGTTGGCGACGCTGCCAAGTACCAGGTTCCAGAGGTCACCGAGGCGCTGCTGCAGCAGGTTCCAGAGCCCTGCGGGGCCTTCGGTGACGGCGATGCGCAGCCATTCGAAGGCGCCGCTGGCCAGTTCCACGGCGCCGCGCAGCCGCTCCATCAGCGGCTGGCCGATATGCTCGCCGAGCTTGCTCCAGATATGCTCCAGGGTCAGCCCCATCAGCTGGAACACGAAGTCGACGATCGAGCGGAAGCTGGTCAGGTCCGGCGGCGTGATACCGGCTTCCTCGACCTGGCCGAACAGCCAGCCGGTCACGCCGTTGAACAGGTGTGTGAGTATGTTGCTGAAGAAGTTGCTGGCGCCCTGCCAGATGGAGCGCAGGAAGTTGCCGAAAAAGCCGATAGGGTCCATCAGGATATCGCTGAACGCCTGGGCGGCGTTGGCGATGATCTGCAGCACCAGCTGCGCCGGGATACCGATCAGGTTGAGCATGCTGCTGAAAAAGGTCCAGAGGGCGCCGCCGAGATCGCCGTCGACGAATACCTGCTGCAGGATGCGCAGGGCCGCCTGCTGCACCCGGGCCCAGATGTCGCCGACTGCCATCAGCTGCTGGAACAGCGGAATGCGGCTCAGAATCTGCTCGATGAAGAACTGCTTAAGGCTGTCCTTGATGCAGGTCGGCAGTACCCACCAGGCCGGGCCGAGCAGAAAGTCCGGCAGGAAGGCGAGGATATTGCCGAGGATCTGCAGGATGCGCTGCAGTGCATCGAGCACCGGGCGGATAAAGGTCGACAGCCTGACCAGGCCGTTACCCAGGCTGATGAAAAGCCCCTGCACCGTCTGCGCGGCCCAGTTGCCGAGGCTCGTCAGTCCCGAACTGAGCCAGTCGAAGGCACTGCGCACCGGGCTCAGCAGCGGCTGGCCGGCGAGCCCGGAAATGAACGCCTGGCCCTGGGTGACCGCGGCGCCGATGTGGGTTGCGACCCAGAGACCGGTGCTGACCAGGCTGCCCTGGAAGGCCTCGATGCGCGCGAGTATCGCCGGCAGGATCTCGTCGCGCAGGCTGACCTGGTTTTCGGCGGCATCGCCGCCGGCGCTCGGGTCCAGGTTCTGTGCCATGCTGCCGGCCTGCTCGAGCCAGCCATTGAGGGTATCGCGGAAGTTAACGATGGCGTCGAGCGGCAGGATCTCGCGCACCTTGTCGACCAGGCGCTGGATGGGCCCGATGACCGGCGCAAGTTCGGTTTTGATCGCCGACCAGGCGGAGGCGGCCTGGTCCTTGACCCACTGGATCAGGCCGCCGGAACTGTTGCCCTCGCTGCTGGAGAGCCCCAACTGCTGCTTGATCCAGTCCCAGGCATCGGAGATGACCGAGCGGATGGCATCGACCACCGGCCGGGTCCAGTCCCAGATTTGCTGGCCAAGGTTGCGGACATAGTCCCAGGTATCGCCGGCGACCTCGCCCAGCCAGTCGAACAGCGGCGCACCGTAACGGTTCCAGATATCGCTGAAGAAGTCGCCAACCGGGCGGAAAAACTCGGCGATGGCGTCGAAGGCGTCCCGTGCCAGCTCGCCGACCAGATCGCGCAGCTGGCCGAGCGCCGCGAACAGCGGCTCGCAGTCGCCCCGGGCCAGCCCCGCGACGATTTCGCCGGCGGCGCTGGCCAGACGGCCAAAGGTCGTGAACAGGGTGCCAAGGGTATCGGAGCGGTCCGCGAGGCCGCCAAACAGCGAGGAGGCGACGTCGGAGATCTTGTCGCGGATAAAGCCGAGGAAGCCCCGTTCGCGTACCGCATCCAGAATCTCCAGCAACCGGGCGGGTGCCACCCTGCGCACGATGGCCCAGGCGGCGTCGGCGCCGAGCGCGACCGCACCTTCAACCAGATCGCTGCCGGCGTCAATGGCACTGCTGGCCAGATCGCTGCCGGCGTCGATCACATCGCCGGCGACATCGGCCACATCGTGATACCAGGCGCCCTGGATCCGTGGCGTGGAGCTGGTGATTGCCGGCGCCTGGACGCCGGGCAGCGCGGTCGTCGCACCCTGCTGCACCACATGGGTCAGCTCGTGAGCCAGCAGGTGACGGCCACGGGGAGACTCGGGCTGCCACTGGCCCGGTGCGAACACCAGGTGCTGGCGCCAGGCATAGGCCCGGGCGCCGAGGTCATGGGCGGTCTGCGCCGCCGCCGGGTCGGTATGGATGCGCACGCGGGAGAGGTCCTGGCCCAGCTGGGGCTCGAAAAAGGCGCGACTGGTGGCCGGTAGCGGCCGGCCGCCACTGAACAGGCCGCGAATGCGCTGCCAGAGTCCGGGACGTTGCTCGCTGTCACTGTCCGGCTCTGCCCGGGCCTGCTGTTCTTCAGTCTCGACCGTGGCGTCCGGGCTTTGCTGCCGGTTTTCGGGCGCGTTTTGAATACCGGATGCGACGACTGGCGCCGCTTGCGGCCCGGCGGTGCCGGCGATCCGGTCGGCCACGGCGTCGGCCTGGCGTTCCAGCGGATCCTGTACAGCGCCAAGTGGTAACGGATTGTTTTGGGCGTTGCACTGAATGCCGCTTAACGCCGGGGTTGCTGGATCCGGGCCGCGATCGGTTGTGCCATGCAGTAGCTGCTGTACCTGTTCAGCGGAGCGCTGGCGAGCATACCGGTGCAGCGTTGGCCGGCTACGGCGTCCGGTTGCCTTGCGACGCGCATCCGCGGGAACCTGCAGCGGGCCAGAGAGGCTGCCCATCGGCGCAGGGGATCAGCAGCGACCGGCGCCACCGGCGGCGATAATGGCACGCAGCTGGTCACGCATGGTGGTTCGGGCGGCGGTGCGCAGCGGCACCGGGATCGCGGCGAAGTGCGTCAGGGCGCTGTTGGCCGAGGCGACCCGTTGGGCGGCGTCCAGCTGGGGCATTCGGCCCCGTGCGCAGACTTCGGAGAAGAAGGCTTCAAACTCGTCGACATCGGGGTTGCCGGTACCCCGCGCACACTGGGGTACATGGACCAGCTCGTGGTTGATAATGCGGATCAGCAGATTGTAGGCACCGAAGCTCGGGGTTCTCAGGTCGTTGCGACAAACCACCAGTTCGACGGGGCCGCCGCCGCAATGGGGACCGCCTTCGACATGGGCGAAGGTCGGACCACAGACGGCAGCTGCCCGGGTGGTACTGATGTCATTGAGGGCGCGATCGACGTGCAAGCCGTAGGATTCGATCAGCAACAGCACCGCATCCCGGAACAGCCCTTCGGCGACGAACTCCTGGAACAGTCGATGGGTGGTGCGGTGACCGAGCTTGCCGTCCTGCGGTAGCCGCCAGAACGCCTGGAATTCGCCGACGGCACGGGCAAAGGCGTCGTCCGTTTCCATCGGCAGGCGACTCAGGCCGAGCACGTCGCGCATCAGCCCGATCATGTAGCGGTCGTCGAAGCGGGCGCTGTTGAAAGCGACGGCATCCGCCACCTGGGCATCGCTCAGCGCCTGGGTGGCTTCGGGGCCGCGCCGGTGCTCCCGCGCCAGATCCCGCTGCAGCCGCATCCCGCCCTGGCGCTGCTGCAATACGTGGGTCAGCTCATGGGCCAGCAGCTGCTGACTGTCGGGATGCGCTGGCCGGTATTCGTCGCCGGCAAAGACGATATGGTGTCCGACGGTATAGGCCCTGGCGCCTATGGTCGAGGTGGACTGGTTCGCCGCGTTGCCGGTATGGATGCGCACGTCGGCAAAGGACGCACCAAAGCCCCGCTCCATACGGTGTTGCAGTCCGGCGGGGAGCTTGCTGCCGCCGGTAGGCGGTCCGGTGACGGCGCCGGACGCAGGCTCCGCGCCCGGCGTCTGCTTGGTCTGCAACATCTCTTCTTCTTCGCATTCGGCGCACAGGCGCTGTGCCGAGGTATCAACCGGCAGTATCGCCTCCCGGCGTCCGCCTGCCATCACCTGGCTGGCGACCCGGTCAGCCTGCTGTTCATAGCGGTCGTTGGGCTGGCCGATTTTCAATGCCGGTTGCAGCACCGCGCGCACCCGGCTGCCCTGGTGGTAGCCGCGTCGTTGCGGACTGCGAAAGGCCGCCGGTGCCCAGCGGGCAGTGCGGCGCCGATAGCTGTGTAACATTTCACACCTCCCTGTTATCGCAGTTTCAAGCGTGTCTGGGTATCCCTGATCAGTTTGTTGGCCTGGGTGCGGGTCAGGCGGGTACCGCTGGTCAGTGTTGTTGAATCGGCCACCGCCAGGTCCGACAGTGTCATGATGCCTGCCTCGAGCAGCACCTTGCGGGTGTCGGTATCGACGCCGGCGGCGCTGATCGGACGCTGGCCGTCGATTTCGACCTTGAGCTTGTCCAGCTCCTGCGTCGTTGTCTTGAGGCCTTCCTGCAGCGAGCCGATCTCGGTTTCCAGGCTGCTGCGTTCGGATTTGAGTTCAGCCAGCTGTAGCTGCAGACCGCCGATCTCCTGCTGCGTCTCAACCTTGCGCTGATCCAGCGTATCGAGCTGGTTCTGCAGCGCGCCGACTTCCTCGACCGCCGCTTTGCGCGCCCCCGCTTCAGCCAGGCTGCTGTTCAGGGCGCTGAGATCTGCCAGTGCTTCCTTGCGCGCCGCGAAGGCGTCGAGCTGGCTGTCGTCGACGGCGATCGCCGTCGTGGTTGCAGTTTCCAGCGTGTAGAACTTGACCTGTCCCTGCTCCTCGTAGACGGTCACCTTGCTGCCTCTGGGTATCAGGTTGGGTGTCGTCGTGTAGGCGCGGATATAGTCGCCGGAACGCTGCGGGTCGTAGGGTTTTACCTCGGTTTTGATCTGTTGCGCCTCGAGCTGCGTCACGGCCTCTTCGGTGGCCAGGTTGCGATAGGCCTGCTTGCTGACAGCGCCGCCGGGCTCCAGGGCGCGGCTGGTGGTCATCAGGCCATCGACGGCCAGTTGTCCAGACAGGCGCAGGTTCTGCATCGGCGTGCGCAACAGCTGGCGCATGTCGGTGCGCTGCACGGTCTTGACCGACTGGCGGTACTGGGCGCCCTTGATGGGCGTCTGGGTGCTCTGGACCGGCATCATGTAGCGCTCGACCAGTGGCTGGAATTTGTTCGGGATCAGGCTGCAGCAGAAGGACTGCACCGCCTTGCGAATGGCGGGTAATACGGGAATGAGTGACAGCCAGTACTCGACCTTGGGGAAGGTCTTGACGTGGCGGCGCTTGGCGAAGTTGCAGATCTTGTACACCTCGTTGTCGCGGATCTCGACCTTTGCCAGCCAGACCTTCTCATCGTCATCGCACTCGGGGCAGCGGGTCAGCAGCAGGTTACAGAAGCAGTCCTTGAGGTTTTGCAGCAGGTTGCCGAACAGCGCAATGAAGGCCAACAGCACCTGTAACCGGTAGCTGCGCAGCTGGTCGAGGAAGCCGTCGTCGATGTGCAGTTCAGCCCGCGGCACCGCGCTGATGGTGTTGCTGGCGAAGTTCAGCACCAGCACGTCGCCACTCTTGGCATCGATGCAGAAGTCGCAGGGAAACAGCTGTACCGGTACCCGATCGACAACCGGCTTGCCGTTCTGCCACAGTTGCAGCCGGAATTCGTCTTCGAGGCTTAGCAGCAGGCCCTGTTCCTGCGCATGGTAGCGCAGCCGCAAGCCGGTGTTCGCCAGTCCTGAGAGTTGCCGCTGGGGCGGCGATGTGGGACTGAGGGCGCCGCCGTATTCCCACACCGACTTGCTGGCGCTGCCGTCGATGGCGACGAAAAGCGCGGCCTGGCGGTTGGCCCCGGTGTCGTCAGCCTGCACTTCGCCGACGGCGAGGCCGTCGCTGCCTTGCACGCTCTGGCCATTCTGCTGCAGCAGCAGTTCGAAGTCCGGTGTCTGGGGCGCGCCGGTAATACCGCGGGCCTTGGCCAGGTCAATGCGCACCACGCGGTCGTAACGGCCGTCGTTGGTCTCGGCCTCCTGGCTCTGCGCGGTTGCGTAGTAGAGACCGTTGGCGGCATCGACATGGCCGCTGGCATTGAAACGGTACGCCGGGGTCGGGATCTGCTTCTCGTCGCCGAACAGCTGCCCGGTATTGAGTACGAACAGGCCGCTGCCGATACCGGTCGCATAGAGTGTCTGGGACTGCGACGGGTCGAAGCGCAGGTCCGATATGCGCAGGCCGCAGAGAATGGCACTCTGTTCCCACACCAGCTTCAGGCCCTCGAGGCGGGCGCGGCTGAGAATGCTGTCGGTACCGTTAATGTCGGCGGCGACGAACAGCAGCTGGCTGTCGTTGCTGAAGGTCGCGGCGCTGATCTCGGCGCCCTCGGCCGAGGGCACAGTGTCGACCGCCACCAGCGTGCCCTCGGCAATGCTGTAGAGATTCAGCTCGGTACCGGCGCCACCATAGCTCAACAGCAGATCGCCCGCGGGCTGATGCGCTAGCTTGTCATGGTGATTCTTGCCAAACCAGGTGTTGAGACCCGTGTCCGGGAAGGGGTATGCAGGGAAGTCCTGGCCACGGGACTGACCGCAGAAGGTGGTGCTGGCCAGAATTTCACGCAGCCGCAGGTAAAAGGCGTGCAGCAACGCGTGCTCGCGCAGTGACAGGAACACCTGTTCGCCATGGGGACGGTAGAACAGCTGCGCCAGCAGGTTCAGCAGGCTGGTAACGCGCATGCGTTGCGGCGAAACCAGCTGTTCATCGTTCTCGGCGGCGGCAATGCTGTCATCGCCCAGGTCCTCGATCTCGGCCCGGATCTCGTCGATCAGGCCTTTCAGGCAGTCGTTGTAGAAATCGAGCCAGAGCGTGCCCTTGAGCCAGCCGTAGGCGTCGTCGTTCGGGGCTTCTTCAGCGCTGATACGCAGCACCGGTGCGCCGCTGTCATTCAGTTCGATATACAGGCAAACCTCGCCGCTGCCATCATCGAGCGGATTGTTGTCCAGTTGCTCCAGTGCCGCGATCACATCGAAAAACTGCTGCTGCTCGAGCACGATATCGTCGCCCTCGCAGCTGAGTGCGTAGCCCTTGCTGACGCGCACCCGGCGGTGGTGCAGGGTACCGTTGGTGTCCGGCAGGACCTCGCCACCGCACTCGGCCACCAGGCCGCAGACCACGCCCCAGCCGTGCAGGTGCTTGTTGTGCCAGCGCAGGTCACGCTCGCGGCACAGGTGATCAAGGGCATCCTCGACGGTGCGCACCCCCGGCATCTCGCAGGCTTCGTTGCGGTAGCAGACGTCGCCGGCGTCGATGTCGGTCAGGGGCGGGAACTCGAAGGCCTTGCAGGCATTGTCGAGGTCCGGTGTGAAGCGCGTGATGACGCCATCAGCGTCCACATCGACGCTGCCGATCAGCCAGTAGTGGTGCAGGATGCCCTGGGGAGTCTCGGCCTCGATCAGAGGATCACCGGCGCTATGGATGGCCTGGCGCACCGTGGCAAGCCAGTAGTCGCCGGCCAGAGCCAGTTCGTCCGCGAGGCTGAATTGCAGCAGCAGCTGATCGAGGTTGAGCTCAATGCTGGCGCCGCCGATATCCACAAAGCCGTGGTCGCTGTCGCCAAGGCCAGTACTGAGTTCGATATTGCGGTCGTAGCCCTCGCTCAGGGTCCAGGCCGCGCCGTCGAAATCGAAACGGGCGAAGCCGTCCCAGCGCCTGACCAGCGACATGGCGGGCGCGGATTCCGGACTGTAGCCGTGGCTGAGTACGCCGCGCTGTGGCGAAAAGCCCGGTAGCAGGTGTCGCCCCAGGTGCTTCTCGCTGAGCATATGCTCGTCCGCCGTATCGCTCGGGCCCGAGAAGTACTCGTAGCTCCAGTGACCGCTGTCGAAGCCCGGCGGAAACTGGCCGACCTGGTAGGCTTCGGCGCCATTTTCCCGCGACCATTTCAGCGTCAGGCCGATGATTTCGGGGATCGGCTCATCGGACCAGAGCACATCGTGCACCTCGACACGGAACAGGAAGTTGCCGACGTCTTCCGGCAGGGAAAGCTCTTCCGCACAGGGGTCGCAGGGGTCATGCAGGGTGGCGCCCTGGCGGATCCAGAGGCTCAGTGGAATGGTGCCGATCGGCGGGTTCAGCGCCACCGCTGTTGGGTCCACCGTGGCCGGGCAGGCCTTGACCTGCGCCATGGTCTGGCTGCGGGTGCAGGTGTCGGCACCATGCAGGCCCGGGTCCATCAGTGTCGGATCTTCCAGCGGGGTAACCGTGCGCTCCCAGACGTCCAGATAGAGCCGGTGGCTGCCCGCGGTTAACGCCGGCACGCCGGGCAGGTCTGCCTGGTGCTCGAAGACGAACACCGGTCCCAGTGTCGGATCGTCTGGCACTACCCGGCCCGGGATGCCGTCGACGTAGACATGACCCCAGCGCAGTTCATAACTGTCGGCGCCGGTCTGGCGTACCAGCCCGCGCGCGCGGGGGCTGCCGTCGCCGATCACGTCCGTCAGGGCCTCAACCAGGCGGTGCTGTACCAGGTCGTTGAGTTCATTCCAGTCAGCATCGGTAATCATGCGGCCCATCTGCTGATAGACGCCGGAGTAACGCTGTTCGGGGGCGAAGCTGTGGCGGGATATCTGGGTTTTCATGGTACGTCCTTATTCACCTGACAACAGGGTCAGCGCGGCGTCGGGGATAACCACCGCCTGCTGGCCGACTGGGAGATAGTCCTGAAGTTTGCGCAGCACGGCTTCGAATCGAAGGCTCAGTTGCACGCAGTGATAGGCGCCGGGCTCGGTGCCGTCCTCGGCGCGGTAGCGCACCTGTGGCGGACTTGCGGGATGCAAGACGCCACAGCCGGGCTCGCCAAAATTTTCGCTGAACATGACCGGCGCCTCGCGACTGTTGTGGTAATGGCGCTGCAGGTCGGCCGGTGCCTGGTCTGGCAGGATGAGGCTGTAGCGCACGCAGTGCGGGTCCGGCGGCAGGTCGTTGGGGTCATCCTTGCGCAAGCGGCAGCGGAAGATGCAATCGCTCGCCTGCAACCGTTCCACCAGGCAGCGCTCGAGCAAGGTGCAGTATTCCAGTCGCACCAGGCCGCGGGCGGCGCGCAGGCGCTGGAACAGGCAGTCGCGGGCCTCGACCACCGGCGTTACGGTATCGGTGCTGTGGATCTCGATATTTTTCAGCGCGCAGCGATCGAATGCCAAGCGGCCGCCGTCGGCTTCGAGCCGGTTGGCGAGAATCAGGCCGAGAAAGCGGAATCGCTGCGGGTTCGACGGGCCGACACCGCTGCCGGGCACCTGGGCGAGATTGAACACCCCGACCAGCTCGACCATCTGCAGCGGTGCTGCATCCAGGCCACGATTGGCGAATACCAGGGTATGATCGAGCTCGGAATAGAGCTGCACCTGCTGCAGGAATGGCTCGTCCGGCAGCACGGCGTCGTCGAGCCACTGCTGGCGCCAGCGCACGCGGGGGCGGCCGGGCTGGAAGAAGCCATCGGGTTGTACCACGTACAGCAGCACCCGGCGCGGATGGATATGGCCGACGCGCCAGTCGGGCTCGCGCAGGTCCGGTGTGCGCCTGCTTGCGTCGTCGAAGGCGGCACCGTGAAAATGGCCCTCGGCGTCGATTCGCTGGTGGTGGCAGGGAATGCCGTGGGGGTAGTGCTGGCGCCAGCGGATATCCTCACCCTGTAGGGTGCTGACCTGGCTCACCGGGCTGTAGCCGCTGTCGACGCCGGCGCGGCTGGCGCAACGAAAGTCCGGCGTGACAGCCGGCACCCCCGGGTGCCGGGCCATCTGTTGCGGCAGGCCGGTCTCGAAAGGTTGTGCCAGTCCGTAGTGTGATTCCGGCAGTAGTGGCGCCGACAGCCGTGGTGTCATGGCCAGTCGTTGCCAGCCCTCCTGCACGACCACCTCCCACTGGCCGATCGCTTCGGCGATCTCGTCGACCACCTCGAGGGTGCCCTTGCGCTGGCGCCAGCTGACCGCCCGCCCAATCTCTTCGCGGCGGCCTTCGATGAGCGGCGACACCAGCCGGACGTCGAGCAGATCGGCGAAGTAGGGTAGTAGCCAGGTCTGGCTGGCGCGTTCTGCATCGGCGGGCGGGTCGGGAAAGTTGTCGGCGTAGTACTGCTGCAGACTGCCGTGAAGGCGATCGAGCAGCGTGTCGCAACCGTCGAGCAGGGTCCTGGTGTGGCGGTTTTCGTCCTGCTGGCGGACATATTCCGGTAGCAGGTCGTAGAGCCGCAGCTTGCGATCAGACATGGTGCGCCTCCGTGCGGATGTTGGGCGACGCCAGCGCCGGATTCAGGTAGAGCAGCTGGCCCGGGTGCGGTGAGATGCGACGGATGCTGCCGTCGCTGGCGGTGAACAGGTGGCCGGGGGCGCTGGGCAAGTCCTGGTCGTTGAAGAAACCACTGGGGTTGAGGCGGCAGTCGGCGTTTTCGACACCCTCTACCGATTCAACCAGCTGATAGAGCCGTGAACGGTAGAGCGGCGTCCCGAGGCGGGCCTTTTCGAGCGATAGCGCCGCGACCAGGGTGTCGCGTACCCGGGCCGCGACTTCATCCGGGTCGTAGGCGGCCTCGTCGATGCGCAGCAGAATATCGAGCTCCAGCAACAGTCCCTCGTAACGTCGCACCTGCACCGAGACGCCGGGGCAGGCCTGTTGCTCCAGCGTCCTGCGCAGGTGGCTGGCCAGATCGCCCAGGTTGCCACCACCGGCCGGCACTACAACCAGCTCGATGCGCTCGCGCGCACCGGGCAAGTTTTGCAGTGCCCGGGCGCTGGCGTGCCAGACACTGCTCTGGCGCTCGGCCAGGGCCTGGAAGTCGCGCGCCGAGACGGCGCGGGACAGTGTGAGTACCGATGCCGGCGCGTTATCACGCAATGCCTCGGTGGCTTCAAGTTCGCCACCGCCGGTGGCGGCGGCCGGTTGCAGAACCGCCGCCAGTAGGTCGTGGGGCTTTTTCAGCTTGCTCAGGCTGCCCGCTGGCAGGTTGCCGGCGAGGCCGTTGCCGATGCGGGCCTGAATGCGCACATTGCTGCTGCCGCTGGGCAGCCGCTGGCCGTGTTCGCCATCGCCGAAGCGCAGCAACAGTTCGCCGTCGCCGGTC
Source organism: Marinobacterium rhizophilum (assembly GCF_024397915.1). GTDB lineage: Bacteria > Pseudomonadota > Gammaproteobacteria > Pseudomonadales > Balneatricaceae > Marinobacterium_A > Marinobacterium_A rhizophilum_A. The sequence goes on from NZ_CP073347.1 coordinate 4,239,561, forward strand.
AGCTGCTGCTGAAAAGCGGTATCGGTTGCGTCACAGTCGCGCAGGTTGTCGACCTGGGTCCATTCCCGGTTGTCGGCCCAGACCCTGACAGCGGCGCGCACGCCGCTGGTGTACCGACTGTCGCGCACGAAGGCGATACCGGTTTTGGCATAGAGAAACTCCTGGCTGGAGAGCACGCGGTTGCCGCTGCCGAGCACGGCCGGTGCCTTTGATTCGCCGTGACCCGCCAGCACCAGGTTGCCATGGACGCGGCTGTCGGCCTTGGGAAAGCGCGCGGGGTCCTGGGGTGGCGTCACGGTCAGGCACAGTGCTGCACCGCCGGCAGGATCCGCTTCGACCTGCTGCAGGCGCACCCGCACACCACTATCGGAACCTGCGATCCAGAGCGAACGCCCCGGTACCAGGGCGGCGGGCATGTCATCCAACCTCAGCCACAGCCGGCTGCTGAGGTCGCTACCGGGTGCCGGTGCCTCGAACAGCGGGGTTTCATTGCGATCGTAACGTCGGTCGGCCAGCTGCAGTTTCCAGAGTCCAACGCCCTGGTACCAGCGCTCAGCCGCGGGCAGGCTGTCGAATTGCAGTTCGAACCCCTCGTCGTCCTGTTCCAGGCCGGCCAGGCGACGGCTGTACCAGCCCGTCGTCCCTTGCAGCAGCAGCCATTGGCCCGACGCCAGATCGCCGGGGTCACCGCTGAACCGCAGCGCTGCCGGCTGAGTCTCGATGACGTCGCAGCAGGCCGGTGTACCGGTCGCAAGGTACCAGGCCCGCGGCGCGAGGCTGGCGCTGAGATAGCGGTACAGGGTGCCGGGGCCGTCCTCGACCGCCTGCGCCGTGGGCGTGCGGGCGCTGAGCGCGTCGTCGTCCAGCCATACCTGGGGATAGCCCAGGCTCTCCGGCATGATCAGCCGGCTGCCGCCATCCTGCTGCGGGCCGGCGGCCTGGGTCGGGTAGAGGGCTTTGCCGGCTGGCACATTGGCGCTGAGCCGCAGCCGGTCACCATCGACCTCGAGCACCCTGATTACCGAGAAGACATTGACTGTGCCGCGTCCGCTGATATGAAAACTGTCGCTGACGAACGCCAGCACATCGCCGGCACCTACACTGGCGGCACGGTCGGTGCGTACCACGCCCGGGCCATTGAGGCGCGGCGCCTGCTGCCAGTCCGGGTCAGCGTGCAGGCGCAGGTCCGCCAGCGGCAGGTCCAGTCCCAGGGCGGCAGCATCCTGGTATTGCACGCTGACACTCCCGGCACCGATGTTCTGCAGCCGTACTGTGGCACCCAGGTCGCCGGCACTGATCAGGGCGCGGGCGCCAATACCGAGCGCGGGCGGCACGCTGTCCAGCTGCAGTGTCAGCAGCGGTGTGGCCGGTCCCAGGCCCAGCTGCAGCATGGAACGGTCGAAGTCCGGTGCGCGCAATTCGTTGAGCCGATAATCGACGTCGATGTTATTGAGCGTCTCGAAAATCAGCGGCGCCGAGCCGTCGGTGGGCGCGTTCTGCACCGCGAGCCCGACCTCGACCTCGCCGATGGCCGCGTCGTCGCTACGGCCAAAGAGCGCCAGCCAGGTTTCGGCCGAGGCCGGCGGTGCCGGATGGTAGTCGAGCATGGCGACCAGGCGGCGCACGCTGTCCCACTGCGTGGCGGTGCGCAGGTAGCGCTCGTTTGCCAGCGCACTGGTGGTATGGGCCAGAACGTGAACTGCCCGGGCGAAGCTGCGCAGCAGCTCCCAGGCGTAGTCGCGCCGCGGGCCCCGGTACTGTTCGAGCAGGCGCTGCTGCCAGGCGCGCAGGGTCAGGTCGTTGCCGGGGTCGCCGAGCCAGCGCTCGATCGCAGCATCCCCCAGGAACAGCAGGCTCAGGGTATTGCGCAGGTCTTCGAGGTAGGTGGCGGCGTTGCCCTCAACGTAGTCGAGGTGGCTCAGACCGGCGCGATTCCAGCGCGTGAGGTCTGCATGATCGTTGAAGTCACTGTTCATCCGCGTTGGCCTCCGTGCAGCTTCAGCGTCCAGTATCCGAGGGCAGGCCGGGACAGGTCGTTGTCGCAACGGGCGATCTGGTTGACGCTTCCTGTCAGGAGCAGTCGGATCAGCCCGCTACCGGACGGGTCGGCACTTGCGGTGGGGCGCCAGTCGGCACCTTGCCTGACAGCTGATTGAGGCTGGCGGCATACTAATGCGTTCATCCGCGTTGGCCTCCATGCAGTTTCAGTGTCCAGTAGCCGAATTGGGGTTGTGACAGGTCATTGTCGCAACGGGCGATCTGGTCATTGTCCAGTCTTATCAGTCCGCCGCCGGATTGGTCGGCGTAGCGTGCGCCGACACGCTTGAAACGGTTCAGGCAGACGGCCTCGACGCCGTCCAGCGCCATCAGCCACTCGACCAGGTCGCTGGTATGCAGATCTTCGCCGAAGGCCTGCCGGCCCGGGGCGAAGAAACCTTCGGGACCGGTGCCGAGCCGCTGCGCCACGGACTGGCGGATTTCCGACTGGAAATAATGCGCGCCGACCCGCAGCGACAGGCCAAGGCGGATACCCACCGGGGTGGCATCCTGCAGCCAGACCTCCTGCCCCGTCATGCGACGGCGATCGAGTAGCTGACGCAGGATGGCACGGCTGTTCGGCGATTCGGTCCAGGCCACCGGTGCCAGGTTCTCGCGCCAATGAAAACGGTCGACGGCATCCTGCAGCGCGGCCAGGCCGTCGCCGCCGAGCTGGTCCGCCGGGGTCTGCTCGAGCTGCAGGTTGCCGGCGAGCACGCAGCTGAGGGTCAGGGTCTGCCAGGAGCCGGTCCAGCGCAGCTGGCTGGCGGCCCGCAGCACCAGCGGGTGGTCCTCGAGGCGTTCACGGTAATCATCCAGCGACACCATGCGGCGGTTGCGGTGTACCGCCCGTGGCCCCGCGAGGCGGGCCGCATCCATCAGGTGAGCCTGGTCGCGCCAGCGGCGCTCAAGTGCAGCGGTGGCAAAACTGCGGTGGGCGCCTATATCCAGGTCCAGCGCTTCTCGCAGGTTATGCACCTCGAAACCCAGCAACAGCAGAAAATCCCGCTCGGTGGCGCGGTCGCGCAGATCCGGCACCGTGCCCAGACTGTCGGGCGACTCGCCGAGCCAGGCCAGCAGCCGACGCAGGTTGGCGGGCACCAGCAGGTCCAGGGCGAATTCGATGCTGGCAATGTCATGGCCACGAAATTGCAACAGGTGGCGGACAAGCAGTGGGTCGGACCAGGCGGGCTGGTACTGTTCGCGCACCGCGTCGTAGCCGATCAGCGCGAGTAGCCGGCGCAGGCTGTCGGGACGGCGGGCGCTGTCGAGAAAGGCCTCGGCGTGGGCACGGTCGAGCTGGTCCGACAGCCGGTCCAGGATGACCGACAGCGTTTCGACCAGGATGACCTCGAGGTCGGCGGGGGTCCAGCGGCGACGTTGCGGAAAGCGGCCGGCCAGTTCCTCCAGCATGCATAGCCGGAAGCTGTCATAGTCGCGGCTCAGCCAGTCAAAATCATCGCCGATCACCGGCAGCGGCCGGGGGAGTTCGACCCGGCGCAGTCCGCAGTCCTGGCAGCCGGCTTCAAACAGCAGTTCGGGGATCGGGGCTTCAGCCATGTGTCTGGCCTCCCGAAAGCTCGTACTCGACGCTCTCGCTGTGGTTCAGTGCCGTCAGCCGGTAACCGATGCGGATCATCAGCCGCTCCGGGAAGTCGGCATCGGCACCGACCTCGATGCTGAGATCCCGCGGATCGACCTCGCCAGCCAGCGCATCGGCAAGGTTGCTGTGCAGGCGCTGGCGGGTGACCTGCCAGAGTGCCGTGTTCTGCGGCTCGAAGACCAGGCTGCGGATACCGGCGCCAAACTCGGGCCGGAACCAGCGCTCGCCCGGATCGGTGAACAGCACCTGTTCAATCTGGTCGCGAATATGATCGATACGGGTACAGGTGCCCGCACCGTCGGCGCCGAGGCGGAGCGGAAAATCCATGAAGTCTGGCTGGTTCAGCTTGCTCATTGTGCCCTCCTGGCCGCCGAGTGCGTCAGCTGGCTGTGGTCTTGGTGGTCAGCGTCGACATCTCTCCCTGGGGAATCGGTGGTGAGCTGGGAGAGCCCGGCGCGGTACAGGTGTGCATGTGGGTGGCGAAGAGCGCCAGAAAGCTGCTGCCCTTGATCAGCGGCTCGCCCCCGGCGCCGCCGACCGCTACCTGGCTGCCGTCGATGGTGATCATGCTGCCCTTGATCTTGATCTGGCCGGCGCTCATCTGAATCTCGTTGCCGTTGGCATCCGATATTTTGGTGCCACTGGCATCCATGACCAGCTTGTTGCCGTTGCCATCCTGCAGCGTGGCCTTGTTGCCGGCGGCATCCAGCGTCAGGCGGCTGCCGTTGGGGTCGCTGAGGTCGACCGTGCCCTGTTCATCGATATTCAGTTCGCTACCCGCCGGGTGGTGCAGGCGGATACGCTCGGCGCCGCTCTCGTCATCGAACTGCAATACGTGCCCGGCGGGGGTCTTCAGTACCCGGGTGGTGGGCTCGGCTTTCTGCGCCTCGTCCGGCACCGGCTGTTGCGGCTGCCAGAAAACGCCGGTCCAGATGGGGTAATCCTGGTTGCCCTCCTCGAATTCGACCCAGACCTGGGCACCGACCTCCGGCACCATGAACAACCCCTGGTCGGCCAGGCCGCCAAACGGCAGACAGGGCAGGGCCCAGAAGGTGTCCTGCTGGCCGAACACCGATGGCACCCGCACCCGCACGCGGGCGCGCTGTTCCGGGTCCTGGTTGTCGACCACGAAGCCACGAAACTTGCCGTAGTACTTTTGCTGGACCTGCTTGATGGTGTTCTGGATGGCATTGCCCATAACTGGTCTCCCTAAATCACGGCGGCCAGCGGGCTGGCACTGCTGTCGAGATCGTCACCGTAGCCGTTGCGCAACAGTTCGAAACTCTGGCGGTAGCCGCCGGCATCGAAACGGTGTTCGACGTGGCTGACGAACCAGCGGCCGCCATACTGTTCGCCGATGCCATCGAGGCTGACGGGATCTCCGGGCAGCAGCACGTGGCCGTAGAGGCTGCCGTCGAGCTCACCGCCGGCCTTGATGCGCAGCGCCTCCTCGTTGACCAGTGCCTGGGCGCGCTGGCGCGCCTGGCTATCGCTGCCGAGCCCCTCGCGGCTCAAGCGCCAGGCGAAGTCGCCGTGACCGCCGGTGACTTCGTCCGCCGGGCGACTGCCGAGAGTGTCCAGGTCGCTACTCACCGACTGCTCCCGGGTCTGGTCGTCGTTGTCGCCGGCGATCTCGTAGATCACCTGGGTCGGGTGATGGCCATCGTCGTCGAGTTCGAAGCGGATCGCGTGGCTCGCCGGTCCCGCGTAGACGAGGATGGTTGGCTGGGCGGCGAGGTCGAGCCGCGCGGGGCCGAAGTAGAGTTCGCCTTCACGGAAGAAAAAGTCGTAGCCGTTCTCTTCGGCGCGCTTTTTCAGAAAACGGATATCGGTTTCGTTCTGGTTTACCACCAGGTCGCTGAACCCCTCGCCAACCGGCTCGATCAGGCCGATACCGGCTTCGCCGGTGATGCGGCGAACAATCTCGCTGTCGCTGACCGGTACCCGGTCGCCCCAGCGGAAATTGCGCTGGGTGCGGTCGAGCAGCAGTGAGGTGTCCTGGCATATCAGGGTCACGGTGGCACCGCCCTGGTCCTCCGGCAGGTCCACTTTTACCTGGCGAATGTAGCCGTCGAATACCGGCGCCTCCTGGTCGCCGAAGCTGGCGGCGATGGCGATTTCGGCCCAGGGGCGGATGCGGTCGTCGTCGTGCACATTCCAGCGACCGCCTTCAAGCCGGCGGGTTTCCAGCAGCAGCGTGGCTTCGGCACTTTCGCGCCGATCCAGCACCGCGCTGAGTTCAACCAGCAGCGGGTAGAGATCGTCGATCTCTTCGCCGTTGATGCGCACGATGCAGGCGGCGGGGTCCCGAATCGGCAGGTTCAACCAGTCCGGCAGCATTTCAGTCTTTCCTCTGTGGTATCAGGATGGCGCGACCGACCCAGTCATCACTGAGTAGTTCATCGGCGTCTTGAAGACAGGGGGTTGCGTCCTGCATCTGCGAAAGCCCTCCAGAATGGTCGCAACAACAACTCAATAGACCGAAATTATTTCGTCGCATTTCAGTCTTTCCTCTGTGGTATCAGGATGGCGCGGCCGACCCAGTCGTCACTGAGCAGTGCATCGGCCTCCTGTAATTCCGGGCTTGCATCCGGAACTTGGGAGTGCCCCCCAGAATGTTTGTAACGGCGCAAGTACATTCAGTCTTTCCTCTGTGGTATCAGGATGGCGCGACCGATCCAGTCTTCACCCAGTAAGGCGTCGGCGTCTTGAAGATAGGGGGTTGCGTCCTGCATCGGCGCAAGCCCACCAAAATGGTCGCAGCAACAACTCAATAGGCCTGAATAATTTCGTCGCATTTCAGCCTTTCCTCTGTGGTATCAGGATGGCGCGACCGATCCAGTCTTCACCCAGTAAGGCGTCGGCGTGCTGGAGTTCCGGGTTGGCATCCAGAATGCGCCACCAGAGGCGGTCGTCATTGAAGTAGTGCCGGGCCAGGGTATCGAGGCGTTCGCCTTCGACGACGCGGTGCTCGATCATGCCCTCGGCGGTGGTGACCGCGCGGGGGCCGACACCGCGGAAGCTGCTGTCAGGTTCGAAGGGGCGGTGGGGCTGGTAGCGGGAGTTCTTCAACAGCATGATGCTCTCCTGCGGTTAGAAAAGGTTGGCCAGCGCATTGCCGGCGCCGCTGGCGAAATGCAGCCCGGCGCCGAGGGCCTGGCGGATTTTTTCCGTGTGGTAGAAGGGATTGTTGCCTTCGATGACCTGCACGCTGAGGCTGACATTGGCCCGGTAGGGGCGCAGGGTCGGCAGGTGCGCGGTCTCCTCGACCTGGACGCTGGTCAGGAAAATTGGCAGCACATGGCTGCCCCAGACCAGCAACAGCACCGAGGGATGTTCGTCGCGGGCAAAGGCGCGTGGTGATCCCAGCCCCATGCCCGCCAGCACCTGCACGCCGCCGGGCCCCTGTACCTTGGGCTCCACCATCGAGCGCAGCGTGTCGAGCTCCGGCTCGATACCGAACTCCACGGCCACCGTATGGCCCGGCAGGTTGCCATCGGCCATGCGATCGGTGGCGTCGAGCAGGATATCGAGGCTGAACTGTTCCGGCTCGACACTGACACCCTGCGCCACCCGGCTGGTTTCCCAGGGGAAGGCGAAGTCGTAGCCGCCGCGGGTGCCCGGCGCGTTGCCGGTGGTAATCGAGACGGAGCGGGTGCGGCTCAGGGTCTGGGGATTGAACTCGAACTCCAGTATCAGCGGGGGCAGGCTGAGCCCGTATTCGACCAGGGCACCACGGCTGACTTTGGGAATCATGCTGTACCTCCAGTGACATCGGATACCTGCTGCAATGCGCTGCGATGGATCTGCCGGGCGATGGCGCCGGCGATGGCCAGGTTGCTCTGGTGGCTCGAGAGTTCGAGCGCAGGCAGGCCCAGCTGCGCAATGTTGAGTGGCCCGGGCCAGTCGAAACGCTGCAGCTCGCTGCGCAGCAGCCTCGAAATTGCATGCTTGCGGTGGCCCAGGCTTGCCGGGAAACTGAGGTTCAGGCGGTCAATCTGCAGTGGCATCCCTGTCTCCTTCGATACTGAGGTGTTGTGCCAGCGCACCCAGCTGGCTTGGGCTGACCTGCGCCTGTTCTTTGGCCAGTTCGCGCAGGATCGCGAGACTGATCTGGGGATAGCCGATGGCCCCGCCTGCCGCCGCTGCGAGATAGGCTGCGTGCAATGCGGCATTGCGAATCTGCCCGCCGGTGAGATTGACCGCGGCGGCCACGGCGTCGAGATCGAGGTCTGCCGTGCGCGGTGCTTTGGGTGGCAGCAGGCACTGCCAGAGTCTGCGGCGCTGAGCCTGGTCGGGGCGCGGGAACTCGACCACCATCTGGAAGCGGCGGCAGAACGCCTTGTCTATCTGGCTACGCAGATTGGTGGTCAGGATGCAGGGGCCGTCGTGACTCTCGATCCGTGCCAGCAGGTAGCTGACTTCCATATTGGCGTAGCGGTCGCGGGCCTCGCGCAACTCGCCGCGCTTGCCCATCAGGGCATCGACCTCGTCGAACTGCAGCACGACGCGGCGGCCGTGGGTGGCGTCGAACAGCCGGCCGATATTCTTCTCGGTTTCGCCGATGTACTTGCTGACCAGTGCCGCCAGGTCGACGCGAAAAAGCGGCCAGCCCAGGGCATTGGCGAGCACGCTGGCGGCCAGGGTCTTGCCGGTGCCGGAGGGGCCGGCGAACAGTGCTACCGGGCCACCGGTAAGCTGGCCACCCCAGTCATCGACCACTGTCTCCCGGTGTTCAAGCCAGAGCATGAATTCCTGCAGCATGCGCAGGGCCTCAATGGGCAGTACCAGGTCGTCCCAGGTGGCGGTGCTGCGCATTGCGATGGCACCGGGCGGGGCGTAATCCTGCTCGGTCCAGCCCATCAGCCGCGCCAGCGCCAGCCGGTCCGGGCTGATGCTGCCAAAGGGGCTGTCGTGATCCCGCTGCACCAGGCCCTGGCGTTCAAGTTGCTGCAGCGCCTGGCGAAGTTGCAGCAGCTCTTCGTCGGGCAGGGCGAGAAGGCTGGCGATCAGCGCCTCGCAGGGCGCCGGCTCGCGGTTGCTCTGCAGATCCTGGTAGAGCCAGCCGATGCGCGGAATCAGCTGCGGTGCCAGTACGCAGGCCAGGACATCCTGTGCCAGGCCATCGAGCGGTTGTGGCAGCCCGTCGCGCCACCAGCTGCCTGCACGCAATTGCGAGACCTGCTGCTGTCGTGCCCTGAGGTCATCGAGCAGGTTCTGCGGCGGGCCCTGGTTCGCTTGCAGCAGGCAGAGGCAAAGCAGCTCGACCCGCTGCCATTCACACCAGTGCGCCTGGTCCGCTGCCGGTTGCGAAGCGGGCTCTAGACGCGACTGCAGGGCGATGCTCATGCCGGCACCCCCTGGTACAGTTCACACCCCTGTTGCGACGTAAAGGCTGGCAAGGCGCTGGAACTGGTGGTCGGACATCGTGCGGCAATCATGCTCAGGCTCCCCGGTACAGGCTGATCAGCAGCGGATTGCTGCGCAGTGTCAGCGGCGGGCTGCCGGGCATTGGCTGGTACTCCCGGGTGGCGTGCAGCAGCAGTTGCCAGCGGTCGTGTTCGGCATCGATATCCAGTGGCGGCAGGTCGATTTGTGGCAGCGCGACCGGAATCAGGTCCGGATCCAGGCCTTCGGAACTGATCACCAGGTCGATGCCGGGCAGGCTGGACCAGCGTTCGCCTTGCCATATCTGCCATTCCAGCGTCACGCTTGCACCGGCAAGACCCGCCAGCCAAAGCGTTGGCGTAAACAGTGCCGGATCCGTGACGTCGACGTCCAGCGACAGGCTGCCGATGCACTGCTCGCCATCGACCCAGCAGGCCAGCGGTGCCCAGGCTGGATTGGCCGTGTCGACCTGCTGTGCCGCTGCCAGCGGAACATGCAGGCTGCCGTCGAACGGCGCGTGGCGGGCGTCGATGTCGGCGCCGGTGTCCAGGCCGAAGGTTCCGACCCTGGGTGGCTCGCCACGGCGTTCCTGCGGCATCACCGGCGCCAGTGCGAATTCGTACACGAGCGAGGGACGAAAGCCGGTGTCGCCCTGAATCGAACAGAGCTGGTTGAGCTGCTCATCGCTGGATGGATTGAACACCACCTGCAGGCGCAACTGTTCGTCGCCGATCTCGATCAGCGGCAGCACCGGGCGTTCGTGGAACAGCGCCATCACCAGCCCCAGCAGGCGCAGGTCGTCGGCGCCGGGATTATCGATGTTGTCCTCGGCGGCCATGCAACTGACCATGCAGAACAGCCGCAGTCGCCAGGGCTCCTGCGGGTGTGCGACGGCCTGGAAGCCGGACGGTTCGAAGCGGTAGAAAAACAGGCTAATGCGGTGTTCGTCCTTCTTGCCGGCGATTTCCGCCGGGGCGCCCAGGTAAATATGGATGTCGTGAGTGACGGCCTGCAGGCCGACACGGACATACTCGGCCATGGCATCACAGATCTCGTAGAAGGAGGAGCTCGGAATCGGCATCTCAGAGACTCCTGGTCAGGCTGCGGCTGTCATTGCCGGCACTGGAGCTGCGCGCAGTGCTACGTTTGTTGCGGGTAGCGGGTTCGCGCTCGACAACGCGGATATGGATCTCGCCGATATGTACCGGGTCCAGAGCGCGCCGCCTGTCGTCGCGGGCACCAGGCGGGTGACTGCTTGGGTGTTGTGCCTGATCCGGGGATCGCCGGGCTCGGGATACAACGGCTGCCGAGATGGGTTCAGGTTGGGATGGCGCCTCGTCGCTGGGAGGGCGTCCGTTGTTGGCCTGATCAGCGGGGGCGGCGAACGGCTGTCCGGATGGGGCCTGTGCCGGGGTCTCGGTTGCCAAATCGGGCTCCCGGGCCTCGGTTGCACTGTGCGTCTGGCGCTGCCGGTTTGCGCTAAAAGGTGCACTAAAGGGTGCGCTAAAAGGGTCGCTGGCCAACGGTTCTGGCTGATTATCGGAAAGGACCGCAGGTGCTTCGGGCGCTGCTGGCGCAGGACTGGATGGCACCCGGGCGTGGCTTTCGTGCCCTCTCGATGGTGCGGCATTGCCGGGCGACTCGCCCTGTGCTGGACGGGTGGCGGCAGGGGGCACCGCTGGCGTCTCGAGTGCCCCGTTGTCGGCCGCACCTGTCGCTTGCAGCGGCTTTAGCGGGGGAACCGTGCCTGCTACCAGGTTCACCGACTGGATGGGTGCCGGGTCTTTGCGAGAATGGGGCTCAGATCGGGGTCGCATCCGCTGACCGGCTGGAGCGGGTTCTCCTGTATCTGCGGGCCGCTGCGAGACGGTGTCGTGGAGTGGGCGAGTGCTGCGCTGGGCCGCAACAGGCCCCTCGGCCAGCCAGGCTGGGCCTTGTCCTTGGGGACCCGGCCCTTGTAGTCCAGGCTCGCCAGTGGGTGCCTGTGTCGCCGGGCGGTGCGCTTCACGTATCAGTCTCTGGAGATAGCCGTTCATCCCGGGCCTCCCGCATAGCGCGTCTGCATGCCGCGGTCACCATCAATGCGCTGCAGGTACTGGCGCCGGCGGGGTTCGGGCAGTGCCAGGATTTCCGCCTCGCTCCAGTGGTAGGCCGCCGCGAGCCGATGGATATCATCGAGTAGCGGGTCCAGCGCGGGTACCAGTCCCTGGCAGGGATCGAATGCCAGGCGGTTGGTGGTGCCGCACTCGGGGCAGTCGGCATCCAGTGTTTCAGCCAGCTCCGGCACCTCGGCCTCGATGGCGGCCTCAACAGCTGCGATATCGGCGTCACTCAGCGCCGCATCGCTCGGCTCGATCAGCAGGCGCATCACCAGAGCCTTGCGGGTTTCGGGCTTGTCCTGTTGCTGTGCCAGCCAGCACAGGTCCCGGCCGTCGGGTATCCGCAACGTCAGTGGGCCGGCCGAGGTTTCGGCGCGGGCGAAGGGAAAGTTGGGCCCGGCAGCAGAGCAGGGCAGGGCCTGTAGCGACAGTGGCACGTCGAAGGGGTGCTCACAGGCGTGACAGCGCAGGTGCCACCACTGCGGGTCCGGTTCGCGCCGGGCACGCCACGCCAGCACGATCGCCTGGCGGTCGGCGAGACAGAGACGCTCCACCCGCGCCCGGGTGGCCGGTTCGCCGCCCAGGTGCTGCAACAGTTCACACAGCAGGTCGGTGAGCCACTGCCCCCGCGACGCTGAGGTTTCGGCGAGCCTGTGCAGGCGCATGTCGAGCGAGCCCGACGGCGCTGTCAGGGCGAAGCCCCGCTCCAGCCGGTCGTCGAGCAGCAGGCCACCGGGCAGGTGCATCATGATTCAGTCGGCTCCGATACACCCTCATCACGCTCCCAGCCTTCGTGCTGGATGGTGATGGTCTGTATACCGACGGCATTCATGGTGCCTGCGTCGAACTCGGGCAGCGCCTGGAATTCCGATACCCAGGCGCGGTAGACGCGGTAGGACATCGCCACCTCGCCCTGCAGGTTAAGGACATTGAGGACAATATCCTTGCGGTATTCCTTGAGCGACATTGCCGCGTTGCCCTGGATATTGTTGACCAGGTTGGCCCAGTCCTCGAACACCGTATCGTGGGTCAGTCCCTGCTCCAGGGTAATGGGCTCGTAGCTGGTGCCGCCTGGCAGCACCCGCTCGTGGGCCGGATCGCCGGCGGTGCGCCATTTCACGGCTTCGGTGCTTTTCTTCAGAATGCTCATTTTCTTCAGCCCGGCGACCGGGTTGCCGTCGATCACCACCTGAAACATGAAAGTGCGGTAGGGGTCGTAGCGGTGCGCATTGACCTTGAACATCGGTGCGGCCATGGTGCAGCCTCCTTGGGATTTTTACCGGGCATTTGTACCGGACAATTATTGCTGGGCGACTTTCTGCTGGATTCGCAGGATCACGAACTCGGCCGGCTTCAGCGGTGCGAAGCCGACCACCACGATCACCTGGCCGCGGTCGATATCGCCCTGGGTCATGGTGTCGCCCAGGCCACAGCGCACAAAGTAGGCGTCGTTGGCGGTGGTGCCCTGGAAAGCGCCGGCGCGGAAGAGACCATTCATGAAGGAGCCGATATTGGCGCGCAGCGAACTCCACAGCGGATGGGCGTTGGGCTCGAACACCGCCCACTGGATGCCGTTATAAATGCTCTGCTCGATATAAATGGCCGTGCGCCGTACCGGCACGTAGCGCCACTCGGGGTCGGCGCGGGTAGCCAGGGTACGGCTGCCCCAGATGACCGGGCCGTAGCCGGCGCGCTGGCGCAGACAATTGATGCCGGAGGGATTGAGGCCGTCCTGTTCCAGGTCCTCAATCGTGTATTGCAGGCCGCTGACGTTGACGCGCGTTTCGACGCCTGCCGGTGCTTTCCAGACGCCGCGGCGGGTATCGTTCTTGGCCCAGATAGCGGCGGCGATTGACGAGGCCGGGACATGTAGCGTTTTTCTGGCGGTGGGATTGGAGTCGGGGTGGTACAGCGGATTGCTCACGCTGACCCAGGGGTAGTAAAGCACCGAATAGGTCGAGGTCGGCAGGCTCAGGTCGCTGACATCAGTCGCATTTTCCAGTTCGGTGTCGGCCGGCGGATCAATTATCAGCACCCGGCTCATGGTGCTCTCGCAGTGGGTCAGGGTGTTGGTGATGTAATCGTTACTGCTGCCATCACTGGGCCACTGTTCACCCGGGAGCAAGAGGATGGATACGTCCCTGTATTTGCGTAAGGTCGTCGTGTAGAAGCTGGCGTAGTCGTCGGCACTGGGGCCTGAGCCGTTCGCGCCGCTACCCAGGGTGCTGAAGCTGGTGGCATCGTCCGGATCGTTAAGGTCCGGCAGGCTGCTGGCACCGTCCTCGAGGCTCACTTGCACCAGGCGGGAGCCGCCATTGATGACCTTTTCGACAAAATTATCGGCCGCAGGGTCGATACTCAGACCGACAAAGCCTTCGGCGGGCAGTGGCACAAAATCGCCGCCGGATTCGGTACCCAGGTGCAGGTCGAACTCGGCGCCGTTGGGGTAGACTGCCACGCGCAACAGGTCCCCCCAGGTACCCTCGCTACTGGCAGTGACATGCAGGATATCGCTGCCGCCGTTTTGCAGCGTTACCGTGGACGCCACCGGCGTGCCGCCGCGGATGTTGCAGACATAGGCGGCCTTGCCACCGTTCTGATAGAAGGCGCGCACGGCGAGTGCCATGGCGTCGCTCTCGCTGCTGACGCCCGAGGCCTGGCGAAAGTCGCCAAACTGGGCAATGAACTCATCCCAGGTGCCGATCAGTTCGGGCTGGTTGGCCGGTCCGCGGAATGCGCGGCCGACGAAGGCGGCGACCGAGGTAGAAACACCTTCTATCGGACGCGAACCGCTGGGGATTTCTTCGATATAGACACCGGGATGTAGATAGCTTGCCATGCTCAGGCTCCTGAATGTGAAGGCCAGAAGAAGGTGGCAAGCGAGCAGGTACAAGACCGTGGGGCTTCCCTGTTTCCCCTGAATCCTTAATCCCTTTACTGCAATTGTCGGGCGGGTTTCTAACGCTTGTTTTAACGTAGTTCAGGTCTTGACGACGCCAAGATGAGAATCTCGCACGGTGTTTGGCAAAACGGGTGAGTAGAATTTGAATTGATTGACAATTGGTTATTTGTTGAGCTCCAGTCGGTGTGTAGTTTCATAATGTTGTTGTCATCCGGAGTCAGTGAGCGTTCTGTTTGTCGCGGCATTGCTACAGATATTGTTTATTAATTTTATCTATCGATTAGCTGTTATCGATCGTTTTTTCATTATGAGATTGAAAGCAAGGCGCCCCGGGATGCAGGCATAGGGGTAGTCGCGGGTCCCGGCGAGCGGCCCCTGCTGTTACCCCGGCAGAATGAAAAATGCCAGTCAGTTGGCTTAATTGTCTGGCATTACGCTGCGGCGCACCTTTTTAACCGGGAAAGCTTGCAGCAGGCGGTTAAAGTTCCCACCGGGCAAAGCGCTGGCGCAGCTGCAGCAGGCGCGGGCGGATGCGGCCCCCGCCGGACTCCAGTGCTGAGGCGATCAGAATGGCCAGCATGCCAAGTGCTGCAACGCTGAGCCAGCCGCCGAGGTCGAATACCCGGAGTAGCTGGTACAGCTGATAAATCAGGCTCAGGGCGGCCAGCAACAGGCCGGTACTGAACAGGGCAAGCTGCTGATAGTGCCGGCCCAGCAGCACCAGTGCGCTACCACAGGCAAGGCACAGCATTGAAGTCGCCAGGGTGCCAAACAGCAGGGCGTTGCCCAGCAGGCTCAGGCCCAGGCTCAGCATGGCCAGCACCCGATAGAGCGCGGGTGCCATCTGGACCCGGCGTGACAGCTCGTACAGCAATCCCGCGCAAACCAGGCCTGCGGTCGGCAGCATCAGTGAATCCGCGATGATGCGTTCCAGCAGCACAACCACTCCGATACCGATCATGGGGGGCAGCAGGCCGCTGCCGACTTCCAGCAGGCCGCGCAGTATCGACTGTCCAGGCAGCAGCAGGCTCAGCTGGCGTGCTGCAAGGAACAGTATCAGCAGGCTGCCGGTAGACAGGAATGCATC
This sequence comes from Marinobacterium rhizophilum, assembly GCF_024397915.1. Classification (GTDB taxonomy): domain Bacteria; phylum Pseudomonadota; class Gammaproteobacteria; order Pseudomonadales; family Balneatricaceae; genus Marinobacterium_A; species Marinobacterium_A rhizophilum_A. The sequence continues at coordinate 4,254,677 of NZ_CP073347.1, forward strand.
TGCGTCATAGAGCCAGAGACTGCGGCCTGCCATGACGGCCAGTGGCAGGTAGAGCAGCGCACGGGCGATCAGGCCGTCGGGTGTGCGGGCGGCCAGGTGCTGCTGTTGTGTTTTTTCGTGGTTCAGCAATAGCAGCATGGCCAGTGGCAGCGCGAAGGCCAGAACCTGTGCAGGGTCGCGTAGCGGGATCAGCAGCAGCGCGTTGGACAGCAGGAACAGTATTGTCAGGCGTGTACTCAGAACCCGGGCGAGGGTACGAAAACCCAGCAGCATCACCGGTATCAGCGTGAGCACGCCCAGTGCGACGGTGGCCAGGGTGGACCCTTTGGAGCCGAGCTGCCAGAGCGCATACTGCGGGTATCCCGACGCCATAACAGCCCCGAAATCCGCGTAGATAAAGGCGCCGAGAATGGCGAAATTGGCCGGCACCGAGGCCAGTGCCAGGGTAATCAGCAAGCGTGCGCCCTTGGCTTCCTGTAGCCAGTGGCCGCTGAGCAGCCCCAGGGCACAGAGCAACGCGCTGTGGCCGAGCAGCATGGCATAACGCAGCAGATCATTGCTGTCCTGCCAGCCCTGCACCAGGAAGCTGTAGGTTGCCACCAGCAGCGCAGTGGCACCTGCCATGCGCAGCAGCTGGGGCAGGCGCTGCATAAGGGGAGTCCCCCTGACCTGCTCCGCAGGGTCGGCGAGCACTGTTTTTTCGGTGGTGCGGGTGGGTAGCCAGGGATCGGGATGCCGGTTCATTTGCCGTCCTCCTGCAGCAGCGCATCGAGTTCGGCGCGAAGCTGTGCATCCTGCTCGTCGCGGCTGAAGGCTTCGTCCAGGTTGTCATGCACGCTAATATCCCCGAGACGCAGTTCCTGCTCGCTGAGTCGCGCGTCCCAACGCTCGAAACTGGTTTCCAGTGCTCGCACTGTCACTGCATCCTCCGGCACGGCCGCGCGGGCGGCAGTGCCGCTCTGGCGCGCGCGCATGATCGAGTGACGCTGGTGAAGCTCCTGCAGGCGGGATTCGCTGTCGGTGACATCACGCGCCAGGCGCTCAGCCGACTGACGGTAGCCGGCCAGGCCTGCGCTCAGGCGCTGTGCCTCGGTTCGGCACTGCTGGCGGCGTTCGATACAGGCCAGCGCCCTGGCAGGATCTTCGCCGGCGCAGCTTTTGGCACGGCGGCCCCAGCGGTCTTCATCCTCGCCCAGGGCTGCGATACGCTGTTGCAGCTGTGTTTCCTCGCGCTGCATCTGGTTGAGCCGGGCTTTGGCCTGGGCGACCTTGTGGCGCAATTCATCAATGCGGGTCTGGATCACGGCCTCGTGGTCTTCGATTTCACCGACGATGCCGTCCAGGCGGGCGATAAAGGTGGTAGACAAGCGCTTGATCAGTGACATGGTGCCGGGCTCCGTTCTAGGGTTCGACGCCATTCTTGGGCTGAATATCGTATTAATAAACCAGGATGTAAAAAGCGCTGGTTTTCTCATCCGCAGGTATACTAAAACAATACTTTTTGTCGGGGCAGCGCGTGGCACAGACACAGGCAATCATCTCAACTCTGAAACGGGCGCTGCGTGCCAGCGGCCTGACCTATGCCGACGTGGCGCGGGGGCTCGGCATGAGCGAAGCCAACGTCAAGCGGCAGTTCGCCAGCGAGCGTTTTACCCTGGGGCGTATCGAGCAGATATGCGGGCTCATGCAGATGGATTTGTCGGAGCTGTTCCAGCAGTACGAGGCGGCTCGCCAGCGCATAACCCATTTGAGCGAGGCCCAGGAACGGGAACTGGTGGCGGATCCGCTGCTGCTGATGGTGGCGGTGTTTGTGCAGAATCATCTCGGCTTTGCCGATATCACCGGGCGTTACGCGATCAGCGAGGCCGAGTGTATTCGCTGTCTCGCCAAGCTGGACCGGCTGCATATCATCGATTTGCTGCCGCATAACCGCATCAAGCTTCGCATCGACGAACATTTCAGCTGGATTCCGGGTGGGCCTATCGAGCGGTATTTCGAGCAGGAGGTGCAACAGCAGTTTTTGCGTGGCAGTTTTCGCAGGTCCGGCGGTACCCGGCTGTTCTGCACCGGTATGCTGAGTGAGCACTCGCGTCAGCTGATCGCCCGGCGTCTGCAGGCGCTGAGTCAGGAAATCGCGGACCTGCAGCGCCAGGATGCGAGCCGCCCCCTGGCCGAGCGGCACAATACCGGGGTCTTGCTGGCGCTGCGGGAGTGGGAGTTTTCCGCCTCCCAGCCGTTCTTGCGGCAGTAGCGTCTGGTCGGGCCAGGTGCCTGGCCCGGGTGTTCAGGATTTTAGCGGATGACCGGCCGGCAACTGGCGCTCGATCCAGAGCGCCAGCTTGTGTTTCATATTGCGCTCGTTTTCCTGGTCCTTGGCCAGTGGCTGGATCAGCTGGTCTTTCACCAGCAGTCGGTACAGCGCCCGGGTTTTCTCGCTGGCACTGTCGGTGGCCTCGAATTCTCCGGCACCGCGCTTTTGCATATAAAGTCCGCCTACGCGGATGGCTTCACGTACCAGGTCGGCTTCCTGCTTCAGTTTGCTCATGTTTCATCCTGCCTTTTCGGTGCGTTTTTTCTGATTATGCAAACCCCGCCCGGCGCCCCTGTCCAGTGTTAGGCGGATCGCCCGGCCCGGCCATCATATCGTCTGGCTGGCCCGGCTGTACACGACCTTGCCCGCTGACGTCCGGCATGGGTCCCTTCGGTGCCGGGGTACGCCGGAAGTTGGGTATACTGGCATACCTTTTATCCAGGCAGGCTCATCATGAAGTACAGCATTATCCCGGTAACGCCTTTCCAGCAGAACTGCACCCTGATCTGGTGCGAAGAGACCAACAGGGCCGCGGTGGTTGATCCGGGCGGGGATCTTGAGCTAATCCAGGCGCGTATCGACGAGCTGGGTGTGGTGGTTGAGAAAGTTCTGCTGACCCATGCGCATATCGACCACGCCGGTGGCACCCATGAGTTTACCAGCCGGCACGGTATTCCGATTGAGGGGCCGCACAGGGGAGACCTGTTCTGGATCGAGGGCCTGGACCGGCAGAGCCAGATGTTCGGCTTCCCAAAGGTGGAGTCCTTTACCCCCGACCGCTGGCTGGATGACGGCGACGTTGCGACAGTGGGCAATCAGCGCTTGCAGGTTTTGCATTGCCCGGGCCATACACCGGGCCACGTGGTGTTTTACCACCAGGCCAGCGAGTTGGCACTGGTGGGGGACGTGCTCTTCCATGGCTCCATTGGGCGTACCGACTTCCCGCAGGGGAATCATCAGCACCTGATCGACTCCATCCGCAACAAGCTGCTGCCGCTGGGGGACGAGGTGGCGTTTATCCCCGGTCATGGTCCCATGTCCACGTTCGGGGAAGAGCGGCGTAACAATCCTTTCGTGTCTGACAAGCGCTACGGGTAGTAGCATAGCGATTAGCAATCAGCGGCATTTAAAACGGTAATTTTAACTATTGAGTACTGCTGCCTATACTGGACCCAGCTAAACAGAACGTTCAACCAGTCAAGGAGTCAGGGCATGGGTAATCAGTCTATTCAGATCGGCATTCCGGAAACCGAACGCAAGGCCATTGCCGACGGCCTCAGTCGGCTGCTGGCCGATTCGTACACACTCTATCTGCAGACACACAATTTCCACTGGAACGTGACCGGGCCGCAGTTTCGCGAACTGCACCTGATGTTTGAAGAACAGTATAACGAGCTGGCCCTGGCGGTAGACGATGTGGCCGAACGCATTCGTACCCTGGGTGCGGTGGCACCGGGCACCTACAAGGCGTATGCGAGCCTGAGTTCCATCCGGGAAGTCGATGGCGTTCCGCCCGCCGCTGAAATGGTGCAGTTACTGACGCTGGGGCACGAGCAGGTGGTGCGTACCTGTCGCGAGGTACTGAAGGTGGCGCAGGATGCAGACGATGAGTCCACGGCATCGCTGGTGTCCGATCGCATGCGGATTCACGAAAAAACCGCCTGGATGCTGCGCAGCATGGCCTGATCGGCCTCAGGACCTGGAGTTGGAGACGCCGCCACTGAGCAGAAATGCGGTTACAGTGGCGGCGGGCACATCGAGGCGCTGGATCCTGTCTTTGGGAACGACAATCAGGTTACCGGCAAAATTATAGGATTGCGGCAGGTACACGGCGACGTCGTTTTCCAGCCCGAAGTCCGCCATCGACGCCTGGGTAACAAAGCCCATCAGGCGCACGCTGTCATCCGGAGTCACGCTGACCAGCACCGGCGTGTCGAAGCGTTTTTTATCCCCCAGAAAAGCCCCGAACAGATCCTTCAGCGAGCTATACAGCATCTTGACCAGCGGGATGCGATCCAGCAGTGCATCAATGCGCCCCAGCAGAAATTTGCCAAGGTAATTGGACGCGACCAGTCCTGTCAGAATGATGACGGCGAAGGTCACCCCTATGCCGGTGAGTGTCACCAGCCAGCCGGACTCAACGCCTGGAAAAAGCCGGCCGGTGAGGGCGCCGACGGCATAAAACAGGGTTTCGTTCAGGGCCGTGAATATCAGAAAGACGAGGTAAATGGTCAGTACGGCTGGCAGTAACAGCAACAGCCCCTGGAAAAACAGGCGCATCAGGTAAGTCATTTGGCATTCCGTGATTTCGGTCCGTTCGGGTCGCCTCACTATATACGCTGATGGCTGAACCGGTCATGTATGGCGGTGTTCGGGTGTTCTGCAGGCCAGCGTCAGGGAAGGTGCGCCCGGCCGAGGTAGCTGCCGGACTGCATCTCGATCAGCCTGCTCAGTGTACGGCGGAATTCAAACTCGAGTTTGCCATTCTCATACAGTGCGTCCAGCGGTGCCTGAACCGACAGGTACAGCTTCACATTGCGGTCATACAGCTCGTCAACCAGGCTGATAAAGCGCCTGGCCGGGTCATCCATCGCAGACCAGCGCACCTGCCGATCACCGGTGCTGCTGGGCGTAAAGCTACCGTCTTCGGTGCCCCTGGCCTTGATGCCTTCGCGTACAGGGCCATGAAACACGGGGACATCGCTGAGCAGAACGGTATGAAAGCGCCGTGCCAGCTCAATGTAATCCCGAGACGAGCGTGGCCCCAGGCACAGGGCGTTGAAATTCAGCCATATAACCCCGTCGCGCTGGGCGCGCACCGGGATGGTGCGGTTGCACAGCTGGATGACGCCCTGGCCGGACGGATCGATCTGTTCCAACGGGATTTTGCATGCCTGGGAAAAGTGCAGGCGCAGTTGTTTATCCGCCGGCGCCATCATCACTACGTTGGCCAGGGCGGGCGCGTGGCGGCGATGGTCCTGGCCACCATCGAGCGCATGTACCCGGGTGTGCTGCTCCAGCAGGCGAATGGCCGGAACAAAACGCTGGCGCTGCAGACCGTCCCGGTAAAGATCCGCCGGCGGCAGATTGGATGTCGCCACAAGTACGACACCCTGGCGTAGCAGTTCATCCAGCAGTCGTGCGAGCAGCATGGCATCGCCGATATCCGATACCTGAAATTCATCGAAGCACAGTACCGAATGTTCACGAGCCAGTTGGCGGGCAATCCGCCTTAGCGGGTCGGGATTGCCGGATTCCCGTGCCAGTGCCTCGTGAATGCGGTCCATAAAGCGGTGAAAGTGCAGGCGCAGTGCAAAGCCTGTCGGCAAGGCCGCGTGGAACAGGTCCATCAACAGTGTTTTGCCGCGCCCAACCGGCCCCCATAGATAGAGCCCCCGGGGGGTGGGCGCACGTCGCAGCCGCCGGGGCTGCATCAAGGATGCAAACAATTGATCGATCTTTTCCAGGGCGCCTAGCTGCGCCGCATCGGCAACAAAATTGGCATCACTGAAATGGGCGTGATAACGCTGGCTTGGGGTCATGCTGTTCTCGGTGTTCGGTGCCGGGTAATGTTAACCCTAACAGCAGCTATTTGTGCAGCAGCATGACTAATTCACTCAGGCGCGGGTCATGTTTTCGCCGAGCGGTAATATCTCCCAGTGGGGCAGGGATCAGTTCGCGTCCGAGGGTTGCCACCATCACATCGGTATAGCCCGCCTGCAGGTAGTTAATTGCCGTGGCGCCCATGCAGGATGCCAGCACCCTGTCATGCCCCGTCGGACTCCCGCCGCGCTGAATGTGACCCAGGATGCAGATGCGCGGCTCTTCGCCATGCTGGCGCAGATATCCGGCCAGGCGCTCGGTCAGGCCAGGCTCGGTACCTTCCGCCACCACGATAATACCGCTCGATCCACGGCCGGCCTTGCGGTTGCTTGCCAGGGTATGGCTGATGCTGTCGAGCGCCCTGGGGTATTCCGGAATCAGGATCATCTCGGCACCACAGGCAATTCCTACCTGGGTGGCGATAAAGCCGGATTTGCGCCCCATGACTTCAACCAGAAACAGTCTTTCATGGGACAGGGCCGTATCGCGGATGCGGTCAATCGCGTCTATGGCGGTATTCACCGCGGTATCAAAACCAATGCTGTCGTCGCTGCCATAAATATCGTTGTCGATGGTGCAGGGCAGCCCTATGACCGTCATGCCGCTTTCCCGGGCCAGCAGGTGTGCGCCGGTCAGGGTACCATCACCACCGATGCAAATGAGTGCCTGGATACCTTTCTTTCGCAATGCTTCAGCCGCCTGATGCCGACCCTCGACCGTCTTGAAAGCTTCGCAGCGGTTACTTTTCAACAGGGTGCCACCCCGCTGAATGATGTTGCTCACCGATGCCGATGACATCCGCCGCATGTCGCCGCCGATGAGCCCGGCGAAGCCACGTTGTATGCCGTAAACTTTAATCTTCTGATTAAGCGCGGCGCGCACCAGGGCTCGGATCGCGGCATTCATGCCGGGTGCGTCACCCCCGCTGGTCAGGATGCCAATGGTGTCAAAGGAGGTACCGCTGGATCGGTCTGGCAGTTTGTACATGGGTGGCTCCACAGGGGTCTGCTTTGACTATAGAAGACGTCATTCCCTTCAGTGTGGTTGAGTCCCGTGGCGCTTGGGTCGATAGTAGGGCAAGGTACAAAGAGGGAATAAGGATGGAACACAAATGACGGGTCAGTTTGCTGAGCATATCGCCGCTGCGGTACTGGAACAATTTGCCGATTACCGCTCCCGTTTCCAGACCATTTCCGCGGCGGCACAGCTGCGTTTCGAAAAGGCGGACTGGCATGCCATTCAGAAGGCAGGGGCAGCCCGTATTGATTTGTACGAAGACAACTCCGAGGAAGGCGCCAGGGCGATTGTCGAGCAGCTGGGAGAGGTGGTGTACGATGCCCGCCTCTGGCACGACGCCAAGCGTTGCTACGCGCTGAAAATTCAGCAACGCAGTGACCCGGAACTGGCGGAGACCTTTTACAACTCGATTTACCTCAAGGTTTTCAAGCATCACGAGCTGGATGATGCTCACATGTTCATTCGCTCGGCGTACGAGGGCCAGCCGATTCGCTCAGGCGCCGATTTTTGCCGCCTGTACACGACGCAGCAGGGGCTGGTTGCGCTGCTCGGCAAGCTGCTGGATGATTACGCCTTCAATATTCCGTGGGAAAACCGGCGCCGGGATATCCGCAGTCTTGCGCGTTACGTCCGCGAACAGATCCCCTCGATCGACATATCCCGCGAGGATGTGAGTGTCGAGGTGATGCGCAGCGTCTTCTTTCGCAACAAGGGCGCCTATATAGTAGGGCGCATCAATTATACCAGTGGCGCCATGCCGTTTATCCTCCCCGTGCTGCATAACGGCGAAGGTGCCGTCTATGTCGATACCCTGATACTCGACGAGAATGATGTCTCGATCATCTTCAGCTTCACCCGCTCCTACTTCATGGTGAATGTGGATGTACCGTCCGAGTTCATCGGCTTCTTGCATAGCCTGATACCGATGAAGTCCAAAGCCGAGCTGTATTCGTCCATTGGTTTCTACAAGCAGGGCAAGGCGGAGTTCTACCGCAGCTTTCTGGATCACCTGGAGGCGTCGAACGATCAGTTCACCATTGCGCCAGGCATCAAGGGTATGGTGATGACGGTATTTACGTTGCCGTCCTTTCCGGTGGTATTCAAATTGATCAAGGACCGCTTTTCATCGTCGAAGAACGTAACGCGCGCCACGGTGAAAGAGAAATACCGGCTGGTAAAGCGTCACGACCGGGTAGGGCGCATGGCCGACACCCAGGAGTTCACCAACTTTCTCTTTCCGCGCAACCGCTTTGCTCAAGAACTTATCGATGAGCTGCAAAAAGTCGCGGGTTCCTCGGTCGAGGTTGATGGTGATCTTGTCACCATTCGCCATCTATGGGCGGAGCGTCGCATGACGCCCCTCAATATCTATATCGACAGCGCGCTGGCGAGCGACAATGAGCCGGACCTGTTCCATGCCATCAACGAGTTCGGCAAGGCGATCAAGCAGCTGGCCGCGGCGAACATCTTTGCAGGCGATATGCTGTTCAAGAACTTCGGCGTAACGCGCCACGGCCGGGTCGTCTTCTACGATTATGATGAAATCATGTACCTGACAGACTGTAACTTCCGGCGTATACCCGAAGCCATGTATCCGGAGCAGGAAATGTCGGGTGAGCCCTGGTACTCCGTTGGGCCGAATGATGTCTTCCCTGAGGAGTTCAGCATCCTGACTGCCTGCAATGCCAGGGTGCGGCGTATTTTTAACGAGCTGCATGGTGACCTGCTCGAGGCTGCCTTCTGGCAGGGTATGCAGGACCAGGTACGAAACGGCGACATCGTCGATGTTTTCCCCTACCGCAAGATCAAGCGCTTTGCCCGCAGTACGATCTTGCCCGGCAGTGACTACAGCTAGTTTTCAGGTCGTATGACCGCCAGATTAAATAAATGTGACGGGGCGGTTGACACCAGATCTCCCGTGAGTAAAATAGCCCCACTTTCGAGGCACAGCCAAGCAACAGCGGCTTTGAATCGAAACGCAAGTCGGGAGTAAGTGGTTGATTTTCATAGAAAGTTAGCCGGTGTTATCGATTTGTGAGTCACTCGTTTTTCTCCTCGGCTGCGGTCGAAAATGTTAAAAAAAGAGTTGACTTAAAACACCGAGTCGCATAGAATATGCGCCTCACTTGAGACACGGGGTCAGCGGTAACGGTCCTTGAGTCCAAGCGCTCTTTAACAGATTGATCAGGTAATTCGTGTGGGCGCTTGTCAGGATAAGGCATAAAAGCTTTATCAAGGTAAGCAACCTTCATGTGAATTCATTTAAGTTGTTTTAGCTTGAGTCAGATTTATCGATACTTCGGTATCTTGATTTTAAACTGAAGAGTTTGATCATGGCTCAGATTGAACGCTGGCGGCAGGCCTAACACATGCAAGTCGAGCGGTAGAGAGAAGCTTGCTTCTCTTGAGAGCGGCGGACGGGTGAGTAACGCGTAGGAATCTACCTGGTAGTGGGGGACAACATTCGGAAACGGATGCTAATACCGCATACGCCCTACGGGGGAAAGGAGGGGCTCTTCGGACCTTTCGCTATCAGATGAGCCTGCGTAGGATTAGCTAGTTGGTGGGGTAAAGGCCCACCAAGGCGACGATCCTTAGCTGGTCTGAGAGGATGACCAGCCACACTGGGACTGAGACACGGCCCAGACTCCTACGGGAGGCAGCAGTGGGGAATATTGGACAATGGGGGCAACCCTGATCCAGCCATGCCGCGTGTGTGAAGAAGGCCTTCGGGTTGTAAAGCACTTTCAGTGGTGAGGAAAGGGTAACCGTTTAATACCGGTTGCCTGTGACGTTAGCCACAGAAGAAGCACCGGCTAATTCCGTGCCAGCAGCCGCGGTAATACGGAAGGTGCGAGCGTTAATCGGAATAACTGGGCGTAAAGCGCGCGTAGGTGGTTGAGTCAGTCAGTCAGATGTGAAAGCCCCGGGCTTAACCTGGGAACTGCACCTGATACTGCTTGACTAGAGTACGGTAGAGGGCAGTGGAATTTCCTGTGTAGCGGTGAAATGCGTAGATATAGGAAGGAACACCAGTGGCGAAGGCGACTGCCTGGACTGATACTGACACTGAGGTGCGAAAGCGTGGGTAGCAAACAGGATTAGATACCCTGGTAGTCCACGCCGTAAACGATGTCGACTAGCCGTTGGGAGACTTGATCTCTTAGTGGCGCAGTTAACGCGATAAGTCGACCGCCTGGGGAGTACGGCCGCAAGGTTAAAACTCAAATGAATTGACGGGGGCCCGCACAAGCGGTGGAGCATGTGGTTTAATTCGACGCAACGCGAAGAACCTTACCTACTCTTGACATCCAGAGAACTCGCTAGAGATAGCTTGGTGCCTTCGGGAGCTCTGAGACAGGTGCTGCATGGCTGTCGTCAGCTCGTGTTGTGAAATGTTGGGTTAAGTCCCGTAACGAGCGCAACCCTTGTCCTTATTTGCCAGCACGTAATGGTGGGAACTCTAAGGAGACTGCCGGTGACAAACCGGAGGAAGGTGGGGACGACGTCAAGTCATCATGGCCCTTACGAGTAGGGCTACACACGTGCTACAATGGCCGGTACAGAGGGCTGCAACCCCGCGAGGGTGAGCTAATCTCAGAAAACCGGTCGTAGTCCGGATCGCAGTCTGCAACTCGACTGCGTGAAGTCGGAATCGCTAGTAATCGCGAATCAGCATGTCGCGGTGAATACGTTCCCGGGCCTTGTACACACCGCCCGTCACACCATGGGAGTGGGTTGCACCAGAAGTAGCTAGTCTAACCTTCGGGAGGACGGTTACCACGGTGTGGTCCATGACTGGGGTGAAGTCGTAACAAGGTAGCCGTAGGGGAACCTGCGGCTGGATCACCTCCTTAAACGACATGGCTTGTTCTGGCATAGCGTCCACACGAATTACCTGATCAAACGTTAAAGAGAGCGAACTATTCGCGGGGATAACCTGTGGATAAAGAGCTTGTAGCTCGGCTGGTTAGAGCGCGCCCCCGGCTTTTGAATAAAGAGCGGGTGAGGTCGATCTTTCAGTCAGGTTAGAAGCTTGATGATGTAGGCTTGTAGCTCAGCTGGTTAGAGCGCACCCCTGATAAGGGTGAGGTCGGTGGTTCAAGTCCACTCAGGCCTACCAATTATTCGTCAGAGTGATTGATAGTAGCTCAGCTGGTTAGAGCGCACCCCACTCTTTATAGTAAAGAAAGGGGGTGAGGTCAGTGGTTCAAGTCCACGCTGACATCACAGCCAATCAAGCGCGGTTGATACTGTTACCTGGTTACTTTCTGTGCCGGGAAAAGTTCCGGGGCTATAGCTCAGCTGGGAGAGCGCCTGCTTTGCACGCAGGAGGTCTGCGGTTCGATCCCGCATAGCTCCACCATTACGTGATGGTGTGGAATTACCTGATCAACGAAAGCTGTAAGCCATACGTTTAAAGCCCTGAGGGTTTTAAATTTATCGCTTAAAGCTGTCGGCTTAAAGCTCAATGCTTCAAGCTCGCTTTATCGCTCTTTAACAATATGGATTCGAATTAATTCGAGATATGTCTTGTACTGTAGTACAAGCGCCAATGGCGAAAAATCTTATCGAACTCTCGTCCTTACCAGACGCCTTCGGGTTATATGGTCAAGTGACGAAGCGTGCACGGTGGATGCCTTGGCAGTCAGAGGCGATGAAAGACGTGGTAGCCTGCGAAAAGCTTCGGGGAGGTGGCAAACAACCTTTGATCCGGAGATATCTGAATGGGGAAACCCACCCAGCTTGCTGGGTATCTTTTAGCTGAATACATAGGCTTTAAGAGGCGAACTCGGGGAACTGAAACATCTAAGTACCCGAAGGAAAAGAAATCAATTGAGATTCCCTTAGTAGCGGCGAGCGAACGGGGACTAGCCCTTAAGTTGGTTTGGTGTTAGCAGAAGGCCCTGGAAAGTGCCGCCATAGTGGGTGATAGCCCCGTATGCGAAAGCGCCTTATCAATGAAATCGAGTAGGACGGGACACGTGTTATCCTGTCTGAACATGGGGGGACCATCCTCCAAGGCTAAATACTCCTGACTGACCGATAGTGAACCAGTACCGTGAGGAAAGGCGAAAAGAACCCCTGTGAGGGGAGTGAAATAGACCCTGAAACCGTGTACGTACAAGCAGTGGGAGCGGTTCTTGAGACCGTGACTGCGTACCTTTTGTATAATGGGTCAGCGACTTAATTTCAGTAGCAAGGTTAACCGTTTAGGGAGCCGTAGGGAAACCGAGTCTTAATAGGGCGTTTAGTTGTTGCTGGGATTAGACCCGAAACCGGGCGATCTATCCATGGGCAGGTTGAAGGTTGAGTAACATCAACTGGAGGACCGAACCGACTACCGTTGAAAAGTTAGCGGATGACCTGTGGATCGGAGTGAAAGGCTAATCAAGCCCGGAGATAGCTGGTTCTCCTCGAAAGCTATTTAGGTAGCGCCTCATGTCTCACCACCGGGGGTAGAGCACTGTTTCGGCTAGGGGGTCATCCCGACTTACCAACCCGATGCAAACTCCGAATACCGGTGAGTGCAATCATGGGAGACACACGGCGGGTGCTAACGTCCGTCGTGAAAAGGGCAACAACCCAGACCACCAGCTAAGGTCCCAAAGTTATCACTAAGTGGGAAACGATGTGGGAAGGCTCAGACAGCTAGGAGGTTGGCTTAGAAGCAGCAGCCACCCTTTAAAGAAAGCGTAATAGCTCACTAGTCGAGTCGGCCTGCGCGGAAGATATAACGGGGCTAAGTGATACACCGAAGCTGTGGATGCCATTTATGGCATGGTAGAGGAGCGTTCTGTAAGCCGTTGAAGGGAAAGCTGTGAGGCATCCTGGAGGTATCAGAAGTGCGAATGCTGACATGAGTAACGATAATGGGGGTGAAAAACCTCCACGCCGGAAGACCAAGGTTTCCTATCCAACGCTATTCGAGGTAGGGTGAGTCGGCCCCTAAGGCGAGGCAGAAATGCGTAGTCGATGGGAAGCAGGTTAATATTCCTGCACCGGCAGTAACTGCGATGAGGGGACGGAGAAGGCTAGGCGAGCGCAGCGTTGGTTGTCTGCGTTTAAGGATGTAGGTTGGGGGATTAGGCAAATCCGGTCCCCTAAGACTGAGATCTGATGACGAGGTCCCATGTGGACTGAAGTCGTTGATGCCACGCTTCCAGGAAAAGCCTCTAAGCTTCAGGTTACTGCTGACCGTACCCAAAACCGACACAGGTGGTCAGGTAGAGAATACCAAGGCGCTTGAGAGAACTCGGGTGAAGGAACTAGGCAAAATGGTGCCGTAACTTCGGGAGAAGGCACGCTCCTGATGGTGACCCCCTTGCGGGGCGAGCTGTTGGGAGTCGAAGATACCAGGTGGCTGCGACTGTTTTTAAAAACACAGCACTCTGCAAACACGAAAGTGGACGTATAGGGTGTGACGCCTGCCCGGTGCCGGAAGGTTAATTGATGGGGTTAGCGCAAGCGAAGCTCTTGATCGAAGCCCCGGTAAACGGCGGCCGTAACTATAACGGTCCTAAGGTAGCGAAATTCCTTGTCGGGTAAGTTCCGACCTGCACGAATGGCGTAACGATGGCCACACTGTCTCCACCCGAGACTCAGTGAAATTGAAATAGCTGTTAAGATGCAGTTTACCCGCGGCTAGACGGAAAGACCCCGTGAACCTTTACTATAGCTTCACAGTGGACTTTGACATTGCTTGTGTAGGATAGCTGGGAGGCTTTGAAGCGTGGACGCCAGTCTGCGTGGAGCCAATCTTGAAATACCAGCCTGGCACTGTTGAGGTTCTAACTCTGGACCGTGATCCGGTTCGAGGACATTGTGTGGTGGGTAGTTTGACTGGGGCGGTCTCCTCCCCAAAGAGTAACGGAGGAGCACGAAGGTACCCTCAGCATGGTCGGAAATCATGCAATGAGCGCAAGAGTATAAGGGTGCTTGACTGCGACACTGACGTGGAGCAGGTACGAAAGTAGGTTCTAGTGATCCGGTGGTTCTGTATGGAAGGGCCATCGCTCTCAACGGATAAAAGGTACTCCGGGGATAACAGGCTGATACCGCCCAAGAGTTCACATCGACGGCGGTGTTTGGCACCTCGATGTCGGCTCATCACATCCTGGGGCTGAAGCCGGTCCCAAGGGTATGGCTGTTCGCCATTTAAAGTGGTACGCGAGCTGGGTTTAGAACGTCGTGAGACAGTTCGGTCCCTATCTGCCGTGGGCGTTTGAGATTTGAGAAGAGTTGCTCCTAGTACGAGAGGACCGGAGTGAACGAACCTCTGGTGTTCCGGTTGTCACGCCAGTGGCATTGCCGGGTAGCTACGTTCGGACGGGATAACCGCTGAAAGCATCTAAGCGGGAAGCCCCCTTCAAGATGAGATCTCACTGGGACCTTGAGTCCCCTAAAGGGCCGTTTAAGACTAAGACGTTGATAGGCGGGGTGTGTAAGCGCTGCGAGGCGTTGAGCTAACCCGTACTAATTGCCCGTGAGGCTTGACCATATAACGCCCAAGGCGTTTGGTTGCCGGCTGACGAAAGCAGCTGGCGAAAAGCACGAGAGACAAGATTTTAAGCATTGGCAAGAGCTTGTGCTTCAGACAGACATCGCGCGCTTTCAAAAAAGCGCGCACCCTCGAATTAAGGCACGTAGTGAACAGAGAACTCTGATCATTACCAGAATCCATATTGTACAAGTTTTGCTTGGCGACAATAGAGCTGTGGAACCACCTGATCCCATCCCGAACTCAGTAGTGAAACGCGGTATCGCCGATGGTAGTGTGGGGTTTCCCCATGTGAGAGTAGGTCATCGCCAAGCATTTAATAACGGAAACCCCGGTCTCGCAGAGGCCGGGGTTTTTCCGTTGTGGATCGACGCTGGCGATGACCCTCACATGGGGCAGGTAAACAGCGCCGCTGGCGGCCGCCTTGCCATGTGATAGTAGGGTCAAAACGGGACTTGTCGAAGCGCAGCTTTGACCCGTTTTGACGACCGCGGCCTATGGGCCCGCGGGACGGCTCAAGCGCAGCGCCGAGGCGCCAAGATTTAATAACGGAAACCCCGGTCTCGCAGAGGCCGGGGTTTCCGTTGTGGGCCGGTTAAAAAGGCCGGGCAATAACGCAGGATCAAAATTGTGCATCAGGTTCCTGATCCCATCCGCTCTTTATCCGCAGCACGCGCCCAGTAGCGGCCGCTCCCGAGTATCCCTGCTCTCGCGGCATTCGTGCGTCCCTGCACATCAACGCGGTATCGCCGATGGTAGTGCATTGTGAGTACCCAAGGGGCATACCAAGTAGGTCATCGCCAAGCATTTATTCAAACAAAAAAGCCTCGACCTTCGGTCGGGGCTTTTTCGTATGTGGCATATCTGTGTTTTTACCCTTTCATTTACAGTGGTTTTTATGCCAGAAATCTCTGCCTTGGTGTCGCTTCTAGTACCGGACAGCGTCTGTACAACGTGCTATCGTAGCTGCGACTCTGCCGGCCCTGTGGATACGGACGGATAGCCTGGCTGACGACAATGACAAGAAGATGACCACGAGGTGCCCTGTGGCGAATGAGCAATTGGTTGACCCTTTCGGACGCCAGATTACCTATGTACGGATGTCGGTGACAGATCGTTGTGATTTTCGCTGTGTCTACTGCATGGGCGAAGACATGACGTTTCTGCCGCGCCAGCAGGTGCTGACGCTCGAAGAGATCCAGAGCATAGCCCGGGCTTTTACCGAATTGGGTGTACACAAGATTCGCCTTACCGGTGGAGAGCCTTTGGTGCGGCGGGATGTCATCAGCCTGTTTGACGGTATTGGCAAGCTGAATGGCTTGCGGGAATTTTGTGTCACGACCAACGGTTCACAGTTACGTCGCTACGCAACTCAGCTGGCGGATTCCGGCGTAAATCGCCTGAACATTAGCCTCGACAGCCTGCAGCCTGATCGCTTTCTGCGGCTTACCCGCACCGGGCGTCTGGATCAGGTGCTGGATGGTATTGAAGCTGCCCGGGAAGCAGGGTTTGAGCGCATCAAGCTCAATGCCGTGGTGCTCAAGGGGCGCAACGACGATGAGGTCAAGGACCTGGTGACCTATGCTCGGGACCGTTCCCTGGATATCAGCTTTATCGAGGAGATGCCGCTGGGGCAGATTTCCGAGCACGACCGGGCCGAGACGTTTTGTTCCAGTGACGATGTCAGGGCCCTGATTGAACCGCACTACCCGTTACTGCCGACCACCGAAAACAGTGGCGGGCCCTCGAAATACTGGCGTATGGCGGACAGTGACAGCCGTGTCGGCTTTATTTCGCCCCACAGTCACAATTTTTGCGGTGACTGCAATCGGGTACGGGTGACGGTGGAAGGGCGCCTGCTGTTATGCCTGGGCAATGAGGATTCGCTGGATCTGAAGGCGCTGCTGCGCCGCTACCCTGGGGATACCGAACGACTCAAGGCAGCGATTGTGGATGCTATTCAGCACAAGCCGGAGCGCCACCACTTCAGCAACGAAGGGGATGTGCAAATCGTCCGCTTCATGAACATGACCGGCGGCTGAGGCCGCCTCAGTATCCAGCCAATACCCCCGACCGGCCTGGGCAGGCCGGTCATAGCACGCGCCGCTGCCGCCTGTCGGTTTTGCTGTGCTTGACGCGCTTGCCCGTACGCCTGTCCATTCCGCTGCGCCTGTCCATGAAACGCACCTTTTCATGGCTTCTCAGCTCGGCCAGCCAGCGCACACCTTCCGGGTCTATATGGTGCACGGCCGAGAAATCGACGACCAGCTCATCCACCTGCTTTACCGCCTTGTGGAACAGAGACTCGATCACGGGCAAGGAACCGTAATAGATATTTCCCTTGATACGCAGAATATTACCCTCCAGTGATACGTTGGGGTGCGCCTTTTCCCACTTCGCGTAAGCCAGTGCCAGCAGAGACCCGCAGATAACCGCACCAAAGAGTCCGAAGATGTGTACCGAGATAAATGAGGCCGCGAACACGATGCCCTCGGGCAGGTTGTGACAGTGGGGCTTGATGTCCGACCACTTAATCATGTTGGCCCCCACGATCATGATGGTGGCGGCCATGGCAGGGATGGGAATGATCGCGATCAGGTCGGAGAAAAACAGCACCAGCAACAGCAGAATCATGCCTGAAAACACCGCTGCCAGCCGACTGACGGCGCCCATGGCATGCATCAGCCACATGCGATTGAAGGAGGCGCAGCTAGGCAGCGATGAAATAAAGGGCAGCAGGCAGTTGCACAGGCTGTCGGCAAAGATACCGTGGCGGGCGCTGATGTAATGACCCTGCTTGCGGTTCATGCGCCGCATGGCAGCGACCGTCTGGAACAGCCCCAGCAGTGCCAGGGTAATGGCGCCGGGAATAATGCTGATCAAATCCGGCATGGCTTCCTGGGTGAACAGCGGGATGGATGGAAAAATGAAACCGATGGCGGACATGTCAGCGGTCTGTTCGATCAGGGTGTTTTCCAGCCCGTAGCGGGCGTTGAGGTATTCCGACAACAGGGTGCCGGCGATAATCCCCAGCAGGATGGCTGCATTTCGCAGTGGCTGAAACTGCCGCGCCAGTATCGTGACAACGAGTGTGGCCAGGCCGATATGGATGGCGTGCATGTTGCCGATTTCGAGCATCGCCAGGAAGGTCTGCCAGGCAATCCACAGCGGCCACTCCGCCTCGGTATTGATCGGCAGGCCGGCGAAGCCGGCGAAGGACTTGAAAATCAGAAACAGGCCAATGCCACAGATCATGCCGTTGATCACGGGCTCACTGAGAAAGTCCAGCATGCGCCCCAGGGGCGGAATCAGCAGGAAGAGCAGCTGAAACACGCCGGCCATCAGAATCAGGCTCAGGGCATAGCCAATATAGTCATTGCCAAACTGCGGTGCCACGGGCAGCAGGGTGACACCGATCACCGCTGACATGGCACTGTTGGGGCCGCCGTGGAATATTCGCGAGGGGTTCAGCAGGGCCGTGAACAGCACACCCCAGATGGCGGCGTAGATGCCAAAGTAGGGGGGCAGCCCCGCCAGGGTGGTCGAAAAGGCGATGGCCTGGGGCAGGACCACCACCGCCAGAGTGAGACCGACTAGCAGGCTGTTGCCGATAGCGTAGTCTTTGCCGCGGGTCATCAGGGAGGCGTGCATGCTTGATCCTTGGATTACGGCTTGTTGGCGTGGAGGTTTTCAACGGCAGCCACCAGGGGCGGCATGACAAGCATCATCAGCTGCTGCCAGGCGGCGGCCAGGGGGCCCTGCTTGTCACCGGCAGGCCTTGGCAGGTTGCTGATGTAAAAGGCAATGTCGCGGCATTCCTGGGGCTCAAGGGTACCCTCCTGGCCCAGGGGCATGTTGCGGCAGATAAAGCCCGGCAGAATGGTGGACACGAAGGAGAAGTTGTTGCGCGACTGCAGGTTGAAGGCATTGGGGCCCGCCACGGCGGGGGCCAGTACCTGGTTGTCCACAACAGTCCCCAGTCCTTGCTGGCCGTGACAGGCGGCGCACTTGTCACGAAAGAGGGACTGGCCGCGCACGTAATCGTCGCCACGCTTGTCGGTCATGGAGGCTGTGACTTCATCGATGCCCTGCTCGGGGTAGCGGTTGCCGATGCGAAGGTCCAGCGCGGCGGACAGAAAGCGGCTGTAGGCGGTGACATCGCTGACCAGGTCGTCGGCGATATTGGGTTTGAAACCGTTGGATGAGTTGATGTAACACTGCATCTGGCGCAGTTCGTAGGGCAGCAGGATGCCGGTGAAACGATCGTACATGTCCGCCATGACCCAGGATGCCCCCAGGCTCAGGGAGCCGACCTGAGGAGTGCCATCGGGACTCTGCTTGTCGCCGATGCCCTGGTGGCAGTGATCACAGCTGGTCTGGTTGCCGCGTACAAAACGGGTCGAATTCCAGCGCTCCTGGCGGTTGTCTGCGGCGTGCTGCCCCTGGAGGTCGTCGATAATATTGCAGCCGCGCTGAATGGCCCGCACATCCTCCGGGCTATACCCCTGTTTCAGCACCTGCTGTCCGGTTTTCCGTTCGATGTAGGGGGAGATGTAATAGTCGCCGGGCTTCAGGTTGTAGCCATCGAGCTTGGCCTGGCAGCCAGGGGTGAGCGTCACTGCATTCTGGCGAATCTGTGCCCGTTCGGCATGATAGCCTTGGGCAATGCCATAGAGCCCCGCGAGCCCGGCGAGTAGCAGTGCGAGCAGGATAGATTTTATGGCGACGGGGGAGAGCTGCATCAGGGGGTTCCTCCCAGGCTGCCTTCGCCCAATTGCAGGTGATGGGCCACCATGCGTGCAAAGATGCGTACGTCCCGTACCGCGGGGTCGTAAATTGTCGGCACAAAGCCGTCCAGGTGCTTGGCGTAACAGCGCATCACGCTTTCTTCGAAGGAAATGCGCCGGTCGAGTTCGGGAACGAAACGGTCGCCATTCACCAGCGCGTAGGCCAGGTCTTCATTGCTGTGGCAGCTGCTGCAGCTGTTGTCTGGATCGGTGGCCGTTTTGCGGGTAAAGCGCCAGGCATAGTCGGGTGTCTGGTGGGTCAGGTTATAGCCGTTCTGCACAGCGCGGACAA
This sequence comes from Marinobacterium rhizophilum, assembly GCF_024397915.1. Classification (GTDB taxonomy): domain Bacteria; phylum Pseudomonadota; class Gammaproteobacteria; order Pseudomonadales; family Balneatricaceae; genus Marinobacterium_A; species Marinobacterium_A rhizophilum_A. Next base: position 4,274,188 of record NZ_CP073347.1, read on the forward strand.
AATAGCCATCGCGACCAAAGCTGTCGACCTGGTAGTTGCGACGAAACTCCTCCCAGCCGGGTTCCGTGCGTGCTTGATGGGAGAAGATCGCAAGGCCCGAACCCAGGTGTGCCCAGACGACAAACACCACCACCACTGCGGCACAAAGAAGCGGTTTGGTCGCAGCGCTCAGCGTCTCTTTGCGAGCTGCTCTGGCACGCAATACTGCAGGCGAATGGGCGGGTTGCTGCATGCTGACTTACATCTCCTTGTCGTTACTCGTTCGCAGCTGAAAAGCAGGGCAGGGTTGCCTGGTAGGCGCTGGCTGTCATGGGCCTGCCCAGCAGGTAGCCCTGCAGAAAATCACAGCCCTGCTGGCGCAGGAAATCGCGCTGCTCGACGGTTTCCACCCCTTCGGCGACCACGCGCAAGCCCAGCCGGTGAGCCATCACCACGATGGCGCCGATAAGGGCGCAGCCGTCCTGGTCCTGCGGCAGCCCCTGGATAAAGCTGCGGTCGATCTTGAGGGCATCGAAGGAAAAGCGCCTCAGGTAGCTGAGGGAGGAGTAGCCGGTGCCAAAGTCATCCAGGCTGAGTTTGATTCCCATGGCCTGGAGCTGATCCAGGGTCTTGCTGACCTGCACATGATCGTCGAGCAGAATATTCTCCGTCATTTCCAGTTCGAGCATGTGCGTCGCAATGCGGTACTCCGAGGCCAGGTCGCGGATCACTGTCACCAGCCGGTCCTGCAGCTGCAGGCGGGAAATATTGATCGCCAGGGGGCCAGGGGTCAGGCCCAGATCAAGCCAGTGCCGCAGCCAGGAGCAGGCCTGTCGCAGTACCCAGTCGCCGATGGTAACAATCAGCCCGGAAGCCTCGGCCAGCGGTATAAAGGTGGCCGGGCTGATAATGCCGTTCTGCGGATGCTGCCAGCGCAGCAGGACTTCAGCACCGACAGGCTGGCACTGGCCGGACTGGACGATGGGCTGGAAATAGAGTTCCAGCTCGCCGCGCTCAACAGCCAGGTGCAGGTCCTGTTCAAGCTGCAGGCGCTCGCGCACACGCACGTTCATTTCCTGGGTGAAGAAACAGATAGGCAGGTGGGCAGGTGTCTTGGCCTGATACATGGCGTTGTCGGCGTTGGCCATCAGTTCTTCGGCGCTGATGCCGTCGTCCGGATAGAGCGCGATACCGATACTGCAGTGCACGATGACTTCGCGGCCGTGCACCAGCAGGCGCTCGGATGTGGCCTCCAGCAGCCGGGTGGCGATCTGCTTGACCTCGTCGATGTCCTGTACCCGTGGCAACAGCACCAGAAACTCATCGCCGCCCAGGCGCGCCAGGGTGTCGACATCCCGCAGGCGGGACAGCAGGCGCGCGCCGAGCATGGCCAGCAGCTCGTCGCCTGCGGCGTGGCCCATGGTGTCGTTAACGACCTTGAAGTTATCCAGGTCGATAAAAATCACCGCCACCAGTTCGTTGTGGCGTCTGGCCAGGCGCAGCTCGTGGTCCAGCCGGTCAATGGCCATCATGCGGTTCGGCAGTGCCGTGAGGGCATCGTAGTTGGCCTGATAGTGAAGCTTGGCCTGTTCTTCACGGATGGCGTGCACCATGGCATTGAACGTTTCCGCCAGACTGCCGAGCTCGTCCCGGGAGGTGACGGTGACTTCCTCCAGCTCGCCCTGGCCGGCGTTGCGTGAGGCGTTCATCAGGCGATTGACCGGGCCCATGACGTTGTAGCGGAATACCCAGAAGATGGCACTGCACAGGAACAGGATAATCAGGCCGTAAATCGAGCTCTGAATCAGCAGTTGCTTCTGGGTCTGGGCATGCAGCTGTTCGCGGCTGATGCCGACCTTGAGCTGGCCCAGCGGGCGCTCGCCATGGCTGATGGGAAACTCCATGGGCAGCAGGTCATACAGGCTGGATGACAGTCGTGCGACCAGGCGCGCGGTTTTCGGTGGCGTCAGTGGTGCCGTTTCCTTGTCGAGCCCCAGGGCCTGCAGCGCATCCAGTACCCGGGGGTCCTGCTCGTTGAAAAAGGAGGTGAGAGGGGTGCCCTTGTCGTTGACGATGACGCCATAGACGACATCGCGTTGGCGCGACACTTCACGGGCGTATTCGTTAAGGGTGAGAAAATCGAAGCTGAGCATGGCATCGGGGCTGATCAGTGCGATCAGGTGTCCGAGAACCCGTCCACGCTCATTGAGCTGTTGTTCCAGGAGCTGGCTCTGGCTGTGGATAAAGTAGTAAGCATTGAGGGCGAGCGTCACCGACAGGATACCGCTGACGATGAGAATGAACCTGGAGGCTAAACGCACTAGGGTGCTCCGTCGTCAATGACGATCCTGGCTGGGCATGACCTGATCGATGATGCGCCTGTGGGGGGCGTAACTGTCGTCATTGGCAATTCCCATACCGCTCATCTGGGCCTTCTCAAGGATAGCCAGACCCTCCTGGCTGGCTTCGAGACCGACGAGCAGGGACTGAATTCGTGCCGCATCTTCATCCTCCATGGTGCGGCGTACTGCCCAGGGCAGGTGCAACAGCTGTTCGGTGACTGCCAGGTGAGTCAGCTGGCTGGTGTCCACGCTGTCCTTGACCACTGTCAAATCGATCAGGATATCACCTGCACCGCTTGCCTGAGCTTCGTCGTAGTAAAGCGCAATTAGCGAGTTGGGTGGGCTCTTGGCAAAGACTTCCTGGTAGTCACCGGGCTGCAGTCCGGCCTGCAACAGCAGGTAACGCGGCAGTATATAACTCATCATGGCATCTTCGCCGCCGCCAAATATAATTCTCTTGCCGCGCAGCTGTTCGACTCGGCTGATGCCGCTATCGTGCTTGACGTAGAGCGCACCTGCGACCGTGCTGCGGTCGAATTCCTCGTTGTGGGCGATGACGCGGTACTGGGCCGATGAGCGCACATAATGAAACTGGTTATAGTGCACTATATCGAAACGGCCATCCTTTACGTCCTGCAGGAAGGACTTGAAGTCCCTGGATGTCACCAGCTGTATCTCGCGCCCGAGTGAGGTGCTGAGGTAGTTTACCAGGGGGCTGAACAGCTCGGTCGTCAGAGTCGGGTTGCGTCTTGGCAGTATGCCAAGGAGTAGAGGCTCCTGGGTTGCGGCCCGGGGCGCCAGTGTCAGGGCATCGGCGAGCAGTATTGTCAGTACCAGAAGCACAACGGCGACCCCGCGCAGTACCGGGCCCGGGCGCGTTACCGGGCTGCGACTGCGAGGCTCAGCGGGCGGATTGATGGCGCCAGGATAAACAGGTGCGTGTCCGTACCGATGTAGCATCCTGTTGCCTCCAGCGCGATTCATACGTTTGTTTGGATGGCACCGATACTAGAGTAGGTGCTGGAATCCTGTCAAACATCAATATATAACATGTTGAATTTATTGGTTTCTTTGTCTTGGTGTGGCGTGACGGCTGTTGGTCGGCAGAGGGCTTTCAGCTGCACGTTTTTTGCCCTTAACGGGACCCGTGAAGTCTCACTGGGGGCCGATGTTGACCGCTTTGCAACGTTGGGGGTAGGGTGGGAGCATGATAAATATTGGATCTTTCACCTTTCAGTACGACCAGACCGAGGATCGCATCCGGCTGATTGGCAACATGAACAATGGCCAGCTGCGGATTGATTTCTGGCTAACGCGGCGCCTGTGTCTGCGCATTCTGGGGGCGTCAGACAAACTGGTGGGCCAGACCTCAAGGCAGGTCAGCCGCAGCCCGGTGGAACACCGGGAGGCCATGGCGCAGTTTGAGCATGAGCAGGCGCGTGAGACGCTGCAGGTGCATGAAGCCCCTTTGCAGACCCGCTCACAGGCGGCGGTACTACAGCGTCTTGATGTCAGCTTTCGCGATGGGCGCTATCAGCTGAGTTTCTTTACCGGTGACAGCGACCAGGCCGTTGCGGTCAGCGTGCTCAACTATGCCGAGCTGCATCAGGTACTGCATTTGTTGCACCGGGGCTGTCAGTCGCTGGACTGGGGCGCCCCGGCGCAGTTGTTTGTTACGAAAACGCCCGCCAGCCAGACGCTGCAGTAGGTGCTCTCATCTTGGCGAGTCCCGCGGGGGACTGGCGGCTGTGCATGGCAGGGCTGATCGCGGTATTATCCCGCCCCTGATCCTTGCCCGTATCCGAACCGGTTTCCCGAATGTCCTTTTTATCCGCGCCGCCGCGCAAACCCTTTGTTGCCCGCGGCTCAAAAATCGCCCGCTGTGATCGCTGTTTGTTGCCGCAGTTGCGCTGTATCTGTGAATTCCGCGTACAGGTAGAGGCCAGGGCGCGTTTCTGGCTGCTGACCCACCGCAATGAAGTCTACAAGCCCACCAATACCGGGCGCCTGATTCTGGATACCATAGCCCAGTCGCGTACCTTTCAATGGAGCCGGACGGAACCCGAGTCTGAGCTGCTGCTGCAGCTGGCCAATCCTGCCATGGACCCTTACCTGGTGTTCCCGTCGGCACCGGATTATGCGCCGCGCATGGTTGAATTCGAGCCCAAGCCAGGGCGCGAGCCGGTGTTTATTATCCTGGACGGTACCTGGCGTCAGGCGCGGCGGATGTTCCGCCACAGCCGCTATCTGGATCAGGTACCGGTCATCGAGCCGCGAACCTTGCGCCAGACGCGCTACGACCTGCGCACCCAGGCCGAAGATCACCACCTCTGCACCTGTGAAGTGGCGGCCGCGTTGCTGGAGCAGATTGGAGATGCACACAGCGCCGAGGTGCTGGACGCCTATTTCGAAGTCTTTAACGAGGTCTATCACGCCTCGCGTCGTACCCGCCCAATGAGCGATCTATCGGTAGCCAAGCAGCGCCTGACACTGGCGCGGGGGCTCACTCAGTCGGCCAGATAGCCCAGGCGCCCGGCCTGTACGGCGAAGCGCATGGCCTGGGCCATCAACACCGGCTCCTGGGCATGGGCAATGGCCCTGTTTATTACGACGGCGTCGCACCCCAGTTCCATTGCCTGTGCCGCATCCGAGGCGCTGCTGATGCCGCCGAGCAGCACCGGTATGCAGGCCTGGTCGATGAGCCGGCGCAGGTTGCCGGGGTTGTATTGCGTCAGGCGCGAGTCCGGCGGGGCTCCCATGGGCATCAGGGCTGCTGCCCCCATGGCCTCCAGGCGTCTGGCGATCACCGGGTCGTCATTGCAGTACACGATCAGCCGAAAGCCTTCATTGATCAGGACCTGGGCCGCGCTCAGGGTTGCCGAAATATCGGGGTAGAGCGTCTGCTCGTCACCGAGTACTTCCAGCTGAACCAGCGACTGGCCCTGCAGCAGATCCCGGGCTTGCCGGCAGCACTCGATGGCATCCTCCGCCGTGTAGCAGCCCGAACTGGCGGGCAGAATCATGAATTCGTCGGGTGAGAGCGTATCGAGCAGGTTGGCTTCCTTGCTGCGCTGCCCCAGGTTGTTGCGCCGCACCGACACGCTGATGATCTCGGCGCCACTGGCCCTGGCGGCGACCAGGGCGCGCTGCGGGTCTCGATAGTGGCCTATGTCGAGCAGCAGGCGCGAGTCGAACAGCTGGCCGTCGATGGTAAAGCGATCAGATTCGTCTTCCGGGTCGTGCATCTTGGCAGACTCCCTTAACAGAAGTAGTCCTGGCGGTGTTTCAGCCTCCGCCAATGGCGTGGACAATCTCCACGCGATCGTTGTTATTGAGCAACACCGTTGCATGTGCTGCGCGCGGCACGATCTCGGCGTTCAGCTCGATCGCCAGGCGTCGCCCGCTGAGGCCAAGATGCTCGACAAGGTCGGTGAGACTCTGACCTTCGGGTATCCCGGTGGCCTGGCCATTGATGTAACACTGAATCATGCTCATTTTTCCGCAACGCAGGTTATACAGGCTAGCCATGACATAGTGAGCCGCAATCCCCGTGCTCACTAGAGCCAGCCGGGTGTTGGGGGTCGGTCCAGTTTCGTACCCTTGTCAGGGGGCTTTTGCGCCTGGGGGCAGTTATTTTCCAGAGACGGACCAGCTGTGGCGGGCTGGCATCATAGGTGGCGAACAACTGGTTCTAGCCCGACTCCGGGGATAAATTTAGCTTGATAGGCATCAACAGGAAATTGGTGTCCGGAGCTTGCCCTGTTGACGCCTGCAGGATATGTCCGCAGGCGTCAACAGGACTCAGCCTCCTGCCCGTTCGCACAAGAACTACTCCACACAGACAGGGGGTGTACATCATGAAGCACGATGTAAACGAGTTTGACGCAGCCGCCGTGGTCGCCAGCGATCGCAACCATGTATGGCATCACCTTACCCAGCACAAGCCGTTCGAGCAGAACGATCCGATGGTGATCGTGGAAGGCAAGGGCATGCGTGTATGGGATGCCAAGGGCAATGAATACCTGGACATGGTGTCCGGTGCCGTCTGGACGGTGAACGTGGGCTATGGCCGTGAGTCCATCGCCGATGCGGTGCGCGACCAGCTGGTGAAAATGAACTACTTCGCCCAGTCTGCCGGCAACATACCCGCGGCGCAGTTTGCCGAAAAGCTGATTGAAAAAATGCCGGGCATGAGCCGCGTTTATTACTCCAATTCGGGCTCCGAAGCCAACGAGAAGGCCTTCAAGATCGTGCGCCAGATTGCCCACAAGAAATACGGTGGCAAGAAGCACAAGATCCTGTTTCGTGAGCGTGACTACCACGGCACCACCATCACCGCCCTGAGTGCCACCGGCCAGTTCGAGCGCAAGAATCAGTACGGCCCTTTCACGCCGGGCTTCGTTGAATTCCCGCACTGCAGCGAATACCGCTCACAGTTCGGTGACGTGGATGACTACGGCGTGCGCGCGGCACTGGAAATGGAAAAGGTTATCCTGGCCGAAGGCCCCGATACCATCGGTGCTGTCTGCCTGGAGCCCATTACCGCTGGCGGCGGTGTTATAACGCCGCCCCGGGGTTACTGGGAGAAGATCCAGGAAATCTGCAAAAAGTACGATATCCTGCTGCACATCGACGAAGTTGTGTGCGGTCTGGGGCGTACCGGCAAGTGGTTCGGCTATCAGCACTACGGCATCAAGCCGGACATGGTGACCATGGCCAAGGGCGTGGCATCCGGATACGCCGCCATCTCCTGCACCGTGACCACCGAAGCAGTGTTTGAAGCCTTCAAGGATGACCCGTCCGATCGCATGGGCTACTTCCGAGATATCAGCACCTTTGGCGGCTGCACCGCAGGCCCTGCGGCCGCGCTGGCGAACATGAAGATCATCGAAGATGAAAACCTGCTCGAAAATGCGACCCAGATGGGTGAATACCTGATGGGACGCCTGCACCAGCTGGCCGACAAGTACAACGTGATCGGTGATGTGCGCGGCAAGGGGCTGTTCGCGGGCCTTGAGCTGGTGAAAGACCGCCAGACCAAGGAACCCGTGGATGAAAGCCTGCCGATCGCCATTGCCGCCGACTGCATGAAGCAGGGCGTGATTATCGGCCGCACCAACCGCAGCTTCGAGCATCTCAACAACACCCTGTGCTTTAGTCCGGCACTGATCGTCACCCAGGCTGAGCTGGATCAGATGGTCGATGCGCTGGACAATGCCTTTGCCCGTTTGGCGCCCAACGCCTGATTGGCTGTGGCAGGTCCGCCTGGCGGCAGGCCTGCCTTTACTACCCCGTGGTCATGCCTGGCATGGCCATGGGGTTTTTGCGTTTGCAGCACGGTAGTATCGCCGCAGTGCGACTGAACCACATTTAATATCAGTGATATACTGAGATCTCCGGGCCCGGCCCGGCTATTTGAATCGTTTCATAATCCTCGGCGTCTGGGCGGTAGCACTTAGCCACCGACGTCGGCCACAGGTATGGTCCGCGGATGTTTCAACTCTTTCACCTTTCGCCCGACAAGCCCGCCAGCCTGCAGCAACAGCTGCGAGAACAGATTGCCTCCGGGATTCTGAACGGCAATATTCCCCTGGATACGCCGCTGCCCTCGAGCCGCAAGCTGGCCAAGCAGCTCAACATTGCCCGCAATACCGTGGTGCTGGCCTACGAACACCTGCTGGACGATGGTTACCTGATTGCCCGCGAGCGCAGTGGTTATTATGTGAATCCGGACATCATGAACGGCAAGGTGGTGATCAAGCAGAGCCCCGTCGCCGCCGTCGAAGGCAATGCACCGGACTGGTCGAACTGCCTCAAGCTGTATCCGTCGATTCAGCAGAACCTGAGCAAGCCCCGGGACTGGCAGAAATACCCCTATCCGTTTATCTACGGCCAGTTTGACCCGTCGCTGTTTCCCACCAACAACTGGCGCGAATGCTGCCGTGATGCCGTGAGTGTGCCGGCGATTCGGGACTGGGCTTCGGATCGTTTCGACAATGATGATCCGCTGCTGGTGGAGCAGGTACGTACCCGACTGCTGCCAAGGCGCGGCGTCTGGGCGTCGGCTGACGAGATACTGGTAACCGTGGGGGCGCAGCAGGCCCTGTACATGCTGGCCCGTCTCCTGCTGGACAAGGACAGCATCATGGGGGTGGAGGACCCGGGCTATGTGGACATTCGCAATATCTCGACGCTGAACCCGTCCCAGGTACGGCCACTGGCGGTCGACGGCGATGGCCTGATCGTGGATGACTGCCTGAATGATCTGGACTGCCTCTACGTGACGCCGAGTCACCAGTGCCCCACGACCGCAACCATGCCGATAGAACGGCGCTACGAGCTACTCAAGCGGGCCAACGAACAGGACTTCATCATCATCGAGGATGACTACGAGAGCGAAACCAACTTCAAGTCCAATCCCATCCCGGCGCTCAAGAGCCTGGATAGCAGCGGGCGGGTGCTCTACGTTGGCAGCCTCTCCAAGACGCTGGCACCGGGTCTTCGGCTGGGCTACCTGGTGGGGCCGGCCGCGTTTATCCGCGAGGCGCGCGCCCTGCGCCGGCTTATGCTGCGTCACCCCGCGGCCAATAACCAGCGTTCGGTGGCACTCTTTCTGGAGCGTGGCTACCACGATGCCCTGATCATGACCATTATGCGGGCCTACGAGGAGCGCTGGCAGGAAATGGGGGCGGCACTGGCGGAATACCTGCCGGCTTCATCCCAGAAACCGAGTTTTGGCGGCTCCTGTTACTGGGTGGAGGGCCCCGCGGGACTGGATGCGCGTCTGCTGCAAAAGGAAGCGGCTGACCGGGGCATTTTGATCGAGCCCGGTGACCTGCATTTTGCCGGCGAAGAGCCGCCACTGAACTTCTTCCGTCTTGGCTATTCCTCCATCAGTGCCGAGCGTATTCGCCCTGGCATCAAGGCGCTGGCCGAACTCATTTCGGACATGACCTGACGCCTGCGTCCCCTGCGGCCGGCGCTCTGTCGGTCGCCTTGGGAACCTGCTTTTGCCGCGCAGCCCGGCACCCGGCTCTGCTGTGATTGTTGAAAGTAGCCCACTGTTCCAATATTTTTAGTCTCGAATAATCACTTAAAGGCGTTTTTTTCCCGCCTTTCCCGCCGCTCTCCACTGGCTGCGCCCGTTTGTTGCGTTTTTTTATCGCGCTCAACGGGCTGTTTTTGAGCCGGTTACTAGCCTCCCTGAAAGTTGCCGCCTTCCCTGGAAGGCCCGCCGTGGCTGGGTTTCACGCTTCTGTCTGGCTCTGTCCGGGCCTGTGGGGCCAGTCTGGCGCAACATTTGTCCGGCAACTGGTTCTACCTGCAATTGCTCCCCCCTCCTAATCTACAACCAAGCTGATCTGAAACATTCAGCCTCTGATCACAGGCACCCAGACCGCAGGCAAGAGACTGGGTGTGGGCTCACAACCGACCACAAAAATAATGACGGGAGTGCTGACAATGCTTATCGGAGTTCCCAAGGAAATCAAGAACCACGAGTACCGCGTAGGCATGGTTCCGGCCAGTGTGCAGGAACTGACCAGCCGAGGTCATCAGGTACTGGTGGAAACCCAGGCGGGCGCAGGCATTGGCTTTGCCGATGTCGACTATGTCGCCGCCGGCGCAAGCATCGCAGCGACGGCAGCAGATGTGTTTGCCCGGGCCGAAATGGTCGTCAAGGTGAAGGAACCCCTGGCGGTGGAGCGCAAGCAACTGCGTTCCGGCCAGCTGCTTTTCACCTATCTGCACCTGGCGCCGGACCTGGCCCAGACCGATGACCTGCTGGCCAGTGGCGCTACCTGCATCGCCTATGAAACGGTTACATCCGAACGCGGCGGGCTGCCACTGCTGGCGCCCATGTCCGAGGTGGCCGGTCGCATGTCCATCCAGGCCGGTGCCGCCTGCCTTGAGAAATCCCGCGGCGGATGCGGCATGTTGCTTGGCGGTGTGCCCGGTGTCGAGACCGCCAAGGTCGTCATTATCGGCGGCGGTGTGGTGGGCAGTAACGCGGCGCGCATGGCGCTCGGCCTGGGCGCCCAGGTGGTGGTGCTGGATCGTTCCGTCGATGTGCTGCGCCGCCTGGTGTCGGAATTCGGTACCCAGGTGCAGACGGTCTACTCCAGCAAGGCGGCACTGGAAGAGCATGTGCTCTCGGCGGACCTGGTGATTGGCGGTGTGCTGATTCCCGGGGCCGCAGCGCCCAAGCTGGTCACCGCCGAAATGGTCAAGCGCATGAAGCCGGGTTCTGCGGTGGTGGATGTGGCGATCGACCAGGGCGGCTGTTTCGAAACCTCCCGCGCCACCACCCATGAAGATCCAACCTATATCGTTGATGAGGTAGTGCATTACTGCGTTGCCAACATGCCGGGGGCGGTGGCGAGAACCTCCACCCTGGCGCTGAACAACGCCACCCTGCCGCACATACTGGCGCTGGCAGACCTGGGGTGGGAAGAGGCGATTCGAAGGGATGCGCACCTTGCCAATGGCCTCAACATCCATGCAGGCCAGGTGGCCTGCAAGGAAGTTGCAGATGCCCTGGGCAAAGAATTTGTCCCGTTCAGGACAAAGTAAACAAGGCTCCACCTACATAAAAATACCTAGTACCCAACGGCCGGCGGCGGTTCCGTCGTCTGCAACAGCAAAGCAAAGGAAAACTGATATGGCTCGTATGACTCCAAGTGAGGCGATGGTCGAAACTTTGGTCGCCAATGGCGTTACCGATATGTTCGGTATCATGGGTTCAGCCTTTATGGACGCCATGGATATCTTTACGCCGGCAGGCATCCGTTTTATCCCGGTAGTGCATGAGCAGGGCGCAGGCCACATGGCCGACGGCTATGCCCGTGTCAGCGGTCGTCACGGTGTCTGCATCGCGCAGAACGGTCCTGGTATCACCAACTTTGTCACTGCGATTGCAGCGGCGTACTGGGCGCACAGCCCGGTCGTCTGCATCACGCCGGAAACCGGATCCATGTCCAACGGTCTGGGTGGCTTCCAGGAAGCGCAGCAGCTGCCGTTCTTCGAAACCATCACCAAGTACCAGGGGCACGTGGCCAACCCTGCCCGCATGGCGGAACTGACTGCACGCTGCTTCGACCGTGCCATGCACGAGAACGGCCCGACTCAGCTGAACATCCCGCGTGACTTCTTCTACGGCGATATCAACGTTGAAATCCCGCAGCCCATGCGCATTGAACGTGGTGCCGGCGGCGAGCAGAGCCTGGCTGAAGCGGCTGAACTGCTGGCCAGCGCCAAGAACCCGGTCATCATCTCCGGTGGTGGTGTGGTCATGGCTGACGCCCTGGGTGAATGCCAGGCCCTGGCTGAGTTCCTCGGCGCACCTGTTGTAAACAGCTACCTGCACAACGACTCCTTCCCGGCGTCCCACGCTCTGTGGTGTGGTCCCCTGGGTTACCAGGGCTCCAAAGCTGCGATGAAGCTGCTGTCCCGCGCCGACGTTGTTGTTGCACTGGGTACCCGCCTTGGTCCGTTCGGTACCCTGCCGCAGCACGGCCTGGACTACTGGCCCAAGGAAGCCAAGGTCATCCAGATCGACTGCGATGCCAAGATGCTGGGTCTGGTCAAGAAGATCTCCGTCGGTATCTGTGGCGATGCCAAGGCCGCGGCTACCAACCTGCTGCAGCGCCTGGAAAACACCAGCGTTGCCTGTGTCGCGACCAAGTCTGCCCGCGCTGAAGAAATCGCTGCAGAAAAGGCCAACTGGGAAAACGAGCTGAACGACTGGATCCACGAGAAAGACGAATTCTCGCTGGACATGATCAACGAACAGGCTGGCGAAGAAGGCAACTTCCTGCACCCGCGTCAGGTTCTGCGCGAGCTGGAAAAAGCCATGCCGGAAAACGTCATGGTGTCCACCGATATCGGCAACATCAACTCCGTTGCCAACAGCTACCTGCGCTTTGAAAAACCGCGTTCTTTCTTCGCGGCCATGAGCTTCGGTAACTGCGGTTACGCACTGCCGACCATCATTGGTGCCAAGGTGGCTGCGCCGAACCGTCCGGCCATCTCCTACGCCGGTGACGGTGCCTGGGGCATGTCCATGATGGAAATCCTGACCTGTGTACGTGAAAACATCCCGGTCACCTCCATCGTCTTCCATAACCGCCAGTGGGGCGCCGAGAAGAAAAACCAGGTGGATTTCTACAACCGTCGCTTTGTTGCCGGTGAGCTGGAAAACCCGAGCTTCGCGGAAATCGCACGTTCCATGGGCGCTGAAGGCGTGACCGTCGACAAGCTGGAAGATATCGGTCCGACTCTGCAGGCTGCCATCACCCGTCAGATGGAAGAAGGCAAGACCACCGTTATCGAGATCATGTGTACTCGCGAGCTGGGCGACCCGTTCCGCCGTGACGCACTGTCCAAGCCGGTGCGCTACCTCGACAAGTACAAAGACTACGTCTAAGCCGCACGGCTCAGGACGTGACACCCCGGCCAGCATGCCCCCGCGGGATGCTGGCCGGCCCACCGAAGGCTGCGGCCTTCGGTTCTGATTCTTGCGGGTAGACCAGCCGGTTTCCCCGTCGTTTGCACAAGCGCTTAACCGTCCCCCTGTTTCTGGCCTCTGCGTCCGGGTGCTGTCTTATACAGCCCACAATGCAGTGCGTGACCATGCAGAGCATGACGGAGGCTGGCCCATGGGCCCCGGGCGTCTGTACAAACACCCCCGATACTCTAACTGTGCAACGGATCAAGGTGAGCTGCCATGTTGAGCAAAACTCCGGTGGAGTGCCCCTCCCACCTGCTTGAAAAAGCCAGGGCCTTGCCCCGGGTGGTCACCGCCGTGGTGAATCCGGTGAACCGGGTGTCCCTTGAAAGCGCGAAAATGGCCACCGATGCAGGCCTGATCGAACCCATACTGGTTGGCAATGCCGAAGTGATTCAGGCGCTGGCGAAGGAGCTGGACTGGGACCTGAGATCTGTCCGGCTGGAAGATGTCGCGACCGAAGCCGATGCGGCCCGTGTGGCGGCGGGCATAGTCGCAGCGGGTGAAGCCCACTCCCTGATGAAGGGGCATCTGCATACCGATACCCTGCTAAAGGCGGTGCTGAGCCGTGACGCCGGCCTGCGCACCACGCGCAGGCTGAGCCATGTATTTCACATGACGGTGCCCGGGCATGAGCGGCCGCTGTGCATTACCGATGCGGTCATCAACGTGCAGCCCACGGTGGTCGACAAGGCGCATATCCTGCGCAATGCCATCGATCTGTTGCATGCGCTAGGCATGACGCAGCCCAAGGTCGCGCTGCTGTCCGGCACCGAGGAAGTGAACCGCGCCATGCCCTCCAGTGTCGATGCCGGCGAACTGGTGAAGCTGGCCTCGCTCGGTGGCATGCAGGATGCGATCATTGAAGGTCCCATGGCGTTTGACAATGCCATCTCCCGCGATGCGGCCGATCTCAAGGGCATGACCAGCCAGGTGGCAGGCGATGTCGATTTGCTGCTGGTGCCCAATATCGAAACCGGCAACTGCATGTTCAAGCAGATGGTGTATTTCATGAGCGCCACCGCAGCGGGCCTGGTGCTGGGTGCCCGGGTGCCGATTATCCTGACCTCCCGCGCCGATCCGCCCGAGGCGCGGCTGGCCTCCTGTGCGCTGGCCTCGATCTACAGCCATTACCTGGCCCAGAAAGCGGTCTGAAGTAGCGGTTGCAGCGTTGCACAAGGCTCCGGTTTATCCCGGGGCCTTTTTTGAGTGTGCCGCTTGTGGGCTGCCTGTTCGGATTATTCGAACGGGCCGTGGCCCTACCTTTATAAAAAGTCTGGCTCTAACCCCCCGGCGCCGGGCGGGCTTTAATGAGGCATCAGTCCCCGTTCATTCAGACAGGAGCAGCGCAATGGCATTGGCGCGATATGGTTTTATCGTTAAGGGTCCGGATCTGGAGATCATCAAGCACCACGGCCGTATTCAGACGCCGCTTTTTGATATGGCGGTGTCAGGGGTGCAGAGCGTCGATGAGGCTATTCTGGTGGCCCAGGAACTGCTCACCAAGCACGTGCAGCTGATCGAGCTGTGTGGCGGCTTTACCGCTGAAGATGCTGAGCGCATTCGGGAGGCGACCAACGACCTCGTCCCCATTGGCCGGGTACAGTACACGCCTGAAGAGCGTGAGCGCATGGCCCGCGAATTTGGTTAAGGCTACAGGCTGTCTGTATTGAAAAGGGCGTGCAGCGGGCTTGGCATACGGCCGCAGTACGCTTAAGATAGCTCGCTTGCTGCGAGCTGTTCGCAGCATTTATATGTTCTCAGGGCGGGGTGAAAGTCCCCACCGGCGGTAAAGGCGATACGTTGCCAAGCCCGCGAGCGCCCGGTTTAGCCGTTATCCAGCAGGATTTGGGCTATACCGGGGTCAGCAGATTCGGTGCAACTCCGAAGCCGACGGTCATAGTCCGGATGAAAGAGAACGGTTCCAGCGGCAGGTGTAATTCGCCCGCCGCAGGGTAGTGTCTGAAAATGCATCGGCATGCCGCAAGGCGGTGCTGATCGGTGTTTTCTGGCATCTATCCAGGTTCCGCATGCCCTGATTCTGGTGACTGTTAACGAGGATAACCATGAATCAGACGTACCCTCCCAAGCTCAGCAATGAGACCCGCGCCCAGCGCGTTGCCTTTATTCAGGCGCAGTGGCACAGCGACATCGTGGGCCAGGCCCGTGATGCCTTTGTCGCCGAGTGCGAGTCCCGGGGCCTTGCTGCCTCCCAGGTCGAAGTCTTTACCGTTGCTGGCGCTTACGAAATTCCCCTGCAGGCCAAGCTGCTTGCCAAGAGTGGCCGTTACGGTGCCATCGTGGCGGCAGGCTTTGTGGTCGATGGCGGTATTTACCGCCACGAGTTCGTGGCCCAAGCGGTCATCGAAGGCCTGATGCAGGTGCAGCTGGAGACCGAAGTGCCGGTGATGTCGGTCGTGCTGACGCCACATCATTTCCATGAGCACGGCACACACCATGATTTCTTTTACCGTCACTTTACCGACAAGGGCACCGAAGTGGCTCAGGCGTGCCTGAGTACCATGGAAAACCTGCAGAGCATTCGCCGTTTGACCGAGCGATAATCTAGTGATTAGTGATTAGTGATTAGTGATTAGTGATTAGTGATTAGTGATTCGTGATTCGTGATGGGTCGCTGGTTGCGATCAGTGGATTGGAAAAGCCCGGGTTCCCATAAGGAGCCCGGGCTTTTTTGTGGTTTCAGGTTGGCGGGCGCAAAAAAACAGCACCCGCAGGTGCTGATAAAGGGCTGGCTTTCGCCGGAGATGATCAGGGTGTGTGGGGCGGGTGCTGTTCGGCCAGCAGGCGCCGTGGCCACCAGTCGCTCTGGGCGAGCAGGCGGGTGATCAGTTGCTGTTCCTGCGCAGTGCCGTACCGGGCCGAAGGCGCGCTGCTGCAGCTCAGGGGCAGCAGCAGGGCCAGGCGCTGGCGGCAGCTCTGGTGCCAGCCAGGGTAGTCGATGACCGCTTCGGCTTCGGTGTTCGCCGCATCTCGGCACAGGAATACGGGCAACTGCGGACACAGGAAAAACAGCACGCTGGTGGCGGATTCCAGCTGCCCGGGGCTCTGGAATACCTGGACCTGAAGCTGTTCCAGCAGAAGCTGGGCGAGCTCGTGACGGCCATCGTGGTCCAGCTCGGCGAGGCTGTCCCAGCGTGGCTGCAGTTCAGTACGGATGAAACCGTCCAGTCGCGAGGCCAGCTCATCGAAGCTGATGCCGGTGGGCTCCAGCCCCTGCGTTGCCCAGAGAATGCGCAGGTAGGTCTTGTCGATCAGGGTACGGCCCGCATTGAGCCAGTCGAAGCGGGCCGCCTTGTCCAGGCTGCCATACATCAGCACCAGCAGCGCATTTTCGCTGCTGCGAGCATCCTTTCCCGAGGTGAAGGCGGGGTGAGGCTGGTGCCAGCTTTGCAGTGGGGCGGTTGCGGGCGCCTGGGGCGCAAGGATCCGGGCGTTCATGGCAGGTCTCTCTGTACTCGGTAAGGGTGGCAACAGCGGCATCACTGCATCTGGCCAGGATGACCCGCTTACTATAGAGCGCGGTATTGTGCAGGCGTAGCGCCAGCATCCTGTAACAGTTGGAGCCAGGCGCGAACGGCCTTGGCGGAGGAGTTCTGAAATTTTTAATATTACTTTTCGGCCTAAATAAAGAATATTATATTCCATTACATGCTATACGCTTGTGTCTATACTGGCTCCAGTCAATTTTGATAACTGGCTCCATTGCCCCGTCGCAGGACAGTGCCAGTGAGCTAGCCAAAGCCCAGGAGGCCTGAGCATGAGTGCAAATCTGAACGTACGGTTGGAAACCTCCCCGCAAACTCCGAGCAAAACCGGAGTCCAGGTTTTGGCCCAGGCCCGCGAACAGCGCAATGCCCGCATGCAGCAGATCAATGCGAAGCCGACTGAAGCCGCTCCCCGGTACGATTTCGTGGGCATCGCTGGCTGAAGCCTGCGTTTGGCGCTCTGGCGCTACGACAAGCTCTTTCCTTAAAGCCCGTTAGCTGCTGCTAACGGGCTTTTTTGTGGGTGCCTTTTGAGGCGGGAAGGTGCGAGCCTTTTGCTGCGCGCTGGGCTTCGAAGGTCGATTATGGATAATGGGCATTCTGGATTGGCCAACAAAGTGGTATTTGTGGATGAGTGACAGTGTGATGTTTTGGGCCACGGGTCTGGGCCTGGTGATCATAGCGGTATCGGCCGGGTATATCGTCATCCACCTGAGGCGGCTCCGGCAGCAACGACGCGAGCGCGAGACGCTGCACGAGCAGGCACAAAAAAAGGTGCAGGAGCAGCGTCAGTACCTGATCGACAGTATCCGTGTAATTGCCCGGGCGATGTCGGAAGACGAAAAAATGACCCTGACCGAAGGGGCTATCCGGCTGAAGGTGCTGCTGGACAACCTGATGCCTGAGCTGCATCGCAATCCCGACTTTGAAATCATTGCGACCCACTACGAGGCCACCCGGCATATTCCCTATCTGAAGGAATGGAAGTCGCTGGAGCGCTCGCAGCAGCGGCGCTACCGGCAGGAGATGGATAAACTGGAGCAGCAGCACCGCGATGCGCTGCTGCAGGCGGCCGCCAGGTTGCAGCAGTACCCGCTGGACCGGATGCACTGAGCCGTGGCTTTCCTGGCCGCCTTCGCTGTAACGCTGGTTATTCTGTGCCTGATGGCGGCGGCGCTTCATTTTGGCCGGGCACCGACCTACCGACCGTCGCGCACCGAGGTGCTGGCACTGTTGCAGGGCGTACTCGATGGCACCACCACGCAGCAGCGCTGGGATCTGTATATCGGCATGCCGCTGCGTCACGATCCCGAACTGGAAGCAATACGCCTGCGTTGCCTGGTGTTGCAGGAGGGGGACGACAAGGAGCCTGCGGCGGGGGAGGGAATTGACGAGCACCTGTTCGATCGGGCCGGGCGGGAGCGGCTGCGTGCCATTGTCGACGACCTGCAGCGCCTGATTGCCAAGGATCCGGTGTACCGCGAATTTTAATACGGGCGTTGCGGCGGCAGGGGTAGCCTTTATACCGGGTCCGTATCAGGCACGGGCAGAGGCTGCCTGCTGAGGCGTTGCAGACGCCAGAAGGCCTGCCAGAGTTCACGCTGCGGGCTGCCGATAATCACACACTGGTGGAACTCGGCGGTAAGCGCTTCAAACTCCGGCCATTCACAGAGTCCGCTGATGCCCAGCAGCTGGTGGGCGTGATGACGCATCTTGGCGATGTCGCGCCGCATAACCCCTTGCTGGCAAGCGGCCAGCTGCTGCTGGATTTCCTGCAGAATCTCATTGTGACTGACCAGCGCGCTGCCAGCAGCGTCCGTCGTTGCAACGACAGGGCCTTTGGCAAGGGAGCTGCAGTGACGCTTTACCGCCGCCAGCAGCTCCGCTTCGTTGATGGGCTTGAACATGATTTTGGTGATGCCGGCCTTTTGCAGCGCCTGGTGTTCGCGCGGCACTACGTTGGCCGTGAGTGCGATGATCGGCAATTCGGGCAGGGTGGTGCGCAGGCGCCGGGTCGCTTCGATTCCATCCATCCCTGGCATGTGCACGTCCATCAGGATCAGGTCCGGTTGCTGCTGTTTTACGGCCTCCAGCACTTCCAGCCCGCTGATGGCCTGTCGCGCGTGAATACCGGCCCGGCTGAGGATCTTCATGATCAGCAGGCGGTTCAGGTCGTTGTCTTCGGCAATCAGGACGTCGAGGTTGCTGCTTGGTGCTGTTTCGCTGGCGGGGCTGACGAGGGTAGCGCAGGCCTCGTGCTGGAGTGCGCGCTGCAAATTGCGCGGGCGTACCGGCTTGTGAACGATCAGCGTCTGGTCGTCCAGGCGCATCTGGCTGGCGCTGTTGGCACATAAAATAATCAGGCGTGCCTGATACACCAGGCGCAGTCGCTGCAGCAGTGGGGTGGCACGCTCGGCGTCCATGTCTGGACTGCCACCCCAGATCAGGCAGTTGTAGTGCAGGGCACGGCGGCAAAAGTCATCGAAATTCAATGCTATATCGGCATGCAGCTGTTGGCGCAGCAGCAGCGCCTGGAGGGACTTTCGCGTCAGCTGATGTGGCTCGTAGAGCAGGATCCGAGTGCTGGCGGGCAGGGCCGCCGGCAGCGGGATTGCGGCCGGTTCGCTGTAGTTAAAGGGAATCGACAGGCTGATTTCCGTGCCCTTGCCCAGTTCGCTGCCCAGCTTGATCTTGCCGTCCATCAGGGCAACCAGCTTCTGGGTAATCACCAAGCCCAGCCCAGAGCCGCCAAAGCGTCGGGTGATGGAGGTATCGGCCTGGGTAAAGGCCTTGAACAGCTTGCTTTTCTGGCTCTCGGCAATGCCGATACCCGAGTCCTGTACCCGGATGTGCAATACGCACTGCTGTGGGCTGAGAATGTCGGCCCGCGTAAACACCTGGACGTCGCCTTTCTCGGTGAACTTGATGGCATTGGCCACCAGGTTGGTAACGATCTGGCGCAGACGCGTGGGGTCCCCCTGCAGTCTGTCCGGTGTGCCGGGCGCATGGTACAGGACAAGGTCAAGGCCCTTGCCGTGGGCCGTCGGTGCTTGCATCTCCAGCACATCAAGCAGCAGTTCCTCCGGATTCAGCGGGATCTGTTCGAGCTTGATGGCGTTGGATTCGAGTTTTGACAGGTCAAGTATGTCGTCGATGATGCTGAGCAGTACCGTGGACGTCTGGTTGATGATGCGGGTGTATTCACGCTGTTCCTCGTTGACGTCGGTGTCGTCCAGCAGGCGGGCAAAACCCAGCACCGATGTCATGGGGGTGCGCAGCTCATGGCTCATGCGCGCCAGAAACTCATCCTTGGCACGGTTGGCGCTATCGGCCTTGAAGCGCGCTGTTTCCAGTTCCTGGTTCTTGGTCTCCAGGTGGTTCAGGGTGGCGCGCAGGCGTTTGGTGGTGGTATCGACCTTGGTTTCCATCATGGCGTTGGATTCCTGGATACGGGCCGCCATGCGGTTGATACCCCGGGCCAGGGTGCGCAGCTCACCGGTGAGAGAGACTTCGGCGCGGGTGTCCAGCTGTCCATCCTGCAGCCGCTCGACGACATGGCTGAGGCCCTGGATCGGTTGGGTTATGCGGTTGCCAAAACGCAGGGCAATGACGCCCGTCAGGGCGAAGGTGCCGATCATGAGCAGCAGGCCGGTGAGCAGAATGCTGCGCTGGCGCGAACGTGTCTGCTCATCGGACAGAATGACCAGGACCCAGCCGATGGTATCCAGGCGGTCCTTGGCGTCGGGGTATTCCGGGAAGTCCTGGAAGGATATACCGGTCACCTGCACCGGCTGGGCAAAATACCAGCGCGTATTGTCCTGGTAGACAAAGGGCCCCTGGGGCCGCAGCTGCAGATCGAATGCCCGGGTGCGGGTAATCAGCTCGAAGCGGTTGTCGAGGAAGACGACATCGGCAATGTCAGGCTCCTGGCTCATCCCCTTGCCCAGGTTGCGCAGTAGCTCGTGGTTGCCCAGCATCAGGCCAAATTCCGAGGCGGAAGCCAGCAGGCGACTGATGGACTGGCCGCGCTCCAGCAAGGAGTGCTGGGTGTCATCAATCCGTGTACTGATAAAGTAGCCCCCCAGTACCAGGGCAAAGAGCACCATTGGCAACAGTGAAATCATCAGAACGCGCTGGCGGATACCCCAGGGTTTTAAAACGGCGCTTCATGGGTTGCCGTCCTCCAGCTGCTGGCGCAGGGCCTCGTTGTCTGGCGCGGAAAGATTGAGGGTACGGGCCACGATCGGGTTGTTGCTGACATTAAAGTATTTCGGATAGGTCGGTGGCGGCAAGGGGGCGGACAGGTCCAGCTCACGCAGCAGTTCACCGGTCTGCCGGCCGATCTGGGCCGGTGTTGAGTATACCGCGGCCAGGGCGCCGGCTTCGACATAGGTTTTGGAAAAACCGATGACGGGCACTTTCTGCTGCAGCGTGATGTAGAGCAGCCATTTGGCGGTGGTGCGGTTGAATGTAGCCCGGTCCGGCAGGGCGAGGAACACATCGCTTTGCTGAATCAGGGGCTTCAGGCGCTCGATCGGGTTATCCGATTCATCCAGGGTGATGGAGATAGGTGTCAGCTGCTGCTCGCCGGCCGCTGTGTCGAAGCGCTGCCGGGAGGCGGCGGAAAAGGGGCCGAACATGGTACCGATGCTTTTCGCATCGGGCACCAGCAGGCGCGCGAGGTGCAGCTGGCGTTGCAGTGGCTGGTCGAGGTATACCGCGCTAAGGCGGCGCTTGCCGTTGCTGTAAAGCTCCACCAGGGACTCAAAGGTGGTGCGAGGGATAAAGGTACAGATCAGGTCGGCGGTGCCGCCGTGTTGCAGCAGCTGCTCGCATGCCCTGGCGCCAATGGCAATATTGAGCTCCTGGTCAAGCTGCTCCCTGGGGGGCGTGTTGTCGGTGCTGTACAGCTCCAGGGGCTGCCGATAGTCGCGACCAATCTCCTGGGCAACCAGCTGATAGAGTGCGCTGTTTTCACTCATGATGACCCGGGGGGCCGCTGCTGCGCCCAGGCTGATGCACAGCAGCAAAAAAGCCAGTAACAGTGGCCCTGCTCGCCGCGGTTGAGAGTCATGCCTGTGTCGTGTCGCTCTGTCCGATGCCTGCATTCAGCGTATCCGTTCGCGTCGCTCGGTGATCAGAATTCGAGTTGCAGTTGCAGATAGGTCCGTTGGTCGAATTCATTAAACTGGTAAAATTCCGAGTACCTGTTGCCCAGCAGGTTCTGGAAAATCAGTGCGCCCGACAGGCGCTGGCCCGCCGGCAGACTCCATTCTTTGGCCAGGCGAAGGTCGGTGCGGTTGTAGCGCTCCCTGTTACCGCCCTCATCCCACTCCACCTCATCCATGTAGTACTGCGCCAGGCTGAGATCCCAGCCAGGTGCGGCATTGTAGTTCAGCAGCATGGAGGCCGTGTGTAACGGCGACTGGGGTTTCGAGGCGCGCAGCAGGCCACCCTTGGGCGTGCCAAAGTCGCGCCAGTAGTCGGTGGTATTGAGGTAGGCGTAATTGAACAGCAGCCAGAAGCGATCGACGGGTTGCAGGCGCAGCTGAAACTCGGCACCGCTGTTGCGCCAAGAGGCGTTGTTGGCGCTGTAGCGCACGCGGTTGTCGCTGGCATCTGCATTGTACTCGAGCCAGTAGCTGCTGATGGCGCTGTCGACATCCTCCACGAAAACGCGCAGGTCAAAATGGCCGGCAATCGCCTGAAAGGCCCGGTAATAGCCAATTTCCGCGGTCTTGACGCGCTCGGGAGCAATATCTGAGTTAGGGACGACGACGGTATCCAGCACGTTGCCCGCCGGGTCATAAAGAATTGACTGGGCATTCTCTTCCAGCAGCGAGGGCATGCGGTAGGCCTCGCTAAAGGCCGTACGAATGACAGACTGCTTGTCGGGCCTGTAATTTAGCGCCAGTCTTGGTGACAGTTTCGGGCTGTCGGGGCTGGTGGTGCTGCTCTCAAGCATGGCGCCCAGGTTCAGGGTAACTGCATCGGTCGGTACCAGCTCCAGATTGCTGAACAGGCGCCAGCGTTCTTCATTGATTCGCCCCCGCTCCTGCAGCAGCGCGCCGCTTTCGGCTATTTCCTGGCGGTAGCCCAGGCCCCAGACGGCTGTGGCCTGGTCGGCCATCAGGAGTTGGGTATGCTGGACTTCGATATCGTAGAGTTCGGTTTTGCCGTGCTCGTTTTCCAGACGGAAGTCCGGGTTTTGCGCCAGCAGGGCGGCGGCAAAACCGGCGGGCAGGCCTTCGTATTCTACCAGGTCGGCCACGGTGGGGGGCGCAATCGAGAGATCCAGGTAATTGTGGTAGGCCGACAGCTGGAGCTCGCTGCTATTGTCGCCGATATGGTTCCAGCGCAGGTACTGGTAGTTGGCGCTGGTATCACGGGCAACGACGGGTTTGTCCGTGCTGTCCATATCGCCGCGATCGGCATAACCACTGCTGAAACCAGCCTGCATCAGCACGGTGTCTGCCAGGGTCGGGGCCAGTGTGCCACTGAGGTTGAAATACTCGCTGCGTGCGCCGTCCTGGAAACGGTCGCTGCCATCGTTCTGGTCATGGCCGGCGGTCACCCTGAGCTGGGCATTGCCAAGCGGCATGCTGAAGCGGCCTTCCACGCGGCGGGTATCCCGGGAACCGCCCAGTACCTTGAGCGAGGTGCCGGTTTCACTGTAGGGGGAGCGGGTAACAATATTGATGGCGCCCAGAAAGGCATTGGAGCCGTGGGTGGGCACATTGGAGCCGCGTACCACCTCGATGCGCTCGATGTCATCGAGGCTGAGCCCCAGGGAGTTCCAATCGACCGTCGACAACAGCGGCAGGTAGACGGAACGCCCGTCCACCAGCACCTCGAGGCGGCGGGGAAAGTCATCACTCACGCCGTGATAGGTGGCGCCGAACTTGTTGCCGTTGACATGGAATGCCTGGAAACCCGGCACCAGGCGCAGCAGGTCCGGAATGTTCAGCGCCCCGGAGGCGCGGATCATGTCGCGATCGATCAGGCTGATGGAGGCCGGCGCCTCGGTCAGCTTCTGGGTGATGCGCGTGGCGGAAACCACTTCGGGAATGGCCGCGTAGAAGTCGGCCTCGCTGAACATGGCCGGATCCTGCCCGTCGGCCAGGACGCCGGGCGAGGCCAGAACCAGCAGCATCAAGGCTGTGCCACCGGGCTGCCGGCGTGGTTTAGTGGGTTTCATGGCTGTTATTCATCATGCTCAGTGAAACAGTGCAGGGCGACCGCAGGTCAGATCCGTGTGCCGACATAGATCAGAACGGCAACCAGTAGCAGGGCTTCGAAAATGAAACCGTTGGTTGTCAGTATCCAGTCAAGCATGCGCAGGGTCCGAATTTCGGCGATGTTATTCAGAGTCGTTAACGTACCACAAAGGTGCTGTTAAGGACTACGTATGCTGCGTCTGCGAAATTGTGCCCGGGCAACGGCACTGGGGCTGCTAGGCCGGTTCGGTACTGAGGTTATTCTGTTCCAGCAGGCGCAGTGCCGCCTTGAGGGCATTGAAACAGTCGGCATCGATGGCACTGCCAATTTCCGCTTCCATGATGGCCAGTGCCGCCGGGGTGGGAATGGGGCCGCGGTAAGGCCGATCAGCGGTAATGGCGTCAAAGATGTCGGCCGTGGTGATAATGCGGGTTTCCAGGCTGATGCTGGTTGCGTCGAGGCCGCGGGGGTAGCCCTGGCCGTCAAGACGTTCATGATGGGCACCGGCAATCCTGGCCAGATGGGAAAAGGCGCCGATACGGATCAGGATATCTTCGGTAAAGGCGGCGTGCTGGCGTCCCAGGGCCCATTCGCCGTCGCCCAGTTTGCCGGGCTTGTTCGGAAAACTGTAATTCCCTGGCGATATCCGCACCATGCTCGCAGCGGGTCTGAATCAGCTCCAGGGCAATATCTGAGCCATCGCGCACCAGGGTCAGCAGCGAGCGAAAGCGTTCGGCCAGACTGCCGCTCAGGCCGGTATGGCGCATGACGAACTGAAGTACCTGGGGCAGGCTGCCGTCGACTGTTTTGAAGTCGTGCTTGAAGCCCAGGTCGTCGGTGGCATAAAGCTGGCAGATGCGCGCGGCATTGCTGCTGCACCCCAGGTCCTTCAGCAGCAGGGTGTAATACAGCTCCCACTGATCGGCCTGCGACATGCCAACCTCACGTCCGATATGCATGCCAATCCAGCAGCAGCGCACGCAGTGGCCCCTGGGCTGACCCTCGGTCATATCCAGGGCATGGCTGAGGGCGCTGAAGAGTTCTGACATTTTTAACCCGGTGAGCATGCATCGGCCCTCTCTATCTGGCGCTGGCTTTGAGGCGGCGGGTGTTGCTGCAACCGGCTTGGGTGGTTGCCGCTGCCTTGGGGTAGCAGTTTAGCGTTTATATGCCGCGGTTCGGGCAAGCGGTGTCAAAAAGTGCCAGCGTTGAACTTATGGGTGCCGGTGATCCCCGTGGCGCCATTCGCCGCGCCGACAGTGGTAGCATGGGCGCCCCCGGGGTGTTAGGCAGAGGCGTTTCGTGTGATGGAATTACTGGACTGGCTGAGGCCCGACGGGCTGGCGCAGGGAGAGTTTCTTTTTCTGATTGCTATCAGTGCCCTCACGTCGGCCATGACGGCCATGATGGGGGTGGGTGGCGGCGCCGTGCTGATTGCCGTAATGGCTAATATCATGCCACCGGTTGCCGTTATTCCGGTACACGGCACCGTGCAGCTGGGGTCGAACCTCGGCCGTGTCCTGACCATGCAGCAGCATATCCGCTGGCCTCTGGTGGGCTGGTTTGCGCTGGGCTGCCTGCTCGGCAGTGTGCTGGGCGGGCAAATTGCGGTGAGCATACCGACGCACTGGCTCAAGCTGATTATCGGCAGTTTTATCCTTTACAGTTGCTGGCTGCCGCTGCGCACCCGCCTGGGCGGCGGCAGGTCCGGCATACTGCTGGGAGCGGTGACGGCCTTTGTCGGCATGTTTGTCGGGGTGACCGCCACCTTTGTGATTGCCACGCTGCGCAATACCCTGCCCGAGCGCATGGAGCTGGTGGGCACCATGGCCGCGCTGATGGCGGTACAGCATGCCCTGAAGGCGCTGGTGTTCGGCCTGTTCGGCTTTGCGTTTTTCGACTGGCTGGGGCTGGTGCTATTGATGATCATCACCGGCTTTGCCGGTACCCTGCTGGGGAAAAAGGCCCTGGAGCGGACGCCCAGTGAGTACTTTTCCAGGGGGCTCAAGCTGGTCCTGACGCTGCTGGCCCTGAAACTGCTATGGGACGGTGCCAGCCTATGGTTCTAGTCGGTAGGCCCGTGGCGTGTGTCACGGTGAGAAGGTGCTCACACAGCGATGCCTGACTTGCGCCTGTGGCATATCGGTGCCAGTGTGGCTGCCCCTCGACTGTTTCACCACCTGCAAGCAAGCAGTTTACCGACGATCGATCTTTGCGCCTTTGATGTGATCGGCAAGTGGCCGGCCGCAACTGTCAGCGCCTGGCCGGTGGCTGAATGTAAATATATGTAAAGTTTCCCGGTTGCTCGGCCCCTGGGGTCGAGCCTGGCCTACACTCTGTTGATCTTTTGTGCCGACCAGGCGTCTGGCCGGTAACCCGCAAGGAGCAGGCAATGACTGAAAACGTAGATGGGACCGGCCCCAAGATTCCGCAGCAGGCCTTTGACTGGTACGACGAATACGCCCACGGTGATATTGATCGACGTACCTTTTTAAAACGCCTGGGCACCCTGGGGGTTGCAGGGCTAAGCCTGAGTGCGGTGGCCGGGGCGCTGATACCGAACTACGCGCTGGCGGAGCAGGTATCCTTCAATGATCCCGACATCAAGGCCAGCTATATCGAGTTCGATGCGCCGGACGGGCATGGCCGGGCGCGGGGCTACCTTGTGGTTCCGGCAGGCGTTTCCGCGGAGAAGCCGGCGCCTGCGGTGCTGGTGGCCCATGAAAACCGCGGCCTCAACCCCTATGTCGAAGATGTGGCACGGCGTCTTGCGAAAGCGGGCTACGTTGCGCTGGCCCCCGATGCACTGTTTTCGCTGGGGGGCTATCCGGGCAACGATGACGAAGGTCGAGCCATGCAGAAAACCCTGGATGGCGGCAAGATCGAAGGCGACTTCGTTGCTGCGGCCAAATTGCTGAAGGCGCACGAGCTGAGCACCGGCAAGGTCGGCATGGTTGGGTTCTGCTTCGGTGGTTACCTGAGTAACCAGCTAGCGGCGTTATTGCCGGACACCATCGTGGCCGCCGCACCCTATTACGGCACGCCGCCAAAGGCCGATATTGCCAACATCAAGGCGGCCATGCAGTTGCATTTCGCGGCGCTGGATGAGCGTGTGAATGGTTACTGGCCGGATTACGAGAAGGCACTGAAAGCGGCAAATACTGACTATGAGGCTTTTGTCTATCCTGACGTCAATCATGGTTTCCATAACGACTCCACCGCCCGTTATGACGAGGCCCGTGCCGAGCAGGCCTGGCAGCGCACGCTGGAATTTTTCAAAGCCCAGCTGAGCTGACAGGTCATGAGCAGAGACCCGCGCCTGCGCGGGTCTCTGTCCGGTTTACCGCCGGATGCCCCAAGTCTGCATCTTAGCGGGGGGTTGAGTCCTGGTGGCGGAATACCTCGGTATCCGGGTGGAAGGCCGCCCAGGCAAACCAGTACAGCGTGATTGCGGGTAGCAGCTGGCCGCGGCTATCTTCGATCCGGGCGGAGTCGTGTTCCGGGTCGAAGCGCACGACAATCGCGGTATCCCCCAGGCGATCCTGCAGCAGCCCATCGGCTTTTCCCAGCTCGACGAAAGGCCAGGCTTTTGCCTTGCCGTTCAGCACCAGGCCGATCACGCGCTCCTTCGGATGAAAGCCCAGCGCCCGGAACTTGACCGGGAAGTAGGTGGCGGCTGATTCGGCATAGCCGGCGTAGGGATCAGTGTCATAGTTGCGGCCAAAGCCTGTCTCGAAGCTCAGCACCAGGCTGTCGGGATGGCGCTGGCGCCAGTCGCCCCAGCGCGTATGCTCAACGGCGACCTGGGTCAGGGGTTGGCCGCGGTAGTGTCCCGTCAGGGCACGGGCTTCAATCTGGGACCAGAGCGACTCGGTTTCCCGGTCGTACAGCAGCACGTCACTGTTGTAGAGCAGGCCCGACACGCCAAAGGTCAGCGGGCGCCCGGCCTGCTCGCGCAAAAATACCATGCCGGAGCCACACAGCGGACAGAAGGTAATGGCCACGGGCTCGTCCCCGAATCGGTCGTTGACGATCTCGTGCCAGTTGAGGATACGGATAGGGTAGGCCTTGCTGATGCCGTTGCGGTTCAGCCCCATCACGTAATCCGAATCGCGCAGTTCCCCCGCCTGTGCGGCCGGGATAAAGTGCGGCGCGTCGATGGACGGGATGCCATCCCTGGGCGGACCGCCGCGCAGAATGTCGTCGACCGGTACCAGTGCACCCTCCAGTTCGAAGCCATTGAGTTGCTGTGCCGACACTGAACAGGACAGCAGCAGCGCCAGCACAGTGGCCATGGCCGGGCACAGCAGTTTCAGTGCTTTCATTGTCGTCTCCCGTGTTTTGGCTCAGGCCCTGTAGCGATGCCGGGAAGGATGGTCTGGAGTCTTTGACCACGGCCTGGCCATTTGCTTCCATCCCGTATCAGGCCGGGTCAGTATGGTCGACGGGGAGGGTTCTGCATAAGCGTTAATTATCAAACCTATCAATCTTGTTGAGTTACCTTATTCAGCGGGCCGGCGTAGGCTGGCTTTCACACGATTAAATTCCGGGAATCATCATGAAGAATTACCGCATTGCGCTGCTGCCGGGGGACGGTATCGGTACCGAAGTAATGGAGGCCGCCTGGCCCGTGTTGCAGGCCGTTGCCGACCAGCAGGATTTTGGCCTTGTGGGCGACTGCTTGCCCTGGTCCTGTGACTATTACCTTGAGCACGGTGTCATGATGCCGCCTGACGGTGTCGAGCAGTTGCGGGCGTTCGATGCCATTTATCTTGGCGCGGTGGGGCTGCCGGAAACGGTGCCGGATCACGTTTCGCTGCGCGAACTGCTGCTGGCGATCCGCCAGGGGCTGGATTTGTCGGTCAACGAGCGTCCGCACCGCTTGCTGGCGGGGGTTACCGGGCCGCTGCGTACCGACAAAGCGTTCGATATCCTCTGTATCCGTGAAAACACCGAGGGCGAGTACAGCGGCGCCGGTGGCCGGGTGCACCAGGGTGGTGATCTGGAGGTGGCGGTAGAGACTTCCATATTTACCCGCGCAGGGGTTGAGCGCGTGCTGCGTTATGGTTTTGAACGGGCAAGACTTCGTAGTGGCAAGCTGGCGTCGGTCACCAAGTCCAACGCCCAGCGTCACAGCATGGTGTTCTGGGACGAAATGACTGATCGCGTTGCCGCTGACTACCCGGATGTCCAGGTGACCCGCTACCATGTTGATGCCATCGCCGCCCGCATGATCACGCACCCTGAAACGCTGGATGTCGTGGTTGCATCCAACCTGTTTGGTGACATCCTCACCGATATCGGTGCCGCCATCCAGGGTGGCCTCGGCTTTGCGGCGTCGGCCAATATCAACCCGGTGAGCGGCGGGCCTGGCATGTTCGAGCCGGTGCATGGCTCGGCGCCCGATATCGTGGGCAAGGGGCTGGCCAACCCGCTGGCAACGCTCTGGGCCGGCGCCCTGATGCTGCAGCACCTGGGCGAAGCCGCCGCGGCCAAAAATTTGATGACGGCCATCGAGAAGGCCACGGCCAGCGGTGCGGGCACCCCCGATATGGGTGGCAGCCTGAGCACTGCGCAGCTTGCACAGGCGGTGCAGGCGGCACTCTGATTCGACGTTCTGCAGACATTACAACGGGGCCTGCGGGCCCCGTTTTGTATAGTGCGTGCTGCCTGCTGATGGCGTGCTTATTCCGGGCTTTTGCCGGCGCAGCCGTGCTGCTTGTGACAGGCGTTCGCGCCGAGGCCGTGCCGGGGCGCCGTCAGATACTGGCGTAAACGCGCGAGCTGCGCGCGCGGCATCAGTATCAGCAGGTTGCCGCTAAAGACCAGCGCCACGCCGAGCAGGGCTTCGGGTGTCCACTGGTAACCCTCGAAAAGGGTTGAAACCCCCAGCGCGACGATGGGAAACAAGACCATGGTGTAGGCGGCCCGATCGGCACCGATGCGCCCGAGCAGGGTCAGGAAACAGCCAAATGCCAGCACCGAGCCGAACAGGGCCAGGTACAGCAGGGAGCCGGTATAGCGCCAGCTCAGCTCGTAGCTGAAGGGTTGGCCCTGGGCGAGGGCGATCAGGCCAAGCGCCAGGGCGCCGTAGACCATGCCATAGGCGTTGGTCTGGACCACGGGAAGGCGCATTTGCTGGTTTCGCGTCGAAATCATGTTGCCAATCGAGGCGACCAGCGTACCCAGCAGGCTTAGCAGCATGCCCTGCACGGCGGTACCGTCGGCATCCAGCTGGGAAAATTCGGGCAGGAAGACCAGGCCGATTCCCATCAGCCCGAACAGTGCACCGGCCAGCACGGAAGGGGTAGGGCGCTTGCCAAAGAACAGCGCCGCATTGGCGATATTCATCAGCACTATGGTGGAAAACACCACGGCAATCAGGCCGCTGGTCAGATCCTTGCTGGCCCAGTACACCAGCATGTAATTGAGCCCAAACAGCGTCAGCCCCTGGGCCAGTATCCACAGATGCTGCTGCAGGCTGAAGCGCATGGGCAGCTTCCTCAACCAGCACCAGAGCAGCAGAATGGCCGCGGCGAGCGCAAAGCGATAGGCGACGGAGACCTCCGGTGCCACTGTGCCCAGCTGCAACTTGATCGCAAAAAAGGTGGAGCCCCAGATAAAGACCGTCATCAGATAGAGTGAAGGTGTACGCATCATCATGGTGTTGTACCTGGCCAGTTGGGGTAACTGTTGCTGTTATACGCCGGCACTGTGTATTATGAAAACGAAGATTGTTTATAGAATTAATTAGGGTCTGTAATAGTAAAGTCATGGCTCGCGATATCAATATCAGTCTTGTTCGCACCTTCCTTGCCGTTGCCGAATCCGGCGGGATGACGTCGGCCGCCCGGGCGCTGAACCTGACCCAGGGCGCGGTCAGCCAGCATATCCGGCGCCTGGAGGCATTGTTCGAGGCGCCGCTGTTCGAGCGTGAAAACAAGCGGGTCCGGCTGACGCCCGAGGGTGAGCGCCTGATGGCGCGGGCCTATCGCCTGATCGCCCTGAATGATGAAACCTGGCAGCTGATGACCAAGCCGGCCTACACCGGCGAGATTCGCCTGGGCGTGCCGCTGGATATCATCCGGCCGATCATGCCGACCATCATGCGGCGCTTCAGTCGCGAGCATCCCGAGGTCAGGCTGACCCTGGTGAGCGACATGACCGATACCCTGCTGGCGGCGTTAAAGCAGGGTGAGCTGGACCTGACGCTCACCACCGAAGGTCAGCCGGGCAAAGACGATGCCCTGTTATTGAGTGACCGGCTGGAGTGGATGGGGGCGCAGGGTGGCGAGGCCTGCTACCGGACACCGCTGCCGGTATCCCTGGGGTCCGAGTTTTGTGCATTCAGAAGCCTGGCGCTGGAGGCTCTGAACCGGGCGCAGATCGACTGGCTGGCGGTGTGCAGCGTCGGTAACCTGGAATCGATACTGGCGACCATTGAAGCGGATATGGCGATTGCACCCTACCTGTCATCCCTGGTGCCGGATAACCTGACCGCCATCAGCAAGGATGTCGGCCTGCCGGCGCTGCCCGCCTGTTATATCAACCTGCGGATGCCGGCCTCCGGCAGTTCGCTCATCGCGCGGGAGCTGGCGCGGCACATACGCCAGGGCTTTGCGGCGCGGCAAGCGCCGGGACTCACGCAAGGCTGATATTACAGGTCGCCACTTGCGGCCGGATCCTTGAGTTGCGGCGCCTTTAATTGCGGCAGCAGCGCCTGAATCAGGGCATGGTTGCGATGTTCCGGCGAACAGACCCAGGAGAAACGCCGGGTCAGATTGAGGGCGGTTTCCAGCGGGATCAACTGGCCGGCGGCGACTTCGTCGGCAATGATCAGGCCCGACAGGCAACCGATCCCCAGGCCTGCACGGACGGACTGCTTGATGGCTTCGTGCCGGGTCAGCTCCAGCGCTACGCGCGGTTTCAGGCCCTGTGCCTGCATCGCTGCATCCAGTACCGCACGGGTGCCGGAACCGGCCTCGCGCAAGATCCACTCCTGATCCGCCAGCAGGTTGGTGTCCAGCGGGCTTTTGCGCGCCAGCGGGTGGTCGGGTCCACAGAACACTACCAGCTGGTCCGAGCGCCAGGGCACGATGTCGAGACTGGGGTGCAGGGCCGGGCCCTCGATCAGGCCCAGCTGGGCCTGGCCTTTTTCGAGCCGGCTCAGCACACCTTCGGTGTTGGTGATTTCCAGCTTGGCGTCGGCGTCGGGGTGCTGGCGGCGAAACCGCGCGATCATCCCGGGCAGCAGGTAACTGGCGATGGTGACGCTGGCGGCGATGCGCAGAATGCCGGCGATACGGCGGTCATCCGGCTGGGTCAGACTGTCGCTCAGGTTGAGTATCTGGCGCACCCGGGGCAGTATGGTTTGCCCCGCATCGGTGACGACCAGCTCGCGGCCGACACGCTCCAGCACGCTGTATCCCAGGGCGCGCTCCAGTTCCTTGAGGGCCTGGCTGGCGGCTGACTGGCTGATGGCTTGCTCCTGCGCGGCCAGCCCTAGCCGGCCCAGGCGTACGGTGGCTTCAAACAGTCGCAATTGCCGCAGGCTTAGATTCATCTGTTTTTCTTAACTGTTATGTAAGTAAAATCCAATATACTTATAGTTTTCTCGATTATAAAGTCCTCCCTAACTGGAATAAGGGGACGACTGCATGCTCATTCGACTATTGCTTATTGCCGTTGCCGCGACGGCGCTGGCGCAAACCGAATCCTTCGCCGCGATCGGCCTGAGCGCACTGCCGCTGGCGATCCTGATGGGCATCACCTATGGCAACGTCGCGCAGCCTGAAAACAAGGGCCGCGATGCCGCCGTGCTGGCGTTCAGCCAGCAAAAGCTGCTGCGCCTGGGGATTATCCTGTTCGGCTTTAACCTCAGCTTTCAGCAGATCGCGGCGGTGGGGTATCAGGCCATCCTGCTCGACATGATCGTTATAGCCGTGGTGCTGTCGCTGGGTATTTTTGTGGGTATCAGGCTGTTTCGCCTGCCGCGGGAAGTCGCCATCCTGACCTCGGTGGGCAGCGCGATCTGCGGCGCCGCCGCCATCATGGCGACCGAGCCGGTCATTCGCGCCAAGGAGCGGGATGTCACCGTGGCGGTGGCCACCGTGGTGCTGTTCGGTACCCTGGCGATGTTCAGTTATCCGGTTATTTACAGTTTCGTTGGCATGGATCCGTCACTCTTCGGTATCTATATCGGCAGCACGGTGCATGAAGTGGCGCAGGCCGTGGCGGCCGGGCAGTCCATTGGCGGGGAGGCCATGCAGAATGCCGTTGTGGCCAAGCTGATTCGCGTCATGTTGCTGGCGCCGGTCGTCATCGCTCTGGGCAGCCTGTACTTTCGCCAGGCCAGCGACAGCGGTGAGCGCCGACCGGTACCCATTCCCTGGTTCGTCTTCGGGTTTATTGCCACGGCGGCACTCAACAGTGTGCTGATGCTGCCAGCGATTGTGCTGGAAGGACTGCAGCTGGCGTCTCAGCTGAGCCTGGCCATCGCCATGGCGGCACTGGGCATCAAGACCCGCTGGGCCACCATTCGCCAGGCTGGCATCAAGCCGCTGGCGCTGTCACTGGTGCTCTTCGTGGTGCTGATGCTGGGTGGTTTTGGCCTGAATGTGCTGTTTTATGGCTGAGCTGCAACGGGAGCCGGGGCCGCTGGCCAGGTTCCCGCTGTTGAATTCTCTGGGCCTGCGGGCCGGGTCAATCAGGAGGTTGACCGTCTGGTAAAATTACTGCTATGTTTCTGGACTCCAAACGCAGGCAAAACAATAAAAAGGTCCTGATCATGGTTGGCACCAGAGTGCGATCCCCTGCATCCTGTCAGCGTCCTGGGCGCTATCGCGTACTGGCGTTTGGCGGCCAGTTGGTCGCTGCCGCCATCAAGCCGCTGTCTGTCCTGCTGGCCTGTTGCCGGGCTAGCCTGTCCGAAACCTGCGGCCACAGCCTGTGTGTGCGTCCCCCTTCCTTGCTGTCCATCCACCTGTTTAATCAGCAACAAAGCTGCCTGTTCGCTCTTATCAAGTCCTGATCCTCTGCACCTGCTCATCCGCCGGGTGATGCCTGCGCGCGCCTGTTGTTAATGCTGCGCGGCTGTAACCCCGGGATTGGCCCCCTTCTTGCCTGAATTTTACCGTCCGTGGCGCTGCCTTCAGATCCGAACGCAGGACGGTAATTCGAGATCGCCCGTTAATACCTCAAGGAGTTCAGCATGCTGGATATGCTCGTGCGCAACGTCAACCTGCCCGATGGCCGCAAAGGCGCAGATATCGCCATCCGGGGCGGGCGTATCGTTGAAATTTCCGCCGCCATTGCGGCGCCGGCCGTGACAGAAATCGATGGCCGGGGGCAGCTGGCAACAGCGCCCTTCGTCGACAGCCACTTTCACCTGGACTCGGCGCTCAGCGTGGGTCAGCCGCGCCTGAACGCCAGCGGAACCCTGCTGGAGGGCATCGCCCTGTGGGGCGAGCTAAAGCCTCAGCTAACGGTGGAGGCCATCAAGGCGCGGGCGCTGGAAATGTGCCGCTGGTCCATCGCCCGCGGCACCCTGGCGATTCGCAGTCATGTGGATATCTGCGACGACCGCCTGCTGGCCGTGGAGGCCCTGCTGGAAGTGCGTGAGGAGATGAAACCTTACATCGATCTGCAGCTGGTGGCCTTCCCCCAAGACGGTTACTACCGTTACCCCCGTTCCCATGAAAACCTGCTGCGGGCGCTCGACAAGGGGGTGGATGTGGTGGGCGGGATTCCGCATTTCGAGCGCACCATGGCGGAGGGGGCTGCCTCGGTCAGGGCCCTGTGCGAAATCGCCGCGCAGCGCGGGCTGCGCGTCGACATGCACTGCGACGAGAGCGATGACCCGCTGTCCCGCCATATTGAGGTGCTGGCCGCAGAAAGCCGGCGGCTGGGGCTGGAGGGGCGGGTCTGTGGCTCCCACCTGACCTCGATGCACTCCATGGACAACTACTACGTCAGCAAGCTGCTGCCGCTGATGCGCGAATCCGGCGTGCATGCCATTGCCAATCCACTGATCAATATCACCCTGCAGGGGCGTCACGATACCTACCCCAGGCGCCGTGGCATGACGCGGGTGCCGGAGATGCTGCAGGCGGGTATCAATGTCGCCTTTGGCCACGATTGCGTGATGGACCCCTGGTACAGCTATGGCAGCCACGACATGCTGGATGTGGCCCACATGGGCGCGCACGTGGCCCAAATGACGGGCCTGGACGCGATGTCGCAGGCCTTTGCCGCGGTGACCGAAAACGGTGCCAGGGCCCTTGGGTTACAGGATTACGGCCTGGATGTGGGCAAGCCCGCCGACCTGGTGATTCTGCAGGCCAGCAGCGTTGTCGAAGCGCTGCAACTGCGCCCGGCACGGCTCTACGTGATTCGTCGTGGCAGGGTGATCGCCAAAACGCCGGCCGCCGTGCCCCGGGTCATGCTGGAAGATTCGACCACGGATATCCATTTTTCCAAGGGGCTCTTTTAGTGCCCGCGGGCCGGTTTTTATAGCGAGGCCGGCACCAGGCGCATTTTTCAGCGAGGTTGTCTCGATAGACCAAACGCAAGAACCCGGTGGCGTCGCCGGCAAGACGGTGGCGCCCAGTATCCCAAAGAGGAGGCATTTCAATGTCTGATCGGCAAGAAAATAACAATTATGCTGCTGCACATGATGACTATGCACTAACCCCCGTCCCGGAACATTCCCGCCGTGGCCTGCTGTCCATGTCGGCGGTCATGCTGGGGTTTACCTTTTTCGCCGCCAGCATGTGGACCGGCGGCACCCTGGGGCAGGGCTTCAGACTCTGGCCTGACCTTATTATCGTGATTCTGGCCGGCAACCTGATTCTGGGGGCCTACGGTGCGCTGCTCGGCTATGCGGCGGCGAAAACCAACCTTTCGACCCATATACTGGCCCGCTATGCCTTTGGCAGCCTGGGTTCGAAGCTGCCATCCATGATGCTGGCGATTACGCAGATCGGCTGGTTCGGCGTCGGGGTCGCGATGTTTGCCTACCCTATCAACAAGTTCATGGACATTCCCAACCTGCCATTGATCCTGGGCGGCGGGATCGTCATGACCTATACCGTTGTGGTGGGGTTCAAGGCGATTGAATGGCTCAGCGCCATTGCGGTGCCCGCGATTCTGATTCTGGGCTTTACTTCCGTCGCCACGGCGATATCGGATACCGAGGGTGGCCTGGATACGCTGATGAGCCTGAATCCGGCGCAAAGCATGAGCATGGCTGTGGGCATTGCCCTGGCGGTAGGGTCCTTTATCAGTGGCGCCACGCTGACGCCGGACTTCGTGCGCTACGCCAGGAACCGCCGTGTCGGCGTTATCGCCACCCTGATCGGCTTCACCTTTGGCAACAGCCTGATGTTCGTCTTTGGTGCTGTCGGTGCGACCGCAACCGGCATGGCGGATATTGCCGAGGTGCTGGCGTACCAGGGGTTGCTGGGGGCGGGCATTGCGCTGCTGGTGCTCAATATCTGGACCACCAACGACAACGCGCTCTACGCCGCAGGTCTGGGCCTGACCAATATTACCGGCCTGAAACGGGTGCACCTGGTGCTGGCCGCCGGTGCCGTGGGGACGCTGCTGGCGGACTTCCTGTACAACAACTTCGTCAGCTGGCTGGTGTTCCTGAGCGTGTCGCTGCCCCCGATCGGCGGCATCATCATTGGCGACTTTTACCTGCGCTGCAAGGCGCACTATCCCGCCCCCGCAGGCTGCGATTTCAAGCGCATCAACTGGGCTGCCATGGCTGCCTGGGCTTGCGCCATCTGCGTGTCGGTACTGTCGCCCGATGACGGTCTTTTCAGTATCGCCCCGCTGAACGCGATCCTCACTGCGATGGTCGCCCAGGTGCTGTTTTACAAGGTGATATACCGCAAGGACGCGGCAGCCCTGGGCAGTGCTGCCCGCAGCTAAAGAGTCCTTCCGGGCTGGGGGTCTGCAGTCGCCCTCAGCCCTTACTGTCTCCCCGCTGCGTTTATGTCGAACGCGGCCCGTCGGGCTCAGTCCCGCAGGGTCAGCATGTTGCCGTGCAATTGCTCCAGCAATCCGTTGAGTCGCTTGATCTGGGCGGCGGTCAGCCCCTGGAAGCA
The DNA here is from genome assembly GCF_024397915.1 of Marinobacterium rhizophilum. Lineage (GTDB taxonomy): Bacteria > Pseudomonadota > Gammaproteobacteria > Pseudomonadales > Balneatricaceae > Marinobacterium_A > Marinobacterium_A rhizophilum_A. The sequence goes on from NZ_CP073347.1 coordinate 4,310,849, forward strand.
GCGCTTGAAGATACCGCTCACCGATTCACGCACCAGCTCCAGGCGCTCGCGCCCCTGCGGTGTCATGGATGCCAGGGTCACGCGCCCGTCGGTGGGCGAGGTGATCAGCTCGATCAGCCCCTGGTCACGCATGCGGTAGAGGATCTTGGTGGCGGTGGGTAGCTTGGATACGGCCTGGTCGGCAATCTCCGAGATGCTGAGGCGGTGCTGTTCCATCAGAATCATCATGATGCGCCAGCGCGGCACATCCATATCGATTTTCTTCAGTACCCGCTCCATTGTGGACCAGGCGCGGGACTCTATAGATGCGCACCTGGGCGAGAGTATCAGCCTGGCGGACCTGGCCTGCTGTGTGGGGGTCACCGCACGCACGCTGCAGAACGGCTTTCAGCGCTTTCTGGATTGCACCCCGACGGAGTACATACGCGAATTTCCGTAATCCAGATTCATTGCCGTGGTTAACGGCTGCTACTGAGGTTCGCTGCGTGCTACAGCGTCAGCCGGGGCTCTATATAGTCGAGATAGGCCGAGATACGCGACGAAAGCGCCGTATTTCTGTAGTACACCGCCTGTACCCGTTCGCGCCGGTTGGGGCTGACCATTTCGTGCTCAAGGATTGTGATCAGCCGGCCCTGCGCCAGGTCCTCCGCGATCATGAAGCGGGAGAGCAGGGCGATGCCCTGACCGGCCAGGCAGAGCTGGCGTATGGTTTCGCCGCTGCTGGCGCAGAGGCTCGGCTGGATCTCGAGAGGCTCGGCCAGAGGCCAGCGATTCAGGCTGGGCGTTTCGGCAAAACCGATCAGGTCGTGGGACTGTAGCTCAGCGGGGGTTGCGGGGATACCGGCACTTTTCAGGTAGTCCGGGCTGGCAACGATATGCAGCGGGCTGCGACCGAGTACGCGGGCGTGCAGGTTGGAATCGCTCAGCTCGCCGATGCGGATGGCGACATCGGTGCGCCGCTCGATCAGGTCGATGATGCTCTCGCTGGTCATCAGTTCCAGCTGAACCTCGGGGTAGCTGGCCCGAAAACCGCCCGTCAGCGGTACCAGCTGGTGCAGGAGAAAGGGGGTGGCGGCATCCACCCGCAGCCTGCCCGAGGGCGTCCCTTTCAGGGTGCGCAACAGGTCTTCCGCCTCCGCCAGCCGGTCCAGCCCGGCGCGTGCGGCCTCTATAAACAGCCGGCCCTCTTCGGTCAGCTCAATGCGCCGGGTCGTGCGATTGAGCAGGGTGCAGTCCAGTTCGTTTTCCAGGCGCGTCACGGCACGGGAGACCCGGGCGACCTGCAGGTCCAGCTGCCGGGCCGCGGCCGAGAAGCCACCGCTGTCGATCACTGCGAGCAGTATCTCCAGGTCGTCTGTACGGGAGATTATTGTCATAAGTGTAAAAGTACTTTGTGATTAGTGATATTTTTTAGAAAAATATCACCGGGCATACTCCTCCGCAACCTGAACCCAGAGGAGTTTGTCATGCCCCTTGCTCTGCTTGCGCTTACGCTAAGCGCATTTGCAATTGGCACCACCGAGTTTGTCATCGTCGGACTGGTGCCCACCATCGCCCAAGACATGGGCGTCTCGCTGCCCTCCGCTGGCCTGCTGGTCAGCCTCTATGCGCTCGGGGTCGCTATTGGCGCACCTGTGCTGACGGCACTGACCGGCCGCTGGAACCGCAAGGCGGTGCTGCTGACCATCATGTCGCTGTTCGTGATCGGCAACCTGCTGGCCTGGATGGCACCCAACTACGGCTCGTTGATTACGGCACGGATACTCACCGGCCTGGCCCACGGGGTCTTTTTCTCCATTGGCTCGACCATTGCGACCAGTCTCGTGCCCAAAGAGAAGGAAGCCAGTGCCATCGCCATCATGTTTACCGGCCTGACCGTGGCGCTGGTGACCGGCGTACCGCTGGGGACCTGGATCGGTCAGAACTTTGGCTGGAACGCCACCTTCCTGGTCGTCTCGGCGCTTGGGCTGGTCGCCCTGATCGGCAGTGCGCTGCTGGTGCCGTCCAACCTCAAGAAGGCGGTACCTGCCACCCTCTCGCAGCAGCTCAGTGTGCTGACCCAGCCGCGCCTGCTCCTGGTCTATGCAATGACAGCCGTAGGCTACGGTGGAACCTTTGTCGCCTTTACCTACCTGGTGCCTATCCTGGAGCAGGTTTCCGGCTTTGAATCCAGTTTTATCAGTCTGATCATGCTGGTGTACGGCGTATCCGTGGCGGTGGGTAACATCTGGGGCGGTCGTCTTGCCGACCGGCTGGGGCCGATAAAAGCACTCTACATCATGTTTACCGCACTGGCGCTGGTGCTGCTGGCCTTTACCTTCACGGCCGGCAACCCGGTGACCGCGGTGCTGACGGTCTTGATCTGGGGCGCCTTTGCCTTTGGTAACGTGCCTGGCCTTCAGGTGTACGTCGTGCAGCTGGCCGAAAGGTACACACCACAGGCCGTGGATGTGGCATCCGGCCTCAATATCGCCGCCTTCAATGTCGGCATTGCACTCGGCTCGCTGATGGGCGGCGCCATCATCGATGGCATGTCGCTGATGGATACCCCCTGGATCGGTGCGCTGATCGTGGTACTGGCGCTGCTGCTGACCCGGCTGTCCGGCGCCCTCGACAAGCGCCACCAATTACAGACTGTTTGACCTTCAGCAAGCCGGCGGGGCCAATGCCCCGCCCAGGAGTGTGCCATGAGTATTAGCAAACTAGCCTGTGCAGGGCTCTCCATCGGCGTGGAACTGCCGTTGGATAATGACTGGTCGGCGGACGGTGTGCGGCGTCGTGACCGCGATGACCGCCCCTTCGGTGTACCCGACATGAGTGCCCATCTCAAGTTGATACAGCAGGCGGATCGGCTCGGTTTCCGGGCGGCCTGGGTGCGGGATGTGCCATTGTATGACCCGGCATTCGGTGATGCCGCCCAGGTGTTTGAAGCCTTTACCTACCTGGGCTACCTGGCCGGACAGACCGACAATATCCTGCTGGGGACAGCGGCGGTTGTGCTGCCCCTGCGCCAGCCCTGGCTGGTGCGCAAGGCTGCGGCCACGGTGCAGGCTCTGAGCGGCGACCGACTGCTGCTGGGTGTCGCCAGTGGGGACCGGCCGAGCGAATACCCGCTGTTCGGGGTTGACTATCAATCCCGTGGCCAGCTTTTTCGCGACAGTATCGCGGTACTCAAGGGCCAGCAGGACACTCAGCTAGGCGAGGGACAGGCCATTCTGCCCGCTGGCGTGACACCGCCGTTGCTGGTGGCCGGTTTGGCGCAGCAGTCACCCGCCTGGGTTGGCGAGCAGCTCGACGGCTGGCTGGCCTATCCCGGTACGCCGGCGGACCATGAGCGCCGGGTCGGGCTCTGGCGAGAGGTTGCAGGGGACAAGCCGTATGTCAGCTTTATCCATCTGGATCTGCAGGAGGACCCACAGGCGCCTGTCCGGCGTCACCGTTTCGGGCTCAGTACCGGTGTGCAGGGCCTGATCGAGGAGCTGAATCAGATGCAAGCCGCCGGTGTGGATCATATTGGTTTGCATTTTCGGCGCAACGAGCGACCGCTGGCCGAAACCCTGGATGAAATTGCCGCCCAGGTGCTGCCCCTGTTCCATTCCCAGTAAGCTGCATGGGTACTGTCAACTTAACCACGGCCATCAGGGGCGCGATATAATCCCCTGATGAAAGCACCCAACAAACCCTCAGGTCACCGCTATCCCAACGAAATCATCAGTCACGCCGTCTGGCTGTACTACCGTTTCGCCCTGAGTTACCGCGATGTCGAGGAACTGCTAGCTGCGCGGGGCATCAAGGTGACCTATGAAACAGTGCGCCAGTGGTGCCTCAAGTTCGGTCAGCGCTTTGCCAACGCCCTTCGGCGCCGGCAGGGGAGGCTGGGGGATACCTGGTATCTGGACGAGGTGTTTATCACCATCCGCGGTACGCGGTATTACCTCTGGCAGGCGGTTGATCAGGACGGCGACGTGCTCGATATCCTGGTACAAAAGCGGCGTGATAAGTGCGCTGCCAAGGCATTCTTCCGTAAATTTCTAAAGGGGGAATGCCAAGCTCCGAGGCGCATTGTCACCGACAAGTTGCGCAGTTATGGAGCCGCCCGCAAAGAGGTCATGCCCTCTGTCATACATAGCCAAGGCGGACGGTTGAACAACCGGGCCGAGGTTTCCCATCAGCCGACCCGGTAACGGGAGCGACAGATGCGGCGTTTCAAATCACATGGGCAGGCGCAACGTTTTCTCTCCGCCCATGGCCCGATCAATAATCTGTTTCGCGTCGGTCGTCATCAGCTAAAAGCGGCCCACTATCGGCTGTTTCGTGACCGAGCCTTTGCGACCTGTGCCCGAAAAGCGGTGTGAAGGCAGTTTCCATGCTTGAATCATCAATTAAGTGCACCTGCTGGCAGTAAGTTGACAGTGCCCCGCCAGATGCAGGGCGCAAACATGACGCCGTCAGTATGGTGAGCGGGAATTCAGCGCTGAAAAGTGACCCCCGCTTCTGTCACCCGCTTTACCGGGTTTCACGGCATGAGCGACTGCCATAGCAATTTCAGCGCGATCAGGGTCATGGTCCACTTCAAGACCAGCCCGAAGCGTGCTTCATTCAGCCTCCCCAGCAACCGGGATCCGATCCAGGTCCCTGTTATTCCTGCCAGGATCATCGCCAGCACGACCGGCATCCACTGCAGCGGATTGAATCCGAGTGAGCCAAAGACCGCGGTCTTCAGCAGGTTCTGACCCAGCAGGCAGACCGCCATCGTTCCCACGAAGGTCGCCTTGGCGTAATTCAGTCCGCGTAGCACTGACGCCATCATGGGCCCGGTTGCCCCTACAAACAGCGACAGGAAGGTCAGACCGGCCCCGGTACAGAATATTTGCCTGGGCGTTTCCCTGATGGGAATACCTGTCGGCAACCATGCTGAAATCAGCACAAAGATAGCGACGGATGTCAGCAGCAAGCTGGGCGGTAGTTGGCTGACCACCAGTGCCGCCGCCATCGCGCCCGCGAGCCCACCGATCAGGAATATTCGGGTAAACGAGAGCGACAGATCGCGGCGGTAGGCACAGATCCGGCTGGCGTTGGAGCCCATCTGTACCAGGCCGTGGACGGCGATCAGGTCGGCTGGGCTGATGAGGGTCGCCATCACAGTCAGCAGCAGTACACCGCCACCGAAACCGACCAGCGCAGATACCAAAGAGGTGAAGACGCTGGTGAGCATCAGGGTTATCAGAGTGGATGCATCGACCTGCGCCAGAAAAAACGACGATAAGGTTTCCATTAAATTCCTTTTATATAAGCTAGTTAGGCCTGTAATTGCCGGGCAGCGGCGCCTCTGTGACGGCGCCAGGATGAAAAAACGGTTTACAAAACGAGTGTCAAGAAAGTAACCTGTCGACAGACGACTGACAACAAGCGAGCATCAAATGGAACAGCAACTCTTCACCAACAGGTTGCAAGACCTCAAGAGCCAATCCTTGAGCAGGGCCGTGGAAGAGCAGCTGGAACAAATGATTCTCAGCGGTGAGCTTCTGCCCGGCGAGCGTATTAACGAGAGCTATCTGTCAAATACCCTCAAGATCAGTCGCGCACCGATACGGGAGGCCTGCCGGCAGCTCGCCCAGTACGGCATGGTGGAAAACCGGGTTGGCAAGGGCTCCTATGTACGCCAGGTCAACCTTGAAGAAGCACTTGAGCTCTATGAGCTTCGCGGGGTCCTTGACGCATTGGCGGCAGAGAAAGCGAGCCAGAATGCGAGCAGTGAAGGCATTGCAGGGCTGGGGTTACTGGTCGAGCAAATGCGCAGCTTTGCTGCCCGTCACGAATCGACCGAATACTTTGCCACCAACCTGAAATTTCACCACCAGATTGTGCAACTGGCAGGCAGCGCGGCGCTGATCGACCTCTATGAGGTGGTGTTCAAAAAGCTTTCCCTGTTTCGCCAAAAAACGCTTTCCCAGCCGGACCGGCTGCAGCGCTCACTGTCGCAGCACGAAGGAATATTCGCTGCAATCCAGAACCGAGATGCGCAACTTGGGAGCCAACTGGCACGCAGCCATGTCGAAGAGGCCAAAGGGGTCCTGCTGGCAACAAAGGTCTAAACAGCACGAGGCGGTTTAATCACCCCCTCGTTTTTTTATACACACAGCTGTCGACAGACGACAGACGACGGAGGAGAGGATTCAATGTCAATCCAACAAAACCCTTTTGCGGATGTACCCGAGAACAGCCATATCACCGAAGATGCGGCTTCTTTTATCGAGCAGGTAACCTTTGACCAGATTCCGGCAGAAGCCTTGCGTATAGGCACACGCTGCCTGCTCGACGGACTTGGCCTCTACGTTGCCGGCAGCGATCACGAAACGGCAAGGATCCAGGCAGAATTGGCCGCCGAGACCGGGGGAACCCCGGAAGCCTTGCTGCTCGGAAGGGGAGACCTGCATGTACCGGCCCCCCTCGCCGCGCGGGTATTGGGTACAGCCGGTCACGCCCATGATTGGGATGACTCTCAGGTCAGCAAGGATCCCGACCACGTATACGGTCTGCTAACCCACCCCACCATCCCGCCACTGACGGCGACCCTGACGGTTGCTCAGAAGCTCGAAAAAGTCTCCGGGCGTGACTTTATGTTGGCTTTCCTGACCGGCTTCGAAGTGGAAGCCAAAATTTCCGAATGGATGTTTTCCCAGCACTACAAGAGCGGCTTTCACTCCAGCGGTACCGTTGGCACCTTCGGCGCCTTTGCTTCGGCCGCCAAGTTGATGGGGCTTGAAGGTGATCAGCTGCGACACGGTCTTGGCCTTGCCGCCTCTTTCGCCGCGGGCATCCGCTGCAACTTCGGTACCATGACCAAGCCGCTGCATGTCGGTCGTGCCGCTGAAAACGGTGTGACCGCGGCATTGATGGCCGCCAAGGGTTTTAGTGCAGACAAGGCGGCGCTGGACGGTCCCTGGGGTTTCTTTGCCGTGCAGGGCGGTGGCGTAACGCATCAGAAACTTGGCACAGAGACATTCGGCCAGCCCTGGTCTATCGTCGAACCCGGCGTCAGCATCAAGCCGTACCCCTGCGGCGTACTGACCCACCCGACCATCGATCTGATGGTCAAGCTGGTCAAAGAGAACAATATCGCCGCCGAAGCGATCGAACGAGTAATCGTTCGTGCAGGTTCCAACATTCTCAACCCTATCCGTTATCCCATCGCCAGCAACCACCTTGAAGCCAAGTTCTCCCTGCCTGCGGTTCTGGCGATGGTGGCGATCAATGGCAAGGCGGGCAAGGTAGAGTTCGAAGATGACTTTGTTCAGAGCGATGCCATGCAGAAAATGCAGCGGCAGATCGAGACCCGCTTCGATCCTGAAATAGAAGCAATGGGTTTTGACAAGATGCGCTCTAACATCGAAATCCTGCTGAAGGATGGCACCAGCGTGCGGGATAGCGCCGACGAGCGCTATCGCGGGGGCCCCGAGAATCCACTGACGGATAGCGAGGTCGAGGCCAAGGTACGTGGCTGCTGTGAAGGCACTCTGGACGAGCATGCGACCCGCGCCCTGATCAGGGACGCCTGGAACGTATTGCAGCTGGACAACGCTGCCGGGCTTGCCCAGCTGATCCAGCCCGACCGCGCCTAACGAAGCAAGAATCAATGTCGGGAGACCCTGGCCTCCCGGCGACTTGATGCGTCAAAACATAATAATACTGATGAGGAAATCAGCCATGAAAATTAAAACTACGCTCGCAGCCCTCGCGCTAACTCTTGGTGCGGTCATTTCGGCGCCGTCGATGGCAGCCTACCCCGAGAAACCCATCACCCTGGTGTGCTGGTCCAGCTCGGGCTCCGGCCATGACCTGATGGCCCGTTACATTGCCAAGCTGGGTGAAAAGCATCTTGGACAACCCATCGTGGTGGTCAATAAAAAGGGCGGCAAAGGCAAGGTTGCCATGAGCTATGTACTCAACCAGGAGGCTGACGGGCATGTGATCATGACCAATACTCGCAGCATGACCAATCGCCTCAAGAAGACGGGCGACAGCATCGCCATAGACAGCTTCAAGTATGTAAGTCGCGTGGTCAAAGATCCCTTCGTCATCGCCGTCAACAAGGACAGCAAGTTCAACACCATCACAGACCTGGTGGCATTCGCCAGGCAAAACCCCAACAAGGTCCAGATTGGCGGGTACAGCACCAAGTCTGTGGATGAGGAACTGGTGAAGGAGCTGGAAGCGAAAGCCGGGATTGACCTCAACTACATCCCGTACAAGGGAGGCAAGGAACCAGTCGTAGCCGTCCTGGGTGGCCATATTGATGTGGCCATCGCCAACCCCAGCGAGATGCTGGCCAACTTTGAAGCAGGCAAGCTGAAGGTTCTGGGTGTCGCCTCCAGCGACCGTTTTAGCCCCTTCGACGAGGCTGCGACCTTGACCGAGCAGGGCTACCCCATCGTCACCGAGCACTGGCGTGGCATTATGGCATCCAAAGATGTCCCGGATGAGGTTGTTGCCAAGCTGAACGACATGATCCAGAAGGTTATGGCCGAACCTGAATTCAAGAAGTTCCTCGCCAGCGCCAACATGTATGACGGCTACCTGGCCGGCGACGCCTTTGGTGAGCTGGTTGTATCCCAAACCAAGAACTGATTTCACCACCCCGGGGGCCTGCCCAAAGGCCCCCGGCGTTACCGGAGTCGTTGACCATGAAAATAATATCTGACGTTATTGGCTCAGATCGCACTTTCTCGATCCTGTTGATCGGTGCTTGCGCTGTGCTTTATGGCATGATCGGCGGGCTGGAAGAGCCCGGCTCACCGGCAGAGCTCGCCGCGTCCACCTACCCGCGCATTCTGCTGGTGTGCGTCATGCTATTTAGCGCCGCGCTCATACTCAAGCCCAATCGCGCAGCCCACAAGCAGGCGCATTTCCCCTTGATCGGTGTTTCGGTGGTGGCAATTATCGCCATCTATATCGCGCTGCTGGATGTCGTGGGCTATTTCCTGCTGACCCCTGCGCTGTTGACTGTATTGCCGTTGCTGGCTGGGTTCCGGCGCTACGGCCTGGTTCTGCTAAGCGTCGTACTTGTCACCGCAGCACTCTACGGCATCTTCAAACTGGTGCTTAACATTCCGCTGCCAACCGGCTTCCTGGGAGGCTGATACCATGCTTGATAACCTGATTCTCGGTTTCACCACCATCGCCACCATCCCGGCCATGACCGCCATCATCGTTGGCGTTCTCATTGGCATTCTTTGCGGCGTGCTGCCCGGCCTTAGCGCCTCCACTGCCGTCGCCCTGATGGTACCTTTCACCTTTGGCATGGACCCCGTGGTCAGTGTGTTATTGCTGGTATCGGTATACCTGGCCGGTGAATACGGCGGCTCCATTACCGCTATCGCGATAGGCACACCGGGCACACCTGCCGCGGCAGCCACCATGATTGATGGCTACCAGTTGACCAAGCAGGGCAAGCCAGGGCTGGCGCTGACGACGTCGGTGGTTGCCTCCAGCATCGGCGGCATGATCGGCGCCATCGTGCTGTTCGCGTTCTCCGAGCCACTGGCGACGGTTGCCCTCTCTTTCGGTGCTCCTGAATACTTTGCCCTGGCCGTGTTCGGCCTCACCATTATCGCCAGCCTGGCCAGTGATAACCTGATGAAGGGCTTTATCGTTATGTTTATCGGCCTGTTCCTCAAGAGCATCGGTCTGGACCCCTTTACCGGCGAAGAGCGCTTTACCTTCGGTGTCCCCAAGCTCATGGACGGTTTGAGCTTTATTCCGGCACTGATTGGGCTGTTTGCCATGGCGTCGGTCTTTACCGGTATTGAAAAGACGATGACCAGCACCCAGGGCATCAGCCTTTCCTTTGCCATGCCCAGGGTTCGCAAATTGCTGGGCATGTGGAAGGTTTACTTGCACGCCTCCTTGCTGGGTTCGATTATCGGCGTGCTGCCGGGCGCCGGTGCCACCATTGCATCCTTCATCTGCTACAACGAAGTCAAACGCTTTTCGAAGAACAAGGATCAGTTCGGCAAGGGCTGCCTGGAAGGGGTGGCGGCACCCGAAGCCGGTAACAATGCCGTAGTCGGAGGCTCGCTGGTGCCGCTGCTGACCCTGGGGATTCCGGGATCAGCGACCGCTGCCGTGTTGCTCGGGGCGCTGATGCTGCACGATATTCAGCCCGGCCCGCTGCTGTTTCAGACTAATGGTGCCGTGGTTTACGGCATCTTCGCAGGCCTGTTCGTAGCCTGCCTCGCACAGCTGTTTTTCGGCATTATCGGTGTGCCCGTCTGGGTCAAGGTCATCTCTGCGCCCAAGGCACTGCTGCTGCCAGTCATCGCCGCGATCTCCGTTGTCGGCGCATACGGCTACAACAACAGCATCGTCGATGTCTGGGTAATGTTCGGCTTTGGGCTGCTGGGTTATGTCCTCAAAAAATACCACTTCCCGGTAACGCCAATCATCCTGGCCCTCGTACTGGGAGGCATTCTGGAAGAAAACTTCCGCCGTTCGCTGATGATGTCCGAGGGTGAATACGGGATTTTCTTTGCCCAGCCCATTAGTGCAAGTCTGTTGGTACTGGCTGCCTTGTCGCTGCTAAGCCCGATCGTGCTGAACCGGCTCGCGGCGACTGAAGCCACCAAAGCCGAGAAAAAGCTAAAGAGCGCCTAATTAATCCACCGTTGTCCTGAAAAATTCTCAGCGCTCCTTCGGGGGGCGCTTTTTTCGTATGAATTATGGAGCTTGTGTACCGCTTTACCTGTGGAATATTCAGAATATAGCAAAAGCACGTTCCAACATATTGACGAATAGTTAATAGCGTACCTTGGTATCAATTCGCTCGGGAGTTTTGATATAAGTGCGGCACTCAAGGTTCAACGGCGAGAGATAGCCAACTGCTGACAGTGATTCGCTTCAGCTCAACAAAGCAGTTGCAGTATTTTAGCAAGCTGATTCAGTGGACGAACGGAATAGGAATCCGCCTGATGATCATGGCAGTTGTGATGAGTTGAACTAGAGGCAATGGCGACTAAAGGGAGTCTCAGCCCCCGGAGGTTTCGGGGGCTGGCTTCGCAACAGGGCGTTGTTGCGATGATCTTGAGTTGGAAAAGGCTGCCCGGTTACAACTACGACTACGAGGTTGTGGAGTCGTCGGGCGTCGATGGCTCGGCGTCGCTGTGAGGGGTGAGCTCTTCCTTGATGTAGCGTTTAATGTGGCCCTGAATCTTGCGGCTGGTGATATAGGCCCAGGCACCCACCAGAGCGCCGGCTGCGCCGAAAATAATACGCCCTTGGGGTATGAGCAGCATCAGCAGTAACGTCAGCGCAATCGTAGTCATTAAACCGTACTTGCCGCGTTTGCCTACTGTTTCTATCAGCTGCTCGGCATCGGCCCGGGTGGTGATGCCTGCGCCTGGCAGTTTCTGTCGCAGCGAGGCGTATTTCGCCTGATGACCCGGAATGGGCTACACAGGGCGACGCATCGGGCAAAAAACGGCCAAGAAAGAGCGGCCAATCCGCCAAATTTGAACATAAAACAGGCAGCGTCATTGCTGCCAATCAAATTTTCAACAGCCTGTTAAAGCAGTCTCTACCACTGCTGGGTAAGAACATCAGCCACATTTTTGAGTTACCGGAGTTACCGAAGTTGCCGGAGTTGCCGGAGTTGCCGGAGTTACCAAAGGCCGAACAGATACCCTCGTTTGTGAGACATCCCGGTGCTTTTGGCGACGCGGGTATTGCTGACGGTCACGCGCATTCGGCGCTCGCGGAACCAGCGGAAGAGGGCACTTTCCAGCTCTTGGCAAACGGCGGCGCAGTCGGGATCCGATGCCCGGTCCTCCAGCTCGAATGGGTCTTTGGCAAGGTCGAAAAGTTGTGGTTGAAAGTGTTCATAGTGAACGTATTTCCAGTGGCCGTCGGTGACCATATAGGCTTTGGCCTGGTCCGGTGGCAGACCCAGCGTTTGGCGTGCACCGCGTCGCGCGTAGTCGTTTTCGCTGAAGGCGTGGGTGCGCCACTGGATCTCGTCGCGCCCTTCGATCAGCGGCAGCAGTGAGCGGCCTTCAAGGATGTGATCGAATTTCCCGCCACCGACATAGTCGACGAAGGTCGGCAGCAAGTCGATGCCCTCGACCAGCCGGCTGCTGCGAGAGCCTCGCGTGACATCGGCTGCAGGACGCGGGTCGACGATAATCATCGGGATGCGGACGCTGGCGTCGTGGAACAGTTCCTTCTCGCCGAGCCAGTGGTCGCCGAGGTAGTCGCCGTGGTCTGAGGTCAGCACGATCAGGGTATTATCGAGTTCGCCGCGTTCGCCAAGAAACGCCATCAGCTGCCCCAGATGATCGTCGAGCTGGGTGATCAAGCCCATGTAGGTGGGTATTACGCGCTCGCGGACCTCGTCGCGGGAAAATTCCCGCGATTCTGCATGCTGCATGAAGGCGGCGGTCACCGGGTGTGGATCCCGTAGTTCCGCTTCGCTGCGTGCGGCTGGCAGGATGTCATTCTTGCCGTACATGTCGTGGTACGGGGCGGGGGCAATATAGGGCCAGTGCGGCTTGATATAGCTCAGGTGCAGGCACCAGGGGGAATTTGCGGCTTCCTTTATGAAGTCCATGGCGCGACGGGTAGTGTAGGCGGTTTCCGAATCCACTTCCTTCACCCGCGCTGGTCGGTCCGCATGGCGCATCTGCCAGCCGCTCAGCACTTCGCCATTGTCGCCTTCGACCGAATTGGCATAGTCATGCCAGGGGTTGTGTCCCCCGTAACCCTTGCTGCGCAGATACTGGTTGTACTTCAGGTCCGGATCCACGGACTGATCGGGATGCAGGCCGTCATCGCGCTCGTAGGGCTCAAACCCGCACTCGCTGACCAGCACGCCGAGTGACGAGCCAGGGTCGATACCCAGGCGCTGCATGCCCTCGTCGTCGCGTTTCATATGAGTCTTGCCGACCAGCGCCACGCGGTAGCCTTCGGGGCGCAGGTAATCTCCAAGAGTTCGCTCGTCAATTCGCAGCGGAGCATTGTTGAGGCTGGCACCGTGACTGGACGCGTAGCGGCCAGTATAGAAGGACATACGGGATGGGCCGCAGATCGGGGCCTGGCAGTAGGCACGGTTGAAATTGACGCCTCGCGCCGCCAGGGCATCGATATTCGGCGTGCGAATGTTCGGATGTCCGTTACAGCCAAGGTAATCAGCGCGAAGCTGGTCGGCCATGATAAACAAGATATTGGGCTTTCTATTCATGTGATCTTGCCTGTCTGTTACGTCTTGAGCGGAGTTTGCAGGGCCTGCGGGCCGGTGCTTCGTCAAGGATGCTGAAACCTTAAGAGTAGAATACGGCAATATCATTGTCTGATCAACGTTGACTGATCCCTATTTAGCTGTAACAATTAAAATTGATTAATCAATGATGTCGGCTGTGGCAATACATCGTGTATCAGCCGACGGCTATTTTTTATTTAGCAGCGAGGAGTTAAACGGATGGCTTTGGATAATAGGGGTACGCAAGACCTTTGGGACAATCCGCTTGGGACCGACGGCTTCGAGTTCATCGAGTTTGCTTCGCCGACGCCGGGAGTACTGGAGCCCATATTCGAGATGATGGGGTTCGTCAAAGTGGCCAGGCACCGATCCAAGGCCGTCGACTTGTTCCGGCAGGGTAATATCAACTTCATCGTCAACAGCGAACCGAAAAGCATGGCCGCCTACTTTGCGGTAGAGCACGGTCCTGGAGCCTGTGCGATGGCATTTCGCGTCAAAAACGCGAAGCAGGCCTACGAGAAAGCGCTGGAGCTGGGTGCGCAGCCGGTTGACATGCCGACCGGCCCGATGGAGGTGCGGCTGCCGGCCATCAAGGGGATAGGCGGTGCGCCTATCTACCTGATTGACCGCTATGGTGATGAGGGGTCCATCTATGACATCGATTTTGAGTACATCGATGGTGTCGAGTGCAATCCAGAGGGCTGCGGCTTTCATACTCTCGATCATCTGACGCACAATGTTTACCGTGGGCGCATGAGTTACTGGGCTAATTTTTACGAGTCGATCTTCGGCTTCCGGGAAATCCGTTATTTCGATATCAAGGGTGAGTACACCGGGTTGACCTCCCGGGCTTTGACGGCGCCTGACGGCAAGATTCGAATTCCGCTCAACGAGGAGGCTGAGGGTGGCAACGGTCAGATCGAAGAGTTTCTGATGCAGTTCAACGGCGAGGGTATCCAGCATATTGCGCTGGCCTGCGATGATCTGCTCGCCTGCTGGGACAAACTGAAAGCCCGGGGGGTGCCTTTTATGACACAGCCGCCGGCCAGCTACTACGAGATGCTGGAAGAACGGCTACCGGGCCATGGTGAGCCGGTAGGCGAGCTGCAGGCTCGGGGTATTCTGCTGGATGGTTCGACTGAAGGGGGGGAGCCGCGTCTGCTGTTGCAAATATTCTCCGAGACGCTGTTGGGCCCGGTGTTCTTCGAATTTATTCAGCGCAAGCAGGATGACGGTTTTGGTGAGGGTAATTTCAAGGCGCTGTTCGAATCGATCGAGCGGGACCAGGTCAGCCGCGGTGTGATTAAAACCGACTGATATTTTCGCCGCTTTACCGTTGTGGAATGCCCGGGCAGTGGCTGCACAGCTGTCCGGCGTCGGCAATTAACAGGAGCCTTTATGCTGATCGATGTCCGTACCTATAGCTGCCACCCAGGCACCCTGAAACCCCATCTGCAACTGTATGCCGAGCGGGGCAGGGCGCCTCAAGTCCAGCACCTGGGAGAGCCGCTGGCTTTTTTGCTGTGCGAGACCGGAAATCCTAATCAGTACCTGCATATCTGGCAATTCAAAAATGCTGCCGACCGCGAGCAGCGTCGCGCAGCGCTCTGGGCGGATCCGCAGTGGCTGGACTATGTTCAGGCCAGCGGCGAGCTCGGTGCTTTGGTGGCTCAGGAGAACAAGCTGATGGTGCCTGCCGATTTTTTTCCGCTGCTGAGTCCTGCCAGCTGACGACGCAGAGCCTTGGTCCTGGTGTCACTAGTTTAAGCGGGATAAACGCCGTGTATTGTCACGGGAGGACTTACCGCCGAGCCCCCAAAGTAAATGGCCTTTGATGGCTGTCTTTGGGGGCTCCCAGTCAGTAGATCAGTGATTCATTATTTCCGCTGCGGCTGCGCTGCTCCAGGTTTTCGGCGTAGCCGAGTAGCTTATTGAGTATCTGGTCAAGCGCGGGGATTTCTTCCGGTGCAAGACTCCCTAGCAGCTTTTGATGGCGCTTCATGGCATGGGGAATGATCGCATGATACATATCACGTCCTGCAGGCGTCAGCGTTAATACCACCAGCCTCCCGTCTTCGGGGTGGGGCTGGCTGTCGATCAATTGCTGCTTCGCGAGCCGACTGGCGACTCGGCTAACCAACGCCTTGTCCATTTTGGATTCTGCCGCGAGTTCTCTCACCGACATTTCCTTAAACCGCCCCAGGGTTGCCAACACTCGCCAGTCGGGGAGTGAGATTCCGAACTGCTGGTTCAGGAAGCGTTCCATCTGACGGCCCAGCATATTGGCCAGGGTGGATATTCGATAGGTTACAAAGCGCTCGAGCTGCACTTGGTCAGGAGCGCTGTCTAAACTGTCGAGAGGCGTCAGTTTGGAGTCTATTTGAGAGTCATTCATGCAGGCAGGAGTCTCTTGATGTAGGCCACCCGAGGTGGGGCAGAAATAATTACATTGATCAGTCAATAATATTACGTTCTCCTTCATTTAACAAATCTTTGCCGGTCGCACGGGGGCGAAGATGCTTTACTAGTTCTCTGTGCGATAGGAATGACCAGGGTTCATCGCAAAGTAACCAGCGACGAGGAAAGGGAGGTGCGACAGGGCCACAGCCATGCAAATGCTCTCCGGGCTGAGGGGAGGCAGGTGGCGAGGCGAAGCCCGATATTCATGGCTACTGATAAAAGTTTAGCAATATCGTTGACTAGACAACGTTGTTGAGGCAATAATGATTCAGCCTTAACTATAACAATCAACTGAGGAGGGAATGCCGATGTGCTTCGATATCGCGTTGTTCGTCCTGTCGGCCGGAGGTAAAAGTCATGCATCGTACTGATATCTGGTCTGGCGCTGCACTGTGCCTGTTCGGGCTCTTGTGTATCACCTATCTGATCCCTGCCTACACGGAGTCCAGCGAGGACTTCACGCTGCAACCTTCGCTGTACCCCTCGTTTGCAGCCTGGGTGATTACGCTGATGGGTGGGCTGCTGTTCGTCTCTCGGTTGCTCAAGGGCAAGAGGGGTGCTGATGCGTCTGCGGGTTTCGCATTGAAAAACCTCTGGCACCTGGTTGCGGTTGTTGCCGTACTGGCTGCGGCGGTTTATGCCTTCGAGCGCGCGGGTTTTGTGCTGACCGGCATTGTGCTGGTGCTGATCCTGATGCTTTACGTCGGTGAGCGCCGGCCCCTGCGTCTGATTGCCACTTCTGTGGGTGCTCCGTTGTTTATCTACGGGGTGTTCAATCTCATTCTCGAAATGCCGTTGCCTTAATCCTATGGATATCATACTTGCTGGTTTGTCTGATGCGCTGACGCTCTCTAATCTGGTATTTGTCGCCGCCGGCGTATTGCTAGGTATCGTCGTGGGAGCGATACCAGGGCTGAACGGCCCGATGGCGATTGCCATTGCCGTACCCCTGACCTATACCCTGACCCCCCTGGCTGCGATTTCGTTTCTGGTCGGTATCATGAAAGGCAGTACCGTGGGGGGGGCTATTCCGTCCATCCTGCTGAATACGCCCGGTACGCCCGATGCCGTCGTCACGGCGCTGGATGGCTACCCGCTGGCGCGTAAGGGCAAGCCGCTGAAGGCGCTTAAAATGGCCCTTTATTCGTCGATCACCGGCGACACGCTGAGCGATATCGTGCTCTTTACCGTGGCAGCCCCGCTGGCACTGGTTGCACTGAAAATGGGGCCGGTCGAAATGACCGCAGTCATGCTGCTCGCCTTCGCGGTGATCACAGGCATGATCGGGGACTCCATGATCAAGGGCGTAATCGCGGTGTTCCTGGGTATTTTGTTCAGTGCTGTAGGGTTAGATCCGGAAAACGCGACGCCGCGGCTGACGTTCGACAGTATCGAGCTGTTTGACGGTCTGGAGATTACCGCCGTGGCGATAGGTATCCTGGCCGTGGGACAGGTGTTGACGGCGCTGGAAGAGCTGCGCGGGGGTTATCAGTCGTCGGTTGTGCCTGGGTTTTCCGGCGCCAAGGCGGATCGTCGAATCAGCTGGGCGGAGTACAAGGAGTGCCTGCCGACGATGCTGCGTGGTGGCGTTATCGGTACCCTGATCGGGGCGCTACCGGGCATTGGCTCCAGTGCCGCTGCTGTCATGAGCTACACCGCGGCCAAGCGGGGAGCCAAGCCTGGTGAAAAATTTGGTGAAGGCGAACTTAAGGGTATAGCAGCGGCAGAGGCAGCCAACAGCTCCGTCTCAGGCGCAAATCTTATACCGCTGCTGGCACTGGGTATTCCCGGCAACGTCGGTGCGGCAATGCTGGTAGGCGCCTTCATCATTCAGGGCATCACACCGGGTCCTCTGATGTTCTCCGAACAGGGACAGCTAATCTACGGCCTGTTCGGGGCCATGGTTATGGCCAATATCTGCAACTTCTTTGCCGGTAACCTGGGTTTGCGGGTGTTCGCCTATGTCACGCGGATTCCGCCGACCATCGTCATGCCGGTTGTCATGCTGCTCTGTCTGTCGGGCGTCTACCTGTCCACTAACAGTCTGTTCACGGTGGGGCTGATGGTGGGCTTCGGGGTGCTGGGCTATGTGCTGAGAAAAACCGGCTACCCGTTCCTGCCGCTGATCATCGGCTTCATTCTGGGCCCGATGTTCGAGTTCTCGCTGACTCAGACGCTTGTTCTGGCCAACGGCGAAATCGAGTATTTCCTTGGCAAGCCCATTGCTATTGGACTGGCAGTCTGTGCCCTGATCGTGGTCTGGCGGCTGGGTTTTTCCAACCGCAAGGTCGCTGACCACCTGAAAGACTGACAGCAGGAGGAAATCTAGTTATGTCACGTCGGCCCAATATTGTTTTTATCACTTCCGATCAGCATCGGGGAGACTGCTTTGGCTTCGAGGGTAGGGCGGTCAAAACCCCTCACCTGGATGAGCTGGCGCGCGCCGGTACAAGGTTCGATGCGTGCATTACGCCGAGTGTCGTCTGTCAGCCTGCCCGGGCTGCGATTCTGACCGGTCAGTTGCCCAGGACTAACGGCGTGCATGACAACGGTATCGACCTTGAGACCGCTGTCGGCGAGAAGGGCTTTGCCGGGAGCCTCGCGGCCGCCGGCTACGAGACGGCCTTTATCGGCAAGGCGCATTTCTCCACCTACCATACGTTCGAGCCGACGGGGCGTCCCGAATGTATCAAAAGCTCTGCCTCCTACGGCGATGACTGGTACGGGCCCTATATGGGCTTCCAGCACGTCGAGCTGATGATGATTGGGCACAACTGGTTTCTGCCACCCAAGCCGCCGGAAGGCCTGCATTACGAGCGCTGGTTTTATGCCGATGGCCAGGGCGAACGCAAGAACGGGCTCTATGGCTGCCGGCTCGAACCCGATGTGGGCGCGGCCCAGACCTGGCATTCGGCGTTGCCGGTCGCCTGGCACAACAGCACCTGGACGGGTGACAGGGCGGTGGAATACATCAAGGGGGAACATGAAAAGCCGTTCTGCCTCTGGGTATCGCTGCCGGATCCGCACCATCCGTTTGATGCGCCCGAACCCTGGTCTCGCATGCATGATCCGCTGCTGGTGGACCTTCCGGTTCATCGCGCGCGGGACCTGGAACAGCGCCCATGGTGGCATCGTGCCGCGATCGAAACCAAGCCGAAAGGGACGGCCGAGGTGGTCGCAACCCGTCAGGCTTACAGCCGAGTGGAGCCGCAGAGCGATCTTCAACTGCGGCATATGATCGCCAACTACTACGGCATGATTTCGCTGGTCGACCACCAGGTTGGCCGAATCCTGATTGCGCTTGAAGAGGCGGGAATCGCGGATGACACCCTGGTCGTATTCAGCAGCGACCACGGTGAGATGCTGGGCGATCATGGCCTGGTGCTCAAAGGGCCGATGCACTATGAAGGCGTACTGCGTGTCGGCATGATCGTGCGTGGCCCGGGCGTTCCGGCCGGCAAGCGTGTTGCCGATCCGGTTTCGACGCTGGACTTGGCGCCGACCTTTAGCGACTACGCCGGGGCGCCGCCGCTGCATAACTACCACGGCCACTCGCTGCGCCCGCTGATCGAGACGGACTCGGCTTCGCGGGACTGTGCGCTCAATGAATGGGAACTGTTGCCCAGCCGTGTTGGCGTGCCACTGTCGCTGCGCACGGTCAGGACCCGCCGTCACAAGTTAACGCTGGAAGCGGTCTCAGGTGCCGGTGAACTCTACGATCTGGAAAACGACCCCCACGAGATGAATAACCTGTTCGATGATCCTGCTGCGGCAAGCGTTCGCCGCGAGCTGGAGGCGATGCTTCAGAATCGTCCCGACGATATGCGACCAGAACTCAGTATTCCGGTCGGCACGGCCTGAAGGAGCCTTTTATGAAAGCACAGAATCTGTTGTTTATTCTGTCCGATGAACACAATCCGCTGGTAATGGGATGTGCAGGGCACCCTCTGGTGAAAACGCCCAATCTGGATCGCCTGGCTGCGGCGGGCACGCGTTTCAGTGCTGCCTATACCAACAGCCCAATCTGCGTGTCTGCCCGGGCGAGTCTCGCCACCGGGCGTCATGTCCACGCGCATCGATGCTGGGACAACGCCATCGCCTATGATGGCCGTATCGGAAGCTGGGGGCATGCCTTGCAGCGTACCGGTCATCCTGTTGACTCCATCGGCAAATTGCATTTTAGGTCCGCTGAGGACCCTGTGGGCTTTGACCACCAGATCAATCCGGCCCATATCGAGGGCGGTATCGGGCAGGTCTGGGGATCGCTGCGCGAGCCACCTCTGGTTACGCCGGACAAGGCGGCCAGGATGCTGTTGCCAATGGGCCCGGGATTTTCCCCCTATAACGCCTACGACCAGCAGAATACGGAACATGCCTGCCGCTGGCTGGAACAGGCCGCGACCGAGAAACAAGGCAAGCCCTGGGTGCTTTATGTCGGCCTGGTTGCGCCTCATTTCCCGCTGACCGTGCCGCAGGAATACCTGAATCTCTACCCGCTGGATGCCATACCGGAGCCGCGGCTGCATCCAAAAAATGGCTATCATCGCCATCCCTGGGTCGAGAACTTTCACCGCTGTCAGCCGGTCGACGACAGTCTGGATGAGAACGGCCGGCGCTTGGCCACCGCCTGTTATCTGGCATTGTGCAGCTATATGGATGCACAGGTTGGCAAGATTCTGGAAACGCTGGAAGCGAGTGGGCTGGCGGATTCTACCCGGGTTCTTTATTCCTCCGATCATGGCGACAACCTGGGGGCACGCGGGCTCTGGGGCAAGTGTACGATGTATGAAGAGGCCGCCGGCGTGCCGATGATCCTGTCGGGCTCGGATGTGCCGCGGGGCAAGGTTTGCAATACCGCGGTGAGCCTGATCGATGTCTACCAAACAGTACTGCAGGGCGCGGGCGAAGAGCAGGAAGCACAGCAGCCTGGACTTTCCGGGCGCTCGTTGCTGGATATAGCCGGTGAAACGGACGACGCCGAGCGGGTTGTCCTTAGTCAGTACCATGCGCTGGGTTCCGAGACCGGCGCCTTTATGCTGCGCCAGGGACGTTACAAGTACATCCATTATGTCGGCCATGAGCCAGAGCTTTACGACCTTGAACAGGACCCAGGCGAAACGAAAAACATCGCGCTAGATCAGCCGGTTCGGGTGAAAGCGTTTGAGACCTTGCTGCGTTCCATGTTGAACCCGGAAGAGGTTGACCGGCAAGCTAAAGCCGACCAGGCAGCGTTGATTCAGCGTTTTGGCGGGCCTGACAAGGCTCGCAACATAGGCCCAAAGGCAGCCACGTCCGTACCAAGCTGAAAACGATGTCGCCGCTATTCAGGCCCCAGGGAAGGTGCAATTCACTGATTTTTTATTATCAGAGCTACGTACATATCTCGCGCTAATTAATACTAATTAATCATAACAACGTTATATTTACCTGAATAATCAGGCCTTCAATAAGTATAAAAGGAGAAGAAAATGAAAAAGATATTTCAAACCATGCTGGCGGCTGTGGTACTGGGTATCGGTGCTCTTGCCGCTTCCGCATCCTATGCTGACTACCCGACAAAACCGATCAACCTGCTGGTTGCCTATACGGCGGGTGGCGGTGCCGATGTGTTTGCACGAAAGATCGTTAGCACGATAGAAGAGCAAAAAGGCTGGAAGTTCGTCGTCCAGAGTGCGACCGGCGCATCGGGTAGTGTGATGGCCACTAAACTAAAATACGCCAAACCCGATGGCTATACGATCGGCTTCGCGGCGTCCGGGGCCTTCTACCTCAATCCTGTGATCAACGACAAGAGCCGCTACCAGCCGGGCGACTTTACCCACTTGGCGGCGCCGGCCGAGCTGCAGATGGCGGTCGTCAGCTTGAGCGAGAGGGGCTGGAAAAACCTCGACGACATGGCGGCCTATGCGAAGGAAAATGGTGGCCTGTCGGTCGCTCTGCAGGGCGAGGAATTGAAGCAGGCGGCGGAGACGATTGCGCAGCACTATGGTATTGAACTGCGCCAGGTGCCGGCCAAGGGCGGCGCAGGCTCGATCGCCCAGATCATGGGCAAGCATATTGACCTCGGTATCATCGCCGGAGCCCATGTCAAGTATGTCGAATCGGGCGATATGGTTGAGTTGGGCGTGCTGACGAATGAGCGTACGGCGCTGTCACCCAATGTCATGACATTGAAGGAACAGGGCGTGGATTACGTGATGCGAAATTACTTCCAGTTCTCGGCGCCCAAAGGTGTGTCGCAGGATATTGCAGAGACTCTGGCCCAGGCGATTCAGGACGCCATGCAGTCGGCCGAGGTGCGCGAGCTTGCGGTCGAGCGAATGCGCCTGGACGTCACCAAGCCGCTAGGTCCCAATGCACTGCAGGAGTTTATTGTACAAACCAGCAAGAATATTGCAGTGCAGATGAAGCGGTAATGGGCTGATTATCAACATAGGATACCGGCTTTCCCCTGTGTGAGTGACTCAGCTTCGGGATGGCCGGTAATAATGTGATGTTGTATTGAAATCATTAATTAAAAATAAATCACCAGTATTTTTAAAATAAATTACAGCCGATTGGCTATGGTGAGTTTGCATTGGGTAATATTGTGCGCGTATTTCAAGTGGCTCGACTATAGGCGTAGTCGGTCTAAATCGCAGTCTATATGGTCAGGAAGTGGCCTTTAAACGTAAATAAATTACCCGAATATAATTTAAGAAAATTCTGGATATAAATAATCTCGCAGTGGCGTTGCTGGGGTTTTATTTTGGCTGCACATCAAAGTATCAATATCTAGGTTAGATTTAAACTAATTGGTAGGGAAATAATAAATGATCTATGGTGAATTTAAGTTCCTTGATGACAGTCTATCAGACTGCGCTCTGGCTGGAACGGGGACGTCTTGTCGAAACGTTAAACCCTTGGTGCTAGCAGTGAGCAGCATTTTGTTATTGAGCACCTCTTTTCATGCGTCTGCAATCAGTATGCATAGCAAAGCGCCTGAAGAAGGCTGGAGCCTTGAACTCGGTCTGGGTGCCCATGCCGGTGTTTCTTCAATCGACTATGCCGATTCCACGGCCCCCAGCCCCGCCAAGGAAGCAATCAACGGCGGCCTGGTCGGCTACTATACCGGCACGGTGACCGCTGACCCGAGTTATCGCTTCAATACCGCCAACCATGGCCCCTTTGAGCTCAAACTGCATAGTGCACTGAATCTGGACGATGCCTATCTGGACAATGATCAGCTTGATGAGCTGTCTATTGAGCTAAAAAGTGCTCGCTATGGCAACCTGTACCTCGGTGAAGACGATGGTGCGGCAGATCGGCTAAAACCCCGACAGTCAGGCCGTGTGGGCATTGCCGTGGGTCATGGGGCTTTTACCGGGGTCGTGCCCTGGTGGGGCAATCTGCCCTACGGTGGAGGCTTTGATCGCAGCAATGCCAATAGCTGGAACTGGGACTGGGCCAATGGCATTGTCGGCGGCGACTGGCGTTCGTTCTCGCGTGATACACAGGATGCCATCAAGATAGGGTATGAATCGCCGGAGCTGAACGGCTTCAAGTTTGGTGCCTCAATAAACCTGCAGGATACTTTTGCCGGCTTTGCCGGCCCCGGTACTGCGCCGAAGGGCCAGGACAGCTGGAGCGATCTCGGGCTCAAGGATGATGAGTTTGAACTCGCTGCACAGTGGAACGGCAAGACTGCCAGTGGCCTGCGGCTCAGTGCAGGGGTGGTGCACAGCTCGGTGCATGTGGTGAATGACGACATGCAGCAAAAAAGTACCGATATTGGTTTCCAGGTCGGCACAACGCTGGATTCCGGCGCGACGGTCAGCACCAGCGCCTACTATGCCTACGGAAACTACGACAATGATGTTGCCGACCGCCATGTTGAAGACGAACAACTGCATGTCGGCGTCGACTGGAACAAGGGCAAGTGGAAATTGGGCGTCAACTATACCCAGGCTTGGGATAGCTACAACCCGCCGGGCACGGCGTTACTCGGTGGCGGCGGTAACAAGGGCTACAGCATCGGTGCCAACTACAAGCTGGCCAAGGGCCTGACCCTGGGTGGCGGTGTACTCTACGCCGAGAATGATGCGGGCGAAGATGCCACCGAGGTTGGCCTCAACCTGACCTATCGATTCAAGACACTGGTGTACTAACAGCCTGAAACCCGCTTTCAGTACAGCAGATGTACCCTTCAAGTTGGGCAGGGCAGACTCACGGCGGATAAAACCGAAGCGAGGCCGCCTTGCTTTTTTGATTTATAGCGCCTGATCGGGAGTTGTGAACTTCGGGAATTCAGATCATAAGTGCGACACTCATGGTTCAGCGGCGAGAGGTAGCCAGCTTCTGACAGTGATTCGCTTCAGCTCAACAAAGCAGTTGCAGTATTTTAGCAAGCTGATTCAGTGGACGAACGGAATAGGATCCGCCTGATGATCATGGCTGTTGTGGCGAGTTGAACTAAAGGTGATGGCGTCGCAGGGCAGTCTCAGCCCCCGGGGTTCCGGGGGCTGGCTTCGCAGCAGGGCTTTACGATGAGCTGAAACCGGAAAAGGCTGCCTGGCTTACAGCTACGACTACAAGGTTGCGGAGTCGTCGGGAGTCGCTGACTCGGCGTCGCTGTCCGGGGTGAGCTCTTCCTGGATGTAGCGTTTAATGTGGCCCTGAATCTTGCGGCTGGTGATATAGGCCCAGGCACCCACCAGGGCGCCGGCTGCGCCGAAAATAATACGCCCTTGGGGTATGAGCAGCATTAGCAGCAACGTCAGCGCGATCGTAGTCATTAAACCGTACTTGCCGCGTTTACCTACGTTCTCTATCAGCTGCTCGGCATCGGCCCGGGTAACGACGCCTACGCCTGGCAGTTTCTGGCGTGGCGAGGCGTATTCGCGCTCGCGTTTTTTCTTCTGGCGCCCGAAAGGGTCTCTGATATTCATCGGCTGGCCTCTGTGATTGTTGGTGTTGAGAGAGCCCGTCACCAGCCCAGCTTGCAAAGGCATTCATGTTGCGTAAACAAGGTGCGAGTGTTAGGAACTCTTCTTCACCCACTCAGGCGTCTGTTACAGCAATCCCATGCGCTGGTCCGTGACTGATCGGGGGGGGGGGGCTTCCCGCCTGGCATCAGGACGTTTTCATCCGCCAGAAACGAAAAAAGCCAGCATTTCTGCAAGCCTTTTCTGACATATCTGTGCGGTCGTGGCTGGAAAAGCACAAGCAAGACGTCGAGGAGTCACTCCCGTCCTACTCGCCGGAACTGAACTCGGACGAGTATCTGAGCTGCGGCTTGAAACAGGGCATCCGTGCATCCTCACCCGCCCGAGCGGCTGGTGATCTGAAGAGCAAAGTCAGCAGCCACAAGCGGATGCTGCGAAAGAAGCCCAAGCGAGTGAAAAAGTATTTCGAACACCGGCATATCGCCTACGCGGCGTGAATGTATTTGTACGTCGGGTTAATATGCAGCGCTGGAGTAGGTTGATTGGTTTAACAATCGTCGCCTGCTTGAAGCTATAGGAGATGTATCCCCGGCAGAGAGAAATGGCGCACTATTGCCAACAGGGTAGGTCGGGTGAGAGTCTGCTAGACCCAAAAAAACTGTCTCTGGGCTTCCCGGGCGGTCTCTTGAGACTGTCTTTAATATTCAGGAAATGACCCGGCTCTGCCGGGTCTTATTAGAAAACTACCGTTTAGGCGTATGGCGATCAGTCGATGCTGGCATCGCCTGCATCGCCTGCATCGTCGCAAAGGTCGATCCAGATCGTCCTTAGCTGGGTGTACTGGACGTGGGCGTGGATGGTGTTATCACGACCGCCGAAACCGGACTGCTTGTAGCCGCCGAACGGCGTGGTGATATCGCCTTCGCCGAAGCAGTGACGGTTACGGTACATGTAGGGAATCTATTTGCCAGCCAGGTTAAGAGTTGCGACACGTCCAGCTGCAAGATCCCATGCACCTGTACCAACAGTTTTAAAAACAATAGGTCGGTCCAGGGATGGCTTATGCTTGAGAGCATCTGCGAGGTTACGTACACGGCCCCAATCGATCCCCGCTTGAATCAGGTCTCCCGCTTCTTCTCTGGCTCCCAGTGGGTCATCGACATAAATGTCACTGCCAGCCAGCGTGTGCTCACCGATCTCTGCCATCTCTGGTTTAAAGGCACCTACACCAATGATAAGCCTGCCTTTCAGTGCGTCTTCGTTATAGATGGGGCTCGTGCTGGTGGTCAGCATGATAACGACATCGGTGCCTTCGGGAATTTCTGATGGGTTGCAGGGGTAAAGGTTGGGGTTCTCCCCAGCGTGCTCCTTGCAAAATCGGTTAGCGGAATCGTGACTGAGACCACGCACAAATACTTCTGCTTTTGGGTAAATCTCGTGCAAAGCACGGACGTGGTAGATGGCTTGTGTTCCGCTGCCGATAATTAACACGCGTTGTGGAGCCTGACTCATAAAAGTCTCGATACCAATCATTGAGACGGCGGCTGTCCTGCATCCTGTTACTTCGGGCCCATCCAGCAGGCAAAGCGGTTGACCGGTTGGAGTATCGAAAATGGTGACCAGGCCATAGATGGTGGGAAGCCCTCTTTTCCCGTTTGACGGTTCAACGTTTACAAGCTTGTGTACAGATATATCTTGAGCGGTTGCGGGCATGCTGAGCATGACCCCCGCATTAGGGCGTGGCACAACCATTCGTTCCGGGCTAACAATACCCCCTTCGCTGTATTCTGTAGCAGCCTGTTTAATGGCTGAGATAAGGGCAGGCATTTTTAACAGATTGCGGGTGGCCTGCCTGTCGTAAACCTTGAACCCCGGGTTTGGTGCTGATTCGTTCATGGTGTGTCCTAACTATGTTATTAAAGGGAGCGACACAAGGTATCGCCTGAAGGCTTATTCTTCTGTCGGGTCCGCGGACTGCGTGCCCTGGCGATGGCGCTTAACACGCGGCAGGAGTGATCCAAGGAACGGGGAAAACAGCATGACCAGCGCGATTAGAAGCATGATCAGAGTCAGTGGTTCCGTCCACAGGCCTGACCAGTCTCCGCCCGATAGCTGGAGCCCGGAGCGCAACTTCTGTTCGGCCATGGGGGCAAGAATGAAACTGATCGCCAGTGGACCCTTTGGGAATTTGCCCAGATCCAGCACGAAACCCAGCACCGCAAAGCCCAGGAGTACCCAGACATCCGCTACAGAATTGCCATAGGCAAAGCCTCCGATCAGGCAGAAGACGATAATCAGCGGGAAAAGCAGGAACTGCGGAATCTCACTGATCTTCGATACCCAGCGCACGCTTAGTATCATGACCAGGTACATCAGCACGTTCGATACGAAAAAGGCCGCCATCAGGATATAGACAATTTCTGCATTATTGACGAACAGAAGGGGCCCGGGCTGGACCGAATGAATAAGCAGCGCAGCCAGCAGCAGCACGTTATTGAGGCTACCCGGCAGGCCAAGCGCGATCAGCGGAATCATGGCGCCGCCGATGGTTGCGTTGTTTGCCGACTCAGACGCGACAATACCTTCCTCGCAACCGGTGCCGAAACGCTCGGGCGTTTTTGATACGCCCTTGGCTGCGGAGTAGGCCACCATTGAGCCGATGACCGCGCCGACACCGGGCAGAAGCCCTATCCAGGTACCGATAACGGAAGAGCGCAGCAGGTTGAGGCCATGCTGACGGTAATCGCGCAGCCCCATCAAGATGCCCTTTCTGCTCGCTTCAATGCTGCTGTTGCTCTTTGTACTCCCAAGCAGGATGTCACTGAACACGGTGCCCAGTGCAAACAGGCCGATGAACATGGGGACAGGGTCGATGCCGCCATTCAGCTCCACCAGGCCGAAAGTAAGTCGCGGCGTGCCGGATGAAGGATCAATCCCTGGCATCGCAAGCAGTGCACCGATGAGGGCCGCGGCGATGCCCTTGAGGAATGAGCCCTCGGTAATGATCGCGATCAGCACCAGTGCCATGACGATCAGGGCAAAGTAATTGAAGGCGGTGAATTTGGTCGCCCAGACCGAGAGCGGCTTGGTGAGCACGACCAGTGCGATCCACGAAATCAGGCCGCCGATAAAAGATGAGCCGATGCCCAGGCCCAGCGCTCGTCCGGGTTTGCCGGCCCTGGCCATCGGATAGCCGTCCAGCGTGGTCATGATAGCCGCCTCAGTGCCGGGCATCTTCAGCAGCGTTGCAGTGATCAGGCCACCACTGATTGCGCCTATGTAAATCGAGATCAGCAGTACGATAGCCATCTCTGGCGTCATAAAAAAGGTGAGCGGCAGGCAAAGGGCGATCAGCATGGTCCCGGTCAGGCCGGGAATTGCGCCGACAAAGACACCCGCGGACACGCCCACCAGCATCAACGCGAGGGCGGCGGGGTGGAGTGTAAAAGCGAAAGCGGTTAATAGGCCTTCCATATTGTCACCACAGAGTTGGAAGATCGACAAAGAAGAACCGGGTAAAGATCCATTCGACTCCGAAGCCAAGGATTAATCCGGTGATGAGGGCGCGAACTGTACCCTGGGCCCGATGGGGCATGGGCAAAAGCGACGCCGAGGCCACAACGAAGGCGGTAGTCATCAGGGATACCGGTAGGCGCAAGGTAAACATGCCCAGGATATAGATTGCCACGAAAACCAGCATTACAAGGGTGCGGCCCAAGTCCGAGAGCTGAAAAGCTGCCGACGTTTCCGCCTCCATGGGTTTAGGCCGCAATTGCGGCAGCAAGAGTACGAGGATTCCGACCAGCAGGAGCAAAACGGACAGCCCCTGTGGTATGGCTTTGGAACCCAGCGTATCGAACGAGAAACTGGTTATTTTCTGTGCTTCGAGATAACCGACAAGACCAAGCGCAATCATTAGCAGGGTCACAAGGGTCTCAAGTCGTCTGGCCATGGGGCGGTCTCCTCAAGTTATAAGGTGAGGCGGGGTATCAGGCGGCGTACCGGGCGCCGCCTGATACCCCGGCTTTACTTCGCGGTTGCCTGCTTGGCCACGGGGCCGATGAGTGCGGCCTGTTCGTCCAGGTAAGCGGCGAAGGCGTCGCCACGCAGGAATTCCGGTGTCGTCAGCGAGTCATCATAGAAGGCCTTGATTCGATCGGTCTCGCTGGCTTGCTCGAGAGCGCTGGCGAAGGCTGAAACGACCTCGTCCGGGGTGCTCTTGGGGGCTAGCCAGTAGTTGCCAAAGCAAAAGCTGACGTCCACGCCCTGCTGTTTGGCTGTGGGTACGTTTGGCAGCCGCGGGTCTGTTGTATCCGCAAGCAGGGCGATCGCCTTCACCTGGCTGTCTTCGGCCAGTTCTCCGTCTTTGGTCATGGTGAAATTGCGCGCACCGGCTGCCCCGACCGATGCAACGGCCGTCTGTCCGCCGGTCAGGGCGGCAAAGTTGTCGGCCGAGCCGCCTACCTGGGCAAAGCGGAATTTAGCATCAGCGGTATTTTCCAGTAGGATGCCGGACATGTGATTCAGCCCGCCGATATTGACGCCAAAGGGGATGCTGCCGGAATCCTTGCTGGCTGCCGCCAGAAGATCGTTCAGGTTGTCATAGCCTGAGTCCTTGCGTACCAGAATGGCCATGCAGTTGACTCCGGTCAGCGCCACCGGCTTGTAGTCCTTGTAGCCGAAATTGATGATACCGGCGGCCTCGGCGCCCAGCAGCCCGGTTTCATGTACGAGGAACTCGTAGCCGTCGGGTGCTGCGTCCATGACACGGCGCGCACCGACTGAGGAATGGCCGCTGACGTTGACCACCGATACGGGCTGACCGAGCAAGCTGTTCTCTTCAATGGCGGCCGCAAAACTGCGCGCGACCAGGTCGGATGAACCGCCGGCCTTGAACGGCACGACAACGCTGATCGGGCGGGACGGCCAGCCCTGTGCCATGGTTGGGGCGGCGCAGAGGGCGGCGAGTGTCAGGCTTAAAAATGCTTTTGTGAGGGTCATAATGGTTTCTCCATTTGTTTTATTTTATGTACAGGAATCAGGCGGTGCCGAATGTCGGAGCCGATTGATTCTGTACGCTGGCACCTGTTTTCAGGTCGGGTAGATCGTGATCGGCCGGACTCAGGGCCGAGGTTGGAGGGGCGAAGCCAAGGCCGGCCCTCTGGTGAAGCTGCAGTTTCCCGTCGACTGGCTGGCGCTCTGTTTCGGGCACACAGTCGAACAGACCCTGGTGCAGGGTGTGCAGCTCGACATGTGCGACAGACGCATGTCCGCGGGCCAGTTCAAGAGCCGCAGCCTCCGCCAGCCAGGTTGATGAGCATTGCAGGGATACGGGGACATCATAATCCCGGCCGAGCTGCATAAGCCGTCGGGCTGCGGTGATGCCGCCGACCGCAACGGGTGAGAATTGCAGCACGCCGATGGCGCCTTGCTGCAGCAGGGCCTGGAATATTTCGTACCTTGATTCCGACTCGAACACCATGACCGGCATACCGCAGTCACGGTTGAGCCAGCGCATCGATGCCCAGTCCTGTACCGGGAAGGGTGCCTGCACGGCCTCGACCCCGAGCTCCTGCCAGATGGGCAGCCAGGCCAGTGTTTTTGCGCGGTCGAGGCTATAGACCGCATCCACGATAAGTCCGGCCCTGAGGCCAATGGCTGCCCGAACCGCTCGCATCCGCTCGACATCCTGTTCAAAGGGCAGGGCACCAAACTTGATTTTTACTCGGTCATGGCCCTGCGCAATCAGTCCGGACATTTCGCCAGAAAGTCGCTCAACGGTATCGTTGACCCGGTACAAGCCGGCGCTGGCATAGACAGGAACCGTCGTCTGCAAGGGATCCGTTGCGGCGATGGCGCCCAATGGCAACGCTGCGGCCTGGGCGATCAGGTCATGCAGTGCAATGTCGATGCCCGAGAGCGCTGATGCCATCATCCCGTGTCGACCGGTCAGTGAGGTCCTTTCCCAGAGCTCTGACCAGAGCGCAGTCGGGCTTTCGATCTCGCGGTTCAGAAGCAGAGGCCGTACTTCGGTCTGAAGGAAGCGAATCAGCGGATCGGCGGAGGTGTCAAAACACCAGCATTCCCCCCATCCCTTGCGACCGTCTGCGTCAGTGAGGCGAAGCAGGACCGACTGCTTGCGATGCCATAACAGGCGGGGATTGTAGGTGTGCCCGCCCAGAGGAACTGTCAGCAGGAAGATATCGAAGGAGGTAATTCGCATAGTCCTAAAGCCCTAAAAATGTCTTATAGGACAATTTATATCTCTAATGTCTTTTTTTTGCAATATTGGCAGGTAGGTATTTTTTTAATACATTAGGCGCGAGCTGAGACATAATATGTCACGTGCAGAGCAACCCAGTGCAAACAGGACAGACTTATG
Organism: Marinobacterium rhizophilum; assembly: GCF_024397915.1. GTDB lineage: Bacteria > Pseudomonadota > Gammaproteobacteria > Pseudomonadales > Balneatricaceae > Marinobacterium_A > Marinobacterium_A rhizophilum_A. The sequence goes on from NZ_CP073347.1 coordinate 4,341,864, forward strand.
GATACCGATTCCGATACGATGCGCCTCGCGGGGCGTATCAAGGCCCTGCGTCAGTCCAGGGGATTGACGCTGGTTGAAGTAGAGAAGCGCTGCGGGTTGGGGGCGTCAACCGTATCCAAGATCGAACGCGGTACCATATCTCCAAGCTATGCCACGCTTTTGCGACTGGCCAAGGGTCTGGATGTTGATCTCGCCGAGCTGGTGCAGCAAACAACGGACATCGGGCCCAAAACCCGCCGTGCAATCACGCGTATGGGTGAGGGCGTGCTCCACTCGATCGGGTCGCATGACTACCGATTGCTTTGTACCGAGTTGACCAGCAAAAAGATGAATCCGATGCTTGCAACCGTGCATGCCCGCGAGCTGAAGGAGATCGTCGCGACGGGGGATCGCAAAAACGGCATGTCTTCCCATGAGGGTGAGGAAGTCCTCTTTGTGGTGTCCGGTGAGGTTGTTCTGCACACGGAATTTTATAGCCCGGTACTGCTGAAGCAGGGCGACTGTGCGTATATCGATAGCTCAATGGGCCATGTCTGTCTGAAAGGCTCGGAGGAGGATGCTGTCATCTTTTGGGTCTGCACCGACCTTTCCCTCAAGCCTGAGTTGGAGTGAGGGGCAGTCACTTCTATGCCTTTTGGAGTTAGATCTGTCGCGAGACGATGGTCTTGTCGCGTTCGAGCAGCGAATGGCCTTGTTGCGATGATCTTGCGCTGGAAAAGACAGTCGGGCTGGAGCTACCGCGTAGCGGAGTCGTCGGGCGTCGCTGACCCGGAGTCGCTGTCAGTGCTTAGCTCTTCCTTGATATAACGCTTAACGTGGCCCTGAATCTTGCGGCTGGTGATATAGGCCCAAGCACCCACCAGGGCGCCGGCTGCGCCGAAAATAATACGCCCTTGGGGTATGAGCAGCATTAGCAGCAACGACAGCGCAATCGTAGTCATTAAACCGTACTTGCCGCGTTTGCCTACCGTTTCTATCAGCTGCTCGGCATCGGCCCGAGTGGTGATGCCTGCGCCTGGCAGCTTCTGTCGCAGCGAAGCGTATTCGCGCTCGCGTCGTTTCTCTTGGCGTCCGAAGGGGTCTCTGAAGTTCATCGGCTAGTCTCGCGATTGTTGGTTTTGAGAGAGCCCGTTAGCAACCCGGCTTGCAAGTAGTCTCTCGCCGCGTAGGCAAGGTACGGGTGTTTGGAGCCCTTCTTCAGCCACTCTGGCGTCTATTGCAGCAACCCCGCGTGCTGGTTCGTGACGGACAGGGTGCTGCCTGACATCACGACGTTTACATCCGCCAGAAACGAAAAAAGCCTGCATCGCTGCAAGCCTCTTCTGAGATGGTACCAGTGGCCGGACTCGAACCGGCACGCTTTTAAGGGCGGGGGATTTTGAATTTCATGTCGCTATATTATTACCTGTAGTTACAGTTACTTAGGTGATAATATGGCGAAGTCTACATATGGATCTACATTTTTTAATGCAAAAGGATTTGCACCCATGGATAAAGAATCACTGATTCTGCGTATTTTGAACATGCACCCATCGCAGTATGAATCACTGCTTGCACAGCTGGAATCAACCGAAAAAACCTCGGAATCTGATGCCTCAAAGAGCATCAAAACAGAGCGTGTGAAGGTTGACGATACCTTGTCTCTATATCGTCAAAGGCACAAAACGAAATATTGGTCAGCACGTATTGTCTTGGATAGCCAAGGCCGTAAAGAAGAAGTACGGTTCTCTACAGGTAAATCGTCTGTTGAGGCGGCAGGTGTGAAGGCCATCGAGGAACGCTTCAAATTGATCGGTAAAATAGAAGCTGGCTACTCTATAAAGATAGGGGCGAATCTGCTTTTCAAGGCTATTGCGTCCAAGGTTATTGAGGAGATGGAAGCAGTTGTTGCTGACCCCACTGTCAAGAAAACGACATATAAAAGTTATATTTCTCTGCTGAAGCAGCATATCATCCCTTTTTTCGGTGACACAAACATAAAAAACATCGATTATCCGATGATTGTTGAATATTTTGAACAGACTACAGTGAAATCCAAATCTCAGATCACGATGCAAAAGACGAGCATTGGTAAGGTTTTTGAGTATGCGGTTAAGAAGCGCCTGATCGATCAACTGTCAGTGCCGAAGTTTCCCAAAGTCATTACTGTCAGTGACCCAGATTATCGTGTTGAGCCGTTCAGTGAGCACGACCTGAAGGTACTTAATGATAACTACCCGAGCTTTATACGGGCCGGGAGGAAAGAGCAAACGAAGCACTACCGCAGGGCTTTTCAGCACTATTTTTCGTTCTTGCTGTCAACGGGCGTCCGTCCTGGGGAAGAGCCTAAAGGTATTCGATTCAAGGATATCAGTAAGCATCAAGATGCAGAAAGTGGAAATTACTATTACGTGATCAAGCTGCACAAAGGAAAAACTCAAAAGAGAAACATAAAATACCGGCAAATTGCGATTGATGCGACGGCCGTTAAGTCCATCGAGGCGGCAGCTAAAGAACTAAATGGTTTTGTGGTTGAGGAGCGTATTGATTGGCTCATCAAAAATTATTCTGAGAGATTTGTTTTCAAAAGCTATCGTTATAACGCCTTTCCTTCATATGATAGAATTTTTAGCCAAGAGCAGTATCTCGGCTATGTTGCAGATAAATTGCACCATCAGAACTATAAGCCTTACAGTTGTCGGCATACATACATTAACAATCAGCTGGCCGCAGGTGTTGCACACAACGATATTGCCGAGCATTGTGGTAACTCGATTCAAGTGATCGAGACGCACTACAAAAGAGCGAAGCTGATGACCAAAGCGCCATCACACATTGCGGGCAACATCGTCGATTATGAAGATGCTCTCGGATTGCCAGGCTTTGTTGAGCTTGTAAAGAGTAAGTTGGAGAGTGGTGTACACGTATTCGGGCCGCCAAAAAAGTGATCTTGCCCAGTAGCAGTGGACACACCGTTAAGGTAGGCAGTGAATTCAGATAATAAGTGCGACACTCATGGTTCAACGCCAGAAGGACGGTATTCAAGCTATAGCATGAAAGCCAATTGCGGAACAGAGTCGTATACTTCCCGCATGAAATGAACCAGGGGTGCTCCTGCAACCCTGGCCTGACGCGAGGGAACCGCACAATGCCCATCACCCCCAAAGCCATCTTTAAGCAAGCAGGCCTCGCCAACGTCAGCCTCCTCCGGCACAAAGACACTCGGGCCAAACGCAGCCACTCACCCTACGATCTGTGCGTGACAACCGGGAGCAGTTCGATCTATACCAATCCGGACCGTCGCAAACAGCGCCAAGCTTAGCGCTCCGTACTGTGTGCTGTTTGTTACGGCCACCAGTGATCTATATATAAACCATGATAGGTAGTTATGGTTTATATATAGATCATTCTCTTGACACGGCTGCACGCAGCCTGAATAATGGTCCATATAAAGATCATAGAATACTCCTGTGATCCATATGAGAATCGTAGGCGGGGAATAACATGCCAAAATCCATCACACGAACCTACTCTCGGTACACGCAGGATGCCATTCACCTGCTTGCGAGCCTGATCCGCGAAGCCCGTCTTGAGCGCAAGATGACCGTTCAGGAAGTGGCTGACCGTGCCGGTATCTCCCGAGGCTTGCTTCAACGCATCGAGAAGGGCGACCTGAAGTGCGAAATTGGCGCAGTCTTTGAGGTGGCCGCCATCGTGGGCATCCCCCTTTTCAACATGCACGAGCACGCAACCCTGACCCATCAACTGCAACAGACGCAAGCCAAGCTGGCGCTGATGCCAAAATCGATCCGCAAGCCGACAAAGGTCGTGAAAGATGACTTCTAAAAAAGAGAAAGAGGCGTTCGTCTGGATATGGCTTGCGGATGAAACGGAGCCGGTGGTGGCCGGTCGATTGGAGGCCGACAACGGTCGCCTTCTATTCAACTACGGTCGCAGCTATCTGGAGCGTGTGCATGACATGTCGCCAGCGATTCCGATTTATGAGCCCGAGTTACCGTTAAAGTCCGGCGTGATCCCCCCCTTGCCCGGCCTGTCGATACCCAGCAGCATTCGTGATGCCGCGCCGGATGCATGGGGACGTCGGGTGATCATCAATAAAATATTAAGCTTGAAACGCAAGGATGTCGATACAGCGGAGCTGGATGAGCTGACCTATCTGCTGGAGTCCGGCTCCGACCGTATTGGCGCGCTGGACTTCCAGCGCTCACCAACAGAGTACATCCCCCGAGCGGCCCAGACTGTCAGCATGGAGGAGCTGCTCGAATCGGCAGATCGGGTCGAAAAAGGTGTCCCCTTGACACCTGAACTGGATCAGGCGCTGTTCCACGGCAGTTCGATTGGCGGTGCCAGGCCCAAGGCCTCGATTGAAGATCAGGGCAAGAAGTACATTGCCAAGTTCTCCTCTAGCACCGACCTCTATGATGTGGTGAAGGCCGAGTTCATCGCCATGAGGCTGGCCGCACACGCAGGTTTGAAGGTCGCGCCGGTTCTACTCAAGCGAGTGGCCAACAAGGATGTTATCTTGGTCGAGCGCTTCGACCGCCTCGGAAGCGAACAAGGCTGGAAACGCCGGTCAATGGTATCGGCCCTGACGATACTCGGTCTTGATGACATGATGGCACGGTACGCGAGCTATGAGACCTTGGCGGAAATCATCCGCCATCGCTTCACCGATCCGAGAGAAACCCTGAAGGAGTTGTTTTGCCGACTTGTCTTCAATGTCCTGTGTGGCAACACCGACGATCACGCCCGCAACCATGCAGCGTTTTGGGATGGGCAGCGGCTGACGCTGACGCCGGCCTACGACATCTGTCCGCAGGGCCGTACCGGCAACGAGGCCTCACAGGCCATGCTGATCCATGACAACCACAATCTAAGTCAACTCAAGACCTGCATTGAAGCGGCGCACCACTTCCTACTCTCAACAGAAGAGGCGCGAGCCCTATGCGAAGCGATGATGAATGCAATTGAAACGCATTGGCGAGAGGTCTGTGATGAGGCCGAACTGAATGAGCTAAACCGGAACTTGCTGTGGGGCCGCCAGTTTCTGAACCCCTTCTCGATCATCTTTTAACATCCTCCCAGTCCTCGCTTCGCCTCAGCTGTCGTTGGAAAGGACGGGAATTGATCAACAGGGGTTGCGCGGTCGCCAACAGGTTCCTGCTTCATCAAGGCGGGCGACTCAGGTCTGGGACGGGGAGGGCGTAGCCCCTTGGTACTATTCGCCCATCCGGGCGGAGATGTTGAACACAGCGGTTATACTTCCCGCATAATATGTCTCAGGGCACGAGGGAACCGCACAATGCCATCCACTTCAACACCACCTTCACCGAAGCAGGCCTACCTCTGGCCGACGTCCGCCTCATTCGCCACAAAGATTCTCGGGCCAAACGCGGCCGTTCGCCCTATGAACTGTGGCGCGACAACCGGGAGCTGTTCGAGTGGTACCAATCCACTCAGACCTTCGCAAACCGCCCCAGGCTCAACGCCCCGTACTGGGCCGCCTTTGTCGCCAACCACGCAGACGAAACCATGTTCGCCGGGCTCTATGCCGTTCGGTATCGGGGCCTGCTTGAGAAGGACACGCCGATGCCGCATATGGACGGTATTGATGTGGCAGGAAGTTGTGATGTGTACGACCTCACACTCCAGGAAACGCTGAGTGACCTGGTCGGCCGACTCTTTATCGATTGGGGGAAGGGCGCTCTGGCGTGGGTGCAGTATGCCAGTCGTCAGAACAAGCCAATCGTCCAGCTGACCCGAGAGTTCCAGGAACCCGAATTCCCTGGCTTCCTCAACTTCATGGAGCCCTTATCGAAACTCGATCGATTGCCAGCTAGTTGGATTACTAGTTTGAAGTCAGCGCGGGGAGTCTATCTGCTCACCTGTCCGAAAACCAAGGAGCAGTATGTTGGTTCGGCTACCGGGGAGACCTTGCAGCTACTCATTGAAGATGTCGCGTCCAAGTGTGGGCTGACACCTCTAAAGCATACGCAAAAGTGCCTTCGATTTTCTTTGAACGATCGCTTCCGAGAAGAAGTGGTCCACATCGCGCGCGATACGTTTGTCGGGGCTCCTTTCCTGGTGATTGTCTTGCGGCCGGACTTCAGCCTTCAAAAGGAAAATGTGTTGAATACTCTATCTGACGTCACAGTCCACCTGTCAGATGGTAAGCGTGAGCTTTACAACAGTAATTTCGGACAGGCATACAAGAACAAGCTCATGGCAAAAGGTGATCATTCTGCGGCCTTTGGGCATGGATGGGAGGTGTCGATTGAAGAGGGCTTCGATACCTTGGCCGAATTCCTCGTGACCATCAGCTGGTCCAAGGCGGCTTAAGTGATTTCAGCCTGATTCCTGTACGCGGGAATCAGGCTCAGTGATCAAGGAAGGTGAATCATGAACGAGTTCAACCTGACGCAACATGCGGAAAAGCGCAGCCAGCAACGCGCCATCCCTTTACCAATGCTGGATATCCTCTACCTCTACGGCGAAGAGGTCCCACAGAAAGGTGGAAGTCACCTCCTTCGGCTGAATAAGCGATCGATCAAGACCATCCGCCGTGATCTCAAGTCGGTCCTGGATCATCTGGACTCGTTGGCATCGATATACGCCATCGAAGGCGACGACGGCGCGATGATTACAGTCGGGCACCGGTATTAATGGTCCAGTTCAGTAGACACAGGAGGCATGGACAGGGGCTCGATTGTTATCGGCTATCCTTTGAGTAAAAGAGGAGGGCAGAACAATGTCAAAAGGCAACAGCGGTTCGAAAGACGGTGGGAGCAAAAGCGGCGATCGTGGTCCATCGAGTCACCCCGGCCCCGGTGGTAACTGGCCAAGTACGACTCCGAATGCATCCGGTGGTGGGCGGGGCAATGCGCCGTCGAAAGGCAAGTGAATTCATAGGTCTGCCGGTGCATTGAGTACCGACAAACTTAACCTGATTGCCATCCTTGGCATACCCCACCAACAGGAAAACTCTGACGACACTGAAGCTCAAAAAGCGGACACTGAAAACTGATGATAACCGGACAATCTACGTTGATGAAAAGCGGTCAAACTACGGTGTTGCTGGCAAGCCGGCCGGCCATTAAAAGTCTTGTCTGGGAGCTGTGGAGTATACGGATTACCACACGTACCATCAGCACCTACCTGGCCCGCCGGGGTTTTACGCCGCAGAAGCCCGCCAAGCAAGCCTACGCGCAACGAAGCAAAGAAGTGCAGCACTGGCTGGATAATACGTATCCCTTTATCAAAGCCCGGGCGCGGCTGCACAATGCCGAGGTCTTCTGGGGTGATAAAACTGGCGTGCGTAATCAATGCCAGCACGCACAAGGGTTTGCGCCGAAAGGCAACACTCCCGTGGTGAAGGCGAATGCAAAGCGGCTGTCGGTCAACATGATTTCGGCGATCATGAACCAGGGCAAAATCTGGTTTATGGTCTATCAGGAGACGATGACGGCCAAGGTCCTGATCCGCTTCGTCAAACGGTGATAGCGTCATCACATAAGAAGGCCTTTCTGATTCTGGACAACCTGCTTTTGCCATCATGGCCATCTCGTTCGGTCGTGGCTGGAGAAGCACAAGCAGGAAATCGAGGTGTTCTACCTCCCGTCCTACTCGCCGGAGCTGAACCCGGATAAGTACCTGAGCTGCGACTTGAAACAGGGCATCCGTGCTTCCTTACCCGCCCGAACGGTTGATGATCTGAAGTGAAAAGTCAGCAGCCATATGAGGATGCTGCAATATAAGCCTGAGCGCGTGAAAAAGTACTTCAAACATCGCCATATCGCTTATGCGGCGTGAATGTATTTCTCGGCCAGGTTAATAATGACTCAGCACTTTCCTCTTGAAATGTATTAATAGTCTATATGCTTTATTGCTTTTTATGTCGATTTATATGATGCTATTTATTTGATTTTTATTGCTTTGTTTTTTAAGCTTCTTTTGGGTTGGTTTTTTGTTTTATATGGGGCTGTTTTCGCGGAGTGAGTATCCGTCAAATTGGCTCGTTATAATTAGGGGTTTTTATATATTTTTCAGATGGCATGGATGCCATTTTTTGAATTGTCGGAGACGGATTTTTGGCTGGTTATCAATTTATTCACTATGAGGCATATGGATCAAAAGGGACGAGTAAGAAGCGTAGTTTGATGTCAATTGCACGGGAAGCCGAGCGGGTTCCGTATAGCCACCCGCATGTCAAGTCGCCGCTAAAACCCGAGTACTTACTGGGTACCTCCTTCGTCGCTGTGGCAGAAAAAATATCGATAGCGGCAGGTGCGAGCACCACCTTGCATGGCGGCAAAAAGCGCAAGGTTAGAGCTGATGCCAATACAGGTATTGGACTTATCGCCAGCTATCCTTTGTCTGTCGCGGATCTGGAAGCGTTGCCGGACGAGCAGAGACAGCTGCGTCTGGCAGAGATACGTGAATGGGCAGAAGACTCCATTGCATTTGTGCAAAGCGAATTTCCCGGACGCGTTCAGGTTGCGGCATTGCATTGGGATGAGAGCCATCCGCATATTCATATACTTGTGGGGGCGACTGAGCCCTGCAATGATTTCAAACAGCTGCATAAAGGTGAGCTGGCCCGCCGCGTTGCACAGGGGAACGACCGCACCGGACGAGGCAAGAAAGCGGGTAATGATGCATACAAGGCTGAGATGAGAAGGTTTCAGGACCGATATCATCAGGAAGTTGCCGTGCACTACGGCCAGGCCCGTATAGGGCCGCGGCGCCAGCGGCTGACGCGTTCGCAGTGGCAGTGTGAGCAAGCAAAAGCGGAAGCCCTGGCTAATGCAAAGCGGCAGGCCGAAATCGTGGATCGGCAAGCAGCCCAGGTCCTGTCGGATGCCCAGGAGCAGGCTACATGGCTCGTTGAGGCGACTCAAGACGAGGCCCGGTTGCAGGCTGCGCGCATTTCACAAGAGAAAAAGCAGGCTGAAATGCTTCGTCAACAAGCCGAGACGGACGCGCGAATCGCGGCTCAGGCGCGCCGGATGGCGGAAGATGCCAAGGTAGCCGCCCAGGGATTGTTGAAAAAATTCAAACCGTATGAAACTTTGGGCGGTCGCATACTTGGCCTGTTGGGTCTTAAAAAACTGTTCGAGCGACGTGCAGAGAAGCGCTGGCGGCGCAAGACACAGCAACTGCACGCTCAGGTTGACCGCCTCAGCGCCGTTGCGAGCAATGTGGATGTGATCAGTCGCGAACGCAAGGATGCTATACGGGCATTGAATGCCCTCAAAGGAGCGTTGCAGGCACCAGTCGATGTTCAGGCTTTTCCTAATGCACACGAAGCCGCCATGGCTCGATTGAGCGAATTACAACGCTGCCTGAGCTCCGCGTCGAGTCATCTGGAATTAGCGAATGCGCTGCACAGCTATGTAGATCAGGTGATGCTGGTAGCACATGCCCGACTGGGCAGCCCTGTGGAGTATGCTACGGATGCGAAGAGGCAGCTGTAGAGCAGCCTCGCTATCGGCTAGTTTGGTGGGGTACCCGTTATGGTTTGACGATGCCACGGAGGACTTTTCTTTGCGAGGTGTGTCAGCCCAACGCCAGGGTCCACGCCGAGCGCTTCGCAGTACTGCACATACTCGTAGACATTGAGCTTGCGCTGCCCAAGTTCCACTTTGCTGACAAACTGAAAGGGTTCGTCCAGCCGTGCAGCCAACTCCCGCGTCGTCAAGCCTGCGCCTTCGCGGGCATCGCGTAGCCAGCGAATCAGGTCTTCGTAGCGCGTATTGTGTATCGTTTTAATCATTGTCCCTATTTTAGAGACATGATACATTGTCCCCAAATTAGGGACGAGTGGGATTAGAATGCATCATCTCCAATCAAATCAACGCGTTGACAGCTTAAAATATTTTTTCATTGCTGATGCGTTGATCGCATGCGAAGCCAACTGGCATTTATACGATCCTCCGGCATGTTCGATTGCGTTTAGCGATGAATTTATGCCGACGGGACAGTTTCTGGATCATGCGTTGGATCTGTGCGAAACGGCTGGCTTGGCAGGGTGCTCAATTGCTAAGTGTTCCTGTAGTAGCAAGCACAAGAATAGAGACCGAGTCATTTACTACAAGATCCCGCCGGAGGTTTCACGGCCCGATATTGAAGACATTTTGATTGGTGAAGAAGGGGGAGATATATTTAAATCTAATCCGCTTTTAACATTATATCTAATTGATATAATCATGCATGATATTTTTCGGTTAGCTGTTCAGGATGCTCAGAAAGATTTGAATTCTTCGGACCTGGGTAGCCGAGAGTTTCCTGATTTCACAGATAGGCCATATCTGCTTAAAAACACTATAAACTACAGAGCGCTGCATTTCCTTCTGCGTTATTCGATTGGAGAAATCTATGGGATTTTTTATGACTGGATCGTCTTCGGTCATGTGAGCTTCACAACGCTGTGTGAAGGGTTGCGTACAGATATGACGGATATATTATGCAATCTTCGGGCGCCTCATCCATCCTGTTCTGAGTTTTCCATACATAGACTCTCAATTTTTGTTAAGGTCTTTATGAGTCGGTGGCTGTATGTTGTGAACGGCCGGGAGCTCTCCTGTTTCAGGCTTTCTAGCATAATGAAGTAATGGGGCACCTCGAAAAACCTGGCGGGCCGGCAGTTCCCTTGAGTAAAATCGACAGGGCCTGGCTCCGTCATGGACCGCCAGCAATGAAGAAGCCACGCAACGCCATCAAGACCGATCTGTTTGTCACCAACCAGCACGGCGAGAGGATTTGACCGCCTGGGTGACCCGCCTGGCCGAGATCAATCTGTACATCGACTTTTTCTCGCTGGCCGCTGCGGCGGGTCTGTCGCGCCACATCCGGTCAGCTTGAAAGACGGTCGGCCGCCCGTTTCCAACTAAAACGATGGCGCGGATACTGGTGCTAAAGCTGGTCTACAACCTGTCCGACTGTAAACCTCCCCTAAAACCGGCTCAGCGCCGGCAGAAGGGTCTGGGGGTGTCACTTGGACTCAAAATCATGGCAAAAGCCACGTCGGTTATAAACTGTCGGTCCATGTAGGCAATCGCTAAAAAGTCATCCGTGAATTTAAGACCGACACCGCCTCGGTGCATAACAATCGCCGTTTCGAGCAGGTGCCTGACCCCTACAACGCCCGCCGGGATGTCTATGTCAATCGCGGTTATGCCAGCCAAGCGCGGGACACGAAACTCTAGCAGAGCGGTAACCGCCCCTAAATCCAACGCAAAGGCGCGCGCAACCGGCCATTATCTGAGTGCCAGCTGCGGCGCTATTACGGTATAGTCAAGACCCGCCCCCGCGTCGAGCATGTGTTCGGCGCGGTCTGAATCAACGGTTAATCGAAGTGCCCTTCAGTCAGAGCCTTTGCCCGTTTCAGTGTTTGACATAATAATACTTTCCAGTTCTAGGGACTTGGGATGCCGCAGGTGCGGATGAAAGGATAGTATTTCTTGAGGCGAATAACCTGACCGCAGATAAGGCAGGGCAGCGCTGTGCAGCACGAATTGATGTCCCGGTCCTTGTAGCTTGTATGTTGAGTTTGACGTGTGGACAATCGGAAGGGCGATTTTGCTAATCAACGATGTACAAACATAATGACCTCGTTCGAATCGGCGCTTGTAATCTGTATCGACGACCCCCCACAGAATTTTACCTTCAGGATTTTTATCGTGAATCTCGACAACACTCCAGTTGTTTACCGTGCAATCGATAATCGTAGGAGTCTCACGAATTGGAGCACTATTTGATTCTTGAGCCTTTTTGTTGCTTACGTCATTATGCTTGGCTTCCGCTTGCATAGCAATGCGTACGACAAGACCATGGGGGGGATGTCCTTTTGCGAGCAACTCCGAAAAACTAAATGGTAACGTAATTTCACTTCCCTCTCCAATCACTCGATACAGTGAGTTTTTAGTCTGTATCAATTGACTCTCTCCCGGATTTTCATCTGTGATAAATTGAATTGGTGATGTTATGACAAAGCGCAATGGGTTATCAATTGGCTCTCCCCAGACGACTGTCATCGTGACAACGCCTTCCTCGTTCGTAAAACTCACGTGAACCCAGTTTTTCAGTGTTCTTTTTACTTGTGTTTTCTCTTTCATCGCCTGCGTCGCCTCTTTTCTGAACTTTTCCATCCGACTTTTATTATTACTACCGTAGTGAAGGCTGAATGGCAACCAAAATAGAATTGAGATCATTAATAATAAAAGTTTAAAATTGATGGTCGTTAAGATGTTTAATTGAGCTGAATGACTTTGGTCGTTTATATCAATTGAGTTGAAGTCATAAAGTGATTTAATTGGCCGCTGTTCTATCGATATTACGGTGATGTATTTGGATGCTACTGTTCGGCGATATTAAATCGGTAGCAAAATGCCGATATTAAGTTAGGCCCCACGGATGGAAAACATAGACCTCAGAACTTTGTCTGCCGAGGCTTGTAAAGAGATCCGGCGGGCAGCCGTACGCATGTACAAGAAAGACCGCCGCAAAAGTGACATTGCCGTCACGCTCGGTCTGTGCAGAACCAGCGTCGGCGAGTGGGTCAACGCCTACGAGAAGCAAGGTGTGGCGGCGCTGAATGAGTCAGGTCGTGGGCGTCCGGTTGGCACCGGCCGGTCGTTGACGCCAGCACAGGAGGCTCGGATACGGCGTGACATTGTCGATTACACGTCTGATCAGCTGAAGATGGACTTCGCCCTCAGGAGTGCGCAGGCGGTCAGGTCACTGGTCCAGCACTATTTCAGTATTGATATGCCGGTACGCACGGTTCGCAGCTATCTCACACGCCATGGCTTCACCCCCCAGCGACCGCTTAAGCGGGCCTATGAGCAGAAGCCCGAGTGGGTGCGGCAGTGGATGACCGAAGCGTCCCCGGCCATTGCCGAACGCGCCAAAGGCGAAGGTGCCGAGATCCAGTGGGGCGGTGAGACGGCAGTATTCAGCGTCGAGCACTACCCACGCGGCTATACGCCGAAAGGCAAGACACCGGTGCTTGTTTTGTCGAAATCCATACGGGAGCGGATCAATCTCATCGATCAGCAACCAAGTGAAAGTCAGGTTCATGCTGTATAAGACCGTTGCAGGTCGCAGGTGATGATCAAGTTCCTGGCGCGCCGGAATCAAGGCCTTCTGATGCCGCCGAGGGTCGAATGGCGCCATGCCGGCGTGATACGAGCGCCGAACCCGCATCAATTTGATGTGACGCACCGTCGTTCGTTGGGGAATTAAGCCTGTTCCTGACGATAAGATTTATTCGGTTTTTCGGTTTAGTCTAAATCAACGTTTAATTGAGGTGCCTGAATTATGTTTTAAGGGCTGTAGAGAAAGGTTAAACCCATTAACTATTCTGGATATTTATTTTAAAAATTAATGAGCGTACGCAGGATAGGTTAGGCTAAAAAGAGGATGTCGATTTTCGCTTTTTCGGTGCTTATAAAATCAAGACCGAGTGACCGACTATGTCTTACTACGAACTGCGTTCTCCGTAAGACTCCGCGGCCAGGGGTAAACCCCTTGGATCCCCTTTATTGATGGCAATTAAAAGGCACTGGGGTGCTACGGTCATGGGGTTCGAAAATCTTAAAGGATGGCGTCGGAAAGTTCTCGGCCGGGACTAGCGGTGTAACATGGCCGCTCCGGCTTCCGGGCGAGACATGTGAATATCACTAAGGTTAGGGGCGGCTTATGAGTTGCCTCATTAAAAAGCTGTATATACGGAAGCAATCCTGCACTAGCATTCAAGCTCAGAGCCTTGCAATATGGGAGGAGACCATATAATGGATTAATCATCCGATTTCTGAAGGATTTGGCGTGTGGGTCGAGAAGGTGATGATGCGCCAACAGCTAATGATAAGCCTGTTGGCGCATCACGGCACACTATAGGGTACCTCAGAAACGCTGATATCTAAGCCAAAATATATCCGTAACTTTTTAAATGGCTTGGCTTGGTTTGTAATAAATTAGGTTTTTCGAGGTCCCCTACAGCCCTCGATGCTATTTCATCCATTCAACCAGTAGCAGCGTGATACTCGGGAAGAAGACCAGCAGCAGTAGACGAATCAGATCGACGCCTATAAAGGGCACCAGCCCTTTGTAGATGTCTTTAAAGGCAACGTTTGGCAAAGTTGCTTTCAGTACAAATACGTTCATTCCGATCGGCGGCGTAATCAACGCGATTTCCGTGACCACGACCACGATGATGCCGAACCAGATGAGATCGAAGCCGTTGGCCAGAACGATGGGTACGAACAGCGGTACGCAGATCAGGATGATTGCCAGTGAGTCCATGACGCAACCGAGTACAAGGAAAACGGCAAGAATGGCAAAGATCAGCTGGTAGGAGCTGAGGCCTGAGCTCTCGACCATATCCAAAAGCCCTTCGCCGAGCCCTGAAAATGCGATGAGTTTGGCGAACATCATGGCACCGAACAGCACCGTGTAGAGCATCACCGAGGTGAATGAGGCTTCCAGGAAGATGTGCTTGAAATCTGCCCAGGTCATGCGCCGCTGCAACAGGGATATCAGCAGGGCAAAGCCCGCCCCCATGCCGGCCGCTTCCGTGGCGGTGAATATCTTGGCGTAGATGCCGCCAATTATGAGTACGAAGAGCAGACAAAAGGGCCAGACGCCCTTGAGCGCGCTGAGTTTCTCCTGTGCGTCCGATTTTTCGCCTTGCGGTGCATCGCCTGGACGCAGGATAGCCACAACGTAGATCGCCAGCATATAGAACGCGAGTCCCATCAGGCCGGGAAGCACGCCTGCGACGAAGAGGTGGCCAATGTTGGTTTGGGTCAGGATGCCGTAGATCATCAAAATGATTGATGGCGGTATCAGAATCCCCAGCGTTCCGCCGGCTGCAATCGATGCCGCCGCCAGCGAGTCCGAATAGCCGTACTTTTTCATGCTCGGATAGGCCACTTTCGACATGGTCGCCGCTGTTGCCAGACTGGAGCCGCAGACCGCACTGAACCCCGCGCAGGTCACCATGGTTGAGAGCGCCAGACCGCCTTTGACGTGGCCGAGGTAAGCATTGGCTGCCCGGAACAGATCTGCGGAAATGCCAGTCCGCGACAGGATATTTCCCATCAGAATGAACAGCGGTACCACCGCAAGCTCGTAGGAGAAGACCGCCTCGGAGATGGTCATCGAGATCATCGTCAAGGCTGCGCTGAACCCCAGTTCCAGGCCGATACCCGCAATCGAGACGGTCAGTAGCGCAAATGCCAGCGGCACGCGCAGGAAAGCGAGCAGCAATACAGTTACGAGGGCGACAAGGCCGGTTATCATAGTGCGTCCTCCGGGTGAATATCGCTGCTCTGGCTGGGTGCCAGAACGCTGGCCAGTGCGCTGATCAGGCAGCTCAGGCTGATCAGTGCATAGATGTAGCTGCGCGGTATCAGCAGCTCCTGACTGACCTCCTGGATCTCGCTGGCTTCAATCGCAGCCAGTGCGAACTGATAGCTAATCAGCAGCAGCGTCAGCGAGATCAGCACACAAATCAGCCCCCGCCACCAGCGCATCGCATCGGTCATGATGAAGCGGTCGAACAGGTCCACCGACAGGTGTCCGCGGGCAGATGTCAGCAGCGGCAGGCCGCAAAATATGATCACCGCCATCATGTGCTCGGTAATGTCGTGTGCGCCGTAGATTGGCAGATTGAAAAAGCGGCGTCCGATGACATCTGCAAAGGTCAGCAGCACCATGGACAGCAGCGACAAAATCAGTAATGCCTCAATGCTGCCGCGGATGCGATGAATAAGTGAATGCATGATTTTTTCCGATAATAGCCCGAGTATTGCACCAAGCGCGCGATCATCGCGAAACCTGATGCAGCACCGGCATTGCATGATCAGTGGCGCTGAAAAGGGCTGCCGCTGCGACAGCCCGCCAGTTTATTCACCGGTCAGTTCAAGGTAACGCTTGCGATGGAAGTCGACCATCTCCTTCGGCTGATCGACACCAAAGTCGGCGCCCTGCGCAGCCCATTCCTGCATCAGGTTGTCTCGCACCGAACGAATCTTCTCAAGTAGCTCGGGCGAGGGAGCAGAAAATTGATGACCCGTCTCTTTCAGACTGGCGGTGGCGTTATCGATCTGGCGTTTGAACTCCTGTCCCCAGAGCTGAGCGAAGGCTGCGCCTGAAACTTTGTTTATTGCCTGACGATCTTCTTCTGACAGCTTTTTCCACTTCCGCTCGTTCATCACCAGATAAAAAGTACCATCATAGAAACCGCCCGGAATCAGGGTGTGATGCGGCAGCTGCTCGCTCAGGCGGAAATTGACTACGGACTCCATCGTGTGCAAGGAGCCGTCGAGAACGCCGCCCTCCAGCAGTTCGTAGGCCTTGGTCGCAGGCGCCGCAATAGGCACAGCCCCCAGCTCTTCGATCAGGCGTTTCTGAATCGGACCGCCCATGCGGATTTTTTGGTTTTCCAGATCCTGCGGCGTAATAATGTCCTTGCTGCCGTGGTTGATTACGCCCGGGCCGAGCGAGCCGACCCCCAGCATCTGAACGCCGGCAAAGGTCGGATTGGTGCTGAGGTATTTCTGGTAGGTATCCCAGAGCGCAACTGAGGATGCCTCGGCGTTGTCACCATTGAACGGCATTTCGGCAAACCAGAGCGACTTGAAGCGATCCGGCTCATAGGTGAAATTCCCCCAGGTGATGTCGGCGACGCCTTTGCGCGCCAGTTCCCAGTGCTGCGCGGGACTTCCGACGGGCTTGGGCAGCACCCGTACCTTGACACGACCCTCGGTCACTTCCCCGACCTGGTCTGCCCACACCTGCAGGATATCTGTCATAACAAAATGGGTTGGAGGAACCCAGTTTGACATGGTCAGTGTCGTTGCCTGCGCGCTCAGCGCCAAGGTTGAGGTCAGGGCCGCTGCGCACAGGGTGCGGATGATTGTTTTTGTTTTCATTTTCACTCTGATCACCTTTTGATAGAAGCAGTTTGTTATCGGCGGGAGAAGAAGTGCTCAACCAGCTTTACCCAGAACTGGCCGCCGCCGTTGAGAACGTCATCGTTGAAATCATAATGAGGGTTATGCACACTGCAGGGCCCCAGGCGTGCTCCATCGGCATATCCGTTGTCGCCGTTACCAATCATCAGATAGCAACCGGGCACCTGCTCGAGCATGTAGGCGAAGTCTTCACTGCCGGTCAGCGGAGCGCCATTTGAGTCGACGTTGTCGGCGCCGAATACCTGCGTCGCCACGGCCTCGACCAGCGCTGTTTCCGCCTCGCTATTGATGAGGACCGGATACCCCTGTTCGTAATGGATCTGCGCGCTACAGTCGTATGCCTGCGCCTGATGTTCGGCCAGTGCGGTGATGCGTTGGCGCAGGGTGTCCCGCACCTGAGGCTGCAGTGCACGCACACTGAGCTCCAGCTGCGCCTGTTCCGGAATGATGTTGTAGGTTTTACCGGCAGCGATCCGTCCGACACTGATCACACCGGCATGCAGCGGATCTATATTGCGGCCGATCAGTGTCTGCAAACCCAGTACCGTGGCCGCCAACGGCAGCGTCGGATCCAGCGCCAGTTGCGGCATCCCGCCGTGACCGCCTTTGCCGGTGAAGCTGATATTTACCTTATCCGATGAGCACATGAAGGGGCCGCTGCGGAAGAAACAGTGCCCCACAGGCGTGCCGGGGAAGTTGTGCAGACCAAACACCGCATCACAGGGAAATTGTTCGAATAGTCCCTCTTCAATCATTCGCTGTGCGCCGCCGCCACCTCCCACTTCCTCGGCCGGCTGGAAGATCAGGTTCAGCGTGCCGTTACCCATCTCAGTACCGGCCGCATGCCGCTCGGCTAATGCCTTGGCCGCACCCAGCAGAATGGCGGTGTGACCGTCGTGGCCGCAGGCATGCATCTTGCCGGGCGTGCGGCTCTGCCAGGGCAGGCTCGTCTGTTCCTGCAGAGGCAGTGCATCCATGTCGGCACGCAGCCCCAGGCGTGGCCCCTTGCCGTCACCGAACACCAGCTGGCCGACGACCCCGGTGACAGCGAGCCCCGTATGCACCTTGTACCCCCAACTGCGCAGACAGTCGGCGACCAGGCGGCTGGTATCATGTTCCTCAAAACCCAGTTCGGGATTCTGATGGATGGCACGACGCCATTCTTTCATGGCTTGCAAATCAAGATCGGCAGATGACATTGGCGGCTATACCTAAGTTTTGAATCAGGATGAGACTAGTTA
The DNA here is from genome assembly GCF_024397915.1 of Marinobacterium rhizophilum. Classification (GTDB taxonomy): domain Bacteria; phylum Pseudomonadota; class Gammaproteobacteria; order Pseudomonadales; family Balneatricaceae; genus Marinobacterium_A; species Marinobacterium_A rhizophilum_A. Next base: position 4,360,081 of record NZ_CP073347.1, read on the forward strand.
TACGCCTTTATGTGAGTCTAAAAAGACACTAATATCGCTTAGGTGAACACAATTTGAGGTCATGTGGCCATGAAGCACCAACACATCAAGGCATTTGTTCAGGTCGCCGATCGCGGCTCGATTCGTGCTGCCGCGCGGGAAATGAACATCAGCCAGAGCGCCTTGACCCGAGCCATGCGAGAGCTGGAGGAAGACGTTGGCGCCGAACTGCTGGTGCGCAGTTATCGCGGGGTCGCGTTCACGCCGGCAGGCAACGCGCTGCTGAAAAGGGCTCGCCTGATACTCGAAACGATCGACCGCGCCCGGGATGAAGTACGGCAGATTAGTGGCGGCAGCGGCGCCAACATCACGATAGGGATTACACCGGTACTGGCAACAACGGTCTTCCCCGCGGTATATCAGCAGTTCGCTCAGGCGCTGCCTGATGCAGCACAGACGCTGACGGAGGGCCTGTTGACCGGCATCGTGCCTGATTTGATCGAAGGCAGGCTGGACTTTGGCGTGGCAATTGCCTCGCAGCACGAGTTGCCGAGCGAACTCACCTTTACCCCACTGAGCGATGTGCTGTCCTGCATCGCCGGACGTAGCGGGCATCCGCTGGCAGAAGCGACCCAGTGGTGTGAACTGCTGCAGGCCCGTTGGGTACTGAATCTGACCATCGGCAGCAGCTCCAACAACTTGCTACGCTGGTTAGACGAGCAGGGGTGGGAACGACCGAAGAAAATCGTGCAATGCACCTCACCGATGCTCATGCTTGAGATGATGCGCCGCACAGACCTTATCGGCTATGGCCCGGCCCTCCTGCTGCAGGACCCTCTGAGCAGCACCGGTATCGTTCCCTTCAGGGTAGCGCCGCAACCACCGGCTTCCACTCTCGGCATTATCAGGGTGCGTGGCGTCCCGCTGACGCCGGCCGCCCAACTACTGGAAACCCTTATTAAGCGAGCGGCTTCGATACTGAGTTAGCGCGCTCAGTTAATCGTCTTTGAGCTGCGAAAGCATTCCAAAAGGTCAAGGATAGCCGGGTCGGTGCCGGTGTCATCGCGCCAGCACATACCCACGAATCCCTCCACCGTATCGATCTTTATATCCAGCGGCACCACCAGGCCGCGGCCGGTAAAATGCCGCGCCACCCGCTCGGATCCTATCGCCAGCATGTCGCTGTACTGCAGCAGCCAGAGGTTGCCCACCTGGGACGAGGACTCGACCCGGTAGGGTGGCGGCTTCAGGCCTGCACGGGTGAGTGCGACTTCCAGCTTGCTGCGGATCGGCGTGCCCTGGGGCCAGACGATCCAGTCATAGGCATAGACATCATCCCATCCCAGATTCCTGCGCCGGGCCAGCGGATGGTCGGGGCGGGCCATGATACGCAGCGGTTCGTCGTAGAGCCGTTCACTGTTCAGGGTCGGCTGCGGCTGATAGTTATCCAGTCGCCCCACCACCAGGTCCAGCTTGCCCAGCTGCAGCTTTTCCAGCAGATCGTTCATGGTGCTTTCCTGCAGTTCCATGCGTGCCTTGGGGTAGCGTTCCAGGAATTTCATAATGGCCGCCGGTACAAAACTGGGGGCCGAGGCCGGTGAGGTGCCCACGGCAAAGGTGCGCGAGCTGCCTTCACTGAGGGCTTCGAGATTGTGCTGGGCGCGGGACATTTCCGTCACCATGCGCCTGGCATGGCTGATCAGTAGCAGCCCTATGGGCGTGGCGGTGAGCCCCCGGGCATGACGCTCGAACAGCTGCCCGCCGACATCCTCCTCCAGATCCTTGAGCCATTTTGACAGTCCGGGCTGGGTGCTGTGGGCAGCTCTTGCAGCATCGCTCAGGCTGCCGGTTTCGTGCAGCGTGATCAGCAGTTGCAGGTGACTGAGCTTTAGCCGGCGGGTCCAATCCATTTCAATATACCTTTAATAGTATGGATGTATCGAAACATATCATTATTCAATATGAGGTGTCTGGTGAATAATGTTTTCACACCGGGTCATCACAACGCCATCGCACACCGCAGGCCGGTTGGCACGGCGGTCTGAGGTCAGACGCCGTCACCGGCCTGCGGGCTGTAAAACAAGAGGTTGGTTCGATGCAGCTATACAGCTTTTTCAACAGTTCAACGTCCTACCGGGTGCGCATCGCACTGGCGCTCAAGGACCTTCACTACACTTATCACGGCGTCAATATCCGTGTGGGCGAGCAGCGTTTCGCCGACTACGCCGCGCTGAATCCGTCCAGGGGCGTGCCCTTGCTGGTGGATGACAAGGGCACCGTGCTGAGTCAGTCCATGGCCATTATTCAGTATCTGGAAGACCGCTTCCCCGAGCCGCACCTGATCCCAGAGGAGCCGCTGCTGCGGGCCCGGGTGCTGGAAGTTGCCAACGGCATTGCCTGCGACATGCATCCGCTGAACAACCTGCGGGTGCTGGGATACCTGAAAAACGAACTGGGCGTGACCGACGCCCAGAAAGACGCCTGGTATGGCCATTGGGCCCGCGAAGGCTTCAATGCGCTGGAAACCTTGCTCGGGCGTTACGGCGATGCACCTTACTGTTTTGGCCAGACAGCCACCCTGGCCGATGTCTGCCTGGTGCCCCAGGTGGCTAATGTGCTGCGCATGGGCTTTGACATGGCGGCCTACCCGCGGGTCATGGCGGTGTACGAACACTGCCAGGGTCAGAGCGCTTTCCAGCAAGCGGCGCCGAATGCGCAGCCTGATTTTCAGGGCTAATCGAGTCAATCACGCGTTAACCTCATTCGTTAGCTCAAGCAATGGAGTCCTTATGAATAACAACAAACTCAAGCAGAAAGTCATTGTCGTTGGTGGTGGCATCGGCGGCCTGGCCGCGGCCCTGGCACTGACCCGCCAGGGGATCGCGGTTCAGTTGCTGGAACAGGCCGATAAGATCGGTGAAATCGGTGCCGGCATTCAGCTGGGCCCGAATGCCTATGCGGCCCTCGATGCGCTGGGTGTGGGCGAGGCGGCCCGCAGCCGGTCGGTGTTTACCGATCATCTGATCATGATGGACGCCATCGATGCCTCTGAAGTGGGCCGGGTCGATGTGGGCGAGCCGTTTCGCAAGCGCTTTGGCAACCCGTACGGCGTTATTCACCGCGCCGATATTCATCTGTCGATTCTGGAAGCGGTGGAGAAGCACCCGCTGATCAGTTTCCACACCTCTACAAAAATCGAGAACATGGAGATCAAGGACGACGGCGTGGTCGTGATCGATACCAGGGGCAACCGTTTCGAAGGCGACGCCTTGCTGGGCTGCGACGGTGTCAAATCCGTGGTGCGCGAGCAGCTGGTGGGCGATGAGGCCAAGGTGACCGGCCATGTGGTGTATCGCGCGGTGGTTGACGTTGAAAACATGCCGGAAGATCTGCGCGTGAATGCGCCCATGTTGTGGGCCGGTCCGCGCTGCCACCTGGTGCATTACCCGCTGCGCGGCGGCCAGCAGTACAACCTGGTGGTGACCTTCCACAGCCGTGAAGAGGAAGAGTGGGGCGTGCGCGAGGGCAGCAAGGAAGAAGTGCTGTCCTATTTCGAGGGTATCCACGAACGTCCGCACCGCATGCTCGACAGACCCACCTCCTGGAAACGCTGGGCCACCGCGGACCGTGATCCGGTGGATAGCTGGGGCCAGGGCCGCGCCACCATCCTGGGCGACGCCGCCCATCCCATGACCCAGTATCTGGCCCAGGGCGCCTGCATGGCACTGGAAGATGCGGTGACCCTCGGCGAGGCGATCCGGGCCTGCGACAACGATCTGGAGAAGGCCTTCCGTCTGTACGAGACCATCCGTATACCCCGTACCGCGCGGGTGGTCTGGTCCGCCCGCGAAATGGGCCGGCTCTATCACGCCAAGGGCGTTGAACGCCTGGTGCGCAACCAGCTGTGGGCGGGTCGTTCCCAGCAGCGCTTCTACGATTCGGTCGAGTGGCTGTACAGCTGGAACGTCGCCAACTGTCTGAAACAGCCGGGCGAGCACTAAGCGCGCAATCATTACGAGGATCAATCGATGCAAACTCTTGGAACTTTGGAAGATCTGCCGCAAAGCTATCGTGATGAACTGAGCGCGCAGAATCTGGTGCCGCTGTGGCCCAACATGCGCGCGGTACTGCCGCCGCGCGTGCCGAGCCGCAAGACCCAGACCCTGTGCTGGGACTATGCCAGCGTGCGGCCGCTGCTGCTGCAGGCCGGCGAGCTGACCCCGATGGAAAAGGCCGAGCGCCGCGTACTGGTGCTGGCCAACCCCGGTCACGGCCTGACCAACATGCAGGCCACGCCCAGCATCTATCTGGGCATACAGCTGATCTTGCCGGGCGAGTCGGCCCCCAATCACCGCCACACCCCCAATGCGGTGCGCATTATTATCGAAGGCGAGGGTGCCTCCACCACAGTGGATGGCGAAGTCTGCCGCATGGAGCGTGGCGACCTGATCCTGACGCCCTCCGGCAAGTGGCATGAGCATCAGCACGAGGGTGATGGCCCCATCATGTGGCTGGATGTGCTGGATCTGCCGCTGATGTACCAGCTCGAAGGCTCCTGGGCCATCGAGGGTACACCACAGCAGGATAACCGTGGGCAGGACAAATCCTTTGCCGAGTACAGTGCCGCAGGCGTCGTGCCCCATATCAATTTCCAGAGGGCCAAGCAGGACTCGCCGCAGCTGCGCTATCCCTGGGACAAGACCCGCGCCTGCCTAGTGGAAATGGCCAGCCATTACAGCGAGGGCCTGCTGCGGATCAGCTACGTGAACCCCGAAAACGGCGCCAGCCTGTTCCCGAGCATTGGCTTTGGTGCCCTGATGCTGCGCCCCGGCGAGACTATCCGCCTGCCCAAGCGCACCACCGCCTGCGTATTTCATGCGGTGGAAGGCGAGGGCAGCCTCAGCGTTGACGGTGGCGATGCGCTGAACTGGGTGGAAAAAGACACCCTGTCGGCGCCCGGTTACACCGATATCACCCTGAGCAACCGATCCGCCGACAAGCCGGCATTCATGATCACGGCCGATGAAGGCCCGCTGCATCAGTACCTCGGTATTTATTGATCAGCCCCCCTATTCATGACAACGATTTTTGGAGAACACCCTAATGTCTGAACAGCTCTTGTTCCCGGCGAAAAAACAGCCCCTGGCCACAGTCGCGGGCACTGATGCACTCTTTCCGGTACACCGCATCTTCTGCGTGGGCCGCAACTACCATGCCCACGCCGCTGAAATGGGTGTGAGCGTCGACAAGTCCGAGCAGGAACCCTTTTATTTCACCAAGCACCCGAGCAGCCTGCTGCCGTCGGGCAGTGAAATCGCCTACCCGCCGCAAACCGGCAACTATCACTATGAGATGGAGCTGGTGGTAGCGATCGGCAAGGAAGGTTTTGAAGTGGCCGAGAGCGATGCCAACGATATTATCTTTGGTTACGCCAGCGGTCTGGACATGACCCGTCGCGATCTGCAGCTCAAGGCGCGCAGTACCAACCGCCCCTGGGACCTGGGTAAGGACTTTGAAGAGTCCGCCATCATGACCGCCATCGTTCCCAAGGAAGTCACCGGCATTATCGAGTCCGGCAAGATCGAGCTGGCGGTGAATGGCGAAGTGAAGCAGCAGTCCGACCTCGACAAGCTGATCTGGAATGTGCCTGAAATCATCGCTCACCTGTCGAAGTTCTACCATCTGCAGCCGGGTGACCTGATCTTTACCGGCACGCCCGATGGTGTCGGTGCGGTTGTAGCCGGTGACAAAATCACCGGGTCGGTGGAAAAAGTGGGCGATATCGAGCTGACCATCAAGCAGTAAATCAGCCGCTTCAGAACGGGTTTTGTAACTGAGGAGCGTTCCTTGAAGGCTCCTCAGTTCAACCAACTTATGGCGCAGAGCATCCCCTGACGCCACCGAACATAACTATAAAAGTGGAGTTCAAGCCCATGATCAATTTCAAAAAGCTTGTCAGCTGTGTCGCCCTCCCTGCCGTTGCCACGGCAGCCCTGGCCATGAGCATGTCAGCCAGCGCGGAGCGCATGCGCCTGGGGCATGTCACGCCGCCCAGCCATATCTGGCACAAGGTGGCGGAACGCTTCAATGACAACCTTAAAGCCGACACCGGTGGCAAGGACTCCCTGATGATCTTCCCGCTGTCGAAACTCGGCGGCGATGATCAGATGATCGACCTGCTGCAAAGTGGCGGCATGCAGCTGGCTATCCTCACGGCCGGCAGCCTGTCCAACCGCGCCGATGAATTCAATGCCTGGTTCCTGCCCTATGCCTTCGAGGATGTGGCCGATGCTGCCAGGGCCACCCAGGCGCCCGCGGCACAGCAGATGCTGGCGGATCTGAAAACGCACAAGCTGGTGGGGCTGGGCTATACCCTGGCGGGCATGCGCCATGTGATTTCATCCAAACCGATTGCCAGCGCGGATGATTTTGCCAACAAGAAAGTCCGTGCCTTTCCCAACAAGCTGTTCAACGACTGGTGGAGCCAGCTCGGTGCCGCACCGACGGCTCTGGCCATCAGCGATGTATCGCCGGCCCTGAGCACAAACCTCCTCGATGCCGTGGATGTGGATCTGGATATCGTCGTCGGCCTGAAAATGTACCAGCAGGCGCCCTACCTGAGCCTGACCAACCATATGGCCTTCCCGGGTGTGGTGGTGGCATCTGAAGTCTGGTGGAACAAGCTGGGTGAGGAAAAACAGGCGCAGGTACTGAAGGCGTTCCATGAAGCCGAAGCCTGGGGCTTTGAGCAGCAGGCTGAAGCCGAGATTGCCAACCTGGCGCGGCTGAAAGAAGAAGGCGTGACCGTTACCGATATTGAGCCGGCGCAGCTGCAGGCGGTCGCCGACAGCATCGTCGAGAGTTACACCGCGGCTAACCCCGCGATCAAAAGCTTTTATGAGCAAACCCGGTAACTCTTGAGCAGGGCAGGGTAACCCCCTGCCAAGCGAGGTTTTTATGTCTGGTTTAATAACAACACTGGACCGGCTGGTCGGCAAAATCGAATACACGCTGTTGATCGGCCTGACCGCCAGCCTGACGATGATTCTTGCAGCCCAGGTTGTGCTGCGCTACTTCTTCAACAGCCCGCTGTTCTGGGCCGAGGAAGTGGCGGTGCAAATCCTGATCTCGGCCACCTTTATTGGTGTCAGCTACCTGCTGCACACAAATAAGCTGGTCCGGGTGGACCTGCTGCTGGCCGCACTCAGCGGTGCCGCCGCCGTCTGGATGGAGCGCCTGCTGAATCTGGTGGTACTGGCAACCCTGCTGGTGCTTTGCTATTACGCCACGGACTGGATTCTGCGCCCTGAAATCAAGGCGGACGTATCGCCCACTACCGGCCTGCCGCGCTGGTACAACTACGGCGTGCTGGTGGCATCCTTCTACTGCATGTGCTGGCATCAGCTGATCCAGCTACTGTGTCCGCCTGCCAAGCCCGTATTAGTCGAGGAGGCTGCCGCATGATGACGTCAGCTGTATTTTTTATAAGCCTGCTGGCCGGCCTGCCGATCTTTATCACCCTGTTGCTGGGCACCCTGGTGTTTCTGCTGCAGGCCGATCTTGCGGTACTGATGACATCGCTGCCGATCCAGCTGTACGGCTCGCTGAACCAGAACGGCCTGCTGGCCATTCCGCTGTTCATGCTGGTGGGCGAACTAATGAACCGCGGTGGCCTGACCACCCGGCTGATGAATGCCGCCGATGTGTTTGTCGGCGGTTTCAGGGGCGGGCTGGCGTACGTCAACCTGCTGACCAATGCCATGGCGGCCTCCATTCTGGGCTCGGCCACCGCGCAGATCGCGGTGATGAGCCGGCTGATGATCCCGGCCATGGTTGAAAAGGGCTATAACAAGGAATTTTCCGCCGCCGTCACCATGGCCGGTGGTCTGCTGGGGCCCATTATTCCGCCCTCCATGCTGATGATCATCTACGGCGTGGTGGCCTATCAGCCCATAGCGGCGCTGTTTATCGCCGGTATCCTGCCGGGCCTGCTGATCGTGGCCGGCTTTGCCCTGGTGATCTTTATCACCGGCCTGGTGTCTGGCCTGCCCAGCGGTGAGCGCCACCCGAAAAGTCGCGTGCGTCAGGACCTGGTTGCCGGGCTGTTGCCGGCGACCATCCCGCTGGTGGTCATCGTCTGCATCATTGCCGGCGTGATGACACCCACCGAGGCCGGTGCTGTGGCTTCCATCATGGCGTTTATTATTGGTGCCGGCGTTTACAAGACGATTCATGTGAAGGAACTGGGCGCCATCTTTGCCTCGGTGGCGCTGAATACCGCCACCATCACCGGGCTGATTGCCACGGCCTCGGTGTTTGGCTGGGCGTTGTCGTTCGAAGCCGTACCGGACATGCTGGTGGAGTGGATCAGCGGCATAACCACATCCCCCATTGTCTTCCTGATGCTGGTCTACGTGCTGGTGATTCTGCTGGGCATGTTCCTCGAAAGCATCAGCGTCATGATCGTGATCGTCCCCATTATCCTGCCGGCGGCGCTGTCCTTTGGCATAGATCCGATTCACTTTGGCGTCATGATCAGCCTGGCAACCCTGGTGGGGCTGGTAACACCGCCCGTCGGGCCGGGGCTCTATATCGCCATGACCGCGGCCAACCTGCCGATGGGAGCGTTGTTCCGCGCCATGCTGCCCTTCCTGCTGTCGATGTTTATCTGCATGCTGATCATCGCACTGGTGCCGGCTATTTCCCTCTGGCTGCCGAGCCTGATGGGCTGAGTCTTCACCTTCATATCTTTTTAGCCCCACCGGCACCTTTTGTCGGTGGGGCTTTTTTGTTTTTAAGGTCGCAAAGTTTGTATCCGAGCAAGTAGCACGGCTCAAGCGCAGCGAGAGACCACCGATCGAAGCGAAGGCCGACCGGCATCCTGCATAGCGGAAACAATGGTGCGGATTCTGGTACTTAAGCGGTTTTACTGCCTGTCCGACGTGCAGATGGCGTTACAGGCTGGGGTATCGGAGCGGTTTGATCGCTCCTGTTGCGCCTTGCTGGCGCGTTACTGGCAAAGAAAAGTAACCAAAGCTCTTTACCTTGAAGAATGCACCCCCATCAGCCGGTCTTCGGCTACAGTGCCTGGCGGAATGATACTTCGGACGCCCTGCCTTCAAGTTGAAGAGCGGGACATCTCTGCCCCCAATCGGCGGCTCGACAGTCCCTGTCTCGCCCCTTCGGGTCTGATCGGAACATAATCCCGGTGCTCGTCGGCTGCTGAGGGGGGGCAAGAGCCGCTCTGATGTTTCGGTGGCAGTAGGCAACTAGGAGGCTGTCCGAGAACACTCAACCTACTGCGAACCACCTGAGTTTGGCTGTTTTTCGTTAAATAGAACCACTATTCGCCTTAAAACACCGCAAAAACCCGCTCAAATCAGCCGGCTCTCGCTACGGCCGGCATTCTCGGACAGCCTCCTAGGAGGCTGTCCGAGAACGGAGCAGTTTTAACTTATAATTGCGTCCGCCCTCAAGGAAGCCTCCGAGCATCACTATGCAGTCACCCCCGTTCAAGGACAGCCCGATTGAAGTAGATCAGCGCCTCTTGTTCCCCAGCAATATTTTTGATTTGTTGGCTGAGGATAATGACTGCTTTGTCTACGAAGAAAGCTTCACTCAGCTCGACATGAGCGTGGTAGAGCAGCAATACAGTCGTATCGGGCAACGGGCCTATCACCCTCGTGCCCTTGTCTCCATTCTGATCTATGCCTACAGCCATGGCGTGTTCAGCTCGCGTGAAATTCAGCGACGCTGCCGGCAGGACCTGGCCTTCATGTACATCGCACAGATGCAGTGCCCCGACTTTCGTGTGCTGAGCGATTTTCGCAAGAATCACATGGCGTTTTTCCACGACTGCTTTCGACAAAGCGTCCAGATGGCCCTGGAATTGAAGCTGGCCTCATTGGGGCACATCAGTCTGGACGGCTCAAAGTTCAAGGCCAATACCTCCAAGCACAAGGCGATGAGCTACAAACACCTGAAAGAACAAGAGACAGAGCTGACGGCCCAGATCGCTGACCTCATTGGCAAGGCCGAGCGCTGTGATGATGCGGAAAACCAGGTCTACCAGCAGCAAACGGGCTATGAGATACCGGACGACCTGAAGCATAAACAGCAACGCCAACAGAAAATCCGGGCGGCGAAAAAGGCCTTGGAAGAGCGCGAAGAAACCCTTTATCCAGGCCAGCCGATCGACGACAAGAAGCAAATCAGCTTTGCCGACACCGACGCTCGCATCATGGGCAAAAAGGGACATTTTCAATACAGCTACAACGGCCAGATCAGCGTCGACAGTGACCACCAGATCATTGTCGGGCAGCACCTGAGTCAGAACGCCAATGACATCCAGGAAGTCGGCCCCGCCCTGGACGCGATCCATGTGGCCACGGGTGGTCAATTGCCGGAGAAGATGAGCATCGACAATGGCTATATGTCGGGGGCGAACCTGGTGGCGCTGGAGAAGGTTCAGGTCGACGCCTATATCGCCACCGACAGAGGTGAGAAGCCGTGCCCGACGCCGCTGGGTGCCTCGACGCGCAAGCTCGTCAAGGCCGATTTTGACTACCACCCGGGCGTGGATCACTTCACCTGTCCCGGTGGTGCTGTACTGGCGTTGAAACGGTGTAGCAATGATGGCCGCAAGTTCTACCAAGCGGCGGCCGCAGACTGTGCGGCGTGTCTCTTCCAGAGCCGCTGCTGCCAATCCGACAAAGGTCAGGGCCGCACGATCAGCACCGACGACAAAGAGCCTTTACGCCAACAGATGAATGAAAAAATGGCCTCAACCGAGGGCCGGGAGGTCTATAAAGATCGTAAGACCATTGTTGAGCCGGTATTTGGTCAGATCAAAAACCTTGGTTTTGATGGCTTCAGTGTCCGCAGCCATCTGAAGGCGGCTGGAGAATTTGCCCTGATGTGCGCAAGCCATAATCTCAAAAAAATTGCCAAAGCGATGGCGAAGGGGTTAGTGCGCCCGGAATACGGAAATTTAGTGCCAAACCCAACCTAAAGGGCTGAATTTGGCCTTAAAACAGGCAAAAGGGGCCTCGTAAAGCGGATAACGAGGCCTTTTGTTGATGCTTGGTTGACCGTAGATCACCTTCGGATGGTCAAGTAGTGCTTTGGGGTCAGCCGGGCGGGCTCGCACCGCATTCTCGGACAGCCTCCTAGAGTACTCTCATCTTACCTCGACCCATATCCGGCCACCTCGAAGTAAGGAAACACTTAAAACAACCTCGATCGACTGATAAGTGTTGCGTGCGGGCGGGCCTTCTGACGTGGCCTAATGGCGCCGGACACCTCGGTTAAGGGATAATCTCTGAAACCGAGGTACATCATGACGACGAGAAAGCAGTACACCAAAGAGTTCAAACAGGACGCGGTTCGACTGGTCACAGAACACGGCTATGCGCGGACTGAAGCTGCCCGGAACCTGGGTATCAATGCCAATATGCTAGGACGCTGGGTGCAGGAGTTCCAGACGGATCAGGAGGACGCCTTTCGAGGCAATGGCAACCTGACCCCTGAGCAGGAAGAGCTGCGCCGCCTGCGCGAAGAGAACCGCCGGCTGAAGCTAGAGCGAGAAGTCTTAAAAAAAGCCGCGGTCTTCTTCGCGAAAGAGTCGAGCTGAGGTATCAGTTCATTGTCCAGGAGAAGAAGGCCTACTCGGTGAAGCTGCTTTGCCGAATACTGGATGTGGCCCGCAGCGGGTTTTACGATTACCTGCGGCGTCACAGTAAAAAGCCGGACCCTGAGCGTGAAGAGATGCTCGAGTGGATCAAGGCACTGGCCAAGGGCTCGGATCATACCTATGGGGCCCGACGCATGGCCAAGGCACTGCGGGCGCTGGGGTATCCTGTGGGGCGTTATCAGGCGGCGAGCCTGATGCGGGAGGCAGGGATCTGGGTGCGTTACCGCCGGCGCTATCGGGTGACCACCGACAGCAATCACCGCCAGCCCGTGTTTGAGAATCGCCTGAAACGGGACTTTACCGCCAAGGGCCCGGACGAGGCATATGCAGGTGACATTACCTATGTGTGGACGCAGGAGGGCTGGCTGTATCTGGCCGTGGTCATCGACCTGTACTCGCGCAAAGTGGTGGGTTGGTCGCTGAATAAGCGCATGACCAGCACCTTGGTCTGTGATGCTTTGAGAATGGCGCTGTGGAGCCGTCGCCCCGCTCAAGGTCAGCTGATCCACCATTCGGATCGCGGTGTGCAGTACGCCAGCCAGGCCTTTCGGCAGTTGCTCGACGCGCATGGTATTGCCGGCAGCATGAGTCGCAAAGGGGATTGCTGGGACAATGCGGTGGTCGAAAGCTTCTTCGGAACCTTGAAATCCGAGCGCATTCATTGGCGCAACTACCAGACCCGAGAGAAAGCACGGGCGGACATCGTTCATTACATCACAATGTTTTATAACAGCCAGCGGCTACATTCCTATCTGGGATACCAGAGTCCGGCTGAATTTGAACGAAAGAGCCAAATGGCTGAAGCCGCTTAACTGGGGTGTCCGTTATCGCTTGACCACGTCACACTGTTGAAGAGCGACATTACCTTGCGGCAAGATTAGTTAAAGTTTTTCCTGATCAGCTTCTGCAGTTCCCCAACAAGACCATTGCGGAAGGCGAGGACACAGAGCACGAATACAATACCCATGATCACATGAATGTAGTTGGCCAGGGGACCCGAAGCCAGGACGTTCTGTATGGCAATGATGGTACCTGCCCCGAGGACGGGGCCCCAGAGGGTGCCCATTCCACCCAGCAGGGTCATCAGCACCACTTCGCCTGACATGAACCAGTGTACGTCATTGAGGGAGGCCAGCTGGAATACCAGTGCTTTGGTGGACCCAGCAAGCCCTGCCAAAGTTGCGGAGAGCACGAACGCCAGCAGCTTGTATTGATTGACCTTGTAGCCCAGGGAGATGGCGCGGGGCTCGTTTTCCCGAATCGCCTTCATCACTTGGCCGAAGGGGCTGTGGACGGTACGGCGGATCAGGCCAAAGCCGGCGATAAAGATCGCCAGGACGAAGTAGTACATGTTGAGGTTGTCGGACAGATCGACCAGTCCGAAGAGCTTGCCGCGGGGGACACCCTGAAGGCCGTCCTCGCCACCGGTGAAGGGCGCCTGCAGGTAGAAGAAAAACGCCAGCTGGGCCAGCGCCAGCGTGACCATGGCGAAGTAGATTCCTTCCCGTTTGACGGCCAGCGTGCCGTAGATGAAGCCCAGCAGGGCTGAGGCACCCACGCCGGCCAGGATACCGACTTCGGGCGTCAAGCCGTAGGTGACCATCAGGTAACCGGTGACGTAGGCGCCGGTGCCGAGAAACACCGCATGACCAAACGAGAGCAACCCGGCAAACCCCAGTAACAGGTTGAAGGCGCAGGCAAAGAGCGCGAAGCAGAGCGCTTTCATCAGGAAAACCGGGTAGAGCGCCAAGGGGGCTACCAGCGCCAGACCCAGTAGTAGCAGATTGAGCATTTTGTTATTCATTATTGCGACCTCAAAAACATCAAGCGGTGAGAGCGTGCCGTCGTACGCCGGCTATGCTTCTTTACCGAACAGGCCGGCGGGCTTGGTCAGCAGCACCAGCACCATGACCAGGAAGATCACAGTGTTGGAGGCTTCGGGATAGAAGTACTTGGTCAGTCCTTCGACAACACCCATGGCCAGGCCGGTGAGGATGGCGCCGCCGATGGAACCCATGCCACCGATGACGACGATGGCGAAGACCACGATCAGGATATTGGAGCCCATTTCCGGCGCGACGGAGTAAATCGGGGCTGCAAGCACGCCGGCCAATCCGGCCAGACCGGCACCGAAGCCATAGGTCAGGGTGACGATGAGCGGCACGTTGATGCCAAAGGCCTGCATTAACTGCGGGTTCTCGGTACCGGCACGCAGGTAGGCACCGAGCTTGGTCTTCTCAATCAGATACCAGGTGCCGGCACAGACCACGAGGGAGAACACGATGATCCAGGCGCGGTAGTTGGGCAGGTACATAAACGGCAGCCTGGTGCCGCCTTGCAGCTCCTCGGGAATGGCGTAGGGCAGGCCGGAAGAGCCGAACCAGTGTGTAAACAGGCCCTGCAGAATCAGGGCGATGCCGAAGGTCAGCAGCAGGCTGTAGAGGTGATCCTCGTGGGCGATGGGGCGGATCAGGGTACGTTCCAGCAGGATGCCGAAAACGCCGATGCCGAGCGGCACCAGCACAAGCGCCCACCAGTAGTTGAGTTGCAGGTATTCCAGGCCGGTCCAGGCTGAAAAAGCGCCCAGCATGTACAAGGCTCCGTGGGAGAAATTGATAATCTTCAGCAGGCCGAAGATGATCGCCAGGCCCAGTGCCAGCAGTGCGTAGAAGGAGCCGTTGATCAGGCCGATCAGCAACTGGCCCGACAGGGCAAAGAGATTGATATCGAAGAGAGTCGCCATAACCACACCTGATAATGCTCAGCGGAAAGCCTTAGCTTCCTTTTATTGTTGTTATCGAAAGGGGCAGACGTCCGTCTGCCCCGATGCGCGCCCGTCAGTTCTGGCTCAGTGCGAAGTCGCAACCGCCCTTGTCCAGGGGCAGGTAGGCATCTTTGCCGGGAATCACATTCTCGATGGCGAAAATGTCGTTGCCGTCACGGCGTTCATCTGCCTTCTTGATGCGAACCTGCAGCATGTCGTGAACCATGCGGCCATCCTTGCGCAGGAAGCCGTTGCGGGAGAAGAAGTCCTCCACCGGCATTTCCTTCATCTTGGCCATCACGGCCCTGGACTCGTCGGTGCCGGCAGCTTCCACTGCCTTCAGGTAGTGCATGGTCGAGGAGTAGGTGCCGGCGTGTATCATCGACGGAATAGCGCCCCCCATGCGGGCCATGTACCGTTTGGACCATTCACGGGTTTGCTCATCCATATCCCAGTAGAAGCCTATGGTCAGTTTCATGCCGCCTGCGATGGCTGGATCCAGAGCCTGGGCGTTTTGGGTAAACACCATCAGGCCGGCGATGTCCATCATCTCGGTGACGCCGAATTCGGCGGCGGTCTTGAGCGAATTGACCATGTCATTCCCCGCATTGGCGAGTGCAATGACGTCGGCGCCGGAAGACTGAGCCTGAAGGATATAGGAGGAAAAATCGGTCGTGCCCAGCGGTGCCCGGACGGCACCGACCACCTCACCGCCGTTGGCTTGGATTACGTCTGTGGCAACGCTTTCCAGCGCATGGCCGAAGGCATAGTCGGCGGTGACAAAGAACCACTTCTTCTTGCCGCTCTGAACCATCGGCTTGACGGTGCCGTTGGCCATGGCCACGACATCGTACGTCCACTGGGCGTTAAATGGGGAGCAGGACTTGGTGGTAAACGCATGGCTGGCAGAAGCGGAAATGAGGGTAATCTTTTCGTGCTCAGTCATTAATTTCGTAATCGCTCCCGTTACGGAGCTGGCGACTGACCCGTTAATAACATCGACCTGCTCGGTCTCAATCCACTTGCGCGCGATCGTGGACCCAAGGTCGGGCTTGTTCTGATCGTCTGCGCTGATGATTTCGATGGGGCTGCCAAGCACCTTGCCGCCGAAATCATCGACCGCCATTTGCACAGCCTCGACACAGCCTCGGCCGCAAATCTCTGCATAGACACCACCCATGTCGCCCATTACCCCTATCTTGACCTTTCCGTCTGAGATGTTGGCCTGGGCCGCGCTGGTGGTGGCAACCAGGGCAGAGGCCAGCAGTATTTTAGATATCAGGTTCATATTGTTCTCCAAGCGTTATTGTTGTATTGCGTTCTGCTTCGGTTTTTCGCGTCCTGCGAAAATCGGTTACACACCGAGGTAGGTGTTCAGCAACTCGGTCTTGGCTTCCAGCTCGCTGGCGTGAATTTCCTCGACGATGTGGCCGTGCTCCATCACGTAATGGCGATCGGCTATGGGGGCGGCGAAGCGGAAGTTCTGCTCCACCAGAAGGATGGTCAGGCCTCGCTGCTTGAGCTGGGTGAGCACCTTGGCAAGCGTCTGCACGATCACCGGTGCCAGGCCCTCGGTGATCTCGTCGAGCAACAGGATGTTGGCGCCGGTACGCAGGATACGGGCCATGGCCAGCATCTGCTGTTCGCCGCCAGAGAGGCGTGTGCCCTGGCTCTTGCGACGTTCGGCCAGGTTGGGAAACATGGCATAGATCTCCTCCACCGACATGCCGTCGGAGCGCACGCTGGGAGGGAGCATGAGGTTCTCTTCGACGTTGAGACTGGAAAAAATGCCCCTTTCTTCCGGGCAGTAACCCAGGCCCAGATGAGCGATACGGTGGCTGGGCATGTCGATGGTTTCGTGCCCGTTGATATTGATCGATCCTGATCGCTTGCCCACCATGTTCATGATCGCACGCAGGGTGGTGGTGCGGCCGGAACCGTTGCGACCCAGCAGGGTGACCAGTTCTCCCTGTTTGATCGACAGATCGATGCCATGCAGGATGTGGGACTCGCCGTAGAAAGCGTGCAGGTCGTTAATGCGCAGCTTTTCGCGCTGTGACTGGGCATTCATCACTGCAGTCATGCAGTAGCCTCCAGGTCGCTGTCGTCGATAGTGTTCTGCGCCGTCGACGGATCCGCTTCGACGCCCATGTAGGCCTCGCGTACCCGCGGGTCGGCGGATACGGCTTGGTAGTCACCCTCGGTGAGAATGGCGCCTCGCTGCAGTACGGTGATACGGTCTGACAGGTTGGCTACCACCTTGAGGTTGTGCTCGACCATCAGGATGGTGCGATCCTTGGCTACTTCCCTGATCAGCTCGGTGATGACGCTGACATCCTCGTGTCCCATACCCTGGGTTGGTTCGTCGAGCAACAGCAGCTCAGGATCCAGCGCCAGTGTGGTAGCGATCTCCAGTGAACGCTTGCGGCCATAAGGCAGGTCGACGGCTCGCACTTTGGAAAAGTCGCGCAAGCCGACTGAGTCCAGCAGTTCCAGAGCACGCTCGTTGAGCCTATCCAGCGTCTTTTCCGAACGCCAGAACACAAAGCTGTCGCCGCGTTTGCGTTGTAATGCCACGCGTACGTTTTCCAGCACAGACAGGTTCGCAAACACAGCAGATATCTGGAAAGAGCGGACCACTCCCATGCGGGCTATCGAGGCTGGGTTTTCTCTGGTGATGTCTTGTCCGTTGAACAGCAAGCTTCCCCGGGTCGGAGTCAGAAACTTGGTCAGCAGATTGAATACGGTTGTCTTCCCGGCCCCGTTGGGGCCAATCAAGGCATGAATGGTTCCGCGCTCGACCTTAAGGTTGACGTCGTCAACGGCGGTAAAACCCTTAAACTCTTTTACAAGATGCTTGGTCTCCAAGATCAGATCCCGTTGCATAAAGCCTCCTTCTTTTTTTGTTATGGCTCTGGTTTCTGTGCGAACAGTTCGCGCAGATGAGCTCGTCGAAGCTGGGTGCGCATATCGGAACTGAATTCAGTGTACTGTCAAAGAAAAATTAAGACAATAAGTTTACCTAAATATATTATTTTCTTCTTTCTTCTGTGCTCGGAATGTGTTTTTTAACCTTTAATTAAGCGATTTTGTGCGTTTTTATGGTTTTTAATGCGAATATATCGTTTCATGTCATCTTAATAAAAGATTGCTCTTTGTCTTAAATGACAACTGATTTGCTTAATGTCAATTGAAGGCTCTTTGGTGGCGACTGCGTCGGCTGTCCTCGCCGGCCGCGTGCTGTGGTCGTCAGTCAGTGCCGGGCGGCCAGCCTGCTTCGGCTATGCTGGGCCGCGCCGCTACTGTAACGGTTGAGGGGTGGTCGATTGTGGCGATGTATCAGGTCGTGACCGATCGCGTGCTGTCGTCCGGGAATGGTCATATCTTCGGTCGCAGGCGGCTCCCCGAGCTCTCCTGTTTATCGGAGCGTTGCCTGGCAGTTGTCAAAATGGTCCGGAGTCTGCTGCAAGCATTCTTATGCTGGTCGAGTCTGCTGTTGTGATGCAGAAGTGTCGATGCTTCGAGTGTCTAGCCAAGTACTGTCATCAGCTCGGTATTGGCCGGTGCTGAAAACGACCTGGCTGATCTGACAGTCAACTCAGTCCTCGAAGCCGTGAAAGGCTGCAAAATCCGATACGGGGGCGCGCCCGGTAATCAGGCCGTTCTCGGGGGCCTCGGGGTCTTCGTACCCCAGTGCAATGCCGCAGACCAGGATGTCCTGCTCGGCCAGGGGGAGGTGGTCGCGGATCACCCGGTGGTAGCCTGCGAAGGCCGCCTGGGCGCAGGTGTGCAGGCCCTGGCCGCGGGCGGCCAGAAGGATGTTCTGGATAAACATCCCCAGGTCGATATAGCTGCCGGTACTGAGTCGCCGGTCCAGGCTGATCAGCAGCCCTACTGGTGCGTCAAAGAACTGGAAGTTTCGCAGCATCTGGGTGTCGCGGGCATCCCTGTCACCGCGACCGATACCCAACCGGTTGTAAAGCGAGAAGCCCACTTCGCGCCGCCTGCCTTGGTAGGGCTCGAACCATTCGGTCGGGTAATAGGCATATTCGGGCTCGTGCGCGCTGGCATCCTCGCGTGCAGCGGCGAGGATGTCGCTGCACAGTTCGAGCTTGGCTATGCCGGTGATCACGTGGACATGCCAGGGTTGCACATTGTTGCCGCTCGGCGCGCGGGCGGCCAGCTCCAGAATATGCTCGATTACCTCTCTTGATATACTGTCGGGGCGGAAGCGGCGCACCGACTTGCGGGTGCGAATGGCATTGTCGATATGCATGGTATTGTCCTATTCGGGCTCGGGAGCCTTGGTTGGCTCGAGCGTAATGTCGGTCAGGGTACCCTGCAGTTTGTTGAGATAATGCAGCAGGCTGACCGAGTCGTCGAAGCTGAAGCCGTGCAGCCCCTGGCTATAAAATTCCTGAATCCGCTCCTGCAGATTGTTCCAGTAGGTTTGGCCCGTTTCGGTCAGTCTCACCAGTCTGGCCCGACCGTCCTCGGGATGGGGGACACGCACAACATGGTCGTCCCGTTCCATCCGCTTGAGGACGCCATCGAGATTCTGGCGACTGACCACCAGATAGTCGGTCAGCTCATTGAACGAGACTCCCTGTTCATATCCTGTGCGTGACAGGGCTCCGAGTACGGCCCATTGCACTGTGCTGATGCCCATCTCTTTCTGTACCTGGCGTTGCAGTACGTTGCCGGTCTGAAAAAGACGGAAAAACAGCCGGTTGGGGATGCCTCCGGAATCCAGTTGAGTCATCGTAGGTCCTTGTATGCCTGTTTAAGTGGTGAGCTGCTGTAACCTCTCACGCACCGGGGATACAGAAACTACAGCTTTGTCGCTTCTCGAACGATGATATTTTTCATGATCTGGGCCGTGCCGTCACCTATTTGCAGCCCCAGAACGTCACGCAGTCGCTGTGCCATCGGGAAGTCTTCATCGTAACCGGTGTGACCATGGGCCAGCAGGCACTGATGGACGACATCATACGCGAGCTTGGGCGCCCACCACTTGTTCATCGCTGCTTCACTGTTGTGTGGCAGTCCGTTGTCTTTCAGCCACAGCGAGTAATAACACTGCAGCCGGGCTGCGCCGACATAGGTTTGCAGTTCGGCCAGGGGGTGGGTCAGGCCCTGGAAGGCTGACAGCGGTTGATCGAAGGCGTGGCGTTCGGTGAGCCACTCCCAGGTCTCGTCCAGTGACTGCTGGGCAATGGCCAGGCATTGCAGGCCGATCAGTGCACGGCTGTAGTCAAAGCCTTGCATGACCTGCTTGAAGCCGCTGCCTTCTGTTCCCAGCAGGTGGCTGGCCGGGATTTCCACTGAGTCGAAGAAGATCGAGCCGCGGCCGATGGCGTGCTGGCCCAGGTCCTTGAAACGCGTGGTGGTGATACCGGGCAGGTTCATCGGCACCAGGAAGGCGCTGATGCCGCTGGCGCGCTGTTGCTGGGTGCCGGTGCGGGCGAACACCACGGCGACGTCGGCCTGGTCGGCGATCGAGATTGAGGTCTTTTCACCGTTCAATACATAGCTGTCGCCGCGGCGCTCGGCCTTGAGGCGCAGGCTGGCCGCATCGGAGCCGCCGTGGGGTTCTGTCAGTGCAATACACACCAGCTTGCGACCGGCGATGATCTGCGGCAGCCACTCCTGTGCCAGTTCTGGCTGGGCGAAGTTGGCGATGATCTGACCGTTGAGCGAGCACAGCAGCGGCAGGTAGCCAACATTGAAGTCACCGCGGGCGATTTCTTCGATGATCAGGCCACTGGTGACGCAGTCCAGTCCGCTGCCGCCGAATGCTTCCGGCAGTTCGCCGCCGAGTAATCCCATCTCGCCGAGCTGTTCGGCGACGCTGCGCTCGATGCCGCCTTCCTGTTCCCGTTGGGCGTAGCGTGGTGCCAGCACCTCCTTGCTGAAGCGGGCCACCATTTCCCGGATCGCGTTTTGTTCTTCGGTAAATGCAAAATTCATGTCGGCCTCCTGGGCGTTTGTCGACAGCTGGCCGTGCCGGCGGCACGGCCAGCTGTACGCTGTTATTTGTAGAACTTGCGGAAGTCCGGCTTGCGTTTTTCCTTGAACGCGGCAGTGCCTTCCTTGGCTTCATCGGTGTCGTAGTACAGGCTCAGGGCCTGCATGCCCAGACCGCCGATGCCGGCAATATTGGCGCTGTCGGCGTTAAATGACCGCTTGGCGATGGACAGTGCGGTCGGGCTCTTTTCCAGAATCTCGTCACACCATTTCTGCACTTCGGCGTCGAGCTCGTCGTGGGGCACCACGGCGTTGACCAGGCCCCAGTCCAGCGCTTGCTGGGCGCTGTACTTGCGGCACAGGTACCAGATTTCGCGGGCGCGTTTCTCGCCGATCAGGCGCGACAGGTAGGCGGTGCCGAAGCCCGGATCGACGGAGCCGACTTTCGGTCCGACCTGGCCGAAGATGGCCTTGTCCGAGGCGATGGACAGGTCGCAGACCACGTGCAGTACGTGGCCGCCGCCAATGGCGAAACCGTTGACCCGGGCGATTACCGGTTTGGGTACTTCACGGATCAGGGTCTGCAGCTCTTCCACCGGGAGGCCGATCAGGCCGCGGCCGTCGTACTGGCCCTCATGGGCACTCTGGTCGCCGCCGGTGCAGAACGCCTTGTCGCCGGCACCGGTAAATACGATGACGCCGATATTCTTGTTCCAGCCGGCGCGGTTGAAGGCGTCCAGCAGTTCCATGCAGGTCTGGCCGCGGAAGGCGTTGTAGCGCTCCGGGCGGTTGATGGTGATGGTGGCGACACCGTCGTTTTCGCTGTAGAGGATATCTTCGTAATGCATTTTCAAGTCTCCCGTTAGCCGGCCATGGTCAGGCCGCCAGATACGCTGATCACCTGGCCTGTAATAAAGTTTGCGTCGTCGCTGGCGAGCATCGCAACGATGCCCGGATAGTCGTCCGGCTGGGCGAGACGGCCCAGCGGGATGGCGCGCCTGAAGGCTTCGAGCAGTTTGTCCGGGTTGCTGGAGGTGGCGGCAACATCCTTGAGCAGGGCGGTGTCGGTCGGTCCCGGGCAGACCACGTTCAGATTGACGCCCTTGCCCGCCAGCTCGCGCGCCAGGGTCTTGCTCAGGCCCACCAGTCCCGCCTTGCAGGCGGCATAGACCGCTTCGCCGGACGAGCCGACGCGGGCCGCATCCGAGGCAATATTGATAACTTTGCCGCCGCCGGCTTCGACCATCAGCGGCAGTACCACATGGTGCATGTTCAGTGCGCCGGTCAGGTTGACCGCGATCAGCTGATCCCAGAGTCCGGGTTCGGTTTTCAGGAACGGCATGAAGCGGTCGAAGGCGGCATTGTTCACCAGCACCGTCGGCAGACCGAGCTCGCGGGCGATGGTGTCGACGGTGGCGACGATGGCGTCGTAATCGGTGATGTCGGCGGTGTAGGCGATCGCGGTACCGCCGTCTCGGGTGATGGCGTCGACGGTGCTCTGCGCCGCCGCCTGATCGCGGTCCAGCACCGCGACCTTGCTGCCTTCGGCGACGAAGCGCTGGCAGATGGCGCGGCCGATGCCGCCGCCGCCGCCGGTTACGATGACGACTTTGCTGTCCAGTCCTTTCATATGCTGTGCCTCATTCTTGTCTGTTGATAGTGGTGGTAACGAGTGGTTTTCTTGCGGATGGGGTGAATTTCAGCGCCGTTTGGCCGACTCCAGACGCATCTGGCTGGCACGCTCGCGCAACTTGAATTTCTGAATCTTGCCGGACGGGGTCTGCGGCATGGCCGGCATGACCTCGACGTATTCCGGCAGGTAGGTTTTGCTGATCTGCAGCCCGAGCAGGTAGTCGACCACCTCGTCCAGTGTCAGGGTCTCGTAGCCGGGGTGCAGGGTGACATAGGCACAGAGCCGCTCGCCGAGCCGTTCATCCGGGCAGCCGACCAGGGCGGCCGAGGCGACGGCCGGGTGTTTGTAGAGCAGGTTTTCGACTTCGACGACCGGGATGTTTTCTCCGCCGCGTACCACCACGTCCTTGCTGCGTCCGGTGATGCGGATATAGCCCTCGGCCGTCATGCGTGCCAGGTCGCCGGTCGGGAACCAGCCCTCGGCATCGACGCCATAGAGCTCGGGGCGCTTGAGGTAGCCGATGAACAGGCTGGCGCCGCGGACCATCAGGTTGCCTTCCTCGCCCGTCGGTCGCGGCCGGCCGTCGGTGTCGACGACCCGGACTTCCATATGGGGCAGGGCAATGCCGTCGGTGTGGCTCGCGATCGAGGTATCGTCTTCGGGCCGGGTCATGGTCACGGCGCCGTTTTCGGTCATGCCCCAGGCCGACACTATCCGGGTCTTCATCCGCGTGGCTGCCTTTTCCACCAGGGCGCCGGGAATCGGTGCGCCGGCGGCGACGAAGATGCGCAGCGAATCAAGGGCGCCGGGATGGTGTCCGGCGGCCTCGACCAGGTCCGCGAGGAAGGGCGTCGAGGCCATGGTAAAGGTCGGCTTTTCCGCCTTGATTACCCGCAGCGCGTAGTCCAGGTTCCAGATGTCCTGCAGCACTACCGTGCCCTGCAGGTAGATCGGCATCATCATTCCGTATAGAAAGCCGGTCTGGTGGGCCAGTGGTGACGCCATCCAGACGATGTCTTCGGTGCCCAGGTGCAGGCGTTCGCTGTAGGGACGGGTATTGGCGAATAGCGTATTGGAACTGTGTAATACCCCCTTGGGTTCGCCTGTGGTACCAGAGGTATAGAGCAGCTGCACGACATCGTCGCCGCCGAGCAGGCGTTCGGCGAAGAGGGCTTGGGTATCGATTTCGTCTTCCCAGGCGCGCTCCAGCAGTCGCTGTTCGAAGCTGCTTCCGTCCTGGCCGCCGATGGTCAGGACGTGCTCCAGGTCCGGGAGTTCGGCCCGCAGCCCGTCGATCATGGCGGCGTAGTCGAAGCCGCGGTAGCGCTGCGGTATCACCAGCACGCGACTCTGGGCGTGGCGCAGCATGAAGCGCAGCTCCCGTTCGCGAAAGATCGGCATCAGCGGATTGAGGATGGCACCAATGCGCGCACAGGCCAGCAGCAGCGCGGTGGCCTGCCACCAGTTGGGCAGCTGGCACGAGACGATGTCGCCTTTTTTGACGCCCAGACCGGCCAGTCCGGCGGCGGTGCGGGTGGCAATGCGGTCAAGCTCGCGGTAGCTGATCGCCGTGCGCTCGTCCTGCTCGACGCGGTAACCGATGATCGCGGGTTTGTCGGGAGTGCTTGTCAGCACCTTGTCGAAGTAATATGTAATTGTATTGTCGTTCCATGCGCCTGATTTGATCATGCTTTCGCGACGGTCATGGACGGGGTGAGTCCCATTTATCATAACATTCTCGCCTGTTTGGTTTGTTTTTATTGCAACGCTGCTTGCGTCTGATCGTTGGTCAAACAATACGCTTTGATAAATTAATATGTCAATATATTGTCTTTAAAAATTATTGTGGCTAGACTGGCTGCATCTCATCGAAGTCGGCATCGGGTCACGCTGACCGATTTGGATAGGCCACAAACGTTCAACGGGAGGAGCCATGTCTTACAGCAATATTCGGGTGGAAGTATTCGACGGGGTGGGCCTGATCCGCCTCGACCGGCCCTCGGTGCTGAATGCGCTGAATGCTGCGCTGATGCAGGAGCTGGGCAAAGCGCTGCAGACGATGGAAGCCGATGAGGCCATCCGTGCGATGGTCATCACCGGCAGTGATCGCGCTTTCGCGGCTGGCGCTGATATCTCGGAGATTCAATCCAAGGGCTTTTCCGATCTTTACCTGGAAGACTTCGTCACGGCGGACTGGGAGCATGTCACCCGTTGTCGCAAGCCGGTGATTGCCGCCGTTGCCGGACTGGCATTGGGCGGCGGCTGTGAGCTGGCGATGATGTGCGACTTCATCATCGCCGCCGACAGCGCCCGCTTTGGTCAGCCGGAAGTCAAGGTGGGGACCTTGCCGGGCGCCGGGGGTACTCAGCGCCTGGCCCGTGCCGTAGGCAAGGCAAAAGCCATGGATCTGTGCTTGACCGGACGTCTGATGGATGCCGAAGAGGCAGAGCGCAGCGGTCTGGTCGCCCGGGTGGTGCCGGCCGCCGCGTTGTTCGAAGAGGCGCTGGCTGCGGCACGCCAGATCGCGGGTTATTCCGGCATGGCCGTGCGCCTGAACAAGGAGGCGGTCAACCGTGCTTTCGAAAGCAGCCTGGCGGAAGGGGTGCAGTTCGAGCGGCGCCTGCTTTATGCGAGCTTTGCCAGTGCGGATCAGAAAGAGGGCATGCAGGCATTTCTGGAGAAACGTGAACCGCGCTGGGCTGACCGCTAGTCGGTATCGATGCCAGCGCAACAACAATAACAGCAGGCCCTGGAGCCTGAAGGAGCTGTTCGATGTCCCAGTCGGTAGTGGTTACCAGGGTTGGCGAGATCTGTCTGGTACGTGTCGATAATCCCCCGGTGAATGCCCTGGGGCAGGAGCTGCGGGCCGGATTGCTGGAGGCCTTTGACGCGGCGGAAGCCGATCCGGCGATACGGGCATTGGTGCTGCTGTGCGCGGGGAAGACGTTCATTGCCGGTGCCGATATCAAGGAGTTTGGCAAGCCGCCCCAGCCACCCTTGCTGCCAGATTTGATAGGTCGCCTGGAAGGTGGTCGTAAACCTTCGGTGGCCGTGATCCATGGCTCTGCACTGGGGGGCGGGCTTGAGCTGGCGCTGGGTTGTCACTACCGTATTGCCCGCACCGATGCCCGGCTCGGACTGCCGGAAGTCCGGCTGGGCCTGCTGCCGGGTGCCGGCGGTACCCAGCGGCTGCCACGGCTGGCCGGGGTCGCCGTGGCGCTCGAGATGATTGTCGGCGGCGAGCCGATCAGCGCGGCCGAGGCGCTGCAGTACGGGATCGTCGACGAGCTGTTCGACGGCGACCTGGAAAGCGCTGGACTGGCCTTTGCGCGCTCACTGCTGGCCCGCAACGCGGGGCCACGCCGCAGTGGTGAGCAATGTGCTCACCTCGACACCGCTGTCGAGCCTCAGGCGCTGCTCGAGGCCAAGCGTCTCGAGGTGCAGCAGCGCATGCCGGGGCTTTACTCACCGCAGCGCTGTATCGATGCCATTGAAGCGGCGGTGTGCCTGCCGCTGGCCGAGGGGCTGCGCCGGGAGCGGGAGCTGTTCCTGCAATGCATGGCTTCGCCCCAGCGCGCGGCCCTGATCCACCGCTTTATGGCTGAGCGGCGTTACGCCCGGCAGTTGGATGATTCCGGCCAGGTATCGGCCGCTGCGGTCGGGCAGCGCCTGGCGCAGCGTTACCGTCAGGAGCTGGAGCAGCTGGCTGCCGAGGGTGTCGATGCCGGCCAGCTTGATGCCGCCCTGGCCGCGTTCGACATGGCCATCGGGCCCTTGCGTGTGGCTGCACAGGACTGCGTAGGGCAAGACACTGCAGACAACATTGACGCGTCGAATGGGACACTCGTCCTTGGAGAGGGCTGCCTGCTCGAGCGGCCGCTGCTGGCGCTCATCAACGAAGGCACGCAACTGCTCGCCGAGGCTGTTGTGCACCGGCCCGCTGATATCGACGCGATTCTGACGAAAGACTTTGGTTTTGCACCCCAGCGCGGCGGCCCGATGTTCTGCGCCGACCAGCTCGGATTGGGTCGGGTGCTGGAGCACATCCAATACTGGCAGCGGCGTCTGGGCGAGCATTGGGCGCCGGCCCCTCTGTTGCAACAGCTGGTTGCCGACGGCCGGTCCTTCGCCGACCTGAATGGCCAAAATTGATCGAGGAGTTTGTATGATTATCCGATATACCGTTGAAGAACTAGCCTTTCGCGATGAGGTGCGGGC
This sequence comes from Marinobacterium rhizophilum, assembly GCF_024397915.1. Classification (GTDB taxonomy): domain Bacteria; phylum Pseudomonadota; class Gammaproteobacteria; order Pseudomonadales; family Balneatricaceae; genus Marinobacterium_A; species Marinobacterium_A rhizophilum_A. Next base: position 4,386,334 of record NZ_CP073347.1, read on the forward strand.
GTTTCTGCAGCAAGCCCTGCCGGCCGATATTGCGGCCAGCGTCCGACTCGGCAAGCACCTGAGCAAAGAACAGCACCAGCGTTGGCAACGCATCCTTTCCAAGAAGGGCTGGTATGCCGCCAATTGGCCGGTGGAGCAGGGAGGCACCGGCTGGACAGTGGTGCAGAAGCATATTTTCCAGGAGGAGTGTGCGGCCTTCGGTGCGCCGCGCCTGATCTCCTTTGGTGTCAATATGGTGGCCCCGGTCATCATCAAGTTCGGTACTGAACAGCAGAAGGCCGAGTACCTGCCGCGCATCCTGTCCGGCGAGGACTGGTGGTGCCAGGGCTATTCGGAGCCAGGTGCTGGCTCCGATCTGGCGTCGCTGAAGACCCGGGCGGTACGTGACGGCGACCATTATGTCGTCAACGGCCAGAAGACCTGGACCACCCTTGGGCAGTACGCCAACCGCATATTCTGTCTGGTACGCACCGATCCCGATGCCCGGCCGCAGCAGGGCATCACCTTTCTGCTGATCGACATGGACAGCCCGGGAATCAGCGTGCGTCCGATCATTACCCTCGACGGCGAGCACGAGGTCAACGAGGTGTTTTTCGATAATGTCCGGGTGCCGGTCGAGAACCGCGTCGGTGACGAGAACCGCGGCTGGACCTGCGCCAAATACCTGTTGACCCACGAGCGCACCGGACAGGCCGGTATCGGTATCTCCAAGGCGGCGCTGGCGCATCTGAAACAGGTGGCGGCGCAGGAGTCCTGCAACGGCCGGCCGCTGATCGAGGATCCGTTGCTGCGCGCCCAGATTGCCGACGTCGAGATGCAGCTGATGGCGATCGAGATGAGCACGCTGCGGATACTGGCGGCGGCTCAGGCTGGCGGCGTTCCAGGTGCTGAAAGCTCGATCCTGAAGATCAAGGGGTCGGAAATCCGCCAGGCCATCAGTCATCTGATGCGCAAGGTGCTGGGGCCCCATGCACTGCCCTTCATTGAAGCGGAGCTGGATCCGGCTTTTGCCGGCGAGCTGCGTCACGCCGATTACAGTTCGGCACCGGCCAGTGAGTATTTCAATCTGCGCAAGCTGTCTATTTACGGCGGCTCCAACGAAATCCAGAAGAACATCATCGCCAAGATGATGCTCGAGCTGTAACGGGAGGACAGACCGATGGACTTCAATCTAACCGAAGAGCAGCAGATGCTGCAGGACACCCTGGCGCGCCTGGTGCGCGAGCAGTATGGCTTCGAGGCGCGCGAAGGCTTCTATCAGAGCGAGGCCGGATTCAGCAGCGCGTTCTGGCAGCAACTGGCGGAGCTGGGGCTGACCGCGGTGCCCTTTGACGAGGCACATGGTGGCTTCGGCGGTGGCGGTGTCGACAATCTGGTGATCATGACAGAGCTGGGCCGCGGTCTCTGTCTCGAACCGTTCCTGCAGAGTCAGATCTTCGCCGGCGGCCTGCTGCAGCAGTTGGCCAACCCCGATCAGCAGGAGGCGTTGTTGCCGCCGCTGGTCAGTGGCGAGTTGCACGTTGCGGTGGCGTTCGAAGAGCCACAGAGCCACTACCGGCTCAATGATGTGGCCTGCCGGGCCGAGGCGGTCGAAGGCGGCTGGCGGATCAGCGGTCGCAAGAGTGTCGTGATCGGTGGCGAAAGTGCTGGCCGGATACTGCTGTCGGCACGTACCGGTGGTGAGCAGCGTGACGAGTTTGGCATCAGTCTCTTTGTGCTGGATCCTGCCGCCGAAGGGGTCAGCCGTCGTGGCTATCCCTGCATCGACGGCCCGCGCGCCTGCGACCTGCAGCTGGAAAACGTATTCGTAGCATCCGGTGCACGGCTTGGGGAAGAAGGGCGGGCCCTCGACGCGCTGCGCTACCAGCAGGGGCGCGCCATCGCCGCTCAGTGTGCGGAAGCCCTCGGCAGCATGGAAGAGGTCTTTTCACTGACGCTGGACTACCTGAAGACGCGCAAGCAGTTCGGTCGGCCGATCGGGGAGTTCCAGGTACTGCAGCACCGCATGGCCGACATTTGCGGCGAGCTGGAACAGGCCCGTTCGATGGCGATCATGGCGGCCTGCGTGGCCGACGAGCCGGACAGCGAGGACCGCAGTCGGCGCCTTGCGGCTGCCAAATATATTCTGTCGCGGGCGGCACGCTTTATCGCCGAACAGGCCATCCAGTTGCATGGCGGCATCGGCATGACCTGGGAGTACAGCCTGTCTCACCATGCCAAGCGGCTGGTCATGCTGAGTCATCAATTCGGTGACGACGATCATCATCTGGACGCCTACGCGGCGTTGCTGGAAGTAGCCTGAGGCGGGGGAACACTATGATTCACGCATTCAAGCGTATCGGCGTAGTCGGTGCCGGCGCCATGGGGCGCGGCATCGTGCAATTGTTTGCCAGCAGCGGCATCGCGGTACGCCTGTATGACAGCCGGCCCGACGCGATCGACGAGGCCCTGACCTTCAATCGCGGCCTGCTGGAACGAGCCCATACCAGGGGCAAGCTCGATGACGCCTCGCTGGCGCTGGCGCTCGACTGCATGACACCGGCGCCGATGCTGGACGATCTGGCGGACTGCGATCTGGTAATCGAGGCGATTGTCGAGAACCTTGAGGCCAAGCAGGGGCTGTTCCGCGAGTTGGAGGCGCGGGTCGGCCCGACCGCAGTACTGGCCAGCAACACCTCGTCGCTATCGGTCTCCCGGATCGCCAGTGGCTGCCGCTATCCCGGGCGGGTGGCCGGTCTGCATTTCTTTAACCCGGTACCGTTGATGAAGGTCGTCGAGGTGGTGTGCGGCGCACGCACCGAGACTGACGTGATCCAGCGGCTGGTGGCGCTGGTCGAGCAGGCCGGGCATTTTGCCGCCCAGGTGCCGGATTCTCCCGGGTTTCTGGTCAATCATGCCGGGCGCGCTTACGGGCCGGAAGCGCTGCGTATCCTGTCCGAAGGGATCGCCACGCCACAGCAGATCGACCGCATCCTGCGCGACAGTCTCGGTTTTCCGATGGGGCCGTTTGAGCTGTTCGATCTGATGGGGCTGGATGTCTCGCATTCGGTGATGGAGTCGGTGCATGAGCAGTTCTATCAGGACCCGCGTTACACACCTTCGGCGCTGGTGCCGCCGAGGTTGGCTGCGGGCTTGCTCGGGCGCAAGAGCGGCGAAGGCTTCTATCGCTACATGGATGGCAAGCCGGTACCGGACGAGCCCGCCGAAGTACCGACTATAGCCCTCGAGCGACCGTTCTGGCTCGACTGCGAGGATGCCGGGATGCGGGCGCAGATCGGCGCCCTGCTCGGCGCGGCGGGCGCTGTGCTGGAAACCGGTGAAGCAGCCTCGGCGCAGGCGATCTGCGTGGTCACGCCACTGGGCGAGGATGCCAGCAGTCTGATCGCGCGCAAGCGACTGCCCGCCCGGCGTACGCTGGCGCTGGATACCTTTGCCGGCTTCGATCGGCGCCGGGTGCTGATGCGCCAGCCGGCGCTGGCACCGCAGGTGCTGGCTCAGGCACGCCAGGCCTTTGGCGCAGATGGCGTGCCTGTCGAGGTGATCAATGACTCGCCCGGCTTCATCGCCCAGCGGGTGCTGGCCGGCATCGTCAATCTGGGGTGCGAGATCGCCCAGCGTCGCATCGCCGATCCCGCCACGCTGGACCGCGCGGTTGAGCTGGCGCTGGGTTACCCCCAGGGGCCCCTGCGCTGCGGCGACAATTTCGGGCCGGAGCGCATCATGCGCATCTTGCATCATCTGCATGAGCTGTATCAGGACCCGCGTTACCGCGTCAGCCCCTGGTTGCGTCGTCGGGTTCAGCTCGGCCTGCCGCTGATCACACCGGAACAAACGGAGACCCTGCAATGAATGCCTACATCTACGATGGACTGAGAAGCCCCTTCGGGCGCCACGGCGGGGCGCTGGCAACGGTGCGGCCTGATGATCTGCTCGCCCACGTCGTGCGTGAGCTGGTGCAGCGTAATCCGTTTGCACCGCAGGATTACGAAGATCTGATGGCCGGCTGTTCCAACCAGGCGGGCGAGGATGCGCGCAATCTGGCCCGCCATGTCGCCTTGCTGGCCGGGCTGCCGGTTGGGGTGGCCGGCGTGACGCTGAACCGGCTCTGTGGCTCCGGCCTCGCGGCGGTGCTTGGTGCCGCCCAGGCGGTGCGGGCCGGCGAAGGCGACCTGTTTATCGCCGGCGGTGCCGAGAGCATGAGCCGGGCGCCCGTTGTCATGGCCAAGGCCGAGCGGGCCTATGATCGTGACCTGCGGATCTTCGACAGCACCATAGGCGCGCGTTTCCCCAACCCCCGGGTCGAGTCCGAGTACGGTGCCGACTCGATGCCGGAGACCGCCGATAACGTGGCTCGTGAGCTGGGCATCAGCCGTGACCATGCGGATGCTTATGCCGCACGCAGTCAGGCGCTGTTCGACGCCGCATTCAAGCGCGGTTTTTATGCCGATGAAGTGTTGCCGATCGAGGTCTGCCACGGTCGCAAGGCCCTGCCTGTCGCCATTACGGCCGACGAGCATCCGCGCCCGGACACCAGCGTTGAATCCCTGGCGCGGTTACGGCCGCTGTTTACGGACGGTGTGGTGACGGCGGGCAACGCATCCGGGATCAATGACGGTGCGGCGGCACTGGTACTCGGGTCACAGCGGGTTGGTGAGCGTTATGGGATTCGTCCGCGGGCGCGGATTTTGGCCGGGGCTGTTGCCGGTGTCAGTCCGCGGCTGATGGGGCTTGGCCCCGTACCCGCGATCTGTAGGGTGCTGCAGCGGGCAGGGCTGACGCTGGCCGACATGGACGTTATCGAGATCAATGAAGCTTTCGCCACCCAGGTGCTCGGCTGTGCAAAACAGCTGGATCTGGAATTCGGGGATAGCCGGCTCAACCCCAATGGCGGCGCCATCGCCATCGGACACCCGCTCGGGGCATCCGGCGCACGGCTGGTGCTGACCGCCATGCGGCAGCTCGAGCACAGTGGTGGGCGTTACGCCCTGGTCAGCCTGTGTGTCGGGCTGGGGCAGGGTATCGCCTGCGTTCTTGAGCGTCAGAACTGAAACAAAACAACAAAGTATTATCCGGAGAGATGCATCATGACTAACAAGGCAAGTTTCAACTGGGAAGATCCGTTGCTGCTCGATCAGCAGCTGACCGACGAAGAGCGCATGGTGGCTAACACCGCACGGCAATTTGCCACGGACAAGCTGGCTCCGCGGGTACTGGAGGCGTTTCGCCGCGAGTATACGGATCCGGCGATCTTCCGTGAAATGGGCGAAACCGGTCTGCTGGGCGCAACCATACCGGAGCAATATGGCGGCAGTGGCATGAACTACGTCTGCTACGGACTGATCGCGCGTGAAGTTGAACGGGTCGATTCGGGGTATCGCTCGATGATGAGCGTACAGTCCTCGCTGGTAATGGTGCCGATCAATGAGTTCGGCAACGAAGCGACCCGGCAGAAATACCTGCCCAAGCTCGCCAGCGGCGAGTGGATAGGCTGCTTTGGCCTGACCGAGCCGAATCACGGTTCAGACCCGGGCGCTATGATCACCCGCGCCCGCAAGGTCGAGGGGGGCTATCGCCTGACCGGCAACAAGATGTGGATCACCAACAGTCCCATTGCCGACGTTTTTGTGGTCTGGGCCAAGGATGATGCCGGCGAAATCCGCGGCTTTGTACTGGAAAAGGGCTGGGACGGCCTGTCCGCCCCGGCGATCCACGGTAAGGTCGGTCTGCGGGCATCCATTACCGGCGAAATCGTCATGGACAACGTTTTTGTGCCGGAGGAAAACGCTTTCCCCGACGTGCGTGGCCTGAAAGGTCCCTTCACCTGTCTGAATTCGGCCCGCTATGGCATCAGCTGGGGCGCGCTCGGTGCCGCTGAGGACTGCTGGCATACCGCCCGTCAGTATACGCTGGACCGCCAGCAGTTCGGTCGCCCGCTGGCGCAGAATCAGCTGATCCAGAAAAAGCTCGCTGACATGCAGACTGAAATCTGCTTGGCGCTGCAGGGTTGCCTGCGCCTAGGGCGGATGAAGGACGAGGGCATAGCGGCGGTTGAAATCACCTCTATCATGAAGCGCAACAGTTGCGGCAAGTCGCTGGATATTGCCCGCTTGGCGCGCGACATGCTCGGCGGCAATGGCATCAGTGACGAATTTGGCGTCGCGCGCCACCTCGTCAATCTCGAAGTGGTCAACACCTACGAAGGCACCCACGATATTCATGCGTTGATCCTGGGGCGTGCTCAGACCGGGCTGCAGGCGTTTTACTGATAGGCTCAAGCACCCACCAGGACCTGGCTGGGTGCTGTGATGTGACAGGGAACTGTGCCCTCTTGTGGACAAAAATAATACGAAAAACAACCAGGTTATTCTTTGTCGCAGTAGATCAGCGTTAGATCCGACAGGCTAGTCAGAATCATCGACTGCGATCAGCGATACCTTGCGTTGGTTCCCTGGCTGGAAGCCAGCTTAGCAGTGTTGGAGGGGCCTTAATTCCAACTGGAACCTATATCTGTCACGAGCGTTGGCACAAGCAGCCGACCAATGTATGCACGCGCTACTGGATGATCGGAAAATTCGATACCTGGGCGGCCTCGGTGAGCGACGGCCGCCATTTCGAGCACCTGCTTGAACCTGCATCAAATATGGGGGGGAGCTGCTTTATTTGCAGGATTAACTGGTGGAAGGTTTTATCGTTCATGGCATGACCTCCGATCGGGAGATGTCTACCTTGATTAAAGCTGCGCAACAATTAACTCATACATAGCCTTTTTTATGCCAAGTCAACAAGATGGGCGCAGCCCCCTCAATGCCGCTTAACTGAGGTGTCCGTATTGCCTTGATCTTGTTAACCGCTTCGAGTGGCGTTCGCGGGTTACCCTGTGACCTCGCGAGGCAATGAAGGTGAGTTCATCTACGAGGAATTCCCTGAAAGCTCAGGGCAGAGTTGATCCGGCCTGGTTTCTTGCGGATAGGGCAATTCCGGCAGACTACCGCCTGTCTTTCTGAAGACGCTTTCCATTGCGAGGAAGGACAGGTGGCCCATTTCAGTAAGCTCCCTGCCCAGGCGCAGAGAATTCAACAATAACGACAGAGTGAGGTTGCTTATGTCACATCTCCCAAATCGCGTGCGCATTTCTCTCCTGGCCGCCGCGCTGACCTTACCGATGATAGCGGCGTCGACCACTCAGGCTGCGGTGACTGCGGCCGACTCAGCCGAGGTGCGCAAGCTGATAGACGAAGTCATGCCCGAGGTTATCGAATGGCGCCGCGATATCCATCAGCATCCGGAGCTGGGCAACCGCGAAATCCGTACCGCAGGGCTGATTGCCGATCACCTTAAGGCTCTCGGCATTGAGGTTCGGACCGGCATTGCACATACCGGCGTGGTCGGTATCCTGCGCGGTGCCGAGGGTGGGCCTGTGGTGGCGCTGCGTGCCGACATAGATGCATTGCCGGTGACTGAAGCCGTCGACCTGGCTTTCGCTTCGAAGGTCACCACCACCTACAACGGCAAGGAGGTCGGAGTTGCCCACGCTTGTGGCCACGACGCCCATACGGCGATCCTGATGGGCACCGCCGAAGTGCTGGCGAAGATGAAGGATGAAATAAAGGGCACCGTGATGTTCATCTTCCAGCCTGCCGAGGAGGGCGCGCCGGAAGGCGAAGAGGGCGGGGCGGCGATGATGCTAAAAGAAGGACTCTTTGCCGAGCTCAAGCCGGATGCAGTCTTCGGTTTGCATGTCATGCCCAAGCAGTTGGGTACCATCGAGGTGCGCGAGCGGGGCACTCTGGCGTCGAGTGACTCCTTCACAATCAAGGTCACGGGCAAGCAGACCCACGGCGGGATGCCCTGGAACGGCGTTGACCCGATCGTGCTGGCGAGCCAGATCGTGTTGGGACTGCAGACGATTACGTCACGCCAGGTCGATCTGACGAAGTCGGCATCCGTCATCTCCGTCGGTGCCATCAATGGTGGCCTGCGCGCTAATATCATACCGAACGAGGTGGAAATGGTCGGTACCATCCGGATGTTGGATCCGGACACTCGGAAAAGTGTGCATGAAATGATGGAACGCACCGTCAAGAATATCGCTGAAAGTGGTGGCGGCAGTGCCGAGCTGCACATAACGCCCGGTTATCCGGTAACCTATAATGACCCGGAGCTTACCCGGCGCATGACGCCGTCGCTGGAAAAGGTTGCCGAGGTGAAGGAAGCGTTGCCGATAACCCCTGCCGAAGACTTTGCCTTCTATGCCCAGGAGGTGCCGGGCATGTACTTTTTCCTCGGTGCGGCACCGGAGGACCCTAAAGATATCTACCCGAACCACTCGCCCAAATTCCAGGTTAACGAGAAGGCGCTGCCGATTGGCGTGACCGCAATGACCACCGTCGCGCTCGATTTTCTCAATAGCCAGAGATGACGGATGGAACGCACTGTTAACGGGCTGGAGCGGGAGAAGGCCATACCAAAAAGGCTATTGTGGATTCAACCGATCGGTGCAGCAATGGAATTCAGATAATAAGTGCGACACTCGTGGTGCAACGGCGAGCGGTAGCCAGCTGCTGACAGTGATACGCTTCAGCTCAACGAAGCAGTATAGCTATCGATAGTTGATCGACGGGACACGATATCAGATACCGCTTGCTCCTTGAGGGATGTTCGCCTGTACCTGTATCCTTATCGGCCGATAACGCAGTTCTTCAGCCGCGATATACTTCCAGTAAGCTGATTTCAGTGGATGAACGGAATAAGAACCCGCTTAATGATTATGGCAGTTGTGATGAGTTGAACTAGCGGTGATGGCGTCGCAAGGCAGCTTCAGCCCCCGGAGGTTTCAGAGGCTGGCTTCGCAGCAGGGCTTTGCGATGAGCTTGAACCGGAAAAAGCTGCCGGCTACAGCTACGACTACAAGGTTGTGGAGTCGTCGGGAGTCGCTGACTCGTCGTCGCTGTCCGGGGTGAGCTCCTCCTGGATATAACGCTTAACGTGTCCCTGAATCTTGCGGCTGGTGATATAGGCCCAGGCACCCACCAGAGTGCCGGCTGCGCCGCAAATAATACGCCCTTCGGGTATCAGCAGCATCAGCAGCAATGTCAGCGCAATAACAGCCATTAAGCCGTACTTGCCGCGTTTACCTACGTTCTCTATCAGCTGTTCGGCATCGGCCCGGGTGGTGACGCCTGCACCTGGCAGTTTCTGTCGTAGCGAGGCGTATTCGCGCTCGCGTCTTTTCTCTTGGCGTCCGAAGGGGTCTCTGAAGTTCATCGGCTAGTCTCTGCGATTGTTGGTTTTGAGAGCGCCCGTTAGCAACCCTGCTTGCAAATAGCGTCTCGCCGCGTAGGCAAGGTACGGGTGTTTGGAGCCCTTCTTCAGCCACTCTGGCGTCGTTGCAGCAATCCCGTGTGCTGGTCTGTGACGGACTGCGACCTGCCTGACATCACGACGTTTACATCCGCCAGAAACGAAAAAAGCCTGCATTGCTGCAAGCCTCTTCTGAGATGGTACCAGTGGCCGGACTCGAACCGGCACGCTTTTAAGGGCGGGGGATTTTGAATCCCCTGTGTCTACCAATTTCACCACACTGGCAACGCTGTGTATGTCTACACGGGTCTACATGACATTTTTGCTGATCAATTCCTAAAAATCTACAGCGATATCAACACTTTGCCATAAAAAAGGAGCTAGAGGGGTTGAATTTTGAATCCCCTGTGTCTACCAATTTCACCACACTGGCACAGCGAGCACGTATTATAGGTACCTTTGCCGGCGGGTCAATCGCTGGCGGCCAAAACCGCTGAAAAAAACCTGCGCGTGCGGTACAATCCGCGCCCTTTCCATCAACCTTTGTTCGAGCTGTGATGCAGGTTAAAGACTTTAGTTTCGAATTGCCCGACGAGCTGATCGCGCGCTTCCCGCTGGAGCAGCGTTCGGCCAGTCGTTTGCTGTGCCTGGACGGGGACAGCGGTGCCATCGCGCACCGTGCCTTCAGCGATATTCTGGAGTTGCTCAACCCCGGTGACCTGCTGGTGTTCAATGATACCCGCGTGATTCCGGCCCGGCTGTTTGGCGAAAAGGCCAGCGGCGGCAAGGTCGAGGTGCTGGTCGAGCGGGTGCTGGATGCAGGGCAGGCGCTGGCCCATGTGCGCGCCAGCCGGGCACCCAAGCCCGGTACCGAGCTGCTGCTCGAAGGTGCGGTACGTGCCACGGTAACGGGTCGGCGGGGCAACCTGTTTGAGCTGAGCTTCGATATTGACCGTCACCTGGTGGAGGTGCTCGAAGAGTTCGGTCACATGCCGCTGCCGCCTTACATGAAACGGGATGATCAGCAGTCCGATCGCGAGCGCTACCAGACGGTGTATAACCGCAAGCCTGGCGCGGTTGCGGCGCCCACGGCGGGGCTGCATTTTGACAATGAGCTGCTGGCACAGCTCGAATCCCGCGGTGTGCAGCAGGCGTTCGTGACGCTGCATGTCGGTGCCGGGACCTTTCAGCCGGTGAAGGTGGAGCAGGTGCAGGATCACCAGATGCACGCCGAGTTTATCGAGGTTAGCGAGGCGGTCTGCCAGGCGGTACGTGATACCCGTGCCCGCGGTGGCCGGGTGGTGGCTGTGGGTACCACCAGTGTGCGCTGCCTGGAATCGGCCAGTCGCAGTGGCGAGATCGAACCCTACAGCGGCGATACCGATATCTTCATCTATCCGGGGTATGAATACCGCACGGTGGACGCCCTGATTACCAATTTTCATCTGCCCGAATCAACGCTGCTAATGCTGGTCAGTGCCTTTGCGGGCTACGACGGCATCATGCGGGCGTACGCTGAGGCGGTGGCGCAGCGCTACCGTTTCTTCAGTTATGGCGATGCGATGTTTCTGACGCGCCGACGCGCGGCTTTGGAGGACAAGTGAGCAGAAGCTGTTTTATGAGTTACGAGCGCCTGGCCGTGGATGGCAAGGCGCGCCGCGGTCGCCTGACCTTCCCGCGCGGAGTGGTGGAAACACCGGCCTTCATGCCGGTGGGAACTTACGGCACCGTCAAGGGCATGCTGCCGCGGGATATCGAGGCCACCGGCGCCCAGATGATCCTGGGCAACACCTTTCATCTGATGCTGCGCCCGGGCACTGAGATCATTCGTCAGCACGGTGATCTGCATGATTTCATGCAGTGGAAAGGTCCGATTCTCACCGACTCCGGTGGTTTCCAGGTGTTCAGCCTGGGCGCCATGCGCAAGATCACCGAGGAGGGCGTGGCCTTCCAGTCGCCGGTGGATGGCTCCAAGGTCTTTATCGACCCGGAGCGCTCCATGCAGGTACAGCGCGACCTGGGCTCCGATGTCGTGATGATCTTTGACGAGTGCACGCCTCATCCCGCTACCCTGGATGAAGCGGCCAAGTCGATGCGCCTGTCGCTGCGCTGGGCCGAGCGTTCCAAGCGGGCCCACGGTGACAGCCCCTCGGCTCTGTTCGGCATCGTGCAGGGCGGCATGTACGAGTCGCTGCGCGATGAGTCCCTGGCGGGCCTGACCGAGATCGGCTTCGATGGCTATGCCATTGGCGGCCTGTCGGTGGGTGAGCCCAAGGAAGACATGATGCGGGTGCTGGATCACCTGGCCTGGAAAATGCCGGAAGACAAGCCGCGTTACCTGATGGGTGTCGGCAAGCCGGAAGACCTGGTGGAGGGCGTACGCCGCGGTGTCGACATGTTCGACTGCGTGATGCCGACCCGCAACGCCCGCAACGGCTTCCTGTTTACCGGCAAGGGTGTGGTGAAGATACGCAATTCGGCCAACAAGACGGATACGCGTGCGGTGGATGAGCAGTGCGACTGCTACACCTGCCAGAACTTCAGTCGGGCCTATCTGCATCACCTGGACAAGTGCAAGGAAATCCTTGGTGCACAGCTTAATACCATTCACAACCTGCATTACTACCAGGTGCTGATGGCCGGTTTGCGTGCCGCTATCGAACAGGGTAAATTGAGCGCCTTTGTCGATGAGTTTTATGCCGAGCGAGGCCTTGAAACGCCGCCGCTTGCCACCATATAAGTTACAGCATTTCAACGTTCTAGGAGTTTAGCTACATGAGCTTTCTGATTTCTTCAGCCCAGGCGGCAGAAGCCGGTGCCGGCGGCATGGATCCTGGCATTTTCAACATTCTGTTTCTGGTCGGCTTTGGCTTGATCTTCTACTTCTTCATGTGGCGCCCACAGGCCAAGCGTGCGAAAGATCACAAGAACCTGATCGGAAACCTGGCCAAGGGCGATGAAGTGCTTACCGCCGGCGGCATTATCGGCAAGGTCACCAAGGTCAGCGATGACTACGTGGTACTGGAAGTCTGCGAAGGCACCCAGCTGAGCTTCCAGAAGGCGCACGTGGCGGCGGCGCTGCCCAAGGGCACGATCAAAAATATCTAACGCCTCCTTGACGGAAAACGCCACTGTCTCAGTGGCGTTTTTATTTAAACACCGGACGTATTGCGTGCCGCGCGCGTATGTGGCGCAGGCGCGGTGCTGAACGAACAGGGCGACCTATGCTCAATCGCTACCCTCTGTGGAAAAACCTGCTGATTCTGCTGCTGCTGGCATTGGGCCTGTTGTATGCAGCACCCAACCTGTATCCCGACGACTATGCCATCCAGCTGTCGGGTACGCGTGAAGCCTACCAGGTGGATGAACCCCTGCTGGAGCGCATTTCCACGGTGCTGGAGCGTGAAGGTATCAGCAACAAGGGCACGGAACTTGAAAACGGCAGCGGCCTGGTGCGCTTTGCCGACGGTGAAAGCCAGCTGCGCGCCAAGGCCGCGATTGCCGGTCTGCTGGGCGACCAGTACGTGGTGGCAATGAACCTGGCACCGACGACGCCGGACTGGTTGAGCAACCTGGGGGCAGGCCCCATGAAGCTGGGCCTGGACCTGCGTGGTGGCGTGCACTTCCTGCTGGAGGTCGATACCGTGCAGGCGGTGGCACAGCGCCTGGATGTGTATGTGTCCGAGATCAAGACTAAGCTGCGCCAGGACAAGCTGCGCTACCGCCTGGTGGATCACCGCAGTGACGGCAGCCTGGAGGTCAAGTTTGCCGACGAGGCAACGCGTGACGAGGCCCATAGCCTGCTGCGCAAGGATTACCCCGAATTTTTGCTGTCCGACGAAACCGTCGATGGTGCCTTCTTTGTAGTGATCAGCCTGACCGAGCAAACGGTGCGCGATATCGAGGACTATGCCGTCAAGCAGAACCTCACGACCCTGCGCAACCGTGTCAACGAGCTGGGCGTGGCCGAGCCGCTGGTGCAGCGCCAGGGCCGCAACCGTATCGTGGTGCAGCTGCCGGGTGTACAGGATGCCGCCGCCGCCAAGCGCATTATCGGCAAGACGGCGAACCTGGAGTTCCGCCTGGAGGCGACTCCCCAGGCCAGCGCGGGCACCTCTGAAACCTACGAGTTCCGCAGCCAGCCGGGTCGCAATGCCACCATTGAGCGAGACATCATCATCACCGGCTCCAGCGTTGCCAATGCCCAGGCCGCCTTCGACGAGAACGGCCAGCCGCAGGTGTCCATTACACTGGATGCCAAGGGTGGCCAGATGATGGGCCGCGTCACCCGCAATGCGATCCAGCGTCGCATGGCGGTGCTCTTTGTCGAGTACAAGAGCCGCACCCTGACAGAGACCGTGGATGGCGTGGTGCAGGAACGCCGCATTCCCTACGTCGAGAAGAAGATCATTTCGCTGGCGACCATCCAGTCGGTGCTGGGCTCGCAGTTCCGCATCACGGGGCTGGAGAGCGCCACCGAGTCGTCCGAGCTGGCACTGCTGCTGCGCGCCGGAGCCCTGGCGGCGCCGATCTACTTCGTTGAAGAACGCAGCATAGGCCCGAGCCTGGGTGCCGAGAATATCGAGCTGGGCGTGATGTCGGTGAAAATCGGCTTTGCCCTGGTGCTGATCTTCATGGTGCTCTACTACCGCGTGTTCGGTATGCTGGCCAACATTGCCCTGACGCTGAACCTGGTGCTGCTGGTGGCGGTCATGTCGCTGCTGTCGGCTACGCTGACCCTGCCGGGTATCGCCGGTATCGTGCTTACGGTGGGCATGGCGGTGGATGCCAACGTACTGATTTTCTCCCGCATAAGGGAGGAGCTGAAAAACGGGGTGCCGGGGCAGTCGGCAATCAATGCCGGCTTCGGTCGGGCCTTCACCACCATTCTGGATGCCAACGTCACGACCCTGATCGCAGCGCTGATCCTGTTCGCCATGGGCACAGGCCCCGTCAAGGGCTTTGCAGTGACGCTGTCGGTGGGGATCGTGACCTCGATGTTCACGGCGATCGTGGTGACGCGCGCACTGGTGAACCTGACGTACGGCGGGCGCAAGCTCAACCGGCTCGCTCTCTGAGGAACAGGCAATGGCAAAGCAGAACAAAATTATCAACTTTATGGGCCTGGGCAAGATTGCCTTCGTGCTGTCGGCACTGCTGCTGCTGATCTCGCTGGGCTCGCTGGCGACCCAGGGGCTGAAATTCGGCCTGGACTTCACCGGCGGCAGCCTGGTGGAAGTGGGCTATGAGCAGGACGCGGATCTTGGCAAGATTCGGCAGTTGCTGGCCGAGGCCGGTTACGAGGATGTGACCGTACAGAACTTCGGTGCCGCCACCGATGTGCTGATCCGCATGGGTGAAACCCATGATCCCAAGCTCGGTGATACCGTGCTGGCCACCCTGCAGGCTGGCGAAAGCCAGAAGCTGGAGCTGCGCCGCAACGAGTACGTTGGGGCCCAGGTGGGTGAGGAGCTGCGCGAGCAGGGTGGTCTGGGCATGCTTATGGCGCTGTTCATGATCATGGTGTACATCGCCTTTCGCTTTCAGTTCAAGTTTTCGGTGGGTTCCGTACTGGCGCTGGCCCATGATGTCATCATTACCCTGGGTTTCTTCTCGGTGCTGGGTATCGAGTTTGACCTGACGGTGCTGGCGGCGGTGCTGGCCGTGATCGGCTACTCGCTCAACGATACCATCGTGGTGTTTGACCGTATCCGCGAGAACTTCCGCCTGCTGCGCAAGGAAGACTCGGTGGAAGTGATCAACATCTCCCTGACGCAAACGCTCAGTCGTACGCTGATGACCTCCTTTACCACCCTGCTGGTGGTACTGGCGCTGGCAATATTTGGCGGTGAGACCATCCACGGCTTTGCGCTGGCGCTGCTGGTGGGCATTGTGGTGGGTACTTACTCCTCTATTTATGTGGCTGCCAATGTCATGCTTTTGCTGGGTGTGAGCCGTGATGACCTGATACCGCCGCCCAAAGAAGACGACGTGGTCGACGAGCTGCCGTGATAGACTCCCCGAGCCGACCTGAGTGTCGGCTCAATTTTTTGTTTGACCGGTCGGGCAGCTCAGCGAGCTGCACAGGGGATGTGACAGGACTCTGACAGAGTCTCCTCCTGTTGCCTGCGGGCAATGATCGCGCCGACGCACAGCGCTGTCGGGTACAACCGGGTATTCAAACGGGCCGGGTACGTGCGTTCAGAACCATACCGTTGCACAGGTGGGCGCGGGCGCAGCGTCGCAGGCGTCCCACTGCATTCGCATCTATTATGTTTCTGGGATCAAGGACCTAACTGGATTATTAATGACAAACGACTGGCTAAAACGCGACCCCCAGGCTCAGGCCGAAGCGGAAAAATATGGCAAACCGGCACCGAGCCGGGACTTCCTGCTGGAGTTTTTGCAGGAGTGGGGCGCGCCGATCAGCCACGGCCGCCTGTGCCGTGAGCTGGGTATCGATGATGAAGACTGTGTTGAAGCGGTATCCCGCCGTCTGAAGGCCATGTGCCGTGACGGTCAGCTGATGAGCAACCGCCGCAGCGAATTCGGCATCATCAAGAAGATGGACCTGATTGCCGGCCGTGTGATCGGCCACCGCGACGGTTTCGGCTTTGTGAAACCCGATGTTGGCGGCGATGACCTCTTTATCAGCCCGCGCCAGATGCGCCAGGTATTCGACGGCGACCGGGTGCTGGTACAGGAGCTCAGCGTCGATTACCGTGGCCGCCGCGAAGGCAAGATCATCGAAGTGCTCGAGCGCGGCACGCGCACGCTGGTGGGACGCTACAAGGTGCAGGGTGACCTGGGCTACCTGATTCCGGAAAACCAGCGCATCACCCAGCAGATCATGATCGCGGCGGATGCCAAGGGCAGCCCGCCGTTCCGTGACGGTCAGCTGGTGGTTGCCGAGCTGATGCAGCAACCGGGCAAGCACGAGATCCCCGAAGCCCGGGTGGTCGAGGTGCTGGGTGATCACATGGCGCCGGGTATGGAAATCAAGGTTGCCATCCACAACTACGAAATTCCCGACGAATGGCCCGATGCCGTAAGCCGGGAAGTGGCGAGCCTGTCGGCCGAGGTGGAAGAGTCCGCCAAGCTCAACCGTGTCGACCTGCGTCACCTGCCGCTGGTCACCATCGACGGTGAAGACGCCAAGGACTTCGATGACGCCGTCTATGCCGAGCGCAAGCGCACCGGTGGCTGGCGCCTGTGGGTGGCGATTGCCGACGTCTCCTGGTACGTGCGCCCCGGCACGGAGCTCGACAAGGAAGGCATCAGCCGCGGCAACTCGGTGTATTTCCCCGAATTTGTCGTGCCCATGCTGCCCGAGGTTCTGTCCAACGGCCTGTGCTCGCTGAACCCCAATGTTGATCGTCTGGCCATGGTGTGCGAGATGACCATCAGTGCCAGCGGCAAGCTGTCGGGCTACCAGTTCTACGAAGCGGTGATCCAGTCCCATGCGCGTCTGACCTATAACAAGGTCGCCACCATGCTGACCGAGGCAGGCAGCCCGAAAGGCAAGCAGCTGCGTAGCGAATACTCTGCCGTAGTGCCGCACCTTGAAGACCTGTACAGCCTGTACTTCGGCCTGCGCAAGGCCAGGGATGTGCGCGGTGCCATCGATTTCGAGACCACCGAAACCCGCATCCTGTTCTCCAAGGAGCGCAAGATCGAAGAGATCGTGCCGGTGGAGCGCAACGATGCCCACAAGCTGATCGAAGAATGCATGCTGTGCGCCAACGTTGCCACGGCGCGTTTCCTTGCCAAGCTCAAGGTGCCGGCACTGTACCGCATCCACGAAGGGCCGAAAGAGCAGAAGCTGGTGAGCCTGCGGGCCTACCTCGGCGAGCTCGGGTTGTCTTTGGGCGGTGGCGAGAAGCCCGAACCCTCGGACTACCAGAAGCTGGCGGCGCAGATCGAAAACCGTCCGGACCGCCTGGTGGTGCAGACCATGATGCTGCGTTCCATGCGCCAGGCCGTGTACAGCCCGGAAAACCTGGGTCACTTCGGCCTGGCCTACACGGCGTACACCCACTTCACCTCGCCGATCCGCCGTTACCCGGACCTGCTGGTGCACCGGGCCATCCGTGCCGCCATTCATGCCGACAGTGATCGCTCATTGCTGGACCGTCTGAAATCGACCTTCGGTGGCAGCAGTTCCTCCAAGACCATGCGTCGCCCGGACGGTTTCAAGTCCAACCCGCAGTTCCGTTACCGCTATACCGAAGAACAGATGGTACAGCTCGGTGAGCACTGCTCCATGACCGAGCGCCGTGCCGACGATGCGACCCGCGATGTCATGTCCTGGCTCAAGTGCGAGTACATGCTCGATCAGGTGGGCGAGGAGCACGAAGGTGTGATTACCGCTGTCACCGGTTTTGGCTGCTTCGTCGAGCTCAAGCAGGTGTTCGTGGAAGGCCTGGTACACATTACCGCGCTGCCGTCGGATTACTACCACTTCGATGCCGCCAAGCAGCGACTGGTGGGCGAGCGCATGCGCAAAACCTACAAGCTGGGCGATGCGGTGCGGGTGAAGGTGCTGCGAGTGGACCTGGACGAGCGCAAGATCGATTTCGAACTGCTCGACAAGCCGGGCTCCGGCAAGACCAAGAGTACCCGCCAGCGTCTGGCCGAAGGCAAGCTGGACGGGGACCGTCCGAGCCGCAAGGCCGATGCGGGCAATGATTCGGCCGACAGGCCTGCCGGCAAGAAACCGGCGGGCAAGAGTCGCCGGCCGCGTTCCCGCAGCCGCCGTCCGTCATAGCGCTTAAGCCTTAGTGCCAAAGGGCGGCTGTTACAGCGCCCATTAAAAAGCCGGACTTTTCAGTCCGGCTTTTTTGTCGGTGCTGGATACCGCGCCCAGGCGGTACCTCGGCCTTTGTTCAGGATGCCAGCGCCTGGTAGTGAGCCAGCCTGGCATCGAGCTGCCAGAACGCGAGCGCGCCCAGCAGGAACAGCAGGCCTGCGCTCAGCAGGCAAATGTCGCGCCCCTGTACCGGGCGCGGTACCCGCTGCGGGCGCAGCAGCCAGAGCCGCAGCGCGGCGGCGGCCATCAGGCCTTCACACCAGGCGGCGAGCACGTCCAGTGGCCAGTGAGCCCCAACCATGATGCGTGACAGGCCGATCAGCAGGGCCGGCACCAGGGCGCTCAGGTAGCCCAGGCGCCGCCAGGTCAGGCGGTGGCCGGTACCCAGAAGAATGGCCAGCATGGCGAAAAAGGCAGCGCTGGTACTGCTGTGACCGCTGGGAAAACTGAAGCCGGAAATGACCAGCCCCATGTCGGGGCGGGATGCCTGGAACAGCCATTTCAGCGTGCTGTTGAGTGCGACGCACAGCAGCAGCAGCAGGACAAAGCGCCAGCCATCCCTTGAGCGCCGCAGCCCGTGCAGGGTCATGGCCAGCAGCAGAGCGGCCGGAATCAGGCTGGCGCTGTCACCCAGGGTCGTGACGAAGACCCAGAACGGGCGGCTATGCTCCGCACTCAGCCACAGGAGCTGCTGGATGTGCTGATTCCAGGCCTGAGCAGAGCCCAGGTATTGCAGCACGCAGAGTATCAGCAGGCCGCTGCCGGCGACGCCAAGCAGCAGCAGGGCGGCCAGGCGTTCGGGTTTCAGGCCCAGGCGCTTTGCGCCCCAGCGAGCCAGGGGCTGATCCGGTTGCAGGTGCTGGTGCAGTATCGTTGCGGCCAGTATCAGCATCAGCAAACCCAGGGCGGGGTAAAACAGCGCCTGCCAGTGGCCCAGCAGGGCGTCGGCGGACTGGCCGACCCAGTACCCCGGCAGGATGTTGGCCGGTGCCCAGAGCGCGGCCGAAAGAATGTTGACACTGAAAAAGCGTGCGGCGGGCATTTCAAAGGTGCCGGCCACGAAGGGGATCACCGGGCGAATGGGGCCGATAAAGCGTCCGGCGAGGATGCTGAGCAGTCCGTAGCGTCTAAAGAAATTGGCGCCACGGTGATGCCAGCCCGGGTAGGCGCTGAAAGGCCAGCGGTGCTGCAGCCAGGGATTGGCATGGCGGCCCAGGCAATAGCTCAGGCCGTCTCCGGCCACGGCACCGGCAAAGGCGCACAGGAGCAAGGGAAGCAGGGCGAGCTGCTGCTCGCCGGCGACCAGGGCAATGGCAAACAGCAGTGCAATACCGGGGACGATAATGCCGATAAAGGCGAGGGATTCGAACAGGGCTATGGCGCCGATGAGCAGCAGGAGGGAAGGCTGCGAGAGTTGTGCGAAATCCATGGTTGTCATTCCTGAGTCGCCGCGACGAGCCGCTCGGCACGTGAAAGCGATGTCGCCGATGGGTAATTCGGGGGCGCCTTGTTATAATTCGCCGATAGTATCCTGTGGCTGCCGCGTCTGTGAAGGCGTACCAGGAGGCTGTCCGACAATACTCAACCTACTGCGAGCCACCTGAGTTTGGCTGATTTCTGTGCTGTTTTGCGTAAAATAGAACCACTATTCGCCTTAAAACACCGCAAAAACCCGCTCAAATCAGCCGGCTCTCGCTACGGCCAGCATTATCGGTCAGCCTCCTAGCAGTTTCTAGGACTTAACGCTAACCTACTGCGGAAAAGCCGTCTTTGGCCACTTTCCGCGCTCTTTTTTGTTAAATAGAGCCACTCTTCGCCTCAAAAGAGCTCAAAAACTGCCTCAAAGCGGACTTTCCCTCGCTACGATCGGTCAAGTCCGACAGGCTCCTAGATGGAATCATTCGTGAAAGAGATTATCTTGCTAACCGTTTCCGGCACCGACAAGCCGGGCGTGACCTCCGCAATCAGCGCCATTCTGGCGCAGTACAACATCAACATTCTCGATATCGGCCAGGCGGTGATTCACAACACCCTGTCGCTTGGCATTCTGGTGGAAGTGCCCGGGGCGGCGGAATCCTCCGGCGTACTGCGGGATCTGCTGTTCAAGGCGCATGAGCTGCAAATGACCGTGCGCTTTGAGCCGGTGGACGAAAGCGCCTACGAGTCCTGGGTGGGTGTGCAGGGCAAGTCACGCCATATTATTACCCTGCTGGCGCGGCGTATCACCTCGGCCCATATCGCCAAGGTGACCGAAATAGCCGCACGCCATGATCTGAACATCGACAATATCAGTCGCCTGTCCGGCCGGGTGTCGCTCAATAGCGTGCCTGGCCCGGGGGATCGCACCAAGGCCTGCGTCGAGTTCTCGGTACGTGGTGTACCGGCGGACAATGGCGCACTGCGGGAGGAGTTCCTCAAGGCCGCCAGTGACCTGGACGTGGATATCGCCTTCCAGGAAGACAACATCTACCGCCGCAACCGCCGCCTGGTGGTGTTCGACATGGATTCGACCCTGATCGAAGCCGAGGTGATCGACGAGCTGGCCAAGGAGGCCGGGGTCGGCGATCAGGTGATCGAGATTACCGAAGCGGCGATGCGCGGCGAGCTGGACTTTGACGAGAGCTTCCGCCGTCGCGTGGCACTGCTCAAGGGGCTCGATGCTTCTGTACTGCAGCGCATTGCCGAGAACCTGCCGATGACCGAAGGCGTGGAGGAGCTGGTATCCAACTTGCGGGCACTGGGTTTCAAGACGGCGATTCTGTCCGGCGGCTTCAATTACTTCGGGCGCTACCTGCAGCAGAAGCTGGGGTTTGACTATGTCTATGCCAACGACCTGGATATTGTCGATGGTAAGGTCACGGGCGAAGTGAAGGGCGATATCGTCAACGGCCAGCGCAAGGCGGAACTGCTGCGCGAAATTGCCGCCCGTGAAGGTGTGCGGCTGGAGCAGACCATCGCTGTGGGAGATGGCGCCAACGACCTGCCGATGCTGTCGATTGCCGGGCTCGGCATCGCGTTTCGTGCCAAGCCGCTGGTGCGCCAGAGTGCCAAGCAGGCCATCTCCACCCTGGGGCTGGACGGCATTCTCTACCTGATCGGCTTCCGGGACCGTGATACCCTGGTGCCGGCTGCCGACAGCCAGGGCTGATCGGGATTAAACGACAGAGCCCGCTGCAATGGCGGGCTCTGCTGGTATGTGATTAACGGGCGCGACTACTGCTCGAAGAAGTCGTAATCCATGCGTTCGCGCGGAGGCTGCAGGTAGTAGCCCTGAATCAGGTTGACCCCGGACTTCCACAGTTTGCTCATGACCTTGGTGCCCTCGACCAGCGGCGCAATGGTGATGCGGCGATTGCTGTTGAGCTGCTCGACCATCCGGTTGAAGCTTTTATCCAGCGAGTTGCTGTTGGCCAGGTCCTGCACGTAGGAGCCGTCGATCTTGATGTAGTCGGCGGCGATGGCCTTAGCGACCTCGCGGTAGCTGGTGGAGGTGCCGAAGTGCTTGATGCAGATGCGGCAGTGCAGTTCCTTGATGGCGCGGGTGAATTCGATGGCTGTTGGCAGCTGGGATGAGATATCGGTTTCGCTGAGCTGGAACACGATGCGGTCCGCCGGCAGGCGGAACTCACGCAGTACATCGGACAGCCAGGGCACCAGGTCCTTGTCCTTCAGGGTGCCGCCGGTAATGGTGATAAAGAGCCGGTTGCGGTGGCCCTTCTCCAGTTCCGTGCGCAGCTGCTGCAGGCTTTCGCGAATCACCCAGCGGTCCATGGTGATGCTGAGGTCGGCATGGTCCACGGTGGCCAGAAAGATATTGGGGGATATTTCCCGGTTCTCCGGGTCCAGCAGGCGCAGCAGCACCTCGTAGTGGTTGGCGTCGGTTTCCTGGTGCAGCGCGACCACCGGCTGAAACAGCAGGCGGAAACGCTGATCCTTGACCGCATCGCGCAGCATGCGCACGGTTTTGGAATCGCTGGGCTTGGCCTGGGTTTCCACGGTGTACAGTTTCACGCCATTGCCGCCACTCTGGCGGTTGCGCAGGCTTTCCGATGCCATGCGAGCGCGGGCCACCACTTCGTCGGGCCGGGGAGAGTTGTCGTTGATGGTGGTGACGCCGATGGAGCAGGTGACATGCAGCAGCGTGCTGTTGACGCTGGTGGTGTTGTCGGCGATGGCGCCGCACAGTTTGCGGGCCAGGCGTACCGACTTGTCGGGGCTGGGGTCGCGGAATATCACCACAAAGATGTCATCGCTGGGGCGGGCGATCAGGTGGGCCTGGTTGACGTTCTGACGCAGGATGTCGGCAATGTCCCGTGCCACCTGGTCGCAGCCCTCAAAGCCTATCTCCGAGCGAATGACGCTGTACTGATCGATGCTGATATAGAGCAGGTTACAGTCATAGCCGCCGTTCAGGGCGTTCTGGACGGATTCTTCCAGGCTCTGCTCCAGGAACTGGCGGTTATAAAGGCCGGTGACCAGCTCCTGCTGTGCCGCCTGTTGCAGTTCACGGAACTGGCGATCCGGGCGAATGGTGAGCTGTACGCAGGGTCTGTCGTTGTAGCGTGCTTCCTGCATTTCGAGGTTGGCAACGAAGTTGCTGCCATCGGCGCGCTCGGCCGACAGCTGCATCAGCATGTCCTTGCGCCTGGCGTCCTTGAAGGCGCGCAGCTGTTCGGTCAGCTCTTCGCGGTCTTCGGCGATCATGAGGCGCTCAAACGGCTGGTTGAGCAGCGGGCCTTCATCGCTGTAGCCAAACAGGCGACAGAAGCAGGGGTTGGCATACATGATGCGCTCACCGTCGAGACAGACGATGCCGTTGCTGGAAACATCCATCAGCTGTTGGCAGCGCCGTTCGGCATCGCTGAGCCTCGCCTCGGCCATGCGCAGGTCGCGGCGGTGTTCCAGGCTGCTCAGCTCCTGCTGCAGGCTCAATAGCAGCAACTCGGTATCCTGTTTGCTTACCACCGCGCGCATGCCGTCCTTGAGGCCCTTGGCCATGCGGGCGCAGTCCAGCTCGTCCATCAGCTGTACCACCGGAATATCCTTGTCCAGGCGCAGCAGGTGGTGCAGGACGCGGTTGTTTTTCAGTTCGCCTTCGTTGGGTGAGCAGACGATCAGGTCCCAGGAGCGTTCGCTCAGGGCGCCGAGAAAGTCTTTTTCGTTTTCGATCTGGCGTCCACGCGGGGCGATGCGGGCCGAGCGTAGCAGATTGATGACATGGTCGGTTTCGCTCGAGGCAAGCCCCAGAAAAAGGATGTGTACGTTCTTGCGCAGTCGGCGCGGGTCGCGCGGGCCCTGGGGCTCAGGTTGGGTGTCGGCGGCATTCGACGTGGTTGAGTCAGACATGGGGGCACCAATAGCCATCGATCCGTAGGGGCAAACTGTGCAGCAAGTGTAGCCGCTTTGGTCGGTGCTGTCAGGGAAGTGCTGGGGGGATGAATCTGAAACCAGATGATGTCTGTCTGAGGAGTCCGATGCTTGTCCGGCGGGTAAAACGCAATGGAAATCGATCGGAGTGTATTTCAAAAGAGTGGCTGGGGTAGGAGGATTCGAACCTCCGCATGCTGGAATCAGAATCCAGTGCCTTACCGCTTGGCGATACCCCAATACCGTGCAGAGTGCCCTGAGGCGACTCTTGATGCGCATGTTGCATGCTCATCTGTAAATGGTGGCAATGGCGGGACTCGAACCTGCGACCCACGCATTATGAATGCGTTGCTCTAACCAACTGAGCTACATTGCCACTGTGGCAGGGGTAGGAGGATTCGAACCTCCGCATGACAGGATCAAAACCTGTTGCCTTACCGCTTGGCTATACCCCTACAGCCTCAACTTGATACTCACCCCTGAGGGTGACTCCATTGCTCGACACCGGAGTGTCCTGAATGGTGGCCATGACAGCCGGTACTCTCAATCCATTGAGAATGGTGGCAATGGCGGGATTCGAACCTGCGACCCACGCATTATGAATGCGTTGCTCTAACCAACTGAGCTACATTGCCGTACTTGTTGAGGCGCGAATTATTCTCTGATTCTGCTTAGTTGTCAACAGCTTGGCAGGAAAAATTCGCGATGCCTGTGGCGGCCTCAGACGTTGAAGCGGAAGTGCACCACATCGCCATCCTTGACGATGTATTCCTTGCCTTCCAGGCGCCATTTACCGGCTTCCTTGGCACCCTGTTCGCCGTTGAAGTTGACGAAGTCGTCATAGCCCACCACTTCTGCGCGGATGAAGCCTTTCTCGAAATCGGTGTGAATCACGCCAGCCGCCTGGGGGGCCGTGGCACCGACCTTGACGGTCCAGGCGCGGACTTCCTTCACGCCGGCGGTGAAGTAGGTCTGCAGGCCCAGCAGGCCGTAGCCTGCGCGGATAACGCGGTCCAGGCCCGGTTCTTCCATGCCCAGGTCCTGCAGGAACTCGAGGCGCTCTTCGTCGTCGAGTTCGGCGATTTCGGATTCCAGCTTGTTGCAGATGGCGACCACAACCGCACCTTCGGTGGCGGCCAGCTCGCGCACCTGGTCCAGGTGCGGGTTGTCTTCGAAGCCGTCCTCGGACACGTTGGCGATGTACATGGTCGGCTTGGTGGTCAGCAGGTGCAGGCTGGGCAGCAGCTTGTAATCGTCTTCGCTCAGGTTGGTCATGGAGCGTACCGGCTGGCCTTCGCTCAGGTGCGGCAGCAGTTTCTCCAGCAGCGCCTTGGCGCGCAGGGCGTCCTTGTCACCGCCCTTGGCGTTGCGGGTCACGCGCTGCAGCTGCTTCTCGACGGAATCCTGGTCTGCCAGCGCCAGCTCCATGTTGATGATCTCGATATCATCCAGCGGGTGAATGCGGTTGGCGACATGAATCACGTTGTCGTCTTCAAAGCAGCGCACGACATGGGCGATGGCATCGGTTTCGCGGATGTTGGCCAGGAACTTGTTGCCCAGGCCCTCGCCCTTGGAGGCGCCGGCGACCAGGCCTGCGATATCGACAAATTCCATGGTGGTCGGCAGCACGCGCTGGGGCTTGACGATGTCGGCCAGCTTGTTGAGGCGCGGGTCCGGCATGGGCACCACGCCCGAGTTGGGTTCGATGGTGCAGAACGGAAAGTTCTCGGCATCGATACCGGCCTTGGTCAGTGCATTAAACAGGGTGGACTTGCCTACATTGGGCAGGCCGACGATACCGCATTTGAAACCCATGGTGCTTGTCCTGTCAGTTAACCTTGGAAGCTGTGGAGCCCGTTCATGGCGCGACCCCATTCCCCGGAAGTGGCTTCGGGCAGGTATCGCAGGGCTTCATCGGAGGCGGCGAGGGTTTTGTCCCGCTCGCTGCCGGGAGCCTTCTTGAGTACGAAGGCGGCAACCTGGCTGCTGTGGCCGGGGTGGCCAATACCTAAGCGCAGGCGGTAGAAATTCTTGTCATTACCCAGGCGGGTAATGATGTCACGCAGACCATTGTGACCACCGTGTCCGCCGCCATGCTTGAAACGGGCGACACCGGGGGGCAGGTCGAGCTCATCATGAGCGACCAGAATGGACTGGGTGGGAATCTTGTAGAACGTTGCCAGGGCTGCGACGGCCTGACCGCTCAAATTCATGAAGGTGTGGGGAATCAGCAAGTGGACCGGCTGACCGTTGAGAACGATCTTGCCGTAGCGTCCGTGAAACTTGCGTTCCGGTGCCAGCGTGCAGTTATGCCAGGCAGCAAGCTGCCCGACAAGGTCGGCACCGGCATTGTGGCGGGTCTGATGATAGTTGTCGCCCGGATTCCCGAGGCCAACGATCAGCTGGATCCTGTCATTCATGCCGGCACCTTGTTCGCTAGACTGCTAGCTCTTACTTCGCAGCCTTGGCGCCACGCGGAGCGTAGACGTAACCGATACCCTGGTCGTGGTCACCGCCGCGACGCAGAGCAACGATTTCAACGCCTTCCGGCAGGCTGATGTCGGACAGGTGAAGTACCTTGCCGCCTTCAGCGTTGCTCAGGTCGATCTGCAGGGCTTCCGGCAGCTGGCCGGCGTTGCACAGGATCTCGGCAGTGTTCTTCTCAACGGCGAACTTGGCCGATGCCTTGGCGGCAGCAGACTTTTCGAAGTTGATGAACTGCAGCGGAACCGTGATACGGATGCGGCTTTCGTTGGTGACGCGCTGGAAGTCAGCGTGCAGAACCTGCGGGCGAGCCGGGTGGCGCTGCAGATCCTTGATGATGACTTTCTGCTCTTCGCCATTCAGCTTGATGGTCAGAATGCTGGAGAAGAAAGTCTGATCGTTCAGCTGCTTAACCAGTTCGTTGTTGTTCAGGCTGATCGCGATCGGGTTCTTGTCGTTTTCGCCACCGTACAGGATGCCAGGCACGAGTCCCTGGGTGCGAAGGCGGCGGCTCGCACCTTTGCCCTGATCCGCACGGGATACTGCTTCGATTACAAAGTTAGTCATGTGATTATCCTTCAATATATAAAAGCTGCAGACCTCGCGACCAAGGTTCTGCAGCATCGCTGTTGCCCTTGTGGGCATTAACACCGGCGCCCGTGGCGCCGGTGCGGATCAGGCGTTGTCCGCTTAGCGGAACATCGCGCTGATGGATTCTTCGTTGCAGACGCGGCGTACCGCTTCTGCCAGCATCGGTGCCAGGGTGAGCTGGCGTACCTTCGAGCATTCCTGTGCGGCCTGGGATAGCGGAATGGTGTCCGTCACCACCAGCTCGTCCAGCTCGCTGTTGTTCAGGTTCTGCACCGCAGGGCCTGACAGTACCGGGTGGGTTGCATAGGCGTAAACCTTGGCAGCACCGTTGTCTTTCAGCGCTTTGGCAGCCTTGCACAGGGTGCCGGCGGTATCGCACATGTCGTCGACCAGGATGCAGGTGCGGCCTTCGACATCACCGATGATGTTCATCACCTGGGACTCGTTGGCACGCTCACGGCGCTTGTCGATGATGGCCAGGTCGCAATCCAGCTGCTTGGCGATGGCGCGGGCACGCACCACGCCGCCGACGTCCGGTGACACGACCATGATGTTGTCGTACTGCTGATCTACGATGTCATCCAGCAGCACCGGCGAGCCGTAGACGTTGTCCACAGGGCTGTCGAAGAAGCCCTGGATCTGGTCGGCATGCAGGTCAACGGTCAGTACGCGGTCGATGCCGACAGCGGAGATCATGTCCGCCACGACCCGGGCGCTGATTGCCACGCGGGCAGAGCGGGGGCGGCGATCCTGACGGGCGTAGCCAAAGTAGGGCACTACGGCGGTCACGCGGCTGGCGGATGCGCGACGCAGCGCGTCCGCCAGCACGATGAGTTCCATCAGGTTGTCGTTGGTCGGTGCGCAGGTCGACTGGATGATGAAGACATCCTTGCCGCGGACGTTTTCCTGGATCTCTACGTTCACTTCACCGTCGCTAAAACGGCCGACGACTGCTTTGCCCATCGGAATATCAAGGCGCTCGACCACTTTCTGGGCGAGTTCCGGATTGGCATTGCCGGTGAAGACCATCATTCTAGACACGGCGAGCACCTTCTCGGTTGGTTCGGAGTTGGAATTCGAAGCTGACAGGGAGTATTTCATGAGTAAATGGCTGGGGTAGGAGGATTCGAACCTCCGCATGCTGGAATCAGAATCCAGTGCCTTACCGCTTGGCGATACCCCAGTATCTCTCCTTTGGAGTTGGCCTCCCGAAAGAAGGCGCATATTCTGCTCAAACCGGCCCGTTAGGTCAAGCCCGAAGTGCAGTCAAAGGGAAACGAACAGCAAAAAAGCTGTCGTTGCTCAGGACGCGATCCACTCCTTGATGATCACCGTGATGGTCAGATCTGCGCGTTTCAGGGTTATGCGCTGTGGCAGCACCTGCCCCAGGTCCTTTGAGTAGGCGGAATAATGGATCAACCATCCGCCCTGTTCAAGCGTTTGCAGACGATTTTCGCTGAATGTCGGTGCAAAGGGCAGGCCGGGCGCCGGCAGGCCGCGAATCCAGAACCTCACCTGTTCGACCGGAAAGCTCCAGCCCAGCAGCGATTGCAGCAGCGCTTCGGGGCTGTCCGAGGCGTAGCGGCCTTCGCCGGCGATATCGATGCTCACGCCCTGATCGTTACCCTCGATCAGGGCGCCCCCCTGGCCCAGCGGGCCGCTGATGCTGATGCGATAGTCTGGCGTCTGTTGCTGCCATTGCATGCGGGCGCTCTGGCTGTCATCCGCGGTGCGGATGCCGACCTTGCTGTCCAGCGTCCAGTTCTGCAGCGCCAGCGCCCGCAGCTGGTATTCATCCCAGCTGCCGCTGGGCGGTGCGGGGTCGGCCCGAAAGGTACTGCAGCCGGCCAGCAGGGTCAGCAGCAGCGTCAGCAGGAGTGCGCGCATCAGTTGACTCCCAGTGCCCTGGCCGCTTCACGCAGGTGTTCGTTCTGTGGATCCTCGCCCAGGTGCTGCTCCAGCAGTTCGCGGGCACGGTTCTGGCGACCATCGGCCCAGTAGGCCCGGATCAGGTGGCCGGTGACTTCCGGGTCCGGGAAGTTGTCGTAGGCCCGTTGCAGGTAGTCGATGGCTTCGGCAAAGCGCTGCAGCTTGAACAGCACCCAGCCCATGGAATCCAGCACCGCGGGGTCGTCCGGCTTTTGCTGCAGGGCCTGTTCGATCAGCCGGTAGGCTTCGTCGTAGCGATCAGTGTAAAGGGTCAGGGTGTAGCCCAGGGCGTTCAGTGCACTGGCGTTGTCCGGCTCCATTTCGAGCACCTTGCGCAGATCCTGCTCGATCTGCGGAAAATTGTCCGGGTCGATGAGCATGGCGCGGCTGTACAGCAGGGTGACCTCGTTGCCGAGTTCCGCCAGGCCCTGGTCCAGGATGGCCAGGGCGGCGTCCCGGCTGGCGTGCTGGTTGAGCCATTCGGCCTGCAGGCCATAAAAACGGGGTGCGAGCTCCGGGTAGCGGGCGCGGGCATTTTCCAGAATCAGCTCGATGCGGGCCTGGTCGGCCGGCGTGTCCAGCAGGTTGAGGGTGCGGGCATAGGACTGAAACAGGTTGGAGCCATCGCTGACGCGGCTGTAATGCTCGATCGCTTCCTCGTTGCGTCCCTGCGTCTGGGCGATGTAGCCCAGGTAAAAGTGGGGTTCGCTGTTGTCCGGGGATTGCTCCAGCAGCTGCTCCAGGGCGATGCGGCTCTGGCTCAGCTGATCATTTTCCAGCATCAGCAATGCCAGGTAATAGTGCAGCTGGTTGTCATCGGGGAAATCCCGGATCAGTCTGCGGGCGGCGTCGCTGGCTTGTGACTGCTGCTGGTCCTGGAACAGCAGCTGCACCTGCAGCACCCGTATCTGGCGATTTTCGCTCTGGCTTTTCAGGTAGGGACGCAGCAATTGCAGCGCCTCGCCGGGGCGGTCACTCAGGCGCAGCAGTTCCGCCTTCAGCATCAGGGCATCGAGGTCGTCCGGGTTCTGCCGCAATACCTGGTCGAAGTCAGCCAGCGCCTCGTCGGTTCGGTCGAGCTGCTTGAGCAGCTGGCCGCGGGTCAGCAGCAGGTAGCTGTCGCCCGGCGCCTTTTCCAGCTGACGGTCCAGCATGGCGATATAGCCGTCGAGTTGCCGGGGGCTGATGTTGCCAGCCTGGCCCACGAGCAGCGCCAGCGCCTGGCGACTGTCTTCGGCCAGGGCACGCTCCATCAGCGGCAGGGCGGCCTCGTAGTCGCCTTCGTGCAACAGCAGGCCGGCGGCGAGCTGGTAGGGCTCGGGGTTGTCCGGCTGTGCCTCGATCCAGAGCTCGGCGGCCTGCAGCATGTCGTCCGGACGCTGCAGGTACTGGGCAATACGGGTGGCCCGCTCCGCCACGCCCGGGTCGCGGGTCAGCCTGGCCTGCTGCAGGTAAATCTCCAGCGCGACATCAAACTGGCGCCGCTGGCCGGCAATCTCTGCCTGCAGCAGCTGCAACAGGGACTCACGATTGAACTCGCCCGGCTGGTACTGCACGGGGTCCAGTGCCAGGGGGGCGGTGGTTTCGGTTTTGGCAGGCTGGAAACTGCAGCCCGCGGCAAATAGCGAGCTGATCACAATGCCGAGCAGGGTTTTGTTCATGGGGCTTCAGGTCAGGTCCCTTGGGGTGTTGGGTCACTATAGAGGAAGGTTGGCGTTATTGTCATGCGTCCGTTGGGCGGAGGTTTGAATGGAAAGTTCCGGTGGCCGGATTTTCTTCTTGGCCCGAAGAAGGTGTATTATGACGCGCCTGAATATTACCGCTGAGGTTCTGCACCGTCTCCATGGCTCTATTGGCGTTAGGTATCAACCACAAAACCGCTCCGCTCGAGGTGCGCGAAAAGGTGGCATTCGCGCCGGAGCAGCTGGTTGATGCCCTGGAGCATGCCCGCGCATCCGGCCGGCTCAGGGAAGTCGCCATACTGTCGACCTGCAACCGTACCGAGCTGTATTGCTCCACCGACGCTACCGGTCTGGATGCCTTGCTGCAGTGGCTGGGCGACTATCATCACCTGGCGCCCAGCCTGTTGGCCCAGTGTATCTACGCGCACTGGGACGAGGACGCGGCACGGCACATGATGCGGGTGGCCAGCGGCCTGGACTCCCTGGTGCTGGGCGAGCCGCAAATCCTGGGGCAGCTCAAGTCCGCCTATGCCGTCTCCCAGGAGCAGGGGCTGGCCGGTGCAGAACTCGGCCGGCTGTTCCAGCAGACCTTTGCCGTTGCCAAGCAGGTGCGTACCGATACCGCCATTGGTCAGAATCCGGTGTCGGTGGCCTATGCAGCGGTCAGCCTGGCGCAGCATATTTTCTCTGATCTTGGCAGCAGCCGCGCGCTGCTGATCGGTGCCGGTGAAACCATTGAACTGGTGGCGCGTCACCTGAGCCAGGCCGGTGTGCGCTCCATGATCGTGGCCAACCGTACCCTGGGCCGGGCCCAGGCGCTGGCAGATTCCGTCGGCGGCCGAGCCATCGTGCTGGCTGATATTCCCCGGGTGCTGGCAGAAGCCGATATCGTGATTTCCTCCACCGCCAGCCAGCTGCCCATTTTGGGCAAGGGCGCGGTGGAAGATGCTCTGAAAAAGCGCAAGCACAAGCCGGTGTTCATGGTGGATATCGCCGTACCCCGGGATATCGAGCCCCAGGTGGGGGAACTGGACGACGTGTATCTTTACAGCGTTGATGACCTGAAAGACGTGATTGAGGAAAACCAGCGCTCGCGTGAAACCGCCGCGCTGGAAGCGGAAGAAATCATTGCCCGCGGTGCCCTGACCTTTATGCGCCAGCTGCGCGAGCTGGGTGCCGTTGACACGCTCACGGCGCTGCGCTCAAGAGCCGAGGTCCTGCGGGATGAGGCGCTGGAGCAGGCCATGAAACTGCTGCGCAACGGCAAGCCGGCGGATCAGGTGCTGGCGCTGCTGGCCAGTCGCCTGACCAACAAGCTGCTGCATTCGCCCACGATTCAGCTGCGCAAGGCCAGCGCGGATGGACGCGAAGAGATGCTGCAGCTGGTGCAGGAACTGTATCAGCTGTCCGACAGTGCTGACGCCAAATAACATGAACGCATTCGAGGGTTCCAGGCCAGGCCGGTTCCCCAGGTGCCTTATCTCTGATGCAGCTCGTGCAGGAGCTCTATCAACTGTCCCTACGGTTGACGCTGACTAACATGAAAACCTCTATACGCAACAAGCTGGAAAAGCTCACCGACCGCCACGAGGAAGTGGCAGCCCTGTTGAGCGACCCGGGTACACAGGCCGACCAGAACCGTTACCGCGACCTGTCGCGCGAATATGCCGAGCTTGAGCCCGTGGTGGAAGGCTTCAATGCCTACCTGGGCGCGCTGGACGACCTGGCAGAAGCCGAGCTGATGCTCGATGACAGCGATGCCGAGATGCGCGAAATGGCACGCGAAGAGATCGGTGGCGCCCGCGCGCGCATTGAGGAGCTCGAGGCGCAGCTGCAGATTCTGCTGTTGCCGCGTGACCCGAATGACGGCCGCAATGTCTTTCTCGAGGTTCGCGCCGGCACCGGCGGTGACGAGGCGGCCATCTTTGCCGGGGACCTGTTTCGCATGTACTCGCGCTATGCCGAGCAGCAGGGGCTGCGCATCGAGATCATCAGTGCCAGCGAGGGTGAACACGGCGGCTACAAGGAAATCATTACCCGGGTGGTGGGGCAGGACGTGTACTCGCGCCTCAAGTTCGAATCCGGTGCGCACCGGGTGCAGCGGGTACCGGAGACCGAATCCCAGGGCCGCATTCATACCTCGGCCTGTACCGTGGCCGTGATGCCGGAGCTGGACGAAGTGGCCGAGATTGCCATCAACAAGGCCGACCTGCGGGTGGATACCTTCCGTGCTTCGGGCGCCGGCGGTCAGCACGTCAACAAGACGGACTCTGCCATCCGCATTACCCATATTCCGACCGGTGTGGTAGTGGAATGCCAGGATGAGCGCTCGCAGCACAAGAACCGTGCGCGGGCCATGTCGCTGCTGGCAGCACGGCTGCAGTCGGCCGAGCAGGAGCGCCACGCCGCGGCCCAGGCCAGTACCCGCAAGAGCCTGGTGGGCAGTGGTGACCGCTCCGAGCGCATTCGTACCTACAACTACCCCCAGGGCCGAGTGACGGATCACCGCATTAACCTGACGCTCTACAAGCTAGGCGAAATCATGAACGGCGAACTGAATGCCGTTATCGACCCGCTGCTGGTGGAATACCAGACCGAGCAGCTGGGCGCGCTCTCAGAGGAGTAAGGCCGCATGAGAACAGCGCAATGAGTCTGTGCCGGTGAGCCTGACGATCGCCAGGGCGCTGCAGTGTGCCCCCCAGCTGGTGAACAGCGACAGTGCCCGGCTGGATCTGGAACTGCTGCTGTGCCATCTGCTCGAGTGCGGCCGTACCTACCTGTTCATGCACCCCGAGCGGGTGCTGTCGTCCCCGCAGGCCGCGGCGTTCGAGGCCTTGCTGCAGCGGCGTCTGGCGGGGGAGCCGGTGGCACACCTCACCGGGCGGCGCGGCTTCTGGACGCTGGATCTTGAGGTCAGTGCCGATACGCTGATTCCGCGGCCCGATACCGAAACCCTGGTGGAGCAGGCGCTCGAATTGCTGCCTGATGGCGATTTCCGGGTGGCGGACCTGGGCACCGGCACCGGAGCCATCGCCCTGGCGCTGGCCAGCGAGCGCAGTCAGTGGTCACTGACCGGCTGTGACCGCATTGCGGCCGCGGTGGCGCTGGCGCAGCGCAACGCGGCCCGCCTGGGAATCGGCAATGCCCGCTTTGTCGAGGGCAGCTGGTTCGAGCCGCTGGCGGGCCGCTTTGCGATGGTTGTCAGCAATCCGCCCTATATCGATCCCGCCGACCCTCACCTGGGGCGGGGCGATGTACGCTTTGAACCGGCCTCGGCGCTGGTGGCCGAGGATGCGGGTCTGGCGGATATTCGCCATATCGCCACCGGCGCGCGGTCGGTGCTGGAACCCGGCGGCTGGCTGCTGTTTGAGCACGGATTTGACCAGGGCGCGGCGGTACGTGGCCTGCTGGATGAACTGGGTTACGGCGAAGTTGTCACAGTGCCGGATCTGGGCGGGCGCGATCGCGTCACCCGGGGGCGCTGGAATCTGCAAGGAGTGACTGAATGCTGACAGACGAGCAGTTGTTGCGTTACAGCCGGCAGATCATGCTGCCGGAGGTTGAGATCGGTGGCCAGGAAGCCTGGCTCGGCTCCCGGGTCCTGATTATCGGTCTGGGTGGACTGGGCAGCCCGGTGGCCATGTACCTGGCGGCGGCGGGCGTTGGTGAGCTGGTGCTGGTGGACGACGACGAGGTTGATCTGAGCAACCTGCAGCGCCAGATCGTGCACAGCACGCCGCGGCTGGGTCGGCCCAAGGTTGAGTCGGCACGTGAAACGCTGGCGGCACTTAATCCCGATATTCGAATCGAAACGCTGTGTGAACGGCTGTCGGAACAGCGTCTGGATGAACTGGTGGCCGGTGTTGATCTGGTGTTGGACTGCTGCGACAACTTCGGTACCCGCTTCGCCGTCAACCGGGCCTGCGTCCGGCACCGGCGGCCGCTGGTGTCGGGGGCGGCGATCCGCATGGAAGGACAGGTCGCCGTATTTGACTCCAGGCAGCCGGGTGCGCCCTGCTACCAGTGTCTCTATCGTGACGGTGAGGAAGAAAATCTGACCTGCTCCGAATCCGGCGTGCTGGCACCGTTGGTGGGCATTATCGGTTCGGTACAGGCCATGGAAGCGTTGAAGGTGCTGGCCGCGATCGGTCAGCCACTGGTGGGGCGACTGCAGCTGCTTGATGCCCGCAGCATGGAGTGGCGCACCTTGAAATTGAAGCAGGATCCCTCATGCCCGGTCTGTGGTCAGGTCGGCAAGGAGTAAAGGTTTTGAACGACGACAATATAATTCGAAAGATTCTTGAGAGCAGCAAGACCATCGCCCTGGTGGGCGCGAGCCCCCGGCCGCACCGCGCCAGTCACCAGGTCATGGGGTACCTGATGGCCAAGGGCTACCGCGTTATCCCGGTTAATCCAACCGAAGCCGGCGCCAGCATCCTGGGGCAGTCGGTCAGGGCATCACTGTCGGAAATTGATGAGCCCATCGACATGGTGGATATTTTTCGCAACTCGGTGGATGCCGGTGACGCCGTGGATGCGGCCATCGCGGCGCACGCCAAGTCGATCTGGATGCAGCTGGGCGTGATAAACGAGCCTGCGGCCGAGCGTGCCCAGGCCGCGGGCCTGGATGTGGTGATGGATCGCTGCCCGGCGCTGGAGATTCCGCGGCTGAATCTGTGACCGGTGGATCATCGCCTGATTGTGTGGATTTCAAAGCATCTGTCTGCACAGGGCGATTTTTTTAGAGAATTTTGCCTGGTTGCCCGCAACCGGGTCCGTAAAATGGGCGCTCTATATCAGCCCAACGACAGGATAAACCGATGAGCCTTACCCGTATGGAAACCGGCCAGCGCATGAGCCGGATCGTGATTCACAATGACACTGTTTACCTCTGTGGCCAGGTGGCGGCCGATGCCAATGCCGATATTCGCGAGCAGACGCAGACGATGCTGGACAAGGTCGACACCCTGCTGGCCCAGGCCGGCAGTGATCGCGAGCACCTGCTGTCCGCGACCCTGTATATCCGTGACATGAAGGACTTCGCCGCCATGAATGAAGTCTGGGATGCCTGGGTTCCGGAAGGGCACGCACCGGCCCGCGCCTGCGTTGAAGCCCGCATGGCGCGACCTGAACTGCTGGTTGAAGTGTCCGTGGTTGCGGCACTGAAAAAGTAATCCTCGTTCCATTGACCTCTCGAAAGCGCCTCCAGGGAGCCTGCTCGACAATACTGAACCTACTGCGAACCAACTGAGTTTGGCTGTTTTTTGTGCTGTTTTGCGTTAAATAGAACCACTATTCGCCTTAAAACACCGCAAAAACCCGCTCAAATCAGCCGGATCTCGCGACGGCCAGTATTCTCGGACAGCCTCCTGGGCGCTTTCGTCGTTTCAGGATTCTGGATGAGCCCCTCCATACTCAGTGAGCGCAATTACCTTACCTACCTGTGCGGCAGCCTGTTCTCGACCCAGGGGGTCTGGATCCAGCGCATGACTCTGGGCTGGATGATGTGGGATCTTACCGGCTCGGAGACCTGGCTGGGTTTGCTGGCCTTCCTGATGTTCTTTCCGGTGGTGCTGGTGGGGCCCCTGTTCGGGGTGCTGGTGGATCGTATCAACCGGCGTCGGGCGGCGGTGGCGATCAGCCTGCTGTTGAGCGGCCTGGGCGGGACGCTGGCGGCCCTGGTATGGGGCGGACTGATCGAGCCGCTGGGGCTGTTGCTGTTCGCGCTGGTGATCGGCATGACCAACAGTGCCTACCAGGCGGTGCGGCTGTCGCTGGTGCCGGAGCTGGTCAGCGTGGTCAACATGTCCAGGGCGGTGGCGATCAATGCCATTCTGTTCAACAGCGCTCGCTTTATTGGCCCGATGATCGCCGGTGTGCTGATCAACCTCTACGGTGGGGCGATGGCACTGGCCGTGAGCGGTGCCTGCTACCTGCCCCTGACGCTGGTGCTGTCGCAGTTGAGGCTGGATGAAAAGGCCCGCAGGGGTGGCGCGGAGCAACGGCGGTTTCTGGCCGACCTGCTCGCCGGCGTGCGTTACGCCCGCAGCGAGGCGCTGATCCTGCGTCTGCTGCTGGTGATTGGTTGCTCCGCGATTCTGGGCCGCGGCCTGCTGGAAATACTGCCGGCGGCGGTGGATGTGCTCTATCACCGGGGGGTGGAAGCGCTGGCCATGCTGACCTCGGCGGCGGGACTTGGCTCCATCGTGGCCGGACTGATCCTGTCTGCCCAGTCCCAGGCGCGACTGCTGCCGGCCTTGGGCCTTGCGGCACCGGGGGCCGGCCTCGTGCTCATGTTATTTGGCCTCAACACACACTTTGAGGTCGCCGTGGTGCTGGTGATGCTGCTGAGCTTTTGTGCCACTGTCTGCGGCGTGGCGACGCAATCGCTGATACAGGTCTCGCTCGATCGCGCCTATCGCGGGCGGGTCATGAGCCTGTGGGGGGCGCTCAATGTCGGCGGTGGCGCTGTCGGCGGTTTGCTGTTCGGCCTGGTCACCGAGCACGCCGGCTATGGCCTGACCCTGGTGCTGCTCGGCGCCCTCAATATTCTGCTGGCCCGGTTTGCCACCCGTGGGCTGGGCGCCCCGGAGCCTGGCCACTAAGGCCCGCCTGGGCAGGTTGTCGAGCCATGCCTGGCAGGCACTTCCTCAGTGCAGTTTCAGACCGACCTTGGTGACGACATCGCCGTCCACGGCTTTGACCACCAGGGTCACCGGGCCCAGCATAAGGCTATCACCTACAACCGGGTGGCCATGCTGGTGTCGGGCGATACAGGCCGACAGCGTCTGGCTGGAGTCCTCCTGCTCGACCCTGATGCCGTAGGCCTGCTCGACATCGGCCAGTTGCGCCTCGCCATTGAGCACAAACTCGCCGAAGAAGGCCATTTCCCCCAGGTGCTTGGGGCCCTGGGGCGCGTTGAACTGGTGGCCCAGGGCATCGATCATGTCGGGGCGCGCCATCACCGCCAGCAGGTCGCCATCCTGCAGGGCGGTCTTGGCCTGGGGGCGCAGGTAACGGCCGTTGCGAAATACCGCGGCGATACCGGTATCGGCCGGCATGCGCAGCTCACCCAGCGGGGAAGGCCGTTGCCAGCGCGAGCCCTGCAGCCTGAACAGCAGCAGTTCGTGTTCACCGACCGCCGGAACATCGATGGGAATGCGCCTGTGTGCCTGTTCGTGCCCCGGCACTTCCAGTTTCAGCCAGCGCGCCACCGGCGCCAGGCTGGTACCCTGGATAACCAGTGACACCAACACGACGATAAAGGCGATGTTGAAGAACAGCGGTGCCTGCTCGACACCCGCCATGACCGGGAACAGCGCCAGCACGATGGGCACCGCGCCGCGCAGCCCCACCCAGGCGATAAAGCTCTGTTCGCGGACATTGAACTTGAATGGCCAGAGCGTGCTGAAGGTCGCCAGCGGCCGGGCAACCAGGATCAGCACCGCGGCCAGCAGCAGGCCGGCGGGCGCGATCAGCAGCAGCTGGGACGGGTCCACCAGCAGGCCCAGGATCAGGAACAGGCACAGCTGTGCCAGCCAGGCGAGCCCGTCGTGAACCTGCAGGATGGCCGGCATCATGCGTACCCGGGCATTGCCCAGTAATACGCCGGCCAGGTAGATCGCCAGAAAGCCGCTGCCGCCCAGGGCGTTGGTGCCGGAGAACACGACCAGGCCGCTGGCGGTGACCAGCAGTGGATAGAGCGCCGTGACCAGGTCCACCCGGTTGACCAGGGACACCAGTAGCTTGCCGCCGAGCCAGCCGCAGACGACACCAATGCCGATCTGTTGCAGCAGCATCAGGGGGGCTGCCCACAGTGACGCGTCACCCTCCAGCGTGATCAGCTGCAGCAGGACCAGGGTCAGGAAGATGGCCATGGGGTCGTTGCTGCCGGACTCGATTTCCAGCGTGGCACCGACGCGGGCATTCAGGTTCAGGCCGCGTCCCTGCAGCAGTGCGAACACCGCCGCGGCGTCGGTGGAGGACACGATGGTGCCGATCAGCAGGCCGTCAAGCCAGGAGAGATCGAAGATAAACACAGCGGCCATCCCGGTCACCAGCGCGGTGATCAGTACACCCAGGGTCGCCAGCACCAGGGCCGGTCGCAGGCCGACGCGGAAGGTTTCGCCTCTTGTGCGCATGCCGCCATCCAGCAGTATGATGGCCAGTGCCAGGTTGCCCACCAGGAAGGCGGTCTCGAAGTCGTCGAACTGGATATGCCCCGGACCATCTTCGCCGGCGAGCATGCCCACGCCCAGGAAGAGCAGCAGCACCGGCATGCCGATCCGGTTTGACAGTGGGCTCAGCAGGATGCTGAGCATTAGCATCAGGGCCCCGACCAGCAGGAACAGGGAGGTCATATAATCGATCCTTGACGTTGCCCTGTGCAGTCCCGCTGGCTTGTCTTGCTGTCGGCGCTGCAAAGGGGGGAAAACGCTATTATAGGGTCGCCCGGGTGTGCGGCCAATGGCTGATGGCAATCAGGGCGCTGCATTGGCAGATGCGGCGGGACACCAGGGGCGGGCGATAACGGACAGGCAGACCCTGCAACAGGAGGCATGCGTATGCGCGGTCAGATGGCGAAGCTGCTGGGGACACTGCCCCAGTGTGGTGTACTGGAGCAGATACTGCTGCGGCCTTCCCGGGATGAACCCATGCGAAGCGTTACCGAGGCCGTGGTGCAGCCGGGTGCGGGACTGCTGGGGGATCGCTTTAGCGGCCGACCCGACAGCAAGCGCCAGATCACCTTGTTTCAGGCGGAAAACCTCGCGGTGCTGGCGTCGCTGCTGCACCTTGAGTCGCTGGACCCTGCGCTGCTGCGGCGCAACCTGCTGGTGCGCGGCATCAGCCTGCATGCGCTGAGCGGGCGCCGCTTCCGTATTGGAGAGGTGGTGCTCGAAGGGGCGGGGCAGTGCCATCCCTGTTCCCGCATGGAAGCGGTGCTGGGCCCGGGGGGCTTTAATGCCATGCGGGGTATCGGCGGGCTTTGCGTGCGCATTGTCGAGGGCGGGACTATCCGGCTGGGTGACCGGGTGCGGGCCGAACCCGCTATCGATACAGAACAGCTGCCCTGATTGACTCTACCGCCGGTTCAGCTCTGCTCGCCGCAGATGGGCGTCTGCATCAGCTCGCGTACCCGCGGCGCTGCATGGCCGGTGGCGATCAGGAAGTGCAGCTTGGTGAAGGCCGCCTCCACCGTGAGGTCGCTGCCCGGCACCACGCCGATATCGTTCAGCTTGGCACCGGTGGCATAGGCGCCCTGACTGACCTTTCCCTGCAGACACTGGGTCAGGTTGACCACCACCTGGCCCCGGGCGGAGGCCTGCTCCAGTGCGGCCATCAGTTCACGATTCTCGTCCGGCGGGTTGCCGACACCGAAGCTGCGGATCAGCAGCCCCTTGAGCCGGGAGTTTTCCAGCAGCTGCGCGGCGATGCTTCCGGGCATGCCGGGATAAAGGTGCAGTAAGGAAACAGCGCAGGGATCGAAGTCCGGGGCGCTAAAGCTTGGGGTGCCGCGATCGAGCAGCAGGTGTTCCTGCAGTTCGATGTGAATGCCGGCCTGGCCAAGCCAGGGGCAGTTGGGCGTGTCGAAGGCATCAAAACCGGTTGCCCGCAGTTTGCACGCCCGGTTGCCCCGCAGCAGGCGGCCGTTGAAGTAAATGCAGACCTCGGGCACCGGGTAGTTACCGGCCAGAATCAGCGCGGTGATCAGGTTGTCCAGTGCATCGTTGCGTGGCTCGATCAGGGGGATCTGCGAGCCGGTCAGAATGACCGGCTTGTCGAGTCCCTGCAGGATGAACGACAGGGCGGAAGCGGTGTAGGCCATGGTATCGGTGCCGTGCAGCACCACGAAGCCGTTGTAGTCGTCGTAATGCTCCATCAGCGTTCGGCCCAGGCGGGTCCAGTCCGATGGCTGGATGTTGGAGCTGTCGATGAGCTGCGTAAATTCCAGTATTTCGAAATGGGGCAGGTTCTGCTGTGCCTGCTTGCTGAGTTTTTGCTGCAGCAGCTCGTCAAAGCCTGGCACCGGCACATAGCCCTGATCCGAGGGGTGCATGCCGATGGTACCGCCGGTGTGAATGATCAGAACTTTTGATTTCATTATTGTTGGCCTTGGGCGGTCTGCATGTTTGAGGGCTGGGGTCTGTCAGGCACCCAGAAACTGCTGGCGGATACGGTAATCCTGCTGGCAACGCCGGGCATAGGTCAGCGTCTCAGGGTTGATATCCGCCTGGGCGCTGTCAGGGGCGCCCAATGGCAGCTCTTCGGGCAGCGCGGCGCCGGAGTGAATCAGGAACTGTATCAGCTCACGCCGGTCGCTGTGGAGCGCCAGTTGCAGGATGCTCCGACCGGCGGCGTCCTGGCTGTCAATGCCGGCTCCGGCTTCCAGCAGGCGGCTGAGGTGGAGCATCAGGCGGGCGGGCGAGCACACTTCGAAGCAGGCATGCAGCAGCGGTGTACCGGCGGGGTTGCAGCTGTTGGCATCGGCCCCGGCGCGTAGCAGGGCCGCGAGCAACTCCAGGCTTTTGGGCTCGGGGCCCTGCAAGCTCAGGGCGCGCCAGCTCAGGGGCGTGCCGTCGGTGCCGATGGCATTGGCATCGGCACCGGCGTTCAGCAGCAGCCACAGCAGCTTCGGGCGCTGGGCGTCAATCGCCAGTTCCGTTGCCAGCAGGTCGTCGTGCAACGGTTGCGACAGCAGCGCAGGCGACGCCTTGCGCAGCCACTTGGCCAGCGCATCGGCATCATCGCGTTCGATCGCCTGGATCAGCCGGGTGGCGGGGGAGCCGGTCAATAGCTTGAGCATGGGCGGAATATCTCTGGGCACAGTGGCATCTATTTTGGCGTCTAGTCGTTTAGAATCATAGGCTCTCGAATAATTCATTACGCAGGATTGCGGATGCCGGCGCAGATATCACTGGATGCACTCAAGGTACTGGATGCCATCGATCGACATGGCAGTTTTGCCGCTGCCGCCGAAGCGCTGTTCCGGGTGCCTTCGGCGATAACTTATACCGTGCAGAAGCTGGAGGAAGAACACCGCATCAAGGTGTTCGAAAAACACGGCCGGCGCATGGTGCTGACGCCGGTGGGGCGGATGCTGTTGCAGCACGGTCGGCAGATCCTGCAGGCCACGGAGTCCCTGTCCGAGATGGCGCGGCGTATGGCGCATGGCTGGGAGGCCCAGCTGACCATCGCCATCAATGCCCTGTTCCCCGTTGAACTGATCTACCCGCTGGTAAAGCGCTTCCAGCAGGTGCAGCCGGATATTCATGTCATTTTGCGCTATGAAACCCTGGCGGGCACCTGGGACTGTCTGCAGGATAACCGCGCGGACCTGGTCATAGGCGCGCCAGGGTTGCCGCCGGAGGGGCGCTCCTACGATTTGCTGGGGTTGCCGCTGATGCCCGGCAATGCCTTCTGCTATGTGGCGGCGCCGGAGCATCCCATTTGTCAGCTGGAGCAGCCGGTCAAGCGTGAGGCGCTGCGGCGATTTACCTCGGTGGTGATTCCCGACAGCTCCAGGCACTTGCCAGCGCTGACCTATGGTCTGCTCGAAAGCCAGCCGCGCATCTTTGTGCCGGATACCGATGCCAAGCTCAAGGCGCACCTGGCGGGCCTGGGTATCGGATACCTGCCACGCTTTCGCGCCGCGCCTTATATCGCCAGCGGCACGCTGGTGGAGATCGATGTGGAACTGACCCGCACCGATCACAGCCACCACATCGCCTGGCACAGCAGCAACCAGGGCCGCGCACTGCACTGGTTTGTCGATGCGCTGCGCGAAGAGAACCCATTTGCCGAGCTGATGCTGCAGGGGCAGGGCGCCTGAACGTAGCCCGCGCCTTGGCGTACGCCAATATCCTGTTGCCATCATGGCGGTCTCGACAGAATGACAGGACAGTTCCCGCCGGGCCGCGATCCTCTTTGCCTGGAGGACGGCAATGGTTTTGCACCCTGGGGATTTAGTGCTACTTTGAGCCTCGATTTCTTCTACGACAAGCACGCAACAAGCCTCCGATGCCCAAACTCCCCGCAAAGAAAACCCCTAAACCCCGGCCGGACAAGACACGCCTGGCATTGGGCCTAACGCTCATTGATGTTGCCAAGGTGGCTGGCGTTTCACCGATCACCGTATCCCGGGCCCTGAGCCGGCCGGAGCTGGTGTCCGAACAGACGCTGGAGAAGGTTCGTCGCGCGGTGGCTGATGTTGGATACACGCCCAATATGCTGGCAGGCGGGCTCGCCAGCAAGCAGAGCAAACTGGTAGCCGTTTTCGTGCCTACCATCGCGCACTCCATTTTTTCCGACATGGTCCAGACGCTGATGGATCAGCTGGGTAATGCGGGTTACCAGTCCATCATCGGGGTGACAGGCTATTCAGTCGAGAAGGAAGAGTCCTTGCTGGGCGCGATCCTCGGCCGTCGTCCCGACGCCATTGTGTTGACGGGGACGGAACATTCCGCGCTGACGCGACAGCGGCTTGTCGCTTCGGGCATCCCAGTGGTGGAGGCGTGGGATCTCTGCGAGGATCCGATCGATATTCTGGTGGGTTTTTCCCACTCCGCGGTGGGCAAGGCCGTGGCGCGTCACCTGCTTGGCAGGGGATACCGGCGTTTTGCGGTAGTATCCGTCAGCGATGCACGGGCGGTAAAACGATCCGTGGGGCTGGTGGACGAGTTAAGTGTCCAGGGTGTCACGGATGTGCGCCAGGTGATTTATCCGGCGCCGGCAACGCTGAAAGAGGGGCGTGACGGCCTGAGTCAGTTGTTGCGCGAGGGTACCCTGCCCGAGGTCGTGGTGTGCAGTTCGGATACGGTTGCACAGGGGGTTCTGGCGGAAGCCGCCTCACGGGGGCTGCGGGTTCCCGAGGATGTCGCCGTGATGGGATTCGGTGATCTGAGCAGCGCCGCCCAGTTGTATCCCGCACTGTCATCGGTCAGGCTGGACGGTGCGCGCATCGGAAGCTTGATCGCGAGCACTCTGCTGGAGCGTCTGCAAAAACAGCGCGACGGCCAGGCGCCGGTGCGTATCGACACGGGCTTTGATGTGATCAACAGGGTCAGTA
Source organism: Marinobacterium rhizophilum (assembly GCF_024397915.1). Taxonomy (GTDB): domain Bacteria; phylum Pseudomonadota; class Gammaproteobacteria; order Pseudomonadales; family Balneatricaceae; genus Marinobacterium_A; species Marinobacterium_A rhizophilum_A. The sequence goes on from NZ_CP073347.1 coordinate 4,429,562, forward strand.
CCTGAGACAGAGGCCGGGGTTCTGGGCCGAGTGCGGCAATGCAGCGCTGGCCGCTAAGGCTGAGGTCATGTATACACAATCCCGTTGATTTTAAAAACGTCAGCAGTATCAAATGCTTCCTTGCAATGGCGCGCTGTCGGCAGAGAAGCCTGCATGCGTCTAGTCTGCAGTGTGCTGCTGAATCGGGGTTAAGGATGATAACTAATGGTTGCGCAATCATTAGTATGATGTATGATTATTTGGTCGGTCGCGTGGCATGACCCCTGGGGGTGATGGTGGCTACTGAATTCGAAACGTCGGGCAGCGGCGGGCCGAGAGGCCGTGAACGCCGTAGTTCCGGGGTAAAACTGGACTAACAGGAATAATAAATATGAAAGGTTTGATGACAGGACTGCGTTTGGGGGTATGTGCACTGGCGGCGGCTGTCGCCATGCAGGCTGCGGCAGAGCTGCCGTCCAACATTCGTGTTGTGATCGGCTCCAAGTCGACCGGCGGCGATACCTACCAGTCCACCAGCATTGTTGCAGAAGCGCTGTCCGAGAAGCTGGGTAGCAACTTTAAGGTTGATGCCACCGGTGCGCCGGCCGCGTTCAAGGCTGTGGAGCGCAGCCGCAGTAGCGATGGCAGCACCATCATGGTATTCCATGATCAGGCGTATCTCGGCGTACTGTATGACCAGAAGGGCTACGACGATCCCTTTGCCAACTACAGCATCGGGCCAACCTTTGCGATCAATCCGGGCAATGCCTACCTGGTCAGCAAGAAATCGCCATACCGCAGCGTCGAGCAGATCATCGATGCGGCAGGCAACGGTGAAACGGTTCGAGTCGCCATCCAGCCCGGCGGCGTATCCGAAATCGGCTATACCGCGTTGAAAAATGCCGTCAAGCTCAAGTACCCGGGCAAAGAGGACAATCTGAAGGTGGTGAACACCGGGTCGCAGGACTCCAAGAACCAGGCGATGTTCGATGGTCTGGCCGACGTGATCAACGGCAGCGTGCAGTCCAACGAGCAGTACACCCGTTTGCCGGCCGACGACCAGAAAGCCATGAGCTTTGTCTGGCTGACCGCCCGTGAGCAGACCATTCAGCAAGCCCACGAAGAGGGCATGGGCAAAACCCCCCGTGCGGACCTGCTGAAGTTCGTCGCGCCCCAGGTGCAGGTGCCGATGGGCGCAGACCAGGACTTCACCTTCGACAAGGAGTTTTTCTTCCTCTACAACAAGGATATCGATCCAGCATTCGTAGCTGCGATAGACAAGGCGTTGGAGGAAATCTTTGCCGAAGGCAAGATCCAGGAAGTACAGAAGAAGTCCTTCTTCATCCCCAACTTCAAGCCCGCAGCTGAAGCGCAGACCTACCTGAAAGAGAAAAACGACCGCATCGCCGACGTGATCAACGCGATCAAGGGCTAAGTGCCTGAGCCGGATAACGATAGCAACGCCGGGGCCGCATGCGCAGCGGCCCCGTTTCACTGACCTGGGTGGTGGTCGCCTCCTGCGACCCCACTAAACCTCTCCCAACCCTTCGGTGCAGTCATGAGCCAGACACTTACGTCTCTGCTCGAAGTCTCGATCGACTTCGATCAATCCCATCTTTTTTTTCCAAGGCTGGTGCTTGTCATGCTGGCAGGGATGCTGCTGCTGATTGCCGTGCTCAATCGTGGGCGACTGGCTGAAATCGTGCGTACCCGGGGTGCTAACCTGGCGTTCTTCGAGGCGAATGCCGACAAGTTTCGCCTGTTCAGTACCCTGGTGCTGATCGTCGTTTACTTTGTGTCGATGGATTTTGTCGGGCAGCTTTTTCCCAATACCGGATTGGGATTTCTGCTTTGCTCCATCGTTTTCGTGGCGCTTCTGTCCCTGGTGTATGTGCACGAAATCACCCGCTCGGTGTTGCTGGTGATTGGCTGCAACGCGCTCTTTGCGCCGCTGACGGTCTGGTACGTACTGGGCTCGCTGTTCGATATCACCTTGCCGTAACGCACCGGAGTCACTGTAATGGATTTTATTTCCCTGTTATCTCCCGAATATTTCCTGCTGGCGGCTGCGGGCTCGCTGGTGGGCATCATTTTTGGCGCCATTCCGGGCATGACCGCCACCATGGCCGTGGCCGTCTGCCTGCCGCTGACCTATTCCCTGGGTCTGCATGAAGGCCTGGCGCTGCTGCTCGGGCTTTATGTTGGCGGTATATCGGGTGGCCTGGTACCGGCGATCCTGCTGAACATTCCCGGTACGCCTTCGTCGATTACCACGACCTTTGACGGTCACCCCATGGCCCAGCGGGGCGAGGCAGAGCGGGCATTGAAAATCTGTATCGTCTCGTCTCTGGTGGGCGGGCTCTTCAGTGCCGTGATCCTGTTTCTGTTCGCGCCGGTTTTATCGGATTTTGCGATCAAGTTTTCCTATGTCGAGAAATTCCTGATCATCTTTTTTGCCCTGACGGTGATCGCGTCACTGTCCAGCAACATGCTGGTGGGGATCTTCAGTGGCATGATCGGCGTCTTCCTGAGCCTGATCGGCACTTACGATGTCGGGGTCGGTGGCAACGGTGAATACCGGCTGATGGCCGATTTCATGGTGCCTTACCTGGAAGAGGGGTTCTCGCTGCTGCCGGTACTGATCGGGCTTTTCGGTCTGGCGACCATCTTTCTGGAAGCCGAGCGCGGTACCCGGGATGAAGTGGGTGAGAAGCGTATCCAGCTGAGCCAGGGCGTTCCGTTCAGGTTGAACGTGTTTCGCGGCCAGTTCGTCAACATGCTCAGATCCTCCAGTATCGGCACCTTTGTCGGCATGTTGCCGGGTATCGGCGGCAGTGCGGCCTCGGTGCTGGCCTACTCGCAGCAGAAAAATTTCTCCAAGGATCCTTCGAGGATGGGCAAGGGAGCGCCCGAAGGGCTTATCGCCTCGGAATCCGCCAACAATGCCCTGACCGGCGGTGCGCTGATTCCGCTGCTGTCACTTGGTATACCCGGTGACAGCACCACGGCGGTGCTTATCGGCGCCTTCACGTTGCAGGGGCTGCAGGTGGGGCCACTCTTTATCGGTGAGAACCTGGATACCTGGTACTCGATGATGATCGGCCTGGTGTTCGCCAACCTGGTGATGTTCGCCGTCATGTTCTTCGCGATCAAGCATATCGCCAAGGTCGTGATGGTACCCAAGTACGTGCTTTATCCCATTATCATCATGATGTGTGTGGTCGGTGCCTACGCGATCAACTACGGCATCATGTTCGATGTCTGGACACTACTGATATTCGGCCTGCTCGGCTACGTGGCACAAAAAATCGGCCTCGAAATCGCGCCGCTGGTGATCGGCTTTATTCTGGGCGGCTCGGCCGAAGTGTATTTCGTCAAGAGCCTGGAATCCTTCGGCACCTTGAGCATCTTCTTTACCAAGAGCCCGATTGCCATCGTGCTCTGGTGCATGATCGCCGCCTCTGTCTTTTTCTCCGTTTATCTGGCCCTTAAGGCCCGCCGGGAAAGCAAGTCCCGCACCGTTGAAGTCTGATCTTTTCCTCTGGCCTGTCCGGGCGCCCTGTTGGCGCAGGGCAGGCCCTATTTCCCGTCGAGGATGTCATGAACACAGCCAATGAATTACCCATCAGCATCAAGATGCAGGCGGCGGACAACGTCGCCATCGTGGCCAACGCCGGCGGTCTGAAAACCGGCACTGTACTGGATGACGGCACGCGCCTGCTGGACGATGTGCCGCTGGGTCACAAGGTGGCGCTGGTGGATATTGCCGCGGGCGGGCCAGTTATGCGCTACGCCGAGGTGATCGGTTATGCCCTGGAGGATATTCCGCGGGGACGCTGGATCAATGAGGACCGGGTACGAATGCCGGCAGCGCGAGCCCTGAGCGAACTGTCCACCGATCCGCGTCCGGCCCCGGAGATGCCGCCACTGGAGGGGTATACCTTCGAAGGCTATCGCAATGCCGACGGTACCGTTGGCACCAAGAATGTACTGGCGCTGTCGACCAGCGTGCAGTGCGTCGCCGGGGTGACCGACCATGTGGTACGCCGTATCAAGGCGGAACTGCTGCCACGCTATCCCAATGTGGATGATGTGGTGGCGCTGAATCACACCTATGGCTGCGGCGTGGCGATCAATGCTCCGGCGGCGATCGTGCCGATTCGCACCCTGCAGAACATTGCCCGCAACCCCAATTTCGGTGGCGAGGTGATGGTGATCGGCCTGGGCTGCGAGAAGCTGTTGCCGACGCGGCTGATACCCGAGGAGCAGGTGTTGCGGCTGGGGGAAAACGTCGCTGCCGGCGCAGAGGTTCCGCCTTCGCCGATCCTGAGCCTGCAGGATGAGGCCTTCACCGGCTTTGGCCAGATGATCGACGGCATTCTGAAGCTGGCCGAATACCACCTGGAAAAACTTAATCGCCGCCGGCGTGAAACCTGTCCGGCATCGGAACTGGTGATTGGCATGCAGTGCGGCGGCAGTGATGCCTTCTCCGGTGTCACCGCCAACCCGGCACTGGGCTTTGCCGCCGACCTGATCGTGCGAGCAGGCGGCACCGTGATGTTTTCTGAAGTCACCGAGGTGCGGGATGCGATTCACCTGCTGACCGCCCGCGCAAGGGATAGCGATGTCGCCTGGGCGCTGGTGGAGCAGATGGACTGGTACGACAACTACCTCAGCCAGGGGCAGGTCGATCGCAGCGCCAACACCTCGCCAGGCAACAAGAAAGGCGGTCTGAGCAATATCGTCGAAAAGGCGCTGGGCTCCATCGTCAAGTCCGGCAGTTCACCCATCGTGGATGTGGTCGGGCCGGGGGAGCGCATTCGCAAGCGCGGCCTCAACTTCGCCGCCACACCGGCGAGCGATTTTATCTGTGGCACCTTGCAGCTGGCGGCCGGCATGAACCTGCAGGTCTTCACGACCGGCCGGGGTACGCCCTATGGCCTGTCCATGGCGCCGGTGATCAAGGTGTCGACCAACAAGACCCTGAGTCAGCGCTGGCATGATCTGATCGACCTCGATGCCGGTCGCATCGCCACGGGTGAGGCGACCATCGAGGACGTCGGCTGGGAGCTGTTCCGCCTGATCCTGGAGGTGGCCAGCGGGCGCGAGCAGGTGGCGGCCGACAGGCTGGGTCTGCATAACGATCTGGTGCTGTTCAACCCGGCCCCGGTGACCTGAGGCTGCTTAGCGACTAAAGGTCTTGCGTCTTTAAAAGTATGATGTATGATGAATGACAGCTAAGGCAAAACTCTAACTGCCTGGTAAACAAAACGAGCACCTGCCGGCGTCCCGCGATTGCCATGAACGCAATCCGGGGTGCTGGCAACCTTATCGGGATAGTCACCGAATGTGCTCAAGGCCCGGTTGCGGCATTAACGAACGAGGAATAACACAATGGCGTTTTCTGTAGAGCTTATCCGACAGTCCCTGAGCGATGGTCTGCTGTCTTTCCCGATTACCGACTTCGATGCCAATGGCACCTTCAACGCCGACACTTACCGTGACCGTATCGAATGGTTTGTTCAGCAGGGTGTATCCAGCGTGTTTGTCGCCGGTGGTACAGGGGAGTTTTTCTCGCTGTCCATGGATGAGTACAGGGCAATCTGCAAGATCGCCGTTGAAACCGTGGCCGGTCGTGTTCCCGTGATCGCCAGTGCCGGCAAGAGCATCCCGGAAGCCCAGGCCTACTGCAAAGCGGCAGAAGAAGCCGGTATCGACGGTATCCTGCTGATGCCTCCCTACCTGACCGAATGTGCCGCCGACGGTGTGGTGGAATACGCCAAGGCGATCATCGACAGCACCTCGCTGCAGGTGGTGTACTACAACCGCGCCAACGGCATCCTGGATGCAGAGAGCGTCAAGCGCCTGGCCGCACAGTGCCCGAACCTGGTGGGTCTGAAGGATGGCGTGGGCAACATCGCTGCGCTGAATGACACCATCAAGACCGTTGGTGACCGCCTGGTCTACATCGGTGGCGTGCCGACCGCGGAAATCTTCGCCGAAGCCTACCTGTCGATCGGTGTAAACACCTATTCGTCGGCGGTGTTCAACTTCGTGCCGGAAATGGCGATGAAGTTTTACAGCGCGCTGCGTGGCGGCGATCAGGCCACCGTGACGCACATTATCAAGAATTTCTTCATTCCGTTCTGCCGTCTGCGTGACCGCAAGAAGGGCTATGCCGTGAGCCTGATCAAGTCCGGTGCCGACATTGTCGGTCGTCCGGCCGGCGACGTGCGTGCACCGCTGACCATGCCCACTGCGGCAGAAAAGGAAGAGCTGGCTGTGATCATCAACGCCAACCGCTAAGCCATACAGATCGGTCACCGGGTGACGGTGAAAAGTCGCTCACCCGGCTGCTGGCAGCGACATTGAGGATAGGTAATGTTTAGCAAAATCAAAAAAATGACAGTGGTTCCGGTGGCCGGTTACGACGGCTTCCTGCTGAATCTGAGTGGCGGACATGCGCCCTGGTTTATCCGCACCATCGTTATTCTCGAGGACGATGCCGGTCGCGTCGGTCTCGGCGAAGTCCCGGCCACCCAGGGTATCCTGAGCACACTGGAAAAGTGTCGCGAGCTGGTAGAAGGCCAGAGCGTTGGCCACTACAAGGCCATCATCAGCCGGGTGCGTCAGGCGACCTCTGGCCAGGCCGAAGACGTGCGCGGTAACCAGACATTCGACCTGCGCATCGCGGTACATGTGATCACGGCGATCGAGTCGGCGCTGCTGGACCTGGCAGGGCAGAACATGGGGCTGCCGGTGGCTGATCTGCTGGGGCAGTTCGGCAAGCAGCGTGATGAAGTCGAGGCGCTGGGTTACCTGTTCCTGCTGGGCGACCCGGACAAAACCGATCTGCCCTATCAGCGCTGTGACAAGCCGCTGGATGACTGGGATCTGGTGCGTACCCAGGAAGCCCTGACGCCCGAGGCGGTCGCCAACCTGGCCAGGGCGGCTTATGCCCGTTACGGTTTTCGCGACTTCAAGCTTAAGGGTGGTGTGCTGGATGGCCGGCAGGAAGCGGAATGCATCGTGGCGCTCTACGAGGTGTTCCCGGATGCACGCCTGACGCTGGATCCCAACGGTGCCTGGACGCTGAAGCAGGCGGTGGACTACCTGACACCCATCAAGCATATGCTCAGCTATGCCGAGGATCCCTGTGGCCAGGAAGGTGCCTGGTCGGGCCGTGAAATCATGTCGGAATTCAAGCGCCAGACGGGCCTGAAGACCGCGACCAACATGATCGCCACCGACTGGCAGCAGCTGCGCAATGCCGTACGGCTGGATTCGGTTGATATTCCCCTGGCGGATTGCCACTTCTGGACCATGCAGGGTGCCGTGGCCGTGGGCGAGCTGTGCAACGAGTGGGGCCTGACCTGGGGCTCGCACAGCAACAACCATTTTGATGTGTCCCTGGCGATGATGACCCATGTTGCCGCGGCCTGCCCCGGGGAAATCACCGCGATTGATACCCACTGGATCTGGCAGGACGGCCAGCGTATTACTCAGGAACCGCAGAAAATCCGTGAAGGCAAGCTCAGGGTGCCGCAAAAGCCGGGCCTGGGCATTGAGCTGGATCGTGCGAAACTCGAAGAAGCGCACAGGCTGTACAAGAGCCTTGACGTGGGCCAGCGGGATGATGCCATGGCCATGCAGTACCTGATCCCGGGCTGGCGTTTCGATGCCAAGAAACCGTCGCTTGTTCGTTAATGGATGAATCGGGGATAATGGGGTTATATTCTCATTCTAGATGACATTGGGCACTTACTTATGACCACTCATAACCCAGCTGGCGATACAGGTCTGTTTCAGGTCGAGCCTGTTCAGAAACGTGGCAGTCTGTCGAGCCACGTGGCAAGTCAGCTGGAAAACATGCTCGCGCAGGGCAAGATCAGTGTGGGGCAGAAACTGCCCACCGAGAATGCCCTCTGTGACATGTTCGGTGTCAGCCGAACGGTGATTCGTGAGGCCATTACCCAGTTAAAATCCCTCGGGCTGGTTGAGACTAAAAGAGGCGTCGGAACGACGGTGCTGCGTAATTCCCCGGCCGAGACATTTTATGCCCATGCCATCAACCCGACGGCAGTCGAGGATATACTGCATATTCTGGAGTTGCGCCTGGTGGTTGAAACCGAGGCCTGCAAGTTTGCGGCACTGCGCCGCGACGAGGCCGATATGATGCGTATTGAAGGCTGCATGAACGCCTTCCACCGGGCCTGTGCCGAACACCGGATGGCGCGCAAGGAAGATTACGAGTTTCACCTGAGTATTGCGGCGGCCAGTAAAAACCCTTTCTTCCTGAGTTTTTACGAACAGTTCAATAAAAATATTATTCCGCGTGCCAACATTGTGGATTCCAATATTGATCAGGCCGCGTCGGAAGAATACTTGAAACGGATTGAAAATGAGCATGTCGCGATTTTCGAGGCGATTCGGTCCCAGGATGGGGATGCGGCCCATGCTGCCATGCATCAGCATTTATACAGGGCTTATCACCTGTACGAAAAGTATAAAAAGAATAGTTCGTTCGAATGATTAACTCGCACTTTTAAATATTGATCAGCGCCAGGGACCTGCCTGGCGTCCATGCCATTTAATTTTTATCTAAAAGACTGTTTTTTCAGGCGTCAGGGTTTGCCGTGGGCGCTACATCCTAATCATATTAATTGCTGAGGTTTTCCCATGCAGATTACAGGTGAAATGTTGATCGGCGCCCGTGCCGTCCGTGGCCAGGCCAAAGCGATCCAGGGCATCAATCCGGCCACCGGCGAATCACTGGCACCGGCCTTTGGGGGTGGTGGTCAGGCTGAAGTTGACCAGGCCTGCGCCCTGGCCGCCCAGGCGTTCGATACTTTTCGCGAAACCGCTCCCGAGGCGCGTGCCGCCTTTATTGAAGCCATTGCCGAAAATATCCTCAGCCTGGGTGATGCCCTGATCGAGCGCGCCATGGCCGAATCCGGCCTGCCGCGTGCACGCCTGGAGGGCGAGCGCGGTCGTACCGTCGGTCAGTTGCGCCTGTTCGCCGCCGTCGTGCGTGCCGGCAACTGGCTGGACGTGCGTATCGACCCGGCCATGCCGGACCGGGCGCCGCTGCCCCGTGCCGACCTGCGCCTGCGCCAGATTGCGCTGGGGCCGGTGGCGGTGTTCGGTGCCAGCAACTTCCCGCTGGCCTTCTCGGTCGCCGGCGGCGATACCGCGTCGGCCCTGGCGGCCGGCTGTCCGGTGGTGGTCAAGGCGCATTCGGCCCATCCGGGCACCTCCGAGCTGGTCGGGCGCGCCATTCAGCAGGCCGTGACCGATGCCGGCCTGCCGGAAGGTGTATTCTCGCTGCTGTTCGGTTCGGGCAAGGATGTCGGCGCCAACCTGGTGGGGCACCCGGCGATCAAGGCGGTGGGCTTTACCGGCTCGCGCAGTGGCGGTACTGCACTGATGACTATCGCTGCGAACCGTCCGGAGCCGATTCCGGTCTATGCCGAAATGAGCAGCATCAACCCGGTGTTCCTGCTGCCGGCGGCGTTGCAGACGCGTGGCGATGCTATCGCCAAGGGGTTTGTTGGCTCTCTGGCAATGGGGGCAGGCCAGTTCTGCACCAACCCGGGCCTGGTTATCGCCGTTGAAGGTCCCGAGCTGGATCAGTTCCTGCAGACCGCGGCCGCAGCCCTGGCCGAGGTTGCTCCCCAGACCATGCTGACACCGGGCATTCATCAGGCCTACAGCGAGGGCGTGGCCCAGCTCAAAGGCAATGCGGCCGTAACTGCCGTGGGAGAAGGGGTTGCCGGGCAGGGGCCGAACCAGTGCCAGGCCGGCCTCTATGTCACCAGTGCTGAGGCCTTCCTGACGGATGAGCGCCTGTGCGACGAGGTCTTTGGTGCCAGTTCCCTGGTGATCAAGTGCCGCTCGACTGAAGAGTTTGCGCATGTGGCCGAGCATCTGGAAGGGCAGCTCACCGCGACCCTGCTGCTGGATGATGCCGATATAGAACAGGCCCGGGCGCTGCTGCCCGTGCTGGAGCGCAAGGCGGGCCGTATCCTCTGCAACGCTTACCCGACGGGCGTCGAAGTCTGCCATTCCATGGTGCATGGCGGACCTTTCCCGGCGACCTCGGACAGCCGTACCACCTCGGTGGGCAGCGCGGCGATCCTGCGCTTCCTGCGCCCGGTCTGCTACCAGGACCTGCCGGCGGCCCTGCTGCCCACAGCACTGCAGGATGCTAATCCGCTGGGTGTGCGGCGCCTGTTCGACGGCCGCAACGAAGGCTGAGCTGCACCAGGCCGCCTGTTCTGACATGAACGGACAGAGGCGGGCCGAGGCGGACAATGCAGAGAGCGCGGGTTAGACTCTGTTGCGCACCGTCAAGGGTCGCCCATCTGAAGCCTCGCACAAGCGGGGCTTTTGTGTCGGCGCCGTGCGATGTTGATACAGGCAACCCAGGGGCATTTTGAAAGCAGGCAGGCTCAAGGAGCGGGCACCCGATGGATAATCCGTTGGCGCATCTAAACCAGATTTTCGCCGTGACCGGCCCGGTATTTATCATGGTGCTGGTGGGCTTGCTGCTGAAGAAGGTTCGACTCATTGATGATGAATTCATCAATACGGCTTCCAGCCTGACTTTCAAGGCAACCATGCCGACCCTGCTGTTCCTGGGTATCCTGAAAGCCGACCTGGACGAAGCCTTGCAGCCGGCACTGGTCGGCTACTTTTGCCTGGCGACGGCGCTCAGTTTCGCCGTTGCCTGGCTTTGGGCGCTGCGCGGCGTCAGGCATGAAGACCGGGGTATCTATGTGCAGGGCGCCTTTCGCGGCAACTGCGGTATCGTCAGCCTGGCACTGGCGGCCAATCAGTACGGTGACTATGGGCTGTCCACCGGCGCGGTGATGTCCGGCATAGTGATAGTGCTGTTCAATATACTCTCGACCCTGGTGCTGTCTGTCTACAGCGCCGGCCAGAGCGTACAGGTGCGGCCGGTACTCAAGGGGCTGGCGTGTAACCCGCTGATTCTCAGCGTAATCGCGGGATTGCTGGCGTCACTGATGGAGGTGTCATTACCCGGCTGGCTGATGGTGTCGGGGGAGTACTTCGGTTCCATAACACTGCCCATCGCGCTGATCTGTGTCGGTGGCTCACTGTCACTCTCTTCGTTGCAGCAGTCCGGCCGCACGGCCCTGGGTGCCAGTCTGATCAAGGTGTTGTGGGTACCACTGATCTTTACGGTGCTCGCCTGGGGGCTGGGCTTCGGGGGGCGGGAACTCGGGATACTGTTCCTGTTTCTGGCCAGTCCAACAGCGGCGGCCAGCTTCGTGATGGCGCGGGCAATGGGCAGCGACGGTCGCCTTGCCGCCAGTATTATTGCACTGTCGACGCTACTCTCGGTGGTCACAATCATGGCGGGGCTCTTCCTGCTTGAATGGGGCATCGGGGGCTGACTGTGGGAACGCAGGGTCCGGGCAGGTCAATTCACAATGTCTGGACAAGGCGGTAAACGTAACAACCAAACAGACCATTGAGGTGGATATGAACCAACCGACGATTCTACAGATGGGTGCTTTGAGCGGGGCCTTCAACGACCGGCTAGCGTCGCTGTACCCCACGCTTGCGCTCTGGAAGCAGGCGGACCCGCAGGCCTTTTTGCAGGAGGTCGGCGCCCAGGTTGAGCTGATCGTGACCTCGGGCACCTATGGCTGCAGCGCTGAGGTGATGGCCGCTGTGCCCAACCTCAAGGCCATCATCAGTTTCGGCGTTGGCTATGATGCGATCGATATGGATACGGCCCGTGCTCGAAATATCCGCGTCAGTAACACGCCGGATGTACTGAACGACTGTGTAGCGGACCTGGCCCTGGGGCTGATGATTGCCTCGGCCCGCCGTATCGCAGAAGGAGACCGCTTTGTGCGCAGCGGTCTCTGGGGGCAGCAACCGTTTCCTCTGGGTAGCCGGATTACCGGCAAGCGCCTGGGCATCCTGGGGCTGGGGCGCATCGGCAAGTGCGTTGCCAAGAGGGCGGCGGGATTTGATATGGATATCCGCTACCACAATCGCCGCCCGGATCCGACCACGGATTATGGCTACGAGGCCTCCCTGGTTGAGCTGGCGCGCTGGGCCGATTACCTGGTGCTGACCTGTGTCGGTGGCCCATCGACCCAGGGGCTGGTCAATCGTGAGGTCATGGAGGCGCTGGGTCCCGGCGGCACGCTGATCAATGTGGCCCGTGGCTCGGTGGTGGACCAGCCGGCGCTGGTCGAGTTGCTGCAGGACGGGCGCCTGGGCGGTGCGGCGCTGGATGTGTTTGCCGAAGAACCGCGGGTACCGGCCGCGTTGCTGGATATGCCACAGCTGGTGCTGCTGCCGCATCTGGGCAGCGGTACCGCCGAAACACGCCAGGACATGGCGGACCTGGTATTCGAGAACCTGGCGTCCTTCGTGCGTAGCGGCACGATGGTTACACCGGTCGGTTGACCTGGCCGCATAATGCCTGGGTACGGGGCTTTGTGGTGGCGAAAGCTCGCAGCCTGCTTGGGTGCTTCGCAGGTCTGTCCTGTCAAATAACGCCGAGCAGGCGCAATACGAAGATACCGGCGGACAGGGTGACGATGGACCCCAGGGTGGTGGTCAGGATGATGTTGGCACTCAGCTGGGCATTGGCGCCCATGGCGCGGGCCATCACGAAGGCCGCGGCCGCGGTGGGGCAGGAAAACAGCACAAACAGCAGCGCCAGTTCCACACCCTCAAAGCCCAGCAGTGCCGCGAGGGGGACCACCAGCAGGGGCAATATCAGCAGCTTCGTGCTGGTGGCCCAGAAGGCGGTGATTGAGCTGTTGCGCAGGCTCTTCAGATCCAGCGCGCCACCGATGGCCAGCAGCGCCAGCGGCAGGGTGAGGTTGGCAAAATACTTGCCGGTGGTGTCCAGTGCCGCCGGCAGGTGCAGGCCATAGTAGGAAAAGGGCAGCGCCAGTACCACGGCGATAATCAACGGGTTGAGCGCGATGGCACGCAGTATCTGGCGAAGGCTCACACCCTCGGTGCTGCCGCGGTTCATGGTGACGGTCAGCACGACCACCGACAGCACGTTGTACATGGGAATGATCAGGGCCAGTATCATGGCCGCCTGGCTCAGGCCGCTGTTGCCGAACAGGTTGTAGCTCAGCGCCATGCCGATAATGCCGAAGTTGCTCCGAAAGGCGCCCTGTACAAAGGCACCCAGATCCCCGGGTGCTTTGATCCAGCGTGCCGCCAGCCACCAGATGGCGAGGAAGCTGGCCAGGGTGGCGACAAACACGAAGCCCAGCAGTGCCGGATTGAACATCGCCTGAAAGTCGGTGCGGGCGATGGACATGAACACCAGCGTCGGCAGCGCCACCATAAAGACCAGGCGCGACGAGGTATTGATAAAGGCCTCGTCGATCAGGCGGCCGCGGCGCAGCAGGAAACCCAGTAGCACAATGACAAAAATGGGCGTGACGATACCGGCGGTAAACTGCAGCGATTGCAGGTAGAGTTCCACTCTGAGCTCCGGGTGGTGGGAGGGGCTACATTCTACCCCAGGTGCGGACTATTCGTGGCATGAATTGCTGCAGGTGCGTGATCAGGGAGCCCGGTGCAGTTTTGGGTAGTCGAACAGTTCGATGGTGCCGCAGGAGTCGGCCAGTTCGCACCAGCGGGTAATGCTCAGATGTATATGCAGCACTGCCGAGGTCGGGAATTTTTGCAGTGGCTCGTGGGTCAGGTAGTACGCCAGGCTTTCGAGCCCCGGTGAGTGCCCCACCAGCATCAGATGGTGACAATGGTCGGGTTGTTGCTGCAGCACGTGCAGCAGGGTTTCGCAACAGGACTCGAACAGGTCCGGCAGTTCGCGCAGCTGCTCCGGGGCCAGTTCCAGGGTATCGGCCAGCGCCTCGGCGGTGGTCAGGGCGCGCAACGCGCCGCTGCTGAGAATGCGGTCCGGGAAAAGCCCGAAACCGCGCACCCGCTTGGCCATCAGGGGCAGGTCATTCTCGCCGCGCTTGTTCAGCGGTCGATCGCAATCGTTCAGCAGGGGATCGGCCCAGCTGGACTTGGCATGCCGGATCAGCGTGAGCTTTCTCATGGTGATTGCCAGGTGGCGGAATTCCGTAGCAGTATTGGTCGAAAGTGGCGGAAATACCAGCCAGCGGGGCGCGCCCGCGCCGGGCTCGCGTACCGAGACGGGTGGTCTGAAAGGATTCAGGCGACGTACAACGGCACTGACCCTGTTTTATCCCTCCATTCAGTCCGATTTTCAGCTGCCTGGCCTCGCGGGCGTTACCCCGCCGTCAAAACTCGGTAAGCTTGGGCTCAAGCCAGGCGGGCGGAGGTTTTTGTGGTTCTGGCGGAGGTTGCGTGAACGGTGACGCTAAAAGATTAATCAGAAGGCTTAAGTGAGTGATCAATAAAAAATTGCCAGGATGGCTGCTGAGCTGTTTGCTGTGTGTGTCCCCGGCGGCGGTACAGGCGGCCCAGCATGACCCGGTTGTCGTGGAGCGTGCTCTCGCGGTGGAAGTTGAAGGTCTGAGCGCGGACCTGCCCGGCGAGCTTGCGGACAATATTCGCGCGTTTCTGGCAATCGAGCGCATCAAGGGCGACGCAGCCCCCATGGCGAGCCGGTTGCAGTATCTGCACCGCCAGGCCGAGGAGCAGATTCGAACCGCGCTGCAGCCCTTTGGCTACTACCAGCCGAGCATTCAGGCCGAGCTGCTCGATCAGCAGGACCGGTGGCTGGCGCGCTACCGGGTGGACCCGGGCCCGCAGGTGCGGCTGGAAAACATCAATGTTGTCATCACCGGCGAAGCCCAAACCGATCCGCAGTTTGTACAGGCGCTGGCGGACAACGGCCTGCGCAAGGGTCAACCTCTGCGCCATGCCGATTACGAAACGCTGAAAAGCCGGCTGCAGTCCCTGGCTTCCGAGCGGGGCTACTACGAAGCCGTGCTGAGCCGCCAGCAGTTGCTGATCAATCCGGAGCTGAACCAGGCCGATATCGAGCTGGAGCTGGATTCGGGTCCGCGCTATCGCATCGGTGCGGTGAATTTCTCCGACGCGCCCGTGGGGGACGCCCTGTTGCGGCGTTACGTACCCTTCGAATCCGGCGACCCGGTGTCCAGCGGGCGCCTGCTGGAACTGCAGCGTGGGCTGTCGGAGAGCGACTATTTCAGCCGTGTGGAAGTGCAGCCCAGCTGGGATCAGGCGGTCGACCAGGTAGTGCCCATCGGGGTTAACCTGGAGCCCAACAAGCGTACGGCCTACCGTTTTGGCGCCGGCTACGGCACCGATACCGGGGCGCGGCTCAGTGCCAGTCTTAACCGGCGCTGGGTGAACCGCCGCGGCCACAGTTACACCGGTGCCATGCAGTTGTCTGAGGTGGAGTCCACCGCGGCGGTGCAATACAACATTCCCGGCCAGAAGCCGCAAAGCGATCGCTACAGTGCTCGCCTGGCCTGGGAAACCGAGCAAACCGACACGACCGACAGTGAAATTCTCACCCTGGGCGTACTCTGGCAGAAGCAGCTTGGTCCCTGGCAGCGGTTGCTGTCCGTCGACTGGGAGCAGGAGCGCTTTACCCTGGACGACGAAACCAGCAGCACCAGCTTCCTGATCCCCGGCATGCGCTGGTCAACCACCCAGACCGACAACCCGCTCAACCCGTCCCGGGGCTACCGCATATCGTTCGAACTGGATGCCGCCAGCGAAGTGCTGCTGTCCGAGGCGGACTTTGTGCAGGCGCAGCTCAAGGGCAAGCATGTACTGACGCTGGGGAATCGAACCCGCCTGCTGACCCGTGCAGAAGTGGGGGCGACGGCGATGGATGTATTTGATCTCATGCCCTCGTCGCACCGTTTCTTCGCAGGCGGTGACAACAGTGTGCGCGGCTACGACTACAAGCAGCTGGGCCCGGTGGGCAGCAATGGCGACGTCGTTGGTGGGCGCTACCTGCTGGTGGGCAGTGCCGAGGTGGATTACCTCGTTGCCGAAAGCTGGCGCGTGGCGGCGTTTTACGATGCCGGCAATGCGCTGGATTCCCTCTCGGAGCCGCTCAAGAACGGTGTCGGGGTGGGCGTGCGCTGGCAGTCGCCCATAGGCCCGGTGCGGGTGGATCTGGCCAAGCCGCTGGACGATTCAGGCTTTCGCATTCACTTCACCCTGGGGCCTGACCTATGAAGCGCTGGACGCTGCGAATTCTGCTCGGCCTGCTGGTTCTGGTGTTGCTGCTGGTGGCGGGCGTGGCCGCCATTGGCCTGACCGAGAAGGGCACCCGTATCCTGTTTAACCAGCTGCAACCGCTGATTCCCGGGCAGCTGGGGTATCGCTCGCTAAACGGTGCCCTGCTGAAGCAGCTCGATATCCAGGGGTTGAACTACGCGCTTGATGAGCTGCGCGTCGAGGCCGGGCGTATCGAGTTCGCCTGGCGTCCGGCGGCGCTGCTGCGCGGGCGTGTCGAGCTGGAGCGTCTGGGTGTGGAGGAGCTGGATGTCTGGCTGCCTGCGCCGGCCGCCGAGGCCGCGCCGGCTGAACCCGCCGGCCCGCTGGCGTTGCCGGAGTCCGTGCGCCTGCCGCTGGCATTCCAGGTTGGCGAAATCTACGGACGCGGTCTGCGCATCCATCCCGCCGAGGGCGATACGATCCTGATCGAAGCCGTGGCGCTCGGGGCCCACAACGAGCTGGAGCGGGTGGTACTGGATCGTTTCAGCTTCAAGTCGCCGCTGGCCGAGCTGAACCTCAGCGGAGAGCTGACGGCCGCGGGCAATTACCCGCTGGCACTGGCACTGGACTGGAGCGCACCGATTCCGGAGCGTGGCCAGATCAGTGGCAGCGGCACCCTGGGCGGTGAGCTGCTGGGCGAGAACGCCCTGCTGACGCTGGAGCAACAGCTGCAGGGACTGGCCGAGGCGGCACTGGTGGCAAAGGTTGCCCAGCCGCTGGGGGAGCTCGGCTGGCAGCTGGCGCTGGATCTGGCGCGGTTTGATCCGGCGCCCTTTGCGGCCGATCTGGCGGGCCATGCCGTGAGCGGCAGCCTGAACCTCAGCGGTGACCTGGCCTCGGCAACGGGTGCTATCGCCCTGGCGGGAAGCCTGCCCGAGGTGGGCGCGCTGACACTGGACAGCAGCCTGGAGGCGAGCGCGGAACAGCTGAACCTGACCCGCGCCCGGGTCCAGCTGCCGCAAAGCGGCACGGACCTGACCCTGTCCGGCAAGGTGCTGGCGTTGCAGCAGACTCCCGAACTGGATCTGGCGCTGCGCTGGACGGGGCTGCGCTATCCGTTGTCGGCACAGCTGCCGGCGCAGTTTGCCAGTGAAAGCGGCACGCTGAACATTAGCGGCCCACTGAGCGACTACCGCCTCCGGCTGGATGGCAAGGTCAGTGGCGAAGGCCTGCCGGCCACCGGCGTGGCCCTGACCGGCCAGGGTAGCCTGGAGCAAATGCCAGCGCTGGCGCTGACCCTCGATACCCTGGGCGGTCAGCTGGTGCTGCAAGGCAGTGCCGGCTGGACACCGCAACCGGTGTGGGATCTGCAGGTGCGCGCCGACGGCATCAACCCAGGCCTGCAATGGCCAGACTGGACCGGCGCCGTTGGGCTGAACCTGAAAACCCAGGGCCAGCTGGTGGACGGCGAACCCCGGGCGCAGCTGGATATTGCCGCGTTTTCGGGCAGCCTGCGCGACCAGCCGCTCAGTGGTGCCGGCCAGGTCAAGGTGAAGGGCACGGCGCTGGATATCGGTCAGCTGGCGCTGGGCTGGGGCAATGCCAGGCTCAACGTGCAGGGACAGGTGGCGGACAAGCTGGCACTGGACTGGCAGCTGCTGGCCAGCGACCTGGCCGCTCTGCTGCCCCAGGCGGCGGGCGCCATCAAGGCGGGCGGTACCCTGGAGGGGACCGCCGAGGCGCCGCAGGTCAACGCCAGTATCGACGCCACCGACTTGCGCTTTGGCGAATACCGGCTCAGGCAGATCGGCGGCACGGTGGCGGTTGATATGGGCTGGAAAACGCCGGCCCGGGTCGATCTCAAGGCCGAGGAGCTGCTGCTGGCAGGCCAGCCGGTAGAGAGCCTCAGTCTGCAAGGCAGCGGGGTGCAGCAGGATCACAGCCTGCGGCTGGATGTTGACAGCAGCGCCGCCCAGCTGAGCCTGGCACTCGATGGCGGGCTGGATGACAAGCAGCAATGGCGCGGCACCCTGGCGACACTGGATATCAGCCAGCCCGATGCCGGCGCCTGGCGCTTGCAGGCACCGGCGCCGCTGCAACTGGCCGCCAGCCAGGCCAGCACCGAGGCGCTCTGTCTCAAGGCCAGCAGCGGCGAGGGCCTTTTGTGCCTCAACGGCCAGTGGCAGGCCCAGGGCAAGAGTGGGGGCGATCTGACCCTGCGCGAGCTGCCGCTCAGCCTGCTGGCCCCCTGGCTGCCCGCCACCACCGAGATCGCCGGCCATGTCAGTGCCGATGCCTCCGGCAGCCTCTCGGCCAGGGGCGCCCTGGCTTACGAGGCGCAGGTGTCGCTGCAGCAGGCGCGCCTGACGCTGCCCGACGAAGGACTCAAACTGAGCTTTACCGACGCCCGTGTCAGTGCCAGTGGCAGCGACAAGAAGGCGGCGCTGGATCTGAACCTGCTGATGGATGAAGTCGATGGTCGTGTACAGGGCTCGGTCACGGTGGATGACCTGGCCGGTGCCGGCCGGCTGCAGGGGCAGGTGGGGCTGGCGATCGAGGATCTGAAGTTTCTCTCCCTGCTGGTGCCGGACATGAAGGTGCGCAGCGGCCGGGTACAAGGCGACCTGACCCTGGGTGGCAGCCTGGCGGCGCCACGCATCCAGGGCGAGTTGAATCTCGATAACGGCAATATAGAGCTGCCTGCCGCCGGTATCGCGCTGGCGGATTTGAGCGTGCGGCTGCGGGATGACCCGGCCCGGCCCGAGTACCTGCTGCTGGACGGCAGCATGGCCTCGGGTGGCGGTACCCTGGCGCTGTCCGGTGAGTTCGAACCCCTGGCCCAGACCGGCAGTATCAGCATTAACGGCGAGCGCTTCCAGGCCGTGGGTACGCCGGAAATACAGGTGTTTATCTCCCCCGACATGCTGGTGACGATGGATGAGGGGCGCATCGCCGTGGGCGGTGAGCTGAAGGTGCCCGAAGCCCTGATCAAGCCGCCCAAGCTGAGCAATGCCGTGGCGGTGTCCTCCGATGCGGTGGTGGTCAATGCCCAGGGGGTGGGTGAAGCCCAGGTGGCGGGCCCGGCGCTGGATCTGAATCTGCGGGTCACGCTGGGCGACAAGGTGCTGGTGGATGCCTTTGGCTTCAACGGCCGCCTGGCCGGCGGCCTGGTACTGCAGGAAGACAACCGCCGTGGCACCCGTGCCACCGGCAATATCGGCGTGGCCAGTGGTGAGTACGAGCTCTATGGCCAGACATTGAATATTTCCCGAGGCAGTTTTATCTATACCGGCGGGCCTGTGGATAACCCCGGCCTCAATATGCGCGTGGAGCGTGAAGTCGAGGAGGTCAAGGTTGGTGCCCGCGTCACCGGAACCTTGCGGGTGCCCAAGCTGACCCTGTTTTCCGAACCGTCCATGCCGGATACCAGCCTGTTGTCCTACCTGATACTGGGCCGGGCACCGGGCACGGCGTCGGCCAGCGAGCAGGAAATGCTGGTCAAGCTGGCGCTGGCCATGGGTCGCAAGGGTGGCAATGCCGTGGGGGAACGCCTGGCGGATGCGCTCAACGTGGATGAAGTGGGCGTGGGCGGTGGCGACACCCTGGACGACACCTCCTTCTATATCGGCAAGTACCTGTCTCCCAGGCTGTACGTGAAATACGGCGTGGGCCTGCTGTCGCCGGCGTCCAGTTTCCTGATGCGCTACAAGCTCAGCGATCGCTGGTCGTTCGAGTCCAACACCGGCACCGCCGGCAGTGGCGCGGATATCTTCTACCAGCTGGAGCGCTGATCATCAGGGGCAAGAGGCAAGAGGCAAGGGGCAAGGGGCAAGGGGCAAGGGGCAAGGGGCAAGGTAAAAGGGGCAAGGCGATAGTGATTGGTGATTAGTGATTGGTGTGGTGAAGCCTAGGCCGTACAAGGGGCAAGGTAAAATCGGGGCCAGAGCCAGCACGCCGTCGGTTGATAGTGAGCGTAGCGAATTCCTGCATCGCCCAGCCTGATGCTTGCTCCGAATAACGAATAACGGCTTTTAACCTCCAGCTCAGCCTTGGCTGCAAAAAGTTGGCCCCGCATAAGCGGGGCCGGTGCCAATCAACAATCACTCATAAAACCTTTTGCGTTTGCTCTGCGGTTTAAGGGTGGTTTGCCTCCTTGAATGTCAAATGGGTGGCGCCTGGTTTCAGGTTTAGCCTGTTTGTCTTCCCAGCTTTTGGCTTTTGGCTTTTGGCTTTTAGCTTCCGGCATACAGCTTCCGGCTTTCAGCTTGCCCCTCGCCCCTCGCCCCTCGCCCCTTGCCCCTCGCCTCTGAGCCTTAGCTCAGGGGCCAGGGCAGTTGCACCATTTCCTGCAGCAGGCCGCGGGGCATGTCCAGCACCATCAGGTGG
The DNA here is from genome assembly GCF_024397915.1 of Marinobacterium rhizophilum. Lineage (GTDB taxonomy): Bacteria > Pseudomonadota > Gammaproteobacteria > Pseudomonadales > Balneatricaceae > Marinobacterium_A > Marinobacterium_A rhizophilum_A. Next base: position 4,450,073 of record NZ_CP073347.1, read on the forward strand.
GACAGCACCACCAGGAAGGTGATGGCGGCGCAGGTCAGGGACAGGGTTCTTATCATCGAGGTGCGCGCTTTCAGCAGCAGGAAGATGACGAAGAACAGGCCAATGGCGATCAGGTAGCCGAACAGGTAGCAGCCCAGTATCAGGCCCGTCAGCCAGTAGACGTAGTGCGGCAGGCTGGTGATGCTGCTGTCGGTGCTGTAGCCGGCTTCCACTTCGTTGTCGAAGTTCACCGCATCGTCCAGCTTGCCTCGCAGCAGCTTGACCAGCACCACCAGCGACATGGCGAGCATGATCGCACAGAGTCCCGCGGTGAAAACACCGCCCAGGAAGGAGTGCTGCAGGGCATCGTAGAGGCCATAGCCGAACAGGCCCACCACGGCAACGGCGAACACGATCTGCGGACGCAGGTTGGTTGCGCGGCGACGGGGCGCCTCGGCGCTCTCGGTGCCGGTATCTGTGTCGGTGGTCGCGCTGTCGTCCTGCTTGCTGCCAGGCTTGGAGCGCACGGCGAAGTAGATCGAGGCCACGGTGATGGCTGCAATGATCATGACGCCAGGCTTGGTCAGGAAGGACCAGCCATCAAACTGCACCGCCTGGTACAGGTAGGTTTCCATGCCACCGGCCAGCACGAAGCCGATCAGGAAGGCGGGGCGCGGCCAGTCAAAGCGCTTCATCAGCACGCCCAGAACACCGATGGCCAGCAGGGCAACCAGGTCACCCAGGCTGCGGGTTGCCTGGAAGGCGGCAAAGCAGATGACCATCAGCATGAAGGGGGCCATCAGTGCATAGGGAATCAGTGTCAGGCGGGCGACCCACTTGGACATCAGCAGGCAGGAGCCGGCGCCGATAACGTTAGCCAGCGCCAGTGACCAGACGATGGTGTAAGTGGTGCTCAGTTCTGCGCCCACCATGGCGGGGCCGGGTTCCAGGCCGATCAGTACCATGCCGCCGAGGAAGACAGCCATGCTGCCAGAGCCCGGGATACCGAACAGCAGGGTCGGGATCAGGCCGCCGCCTTCCTTGGCATTGTTGGCGGATTCAGGCGCGATGACGCCACGTACATCGCCCTTGCCGTATTCCGGCTTGTCTTTGGCTTTGGTGGTCTGCACCGCGTGGCCATAGGCAATCCAGTCCACCACGCTGCCGCCAAGGCCCGGCAGCGCGCCGATCAGGGTGCCGAGAATGGCACAGCGAATCGACAGCCACTTGTGCTTGATAACGTCCTTGAAGCCTTCAACCCAGCCACTGCCCAGCGCGGCGGCTTCGGCGATGGCGCGGTTCTGGCGCAGCAGGTCGATAATTTCCGGAATGGCGAAAATGCCCAGACCAACGACGACCAGCGGAATGCCGTCCATCAGGTAGGTATTGTCGAAAGACATGCGGTATTCGCCGGTGGCGGGCGCGGCCCCAAGGCTGCCCAGCAGCAGGCCGATACCGCAGGCGCTGATGCCCTTCACCAGGCTGTTACCGGCCAGCACACCCACCATGCTCAAACCCAGCAGGGTGAGCATGAACAGCTCGGCCGAACCGAACGCCAGGATCAGCGGACGGGCAATGAGTACGAAGGCCGTCAGCATCAGGGCGCCAAACAGGCCACCGAACAGGGATGCAGTAAAGGCGGCGGCCAGAGCGCGGGCCGCGTGGCCCCGCTTGGCCATCGGGAAGCCATCCAGTACCGTTGCCTGGGAGGCGCTGGAACCGGGAATGCCCATCAGCACCGAGGTAAAGGTATCGGAGGTGGGAATGACCGCCACCAGGCCGACCAGCATGGCCAGGGCAGAGATGGGGTCCATTCCGTATAGAAAAGGCAGCAGCAGGGACAGGCCTGCGATACCGCCAAGACCGGGAAAAATACCAATCATCAGGCCGAGAAAGACGCCCCCGGCCAGATAGAGAATATGCTGCATGCTGAGCACGGTCAGCAGCGATGTAATCAGAGTGTCGAGCATGGAGGTCACCACTGAACAGGGTGCGAAAAGGGCGGGGTATCCCGCCCTTGGTTGGGTATGGGCTTATTCTTCGCTTTGCAGGCCGGCGCTGTATTTGGTGTTGAGCCAGTTGATGACCCAGCCCTTGGCTTCATCATCCATGCTCACGGCTTCGGCGAACATCATGCGGGCTTCTTCGCCCACAGCTTGGTCGTAGTCACCCAGTACGTCCTGGGCCTTTTCCTTGAATCCCGGTACGGCGACGGCCTTGCTGGCCGCTTCCTGGTAGGCCTGTACGACATCATCCGGTGTGCCCTTGGGCAGGAAGAGGCCTTTCTGGGCGGCGTAGCCGGCCACGAAGAAGGATTTCCAGGCGCGGAAGCGTTCGCTGCTCGGTGCGCTGCCGTGCACCATTTCATAGGCTTCTACGAAGTGCGGCAGGTCCGGGAAGGTCGGGTCACGCTGAATCTTGCCGTCCTTGCCGAGCACCCCCCAGCTGAACAGCGGTACGGCCTTGCCCTCGTCAACCAGCGGCTGCACCTTCTTGATGAAGCCGGAGGTGGTCTGGTCGTCGATATTCACTTCGCCACGTTCAAACGCCAGGCGGGCTTCGCCACGTCCCTTCATGCCGAAGACCGCTTTGACATCCAGCCCCAGCACTTCAAACGACAGCAGGGTAATCAGGTCCAGGCTGGTCGCGCCCTGGCTGGCGTATTTCAGGTCTGCGTCCTTGAGCTTGACCAGCTCGGCGACGTTCTTGACGCCCAGGTCGGAGCTGATGTAAACCACGCCGCCGGTCGGGGACGCCAGCACGGCGGTCCAGTCCTTGTATTCGTACTTCACGCGCTTGTCACCCAGAACATAGGGGAACATGGTCGAGCCGGAGGAGGCGAAAATGTCGCGGCCATCGGGCTTGGCGCGCAGCTGGAACTGGTTGGCACCGCTGGTGGAGCCGCCGCCGGGGATGTTCTTGACCACAACAACGGGCTGGCCGGGCAGCTGTTCGCTGATCAGCGGCGCATAGAAGCGGCCCCAGGTATCGGTGCCGCCGCCTTCCTTGAAGGGCATGGTCATTTCAATGCGGGCGCCATCAAAGTCGGCGGCGAAAGCGGGTGCGGTTGCGCTGAGTGCACCGGCGCAGGCAATGGCTGCCACGAGGGGACGGACGGCGCGGGCGGACAGGCTGACAAGAGTGCGGTGGGTATTTTTCATGTTTTGGGTCTCTTTTATTGTGGGTCCCGGGCCTTGCAGGCTCGGGGTGAGGCTGAAGATAGGCCCCCAAGCTGTCACCAGCCTGTCATGGGGACCTGTTCAGGATGTTTTACTCAGGATGCCTTGGATCCCTGGGCGCCGTGCCAGACGAAGCTGGGCACAAACAGGTTGCCGCTGATCAGCTTGCGGGCGGTGCGGACAACGCCGGCGCTGCGCACATCGATGCCCTTGGCCGCGGGCTGAATATCCAGCACGATCTCGATCTGGCCACTGGGGTGCTCGATGCGCAGGGTGGAGGTGCCGAATACCCGGCCCAGCAGTGGTGCCGCGACGGAGTCCGGCACCATGGCGCAGGTGCTGACGCAGATGGCACCGGTCACGGCATGGCTGGCATGGCAGTTATCGGGCACGAAGTAGCGCGAGCAGAGGCTGCCGCCATGCTGCGGCGCCGATACCAGCGACACCTTGGGAATGACCTTGCCACTGGCATCGCCCAGGCCCATTTTCCAGGAGGCGGCCTGGCGGATGCTTTCGATACGCGCCAGCAGGTCGGTGTCGCTGTCCAGCTCGGCCTTGGTTTCGGCGCCGCTCTTGCCCAGGGACTCGGCGGCGATGACCACCATCGGCACAGCCGCATCGATGCAGGTGACCGGGACGCCTTCGATCAGGTCCCAGGCGTTGCCGGTCGGCAGCAGGGAGCCGGTCTTGCTGCCGGCGACATCGAGGAAGTTGAGCAGGACCGGGGCGGCGGTACCGGTCACACCGTCGATGGCGGTATCCCCTTCGTACTCGACCTCGCCGTTGGGCGTTTTTACCCGCACTTCGATCAGCTTGCGGGTGTTGACGTTGAACACCCGCACCACGGTTTCATCCCCCTGGGGCTTGACCAGTCCGGACTCGATGGCAAAGGGGCCAACACCGGCCAGGATGTTGCCGCAGGAGGGGGCAATATCCACCGACAGCGTATCGATGCCAACCTGGGCAAAGAGGTAGTCGACATCCGCATCCGGCCGGCTGGAGGCAGAGATGATTGCCGTCTTGCTGGTCAGGGAGGTGCCGCCGCCGATGCCGTCGATCTGCTGCGCGCTGGGGGAACCGAGTGCCGCCAGCAGGACTTTTTCCTGGGAGGGCCAGTCAGCGGGCAGGCTGGAGGCCAGGAAGTAGGGCCCGCGGGAGGTGCCGCCGCGCATGATGGTGCAGGGAATGGCTGTCTGCATGATCTTGATCCTGGTAGGTCGTTGGCCTGGTAAAGATTTAATATTTCTATTTCATCTTTCGGGTGTGTCAGCCGGTGCTGGCTGATTTGTGGCCAAGATACGCCCAGGGATTTGGCTGGACAAACCATATAATTTACGCTTCTGATATAGAAAAAATAAACTATCAAGTTTTTTTTCAAAGCTTTTGAGCTCTATTTAAGGCAATGGAGTTCCTGTGCATAAGCAGAATTTTTCCACGGGTTATAATTAGTTATTCACGATTTTTGTTGTTTAAGTTATTGATATTTAATGTTTTAAGCAGGTGTAATTCTCAGTTCTTGCTGGAATTGGCTCAGCTGGGTAGGGGGCCTCCGGCAACTGGCCGGACTAGCGTCGGGTGCGCTGAACAGCCGGGGGTAAAAATGTCTTTTGGTTAGATAATCTAAAACGCTGCATGGATAAAAAATGTGGTTATATTTTGATCGACTTTGCTGCTGGTATCGAAATATTTTCCATTTGATTTAGCTAATCTATACTATTTGGCGAAAGCCCCCAGCCGGGGACGCAGCAGCCGGAGCCAGAGCGAGCACCATGCGACGACTACCCCCCCTTAAAGCGCTACGCGCATTCGAAGCCGCCGGTCGGCACGAGAGCCTGAAACAGGCGGCCGATGAACTGCATGTCACCACCGGTGCGGTGAGCCAGCAGATCAAGCTGCTGGAGGAGTTTCTGGGTGTCGACCTGTTCAAGCGCCTGAACAAGTCGGTGCGCCTGACAGAAGCCGGGCGAGCAGCGCTGCCGCTGATCGAGGGTGGTTTTGAACTGCTGAACCAGGCCGTAACCCGGGCACAGGAATTTGGCAATCAGAACCTGATCACCATCAGCGTGGCGCCGTCCTTTGGCGCCAAGTGGCTGCTGCCGCGCCTGGAGCTGTTTCGCAAGGCCCACCCGGATATCGACCTGCGGGTGGATGCGTCTACCCGGCTGGTGGATTTTTCCTACGAGGATGTGGACCTGGCCATCCGTTACGGGCCGCCCAAGGAGCGGGGTCTGCACATGGAGGCGCTGACCGACGAGGTCATCTTTCCGGTGTGCAGCCCGCGCCTGCTGGAGCGGGGCTGTGTCTTTAACCGGCCCGTGGATCTGGCGGGCCAGACCCTGCTGCACTTCGAGGGGCGGGCCGACGATCGCGAATTTCCGGGCTGGAGCCAGTGGCTGGCCGCGGCCGCGGTGCCGCAGCTGGAGGTGGTTAACGGGCCGCGCTTCAGCATGTCGAGCATGGTATTGCAGGCGGCGATGGACGGCCAGGGGGTTGCGCTGGGCAGCAGTGTGCTGGCGGCCGATGATCTGCGAGCCGGTCGCCTGGTGCGGCTGTTCGATATCAGCGTGCAGGCTCGGCACAGCTATTATCTGGTTTGCACGCGTAACACCCTGCATCGCCCGGATATCCAGCGCTTTGTGCAGTGGATCAAGCAGGAAATAACGGCGGCCCAGTAAACCCCGGCAAACGAGGCAGCATGCGTATACTTATCGTGGAAGATGACCAGACCCTGGCCGAGGCCATTAGCCGGCGCCTTTGCAAGCAGGGGCACGCCGCCGATGTGGCCGCCGATGGCGGCCGCGCCGACAGCATTCTGCGGCACCAGGCGTTCGATCTGATCATTCTGGATCTGAACCTGCCGGGGCTGGGAGGCGAGCAGGTGCTGGCCCGGCTGCGGCAGCGCAACAGCAAGACTCCGGTGCTGGCCCGGCTGCGGCAGCGCAACAGCAAGACTCCGGTGCTGGTACTGACTGCGCGCGGCCAGATCGAAGACCGCATCAGCCTGCTGGACCTGGGCGCCGATGACTACCTCACCAAGCCGTTCGATTTTGGCGAGCTGGAGGCCCGCAGTCGGGCCTTGCTGCGGCGCAGCCAGGGCCAGGCGCAGGATCGGCTCAGCCTGGGCAATACCGAGCTGGACCGTCACGCCTGCACTGTAACGGTGGGCGGTGAGCCGGTGGCGCTGAAGCAGCGCGAGTTTCGCCTGCTGGAAATATTCCTGAGCCACCAGGGCCGGGTGCTGAGCAAGGAAGAGCTGCTGGATCACCTGTACAGCTTTGATGAAACGCCGGGCGCCAATGCGATTGAGCTGTATGTGGCGCGCCTGCGCAAGAAACTCACGCACAGTTCGGTGCAGATACGCACGCTCAGGGGGCTTGGCTATGTGGTCGAAAATGCGCCTGCCTGAACTGGCACGCTGGTCGATCCGGCGCAAGCTGCTGTGGGTAACCGGTCTGCTGTTGCTGATTGTATCCCTGCTGGCGGTGCGGGCAGCGCAGAGCTACGCCCAGCGCTCGGCACAACTGTCCTACGATCGCCTGTTAAATGGCGCCGCCCTGCAGATCGCCGAACAGATCTCGCTGCGCCACGGCAAGCTGGTGGCGGACCTGCCCCGCGCCGCCTTCGAAACCCTGGCACTGGCGCCGGATGATCGCGTCTACTACCGCATAGGCGGGCCGGGGGGTGAGCACATTACCGGCTATGCCGACCTGCCCAGGCCCCCGGCCCGGCAGGGGGAGGAAAGGGTGCTCGACAGCAGTGGTGGCACTGCCGGCGATGGCTTCAGAACGCAGGTTTTCGATGCTGACTACCGGGGTGAAGCCGTGCGCTTTCTGGTGCTCGAACGGCTGCTGACCGAGACCGACTTCAGTGGCTTCGTGCAGATCCAGGTTGGCCAGACGGTATTGGCCCGCACGGCGCTCGCCGATGATATCGGCCTGCGGGCACTGCAGCTGATCGCGCTGCTGTTTGGCGTGGCGCTGCTGCTGGTGTCGGTTGGCATCTGGATGACGCTGCGCCCGCTGGAGCGGCTCAACCGGGCGCTGTCTACGCGCTCGTCGGTGGACCTGAGTCCGCTGGATGTGGCCGTGCCGCGGGAAATATCCAAGCTGGTGGGTACTATCAACCATTTCATGCAGCAGCTTGGCGGCACCCTGGATGGGCTGCAGCGTTTTACCAGCGAGGCGGCACACCAGATTCGCACGCCTTTGGCTGGCCTTCGCTCCCAGGCGCAGAATGCGCTGGACGAAGACGATGCCAGTCTGCGCCGCCGCCAGCTGGGGCGGGTGCTGGAGTCGGCGGATCGCCTTACGGATACCGTCAATCAGCTGCTCAACCAAGCGGTGCTGGCCCATCGCCTGCGCAGCCAGCAGATGCAGCCGGTGGCGCTGGATACGCTGGTGCTGGAGCTGTGCCGCGAGCTGGCGCTGCCCGCGCTGGAGCAGGGTGTGGAACTGGGCTTTGAGGGCGACAGCGAGGTTTGGGTGCAGGGCAATGCCTTTGCGTTGCGCCAGATGGTGCAGAACATTCTGGAAAACGCCATTCGTTACAGCGACCCGGGCAGCGAGGTGCGCATTGAGCTGCACCAGAGCGCGGGCCATGTCAGCCTGGCGGTAGCCGATGCCGGGCCGGGCATACCCGATGCCGAAAAACCACTGGTGTTCGAGCGCTTTTACCGCAGCCCGGGCAACAGCCGTACCGGCTCGGGCCTTGGGCTTGCCATTGCCAAGGAGGTGGCAAGCTACCACCGAGCCACCCTCAAACTGAGTGACAACCAGCCCGCGGGCCTGGTGGTTACGGTACGCTTTCACCGCCGGAGTGTCCCCTGATGCGCTTGCCCTGGATCGCCGCCCTGCTGCCGGGCTGGCTGTTACTTTCGCTGCTTGGTTCCGCGCAGGCCGACACCCTGTGGGAACTGCCCGCCAGGCAGCAGGAAAGCGCGGTATTACAGATTTATGGTGGCGCCGACTACGCGGCCATCGCCCCCCTGCTGCAGGCCTACCAGGGGGCGTATCCGTCGGTGCGGCTGCTGTACCGCGAGTTCGGTACCCAGGAGCTGTACCACCGCTTTTTGGCGCAGCTGCCGCGCGCACCGGACCTGGTCATGAGCTCGGCGATGGACCTGCAGTTCAAGCTGGTCAACGATGGCCATGCCCAGGCCTACCGCTCGGCGCAGACGCAGGCGCTGCCGGACTGGGCTCGCTGGCGCAACGAGATTTTCGGCATCACCTACGAGCCGGCGGTGATGGTGATCAACAGCGGTTTTCTGGACAACGAAACGCTGCCCTCGAGCCGCGCTGAACTGATCGACCTGATCCGGCGCAAGGGGGACCAGGTACGCGGCCGCATTGGCACCTTTGATATCGAAAAGGTTGGTCTTGGCTACCTGGTCTGGTCTCACGACAATCTGCGCACCGCCAGCAACGGCCGCCTGCTGGAGTCTTTCAGCCTGCATGACGCCCGGCTCTTCAACAGCAGTGCCGCCATGCTGCAGCAGGTGGCTGAGGGCCAGATCGTTATCGCCTACAACGTGCTGGGCTCCTATGCCCATGCCTGGGCGCGGCAGTACCCGGTGCTGAACGTGATCATGCCCAGCGACTACACCACGGTCATCATGCGCAGTGCCTTTATTCCCAGGGCGGCCGAAAATACCCTGGACGCTCAACGCTTTCTCGACTTCATGCTGTCGTTGCAGGGCCAGCAGATACTGGCAGACCAGTCGAGCCTGTATCCCATCCGCGAAGAAGTCTCGGGCGAGACCGGCGCCCAGAAATTACGGCTGTCCAACAACAGTCCGCTACGGCCTGTCCCGCTGGGCGTGTCGCTGCTGGTGTTGACGGATGGGATGAAGCGCAGCCTGGCCCTGGAGGAATGGCGCGATGCCTTCGGGGCACGCGAATAGCGAACAGTACTTAGCTCGACAAGTGTCATGGCTCGCGATTTCGGCGTCGGGACTGGTTGAGCGTTTATTAACCTGCTGGCAAACAGGTTCCCTCCCTGATTTGTCAATCACTCCACACTTTTCATCCTTCAAGCATGGGCGCACGTGCGTGTACGTGCTGGATTCCCTCGGGTGAAGGGATGGGGTTCGCATTGGGCTCTTCATTTCAACGGAAGGCTCAATGATGAAACATCCGCGTTTCATAGACTAACCCGGGTTAATAATCGCCGGCGCTGACAAATCGCCGCGGCCACTTTGGAGACTCAATAATCCTGCAGCGGGCGGCCATCGAAATCCGTTACCCGCTGCACGCTTGCATCGCTGCTGATAATGAACACCTGGTCGAGCGGAACAAAGTGGCCGAGGCCGTTTTTGGCCTGGAACCTGAGCCTGACCCGGTACTCCTTCCAGGAACTGAAATCCTGCGGGTTGAATTGCACCACCTTCAGCACGGGGCCCCACTCGATGACCTCGAGCGAGGCGGGGTTGTACAGGTTGGCGGCCAGGTAGGCGGCGACCTGCTGCACCGAGGCATCGCCTGGGCTGTTGCTTACCGGATCGAAGCTGCTGCCGGGTTCGACCTCAAAAGTGAGCCCCTGCTCCATCCTGTGAACCAGCCCCTCCACCAGGTTGTCGACCTCGGGCACTGTGCCCGGCACGGGTTCGGGCTGCAGCGCGGTGTCCGGTTCGGCCACCGGCCCCGCCCGGCGGTAGACCTGCCCGGCGAGCCGCTGCATGAGCCGGCTGTACGCATCCTGCGGTGCTTCGGCCGTTTCGGCCTGCCGGCGTTGCGCCTCTGCTTCTTCAGCGTCCTCTGCAAGGCGGCGTTCCTCGGCTGAAAGCCGGTGTTCGAGCTGCCGCTTCTCTTGCGCACAGGGCTTGCCGGAAAAGCTGATCCGGCCATCCGGCCCCTCGCACTTGTACACGCCGGCCTGAACCTGGCTGGCCAGGAACAGCATCAGAACAAGGGCAAGGCTGCAGCGCGGCATGAAGGAACTCCTGCTGTACCGATACCGATCAGTGTAGAACCCGAGGCGACTGGACGGCCACTGTACCGAAGCTGAAAATGCCACTGCCTGGCACCTCGACTTTCTGGGCGGTCGTACCGGGCGTATTGAAAGGTTCACCGCATCCGGACCAGAACGAGCGCGATACCGGCTCTGCCATGCAGGTTGTTCATGATTCCGCGCAGGCTGCTAATACTGCCCCAGCATTCTCTGCCTGCAACAATTGAAATCGGTTCGTGCGGGCAGGTTGTTAGCATGGAACCCGTGCAATATTCGGAGCCGGGCGGCGCTGACAGCAACGCTCCTGTCCGGCACCCTCGTTCATCTGCCATTGGGAGCCTGTAATGAGTGCTAATTTTCTGAGTGAACTGACCGGGTCTTTCTCACGGCCGTCGGCGGAGAATCCCACGGTAGCAATGATGGAGGCGGCGTACCGTCACCATGGGCTGGACTGGCGCTACATTAATTGCGAGGTGGCGCCAGAGGATCTCGGGGCGGCGGTGCTCGGTGCGCGGGCGATGGGCTGGGCGGGTTTTAACTGTTCGATTCCGCACAAGGTGGCGGTGATTGAGCATCTGGATGGGCTGGGTGAGTCGGCGCGTATTATTGGCGCAGTGAATACGGTGGTGCGTCGTGGGGATCGCCTGGAGGGCGAGAACACGGATGGCCAGGGTTTTGTCGAGTCGTTGGCACCGGTGCTGGATCTGGCAGGCAAGACGGTGGTGCTGCTGGGGGCCGGCGGTGCAGCCCGGGCCGTGGCGGTGGAGCTGGCGCTGGCCGGTGTGGCACGGATCTGGGTGCTCAATCGTGATCCGGGGCGCGGCCAGGCACTGGCACACCTGATAAACAGCAAGACGCCTGCCAGGGCGGACTTCGTGCCCTGGGATCGTACCTTTGCGGTGCCTGCCGGCACCGATGTGTTGGTGAATGCTACCAGTATTGGGCTTTACCCGGACCTGGAGGCCTGCCCGGATATCGATCTGGCGTCGTTGCGCCCAGGCCTGGTGGTGGCCGATGCGATTCCCAATCCGCCGCGCACGGCGCTGATCCGGGCCGCCGAGGCGCGTGGCTGCAGGGTGCTGGATGGCCTCGGGATGCTGGTGAACCAGGGGCGCATCGCAATTCGTTACTGGAGTGGTATCGAAGCGGATGCCCGGGTGATGCGCGCTTGCCTTGAGCGGGTGCTGGGACTGACCGCTTAGCTGTTTTGGCCCTGGCGGCATCTTGCGGGGCCGCCGATGCAACCCTGCCAGCGCCTGTCGGTCGAATGCTGCAGATGGCTCCGAAAGGGGCCGGCAACGGGAGCAGGATCATGGCTTTGTGGCGATGGTGTGTCTGGCCGCTTTTGGTATGCGTGGGGTCTGTTGCAATGGCAGACCCGATTTACCGCTGGCGGGATGACCGGGGTGTGCTGCATTTCAGTGGCGTGCCACCGGTGGGTGTGGAGGTCGAGGAAGTGCGTCCCGGGCGAATATCGGTGGTGTCGATGCCGCCGGCCAGGCCGGCCGAGCCGGATTGTGACCCGGGGGCAGCTGAACCCTGTGAGGTGCTGCCCGTGCCTGGCAAGGAGGCAAGCGCAGCGCCCGGGCCCCTGGCGGAGCCCGATGCGGTGGCGGAGGTTCCGGATCGGGAGCGCAGGCGGGATACGCTTGGCAGCCGCTCGCAGCGCCTGCGGGATTATGACCGGCGCGAGCGTATCGGCGAGATCAGGAGCCGGCGCGAAGCCACCAGGCGTTATGAGCGTGACAAGCCCAAAACGGTGTCACAGCAGCTGCGCGAGCGGGCTGAAGGCCGTGCTCCCTGAGTCCTGCTGCGGTGAAGGCTGATGACCCGGCGACGCGCCAGCTCAGGCGCGCAGCTGTTTGCGAATGGTGCGGGCAATGCGCGTGGCGTAACGGCTTACGGAGTGCTCGATAAGCTCGGCATGGCGAGACAGAAAACCCACCTCGTAGTTCAGCTCTGTCAGCACGAAGGCCAGGGTCTGGCAGCCATCGTTGCCGCTGCCAAAATCACCCCGCTCGTACGCCTGCATTACGCGCTTGAGGCCCGGGTCTGCCGGTGTCAGGCGAAACTCCGCCGGGGTATCGGTCTTTTTCAGCAGGCTGGTCACGGCGCTCTGCACCAGTGGCATGACAATGGCGCCGGCCACACTGAGATTGGGGATGTTCAGCGCCAGCCGGCCATCGTCCTGCAGGCTGATGTCGGCAAGCGGGCGGTGGCCGTTGGCGGTAAAGCTTTTATAGCGGTTGGACGGGCGAGCCTGGGGGCCGAAGTAGCGCTCAAGCGGCTCCAGGTCGCCGGATGCCAGCAGGTCGGACAGCTCGATCAGCCGGTGCAGGTCGGTGGCAATCCAGCCAAGACTGTGCAAGTTGGCGAGATCGCCACCCAGGCAGAGATTAACTTGTTGATCCATCATGTTTCTCTAGTGGTAAGCGACCTGCGATCGGGAAAGGCAAGGTGCAGGTTGGCAATCGATCCTGCGCGCTACCCCGAGGCATATCGGGCACGTGTTTTCTTCGGCGAGCATGAATACAACCACATTGGCCCGCTGCGGGCAACCGGAGTTGGTCTTGAGGCGTCTGTGCGCAGGCTAAATGAGCTGGCGATGGCGAGGCGGATAACGCGGCCGGCCGCTCCATCGCCCGCCTGGCACTACTTTGGCTGCGGCACGATACGCAGGTAGGGTTTGGGCGCCTTCCAGCCGTCGGGGAACTTGGCTTTGGCGTCGGCATCGGAGACCGCCGGCACGATGATGACGTCTTCGCCCTGTTTCCAGTTCACCGGCGTGGCCACCTTGTGCTTGGCGGTGAGCTGGCAGGAGTCGAGCAGGCGCAGCACTTCGTCGAAGTTGCGGCCCGTGCTCATGGGATAGGTGAGCATGGCCTTGACCTTCTTGTCCGGCCCGATCAGAAACACCGAACGAATGGTGGCGTTGTCGGCGGCGGTACGCGCCTTGTCGCCACTGGCATTGGGGTGAATCATGTCGTACAGCTTGGCGACATGCAGGTCCGGGTCGCCAATCATCGGGTAGTTGACGGCGCAGCCCTGGGTTTCCTCGATATCGCCCATCCAGGCGTGGTGGTCACTGACCGGGTCAATACTCAGGCCGATAACCTTGCAGTTGCGTCGCTCGAACTCGGGCTTGAGCTTGGCCATATAGCCGAGTTCCGTGGTGCATACCGGGGTGAAGTCCTTGGGGTGGGAAAACAGGATGGCCCAGCTGTCGCCGATCCAGGAATGAAACTGCAGGGTACCTTCGGTGGTGTCTGCACTGAAGTCCGGCGCTTCGTCACCAATTCGAACAGCCATAATGTGGCTCCTTGGTTTGCGGGTTAAGAGGATGGATACTTGGCTCATGGATAGAGGCAGAGCCGTTCTAGTTATAGCCGACACACCGGGCGCGGCTCGGTTGTCGCAATAGGCTTTGTGGTTATATCCATAGAAGTGCGGGGCGGCGTACTTCCCCAGCCGTCGATGCCTATGACGCTTAGCGTTTCTCAAGCAGCTGCTTCAGAAACTGGTGGCGGGCATTGAACAGGCGCCGGTAGGCCAGCAGGATGGCACCGAGTGAGCCCAGGGCCGCGGCCGAGGTGATCATGAAGATGATCACGATCTGGTAACGCACGGCATCGGTGGGGGCGGCACCGGCCAGGATCTGGCCGGTCATCATGCCGGGCAGGCTGACCACGCCCATGACCAGCATGCTGTTGATGGCGGGGGTCAGGGCCGTATGCAGTGCTTCGCGGATCTCGCTGCGCGCCGCTTCCCAGCGGGTGGCCCCCAGCGCCAGGCGGCTGTCGATCAGGGCGCTGCGGTCGAACAGGCAGGTGGTGAAACGGTCGAGCCCCAGATTGATACCGTTAAGAATGTTCCCCAGTACCATGCCGAGCATGGGAATCAGGTATTGCGGGTTGTACCAGGGCTCGACCCGAACGATGCCCGCCAGCGCCGCCCCGGTCACCAGCATGGCGGCACCCAGGACAGACAGCAGGCTGTCCCAATACATGCCGGCAAAGCGCAGCCGGGTGCGGCCGGCGGCGGTCACTCCGGCGAGGGTGGCCATCACCAGGGCGATGCCCAGTACCGGCAGCGGGGCGCGCAACGCGAACACCCATTCCAGGATCAGGCCAACCAGCAGCAGCTGCACCGTCATGCGGGCACTGGCCACCAGCAGCGAGCGGGTCAGCCCCAGCTGCAGGCCGATCGAGAGCGCAACGTTGACCAGCAACAGCAGTGCCGCCAGTCCAACCTGGGCCAGGCTTAGGGAGTAGTACTCCTCGGTGATCAGGGGTTCCATGGCAGTGCCAGGGTTCGCGTGCTCATGCGTTCGAGCTGAGCGCCGTCATGGCTGGTCCAGAGCCAGCTGCGATCAGGGGCTGCGTGCTGCCAGGCGTCCAGCAGGGACTCCAGCTGCCGGGTCGAGCCTGTATCCAGCGCCGCCGTGGGTTCATCCAGCAGCACTATTGAAGGTTGCAATGCCAGCAACCGCAACAGGGCGGCAATCTGCTGTTCACCCCCTGAAAGCGAGGCCACAGGGCGTTGCAGGAAGCTGCTGTCGCGCCCCAGGGTTTCAAGCGCCTGCTCAATCCATTGGCGCGGATAGGCTTGATGACGGCGGCTGCGGTAGGTAAAGGGGGCGTTCAGCACGGCTTCCACGGTAGCGCCGTCGCCCAGCTCCGGTCGCTGCGCCAGGTAGCCGATACGGCTGCGATACTCCGGCATCGGCCAGTGCGGCAGGGCGCGTTGCTCAAGCAGGATATCGCCTTCGGTGGCAGGCATGAGTCCGGCCAGAATGCGCATCAGCGCGGTTTTGCCGCTGCCGGAAGGCCCGGTGAGCCCAACCCGCTCACCGGGTGTGATTGCCAGGTCGAGCCGCCGCCACACCCAGCGCCCCTCGCCCTGCAGGCCCAGGTTGCGCGCCTGCAGCAGGGTGCCGGCGTTCGCCTCCTGAACAACGGACGACGGGCTGCGGGTGTCTTTGATGGTTGTGTGTGCAGGTTCCACTGTTCCTCCCGGGGCTTGCGGCGGACGCGCTGTATCAGTGTAGTGCGAGCTGCAGTGCAGCAGATTCACGGCGACAAGTGAACAGGTGCAGCTGTGCCGGGAGGGGCTCTACTTTTGTCGTGGCCTGTTGGCAGTGAAGCACCGGGAGTATCGAGCAGGGTGCACTATGGCCTCTCACCTTTATCTTCGGCGCGCGTGATTCTGCATGCAGCTGTTGCATAGAAGAGACAGCTTTAATGAATAGAACTTTTTTATCCGCTAAAGATGTCAATTCTGCATTACAGATAAGTAGTGTATTGAAAAAATTCATCATTCTGTTTCGGATGTGATACAGGTTTGTCCGGGAAACTGGGTAAATATGCTGACTTTCGTGATCTATATACGTGGAGGTGGTTGATTTTATTTGCATTGCCGCGAAAGGAACTGTCCGGTTTGTCAACTTTTTTGGGGTATTCGACAGCGCTCTGCCATTGGCTAAATATTACTGATGTGTTCTTCGTTGTTGCACGCTTGCGCAGAGCGCTATAAACAGGCCGGTATATTTTCCTCCGGGTTAATAACTCAGTGGTGATTAGTGGGGTCGGGAAACCCGCTGGCAGAATATTTAAGGGAGGCAGGTGGCATGCTTCTTCGTTTGCGACGGCGAGGCTGGAACCGGGAATCGCCTGGGTACTCTGTACCGAAACGGGTTGCAATGCTGCGCGTTATAGCGACAGCGCCCTGTCGAGGTTGGTCTCAGCCCGGCCATAGGTGGCGCCGGAGTCAGGGTTTGATCGTCGGGAATATGCGGGGCAAGGCATTTGCGCTTCCCCTGGGCCCACTCGGGTATCCCGGGCGTTACAGGTGGCTTTTTATCCTGCTCTGTTACCTTTTCTGCGCGCTGCAGGTATTCGCTTCGGATCCTGAGAATCAGCCTCTGCCAGAGGTGCTTAATCTTCAGCGGGGTCAAACGGTATCCCTGCAAGGCACCGCGATAGAGGTAACCGCGATAGCAATAAAAGGGCCTCAAGAGGATTGTCATGACTGCCCGCTGGGTGCGCTTTTGCGACTCAGAATGGGAAACCAGGAGGAAACCGTAAAATACCGATTTAGTGGAAATATGCCGGAACAGGCGCACAGAAAAGCACGCAGGAAACGGGTTTTCGGTTATGTCTTTACCGTAACGAGTATTAACGCAGATTCCATCACATTAGATGTTATGCCTGATGCAGGAATACCTGAAAAGACCATGGGCCGGGAACGAGAGGAAAAATAAAAGAGAATAAGGAGCACCACTATGAAGTTCCTTGATCGAACAAGAATACTCAGGCTTCTGATGGTTTTCGGCCTGTCTTTACTGACACTGACCGGCGTCTATGCGGCACCCGCTGCGCCGGATGTCAGGCAGACTTTCCTCCAGGCGGATGGTTCCGAAGTCACCCTGCGGCTGTGGGGGGACGAATACGTGCATGGCTGGGAGTCCACGGACGGTTTTACCGTGCTGCATAACTCCGCAACGGGCATGTGGGAGTATGCAGTGCAGGACAGCGACGGGCGATTGACCTCCAGTGGCTTTAGTCTTGGGTCGGGGCCCGCCCCGGCCAGCGCCCATCTGCGCCCCAGTGCAGCGGTGCAAAATGACCTGCGCAGTGCCGCCGGAGCATCGGCTTTGGGCGTGCCGTCATCCAATGTGCCGCCGCCCTTCGGTATCGGCAACACCAAGGTGCTGTTTATCATGGTGGAATTCTCCGACGAGGCCTGCAGTTACACCGATGCCCAGATGCAGAACAACCTCTTTGGTGGCGGTGCCACGGGCCCCGGGGATCTGGATGATTACTTCAGGGAGATCTCCTACGGCAAGCTGAACATGGTCGGGACCGTCGCCGGTGGCGGCGCCTGCTATACCCTGCCCAATACCAAGGATTATTACGACGAAGAAGACATGGACAGAGACGAGGAGCTGATCAAGGATGCGGTTGACCTGGCAGACATCGATGTAGACTTCTCCCAGTTTGATAACGATGGTGACGGCAAGGTCGATGTGATCGGCATTATCTTCGCTGGCGGCGCTGCCCATGACGGCTGCGATGCCGATGCTGATGGCGACCTTTGGCCGCATTCGTCCGGTCTTGGAAGTGATTACGCCACCAGCGACGGTGTCGACGTAAACCGCTTTATTATCCAGTCTGAGATTACCTACGGGATTTCGGATTTCGTCTGCGATGAAATGCAGACCATCGGACTGTTCGCCCATGAGTTCGGGCATTCCCTGGGCATTCCGGATCTGTACGATACCGACGACAGCTCGCCTGGCATCAACAAATGGAGCGCCATGGCGAGCCAGTACATCAGCACCGTCAACCTGTCGGATACGCCGCCTCACTACGATGCCTGGAGCAAGTCCTACGAGGGTTGGACCACACCGGCCGACATGACCGGTTTCAGCGGTGAAGTGGTCCTGGGCCAGGCATCGGATACCGACGATGTGATCCGTCTGCTCGACAACCCCGACGGTGTCGAAATCGGCGGTTCGGGTGAGTACTTCCTGCTGGAAAATAGGCAGAACTCAGGCTTTGATATCGGCCTGTCGGGTTGCGGTATCCTGATCTGGCATATCGATGAAGCCAGAACCAACAACAAGCTGGAAGGGCACGATGCCGTGAACCACCGCCTGGTGGATCTGGAGCAGGCGGACGGGCTGGCCGAGCTGGATATGGACGGCAAATCCTCTGATGCCGGCGACCCCTTCCCGGGCAGCACCAATAACCAGCTGTGGGACGAGGGCAGCAATCCGCATTCGCTGCTTTACAGCGGTAACCCGGCGGATACCACCGTACGGGCGGCGAACTTTTCCGAATGCCAGGCCGCAATGACCTTCAACATAGGCGATCCCAGGGCGGATGTGTCGATCAGCAAGACCGACTCGCCGGACCCGGTCATCGCCGGCGAATACCTGACCTACCACTTCCTGGTACGCAATTTCGGCCCCGGCGTCGCCACCGGCGTGACCGTCACCGATGTGCTGCCCGAAGGTGTTGCCTACCAGACCGATACCGATAGCTGCGTTGAGGCGCCGGCGGGTACCCTGACCTGCAGTCTCGGCGATATCCCGGTCGGCGACAGCAAGCAGTTCGATATGCTTGTGAAGGTGGATTCCGACTTGGCCGCGCTCAATGATGGCCCCACGTCACTGTTCAACGAAGCCAGTGTCGAGGCCGAGCAGCCGGATGATGACCCAAGCAATAATACCGATATGGCATCGACCCTTGTGCTGGAATCCGCCGATCTGGTGGTCTCCAAGCAGTGCAAGCCAGACACTTCGGCGGTGCCCGCCGGCGGCAATGGCACCTGCTTTATCTATATCGACAATGCAGGGCCCTCGGCTGCCCGCAGTGTGACCTTGATCGACAGCATCGACAGTGATGGCGTTTTCGACCTGGTGAGCGCTTCGGTGTCGAGCACCGGCACCAACGCCAATCTCGACAACCTGGGCACCTGCTCGCCCGCCAGCCAAAACAACGTCGATCAGCATATTGATGTGACCTGCAACGGCTTTGATCTGGACGCGGGTGACCGCGCCACTGTTACCATTGTCGTGAGTGCGGACGCTGCCGGGGACATCAATGATATCGCCACGGCGAGCAGTGATACACCCGACCCGAATATCGGCAACAACCAGGCGAGCGGGGCCCTGTCTTTTGCCGCGTCTGCGGATCTGTCGCTGAGCAAGTCCGATGCGCCGGACCCGGTGATTGCCGGTACCGAACTGGTTTACACCATGACGGTAACCAACAACGGGCCGTCCACGGCCAGCAGCGTGGTGGTCAGGGACTGGCTGCCCGCGGGTGTCAGCGTCGTGTCCATAGTACCGGCGGCATCCTGTAATGCAGGTGAGCCGGGCGATGCCCTGTCACCGACGGTGTGCGACTTTGGTAACCTGGCAAGCTCAGGCGAGGTGGAAATGACGGTGACGGTACTGGTGTTTCCGGATACCACCGGGCTGTTGCATAACGATGCCTCGGTTGTCAGCGGCACGGCGGATCCGGATACCTCCAACAACAACGTCACCGTGAGTACCCTGGTAAACGCCGAGTCGGATCTGGTGATCACCAAGCTGGATGTGCCGGACCCGGTGCTGGCAGGCGCCGAGCTTCAGTACAGTGTTTCGGTGGTCAACAACGGACCTTCAACCGCGACCATGGTGGATATCGTCGATACGCTGCCGGCTGGTGTCAGCTTCATTGACGCCCAGGTAACGGAAGGTACCGCCAACTGCAGCGAAGCGGCCAATACAGTGACCTGCACCGGTGGTGATCTGGATCCCGGCGAGATGCTGACGGTGGTCATCGATGTGCTGGTGCATGCCTCGGTACCCCATGGCACCACCCTGACCAATACGGCCTCGGTGCTTGAAGAGGGTGTGGAAGCGGATGCCATCTCGATCGATACGCTGGTGAACGCCGAAGCCGATCTCTGGGTCGACAAGACCGGCAATTTCCCGACCGGCAACCCGTCCGGCACCATCCTCTATTACATCGCTGTGCACAACATTGCGGGTTGTTCGGTCGACGATCCGCAGGTCTGCGGTGTCGGCGGCCCGTCCGATGCGCAGAATGTCCTGGTTGTCGATACGCTGCCATCCACCGCGAAGAAGCTGGTGGTGCAGTTTGTGTCCGAGGAGTGCAGCTATAACAAGGGAGCGCACGAAGTGACCTGTTCGATCGATACGCTGCTGGCTGGTGAGAGTGTAGGGTTCGAGATCCAGGTAACGGCCAAGGGCAGCATTGGCGAGATCACCAATGTGGTTGATCTGACGAGCGATACGCTAGACCCGAACCCAGGCAACAACCAAGATGAACTGCTGATGGTGGTTCAGGGCAGCACCGGTGACAGCGGTGGCCCGGGAGGTGGCCGAGGCAAGGGACCCAAGAAATAGGCAGGTTCCAGGATGAAATCAACACCAAGGCGGTGCCATCGGCACCGCCTTTTTTTGGAAACAGAGGTGGCGGCTGCGCCTCGTCGGGCGCTGCGTGGTTCCGATAGCGTCCAAGCTGCCGAACTGCCGTGTCGAGCCGCCAAGGCCTCTTGCCATGCCTCAGGTTGTCAGGATTGCTGGCTTTAGTATCTACAAGGTTTCGCCTTCCATTTTTTTGACTATTCTTATTATTAGTGAGCTTTTTGTTGAGATATGTTGATGAAAGCAGAAAAGGCGCCGGTCCCAAATCCAGCCCGCTGCCTGTGTTGTGGTGGCGCGCTGAGGATCACCCGGCTCAGCTGTGCAGACTGCGGCCTGGGGTACGAGGGGGACTTCCATCGCCCGCGTCTGGCGCGGCTGGATGCCGAGCAGCGGCGCTTTGCCGAGCAGCTGATTCTGGCCGGCGGCAATCTGCGCAAGATGGAGGAGCGCCTGGGGCTGTCCTATCCCACGGTGCGCAGCCGGCTCGACAAGCTGATCGACAGCCTGCAACTGGAGCTGCAGCGGGACGAGAGCCGCAAGCGTGAAATTCTGACGGCAATCGAGCAGGGTGAAGTCTCGGCCAACGAAGGCTTGCGCCTGCTCGACGCCCTTGAGGGGAGCGCAGCATGAACGACCAGGATGCAGATATCGAACGCCTGCTGCGTGAGGGCAAGCTGACGGTTGCAGAGGCGGCGCGCTTGCGGCGGTTATGGTCAGGCACAGCGGCCGAATCGGCCCGCCAGACATCGCGGGCACCGCGGGCAGCTATGCGGCGCGGCCACTGGCGGCTGTGGCTGCTGCCGGTACTGTTGCTGGTGATCGCGTTCGTTTGGCTGCATGCCAATGACGCCGGTGATCTGGCGACTTCCGTACAGGAGGCCGATATCGCAAATCGTCCGGTTGATCTGGGCCGGCTGGATCAGGAAAGGAGTGACACCATGCAACGTACGGTATCGATGTCTTACGGGGCTTTCGGCCTGATTGTACTGGCGCTGGTAACGGCGCTGCTGGCCTGGCTCTACAACGGCCTGGTGGGCGCGCGGGAACAGGTCAATGCCGGCTGGGCCCAGGTCGAAAACCAGTACCAGCGCAGGCTCGACCTGGTACCGCTGCTGATCGACAGTGTACAGACCTACATGGATCACGAACGTGAAACCCTGGCGACCCTGACCGAAGCCCGCGCCCGCGCGCTGGGTGCCATGGACGCCAGCGACACCACGGGCACGCCGGATGAGACCCAGCTGCGTGCCGTGCAACAGGCCCAGAGTGACGTGCAGTCGGCATTGTCGCGGCTGCTGCTGGCCGTTGAGGCTTACCCGGATTTGAAAGCGTCACAGAATTTCCGTGCCCTGCAGGATCAGATCGAAGGCACCGAAAACCGGGTGGCCATCGAGCGGCGCCACTACAACGAGTTTGCCCGCGCCTACAACACCCGCCTGCAGACCTTTCCCGCCAACCTGGTGGGCAACCTGGCGGGTTTTCGCTTCAAGCCCTATTTCGAGGCGCAGGCGCTGTCCCGCGAAGGCATTCGTGATGCCTTCGCGCGCGAGGAGTAAGGCACTGTGGCCAGGCCCGTTCGGCTGCGAGGTGTTCTGCTGCTGATCGCCTTGTTCCTGCTGATCGCTGGCGCTCTGGGCGTGCTCTGGATGCAGCACCGCGCCACCCGGGTCGCGCCGGCTTTTGCACCGCTAGCTGAATTCAACCTGGATGCCAGGCCCAGGGCGGGCCAGTACCTGTTCGACTACGGTGGTCGTCTTGAGCATTACCGTGAAGGTGCCGAGCGCTACCTGGATGCCCTGCGCCAGCAGCACGGTATCGAGGCCTTGATCGTAACCCTGGCGGACCTGCCACCGGGCTACAGCCTGGATACATTGGCGGCAGACTTGATGAATCGCTGGCGCATTGGCGCTGATACCGGTGGTCGCGGCCTGCTGCTGTTGCTGATCGACAGCCGCCAGCAGGCGCGGCTCGAAGTGGGTTATGCCCTCGAACCGCTGTTTACCGACGCCTTCAGTGGCTATATAGAAGATCTGCAACTGGGTGCCTACTACCGTGCCAATGACCTGGGCACCGGGCTGATCGCCGTGATGGAGGAAATCGAGGCGCGGGCGCAGCTGCAGCCGCTGAGCGCGGATCTGGCTGCCATCGCCCAGGCTGACAGTGCATTGCTCAGCGGTGGCGCCGGCGCCCAGCGCAACCTGGAAACTTATCGCAATGATGCCAGGGCAAAGCCCGCGGTGGCGACACACTTGCCGTCTGGCGCTGTGGGCATAGCCGGTGCCGCGACGCCGGATGAAGCCTGGCAGTCGATGCTGCGTCAATGGGCGGGGAAGTCGGGCCCCCGCGAGCCCGATATCTATACCGCCATGACCCGTCAGGCGATGGGCGACCCGCAGCACCCGGACCCCCGCGTCATTCAGGCGCTGGCATACTGGCAACAGGCCGACTACGAGGTGCTGCAGGACGATGGCCATGCGCTGATCTGGTTTGGCCAGCGCGAGGGCTGGAACAATGCACCCTTCCTGTTCTGTCGCGGGGCGACGGGCTGGCAGTTTGATATCGTGCATCAGCGTATCCTGGTGGTGATGGGCGCGGCGCCGCACTGGTATGTCGCGGCCGGGGACTACCCCTACCTGAGCCTGCTGAAGGGGGTGGGCCTGTCGAGCCGCAAGGACATGCCACCGGTGCCGGCGTTGCGGTACCGCTGCAGCGATGATGCCCAGGTGCTCGGCGAGATGGAGCGGCTGCAGCAGCGCCTGCATGCCGACCCGAATGATCAGGCCAGCCTGCTGGAACTGGCGCGGCTGCGCATCAGTACGGCGCAGCGGCCCAATCTCGTGCAGCCCCTGCTGGACAGGCTGCTGGCCCGCGAAGCGGTGGCGCCTGCAGCGCTGCAGTATGCGGCGGTTTACCAGGTGAATGCATTCCTGCAGTACCGCACGGCCCTGGGCCTTGCCGAACGGTACAGTGCCCTGCGACCGCAGGATGCCTGGGGGCACAACATGCAGGGGTTTGTGCATTACCGGCTGTCGCAGTTCGAGCCGGCCTTGCAGGCGCACCAGCGTGCGCTGGCGCTCGATCCGGACAGCGGCTATGCCCACGGTCAGCTGGCCCGAATCTATACTCAGTTGTACCGCCGTGGCGAAACAGCGGTGCAGCGTACGCGTTATCGCCGCCTGGCCGAAGAAGCGCTAGGGCAGGCGAAAGTCACGGGAGAGGCGGGCCCTGTAACGCGACTGAGTCGCTGGGTCGAGGCAAGGCTGGATTAGGAACTGGGCTGAAAATACCGGAGCGTGCTGTGATGAACACCCGATACCTGTTGTTGTGCGTGCTGCTTTTGACCGGCTGCAGTCAGGGCGACTGGCGCAGTGCCAGCCGGGCCTCGTCCGGACTGGCACCGGATGCCGCCAGCACGCCCGAGGCGGTGCTGCAGGTTTATGGCGCCAGCGCCTATGGCTGGCGCGGCTGGTTTGCCATCCATACCTGGATCGCCGCCAAACCGGCCAATGCCGAGCACTATACGGTGTACGAGGTCATAGGCTGGCGCGAACGCCGCGGCCTGCCGGTACTGCGTATCGAAGCGCAGGCGCGACCGGATCGCTACTGGTTCGGCGCCAAACCCGAGCTGCTGCTGGATCGGCGTGGCGACGATGTCGAGGCGCTGATTGCCGCGGTGGACCAGGCCGCCAGGGACTATCCGTGGAAACATGAATACCGCGTCTTTCCCGGCCCCAACAGCAATACCTTCCCCGCCTGGGTCGCACAGAAAGTGCCGGATCTCGGGCTGGAACTGCCATTTCGCGCCATCGGCAGCGGCTGGGCGGATTGAGCCGTGCAACTATTGCCAGGTAGTTGCATTTTGTGTGGTAAATCAAGCGTCAGGACTAGTTTGTCGCGCTGAAACTCCGGGCTACGGGGCTTATTTATAATACGATTGTTTCAGTTTTACGTTATTTGACAGCCTCTTTTTTGGCACCTATATATAAGCCTTACCAAGGATGGTAAGCGATCGGTTATGTTTCGTGATTACGTAGCCGGTCAAGTTCTCGTACGGATACGAGGCTAACTCATGAGTATGATTCCAAGATATAAATACTGTAATTTTATTACTGCGGTATCGTCAGTACTACTGTTTTTAATCTTCGCATTGGCAGTGCCTGCCCATGGCGTTCCTTTTGACTGCGCAAGCTTTCGATGTGGCCTGCAGGGGGACGGATCCTATCCTCATCTTGTTGTGGGCACTGTCAGGCGCATTGCCGACGAAACAAATTCCAAAGCGGTTTATGATTGGGCGAGGAAAAATGAGTATTGGGCGCTTCTGCCCGATGACCAGGCTAGGTTTACCCAGTCGATCCAGATGGTGTCGGTTGAAATACCGAGTCAGTCTGGGGTTGAGGAAATAACGCTATTAATGGGTCGCGAAGACTTTGACGCTATTAAAATCCAGGCGGGTGATCTTGTTCGTTACCGACCTCATGAATCAAGTTATGGCGCGGCGAAAAACCAGCCTACGTATTCACAAGGAACCAGCCGCCCCTACTGGGACCTGTTCGGCTGCATCGCCGTGCTCTGTCGAGCAGAGGACGAAAAGTGTCCGCAGCGATATTCAAGTGGTATCTATCGGCTGAGTGACGGTGTTGCGCTTAATCATCATGGCCAAGTTGTTTCGGACGCAGCTCGACGTATCGATATCATTACTTATCTGCCTGTTAAATCAATCAAGGATTGATTGATGAGTAAATAGAATTGTTGTGGATTAGCTATTCGCACCGGAGGAATTTCCATGGACTGGAAAAACTTCAGAGCTCTTGCCGTATCTGTCATTTTTATGATCTCTCATGTTTGTAGCGCGAGTATTGACGCCAGCGCGCGTCAAAGTAGCCAGGCGTCGCGCTACGCTGTCTTTCAGGAACCGCTGATCGCATTTGAACCCGCTTCCCACGGCGAGCGGCTTGCAATGGAAGCGGCGGTTGCCGCCTATGCATCCATGGGCAGTCCTGTCCGTATCGAGCCGCTGTCGGATTATTTGAACCGCTTTGCGGATTCATCCTGGCGTGCATCCTTGTTGCTGAATATGGCGTTGGCACGGGAACGGGCGGGTTACTTCTCCGATGCCCTGCACCTGCTGGAACAGGCCCGAATTGCTGCGCAAGGCGCCGATACTCCGGCGGAAAAGGCGGTAGCGGCTCGGGTGCTGGGGGAGTTGCTTGAGCTGCATACCCGCTTTGGCCATCGCGATACCGTGCAAGCCCTGCTTGCAACGGTAACGCCCTCACCGCAGACGGGGGCGACGTCGGAGCGTATTGCAATGGCACGTGCTGGGCTTTGGCAAATGCAGCATGATCCCGAGAGTGCCCTGCGGTGCGGTATTGCCGCGCTTGATGCCTTGCTGGCGCTCACGTCTACAGGTGGACGTAATGGAGTAGGCCAGGCCAGTATCAAGGCGGGTATGGACGGCACGACTCTGGCGCAGCTGGAGGCACTTGCCGCCGATCAGGGACTAGGGGCGGTCGCGGTTCGACGTATTGCGGGGCAGCCGGTCCCGGTTCCCTCGCTGGTGCATTGGCGTGTCGGGCATTACGCCACCATCCTCAGCCAGGCTGATGGAATCTATCAGGTCAGGGACCCGGCCTTTGCTCAGGATTTATGGATCTCGCAGGAGGCCCTGGACGCAGAGTCGAGCGGCTATTTCCTGGCGCTAAGCGCTGCTGATGGCAGTATGCCCTGGCAGCCAGTAAAAGCGAGTGTTGCCGCTCAGGTGGTAGGACGCGGTTATACCTCGAGCAGTGATCAGAACAGTACATCGGAAGATGACTTGACCGAATGTAACAGCCCCTGTGCGGATGTGCGTGGAATGCCGCGCTATCGCGTCCATTCCATGCTGGTCAGCCTGAATATTCGGGATACCCCGGTCGGCTATTCTCCGCCTGTCGGACCCGCCGTGCCGGTAACGCTGAGTTACAGCCAGCGTGAGGCCAATCAGCCAACGACGTTTACTTTTTCCAACCTGGGACAGAAATGGACCTTCAACTGGCTGTCCTACGTGCAGGACGACCCACAGCAAGCCGGTGCCCGGGTGATGATTTACCTGCCGGGTGGCGGAAGCCGTCATTATGGTGGCTATAACGCAGGGAGCGGCGCCTTTGCGCCGGAGCAGCGCACCGGTGCTCAGCTCGTGCGCGTGTCATCCATGCCATTGCGTTACGAGCGGCGTATGCCGGATGGCAGCCGGTACCTGTACGCGCAGTCGGATCAGAGTACCTATTATCCACGGCGAGTCATGCTGACCGAGGTCGTCGACCCTGCAGGGAATGCCGTGACACTGCAGTACGACGCCCGCCAGCGCCTGAACAGTGTTACGGATGCACTGGGGCAAATCACGCGATTCAGCTATGGCAGCTCGTCTTACCCGCTGCTGATTACCGGTATCTTCGACCCGTTCGGGCGCAGTGCGGCCATCGGTTACGACACCAGTGGTCGCCTGAACAGCATTACCGATGCCATCGGCATGACCTCCACTTTCAGCTACGACAGCGGCACCTTCGTCAATGCCATGAATACACCCTACGGCACAACCGCGTTTAGTTATGGCGAGAATGGCACCACTCGCTGGGTTGAGATTACCGACCCCCTGGGCGAGAAAGAACGGGTGGAGTTTGCGCACGGTGCATCCGGTATTCCCTTCAGCGATTCACCGACGCCCGAGGGCATGAACCTCTTTAACCGCTATATCAATGGGCGAAATACCTTCTACTGGGATAAAGAGGCCATGCGGCGTGCGGCGGGAGACTATACACAAGCGCGCATTCGCCACTGGTATCACCTGCGAAGCAACACAGCGAATACAGCAAGCGTTCTGGAAAGTGTGAAAGATCCCTTGGAAAGGCGGATCTGGTTCAATTATCCGGGGCAAGGCTGGGCCGGGGCTGAAGGAACCCTGGACAAGCCCTCCATCATTGGTCGCGTGCTGCCTGACGGTACCTCGCAGTTAACTCGCAAAAGCTACAATGAGCTCGGTAACCTGACCCGGATTATCGATCCTGAAGGACGTGAGCGGGTATTCGATTATGCGGACAACCAGATCGACCTCGTTCGCATCAGGCGCAAGGGTGCCTCCGGTTACGAGACGCTGGCGCAGCTCAGTTACAACAGCCAGCATCGGCCATTAACGTACGTGGACTCTGCCGGACAGCGAACCCACTATGAATACAATTCGGCGGGGCAGCTGACCCGGGTGATCAATCCGCTGGGGCATGTAACACAGTATGAATACGCTGATCAGGGCTATCTGACCGGCGTCATCGACCCAAATGGCAACAGGGTTGTTAGCTTTAGCCATGATGCACTGGGTCGCATTGTCAGCGAAACCAATGCCGCAGGCTACCGGCTGGAGTATCGCTACGATGCGCTTGATCGACGAATCCAGACCCTGTATCCGGACGGTAGCTCCGAGTATGTCGACTGGGATCGCCTCGACCTAGTCGCGCGTGAAGACCGCTATGGCAATGTGACAAGCTACGCATATGATGCCGTGCAGAATCTGCTGAGCGAAATCGATCCCTCGGGCCACCAGAAAGCGCATGGCTACTTTGCCAACGGAGCCTTGGCCAGCAGCGTTGACGGCCTTGGGAACCTGTCCTCAGTGGAGCGGGATGTGCAGCGTCGTATCACCCGAACCGTGCGCGCAGACGGCAGCGATCAGCGCAGAGGTTTTGATTCAAATGGCCGCGTAGTGGTGGAAACGGATGCTCTGGGCGGGGAAACTGATTTTGGCTATGCGGTGGACAACCGGCTGGCCAGTGTCACGGACCCCAATGGCAATATGACCCTGTACCGATTCGACCGCTATACCGGTGAACTTGTCGAACAAAGAAGTCCCGATACTGGCATAACTGCTTACCGTTACGACAGTGCCGGCAACCTGATCGGCCAGACCGATGCGAACGGCCAGACAACAGTCTATGACTATGACGCTCTCAACCGCGTGACGCGAATCGCCTACGCTGACGGGCAGACCGTGGAATATCACTACGACACCGGGCCCAACGGGATTGGACGCCTGGCCGAGGTGCGGGAAGAGGCCGTCACCACGGCACTGGCCTATGATGTCGGCGGCAATCTCGTCAGCAAAACCCAGATTTCGCCCCAAGGCATGGAGCTTGGTGTTCGCTTCAGCTACAACGATGCCAATCAGTTAGCCCAGGTAATTTACCCCTCAGGGGCGGTTGTGGACTATGTCTACGATCAAAATCGGCTGTCAGGGATCTGGGTCAATGGTCAGCCGGTGCTGGACAATATTCGCTATGCGGCCTTCGGTGCTATCGAAGGCTGGCTCTGGGGTAGCGGACAGGAAAGCCGCCGAAGCTACGATGCGAATGGCCGGCTCGAGCGTTTTGATGCCGGCTCGGATGTACGCCAGCTAGCCTATGACAAAGTGGGCAATATCGTGGCGACTCAGGGCGGGAATCTGGATCAAAGCTATGGATATGACGCCCTTGGGCGCCTGAGCACTGCCCTGTCTGCTGATTTTGATCTTGGCTATGAGTACGATCCCAATGGCAATCGGACCGTGGCACGTAGTGATAATGTCACGCGGTACTACTCGCTTGATCCGGCGAGTAACCGGCTTGTTGCCGCGGGTGATAGCTCCTATATCTACGACGACAATGGCAATGTTCTGCACGATGGTCGACATGGCTACCAGTACGATGCGCGTAACCGCTTGGCAACTGTGGATGCGGGCTTCATCGGTCACTATCAATACAACGCCTTCGGCCAGCGCGTTTACAAACTGGGCCATCAGTCCTATCGCCTGACCGCCGACCTCAATGGGGATGGACGGGTTACGCCTGCGGATCTGCACGAGCTGAAAGGTTACATTCGTGCAGGGCAGTCGCCCTTGCAGGCTGATCTGAACCAGGATGGCAAGGTCGATCGGCATGACAATGCCTGTATCGCGACCCAGATCGGCGATGAAAAAGATGACCCAGGTCGGCCGAAAGACTGTCGCCTTGGTAACTGGATAGATGTCACAACTGAAACCCGCTTTGTCTATGCCGGCCCACAGCTGCTGGGCGAATACGACATCGGCGGCTTTGCCCGGCAAGAAATCGTGTGGATGGGAGCAATGCCGGTGGCGTTGCTGCTGGATGGCGAGATCTACTTTATCCACACCAATCAGCTCAACGCTCCCGCGACCGTGACCGACAGCCAGGGCGCAGTGGTGTGGCGCTGGGAGCCACGGCCCTTTGGCGACAGCCTGGCCGATGAAGATCCCGATGGCGATGGTGAGCGGTTAACGTTCAATTTGCGTTTTCCAGGACAGTATTTTGATGCCGAGACAGGGCTGTACTATAACTATTACCGTAACTACGACCCTGCGATGGGGCGGTATATGGAGAGTGATCCAATTGGACTTTTAGGTGGATTGAACGGGTATTCTTATGTCGATGCAAACCCTCTAATCAGGTTTGATTCGTTAGGATTATGGTCATTTAATATGGAAGCCTACTTTGGAATAGGGGGAGGCGTTAGTATTGCTTACTCGGATGGGACCCTTGAAGTGCTAGGTAAAATAGGGGTTGGTATTGGAGGTGGTGCTAGCTACGATAATTACGGTACTCCATCACCTCATGCAGAAGAGTGTGGATCAGGTTATATTGCACGAACGACCTTCAACGCTTCAGCAGGTATAGGTGCAGGGCCATTTGAACTCGGAGCCAATGCTACTGTTGCTACAGGTAATGGGGTTACTCATCCGGAGGGAGGTGGAGGATATACTTCCGTTTCTGATTCTGTGTCGCTCAACAAAGGGTCAACAGGGGGAGGGGCTCGATTTGGAGTTTCGGTATCAGTTGAAGCTGGAAGCTATACTAACTGGTAGGTACTATGAAAAAGCTATTAATCATACTCTTTGTATCTGCCCTGTTGATGGAACTGTTATCTCAAATTTATTTTCGGTCTGATCCGGAAATATCTAATGTTGAAAAGTGGGTTTCCAAACAAGAGGAAGTAATATCAAGTATTGGTAAGGGTTTAAGTTTTAATACTAGAGGTAAAACTATAGTAAATTCCTCCCGAACTAGACCTGGATATAAAGTATACAAGTTTTATGTTGGCGGGTCTAAAGGGAATGGTGTTTTGGTGGTTGAGGTTTCGGTCGATGGTGATATGGTAATTAAGAGTCTTATTGTTGATTAATATGATTATAAAAATACTATTAAGGTAATATGTTTAGAGTAAAGTCGTAATGTGAGTGTTTTAATAGCACTGCAGTAGCTTCGGGGCGGTACGGGAGTTCCTAGCTTTAGGTCTTGGTGGTGGCTTGGCGAAGGGTAGTAATATTAAAGATTTTCATGTGGGATCTAGAATCGTATTTAACGTTTCTGTGACAGAATAATATACAGGGGTTTATAGAAAAAAATATGGAGTCATAAAGCCTTTATGGAGGCGTCTGTGTTATGTATGGAGTATAGTATATGGTTTTTTGCGTTTTTTTGTATATGCGTTTCTATATCTATACGGGCATCTCGCCGAGACGGTAAAAAATTAATAGAAGCTCTTGCTGGTTTTAGGCGTGTTAGGCTAACATGGATAGAGCGAATTGTTTTTCTTGTTTCAGTAGTGTTATCTCTTGCTTTTCTTTATTGCTGGAAACTAGATTAGTACCAGCAAGATCGGAAGGTCTTGATTTAGGAAGGGAATGCTTCGATAAATTTTTCTGTAAGTGCTGCGGTAATTTTTAATACTTCTCCTCGTCAGAACTAGGGTATCAGATATGGTAGCAAAGTGCCCTTGTTGCGGAAGATGGTTAGGTTTAAAAAGGATTCTGCTTCTTTCGCTAAATATCCCTGTGAAATGTAATAAATTCTCTGGTTGTATAGTTGCTTCTCTGTTGCATTATTATCTCGTTTTTTTGTTGGGCTGTGTTTTTTATTTTTACTTTTTTGTTTTTTGGTTGTTTTATGAATTGTCCTTGCCGCTTCTTTTTCCGTTAGTATGTCGCGATTAATGAAGACATTATCAATATTATCTGCAAATAGGTAGAAATGTATGCTGCATGGCATGGATAAATTAGAAGCACGAAAGCCCAGTTCAGAGTTTCAGAAGCACAACAGAAAACAGAGCATCCGTGCTTCTTCACCGGCCCGATCGGTTGATGATCTGAATAGAAAAATCAACTGTCATATGGGGATGCTGAAAAAGAAACCCGAGCACGTGAAAAAGTACTTACAGAACCGTTATGTCGCCTACGCGGTGTGAATGTATTTGTCGGCCAAGTTAATAATATACTACCATCAAATAGGCCAGAGCGATGTGAGAAAGATTATAGGCGTGATCGCAATAGGTGCGAATTCCAATGCCGTAATATTTTCTCGAAAAAACATGTGTATGATAACCGCGAGACTAAAACAATTGGTTTGTCTCGCTAAGAAACCCAAAGTTGATTGGGATGACTTTGATGATATGGGGGGTGATGGGCCTAATTAATCCGAGGTAAACCCCCGGCTCTGCCGGGGTGACTCGCATAGGTTTGACCGAGGCTACGGTCAAGCTACCTTCGTTTTTCGACCAAGAAAGATGCAGGTAACCCTATGCGAGACTACGAAAGTTTGGCGCATACGCGCTGGGATTGTAAGTACCATGTGGTGTTCATCCCGAAGAAGAGGCGAAAGGTGATCTATGGGAAGTTGCGCCGGTACATGGGAGAAATCTTCCATGAGCTTGCAGGGCGCAAAGGCGTGAAGATCGTCGAGGGACACTTGATGCCGGATCATATCCACATGTGCATCAGCATTCCGCCCAAGTACTCGGTATCCAACGTGGTTGGCTATCTCAAGGGCAAAAGTGCGATCGCTATCGCCAGGCAGTTCAAAGGCCGTCAGCGAAACTTCAATGGCGAGAACTTCTGGGCGAGAGGCTATTTCGTTTCGACGGTGGGCCTGGATGAAGAAATGGTACGCGAGTACATCCGTAATCAGGAGAAAGCGGATGAACATCGGGATCAACTGAGGCTGGGAATGATGTAGCGCCTTGGGCGCAATTGATAGCCCTTCGAGGGCGTCCCCTGATAAGCCTCCGGCTTTGCCGGAGGTCATTTAACTTTATGGGAGGTTTTAATTGAACGGGAAGAGCTTCGATGCAGATAGCCTATCAAGCAAATTGATGGTTGATGGCCGTGTTGAAGTTATATTTTCAATGTTTAAGGGGCGGTTCTTGGATCAATTGATAAAAACAGATCTGCGCTTGGCGTATGGTAAAAATGATGGCCACTTATTAATATTTTTACTGTTAATTAAAGGAATGGTATTAGTGCTTTGCTCAAGTTTATTTTTTCGAGACATTACGGATGTATATGACTTCTACATCATGAATAGGAGCCGGATTAATATCCGTAAAGAACGTACAGAAAATGGGCTTGCAAAGTTTGTATTTTTTCTCAGTTGATTCATGCAGGGAAATGACCGTACTAAATATATAAATGAGTTTTTAATGCAGATTCTTAAGAAGAAAGGTAGCGTCAGTTGTCGTTACCTGTTATATGTCTTTCTATAACGCTGCCGGAGTTAAAGCCGAAGCCGAGCGTGGGGGCGGAAAATAGGGGGAAGTTTAGCAGAATGCTTGGATGAGGCTACTTGGAGAACTTTCTGAATTCCGGGGACAGTATACCTATTACCCAGCTCATACTTCTATGTCTGCTTGGTGCCGTTAGTGACCTTCGGCCCTGAGTTTGCTTCTGGAGCACTTCCAGATGATTACAGCGACTACCCGGGTCCCGTCAGGAGCCGACGAGCACTGGGCCTATTTTTCGATCAGGTCCTCCAGGGACGAGGTATGGATGCCGAGCCGCACAGGGATGTGCCGCTCTTGACCTTGACGTAAGTGCGCCCGGAAAATCGGTCCAGCGCGCAGTGGTGTGGCGCTGGGAGCCGCGGCCCTTTGGCGACAGCCTGGCCGATGAAGATCCCGATGGTGAGCGGTTAACGTTCAATTTGCGTTTTCCAGGACAGTATTTTGATGCCGAGACAGGGCTGTACTATAACTATTACCGTAACTACGACCCTGCGATGGGGCGGTATATGGAGAGTGATCCGATTGGACTTAATGGTGGGATGAATACCTATACATACGTCAGCGGTAATCCTATTATTTTTTCTGATATTTTTGGTTTGTTACCTGATTGCATAGTACATAAGTATTTTCCCCAGAAGGTAATAGTTACGAATCGGTTTGAATATAATGATTTAGACCTACGAAATAGAATTGTATCTGAGTTGGTTTCTATTTCTCCAGGAACCTCTCTGGAAAATCCGATGGCACCTAAATTTTCTCCGAGTGTTTCTGGAAATGTTCAGTTATGGTTGATAAAGGAGGCTATTGTCGAAAAGCTTATCTTTGAAAACACTAGAGTTACGCAGAATGTACAGTATTATTGTACTGAGACTAGATATATTGACTCAGATTGTGGTGGGGAAAGTAAAGAGTGGAAATGGATTTATTACACGAACTAATATTCTTTCAGAAGTTGAACGGCTTATTGATAAAGATATTTATATGGAAGAAAGAAGTAGAAAACGTCTTGCTCATCCAGATATTGGTGTGATTTATTAGAGTCGGAGTATTTATGAAGATCTTATATATTGTTTTTATTGCCGTTGTTGTATTTTTAAATCAGGCGTATGCTTCATGTGGAGACTACCCGATTATTAAAGGGAAGCGATCTGATGGAAGAGTTGTCAGCGTTTATATTAAGGATGATTATATTATGGGAACAGATTCTTGGGGGGGCGAATATGGGAAAGATATCGCTTTGAGCCAATCCGAAGTGCTTGGAATATTTTATGATTGGGTGAGTAAAAGTGATCAATTTAATAGCGTAAAAGTATTCTCGATTTCCCTAAATAGACATGGTTGCTCTGAATTGAAGGACAAGTGGTATTATACTATAAGCTATAATCCATTGGTTAATGGTCTGGAGTTACAGGACGTTGGTTTTTGGTTGATAATTTTGTTAGACGGAAGGGTTGTAGAACCAGTAGTAGAGTGATATCGATGATATAGTAGGGAAAACGTATGATCGATTTTTATATAGGGTTCTGATCCGAATTGCGCAGATCATTGATTTAAAGGATGATCCTATTTAGTCGGCCCTGAAAAACTGCCTTCTAAAGGCATAAGCCTGCTTTCCTGGAGGTTTTGCTTGAGCTCACCACTGTGACTTGGCGTTCAAACGGCAAGTGCCTTGTACTCCTGACTGTTTTTCAACTCGATCAACACGTGACGCAGCACACCCGAGTTCGACAGTTAAAAGCGTAAGTTATTGATTTGTATAGAGCGCGTTTAAAAGCGCTCCACTACATTACGCCAAGGCCACCGGTCGAGGTGGGTTTCTTGACCCCCCAGTACCTTGAAGATATCCAGTTGCTCGGCGCTCATCGCCGACAGGCCTTCGACACGGCGATTGTAAAGCTGCGCCTGGTGATGCTGGATACGGCTCAGCAGGGCCAGTGCCCGCTCCGGCGAGTGCGGGCTGTCATGCGCCTTCAGCCGCGTTCGATATCGGCCAGCGACTTGTAGCGGCGCAGCTCATCCGCTTGCTCGGACAGGCCTTCGGTGCGGATCTTGGTCATGTCGTAAAACACCAACGACAGCTCCTGATCCACCAGGGGCCGCAACTGCTCGGCCAGCAGGTCGAAGATTGATCGCGTAGTATACACTTACACCTAGTTGGTCTATATTTAGATCTGTATAAGGGTCGTTTAAAAGATCTGAAGTTGAGGTGTCGCATGAGCGTGGAAAGAATGATGGCAGGTATCTCTGCCAGTATCACTGACTTTAAAGCCAATCCCAATGCGATTATTCAGCGGTCGGGAGGGGAAGCTGTGGCCGTACTCAAGAGCAATGTCCCCTGCTTCTATGCGGTACCGCCTGAGTTGTTCGAGATGATGAGCGAAGCAGTCGAGGATCTGGCGTTGCTTACCCAGGCGCGTGAACGTCTTGGCGATGGCAAGGAACCCGTAGAAGTTAACATCGATGACCTATAGGCTGAAGTTCCACCCGGATGCCCTGGAGGAGTGGGAGCGTCTACCGTCAGCGGTGAAAGAGTACTTTAAAGGCAAGCTTCGGGAACGATTGGAGCATCCTCACGTTCCCAAGGCTCGCCTGTCGGGCGGCTATAATTTGTACAAGATCAAACGGAAGCATCCTCCATTCCGATTGACGTACCATGTAAACGACAAGGAGCTGATCGTAACGGCACTCAGCGTAGGGAAGCGAGACGGTGACGTTTATCGTGAGATGCTAGAAAGGCTCTAGCATCGCCTCCCTTCGAAATTATTCCGAAAAAATTGATAAGCAAACACGCAAGGTGCGCGATTAGTTTACAACTACTTCCGGGATTACGACCCGAGAACGGGAAGGTATTTTCAATCCGATCCGATTGGGCTTTCTGGTGGGCGGAATACTTACGGCTATTCTTATCATAACCCTGTCTTGAATATTGATCCTATTGGCCCATGGAAAGATACGAACACGGAAGAACGCGTTCCTGCTAATACACTGCTACCAAATAGACCAGAAAAATGTGAGAAAGATTATAGGCGTGATCGCAATAAGTGCGAGTTACAATGTCGTAATGTTTTCTCAAAAAATATGTGTATGATAACCGCGAGACTAAAGCAATTGGTTTGTCTCGCTAAGAAACCCAAAGTTGATTGGGATGATTTTGATGATATGGGTGGTGATGGGCCTAATTTTATGGGAGGTTTTAATTGAACGGGAAGAGTTTTGATGCAGATAGCCTATCAAGTAAATTGATGGTTGATGGCCGTGTTGAAGTTATATTTTCAATGTTTAAGGGGCGGTTCTTGGATCAATTGATAAAAACGGATCTGCGCTTGGCGTATGGTAAAAATGATAACCGATTATTAATATTTTTACTGTTAATTAAAGGAATGGTATTAGTGCTTTGCTCAAGTTTATTTTTTCGAGACATTACGGATGTATATGACTTCTACATCATGAATAGGAGTCGGATTAATATCCGTAAAGAACGTACAGAAAATGGGCTTGCAAAATTTGTATTTTTTCTCAGTTGATTCATGCAGGGAAGTGATCGTGCTAAATATACAGAGTGAGTTTTTAATGCAGGTGTTTAAGAAGAAAGGTGGCGTCAGTTGTTGTTACCTGTTATATGTCTTTCTATAACGCTGCCGGAGTTAAAGCCGAAGCCGAGCGTGGGGGCGGAAAATAGGGGAAAGTTCAGCTGAATGCTTGGATGACGCTACTTGGAATTCCGGGAATTCCGGGAATTCCGGGGACAGCAGCGGCTTGGCAATGCCGCACATTCTAGCGGGTGAGACTCCCGCCCGGGTAACCGCTAGCCACGGGCCCGGTATCGAGCCTTGCAGTTGGCCCGGCGACGGACCGATTGATGCGTAGGTACGAAAGCAGGCGAGGTGCAAAGGTAACGGGTGAAGCCGACCCTGAAGGTGTTGAGCCCCGAAAAGTATGAATTGGAGAGTGCCGACGGGCTTGTCCCTCCGGCAGGCAACAACTCTCAACGCGTCAAGGCGAGCGTTGCGGGTACTCCCCGGGGTCCGAGGCCGTGTCGAGCCTGACATCGCGAATGTGCGGTAACCAAGGAGATCCAGTCACCGGCGCGAAGGAACTCGCGCACCCGCCGACAAGTGATAACAAGCGAGGAAGCGGGCAGTGGTAACTGGAAGTCGGAGCCATCTGTAGTAGCAAAGAACCCTGGTAATGCGGGGGGAGCCAAGGGGTGGCGGCTTGAGACAACGTGAGAGGGCAACACGGACCTACGCAGAGAGGAACAACCCGTGCAAACACGACTTGAACGTTTCACACAGAAGGCGCGTGCGGAACCCAGGCTCCAGTTTACGGCCCTGATGGGGTTGTTGTCGGAGGGTACCGGGCTGCACGCCAGCTTCGTGCGCCAGGATGGAAGAAAAGCGCCCGGAGTGGATGGGGTAAAGAAAGACGCTTATGCGGAAAACCTCGCGGAGCGGATAGCGGATCTATCGGCCCGCGTGCGGCGCTTGGGCTACCGGCCGAAGCCTGCACGGCGGACCTACATCCCCAAAGGGAACGGCCGCTACCGCCCGCTGGGCATCCCCAGCTTTGAGGACCGACTGGTACAGGACCGGCTCAGCCGGATCCTGCAGGCCATCTGGGAACCGGAATTCCGCGACTGCTCCTACGGCTTCCGTCCGGGGCGCAGCGCTCACCAAGCGCTTGCCCGAGTAGCGGAAGTCATCACCAACGAGCAGACCCAGTGGGTCGTGGAGGCGGACATCAAAGGCTTCTTTGACCACGTCCACCACGATCACCTGATGCGGTTTCTGGGGCACCGGATCAAGGATCCCAATTTCCTGCGGATCATCCGGCGCTTCCTCAAGGCGGGCATCATGGAAGATGGCATATTCGACGCGACGCTGGAGGGAACACCGCAAGGCGGACTCGTCTCCCCGGTGTTGGCGAACATCTACCTGCACTACGTATTGGACCTGTGGTTCGAGAAACGCTTTGCCCGGCAATGCCGGGGCAAAGCCTATCTCGTCCGCTACGCCGACGACTATATCGCCTGCTTCCAATACGAAGGGGACGCCAAGCGTTTTCACCGCGAGATGGTGACGCGCCTGGCCAAGTTCGCTCTGGAAGTCGAGCCCAGCAAGACCGCGATACTGCGCTTTGGTAGCACCGCATTGCGCTACAAGGCGCGCGGCCATAAATGCCCGCGCACCTTCAGCTTCCTCGGTTTCACCCACTATGCAGGCCGCAGCCGCACGGGGCGCTTCGTGGTGGGTCGCAAAACCGATGGCAAGCGCAAGCGCAAGAAGCTCAAGCTGTTGAGTGCACGCCTGAGAGGAATGCGCAGCGAGGGAGGAAGAGTGATGATCGCTTTTCTGCGACGGCATCTTCAAGGGCATATCCAGTACTACGGCGTCAGTGGCAATGGCCGGAGCGTGGCGAGTTACATCTACTGTGCCACGCACTACCTATACAAATGGTTGAACCGGCGTAGCCAGCGGTGCTCATTAAACTGGAAGAGCTTTGGGGAAGTCGTACGCCCGTTGCTGCCAACGGCTCGGATCGTGCACGACCTTTATCCTGTGCCAAAGTGGAAGACTCAAGCTGGGAGCCGGATGGTGTAACACTCCAAGTCCGGTTCTGCGAGGAGCCGGGGACGAACCGATGCGCGAATTTGCTGTGCACTGGCAAGGAACCAGCTTACTCTCCGTATACCTATTACCCAGCTCATACTTCTATGTCTGCTTGGTGCCGTTAGTGACCTTCGGCCCTGAGTTTGCTTCTGGAGCACTTCCAGATGATTACAGCGACCACCCGGGTCCCGTCAGGAGCCGACGAGCACTGGGCCTATTTTTCGATCAGGTCCGCCAGGGGCGAGGTATGGATGCCGAGCCGCACAGGGATGTGAGGGTTCTTCACCTTGAAGGCTGGCCGCCCGCACAATTGCTTCGGAGCGCAGTGTAAAGGCTTCTGCGGGCGCGCTTTCTTTCGCGCGAGCAAAGAAAAGTGAGTCGCCGAGGCGAAAAAGGGGTTATCCAATAGCGGTAATACTTCATGAATCTGGCAAACCTAAAATAGCACCCTGTAACCCCGCTGTTGGGTTACGATCCTTCGGATCTTCACCCAACCTACCCGACTGCAAACCACAACGTCCTGAGCCGGTGAATTCCGGGGATAGTTTACCTATTACCCAAGACGTCAATGTCAGCTTAGTGCCGTCAGCGACCGTCATGGTCGCTGACGGCGGGCCAGGCTCTGAGTAACCAGGCCGCTAGCCGCTCAGGTTTTTCCGGTTTTACTTCTTGCGCTTTTTTGACGCCGACAGCAGCGACGGCCGGACGGCGCGGGTGTTGGTGTCGTCGACTTCGGGCATCGGGGTCGGCGCGGCCTTGACTGGAGCCGGTTTCATCTTGGCGCGCAGGCGCGAGTTTTTTGATGCCCGCAGGCTGTGGTCATCGTCGGCGGCGTTGCTGCCCTGGTAGGGCACGGGCTTGATCGACAGCGGGCGGCCAATCAGTGCCTCGATGGCCACCAGGTAGCGCTTTTCATCCGGTGCCACCAGGGAGATGGCCTGACCCTTGCCACCGGCGCGGCCGGTGCGGCCTATGCGGTGGACATAGGCTTCGGGGACATTGGGCAGGTCATAGTTGACCACCCGGGGCAGGGAATCGATATCCAGCCCGCGGGCGGCGACGTCGGTAGCCACCAGGATGCGGATCTTGCCCTGGCTGAAGCCGGCCAGCACGCCGACCCGCTCGCGCTGGGGCTTGTCGCCGTGCAGCGCGCGGGCATCAATGCCCTCGGCCTGCAGGTAGTCGGCCACCATGTCGGCCCGCTTCTTGGTGCGGGTGAACACCAGCGCCTGGGCCCATTGCCCGCCCTGGATCAGGTAGCTGAGCACATCGCACTTGTCGGACTGGTCCACGGCGTAGGCAAACTGCAGCACCGTTTTGGCAGTGGAGTTGCGCTTGGTGACCCTGACCCAGGTGGGCTGTTGCAGAAACTCGGGTACCAGCTGCTCGATGGCGGCGGACAGGGTGGCCGAGAACAGCAGGGTCTGGCAGCGGCGCGGCATTTTCTTGCGCACCTGGCGAATGTCGGCAATAAAGCCCAGGTCCAGCATGCGGTCGGCTTCGTCCAGCACCAGCATTTCCAGCCGGCGCAAATCGAAGAAGCCCTGGCTGAGCAGGTCGAGCAGGCGGCCGGGGGTGGCCACCAGAATATCCGCCCCGCGCCTGAGTTGGCCGATCTGCGATTCGATGCGGCTGCCGCCGTAGAGCGCAATGGTGCGCAGGCTCAGGTAGCGGCCGTAGGTGTTCAGGCTTTCGGTCACCTGCAGCGCCAGCTCCCGCGTGGGCACCAGCACCAGGGCCCGTATCGGGCGGATTTCATCAACGGCGGGCTCTGCCGCCAGTTCCTGCAGTATGGGCAGGGCGAAGGCGGCGGTCTTGCCGGTGCCGGTCTGGGCCTCGGCGACCAGGTCGGCACCGTTCAAAATGGCGGGAATCGCCTGGGTCTGCACGGCGGTGGGGCTGCGGTAGCCGAGCTCCGCCAGAACCTGCTGCAGGGGATCAATAAGGCCTAGGGCGTTAAACGTGCTCATAGCTACCTGTGAGCCGCCAGCGCGACCCGGTTCGAATTGCAAAAAAAGAGGCGTAGCTTAACTGAATCTGCCGACAACGGCGACTATCGTGCAGCGCGGTCAAGGATAGCGGCGCGACCTGGCCACAGGGTTTTTATGCCGCCAGGCGTTGACCGCAACCCCTGGCAGGCATAGTGTCAGACTCTGTCTCTGCTATTGCTCAGGGTTTTGAATCACCGATGCACACCTGTTTGCCGGGTCGGTCGTCTTCTGACCGCCAAGGCGCCCCCTTCCTGTTTCGCCTGGCCTTCGTGTTTCTACTCGCGGGCTTGCTTGCGTTGTGGCCCAGGATGCCGGCGGCGGGTGATGCGACGGCAGTGCCCTGGCTGGCGCTGGAGGTTGTCGGCAGTGTGGTGGACGGCGATGGCGCCCGTCCTGGTCGCGCCAGCGGCGACAGCGAAAACAGCGCCTGCGGCGATGACAATGGTCTCGCCAGGTTTGATAGCACCACTGCCGCCAGGGCAGCACGATGGTTCCCCCTGGGTTCCGTGCTGGGCTGGCATCCCGTTCCCTGTACGCTTGAACATGCCCGCGCGCCCCCTGCCGCAGTCTGATCCCTGAACCTGAGTAGTTTACTTTTCGTTTGATGATCACTCTGGCTAGTGAGGCCATTGCCATGCGTACTTTTCGTGAATTGAAAACCCTGTCCCTGCGTGACTACAGCCGTCTGTCTTCTCCCGGCCATGAATCCCTGAGTTTGGAGAGCCCGGCCAGCAGCATCGTGACCAGCTTCGAGTCGACGCGGCCGCTGGCGCTGGAACTGGATGTGGGCATACATGAAGCGCTGTTGATGATGAAAAAAGCCCATGTGCGCTCCGTGCTCGTGATGGACAGTGCCGAGAAATTTCGCGGCATTATCAGCGTGTCGGACCTGGAAAGCCGCAAGGTGCTGAGTATCGCCCAGAGTCTGGGGCTGCGGCGCGATGATCTGAGTATCGGCGATGTGATGACGCCAAGCTCCAAACTGGCGGGCCTGTCGATGCAGCAGCTCAATGGCAGCAGCATCGGTGACATACTCAAGACGCTGCAGGACGTCGGCTCGCAGCACATGCTGGTGGTCAGGCCCGAGGATCAGCAGATCTGCGGCATTATTTCCGCCAGCGATATTGCCCGCAAGCTGCATATCCCGGTGGCAATCACGGAGCGTGCCACCAGCTTTCGGGAGATTGTCGCTGTGCTCTATGGCCACAGCGCCGCTTGAGGCGCCAGGGGGTCTAACTGGAGTCTGAGCGCTTCGCTGTCTACCCTTTAAGGATGCCTTAAAGTGCAGGACGGTAATGGGACTCGAAATCGACAAGTCCAGCTTCACGCCGCAGGAGTTCAGCGGCTTCTACCAGCGCCTGCAGAGCAATCTGCAGGCGCTGAAGGCGTTGCTGCAAAGGCCTGGCTTCGGCGCAGGTCCGGGTTCCATTGGGGCGGAGCTGGAGCTCTGCATTGTCGATCGCAACGGTCATCCCCTGATGGTCAACAGCGAGATTCAGCAAGCCCAGGCTGACCCCCGGCTGACGCTGGAACTTAACCGTTACAACCTCGAATACAACCTTACCCCGGTGCCGATCAGCGGCACGCCTTTTTCCCGCATTGAAACCGAGATTCGGGGCGCGATCGCGGCCCTGGAGCAATCCGCCTTGGCCCACGAGGGCCACATCCTGGCGATTGGCATTCTGCCAACCCTGCGCCGTCGCGACTTTGGCCCCCATGTAATGACGGAGCAGCAGCGTTACAAGGCGCTGACCGATGGCCTGAGCCGCATTCGGGGCGAGCGCATCCAGGTGCGCATCAACGGTGATGAGCCCATTTCACTGCGCGCCCGGGATGTCACGCTGGAAGGGGCCAATACGTCGCTGCAGCTGCACTACCGGGTGCTGCCCGAGAATTTCGCCGATACCTACAATGCCATGCAGCTGGCTACGCCGGTGGTGCTGGCGCTGGCCGGGAATTCGCCTTTCCTGCTTGGGCACCGATTGTGGCATGAAACGCGGATTCCGCTGTTCAAGCATGCGATCGATGGCGCGGGCTGCAATGGTCAGCGTGGCCGGGCTTCAAGGGTGAACCTGGGGACTGGCTGGGTACGGGATGGCGCCTACGAGCTGTTTGCCGAGTCGGCATTGTTGCACGCCGCCCTGCTGCCGGTCTGTCAGCAGAGCGAGGATGACATGCAAGCGGT
Organism: Marinobacterium rhizophilum; assembly: GCF_024397915.1. Classification (GTDB taxonomy): domain Bacteria; phylum Pseudomonadota; class Gammaproteobacteria; order Pseudomonadales; family Balneatricaceae; genus Marinobacterium_A; species Marinobacterium_A rhizophilum_A. The sequence goes on from NZ_CP073347.1 coordinate 4,492,474, forward strand.
ACGCAATGGTGACCTGCCCAAGCTGCATGAGCTGCGCCTGCACCAGGGCACCATCTGGCCCTGGAACCGGGTCATTTACGACGACAGCTGCGGTGGTCACCTGCGTATCGAGATGCGTGCCCTGCCCGCAGGGCCTACCGCCTGCGACATGATGGCCAATGCCGCCTTTCTGATCGGGCTGGCCGAAGGGTTGCGCACAGAGATTACCGAGCTGATGCCGGCGCTGCCTTTTTCCATGCTGGAGCACAACTTTTACCGCAGTGCCGAATTTGGGCTGGGCACACAGTTGCTGTGGCCATCGTCCAGCCATCGCCGGCTGGAGGAAGTTCCGGTGACCCGCCTGGCGCGCAGCCTGTTGCCGGTGGCGGCACAGGGGCTGGGTCGTATCGGCATCGGGGCTGCCGAATCGGAGCACTACCTTGGCATTATTGAACAACGGCTTGAGTGCGGCCGTACGGGAGCCCGCTGGCAGCTGGGCCAGGTTTCCCGCCTGAATCGCCGCCTCAGCAGGCACCGCGCGTTGAAAACCATGCTCGAAGGCTACCGCGTGCGTGCCGAAATTAATCAGCCTGTAGCACAGTGGACGGACATGCATTGATGCCGGACGACCCTATTACCATTTTGCGCAATCCTGCGCCTGCCGAGATTGCCCGTACGCCGGAGGCGTTCCTGCGCCAGCTGGACGGGCCCACCCTGATAATTGTCGAAGGCCGCGATCCGGGCCGCTGCCGGGCCCTGAGTACCTTGCTGCACGGCAACGAGCCCTCCGGGCTGAAGGCGATCCATGGCTGGCTGCGCAATGGCGAGCAGCCGGCCGTTACACTGCTGTGCTTCGTGCTGTCGGTTGCCGCTGCGCTGCAGGCACCGCTGTTTTCCTGCCGACAGTTGCCGGGCGAGCGGGACCTGAATCGCTGCTTTTCTGCGCCCTTCGTTGATGACAGCCCGGGGAGAATCGCCAGCCAGACACTGGCCTTGCTGGATCAGTACAGGCCCGAGTGCCTGATCGATATTCACAATACCTCTGGCATGAATCCGGCGTTTGGTGTGGTGACCCATGAAGACCCCGTCCATGAAGCCCTGGTGGCGCTCTTTACCCGGCGCCTGATCGTGACCGGTATCCGCCTGGGGGCGCTGATGGAGATCAGCCGGGCGGGCTTCCCGGTCGCCACGATCGAATGCGGTGGCAACAAGGATCCGGCGGCAGACCGGCTGGCCGTGCAAGGACTCTGGCGTTTCCTACAGCAGGATTCCGTGCTGGAACTGCCGGCCGGTGGCCTGCAGATGGATGTGTACCATCACCCCGTGCGCCTGGAGCTGGCACCGGACACCCGGCTGGTCTTTGCCGATGAGCCCGACCCCGCGGCGGACATAACGGTGCCGCGTCACCTGGAGCGTTATAACTTTGGCGTGGTCGACAGAGGCACCTTTCTGTTCTGGCTCGGGCCCCGGGCCCGCAGCCTGATGCAGTTGCGCGATGCCGCCGGGGAGGATGTACTGCCACAGTTCTTTGACTGCCAGGGGCAACGGCTGTATGCCGCGCAGGCGCTGAAACTGTTCATGGTGACCGATAACCCGCTTATCGCCTGCAGTGACTGCCTGCTCTATGCCGCGCCCGAGGCGGGCCATAGCGTCATCGATGCCCGCGAAGCTGAACCAGGGCTTAAGTCCGAGTGAAATTTGATCGCGCAACTTGTGTTGCGGGGAGCGGGTCTTACAGTTAACTGTGAAGTCGGGAGGCCTGTCATGAAGATCAGATTACTAGGCGCAGGGGTGCTGGCATTGAGTCTGATCGCCAGCCCGTCCCAGGCTGATGTGGATGTAGGCATATTCCTTGGCGGCGGCGCCGCCATACACGGCAATGGGTTCAGCCTCTATCTGGGCGGGCCTTACGCCTACGTGCCCTTTGGCTACAGCCGGCCACGCTATGCGCATCCACGTCGCTACCATGCGCCACCACGCCATTATGCACCGCCCCGCCACCACAAGCCGCCGCGACACCATTATCGTCACCGGCATTATGATCGCTCACCGGGCTATCGGCACGGCTTCTCGGACCACGGTGGCCGTCGGCACTATGACAATGGTCGTTCATACCGCAGATCCGGCGCTGTCGACTACCGCCGTACCCAGGCGAGGGGCGCGTGGCGAGACGGCAACCGGCAGTACTTCCGTGATGGAGACCGCCGCCGCCATTGATGGCAGGTCGCCGTACTACAGCCGCAGCGTGGGTGGCTGCAGGCGCCGACCCTGATTGCCGCGCTCCCGGGCGGGCAGGATATCGAGGTTCGGCCAGAATCCGCTGAGCAGGGATTCCCGGTAGGCCGCAGGCAGGCGCGCCTGCTGCATGGCCAGTGCGGCACCCGCGGCGTCATACTCGAGCCGGTGCCAGCTGGCCTTCAGGTCTTCACCCTCTGGCGCCAGCAGCATGTACCAGCCATCCGCAGTTCCATCATTCGCCGGCATGCCGATCACCCCGGCATTGAGCCAGCTGCCGTTCTGCATTGCCTGTCCGAACGGCAGGCCGCAGTGGCCACCGATCAGCACATCGGCCCGGGCAAGCTCAAGCTGGTGCTGTTTCTGCGCCACCGGCGTGGATTCGAAAACAAAGCGATTGATCTGATCCACGGCGCCGTGCACTACCCGAATGCGGCGGCCGTTTAGGCTGAATCCGAGTTGCGCCGGCAGGCTTTTAAGCCAGGCACGGCTGGCGTCGCTGATAGCGGCGTCGGCATAGCGATACCAGCTGTCGGACAGCACCGCGCAGCTGCTGCCATCGTCAAAGCCGCAGCCACAGTCATCGATGCGGTTGCCCAGCGACTCCTCACAGTTCCCCTGAATCCAGTGAACGCCGGCATCGCGCAGCAGCTGCACGGTTGCCTCGGCATCGGCACAGTAAGCGACGGCGTCGCCGGTGCAGATAAGCTGCTCGGGCGAAAAATCCAGCTGCTGTGCGGCGTCCAGCAGCGCCCGGGTTGCCTGCAGGTTGCTGTAGGGGCCGCCAAAGATCAGCAACGGGCCGGTCAGGGTTCCCAGTTCCTGCGTAGGTGTCATGGTACTCATCCTGCGTGTTCCGCCCGCTTGACGCTGGGGCTGCCGGCGCTGAGGCAGCCGAGCCAGAACAGCAGCAGCCCGCTGGTCAGAAGCGTGGCTGATATCCACAGCAGCTTGGTGTACTTGTGTGCATCCCCCAGCAGCGCGCTGTAGCCTGAAGATTCGGTGAAATAGAGCACTGCGCCGCCAATCGCCAACACGAAGCTGGCCAGGTAACTCCACAGCGGTACATCGGTGCGTCCGCCCCAGAGGGAAATCAGCACCACGGGCGCGAGATACATGGAGGCGGTGCCGCTGACGGCCACGGCGCTAAACAGGTCCTTGTTGCCAAGGAATACGCAGGCCAGCCCCAGCAGCATAAAGGCAGCCATCACCAGGCGGCCATTTTGCACCGTGGTGGGGATGGCTTTCATATCCAGTGCCACCAGCTTGGCGGAGCTCGACAGGGTGCTGTCCAGCGTCGACATCGCGGAGATCACCAGGGCGGCGTTGAACAGCAGCAGTGGCACGTCGCCCAGTATCCGGGCCAGTACGCTGTGCATGTCTTCACCGGCGACCGCCTGGGCACCGGCAAGCACACCCAGGCTGCCAAAGGCGGTAATGCAGAGGATGCTGATCCAGCCGGCGTGGAAGAAGCTTCGCCTTGTGGTTTCACGGTCTGCCAGGAAACCACGGTCCATCATGACCGGGTCATGCATGGGGTAGCTCCATACCTGCAACAGCGCCACCAGCAACAGGATGGGGCCGGGCTGATCGATCTCGAAGGGCTTGAACAGCAGCGCATCAAGGCTGATGCCAGGCGCTGCAAAAGCGACGACCACCAGGACCACCAGTACCAGCAGAAACAGGATCATCTGGAACAGGTCGGTGCGCAGCGAGGCGTGCAGACCACCGAGCAGCGAGTACGCCAGGGTGATCACGGAAAAGGCCAGGATGGCCAGGGTATAGGCGTTGCTGCCGGTGCTGCCGAACAGGATGCCGATGACCAACAGGTTGGCGAAGACCTCACTCACCAGCCGGATGCAGATCACCAGGTTGTAACAGCGCGTGCCCCAGTGGCCAAAGCGGCTCTGCAAAAAGGCCTGCACACTCTCAAAACCCTGTTCGAAACGCAGCTTGTCGATAATGCGACCGCCAATCCAGAACGACAGGTAGTAGGCGGCGTAGGCCAGGGTGCCCCAGATGCCGTAAAAAAAGCCAAGGATGGCGGCATTCATCAGGGAGCGGGCAAAGATCCAGGTCGTGACCTGGGAGAAGGTCAGCGTCAGCAGGCCCGGAGGTTCGGCGTTGGCGGACTGGCCTTTGAAAAAGGCGTTCACCGAGCGCGCGGGTCGGGACAGTCCCAGGGAAATCAGGGCCAGTACGGCGACCAGAATCGAAAGGCTGTAGTCCATGGGTGCTCCGGGTCTGGCGGCAAGGGGGAGGTCTGAACCCGGCGGTTGGTAGCAAAAGCAGGGCTTCAGCGTTGGCCGCCGGCCAGTGCGTAGCGCCAGGTCAGCGGCACTGGCGATTGTCATTCAGGCGAGCCTAAGGCAGGCAACTGAAATTAGCCTGAAAGACAGTCCTGGCGGCCGTGACAGAGCCTACTTGCGGCGCATGCGGCCGAACTGGGCGTGCACGCCGCGACGCATTGCCGAGAAACTGTTTTCCAGCAGATCCACACCCACCAGAACGAACACGACCAGAACCGCCAGTTTCACGCCGGTCAGGTGGTGGCCTTCGCCGATCACGGCGCCGATGGCTGCCAGTGACCAGATCGCGGCGGCGGAGGTAACACCCAGCACGATGCCGTCTTTGGCCAGAATCACGCCGGCGCCAAGAAAACCGATGCCCGTGACGATCTGCCCCAGTACCCGGGAGCCATCGCCGCCGCCAAAATGAGCGCCGGCCAGGGCAATAAACAGGTAGGTGCCCAGCACGATCAGGGAGCTGGTGCGAATACCGCAGGGCTTGCCCAGCAGCTGGCGCTCGATACCGACAATGGTGCCCGCCAGCACGCTGGCCAGTATGCCCGACCAGTGAAACGGAGTGATATCCAGCAGTAACGTCAGGGTTTGGGTGTCCAAGGTGCGCATTAGCCTGTACAGGAGGCCCATCGGGCCGCTACGAGTTCAGCGCCTGTTATCGCACTCTTTGCGGGCAAATAGAATCACTATTCGTGCATCCAGGAATTGTCATATTCAAAAACTATCATAAGAATTGTTTTGCTTAATTTTATTAATTTATTTGGATTGAGTATTCTGGCTCCAGTTCTTAAACAACGGGGCTTTAAGGCCACAGGAGAAACACAGATGCAGCACAAAGAAGGACAGCCTGTACCCCAGGTCACTTTTCGCACGCGCGTGGGCAATGACTGGCAGGATGTCACCAGCGACGAAGTTTTCGCCGGCAAGAACGTCATCCTGTTTGCCCTGCCAGGGGCTTTCACGCCGACCTGCTCGACCACTCACCTGCCGCGCTACAACGAGCTCGCACCGGTCTTCCAGGCCAACGGTATCGACAGCATTATCTGTCTCTCCGTGAATGATGCTTTCGTGATGAACGCCTGGGCGGAAGATCAGAAGCTGGAGCACATCCAGGTACTGCCCGATGGCAACGGCGACTTCAGTGCCGGTATGGGCATGCTGGTGGACAAGGCGGAGCTGGGTTTTGGCAAGCGCAGCTGGCGCTACTCCATGCTGGTGAAGGACGGTGTTATCGACAAGATGTTTATCGAGCCCGACCTGCCGGGCGACCCGTTTGAAGTGTCCGATGCCGACACCATGCTGGATTACATCAATCCGCAGGCGCAGCAGCCCAAGCGTGTGACCATTATCACCAAGCCCGGCTGCCCGCATTGCACCCGTGCCAAGAAGGCTCTGCAGGCGCGCGAGTTCCGCTTTGAAGAGATCGTACTGGGGCAGGGGGGGGTCAGTTACTCCAGCCTGACGGCCATCTCCGGACGCGGCACCACGCCACAGGTCTACATCGACGGCCAGCACGTCGGTACGGCGGACGAGCTGGAGCAGTGGCTGGTCGCCAACGCCTGATCGATATGCCGGCAGACAGCCAGTCAGGCTCTGCTCTGAAAACCCCCGGACCGCTCAGCGCTCCGGGGTTTTTTTGTACAGGGATGTACTTATCCTGCGGGCGCATGGGCCGTTTTTTTGCTCCCGGCAAAAACGGCACTCAAGCCGTCCTGGCCTTCATGCGCCGTGCAAGGCTATGCAGGAAGGTGCACCCAACACCAACCTATCGCTATTGACGATAGGTATTAACTTATATATCCGGTCTTTCGTCGATACTATGGCGCTTCTGATACAGATCCTTGGGTAGGGAGCAAGTGATGATGCGAAACAGGGCTGACCGGATTCGGCATACGGTCGGGTTTGAGCTGGTTGGGTTGGTGCTGCTGACAGGCCTTGGCAGCTGGCTGCTCGGTCTGGACATGCAGCACTTCGGGGCGCTGGCGGTGGTATTTTCGTTGCTGGCGATGGTGTGGAACTACTACTACAACCGCCTGTTCGACCAGTGGCTGCTGCGCCACCGTGGTACCAGTATCAAGCGCCAGCGGGACAGGATCATCCATGCGTTGCTGTTTGAGGGCGGGCTGCTGTTCATTACCCTGCCCCTCATTGCCTGGTGGATGCAGGTCAGCCTGTGGCAGGCGCTGGTCATGGATGTCGGGATGGCGGTCTTCTACCTGGTGTTCGCCTACCTCTACAACCTGGCATATGACCGGGTTTTCCCGGTGTCAGTCGCAGCGGTACTGTCGCCGGACTGATGCGTCTGATCCTTGAGCTGTGAAACTGAAGCCCGCTACGGCGGGCTTCTCTGCATTCGCTGTCGTGGAAGTTGCCGGGTTGTGTATAAGTTTTAGACGTCTGCGTTCCACTATTTGAATTTTTACGGTCTATCGCTGCTGTCAATATTGACAGTCGGCGTTTTTTGGCTTTTTTGACAAGGCCCCCTTGGCGATAAAGCCCGCGGATTCGTTGGATTTGGGGCGAATGTCAAACATTATATTTTTTATCCGGCAGGCGGGTTGGACGAAGATTCACCAGCTTTTCAAAGCCCCCGTGGTTACTGAGCTCAAGCGATAGCAGTGAAGGTTCTGTATATCTTTTCCACTGACTTATCCACAGAATCCGTGGAAAAGAACAGGCTTGACGGCGGGCGACCTTGGCGTTCCGTCAAAGCCCGCTGGCAGGAAAGTGAGCATATCGCCAGCACCCGGCCTGTAGAACTCCTCAGCGGCAGACAAGACCCACCATGGCTGTGATTGACAGCGGCAGGACTTGCGTTTATATATGTCATATACATGACTTATATGTAGCAACCTTCGAGGAACTTCCGCGCACCAGTCGACGTTACACCGTTAAACCCTGCATAGCGTCCAATGCTGATCATTCAAGACTATAAAAACAATGAGTTACAAAATGATGAGGGCCACGAGTGATGTTTGAATTCCTGCAATACCTGCCCGACGTGTTTACGCCCTGGAATTTCATGATTCTGGTGCTGGGAACCGTCGGGGGCCTGATCCTGGGTGCAACACCCGGCTTGAGTCCTACCATGGCCGTAGCGCTGCTTATCCCCTTTACGTTTCACATGGAGCCTGCGACCGGACTTATTCTGCTGGGGGCTGCCTATACCGCGACCGTTGCAGGCGGGGCTGTGAGCGCGATTCTGCTGAGTATCCCGGGTGCGCCGGCGAACATCGCCACGACGCTGGATGGCCACCCGCTGGCCAAGAGCGGCAAGGCGACCGCCGCCTTGCACTACTGTTTCCTGTCCTCCTTCGTGGGCGGTGTGCTGGGCGTGCTGGTACTGATTTTCTTTACCCCCACCTTGTCGCGCTGGGCGCTGGGTTTTGGCCCCTCGCACCTTTTCTGGGTGGCGACTCTGGGTGTCACCGTGATTGGTTCACTGGGCTCCGGCTCGGTCATCAAAGGGTTGTTTGCCGGTTTTGTCGGGCTATGGATTTCTACCATCGGCTATGATCCCGTTCTGGGCGTTGAGCGTTTCGTGGTGACGGATCACCTGGCTGGCGGCATCAATATTATCGCGGCGCTGGTCGGGCTCTTTGCCATCCCCCAGGTGCTCTCCATGCTGGCGCCGGACAAGATGCCGGGGGCTGTAAAAAAGTTTGCGCTGGAGTCGCAGAGCCTGCTGGCGTCCGTGCGCGATACACTGCTGGCCTGGAAAGCGCTGGTCATCGGCAGCCTGGTAGGCGTTATTGTTGGCCTTATTCCGGGGGCCGGTGGCCAGATTGCAGGCCTGGTGGCCTATGACCAGACCAAAAAGCTGAGCCGCAACCCGGAGAAGTTTGGCAAGGGCGAGCCCGCCGGTGTGATGTCAGCCGAGTCGGCCAACAATGCCATGGTGGGGCCCTCGCTGGTGCCGCTGCTGACGCTCAGTGTGCCGGGTAGTCCCACGGCGGCGGTGCTGCTTGGTGGCTTGCTGATCCATGGCCTCTTTCCGGGGCCCGCACTTTTTACCGAGCATGCGCCCATTGTCTGGACCTTTATCGACTCGCTGCTTGTCGGTCAGTTGCTGATGTGTGTATTCGGCTTGGCGATCAGTCGCTACAGCCGTTTTGTTATGGATGTACCCGAGTTCTACATGGCGGCAGCCATTACCATCCTGGCAGTGTTTGGCACCTACAGTGTGCAAAACAGTTTCTCCGATGTTTTTGTCATGATGGCATTGGGTGTCGGCATGTATTTCGCCTCCAAGCTGGGCTTCAGTCCATCGCCGGTCGTCTTGGGGATCATCCTGGGACCCATCGCGGAGAGCAACTTTGTCCAGGGCGAACTGATTGCATCGGTAGGTGAAGGTGTACTGCCGTACTTCTTTGGTGGTGCCTTGAATATAGTGCTGGTGACCTTCTGTGTCGGGTCGATTGGCTACAGCATCTACAGCGAGTACCGGGGCAAGCAGCAAAAAAAGCCGGGTGATGATACCCCCTCCGCCCAAGGCTGCACCGAAGAAGGAGCAAAACTGTGAACACAAACAGAGTGATTGCGGTGAGTGGCCTGGTGCTGGCGGTATTGCTGCTGGTGGCGGGCAGCAACGTAGAATACGGAGCCAAGGCTTATCGGTTTCCCAATATAATCGCCTATATTCTGGCTGGTTTTGCAATAATTATGTTACTTGCGGAGGGCGGTTTACTGGTGCGGGGTAATAACGTTCCTGCGGGTGGTCCAAGCGCGGGATCCGGAATTAAAAAAATATACGAAGCAATTAAATCGTCGGATTTTTTTCGCCTGCTACCCATGTTTGCCATTATATTGGCTTACCTCTACCTGGCGGATATCGTCGGTCTTTATACCTGTTCATTTGCGGCCTTTCTGGCAATCGTAACTATTTACGCGCCAGCTGAATTAACTATCAAGGCGTTCACCAGGTACATGCTTGTTTCTATCCTATTTGTTGGTGTCATCTATATGGTTTTTTCATGGGCGCTACAATTGCAGGCTCCCCCGGCATACCTTGTTTAATAACTGCGTACTGCCCAGGCAGTAATGATTATAAAAACAGCCTCACAGAGGCGAGGAGTCACTGATGTTGAATGTGCGAAAGATGAAATTCTCGACAGTGGCAGGTGCCGCAATGGGCATGATGTTGTCCGTTGTGGTGCAGGCCGAGGCGTACCCCGAAAGACCTGTCAGCATGATCGTATCCTACTCGCCTGGTGGCGCCACCGACTTCCAGGCGCGTATCGTTACCATGAAAGCCACCGATGAGAACTATCTCGGGCAGCCGGTGGTCATTCTCAACAAGCCGGGTGCGGGTGGAAAAATAGGCTGGGACTATTTTGCTTCGCGCTCCAAGGCTGATGGCTACGAGCTGGCAGCCTACAACGTGCCGCACTTTATCGCGCAGTCGATCGTGATGCGCACCAAGTACAGTATCGACAACCTGGAGCCTGTCGCCAACTGGGGTGCGGACCCTGCGGTACTGATCGTCGGCAAGGACAGTCCGTTTAATACCCTGGAGGAACTGGTGACTTTTGCCCGGGAAAATCCCGGCAAGGTAACGGTGTCCGGAGCCGGACTCTATGTGGGGCATCATATTGCATTTTTGCAGTTTGCCAAGGAGGCCGGTATCGAGCTGACCTATATACCCCAGAGTGGTGGTTCCGATGCAATGAAAAGCGTTATGGGTGCCCAGGTTATGGCGGGATTTAATAACCTGTCCGATGCGTACCGCAGCCAGGAGAGCATAAAAATTCTGGGTATCGCTGACCTTGAACGCAATGAAAAGTTTTTACCGGATGTTCCTACCTTTATGGAAAAAGGTATCAATGTTGATGATGCCAGTGTGAATTTTCGCGGAATTATGGCGCTTAAAGGTACCCCGCCGGACGTTCTCGATTACCTGTCGGAGCGTACAGCGCTGATGTTGCGCGATGAGGGCACCCTCGAAAAGATGGAGTCCGGCGGCTCGCCAGTACGCATTATCGAACGCAAGGATCTGGTTGAAATGTGGAAAAAACGCGAAGCCTATCTCAAGGAGCTTCTGGCAGGCCTTAAAGGCTGACAGAACCCCCGCCAAGTTTTCAGTTCAGGTAATCGACATTTTTCCTGGGAACTATTATTTTTTTGCCAGGCTGAAACATATATATGAGTCATATGTGTCATGCCTCCCCTTGTATGCCCGATTGGAGTTTAGCTATGACAGCATCAAAAGAGCAGTCTCAGGTCGCTGAGCTGGTACGGCGTGCGCGTGAAGCACAGCGTCAGTTCGAGACCTATAGCCAGCCGCAGGTCGATGAGGTCGTGATCGCCGCTGCCTGGGCCCTGATCAAGCCGCAGAACAATGCCAGGCTCTCCGCGCTGGCGGTGGAAGAAACCGGCCTTGGCAATGTGCAGGACAAGGTGACCAAGAACCATCGCAAGACGCTGGGTTTGCTGCGCGATCTGCAAAGTGTCAGGACGGTCGGGGTTATCGGCGAAGACCGGGCCAGGGGTCTGGTTGAAATTGGCCGGCCGGTGGGTGTCGTTGGCGTTATCGTGCCATCGACGAACCCTGTTGCGACACCGATGAACAATACCCTGAACGCACTGAAGTGCCGCAATGCCATCATTCTGGCGCCCTCGCCAAAAGGCCAGCCTTCCTGTACCCGCTTGCTGGAACTGATTCATGCCGAACTTGACCGGGTGGGTGCACCGCGGGACCTGGTACAGCAGCTGCCGGCACCGGTGAGCAAGGCATTGAGCCAGGAGATGCTCCAGCAGGTGGATCTGGTGGTTGCGACAGGGTCGCAGAACAATGTGCGCGCCGCCTATACCAGTGGGACACCGGCGTTCGGTGTCGGCGCCGGGAACGTGACCGTCATCGTGGATGAAACGGCGGACCTGGCACTGGCGGCCGAGCGTATTCGCCAGTCCAAGACTTTCGACAACGCTACCAGCTGCTCATCCGAGAACAGCGTCATAGTGGTGGATGCCGTGTATGACGCCATGTTGCGCGAGTTCGACCGTGCCGGCGCGGCGCTGCTCAATGCGGATGAAAAACAGCGCCTGCAGGCGGCGATGTGGCACGACGGACATCTGAATCGCGAGGTACTGGCCAAGCCGGTAGCCAATCTCTGCCGGGTTGCCGGGCTGGAGCGCGAAGGGCTGGCCCAGAGAGCCATGTTGCTGGTGGAGGAAACCGATGTGGGTCCGCAGGCTCCTTTCTCAGGCGAGAAAATGTCGCTGGTGCTCACCGTTTACCGGGCGCGGGATTATGCCGATGCCAAGCGCATCGCGACCCGTATTCTGGACTTCCAGGGGCGTGGTCACTCGCTGGGGATTCACACCCGGGACCCTCACCGGCCCGAGGAGCTTGGCCAGGAGATACCGGTGTGCCGCATTATTGTCAATCAGCCGCACTGCTTTGCCACGGGTGGAAGCTTCGACAATGGCCTGCCGTTTTCGCTGTCCATGGGTTGTGGTTCCTGGGGCGGCAATATCACGGACGAAAACGTTCATTACAAGCACTACATGAACATCACCCGGGTGGTGCGCACGATTGCACCGCGCGAGGTCAGTGTCGATGACATCTTCGGTGACTACAAGAAGAGGTACCAGCTGTGACAGTACTGGACTACACCCCCCCGGCCGGCGACATTCGCACCCTTGTTCATCGGCATGCACAGCAGTGGCCGGAGCGCGCGTTCCTGCTGTTTCCGGAAACCGGGCGCAGCCTGACCTATGGTGCCCTGTGGGACAAAACTCAGCACTACGGCCGTTACTTTGCGGCCCTGGGGCTGACCAAGGGCGATACGGTTTCGTTCATGCTGGGCAATGGCCAGGCCGCTGCCGAACTGTTTCTGGCGACGCTCTGCAACGGATGCATTACTTCACCACTGAATCCCGCCGCCGGACAGGAGCAGATCGAATACGTGCTGGAACACTCGGACACCCGGGTGGTGTTTGTTTCGGCCGCCTATCGTGAGCAGGTCGCCTGTGCCATTGAAAAGATGAACCGCGCCGTGCTGCTGATCGACGCCGATGTCGACCAGGGGCCGGACTGGCAGATGCAGCCAGCAACAACAGCGCCCGATCCGCAGCTTGATGGCAGTGACAGCGGTTTGCTGATGTATACCTCCGGCACCACCGGGCGGCCGAAAGGGGTGATGCTGTCCCACCGCAACCTGCTGGCCGGCGGCATGAACACGGCCCGAGCCCATGAGCTGTCCGGGCAGGACCGGGCGCTCTGCGTGCTGCCGCTGTGTCATATCAATGCCCAGTGCGTCACGGTGATGGCACCGCTGGTGACCGCGGGCAGCGTGGTGATGCCCCATGCCTTTAGCGTGTCCATGTTCTGGAGTTGGGTGATTGATCAGCGTTGCAGCTGGTTCAGTGTTGTGCCCACGATCATTTCCTACCTGATGCACCATGAGCATCCGGCCGGGGACGCCGAGCTGCGCCAGGCCCTGGCCGGAGTTCGTTTTGGCCGTTCGGCCTCGGCGGCCCTTCCGCCTGCACTGCACGCAGGGTTTGAGGAAAAATTCGGTGTGGCGATTGTCGAGACCATGGGGCTGACGGAAACAGCGGCACAGGTTCTGGCCAACCCCATGCCGCCCAAGCGCAACAAGTACGGCTCGTCCGGGCTGGCCTTCGGGACCGAGGTTCGCATTGTCGACAGGCAGGGCAATACGCTGGGGCAGGATGAAGAGGGAGAGCTGATGATTCGTGGTGACTGCGTTATGGCTGGCTACTACAAGAACCCGCAGGCAACCGCCGAGGCGCTGGAAGCCGACGGCTGGCTGCATACCGGAGACCTTGCCCGCCAGGATGCCGACGGCTTTGTCTTTATTACCGGCCGCCTGAAGGAGCTGATCATCAAGGGAGGCGAAAACATAGCGCCGCGGGAAATTGACGATGCTCTTTACGCCCACCCTGCAGTGATCGAGGCCGGTGCAATCGGTATCGATGACGAACACTACGGCCAGGAGGTGGTCGCCTGCGTCAAGGTTGATCCGCAGTCGGGCGTCACGGAGCAGGAGCTGATTGCTTTTTGCCTGGGCAAGCTGGGGCGGGTCAAGACGCCGAAGAATATCTACTTCCTGAAGGAGCTGCCCAAGGGGCCGTCCGGCAAGGTGCAGCGGCTCAAACTGGTGGACCAGTTAAAATCTGGACAAGTCATTTAGCGTACTGCAGCGCAGTGCCATCTCAGCAGGCGGGACAGGGAAGTCCGCCCTGGGAAGGGAGGACTGGCGATATATGCTGCATTGCGGTATTGCGGTATTTATCTTCGTCTTTGGCGTTTTCGAAGGGGGCTTCCAGGTGTCATGGTGCGACCTGGAAGCGTGTCCGTGTCGGTGTTTCAGGTTGCGCTGGCAGAATCGTTGCCAAGGGTCTCGTCGCTGGTGCGCTTGCCGAATAGAGCAGGGGTCATGCGTGTTATCAGGCGCAGGGGCAGATATGTCAGCGTGAAGAGGCTCTGCGCAAGCTGGTAGGCTCGGCTGCACCGCAGCTTATCGACGGACGTAGACTGTGAATTCTGCATCGGTATCTCCTTTGGGCAACAGTTGGGGGCAGCTAAACATCCACTGATTGTTGTCGTTATTCTCAGGAGCTTTGTCATTTGTGCAGCGCATCATAATACTGCGGTTACGCTGTGTCAAACATGTCATGTATATGAGCTTGTTGTCTTGTTTTGGCTATCTGGTTATTCTGTCTTGGTGGTACCCTTTGCCGAGACTCAAGGAGACAGCTAGAAATGCCCATCAAGATTCCTGACCAGTTGCCAGCCGCCGACCTGTTACGAAGCGAGAACATCTTCGTAATGAGCGAAAGCCGCGCGATGCATCAGGATGTGCGTCCGCTCAAGGTGCTGATTCTCAACTTGATGCCCAAGAAGATTGAGACCGAAAATCAGCTGGTACGGCTGTTGTCCAATACGCCGTTGCAGGTGGGTATCGAGTTTCTGCGGGTGGATAACCGCGAGAGCCGGCACACGCCTGCGGAGCATCTTGACAGCTTCTATCGCAATTTCGACGAAGTACGCGACAACAACTACGATGGCCTGATCATTACCGGCGCTCCCCTGGGGCTGGTGTCCTTTGAAGATGTGCTCTACTGGGACCAGGTGGAGGAAATCATCCAGTGGTCGCGCCAGCATGTCAGCTCGACACTGTTTCTGTGCTGGGCCGCGCAGGCGGGCCTCAAAGTGCTGTATGACCTGCCAAAACGCACTCGCGAACAGAAGCTCTCCGGGGTTTACGAACACCAGACGCAACTGGCCAGCGATCCATTGGTGCGTGGCTTTGATGACAGCTTCTGGGCGCCGCACTCGCGTAACGCCGACTTCCCGGTGGACTTTATCCACGAACATACCGATCTGCGCATTCTGGCCAGCTCCGACAGTGCCGGCAGTTACCTGATGGCGAGCCCCGACCGGCGCCAGGTGTACCTGACCGGCCATCCGGAATACGACGCCATGACGCTGGCGCAGGAATATCAACGCGATGTGCTGGCGGGCCTGAACCCGGCGCTCCCCGAGAACTATTTTCCCGGTGATGATGCGGAGCAGGCGCCGCAGAACCGGTGGCGCAGTCATGGCAACCTGGTGATCGCCAACTGGCTGAACTATTACGTTTACCAGATCACGCCATTCGACCTGAGCGTCATGGCGACCAGGATCGACGACTAGCCACAGAGCCTTGCATGGACATTGTACGCGTTCTTCAACTTAGCCACCGACAGTGATACCGATTCCATGGAACAATACGGCGACAAGCATATACCGCTCTACAAGCGAGTAGAGCACCATATCCTGAACACCATCGAGGAAGGTCACCTGGTTCCCGGCGATCTGATTCCGTCCGAGCCGCAGCTGGCCGAGCAGCTGAACGTCAGTCAGGGAACGGTCAAAAAGGCGATCGAGAACCTGGTGAACGAGAAACGCCTGTTTCGACATCAGGGCAAGGGCACCTATGTGTCCCGCATCGACTTTAACAACAGCCTGTTTCGCTTCTTTTCCTACGGAGATGAAACGGGGAAGGGCGCGCGAATTCGCAAAACGGTGCAGTCACGCGAACTCAAGCAGGGGCCCGCAGCCATTTGCCAGACGCTGGGGAAACCTGCGGATTCCGAGCTGCTCTATATCCGCCGCTTTGGTTATATCCAGGAAGAGCCTATCCTGGTGGAGCATTGCTGGTGGTGTCCGGATGTCGTGCCAGGGCTGGAGCAGGACAGTGTGCATATCCCCGACCTGATGTATGCCCTGGTGGTGGAGAAGTACGGCGTGCCCGTTGTGCGTGCCGAGGAAACGCTGACGGCGGAAATTGCGGACCCTGCGACCGCCAGCATGCTGGGGATTGCGGAAAACTCACCGGTGGTGGTGCTTATCCGTCATGCCTATACCCGCAACAACAAGATGATCGAGTACCGTAAAACAGTCGGGCGCGCTGACAAATTCAGCTATAAAACCGAAATCAGGTAGGGTCCGGCGCAGGTTAGTGGGTACTGTGCCCCTGCAGGCGAAGACCGCTGCAATAGGTGAGTGCTGCTTGAGTGCGAGTGCTGACACCCAGCTTTCGCAGTATGGCGGAGACGTGCACCTTGGTGGTCTTTTCGCTGATCAGCAACTCTGCCGCAATCTCCTTGTTCATCTGTCCGCGGGCGATGGCCTGTAAAACCCGCAACTCCTGCCTGGAAAGCTCTGCCAAGCCAGCCTGTGGCCATTTTTCCGCAGCTGTCTGAGCGTTTAAATGGCCAATAAACCCCGGCCGCCCGGCCAGTACCTGGCGCAACGTCGCGTGGGTGTCCGCAAGGGTATCAACAGAACCAATGTTCCCGCTCACACCCGCGGCTACCAAAATTGCCGTCTGCGGTGCGCAACGGCGCCTGGACAGAGTGACAAGGCAGGCATCGGGGTGGCGCTTTTTCAGTGCCGCAAGCTGGCCCAGGTGATCCTGCCCCAGGCAGCCAAGATCCACCAGTATCAGGGCTTCGCGGGGGGCTGCTGCCAGAGCGCGAAGCAGTGCCGATGCGCAGTCGGTCTCCTGCACCCGGGAGGTCGGCGCGATGGACCTGACGATTTCACCCAGGGCGAGGCGGGTCAGCGGAAAACGGTGGGTGATGATCACGTCACGGGCGTCGTGCATGGCTGATATCTCCACGAGTGCAGGAGCAGGGCAAGTTACTGCAGCGCGCTAAGGGTTACCTTATTAATACAACTCATATATATGAGTTGTATTAATAATCTAGCGATGAAACTTTGTCAACGGGGTGTCCCTTCTGGCTCGGCTGCGGCTGCGTGCCTGTCGACCCTGCCCTCGTGGCCTGGAGCGACTGTCAGTCGCTTTCGGTCAGGCGAATGCCATCGGGGCTGATGTCGATCAGGCGCTGCTTGTAGAGCGTGCCGATGGCCATCTTGAAGGCTTTCTTGCTGCTGCCGAACAGGCGGGTGATGACCTGCGGGTCGGTCTTGTCATTGACTGCCATGTAGCCGCCCTCGGCCTTGAGGCGCTCCAGTACCTGCCCTGCCAAACCGCTGATCTTGCCATATCCGGGCTTGTCGAGACAGAGATCGAGCTTGCCATCGGGACGGGCATGCTTGATATAGCCCTGCAGCTTTTGTCCGAAGTGCAGTCGGCGAAACAGGTCGGACTGGTGAATCAGGCCCCAGTGCGTATCGTTGATCACGGCCTTGATACCCAGGTCCGTGCGGTTGGCGATGGTCAGCTCCACCGCGTCGCCGTCCTTGAAGGTGGCCGGGATCTTGTCAAGAAAACGGTCAAGCTTGGTGGTGGCGACGATGCGGTTGGTGATGTTGTCCAGGTAGATGTGGACCAGGTAGCTCTTGTCCTTCTGCATCCGCACGGGCTGTTCCGAAAAAGGTACCAGCAGCTGCTTGGGCAGGCCCCAGTCGAGGAAGGCACCGACCGGCGTGACATCGGCGCAGCGCAGCAGTACAAAGTCTCCCACCTGGGCCAGTGGCTTGTCGGTCGTGGCGATCAGGTAGTCTTCCGAATCCAGGTAGACGAACACGTCCAGCTCATCGCCGATTTGGCAGTTGTCGGGAACATAGCGCGCCGGCAGCAGGATCTCGCCGAGGTTTTCGCCATCAAGGTATACGCCGAACTCTTTGTGCTTGATGACGCTGAGGCGGTTGTAACGGCCGGTTGCGACCATGGGACTGTCCTTTCTTTAAAATGGGGCGAGGGCGCTGCGGTACTGTCGCAACAGGCAGCAGCGGGTGGCCTGTTGCGCCAGCGAGGGTCTGGCTCAGGAATGCTTGGCCAGAAAGTCTTCATCCAGCTTGAGCTGCTGGTTGCTGTTCACACCCACGCCACGGCGGCGAATGTTTTCAGCGATCTGCTTGGCTTCATCCAGCGAGTGCATGGCATAGGTGCCGCACTGGTACACGTTCAGTTCGGGGATCTTGTTCTGATCCTGTACCGCCAGCACGTCATCCATGGCGGCGAGCCAGGCGGCGCCGACACGGGCTTCATCAGGCTGGCCAATAAGGCTCATGTAGAAACCGGTGCGGCAGCCCATGGGGGAGATATCGATGATCTCCACGCCCTGGCCGTTGAGGTGGTCGCGCATGAAGCCCGCGAACAAATGCTCCAGGGTGTGGATGCCCTTTTCGCTGAGAATTTCTTCATTGGGTACGCAAAAGCGCAGGTCGAATACGGTAATGGTATCGCCGCCCGGTGTGGTCATGGATTTGGCTACACGTACGGCCGGCGCTGCCATGCGGGTGTGATCTACGGTAAAGCTGTCGAGCAGTGGCATGCTGTGTCCTCTGAATCTTGTCGATGGGGTCCCTGATGGCTACATTATCCCAGCCCCGCGCTGGCAATACTACCGTGGCAGGGGCGCTGGAACAGGGGCGCTGGGACCTCAGATGGGCTTGAGCTGGTTGAGCAGGCGCTGCAGTGGAATGCCCAGTGCCTTGCCCAGCTGCTTGGCCTGTTGCTGCAGCCTGCGCGGATTCGCCTGCGGCAGGCCACCCTTGAAGGCGAGCACGATAAGGTTGCCTCCGTTGACCGGGCAGAGCAGGCACTGGCCGTCGAACAGGTCCTTCATGCGTGCCAGGGCTGCACGGTTGCGGGCCTGGCCCTGGTCCCACAGGTTAAGCACCAGCATGCCCTGGTCGTTCAGCAGGTTATAGCAGTCGGATTGAAAGTCCTGTTCCAGCTGAATCAGCTGCATGCCGTCATCCAGGTAAAGGTCACTGAAGATGATATCGGTGCTGATGCCGCCGCGGGCGGCAAAGGCTTCGGCGTCGTCAATATGCAGCTCGAAACGGTCGGTTTCCGTGAGTGACAGCCAGTTGCGGGCGATATCCACCACCTGCTGGCGCAATTCGACCACGCTCAGCTGCATGGTCGCGTCGTAGGCCTGCAGGCAGTTGCTGAGATTGCCGCCACCCAGGCCAAAGAGGGAGACATGGGCGGGGTTGGGTATATAGAGCAGTGCCAGCAGCATGGCCTGTACATATTCAAATACCGGCAGGGCCGGGTCTGTCATGTCGATGCAGCTTTGCTCGCCACCGTCGCCAAACGACAGATAGCGCCGCGGGCCGTCTTCCAGTACCGCGACCGGACCCCATTCATCGTAGCTGCGATGCACTTCCCGGCCGGGCAGGGAATTGCGGATGGCCCGATGCGACTCGTCCGAATCGGTGGCGGCGAAATATTCGAGCATCGAGGACATGAGTTTTCCTGGCGAGGTGATTTTCAGCTGCGAATTGTACCCTGCCTGTGGTGGCAGGGAAGCCTTGCCTGGGCGGTGAATGGCCTGTTGTCGATAAATAATCCGAACAATTGTTTAATTTTTTATCGATTCAGGGGAACTGAACGTAACAGGGCCTGGTCTTACACCATGCAAGCGAGAAGTTCTCCAGCAGAGTTTCCAAGTTTTAGCGGCCCCAGTGGCCGCTTTTTTTTGGCCTGCCGGCAATGCCCGGGCGTGAAGTGGGATGTCTGCTGCCCCTTGGTGCCCAGGTCGAGCAGGGCGCGGTCGTGAAGGGAAGCGGACAATAAAAAGGCATCGCGGCGCTTGTGGCGCCGGGATGCCCGGTATTCCGCAGGATGGCGCGGCAGGGGGCCATTGTAATGGTCTGGCCTGAAAAGTGAAGCTGTTTGAGTTTTCCTAGCGCTTGCCCATGCGGCGTACTGCCTGGGGAGTAAAGTCGCTGTGGCTAAAGCGCTGGCTGAAGTCGAAGCCGATACCTTCTTCGTTGGTCAGGCTGCCCACCAGGTAACGGCCGGACTGCAGGTCATAGAGGGCTTCGGCCACCAGCCAGGGTACCTGCACATCGCGGTACTGGAACTGGTGGGCTTCAGCCACGCGCCAGAGCTCGCCGCGACCGTCGTAATGATCCACCACGCTGGCCTGCCAGCTGTCTTCATCGATATAGAACACCCGCTTGGCATAGATATGGCGCTCGCCGGTCTTAAGGGTCGCCTCGACCTTCCAGACGCGGTGCAGTTCATAGCGGGTCAGGTCGGGATTCATGTGGCCCGGCTGCAGGATCTGTTCGTACTCGAGGGCGCGGTCGGCCAGCTTGAAGCTGTTGTAGGGGATGTAGAGTTCCTGCTTGCCGATCAGCGTCCAGTCGTAGCGGTCCGGCGCACCGTTAAAGAGGTCCAGGTTGTCGGTAGTGCGCTGGCCGTCGGTGGCGGTGCCCGGCGCATCGTAGGCCACTTCCGGTGCACGGCGTACCCGTCGCTGGCCCGCATTGTAGGTCCAGGCCTGGCGCGGCTGGCTGACCTGATCGACGGTTTCGTGTACCAGCAGTATGTTGCCGGTCAGGCGGGCCGGCGCCTGCACTTCCTGAACGAAGTAGAACAGGATGTTGTTGTCCTTGGTGCTATCGGCGCCACCATCGAGATAGGTGGGCCAGGTCATTTTCTCGTTGATCTTTACCGGCGTGAAGTTACCGTTGCTCTGTACCGGTACCTGCACGAAGGTGCGTTCAAGGGCACCACCACGGTAGCGGGTGATATGGTTCCAGATCACTTGGAGGCCGTTTTCCGGCAGCGGAAAGGCGCTGCCTTCCTGCAGATCGCGCACGCCATAGCCATTGTCGGTCAATTCCGCCGAGGCGGCATTCTGGCGCATGGCGGCATAGACGGAGTCGGGGTAGGCCGCAGTGCGGTGGCTGGGGTAGACGTTCATCCTGAAACTGTCGGGATAGCGCTGGAACATCGCCAGCTGCCCGGGTGTGAGCTGCTCAGCATAGTTGGCGGCATTGCCTGCATCAATGGTAAACAGGGGCTTCTCGTCGGCAAAGGGGTCGCTGTAGCGATCGCCACTGGAGGCCGGAAGTCCGCCGTCCCAGGCCGGGATGGTGCCTGCCGAATTGCCGGCCTTCTCGGCGCCCACCGGGGTCAGCTCGGCGCCAAGCCGTGCCAGCTGCTGTTCCGAAGCGCCAGCCTGCACTGCGCCGCTCAGGAGGCTGCTCAGGGCAGTGGCCGTGAGCAGGGGAAGAATTTTGATGGTCATGTCGTAGCTCCGCTTGCAGTCAGGATTCAGAACGCGATTGAGGCGCTGAGTGATACAAAATCCCGGTCTTCTAGTTCGTTGAAGTCGCCGCCAAAGAAGTTGGTGTAGGCGAGCTGGACCGAGTACTGGTTCAGGTAGTCACCGGTGAGGCTCAGGCTGAGCGCTTTCTGATCTTCACTGAACGCCGCTCCCGGCTGGGGTCCATAGCCCTTGATGCCGTGCTTGAGGCTGACTTCGGGCGTCAGGCTGATGCCGGCGAAGGCGTTGGGGTACTCCAGCGAGGCCCTGGCGACATAACCAAAGGAGTCGGACGTCACAAAGCCGTCGTTGTCACCCGGGGTATAGCCGAAGGCACCGTTACGGCCGTATTTAAGCGCATCGGCACTTTCGTCAAAGTTGTGAATGTGCGTCCAGGCCAGTTCGCCCACCAGGGTAAGACGGCTGGCACCGAGCACGCGGTCGTAGAGTTTTACGAAGGTTGTTTGCAACTGGGTCACATCGAACGACTTGTAGCCATCGATTTCCGAACCAAAGGGCACCGAGGCGCCTGTGTGCTGGTCGATGCCGGTGTTGCCGGTGCCACCGTTGGTGAGAATACCGGCAACCAGCAAGGGGCCGTTGATCTGGATCGGCAGGTCTCGCTTGTGGCTGATTTCACCGGACCAGGCCAGGTCGCCCAGGCTGGTATTGAAGCTCAGGCCCAGCAGGCGGATGTCCTCGGGATATTCGATGAAGTACTCGGAGGCGAGGGTCGCAATTGGCAGACCGGGGCCAGCTTTTTTAACACCGCTGCTGATCGGCAGGCGGCTGTGGTACTGGGCCGCATAGAGACCAAACTCGGTGCTGTTGAGCTCTTCGGCAAAGTAGCGCAGGGCGAAGCCGAACTGACCGTCATCGTCGGCGTCACGGTGGCCATTGGCATTGCGCTTCACCACAAAGGGCGTTGCAAAGTAGGCCTGGTCATCGAGGAAGTTCAGCGCGCCGCTATTGATACGGATACCGTCACAGCCTTCGGCGCCGAAGTCGTTGGTGGAAAAATAGGTACCGCAGCCATCGATGGCGGTGGCTTCCCACTGAAACTGGTAGAAGCCTTCAAGGCTTAAATTGTCGGTCAGGCCGATGGAGCCAAAGGCCATGTTGACGGGCAGCAGCCCTTCCTTGACTTCGGCACCGGCGCGGCGGAAGGCGTTTACATCGAAGGGGTTGATGACATTGATACCGCCCTGGATAAAGCTGCTTTCGCCCCAGTTGACGACCTGGCGTCCGAGACGGAGGTCCACCGGTTTGCCGTCAAGGTCATATTCACCGTACCAGTAGGCGTCGAGCAGTTCGATGCCGGAAAATTTGGCAAAGTCATTGAAATTGGAATCATCCAGTCCTGCGCCCGGCTCATAGCCATTGGGTGCATGGCCGTGGGGACGACTGCCATTCTCGAGTTCTGCATCGAACCAGTACTTGCCCCGGGCGAAGACACCCATATCGCCGTAACGCAGCTCCAGGTCGTGCACGCCCTTGACGATTTTGGAGAAGGTTTCGCCCTGCTGGAAGTTCTGGTTGCCGTCGTCGTAGCTGCCAGAACCCTTGCTGGTGCCGCCGTTCGGTTCGGAAATAAGGCTCTGCCTGGCATCGTTCAGGCGCCAGCTGGCGCCGACTGAAACCTGGGAGTCGAGGCGCCCTTCGATTTCGCCAAGCTGAAACTCTACGGCAGTGGCCGGTGCAGCTGAGCCTGCCAGCAGGAGGGCGCACACAAGAGGGCGCAGTCTGAAGGCCGGGGCTTGTTCGCCTGTGGATGTACTAACCCCATAATTTATTGCCATTTCGTTCACCTTGGCTTCTTATTGTTGTTCGGTTAAAAGTACGCACCAGGCGTACTGTTAAGGTTCTTTCCATAAAAACGGTTACTTATAACCGGGAAGCTGAACTCAAGTTGCTGATGTGAGTGTTCAGTTTTGACGAATTTGGTGTCGCTGAACAATGACATTAAGCATCAGATTAACTGACAAATGAACGCGGGCCCGAGCTTCCCGGTGTGAAGATTTCGCTCCATGCGACGGTAATATAAGGATAAGTTGCATTTTAGAGGGGTATTTATGGATCGCAAGATCACGGTTCCGGCCGGTTATGTGCTGCACTTGCTGGCGCAGGCGAGGGCGCAGGGGCTGGATGTGGACGCCTTGCTGCAGCAGGCGGGTATTGGTTCCCGGGAACTCGAGCAGGCTCAGGCGGTTTCCGCCGTCAAATTTGGGGCGCTGTATCAGCATCTCATGTGGAGTGCCCAGGACGAGTTTTTTGGCATGCTCAGTTCCGGCAAGGTGCCCAATGGTACCTTTCGGCTGATGTGTCACTGCATTATTCATTGCCGCTCGCTGGAGCGGGCGATCTGGCGCTGCGGTGACTTTCTGGATATTTGTCGAGGCACCCTGGCCAAGCCCGTGCTGGTACGCAAGGGCCGCTATGCCAAGCTGTCGCTGTCACCGGTAGAGCATGTTGAGCCGGAGCACTTTAACAGCCTGCTGCAGGAGCAGCCGGCCGAGAAGGTACGCACCTCGCTGTCGATGTGGCACCACTTTATCAGCTGGCTGATTGGCAACCGGCTGGAGCTCAAGGCTGCCTATTTCATGTTTGATGAACCCGAGGGCGTGGAACACTACCGCACGTTGTTTCAATCCGAGGTGAAGTTTAGTCAGCATGAGAACGCGATTATTTTTCCGCAGCGATTTCTGGATTACCCGGTGGTGCAGACGGAGGAAACCCTGCGCGGCTTTCTGAAAACGGCACCCTACCAGCTGATTGTCATGGTGGATGACGACCAGAGCCTCAAGGCACAGGTGGTGGCTATGATCGGCAAGGATTTCAGCCGTGAATTGCCGGGCTCGGAGGAAGTGGCGCGGGCGGTGAACATGTCGGTATCGACCCTGCGCCGCCGCCTGCTGGACGAAGGGACCTCCTACCAGGCCATCAAGGATGACTGTCGCAAGGCGGCGGCGATGAACTACATGAACTCACCGCAACTGGCCATCAATGATGTGGCGGCCCTGATGGGCTTTGACGAGCCCTCGGCATTCTTTCGCTCTTTCAAAAAATGGACCGGCATGACGCCGGGTGAATATCGCAGGAGTGATGCCTTTCGCGCACTGTACGAGAAACCGTGACGACGGCAAGGATGGCCTGATAGGCTACCGGCCTGTATCGAACGGCACCGCTGGAGACTGCCATGAAAGGCGAACAAAAGGTTATTACGTACCTCAACCAGGTACTGACGATGGAGCTCACATCCATCAACCAGTATTTTCTGCATGCGCGAATCTGCAAAAACTGGGGTTTTGGCGCGCTTAACGATGTTCAGTACCGCAAGTCGATCCTGGACATGAAACAGGCCGACAAGCTGATCGAGCGGGTGCTCTTCCTGGAGGGGCTGCCCAATCTGCAGAAGCTGGCATCGTTGCGCATTGGTGAGAACGTCGAAGAAATTCTGGGATGCGACCTGGCGCTGGAGACCGAGCAGCTGGAACTGTTGCGCCAGGCGATTGCCTGCTGCGAACAGCAGGCCGACTACGTCAGCCGGGAGTTGCTGGAGGCTATCCTCGGTCAGGAAGAAGAACACCTGGACTGGATCGAGACTCAGCAAACGCTGATCAGCCAGACCGGCCTTCAGAATTACCTGCAATCCATGCTGTAAGGAGCCTGTACGCATGAAAGGTAACGCCAAGATTATAGAGGGCCTGAATCGCCTGCTGGCCAGTGAGCTGACAGCGATGGATCAGTACTTTATTCATTCGCGCATGTATCACGATTGGGGCCTGGGCAAGCTGCATGAGCGTATCGATCACGAATTCGATGATGAAAAGGGCCACGCGGCGGCCCTGATCGAGCGTATCCTGTTTCTTGAAGGCACGCCGGACATGTCCACGCGCGACGGGTTGCGCGTCGGCAAGGATGTCCCCGAGATGCTGGAAAACGATCTCAAGGTCGAATACGAGGTCGGTCAGTTGCTAAAGGACACCATCGCGCTCTGCGAGCAGCAGCAGGACTACCAGACGCGGGAGATCCTGGAACAGTTGCTGGCGGATACCGAAGAGGACCATGCGCTCTGGCTCGAGCAGCAGCTGCGACTGATCGGCTTGCTGGGCTTGCAGAACTATCTGCAGTCCCAGATGTAAACCGCGCAGCCCGTCTGTGTTGCCTGCTGGCGATGATATGAACAGTCGCCGGCAGCTTTGAGGCTGTATTTCACCTCTCGCTAAATATTTATAAGAAACAGCCTCTTAGACTGTTGACAGTGAAATTCATTCGGGTAGTATACGCGCCACTCCTTCGGAGGGATGGCTGAGTGGCCGAAAGCACCGGTCTTGAAAACCGGCGAGTCGAGAGGCTCCCTGGGTTCGAATCCCAGTCCCTCCGCCATTGAAGGAGTAATGCTGTCGTTCCCTGATAGCTCAGTTGGTAGAGCAGTAGACTGTTAATCTATTGG
The DNA here is from genome assembly GCF_024397915.1 of Marinobacterium rhizophilum. Taxonomy (GTDB): domain Bacteria; phylum Pseudomonadota; class Gammaproteobacteria; order Pseudomonadales; family Balneatricaceae; genus Marinobacterium_A; species Marinobacterium_A rhizophilum_A. The sequence goes on from NZ_CP073347.1 coordinate 4,517,935, forward strand.
TCGCTGGTTCGAGTCCAGCTCGGGGAGCCATGCAGTGGGTCGTTAGCTCAGTTGGTAGAGCAGTTGGCTTTTAACCAATTGGTCATAGGTTCGAATCCTATACGACCCACCAGCTTTATCGTGTTATCCTGTTTGGGTCGTTAGCTCAGTTGGTAGAGCAGTTGGCTTTTAACCAATTGGTCATAGGTTCGAATCCTATACGACCCACCAGTTTTGCCCTTTATGGGTCGTTAGCTCAGTTGGTAGAGCAGTTGACTCTTAATCAATTGGTCATAGGTTCGAGCCCTATACGACCCACCACTCCCCCCTTTAGGGCAAAGGTTTCCTGAAAGCATTGTGCATCCCGCCGGCTCTTGATTGAGTCTTTCTTGCGTTCTGGTCCCTTACTCCATCACTGCTTTTTGTACTCGCTGCCATGCACTGGAACGCAGTACCCGTTCGCCGGTCTGTTGTCTTCCGTCGTCTTGGCGTATCTTTTCGTCTGTTTGCCGGGCGCCGGAACCTGTGGGTGGCGCTGCGTGTCAGACATCGTCAAATCAGCTGCAAACGGGGTGAGGGATATGGCCTTGCGAGGGGAAAAGATGCTGCGTGGCCTGGGGCTGGTGATGCTGTCCTGGCTGTTGCTGGGCTGTGATCAGTGGGTGCGTTCCGCTGATGCGCCGCAAATCCGCGGTGAGGTGACCTACAGGGAGCGCATGGCGCTGCCGCCGGGCAGCCATGTGCGTGTCTGGCTGGAAGATGTGAGCCGGGCGGATGCACCGGCCGTGCAGTTGGCCGAGCAGCGCATCGAAGCCGCCACGGCTGTGCCGGTCCCCTTTGCGCTGAACTATGATCCGGCTGTGCTCAAGCCCCGGCATCGCTATGCGCTGCGGGCGGAGATCCAGTCCGCGGACGGCCGTCTGCTCTGGGTGACGACGGGCTTTCACGGCATTCTGGCGGCTAACCAGCCGAAGCAGGGGCTGACACTGGTGCTGCAGTCTGTATCGGCTGCCGAGGCTGAAGCTGCACAGGCGTCTGCTGTGGTTGAAGCGGCGCGCACCTATGTCTACGAGTGTGGTGCCGTTGAAGCCGTGGTGCATACCGAGCCTGGCAAGCTGACATTACTGGCGCTGGGGGCGCAAAGCGTGCTCGAACAGGTCCCCAGTGCCTCTGGCGTGCGTTACGAGGGTGACGGGCAGTTGTTCTGGAGCCAGGGTGAACAGGCGCTGCTGGAGATCGATGGGCGGCGTTTCGAGGACTGCCAGGCCAATGCATCCAGGGCGCCCTGGGCGGACGCGGCCTACCGCGGTGTTGATTTCCGGGCGCTGGGCAATGAGCCTGGCTGGTTGCTGGAAGTGGACGACGGCAAGGATATCCGCCTGGTGACCGACTACGGCGAGCGCAGCGTCCATGTGCCGGCACCCATGCCGCGCTTCGAGGGCGGTATCGTGCGCTACGCGGTGAAGACCAGGGCACATGAAGTGCGGCTGGCCATCGAGCCCAAAACCTGCCAGGACAGCATGAGTGGCGAAGTCTTCGAGGCACGGGTGCGGGTGCAGCTCGATGGCAGCGATTACCAGGGCTGCGGACGCTATCTGTCCACAACGCGCTAGCACGGGCACCGTGGTCGATGCCCCGGCACCTATAGGAGCCTGGACAGCGATCAGCTGTTTCCCGGGGAGGGCGAAGGCGTTAGGATGCCTGCGTATGTTTCATGGCCCTGGTGGTAGACGATGCAGTCTGGTGTTAGACCGGTATATATTCAGTTGCGGGACAAGCTCTGGCAGCAGATTGAGGATAAGGCGATGGGCAGCCAGGAGCGGTTGCCATCGGAGCGCGAGCTGGCTGGTCTTTTCGCAACCACTCGGGTAACAGTGCGCCAGGCTTTGGGGCAGCTGGAGGCGGAAGGCAAGATCTTTCGCTCCAATCGTCGAGGCTGGTACGTGACGCCAGAACGTCTGCAATACGATCCCAGCCAGGATATCGGCTTTTACAATCTGGTGCACCAGCAAGGCTATACGCCATCGACCGAAACCCTTGGCAAGCAACTGACAGAAACGCCGCTGTGGCTGGCTCAGCTGAGCGGTTTGGTGCAGGGTGCGCCCATTTATCATATCGTTCGACGCCGCAGTATTGATAATCGCTGTGTCCTGGTTGAACACAACTATATCAATCCTGATCGTTGTCCGGGTTTACTGAGCCAGGATACGGACCACTCCATCTGGCAATTGCTGCAGTCGAAATATGCGCTGTCTCCCCATAAGCGCCAGATCGAAATTTATCCACAGGCCTTGACTGGCCTGGAGGCTGATGCGCTGCATGTGAACCAGGGCAGTGCCGGGCTTTTTATGCAGCGCCTTAGTTATGATGATAACGACGACTTTCTGGAGCTGGACTTCGAATACTGGCTGCACGATGCGTTAAAGGTGGCTGTTCAGGTTGGCAATTGAGCCATCAGCCACGCGATGCTGTATCGACCTGTGCGTCCTGTTGCCTGGTCGGCTATTTGAGGAAGGTGGCTTTGTCCCTGATCTCGGACGGGACCTTGAGCCGCCGGTGTAACGGTGCTGCTGGTGCAGCCTGTGTAAACGCAAAATGCCAGTCAGCTGAATAAGCTGACTGGCATTTTTATATGTGACCCGGAAGGTTACATTTCTCGCTGGCTGTGCGCCGTGGGTGTGGCTACATGGAACTTGGGGTTATCAAACTGGCTGTGTTTCATATCGTAGTAGGCCTGGTAATAATCCCCGTCGCAGCTTGCGTTAAAGGTGAAGAACATCGCCCGGCGTGGTTTTTGTGACTCGTTCTTGCGGGAGTAGTGCGGCACGTAGGAGTCAAACAGCACCACATCGCCTTTGCGCGCCGTCACGGGTGACCAGCTGATCTGATCAAGAATTTCCTGTCGGATATTGCCATGCTTGCTGCCGCCTTCGTAACTTTGCAGCACGGGCCGGCTACCGACGGGTGTCTCTGTGCGCTCCGTGTTCAGGTCGCAGAGGTCTTGCAGGTAGTTGTCCGGGAAGTGCAGGCAGCCGTTTTCAATGGTTGAGTCGTCCAGAAAGATTGCCGCCGTCACATGGTAGCGGGGTTTGAACTGGTCGTAGGCAATCACGTCCTGGTGTGGCTCGAAGGCGCCACCCCCCGGATTTTTTGCATTGCACTTGTCTTTGAACAGCAGGAATTTCTGCCCTGTCAGCTGTTCAATAAACTGCTGCAGCTTGGGTACGATAACCGCACTCACGGGCTGGCTGCAGCCGTACAGGTACTCATAGCGGCAAACTTTCTGTGCGTCGTCTATTTCTGGAACAACGATAAGCTCACTCGGGTTGCGGCGGTAGAAATCGCTCAGTGTTTCATCGTTGTCCGCAACCTGTTGCAGAATTTGTTCCGAGCGCAGGTTCAGATCCTGGTTCACCTGTTCCAGTAGCGTCATGTCGTCATGATCGAGGGCCTGTTGCAGGGCGATGTAGCCGCGTTTGGCAAAAAGGTCTTTCTGCTGTTCGATGGCTTTGCTGCTGTCGAACGCAACAGCGTCCATGTGCGCGAGGTAGTGATCGAAAGGACGGCTGCTGAGCTCAAGCACCTTACCTTCATCATCCCAGCGGCGAAGTTTAATGGCTTGCAGGGCATAGGGCTCTTGCAGGTATGCCGCCTGTTCGGCCTCGCTCATCAGGCCGCCCTGGTTTTGCAGGGAATCCAGCGAGGCCGCGGACAGGCCCGCCAGGTAGCCGTCTTCGGTGCTGCACAGGTAGCGTTTGGCCTGTGCATGCAGGCGAATGGGTTCAGTTACCTCGGCCGGGAAGTAGTTTTGGAGGTACTCGGCACCGATGCTATCGTGCTTGTAATTGCCAAAAGCGAGGTCAGTGGCCGCCATCAGGTGACCGATATCGTGTAACAGGGCCGCGGTGACCATGGCAGACGTTTCTCCTGCGCGCACGGCCAGCTCTGCGCATTGCACGGCATGCTCGGTCTGAGTGATATCTTCCCCGTAGGTCTGGCTGCCGTTGGCCCTGAACAGCTCGCTGATCTGGCGGGTAATAGGGCAGTGCTGCGCTGTTGCCGAAGTCATTCTGTTATTTCCTGTCTGGGTGTTCGTGATCGGCCAGGCCCTTTAATCAGGGTTTGGCCGGTAAACTCATTATAAGTATTGATCTGGTATATACCAGATATAGTGAGCATCCTTTGTGACAGGATAATGAAGGAAATGTGTAATTTTCATGCCGCGCGTGATAACAGATATTTTACTTTTACTGCGCCATGTTGCACATCAGTGTCCAGGCATAATCGTTTCTTATAGGTAGAAGCTGATTGCCGCTGTTTTCATCAATATATCTTTTAGCTGTCACGGGTTTTTAATTTTCCCTCTTTAGACTTTTGGCCATAGATAACTAACTCTTGCTGCATTTTTTTTTGTTGAGCAGTAACCGAGCAGGCAGTGATATATGTCGAATAAAGTCATACTTGTAGTACTGGATGGCCTGGAATATAACGTCGGGCGACAGTGTATGGGTTTTTTGCAGGCGCTCTGTGAGCAGGGCAAGGCGACCCTGTATAAAGTGCAGTCGGAATTACCGTCCATGTCTCGTCCGCTGTACGAGACTATCCTCACGGGCACCGTGCCTGCAGAAAACGGTATTGTGCATAACCAGGTTGTGCGTCGTTCCAGTCAGCAGAGTATTTTCAGCCTGGCGCGTCAGCAGGGTCTTACAACGGCGGCAGCGGCGTACCACTGGATCAGTGAGCTATACAACCGTGCACCCTATGATGCTGTGCGTGATCGTCATACCGATGATCCCGAGCTGCTGATTCAGCATGGCTGCTTTTACCACGAAGATCATTATCCAGACAGTCACCTGTATCTGGATGCCGAATGGTTAAGGCGCCGCTACGACCCAGACTTCCTGTTCGTACACCCGATGAATATCGACGATGCCGGTCACCGCTCAGGGTATGACAGCTCGCACTACCGCAATACCGCCCGCCACTCGGATATGGCGCTGTCGGATCACCTGCCTGCCTGGCTGGATGCCGGTTACCAGGTGCTGGTGACGTCTGATCACGGCATGAACAACGACAAGAGTCACGGTGGCATTTTGCCCGAAGAGCGTGAAGTGCCGTTGTACGTGATCGGGCAGGCTTTTTCCCACCAGTCAGACTGCACGCCCAGCCAGGTCGATATCTGCGGTGTCGTTTGTACGTTACTGGGTATCAAGGATCACGCTAAAACTGTCAGCGACAAACTGCTGGCGTTGCCCTCACACAATGCAGGGCAGTACTGATGGCACTGGCGATTTTCGATCTGGATGAAACTCTGGTGGCGTGCGACAGCTGCTCTGAATTCAGCAAGTTTATGGTGGCTCAAGGGCTGGCAGGCCCGGCATTTGATGTACGGCATCGGCAGATGATGGCGCTCTATGGTTCGCAGCAGCTGGTATTGAGTGACTATATCCGCTTCTTTCTGGCGCCGCTTTCGGCGTTGAGCTGCAGTGATATCCAGGATTTGTTACCCGGGTTTGTCGAGCAGTACATCGTTCCAAAAATCTATCCGCAGGCGTTACAGACACTGGGCGAGATGAGGGCCCAGGGGCACCGTGTGCTGATAGTGTCGGCGACTGCCGAGTTTATTGTGCGTGCTATTGCCACAAAACTGGGGGTTGAGGATGTACTGGCAATTGAACTGGCGGTAGAGAAAAACCACTACAGCGGCGAAATAAAAGGTGTGCCGACCTTCCGTGAAGGCAAGGTCATTCGGCTGCAGCGGTGGCTGAGCGAACAGAATGAAACCATGGACGGGGCCTATTTCTACAGCGACTCCATTAACGATCTGCCGCTACTTGAGCAGGTCGACTACCCGGTGGTGGCGAACGCAGATTTACAGCTGCAGCGCATCGCCGAAAAACGCCAGTGGCCTGCGGTGAATTGGGCCGGGACCTATCCAGAAAACGAACAAGCATTTTGCGTTACACCTCTAGAATCTCAGGAGACAACCCATGTCTAAATTTCTGATCGCCGGTGCAGCTGCATTGATGACAGGTAACGTCCTGGCGGCCTGCCCGAGCGTTGTCGGCCACGATGCTGGTGGGAAATATCCACACCTGTTCGAAAAAGTCGAGTTTGAAACCCAGCATGGCTGCCAGCTGGATTTCAGCGAAAACCCGCAGATAAAGGCGCTGAACAGCCGTATTGCCGGTAACCCGGAATTAAAACCCTTGGCCCAGCGCCTGCCGCAGGAGCCGCTGGTGATTGCGCCTTACCAGACGATTGGTCAGTACGGTGGTGTGCTGAACGGTATTTCCAAGGCGACAGAGTCGGGCACCTCGGACCTTCTGTCTGTGCGTCACGTGAACCTGGTGCGTTACAGCGATGACCTGGCGACGGTGGTGCCAAATGTCGCCAAGGCCTGGCAGTGGAATGATGACTTTACGGTCCTGAAGGTTGAACTGCGCAAAGGCCACAAGTGGTCCGACGGCGCGGCCTTTACTGCCGAGGATATTGCGTTCTGGTACAACCACATGGTTATCGACAGCAATATCATCGAAGAGCCCAAATCACGCTTCCTGTCTGCCGGCAAACCCATCAAGGTAGAAGCGCTGGACGCCACTACGGTTCAGTTCACCATGAACGAGCCGTCACCGGGCTTCCTCGACAACTTTGCCCTGGACTATGCTCAGCCGTTCCAGCCCAGGCACTTGCTGGAGCAGTTCCATCCTGAATTCAGCAAGGATGCGGACGAGAAGGCCAGGGCACTGGGTTTTGACAACGGCTATGCCGTGATCAACTTCTACTACGGCCAGTCTGACTGGAAAGACATTCCCACACCGCTACTGAAGGACAAGGCGGCATCGGATCGTCTGCTTGAAGGCGGTTTCACTGCCATTGCACCCACGCTGGAGTCCCACCTGGTTGTTGAAGAGTCACTGGAAGGTCGCCGCCTGGTTGCCAATCCCTATTTCTTCCAGGTTGATACTGCCGGTAACCAGTTGCCCTACATTAACGAAATTGCCGAGGTGTTCATCGGTGATGAAGACATCCAGACAGCCAAGCTGATTGCCGGCGAAGTGGATTACAAGGCCCAGGCGGTTAACCTGCCGCAAGCGCCCGTACTGCTGGAAAACAAGGACAAGGGGAACTACGAGATTGCGCTGCGTCCCACCATCGCGCAGACCTCTTTTGCCTTTAACCTGACCGACAAGGACGAAGAGAAGCGTGCGGTATTCAATGACGTAAACTTCCGTCGTGCCATGTCGGTTGCCATTAACCGTGACCAGATTAACGAAATCGCCTATTTCGGTCTGGGCAAGCCGATGCAGTACACCGCCTTTGATGCCGATACATCACCCTTTGTCACCGAAGAGCTGCAGCAAAGCTGGACACAGTTCGATCAGAACAAAGCCAGGCAGTTGCTGGATGAAGCCGGTGTGGTCGATAAAAACGGTGATGGCCTGCGTGACCTGCCTTCCGGTAAAAAGTTTGAGCTGAACATCCAGTACGCCACTCAGGGCACACCCACCGAAGTGGTTGAAATTGTTGCCAATAACTGGAGTGAAGTCGGTGTTAAAAGCACCATCAAGGAAGTGACGTCGGATGAGTATCGCAACTCCCAGACAGCCAATGACCTGAGCGTACTCAGCTGGGTAATGGGCCGTCCATTGGCGATGATTGCCGGCAATACAGAAACGCTGGTGCCCCCTTACGGCAACTTCTTCGATCTGCGTACCGGCATGCTGTGGGCGCAGCACCGTGAAACCAACGGTGCCGAGGGTGTCGCTCCGCCAGCCTCCGTGGAGGAAATGAAACAGCTGACAGACCGTTTCGTGACCTTGAAAGCCGGTTCCGATGAATCCAACGCGCTGGGTCTGGAGATTGCGAAGCGCGTCGTTGATGATCTGTACATCATCGGCACCGTCAAGGCGGTGACTCCGGTCTACCGCAGCCGTGCGCTGGGCAACTTCGAACTGCCCAGGACATCTTCATACGAGTTCTACCGCATGTACCCGTACCTCCCGTCCCAGTGGTTCCTGGGCAACGAGGACATGGCGAAGAACTAAGGCAGGCCCATGGTAAAAAAGGAGGGGCGCTGCCTCTCCTTTTTTGTTGTACCAACCCAGATCTGAGCTTGCCACCCTGTGCCGGGGAGGTCACGGCACAGGGTTAGTTTTTTCTGTATTCGGAGTCCCGTTGCGATGACCGATTTCCTTGCCAATACCTGGCTGTTATGGATTCTGCTGAGCGTTGCGGCAGTGCTGTTTTGGCGCAGCCGTAGCAGCCAGTATTTTCAGTATGTGTTCAACCGTTACTTGCTTGCCCTGCTGACGTTGCTGATCGTGAGCGGCATTGTCTTTTCGTTGATGGAAGTGCTGCCGGGCGACTGTGCAGAAAAATACATCGCCTATAAAAATACCCAGGGTGAAACCATTACCCAGGCAGATATCGATGCTGAACGCGCCCGCATGGGGCTGGATCGCTCTCTGGCGGTACGCTGGGGTAGCTGGGTAACGGATCTGACGCTGCGTGGTGATTTGGGCTTTAGCTGCGCCAAGCGCCAGTCAGTGAATCTGGCGCTGGGTGAGCGTTTCTGGATGAGTTTGGGGTTCTGTCTTGCCGGTTTGCTGTTTGCCTACCTGATTGCCGTACCTTTTGGCATCCTGTCGGCCTACATGATCAACAAGCCCTGGGTGGATACAAACCCGCAGCACAGCCCTCGTGAGCGTGCTTTCAACACCCTGGGCCTGGTCGTTAATAAAGTGCTGGACCTGGTGTTGCGCGTTGTCAGTTACCTGGGCCTGGCGCTGCCCAACTTCCTGCTGGCCCTGACCATTATCCTGTTGTACGTCTTTGCCGGTGAGCCGATGCCAACCGGGCTGTATTCAGAGCAGTGGCGCACTGTGCCCTGGTTCTCCGATGAGGGTTTCTCGTTCGGCAAGCTGAACGATTTTCTCGGCCATATCTGGCTACCGATTTTTGTCATTGGCTGGTCTGCCACGGCGCTGCAGCTGCAAACCGTACGGGCACTGGTTGTGGATGAGTCCAACAAGCTTTACGTCGATGCCGCCAGGGCACGGGGGGTGCAGGGCGTGGCGCTCTGGGCCGGTTATCCGGTACGGCATTCAATCAGTCCCCTGTTTAACAGTGTAGGTTTTGATTTTCAGCGTATTTTCAACGACCTGCCGATTGTTGCCATGGTAATAGGCCTGACCGACGCCGCGGCTCTGCTGATTGAAGCACTGTCCATGACCAATGATCAGGAACTGGCTGCCGCCATTCTGTTCCTGGTTGCACTGGTGGTTATCAGCATGAACTTTGTAACCGACATAGTACTGGCGGCCATCGATCCGCGGGTGCGTAAAAGTGTACTGGGGAGTTAAAAATGCAGGCATTTTTAGCGCGTCTTGGCCGCAACAGAAAACCGGCCGATAGTGAAAATGACGCTTACTACACCGCCGGTCAACTGGCGCTCATCAAGGCCCGTTTCAGACACAAAACCAGCGGTATGGTGGCCGGCTGTATTCTGGCGACCTTTATCCTGCTGGGTTTTTTCGCGTCATTTTTCGCGCCGGTTGATCCGACCATTCGCGGTGCAGACGCGGAGTATCGTCGAGGTGCGCCGCAGCTGGTGTACTTCTGGGACGAAAATGGCTTTTCATGGCGCCCTTTTACCTACACCTATAGCAAGGAAAAAAAGCAGCTGGATCTCAAGGCGCTGGCCGGCGGTGATCTTAATGCACTGGATGCGCTGACCTCCAGCGGTGCCCTGAGCTCATCCAGTCAGAACAAGTTCACGGAGGACAGGCAGCAGCGCCGGTATTTGCAGTTTTTCGTCAAGGGCTGGGAATACAGCCTGATCGACTTGAGCGTCGCCGGGCTGAATCTTGACCTGCGCTGGGACCGCCATCTGTTCGGCGTTGAACAGGGGCAAATCCACCTGATGGGCACCGATGAAGATGGCAAGGATGTGCTCAGCCGTACCCTGCATGCGATCTGGATCACGGTCAGCATCGCTATCGTCGCACTGATCGTGAAACTGTTCACGTCGTTGCTGGTGGGGGGCGTCAGTGGCTACTTTGGTGGTCGCATTGACTCGGTTTTGATGAGTATCACCGAAGCGGTGCGGGTCATTCCGTCAATACCGGTGTACCTGGCCTGCGCGGTTGCCCTGTCGCAGATGGATTTGACGTCGGTGCAGCGCTATTTCGCCATTGCCGTCCTCATTGGTGCGCTGGACTTCGCCACCCTGGGGCGCCGTTTGCGTACCCATATTCTGATGGAGCGAAATCAGGATTATGTGCTGGCGGCACAGCTGTGTGGATCCAGCAGTTCGCGCATTATCTGGCGTCACCTGATCCCGAGTTTTACCAGTTACATTATCGTCGACACGCTGATCAACTTCCCGTACGTGATCCTGGCGGAAACAAGCCTGAGCTTCCTGGGCCTGGGGCTGACCGAGCCGGTGAACAGTCTTGGGGTCTTGCTGCAAAAAGCGCAGGACCCGGATATTCAGCAGAACATGATCTGGCAGTTCTTCCCGGTCGTGGTCTTTGTTGCCCTGATCATGGCGTTTGTTTTTGTGGGTGATGCATTGCGTGATGCGGCTGACCCTTACGCGGAGAAAAAATAGCATGATAATTCAGAGTCACTCGCGCAACCTGCTTGAAATCCGTGATCTGACCATCGACTTCAATACCGATGAGGGCCTGGTCCGGGCTGTTGATCAGGTCAGTCTTTCCATTCGGCCAGGTGAAGTCATGGGGCTGGTGGGTGAGAGCGGTTCCGGCAAGTCGATGACCGCCAAGAGCATTATGCAATTGACACCACGCAATGCGCTGATTCAGCAGCCCAGCCAGTTGCGCCTGCGACAGGATGATCAGGACATCGATATTCTGCGACTGCGGGGCAGGGACTTGCGCAAGGTCCGCGGCGGGCTGGTGTCGATGATCTTTCAGGAGCCGATGGCCAGCTTTGCACCGGCCATGCGCATTGGTGACCAGATCATCGAAACCATGCAGATTCATCTGGGCTGCACTAGGGATCAGGCCCGGCGCTCGGGGATCGAGCTGTTTGAACGCGTTGGCATTACACAGCCGGAAAAGCGTTTCGATCAGTATGTATTTGAACTCTCTGGTGGCATGCGCCAGCGGGCGATGATCGCCATGGCACTCTCCACCCGGCCAAAGCTGCTGATCGCCGATGAACCGACAACAGCACTGGACGTTACCATTCAGGCGCAGGTGCTGGAGCTGATGCGCGAGCTGCGCGAACAGATGGGCATGGCAATGCTGTTTATCACCCACGACCTTGGCGTCATTTCAAAAATTGCCGATAACGTTACGGTGATGCGCAAGGGGCAGGTGGTGGAAGCCGGCAGTACCCGACAGGTGCTGTTCAAGCCTGAACATGACTACACCAAACGCCTGCTGGATGCCTTGCCGCACCTGAATGACTTGCCGCCGGCACCGGCCCATACGCCGGCGCCATTGTTGAGCGTCAGGGACTTGTCCATCACCTATCCCATTGCCGGCGGCGGGCGCAAGGCAGAGCTGTTTACGGCCGTTAAAAAAATGTCGCTCGATTTGCCAAGGGGGCAGATTATCGGGCTGGTGGGGGAAAGTGGCTCCGGGAAAACGTCACTGGGCAAGGCATTGCTTGGGGCTGCACCGATTAGCAAGGGAAGCGTGCAATACCACGATAGCCCGGAGGAACTGCACTTTGGTGAGGGCCGGCGTCTGAAACGCAGGCACCTGTCAGCAACGGCACAGATGATATTCCAGGACCCGCACAGTTCGTTGAATCCACGCATGACGGTGAGGGATATCATTGCCGAACCGCTGGAGGCGATGAAACTGACACGAAATCGCGAAGAAACAGACCTGCGGGTGATCGAAGTGGCAAAGCGTTGCCATATCGATGTCGCGCACCTGCGCCGTTTCCCCCATGCCTTTTCCGGTGGCCAGCGTCAGCGGATCAGTATTGCCCGGGCGCTGGTATGCGAGCCCAAATTTATTGTTGCCGATGAGTCTGTGGCGGCGCTGGATGTGTCCATTCAGGCTGAAATACTGACACTGTTGAAACAGTTGCGTGAAGATCTTGGCCTGACCATTCTGTTTATCTCCCACGATCTAAGCGTCATTGCCAACCTCTGTGACCATGTGTGCGTGATGAAACAGGGTGAGCTGGTGGAGCAGGGCTCGGTGCGGCAAATATTCCTGGCTCCGCAGCAGCCCTACACGCGGCAGTTAATCGCATCAATCCCGCTGCTGGAGCAGCCTGGGGATATTTGCACGGATTTACCGCCTGCGATGGCAGAGCCCGTAACCATGATGGCGAAGAGTGCCTAGGATGGACTACAGCCTGGCAGAAATACGGGCCTTCAATGCCGCGATTCAGTGCGGGAATTTTACCCGTGCAGCGCAACAGCTCAATGTGAGCCAGCCTGCGATTACCGCACAGATTCGCAAGCTGGAATCGCGTTTTGCCCATCCCTTGCTGGAGCGTTTCAGCAAAGGTATCTGTGCGACCGAATTGGGCCAGCAGCTTTATCGAATCACCTGCCAATACCAGGATTTGCAAGGTGCGATAGCCGTTTTGGCCAATCCCGACACGCTGCCCGAGGATGTGACCCTGGGTGTTGCTACCGCATCTCCGCTGGTGTTCATGCCGCTGATTGCCGAGTTCAGTCGCATCTTCCCGGATGTCACGCTGAAAATAACCACGGCGACAACAACACAATGCAAGCAGCTGGTGCACAGTCGCGAGGTGGATATTGGCCTGTTCCCGCAGCAGCTGGCCGAGCCTGGTGTATCACGCTTTGCCTTCACTTCCCATGGTTTGATGGCCGTGCTCAAGCACGATCACCCGCTGGCACAGCAGGCCGATATCAGCGTGCATCAATTGGCGGGTCAGCCACTTATTTTCTATAAACCCGAAGCCTGCACCCAGCAATTACTGGAAGTGCTGTTTCGCCACAACGGTTATAACCCGCAGGCCCAGGTACGAGTGGATGGTCGCATGGATATGTGTGAAGCCGTGAGCTATGGCCTGGGAGTGGGTTTCTCCTTTGCCAAGGATATTCGCCCCGATAAGCGACTGCGTATTCTGCCCGTGAGAGAAGCAGTGGATGAGGTGGTCGAACATGTGGTCTGGTTGAAAAACCGCAGTACGCTGCCCGGTATTCGCGATTTTATTCGCCTGGCGCTGGAGCAGAGTGGTTTTGGTATAGACCAGGATAGTGAGCAAGGGGAACTGGTATAGGCGCTGTTGGATGGCTCAGCGTCGCGTTCAGAGGCTGGTATCGTAGGCCTGGTATTCCACCTGGATGATCTCGTACCAGGCTTCACTGCCGTTGGGCTTTTGCAGTGACACTTCATCGCCGACCGATTTCTTCAGCAGCAGGCGTGCCAGCGGCGAGTCGACGCTGATGTAGCCCAGGGCCGCATCAATTTCATCGGCGCCGACGATGCGGTAGCGGTGCTGCCGGTCGTCCTCGTCGGCCAGCGTGACCCAGGCGCCAAAGAAAACACAGCTTTGATCCTCCGGAACCCGGTCAACCACCGTCATGTCATCCAGGCGCTTTGAGAGGTAGCGCACACGGCGGTCGATTTCGCGCAGCTGCTTCTTGCCATAGATGTACTCGGCGTTCTCGGAGCGATCACCCTGGGCGGCGGCTTCGCGTACCGATTCGGTAATAGCCGGGCGCTTGACGCGCCACAGGTATTTCAGCTCTTCGTTCAGCTTCTGATAGCCTTCGGCGGTGATATAGGAGGCGCTGCGCGGTTGTGCGGGTCGCCACCGGCTCATGCGAGCTTTCCTGGTGTGTTCAAGGCCTGTCCTCAGGTGCAATAGACTCAAGAGCCTGAGATTGTAGCCCGATGCGAGCTGAAAAGAGACTGCCTGATGGCTGGAAATACAGAGGGTGTGCGTGTAACGGCCCCGCAGCGCTGCGGGGCCGGCTGAAAGGCGGCGGCAGTTACTGACGGCTGGCGGTGGCCACGTAGTGCGCCACGGCCTTGATCTGCTCGGCTGACAGCAATTCTTCGAAGGCCGGCATGATGCCCACGCCGCCGCTGACGGCATTGCTCACCTGTTCGGCGGTGGGCTTGAGGTCATCCAGCTTGGGGCCGATTGCACCGCTGGAGCCGGCGTCATTCAGGGTATGGCAGACGGTGCAGGAAGGCTGGGCCTGCTGCTGGAAAACTTCCTTGCCCTGATCGAACAGTTCATCGGCCAGGATGGGACCGGACATCAGGCTGGCACAGGTGGCCAGGGTCAATATCATGCGCATGCTTGGGGTACTCGGTTTGCTGCTTGAAGTCGCCGCAGCCCCCGGTGGAGTGCTGCGGCTGTGGATACTTAGCTGACGGTCAGGGTGACGCCGTGGTCGCTCCAGCTGGTATTGCCGTAACCGCGTTCGTTCTCGGTGCGGTTCTGTGGCTGGATGTTGCCCTGGGCATCGGTCGCGCGGCTGACGATACGGTATTCACCCGGCGCCAGGTCGACTGAAAGCGCGAACGGGCGCCAGGCAAAGCGGCCCATGTCCGGGCCGAGCAGCTGCGCGTCGAGCCAGGTTTTGCCGCCATCAACGGAGACTTCCACCTTGTCGAGCGGGTTGTTGCCACCAAAGGCAACGCCGTGAATCCTGCTGTGACCCTGGCGGGTTTTTTCCAGCGGTGCAGTCACCCAGGACTTGACCGGCATTTCCCACATGGACGGCTGGTCCGGAGCGCCCTTAACACCCACATCGCGGATACGGTAGCCAGAGGCCTGTATCTTGGCGTCGGTCTGGCTTTCGGTGAAGGCCACCTGCTTGACGTATTTCACGTTGTTGACGCCGTAGTAGCCAGGAATAACCAGGCGCAGCGGGCCGCCGTGGGTCAGGGGCAGGGCTTCGTCGTTGAGCTCCCAGGCCAGTATCGCCTGGTCCAGTGCACGGGTGGGAATGGAGCGCTCGACCATGATGGTTTTCGGGTCCAGGCCCGCCGGCAGGGCTTCACCGCCCGTACCGGTGATGTATTCCATGCCTTCCTTAACGCCGCCGAGTTGTGCCACCACGTCACGCAGGGGAACACCGGTCCAGACCACGCAGCCGGCGGCACCGGTGCCCCACTGGGTACCGCCCGGGCCATGGGTAAAGAACTGGCGGCCATTGCCGGAGCACTGCAGTACCGCGGTCACGGATTCAATACCGATTTCTTTCAGTTCGGCAAGCGTGAGGGTGGCCGGGTTGTTAACGCCTTCGATACGCACTTCCCAGGCATCGCGATCTGCGACAATTTCCGCGCCCGGAGCCGGCAGGTTGTTGCGTACGTACAGGTGCTTGCTGGGCGTGACCACGCCGCTGCCGATGGCGCCACGCCGGGTTTCCAGGGTGTTGGCGCTGTGCACGATAACGGCGCTTTCGTCTTTCCAGTTGGCATAGTCGGGCAGGGCGGACTTGGGCGCTTCGGCAGTGGCAGCACGGGACAGGGGGGCAAGCCCCATCAGGCCAACCGAGGCCAGGGCGCTGGTGCTTCCCACCAGCAAACTGCGACGGCTAAGGCGGGTTTGCGTTGTGTTGTCGGTGTTTTTCTTGGAGGTCGACATGGCTTTTCCTTGGTTGTTGGTCTCAGTGTCGAAGCGGATTCAGGGGTGTTCCAAAGTGCCCGCGTCAGAGGATAAATTCGCGCCGATGCGGCAGCGCATCGGCCGGTCCGACCACGAGAAGCCCTGCCCCCTCAAGCGGCAGTGCCAGCACTTCCAGTGCTTGCGCCCGGATGCGGTAGTCGCCGAAATCGGCGATGGCCTGGCGTACATCGGGGTTGCGGTAAAACACGTTTTCGGTGATGCGGTACTCGATTATCAGGTGCTCGCCCCGTTGCAGCGCAAAGGCCTCGGCGGGTTCGCCGCCAACCCGGGTTTTCCAGCTGGCAACCAGTTTGCAGCCGGCCAGCCGGGCGGGCAGGTCCACCTCTGGGCGGGCGTTCTGTGGTGCCAGTGCCGCCTGGGGCAGGTTCTGATATTCCTGCAGTACGTCGTTCATCATGGGGATCTGCTTCGATGTCATGACGCCTGGCAGCAGCATGGCGGCGATGAGCACCAGCGCCAGGGCCCAGCCGGTGGCGCCGAAAACAAAGGGCTGAACCAAGCGTGCGGGCCAGGACGGGAGCCGTAGCCAGCGACGTCGGCCCGGTGCTGGGCGGGGCGGGGCGTTGTCGATCACGGCATCGAGCCTGCGGTGCTGTTCGGATGACAGGCGCTGGGTCGCCACCTGCTGCAGTCGCAGGCTCAGGCTTTGCTGGCGCGCCACCTCGGCACGGCACTCGTCGCAGCCGGCCAGGTGGGCTTCGAAGACAAGAGCCTGCTGCGGCTCCAGCTCGCCGTCGACGTAACCTGGCAGCCAGGTTTGCAGCTGCGAGTGCAGTTCCAACAGGCGTTCGTTCATGCGGTCGCCCTGGTTGTCAGATGGTGTCATCGACAGACTCCCGAATTTTTGGGGTGCCGGCGGGCGTGCTCTGTGGCTGCACGGCGCCGTTTTTAATCAGCAGGCCCGCGAGCAGGCGCCGCCCCCTGGACAGCCGGCTCATGACGGTGCCGCTGGGCAGGTCCAATGCGAGTCCCAGATCCTGATAGCTCAGGCCTTCGATGTCCCGCAGCATGACGACCTGGCGAAAGGCGTCAGGCAGTGCCTGGATCGCGGCGATTACCTGTTCATCACTCTGGTTTTGCATAATCTGCTCAAAGGGCCCTGGCGCCGCGCAGGGGTGATCCTGCAGCAGGTTGTCATCGTTGATCATCAGCATGGGAGCCAGGCGGTGTCGGCGCGCGTCACGGCGATTGTCATCGGCGACCACGCGATTGAGGATTCGCAGCAGCCAGGCATAGACGGCGACTGTATCGGTGAGCTGGTCGAAGTCGCGCCAGGCGCGCAGTAGCGTTTCCTGGATCCAGTCCTCGGCGATATCCTGGCTGCGGGTCTGGCGCCGGGCGACGCTGAACAGCCGGTCACGCCAGGGGCGGGTCAGAGACTGAAACTGCTGTTTTTGGCGGGCGTGATCCATGAGTTTTCCTGAGCCTGGCCATACATCCGTTACGCGTTCTGACATAGGGCGTCATCAGGCGCGGGCTTATTCCCGATTTAAGCCATTTTTTGTATATCGACATCGAAAGTCTCACTTTGTACGCCAGTGGGCCCTTAGCGCAAAGGCCCAAATGGCTGACTCGCTTGGTGCCACGGCGACTGGGCGCTAAAGTCCCGGGCCTAGTGGCCGATACAGGGTTTATCCGCAGCCGTTTGATATCCCATGCATACCGACCCGATTCAAAACCGCATCGAAACCTACACCACCGGTCTTACGCCGGCGGTGCAGTCAGGTAATGGCGCTGAATTTTCGCTGCTGCTGAGTCTCATATCGGTCAATCAGCAACAGTACCGGCCGCTATTGTCGCTGCCTGCTGCCGATGCCGGTCCGCAGGCCGAGGCGGCGTTCCCTGACCCCAACCGGTTCTATACCCCTGAACTCACCGAGCAGCTGAATCAGGCGGTGAGTTCGCAACACACCGGTGACTTCGCCATGCTGCGCAGCTATCTGGATACCGCGGCGCGCACGCCGACGCAGGCACGCCAGGCGCAGGATCAGTTTGAACAGGTGGCGCTGATGTCCAGCGGGCGACTGATGCTTGACCAGATCGCCGGCTCCCGGCTGCAGCTGTCGGCCTGAGCCTAAGGTTACGGCCTCAAGGCTTGCTTCTGTCCCTGTCCCGTTTAGACTGCCGCTCCAGGATAAAGCGACTGATGCGAGAGGCCAGGGACAGATGAGTACAAAATCACAGGGGCGGGCGCTGGTATTGGGGCTTGGCGCTGTCTTGTTATGGTCGACCGTAGCCACGGCGTTCAAGCTGGCGCTGGCCCACCTGACGCCACTGCAGCTGCTGGCGGTCGCCTCCATCGTATCGACCCTGGTGCTGGTTGTTGCCATTAGCCTGCAGCGGCGCTGGGGCGAGCTGGCACGGGCCTGGCAGCACAATCGCTGGCGCTATCTGGGCCTCGGCTTTTTAAATCCCTTCTTCTATTACCTGGTGCTGTTCAAGGCATATGACCTCTTGCCGGCGCAGCAGGCGCAGCCGCTCAACTACACCTGGGCGCTGACGCTGTCACTGCTGGCGGTACCCTTGCTCGGCCAGCGCCTGCACGGGCGCGACTTCGTGGCCATGCTGCTGGGTTATGTCGGGGTGCTGGTCATCGCCACCCGCGGTGATATCCTGGCGCTGCAGTTCGACAGTCCGCTTGGTGTGGCGCTGGCGCTGGGCAGTACCGTGCTCTGGGCGCTCTACTGGATTTACAACGCGCGCAGCGAGGATGCACCCGTGGTGGGGCTGCTGCTGTGCTTTCTGTGCGGCTTGCCCTGGGTGCTGGCCACCGCCTGGATCAGCGATGGCCTGCCAGCGAGCTGGAGCGGGGTGGGTGCCGCTGTCTATGTGGGGCTGTTCGAGATGGGCATCACCTTTATGCTCTGGCTTTCGGCGCTGAAGACCGCCACCCATGCCAGCCGTATCGGTAACCTGATCTTCCTGTCACCCTTCCTGTCGTTGATCTTTATTGCCCAGGTACTGGGCGAATCCATTCATCCGTCGGTTTATCCCGGCCTGATGCTGATCGTCGGTGGCGTGATCCTGCAGCAGTGGAGGCGGCGCTAGCCGCCTGTCGGACTTAACGCTGATTTACTCGGCTCGGGCATCCTGCTTCGCCCTGCCTCCTGAGTCCATGCAGTTGTGCGGAAACGCCGAATATCTTCGGTGATGAGGGGGCCTTTATGCTTACTTTCTATAGAACCGCTATTCACAAGCTAGATCCCTGTAGCTTGCCCTGTGGGCAGCTACCGCTGTGTAAATCGGCAATCCTGCCGATTTATCGCCTCAAAAGAGCCCAAAAGCTGCCTCACTCAGTTGCCGGGAGTGATTGAAAGTGCCAATCCCGAAGGGGTGAAGCACATGGATGTACTGAACAGAACGGATTATCCCTCGCTACGGCCAGCCAAGCCGGCGCGCCTTCGCTCAGAAGTCGACGGTGACCGCATTTGAGCAGCTCGCGTCGTCCTGAATGCAGACTCTGTATTCGTAGGACGCGTTACCCCGGCTACCGGTGCTATCGGTATAGTTGCCGCCCGTCACGGCATCGACCACTGTGCCGTCGCGCAGTACTTCAAAGGTGGTGGCCGGCGTGCCGTCCCACTCGAGGTCGACCCTGTGCCGTCCTTTCACCTTGTAGCCCGTCGCTATCAGGGTGATTGCGACCGGTTCCTCCGCGTCCGGTTCGGTCTCGCCGCCGTCTATGGAGACATTGAAGCTGGACAGCACAGCATCGATGGGATTTGCAAAGGTGCGTGTCGAGCTGCCGGCAAACAGCAGTGCGACAGGGTTGCGGTCGGCGTCATCGGTGACGATCAGTGACCCGGAGTCGCCGCCGGCACTGAAGGTGCCGGGATCGATGCCGATCTGGTCGGTGAAAAGGGCATATTTTGAACAGACCAGCAGGGTTCCTTCGTAGCAGACATTCAGGGTTACACTGATTTCGGTGACCCTGCCCGACGTGCAGCCCGTCGTTCTGCCGCACTTCTGTACGGGTTGATCTAGAAAAGCCGCCTGAGTGTCTGAACTGGGAGTGCCGTAGCCGTTCGACAGGGTAGCAGTACCCAACAGGTCCGAATCGGTCAGGGCTATGGCGGCATCGACAATATTGTCGCCGCCGGAAAAGTCGATCGGCACATAATCGTAGAGGCTGCCGATCTTGTCGGCGGGCAAGGTGCCCCCGTCGAGGCTGCCTGGCTGCATGACGCTATCCTTGTGGACTCGGGTGTCGTTGCTGTCGGCGAAAACGTGATTGTTGCTCAACGCGTAGAGGTTGCCGGCGTCATCCTTGACACGGGCGCCGATGGTGCCGGCGGTGACATCCGGGTGGCCCGCCGAGATACCTATGGGTACCGGGCGGGGATAGCGTGCGGCGGGATCCGGTTCGTTGCTGAATAGCGCGATGGCCCTGCCGGTGACCTCGAGCTGAACCGGAATGCCGGCCAGATTCCGGGGGAGGTCCGGTATGCCGGCCCTGTCGGTGAAGATTCTCAGTACCGGGCGGCCATCGGCGCCTATCCCGATACCGGTTCCCACGACACCCGGCGTCGTCATCAGGCGCCTGCTGTGCCAGCTCTGGACATCGACTGCGGCGCGGACCAGCGGGTGCCAGGTATCGAACGTCGGGGCGCCCTGTCCGGCGGCGGCAATGGCTTGACTAACCAGGCTGCCGGTCATCAGGGACAACGCCAGTGCCGCCAAGACCAGAATCCGCTTCGCCCCCTGGAATATCGAGTGGTTCATGACTTCACTCCGTCTGATGCGTGACTCGGGCGGCGGGAAAGACTGCGCGACCTGTTGCGTCGGGATCGTTCGATAGCCTCGCCGCTATTTGCTATCCGGATAGCAGCAAAGGTTGCGCCAGTTTTTTAAGTGTTTGATTTGGCGTAGGTATTAACGAGGCTAAATCGCAAGGCGGGTTAAATATGTAAATGATATGGAACAGGTTGCCCGGTGCCGGTGTTTCACCGGGTTGGCAGTGTTACATTCACTTGATAGGTTTGGCCGGGAGCTGACCGCGAAAGGCCGTAATTGGGGGGAATGCAGGATGTTCTGCTGCACAATGGGAGCTGTTAAAAAACTGAAACAGCCTGGCGCTCACCCAGTCGTGAGCGGAAGAGGGGCGGCCGGGGCCGCCCTGATTCGAAGCCGAAAAGTCAGTGATGATGTGCGTTTACTTGTTAACGGCGCCGTGAACCTCCCAGGCACTCAGGGTGCCTTTGCCCAGCAATGCGCTGGCCGCCGAGTTGCCGCCGTATCCGACAACTTCGCCGTTTTCTTCAAGCAGGGCATAGGCCTCGATGGTATGTGAGCCAGAGCCTATATTGTAGGACAGGAAGTTGAAGGTGCTGGCCTGGGTGGTATCCAGTATCAGCCCGATCTCTTCATCCGTGAAGGTGCACTCGTCGGCCGAAATGATGCCGTCTATCACACCGTCCAGGACGCCATCCTCGCAGCTTTCCAGCACGCCGCCCAGCACGGCCCAGAGTTCCTGATAGCGGCGGTCGAAGGTGACGGCACCCGGTGCGGCCAGCTTGCCGTCGACGTAGACTTTCATTCTGATCGCGGCGTCGGCGATCGAGGTGCTCTTGGAGCCCTTCTGGCCCTTGACGGACGTCTCGGTCATGAGCATCGTTTCGAAGGACAGCCCGATAATGAGGTCCTTCGGTGTTCCCGAATTCGCCAGTACCGTCGACAGCACCTTGCAGTAGCCGTCGGCGTCACAGTCTCCGCCGTTGGTCAGGGCCGCTGCGCCGATGAAGCCCCCGGCACCATCGTAGAATGCCGAGGCGGTATTGTCGGCAAAGGCGGTCGGTACCGCCATAAGAGTACTAGCTGCCAGTGCAAGGCCGGTCAGTTTCATTGTTTTCAGTAGAGTTTCCTGTTTGTCTTTGTAGCTTTGCATGAGATTAGTCCTTCTGTTTTATATTCATGCACATTAGGGATTTTCAGACATTCCCGTATTTAGGATGCAGAAATAGTGGCGGTATACTTTTTTATAGGGCTCCACTGGGAGTCTGGTCCTGGACCTAATATCCGGACCGGGGCGAGAAGTCATCGTCACTATGTAAAAACAACTCTAGTACAGCCTGTAAAGATATGAATACAGAATCGCAGTCATCGCGCCTGAGTTAATGGATATATGTTTCATTTTTGAAGCACTTTTATTTAAATCAATAACTTATGGCTCATGATTTTTTTTTGATTACTTTATAATGGCGTTGATTCTGTTTCAGATTGCGTACAGCGGTTTACAAGTGTTAATTTAGGTTTACAGTTGTAAACCATTGAATTTTCCTATTTCGGTACCAGTAGCGAAAACTTACTTTATATATTGTGTTTGTTTTCGACGGAGGTCTGGATCTGTTTTCCGGTAATACTTTCAGGCTACAAAGACGGGTATCGTACTTCGGAATTGAATTCGCAGGGCATCTCGAAAAACCTCGCACGCCGGCAGTATTTATAACTTGCCGGACGAACAGATGGAGTATCAGTAGGCGGATCGTATGGGTTACCAAGGTTGTTGCGAGTTGACGCATGTTAGCTATATGCCGGATAGAACCGAGACCGGGACACTGTAAAACGGGAAGGGTGAAGCTTTCGAGCAGGGGCTTGACCCTTATAACAGCCGCCAGGATGTCTAAGCCGATCGCGGTTATGTCAGCCAGGCGCGGACAGCGGCACTCAAGCAGAGCGGCAACGGCTCTCGAATCCAGCGCAAAGGTGCGCGTCACCGGTCATTATCCGAGCCCCAGCAGTTGTGCATTCACCGCACCTCCAGGACCCGAGTCCGCGTCGAGCATGTGTTCGGCACGATCAACCACATGGGGGCATGCTGACTCGAGCACGGCGTTCAGGGCCGTGCCAACGTTAAAATGACGCTGATGGCTACCTGATACAACCTGAAACGGCTGGTGAATTTTCGCCGCACTGGAGTTGAGGCATCCTTAGGACCGTCGGGGGGCGAATGGCACCATGCCGGCGTGATTTGCACGCTGAACCGCATCAATTTGATGAAATGAATCTTCGTGCGTCGGGAAATTGGACCTGTTCCCGTCGCTTTGATGTATTTGGTTTTTCGGTTCAGTCTACATCTGCGGTTGATCGAGGTTCCGCTTGGTCAGCATGCCTGTGCCTGTGGCGCGAATTCTAGTGTCTTCTCGCAGCGACATGGTTGGAGTCCATTGTTGAATATAGCCTCGATAAGGCTACAGTTGGTAGTACACCGGGGCCTGGTTAACGTCAGTGCATGCCTCGCTGTGATCCGCAGGGGCTCTGGAATCCGTCGTATGGGCCGGCAGTTTTGGCCATGATTGCGCATCCTGTCAGGGCAGCTTTTTGGAGCTTGCCGCCGATTTGAGACACTGGTTTATGCCCGTTAAAGCTGTTTCACTGGGTGCCGGTGACAAGGAGAAACATGATAATGAAAATGACAAAAAACCTTTTGGGTCTTAATGGTGTGGCCCTGGCAGCCGCCTTGCTGGTGGTGCCTCCCGTACTGGATTCCGTAACAGGTCTGGGCACCGGCTCAAGCGTCTTCGCCAAAAACGGTGAAGGCAATGGTAACGGTAACGGCGGCGGTAATGGCGGTGGTAACGGCAACGGCGGCGGTAACAGCAACAGTGCCGAGAGTCGTGACAGCAATGGTAACGGTCATGGTAACAGCCAGGCCTCGTCCCGTTCCGGCAAGTCAGACAAGGGCGCCAAAAGCGAGCACAAGTCCCTGGGCAACAACCACGGCGCCATTGCCAGCGCCCTGGGCAGCCTGAACGCGGCCCATGCCTCGGCCAATGCGCGGCTGAATGCCAATCCCAACTCCCGCGTGGGCCTGATCGCGCAGTACGAGCAGGCGGTACTCGATGGACGTACACTGAGCACTGAACTCTCGCAAATCGAAGAGACCCTGGCGGATCTGCAGTCGCAGCGGGATGCGCTGGAGACGACCGATACGACGCAGTTGAGCGAGGATATTGCGGCTCTGGAAGCCGAGATTCAGAGCCAGCTCGAGGCGGACCCGGACGCCGATGTTGCCCAGCTGCAAAGTGATCTGGCAGATCTGCAGACCGAACTTGACGAGATTAATACTGCGAACGCAGAGGTTGAATCGCAAGCGGCCGAGCTTGATGCTGAAATTGCTGCGCAGCAAACACGCCAGGCTGAGGCTGAGGCGGAACTCGCCGCGGCGGCCGAAGCGGAAGCCGAAGCGCTGGCCGCAGCGGCCAACAAGTACGATAGCGCGGACGACGTACCTGATGAAGTGGTGGCCGAGCTGCAGTCACTGCTTGGCATTACCGAGGAGAGTGCTGAAGCAGACGTGACGCTATAGCCTGATGCAATAAGCCGTGATGATAAAAAACAGCGCCTTCGGGCGCTGTTTTGCGTTGTTGCGGCCGCGTATTCTCAAACGGCTGAGCGGGGGCGCTATTGCGACAGGGCACGCAGGCGCAGCAGGTCGGCATTGTCGGGTGCGCCGCCACGGGGCAGGGCATGGGCATTGCGAAATGCATCCAGGGCACGGCTGCTGGCAGGCCCCCAAAGACCATCGGCGGGCCCCGGGTTGTATCCCTGCTGTTTCAGTTGTTGCTGGGTGTAGGTGGCACCGGCCAGTCCCAGCGCACGTTTTTGAGCGGAGCCTGCCCGGTCGCTGGCATTCTGGCGCTGGGCTGCGTTGCTGTCGTGGTAGAGCCGGGCGCTGACGGTCTGTATCAGCGGGTTGCTGTCTATCCGTGAGGCCTGGTCGGCCCAGTACCAGGCAAGGCCCGGGTCTGTCGGAACACCGATGCCGGCGCGGTAGCAGACTGCCAGCTCGAGCATGGCCTGGCTATGCCCGTTGGCGGCGGCCAGGCCCAGCAGAAGGGCGCCCCAGGCCCTGTCCTGGTCGACACCCTGACCCTTGAGGTACAGCTTGCCCAGCTGGAAGGTGGCGCCGATATGACCGTCGCGGTTGGCGACTTCCAGCCAGCGGGCGGCACTGGCATCATCCGCTGCAACGCCTCTGCCGGTCAGGTAGCCCATGCCCGCCATGTAGGCGGCATTGGCGGAGCCCAGGCGTGCCGCCTGCCTGAAGGACTGCATGCCGCGGGCATAGTCCTGGGTGACACCCACGCCCTGGGTGTAGTGCAGACCTTCGCGGTAGTGCTGCTCGGCCTTTTCCGGATCTGCCGGCAGGGTGCCGATGGGCAGGGGCAGGGCCGAGCAGCCTGCCAGCCCGAGTACGGCTGCGCAAAGCAGGCTTAGTGGCTTCGGTGCTATTCGGTACGCCATTGAATTTTCTCGGGTTGGCCGGTGGCAATCTGCCACCATTCATCGGGGTCCTGGCCGTTGCTCCAGCCGGCGGCAATGCAGCGTACTTCCGTTGCCAGGGCGGCGAAGGCGTCCAGGGCGCAGTCCAGATCCTTGGCCCAGGGCGTGCGGTCAGACTTGAACCAGATGCTGGTCCAGGCCTTGCCGACCACCTTCTGGTGGATCATCACTTCCACGGGGGCTGCGTTCATGGTGCAGCTGTATTCGTAGATCAGCCCCTGGTTGAAGCGCTTTTCGAGGCCGGTGCAGTGGCGGGTAATCCACTCTTCCAGTTGTTCGAGGGAGCAGTTTTTGACGTAGATCTCGATATCGGGGTGGCGTGGATCAGTCATGGTTTCGATCGTCGTTTAGGAATCGGTAAAGGCGCAGCAGGCTCAGGCTGAGATAGCCGGCGGCTGCCAGTATGCTGCCGGCCCCACTGAGGATCAACCCGAGCAGCGCCAGCAGTTCCTGCTGCCAGGAGGCGGCGAGCAGGAATTCGGCCGCTACTATCAGGCCAATGCCGGGAGCGAAAAGGCCGAACCCGAGCAGTAAAAGTAGCAGGTTTTGTTGTGGCTTGTTGGCGCGGCGCAGCAGCCACTGCTTGATCAGGGTGCGCTTCACCGGCGCTTGAGCACGGCAAGGTTCACGTCCAGCGTCAGCTCGAGCTGCGTCAGCGCCGCCAGGGCGTCCCGCGCGGCGGGGGCCAGGCGCTGGCTGTGGGGAGTCATGCCCAGCAGGGTCTGGATGCTGTCGTTGTCGCTCAGGGTGAAGCGGTACTGTACCGCCTGCTGCCCCTCCAGGCTGAACAGGTCGCTCAGCTGCGTGAGCGGATCATAGGCCGAGGGCCGAACGTCAGTGTAGATATGCCGACGCAGCTCGATCAGGTGCTCATCTCCGGGCCAGGCCAGCAGCAGCAGGCCGCCCGGTTTCAGGACCTGGGCCATCGGTTCTGGCATCAGGCGGCTGAACAGCAGGGTAATGGCGTCCAGCGAGGCCGCTGGCAACGGGATGTCGGCGCCGGAGGCGACCAGCCAGCGGGCGCTGCGGCTGCGCTGGCAGGCGGCCCGTACCGCGTGCTTGGAAATATCCAGCCCGGTGAGGGCGGCATCGATCCCGGCGCATTGCAGCGCCTGTTCCAGCCGGGCGCTGTAATAACCCTCGCCACAGCCCAGGTCCAGCAACTCGAGCGGTGTGTTTCGCCCGGCCAGCGCCTGACTCAGCAGAGCGTTGATCCGATCGGACAGCAATGCATAGTGGCCCTGGTCCAGAAAGGCACGCCTGGCCTGCACCATGGCGGCATTGTCACCGGGGTCCAGCGAGCGCTTGCGCTGGACCAGCAGCAGGTTCCAGTAGCCCTGGCGGGCCTGGTCGTAGCTGTGGCCATTGCCGCAGCGCAGTTGGCCGGGCTGCTCGTCCAGCGGCTCCCGGCACAGCGGGCAGGCCAGCTGGATCATCGGGCCAGCAGCCTCGCCAGGATGTTTTCGTACAGGTCCGACAGGGTATCCAGGTCCTTGGCACTGACCCGTTCGTTCAGCTTGTGGATGGTGGCGTTGCAGGGGCCAAGTTCTACCACCTGGGCGCCGGTGGGGGCGATAAAGCGTCCATCCGAGGTGCCGCCCGAGGTCGACAGCTCCGTTTCCAGCCCGGTGATGGCGGAGATCGCCTGCTGGCAGGCCTCCACCAAGTCGCCGGCGGCGGTCAGGAAGGGGTTGCCGGACAGAATCCAGTCGATATCCCAGTCAAGCTGATGCTTGTCGAGGATGTCCCGCACCCGTGCCTTGAGCTCGTCGCTGGTGACTTCGGTCGAGAATCGAAAGTTGAAGGCCACATCCAGGTGTCCCGGGACCACGTTGGTGGCGCCGGTGCCGGCGTTGATATTGGAAATCTGGAAGCTGGTGGGCGGGAAGAATTCGTTGCCCTGATCCCAGACCTCGGCGGCCAGTTCAGCCAGGGCCGGCGCCGCCAGGTGGATCGGGTTCTTCACCAGGTGCGGGTAGGCCACATGGCCCTGCACGCCCTGTACCTTGAGGCTGCCGCTGAGGGAGCCGCGACGGCCGTTCTTGATGACATCGCCGACCTTGTGGGTGCTGGAGGGCTCGCCGACGATGCACCAGGTGATTTTTTCATTGCGGGCTTCCAGGTGATCGATCACCCGGGTGGTGCCGTTGATGAAGGGGCCTTCCTCGTCGCTGGTGATCAGCAGGGCGAGGGAGCCCTTGTGGTCGGGATGGTTGTGGACAAAGCGCTCCAGCGCCGTCACGAAAGCGGCCAGGCTGCCTTTCATGTCCGCGGCGCCACGTCCGCACAGCATGCCTTCGCTGATCTGCGGCTCGAACGGCGGGAACTGCCACTGCTCTACCGGGCCCGTGGGCACCACATCGGTGTGGCCGGCAAAACAGAGCACGGGGCCGGCATCGCCACGTCGGGCCCAGAAATTCAGGGTGTCTTCGAAATGCAGGCGCTCGATTTTGAACCCAATGGCTTCAAGACGGGCAATCATCAGCTCCTGGCAACCGGCATCCTCGGGGGTAACGGAGGCACGGCTGATCAGGTCGCTGGCGAGCTGGAGAGTCGGAGACAGTTGGGTCATGGCAGTGTGAGTCCGGAATCGAAGAGGGGAAAGGTGGCGGGCCCCGGGGCAGGCGCAGTGCCTGCCCCGGGGCGTCAAGGGCCGGGTCTTAGTTGTGCTTGTGCAGATCGGCGTTGAGCTCGATGGCGCTCTTGTTGGTCTTGGCTTCGATGCGACCGGTGAGCGAGTTGCGACGGAACAGCATGTCCGGCTTGCCGGCCAGTTCCGATGCCTTCAGCACGGCAACCTCGTTGTTCTGGTCATCCAGCAGGGCAACCTTGGAGCTGCCGGTCAGGTACAGGCCCGCTTCGATGGTGCAGCGATCGCCCAGCGGCAGGCCGAGGCCGGCATTGGCGCCCAGCAGGCAGTTTTCACCCACGGAAATCACTACGTTGTTGCCACCGGAGAGCGTACCCATGGTGGAGCAGCCGCCGCCCAGGTCCGAACCGTTGCCAACGACGACGCCGGCCGAGATGCGGCCTTCAACCATGGAAACACCCAGGGTGCCGGCGTTGAAGTTGATGAAGCCTTCGTGCATCACGGTGGTGCCTTCGCCCACGTGGGCACCCAGGCGGATGCGCGCGGCATCACCGACACGGATACCGGCCGGCACCACGTAGTTGGTCATCTTGGGGAACTTGTCGACAGAGTGCACATCCAGCACGCGGCCCTGGGCGCGGGCGGCCAGCTGGCGTTTGGGCAGTTCATCCAGGGCAATGGCGCCTTCCGTGGTCCAGGCGACGTTGGGCAGCTTGCCGAACATGCCGGCCAGGTTCAGTCCGTGGGGCTTGACCAGGCGGTGGGACAGCAGGCTGAGCTTGAGGTAGACCTCGGCCGTGGTGGCGGGCTCTGCGTCGGTTTCCAGGATGCACAGCACCAGCGGCTGGCGGGTGCCTTCGAGCACCTCGACGATTTCCGCCTGGTCTTCGGCATCCACCGACAGGAAGGCCGCTTCCAGCGCCTTGAGCTGCGCCTGTTCGATTTCCAGCGTCTGGTTGCCGCCGGTGTAGCCGACTGCCGTGGCAACGGCGCTGATCATCTCGGCCGGTGCGTTCAGCAGCGGGGTGTTGTAGTACACCTCGAGCCACTCACCGCTGGCGGATTTGGTGCCAATGCCCAGGCCGAATGCAAAATTTGTCATGCTGTTACTCCGTAATCGTTTGAAAATTCGTGTATGGCTCAGCTTTGGAGCCAGGTCGCGTAGTCGGCGGTCTTGAAGCCCAGGTGGCGAGCCTTGCCGGTATCCAGCAGGGGCCGCTTGATCATGGCCGGATGCTGCAGCATCAGCGCGATGGCACTGGCTTCATCGATACTGTTCTTGACGCTGTCTGGCTGGGTGCGCCAGGTGGTGCCGCGCTTGTTCAGCAGCGCTTCCCAGCCCAGCTCCGCCGCCCAGCTTTCCAGCTGGGCACGCTCCAGGCCATCGACCCGGTAATCGTGAAAGCGGTACTCGATGCTGCTGCTTTCAAGCCAGTTGCGGGCTTTCTTGATGGTGTCGCAGTTCTTGATTCCGTACAGGCAGATCATGCAGGCTCCGATGTGTCAGGCGTTCAGGCGTTCAGGCTTTCGACGTAGGCGCGGATGCGCTGTGCCGCGTCAACGCACTCCTCGACCGTGGCGACCAGCGCCATGCGCACATAGCCTGCGCCCGGCAGGCGGCCATCGGCTTCGCGGGACAGGTAGCGTCCCGGCAGCACGGTGACGTTTTGCTGCTCGAACAGGCCCTGGGCGAAGCGGTCGTCATCGATAGGCGTGGGGGCCCAGAGATAAAAACCGGCATCGGGCATGCGCACATCCATCACCGGGGCCAGGATTTCCAGCACCTTGCTGAACTTCTCGCGATACTTGTCGCGGTTTTCCAGTACATGGGCTTCGTCGTTCCAGGCGGCGATGGAGGCCAGCTGGTGCTGCACCGGCATGGAGCTGCCGTGGTAGGTGCGGTAGCTGAGGAACGGCACGATCAGGTCGGCGTCGCCGGCGATAAAGCCGGAACGCAGGCCCGGCAGGTTGGAGCGCTTGGACAGGCTGTGGAACACCACGCAATTGCGGTAGTCATCGCGGCCAAGTTCTGCGCACACCTGCAGCAGGCCTACCGGCGGCTCGGCTTCATCGAAGTAGATTTCGGAGTAGCACTCGTCCGAGGCAATGATGAAGTCGTGCTCATCCGACAGGGCGATCAGCCTGCTCAGTACATCGCGCCCGATCACGGTACCGGTGGGGTTGCCGGGCGAGCACAGGAACAGCAGCTGGCAGCGCTGCCAGACATCCGCCGGTACGGCATCGAAATCGGGGATGAAATTGCGTTCGGCATCGCAGTTCAGGAACAGCGGTTCGGCGCCGGCCAGGTAGGCCGCCCCTTCGTAGATCTGGTAGAAGGGGTTGGGCGACAGTACCAGGGCATCATGCTTGCGCTCAACGGCGGCCTGGGCGAAGGCGAAGATGGCCTCACGGGTGCCATTCACCGGCAGCACATGACGCTCCGCACTCAGGCTGTCAGCAGCCAGGTTGAAGCGGCGCGTGCACCAGTCGGCGATGGTCTGGCGTAGTTCCGGCAGGCCTGCGGTGGTGGGGTAGTTCGCCAGATAGCCGATGTTGTCGGTCAGGGCCTGGGCCACGAAGGCCGGCGACGGGTGCTTGGGTTCACCGATGGACAGGGCGATGTGGGCCTTGTCGGCGGGCGGCGTGACCTGTGCCTTAAGGTCGGCCAGCTTTGCGAACGGGTAGGGCTGAAGCTTGTCGAGGTCCCGATTCATGGCAAATAATGTCCCTGCTGCTGTGACGGCTTGGAGTAGGCCGGGCAATGGATTTGAAAAATGGTACGGGATTATAGCGAATCCGGCCCCGGCGATTAAGCCCCGTGACGCTTATGGCAGATTTGTTTGCAGTCGCCGGGGCGAATCCGCAGGTCTCTTAGCCCTGAATGCCGCCCCGGGTCAGGCGGGCGGGGTCGAGCAGCTTTTCCAGCTCCGCTTCGCTCAAGCCGGTGAGCTCCGCCGCCACATCGATTACGGGGCGTCCCTGGGCGTAGGCCTGCTTGGCGATGGCGGCGGCCTTCTGGTAGCCGATGATGGGGTTCAGCGCCGTCACCAGGATGGGGTTGCGCGCCAGGGCTGCGCTGATATTGCCCTGGTTGACACTGAAGGTGGCGATGGCCTTGTCCGCCAGCTGGCGGGCGGCACTGGCCAGCAGCGTTTCGCTTTCCAGCAGGTTATGGGCAATCAGCGGCAGCATCACATTGAGTTCGAAATTACCGTGCTGTCCGCCGACGCTGATGGCGGCATCATTGCCGATGACCTGAGCGGCGACCATCATCACGGCTTCGGGAATAACCGGGTTGACTTTGCCGGGCATGATGGATGAACCCGGCTGCAGCGCCTGCAGCTCGATTTCTCCGAGGCCCGCCAGTGGCCCCGAGTTCATCCAGCGCAGGTCGTTGGCGATTTTCAGCAGGGCGCAGGCCAGCGCCTTGAGCTGGCCGGAGACCTCCACCGCCGTATCCTGGCAGGCCAGGGCGCAGAACAGGTTGTCGGCGGGTTCAAATGCAAGCCCGGTCAGGGTGCTGAGGGTGCGGGCAAAGCGGGCGGAAAATTCCGGGTGTACATTAATACCGGTGCCGACCGCCGAGCCACCCTGGGCGATCTGGTGCAGGCGGGTACGGCTGTCTTCCAGGCGCCGGATGCCGAGCTGAATCTGGCCGGACCAGCCGGACATGGACTGCGACAGCTGCACCGGCATCGCATCCATCAGGTGGGTGCGGCCGGTCTTGATCAGCCCTTCGAGGCTGTGAGCCTTGCTGTCGATGCTGACCTGCAGGTGATGCAGCGCCGGCAGCAGGGATTCATCCAGCACCAGTGCTGCGCCGAGGTGAATGGCGGTGGGGATGACATCGTTGGAACTTTGCCCCATGTTGACCTGGTCGTTCGGCTCCACTGGCTGGCCGCAATAGTCCGAGGCCAGGTGGGCGATCACCTCGTTGGCGTTCATGTTGGAGCTGGTGCCGGAGCCGGTCTGGAATACATCCACCGGGAACTGGTCGTGGTGCTTGCCGGCGGCAATTTCCAGCGCTGCCTGGCGGATGGCGGAGCCGATTTCGGCGTTCATCAGCCCCAGCTCGACATTGCACTGGGCGGCGGCGGCCTTGATCAGCCCCAGCGCACGAATAAAGGGAACGGGCAGGGTCAGGCCGCTGATGGGAAAGTTATCCACAGCGCGCTGGGTCTGGGCGCCATAGAGGGCATCGGCCGGCACCTGCAGGGTACCCATGCTGTCTTGCTCGTGACGAAACTGGCTCATGGGAAGTCTCCTGGCTGTTGCACCCCGGGTCGGGGCTGCTGCTATACCTAACTATAGTTCGCGGGCGAGGAGCCCTTGTTCGTGGTGAGGAATAAGGGCGTTGCGGTAGCATGCCGCCTGAATAAAGACGGGGCGATATCTCGGAGGATTGCATCATGAAAACCGATATGCGGCTGCACCCCCGGGTGAGCGTGGATTTGCCGGCGGAGCTGGAGCCGTTTCACGGCGATTGCGTGGATGTGCGTCTGATTTATCTCAGCCTTAGTGGCGCACTGGTGGAAGGCCAGGGCGAACTGGAAGCCCTGCTGGGCGCACGGCGGGAGCGGGTGGCCGGCATTCCGCTGGAGCTGAACCTGCACTTCGGGCTTGAAGCGGCCTCGGTGCACTGTCATTGCCGGGTGGTACACAGTCGACGCCTGGCCCAGGATTGCTTCCAGGTAGGTCTGAAAATTCTCAGCCTCCCCTCGCAGAGCCAGGACGCGCTGAACCGTTATATAGAAGCGCGCCTGGGCTGAGATGTTGCGGTCACTGTGATCATGCTACCGTAGCTTGAGGGTCGTTTTTTGCGGTGCGCATAACGGCCATGGATACTGCGCAGGGGAGAGTCAGGCAATGCGGACAGGTTCGATCAGTGCACTGAGTAGCAGCGGTTTTCACCGTCTCGTGTATCACGAATGGGGCAGCGTCGAGAATGACCGGGTGGTGGTCTGCGTACATGGCCTGGCGCGCAACAGTCGCGATTTCGATGATCTGGCCCAGGCCCTGGCGCGGGATTACCGGGTCGTCTGCCCGGATATCGCCGGGCGAGGTCACAGTGACTGGTTGAGTCCGGCCAGCGCCTACCAGATTCCGCAGTACATGAACGATATGGCGGCACTGCTGGCACGCTTGAACATCGACAAGGTCGACTGGGTCGGCACCTCCATGGGTGGGCTGATCGGCATCTGCCTGGCGGCGCTGCCCAACAGCCCCATCCGCTCCCTGCTGCTGAATGATATCGGCCCCTTCGTGCCCCGGGCGGCACTGCAGCGCATTGCCGACTACCTTGAAGACCGCCGCTTTGACAGCATCGAGGCCTGTGAGGCCTGGCTGCGCCAGACCTACCCGGCGCTGGGGAGCCTGAGCGCCAGCCAGTGGCGCCGCCTGGCACAGACCGGTACAAGGATGCTGGAAGACGGCTCCCTGGCGCTGCACTATGACCCTGCGATCGCCGAAAACCTGCGCCTCAGTAGCGACGAGGATGTGGACCTGTGGGAGCTGTGGCAACAGATCCGCTGCCCGCAGATGCTGATCTGGGGCGAGGCGTCGGATGTATTGCTGGCCGATACCGTGGCCCGCATGGGGCAGGAAAATCCGGCCATGCAGCTGCTGAGCCTGCCAGGCATCGCCCACGCGCCATCGCTGATGGACCCACCGCAGATAGAGGCCGTGGTCGCCTGGCTGCGCAGCCACCAGCATCGCTAAACGGATGGCCGCTGCCTGATCGCCACCGAGTTTGTTTTTGGAGTCTGAATGAGTGTGTTAACCCGCTGGCCCGAGGATCAGCTGTGCCTGAGCGCGGCGCAACGGCGCCAGGCGGTGCAGGCACTGGAACGCGCCTTTGCCTCTACGCTGGAATCCCTCAGGGTGGATATAGGCCTGGTGGAGATGTTTGAAGCCATCTACGTCCCCCTGGCCGCCTGGATAACCTGTCGTCAGCGGCACCAGGGTGCGCCGCTGGTAGTGGGGCTGAATGGTGCCCAGGGGGCCGGCAAGTCCACTCTTTTTACCCTGCTGGAGATTGCCCTGAGCGAAGGCTTCGGCCTGCGTGTGGCGGGTTTGTCCATCGATGACCTCTACAAGACAAGGGCCGAGCGCGAGCGCCTGGGGGCCGAGATACATCCACTGTTACGGACCCGGGGCGTACCGGGCAGTCATGATGTGGAGCTTGGCATCGCGTTGCTGCAAGCGCTGAAACGCGGCGAGCACGAGGCGGCAGGCCGCATACCGGTGTTCGACAAGTCGATCGATGATCGTTGTCCTGCGTCCGTGTGGCGCGAGTGGCCCGCTGGCGTCGATGTGGTGGTGCTGGAGGGCTGGTGTGTCGGTGCCAGCGCCCAGAGCGATGCGCAGCTGCAGACACCGGTCAATGCACTGGAACGGCTCGAAGACCCGGAGGCTGTCTGGCGCCGTTATGTCAATGCGCAGCTTGAGGGGCCCTACGCCGAGCTGTTCGCCCTGGTGGATGTGACGCTGATGCTCAGGGTGCCGAGCATGGAGGCGGTCTACGAGTGGCGCTCGCAGCAGGAGAAAAAACTGGCGCAGCGCATGCAGTATCTCATCGACACCCGGGCATCCCGCGAGCCGCTGCGGATCATGGGAGAAGCGGAAATTCTGCGTTTTATCCAGCACTACGAGCGCCTGACCCGGGCGATGCTGGAGGACATGCCGGCGCGTGCCGATGTCGTGCTGCAGCTGAACGATAACCACAAGATCTGCGATATCCGCATTAACCGCCCGCTGGCTGACTGTGGTCCCGGGCACTGATTCCGGTATCAGATCGGCAGCAGAACCGTCGACGCGGCGCCGTGCAGTACCTTGTTGATGGTGCGGTTCTGGGTATCGGCGACGATGCGCGCCATCATGTCCTGCAGGGCAATCAGCTTGCCAAAGGTGCGGGCAAAACTCAGATTGCCGATGCCAACCTCGCTCAAGCCGTTGCTGTACAGAAACAGTTCGCCATCTGCCTGGCGGGCGTTGTTCAGCTGCCAGGCGATTTTTTCCAGATTGCGGGCACTGTTATAGAGCTTTTGCTGGTCGATCTCGTCGAGCAGAAAGAATTCGTCCTGGCCGTTATAGGCACTGTGGATCATGCCGCTGATGCCCACCATCAGCGCGAGCACGCGGTCTCCCTCGAAAGCGGGGTCGAAGGCCAGCGGCACGGCATGGATGCCATAGCGATTGTTTAGCTCGTCAAAGCGGGTCTTGCGGGGAAATTCAAACAGCTGGTACATGCGCTGTGCCACGGTGGTGCCGGGGGGCGCCTTGGCGAGCTCGCGCGGATTGCGCTTGTACAGCTTGAGCATCAGGTCGCGGCTCAGGCGATTGACCTCGGCGATATGAGCGTCGGTCACCATGTCGATATCCGACTTGGCCAGGTTGCGCATCTGGAACGGGCGTTCCTGCTGCTGCGGGGCGCAGGCACTGAGCCCCAGCGACAGCAGCAGTATCAGCAAGATGAGTGGTGATCGCTTCATGGTGGCATCATCCGTTTTCCAGCTCGAGTTTAGACAGGTCGCCCGAGGCGGGCGCCCGGGTGGGCTTGGGTGCTTGCAGTTCGGGGGCCTCAATGGCGTCGCCGGCTCCGGATGGGCCGGGTTTTTGTTCCAGCAGGGGGTAGCGGCTGCCGTTGCTCACCCGTTCGCCGCCTGGCGGTGACTGGAAGGCAATACCGCCGCCCACAAAGCTTTCCAGGGAATCGCCGTCGATCTTCAGCCCCCGCGTAAAGCTGAATTCGGCACTGAAACCACTGATATTCCAGAACTGGCTGCCTGGCCGCACTAGGTGGGCGTGCTCGGCCTGGATATGGGCAAAGACGTCCACCGACTGGCCATCACCGGTGAGCCTGAAACCCGTCACTTCCCCCACCGGCACCTGGCGATAGAACACCCGGCTGCCCTTTTCCAGGGCGCCGAGCTGGTCGGCGTTGAGCACCAGGTTGAGACCGTAGCCCCGGGCGCCCTCGGGTGCGCTGGCAGCGGCGACGAAGTAGCTGCTTGGGTCTGCATCGGGCTGGCCCGCGCTGACCTCGACATGGTTGCCGAACAGGATAGCCGCCGGGTTGCTGATGGCGGAGAGCCGCACCTCGGGTTCTTCTATCCAGAAACGGCTGCCCTTGCGGGCCAGAAAATGGCCTTCGCGGAACAGCACGGCGGTGGCATCGATGGTGCCCTGGGCATCGTACAGCCGAACCTGCTCGATACGCCCGACAGCGAGGCCGCGATAGCGTATGGGGGCACCGGCCTGCAACTGGCGGTCCGGCGGAAACAGGATGCGGATCTCCAGTCCCTGTTCGACACTGCTGGCCTGGTCGGCATAGAGCGAAAACAGCTGTCCGGCCTCGATGGGGCTACCGCCCTCGGGAGTATCGAAGGCGATGCCGCCGGCGACCAGGCTGGCGAGGGATTCGGTTTGCAGCCTGAGGCCCTGCTGCAGGTCGAAGTCCGCCGCGACGCCGCTGGCGTTCCAGAAACGCGAGGCTGTGCTGATCAGGTGCCGGTAGGGTTTGTCGATGAGCAGTTCAATCTCGACGCTGTCTGCGCTGGGCTGCAGGCGGTAATGACTGACGCGTCCCACCTTGATTTGCTTGTAGAGCACCGCAGAGCCCACGGCGATGGACCCCAGGCTCCTGGCGTGCAGTTTGATGCTTAGCTTGTCGGCGCGCTCGGCATAGAGCAGCTTGCCCTGGGCGGAGGCGGCATCGAAGTCGTCATAGAGGCGCATGCGCTGGCCGTCACTGGCGGCACGGGACTCGCGCACGTCCGGCGTAAAGAAGCTGATGCCCCCGCTAACCAGGGTGTGCAGCGACTCGGTTTGCAGTTTGACCCCCTCCAGTCCCGCGGCAAAGCGTATGCCGCTGCTGTTCCAGAAGCGACTGTGGCTGGCCACCAGGTCGCGGTACTGCTCGCGCACGACGGCATGGATCAGCACCTGCTGGCCCTTGTCGATCAGCTCATAGCCCACGACTTCGCCCACCGGCAGCTGGCGGAACAGGATCGGCGAGCCGCGGGAGATGGACCCCAGCTGGTCGGTGACCAGCTCCAGCGCCAGGCCACTGTGTACCGCCGCCTTTACCGGGGCGGAGTCCAGCGCGGTAAAGCTGAACTGTTCGTGGCCGGTGCCGGGTTCCAGGTTGATAAAGCTGCCTTTCACCAGCTTGCGCCAGTCGCCCAGGCTGTCCAGGGTCAGCTCCGGTCGCTCCAGCCAGAAACGGCTGCCGGTGCGCAGCAGGTTGCGTGCGCGGGGGTCGATCAGCAGCTGGGCACGCAGCTGGCTGAAGTCATCGCTCAGCTGCAGGCTGCGGATGCGGCCGATGCGAATCCCCTGGCTGACCACCTCGGTGTTTTCGCCCAGTGCGGTGGTACCGGGAAACAGCAGTTCCACTTCGATGCCGTTTTCCGCGGCTTCAAAGTCGGCATAGAGCTTGAACTGGTCGCCGTTGCTGGCAGACGGTGACTCATAGTCTTCGTTGATAAAGTGGATGCCGCCGGCAATGATGGCGGCGAGGGAGCCGATGCGAATATCCACCTTGGGCAAATCCGCCTTCACCTGGATGCCGCTGGCGTTCCAGAAGCGGGAGTTTTTCTTCACCAGGTAGGTGTAGCGCGGCTCGATGTAGACGTCGAGCTGGATGTCGTCGGCTTCGCCGGAGAGGCGGTAATCCACCACCTCGCCAACATCGATATGACGGTAGTAGACGCGTGAGCCCCGGTTGATGGATTCCGCGCTGTCGGCGAAGAGGGTGATATACAGGCCAGCGTCGTTCTTGTCCGGCGGTGGCAGGTCATTGCGGGCGCGGAAAAAGCGCGCGGGTATGCCTTCGCCGGGCTTGATACCAATGTAATAGCCCGACAGCAGGGTTTCGAGACCGCGCACGCCGGACAGCGACACCTGGGGTTTGACCAGCCAGAACTCGGTGCCTTCGCGCAGCAGCTGTTCGGCCTCGGGCGCCACCTCGATCACCGCGGTGACGGTCTTGAGATCCTCGTTCAGGCGCAGGGATTTCAGGGTGCCACCGGGCAAACCCTTGTACAGCAGCTTGGTCTTGTTGATCTCCAGGCCTTCGGCCGAGTCGAACACCACCTCGATCTGGATACCGGCCTCGCGGTAGCTCTTGTACACCAGCCAGCCGGCGATCAACGCTGCCAGCAATGGCAGAATCCACACGGCAGACGGGCCTCGATGGCGGCGGACAACAGCCGGTGCGGCGGGTGTAGCGTCAGTCATTGTACAGCCTCAATTGGAGTATCAAACCCAGCATAGCGTCTGTTTTGTATCATGATCGTGGCGGTTCGCACAGGTCGTCGCCAGGATCGCTGCTGGCGCCGGTCGAGCCTGCCTGGTGCCGATCCCAGATCAGCCGGGTGTCGAATTTCTGCGCCGCCAGCATCGTACAGATCACCACCCCGGCAAAGGCGGTGGCGCCGTGGTTGCCGATAATATGGGTCAGGTTGCCCAGCTGTACCAGCGCCACCAGGATACCGACGACGAAAATGTCCAGCATGGACCAGCGTCCGACCCACTCGACAAAGCGGAACATGAGCATTTTCTGACGCAGGTTGGTGGTCCATCCCAGCTGTACGCTGAGCAGCAGAATAAGCATGCCGATCAGCTTGCCCACCGGAATGATCACGCTGGCGACCAGCACCACCAGCGCGATCCAGAACAGGCCGTGCTGGGTCAGCTCGATAACGCCTTCCATGATGGTGCTCGGCTCGCCGCGGCCCAGGGTGCGTATGGTCATGATTGGCAGCAGGTTGGCCGGCAGCAGCAGAAACAGGGCCGAGCATAGCAGTGCCCAGGTCCAGCTGAGGGAGTTGGGTGTGCGGGCATGCAGTTTGGCATGGCAGCGCGGGCAGTGAGTGTCTTCCATGGCCGGCGGGCACAGCAGGCTGCAGTCGTGGCAGCAGATGGGGGCCGCGTCCGGCGCGCAGGCAGGGGCAAGACCGGATACCGGGTGGGGGAGCCGTTCGCCAATCAGGTGCCAGAACAGGTCCCGGTTGAGCATGGTGGAGCTGAGCAGGGTCACCAGGATCAGCGCCACAAGGCTGTAGAGACCAAGGCCTGGCTGGATCGCGGCGACGTCGATCAGCTTGACCACCGAGACCGCAACGCCGAGCAGGTAGACCTCCAGCATGCCCCATTCATCCAGGTGCTGATAGCTGCGCAGCGCCAGGGCGGTGCCGCGCCACAGACCACGGCCGTGCAAGGATGCGCTGACATAAAGCAGCAACAGCAGCTTCACCAGCGGCACCAGCATGACGAACAGCAGAATGAGCAGGGCCACCAGCCAGAGGCCATCGTCGTAAAGCGACATGGCGCTGGAAAACACCGTCTGGCTCTGGCGAATGCCAACGGCTTCGAGAGTCAGCAGCGGATACAGGTTGGCTGGCAAAAACAGGATCAGCCCGGCAATGGCCAGAGCCAGGCTGCGTTCGATGCTGTTGACGCTGCGGGCGATCAGGGTGGAACCGCAGCGTGGACACTGCGCCACGCTGCCCGGTGGCACCTCGGGTCGGGTCAGCAGCAGATCGCAGTCGTGGCAGGCGATCATGTTTTCCATGGTATTGAGCGTATCTCCGCAGCGGGCAGACGCCGCCTGGCCCATCAGGGGCCGTGCCGGCAAAGGTCCCAGTATGCCAGATTCCCGCCCGCTGCCCAGCGCCTGTTGGATCAGCCCGCGCACTCAACGGCACGGCGGTGCCTGCTTGCGCCAGCGCAAGCCCTGTGGCTGTTCGCCGGTTGGGCCCTTGTACCGCGGGCCTGATCCGTTATAGTGCAGCGCTAATGAATAAAGGTGCAGCGCTTGTGAGTGACAAGACCAGCGCCTGTCGATAAACACAGCGCCGGGAGGCTAAAGCCCCCGGCTTGCGCGCTCTGTGCAACCGGGCGCGACCAAGAGGACTGCCATGACCGACAACAGGGGTGATTTCAAGGGACTGCGGCGCGAGTACGAGGCCCAGGCGCTGAATCTGGTGGACTGTGCGGGTGACCCGATGGAGCAGTTCGACCGCTGGATGAACGAAATCAAGGTTCTGATGCCCCGGGATGCGACGTCCATGACCTTGGCAACAGCATCTGTCGGCGGCATGCCGTCGGCGCGCATCGTGCTGCTCAAGCACTTTGATGCGGCGGGCTTTTGCTGGTACAGCGACTACCGCAGCCACAAGGGGCAGGACCTGGCCGAAAACCCCCAGGCCGAACTGATGTTCTACTGGCCGCTGCTGGAGCGCCAGGTGCGCATCTCGGGCAAGGTAGAGCGCCTGCCGGATGCCGATGCCCGGAGCTACTTTGCCGAACGTCCGCTGGGCAGCCGCCTGAGTGCCGCGGCGTCGCAGCAAAGCGCGGTGGTGGATAGCCGCTCGGTGCTGGAGCAGCGTGTCGAGGAACTGCGGCGCCAGCATGGTGATGGCCCGATACCCAAGCCCGAACAGTGGGGCGGCTACCGGTTGGTGCCGGTGGCGTTTGAATTCTGGCAGGGCCGCGAAAGCCGCCTGCACGATCGCATGCGTTACCGTCTGCAGGACGGCGCCTGGATCATCGAACGACTTCAGCCTTGAGGAGTGAACATGACGACCTGTCTGCCTTGCCAAACCACTGAACCCCGGGGCGCGGTGCGCGCCAGTGTGATCTGGCTGCACGGCCTGGGCGCCGACGGCGGCGACTTCGTGCCCGTGGTGCCTTACCTGGAGTTGCCCGCCGATGCTGGTGTGCGCTTTGTCTTTCCCAATGCCCCGGTGCGTCCGGTGACGGTGAATGGCGGCATGCGTATGCCGGCCTGGTACGACATTCTGGAAATGAATATCGATCGCAAGATCGACCAGGCTTCGCTGGATGTCTCGGCACAGCAGATCGGGGATCTGATCGAGCGGGAGATTGCCGCCGGTGTTCCCAGTGAGCGGATCTTCCTGTTCGGCTTTTCCCAGGGCGGTGCCGTGGCCTACCATACGGCCCTGCGCTACCCGAAAAAACTCGGTGGCGTGGCGGCGCTGTCTACCTACCTGGCCACGGCAGACCGCATGGCGGCCGAGATGGATAGCGTCAACGCCGATCTGCCCGTCCTGATCTGTCACGGCAGCCAGGACGAGGTGGTGCCGTTGCAGCTG
Source organism: Marinobacterium rhizophilum (assembly GCF_024397915.1). Classification (GTDB taxonomy): domain Bacteria; phylum Pseudomonadota; class Gammaproteobacteria; order Pseudomonadales; family Balneatricaceae; genus Marinobacterium_A; species Marinobacterium_A rhizophilum_A. The sequence goes on from NZ_CP073347.1 coordinate 4,558,519, forward strand.
GGTCTGCGTGCCCGCGAGGCGTTGCAGACCCTCGGCCTGGCACCCCAGTGGCTCGACTACCCCATGGGTCATGAAGTCTGCCTGCCCGAACTGCAGCAATTGGGCGCCTGGCTAACCCTGCATCTGTCTGAAAAGGAATAAACCCATGAAAGTGGCCGAGAATACCGTTGTCAGTTTCCATTACCGCCTGTTCGATGACGACGGCGTACTGGAAGTGGATACCCGTGATGGTGATGCACTGCCTTACCTGCATGGCCACGCCAATATTATCGCCGGGCTGGAGCAGGCCATGGCCGGTCACGAAGCCGGCGAGATTCTGCGGGTGAAGGTTGCGCCACAGCTGGGCTATGGCCTCTATGACGACGACAAGGTACGTACGCTGGAAGCATCGTTCTTCGACGGACTGGAGGATTTCGGCATCGGTTTCAGCTGTCAGCTGGAAGACGACGAGGGCACGCTGGAGCTGGCCACGGTGGTGGATATTGATGACGAGGGCGTCACTGTAGACAGCAATCACCCCTATGCGGGCCGCACGCTGGATTTTGAAATAGAAATCATGGCCGTGCGCGCCGCCACCGACGCGGAACTCGGCGCAGGGCGGGTGGAGTTGCCGGACGCATGAGGCCGCTTGCCGGGCCAGGCCGGGCGGTCAGTGGTGCTTTCTGGCTGCTCTGCCTTGTGGTGCTGCTCACCGGCTGTGGCCGGGAGCCCGAACTGCCGTACCTTGCCCCGGGCACCCGGGTGCTGGCGTTCGGTGACAGCCTGACGTATGGCACCGGGGCCGATGACGCGCAGAGTTATCCGGCCCGGGTGGCCGAGGCGACGGGCTGGCAGGTGCGAAACGCCGGCGTACCGGGGGAATTGGCCGAGGACGGGCTGGCGCGCCTGCAACAGCTACTGGACGAAGAGCCTGTTGCGCTGGTGCTGCTGTGCCACGGTGGCAACAACCTGTTGCGCGGGCAGCCTGACGCGCGTATTCGTGCCCAGCTGGCCGCCATGATAGAGCTGGCCCAGGCAAAGGGCGCGCAGGTGGTGCTGCTGGGTGTGCCCAAGCCGACACTGCTGGTGCGCACGGCCCCGTTCTATGCCCAGCTGGCCGAGGAGTACGGGTTGGTGTATCTGCCCGATGCCATTGCGGACACCCTGTCTGACCCCGCGCTCAAGTCCGATCAGACGCATCCCAATGCGTCAGGCTACGCGTTGATCGCCAGCCAGTTGCTGGCGCTGCTGCGCGACGCCGGAGCGATCTGATACCGGCCTGGTTTAATATCACGGGCGCTGCCAGGCTGGGGCGCTGGTGTGATTTCGGTGGTGCAATGCCACCGGTTACACCTTCTTGTGTACCGTAACACCCGCGTTGCATTACGCATGGCACAGCCACCGCTGATGTCGTGTCCGCTGTTACATCTTCTCGCGCCACTTTAAATCCCCAATCTGCACATTCAGCCATTCAAAACCGATGCGCCGGGCCACGGCGGCCGCGCCATCCAGGCTTTTGAATTCGCGTTCGGATTTGCTGCGCTGCAGATCCAGCGTCACCACTTCGTTGTCCTTGGCGACAAACTTTAGCGTCCAGCCCCGTGCCATCGACACCGGAATGGCCTGGCAGGAATCGAATACGCCGGCCTTGAAAAGAAGTTTTATTTCTCTTTCCTGCATTATCTTAATTCCTATTTGATTAATCATTTTTGTAATAGTGATAAGTATATATCCTGTATGGAATTCCCGCAATTTTAAGCGCTATTCTTAAGGTCTTTAAGTACATGTTTTAAAAGGATTTTTTAATTAAATTCGAGGTCATTTTGGTGCTTTTGATTGGAGTTTATAAGTTGTTGTTTTATAAGAATAAAATAATCAATGTCTGGATCGGTTATTTAGAACTTAAAGTCATATAAAGAGAGATTTAAAGTCTAAATTGACTAGTCATAAACGTTTTTAGAATAATCACCATTATTAAAATGAACGCGCAGGGCAGGGCTCGAAGCAGCAGTGCGGGGGGAAGGCAGCGAAGGGGCAGGGCGTGAGTGCATGCGTTGCCCTGGCAATAGTGCAGGGCAGCGGAGTGCGGGCGGGCATCCCAGTTGGAAACGCCCTGCAGTGACGGGTTATTACGGTGAGGAATAAGGGCCAGACGCCAGCCTGGCTCGGCTCAGCGCTGGCGCGCGACCAGAACCCGCCGCCGGTGCCGAGGCTGCTGTGTGGGGATGGGGTTACACGGGTTGTACTGGCTGGAGTGCTACCAGAACCAGCCGCCGGTGCCGAGGCTGCTGTGTGGGGGGGCTTGCACGGGTTGTACTGGCTGGCATAGCGCCTGGAGCGCGGGCCCCGGGTACACTTGATACCCGCTCGACTCGGCTCGGCTCAGCGTGGGGGCGTACTACCAGAACCAGCCGCCGGTGCTGAGGCCGGCTTTTACAGGGCTGAGTTTGCATTGACGGTACTGGCTGGCATAGCGCTTGGAGCGGGAGGCCTGGATGCACTTGATACCCGCTCGACTCGGCTCGGCTCAGCGTGGGGGCGTACTACCAGAACCAGCCGCCGGTGCCGAGGCTGCTGTGTGGGGGTGGGGTTACACGGGTTGTCCTGGCTGGCATAGTGCCTGGAGCGCGGGTCCCGGGTGCACTGGGCGCCAGCTCAGCTCAGCTCAACTCAGCTCAACGTTGGGATGTACTACCAGAACCAGCCGCCGGTGCTGAGCTCATCCTTGCATTGATTGTACTGGCTGGCATAACGCCTGGAGCGCTGGTCAACCTTGCTGGCAACGCCGAGTAGCCAGCCCTTGGCGTTGTAACTCTGGTTGCGGTAGCCGCCCCAGCCTTCGTGGTAGGCAAGGTACTGGTTGCGGGCATCCCACTTGGAAACGCCGTTCAGTGACTGGGTTTTATGGGTATACCAGCCGACAAAATCCATGGCATCGGAAAAATCATCCCGTGACGACCAGCTGTTGCCGGTTTCCCGTTCATAGTCGCTCCAGGTGCCGGTCTTGGCCTGGCTGTAGCCGTAGGCCGAACTGGCGCGGCCATAGGGAATAAGGCCGAGGAACCAGCGCATGGGTGGGCGGGCATCGTGCCGAAAACCGGACTCCTGGTACATGATGGCCATGGGCACATGCACCGGGGTGCCCCAGCGCTTGTTCATGTCCAGTGCGGCGGCGTACCAGTCACTTTTTTCCTCGAAAATGGCGCACAGGTTGTCGGGCTTGCGGGGTGGCGCGCTACTGCAGCCGGCCAGAAGCGCAGTCCCGAGCAGGCTGCAGATAGCGAGTCGTCTGGATGTCTGTGGCATGGATGGGCTAACCCTGAATGCTGCTAAGTGGACAAACATTACCAGAATATTCAGCCACTTATTATTGGGAAGATAATGACTCAGTGCGCCGACGTGCTGGAAAACAGGTTCAGCACCATAACGCCTGCCAGAATCAGGCCAATGCCGATCACGGCGGGCCAGTCGAGTCGCTGCTGGTACAGGAACCAGGCAACGATGGTGACCAGTACCACACCCACGCCGGACCAGACTGCATAGGCGATGCCGACAGGCAGGGTGCGCAGTGTCAGTGACAGGAATAGAAAAGACACGCCATAGGCGACTACCACCAGCAGCGATGGGCCGGGACGGGTGAAGCCGTCCGCAGCCTTGAGGGCGGAAGTGCCGATGACTTCGGCCACGATGGCGACGATCAGATAGAGCCAGTGCATAGCGAAACTTCTCTTTCAGCGGGTTGTGGGGGACTAGGGATTTTCAAGGGTTTTGCAACTGTTCCAGCACATCGACCACTGCTGCACCGGTGCGTGCCAGGTGCTCACCAAGACAGCGGCCCAGGGCCTGGGCATCCTGGCTGCGCAGAGCCTGCATAATGGCTTCGTGTTCCTCCATGGATTCGTCCCAGCGACTGGTTGACAGGTTGGCAAGGTAACGGGCGCGACTGGCACGTCGCATCAGGTCCTGGTAAGTGCTGGCCAGGATGCGGTTGCCGGTAAGCTGAGCCAGGCTGTGGTGAAATTGCTGATTAAGCTGGCTGTATTCCCTGCGCCGGCGTTTTTGGTGCAGCCGCTGGAGTCTGCGGTGTGTCTGTTCCAGCTGCTTCAGGCCCTGGGCTGACAGCTTTGCAGCCAGGATGTCACCCAGCTGTCGTTCAAGGAAAACCAGTACTTCGAACAGGTCCCGGGTTTCGCGGGCGCTGACGCGGGAGACTCTCGCGCCGCGATTGAGCAGAAGGTCGATCCAGCCTTCGGCGGCGAGCAGCTTGATGGCTTCGCGCAGGGGAGTACGGGATACCTGCAGCTGCAGGCAGAGTTCGGCTTCCGGAATCTTGCAGCCGGGCGCCAGGTCGCCCTGCCGGATGAGCTCACGCAGGCTGTCCGCGACCTCCTGGTGCAGCGATGCGGGTCTGCGCAAGGGGCTTAGCCCTGCCTGCCGGCTTGATGTGCCCTGCGAGGATGTATTCAAAGCACCGATTCCCTGTGCGGCCACAGCCGCACGTGCCGAGTATTGGGTTTTTAACCGGCCTGCATGCTACACCTGCACCTTTGTGTTCTGCAAATGCCCCCTGACGGTGCCTGATGGCCGTGTCTGCTAACGGGGTTTTATTGGTTATGCGTCCTGCTGCACTTATTAAAATATTAAAAATCAATAAGTTAATTGTATGCATAATTCATTATTCATAATTGGTATGGGCCTTGCTTTAGTCTTCGGCAGCTGGATGCCGCTGCGGGTTCCGGGGTTGGCCGGACCCGGTTCCGGGTTCAAGGCGAGAATCAACACACGCGATGCAAGGGGATACCGATATGAAAAAAACAGTCATGAGCGCCATGCTGGCACTGGGTCTGGTTAATTCACCGGTGTGGGCGGCAGAGTCCATAGAGCTGAAAGTGCTGGGACAGCCGGGCGCAACCGGGCTGATCCAGCAGGAAAAGGAAAAGCCTTTTTTCGAGAACCTGGCCCAAAGCACCGGCTTGCCGCTGGAGGTCAACTTCAAGCCGCTGGATGCCACCGGCATCAAGGACGTGGAGGAACTGCGCACGCTCAAGTCCGGACTCTTCGATATCGTTTCCCTGCGCTTCTCGCAGGTCTCGCGCGACGAACCCACGATTCTCGGCCTCGACCTGGTGGGACTCAATCCCACCTATGCTGAAGGTCTGGCGACCACCCAGGCGTTTGGCCCGGTGGTCGACAAGCGGCTGCAGGAGCGTTTTAACACCAAGCTTCTGGGTATCTGGCCGTTTGGTCCCCAGGTACTGTTCTGCAATGCGCCCATCACCAGGCTCGGCGATATCAAGGGGCTCAAGGTACGGGTCTATGATCAGAACCTGGCGGCCGTGATTGACTCGGTGGGCGGTATCCCGGTGCCGCTGAGCTTTGGCGAGGTGCACCAGAGCCTGGCCCTCGGTGTGGTGGATTGCGCCATTACCGGCCCGAGTTCCGCCAACACCGCCGGCTGGCCGGAAGTGACCACCCATGTATTGCCACTGGGCTTCCAGATGGCCATCAATGGCTACGGCATCAACCTGAACAGCTGGAACAAGCTAAACCCCGCACAGCAAGGGACGCTGGAGCAGGCCTTCAGTACCCTGACGGACGATATCTGGCAGTACTCCGAGGCGCTGTTTGAAGACGCCAAGCGTTGCAACGTCGGCCAGGAGCCCTGCCTGTACAACAACAAGTTCGACCTGGTGGAAGTGCCCGTCACTGCCCAGGACATTGCTCTGGTGAAGGATGCGGTAAAGGCCATCTCCTACCCGACCTGGGCTGAAATCTGCGACAAGAGCAACGCCGAGTGCTCCGCCGACTGGCGTGCAGCCCTGGGTGCCAAGATTGGCTTGAACTAACCCGCTCGCCAGAACAGTGCCCCGCGGTTTCTGACCGCGGGGCACTGGCACCGGCATGGAGACTGATACATGAAAATGACGGAGCGTATTGCCGCGCTGGTGTTCGGCACGATCTTTGTGCTGCTGTCGCTGATGGTGACGCTGGAAACCCTGTTGCGCAAGCTGTTCGGCGCGTCCCTGCAGGGCGTGGATGAGCTGGGTGGCTACGCCCTGGCCACCGGCTCGACGATTGCCTTTACCCTGGCACTGCTGGATCGAAACCACATTCGCATTGACCTGATTCATGCCCGTTTGGGCGCCTGCTGGAAAACCGCACTGAACCTGGTCGCGACCCTGCTGATGGCGTTACTGGCCGGGCTGCTCTGCTGGATGGCCTGGATCCAGGTCAGTGAAACGCTGGATTACGGCAGCACCGCCCAGACCCCCTGGGCGACGCCACTGATTTACCCGCAGGCCGTCTGGTTTGGCGGGCTTCTGCTCTTTGCCCTCTGTGCCACGGGGCGGGCATTTGCCGCGGGGCGGTTGCTGTTACGGGCCCGGGTGGCCGAGTTCAACCAGAGCTTCGGCCCCCGCGGGCTGGATGAGGAGTTGCGCCAGGAGCTGGAAGATGTTGCCAGGCGCAGGGCTCTGGCAGGGGTGGCCACCGCGTCGCCAGAGACTCGGGAGCTAGCCTCATGACCGTCATGCTGGTGTTTCTGGCATTCGGCCTGATGCTCGGCATGATCCTGCTGGGCATGCCGATCGCGGTCAGCATGGTGACGGTGGGTGGCCTGTCCGGCGTGCTGGTCTTCGGCTGGCCGTTTCTGCAGTCCACGGGGGCTGTGATCTGGAGCGTACAGAACGAAAATATTCTTACCGCCATTCCGCTGTTTATCCTGCTGGGCGAGCTGATGTTGCGCAGCGGCATTGCGGATCGCATGTACCAGGCACTGTCGGTCTGGTTCGGACGCCTGCCGGGCGGGTTACTGCACACCAATATCGGCTGCTGTGCCCTGTTTTCCGCCACTTCGGGCTCTTCGGTGGCGACCGCCGCCACCATCGGCACCGTGGCGTTGCCGCCGCTGCAGGCCCGGGGCTACCCCATGCCACAGGCGCTGGGCAGCCTGGCCGCGGGTGGCACGCTGGGCATCCTGATTCCGCCGAGCGTCAACCTGCTGGTATACGGCTCCATGACCAGTAACTCTATCGGCAAGCTGTTTATGGCGGGACTCTTGCCGGGGTTGTTACTGAGCCTGGCGTTCATGACCTACATCTACTGGAGTAACCGTGGTACCGATAGCCCGCGGGAAGCCTCGCTGCCGCTGGCGCAAAAACTGGCGGCCTCGGTGCACCTGGTGCCGCCACTGATCCTCTTTGGCATTGTCATGGGCAGTATCTATTTCGGCATCGCCACGGCCACCGAATCGGCGGCGCTGGGCGTGGTGGTGGCCCTGCTACTGACCTGGAAAGCCGGCCGCCTCGACGCACCTTTTCTGGAGGCGAGCTTTCTGCAGACGGCGCGCATTACCGGCATGATCATGCTGATCATCACGGCGGCCTTTCTGCTCAACCTCACCGTCAGCATTACCGGCGTGATTGATGAATTGACGCTCTGGGTCACCGGTTTTGGGCTGACGCCCACCGGTTTGCTGCTGATCCTGATGCTGTTCTACGTGCTGCTGGGCATGTTCATGGACGTGCTGTCCATGCAGGTGGTAACCATCCCGGTGATCTACCCGATCGTGGTGGCGTTGGGCATCGATCCAATCTGGTTCGGGGTCTTTGTGGTGCTGATGTGCGAGCTGGGCATGATCACGCCGCCGGTGGGCATGAACCTGTTCGTGGTGCAGAGCGTGCGCAAGGACAATGGCCCTATCCGCGAAGTGATGTGGGGCGCGATGCCCTACGCCGGCATCATGCTGCTGTTTACCCTGCTGCTGATGGCGTTGCCGCAGATTGCACTCTGGTTGCCGAACCTGATGTGGTAACGGGCGCCGGGGGTTCAGTCCCTGGCAAAGGCGCTGCGCAAGTCCTCGATACGCTTGCGGTTCACGCCCAGGTCCGAGTAGCCCAGGCGCGAGGCGGAGCGTACCTGGATCTGCCTGGCCTCGCTGTCCAGGCGGAACTCCACATCGTCAATAAAGCGCAGCAGGCGGCTGCGGTAGGTGGCCCAGAGGTAGGTGTCGGTCAGGGTCTCAATCTGTCCTCCCTGGGCCTGGATGCGGTTTTGCAGTCGTGCCCAGGCCTGTGGTGGTGAATCCGTGAAACTGAGCGGGGCAATCCACGCGGGGCTGTCCGGGTATTCACTGCCCACGCAATTGGGTGTGTCGGGGCAGGGGGCCAGGCGGCCGTTTTGCACACCGAGGCTTGAGGGCGCCTGGGAGCTGCAGCCGGCCAGGTACAGCAGCACCGGGATCCACCAGGTCAGTCGCGAATTCGTTTTCATACCGCTTGGGTTCCGTATTGGCGGGGCAGGTTCGCCCGTGCGCTTCTATGCTTATCGAACCCTTGAATCTTAGCAGCAGATCGGGCCCGGACGCCCGGCTCTGTCAGCGCAGGAGGTAAGCATGGTAACGGATGAATTTGGCGCAGCGGCACCGGCACAGATGACGCGGCTGGCCGGGCGCAGCAGCGATCTGGGTGCGGGACTGGTGGTCAGGCGGTTTTTGCCCCAGCGTGCGCTGCGCATGGTGGGCCCCTGGTGCTTCCTGGATCTCATGGGTCCAGTGACCTTTGCGCCTGGTACCGGGCTGGATGTCGGGCCCCATCCCCATATTGGCCTGCAGACGGTGACCTGGCTGGCCAGCGGCGCTGTGCTGCACAAGGACAGCCTGGGGTACCAACAGGAAATCGCACCGGGCCAGCTCAACCTGATGACCGCCGGTGCCGGCATTGCTCATTCCGAGGAGAGCCCGGCGGGCAACCGGGAACCCCTGGCCGGGGTGCAGTTCTGGGTGGCGCTGCCGCGCAGTGCCGAGTGTTGCGAACCCGCGTTTGAGCATCTGAGCGATCTGCCCCGCTTTGAACGCGGCGGTGTAGAGGCCTGCGTCATCATGGGCTCACTGGAACACCTGATTTCACCGGCGCGCTGTTACTCGCCATTGGTGGCGGCCGAGCTTTGCAGCCCCGAGGGCGGGGCCCTGTCGCTGGCGCTGGATCCCGTGTTTGACTATGGCCTGTGCGTACTCGGTGGCAGCGTTAGCCTGCAGGGCGAGGCCTGCTCGCCGCAACCGCTGGATGGCGATGAGTTCTGTTTTCTGGGGGGCGGTCGCTGCGCACTGGAACTGCAGCTGTCTGCGGGCGCGCGTTGCGTGCTGCTGGGCGGGCAGCCCTTCGCGCACCCGGTCAAACTCTGGTGGAATTTTGTCGGCCACAGGGAGGAGACCCTGCGCGCGGCGCTGGATGACTGGAACGCGCAGCGGCGCTTCCTGCCGGTGACAACCTATGAGGGCGCGGCGCTCAAGGCGCCGGACTGGCCGGAAAACGCGCGTCTGAAATAGCCCGGTCGATGCCGCCCAACGCCGATGTGTCCGCCTTGAACCGCCGATGGAGTCGCTGCCCATGAATTCCCCCTGCGAATTACAGGACCTGGCCGCGCTGTTGCGCTCGCGCATCGCGCTTGTCGCGATCAGCAGCCATGATGAAAAAGGCGTGCAGCAGCTGCTGTGCGAACTGGTGCGCCACGCCTCCAGGCCGCTGTTCAAGTGGAGCCTGACCGAGGGGCTGGCGCGCCTCGACACCCCCATGCCGGCGCAACGGCTGCATGCCCAGCCGGCAGATGCGCTGGGACACATACGTGCGGTACAGGAGCCGGGTATCTACATGCTGGCCGACCTGCACCCCTTTCTTGATGATCCGCTGCATGTGCGCCTGCTCAAGGATATCGCCCTGGACGAGCGGCATACGCTGGTACTGGTAAGCCATGACGTGGACGTTCCGGCGGAGCTCGACAAGTTTTGCGCCCGGATACGGCTGGCGTTGCCCGATGCCGCAGAGCTTGAACAGATCGTGCGCGAGGAGGCGCGCCAGTGGAGCCAGCACAGCGGCGCCCAGGTAAAAACCAGTCCCCGGGCGCTGCAGCTGCTGGTGCGAAACCTGCAAGGGTTGCCACGCATCGATGTACGCCGCCTGGCTCGCAATGCCATGGCCGACGATGGCGCCATCACCGCCTCGGACCTGCCCGCGGTCACCGAGGCCAAGTACCGGTTGCTGGGCCGCAATGGCGTGCTGCAGTTTGAGTACGACAGTGTGCAGCCCGACCAGGTGGCGGGCTTTTCCCGCCTCAAGCAGTGGCTGGGCACAAGGCGGGCATTTTTCCTTGGCGAGGCTGATGCGCCGGGCGGTCAGCGTCCAAAGGGGGTGCTGCTGCTGGGGGTACAGGGGTGTGGCAAGAGCCTGGCGGCCCGTTCGGTCGCGGGCAGCTGGGGCGTGCCGCTATTGCGCTTTGATGCCGGCGCCCTGTACGACAAGTATATCGGCGAGTCCGAACGCAACCTGCGCGAGGCGCTGGCCACCGCAGAGGTGATGGCGCCCTGTGTACTCTGGATTGATGAAATCGAGAAGGGCATGGCCACCGGGGAGGGCGACCAGGGTACCTCAAGGCGCATTCTGGGCACGTTGCTGACCTGGATGTCGGAGCAGCGCGCAGGGGTGTTTCTGGTCGCCACGGCCAACGATATCCAGGTGCTGCCGCCTGAGCTGGTGCGCAAGGGCCGCTTTGACGAGGTGTTCTTTGTCGACTTGCCGGGGCCCGAGGCGCGGGCGCAAACCCTGTGCATTCATCTTCGCCGCCACGGCGCACAGCCGGAGCAGTTTGATCTGGATGCGCTGGTGCAGCGCAGCGACGGCTTTTCCGGCGCCGAGATTGAACAGGCGGTGGTCTCGGCCTATTATGCCGCCCATGCGCGGGATCAGCCGCTGAATACCGCCCTGCTGCAGGACGAACTGGCCGCAACAAGGCCGCTATCGGTCCTGATGGCAGAACCGGTGGCGCAGTTGCGCCTCTGGGCCAGGAGTCGGGCGGTCCCCTGCGACTGATTCGCTGTCCTGTTGTTGTCATGAACCAGATGCGGTTTTCAGGCCGCATTCAGGCCCACCCCGCGAGGATTCAGCATGGGTTCACTCAAGCAAGGCCGCTGCCTGTGCGGCGCGGTGCGCTATCGGATAGAGGGTTCGTTCCGGCGCTTTATGCTCTGCCATTGCAGCCGCTGCCGCCATGCCACCGGTTCATCCCATGCCAGTAGGGCACCTTGATAAACCGTAACGAGCAGGCTTAGAGGCAAGGCGCACGGCGCGCAGGAACCGCAGTGTATGGGGTATACATGAGGATTCCGAGCACCGCGCAACGCAGCCTATGAGTCGCGCAGTAGGTATTTCGAGGTGCCCAGTAATCTGTTCTGCAAGCCGGAGCAGCTGCACTGGCTGGGCGGCGAAGACCGGGTGCAGCGATTCAGGCTGCAGGGTGCCGCACGCTTTGGCCGCAGCTTCTGCCGGGCCTGTGGCTCACCGGTGGCCCATGGCAGTGACGATGGCCGCTATGTACTGGTGCCGGCCGGTTCGCTGGATGATGCACCGGGGCTCCTGCCCCAGGCCCGTATTTTCTGCGCCAGCCGTGCGGACTGGGATGCCGGGATCACTGACGCGGTGCCGAGTTTCGACAGCTATCCCACCTGATCCCGGCACACTCGGGCGCTGGTGGTTATTTAACCCTGTCCGGGTAACCGGATGTTACTTCTGGGCGCCGCTATCGGGCGCAAGGCAAGGTTACAGCTTGAAGCAGCGCTTTCTGGAGTTCGATTACCTGCGGGGTATCGCCATCCTGGTGATTATCCTTGGCCACGCCGTGGTGAATGTGGACCGTACTCTGCCGATGGCGTTGCAGAACCTGTTCGCCGGCGGCACGGCGGTATTCGTGTTTATCTCGGGGTTCTTCTTTCACAGCGTGTTTTATCGCCGCTTTGAGTATGGCGATTTCATGCGCAAGAAAGTGCAGAACGTGCTCTATCCGTTTCTGGTCATTTCGCTGGTGGCCCTGCTGCCGATGATGCAGGTTTGGCTTGGCAAGCCGGGCATGACGCTGGCCAAGTTCGCAAAGAACATCTACTGGCAGGTCCACGACGGCTATGTGCTTTATCCGCACTGGTACATTCCCTTTGTCATGGCGCTGTTTGTGCTGTCGCCGCTGTACCTGCTGTATATCCGCGCCAGCCTGGCGGCCCGGTTGCTGCTGTTTGCCGAAGCCTGTGTTATTGCCATGCTGGTGCATCGGCCGCTGGGCAACATGAACGTGCTGCAGTCGCTGGTCTATTTCACCCCCTACTATCTGGCGGGCATACTGTATTCAATGCATTTCGCCGTGCTGAACCGGCACCACCGGCTGCTGTTTGCACTGTCCCTGCTGGGTGTTTCGCTGTTTGTCGTCTTGCAGACGCTGGTGTTCCCGCATCTGGCCAACTACCACAAGGCGGCGCTGGTTTTTGATGGTGTCGATCTGATGTTCTGGCAGAAGCTGTTTTTGTGCCTCGTGCTGCTGGAGTTTGCCAGCTGGTTAACAACACGGCCGGAGAATCCGCTACTGCTGCAAATCTCTGCCGCCAGTTTCGCCCTGTTTTTCATCCATCCCATGGTGCTGACCCAGGTGCATAACTTGATGCTGCCGGTGCTCAAGGCCGTGCACCCCGGCGCGCTGGTAAACCTGATGGCGACCCTGCTGTCGCTGATTCTGGCGACAGCAGGCAGCTACGCCCTGGCCTGGCTGGTGCGGCGCACCTGGCCGCGCCACAGTCGCATGCTCATTGGCTGGTAGCGGGCAGGCCTATTCCACCTGAATCAGGATCTTTTGCGACACGACCGGGGGATTGTGGGGCACGTGCAGCATGTCACCGAGCAGCAGCTGCAGGCTGTGTTCACCGGGTTCCAGTGTGAGGTCCACCTCGGTCTGGCCGCCGCCAAAATGCTGCACCGTGCCATCCATCGGCACGCCGGCGGGCGGCAGCTCGGCACGGTCAATCAGCAGATGGTGGTGGCCGGTGCCTTCCCTGTCGGTGCCGGCCGGCGCCACACCCATGCCGCTGAGACCAAAGCGTACCCTGAAGGTCCGGGGTACGGTTTCGCCGTGGGCGGGTGAAATGATGTAGGCCCTTGCGCCTGCGGGCGCGGCGGAGTCAGCGAGTGCCGGGGTCGCCGGTGTCGCCAGGGCGATACAGAGCAGTGTCAGTTTGAAATTCATGCAGAGTCTCCATTTTCGGATCGGTACAGTGTTGGGGGCGCCGAGCATCGCGTGCCGACCCGGCTCAGTATGGTTCAGAGTCGTCCGCTCAGGGCAGGTTAAGGCTCGGCGATGCACATTGAGCGCACCTTTTGGGAACGGTGGATGGGATTCGGGTTTATAGTGAACTTGTCCGGATTACCCGTTACCGGTGGGCGCCGACGCCGCCCAGGCTGCGTTTCGGGCTACGACTATTCAACGACATGGAGAGAAGATTGTTATGAAACTGCCCTATTTGCTTTGTTCTGCGGTACTGCTGACCAGCGTAGCCCTGACCGGCTGCGGCAATGACGAGGCCGAAAAAAAGGCTGAAACCGAAACCATGGCGCCGGCGGCGGAAGAAACCCAGGCCGAACCCGCCATGACCGAGCAAGTCGAAGCGCAGATGGAAACCACGGCTGAAGCGGTTGAGGAAAACGCTGAGACCATGGTTGAACAGGGCAAGGATATGGCGGCTGATGCCGCCGACGCCGTGACCGAAACCGCTGCCGACATGGTGGAAGGTGCCAGTGATATGGCCTCCGATGTGGCAGCCGAAGCTTCCGCGATGGCTGACGAGGCTGCCAGTGCCGCCGATGCGGTCATGGATATGGCCAAGGACGCCATGACTACCGAGCAGAACGCGCCGGTAGAGCCGGAAGAAAAAGCCGCTCAGTAAGGCGGTTGCTGCAATGCTCCCAAGCCCCGACCCTTGCCGGTCGGGGCTTGGGGCTGTCTGCAGCTATACCCGGGTGCTTGGGCGGTTGGCCGCAGCAGGTCAGCGCTCGGCTGGCTCCCGGCGATCAGCCCCGCTGATAGACCCATTCCAGCAGTGCCTTCTCGAACGCCCGTACCGGGTGTTGCAATGGATCCCGCCAGGATGCCCGTCTGTCGGCATCGCTCAGGCTGATACCCGATACCATCAGCACAAAAAGATAACGCTGCCCCGAGGCCCCGGTGATATAGCCGGCCAGGTTGCTGGTGCCATTGAGCGTGCCACTCTTGGCGCGCACGTTGCCGCGCAGCGGCGGGTTGCGCAGGGTGCTGCGGTAGCGCAGGGTGCCGGACTCACCTGCCACCGCCAGGGTCTGGTAGCTTACAGCGGCCGGCGTGCGGGCAAGCTGGCGCAGCACTGCTGCCAGTTGCGATGCCTGCAGCAGGTTGTCCCGCGACAGCCCCGAGCCGTCCGCCAGGGTTGCAGGTTCGAGCCGTTGTCCCAATAGGGTTTCCAGCTGTGTGGTCATGGCACGTACGCCATTACGAAAATTCCCGGCTCCGCCGTCCTGCTTCCCAAGGGTTTTCAGCAGGCTGTCGGCGATCAGGTTGTCCGAGTCCTGCAGCATTTCGCCCAGCAACTGTGACAGCGCAGCGGACTCAACCTGCATCACGGCCTGCCAGCCGGTACCGGCATTGCTGACGCCACGAACCTGCCCCTGCCACTGAATGCCCAGTTCCTGCAGCTGCCGTGCAATAACGTCACGGGTGAAGGCGACGGGGTCGTTGACGGCAAAATTCAGCGGCACGATCTTGCGATTGTTGGCCACGCAGCCGTGCAGGCGATAGTGGTTGCCGGGGCCGGTATCGACTTCCAGCTCGCACAGGGTTTCGAGCTGCTGTTGCAGCGTGACGGTGACGACCTCGTTGGTCACCTCCAGCGGCTGGTGGGGCGGTATGAAAAAACGCGCCACCGAGCCGGGTTCGCCCGGTGTCAGGCTGGCGGCCACGCAGTTATCATCCAGTATCACCGCCGAGGCGGGGGCGCTGTAGCACACGCCCAGGTTGTTCCAGGGCCAGCCGTTGCCGCGGTCGTAGCCATCGAAGGCGGCGCTGTCCAGCAGCAGGTCACCGTTGATGCGGCTGATACCCTGCTGTTTGATCTGGTTCAGCAGCGCGTTCAGCTGGGCCCGGCTGAAGTCCGGTGCGCCGCTGAATTCAAGTCGCCAGTCTCCCTGCCATTGGTTGCCCTGCTGCTGGCCACGGCGCCAGAGCCGTGTCTGGTAGCGGAAGTCCGCTCCCAGCTGCAGTTCGGCGGCATGGGCGGTCAGTAGTTTCAGGGTACTGGCCGGCGGCAGCAGCAGGTCCGACTGGTAATCGATATTGACGGTGCCGCCGGCATCCAGGGGCTCAACCCGCAGGCCAATCTGGCTGCCGGTGGGTGCCAGGTGCAGCAGTGTCTGCCAGCGCTCGGCGCTGACGTCGGCCTGTGCGACAGCTGTGATTAAGACAAGGCTTGCGCACAGTAACTGAGCAGGTCGAAGTTTCATGGGATCGGCAGGGTCCTTGGGCCAGGGGGAGCTGTGTTTGTCAGCGTGCAGGGGGAACAGTTCAGTGTATTTAGCGGTGGCTGGCAAAACGCCGGCACAGGGCCGGCGTCGCAGCAGCACAGTCGTGGCGGGAGCCCGGATCAGCTATCGATACTGTCCAGGCGAATGCCCAGCGCAGCTTCCAGGGCATCGAGCTTGCTCTTCATGATATCGATGGTATTGCTGCCATCGCTGAGCTCGGGTGACATGCGGATCATGTCCAGCGCTTCAACCAGAAAGGACGCCTCGTTCATCTTTGCCAGTTGCTCCGCTGTCCAGTGCTTGGTCTTGTACATGGGGGGTGCCTCGCAGGAACAGACTCTACAGGTATGGTTTAGGCGCCCGGCTTTTGCAAGAAGTTCCGGGCAAGCCTGAACTTCTTGCATGGTTGCCCTAAACGCTGCAGCGCTTGAGCTGTTGCAGCCAGCGCTGGCCAAAGCTGTTCACCAGCAGCCCCAGCATCACGAGCAGGATGCCGATGGCCTGTATGCCTGACAGGCCTTCGTCCAGCACCAGCCAGGCGCAGAGCAGCCCGACGATGGGCACCAGCAGCGTCAGCGGTGCGATACGCGACGCGGAGTGATGTCGCAGCAGCCAGCCCCAGGTACTGTAGCCGAAAAGGGTGGCAACCAGTGCGAGATAGCTCAGTGAGGCCAGCGACTTGATGCCCATGCCGGCAAGGCTCGCCATGATCAGATCGGGGCCTTCCAGATAGTACGACATCAGCATGAAGGGGAGCGGCGGGATCAGGGCACCCCAGATCACCAGGCTCACCAGGTTGACGGAACCCTGGCTGCCGATATGGCGGTTGATAATATTGCCTGCTCCCCAGCTGGCGGCCGCTGCCAGCGTAAGGCCGAACCCTGCCAGGGTCATGGTGGCGGGGTTCGCCTGGCTGGCCAGTACCGCCAGCCCGGCAGCGGCGATCAGCAGTGCCCAGAGTTGCTGGGGCTGCCAGCGCTCACCAAGGAACAGCAGCGCGAACACCAGGGTAAATATTGCCTGGGCCTGCAGCACCAGGGAGGCAATGCCGGCGGGCATGCCCACATGCATGGCGCTGAACAGCAGGGCAAACTGGCCGAAGCTGATTGTGATGCCGTAGGCGAACAGCCAGCGAAACGGCAGGTCGGGCTTGCGGACAAACAGAACGGCCGGAAAGGCGACGCACATGAAGCGCAGCGCCCCCAGCAGCATGGGCGGAAGTTCGTCGAGCCCCCAGCGGATAAAAACGAAATTGCAGCCCCAGGCCAGTATGACCAGCAGGGCAAGCGTCCATGCTTTTCTGTTCATCGGTTGTCCAGGGTTACGCGAGAAAAGCGGATTGTAACGGCTTTAGACGGAGGAAGGGCGAGAAATAACGCTAGCAAATGCGGGGCAGCAGCTCGCCGGATACCGGTGGCAGCGCCCGTTCAATGCCATAGAGACCGTTGAGTATGACCGGTACATTGCGCTTTGGCGTCAGGCGGCCAATGATGGCGGCGCCCTGCCCCATGGGGTGGGCCTGCAGGCATTGCAGCAGATGCTCGGCGTGATCCGGCGCTACGACGGCCAGCAGGCGCCCCTCGCAGGCCAGCTGCAACGGATCCAGACCGAGCAGTTCGCACAGGCCCTGGACTGCGGGGCGAACAGGTACGGCGCTTTCGTCGATGACTGCGGTAGCGCCGGCGGCCTCGGCGAATTCGTGCAGCACGGCATTGAGCCCGCCCCGGGTCATGTCGCGCAAGGCGTGCAGACCGGCGTTGGGCAGCAGTGTCTGGATCAGCGGTGACAGGTTGGCACAGTCACTGCGAAGGTCGCCGGTGATGGCGAGCTCCTGGCGACTGGCCAGGATTGCCGCACCGTGCTCGCCGATCGGGCCGCTGACAACCAGGCTGTCACCCGCTGCCAGGCGGTGCGTGCCGATATTGATGCCGGCGGGAATAATGCCCAGTCCGCTGGTATTGATAAAAAGACCGTCCGCCGCGCCCCGGGGCACCACCTTGGTGTCGCCGGTTACCACCTGTACACCGGCATCGCGTGCCGTTTTTGCCAGCGACAGGCAAAGGTCCCGAAGCAGCGCCACGGGCAGGCCTTCCTCGATAATCAGCCCGCAGCTGAGGTAGCGTGCCACGGCGCCGCCCACGGCCAGGTCATTGAGGGTACCCTGGACCGCGAGGGAGCCAATATCGCCGCCCGGAAATTGCAGCGGTGTGACGACGAAGCTATCGGTGGTGAACGCCAGCTGCTCACCGGGTTGCAGTTCGAACGCCAGGCGTGCCTGATCCTCCTGCCGGGCCAGGATGGGGTTGGCGAACACCGGCCATATCAGCTCGCGCAGCAGGCGCTGCATGGGTTCGCCGCCGCTGCCCTGGGCCAGGCTGATGCGTTCAGTGCGCGCCATGGGCGGGTCCCTGGTGGCGGTATTGATACCAGGCGGCACAGGCGCCTTCGGAAGATACCATCAGGGCGCCCAGGGGCGTATCGGGTGTGCATTCGCGGCCAAACAGCGGGCACTGGCCGGGCTTGAGCTTGCCGCTGAGCACTGCGGCGCAACGACAGCGGGGGTCGGCTTCGGTGGTCGAATCTGCAGTCGGGAGGGTGCCAGGCGCAGGGCTGTCCGGCAGCAGGTGTGTAGCGTCGAATGCCTGGTAGCCAGGGCGCAATTGCAGTCCTGAACGGGGCAGTTTCCCAAGCCCGCGCCATTCGGCCAGCGGGGCGGGCTCGAATACGTCGTCCACCGGGGCGCGTGCCCCCGGGTTGCCCTGTGTCGTGGCGACCCGTCGATACTGGATCTCGATGCGGGCCTGGCCCTGTTGCAATTGCTCCAGCAGCAAGAGTACCGACTGCAGCAGGTCCACCGGTTCGAAGCCGCTGATCACCACGGGCTTGTGGTGTTCGGCGGGAATGAATTCGAACGGGGCGTTGCCGGTGACAAGGCTGACATGCCCGGGCCCGACAAAGCCATCGATGCGCAGGTCAGGGTCTGCCAGCAGTGCGCGCAGCGGTGGTTCGATCAGCACCAGGTGACACAGTACGCAAAAATTTGTCAGGCCTTCCCGGGCCGCTGCCCGGATGGCCAGGGCGGTGGCCGGCGCCGTGGTTTCAAAACCGATGGCAAGAAAAACCACCTGGGTGTCGGGGTGCCGGCGGGCCATGTCCAGTGCATCGCGGGGCGAATAGATCACCTGTACCCGGGCGCCGTCGGCGCGGGCCTGCAGCAGGCTGCCATGATGCCCCGGCACACGCATGGCATCGCCGTAACTGCACAGCAGGGTGTCCGGGCGCTGGGCCAGGGCAACGGCCTGGTCGATGACCGACTGCGGCAGCACACACACCGGACAGCCGGGGCCATGAATAAATTCGATGTTGTCGGGCAGCAACTGATCCAGTCCGAAGCGAAAAATGGTGTGGGTATGGCCGCCGCAGATCTCCATCAGCTGCCAGGGGTGCTGCCTGGGCGGCAGCGCCGCCGCCCGCTGGCGAATCGCTTCCACCAGGCGGGCGACGGCCTCAGGGTTGCGAAACTCATCGACATATTTCATGGCAGATCCTGCAGTTGCGACCAGATTTCGAGCGACGCCTGCGCTTCCTCGTCGCTGATGACGGCCAGGGCTACGCCGACATGCACCAGCACCCAGCGTCCGATCAGATCCTCGGCAGCTATATCGCCGGTGACGCAGCTCAGGTCAATCTGGCGTTGCACGCCGCCGCTGTCCGCGATGGCCAGGCAGTGGCGGGCATCACTGATCGACAGGATGCAGGCGGGGACGGCCAGGCACATGATTACTGTCCCTCCAGCCAGTCGAGCCAGGCGGTCATGCCCTCTCCCCGGGTGGCGCTCAGTTCCAGTACCTGCAGATCCGGCTGGATCTGGCGGGCATGTTCGATACATTTGCGGGTATCAAACTGGACATACGGCAGCAGGTCGGTCTTGGTAATGATCAGCAGTTCAGCCTGGTGAAAAATGGACGGGTACTTGAGCGGCTTGTCATCGCCTTCGGTGACGGACACCAGCACCACCCGGGCTTTTTCGCCCAGATCGAACATCGCCGGGCAAATCAGGTTACCGACGTTCTCGATCAGCAGCAGGGCTCCGTCCGACTCCGGCAGCTGGTGCAGGGCGCGGTGCACCATGGAGGCATCCAGGTGGCAGGCCTGACCGGTTTGAATCTGTACCGCTGGCGTGCCGGTGGCGCGAATGCGGGCCGCGTCGAGTTCGGTTTGCTGATCGCCCTCAATCACCAGTGCGCCACGGCGCCCGCGCAGCCGGGTCAGGGTCTGTTCCAGCAGGGTGGTTTTACCGGCGCCAGGGCTGGACACCAGGTTGATGGCACTGAGGTTGTGGTGCGAAAACCAGTCACGATTATGTTCAGCCTGGTGATGGTTGGAGCGCATCAGGTCCTGGTGCAGTTCAATGGTCTGCGTTGCCAGGGTGGTCTTTTCGGGGGCTTTCGTTATCTTTACGGACCCGAAAACCGGTGCGAGTTTCGACGAATCACAGCCGCAAATTCCACACATCAGTAAGCCTCCATCTGTTCTATCAGCACCTCGTCACCGCCTTGCAGGTCCCGCTCCAGTGCGCCGCAGGCCGGGCACGGGTCGAGCCAGTTTTCCAAAGGATAGCAGCTGGCGCACTGGCGACAGGTGGCATTGCCAGGCTGGCGCCGGATTGTCAGTTTGCAGCCTTCCAGCGCCGACGGCTTTGCCATAGCGCTGAAGCAAAACTCCAGCGCCTGAGGCTCGAGACAGCTGAGGCTGCCGACGGCGAGCTGGACGCTGAGTACCTGCTTGAGCTGGCGCGTCTGCACCTCGTGCTCCAGGCTCGTGCACAGGCTCCTGCACAGGCTCAGTTCATGCATGTGGTGCCCTTATCCGGTGATGTGCCTTCATGTGACTGTTGCCGTAACAGTTTCACTCCACCTGAGCGCAGCAGGTCGACCAGTGCCTGGCAGGCCTGTGGCAGGCGGGCCTCAAGCGCTCGACTCAGGCCGTTGCCCCACGCCAGGGACGCGAAAGGGGCGCCTACCAGGCTGATGCGTGCCGGCTGATCACCCAGCACCTCGAGCAGCTGCAGCAGCTGTACCGCGCCCATCTGGTGTACGGCGATGGCCGGTTCCGTGTCCAGTGCAGGCAGCGGGTCGGCCACAACAACCGAGTGGCCCGGCGTATCGCTGTGCAGGGTATCGAGCAGCACCAGCCAGGCACAGCCGGCGATGCGTTCATAGTGCGCCAGAGGCAGGTGGCCGGCGTACAGGCAGCGAATATCCGCCGGCAACCGGTAGCGGGTTTCAAAATACCGCAGCAGCCGCTCTCCGAAGCCATCATCGGTGCGCTCAGGGTGACCGAGTGCCAGTAATATGATGTCAGCCATGGCCAGCCTCCCTGCGGACCCATGCCACGACCGCCTGGCCGAGTGCCAGGCCGCCATCATTGGCCGGCACCTGGTGTGGAATCAGTACCTCGAACCCGGTGGCTGTGAGGGCTGTGCTTAGCTCAGCCTGCAAGAGCCGGTTTTGCAGGCAGCCGCCACCAAGGACCAGGGTGGTGCAGCCCTGGTCGTGGGCCAGGGCTTGCAGTCGCCGTGCCAGCAGTCGGGCTAAAGCCTGGTGAAACCAGAGGGCTGTGCGGGCAGGGGGTTCGGATTGGGCGCAGTCCAGCAGCTGCTGCCAGAGGCCGGTCAGATCAAGCATATCCGTGGCACTGCCCGGGTCGAAGCCGGGCAGCGATGCAGCGGTTGCCGACTGCGCCAGCGCTTCGAGGTGCATGGCGGCCTGGGCCTCAAAGCTCTGACGCGATGGCGTTGCCCCCAGCAGTGCGGCCACAGCGTCGAACAGGCGGCCACAGGAGCTCGCCAGCGGTGCATTCTGGTTATGTTGAATCATGGCCCTGAGGGTGTGCAACGGTTGCTGTTGCAGATCCTGTAGCGCAGGCAAGCGGGCGGCGGTCTGTGCCCATTCGGGCTGCCAGCGCTCCAGGTGGGCAAGCAGGTTGCGCCAGGGCTCGCGTGCTGCCTGGTCGCCACCGGGTAACGCCACCGCTGGCAGACCATCAAGGCGCTGGCAGTGGCGATAATCCGCCCGCAGGATTTCACCTCCCCAGATCGGGTGAGGGCTGTTGGCAGGCGCCAGGCCGCTGCCATCCAGAATCAGTCCCAGCACCGGCGGACCGTCGATCGGGTAGCGATGTTCGGCCAGGCAGGCGGCCAGATGGGCATGATGATGGGCGACTTCGACCAGCGGCAGCCCCTGCGTCTGGGCAACGCGGTGGGCCAGCCGCCGGCTGTGGTAGCCGGGGTGAGGGTCGCAGGCAATGAGGCGGGCCCTGCAGCCGAGCAACTGCGTCAGTTGCTCCAGGCTCTGGTGCAGCTGTCGCTGCAGTTGAGGATTTTCCATGTCGCCCAGGTGCGGCGCCAGATGCGCGCGCCCCTGGCGAAGCAGACAGGGCGCATTTTTCAGATCGCCGCCCAGCGCCAGTATGCCGTCGGCATCCTGCATGCCTGCGGGCAGGTATATCCCGGCGGGTGCGTAGCCCCGTGCCCGTCGCAGTATTTGTGGCCGGCCCGCGATGACCTGGGTGAGCGAGTCATCGACGCGGTGCCGAATATCCCGGTTGTGCAACAGCAGGGCATCCACACCCGGGGCCAGTTGTGTCATGGCGCTGCTGTTGTCCTGGCACGGCGGTGCTCCCTCGACATTGCCGGAGGTCATGACCAGGGGGCCGTTTAGCGCCGCCATCAGCAAATGCTGCAGTGGGGTCGAGGGCAGCATGGTCCCCACCCGTGCAAGCCCGGAGCACAGGGCCGATGGCAGGCTTGCAGGGAGCATATCCAGCAGCACGATGGGGGCGGCGGGGCTGTGTAGCAGCTGCTCTTCTGTGCGGGACACACGGGCAAAGGCACGCAGCTGCGCCGTATCGCGCACCATCAGGGCCAGAGGTTTGTGCGGCCGGTGCTTGAGGCTGCGCAACCGCTCAATGGCGCAGGGGTCAGACGCATCGCAGGCCAGATGAAAACCGCCGGTGGCCTTGATAGCCAGCAGTTGCCCCTGTTGCAGGCGCTGTGCCGCCACGGCGATGGCATTCTCGCGGGCCAGCTCAGTGCCATCGGGTGCCGCCAGCCAGAGTCTTGGGCCGCATTCGGCACAGGCGATGGGCTGGGCATGAAAGCGCCTGTCGAGTGGCTGGACGTATTCATGCTGGCAGGCAGCGCAGCGCCTGAACGGGGCCATGGTGGTATGGCTGCGGTCGTAGGGCATCGCGGTGATGATGGAGTAGCGTGGCCCGCAGTGAGTGCAGTTGCCGAATGCGTAGCCATGGCGACGGTCCCGGGTATCGAATATTTCGCTACGGCAGCGCTCGCAGGTGGCAATATCCGGCAGAACCTGGGTTCGGTTGTGCCCTCTGGTGCTGTCGAGAATGCAGAAATCCTGCGGTATATCGCCGCAGGGCAGCAGCCGGGTCGTGATGCTGTCGATGTGCGCCAGCGGGGGCAGGTGGGTTTCAAGCTGCTGCTGGAAACGGTGCATTTGCGTTGGCGGGAACAGGCGAATAAAAACGCCGTCGGCATCATTTCTGACGTCGCCCCGCAGAGCCATCTGTTGGGCCAGCTGCCAGACGCAGGGGCGAAAGCCGACGCCCTGAACGGTGCCGCGGATGCGAATTTCGGCGATCTGCTGCTCCATCGTGACTCCCGCACAGACTGTGCAGGCAGTATATGACCAGATAGCGTATTGCGCGTGGTGGGCCTGCACCGCTGGACTATGCTGAATAGACTTTCTGATCATCGAGCTGGAAAAACTGATGCAGCAAAGCGCTTTCCTGCCCCGCGAAGCCCTGTCACAGCTGTTTCAAGCACTGCAAGGCGATGGCTACCGGGTGGTTGGCCCTACGGCCGAACAGGGTGCGATTGTGTATCGCGAACTCGGTTCTGTTGCCGAGCTTCCCGCGGGCCTGGTGGATCATCAGGCGCCCGGGCGCTACCGGCTGGAGCAGCAGGCGCATGGGCGTTATTTCGACTGGGTAGGTACGGCCCAGGGGCTCAAACCCTGGTTGTTCACACCGGAGCAGCCGCTGATGGTGGCCCGCGAGGTAGAGGGCGGGCTGCGATTTGAAAGCGTGCGTGAAACGGTGCCACCGACGGCGGTTATCGGCCTGCGCAACTGTGATCTGGCGGCGCTCGCATTGCAGGACAGGCATTTCCTACAGGGCGAGTATCCCGACCCGCATTACGCTGCTCGCCGTGAACAGCTGCTGCTGATTGCCGTCAATTGCCACCGCAGCGCCGCCACCTGTTTTTGTGTGTCAACCGGGGATGGCCCCGAGGTAACGGCCGGGGCGGACCTGGTGCTGGACGAACTGGGCGCGGGGTTTTGGGTGTGGGCGTCGAGTCCCCGGGGCCGCGCACTGCTGGCCAGGTTGCCGACCCGCCCGCTGGCAGGTGCACACAAGCGGCGCAGCAAGGCCTTGAGAAAACGGGCTCGCCTGCAACAGCGGGCGCTGCCCTCCACGGATCTGCGTGAGCCTCTGTACAAGGCGCGGGATAACGAGCAATTGTGGCAGTCGGTGGCGGACCGGTGCCTGACCTGCGGCAACTGCGCGGCGGTCTGCCCAACCTGCTTCTGTTCCCGGGTCGATGAGGAATCGCCGCTGGATGCCAGCCAGAGTACCCAGATACGGCGCTGGGATACCTGTTTCAATGATGAACACAGTTATCTGGTCGGGCATGTGGTGCGCGAAAGTGCGGTGCACAAATATCGCCAGTGGCTGACACACAAGCTGGCGATGTGGCATGACCAGTACGACCGCAGTGGCTGTACCGGTTGCGGTCGCTGTATTACCTGGTGTCCGGTGGGGATCGATATTGTCGAGGAAGTCGACCGGCTGTGCACCGAAGTGAAAGCAGGCGCGCCGCGCGAATGAAGGATCCCTGGTTGCCGCAGCCGGCGGTGGTAATCGACAAGGTGATGGAGACTGCCGACGTCGCGACGCTGGCGCTCAAGCTGGTCGACCCTGTCGCACACGCGCGTTTTCACTTCGAGTGCGGCCAGTTCAACATGCTCTATCTCTATGGTCTTGGGGAGGTGCCGATCTCCATCATGGACATGCAGCAGGGGCTGGTGCTGCACACCATCCGTGCGGTGGGGCGTATCAGCCGCAAGCTGGTCGCCCTGGAGCCGGGTGCAAGCCTGGGGCTGCGCGGCCCTTTTGGCAACAGCTGGCCGATCGAGCAGGCCCGCGGGCGGGATCTGGTGTTTATCACGGCAGGGCTGGGGTGCGCACCGGTGATCGCCGCGATCCGGCGGGCCATCGCCACGCGGCCGGCCTACCGTCGCCTGGTGATCATGCAGGGCGTAAAGCATCGGGATGATCTGCTGTGGCAGGAGCAGTACGAACGCTGGCGCGAGGTGCCGGACTGCCAGGTGCTGCTGTCGGCCAGTGAAGAGAAACAGGCGCACTTTGCATGGTCGCTCGGCATGGTGACGGGCCTGATCGAAAAGGCCGAGTTTGATGTCAACAACTGCACCGTGATGATGTGTGGGCCAGAACCCATGATCCGTGCGTCCATGCGTGGCCTGGCCGAGGCCGGAGTCGGACTGGAAAACTGCTATGTCAGTCTGGAGAGGAACATGCAGTGTGCCATTGGCCTCTGTGGTCACTGCCAGATGGGCACACCTTTTATCTGCCGCGAGGGGCCGGTTTTTCGGGTACCGGATATTCAGCAATGGTTTCTGCTGGAGGGCTACTAGTCATGGCAAAGGCCAGCGTTGCGGTGCACAAGCTGACCTCCTGTTCGGGCTGCCAGTCGGTGATCCTGAACATGGGGGAAAATCTGCTCAGGCTGATTGAGCTGGTGGATATCCGGCACTTTATCGAAGCGGGGGTGAATGACCCCGAGGCCCAGGTCGATATCGCCTTCGTCGAGGGCAGCATCAGTACGCATGAGGATGAAGCCAGGATCCAGCGGGTGCGCGAACAGTCGCGCTTCGTGGTCGCAATAGGTGCCTGCGCCTGCAGCGGCGGGGTACAGGCGCTGCGCAATGTCAAAGACTCGGCGCTCTGGGCCGGCGCCGTTTATGCCGACCCCGGGTATCTTGATTCCCTGGCCGACTCAAGACCGGTGGCTGAACTGATCAAGGTGGATCTTGAACTCTGGGGCTGCCCCATCAGCGAACGTCAGCTGATCGCCGCGATTCGGGCCCTGTTGTATGGGGTTGCACCGGTGCTGCCGACCGAGAAAGTCTGTCAGGAATGCAAGCGCGCAGGCCAGGTCTGTGTGCTGGTCAGCCAGGCATCACCCTGCATGGGGCCGGTGACGCGTGCTGGCTGCGGTGCTCTGTGCCCGTCTTTCGGAGCCCCCTGTTATACCTGCTTCGGGCCTTCGGAACAGCCCAACTGCGATGCCCTGGGCGAACGCCTGGTCGGCCTGGGCATTCCCGCCCACGAGGTGGCCGAGCGCTTCGTGTCCATCAGTGCCGGCGTGAAACCCTTTCAGCGTGCATGGGCACGCTGGCGTATTCCCGTTAAAGAGCTGGAGCCATGACAGACCCACGCAATATACGGCTGCGGGTGCCCGTGATTACCCGTCTGGAAGGTGAGGGGGCGCTGGAACTGTATTGCCGTGGTGATGTGCTGGAGCGGGCGGTGCTGCGAATTTTCGAGCCGCCACGCTTTTTCGAGAAGTTTCTGGAGGGCAAACATTACAGCGAGCAGCCGAGTATCGCGTCGCGTATCTGCGGCATCTGCCCGATCGCCTATCAGATGACCGGTGTGCGGGCGATCGAGAATGCGCTGGGTCTTGCTCCGGGGGCCTGGATCAGCCGCATGCGCCGCATGCTGCAGTGTGGCGAGTGGCTGCAGAGTCACGCCCTGCATATTCACTTTCTGGCGGTACCGGATTTTCTGGGCTTTGCGCACATGATGGACCTGGCCAAGGCGCATCCCGATGCGGTGCGCCGCGGGTTGCGGCTGCAGGCGCTGGGCAATGATCTGATCAGCCTCAGTGGTGCCCGTTCGGTGCATCCTGTGGGGCTCAAGGTAGGTGGTTTTCACCGTGCGCCGGCGCCAGAAGAGGTGGCGCTGTTGCAACCGCGCTTGCGCCAGGCAGAGCAGGATGCCGAGGCGCTGGTGCGCTGGACGGCGAGCTTGGCGCTGCCAGAAAGTCACCAGCTGTTTACCAGTGTCGCGCTGCACCACGACACCGATTACGCCATGAATGAGGGGCGGGTGCGCAGCAGTGCTGGGCTGGATATAACTGCCACGCAGTATCAGCAGCATTTTTGTGAGCACCAGGAGCCGCACACCACCGCGCTTTACTCCTTGCTGGATGGAGAACCCTACCTGGTGGGACCGCTGGCGCGCATGAATCTTAATTTTGACCAGCTGCCGCAACCGGTGCGTGACCTGGCGACAGACTGCGGTATCCGTTTTCCCAGTGACAATATCTACCACAGTATCCAGGCGCGGGCGCTGGAGTGCTATTTCACCATTCTTGAAGCCGGGCGACTGCTGACAGACTATGAGGTCCAGCCTGCTGCGGTGGCCGATGTTCCCAGGGACAGCTGGGGCGCCCATTGCACCGAAGCACCACGGGGGCTGATCTACCATCACTACCGACTGGATAACGAAGGCTTCATCCGCGAGGCCTGCATTATCCCGCCCACCAGCCAGAACCAGGCGCGCATCGAGGCGGATCTGTACCAGGGCCTGACGCAGTTCGGGCTTGAACACAGTGATCAGGAACTGCAGTTCTTTGCCGAACGGCTGATCCGTAACTATGACCCCTGCATCTCCTGTTCGGTGCACTTTCTGGATTTGCGCGTCCACCGTTCAACTGACGGGTGAATTCTTGTGGTATACGCGGCATTTGTTCCGCTGCCGTTCAGCGATGCAGTGCTGTAGTGCGCGTCGTTGTGGACGTTCGGTCTGGTCAGAAAGTCCTCGATTCCCCCTAATTATTGGAAGCTAATCAAATGCAGTGGTTTAACTGGCCCATAGTGGCGGCTGTGGTCGTGCTGGTCATTGTTGTATGGGGTATCAGGTATCGCCGCAACGCTGCTCTGGACGGCGCAACGATGGCTTATGAGCTGGGCGAATGCCTGCTTACGGATGATCAGATTCATTTCCTGGAAGTACTGGAACAGGCCGTGGGCGCCGATCATCGGGTGTTGTTGCGGGTGCCGCTGGCCGATGTGATTACGGTGGATGATTCATTGCACGGCCGTGCTCTGGAAACAGCTCTGGCCCGGCTCCATGGACGGCAATTCAACTTCCTGGTCTGTACTCAGGCCGCGCTGGAGCCGGTCTGTGCGGTGGAGCTGGATGAGCCCTCGCCGCGGCGTACAAAGCTGCCACGCCGGGATCTGCAGCTGGACGCCATCTGCGAGCAGGCGGGCCTGCCACTGCTGCGGATTGCGTCACAGCTGAGCTACCAGGTGGCGGATATCGGCCTGCAGTTCGACGCGCTGTTCGAGCCGCCGGTATCGACGCGGGATGCCTGGGAACCGGAGCTTGATTCGCTCATGTCAGGGCTGTCGCTGTCGGCGCGCCCGGATAGCATGGCGACGGATGCGTTGGGTGATGCCGGGGCAGCGGCCATGGAATGCCCGCGTTGTGCCGCGCCCATGGTGCTGCAGCGTGCCCCCAGGGGAGCGACACCCGACAAGGCCTTTTGGGCCTGCAGCCTTGCGCCGAGCTGTCGTCAGCGCATGCCACTGCAGCGCGAACGCAGCCAGGAGCCACTGAGTCAGCGCCTGGAAGGCCTGGTGCCCTGAGGACCTTCTGAGCAGCTGCATTGTTCCGTCGCCAGCCACTTTGCTGTTGGCTGCTGGAATCCGTGGCGCGGCTGCGTCGTAGCCAAGGGGAGGCGGGTACAGTACAATTTGGCGCAGTTTCAACTGTTAGCAAGGCCGGCTGTTTTTTTGCCTGAAAAGAGAAAAAGGCTTGTCATCGTGCATTGAGCGGGTTGGTGCTGTTGGGAACTGTAGTCAGACGGTATTTGTAGGGGCCTGCAGGGCAATAACGGTGTCAGGGTTATTGGCAGGGCCCGGGTTATGTAATACCGCCGACGAGCCCTGAAATGCCATTAATATTTTCTCTGATTATTGAATGTAGAGATGAAAAAATACTTATTCTTGACGCTGTTATTGCTGCAAAGCCAGCTTGCCCACGCCGATCTGATTTCGCTGTTCAAAGACGCCGACGGCAAGACCAACTGGCAATATGTCGCCAACTGGTCGAGCGGCATTCTGATTATTCTGCTGTCTATCGCGGCAATCAATATGTTCGTTATCTGGCGCCGGGTGCAAAAGTCCAACCGGGCTCTCAAGGCCATTCGCAACAACCTTGAACAGCGGGTGCTGGAACGTACCGCCACGCTGGACGAGTCCAACCGCCTGCTCAGGGAATCCAATCAGCTGCTGGAGCAGGAAGTGCAGCAGCATGTGATTACCTCCGGCCTGCTGAAGTCCTCGGAATCCTATATTCGCAATATTCTCAGCTCCATGCCGCTGATGCTGATTGGCCTGAACCGGCAGGGTCAGATCACGCAGTGGAACAGCAAGGCCGAGGAAGTCTCTGGTATTAGCGCCGCCGATGCACTGGATAAAAACCTCTGGGATCTGTATCCATCCATCACCGTATCACCACGCCAGATCAGCCAGGCGATGGACAATAACGAAACCCTCACCTTCAAGCAGAGCCAGCCCGGCACCTACCATTTCGATATCACCGTTTACCCGCTGCAGGACCACAGCGAGAGCGGTGTGGTTATCCTGGTGGATGATGTCACCAAGCGGGTGCTGGCGGAAAACATGCTGATCCATCACGACAAGATGTCCTCCATGGGCGAGCTGGCCTCTACCATGGCCCACGATATCAACAAGCCGTTGCAGGCCATTCTGTTCGACCTGAGCAGTTTTCAGAGTCTGCTGCATCAGGGTAAGGGGACAGAAGAGGGGGTTGGGCGCGAGCTGGACAAGTTCGGCAGCTTGCTGGCGGATGCGTCGGAAAAAGGCCAGCACGTCGAATCCATTATCAATAACCTGCTGTCATTTGCCCGCGGCCGTACCGAAGTCAGCCAGCTGGCGCATCTGCCGGACATCATGGACCATACGCTGGAGCTTGCGAAGGACGTGCTGAGTGCGCCGTCGCAGCTGCGTTTTCGGGATATCCGCATCGACCGGCAGTACGAGGCCGATCTGCCGATGGTGTCCTGTTATGTGACCGAGTTGCAGCAGGTCTTTCTGAGCCTGTTCCGCCACGCCTGTAATGCCCTGGGTCAGGTGGATACGGCGGACCATGAACCCTGTATTCGCATTGAGCTGAGCACCGAGTACGAGTCGTTCTGGATTCGCATTCATCACAACGGTGTGGCCCTGAGCGGTGATGAGCAGATGCACCTGTTCGAGCCCTACTTCAGCGACCCCTCTGCGGATCAGGCCCTCGATGCAGGCAAGCGACTGTCGTTCTCCTACTTTGTTATCACCGAACAGCACCAGGGTCATATGGCCGTGACCTCGGATGCCGAATCCGGCACCAGCTTCCATATCGAACTCAAGCTGTCATAGGGGCTGTTGCGGACATATCCGCAGCCCTAAAGCCTGAGACGCAAAAAGGCGGGCTTGTGTGCCCGCCTCAGTTCCTGCCCTGCAGTGATTGCTGCCTAGCGTTGCAGGATGGCGAAGCCGTTACCCTGCAGCTCCAGCACATTGTGCCCCGTGTTGCCGTTTCACCGATCAGGATAGCCTTGCCATCGCAGCTGAGTTGCTGTGTCTGCGCAGACAGGTTGAAGACGCAGCGCACTTCGCCGCCTCGCATGAATGACAGGAGGGGCTCGTCGGTCGTCTGAAAGACGGTGTTGCCGGTTCTGAGGCTTTCGTGCTCGCGCGGTAGGTGCAGCGTGCGGCGGTAAAACTCGAGTGCATAGCTCTCTACAGCTAGCGGCTGGCGGGGGCGAAAAATGGTCAGTTGACGGGGAGGGAGGAGCGTTGCACCATTCTGCCGGGCTATCAAGCGGGGGCAGGGTGACCGTGAGGGTGGCTTCGTGCTCCAGATTGGCCGAGATGGGGAAGGGCATTGTCCAGCGGTGGACAAAGCCCCCCTTGGTTGTTGACTACGGCACCAGGCCCAGATCAGAGACCCAGGCGGGTACCGGCGTTGGCCAGAATCGCGCGATCGAAGATCTCCTTGCCGACAACGATATCGCAGACGGCCATGCCGATGTTGCTGTTGACGATCAGCTCGTCGCTATGGCTGCGTCCCGGCTTGATGCCGGCGAGAATCTCGCCGGTTTCGGCATAGATGCTTGGAAGGCCTTCGGGGAAATAACCCATACCGGCAAAGAGTTCGTGTTCCTCAATGCTGTCGACGATGTATTTGTCGGCGCGCCTGGAGGTTTCCGGTGCCCAGAATGTATTAAGGTCGCAGGGCAGTATTGTCTGTCCCCTGGACACCCACTCGTCCTTCACCACCGACAGGCGGTCCTTGAGAATGATGGTGGCCGAACAGAGCACCTCGCAGCTCTTGGTGACCTCCTCTGCAGAACGTCCTTTCACGATCTCAACATCAATCAGTGGCTGAACCTCGCGGATGAGGTTGTCCATCGATGCTTCATTGATATCGTAGATATAGATTTTCTTCAGCTTCTTCAGCGTGTGAACGATGTACTTCACGTGCTCGATACCCTGAACGCCGCAGCCGAACATACCGAATGTTTCGGCATCCGGATGCAAGGCTGCGGCGGCCAGGACCGTCACTGCGGGCGTGCGGACGGCGGTAATCCAGGTCGAGTCCATCAGTGCAACGGGGGCGCCGGTGTCGACATCATTGACCACCAGCAATCCGGTGGTCTGCGGCAGATCATGCTCCTTCGGGTTGCGCGGATAGCACTCGATCCATTTCATGCCCACGGCCTTCTTTGACGGCACATAAGCCGGCATCGCGTGGTAAAAAACATCGTCGTAGGGGTGAACGCCGATTTTTGCCGGCATCTCGAAGCGTTTGTGGCCATGCTCGATCAGGGCTTCACGTGTCAGCCCGAGAATGTCTTCGGGTGTCAGACCGATATTGATGACCTCCTGCTTGGTCAGATAAAGCATCTGCCTGCCGATATCGAGGTGATTCTGGATCTGGATTCTGTCCAGGGTCATAAGGGTTTCTCCGCCTGAGGTTTATTTTATAAGCGTTTAATGAAGGTCGAATCGTTTTTGCAATGGTTTCTTTTTAAATCGACGATCCCTGATCGGTAATTTAATTTTGGTTCTGCCTGAATCTGACGTTATTTATATTTCGGTCATGCCTCCTGCCGCAATGGATAATTCGGAATCGCTGTATTCCATGCTGGAATATTTGTTTTAACTATTTGATTTATATTGTTTTTAGGGTCTTACTTTTGTTCTGATGGCGGGTGGGTGTAAATCGGTTTTACGTATGGGGAATTGTAATTAATTAAGCCATTCCGGGTTGGAATGCCTCAATTCCAATTGATCCTTTGCGTAGGACCGCTTGGCTGAATTATAAATGTTTCTGTGATCGGGCTTATCGAAAGACTTTTCTTTTGCATAGCTGCATAAAAACGGCATTAAGCGGATAAAAGACCTCCGGTGTCGGCTGCTTATATAGGGTCGCTAGCCGCTAACAGATGCCGCTGAATAATCCCTCGAGACACCTCAACAGGAGTGCGGAATGAGTACTAAAAAATATGTCCTAACGCTCGCTTGCGATGACAGAAAAGGTGTGATTGCCGCCGTAGGAGGGTCGATAGCAGAGCAGGGCGGCAATATTGTCGAGAGCGGTCAGTACGTCGA
Source organism: Marinobacterium rhizophilum (assembly GCF_024397915.1). Classification (GTDB taxonomy): domain Bacteria; phylum Pseudomonadota; class Gammaproteobacteria; order Pseudomonadales; family Balneatricaceae; genus Marinobacterium_A; species Marinobacterium_A rhizophilum_A. Next base: position 4,590,650 of record NZ_CP073347.1, read on the forward strand.
CCCGGACAATAACCGCTTTTTCATGCGCGTCTGTTTTCAGATCGCTCCGGCGGTGACGCTGAGCGACCTGCAAACGCGTTTCGAGCCCGTCGCCAGCCGCTACGATATGGAATGGCATTTCCATGACCTGGACGTCAAGCCGCGGGTGATGATCATGGTGTCGCAGCTGGGTCACTGCCTTAATGACCTGTTGTATCGCAACAGCATCCGGCAGTTGCCGATGGAACTGGTCTCGATCGTTTCCAACCATGAAAGCTACCGGCGCCGGGCCGAGCATGAAGGGGTGGATTTCCACTATATGCCGATCACCGTCGAGACCAAGCTCGAGCAGGAAGCAAAGCTTGTCGATCTGGTCGAGGAGCAGCAGATCGATCTGGTGATACTGGCGCGCTACATGCAGGTGTTGTCCGATGAACTCTGTCGGACACTGTCCGGCAAGGTCATCAATATTCACCACTCCTTCCTGCCGAGCTTCAAGGGCGCGCGTCCCTATCACCAGGCGCACAAACGTGGCGTAAAACTGATCGGCGCCACCGCGCATTATGTGACGGCGGACCTGGATGAAGGCCCGATTATCGAGCAGGGCGTTCAGCGGGTAGATCATGCCGCTTGCGCGGATAGCATGGTGGCCATCGGGCGCGACACTGAATGTCAGGTACTGGCCAAGGCCGTCAAACTTCACCTCGAACACAGGATCCTGCTGAATGAAGACCGAACTGTCATTTTTCACTGAGCCCTGCGTCCGGGTCATCGACGGCCGCGCAGCGGCCGATTACCTGCTGGTCTCGATCGGGCACAGGGTGCAGCAGGCGGGCCTAACGCCCGGGCTGGCGGTCATCCTGGTCGGCAGCGATCCGGCGAGCAGTGTCTATGTGCGCAACAAGGGGCGCTGTGCCCAAGCCTGTGGTTTCCTGTCGCGTCAATACGATCTGCCGGAAACGACCGCCGAGTCGGAGCTGATCGAGCTGATCGAACGGCTCAACGTCGACCCGGACATTCACGGCATTCTGGTGCAGCTGCCGCTGCCGCGGCAGATCGACCCGCACCGAGTGATTCAGGCGATCGAGCCGGCCAAGGACGTCGACGGCTTCCACTACCGCAACGTCGGCCTGCTGGCGGCCGGCAATCCTGGGGAAGCCCTGGTGCCCTGCACGCCGCTCGGCTGCCTGCATCTGATACGGCAGCAGCTGGGCGACAGTCTGAGCGGCAGGCACGCGGTGGTGATCGGGCGCTCCAATATCGTTGGCAAACCCATGGCCAACCTGTTGCTGCAGGCCGACTGCACGGTGACGGTACTGCACAGTCGCAGCCAGGATCCTGAAAAACTCTGCCGGCAGGCGGATATCGTGGTCGCGGCGGTCGGGATTCCGGGGCTGGTGAAATCAAGCTGGATCAAGCCCGGTGCCGTCGTCATCGATGTCGGCATCAACCGGCTCGAGCAGGCGGATGGCACAGCCAGGCTGGTCGGTGATGTCGACTTCGATGACGTCTATCCCGTTGCCTCGGCCATCACCCCGGTACCCGGCGGTGTAGGGCCCATGACAATCGCGATGCTGATGCAGAACACTCTGGAGTCGGCAATGCGACTCAACGGCAAGCGATAGGGGAAAAAGCATCCGGGGCAGCTGAATGCTGTCCTGGAGCCCCCCTGTTAATCCGGTCGACCAGGTCGCCGGGGCAACAGGGTAAACGCAATATCTCAAGTACGTCCTTTTCCAAAGGCGCTCGGTGATTTTCGATGTCTTACGGCCATCGCGAGGTCCGCGCGTCTTTATGAAAGAGGTATTGCAACCAATAACAATAGAGGACTGTAACGAATGAAAATAATGACAAAATCTCGCCGTTTTATTTCGGTTATTGCGCTGCTTTGCTTTGGGTTGTTTGGTGGCATTGCAACGGCAGCACAAACGGTGAAAATAAATTTTGCCGGCATGTTCGCGCCGGATCACCCGGTCACCCAGGCGCAGCAAGCCTTCAAGCAAGAGGTGGAAGAGGCGACCGACGGGCGCGTCGAGGTCCGCGTTTTTCCCGCCAACCAATTGGGCGACTATACCCAGGTATTCGAGGAGTTGCGGCGCGGTACCATTGATATGGGGTTGATCACGATTCCCAGCCAGTTCGATACCCGACTGGAGATCATGTATCTGCATTATCTGGCGATGAACTACGACGAAGTCCGCAAGACTTATATGCCGGGCTCGTTCCTGTTTTCGACGATGGAGCGGCTGGTCGGCGACCTCGGCGTCAACTTCATGGCCTTTGAAGTCGACGGTTTCGGCGGCTTCGGCCTGACCAGGCTGCCCGAGAACGTCACGGATCCACAGGCCGCGAAGGACATACTGCTGCGGGTGCCGCCGATGGATATCTTCAAGGTGGCGGCCGAGGACCAGGGTTTCCAGACCGTGGCCGTTCCTTTCGCCGAACTCTATACCTCGTTGCAGACTGGGGTTGCCGACGGCTGGAGCGGCGGTTCGTCGATGCTCAACTATCTGCAGTTCCGCGATGTGATCAAGCATTTCGTCGTCGCCAATAACTTCATCGATGCCTACGGCTGGCTGGCCAGCGAGAAACTCTGGGACAAGCTTTCACCGCAGGATCGCAAGATCGTCCGGGAGACGGCGCTGAAATATGCACTGCAGAGCATCGACGAGGCTGAGGAAAACGATCGTGCCCATCAGCAGAAGCTGGAGGAAAACGGCATCAATGTCGTGAAGCTCTCGGACAAGCAACTGCAGGCCTGGGCGCAGCAGGCACGGACTGTCACCTGGCCGAAGCTGAGACCCCGCCTGACGGATGAGCTGATCGACGGCATGCAGGCCGCCTACGCCACTGTGCAGGCTGCGGCCGAATAATTGTCCCACCACTAGCCGGGTCGGCATCGGCCGCCCGGCCCCTGTAAACACGGGGCTGCTCCCGTCCGCGGAGCCAGTCAGCCCTTAATTTCGGACAGGAGAGGATTATGGGATTTCTCAGAAAAGTCGATCGGGCACTACTGCGTCTGCAGCGTTTTCTGGCTATTGCGGGCGGGGTTTTTATCGTCCTGGGGGTCAGTTGCGGCGCTTTGTTTCGCTACGTGCTGGACAGCAGTTTTCATGGCCTTGATGAGTTGATGGTCATTGCCGCTTTCTGGATGTACTTCATGGGCGCATCCTGCGCGAGCTACGAAAAGAAGCATATCACCGCAGAAGCGTTCTCCGTTTACTGCACCAACGCGCTGTTGCGCAAACTGGTGGCCTTTACGGCGGCGGCCATTACCTTCGGCTTGTCTGCGCTCTATACCGTTTGGGGTTGGGACTTTCTGCGTTGGAGCCTCGAAGCCGGCGGTGAAACCACCCGCCTGCAGATACCGCTGGCAGTCGGGCAGAGCGCCGTTTTTATTGGGTTTACGCTGATGACCTGGTATTTTTTCGTCGACCTGCTCAGCCAGTCGAAAAGCCTTTTCTTGCCCGCCAAACCGCTTCTCAAGACGGAAAAAACTCAATCGGATTTGTCTCCAGGTTGTTAACCCCGACATGGACGCGGCATAAGACGTTCGGGGCCACTACTGGCGGTAGCGGATCTCCGTTTAACTTCCAGTTAACAATAATTTATCAAATATAGAGGCACGCCCTATGCTCTCCGTAATAGCGCTTTCTATCCTGATACTGACTCTGATCATCGGGGTGCCGGTTCCTTTTGCCTTTCTGGCATCCACTACTTTTCTGATTTTTACTGCCGGTTACGATCCGAGCTTCCTGCTGCCGTTCGGCTTCAGCCGCATGAGCAACTCGGTGCTGCTGGCGATCCCACTGTTCATTATTGCTGGCGGTCTGATCAACCGAGGGCATATCGGTGACAAACTGGTCGAGCTGATCGACCTCTTCGTCGGTCGCATCAAGGGCGGGATGGGGGTCGTGGCCGTGATCTCCTGTGCGGTCTTCGGCTCCATTACCGGCAGTGCCGCGGCGACGCTGTCGGGTATTGGGGCCATCATGTTTCCCAAGCTCAACAAGGCCGGTTATCCGGCGGGCCATTCGGCCGCGCTGATCGCCAACGCCTCGGTGCTGGGGCTGCTTATTCCGCCCAGTGCGATCATGATTCTCTATGCCTGGATAGGCAATCAATCGGTGCTGGCTGCTTTCCTGGCGACGGTCGTGCCCGGCATCATCCTGACCCTGCTGCTCTGCCTGGTCAACGTCATGCTGGTGCGCCGACACCCCGCGCTGGTGCTGGATGCGCCGCTGGGTCGCAAAGCCTTCCAGCAGCAACTGGCCCGGCGAGGTACCAGAGCCATTCCGGCGCTGGCGATGCCGTTCCTGATTCTGGGCGGGATCTATAGCGGTTTCGTCACGCCTACCGAGGCGGCGGCGCTGGGGGTACTCTATGCCATTCCTGTCGGGTTTTTCATCTACCGCGGACTGAACGGACGCAGCCTCGTCCAGGCGCTGCTCGAGGCCGCGGTGACCACCGGCGTGATTATGGTGATGCTCTATACGGTGATGATCCTCAGCCGGCTCTACATCATGGAGGACCTGCCCGGGACTATCATGGACGCCCTGACCTCCGTGACCGAGAATCCACTGCTGATCCTGCTGATGATCAACCTGTTCATGATCATTATCGGCATGCTGATGGACGATGCCAGCGCGGTGCTGTTGGCCACTCCGATCCTGCTGCCGCTGGTGATAGCGCTGGACGTCAGCCCGATACAGTTTGCCGCCATCGTTGGCGTCAATCTCGGCATGGGTAACATCACGCCGCCAACGGCGCCGCTGCTCTATCTCAGTGGTCAGTTGAACGGCGCTCGCATCGACCAGATGATGAAGCCGACGCTGTGCATGATCGCCTTTGCCTGGCTGCCCACGCTGCTGCTCGTGACCTATGTCCCGCAACTGTCGCTCTGGCTGCCCGAGCTAGTGCTTGGTGGATAAGTTTTTGAGCGACGCAGGCTCGACAGGGCAGCGCTTATAGGAAGCAATAGAGGGCGGGGTGCTATCCGTGAAGGGGTTCAGTATATATGCTTGAGTGGTATGCAACACACAGGATCCGCACGATGCGTCTGGCCCGACGACTTCCTCCGCTGGACACTCTGATCAGCTTCGAGGCTGTAGCCCGTCACGGTAGCTTTACCGCGGCGGCCAGCGAACTCTGCCTGACTCAGAGTGCCGTCAGCAAGCAGGTGCGGGCTCTCGAGGAAAGTTTGCACCTGACGCTGTTCCATCGACATGCCCGCGGTATCGAACTCAATGAGGCGGGCCAGCAACTGCTGATCGACGTCCAGCCGCTGCTGTACAGTCTGGTGCGCACGGTCGAGCGACTGCAACAGGCCCAGGATGCCAATACGGTTACGGTCGCGGCGACCCATGCCGTATCCCACCACTGGCTGTTTCCGCGGCTCACCGCTTTCAATCGGGCTCATCCGGAAATCCGGGTCAGTATTCACTCGAGCAACGAGATTACCGAAGACGGCATCGGTGACTACGATTTCGGCATTCTCTATGGCGAAGGTCAGTGGCCCAGCCTGGAGTTGGCGCCGCTATTTGCCGAGTGTATCTATCCGGTGTGCCATGTGGACTATCCGGTGGTCCCCCCCGAGTCGCTTGAGGCCCTGCTGAGCCTCCAGTTGATACAGCTCGACTCCCGTGCCTGGAACTGCCTGGACTGGCGAGAATGGTTCGGTCATTTCGGCATCGACTATCAGCCTCCGGCCGATGCCCTCACCTTCAATCAGGTCACGCTGGTCTACAACGCTGCACTCGAGGGGATGGGAATCGCCCTGGGCTGGGACTTCATGGTTGCCGGACCGATTGAGCGCGGCCAGCTGACGCGGGTCGGGCGCTTCGCCTATGAGACCGGCAGGCATGATTATCTGGTCCACCTGCGCCATAAGCGGCTCTCGAAGGCAGCGCAGATATTCAGGGACTGGATGCTGGACTCGCTGGAGGCTAGCGGCGACCAGGCTCAGCTCAGCAGCTGAATCTGCTGGGCTTTCAGGCGCGCACTCAAAGTCCCCGGCAGCGGCTGATCGCTGATCACTATATCAAAGTCGCTCAAATGGCCGGCGACGCAGCTGGCCTGGCGGTCGAATTTGCTGCTGTCGATCAGCAGAACGTGCCGGCGGCACTGCCCGAGCAGGGCTTCGCGTGCCATCACCTCGTCGTCGTTGTAATCATACAGGCCGCCGTCGCGGTCCATCGCCCCCACGGAAACCACCCCTACATCGGCGCGGTAGCGCTGGAAGAAGCGCAGCGCATCGCCGCCGATCACATCCTGATCGCGCTGGCGTACGCGCCCGCCGGCCATCAGCAGTTCACAGTCCGGGTGATCGCACAGCGCCTGGATGGCGTGCAGATTGTTGGTCATGACCTGCAATCCCTTCAGGTCACCGAGCAGCTGCGCCAGCCAGGCGACCGTTGAACCGGTGCCGAGCATCAGGCGCTGATAGTCGCCCAGCTGCTCGCGGCACAGCCTGGCGATATGCTGCTTGCCGGGGCTGTTGAGAATCCGGCGCTGATCGTAGCTGACATTATCCCGGTGCGGGAAGGGCAAGGCTTCGCCGTGGCGGCGCAGCAGCAGGCCCTGGTCTGCAAGGCGCCTGATATCCGTGCGAATGGTCTGTATCGATACACCAAAGCGGGCGCAAAGCGTATCCAGTGGCTGGCGACCTTCACGGTTGATCAGCTGCAAAATGGCCTGCTGTCGTTCGAGCATTCCCGGGTTCCTTTCTGGTAGCAAAAAGACAGCTGTTCGCGTAACGAAAGCCATCCATGTAAAAACGAAAGTATCCTGTCATCTTGTTGTAAATAGGTGACAGTAGAGTTGCAGCATCACCCACTGAGTTGGAGAACCCCGATGCTGACGCCCAACCTGAAACGCGGCCTGGCCGTGCTTGCCCTGACGTTGCCCCAGCTGAGCCTGGCGGCTGAAAAACTGGTGCTCTATACCAGCCAGCCCAATACCGATGCACAGCAGACCGTGGATGCCTTTACGGCCGCCAACCCCGATATAGAGGTGGAGTGGGTGCGCGATGGCACCACCAAGCTGATGGCCAAGCTGCGTGCGGAACTGAGTGCTGGCGTGGTCAAGCCCGATGTACTGCTGATCGCTGACAGCGTCACCATGGAAGCGCTGGAAGCCGAAGGGCGTCTGCAGGCTTACCAGAGCCCCGAGCGCAGTGCCTATGCACCGGCCCTGTACGATGAAGAGGGTTATTACTACGGCACCAAGCAGATCACCACCGGCATCGTCTATAACACCGGCGCCGAGCTGCAGCCCGGGCGCTGGGCCGATCTTGGCCAGAGCCAGTACAAGGGCCAGGTTGCCATGCCGAGCCCGCTTTACTCGGGTGCAGCCCTGATTCACCTGGCGATGATTACCGCGACACCGGATCTTGGCTGGGAACATTACGGCCAGCTCAGTGCCAACGAAACCATGGCCCAGGGCGGTAACGGCGGCGTGCTGAAAGCGGTCGCATCCGGCACCAAACCCTACGGCGTGATCGTGGACTTTCTTGCCATTCGCGAAGCCGCCAAGGGCGCGCCACTGAAGTTCGTCTTCCCGGCGGAAGGCAGCAGCCTGGTGACCGAACCTGTGGCCATTATGCAGGGCGCGAAGAATCCGGCAGCGGCAAAGAAATTCGTCGATTTCGTCCTGTCCAGCGACGGCCAGCAGCTGGTGGCCCAGCAGGGTTACCTGCCGGCGCGCAATGATGTCGATGCCCCTGCAGGCTTCCCGGCGCGGGACCAGATTCGTCTGCTGCCCTTTGATGCCGCCAAGGCGCTGAAAGATGCCGAAGCCAACAAGCGTCGCTTCAGCGAACTGTTCGGCGGTTGAAGCCCATGACTCCGGTGTTGTCCGCCAGCCAGCCCCGCTGGCTGCTCATGCTGTTACTGCTGCTGATTGCGCTGCTCAGCCTGCTGCCCAGCCTGCGTCTGCTGATGGAGGCGTTTCGCCAGATCGAACTGGGTTTCGACTCGCCCCTGGCCTCTGTCATGCAGGCGCCGAGTACCTGGCGGGCGGTAGCTCACAGCCTGGTGACGGCGGGACTGGGAACCCTGATTGCACTGGTGCTGGGTACGGTGTTTGCGTTCAGCATCAGCCTGACCAACATTCGTGCCCGCCAGTGGCTGGTATTCAGCTTCATGCTGCCCATGATGATTCCGCCCCAGGTGACGGCGCTGAGCTGGCTGCAGCTGTTCGGGCCGGCCAGCCCGCTGCTCAACACCCTGGGGCTGGCGCCACCCCTGGGGTCGCCCCAGCCGCTGTACTCCGCGGGCGGCATTGCCCTGCTGCTGGGTATCCAGCATGCACCCCTGGTGTACCTGGCACTGCGCACCAGTCTATTGAACATACCCCGGGAGCTGATTGAGGCCGGGCGTATCAGCGGTGCTTCGCAGTGGCGCCTGTGTCGCGACATGATCCTGCCGCTGAGCCGCGGTGGCCTCATCGCCGGTACGTCTCTGGCCTTTGTGTCGGCGCTGGGTAACTTCGGCATTCCGGCGATGCTGGGCATTCCGGCGTCCTATTACGTGCTGCCGACCCTGATTTACCAGCACATGGCGGGCTTTGGCAGCCAGATGCTGACCGAAGTCGCCAGCCTGTCGATCCTGATTGGCCTGCTGGCACTGGCCGGTGTCTGGTTACAGCAGCGGCTGTCCCGCGGGCGTGACTATGCGCTCATCGGCCACAGTGGCCAGGCACAGAATTTCAATTTGGGCGTCTGGCGTCCCTGGCTGGAAGCCTTGCTGGTGCTGGTACTGCTGCTGATTCTGGTCGCGCCCCTGGTGGCGCTGCTGATCGGCTCGGTGGTGCCGGCGCTGGGCGTCGCGCTCACCGCTGACAGTTTCACCCTGGATGCCTATGGGCAGATGCTGAGCCGCCAGGGCGTTACGCTGCGGGCGCTGGGCAACAGCCTGTTGCTGTCTGTTTCGGCGGCTCTGGTACTGATGTTGCTGAGCCTGCCGCTGGCCGCTTTCCTGCGCCAGTGTGCGCCGCGCCTGCAAACGCTGATCAGCAGCCTGATCGAGATTCCCTACGCGCTGCCGGGCGTGGTGCTGGCCATCGCTTGCATCCTTTTGTTCGCCCGGCCGCTGCCGTTGCTGGGGATCAGCATCTACGGCTCCCTGCTGGTGATTTTCGTCGCCTACCTGGCGCGCTTTCTCAGCGTGGCATTCAAACCGGTGCAGGCGGTGATGAGCCAGCTGGACCCCTCGCTGGAGGAGGCGGCGCAGCTGGCCGGCGCCAGCGCCCTGCGCCGCCTGGTGGATATCATTCTGCCCCTGGTCGCACCGGCGCTCTGTGCCGGCGGCCTGCTGGTGTTCCTGATCGCCGTAAACGAGCTGACGGTGTCGGCGCTGCTCTGGAGCACCGGCAACGAAACCCTGGGTGTACTTATTTTTAACCTCGATGAAAGCGGTGACACCGTGCTGGCATCGGCCGTGTCGGTGGTGGTCGTGCTGATGGTCGCCGGCATCATGGCGTTGCTCAGTGCGCTGGGAAACCGTTTACCCAAAGGAGTGATACCGTGGCAGAGCTGATTCTGGACAATCTTAGCAAGCGCTATGGCGATGATACTGTGGTGGATCAACTGTCACTGACCATTCCCCAGGGGGAGTTTGTGGCGCTGCTGGGACCCAGTGGTTGCGGCAAGAGCACGACCTTGCGCATGCTGGCGGGGTTTGAATCCCTCACTGGCGGCAGTATCAGCCTGAATGGCCGGGTACTGGCGTCTGACAATACCCATTTGGAGCCGGAACAGCGCAACATGGGCATGGTGTTTCAGTCCTATGCACTCTGGCCCCACATGAGCGTGGCGCAAAACGTGGGTTATGCGCTGCGCATGCGCGGCATCAAGGGGGAAGCACGGGCGCGCAAGGTGCGCGAGGCGCTGGAAGTGGTGCGGCTGGAGCGTTACGCCGAGAGTTCGCCGCGGGATCTCAGCGGTGGCCAGCGCCAGCGCGTGGCACTGGCGCGCTGCCTGGTCAGTGAGCCTGAGGTGGTGTTGCTGGATGAACCCCTGGCGAACCTTGACCGGCACCTGCGGGCCTCGATGGAAGACAGTTTTCGCGAGTTTCACCGTCGCACCGGGGCCACCCTGGTGTATGTGACCCATGATCAGTCCGAGGCCATGTCCCTGGCGGATCGGGTGGCGGTCATGCAGTCCGGGCGCCTGGTGCAGTGGGCAACGCCGCAGCAGCTGTATGCACGGCCGCGCACACCCTGGCTGGCCGGGTTTATCGGTGAGGGTAGCGTGATCGATCTGCCTTCGGCCAGGCCGGGCGAGGCGGTCAGTGGTGCTGCGCTGGCGCAGGGGCTGGCCCGCAGTCACGGCCTGCTGGCTTCAGCGGCGGGGCCTGTGCTGGTGCGCCCGGAGCACGTGCGGATTCGCAATGCAGCGGATGGCGATGGCGGAGTGGCTGCGCGGGTGGTTGATACCGCTTACCGCGGCGAGCGTTTCAGTGTGCGGCTGCGCCTGGCCGGGCAGCAGGAACTGCTGGCCTACCATTCCCATCCACTGGCACTGGATCAGGCGGTACAGCTGGATCTGGAGCACGGCTGGGCGCTGGAACAGACGGCATGAACGCCAGTATCGAGATCCTTAGCGGTCTGAATGCCAAGGCTCCGGCGGCGATTCTGGTAAAAGCTCAGGGACGCTGCCTGCTGCTGGATGCCGGCGGTGCGCTGGAGGCGGGCGCTGACAGTGGCTGGGCACTGCCGCAGCTGCCCGACGCCGTGCTGCTGACCCATGACCATGTGGATCACTGCGCCGCCCTGCACCAGGTACCTGCACAAGTGCCGGTCTATGCCACCGCACCGGTGGCCGCATCCTTGCAAACCGAGCGGGATATCCGCCTGCTGCCGCTCAACGGCACGCTCGATATAGCCGGCATCAAGGTGACAACAGGCCAGGCCGGTCATTCCCTGGGCGGTGTCTGGTTGCACCTGGCCATCGGCGACGGGGTCTTCTACAGCGGGGACTTCAGCCTGGAGTCGACCCTGTTTGCGTTTGATGCGCCGCCGGTTGCGGGTCTTGCCTTGCTGGATGCGTCCTACGGTCTGTACGACGCGGACCAGCCGGCCTGCCGCGCCGCGCTGGAACCCTGGCTGGAACAGCCTCTGCTGTTGCCGGTACCGCCATCCGGGCGGGCGCTGGAAATGGCGCTCTGGCTCAATGATCGCCCAGGCTGTCGCTGGACGCTGGATAGCGCCTGCCGGCAGCAGCTCGAGCGGCTGCACAGGTTACCCGCCGCGCTGTTGCAGCCTGGCGTCTCCGCGCGTCTGGCCCGCCTGACGCCTGAACCCTTTGGGGATGATGTGCCCGTTATTCTGGCCGCCAACCCGGACGGTGTCGGTGGCGAGGCCGGGCGCCTTATCGAGGCCCAGCCGTGGCGCGCCGTACTCTATACCGGTTATATGCCCTCGGTGGCGCAGGATCAGGTAGAGCGTGGACGTGCCCACTGGCAGCGCTGGAACGTGCATCCGCGCCTGGGTGATGTCCTGCATCTGGCGAAGACACTGCAGGCCCGCCGCGTGGTGCCGCTGTTCAGTCGCCTCGATCCGCGTGCAGCCTGGCAGCAGGCACTGGGCTGCCGCCTGCTGACAGATACACACATAGAGATTTGACATGAAACTGATTCGAAAACCCTTTGTCTTCATGCGTCACGGTGAAACGGCGCTGAACCGCGAACAGCGTATCTGCGGCTTTACCGATGTGCCGCTGAACACGCGCGGGGAAAACCAGGCGCTGGACGCGCAACCCCTGCTGCTGGGTGACTGGAGCTGCGTCGCGACCAGCGCGCTGCAGCGGGCGCAGCGTACCGCGAGCCTTGCAGTGCCCCGGCACGAGGCGCTGATCTTGCCCGGCCTGAACGAGCGCCACTGGGGCGTGCTGGAAGGGGCGCCCCTGTCGCAGCTGCTGCCCTACGCCAGTACTCCGGCCGGTGGCGAGAGCTGGGATGAATTCAGTCGGCGGGTGCTGAGCGCGCTCAACGGGCTGCTGGAAGAATACCCGCTGCCGCTGGTGGTGGCGCACTCGGGCGTCTACCGCGTGATCCGCGATGCCATTACCGGTACACCGGACGGGCCACGCATAGAAAACGCCCGCCCGGTACGGCTAAACCCGGCCGACAACGCCGCCGGCTGGACGCTGGAACCGTTTGAAAACAACGCTGTAGAGAACGGCGAATAATTACCCGGGCGGCGTCCAAGCTGGCTGGGACATGCAACTTTTTGAAAAGGAACTGGTAAATGACTGACACGGTCATCGTGGATGTGGACGGAACCCTGGCGGAATTCGATCCGGCGCGGGTAGCGGACTGGGTGCTGGGGGATACCAAGCAGTGGACACCGTTTTTTGAGCACATGGCGGGGGCTCCGGTGATCGATGCGGTGCGTCGCCTGGTACGGATGCTGAAGGCACAGGGGCAGATGATCGTGATCTGCAGTGGCCGGCCGGCTTCTTACAGTGCAGAAACCGAGGCCTGGCTGATCCGTAACGAGGTGCCATTCGATGCGCTTTACCTGCGCGGCGAAGGGGACGATGCCGTCTGCGACGAGGATGTAAAGTCACGGTTGCTGGCGCAGATGCGGGCCGACGGTTTCAGCCCCTGGCTGGTGCTGGATGACCGCTCGGCGGTGGTGGCGCGCTGGCGCGAGATGGGGCTGACCTGCCTGCAGTGCGCTCCGGGCGACTTCTAACCTTGCAACATCGCAAGCGCGGCCGCGGCGCTTGCGATCTCACCTCTGTATCAGTTTTCCGTGTGCTGCGCTGACTGCGCCGGGGCGTTTTTAAGAAACAGCACGATCATCAGGATCAGGCCAACCAGCACGGTAATGGACGACAACGCCAGCAGGGGTTCGAGCAACTGGGCATCCAGTATCTTGCCGTACATCAGGAACAGCGACACCAGCAGCACAAGGGAGCCAATCTGATGCAGGCAGAACTGCAGAATGGCCAGGGCGCCACGGCTGTTGTGAAGCCAGAGCCGGTGCATCACGCCATAGATAAATGACAGCACGAAACCCAGCAGCATGATGTGGGCATGGGTCACCATCTGGCCGTGGTCGTGGGAGGCGGCCATGAAAATGCCCAGAACCAGGCCGAGAGTGGCATAGGCCAGGGCACAGCTTATATGTTGTCTGTCCATCGAGGTCTCTCCTGGAGTGGGCCCTCAGACGGTCAGCAGCAGCGGGTCGTTGTGACCGGGGCGCCAGTCAGTATAGAACGCCCAAAGGATGCGGGAGCCAATCAGAACCGTACGCGGGCCATGGAGGCCCGCGGATTGTTGCTACAGGTACTGTTGCCGGGGCGCCGCTCAGGCCTGCGTGAGTTCACCACACAGTGGTTGCCCCAGGGCACTGTGCAGCGCATCGCCGCTGATGCCGTTGGCGATCAGCACATGCAGCTTGGCAAAAGCGGCTTCCAGGGTGAGGTCGCTGCCGGGTATCACGCCGATGCGGTTCAGGGTGGCACCGGTGGCATAGGTGCCCTGGCTGACGCCGCCGCGGGCGCACTGGGTAATGTTCAGCAGGGTGATGCCGCGCTGGCTGGCATTCTCCAGCACCTGCATCAGCGCCTGGTTGGCATCCGGCGGATTGCCGGCACCGTAGGTCTGCAGTACCAGGGCGCGGATCCCGGGCCCTGTCAGAATAGCCTCGGCGATGTGCGCGCCTATGCCGGGGTAGAGCGGCAGCACCGCCACGGCATCGGCATCAAAGGGCGCCAGGCGAAAACCGGGCGTACCGGCTGCCAGCAGCAACTGCGGCTGCAGTTCGAAGTCGATGCCCACGCGCCCAAGCCAGGGAAAGTTGGGGGAGTCGAAGGCATCAAAGCCCGAGCTGCTGACCTTGACGCTGCGATTGCCCCGCAGCAGGCGGCCGTTGAAGCAGATGCAGACCTCGCAGATGGCGGGGTTGGCCGCCAGCAGCATGGCGGTCACCAGGTTGTCCAGGGCATCGTTGCGCAGCTGGGCCAGCGGGATCTGCGAGCCGGTCAGGATCACCGGCTTGTTGATGCCATCAAGCATGAACGACAGCGCCGAAGCGCTGTAGGCCAGGGTGTCGGTGCCGTGCAAAAGCACGAAACCGGCATAGTCGTTCCAGTGCTGGGCCAGGGCCTGGGCCATCTGCAGCCAGTTGTCCGGTGTCAGGTTGGCACTGTCGATCAGCTGCTCGAACTCGATCAGGTCGTAGGCCGGCAGCTGGCCGCAGGCACGGCTGTCGAGCAGGCTTACGAGCTGATCATGAAACCCTGGCATGGGTACATAACCGTCTATCGAGGGCTGCATGCCGATGGTACCGCCGGTATAGATGACCAGTATGCGGCGGCTCATGCGACATCTGCCCGCGGCGCCAGCATGGACTGGGGGCTCAGCAGCAGGTCCAGCTGGGCTTCGTCCAGCAAGCCCTCGGCAATGACCAGCTCGCGGACGGTGGAACCGGAGTTCAGAGCGACGGAGGCAATGCGCGACGAATTGGCGTAACCGATATGGGGCACCAGGGCGGTGATGATGCCGATGCTGTTGTCCACATGGCGGGCGCACTGCTCGCGGTTGGCCTGGATACCGCTGATGCAGCGGTTTTGCAGCATGCTGCAGGCTGAGCCCAGCATCTTCATGGAGTTGAGCAGGTTGTAGACGATCAGGGGCTCCATGGCGTTGAGCTGCAGCTGGCCCGCTTCGGCGGCCAGGGTCACGGCCAGGTCGCTGGCGATAACCTGGTACACGGTCTGGTTAACGGCTTCGGGAATCACCGGGTTGACCTTGCCGGGCATGATGGACGAGCCCGGCTGCATCGCCGGCAGCATGATTTCGCCAAGGCCGGTGCGCGGGCCACTGGACAGCAGGCGCAGGTCATTGCACATCTTGCCCAGCTTGACCGCAAAGCGCTTCAGTATGCCGGAGAAGAACACGAAGGCCCCCATGTCGGACGTGGCCTCCACCAGGTGGGCGGCCGAGACGATGGGCAGGCCGGAAATTTCTGCCAGGCGGCGCACGGCCAGGGCCTGGTAGCGCGCAGGCGCATTGATGCCGGTGCCGATGGCGGTGCCGCCCAGGTTGACTTCGCACAGCAGGGCGCAGGCTTCGTTGATGCGGTCGATATCCTCACCCAGGTTCACGGCAAAGCCTTCGAATTCCTGGCCCAGGGTCATGGGCACGGCATCCTGCAGCTGGGTGCGGCCCATTTTCACCACATCGGCGAATTCCAGCGCCTTGGCGGACAGCGCCAGGTTCAGGTTCTGGATGGCGTCGATCAGCGGGCGGGCGGCAAACTGCACCGCCACGCACACCGCCGTCGGGTAGGCGTCGTTGGTGGACTGGGAGCGGTTAACGTCATCATTGGGGTGCAGGAACTGGTACTGGCCCTTGCCGTGGCCGAGCTTGTCCAGTGCCAGGTTGGCGATGACCTCGTTGGCATTCATGTTGGTGGACGTACCGGCGCCGCCCTGGATCAGGTCAACCACAAACTGGTCGTGCAGCTTGCCGGCAATGATGTCGTCGCAGGCGGCGATGATGGCCTGGGCCCTGGCGGCGGGCAGCACGCCGATGTCGCGGTTGGCGCCGGCCGCCGCGGATTTCACCATGGCCAGCGCCTGGATGAATTCGGGGAAATGGCTGATGGGTACGCCGGTAATATTGAAGTTGTCCAGCGCACGCTGGGTCTGGATGCCAAACCAGGCCTGGGCCGGAATTTCCATATCGCCAAGCAAGTCGTGTTCGGTACGTGTGTTCATGGCAGTGCAAGACCTTCAGAAAAAAGGCAACAGGAAGCCCGTGGAAGACACAGCATCCACGGGCCAGCAGGAATCAAACAGGGTGGGGCAAAAAGGAGGCCAGGCGGGGGCGCAGGTCCCCCGGGGTATTCGCTTAGTTTGTGCGTGCGGCAGCCGCGGCGATAGCCTGGTCTACCCGGGCACGGTCTTCGGGCTCAATTTCCCAGGCCGCCGGATCAATGTTCATGTCGGCGAACTTGCTGGCATCGAAAACGGGCTGCTCGATGCCGGCGCTGATCTGGCCGTCAAAGTCACGCATGATGCGCAGGCCCGGCTTGAACAGCATCATCAGGGCGATCAGGTTGGCCACGGCCAGGAAGCCCATGGTGACATCGGCGAAGGCGAACACGGTGCTCAGGTCCGTGGTCGCACCCCAGCAGACCAGGCCGATGATGGCGACCCGGAAACCGTTGTACAGGTTCTGGTTGTCGGTGTTGAAAAAATTGATGCTGTTCTCGCCCAGGTAGTAGTTGTACAGGATGGTGCTGAAACCAAACAGCAGCAGTGCAACGCTGACGAAGCTGCGGCCCCATTCACCCACGTGATCGGCCAGGGACGACTGGGTCAGGGCAACGCCACCGATATCACCCAGGGTTGCCGGGTCATAGATGCCGCTGAGCAGAATGATAAAGGCCGTGGCCGAGCAGATAACCAGGGTGTCGATAAAGACCGAGAAAGACTGCACGATGCCCTGGTTGGCCGGGTGCGGCACGTAGGCGACCGCCGCCACGTTGGGCGCGCTGCCGAGTCCTGCCTCGTTGGAGAACAGGCCGCGCTTCACGCCCATCATGATGGCCGCGCCGATGCCGCCGCCCACAGCCTGTTCAAGGCCAAAGGCACTCTTGACGATCAGCATGAAGACATCGGGAATGCGGTCGATATTCATGCCCAGTACCACCAGGGCAATCAGGATATAGCCGCCCGCCATTACGGGGACCAGTACTTCGGCCACCTTGGCGATACGCTTGACGCCGCCAAAGATGATCAGGCCAACGATCATGGCCAGGCCGATGCCGGAGTAAAACACGGGAATGCTGAAGGCATCTTCAAAGGAGGTTGCAACGGCGTAGGACTGCAGCGCGGTAAAGCCGAAACCGAAGGTCAGCAGCAGCAGTACGGAGTACAGGCTGGCGAGCCATTTCCAGTTGGCGCCAAGGCCCTTGGCAATATAAAAGGCCGGTCCGCCACGGTAAGTGCCGTCCGGCTCCGCCTGCTTGTAGGCCTGGGCCAGGGTGCACTCGAGATAGCTGGTGGCCATGCCCATCAGGCCGACCATCCACATCCAGAAGATGGCGCCGGGGCCACCCAGGGTAATGGCGACGGCGACACCGGCGATGTTACCGCCACCGACGCGGCCGGCGACGGAGAGCATCAGGGCCTGGAATGAACTCAGGTGGCCATGCTTGTCTTTCCTGAATGCCTGGCTGGCACCCAGAATGCGGAACATGCGACCGAAATAGCGGAACTGCACGAAGCGCGACGCGAGGGTAAAACCGATGCCGACCGCGATCAGCAATACGATCAGTACCTTGCCCCAGAGAATGTCGTTGAGTAAATCTAGCATTGGCTGTCTCCGCCGTTTTTCTTATGTGTAAAGCTCGATATTAAAACAGGCTTCAATGACGCTTAGAATTTGACGCTCTGAATGTTTTTGGCGCACTATGATGCGTTGTATCGGAATAAACTGCGCCAGACTGCATCAGTTATGCCGTAATGAGGCCAGAATGGGGTGCCAGAAGTGGAAAATTACTGATGAGTGAGGATTTTTCGCGCAACCTGCGGCTGTTGTGCAGCTATTACAAGTCGATTGCCGAGGTCTGCAGGAAGCTGGAAATCAACAGGCCCCAGTTCAACCGCTACCTGAGTGGCCGCTACAAACCCTCGGCCAGCACGCTGCGCCGCTTCTGCGAGTTCTTCGGCGTGGATGAGCATGAAATACTGCTGCCCCATAGCCAGTTCGAGCGCCTGGTGCGGGTGCGTCCCCGCGGTCGCATTGATGCCCCGGCCCAGGTCGAAAGCGAGCATCTGGCCCGGCTGGCTGGGCTGGGCAACGCCGGTCTGGAGCGCTACCTGGGGTACTACTTCGAGTACTACCTGTCGATGGCACGCCCGGGCCAGCTGTTGCGCACCCTGGTGTGCCTGGAACAGCGCGGCGAGCAGGTGTACTACCAGCGCACCGAGCGCATGGAGGCGCACCCCGGTGACCGGCCCAGCCACAATCGTTACCTGGGCATGGCCTACTTTCTGACCGATCGCATTTTCATGGTGGATTACGAGTCCCTCAACAGCCACGAGATGACCCAGACCATCCTGTTTCCCAGCTTCAAGAACCGCATTTCCCGCCTCACGGGTCTGAAGATCGGCGTGTCTGACAACAGTGAACGCATGCCCTGCTGCGCCCGGGTGCTGTTCGAATACCTGGGGCCGGAGGTGAGTGTGCGCAAGGCGCTGGCACTGTGCGGTGTTTATGCGCTGGACTCGCCCCAGATCGATGCCTCGATTCGTGATGCGGTCCAGAATGACATGAGTCCCGGCGAGTGGCACTTCAGGGCGCGTTACTGAGCGGCATTCGCTGCGGCGTTACATCAGCGCTTTTCAGTGCAATGCAGTTCAGTGCAGTTTAGAGCAGCTAAGAGCCGTTCAGTGCAGTTCTGTGCGCTCTTTCGTCAGAATGCTGTCGGCGTCGAGCTCGCGTAGTGGCACCCGTGGGCTGCGCGGAATATCACCGCTTGGCTGCAGCGTGCGGTTATGGAGAGTCGGGGGGGCGCAGCGCTTTTCAGTGCAATGCAGCTCAGTTCAGAGCAGCTAAGAGCCGTTCAGTGCAGTTCTGTGCGCTCTTTCGTCAGAATGCTGTCGGCGTCGAGCTCGCGTAGCGGCACCCGTGGGCTGCGCGGAATATCACCGCTTATCTGTAAAGCGCACAGGTAGAGAGTCGGGGGACGCAGCGCTTTTCGGTGCAATGCAGGTCAGAGCCGCTCAGTGCAGTTCTGTGCGCTCTTTCGCCAAAATGCCGTCCGCATCAAGATCTCGCAGTGGAACTCGGGGATTGCGCGGAATGTCGCCGCTCATCTGTAAGGCGCACAGGTAGAGAGTCGGGGGGCGCAGCGCTTTTCGGGGCAATGCAGGCCAGCTCAGTGCAGTTCTGTGCGCTCTTTCGCCAGAATGTCGTCGGCATCAAGGTCTCGCAGTGGAACCCGGGCATTGCGCGGAATGTCGCCGCTCATCTGTAAGGCGCACAGGTAGAGAGTCGGGGGGCGCAGCGCTTTTCGGTGCAATGCAGGTCAGAGCCGCTCAGTGCAGTTCTGTGCGCTCTTTCGTCAGAATGCTGTCGGCGTCGAGCTCGCGTAGCGGCACCCTTGGGCTGCGCGGAATGTCGCCGCTCATCTGTAAAGCGCACAGGTAGAGAGTCGGGGGGGCGCAGCGCTTTTCGGTGCAATGCAGCTAAGAGCCGTTCAGTGCAGTTCTGTGCGCTCTTTCGTCAGAATGCTGTCGGCGTCGAGCTCGCGTAGCGGCACCCGTGGGCTGCGCGGAATGTCGCCGCTCATCTGTAAAGCAAGGTAACGGGTGGCGCATACCCGCAGGAACGAGGTGAAGTTGCCCAGGTCATGACCGGCATCGATGGACTCGTGGTACAGCCGTGTGATCATCTGCGGCACGTTCATGTCATCGCGCTGTGCCACCTCTTCCAGAATGCTCCAGAAGCAGTTTTCCAGCCGCACGCTGGTGACCATGCCGTCGATGCGCAGTGAGCGGGTGGAACTGATCCAGAGTTCGGGATCGGCCTGTATAAAGAGTTTGCACATGTCAGTGTCTCCGCCGTTCGCCTTGCGTCCGGGCGACAGTGTAGCGCACCGGGCGAGCGCCGGTGCGCGCGGGCGGCTCGGGCGCTTAGCCGTTGTTTAGCAGCGCCATGAACTGGGCCAGCCAGGCGGGATGTGCCGGCCAGGCCGGGGCTGTGACCAGGTTGCCGTCGGTGATGGCGGCGTCGATGGCAATATCGGCGTATTCGCCACCGGCCTGTTCCACCTCCGGGCGGCAGGCGGGGTAGGCCGAGCAGGCACGGCCCTTGATCACGCCGGCGGCACTGAGCAGCTGGGCGCCGTGGCACACGGCAGCAACGGGCTTGTTACTGCTGAAAAAGTGCCGCACCATGGCCAGCACCTCGGGGTTGAGGCGCAGGTACTCCGGTGCCCGGCCACCGGGAATCACCAGGGCGTCGTAGTCGTTGACATCAACGGCATCGAAGCTGGCGTTTAGACTGAAGTTGTGGCCGCGCTTTTCGGTGTAGGTCTGGTCACCCTCGAAGTCGTGAATCGCCGTGGCGATGCTGTCGCCGGCCTTTTTGCCGGGGCAGACGGCATCCACCTGGTGGCCAACCGCCAGCAAGGTCTGGAAGGGCACCATGGTTTCGTAGTCTTCGGTGAAGTCGCCGGTGATCATGAGGATTTTTTTATTGTTCACGGGGTTCGTCCTGCTGCTGGATTTAAGGAGTCCCATTTGTAACAGCGCCGGCGCCCGGGGTGGTATTAGCTGGGTACTACAGCCAGGCTGCAGACGCCTGCCTGGGCACGCTCATGCCAACAGGGCGGTCCACATTGCCCGCAGTCGTTCTGCTGGTGGCTCTATGCATGGCCCTGCCTGGAGGGAAAGAGCGCACCGAATTTTTCCATCTTTTGCAGGGCGTTGCCTTTGGGTGACAGTACTGCATTTCCATCAGCTTTAATGACTCGGTACACGGCATTACTGGCCAGGGCGGATATCGCCATGCGGTCAAGGTGGGAAGGGCCAAGCCGCTGACGTTTTTTTGATCGGCCCTGCATTGGTCGGGCGAGCCTTCTGTGGCACTGCTTTACGGGACAGAGCGCGCCGAATTTTTGTTCTCCTTTTTCTGAGTCTTGCTCCGGCGCCCTGGATGCTGAACGAAATTTGATCGCAGACGCATTGGTTGAATAGCTTGGCTGTGGCACTGCTTTACAGGACAGAGCGCGCCGAATTTTTCCATCTTTTGCAGGGCGTTGTCTTTGGGTGACGGTACTGCATTTCCATCAGCTGTAATGACTCGGTACACACCATTGCTGACCGCGGCGGATTTCGTCATGCGGCCAAGGTGGGGAGGGCCAAGCCGCTGACGTTTTTTTGATCGGCCCTGATTGGTCGGGCGAGCCTTCTGTGGCATAATGTGCGCCGAATTTTTGTTCTCCTTTTGCAGAACCTAGCCCTCGGGTCGCGGACTCTGCATTTCCATCAGCTTTAATTACTCGGTACACACCATTGCTGACAACTGCGAATATCACCATGCAGTTTGGCGCCAAGCCGCTGTTTGAAAATGTCTCCGTCAAGTTTGGCGACGGCAATCGCTACGGCCTGATCGGCGCCAACGGCTGTGGCAAGTCCACCTTCATGAAGATCCTCGGCGGCGATCTCGATCCGTCCAGCGGCAACGTTTCCAAGGACCCGAACGAGCGCATCGGCAAACTGCGCCAGGACCAGTTCGCCTACGAAGAGTTCAGCGTGGTGGATACCGTGATCATGGGTCACGATGACCTGTGGAAGATCAAGGCGGCGCGCGATGCCATTTATGCCAAGCCCGAGATGACCGAGGAAGACGGCATCCTGGCCGGTCATCTGGAGGCGGATTTCGCCGAGATGGATGGCTACACGGCTGAGTCCCGCGCCGGCGAGCTGCTGCTGGGCGTCGGCATTCCGGTGGAACAGCATTTCGGCCCGATGAGCGAAATCGCCCCGGGCTGGAAGCTGCGTGTGCTGCTGGCCCAGGTGCTGTTCTCGGATCCCGACATCATGCTGCTCGACGAGCCGACCAACAACCTGGATATCAACACCATCCGCTGGCTGGAAACGGTGCTCAACGAGCGCAACTGCACCATGATCATCATTTCCCATGACCGTCACTTCCTGAACAGTGTCTGCACCCACATGGCGGACCTGGACTACGGCGAGCTGCGCCTGTACCCCGGCACCTATGACGAGTACATGACCGCCGCAACCCAGGTACGCGAGCGCCAGCAGAGCGACAATGCCAAGAAAAAGGCCCAGATCGCCGACCTCAAGGCCTTTGTCAGCCGTTTCTCGGCCAACGCCTCCAAGTCGAAGCAGGCAACCTCCCGTGCCAAGCAGATCGACAAGATCAAGATTGAAGAGATCAAGCCATCCAGCCGGCAGAATCCCTATATCATCTTTGATCAGGACAAGAAGCTGCACCGTACCGCGCTGGAAGTGGAAGGCCTGGCCAAGCGCTTTGATGAAGAGCTGTTCTCGGGCTTCAACCTGCACATCAATGTGGGCGAGCGCATTGCCATCATCGGCCCCAACGGTATTGGCAAGTCCACCCTGCTGAAATGCCTGATGGGCGAGCTGGAGCCCAGCGCCGGTACCATCAAGTGGTCCGAGAACAGCCAGCTGGGCTATTACGCCCAGGATCATGCGGCGGATTTCGAGGAAAAAGTCACGCTGATCGACTGGATGTCCCAGTGGGGCCAGAAGGGCGATGACGAGCAGATTATCCGTGGTACCCTCGGCCGCCTGCTGTTTTCCCAGAACGACATCAACAAGAGTGTGAAGGTCATCTCCGGTGGTGAGCAGGGTCGCATGCTGTTCGGCAAGCTGATGCTGCAGCGCCCCAATATCATGCTGCTGGACGAGCCGACCAACCACTTGGACATGGAGTCCATCGAGTCGCTCAACCTGGCGCTGGAAAACTACCCCGGCACCCTGCTGTTTGTCAGCCATGACCGCGAGTTCGTCTCCTCGCTTGCGACCCGCATTATCGAGCTGACGCCCACCGGCATCGTCGATTTCCACGGCAGCTACGAAGACTACCTGCGCAGCCAGGGTATCTAACTAAAAGTTGCGATAGCAGATGGCGCTGTGCAGCAGGGCCCG
The DNA here is from genome assembly GCF_024397915.1 of Marinobacterium rhizophilum. GTDB lineage: Bacteria > Pseudomonadota > Gammaproteobacteria > Pseudomonadales > Balneatricaceae > Marinobacterium_A > Marinobacterium_A rhizophilum_A. The sequence continues at coordinate 4,613,298 of NZ_CP073347.1, forward strand.
GTGTATCCGCGAGGATTCCCGGGCCCTGTTTCGTTGCGGCTCTGTTATTCTTGGCGCGGGAACGAAGGGGGCCGGGACGCGGTCATCTGATGAGTGTGCTTTCGCGCGCAAATCCCGTTGGCAACACAACCGCAGGTTCGCCTGCAGCCCGTACCACTACAACCTGGAGGTCGCCTCATGGCGTTCAACACACTGACACCCGAAGAGCAGCATGTTATTCAGGACAAGGGCACGGAGCGGCCCTTTACCGGCCAATTCAACGAGCACTTCGAAAATGGCCTCTACCTGTGCAAGCAGTGTGATGCACCGCTGTACCGCTCGGAACACAAGTTTCCCTCCCACTGCGGCTGGCCGAGTTTTGATGACGAAATCGAGGGCGCCGTGGCGCGTCATGTGGATGCTGACGGTCGCCGTACCGAAATCGTCTGTGCCCACTGTGGTGGTCACCTGGGGCATGTATTCGAAGGCGAAATGCAGACGGCGAAGAACATCCGTCACTGCGTAAACTCCATCTCCATGAACTTTGTCAGCGCCGAGGAACTGGCCCGCGAAGGTGGCTGCGAGCTGAAAAAAGCCTACTTTGCCGGCGGCTGCTTCTGGGGGGTCGAGCACCTGCTGCAGCAGGCGCCGGGTGTGGAGTCCGTGGTGTCGGGCTACATGGGCGGGCCTTCGGAAAACCCGACCTACACCCAGGTCTGCAGCAAGACCAGCGGGCACCTGGAAGTGGTCGAGGTCAGCTATGATGCCGCTCAGGTGAGCTACGAGACCCTGGCCAAGCTGTTTTTCGAGATTCATGACCCGACCCAGCGTGGCGGCCAGGGGCCAGACCTGGGACCGCAGTACGCATCGGCCATTTTCGTGGCGGACGATGAGGAACGTGCCACAGTCGACCGGCTGATCGACGTTCTCAGGGGCAAGGGGATGGATGTCGTTACCAGCGTGCTGCCCATGGCACCGTTCTGGCGTGCCGAGGAATACCACCAGGATTACTACGCGAAAACCGGCAAGGCACCTTACTGCCACCGCTACGAAAAGAAATTCTGAGGGGCTGGCGCCTTCGGGGCCGGGCTGCGGTTTGCTTGCTGCCCAGCGCCGCCGGTGCCTGCAGGCCGGAATCCGCACAGGGCAGGGATGCAAGTGCGGGCCAGCCGTGGCGCGGCTTTGAAAATAAGCAGTTGACGCGGAATTACCACCATGTATAATCCAGCCTTACCTGAAAGTACGACCTATATTTATGCACACATTTTCGATGTCCTGTTTTAGAACTTCGTCCTGTTTTTCATAAGTAAGCGCCACTTTTAGTCCAAAGACCTTGCTTCTAAGGTCATTAAATTACTCTTGAATTATCAGGAAATACATTATGTCTACTACTACCGGCACCGTAAAATGGTTCAACGAAGCTAAAGGTTTTGGTTTCATCGAACAGGAATCTGGTCCTGACGTTTTCGCTCACTTCCGTGCGATCACTGGTTCTGGCTTCAAGACTCTGGTCGAAGGCCAGAAAGTTGAGTTCACAGTTACTCAGGGCCAGAAAGGTCCTCAGGCTGAGAACATCGTAATTCTGTAAATCAGAATCACGACTGGCATCCTAGCAATATGATGCCACCCTCGACTCGCTGAGTTGAGCGATAAGAAAGGCGAACCCTTAGGGATTCGCCTTTTTTTGTGGGCGCTCGAAAATTTTGGTTATTGGTTATTGGTTATTGGTAAATAGTCATTGGTCATTCGTAAGAGGTAAAAACAGCCGTAAGCCGTAAGCCGTAAGCTTAGAGCTGACAGCTGCAGGCTGATAGCATTGTTAATCACGAATCACGAATCACGAATCACGAATCACGAATCACGAATCACGAATCACCTCGCCGCAGCCAGCAAAAAGCCCGCAGTCGCGGGCTTTGTCGATCGCAGTCCCGCGCCGGGGTTAGCCGTTCATCTTCAGCTCGATCTGCTGACGCTCCCGTTCTTCATCCGCCAGGGTTTTCTTCGGCAGTACCTGGTTCAGCAGGATGGACACGAAGGCCGCCACCACGATGGGCGAGCCGCCCACCACCAGCTTCAGCATTTCGGGAAACTGTTCGATGGCATCCGGCACCGCGTAGATCCCCATGCTGAGCGCCAGTGCCAGGCTGACGATGGTGACATTGCGCGATGACATCTCTTCCTTGGTGATCAGCTTGATGCCGGTCATGGTGATCATGCCGAACACGATGATGGTGGCGCCGCCCAGCACCGGAAACGGAATGGTGGTGATCAGGGCGCCGAACTTGGGAATAAAGCCCGCCACCAGCATAAAGCCCGCCGCCAGTGCCAGCACAAAACGGCTGATGACCTTGGTCATGGCGACGATGCCGACGTTCTGGCTGTAGGACGCCGTCGGCAGGGCGCCAAAGAAGGACCCCAGCAGGGTACAGGCACCGTTGCCCAGCAGGCCGCCGCTGAGTTCCCGGTCGGACAGCTCGCGATTCATCGCCCCCACCGTCGTGGCCGACAGGTCACCGATGGTCTGCACCGAGTTGATCACGCAGATGATCACCATGGAGATAATGGCGGCGGCATGAAATTCCAGTTCGAACTGCATGGGGCTCGGTGCCGTGAACCAGGGCGCGGCGGCTATGGGGCTGAAATCCACCAGGCCGCAGAACACGGACAATACATAGCCTACGGCGATGCCGCAGATGATGGAGGCCAGCTGCAAAAAGCCCCGGGCAAAGTGGGAGATACCCAGCACCACCAGCAGGGTAATGATGGCGATGCCCCAGTTCAGCAGTGAGCCGCGACTGCTGCTGGCCACGCCGCCGGCCATGTAGTTGATGGCGATATCGTACAGCGACAGGCCAATCACCAGCACCACGGTGCCGGCCACCACGGGGGTGAAGAGGCCGCGGATGTGCCGGATGCCAAGTGCCACCAGCATCATGGCGATGCCGCCGGCCACCTGGGCGCCGAGAATGCCGCTGATGCCGTACTGGGCGCCAATGGCGGTGAGCGTGGGCACATAGGCGAAGCCCACGCCAAAGATGGCGGGCAGGCGCGCGCCCATGCGGCCGATGCAATACAGCTGCAGCAGGGTGGAAATGCCGGAGGCGATCAGGGCGATCTGGATCAGCGCCATCTTTTCATCCAGCGGGGCGTTGACCGCACCAACGACAATAATGGGCACGGTGACGGTGCCCATCATCATGGCCAGGATGTGTTGCAGCGAAAGCGGCAGGGCCTTGAGGAGTGGCGGCCGGCCGTAGAAATCGAACAGGGAGGAACTGCGGGTACGGGTATTCATGAAGGGCCCCTGGAAGGTCATCAATGTCGAGCGGGCTGGGTGCGTCGGCTAGGCCGCGGCAAAGCTCGCACCGGTTAGGTCGCCTGTGGCGGCATGGGCGGGATGCCTGATGAAGTTCCGGGGGTACGCTTTCCTGCTGTGCTCTTTCATGCTGTTTCTCTGGAGTCAGGCGCAGCCGTGGCCGTGCCATTGTTATTGTTGGCGTCCCCGCATGCTCGGGGCAGCGTTATGCTGGAGCAGCTGCAGGCCGGCTAGCCTGAGTCTGCGGCGTCGAAATGCCTCGGGGTCGTATTGTATACATTTTTGTTGTTGTATTTACAAATTTAAAATTATGTTTTTGTAATTATGTTTTGGTTTTATTGGGTACATTTCTCGGGGGTGGCCGCGCTGTTGAACGGTTCCGCGCCGGTACAGTGCCTGTCCGGACGCCGCTCTGACGCATCCCGCCGGCTCTGGTAAACTTGCCGCCTGGTGTGCCCGCAAGCGGGTGCCTTGATTCCCAGCTGCAGCGAAACCACGATGACAAAACCGACACTCTGTATTGGCCTGAACAACCCCAAGAGCCCCACCAACGTGGGGGCCGTGATGCGTGCGGCGGGCTGTTTCGGCGCGGATGCGGTGTTCTATACCGGCGAGCGCTACCCGCGGGCAAAGAAGTTTCATACCGACACCAAGCAGGCCAGTCAGAACATCCCGCTCAGCGCCGTGGATTCGCTGCTGGATGCGGTGCCCGATAATGCGGCCATCGTCTGCGTGGAGCTGGTTGAAGGGGCGCAGTCCCTCGCCGACTTTGTGCACCCGCCGAACGCCTTCTATATCTTCGGCCCGGAAGACGGCAGCCTGAGCCAGGCGCTGGTGGATCGCGCCCAGGCGGTGGTCTATATCCCCACGGTGGGCTGCCTCAACCTGGCGGCCACGGTGAACGTGGTGCTGTACGACCGGCTGGCCAAGTCCGCCGGCGCCCGGCAGGGGGATGAACTGATTCGCAGCAGCCGCGATCGCAATAACCGGGTCAGGGTGAAGGCCGCCACCGGGGTGCATGACGCCGGCTGAGCCGGGGCGTTAACCTTCAAATAGCGCACCGCGTGCAGGGTATTCGCCGCCGCAATGCAGTAAAATGCCGCCTTTACTATAACCAAGTAACTCTGAAACCCCTGAGGCAGGATTGCGCTACAGCGCCGTCATGCGGCCGCATTGCACGCAGCTGCGATCTGCGTCACGGGTTACTGCTTTTCGGAATTTTGCACATGATTCGCCTGACCAACATCCAGCTACCGCTGGACCACGATGACGCCGCACTCACCAACGCCATTCTGTCCAGGCTGCAGATCAGCGCGGATCAGCTGCAAAGCTTTGAAGTACACCGTCGTGGCTACGATGCCCGCAAGAAGTCCAGCATTGTGCTGATCTACACCCTGGATGTGCAGACCACGCAGGACGAAGCCCTGCTGGAGAAATTTGCCGGGGATCAGCTGGTCAAGGCCACGCCGGACATGGCCTACAGTTTCGTGGCCCAGGCGCCGGAGGCGCTGGCCGAACGGCCGGTGATCATCGGCTTTGGCCCCTGCGGCCTGCTGGCCGGCCTGGTGCTGGCGCAGATGGGCTACAGGCCCATTATCCTGGAGCGCGGCAAGGAAGTGCGCGAGCGCACCAAGGATACCTTCGGGTTCTGGCGCAAGAAGGTACTTAATACCGAATCCAACGTGCAGTTTGGCGAGGGCGGTGCCGGCACCTTTTCCGACGGCAAGCTCTACAGCCAGATCAAGGACCCGAAGCACTACGGTCGCAAGGTACTGAGCGAATTTGTCGCCGCCGGCGCGCCGGATGAAATCATGTTTGTCAGCAAGCCCCATATCGGCACCTTCCGGCTGGTGTCCATGGTGGAGAAAATGCGCGCCAGCATTATCGAGCTCGGCGGCGAGATCCGTTTCAGCGCCCGGGTGGATGACCTGCATATCGAAGATGGCCAGGTCACCGGCTTGACCCTGGCCGGCGGCGAGCAGATCAAGTCCCGTCATATCGGCCTGGCGGTGGGGCACAGTGCCCGGGACACCTTCCAGATGCTGTACGACAAGCAGGTCTACATGGAAGCCAAACCGTTCTCGGTGGGCTTTCGCATCGAGCACCCGCAGTCCCTGATCGACGAAGCCCGTTTTGGCGACAACGCCGGCAACGAGATTCTCGGCGCCGCCGACTACAAGCTGGTGCACCACTGCAAGAATGGCCGTTCCGTTTACAGCTTCTGCATGTGCCCGGGCGGCACCGTGGTGGCGGCGACCTCGGAAGAGAACCGCGTGGTTACCAACGGCATGAGCCAGTATTCGCGCAACGAGCGCAATGCCAACAGCGCCGTGGTGGTGGGTATAGATCCGTCGGACTACCCGGGCCATCCGCTGGCGGGCGTCGACTTCCAGCGCCAGCTTGAAAGCCTCGCCTTTGAGCTCGGCGGCTCCAACTACGATGCGCCGGCGCAGAAGGTCGGGGATTTCCTCAAGGGCGTTTCGTCCGAGCAGCTGGGCAGCGTGGAATCCTCGTTCAAGCCCGGCATCCGGCTGACGGACCTGTCCGCGGCGCTGCCGGACTTCTGCATCGAGGCACTGCGCGAGGCGATTCCGGCGTTCAACCGCAAGATTCGCGGCTTTGCGCTGGAGGATGCCATCCTCACCGGTATTGAAACCCGCACTTCGTCGCCGGTGAACATCAAGCGCGGCGATGACCTGCAGAGCCTCAATACCCGCGGGCTTTACCCGGCGGGCGAGGGTGCGGGCTATGCCGGCGGTATCATGTCTGCCGCCATCGATGGCATTCGCATCGCCGAAGCCATGGCGCTCAGCATCAATAACAGCCAGTAGCATGCAGTCCAGGGTTGCGCGCCTCGATCGCTTTATCAGCGTGCAGACCGGCATCAACCGCAAGCATGTACGCCTGATGCTGGCCCAGGGGCGGATACAGGTGGATGGCGTGCGGGCCACCGATATCCAGCAGCCGGTGGGCGAGTTCAGCCAGGTGCTGCTCGATGGCCAGGTGCTGCAGGCCAATACCCCGCGTTACCTGATGCTGCACAAGCCTGTAGGAGTGGTGAGCGCCACCCGGGATGACGAGCACCGCACGGTGATCGATCTGCTGCAGGCGGATTACCGCCACAGCCTGCATATCGCCGGGCGGCTGGACCTCAACTCCTCCGGCCTGCTGTTGCTGACCAACGATGGCCGCTGGTCACGCGGCCTGAGTGCGCCGGACTCCGGGGTCAGCAAAAAATACCGCGTCACCCTGGCCAACCCCATCACCGAGGAATACATCCAGGCTTTTGCGGATGGCATGTATTTTGGCTACGAAGACATCACTACCCGGCCTGCGGGTCTGCGAATACTCGATGAGCGGGTGGCGGAAGTCACCCTCACCGAGGGGCGCTACCACCAGATCAAGCGCATGTTCGGCCGCTTTCGTAATCCTGTGCTGGCGCTGCACCGCTGCGCCATCGGCCCCCTGGTGCTGGACCCGGATCTGCTGCCGGGGCAGAGCCGCGAACTGACGCCCGCACAGGTACAGTCGGTTCGCGGCGCGACCCGCTGTGCCAACGACCACGGGGTGGCCATTGATGCACGATGACATCATCATCCTGGTACACGGCTTCAACCGGGGCCGGCGCGATATGGCCCGCCTCGCGGCGGGCCTTGCGCGCCAGGGCTGGAACACCCGCTCCCTGCGACTGCCGACCCTGTTCGGTGACATGGATGCCTGCGTCGGTGCCATGCAAACGCAGCTCGAAGAGATCGAGGGGCGTTACCGCCGCGTGCACTTTGTCGCCCATAGCCTGGGCGGCCTGATTACCCTCAATTACATTCGCAAGACCCGGCCACGCAATATCGGCCGCTGCGTCTTTATCGCCACACCCCACGGCGGCTCGCGCCTGGCGCAGATCGCCAGCCGGATTCCGGGCTACGCCCGGGTTTTCAGGCCCGTGGCCGAGCTGCTTCCCACCGCCGCCTATGACAACTGCCATGCAGCGTCCGGCCTCTGCGTGGGCGTGATCGCCGGGTATCGCAACAGCGGCGTGCTGGGCAGGCTGTTCCTGTCGTCCCACAGCGATGGCCGGGTCGAGGTGGCATCGGCGCTGGCGGGCGGGGCCACGGATAGCATCCTGCTACCCTACGGCCACCAGGAGATTCATCAGCAGCAGGAAACCTGCGAGCAGGTGCAGGCGTTTCTGAGCAAGGGCACCTTTAATCACCGCGATTAGGGCGTCTCGAAAAACCTGCTGCGCGACTCATCTGCTGCGTTGCGCGGTGCCCGTTTTATCAGAGCAAGGTGGCTTATTTTGACCCTGTGCAAGCCGGGATACCGACGGGGTTTGACGGCTCCGGTTGCGCCCCTTCGGGATTCCCCGAATGACCTCAGTGCTTGCCGGCATATGGCTATGGATGGCGGAAGGCCGCCCCGCCGGTAGTCAGAAAATGCAGGAGCAATTTTCTGCTCACAAGGGGGGATGGTAGCCGCTCTGGTTTTTCAGTCGTGATTGAGTGCTACCGTTGCAGCCCGATTCCCCGCTGATACTGACGGTAATCGTAGGAGTCGCGTCCCGCGACGAAGCCTTTTGCTGCGCTCTGCCGGCATACGGCAATGGGTGGGCAGCGGTCAGAAAATGCAGTCGGTGGGTGCTTTGGGTCTGGTGCCGACTGATGACTGTAGTGTTTTAGGTGGAGTTGTTTTTCGCCTGTCGGCGACATACTTTCTTTACTCGTGCAAATAAAGTATGCAAAGAAAGCACGCCCCGATGACGCCGGTTCGCTGCGCTCTGGGCCCATTCGACTGGCTCCGCCGATGGTACATCCATGTACCGCGTCGCAGGTGCAACAGTCCCTGTTGCACCCCTGCGGGCCTGATCGTCGACTACCCCCAGTGCTCGCTGGCGTCATAAGGGGGACAAGAGCCGTTCTGATATCAGGTTGGATTCAGTTCGCGAATGTAGCTGCTGAAATTTAAGGCTGAGCAGGTACTTGGCGCATGAAATGCGGGCTGGAATTACCGGGCTGTCCTTGCTTGTGTGCCATCTGGATTCGGAGCACACTTGGGCACTGTTGCGCTCCTTGGGCGCAGCCATCATGGTTACTCAGGGATTGAGCTATGGAAGGTCTTTTTCTTGTTGGGCTGCTGGTCCTGGCAGTCGTGTTTTTTCTGAAGTTCCTCGCTCGCAATCGAACCGGTGCGGCGCCTGCCGAACAGTTGCATTACCGTCGCCGACCGGCACTCTTTACTCCCGCTGAACGCTCCTTTGCCGGTGTACTGGACCAGGTTCTGGATACGCGCTACCGCGTCTACGGCAAGGTGCGCGTGGCCGATCTCATTGAACCGCTACCTACGAAAGACCACCGTATCTGGCAAAAGGCTTTCAACCGCATCAGCGCCAAGCATTTCGATTTCGTCATCTGCAACAGCAGCGATCTGGTACCCGTCGTTGTGGTCGAGCTGGATGACAGCAGCCACCAGAAGGCCAAGCGTCAGCAGCGCGACGAGATGCTGCAGCAGGTCTGCCAGCAGGTACAGCTGCCGTTGATCCGCGTGCCGGCACAGAAAGGCTACAAGCTGGCGGAGGTCGAGGAATACCTTAAGCCGCTGCGCGACCTTGAAAGTACGGCTGACTCCGACACAGCGATGCAGGGCGCGGGACTGCGGGCAGTACGGGATGATACGGGCTGGGCAGGAGGCGTGTGAGCGAGGCGTTCGCCGTGCAGTGCTTGTATCCTGAGGCGGCTGTCCCTGAAAATGGGCTTTCCAACCGTCCGCTAGGCATAAAGAGGGATGCTGATGGAGTTCAAGCAACAGCTGGAGTTACTGGCGTCCTACAACGCCTGGATGAACGCGAAGGTCTACGAAGCGGCGGCGCGTCTGGATGCGCGGGAGCTTGCCAGGGATAGCGGCGCCTTTTTCGGCTCCGTGCTTGGAACCCTGAATCATATCGTCGTCGGGGATACCATCTGGCTGCAGCGGTTTGCGACACATCCTGCATGTGGCCTGACACTGCGCGAAGTGGCCGATTTGCCGCCGCCTGCGGCTCTGGACCAGCTGCTGTTCGCCGATCTGCAATCCCTGACAACACACCGGGTCTGGCTGGATGAACAGATTATCCAGTGGATCGCTGGGCTGACCGAAAGCGATCTGGAGCAGGTGCTGCACTACCGCAATACCAGGGGTATTGCTGCCAGCAAGCGTTACGCCAGCCTGATTCTCCACTTTTTCAATCACCAGACGCATCACCGGGGCCAGGTATCGACCTTGTTGCAGCAGGCGGGGGAGGATATTGGGGTTACCGATCTGCTGGCGTTAATTCCGGATGAAACCGCGGTATGACCTTGTGGCTTGATTCGGCACCGTGGGCTCAGGCTCCGGGTGTCATTTTGGGAACGAAAACGGGTAACCCCTTTCCCGATATTGGAACTGTACAATAAGGTCGTTTAGCGCATGCGACGGGTCATCAGCAGTCTTGAGCAGTTGGAAGACGGGCATCGATGCGGCAATGGCGCTTCAGGGTCGAGCCGTGCAACACAACGCGCAGGTGCAATAGTGACATGACAGACTCAAGCAAACCGCTGTTCTGGCGGGACCCACGGATGCCGCACCTGGAGCTGCGAAAGGTAGCTGACGGACGCAAGGCCTGCTATGCGCCGCACAGTCATACCCACTGGTCGCTGGGCGCCATCACCGAAGGCGCGAGCACCTTTTGCTACCGTGAAGACAGGTACCGAGTCAGTGCCGGGACCCTCGTGCTGATGAATCCGGACTGGGTCCACGCCTGTAATCCCATCGACAACCAGCCCTGGGCCTACCAGATGCTCTACGTCGACACCGGCTGGCTGACGCAACTGCGTTACGATGCCGGGCTGCTGGAGGTGCCCCGCTGGCAGGATATTTCCACGGCTGTCATTACCGATGCCTGCCTGTATGCGGGCTATGTTCGCATGGCGGACAGTCTGCTGGACCCGCAACGGGATCTGCTGGATAAGCAGACGCAAGTGGTCGCCTATCTGTCCAGCCTGATGCACGCGCTGGCCGGCCATACGCGGCAGCCGCCCCCGAGGGCACCGGAAGTGCTGCAGGCCGTGGCGGCGTACCTGGATGAGCGGGCGACAGAGGAGGTGTCCCTGGATACCTTGTGTGATCGCTCCGGCTACAGTCCCGGTCATCTCATCCGGGCCTTCAAGCAGCATTTTGGGCTCACGCCACATGCTTACCAGATCAATCGCCGGATACAGTTCGGCCAGCAAGAGCTGAAAGGTGGCAGGCCCATTGTAGAGGCCGCGTTGAATGCGGGCTTTAACGACCAGCCGCATTTTCAGCGCACCTTCAAGCGGCTGGTTGCCGCGACGCCGGATCAGTACCGCAAGTCCCTATTCAAGTAACAGATAGACACAGCTGGCCGCGAGCAATGCTGCCAGTATCCGGTTAATGGTTGTCAGTAGCGCCGGCCTGTCGAGGTACCGGCGCAGAAAGGCGCCGGCGTAGACCCAGGTCCCCAGAGACAACCAGCAGATGGGTAAATAGAGTGCGGCGAACAGCGTGAGTTGCCCCAGGTCGTCACCGCTGACGTATGCCCCGATGCCAGAAGCCGATGCCAGCCAGGCCTTGGGATTGAGCCATTGCATCAGGGCGCCGGTCATGAAGCCAGGTACCGTTTCGTTTGCTCCTTCCGGCAGTCGGCCGTCGTCCCGAGCCAGCCTGAAACTCAGGTAAAGCAAAAAGGCGATACCGGCCCAGCGCAGTGCCACATCCAGTCCCGGCAACACTGTCAGCATCGAATAGAGCCCCAGCCCCACGGCAACGAACAGGGCGATAAAGCCCAGGGTGGCGCCGGTGACGAAGACTAGCCCCCGGCCCAGCGGATAGCGGGTACCGCAGCTCAGGCATACCAGGTTTACCGGGCCCGGTGAAATGGATGCTGCCAGGGCAAAGGCCGACATCGGCAAGATCATGGAAAGGCTCATCGTCATACTCCTGGGTGATAATGGCCGAAGTTTGCAGTGTCGGGTGTTGAAGATATTGAAGAAAATTGCGGTGGGTATAGTTCAAGCACATAGGTGACAGTGCAAGTTCAATAACATGGGTAACACTTGGCCTGCGTTCAGGAGGGGGCCGCTCCCGCAGGGGCTTGCACTCGCGCGCTGGGACGACGCATTCTGTGACGCGCTATTGCGGCTGCTGCAATTGGGGGATTGCCCGGCGGATACGGCGATACTGGGTGACGGTCGGCTGCTGGAACTGTATTACGCAATACTCAAGGGGGATGCGGGGGACTGTGCAAGGCGCGCATTTGGCGTGGGCAATGAGATCGCCCGGGCAATTGAGCATTTGTCTTCCCGCCTGGACGAAGCGGTCACCATTGATGATATGGCGACACAGGCAGGGATGAGCCGGGCCGTATTCCATCGCAAATTCAAGCAGGCTACCACGATGTCGCCTATTCAGTTTGTGAAGTCCATGCGCCTGAACAGTGCAGCCATGAAGATTGCCGGAGGAATGAATGTGAGCGAAGCGGCTATGGAGGTGGGCTACGTGAGCTCCTCTCAATTCAGCCGGGAGTTCAAACGCATGTACGGGCAGTCTCCCAGGCTGTGGGTCCAGTCCAGGCTGGCCCCGCAGGAATAACATGACGGACGGCCATGTACTAAATCCCTGTAGTGCATGTGTATAGGCGGCCCCCACCACTCGTCATCCATTAAAAATGGGCGCAAGTGCGTGGGCGTGCCGGGTGCTATTGGATTAATACCACCGGCCTAACAAGTGCCTTCGCGCCACCAACCTTCCCGCTGCCCCTGGTTTTAGAACGGAGCATAGTCGTCTTGCACCGCGGCTGGCACAGTCCAGCGCTCATGCGCGTTGATGGCCGTGCGCTGGGTACCCTGCGGCGGCAGTCGCCCATGATCGCCGTACAGCCAGAGTACGAAGTTGGTGCGCTCGCCACTGGTGATGGGCTGAGCTGCGTGGGCAACGTTGCCGCGATGGATCATGGCGGTGCCGGGTTTGAATGTCAGCCCTTTGGCCTGGCCCGAGTACGGATCGAAAAAGTCGACAGCAGAGCCGGTAAATTCTTCCCCGGGCAGGTTGAGGTTAATGTTCAGCGTCACTGCGGACGCATCGGTATGCGGGCGAATCGAGGCGTCTGTGTTTGGCTGGTAGTGAATGGAAAAGCCAAATGTCTGGGTGTCGTACCCCATCACTTCGGGGAACAGGAGCCGGGCGATCGGGCGCATATAGGTATCAAGGAGCTCGCGGTAAAACGCCTGGAAGTCGGGCGCGCCAAGGTAGCCCTCCGAGCGGCGGTCAAGCATGGCGCCACGACGATTCAGCACAATTCCATAGGGCGGGCGCAGCGGGATCTGTGCATCCCATACGGCTTCCAGGTAGGTGCGCAAGTCTGCCAGGCGCTCCGGGTCGAAGAACTGGCACTGGAAAACGTTCGGGGCCACTTCCTGCCACAGGTCCAGCACAGCCTGCTCTTTCGTTGGGTCTTCCCAGGCCTGCATAACGGCGCTGCGCAAATGCTTGTCGAGCAGCGAGCTGTCGAGGCTGAAAAGGCGATCCTGCTCGCCTTCTTCCCACTCTTTCCAGGCATTGCTGAGCAGGTCTCTGTTCTTGTCCCAAAACCGTTGTACCGATGGGTCGCGGTGCAGCATTGCTTCTCGCGAAGGTAGGGCCAGGGTGCGTGCGCGCTTTAACTGGTTAAGTGACATGGTTCGTATCAACTCCGGCTGTATTTCCAGGTGATCGCTCTCACCTTTTCGAGGAGTTCAATCTATTGCAGTTGTTTTTACTAATAAACAGCGCTGTGAAGGAAACAGAATCAGGATTATGAATATTATTGGCCGCTGTTCTGCCGGGTAAGGTCGTCCCTGACACCCGTTTCTCAATCATGACAGCGGCGCTTGCGCGTGCCCCGTCGTTCACCGGCCCAGAGCTGCTATTTTTAGAGAAAACTGCATTCGGGCAGGAGCGGGCATCGAGTCGGTGTTCAGGGAGGCGTATGCAATCCTTTATCAGTTTCATTGAACAGCTGGTTGAGCTGGGGGCGGCGCTGGCCTGGCCCGCAACGGTGCTGGCTGTGCTGTATTATCTTCGCGATCCGGCTGGTGATCTGTTGCAGGCACTGGCGGATCGGATCAAGGACCCGCGCAGCGAGGTGTCCATCGGCAGGGAAGGCTTGGCAATAAAATCGCGGCTGGAAGCCCTCGAAATCGACCAGGAGCAAACCAAGTCGCTGACACTTCAGGCGCTGGGGGTCAGCGAGCGGGGGATGCAAGAGCCAGGAACCCAGAGTATTGAGCTGGATGCGGATCTGTTGCGGCTTGCCGATGATTACCTGGCCATCGATGATCCGAGCTGGTCCAAGCGGGTGCGCCTGAAGGATGCCGCCGCAATGCAGATGGCGGACCTCGTCATCACCCGCAATATTCCCCGGCAGCTCATGGCGCAACAACAGCATGAGGGCATCATTCTGGCCCTTGCGGCGGCATCCCATGCGTTGCCCACGGCGGATGACACGGAGCTTCTGGTTCAGGTCGCGGGCGAAGCCCAAAGGCTGCATGTCAGATACCGGATCCTGATGGCCATCGGCCGCCTGATTGAGCGGGGCCTGGTCGATAGCGATCAGGCCGATGCTATCGGCCATGTCCTGCAGTCCTACAAGCGGGGCGCAGATGTATCGCTGCGCAACCGTCTTGCCTATACCGAAAACCTGATCAAGGCCGCGGCGCAGCCCGGCGCCTGAGGCTGTTTTGTTTAAGCCCGGTTCGTTTGCAGGGCCGGGCGCTGACGATCACCCGTTACCCCACGTCTCCCACCATCGTACGAAGCAGCCAGATCACCCCCAGGTGCAGCGGGTAGTAGGCGTAGAAGACCCAGCGCAGGCGGGGTAGCTGCAGGTCGAAGCGCGTCGCGGCGAGGATCAGCGGTATGGCGGCCAGTGCCCAGTGGTTGCCGTTGCTGAGGGCGAGGGCCGCGCAGGCGAGCAGTGTTGCGATAGCGGCGGGCAGGGATGGCTGCTTGCAGTAGAACCAGGTTGCAACACCGAGGCTTAGGCCCAGCCAGCCGTATTCCACCAGGCTGCCGGCCACCATGAACAGGATGCCGGCTGCCACTCGATCAGTGGGATCATTGCGCTCGATCAGGTACAGGGTGATGCTGAGTGCCAGCAGCGAAAACAGCACGTTCAACGGCCACCAGCCGGCATGCAGCAGATCCCCCAGGGCGATGAAGGGCACCGATGCAAGAGTGCCGAACAGCGCCAGGCGCTTAACCGTGCGCGGGTAGGTGCCGCGCTCAAGCTGGCCCGGGCGGGCCAGGTTGCAGGCCAGCACGAACACGAAAATCGGCAGGGCGATGCGGCCCAGCTCGAACAGAATTGGCAGGGTGCCGTTCAGCAGGAAGCGGTTGACGTGATCGCCGGTCATCAGCAGCAGCGCGAGCCACTTCAGCCCCTCCAGCGTGCCACCGGGCGGGGCAAGGGCGGGCAGGGCAACTGGGTATTGGCTGTTTGGCGCGGCGCTCATTTCAACCCTGGCTTTGGAAGCTGTGGCGGTGGGGTGAAACAGTAGCAGTTTGGTAACCGGGCGTCTGGCTGGCAGGGCTATTATGGGCTGAGTCGTGCCTTTTTCGCGCCACTATTAATTTTCTTTATAAATAAATAATCTAAAAAAACAAACTTAATAAATATATAGGCCCGTTGCACACTGTTACTGACTTCAGGGGCGCCAGGACTGTTGAATCGTCCGGGTGTTGGCGGATCTAATCCCATAAAAACAACAGGGAGAATGGATGATGAACAGAATTCTGTGGCAACCGGACGGGGCGCGTATCGAGGGCAGCAACCTGTATCGTTTCATGCAGCAGGCCGAAGAGCAGGCCGGTGTGGCGTTCGACAGCTACGATGCGCTGCATCGCTGGTCGGTCGAGCAGCCGGAGGCATTCTGGTCGCTGTTGTGGGATTTTGCCGAGGTGCGGGCAAGCAAGCGGGGCGAACGGGTGCTGCTGGATGGCGACCGGATGCCGGGGGCGCGCTGGTTCCCCGATGCGCGGCTCAACTACGCCGAAAACCTGCTGTGCAACCGCGACGACTGGCCGGCGCTGGTGTTTCACAACGAGGCGGGGAGGCGCGAGAGCCTGAGTTATGCCGATCTTTACCGCCGGGTGGCGCAGGTGGCGGCGGGCCTGCGTCGTGCAGGCGTGGTGGAAGGCGACCGGGTGGCGGGTTTTGTGCCCAACGTCATCGATACCGTGGTGGTGATGCTGGCAAGCGCCAGTGTCGGTGCGGTCTGGACCGCCTGTTCGCCGGACTTCGGCATCCAGGGTGTGCTCGATCGCTTCGGGCAGACCAAGCCAAAGGTACTTTTCACTACCGATGGCTACCTCTACAACGGCAAGACCTTCAATTCGCTGCAGCGCCTGGCCGAGGTGCTGCCCCAGCTGCCGGATATCCAGCAGCTGGTGGTCATGCCCTATATCAGCGCCACGCCGGACCTGGCTCCGGTGCCGGGGGCGGTGCTGCTCAAGGATTTTATCGACACCAGTGCCACGGAAATAACCTTTGCCCAGGTGCGCTTTGATAGCCCGCTGTGCATCCTGTATTCCTCCGGCACCACCGGCGTGCCCAAGTGCATCGTCCACAGCGTGGGCGGTGCGCTGCTGCAGCACCTGAAAGAGCATCAGCTGCACACCGATCTCAAGCGCGAGGATACGCTGTTCTACTACACCACCTGCGGCTGGATGATGTGGAACTGGATGCTCAGTGGTCTGGCCAGCGGCGCTACCCTTGTGCTGTACGATGGTTCGCCCTTTGCGCCCAGGGCCGAGGTGCTCTGGGATATTGTCGAGCAGGAAGGGGTGACGGCCTTTGGCACCAGCGCCAAGTACATTGCCGCCCAGCAGAAGGCCGGTATCCGTCCGGGCGCCAGTCACCGGCTGGATGCGCTGCGCACCCTGCTGTCCACTGGCTCGGCGCTGCCCCACGAGGGCTTTGAATACGCGTACCGCGATATCAAGAGCGACCTGTGCCTGTCGTCGATCTCGGGCGGCACCGATATCCTGTCCTGCTTTGCACTCGGCTGCCCGGTACTGCCGGTGCATGCCGGCGAGCTGCAGTGCCGGGGGCTGGGCATGGCGGTGGAGATCTGGGGCGAGGACGGCAGGCCGGTGACCAGCGGCAAGGGTGAGCTGGTCTGCACCAGGCCCTTCCCGGCCATGCCGATTGGTTTCTGGAACGACAGCGACGGCCACAAGTACCGCGACGCCTATTTCAGCACCTTCGACAATGTCTGGGCCCAGGGCGACTTCGCCGAACTGATGCCCAGCGGCGGCCTGGTGATTCACGGTCGCTCCGATGCCGTGCTCAATCCCGGCGGCATCCGCATCGGCACCGCCGAGATCTACCGCCAGGTCGAGAAGGTCGACGCGGTGCAGGAAGCCGTGGCCATTGGCCAGAGCTGGCAGGACGACGTGCGGGTCATCCTGTTCGTGGTGCTCAAGCCCGGGTTTAGCCTTGATGCTGCACTGGAGCAGGAAATCCGCCACACCATTCGCAGCAACACCACGCCGCGCCATGTGCCGAGCCGCATCATCCAGGTGGCGGATATTCCCCGCACACGCACCGGCAAGCTGGTTGAGCTGGCCATTCGCAGTACGGTGGAGGGGCGGCCGGTGAAGAACCTCGATGCGCTGGCCAACCCCGAAGCGCTGGAGCTGTACCGCGATCTGCCCCAGCTGCAGAGCTGACCAAGCCCGCAATAGAGCCCTCAGGCCTGTGCAAAGGGCCCGGGGGCTGTTATTTTCAGGCGACATTTTTTAGGGCGCCAGGTGTCCCTCTGCCCGCGCCATCTGCATCCGGAACTAGAGGAGCCTGTATGGATATTGCGGTAGCAGCGCTGGAACCTGGCGACAGGGATCAGTGGGAGTCTCTTTTTAACAGCTACGCGGACTTTTACAAGATGCCAATGAGTGCCGAGACCCGGGACCGGGTCTGGGCATGGATAGCGTCGGGCGAGATGAAATTTTTTGGCATTATGGCCAAGGACTCCCAGGGCAAGGCGCTGGGGTTTATGCATTTTCGCGAAATGCCCTCGCCATTAAGGGGCTCTATGGTGGGTTTTCTGGATGATCTCTATGTCTGCCCGGCGGCAAGGGGAGAAGGTGTTGTGGATGCCCTGTTTGACGGTCTGAATGAGACGGCCGCTGCACAGGGGTGGCCCTTTGTTCGCTGGGTCACCGCCGAGAATAATTACCGGGGGCGGGGCCCGTATGACAGGCTGGCTGAAAAGACGCACTGGGTGACCTATCAGAAAGACACCACCCTTTAGCGGCTTTGACCAGCGCTGCTCGATCAGGAATTCGAGGGACCGAAGATGAATGTATTGGTGATTGGCGCCACGGGTGCCACGGGGCGCCTGCTGGTGGCGCAGCTGCTGGCCGGCGGGGCCGGGGTCAGGGCCATCGTGCGCTCGGTCGATGCCGTGCCCGCAGACATCAGGCAGCATCCGCGTTGCAGCCTGGTTGAGGCCGGGGTGCACGACATCGACACTGCCGCCATGGCGGCGCACCTCGACGGCTGCGAGGCGGTGGCCCTGTGCCTGGGGCACAACCTGACCTTCAGGGGTATCTACGGCCACCCGCGCATGCTGGTGCGCGATACGGTGCGTACCCTGTGCCAGGCGATCAGGCTCAACGCCGCAGCGCGGCCGGTGCGGTTGATCCTGATGAATACCACGGGCAACGCGAATCGTGACCTGGCGGAGAAGGCCTCCTTTGGTCAGAGGTGCGTTATCGCGCTGCTGCGTGTACTGCTGCCGCCCCACCTGGATAACGAACGGGCGGCGGATTACCTGCGCACCGAGGTGGGCCAGTCCGACGCCCATGTCGAATGGGTGGCGGTGCGTCCCGACAGGCTTGTCGATGCGAAGCAGGTCACGCAATACCGCCTGCATCCATCCCCCGTGCGCAACCCGATCTTCGACTCGGGCGACAGCAGCCGCATCAATGTGGCCCACCTGATGGCGGAGCTGGCGACCGACGACGGACTCTGGCAGCAATGGAAAGGGCAGATGCCGGTGCTGTACAACGCCTGAGCGCGGCCCCTGGGACCTTGCCGGTGCTGATTGCTGGTGGTCTCTGCCCGCAGGCCGGGGCTGCTAGAAGGCTTCCTTCTCGAGCTCGCCAAACAACCAGTCCTGAAAGCTGCGAATCTTGGGTAGGTCGACCTGGGTTTTCAGCACGTTGAAGGTGTAGCCCTGCACCTTTGGCCCCTGTAATCCCAGCGGTGCAACCAGCCGGCCGGTTTGCAGCTCGCGCTGCACCAGCAGCAGGCTGTCCAGCAATACCCCCATGCCATCCACCGCCGCACTGATGGCCATGAAAGAGCGGTCAAAGCGCGGCCCGCGTGACGTATCCAGCGGCACCTTGCGGTGCTGGCGCAGCCAGTCGCGCCAGCTGACGAGGCACACCTCGCTGTGGATCAGGGTATGGTGGCGCAGATCTGCCACGGAGCGAATGGGGAAGTCGCCATTCGCCAGTTCCGGTGCGCACAGGGGCACAATGGTTTCCGCCGGGAAGGGGATCACCATGGTGCCGGTGGGCTGCAGCTTGCGTGTGCCGTAGCGGATATCGATGTCGGCGCCCAGGGTGAGCAGGTCGGCGGATTCGTGGGAGGCATTGAGCCTGACGTCGATGTCCGGCTGCAGCGAACTGAAGCGCGCCAGGCGGGGCATCAGCCACTGTGATGCGAAGCTGGGCGTGGAGTGGACGGTCAGGATATCGCTCCTGGCGGTGCGCCCCAGGTCCCGTGTCGCCATGTCGATCCGGTTAAAAGCCGCTGTCACTTCCTCGGCATAGCGCCGTCCCGCATCCGTGAGCACCACGGCCCGATGCACCCGGTGAAACAGCTTTACCCCGAACTGCTCCTCCAGCAACTTGATCTGGTGACTGATCGCCGATGGCGTCACGAAGAGCTCATCGGCGGCCAGTGCGAAGGAGGATAGCCGTGAGGCGGCCTCGAATGCCTGTACAGCCTTGATCGGTACCCTGGACTGCATCGGCTTTCTCACGTGAGCTCAGTTCATCTATCGGCCACATTAATTCGTTTGAGCCCAAAAATGCAAGCGCATAAGCTCCTAATCACTCGCTGGCCGCAGGCCGACTAGCAGGCGGGTACCGGGCTGATGCTGTCCGCCCGGAATGCACGAATTCTAAATCACCTTCACTGGAAGGCGACCGCAACCGAAGGAGAACGGGGTGGATACAAGTATAAAAGAAGCCCGCACCACACTCGCCGAGCATGCCTACCGCATTCGCCGCAATGCGCTGCTGATGGGCGAGGTTCAGGGGCAGGGATATATCGGCCAGGCGCTCGATATCGCCGATGTTCTGGCGGTGGCGTACTGCCATGCGATGAACTTGAAAGCGGAAGATCCGCAATGGGAAGGCCGGGACCGTTTCCTGCTGTCCAACGGTCACTACGCGATTGCTCTCTACGCTGCGCTGATCGAGGCAGGCACCATCCCGCAGGAGGAGCTCGAAACCTACGGCAGTGATGACAGCCGCCTGCCGATGTCCGGCATGGCGAGCTACACGCCGGGCATGGAGATGTCCGGTGGCTCGCTCGGCCAGGGCCTGACCATTGCTGTTGGGCGCTGCCTGGGCCTCAAGCGCAAGGGCTCCGACGCTTTCGTCTATACGCTGTTCTCGGATGGCGAGCTGGACGAGGGGGCCGTCTGGGAAGGCCTGATGTCGGCGGCGCACTGGAAACTCGACAACCTGATTGCCATCGTCGATGTGAACAACCAGCAGGCCGACGGCCCCTCCGGCGAGATCATGGCATTCGAGCCCCTGGTCGAGAAAATGGAGGCCTTCGGCTGGTTTACGCAGCGTGTCGACGGCAATGATCTCGATGCCGTACTCGAGGCTTTCGATGCCGCACGCCAGCATCCGGAGCCGAAACCGCGCATGATTATCGCCGATACCCGCATGGGCTGCGGTGTGCCCTTTCTGGAAGCCCGCGAAAAGAACCATTTCATCCGTGTCGATGAGCACGAATGGCAGCTCGCCCTGCAAGCCCTGGCTGCCGGCGCCGGGAGAACCGCATGAATACCATTACCCCGAAACCCAAACTCAAGACCTCGGCCATGATCGCCTCCATCGCGTCCGAGGGGCAGCGTACTCAGGCGGCGCCCTTCGGGCACGCCCTGGTAAAGCTGGCCGCCGAGCGGCCCGAGATTGTCGGCATGACGGCGGATCTTGCCAAGTACACCGACCTGCACATCTTTGCCCAGGTCTACCCCGAGCGTTTTTACCAGATGGGCATGGCCGAGCAGCTGCTGATGGGGGCTGCTGCCGGGCTCGCCCATGAGGGTGCGATGCCCTTTGTCACCACCTACGCGGTTTTTGCCACCCGGCGGGCCTATGACTTCATGCATCAGGCCATTGCCGAAGACAACCTGAACGTCAAGATTGCCTGCGCATTGCCGGGTCTCACCACCGGTTATGGCCCGAGCCACCAGGCGGCAGAAGACCTGGCGCTGATGCGGGCGATGCCGGGCATGACGGTTATCGACCCCTGTGATGCCCTGGAAATCGAGCAGATGGTACCGGCGGTGGCGGATCACCCGGGGCCCGTCTACATGCGGCTCTTGCGTGGCGCCGTGCCCCGGGTGCTCGATGAATACGACTACCGCTTCGAGCTGGGCAAGGCCAAGGTACTGCGTGGCGGCCGCGATGTGCTGGTGATCTCCTCGGGCATCATGACCATGCGAGCGCTGGAAGTCGCCAGGGAACTGCAAGCCGACAATGTGGATGTCGCTGTGTTGCACGTGCCGACGATCAAGCCGCTCGATACGTCCACCATCCTGCGTGAAGCCGGGCGCTCGGGGCGACTGGTGGTCGTGGCCGAGAACCATACGACGATTGGCGGCCTCGGCGAGGCGATCGGTACGGCCCTGCTGCGTGCCGGCGTAACACCCCAGTTTCGCCAGATCGCGCTGCCGGATGCCTTTCTTGATGCCGGCGCGCTGCCAACGCTGCACGACCGCTACGGCATCTCGACCAGGGTGATGGCCAATACCATCAAGACCTGGATTGGCTGAGCGCAGTGGCGCCAGACAACCGTTTCCACACCATAACAACAACAGGAATACAGCATGAGCACTGCGCTACTTCTTGAAAACAAGGTGGCAGTCATCTCCGGCGCGGCCTCCGCCCGGGGTATCGGCCTGACCACCGCCCGCAAGTTCGCCCAGCAGGGCGCGAAAGTCGTTATTCTCGATCTCGATGCGCAGGCGGCGGCAGATGCGGCGGCCTCCATCGGCCCGCAGCACCTGGGGCTGGCCTGCAACGTGGCGGACAAGGATGCCTGTGTGAAGGCGGCTGCAGCGGTGTTTGCTGCCTTTGGGCGTATCGATATCCTGATCAATAACGCCGGTATCACCCAGGCCATCAAGACGCTCGAGATCGATGCGACGAGCTGGGACCGCATTCTGGATGTGAACCTGCGCGGCGTTCTCTACCTGTCCCAGGCGGTGATTCCCTATATGCAGGAGCAGCGCGCGGGCGCCATTGCCTGTATGTCCTCGGTCTCCGCCCAGCGTGGCGGTGGCATCCTTGGCGGGGCGCATTACTCGGCCGCCAAGGCCGGGGTTCTGGGCCTGGCGAAGGCGATGGCCCGAGAGTTCGGCCCGGATGGCATCCGTGTGAATTGCGTAACACCGGGGCTTATTCTGACCGACATCAACGCGGGCAAGATCTCGGAAGAGAAAATGGTCGAGATTGTCGGCGGCATTCCGCTGAATCGCCCGGGCTCGGTCGACGATGTCGCCGGAGCCTATCTGTTTCTGTCCTCTGACCTGTCGTCCTATATCACCGGCGCAGTCATTGATGTGAACGGCGGCATGCTGATTCACGGTTAGGACAGTGGACTTTACCTTCAGGCCAGGGTGCCTGCAGTCGCAACTCGGCAGGCGTGATGGGCGGCCAGGCACCCTGGCGGCTTTGTGGTGCAGTTAAACAACAAGGGAGCAGGCAAGCGACGGGGGCTCCCCGTCTTGAGAAAGAATGCTACGGTGTCAATTTGATATTCTGAATCCTCAAAAAAAGAAAAAAATAAGGAAACATAATGAAAAAGCTAATGATCGCAGTTGCAGCAACCCTGGCCATGACAGCCTCCAGCAGCTGGGCTGAACAGGTGCTTCGCCTGTCGCATAACGCGGCACCGGGTAATCCCAAGGCGGAGGCTTCGCTGAAGTTTGCCGAGCTGGTGACCGCAAAGACCGAGGGGCGCGTCAGGGTCGAGGTGGGCGGCAGCGCCCAGTATGGCGATGACGCCGAATCCCTGACCAACATGCGCCTGGGTTCGCTGGCGTTCAGTGCCAACTCCCAGGGTACGACCTCCGCTGTTGTGCCGCAGTTCGCGACCCTTGGGCTGCCCTTCCTGTTCCGGGATTTACAGCATGCCTACAGGGTTGTCGACGGTCCGGTTGGCGACAGGCTCAACGAACTGGCCCAGGACAAGGGGCTGGTGCTGCTGGCGCTGTGGGACAACGGTATTCGGCACGTCAGTAACAATACCCGCCCGATCACCAAGCCGGAAGACCTGCCGGGCATCAAGCTGCGTACACCGCCAGACCCCATCACGCTGGATATCTTTAATTCCCTGGGTGCCAACCCTGCTCCGCTGGCTTTTTCGGAACTTTATATCGCGCTGCAGCAGGGCGTCTTCGACGGCCAGGAAAACCCGCTGATGAACATCTACTCGTCCAAGCTGTACGAAGTGCAGAAGTACATCTCCCTGACGGGGCACAAGTATGAAACCACGCCGCTGCTGGCCAGCAAGATGCTGTGGAACCAGCTGTCCGAGGAGGACCAGCAGGCGATCCGGGCGGCAGCGGCAGAGGCCGGCAAGCTGAACCGCGATATGTCCCTTGCCGCGGACGCGGATCTGCGTAAAAAACTCATCGACGCCGGGGTGGAGATCAATGAGGTTGAGCAGGCACCCTTCATGGAAAAAACCAAGTCGGTCTACGACAAGTGGTCGGAACAATACCCGGACCTGATCAAGCTGCTCGTGGCGGAGGCAGGCAAGCAATGATGGCGGCCCACTCACCCAGTACTGTGACCCCCCTGGGCGTCTCGGCCGCGGTGGTAAAGTGGGTCGATAATGTGATCGTGGTCACCGGTTCGGTGATCGCGATCTCATCCCTCGTCATCATGTTCGTTTCCTTGATGGCAGAGGTGATCGTCCGCTATCTCACCAACCAGGGTATGGGCTGGCCGACCGAAATGCCCAATATCCTGTTCCCCTGGCTCGTCATGAGCGGTGTGGTGCTGGCGGCTCAGCGCGGCCAGCACATCGCCGTCACTGCCATCAACGGTCTGCTGAGTCGCGGGGGCAATCGGGTGTTGCTGCTCGGACAGCAGATACTGGTCGCAGCGACCTTCTTTTATCTCGCCTGGGTGGGTCTTGATGTCATCGAGATCACCGGCAGTGAAGTGTATCCGGTGACCGGCATCACGGCGCGCTGGGCGTATCTCGCCCTGATCGTCGGGTTTGTCGGGCTGGGCGTCACGGCACTGACCACCCTTGTGCGCCTGTTGCAGGTCAGCAATCCACTGGCCGTGCGCGCGCATCACCCCGAGGAGGATGTATGACTTTAGTGATGGTTCTTGTGTTCGGGGCGCTGCTGGTGCTGGCGCTACCGGTCGGCTATGCGCTGGTGATCAGTTCCGGCCTGGCGGCGATCACGGTCGGGGGCATGCCGGGCGTCGCCATGGTGGTGAAAATCTTCCAGCCCACGCAGAGCTTTCCGCTGCTGGCCATTCCGTTCTTCATGCTGTCCGGCAGCCTGATGATGAGCGGAACCCTGGGCAAGCGGCTGATCCACTTTGCGACCTCGCTGGTGGGCCGCTTTCACGGCGGCCTGGGCCAGGTGACCGTGATCGGCTCGACGGTTTTCGGGGGCGTGTCCGGCTCTGCCGTTGCAGAGGCCTCTGCCCTGGGCTCCATGCTGATTCCCTGGCAGAAACGCGAAGGTTATCCGGCGGCGTTCGCGGCCTCGGCCACGGCATCGTCCTCGGTGATTGCCGGGCTGATACCGCCATCTATCCCGCTTATTCTCTTCGCCACGGTGTCCAACCAGTCCATTGCCGCCCTGTTCCTGGCGGGCATTGTGCCAGGTTTGCTGCTGTGCCTGGGTTTCATGCTGGTGTGTTATTTCTCCGGGCGCCTGCGCGGGTTCAAGCGCCTGACGGCGAAGATCACCGCGCGGGACCTGTTGCGGGCGACGCTGAATGCGGCGCCGGCACTGGCAATGCCGGCATTCATCGTTGTACTGCTGCGGGCCGGCATTGCCACGCCAACGGAGGTCAGCGTACTTGCGGTGGCCTACGGTCTGGCGGTCAGTTCTCTTATCTACCGTGATCTGACGGTGCGGCGCCTGTACGACGCCCTGATACATACGGCGGTGACCACCGGCGTGGTGATGCTGGTGATCGCGGCGTCAAACCTGGTGGGCTATGTCTTGACGGTGGAGTCTGTGCCAACGGCCGTGGCCGAGTGGGCGCTGGATACCCTCAAGTCACCGGTGATGATCATACTCATGATGAACCTGATCATGCTGGCGGTCGGGATGTTCCTCGATCTGCCGGCTGCCATCCTGCTGCTGGGGCCGACCTTTGTCGCGATCGGCAACGCCATTGGCCTGGATCTGGTGCAGCTTGGCATCATGATGGCGGTCAACCTGAGCATCGGCCTCTTTACACCGCCGGTGGGTACGACCCTGTTCATTGCCGCGGCCATTTCCCGCGAGCCGGTCGGCAATATCACCCGTGAACTCTGGCCGTTTTACCTTGTGGCCATCAGTGTGCTGGGTCTCGTTTCCTTCGTTCCGGCGTTTATCCTCTACTAACCCTGTGGCTCCCGCCACGTCGGGGGCCTGTTTCCGAAAAGGTTAAAGCATGAAGACGATTGCATTCGCCGGTCTCGGCGCGATGGGGCTTCCCATGGCCAAAAACCTACTGGCCGGCGGCTTCAGCCTCCGGGGTATCGATCTCAATGCCCAGGCACTCGGTGCGCTGGAGGCCGCCGGTGCCGGGCCTGCCGGCTCCACACAGGCCGCAGCACAGGGCGCCGACGTGCTGGTGCTGATGGTGGTCAATGCCGCCCAGGCCGAGCAGGTGTTGTTCGCCGACGGTGCCCTCAGTGCGCTGAACGCAGACGGTATCGTGTGCCTGATGGCCACCTGTCCGCCGGGGGCGGTGCAGGCAATTGCCCACCGGGTGGTGGCAACAGGTCGGCGTTTTGTCGATGCGCCGGTTTCCGGTGGTGTGGCCGGGGCCGTGGCGGGGTCGCTGACCATTATGGCCGCCGCTGAGCGTGCGGTGTATGACGAGGTGCTGCCGGTTTTTCAGGCCATGGGGCAGCGCATCTTTCATGTGGGCGAAAAGCCGGGGCAGGGGGCAACGGTGAAGACCGTGAACCAACTGCTGTGT
Source organism: Marinobacterium rhizophilum (assembly GCF_024397915.1). Lineage (GTDB taxonomy): Bacteria > Pseudomonadota > Gammaproteobacteria > Pseudomonadales > Balneatricaceae > Marinobacterium_A > Marinobacterium_A rhizophilum_A. The sequence goes on from NZ_CP073347.1 coordinate 4,639,081, forward strand.
GGCGTGCACATTGCCGTTGTCGCTGAAGCCCTGGCTCTGGCTGCGAAGGTGGGGGTGGATCTTGCGGTGCTGCTGGAGATTATGGGCGGCTCTGCGGCATCGAGCTGGATGCTGAAGGACCGCGGGCCTCGCATGCTTGAGCCGGACCCGCAGATCACGAGTGCTGTGGATATCTTTGTCAAGGATCTGGGAATAGTGATGGAAACCGGGCGGGAGGTGCAGGCGGCCTTGCCGATCGCAGCGGTCGCCCACCAGCTGTTTCTGGCCACCGCAGGACGCGGTGCCGGCCGCGCCGATGACAGCCAGGTCATTCGCAGCTATTACGCGCTCAATGGTCTGGTCTGACTCTGTAAACCTCGAATCGCAGGGGCCGCTTGCGTCGCTTTAGCCATGTTGCATCTGGGCAATAGCGGCCCCGTGTACTTTTTTCAGCGCTCTCCTGGCAGGGAGAGCGTGCAGGAGGGTTTCTGCCATGAATCCGATAGAACTACAGCCCCTGGCCCATGCGATCCGTTTTCTTTCCATCGATGCGATTGTCCGTGCCGGCGAGGGGCACCAGGGCGTGCCACTTGGCATGGCCGAAATCGCCACCGCGCTCTTCACGCAGCATCTGAAGTTTAACCCCGAAGACCCCGCCTGGCCTGATCGCGACCGCTTCGTGCTGTCGAACGGCCATGGTTCCATGCTGCTTTATTCGCTGCTCCATCTGACCGGTTACCAGGAAATCAGTCTGGATCAGGTCCGGCGCTTTCGTAAGCTGGGGGCCGCCTGTGCCGGCCATCCCGAGATCGATCCGGCCTGTGGTATCGAGGTCACGACGGGCCCGCTTGGCCAGGGCATCGCCAATGCTTTTGGCATGGCGGTGGCGGAAGCCTATCTCAATGCGAAGTTCGGCGCCGGGCTGGTCGATCACTTTACCTACGCCTTTGTCGGCGACGGCTGCCTGCAGGAAGGGGTCGGGCAGGAGATGATTTCCCTGGCCGGGCATCTGGGCCTTGGCAAGCTGGTTCTGTTCTGGGATGACAACCGGATTACCGATGATGGCAGCACCGAACTGTCGATCAGCGAGAATGTTGCGGCGCGCTTTGGCGTTGCCGGCTGGCACGTGCTTGAAATCGATGGGCATGATATCGCCGCAGTGTCGGCCGCGATCAAGCTGGCGAAGCGGGATTCCCGGCCGTCGCTGATCGCCTGTCGTACCGTAATCGGGCGCGGCATTCCCCGTGTTCAGGGACAGCGTGCGGGTCATAGTGCGCAGCTGCAGGTGGAAGATGCCGCCGCCGCGCGGGATCTGCTGGGCTGGCCCTATCCGCCCTTTGACGTACCTGAGCCCATTCTTGCGGCCTGGCGCGCCGCCGGCCAGCGCAGTCGACCGGACTACAGCGCCTGGAAGGCCCGGCTCGCGGCGCTGCCGGCCCACGAAAAAGCCGAGTTCGAGCGCGTGCAGGCGGGCGAGCTGCCACCGGGCTGGCGCGAGGTGCTGCATGCCTACAAGCGCCGCGCGGCGGGCGATGACACCGCCAGGCCCGGTATCCATACCTCGGCCGAAATCAACGACCTTCTGGTCGATATATTGCCGGAGCGGATCGTGGGCTGTGCCGATCTCGAGGCACCCACCTCGCACAAGCGCAGCCTGCAGGCCTTTACCGCACAGAACCGGGCGGGTGCCTATGTTCACTGCGGTGTGCGGGAGCATGTAATGGGCGCCATGGCCAACGGTCTGGCGGCACACGGTGGCGTGATACCGCTGGCGTTGACCTATCTGGCATTTTCCGACTACGAGCGCCCGGCGATGCGCCTGGCTGCGCTGATGGGGTTGCCGGTGAAATTTGTCTTCAGCCACGATTCCATCGGTGTGGGCACGAACGGCCCGACACATCAGCCGGTTGAAATCCTGGCCTCATTGCGGGCAATGCCCAACATGCTGGTGCTGCGTCCGGCGGACGCGGTTGAGGCCGCGGAGTGCTGGGAGATTGCGCTGGAGCACCGCAGCGGCCCGAGCAGCCTGGTGTTCGCCCGCCAGGCGCTGGCACCGGTGCGGCAGGGGCAGCAGGACGAGAACCTCTCGCGGCGCGGTGCCTATGTGCTTGCCGCTGCAGAGGGTGGCGAGCGGGCTGTCACCTTGCTTGCGACGGGATCGGAGGTGTCCATCGCGATGGATGCCCGCCGGGCATTGCAGGGACAGGGAGTACCGACCGCGGTGGTTTCAATGCCCTGCTGGGAGCTTTTCGACGCCCAGGATGCGGCCTATCGCAGCGCGGTGCTGGGCCCCGGCACCGTACGTGTCGGCATTGAGGCGGCGGTGCGTTTGGGCTGGGATCAGTATCTGGGTTCCCGTGGCGGCTTTGTCGGCATGTCCGGGTTTGGCTTGTCGGGGGCTGCCGAGGCCCTTTACGAGCATTTCGGTATCACGGTGGCAGCGGTTGTTGCCCAGGCCAGGCGCCTGCTCTAAGCCAGTTCAGGAGAAAAGTACTATGCACAGAATCGTATTTCTTGATCGATCGACTATTGCCCCGCAGATTCGCCTGCGCCGCCCGGATTTCGAGCACGGGCTGGTGGAGCACGATCATACCCGTCCAGAACAGGTCCTCGAGCGACTGGCCGGTGCCACCATAGCGATCACCAACAAGGTGGCACTGCGGGCCGATGTGCTCGAACAGCTCCCGAACCTGCGCCTGATTGCGGTGGCCGCCACCGGCACGGACTGCGTAGACAAGGCCTATTGCCAGCGCGCCGGTATCGCCGTCACGAATATCCGGGGTTATGCGGTGAATACGGTGCCCGAGCATACCTTCGCGCTGATGCTGGCATTGCGGCGCAACCTGGTGGCGTACCGGGACGATGTGCTTGCCGGTGAGTGGCAGAAATCGGGCCAGTTCTGTTTCTTTAACCACCCGATCCACGACCTTGCCGGTGCGAGGCTTGGCATCATCGGTGAGGGTATTCTGGGCCAGCGTGTTGCCGACATCGCCCGTGCCTTCGGCATGGTACCGCTGTTCGCGACACACAAGGGCAAGAGCGGCTTTGGTCGGCTCTATACGCCCTGGGAGGAGGTGCTTGAAACGAGCGACATTATCAGTCTGCACAGCCCGCTCACGCCTCAAACCCATGGCATGATCGGCCTGGCGGAATTACGCGCCATGCAGCGGCATCCATTGCTGATCAATACTGGTCGGGGGGGGCTGGTGGATGAAGCGGCACTGGTGCAAGCACTGGATGAGGGCTGGATCAGTGGCGCCGGTTTTGACGTGGCCGAGGGGGAACCCCCAGCGCCGGATAGTCCGCTTATGCGAATAGCCGGCCGTTCGAATGTCATTCTCACACCCCATGTCGCCTGGGCTTCCGATGAAGCCCAGCAGGCGCTGGCCGACCAACTGATGGACAATATCGAGGGCTTTGTCAGGGGCAAGCCGCGCAACCAGGTGTAAGGATCTGTTCGCAACAGCAGGTCGCAGCCAGACCCCTGCCCCGGTGCAGGGGTCTTTGTTTCTGGCCGTCGGGCTTGCCTTCAGCCTGGCGTGGGCGTTAAACCGCTGTGCCTTCCATCGGATAACCGGCGTCCAGCCAGCCGGCTTTGCCTTCGACGAACTCCATGACGTTGCGATAGCCGGCAGCGGCCAGTATCTGGGCCGCGATACTGGAGTTCTGGCATTCGGTGCTGGCGCAGTACACCACGATGCTGGCGTCCTTGTCGGGCAGTGCGCTGGGGGCGAGCAGGCGGATTTCGTCATGGGGCAGGTTGATGGCGCCGGGCAGGTGCTCGGCGTCGTAGTAGCGCGCGGGCAGGGCTTCTACCAGCAGGGTGGGCTCGCCGGCGTCCAGCCGGGCCTTGAGGGCGTCCCGCGTGATGGTGCTGTAGCTGGGCGCACGGGTGGGCTGGCTTGCGGGCGGATTCACGGACTGATTGATGGGCGTGTTCATGGCAACGTCTCCCGGTTTGGGTTTTCGGTGCTGTGGGTCACCTGCGAGCGCTGTCTGATCGAAGGTGGTGGTTTGGTTGCATTTGCAACCTGATGTCAGGCTAGGCTGTTTTGGTTGTAGTTGCAACCTGTTCTGTCTAGACTTGTTTTCATGAAGCCACGATTGAATGAACAGACGATCAGGACCTGGGCCCGGCTGGTGCGCACCGAAACCGCGCTGGTGGACCAGGTGCAGACCGCATTGAAGGCCGCGGGCCTGCCGCCGCTGGGCTGGTACGACGTGCTGCTGGAGTTGCAGCGCGCACCGGGTGGCGAGTTGCGCCAGTATGAAATTGGTGCCCAGACGCTGCTGACGAAATACAACCTGTCCCGCCTGGTCGACCGGCTGCAGCGCGAGGCGCTGGTGGAGCGCCACGCCTGCGCCGAGGATGGCCGCGGCAATCTTGTACGCATTACGCAAGCGGGGCACGAGTTGCTGCAGCGCATCTGGCCGGTCTACGCGGCCGTGCTTGAGACGCAGTTTGAAAATCGCCTCACCACTGATGAAATCCTTAGCCTCGAGCGGATTCTGAACAAGCTGGCATAGGCGGTTGCCTGATGGCCCCTGCTCTCCATGCCCCCGGGTCCTCGTCCCTGGCATGCCTATTCGGGGTAAACTGTAATCAGATTAATAGCACCCGATAGGGAGCGGCAGCACCGTTATGAATGATTCACCGCAAGACCCCTGGGGACAGCCGATGACCGCTGCGCCGGCCGTGCCGCAAGCGCCGGATGCGCTGGAGGGCGAGCAGACTCCCGAATCGCGGGCTCAGCTGGCGCCGTCTGTTTCCTGGTTGTGCGCCCTGGGGCACAATCTTCGCGCAGGGGCTGGTCTGGCGCTGGGACGCTCGCCGTCGGTGGCGCAACTGCACACCGGGCTGGAGCAATGCCTGCTGATGGCGTTCTTGCTGCTGATTCTGGAGCTCGGTGGCGCCTACCTGGGCACCGAGGCGCCGGTGCTGTTCGATGGTTATGGTCTGAATTACCTGGGCGCCAGCTGGCTGTTCAGCCTGCTGGCGCTGCTGCTGGTGACGCGGCTTGCCGGTGGCACGGTCGCCGGCTTTGCCCCGCTACTGGTGGCGTTTCTTGGCGCGGCCCTGTTTATCACGCTGGTGTCACAGCTGCTGTGGCAACTGGCACTGTCAGGGTCCCAGGCCTGGGGCCTTTTTGTCGCCCTGTTGCTCTGGCAGGGGCTGGTGGTCGTGCGGTTGCTGCGTGTTTTCGCAGGCGCAGGCCCGCTGCGGCGGCTGGTGCTGGGCGGGCTCTACAGCCTGGCGCTGTTTGCCAGTGCCTGGATGCTGCCGCGCAATGACCTCTGGTATACCGATGCGTCCGCCGCCGAACAGGCCGCAGTGCCGATGGCACTGGATGTGGAATCGGTGTTCTATGCCCAGCCAGGCCTGATGCAGCAAAACCTGGCGGCGCTCGAACCGCAGCGCCCCGGCGTAACCGACCTCTACCTGCTGGCACTGGGGGGCTTTGGGCTGGAGGATGTGTTTCTCAAGGAGGTGGAGTTTGTCCGCGAGCAGTTCGACCGCCAGTACGATACCGCCGGCCGCTCGGTCATTTTGGCCAACAACCCGGCCACGGTGGAGCAGTATCCGCTGGCCAGCGGTCCGAATCTTGCGCGGGGGCTGGCCAGCGTGGCGCAGAAAATGGATACGGACGAGGATGTGCTGTTTCTGTTCATGACCTCCCACGGCAGCCGGGACCACCGCTTTTCGCTGGAGTTCGGCCCTGTGGAGCTGCATGACCTGACACCCGAGCAGGTACGCCAGGCGCTGGATGATGCCGGAATTCGCTGGCGCGTGATTCTGGTCTCGAGCTGTTTTTCCGGTGGCTTTATCGAGGCGCTGCAAAGCCCGCAGACGCTGGTTATCACCGCGGCTGCTGCGGATCGAACCTCCTTTGGCTGTGGTGTGGACAGCGACTTTACCTGGTTCGGTACCGCTTTCTTCAAGCAGGCGCTGCCGCGCCAGCCCCGTTTCATTCAGGCCTTCGATATCGCCAGGCGCTGGGTCACCGAGAAGGAAGAGCGTGAAGAGCTTGGCGCCTCGCTGCCGCAGATGTTTGTCGGCGATGCCATCGAACAAAAACTGGAGAGCCTGTATCAGGAACCCGGTCTGCAGGCGGCATTCAGTTCCGCTCAGCCCGAACCACTATGTGACCGCGCCGTGCTGACCTGCGAACCCTGACAGGACGACAGCGCACGGCCGCGCCATGACCGTCACCCTCCACACAGCCCTGTTCGTACTTGAACCCGCCTGACGCCGACCTGGCGCAGTCTGCCGGGCGCTGCTGGCGCCTGGCAGGCCGAGTCGACACAGGGCAGTGGGAAAGGGCGTATAATGCGCGCGTACTCAGCGCCCTTATTCTGTTACAGGAGTTCAGATCCTTGGCCGCCCTCACGCTGTTTTTTCGCGAACTCTTTCTCGAGATTCGCATGGTTTCCCTTACCCTGTTCAAGATCATGATCCCGGTTATCCTGGCGGTAAAGCTGCTGGAATACATGGGCGGCGTTGAGCTGCTGGGCCAGTTGCTGGGGCCGCTGATGGCGCTGATCGGCTTGCCGGAGTCCATGGGGCTGGTGTGGGCTGCGACCATGGCCAGTAATATCTACGCCGGCATGATCGTGTTCTTCACCCAGCCGCAGCAGGAAGCGCTGACGGTGGCACAGGTGACGGTACTGGCCGGCCTGATGCTGATGGCCCACGGCTTGCCCATCGAGGCGCGCATTGCACAAAAGGCCGGGGTGCGGCTGGGGCCGACGTTGCTGCTGCGCATCGGCGGCGGATTCCTGTTCGCGTTCGCCTTGCACCTCATCTACGGCCAGGGCGGCTGGCTGCAGCAGCCGAACGAGTTGTTGTGGCAGCCGGCGGCGGTGGATACGAGCCTCAGCGGCTGGTTGTGGACGCAGGGACAGAGCCTGCTGATGGTGCAGCTGGTGATTATCCTGTTGCTGACGGCGCTGAAAATTCTGCGCCTTGTCGGCGTTGAGCGGCTGATGTTCTGGCTGTTGCAGCCGCTGCTGCGTCTGCTCGGGATCGGTACCCAGGCCACTACCATTACCATCGTCGGTGTGACCCTGGGGCTGTCGTTCGGGGGCGGGCTACTGATCAAGGAAGCCCAGACCGGTGATATATCCAAACGGGATGTATTTGCATCCATGGCGTTTCTTGGCCTGTGTCACAGCCTGATCGAGGACACCCTGCTGGTGATGCTGCTCGGTGCACACCTGTCCGGCATTCTCTGGTTTCGCCTGGCGTTTTCCCTCATCTGCATTGCGCTGCTGACACGCTGGATGGACAGGCGCAGCCCCGCGTTTCATCAGCGCTATCTGGTCAGGCCGGATTAACGCTTTTCGCATGGTAAGGGTGGCGGAAGTTGTTACACTGTTGCCGCTTGCTGGTTTGACTATTCGGTCAAATTAAACTTTGAGAATCTTATGGACGAGTCAACCAAAAAAGGCGTGATATTCGCACTGACGGCCTACATCCTCTGGGGTATAGCGCCGGTGTACTTCAAGCAGATGCAGACAATTGCCGCGCCGGAAATTCTGGCACACCGGATTGTCTGGTCCTTTGTGCTTACGCTGGGGCTGATTGCGCTGTTCAACAAGCGCGAACTGCTGATGGCCGCCCTGAGATCCGGTCGCGCGCGCTGGGCGCTTATGGCCTCCACCACGCTGATCGCCATTAACTGGGGCGTGTTTATCTGGGCGGTGAACAACAATTACATGCTGGACGTGAGCCTGGGGTATTACGTCAACCCGCTGATCAATATCCTGCTGGGTATGCTGTTCTTTCGCGAGCGGCTCGACCGGGTGCGTACCATCGCGGCGATCCTGTGCCTGGCGGCGGTGGTGTTTGAAGTGGTGCAGTTTGGTCGCCTGCCCTGGATTGCACTGGTGGTGGGTTGCAGCTTTGCCTTCTATGGCCTGGTGCGCAAGAAACTCGGCGTCGACAGCTTCACCGGCATGGCGCTGGAAACCGGCCTGCTGCTGCCGGTGGCCATGGGCTATCTGCTGTTGACCAGTAGCCCCACCAGCAACCTGTTAGAAAATTCCGGCTGGACCAACCTGCTGCTGTTCGCCGCAGGCCCCGTCACCATGGTGCCGCTGATGTGCTTTGCCGCGGCGGCCAACCGCATCAGCCTTACAGCACTGGGTTTCTTCCAGTACATCGGCCCCAGCGGCATGTTCCTGCTGGCGGTGTTTGTCTACGACGAACCCCTGGGTCCGGAAAAGCTGGTGACCTTCGGCCTGATCTGGCTGGCGCTGATCATCCTGACGCTGGACTCGCTGCGCAAGATGCACCGCAGGCGCGCCCTGCAGCCATCCTGATCCCGGCGCCATGAAAAAAGCCCGCGCTCCTTCTGGAGTGCGGGCTTTTTTACAGCCTGCCGATGATGATCTGGCCGTCAGTAATCAGCCTTCACGAATCACGAATCACGAATCACGAACCACCAATGCCCAATCAGAGCGCTTCGACCCTGGCGCGTTTGCAGGGATTGTCGCCTGTGACTTTTGTGCATGGCAGGCTGCAAAATTGTAATTTGCCGTGATAGTCGTATTTGTTTCTGATAAGCCGAGCTTCTTTCGCCTTATTCAGGACAGTACAACACTATGACGCGTTACGACGTTCGTATCGAGCATGACCTTATCGGTGAGCTGGAGGTGCCCGCTGGCGCACTGTTTGGCGTGCAAACCCAGCGGGCCATCAAGCTGTATCCACTCAACGGCGAGAAGCCGCTGTCGGCCTATCCCGAGTTGCTGCGCGGATTGCTGCGGGTGAAAAGGGTGGCCGCGCACACCAACATGCTGACCGGTGAACTGGACAGGGAACTGGGCCAGGCGATCATTGACGCTGTCGACCAGTTGCTTGAACAGAGCCCGCCTGAGTACTTTCCGGTGCATGCCTTTCACGGCGGCGGCGGCATATCCAGTAACATGAATGTCAATGAGGTCATCGCCAACCTGGCCAATCGCGATGCCTTCGGCAAGCCCCTGGGAACTTACTCGCCCATTCATCCCAATGATCATGTGAACCTGAACAATTCCACCAGTGATGCCTTGAGCACGGCTTGTCACCTGGCTGTGATCAGCACATGGTCGTCGCTGGAAGCGGCGCTGGGTGAGCTGATCGAGACCCTGGATGCACAGGCATTGCGGTTGCAGCAGGTGCTGAAAATATCCCGGACCTGCCTGCAGGACGCCGTTGAAATCAGCTTTGCCGACATGCTCGGGGGTTATTCCTCCCTGGTGAAGCGCAACCGCCGGCGCCTGACAACGGATGTGGATGCGCTCCATGCCGTGAATCTGGGTGGCAACATTATTGGCCGGCGCGGTGACTGTGCGGATGCTTTTTTTGAGCGCTGCATCGCGGAAATGAATCGGCAGATGGCCAGTGAGCGCTTTGAACACACAGATAACCTGTTTGACAGCTCGCAGAATCACGACAAGCTGGTGCGCGTTTCGGCAGGGATTGATCAGCTATCCCGCGCTTTGCTAAAGATTGCCAAGGACTTCAGGCTCATGGCTTCCGGGCCACAGACCGGCTTTGGGGAAATATCGTTGCCCGCCGTGCAGCCGGGTTCCTCGGCCATGCCTGGCAAGGTGAATCCGACCATCGCCGAGTACCTGGTGCAGTGCTGCATGCAGGTCTGCGGCCATTGTTATTCGGTGCAGATGACCCAGGATCATGGCGAGCTGGACTACACGCCCTGGCAGTCCATCGTGATCAACAACCTGCTGGACGGCATGACCTGCCTTGAAAGCGGTATCAGGGCCTTTAGCCGCCATTGCCTGGAGGGCATTGAACCCAATCTCGAGCGCAATGCCGCCAACGTCAATAGCCTGATTCCCACCGTCATGCGGCTCAAGAAAGCGCGGGGGTATTCCTATGCGTCCCGCATTTATAAGGAAACCGGCGGTGAGCTGGAGCTGATTCGCCAGCACCTGGATGAATAGGGCCGTCGCGGGCTTGGCTGTGCCGTCGGCTGCAAGGATGAGTTTTTTGCAGCCCGGCATACCCTAATGTCAATTGTGCTTAACCCCCCTCACTTTTATGCTCGCTTGCAACGATAAGGGGTATCGGCAGACACCGCAGGGCGGGGCCTGATACTTCTGATTTTCGACTCTCCCGGCCACTCTGGCGGGAGCTGTTCGAGCGAGCCTCTAAACGATCGATAGTGCTAAGCGGAGCATCAGATGGACACTACAAAAAGCATCCCCCTGTCCTGGGCCAATGACTGGCTGCAACAGGCTAAACATCAGTATATCGACGGACAATGGGTGGCCGGTGCGAGCCAGGACAGCTGGGTCGTCAGCAATCCTGCGAACCGCCAGACGCTGTGCAGCTTTGCCATGGCCGATGCCGAACAGATTGAGTACACAGCGCAAGTCGCCCATGAGCGCCACCTGGACGGTACCTGGTCCAAGGTCAGTCGCACGCAGCGCGCCACTATGCTGCGCCAGATTGCCAGCCTGATTCGTGAAAATACCGAAAAGCTGGCGGTGCTGGAAACTCTGGCCAACGGCAAGCTGTTTACAGAATCCATGGCCGATGACATTCCGACCTGTGCCGATATATTCGACTATTACGCTGGCTGGACCGACAAGTTTTACGGTGAAACCTCACCGGTGGATGATGGCTTCCTGAACTACACCCTGAAGGAACCCGTTGGCGTATGCGGCCTGATCGCACCCTGGAACTTCCCGCTGTACCAGGCGAGCCTGAAAATAGCGCCGGCGCTGGCCATGGGCAATACCGTTATTATCAAACCCTCCGAATATACGCCGCTGACGGTGATTTACCTGATGGAGCTGATTGATCGTCACCTTGACTTCCCCAGGGGCGTGATCAACATGCTGCTGACCGACGGCAAGATGGCGAATCAGCTGACCCTGAGTGACAACGTGCACAAGATCTCCTTTACCGGCAGCACCGGTGTGGGGCGCAAGATCGTACAGAACTCCGGCGGCTCAAACCTGAAGGCGACAACGCTGGAACTGGGTGGCAAGTCCCCCTGCATTTTCTTCGAGGATACGCCTGATCTCGAAGGGGCCATCGACCGCGCCTTCACCGTGATGTTTTCCCACAAGGGTGAGAAGTGTTCCGAGCCGACCCGTTTCCTGATCCACGACAGCCTATACGACCAGGTGCTCGCGGCGCTGGTCGAAAAAGCCAATGCGGTGAAGTGCGGTAACCCGTTCGACGCGGACGTTACTCAGGGGCCGCAGTGCAACGAAGCCCAGTTCAACAAGATCATGGAGTACATCGAGATCGGCAAAACGGAAGCCGAACTGGTGGCCGGTGGTTATGCCGATACCGAGGGTGACAACGCCAACGGCTACTTTATTCGTCCGACCATCTTTTCCAATGTGGATCAAAACGCACGCATAGCCCAGGAAGAGATCTTTGGGCCCGTGCTGTGCTGTACAAGATTCCACACCACGGAAGAAGCGGTGGCCATGGCCAATGGTACGGCCTTTGGCCTGGCGGCGGGGATCTATACCGCCAATGTTGGCCGTGCCCATCGTGTGGCGGAACAGATTGACGCCGGCATGCTCTTTATCAACCGCTATGGCTGCTATGGCCTGAGCAGCCCCTTCGGCGGCTTCAAGCAGAGCGGTTGGGGCAAGGAAATGGCGATCCATTCGCTGTCGTCCTACACCAAGACCAAGTGTGTCTGGGTGTATTTCGGCGACGTCTGACGCAGGGGCTCAAAAGGCGCTTCGGCGCCTTTATGCATTTGGATTGCAGCGGCTGCATGTAGTTGCGTTCAAACGCCCGGAGCGCGAGATCTGACCGTCTGTTACCTGGTCATTAAAGTCTCGTGCGCTTTAATTGGCGGCCTGATTCATGCCTGCTGCAGCGAAATGATCGTGCTTTTGATGATTACATTTTTTCATGGTGGCGGACGTTTATGTCATTTTTGTTTCGGCAGAGGTTACGGCAATATTGCCCCGATTCAAAAAAACTGGACGTCAGCCTCTCTGACTTACAACAATAACTCGGGGGAGATATGAAGAATATCCGACCAATAACGTTCTGGCCCGCATTCGCATGTCTGGCCCTGACGATCATTTATACGATTCTGGATGAGAAGAATTTCATTGCAGCCACTTCGGCGCTGAATTCTTTGATTATTGCCAATCTGTCCTGGCTCTTTAACCTTAGCGCCCTGTCGATGGTTTTTGTAGCCGCCTATGCTTTTGTTGCACCGGTTGGCCGAGTGCGTATTGGTGGGGAAAGCGCTACAGCGATGCTGAGCCCGTTTCGCTGGTTTGCCGTATCCCTGACGACGGTTATCGCCATGGGGATTCTGTTCTGGTCGGTGGCTGAGCCCATTCTGCATTACTACGAGCCGCCCCAGTCCCTGGGCATCAGTGCACAAAGCCCGGAAGCGATGCGCTTTTCCATGTCCACCACCTTCGTGCACTGGACCATCACGCCGTACAGCATTTATACGGTGGCCGGGCTGGCATTCGCGCTGGCGTTCCATAACCTGAAGCTGAGCTTCTCCATTGGCTCCATGCTGCGGCCGTTGCTGGGACGCTGGGTGGATGGTGTCGGCGGCCAGGTGATCGATGGCCTGGCGCTGTTCTCGGTGGTGCTGGGAATGGCGGCAACACTGACGTCGGGCCTGCTGGTTATAGGCGATGGCCTGGAATCGGTACTGGGGATCGAAAAGAGCTCGCTGGTGTATGGCATCATCGCGATCAGTATTATCGGTTCTGCCATCATCTCTGCTGCCTCAGGTCTGCACCGGGGTATTCAGACACTGGCGCGTATTAATACCTGGCTGTATTTCACCGGTGCGCTGTTTATTTTTATCGTTGGTCCTACCGCGTTTATTTTGTCGCTGGGCGTTGAGTCGTTAGGGGTATACCTGTCTGATTTCTTTGCCCGCAATCTGGTCACGGGGGCTTCCGGCAACGACCAATGGCCGGGCTGGTGGACGGTTGCATTCTTTGCCAGTTGGTTTGCCTGGGCGCCGCTGAGCTGCCTGTTCCTGGGCAAGATTGCCCGCGGTTACACGGTGCGACAGTTCATTATCGTTAACCTGCTGCTGCCCTCGGCGTTTGGCTTTCTCTGGTTCAGTATCTTCAGCGGCTCGTCCCTGTTTTTTGATACGACCCAGGGCGGGATCATGTATGCCGCCTATCAGGAAAGCGGCTTTGCGGCGGTAATTTACGTGCTGTTTGATCAGCTGCCCGGCAGCACCCTGCTCAGCGGCCTGTTTATCTTTGCCTGCCTGATCACCTTCATTACCGCGGCAGACTCCAACACCGATGCGATCGGCGGTCTCTGCATCAAGGGTGTTGATGCGCAGAACCTGACTTCGCCTTTGTGGATCAAGGTCTGCTGGGGCAGTGCGATCGGTTTCGTGGCCTGGATCAGTGCCAGCTATATCGGTGTCGATGCCATCAAGATGCTGTTCAACCTCTCCGGGGTGCCCGGCATGCTGATCGTGGTTGGCGCGGCCTTTGCGCTGCTAAAACTGGCGGCCCGGGTTGAGATTAGCGGCCAGACCGTGGAGCTCAAGCCCAACGCTCTGGGCGTGGCACACAGCACCGCCCCGGTACGGCCGCAGGCCAAGCCTGCCGCTGTCTGAGTGCTTCCAGCCGAGTGAGTCGTACCGCAGTTTCGTTGCAAGGATGAGCCGGCGGCTGCCGGCTCTGATTTAAATATTAAGGGGTTAACATGCAATACGTACGTCTGGGCCAGTCCGGCCTCAAGGTATCCCGCCTTTGCCTGGGTACCATGAATATGGGATCCAAAGAGTGGAAACCGTGGATTTTCGACGAGAAGGAGAGCGAACCCATTATTCGCCACGCGCTGGATAACGGCGTCAACTTTATCGACCTGGCGGATTTCTATTCCATCGGTGCCGGTGAAGAAGTGGTGTGCAATGTGCTGCGCCGTATCGGTCGTCGCGACGACATGGTCATCACCACCAAGGTAGGCTATGCCATGAGCGATGACGTCAATGCTCAGGGCCACTCGCGCAAGAACATCTTTAACGCCATCGACAACTCGCTCCAGCGCATGGGCATGGACTATGTCGATATCTACATGCTGCACTATTTCGACACCGAGACACCGCTGGAAGAAACCATGGGTGCGCTGAACGACATAGTGCTGGCCGGCAAGGCACGCTACATAGGCGTATCCACCATGTATACCTGGCAGCTGGCCAAGATCCTGCAGGTTTGCGACAAGAACGGCTGGGCGCGCCCGATCAACATGCAACTGCAGCTTAACTGTGCCTACCGTGAAGAAGAACGGGAAATGATCCCGTACTGCATGGATCAGGGCATCGGTGTTTCCGTGTTCAGCCCGCTGGCCCGCGGTATTCTGACCAGCGACCTGCAATCCACCCGCAACAAGACCGATTTCTTTACCGCCGAGATGTATAACGATCAGGCATCCAGGGATATCGCCCATTCGGTGGCCAAGGTGGCCGATGCCCGCGGCTGCCTGCCGGCGCAGGTTGCCCAGGCCTGGGTGCTGAACAAACGCGAGGTTTCGTCAATGCTGGTGGGTGCCGATACCACGGCGCAGTTCGACAGCGCGCTGGCGGCACTGGAAATGCAGCTCAGTGCCGAAGAGCTCTACGAGCTGGAGCGCAACTACACCCCCTGCGATCTGATCAATGATTACACCGCCGGCAAGCGTATTGCCCGTACTGCGCGTCAGGCCATGGCTCCGTTTGCCGGCTGATTGACGATCAGTGCAGCGAGCCCCTGTGCCGGCTGTTAGATTTGCACCCTGCTGTCTATTTTGCCCCGCCGTTGCGGGGCTTTTTTTTGAGCAGCGACAGGATGGCAGGCCGTTATTGCGGAGTGCGTTATAGCAGGTGACATTTGCCGGATGACTGTTGGGTTCAGTGAGCCTGAGTCGGTGAATCGGCAGCCACTTCGCGCAGCCATTCGCTGAAGCGAATAACCTTGGCCAGCCCCTGGCGTTCGGCGTTGATGTCCAGCCAGTAGCCACAGGGCCCGCTGACCTCTATGTCGCTAAAGGCGACCAGGGTGCCGGACTCCAGTTCGCGGGTAATCATGTGTCTGTCGATAATGGCGAAGCCTGCGCCGTTAATGGCGGCGTTGATGACCTGATCAAGGGTGCTGAACTCCATGCCTCGGTTTACATTGACCTGATCGCTCATGCCGGCGGCCTGTAGCCAGTTTTCCCATACCGGCAGCCGCTCACCCTGATCGAGGATATGCAGCAGGCTGGCGTTAGCCTTGTCCAGCTGTTGTGCCTTGTCCGTCATATGGGGCGCGCAGACCGCCAGGTGCTGCTCCAGCATAAGCAGCTCGCTGTAGTGGCTGGGTTTGGCGGTGTGGCCAAAGCGGATACTGCAGTCGAACAGGCTGTGTTCGCTGGCGCTGTTGTGAATCGACAGTTCCAGCTCCGGGAAGCTGCGGTGAAAGCCGGCCAGGCGAGGCGCCAGCCAGCGGGTGGCAAAGGTTGGCGGAACAAGCAGGTTCAGTTTCTGGCGCTGATTCGGATCCCGCAGTTCCTGCACCGCCACCTCCATCAGGTTGAAGGCCTGCTCCAGCTTGGCCAGCAGCTGCTGGCCGGCGTCGGTCAGTTCCAGCTTGTGATGCAGGCGTACAAAGAGGGGCACACCCAGGTAGTCCTCCAGCTGCTTGATCTGGCGACTGACCGCGCTCTGGGTTACATGCAGCTGCTTCGCTGCGTGGGTAAAACTCAGGTACTTCCCCGTGGTTTCAAAAACACGCAATGCTGTCAGGGGAGGAAGTGAGCGCATAAGGATTCCGGGGGATAAAAAGTGCTGGCTGGTGGCGGCCAGTATAATTCATTGCTCTGGTCGCCAGTAGTGTGATTCCCGTTGTGCCAGCTGGCTGAAAACTTCTGTAAACGGGCGACAGAAAAAAGCCCGCGCTCCTTCCGGAGCGCGGGCTTTTTTACAGCCTGCCGATGATGACCGGTCCGTCAGTAATCAGCCTTAACCAATCACCAATCACCAATCACCAATCACCAGTCACGAATCACCAATTCCCAATCAGAGCGCTTCGATCTTGGCGTACTGCTCGGTCAGCTTGTCGAAGGCGGACTGGGACTCGGCGATCTTTTCTCGTTCCTTGGCCACGACCTCGTCCGGCGCATTGGCGACGAACTTGGCGTTGGACAGCTTGCCTTCAACACGTCTGATCTCGCCCTGCAGGCGGTCGAGTTCCTTCTGCAGCCGGGCCAGTTCCGCGTCCTTGTCGATCAGGCCGGCCATGGGCACCAGCACTTCCATGTCGCCAACCAGTGCGGTGGCGGCCATGGGGATTTCGTCACCGGGGTTGAGCCAGGTGACGGAGCTGAGCTTGGCCAGTTTCTTCAGGAAGGAGGCGTTGTCGGCCAGGCGGCGCTGGTCTTCGTCGCTGCCGTTGGTGAAGAGCACGTCCAGATCTTTGGACGGCGGAATCTTCATTTCGCCGCGAATGTTGCGGATGCCGGTGATCACGCCCTGCAGCCATTCGATGTCGGCTTCGGCCTGGGTGTCGATCTTGCCTTCTTCCGCCGCCGGGTAGGGCTGCAGCATGATGGTGTCGCCCTCGGTGCCGGCCAGGGTCTTGATGGACTGCCAGATTTCCTCGGTGATGTAGGGCATCAGCGGGTGGGCCAGTCGCAGCACGGCTTCGAGCACGCGTACCAGGGTGCGGCGGGTGCCACGCAGGGCTTCGGCCGAGGCGTTTTCATCCCAGAGCACGGGCTTGGATAGCTCCAGGTACCAGTCGCAGTACTGGTTCCAGACAAAGTCGTACAGGGTCTGGGCGGCCAGGTCGAAGCGGTAGTCGTCCAGCTGCTTGATGACCGTGGCTTCGCTGCGCTGCAGCGAGCTGATGATCCAGCGATCGGCCAGGGACAGCTCGACCGGATTGCCGGTCTGGCCGCAATCCTGATCTTCGGTATTCATCAGCACGTAGCGGGCGGCGTTCCAGATCTTGTTGCAGAAGTTGCGGTAACCTTCGAGGCGTTTCATGTCCCAGTTGATGTCACGCCCGGTGGAGGCCAGCGCCGCCAGGGTGAAACGCAGGGCGTCGGTGCCGTGGGCGGATATGCCCTCGGGGAACTGCTTTTCGGTACGCTTGCCGATTTTCTCGGCTTGCTGGGGCTGCATCATGTTGCCGCAGCGTTTTTCCAGCAGTTCGGGCAGGCCGATACCGTCGATCATGTCCAGCGGGTCAAGCACGTTGCCCTTGGACTTGGACATCTTGTCGCCGCTCTCGTCGCGGATCAGACCGGTAACGTAAACGGTCTTGAACGGTACCTGGGGCTTGCCGTCCTCGTCCTTCATGAAGTGCATGCTCATCATGATCATGCGCGCAACCCAGAAGAATATGATGTCAAAGCCCGTCACCAGGGTGTCGGTGGGGTGGAAGGTCTTGAGGCGCTCGGTGGCTTCGGGCCAGCCCAGGGTGCCGAAGGTCCAGAGTGCGGAGCTGAACCAGGTGTCCAGCACGTCGTCGTCCTGGCGCAGTTCCAGTTCCAGGTCCAGGTTGTATTTTTCCCGCGCGGCGGCCGCCGAGTTGGCGACATAAACATTGCCGGCATTGTCGTACCAGGCCGGGATGCGGTGACCCCACCACAGCTGGCGGGAGATGCACCAGTCCTGGATATCGCGCATCCAGGAGAAGTACATGTTTTCGTACTGCTTGGGCACAAACTTGATATCACCGTTCTCCACCGCCTCGATAGCGGGCTTGGCCAGGGTCTTGGCATCGCAGAACCATTGGTCGGTCAGCATGGGTTCGATGACCACGCCACCCCGGTCGCCATAGGGCACGGTCATGGCGTTTTCTTCGATTTTTTCCAGCAGGTCCAGGGCTTCGAAGTCCTCAATGACTGCACGGCGCGCGGCAAAGCGCTCCATGCCCTGGTACTTGGCCGGCAGGGCGGTATCGATGTCATTGTTGACGCTGCCGTCGCTGTTGAACACCTGTGCCTGGTCGCGGATATCGGCATTCAGGGTCAGGATGTTGATCAGCGGCAGCTGCTGGCGCTTGCCAACTTCGTTGTCGTTGAAGTCGTGGGCCGGCGTGATCTTGACGCAACCGGTGCCCTTTTCCATGTTGGCGTAGTCGTCGGCCACGATGGGAATGCGACGGCCCACCAGCGGCAGCTCAACGAACTTGCCGATCAGCGCCTGGTAGCGCTCGTCTTCAGGGTTTACCGCCACGCCGCTGTCGCCGAGCATGGTTTCGGGACGGGTGGTGCCCACGACGATGTAATCCTTGCCGTCCTGCGTGGTGACGCCATCGGCCAGCGGGTAGCGCAGGTACCACATCTTGCCCTTGACCTCGCGGTTCTCGACTTCAAGGTCCGAGATGGCGGTGTGCAGTTTCGGATCCCAGTTGACCAGGCGCTTGCCGCGGTAGATCAGCTTGTCGTCGTACAGGCGCACAAAGACTTCCTGCACGGCGTGGTAGAAGCCCGAATCCATGGTGAAGCGCTCCGTCGGCCAGTCGACGGAGTTGCCCAGGCGGCGCATCTGTTCGGTGATGGTGCCACCGGACTCTTCCTTCCACTCCCAGACTTTTTCGATAAAGGGCTCGCGACCGAGGTCGTAGCGGCTTTCGCCGGTTTCGGCCGCCAGCTTGCGCTCCACCACCATCTGGGTGGCGATACCGGCGTGGTCGGTGCCCACCTGCCACAGGGTATTGCGACCCTGCATGCGGCGGTAACGGGTCAGCGCATCCATGATGGTGTGCTGGAAGGCGTGCCCCATGTGCAGGCTGCCGGTGACGTTGGGCGGCGGAATCATGATGCTGTAGGCATCGCCTTCGCCCGAGGGCGCGAAGTAATTGCGCTCTTCCCAGGTCTTGTACCAGGATTTTTCGATGTCGTGGGGCTGGTAAGTCTTGTCCATTACGGTTGGCGTCTCTGGAATTCTTGGGAGTCGCTGTATCCGGTTGGCAACCGGACCAGGCTCGCTGGCATCTGAAAGAATCGGCCGATTATACCCGCTGACCTCTGATCAAGGTAGGGCGCAACCCAGATCCCCTGCGTTGCAGTGATCCGGGTGTCCAACGGGTCTATTCCTGCTGCAGCGCATCGACCGGATTCAGGCTTGCCGCGCGCCAGGCTGGCGAGACGCCGGCCAGCAAGCCCACAACGGCGGCCAGCAGCAAGGCCAGCAACAGGAAAAAGGGACTCAGGCTGATTGGCAGCGCCGGCGCGGCCAGGGCCAGCACACCCAGCAGCAGGGCCATCAGCAGCAGCCCACAGAGGCCGCCGGCGATGGCCAGCAGCAGGGCTTCACCGAGGAACAGCAGCAGGATCTGGCGCCTCGTAGCCCCGAGCGCCCGCAAAAGGCCGATCTCGGCGCTGCGTTCCTGCACCGTGGTGACCATGATGGTGACGATGCCGATGGCGCCCACCAGCAGGGAAATGCCCCCCAGGGCGCCGATGGCGACGGTCAGCAGGCCCAGGATGCGGTCGAGGCTGGTGAGCATTTCATCCTGGGTGGTGAGGGTGAAGTCCTCCACGCCGTGGCGCTGCATCAGGCGCTGGCGGATACGTTCGGCCATCTGCGCGGCGCTGGTGCCGGCACGGTAGGTAACATCGATTTCCATCAGGCCGGGGCGGTTGAACAGCGACAGCGCCCGGTCGATCGGGATATAGACGACATCGTCCAGGTCAAAGCCCAGCATCTGGCCCTTGCTGGCCATGACGCCGACAACCCGGTAGCGTTCGCCCCCCACACGGATAAAGCGCCCGAGCGCCCGGGCCTCGCCAAAGAGTTCCTGCTTGACCCGGGCGCCTAGCACCGCAAAGGGTTGCGAGTTGCCACTGATAACGGGCAGGAAGCGCCCCTGGGCGAGGGCGAATCGCCAGGCGGCGGCCATGTCGCCATTGCCGCCCAGGATATCGGTATGACGTACCCGCCGGCCGTATTCGATAGCCCCGCTGCCCTGAACCACCGGTACCACCCGCTCGACGAAGGGTAGTGGGCGCAGGCTCTGGGCGTCTTCGAGCGACAGCGGGCGGGTGCTCGACAGCAGGCCGCCGATACCGCCGGTCTGGGTCTTGCCGGGATTCACGGCGATGATACGGCTGCCAAACTGTGAAAAATTATCCAGTACATAGAGTTGCAGCCCCACGCCGATGGTGGTCAGCAGGCTGACCGCGGCGATGCCCACCGCGATGCCCAGGATGGTCAGGAAGCTGCGCAGGCGCGCCGTCAGCAGCGCCCGGCTGACCAGCCTGAAGCTGTCCTGCAGCCTCACCGGTGTGCCTGCCGCGGCAGTAGCAGGGGCATCGGTCGCCTCAGGTCGCGATCCGGTGCGCCCGTGCGGACGGCGAGGCGAAGCTGCCGGACCTCAGCGCAGCGCATCAGCGTGCCTGCCCGTGCAGCGCCAGCACCGGCGGCATGGCGGCGGCGCGGGAGGCCGGCAGCCAGGCGAACAGCACGGCGGTGGTGATGGCGATGCCAAAGGCCGCGCCGAGCGCCCAGGGCGATACCACGAAGGGCAGCAGCGGGAAAAACCAGTGGCCCAGCGCCAGCAGGCCGTAGCCTGCCAAGGCGCCGAGCAGGGAGCCCAGCAGCGCCAGTTGCAGCGCCTCGCTGATAAACAGGATCCGCACGGTGCGGGCGCTGGCGCCCATGGCCTTGAGCAGGCCGATTTCCCGGGTGCGCTGGCTGACGCTGATCAGGGTGATGTTCATGATCAGAATGCCGGCCACCAGCAGACTGATGGCGGCAATGGCCGCCACGCCCAGGGTCAGCAGTCGCAGAATATCGTCAAAGGCGCCGAGCAGGGCATCTTGGGTGACCAGGGTGACATCCTCTTCGCCACCGTGGCGCTGGCGCATCAGCGCCAGGACTTCCTGGCGGGCGCGGTCGAGGGAGCTGCCGGGCTGGTGCTGCAAAAAGACCCGGAACATGCCGCGGGTATTGAAGATCTGCTGCGCGCTGGCCACCGGGATCAGGATGGCATTGCGCATGTCCATCCCGAAGGATTCGCCGCGGTCATCCAGGATGCCGATCACGCGAAAACGCCGGTCGCCGATGCGCAGCCATTGTCCGAGCGCGGCCTGCTGTGCGAACAGTTCCCGCTTGGCACCGGCGCCGAGTATGCAGACGGGGGCGGCGAGATCCAGCGGAATGTCGGGCAGCACCTGCCCCTGGCGAACGCCGAGGTCGCGCAAGTCAAAGAACAGCGTGCTGGTGCCGAGCGTCAGCAGTTCGCGGCTGCGCCCGCCGGCATGGGTCTGGGCATTACCCACGATCAGTGGCGCCACCCGCTGTATCGCCGGCAGGCGGTTCAGCGCCTGCACGTCCTCCAGGGTGATGTCCCTTGTGCCTTCACCGGTGAGCGGCGGGATGCCGCCGGTCGTTTCTTTGCGCCCCGGCAACATGATCAGCACATCCCTGCCCAGCAGGGAAAACTCGTTGAGCACAAACTGGCGCGCGCCTTCGCCGAGCCCTGTCAGCAGCAGCACCGCGGCGACTCCCACAGCCATGGCCAACAGGCTCATCAGGGTGCGAAATCGCTGGCGCAGCAACAGGCGCAAATTAAACTGCAGCAGGTCAGCGCTGCGCATGGTTCGCTCCTGCACCGGACCGACAGGCGGCGGGCCCACCGGCATTGATAGCCAACAGGCTCATCAGTGTTCTGAAGCGCTGGCGCAGCAACAGGCGCAAATTGATCTGCAGCAGGTCAGCGCTGCGCATAATCGCCTTCCTGTGCAGGGCTGTCGCTGACGACCCGGCCATCCTCCATGCGCAGCCGCCGGCCGGCACGCTGGCCCATGGCGGGATCATGGGTCACGATCAGCAGGGTAATGCCCTGGCCGTTGAGCTCTTCCAGCAGCTTGATGACCTCGGCGCCGGAGTGGCTATCCAGGTTGCCGGTGGGCTCGTCGGCCAGCAGCAGGGCGGGCCTGCGGATCACTGCCCGGGCGATGGCAACGCGCTGGCGCTGGCCACCGGACAGCTGGCGTGGCAGGTGGCCTGCGCGGGGCTCCAGGTCCAGGCGCGCGATAACCTCGTCCACCAGCGGGCGGCGCATCCCGGGGGCCATGCCGGCCAGCACCAGTGGCAGCTCGATGTTTTCCCGGGCACTGAGACGGTCGATCAGGTGGTATGCCTGGAACACGAAACCGATGCGGCTGTTGCGCTCAGCGGCACGGCCTTCCTCGTCGAGCAGGGTCATTTCCCGATCACACAGCTGGTAACGACCGGAGTCGGGTGTATCCAGCAGCCCGATCATGTTGAGCAGCGTCGACTTGCCGGAGCCCGAGGGCCCCATCACCGACAGGTATTCGCCGCTGCCGATCGCCAGATCGACGGCATCCAGCGCCGTCACCGGCTGATCTCCCAGGGTGTAGGCCTTGCAGAGTTTTTCGAGCCGGATCATTCGGCTGTCACCCGGGCACCGTCCCGTGCGCCTTCGCGGTCGAGGGACTGCAGTATGCGCTGGCCGGGCTCCAGCCCCTGGCGTATTTCGGTCCAGCTCCAATTGCTCAGGCCCAGGCTGACGCCCTGGTGCTGCAGTGTCTGGCTGTCGGCGTTGTAGCGCAGTACCCTATCACCGTCGAGCAGGGTTTCGGTGGGAATGCGCGTGGCCGCATCGCGTCGATCCAGAATGATCTCCACATCGGCGCTGTAGCCCACCAGCAGGGTGGCGTCATCGGGGACGGGCCTAAACAGCACATCGACATCCACGGTGCGGGCCTGTTTTTCGACCTCGGTGACGTAGGCGGCGATACGGCTCACCTGGCCCGGGAAGACCCGGTCGCGAAAGGCATCCAGGGTAATGCGGGCGTTCTGGCCGACGGCCAGGCGGGCGGCCTCGATTTCGTCGATGGGCGCCCGTACATAGAGGCAGCTGTCGTCGATCAGGTCGACGGCCGGCGGGGTGGGAATACCGGGCGGGGAGGGGGTGATGAACTCGCCGGGCTCACCGTTGATCTGCGCCACGGTGCCGGCGAAGGGGGCGTGCAGGCGTGCCTGTGTCAGTAAAACCCGCTCCAGGCGCAGTGCTGCCCGGGCCTGGTCGGTGACGGCGCTGGCCTGGTCGCAGCTGAGCTGGCGCAGGCCGGACTCGGTCTTGCGCTGGTCCAGCAGTTCGGCCGAGGCCAGGTTGCGTGCGGCCAGCGACCGGGTACGCTGGTACTCGCGCAGCGCCAGTGCCGCGCTGTCACAGCTGCGCTGCTGTTCGATCTGCCGGGCCCGCAGGGTCGCCTGTGCCAGCTCGATGCGGACGTCGATATCCCGGTGCCAGAGCTCCAGCAGCACCTGGCCGGCTTTCACCTTATCGCCTTCTTTCACCAGCAGCCGGTCGACCCGCCCGCCCTGGAGCATGGACAGGCGCGAGCGACGGCAGGCGCGAATGGTGCCTGCCCGGCTGTTGGCCGCGATCAGCTCAACCGGGCCGCGTGCAACCTCGACCAGTGCGACCGGCACAGGGTCCTCGTGCCGCAGCCAGTAGAAACTGGCGGCGATCAGGACAGCCAGGAGCGGTAACAGCAGCAGGCTTTTTCTCATCGGCATGGCGGCTTCCCTGTTCAGTGCCTCTCAGTATAGGGAGGCTTTCAATCAAAGCAGGGATTGGGAAGCTGTGTATTGATCTGGCGCAGGGAGTGAGCCAGGGAGCGGGGCGAGGGAATGATGGGAGTCCTCTTGCTGGGCTCCCAGGGCCGTTTAACCGCGCATGTCGCGGCGGTGCAGCTCCAGGCCGTTATCCTTGCACAGGCGATAGTTGCTGCGGCTGGCGGCGAGGATGGCATCGTCCTGTACCACGATTTCAACGATACGCTTGAACTGCAGCGCCTCGGGTGGCAGCTCCAGCCCAAGGTTAACGTAGACATCGCGGTGCGCCGGCAGCTCCGGGCCCCAGCCAATGGTGATTGGAGCTTCGGGCGTTGCACCCTGCAGCGCGTGGGGCACGAAACTGTCCGGTCGCCAGGACCAGAGCTGTTCGTCGAGCCGGCTGGCGCGGATTTCATCCGGCACCTGCACGAACACCTGCAGCCCGAGGCCGAAAATCTTCTCGCTCAGGCGGCAGAAAAACTGCTGGCGGGCGTCCTCGTCGGACGCCGCCAGGATATAGAAGTCAGCGCGGCTTTTAGTGCTCATGCTCGCTGTCTTCGATCTGGTCCAGCAGGTACTGGCTCAGCAGGGGTACACAGCGACCGGATGCGCCCTTGTCCTTGCCCTTGCTGTTCCAGGCAACACCGGCGATATCCAGGTGCGCCCAGCGCAGGTTCTGGGTGAAGCGCGACAGGAAGCAGGCCGCGGTGATGGTGCCGGCTGGCGGCCCACCGATGTTGGCGATATCGGCGAAGTTGGAGTCCAGCTGTTCCTGGTACTCGTCCCACAGCGGCAGGCGCCAGGCACGGTCGGCGGCGAATTCGCCGGCTTCCAGCAGGTCATTGGCCAGTTCGTCGTCGTTGGCCAGCAGGCCCGATGCCTGGTGACCGAGCGCCACGATGCAGGCGCCGGTGAGGGTGGCGATATCCACGACCGTTTTGGGCTTGAAGCGCTCGGAGTAGGTCAGGGCATCGCACAGCACCAGGCGGCCTTCGGCATCGGTGTTGAGGACTTCGACGGTCAGGCCCGACATGGTGGTGATGACGTCGCCCGGCTTGGTGGCGCGCCCGCTGGGCATGTTCTCGGCGGCGGCAATGATGCCCACCACGTTGATCGGCAGCGCCATTTCGGCCACCGCGCTCATCGTGCCGAGCACGCTGGCGGCACCGCACATGTCGAACTTCATTTCATCCATGCCGGCGCCGGGCTTGAGGCTGATGCCGCCGGTATCGAAGGTGATGCCCTTGCCCACCAGGGCATAGGGCTGGGCGTCGGGGTCGGTGGCGCCCTTGTATTCCATCACGATCAGCTTGGAGGGCTGGTCACTGCCGTGGCCCACCGACAGCAGCGAGTGCATGCCGAGTTTTTCCATTTCCAGCTCGTCCAGCACCTGGGTGCTGATGCTGTCGTATTCGTCGCCCAGGCGAATCGCCTGCTGTGCCAGGTAGGTGGGGGTGCAGATGTTGCCCGGCAGGTTGCCGACGTCCCGCGCGACCGATACGCCGTTGGCGATGGCCACACCATCGACCAGGGCGTGTTCGCCGGTTTCGACATCGTCGTCGGCCAGCAGGATATGCAGGTGGTCGAGTACCAGGGGTTCGGCTTTCTTGCTGCGGGTTTCGTCGTACTGATACAGCTCGGCGGTGCCCCACTCCACCAGCTGGCGGGTCTGGCGGTACAGGTCGTTCTGCTGGGTGGCGGCCACGTCCAGCGCAAAGGTCACGCTGCTGGCGCGAATGCTCTTGATGCAGGCGAAGGCGGCCTTGACCAGCTTGCGATAGCTGCGCTCGGAGCGCTCTTCGGTTTTGCCCAGGCCCAGCAGCAGCACGCGTTTGGCGGCAACCCCCGGCACCCGGTGCAGCAGCAGGGTTTCAGCCAGCTTGCCCTGGATGTCACCACCGCCGAGGATGTCGCTCAGGTAGCCATTGCTGGCGCTGTCCAGGCTCTGGGCAGCGGGTGTCAGGACGGTGTCGGCTTCGACGCCGACGATCAGCAGTTCCGTTTCCAGCGCCGCGATGGCGCCGCTTACAATCTCGAAATCCATGATGGCTCCAAACAAGACTTTAAAGTCGTATTTATGGATAATGCCGCAGCACTCCAAAGTGCATTGCACTATAAACTATTTAAAACTATTTGAATTCATTGAACTTGGGAACCGCTGACCTATTTGCAGGCGGAGTCCGCCACGCCATGCTGCTGCGCCCGAGTGCGCCCGCCCTGGCAGGCCGGGCTCCAGCCCTAGCGGCAACGGTTTCTGCCATGACAGGGTAGAGCGTCTTGATCGTTTTCCGATACCTGACCCGCGAAGTACTGATCAGCACGGCTGCGGTAAGCACAATCCTGCTGATGATCATTGTAAGCGGCCGCTTTATCAAGTATCTCGGCGATGCGGCGGCGGGCAAGCTGGCGCCCGAACTGCTGAGCCAGATGCTGCTGTACCGGTTGCCGGGCTTCCTGGAGCTGATTCTGCCGCTGGGGCTGTTTCTGGGCGTGCTGCTGGCGTTTGGGCGCCTGTACCTGGAAAGTGAAATGGTCGTGCTGCGGGCCTGCGGCATGAGCCAGAAGCGCCTTGTGCTCTACGCCATGGGGCCGGCGACCCTGGTGGCGCTGCTGGTGGGATTGCTGAGCATGCAGCTGTCACCGCTGGGGGCCCAGCGCACGGCGGACCTGTACCTGCAGCAGGACAATATCAACGCCTTCGATACCCTGGTGCCAGGACGCTTTCAGCCGCTGCCCGGTGGCAACCGCGTGACCTACACCGAGTCGGTGGATGCCGCGGCGGGCGGCCTGGAGCGGCTGTTTATTTCCGACAGCACCGATGGCGGTGCGCCTGTCGTGGTGCTGGCCGATCGTGGCTATCGCTACGACACCCGGGACAATGGGCGCTTCCTGGTGCTGCAGGACGGGGTGCGCTATGAAGGCGTACCGGGAGATGCCAGTTACCGCCGCATTGAATATGGCGAGTACGGTGTCCGCTTGCCGGATAGCGGTGGCCTGGGGCGGGCGTCCGATCTTGAAGCCACGCCCACGCTGGCGCTGCTTCAGGATGGCGGCAACGCGGCCATGGCGCAGTTCCACTGGCGCCTGTCCTTGCCGGTGCTGGCCCTGGTGGTGACGCTGCTGGCGGTGCCCATGAGCCGCACCAATCCGCGCCAGGGCCGCTTTGCCAAGCTGATTCCCTCCATCGTTCTGTACCTGCTGTACCTGACGTTGCTGGGGGCGGCACGCGGCGCGGTGGAGGACGGCGATGCGCCAGGGCTAAGTCTGTGGCTGGTGCACGCCGGCTTTCTGGCGCTGGCACTCAATCTGATCTTTGCCGAACACTTCTGGGAGCGGGTTGGCCAGCGCCTGCCGGTGCTGCCGAGCCTGAAGCGGAGCCGCACATGAGAAAGCTCGACTGGTATATCGCCCAGCACGTACTGGGCGCAATCATGGTGGTGATGCTGGTCGTGGTGGGGCTCGACCTGCTGTTCGCACTGGTGGACGAACTGGATTCCCTCAATGATCGCTACGACATGCTTGAGGCGCTGCTGTACCTGGGCATGACGGCACCGCGGCGCATCTACGAATTTCTGCCGCTGAGTTGCCTGGTGGGTTGCCTGGTCGGGCTGGGAATGCTGGCATCCCACAGCGAACTGACGGTCATGCGCGCGTCCGGTGTATCCACCGGCCGTATCGTCGGTGCGGTGATGAAACCCGTGCTGATACTGGTACTGGCGGCGCTGGTGCTGGGGGAATATGTGGTTCCCAAGACCGAGCAGATTGCCCAGAGCCGCCGGGCCATGGTGCAGTCCGGTGGCGAGGCGCTGCAGTCGCGCTTCGGTGTCTGGCACCGCGAAGGCGACAGCTTTATTCATATCAATGCCGTGCAGCCGGATGGCGTTATTTTCGGCGTGACGCGCTATCAGCTGGATGATGCAAGGGATCTGGCCACCGCCAGCTATGCCCGCCGGGGCGAGTTCGTCGACAACGCCTGGCAGCTGCAAGACATTCGCGAAACCCGCTTTCTGGGGGATCGCACAGAGGTGCTGCAGCGTGCGAACGAGGTCTGGGAATCGGGGCTGACGCCAACGCTACTGTCGGTCATCGTGGTGGAGCCGGTGGATCTGTCGATCAGCGGCCTGAAGGCGTTTTCGACCTATCTTGGCGAGCAGGGACTGAGCAGCGTGGATTATCAGCTGGCGTTCTGGGTCAAGCTGCTGCAGCCGCTGGCGATACTGGCGCTGGTACTGATCGGCATTTCCTTTATCTTCGGGCCCTTGCGCAGCGTAACGGTGGGCCAGCGCCTGATAGTGGGTATCCTGGTGGGGCTGACCTTCAAGTTTGCCCAGGACCTGATGGGGCCGGCCAGCAGCGTGTACGGCTTTGCACCCTGGCTGGCTGTACTGGCGCCCATTGTGCTGTGCGCGGCCCTGGGGGGCTGGATGCTGCAGCGGGCCAAGTAGCGGACCACGGGGGCAAGGTAAAAGGAGCAAGGTGAAAGGAGCAAGGGGCAAGGGGCAAGGGGCAAGGTAAAAGGGGCAAGGTAAAAGGAGCAAGGGGCAAGGTGAAAGGGACAAGGTTAACAATGCCCTTTCACCTTCCAGCTAGTTTTTCTTCAGTTTCTCGAGCTGTACCACGCGGGTGTCCGAGACACGATCATTCCAGCTGAGCCGTTCGTCGCTCAGCAGTATCCACCAGTAGCCGGCACCGAGCAGCAGCAGCGACGGAATGGCAAACAGGAAGCGAATCAGCGCCTGGGTCCAGCTGATACGACCGCCGGCGGCGGTCTCGACGCGCAGGTTCCACGCCATCATGCCCAGGGTCTGGCCGCTGCGGGTCCAGAAGTAGGCGAAGAACAGGTAGCCGGACACGAAGAGCACCGAGTTGAACAGGGGGCCTTCCACCGCTTCGCCATGATTCATGGCCACGCCGATGCCGCCCAGCACCATCCAGAGCGCGATGATCAGCAGGCAATCGTATAGCATGGCCAGCAGTCGGCGCACCAGCCCGGCGGGCCTGATGGCCGTGCGCCCGTTGGAAAAGGGGATATGCATAGGGTCTCCGTGGCGTTTCTGCCCGGCACCGCATCGCTTGGCGATACAGTCTGGTGCCGGGCGGGAGCCGGGGTCAGTTTACTTGAAGGGGCGCACGTACTGGTCGAGGTATTCTTCAGCCAGGTTCTTGGCCGCCTGGGTCTGGGATTCGTCGAGCTTCATCAGCAGGCGCTTTTCGATGGCGGCGGCGGTGGCGTTGCCCAGTTGCGCCGAGTTGTGCATCCAGGCGTAGGCCATGACGTTGGTGTTGATGCTCTGGTCCTGGCCGTGGTTGTTGGAGTACAGGGTGCCGAGGAAGAACATGGCATCCATGTGCCCCTGCTTGGCGGCCTTGCGATACCAGAGCTCGGCCTGGACAAAATCCTGGGCGACGCCGGTGCCGAAGTTGTAGCAGCGGCCAATGTTATGTTCTGCCGCCACCAGGTTCTGTTCGGCCGCGCGCAGGTACCAGTCGTAGGCCTGGTTGGGGTCACGCTCCAGGCCGTAGCCGAACTCGTACATCTCGCCCAGGCGGTTCTGGGCATGGGCATCGCCGGCTTCGGCGCTCAGGCGTATGCTTTTCAGCTCTTTCTGGTACTCGGTGTTCTTGATCCGGCGCAGGCCGTTTACGCTTTCCAGGTGGCCCTGGTTGGCGCCACGCTTGAACAGGGAGGCGGCTCTCTCCAGATCCTTGTCCACGCCCCAGCCGTTTTCATACATCTGCCCGAGCATGCTCAGGGCATCGGGATTGCCTTCCTTGCCCAGCGGTTCCAGGGCATCGAGCGCGGCGCTGTAGTCCTTGTTTTCAAAGGCCTTGCTGGCCTCGCCCAGGTCCGCTGCCAGCAGCGGTGTATTGTACAGACCCAGTAGCAGGCCGGCGGCGGCAAGGAGTGTTCTTTTGCTCATTGGAAATGGTGCTCCCTAGGATCGCTGGGGTACGTCGGAATTCGGAATGGCGGCCATTATAGCGGCGCACCGGCGCGGATAAAACGTGTGCAGGCCGGGCGGGGCAAAAGCAGACACTAAAGTTGCTTTTTGGAAACCTGTTTTGTGGGCGGGTCAGGACGGGGGCCCTGCTGTGCCCCCGATCAGGCGACGGGCTAGTCGAGGCGCCTGGGATCCAGCAGTTCGATCATGTAGCCGTCGGGGTCCTTGACGAAGGCCAGAATGCTGGTGCCGCCTTTCATGGGGCCGGCTTCGCGCACTACCTGACCACCCCTGGTCTTGATGTTGTCGCAGGCCTCGTAGACGTCATCGACTTCGATGGCGATATGGCCGTAGGCGGTGCCCAGCTCGTAGCTGGAGGTGTCCCAGTTGTGGGTCAGCTCGAGCACGGTGGTATCGGATTCATCGCCGTAGCCGAGGAAGGCGAGGGTGAATTTGCCTTCGGGATAGTCCTTGCGACGCAGCAATCGCATGCCCATCAGCTCGGTATAGAAGGAGATTGATTTCTGCAGGTCGGTAACCCGCAACATGGTGTGTAAAATTCGCATAACCACTCCTGACTGCTTGACTGGGCTTGCCCAAATCCGGTTTGAGTGCTGTATTATAAAGGCTTGTGAAGGATCATCGTAAGACTTCCTGCGCGAGTGTTACTCCGGCTTTCAGCATCATTGTTCCCGCCTCAACTAGGGTGACCGTCATGTTTCAAGATTTTACCAAGCAATTCGGCACGTCAATGGAACCGTTCAAGGATCTTGTCAACGTCCAGACCAAAATGCTCGAAGAGCTGACCCGTCAGCAGATGGAATGCACCAAGTCCTGTATCGAGGCGACCATTCAGCAGACCCGCGAAATGCAGAAATGCCAGAACGCCACGGACCTGATGGAGCTGCAGCAAGCCTACGCCAAGGAACTTGAAGAGACGCTGCGCAGCGTGGGCGAGCAGAACCTCAAGGCGTTGCAGGATGCACGTTCCGCCATCGACAAGATCACCCAGAGCAGTTTCGAGTCCTTCAACCCCAAGTGATCCGCACGCTGTCCTGACCCCGTCGCAGCCTGTCGGCTGCGGCCTCGCTGCTGTTGTTTTTCCCGCCTGTTTTTATCGATACGGATTTTCATGGTTGCACCCATCGGGCTGTTCTACGGCTCCACCACCGGTAATACGGCGCATGTCGCTGAACGCATCTCCCAGCTGGCAGGGCCGGGCCTGGTCGATCTGCATGACATTGCCGACAGCGCCCTGGCGGGGCTCGATGATTACCCGTGCCTGATCTTTGGAATCTCTACCTGGGACTTTGGCGAACAGCAGCTGGACTGGCAGGATCTGTGGCCGGCGCTGGATTCACTGGACCTGCACGGGCGTCGCTGCGCGCTCTTCGGGCTGGGAGACCAGCTGGGGTATGGCGACTGGTACCTGGATGCCATGGGATTGCTGCACCAGCGCCTGCAGGCCGCCGGTGCCTGTATCGTCGGCGCCTGGCCCAATAGCGCAGACTATGACTTTAATGCCTCGCTGGCGCTGAATGACAGGGGGGACTGTTTTGTCGGCCTGGCGCTGGATGAGGACAGCCAGCGCAGTGACACCGATCAGAGGCTTGCCTGCTGGCTGCCTCAGGTACTGGCGGCGTTCGGGCTGTCGGGCTGAGGGCGCCTGGTGCACAGGGCGTACCAGAGCAGTCCCGTCGCCGGGACCAGGCAGGCAACGCCGAAGGCGACCCGGTAGGCCATGGCCGGATACTGGCCGGTAGCGCTGGCGGGCCACAGCTGCACAATGCCGCCCAGGCCCCACTGCATCACAAAGGCGCCGACGAAGATCCCCAGGTTCAGGCTGGTGCTGACCCGGCCGCTCTGGCTGGGCGGGAACTGCTGGGCCAGGCCGGCGAACATCAGCGTGCCCGAAGTGCCGAAAAAACCCAGCAGCCCCCACAGCAGCAGGCTGGGGGTGCCGCTGTCGAATTGCAACAGTACCAGCAGGCAGACAAAAGCAGCAATGCCGCCCAGGCTCAGCTGGCGCGGGGCCAGGCCCAGGTGCTGCACGCGGTCGGCGATCAGCCCCATCAGCAGGAAACCGGCCACCATCCCGGCGGCGCAGACGAACAGCACATCGGCGGCAGCGGCGTCGGACAGCCCCATCACATCCCGTAGCCAGGCGCCGACCCAGAGTGACTGCAGGGCGATAAAACTGGCCTGGGACAGTACGCTGGCCGGCGCAACGCGGTAAAAGCGTGGGTCGAGCATGACCTGTATCACCGAGAGTTTCGCCACGGCCTCGCTGACGGCCGCGGGGACGCCCGGCCTTTTGGGGACCAGCAACCAAAGCAGCAGCGAAGCCAGCAGGCACAGCAGTGCCATGCCGAGAAAGAGGCCGCGCCAGTCGGTGATGCCCAGCAGCCATTCCACCGGAGAGGTCGCCGCCAGGGCGCCGAGCCCGCCACAGGCCAGCTGCAGACCGTTCACCAGCGGCAGACGGGCCGCCGGCAGCCAGATGACATAGGCCTTGAACGCCGCCATCAGGCAGGCCGACACACCGATGCCGATCAGCCCCCGCCCCACCAGCAGTCCCAGGGCCGAATCGGCCAGGGCGAACACCAGGCTGCCGGTGGCAGCAAACAGCAGCAGGACGGCGGCAAGCTTGCGCACCTCGATGCGATCGAGCAGCACGCCCAGGGGAATCTGGCAGGCGGCGAAAGTGAGAAAGTAGCTGCTGGATATCAGCCCCAGGGTGGCGGCATCCAGCTGCAGATCCGCGGTGAGCGCCGGCGCCACCACCGCGCTGATCACGCGGAACAGGTAGGACAGGAAATAGCCCAGGGCGAAAGGCAGGAACAGTCGCAGCAGTGTGTTCATCAGATTCCGCTTAGCCAGAGGTGACAGAGTACGCTCAGGGCATAGCCCAGGGCGATGGCCCAGGCCCAGCGCAGGTGACTCATGAAGGTGTAAACACCGTGGGCCTGGCCCATCAGGGCGATGCCGGCCGCCGAACCGATGGAGAGCAGCGAGCCGCCCACGCCGGCGGTGAGGGTCACCAGCAGCCACTGGTCCATGTTCATTTCCGGCGCCATGCGCAGTACCGCCAGCATGACGGGAATATTGTCGATAACCGCCGACAGTACGCCGACGGCGATATTGGCCAGGGTGGGGCCCAGGGTGCCATAGACATGCTCCGAGGCCAGGCTCAGGTAGCCCAGCTGCGCCAGCCCGCCCACCGCCAGCACCACTCCGTAAAAAAACATCAGGGTATCCCAGGATGCGCGTTCCACCACATGGAAGATATCGAACCGCCGTACCACGTCGGTGTGGTCGCCCTGGGTGGGCTCCATGTCGGTGATGTTTTCCGCCTGGTATTGGCTCAGGTGGCCGGTGTCGCGCAGGGCAGGTTCCCGCCGGGCCAGCCGGTAACCGTAGAGTTTCAGTACGCCAAGGCCGGTCATCATGCCCAGCGCCGGGCTCATGTTGAGGCGGCTGTTGATCAGGACCGAGCAGACAATGGTGCCCAGGAAAATGCCGATGATGGGCAGGGCGCCCTGACGCATCTGTACGTTAGCGTGCAGGTTCGATGCCGGCGGCGACTGCTCGACGGCCCGGTACATCAGCAGGGCCGGCACCAGCCAGTTGACCAGCGAGGGCAGGAACAGGTGGCCAAACTCGGAGAAGGGCACGAGGCCTTCCTGCCACACCATCAGGGTGGTGATATCGCCGAAGGGGCTGAAGGCGCCGCCGGCATTGGCGGCAATCACGATATTGATGCTGCCCACGGTAACAAACTGGCGGTTGCCGTTGCCCACCGCCAGCACCACGGCCCCCATCAGCAGGGCGGTGGACAGGTTGTCGGCCACCGGCGAGAGCACGAAGGCCAGGGCGCCGGTAATCCAGTACACCTGGCGCAGGCTGAACTGGCGCACAATCAGCCAGGTGCGCAGAGCCCCGAAGACCTGGCGTTCCTCCAGGGTGGTGACAAAGGTCATGGCTGCCAGCAGGAAGAGGAACATTTCGGCGTATTCGAGGATGTTGTGCTGCAGCGCGGGCCCGGCGGTTTCGGTATCGCCGTGCACGGCATAGGCGATACCGGTGAGCAGCCAGATCAGGCCGGCGGCGACGATCATGGGTTTGGATTTGCGCAACAGGAAAAACTCTTCGCCGATGACGAAGATGTAGGCCAGCACGAAAATCAGGATGGCCACTACACCGTAGAGGCTGGTGGTCAGGTCCGGGACCGTGCCCTGGGCGCTGGTGGCGGCCAGCGCCGGTGCGGTGCCCAGCAGGCCGCACAGGCACAATACAATGGAAAGCCCGGCGATCGGGTAGCGGGCCGGTGTCGCGGTCCGAGGGGAAAAGAGAGTGGCGCAGGAGGCTGAAAGTCTGGGTTTCTGTCCGTTGCTCGATCCCATCTGGCGCTCCCCTCCGTTGGCCTCTGTTGCCCAGAGTATACTTCCAAATTAAGCAGTTAGCTGCGCATACCTGCCCCCACGAGCCGGGCGGAACGCGATTTTCCGGTCGCACAGGCTGGGCTTTCTGGGTGCCCTGGTACACAGGCAGGGGCGCTTTTGGCGGGCTGGCGGCCCGGGCTTTTGGGCCTTTGGGTCAATGAGGCAGCCGCCGGCGGTAAAGATCATTTAAAGCCACCGTCGGATCGGTTAAAATACCGCCCTTTTCTAATCTGCGAGTATCGAACGCAAGCGATGGAAATCAACCCGATCATCAACGCCCTGAAGGATATCGGCGAGCGCGCCGGCTCCCTGCGTGTTTATCTCGACTACGACGTCAAGAAAGAACGTCTGGAAGAGGTGTCGCGCGAACTTGAATCTGCCTCTGTGTGGGATGATCCTGCCAACGCCCAGAAGCTGGGGCGCGAGCGTGCCCAGCTCGAAGACGTGGTAGAGACCCTGGATGCGCTGGAGAGTGGTTCCACCGATGCCCGCGAACTGCTGGACATGGCCGTCGAGGAAGACGACGAAGACACTGTGGCCGAGGTCGAGAAGGAAGTCGCTGCGCTGGTGGCGCGCCTGGAAACCCTCGAGTTCCGCCGCATGTTCTCCGGCGAAGCCGACATGAACAATGCCTTTCTGGATATCCAGTCCGGCTCCGGCGGCACCGAGGCGCAGGACTGGGCCAACATCATGCTGCGCATGTTCCTGCGCTGGGGTGAAGACAAGGGCTTCAAGACCGAGCTGGTGGAAGTCTCCGAAGGTGAAGTGGCCGGTATCAAGAGTGCCACCATCCGCTTCGAAGGCGAGTACGCTTTTGGCTGGCTGCGCACCGAAACCGGCGTTCACCGGCTGGTGCGCAAGTCCCCGTTCGACTCCGGTGGCCGTCGCCACACCTCCTTTGCCTCCGTGTTCGTGTCGCCGGAAATCGACGACAACGTCGAGATCGACATCAACCCGGCGGACCTGCGCGTCGACGTCTACCGCGCCTCCGGTGCCGGCGGTCAGCACGTCAACCGGACCGAGTCGGCGGTGCGTATTACCCACGTCCCGACCAACACCGTGGTGCAGTGCCAGAGCCAGCGTTCGCAGCACCAGAACAAGGACTTCTGTATGAAGCAGCTGCGCTCCAAGCTGTACGAGCTCGAAATGCTCAAGCGCTCGGAAGCCGCCCAGGCGCTGGAAGATTCCAAGGCCGATATCGGCTGGGGCAGCCAGATTCGCTCCTACGTGCTGGACGACAGCCGCATCAAGGATCTGCGCACCGGTGTGCAGACCTCCAACTGCGACCGCGTGCTGGATGGCGACCTGGACATGTTTATTGAAGCCAGCCTCAAGGCCGGTTTGTAAGCCCGGCCTCCGGGCCCGCTCCGGCGGGCCGGATTGACCCGCATTCAACGTTTTACAGATTAAGGTTCCCTCCGATGTCCGAGACTACCCCAGCCGCCGCGCAAGACGAAAACCGCCTGATTGCCGAGCGCCGCGACAAACTCAATGCCCTGCGCGAACAGGGCAATGCCTTCCCCAACGCCTTTCGCCGCGACAGCTATGCACAGGATCTGCAGCAGGAATACGGCGACAAGACCAAGGAAGAGCTCGAAGCACTGGGACATCGGGTATCGGTTGCCGGCCGCGTAATGCTGAACCGCGGCGCCTTTATCGTGCTGCAGGACATGAGCGGCCGCATCCAGCTGTACGTCAACAAGCCGGCGCGTCCGTTTGCCAAGTCGCTGGACCTGGGCGATATCGTCGCCATCAGCGGCGTGCTGCACAAGTCCGGCAAGGGTGACCTGTTCGTCGACATGGAAGACTGCCAGCTGCTGACCAAGAGCCTGCGTCCGCTGCCCGACAAGCACAAGGGCCTGCAGGACACCGAGATGCGCTACCGTCAGCGCTACGTGGACCTCATCACCAACGAGCAGTCCCGCCGTGTATTCGAAGTGCGCTCGGGCATCGTGTCCGGCATTCGCCGCTTCCTCACCGAGCGTCGCTTCCTGGAAGTCGAAACCCCGATGCTGCAAGCGATCCCCGGTGGCGCCTCGGCCCGTCCGTTCGTGACGCACCATAACGCGCTGGATATCGGCATGTACCTGCGTATCGCGCCGGAGCTGTACCTCAAGCGCCTGGTGGTGGGTGGCTTTGAGCGGGTGTTCGAGATCAACCGCAACTTCCGTAACGAAGGGCTGTCGACACGACACAACCCCGAGTTCACCATGATCGAGTTCTACCAGGCCTACGCCGACTACAAGGACCTGATGGATCTGACCGAAGACATGCTGCGCAGCGTGGCGCAGGAAGTGCTCGGCACCACCACCCTGATCAACACCGTGCGCAACGAAGAGGGCGAGGTGCTGGAAAGCTTCGAATACGACCTGGCCAAGCCGTTTACGCGCCTGTCGGTGTTCGATTCCATCCTGCACTACAACCCGGATATCACCGCGGCAGCGCTGGCCGATGACCATGCCGCCCGCCAGATCGCGCAGCGCCTGGATATCAACGTCAAGGACAGCTGGGGTCTTGGCAAGGTGCAGATCGAGATCTTCGAGAAGACCGTCGAGCACCGCCTGGACCAGCCGACCTTCATTACCGAATACCCGACCGAAGTCAGCCCGCTGGCGCGTCGCAACGATGACAACCCCTTCGTGACCGACCGCTTCGAATTCTTCGTCGGTGGTCGCGAGCTGGCCAACGGCTTCTCCGAGTTGAACGACGCCGAAGACCAGGCCGAGCGTTTCCGTGCCCAGGTGGCCGAAAAAGACGCCGGCGACGACGAAGCCATGCACTACGATGCCGACTACATCAACGCGCTGGAATACGGCCTGCCGCCGACGGCGGGCGAAGGCATCGGTATCGACCGCTTGGTCATGCTGTTCACCGATTCGCCGTCCATCCGCGACGTTATCCTGTTCCCGGCCATGCGCCCGGTGAAGACCCAGGCATAACGTAGCCATCGTGGCTGCATCACACCTGCTGTTCCCGTCACCCTCGCGCAGGGTGCCGGGCAAGCGCTATCTCAATATCGCGCTGCGCAGCCTGCACCTGGTAGGCATTGCGGGCCTGGCCGGCCACTTTCTCTACCAGTTGCCCATGGCGCAGTGGTTCGGCTTTCTGCTGCTGGGCTTTGGTGCCGGGCTTGCCATGGTGCTGATCGAACTCTACTGCGACGGCGTCTGGCTGCTGCAGCTGCGTGGCCAGGCGATCCTGCTCAAGGTGCTGTTGCTCGGGCTGGTCATCCCCTGGCCCGGCTTGCTGGCGCCGGTGTTCGTACTGGCGATTCTGATCTCGGGCTTTTTCGCCCATGCGCCTGGGCACCTGCGCTACTACTCGCTCTACCACGGTCGGGTGGTGAAAGCCTTGCGTGATGCCAATGGCGCCATCAAGGACAGTGGACAACTCTGATGCCCCTGCAATGGCTCGCCCCTGACGAAAACAACCCGCAGCTCTCGCTGCAGCCGGACTGGCAGGCGCTGCTGGGCCCCGAACTCGAACAGCCCTACATGCTCGAACTGCAGCGCTTTTTGCAGGCCGAGCAACAGGCGGGCAAGCAGATTTATCCCGCCCCGGAGCACTGGCTGCACGCGCTTGAAGCCACGGCGCTGCAGGATGTAAAGGTGGTGATACTGGGGCAGGACCCCTACCATCAGCCGGGCCAGGCCCATGGCCTGAGCTTTTCGGTGCCCGTCGGCGTCAGGGTGCCGCCCTCGCTGCGTAACATCTACAAAGAGCTGCAGGCGGATCTGGGGATTGATCCCGCGTCCCACGGTTGCCTGCAGGGCTGGGCCCGCCAGGGCGTGCTGCTGCTCAACGCCGTGCTGACGGTGGAGCAGAGCCAGGCCGCCTCCCACCAGGGGCGAGGCTGGGAGCGCTTCACTGACCGGGTGATTCATGCGGTCAATGCCCACTGTCATAACGTGGTGTTTGTCCTCTGGGGCAGCTACGCGCAGAAGAAGGGCGCCTTTGTCGACAGGTCGCGGCATCTGGTGCTGCAGGCACCGCATCCATCACCGCTGTCGGCACATCGGGGGTTCTTTGGCTGTGGGCATTTCAGCCAGGCCAATGCCTATCTGCAGGCCCACGGGCGCAGCCCGATCGACTGGCAGCTGCCCGCAGCGCCTCAGGGCTGAGAGCGGCGCTTGATCCCGTGACGGGCAGAGGTTGTGGGTGCATTTCCCTGCGTCAAGACAACAGCAGTTTCCTCGAACATTGTCAGGTACTATGTTCGCCTGCCTGATCGCATTATTGTTAACCTTATCGTGCAGTGACAGCCGATGGCATATTCGTGTTTATACCTTTGATAAAGAACCATGACTAAAACCAGCATTCGCAAAACTGACAGCAAACCCGGCGCCGACGAAGTATATGACCGTATCTGGTCGGCCATTATGGAGCGCAAACTGCAGCCGGGTACGCGCCTCAAGGAAGAGGACCTGTGTGAGGTCTTCCAGACCAGCCGTGGTGGTATTCGCAAGGTGCTGCAGCGCCTGGCGCACCATAACCTGGTGAACCTGGTGCCCAACAGCGGAGCTTACGTCGCCAAGGTTACGGTGAAGGAGGCACGGGAGGTTTTCCAGGCAAGGCGCTTGATCGAAACCGAACTGGTGCGCGAACTGGCGCTGAATTTCTCCGCCGACAAGCAGCGCGCCCTGGTCGAGCATGTTGAGCTGGAGGAACAGGCCCATCGCGACGGCGACCTGAACCGTCGCATCCGCCTGTCCGGCGAGTTTCACCTCAAGATAGGCGAACTGGCCGACAAGCCGGTGCTGACCCAGTTCCTGCGCGAAATTATCTCCAGGACCTCCCTGATCATCGCCCAGTACCAGCGCGCCAGCGCCCGCCATTCAGAACAGACCGCCACCCACCCGTGCTGCGAGCACAGCGGCCTGATCGAGGCGTTCGAGCAGCAGGACGCCCCCCAGGCCGTCGAGCTGATGATCGAACACCTCAACCACCTGGAAGAGCAGCTCGATCTGACCTCCGGCACCCACAGCGCCATCGACCTGCAAAGCATTTTCCGCTGATTAGCTGCCGTTACTGTACGAATTCGAATGCGCGCACGAAAAGTAAGTCCGCCGGCAGCGGACTTACTATTTTCGGCACGGCGTGGCGCAACCTTTACTGCAAGCTGTTGGGTAACCAGAGCGCGATTGCAGGGAACAGCGTCAAGAGCCCAACGGCTACCAGAAGAATTAACCAGTACGGCAAGGATGCCTTCGCCGCTTGCGCGACGTTAACTTCATTCTTGGTAATTGAACTGAGTACAAACAGGTTGAGCCCAACCGGGGGAGTGATCATCCCGACCTCCATCAGCAGAGTCACAACGACCCCAAACCAGACGGGGTCGAAGCCAAGGCTTGTGACCATCGGGAAGGTAATCGGCAGTGTCATGAGCAGCAGCGAGATGCCATCGAAGAAACAGCCCAGCAGCAGGTATACCAGTACAACCATCACCAGTACGCCGTAGCGATTGAAACCCAGGTCGCTAATCATTTCGACCGCAGCGCGTGGCAGGCCGAGCAGGCTGACAGCCTGAGCCAGAATCACGGTGCCGACCAGAATGAGTGCGATAGCACTGAACATAAAGGACGCACGGGTAAAGGCTTGCCATAACTTGGCGGCTGTCAGATCCCCCCAGCTGAACCCGATCACGATCGCCGCGGCAACACCCAGAGCTGCAGCCTCTGTTGGCGTTGCGATCCCCATATAGATGGTACCCAGCACGAAAAAAATGAGGATGGGCAGTGGCCACACCTGCATCAACCCGACTCCCACTTCTTTCCAGCTAAAGGGCTCCGTTGCGGGAGGGGCTACCGGGCTACCTATGCGTGAGCGGATGTAGATCCATGCTGAAAAGCCAAAGGCGATGAGTGCACCAGGAATCAGGCCCGCCATAAATAGCTTGCCAATGGATACGTTCTGAGTGGCACCATAGATAAGCAGAGCAAGGCTGGGTGGAATCAGTAATCCCAAAGTGCCCCCGGCTGCCAGAGAACCAACGACCATGCTGGGAGAGTAACCTCGCTGTCGCAGTTCGGGGTAGCTCACTGAACCGATGGCGGCAGCGGTTGAGGTGCTCGAGCCACTAACCGCCCCAAAGAGGGTACAAACGGCAATGTTGGTATGTAGCAATTGTCCGGGAATACGACGAAAAAGAGGAGTCAAACCATTGTAAACTCGGGTGGAAACACCGCTTGCCAGCAAAATATCACCCAGAATGATAAACAACGGAACCGCGCTCAGGGTGAATTCTGTCAGCAGGTTCCAGGCGGAATTGATTGCCAGGGCGGAAGCACCGTTGGCTTGAAAGTGTAGCAGGATGAAGCCGGTCAGCCCCAGAGCGGCCCCCAGCAGTGCGCCAGTGCTTAGGAGGACTGCGAGGCTGGAACCCAGAATAAGCCAGCTCATAGTGTGGTTTTCCCTGAAGTGTCACAGTCGGTTCGGAAAAGCTGCTTTTTTAGCTCGACAGCAATGCACAGAACCATCGACGCTGGCATAAGAGCCATCCAGGGCCAAAGCAAAATTCCACTGACATCGGTGCGAGAACTAATAAGTCTGGAAAAATCCATGAACCCCCATGCCTGGTAACTGAATGTTATCGCAAACGCAATGAAAATTGCGGCTGAAAACAGGCTACATATTTTTCTCATACCCGGTGACATGCGTTCGGTCAGTAGGTCCAGGCTGATATGCCCGGATTTGTTGAGTACATGCGGGAAGGTGGAAAAAGCCATTGTCAGGAAAAGTAACCCTGCTAGTTCGTCGGAAAACGAAATAGGCTGGCCTGCCAGGTAGCGTAGCAGGGTGCTGACAAGAATTATCAAGGTCATGAATATCCCGGATAAAACACCACCGTAGAAAAAAAATTTCGCTGTAAAGTTAATGCAACTAGCTATCTTTTCCACTCTAGGTTTTCCTTGTGTGGACTATAGGTATTGTTGGAACACCCTGCTTCCATTTTCAGATCGTAGTGACATGTGAATATGCAGCCCCTGGGTCTGTCCAAGGGCTGGACGTGACTGCTTATTGGGTTAGTGACGAAACCTTTGTGAAGTAGTCGAGGCCTTCCTCACCGGATTGTTCAGCCATTTCGCGCCAGGCCTTGCCGGATGCTTCGACGAAGGTTTGTACGTCTTCAGCGCTGAACGCCGGCAGTACAGTGATGCCAAGTTCTGTCCGCTCTTCCCGTGCCTTGGTTTCCCGTTCATCATCAACGGCCAGCTTCTCGGTTTCGTTCCACACCTGATTGCCCGCTTCAGTCAGTGCCGCTTGCTGTTGTTCAGTAAGTGTGTTCCATGTTTTGTCGCTGATACCAAACATCCAGGGTGATGCGGCCCAGGGGTGGAGATAGGCTTCGTACTTCGTTACTTCCTGCAGGGAAACGGTCTTTGCGACTGTGGAAAGGTAGTAGGCGCAATCGACTACGCCCGTCTGGAGCGCGAGGTACATATCGTTTTGCGGTATGACTTGCGCGGAAATATCAAGATTTTTAAAGGTGTCTACAAGGTGGCCAGACCATACGCGGACTTTCTTGTCCTTGAGTCCTTCCAGGCTGTTAACTGGCTCCTTGCAGTGTAATCCGACGTCGAATACCGGTGCGACAACGCCGCCGACGGTCTTAATATTCCACTTTGCATAGGCGCCCTGATAGATGTCACGCAGCGTAGGAAGGACCTCAAGATGCTGGCTGCTCTGCGTGATCGCACCCTGTGCGTAGACAGAAGCCAGTGCCGGGGCATCGCGTTTGTAGTACTCGCCGTACATTAGGGCTGCGTCCACCAGGCCTGCCTGTAGAATACGCAGCATATCCGCTTCCTTGAGCCCCAATGAGCCTGCGTGGTAAACATCGACGTTTAGAGTGCCGCCTGATTTTTCTTTGACCAGTTCGGCAAAGTGCTCGATGTGTGCTGCTTCAGGCCTGGATTGAGCCAGTCCACTGTGGAATTTCAGGGTTTTTGTTTCGTCGGCCGTTGCGCTATAGATAAACCCCAGGCTGCTGGCTGTAATCAATACGGATAGGGCTGTTTTTTTAAATAGATCAGTCATCATTACCTCTGCATATTCGTGAATTGGCCAATTGTTATAGTGGCTCAGCCTGGCTGTCATAGTTGTGACTTTTAGCACTATTTAGGTAGAGTCCGTGGGGATTAAGAGGCAATAAACATTGAATGTCGTT
Source organism: Marinobacterium rhizophilum (assembly GCF_024397915.1). GTDB lineage: Bacteria > Pseudomonadota > Gammaproteobacteria > Pseudomonadales > Balneatricaceae > Marinobacterium_A > Marinobacterium_A rhizophilum_A. The sequence goes on from NZ_CP073347.1 coordinate 4,681,151, forward strand.
TTGTTAGCTTCAATTCCGTACCTATGAATGAATCTTCCATTGATTCATGAATTTAATCTTATTCCGGTGTGTTAGTCAGTTTTTGTAATATATTCAATATAACATTGAGGCATTAGTATTGTTCACTTTTGTTATCGTAGGTATGTCTGTGTGCGACGCAGATCTAGGTATATGCGACATGTGTGGTTTTATTTTAACTTATTTTGATGAGAGTGTTTTTAGGGTTAATTGATATTTATATTGCACCATAAAATGGCGTATATGCCTTTTTTTGGAGCATAAATTCAAGCTTTTGTTATTGTTTAGTGATCGGTTGTTTAGATAATAAGTGCGGAGTTGTTCTTTTTTTATGGGTTTTTATGAATTAATGCCAATGATTCGAAAATAATATGTATGATTTCAGGGTCGCAGGAGCAATGCACTGGCATTGCCCCTGCCTGGTTTAACCCGCCAGTTGCTGGGGCAACCAAAGGACAATATTCGGGAAAATACTCACCATCAGTGCGGCAACGCACATAAGCGCAAAGAATGGAATTGCGGAGTAGGCTATGCGGCCAATGCGTTCACCGGTTAAGCCTTGCAGGACGAAGAGGTTAAATCCGACCGGTGGCGTGATCTGCCCCAGTTCCACCATGATCACCAGGAAAATGCCGAACCACAGGGGATCAAACCCGCCCTGAATAACGATGGGCAGTGTGATTGGCAGGCTCATGACCGTGATTGATATCCCGTCCAGAAACAGGCCCAGTGCAATATAGAACAGGGCCAGTGCCAGCAGCAACATGGTAGGTGTCAGTTCCAGGCTGGCAATATAACTGGCCAGTTCCCGCGGCAGGTGCAGATAGCCCATTGCGGTTGAAAGCAGCGCTGCTGCCACCAGAATGCTGCACACCATGGTGGCGCTGAGCACGGTGCCAGCCAGGGCTTCGCGAAACATTGCCCAGCTGAGTTGCCGCTCGACTGCCAGCAAGACAATGGTCACGGCCACGCCTACCGCAGCGGCCTCCGATGGGGTCGCGACTCCGCTATAGATGGATCCCATCACCAGCACGATTAACAACAGCACCGGGGCCAGCAGCCACAAGCTTTGCAGCACGGTCGTCGCTACGTCCAGGCTGCGCGGAGCCCTGTGAGGCTGCCGCAGGGTTACCGCCACGATATAGCCGGAGTAAAGCAGTGCAATCAGAAGGCCCGGGAGGACGCCCGCCATAAAGAGCTGGCTGATCGAAACCTCGGCCTGCACCCCGTATACGATCATCACGATGGAGGGTGGTATCAGCAGGCCCAAGCTGCCTGCGCCGGCCAGGGAACCAATGGACAGGTTGCGGTCATAACCGCGCCGGGCCAGCTCTGTTGTCGTAATCTTGCCTATTGTGGCGGTGGTGGCGGCGCTTGAACCGCTAACCGCTGCAAAAAGGGCGCAGCCGACAACGTTGGTGTGCAAAATTCCACCGGGCACCCGGTTTGTCCAGGGCTCGAGCCCGCGGAACAGGCGCTCGGAAATATTGGAGCGAAAGATCAGTTCGCCCATGAATATAAACAGGGGAATGGCCGAAAGCTCCCAGGAACTTCCTGCGCGGTACAGGATGCGACTCAGGATGAGCCCTGCACGTTCAGGACTGAAGTCCCCGAGCCAGACGAGCGATCCCAGAGCGACGATCACGAGTCCGGCAAAAACCCAGGTGCCAAGTCCCAGTACAAGAAGTATCAGGCTGATAACTCCAGCGGCGGCGAACAGGGTATCCATCAGTTCACTCCCGTTTGAATGGGCAAGGTCCGTTCAGCAACCAGGTGCAGGGCGCGGGACAGCAGCGTCAGGCAAAGCAGTAGCATGCCAAGTAGCACCATCCCCTCGGGGATCCAGAGGGGCGTTTCAGCGAGGGTTTCACTAAGGGTTCCGCGTTGATAGCTACGCCACACGTTGAGTCCCCAAAACCAGCTGAGCCAGGCAAAAGCGGTGAGGGCTGCTAGAGTCGATATCAGGTCCGGCAGCCAGTGCCACCGGGACGGCAACCGATCCAGCAGTACATTTACGCGTACCAGTGAGCCGCGTTCCAGTGCATACCCCAGTCCCAGAAATGCCATGGTCGCTACGGCATAGCCAACGAACTCATCCAGCACGAAGGTGGATGTGCCGAACAGGCGCAGAATAATCTCCAGCAGAATATGCCCGGTTATATAAATAATCAGCAGCATGGCCATCATGCCCGCCAGCTGATTAACCGGGCGAACACAGCGGCACAGCAGGCGGATCATTGTGTGCGGCCACTGGCTTCAAACTGGGCCATGATGGCTTCACCGCGCTCACCTGCTACCTCCAGCCATTGTGTAATGGCCAGCCTGGCGGCGTCTTTGAGTGCGGTGGCCAGCTCGGGTGATACCGGATTCTGGATGTTGACGCCATGCTCGCCCAGTTCCTGGTAATTTTCGGCCACCCGTGAACGCACTTCCTGCCAGTTGTGTGCGTCGGTGCGTTTGGCCGCTTCCAGAATGGCCTGCTGCTGCGGTGCATCAAGCGCATCAAACTCGCCCTTGTTCATGTGCACCATGTTCAGGGGCACTGCGTACTGAATGGCGCTGTAGTGATCCAGGTGTTCCCAGAAGCTGCCATTGGCACCGGCTTCCGCCGACGTGAGTACGGCTTCGATGCCACCTGTTGAGAGCTGCGGGACCACGTCGGCCCACGACAGCTTGACCGGGGATGCCCCGGCTTCGCGCAGCGTGATGGTGCCGTTCTTGTCGTAGGTGCGAATTTTGAGCTGTTCCAGGTCCGAGGTTGAAGCAACCTGCTTTTTGGCCCAGATGCCGCTGGCCGGCCAGGGAGAGGCGTAAAGCAGAACCTGATTGTTGTCGGCAAATACCTGCTCGTAATAGGGACGCGCTACTTTGTAGAGTGCCTCAGCTTCATCTTCGTTTTCCGCCAGAAAGGGAAGCGAGGACAGCAGGAAGATCGGGTCAATACCGCTTAATGTGCCCGCCAGGGTATCGGCGATCTGAATGGCATTGTCGGACACGGCGTAAAAGTGATCGGCAGACTTGAAACCCAGTGCGCCACCAGTATGCAGTGTGATGTCTACCTCACTTTGTGTCAGCGCCTTAACCTGTTCAATAAAGTACAGATCGCCCTCTGCATGGATGGAGCTGGCGTTGTATTCATTGGAAAAATCCATTCGGGTTTCGGCTTGTGCGTTCAGGGGCAGCAGGCAGGTGAGGGTCAGGAGCGCGGCGGCAATAGGTTTAAGTTTCATGATTTCCATCTCATTGGGTCCAGTAGATACAAACAGTATCCCCCTGCGCTCAGCCTCGGCTCTGTCCAGTTACGACTAGAGCATATTGTAAACCGACTCATTCCAGAGACCGGAAGCCCTGTCCGGCTATGGCTGGGTGATCGGCGCGGTGCTCGGCGCGGTGCTCGGCGGCATCATTCACTGGCTGCTGATGCGCGGCAGCGTCAGGGTGGTGGCACAGCAGGCCTGATACAGGACTGCATACCCTCGATCTATACCCCATGGGCCCGCTGTATAGCGGGCCCTTTGCGTATGGGGCAGTCAAAACCGGCATGCGGGCGGGGCAGGCGGGCAGCAAGGCTTCGGCCTGGAGAATATAATCCTTAACTAAAAATATTGAATTATGAATTATATGGTGGCAGTATCATTGAAAAACACCCGCTAAAGGGGCGCCCATGAAAATTCTTTTGCTCAATCCCAATACCTCTGAAGTGCTCACGGCCCAGCTTGCCGAAGTGGCAAGGCGCTATGCCGCGCCGGGCACCGAAATCGTGCCGGCGACCGGCGTCTACGGTGTACCTTACATTGCCAACCGCGCTGAAGCCGTGATCGGTGCCAGCGCGGCGCTGGAGATTCTGGCACAGCAGCATGACCAGGTGGACGGTGCCATACTGGCGGCCTTCGGAGACCCTGGGCTGGGTGCGGCGCGCGAACTGTTCGATATTCCCATCGTTGGCCTGGCCGAGGCCGGCATGCTGACGGCCTGCATGCTGGGCAAGAAATTCGCCATCGTGACCTTTTCCACGGCGCTGGGCGCCTGGTACCAGGAGTGCGTGGAGTGGAACCAGCTGCAGGACCGCTGCTGTGCCATTCGCATGCTGGATCAGCCGTTCAAGTCTATCGGCGGGGTGCGCGAGGAAAAGGAAGAACTGCTGGCGGAGCTGGCGCTGGCGGCGGTGCAGGAAAACGGCGCCGACGTGATCGTGCTGGCCGGTGCGCCCCTGTCGGGCCTGGCTGATCGTATTCGTCACCGCGTGCCGGTGCCGATGATCGATTGCTGTGCGGCAGCCATCAAGCAGATCGAGGCGCTGGTCAGCCTTAATCTCGAGGCGCCGCAAACCGGCACCTATCGTCGCCCCGGTGCCAAGGATACGACCGGGCTCAGCGCTGCCCTGGCGGCGCGCATCGAGCACCGCAGCTGATGAGCAGGTTACTCGATAGCCTGCCGGAGCTGGATGCCGCGAGCCTGGCGGTTGCGGTGGCCAGGGGCGAGGTGAGCCTGGCCGAGGTGGCCGAGTCCTTTATAGCGGCGGTGGATGCACGCAACCCCGGGATCAATGCCCTGGTGCGTTTCGATGGCGATGCGCTACGCAGCCAGCTGGCGGACCTTGAGGCGCTGCAGCGTTCCGGCCGCCCGGCGCCACTGCTTGGCGTGCCCTTCAGTGTCAAGGACACGATCTGGGTACAGGGGCGCAAGGCCACCCAGGGCTCCCGGCTGTTTGCCGACTTTGTTGCCCCGCAGGATGCCCTGGCGGTACAGCGCCTGCGCCGGGCCGGCGCCCTGGTACTGGGTCACAGCAACAGCTCCGAATTTGCCTGCAAGGGCGTGACCACCAACAAGCTTTATGGCCCGACCCGTAACCCCTGGAACCTCGACATGACCCCCGGCGGCTCGTCCGGCGGGGCGGCGGCGGCGGTCTCGGCCGGGCTCGGTCCCTTCGCGCTCTGTACCGATGGCGGCGGTTCGACCCGCCGGCCGGCCTCCCATACCGGCGTTGTCGGCTTCAAGCCCTCGGCGGGGCTGATTCCCCATCCCGTGGGATTCCAGGAGCCGCTGTTTGGCAATGGTGTTATTGGTCTGATGAGTCGTTCGGTGGCGGATCTGGGCCTGCTGCTGCCGGTACTGGCCGGCGGTGATGCCCGGGACCCCGATGCCCCGGTGGGCCTTCCCGGCTTTGATGCGGGGGCGGCGCTGGCGCCGGTAAAGGGCCTGCGCATTGCCCTGAGCCCGCGCCTGGGGCTGGATGTGCCGGTGGAGCCTGAGGTGGCCGCAGCGATAGAGCAGGTGGCCGCCGTGTTGCGTGATGCCGGTGCTACCGTGCAAGAGCGCGACCCGGCCTGGCCTCCCGGTGCCGGTGAAGCGGCCTTTGCCACGCTGCAGTTTGCCGGCCTTGCGGCGCTCTATGGTGAACAGTGGCGCCGCAACCCGGAGCAGTTCGATGTCGATATCGGCGCCCAGATCGAGCAGGGTATGGGGTTGTCGGGCGCCGCCGTCGCCGCGGCGCATTTTGAGCGCGCCCAGTTGTACCGTTCAATGGCGGATCTCTTCAGTCACTGCGATGCGGTACTCACCCCCACGACACCTTGCACCGCCTGGCCCTTTACCGAGCTCGGTCCCCAAACCATTGACGGGCAGGCGGTCTCGCCCCGCGGACACGCGGTTTTTACCCCCATCATCAACCACAGCTTCCATGCCGCCATTTCGGTGCCCTGCGGCCTGGCCGCCAACGGTTTGCCGATGGGGGCCCAGATTATCGTGCCGCGCTTTCAGGATGGCCGCGCCCTGGCGCTCGGACGCGCGGTGGAAGAGGCGTTCGGCCATGCCTTCGCCGCACCCAAATGGCCTTTCGGCTGACTTAAGGGATGGTACCCGCCATCTACACTGAACGTAACAGGAGTAACACCATGAACGTAACTCTGAAACATTCGAGCCTGAAAAGCCTGCTGGCCGCCGCGGTCATCACCGCCGGCGCCTTCGCTGGCATCAGTTCTGCCAGTGCCGATACCATCCGCCTGAGCACCACGGTGTCGGACTCCTCCAACTGGGTCAAGGCGGCCAACAAGTTCAAGGAACTGGTGGAGGAGCGCAGCGGCGACAAGCACCGGGTGGAAGTCTATGCCAACGGCACCCTGGTGAGCGGCAATGACCGCGTGGAGCTGGAAATGGCCCAGGCCGGTGCCATCGACATCATCATGAAATCGACGCCCTGGCTGAGCCAGCTCAATGCGGACTTTGTGGTGGTCTCCATGCCCTGGATTTTCCCCGATACCGACGCGGCCATGGCGGTGATGGACGGGCCGGTGGGTGACAAGCTGTCGGCCAAGCTGGAATCCCAGGGCATTCGCGCGCTGGCCTGGGGGTCGGGCAGCTTCTTCCAGCTCTATACCAACCCGGGCCCCATCGAGACCGTGGATGATATCAGCGGCGTGAAGATTCGCACGCCCGGGCTGGAGCTGTACCTCGACTCCTGGTCCGCCATCGGCTCCGTGCCGGTGGCCATGAGCTTTGCCGAGGTGTTTACCGCCCTGCAGGCCGGGGCCATTGATGGCGGCATTTCACCGATTCCGCTGATCTATTCATCGCGCTTTTATGAAGTCAGCAAGAACATTGCGATGGTGAACTATTCCTTCGAGGCCATTGGCATGCTGGCCAGCAACGTCTTCTGGAGCCGTTTGTCGACCGAAGACCAGGCGCTGGTGGGCCAGGCCGCCAAGGATGCCATGATCTACCAGCGCGAGGTGGCCGCCAGTGAAGAGGCGGAGCTTGCGAAAGTGATGCAGGATGCCGGCGTCACTATCCAGACACCGTCCGCCGAGGCGCTGGCGGGCTTCAAGGCCAGGGTGGCGCCGGTTTATGCGACCTTCAAGGACAAGGTCGGGGCTGAGCTGGTAAGCGAAGTCGAGGCGCAGGTCAGTGCGCTGAATTAAGGCGCTGGGCGCAAGGGATCGCGACCGGCTGGCCGCGTTCCGTTGTGCGCCCGGGCCGTACACTGGGCCGTCAACGGGGACTGATGATGAAATATGTCGCTGCAAAAGCTACCAGCTGGCTCGACAGGCTGGAAAAAATAACCGTCGTCACGCTCTGCGGTTCCATTGTCGTGCTGATTTTCATGGGCGTGCTGTCGCGCTTCTTTTTTCACTACTCCATTGCCTGGTCGGAGGAGCTGGCCCGCTACATGTTTCTGCTGGGGGCGCTGTTCGGCGCCGCCGCCGCCTGCAAGACCGGCCAGCATGGCGGCATTCCGCTGCTGGTGGACAAGCTGCCACCGGCCTGGCAGCGCGTTACCGAGGTGATCGTTGGCATCTGCATGCTGGTGTTTATCGGCTTTCTCGCCTGGCTCAGTTACGGCACCACCCTGCGCGCCCTGGCCAGCGGCCAGTCCAGCATGACCACCGGGATTCCTGTCTGGGTGATCAATGGTGGCATGTTCCTGGCGTTCTCACTGGCCTTCCTGCGTACCATCCAGGGCTTGATTCTGGGTGCGTACAGAGTCGACAAGCCGTTGCTGGAAGAGCACGAACAATAAGACGCCGCCAGGCCATGGCCGAGCGACAAGCTGCCGCTGACGAGTGAGTAAATTATGGAATTATTAGCGAATCCGGCCATTATCGGCCTGATGGTGTTCTTTGGCTTTCTGGCCCTGAACGTCCCTGTTTTTGTGGCCATCGGCATGGCCGGCCTGATGGCGTTCGTGGTGTTCGAAATCGCACCGCTGAGCGTGGTGCCCTATGTCTTTTCCGGTGCGCTGGACTCCTTTCCGCTGCTGGCGACACCGCTGTTCATTATCGCCGGCAACCTGATTACCCGCACCGGCATCGCCATCAAGCTGGTGCGCCTGGCCGAGATGATGCTTGGGCCCCTGCCGGGCGGCCTTGCGCTGACGGTACTGGTGACCGGCGCAATGCTGGGTTCCATGTCCGGCTCCAATATCGCCACGGTGGCGGCGCTGAGTTTTCTGGTGGGGCCCATGGTGGAGCGCGGCTATGATCGTGGTTTTGCCGTGGCGGTGGTCGCCGCCGGCTGCACCTTCGGCGTGGTCATTCCGCCGAGCATTGGCTTTATCATCTATGGCGTTATCACCGAAACCTCGATCCCCAAGCTGTTTGCCGCCGGCGTCGGGCCGGGCCTGACCATGCTGCTGATCCTGGGCGGCTATGTGCTCTTCATCTCCAGGAAGCGCGGCTACAGGGGCGCGGATATCGAGGATCGCAATCTGGCAACCTTTTTCGCCGCCTTCAAGGATGCCTTCTGGGGGCTGATGGCGCCGGTGATTATCCTCGGCGGTATCTATAGCGGCATCTTTACAGCGACGGAAGCGGCGGCCGTGGCGGTGGTCTACCTGTTCGTGATCGACCGGCTGGTGTACAAGCAGATTGCCTTTGCCCAGCTGCCGGATGTGATCTTCGAGTCCGGCCGCACCATTGGCGTTATCGTGTTGCTGATCGCCACCTCCGCCGTGTATGGCTGGGTGATGCAGACCCAGGGTCTGGCCACCATGCTGAACAGTTACATCCTGGATATCAGTGGTGGCAACGCCATCCTGATCCTGCTGTTCTTCAACCTGGTGCTGATCGTGTCCGGCGCCTTTCTGGAGCCCATCGCCGCCATGTACCTGCTGGTGCCGCTGTTCAAGCCCACCCTGCTGGCGATCGGTTTTGACCTGGTGCATTTCGGTGCGGTACTGACGGTGAACCTGTCCATGGCGCACCTGACGCCGCCGGTGGGGGTGGGGCTCTTCCTGGCCTCGCAGCTGGGCAAGGTGCCTTTCGCCACGGCTGCGCGTTACGCGATCCCGTTCGTGATCTGCGAGGTGATCGTCATCCTGCTGGTGACCTACGTCAAACCCATCTCCATGTTCCTGCCCTCCCTGATCGGCTAGTCGATCAGGGGAGCAAGGCCCCTACAGCTCTGTGATCTGCGCCCCCGGTTCCTGCCGGGGGCGTTTTCGTATCCGGGCTTTTGTTCAGGCAATGCGCACCAGGTAGGGAGGCAGTTCGGGCTCCGGGAATACCGACAGCACCTTGAGGCGGCGCCGGGTGCGTTCGGCGGCTGATCGCAGGTGGGCCTCAAGGCTGGCCGCGGCGGCGTCGATCGCATTGTGCAGCAGATGGTCCAGTACCAGCTTGTGTTCCATGAGCACCGGTTCCTGGGGGCTGGCGCCGAGGGTGTTGAAGAATATCCGGTTCACCATGACCGGCAACTGGCTCTGGCGGATGATCGCCGCCGCCTTGCGGTTGTTCGCGTACTGGAGGCAGTGTTCGTGCAGGTCCAGCTCGATCGCCGCAATGGCCGCGCTGGTGGGCGCCTGGGTATCCGCCAGCAGCCTTTGCAGTCTTTCGCGCATGTTCAGCAGCGTGCGGTGGTCCAGGTGCGGTGCTGAGGCCTTCAGGGCTGCCGGCTCCAGCAGGATGCGTATTTCGTAGTCCTCGGCAACCGCCCGGGCGGTCAGGGGGCCGGCGACCCAGTTTGTGTGCGGGTTTTTCTCGACCAGGCCGCGATCCTTGAGCCGCCCCAGCACTTCACGGGTGACGGTGCGACTGACGCCGAAGTGCTCGCTGAGCTCTGTTTCCAGTATCCGAAAATGACCGAAGGCGATACAGGTCGCCACGGCTTCTTCGACCTGGGCAAAAATGCGATCCGCCGACGGCCGGTTGTCGACCGTGGTGGTTGCAGGGCTCAGGCCCAGCGAGCTTTCCGACAGGGTTGTGCGTATGGGTTCAACCTGTTCAGCCTGCTGCGCTGCCAGGTAGCCGCGGCCGTCAAACCGGCAAATAAGGCCTTCGTCGTGCAGCAGTTCGAGTGCGCGCCGAACCGGGGCGCGACTGGTGCCGAATACCTGGGCGATCGGTTCTTCCAGCAGGACCAGCCCGGGGCTGATGCGTCCCTGGGTGAGGGAGGCACGCAGGGTATCCCGGATCTTCATGTATCGAGGGCGGGTAGAGCCGTCCTTGCCTGGTTTTTCCATATCGTTTTCCCGCCTGCCGAGGGCCATGCGCCCAGTACTGCCCCATCCGTCATGGGTGGTTTTATCGGTTTTAAAATATAAAGGACATTTTTCGCCCGGGTGCTCACGGCATATTGTCGTGCTTTTCGTGTCCCTGGCGCCCGCAACGATGCCGGGGCCGTTGCCCGTCAGTGCAGTTTACAGGGTGATGCTCGGGACTTCACGGCTTCCCTGGGGAATGCATGAATGTTCTTCAGGCTGTGCTGCCTGGCGCGCTGCTTGGGCGTGGCTCCGGCTGTAGTTAATCCAGCTGCCGCAGCCGGGCGCATGGCGGGGTGGTGGGTAGGGTGCTGGGCAGGGCTGCCGGGTGTTCCGGATATGCAGATCGATGACCTGGAGGCTGATGTTTTCTCATCAAAATAAAAACGTATGTTGAATTCAATAGTCGTTTATCGTAAGTTTTCAGGTATCTGCTGTTCCGGGCCTTGCAGGCTGACTGTTTACAGGTGTCTGAATGCGTACCGGCGTGGCGGAAGCAATAACAATCACAGGCGGAGAAACCGTTATGACTGGCGTAGTCAATACCATCGAGGAAAGCCCGGACGTGGCGGCCGGGGGAGAAAACCACCTGCTCGAGAAGTCGATACTTCCCGTCAGGCTTGATCAGAGAACCATCGGGTTCTTCGGATTTATCGCGATGTGGGTGGGCATGGCGGTGATCATCGCCACCTTTCAGCTCGGTGCCGGCGGGGTTTCGGGCCTGCCGCTGAGTACCGTGATCTTGACGATCCTGCTGGCCAATATGGCGCTGGGCATTGTCATGACCCTGACGGCGGATATTGGCACCGAACACGGGCTGTCCTTTGCCGTTTACCTGCGGGCACCCTTTGGTGTTTTTGGCACCCATTTGCCGGCGGTGTCCCGCGGTATCGTGGCCGCACTCTGGTTTGGTATCCAGACCTACCTGGGCGCCCTGGCGCTGAACGGTATCGTCGAGTACCTGACCGGTTTCAGTAACTGGTTTGTCTGGTATGCCGTCTTCGCGGCGGTGCAGGTCATCAACACGGCGATGGGCATCAAGGCCGTCGAGGTACTGGCCAGCATTGCCGCCCCCGCCATTATCGGCATCTCCGTGTGGATGTATTTCACGCTGGATAACCTGGCCGTGGCCCAGGGGCTGAATATCTGGACCTTCCAGGGGACCGGGCAGGTGTCGGTGGTGGCGCTGTTTATCGCCAACATGTCGTTCTGGTCGGCGCTGGCCGTGGATATTCCAAACCTGACACGCTACCTGCGTACGCAAGGCGGCGCCCGCAGCTTTATGCGCCGTAACCGCAATGTCTTCGTCGCGCAGTTCATAGCCCTGCCCTTTACCCAGGCCTGGATTGCCCTAATCGGTGCCGCCTCCTTTATCGCGGCGGGCGACTGGAACCCGGTGAGCGTTATTCAGCAGCAGGGCCAGGGGGCCAGCCTGGTCGTATTGTTGGTTATGGTGATTCTGGCGCAGTGGTCCACCAATAACTCGGCCAACCTGATCCCGGCGGCACTGACCTTTGTCAACGCTGCGGCGCCGCGCCTGTCCTATGCCAAGGGCATCGTGCTGGCCGGTGTCATCGGTACCCTGGCCATGCCCTGGCTGATTCTGGATAACCTCTTCACCTTTCTGGGCTACTACGGTGCCCTGCTGTCCGCGGTAGGCGGCATTATCGTGGCGGATTATTACCTGGTGCGCCGGCGCCGCCTGAACGTGCCGGACCTGTACCGTGCCCAGGGCCAGTATCGCTTCGCCAGGGGTGTGAACCCGGCTGCCATGATCGCCTGGGTCCTGGGCGGCGGGCTGGCACTGTGCTTCCTGACCTATGCCTATGTTGTCGGCTTCGCCACCGCCCTGGTTGTTTACCTGATCCTGATGAAACTGTGGATCCTGCCCCGGTACCCGCAGGCCGAAGTTGACTCCGGCTACAGTGAACGTTACTTGGCCACTTCCGTCGGCATGAACTGGGAGCACAGCGGGAACGGCAACTTTGCCCGTACGCCGGCGAAAAAAACCTAGGGCTGCACCCAGTCATTTCAGTTCAAGACAGGAGCCAGAGTCATGGCGCAATACCTGACCGACTACGCCTCTGCACTCGCAGCGGGGCAGGCCATCGCCGAGCAGCAGCTGGATCCGCTGGAGCTGGTGGAGTCCTGCCTGCAACAGGCACAGCAGTCATCCGGCGTTTTCATCTCGACCATGGCCGAGCGGGCGCGTGCCGAGGCAAAGGCGGCGCGCCAGCGGGCGCAGGCCGGGTGCCGACTGGGGCCGCTGGACGGTGTTCCGGTGGCCTGGAAGGACCTGTTCGATGTGCAGGGAACGGTGACCACTGCCGGCTCCCGGGTTTTCGCTCAGGCGGAACCGGCCGCTGCGGATGCGGCGGTTGTGCGCCGGGCCGCCGCGGCCGGGGTCGTATCGATCGGCAAGACCAACCTGAGTGAGCTGGCCTATTCCGGGCTTGGACTGAATCCGCACTTTGGCACGCCGCACAATCCCCAGGGTGGCGATGCCCGGCGTGTGCCGGGCGGCTCCTCATCCGGCTCCGCCGTGGCAGTGGCCACCGGCTGTGCGGCCATCGGCGTTGCCACGGATACGGCGGGGTCGATACGTATCCCGGCGGCATTCAATGGCCTGGTGGGTTTCAGGACCTCGTCTGCACGGCACGATCGGGGGGGCGTCCTGGCGCTGTCCCGCACCCTGGACAGCCTCGGGCCTGTTGCCAGGACGGTGGCCGACTGCGCGGTGTTCGAGGCCTGCATGGCGGGGCGGACGGGCCCGCTGCCGGCACAGGCTGTGCCTGCGGACTGTCGCGTTGTGCTGGATATGGGCGTGCTGGAAGATCCCGAGCTGGCCCCTGCCGTACGGGACAACCTGGAAATCGCCGTTGCACAGCTGCAACGGCGGGGTGTTGTCGTGCAGCGGCGCAGGCTGCAAGCCGTGGCCGCGGTGCGCGGGCTGATCGAGCGCGTCGGCTGGCTGGGGGCGGCGGAGGCCTATACGGAACATCGGGCACTGCTCGACAGCGCCGGTGCCGCGTTGCTCGACCCGCGGGTGCGGACCCGTCTGCTGGCGGCGGCATCGATGCCGGTGGATGCGGTGGTCACACTGTATCAGCAGCGTACGCAGCTGCAGCGGGCACTGGCGGCGGAGCTCGACGGCGCCGTGCTGATGCTGCCGACGGTCGCCCATACCGCACCCTTGCTGGAACCGCTGCTGGCCAGTGACGAGCTGTTCGCACGGGTCAACCTGGCGACGCTGCGCCTGACCATGATTGGCAGCTATCTGGATCTGCCCACCTTTGCGCTGCCCACGGGCATCGATGGCGATGGGCAGTTCACCAGTCTGCAACTATCACTCCCGACCGGTGAGGATGACCGGTTGGTTCCCATCGCGCTCCTGGTAGAGCGTGTGCTTAATCAAATTTAACGAGGACAAGACCATGGCTAAAGAAATTCTCTGTGCGTTTGGAGTCGATGTTGATGCCGTCGCCGGCTGGCTTGGCTCCTACGGCGGCGAGGACTCGCCGGACGATATTTCCCGCGGGCTTTTCGCCGGCGAAGTCGGCAGCCCGCGACTGCTGAAACTGTTCGAGCGCTACAACCTCAAAACGACCTGGTTTATCCCGGGGCACTCGATCGAGACCTTTCCTGCGCAGATGAAGGCGGTGGCCGATGCCGGTCACGAGATCGGTGTGCATGGCTACAGCCACGAAAACCCCATCGCCATGACGCGCGAGCAGGAGGCGGCGATCCTGGATCGCAGTATCGAGCTGGTGACCGAGTTGAGTGGTAAGCGCCCGACCGGCTATGTGGCGCCCTGGTGGGAATTCAGCCCGGTGACCAATGAGCTGCTGCTCGAGCGCGGCATCAAGTACGATCACAGTCTGATGCACAATGATTTCCACCCTTACTACGTGCGGGTTGGCGACTCCTGGACCAAGATCGATTACTCCAAGCATCCCCGCGAGTGGATGAAGCCGCTGCAGCGCGGTGAAGAAACCGACCTGATCGAGATCCCGGCCAACTGGTACCTCGATGACCTGCCGCCGATGATGTTTATCAAGAAGGCGCCCAACAGTCATGGTTTCGTCAATCCACGGGATGTCGAAAGCATGTGGCGCGACCAGTTCGACTGGGTGTACCGGGAGAGCGACTACGCGGCCTTCACCATGACGATACACCCGGATGTGTCGGGCCGGCCCCAGGTGCTGATGATGCTGGAGCGGCTGATCGAGCACATGCAGTCCCATGCGGGCGTGCGCTTCTGCACCTTCGATGAAATTGCGGACGACTTCGCCAAACGCAGTCCGCGCAGCAAGTAAGTGCGACAGAGGCCCGGTTTCCTGCAGCTCTGGAAACCGGCCTTCGCCGTTGGAGGAGCCCGCTATGTGTGGACTTGACGATACACCCGGATGGCTTCGGTCGGCACTTAAAGGCTGATGATGCCGGAGCGGCTGATCGAGCACATGCAGTCCCATGCGGGCGTGCGCTTGTGCACCTTCGATGAAATTGCGGATGACTTCAGCAAGCGCCAGCCACGCGCGGTCTGACGTTTATCCTGGCGGCCTGGGTTGGCGCAGGTTGGGGCGTGCACTGCGCAGCATCACGCCTCTTGATGACGAGTGGAGGTATCTATGTGTGGACCTTGACGATACACCCGGATGTGTTCGGTCGGGACCTGATGATGCCGGAGCGGCTGATCGAGCACATGCAGTCCCATGCGGGCGTGCACTTGTGCACCTTCGCTGAAATTGCGGACGACTTCAGCAAGCGCCAGCCACGCGCGGTCTGACGTTTATCTGCCGCAGGTTGGGGCGTGCACTGCGCAGCATCACGCATCTTGATGACGAGTGGAGGTATCTATGTGTGGACTATGCGGCACCCTCGGGCGCGAGGATCACTGGACAACAGACGGTCACACGGCTGCGGACACGGCGGCTCGGCGCCGGGAACGCTATCGACGCATTGCGCAGGCCAATCGCATTCTGGGGTTAAGCCGGCTCAGGCTCGAGGACTTCCAGGGCGCGTCCTATGTGTTGTCCAGCGCCACGGGCAAGCAGGAGATGGTCTCGGATCTTGGAGCGCTGTGGCGCCAGGCCGACGCGCTATCCGGTGCCCGGCTGGATCCGCTGGACCCGGACCTGCTGGAGCGCTTGCAGCAGGGGATGCCAGCATGAGTGCGGCGACGGATTTCGACGTCATTCCGGTGCATGTGCTGACCGGTTTTCTGGGCAGTGGCAAAACCTCGCTGCTCTCGCGCCTGCTCGCCAGCGAGGCTTTTGGCGATACCGCGGTGCTGGTGAACGAGTTTGGCGAGGTGGGGCTTGATCACCTGCTGCTGGGCGAAGTGGCGCCGGACACCCTGTTGCTGGACAGCGGCTGTGTCTGCTGCACCATCAGGGGCGAGCTGGCGGACGCCCTGCGTGATCTGTTTTCCCGGCGTCAGCGCGGTGAGCTTCCCGCCTTCAGGCGTGTTGTACTGGAGACGACGGGGCTGGCGGAGCCGGCCCCCATTCTGGCAACCCTGGCGGCGGACCCCGTGATCCGGCACCACTTTCGACTCGGCGGGGTGGTAACGGTGGTCGATGCGCTGAACGCGCTGGAAACGCACCGTCACGAGCCCGTCTGGGCCGAGCAGCTGAGCGCCGCCGATCAGCTGGTCCTGACCAAAACCGACCTGGTACCCGCTGCCCGGGCGCAGCAGGTCAGGGCGCAGCTGGCAGCGCTGAACCCGCTCGCCCCTGTTACCGAGGCCTGCGACGATGTGCTGCCGATCGACGAGATTCTGCCGCCGGCCCGGGTTGCCGATGGCCGGCTGCGCCCCGTGACCGCCCGCAAGGCGTTCTATCCGGCCGGGGCCTCGAAGGCGGCTGGCGGGCACCGATCCGGCGGCCATTTGGCAGAAACGGCGTCGTTCTGTCTTGAGTTCGACCGGCAGATCGACTGGACGGCCTTCGGTCTCTGGCTGTCACTGTTGCTCAACCGGCACGGTCGCAATATCCTGCGGGTCAAGGGTCTGCTGCATATCGAGGGTTCTGCCACGCCGGTTGCCATTCAGGGCGTGCAGCACGTGGTACATCCACCGACGCACCTGTCAGCCTGGCCCGATGACGAGCGGCGTTCGCGCCTGGTGTTTATCACCCGGGGGCTGGATGCGCGTACCATAGAGCACTCGTGTGCCGTTTTCTTACGCTGTCTGCCCGTATAGGCCTTTTTTCCGATGACGACTACAGATGTAACCCAGGGTGCCTTCGCCGACCGGGCGCCCGCCATCAAGCGCAATGCGGTGACGCTCCGCGTACTGGGGACTTCGGTCACGCTGCTGGAGCAGATCCGGCAGCAGGCCCGCCAGGACCTCGGGATCAATATCGAGTTCAAGGTGCTGGATGGCGTGGCGGCGCAGCGCGTTGGCGTCATGTCGCCCGACAGCTTCGATGTCTATGACCAGTGGTTCCACAACATCGATTTCGTCTGGCCCGCCCGCGCCATTCAGCCCATCGATATCCGGCGTCTCCGTTGCTGGGACGAGATCAACAGCTTGCCCAAAACCGGCCGGCTGCTTCCCGCTACCAACATGGGCCTGGGCGGAACGCCGGCGCAGCGGCTGTTCGTGCAGCCGGACGGGAGTCTCGGGGCCCGGCCCGCGGAGCAGATCAGCATGCTGCCGGTCACGCACAATGCCGACAGTTTCGGCTACCGGCTGGACATGTTGCCGGCGGGGATGGAGCGGGAGCAGGAAAGCTGGGCCTGGCTGCTGGACGAGCGCTGGCGGGGTCGGGTCGGCCTGCAGAACGACAGCGCCATAGGTGCGATCGATGCGGCCCTGGCGGTTCAGGCCGCCGGGCTGGCCGAGTTCGGGGATATCGGCAACCTGACGGTGGAAGAAATCGACGTGCTGATCGACATTCTCATCAAGCGCAAGCGGCAGGGGCATTTCAGGGCATTCTGGGGCAACTACGGCGAGGCGGCCGAGCAGATGGCGCGGGGGGCCGTGGGTATCGAGAGTCTCTGGTCACCGTCCTTTGTCGAGCTCAGGAAAGCCGGCATCCGGGTGAAAAGCGCCGCACCCAAGGAGGGTTATCGCGCCTGGTATGGTGGCATGGCGATTTCCACCCACGCCAGGGGCCGGGTGCTGGATGCCGCCTATGACTACATGAACTGGTGGATGTCCGGCTGGGCGGGTGCCGTTATTGCCCGCCAGGGCTACTACGTCTCGAACCCCGAGCGGGCCCGGCTGTACCTGAGCGACGCCGAGTGGGCGTACTGGTACCAGGGGGAGCCGGCGCCGATGGAGCTGCCGGGACCCGAGGGCGCGCCCATGATTCCCCAGGGCGAGGTGCGTGATGGCGGCTCCTATGAAAACCGCATGAGCCGTGTTGCCGTGTGGAATTCGGTAATGGATGAGCACAACTACCTGGTGCGGCGCTGGAACGACTTCATGTCGGCCTGATCAGGGCGCTCAGGCCGACAGTTGCTGGCGCAGGAACTGTCGCAACAGCTGCAGCGGGTAGGGCTGGTGGGAGGTTTTGACCATCAGGGCATAGAGGTTGAGTGGCGCGGCCTGAAATTCCTGCAGCAGGGGCACCAGGCGCCCCGCCGCCAGATCCTCATCCACCAGGAAGTCGAGCATAAAGGCGATGCCTTCTCCGGCCAGCAATGCCTGGCGCAGCAGCATGCTGTTATTCGAAACCATCCGGGCCGACGGGTAGATATCCTGGCGTTGCATGCCGTGCCTGAAACGCCAGGGCGACGCCTGGCTGGCGCGTGCGAAAACCAGGCACTGGTGCTGACCCAGCTCCGACGGGCTCGAAGGCCGGCCGTACCGCTCCAGGTAGGCCGGCGCCGCGCAGGTAATGTGGCGATAGCTTGCCAGGCGCTGGCAGATCAGCGAACTGTCCGACAGTTCGGTGGCCAGGCGCAGCACCAGGTCAAACCGATCCTCCAGTACATTCACGTAGTCGTCGCTCAGCTGAACATTCAACTCAATACCGGGGTAGCGTTGCATGAACTGCGTCGACAGGGCGCCAAAGCAGCTCAGTCCCCACGACATGGGTATGCTGATGTTCAGCCTTCCCGCGGCCACCTGCTTCTCCCGCGACAGGTCATCTTCCAGCGCTTTCCAGCCGTCGAGCAGGTGCAGCGCGTGCTGGTAGCAGCGTTCGCCCGCCGCCGTGAGCCGGATATGCCGGGTACTGCGCTGAAACAGGGTGTTTTCCAGCTCGGCTTCGAGCCGGTTGATGGCTTTCGAAACCCAGGCGGTGGTGCAATCGAGACGCTTCGCCGCCGCGGTGAAGTTGCCGCATTCCACCACCGCGCGGAAAATCCGCAGGCTCTCAAGCTGGTTCAGTGCTGCCATTAATAAACCATTGGTTAATAATCAATTAACATTATTGGTCTTATTCAACCATTGGGCAATGAATAGACTGGCTTCTTTCTGACTATCACGGAGTTTAGCCATGTCGAATCATCGTCTTTTCGAATCCACCCGCCTGGGTCGCCTGCCGCTTGGCAACCGCCTTGCGGTGGCGCCGATGACAAGGGTGAGTGCCGGTGCGGATGGCCTCGTTACCGATCAGATGATCGAGTATTACCGCGGTTTCGCCGAAGGCGGTTTTGGCCTGGTCATCACCGAAGGGCTCTATACAGACCGGGTGTACAGCCAGGGTTACCAGGGCCAGCCGGGGTTGACCTGCCAGGCCCAGGGCGAGAGCTGGAAGCCGCTCAACCAGGCGTTGCATGCGGCTGGCGCTCGCAGCATTGCACAGCTGATGCATGCCGGTGCCCTGTCACAGTTCAATGCCTTCTCGAGCGATACGGCGGGGCCGTCGGCGATTCAGCCCAGGGGGCAGCAGATGTCCTTTTATGACGGTGTCGGCAGCTATGCCTTGCCCAGGGCGATGACCGTCTCCGATATCGATACGGCGATACGCGGCTTTGCCGACGCGGCACTACTGGCACAGGCGGCGGGATTTGATGGCGTGGAAATTCACGGCGCCAACGGCTACCTGCTGGATCAGTTCCTCTCGGTCAGCACCAATGCGCGAACCGATGCCTACGGTGGCCGTCCGGAGAATCGTGTGCGCTTGATCTGCGAGGTGATTCAGGCGGTTCGGCACGTCACGGCAAAAGATTTCGTGGTGGGTGTGCGAATCTCGCAGACAAAGGTCAATGATGATCAGCATCGCTGGCCCGAGGCTGAAGCCGCCGCCGCAACGATATTCTCGACCATTGCACAGGCCGGTGCGGACTATATCCATACCACGGAGCCGGATGCCGCAGCGCCTGCCTTTGAGGGCAGCGACTCCCTTGCCAGCCTGGCGGCCCGTTTCGGTGGCGTGCCGGTGATTGCCAATGGCGGTGTTGAGGCGGGTGATCAGGCGTTGCGCCTGGTGCAGGAGCAGGGCGCTGCACTTGTCGCGCTCGGCAAGGCGGCACTGGCCAATCCCGACTGGGCCCGGCGGGTCTGCGAGGGCAGCGAACTGCGCGGGTTTGATTTTGCGTTGCTGGCACCGCGGGCGGATCTGGAAAATGCGCAGCGTTACTTTACCGAGCGCAGCGCTGGCGGCCAGGTGGAGTCGACGCTGTGAGCTGATGATTTCGCCTGGTCTACCAGGCGGTCCGCTAGATGCCGCAGGCCCGTGCCTGCGGCATTTTTTTGTGTATCGCGCCCTGCGGGGCTTTTCAGCGTTCAGCTGTCCTGCGCCCCTGGCCGGTTCTGGTTTGCTGCATCATGCCGAGGATGGTGTCGCCAGTTTTATTGACATGGTCGAACAGGATGCGTCCGGCCTGCTTGCCGTCCCGGGCCAGCAGGGCCCCGACCAGCGCCCGGTGTTCCTGCACCGATTCATCCCAGTGGGCATCGGACAGGGTCGAGAAGTAGCGTCCGCGGCGGGTGCGGCCGCTGAGCAGGCTGTGCACCCGCTGCAGCTGGCGGTTGCCGGACAGGTCGATTACCTGCTGGTGTACCTGCAGGTTAAGGGCGAAGTAGGCGCGGGGGTCCCGCGCCCGGTACCTGGCTTCCATCTCCAGGTTCAGCAGCCGGAAGGCCTCCAGCTCGGCATCGCTGGCCCGCGTTGCCGCAAGTTCCGCCGCCAGGCGCTCCAGTCCAGCGAGTACATCAAACAGTTCGTTCAGCTCGGCTTCGTTCATTGCCGTGACGCGGGCTCCGCGGTGAGGCTCGATACTGATCAGCCCTTCGCTTTGCAGAACCTTGAGTGCCTCGCGCAGCGGAGTGCGGGATATATCCAGCAGGGCGCAGAGCTCTACCTCATCCACCCGGCTGCCCTCGGCCAGGGTTTCCTCGGTAATCATGGTGCGCAGGTGTTCGGCAACATCCTCGTGCAGCAGGCGTCGCCGGACGCTGTGTGTGAGCCGGACGCTTTGATTCATGCCTAACTTCCTCAGTTCTGTAACGCGCGAGCCGGCTGCGATCAAGGGCGACGAAGTGCCTGATATCGGGCGGCGACGATTCCTGTCTGTGTGCCCGGGGGCAGGCCGCGGGTGAGGACCGGTTCCTGTTCCGGCTCAAGACAGGCTTCTGGAATATTTAATTCATAATTATGTTGATTCTAGTGTCGCCTCGGGGGCAGGTCAATCGGCCTGTGCCTCAATGGGGTGCAGGCGCCAGAATTCTTGCTTTTATCATATTTAAAACAACGAGTTACATTCTTCTTATAAATTAAAAATATTGAATTATTAATTTAATATGCGTTTTCATGACGCTTTCGTGCCCGTTTATGGTGCGGGGAGCGAGGTTCAAGGTGCAAGGTGCAAGGGGCGAGGGGCGAGGGGCAAGGGGCGAGGGGCAAGGGGCAAGGGGGCAAGGGGCGAGGGGCGAGGCGAGGGGCGAGGCGAGGGGCGAGGCGAGGCGAGGCGAGGGGCGAGGGCAAGGGCAAGGGCAAGGGCAAGGGCAAGGGCAAGGGCAAGGGCAAGGGCAAGGGCACGGGCACGGATGTTGCGTGCTTCGTCGCAGCGGGGCAAGCGACTGGCTAATGGCACGGGGGTGCAAAAGTTCTGGCGGGTTGTCATCCCAAAGTTGCTGGTGTATATATTGTTCATAATTAGAAATTCATAATTATATTTACACAACTGACTGCCGAGTACAGCGGCCAGTCCCGGGCCCAGCAAGCCAAGGGGGCGGGTCTGTGTACTCGGCGGCGATATGCTGGAAACCAAGAGGAAACATGATGCGAAACAACAACAAGACTTCATCCCGACTGGATACCCTGGCACGGACCTGTGTCCGCACGACCCTGGCCACCGCGCTGGCGGCGAGCCTGTTTTCGGGCGCTGCCATGGCAGAGACAAACCTGCGCCTGGCGGGCAACTTTGCCACAACCCATTCCAGCAGCGTGGCGATGGAGCAGTTCAAGCAGCGCCTGCCGGAGCTGTCCGGCGGCGCGCTGACGGTGGATGTTTTTCCGGCCATGCAGTTGGGCGGCGCCAAGGAAAATATCGACCAGGTGCGCTCCGGCGTGCTGGAAATGACCTGGGTGGGGGCCTCCTACCTGTCCCGCATCGTGCCGGAACTGGAAGCCGTGAGCCTGCCCTTTGTCTATGCCAACCGTGACGAGGCCTTCAAGATCGTCGATGGTCCGGTGGGGGATCTGCTGAACGAAAAGCTGGCGGACAAGGGCTTTGTTGCCCTGGGCTTTATGGAGCTGGGATCGCGTCAGGTCACCAACAGCCAGCATCCGATCCGCTCCCTGGCGGATTTTGACGGCCTGAAGATTCGACTGCAGCCCAACGAAACCCACCTCGCCACCTTCCGCGCCCTGGGCGCGAGCCCGGTGTCGATGGGCATCAACGAGGTCTATTCGGCGCTGCAGCAGGGCGTGATCGATGGCCAGGAAAACCCCTACAGCGTGATCGAAACCCAGAAGTTCAACGAGGTGCAGACCTACCTGACCGACACCTCGCATTTCTTCGATTTCATTGTCGTGGTGGCCAATAAGCGCAAGTTCGACAAGCTCGAGCCCACCGAGCAGCAGGCGCTGCGTGAAGCCATGGGCGAAGCCGTGGCCTGGCAGCGCGCCAGGGCAGCGGATGAAGACACCGCCGCGAAGGACAAGCTGGTTGCGGCCAAGATGGAACTGGTCGCCGTGTCCCCCGAGCTGCGCCAGCAGATGCGCGAGCGCACCGCGCCGGTGATCGAGGCGCTGAAAGAGCGCATCGGCAGCGACGTGATCGATGCGGTACTGGCGGAAGTGCAGTAATGAGCGAACGGGTGCTTGAGGGCGCCCCGGCGGCGGAGGCCAGTGCGGCCTCCCCGCTGGTTCGGCGCTATGTGCAGATGCTCAAGGCCGCGGACGGGCTCTCGTACGGGCTGATCGCCCTGGCGATGACCCTGATGACCGGTTTGGTGACGGCGCAGGTGGTACTGCGTTATTTCTTTGGCGACTCGCTGGACTGGGCCGATGAAATGTCGCGCCTGGCGTTTGTCTGGTCGATCTTTCTGGCCTTGCCCCACGGTGTCAGGAAAGGCATTCACGTGGGTATCGATATCCTGATCAACCGGTTTGGCTCCGCTGTGCGAGAGAGCCTGATGCGGCTGATGCTGGCGCTCAGCGGCGGGCTTATGCTGCTGGTGATGTGGCAGGGGGTGCTGGTGGCCCGGGAGGCCTGGGGAGAAATGATGCCCACGGTCGAACTCAGCGTATCGGCCTTTTATATAGCGGTGATTGTCTCCATGGCCCACGCCTTTTTGCACCTGGCGTTCCTGGTCTGGCAGGGCACCGATGCCTGGGGGGAGGAATAATGGTTCTGGTCTCCATTGGGATTTTCTTTGTGCTGGCGCTGCTGGGCATGCCGTTGGCCTTTGCGCTGGGCTTTTCGGCGCTCGGCGCCTTCGTGTTCGGTGATATCGACCTGGCACTGATGCCGCAAAGCATGATGCACGCGGTGGATTCCTTTCCGCTGATGGCCATTCCGCTGTTCATGCTGGCTGGCGAGTTCATGGTGGGCGGCCAGATCATGCAGCGCGTGATCGACTTCGCCAATGCGGTGGTGGGCCGGGTGCAGGGGGGGCTCGCCCATGTCACCATCCTGTCCGGGCTGGGTCTTGCTTCGGTGACCGGCGCGGCCGTGGCGGGTGCCAGTGCGCTGGGCACCACCATGATGCCCTCCCTGCGCAGGCACTACGACAACGGCTTTGGTTCGGCGGTGGTGGCGTCGGCGTCCAACCTGGGGCCGATTATTCCGCCCAGCGCGGCCATGATCGTCTATGCACTGATGGCCGGCTCCAGTGTGTCGGTGGGCGGGCTCTTTATGGCGGGCGTGGTGCCGGGCATTCTGCTGACCGTCGGCATGATGGGCCTGGCGACCTGGATGTCGTACCGCAGCGGCTATGAGCCCACCGGCGAGCCGTTCTGCTGGCGCAATGTATTGCTGCAGTGCCGCCGTGCCGGGGTGATTCTGCTGATGCCGGTGCTGGTGATCGGCGGTATCGTCGGCGGGGTTTTCACCGCCACCGAGGGCGCGGCCATCGCCGTGATCTACTCGCTGCTGGTGGGCCTGTTCGTCACCCGCAAGCTGAAGATCGCCGCCATTCCAGGCTGCATGTACCGCGCCGCCCTGACCTCGGCGGTGGTGGGCGCACTGATCGCCTTCGCCAAGCCGGTGACCTTCGTCTTCACGCTGGACCTGTTGCCGCTGCACCTGTCGCAGTTTATCCAGGGCTTCACCGCCGATCCGATGGTGTTCCTGGCGCTGGTGATGGGCATGCTGCTGATCGTGGGGATGTTCCTGGAGTCGAATGCGGCCTACATCATGCTGGCGCCGCTGTTTGCCCCCATAGCGCTGGCCTACGGCATAGACCCGCTCTATTTCGGCTTCCTGTTCGTGATGAACCTGGTGGTGGGCATGATGACGCCGCCGGTGGGCGTGCTGCTGTTCGTGATGTGCGGTATTTCCAAGATCTCCATCGGCGAACTGCTGAAATCGGTCTGGCCCTTCATAGTGCTGCAGTACCTGGTGCTGGCGCTGTGCTGGATCTTCCCCGGTATCGTCACCGCGCTGCCCAGGGCGCTGGGCTACTAACCCTGTGGCTGCGTAATAACACGGGTCCCGCAGCGCCCGCGGGCGCTTTGCAGGCTTGCCATATAAAGAAGAAGGATAACAACGATGAACCAACGTACCTTGCTGGGCGTGCTGACGCCCTCGTCCAACACTGTGCTGGAGCCCCTGACCGCCGAGATGCTGCACGGGGTGCCGGATGTCAGCGCCCACTTTGGCCGCCTCAAGGTGACCGAGATATCGCTGCGCGACCAGGCCCTGAGCCAGTTCGACAACGCGCCCTTTGTGCAGTCCGCCCGCCTGCTGGCCGATGCGCGGGTGCAGTCCATCACCTGGAGTGGCACCTCGTCGGGCTGGCGCGGCTTTGGGGATGACGAGGCACTGTGCGAAGTGCTGCAGGGCGAAACCGGTATCCCGGCCTGCACTTCGGTGCTGGCGCTGAACGAGATCTTCCACAAGACCCGGGTGAAGAACTTTGCCCTGGTGACGCCCTACCTCGATGATGTGCAGGACCGGATCATCAACAACTACCGCGAGGCGGGCTTCAACTGCATCGCCGAGCGTCACCTGGGAGACAAGGGCAACTTCTCCTTCTCCGAGTACAGCGAAGAGACCATCGCCGAGATGGTGCGCGCCGTGGCGGCGGAGCAAAGGCCCGATGCCATCACCATCTTCTGTACCAACCTGCGCGGCCCCCGGGTGGCGGCTGCGCTTGAAAAGGAGCTGCAGATTCCGATTTACGACAGCATCGCCACGGGCCTGTGGAAGGGCATGAAGCTGGCCGGCGCCGATACCCGGCGCATCCGGGGCTGGGGGTCGCTGTTCAGCGAGGTGGATTAGCGACCAGGGGCAGCGCAGATGGGCAGGATGGGTGCAGCGGTGTAACTGCCTGGATTCGAACGGATACTGCGAGGCCTGTACGCCACGACACCCATCCCACGGAGCCCGGTTCAGACAAGTAGGATGGGTGCAGTGGCGTGGCTTTATGGAATTAAACGGCTACCGCGAGGCCTGTACGCCACGAAACCCATCAGGTTTCAGGATGGCAGGTGCTGGCTGGTAGCATCGATGATGGGTTACACCGCCGTATGCCTCTGTGCCGGCCGGCCAGTAAAGAGGCAGGGCGGTTGCACCCATCCTACGGAGCTCGGTTCAGATAGGTAGACAGGTAGACAAGTAGGATGGGTGCAGTGGCGTGGCTTTATGGAATTAAACGGATACCGCGAGGCCTGTACGCCACGAAACCCATCAGGTTTCAGGATGGCAGGTGCTGGCTGGTAGCATCGATGATGGGTTACACCGCCGTATGCCTCGGTGCCGGGTTGTCAGGCAAGAGGCAGGGCGGTTGCACCCATCCTACGGAGCTCGGTTCAGATAGGTAGACAGGTAGACAAGTAGGATGGGTGCAGTGGCGTGGCTTTATGGAATTAAACGGATACCGTGAGGCCTGTACGCCACGAAACCCATCAGGTTTCAGGATGGCAGGTGCTGGCTGGTAGCATCGATGATGGGTTACACCGCCGTATGCCTCGGTGCCGGGTTGTCAGGCAAGAGGCAGGGCGGTTGCACCCATCCTACGGAGCTCGGTTCAGATAGGTAGACAGGTAGACAAGTAGGATGGGTGCAGTGGCGTGGCTTTATGGAATTAAACGGATACCGTGAGGCCTGTACGCCACGAAACCCATCAGGTTTCAGGATGGCAGGTGCTGGCTGGTAGCATCGATGATGGGTTACACCGCCGTATGCCTCGGTGCCGGGTTGTCAGGCAAGAGGCAGGGCGGTTGCACCCATCCTACGGAGCTCGGTTCAGATAGGTAGACAGGTAGACAAGTAGGATGGGTGCAGTGGCGTGGCTTTATGGAATTAAACGGATACCGTGAGGCCTGTACGCCACGAAACCCATCAGGTTTCAGGATGGCAGGTGCTGGCTGGTAGTATCGATGATGGGTTACACCGCCGCATGCCTCTGTGCCGGCCGGCCAGTAAAGAGGCAGGGCGGTTCCACCCATCCTACGGCTGTGCATATGGGCAGGATGGGTGGAGCGGTGTAACTTGTTGGAAAGTAAACGGATACGGCGAGGCCGGCACGCCGCGTAACCCATCACCGGTTTCGCATCCTGGATACTTCCATGGTGGATTGCACCGCCTTACACTTCGCCGTTGTTATTCATGAACGCTGCCCGTTTGGTATTTTCCATCCAGTGGTGCAAAGGAGTGTAGTCATGGTGTGGTTTCTGCCGCTGGGATTGTGCCTGGCCATAGGGGCGGCTCTGTTGCTGCCGGGCCCTGGGGAGGCGCTGAATCAGCTGGGCCTGCCGGCGCTGCTGGTGGCACTGATCTTCCTGATCAACGGCATGCAGACCCGCCTCTCGGGCCTCAGGCTCGAGCCGCGCTTTGGTGCCACCTTCGTGGCGGCGGCCCTGATCAGCCTGCTGCTGTCGCCGCTGCTGGGCTGGCTGATCGTGCGGGTCAGCGGGGTGGATGCCAGCCTCGGGCTGGGGCTGCTGGTCATGGCGCTGGTGCCGCCGACCCTGTCGTCCTGCATCGTGCTGACCCGGGTGGCCGGCGGCAAGGCGGTCTGGGCGCTGTTCCTGACCCTGGGTCTGAGTTTCCTCGGCATCCTGACGATTCCGCTGCTGCTCAGCACCCTGGTGGGCAGCAGCATCGAGCTCTCGCCCTGGCCGCTGCTGTTCAAGCTGCTGCAAATCGTGCTGCTGCCCTTTGTGTTGGGCCTGCTGCTGCGGCCCCTGTTGACGGCCCTGGCCGAGGCGCCCTGGCTCGGGCTGGTGCCTACCGCCAGCGTGATTGTCACGGTCTGGATTACGCTGTCCGCCAGCGCGGCGGCCTTGTATCAGCTCGCCCTGCCGGCGCTGGCGGGCATCGCCGTGCTGGCCTTTGTGCTGCACGGGTTGCTGTTGCTGCTGGGCATGCTGGCGGCGCGGCTGCTGCACCTGGAGGCGGGGGAGCGCAGTGCGCTGATGCTCACGGCCTCGCAAAAGACCCTGCCGGTGGCGGTCAGCGTGCTGGTGGGGCTGGGGGCACCGACCGGCGTGGCGGTGATCAGCTGTATCCTGTTCCACTTGCTGCAGTTGCTGTTCGACTCCCTGCTGGCGCCGCGGTTGCGGCGCTGATTTCGACAGGTGCGCAGCGCCGGCGCCTTTCATCGAGTGCCATCTCCTGTCTGCGGGTTGTTCGTGATTTGTGAGTCGTGATTTGTGAGTCGTGATTCGTGATTCGTGATTTGTGATTCGTAAATCGTGAGTCGTGAGTCGTGAGTTGTGCCTGGCTTTCCCTTGCCCCTTGCCCCTTGCTCCTTTCTCTCCTTGCCCCTTGTTTCCCGTCCCTTGCCCCTGTCTTTTGCCGACCGCATCCAAATTTTTTCCTGTTGATGCAGTTCGATTTATTCCTTTTATCATCTAAATATATAGCTGAATCAGTAAGTTAACATTGATGTTAACGCTACCTTTATGCGAAATAAAATATATTGCATTCATAATTATATCGGGAGTAGGATGGTTTAACGCTTAACGAACGGGAAGCGGAGCTGGCCGCAGAGCCTCTGGTTGTTAATCACAGAGGCGAGCCGGGCAGCCGCTTTCAAGAGAGGAATCACCATGTCTGATCTGTCGTCGCCTTCCCTGGCGCAGCCCCAAACCCCCTCCCAACCTGACGCCCAGGCCCTGTTCGACCTGGTGATTCGCAACGGCCAGGTGGTGACCGCCGCCGATAGCTCCCATTGCGATATCGGTATCCGCGACGGGCGCATCGTGGCCCTGGGGGAAAACCTCGGTGCCGGCCGCGAAGAGATCGACGCCAGCGGCAAGCTGGTGCTGCCGGGTGGGGTGGATGCCCACTGCCACCTGGACCAGCCCATGCCCGAGGGCATGAAGATGGCGGATGACTTTGCCAGTGGCACCCGCTCCGCCGCCTGTGGCGGCACCACCACCCTGATTCCCTTCGCCGCCCAGGAAAAGGGCCAGTCGCTGCGCGCCGCGGTAGAGGACTATCACCGCCGTGCCGAGGGCAAGGCGCTGGTGGATTACGCCTTTCACCTGATCGTGACCGACCCCACTGAAACGGTGCTCAAGGACGAACTGCCCCAGCTGATCCGCGAGGGCTGCACCTCGTTCAAGATTTACATGACCTACGACGACCTCAAGCTCGATGACGGCCAGATCCTGGACGTGCTCAGCGTGGCCCGCAACGAAGGCGCCATGGCCATGATCCACGCCGAAAATTCCGACTGCATCGGCTGGCTCACCAAGCGCCTGCTGGATGCGGGCCATACCGAGCCGCGCTACCACGCCGCCGCCCGCCCCATGCTGGTGGAGCGCGAAGCGACCCACCGGGTTATCGCCTACGCGGAGCTGGTGGATGTGCCGATCCTGATCGTCCATGTGTCGGGGCGCGAGGCGGTGGAGCAGATCCGCTGGGCGCGGGGCCAGGGGTTGAGCGTGTTCGCCGAAACCTGCCCGCAGTACCTGTTCCTCACCGCCGAGGATCTGGGCATCGACGGTTACGAGGGGGCCAAGTGCGTCTGCAGCCCGCCGCCACGGGACGAGGCCAACCAGCAGGTGATCTGGGATGGTCTCAGCGATGGCCTGTTCACCATCTTCTCGTCCGACCACGCGCCCTTCAACTACGAGGACCCGCTGGGCAAAAAGCCCGGCGGCAAGGAAGTGGACTTCCACTATATCCCCAACGGCATTCCGGGGCTGGAAACGCGCCTGCCGCTGCTGTTTTCCGAAGGTGTGGGCAAGGGCCGCATCAGCATCAACCGCTTTGTCGAGCTCACCGCCACCAACCCGGCCAAGCTGTACGGCCTCTACCCGCAAAAAGGCAGCATCGCCGTGGGGGCCGACGCCGACCTGGTGATCTGGGATGCGCAGCGTGAAGTCACCATTACCAACGCGCAGCTGCATCACGATGTGGATTACACCCCCTACGAGGGCATGCAGGTCACCGGCTGGCCCGAAACCACCCTGTCCCGGGGCGAGGTGGTCTGGGGCAACGGTGCCCCGAGCCAGGCCAGGGGCCGCGGCCGCTTCCTGCCCTGCGGCAAGCCCGAAATGGCCAGGCCGCGGGTGCGCTAGCGCGTTCAAAACCGAACTCATTCAGCAACTGTCATTGAGCACGCCGGTGCGCGGCCTTGCCCGCACCTTTTATAACAACAAGGAGAACGCGAATGACTTACCGAAGTGGCCGCCATTTTTTGCAGATTCCAGGGCCCAGCAATGTGCCCGATCGCATTCTGCGGGCGATGGACAAACCCACCATGGATCACCGCGGGCCGGAATTCGCCGAGCTCGGAAAAACGGTGCTGGCCGGGATGCAACAGATCTTCAAGACCGAGAACCCGGTGGTGATCTACCCGGCCTCCGGCACCGGGGCCTGGGAAGCCGCGCTGGTGAATACCCTGAGTGCCGGTGACCGGGTTCTGATGTGTGAAACCGGCCAGTTCGCCACCCTGTGGCACGGCATGGCGCAAAAGCTTGGGCTCGATGCCGAGTTCATCGACGGTGACTGGCGCCACGGTGTTGATCCGGCGGCGGTACAGCGCCACCTGAGCGAAGATCGCGATCACCAGATCAAGGCGGTCTGCGTGGTCCATCACGAAACCTCCACCGGCGTGACCAGCGATGTGGCGGCGGTGCGTCGTGCCATCGATGCCGCCGGTCACCCGGCGCTGCTGCTGGTGGATACCATTTCGGGCCTGGGCTCGGTGGATTTTCGCACCGATGAGTGGGGCGTGGATGTGGCCATCACCTGCTCGCAGAAAGGCCTGATGATGCCGCCGGGCCTGAGCTTCAACAGCATCAGCGCCAGGGCGCTGCAGGCTTCGAAGCAGGCGGGACTGCCGCGTTCCTACTGGGGCTGGGACGAGATGCTGCAGCACAACGCCAGGGGCTATTTCCCCTATTCACCGGCCACCAACCTGCTGTACGGCCTGAAGGAAGCCATCGCCATGCTGCTGGAAGAGGGGCTGGATAACGTCTTTGCCCGCCATGCCCGCTTCAGCGAAGCCACGCGCCGTGCGGTGCGAGCCTGGGGACTGGAGGTGCTGAGCCTGGTGCCCTCCGAGCACAGCAATGTCCTCACCGCCGTGCTGATGCCCGAAGGCGAAAGCGCCGACCGGCTACGGGCGGTGATTCTGGAAAACTTCGACATGTCCCTGGGCACCGGGCTGAACAAGCTACAGGACCGGGTGTTCCGCATCGGCCATTTGGGAGATTTCAACGATCTCAGCCTGATCGGCACCCTGGGAGGCATCGAAATGGGCCTGAGTGCCGCCGGCATCAGCCATAACAAGGGCGGCGTGCAGGCCGCGCTGGATTACCTGGCCGAGGTGGCCGCAGGCGGGCAGGACTGCGCAAGGCAGCGGGTCGCCTGATGAATGCGGGCGCCGGCGGCTTGCGGCCGGCGTCCATCCTTCGTCGTTCAAGACGAAATGCTCGACCGCATACCGCGGAGCAGCTTGCAGGCAGTTGTCCTGGCAGCTCGATTATAAAAATAAGGAGTCATTGTCATGAAAAAAACACTACTGGCCGCAGTACTGGGTGCCTGTATCGCTGGCGCGCCGGCGATGGCGCAAGAGGCGGTAAAGCTGAGGGTTGTGGGTCAGCCCCTGGCCACCGGCCTGATCCAGAAAAACAAGGAGCAGCCGTTCTTTGAAACCCTGCAGGCCAAAACCGGCCTGCCCATCGAGGTGAACTACAAGCCGCTGGATACCACCGGCATCAAGGACGTGGAAGAACTGCGGGTACTGAAGTCCGGCATGTTCGACCTGGTATCGCTGCGCATGTCCCAAGTCTCCCGTGACGAACCCACTATCCTGGGGCTCGACCTGGTGGGCCTGAGCCCGGACTACAAGGCCGGGCGCGACGTCGCCGACAAGTACAGCAAGGTGGTGGATGCGCGCCTGCAGGAGCGCTTCAACACCAAGCTGCTGGGCGTCTGGCCCTTCGGCCCCCAGGTACTCTTCTGCAAGCACCCCATCGCCAGCCTGTCCGATGTGAAAGGCCTGAAGGTGCGCGTCTATGACCAGAACCTGGCGCAGTTCGTCGAGTCCGTGGGCGGCATTCCGGTACCGCTGGGCTTTGGCGATGTGCACCAGAGCCTGGCGCTGGGCGTGGTGGACTGTGCCATCACGGGCCCGAGTTCCGCCAACTCCGCCGGCTGGCCGGAAGTGACCACTCACGTGCTGCCGCTGGCCTTCCAGATGGCGCTCAATGGCTACGGTATCAACCTGGACACCTGGAACAAGTTCACGCCTGAGCAACAGCAAACGCTACAGGGCGCCTTCGATACCCTGGTGGATGATATCTGGGCCTATTCCGAAGAGCTGTTCGATGATGCCGGGCGCTGCAACGTGGGCGCCACGCCGTGCAACACCGGAACCAGCTTCACCCTGACCGAGGTGCCGGTGAGCGACAGCGACATGGCATTGCTGCGCAACGGCGTGAAGGAAGTTTCCTACCCGACCTGGTCCGAAGTCTGCGACAAGACAAATCCGCAGTGCTCGGCTGACTGGAAAAAAGTACTCGGCGAGTCCGTAGGACTGTAACGCCGGAGTGCGCGGGCCGGGGGCCGTTTCTCCGCCAGGAGGATCACCCCGGCCTGTTTTTTCACGACCAGAGTGAGGTGTCTTGATGAAACGTATAGAGACGATCGCCAGCATGATTTTCGGCGCAGTTTTCCTGCTGCTGTCCGTGCTGGTCTCGGCCGAAACGGTTCTGCGCAAATTTTTCAGCATGTCCCTGCAGGGCGCCGATGAACTGGGCGGCTATGCCCTGGCCGTGGGCGGCACCCTGGCGTTCTCGCTGGCGCTGCTGGGCCGTACCCATATTCGAATTGACCTGTTCCACGAGCTGCTGCCAAGGAAGATGCAGACCGGCCTCAACTGGCTGTCGGCGGTGCTGATGGCGGCCTTTGCCGCCACCCTGTGCTGGACCACCTTCAAGGTCATCGGCGAAACCAGGGACTACGGCAGCACCGCCGCCACGCCCTGGGCCACCCCGCTGATTTATCCACAGGGCGTCTGGTTTGCCAGCATCGCAACCTTTGCCCTGGTGTCCGCGGGCTTTGCCCTGCGCGCCACCTGGCTGCTGTTCAGCGGTAACCACGACACTCTCAATACCGAGTTCCACCCCAAGGGTGTGTCCGAGGAGGTGAAGGAAGAGCTGGAAGATTTTGAACACCGCTCTCAGGCGCCGGATGAATCCCGACATGAGGCCAGGGACGCTGCGTCGGCGCAAAACCGGACGCAAGCCCCGCTCAAGACAGCGGGCGTAACAGGCACTGCGGGGGCCGCAAAATGAGTATATCCATCGTATTTCTGAGTTTTTCCGCCATGCTGGGCCTGCTGCTGCTGGGCTTGCCCATTGCCGTTACCATGGCGCTGGTGGGCATGATCGGTGGCGGCATCGCCTTCGGCTGGCCCTTTCTGGAGTCCACCGGCGCGGTGGTCTGGAGTGTGCACAACGAGAATATCCTGACCGCCATTCCGCTGTTCGTGCTGCTGGGGGAGCTGATGCTGCGCAGCGGCATCGCCGATCGCATGTACGTGGCCATGGCGGCCTGGCTGGGGCGCCTGCCCGGCGGGCTGGTGCACACCAATATCGGCTGCTGCGCGCTCTTTGCCGCCACCTCGGGCTCCTCGGTGGCCACCGCCGCGACCATCGGTACCGTGGCACTGCCGACGCTGGAAGAACGCAAGTACTCCATGAAACAGGCGCTGGGCAGCCTGGCCGCCGGCGGCACCCTGGGCATCCTGATCCCGCCGAGTGTCAACATGCTGATCTACGGCTCCCTGACCAACAACTCCATCGGCAAGCTGTTTATGGCGGGCCTGGTGCCGGGCATTCTGCTGAGCCTGCTGTTCATGGGCTATATCGCCGTGACCAACTGGGGGCCCGACGGCAAGCGCGAGGAAACCGTTTCGCTGCGGGACAAGCTGCGCCTGTCGCTCAACCTGATTCCGCCGACGGTGATCTTCGGCATCGTTATGGGCAGCATCTACCTGGGGATCGCCACGGCCACGGAATCGGCGGCGCTGGGCGTGATGGCGGCCCTGTTCTTCGGCTGGCGTTCCGGCCGGCTGAACCTGGAGTTTTTCAAGAACTGCTTCGTGCAGACGGCACGCATCACCGGCATGATCCTGCTGATCATCACCGCCGCCTTTATCCTTAACCTCACCATCAGCCTGACCGGTGTGGTGGATGATCTCACCGCCTGGGTCGTCTCCTTCGGGTTGTCCACCACCGGGCTGCTGCTGGTACTGATCCTGTTCTACCTGTGCCTGGGCATGTTTATGGATGTACTGTCCATGCAGGTGGTGACCATTCCCATTACCTATCCCATCATGATGGCCATGGGTGTAGACCCGATCTGGTTCGGTGTCTTTATCGTGCTGATGTGCGAACTGGGCATGATCACGCCGCCGGTGGGCATGAACCTCTTCGTGGTGCAGAGTGTGCGCAAGGATGGCGGCAACATTCAGGAAGTCATGTGGGGTGTATTACCCTATATGCTGATGATGCTGGCCTTTACCGTGGCGCTGATGATCTTCCCGCAGATCGCGCTCTGGCTGCCCGAGCTGATGCACTGATTGCGCGGCAATGACCGAACCCGTTTTACACCACTCACAGGAGAGACCCATGGCAGGACAGCCTGAACAGAGCGCCGCGCCCGACAGCGCCGATATCTGCAGCCTGGGTGCGGCGGCACTCAGTGCCGCCTACGCCAGGGGCGCGCTGACGCCGCTGCAGGTACTGGCGGCGATCGAGCAGCGCATCGCGGCGCTTAACCCGCGGCTCAATGCCATCGTCACGGCCAACCCGCAGGTACAGGCCGATGCCAGGGCCAGCAGCGCCCGCTGGGCAGCGGGAGAGCCTTTGAGTGCGCTGGATGGCGTGCCGGTAACGGTGAAGGACAATATCCAGGTGCGGGACCTGGCCTGCTGCTGGGGCTCCAGGCTGCTGGCGGACCATGTACCCAGGGTCGACGAGCTGCCGGTGGCGCGCATGCGCAGCGCCGGCATGCTGATCCTCGGCAAGACCAACGTGCCGGAGTTCACCCTGGAGGGCTACACCGACAACCCGCTGTTCGGCGTGACGCGCAACCCCTGGAACCCGGAACTGACCCCGGGGGGCTCCAGCGGTGGCGCCGTGGCGGCGGTGGCCGCAGGCATGGGCCCGCTGGCCATCGGCACCGACGGCGGCGGTTCCATTCGCCGGCCGGCATCGCACACCGGGCTGGTAGGGCTCAAGCCCTCCATCGGTGCAGTGGCACGCTGCGACGGCCTGCCGCCGATCCTGCTGGATTTCGAGGTCATAGGCCCCATCGCCCGCAGCGTGGCCGATGCCAGGCTGCTGTTCGACCTGATCGCCGGGCCCGATGGCCGGGACCGCAGGTCGCTGGGGGCTGCCCAGGCCGCAGGCCAAGGTGCAACCGCCGGGGCCGGGATGCAAAAGCCGCTGCGTATTCTTTACGTGAAGGATTTTGGGGGTAATGCGCTGGACCGGGAGATCGACGCCAGCGTGGCGGGTGCCTGCGAAACCCTGCGCGGCCTGGGCCATAGCGTGACGGAGGGGCCGCTGCCGTTCAGCCTGGATTTCGTCAACAGCTTCTGGCCGGTACTGGGGCAGGTGGGGGTGGCCTCCCTGTTTGAAACTTATCCACAGGCCGCAGAGCTGGTCTCCGAGCGCTTTGTGCAGATGGCGGCTGCGGGGGCTGCGGTGGGCGCGCCGGCCTACCTGCGGGCGCTGGAAAGCGTTGATCAGTTCCGGGCGGAAGTCACGGCGGCCTATGGCGACATCGATATCATCATGACGCCCTCGGCGGCGGCACTGCCCTGGCCCGCGGCCACGCCGTACCCCGATCATATCGATGGCCGCGAAGTCGGGCCCCGGGGCCATGCCCTCTATACCAACTGGGTCAATACCTGCGGCCACCCGGCCATCAACCTGCCCTGTGCGCCATCGGCCAGCGGCCTGCCCATCGGCTTCCAGCTGGTGGGCTCGTATGGCAGCGACCGGGATCTGCTCGACCTGGCTGAAGCCTACGAGGCCCGCGCCCTGGCTGAACGCGGCGCGCCCCGCTGGCCGGCGTAGCCGATTTTTGGGCTTTCCCTTTAACCTTGTTCCTTGCACCTTTATTTACAGGATTTTTATATGTCACTCACCCAAACCCAGGTCGAACAGGCCGCCGAGCTCTTTCTGCAGGCCTACCGCAGCGGCCAGCAGATCGAAGACCTGCCGCCGGCGCTGGAACCCCAAAGCAAGGCCGATGCCTACGCCATCCAGGCCATCGTTGCCGCTGCCCGCTGCGGTGCGCCGGTCAGGACCTGGAAGGTCGGCGCCCCGAACCTGGACACCGAGCCCTATGCCGCGCCTATCTTCGAGTCGGTAGTCAGCGATTCGCCCACCCTTGTCCCGGCCGAAAAACTGCACATGATCGGTATCGAGGTGGAGCTGGCGTACCGCTTCAGCCAGGACCTGCCGCCCCGGGCACAGCCCTACAGCGTGGATGAAGTGGCCGCCGCCGTGGAAGGCGTGTACGTGGTGATCGAGGTGGTGGATACCCGCCTGAAAGCCTGGAAAACCTGTGCCGAGCTGTGGAAGCTGGCGGACAACCAGATCAATGCCGCACTGATCGTCGGCAATGGCGTGCAGGACTGGCGCGCTCTGGACCCGGCAACGCTTGCCGGTGAGCTGATCGTCGATGGCAAGGTGCTGGTGCGGGGCCAGGGCGCCCATTCGGTGGGTGATCCGATGCACCTAGTGCACTGGACGGCAAACCACCTGACCGGGCGCAACGGCGGTCTGAAGCAGGGTGACCTGGTGACAACCGGCACCTGGACGGGAATGCAGTTTGTAGAGCCGGGAGCCGAGGTGGTGGGAAGGTTTGAGGGCGTGGGGGAGGCGAGGGTGGGTTTTCCGCTTTGATGTTCGGTGGTTAGTTTGACTGTATAGTTTTTAATCACGTAAAGCTTGAGAGTAGAGCTCGTTACTGGATAGGACTGCAGAAACCTGTGGTGCGGTGGTTGTCTGGGGTTATGTTTTGCGCCTTGCTGGCGCGTTACTTTCTTTGCGCGCGCAAAGAAAGTAACCAAGGCTCTTTACCTCAAAGAATGCGCCCCGGTGAAGCCTGTTCGCTGCGCTCTGAGACCATTTAGCGGGCGCTACTTCCGTCAAGGTGAAGAGCGGGACATCCATGTCCTTAATCTGCGGCTCGACAGTCCCTGTCTCGCCCCTTCGGGCCAATTCGAAAAATGACCCCAGTGCTCGCAGGCTTCATAAGGGGGAGCGTGGCCGTTCTGATGTCTTGGTGGTAATGGGCACCGAGCGGCGGGACGCCGCCATAGCAAATAGCTGCTATACGTGGAGAGGTGAAATCATTCTAGGTTCGTACCACCGCCCAAGCTTCTGCGGAATTTTCCGAGTCTGTATTTCGCCTCTCGGCGACCCACTTTCCTTGTTACGCGACAAGGAAAGTGGGCAAAGGAAGCGCGCCCCAAAGAAGCCTCCTTGCTGTGCTCTGAGATCATTTGGCGGGCGCAGCTAACGGCACATCCTGTGCCTAATCTGCGGCTCGACAGTCCCTGTCTCACCCCTTCGGGCCAACTCGCCAAATGACCCCAGTGCTCGCCGGCTTCATAGGGGGATAACAAGAACCGTTCTGATGTATTGGTGGTAGTACTGAGCCTCTTGATATCCGGCCGCCTCAATGCCGGAGTGCCAGTTACGCCGTTGGACTGAACTCAGCATCGCTGATGTTGTTTAACCTTTTCCCTTGCCTCTTCCAACTTGCCCCAGCTTTGGGCATTATGC
The DNA here is from genome assembly GCF_024397915.1 of Marinobacterium rhizophilum. Lineage (GTDB taxonomy): Bacteria > Pseudomonadota > Gammaproteobacteria > Pseudomonadales > Balneatricaceae > Marinobacterium_A > Marinobacterium_A rhizophilum_A. Next base: position 4,717,979 of record NZ_CP073347.1, read on the forward strand.
CTTGGGCACTCATGGAGTATTGGTGCCTGGTCAATAAAGCAAATCGTCAGCTGAGCATCGGAAGCCAGGCTGGGTGAATTTCTGCCCTCATTCCTCAATTCCCCTGTTTCCTCTGATGCAGCCTGCGCCATAGCGCAGCTGGCATGCCGTCGTTGGTAGGGCGGTAGCGTTGTTTTCAGGCGCTTTCGGCCGATCTGGCCGGATAAACGGCTTTGCAGGCCGATATTTTGGTAAGTGGCCTAAGGTGCGCTGATACTGCTTTAAAATCAGTTGGTTGCAGTATGGTGTAAAAACGTGGATATGAGGCTTGGTGATCGTTTTGTCGGATTGAGCTCGATTGGGAAACTGGTCTTGCGGGCTGATGCTAGCTGACTTTTCGCCCGGGTTGGACGAAAAATCATCAGGGAATAGTGACCTCGGGTAAAACAGCCTCTGAGGCTACGATATAAATGTTACATGACAGAATTCGGAGATAATATTAATGGTTGATCCAAGAAAACAGCTGGCGGAAAAATATTCCCTCGACAATAGATATGCCAATTTTGGAGAAACCATTAGGAAAATCACAGTCAATGGATTTCGTGGAATAGAAGGCCTCGAAATAGAGATGACTTATCCCATTCTTGCAATATCAGGTCTAAATGGAGCCGGCAAAAGTACAATTGGTCAAATATGCCTAAGTGGCTATAAAAAGCCGGACGAAGTTGAGAAGGGTTACAAAAGATACTACGTGAGAGACTTCTTTCCTGCCTCAGCTGCAGACCCAAACCCATTTAAAGTAGATGCAAACGTAATATTTCACTATGAGACTGATGATAAAGATTCACCTCAGGAGCTAACTGTAAAGCGAAACGAGAAGGAATGGAGTGGCTATAAGCGTCAACCACATAGGAAATGTTTTTATATTGGATTTACCGTATATATACCAAAAGTTGAACGTAAAGACTTAAGCATTTACAGGGGAAACTCATTTGCCCTTACAGAGCAACGGGACATACCAGATGAGACAAAAATAAAAGTTGGTCGTATATTGGGACAGCAATATGACAAATTGCATTTCCAAGGAATCAGGCATGGAAAGAATAAGGCCGAACTAGGGATAGCATCTCGCTTTGGCGCAAATTACTCAGAAAACAACATGGGATTCGGTGAAGGACGAAATTTCTATATGGTAGACCTGCTTGAGAGAGCACCTGACAATAGTCTGTTTGTGATAGAGGAGCCAGAAACATCACTGCATGAGCATGCAGAATATGAGCTTGCAAAGTATCTTATTGATGTCTGCAATCGGAAGCACCACCAGATCGTATTTACTACGCATTCCGATAGGATGCTGAAAGCAATGCCATCGGACGCTAGATTGATGCTATTACGCGAGCACAATGGCGTTAGTAGCTTTGAAGGGTTGTCCTCAACTAGGGCTCGGGCCATGCTTTCATTGGGCGAGAAGAAGGAGTTGATTATTTTTGTAGAGGATGATTTTGCAGCTCTTCTACTAACCGAAATGATTCGGCGAATTGATAAATCACTATTAAACGCAATTAATATCGAGCCCGTTGGTGATACAAAAGCTGTTCGTAATGCGGTTAAGCTAATGGATAAAATTGAAAAGCAAAGCCTAGCGGTTCGTGATGCAGACAAAGGCTCCAGTGTTAAGGAAAAGCTATATTCATTTCCTGGAACAATGCCGCCTGAGAAGGAGGTATACCAAAATGAATCAGTTAAAAAAATGATAAGCGATAGTTTTGGAATGGATGTTGACAACACATTGAAGTTACGTGACGTCACGGACCATCATGGTTTTACTAAATGCTTGGCAGCGGAGGCTTCTTCAAACAGTGATTACTTCAGGATAGTTGCAATAAACTGCTATCTCGATGATCTCGGCAATGAGTCATTTGAAGAACTGGTAGATGTAGTCAGGTCAAGCGCTTGACCCGCATGTAACAAGAAAAGGCAGCGGACGCATTCTGCGCCGTTGCTTTAAACGTTAGGCACTGACTAAAGAGTAATTAATCAAATTAGGATATTAAACATGGAAGTAATGGACGTAGTTAAAAAGTTTCACAAAAAGATAGATTACGATGCACACAAATCTTGTGACGTTAAATACCCTACGGCCAATGATTGCATAGAGTGCTGTAGCAAGCCATATTTTGAGCAGGTCAATATTGATTATACTTGCGCTCAAAAGCGAAAGATCTATGTGGCTCGATATGCCCCAACCTATATAAGCGAAGTTCATAGCGCTTTTAGAGTAACACCCCGAGACTATGCTGAAGAGCTATCAAAAAAATCTAGGATCAAAGTGGCCTCAATTGGTGGCGGGCCAGGAACAGATATTGCGGGATTCAAGAAGTGGATATTGAGGAATATTGATGAAGATAACGATATCGATAAAATAAAGTTTCTTCGTGTCGATATACATGAAGACTGGGATGATGTTTCACCAGAACTGATAAAGTTATATGACTCACCTGGTATTGAGTATAAGTATAAAAAAGTTGTTCGTGATATCACTCAGAAACCCATAAATACACAGAGTTTCAAATCCTTTGATGTGATCATGATGTCTTATATACTATCGGAAATTAACAGTAATGATATTGAGAAAGTCGCCAAGCATATATCCGAAGTCATATCCGACAAAACTCTATTAGTCATAAATGATCGTCCCCAAGATGTAGTAATTCGGAAGATCGATCAGTTCATTTCAGCCGTCGGTGGGAAAAATCCAAAAATAGTAGAACCAACAGAAAGAGACCATTGCGGAGAGACCTATCCAGATGAGATTTTCGGGAAAGTTGGGGCTACAATATTCCGTAAGTCTATACGATATAATGTACTGATTGAGAAATAAGTATTTGCTCAAATTTATATTTAAACGCGAGTCGGGGTTTTAAAATGGATCTATTTTCAGACAAAGATGAAATTTCCCCTTCATTTGATATTCCCGAAGATATAGATTCATCTTGTGAGTGGGATGAAAATTTGGGGGTATTTTACATCCATGTTCCAAATGGAGACTTCATATTTTCTGAGGAATTTTTTAGCAAAAAGATTAGCGATAGAAGCTTGGAGTACTTTCAAGAGAATGACTCATTAGACTGGAAGTCTACAAGGTGGAGAGAAGTCGAAGACGAAAGTCTTAACAAGCTGAATTTTCTTAACGTTGAGTGGAAGCATGACAAAATAAGAATGTATGGGAAAATGATTCCATTGCCAAGATTGACGTCATGGTATGGTGATTCCGGTAATAATTACACTTACTCAGGAATCAATTCTGAACCAAATCCATGGAATAAAGGTCTTGTATATATAAAGAATGAAGTAGAGAGAGTGGCCAAAACAACGTTCAATAGCGTCCTCCTAAATTGGTATAGAGACGGGGAGGATTACCTGAGCTGGCATGCTGACGATGAAAAAGAGTTAGGTTTAAATCCAGTCATTGCTTCGGTAAACTTTGGTGAAACTCGTGACTTTGTTCTTAGAAGAAATGACGACCCCTCAAAAAAAATTGTGATCCCATTGAAGCATGGTACGTTATTAATCATGCGTGGAGAGACTCAGCATTTCTGGCAACACTCCGTGCCCAAGCGAAAGAAAGTAAAAGGCTCTAGAATTAATTTAACATTTAGAAGTATTCACGCTGAAAATGCCTAAAAGGTCAAAGGGGCAGGTCTTGTCTTTTACTTTCTTCCAAAACAGATAACGAATCACGATCAAACCGAAAAACCCCGCTACCGCCCGCATTGTTATGGAATGCTAGAGGCGCTGGGCGCGGGTCAGGGAGTGCGGAAGGGGAGTGGGGTAATGTACACCTGGCCTGGCTTCCGTGCTCGGCTGACGATTGTGGTGCTGCTTTGCCATGTATGCCGGGCGCGGGGCTCTGTTTGCCGGTGCGCCTGGCGGTGTTTGGTTGCAGGGCGCATCCGGTGCTATGCCTGCTGACCGTCTATTTCCTGGTTACTGAATGACGGCGGATTGATGGATGGTACAACAGGGACTGTCCGCTGCACAGGCTTGGTACCGTCAACGATGGACTGGCGACCAAATTTCAGTGCGGCTCTTATCCTCCTTTGGGCAGATAAGAGTCCCCGTCCAAGCGCAAAGGCTTCGTCGCGGGGCGCGACTCCTACGCCTACCGCAGGCTTTGGCGGGAAACCTTTGAGCAGACCATAAAAAACCCGGCACGCAGGCCGGGTTTCCAGGGCTCTTTGGTGGCAAAGGGCGCCTTGCCTCAGGCCGGCGCCTTGGCGCGGGACTTGTACTCGCCGGTACGGGTATCGATTTCGATCCAGTCGTCGGTGTCGCAGAAGTCCGCCACCTTGATTTCGGTGCCGTTGGCGAGGCGGGCAACCTTCATCACCTTGCCGGAGGTGTCGCCGCGGGCGGAGCCTTCGGTGTAGGTCAGCTGGCGCACGATGTTGGTGGGCAGGTCGACGGAAATGACCTTGCCTTCAAAGAAGACGGCGGTGCAGGTGTCGTTCATGCCTTCAACGATGAACGGCAGCACGCTTTCGAGGTCTTCGGCGTTGAGTTCGTACTGGTTGTACTCTGCGTCCATGAACACGTAAACCGAATCGGCGGCGTAGGAGTAGGTGACATCGATGCGATCGAGGATGACCTGCTCCATTTTATCGTCGGCCTTGTACACGGTCTCGGTGGAGGAACCGGTCAGCAGGTTTTTCAGCTTCATTTTGACAATGGCGCTGTTACGACCCGATTTGGTAAATTCGGCCTTTTGTATCAGCCAGGGCTGGCTGTCGATCAGAGCCACACTGTTGGGTTTCATTTCTTGTGCGGTTTTCATGGGGTTTTCCAGAGCGAGAATATAGATAGATATCCAGGAAACGCATCATAGCCATTTTCGATAAAACTGCACTAGGGCCGTTGAAATATTTTCCTGGGCACAAAGTGTGTCGCACCAGGTGGCGCTGTGGGCCTCAAGTTCGGGCCAGTGTTGCTGAATGTCTTGCCAGCATTGGGCCATGTTCTGAGCCGGGTTTTCGGGCGCATGGGCGCCGGTTGCGGCGCTGCCGTTCCAGCTGTGCCAGAGTGCCTTGAATGCGCTGCAGGCCCCGGGGCTCAGGCCCTGGCAGTAAAGCTCCAGGAAGGCTGCCAGCTTGTCCAGGTGGGCGTTTTCCGCCTGCGGGTAAATCTGCCACAGCAGCGGTCTGGCGGCCCACTGGGCGCGCACAAAGGAATCTTCGCCGCGCACGGCATTTAAATCACAGCTCCATAAAAGACGGTCGTAATCGGGCTGGCTTAAAAACGGCAGTACCTGCAGCGTTACGGCGCCACGGCGCTGAATATCCCCTATCGATAATTGCTTTATGGCGAGCCATTCTTGCAGTTTGGCAATAATGCTGCCCTCGGGTACCAGCAGCAGGGTGGGGGTATTACTGCCGGCCATGGCATCGAGCCAGTTAAAAAGGTTTTTGTTTTCATAGGCAAAGAGCGAAACCCGCCGGCTGTTTTTTTCTGGTGTTATGCCAAGGGTTTTTAAAAAGCGCTCTTTCTCGCCGGCGCCTGATTGAAAACACCGGCGCTGCTGTATCAAACCGGCTTCGCGCACCAGGCCACCGGTATCCCGGGTAAAGCCCGGAAAGAAGAAGAACTTTTGCAGGCCTTTGGGCTGCAGCGAGGGCAGGCCGTGGCAGCCGCCCACCCAGTCTTCGGCACTGAGGTATTCCAGGTTCAGCCACAGGGAGGGCCGCGGCCGCCGGGCCATCGCCTCTATATAGCGCTCTGGCAGCGTACAGGCGAAGGCCTCGATCACCACATCCGCCGCAGCGACCGGCTGCCAGTCGCGGGGCCAGTGGTGTATGGCCACGCCGTCCAGGCACTGCTGGGCAGCCTGGGGGCTGGCCTGGGGGCACAGGCGACAGAAGCTGTCGAGGTCATCAACCCAGAGGCGCACATCCTGCCCGTGCTCGGCCACCAGCTGCCGCGCCAGGCGCCAGCTGACGCCGATGTCACCGAAGTTGTCGATCACGCTGCAAAATATATCCCAGCGAATGGCCATGCCGGACCTCTGAAGCTTGTTAAGGATGGCCCTTGTGCCCACTGGCAGCGGCCTTTTGCGGCTGGCGTCAGGCCGTCAGGGGGCGGGCACCAGTGGCTGTTTATCGGGGGCAGTGCCTGCCTGGCTTGTATATTTTGTGTACAGGCCTTACATTGCGCCTCCTTACTACCTGGAAAGACCCGATTTCGCATGAACCGACGCAAGAAAATCAACCAGATCCTCAGCAAGAAAGCCAAGAAGGCCAACGCCAAACTGAACCCCGGCCACAAGCCGCGCTACATCTCCAAGGCCCAGCGGGCCGAGGCTGGCAGCCAGGACACCGGCGCCAGTTTGAGTGCCGACGCCAGCGATTCGGCTGAAGTACAAACCCCGGCAGAATCCTAGCGGCGCCGCCGGGCCAGCGGGCGCACCCCTGGCCGCAGAGCCGGCCTAGCTGTTGGCGGGCTGTTTGGTGCCAGGGCTGGCGGGCGCTGTCGCCACAGGCTGGATCAGCCCATCGGCACGCAGCATGGACTTGATGCCCCGCACCGCCTGGCGGATGCGGTTCTGGTTCTCGATCAGGGCGAAGCGCACATAGTCGTCACCGTAGTCACCAAAGCCAATGCCGGGCGAGACGCAGACCTTGGCATCGCTCAGCAGTTTCTTGGCAAATTCGAGTGATCCCAGGGCACGGTAGGGTTCGGGTATCCGGGCCCAGACGTACATCGATGCCTTGGGAATATCCACCATCCAGCCCGCCTCATGCAGTCCCTTCACCAGGGCATTGCGGCGCAGCCGATATTGCTCGGCGATATCGAGCACGCATTGCTGATCGCCTTCCAGCGCTTCGATCGCGGCCACCTGCAGCGGGGTGAAGGTGCCGTAATCGTGATAGCTCTTGATGCGCCCCAGCGCATTCACCAGCTCGCGGTTGCCGACCATGAAACCGATTCGCCAGCCGGCCATGTTGTAGCTCTTGGAAAGCGTGAAGAATTCCACCGCGATGTCCTTGGCGCCCGGTACCTGCATGATCGAGGGTGCCTTCCAGCCGTCGTAGACGATATCGGCATAGGCCAGGTCGTGCACCACCAGCACGCCGTACTGGCGCGCCAGCGCCACCACCCGCTCGAAAAAGTCCAGCTCGACACACTGGGCCGTGGGGTTGGACGGGAAACCGAGGATGATCATCTTGGGCTTGGGAATGCTTTCCCGGATCGCCCGCTCCAGTTCGACGAAGAAATCGACGCCGGGGATCAGCGGTACGGAGCGTACCTGGGCGCCGGCGATCACCGCGCCGTAGATATGGATCGGGTAACTGGGGTTGGGCACCAGCACCGTATCGCCATGATCGACGGTCGCCAGCATCAGGTGCGCCAGGCCTTCTTTCGAGCCGATGGTGACGATCGCTTCCTCTTCAGGATCGATCTCCACCTGGTAGCGCTCGGCGTACCAGCGCGATATCGCCCGGCGCAGCCGCGGGATGCCCCGGGAGGTGGAGTAGCCGTGGGTGTTTTCACGCTTGGCCACGGTACAGAGCTTTTCCACGATATGCGGCGGTGTTGGGCCATCGGGGTTGCCCATGCTGAAGTCGATGATGTCTTCGCCGCGGCGGCGTGCCGCCATCTTGAGTTCGGCGGTGATATTGAACACGTAAGGGGGCAGGCGTTCGATGCGGGTAAAATGGTGCACCGGTGGTACGGATGTATCCTGGGTCATGGCAGTCTCTTTGCACGTAAGCGCCCGGAACCGTCCGAGCGACGCGGATCACCTGAGGGTGATCGTGAGGCTAGCCTATACCGGCATTCTGCGCCTGCCTAGCCCCGCCTGCAGATAAATTCTCGCCGCCTGGGAAGCGGCACAGAAAGGTGCGCCGACGCCGCCAGTGGCAGGTCGCAGCGCGGCCGTGCATAGCCTCTTGCGCTTTATGGTGCGCTTTATGGCGGCCATTATTATTGCGGTCTTGAGCGCGTTGCCGCGGATGTTCAAACCCCTGCACGACAGTGGCGATGGCCCCACCCGGATGAGTGCGCCCGGGGTGCCGCCGGCCGCTGTCGTCTGCAGGCTTTCGACTTTAAGACAGGTCTTCGCCGCGCCAGGGCCTGGCAGCCGGGCATCCTGGGCAATGACTGGCACGGCACTGACCCGAGACAGCCGGAGGCAAGTGCAATCAGATTGAAAAATAGACAGATGTTTACTTGAGTTTTTGGCGTTTAGAACTTACATTTGCCTGTCTTTATCTTCTGACTTTACTGATTCATTATGAGCAGACGCAAAATCAACAGTCCCGCCCTGCGTGCCAGTGGCCGGCCCGGCAAGGCCGGCGCCCGCATCAGTTCCCTTAGCAAGCCGCGCTATGTCTGCAAGGCAGAAACGGCCATGAGCACCCTGGGTGCGGTCGATACCGCTGCCAGTCCCGCAGTAATCCAGGACAAGGTAACGGCGGTGCGCGACAGACGGCTGAGTCGCAGAACCGGCGCTGTGGTCAGGGGATCCCGGCTGAAGGTCTAGCCTGGGAGGTTTTTGTGCCTGCCTGGCAGGCAGTTTTGCCAGCGCCTGCCAGGGCTGCAACGGCAGCAGGATGTTCCGCGTCCGTGGCATAAAGGCACCCGGGTGCTCGTCGCTATCCCGCAGCGCCGGGTAGAGCGCGCAGTCGTTACACCGCCTTCTTCTGTTTCAGTGCGTTCACCGCGCAGTCACCGGTGTGGCGCACATGTTCCAGCATGATTTCACCGGCTTTTTCGCTGTCTTTCGCCTTCAGTGCATCGAGCAGTGCCTGGTGTTCCTGCACCGACTCTTCCCAGCGATCCTCCGTACCGATGGCCATGTAGCGGCCGCGGCTGGCGCGCATCAGTAGCTGCTCGTGCAGGCTGGTGAGGGTGCTGTTGCGGGACATCGCAATGATCATGCGATGGATATCCTGGTTGAGCTCGAAGTAGTTGTGGCGATCGCCTTCGCTGTAGAGGGATTCGAGGCGGCTTTGCATCTGCGCCAGTTTCTTCAGTTCGCTGTCGGTGGCGCGCAGGGCCGCCAGTTCCGCCGCCATGCGCTCCAGCCCGCCGATCAGCTCGAACAGCTCGGCAAATTCTTCCGGTGTCAGTACCGCTACCCGGGCGCCGCGGTTGGGTTCGATGGAGACCAGGCCTTCGGAGTGCAGGACCTTGAGGGCTTCACGCAGTGGCGTGCGGGAGATCTCCAGCTGTTCGCACAGGGCGCTTTCGTCGATACGATCGCCTTCGGGCAGCTCGCCCTCGATGATCATCGAACGCAGGTGGTCGGAAATTTCTTCGTGCAGCGAGCGCCGTTTCATCGACGTCTTCTTGCGGGTCAGGTTACTCGTGGTCATGTCAGCCATCTCTTGTTTTGATCTGTCCCGGGACTATGGCGGGACGCTGTCTGCCAGGGGCCACGGTATCGGGCAGCGCAGACTTGCGCTGTCAGCCGGTATCAGGAATGCATAATTATAACGGCTTCGGTGCGGGAAAACAGCGTGATCAGGGGGATCGGGCAGCAGGAAGTTCAAAGGCAGGGGTGAGGGCGCGGTGAGGAGGCTGCGGGGTCTTAGCCCAGGGCCGCGAAGGCGAGCTTGATGACACCGCTGGTGACCAGCAGCAGCGCCAGACCCGCACCGTAACACAGGGCAAAACCACGCCAGCTCGAAGCGGGTTGCTGGCGGGCCGGCGACGGGCTCTGGGTGTCAGGGCTCGGGGTGTTCATCGGGTGGACCTCCAGGTGATGTGACTGCACGGCCTTGCCTGTGCGTTGATTGCAGCGGGAAAAAAACCGCCAGCCCAGGCGTAGGGGGCTGGCGGGTGCTTAGCCAGAGTATGTCGCACGGCAAGCCAGGGTGATAACAGTGAAACGCTGATCCGGCTTAGTAGCCCTCCTCGAAATCCTCCACCTTGCCGCTGAAAATGCGGTAGCCCCAGAATGTATAGGCGCAGATCAGGGGTACGAAGATCAGCACGCCGGGCAGCATGAATTTCAGGCTCGAAACCGGTGCCTGGCTTTGCCAGAAGGTGAGCTGGCGCGGCACCAGGTAGGGAAACAGGCCCACCACCAGGCCGGCGAAGGCGAGTACGAACAGCGCCACGGCAAGAAAGAAGGGTCGCTGCTCATGTTGCTTGTCTCCCAGGTCATGGAACAGCAGCCAGCCGGCAGCCAGGCTCAGCAGTGGCAACGGGCTCAGCAGCAGCAGGTGGTAGCCATCGAACCAGCGGGCGCGAATTTCCGGCGCTTCTACCAGGGTCCAGAGGCTCACCAGTGCCATGGCAACCAGCACCGCCACCACCAGGCGCCGGCCCAGGCGGGCGGCGCGGGCGCGGATCAGGCCACGGCTTTTCATGCTCAGGTAGCAGCAGGCCAGCAGGGCGTAGCCGGCCATGACCGAGAAGGCCGTCAGCACGGCGAAGGGCGAGAGCCAGTCGAGACTGGAGCCGTCGATGGCATCGCTATCCACACCCTGGACCAGCGCACCCAGCATCAGGCCCTGGCAAAAGGCCGCCACGGTGGAACCGATGGCAAAGGCCTTGTCCCACCAGGGTTTGGAGCGGTGGGCTTTGAAGCGGTACTCAAAGGCCACACCGCGAAAGATCAGTGCGATCAGCATGATCATGATGGGCACATAGAGGGTCGAGAGAATGGTGGCGTAGGCCAGCGGGAAGGCGCCAAACAGGATTACGCCGCCGAACACCAGCCAGGTCTCGTTGCCGTCCCAGACATGGGAGATGGAACGCATCATGTGATCACGCTGGGGTTCGTCGTCGAACCAGGGGTAGAGGATACCCAGTCCCAGGTCGAAACCGTCCAGTATCACGTACATGAGGATGGCAAAGCCCAGCAGCAGGAAGTAGAAAAAAGCCAGTTCCATCAGTGCACCTTCTCGTGAACATCAAGCTGTTTGACCCAGGCCAGGGCATAGCCCGGTGCATGGGTACCGATCAGCTGTTCCGGCAGGGCGGCGAAGTCCGGCGGCCCCTTGCGGATCAGCTTGCGCATGAAATACAGATACACGCCCAGCAGCAGGGTATAGGTGATCACGAACAGGCTCAGGGAGAACAACACCCGTTCGGCCGGCAGCGGTGACACTACTTCCATGGTGCGTACCAGGCCTGTCACCAGCCAGGGCTGGCGCCCGACTTCCACCACGTACCAGCCCGCCAGCGTGGCCAGTACCCCGGCGGGTGTCAGCAGGGTGCAGGCGCGCAGCAGCAGTTTCGAGCTGTACAGGCGTTCGCCCCGGCGCAGCCAGAGGCCATAGAGCGCCACGGCGATCATCAGCACACCCAGGCCCACCATGATGCGGAAGCTGAAAAACACCACCGCCACGGGGGGGCGATCTTCCGGCGGCACGGACTTGAGTCCCTGCAGTTCGCCATCCAGCTCGTGGGTCAGGATCAGGCTGGCGAGCTTGGGTATGGCGATCTCGAAGTGGTTGGTTTCGTCCTGCCGGCTGGGCAGGGCAAACAGCAGCAGCGGCGCACCGGCTTCCGTTTCCGGCCAGATCCCTTCCATGGCCGCCAGCTTGATGGGCTGGTACTCCTTCACGTTCAGGCCGTGCAGGTCACCGACAAAGGCCTGCAGCGGTGCCAGTACCAGGGCGAACCAGAGCGCCATCGAAAAACCCTTGCGTGCCATGGGCTGGTGCTGGCGCCGCAGCAGGTACCAGGCGCAGACACCGGCCACGACGAAGGTGCCGGTGATCAGCGCCGCCAGCAGCATGTGCGCCAGGCGGTAGGGCATGGACGGGTTGAAAATCACCTCCATCCAGCTGGAGACCTGAAACACGCCATCGACGATTTCATGGCCCGCCGGGGTCTGCATCCAGGAGTTGGCGGCGATGATCCAGAAGGCCGAGATCCAGGTCCCCAGGGCGACGACGCAGGTGGCGAAGAAGTGCATTTTTTCACTGACCCGCTGCCAGCCGAACAGCATGACCCCGAGAAAACCGGCTTCCAGGAAGAAGGCGGTCAGCACCTCGTAGGCCATCAAGGGCCCCAGTACCGGGCCGACGATACGGGAAAACTCGGAGAAGTTGGTTCCGAACTCGTAGGACAGCACGATGCCGGACACCACCCCCATGCCAAAGGTAATGGCGAAGGGCTTGATCCAGAACTTGGCCAGCTGCAGGTAGACCGGGTTACGGGTTTTCAGCCAGAGCCCTTCCCAGATGGCGATAAAGGTCGCCAGACCAATGGTCACGGACGGGAACAGGATATGAAAGCTGACGGTGAACGCGAACTGCAGCCGCGACAGCAGGGCGGCATCAAGCTCCATGGCTGCGTCCTGTACGCGTGCGCAGATGCTGCATCAGGGCCGGCGCGCAGGCAATGCCGAGAACGGCGGCAAACATCAGAAACTCGGTCATCAGGGCGGGCAGGTTCATGGGTGTCTCTCCGGCAGTCGATTGTTAGGCATCACTTGATGTCGGTACTCATGCAGAACCTGATGCAGAACCCATGCCAACATCAAGAAAGGGCTGAACACCTTGATTTCGGTCAATCGAGGGGGGATTATTGCGCCCAGGTGTAAACCTTGTGGACAGTTGATGTCCCTTGTCTGTAAACGGTGTTGACGGCTGATGAACTGGATAATCGCGTTCGAACTCATGATGCTGGTGACCAGCGGTTGCGCCCTGCTGGTGTCGGGCTGGCTGCTGCTGCAGGCGCGCAAAAGGCGCAGTCTGCAGGCGCTGGCGGGCTTTGGTCTGATGATGGCGCTCTGGTGCGCCGGGCATATCGCGATTCAGCAAGGCTGGCACCTGGCCGGTGTGCTGCTGATCCTGGCCAATCCGCTGATGCCGACCTTCTTCCTGCATTTCGCGCTGCGCTTTGTACGGCCACAGCAGTCCCGCGCGCCGGCCTGGCTGCTGTGGCTGAGCCAGCATATCGTGGCGATCTACAGCGCCAGCGTGGCGGTGATTCTGCTCAGCTGGGATGGCCCCGGGGGCACCGTGGTCGCGCTGGGGCCCTTCAGTGACTTCTTCGTGTTTCGGGGCCTGGGCTGGGTCAATATTGCCTACACCGTGGTGGTTGGGGTGCTGGCGCATCTGGTGCTGGTGTGGGGCCTGAGCGTACACCGGGGCAACCTGCGCCGCTCCATCGTGGCGATGTTCGGTGCCGGTGCCTGGGGGCTGCTGCTGGCCACCAGTTTTATCTTTCCGTCGCTGGGGTTCGACTGGTACCCCTACCCGATGTTGCTGCTGCCCAGCTACGTGGTGCTGCTGGTGTACGGCGTGGTGCGCTACCAGATTCTGGAGGCCAACGACTTCGCCAAGCGTACCTTGCCCTGGCTGGTGCTGATGCTGGTGCTGCTGGGCGTGATGGCGCTGCTGGGGGCCTTGTCCGCCCACTTTGGGCTGGTCCAGCTTGCCGCGGTGCCGTTATGGCAGCTGTGGCTCTGCGCACTGCTGGCGGTGGCGGTGGCCCTGTCGTTGCGCGGCCCGCTGACAACCCTGTCGGGACTGCTGATCTATCCCGGCATGCGGCTGGACGAGTCCCTGCTGGAACGCTGGCTGAACCAGCTAAAGCAGGAGGAAAGCTGGCAGGGCTTGCAGGCCCGGGCCGTCGAGCTGATCTCCGCCCAGGTGCGTCAGCGCGTGCATATCCAGCTGCAGCACGAGGGCGCAGGCCTGCCGCTGTACTGTGAGGGTGAACTCAGCATCCTGTGCCAGCACCAGGCCCGGGGCTGGCGCTTTCGTCTGCAGGGCTGGGAGGACCTCAAGCCCGGCCTGCGCCTGACCGGCGAGGTGTTCGGGTCCCTGCTGTCCACCAGCTGTGGCCTGCTGGAGCGCTCCCTGCAGCTGGCCGAGGCCGAGCGCCGCCGCCTGGCCAGTGAGCACCTGGTGGAGCTGGGCAGCCTGTCGGCGGTGATGGCCCATGAGCTACGCAATCCCCTGAACGTGATCTCCATGGCCACGGCGGACCTGCCGGCAGAGCGGCGCAGCCTGATACAGGGCCAGCTTGCGCGCGCCGATCGGCAGATTTCGGACCTGCTGCTGTATTCCGGCCGGCTGGAGTTGCACCGCCAGCCGGTGCTGCTGCCGGCCATGGTCGACAGCATGGCGGGGCTGTTCGACTGGCAGCAAACCCGCTTCGACAGCGATATCCCGGCCGGGCTGCTGCTTACTGCCGACCCGCACCGGCTGCAGCAGGTGTTTACCAACCTGATTGAAAATGCCCTGAGCTTCGTGCGCAACCAGCCCGGCAGCCTGATCCGTATCGATTGTGACGCCACGGGCCGCCTGATTCGCATCCACAACAATGGCCCGGCCATCGATGCCGCCCTGCACGCCACCCTGTTCCATCCTTTCGTGAGCCGTCGCGCCGGCGGTAGCGGCCTGGGGCTGGCCATCGTGCGCCGCATCATGGATGCACACGGTGGCAGCGTCAGTCTGCGCGAGGATCTGGGCTGGCCGGTCACCTTTGAACTGAATTTCCCCGAGGAGGCCGCAGCATGAGCGACGCCGTCAACAAGCCCCGCATTCTGCTGATCGACGATGAACCCGCCTTTCGGTCGCTGTGCGAACAGTGGCTCGGCAATGCCGGTTACGAGGTGCGCGGCGGTGCCAGCCTGGACGAGGCCCGCAGCCTGCTGCAGGCGTTTGACCCGGACCTGCTGCTGCTGGACCTGTCGTTGCCGCCACAGTTTGATCCCGCCGATACCCTGGCGGCACTGCCGGAGTTCGCCGACCGGCCGGTGATCATCATGACCGGCCATGGGGACCGCACCCTGGCGCTGGAGGCGATCGCCCAGGGCGCCTGGGACTTCCTCGCCAAACCGCTGGACCCGGACATGCTGGCGGTGGTGGTCAAGCGGGCGGTGACCAAGCATCAGCTGAGCCGCGAGTTGCAGCAACTCAAACAGGCGCCGCGGGAGGCTTCGCCGCTGGCCAGGCTGATCGGCAGTTCGCCGTCCATGACCGCCATCCGTGCGCTGGTGGAACGGATCGCCCCCACCGACGCGCGGGTGCTGGTGACCGGGCCTTCGGGCACCGGCAAGGAGGTCATCTCCCGGGCGCTGCACGACCTGAGTCTGCGTGCCGGCGGGCCCTTTATTTCGGTGCACTGCGGCGCCATTCCGGCGGACCTGCTGGAAAGCGAGCTGTTTGGGCATGTGCGCGGAGCCTTTACCGGTGCGGACCGTGACCGTGACGGCCTGCTGAAGCTGGCCGATGGCGGTACCCTGTTCCTGGATGAAATCGGCGAGATGCCGTTGCCGATGCAGGTCAAGCTGCTGCGAGTGCTGCAGGAAGGCACCTTCTATCCGGTGGGCGGGCGCAGCCAGCAGCAGATCAATGTGCGGGTTGTCTCGGCCACCAATGCCAACCTGCCCGACAGGGTGGCGCGGGGCGAGTTTCGCGAAGACCTGTACTACCGCATCAAGGGGGTGACCATCGAAACGGCGCCCCTGAACGAGCGTACCGAGGATGTGGCCCTGCTGGTGCGCCACTTCCTGCAACAGCAGGCCACCGATAGCGGGGCACCCGAGCTGCTGCTGGATCCCGCCGTGCTCGACTGGCTGATTCGCAGGCACTGGCCCGGCAATGTGAGGGAACTGCGCAACACGCTCGAAAGCATCTGTGCCCTGAGTCGCGGCGGGCGGGTAACGCTGGACGATGTGGCGCTGCTGCACCCCGGTGTGCAGCAGGCGGGTGCCGCGGTACCGGCATCCGATGCCCCCCTGGATGAACAGGTGCGGGCGCTGGAAATCCGGCTGATTCGCGAGGCGCTGCGCCGTCATGATGACAACCGCACCCATGCCGCCGCCACGCTGGGGTTGTCTCGCCAGGGGTTGTTAAAGAAAATAGAGCGCTACGGGCTTTAGCGGCCCTGGCCGCGCTGTGCAGCAGCCTGCTTACATTAAACGAACGCAAAGGGATAACCCCATGAGTGCCATTTCGACCAACAGCCACAGCAAACTGATGGGTTACATCCTGTGGATCTTCGGCTTCATGGGGGCGCACCGCTTCTATTTCGGCCGCCCGGTGAGCGGCACCCTGTACTTCTTCACCCTGGGGCTGTTCCTGATCGGCTGGATTGTGGACCTGTTCCTGATTCCCTCCATGGATCGCAGCGCAGACATCCGTTACCGCAACGGTGACACCAACTACAATATCGCCTGGATCCTGCTGACTTTCCTGGGCATTTTCGGTCTGCACCGGTTTTACATGGGCAAGTGGCTCAGTGGCCTGGTCTACCTGCTTACCGGCGGTTTGCTGCTGATCGGCGTGATTTACGATTTCTGGACCCTGAATGACCAGGTCAGCGAAGTTAACAGCCAGTCATCGCTGGCGGGTGGACGCTGAGTTTTCACCTTTCACCTTTCTCCCTGCCCCTTGCCCCTTTTTGCTTGCTCCTTGCTCCTCACCCCTGGAGCCCGGCATTCGATTAATGGCAGGTTCAGAGGCCACTGGTGACAATCGGCGCTTCGCCTGGCCGCGAGGCCGGGAGCGTTGCTTCGCAACAACGCATCTGCGAAGCTGCGCATAGGATCGGGCACGGGGCCGGGTCGCTGTAAAAGGGAAAGAGACCTGATGGACGTCAAGTATTCAGAACATCCGGCGATGTTCAAAAACAACCCGCTGGGCTTTCTGTTGTCGATTCTGCTGATCCCGGTCGGGGTCGGCATCATTATCCTGCTGGCCTGGTACCTCAAGTGCAAATCCACCCAGCTGGAGCTGGTGGGCAATGACCTGGTGCTGGAGCGCGGCCTGCTGAGCAAGGACCGTACCGAGCTTGCCCTGAGCAGTGTGCGCACCGTGAATGTTTACCAGTCGTTCTTCAATCGTATTTTCGGCGTTGGCAAGATTGCCATCTACACCGCCGGCGACGAAGCCGAAATGGAAGTGGCCGGCCTGCCGGACCCGCACCGTCTGCGTGAACTGATCAAAGCACGGCAGGAAGCCTGAGAACCATGGCCGGCGATTCGGATTCAAGGGACAAGCGCGCAGCCCGCACCCTGGCGATCGCGATTGTCGTGCTGCTGGTTCTGCTGCTGGGCGCGGGGCTATTGCTGTTGCCCCAGCTGGCGGAAATCAGCCGTGTCAGCCTGGAGCCCGGCCTTGGCCTCAAGGATGCGGCGGTCATTTCCTTTTTCGTCACCATCGCCCTGATGGTGGTGTTCGCCATCGCCGCCGGTGACGGCTTTATCGGCGAGATTCAGTTTATGCTGGCAGGCTTTGCCAGTTTCTTCGTGGTGATCTGGCTCATGCTGGCGTGGATTTTCTGACCCGCCAGTTGCCGCTTTCCCTGTTCTGCCGTTTCTGCTCTCGCCCGGTTTCCCGCCGGGCGCGCGCAAGTGATTGTCTGACGTAGGGTTTTCTGCGCCGGATTTGGACAGCAAATGCCGAAGCCGGTAGACTCACAGGGCCCGTATGGAGGCGTTTGTACCCCCATTGTCCAGTGCACGGACAGGACACAGGCCCCATCCGCAGCCGTCGTCGATCTGTAGGTAACTCAGCGTTATATGAAAAACAAGAACTCACCGGCGCGAGACTTCTGCTACCAGGCTTTAAGGAAGGTTTCGCGCAGCTTCTATGTTAATACCGTCGCGCTGCGCAACCCCATCAGGGACTATGTCTGTGTGGCCTACCTGCTGTGCCGTATTGCCGATACCATCGAAGATGACCCCGCCCTGGGTGTGGATGCCAAGGCCCAGGGCTTTGCGCTGTTCAAGGATTCGCTGACTGCAGGCGTCCCCGAGGCGGGCTGGCAACACTTTGTGGCATCGCTCGACAGCAGCGACGACGAGCGCGAGCTGGCGCTTAACTTTCAGCGGGTACTCGGTGAGTACGACGCCTTTCCCCGCAATATCCGCGACATACTGAAAAAGCATGTGTTTATCATGGCCGATGGCATGCTGCGGTATTGCGTCAAGCTGGAGGGAAGGGGCGAGTCGATCGAGAATTTCAGCCAGCTGGATGACTACTGCTATTACGTCGCAGGCGTTGTGGGCGAGCTGCTGACCGCGGTCTTTTCCGAGGAAATGGATATTCCAGCCGGGGCGCTGGTGCAGTTGCAGAATAATGCCGTGGCCTTTGGCCTGGCCTTGCAGTACGTGAATATCATCAACGACTACGCGACCGACAGTGCGCGTGGCATTGTTTTCTGGCCAGACTCCTGTGTGGATCAGAGGGCAGACGATCAGGCGCCGCTGCGGGAAATGTCGCGCCGTTGCCTGGATTACATCGTGGATTCGTTCGAGTATGTGCGACATATTCCGCGCAAGGAGTGCACGGTACGGGGCTTTTGCCTGCTGCCGCTGTTCTTTGCCGTAGCAACGCTGAAACAGATCAACAAGGACCGGTCTGCTCTGGGCCACAGGAAAAAGGTGAAGATATCCCGCAAGCGGGTGCGCTTCATCTTCTTTTTCGTGATGGCGTTTTCACGCTTCGACTTTATCCTGGATGCCTATTTCCGGCGCAATGTCGCCTTTCTGCGAAAGTATCTGAGCGCCTAGACAGTCCAGTCTGTACAGCCGAAACCGGGGATCGCGACTGTGAAGCCGCTGCCGCATTGCGGCGGTTGCCACTGGCTGTGGCAGAAACCGGTGGCCGATGCCCGCTTGCTGGCAGGGCGGTGAAAGCAGGGTATTGCGGTCTTGCTCAGGGGTGAGCCAGCGCCTGATCAGGCGTGGCTGACACCCGCTGCAGCGGTGGTCTTGCGATCACTGAACAGTGACTTGATCTTGCCAATCAGGCTGTGCAGGGCGTTGGAGATGAATTCAGCACGGGCCGCTTCGGCGCGCAGGCGAACCACTTCAACGTCGCTCATGCTGGACAGGTCAATGCGCTCGAGCAGTTCAGTCAGGGTAGGGTTTTCGATGTTGTGGCTCATGGGTGACTCCTTGGGCTGGTGCGTCTTTGTATGGAGCCATAATAGGTATTTTTCCGCACTGCAACAAACGACAACTTTTAACCACTATGGTGAATTTAATTCACTGTTAAGTGTTCAGGTGCAGCCATGTGGTTGTTATGTAACTGGAAAGGTGTTTTTTTGTCACTGAACGGGACTGTAGCCCGTGGCGCGGCAGGAGGGTTTAACGCGCTGGCGGTGCGGCAATAACGGCGCCGGACCAGGCAGCGGGGAGGCCGCCTGATCCGTAAATGGCAGGGCTAGATAAGCTTAGCGCTTGCTTTGAAACAGCTCGGGGTCGAGCTGGTAAGGCAGCTCTTGCAGTGTCAGGGCGGGGCCGCCCTGGTTGCCCAGCAGGATCGGGGTGGTCTCGGCCAGTTCCTTGACGATGACGGCCAGCAGCTCGAACTGGCCCTCGCCGCTGGGGGCCGCCAGTACGACCTTGCCGACATTGTCCTTGTCGGCGCTGTACAGGGCGGTGCCGGGGGCCGGTCGGTTGTCGCTGTTCACCGTGGCGCGGTACATCGGGCGCTTGAGCTGGCCACGGTGCTGCAGGCGGGTCACGATTTCCTGTCCGGTGTAGCAGCCCTTGGTAAAGCTGACGCCGTGCAGTGCCTGCAGGTTGGTCATCTGGGGGATGAAGCCTTCGACGGTTTCGCTGCGCAAGTCCGGTATGGCGGCACGAATTTCGGCCAGCTCCCAGGCATCGGTGGTACCCAGCGGGGCGAATTCGATAAGCTCCGGCAGCAGTGCCAGCGCCTGATCCCGGGGCAACCAGATTTCAAAGCGCTTTCCCGGTACCCGCACCGCCAGGATGCCTTCACTGGCAT
Source organism: Marinobacterium rhizophilum (assembly GCF_024397915.1). GTDB lineage: Bacteria > Pseudomonadota > Gammaproteobacteria > Pseudomonadales > Balneatricaceae > Marinobacterium_A > Marinobacterium_A rhizophilum_A. The sequence goes on from NZ_CP073347.1 coordinate 4,737,667, forward strand.
AGATGCCGTCGACTTCGCTCGGCACCTGTCCCAGCACCTTTTCGACCAGCACGGCTGCGCCCGGGCCGCTGCAGCCGAGCCCGACGATGTCGTCGCCAAGATCGGTGGACTGGGCCTTGGAGAACAGCATGTACTTTTTCAGCAGCGCCTGGGCGCCCGGCAGCAGCTCGCGCTGGCCGCGCAGCCAGAAACCGTCCTGTATTCGCATCACGCGCAGCAGGCTGTGCATGTGGCCCTTGATATTGCAGTGCGCACCCAGGCGGCTGCCCAGGGTGCTGACGTCCTTCATGTCGCAGCTCAGCTGACCCTGGAGGAATTTCTCAGCGTCTGGACCCTGCACGCTGAAGATGCCCTGGTGCAGCAGCGGGGTGAGTCGGGTTTCGGATTCCCGGTCCGAGACATGGACGATGCGATCGCCGCTGTCGTTGAGGGTTGCGCCCAGGGCGCTGATTTTATCCAGCCATTCACTCATCGGTTTCGGTCTCTTGTAGTTCAGGCGCGCTCTGGCTGCCGATCAACTGACCCAGGCGCAGCCCCTGTTCGGCACCGAGCCCCTGGCTCCACTGCATGGCTTCTGGGCCAAACAGCAGGATTACCGTGGAGCCGAGCTTGAAGCGGCCCATCTCGGCCCCCTGCTCGAGGTGGATGTCCGCCGCGGGTTGGGCGTCGAAACGGGTGTGCAGCGGCTTTTTCAGTACCGGAGCCACCTGGCCCGCCCAGACCGTCTCGATGCCAGCCACAACCATGGCGCCGACCAGGATCATGGCCATGGGGCCGGCCTGGGTATCAAAAATTGCCACCAGGCGTTCGTTACGGGCAAACAGCTGATCCACATTGGCCGCCGTGGTCTGGTTCACCGAGTACAGATCGCCCGGAATATACAGGGTTTCACGCAGGGTGCCGGCGATGGGCATGTGCACGCGGTGATAATCCCTGGGTGCTAAATAGATGGTGGCGAACTGACCGTTTTTAAAGGGTTCGGCCATGGCCATGTCGCCACCGAGCAGGGTGCTGAGGCCGTAGCCGCGTCCCTTGGCCTGAAAGATCCGGCCATGGTCGATAGCGCCAAGCTGGCTGATGGCGCCGTCCGCGGGGCTGATAATGCCGCCTGGGGTGCTGTCCAGCTCACGGACGCCGGGTTTCAGTGCACGGGTAAAGAATGCGTTGAAATTGGGGTAGGCGCGCAGGTCTTCGATCTGCGCTTCCTGCATGTTGACGCCGTAACGCCTGGCGAACCAGCCAATAAAGGTGTTCTTGACCCAGGGCGTGCGGCATTCCGCCAGGGCGCCGGTCAGACGTGACAGCAGGTGCTGTGGCAGCAGGTGTTGCAGCAGGATAAACAGCTTGTCTTTCAACGTTGAAACGTCCTTATAAGGGGTGAAATCTCAGGATTCTGTCGGGGTGTCGTCGCGGTTGCCCCATTCAAACCAGGAACCGTCATAGCAGCGCACCTGCCCAAAGCCCAGGTGCCTGGCCACCAGGTAGGTCAGGCCGGAACGACGGTGGGTCTGGCAGTGGGTGATGATCTGGTGCTCGGGCGTGATCCCCCGGTCCCGCAGCGTGCTGAGCAGTTCCGATTTGGGGCGCAGGCGGGTGTCACTGGGGCTGATCAGGCAATCGGTCCACTCGAACCAGCGCGCGCCGGGGATATGACCGCCTTTCTTGGCATTGACGATTTTTTCGCCGCGGTATTCCGCTTCGGTACGGGCATCCCAGATGCGCAGGCTGGTGTCCGCCAGGTGGGTGAGTATAAGTTCCACATCGGCCACCAGGGAGCGGTCAATCCGGGCCTCGAAGGTGCTCGCGCTGGGGCGGTTGGGGCTGTGCTCAAGTGCCTGGCCCGCCTCGACCCAGGCCCGCAGGTGGCCATTGAGAAAGGAAACCCGCTGGTGGCCTACGCAGTGCAGGGTCCAGACCATGCGTCCGGCCAGGGCGCCCATCTGGTCGTCATACACCACCACATGGCGCTCGGGGGTCAGGCCCAGGCTCGAAAAGAGCGCGCTGAGCTGCTCGGCACTGGGCAGCTTGTTGGGTATCGGTGCGGTACCGCACAGCAACAGGGCCGGGTCCACATGCAGGGCGTGGGGAATGTGCCCCTGCAGGTAGGTCTCGGGCCTGGACAGGTCGAGCACCAGCAGTGAAGGGTCGTCCAGGTGTGGCGCCAGTTGGGATGCATCGATCACGAGTGGGAGAGGGGTCATCCGAGCCTCCGTAAACGCTGGGGATTGGCGATGATATAGGTTTCGTGTGGATTTTACATGCCGGGCTCAAAAATTGGCATCTGCCACCCACTGTGGGCCAGAGTCCCGGCCTCAGGTCTGGCTCAGCATGCGATCCAGTGCCTGGCTTGCCGCGGCACACAGGGCCCGGAACTGGTCGCGGTGAAAGCTCTCCAGTTCGGCCTGAGGGCTGCCGAGGTCGCCGTAGACCAGGGCCACCGGCTTGTCGTGGGCAAAGATGCACATCATCAGGCTATCTTGCTGGCCCAGGGCCTGGCGGTAGGCGGGGGGCAGCATGGGCAGCAGGCGGGGCCGGGTGCTGGTGCTGAGCCAGATGCAGCCGGGCCGGCTACAGAGTTGCTTGAGCAGCACGGAACTGTCGAGGTCGGCTTGCAACTCGGTAATGGGGTCGTCGTCGTCAATGCCAATGACCTGGGCGGTCTTGAGTTGCTGTTTCGAGCGCACCAGCTGCAGTGCCAGCCGTTGCAGTCCCAGCCCCTGGGACAGCCCGAGCAGCAGTCCCTGCAGGATATGGGCGGGGCGGGTATAGAGGCTGTAGCCCTGCTGCAGGCGATTGCTGATCTGCTGGTAGGCTTGTGCATCGGCGAAAGTCGCAGGCTGCCGCACAGCGGCCACAGGTGGCTCCGGTAGCGGGGGCGGTTCAGGAAAGGCGCCGCTGTAACGCTGCAGTTCGGCATCGTCCAGGGTCCGGTGAGACGGCTGGCCGGCGCCCGTGAAGAGCATCTCGGCGGCAGGCGCCAGGGTGCCGGGCACGTGGTATTGCTGGGCGGCCAGGGCACAGTTCTGGTGGATCAGTGCGCTGGTGTCGTGCAGCTCCTTGCCCAGGAAGTCGTTGACGATGTCATACATGCTGCGCGCCCGGGTCGTACCCCAGCCGAACTGGGTGGTCTCGACCAGCCAGTTGGCCAGCTTGACCGGGAAAAAATGCTGCTGCAGCAAATGGCTGAGACTGCGTAACTCGTCTCTGCTGAGGTGAGGGTCGCTCAGGCTGCGCTGGTGCAGCCTGTCAAGGGTGCGGCCTGAGGGCGAAGTGTCGTCATCCAGTGCCGCCAGCACCAGTGGGGGGAGCTGCCATGCCTGGGCCAGGCCGGATGAAATCTGCTGGATGCTGCAGCCGAGGGTTTCTGTCTGGGCTTCGATGGGGTCCAGGCCTGCGTCGAGGATGCGGCGATTGATACGGTCCATGTGCAGCGGCGCATGGCGCCACAGGGACCAGTTACCAAGGCCATAGCACAGGGCCGCGACCCAGCCTTTTTCGGCGTAGGTGGCATGACGCACCCGCAGCCACTGGGCGCACTGGGTTGCGGCGTGGTGACTGCTGGCGACGGCGTGGAAATACTGCAGCTCGGCGCCGCAACCAGGGTGCAGGCGCAGAGCCTGGCAGTCGGCGGCCAGCTGACCGAGGCGCTCCATTCCGAGCGATCCAATGGCATGATCGATGCCGGTGACATCGGACCCCTTGCTGGCATGCAGTGCCTGGGCCTGGCGCACCACATGCACGCACAGCACGGGGTCTGCCTTGATCGCCGCGGTAATGCTCTTCAGGGTGCCGCCATCGGAGGCGGTTTCCCGTTTCAGGCGCTGCAGGCTGGAGTGGCGAGTCGGCAGCGGCCGCCCGGCCAGGTAGGCCGTCCAGGCCTGGGCGCCATTCAGGGGGGCGTCGGCCTGGAGGCTTTGGTCTGCGTTCTCGCTGGACGGGTCGTGCATCGGGAGCCCCTGTGATCAGTGACTGCTGTCGGGTGCCAGCAAGGTCTGGCGGATATGCTGGAAGCTGCGTACCCGGGACGCGCTGATTTCATTCTGTTCGATTGCATCCTTGATGGCGCAGCCCGGCTCCTGTTCGTGACGGCAATCGCGAAAGCGACAATGGCCCAGGTAAGGATGAAACTCGCGAAAGCCTTCAATCAGGCGTTCAGGCTCCAGGTGCCAGAGGCCAAATTCGCGGATGCCGGGGGAGTCGATAAGGTCGCCGCCATCGGGGAAGTGGAACAGTCGCGCGGTGGTGGTGGTGTGGCGTCCCTTGCGGGTTTGGACGGACAGTTCGCCAACGCGGATGTCGACCCCCGGCAGCAGGCTGTTGATCAGGGATGACTTGCCAACGCCCGACTGGCCCACAAAGACGCTGACGCGGCCGTTGAGTAGGGTCTTGAGTTCGGTCAGGGCATCCTCGCCGTTGGCCGAGGTGGTCAGCACCTTGTAACCGATACGCCGGTAATTCTCGAGCATCCCCTGCAGTTCGTCGCGGTTGCCGTCGGTTAGCAGGTCGGACTTGTTGAGCAGAATGACAGGTTCGATGCCGCTGAGCTCCGAGGCCACCAGGTAGCGGTCGATCAGGTTGGCAAAGGGCGTGGGTTCCACCGCGATGGTGACAACGATAAAGTCGATATTGGCCGCGACGGGGCGCAGTTCGCCCTGGGGGTTGGGACGTACCAGCTCGGTCTGGCGTGGCAGCTGGGCCACCACGACGCCACCTTCGGTACCGGCGCGCCAGATAATGCGATCCCCCGTGACCAGCTGGCCGAGGTTGGTGCGCATGTGACAGCGGGTGATAATGCCGGCCTGGTCGCCATCCAGGCCTTCGACGTCTACCTGGCGACCAAAATGGGAAATGATCAGGCCGTGCTGCTCCTGTCCCAGATCGCCCCCTTCGAGCTGCTCGTCCACGGCATTGTCACGTTTTGAGGCGCGGGCGGTGCGTTCCTGCTGAATCTTTTCTACCCGCCAGGACTGGCGGCGGGTCAGTTTGCGCTTAGACATCAATCTCCCGGCTGCGCCAGTTGGCACGGACAAGAATGCGTGGCCTGTGGTACAGCGCTTTCGTAGGTATTCGGATGGGACCTAAGGTATTCTATTCTGGAGCAAATTAGTAGTGGCCAGCGCAGGAGAGCGGCGTCCCATGAGTAGCAGCAAACAGTCTGACAGCACCACCACCGACAGCAATTCACGCAGTACCCATCTGATCTGGATTGACCTGGAAATGACCGGCCTTGAACCGGACCATGACACCATTATCGAAATTGCCACCATCGTCACCGATGCCAATCTCAACCTGATTGCCGAGGGACCGAGCCTGGCGATACATCAAAGCGATGCGGCACTGGAGGCGATGGACGAATGGTGTACGCGCCAGCACGGTCAGTCGGGCCTTACGCAGCGCGTGCGCGAAAGCCAGCTGGGTGAGCGTGATGCCGAGCTGCAGACGCTGGAATTTTTGCGCCAGCACGTGGATCAGGGCGCATCCCCCATGTGCGGCAACAGCATTGGCCAGGACCGGCGTTTTCTGAACAAGTACATGCCCGAACTCGAGGCGTTTTTCCATTACCGCAACCTGGACGTGAGCACCCTGAAAGAGCTCGCCAGGCGCTGGAAGCCGGAAGTGCTGGAGGGCGTGAGGAAGAAGGGCTCCCACCTGGCGCTGGATGATATCCGCGACTCCATCAGTGAACTCAGCTATTACCGCGAGCACTTCATCAAGGTGTGAGAGGGTTGCTTGCCCGGTGGCCGCCCTAGTCCGGCAGCCGGGCGGCGCGGGGGTGAATCAGGATGGGGTGTGCCGGGTGCCCGACCCCGGTGCTGTTGTCGCGGGCGCGCGCTTGCAGCTGTGCCAGCGCCCAGGCCACGTGTTCCTGCACCAGTTCGGATGGATATGACTGCCTGGCCTGCAGTGCGGCAATGATTGCCGGGCCGCCGCTGCTGTTGCCAAGGGCGATGGCGATATTGCGCAGCCAGCCCTCGTAGCCGGTGCGACGGATCGCCGAACCTTCGGTCTTTTGCAGGAACCGGGCCTCATCCCAGCCGAACAGCTCGACAAGCTCGATATCATCCAGCCCGTGGCGCGGCTTGAAGTCGGTTTCCATGCTGTGGCTGGCAAAGCGGTTCCAGGGGCAGATCAGCTGGCAGTCATCGCAGCCAAAGATGCGATTGCCCATCAGCGGGCGCAGCTCTGGGTCGATACTGCCCTTGTACTCGATGGTCAGGTAGGAAATGCAGCGCCTGGCATCCAGCACCTGGGGGGCCGGGAAGGCCTGGGTGGGGCAGACATCCATGCAGGCGCTGCAGCGCCCGCAGTGATCCTCGGTGTAGGGTTCATCCACGGGCAGTGGCAGATCCACGAAAAGCTCGCCCAGCAGAAACCAGGAGCCGGCTTCGCGATTGAGGATCAGGCTGTGCTTGCCCTGCCAGCCGATGCCGGCTGCGCGGGCCAGCGGGCGTTCCAGTACCGGGGCACTGTCGACAAAGGCGCGGTAGCCCAGGGTCTCGCAGGCCTCTTCAATGCGCTGCCCCAGGCGGGTCAGGCGCTTGCGCAGCGTCTTGTGGTAGTCCCGGCCCAGGGTATAGCGGGCGATATAGGCCTTGTCGGCCTGCCTGAGAACTTTAAGCGTCTGGGCTTCGGGGGGCAGGTAATCCATGCGCACGCAGATAATGCGTTGGGTGCCGGGTACCAGCAATGATGGGTCCAGCCGTTTTTCGAAGTGGTTTTCCAGGTAGCCCATCTCGCCCTGATAGCCCTGGTCGAGCCAGGCCTGCAGCTGGGGGCCTTCGGCTGAAAGGTCGGTGCCGGTAATCCCGCACTGCTGGAAACCGAGCTCCTGCGCCCAGTTTTTGATCTGTGCGGCCAGTTGGCTGAGCTGTTCAGGTGAAAGCCGGTTCATGACGTGTATCGTCCGCTGGACGATCCTTTATAATGTGGCCAATTCAAGGAGATACCTATGCCTGTCATGAGAGCGGAACTGCCGGCCACATTATACACGGCACAACAAAGTCGCGCGCTGGATCAGACCGCCATTGAGCAATACGGCCTGCCGGGCTTCAAATTGATGCAGCGGGCCGGTCATGCCACCTTTGCTACCTTGCTGCACCACTGGCCGGCACTGACCTCGCTGACCATTCTTTGCGGCAGCGGCAACAACGGGGGTGACGGTTTTGTCGTCGCGGGGCTGGCCCAGCAGCGTGGCATCGTGGTGCAGCTGCTCTGCGTGGGTGGGGATGACTTCGAACAGCGCTTGCAGGGCGAAGCGCTTGAAGCCTGGCGCTGGAGCCAGGCGCTGGGTGTGCGGGGGCAGGCTTACAGCAGCGATACGGAGCTGCGGGGCGAGGTGCTGGTGGATGCGATCCTGGGCACCGGCCTGGCAGGGCCTGTGCGCGGCGCGGCCGAGCGCGCGATCCGGCACTGCAATCGCAGCCCGCAACCGGTGCTGGCGGTGGATATTCCGTCGGGGCTGTGCAGCGATACCGGCGCGGTGCTTGGAGACGCCGTGCATGCGGCGGTGACCATTACCTTTATCGGGCTCAAGCAGGGGCTCTTTACCCACCAGGCAGTCGATTATACCGGCCAGGTTGAGTTTGATGGCCTGCTTGTACCCGAAGCCGTGTATGAAGACGTACCGGTTAGTGCGTTTCGGACCCAGGCTGAAGACCTGGCCCAGGCACTGGGGACGCGCAGGCGCAGCAGCCACAAGGGCGACTTTGGTCATGTCATGATCATTGGTGGCGACCTGGGTTTTGGTGGCGCGGGTATTCTTGCCGCCCAGGCAGCGTTGCGCACGGGTGCAGGCCTGGTCTCCCTGGCCACCCGGCCGGAATATGTATCGGCGGCGCTGGCCCGTCAGCCCGAGCTGATGGTGCATGGGGTGAGTTCCGGCCAGGATCTGGAACCCCTGCTGGAGCGGGCGGATATTCTGGTGGTCGGACCGGGGCTGGGGCGCAGCGCCTGGGGCGACCAGCTGTTGTTACAGGCATTGCAGAGCGGCAAGCCCATGGTGGTGGATGCCGATGGGCTTAATTTGCTGGCCGAGAAAAACTGGTTGCACAGTTCGCGTCGCAGCAACTGGATACTGACACCGCATCCAGGCGAGGCGGCGCGGCTGCTGGCCGATGATGTGGCGACGGTCAACCAGGACCGTTTCGCCTCCGTCGAGCGCCTGCAGGCCAACTGCGGCGGGGTCGCAGTGCTCAAGGGTGCCGGTACCCTGAGCTGCGACGGCGATGCGCTGCACCTGTGTGCGGCGGGCAATCCCGGCATGGCGGTCGGTGGCATGGGGGATGTGCTGGCCGGCATCATTGGCGGCCTCTGGGGGCAGGGGCTCAAGCCGGTGGATGCGGCGCGCCTGGGGGTTTTTGTTCATGCCCGTGCCGGCGATAGTCAGGCGGCGCAGCATGGCGAACGCGGCCTGTTGCCCACCGACCTGCTGGTCGGCATTCAGGCCCTGGTCAATGGGCTGCAAGAGTAACTTTAGCCTGGTGGTGCCAGGCAAAATGCTAACGGATCAATGAGATGACAGAGCGGTTTGTATATGGTGCCAGGGATGAGGACGTCATGGTGGCCTTTGGTGAGGCCCTGGGGCGGGCCTGCGGCGGGCGCGGAATCATTTTCCTGCACGGCGATCTCGGTATGGGCAAGACCACGCTCTGCCGGGGGGTCCTGCGTGCCTATGGTCACCTGGGTTCGGTGAAGAGTCCTACCTATACTTTGGTGGAGCCCTATGATCTGGAGGGGCGCAGGTTGTATCATTTCGACCTGTACCGTCTGGCAGACCCTGAAGAGCTTGAGTACCTGGGGATCAGGGATTATTTCGAAGACGACGACCTCTGCCTGATCGAGTGGCCACAACGAGGAGCCGGCTGGCTGCCGCGCCCGGATCTGGATGTGGAAATCTCCATCGCTGGACAGGGGCGCAGTATTGAGTGCCAGGGGCGTACAGCGCGGGGACAGCAGATTCTGACGGCGCTGTTACAGGAGGGTACCTCGAAAAAACCGTAGCGAGCGGGCTTGGAGGCAAGGCGCACGGCGCGCAGGAACCGCAGTGTATGGGGTATACACAAGGTTCCGAGCACCGCGCAACGCAGCCTCTGAGTCGCCCAGCAGGTTTTTCGAGGTGCCCAGGACAATGACTGGATCGCAAAACAGGGGTAACGCGATTGAGGGGCAGGATGAAGGGGATTTTGGGCATGCTGGCGGCCTTGTTGCTGGCGGTTCCGGCAATGGCGGCAGATATCAAGAATGTGCGTATCTGGCTGGCGCCGGATCACACGCGTCTGGTGTTTGATTTATCGGGCCCGGTAAAGCACAAGGTATTCAGCCTCGATAATCCCGATCGGCTGGTGGTGGACATGGCGGATTCCCGCCTGCAGGCCAGTCTTGATCGTCTGGGGCTGGAAGAAAGTCCGGTCAGCAAATTGCGTCACTCCCGCCAGTCCGATGGGTCCCAGCGCATCGTGCTGGATCTTAACAGCAAGGTAAAACCCCGCAGCTTTACGCTGGCACCTAACGACCAGTATGGCCACCGGCTGGTGCTGGATTTGCTGAAAACCGGTGCGGACAAGCCTGCCGCTGTTGCGGTGACCCAGCCGCCGGCGCCTGTGGCTGCGGGGACGCCGGGCCCCTTGCGCGATGTGGTGGTGGCGATTGATGCCGGCCACGGCGGAGAGGACCCGGGCGCGCTGGGCCCCGGCGGCCTGCGCGAAAAGGATGTGGTTATCGCCATTGCCAGGGAAGTCTACCGTCGCCTGGATGCAACGCCGGGCTACAAACCGGTGATGGTGCGCACCAGCGACTATTACGTCAGTTTGCGCGGGCGTACCAAGCTGGCGCGTGATCATAATGCCGACCTGTTTGTGTCGATTCATGCCGATGCCTTCAAGGATTCCCGCGCCAATGGCGCCTCTGTCTGGGTGATTTCCGACCGTGGCGCCACCGGCGAAGTGGGCCGCTGGCTGGCGCAGAAAGAAAACAGCGTGGACGCCATCGGCGGCGTGGTGAGCCTGGATGACAAGGATGAGGTACTGGCCGGCGTGCTGCTGGACATGTCCATGACCTTCAGCATGGAGGGCAGTCGCCAGGTCGCGGACCGGGTGCACAAGAACATCGGCAAGTTTGCCCGCATGCACAAGCCGTATGTCGAACAGGCCGGTTTTGTGGTGCTGAAATCGCCAGGAATTCCGTCGATCCTGGTCGAAACCGGGTTTATCTCCAATCCGGATGAGGCTCGCAAGCTCAAGTCGCGCAAGTATCAGAACCAGATGGCCGAAGCCATTGCCGAGGGCGTGAAGGATTATTTCTGGCACCGTCCCCCGGCCATGACGCACCTGGCGCACCGCAAGAACGGTGGTCAGCTGGCGGCCTTGTCGGATCGTACCCACAAGGTGTCCCGTGGTGACACCCTGTCGGTGATCGCCGTGCGCAATGGCGTGTCCCTCTCGGCGCTACGCGCCGCCAATGGCCTGTCCAGTGACAAGATCCGCATTGGCCAGGTGCTCAAGATTCCGTCAAGCTAAGGGCTGCATGGGTCGCATACTGTTGCGGCCCGGTTTAGAGGCTCCCCAACCGGTAATACATTTGTCTATGTCACGAATACAGTTGCTGTCGCCGCGCCTTGCCAACCAGATTGCGGCCGGCGAAGTGGTCGAACGCCCGGCTTCGGTGGTCAAGGAATTGCTGGAAAACAGCCTTGATGCCGGCGCCACCCAGATCGAAATCGATGTGGAACAGGGAGGCATGAAGCTGATCCGTCTGCGCGACAACGGTGGCGGTATCGAGGAGCAGGACCTGCCGCTGGCGCTCAGTCGCCATGCCACGTCCAAGATTCTGGTGCTCGAAGACCTTGAAGCGGTCAACAGCCTCGGCTTTCGCGGCGAGGCGCTGGCCAGTATCAGTTCGGTATCGCGCCTTACGCTGACTTCGCGCCGGGCTGATGCCTCCAGTGCCTGGCAGGTGCAGACCGAAGGGCGGGACATGGAGCCGGTGGTGAGCCCTGCTGCCCACCCGCAGGGTACCTGCGTCGAGGTGCGGGACCTCTTCTTCAATACGCCGGCGCGGCGCAAGTTCATGCGTACCGAACAGACCGAATTCAAGCACCTGGAGGAGGTGGTCAAGCGCCTGGCGCTGAGCCGTTCCGATGTGTCCTTCCAGTTGCGCCACAATGGTCGGGTCATTCATCAGCTGCGCCCCGCCCGAACCGAGCAGGAGCACGAACGACGTATCTCGTCGGTGTGCGGGCCGGCCTTTATCGATCAGGCACTGTCGCTGGATATGTGCGCGGAAGCCAGCGGTTTGCGGCTCTGGGGCTGGATGGGGCTGCCGACCTTTTCCCGCAGCCAGACGGACCTGCAGTACTTCTTCGTCAACGGCCGCATTATCCGGGACAAGCTGGTGGCCCACGCGGTGCGCCAGGCCTATCAGGATGTGCTCTTCCACGGTCGTCATCCGGCCTTTGTACTTTACCTGGAGCTCGATCCGCGACTGGTGGATGTGAACGTGCATCCGACCAAGCACGAGGTGCGCTTTCGCGAAGGTCGCCTGGTGCATGACTTCATCTTCCGTACCCTGCACCGGGTGATTGCCGATGTCCGCCCGCAGGATGCTGTGTCGCCTGCCTCCGCGTCGCCGGATTCCAGCGCGCAAGGGGATGGCCAGGTTGCCGCTGCACAGCAGTTCGAGCAGGGGCGCATGCCGCTGAGCCAGGCGCCGGCGGCTCAGGCATCACTGGACCAGGCGCCAACGGGTGGTTCCCAGCAGGCCGGCAGCATGTTCGGTGGTGCCGTGCCCGGCGGCGATTATCGCGGCCCCTCGGTCGGCGCGGTGCGGGACCAGATCAGCGGTTACGGTGCCCTGCATGTGCCGGCCCATGGTGCCCAGTACCCTGTGCCGCCGGGACCGGCGGTGACCCCGGCAGAGGGCGAGGAGGCGCCGCCGCTGGGGTATGCCCTGGCCCATCTGCACGGTATCTATATTTTGGCGCAGAATGCACAGGGCCTGGTGCTGGTGGACATGCATGCCGCCCATGAACGTATCGTCTATGAGCGCATGAAGCAGGCGTATGAGACCGAGGTGGTGCGCTCGCAGCCGCTGTTGGTGCCTTTGAGCATGGCGGTGAGCCAGAACGAGGCGGACTGCGCCGAGGAGCAGGCCGAGATGTTTCAGCGACTGGGCTTTGAATTGTCCCGTATGGGGGACGAAAGCCTGGTGGTACGCCAGGTGCCGGTGTCGCTGGCCAAAGGTAACATCGAACAGCTGATTCGGGATGTGTTGTCCGACATGCTGACCTACGGCCAGAGCCAGCGCATTGAAAACCATATCAACGAGTTGCTGGCGACCATGGCCTGCCACGGGGCGGTGCGCGCCAACCGCCAGCTTAGCGTGCCGGAGATGAATGGCCTGCTGCGTGACATGGAGATTACCGAGCGCAGCGGGCAGTGCAACCATGGTCGGCCGACCTGGACGCAGCTGTCGCTGAATGAACTCGACAAGCTGTTTTTGCGGGGGCGCTAGCAACATGAGTGAACAGAAAAATCTGCCGCCCGCCATATTTCTGATGGGCCCCACCGCTGCGGGCAAGACCGCCCTGGCCATGGAGCTCTATGACGCCTTGCCCTGCGACATCATCAGTGTCGATTCGGCGCTGATCTATCGCGGCATGGACATCGGTACCGCCAAGCCGACTGCTGCAGAGCTGGCGCGTTATCCCCATCGGCTTATCGATATTCGCGGCCCGGAGCAGAGCTACTCGGCGGCCGAGTTTCGCCAGGATGCGCTGGAACAGATGGCGCAGATTACCGCGGCGGGTCGTATTCCGCTGCTGGTGGGTGGCACCATGATGTATTTCAATGCGCTGCAGCAGGGCCTGGCCAAGATGCCGGAAGCTGATCCTGCGGTGCGCGCCCGGCTCGAAGAGGAAGCGCGTTTGCAGGGCTGGCCTGCCATGCACCGCCGCCTGGCCGAGGTGGACCCGCAGGCGGCGGCGCGCCTCAAGCCGAATGACGCCCAGCGGGTGCAGCGTGCGCTGGAAGTGTTTGAACTCAGTGGCCGGCCCATGAGTGCGCTCTGGCAAGAGCAGGAGCAGACGGTTCTGCCCTATCGAGTGCATTCCTTTGCGGTGATGCCGCCGGAGCGGGCCGAGCTGCACCAGCGTATTGAGCAGCGATTTCACCAGATGCTGGAACTTGGTCTGGTGGATGAAGTCGAACGCGTGCTCTGGTCGCGGGGTGATCTCGAGCTGTCCCATCCCTCGGTTCGCTGTGTCGGCTACCGCCAGGTGTGGGAATTTCTGGCCGGGCGCTGGGACTATGAAACCATGGTGTTCAAGGGTATCGTAGCCACCCGGCAACTGGCAAAACGCCAGATAACCTGGCTGCGCAGCTGGAACGATCTGCACTGGTTACAGACGAATGATCGGCAGTTGCTGTCTAAAGCCTTGAAATTAGTGGAGTCAGCCATTATATAATGTTCGGCTGGCGCGCAATTGCAGTGGTGTGGATGGCGGTCGGAAGGCGGGACTTCGCGGGGAATCTTTGGCGGAGTCCTGACCTGCATAAACCATAATGATTTTCTGGAAGGAGTTTGCAATGTCAAAAGGGCAGTCTTTACAAGACCCTTATCTAAACGTTCTGCGCAAGGAGCGTGTGCCGGTTTCGATTTTCCTGGTGAATGGTATCAAGCTGCAGGGACAGATCGAGTCTTTCGATCAGTTCGTGATTCTGCTTAAGAATACCGTCAGCCAGATGGTCTACAAGCATGCGATATCTACAGTCGTTCCTGCCCGTCCGGTGAAACTGCCGCAGGCCGACGAGAAGCAGCCGGACTGAGGTCATATTGTTTTTTGAACGACCCAAGTCTGGAGAGAAGGCCATTCTCGTGCACATCGATTTCGGTGACGAGAGCAAGGCTGAAAGTCCCCAGGAGCTTGAAGAGCTCGCACTCTCGGCGGGCGCGGATCCGGTGGAATTTCTCATCGGCAGCCGTGCCAAGCCGAGTTCCAAATTCTTTATTGGCACTGGCAAGCTGGCAGAGCTGATTGAACTGGTGACGCTGCATGATGCAGAAATCGTTATCTTCAATCATGCGCTGTCACCGTCCCAGGAGCGCAATCTGGAGCAGCAGATCAAGTGTCGGGTGCTGGATCGAACCGGCCTGATTCTGGATATCTTTGCCCAGCGCGCCCGCACCCACGAAGGCAAGTTGCAGGTCGAGCTGGCACAGTTGGATCACATGTCGACGCGGCTGGTGCGCGGCTGGACCCACCTTGAGCGTCAGAAGGGCGGTATCGGCCTGCGTGGTCCGGGTGAAACCCAGCTTGAAACCGACCGCCGCTTGCTGCGGGCGCGGATGAAAAGCATCGTCAAGCGGCTCGACCGGGTGCGCCGACAGCGCGACCAGGGTCGGCGGGCGCGTCAGCGTGCCGAGGTTCCGACTGTTTCGCTGGTGGGTTACACCAACGCCGGCAAGTCGACGCTGTTTAATCGTCTGACCGAGTCCAGCGTTTATGTGGCGGACCAGCTGTTTGCCACCCTGGATCCGACGCTGCGCAAGATTCAGTTGGCGGATGTGGGGCCGGCAATCCTGGCAGATACCGTCGGTTTCATCCGGCACTTGCCGCACAAGCTGGTGGAGGCGTTCCGGGCGACCTTGCAGGAAACCTCCGAGGCGGAGCTGCTGCTGCATGTGATCGACTGCTATGACGATGAGCGCGGCGGTCATATCGAGCAGGTCAAGCATGTGCTGCAGGAAATCGGTGCCAGCGAAGTGCCTGTACTGGAGGTCTATAACAAGATCGACAGGCTGGACGGGCAGGAAGCGCGCATCGATCGTGACGACGAGGGACGTCCCTGGCGTGTCTGGGTGTCGGCCGTCACGGGAGAGGGGAGCGAGCTGCTGTATCAGGCGGTGAGCGAACGGCTGTCGGATGATATTTTTCATCAGACGCTGAGTTTGCCTGCCAGTGCCGGCCAGTTGCGGGCGCACCTGTACGCGCTTAACGCGGTGTTGCGTGAAAGCGTTGATGCCTCCGGGCAAATACAGGTGGAAGTCCGGTTACAGAAGAAAGACTTGCTGCGGCTGCTCAGTCGGCTCGGGATTCCATCCGAGTCGTATCTGGTGCAGGCTGCGTCTTGATAAACTTGACTCAGGCTTGCGTGGGCCCCTGTGGCTATCTACAATTTTTTGAGTTGAATCAAGCGTTTTCTAACGGAGAGCACTATGGCTTGGAATGAGCCCGGCGGGAATGGGGACGGTAAAAACCATGATCCCTGGAATGGCGACAAGCGCGGCGGACCCAGGGGTGGTGGGGATCAGGGGCCGCCTGATCTCGACGAGGCCCTGCGCAAGCTGCAGGATAAGCTAAACAGCATTTTCGGCAAGGTCAGCTCGGGCGGCGGTGGCGGTGGCGGATCTTCGCCGTCGGGTTCCGGTTTCCTGTGGGTGCTGCTGGTGGTGGTGGCGCTGGGCTGGGCCGGTATGGGTTTCTATACCGTCGACCAGCAGGAGCGCGGCGTGGTGCTGCGTCTGGGTAAATACTACGAAACGGTGAACCCGGGTCTGCAGTGGAACCCGCCGATGATTGACGAAGTCACCAAGGTCAACGTGACCCGGGTGCGTACGCTCGATCACCGTGCCCTGATGCTGACTGAAGACGAAAACATCGTGGATATCGATGTGACGGTTCAGTACCTGATCATCGACCCCAAGGCCTACCGTCTCAATGTGCGTGATCCCGAAGGCAGTCTGGCGAATGCGTCCGAATCTGCTCTGCGCCAGGTCGTCGGCAGCTCCGAAATGCATTCCCTGCTGACTGAAGGTCGTGAAGCGCTTGGCTTTGCCGTGCTGGACCGTCTGCAGGGCTACATGCAGAGCTATGCCACGGGCCTGAGCATCTCCAAGATCAACGTCAAGAATGCCCAGGCACCGAGCCAGGTGCAGGATGCGTTCGATGACGTGATCAAGGCGCGTGAAGATGAGCAGCGGGTCAAGAACGAAGCTGAATCCTACGCCAATGGCATCGTGCCGGAAGCGCGTGGTGAAGCCCAGCGCATGCTTGAGGAAGCCAATGCCTACCGGGAAGAGGTTCTGGCCCGGGCGGATGGTGAGTCCAAGCGTTTTGTGGCGCTGCTGAACGAGTACCGCAAGGCTCCGGATGTTACGCGCGAGCGTTTGTATCTGGACATGATGCAGTCTGTGCTGGAAAACAACCCGAAAGTCCTGATCGACGTTGAGGGTGGGAATAACATGATGTATCTGCCACTGGATAAATTGATGCAGAGCAGCAACGAGCGTCGCGAACTTAGTCGTGGTGCGCGCCTGGATGATCAGAGCCTGAAGGATCTGACCGACAAGGTGGTTGATGAGCTGCGTGTGCGCCAGAGTACCACTACGCGTCGGGAGGGCCGGTAATGAAGCCTAGATCAATGCTTGTACTGGTCCTGCTGTTGCTGGTGTTCATGGTGGGCTCCAAGTCGGTTTACATCATCAGCGAAACCGAGCGCGCTGTGCTGCTGCGCTTCGGTGAGATCGTCAATGATGATGTCAGCCCGGGTCTGCACTTCAAGGTGCCTTTCGTTAACGTCGTGCGCAAGTTCGATGGTCGTCTGCTGACCCTTGATGCCCGTCCGCAGTCCTTCCTGACGCTGGAGAAAAAGCGTCTGGTGGTGGATGCCTTCATCAAGTGGCGTATCCAGGATGTTGGTAAGTATTACACCGCGACCTCGGGTGACGAGTTCCGTGCCGGTGATGTACTGCTGACCCGTGTGGAGAACGAGCTGCGTAACCAGTTCGGTGCCCGCACCCTGAACCAGGTGGTATCCGGTGAGCGTGAAGAGCTGATGGATCAGGTTATCCAGCAGCTGAGTCAGGTGGCGCAGGATGAGCTGGGTATCAATGTGCTGGACGTTCGCGTCAAGCGTGTCGAACTGCCGGCTGAGGTGTCTGAGTCGGTTTACCAGCGCATGCGTACCGAGCGTGAACGAGAGGCCCGTGAGCTGCGCTCGCGCGGCAAGGAGTTGGCCGAGGGTATTCGTGCCGATGCGGACCGTCAGGTCACCATCGTCAAGGCGAACGCCTACCGTGAAGCTGAGGAAACTCGAGGTGAAGGTGATGCATCGGCTGCAAATGTCTATGCCAGCGCCTTCAGTCGGGATCCGGAGTTTTACTCCTTCTACCGCAGTCTGACAGCCTACAAGGCGTCGTTTGGTGGCGAGGGTGGCGATGTGCTGCTGCTCAAGCCTGACAGCGACTTCTTCAAGTATCTGTCCAAACCAACAGGGCCCTGATTCGTCCCTGATTGGACTGCAAAACCGCGGAACGGGTGCAAATTTGTCCCCGTTCCGTGCTAGAATCCGCACACCGGGCCAAGACCCGGTTTTTTTGTGGCAGTGGGCTGCCGGGGTCGGGGTTGGATATGTCTTCTGGGCTATGGCGCGAGCTGTTGATCGGCTTCTGTTTGATGCTGGTTCTGGAAGGTGTATTGCCCTTTTTATACCCGCAGCGCTGGCGCCGGATGGTGCAGCGGCTGTCGCTGATCAATGATGTAACGCTGCGTATTTTCGGGCTGCTGAGTATGCTGGCCGGTGTCGCGTTGCTGTATTGGATCAACTGAATCAGATTACCCGGATTGTATTGGAGTACTGCATGGCATTGGCAGATCGCTGGTTGTTGCCGGATGGCGTAAAAGACATATTGCCGCCACGGGCGCGCCAGATCGAGGCATTGCGCCGTCGTCTGCTCGACCTTTACGACAGCTGGGGCTATGAGCTTGTCATGCCGCCGCTGATGGAACATCTGGAGTCACTGCTCACGGGTGTGGGCCGCGATCTGGATCTGGTGACGTTCAAGCTTACCGACCAGGTCAGCGGGCATTTGCTCGGTATACGGGCGGATATTACGCCCCAGGTGGCGCGCATTGATGCGCATCGCATGCGTAACGAAGGGGCCAGTCGGCTGTGCTATTGCGGCTCTGTGTTGCATACAAGGCCTGCCAATATGCTGGCGTCGCGCAACCCGCTGCAGGTGGGGGCCGAGCTGTACGGTCACGCCGGCATCGACAGTGATGTTGAGGTGATCAGTCTGATGCTGGAGACGCTGCTGGCATCGGGTATCGAAGCGCCGCTGAGCCTGGATCTGGGGCACGTCGGCATTGTGCGCAACCTGATGGCGAGCGCCGGTTTGAGTGCCGCAGAGGAAGCGCTTTATCTTGAAAAGCTGCAATTGAAGGCGCTGCCGGAAATTGAGGCCTTTCTTGACGGGCTGGATGTTGATGCATCCGTGCGGGCGCTGCTGGCCGAGTTGCCGCGTCTGCATGGCGGTGCCGAGGTTTTGGCGCGTGCCCGTGAGTTGTTTGCGGACGCGCCTCAGGCCGTGCTGGATGCAGTCACCTACCTGGAAGAGATTGCGCGCCAGGTTGGGTTGCGCTACCCGGGGGTGCGGCTGTATTTCGATCTGGGTGAGCTGCGTGGCTACAACTACCACACCGGTATAGTGTTTGCGGCTTACGCAGCGGGCTTTGGTCAGGCGATCGCCAAGGGTGGTCGTTATGATGAGATTGGGCGGGATTTTGGCCGGGCGCGCCCGGCAACAGGATTCAGTGCGGATCTGAAATGCCTGGAAGATCTGGCGGTAGCGGGGCTTGAGTCCCGTGGTGGCGCCATTCTTGCGCCTGCGGGCCAGGATCCAGAGCTGCTGGTACGAATCAGTGAACTGCGTGCTCAGGGAGAGCGCGTTATGCAGCAGTTGCCGGATGTAGCGCTGGTCAATGTGACCGGTTGTGATCGCCAGCTGCTGCGCGAAGGGGATACGTGGGTCGTAACGGCCCTGTAAGCGAATTTTTCGATTAACGCTAAACATCACTAGAGACAACAATGGGTAGAAACGTAGTTGTTTTGGGCACGCAGTGGGGCGACGAAGGCAAAGGCAAGATCGTCGACCTGTTGACCGAGCGAGTTGCAGCGGTAGCACGCTTTCAGGGTGGGCATAATGCCGGCCATACATTGGTAATTGATGGCAAGAAAACGGTACTGCACCTGATTCCGTCCGGCATTCTGCGTGAAGGCGTGCAGTGTTTGATCGGCAACGGTGTTGTGCTGTCGCCGGAGGCGCTGCTCAAAGAGATCGAGGGTCTTGAGCAGGCAGGCGTCAAGGTGCGTGACAGTCTGCGCCTGAGTCCGGCTTGCCCGCTGATCCTGCCGTATCACGTGGCGCTGGATCAGGCGCGCGAACTGGCGCGCGGTGAATCCAAGATCGGCACTACCGGTCGCGGTATCGGGCCTGCGTATGAGGATAAGGTTGCCCGGCGCGGTCTGCGTCTGGATGATCTGATGCATCCTGAGCGTTTTGCCGCCAAGCTGAAGGAAGTGATGGCCTATCACAACTTTGCGCTGCAGCATTACTACAAGGTTGATCCGATCGATTACGACACCGTGCTGCAGCAGGCGCTGGAAATGGGTGAGCAGCTGCGACCGATGGTCGCTGATGTGACCTCTATCCTGCACGGTCTGCGCAAGCAGGGTGCCAGCATCATGTTTGAAGGTGCTCAGGGTTCGCTGCTGGATATCGATCATGGTACCTATCCGTTCGTGACCTCTTCCAACACCACGGCCGGTGGTACCTCTACCGGTTCCGGTTTTGGTCCGCTGTACCTGGATTACATTCTGGGCATTACCAAGGCGTACACCACTCGCGTGGGTGGTGGTCCCTTCCCGACGGAGCTGGGTTGTGATGTGGGTCGTCGTCTGGCTGAGCGGGGTCATGAGTTTGGTGCGACCACGGGTCGTGCCCGTCGTTGCGGCTGGTTCGATGCCGTGGCGCTCAAGCATGCGATTCAGATTAACTCGATTTCGGGCATCTGTCTGACCAAGCTGGATGTGCTCGACGGTCTGGAAACGATCAGTATCTGTACCGGGTACCGCGATCAGCAGGGTAACCTGGTAGAGTCGCTCAGCGGCAGTGAGGATTACGAGAAGGTCGAGCCTGTGTATGAAGAGATGCCGGGCTGGAGCGAGTCTACCGTGGGCGCTCAGTCTGTCGATGCGCTGCCGGCGAATGCGATTGCATACATCAAGCGTCTCGAGCAGCTGATCGAGGCGCCTGTGGATATCGTTTCCACGGGCCCTGATCGTGCTGAAACCATCGTACTGCGTGACCCCTACGAAGCCTGATTGGGTTTAGGTTTTGTGAGTGTTTGATAAAACCCGGCGCAAGCCGGGTTTTTGCGTTTGGGCTTGAGGTTTCCAGGCGTTGCTGTCTTTTGGGCGGGCGAAAAAAAACCGGCGGGGGCCGGTTTTTTTGTCTGCTGAATAGGGTTACTTCAGCGAATCGTTCAGTGATGGGCGGATGCTCTGCAGCAGTGCCTTGAACATTTTGGGGTTGCCGGCGACCAGGTTGCCGCTGCTGCGGTAATTGGTGCTGCCGGTGAAGTCGCCGATCAGGCCGCCGGCTTCCTGCAGTAGCAGGGTGCCTGCTTCAATTTCGTTCTGCTGCAGGCCGATCTGGAAGAAACCATCGAGGCGTCCTGCGGCGGTGTAGGCCAGGTTCAGGGCGGGGGAGCCGCCGTTGAAGGTCTTGCCGTCTGCCAGGATGATGTTGCGGAACATTTCCTGGAATTCATTCAGGTAGGGCTTGTCGCTGTTGCGGCCAACAAAGCCGGTTCCGATCAGTGAGCCCTGGATGGTTTTGCGGTTGCTGACGCGCAGGCGCTTGCCGTTGAAGTGAGCGCCATAGCCGCGGCTGCCGGTGAATTCTTCGCCGGCCATCGGGTTGAGGATGATGGCGTGCTCGATCTTGTTGTTGCAGTGACCGGACATGCTGATGGCGAAGACGGGCAGGCCGTTGGCAAAGTTGGTAATGCTGTCGATCGGGTTGATGTTCCAGGTGAAAGCCAGGCCTTCGCTCAGGGGTGCATGTTCGCCCGAGTACTCACCAATGATGGTGTGGCTTGGGTATGCTTTCTGGATCGTGTGCACCATGGTCCGTTCGGCCTGCACGCAGGTTTCTTTCAGGAACTCGGCGACACCTTGCTGCTCGGATTTGATCAAATCAAGGCGCTCTACGGCACGTGCGATTTGCTCTCCTGCAAGACGCGCAGCGCGCAGGGCAATGTTTACCATCGGTTGCATCAGTAGGGACCTAATATGTAGCGAGCCAAAACCCGGTATTATACAAAAACTGAGGCGCTGGAATAACACTAATTCACCTAAAACGGCCTGTTCTGTTAAAATATCGCCCCCTTGAACCTACAGGCGCGAAAAATGCTCGAGAATATTCGCATTGTGCTGGTCAACACCTCCCATCCGGGTAACGTTGGTGGCGTGGCCAGGGCAATGAAGAACATGGGGTTGTCTGACCTCTGTCTGGTTGCTCCCAATGACTTTCCCAGCGAGGCGGCGGTGGTACGCGCGTCCGGTGCCACGGACCTGCTGGATAATGCCAGTATCGTCCCCGAGTTGACCGACGCTGTGGCGGACTGCCATCTGGTGATCGGCGCCAGTGCGCGCGGGCGCCATATTCCCTGGCCGGTGATCGACCCGCGTGAAATGGCGGCTGTTGTGTCCGAAGTGCGGCCCGAGCTGCGCGTGGCGATCGTCTTCGGGCGAGAAGACCGCGGGCTGACCAATGAAGAGCTGCATTGCTGCCATCATCATGTGCATATTCCGTCTGTCGAGGGTTTCAGTTCGCTGAACCTGGCAGCCGCGGTGCAGGTCATCGCCTATGAGTTGCGTATGATGGCGTTGTCCGGTGCAGCGGTCGAAAAGCCGCGCTGGGGTACGCCCTGGGATATCGATCTGGCCGACAGTGGCGAGATTGAGCGCATGTTCGAGCACCTGGAGCGCACGCTGGTTGATATTGAGTTCCTGAACCCGGACAATCCCCGGCAGCTTATGCCCCGTCTGCGTCGCCTGCTGCTGCGCGCGGTGCCGGACAAGGTTGAAGTCAATGTTCTGCGGGGCATTCTGACGGCGGTGAACAAGAAGGTGGGTGGCGGCTGAGGCTGCTGATCGTATCTTGTTCAATCAGCCGATTAGCCGACTGTTTTAGTAGGTTAAATAGTTGATCGTTTTCGTAGGCTATTGCATAATGCTTGCACGAATCGCCCGGTGTCGAGAGGAAGCTTATGCGATTGACCACCAAAGGCCGTTATGCAGTCACTGCGATGCTGGATCTGGCGTTGCATGCAGGAAAGGGCCCGATCAGTCTGGCTGATATTTCCGAACGCCAGGGGATCTCGCTTTCCTACCTGGAGCAGTTGTTTGCCAAATTGCGCCGCAGCGAGCTGGTCCGCAGTGTGCGGGGGCCCGGCGGCGGCTATCAGCTGAGCCGTGATCAGGTGCACATTAATGTGGCCGAAGTGATCGACGCGGTTAACGAGTCCGTCGATGCCACTGGCTGTCATGGCAGTGGTGACTGTCAGTCGGGGCAGACCTGCCTGACGCACCACCTGTGGTGTGACCTGAGCGAACAGATTCACGCCTTTCTGAGCGGTATCAGTTTGCTGGATCTGGTTCAGCGCAAAGATGTACAGCTGGTCGCCAAGCGGCAGGATCGTCGCTATGTGGAGCAGCTGATTATGAGTACGGGTGAGAAATCGCCAGCCGATCGCAAGGCGGCGGTGTAACCGATTAGTACCGGAGATAGAGAATGAAGTTGCCGATTTATCTGGATTATTCCGCCACCACCCCGGTTGACCCTCGGGTTGCGGAAAAGATGATTGAGTGCCTGACGATGGAGGGTAACTTCGGTAACCCGGCATCCCGCTCTCATCTGTTTGGCTGGAAAGCCGAAGAGGCGGTTGAAAATGCACGCCGTCAGGTGGCTGATCTGATCAATGCCGATCCGCGCGAGATCGTCTGGACGTCCGGTGCGACCGAGTCCGACAACCTCGCGATCAAGGGAGCGGCGCATTTCTACCAGAAGAAAGGCAAGCACATCATTACCTCGCGCATCGAGCACAAGGCGGTACTGGATACGGCGCGCCAGCTCGAGCGTGAAGGTTTTGAAGTCACCTATCTTGACCCCAACAAGGAAGGCATTATCGAACCTTCGGTAGTGGCGGATGCCATTCGCGAAGACACGATTCTGGTTTCCCTGATGCACGTGAACAACGAAGTCGGCACCCTGACGGATATCGCTGCCATCGGTGAAATTACCCGTGGCAAGGGCATTATCTTCCACGTCGACGCCGCGCAAAGCGCCGGCAAGGTCGAGATCGACATGAGCAAGCTGAAGGTCGATCTGATGTCCTTCTCGGCGCACAAGGTTTACGGTCCCAAGGGTATCGGTGCCCTTTACGTCAGCCGCAAGCCGCGCGTACGTATTGAAGCTCAGATGCATGGTGGCGGCCACGAGCGTGGCATGCGTTCCGGAACCCTGGCGACGCACCAGATCGTCGGCATGGGTGAGGCATTCAGCATCGCCAAGCAGGAAATGGCGGCCGAAAACGAGCGCCTGATCAGTCTGCGCGATCGCCTGCTGGCGGGCGTAAAGGATATGGAAGAGGTCTACGTCAATGGATCTCTGACGCAGCGTGTTCCCGGCAACCTGAATATCAGCTTTGCCTTCGTTGAGGGTGAGTCGCTGCTGATGTCGCTGAAGGATTTGGCGGTATCGTCCGGATCGGCCTGTACTTCGGCCAGCCTTGAGCCTTCCTATGTACTGCGCGCCCTGGGGCTGAATGATGAAATGGCGCATAGCTCAATCCGCTTCTCCATCGGGCGCTTCACCACCGAAGAAGATGTCGATCATGTGATCAAGGATATTCGCGGCGCGGTGGGCAAGTTGCGGGAACTGTCGCCATTGTGGGACATGTTTCAGGACGGCGTTGATTTGAGCAAGGTTGAGTGGGTTCACCACTAAAACATCTGCGGACGAATAAGAGGATATTGTCATGGCTTACAGCGAAAAAGTTATCGATCACTACGAAAATCCGCGCAACGTCGGCAAGATGGATGCGGCGGATCACAGCGTAGGTACCGGCATGGTTGGCGCGCCGGCGTGTGGCGATGTCATGCGTCTGCAGATCAAGGTCAGCGACACCGGCGTTATTGAAGACGCCAAGTTCAAGACCTACGGTTGCGGCTCCGCGATCGCATCCAGCTCCCTGGTGACCGAATGGGTCAAGGGCATGACGCTGGATCAGGCTGCAGAGCTGAAAAACACCGAGATCGCGGATGAGCTGGCGCTGCCGCCAGTGAAAATTCACTGCTCGGTACTGGCTGAAGATGCGATCAAGGCTGCGGTTGCCGACTACAAGCAGAAGCAGGCCAAGTAAGGCTTCATCTATTCAGCTGTGGCGCCGCAAAGCGCGCGGCGCGGGGAAGTATTGACCTATGGCTATTACCATGACACCGGCCGCCGTCAAGCATGTGGTCGGCTATCTTGAAAAACGCGGACACGGTGAAGGCGTGCGTCTTGCCGTCCGTACGACTGGCTGCTCGGGTATGGCATACGTGCTCGAGTTTGTCGATGAAGTCGAAGCGCAGGACCAGGTGTTCGAAGCGAGCGGCGTCAAGGTTGTCGTAGATCCAAAAAGCCTGATCTATCTGGACGGTACAGAGCTGGATTACGTACGTGAAGGGTTGAACGAAGGCTTTCAGTTCAATAATCCGAACGTGCGTAATGAGTGCGGTTGTGGCGAAAGCTTTAACGTCTGATCCAGTTCGCCCGGAGTCGCATGGATATCAAGCAAAACTTCTTTGAGTTTTATGGTTTGCCCGCGGTCTTTGAAATAGACCTCGGGCTGCTATCGCAGCGTCACCTTGAGCTGCAAAAGAAACTCCATCCCGATCGTTTCGCCCACCTCTCCGACCAGGAACGTCGCCTGTCCGCGCAATACACGGCCTACCTCAATGAGGGCTATGCCACGCTGCGCTCGTCTTTGTTGCGGGCCCAGTATCTGCTCAAGTTGCAGGGTATCGATACGCATAACGAGAGCAGTACGGCGATGGATCCTCTGTTCCTGATGCAGCAAATGGAGCTGCGCGAACGGGTTGAGGATGCACCAGGGCATGCGGATCCGGAGTCGGAACTGGCCGCGCTGGGCGAAGACGTCGAGCGCATGATGGTGCCGTTGCAGACCGAGTTTTGCCGCCAGATCGCTGACCCCGCCGAAACCTCGCTCAATGCCGCTGCGGCGGCCGTCAGGAAGATGCAGTTCCTGGATAAGCTGAGGCGCGAAATAGAGCGTCTCGAAGACGAGTTGTACTGATTCTGAGTTGAACAAATGGCCTTGTTGCAAATAGCTGAACCCGGACAGAGCCCTGATCCCCACAAGCGCAAGCTCGCGGTGGGTATTGATCTGGGTACCACTAACTCGCTGGTCGCAACGGTTCGCAGTGGCGAATCCGTTACGCTGCCGGACCTGCAGGGGCGGCATACGCTCCCCTCCGTTGTGCGCTATCTTGCCGAGGGCGGTCCCCAGGTGGGCTACGATGCCCACGCCAAGGCGGTGGCTGATCCTTTCAATACTATTCAGTCCGTCAAGCGCCTTATGGGGCGTGGCGTGGCCGATATCAAGAAGCTCGGCGACGAGTTGCCCTACCGGTTCGAGCGTCTGGAAGGGGGCATGCCCTATCTGTCGACTGCCGCCGGTGTAAAAAGCCCGGTGGAAATATCCGCTGATATTCTGCGTGAGCTGCAGCGCCGGGCCGAAGACTCTTTGGGGGGCGAACTGGCGGGCGCGGTCATCACGGTGCCTGCATACTTCGATGATGCGCAGCGCCAGGCAACCAAGGATGCGGCAACGCTGGCGGGGCTCAAGGTGTTGCGCCTTCTCAGCGAACCCACTGCTGCTGCAGTGGCCTACGGTCTGGATGAGGCGGCGGAAGGTGTTATCGCCGTGTATGACCTGGGTGGCGGCACTTTCGATATATCCATATTGCGCCTGAGCAAGGGCGTTTTCGAAGTCATGGCCACCGGTGGCGACAGTGCGCTGGGTGGTGATGATCTGGACCTGGCGCTGGCAAACTGGCTGGTCAGTCAGCTCGGCGTGGCCCAGGGGCTGGGTTCTGCAGATGCGCGCTATCTTACCGAGCAGGCGCGCAGTATCAAGGAGCGGTTGACCGACGAGCCTGTTGTTGAGGTGACTCTTGCGGTTGCGGGCGTCGAAAAACGCATCCGGATAGAGCGTGAGCAGTTTGGCGCCTTGATCGCGGACCTGGTTGCGCGCACCACGCGCGCCTGTCGTCGGGCATTGAAGGATGCCGGCGTGACGGTTGACGAGGTTAAGGACATTGTCATGGTGGGTGGTTCCACCCGCGTACCCCAGGTGCGTGATGCCGTGCAGCAGTTTTTCGGCAAGGCGCTCAGAATCGATATAGACCCTGATCGTGTCGTGGCCCTCGGCGCTGCGTTGCAGGCGGATGTGCTGGCGGGTAACAAGCCTGACAGCGATATGCTGTTGCTGGATGTTATTCCGCTCTCCCTTGGGCTTGAAACCATGGGTGGTCTGGTTGAAAAACTGGTGCCCAGAAATACCGCCATTCCGGTGGCCAAGGCGCAGGAATTCACGACCTATCAGGATGGTCAGACGGCCATGGCGATCCATGTGGTGCAGGGCGAGCGTGAACTGGTTGACGATTGCCGCTCGCTGGCGCGCTTTGAGTTGCGGGGCATCCCACCGATGGCAGCGGGTGCGGCCAAGATTCGCGTCACTTTTCAGGTGGATGCTGATGGCCTGCTGAACGTGGAGGCCAGGGAGTTATCCACAGGCGTCGAGAGCCGAATTCAGGTCAAGCCGTCCTACGGTCTGAGCGACAGCGAAATCGAGCAAATGCTGAAGGACTCCTACAGTTTTGCCCAGGATGACCTGGTGCTGCGCAACCTGCGCGAGCAGCAGGTGGATGCCGACCGCTTGCTGCACTCGCTGGAGCAGGCGCTGATTGAAGACGGCGCGGCGCTGCTCAGTACGGATGAGCGCGAGGCTCTGCAGGCTGCCATGGTACAGCTGCAGGAACTGCGTAAAGGTTCCGATCATCGCGCGATCGAAAGTGGTGTAAAAGCCCTGGCTGCAGCCAGTGACGAGTTTGCCTCGCGCCGGATGGATGCCAGTATTCAGCGTGCCCTGCAGGGGCACAATATTGATGAAATTGAGGAGGGTCGTTAATGCCGCAGATAATATTCCTGCCCCACGCAGATCTGTGCCCGGAGGGCAAGGTTATTGAAGTGGAGCCGGGTGTGACCGTCTGTGATGCGGCGCTGGCCCACGGTGTGGAGATTGAACATGCGTGCGAGAAATCCTGCGCCTGCACCACCTGTCATGTCATCGTGCGTGAAGGTTACTTGTCGCTGGATGAGGCGGACGAGCTTGAAGAAGACATGCTGGACAAGGCCTGGGGGCTGGAGCCCGAATCGCGTCTGAGCTGTCAGGCTCTGGTAGGGGATGAAGACCTGGTGGTTGAAATTCCCAAGTACACCATTAATCAGGTTTCCGAACGCCACTGATCAAGGGGGCTCCCATGGGTATCAAGTGGGTAGATGTTAACGATATTGCGATTGAACTGTGCGAACGATTCCCGGACGTGAATCCCATCACGGTCAGTTTTCCGGACCTGTATCGCTGGGTCATGGAGCTTGAAGACTTCGATGACGACCCCAATCACTGCGGCGAGAAGATCCTCGAGGCCATACAGATGGCCTGGATCGAAGAGCAGGATTGAGACGAACCCGGCGCAGGCCGGGTTTTTTGTGAGTGCTTGATGAGCAGCGCCTGGCGCTGTGGTTTTTATCCGCGCGGCACGGGCGGGTGCCGGGTCGCTGCAGGAACTCTGCTTTCGCTGCAGGCTCAGCTGTTTTATATCCTGGGCTTGGCGTATAATGCCGCGTCTAAATTTTGATCTATTTACTCTTGGGGAATTTCCATGGCTGTTGAACGTACTCTGTCCATCATCAAACCTGATGCCGTTGCCAAAAATGTCATCGGCCAGATCGTTGCCCGCTTCGAAGAAGCGGGTCTGAAGGTTGTTGAAATGCAGATGAAAAGCCTGTCCAAAGAAGAAGCTGAAGGCTTCTACGCTGAGCACAAAGAGCGTCCTTTCTTTGGTGACCTGGTTGCTTTCATGACGTCTGGTCCTGTTGTTGTTCAGGCGCTGGAAGGTGAGAACGCGATCCTGGTTAACCGTGAACTGATGGGTGCGACTAACCCGAAAGATGCTGCTGAAGGCACCATCCGTCGTGACTTCGCCGAATCCATTGATGCCAACGCGGTTCATGGTTCCGATTCTGCTACCTCTGCTGCACGTGAAATCGCTTACTTCTTCGGCAAGTAAGCTGTAAACCTGTGCCGCGCCCCGGCGTTGCCGGAGTGCGGCGCAACGATTTAATACAGAGTGACTTTGATGACTGAATCCATTGCCAAAACCAATCTACTGGGGCTGTCTCCTGCCAAGCTTGAGGCGTTTTTTGCTGAGCTTGGGGAAAAGCGCTTTCGCGCCACCCAGGTATTGAAATGGATTCATCAGCTCGGTGCCGAAAGCTTTGACGAGATGACCAACATCAGCAAGGCGCTGCGCGAGAAGCTGAAAACGGTTGCCGAAATTCGGCCACCTGAAGTGGTCTCTCAGGATATTTCCAAGGATGGTACGCGCAAGTGGGTGATCCGGGTTGAGGGCGGCTCCTGCGTGGAAACCGTGCTGATTCCCGAAGGGCCTCGTCGTACCCTCTGTATCTCGTCCCAGGTCGGCTGTTCCCTGAACTGCAGTTTTTGTTCAACGGGAAAACAGGGCTTTAACCGCAACCTGACCGCGGCCGAAGTCATCGGCCAGGTGTATATCGCCATCAAGTCTTTCGGTCCGATGGATCCCAATGGCGAACGCCAGGTGACCAACGTTGTACTGATGGGCATGGGCGAGCCCCTGTTGAATTTTGACAACGTCGTTGATTCCACACAGCTGATGATGGATGACAATGCCTATGGCTTGTCAAAACGACGTGTCACCCTGAGTACGGCCGGCGTTGTGCCGGCAATAGACAAGCTGCGTGAGGTCAGTGATGTATCCCTGGCCATTTCGTTGCACGCGCCGAACAATGAGCTGCGGGATATTCTGGTACCCATCAACCAGCGCTACCCGATCGATCAGCTGATTGATGCCTGCAACCGCTATCTGGATGGCCTGAATGACAGGCGCGTTATTACCATCGAGTACACCATGATGGCCGGTATTAACGATCAGCCCCAGCATGCCCGCGAACTGGTGAAAGTGCTGCGTCGTGTGCCCTGCAAGCTTAACCTGATACCGTTTAACCCCTTCCCGAATTCGGGTTACGAGCGCCCGTCGGAGTCTGCGATCCAGGCATTCAAGCAGATCATGGTGACGTCGAATATTATTACCACTGTACGACGTACTCGTGGCGACGAGATTGATGCTGCCTGTGGGCAGCTGGTCGGCCAGGTGCAGGACCGCACCCGCCGTAGCCAAAAAATCATTCCCGTGGTACAAGAGGAGCCGGGTCAACCCACGGATCGTAGAGCCTAGGAGGTTCAGCTTGAGCGGAATGCGCGCAGCACTATGGACGATAGTCATGTTGTTGGTGGTGGGGTGTTCCAGCTCGCCGGGGCGTCAGAATGCGGCCGAAGTATCGCCGGAAAAAGCGCTCGAGGCCTACACTCAGCTGGGCTTGCAGTATCTGCGTGCCGGTGACCTGGTCAGCGCCAAGGATGCCTTGCAAAGGGCGGTTGAGATCAGTGACAAGTATGCGGGTACCTATAACGCACTGGCGCTGGTGTTTCAGGTCGAGCAGGAATATGCGCTGGCCGAACAGAACTTTCGCCGTGCGGTGAGCCTGGAGCCAGAGACAGCCTCTTTCCACAACAATTTCGGTGCCTTTCTCTATGCGCAGGGCCGCTACGGCGAAGCCTGTACGGAGCTGGAGCGGGCAACGGAAGATCCTTTTTATACCCAGCGTGCGCAGGCGTTTGAAAACCTTGGGCGGTGTTTTCGCATTATCCAGCGCCCTGAAGCGGCGCAGCATGCATTCGAACGAACCCTCAGGCTGTCATCCAACCGCCCGCTGGCTTTGCTGGAGCTGACCGCGATTCACCTGGAAGCCGGCCGCCTGCAGGAAGCGCAACAGTACTTTGACCAGTTCTCGCTGCTGATTGACTCGCGCCAGGTCGAACACAGCGCCCAGAGTCTCTGGTTGGGGATTCAGCTTTCTCGCCAGGGTGGCAGCAGTACCCGCGGAGCCACCTTCGCACTGTTGTTGAAAAATCTTTTCCCGCAATCCGCGGAATATGCCAACTATAAGGAGTCGCTGCAGTGAACCAGGTGTCCCAGGCTGAGTCTGAATCCAGTGCAGCGTCTTCGCAGCAGTTCAGCCTCACGCAATTGCGTGAACGCCAGGGGTTGTCACAGGAGCAGGTGGCGTCGTCGCTGCGTTTGCCTTTGGCGCAGGTGCGGGCACTGGAAGAGGGCGATTACGACAAGCTCCCCAGCTGCGTCTTTGCGCGCGGCTATTTGCGCTCTTATGCGCGCCTGCTTGGCGTCAGTGGTGATGATCTTGTAGGCGAATTTGATCGCAGTTATGGCGCAGGGCAGGCGTCGGCGTCGATTCGCTCCATCAGTCGCGTGCAGCCCGCGGGCAGCTCGGGCACGGGGGTCAGCCTGTCAATGCTTCTGCTCGTTGCTGTCATCGTCGCGACAACTTTCTGGTGGTGGAAAACCCAGTACGGCAATGAAGTTGCACTCACGCATCTGCCAGAAAGCACTGTGGCGGTGGATACGGCAAATGGCGAAACGCTGGTGCTGTCGGCAGGTGAACCTGAGAGTACCGCGGTTGAAGTCCCGGACAGGCTTGAGTCTGTCGATTCGACGCCTGTCGCTGCAGTCGATATTGCAATCGACAGCGTCGTTGCCAGTGCAGCGGTCGTTGCATTGCCGGTTGCTGAGGTGGATGCGGCTGTCTCCCCAGAGGTACCCGTGCTTGAAGCTGTTTCCGGGCAGGCTGCGGCCGAGGTGGAAGACGTACCTGTGCCTGTGGAAACATCGGCGCTTGCCGCTACGGGCCTGGTCGTGCGTTTTCAGGATGACTGCTGGGTAACGGTCAAGGGACCAGCGGGCAAGACCCTGTTCAACAATATGCGCAAGGCGGGTGATGAGCTGCGCCTTGATGAGGCAGGCCCGGTCAGTGTGCTGCTGGGTCGCGCCAGCGCCGTCAGCGAAATCACTTTTGGTGGCACCGCAGTTGACCTTGCGCCCTTCAGCAACAAGAATGTTGCCCGGTTAACGCTACCGCTTAATTAATACGTCGCCGTTTAGATTTAGTAGGTTTTTATTTTGGCCAAGATCAAAGCCATTCGTGGCATGAATGACATCCTGCCGGAAGCTACACCGGTATGGCAGTACCTGGAACAGCATGTACAGACGGTACTGGGTGCGTACGGTTACGCTGAGATACGCATGCCGATTGTCGAGCAGACAGACCTGTTCAAGCGTTCCATCGGTGAAGTTACCGATATTGTTGAAAAGGAAATGTATACCTTCGAGGACCGCAACGGTGACAGCCTGACGCTGCGTCCGGAAGGGACGGCGGGCTGTGTGCGCGCCGGTGAAGAAAATGGCCTGCTGTATAACCAGGTGCAGCGGCTGTGGTACAAGGGCCCGATGTTTCGCCATGAGCGCCCGCAAAAGGGGCGTTACCGGCAGTTTCACCAGATCGGGGTCGAAACCTTCGGCATGCAGGGGCCCGATATCGATGCCGAGCTGATTCTGCTAACCGCGCGGCTCTGGCGGCAGTTGGGCTTGCTGGATGCCGTCACACTGCAGCTCAACACCATCGGCAGTGCCGAGGCACGAGCCCGTTACAAGCAAGCGCTGGTGCAGTATCTGCAAGGGTGCAAGGAGCAGCTGGATGAAGACAGCCTGCGTCGTCTGGATACCAATCCCATGCGCATCCTCGACAGTAAGGATGCGGCTACCCAGGCACTGCTGAACGATGCACCGGACTTCCATGAGTATGTTGATGCGCAGTCGCTGGAACATTTCGAGGCACTGAAGGCGCTGCTTGATCGCGCCGGTCTGGCCTATGAGGTGAACCCGCGCCTGGTGCGTGGCCTGGATTACTACTGCAAGACTGTTTTTGAGTGGGTTACCGACAAGCTCGGCGCCCAGGGGACGGTCTGTGCCGGTGGGCGTTATGACGGTCTGGTTGAGCAGCTGGGAGGCAAGGCAACGCCGGCGGTGGGTTTTGCCATGGGCATTGAACGTCTGGTCTTGCTGCTTGAAACACTCGAGGTGGTGCCGGCGGCGGCGCGCCAGACGGTTGATCTGTATATCGCCTCTATGGGCGAGGATGCCGCTGATCAGGCCTTGCTGCTGGCGGAACGCTTGCGCAATGAGACCGACTTCAGAATTCAGCTGCATTGCGGCGGCGGCAGCTTCAAGAGCCAGATGAAGAAGGCCGATCGTAGCGGCGCCTGCGTGGCGCTGATTTTGGGCGATGAGGAAGTGGCCCGCGGTGTGGCGACGCTCAAGCCGCTGCGCAGTGATGCGGAACAAATTCAGGTGGCCTGGCCGCAGCTTGCGGCCGAGCTGGCAAAAATAATCAACATCTGATCGACAGGGTATAGGGAGTCGTACGTGGCTGAGATGCGCACAGAAGAGGAACAGGTAGAAGCGCTTAAGCGTTGGTGGCAGGAAAACGGCAAGACGCTGCTGTTGACCCTGGCGGTAGCGCTGGCGCTGGTCTTTGGCTGGCGAACCTGGCAGGACCGTCAGGCTGCGGACGCGGCTAATGCCTCGGCGCTATATCAGAACCTGGTGCAGTCAGTAACCCTGGCTCTGGGAGCTGAGGGAACAGATGCGCAGGTGGCGACCGCCGAGCACCTGGCGACCAGCCTGAAGACCGAGCACGAAGACAGTGCCTACGCCGCGCTGGGTTCCCTGCTTATGGCCCGTGTCGCGGTAGAACAGGGGCAGCTGGATGAAGCCCTGGCGGAGCTTGAGTGGGTGCTGAGTCACGAGCCTGGCGATGCGCAGCGTATCGTTGCAACCCTGCGCAAAGCGCAGGTTCTGGGTGAACAGGGGCAGGCCGCCGACGCGCTCAAGCTGCTGGATGCGCTTGATCCGGGCAGCTTTGAGGCCAGCTATCAGGAGTTGCGCGGTGACTTGCTGCTGGGTGAGGGTAAAGCGGCCGAGGCGCGCGATGCTTACCGTCTGGCAGCTGAGGCGGCAGAAGCGACAGGCGTACGTCCGTTGCTGACCATGAAGCTTGAAAATCTCACGGCTGAGGAAGGTTAAATGAACAAGCTGTTCCGTGTTCTGGCTGCGGGCGCGCTGGTCGCGTCGGTAAGTGGCTGCAGTCTCTGGAGTTCGAGTGATGAAGTCGAGCCCAGTGAGCTGGTTGACTTCCAGTCCGAGCGTTCAGTGGACGTGATCTGGAGTGCCCGTGTAGGCGACGGCCTTGGTGAAAAATACCATCAGTTCACACCAGCTTCCGACGGAGTGCGTATCTACGCCAATGATGCCGAGGGTACGGTAAAGGCGTTTGATCTGGCAACAGGCAAGACCCTCTGGGAAGTCGAGCTGGAGATGGCGCTGGGCGCAGGAACAGGCGTGGGACCGGCTTCGGTCGTTGTGGTGACCGAGTCCGGCCTGGTGGTCGCCCTGGACAGCAGCAACGGTCAGGAGCTGTGGCGCAAACAGGTCTCTTCGGAAGCTGTGGCGCCCGCGCAGCTCAACCGTGATCTGGTGGTTGTTCAGCTGGTCAATGGCAAGGTCACGGCGCTGGATACCCGTTCAGGTGAGCACCGCTGGACCTTTGACAGTCAGGTGCCGAGCCTCAGTCTGCGCGGTACAGCCGCGCCCATCGTGGCCGCAGATGTCACCTTTGCCGGCTTTGCCAGTGGCAAGCTGGCGGCGCTGACCAACAGCAACGGCAATATGCTGTGGGAGCAGCGTATTGCTGAACCCCGCGGGCGTTCGGAACTGGAGCGCATGGTTGATGTGGATGGTCGTCCGCTGCTGGCCAACCAGATGCTGTACGTGTCCAGTTACCAGGGACGTCTGGTGGCGATCAATCCGTTTGATGCACAGATCCAGTGGGCACGGGACAGCTCAAGCTACCGTACCCCGGCGGCCGGTTTTGGCAATGTGTACGTAGTTGAAGCGAATGATCATGTGCAGGCCTATGATGCGGGCAGCAGTGCCAGTGTCTGGTCGCAGCCTGCACTGGAGAATCGTGGTGTGTCTGCGCCTGCGGTGCTGGGAAACAACCTGGTGGTGGGTGATGTCGAAGGCTACCTGCACTTCATGTCGCAGGTCGATGGCCACTTTGTTGCCCGTTACCGCGCCGACTCCAAGGGTCTGGTGGGTGACATGCTCGCAATTAATGATGTGCTCTACGTGTTGGGTAATGACGGTCGTTTGCTGGCATTGCGCCTCAACTGAGCATGAGTGATTTTCACAGGCGGCTATTTGCGTTTGCGAGTAGCCGCCGTTTTCGTTGTGGTAAATAGAAAATGGTACCGGTTATAGCGCTCGTGGGCCGACCCAATGTCGGCAAATCAACACTTTTCAACCGACTGACACGCTCGCGGGACGCATTGGTGGCCGATCTGTCGGGGCTGACCCGCGATCGCAAGTACGGCGAAGGCCGTGTCGGTGAAACGGACTTCATTGTCATCGACACCGGTGGCATCAGCGGAGACGAGGAGGGTATCGATTCCCTGATGGCCAAGCAGTCGCTGCTGGCGATCGAAGAGGCCGATATCGTGCTGTTTCTGGTCGATGGACGTGCAGGTCTGAATCCGGCGGACGAGATGATCGCTGATCAC
Organism: Marinobacterium rhizophilum; assembly: GCF_024397915.1. Classification (GTDB taxonomy): domain Bacteria; phylum Pseudomonadota; class Gammaproteobacteria; order Pseudomonadales; family Balneatricaceae; genus Marinobacterium_A; species Marinobacterium_A rhizophilum_A. The sequence continues at coordinate 4,772,426 of NZ_CP073347.1, forward strand.
CTGCGACGCAGTGAAAAAAGTTGCTACCTGGTGGTCAACAAGACCGACGGTCTTGATCCCGATGTCGCCATTTCGGACTTCTTTGGGTTGGGGTTGGGGCAGCCGCTGCCAATCGCGGCGTCTCAGAACCGCGGTGTTACGCTGCTGATCGAAGAGGTGCTGAGCGAGCTGCCGGTGCCGGAAGTCGACGAGCTGCCGGAAGCGTTCAAGTTCAGCACCAAGATTGCCGTGGTCGGGCGACCCAACGTCGGCAAGTCGACGCTGGTGAACCGCATGCTGGGTGAAGACCGTGTAGTGGTGTTCGATCAGGCCGGTACGACCCGCGACAGTATCTATATTCCCTACGAGCGCGACGGCGAGCCCTATACCCTGATCGACACCGCCGGCGTGCGTCGGCGCAAGAACATCACCGAGGCGGTGGAAAAGTTCTCGATCATCAAGACGCTGCAGGCGATTGAAGATGCCAATGTGGTGGTCTGCGTGATCGATGCCCGCCAGGGTGTGACAGACCAGGATCTGCACATGCTGGGCTTCGTGCTGGATGCAGGTCGTTCACTGGTGGTGGCGCTGAACAAGTGGGATGGCATGACCGAAGAGCAGAAGCTCAAGGTCAAGGAACAGATCCAGCGCCGCCTTGAGTTCGTTGACTTTGCCCGCTTCCACTTCATCTCGGCGCTGCACGGCAGCGGCGTCGGAGAAATGTACCGCTCGGTGGATGAGGCTTATGCCAGTGCAATGGCCAAGTGGCCGACGAACCGCCTGACGCGTCTTCTCGAAGATGTGGTGGCCGAGCATCAGCCGCCGATGGTCAATGGCCGTCGCATCAAGATGCGCTATGCCCACCAGGGAGGATCGAACCCGCCGATCATCGTGGTTCATGGCAATCAGCTTGACAACCTGCCGGCGTCCTACAAGCGTTACCTGCAGAACAAGTTCCGCCAGGTGCTTGGAATCAAGGGCACGCCTGTGCGGTTTGAGTTCCGTGTGGGTGACAACCCCTTCGAGGGTCGGCAGAATCAGCTGACGCCGCGCCAGTTGGCCAAAAAGCAGCGCTTCAAGTTGCATGTGCAGGACTTGAAAAAAGAAAGCAAGCGCAAGTCGCGCAAGAAGAAATGAGTGAGTCGCAAGAGCGTCGGCGTCTGTCGATCGGGGTGTTTGACTCGGGTGTCGGTGGTCTGACTGTGCTGAATGAGTTGCGCCGTCAGTTGCCCAGTGAAAACCTCATTTACCTTGGTGATACCGCGCGAGTCCCTTATGGCACCAAGAGCTCGCTGTCGGTAACTCGATACGCTGAACAGGCGGCCCGGTTGCTGGTTGAACGCAAGGTCAAGCTGCTGGTGATCGCCTGCAATACCGTATCGGCGGTGGCGGTTGAGCCACTGCGCTTGCGGTTTCCGGATGTACCGGTCGTGGGTGTGGTCGAGCCCGGTGCCGAAGCCTGTTGCGCGCAAACGCGGAACGGCCAGATTGGCGTTATCGCAACCGAGAGTACCGTAAACAACCAGGCTTATCAGAAGGCCATCATGGCATTGCGCCCCGATGTGCGAATCCGGGCGCAGGGGTGTTCACTATTTGTCTCCCTTGCCGAAGAGGGCTGGCACGAGGGTGACCTGGTGGAGCAGATTGTGGCGCGCTGCCTGTCTCCTCTGCTGGATGAGGCAGAGGGGGATTCCGGTATCGATACTCTGGTATTGGGATGCACGCATTTTCCGGCACTTAAGGGGGCCATCGCCAAGGTTGTAGGGCCGAATGTCAGTTTGGTGGATTCTGCCGTAACGACAACCCGCGTGGTTCGCCAGCAGCTGCTTGACGGCAACCTGATGCGCGAGGCATCGACGCCAGGCCATGTGTCCTTTCTAGTCACGGACGGCCCGGAACGCTTCGTTCGTGTTGCCTCCTACTTTTTCGAGGGGCCGGTAGACGCCGCTCAGGTGGAACTCGTTGACCTGCAGCATTACGCGGTTGCCTGAGTATATCGGGTGGTTACAAGGGTTGGCTTTGTTATCGGCTCTGTTCTGGTTATCCCGGCGGCGGCACTTGCGGGTCGCATGATTTAAAATAGAAAGGGTGCCCGATGGGGCGCCCTTTTTGTTTGCGGGTTGCGGAACCCTGCGGTTTTGTCAGTAAGTCTTGTTGTTAAAGCCTGCGCTGGTCGATAATTAACCAGCCTTTCCTGTGTTAAATGGTGACTGCTGTTTGTTTTTCGAGCTGTTTAATGGGGCTGTCATCGGATTCGGGTCTGAATACCGCTTTTTTGCACTTTTATGGCGTTATTTTTAAATGGGCTGTTGACTCTGATCCGGGGCAATGTAGAATGCGCACCTCGCTTAGGGAGAGCGGCTTCAACGGCCCTCAAGCAGAGCGGGCAAGTCGGAAGTAAGTGGTTGATTTTCTTAGAAAGTTAGCCGGTGTTATCGACTTGTGAGTCACTCGTTTTTCTCCTCGGCTGCGGTCGAAAATGTTGAAAAAAAAGAGTTGACTTAAAACACCGAGTCGCTAGAATATGCGCCTCACTTGAGGCACGGGGTCAGCGGTAACGGTCCTTGAGTCCAAGCGCTCTTTAACAGATTGATCAGGTAATTCGTGTGGGCGCTTGTCAGGATAAGGCATAAAAGCTTTATCAAGGTAAGCAACCTTCATGTGAATTCATTTAAGTTGTTTTAGCTTGAGTCAGATTTATCGATACTTCGGTATCTTGATTTTAAACTGAAGAGTTTGATCATGGCTCAGATTGAACGCTGGCGGCAGGCCTAACACATGCAAGTCGAGCGGTAGAGAGAAGCTTGCTTCTCTTGAGAGCGGCGGACGGGTGAGTAACGCGTAGGAATCTACCTGGTAGTGGGGGACAACATTCGGAAACGGATGCTAATACCGCATACGCCCTACGGGGGAAAGGAGGGGCTCTTCGGACCTTTCGCTATCAGATGAGCCTGCGTAGGATTAGCTAGTTGGTGGGGTAAAGGCCCACCAAGGCGACGATCCTTAGCTGGTCTGAGAGGATGACCAGCCACACTGGGACTGAGACACGGCCCAGACTCCTACGGGAGGCAGCAGTGGGGAATATTGGACAATGGGGGCAACCCTGATCCAGCCATGCCGCGTGTGTGAAGAAGGCCTTCGGGTTGTAAAGCACTTTCAGTGGTGAGGAAAGGGTAACCGTTAATACCGGTTGCCTGTGACGTTAGCCACAGAAGAAGCACCGGCTAATTCCGTGCCAGCAGCCGCGGTAATACGGAAGGTGCGAGCGTTAATCGGAATAACTGGGCGTAAAGCGCGCGTAGGTGGTTGAGTCAGTCAGATGTGAAAGCCCCGGGCTTAACCTGGGAACTGCACCTGATACTGCTTGACTAGAGTACGGTAGAGGGCAGTGGAATTTCCTGTGTAGCGGTGAAATGCGTAGATATAGGAAGGAACACCAGTGGCGAAGGCGACTGCCTGGACTGATACTGACACTGAGGTGCGAAAGCGTGGGTAGCAAACAGGATTAGATACCCTGGTAGTCCACGCCGTAAACGATGTCGACTAGCCGTTGGGAGACTTGATCTCTTAGTGGCGCAGTTAACGCGATAAGTCGACCGCCTGGGGAGTACGGCCGCAAGGTTAAAACTCAAATGAATTGACGGGGGCCCGCACAAGCGGTGGAGCATGTGGTTTAATTCGACGCAACGCGAAGAACCTTACCTACTCTTGACATCCAGAGAACTCGCTAGAGATAGCTTGGTGCCTTCGGGAACTCTGAGACAGGTGCTGCATGGCTGTCGTCAGCTCGTGTTGTGAAATGTTGGGTTAAGTCCCGTAACGAGCGCAACCCTTGTCCTTATTTGCCAGCACGTAATGGTGGGAACTCTAAGGAGACTGCCGGTGACAAACCGGAGGAAGGTGGGGACGACGTCAAGTCATCATGGCCCTTACGAGTAGGGCTACACACGTGCTACAATGGCCGGTACAGAGGGCTGCAACCCCGCGAGGGTGAGCTAATCTCAGAAAACCGGTCGTAGTCCGGATCGCAGTCTGCAACTCGACTGCGTGAAGTCGGAATCGCTAGTAATCGCGAATCAGCATGTCGCGGTGAATACGTTCCCGGGCCTTGTACACACCGCCCGTCACACCATGGGAGTGGGTTGCACCAGAAGTAGCTAGTCTAACCTTCGGGAAGACGGTTACCACGGTGTGGTCCATGACTGGGGTGAAGTCGTAACAAGGTAGCCGTAGGGGAACCTGCGGCTGGATCACCTCCTTAAACGACATGGCTTGTTCTGGCATAGCGTCCACACGAATTACCTGATCTTGAAGTTAAAGCACGGAGTTTTAAACCGTACGTCTGCAGTTGCGGACTGACTGTTTAAAGCTTCAATGCTTTATCGCTCTTTAACAATATGGATTCGAATTAATTCGAGATATGTCTTGTACTGTAGTACAAGCGCCAATGGCGAAAAATCTTATCGAACTCTCGTCCTTACCAGACGCCTTCGGGTTATATGGTCAAGTGACGAAGCGTGCACGGTGGATGCCTTGGCAGTCAGAGGCGATGAAAGACGTGGTAGCCTGCGAAAAGCTTCGGGGAGGTGGCAAACAACCTTTGATCCGGAGATATCTGAATGGGGAAACCCACCCAGTTTACTGGGTATCTTTTAGCTGAATACATAGGCTTTAAGAGGCGAACTCGGGGAACTGAAACATCTAAGTACCCGAAGGAAAAGAAATCAATTGAGATTCCCTTAGTAGCGGCGAGCGAACGGGGACTAGCCCTTAAGTTGGTTTGGTGTTAGCAGAAGGCCCTGGAAAGTGCCGCCATAGTGGGTGATAGCCCCGTATGCGAAAGCGCCTTATCAATGAAATCGAGTAGGACGGGACACGTGTTATCCTGTCTGAACATGGGGGGACCATCCTCCAAGGCTAAATACTCCTGACTGACCGATAGTGAACCAGTACCGTGAGGGAAAGGCGAAAAGAACCCCTGTGAGGGGAGTGAAATAGACCCTGAAACCGTGTACGTACAAGCAGTGGGAGCGGTTCTTGAGACCGTGACTGCGTACCTTTTGTATAATGGGTCAGCGACTTAATTTCAGTAGCAAGGTTAACCGTTTAGGGGAGCCGTAGGGAAACCGAGTCTTAATAGGGCGTTTAGTTGCTGGGATTAGACCCGAAACCGGGCGATCTATCCATGGGCAGGTTGAAGGTTGAGTAACATCAACTGGAGGACCGAACCGACTACCGTTGAAAAGTTAGCGGATGACCTGTGGATCGGAGTGAAAGGCTAATCAAGCCCGGAGATAGCTGGTTCTCCTCGAAAGCTATTTAGGTAGCGCCTCATGTCTCACCACCGGGGGTAGAGCACTGTTTCGGCTAGGGGGTCATCCCGACTTACCAACCCGATGCAAACTCCGAATACCGGTGAGTGCAATCATGGGAGACACACGGCGGGTGCTAACGTCCGTCGTGAAAAGGGCAACAACCCAGACCACCAGCTAAGGTCCCAAAGTTATCACTAAGTGGGAAACGATGTGGGAAGGCTCAGACAGCTAGGAGGTTGGCTTAGAAGCAGCCACCCTTTAAAGAAAGCGTAATAGCTCACTAGTCGAGTCGGCCTGCGCGGAAGATATAACGGGGCTAAGTGATACACCGAAGCTGTGGATGCCATTTATGGCATGGTAGAGGAGCGTTCTGTAAGCCGTTGAAGGGAAAGCTGTGAGGCATCCTGGAGGTATCAGAAGTGCGAATGCTGACATGAGTAACGATAATGGGGGTGAAAAACCTCCACGCCGGAAGACCAAGGTTTCCTATCCAACGCTATTCGAGGTAGGGTGAGTCGGCCCCTAAGGCGAGGCAGAAATGCGTAGTCGATGGGAAGCAGGTTAATATTCCTGCACCGGCAGTAACTGCGATGAGGGGACGGAGAAGGCTAGGCGAGCGCAGCGTTGGTTGTCTGCGTTTAAGGATGTAGGTTGGGGGATTAGGCAAATCCGGTCCCCTAAGACTGAGATCTGATGACGAGGTCCCATGTGGACTGAAGTCGTTGATGCCACGCTTCCAGGAAAAGCCTCTAAGCTTCAGGTTACTGCTGACCGTACCCAAAACCGACACAGGTGGTCAGGTAGAGAATACCAAGGCGCTTGAGAGAACTCGGGTGAAGGAACTAGGCAAAATGGTGCCGTAACTTCGGGAGAAGGCACGCTCCTGATGGTGACCCCCTTGCGGGGCGAGCTGTTGGGAGTCGAAGATACCAGGTGGCTGCGACTGTTTATTAAAAACACAGCACTCTGCAAACACGAAAGTGGACGTATAGGGTGTGACGCCTGCCCGGTGCCGGAAGGTTAATTGATGGGGTTAGCGCAAGCGAAGCTCTTGATCGAAGCCCCGGTAAACGGCGGCCGTAACTATAACGGTCCTAAGGTAGCGAAATTCCTTGTCGGGTAAGTTCCGACCTGCACGAATGGCGTAACGATGGCCACACTGTCTCCACCCGAGACTCAGTGAAATTGAAATAGCTGTTAAGATGCAGTTTACCCGCGGCTAGACGGAAAGACCCCGTGAACCTTTACTATAGCTTCACAGTGGACTTTGACATTGCTTGTGTAGGATAGCTGGGAGGCTTTGAAGCGTGGACGCCAGTCTGCGTGGAGCCAATCTTGAAATACCAGCCTGGCACTGTTGAGGTTCTAACTCTGGACCGTGATCCGGTTCGAGGACATTGTGTGGTGGGTAGTTTGACTGGGGCGGTCTCCTCCCAAAGAGTAACGGAGGAGCACGAAGGTACCCTCAGCATGGTCGGAAATCATGCAATGAGCGCAAGAGTATAAGGGTGCTTGACTGCGACACTGACACGTGGAGCAGGTACGAAAGTAGGTTCTAGTGATCCGGTGGTTCTGTATGGAAGGGCCATCGCTCAACGGATAAAAGGTACTCCGGGGATAACAGGCTGATACCGCCCAAGAGTTCACATCGACGGCGGTGTTTGGCACCTCGATGTCGGCTCATCACATCCTGGGGCTGAAGCCGGTCCCAAGGGTATGGCTGTTCGCCATTTAAAGTGGTACGCGAGCTGGGTTTAGAACGTCGTGAGACAGTTCGGTCCCTATCTGCCGTGGGCGTTTGAGATTTGAGAAGAGTTGCTCCTAGTACGAGAGGACCGGAGTGAACGAACCTCTGGTGTTCCGGTTGTCACGCCAGTGGCATTGCCGGGTAGCTACGTTCGGACGGGATAACCGCTGAAAGCATCTAAGCGGGAAGCCCCCTTCAAGATGAGATCTCACTGGGACCTTGAGTCCCCTAAAGGGCCGTTTAAGACTAAGACGTTGATAGGCGGGGTGTGTAAGCGCTGCGAGGCGTTGAGCTAACCCGTACTAATTGCCCGTGAGGCTTGACCATATAACGCCCAAGGCGTTTGGTTGCCGGCTGACAGAAATGCAGCCGGCGAAAAGCACGAGAGACAAGATTTTAGCATTGGCAGGAGCTTGTGCTGCAGACAAGACAAAGCGCGCTTTCAAAAAGCACGCACCCTCGAATTAAGGCACGTAGTGAACAGAGACATCTGATCATTACCAGAATCCATATTGTACAAGTTTTGCTTGGCGACAATAGAGCTGTGGAACCACCTGATCCCATCCCGAACTCAGTAGTGAAACGCGGTATCGCCGATGGTAGTGTGGGGTTTCCCCATGTGAGAGTAGGTCATCGCCAAGCATTTAATAACGGAAACCCCGGTCTCGCAGAGGCCGGGGTTTTTCCGTTATGGATCGACGCTGTCGATGACCCTCACATGGGGCAGGTAAACAGCGCCGCTGGCGGCCGCCTTGCCATGTGATAGTAGGGTCAAAACGGGACTTGTCGAAGCGCAGCTTTGACCCGTTTTGACGACCGCGGCTTCTATTCAATGGGTAAATGGGCCCGCGGGACGGCTCAGGCGCTGCGCCGAGGTATTTAAACAGAAAGGCCTCGGCCTTCGGTTGGGGCGTTTTTGATTGGATGTTTTGCACCGTTTTTCCTGGTATATGCAGTAAAAAGCCTATGGCGGCTTTGCCCGTGGACGGGAACATGCTAAAAAGCCTGCATATTTACAGCAAGGGTAGTGTGAGTCCTATGTACAGTGAAGAAGATATCAGGCGTCTCAGGTGGCAAAGCCGTCGCGGCATGCTGGAGCTGGATGTGCTGCTGGTGCCTTTTGTTGACGAGGCGTTCAGACAGCTGCCGCTGGAAGATCAGGAGCGATTTGAAAAACTGCTGGCGTGCGAGGATCAGGATCTGTTTGTCTGGTTTATGCAGCGCGAGCTTGCGGCGGACCCTGATATTGTCCGGATGGTGAAGATGATACTGGACCGTGTTCAGCCCGCTTGAGGTTGCGATCAAACCGTCCCGGATACTGTGGTGGCTACAGGCTTTGAGCCACCTGGTTGTCGTTGCTCTTCTCGTTTTTTCCGCGCTACCACTTTATGCAGTTGCCTGCCTGGTTGTTCTGGCCGGGTTGAGTCTTTGGCTGGGGCATCGCCAGCGGCGAGGTAATGTGCGGGCGTTGCGCTGGGACGCGGATTTGCACAGTATCGCGCTCTACGTGCCGGAGGATGGCTGGTTCCCGGCCAGCAAGCTGGAATCGATTCTGGTTTGGCGCTGGTTGCTGGTGTTGCGACTGCACGCCGGTGGGCGGCACCGACGGCTGATTTTGGTAGCCGACAGTGTAACGCCAGCAGCATTCAGACGTTTAAGCGTGATCGCCAGGTATGCACCCCTGCAGCTCAATGAACCTGATCAGGCCACTCGTAATTGACCGGTGTCAAAATGGTATCGCGAGCTTCGGCGGCGAGCGTCGGGTAGTCAAGGGTGTAGTGTAGGCCCCTGCTTTCTGTGCGCTGCATGGCTGAGCGAATAATCAGGTCTGATACCAGTGCAAGGTTGCGCAGCTCCAGCAGGTCACGGGTGACGCGGTAATTGCTGTAATAGTCCGTGATTTCCTGCTGCAGCAGGTCAACGCGGTGTTTCGCACGCTGCAGGCGCTTGTTGGTTCTTACGATGCCCACATAGTCCCACATGAAACGGCGCAGCTCTTCCCAGTTGTGAGAGATGATGACGTCTTCGTCCGAGTCGGTCACCTGAGATGAGTCCCAGGCCGGCACGCTGATGCTGCTATCCGGCGAAACGGCCTGGCTGGCGGCGATGTCGGAGGCGACGGCGCTGGCGAAGACGACGCACTCCAACAGTGAGTTTGACGCCAGGCGGTTGGCGCCGTGCAGGCCGGTAAAGGCGGTTTCGCCGATGGCGTAGAGGTTGGGAATGTCGGTGCGACCGCGAATATCGGTAATAATGCCGCCGCAGGTATAGTGCGCCGCCGGCACGATGGGAATGGGCTGGCGGGTGATGTCGATACCGAGTTCCAGGCACTTTTGATAGATGGTTGGGAAGTGCGCCTTGATAAAATCGGCGGGCTTGTGAGAAATATCAAGGTAAAGGCAGTCACAGCCAAGGCGTTTCATTTCGTGGTCGATGGCCCGGGCGACAATGTCACGGGGCGCCAGTTCGCCGCGTTCATCAAATCGCAGCATAAAGCGCTCACCGTCCGGCAGCAGCAGGTGCCCGCCTTCGCCGCGCACCGCTTCGGAAACCAGGAACGACTTGGCCTGCGGATGGTAAAGGCAGGTCGGGTGGAACTGGTTGAACTCCATGTTGGCGACGCGGGCGCCTGAACGCCATGCCATGGCAATACCGTCTCCCGAGGCTCCGTCCGAGTTGCTGGTATAAAGGTAGGCCTTTGAAGCGCCGCCCGTGGCCAGCACGACCTGGCCGGCACGGAACAGCTGCACCTTGCCGGATTGGCTGTCTAGTACATAGGCGCCGACGCAGCGGTTGTTGGGCAGGCGCAACTTGTTGCGGGTGATGAGGTCGACGGCAATGCAGTTTTCAAACAGTGATATGTTGCTGGCTGCCCGGGCCTGTTGAATCAGGGTTTCCTGTACGGCTCGTCCGGTGGCGTCGGCGGCGTGAATAATGCGCCGGTGGGAATGCCCGCCTTCCTGGGTCAGGTGGAAGTGACTGTCTTCACGGGTAAAGGGTACTCCCTGCTTAATAAGCCACTGGATACTGCTGTTGCCGTGGTTCACGGTATATTCCACAGCTTGCTGGCGACTGAGATCTGCGCCCGCAATCATGGTGTCGCTGTAATGGGCCTGGGTTGTGTCGTCTTCATCCAGTACAGCGGCGATGCCTCCCTGGGCAAGCCAGGTGGAGCCGCTGGTCAGCTGTCCCTTGCTCAGAACCGCAACACTCAAATGTGTGGGAAGCTGCAGGGCCAACGTCAGGCCAGCTGCTCCGCTGCCAATGATTAAAACATCATGGATAAGTTCGCTGGTCATGCTTAACCTTGAGAGCCCGAATGCCAAACGGTAATTATGCAATGCAGCACCGGTATGCGTGAACCTTTTGTGTCGGTTAAAGGGATATTTTTCCGATTTGCCCGGAACTAACCATTCACCTCAGGTTCATATGGTTTAGCTTGTGATGCCCGGCTCTTGAGAGGTTGCATTGACGTAGTCGCCACAGCCATACTCACGTCATAAAATCCCCTGCAGTAGGGGAGTAGTACCTTGGAACATAAGGATCTGGAGTGTCAAACGAGAGTCAGAGCGCGATTGACGGGCAGCTGGTGAAGCGTGTGCAGGCGGGTGACAAGGGGGCCTATGATTTGCTGGTGAAAAAGTACCAGCACAAGATTATCGGTCTGATTGGACGTTATGTGTATGACCATCACGAAGCGCTGGATGTGGCCCAGGAAGCTTTTATCAAGGCGTACCGAGCCTTGCCGAAATTTCGCGGTGACAGCGCTTTTTATACATGGTTGTACAGAATTGCGATCAACACTGCCAAAAATCACCTGGTTGCCAAGGGGCGCCGTCCACCGGATGTCGATGTGGCGGTGGAAGATGCGCATTATTTTGGCGGAGACAGCGAGCTCAAGGATATTGAAAGCCCCGAGAACAACCTGTATCGGGACGAGCTGGAAACCATCGTTAAGCGTGTACTGGACAAGCTGCCCGAAGACCTTCGGGTTGCGCTGACGCTACGCGAATTTGATGGTTTGAGTTACGAAGATATCGCCAATGTCATGGATTGCCCGGTGGGAACGGTTCGTTCCCGGATTTTCAGGGCGCGAGAGGCGATCGATAAAGAGATAGTGCCTTTTCTTGCGGACTAACGGACAGCTCGCCGGGAGCATGATGAGAATGTGTTTGAGGGAAAACCATGAGTGATCAGTTCAACGATACCCTGTCGGCGCTTGTGGACGGTGAAGCCAGTGAGCTTGAAGCACGCCGGCTGCTCTCCAGGCTCGGTGAGCAGCCGGCACTGGGTGAAAAGTGGCGTCGCTACCATCTGACGCGCTCGGCGCTAAGAGGTGAGCGGGATACGGCCATTGTGGATATCAGTGCCGGCGTTATGGCGCAGATTACCAGTACCGTAGTGGAACCGGCTCCACTGGCGGATGTACAGGAAGCTCCCTCGCGCCGCGCAGGCGCAGGTAGCTACTGGAAACCGCTGATCAGTATGGCAACTGCTGCCTCTGTCACCGCAGCGGTTATCCTCGGTGTGCAGGGCTTTAACGGTGAACCCGCGAACTCGGTTGCCAGCAGTCAGCCGCAATACCTGTTGCCTTCTCTTGGCAGTTCTGCGGATTTTGTAAAGGCCCGATATGGGCATGAGAGCAGCTATTCGACGCAGGGTCTCCCGCAGGCCGATGTTATCCGGCTATCCCGTGGGCTCGAGCGCTATATCGACCAGCATCAGCATATGCTCGGCGCCAAACAGCCCGGCTGGCATGCCCAGTGGTTGCCGGATGGTTTCAGCAAGGTGCGTCACGAAGTGATGCCTGATGCCGAGGTGATGCTCTTTTCCGACGGGCGTCACTCGGTATCGGTCTGTATTGAACCATTCGGACGCCAGACGGTGGCGGCCGGCGCCGCGCAGTCCAGGGATATGATCGCCGTCGGCAAGCGTCGCGGTGACGACTTTGTTACGGTCGTGGGGGATGTGCCCCTGATGATCGCAGATCGAATTGCCGCTTCTGTTCAGGCGCGCAATTAGGTGCTGCAGGAAGAAGCAGTGGTGGTCGCGGTGGAAGCCGGGAACATCTGGGTTGAGTCTGAGCGTACCGATGCCTGCCAGAGCTGCAGTGCCAGTAAGGGCTGCGGTCAGCGTGTGCTGGCAGAGTACGCCAGCCAGCGTAGCGAACGCCTGCTGATTGATAACCCCCTGGGGCTTGTGGCACGGGTCGGCGACAGGGTCAGTGTCGGGATTGAAGAGGGCAGTTTCCTGCAGGCATCCCTGCTGCTCTACACGCTGCCGCTGATTCTGCTCTTTCTGGGCGGATACCTTGGGTCCTTCTACGGTACGTCCGAATTGCCTGCTATTGCCGGCAGCGTTGCAGGACTGGCGACGGGGCTGCTGCTGGCCCGGGGCGCCGGCCAGCGTTTGGCGCGTTCCTGTCGTTACCAGCCGGTACTAATGAATATTATCTAGTGTGTCTTCAAGGGTCTGAATCCATGCGGTCGATGAAAGTAGTACTCAGCATTCTGTTGTGTCTGGTGTGGTTTCCTGTGCAGGCCGAACTGCCTGACTTTAAATCTCTGGTGAAGGATGCGGCGCCAGCGGTGGTGAATATCAGCACGGTGCCTAAAGAGAAAAGTGCTCAGGCCTCGACGCTGAATCCTTTTGAGGGGCCGGACGCGGAGCAGATTCCGGAGATGTTCAGGCATTTCTTCAAGCAGTTGCCGGAACTGGGAGAACAGCCGCGCCAGACACCGCGCTCGCTTGGCTCAGGTTTTGTGATCAGTGATGACGGCTATATCCTGACTAATCACCATGTGGTGAAAGGCGCCGGAAAAGTGCTTGTCAGGCTCAGCGACAGGCGTGAACTTGAAGCCCAGGTGATCGGCTCCGATGAGCGTGCCGACGTGGCGGTGCTGAAAATTGATGCCACGGGCCTGCCGGCGGTGCGCATAGGATCATCCGATGCACTGGAGGCGGGTGAGTGGGTTCTGGCCATCGGCTCCCCCTTCGGGTTTGATCACTCGGTGACCGCGGGCATCGTCAGCGCGACCGAGCGCGCGCTGGCCAATGAAACCTATGTCCCCTTTATCCAAACCGATGTGGCGATTAACCCGGGCAACTCCGGTGGTCCGCTGTTTAATCTTAACGGCGAGGTGGTCGGCATCAATTCACAGATTTACACCCGTTCGGGTGGCTTTATGGGGCTGTCGTTCGCGATTCCCATCGATGTCGCCATGGATGTCGCCGAGCAGCTGAAGACCCAGGGGCATGTTACCCGGGGCTGGCTGGGGGTCATTATTCAGGAGGTCAGCCGAGATCTGGCAGAGTCGTTCGGGCTGGATAAGCCTGCCGGCGCACTGATTGCCAAAGTCCTGCCCGGAAGCCCGGCGGAAAAGGCCGGCTTTATGGAAGGCGACGTGATCTATCGATTCGATGGCCGGGATATCGATCTGTCTTCCGATCTCCCGCCCCAGGTGGGCCGCGTCAAGCCCGGCGAGACGGTGCCGATCAGCATCGTGCGCAACGGCAAGCACGAACAACTTGATGTCACCATCGAGGCCTTGCCCGAGAACAGTGATCAGCTTGCCGCATCGGGTCATGGTGAAGAACTGAAAAGCAATCGGCTTGATCTGGTAGTGGGTGAACTGGATCCGGAGCGCAAGGAAAAGTGGAACCTGCGCTCGGGCGTGGTTATCCGTGTCGTGAATCCGGGTGCCGGTGCTGACGCAGGGCTTGTAGCCGAAGACGTCATTACCATGGTTAATGGTGAGGTGATCGAAAGCGTTGAGCAATTCGAGCAGGCACTGGAGAACCTGCCTGTCGACCGGCCGGTGCCGCTGCGCATCGTGCGGCGCGGCAGTCCGATGTTTATTCCGCTCAAGCTTGAGGGCTGACGGACAGGGGCCTTTGGGCCCCTTTTGGTTTGAGTGCTGTCATGCTGCCCGGGTTGGCTGCGCGAGGCCCGTGCATTCGATAGCCGCGCTGCGGTAAATACGGTAAACTTCGTCGCTTTGAATTATCGCCCTAACATCCAGGGTCTGCCGATCCCGAGTATCCTACACGTGAGCAATCTCGATCATATTCGCAACTTCTCCATCATCGCCCATATCGACCATGGTAAATCAACCCTGGCCGACCGCTTTATCCAGACCTGTGGTGGCCTGGCTGAGCGGGAAATGGCGGCTCAGGTTCTGGACTCGATGGAGTTGGAACGCGAGCGTGGCATCACGATCAAGGCCCAGAGTGTAACGCTCAACTACCAGGCCCTGAATGGCGAGACCTACCAGCTGAACTTTATCGACACGCCGGGCCATGTCGACTTCTCCTATGAAGTGTCCCGTTCCCTGGCGGCCTGTGAAGGTGCGCTGCTTGTGGTCGACGCCGCCCAGGGCGTGGAAGCCCAGTCGGTGGCCAACTGCTATACGGCGCTGGAGCAGGGCCTGGAAGTCCTGCCTATCCTGAACAAGATGGACCTGCCCCAGGCGGAGCCTGAGCGTGTACGCGAAGAAATCGAAGAAGTCATCGGTATCGACGCCAGTGGTGCTGTAGCCTGTTCGGCCAAGAGTGGCATGGGTGTTGGCGACGTACTGGAAGCCCTGATCCAACACATCCCGGCACCGGAGGGTGAGCTGGACGGACCGCTGCAGGCGCTGATTATCGATTCCTGGTTCGACAAGTACCAGGGTGTGGTTTCCCTGGTGCGGGTCAAGCATGGCGTGCTGCGCCGCAAGGAAAAGGTGCTGGTGAAGTCCACCGGCCTGTCCTACCCGGTGGACCAGGTGGGTATCTTTACACCCAAGCAGACCCCCACTGATGCCCTCAAGGCCGGTGAAGTTGGCTATATCATCGCCGGCATCAAGGATATTCACGGGGCGCCGGTTGGTGACACCCTGACACACGCGAAGACGCCCGATACTCCCACACTGCCCGGGTTTCAGAAGGTTCAGCCGCAGGTTTACGCCGGCCTGTTCCCGACCGACGCGGATGACTACCAGGATTTCCGCGATGCCCTTGACAAGCTGACGCTCAACGACGCTTCGCTGTTTTTCGAACCCGAGACGTCTGATGCCCTGGGCTTTGGTTTTCGCTGTGGTTTCCTTGGCATGTTGCACATGGAAATCATCCAGGAGCGGCTGGAGCGTGAGTACGACCTCGATCTGGTAACCACCGCGCCTACGGTGGTGTATGAGCTTGAGCTCAACACCGGTGAAGTGGTGCATATCGACAGCCCGTCCAAGCTGCCGGATCCTGGGTCGGTGCGTGAAATGCGCGAACCCATCGTGGAAGCCAACATTCTGGTGCCGCAGGAGTTCCTCGGGCAGGTCATCGGTCTGTGTGTGGAAAAGCGCGGTACGCAGAAGAACATGCACTATGTTGGCCGTCAGGTGCAGGTGAAGTACGAGCTGCCCATGGCCGAGGTCGTTCTCGACTTCTTCGATCGGCTCAAGTCGGTCAGCCGCGGCTACGCGTCACTGGAGTACAATTTTGTCCGCTTTGAGGCCGCGCGTCTTGTGCGCATGGATATCCTGATCAACGGCGAGAAAGTCGACGCCCTGGCGGTGATTCTGCACAAGGATAACGCCGAATACCGCGGCCGCCAGTTGTGCGAAAAGATGAAGGAACTGATCCCGCGGCAGATGTTTGATGTGGCGATTCAGGCGGCACTGGGGGGCAAGGTTATTGCCCGCACCACGGTGAAGGCGCTGCGCAAGAACGTACTGGCCAAGTGCTACGGTGGCGATGTCAGCCGCAAGAAGAAACTGCTTTCCAAGCAAAAGGAAGGCAAGAAGCGCATGAAGCAGGTTGGTCGGGTCGAGATTCCGCAGGACGCTTTCCTCGCCGTACTGAAAGTTGACAGTTAAGGACAGACGATGAATTTCGATTTTGCATTGGTGCTGGTGGTCGCGACCTTTCTGGCCGCGATAGGCTGGTGTGTAGACAAGTTCTGGCTTGCACCGGCGCGCAGTGCGCGCATTCAGAAGGCCGAACTGCAGCTCGCGGGTGGTTTGCCGCAGGAAACGCTCAGCAAGCTCAGCCATGTACCAGGCTGGATCGACCTCTCTCGCTCGCTATTTCCGGTGCTCTTCGTGGTACTGGTGCTGCGGTCCTTCCTGGTGGAACCGTTTCAGATCCCGTCTGGCTCCATGCTGCCGACCCTGCAGATCGGTGACTTTATTCTGGTGAATAAATACCACTATGGCTTGCGGCTGCCGGTAGTGAACAGCAAGATCGTCGACCTCAATACCCCGGAGTCCGGGGATGTCGTTGTCTTCAAGTACCCGAAGGACCCATCGGTCAATTACATCAAGCGTGTCATTGGCCTGCCGGGAGATCGTATTCGCTATCAGAACAAGACGTTGTTCGTGAATGGCAAGCCCCAGCCGCAGCAACTGCTGGCGCAGCTTCCCCCCCTCAAGCCGCAGCAGTTACTGCTGGCGGAGAATCTGGACGGCGTCCAGCACCAGGTCTACCATGATGTTGCTGCTAACGGGATCGTCGGTGAGTGGGTTGTGCCAGAAGGGCAGTACTTTGTTATGGGTGATAACCGTGACAACAGTAATGACAGCCGTTACTGGGGCTTCGTACCGGACGAACTGCTGGTGGGCAAGGCGTTTGCCGTCTGGATGCACTGGGAAACCTTTTTCAGTCTTCCGTCCTTCGGTGATGTGCGCCTGATCAAGTAGTTGTGCACCGCTCTGGTAAATAGGGGATTGTCATGATCAAAGCTGCAAGCAAGGAACAGGGTGCGTCTTTTGTTTCCATCCTGATGGGCATGGTTGTAATCGGCATTTTTTTGGCGGTGGGCTTTAAGCTGTTCACGCCCTACAAGAACCATGCGACCGTCAAATCCATAATCGAGAATGTGATTAACGATCAGGACCAGGTATCAAAGGAATTTCGTTCCATTCGGCGCACGATCTATGATCGCTCCATCATCAACCAGGTGCGTGCCGAACTGTCGCGTGACGATTTTCTGAAAATTGAGAACATAGACGGCAAGATCCACTTTGATCTTGTCTACGAAGAGCGGGTTCCGATGTTTTATAACGTGGATGCCGTGGTTAAATTCAATGAGCATTACGAAGTCATAAAACCTTGATCAAACCGACCGCAGACCTTAGCCGACGCCTGGGCTATGCCTTTAACGACCCATCCCTGCTGGAACTTGCACTCACCCACCGCAGCTGCGGCAAGCGCAACAACGAGCGGCTGGAGTTTCTGGGAGATTCCATTGTCAACTTTGTGATCGCCGATGCGCTCTTCCAGCAGTTCCCCCAAGCGCGCGAAGGCCAGTTAAGCCGACTGCGGGCGCGGCTGGTCAAGGGTGAAACCCTGGCTGAGATCGCCCGTGAGCTGAACCTGGGTGACTACCTGCGCCTGGGGTCCGGCGAGCTGAAAAGCGGTGGTTTTCGCCGTGACTCCATCCTGGCCGACGCCACCGAGGCGGTGATAGGGGCCATTTATCTGGACAGCGATCTGGAAACCTGCCGAGGCTTCATTCATGGCTGGTTCAAGGAGCGCCTGCATGAGCTGGACCTGAACGAATCCCTCAAGGATGCCAAGACCCGACTGCAGGAGTACCTTCAGTCGCGGCGCCTGGCCTTGCCGGACTACGAGCTGGTAGCCGTGGATGGGGAAGCGCATTCGCAGACGTTTTTTATACGCTGTCATGTGGCCGGTCTAAGCGTGGCGAGTGAAGGCGTGGGCAACAGCCGTCGCCAGGCGGAACAGGAAGCGGCCAGGTTGGCGCTGGTGGGCTTGCAGGTGGAGAAGGGCGAATGAGCGACGAATTTGACATGCCGGACATGCCGGACATGCCGGACATTCCCGGCGTGCAGGGCTCCGAGTCCTACGACGGTGATCAGCGCTGCGGTTTTGTGGCGATTGTCGGGCGCCCAAACGTGGGGAAATCCACGCTGCTGAACCATATTCTGGGCCAGAAGCTGAGCATCACTTCGCGCAAGCCCCAGACCACGCGTCACCAGATTCTGGGTATCAAGACCGACGAGGATCTGCAGGTTATCTACGTCGATACGCCGGGGCTGCACCGGGAGCAGGGCAAGGCGCTGAACCGGTACATGAACAAGACCGCTGCCGATGCGGTGCGCGACGTCGACCTGGTGGTGTTCGTGGTAGACCGTACAGCCTGGACCGATGAAGACGACCTGGTGCTGGAAAAGCTTACCTGGGTTCCCTGTCCTGTAGTGCTGGTAATCAACAAGGTGGACCAGCTCAAGGACAAGGCCGAACTGTTGCCGCACCTTGAAGTGATTACCGCCAAGCGGGAGTTTGCCGAGGTGATTCCCATCTCCGCCAAGAACGGGCACAACGTGCCCCGCCTGGAAGAGCTGGTGGCACAGCACATGCCTGCCGGCGAGCACTACTACCCGGAAGACCAGATCACCAACCGCAGCTCGCGTTTTGTGGCCGCCGAGCTGGTGCGCGAGAAGCTGATGCGTAACCTCGGCGAAGAAATTCCCTACGGTACCACGGTCGAGATCGAGCAGTTCGTGCAGGATGAATACGGCCTGCTGACGATCAGCGCGCTGATTCTGGTCGAGCGCGAAGGCCAGAAGCGCATCGTGATCGGCGACAAGGGGGCGCGCATGAAAATCATCGGCCGCGATGCAAGGCTCGACATGGAACGCATGTTCGACAGCAAGGTCATGCTCAATCTTTGGGTCAAGGTACGCAAGGGCTGGGCCGACGACGACCGGGCGCTGCGCAGCCTTGGGTATGACGACTGAGCCTTTCAGGTCTGCGGTGAGCCGCATACCGCCGCGCGTGGCCGTTGCATACCCTGATCCGGGGCCTGGCATGAAGATCGAGCGTTTCTGATGGACTATCGCCTCGATGGGCAGGCCGCTTATGTGCTGCATGCCCGTCCCTACCGCGACACCAGCCTGCTGGTGGACTGCTTTACGCTGGAATACGGCAAGGTCAGCCTGGTTGCCCGGGGCGCGCGCCGCCCCGGTTCCCGCTCCCGTGCCAGTATTCAGTGCTTCGTGCCGCTGCAGTTGAGCTGGTCCGGGCGCAGTGAACTGAAAACCCTCAGCCAGGCCGAGGCGGTTGCCCCCCCCGTCTTTCTGCAGGGCAGGGCGCTGTTGTGCGGCCTCTACCTGAATGAGCTGTTGCAGCGCCTGCTGCAGCCGGTCGACCCCCACCCGCAGCTGTATGTCTATTACCAGTACGCCCTGAACGAGCTGCTCCTGGGGCAGGATATCGAGGGCGCGCTGCGTACCTTCGAACGCCGTCTGCTGAGCGAAGTCGGTTATGCGCTTGAACTGAGTGGTCTGGACGCTCAGGCGCTGTACCTGCTGCAGCCCCAGGGCGGTTTTCAGCCCGTTGTTCTCAACCCCTCGACCGAGCGGCAGCGCTGTTTCGGTGGTCAGCAGTTGCTGGCCATTGGCGAAGATGATTATTCAGACCCCCGGACGCGTCGTGCGGCCAAGCGGCTGATGCGCCTGGCGCTGGACCAGCTGCTCGGTGGCAAGGCGTTGAGAAGCCGCGAACTATTTCAGCGTCCTGCCGTGCCTGCGGGCATCAGTGCCGGACACTCTTGAGTAAAAGGAGATATCTGTGATTGAGCCAAGCCGTTTGTTGCTGGGAGTCAACATCGATCATATCGCGACCCTGCGCCAGGCCAGGGGCACCCGTTACCCCGATCCCGTACAGGCCGCCATGCTGGCCGAAGAGGCCGGTGCCGATGGCATAACGGTGCATCTGCGCGAAGACCTGCGTCATATTCAGGAGCGCGATGTCCGCCTGCTGAAGGAAACGCTGCAGACGCGCATGAACCTCGAAATGGCGGTCACCGACGCAATGCTGGCCTTCGCCGAGGAGATTCGTCCGGCCCACAGCTGTCTGGTGCCGGAGAAGCGTGAAGAGCTCACCACCGAGGGCGGCCTCGATGTGGCCGGGCAGGAAGCCAAAATGAAGGCGGCCTGTGATCGTCTGGCGGCAGCCGGTATCGAAGTGTCGCTGTTTATCGATCCCGACCGCACCCAGATCGACGCCACCGTGCGCTGTGGTGCGCCTGTGATCGAGCTGCACACCGGCGCCTATGCCGATGCGACCACGGCGCAGGCGCAGCGTGCCGAGCTGGAGCGCATCCGGGACGCTGCCCGCTATGCCTGGGAGCAGGGGCTGATCGTGAATGCCGGCCACGGGCTGCATTACCATAACGTCGAGCAGATCGCCGAAATCCCCGAACTGAACGAGCTGAATATCGGCCATGGCCTGATCGCTCGGGCACTTTTCGTCGGTTTGAAGGATGCGGTTGCAGAAATGCGCCGGCTGATACTCGAAACCCAGGCGCGGGTGCAACCGCAGCGGGACGCGCTGAGCCGATGATCGCAGGTATCGGTACCGACCTGGTGCAGATCGATCGCATCGCTGCAGCGCTTGCCCGCACGCCGCGTCTGGCCGAGCGGATCCTCAGGCCCGAGGAGCGGGTGGGCTTTGCCGCCAGCCGGGACCAGGCACGCTATCTGGCCAAGCGTTTTGCCGCCAAGGAAGCGGCGGTCAAGGCGCTGGGAACGGGTATTGGCCGTGGCGTGAGCTGGCAGCACCTGGAGGTCAGGCACGATACCCTGGGCAAACCCTGTTTGCAGCTCAGCGGTGGCGCACAGGTGCGAGCACTGGAGCTGGGCATCAGCCGGCTGCACCTGTCCTACAGTGATGAGCAACAATGGGTGGTCGCCTTCGTGGTGGCCGAGCAGGACCGCTAAGGACTATCGGGTCCCGGTTTGCCGACCGGGCTTCCCTGTTTCGTCAAATTACGTACTAGTCACCGGTGACAGACATGACTTCAGAATTTCCCACCATCGAGCACTACATTGGCAAAACACCGCTGGTGCAGTTGCAGCGCCTGCCGGGCCAGACGTCCAACATTATTCTGTGCAAGCTCGAGGGCAACAACCCGGCGGGCTCGGTAAAGGATCGCCCGGCGCTGGCCATGATCCAGCAAGCGCAAGCCCGTGGTGACATTCGTCCAGGCGATACCCTGATCGAGGCGACTTCCGGCAACACCGGTATCGCCCTGGCGATGGCCGCTGCCATCAAGGGCTACAAGCTGATACTGATCATGCCGGACAATTCCAGTGCCGAGCGCAAGTCCTCCATGACCGCCTACGGCGCCGAGCTAATAACGGTGACGGCGGAGCAGGGCATGGAAGGCGCGCGTGACCTGGCCGAGCAGATGGAAGCGGCGGGCAAGGGGCGGGTGCTGGATCAGTTTGCCAACCTGGACAACCCCGATGCGCACTACCTGGGCACCGGGCCGGAAATCTGGCAGCAGTCCCATGGGCGCGTGACCCATTTTGTCTCCTCCATGGGTACCACGGGCACCATTATGGGCACGTCGCGCTACCTGAAAGAGCAAAACCCGCAGATTCAGGTGGTGGGCTTGCAACCCAGTGATGGCTCGCAGATTCCGGGTATCCGGCGTTGGCCCCAGGCTTACCTGCCGAAGATCTTCGACCCTGCGCGGGTGGACCAGGTGCTGGATATCGAGCAGCGTGAAGCGGAAGACTGCATGCGGGCGCTGGCGCGACAGGAAGGCATCTTTTGCGGCGTCTCGTCCGGCGGGGCGGTGGCCGGCGCCCTGCGGCTCTCGGCACAGCTGGAGAATGCCGTGATCGTCTGCATTATCTGCGACAGGGGCGACCGTTACCTGTCGACCGGCGTCTACAGCCAGGGGTGATACTGGCTCGGATCTTGCTGATTCGGCGTATCGAGCCTGGAGACCGCGGGCTCGGCGTTTTCAGGGTCTGGAACTTGCTCGCGAACAAGGGTCATAACGACTAGAATGTGCCGCTTGTTGGCAGGGGGCACCGTCCGCAGGTGGGTGTCAGGCCTTATAGAAGAATAAGAGAAAACGGAATTATGGCAGACCGGCGATACCGGAACGGGCGCGGACTATCCCCCGGCATCCTGTCGACGGTTCCAGCAATATAGGAGTGGCTTTGCCATGGTGAAAGTCAGAGAAGATCATCCCATTCGTGAGGATGGCACCGTGGATCTGGATTTGTGGCTGTTGAATCTGCAGCAGCAGGTCGATATTACCGATCTCAATCAGATACGCGCGGCCTGCGAGCTGGCCAAGGCTTCCGAGCAGCGCGCCCAGGCCGTGAGTGAAGACGATATCTGGTCCAAGAAGAGCCTTGGAAGCTATCGTACAGGCCTGGACATGGCCAGCATACTGGCCGAGTTGCAACAGGATACGCTGACCCTGGTGGCGGCCATTCTGTACCGTGCGGTGCGCGAGAATAAACTCGACCTCAAAACGGTGAGCGAGCAGTTCGGCGCCGAGGCGGCGCAACTGATTGATGGCGTGCTGCAGATGGCCGCCATCGGTACCCGCAAGAACCCCCGCTTTGAAGAAGCGGTGCTCGGCACCGGCGTGAACCAGGTCGATAACGTTCGCAAGATGCTGGTGGCGATGATCGATGATGTGCGGGTCGCACTGATCAAGATTGCCGAGCGTACCTGCGCCATTCGTGGCGTCAAGACCGGTACCCGCCGCAAGCGCTACCTGGTTGCCCGCGAAGTTTTCGATATCTATGCCCCGCTGGCGCACCGGCTGGGAATCGGGCATATCAAGTGGGAGCTCGAGGATCTGTCGTTCCGATACCTCAAACCCAACGATTACAAGGATATCGCCACACTGCTGGATGAGAAACGGCTGGACCGGCAGGAGTTTATCAATGCCGTGGTCGCCAAGCTCCAGCAGGATCTGGCGGCCGTCAATATTCACGGTCAGGTCATGGGCCGGGCCAAGCACATCTACAGCATCTGGCGCAAAATGCAGCGCAAGAACATCGAGTTCAGCCAGGTCTACGATGTCCGGGCGGTGCGTATTCTGGTGCCGGAAACCCGCGACTGCTACACCGCGCTCGGTATCGTGCATGGCCTGTGGCGCAACATTCCCCACGAGTTCGATGACTACATCGCGTCCCCCAAGCCCAATGGCTACCGTTCCCTGCATACGGCAGTCATAGGCCCGGAAGGCAAGGTGCTGGAAATTCAGATCCGAACCCAGGCGATGCACGATGAAGCCGAGCTCGGGGTCTGTGCCCATCACCTGTACAAGGGCACCGACATCAACAGTCGCAGTTCGTCCTACGAGGACAAGATTGCCTGGCTGCGCCAGGTGCTCGAATGGCACGACGACCTGGGGCAGAGCGAAGCCTTCGGTGACATGCTGCGCGGCGATGTCACCCAGGACCGGGTCTACGTCTTTACGCCCGAAGGGCATGTACTGGACCTCCCCCACGGTGCCACGGCGCTGGATTTTGCCTACCGTGTGCATACCGAGATCGGCCATCGCTGTCGTGGCGCCAAGGTCAACGGCCGCATTATTCCCCTGACGCGGGCGCTGAAAACCGGCGATCAGGTCGAGATCATGACCGCCAACGAAGAGCGGCCGCGGCGGGACTGGCTCAATACCAACCTGGGGTATGTCACCACCTCCAGGGCCCGGGCCAAGATCGCGCACTGGTTCAAGGAGCAGGCGCGGGATCAGAATGCCGACGCTGGCCGCCATATCGTCGAGCGGGAGTTCAAGCGCCTGGCACTGGATATCCGGGAAATCAACCTGGAGCAGATCGCCCGGGAGCTGAGCTACCGCCAGGCGGATGACATGTTCGCAGGGCTGGGTGCCGGTGATTTGCGCCTGTCCCAGATCATCAATGCAGCGCAGCGCCAGGTCGAGGTCGACCACGTCGACGAGCAGCTCGACCTGGCCCTGCCGACGGTCAGTAACGCCAGGGTGACGGGCGACGACAGCATCCGTATTCGGGGTGTGGGCAACCTGCTGACCAAGATGGCAACCTGCTGCAAGCCGGTGCCGGGGGATCAGATCGTCGGTTATATCACCCAGGGCCGGGGGGTGTCGGTGCATCGCGAGGACTGCAGCAACGCCCTGGCGTTGCGTGAGCACGAACGCGAACGCATGATCGAGGTGGACTGGGGCGAAGAGGGCGAAGCCACTTACCCTGTGGATATCTTCATCGAGGCCTACGACCGCTCGGGCCTGCTGCGTGACATCATGATGGAGCTGGCCAACAGCAGCCTCAATGTGCTGGCGGCCAATACCCTGACAGACCGCAAAAGCAATGTGGCGCGCCTGACGATCACGGTGGAAATTTCCCGCCTCGAACTGCTCGGTCGCATCATGGACAAGATCAACCAGATACCCAATGTGATTGACGTGCACCGTCAGCGCAGCGGGACTGCCTGACAACAGGCTGGACAGGGAGCGCGGATGGCTACATACGACCTGGACGATTTGCTCACCCTGATGGCGCGCCTGCGCGACCCCGTGGACGGCTGCCCCTGGGATCTCAAGCAGGACTTTGCCAGCATCGTGCGGCATACCCTGGAAGAGGCCTATGAAGTGGCCGATACCATTGAGCGGCAGGACTGGCCGCACCTGAAGGACGAGCTGGGCGATCTGCTGTTTCAGGTGATTTTCTACGCCCGGCTCGGCGATGAAAGTGGTCACTTCGACTTCGCCGCCATCGTCGACAACCTGGTGCGCAAACTGCTCCGGCGCCACCCCCATGTTTTTCCGGCCGGTACGCTCGCGTCCCGTGCCGGCGACATGCAACGCAGCGAGCAGCAGGTCAGTGCCACCTGGGAACTGATCAAGCAGGAAGAGCGTGAGGGCAAGGCCAGTCCGGGTGTGCTGGATGATATACCGGCAGCGCTGCCGGGCCTGAGCCGGGCGCTGAAGCTGCAAAAGCGGGCCTCGGGCGTCGGCTTTGACTGGAATGATCCGCTGCTGGTGCTCGACAAGATCGAAGAAGAGATCGGCGAGTTGCGCGAGGCCATCGCCCGGGGTGCCCAGGATGAAATTACCGACGAGATGGGCGATCTGCTGTTTGCCCAGGTCAACCTGGCCCGGCACCTGGGCGTGGACCCCGAGACCGCCGTGCGCAGTACCAATGCCAAGTTTGTACGTCGATTTGCGCATATCGAAGACGCCGTAACGGCATCGGGCCGCGACTGGGACAGCTTCAGCCTCGATGAACTGGATGCTTTCTGGAACGAGGCCAAGGTGCGGGGGCTTTGAGCCGCGCCAGATCCATGTACCATACCTAATCCGCTTTCCGGCGCCCGTCTGCTGCGCTTGCAGCAATCTTCAATGTTACAGGCTTCGGGGCCTGCTGCTGTTGTTTGATTTTTTGGGCCTGCACTGCACAAATTTGTAGAATTTACTCAAAAATTTCTCAAAAACAGTGTTTTCCGTTTACCTTCGGGGTCACGA
The DNA here is from genome assembly GCF_024397915.1 of Marinobacterium rhizophilum. Taxonomy (GTDB): domain Bacteria; phylum Pseudomonadota; class Gammaproteobacteria; order Pseudomonadales; family Balneatricaceae; genus Marinobacterium_A; species Marinobacterium_A rhizophilum_A. The sequence continues at coordinate 4,797,726 of NZ_CP073347.1, forward strand.
ATCCATTATGCTCGAAGAGTCGATGTCACTGGGCCCGGGCGTTATGCCCGGCTGATTTTCATCTAGGGGAGAGAGTGGATGGCTGATCTGCACGAAGCGTTGCGCGATGATGTCCGAATGCTGGGGGACTGCCTGGGGCAGACTATAGAGACCCAGCTTGGCGAGGCTTTTCTGCAAAAGGTAGAGCGCATCCGCAAGCTGGCCAAGGCCGGGCGGCTGGAAGACAACAGCGAATACCATGAGTTGCTCAGTGCCCTGGGCGAGCTGAATGAAGACGAAGTGCTGCCCGTAGCCAGGGCCTTCACCCAGTTCCTTAACCTGGCCAATATTGCCGAAGAGCACCATCGCGTGCGCCGACGCCTGGAAGACAGTGGCAAGGATGCGCCGGCATCGCTGAGCCAGCTTTTTCTGCGCCTCAGTGATCGCGGCTTTAGCGTGCGCGAGATCGCCGATGGTCTTGGCAAGCTGAGTGTGGATCTGGTACTGACCGCGCACCCAACGGAAGTTAACCGTCGCACACTGATTCAGAAATTCGATGATATCGCCGATTGCCTCAAGCGCAATGATCGGGGGGAAAAGGTACAGCACCGCCTGCGCGAGCTGGTCAGCCAGATCTGGCACACCGATGAGATTCGCCAGCAGCGGCCGACACCGGTAGAGGAGGCCAAGTGGGGCTTTGCCGTGATCGAAAACTCCCTTTGGCAGGCGGTGCCCAAGTTTCTGCGCAGCCTTGATGAACAGCTGCAGGAAGTACTGGGAGAGGGGCTGCCACTGGATTGCTGCCCGGTGCGCTATTCCTCCTGGATGGGCGGCGACCGCGACGGCAATCCCAATGTGACCGCTGCGGTGACGCGCGAAGTGCTGCTGCTGTCGCGCTGGATGGCCACGGATCTGTATTACCGGGATATCGATCAGCTGCGGTCCGAGTTGTCGATGAGCCAGTGCAATGCCAGCCTGCGGGAGCGGGTCGGGGAGCAGTCCGAACCCTACCGCGCCTTGCTCGGCGAGGTGAGAGCAGCGCTGGGGCGTACCAAGGCCTGGCTCAAGGCGCAGCTCGATGGCAACCCGGAGCCCGCCAGGGGCATCCTGTTGCATGAGCAGGAGCTGCTGCAACCGTTGCTGCTCTGTCACCAGTCGCTCAGGGACTGCGGCATGCAGATTATTGCACAGGGCCGTCTGCAGGACATGATCAGGCGGATCGCCTGCTTTGGCATGACACTGGTAAAACTGGATATTCGCCAGAATGCCGACCGCCACGCCGGTGTGTTTGATGAACTGACCGCTTTCTATGGACTGGGCTGCTACAGCGACTGGGACGAGGCGCAGCGTCAGCAGTTTTTGCTGGCTGAGCTGAACAGTCCGCGGCCGCTCCTGCCCAGGGCCTGGCAGCCCTCTGCACTGGTGCAGGAAGTGCTGGACACCTGCAAGGTGGTAGCGGCCTCGCAGGAAAACTCCCTTGGCAGCTATGTGATTTCCATGGCCAGCCAGCCCTCGGATGTTCTGAGTGTCATCCTGCTACTGCAGGAGGCGGGTATCGGGCACAACATGCGCGTGGTGCCGCTGTTCGAGACCCTGTCGGATCTGCAGGGCGCTCATGGCTGTATCGATGCATTGCTGTCGCTGGACTGGTACCAGGACTACATTCAGGGCCAGCAGGAAGTGATGATTGGCTACTCGGACTCTGCCAAGGATGCCGGTCAGCTGGCGGCTGCCTGGGGCCAGTTCCAGGCCCAGGAAGAGCTCACCGCTGTCTGTCGCCGGCATCAGGTACACCTGACACTGTTTCACGGCCGTGGTGGTACCGTGGCCCGTGGCGGTGGCCCGAGCCATACCGCGATACTGGCCCAGCCGCCGGGATCGGTGGACCATGGTCTGCGGGTCACCGAACAGGGCGAAATGATTCGATTCAAGTTCGGCATACCGGAAATCGCGATCCGCAATATGGAGCTGTACACCGCCGCCGTGCTACAGGCCACGCTGGACCCGACACCGGGGCCATTACCGCAGTGGCGCAGCCAGATCGAGCGCATGGCCCTGAAAGGGTTGACGGAATACCGTGCGGTGGTGCGCGAAGATGAACACTTTGTGCCCTATTTCCGCGCCGCGACCCCGGAGCAGGAACTCGCCAAGCTGCCCCTGGGCTCGCGGCCGGCAAAACGTCGTACCGATGGGGGTATCGAGAGCCTGCGCGCCATTCCCTGGATCTTTGCCTGGACGCAGACGCGTCTGATGCTGCCGGCCTGGCTCGGGTCCGACAGCGCACTGCAGGAGGCCGTGTCCGAACAGTTGCCACTGCTGCACAGCATGTACCGCGACTGGCCGTTCTTTCGCGCCAATATCGACATGCTGGAAATGGTGCTGGCCAAGAGTGATCCGGATATCGCAGCCTACTACGATGGACGGCTGGTCTCGGAAGAGCTGCGGGTGCTGGGCTCAAGCCTGCGCACGCGCCTTCGCAACAGCGTCGCGCTGGTGAAACAGATCCGGCAGCAGACGCAGTTGCTGGCCGAGAATCCGGTGATTCGCCAGTCCATCGAGGTCCGCAATCCGTATATCGATCCGCTGCATTTCCTGCAGGCCGAGTTGCTGCTGCGTGACCGCACTCAACCCGATGCCAGGCTCGAGCGGGCGCTGATGGTGACAATGTCCGGTATCTCGGCGGGGATGCGCAACACGGGCTGATGTTTGGTCAGACCACTGGCGGGGTTGATGACAACCCCGCTTTTAGCTTACCCTCAATACCCTTTTGCGCGCAGGCACCCTCTGCACGTACAGAAAAAGACTCGTGTGCTGACGAAAAATCGCGTGCCTATAACGCCGCAGACAGCAGCTTTAGGGGCTGCTGCGCTGCTTTTTCCTCAGCGCGTTAGTGCTAATGTCGCATTGTGACCCTGTGCCGGACTCGTTACTGTCCAGAGCACGGGTTATGAGTTGCTGACGGTTGCGCAGCCACGCGAAACAGAATTTTAGTTTTTTGTTATTACAAGAGTAGGAGCCAACCTTCAATGCGTATTATTCTTCTGGGCGCCCCCGGCGCCGGCAAGGGCACACAGGCACAGTACCTGACCGAGAAATTCAACATTCCGCAGATCTCCACCGGGGACATGCTGCGTGCTGCCGTCAAGGCCGGTACACCGCTAGGCATCAAGGCCAAGGCCGTGATGGATGCCGGTCAGCTGGTGTCCGATGACATCATCATTGGTCTGGTTCAGGAACGCATCACGCAGGAAGACTGTGCCAACGGTTTCCTGTTCGACGGTTTTCCGCGCACCATCCCCCAGGCTGACGCCCTGAAAGAGGCCGGTGTGCAGATCGATGCCGTGATTGAAATCGATGTCGACAACGAGGAAATCATCAAGCGCATGAGTGGCCGTCGCGTACACCCGGGCTCGGGTCGTACCTATCACCTGCTGTTCAATGCCCCCAAGGTGGAAGGCAAGGACGATGTCACCGGTGAAGACCTGATTCAGCGTGCCGACGACCAGGAAGATACCGTACGTGCCCGTCTCAAGGTGTACGATGAGCAGACCGCTCCGCTGATCAGCTACTACAAGAGCTGGGGCGAGGCGGATGCCGCCAGCGCACCGCGTTATGTCTATATTCAGGGCGTGGGCTCGGTAGACCAGATCCGCGACAGCATTTTCGCTGCGCTCTGATCCTGCTGTCGCTGTGACAAAGGCCGCTGATTTCAGCGGCCTTTGTGTATTTGGCCAGCTCGCAGACTGAGAGCACAAAGGCTGTCTGGTCCCGGCCTTTAAGGTATCCTCGCCTTTTGGGATCATGCAGCAGGGAGTCTTGCCATGCGACGGCGCTTGTTTGTTGGACGTTTGGGAGTCGCCGCGGCGGCGTTCCTGCTGGCGCCTTTGCGCGTGCAGGCCAGTTGGAACTCGCGGGCCTTCGAAAGTGCGGCCCTGGATGCGGCGCTTACCGCCACCTTTGGTCGCAGTGATACGGTAATGGCGCTGGAAATTGAGCTGAAACTGCCCACGACGGCGCACCTCGGGGACCTGGTACCGGTGATGGCGCAGACGCATTTGCCCAATGTATCCAGGATGGCCCTGCTGGTACATGAAAACCCGCGTCCGCTGGCGGCGCTGTTCGAGTTCGGGCCCAATACCCTGGCGGAGGTCGCCGCCCGTGTTCGACTGGCGCAGTCGAGCGAGGTTTCAGTGGTTGTGGAGTCGGACGGGCAATTGTTCAGAAACGCTCAGCCGGTGCAGGTCGTGCTTGCGGGCTGCGGTGTAGCCATTGACGGCGGAGCGGCACAGTGAGAGTCGAAACCTCGGTCAGGGACGATATCATCACGGTACGGCTGTTTCTGCAGCACGATATGGCCATGCAGGCCGGCTGTGTGGCTGACAGCGCACAGGCGGTCTTTATTCGCGAACTCAGCGTGCGTTACCGGGGCGAGAAGGTGTTCACCGCGGATCTTTCGCCCGCGCTCTCGGCCGACCCCTTTCTGCGCTTTCGCTTTCGAGGCACGGGTGGAGGCACCCTTGCCATCAGCTGGAATGACAGCCAGGGTGCGGACGGCGCTTACAGTCACGAGATCGCCTAGCAGGCCTCGCTATCCTATTGTGTCGCTGGACTGTTTCGATCAGCGTCAGGCGCTGGGTTTTTAGGGCCGAGTTGGGGATAATGTGCGCCCTGTCAGGTTCCTCGATTTATCTGTGCGATTGACGCCTTGCCAGAGGCAGGTCGCGGCAATTGCAGATCGCCCCAGGCACCTGATTCAGCACCTGGCACCACAGCAGGGTGCACCCACGATTAACCCGCGCGGGATCTGGAATCCTCGCCCGGCATCCCGGTTTTCAGCCGGGTACAGGAGCACATCCATTGGAAGACGAAATTCTGTTCGGTCAGCACGCGGTACGTACGGCGCTCAAGCGTGATTCCAAACGTATCAAGCGGCTGCTGGTACAGCAGGGGCGTAACGACGAGCGCATCCAGCAGGTGATCGACCTGGCGTCACCGGTGCATGTGCGCCCCGAGCGGGTCAGCCGCCAGGAGCTGGACCGCCTGGCCGATGGCGGTGTTCACCAGGGCGTGCTGGTACTGTGCGATCCGATTCTATCCAAGGACGAGGCCTTTCTGGACCAGTTGCTGGACGGGCTCGAGACGGCACCCTTTCTGCTGGTACTCGACGGTGTCACGGACCCCCACAACCTGGGCGCCTGCCTGCGGACCGCCGATGCGGCGGGTGTGCAGGCGGTGATTGCCCCCAAGGACAAGTCAGCGCCGCTGAACTCGACCGTGTCCAAGGTGGCCTGTGGTGCGGCCGAGGTGGTGCCCTATGTGCAGGTGACCAACCTTGCACGTACCCTGCAGATGCTGCAGGAGCGCGGCATCTGGATTACCGGCACGGCAGGCGAAGCCCAGCAGCTGGTTTATGATGCCAGCCTCACCGGCCCCATGGCGCTGATCATGGGGGCGGAAGGCAAGGGCATGCGCCGCCTGACCCGGGAGCACTGTGATCACCTGGTCAAGATTCCGATGTCCGGCGAGGTCAGCAGCCTGAACGTGTCGGTGGCCGCCGGGGTCTGCCTGTTCGAAGCCGTGCGTCAGCGCCGCGAGGGCTAAGCGGGCTGGCCCAGCATCTCGTGGCAATGCTGGGCAATCATTGCACCTTCGTGAGTCGGAATCACCAGCACCTCGATGGAGCTGTCCGGCGTGCTGATCAGCATGGCGCCGCTCTCGTTCGCCCGGGGGTCGAGCGCCACACCGAGCCAGGCCAGGCGTTGCAGTATGCGGGCGCGGATATCGGCGTCGTTCTCGCCAACACCGCCGGTAAAGACGATGCGATCCAGCCCCTGCATGGCGGCGCTGAGGCGGCCGATTTCCAGCGCTGCGCGATAGCAGAACATCTCGATGGCCTCCTGGGCCTCGGGCTTGTCGCTGGCGTGCAGCTCGAGCATGTCTGAGCTGACCCCGGACACTCCCAGCCAGCCGCTTTGCTTGTTCAGCATCTGCTCCAGCATATCGATATCCATCGCATAGTGACGCATCAGGTACAGCAGCACGCTGGGGTCGATACTGCCGCAGCGGCTGCCCATGGGCAGTCCGTCGAGGGCGGTAAAACCCATGCTGCTGGCCACCGAGCGGCCGTCACGCACAGCACAGATGCTGGCGCCGGAGCCAAAGTGGCAGATCAGGCTGTGCCCCATGCCTCGCCCCTGCCTGGCCAGCTGGCGCTGGATGTACTGATAGGACAGGCCATGGAAGCCATAGCGCTGGATACCGTCCGCGGTGAAGCGTGCGGGGATGGCATAGCGGCGCTCAAGTGCAGACTGTCCAACATGAAACATGGTGTCAAAACAGGCAAGCTGCGCAGTGCCGGGCAGACGCGCACGACAGGCCTGAATCAGCTCGATGTTGTAGGGCTGGTGCAGGGGCGCCAGTGGACTGAGCTGGTGCAGGCTGTCGATCAGGGCGTCGTCCACCCGTCTGGGCGTCGAGAACTGCTCGCCACCGTGCACCACCCGGTGCCCCACGGCCAGAATCTCGACATCGGGCAGCTCGGCGTCTATCCAGTCCAGTACCAGCGCCAGCGCGCTCAGGTGGCGCTGGCTGGTGGCAATCTGGCTGAAGTCAGGCTGCAGTTGTGCAAGTTCCTGCCCCTGTCCATCGGTTATTTCCAGACTTGGCGTGCCCAGCGCATTGCCAAGCTGGAAGCGATAGCGCAGATGCGCTGCATCGGTTGCGGGTTCGTAAAGGCCGCACTTCAGGCTGGAAGAGCCGCCGTTCACCGCCAAAATACACTGCATGCTCAAGATGATCCTTTCGCTCGTACTGGTTCAGGGAACCCTTGTGGCTGCACGCTCATGCACGATGTGCGAGGCCAGGGCACAGGACGCCATGCGGGTCAGGGTGTTGTCCGAGCGGCTGGTCAGGATGATGGGAACCCGGGCACCCAGGGCAATGCCGGCTGACTCGGCACCGGCCAGGTAGACCAGCTGCTTGGCAATCATATTGGCAGACTCGAGGTCGGGCGCCAACAGGATGTCGGCCTCGCCCGATACCTGCGAGTCTATATGCTTGTCGAGCGCGGCTTGGCGGGAAATGGCATTGTCAAACGCCAGCGGGCCATCCAGCAGGCCGCCCGTGACCTGACCCCGGTCCGCCATCTTGCACAGGGCCGCGGCATCCAGCGTGCTTTGCATGCTCGGCACTATTTTCTCTACCGCCGCCAGGATGGCAACGCGCGGCGACTTTATGCCCAGCACCTGGCAGAAATCGATGGCGTTTTGCACGATGTCCCGTTTCACCAGCAGGTCAGGCGCTACGTTAATGGCGGCATCGGTAATGATGAGCGGCTTGTGATAGTTGGGTATGTCAAAAACAAAAACATGGCTGAGCCTGCGTTCCGTTCTGATGCCCAGTGTTTTGTGAAGCACAGCGCTCAACAGTTCCGAGGTGGCCAAAGCGCCTTTCATCAGGGCCTCGACACGGCCTTCGCGTGCCAGGTCACAGGCTTTTTCCGCCGCCGCATGGCTATGGGGCACATCAATGATCTTGATGTCGTGCAGTGAGAGTTGCTCCTGTCGGGCGAGGGCCTGGATGCGTTCACGGGGGCCGACCAGAATCGGTTCAATCAAGCCTTGCTCTGCGGCACAGAGCGCGCCGGTCAGGGCGTTGTGATCAACCGGATGTACGACCGCCGTGCGGATAGGGCGCGCCTGGCGAGCCTGGCGGATAAAAAACTCGAGCTGTTGCTGTGCCGGAGGCATTTCAGTATTGAGCATGCGCAAAGGCTCCTGTCGGTGTTGCCGGGTACATGATCGCCTGACCAGTATGATGCAGGTCGTGGCAGCGATGGCTGACCTGGGTCATGTTTCGACGTCCTATGGGTGGGTCAGGACGGGATGGGCAGAAAACGGATCCAGCAGCTTTTCGGCTCCGCGCAACAGGGTTTCGGTGAGGCGCCTTGCCAGCGGCGTTTTCAGGTTCCAGACATGCCAGTACAGCGGCACGGCCAGATAGTTGCCAGGCGCAAGATCGACCACCAGGCCCCTGGCCAGAAAGCTGCGGCTCTGCTGATCCGGTACCATGCCGGCGCCAAAGCCGCGCACGATCAGATCAATAAAGGCATCGGGTGATGGCACGCGGTGGCGCGGAAAGTCGCCGGCTGCGAGGCCATAGAAGCGTTCCAGGTAGCGACAGTGCAGGGCATCCTTGTGGTTGTATTCCACCGCAGGTGCCTGGCGCAGGCCTTCGGCTGTGACGGCACCACCAAGCTGGTCTTTGATATAGGTGGGTGCCACGAGGCAGCGGTAGGGCATGACGCCCAGTGGAATGCAGTTGCAGCCCTGCATTGCCTGGGGACTCGCGGTGATGCAGCCGATCACTTCGCCGGTACGCAGCAGGTGGTGGGTCTGGTCCTGGTCATCGACCTTTAATTCCAGCAGAATTTTCTCCTGTTCCATCAGTGGTTGCAGCGCCGGCAGAAACCAGCTGCTGAGGCTGTCGGCATTCAGGCCCAGGGCCAGGCGGGTAAAGCTGCTGTCTTCGGCACTGTAAACTTCCTTGAGCAGTTCCTTTTGCAGCAGGCTGACCTGGCGGTAATGCTTGAGCACCTGCTGGCCCGCCGGTGTGGCCCGTACCGGGCTGGAGCGAATCACCAGAGCCTGGCCGAGGCGTTCCTCAAGTTGCTTGAGGCGCTGTGACACCGCCGACTGGGTGATGTGCAGCGAGGCGGCGGCTCGCTCGAAGCTCTGTTCTTCAATGACGGCGGCGAGCGCCTGAACCTGTCGATAATCCAGCATCATTAGCTCTGCTAATTTGTTATAAAAAATATAAGTTTTACTTGTTTGGTTCCGGCGGTCAATATCGCGCTCATCTTATAACGGGTCCGTATCTCACGGGCACTGATAGCGGGAACGAGTTTTATGAACAGTGCACTGCAGTCCAGCGTCATGTTGCAGGGTTTTGTGACCGGAGGCGGTCTGATCATTGCCATAGGGGCGCAGAACGCGTTCTTGCTGGCCCAGGGCGTGCGGCGCCAGTATCACTGGCCCATTGCGCTGCTGTGCAGCCTCAGTGATGCGCTGCTGATTTGCCTGGGTGTACTGGGCATGGGGGTGCTGATCAGCGAGTCGCCGTTATTGCTGGAGCTGGCGCGCTATGGCGGTGCGCTCTTTCTGACGTACTACGGCTATCGTGCCCTGCGCAGTGCCCTGCAGCCGGCGGGGCTGGATATGGCCAGTCGTGGTGCCGTTTCCCTCAAGTCGGCGCTGCTGACAACCCTGGCGGTCAGTCTGCTCAATCCCCACGCCTACCTGGATACGGTGGTGCTGCTCGGCAGCATTGCAACCCAGTACGGCGACAGCTTGCGCAACTGGTTTGGCGCCGGTGCGGTGCTGGCGTCTTTTGCCTGGTTTTTAACGCTGGGGCTGGGTGCGCCCAAGCTCGCGCCGCTGTTCCGTGATCCGCGCGCCTGGCGGGTGCTCGACAGCCTCGTCTGTTTGGTGATGTGGGGAATTGCCCTGAGTCTGGTGCTCTGACCGCTGGCGCGCCTGCTACTATTCAGAGTGTCAGTCAGGGCGGGACAAGCATGATCCAAATTCGCGATATTGACCATCTGGTGCTACGGGTACAGCGGCTTGACCCTATGCTTGATTTCTACTGCCGCGTGCTCGGGTGCGAACTCGAACGGGTCAAGGAAGACCTGGGGCTGTACCAGCTGCGTGCAGGACGGGCACTGATCGACCTGATTACCGTAGACGGTGAGCTGGGGGCCGCCGGTGGCCGGGCTCCCGCCGCCGAGGGGCGCAACATGGACCACCTGTGCCTGCGGCTTGAGCCGTTCGACGCGACGGCGATTCGTGCCTACCTGATTGCGGAGAATGTCGAGGTGGGTGCCGTTGAATCGCGCTATGGGGCCGAGGGCATGGGCCCCTCGTTCTATATTCAGGACCCGGAAGGCAACACCCTGGAGCTGAAGGGCCCCCCGGAGCCGCTCTGATCCCTGTGCAGCGGCTGTCAGTGACTCAATGTGGGGAACGGTTATGAGCAACAGCTTTGGTGCGCAAGGCAAGCTGGACGTCGGTGACAAGAGCTACGAAATTTATCGGCTGGATGCTCTGCAGGCGCAGTATGGCATCAGTCGCCTGCCCTACAGCCTTAAAATATTGCTGGAGAACCTGCTGCGCCTCGAAGACGATCTGAACGTGCGGCCGTCTGACATAGAGGCGCTGTGCCGCTGGAACCCGGCTGCGGACAGTAGCGACCAGATCGCCTTCACGCCTGCACGGGTGGTACTGCAGGACTTTACCGGCGTTCCCGTAGTTGTGGATCTTGCTGCCATGCGCGATGCCATGGTTCGGCTCGGGGGCGATCCTGAGTTGATCAATCCGCTGCAACCGGTGGACCTGGTGATTGATCACTCGGTCATGGTGGACCACTACGGTTCAACCCAGGCACTGGACCTGAATACCCGCATTGAGTTTGAACGCAATGCCGAGCGATACCAGTTTCTACGCTGGGGTCAAAAGGCCTTTGCCAATTTCCGTGTAGTGCCGCCCGGCACCGGCATCGTGCACCAGGTTAACCTCGAATACCTGGCCCAGGTTGTCATGACCAAAGAGTGTGGCGGCGTGCAGCAGGCCTACCCCGACACCCTGGTGGGAACCGACTCCCACACGACCATGATCAACGGACTGGGCGTGCTGGGCTGGGGTGTGGGGGGCATCGAAGCCGAAGCCGCCATGTTGGGGCAGCCGGTCACTATGCTGTTGCCAAGGGTGCTGGGCGTACGCTTGAATGGGCGCCTGTCGGCAGGAGCCACGGCCACAGACCTGGTATTGCGCGTGACGGAAATACTGCGCAGCCACGGGGTCGTCGGCCAGTTCGTGGAATTCTTTGGCGCTGGCCTGAATGAACTGCCACTGGCGGACCGGGCCACCATTGCCAACATGGCGCCGGAATATGGCGCCACCTGCAGTATCTTCCCCATCGACAGCGAAACCCTGCGCTACCTGGAGCTGACCGGTCGCAGCGCCGAGCAGCGCGCGCTGGTGGAGGCCTACGCGCGGGAACAGGGACTCTGGCATGACAGCACCAGCGCGCAGCCTGATTACAGCGAAGTGCTGGAGCTCGATCTGGCGTCGGTGGTGCCCAGCATTGCCGGCCCCAAAAGGCCCCAGGACAGGGTTGACCTGACCGATGCCAAGCGGGCCTTCATGAGTGCGATGCGCCAGGAGCATGGCACGGTCGACCCGCAGGTACCGATGCAGGATGGCGGAGTTGCCTTTGAGCTGGATGCCGAGCAGCATCTGTTGCGCCACGGAGACGTGGTCATCGCGGCCATTACATCCTGCACCAATACCTCCAACCCCGCGGTGATGCTGGCGGCGGGGCTGGTGGCCAAAAAGGCGCGGGAACGGGGCTTGAAAACCAAGCCCTGGGTAAAAACCTCGCTGGCACCGGGTTCCCAGGTGGTGTCGGCCTATCTGCAGGCAGCGGGGTTGATGGCGCCCCTGGAGGAGCTGGGCTTCAACCTGGTGGGCTTTGGCTGCACCACCTGCATCGGCAACTCCGGGCCCTTGCGTCCGCAAATCAGCCAGGCGATTGCCGATGGCAACCTTATTGTGTCGTCGGTGCTGTCGGGCAATCGCAACTTTGAAGGGCGGATCCATCCGGAAATCAAAACCAATTACCTGGCGTCGCCGCCGCTGGTGGTGGCCTATGCCCTGGCCGGAAGCCTGACGGTGGATTTGTATCAGGACCCACTGGGGCAGGACAGGAAAGGCAATTCTGTTTACCTGAAAGATATCTGGCCCGAGCAGCAGGAAATACAGGCGCTGTTACGCAACTGCATCAGTGCGGACATGTTTACAAGTCGCTATGCCGATGTGTTCGAGGGGCCGGATTCCTGGCGGGCACTGCCCCTGCCGCAGGGGACGACCTACCAGTGGCCTGATTCCAGCTACATCAGGCATCCGCCATATTTCGATGGCATGAGCGCCCAGCCGGTGGCGCCGCCGGCCGTGAAGGGCGCACGCTGCCTGGTGCGGGTAGGGGACTCCATCACCACGGACCATATCTCGCCGGCGGGCGCCATCAAGGCGGACAGCCCGGCAGGTCTGTATCTGCAGGCGCTGGGCGTACAGCCGGTCGATTTCAACAGCTACGGTTCCAGGCGTGGCAATCACGAAGTGATGATGCGCGGTACCTTTGCCAATATACGCCTGCGCAATCAGCTGGCACCCGGCACCGAAGGCGGCTGGACGACACACTTCCCCTCCGGTGAACAGCTCAGCATCTTCGATGCGGCCATGCGTTACCAGCAGGAGGCGGTACCGCTGGTGGTACTGGCGGGCAAGGAGTACGGCACCGGTTCCAGCCGGGACTGGGCGGCCAAGGGCACGCGGCTGCTGGGCATCGCTGCGGTGATCGCCGAGAGCTTCGAACGAATTCACCGCTCCAACCTGGTGGGCTTTGGCATACTGGCGCTGCAGTTTCGGGATGGCGAGTCAGCCCAGAGTCTGGGTCTGCATCCCGAGGCGCTGTTTGATATCGAGACGGTTGACGATCAGCCGACCGATGTGGAGGTCAGGGCTACGGCGCCGGATGGCAGCCAGTCCTGTTTCCGGGTCAGGGTGCGGATCGATACGCCGGTGGAGTGGGAATATTACCGCCACGGCGGCATTCTGCAGTACGTCCTGCGCAACCTTGCGGGCGTCGGGGCATCGGGGGCCTCCTGAGACCGTATCAGGCTGCTTCATCCAGGGTCTGTGCTGCGGTATCTATCTGCTGAGCCGCGGGTTTGCCGGCGCAGAGGAATGAGATAACCGCCAGGATGCCGCAGAGCGCCATGACCGACGTCATGGGTACCGAAGTGCCACTGTGAAAGAGTCCGACCGCGGCCCCGCCGAGGGAGCCGACGCCAAAGCGCAAGGCGCCGCCAAGCGCCGAGGTGCTGCCCGAAATCCGGGCAAAGCGGTTCATGACTTCAGACAGGGTATGGGCACTGATAATGCCGTAGGTGCCGACAAAGAGCACAGAAGCCAGCACGATCAGTGCCAGTGGGGGCTCTGCGACTGTACTGAGCAGGATCAGCAGTCCACAGACCAGGCTGATCAGCGCAAAGGTCACTTGCAGCACGCGCTTTGAACTCAGGTGGGTAAAGCGGTTGGCCAGGGTCGTGAGTGCCATCAGGGCAATGATGTTCAGGCTGAACAGCAAGCCGTAGTATTGCTCGGCAACGCCAAACAGCTCGATATAGACAAAGGGCGATGCGGCGACAAATGCCATCATGCCGGCAAACATGAAGCCCGCACTGAGCATATGCAACAGGGCATGGCGGTCGCGCAGCAGCATGCCGTAGTTGCGAACCAGGGCAGCCGGTCGCAGCGGCGTGCGCTGCGCGGTTGCCAGGGTTTCATCCACCTTGCGGTAAAACAGGGCCAGGCCGATTAGTGCGATCAGCACCAGTACCCAGAAAATCAGCCGCCAGCCACCGACCACCAGTACCAGTGCGCCCAGCATCGGGGCGATTAACGGGGCTACGGCCATGACCATCATGATAACGCCCATGGTGCGGGCAAATTCTGCGCCCGCAAAACGGTCCCTGACCAGCGCAGGCACGGTGACTGCCATGGCGGCAGCGCCTGCAGCCTGAACCGCACGGGCCATCAGCAGCCAGTGGATATCGGTGGCCAGGGCACAGAAAACGCTGCCCAGGATGAATAAAAGTGCGCCGATAATAATGACGAAACGGCGGCCCATGGCATCGGACAGGGGGCCAAAAATCAGTTGCGGCAGGGAAAAACCGATCAGGAAAACGGTCAGGCTCTGCTGTACCAGTTCGGTTGAGGTATCAAGACCGCTGGCGATGGCCGGCATGCTGGGCAGGTACATGTCGATTGCCAGTGGCGACAGGCCGATCAGGAGACCGAGAATGATGATAAAAGCTTTGTCGGTGGTCATATCTATAGCATCTGCAGTGTCGAAAAGTGACAAATAAAGGCGTGGACAACCCGAGCGCGAACGCAGGAAACAGCGGGGTTTTGCAGCTCAGGAGGGCCGTTTTCAGCGGGGTCGCGGAGCGGGTCATCACACCAGGTGAACAACCGGGGCCGCAGGGCGTATTAATCACACAAACGGAATAAATTAACGCCAGTCGAACTAAACTGGGTAAGGATGCATATAGTAGCACCCATGCGGTCGCATTGCTGGCGGTGTTTTACGAACTTACTGTTGCAGTAATCGCGCTAATTTTGATTTGTACTGATCCAATAACGGTACAGAGGTACGCATATGATGGACAGTCCCTGGTCTGATCGGCTGGTCGCACACCGTGGCTATGCCGCACGCTATCCCGAAAATACGCTACTGGCCGTGCGCGAGGCGCTTAATGCCGGCGCACGGTTTGTAGAAGTCGATATACAGCTCAGTGCCGACCGGGTTGCGGTGGTGTTTCATGATGATGATACCCGGCGCCTGTGCGGCCAGGAGGGAACCGTACAGGCGTTGCACCGCGCGGAGCTGGTCGCGCTGTCTTGCCATTATCCGTCGCGGTTTGGCGAGGTCTTTCAGGGCGAGTCCCTGGCTACGCTGTCCGGTCTGCGTCAGTTGATGCAGCAGTTTCCCGATGTGGTGTTTTTTATCGAACTCAAGCGCGGCTCCATCGAGCATTTCGGTCGCCGCGATTTCCTGCAGACGGTAGCGTCCGGGCTGGCGGCGGTACAGGATCAGGTTGTGCTGATCAGTTATGACCGCCCGATTCTGCAGCAGGCGGCGGAGCAGGGCTGGCGTATCGGTGTTGTGCAGGACGAGTGGCCCGACAGCGAAGACCTGCAGTTGCAGCAGCTCAAACCCGAGTTTCTGTTCCTGGACGTCAACTGCCTGCCGGCGGGCCCGTTGGCCTGGCAAGGCGCACGCCTGGCGGTGTTTGAGGTGGCCGAGGCGGCACAGGCAAAAGAGCTCATGGGCAGGGGCATTGAGCTGGTGGAAACCTTCGAGGTGGGCGAGATGCGTTATGCCCTGACCTGCGAACAGGACGCGCTCGACGCACACTAGGTTGTCCGGGAACGCTCAACCTACTGCGAACCACCTGGCTCTCGCTACGGCCAGCAAGGCCGGACAGCCTCTGGGTGTTCAGGGCTGGCAAGGGTGTCAGAGCGTCTTGAGTTTGTCCTGGTAAGGTGGCCATCCCATGGCCTTGCCTCCCAGTACATGCAGGTGGATATGGTAAACGGTCTGGCCTCCGTGGTTGTTGCAGTTCAGTACCGTACGATAGCCATCGCTGGCGAATCCCTGCTGCTGGGCGAGCTTCGCGGCAACCATGACCATATGGCCGACGACCTCCCGATCCTCGGTCGAAATATCATTCAGGGTGGCGATATGCCGGCGCGGAATCACCAGGGCATGAAAAGGTGCCTGGGGGTTAATATCGTTAAAGGCAATCACCTGGTCGTCTTCGTAGATGATTCCCGCCGGAATTTCCTTTTGCAGTATTTTGCAGAACAAGCAGTCCATATCAGCCCTCTTGGCGCCGGAGTGAGTTGTCCGCCGCCATGGGGTCAGAGTGTTTCGAGCACTTCCCGTGGCGGACAATGGTATTGCGCACAGACGGTATCGTCAGCCTTGACGGATTCCAGGTGAACGTCAAAACCCCAGAGCCTGTGCAGGTGCCGGAGGACTTCTTCGGAACTGTCCCCCAACGGCTGGTTATTATACATGTAGTGGCGCAGGGTCAGGGAGCGATCACCACGCACATCGACGTTGTAGACCTGGATATTGGGTTCGCGATTGCCCAGGTTGTATTGCGCCGACAGGTCTTCGCGGATGCGCTGGTAGCCGGCTTCGTTGTGGATGGCAGAGACCTTGAGTGTGGGGCTCTCGGCATCGTCGTAAATTTCGAACAGTTTGAGCTCGCGAATCAGCGCCGGCGACAGGTACTGCTGAATAAAGCTTTCATCCTTGAAGTTCTGCATGGCGTAATGCACGGCATCGAGCCAGTCAGTGCCGGCAAGCTGCGGAAACCATTCACGGTCTTCATCCGTGGGGTGTTCACAGATGCGGCGAATGTCCTGCATCATGTTGTAGCCCAGGGTGTAGGGGTTAATGCCGCTGAAGTAGGGCGAGTCAAACGGCGGCTGGTAGACCACGCTGGAGTGACTGTGCAGAAACTCCATCATGAAGCCGTCGGTGACAAGGCCCTCGTCGTACAAACCGTAGAGCAGGTTGTAGTGCCAGAAGCAGGCCCAACCTTCGTTCATGACCTGGGTTTGTTTCTGCGGATAAAAGTACTGCGAGATCTTGCGCACGATACGTACGATTTCCCGTTGCCAGGGTTCCAGCAGCGGGGCGTTTTTCTCGATGAAATAGAGGATGTTTTCTTCCGGGTCCCTGGGGAAGCGGGTTACCCGGGCGGTTTCATGTTCCTCCTTCTGCGGGATCGTGTTCCAGAGGTCATTAAGGTGGCGCTGGATGTACTCCTCCCGGTCACGCTGACGCTGGCGTTCTTCCTCGGCGGTCAGGGGCTGTGGGCGCTTGTAGCGGTTGACGCCGTAGTTCATCAGCGCATGACAGGAGTCGAGCAGTTCCTCTACCGCTTCGGCACCGTAGCGCTCCTCACAGTCGGCAATGTATTTCTTGGCGAATACCAGGTAATCGATGATGGCGGATGCGTCTGTCCAGGTCTTGAACAGGTAGTTGCCCTTGAAAAAGGAGTTGTGACCGTAGCAGGCATGGGCAATGACCAGCGCCTGCATGGTCATGGTGTTCTCTTCCATCAGGTAGGCGATACTGGGGTTGGAATTGATCACAATTTCGTAAGCCAGCCCCATCTGGCCGCGCTTGTAGCGCTGTTCGGTTTCAACGAACTGCTTGCCAAAGGACCAGTGGTTGTAGTTCAGCGGCATGCCGATGGAGGAGTACGCATCCATCATCTGCTCGGAGGTAATGATCTCGATCTGGTTGGGGTAGGTATCCAGACGAAACCCTTTTGCCAGGCGGGCTATTTCCCGGTCGTAGGCTTCGATCAGCTCAAAGGTCCACTCTGAGCCGGTCGAAAGCGGTGCTTTTTTCTTTGCCGGACGACTACTCATGCAGCACCTTCCATTTTCCGTGCAAACAGTTTGCGAAAGACGGGATAGATGTCAGAGGCTTCCTCGATCTGATGCATCGCAAAGGTATCCGGGTAGGCTTCGCGCACCCGTTCATATTCCAGCCAGAGGTTCTGGTGGGGACCTGTGGTGATCTCGACGTAGGCGTAATACTGCACGTGGGGCAGTACCCGGTTGACCAGTATCTGGCGGCAGGCATCGGAGTCGCCGTCCCAGTTGTCACCATCAGAGGCCTGGGCGACATAGATATTCCAGTCACCGGCGGGGTAGCGGTCGCGAATGACATCGCCGGACAGGGTCAGGGCGCTGGAAACGATGGTGCCACCGGTTTCGCGCGAGTAGAAAAACTCCTCTTCATCCACTTCCTTGGCGTGGGTGTGGTGGCGGATAAAGACCACTTCAATCTGTTTGTAGTTTCGGGTCAGGAACAGGTAGAGCAGTATAAAGAAACGCTTGGCCATGTCCTTGATGGCCTGTGTCATGGAGCCGGATACGTCCATCACGCAGAACATGACCGCCTTGCTGGACGGCACCGGGACACGCACCAGGTTGGTGAATTTGAGGTCAAAGTCGTCGATAAAGGGCAGTTTGCGGATCTTTTTCTCGAGTGCTTCGATTTCCGCCCGCAGGAGCGCACAGCGTTTGGCGTTTTCCGGATTGGTAGGGGCATCTTCCAGTGCCCAGAGTTCCTTTTTCAGCTCCCGTACCTGGCGTCGCTCTTTGCCGGAAAGCGCGATACGTCTTGCGTGAGCGGCGCGCAGGGAGCGCACAATATGCAGTTTCTCCGGTGAGCCGGAGGTGGTAAAGCCCGCTCGCCGGGTTTCGGTCTGGGTGGCGTCGCGCAGTTTCTTTTTAACCATGTAGGGCAGCTCAAGGCCTTCAAACAGGAAGTCGAGAAACTCGTCCTGATTAATGTTGAAGGTGAACTCGTCCATGCCTTCACCCTGGTTGCTGGCCTTGCCCTTGCCGCTACCCCCGCCGCCACCGCCCTGGGGTCGGCGAAACTCATCCCCCTCCATGTATTCCTTGTTGCCCGGATAAATACGCTGGCGCTGGCCGCCATCACCATGATGAAAGATGGGCTCCGAGATGTCGCGATTGGGTATCGTGACTTGCCCGCCCTGTTCTATATCCTTGATTGACCGCTGATTGACCGCTTCTTCCACCGCCCGCTTGATGTGCTTGCGGTAGCGACGCAGGAAGCGCTGCCGGTTCACGGTGCTCTTCTTCTTTGCGTTGAGCCGACGATCAATTATGTAACTCATACCCTGCTCCTTAGCCGGCGCCCCCTGCTGCACCGGTCATGGCGGTGGGCAGGGGGCGCCGAGCCCGTATGTGGGGCGACAGCAACCCGTAACGGCTTTGGGGCCTGCTACTGGGACTTACGTACGCGGATATACCATTCGCTCAGCAGGCGTACCTGCTTCTCAGTATAACCCCGGTTGATCATGCGTTTGACGAACTCGCCATGCTTGCGCTGATCGTCCGACGAAGCCTTGGCGTTGAAGGAAATGACCGGCAGAAGGTCCTCGGTATTGGAGAACATCTTCTTCTCGATCACGGTGCGCATTTTCTCGTAGCTCATCCAGGTAGGGTTATTGCCATTGTTGTTGGCCCGGGCACGCAGCACAAAATTGACCACCTCGTGGCGGAAGTCCTTGGGATTGCTGATACCCGCCGGCTTCTCGATTTTTTCCAGCTCTTCGTTGATCGCCTGGCGATCCAGAATATCGCCGGTTTCGGGGTCGCGGTATTCCTGATCCTGAATCCAGAAATCGGCGTAGGTGCAGTAGCGATCGAAGATGTTCTGGCCATATTCCGAGTAGGACTCGAGGTAGGCGGTCTGCACCTCCTTGCCAAGGAATTCGATGTACTTGGGTGCCACGAACTCTTTCAGGAAGCCGATATAGCGCTCCTGGGTTTCGGTCGGGAACTGCTGCTGCTCAATTTCCTTTTCCAGTACATAGAGCAGGTGTACCGGGTTGGCGGCAACCTCGGAGGGATCAAAGTTGAACACCTTGGACAGAATCTTGAATGCAAAGCGGGTGGAGAGGCCATTCATGCCTTCATCCACGCCGGCGGCGTCCTTGTACTCCTGCAGGGACTTGGCCTTGGGGTCCGTATCTTTCAGGTTCTCGCCGTCATAAATGCGCATCTTGGAATAGAGGCTGGAGTTTTCCGGGTCCTTTATGCGGGACAGGGTGGTGAACTGGGCCAGCATGTTAAGGGTGTCCGGCGCACAGGGCGCCTTGTTGAGCGAGCTGTTTTCCAGCAGTTTCTCGTAGATGCGGACTTCCTCGGAAACCCGGGTGCAGTAAGGCACCTTGACGATATAGACGCGGTCTATAAAGGCTTCGTTGGTCTTGTTGTTCTTGAATGTCTGCCATTCCGACTCGTTGGAATGCGCCATGACAATACCGTCATAGGGTATGGCGCCCATGCCCTCGGTACTGTTGTAGTTGCTTTCCTGGGTGGCTGTCAGTAACGGGTGCAGCACCTTGATCGGTGCCTTGAACATTTCGACGAACTCCATCATGCCCTGGTTCGCCCGGCACAGCGCACCGGAAAAACTGTAGGCATCCGGGTCGTGCTGCGGGAATTCTTCCAGTTTGCGTATATCCACCTTGCCCACCAGGCTGGAAATATCCTGGTTGTTCTCATCACCAGGCTCGGTCTTGGCCAGAGCGATCTGGTTCAGAATGGAGGGATAGAGCTTGACCACCCGGAACTGGCTGATGTCGCCGCCGAACTCTTTCAGGCGCTTCACGGCCCAGGGGGACATGATGCCCTTGATGTAGCGCCGTGGAATACCAAACTCCTGTTCCAGGATTTCACTGTCTTCGTCCGGGTTGAACAACCCGAGAGGGGATTCGAATACCGGAGAACCCTTGATGGCATAAAAGTGCACGTGCTCCATCAGGTGCTTGAGCTTTTCCGCCAGGGACGACTTGCCGCCGCCGACAGGCCCGAGCAGGTACAGAATCTGTTTGCGTTCTTCCAGGCCCTGGGCGGCGTGCTTGAAGTAAGAGACGATATTTTCGATCGCTTCTTCCATGCCGTAAAATTCGTTGAAGGCTGGATAGCGTTTGATGACCTTGTTGGAAAATATGCGGCTTAGACGCGAGTCGCGGGAGGTGTCTATGGATTCTGGCTGGCCGATAGCCTGGAGCATGCGTTCGGCTGCACTGGCATAGGCCGTTGGGTCTTCCTTGCACAGAGCAAGGTACTCCTGCAGGCTCATTTCTTCCTGCTGCGTCGCGGAATAACGCGCTTTGAAGTGCTCAAAAATACTCATATCGGCTACCTTCTCTGTCTTCATTACCACTTGATTGGTAAGGTTTTTAGTCGTTTGACCGGTCCTGTTTGCCTGTTGTTGATTCAAGTGTAGCCCACCTTTGGTGTGCTGGTGGATGTTCCTGTCAAATTAGCCCGACGCCCTGGTGTCACCCCTTTGATAACGCCGCCTGGAGCAAGTTCAGGATCGGCCAAAAACACTTTCAGACGCGCTGGTGTATTTATGTTAAGCAGGAATCGGGCCAGTCTTTGGGGCTGGTGCCAGGCCCGTCGACTTGATATCTCGTGCAGGCCATTTGACCCTCGATGGCAGACGACAAAGCTGCTGCTTTGGTGGTGCCTTGGCGTTGTACGGCATGCTGCCTGGGACGGTTCAGCTGCTGGTTGATGAAAAATGCAACACCGGCCAGGCAGCCTGCTCTCATGCTGCGACGGCCCATGGCGCGCTACTGCGCAGTCGCGATGGAGGTACTGCAGTTGCCACCAGCCTGGCCTGCGGCCGCGATTATGGCTTCAGCCCGCTGGTCTGCCAGCAGGCTGGTGGCGGTATCCAGCGCATCGGCCTGCTTGAACAGTGCCTGTAGCTCTGCGCCTATGCTGTGGACCTTGGTGCTGATCTGCTGCGCGGAGGCCCGGGCATGATTGAGGGCGACAAAGATCAGGCCGCCTGCGTTGATCAGGTAGTCAGGGGCATACAGAATGCCGCGCCGGTGCAGCATGTCACCGTGGCGCGCTTCGGCCAGCTGGTTATTGGCCGAACCCGCGATTATGCTGCAGCGCAACTGCGGGATGCTGTCGTCATTGAGAATGGCGCCGAGGCCGCAGGGGCTGAAAACGTCGGCGTCTAGCCGATAGATTTCATTCACCTCGACACGCCGGGCGCCGAAAGCCTGCACGGCACGGGTGCAGCGCTGGTCATCCAGGTCGCACACGCTGAGTCGGGCACCGGCGCCGTGCAGCAGCCTGGCCACTTCGAAGCCGACATGGCCAAGCCCCTGCAACGCAACCCGAACGCCGCACAGGGACTGGCGCCCGAGCCTGTGACGCACCGCACAGCCGATGCCCTCGAAGACGCCCTGGGCGGTGGAAGGCGACGGGTTGCCGGTGCGGCTGGTGCAACTGACCCAGTGGGTGCGGGTGGCAATGGCATCCATGTCCTGCACCTGGGTACCGCTGTCCATGGCGGTGATGTAGCGCCCACCGAGATTGTCGATAAAGCCCCCAAAGGCGGCCATGAGCGCACGGCGGTTATAGCCTTGCGGTGGCTGCATGATGACCGCCTTGCCACCCCCGTGGGGCAGGCCGGCCAAAGCGGCCTTGTAACTCATGCCTCGGGCGAGGCGAATGGCATCGGTAATGGCGTCCGTATCGCTGTCATAGGGGATGAACCGGCAGCCACCAATTGCAGGGCCCAGGGTGGTCGAATGGATGGCGATAATGGCCCGCAGCCCGGTGGCTGGGTCGGCGGCGAAATGAAGGTCCTGCAGTCCTGTGCTTTCCATCTGTGCGAACATGACCTGATCCTCCGTGCATCGCCCCGGGGGCGGTGCTCTGAGCGGTTTTTTGCGTGGGCGACTTGGAACCCGATACCTTTTGGATAGCACAGGTTTTACGAAAGTTCAGGCAAGAAATTTAAATAAGTATTTGATTTTGCAGGTGCGTAACCCCTAGTCGACAGCGCTGGCGGGGGCTGTGGCGACTTTCCCTGGGCGCGCACTGAAACAGGCCCTGAGGCAGGGCCTGGGTGGCAGCAGCGGCGTCTTGCATGGCTGGTCGAAGCGCAGAGGCGCTATTTCACAGGCTGTTCTTTGCTGATCAGCCAGCGGGAATCAATCCGAATCAGGCTGAGCTCGCGCTTTACAGTGCCACCCTGTGCAGGGGGCTGCGGGCCCGCCTGCAGCATGACCTTGACCCAGTCCGGCGTCATGACCGCCAGCTCATAGGCCTGCAGCTGCAGTGCCGGTGTGGGCGTCGCCAGTGACTGCAGCCACTCTGTGTGCGCAATATTGCCGTCCGGGCTGAAGCCCGGAATATAAAGCGCCGCACGCTGCTCGAGCGTCATCGCCGGGCTCTTTGCCCAGGCTTCCAGGGCCTGCCCCACGTCAGCGGTTATCGAGCTGGCGTCGTCTGCATCGAGGCCAGCCTCCAGCATGTCGAGCCGCGGTGCCGGTCGCGACCGGCCGAGCCCCAGGGCATCGCTGTAGGTGCTTTTGGACAGTTCGGCATACAGGTTGCGCAGGTTGGCGTGGATGCGGGCGTAGTGTGGATGGGTCGCAAGAGCCTGCTGCAGCTGATCGATGGCGTCGCTGTACTGGCGTGATTCAGCCAGCATGACCCCCAGGTTGTTGTAGGCCTCGGGGCGGTCGGGATAGAGCTCGATCAGCTGCATCAGCTCGGTCTGGGCGTGCTGATGGAAGCCCTGGCGGTACAGCGCCTGGGCGTCATTCAGTACCAGGCGGTAGCGGGCATCGGCCTGCAGCCTGGGCAGTGGCGGGGCGGGGGCGGGTTCCGCTGGAGCTGCAGTGGCCACGGGGGGGCTGAGAAGGATATCGGATTCGTCGGTGTTGCTGTTGCTGTCGGCATGCTCGTCCTTTTCGCTGTTGAGCCAGCTTTTTATCTCGGCAAGTTCCGCGTACAGCGCATCATCTTCTATCGTGCCGCTGCGCCCCGGGGCTGTCGCTGCAGCAGCGGTAGTGGCTGGCACGGCGGCATCGCAGCTGAAGGATTCCGCATTGCCGCTGCGAAGGCAGTAGGGTGAGTCGGGCCTGGCAATGTCTTGCTGCGCCTGGCGGCTGCTGCAACCCGCCAGGGTTGTGGCCAGCAGGATACCGAACATCAGGGGCTTGATACCGAGTCGTTCCGAATGCATAGGTCGATCCATCTCCTTTGGGTAGCCATTGCCGCACGGCGGGACGCTGTTTAAAAACGACCCGCGTTGCTATCGTCAGTGCTGTTCAGCAAGCTGCTAGTGCTGGGCACCGGACAATACCAGACCTGCACCAATCAGCGCGCTGCCGGTGATCCGGTTCTGGGTTCTGCGTGCCCGGGCGTTCTGCATCAGGTGTCGCAGCCTCGAGGCCAGCAGGCTGTAGCCGGTCATGACGCACCAGTCGACGGTGACCAGGGTGGCGCCGATAATCAGCAATTGTGGGAACTGTGGCTGTGCAGGATCCAGGAACTGTGGAATGAGCGCGATCAGGAAAACCAGCCCCTTGGGGTTGGTGATATTGATCAGAAGGCTTTGGCCAAAGGCACGGCGCCAGCCGCACAGCTGCCCCTGATCCAGGGTTAGCTCAGCCCGGTCACGCCATTTCTGGATGCCAAGCCAGACCAGGTAGGTGACACCTATCCATTTGATAACACTGAACAGGGTGACCGAGGCCGCGATCAGGCTGCCCAGCCCGACGCCGACGATGATGATCTGGATACCATAGCCACTGATGAGCCCGAGGATGGCCGGCTGCGCGCGCGTGCAGCCCTGGCTCAGGCCATAGCTCATGGCGGTAACGGCGCCGGCTCCCGGCGACAGACTGATCAGGGTAGCGGCGGCCAGCAGCGTCAGCCAGATAGTAAACGTCATGATGCTTCCTTCTCGGGTGAACCTGTGCTCGGCCTGGGCCGGGCGCAGGGCGCGGCTGTCAGGATTCCATCTATCTTAAAACAAAAACAGCCACCCGTAGGCAGCTGTTTATAGGCTTTCAGTAGCGTGGTGACGCTACTCGGCCTGTGCCTGCTCGCGTGCAATGGCGCGGTACGCGATATCGGTACGATAGTAGGCATTGTCCCAGCTGACCTGCTTCAGCAAGTCGTAGGCCCGCTGCTGGGCATCGGTGACAGTATCCCCGAGGGCTGTTACGCAGAGTACCCGGCCACCGGCGGTAACCACCTGGCCGTCACGCAGGGCGGTACCGGCGTGAAACACCTTGCTGCCGTCCGGCGCCTGGGCCGGCTCGGTGATGACATCGCCCTTGCGGTAGTCACCGGGGTAACCGCCGGCGGCCATGACGACACCCACGGCGGGGCGCGGGTCCCACTCGATGCTGACCTGGTCCAGGCGGCGCTCAATGGCCGCCAGGCACAGATCCGCCAGGCTGGACTTGAGCCGCAGCATGATGGGCTGGGTCTCGGGGTCGCCAAAGCGGCAGTTGTACTCGATGACCTTGGGCGTGCCGTCGGCCATGATCATGAGGCCGGCATAGAGGAAACCGGTGTACTCGTTGCCTTCCGCCGCCATGCCGCGCACCGTCGGCATGATGACCTCGTCCATGGCGCGCTGGTGGATCTCGGGCGTCACCACGGGGGCGGGTGAATAGGCACCCATGCCGCCGGTGTTGGGGCCGGTATCACCATCGCCAACACGCTTGTGATCCTGGCTGGTGGCCATGGCGAGGACGTTTTCACCGTCCACCATGACAATAAAGGAGGCTTCTTCGCCATCGAGGAATTCCTCGATCACGACGCGGCTGCCGGCGTTGCCAAAGGCATTGCCTGCCAGCATGTCACGGATGGCGTCTTCGGCCTCTGCCAGCGTCATGGCGACGATAACGCCCTTGCCGGCGGCAAGGCCGTCGGCCTTGACGACAATGGGTGCACCTTTTTCGCGCACATAGGCCAGGGCTGGCTCTATTTCGGTGAAGTTCTGGTATTCGCCGGTTGGAATACGGTGACGCGCCAGGAAGTCCTTGGTGAAGGCCTTGGAGCCCTCGAGCTGCGCGGCGGCGGCGCTGGGGCCGAAAATGGCCAGGCCTTCGGCGCGAAAGCGATCGACAACGCCTGCGACCAGCGGTGCTTCCGGGCCAACGATGGTCAGGTCGATGGCGCCCTGGTGGGCAAAGGCCACCAGCGCATCCAGATCCATGACATCGATGGCGATGTTTTCGAGCTTGGCTTCGTTGGCAGTGGCGGCATTGCCGGGTGCCACGAAAACTTTCTCGACACCGCTGTCGCGTGCAACGCTCCAGGCCAGGGCGTGTTCGCGCCCGCCGGAGCCGATGATCAATACTTTCATGGAATCTCCTCGCACGCCTTAGTGGCGGAAGTGACGCATGCCGGTGAAGACCATGGCGATACCGGCTTCATCGGCCGCCTTGATCACTTCGTCATCGCGCATGGAACCGCCGGGCTGGATCACCGCGGTGATACCGGCCCTGGCCGCGTTGTCGATGCCATCGCGGAACGGGAAGAAGGCATCGGATGCCATCACGGCGCCCTCGACCTGCAGCCCGGCGTGTTCCGCCTTGATGCCGGCGATACGGGCGGAGTTGACGCGGCTCATCTGGCCGGCGCCGACACCGATGGTCTGGCGGTTCTTGGCGTAGACAATGGCATTGGACTTGACGAACTTGGCCACTTTCCAGGCGAAGATCAGGTCGTGGACTTCGGCTTCGCTGGGCGCGCGCTGGGTCACGATCTTGAGATCGGAGGCGGCGATCATGCCGGTGTCACGGCTCTGTACCAGCAGGCCACCGTTGACGCGCTTGTAGTCCAGGTCGGTCACGCGCTCGGCAGACCACTGGCCGCATTCCAGCAGGCGCACATTGGCCTTGGCCGCAACCACGGCGCGGGCTTCCTGGCTGACGCTCGGAGCAATGATGACTTCAACGAACTGACGATCCACGATCGCCTGGGCCGTGTCGGCATCGAGTTCGCGGTTGAAGGCAATAATGCCGCCAAAGGCCGACTCGGTATCGGTGGCGTAGGCCAGCTCGTAGGCCTGGCGAATGCCGCCTTCAGGGCTGACGCCCACACCGCAGGGGTTGGCGTGCTTGACGATAACGCAGGCCGGCTTGACGAAGCTCTTGACGCACTCAAGGGCAGCATCGGTATCCGCGACGTTGTTGTAGGACAATTCCTTGCCCTGCAGCTGGCGTGCGGTGGCGATACCCACGTCCGCCGGGTTGGCTTCAACGTAGAACGCCGCTTTCTGGTGCGGGTTCTCGCCGTAGCGCATGTCCTGCGCCTTGATGAACTGGGTATTGAAGGTACGCGGGAACTCGGCCGGCGCCTCTTCGGTGCCATCGACGATGGCGCCCAGGTAGTTGGCAATCATGCCGTCGTAGGCGGCGGTGTGTTCGAACGCCTTCACGGCCAGGTCGAAGCGGGTCCTGTGGCTCAGGCCGCCGGCGTCAGTCAATTCGGCCAGGATGCTGTCGTAATCGCTGGAATTGACGACGATGGCGACATCCTTGTGGTTCTTGGCGGCAGAACGCACCATGGTGGGGCCGCCGATATCGATGTTCTCGATCGCCATCGGCAGATCGCAATCCGCCCGAGCAATGGTCTGGGCGAAGGGGTAGAGGTTCACCACCACCATGTCGATCGGTGCGATGCCATGGTCCTGCATCACGCCGTCATCGACGCCGCGACGGCCCAGAATGCCGCCGTGGATTTTCGGGTGCAGGGTCTTGACGCGCCCGTCCATCATTTCGGGAAAGCCGGTGTGGTCGGAGACTTCAACGGCGTTGATGTTCTGCTCGCGCAGCAGCTTGAAAGTGCCGCCGGTGGAGAGGATTTCGACGCCCTGGGCCGCGAGGGCCCGTGCAAACTCGACGATGCCGGTCTTGTCCGACACGCTGATCAGTGCGCGGCGAACCTGGGTGCTGTGTTGCTCTGCCATGGTAATTCGGGTTTCCGGTTTCCGGTTAACGAAGTGAATTTATTACAGCAGTCCGTACTGCTTCAGTTTCTTGCGCAAGGTACCGCGGTTCAGACCCAGCAGCTGTGACGCCTTGGTCTGGTTGTCCTTGGTATAGGCCATCACGGTTTCGAACAGCGGCGCTTCGACTTCTGCCAGAACCATCTGGTAGACGTCGGTAACCGGCTGACCGTCCAGCTGCTTGAAGTAGTGCGTCAGAGACTGGTGCACATTGTCACGCAGCGTTTGGGTGCGCGTGTCCTGTGGCTGTTGCGTGGCAAGTGTCGGCTGTTTAAGTTCTTTAATATCCACTTTGCGTGTCTGTCCATTGCCTGTGATCAGGCCGCTGTGCCGCTTTGTGCCCACTGGGCAAAAAAGTCGTCGATAGCGGCGAACTGGTCGTCTGCTGTTTCCAACTGATTGAATGCTTGTCTAAAGCAACTGCCACCCTGTTCGGCCTGCAGGTACCAGCCCACATGCTTGCGCGCGATGCGCACACCCATGTAGTCACCATAGAACTGGTGTAGTCCCTGCACATGCTCGAGCAGAATTCCCTTGATTTCAGCCAGGCTCGGCGCCTCAAGCGTGCGCCCGAAGCGCAGGAAATGATCGATCTCGCGCAATACCCAGGGGCGACCCTGGGCAGCGCGGCCGATCATCACGGCATCGGCACCGGTATAGTCCAGCACCCTGCGGGCCTGTTCCGGGCTGCGAATGTCGCCATTGGCGAATATTGGCAGTGATACGGCCTGCTTGATGTCTCTGATGGTGTCGTATTCGACCTCGCCCTTGTAGCTGCAGGCGCGTGTTCTGCCGTGCACGGCCAGGGCGCTGATACCTGCATCTTCCGCGATCTTCGCCACATTGAGTCCGTTGCGGTTGCTGGTATCCCAGCCGGTACGGATCTTCAGTGTGACGGGGACATCAACGGCGCCAACCACGGCGTGCAGAATGCTGCGCACCAGGGGTTCATCCTGCAACAGGGCGGAGCCCGCCGCCTTGTTGCAGACCTTTTTGGCTGGGCAGCCCATGTTGATATCGATGATCTGGGCACCACGCTCGACGTTCATGCGTGCTGCCTGGGCCATCATCTCAGGGTCGCCACCGGCAATCTGTACCGAACGGGGTTCGGGCTCACCGGCATGATTGAGGCGCATGATGGACTTGCGGCTGTTCCATAGCCTTGTATCGGAGGTCACCATTTCGGACACAACCATGCCGGCACCGAGTCGTCGGCAGAGCTGACGAAAGGGTCTGTCGGTAACACCTGCCATTGGTGCCAGAATTACCTGGCTGTCAATGGTGTAGGGGCCGATTCGGAACATGGATGACCTTATTTCAGAGAAAAAAACACCGTGAAACCCCAAAGGGCTTCGAACCTGGTTCACTCAAGGAAGGTGGGCAATGATACCGCTTCAGGGGAAAGCGTCCAACCCGTATCTGATGAAAAAATGAACAAAATCGCGCTTGCGCTAGAGTCGGGCTGGTGCTAGCTGAACCTCGTAGCTGACCGCCCGCCGGCCCGGGTCCTGAATGGCCAGGTTGACCTGGAAGGGCTGTGAATGCGCCATCTTCAGCGGATCCAGTGCGTCGTCGAGATAGTCTCGCGGTTGCAGTATGCGGCGGGCGACGGTGCGGCCGCGAATGTCAGAAAAACTGAGCTCGATGGCGGGGAAGGGCTGGCGGAAATCCGCCGTGTTTTCCAGCAGCAGATCGATGCTCAGCGCATCCTCGAAACGGGGGTGCGCGCGCACAACCAGCTGGCGGTTGTGAATGAACTCAATGGCCTGGTGCGGCGGTATGGCGCACTCAACCTGGTGGCACAGAATGTCATAGAATTCGGCCAGCGCCGGCTGGCGGGACCACTCAATGCGGTTAAACCAGGCCAGCTGGGATGCCAGCAGTACGCAGGCGGCAAGGCAGCCAAGGCTCCAGCCGAGCACTGCGCCAGGTGCCGCGGGTGTTGCTGGATGCGCAAGTTCAAGCGGTTCGGCATGCAGGTCCTGCAGTGCGGCCAGCCCCTGGGGCTGTGGCGCCGGTGGCGGTTCAGGTTGCGCACCTGGCATGGCCGGTTGTGCCGGCGGATGCTCGGCGACAGGCAGGGGATGCGGCCTATCGGAAGCCGGCGGCGCCTGCGTGACACCAGTTTCGACCGGCATGGGCGCAGCCGTCACATCCTCCACCGGTTCAGCGGCAGCTGTCTGAGATTCAGTCCTGGAGCCTGGTTTGGCGAGAGTCCTGTGCGCTGCCGGTTCGTCGCGCTCAGGGGCGGGGTCTTGCGTTGTCGCAGGCTCTGCGGTGTCTTTCTGGGCGGGTTTACCGACAGGAGGCGGTACAGGCACTACCGCTGGCTGCTCGACAGGAGGCTGTTCCGACATTCGCTCGGGCCGCTCTTCGGGGGTGGCGTGCTGTGCGGGCGTGCGCAGAAAGCTGGCGATCGCAATGGGTGCCGAGGGCGCAGCAGGACTGTGCCCGTCCTTGTGCTGCCGCGGGGTCTCGGTGGCGCTGCTGACTTCAAGTGGCGCATCGGGATCGAATGGCGGCGAGTCGGTGCTCAGCGCGCCGGTGCTAGTCCGCGTCTGGGCGGGGGTTCTGTCCGACGTCTGGGCATAGCGCACGTGCAGGGAGTATTCCTGCTGCGGCGTGGGGCGCTGCGCGACGGCATTTTCGGCCGGCGGTTGCAGCTGTTCGGAGTAGGGCTGGTGGCTTTTGGCATCGAATACCCGCAGGCAGGCACCGCACCGGACCTTGCCGTCGGCCAGCTTGAGCTGGCCTTCACTGACATTGAAGCGTGTTTCACACTCCGGACATTCGGTGACGATACCGCCATTCATGGATTACAACCTCGTACCGGAAATCCTGATCCAGCCATCCCGTTCCACGACCGGGTCCAGTTTGAACCACTGGCCGTAGGCTGCGTTTATGTCGTCGGCCTGGCGTTCCAGCAGGCCCGAGAGCGCGATGCGCCCACCGCTGCGCACGCGTTCGGCCAGGGTAGGGGCCAGTTCGACCAGCGGGCCTGCGAGAATGTTGGCAACCAGAAGGTCGCCCGCCAGCGCAGGCGCCTGGGGCGGAAAACAGGTGGTCAGACGGGCCGGGTCCAGCTTGTTGCGTTCCAGGTTGCTGTTGGTGGCCTGCAGTGCCTGGGGATCAATATCCACCGCTAGCACATGTTTTGCCCCCAGCAGCAGCGCCGCAATGCCGAGGATGCCGGAGCCGCAGCCGTAATCGGTGACCTGCAGGCCCTCCAGGGCTTCGCCGTCGAGCCATTCAAGGCAGAGCGCGGTGGTCGGGTGGGTACCGGTACCGAAGGCGAGACCTGGGTCAAGCATCATGTTCACGGCATCCGGCTCAGGGGCTTCACGCCAGCTGGGGCATACCCAAAGGCGCTGGCCAAAACGCATGGGGTGGTAGTTGGCCATCCATTCGCGCTCCCAGTCCTTGTCTTCCAGAATCTCCGCCCTGAGTTCGGGCAGGGGGCGGCCGGCGAACAGTTGTTCGTGGGCCTGGCGCACGAAACGGGTGGTTTCTTCCAGGTCATGTTCGGTGGCGAACAGGCCGGTGATGGTGGTGTTTGACCACAGTGGCGTGGTGCCCAGGTCCGGTTCAAAAATAGGCTCGTCCGCCGAGTCCTGGTAGGTAACTGCGGCGCAGCCGGCGGCCAGCAGGATGTCCTCATATTGCTCGGCGGCGTCCGGTTCGATGGAAAGCTTGATTTGTAACCAGGGCATGACGGATCCGTATATCTAAAGTGTTATCGCTGAGTATGGCTGATTCATGCCGCTCAGGAAACCTTGTGGTTGTTGCGTGCCACGCGGGGCAAAAAAGGGTCGCGCAGCCGCAAATGCAAAAGCCCGCGACGGCGGGCTTTTTCGGTTCCGCCAGAGCACCCCACGGGGGCCCTGGCGGGGAGGGTCGGGCTTTACAGACCCAGCTTCTTTTCCAGGTAGTGAATGTTTACACCACCGCGGCCAAAGTTGGTGTCGCGCACAATATCCTGATGCAGCGGGATATTGGTGCGAATGCCTTCAACCAGCATTTCGTCCAGGGCGTTGCGCATGCGCGTCAGGGCGATTTCACGGTCATCGCCGAAGGTGATCAGCTTGGCGACCAGGGAATCGTAATGCGGCGGTACGGTGTAGCCGTTGTACAGGTGCGAATCCACCCGGATGCCGAAGCCGCCCGGGGTGTGAAAGTGCTTTACGGTGCCGGGGCTCGGCAGGAAGGACTTCGGGTCTTCCGCGTTGATACGGCATTCAAAGGCATGGCCGCGCACGACGATGTCTTCCTGCTTGTAGAACAGTGGCAGGCCGGAGGCGATGCGCAGCTGTTCCTTGACGATGTCGACACCGGTGATCATTTCGGTCACCGGATGCTCCACCTGCACGCGGGTGTTCATCTCGATGAAGTAGAAGTGACCGTCTTCGTACAGGAATTCAAAGGTGCCGGCGCCGCGGTAGCCGATCGTGATGCAGGCATCGACACAGGCTTGCAGTACGCGCTGGCGCGCCTCTTCATCGATATGGGGTGCAGGGGCTTCCTCGACGACCTTCTGATGACGGCGCTGCATGGAGCAGTCACGGTCATACAGGTGAATGGCATTGCCCTGGCCATCGGCCAGAACCTGCACTTCCACATGGCGCGGGTTCTCGAGGAATTTCTCCATGTAGACCGTATCGTCGCCAAAGGCGGCGGCGGCCTCGGACTGGGTCACATGGATGGAGTTCAGCAGGGCAGCCTCGGTGTGCACCACGCGCATGCCGCGACCACCACCACCGGCGGCGGCCTTGATGATGACCGGGTAGCCGATACGGCGGGCGATGGCATGCACTTCATCGGCATTTTCCGGCAGCGGGCCATCGGAGCCTGGGACCGTGGGCACGTTGGCTTTCTTCATGGCCTTGATGGCCGAAACCTTGTCGCCCATCAGGCGAATGGTTTCTGACTTCGGGCCGATGAACTTAAAGCCGGAGCGTTCAACCTGCTCGGCGAAGTTGGCGTTTTCCGCCAGGAAGCCGTAGCCGGGGTGAATGCCGCTGGCATCGGTCACTTCGGCGGCGCTGATAATGGCCGGGATGTTCAAATAGCTGTTTTTGGACGCAGCCGGGCCAATGCAGACGGCTTCGTCTGCCAGGCGCACGTGCATCAGGTCGCGGTCTGCAACAGAGTGTACGGCCACGGTCTTGATACCCAGCTCTTTGCAGGCTCGCAGAATTCGCAGTGCGATTTCGCCGCGGTTGGCGATGACGACTTTTTCAAGCATCGGGTAAGTTCCTTGATCTGGCGAAAGTCGCTTAGACGATGGTGAAGAGCGGCTGGTCGTATTCGACCGGCTGGCCTTCTTCAACCAGGATGGCTTCGATCACGCCGGACTTGTCCGCTTCGATCTGGTTCATCATCTTCATGGCTTCAACGATGCAGATCACGTCACCGGCCTTGACGGTTTTACCGACTTCAACGAAGGCCGGCGAGCTCGGGGACGGCGCACGGTAGAAGGTGCCGACCATCGGCGAGCGCACCAGGTGTCCGGCGGCTTCTGCAGCAACGGGTTCTGCAGCGGCGGCTACGGGGGCGGCAGCCGGCGCGGCGGCGGGAGCAGCTGCCATTTGCGGATAGCTGGCCGGCATCATCATCTGGGCAGGAACCGACTGGGCCATGCGGCTGATGCGCACGGACTCTTCGCCTTCCTTGATTTCGATCTCGTTGATGTTGGACTCTTCCAGCAGCTCGATCAGTTTCTTGACTTTGCGGATATCCATGAGTGATCTCTTTTAAATTTTTGAAGTGGCTTTTAAGTGGTTTCAGGCGCCCGTCCGGCGACGATCAGGCGCCGCGTGCGTTATGCCAGGTCGTCAATGACGGCCTGTAAGGCAAAGTTGTACCCCTGGCTGCCGAATCCGCAGATCACGCCCCGGGCCACATCCGAAAAGTACGAATGGTGGCGAAAGCGCTCGCGGGCATGCACGTTGGACAGATGGACTTCGTAAAACGGAATATCCACACCCAGAAGTGCATCACGCAGGGCAACGCTGGTGTGCGTAAATGCCGCCGGATTGATAATGACGAAGGCAACACCTTCATCCCGGGCGGCATGGATGCGGTCAATCAGTTGATATTCGGCATTGCTTTGCAGGTGACTCAGCTGATGTCCGGCAGCCTGGGCCTGGGTTTCCAGCGAGCGGTTGATGTCCGCAAGCCTTGTGGCACCGTAAATTCCGGGTTCCCGGGTGCCGAGCAGGTTCAGGTTGGGGCCGTGCAGCACCAGTATTTTTGCCATCAATAAAGCCTCAAAAATCAACAGACTTGCGACATGCAGGAGGTAAGACCGCATAGTTTGCATGAATCCGGCGGCAGTGTCTATCGCAAGCCATAATTTGCGGCGTTAGCGGCTATTTCAGCGAAGTTAACCTGAATTTCCCGGTCTGTTGTCTATAGTTGATGATCTTTTTTTGTCCAGTGAATAATTTTGGGGTATCTACGGGCCCGCAGGCGCCGGAGCGGGCGTTGACGCTGTTCGGCAAATCAGTGATAGTGCGGTGCAGCATTAAAGGCACATCAGGTAAATAGGGAACGGCATTGGAAAAACTGCAGCGGTGGTGGCTGGGAAAATGGGATCGGATTGCGGCGGGCCCCGGGTCTTCTGCCTGGCTCAAGGGAATTGGCGTCCTGCTGGGACTCTATCTGCTGGGTGCGCTGGTGGTCGGCATGTACTGGAGCTGGGAGCCGGCACGCTTTGATGTCCAGGCCAAGGCCGTACTCCATGAAGGCGCTGCCCCGGCGGTGGGTTCGCACACCAGCGGTGCGCTGATCGAGCTTGTCGAGAGCCTGCTGAACAAGCCGGGCGGTTATCTGAGCAACGACCGGCTGCCGCCGGGGATCTGGCTCGATAACGTGCCCAGCTGGGAGTTTGGCGTGCTGGTGCAGGCGCGGGACCTGAGCCGGGCACTGCGCAAGGACTTCAGCCGTTCCCAGTCGCAATCCACCGAAGACGCGGACCTGGTCCAGGCAGAGCCCTTGCTGCACTTCAACAGCAACAGCTGGCTGCTGCCCTCCACCGAGGGTGAATACCGCAAGGCGCTCAAGCACCTGCGCCAGTATCAGCTGCGCCTGGCGGATCCTGCCCAGGTGCAGTCGCAGTTCTATGCCCGTGCCGACAACCTCAATAACTGGCTGGGTGATGTGTCCACCCGTCTTGGCAGCTTGTCACAGCGCCTGAGCGCCAGCGTCGGCCAGCGTCGCCTGAATACCGACCTGGCCGGTGAAGCCGATGCGCGCCAGTCGACCCAGGGAGCGGCCGAACAGGATGTCGAAACGCCCTGGCTGGAGCTGGACGATGTCTTTTATGAGGCCAGGGGCACGGCCTGGGCACTGATTCATATTCTGCAGGCGGTGGACGCCGATTTTGCCGTGGCGCTGGAGAAGAAGAACGCCCGCGTCAGCCTGGAGCAGATCGTGCGCGAGCTCGAGTCGACCCAGGAAACCATCTGGAGCCCGATGGTGCTGAACGGCACGGAATTTGGGCTGGTCGCCAACCATTCGCTGGTCATGGCGTCGTATATTTCCCGCGCTAACGCGGCCATCATCGACCTGCGCAAGTTGCTGTCGCAGGGATGATGTCGATCTCGGAGAACAGGATTCGATGAAGCGAGTTGTCTTTAATCAGAAAGGCGGTGTGGGAAAGTCCAGTATCACCACCAACCTGGCCGCCATCAGCGCCAGTCGGGGATTGAAAACCCTGGTGATCGACCTGGACCCGCAGTGTAATTCGACCCACTACCTGTTGGGCGAAAATGCGGCGCACACCCAGACCGATATCCGGGACTTTTTCGAGCAGATGCTGAGTTTTCAGCTCAAGGCTGCGGGGCCGGACGCGTTTGTGCACGAAACGCCCTATGAAAACCTGTTCCTGATCCCGTCCAACCCGGATGTCACCGACCTGCAGGCCAAGCTCGAGTCCAAGCACAAGATCTACAAGCTGCGCGATGCGCTGAATCAGCTGGACGATTACGATGCCATCTATATCGATACGCCGCCGGCCTTCAACTTTTTCACCCTCTCGGCGCTGGTGGCGGCACAGCGCTGCCTGATTCCGTTCGACTGCGACGAGTTTGCCCGCCAGGCGCTGTACAGCCTGATGGACAACGTGCGTGAAACCCAGGCCGATCACAACGATCAGCTGCGTGTGGAAGGCATAGTGGTGAACCAGTACCAGCCGCGGGCAACCCTGCCACGGAAAATGGTGGCGGACCTGGTGGCGGAAAAGCTGCCAATGCTCAACAGCAAGATTTCATCCTCGGTGAAGATGCGCGAATCCCACAACGAGTCGCGGCCGCTGATCCACATGGCACCCAATCACAAGCTGACCCAGGAATTTGTCGCCCTGTTCGACGAGCTGCATCCCTGATAGTCAGACGGTAGCCGTAAAAAAGCCGGCCTGGGCAGTGTTGCCCCTCGCCGGCTTTTTTGTATTCAGGCTCCGGGAACCGGGCAGACTGTCACACTTGCTCCTTGCTCCTTGCTCCTTGCTCCTTGCTCCTTGCTCCTTGCTCCTTGCTCCTTGCTCCTTGCTCCTTGCTCCTGCTACAGCCCCTTGACGGCAAAAATGCCCGGTGCGTTACGCCAGTAGCCGTGGTAGTCCATGCCAAAACCAAACAGGTAGCGATCCTCCACTTCCAGGCCGACAAAGTCTGCCGTCATGCCCGGGCGCGCCTTGCGATCATGCCGCTTGTCGACCAGTACCGCGGTATAGACCTCAGCGGCACCTTCACGCTTAAAGTAATCGATGATTTCTGCCAGGGTGTGGCCTTCGTCCAAGATGTCGTCCAGGATCAGTACCGGCCTGCCCTTGAATTCCACCATGGGGGGCACCTTCCACTCCAGGCCAAAACCGCGGGTACTGTTGCGGTAGCGGGTGGCATGCAGGTAACTGGCCTGCAGAGGAAACTCGAGGCGGGTCAGCAACTGGCCCCCAATCACCAGGCCGCCATTCATGATGCTGAACAGCACCGGATTGCGATCATGCAGTGTTTGGCTGATGGCGTGGGCCATGGTGTCGATGGCGGCCTCCACCTCGGTAGCGCTGTGCAGCAGGTCCGCTTGGGTGTAAACCTCGCGAATATGGTCCAGGTCGGTATTTGGCATGGGATCAGGTGTCAGCTAAATAGGGGGGCAGGCGCCGTGCGTTGGGCGCGACGCGGCTTGTCGGGCTCACAATACTGACTGCCCGGTCAGATGGCAAGCTGCCGGACAGATGACAAATTCCCGCCTTTTGGCTAGGATGCACCCACATTTTCTGACCGGCACGACAATTGCTGAGTAAATCGGGGCAGGGGCGATATCCGCAGGATGTTGTTTCCCTGCTCCGATGCCGATGGCTGCCCTGGTGCTGGCGCCGGCCGGGATCGCTGGTTTAAACAAGAGGCCCGGTTTGCCGACCGGGCTCTGATCGTTGTCAAAGAGGTTTGTGCATGAGCGTTCACGAAATCCGCCACCCATTGATCCGCCACAAGCTGGGTCTGATGCGGTCCGCCGATCTGAGTACCCGCAGTTTCCGGCAGCTGGCGTCGGAAGTTGGCTGCCTGCTGACCTATGAGGCAACCAAGGACCTGGAACTGGAGTCCTACCCGGTGGACGGCTGGTGCGGTCCCATGACCGCCGAGCGCATCAAGGGCAAAAAAATTACCGTGGTGCCGATCCTGCGCGCCGGTATCGGCATGCTCGATGGCGTGCTGGAGCTGGTTCCCGCGGCCAAGATATCAGTGGTGGGGTTGTACCGGGACGAGGAAACCCTGGAGCCGGTACCCTACTTTGAAAAGCTGGCCAATGACATCGAAGAGCGCATGGCGCTGATCATCGATCCGATGCTGGCGACTGGCGGCTCCCTGGTAGCGACGATCGACATGCTGAAGAAGGCCGGTTGTACCAGCATTCGCACGCTGATCCTGGTGGCCGCGCCGGAAGGCCTTAAAAAGGTGCAGGAAGCACACCCGGACGTGGATATTTTCACGGCGTCCATCGACAGCCACCTGGATGAACACGGCTATATCATTCCGGGTCTTGGTGATGCCGGTGACAAGATCTTCGGGACCTGAGGAACGCTGACCCATGTCTAACCAAGGTGACTATCACCTGAGCGGGTGGCGCAGCGCGCTGGCTGGTTCGCAAATGCTGTTCGTCGCCTTCGGTGCCCTGGTGCTGGTGCCGCTGCTCACGGGGCTCAACCCGAGCGTGGCGCTCTTTACTGCCGGTGCCGGTACCCTGCTTTTCCAGGTGGCAACGAAGCGCACGGTGCCGGTCTTTCTGGCCTCGTCCTTCGCCTTTATCGCGCCCATTATCTATGGTGTGCAGACTTGGGGTATCCCGGCCACCATGGGCGGCCTGATGGCGGCGGGACTGCTGTATCTGCTGCTGTCGCTGGCGGTGAAGCTGCGCGGTGCGGGCTTTATTCACCGGCTGATGCCGCCGGTGGTTACGGGCCCGATCATCATGGTGATCGGCCTGGGGCTGGCGCCGGTGGCGGTGAACATGGCCATGGGCAAAAGCGGTGATGGCGGTATCGAGCTGTTCCCGTACGCTGATGCCATGCTGGTGTCCATGGCGGCGCTGGTAACCACCCTGGTGGTGGCGGTGTTCGCGAAAGGGATCTTTCGGCTGGTGCCGATCCTGTCCGGCGTGCTGGTGGGTTACCTGCTGGCCAACCTGATGGGCATGGTGGATTACACGCCGGTGCAGCAGGCAGCCTGGTTCTCGGTGCCGGCCTTCGTGGCGCCGGAACTCAACTGGCAGGCCATTCTGTTTATGCTGCCGGTGGCCATTGCGCCGGCGATTGAGCATGTGGGCGATGTGCTGGCCATCAGCAACGTGACCGGCAAGGATTACCTGAAAAAGCCGGGCCTGCACCGCACCTTGCTGGGCGATGGCCTGGCGACATCGACCGCAGCCATGCTGGGCGGCCCGCCCAACACGACCTATTCGGAAGTGACCGGTGCCGTCATGCTGACCCGGGCGTTCAACCCGCTGATCATGACCTGGGCGGCGGTGTTTGCCATTGCGCTGGCCTTTGTTGCCAAGATCGGCATTCTGCTGCAGACCATTCCGACGCCCGTGATGGGCGGTATCCTGATCCTGCTGTTTGGTTCCATCGCCGCGGTGGGCATGAACACCCTGATCAAGGCACGGGTCGACCTGGGTGAGCAGCGCAACCTGGTGATCGTGGCCACGGTGCTGGTGTTCGGCATCGGCGGCATGGTGATCGGGCAGGGCGAAATGAGCCTGCAGGGTGTTGCACTCAGTGGTTTTGCCGCCATTCTTCTGAACCTGGTACTGCCCCGCAGCGTTCCTGCAGCTGACGATCTGGCGGCTGAGAAGGCCGTGCTGAATGACCTGCCGGATCAGCGTCGCTAGGCTGGCTTCGTCACTGTGGTTACGGCGGTCGCTGGCTTGACGCTCCGGGTGCAAGCCGGTAACGTAGCCGCGCTATTGTGCATGTGCGAAAAATAGCCGCTTTGACGCGGGCCCCGCCGGGGCCGGGTGTCCCGTGCCTCTACTTATCAAGACCCGCCAGCGGCACCTTGCTGTCGCTGGCGAAACTCCAGACCTGACGGATAACGGATGATTAACTCTTTGCAACGCCAATGGTTCTCCAACACGCGTGGCGACCTGCTGGCCGGTGCCGTGGTGGCCCTGGCCCTGATTCCCGAGGCAATCGCCTTTTCCATTATTGCCGGTGTGGATCCCAAGGTGGGTCTGTACGCGTCCTTCTGTATCGCGGTGGTAATTGCCTTTGTCGGCGGCCGCCCCGGCATGATTTCGGCGGCCACCGGTGCCATGGCGCTGCTGATGGTGACCCTGGTACGCGAGCACGGGCTGCAGTACCTGCTGGCGGCTTCCCTGCTGACCGGGGTGCTGCAGATCGGGGCCGGCTACCTGAAGCTGGGCAGCCTGATGCGCTTCGTTTCCCGCTCGGTGGTGACGGGGTTCGTCAATGCCCTGGCGATCCTGATCTTTATGGCGCAGTTGCCTGAGCTGATCGATGTGACCTGGCATGTCTATGCCATGACCGCTGCCGGGCTTGGCATCATCTACCTGTTCCCCTACGTGACCCGGGCGGTGCCGTCTCCGCTGGTGTGCATCCTGACCCTGACCGGCCTGTCGATGTACCTGGGGCTGGATATCCGTACCGTGGGTGACATGGGTGAGCTGCCCGATACCCTGCCGATTTTCCTGTGGCCCGACGTGCCACTGAACTTTGAAACCCTGCAGATCATCTTCCCCTATGCCGCTGCCATGGCCGTGGTCGGCCTGCTGGAATCCATGATGACCGCGACCATCGTGGACGACCTGACCGACACCTCCAGTGACAAGAACCGCGAGTGCAAGGGGCAGGGCGTGTCCAACATCGCCTCCAGCCTGCTCGGTGGCATGGCGGGCTGCGCCATGATCGGCCAGTCGGTGATCAACGTGAAATCCGGCGGCCGTACCCGCCTGTCGACCCTGACCGCGGGCCTGCTGCTGCTGATCATGGTGGTGTTCCTGGATGAGTGGGTTGCGCAGATTCCCATGGCGGCGCTGGTGGCCGTGATGATCATGGTATCCATCGGTACCTTCAGCTGGGATTCCATCCGTAACCTCAAGCAGCACCCGCTGTCCACCAATCTCGTCATGATCGCGACCGTGGTGGTGGTGGTGTTTACCCACAACCTGGCCTACGGCGTGTTCGTCGGTGTCCTGCTGGCCGCCATGTTCTTTGCCAGCAAGGTGGGGCACTACATGCGGGTGGACAGCCATGTGGATGATACCCAGTCGCTGCGCGAGTACCGCGTATCGGGACAGGTGTTCTTTGCATCGGCGGACAAGTTTATCGCTGCCTTTGATTTCAAGGAGGTTCTGGACAAGGTCGTGATCGACGTCACCCATGCGCACTTCTGGGACATCACCGCCGTATCCTCGCTGGACAAGGTGGTGGTCAAGTTCCGCCGCGAGGGCACCGAAGTCGAGGTCTGCGGGCTGAACGAAGCCAGTGCCACCATCGTCGACCGCTTTGGCCAGTACGACAAGCCGGGCAGTGCCGACGAGCTGATCGGGCACTGATCCTGCGAAGCGGCGTGCAGTTATAGGCGGGGCAGCAGCCCTGCGTCCGCGAGGGGCTTTTCTGGCCCCTCAGGCATGTTATGGTTGACTCCTGCGACCGGCAGGGCGCAGCACGCGCAGATGCGCCCCGTTCATTGCTGTACAGGGAGTGACCATCCATGAATAAAGTATTTGCCTGTATCGGTGCCATGCAGTCCTCGGCGGCGGTATGTGACAGTGCGGCCTGGGCCAGCCGGCGCCTGGAGGCGCCGCTGGTATTGCTGCATGTGCTGGACCGCAGCGAAAGCGCGGCCGAAGTGGATCTTAGCGGCAATATTGGCCTGGGGAGCCGCGAGCACCTGCTGCAGGAGCTGGCCACGCTGGATGAAAAGCGTGGCCGGCTGGCGATTGAGGCCGGCAAGGCCATGCTGGAGGCCGCCGCCGAGCGGGCCCGCAGTCAGGGTGTCGAAGCGCCGGCGCAGATGCAGCGTCACGGTGATCTGGCTGAAAGCCTGGGTGAGCTGGAAGACGAGATTCGTCTGCTGGTGCTGGGGCTGCACAGCAGCCACAGTCACAGCCCGGGCATGCCGGTGGGCAGCCATGTGGAAAGCGTGATTCGCACCATGCACAGGCCCATTCTGGTGATCCCGGGGGCGTTCAGTGAACCCCGCAGCCTGATGCTGGCCTTTGATGGCAGCGCCACTACCCTCAAGGGTGTCGAGATGCTGGCGGCGAGCCCGCTGTTTCGCGGGCTGCCCTGTCATCTGGTGATGGTGGGTGCGGATAGCGCCGAGCATCGCGGCGTGCTGGATGCTGCGCGGGAAACGCTGGAAAAGGCCGGTTTCGATGTGACGGCGGTGCTCACAAGCGGTGATGTGGAACCGGTGCTGCACGCCTACCAGGCCGAAAACAATATCGACCTGTTGGTGATGGGGGCCTACGGTCATTCGCGCATTCGCCAGCTGCTGGTGGGCAGCACTACGCGCAACATGCTGAACAATACGGCCACGCCCTTGCTGCTGCTGCGCTAACCGTTGCTACGCGCAGCGCCCAGGGCGCTGCGCGCGCGACTGTTCCTTCCTTTACCCTTTATCCTTGTCCGAACCTGCGGTGGGCTTTACTGTGCCTCCGCGTCGCTCAATTCCCGAATAAGCTCTGCCAGAATCCGGATTCCCGGGTCGATGGCCTCAGGGGCGATGGCGGAAAAACCCAGCTTGATGCAGTTTTGCGGCAGATTGTCGGCGTAATGGTAGCTGTCGCCGGAAATGATCAGAATTCCCTTCTGGGCGGCGGCGCGCTTGAGCTGTGCCGCGTTCACCGTTTCCGGCAGGCGGCACCAGAATGAGGAGCCGCCGGAGGGCAGGGTATAGCTGCCGGGCAAGTGGCTGTTGAGTGCCTGGGCCATGATTTCGCTGCGCTGTGCAAACTTGCGGGCGAGCTTGCGCAGCAGTGCATCGTGATACCCCTGGGCCAGGAACAGCGCCACGGCACGCTGGTTGTTCAGTGGCGGGTGGCGCAGCATCAGCTGGCGCAGGTTGCGGGCTTCCTGGATCAGGGCTTTGGGGCCCACCATGAAGCCCATGCGCAGGCCCGGCGCCAGGGTTTTGGACAGGCTGCCGATATAAAGCACCCGGTCGTGCTGGTCCAGGCTCTTGAGTGCCGGCGTCGGGTTGGACTCGAAGTTGATCTCCATTTCATAGTCATCCTCCACCACGATGAAATCGTCCTGCAGGGCCTTGTCGAGCAGCGTGCGCCGCCTTTCCAGCGGCATGGTAACGGTGGTGGGGCACTGGTAGCTGGGGGTGATGTAGAG
This sequence comes from Marinobacterium rhizophilum, assembly GCF_024397915.1. Taxonomy (GTDB): domain Bacteria; phylum Pseudomonadota; class Gammaproteobacteria; order Pseudomonadales; family Balneatricaceae; genus Marinobacterium_A; species Marinobacterium_A rhizophilum_A. Next base: position 4,839,604 of record NZ_CP073347.1, read on the forward strand.
CGCGTCGCAATCATCCAGCTGCTCATCGACCACCAGGCCGTTTTCGTCCACGGCCAGGCTTTTTACCCGGGCGCCGAAGAGCGCGGCGATGTGGCCGGCGCTGGCATAGCCCGGATCCTCAATGCCGAAGGTGGTGGTGCTGTCGAGCAGCAGCTGTGCCAGCAGGTACAGCGCCTGTTGGGAGCCTATGGTAACCAGGATCTCATCCTTGTCGGCCTGGATGCCGCGGCTCGGCAGAATGCGTTTTTGCAGCTGCTCGATGAGCATGGGGTCGTCGCTGTCATAGCGATCCGATGACCAGTCCCGTATGGCCTGCACACTGACGGCATCGCGCCAGCACTTGCGCCAGTTGTCGATCGGGAACAGCGCCGAGTCCAGCTGACCATAGATAAAGGGGTAGGGATACGAATGCCAGGCATGGGCCAGGCTCGGGTTGGACTGGGCCGGCGGTTTGATCTTGAGCCGGGTTGACCAGTCGACCTTGTCACAGCTGTCGGTCGCAGGGGGCGTCTTGCTGCCCTGCTCGAGCTTGCCGGCGACAAACTGCGGATTAACGAAATAGCCGCTGCGCTCCTTCGACGTCAGGTAGCCATCGGTGGCCAGCTCATCGTAGACCAGCACGATGGTGTTGCGGGCGACGTTCAGTGTCTTGGCCAGGCTGCGGCTCGATGGCAGCGGCTCGTCCAGCGGCAGGAAGCCACCAAGGATTGCGTTCACCAGTTGCTCGCGAATCTGCTTCTGCAAGGTGGCGTTATTGTTTCTGTCCAGGTGAAAGAGTGCTGACATGTGCATACCCGCCATTATTTTTAGAGATTATATACGCGTGGCTGTGCCCGTTTCTGCCCGCTCGCCTGCAAAGATGGGGCGTTTTTGCCGATTGCACAGGGTTTCCCGCGCCCTGCGGTGAGTCGGCCTATCTTCCGGACAGGGCATGGGCTTGTGCCATTCTCGCCAGGCCGTTTCTATAGACTATGAAATTAAGTTACAAAAGTCACTAAATTTGAGACTGATGTTTTCAAATATCAATAAAATTGTTGATTTGTTTCCTGGTTGAAACGATACTCCAGTTATCGAAACGGCTGTTAAGTGATCATTCAAGACTGATTGGAGGCCTGCTCAGGTCCGGGGTTCTCACCAGGCAGGCTGCGGAACTGATCTTGCTGGTTGAGATAAGTAACTGTTTAAAAATAAAAAATGGATGGTATGACTGATGTCTCTAGATTCTGCCTATGACTACATTGTGATCGGCGCAGGCTCCGCCGGCTGTGTAATGGCAAGCCGTCTGTCGGAAAACCCCGCGCACTCGGTGCTGCTGATAGAGGCGGGAAGCCGGGACACGAATCCCTGGATTCATGTTCCCATCGGCTACTTCAAGACCATGCACAACCCGAAAACCGACTGGTGCTACATGACCGAGCCGGATCCGGGTATCAATGGTCGTCAGCTGCAATGGCCGCGCGGCAAGGTGCTCGGCGGCTCCAGTTCGCTCAACGGCCTGCTTTATATTCGCGGCCAGAAAGAAGACTACGATGACTGGGCGGCGCTGGGTAATGAGGGTTGGTCCTACAAGGACGTGCTGCCGTACTTCATCAAGTCCGAAGACCAGGAGCGGGGCGCCGATGCCTATCATGGCGTCGGTGGGCCGCTGTCGGTTTCCAATATCCGCGTAAAACGCGAAATCTGTGACAAGTTTATCGATGCCGCCCAACAGGTGGGTATTCCGCGCAACGATGACTGCAACGGCGAGACCCAGGAAGGGGTCGGCTATTTCCAGTTGACGATCAAGCGTACCGGTACCCGCTGCAGCACGGCGGTGGGCTTTCTGCGCCCGGCGCTCAAGCGCCCGAACCTGCAGGCGGTGACCAATGCGCTGGTGCATCGTATCGAGTTTGAAGGCAGCCGCGTTGTTGGCGTGACGCTGTCCATCAAGGGGCAGATGCACAGTGTCCGCTGTCGCCGCGAAGTGGTGTTGTCGGCCGGTGCCATCAACTCGCCCCAGACGCTGATGCTGTCCGGCATCGGCGACAAGGACGAGCTGGCGAAGCACAATATCCCGCTGGTGAAGCATCTGCCGGGGGTCGGGCGCAACCTGCAGGATCATCTGCAGATTCGCACCATCTACAAGGTGAACAAGCCCATCACCCTGAATGACGAGGTGAACAACCCGCTGCGCAAGGTGATGATGGGGCTGGAGTACGCCATGTTCCGCACGGGCCCGCTCACCATGGCAGCCAGCCAGGTGTATATATTCACCAAAACTCCGCTAAGCCCGCAACGGCCCGATATCCAGTATCACTTGCAGCCACTAAGCGCCGACAAGCCCGCCGACGGCACGCACCGATTCTCGGCCTTCACCGCCTCGGTGTGCCAGTTGCGCCCGACCAGCACCGGCCACATTGCGCTCAAGAGCACGAACCCGGCGGACTATCCGGCGATTCATCCGAACTATCTGGCCACCGAGGAAGACCAGAAGACGGCCATCGAGTCGATCAGGATCACGCGCCAGATCGTTAACGCACCGGCGCTGGCGCCGCTGATCCAGGAAGAACACGAGCCCGGCGTTCAGCATCAGACCGATGCCGAGCTGCTGGAGTACGCCCGCAACCGTGCCACGACCATCTATCACCCCACGGGCACCTGCAAGATGGGCCAGGACGAGATGGCCGTGGTGGATGCGCGGCTGCGGGTGCATGGCATCGAAGGGCTGAGGGTGGTGGATGCATCCATCATGCCGGTCATTGTCTCGGGCAATACCAATGCGCCGACGATCATGATTGCCGAGAAAGCGGCGGACATGATGAAAGAGGATGCCATGACGGCTGCCACGTTGTCGGCGTCCATGGGATAGGGCATGCGCCCGATCTGAAAACAGGATCAGGCAGTGCTGTACGGGGCGCTGCGTTCAACAGGAGATCTGCGGTATTGCCACGGCTGGAAGCGGCCGTGGCTTTTTTGCGTCAGGCAGGCACAGGCTCAGGCGTCGTCGTCCGCAGATGCGTCTGTCTGTTCTTCGTCCATCAGCAGGGCGAGCTCTGCTGCGGCCTGTCGAATCGCCGGCACATGCTCCTGGGCCTGTTCAAGTGAAAGGCGTGCGGTCGGTGCGTGCATTGCCAGGGCGGCATAGAGACGGCCTTCGCTATCGCGGATGGGCACGGCTACCGCGATCATGCCCTGCAGAAACTCTTCGTTATCGACGCCAACGCCGTTCTGGCGGATCTTGCGCAGCTCCGGTTTCAGGGCTTCGGCCGAGGTTAGGGTGTTGGGGGTGTGCTTGTCCAGCGGTAGCCGGGCCAGCAGGCGGGAGCGCTTGATGCTCGACAGCTCGCTCAGAAACAGCTTGCCGCTGGCGGTGCAGTGCAGTGGAACCCGGTCATTGATCTGCAGCTGAACCCGCAGCGGCCAGTGGGTTTCGACGCGGTCGAAGTAAATCATCTCGCCGCCGCTGGGAATGGAAATATTGCAGGTTTCGCCGAGCTTCTCGGACAGGCGTTGCAGGATGACATGGCGCTGGGTGCGCAGAAAATCGTTGTTGCTAAGTACGCCCAGGGCGATCTTGTTCAGCTTGGGGCCGGGCAACAGGCCGCGGCCATCGAGGCGGGGCTGCAGGAAACCGGCGTCCTCGAGCTGGCTGCACAGGCGATGTATGGTGGGTTTGGGTAGCTTCAGCGTGCGGTTGATTTCCGCCGGGGTCAGGGGCTGAGGCGTATTGGCGACGATTTCCAGTATGTTGAGTGCGCGCAGGATGGATGATCCCGTGTCCTTGCTGGTTGAGTCGGGCATGGTTTCTAGCCTGTACAGGTTGGCGATGCTAAGCGACATCATAGGCTTTCGAAAGTCTCAATAACATCGTTTTTTGATACCCTTTTTTTGCGATCCTGGGCGCAAAGGCACAACCCTTCTCCCGGGCCTTAGGCGGTGGAGCTGAAATGTCCTGATAAAACAGGGAATTGCTGCCTAAACAGGGGGTAACGGTGTGCTTCATGGGTCGTCTTGTTATCGTATCGAAGCTATATTCAAAAATAAACAAGCAATAAAAATTACATATTTAGGTATTTGTGAGACAAAACTTATCAAAAAATGTTGCATTTGGGCGATGTTCTGTGTTCTATTGGGCAGACGGTCTAAGGCTGACCTGCGAAATCCGGAAACCAAAAAAATAATTCAGGATGTCTATCATGGCGAAAGCAACCCCCTTCTCAGACAAGAAGCCCGAGAGCGTCTCGCGTCGGGATTTTTTCCGTGTAGCAGCGACTTACGGCATGAGTTCGACCATGCTGGCGGCCACTGCGCTGGGCAGTTTCACCCTGCCGCAGCTGACGCAGGCCGCAGAGGCCACTGCCAACCGTCGTAATAAAAAAGAGGCCAAACATACCCTGAAGTTCGGTGCGTCCGGGTTTAACGAGAATAACCTGCTGATCGAGCGTGCCGGTTGTCTGGATTTTGCCCGCGACATAGAAGACCGTACCGATGGCGAGATTCGAGTCGAATTTATCGGCGATAACCAGATCTGTGGCCAGCTGGACTGTGTCAAGAAGACCCAGCAGGGCATCATCGACATGTTTACGGCGTCTACCCAGAACTCTGCTGGTGCCGCTCCCTATTTGAATGTGCTCGATTACGCCTATATGTTCCCGACCCGGGCTTCGCAGTACCACTTCCTTTACCATCCCGACAGCCAGCGCCTGCTGCGTGACCCGCTAAAGAAAAAGCACGGGCTGCAGTTCCTGTTTTCTCATTGTGAGCTGCGTGGTTTGCAGATGGGGCTGGGCTGGCAAGACAAGCCGCTGATTACCGATATCGATGTGTTAAAAGGTACCAAGAACCGCGTTACGGGTACCCAGCTTGGTCGTATCGCGATGCAGCTCCTGGAACTCAACCCTGTACCCATTGCCTGGTCTGAAACCCTGGATGGTCTCAAGTCGGGGCTGATCGATGGTGCCGAGACCTGGGCTGGTGCGGTGGGTTACGCCAACATGTCACCGGTAATCTCTCAGTCGGTCGACCTGCGCCTCTTCTGTGGCACCGAAGCCACCATGATGGATGCCAAGGTTTTCGATAGCATGAGTCCGGCTCTGCAGGAAGCGGTGATGGAGTCTGCTTATCTGACCCAGGTTAAAATCCAGGCAGCTCAGGAAGCGGCGCTGGTTAATACCGTGGGTGCCACCGTGCCTTCACTTGCCGGAACCCTCTTTCATGAGCATAACGTGCGGGTTGCGCCGCTATCGGATGAAGTGCGTGCTAAAGCCGAACGTATCTGTGCGCCTGAATTCAACCCTGAGCCCTGGGTGCAATGGCGCGAACGTCTCGACAAGTGGGCGGGTGGTATCGATACCTATACCGAGATCCACAAGATCGCTCGTGAAATTCCCCTGGACACACTTGCCGAGAATGTCGAGCCCCGTCGCTGGTGGAAAAACGCCTGATCCCTTTTGTCTTACTCCTTTTAGGTGACTAAAGATGCCGGTTTAGCTAAGGGTAACCGGCGTTATGTTCGCGGGCCTGTGTTCGCTGGTATAGGGTTAAAGGTGGTTGGGTTATGGCGACGTTAGAATCGAATGCAAAACAGGACGGTATCTCGCCAGACAGCGGGAAGATCCTGTCGGGTGAAGCAAAAGGGAGGGTGCATATGAAAGCAGGCAAGGCACTTTACTGGGCTTTTCAAAATATCGAGAGATTTTTCATTATAGTCTCCTACGGGTCTATGACAGGCATTATCTTTATCGAGGTCATTCGGCGATTTTTGTTTAACGAGCAATCGGCCTGGAGCACGACGATACCGATCTATCTGTTCCTGTGGCTTGCCTGGATGGGGGCCTCCTACAATACGCTGAAACGTTCCCACCTGCGCTTTACCGAGATGCGAGAACGGCTGTCTTATGGCGCCCAGTTCGGTTGTCTCATTCTGGATGCCGTGCTCTGGTTCGTTATGGGAGCGGTGGTGATCTATTTCTCTGTTGAACAGGTCTATATCTCTTACGATAACTTCTCGATTGTCCAGGGCACCGATAATGTGATGCAGTGGTGGTTCTATCTCGCCACGCCGTGCGCGTGGACGCTACTGTTGGTGCGCGTCAGCCAGAATCTGGCGAGTGACTACCATGACTTTAGAGCGGGCCGGCCTTTAGCTGTGCAAGCCGCCACCTTTGGTGATTGAGGAGCCCAGTAATGGACGGATTATGGATTGGTTTGATCAGTTTGGGCATCACCGGGTTATTTCTGCTGGGTGTGCCTATCTTCCTGGTGATCTCCTTTTGGGTGATCGGTGTCAGCCTGGTGATCGACTTCACCCTGGCCAATGTCGGTGTGACCCTTTATGAGGGACTGAACTTTTATGGGCTGCTGGCGTTACCTTTGTTTATCCTGACCGGAGACCTGATAAACGCTGCCGGTATCGCCAAACGTTTGTCCGACTTTGCTTACGCCTGTCTGGGCTTTATGCGTGGGGGGTTGGGGATGGCCTCTCTGGGTGCCTGCGGCATGTTTGCGGCGATCTCGGGATCAAACTCTGCCACCACCGCAACCATAGGCAGCATCATGCACCCTGAGATGAAGAAGGGTAACTACAACGAAGAGTTTGCCGCGGCTACAGTGGCCGCCGGTGGCGTAGTAGGGATTATTATTCCCCCCAGTATTATCTTTATCGTTTACGGCTTCATGATGAACCTGCCGATTGGCGAACTATTTATGGCCGGTATGATCCCTGGTGCGCTGATGGTTTTCGCTATGATGGCCACCTGTTATATAGTGTCCTGGCGCAATGGATGGGGCGATCTCATTAAGTTCAGTCCCACACGTATTGTCAAGACAGGCGGCAAGGCGTGGCTTGGGTTTATGGCGATGGGGATTGTGCTGCTCGGTCTCTATACCGGCTCTTTTTCGCCGACGGAAGCGGCAGGGGTCACCACGGGCTTTTGTCTGATTGCCGGGTTGTTGGTTACCCGCAAGTTCGGTATCAAGGACTTGCCGAAAATCATGATGCGCTCAGGCCAAATTACCGGTATGTTGGCGCCCTTGATCGCGGTCTCGGTGGTCATGCAGCAGGTGCTGTCACTGCTGGGAACCAAAGCCTTTTTGACTGGATTGATTACTTCACTTGGCGGCTTTTATCCCATCCTGTTTGCTTGTATGGCAATAGTCTTTGTGGTCGGGGCGGTACTCGAGAGCCTGCCCGTCACGGTGATACTGGCACCCATACTGGCGCCCATCGCGGCCTCGATCGGTGTTGATCCGATCCAGTTTGCAGTGGTCTTCCTGGTGGGTGCTTCCATTGGCTTCATTACGCCGCCCTATGGTCTGAACCTTTATGTGGCCAGCGGCATGACCGGTATTCCCTACTTGCGGATAGTGAAACATGTGGTGCCCTATCTCATTGCACTTATTTTGACCTGGTTCGCCATTGCGTTAATTCCTGGGATCTCTCTCTGGATTCTTTCTTGAATCCGGCAACGATACTCTCTTCCTGTTATTAACCGACTGGCCAATAGGTTCCCTCCCTGTTTGCCAGTCACCCCACACTTTTCACCATTGAAGAATGGGCGCAAGCGCATGAGCTTGCGCCCGTTTTTCTGGTGTTTCGTCTGTGCCGGTTGTGTAGCCCTGCGCTCCCCCTCAGGTCAGCGCGACAGCGCCTTGATGGCAAGCTCCAGGCCTTGCAGTGTCAGCGGATACATCTGGTCGCTGAACTGCTGGCGAATCATCCGGGTCGAGTGGGTGTACTGCCAGCTCTGCTCCTGCATCGGGTTAAGCCAGATGCACTTGTCCCAGGTGTCCAGCACCCGCTGTAGCCAGACCTGGCCGGCTTCCTCGTTCATGTGCTCGACGCTGCCAAAACGCTCTGCCAATTCGTAGGGTGACATGGCCGCATCGCCAACAAAGATCACGCGGTAGTCCCGCCCGTAGGTGTGCAGCAGGTCGAGGGTGGGAATGCGCTGGTCGAAACGGCGGCGGTTGTCGCGCCATACGCCTTCGTACAGGCAGTTGTGAAAGTAAAAGTATTCCAGGTGCTTGAATTCGCTGCGAGCGGCACTGAACAGCTCTTCGCAGGTGCGGATGAAGGGGTCCATCGAACCGCCGACATCCAGAAACAGCAGTACCTTGGCGGCATTGTGCCGTTCGGGCACCATTTTCAGATCCAGCAAGCCCGCATTGCGGGCGGTGCAGCGGATGGTGTCGTCCAGGTCGAGCTGATCGGCCGCGCCGGTGCGGGCGAACTTTCGCAGCTTGCGCAACGCCACCTTTATATTGCGCGTCCCCAGTTCAAGGCTGTCATCCAGGTTGCGGAACTGGCGCTGCTCCCATACCTTTACCGCCCGCCTGTGGCGCCCGGGCCCGCCGATGCGCACGCCTTCGGGGTTGTAACCGCCATGACCGAAGGGCGAGGTGCCGCCGGTGCCGACCCACTTGCTGCCGCCGGCGTGTTTGGCGTCCTGCTCTTCGAGGCGCTGGCGCAGGGTGTCGAGCAGCTTGTCGAGCCCGCCCAGGGCCTCGATGGCCGCCTTGTCGGCCTCGGACAGCTGGCGCAGAAAGTCGGCCTGCAGCCAGTGCTCCGGTATCAGGCTATCCCGCAGGTCTTCGGCGGCGGGCAGACCATTGAAGTAGGCCGCAAAGGCGCGGTCGAAGCGGTCGTAGTATTTTTCGTCCTTCACCAGGCAGGCACGGGCCAGCAGGTAGAAGTGATCCAGATCGCAGCAGGCCAGGCGGGCGTCCAGCGCGGCGAGCAGGTCGAGCAGTTCACGCAGGCTGACCGGAACGGAGGCCTTGCGCAGACTGCTGAAAAAATCGATCAGCATCAGCGTGTACCGCGGCGCGCCATAAAGGCCAGGCGCTGCAGCATGTGTACGTCCTGCTCGTTTTTCAGCAGCGCGCCGTAGAGCGGCGGCATGGCACTGGCCGGGTCCTGTGCCGCCAGGGTGCTGGCGTCGATGCGGTCCGCCAGCAACAGCTTGAGCCAGTCAATCAGCTCGGAGGTGGAGGGTTTTTTCTTCAGGCTGGGTACGTCACGCAGTGCGAAAAAGATCTCCAGGGCCTCATGTACCAGTTGCTGCTCGATATCGGGGTAATGCACCGCCACGATTTTTTGCAGCGTGCTGCGATCGGGAAAGGCGATGTAGTGAAAAAAGCAGCGGCGCAAGAACGCATCCGGCAGTTCCTTCTCGTTGTTGCTGGTTATGATCACCACCGGGCGCTTGCGGGCCTGAATACGTTGCCCGGTTTCGTAAACATCGAACTCCATCTTGTCGAGTTCGGTCAGCAGGTCGTTAGGGAACTCGATATCCGCCTTGTCGATTTCATCGATCAGCACCACGGCCTGTTGTTCGGCGTCGAAAGCCTGCCAAAGCGTGCCCTTGCGAATGTAATTGGCGATATCGTGCACCCGCGCATCGCCGAGCTGCGAGTCCCGCAGGCGCGATACTGCATCGTACTCGTAGAGTCCCTGCTGTGCCTTGGTGGTGGACTTGACGTGCCAGCGCAACAGCGGCATATCAAGCGCACTGGCGATTTCTTCGGCCAGCAGTGTTTTGCCGGTACCCGGTTCACCCTTGATCAGCAGCGGGCGCTGCAGCGTGATCGCCGCATTGACCGCCATCTGCAGGTCTTCGGTGGCGACATAGCGTTCGGTACCTTCAAATTTCATCTGATCAAGTCCTCGATGCAGGCCAGGCGAGCGGTGCACCAAGCGCAGGGTCGGTACCTGTCACTGGCTGCAGCCTGGCGCAAATGACCCGAGTCTAGCAGAGCCTGTGTGCGTGCCGTAATGACGAGAACGGTCAGTGAATTGACTCACAGGGCCAGGTCACCCGGCCACTCGACAGGCGGATAATTTACTCCTCGGCAAATGCGGAAAAAATATCCAGAAAGGCGCGCATAATCGGCCCCACCGTTTCACCGCGGCGCACCACCAGCGACAGTTCCAGCTCATGACTGAATTGGGCTTGAGGCAGAGCGCGCATTTCGCCGTTCTTGACCCAGTTGGCGGCGTAGCGCCTTGGCAGGTGACCGATATAGCGGCCGGACAAGATCAGAAACGCCAGACCTTCAGACAGGTAGGAAGATGCCGGCGGTGTCGGCAATTGTTGTAACAGTTTGCCCCTGGGGTCTGGCGAATAGCAGCCCTTGGCATAACCTGTGAGCACAAGGTCACGGATACTGATGTCATCCCTGGTGAACAGCGGGCTCTGGTTGCCACAGTAGAGGTCGACAACAACGGGGAAGCTGACCAGCGCACGCAGGGTCTGTTTGCTGTCTGGAAACAGGCCGATACCCAGGTTAAGGCTGCCGTTTACCAGCGCCTCTTCAATTTCATTGGAGGGCAGCACCTTGATGCTGATGTGCACATCAGGATGTTGTTCGGAAAAACGGTGGATTACTTCCGGTACCCGGGTGGTGGGCGACATTGTCGAGTTGTCCAGAATGCCGATCTTGAGCTCTCCGGTAAACCTTCCCTTCAGACCGGCGACATTCGCATTAAAATGATCCACGGCTTGAAACAGTTTCCGGGCCTGGTGATAGACCTCACGACCGTTTTCGGTGAGTGAAAACCCACCCCGTCCACGGTTGCAGAGCTTCAGTCCAAGCCGCGTTTCCAGGTCCTGAACAGAGGTGCTGATACTGGAAAGCGCAATGTTCAGTGGCTCCTGCGCCTGTGTAAGACCGCCACTCTCGACGACGGTGATAAATACACTTAAAAGCCGGATATCTATATTGCTGACTTTGCCTATAGAGTAATCTTGTTTGCCATGCATAAGCGCACCACTTGCCCCATGGTTCTAATTATTAAAGCCTTTGAAGATATTAACCCGGAGGGTTAATACATGAAACAGGGATGTTTCATCATTGGCCGCAGGCCAATGCGAACCCCACAAAAACCAGCACGTCCACGCACTTGCGCCTGTTTTTGTGGGGTGACTGGAAAATAGGGAGGGAACCTATTTGCCAGCCAGGTTAATAATACCATTAAGGCCTTGAATAGCACGGTTTTATATTAAACCCCAGGTGCGTGGCCAAATGCTTCTTGCCAGTGCCGCCCGCTAGTCTGAACCTGTTCAGGAAATACCCTGGTTTACAAAATAACCATAGCGCTTTGGGCCCGGCTGGTGGGAGGAGTACAAGCCCAGCTACCCGCTGGCTGGATGACCATCTGAGCCGCGGTGCGGACCGCCATAGAGAACAGGGGGTGGCGGGCCGCCGCGGCTGGCTGGGTGTCGGTGCTGCCATCCGTTACTTCGGCAATTCGTAAAGTAATATTTAGTTATTCGTGATTTTACTCATCCCGTGTTTTTTCTAGAGTGAACACTCTGGTTTGTTTTAGGTCCATTCGTCCGGCGGGTATTGTTTCAGAATATTGATTCATTCGCCCCGCCGGATTTTTAACCAAACATCCCGGGCCTGTAATAATTAATCCGAGGTAAACCCCCGGCTATGCCGGGGTGACTCGCATAGGTTTGACCGAGACTACGGTCAATGTACCTTCGTTTTTCGACCAAGAAAGCAGAAGGCAACCCTATGCGAGACTACGAAAGTCTGGCGCATACGCGCTGGGATTGTAAGTACCATGTGGTGTTCATCCCGAAGAAGAGGCGAAAGGTGATCTATGGGAAGTTGCGCCGGTACATGGGAGAAATCTTCCATGAGCTTGCAGGGCGCAAAGGCGTGAAGATCGTCGAGGGACACTTGATGCCGGATCATATCCACATGTGCATCAGCATTCCGCCCAAGTACTCGGTATCCAACGTGGTTGGCTATCTCAAGGGCAAAAGTGCGATCGCTATCGCCAGGCAGTTCAAAGGCCGTCAGCGAAACTTCAATGGCGAGAACTTCTGGGCGAGAGGCTATTTCGTTTCGACGGTGGGCCTGGATGAAGAAATGGTACGCGAGTACATCCGTAATCAGGAGAAAGCGGATGAACATCGGGATCAACTGAGGCTGGGAATGATGTAGCGCCTTGGGCGCAATTGATAGCCCTTCGAGGGCGTCCCCTGATAAGCCTCCGGCTTTGCCGGAGGTCATTTAACTTAGCGCCGGCGCTGGTTTTTCAATTCATGGTCGGCTGTAAAATATAATAATGAGGTCTACATGGCGAATTACGCATTTATTAACGGCCAGGTGATAACCGTCGATCAGAGCGACCGCATCTGTCAAGCCGTGCTGGTTGAAGGTGCGCATATCAAGGCGGTCGGTACCAGTGCAGAAATTGCGGCGCTGGTGAATGATTCGGTTGAAGTGATCGACCTGCAAGGCCGCACATTGATACCGGGGTTTATCGATGCCCACAATCACCTCACTCATCAGGGCGCGGCCTTTGCCACTGTCGATTTCGGCTACCCCGCGGTGTCTTCCATCGCCGATTTGCGCGATGCCGTGGGGCATGCCGCTGAAAACTGTGCGCCCGGTCAGTGGATTCGCGGCTGGGGAATGAACTACGAGAAATTCAGCGACGGCAGGATTCCCACGCGCTGGGATCTGGATGACATCTCTCCCGACAACCCGGTGTGCATTGTCCACGTCAGTGGTCACAACGTGCTGGTCAACAGTATCGCCCTGGCGCTGGCCGGGGTGGATGACAACACGCCAGACCCCAGCGGCGGCATGTTTGTCCGCGATGAACAGGGACGCATCACGGGGTATGCCTATGACAGTGCCCAGCAACTGGTCATACCCACCAGTGTCGATGTCGGTCATCACGGCCCGGATATTGGCTACGATCTGCCGCTGGAGGAGCTGGTGGATGACATCGACCGTGCCTGCAAGGCTTACCTGAAAGTCGGTATTACCTCGATCGTGGACCCGCAGGTGACCACCCGGGAAATGCCCGGCTACATGGAAGCCCGCAAGCAGGGAAAACTGACGGTTAAAACCACCTGCATGTATCTGTCCAACCACCAGGATGCGATCAACGAATTGGGCATAACCGACCATATTGGCAATGACCTCTTGTCTATCGGGCCAATGAAATATTACTGCGACGGGGCGCTGATCGGTGGCACGGCCTTGTTTTACGCCGATGAGCCCCAGGGCGAGCAAGGCTGCAAATGCAACAAGAGTGCTGGCCGTGGTTACACCTACTGGCCAGATGTTGAGGCCTTCAAGGAGGCTTTAATCGATACCCACAGGCGCGGCATGCAGTTCGGTGTGCACACCCAGGGCGATATGGCGATGGACATAGTGCTGGACGCCATTGAAGAAGCCCATCGGCGCTTTCCGCGCTCCGACACGCGCCACCGTATCGAGCATTGCCATGGTCCCTCGCGGGAGCAGGTCGCACGCATCAGGCGTCTTGGGGTGATTCCGGTTACACAGCCAGGCCAGCTCGAAGAAACGGGTGATGATCTGACGCACATCTACGGCGAACGCCGTGCCAAACGGTTCTGCCCGCTGCGCGACATGCTGGACGAAGGGATACCGGCAGTGGTCAGTACCGATGCCTTTGTGCAGTCCTACAAGCCTTTCGATGCAATCAGCGCGGCGGTGAATCGGCGCAGCCTGACGGGCCGTGACATGGGGCAGGAGCAGCGCATCAGTGTGCTCGAGGCGATCCGTGCGTACACCTGGAACGCGGCCTACTCCGTCTATCACGAGACCCGCAAGGGCTCCGTCGAAGTTGGAAAACTGGCCGACCTGGTGGTTATCGATGCGGATTTTCTGTCGGTACCGCTGGATGAAATTAGCCGTCAGCAGGTGCTGATGACCCTGTCCAGCGGGGAAATCGTCTATCGCAAATAGCTATGTGTGTGCCCGCTCAATAGATAGCGACTGATAATAAGTATAAGCAGGAGAGTGACGATGGATAGCTCGATACAAAACCGCAGCACAGGGATACTCGGGGATTACGACAAACCACTGTTCTGGTCCACTGCGGGCATCACTGTGCTGATCGTGGCCCTGGGTGTGATCAGCCCAGACACTCTGCAAGCCTGGGCCAGTAATGCCCAGGCTTATCTGAGTCACCAGTTTGGCTGGGCATATATAGCGGCCCTGACATCCTATGTCGGCATCGGTTTGTGGATTGGTTTCAGTCGCTATGGCGATCTGAAACTGGGCCAGAAGGAGGACACGCCGGAGTTCTCCACCTTCACCTGGGTCGCGATGCTATTTAGCTGTGGTATCGGGGTCGGCTTCCTGCTCTGGGGCGTGGCAGAGCCCCTGTACCACTACATGCAGACGCCCTATATGGCAGAGCCTGCCACGCAGGAAGCGATTGCGGTTGCGCTGCAGATTACCTCGTTGCACTGGGGGCTGCACAGCTGGATGGGGTATTGCATCGTGGGGCTGTGCATCGCCTTCCCGGCGTTTCGCTACGGCAAACCGATGAATATCGGTATCGCCCTGTACGGCCTGCTGGGGGAGCGCACCCAGAGCAGCATCTGGGCACGTCTGCTGGACCTGGTCGGGGCAGTAGCCACCATCGGCGGTATCGCCACCGTGCTGGGGTTGGGTGTGATCTCCATCGACTATGGCGTTGGCCATATCTTCGGCATAGAGACCGGCAATAGCGGCAAGATTATCATTATCGCGCTACTGACCCTGGCCTATAGCCTGTCGGCACTCTCGGGGCTGAAGCGCGGTGTCGCCTTCCTGAGTACGCTGAATGTCGTCGTCGTGATTGCCTTTGGCATCTTTATACTGGTGACTGGGGATACCAATACCCTGATGCGGTATTTTGTCTCCGGTATCGGCAATTACCTGGGCAACCTGCTGCCCATGGCCTTCTGGGCCGACCCGCTGCAGCAGAGCGACTGGATCAACTGGTGGACAATCTTCTACTGGCTGATCGTGATTTCCTGGTCCCCCTTTGTCGGTGGCTTTGTGGCGCGCATCTCCCGCGGTCGCACGCTGCGCGAGTTCATCATGTTTGCCGTCCTGACCCCGGCCCTCTGCTCCATGCTGTGGTTCTCGGTCATGGGCGGCTCCGCCATCGCCATCGAAACGGCGGGCGACATCAGGATCTTCGACGCCGTGCAAGCCAACATCGGTTCGGGCATCTATGTACTGCTGGAGAGTTTCCCCATGAGTGATGTTCTCAGTCTGGTGGTGTTCTGCAGCATGATCATCTTCCTGATCACCTCCGCTGATTCAGCGTGTTTCTTCGTCGCGATGCAGATGTCCAAAGGCGCCTATGAACCCAGTTTTGGCATGAAAGCCACCTGGGGGCTCTGTACCGGTCTGCTGGCGATAGTGCTGCTGCTTAGCGGCGGACTTAAAGCCGTGCAGGCGGCCTCCATCGTCGCCGGCAGCCCGTTCGCCATCGGGATCGGCTTTATGGTCTGGTCGCTGCTGCGCTCGCTGAAGCTCGAGTACGCCAAAGACCTCCTGGAGAAGGCGGGGCAGGAAGTGCTTCAGGAGATAAAACGCGATGACAATGCGAAAGACTGCTCGTCGGTGAGCGGGCTGGCCTATAGAGCAGCCGACTAGGAATTTGATGGACAAATAGACATCCTGCCTATTTGTCCATTAAGTAGACGAAGTACGCTTCCTTAACTTCTGCTCATGCAAAGCAAGGATTTCCGTTTGGCGGTCACGGTGTTATGCCGTATACACTTGGGCGTGTGTTTGCTGCACACCAGATGCCTCTTATAGTAAAACATGTGCGCAGATGCACGGACATGCCGGATTTGTTCGCAAGAAGGGGGCTCATATATTTGCCGCCGGGATTAGCAAGGGGGCAGCCTGCACTGGATCGATTTTAAGAAACAATGCCAGTGCTGGCGTAACTATCAGTTGTCAACAATGCCCCCGGCTTTCGGAGCGCTTTCTATGCTGTTGCGTTTTCTCGCCGGGGGTGGGCCGCAACTGACGGCGGCTGACTGCCCGTCTGGTGCAAGGCAAATACCGGCTCCACTTCCTGCAGCTCCGCCAGGGGTATATGGCAGGCGATCTTGTGCCCCCCCGGGATGGACGTCAGTTCCGGTTTTTGCTCGTCGCAGATGCTGCCGATCTTGCGCGGACAGCGGCTGCTGAACGGGCATCCTGCAGGGGGATTCATTGCGCTTGGGATCTCACCCTGAAGAATAACCCGCTTTTTTTCCACCGAGGTATCGGCCACCGGAATCGCCGAGATCAAGGCTTCGGTGTAGGGGTGGTATGGCGGAGAAAACACCTGTTCGGTGCTACCCTGTTCGACGATATTGCCCAGATAAATCA
Organism: Marinobacterium rhizophilum; assembly: GCF_024397915.1. GTDB lineage: Bacteria > Pseudomonadota > Gammaproteobacteria > Pseudomonadales > Balneatricaceae > Marinobacterium_A > Marinobacterium_A rhizophilum_A. Next base: position 4,855,741 of record NZ_CP073347.1, read on the forward strand.
CCACCACGCGGTCCGCCAGGTATCGCACCAGACTCAGGTCATGACTGATGAATATGACGGACGTCTGCTGCTGTTGCTGAATGCTCATCAGCAGGCGAGTAACCGCGGCGCCGACAGACACGTCCAGTGCGGATACCGGCTCATCGGCCACCACCACACTAGGGTTGCCGGCAAAGGCGCGGGCAATTCCGATACGCTGCTTCTGGCCGCCTGAGAGCTGGCGTGGCTTGCGATGCGCGAATTCGGCCGGCAGCTTCACCAGGTCCAGCAGCTCCAGGACTCGCGCCTGAACCGCCGCTTTGCCCTGGACCGTGCCAAACTTCTTGATCACCCGGGCCAGCTGGGTGCCAATTGACAAACTGGGGTTGAGGGTATCGAACGGGTTCTGGAAGACCATTTGCATGGCCGCGGTCTGATCGGGACGCCGTTCGGTAACGTGCTTGTCGGCGATATCCTCGCCGTTGAGCCGCACCTCGCCGCTGGAAGCGGTCTCCAGCCCCATCAGCACCTTGGCGAAGGTCGACTTGCCGCAGCCGGACTCGCCGACGATGGCCACGGTTTCACCGGCATGGGCGTTGAATGAAATTTTTTCGTTGGCCTTGACTACCTTGACGCTTTTGCCTTTCAGCAGTGCCATCAGTGAGTCATCGTTTACCTCGTAGTGCTTCTGCATGTCTTTGACCTGCAGAAGCTCGGCACCCTGCTCAGAGATGCTGTTGGCGGTCGGCGGTACCGTCGTCAGCGGTGCCCTGAGGTCGACCTCTTCGCTGCGAATGCAGCGTACCTGGTGATCGGGCTGGTGGGGCAACGGGCTGATCTGTATTTCGGTCTGATCGCAGCGCCCAGCCTGGAAGTGATCGCAGCGGGGGCCGTAGAAGCAGCCTGGCGGACGCTGGTGGGGTAGCGGCAGTTGGCCTCGAATTGGCTTCAGTGGCCGACTGTGCTTGTCGGTGGTCGGCAGGGGGATGCAGTCAAACAGCCCTTTGGTATAGGGGTGTTTCATTTCGTCGAAGACGTTGCCGACCTCGCCCACTTCGACAACCTGTCCCGAATACATCACGTTGACCCGGGAGCAGGTCTCCAGGATCAACCCCAGATTGTGGGAGATGTAGATCATGGAGGTATTGAATTTGGTGGCGATCTCGTCGATCAGCTCCACGATGCCGGCCTCTACCGTCACATCCAGGGCGGTGGTTGGCTCATCCAGTATCAGCAGGGCAGGTTTTGACAGCAATGCCATGGCGATCACCACACGCTGCTGCTGGCCGCCGGATATCTGGTGCGGGTAGGCCTGCATCACTCGGGCGGGATCGGGCAGGTGCACCTTCTCCAGCATTTCCAGGACCTGGGCCCGGGCTTCCTTTCGGCCGATCTTCTGGTGGCAATGCAGCACTTCCGTCAGTTGCTCGCCGATCAGCAGGGTGGGATTGAGCGATGCCATCGGCTCCTGGTAGATCATGGCAATCTCGTTGCCCCGGACCTGCTGCAGTTCCCTGGCTGAAAGCCTTGTGAGGTCGCGGCCTTTGAACTTGATTGAACCACCGACGATGCGGGCGTTGCCATTGAGGTACTGCATGATCGCCATCGCCACTGTGGACTTGCCACAACCCGACTCGCCCACAAGGCCAATACTCTCGCCCTGGTTCAGGCTCAGATTGAAGTCCACCACCGCGGGGATTTCACCGGCGCGGCTGAAGTAGGAGATACTCAGGTCGGATATTTCCAGAATTGGATCTGTCATGATGCTCTCCAGGTTAGTCTTTGAGTGATACTTCGCGCAGTCCGTCAGAGAGCAGATTCAACCCCAGTACCAGCGATGAGATAGCGATACAGGGAAAGATCGCCATGTGGGGAAACACGGGGAACAGCTTGCGTGCATCGCTGATCATGCCGCCGAGGGGGCAGGCCCATGCCGAGAAAGCCCAGCACGCCGATGGTAATGATGACGTAGCCCATGCGCAGGCAGGCATCCACAATCAGCGGGCCGCGAGCATTGGGGAGTATTTCGACCAGCATGATCCAGAGCGCACTTTCGCCCCGGGTCTGTGCCGCGGCGACGTACTCGCGGTTACGCAGATCCATGGTCAGGCCACGTACGATGCGGAAGATGCCGGGGGCGCTGGCAAAGGTGACCGCCAGAATGATGTTGATGCCCGAGGAACCAATAGTGGCGATAATCAGGATATAGAGCACCAGCACCGGAAACGACAGGATGACGTTGGCGACAAAGGAGAGCGCTATGTCCACCTTGCCCTGATAGTAGCCGCCCGCCAGCCCCATAATGATACCCACCAGGTAGGCTGCGAATGTTGCCAGCGGCGCATAAATCAGCACGGTCTGGGTACCGTAGATAATGCGCGACAGAATATCGCGGCCGAGCAGGTCGGTGCCGAGCCAGAACATGCCCCCTTGAGGGTTTTCGGTCAGCGGCTTTTGCATCGGCATCAGGTTACTGAGGGGATCGAAGGGCGCCAGCAGGTCGGCAAACAGTGCGACCAGCACCCACAACAGGCAGATAGCTGCGCCCAGCATCGCCGTTCTGCTTTCGCGCAACAGGCCAAGGGTCGTGAAAAACGACTGCAGCGGGGATAAATGACTCGGTGGCTTGTTCATATCGGACCTCAGCTGAAACGGATACGTGGATTGAGGTAGCTGTAGCCAATATCGGCGATCAGCTGAGTCAGTACCGCGACGCAGACCGCAACCATGGTGCAGGCTTCGATCAGGTAGACATCGCTAGCCAGCGAGGCTTCCAGCAGCAGGGCGCCAAAGCCCTTGTAGGCGAAAGCGTATTCGACCACGATCACACCGGACAGCAGCCAGTTGATTTGCAGCATGATGATGGTGAAGGGCGCGATCAGCGCATTGCGCAGCGCGTGTTTCATTATAATGCGATGGTAGGGCAAGCCTTTGAGCACGGCGGTGCGTATATAGTGGGCCGACATCACCTCGGCCATGGAGGCGCGCGTCATCCGGGCTACATAACCGAAACCGTAACCCACCAGAACCATCACCGGGAGCACCAGCTGCACCGGATCAAAGCCGTTAAGCATGCTGCTGGTGCCCGGCAGCCATTGCAGGGAAAAGACGAAGACGGCCGACAGAAAGACCGCGCTGGCAAACTCGGGTATCGAGGTGGTGATGATGCAGATCAGAGATATCAGCCGATCAGCCAGGGAGCCTTCCTTCATGCCGGAGAGAATGCCCATCAGTATCGCCAAAGGCACCATGATACCGAAAGTTGCACCGGCCAGAATCAGGGTGTTGCCGAGCCGATCCCAGAGGATGTCCGACACCGGTACCCGAAAGCGGATCGACTCGCCGAAATCACCGCTGATAAAGTTGCCAGCCCAGGTGAAATAGCGCTCCATGACCGGTGCATAGTAGCCGTTTGCTTCCAGCCATAACTGGCGCTGTTCTTCAGAAGAGTAGGGACCAAGGACTTTGATGGCCACGGAGTCAATATTCAGTTCCAGCGCCAAAAACAGAATAATTGAGACCACAAGCATGGTCAGCAGCATCAGTGCGATGCGCTTTGCTATCAGTACAATCATGGATAGGGCTCCCGGTTACATGCGGTGAACTGCCACCGAAACTTCGAGCGGCAGCGCTTGGGCAACGGGACAGCTGGCCACTTTGGCAGCTGTCCAGGTCAGGGAGCTGACTAGGCGATCCAGACGCTGTTGAAATGGTGTTCGAAGGAAGGGTGCATCTGCAAGCCGCGAACCCGCTTGTTGAGCGCGCTGAAGTTGGAGCGCCAGAACGGCTGCAGCATAATCGCATCGTCTTGCAGCATCGTCTGCAATTGCCGCATCAGCCCGCGGCGTTTTTCCACATCCAGGGTAGCGCTGGCTTTGTCCAGCAGCTTGTCGAACTCTGGATTGGCGTAGCCGGTTTCGTTCCAGGGGGCGCCACTGCGGTAGGCCAGGTTGAGTATCTGGGTATCCAGCGGACGATGGTTCCAGCCGGTATGGCCGAAGGGCGTCGTTTGCCACACATCCCAGTAGGTACTGCCAGGCATAATATTGACCTTGAGGCGAATGTTGGCCTCGCGCAGGGTATCGGCGATGGCGAGACAAACGTTGGACTCCCAGGAGGGGTTGGCCGGTACATCAATCTGGATATCCAGGCCATCCGGATAACCCGCCTTCTCAAGCAGTTGTTTGGCCTTCGCGACATCACGCTGTTGTTTCGGCAGTTCGGCGTAGGCGGGGTGGATCGGGCAGACATGGTGGTTTTCGGCGATGGTGCCGCGCCCCTGATACCCAACCTTCAGCACTGTCTCAGTATCCATTGCCAGTGTGATTGCGCGGCGTACCCGGATATCGTCATAAGGCTTCTTGGTAATATGCATGCGTGCCACACCGGCGCTGGCGGTGACCACCTCGAGGATATCCAGGTGGGGCAGGGTCTGCATCACTGCCACCTGGTCCGGCGGCGTAACGTGGGTGTAGTCAATCTGCCCGGAGGCAAACGCGGCCAGCTCTGCCGAGATATCGTCGCCAAGATCGACATAGGTAATTTGATCAAGGAGAGCATCGCCTCCCCAGTACTCGCCCGCCGCCCGACGCTTTAACACTTCGACGACGCCCACTTCATATTTCTCAAGGGTAAAGGCGCCAGTACCGATCGGACTCTTGATCCAGTCGCCCTGAAAGCTTCGGTGTACCATAAGAGCGGGATAATCGGCGAGGCTTTCCGGCAGGCTGATATCAGGCTGATTGAGGTGCAGGCGAACGGTGAAGTCGTCGACTCCCTCTGTTTCCCCGCAAGAATTCAGCACGCCCACGTCCATGCGCCCATTCTTTCAGGCTGAAGAGCTATGGGGTGACCGCACATGCGCATCCATGCGTGTGCGGCATCCTGTACATAATGGACAAACGGGTCGGGAGCCTTTATTTCCGCCACCTGAATAAGGGTCTAGTTGCATGCCAACTGGATCGACAAGGTGAGTCAATAGTCACGTCTCAGTTGCGGATATACGTGCTTCAGCCGTGATTGTCCTGCAACACCAGTTCGGCACCTTTCTCCGCCACCATCATGGTCGGCGCATTGAGGTTGCCGGAGGTAATGTTGGGGAAAATCGAGGCATCGATTACGCGCAGTCCGTCAACGCCGTGCACGCGCAGGCGACTGTCTACCACCGCGGTTTCGGCGTCCGGACCCATGGCACAGGAGCCGCACAGGTGGTAGATGGAGCCGCCTTTTTCGCGGAAGTACTGCAGCATGCTGGCTTCGTCGTGAACGCTGTCTGCGGGCAGTACCTCCTCCTCGGTGATCGCCTGCAGTGCCGGTGCACCCATGATCTTGCGGATCAGCCTGTTGCCCTGAATCACTTCGCGAACGTCTTTCTCGGTGGTAAGGCAGTTCGGCTGGATCAGGGCCGCATCCTGCGGATTGCCGGAGGCAATTTCAATCTGGCCCTTGCTGCTCGGGCGGCATGAGTTGAAGGCTACCAGGAAACCGGAGTAGGGCTCGGGCACTAACTTGGCGTTCGGGTCATTCGGGATCTGGTACGACATCGGGTTGAAGTACAGCTGGATGTTCGGCAACGGCTCGTTGTCGTCTCCCCTGAAGAAGCCGCCGGCCTGATTGACGCTCATGCTCAAAGGCCCGGTTCGGTTGATCAGGTACTGGATGCCCGCTTTTGCCTGCCCCCAGTACGACAGGAACTCGTCGTTGAGGGTTTTCATGTTGGCGCGGTAATAGTAGCTGACGCAAAGATGATCCTGCAGGTTCTGGCCCACGGCGGGCAGGTGCCTGCGCACGGGAATCTGATGCGCGTCCAGCAGGGCCCTGTCGCCGATGCCGGAAAGCTGCAGCAGCTTGGGCGAGTCCACCGCACCTGCCGCCAGGATAATTTCCCGCCGGGCACTGATGGTTTCCACCGTGTCGCCGCTGCGCACCTCTACGGCGATCGCACGGTTGTTGTCGTCCAGCAGCACCTTCTGCGCCATGCTGACCCGCCTGATATGCAGGTTCGCACGCTTGAGTGCAGGCTTCAGGTAGGCTGTGTTGCTGGAGTCGCGCTGGCCGTCGCGAATATTGGCTTCGTAGATGCCGGCGCCTTCGAACGATTCGCCATTGAAGTCGTCGTTCAGCTCGTAGCCCAGCTGCTGTGCACCTTTGAGGTAATGCTGGCAGATCGGGTGGGCGCCGTCCTTCATCGGCGTGATGCCGATCAGCCCCTGGCTGGAATGGTGCTCCGTATCGCCGGCGGGGTGTTGCTCCAGCTTTTTGAAGTACGGTAATACCTCCTGATACGACCATCCCGGGTTGCCTGCCGCCGCCCAGTCATCGAAATCCGCCGCCTGGCCGCGAACATAGATCATGGCGTTGATCGAGCCGGAGCCGCCCTGCACCTTGCCGCGCGGGGCGTAAAGCTTGCGCCCGGCCATGCCTTCCTCTTCCTCGCTGTAATACATGTAGTTGTATTGCGGGTTGTAGTAGGTCTTGGCGAAGCCGACCGGGAGCTTGATCCAGGGGGAGCTGTCCTTGCCGCCCGCCTCAAGGAGCAGCACGCTGTAATGCCCCGATTCGCTGAGACGGTGGGCCAGGATACAGCCGGCAGAGCCGGCACCTACGATAATGAAATCGTATTCCATACTTAGCGCTCCGGCTGTGCCTTCCATTCGGTGGAGGACTGCTTTTTGTAGTCGTAGGGCCTGGGGTCCATGCTCAGGTGCAGTGCCTTGCCGGTATAGGGCGAGTGCGCTTTCACCACATCCATGTTCAGCTCGATACCCAGTCCGGGCTTGGTGGATGGAATGATGTAGCCATCCTTCCATTCGATTTTCTGTTGCAGCACATCACCATGGAAACCGTCCCAGGTGCCGATGCTTTCCTGGATCAGGAAGTTCGGCGTGGCGGTGGCCAGCTGGATGCTGGCGGCCGCGCCGACCGGGCCGTTGTAAAGGTGCGGCGCGATCTGGGCATAGTACGCCTCGGCAATACCGGCAATTTTCTTGGCTTCCAGGATGCCGCCGACGCGGCCCAGGTTCATCTGCAGGATGGCGGCGGCGCCGTTTTTCAGCACATCATGGAACTCGTACTTGGTAGTCAGGCGCTCGCCCGTGGCTACCGGGATGCTGGTGCTCTGTGCCACGCGAGACATGGCTTCACTCTGGCCCGGCGGCACCGGCTCCTCGAACCACATGGGATCAAACGGCTCCAGGCGTTTGGCCAGGCGAATGGCCGAGGCCGGTGTCATCTGGCCGTGGGTGCCGAACAGCAGGTCACAGCTGTTGCCCACCGCTTCGCGAATGCGCCGGCAGAAGGTTGCACTCTTGTCCATGGCTTCCAGTGACAGCATATGGCCAGAGTAGGCGCTGTAGGGGCCGGCCGGGTCGAATTTCAGCGCCGTAAAGCCGCGCTCGCGGTTTTCCAGCGCGCACTCAACGGCCAGTTCGACATTGTCGTAGTTGTAGTCGCCGTTCCTGTCTTTGGGATACAGGTAGGTGTAGCAGCGCAGCTTGTCGTGCACCTTGCCGCCGATCAGCTCATACACGGGTTTGCCGGCGGCTTTGCCGATAATATCCCAGCAGGCCATTTCAAGGCCGCTGACGATACCCATCATGGTGAGATCCGGACGCTGGGTAAAACCGCTGGAGTAAGCCTCGCGGAAAAAGCGCTCGACATGGTGCGGATCCTGCCCCTGCAGGCAGCGTTCGAATACGTCATCGATGGCGGGGACCATGACCTTGGGGTGAAAGGTGGCCGCGTATACCTCACCGATGCCTTCGATGCCGCAGTCGGTTTTAAGACTGACGAAGATCCAGTACATGCCGCCTACGTGCGGCGGTGGGGTCGCGACGACATGAGTTTCGCAAGATATAACTTTCATCATGATGCCCTTTTCTTAGCGGTCATTGTTTTGAGTTTCAGGGTGGCCAGGGTGCCGATCATGCCCATCACTGCGATGTAGCCGAAATACAGGTTGTAGACGGTAATGCCTTCATAGCGGGCGGCAATATAAGCGTTGATCTGCGGCAAAAAGATATCCGGGGTGTAGGCGATCAGGGAGATCACGCCGATGGCCAGACCCGTGACCTGCATGGGGAGGTTGCAACCATCCAGAATCGCCCAGTAGAGACCGCGGATGGCATAGGTCAGAACACCAATAAGCAGTACGATCGCCAGCAGCAGGTAGACACTGCTCAGTTGCGGGAACAGGATCAGGAATACCAGTCCCAGCGTTGCGCCCAGCAGGGCAATGGCCAGAATATTTTCCTTGCCGTAGCGGTCACCGAGGATGCCGGCGCCAATACCGCCGATCGGGCGCATCCAGAGCTTGGCGACGGTAATAAAGCCTGCGGTAACGGCGGTAACTTGATAGCTCTCCTGCATAAAGGCGGAAAAGGAATAGGTCGCCCAGAACAGCTGGTAACCGCAGAAGATAATGAGGGCAACCATCCAGAGTTCGGGGATGGACATCAGAAATTTGAGGTCGCGAACCAGGTTGCCGCTGCCCTTGCTGCCGGAGTCCGCTTCGACGGCTTTGCCATCACGGAAGAACAGGAATGTCAGAACCCCGATGCCGATACAGGTAAAGGAGTACATGTAAATCACCTGTTTCAGTGCCAGCGTATTGCTTAGCCCATTCGATTCAACGGCATAGGCGAAAATGCTGATGGCAATGGTCGCGAGTACCGCTTCCACCAGGCCGCGACCGCCGTCGAGGATGCCGAAAAAGCGACCCTGTTCGTTTTTCTGGGCCAGCATTTTCACGCCCTTGAGCATCGACGCCCAGAACGTCAGGCCGGCGGCGATGCCCCAGGCCATGAAGATGTACACCAGAACGTCCTTGGACGGTATGGAGGCGAACCAGAGTCCCAGGGCGCCGGTTGCCACCATGGAGAAAGTCACCAGCAAGCGTGGCGAGAGTCGATCTGCCAGCCATCCGCTTGGCACGTAGCAGACAAAGTACATCACTCCCAGCATGGAGTAGTAATTCCCCAGGTCGCCGGTGGTAATCTGGAAGGCTTCGAGTATGGAGGTTTCGAAGTTTTGCCGCAGGTACAGCAGCGGGTAGATTGCGCCGGCCGCCAGCAGCAGCAGGCCGAACTGGAAATAGCGCTTGAAGTCGGTTTTCTGCTCGGCAGAAACGGGAACCTGGACGATAGTATCGGTCATTTAGTTATTATTCCTGTGACACATTGTTTTTTGTTGTTGGCACCACGCCGGTGCCGGAACGACCGCTCAGGGGTCATCCCGACAGACTTATGGCAATAAACTGTCGGTCTCGCGAATAACTCTGGGAGGCTTTACACCGGGAGGCCGCCGTGTCCAGCTCTGCTGGCAAGAACACTGGCGGCTGCTTTGTCTTGGTAAAGAACCGCCCCGGCAGGAATGCCGGGCTGCTAAAAGCCGGGCTGTCCTTCGGGTTAGTAGTTGAGTACCACCAGGCGTGTCTGGGTGAACTCCAGCATGCCGTGCTTGCCATCGTCGCCACCCAGGCCTGAACGCTTCCAGCCGGCATGGTAGCCCTGGTAGGGATCGGACGGGGTGCGGTTGATATAGATCTCGCCGGCTTCGATGTTGTTGGCAACCTTCATTGCCGTGCGGTAGTTCTCGGTGTAGATCACGGAGGCCAGTCCGAACTGGTGATCGTTGGCCAGCGCGAGGGCTTCATCAGCATCGCTGTACTTGAGTACCGGCAACACTGGGCCAAAGATCTCTTCCTGCACGATCTCCATATCCTGGCGGCAGTGGGTCAGCAGTGTTGGTGGGTAGAAGTGCCCCGGGCCTTCGGGGATATAGCCACCGACTTCCAGCTTGGCGCCGTCGTCGATTGCGCGCTCCACCATCTGGTGGATATTCAGACGTGCATTTTCATTGATCAGCGGCCCCATAAAACTTGGGTTCAGGGCGCGGTCACCGAACTGGCGCTCGGCCAGGTTGGCGCGCAGCAGCTCAACAAACGGCTCGTACACCGCCTCATGCACATAGACGCGTTCAATTGCAGTGCAGAGCTGGCCACAGTTGGTTGTCTTGGACGCAACGATTTCACGGGCAGCCTTTTCCAGGTCGGCATCGGCTTCGACAATGGCGGGGGATTTTCCGCCCAGTTCCAGTGACGACTTGGCGATATTGACCTGGGAGTATTCCAGCACCTTGCGGCCGGCGCCCACACTGCCGGTGAGGGTGATCATACCGACTTTCGGGTGGGTGCAAACGGTCTCTGCCGTGGCGTGATCCATGGTCAGGATGTTCACTACGCCGGCCGGCATGCCGGAATCCTGTATGGCTTTGGCAATTTCAAAGGCAGAGCAGGGCGTGTTGTTGCTCGGACGTACCACCACGGCGTTACCGGTGATCAGGGCCGGCGCGATCTTGCGCAGCAGCGTGTAAACCGGGTAGTTGAACGGAATCAGGCAGGCTACGACACCGATCGGCTCGCGCTGCAGCAGCAGGCTTTCGCAGGGGGTGTCGCTGGGAATGATCTCGCCTTCGATACGGCGTGCCCATTCGGCGTGGTAGCGGGTGATATCCGCGGCGTACACCGCTTCATTGGTGGCGTCTTCCAGGCTTTTTCCCGACTCATCGGCCAGGGCGCGGCCAATGGCGTCCTTGCGTGCCACCAGGGCATCAGCCAGCTTGTGCATGTAACCGGCACGTTCGATGCTAGTCAGCTGGCGCCAGCCTTTCTGGGCAGCAGCGGCAATGGCAACGGCGTCGATGGCCTCGTCAGCGGTGGCGGCCTGAACCTGCCCGACAACAGTGTTATCTACCGGGTTATAGACCGAAATCATCGCGCCTTTGGTGGAGCTTGCAAACTGGTTGTTAACGAAGTTCTTGTCGATACGCATGACAGCTTCCTTGGTGTTGTTGAGCGCATCCTAGGGTCTGCCCATAAATCTGTCAAATTAATTCCACAGGAAAAATATTAATTCCGTATATGGAAATTAGTATCGGGTTTCCATTTAATCCCTTATGTTCCAAGGTCTTGCTGGCTGTTTTGTCTGGAAGGCGATTGAAGCGTTTGAACAGGGCCTTCAGTTTCAGGTAGTGTTCACGCAGGCTTGAATGATGTGGACGCACAGTATCGATGGCGCTGGCAGCCACGCCGCTAGTGCATGAAAAACTTTCAGCGACGCGCGCATGCCAGGCTGTCGAATGGTATTCGGCGAGTGACAGGCAGCAATAGCGGCCACATCTGGCCGTTTTATTCTATATATGAAAACCAGGGGTGGAGATGGTACCGATTAAAGAAAAATCCAAGGCACCGGCGGTCGACAGCAGTGTGCTGATTTTGGACCTGCTGGCATCTTCCGCCTACCCCCTGGCGTTGTCCGAAATCTGCGAGCAGACCGGTATTGCTGCCGCCAGCGGGCATCGCATTATCAATGCACTGCTGGATCACCAGCTGGTGGCGCTGGACCCGAGCCGCAAGAAATCCTACTGCATCGGCTCGCGCATATTTCAGATCGCCTCCACCATATACAACAAGCAAAGCATCATTCCGTTTTTCTATCCCATTGCCGAGATTCTGAAAAACGAGATTCACAAGTCGATCTTTCTGTGTGTACCGGTGGGTAACAAGGTGGTGGTGGTTTCCAAGGTCGAATCTTCGCTGAGCAATGCATTTAATATTCATATCGGCCAGACCATGCCGTTGCACCAGGCGGCGGCCGGCAAGGCGATTCTGTCCATGCGTTCGGATGACTTTCAGCGCAGTTATTTCAAGGGAGAGGAGAGAACCAACCCGGCCATCGCGCAAGGTTTGGAGCAGGTCGGTGATGACCTGTCCCGCGCCAAGCGATTAGGCTACGCGGTGACTCACGGCGAGATCGACAGCCAGGTCAGTTGCATAGCAGCCCCCATTCTGAACCTGAGAAACGAGCCTGTCGCGGCGATTAGCGCGGCCATTAATGGCGAGCTTCTGAATGCGCAGGATGCGCGAACCTACTCGAAGAACCTGGTCCAGGCGGCGCGCCAGTTGTCGTCCCGTATCGTCTGATCTCTTCGGGCCTACCTGGCTGTGTGAGCGATGGTTCGGCGACGCAGGCTGAGCGCCATCCTGCAGCGCGGCGGAAACTGAGAGGGCAGAGGCGGGCATATGCTTGCCTGCGGTGTCTGGCGGAGGTTGGCCCAGCCCAGCCCAGCCCAGCCCAGCCGAGGCTGGCGATGCTGTGCTCGCTTATCGGCCCGGTTTCGTTCGGGCTGTAACCCGCTTCGGCCCGTTCTCGCTGCAATGGAGCTCAAGCCGCGTGCATATTGATTGTGCTTGTCGGCAGGAGCCATTGAGCGGCTATGCCAGCAAGCCAATCTGGGAAAGGTAGGTTTTCAGCACTTTGCGTTGGCGTGCTTCCGGCCAGTCCGATGCATCCACCAGTGCGCGAATAATCAGGCCGTTTACATGGGCCGTAATCCCCTCGCACACATCATCCAGGTCGTTCGGAATCGCAATGGCAAGGCGCTCACAATGAAGAATCAGTTCCTGTTTCACCTTGCTGTGCCAGCGGTGATGAAACTCTATCTGCTGATCCGCGACCCGCGGCTCGGCCAGAGACCGGCTCCAGAATGCCAGCCAGACTGACATTGCCGTGCGGCTGTCATCGTTTACCGGCAATGCCTGCACGATGATCTCGTAAAAGCTGCAATTGCCGGACGCGGAGACAAGCTCCATATGGGTGAACATCATGTCGTATGCCAGCTCAAGCGCCGCAGTCAGTACGGCATCCTTGTCACTGAAATAATGTGTCACCGCGCCGGTAGTGACGCCCGCCAGGCGTGCAATATCGGTGAGTTTGGTCGCTTCCAGGCCTTTTTCTGCAATCACGGCGACTGCTGCCTGGGCGATCATTTTTCGTCTTTTTTCATGGTCAACAATTTTTGGCATTGACGGATTATAACAGATGTTATTATATAATCACCGTTATGTAATAAAGCTGGAGCCTGCCTCATGTCTGCCATTGTATTGCTGGAAAACGGTTTGGAGTTGCCGCTCCAGGGGAGTGCCTCGTATTTCAACTACTTCTGGCTGCGGGACAACTGCGCGACGTCCTGGGATGGTGAAACCCAGGAGCGTACCTTCGATATTCTCGCTGAGCCCGATAATCTGCATCCTGAAAGTGCCCGGTTAAACGGTGCCTACCTGGAAATAGTCTGGTGTGATGGCCATCATAGCCGCTACGAACTGCAGTGGCTGGAGCGCTGGTGCCGCAGTAGCCATCAGGACGATCTGGCCGTTCGCTCTCGCAGGCCCTGGTATAGCGACCACTATTCGAATATGGCACGTTTTACCTACGCACAAGTGATGTCTAACCCCGCGGATGTTGCGGATTGGGCACAAGCGATGCTGGACGACGGTGTTGCACTTGTACAGGGCATGCCGGATTCTGATGAAGCGCTGCAATCTCTCTGTGAGCTTTTCGGCGTGGTGCGCCCTTCGTTCTCCGGTTACGCTTTTGATGTCTTTTCCAAGGCAAGCCCTGAAAACCTGGCGTACACCAGCAAGGCGCTTGAATTGCATACCGACCTGCCACCGGAAGAGCTTGCACCGGGTATTCAGTTCCTGCACTGCCGTATCAATGATGCACAGGGGGGCGACAGCTTGTTTGTCGATGCCACCGCAGTGGCGAACGTGCTAAAAGAACAGTATCCGGCGTACTTCAAGCTCCTCACTGAATACGAAGTACCTTTTCGCTATACAACCAACCATCAGGACGTCCGTGCCCGGCAGCGCATTATTGAGCTGGATCCCGGTAATGGCGAGGTCAGCGGCATCAACTTCAGCCAGCACCTGGCGGACGTGTTTGATTTTCCTCAGCGTGAGATGGATTTGTTTTACCCCGCGTTTCGCAAGTTTGGCCAGATGCTGCAGGATCCGGCTTACCGGATGACCTTCCGTCTCAACGCCGGGGAGTGCATCGTGTTCGACAACCACCGTATCGCTCACGGGCGCGAGGCCTTTATCGATGGCAGCGGCGCCAGGTATCTGCGGGGGTGTTACGTTGACCGTGGCGAGCTGCGCAGCACCTACCGGGTTCTGCGTGCCAGGTATCCGAAAACCGCTGCGTATGTGCCTTTCAACCAGCCGGACGAACCGGTGCTGGCAAGAATTAGCTGAGAGGGCGATCAATGTCACCGGAATCAGAATTGCGAATCGACCTGGCTGCGGCCTTTCGGCTTATACATGAGCTGGATATGCACGAGTCGGTTGCCAATCATTTGAGCGCGGCGGTGTCCGCCGACGGCAAGCAGTTTCTTATGAATCGTCGCTGGATGCATTTTGCCAACGTCACTGCGAGCAACTTGCAGTTGCTCGACAGCGAAGACAGCAGCATCATGCACAGTGATGAAGCTCCTGATGCCTCTGCCTGGAGCATTCATGGCAACGTGCACAAGGCGTTGCCGCAAGCGCGCGTTATCCTGCATGTGCATTCAACCCATGCCACGGCGCTTTCGACACTGAAAGATCCACGAATCTTGCCGCTGGACAACAATACCGCGCGCTTCTACCAGCGTATCGCCTATGACACTCATTTCGGTGGTATTGCCACCAGCGACGAGGAGGGCAGGCGCATCAAGGATACCTTTGGAGACAAGCAGGCACTCATGATGGGTAATCACGGAATCACCGTGGTAGGCAAGACGGTTGCCGAAGCTTTCGAGGATCTTTACTACCTTGAAAAAGCCTGCAGAACCATGATCCTGGCGTACTCAACCGGGCAGGCACTCAATGTGATGCCCCATGAATTGGCGCTGGAAACGGCGGCGAGCTGGGATGAGTTCCGTGGTGCATCCTATGCGCATTTCGAGCAGCTTAAAGGGATGCTGGACAAAAAGGACCTCTCGTATCGGGATTGATATCGCAATTCCGGGTTCGAGAGCTGTTCTGTCCCCAGTTCAGATACGCAGGTCATTGTGTCTTGCCCGGGGCTGTTGTTCCGCTAGTCACCTGGTTGGCAATCAGCTTCCCTCCCTAATTTCCTATTATCTACAGGATGTACGGAATGCCGCACACGCATGGATGCGTATGTGCGGTCACGCCAACTCATCGGCCTGTAACCAACGATGAAGCCTCCCTGTTTGATGTATTGACCCGCCGGATTAATACCTTTCCCGCACGGCATGTGCCCCGCTAGGGCTGACCCTGTAGCTCTTGCTGGTCAGTATCCCTTGTGTCGGCGCAATTTCGCACTCGGTGTATCAGTCGATGCCTTTTGTCGGGGCAGCAGCCCTGCGTCCCGTCTCTCCCGGGCATTTGACTCCCTGGCATGGGTCTCGCTGCCAGCATGGTCGCAGGTGAACGGTTGCCAGGGCGCGGATTGAGGCAGCCCTGCATCAGCAACTGGCCGGACTCGACCTTGATCAGCCGCGGGTGTTGCAGGGATGCGGTGTTGGGGGAGGAGGATCGATACAAGCAGGCCCGGGATTTTACCCCCGGGCCTGTGGTGAGCAACTGCCGTGTTTAGCTTGGCAGGTATTCCCGGGCCCAGCCGAGACTGGCGATGTTGCGCTCGAGCATCGACTCGATTTCGCCTGCGCTGTAGCCGGCATCGCTCAGCACTTCGCGGGTGGAGTGGCCCCAGCGTTCCGGCAGGCTCACGGCCCTGATGCTGGCTTCGCTGGGGCGGATGGCCAGGTGGTCGATCTGGGTCAGGCAGTGGCCGCTGGGGTGGTTGCGGTGGATCGAGAAGGCAAAGCTGCCCCGGTCGATGCCCACGGTGCCATCACCGTCGCGACTGTACTGCTCGCGCAGCGATTCAATGGACTGCGGTACGGCGGCGGCGATGTCCGCTGCCTGCAGCACGTCCGCCCAGTAGGCCGCCGGTGCGGTTTGCAGACGGGTTTGCAGGAACTCGCCAACATTCGCCGCGGCACTGATGCCCGCCAGGCCTTCGATTTGCTCCAGCTGTGCCAGCTCGGACTCGCGGGCGTCAATGTAAACCCAGCCATCAGCCGCCTGGTAGAAGTGCGACAGGGCGTTGTGCCCCAGTACTTCACGGCCGGACGGCTCGTTGAAGGGGGCACGGCCTGCGTAATCGAAGGCGAAGGTCAGCTGCGCCAGGTTGGTGATGGCCGACAGCGAGGTGCGCGAGCGGCTTGGCTGGCCGGTTCTGAGCTTGTGGTAGATCGATACCGCCATGCCAAGACCCGCGGCGAAGCCGCAGTTCACGTCCAGGGTACCCAAGTGAGCATGCTCTTCCGGCGTATCCGGGCCGCCGAATCGGCTCATGATGCCGCTGTGGGCCTGGATGATGTCGTCGTAACCGATGTAGTTGCTCTTGGGGCCGGGCAGGGGGCCACCCAGGCAGTCCAGACGACAGAAGAGCACACCCGGGTTGACCGCCTGCAGACTGTCGTTGTCCAGCCCCAGGGCCTTGAGCTGGCGCTCGGGGGCGTTGATCACCACCATGTCGACCGAGCGTACCAGGCGGTTGAACACCTCGCGGCCTTGCTCGCTCATGATGTCGACCAGTGCGCTTTGCTTGCCCATGCCGGTCTGGAAGGTAAACAGGGTGCCGATCAGCGGGTCGTACAAAGGCTTGACCGGATCCAGCTTGATCACCTCGGCGCCGAAACGGGCGAGGAAGGCGGTAGAGTGGGGGCCGGCGATGACGTTGGTCAGGTCGAGCACGCGCATGCCGTCGAGCCAGCCCGTATTGCTGGCAGGCGCAATGGCCGCGCCAACCGGGCGTGTCAGAACTTCCTGTGCGGCCACTTCACGCAGCTCGGCCAGGGCCTGCTCAAAGCTCACCTGCTTGCGCGGGCGCGGCGTGACCATCTGCGCGGCGCTCTCTTCCAGCCAGGCGAAGGGGCCGGGCTGTTTCATCAGGCCGTACTCGGGGTCCATGACCTCGACGATCAGGCCGGCGGCATTGGTGTGTTCGTGGTTGACCCATTCCCGGGTCGTGCGGTGCGGTGCGCCGGGGATCTGGCCTTCGCCGAAGATTTTTCCCCATTCCTCGGAGGTCTTGGTCAGGAAGGCCGCTTTCATCTTGGCTGAGATATGGTCGGCCCATTTTTTGGGCAGCGGGTAGACGCCGATAGAGGTCTCGCCATCCCATTCGCTGATCGGCGCGTGCAGGTCCTGCACTTCGGGCAGGCCTTCGGCGACCAGTTCTTCATAGATACCCAGCACGCTCAGGGCGCGCTTGGCGTGGTTGCGGTGCGATGGGCAGACGCAATAGAACATGCGGCCATCGGCGCAGCGGTACGTGCGGTAGAACGGATCGAGGTACTCCTGCAGGTCGTCGTAACTCAGATCCATTGCGATGTTGTTGGCCTTGCGGTACTCGATTTCCAGCTCGCGCATGGTTTTGTAGCGCTCGGGCAGGCCTTCGATCACGTAGGAATTGTACGACAGGCCTTCCATCAGGGCAGACACGACGGGCACTTCGATGGCATCGCCACGGCCGGATTTTTCCCGCGCCTGCAGGGCCAGAACGACGGAGGCGGCCGCCAGGGTAGTGGCGTAGGCGGAACCCAGCGGCAGTGGCGAGAAGCTCGGGTTCAGGCCCAGCAGCACGCGGTTAAAGCCCATGTCGGTAAAGGCTCCGGCGGTGGCGGCTACCACGGTTTCGCTGGCCTTCCACTCGCGCCGCAGGCTGTCGTTGCTGGCAAAGCCCGGTACCGACAGGGTGATCAGTTCCGGGCGCGCCGCGCGCAGCTGGGCAAAATCAACCCCCAGGCGCTGCATCACGCCGGGACGAAAGCTTTCGATAACGATGTCAGCCTGTGCAATCAGCGCCAGTGCCTGGGCGAGGCCGGTGCCGGTTTTCAGGTCCAGTCGCAGGCAGCTCTTGTTGCGGTTCAGCACGGCATTGGCCGGGTGGTCCCACTGTGGGCCGCCGGGAGGGTCTATATGCACCACCGTTGCGCCCAGGTCAGCCAGCGTCATGGCAACAGCGGGGCCGGCAATCTGCTGGCCGAAATCAACGACACGAACACCCGCCAGCGGCAGTTGATTGTTATTGTGCATGTTCATTCATCCTTAGCGAAATAACTGCCAGGCGTTTGATCGGGCTGGCATGAGGGTTTTATTGGGAAATTTTCTTTTTTGGCCGTTTATCTGCGCGTTTAAAAGCTGCAGAGGCGCCGGGTTTATCTGACTTTGCTTTTTAATGCATGGCTAACGGGGTGGATATTAGAAATTTGTAGTGGCGTTAGCCAGAAATAAAATATGGGCCTCAGGGCCTGTTTTTTTTATGTCACCCAGGGTTGTTCCTGGGCACCGCCCAGTGCGTCGACGTCCAGTCGCCAGAAAGCGCTGGTTACCCCCGCACTGCCTGGGGTGTGGGCGGTTTCGCTGTGCCAGGCATAAATTTTATGGGGTCTAAGGGTGCTATTTAATTGCTTTTAAAAAACGACTCAAATCCTAACAATAGCCCTCGTGTCGGTGATGGCGGTTTGCTCTCTGTTCATGCATTTAATTAATGAAAATGACTTTCAGTCGTCAGTGATATTAACTGATTCGGTTTTAGTGCTGATCGGTATGTTCCGTGAGCGGGTCGTCATATCAATTTAACCGGGTTCGAATTTTTGTTCGGACTAAATAATAAAGAAGACCTTCACCATGAATAATAAGTACAACAGTGATTCAATCCCTGTGCGCAAGTCGGTGCGGCGATGTTCCCGCAGCGTTCTGGCGACCTCTGACCGGCGTCGGAGGGATGAGCCATGAGCACCCTGCATACAGATTCCCCGCAAGGCGCAGGGCGCGAGAGTGGTCATCCGGTGATGGTGGTGGGCGCCGCCGTGCTGGTGCTGGCGTTTGTGCTCTTTACGGTCATGAATGCGGACTACGCGGCCGGGCTGTTCAACGCAGCCAAGAGCTATATCGCAACGGATCTGGCCTGGTACTACATCGGGTTGATCAGTTTCTGCCTGTTTCTGGCGGTCTGGCTGATATTTAGCCGTTACGGTGATATCCGCCTGGGCAAGGACAGTGATCGGCCGGAGTTCAGCAATTTCTCCTGGTTTTCGATGCTGTTTGGTGCCGGTATCGGTATCGGTATTCTGTTCTGGAGCATTGCCGAGCCGATATACCACCTGCAGGGCACGCCTTTTATCAGCGAGGCGCAGCAGGGCACCGTTGCCGCTGCCCAGGTCGCCATGCGCGTGGCGATATTCCACTGGGGCCTGCACGGCTGGGGCCTGTTCGCGGTGACAGGGCTGGCACTGGCGTACTTTGCCTACCGCAAGGGCCTGCCGCTGTCGATTCGCTCATGCCTATACCCTGTTTTCGGTGAAAAAATTTACGGGCCTATCGGTCATGCAGCAGACCTTCTGGCCGTGTTCGGCACTGTCTTTGGCATCGCGACGTCCCTGGGGCTCGGGGCTCAGCAGATGAACGCGGGCCTGGCCCATTTGCTGGGCATCGAGGTCTCGACCACCAACCAGGTGATTCTGATTGCGGTGATTTCGGTGATCGCCACGGCTTCGGTCCTGTCCGGGATCAACAAGGGCATTCGCATACTCAGCGAGTGGAACATGCACCTGACGGTACTGATTCTGGGCTGCTTTGTCGTTTTCGGTCCCACCGCCTATCTGCTTGGCGCCTTCGTGACCAACCTGGGTGACTACCTGGTGCATGCGGTTGAGCTGGGTTTCTGGGTTGACCCCGATCCCAAGGGCCAGTGGCAGGGCTGGTGGACCATTTTCTACTGGGGCTGGTGGATTGCCTGGGCACCCTTTTGCGGCATTTTCATTGCCCGCATCTCCAGGGGGCGGACCCTGCGCGAGTTCGTACTGGGGGTGCTGATCGCACCGACCGTGCTGGCGGCCTTCTGGATTACGGTGTTTGGCAATACCGCCATGTTTATCGAACTCTTCGCTGAGGGCGGCCTGGTGGCGGCGGTGAACGAGGATGTAACCGGTTCACTGTTCAAAACCATTGAGCTGATGCACCTGGACGGCCTGGTGACACTGCTGATGACGATCATCTGCGTAGTGATGCTGGTGACCTACTTTGTCACCTCGGCCGACTCGGCCACCCTGGTGATCTGTACCCTGGTGTGCATGGGCCGGGATAACCCGCCGGCGCGTTACCGGGTGTTCTGGGGCCTGGCCATAGGCGCGGTGGCGGCTGTTCTGCTGTTCGCCGGTGGGCTCCAGGCGCTGCAAACCGCCTCCATCGTTGCCGCCTTGCCCTTCTCGGTGGTGCTGATACTGGCCATCTACGGTTTGCTCAAGTCGCTGCGCGAGGAAAAGGCGGCGGCGTCACTGGCCCGCCACAGCGCCCTGCGCAGCAACACGCAAGCGCACGGCGGCGAGCCGTCAATCGTTAACCCCTGACCTTGATGCAACTGCAAAGCCCAGGCACAGCGGCCACAACGCTGTGCGGCTTTGCCCCGCTCTGACCCTGATATCTGGAGTTGTCATGTCTACTCAAATCATACTGCCGCGCATCCTGCAGGTTGGCGCCGGCGCCAGTGAAGAGATTCCCAATATCCTCACCAGCCTGAGTTGTGCCAGGCCACTGATCGTAACGGACAAAATGATGGTCCAGCTGGGCTATGCCAGCCGTATTCAGGCTGTCCTGAATGGGCATGGCGTCCATGCCGATGTCTTCGACGATACAGTGCCAGAACCCACGGTGGCTTCCATTCAGGCCGGGGTTGAGCAGGCCCGCAATGGTGACTACGACTGCATTATCGCGCTCGGTGGCGGTAGCCCCATCGACAGTGCCAAGGCCATTGCCATCCTGGCCAGGCACGGTGGACAGATGCGTGACTACAAGTTTCCGCGCATTGTACTGGAGGCCGGGTTGCCGATTATCGCCGTGCCGACGACGGCGGGTACCGGCTCCGAAGTGACCCGCGTGACCATCATTACCGATGAAACCAGCGACGAGAAAATGCTTTGCGTAGGCATTGGCTTCATGCCGGTGGCGGCACTGATTGACTACAACCTGACCCTCAGTGTGCCGCCGCGCACCACCGCCGATACCGGGATTGATGCCCTGACCCATGCGATCGAGGCGTACGTCAGCAAGAAGGCCAGCCTGTATTCCGATAGCCAGGCGCTCGCCGCCATGGCGCTGCTGGCGCCCAACTTGCGCCGTGCTTACCACAATGGCGCGGACCGCGAAGCGCGCGAGGCCATGATGCTGGGCTCGACCCTGGCCGGGGTGGCATTTTCCAATGCCTCGGTGGCGCTGGTACACGGCATGAGCCGCCCCATAGGTGCAGCCTTCCACGTGCCCCACGGCCTTTCCAATGCCATGCTGCTGCCCTGCGTCACCGCCTGGTCGATTCCGGCGGCCCCCGAACGCTACGCCGACTGTGCGCGGGCCATGGGCATCGCAACGCAGCAGGACAGCGACGAGCAGGCCAACGCCAAGCTGCTTGCAGAGCTGCACGCCCTGAATGACGAACTTAAGGTGCCAGGGCCGGCACAGTTTGGCATCGACCGGCAGCAATTTATGGATTTGCTGCCGGTGATGGCCGAGCAGGCGCTGGCTTCCGGTTCACCCGGCAACAACCCCCGGGTGCCGGACGCAGAGGACATTGCCGAACTCTACCGGCAGCTCTGGTAACGGGCGACAACAAGCAAATTGCATAGTAAAACGCACGCGAATTTATCCGCCGATGACCCGTTCGGCACGGCGGACTCAACTTGAGGACAAGTAGCATGGAAACACTGGGACACTTGATCAATGGCCAGATGCTGGCCACCGGTGAGCGCCGTCAGGCGATCTTCAACCCGGCTACCGGGGAAGCCAGCAAGGAGCTGGTACTGGCATCGCGGGAAACCGTGGAGCAGGCCATTGCGGTTGCAGACGCCGCTTTCCCGGCCTGGCGCGATACGCCGCCGCTAAAGCGCGCGCGCATCATGTTCCGTTTCAAGGAACTGCTGGAGCTGAATGCGGACAAGATTGCGGCCCTGATCGGCGAAGAACACGGCAAGATCAGCCATGATGCCCTGGGCGAACTGCAGCGGGGCATCGAGAATGTCGAGTATGCCTGCGGTGCGCCGGAGCTGCTCAAGGGCGAGCACAGCAAGAACGTGGGCCCCAACATCGATTCCTGGAGCGAATTCCAGCCGCTGGGCGTGGTGGCCGGCATTACGCCGTTCAACTTCCCGGTCATGGTACCGCTGTGGATGATGCCCATGGCGCTGGTGTGCGGTAACTGCTTCGTGCTCAAGCCGTCGGAGCGGGACCCGTCGTCCACGCTCTATATTGCCCAGCTGCTGCAGGAAGCCGGGCTGCCGGACGGTGTGCTGAACGTCGTCAACGGCGACAAGGAAGCGGTGGACACGCTGCTGACCGACAGCCGTATCAAGGCCGTGAGCTTTGTCGGTTCAACCCCCATCGCCGAGTACATTTATTCGACCGCCACCGTCAACGGCAAGCGTTGCCAGGCCCTGGGCGGCGCCAAGAACCACGCCATCGTCATGCCCGATGCCGATATGGACAATGCCGTGAACCAGCTGCTGGGTGCCGCCTTCGGTTCCTCCGGTGAGCGTTGCATGGCCCTGTCCGTGGCCGTGGCGGTGGGTGATGCCGCCGCCGATAGCCTGGTCGAGAAAATGACGGCGGCGATGGCTGGCCTCAAGGTTGGCGTCTGCACCGAGCGCAGCAACGATTTTGGTCCGGTGATTACCCGCCAGCACCAGGAAAAGGTGGTCGGCTATATCAACAGCGCCGAAGCCCAGGGCGCCCGGATAGTGGTGGATGGCCGCAACGTGCAGGTACCAGGTTACGAGAACGGCTATTTCGTGGGCGCGACCCTCATCGATCAGGTCACGCCGGACATGCAAAGCTACCAGGAGGAGATCTTCGGGCCCGTGCTGCAGGTCATGCGTGTAGATAGCATGCAGCAGGCGATGGAGCTGATCGATGCCCATGAGTACGGTAACGGCACCTGCATCTTTACCCGTGATGGCGAGGCGGCGCGCTACTTCAGCGACAATATCCAGGTGGGCATGGTGGGTATCAACGTGCCGCTGCCGGTGCCGGTGGCGTACCACAGTTTTGGCGGCTGGAAGCGCTCGCTGTTTGGCGACCTGCACGCTTATGGTCCCGATGCCGTGCGCTTCTACACCAAGCGCAAAACCATCACCCAGCGCTGGCCCTCCGCCGGTGTGCGTGAAGGGGCCCAATTCGCGTTCCCGTCCTGATGTGATGTGGATAGCGTTGCCGCCGGTGGCGCTTTCCAGCGGGCAGTTTTGCCGGCTGGAAGCGCTCGCTGTTTGGCGACCTGCACGCTTATGGTCCCGATGCCGTGCGCTTCTACACCAAGCGCAAGACCATCCTCTTTTAAGCCACGCGCTGGCCGAGTGCCGGTGTGCGTGAAGGGGCCCAGTTCGCCTTCCCGTCCTGATGTGAGCTGATGTGACCTGATGTGATGTGGATAGCGCCGCCGCCGGTGGCGCTTTCCAGCGGGCAGTTTTGCCGGCTGGAAGCGCTCGCTGTCTGGCGATCTGCACGGTCCTGTCATGGCCGGAGCGGTCCCGATGCCGTGCGCTTTCACACCAGGCGCAAGACCATCCTCTTTAAGCCACGCGCTGGCCGAGTGGGGGTGCGCGCGAAGGTGCCCGGTTCGCGTTCCCGTCCTGATGTGAGCTGATGTGACCTGACATGGAAAGCGCCGCCGTCTGTGGCGCTTCCCCGGGTTCGATTAGGCCCGTACATCCCTGGTCAATACGGGCCGGGATATACGGAGCCCTGGGTGTCGCAGCGAAGTATAGTATTCGTGGCTTTTTTCGGTAACACTCTGGCGCAAAACAAGTATCGAATATCGAGCCATCCATGAACAAGAAACGACTGCCGCCGTTAAACTGGCTGAGATCCTTCGAGGCTTCTGCACGTCACCTCAATTTCACCCTCGCAGCGGCCGAGCTGAACCTGACCCAGGCGGCCATCAGTCAGCAGGTCAAGGGACTGGAAGGGCAGCTGGGCACGGCGCTGTTCAAGCGTCTGCCCCGGGGGCTTGAGCTGACCGATTCGGGCCGTGCCTACTTGCCGCCGGTACGGGATTCCATTGAGCGCCTGGCCGCCGTGACCGATGAGATTTTCGGCCAGGGGCGTGCCAAGTCGCTGACCATCAAGGTTAACCTGGTCTTTTTTACCCTTTGGCTGGCCCCAAGACTGGAGCGTTTCCGTGCCTTGCATCCCGATGTCGGGCTGCGTTTCAGCAGCAATATCTGGGTCGACGAGAGCAAGTGGGATGCGGACATGGAGATCCGCTATGGCGAAGGGGTCTGGCCGGGCCTGAGCGCCGATCGCCTGACCTGGGACGAGCTGGTGCCGGTCTGCAGCCCGCAGCTGCTGGATGCCAAGGCGCCACCGTTGTCCCCGCTGGATCTGTCCGAACAGACGCTGCTGCACGTGATCGGCTACAAGGAAGGCTGGAGCTACTGGCTGAACCAGACCGGTTTCGGGCAGGCGGATACCACCCCTGGTATTCAGTTCGATACGCTGATTTCGGCGCTGGAAATGGCCACGCGCGGCCATGGTATCGCCCTGGGGCGCACCTCCCTGGTGGCGGAAATGATCGACAGCGGTCGCCTGATTGCACCTTTCCCGCAGCGGGTTGCAACCCTGGAGGCCTTTCACCTGACCTATCCGTCGCACCAGTACCTGCACCCGCACGCCGAGGCGTTTCGCAGCTGGATCGTCAGCGAGGCGCAACATGCGTCAGAGGTTCATGTAGCCGCAGACAAGGTTGGTTGAATGGGCTGCACCTTCTGGATGCTTTGCCGCTAGGCGGTCTCGCGTCCTTGCGTCCGGGCCAGAATAAACAGGCCGAGTCTGATACCTGCCAGTATGCAGGCAACGGTCAGAAAGCCTGCCGGAGAAAACGCTGGCAGAGCCAGCAACAATTGGGAATCGTTGCCACCCATCGCCAGTGCCGCGCCTATGCCCATCAGGGTGCCAGCGATAAAGTGCAGCAATAGCGGGCCTGTGCCGGCTGGCCGCAGCTGCAGTTTATTCAGGCGGCGGGCGGCCACAGACATGCCGAACAACAGGGCCAGTACCAGCGCGTATCGAGCGAGCCTGGGAGTCTGGCGGCCGTCCGGATCCATCAGTGCCGCAACCTGATCCTGCAGCAGGCCGCTGGGGGACCACCCCGGTTCGTACAGGTACAAAATCCCGGACAGCAGGCCGATTCCCATCATGCCGAGCCAGAGGTTTCTGCGCAGGGGGTTGCCCAGTAGCGCCCAAAGCGCCAGTGCGCAGGTTATGGCAGCCAGCAGTGCGAACACACCGGGGCCAGGCCCCGGCAGCATCGTCACCTCCAGATTCGGCTGCCAGTAGGCGAGGCTACACCAGCCTGCGACCCAGCCCAGGGGTGTAGTCAGCATCTGCAGTTCTCCGCTGGCCAGTCGGCTCAGGGTGGAGATGCTGCAACCCTGATTGAGCGCCGTACCCAGCCCGAACAGGAGTCCGCCAACGGCAAACCAGGGCCCCGGCTCGAACACCAGGAAAGGGATCCCGGTCCCAAGATGCCGGGAAGCCACGGCGACGGCCCAGACCAGCACGCCGCAGCAAAGGATCGAAAGCATCACCTCGGGGCGGCCCTGGGACCATTCCCTGACACCGCGCACCATGCACAGCCCCGTGGTTTGCGTCATGTATCCCAGAATAACGACCAGTAACACTGCACCTGTCAGCAACAGCATGGCTATCTCCTCTCAGGTGTGAAGCCCGGAGTGGCCCGGGCGGGGACTTCACCGGCCAGCCTTTGCTACCCGTGGGGGTGTTTGGGTTCAGCGAGCTCATCGCCCAGGGCTGGCTCTCTCAGCGGTATCCTTTGTGCGGCGGCTGGCGGCGCTGGAAGTGGAAACAGTTCGCTCAGGGCGCGGCTGCGCCCCCCTTGCATGACCTGGTGACAGTGATAGCGCTGCAGTTCGCGGGGCTCTCTGACGCCACAGGCATGGGCGATCACGGCGACTTCATGCGCCAGGTTGTGAACGTAGTGATGTACACGCTGCGCCTTGTGGTCCGGGTTGAGGCCTTTCTGCAGGCGGGGGTTGTGCGTTGTTATGCCTGTGGGGCAGGTATTGCGATTGCACTGCAGCGCCTGGATGCAGCCCAGGGCCATCATAAAGCCCCGTGCCGAGACCACGAAATCGGCTCCCAGGCACAGGGCCCAGGCGACTTCTGCCGGATTGATCAGCTTGCCCGACGCGATCACTCTGATGCGTGACTTCAGGCCGTGGCTCTGCAGACGGTCCACCAGCATGGGCAGGCTTTCGCGGATGCTCAGTCCCATGTAGTCCATCAGGCTGGTGGGCGCAGCGCCGGTACCGCCGTCGGCGCTGTCGAGGGTGATGAAGTCCGGAGCCGAGTCCATACCTCGCTGCCGGATCCTCGAAAACAATGCATCGAGCCAGCCGTAGGCCCCCAGTACGCACTTGAATCCCACTGGCTTGCCGGTGACACGCCGTATTCTGGCGATCATGTCGAGCAGGTCGTCCACGCTGTTGATGTCCGGATGACGGTTGGGGCTGATGGAGTCCTGGCCGGCGGCTATGCCGCGGATGCTGGCAATCTCGGCGCTGACCTTGGCGCCCGGCAGTATGCCGCCCTTGCCAGGCTTGGCACCCTGGGACAGCTTGATTTCGAACATGCGGACCTGGGCATGGGCGGCAACCTCTCGCAGGCGGGCGTCGCACAGGTTGCCCTGGGCATCGCGTACACCGTACTTGGCCGTACCTATCTGGAACACCAGGTCGCAGCCGCTCTCCAGGTGCCAGGGGGAGAGCCCGCCCTCACCGGTGTTGAGCCAGCAGCCTGCCAGTTTTGCGCCGCGGGACAGGGCCTGCACTGCGGGTTTGGACAGTGCGCCGTAACTCATGCCGGAGATGTTGAACAGGGAGTTGGCGGTGAAAGGCTGAGGACAGCTGGCGCCAATGATGAGGCTGCTCACGGGGGTTGCATCGATGCCCAGGGTGGGAAAGGGGCAGTTGACGAATATCAGTGCCCCTGGTTGGTGAATATCCCGGGTGGACCCGAACGCCTGAGTGGTGTCGAGGTTCTTGGCAGCCCGGTACACCCAGCTGCGCTGGGCGCGGTTGAACGGCATTTCCTCCCGGTCCATGGCGAAGAAATACTGGCGGAAAAAACTGCCCAGATGCTCGAAGACGTAGCGAAAGTGCGCCACTACCGGATAGTTGCGTCGCAGCGCCTGCTTGGTCTGGCTGACGTCGAGCAGGTACACCAGACAGAGCGCCAGCAAGGTCAGGCCGACCAGGAACACGAATGCGTAGGCGAGAGTGGACAGCACGCTATGTACAAGGTCGAAAGTTTCGCGGGACATCATGATTGAGCTCCTGCCGGTGAAGGCCGGTCTGACTTGGATTTCAGCGGCACCAAAACGCCGGCCGCAAGGTAGTGGGACACCAGGGGTTGCAGATCGAATGTCGGGTCGCCCGCCAGCACCTGCTCGACCGCATGGCCGAGGGGCGCCCCCTGCGCCAGTTGCTGCAACAGCAAGCTGGCGCCGGGCTGCAATGACCAAAGCTGAACCCTCAGCTGGGGACGTATCACCAGTACCGTTTCAGCGCCGCTGTTCAGGTGGATGGCTTGCGGGTCCTCGATCTCTGCCTGGTTGCATTGCCAGATGTGATAAATGGGGAAGATCGAGTCCACAAGTCGACAGGCCGGGCCGAGACGAAAGTGCAGCTGTGCCAGTTTTCCGGAAGACATCAGTGCCAGTGTCTGAATATCGACTGTCTCGTTATCGGGGGCATGGACAACCTCGTGGCAGGCCCACTCCAGGCGTGCAACGTCGGACAGGTACGCCAGGCCCGCCGCCGGCTTGAAGCCGGCGATAAACGCCGGCATTCGGTCTCCGAACTGCAACAGATCGCCGCACCTTGAGGGATGGGCCCTCAGGTAGTGGTCGGCCAAAAACTGGAAAAACTCCGTACCCACCAGCCGTTTCAGTACCGGATAGTCCGCCGCCAGGGCTTCCTCCAGGGAAATGCTGAAATTATTGCGGTAGATCTGCAGCAGCCGGGCGGCGGGCAGGCGGCCATCCAGAACCAGGCCCTGCAAGTGCCGCAGCTCAGTGCCCCAGAGATCCTCGGCAAAGGCGCGTTGCAGTCGATTCAGGGCGCTCATGAGCGGGTCCCTCTACCGGGGGGCGACAGGTTATCCAGGCAGTCCTGGGCAATCCGGGCCTGATCGACCAGCTCCGGCAGGGGGGGCAGCGCTACATCCCACTCGATCAGGGTTGGCTTGGGCCCCAGCCACTGCAGAGACTGCCGGTAAAGGGCCCAGACGTCCTCACAGACCGGTGAGGCATGGTCGTCGATCCGCAGCGCGCCGTCCTCGAACTGTTTCAGGCTGTGGCCCGCCAGATGAATCTCTGCCACCTGTTTGGCTGGAATCGCCTTGAGGTAGGTTTGGGCGTCGAATCCGTGATTGAAGGCACTGACAAAGACATTGTTGATATCCAGCAACAGCAAGGCGCCGGTGCGCTCGCAGATGGCGTCCAGAAATTCCCACTCCGCAATGGTCGAGTGGCGATAACGCAGGTAGCTGGAAGGGTTTTCAATCAGCAGTGTACGCCCCAGGGCCTCCTGTACCTGGCTGACCCGTTGGCAGAAATGATCCAGCGCTTCTTCGGTGTAGGGCAGGGGCAGCAGGTCGTTGAAATGTATGTCGGATACCGACCCCCAGCTCAGGTGTTCCGATACCAGGCCCGGTTGCACCTGGTCGATCAGTTGTCGCAGCCGCGCCAGGTGAGACCTGCACAGCGGATCGGTTGAGCCGAGGGACAGCCCTACACCGTGCAGGCTGACCGGGTAGTGCTCACGGGCTTGCAGCAGGTAATAAAGCGGAACCCCGGAGCCGCCGAAATAATTCTCTGAGTGGGCTTCTAGCCAGCCGACAGCGGGAAGGCTTTGCAGCAGCGCCTCCATATGCGGACCTCGCAGGCCTATACCGGCTTCGGTCGGAATCGCCCGACTGGAGGCCGCTGTACTCTGGTTGGGCATCAGACCGTTCATCTGGCGCCTCCTTATGAGCTATTGAGGGTTCAGGCTGATTTAGCGGTCCTGCGGCATGGCGGATCTGGCGCGCAGATAACGCTGTATCAGCGCATCCAGCGAAAACAGCCCTGGCCCGTAGAACAACGGCACCAGCAGCATCAATCCCCAGTACTGGTGATGCTGAATGCCCACCTCGTTCAGGCTGGGGTAGGACAGGACGGCGATGATGTTGAACAGGAACAGCGTCAGGGCACTGAAGCGGGTCGCCAGCCCCAGGGCAAGCAGTACCGGCATCAGCAATTCCACGCCGGTGCCCAGCCAGGCTGCGAGCTGCGGCGACAGAACCGGAACGCTGTATTCGTATGTGAAGAGGTAGAGGGTGGCGTCCCAGCTGGCAATCTTGGCCATGCCCGCTTTCCAGAAAATGGCGGCGATCCAGAACCGGAATAGCAGGCTTACGGCAGGACTAAGCAAATTCAGTCCATGGGTGCACTGCTGCGTCCAATACAGGGTGCGGGTAAAAAGGGGTGAACCGGTGCTGGCCGAAATTGCGCGATGGGCGTTGGAATGGGTCATGGTCGCGTTCTCCTGCAGGTAGTGGCCGGAACAGGCCCGGGCCACTACCGGTGGATTGGATCAGAGCCTGACCCGGTGCCGGGCCAGGCTAGCCAGTTTCACTTGGCTTCAAGGGTGGCGCCGGCGATCTTGCTGCAGGTGCCCTGGGGTACGGCGATAAAGGCATCGGTTTGTCGGTCGTGCTTGGAAGTGCCGGCGCAGGAGCTGGTTGCGGTCTGGCAGTCGTTCTTGCCAGCGGCGGCAATGCCGTAGCATTTTTCGAACTGGGGTTCCTCTGCCAGTGCTGTGCCTGCGCTGATAATGCCGGCAGTGGACAGTGCAAAAACGGCGGCGCTGATCAGTTGAGTAGAAGCTTTCATTGTCTGTTTCCTCAGGGGTCTGTAGGGGATATGGCTGACCTGTTCAGGCGTCGATGCCATGGAAGCCAGTCTGAAGAAATCGTTCCTGTCCTGGCATTCGCAATGCCACCTGTCGTACCTGTGGAAAACCGCAGGTCGCGCCTCGGGTGCTACGGTATGGGTGTGGTTTCAAGTGCCGATTTATGTTTGTAACTTGATGAAAAATAAAAAGTAAAATGAGTTTCGGGCGCCTTGTTTACTGGCGGGTGGGATTCGGGGTGGCGCCGTGATTTTTCCCCGAATTGGCGTCTTGGCGTGAAAATTCGTATACGGGCGCCGACAGCAGCCCGGGTTGACCCGGTTCTGCTCCATGGCACAGGTAGTAACCGCAAAGCGGCAGGTAGGAGAACGGATTATGCGGGGCGGGTTTGGCGGGTATCTTGGAATACAGGTCATACATTCGATATCGGGTTCAGTATCCGCTTGAACCCGGCCACAGCAGGAGGCCGATCATGCAAGCCTTGAATCCAGTGCCCACCCATAGCCGTCTCAGTCACAGAGTACTGAGCCGGGAAAACGCCCACTTCAGCGGTACCGGTGGTATTAGTCAGAACAACCGCGCCCAGGGGTTTCGCCCGGCCTTTCTGGATACGCTGACGGGTCGTATTTACCTTTCCTGTTTTGCCGATGGGCGGCCAGCTCCCATCCATCTGCTGGATGGCCTGCCGGCCGCGCTCGTGGTGAGCGAGGCGGGGCAGAGCCGTCGGATCCGGGTGGCCGTTATTTCCGGTTTTGTTCTTAATGAACGCTTCTATAGCCGTGCCCAGGCGGCCGAGTATCTCCGGCAGGTGGCATTGTCGTCATAGCGGAGTTCTGAGCTGCCGCAGCATAAATAGGGTTGGGCATTATACTGAGAAGAGCCGGATCAGAATTTCCTTTCCATTGAGCTATTGCTTCAGCCTGAACGGGTACCTGTTCCAAATTCCGGCTTACAGCTCGAGCTGGGAGTCTCCAGATGATATCGGCTGCGCCTAACCTTAATGCTGCTTTGCGCTTTAATGACACCTCAGAGCTGGTCTACGTCAGCCCGCAAATGCTGCGGTTGCTCGGCTACGATGACTCGGTTTTCTTCGTATCCCCCCTGACGGATCTGATTCCGGAACTGACCGACGAGCGGATTGCTGCGCTTTGGCAGCAGACGATGGCCGAGGGCAGTGCCAGGCTTCAGTGCCACCTGGTGGATTGCAGTGGTGGGCATTCCCCGGTCGATATCCGCTTTGGCCGCATCCAGGCCGGCGGGCAGATGCAGCTATGTGCCTGCGTTCAGCCCATGGTGGCCAGCAGCGAAGCGGAGCGGTTGCTGCAGCTGGTGGCCCGCACCACCGCGCAAAGTACCGGGAGCGAGTTTTTTCGCGTTCTGGCCCGGTCGCTGGCTGAAGTACTCAATGTGGACGGCGCCCTGATCACCGAATGCCTGGATTTTCCTACCACTCGGGTGCATACCCTGGCGTACTGGACGCATCGTGATTTTACCGGAAATATTGATTATGACCTGGCGGATACTCCCTGCGAGAAGGTGGTTCAGGAAGGGCGCGTCTGTCTTTATGCCAGTCGGCTGACTGAGCGCTATCCCAAGGATGCCGGGGCCGAGAGCTATCTGGGGGTGCCAATCTTTGACGCCGATAATCAGCGGGTGATCGGCCATATGGCCTTTTTTGATTCACAAGCCATGCCGGATGGCTTCTACCACAAGGCGGTGTTCGATATCTTCTGCGCCCGGGCCAGTGCCGAACTGCAACGGATGCAGGCTACGCGCAACCTTCGCCTGCAGGAGCAGAAATACCGTCTGCTGGTCGAGAATCAGCAAGAGCTGGTGGCCCAGCTGGATTCCGACGGCCGGTTTAAGTTTGCCAGCCCCTCGCTGTGTGAATTTTTCGCCCGCACTGAGGCTTCGCTGATGGGAATGCCCTTGCTTGACCTGGTTCAGACCTCGGATCAGCTGCATGCCAGGGCCTGCTGGAGCCAGCTTGGCGTTCCCGGGCAGCATGGGGAGTTCGAGCACAGGGTTGATACGGAGCGAGGCGAGCGCTGGCTCTCCTGGTCGCTGAAGGCCGCCATGGAGCAAGGTGCCCTTCACAGCGTCATAGCCGTTGGCCGTGATATTACCGAGCGCCGCGAGGCGGAAGAGAATGCCCGCCAGGTTTTGCAGGATCTGGCCCACCTGTCTAGGGTGAGCTCCATGGGCGAGATGGCCTCTGCCTTTGCCCACGAGGTCAATCAGCCCCTTTGCGCGATCCTGACCTATTCTCAGGCCTGCCTCAGGTTGCTTGGCAGTGAAACCACCGATGTCGCCGAAATTCGCCACGCAATGGAGCGCGTGGCCGCCAATGCAGAATTGGCCGGGGATATCATTCAGCAGATGCGCAACTTTCTGCGCAAGGGCGAACCGGACTTGGTGATGGCGGATATTTTCCAGGTGCTGCAGGACTCCATTACCCTGGCGCGGGTGGAACTGCGGGACGACGCTATCGAAATCCAGCTTGAGTGTGAGCAACCTTTGCCGCCGGTCCGCATCAACGTTACCCAGATTGAACAGGTCATTCTGAATTACCTCTGCAACGCCCGGGACGCCATGAAAGCCGCGGGGCGCACCGGCAAGGTGAGTATCAGAGCCCACCACAGCGCGCCGCGGGAACTGCAGATCAGCGTACTGGACCAGGGGCCCGGTATCGACTCGCAACTGCTCGACCGGGTGTTCGAGCCCTTCGTCACCAGCAAAACGATGGGCATAGGCATCGGCCTGTCTATCTGCAAGTCAATCGTTGAGGCCCATGGTGGACGGGTCGGCGGCTTTAATCATCCACAGGGGGGGGCCTGCTTTCAGTTGACGCTGCCGCTGGTGGGCGAGGGAGGAGGAGCATGAATTCGGATCAGGCGCGTGTCTTCATAATCGATGATGAAAGCGATGTTCGCGCCGCGCTGTCGATGTTGATTCGCTCGATTGGCCTGGAGGTCGAGACCTTCAGTAATGCGCTGGATTTTCTGGTCAGTTACCGGCCGCAATGGTCTGGCTGCATCGTGGCGGACATTCGCATGCCGGGCATGAGTGGCCTGGAACTGCAGGAAAAACTGAACGCCATGGGTGCGGATATGCCACTTATTTTTATTTCCGGACACGCCGATGTGCCCACCGCGGTAAGGGCGATCCAGGAGGGCGCACTGGACCTGCTGGAAAAACCCTTCAGCGACCAGCGTCTGCTGGACAAGGTGCAGAGCGCGGTCAGGCGGGACCTGGAGAGACGTGCGGAGATTGCGGTCAGGGGGCAGCTGCAGCAGCGTTATGCGGCGCTGACACCACGGGAAAGGGAAGTCATGACAGCAGTGGTCGCCGGAAAAATGAACAAGGTGACCGCGCACGAACTGAATCTCAGTACCCGTACTGTGGAGCTGCATCGAGCCAATGTGATGGAAAAGATGCAGGCAGGGTCCCTGGCAGAGCTGGTGCGACTTGCACAGATGCTGGAGCTGGATGAGAGCGGGCCGGCCTGAGCGGATCCTCGGAAACTGCCCGGCAATCGCCAAGGCCAGGCACGGCGCCACCTTTGCCAGCTTGTCGTCCTCTTTTAGCAACGGGCTCTATTGTGCGTCGCGTCCGCCGGGGTCTTTGGCAACCCAGAAGCCCGAAAGCTGCAGTGTCTTTTGCAGGCGCAGGGCCTCCTCCTCGGCGGCTTTGCGGTCCGGCAGGCCGGTGACACGCACGCGATAGAGGGCTTTGCCATTCAGGTTGACCGGCTCAGTGGTGGCGTTCCTGCCCAGCGCCTCCAGTTTGCCTTGCAGCAGTTGCGCGGATGCCCGCTGGGAAAATGAGGCAATATTGATTAACCAGGTGTCCTTCACTGGCTGCACTGGGGCCGTTATTTGCTTAGTGGCGGCCACGTCAGTTTCTTGCGGCTCCGCCAGGGCAGCGGTCTTGGCTTCGGTCTTGGATAGGGGGCCACCAGAGTCTGCATTTATCACGGGTGCGTCCGGTTCCCTGCCGGCGCCGGACTGCGTCTGGAGTTCATCCAGTGCGGCTTGCAGCCCGTCAAGTCGGTCATTGACCTCGTTGATGAAGGCTAGCTGGTTGCCGTTGTCGACGGGAGCTGGCGCTGTCGCGGCCAGGGCAATCTGGGCGCCAAGGCGGGCCTCCAGATCGCTGATGCGTGAGTCTGTCAGCAGAAAAAGCCCGACGGCTGTGACGACGAACGCTACCAAGACCGCGGACAGGGTGTACTGATAGCGGGCGATCGCCGTTGCGGGCACGGGACGCCCGGCACTGTGCGCGTGTGTCCCGTGGCTGTCCTGGGCCCTGTGGCGGTTCGCGGCGGGGCCAA
This sequence comes from Marinobacterium rhizophilum, assembly GCF_024397915.1. Classification (GTDB taxonomy): domain Bacteria; phylum Pseudomonadota; class Gammaproteobacteria; order Pseudomonadales; family Balneatricaceae; genus Marinobacterium_A; species Marinobacterium_A rhizophilum_A. Next base: position 4,889,924 of record NZ_CP073347.1, read on the forward strand.
ACTCATCAGCCTGCACGGTATCTATCCCCTTTCTGCTTCATGGCGCTGTCTCGCAAATTTAGCAGTAACAATATACAGCCGCTATCTGTTTCGGCTGCGCTCTATTCTGCCTGGCAAGCAATTTGAGAACCGCTCAGGGGTTCCAAGCCACAGCGACGGGCTATTCATCCGATTTATCCCACAGGTTAATGATTTCGCCGTTGGCGTAGCCGGAGATAAAGGGCTGCTGGTCGCTGCTGGCGGGGTCGTAAAGGTGGCGGCGGTGGGCACCGATGTTGGTGCCATAGACATGGATGCTGACGGAGGGGGTGTCACTCAGGCCGTTGGAGACGCGGTGAATGTCGCCAATGCGCGGTGATACCAGGTCGATGCTGCCGGGGTGCAGCTCATGCGTGCCCAGTGCCAGCAGTTTTCCGCTTTGCGGATCAGGCGCAAACTCTTCGCAACGCTCCATGCCGCGCAGCACGCCGACCATGCCCCAGACCCTGTGATCGTGTATGGGGGTGCACTGCCCCGGCCCCCAGACAAAACTGACCACCGAGAAACGCTCCAGCGGATCGCAGTGCAGCAGGTACTGGCGGTATTCGGTGAGCCCTGGCTCGCTGTAGGCTTCCGGCAGCCAGTCATCGTGACGGATCAGATCGGCGAGCAGCACCTCGCCGGCATCCAGCAGGCGGGCTTCGTCGTCTGTTTCGTTTACCAGTGCCGTAAAGGCCTGGACAAACTCACGCAGGCGGGCGGTGTTGTGCATGGCGGTCTCCTCAACAGTAGACATCTGCCTAAAGCCTATCAGAAGGTAGCGTATTTGGCTGGCGGGGGTGAAACCCCGATCCTTTGCATGCCGAGGCGGCATCGCGGGCGCCGCGCTCTATACTGAGTGCGATGCTGGGATGTGGATGGCAATGACGGAACTGGTGATACGGGCGGATGGGATCTGCAAGCACTATGGCCGCGGGCAAACCCGCGTCCAGGTGCTGCGCGGGCTGTGCTTCGAGCTCGCAGCGGGCGAGTCGGTGGCGATCATGGGGCCTTCCGGTTGTGGCAAGTCGACCCTGCTGAATCTGCTAAACGGCCTGATACGGCCGGATGAGGGGACGCTGGAGCTGTTTGGGCAGCCCTGTCAGGGGCTCAGCGACAACGCCTGGGCGGGCCTGCGTCGTACCCGAGTCGCGACCCTGTTCCAGGATGGCAATCTCGTATCGACGCTTAACGTTGTGCGCAATATAGCCTTTCGGGCCGGGCTTGCGGGGCTTGAGGTCGAGCCGCTCGGGCTGCTGCGGGCGCTGGGTATCGCCGAGGTCGCACAGCGCTATCCTGATCAACTGTCCGGCGGTCAGCGCCAGCGGGCGGCACTGGCCTGTGCCTTTGCCGTTCAGCCTGAACTGATACTGGCCGACGAGCCCACCGGCAGTCTCGACGAAACCAGTGCGCGGCGGGTGATGCCGCTGTTCTTCGAGGCCATGCACGAGCGCGGCCTGACGGCCCTGATCGTAACGCACAACCCTTCGCTGGCGCGCTGCTGCGACCGGGTGCTGGAACTGAGCAACGGGGCACTGCGCCCATGAGTGTGCCGCACCTGCCCTTGGGGCGCGTTTATCTGAGTCACTACCAGCGCCACCCCGGTCAGCTGCTCGGCTTGCTGCTGATCCTGGCCTGCGCCGCGATGCTCTGGAGCGGGATACAGTCCCTGACCGGTCGCGGCGCCGCGGCCATCGAAGCCGCGCTGCAGGCCCAGGCGCCGCAGCTGTCGGTACAGCGCCTGGACGGCAGCCCGCTGGCCATCATTGACTTTTCCCGCCTGCGCCGCGCGGGCTTCTGTGTCACGCCACGGCTGCATCTGCTTGTTACGCAGGACGCAGCGCCGGGTGCCAGGCAGGCACCGCTACGCCTGCTGGGTGTCGATCCGCTGACGGCCGATTGCCTGGTGCCAGCACCCGGCATGGCGCCGATGCTCGACAGCGCCCGGGAGCAGATGACGCAAGCATCGGCGGGCGCCTCCCTGGGGCTCTGGGGGACCACCGCCACCTTGCAGCGCTGGCGGCAACAGGCCTCTGTCGCCGAGTATCCACTGTACGAGCAGGCACAGTTGCCGGCCGACCTGCTGCTCGGCGATATCGGTACCATCGCGCGCCTGGCCGAGCGGCAGGTGCATGACAGCCGGCTTGAGCTGCTGCTGCCCGCGCCCCTCTCCGGGCCCCTGCCGCCGGAGTACGAAGCGGTCCTGCATGAGTACGGCGTTTCATCGGCGCCGCTGGCGCGCAGCTTTCTGTTAAGCCTAAAGGCACTGGGTTGGCTGGGTTTGCTGGTGGCGGCACTGCTGGTGCGGGCGGTCTATCTGTTTGCCATGGAGCAGCGCCGGCGAAGCCTGGATGTCCTCTATCGTCACGGGGTGCCGTTGTGGCGCCTGCGGTTATACCTGGTCGTCGAAATGCTGCTGCTCTGTGTGCTTGGCGGCGCCCTGGGGGTGTGGCTCGGGACTGTGCTGGCCGGGCTGCTGGCCGACGGCTTTCGCGGCACTCTTGCAGGTCTGTTCGGTGTCCAGAGACTGGGGGCCGGGCTGAGCGCCGGGGCACTCTGGCTGCAGGCCGCGCTTGTGCTGCTGGTGCTGCTCGGCTGGGCCTGTAGCGATATCTTGCTGCTGCGCGCCCGCGAGCGAAGCGCGGGGGCCACAGGTGGCGAAGGCCCCTGGGGCTGGATCGCCGGTGTGTTGCTGATGCAGGCCGGGGGGCTGGGATTGGGGCTGGCGACATCCTTGTGGCTGATCTTTGCCGCGACCGGCGCCTGCCTGCTGGGCGCAGGCCTCTTGCTGCCCCGCCTGCTGGGCGTACTGCTGGGCGCGTTGCAGGCAGTGTTGCAGCGGCAGGGCCGGGTGCTGCTGGAATGGTCCTGTTCGGAGCTGCAGGCCCAGTGCCGTTTATTGCGCCTGCCGCTGCTGGCGCTGGCATTCGCCATTGCCTCTGCCATCGGTATCCAGGCGATGGTGGCGGGGTTTGAAACGACCTTCGTGCGCTGGCTCGAGCAGCGTCTGCAGGGCGAGCTCTACCTGGACCCGGGGCGCGCGGTGCAACTGCAGGACTGGCTCGAACCCTTGCAGGCCTTGCCGCAGGTGGCCCTTGTGCAACCCCGGGTGCGGGGCCGGGGCCTGGTCGAGCAGCAGGCGGTGGAGGTACTGGCAGTGGATACAATGGCCGAACAGGCGCAGGGCTGGGCGTTTCTGGCCTCGGTGCCGCAGCCCTGGCAGGCGCTGCAGGGGCAGGCGGTACTGGTGAATGAGCAGCTGGCGCGACGCCAGGGTATCAAGCTGGGGGACTGGATCAAGGTGCGCCTGGGCGCACTGGAAAAACTCCGCCAGGTGGTGGCAATCTACGCCGATTACGGCCGTCCGGACGGGGAAATCCTGCTGTCGCTGCAGCATCTGCCCGAGGCGCTACCCGGGCGCCATACCACCTTCGTGCTGGGTTTGCTGCCCGGTGCCCCGCCGGACTGGCGGCGCTGGGAGCAGCAGTACGACTGGCTTGCGGGCAGCCGGCTGCGGGACCAGGCCACGCTCAAGCGCGCTGCCCGGGCGCAGTTTGCGCGCACCTTCAGTATCACCGCCGCGCTCAGCGGGCTGACGCTGCTGCTGTCCGGGGTTGCCCTGGCGCTGATGGCCCATGCACTGTTGCGCCTGCGGGCGCGGCACTATACCTGGATACACGTCTGCGGCCTGACCCGGGCGCAGTTGCGCCGGCGCCTGTGCGCCCATGCCATGCTGCTGACAACGGCTCTGGCCGTGCTGGCGACGCCGCTGGGCGTTTTTCTGTCCTGGGTGCTGGTGGCCAGGGTGAATCCGGTGGCTTTTGGCTGGGCGCTGCCATTGCACCTGTATCCGCTGTACTGGCTGCAGGTCTGGTTGCTGTGCCTGTTGATCGGCGGCGTGACCGGGGTGCTGATGGCAAGCCCGGTGCGGCTGGAGACGCTGAGCAATGACTAGGCAGCGGGCTGTCGGCGCCTATTGCCTGGGCTGCATGCTGCTGGCGGGTTGCGAACCGCCGCCGACCGATGCGCTGTCCGGGCTGCTGTCCGCGCCGGTTGCCCCAACGGCTGTTTTTGCCCAGGCCCGACCTGGCACGGGGATCACGCTGCCGCAGGACCTTGGCAGTCACCCGGCCTACCGGCTGGAGTGGTGGTACTTGACGGCGAATCTGCACAGTGCGGCGGGGGATGCCTTCGGCGTGCAGTGGACGCTGTTTCGCGCGAGTACGCGCGGGCGCAATAAGGAGTTTGAAGGCGAGCCGCGCCCTGTCGGCTGGTACAGTGATGAACTCTGGCTGGCCCACGCGGCGCTGAGTCAGCCCGGGCAGCACCGCTTTGTATCCCGGCTGGCCCGCGGTGGCAGCGGCCAGGCGGGGGCGACGGCGCAACCCTTCGCCGCCTGGATCGATGACTGGCAGCTGGCTGCAGCGGCTCGGGATGCACAGTCTCACGAGGGCGGGCAGGGCTGGACGCTGCAGGCCCATGGCGACGATTTCGCCTACCGGCTGCACCTGCTACCGAGCCTGGCGCCGGTGCTGCACGGCGATAATGGCTTTAGCGCCAAGTCGGTGCAGGGCGGCGGTTCGATGTATTTCAGCTATCCGGGGCTTGCTGTCAGCGGTGATCTGACCGTCGATGGCGTGACCCATGAGGTCAGCGGTCAGGGCTGGTTTGATCGTGAGTGGAGCAGTCAGCTGCTGCAGCCGGATCAGCAGGGCTGGGACTGGCTGGCCTTGCATCTTGACGATGGCCAGCGGCTGATGCTGTTCCGGGTGCGGGGGGAGACACCGTTTTATGCCGCCAGCCTGATACAGGCCGATGGCAGCGCCCAGGCGCTGGCGGCCGATGAGTTCGTCCTGGCGCCGCTGGGCTACCGCGACAGCCAGCGTGGCCCGGTGCCGGTGCGCTGGCGGGTCGAGCTGCCTGGCCGGGGGATAGAGCTGGAGGTCAGCTCCTGGCCCGGCGATTACTGGAATCCGGGGCGGCTGAGCTACTGGGAGGGGCCGGTACAGGTGAACGGCAGTCACCAGGGGGAAGGCTATCTGGAGATGACCGGATACGGCGACTGAGGCTGCGGCTTGTTGGTGCGCTGGCAGGGGGATAGAACTGGAGGTCAGCTCCTGGCCCGGCGATTACTGGAACCCGGGGCGGCTGAGCTACTGGGAGGGGCCGGTACAGGTGAACGGCAGTCACCAGGGGGAAGGCTATCTGGAGATGACCGGATACGGCGACTGAGGCTGCGAGATGTTACCGTCTCGGGTTATGCTGGCGACCATCTTTAGTGATTGATGGCGCCTTGCGGCTCCATCCTGCCCAGAGACCGGTTTCCCATGGCGTTATTTCTGCAACTTGGCTGGTTTTTTCGCGAGCACTGGCGTACCTATGGCCTGGCGCTGTTGATGCTGGCGGGCGTCGCGGTGCTGAACATGAGTGTGCCCTGGCTGATCGGCCGCGCCATCGATGCACTGCTGCAGGCTCCCGCCGATACCGGGCCCGTCACGCCGACCAGTCATTACCTGCTGGCCCTGACGGGGTTGGGACTCGCGGTTTATCTGCTGCGCATGGGCTGGCGACTGATTCTGTTTGGTACTTCCTACCGTCTTGGCAACCTGCTGCGGGCGCGTTTCTATCAGCGCCTGACGCGCCAGGGCCAGGCCTTTTACAACGCCCACAACACGGGCGACCTGATGGCCCGTGCCACTAACGATATCGATGCCATCGAGCTGGCCGCCGGTGAAGGCGTGCTGTCGGGTTTTGATGGCCTGCTAACCCTCGTGCTGGTGCTGCTGATGATGTTTGTGGTCATCGACTGGCGCCTGGCGCTGGTGGCGCTGATACCGTTTCCCTTTATGGCACTGGCGTTCTATCGCATTTCCAGTGCAGTGCACCATCACTTTCAGCAGGCGCTGGAGCAGTTCTCGCGCCTGAATGACCGCACCCAGGAAGCCCTGGCCGGCATCCGGCTGGTCAAGGCCATGGGGCGTGAAACGGTGGAAGCCCGCGCTTTCTGCGATATCGCCGAGGAGGCGGCGGCGAGCAACTTCAGGGTGGCGCGCAGCGAAGCCCTGTTCGAACCGGTGATCTTTCTGTGCATGGCGGCGGCGCTGGCGCTGAGTGTGGGTTTCGGTGCCTGGCTGATCGTGCAGCAGGCGCTGAGCGTCGGTGCCCTGGCCAGCTTTATCATGTACCTGGGCCAGCTGATCTGGCCGATGTTTGCGTTTGGCTGGCTGCTTAATATCGTGGAGCGCGGCAGCGCGGCCTTCAAGCGCGTCGACAGCCTGCTGCGCCAGCCAGACAGCGTCGTGGCGCGTGGTACGCACTTGCCATCCGGGGCGGCTATCCGGTTGCAGCAACTGAGCTTCAGCTATCCCGATAGCCCGCAGCTGGCCCTGCGACAAATTGATCTGAACCTGGCGGAGGGCCAGGTACTGGGCATCGTCGGGCCGACAGGCGCCGGCAAGAGCACACTGATTCAGTTGCTGATGCGGTACTGGGACGCGCAGCAGGGCACGCTCGAGCTCGGCGGTGTCGAGATCGCCCGGCTTGAGCTGGCGGCGGTGCGTGGCGCCTTTGCCTACGTGCCTCAGGATGCCTTTTTGTTCAGCATCAGCATTCGGGACAACATCGCCCTGGCCCGGCCTGATGCCAGCCAGGCGGAGATCGAGGACGCGGCGCGTATCGCCTCGATTCACGAGGACATTATGGGGTTTGCACAGGGGTACGAGACGCCGGTGGGTGAGCGTGGCGTAACGCTCTCGGGTGGACAGCGCCAGCGCCTGGCCATCGCCCGGGCGCTGCTGACCCGGGCGCCGGTACTGGTACTGGACGACGCACTCTCGGCGGTGGATGTGCATACCGAAAGGCGTATCCTGGGGCACCTGAGACGCAATGTTGGCGGCCAGAGCTGCATCCTGATCAGCCACCGCCTGTCGGCGGTACGCCATGCTGACGAGATCCTGGTGCTGTCCCATGGTGGCGTGCTGGAGCGCGGCAATCATGCGGCCTTGCTGGCCGAGGATGGCTGGTATAGCCGCATGCATGCGTATCAGCAATTGGAAGCGTCACTCGATGCCAGGGACCAGGAGGCGCAAGGATGAGTGCATCACGGCAGGGTCGGCCTGATGGGTGCCCAATAGCGTCTACCAATGGCAACTGGAGCTTGGACAGGTTGCTGGATGCCAGGGACCAGGAGACGCAAGGATGAGTGCATCAAGGCAGGGTCAGACTGATGGGTGCTCAATAGCGGCTACCAATGGCAACTGGAGCTTGGACAGGTTGCCGGATGCCAGGGACCAGGAGACGAAGCCATGAGCGCGGCCGGGGACGACGAATTGCAAGCGGTGCCGGACAAGCGCGGTGCCTTTCGCCTGCTGAGCGAGTACGTGGTGCGGGACAAACCGCTGCTGATCAAGGCACTGCTGTTGCTGTTGCTGGCGACTGCGGCGGACGTGGCGGGCCCGCTGCTGCTCAAGGTCTTTATCGATGATCATCTGCTGCAAAACGATTTTGAGCTGCGAGGACTGCTGCTACTGCTGCTGGGGTACTTGCTGACCCAGGTCGCGGCGGCCTGGCTGCGCTACCAGCAAACGCTGCGTTTTTGTGACATGGCGCTGGCGGCCGTACTGGATATCCGCGAACGGGTCTTCGCCCATGTCTTGCGCCTGCCCATGGCGTTTTACGACCGTGCCATGACCGGTCAACTGGTCAGCCGGATCACCAACGATACCGAGGCCATCAAGGATCTGTACGTGCAGTTCCTGTCGGTGGTGCTGACCAACGTCATTTTGCTGGCGGGCATTATCATCGCGATGGGGCTGCTGAATGTACAGCTGATGCTGATTGCGCTCTGCCTGGTGCCGGCGGTGGTGGGCGTGATCTATGTCTACCAGCGGCTCAGTGGCGCGGCGGTGGGGCACACGCGCCAGCTGCGGTCCGAGATCAATGCCAGTATCAGTGAATCCATTGCCGGCATGGGGGTGATTCAGGCCGGCAACCAGCAGCAGCGTTTCGCGGCGCAGTTCGAGGGGCTGAATGGCCAGTATTACGATGCCCGCATGCGCACCGTGCGGGCCGGCGCCCTGCTGTTGCGCCCGGCGATTGATCTGCTGAGTGTGCTGGTGCTGGTGGCCGTGGTCTGGGGCTTTGGCCTGCAACTGGTCAGTGGCGTCGCCGAGGTCGGTGTGCTCTATGCCTTTCTCAACTACCTGAGTCGTTTTACCGAACCGCTGGCGGAAATCACCCAGCGCTTCAACCTCTACCAGCAGGCCATGGTCGCTGGGAGCCGCGTACACCAGTTGATACAGGAAGGCGAGCAGCGCTACCAGGCGGGCGATGCCCGTATCAGTGCCGGGGCCATCAGCGTACGAAACCTGGAGTTTCACTATCAGGCCGGCAAGCCGGTGCTGCGGCGGTTGTCGCTTGAGGTGCCGGCCGGTGGTTTCGTCGCCGTGGTGGGACATACCGGCAGCGGCAAGAGTACCTTGCTGAATTTGCTGCTGAACTTCTACACACCCAGTGGGGGCGAGATCCGGCTGGATGATCAGCCGATCGCCCGGCTGAGCCAGGATGCGCTGCGTGGCGGTATCGGCCTGATTCCGCAGGAGCCCTTTGTGCTGGCCGCCAGCATCCGGGACAACATCGACATGGGCCGCAATCTTGACCAGGCGGCGATTGAAGATGCTGCCCGCCAGGCTCATCTGCACAGCCTGATCGAGGCCATGCCCGAGGGCTACCAGACGCTGCTGGGAGAGCGGGGAACGCGGCTGTCCACCGGCCAGCGCCAGCAGCTGATCATTGCCCGGGCGCTGGCCGCCTCGCCGCGTATTCTGCTGCTGGACGAGGCCACGGCCAACGTGGACAGTGAAACCGAGCAGGTGGTGCAGCAGGCGCTGAATGCATTGCACGGCAAGGTGACACTGGTGGTGGTGGCGCACCGCTTGTCCACCATTCGCCATGCCGACCGGATTCTGGTGCTGTCCCACGGCGAGGTTGCCGAGGCCGGCACCCACGCGCAACTGCTGGCCAAACCCGACGGCCTCTATGGCTCCATGTATCGTCTGCAGCGGCAGGCGCGGCGGGTGGCCGAAGCGGAAGATGGCGGCTGAGCGGACAGGGTCGTGATCAGGCCTGGCGGACCGAGGAGCTGCGGGTCAGGTGCGCAGTGACCTGGTGCAGCGCCGCCCGGTCCGGCGGGAACGCCAGCGCCTGTTCGGCCCGGGCCAGCGCCAGCTGGGCATGCTCCAGGCTGAGCTGCTGCATCTCGGTGTGGCCGCTGGCCGCGAGCGATGCAAAGGCCTTTTGCAGCCGCAGGGCGACCTCCAGGTTGGCGGCACCGTCCCGGGCAATCGGGGTGAAGGCATCGTCAAACAGATCCCGCAGTCCCAGTTCCGGCACGGCGACCCGGTCGTACAGGGTCGCGCCGCGCTCCTCGTCGCTGACAGGGCGTGCCCAGAGGGCGAACAGCCGTACCAGGGAGCCAATCACGTCGATGGCGGTACCGGGGTCGTTCACCGCCGGGGACAGGGCTCTGCCGGCAATTTCCGCCAGTACAATCAGGCCAAAGCGGGGGTCTTCATCGAAGGTGCGATCCGGCTGGACTCGAAAGGCACAGGCAATCTCGCTCGTGCTCCAGGGTTTGGCGTCATTTTCCGTGGTGCAACCCGTTTGCGCCGCAGGGTCTTGCGAGACCTGGGCCAGGGCCCGGCCGGGGCCGACAAAACTGCCGGGCAGACAGCACAGGCTGATACGCAGTTGCGAGGCTGCTGCAAGCGCCTGCAGTGCGGCCAGGTCGACAATCTGCACGTACCCGATGCTGTCGCTGTAAACCGGCTGGGCATCGGGAGCCAGAGGTGCCAGCGCGATCCCTCTGAGGGTGGGTGCGCAATGCCGGCGCGCAAGCGCCCTGGCAGCGGCCTGCTCGGCTTTCCTGACGGTGCTGCCCAGGCGTCCCAGGCGGGCAATGGAGTCCACCCAGCGCACGAAGGTCACGACGACGATGGCAAAGACCAGCAGCGTCAGCACGAAAAGGGCGAAATACCCGGCCCGGCCGTAGTAGCCATTTTGCAGTGCGACCAGCGCGACGATGCTGAAGATAAAGGCGCCGATAAAGGCCGACAGTGCGTTCTGGGACTCGTCATCCGAGATCACCAGGCTGAAGGTGCGTGGCGTGGCGGTATTGCTGGCCGAGGCATAGGCCGACACCATGGAAGCGACGGCGAAGGTGGCGATCACCAGCATGCTGGAGGCAATAATACTGAGCAGCGTATCGATCGACGTCGGTGAGATGTCCGGCACCAGGCCGGTGAGGTCCGTGTAATCCGCCAGCTTGGCGACGAAAACCAGCAGAATCGACAACATGCAGATCAGCAGGGGTTTGACCCAGAGCCGCTCGCTGATGCGGTTGAGGATAAATCTCAGACGGTCATGCATAGGCTGTCATTCTGCAGCGTCCTGAAAGTAAGGCGATACCCGCAAAGCGTAGCAGGCGGTTAGCGGATCGTGGTCTGGTCAGTCATCCGGCTTCGCAGCAACAGCGGGAATGGCCTTGAGGTAGGCGGCGATGGCGCTGCGGTCCGAACCAGACAGCCTGGCGGTATTTTCCACCACCTCGGCCATGGAGCTGCCCACGACATCGTATTCGGGGGTGAAGCCCGACGACAGGTACTCGGCGATATCGTTTTCACTCCAGTCGGCCAGGCCGCTGGCGTGGGGACTGATATTGGGAATGCTGCCGTCACCGTCCGGATTGGCGGCGCCACCGAGCCAGCGGCTGTAATCGGTGGCACCCAGGGCGTTGCGGGGCGAGTGGCACTCGCCGCAGTGCCCGGGGCCTTCCACCAGGTAGCGGCCACGCAGCAGACTGGTGTCGGTATCGTCCAGCGCGATAACGGGGTCGGTTCTCAGGTAGAGCTGTTTCCAGAGCCCAAGGCCACGGCGCACGGAGAACGGGAAGCCGAGTTCGTGGGGCTCGTTGGCCCGGTTAACCGCCGGCAGGGTATCCATAAAGGCCTTGAGGTCGGCAATATCCTGCAGCGTCATGCGGCTGTAGGAGCTGTAGGGAAAAGCCGGGTAGTAGTGCTCTCCCTCGGGGGATATGCCTTTTAGCAGGGCGTTGGCAAAGTCGGCATCGGACCAGCTGCCGATACCGGTGGCCGTGTCGGGGCTGATATTGGGTGCGACAAAGGTGCCAAAGTCGGTGCTGAATCGCTGGCCACCACCCAGGGGCGGTATACCGTCGTCATCGGTCTGCTCGTAGTCCGCGGGCTTGTGGCAGGATGCACAGCCACCGACGTGAAAAACGGCGGCACCGCGTTCCGGGTTGCCCGGCACCGATACCAGGGCGTTAGCGGATATGGCGGCCTGGGGGGCACTGAGTATCCAGAGTCCGGCAGCGATCCCTGCTGTCGTTAGCAGGGCGACGTTTAAGCACAGTTTCATGGTGATCAGTCCTGTAGAACAGGGCATTGCCGATACATGTCACCGATGCCCGATGCCCGATGCCCGCGGCCGGGACCGGGGCATTGGGTCAGGCGAGCCTTGGGGCTTGTGTGGGCTTAACCTTCTTCTTTCTTGGCGCGGAAATCCGTGTGGCAGCCCTTGCAGCCATCGCCGACGGCCTTCATGCCACCGCGCAGGCTATCGAGATCCTTGCCGGCGACGGTGGCAAAGTTCTCCAGCGCGCTGGTGAGGGCATCCTGTTTTTCGAGCACCTTGGGGAAGGTGCTCCACATTTCCGGCAGTGCGCGGGTCATTTCGTCGAGCCCGGCATCCGCCTTGCTGCTGCCCTCGGGCCACATCTGGCTGTTATTCATCTTGGCCAGGGCCAACAGGTTCTGGGCCGCGCTGGCCGCGATCTCCGGGTCGTACTCGGTATTGCCCTTGGCCATCTCACCCACGAGCCCCAGATTGAACGAATACAGCTGCATGAAGGACTGCCGGGCTTCTATTACCTTTTCAACATCCTGTGCAAAAACAGCGCTGCTGCCCAGGGCAGAGACCGTTGCCACGGCTGCGACAATTCCCTTTAGTTTGATCATGAACTCTCTCCGCAGATTGGCGGGGCCTTTGGACCCCTTTCAAATACAGCAGTCAAATTACATCGAAACAGGGGAAAGTCACAGCCCCCAGTTGCAATGAGTTGCACCGAGCCGTTCAGGCGGCGGTCCACTGTTTCATTCTGGCTTCGGATATTGCCACTGCGTCGTCGCTGAAGGCTTCCGGGTTGCGAAGAATCACGGCTTCCAGTGCAAAGTCCGCCAGACCCATATCAACCAGGGTAACGTACCCCTCGGGATCGGCGGGGCGGTTGAGTGCCCGGTCTACGGCACTGATGATGCCGTGGCGCTTGATCAGCTGCCAGGTGCTGGAGGCGCGGGTCTTCTTGCCGTTTCTGGCGCTGAGGACTTCTTCATAGGCGTAGATGGCGCCAACGGCTTGCTTTTCGACATCAGATTCGGCGCCGTAGGCTTCGGCCCGCAGCTGCACGGCCCACTGCCGGGCTTCCAGTGCCAGATCATCTCGACCGCGGTCGGCGCAGTTCCTGGCGAATATTTCACATTTTTCCGGTGTTTTTATATTCGTGACTCGGTCGTCCATAGGTTGCTTTACCCCCAGTTGGCAGCTGCCGACAAGGGTGCCGGCAGGACTGCATCAGCCGCTGCAAGACAGCGTGCCTGATCGCGCCAGGGTTCCCCGACGCCATTTCACTATACGGGCATTGGTTGCGCAATGCAGCCCGGATGCGCTGGCCGCCAGGCCTGAACACTTTCATTGCGCCGGGCGCCGAACTAATTGGGATTCGTGCAATCTATTGAATCTGCACCGGTATTTAATCTGATGGTCGGAGCCTGGAACGGACGTGAAGGCATTACTCTACAGCCTGACATTGCTGCTTTTTTCTCTGGGCGCGCACGCGTCCGAGCAGCGCCGCGACGAGGCTCTGCCGGCCAGTCATGTTGATATCAGTATCCCGGCTGCAGTGGTGGATCCGACGCCGGTAAGCGGTGCGGACCGGCTGCCTGCAGCCATAGCGATCCCGCCCCTGTTCGACCTGGCGGGGGCTGTTCCCGCCCACTGCTGTATGCCGGCTAAGGCGCTGTCCATTACCGGCCTGTACATTATCCGCGCCCCTCCGCGGTCATCGCTCAGTCTCTGATTGCTCAACAACCGTATTTATTGCATCGCATTCCATATTTTTCAGGGACGGCGCCTGTACGGCTGCGCCTTGTCCCCGGAGGGCTCTATGATTACTTCAACCCTGTTTCGTCACGGTGTCGCGGATGCCGGTGCCAAAAAGCAAATCAGTCACCGGTTGCAGCGACTCGCCGAGGTGGCACCCCAGGTCACCCGCGTTAATATAGTCCTGGACCAGGTGCCCTGTGGCGGGCGGCCGAAGCACCTTTATCAGTGTCATATATCCATGCGAGCCGCCGGGCGCAAACAGAGCGATGTTTACGTCAGCAATGGCTCTATCGGCCTTGCCGTCGCGGATGCCTTTGATCAGCTTGGCAGTTTGATCAGGCACGCCGAGTGCAGGGCCTAGAACGAATTTTTTATCGCGCAGGAGGACCATTCACAATGACGCGTACTCTCAGGTATATGCTGATTCTGGTGCTGAGCACCCTGTCTGGCTGGAGCCTGGCAGGCTTGCCGATGACCGATGGGTCTGGACGCGAGTTGCCGTCTCTGGCACCGATGCTGGAGCAGGTGAACCCGGCGGTGGTCAATATCGCCACCTACACCAGCAAGGCGCAGCAGCAGAACCCGCTGCTGCAGGATCCTTTCTTCCGGCGTTTTTTCAACCTTCCCGAAGAGCAGGCCCGGCCACGACCAAGGCGCCGCCAGACCAGTGCCGGTTCCGGCGTTATCGTTGATGCCGGCAAGGGCTCGATTATCACCAATTTCCATGTCATCAAGGGCGCGGACGAGATTCAGGTGTCACTGGTGGATGGGCGCACCTTCCAGGCGGAGCTGGTGGGGGGCGATCCGGAGGTGGATATCGCGGTGCTGAAAATCGACGCCGATGATCTGACTGCTGTATCCCTGTCGGACTCCGACAGCCTGCGCGTGGGTGATTTTGTTGTGGCCATCGGCAACCCCTTCGGTCTGGGCCAGACGATTACCACCGGCGTGGTCAGCGCCCTGGGGCGCACTGGCCTGGGCATTGAAGGTTACGAGGACTTTATCCAGACCGATGCCTCGATCAACCCGGGCAACTCAGGCGGGGCCCTGGTGAACCTGCGGGGCGAGCTGGTGGGTATCAACACCGCGATCATTGCCCCGGGTGGCGGCAATGTGGGGATCGGCTTTGCGATTCCGGTCAATATGGCCCAGGCCAGTGCCGCGCAGATTCTGGAGCATGGTGAGGTCAAGCGGGGCCAGATCGGTGTCGCCATTCAGGATATGACGCCGGCGCTGCAACAGGCATTCAAACTGCCCAATGGCCAGAAAGGTGTGCTGGTGACCGATGTCAAAAAAGGCTCCGAAGCGGACAAGGCGGGGCTCGAGGCTGGTGACCTGATCATGGACGTTAATGGCCAGGCGACACCGACGACCGGTCAGCTGCGCAACAGCATCGCCTTCAGCGATATCGGCGAAACCCTGACGCTCAGGGTGCTGCGTGACGGCAAAACCCTGATGCTGGAGGTCGATGTCGGTGAGTCGGCGGACTGGGCCAGCGGCGTTGAGCACCCGCTGCTGCAGAACGTGACGTTGCAGCCGAACCCGCAGGGCTCTGGCGTCCAGATCAAGGCGCTGGCGCCGGACTCCATGGCGGCCGCCAATGGACTGCGGGCCAGTGATGTACTGTTGAGTGTCAATCGCATCAAGGTCAGTTCGACACAGGATATTGCCCGGGCACTGCAAAAGAGTCAGGGTCCGGTGTTGCTGCAGGTACAGCGGGGTGGTGGCGTGTTTTTCCTGGTCATACACTGATTGCCCACACTGCCGGTGTCCTTCCCGAGGGCCTGGCTGGATGAGAAAAGGCGCCGCATTCCCCGGCGCCTTTTAATTCGGGGTCGTGCCGTGCCGGCACTTCCCGGCAGCGGCATTCTGTGTTCCCATCAGCAGTCAATAAAACCGAACAGGACATCCATCCATGCCTCTGGCCCTTAGTCTGCACCTGCTTGCCGCCGTTATCTGGGTGGGGGGCATGTTTTTCGCGTACCAGTGCCTGCGTCCGGTAGCGGCCAGGGTACTGGAACCGCCACAACGGCTGACGCTCTGGTGTCACCTGTTCAGTCGTTTCTTTGTCTGGGTCTGGGTCGCTGTCGTTACCCTGGTGGTGAGCGGGCACGGCATGATTGCCCTGATGGGCGGCATGGCGAGGGTGGGGTTGCACATCCATGTCATGCTGGTCACGGGATATCTGATGGTCGCGCTTTTTTTGCACCTGTACTTTGCTCCCTACCAGCGTCTGAAAAAGGCGGTGGGCGCATCGGACTGGCCCCTGGCTGCAACCCAGCTCAACCAGATTCGTCGCTTTGTCGGCATTAATCTGTTGCTGGGGCTGATCACCGTGGTGAATGCCGTGGCTGGGCCAATGTTGTACGCTTGAAGCAGGGATGGAAGATTTGGAGGGTTGACGGCGCCTTGCCGTTGACCGGTCTCTCCATACAGTTGCAGGTTGTTGCATGAAAACCATTGATGGCCAGGCACTCTGGCACACATTGGGAGCGAGTCATTTCAGGGAGATGTCGACCTTTGGCGCCTTGCCCGACAGCACGGTGCAACGGCTGCTGGCTGAAGGAAAGGTGTGGCAACTCGACAAGAGCGAGGTGCTGTTCCGGGCCGGCGACCGGGTTCACAGTTTCTTTGTCGTGATCAGTGGCAAGCTGTCGATGTATATCTGCAGCGATGAACAGTATGCGTTCTCGCGTCATCATGTGCGGGGAGAAGAGTTGGGATTCGTGGCCATGATCGGGCTGCACGACCGGGTGGGTACGGCCGTTGCCTGCGAGGAAACCCGGGTGGTGGAGATATCCTCGGATCAGTTCCTGGAACTGCATATCAGTGAGCCGGAAGCCTTTGGCCTGTTGCTGCTCAACCTGTCACGGGAAATGGCCCGGGGCATTCGCCAGCTGAACAACATCATCGTGCAGATGAGCATGCAGCAAAGCAAGGGCAAACCGTCCTGAGCCAGCAGGGCCTGCCTGGTGTGCCGTTGCGCGGTATACGCAGGTTGCCTGTACCGACATGCTTTGCCGGCACAGGCAGGACAGCGCCGTCTTATTCCGGAGCGGCTTCAACGTCCAGACGCAGGGATACTTCGTCGCCAATGGCGGGCAGGCCATAGCCCATGCCGAAGTCGCTGCGCTTGATGGTACCGGTGGCCGAGAAACCGGCCATCGGAGCCTTGGTGAACGGGTGCGGGCCTATCTTGTTGATGGTCATGTCCAGCACGACCGGCTTGGTGACGCCCAGCAGGGTCAGGTCGCCTTCCAGGGTGGCGGTGTTGTCGCCGGTCCTGGTCACCTTGCTGCTCTCAAATGTCATTTCCGAAAACTCGGCGGCATTGAAAAAGTCCGGCGAACGCAGGTGCTCGTCGCGCTTTTCGTGGAAGGTCGTCACCGATGCGGTGTCGATGACCATCTTGACGCTGGAGTTTTCGATATTGTCGGTGTCCAGTACCAGGGTGCCGTCCATCTGGCCGAAACGGCCAAACATGGTGGAAAAGCCCAGGTGATTGATATTGAACACGGCGCTGGTATGGGCCATGTCGATGCTGTAATTGGCGGGGGCCGCCTGGACGGCAGTGCTGGACAGGGTGGCGGCCAGCAGGCCGGTGGCGAGCAGGGATTTCAGCGTCATGACTAGATCCTTTGGGTTGTTGGATTTTTACGGTAGATCACTTGGGGCCATCAGTAGCCCGAGGCGCTGGGGCTGCCTGACAGCAGTGCCACGGCGATCGCCATCGCACAGATCAGCGCGCCCAGGACCGTCAGGCAAAGTGCCCTGGGTCCTGGATGAGTGATATTTTTCAGCCCCGGCAACTGTGCCTGCAGCCTGTCGATCAGCAACAGGGGGCTAAGCATCAGCAGTGCCCAGCCGCTGGCCTGGGTGAAAAACAGCAGCTGGGCACAGAGCGCGACCAGTGCGGTGATCAGTACACAGGAGGCGCTGGCGCCCAGGGCAAAGCGCAGGCGTGGCCAGTTCCACAGCACAAAGCCGCCACAGGCTGCCATCATGGCAAAACCGGTTTGCGCAATGGAGGCCGAGGCGCCGACCAGGCTGATGGCGCCAACGCCACCGCTGGCAAGCAGCAGCATGATACTGCCGTCGATCCGGTCCGCGGCTGCGGTAATGCGCCAGTTTGCCAGCAGGGCAAAGGCCATGAGCACCAGTATCAATGCCCAGCCGGCCAGGTCGATTCGGTCGATACGACTTCCCAGCAGCCACCCCAGTGCACCGAGGGACAGCAGTATTCCCGCCATCGATACCGCACGGGCGCGCAGGTTCAGGCTGTCGAGCACCAGGCCCAGCGCCAGTGCGATCACAACCAGGTAGGGCAGCTTCTGCGATGCCGAACGCGGCGGGAATACCGGTGCCTGAATCAGTACCAGGCTGGCCATAAAGCCCATGGCGATCGCGGCGCAGGCAAGGCGCCCGCCGAGCTGCGGGCCGAATGCCGCGCGAATCAGGCCGGTCAGGCCCAGTGCCAGCAGCAGGGGGAGCAGCGAGCTCTGTATGGCAGGGTTATTCAACAGCGATGACATCCGTGCGCCTCGGCCTTTGCAAATGAAATTCAGTAAGAGCACCCATTAAGCACGCATTGTGTGTACAAAGTTTTTCAGCCAGGGGGTGATTTGTCGCGCTTTGTCGCAACGGCTCCTGCTGACATACTTTGATACATTTTCCGTTCGCCCGTGGCCGAAGCAGGGGGTAAGCTTGGCCCAGAATCCCTTATCGACCGAAATTGCATGAACTCGACGCCTCACATCCTTGTTGTTGATGACCACCAGGAAATTCGCGACCTGGTGGCGCGCTATCTTGAGCAGTACGAGATGCGGGTCAGCACGGCGCGGGACGGCCAGGAAATGAAAAAACGCTTGGCAGACAGCGCTATTGATCTGGTGGTTCTGGACCTGATGATGCCCGGTGAGGACGGCCTGGCACTCTGTCGTCATCTGCGCGAGCACAGCCAGGTCCCCATCATCATGCTGACCGCGATGGCCGAGCAAACCGATCGCGTGCTGGGTCTGGAAATGGGCGCCGATGACTACCTGACCAAGCCGTTTTTCCCCCGTGAGCTGCTGGCCCGTATCAAGGCCGTGCTGCGTCGCACCGAGGCGCTGCCGCCGCAGCGCGAGGCTGTCCCGGTGGAGCAGTTGTGCTTTGCGGGCTGGCGGCTGGATGTCGCCCGGCGTGAACTCGTGGGGCACGACGAGGTGGCGGTGCCTCTGAGCACGGCGGAATTCAAGCTGTTGTCCACCTTCCTGGCCCATCCGCGCCGGGTACTGAGTCGCGAGCAGCTGCTGGATCTGACCCGGGGGCGCCAGGCCGACGTGTTTGATCGCAGCATCGACAACCAGGTGAGCCGCCTGCGGCGCAAGGTCGAGCAGGATCCCGGCAATCCGGTGCTGATCAAGACGGTCTGGGGCGGCGGTTACATGCTCAGTGTGGAGGTAACCGAACGGTGATGCGCTATTTGCGCCAGAGCCTGCCGGGGCGGGTCATAGTGCTGCTGATCCTGGCACTGGGTATCGTCAACGCCACCACGGTGTACATTTTTTTCGAGGAACGCAGTCGTGCTGTGCGCCACAGCCAGATGGAAGACCTGGTCTCGCGCAGTGCGGCGATGGAGCGGCTGCTGAGCGATACGCCGGTGGCGCTGCATCAGCAGATGCTGAGCTCCGTTACCAGCACCCGTTTTCGTTTCGCCATCGAGGCTGATGCTGCCGCGAGTCCTGCCGAGCGCACCGCGCCGGACCATCCGCTGTATCGGCGTTTGGCGGATCTTGCGAGCACCGCGCCGGCGCAAACGCGCTTGTCCATCAGCCCGCGCTACTACTGGTGCTACAGCTGGGTGCAGAACCTGCTCAGGCCGAACCTGCTGTTTGATGCCAACGGTGGACTGCCGCTGGCGACGGTTTCGCTGCAGCGCCCCGATGGTCTCTGGCTCAATGCGGTACTGCTGTCCCCCACCAACCTGCCGAGCTGGATAGGCCCGCTGCTGGTGGCGTTGGGGCTCTTTGCCCTCACGGTGACAGTTGTGGTGCTGATCGTGCGCCATGTCACGGCACCGTTGGCGGCCCTGACTCAGGCGGCGGATCGGATCGGCCGGGGTGAGACCACCGAGGTCATCGCCGAGCAGGGACCGCAGGACATGCGCCATACCATGCGGGCATTCAATCGCATGCGCGAGCGCCTCGAGCGCTTTGTGCGCAACCGCACCCAGATGATGGCTGCTATTTCCCATGACCTGCGCACGCCGCTGACATCCCTGCGCCTGCATGCCGAATTTTTGCCAGGCGGGCCCGAGCGGGACAAGATGCTGTGCATTCTCGGCGAAATGCAGGGCATGATCGATGCCACCCTGGCCTTCACGCGGGAGGATGCGGTACAGGAAGACTCTCGCAATGTGGATCTGGCGGCCCTGATCGGCAGCCTCTGTGATGACCTGCAGGCGCTGGGGCTGAACATCACCTATGACGACAACCTGCGCATGCCGTTCCTGTGCCGGCCGGTGTCGTTGCGCCGTGCCCTGAGCAACCTGATCGAAAACGCCTGTCACTACGGTGGCAGCGCCGAGGTTGAGATCCGCGAGGACGCCCAGCAACTGCAGATATTTGTGCGGGACCGGGGCCCGGGCATAGCACCGGCGGACCTTGAACGGGTGTTCGACCCCTTCGTACGGCTCGAAGGTTCGCGCAACCGGGATACCGGCGGTATCGGCCTGGGACTGGCCATTGCCCGCAGCATCGCCCATGCCCACGGCGGCGAAATCCGGCTGCGCAATCGCCCCGGTGGCGGTCTTGAAGTCGAACTGCAACTGCCGCGCAGCTGAAGGTTGCAGTGACCTCCGGCGATCGGGTGCGACCTGCTGGCACCGCCCGAAATTCCATTATATAGTTGCGCCAGTGCCCCGCGGCCATGGTGGCGGGGCCCAAAAAAATAACAAGGGTCCGATGAATGAAAACCTTTCTGAATGCATGTATACGCTCGCTGGCCAAA
The DNA here is from genome assembly GCF_024397915.1 of Marinobacterium rhizophilum. Taxonomy (GTDB): domain Bacteria; phylum Pseudomonadota; class Gammaproteobacteria; order Pseudomonadales; family Balneatricaceae; genus Marinobacterium_A; species Marinobacterium_A rhizophilum_A. Next base: position 4,910,108 of record NZ_CP073347.1, read on the forward strand.
TGCAGTGTCTACTTCACCTACGTGGAGTCCAGGCCTGAAATGCTGGAAAGCGCAGGGGGCGCCAGGCGCTGAAGGCTGTCTCTTTTCCCAAGGAGAGCCTTTTGTCATAAGAGCCTTCGCCTGACGGTGTTGTGTCAGGCGGCTTCAGGAAAAGCATCGCTGATCATGTCAGCGGTGCTTTTTTATGCCGGATCCAGACCTATCACTGCTCGTTGTCGCCGTCGTGCGGCACAGAACTCTCGCCCAGGACCGGCCGACATGCGTAAAACCCTTATCACTCTGCTGCTCGCAACCCTGGGCGGCTATCTGGCCTGGCTCGCGGCCATTCCGCTGCCCTGGATGCTGGGGGCCATGTGCCTGACCGGCGGGCTGGCCGTGGCTGGCAAGAATGTGGCGGTGCCGACGGGGCTGCGCAATCTGTTTCTGGCGGTACTGGGGGTCTACCTGGGCTCCGGCGTGACGTCCGATATTGCGCAACAGCTGCTGGACTGGCGCTATTCACTCCTGCTGGTACTGATCTATGTGCCGTTTCTGACGCTGGTCGTCACGCTGTTCTATCGTTACGCGGGGCGTTTTGACTGGGCCACGGCGTTCTACTCGGCAGCGCCTGGTGCTCTGAGCTTCCTGGTGCTGGCCAGCCAGGGCTCAGGGGCTGATTCGCGCACGGTTGCCTTGCTGCAGTCACTGCGGGTTTTCCTGCTGGTCATGTGCGCGCCGCTGCTGGCGTCCGTGCTGGGCGGTGACCTGCGGCCCCAGCCGGAGGTGCTGCACGAAACCCTGGGCCTGGCGGATGTGGCGGGCTTGCTGCTGGCCAATGTGGTGGTTATTGCGCTGCTGCGCAGGCTGCAGGTTCCCGCCGCTGAAATGGCCGGTGGCGCCCTGACGACAGCGGTGCTCTTTGGCACTGGACTGGTGCACGGCACATTGCCGCCGCTGCTGCTGGATGCGGCACTGGTGGTGCTGGGGGCATCGGTGGGGTGCCGCTTCATGCCGCTGAGCTGGGCCCAGGTGCGGCACTGGGTCGGTACCGGTCTGGCGGCCTTTGTACTGACGATGGTTATTGCGCTGGGGGCGGCCTGGCTGGTACAGGGGCTAACCGATATCGATCGGGTTTCAGCCTTTCTGGCGTTTGCCCCCGGTGGTGAGGGGGAAATGAGCCTGGTGGCGTTATCCCTGTCGCTGGACGCCACCTTTGTAACCGTCCATAACCTGGCGCGCATTTATCTGCTGATTGTGCTGGTGGCGGCGAGTCAGTGGTTCTTCGCCCGGGAGCGCCTGGCGTGAAACGCGCCTTCCCGGGTGGCCGGCGTCGGCTCAGAACCTTTCGGTATCGATTTCCAGCAGGGTTGCCGCGTTATAGCGTGCTCCCTGTACCGTGCGGGGGTTGATCAGGTCGTCGAGCCGGTGCAGAAGTTCCGGCGACAGCTCGATGCCGGCGCCCTGGCTGTTTTCCTGCAGGTGCGCGCTATTGCCGGTACCCGGTATCGGAATCACGTGCTCATCCTGGGCCAATAGCCAGGCCAGTGCCAGCTGCCCCATGGAGCAGCCCGCTTCGCGGGCGATGCGCTGGTATTCGTCCAGTAGCTTGAGGTTGGCCGGGTAGTTCTGCGAACTAAAACGCGGCATGCTGCGCCGCAGGTCGTTCTCAGCCAGCTGTTGCGGGTTTTCAAGGCTGCCTGTCAGAAAGCCGCGGGCCAGCGGGCTGAACGCGACCAGGGCGGCGCCAATGTCCTTGCAGGCCTGCAGCACGGCGATTTCGGGCTCGCGGGTCCAGAGTGAATACTCGCTCTGCACGGCGCTGATCGGGTGCTCGGCGTGGGCCCTGCGCAGGGTCTGTGCCGACACTTCCGACAGGCCCAGGGCGCGAATCTTGCCGGCATCTACCAGGTCGGCGAGGGCGCCGACGCTTTCCTCGATGGGCACTTGTTTATCCCAGCGGTGCAGGTAGTAGAGGTCGATGACCTCGGTTTTCAGGCGGCGCAGGCTGTCTTCGCAGGTCTTTTTCAGAACCTCGGGGCGGCCGTTGATTTCCCGCTCGCCGGTGGCGTTGCGAAAAATGCCACACTTGCTCGCCAGCACGAACTCGTCACGCCTGTGCATCACCGCCTTGCCGAGCAGACTTTCGTTCTGGCCATAGCCATAGAGAGCGGCGGTATCGAGCAGCGTGTGGCCCGCATCCAGTGCCTGGTTCAGCAGGCGGATGGCGCTGTCCTCATCGGGTCCGGGGCCATAGCCGTGGGACAGGCTCATGCAGCCAAAGCCGATGGCCGAAACCTCAAAAGGACCGAGTGTGCGCTGTTGCATGGTTTTCCTCTGCTGCGTGTTCAGGCGTGGTCGCGGATAAAGACCCAGGTATCACCCTGTGACATGGACGGCGCGAAACGATAACCGTCGATATCGAAAGCGCGCAGCTGCTCGGGGTCCTGAATGCGGTTCTGGATGATGTAGCGAGCCATCAGGCCGCGGGCTTTCTTGGCATAGAAGCTGATGATCTTGTACTGGCCGTTTTTCCAGTCCTTGAACACCGGCGTGATCAGGCGTGCATCCAGCGCCTTGGGCTGCACGGATCTGAAGTACTCGTTGGACGCCAGGTTTACCAGTACCGGCGAGCTCTGCGCCAGTTCCTGGTTAAGCGCATCAGTCAGGCGCGGGCCCCAGAACTGGTACAGGTCCTTGCCGCGGCTGTTGCCCAGCTTGGTGCCCATTTCCAGTCGGTAGGGCTGCATCAGGTCCAGTGGTTTGAGCAGGCCGTAGAGCCCGGACAGAATGCGCAGCCGGGACTGGGCAAAGTCGAGGTCCTCGGCCGACAGGCTCTGGGCATCCAGGCCCGTGTAGACATCGCCCTTGAACGCCAGCAGCGCCTGCTTGGCGTTGTCTGCGTTGAAGGGCCTGTCCCAGCTCGCATAGCGTGCCACGTTGAGGCTGGCCAGCTTGTCGCTGAGTTTCATCAGCTCGGCGACATCCTGTACCGCCAGGGTGCGCAGTTCATCGATCAGCAGTTGCGACTGGTCAAGATAGGCCGGCTGGCTATGGCGGTCGATGGTGGGCGGGGTGTCGAAATCCAGGGTCTTGGCGGGGGAGATTACTGTCAGCATGGGTACGGCATCTTTGGCTTCAATTCGCCCCCGATCATACGCAGATTTTCTGGGCAAAAAAAGCGCAGTGGCGGCTGTGTTCGGCACCGGAGTGCCTGGTGTCTTCTGCGCCGCGCAGAGGCCCTGTGGCCAGGGCGTTTTATGCTAGAGTAAGCCGCACTTCACTCAAGAGCCGCTTATGCAATACACAACGGGAAAGGAAGCCTTTTACGCCGGTATCCGGGCGCTGCTGCCGGCAGCGCCGGGCGTGATCCCCTTCGGGCTGGTCACCGGTGTCACCGCGATCGAGCAGGGATTGTCTCCGCTGACGACCATTGGCATGACGGTGCTGTTTTTTGCAGGTGCCGCCCAGATGGCGGCGCTGCAGCTGTTGCGCAATGATGCCTTTCCGCTGGTGATTATTGTCACGGCACTGGTGATCAACCTGCGTTTTCTTATGTACAGCGCCTCGATGGCACCACACTTTGCCGGCCTGCCCAAGCGCTGGACCTGGCCGATGTCCTATGTCCTGTCCGATCAGGCCTATGTGTTGAGCATTCTGAAGTTTTCGAGCGGCAAGGCGCCGCTGTACGGGCACTATTTCTTTGCCGGCGCCGCTTTCAGTATGTGGCTGACCTGGCAGCTGGCGGTCATGGCCGGGGTGTTTCTGGGGGCCGAGATTCCGGCGAGCTGGTCGCTGGATTTCGCCATCCCGCTGGTCTTTCTGGCGCTGCTGGTGCCGTCGGTTCGCAACCGGGCTTGCCTGGTGGCAGCCTGTGTCGGTGGGGCGGTGGCCGTGCTGGCCACAGGCATGGCCTATAACCTGGGCCTGCTGGTGGCATCTTTCTGCGGCATCGGTGCGGGCTTGCTGGTGGAGCACTACCAGTGTCGCCGCCCGCGTAGAGTCGCGGATGCAGGGTTGGAAAAAACCGATTCTCGGGTTAGCGAGGATAGCGCACCATGAGTGAACTGCAGCTGTGGTTGCTGTTTCTGGCGGTGGGGCTGGGTACCTTTGCGCTGCGCCTGTCCTTTATCCAGTTTCACGGCCAGCTGCGCCTGCCGCCGGTACTGAACCGGGCTCTGGCCTATGTGCCTGCCAGTGTGCTGGCCGCCCTGGTGCTGCCCTCGGTGGTATACCCTGCGGCGGACTCGGAACTGACCCTGGCGAACCCCCGTATCCTGGCAGCCCTGGTGGCGGCCCTGGTGGCATGGAAAACGAAGAATATTCTCTACACCCTGCTCAGTGGCATGGCGGTACTCTGGCTGCTGCAATTGCTGGGCTGAACGGGGCGCTGCCCGGGGCCGGGCGACGCTGGGCCTGGCTCAATTGCGCAGCCGGGTGTTGAGCTCATCGACCACTTCGCACCAGTCAGAGTCCTCATCAACGGCTTCGCGCAGAAAGGCGGCCTGCACGGGCGTCCAGAACGTCGCCTGATCAAGGCGGATGTCCTGGCTGAACAGCCGGTGGATGCGAATAAACTGCTCGACGTCCTGCTCGGTGCTGGGCAGGCCAAGCTGTTCGAACAGGTTATGCATGCTGTGTTGCGAGGTATCCATGCTGAACTCCCGCGATGCAAGCTTGGGTGGGGGTGCAAGCAGGCCGGTGCATCGCTCTGTGCCTGCACTCTGGAGTCTTGTTCAGGCACGGGGGAAAGTCAAAGCGGGGCCCCCGTCGCGGGAGGCCGAAGCCCGCAGTGCCGCGTCGCCCGCCAAGGCGCCCCCGGGCGCTGAATTGTGTATCATAGCGGCCAACCATTTCTGCAGGCTTTTAAAGAGTTAATAACAGAGCCATGACCAAAAAAACCGTACTTACCGGCATCACCACGAGCGGTACTCCGCATATCGGGAACTACCTGGGTGCGATTCAGCCCGCAATCGACGCCAGCCGCAACCCGGCGCTGGACAGCTACTTCTTCCTGGCCGATTACCATGCCCTGATCAAGTGCCACGACCCTGAGCGCGTGGCGCGTTCGACCCGCGAGATCGCGGCCACCTGGCTGGCGCTGGGGCTGGATACGGATTCAGCGACCTACTATCGTCAGACAGATATCCCGGAGATCACCGAACTCACCTGGATACTCACCTGCATGACCTCCAAGGGGCTGATGAACCGGGCCCACGCCTACAAGGCTTCCACCGACGCCAACCGGGACGCGGGAAACAGCGATCTGGACGACGGTGTAACTATGGGGCTGTTCAGCTACCCGATCCTCATGGCGGCCGATATCCTGATGTTTAACGCCGATATCATTCCGGTGGGCAAGGATCAGATTCAGCACATCGAAATGGCGCGGGATATTGCCGGGCGCTTCAACCACAACTACGAGGCGCTGTTCAACCTGCCCCAGGCCCAGGTGGACGAGCATACGCAGCTGATTCCCGGGCTCGACGGACGCAAGATGTCCAAGAGCTACGACAATACGATTCCGCTGTTCAGCTCCAGCGATGAACTGCGCCGGCTGATCAACCTGATTACCACGGATCTGCGTGCTCCCGGCGAGCCGAAGGACCCGGATGGCAACACGATCTTTCAGCTTTACAGCTGCTTTGCCGATGCCGGTGAGATCGAGGCCATGCGGCGCCAGTTCCTCGAAGGGATTGCCTGGGGAGATGCCAAGAAACAGCTGTTCGAATTCCTCGATGCCAAGCTCAGCGCGCCGCGCAGCCGCTACAATGAGCTGATGCAGGATCTGGGGCATGTTGAACAGGAGCTGCACAAGGGCGCCGAGAAAGCCCGTGCCAAGGCTGCGCCTCTGCTGGACAAGGTACGCATTGCCGCGGGTATTCGCCCGTTGACCTACCAGGCGCCGGTGGCTGCGAGTGAAGCCAAAAAGAAGGAAAAGTCCGCGCAAGAGCAGGCGCGAGTGGATGAAGGGCGCCGCCGGGCTATTCTTATGCAGCTCAAGCCGTTGCTGGACCAGGTTTCCGGCGCCGACGACAAGGCCGCGGCGGCGGCGGCCATCATCGCGCAGAAAGCGGCCGAAGTGGAGGGTCTGAAGAAAAAGGCCCGCCAGAAAGCCCAGAACGAACTGGATGTGCTGAACGAAGAGCTGGCCGTTTTTCTTACCGCTTAACTCGGTACTGGCCAAAACGCTGAAGGAAGCCGCCATGTTTAACACGATTGTCAGCCCGCAGCAGCTAAGGCAGCTGCTGGCAGGAGATGCGTCGGCCTGCTGTCTGCTGGATTGCCGCTTCAGCCTGGCGGACAAGGGGTATGGCCGGCGCGTCTACGCGGAGGGTCATATCCCGGGTGCGTACTACCTGGACCTGGATGAAGACCTCGCCGCGCCGGTCGTGGCGGGGTCCGGGCGTCACCCCCTGCCGGACATGGCAAGACTCGTAGCGCGGCTGCGCGGCTGCGGTGTTGAGCCCGATGTGCAGGTGGTGCTCTACGATGACTGCAGTGGCGCCATGGCAGCCCGCGGCTGGTGGCTGCTGCGCGGGCTTGGGCTTGCGTCTGTCGCGGTGCTGGATGGCGGCATCAATGCCTGGATGGGCGAGGGTGCAGTGCCGAGCGTCGAGCTGCCGGCCAAGCCTGTGACATCGGAACCGCGCTGGCAGGGGTGTTGGTCAGGCGAGGGCGTGTTCGACGCTGCGATGGTCGCGGATAACCTGGCGCAGGCAAGTTTTGTGCTGGTGGATGCGCGCAGTGGCGAGCGCTTTCGGGGCGAGCAGGAGCCGATCGACCCGGTGGCCGGGCATGTGCCAGGGGCCCTTAACCGCCCGCTGACAGACAACCTGCAACAGGGGCGCTTTAAAAGCCCGCAGCAGCTGCGGGATGAGTGGAGCACGTTACTGGGCGGGCGCAGCGCCAGCCAGGTGGTGCACATGTGCGGTTCGGGTGTTACCGCCTGCCATAATCAGCTGGCCATGGAGATTGCCGGCCTTGTCGGGTCCGGGCTCTATCCCGGCTCCTGGAGCGAGTGGATCCAGGAGCCGCTGCGCCCGGTGGCCACGGGGCCTGCCTGAGCCGAATGGGCCACTCGAGCCCCCGGCTTTATCCCGCATGTATCCGATTGCTGTCGTCTGGCTGTCACCCACCTGTTGGAAAACTGGCACGGTTTTGTCATCTGTCATTGCTAGTCTGGCGGGGCGTGATCCGCAGGGATACGCTAAACTGATTAGTTAAGACAATAACAACGGGAGAGTGGCGGATGCAGATTAAAGAGCAGATCAGGAAAATCGCCGTTCTGGATGTAGACGGTGAGAGCTTTGAAGTCGATGGTCATTACAAGGGGCAGGCACGCAAGGCCAGCTGGTATACGGTGATCCGGTCCAGCACCCGCAAGGTGCACGCCGACCATCTGTCAAGCTTCCCCAGCTGCGACAAGATACGCAGCCTGATTCACTGAGGTACGAGCACCAGAAAAACGCCAGGGGCATGCCCCTGGCGTTTTTGTTTACTGGACCAGCTCGTTGTCGCTGAACATGCCCTCGAACAGCGCGGTCGACAAATAGCGCTCGCCGGAATCCGGCAGGATCACGACGATATGCTGGCCGGCGAATGCCGGGTCATTGGCGATGCGCAGTGCCGCACAGACCGCGGCGCCGCAGGAAATCCCCGCCAGAATACCTTCTTGTTCCATCAGCGCCCGGGCAGTGGCGATGGCGTCATCATTGCTGACCTGTTCGACGCGGTCGACCAGGGCCAGGTCCAGGTTGCCAGGCACGAAGCCCGCACCGATGCCCTGAATCTTGTGTGGTGAGGGCTTGAGCTCATCCCCCGCCAGGGTCTGGCTGATAATGGGTGAGTCCACCGGCTCTACCGCGACGCTGGTAATGGCCTTGCCCTGGGTCTGCTTGATGTAGCGTGATACGCCGGTGATGGTGCCGCCGGTTCCAACGCCCGAAACCAGTACGTCCACCAGCCCGTCGGTATCCTGCCAGATTTCAGGCCCCGTGGTTTTTTCGTGGATCTGCGGGTTTGCAGGGTTCTCGAACTGCTGCAGCATCAGGTGAGTGGCAGGGTTGCTTTCAACCAGCTCGGTGGCTTTGGCTATGGCGCCTTTCATGCCCTTGGCCGGTTCCGTCAGTACGATCTCCGCCCCCAGGGCTTTCATCAATTTGCGGCGCTCAATGCTCATGGAGGAGGGCATGGTCAGCACCAGCTTGTAGCCGCGTGCGGCGGCGACATAGGCCAGGGCAATGCCGGTATTGCCGCTGGTGGGCTCCACCAGGGTCATGCCGGGCTTGAGCTGGCCGGATTTCTCCGCCGCCCATACCATGCTAGCGCCGATGCGGCACTTGACCGAACCTGCCGGGTTGCGCGACTCGATTTTGGCGTACAGCTTGGCATTGGGCGCCAGCTGCGTGAGTTGCACCAGCGGTGTATTGCCAATGGATAAAGAGTTGTCCTCGTAGATCTTCATGGTGATCCTTGCGTTGTGAGCGGTGGTAAAATCCGTTGCACAGTTATAACGAACCGCGGCCCTTTGTGAAAGGCTTTGACGGCAGGCACCGGGCGCTATTGCCCGGGATTCAGGATGAATAAGAGAGGTAGTGGATGCGGCTGATACTGAAGATTCTGGCCCCGCTGGTGTTCTGGCTGGCCTATGGTCTCTTTCGACTGCGCCTGTTCCGCTCATCGCGGCGCCGGCACCGGTGGGCGATGAAGCTGTTCCGGCTGGCGGCGGAACAGGGTCACCGCAAGGCGCTGTCGGTGTACGGCCACTTGCTGCACTTTCGCGGCGAAGGTATCACCAACCGGATTCAGGGGGCCATCTATTTGCAACTGGCCGCGGACAAGGGCGACAGCAAGGCCTGCTACCAGATGGGGCGCGTCTTCGAAAATGGCTTTGAACACCATTTTCCGCAAGATCCCGCCCGGTCCCTGCACTATTATCGCCAGGCCGCCGAGCAGCAGCATCCGCTGGCGCTGCGCCGGCTGGCGGATGCCTGTCGCCACGGTGAGCTGGGACAGGCACCGGATAGCCAGGAGGCTGAACGCTGGGAACAGCAGCTCAACGGAGCAAGGTGAAAGGTGCAAGGTGAAAGGGCAAGGTGAAAGGGCAAGGTGAAAGGAGGAAGGAATACTCTTGCCCCTTGCCCCTTGCCCCTTGTCCTGATCTACGGCGTCGGGTTCTTCAGCTTGACGCGAAACCGCAATACCGTTTTGTCCTTGGCCGGCACATCCAGTGACCAGTGGGCGCGGCCGCCACGGCTGTGTGTCATTTCCTGGCTGGCGTGTTCCAGGGTCCAGGGCTGGGCAAAATTGACGGACAGGTCCAGCAGCTTGGCCTCGCTGCCGCTATTACGGACCAGCACCTCGTACTCGGCCAGGTAGCTGTCATATTCCTTACTGAGCAGGGTCTGCTGTCGCTCTACGCTCAGGTCAAAGGCTTCGCCAAGCAGGAGTTCAACGGCTTGCCCGGTGGCGGTATGGTCGATCCGGCTGCCGCCAATAAACTGCAGGCGGCCGTCGTCATCCGGTGCAAAGGTACGCACGGCGCCGCCTGGCAGTGGCGTATCGGCGCCGTTCTCAAAACTGAGCCAGGTTTGCGGTGCCGTACGGTGGCGCTGGTTGTCGGGACGCGGCATGGCGAGAAATTCATGGCGGTATTCCCGCGTGACCGGCAGGCTGGCCGTACTTACCAGCGGCAATTGCTTTTGCTGCTGATCCAGCAGGCTGGTGCTGTTGGGCAGGGTATAGAGCTGATAATCCTCAAAGGCTTCGGGGGCGCCACCGCTATCGGCGGCCATGCTGGCCATGGCGAGATTGGCCTTGCGAAAGGATTCCGGTGCCGGCTGGTTCAGGGTCCCGGCCATCAGTTGAAAGCGGGCATTTTCGAAGTCGATTCCGGTGGAATTGTGCAGCGTGGCGAGGCCCTCAAGGGACATCTGTTTGCCGCTTTTATCCAGTGTCATGACGTAGTCCATTTGCCAGCTGAGGCCACCTGTCAGGTAGCTGAAGGTTGCAGGCGCAGGGCTTTGGGTTCCCTGGCTGCGAAACTCAAGACTCGGCTTGCTGCTCAGGTGCGCGGGCAGCTCTGGAAAGATGAAGCGCCAGTCGGCGTTCAGCGGGATGCTTTCAACCTGGCGGTCACGGCGAACCAGCGCGCGGTCGCCTTCGATGCTCAGCAGGGTGACGGACCCCTGGCTTTCATCGCCACTGGCAGGGTTGCGCCGGGCCAGCTGCAGCTCCTGGCCCAGGTAGTGCTGCAGCAGGGAATGGTGGGACAGCAGGTTGGTATTGAGGTTCTGTTCCAGAATCTGGCCGGCCCCCTTGATAGACAGGGTTTCGGTTTGCAGTTGCCGGCTGACATCCTGGATGATGACCGCCTGCCCCGGTGCCAGGGCAGGCAGGGCGCGGCTTTCACGCACCAGCCCCAGGTTTTGGCTGTAGACCGTCAGCGTCAGGTCTTGCTGGGCACTGGCATCAATGCTCAGGGGGGATACCGCGAAGAGGGGGGTGCTAAGGGTGGCCAGGAGGGCGACCGGGGCGCTGTAGCGGGCTTTCATTCAACGTGCTCCATGTTTTTTGGGTCTGGCCCGGGATCTACCGGCGGCCTGATCCTTGATATATCTGCGATCGCAATCGCGGGTTAGTGTTACGGCGCCGGGTCCGGCAGGTCCACGGCTACGCGAAACCCCCAGCTGGATCTCAGGCTGCTGGGCGGATTGCGGTAGCGGCTGGATGAGCGCACCAGGCGGCCGATATCGAACCAGGAGCCGCCGCGCATCACGCGGTACTTGCAGCCACCCTGCACGCGGGCCGCGCCATTGGCGGGTGCGCCCTCATGGCTGTCGGCATAACAGTCCTGCACCCATTCATCAACGTTGCCGTTCAGGTCAAATAACCCCCAGGGGTTGGCCTGCAAGCTGCCAACCGGAGCCGGTTGCTTGCCGTCCCATTCGCTGCCGCATTCGTCACAGACTGCAAATCCTGTCCCAAGTTCATCGCCCCACCAGTAAAGGCTCCGGGTACCGGCGCGGGCGGCGTATTCCCACTCGGCTTCGCTGGGCAGGCGGTAGGGCTGCTCGGTCTCGGTGGCGAGCCACTGCGCGTAGGCGCTGGCATCGGCCCAACTGACATTGATCACCGGCTGGCGGCCTCTTCCCCAGCCATTGTCATCGGGAAGGGGGCGACCTGTTGCCTGGGCAAAGCGATCATAGTCTTCGAATGTCACCTCGTGCCGGGCCAGGGCAACCGCATGATCGATCGAGATTTGCTGTACCGGCTTTTCGTTGTCATCACTCTGGCGCGAATCCGATCCCATCAGAAAGCTTCCGCGTGGCAAATGCACCATTTGCGGCCCATAGTCGCCCCGCTGGAGCGCATCAAGGAAAAAACCTCCCTCGGTATTGCGATCGCCACGAAAGCGGGGGGGCGGAGCCGCACTGGCGTCAGCGTCCAGGGGAGGGGGCGGGCCTTGTGACGCCAGCGGATCGGCAGTTGTGGCCTGTTTGAGTGCCTGCAGCGCTGTTGAAAGTTCGGCGTTTTGCTCGGCCAGGCGCTGCAGTTGTTGCTGCAACGGGTTTACCGAGGGCTGGCTGAGCCAGAGGCCCAGCCAGACACCCAGCGCGAGGCCGGCGCCAAAGAGCGCCCCACCGGCCAGGCGGCTCGGCGTCAGCAGGCCCCTGAAGCGTTGCCAGTGGCTGGAAAGCTGTCCGGCACTGCCGTCGTCGGGAGTATCCGAGGGGGCTGGCGCTGTCGCCTTGGATGGAGGAGCGGGCTGTTCCGGGGGCCTGAATAGCTGTTGTACCCAGGCGGCGGTGCCTTTGGGACGGTTGCCGGGCTCAGTTGCCAGCGCCTGCTGGAGCAGCCGCCACTGCGCCGGGCTGATTTTTCCAGGCCTGGGCTGGTGCTCGAGACCCGGGGAGTCCTTGTCTGCAGGGGGCGGGAGGGAACCGCTGAGCAACTGCAGGCAGATCAGGCCCAGGGAGTACATATCCGACTGAATGCTGAGAAGGCTCGGTACGTCTGTTTCCGGGGCCTGGTAGCGGGCAGCCGTGTCGTCCGGGTTCGCGGCGGCCTGCAAGGCTTCCTGGCTGGCGAAGCCGAACAGTTTCACGCCTCCCTGACGGTTGATAAAGACTTGCGCCGGACTCAGGGCGCCATGTGGCTGGCGCAGCGTCTGGTGCCCGGCATCCAGCGCCTGGGCGAGCTGGGCAAGCAGTGCACGCTGTTTCGCTTCTGCAAGCTTGCGCGCCTTGCCGCGGGCGAACAGCTGCGCCAGAGTGAGGCCATCGACAGCCTCGTGGGCGCTGAACAGCTGTCCACTTCTGTCGAGAAAGTAGCCATAGCTGGCGAGGACATGGGGATGCTGCAGCGCCTTGCTCAGCAGCATCTGCTTCTTGAAGGCATTGGCAAAGGCACTGTTGGCCTTCAACTCCGGGGCGATTAGCAGCAGCGTGACCGGGGTTTCCGGGCGGGTGCTCAGATCCCTGGCCTGCCAGAGCTCTCCCAGAGGGTGGGCGTCCAGGCGCGTACCGAGCTGGAAACGATGGTGATCAGGGCCCAGTACCTGGCCTGGCGTCAGCTGTAATTCGGGCCTGTTCAGGGGCGCCTCCGTTTCGCTGCCTGCCTGTGATTGTCGAGCCCCCATAATAGCCCAGGTTAGGCCTGTGAATTCAACACCCATTTTGGGGCACAGGCCTGTGTTTTTAGGACAGAGGCCTATGTCGGCTCAGTGCCGGCAATGGTATTCTTCAAACGCTTGTATTACAGCTGCACGGCGCAGGCCAGTTACCCTGGTGTCCTTCTACTGTAGAAAGTGTAAAGGCTGACTTTCAGGGGCAGGAACGTGGCAAGGAACAGGCAGAGACGCGGCACATAGAAGTGCCCGTGTGTGATCAATCTGGAATCCGCAGGCGTGCCACAACAGGCGCCCGCCGGAGTTACAGGGATGTAGACCTGATGCAGACTATAGGGCAACTCGAAAAACCTACTGCGCGACTCATAGGCTGCGTTGCGCGGTGCTCGGAATCCTTTTGTATACCTCATACGCTGCGCGCCGTGCGCCTTGCTTCTAAGCCCGCTCGTTACGGTTTATCGAGGTGCTCTATTGCCTTTTGCGCACGTCACCGTGCCAGAACATGCAGCTCAGCGCCGGTTCTCAACTCCCCTGATTTAAATGTTTGTGGCTTGAGGCCCCAGAGCTTGCGTGCGCACTTTGTCGTCCATCCGGACACTGCGGGCTTCAGCCGCCGGGTCGTCACCGGTTTTCGTACCGTGCGGCATGTCGCCTTGGGTCGCTGCAGTTATGCGCAAGGGGGCCCCAATGCCTAACCTCTACGCATGCTGTATTGCCATTGGGTTGTGCGTCAGCGGCCTGCTCTACTTCAATCTGCCGGAGGGGCTGGTCGGCATTTACCAACCTTTCAATGAGGCTGATTCTGTTGAACGGGCATATGCGCAGCAGCGGGCTGATGTCGAAGCCATGCAGCAGGGGCTGCTGGAGGATGCATCGCAGGATCCTACGGAGGTACTTGAAGCCACCGCCGCGGGAGCGCCGTCGTACGAGTGCGACAATTACCATATCGTGGTTATCAATAACCGCCGTTTTGCCAAGCAGCTTACCGATACCGGTATCATCTACACCATTTTTCCAGGCAGTACCCCGACCTTTGGAAAGGTCGATGTAGAGAGCGGACTGATCAGGCATGTGGCCCGCGAGACATTGCCGCAGGCGGTCAGCGGCAAGCTGGAGTCGTTCCTGCCGACCCTGGAAGGCTGTCGCAATGCCTCGATGGCGGGCATGACGCAGAGCCCGTACCTGCTTAGTGACGACTTGCTGGAATTGCTGGAACGCGGTCGCTAGTCGTTCGCAAGTGGATAAAAAGCCAAAGCGCCCTCGGCGCTTTGGCTTTTTACTGCCGGCTGCTGTTCGCTGCCAAGAGGCGCTTCAGGCGGAGGTATCCAGGGGAGCGAAGCTCTTGACCAGTTCGTCCACGGCCTTCATCTGGGCCAGGTAGGGTTCGAGCTTGGCCAGGGGCAGGGCGCAGGGGCCATCGCACTTGGCCTGCTCGGGATCGGGGTGCGATTCCAGGAAGAGCCCGGCGATACCCTGGGACAGGCCGGCGCGGGAAAGCTGGGCAACCATGGCACGGCGGCCGTCGGCGGAGTCGGAACGCCCACCCGGCATCTGCAGCGCATGGGTGGCATCGAACATCACCGGATAGCCGAATTCTTTCATGATGGTGAAGCCCAGCATGTCGACCACCAGGTTGTTGTAACCGAAGCTGCTGCCGCGTTCGCACAGGATCAACTGGTCGTTTCCGGCCTCTTCGCACTTGTGCAGAATGTGCTTCATTTCGTGGGGAGCCAGAAACTGAGCCTTCTTGATATTGATAACCGCCTGGGTTTTGGCCATGGCGCTGACCAGGTCTGTCTGGCGTGACAGAAACGCCGGCAGCTGGATAATGTCGCAGACTTCGGCTGCAGGCGCGGCCTGCTCCGGCTCATGAATATCGGTAATCAGTGGAACATTGAAGGTGCTTTTGACTTCCTGCAGGATTTTCAGGCCCTCATCCAGGCCAGGGCCCCGGAATGAACCCAGGGATGAGCGGTTGGCCTTGTCGAAGGATGCCTTGAACACATAGGGAATGCCGAGCCGGTTGGTGACGTCGACGTAGTGTTCGGCGATTTTCATCGCCAGGTCGCGGGATTCCAGCACATTCATGCCACCGAACAGCACCATGGGCTTGTCGTTGGCAATCTCGATTGCACCGACGCGAATGACTTTCTGCTGCATTGTTTCCTACCGTAGCCGGAGTTCTTTGGAAGACTTGCTGATCCGTGTAGCCATTACCGTTGGCGGCAAGCGCTCAGGGCCGGGCGACAGATCGGGGCTTGATAAGCCAGCCTGAAGGGCCTGATTATAAGTTATTCGATGGGAAAAGTGCGGCATATTTGGCGATCCATTCCAGTGCGGCCTCGTCTTCGCTCAGGCTGCGCCCCTGCTGATCCTGCACCCACTGGCGGTACCGGCGGATATGGCAGACCTGCTCGAACATGCGCATGCGCTGGGCGTGTTCGTCGTTGGCGAAGCGAATGTGCAGCTCGTAGTGATCGTGATGGGCATGGCACCATTCGATCTGTCCCCTGATGGCCGACGCATGGGCAAGCTCGCTGATATTGATGCTGACCTGTTGCCCGGTGGCCAGCATGGCGGCCGATTTGCAAACCAGGCTCAGCGGCATGGATGGGGGAGCGCTGTCTTCACGAGCGTCGATGAGCTGCAGCTCGAGGGGGATTTCGTCGGGGTGGCGGATAAAACGTTGTTGGCTGCTCATGACAACCTCCGCGATCAGGTGACTCAAGGCCCTTGCATCAGCACGGGACATGATAATGTCCTGTGCTTGTCCAGTGGCGCCCTTGTACCTAGAGTATATCGGCCAGGGTGAAAGTAACCTGAACAGAGTTTTGTAATTTTTATTCAAGAAAGACGGGTGATGCAGGTGGATCTAGCACAACAACAGGCGTCTATTCAGGCGGGTTACCGGGCGTTGATTGAATCCCGGGCAACGCTGTCGCTGGCCACGCTGGGCCCTGATGGGCGGGCGGATATCAGTTACGCGCCCTTTGTACAGGATGGACAGGGTCGATTCTGTATTTTTGTCAGTAGGCTGGCGGCGCATACCGGCAATCTGCTGCGCGAGCCTGAAGCCTCCGTGATGCTGATTCAGCCGGAGTCCGAGGCCGGCAACCTGTTTGCCCGCGAGCGCCTGACGCTGCGCTGTCGCGCTGAGGAAATTCATCGGCACGCGGCGGATTACGAGGTGATTCTGCAGCTCATGGAGGCGCGCTTCGGGCCGCTTATCGCCCAGTTGCGCACTTTGGGGGACTTCCATCTGCTGGCGCTGGTGCCGCACTCGGGTACCTATGTTGTCGGCTTTGGCCGTGCCTATGAGCTGGATGTGGTCAGTGGCGAGCTGCGTCATATTGATGCCGACAGGCTGCGTGTCCGCTCACAACAGCAGGCGGACTAAAACGTCGGGGCGTCCTATAGCGCCTGCAGCATCTCGCCGGCCACCCAGCTGGCAATAAGGTAGCCGACAGGACAGCAAAGCAGCCGCAGGCAAACCGGCGATAGCGCCGGCCCGGTTTAGGACGCGAGGGCTTACAGCGCCTGCAGCATCTCGCCGGCCACCCAGCTGGCAATAAGCAGGGCGGCAAAGCTGCCGTAGGCGAACCAGCGATAGCGCCGGGCCAGTTTTTCCTCATCGTAGGTGGACAGCAGGTAGGGCTGGTCCGACTCGTCCGGGCGCATCAGCACATGTACCGTGGGCATGGTCTGCAGTTCCTTCTGGCGCTGCAGAATCTCGTCGCGGGCCTGGCTCTGCACCTGTTGCCATTCATCCGGATCCAGCTGGCCGTTGCGATTGCTGTCAAAACGCGCCAGCAGCTGTGGGTAGTTGCCTTTCCACTGGCGAATGATCTCGCCGGTCTCTTTGCTGTGGTCCAGCTGATCGAGTCCGCCCCCCAGGCTTTGAAACCGGCCCAGGGCATAGACGCTTTCGTATTCCAGAATCAGTTCTTCCTGGTAGCGATAGCGCCTGGCGCCAAAGCTGACATTAAAGCGAAAGCCGGGGCGATGCGCCGGTGGCTCGCCCGTCGGACTCGGGGTGTGGCCGTGCCAGCGTTTTCGTACCGAGGCCTTGACCTCGGCGCCCTCGGGATCAATCTGGCAAACGCCACTGCGATCATCCAGTTGAAACCATTCGTCGGAGGTACCTTCGCGCTCGCAGACCCAGCGGCGATTCTTGCCGCTGCCTTTTTCCCGCTCCACCTTGTAGTGGTACCAGACGCATTCACGCCCGGTAAGGGGGGAGTGCAGCACACCGTTGGGACTCGGCAGAGCCTGGCCCTGCAGTTCGACATAGCCCTGGTGGGCGGATTGCACCCGGGCGGTGGGCGTGTCGGCGATCAGGCGGTAACGCTTGAGAAAGCGAAAACCCAGCCAGAAACCGGCCAGAACAACGCCGCAACTGATTCCCAGGGAAATAACGACTTCGTGCAGTTCCAGCGCCGATGTATCCAGCAGCATCAGCCGAACAGGGCCTTGATGTTGACGTCGGCCTTCTGTTCCTCTTCGAACTCCAGCAGGTCAGCGGCCTTGAAGCCAAACTTGCCGGCGACCAGGTTATCCGGAAACTGCTCGATGCGGATGTTGTTGAGGTTCACCGACTCGTTGTAAAACTCGCGCCTGTCGGCGATGCCGCTTTCGAGGCCGGTAATACGGGCCTGCAGATGCTGAAAGGATTCGCTGGCCTTGAGATCCGGGTAGGCCTCGGCCACGGCAAAGAGGTTGCCCAGGCCAAAGCGCATCTGGGTTTCGGCCTTGCCCACGGCCTTGATGTCCTGGGACTCGCGTGCCTGGGCCACGGCGTTGCGGGCTTTCATCACGGCTTCCAGGGTTTGCTGTTCGTAGCCCATGTACTGCTTGCAGGTTTCGACCAGTTTGGGCAGTTCGTCGTGGCGCTGCTTGAGCAACACGTCGATATTGGACCAGGCCTTGGCCACGTTGTGTTTAAGGCGCACCAGGTTGTTGTACAGCGAGATGCCGTACAGCACCAGCAGTACGGCGGCGGCCAGCAGAATCAGGCTAATCGGATCCATGGATTTCGTCCTTGCTTGATGACCAGAACACTATAGCGCACCTGGTTGCGGGATTACCCGGTGCGGGCTAGATATGGCCACCGCCCATCATTTCGACCACCAGCGTCTTCACCAGAAAGGCCGCCAGCCCGAGGCCCAGGGCACCGAAGAGAATGACGGTGCCAAATTTGCCGGCGTTGGACTTCTTCGCCAGGTCATAAATGATGAAAAACACAAAGGCGGCGAAAAGTGCCAGACCAATGTTCAGCGCAAGAGTTTCCATTTCCGCCAGACGCACGTTTTGCTCCTTGAAAATACCGAAGGTCAGAATCGGTCGCAGATTGTACAGCATGCGCCGGGAGCAGAAAATGCATCCGCTGCTGTCTGTACTGGCCGTAGCGCACGCCAGGCATCGTGCCAAAAGAGGGCGTGCCCGGGCGCGAAAGGTGCCAAAAGGCCCAGGCCCTTATATGGGGCGCACAGCGGGCAAGGTCTGCTTCGTTCTGGTGCGCAAGCACAATGCGGGGAAAAACCGTGCGCAATGAAGGCGCACATCCGTGTTAGAGATGTCGTATTTTCAGGCGCCAACGGCCGATGGCAGCCACGGGCTGGCCCCGTTATTCGGCATATCTAAAGAACTGGCACCACCTTTGCACAGCGTCTTGGCGCATGTTTCAGACTGACACACTTTTAATGGCAAGGGGTGACTGTAGATGAAAACCAAGGCTTCCAAATCCGCCGTGATCGGCACGCTGTCCGCGCTGGCACTGTCGGTATCGATGAACGTTGCGGTTGCGGCTGAAGACACGATCAAGGTCGGTATCCTGCATTCTCTATCGGGCACCATGGCCATCAGTGAAACCACGCTCAAAGACACCATGCTGATGCTGATCGAGGAACAGAACAAGAAAGGTGGCCTGCTGGGCAAGCAGCTTGAGCCGGTGGTGGTGGATCCTGCCTCCAACTGGCCGCTGTTCGCGGAAAAAGCCCGTGAGCTGATCGAGAAGAATGGTGTGGATGCCATCTTCGGCGCCTGGACCTCGGTATCGCGCAAGTCCGTGCTGCCGGTGGTGGAGGAGCTCGACAGCATCATGTTCTACCCGGTGCAGTATGAAGGGGAAGAGTCGTCCAAAAACGTGTTTTACACCGGCGCTGCGCCCAACCAGCAGGCCGTGCCGGCGGTGGATTACCTGATGAACGACCTTGGCGTCGAGCGCTGGGTACTGGCGGGCACCGATTACGTCTATCCGCGCACCACCAACAAGATTCTGGAAGCCTACCTCAAGTCCAAGGGCGTGGCGGCTGAAGATATCATGATCAATTACACGCCCTTCGGTCATTCCGACTGGCAGTCCATCGTCTCCGACATCAAGAAGTTTGGCGCCGAGGGCAAGAAAACCGCTGTCGTATCCACCATCAACGGCGATGCCAATGTACCGTTCTACAAGGAACTGGGTTCCCAGGGTGTGGATGCCGATGATATCCCGGTGGTGGCGTTTTCCGTGGGAGAGGAAGAGCTGTCGGGCATCGATACCGCACCGCTGGTGGGCCATCTGGCGGCCTGGAACTACTTCATGAGCGTGGACAGCGAAACCAACGACAGCTTTATCGACAGCTGGCATGCCTACACCCAGGACGACAAGCGCGTTTCCAACGACCCGATGGAAGCCCACTACATCGGCTTCAACATGTGGGTCGAGGCGGTGAAGAAGGCCGGTACAACCGATCCTGCGGCGGTGCAGCAATCCATCATCGGTGTGGCCGTGCCCAACCTGACGGGCGGTTATTCCACCATGATGCCCAACCACCACATTACCAAGCCGGTGATGATTGGCGAGATCCAGGATGACGGCCAGTTCGAAGTGGTCTGGGAGACCTCCGGCAACGTGGCAGGCGATGCCTGGTCCGACTACCTGGAAGGCTCAAGGGACATTATCTCCGACTGGCGTGCTCCGCTGTCCTGCGGCAACTACAACACCAAGACCGCCAAGTGCTCGGGTCAGAACTTCTGATCGAATCCCACGTGACATGGTGTAACGGGCCCCGGCTGTTGCCGGGTTCCGTTTGATTTAACAGTTGGGAGAACAGCATGCCCTTGCCCAGGTCTGTGACCAGACTGCTACCGTATTTTGCGCTCTGGATGCTCGTGGCATTCCTGCTGACATTTGCACTGGATGCCAAGTCTGCCGAAAAGGATGCAACCCTGGCGCAGGCCAGTGCGTTGCTGGTGAAAAAATTTGACGACAAGGCCCGCGCGGTGGCGCTGCTGGTGGAGTCTGCGCATCCGCGCACCGAGGAAATCCTGCGCCTGATCCAGGATGGCGAGCTTTATTACCGCAAGGACGACGATCGGCTGTTCAATATCAAGGTGGCCGAGACGGGGGCACAGGCGGTCAACCTGCTGGATGCCTCGGCGGTCACGATTGAGAAAACCCGCGATT
This sequence comes from Marinobacterium rhizophilum, assembly GCF_024397915.1. GTDB lineage: Bacteria > Pseudomonadota > Gammaproteobacteria > Pseudomonadales > Balneatricaceae > Marinobacterium_A > Marinobacterium_A rhizophilum_A. Next base: position 4,930,162 of record NZ_CP073347.1, read on the forward strand.
TCAAAAAGGTCACGCTCAATAACCTGATGCGTGGCCAGATCAGCCTGGCACTGGCGGAGATCGGGCTCAAGTCCGAGGACCCGGCTCGGCGCGAGGCAGCAGTGCGCACCTTGCTTGGAGAATTGAGCGACGACTCCGTGGCGGTGTTGCGCAAGCGCATCGGCGCGGAACCGGTCAGCGCCGTGCGTGACCTGATTCAGGTTGCCCTGGCGCTGAATGATCTGAAAAACGGCGATGAAGCGGCTCGCCTGCAGGCAGTTGAACGGGTCGAAGGCTCGCTGGAGCCGCCGGTGCGCACGGCCCTGACCCGGGTGGCCGAGGCGGACGAGAGCCCGGTGGTGAAACAAAAAGCCCAGCTGGCGCTCAATGGCATTGACGAGCAGATTCGCTGGTACGGCATGGTGGAAACCCTCTATTTCGGCATCAGCCTGGGTTCGGTACTGGTGCTGGCCGGTATCGGTCTTGCCATTACCTTTGGTGTCATGGGCGTGATCAACATGGCCCACGGCGAACTCATCATGCTGGGTGCCTATACCACCTACGTGGTGCAGCAGTTGATGCCCAACCACCTGGGGGCCTCGATCCTGGTAGCGATCCCGGCGGCCTTCATGGTGTCGGCGCTGGTGGGTGTGGCCATCGAGCGCGGTGTGATCCGCTTTCTTTACGGGCGGCCGCTGGAAACCCTGCTGGCGACCTTCGGTATCAGCCTGATCCTGCAGCAGGCGGTGCGCTCGGTGTTCTCGCCGCTGAACCGCTCGGTTTCCACGCCCGAATGGATGAGCGGCATGGTGGAGATCAACCCGGTGCTGTCCCTGACCCTGAGCCGGCTCTATATCATCCTGTTCTGCCTGCTGGTGTTCGTGGCGCTGGTCATGGTGCTCAAGCGCACGCCGCTGGGGCTGCAGGTGCGGGCGGTGTCCCAGAACCGGGCCATGGCGCGGGCCATGGGTGTGCGCTCCAAATGGGTGGATGCCATGACCTTTGGCTTGGGCTCCGGTGTCGCCGGTGTCGCCGGTGTGGCGCTGTCGCAGCTGACCAACGTCGGCCCCAACCTCGGCCAAGCCTACATCATCGATTCCTTCATGGTGGTGGTATTTGGCGGTGTCGGCAACCTCTGGGGCACCCTGGTGGCGGGCCTGAGTCTGGGTGTTGCCAACAAGGTGCTGGAACCCTGGGCCGGCGCCGTGCTGGCGAAGATCCTGGTGCTGGTGTTCATCATTCTGTTTATTCAAAAACGGCCGCGCGGGCTCTTCCCGCAGCGTGGCCGTGCCGCGGAGGGCTGAGCGCGATGTTTATCATGAAAGCTCTCAAGGGGGATCGTGGCGGCCAGATTCTGCTGGGCGTACTGCTGGTGCTGGTTATCATTGTGCCGGCGCTTAACCTGATGTTGCCCTCGGGCCATGCACTGCATATTCCCACCTACACCGTGACGCTGATGGGCAAGTACCTGACGCTGGCGTTGCTGGCGGTGGCGGTGGACCTGGTGTGGGGTTATCTGGGGATTCTGACTTTGGGTCATGCGGCGTTTTTCGCCCTGGGCGGTTACGCCATGGGCATGTACCTGATGCGCCAGATCGGTGATCGCGGCGTCTACGGCAATCCTGATCTGCCGGACTTCATGGTGTTCCTGAACTGGGATGCGCTGCCCTGGTTCTGGCACGGCTTCGATCAGTTCTGGTTTGCCGCCCTGATGATTCTGCTGGTGCCGGGCCTGCTGGCCTTCGTGTTTGGTGCCCTGGCATTCCGCTCTCGGGTGTCGGGGGTCTACCTGTCGATCATCACCCAGGCGCTAACCTATGCGCTGATGCTGGCCTTTTTCCGCAACGAAATGGGCTTTGGCGGCAACAATGGCCTGACTGATTTCAAGGAACTGCTGGGCTTTGACCTGCAGTCGGATCACACCCGTATCGGGCTCTTTGTGGCGTCCGCTGTCGCGCTGATGCTGGGGTACCTGCTGTGCCGCGTGCTGATGGCCGGTCGCCTTGGGCGGGTTTGCGTGGCGGTGCGCGATGCAGAATCGCGCGCCCGCTTTATCGGCTACCGGGTTGAGAACGTCAAGCTGGGTGTCTTCACCCTGTCGGCCATGCTGGCCGGTGTGGCCGGTGCCCTCTATGTGCCGCAGGTGGGTATCATCAACCCGGGCGAGTTCTCGCCACTGAATTCCATTGAAGTGGTGGTCTGGGTAGCCGTGGGCGGACGAGCGACCCTCTATGGCGCCGTGGTCGGCGCCCTGGTGATCAACTATGCCAAGACCTACTTTACCGCTGAACTGCCGGAAATCTGGCTGTTTGCCCTCGGTGGTCTCTTCGTTCTGGTGACGCTGCTGTTGCCCCGGGGTATTACTGGCCTGCTGCGACGCAAGGAGGCCAGCGCATGAGTGTAGCAACCGTAGTTGAACAGATACTGGATAGAGAGCACGTTTACCCTTTCATGCAGAGCGCGGTGCAGCGCAATATCGATGTCAGCCACAATGTGCTGCTGTATCTGGAAGGGATCTCGGTCAGCTTCGATGGTTTCAAGGCCATCAACGACCTCAACCTGTACATCAATGACGGTGAGCTGCGCTGCATTATCGGCCCCAATGGTGCCGGCAAGACCACCATGATGGATATCATCACCGGCAAGACCACACCTGACTGCGGCTCGGCCTGGTTTGGCCAGTCCATCAATCTGCTGGCGCTGGATGAGCCGGCCATTGCCCAGGCCGGGATTGGGCGCAAGTTCCAGAAGCCGACGGTATTCGAGTTCCTGACGGTACTGGAAAACCTGGAACTGTCGATGGAAGGGGATCGCGGGCTCCTGTCGATCATTGGCGGCAAGCTCAGCGGCGAGCAGCGTGATCACCTGCACAGGGTGCTGGAAATGATCGGCCTGGTTGAACAGCGCGCCTTGCGTGCCGGCAGCCTGTCCCACGGCCAGAAACAGTGGCTGGAAATCGGCATGCTGCTGATGCAGCGTCCGCGTCTGCTGCTGGTGGATGAGCCGGTGGCCGGCATGACCCACCAGGAAATGGACCGAACCGCCGAGCTGCTGATCTCGCTTGCCGGCGAGCATTCGGTGGTGGTGGTGGAGCATGACATGGACTTTGTGCGCAACCTGGCGGGCAAGAACCGTACCGTGACTGTGCTGCATCAAGGCTCGGTACTGGCCGAAGGCACTATGGAGCAGGTGCAGAATAACCGCAAGGTTGTCGAAGTTTACCTCGGGGAATAACAGATGCTCAACGTCGACTTGAGAGCTCTGTCCGGTACAGAACAACCGCCAACGTTATTGAAGTTTACCTCGGGGAGTAGAACATGCTCAGCGTAAAAGGTCTTAACCAGTTTTACGGTGAAAGCCATACCCTTTGGGATGTGGATCTGGACGTTCCCAAGGGCAAGTGCACTGTTTTGATGGGGCGCAACGGCGTGGGCAAGACCACCCTGTTGCAGTGCATCATGGGGCACCAGGCGGTAAAAAGTGGCCAGATTGAACTGGCAGGCGAAGATCTGCTGGCGCGCTCGGTGGAACAGCGTCCGCGCCTGGGGGTGGGCTATGTGCCCCAGGGGCGGCAGATCTTTCCGCTGCTGAGCGTGGAGGAAAACCTGCAGGTGGGCCTGCCGGTGCGCAAGCGCGGCGATCGCAAGATACCGGATTATATCTTTGAGCTGTTTCCGGTGCTCAAGCAGATGCTGAACCGGCGTGGCGGCGATCTCTCGGGTGGGCAGCAGCAACAGCTGGCGATTGGCCGGGCGCTGGTGGTGGACCCGCAGTTGCTGATTCTGGATGAACCCACCGAAGGTATTCAGCCCAACGTGGTGCAGGAAATCGGCGATATTATCCGCCACCTCAACCAGGAGTTCGGGCTGACCGTACTGCTGGTCGAACAGAAGCTGCCGTTTGCCCGCAAGGTGGCGGACCATTTCTGCATTCTGGACCGGGGCCGCAGTGTGGCCACCGGCGTCATTGACGCGCTGGACGATGGTCTGATACGCAAATATTTGACGGTGTGACGGGGAGGCTCCATTGAACATGCAAGCGGCGGTACAGGCGGAACGGGGCTGGCAGGCCCGGCTGGAACTGGGCTACGAGGCGCGGGGTGGCAAGACCCGCCTGGTGCATCGCAGCATGTACGGGCCCCTGGCCGTACAGCGGCCCTTCTATCCCCAGGGTGGCATCTGTCACAGCTACCTGCTGCACCCGCCCGGCGGGGTGGTGGGGGGTGATGAGCTGGAGATCGATGTGCGGGTCGCCGATGGCGCCCATGCCTTGCTAACCACGCCCGGCGCCACCAAGTTCTACCGTTGCGCCGGGCTCACCGCGCACCAGTGCCAGCATCTGTGGGTGGAGGATGGCGGCATTCTGGAGTGGTTGCCGCAGGAAAATATTTTCTTTCCAGGCGCCGCGAGTCGGCTGCGCAGTCGTATTGATGTGGCCGCAGGGGGACGTTTTATTGGCTGGGAACTGCAATGTCTGGGGCGACCTGCGAATGGCGAAAACTTCAGCCATGGCCGTGTAGACAGCCGTTGCGAGCTGCGCTTTGACGGCACCCGGGTACTGATCGATCAGCTGCAGGTTGAGGGGCTGGATCAGTTTGGCGCCGCCGCCGGCATGCGTGGCCATGCCATGGCCGCGAGCCTGTACGCCCTGCCGGCAACCGCGTCCACGCTGGAGAAAGTGCAGTCACTCATTGATGAGCAGTTTGCCGCGGCTGCCATCGGCGCAACCCTGGTTGACTCGGTGCTGGCTGTGCGCATGCTGGGGCAGAATACCGAGGACATACAGGCGGTGCTGATTCCGGTGTGGGAGCTGTTGCGACGGGAACTACTGGGGCTCGAGTCTTGCCCGCCGCGTATCTGGTCAACCTGAACGCGGCGGGGCTTGAGCGGTCTTTAGGTGCCCGTCAGTGATTGCGGGCGTCAGGGCGCAGCCAGCGCGCGCCTTCTTCGCTGCCGGTCTGGCGCTCGCCGCGCCGCTGCACCCGGCCGGCTTCCTGTCGGTCTGCCCTTGATTGCTGCCGGCTTTCCCGTCTTTCCTGCCAGGTCTGTTGGCTGCGCAGAGCGTCGCCGCGTCTGCCCCCGGCACTCCTGTTATCAGACCGCCGGATTTCCCGCGCACGCTTGAGCTCCTGGCGCCGTAGCGCATCCTGGTGGATTGCCCGGCGCTCTTCAAAGGTATTGGCGTTTTTTATCCGCTGGAGCGCCGCAGCTTTGCGGGCATCCTCACGGGAGTACTCCTGGTCGCGCTGGCGTCTGTCGACCTTGCGCTCCTGCTCACGCCTGTTGGCACGCCTGTCATCGCGTCGGTTATCGTGCAGGTCGCGGCGAGAGCCGCTCTGGAGTTGCTGCGATGAGCGACCATCATACCGGTCGCCACGGTCGCCACGGTCGCCACGGTCGCCACGGTCGCCACGGTCGCCACGGTCGCCACGGTCGCCACGGTCATAGCGGCGACGGCCGTCGTCCCGGTCATCCCGCCGGGTATCGCGCTGTCGCCAGCTGTCGCTGTCACCACGGTAACGCTGGCGGTGCTGGTGATGGTCCCGGTAGGGCTTATCGCGGTGGGCTTTCACGCGTACACGGTGATCGGGGTGCAGGTGGTAGTGCCGCGGCAGCGCACGGGTGCGCACCCAGCGATGTTCATGCTGATAGTAGTAGTAGCCCGAGTGGATATTGAAATAGATACCCACGCGCGGGTAGTAATAGAAATCATCGTAGTAACTGTTGCTATAGCCGCCGGCATAGCCATAGTCGTAATCCCTGACGGCGCCGCCTGTATGGTGGGGCGCGTAGGTGCAGGCAGTCAGCACCGTGGCTGCTAACAGCGTCAGTACCTTCAAAGCTCTGGCTGACATGGGCCACCTCCGGTGTTATCAGTTGTGTGAAGGAACCTCCACTTGTTCCGGAAACCGGGCACCTCCCTGGGCCAGATCGCTTGCGTTAACCCCGGACTGAGAGCGCGCGACAGCAGGTAACAGTGCTGCGCGCAGCATTAACGGGATATTCCCATTAAGACAGCGGGCAACTGAATCAATGCTGAAAACGCGAAATTCAACGTGGCGGGATAGTGGGGCTTTTCCTTGCAGGCATGTTACTGCAATACAGCGGGAGTCGTTTCGGCTGTCAGGTCAGAAGGCGTGCCAGAGCACGGCGAAGTAATGGCAGGTGGTGCCGGCCATGACGAACAGGTGCCAGATGAAGTGCCCGTACAGGAGGCTGGAGTCGAGTACAAAAAACAGCACCCCGACCGTATAGGCCAGGCCACCCCCAATGAGCCAGGCGAGCCCGCTGTCCGACAGCGCCTCGCTCAGCGGCTGTATCATCAGCACAATCAGCCACCCCATCAGCACGTAGAGCCCCGTGGACAGCGTCGGGCGCGACAGGCGCCGGGTGAGCTTCAGGGCAACGCCGGTACCGGCCAGCAACCAGATGACGGTCAGTAGTATCCAGCCGCCAGGGCCATTCAGCACGCCCAGCATAAAGGGCGAGTAGGTGCCGGCAATCAGCAGGTAGATGGCGGAATGTTCGATCATGCGCATCAGGCGCTTGGCCCTGCCCGGGCGCATTGCATGGTAGAGGCTCGAGGCCAGGTACAGCAGCACCATGCTCAGGGCAAAGAGGCTGGCGCCGATAATGACGCCGATATCACCACGTTCGAAGGCCTGCAGGATCAACACGGGAGCGGCAATCAGGGCGGCGACAAAACCCAGGCTGTGACTCAGGCTGTTGACAAACTCCTCCCGGCGGGACTGGGGTCTGCCGGGGATCCGGGGTGGATTTCGCATGGGTATCACCTTGATCTAGGGCGTGCAGTAGATGTTCGCCGGTTGCCGAGCCTTGCAGTGAATTTTAGTCGAGCTTGCGCTTTGGCTCCTGTGGTGCCGGGAGTCCCGTGTTTTCCCTGCTGTTATTTTGGTGCATTTGACGCACCGCGAGTGTGCGCTACGGGGCTGGTTGCACAGCTGTGGTGCGTGGTGCCGCCCGGGGGCTGCACCTTTGTGGACACAAGCCCTGCCCGCAAGGTCGATCAGGCGGGCTTGCAAGGTTGGTCTGGGTATTGCATTCATAATTCCACACTTTAGGCAGGCAGCGATCCGTACCCTTTTTTAGCGAGTGTGCTGTCGAGTTCCACCATTGTGACGGGGTTCTGCATGGAATTAACACCACGGGAAAAAGACAAGCTGATGCTGTTCACAGCCGGCCTGCTGGCGGAGCGCCGCAAGGCGCGGGGGTTGAAACTGAACTATCCGGAAGCAGTGGCCTTTATCAGTGCAGCCATTCTGGAAGGGGCTCGCGATGGTCGTACCGTGGCAGAACTGATGGACTTCGGGCGCACTCTGCTGAGCCTTGAGGATGTCATGGACGGTGTTGCCGAGATGATTCACGACATTCAGGTCGAGGCGACCTTTCCCGATGGCACCAAGCTGGTCACGGTGCACGATCCCATCGTCTAACAGCACAGACGCAGCATTGGCAGCGCAGGCCTGTATCCAGGCTCTGCAAAGGAGGCACCATGATTCCAGGGGAAATGAAAGTCAGGGCGGGTGATATCGAGCTCAATGCCGGCCGCCCCGTTGTTACCCTCAAGGTGGCCAATACGGGCGATCGCCCGATCCAGGTTGGCTCCCATTACCACTTTTTCGAAGTCAATGATGCGCTGCAGTTCGACCGTGCGCAGGCACGGGGCTTTCGCCTGAACATTGCCGCCGGCACCGCCGTGCGTTTCGAACCCGGCCAGAGTCGCACAGTGGAGCTGGTGGCCTACGCCGGCGATCGCAGGGTGTACGGTTTCCAGGGCAAGGTGATGGGGGATCTTTAATGGCACACATACCCAGGCAGGCCTGCGCGCAACCGGTTACGAGCGCATTAGCTGCTGGCTGTCGTGTCGGCGGTTATGCAGGGAGGGGCAACTGATGACGATAATTTCAAGGCAGGCCCATGCGGCGTCCGTTACGGGAGCAGCCCACGGGGGCCTCTTTGCCGCGGGTAGTTCAGGGAGGGGCAACTGATGGCCAGAATGTCACGACAGGACTATGCGGAGTCCGTTACGAGAGCGGCTCAGGGGGGCGTCTTTGCCGCGGGGAATGCAGGGAGGGGCAACTGATGGCCAGAATGTCACGACAGGCCTATGCGGCGTCCGTTACGGGAGCAGCCCACGGGGGCCTCTTTGCCGCGGGTAGTTCAGGGAGGGGCAACTGATGGCCAGAATGTCACGACAGGACTATGCGGAGTCCGTTACGAGAGCGGTCCAGGTGGGCGTCTTTGCCGTGGGGAATGCAGGGAGGGGTAACTGATGGCCAGAATGTCACGACAGGCTTACGCCGAGATGTTCGGGCCGACCACCGGGGATCGACTGCGGCTGGCCGATACCGAACTCTGGCTGGAGGTTGAGAAGGACTACACCGTCTACGGCGACGAGGTGAAGTTCGGCGGCGGCAAGGTCATCCGTGACGGCATGGGGCAGGGGCAGTTCCCCAGCCGCCAGACCATGGATCTGGTGATCACCAATGCGCTGATCCTGGACCACTGGGGGATCGTCAAGGCGGATGTCGGTATCAAGGCCGGGCGCATTGCGGCCATCGGCAAGGCGGGCAACCCCGATGTTCAGCCTGGTGTGGATATCCTGATTGGCCCGGGTACCGAAATCCTGGCCGGCGAAGGCCAGATTCTCACCGCCGGCGGCATAGATTCCCATATTCACTTTATCTGTCCCCAGCAGATCGACGAGGCGCTGACCTCCGGCATTACCACCATGCTGGGCGGCGGCACCGGGCCCGCCACCGGTACCAATGCCACCACCTGTACACCCGGGCCCTGGAACATGCATCGCATGCTGCAGGCCGCCGATGCGCTGCCCATGAACATTGGTTTTCTGGGCAAGGGCAATGCCAGCCAGCCCGAGGCGCTGCGCGAGCAGGTGGCCGCCGGCGCCATTGGCCTCAAGCTGCATGAAGACTGGGGCACCACGCCGGCCTCGATCAACTGCGCCCTGAGCGTGGCCGAGGAAATGGACGTGCAGGTAGCGATTCACACCGACACCCTCAATGAATCCGGCTTCGTGGAAGAAACCCTCAAGGCCATCGGCGGGCGCACTATTCATACCTATCACACCGAGGGGGCCGGGGGCGGCCATGCGCCGGACATTATCAAGGCCGCGGGTTTTGCCAACGTGTTGCCATCGTCCACCAACCCGACGCGGCCCTACACCGTCAATACGGTGGATGAGCACCTCGACATGCTGATGGTGTGCCATCACCTGGATCCGAACATCGCCGAGGATGTGGCCTTTGCGGAGTCGCGCATACGCCGTGAAACCATCGCCGCCGAGGACCTGCTGCATGACCTGGGGGCTTTCTCGATGATTTCGTCCGACTCCCAGGCCATGGGGCGGGTGGGCGAGGTGATTACCCGCACCTGGCAAACGGCCCACAAGATGAAGGTGCAGTTTGGCAGCCTGGCCGGTGATCCCGCAGAAAATGACAACGGTCGCCTCAAGCGCTATGTCGCCAAGTACACCATCAACCCGGCGCTGGCCCACGGCATTGCCCATGAAGTGGGGTCCATCGAAGTGGGCAAGCTGGCGGACCTGGTGCTCTGGCGTCCGGCCTTCTTTGGCACCAAGCCCAGCGTCATCCTCAAGGGGGGGCTGATCGCTGCGGCCCCCATGGGAGACCCCAATGCGTCCATCCCGACACCGCAGCCGGTACATTACCGCCCCATGTTCGGTGCCTATGGCGGTGCCTGCCATGCTACCTCCATGCTGTTTATGTCCCAGGCGGCGATTGCCGCCGATGTCGCCGGGCAGGTGGGCCTGAAAAGCCTGGTCGGCGAGGTGCGGGGGTGTCGCAGCGTCACCAAGAGCGACATGGTGCACAACAGCTATCAGCCGGTGATCGAGGTGGATTCGCAGACCTACCAGGTGCGGGCCGATGGCCGCCTGCTGGTGTGCGAGCCGGCCACCGTGCTGCCGATGGCGCAGCGCTATTTCCTGTTCTGATGGCCTGTTCGACAACAAGATACAAGGGATACCCATGATTCATCTGACCCAAGTGCTGGGTTCATGCCAGCCCCACAGTGCCACCTTGCGCCTGCCCATCGACAAGCGCATCAAGAGCCGGCTGCGCGCAGAGCTTGAGGATGGCCGCGAGGTCGGGCTTTTCCTGCCCCGCGGCCTGACGCTGCGTGACGGCGACCTGCTGCAGTCCGATGCGGGCCTGGTGGTGCGCATCAAGGCCGCGCCGGAACCCGTGTCGACGGTACGCAGTGCCGATGCGCTGGCACTGGCTCGGGCGTGTTACCACCTGGGTAACCGTCATGTTCCGCTGCAGGTGGAAGCCGGCTGGGTGCGTTATCTGCACGACCATGTGCTTGATGCGATGGTGCGTGGGCTGGGGCTGGAGGTGACTTTCGAGCAGGCGCCGTTTGAGCCCGAGGCCGGTGCCTACCAGGGCGGTTCCCACGGCCATTCACATGCGCATGACGGCAATGGCGACAGCCATGCCGGACACAGCCACTGAACAGGATTTTTAAAGGAGTCTTACCCATGAAAACTACGTACAAGGCTGCAGCAGCGACCCTGCTGGTACTGATATCGCCCCTGGCCCTGGCCCACAGCGGGCACGAGATGGCGGGTTTCGCCGCCGGTATGCTGCATCCACTGACCGGGCTTGACCATCTGGCCATGCTGCTGGGCGTGGGTGCTCTGGGCGCCAGCCAGGCTGTCAGCACCCGTGCGGGCCTGTATGCCGCGGCGCTACTGGCGCTCTTTGGTGGTGCGCTGCTGGGACTGGCGACCGGCTGGGCCGGCGGTATTGAACCGATGATCGGCCTGTCGCTGTTCGTGGTGGCTGCAGGCCTGTGGTTCGGGCGCGGCAAGGCTGTGGCCCTGGTCGCCTCAGCGGTGCTGGTGCTGTTCCACGGCTGGGCCCACGGCCTTGAAGTGGCGCCGGCACAGCTGGCCGCGTTTCTGCCGGGCATGCTGTTCAGCGCCTGTGCGCTGCTGGGTGCAGGTTTCGGACTGGGCCGCCTGATGACATCCCGGTCCCTGGGTGCGGGCAGTGCCCTGGCCGCCATTGTGCTCGCCGTGCTGGCCTGATAATTCATGCTGCCGGATCTGCGCCTTTACCAACTCTGCAGTCCATCGCTGCCCATTGGTGCCTTTACCTACTCCCAGGGGCTGGAGTGGGCCATCGAGCGGGGTTGGGTCAACTCGGCCGACAGTTTGGGCGACTGGCTGGGGTCTGTACTGCAGCACAGCCTGGTGACGCTGGAGCTGCCGCTGCTGAGCCGGCTCCATGGCGCTTTCCGGCAGCAGGAGGAGGCTCGGGTGGAAGAGTACTGCCAGTGGCTGCTGTGCTGCCGTGAAACCCGGGAGCTGCGCCAGGAGGAGCGTCAGCGCGGCGCGGCCCTGGCCACCCTGCTGCCAAACCTGGGCATCGTGATTCCGCCAGCACTGGATGCCAGCGTGCGCAGCACCCAGCTGGCCGGGTTTGCCCTGGCGGCGGCGCGCTGGGATATAGCGCCGCGTGATGCGCTGCTGGGCTTTAGCTGGAGCTGGCTGGAAGCCGGCGTGATGGCGGGGGTCAAGTTGGTACCGCTGGGCCAGACGGCGGGCCAGCAGCTGCTATTGCGCCTGTGCGAAACCCTGCCGGCAGCGCTGGACCGGGCGCTGGCGCTGGACGACGAGCATATTGGCAGCTCGACTCCGGCCCTGGCCATCGCCAGCAGCCGGCACGAAACGCAGTACACCCGGCTGTTCCGTTCCTGAGATGCCACGCGCAATCGGCACGAATATCATTATCTGTTTCTTGAGGTGAAAAAAATGAGCGATTACAAATCCCCGCTGCGCATTGGTGTCGGCGGCCCTGTGGGCTCTGGCAAAACCGCGCTGCTGGAAGTCCTCTGCAAGGCGATGCGTGATGATTACAACATTGCCGTGGTAACCAACGATATCTACACCCAGGAAGATGCCAAGATTCTCACCCGGGCAGAAGCCCTGGCGGCGGACCGGATTATCGGTGTTGAGACCGGCGGCTGCCCGCACACGGCGATCCGGGAAGATGCCTCCATGAATCTCGCGGCGGTGGAAGAACTGGCGCGCCGGCACAAGACGCTGGATCTGGTCTTCGTCGAAAGCGGCGGTGACAACCTCAGCGCCACCTTCAGCCCCGAGCTGGCGGACCTGACGATCTATGTCATCGATGTGGCCGAGGGCGAGAAGATTCCGCGCAAGGGTGGCCCCGGCATTACCCGCTCGGACCTGCTGATCATCAACAAGATCGATCTGGCGCCCTATGTGGGGGCGGATCTGAACGTGATGGACCAGGACACCAAGCGCATGCGCCCCAACAAGCCCTATGTCTTTACCAACCTGAAGCTTGGCACCGGGCTGCAGGAGATCATCGACTTTGTGATCAAGCAGGGCATGCTCGACGCCGCCTGAGGCGAGATCTGCAAGTTCGTCTGTAGAATGGGAGTGCAAGGAAAACGCCGGACATGGAGTGAATCCATGGTCCGGCGTTTTTGTCTAAAACAAATTACTCTCGAATCACGAATCACGAATCACGAAGATTGGTACTTAGTCACGAGTGACGGGTGGCTAGCAGTGGACCGGCATTCACAGCGAAACTGCGGGAACAGCTCGAAACTCGCCTGGGGCTCCTTTCCCGGAGTTCGCAAGCTCATTCATCAGGCGCGGGCTCTGTTCCCTTGCCCCTTGCCCTTTTGCCTTGAACCTGCTCTTGCAATCACCAATCACCGTGACGCCTGTTTCTCGCTCGGCGCCGACTTCGGGCTTGCGGGCGCCCGGCCACCGCGCATCCAGCGGTGGTAACGCCAGACCCACTGCAGCAGTCTGTGCGGGGTGTGGGCGCGTTTCCATTCGCCGGCGGCGTACTTGTTGGCCTCGCTCAGGGTCGGGTAAACGTGGATGGTCCCCAGGATCTTATTCAGTCCAAGGCCCTGTTTCATGGCCTGCACGTATTCGGCGATCAGCTCGCCGGCATGGGCGCCAACGATGGTCACGCCCAGAATACGATCCTTGCCGGGTACGGTCAGTACCTTCACAAAGCCCGCTTCCTCCCGCTCGGTGATGGCGCGATCCAGCTCCTTCATATGGAAACGGGTGACTTCAAACGGCACCTGCTGATCCCGTGCTTCCTGTTCGTTCAGACCCACGCGCGCCACTTCGGGCGCGGTGAAGGTACACCAGGGGATCACGCGGTTATCGACCCGGAAGTTGCGAAAGCGACCGAACAGGGCATTCACTGCGGCGTACCAGGCCTGGTGTGCGGCGGTGTGGGTGAACTGGTAGCCGCCGGTTACATCGCCCACGCCGTAGATGTTGGGAATGTTGCTGCGCAGGTATTCATCTACTTGCAGGGCGCCACGCTTGTCGAGCTGCACACCGATTTCTTCGAGCCCAAGGCCGCTGGCGTTGGGGGTGCGGCCGAGTGCCAGCAGCAGCGTATCGAATTCGATCGTCACGTCCTCGCCCTGGTGCTCACAGATCAGCCGGTGCTGGCCGTTGACGGTTTCAAAGCGGCGCATGTCGTGGCGCGTCAGTACCTGGATGCCGTCTTTTGCGAAATGCTGGGCGATAATCGCCACGGCATCGGCGTCTTCCCGGGGCATCAGACGCTCGCCGCGCAGCACCTGGGTGACCTCGGCGCCCAGGCGGGCAAAGGCCTGGCTCAGTTCACAGCCGATGGGGCCTCCACCGAGGACCAGCAGGCGGCCGGGATGCGTGCGCAGCTCCCAGATGGTATCGGACGTGTAGTACGGCACCTGGTCCAGTCCCTCGACGTTGGGGACCAGCGGGCGGGCACCGGTGGCGATCACGATATTGCGGGTGGTCAGACGCTCGCCGTTAACCTCCACTTCGTAGGGAGAAATCACCCGGGCCGCGCCGCTGATGCACTCCACGCCAAGGCCGGTGTAACGCTCGACGGAGTCGTGGGGCTCGACCTTGCGAATGATGTCCTGCACGGACTCCATGACCCGCTTGAAATCGACCTTGGGCGCCGTGCCCGCAATGCCCACGGCGTCGGCATCCTTCATGTCCTGCACGCGCTGGGCCGAACGGATCAGCGCCTTGCTCGGCACGCAGCCGGTGTTCAGGCAGTCACCGCCCATGCGGTGTTTCTCGATCAGCGCCACCCGGGCCTTTACCGCCGCACCGATATAGGTGCTCACCAGGCCGCCGGCACCGGCGCCGATGGCTACCAGGTTGTAATCATAGTGCGCGGGTTTGGGAAAATGGCTCAGGGCGCGGCGCTGCTTGACGATATCGAGTCCCTTGCGGGCCAGCAGCGGGAAAATGCCCAGCAGCACGAAAGACAGCACAATGCCCGGGGACAGTATGCCGGACAGGCTTTCGAGCTGACCCAGTTGCGTACCGGCGTTAACGAACACCAGGGTTCCGGCCAGCATGCCAACCTGGCTGATCCAGTAGAAGGTCCGTGCCTTGATGGGGGTCAGACCCATCAGCAGGTTGATCATGAAAAACGGGAACAGCGGCACCAGGCGCAGGGTAAAGAGGTAAAAGGCCCCATCGCGTTCGACGCCACGGTTGAAGGCTCCGAGCTGGTTGCCAAAGCGGTTCTGCACCGCATCGCGAAACAGGTAGCGCGACACCAGGAACGCCAGGGTCGCGCCTATGCTGCTGGCGAAGGACACCAGGATCAGGCCGCTCACAAGCCCGAAAAGGGCACCTGCGGCCAGGGTCATGATTGCCGCCCCCGGCAGCGACAACGCCGTCACCAGCACGTAGAGCACAAAGAAAAGCCCCAGGGTCTGCAGCGGGTTCTCCTGGTAGTAGAGGTTGAAGTCGTTCTGCCGGGCCTTGAGTTCAGTCAGGCTCAGGTACTGCTGCAGATCAAGGGCGAAGAACAGCGCGATCAGCGCCGTAACAACCAGGATCAGGATCAGTTTGGTGTTTTTCATGTCGCTTGCCGTCCTCGTGCAACAGTCCATTCGGTATTGGGCTCCATTGTGCAGAGTAAACTGAACTCAGGGTGAATACAGGCAGCAGCGGCAATCTGTTGCGGCCTTGATGCAGCGCAAGGTTGCCGGCGGGTGCGGGGTATATACTCAGGGGGCGCTGTGAACGAGTGAGCTTGCAATGAATACAGAGCAGCTGTTTGATCAGAGTCTGGCCCGTGTACTGGCCCGGCAGCGGGACGGGAGGGCATTTTTCGAGGCGTTTTACGATGCTTTCGTGGCGGCGTCCCCCGAGGTGGCTCGCAAGTTTCGCCATACCGATATGGAACGTCAGCAGTCGATGTTAAGAAAATCCTTTTATCACCTGCTGAGTTTTTATGCCTCCAGCAATGCCGACTACTACCTCGACCGGGTGGCGATCAGCCATAACCGCATGCACTACGGTATTCGCCCGCAACTCTATGACCTCTGGCTGGAAACCCTGATCGCCACCCTGTGGCGCTTCGATGCCCGTTGCGACGATGCCACGGAGCTCGCCTGGCGCCTGGTGATGGCGCCTGGCATCGTCTACATGAAGTTCCATTACGACCGAACAGGCATTGTCGGTCTGAATAGCGGTTCGGTTTCCGGTGACGCCTGAGGCGTTGTTCGTAATTCGTGATTATGAGAGCAGGTTCAAGGGGCAAGGTAAAAGGGGAAAGGGAGAGCAGAGCAACCCGTGGCCTGGAATGACCGCCATGGATGGCGGAAATCCTGAAAACGCAGGAGCGGTTTTCAGGGGAGTTTACGAATTTCGGGAGAGTGTAAAAAAATCTGTGTAAGTGGCATTCTTCCAACCTGTTGAAAGGACAACAGAATGCCTATATCAGACACCCTTATAGATCAGTTGCTGGAAGGCTGCTCCAGCCCTGAAGATATCCTCGGCGAGTCCGGCCTTCTCAGGCAGCTCACCAAAAAAGTGGCCGAGCGAGCCTTGGAGGCCGAGATGGAAAGTCATCTCGGTTATGCAAAACACGACACAGCCGGTAAAAATACCGGCAATTCCCGCAACGGCAAGAATCGTAAGTCAGTCCGTTCCATTCACGGTGATATCGACCTGGATGTACCGCGAGACCGCAACGGCACCTTTGAGCCCCAGCTGGTTAAAAAAGGCGAGAAGCAGCTACAGGGCTTCGATGACCGGATCGTGTCGTTGTACGCCCGAGGCATGACCACCCGTGATATCCAGGCCCACTTTCAAGAAACCTACGGCGTCGAGGTCTCGCCAACCTTTATCTCCCAGGTGACGAATGCCGTGATGGATGAAGTGAATGCCTGGCAAAATCGGCCACTGGATACGGTCTACCCCATCGTCTATCTCGATGCCTTGGCGGTTCGCAGCCGCGAGTCCGGCATGGTTCAGAACAGGTCGGTTTATCTGGCGTTAGGCATCAACATGGACGGTGAGAAAGAACTGCTAGGCCTATGGATGGCGCAGACAGAGGGTGCCAAGTTCTGGCTGTCAGTGGTCACCGAGCTCAAGAACCGCGGTGTGCAGGATATCCTGATCGCCTGCGTCGATGGTCTGAAGGGGTTCCCAGAAGCCATTGAAGCCGTGTACCCCAAGACCCAGGTCCAGCTGTGTATCGTGCACCAGGTACGTTATTCGTTGCGTTACGTAAGCTGGAAACAACGTAAGGAGGTGGCTGCCGACCTGCGCACTATTTACGGCGCAGTGACACTCTCCGCAGCCGAGACTGCGCTGGACGCCTTCGCGGCCAAGTGGGACGAAGAGCACCCAACGATCAGCCGTTCCTGGCGAGCAAACTGGGAACGCCTGTGCGTGTTCTTCGATTACCCGCCACAGATCCGCAAGGTGATTTACACCACCAACGCGATCGAGTCCCTCAACGCCTCGTTGCGCAAAGTGACCAAGACTCGCCGCTCATTCCCGACCGACAAATCGGTGATGAAAGTGCTCTATCTGGCGTTGCACCACATCTCAAAGAAGTGGACGATGCCGATCAGGGACTGGAAACAGGCGATGAGTCAGTTCATCATCATTTTCGGTGATCGACTCTCACTGTGATATACCGCTACTTACACAGAAAAATTTACAGTCTCAATTTCGGTGCACCGCCAATGACTAATGACCAGTCTTCGTGATTCGTGCCGGCGGGCACTGTCTTTTCACCTTTCACCTTTCACCTTTCACCTCGCACCTTTAGCCTTTCCCCTTGCCGCTGCTCCTGGGCATTCACTCCTTTATCAGCAATATCACCAGGGTACGGGGGCCGTGTGCACCCATCTGCAGTTTCTGCTCGATATCGGCACTGCGCGAGGGCCCGGTGATCAGGTTGACGGTGCGGGGCATGGCGCCCCCGGTGGCGCTGCGCAGGCGTTTCCAGGCATCTTCGTAGACGCCGACAATGCAGGATTGATGCAGAATCACCAGGTGGTTGTCCGGCAGAAAGTTCAGGGTCGTCGGGCTCGTGGCGCCGGAGTAGAGCATCAGGGTGCCGGTTTCGGCGATACCGGCAAAACTGCCGGTCAGGCTGGCCAGGTCCCCGGCCCGGGCGACGCGTTCGGTGCGGGCAATGTCGTCCAGCACCGACCAGTCGAGGCTCTGCAGGGCCGGGTCACTGGCGCATACCAGCTCCGGAATCTGCTGCTGTGTCAGCCATCGGGCGATCGCGGCGGGGGCCTGATCAATGCTGTCCAGCTCAATCAGCTCGGCGGCAGCTTCCCGTGCCATGGTTTTGAACAGCGCCACCTGTTCTGCGTGGGGCAGTTGGGCGCGGCGCGGTATGAGGTTATTCGCCCGGGCGTCGAGCCGTGTCATGACGGCGGCGCGCTGATCGGCCGGGGCCTCGCCACGCTTGAGGCCACGGCGAATGTTGTTCAGAATCTCGGCCCGGCTCATAAGGAATGCTCCTGCTGCATTTTTTGTTGTGTTTTCTGCTGTGCCTGCCATTGCTGCATAAAGGTTTTGCCACTGGGGGCCGGCATGTCGCGGCCATCGGTCCAGCCAGCACCCAGTGGCAGCCGGTGGATGCGGCCCTTTTTGCCGCCCAGCAGGCGCAGGGCCAGGTTGGCGCCCAGGCTCAGCCAGCGGTACAGCGCGGGCCTTTTGGCCAGGAAGGCCCAGCCACCGATACCATAGCGCACTGCTTTGGGGCTCAGGTACTGTTCGAATTCCCTGTCGCGCCAGTGGCGCATGAGTTTGGGCAGCGGAATGCGCACCGGACACACCGACTCGCACTTGCCACAGAAGGTGGAGGCGTTGGGCAGCAATGCTGCCTGGTCGATGCCCACCATCTGCGGGGTCAGCACCGAGCCCATGGGGCCGGGATAGACCCAGCCATAACTGTGACCGCCCACGGCGCCGTAGACCGGGCAATGGTTCATGCAGGCCGAGCAGCGGATGCAGCGCAGCATGTCCTGGAAGTCGCCGCCCAGCATGTCGCTGCGCCCGTTGTCGACCAGCACCACGTGGAAGTTTTCCGGCCCGTCCGGGTCGTCCTCGCGGCGGGGGCCGCTGGACAGGGTGTTGTAAACGGTAAACTCCTGTCCGGTGGCCGAGCGGGCCAGCAGGCGCAGAAACAGGGTCATGTCCTCAAGCGTCGGTACCACCTTCTCGATGGAGGTTACCACGATATGGGTTTTGGGCAGTGTCTGGGTCAGGTCGCCATTGCCTTCGTTGGTGACGATCAGGGTCGAGCCGGTTTCGGCCACCAGGAAGTTGGCGCCGGTGATACCGACATCCGCTGCCACAAATTGCTCGCGCAGCACCTCCCGCGCTTCGCGCATCAGTACGGCGGGGTCATCGGACTTGGGCCTGTGGTGGTGCTGGTGAAAGGCCTCGGACACGTCTTCCAGGTTGAGGTGGATGGCCGGGGCAATAATGTGGCTGGGGTGATCCCCGCGCAGCTGCAGGATGTATTCCCCCAGATCGGTTTCCACCGGCGTTACGCCGTTCTTTTCCAGGTACTCGTTGAGGTTGATCTCCTCCGACACCATGGACTTGCCCTTGGTGACGGTCCTGGCATCCACCTGTTTGCAGATATCGAGAATGGTCTTGCAGGCGTCGTCGCTGCTGCGGCACCAGTGTACATGGCCACCCTGCTGCTGCACCTTGCTCTCGAACTGCTCAAGGTAAAGGTCGAGGTTCTCGAGGATATGGTTTTTCAGGTCGCGGGCTTCATCGCGCAGCGCGTCGAACTCCGGCAGCCGTTCCAGGGCCTGGGCGCGCTTGACCGGGAAGCCGGCCTTGAGGTTGCCAAGCGCCTTTTGCAGGCTGGCATCCTGGAGTGCGATGCGGGCGTTTTGCTTGAACGCGGGACTGGTGATTTGCATGGCTGGGGCTCCGCGTCAAAGTTGCTTGGCAAGGTCGTAGGGGGATGCCGCTGTGGCGGGTTGTCGTGCTTGGGCTTCGCCAATGGCGGCAAGGCTGTTCTGGCCTGCGAGAATTTCCACCACGTGGCGGGTCTGGATATCGTGCCCCTGGCGCTTGAGCTTGCCGGCCATGTTCAAAAGGCAGCCCAGGTCCCCGCCCACCAGGGTGCCGGCGCCGGTTGCCGCCGTATTGGCCGTCTTGTTTTCCACCATGCGGTTGGAAATATCCGGGTATTTCACGCAGAAGGTACCGCCAAAGCCGCAACAGGTTTCCGACTCGTCCATTTCGTTGAGCTGTAGTCCGGCCACCTGGCTGAGCAGGGCCCGTGGCTGGGTTTTGATGCCAAGCTCGCGCAGGCCCGCGCAGGAGTCGTGATAGCTGATCTGGCCGTTGAAGTCGCTCTGCACGCCGCGAAACTGCAGTACATCCACCAGGAAACTGGTGATCTCGAAGGCGCGGGCTTTGAGGTCCAGTGCGCGGGCGTGCCAGGGGTCGTCGGTTTCGAACAGCTCGGGGTAATGATGCAGCATGCCGATGCACGAGCCGGAAGGGCCGACCACGAATTCATAACCATCGAAAGCTTCGATCGTCTGGCGGGCGATGTCCCTTGTGCTGCTGCGATCGCCGGAGTTGAAGGCGGGCTGGCCGCAGCAGGTCTGGCGTTCGGGCACCTCGACGCTGCAGCCGGCCTGTTGCAGCAGGCTGATGCTGGCAAAACCAATTTCGGGTCTGAACATGTCGACCAGGCAGGTGACGAACAGGGCGACCTGGGGTGAGCGTTCGGCATAGGGCATGAAAAGTACCTGTTGTTTTTTGACTGCGATGACGGGAGCCATTCGCCCTCGAAAAGCTGGATGAACAATAGAAGCCGGCAGGAAAAAAGGAAATGCTACACTGCTCACTGGTCTGACCAAGGTGAGGGGCAAGGTGAAAGGTGAAAGGTGAAAGGTGAAAGGTGAAAGGTGAAAGGTGAAAGGTGAAAGGTGAAAGGTGAAAGGTGAAAAGTTTGGTGAAAGGTAAAAGCGACAAGGTGCAGCAGCTCTATGCGCAGCTCAGCCTGGGCATCGTGCAAGGGCGTTTCCTGCCGGAGGAACTGCTGCCCTCGGAGCGCAGCCTGTCAGAAAGCGCGAATGTCTCCCGTGCCACGGTGCGAGCAGCCATCAAGCAGCTGGAGCTCGACGGGCTCATCCGAACCCGCCAGGGAGATGGCAGTCGCTGCCTGAACCTGCTGGAACCGCACTTCGAGATGCCTGCCGTCGAGGCCGGGGATACTCTGGGCTTGCAGTTGCAGGTGATGGAAACGCGCGCGGCGCTGGAGGGAGAGGCGGCCTACCACTGCGCCCGGCGTGCCAGCGACGATGAGCTGGCCGGTATCGAGTGCGAGTACGGTCGCATGCTGCAGCGCGGCGCGGGGCAGAGCACCCTGGGCAAGGCCAAGGCAGACCTGAAATTTCACATGATGATTGCCCAGTCGAGTCACAACCTGCTGCTGATTTCCTTCAGCCAGCTGTTCTATAGCCGTTACTTCAATGCCATTTACGGGGTACTTGACCGCACCCTGAAGCGTTACGGACGCTACCCCGACGGCATTCGGGCCCAGCACAGCGGGATTTTCCTGGCGTTAATGGCGCGTGATGCCGACCAGGCCAGGCGCCTGGCAAGCGAGCATATTCTGTTTACCCGCCAGTTGCTGGAGCAGAGCGAGTAGCGGTTAGTCGTGGTGCCGGATGCCCCAGGCGTGAACTTTATGAACTTAATGCCCGCAATGGATTGAAAACCCAGTATCTCCGCAAACTGGTCAGATCATGGCCGCTTGCCTACTCTGCATATGTTCCTGACTGGGGCACGCCGCACCATTATGCGGCGTCGCCAGCAGCAGGCACAGAATTCACGATACAGCCGTGCCGCCTGGCCCGGCTGATTACAAAAAGAAAGACGGAGATACCTGAATGAAATTTCCTGCAGTCAAAACCCTGCTGGCAACAGCAACCTTCAGCCTGGCGGCACAGGCCAGCGCGTTTGAACAATCCCGTACCGCGGAATGCATAGCACCGGCCAACCCCGGTGGTGGCTGGGATTTCACCTGCCGCAGCGTTGGCAATGTGCTGACCGACCTGGGTTTCATCACGGGCAATGTTCAAACCGTCAACATGCCGGGTGCCGGTGGTGGTGTTGCCTTTGCTCACACCATTTCCAAGCGTGATGACGACAGCGCACTGATCGTGGCTGCCAGCACCGCCACTACCACGCGCCTGGCCCAGGGCCAGTTCGTGGGCATGGATCAGGAGATGGTTCGCTGGGTGGGTGCTCTGGGGGCGGATTACGGTGTAATCGCCGTGTCCAAGGATTCTCCGTTCCAGTCGCTGAATGACATGATGGATGCACTCAAGGCCGATCCCCATTCCGTCAAGTTTGGTGGCGGCAGTGCAGCCGGCGGCTGGGATCACCTCAAGGTTCTGATTGCCGGGCGTTCCGCCGGTATCGAAAAAGCCAACCTGCCCAAGGTGAAATACCTGGCCTTTAACGGCGGCGCCGAAGCCATTACCCAGGTTGTCGGTGGCCACCTGGAAGCGTTCACCGGAGACATCTCCGAAGCCCAGGGTTTTATGGAGTCCGGTGACCTGAAGGTTCTGGCTGTTCTGTCTGAAGAGCGCCTGCCGGCTCCGCTGGATGCGATCCCGACTGCCCGTGAGCAGAACATCGACGCCGTTGCACCCAACTGGCGCGGTTTCTACGTCCCCAAGGGTGTGTCCGACGAAGCCTACCAGTGGTGGGTTGATACCATGGATAGCGTATACAAAAGCGACAACTGGCAGGACGTGATGGAGAAAAACGGTCTGATGCCGTTCCACAAGACCGGTGCCGACTTCAGCACCTTCGTGAAGGGTCAGGTCGACAGCATCAAGGAAATCTCAACTGAAATCGGGCTGATAAAATGATAGGGGATCGAATCCTCGGTGTAGTACTGCTCCTCCTAGCCGTAGTTTACGGCTGGGAGGCCGCCATGTTTCCAGAGCCCTTTGGTGGTTCCGAGGCTGTCGGGCCGGAAACATTCCCGCTGTTGCTGTCGGTAATTCTGGGGCTGAGCAGCATCTATCTGCTGGTACGCCCGGATCAGGACGAAGAGTGGCCACACCTGAAAATGCTGGCGGAGCTGGGCTTCGTGCTGCTGGTGCTGGCAATCTTTACCCTGATGCTGCAACCGGTGGGCTTTATTCCTGCCACAACCCTGATGGTCAGCGTGCTGTGCTGGCGCATGGGTGCCAAGCCTTTGCCGTCCATCTTTACGGGGGCGGGCAGCGCGATTGTGGTGTACGTGCTGTTCAATTTCCTGCTGGAACTGCACTTGCCGGCTGGACTCTTGAAGCTGAACGGGGGCTGATGTAAATGGAAACATTGAATTTTCTGCTGCAGGGTTTTGCCGTCGCATTGACGCCGGAAAACCTGATGTTCGCAGCCATCGGCGCCATCCTCGGTACCATTATCGGTGCGCTGCCGGGCCTGGGCCCTGCCAACGGTGTTGCCATTCTGATTCCGCTGGCATTCAGCCTGGGGCTGCCGGCAAGTTCCGCGCTGATTCTGCTGACATCGGTGTATGCCGGTGCCATGTATGGCGGCCGTATTTCCAGTATTTTGCTGAACATTCCGGGCGACGAGCCTGCGATGATGACCTGCCTTGACGGCTACCCCATGGCGTTGAAGGGCAAGGCCGCCGAAGCGCTGGCAATTTCGGCGATCGCTTCCTTTATCGGCAGCCTGCTGGCGACCGTGGGTCTGGTGATTCTGGCACCGGTATTGGCCAAGTTCGCGCTGCGCTTTGGCCCGGCCGAGTACTTTGCGCTCTTTACCCTGGCGTTTGCGACCCTGGGCGGCATTACCGGCAAAAACCAGGTGAAGACCGTGGTGGCGGCCTGTCTCGGTCTGATGATTGCCACCGTGGGTGTCGATATCACCACCGGCAACCAGCGCTACACCTACAACATTCTGGAGCTGTACGAAGGGGTGGATTTCATCATCGCCATCGTCGGTCTCTTTGCCATCAGCGAACTGCTGTTCTTTATTGAAATGCACGCCGGTGAAGGCTTCAAGAAGGTTGCCCTGAACAAGCTCAAGCTGAGCATGAAAGACATTATCCAGGTGTTGCCCACCAGCCTGCGTGGCTCCGTCCTCGGCTTTATCGCCGGTGTTCTGCCGGGTGCCGGTGCGTCCCTGGGCAGCTTCCTCAGCTATACCATGGAGAAAAAGGTCGTCGGCAAAAACGGCAACTTCGGTGAAGGTGATCCGCGTGGCGTGGCCGCGCCGGAAGCGGGCAACAATGCCGCGGCCAACGGTGCCCTGGTACCCATGCTGACGCTGGGTGTGCCGGGCAGCGGCACCACGGCGGTACTGCTGGCGATGCTGATCTCGCTGAACATTCAGCCCGGCCCGATGCTGTTCACTCAGAATGCCGAGCTGGTATGGGGCGTGATTGCGGCGCTGTTCGTCGGCAACCTGATCCTGTTGCTGCTGAACATCCCGATGATCGGCATCTTCGTCAAGCTGCTGAGCATTCCGCCCAAGTACCTGATGCCGGTGGTGACCCTGGTGGCGTCTGTCGGCATCTTTGCCATCAGCAACAGCCCGCTGGACCTGTATTTCATGATTGGTTTCGGTTTGATGGGCTATCTGCTGCGCAAGCTGCATATCCCGCTGGTACCGGTCATCCTCGGCATGCTGCTGGGGCCTGAAATGGAGAAAAGCCTGCGTCACGCCCTGACCCTGTCTGATGGCGACTGGACCATTCTCTGGAGCAGCGGCCTGTCGGTGGGCATCTGGGTAGTGGCCATTACCGGCCTGGTACTGCCGTACATCATTGGCCCGGTTCTGCGCCGTCGCATGGCCGCAGCCCAGGACAAGGAGCACAGCATCGTCGACTGATGAAGCTGAAGCCGCGCCAGGCCCCCGAGGTCAGGCGCGGCTGTTCAAAACCTCACTCCGGCAGGAAGGGCCTTCCTGCCAGTGTGTTTTCCGCCGCCTTCGGGCGGTTTTTTTGTACATGGAGGTACTTATCCTGCGAGCACAGGGATGTGCAGGAGCAGGGTTTATGTACAGGATGTACGGTATGCCGCGGGCGCATGGATGCGCAGGAGCGATGGCTACATGGAGGTGCTTCCCTGAAAACCGCTCCTGCGTTTTCAGGGTTTCCGCCGTTCCTGGCGGGCATGCCGCGGGCGCATGGATGCGCAGGAGCGGCCTGTATCAGTTGGCACAGAGTTTCTAGCATTGGAGCAGGGTTTATGTACAGGATGTACGGTACAGCGCGGGCGCATGGCTACATGGAGGTGCTTCCCTGAAAAATGCTCCTGCATTTTCAGGGTTTCCGCCGTTCCTGGCGGGCATCCTGCGAGCACAGGGATCAGCAGGGGCCGGGTTTATACATGTTGCCATCCGGTTGATGGGTTTCGCTTCGCTACACCGCATCCTACGGGGGCATGGAGCAATCACCCTGGTCACTTTGTACCTTCGGTACGTCTATGCTGAAACGATGATAAGGTTCTGTGGATTCAAGGACTGACACTATGGAATACCGGCGAATACGGACGCCCGGTGGAACCTATTTTTTCACGGTGGTGCTGGCTGACCGCTCCTCGACGCTGCTGGTCGATAATATTGAGCACCTGCGTCACGCTTTTCGGCATGTCAGGGGGGAAATGCCGTTCAGGCTTGAAGCGGCTGTGGTTTTGCCTGAGCATCTGCATTGTATTTGGACGCTACCCGAAGATGATGTCGACTATCCGCGTCGGTGGCAGCGGATCAAGGCCTGTTTTTCGAGCCAGTTGCCCAAGGCCGCTTCAAGGTCTGCCAGCCAGGTTGCGAAGCATGAGCGGGGTATATGGCAGCGGCGTTATTGGGAGCATTTCATTCGCGATGAGCATGATTTGCACCGGCATCTCGATTATATCCATTACAACCCGGTCAAGCATGGGCTGGTTGCGAGGCCTGGTGACTGGCCTTATTCGAGCTTTCATCGGTTTGTACGGCGAGGGTATTACGCTACCGATTGGGGCGATGCGCCCGATGCCATCAATGCCGGTGAGTGATGGGTTTCGCTGCGCTACACCACACCCTACTTGGTGGGAAGTGACGGTGATCGGTGATATCCGGTTGGAAGGTAGGTTGGGTGCAGGCCCGAAGGGGCGTAACCCAACGATACCCGTAGCCCAGCAGTGGGCCGCCGGTTGATGGGTTTCGCTGCGCTACACCACACCCTACTTGGTGGGAAGTGACGGTGATCGGTGATATCCGGTTGGAAGGTAGGTTGGGTGCAGGCCCGAAGGGCCGTAACCCAACGATACCCGTAGCCCAGCAGTGGGCCGCCGGTTGATGGGTTTCGCTGCGCTACACCACATCCTACTTGGTGGGAAGTGACGGTGATCGGTGATATCTGGTTGGAATCTAGGTTAGGTGCAGGCCCGAAGGGCCGTAACCCAGCGATACCCGTAGCCCAGCAGTGGGGCGCCGGTTGATGGGTTTCGCTGCGCTACACCACATCCTACTTGGTGGGAAGTGACGGTGATCGGTGATATCCGGTTGGAAGGTAGGTTGGGTGCAGGCCCGAAGGGGCGTAACCAACGATACCCGTAGCCCAGCAGTGGGCCGCCGGTTGATGGGTTTCGCTGCGCTACACCACATCCTACTTGGTGGGAAGTGACGGTGATCGGTGATATCTGGTTGGAATCTAGGTTGGGTGCAGGCCCGAAGGGCCGTAACCCAGCGATACCCGTAGCCCAGCAGTGGGCCGCCGGTTGATGGGTTTCGCTGCGCTACACCACATCCTACTTGGTGGGAAGTGACGGTGATCGGTGATATCCGGTTGGAAGGTAGGTTGGGTGCAGGCCCGAAGGGCCGTAACCCAACGATACCCGCAGCCCAGCAGTGGGCCGCCGGTTGATGGGTTTCGCTGCGCTACACCACACCCTACTTGGTGGGAAGTGACGGTGATCGGTGATATCTGGTTGGAATCTAGGTTGGGTGCAGGCCCGAAGGGGCGTAACCAACGATACCCGTAGCCCAGCAGTGGGCCGCCGGTTGATGGGTTTCGCTGCGCTACACCACATCCTACTTGGTGGGAAGTGACGGTGATCGGTGATATCTGGTTGGAATCTAGGTTGGGTGCAGGCCCGAAGGGCCGTAACCCAGCGATACCCGTAGCCCAGCAGTGGGCCGCCGGTTGATGGGTTTCGCTGCGCTACACCACATCCTACTTGGTGGGAAGTGACGGTGATCGGTGATATCCGGTTGGAATGAAGGTTGGGTGCAGGCCCGAAGGGCCGTAACCCAACGATACCCGTAGCCCAGCAGTGGGCCGCCGGTTGAT
Organism: Marinobacterium rhizophilum; assembly: GCF_024397915.1. Taxonomy (GTDB): domain Bacteria; phylum Pseudomonadota; class Gammaproteobacteria; order Pseudomonadales; family Balneatricaceae; genus Marinobacterium_A; species Marinobacterium_A rhizophilum_A. The sequence goes on from NZ_CP073347.1 coordinate 4,956,812, forward strand.
GGGTTTCGCTGCGCTACACCACATCCTACTTGGTGGGAAGTGACGGTGATCGGTGATATCTGGTTGGAATCTAGGTTAGGTGCAGGCCCAACGATACCCGTAATCCAACAATGGGCTAAAGGGGTAGGCGATACTGCCGTTCCGGGCGGCCGACGCTGCCGTAGGCGACGTCGGCGGTCAGCTCCTGGGTGCCGACCAGGTATTCCAGGTAACGCCGTGCCGTGGTGCGGCTGGAGCCCATTTTCTCGCCCACCTGTTCGGCGCTGAGGCTCAGTTGCGGCTGGCTGCGAAACACCTTGCGGATTTTTTCCAGCGTCAGCATGTCAATGCCCTTGGGCAGGCTGCCTGTGGTGGCCCTGGGGGCGGTGCCGGCGGTGCGGGGCAGCAGGCCGTCCACTTCCTGCTGGGACAGGCTTTGCATTTGCAGCAGGCGGTCACGGTGCTGGCGGTAGTTGCTCAGGGCCTGCTGCAGCCGGTCGAACACCAGCGGCTTTAGGATATAGTCGAACACCCCCCAGCGCAGCGCTTCGGTGAGGGTGTCCACCTCCTTGGCGGCGGTGATCATGACAACATCGGTGGCGCTGTTCTCGGTGCGCAGGCGGCGCAGCAGTGACAGGCCGCTACCATCGGGGAACTGGATGTCCAGCAGCAGCAGGTCCGGTTGCATGACTTCCACCAGGTCCGCGGCGTCCTGGGTGCTGTGGGCAATGCCGCGCACCTCGAAGCCGTCGATGCGCTCAACAAAACGACGTTGTATCTCGGCGATCTGTGGGTCATCTTCGGCAATAACAACGCTTATTGTCCGGGTCATGCGCAGTGTCCTGTATAGTGAGACCGTTGTTCTTGTTGTGTGGCGGTCATACTGCGGCCTCCTTGGGAATGTAAGCGGTAAAACGTGCGCCGCCGCCTGTTGTTTCAGAGACGGTGATCTCGCCGCCCAGCTGGGTCAGGGTCTGGCGCACCAGGTGCAGGCCGATGCCGCGGCTGCCGGACTTGCCACTGACGCCACGCTGAAAAATCCGCTCGCGTTCGGCCACGGGCACGCCTGTGCCCTGGTCTTCCACCTCAAAGATGAGGTCTGACCCCAGGTCCGTCATCGATAGTTGTACCTGCTTGCCCTGGGCGGCCAGTGTCGCCTCAAAGGCATTGTCCAGCAGGTTACCCAGCAGGGTCACGATGCGTTCGGCCGGCACATGGGTGGGCAGGGCGCCCATATGGCTGTCCGGGTCTATCAGCAGCTGCAAGCCCAGTTCATGGGCGCGATTGTACTTGCCCAGCAGGCAGCCGGACAGTACCGGTTCGGTGACCGAGTCGACCAGCCAGCGCAGCAGCGCCTGCTGCTCGCGGGTTTCCTGGCCAATGATCTCCAGTGCGCGGTCACTGGCGCCGATTTGAATGAGTCCTGCAATGGTGTGCAGCTTGTTGGCGTATTCATGGGTCTGGCTGCGCAGGGTCTCGGCGTACTGCTGTATCTGGGTGAGCTGGCGGCTGACCTGGTCCAGTTCATCCTTGCGCCTGAAGCTCGCCACGCCACCGATCACCTTTTGACCGTCGCGGATGGGGATGCGGTTCACGATCAGGGTCTGGCCGCGCAGGATCAGTTCGCGGTCAAACTCGGGCTCGCCACTGACCAGCATGTCAGGCAGGCGGCTGTCCGGCAGTACATCCTGTATGGGGCGTCCGCTCAGTGGCTCCGACGGGGACAGCCCCAGGGTGGCGGCTGCGGCCTGGTTGAAGGTGGTAATGCGGCCTTCGGTGTTGACCGCGATGATACCCTCGCGCACCGACTCCAGGGTCGCGTTGCGCTCTTCAAACAGCCGCGCGATCTGGTGCGGTTCCAGGCCAAAAATCGCCGAACGGAAACGACGCGATATCCAGACCGCGAGCAGAACCGACAGCAGCAGCAGGGCCAGGGTCACACCGATAACGATGCGCTGGTAGCGCAGCACTATATGCTCGAGGCTGGTCGTGAGGTAGCCCACGGAGACGACGCCGAGGATATCGCCTTCCTCCGAAAAAATCGGCGCCTTGCCGCGTACCGAAGGGCCGAGGCTGCCGATTGCCCGGGAAATGTAGCTCTGGCCCAGCTCCAGCGCGCGGATGTTGTCGCCGCCGACCATCGGCAGGCCGATGCGCTCTGGCAGCGGGTGGGCCAGGCGAATGCCCGTCTCGTCGCCGACCGCAATGAAGCTTGCATCGGTGGCCTCGCGCAGCTCTTCGGCCAGGGTCTGCATGCGCACGCTGTCGTGCGCGCGGGCGGCTTCGCGCACCGCCGGTGTCTGGGCGATCATCGACGCCAGCTGCAGTGCCCGCAGACCGATTTGTTCTTCCAGCGACGATGCCAGGTAACTCAGGGCAAAGCCGCCGAGCAGGGCCGTTTGCAGCAGCACCAGCAGGCACATCATGAGCATCAGTCGGGTGCTAATTTTGAATCGGTTCATGCAGAGTCCGGGGTCGCTGATTGCTGTTTTTATGTCGGGCCCAGCCGTTGCCGGCTTGATGTGCCAGTGTAACGCGAATTGACGGTAGTCGCTGCGCCTGTGTTGGAGTATAATTCGACCCCCTTTATGCTGTGCTCCGTTTGTACAGCTTTATTTTCACGACATTATTTGATCACTTAAGTGGCCTGTCGTAAGGGTCACCACTGAGACAACAAGGGACTTTCATGCCTGTTATTACACTCCCGGACGCCAGTCAGCGCAGCTTTGAAACCGCGGTTACCGTACATGACGTTGCGGCGTCCATTGGTACCGGTCTTGCCAAGGCGGCACTCGCCGGCAAGGTCAATGGTACGCTGGTTGATACCAGTTACCTGATCACTGACGACTGCGAGCTGGCCATTGTCACGGCACGGGACGAAGAGGGTGTAGAGGTTATCCGTCACTCCTGCGCGCACCTGATGGCCATGGCCGTGCAGCAGCTGTTCCCGGGTGCCCAGGTAACCATCGGGCCTGTGATCGATAACGGCTTCTATTACGATTTTGCCTACGAGCGGCCCTTTACGCCGGACGATCTGACGCAGATCGAAAAGCGCATGCAGCAGCTGTCCAAGGAAAATCTGCCGGTTAAGCGCTCGCTGATGAGCCGCGATGAAGCCGTCGCCATGTTTGAAAAAATGGGCGAAAAGTACAAGGTCCAGATCATCGAGGCCATTCCGGGCGACCAGGAGCTGTCGTTCTACGGTCAGGGCGACTTTATTGACCTGTGCCGTGGTCCCCACGTGCCCTCGACCGGGCATATCAAGGCCTTCAAGCTGATGAAGGTGGCCGGGGCCTACTGGCGCGGCGACTCGAACAACGAAATGCTGCACCGTATCTACGGTACCGCCTGGGGTGACAAGAAAGACCTGAAGGAATACCTGCACCGCCTGGAAGAGGCGGAAAAACGCGATCACCGCAAGCTCGGCAAGCAGCAGGACCTGTTTCACCTGCAGGAAGAAGCGCCGGGCATGGTGTTCTGGCACCCGCCGGGCTGGATCCTGTATCAGGAAATCGAGCAGTACATGCGCGCCAAGCAGCGCAAGCACGGCTATCAGGAAATCAAGACACCCCAGGTGGTCGAACGCTCCCTGTGGGAGAAGTCCGGTCATTGGGACAAGTTCTCCGAGCAGATGTTTACTACGCACTCGGAGCACCGCGATTTTGCGATCAAGCCGATGAACTGCCCCTGCCACGTGCAGGTGTTCAATCAGGGCTTGCGTTCGTACCGCGAAATGCCGCTGCGCCTGGCCGAGTTCGGCGCCTGTCACCGCAATGAGCCCTCCGGGGCGCTGCACGGCATCATGCGCGTACGCGGCTTCGTGCAGGACGACGCACACATCTTCTGTAGCGAGCGCGATATTCAGAGCGAAGTGGCCAGCTTTATCGACTTCCTGCACGAGGTCTATGCCGACTTTGGCTTTACCGAGGTCATTTACAAGCTGTCGACCCGCCCGGAAAAGCGTGTCGGATCCGATGCCAGCTGGGACAAGGCCGAGAAATCCCTGGCCGAAGCCCTGGATGCGGCCGGCCTCGACTGGCAGGAATTGCCGGGCGAGGGTGCCTTCTACGGACCCAAGATTGAATTTTCTTTGAAAGATTGTCTTGGCCGGGTGTGGCAGTGCGGTACTATACAGGTCGATTTCTCGATGCCGGGCCGTTTGGGTGCCCAGTTCGTGAATGAAGCGGGTGAACGAGAGACACCGGTCATGCTGCACCGTGCAATCCTCGGTTCCTTCGAGCGATTCATCGGCATCCTGATCGAGAACTACGCCGGCGCATTGCCGACCTGGTTGGCACCACAGCAGGTTGCGGTACTCAACATTACCGACAAACAGGCTGAATATAGTAAAAAAGTGGCGCAACTTCTTGAAGATAAGGGCTTCCGGGCACAAGCGGACTTGAGAAACGAGAAGATCGGCTTTAAAATCCGCGAGCGCACACTCCAGAAGGTTCCATACCTGCTGGTTGTAGGCGATAAGGAAGTAGAATCAGGTTCCCTGGCAGTGCGTACTCGCTCGGGCGAGGACCTGGGTACCTTGTCAATCGAAGAGTTCGTAGCCCTTCTGTCACAAGACGTGACCCGGAAGGGACGCCAGAATTAATCTGAGCAGGAGATAGTACCATCAGGCGCGATAACAGACGCGGCGAGAAACGCCCATCGATCAACGACAATATTCGAGCTAATGAGTGTCGGCTGATCGGCCCCGACGGTAGCCAGATTGGAATAGTATCGATTAAGGATGCTCTTGAGGCAGCTCAGGAAGCGGGCCTTGACCTCGTACAGATCGCAGACTCCGACCCCATCGTCTGTAAGGTGATGGATTACGGTAAGCATCAGTACGAAGCGAAGAAGCAGCAGAACCTGGCCAAGAAAAAGCAGGTTCAGATGCAGGTCAAGGAAGTGAAATTCCGTCCTGGGACGGAAGAGGGGGATTACCAGGTAAAACTGCGCAACCTGGTACGTTTCCTTGAAGCCGGAGACAAGGCGAAAGTGACCTTGAGATTTCGTGGTCGCGAGATGGCCCATCAGGAACTGGGCATGCAGCTGATGTTACGGGTCGAAAAAGACCTGGAAGAGCTGGGTGTCGTTGAACAGCGTCCGAAGATGGAAGGCCGTCAGATGACCATGGTCATTGCTCCGAAGAAGAAAAAGTAATTCGAATTATGCAGCGCCCGCAATCGCTTCTGCATGGAAGTGGTTGCGGGTTTTGCGGTCATTCGGGTGAACACAACTTAACGAATGCGTGGGGATTTTGGAAATGCCTAAGATCAAGTCAAACCGTGGCGCTGCCAAGCGCTTCAAGAAAACTGCCAACGGCTTCAAGCACAAGCAGTCCTTCAAAAGCCACATTCTGACCAAGAAAAGCACCAAGCGTAAGCGTCAGCTGCGTCCGATGCTGCAGGTTCATGCAGCGGACAAGGCACTCGTTAAACGCATGCTGCCGTACATCTAAGTCTTTTTTAGACTCTTGGTATCAACAGAATTTTAGGAAGGTATTGCAATGGCTCGTGTAAAACGTGGTGTGCAAGCACGTCGTCGTCACAAGAAAGTATTGAAGCAGGCAAAGGGGTACTACGGTGCTCGTAGCCGTGTATTCCGTGTTGCCAAACAGGCAGTTATCAAAGCAGGTCAGTACGCGTACCGCGACCGCCGTCAACGTAAGCGTCAGTTCCGCGCTCTGTGGATTGCCCGTATCAACGCGGCAGCCCGCATCAACGGCATGTCTTACAGCCGTCTGATCGCCGGTCTGAAAAAAGCCAGCATCGAAATCGACCGTAAGGTCCTGGCCGATCTGGCTGTACACGAGCAGGGCGCGTTTACTGCTGTCGTCGAAAAAGCGAAAGCTGCTCTGGCGTAAGGCAAACCCGCCTCTTGTAGGTAATTGATCGAACCGAATAGGGGAAGGGTGCAAGCTCTTCCCCTATTTTCTTTTGGAGCCGGTAATGGAAAACATTGAGCCCCTGTTGGCACAGGGCATTGCTGCCGTGGAGCAGGCTGCGAGTACTCAGGACCTGGATCAGGTCCGTGTTCAGTATCTCGGTAAGAAAGGTCATCTTACTCAGCTGCTGAAAGGGCTGGGGCAACTGTCTGCGGAAGAACGTCCGCAGGCAGGCGCACGCATCAACGAAGCCAAGCAGGCGTTGCAGGATGTTCTGAACGCGCGCAAGGATTCGCTTGAAGGCGCGGCGCTGAACGCCAAGCTGGCAGCGGAAACCATCGACGTAACCCTGCCCGGTCGCGGCCAGGCACTGGGTGGTCTGCATCCGGTCACCAAAACGCTGGAGCGCATTGAAGCCTTCTTCGCCAATATTGGCTACAGCGTGGCTGAAGGGCCTGAAATCGAAGATGACTACCACAACTTCGAGGCGCTCAACATTCCGGCGCATCACCCGGCGCGGGCGATGCACGACACCTTCTATTTCGACGCTCACACCCTGCTGCGTACCCACACGTCCCCGGTGCAGATTCGTACCCTGGAAGAGCAGAAACCGCCGGTGCGCATTATCTGCCCGGGTCGGGTGTACCGTTGCGATTACGACCAGACCCATTCGCCGATGTTTCACCAGGTAGAAGGCCTGCTGGTCGACAAGAACATCAGTTTTGCTGACCTCAAGGGCACCCTGGAACAGTTCCTGCGCGAATTCTTCGAAGAAGACGTCAAGGTGCGTTTCCGTCCGTCCTACTTCCCGTTTACCGAACCGTCGATCGAAGTCGACATTGATCGCGGTGACGGCAAGTGGCTCGAAGTGCTCGGCTGCGGCATGGTGCACCCCAAGGTTTTTGCCTCCGTGGGCATCGATCCCGAAGAATACACCGGCTTTGCATTCGGCATGGGCGTCGAGCGCCTGGCCATGCTGCGCTATGGCGTGAATGACCTGCGCCTTTTCTTCGAAAACGATCTGCGTTTCCTCGGCCAGTTTAACTGACCCCGGCCTGGCTGCGGCCGGCCCGAGGGACTGTGCGAGCACGCTCGCGCTCTGGAAACGATAGCTAACAGATTTGGCAGGACAGCAGAATGAAATTCAGTGAACAGTGGTTGCGTGAACTGGTCAACCCGGCGATCGACACCGACACCCTGGTGGCGCAGATCACCATGGCGGGGCTGGAAGTAGACGACGTGGTACCGGTTGCCGGTGCCTTTTCCGGCGTGATTGTGGGCGAAATCCTCAGCGCCGAACCCCATCCCAATGCCGACAAGCTGCAGGTGTGCGTCGTATCCGACGGCCACGAGCAGCACCAGGTGGTGTGCGGTGCGCCCAACGCCCGCGCAGGGCTCAAAACCTCCTTTGCCAAGGTCGGTGCCGTACTGCCCGGCGACTTCAAGATCAAGAAGGCCAAGCTGCGCCAGGTCGAGTCCTTCGGCATGTTGTGCGCCGAAGACGAGCTGGGCCTGTCCCAGGATCACGGCGGCATCATGGAACTGGCCGCCGATGCACCGGTGGGGCATTGCCTGCGTGACTACCTGGGCCTGAACGACAAGATCATCGACGTTGACCTGACCCCCAACCGCGGTGATTGCCTGAGCATTACCGGTCTTGCCCGCGAAGTCGGCGTGCTGAACAAGGCGGCGGTGAAGTTTGTCGAGCCCGCCCCGGTTGAGCCGGCGATCAAGGATGCCTTCGCCGTTGTGCTGGAAGCCAGGGAAGCCTGCCCGCGCTATGTCGGCCGCGTGATCCGCCGCATCAACCCGCAGGCGCAGTCGCCGCTGTGGATGGTTGAGAAGCTGCGCCGTGCCGGCATTCGCTCCATCGACCCGGTGGTGGATGTCACCAACTATGTGTTGCTGGAACTCGGCCAGCCGATGCACGCCTTCGATCTGGCCAAGCTTAGCGGCAGCATCCTGGTGCGCGAAGCCCGGGATGGCGAAAAGCTGACCCTGCTGGATGGTCAGGACATTGAGCTCAAGGCCGGTACCCTGCTGATTACCGACGAGAAGGGCCCGCTGGCCATGGCCGGTATCATGGGCGGCGAGGGCAGCAGTGTGACGCCTGAAACCCGTGATATCTTCCTTGAAAGCGCCTTCTTCGCACCGCTGGCCATTGCCGGGCGTGCACGTTCCTACGGCCTGCACACCGACTCGTCGCACCGCTTCGAGCGCGGCGTCGACTGGCGCCTGCAGCGCAAGGCCATAGAGCGCGCCACCGAGCTGCTGCTGGAAATCGTGGGCGGCGAAGCCGGTCCTGTTACCGAAGTGAAGAGTGAAGAGCACCTGCCGGACGTCGCACAGGTACGCCTGCGCCATGCCCGGGTCAACCAGTTGCTGGCCTTCGACATGCCGGCGGCCGAGATCGAGGAAATCCTCACCCGCCTGGGCCTGCAGCTGACAGGGTGCGAAGCCGGCGTCTGGGATGTGTCCGTGCCCTCGTACCGCTTCGATATCGAGATCGAAGTCGACCTGATCGAAGAGCTGGCCCGCGTGTACGGTTACAACAACCTGCCGGTAAAAACGCCGATGGCGGCGCTGCCGATCAAGCCCATCGTCGAATCCCGTGTTGAAACCCGCACCATGCGCCGCACCCTGGTGGCGCTGGGTTACCAGGAAGCCATCACCTACAGCTTCATCGAAGCGGGCCTGGCGAAGCAGTTCGACGACCAGTACGACGCCATTGCACTGGCTAACCCGATTTCGGCGGAAATGGCGGTCATGCGCACCAGCCTGTGGCCGGGCCTGGCCAGGGCGCTGCAGTACAACCAGAACCGCCAGCAGGATCGTGTACGCCTGTTCGAGAGCGGCCAGCGTTTCCTGCCAAAAGGCGGTGAGCTGGTGCAGGAAAACGTTATCGCCGGCGTTATTGCCGGTAGCCGCGAGCCCGAAGGCTGGACCGGCAAGGCGCAGAAGGTCGATTTCTACGACCTCAAGGGCCATGTCGAATCCCTGCTGGCCCTGGGTGGCGCAGCGCAGGCGTACAGCTTTGCGGCCGCCAGCCATGTGGCGCTGCACCCGGGCCAGGGCGCATCCATAGTGCGAGATGGCAAGGTCGTGGGTTACATGGGCGCACTGCACCCCAACCTGGTCAAGGCGCTGGATCTGGATGGCCCTGTCTACCTGTTCGAACTGCAGCTCGAGACACTGGCCAATGGTCGTCTGCCGCGCTTCAGCGAGTTGTCGAAATTCCCCGAATCACGCCGGGACCTGGCGCTGATCGTGGACGAGAAAACCGCCTTTGATGCGCTGCGTACAGTGGCCCTGCGAGAGGGGGGCGACTACCTTAAAGAGGTCACGCTGTTCGACGTTTATCAGGGCCAAGGCATTGAAGCAGGACGAAAAAGTCTGGCCATCGGCTTGACCTGGCAGCATCCATCGCGCACTCTTAATGACGAAGAGATCAACGGAACTATCCAGGCTGTAGTAGGTGCACTGAACTCTGAGTACGGTGCGGCATTGCGAGAGTAATGACAGGGGTGAAAGGCATGGGCTCTTTGACAAAAGCTGAAATGGCAGAACGTTTGAACGAAGAGCTCGGCCTTAACAAGCGCGAAGCCAAGGAAATGGTCGAATCCTTCTTTGACGAGATTCGTGCCAGTCTGGCGTCAAACGAGCAGGTGAAGTTGTCGGGTTTCGGCAACTTCGACCTACGCGACAAGCGACAGCGCCCCGGCCGCAACCCCAAAACCGGTGAAGAGGTCCCCATCTGCGCACGGCGGGTGGTGACCTTTCGTCCGGGTCAGAAACTCAAGGATCGAGTAGACACCTATGCCGACAGCCGGTCCTAATCCCCGGCTGGAATCCATTCCCAACAAGCGTTATTTCACGATCGGCGAGGTTGCCAAGCTTTGCGACCTCAAGACTCATGTCTTGCGTTACTGGGAACAGGAATTCCACCAGATAAGCCCGGTCAAGCGCAGCAACCGCCGCTACTACCAGCGCCAGGATGTCCTGGTGATTCGCCAGATACGCAGCCTGCTGCACGAGCAGGGCTACACCATCAGCGGTGCCCGTCAGTGGCTCTCTGGTGAGCAGGCGGGGGATGATGCCGCCCGCTACAAGCAGCTGGTGCGCCAGACCATCACCGAACTGGAAGAGTTGCTCGCAACACTGAAAAGTTTTTAAGAAAAAACTTCACAGTATCAAAACCTTAGGGTATATTACCCACCACTTGAAACGCAGCAGCAATCAGGCAGCTTTTCAGGCACAGTCGGGGCGTAGCGCAGTCTGGTAGCGCACTTGCATGGGGTGCAAGGGGTCGAAGGTTCAAATCCTTTCGTCCCGACCATTGAATTCAAACACTTAGGCCGATAGATCATCTATCGGCCTTTGTCGTTTCTGGGGTTTAGCGTTTCTCGTGCCCGTTCTGTGACCGTTTGCAACTTTGTTGGATGAGTCCGTTTTTCAGCAGCCAATGCACGTCGTTGCATTAGGGGCTATCTGGTCAAATCAGCGAACGCTTCACTTTGCTAAGCGCGTATTTCTAATTCTCTTTCGCTCCAGCAGGACGGATGTCTTCACATCCAGATCGGTGTTTGTCTGATCTCCCCGCCCCAGCAATCCTGGACACGGTTTTAAGCGACGTCTCGGGACTCAAACTCCTCCGGACTCATGAGGCCGATCGCACTATGCCGCGTTTTCGGTTGTAGTCAGTTCAATGTACTCAAATACCGGATGGCACAACAACGCCGAACGCACTGGGTCGTTCAGGCGCTGAGTCGTGAGATCGAATTTGCCGTTATTGTGCGTATAAGTATCAGAGCCTCATCGCGTTGCTCGCTACAAGCTACTACCGATAGAATGCTGATAACCCACAGATCCAGGAGCTTGAAATGACACAGGATACATCGTCGAAGTCATGGGCCGTCACAGGTAGCGTTGGCTGGCATAACAGCCAGGCATCAAGCTACTGGGATCGTATGCTGTCTATCGAAGAGGTTGCCTGTGTCCTGGGAGTCAGGATAACCGAGTTGAAACATGCGGTGCAGCATAACCTGCCGCTGAAGGGGAAGAATCCGCCGGCTCTGAACCGTGTGACGAAAGGGAAGATGTACTTTGAAGGGCACGCGGTTAAAGCGTATATCGATAGCTGAGCAATGCGATGTATCCGTACACGGCCAAATGGCAGCGGTCTGAAGTCACCGCGCCTTTTTCGCTCCTTCGAACCGTAACGCCTCTATTTGTGAATAGTCTTCCAGCACCACTGGGTTAGCCCTGCAGAAGTTGATGTCTTCCACCTCAGGCGGAGCTGTCGGCACCTGCATGAGTTGCAGCAGGTAGATAGCGGTGGCAGCGCGGGTTTTAATGGATAGCACCTCGTCGGTGAAACAGCGCTCGTGCCGGATGAGCGCCTGCTGTTCAGTCATTAGCCCGGGGTTGGGGATCAGTCGCAGTTCTACCTCCCGCTGCCAGAGCGTATCGTGCGTCGGATCCTCCAGTCGGGGGCCGAGTATGTCGCCACACTCCAGAATTCTCCCGAGCAAGAAGTCGCGATAGTCCCGGTTTTTTTCACAGAAGGCACGCAGGTGCCAGCGGTAGCCGCTGGATACCAGCGAATGAGGGGCGACAATCCGTTCTTCGCCTTTCGGGCTGGTCATGGAGGCATAGGTCAGCTCCAAGCGCTGTCCTGTCCGGCAGGCCTCGACGACCTGGCGCACGATGCGTGGTTCTGCTCGGCGCTGGGGTGGCCGAATAACGCAGGTGTGGCTTTGTGACAGGGCGATGCGTTCAACAAAACCTTCCAGGAAACTGTGGGAATCCAGCAGGTTCAGGTATTCATCCACGGTGCCGGTCGTGAAGTGCGGGTTGAAGCTTGTGGAAGGTATATAGCCCTTCAGATGAGCGTCGTAATCGAGATTCTCCGGCACCATCTGCTTGTATTGATTGATATCCCGGGAGGCCTGCTGACGCTTTATGCCAAAGGTGTTGCACAGATGGTTGGTTGTCAGACGACCCTCCCACAGGGCGATGATTTCGATATAGCGATAACGCAGTAACACTTCCCACTTCAGATCTTTCAGTGCCGTCAGCATCCTACCTGTCCCTTTCAGGGTACATGTCCTGTTAATGGGACATGTATATGTATACAAATCTTACATGTGGTCAAAAGATAACCTAGTATTGGGCTCTCAACAACGGCTGATGGATGACGGAGGCGGTGATGTTTTCAAAACATGCCACACAACGTATGCAACAGCGCGGTGTTTCAGGCCTGATGGTTGATCTGCTGATCGACTATGGCGCAGTCGATTACCACCGTGGTGCGGAAGTGATCTCATTGGACAAGCGCGGATGGCGCCGGTTATGCCGCGAACTTCCTTGTCCGACCCAAGTACTCGACAAGGTGCGCCGTTGCTACCTGGTGATGGCCGAGGGCATCATCGTGACCGTCGGGCACAAGACAACTCACTTTAAGACGCAGCGTCACTGAATGAGTCGACAGAGGGGGAGATCACATGGGTGTCGCACTCGTATTGTTCGGCCTCGTAATCTCGATGAACCATCTTATTGTGGGCATGATTATGATCGCAGTAGGTACCCTGCTGATCGTGAACAGGGTGCAGATCAATATCAGTGTGTCCGATATGACCGGGCTGGCGGTGATGCTGTTCCTGATTTACATCCTGCACTCCTGTGCCAACATATTGCACAGCTCTGGATACTAAGCGTTCGGATTTTCTCAGCCGACGCCCCTTGAACGCCTTGAGCGGAGGTCTCTTATGACGATCGATTGGACCTACAGAAAACTGGAAGACTTCGGCCGTACCCGGCTGTCGGCAAACTTCTTCATGCGTGAATTCCTCCACTCCGAGATTGCGCAGGCCCATGGCCTGACCAACGCACCGGATAACCCGGAGATTGCGATTGAGGCCGGTCGGCAACTGTGCGAGCAGGTACTGGAGCCCATCCAGGCAGCCTGGGGTCGGGTGCATATCCGATCCGGCTATCGCTCGCCCGAGGTCAATGAGCTTGGCAACCGTCAGAAAATGAACTGCTCAAACAACGAAAACAACCGCGCCGCCCATATCTGGGGCCAGCGCGACAGCAGCGGCATGATGGGCGCGACGGCCTGTATCGTGATTCCGGCCTGGCTCGACCACTTCGAGAAGACGGGCGACTGGGCATCACTCGCCTGGTGGATTCATCACCATGTGCCCGGTTACTACGAAATGGTGTTCTTCAAGCACCTCTGTGCCTTCAATATCCGCTGGTACCAAGGCAATGACGGCAACAAGACCGTCCGTTCGTTTTTGCCGAACCCGGATACCGGCGACAAATCGGCGCTGATAAGTAAGGGGCAGGTCCATCCGTATTACGCTTCAATGCCTGAGGAGCAGCGCTATGCAGCGGCCCAGGCCATGATGGATGCACGCAGAGGTTGAGATTCCAGTTGTAGCCATTATGCAACAGTCTCGTATCCTGCAGTGGGGGTTCCGTATTACACTTGCGGACCAAGTAAACAGGTATCATCCGAAATCGCAGAATCAACGTGCGTTTCCGGATTTAATTCAAATAGTAGCCAGGGAAGGGGTGATGAGTTAGATGCTCATGCCGCGAGTGACAGAGAAAGTTTGTGAGGTGCTGCTGCGATCCAGCCTGCCGAGCATTGTTGGGTACCGGTCATATGAGACGCGGCCCCGATATTTTCTGATCAGGGAGCAAATCTCACCTGCAGCACACTGGTCACCCGGTATAGCGCGATACCCCACTCAGCTTTTGCCTGGGAGAGGTCCCGTGTCAACCGGTGATTGGGCTACCTTGAATCAGGTACTGAGCACGAGTCTGTTGGACATTCTGTGGTGATATCAGGTTGTGGTCAGCACCCCTGAGCAGAGTCCAGATTCGATCTGGAAAGGAAAAGGAGTATTTCCGTGAGTATCCAAACGAAGCTTGAGCTGGCACGGCTCGAATTGCTGGACATGGGATTGCGAGGCAATCCGTTGCTGCATGTGCCGAAAACGACCAAGTTTTTGGATATCGTGGAAGAGCGCTCCGATGACGTCTTTCGGATTCTCGTCGAGGATGGCAAGCCCATGGGGTTTCTGCCGCTGCCTGAAGCTTATGAAAAAGAGGCCGAGGGTGACGAAGAGCCGGTCGAGCAGCTGCCGAGTTTGGACAAGTATCTTGATCAGAAAGTGGGCGATTCGCGTTATGGCGATCTTTTCCTGCAGACACGATTATCGCCTAATCTATTGGATACTCGGCTTCTAAAGATCGAGAACGAAGCGCATACGCTGCTGAATGAGCAGGGTATTGATGTCTTGTACCTCGCGCTTGGTTTTCTCGAATGGTACGAGGACCCGAATGCCACGACGCCTCGATATGCGCCACTGATACTAATCCCGGTTGAGTTGAGCAGGGAGTCGGCGCGCAATCGCTTCAAACTCAACTATACCGGGGCTGACCTGGGGCCTAACCTTACCCTGGCGGCTAAGTTGAAAGGAGAGTTTAGGGCGGCCTTGCCTGATTTTGATGAAGAATTCGATTTGTCCGCTTACCTGAAGGCTGTTGATAAAGCCGTGGCGGCTCAGCCACGTTGGAAAGTGGATGCCGATCGTATTGGTCTTGGCCTGTTTCAGTTCGGCAAGTTTCAGATGTATGCGGATTTGGATCCCGCGAACTGGCCTGATGCTGGAACGGGCCCGGATAGTGTTCTCGTAGGGCAGCTACTTGATAAGGGCTTTCAGCGAGATGCAGACCTTCTGGAAAATATTGCCGATCACGAGCATATCAGCACACCAGAAGTACTCCACCTGATCAAAGATGCTGACTCCAGTCAGCTTGAAGCGATTCTGGCCGTCATGGAGGGGGCCAATCTGGTCATCCAGGGGCCGCCAGGTACTGGCAAGTCACAAACAATCACGAATTTGATTAGCGAAGCAGTTGCGCGGGGAAAGACAGTGCTCTTTGTCGCGCAGAAGATGGCGGCGCTGGAAGTAGTCAAAGCCAGGCTGGACGAGTGCCACCTTGGGGATGCTGTTTTAGAACTGCATAGTCATAAAAGTAACAAGACCGCTGTGCTGGGTTCCTTGCAGTCTGTATTTGGGCAGGGGAAGCCACAGTCACCCGATCGTTCAGTCGAGTATCGGCGCCTGAGTGCAGCGCGTACTCAGCTGGATGAGTATGTGCAGGCTGTCAGCCAACCGATACTTAACTCCGAAATGAATTTTGTCGAGTGTCTGGGGCGTATGCTCGACGTTCAAAATGATCCACGTCTGGAAAAACTGGCACGTATCCGTTTCGACCTGCTGCGAAACTGGGGGCGTGAGGAGCTCGGAACGGCGACTCGGGCGCTTACGGCAACGCAGAATTTTCTGATTGAGTTTGGTTGTCCTGACGAGAACCCTTACAGCGGCTCATCCCGCCGAACCCTGTCGCCGTCTCAGGAGCAAGATCTACGCAAGTATGTCAAAAAGGCTCGCGAGTCTTTGGATACGCTGGTGGATGATGCTGACGAACTCGCCAGCCAGATGCATCTACCGGAAGTGGAAACGTTCGCTGATCTTCAGGTGCTGTACCGGGCCGGCAAGCGAGCCTTAGACGCACCGCACTTAAGTGGTGTTCGTCTAACGACGCAGGATTGGCAGGTGCGCCGTGACGAGATCAACGAATTGATTGAGTGTGGTGTAGCAATGGCTGAAATCCGCTTGAGTCACAGCCAGCGTTTTATTGATGCTGTGTTTGAGGCGGACCTGTTACCCATCAGAATGGGGTTGGCTGGTCGGGCTGATAAGTGGTGGCGAATCTTCTCGGGTGAGTATCGTCGTGCCAGGCAAGCGCTTAGTGGATATGCGCAGGGCAAGTTGGAAGGGAATCCCGTCGACTGGCTGGAATGGGTGGATGACTTGCTGGCGTTTCAGAAGAAGCAAAAACGCTTCAATGAACTGGAGCCAACCGGGGCTGCGCTTTTTGGCGCGCAGTGGCAAGAAGAGCGTTCTGACTGGACTGTATTGAAAACTCTCAAGGAATGGATCGTCGACCTCTATGAAGCGATCGGCAATGGAGAGCTTCCCCAGGGGCTGACTGATTTCCTACAGGCTGAGCCGGATCTCAAGGCCTGGGAAGGTCAGATAAGCGCACTCGAACCCCGATACCAGCAAGTGGATGGCTTGCTGAAGGGGTTGATCAAGTTCCTTGGTTGGTCAGCTGAGCTTAGTGATGACGATGATCTCGATGGCTGGAGTGAACGTCTTGAACACTGGGAAGATACCGCAGCACTTTACAACGCAGTGCGATTCAACCAGCTGCAAAGTGATTTAAAAGAAGCGGGGCTGGGCTCTCTGATTGGAGAACTACGCAAGTGGCCGCATGCACCCACTGTGTTGGTGCATTGGTTGAAATACAGCTACTACTCTGGGCTGGTTGACGCTGCTTACGCTGAGTCACCTCAAATTGGGCAGTTTGATCGGCTTACGCATGAGCGTTTAGTTCTGGAGTTTGCTGAGCTTGATAATGCGTCTTTCAGCTATGCGCAGGAGGCACTGGTCGCAAAGTTGCACAAATCGCTTCCAAGCCTCAATGCGCCCGGCGAGATGGACGTTTTGCGCCGTGAGTTCAGTAAAAAACGCCGCCATATAGCCATCCGGCGTCTCATCAGCGAAGCATCAAATGTCATTCAGCAGGCCAAGCCGGTCTTTATGATGAGCCCGATGTCAGTTTCTACTTACCTGCCACAAGGCAAGGTTGAGTTTGATCTGGTAATTTTCGATGAGGCCAGCCAGATTCCCGCTCCTGAGGCGTTGGGGGCCATCATGCGTGGTGCTCAAGTCGTGGTCGTTGGTGATAGCAAGCAGATGCCGCCGACCGGCTTTTTTAGTCGCTCGGTAGAAGTCGATGAAGAAGAAGCGCAAGAGAGTGTTACTGCGGATGTTGAAAGTATTCTTGGGCTCATGCTGTCCCGTGGCTCGCCAGAGCGTATGTTGCGCTGGCACTACCGTAGCCGCCATCACTCGCTGATAGCCGTTTCAAATGACCAGTTCTATAACAACCAATTGCTGGTATTCCCAGGGTCTGGCGCCAACCCGCATGCGACGGGCCTGAATCTCAATCTACTTAACGACACGCACTATGACCGAGGTGGCTCGCGAGCTAATCTCGGTGAGGCGCAGGCCGTAGCGTTGGCGGTACTGGAGCATATCCGGCACAAGCCGACCCAATCGCTCGGAGTGGTTGCGTTTAGTGTTGCGCAGCGTGAAGTAATTGTACTGGAGGTGGAGCGGCTACGCCGTGAATATCCCGAGACGGAAGAGTTCTTTAAGTACCATGCCGGTGGCGATGAGTTCTTTATCAAGAATCTAGAGAACGTTCAGGGGGATGAGCGCGATACCATTTTTATCAGTATCGGCTATGGACGCACGGCTGCCGGAACCTTTGGGCTGAATTTCGGCCCGCTCAATAGCAAAGGTGGTGAGCGGCGCCTGAATGTGTTGATTTCGCGCGCCAGGCTTTCGATGGAGGTCTTCTGCAATTTTTCAGCAGATGAACTCAAGGTTGATGCCAGCTCTGCATTCGGGTTACGTGCGCTTAAAGTATTCCTGAAGTATGCAGAAACCGGGATTTTGCCCGTTAGCCAGGTAACAGGCCGCGAACCGGATTCTCCCTTCGAAGTCGAGGTCAAGCAGGCCATTGAGCGTCTTGGTTACGAGGTAGAGCCCCAAGTTGGTTGTCAGGGGTTCTATATCGACCTGGCTGTGCGTGATCCGAACAAGTCCGGGCGCTTTATTCTTGCTGTTGAGTGCGATGGCGCCAGCTACCACAGCTCAATTGCAGCGCGCGATCGCGACCGCTTGCGGCAATCCGTCCTGGAAGGGCTTGGTTGGCGATTCCACCGGATCTGGAGTACTGAATGGTTCCGCAACGCGGTAGCCGAAACTGGGCGATTGAAGGAGGCCATTGAAGGTTCGATCCGTTACCAGGAGCAGCTGGACCGTCAGGCCCACGTGGTCGGGCCCAAACAGGAGCAACTAGCGGCCGAGCTTGAGATTGTTAGAACAGAGGTTGATGACGCCAGCATAATGATTCCAGCTTATAAGCCAGTGTCTACAAAACAGCTTGGACTCCCTGTCGTCAATGACTTCCTGGGGATTCCCGATAGCATCCTGTGCACGGCGATCAAAACGGTGGCTGAGATTGAAGGCCCGGTCCATATCAACTTGCTGACCAGTCGACTGCTGTCAGCGACAGGCATTAGCCGTGCTGGGCAGCGTATCCAAAGCAAGATGGTTGCCTGTATCGCTACGCTCCAGGCATCAGGCTCCGTTCGATTCAGGGATGACTTTGTCTCGGTACCCAATCAGGTGGTCGCGTTGCGTGATTGGAGCGACTTGCCCCCGGCTCAGCGCAAGTTTGAAATGGTATCCAACGATGAGTTGCAGCATGCACTACTAGTAACCGTTCGTGACGGTTATAGCCTGGAGCGTGCAGACTGTATGAGTGCCGCCCTGAGCCTGATTGGCTTCAAGCGGTTGACGACGGCCATCAAAGCCCGCCTCGACAACCTGATTGATGGCCTGATTGGCGAGACGCGGTTCGTCGAGAGTTCCGGACGGTTGCAGCTTAGTGACGAGGTAAGGAGCGATCTGCAGAGCAATACTGTAGGTGGCTGAGGGGAGAAGGTTTTCCAACCCGGATTCACGGGAGAGATTCGAAGATGATGCCATACTGGTAGGCCTTGCCATTGCTTTTGGCTTGGGCGGTACTATAGTAGACCGCCTTGTACTGGTTTGACAGCAGGTGTAGGTCGTGAGTGATCATATATTGACCATCAAAGAGGTGGCGAGCTTCCTCAAGGTTCACGAGCGAACAGTTTACCGGTTGGCTGCTAAGGGAGACATTCCTGCATTCAAAGTTGCCAACAGTTGGCGCTTCCGCCAGGAAGATATTGATCACTGGATCACGCAGCAAACCAGTTTTCCGTTGAAGGTTAACGGGGCAGAGGGCGACGTATGAGTATGAACACGCTCTGGAAGCAGATCACACCGTCCGATTACGCGTGAGAACGTGAGGCCCTTGAGTTTGCACGTCAGGAGTTGCCAGACCACGACCCCTATCGGGCCTGGGCCAACTTTGAGTTTATCGCGCAGGATGGCTCGATCAATGAAGTCGACCTGATGGTGCTGACCCCAAAGGGTATGTATGTAATCGAGATCAAATCTCACCCTGGCGCCATTCGTGGCGATGCGTCTAACTGGGTTTGGGAAAAGCCGGACGGTGGCCAAAAGATCTTCGATAATCCGCGTCTGCTCACACGTCGCAAGGCTCAAAAGCTGGCGTCACTTCTTAAAGCGCAGCCATCCTTCCTGCGCAGTAAGGAAAGAGTCCCCTTTATTGATGCCATCGTTTTTTTGTCGGCAGAAAATCTGATGATCAGGCTGGATGACAACGCCCGCCTGGGTGTCTTTGATCGTGGAGAATTTCTGCAGGCGATCACAAACATCGACGAAAATTGGTCGCACAAGCAAATCTCCGCCTATGCAGCCAAGGTTGTCACGCGGGCGGTTGAAGAGGCCGGCATCAAAGAATCGGTACGTATGCGCCGCGTCGGCAACTATGAGCTGAAAAGCCTGCTTGATGAGGCAGATAACTTCCAGGAATGGTTAGCGGTTCACATTGAGCTGGGGGTCGAACGTAAAGTTCGTATTTATCTGACTCAGGGCAAAGACGCAGAGGATGTTAAACGACTGGAAAAGGCCGCCAAACTGGAGTTCCGTCTACTGGAAGGGATTGAGCATCCGGGCATTCTGCGTGCCAAAGATTATCAGCACCACGATAACGGCCCTGCGCTGGTCTATGAATATGACCCTATGGCCTTTCGGCTCGACCACCTGCTGATGCATCTGGGCAATGGCCGTCGGCTGGATACAATTCAGGCGGTTTACTTGCTGCGCTTGATCGCAGAAGCCGTGCAGTACGCCCATGGTCAAAAGCTTTACCACCGTGCCCTCAGTCCTCAAAGCATCTGGGTTAAGCCACTGGGTGATGAGAAATACAGCATAAAAATTAGTAATTGGGCCACCGCTGAACGTCTTTACGAAAACGAAACCCGCCATGTAAGCGCCCTGAGTCATCTGAGCCGAATGGTGCATGAAGATGCAGGGCCATACGTTGCCCTGGAAGCTCACTATAGCGAAGCCGATGGCGTTCATATGGATGTCTTTTCGCTGGGGGCAATCGCTTACCACTTGTTTACTGGTAAAAAGCCGGCTGAAAGCGACATCGAGTTACTGGATAAGCTGCGGCGTGGCAACGGTATGCAGGTAACTGACGAAGTGAACGGTGCCAGTGAGGCCATGCAGTATCTGGTGCAGTACGCAACACATCCGGACGTTGGTAGCCGCCTGGAGTCCGTAACTGAATTCCTCCGGTGTCTGGATGAGCTGGAGGATGAAATTAGCCAGCCAGATACGCTTCGCAGCAGCAACCCAACTGAAGCTCGCAAGGGTGACACCTTTCTCGGTGGCTTTACCGTTATCCGGCCGCTGGGTAAGGGGGCTTCTTCGGTCGTATTCCAGGTGGAATACCAAGGGCAGGAGCGGGTACTCAAGATTGCGTCTACGCCAGATCATAACAACCGTCTGCTGAAAGAGGGCGAGGTACTGGCGAATCTGCGTCATCAGTCCATCGTGGCCTATTACAAAACGCTCGATATCGGCGGTCATACCGCATTGCTGATCGATTATGCTGGTGAAGGTACTTTGGCTCGGCGTCTGCGTCATGTGGGTGCGGTGCAGTTGGAGTTGTTGGAGCGATTCGGCGATGACCTGCTCAGCGCGGTAGTGCACCTTGAAGATCAGGCGCTGGTGCCCCCCGGTGTCAGGGTAGTTGTCGCCTGATCAGTTTCACTTAAACCAAAGCACCGGGGGTGGAAAGAGTCATGCGATGCGACGTTATTCACCCGAGCGTAAAGAAGCGCTGCTCAAGAAGCTTTTACCGCCGCACAATATGTCTGTGGCCGAGCTTGCCCGCCAGGAAGGCATCTCCGATGTAACCCTGTATGCTTGGCGCAAACAGGCCAAAGCGGGAGGCGCTGCGGTGCCCGGAGATCAAAAGTTAACGGACAACTGGTCGGCTGAGTCCAAGCTGGCGGTGGTGATTGAGACCGCCGCGCTGTCTGAAATCGAGCTGAGCGAATACTGCCGCAGTAAAGGGCTGTATCCCCAACAGGTCAAAGCGTGGCGTGACGCCTGCTTGTCGGGTCAGCAGACGGCCAAGGCCCAACGTCAGCTCGATCGCGAACAGGCCAAGACTGACAAGAAACGTATCCGTGAACTGGAACGTGAACTCAGACGCAAGGACAAGGCACTGGCCGAGGCGGCCGCGATCCTGGTGCTGCGAAAAAAGCTCAATGCCTACTGGGGGGACGACAGCGAGGACGGCTAACGGCGCTGTCGGTCCGGCAGGACTATGTCGCCTGGATTGCTGAAGCCATGGCCGCTGGCGCCCGCAAAGCGGTCGCCTGCCAGGAGCTGGGGCTCAGTCTGCGCACGCTGCAACGCTGGACACACAAAAGCACGCTGACCCCCGATGGTCGCACGACCACGTCGCGGCCCACGCCGGCGAATGCCCTGACTGACGCTGAACGTGAGGCGATCTTGCAGCTCTGCAACAGCACGGAATACGCGCATCTGCCGCCGAGCCAGATCGTGCCCCGGCTGGCCGATCAGGGCCGTTATCTCGCGTCTGAAAGCAGCTTTTATCGGGTACTGCATGCGGCCGATCAGCTGCATCGCCGGGGTCGAAGTCAGCGTCCAAAACGCCATCCGGCACCCACGACGCACGCGGCGAACGGACCGAACCAGCTTTGGTCTTGGGACAGTGTGCCGTAGAGGCACCAGTAAGCATCTGCATGGATGCAGATATTCACTGAGCCACAAGCTCAGCAAGAGATGGTGGTAGGCCCACCGGAGTCGGCTGTCGGAAGCGGGCTCCAAACCGGCCCAAGCTGCATGCATTAAGAGTGCGTGTGGTGAGCGTTGGGTGAAAAGGCTGCAAGAAAATGCGGTCAGGTGAGATATTGAGAGGCGAGTAAAACCGAACCCATGTTGACGTGTCGAGATCCATACATGACATCAAAATCGAAGGCGTGTCCCACCTTCGAGATCAGTCTGCGAGTGTACTCCGAATGCTGCGCAGGTGGTGTCCGGCATAAAGTGGGCGCGACTCAATATCAGGCTCTTGCTGGGAACTGCGGGAACCAGTCATCGTGATGTTCAAGGGAGAAGGCACAAGTGGCGACTACCACAAGGCCGAGAGTACCGATGCACGATACTGGGGCGGAGCTGCTCGTAGTAGTGATGAAGCGACTGTAATGGGCGTGGAGCGAAGGGGCAGCGTCAAGCAGCCTGAATGTTGGCCTCAACTGCATCAGCAGGAGGAGGGTCGGTATCAGGCAAAACCATTCGAGATCGACAAGTGGTTATTTGTTGAAGCTTACAATCGGGTCAAAGAGAACGCAGGGGCTGCGGGCATAGACCAGCAATCCCTGGATGATTTTGACCGTGATCGAAAGAACAATCTATATAAACTCTGGAACCGAATGTCATCGGGTAGCTACATACCTCCCCCGGTCCGAGCTGTCTCCATACCGAAGAAATCGGGAGGGACGCGGACTTTAGGCATACCCACAGTGGCTGACCGAATCGCCCAGATGGTCGTCAAGCTCCAGTTCGAACCCTGCGTAGAGTCTCATTTTCTTCCTGATTCTTATGGTTATCGGCCCGGAAAATCGGCTATCGATGCTATCGAAGTCACGCGAGAGCGATGCTGGCGTTATGCATGGGTACTGGAATTTGATATCCGAGGGCTATTCGACAACATCCCGCATGACCTATTGCTGCGTGCAGTCGACAAGCACACCGATAACCCATGGGTACGGCTGTATATTCGTCGATGGTTAACTGCACCGATGGTGATGGAGGATGGGCGTCTGAGTGAGAGGATCAAGGGAACCCCGCAGGGTGGTGTTGTAAGCCCCGTACTGGCAAACCTGTTTCTCCACTATACGTTCGACCGCTGGATGTGCCAGCACTTCCCGGCCATCAAGTGGTGCCGTTATGCTGACGATGGATTGCTGCATTGCAGCACGGAAAAGCAAGCGCGGTATCTGTTACGGACCCTGCGCGAGCGATTTGCCGCATGTGGACTTGAGCTGCATCCAGAGAAAACGAAGATTGTTTATTGTCAGGATCACCGTAGACAGGGGGACCACGCACACACCTCGTTTGACTTTCTGGGATACACCTTCTGCAAAAGAACAGTCAAAGGCAAAGCCGGCGATCTGTTCATGGGCTTCTGCCCAGGTATCAGCAAGGGTGCACTGAAGTCAATCATTCAGAGGATCAAGGCGTGGAACATAGGGCGGCGAACAGATCTGTCATTGGCAGACATCGCCGGCTTTATAAACCCATATCTGAGGGGTTGGTGGAATTACTATGGGCACTATTACCGATCACTTTTGTATCGGGTAGCGCGTTATGTAAATCAACGGCTGGTCAGGTGGGCTACGCGGAAGTTCAAACATCTTCGAGGAAGGAAGATGAAAGCGATTGCAGCATTTAACCGGTTGACCAGTGTGCGCCCGAATCTGTTCGCTCACTGGTCGCTAGGGATGTCGGGTGCGTTTGCTTGATGGGAGCGGTGTGAGCCGAGAGGTTCACGCACCGTTCTGCGAGAGGCTGAGGGTGAGATTCCCTTGGTCTACTCTCCTCACGTATTTGCCCTCGCCGGTGCGGGGCCAGTATTACTACCTGTATCTGATCGAGGATCTTTACAGTCGCAAGGGCGTGGGGTGGGAGGTGCATGAACAGGAATGCGGCGATAAGGCCGCCGCTCTGCTGCAACGCAGCGTGCTCAGCGAGCAGTGCCTGCATCAGCCGCTGGTGCTGCACTCGGATAACGGCGCGCCGATGAAGTCCGTCACACTGCTAAGCAAAATGTACGATCTTGGCATCACACCGTCGCGTGGGCGGCCTCGGGTCAGCAATGACAACGCCTTCTCGGAGTCGCTGTTCAGAACGCTGAAATACTGCCCGCAGTGGCCGCACAACGGCTTCAGCAGCCTGGATGAGGCGCGGATCTGGGTGAGAGACTTCATCCGCTGGTACAACCACGAACATCGCCATAGCCGCATCCGCTTCGTCACACCGGCCGAGCGCCATCGCGGAGAAGATCATGAAGTGCTGGCTCGGCGCGATGCGCTGTACCAGCAAGCCCGCGCTGAACAACCGGCGCGCTGGTCAGGCAAGACGCGTAACTGGCAGCCGGTTGGGACGGTGATGCTCAATCCGGAGAAGCAGGACGCGACTCAGAATAAGGCGGCATAACAGAATGGTCTACGCGACAACTACGTTGACAAACACCGGTGCATCGCGATATCAAACCGGAAAACATCGGCCTCGTGATGCAGGGGAGCTCGCTGCATCTCATTCTGTTTGATTTCTCGCTGTCGAGTGTCGGCTCCGATAACATTACAGCCGGAACCCTGGCCTACATGGATCCGTTTATTCGTGATCCGGGTCGCCGGCGCTGGGATGACCATGCGGAACGGTTTTCAGCTGCACTGACACTCTATGAAATGGCAGCTGGTGCGTTGCCTGGTTGGGCCTCGGCTGAAGGTTTGCCACCTCAGCTGGAAGGCGAGCTTGATGTCGATCGCACAGTGTTCGACCCCAGCATCCGTGATCGGATGGTGGAGTTCTTCAGGCGAGCACTGGTGCGCGATGTGCGCCAACGTTTCGCCAGCGCTGGCGATATGTTGCGTGAATGGCGCAACATATTCCACGAAACACGTACTGATATCCAGCATTCGACCGTGCACCCTCGGGAGCGTACCTGCCCAGTTAGCGAGGCGCAGCTGGATACACAGATCGGGCTGCTCGAACTGAGCCCACAAGCACTGGATACACTGAGTCGTCGTAACGTCAACACAGTGTCTGAGCTGATAAAGTTGAACCGCTCAAGAGTTCGGGTCTGGACCGGCGTCGGGGTTAAAACCCGCAATGAGCTTTCCGACATCATCGGGCAGTTGCAGACGCGCCTGCTGGAGGATCAGCAACTGCGGCAGCTGGATACGGGCGATACCACTATTGTCAGTGTCGATAGGCTGTTTCAGCAGATCATGCCGAAAGCCACCAAGGCGACCGATCCAACCCGCCTGCGCTTCCTGAACGAATATCTTGGGCGTCTAGATGAAGAGGCGCCCAGGGGTGTTCACAATGTTCACTGGCCAACGCCTGCGGCCATCAGTGGGCATCTGGGTATTGAAACCCTTATTGTGCGTGAACTGATCGACAAAGTCGTGACGCAGTGGGGCAAAATCAAAGCCATCACCGATCTGCGTGAAGAGATCGTTAGTCTGCTGGAGGACAATGGTGGGGTGATGACCGCCGTCGAGCTGGCCGATGCGGTTCTGCTGCGTCGAGGCTCGGTACAAGACAGCCCGCTACGTGAACGCTGGTCCTATGCTGGGCTCCGTGCTGCTGTCGAAACCGAATTGAGCAAGCAGGAGCCACGCTGGTTGTTACGCCGTTCCGGCAGCCGCTTTCTCATTGCCGATAACCGTGAACGACGGGGGGAGGAACTGGCCGACTATGCCAATGATTTAGGTGAGCTGGCAGACGAATGTGCCAATCAGTATCCACTGCTGTCACCCGTTCGTGCTTTGGAGAAAATTCGCGCTGTGCCTGCCCCGGAGTCATTTTCCCTGTGAAACAGTACTAGAAGGAGAAATTCTCTCGCAAGATATTTTTTTGTACCTTCCCCATAGCGTTTCGTGGTAGCGCGTCGATAAAGTATACCCGTTTAGGCACCTTGTATCCGGCCAGAGTGTACTTCACATGCTCAATTAATCGATCCTCGGTTAATTCTGCACCCTTAGGGTGCAACACGACCACTGCTGTCACCGCTTCACCATAATCTGGATCAGGTAAACCAATCACCGCTGACTCCAACACCTGATCCAGCTTGTCGATACAGAGTTCAACTTCTTTTGGGTAAACGTTGTAACCACCACTAATTACCAGATCTTTCGTCCGCCCGACTATCGAAACGTATCCTTGATCGTTGATAACCGCAATATCACCAGTCTTTAAAAAACCGTCAGCAGTTAAATCCTTTGCTGTCTTCTCAGGCATCCGCCAATAGCCGAGAAAGACGTTATCGCCTTTCACCTCTAATCGACCTTCTCGACCATTTGGCAAGACATGCCCGTATTCATCAACTAACCGCACCTCTGTACCAGGCAGAGGAAGGCCTACGGTGCCAGAAATACGTTCTCCGTTAAGGGGGTTTGAAGTTATCATTCCCGCCTCTGTCATGCCATAGCGTTCCAGAATCACATGCCCGGTACGTTGCTTGAATTCTTCAAAGGTCTGTTCCAATAGTGGGGCTGAACCTGAAATAAACAAACGCATATTGCTACAAATAGAAGCGTTAAATCTATTTTCACTCAAAAGCCGTGTGTAGAAGGTCGGTACACCCATCATTACGGTAGATCGAGGCAGTAGATCAATAACTTTGTCACAGTCGAACCGGGAAATAAACAATATTGACGAACCATTCATTAGGACACAGTTGCATGCTACAAAAAGTCCATGTATATGGAAAATGGGTAATGCATGCAGTAAAACATCCGCTGATTGCCACCCCCACAGTTTGTGCAGTGTCCTGGCATTGGAGAAGAGATTGCGGTGGGTGATCATTGCGCCCTTTGGCTTTCCCGTAGTCCCAGAGGTGTATAAGATAGCTGCTGTATCGTCCGCTTTACATGTTACAGTTTCAAACTTAACTGATTGACCAGTGGCCTTTTCTATTAGGCTTCCACCACCAGTACTGTCAAGAGTCTCCAGATTTTTTACTCCAGCCTGAGTCGCAATACGCTCTACGGCCTCATAATAGCGGGTTCCAACCACCACCAAACCTGGCTCTGCATCTTCGAAGAAGTATTCTAGCTCGTGTTCTTTATACGCGGTATTGAGTGGTACAAAGGCAAGTCCTGCTCGTATACAGGCTAAATATAAGAATACGGCCTGTGCTGATTTATCTACCTGAGCAGCAACACGATCCCCTTTCTTAAGACCAAGTTGGACTAAAAGGTTAGCTAGTTGTGAACTTGACCGATGTAGCTGAGAATAACTGTAAATTGACCCATTTTCATTTTCGATGAACGTACTCCTCATATCAGAGGGGAATCGGTCGTAAAATTCATCATAAAGATTGCTTCTCATTTTTTTCATCCGTTTCAAAAATTAATTAATGGAAAGCATACTTAAAGTGGATAAGTTGAAGGGGTGTTAATAAATAGATAAGCTCTAATTCTTACTTTTGTTTTAATGGGATCTCAGGTGATATTTTATTAATATAGATATTCCTCACCCTAATCCCATGTGCTCTTTCAAATCTAACAGTCGTGGCAGTATAAGGTCAGGACTGTAAGGATAGCCATTAATGGATTCTCTCTGGCTTGCGCCCGTCAAGACTAAAACGGTTTTGAGACCAAGTTCCATACCAGCAATCACGTCGGTGTCCATTCGATCTCCGACCATCACCGCATTTGCTGCATGAACGCCCAGTTTTTCCAGTGCTGCACGCATCATGAAGGGGTTTGGTTTACCTAAAAAGTATGGGGTTATTCCAGTTGCCGCTTTAATCAGTGCACAGGCCGCCCCACATGCCGGAACATCTCCGTCTTCGGCGGGAATATTTAAATCAGGGTTAGTCCCGATAAAACGAGCACCTTTATTCACCAAATTAGCGCCCTTGGCTAACTTCTTGTAAGAGTATTCAAGTGATTCTCCAACAACTACATAATCCGGTGCTACATCATCAAAAATACAGCCTTTTTTTTCCATCGCACAAATCAGACCTTCATCACCGATTGGAAAATAACTAGCCCCAGGTTTTTGCATGTGGATAAAATGAGCTGTAGTCATTGCTGATGTATACACATTTTCTGGCGTTATAGGAAACCCAAGTTCGCTCAAGTTAATAGCCATAACTTCCGGTGTAAAGCGGGAATTATTGGAGAAAACCAAGAATGGGACTTCGTGTTTCACGAGGAGTTTTAGGTATTCCGCTGACCCTTGAACTGCTTTTGATCCTCGCACCAATACTCCGTCCATATCAAGCAAGTGACATGGAACGTCTCTTGATTTAATGTAAAAAAACTGGGGCAAACTTTTTTCTTCTGTCACTTTAACTTTCTCCTGTAAATCGGAATTTATCTGTGTTCTCATTTTTCGGTGTTCTAAATATGAGCAACTTACTCCAAAGAGCCTTGGAGGGTATATTCCTCTGCTGTTTCTTCTTCAGAAAGAAGGCGAGATTTAAGCAAAAGTCCGTTATCTATAAGTATTGGGTAACAAACGGATGAAATAAGGCTATTAAGGTGTCTGATTGAACGCAACGTATCTAAATGAATATCGCTGGAACTTATACTCTTGCGAGTCCCCGCTTGCAGTCGGTTAAGATGCTTCGTTCTGCTAGATCGTTCGAAATTCGTCATTTCCGTTTTTCCTTCCTTAAGCAGCCGGGCGCTACTCAAATCGTCGGAAATCAAAACGCTTGCGGCTAGATTTAAATTTTCTAAAAGCAGCTCATGCATGGCAAGTAATTCTCTTTTTCCCTCACTAGAAAATACGCCACCTTCCTTGTACATCTGCTCTGCACGGGGAGCAAGGTAGAGCACTACGATGTCACCCGATTGCTCCAATGCAATTGCATATTCAATTAAATTACGCAACCTATTATTTTCTTCGTGGCTTATGGTGTCTGTAGGTAGTGCCGACACGAAGGTGCGTATACCTTTTAATGCGTCATTGACGTAACGGTCTTGTTTGACTATTTCCCGAGCTTGTTCATCACTGTATTTTTCGTAGATGTCAAGTATGGGTGTCGTCATCAGCTCTACCAGATGCAGCATTCTCAGGACTTCTCGCCTCAGTCCAATCAATGCCAGCCTAGGATTATTCAATAGTCCATCATTTAGCACAGAAACATGGTGGGAAGCAGGAACTGATACGGGGGCGCTATCATCCGGAATAAATCGCTCCGCCGGCGCTTGAAGATATTTTAGGAAAGGTAAAAATACCAACAGGGCAAAGTTGAACAAAATATGGACGAGAACCAGAGATTGCGCCTCTGATATCTCGGTCATATAGGTTGTTACAACGATTCCATTGAGTATAAGTAAGACTATGAATGCACCGGATCCACGGATCGCAAGATTTACTAAAAGAATGCGCTTAGCTTTTGCTACGGCTCCTCGATTAAGCCAAATCGGCACAGTTGCACTGCCGAGATTGGCTCCAAGAACTAACGATATGCCAGCCCCTAAAGGTATAGCATCGATAGAGACTAGAGTGACACACATAAGAATAACAGCAACAGATGAGTGCATAACAAATGCGAGCGCTGCGCCGACCAGAAAAGCTGTAAGAAAATCTTTTTCGAGATAGCCTGCTATTGCCGGAAGAAACGCGCTATCACGGATCGGGTCCATTGTCTCTCGTAGGAATTTTAGGGAAATCAATATAAAGGCAAGCCCTAGTATAACGCGCCCTGCCTGCTTTAATTTTCTCGAGTCCGTTTTGAGAAAAAGTGTTCCCCCTACGGTTAATAGAACTGGAACCAGCCATTCTAGGTCAAAGGATAATATTTGTATTAATAAAGCCGATCCTAAATCAGCTCCCAGAACAATTGCCAATCCGGCTCCAAACTGAAGCACTTTTTTTCCGGCAAAGTCTGACACAAGTATTGCAACAGCCGCTGAACTTTGCAGAACAATTGCCAGGGTCAACCCTGTAAAGGCAGCTCGAAAAGACACGCCAGCAGTTGTAATAATACGTTTGAAAGATGCGCCAAAAGATCTTTCTATTCCTGTGCGTACCATTCGCACGGAGTAGAGGAGCAACATAGTTGCCCCAAACAATTGCAAAAGAAACATAATAATTATCATAATAATATTTAGCTACTCTTTAGGTTCGCCTACAGCCGCAAGAATTTCTCTATCTACTTGTTATTATCAACACCCCTAGCTATACTTCAAATGCATATATTGTTCATAACTCATTGGTAAAATGAATGCTTCGCACGCAGATTCGATCATTTCACGCTGTAGCCAAAGCAGGGAGCTACACTCTTGCATCAAAGGACTTGAATGTCGGACAACCCACATTAACAACGCAAGTTAAAACATTGGAAGAACGATATGAAGTTGAACTATTTCAAAAAAAAGGGAGAGGAGTTGTATTAACACATGCGGGGAGTGAACTATTTGAAATAACCTCAAAAATTTCTATGCACGAGAGAGAGATTGAGCTTTTACTGAGTACATATAAAGGGTTAACGAGAGGGCAATTACACATAGCGGCCGTAAGCCCATTTCACGTCGTAGATATTTTAACTGTATTTCAGGCGAGATATCCAAATATCGAAGTATTAGTAACTCTAGGAAACTCTTATGAAACTCTTGAAAAAGTTTTAGTAGGTAAAGTCGATGTAGGTATTTTTGCCTGGGAGGAGGATGAGATACCCAATGTCATTTTGGAACATTACCGGACCCATAATGTAGTTGTTTTTGCGAACAAGGAGCACCCATTTTACAAACGAGACTCTATTTTCATTAATGAACTTGAAGGTCAAAATGTTATTTTACGTGAGGATGGGTCTACTACCCGTCGTGCGTTTGAGCTTTCTGCCAAAAAGGCCGGAGTCAATATAAAACCGTATCTGGTAATTGGTAGTCGTGAGGGAGTTTGGCAATCGGTCAAGCGCGGGCTGGGGATCAGCGTCGTCGCTGATTCAGAGTTTATTTCACACCCGGATATGCAAAAAATACCGATTACTGATGTCGATATTACCACAAGATATTTTTTATCTTATCTCA
Organism: Marinobacterium rhizophilum; assembly: GCF_024397915.1. Taxonomy (GTDB): domain Bacteria; phylum Pseudomonadota; class Gammaproteobacteria; order Pseudomonadales; family Balneatricaceae; genus Marinobacterium_A; species Marinobacterium_A rhizophilum_A. Next base: position 4,987,600 of record NZ_CP073347.1, read on the forward strand.
AGGATAGAGAAAAATCTCGGTTGATTCGCGCCTTTAGTGATGCGGCGCAAGAAGCCAAAAATCTTGAATTGATCTAAGAACTCTCTGATAATACCAATATTGGTATTATCAGAGTAATAATAAAATCAATTTTTAATATTTCTTCATTATTAACAATATATCATTGTCGATAATGGTGATGCGTCCCTAAAAATAAATCAAAGACACTCTGAAGTGTTATTCAGAACATTAGGGAACTAAAACATTCCTCAATGCCCCCCCTTTACCCATTAGGTCAAAGGCTTCATTCAAATCATCAAACCCGATTATGTCGCTGGCCAACTTATCCACAGCCAAATTTCCTTGTCTGTACATGTTAAGCAATTTTGGAATATCGCGAGAGGGAATGCAGCTTCCCATATAACTACCTTTCAAAGTACGCTCTTGGGCTCCTAGTAGGAAGTGTGATATGTTGATCTTTTTTTCCGGATTAGGCAGCCCCGCTGCCACAGTACAGCCACCTATGCGGGTTACCTCAAACGCTAACTCAAGGGCCTGCGGAACTCCAGCGGACTCTATAGCGATATGTACGCCGCCACCAGTGACAGCTTTAACTTTGGAAAGCATATCTGGATCGGTGGCGTTGAATACATGGGTCGCGCCAAAATTCTTGGCCGCATGCAGCTTTTCGTCATTGATATCAATAGCTAATACTTGACTCGAACCAGCAGCTGCGGCAGCCATCACGGCGCTTAACCCCACGCCACCTGCGCCAATTACTGCTACAGATTCTCCTGCCTTTATTCCGGATGTATTTATTACCGCGCCGGCGCCCGTCATTACTGCACATCCAAAAAGTGCCGCGTGCTGGGCTGGAATATTGTGATCGATCTTCACAAGAGAATGTTCGGAGACAACCGCAAACTCGGCAAACGCTGAAACCCCGGAGTGATGGTAAAGGCGCGCCCCATTCTTATGGAGACGCTGCCCTCCACTCATAAGAGTCCCTTTCGCATTTGCGTCTGATGCAGCGACGCACAACCCCGGGCGTCCAATTCGACACATTTCACATTTTCCGCAACTAGCAACAAACGAGGGGATCACATAGTCGCCTTCTTCAAACGCCGTTACGCCGGGCCCGACTTCCGACACAACTCCCACCGTCTCATGACCGAGTACAATAGGCATTGGCTTGGGACGCTCTCCGTCGATAGCAACCAGATCGGAATGGCATAGCCCGGCTGCTGCGATCTTGATTAGAACCTCCTCGCGTTCAGGACGGTCTAGATCGACGGTTTCTATAGATAGGGGTTTGGTATCTCGGTAAGGCCCTTTGAGCCCGGCGACACGTAAGACTGCTGCTTTTATTTTCATTGATCGACCCTTCCAAATAATATCTAACGACTCAGGAATTCCATGTGTACCTGAACTGGCTTTTAAGATAGGCTTGGGTCATCTCGACGCCACCCTCAACCCCTATGCCGCTTTCTTTCCAGCCGCCTAGAGGAATTTCTGCCGTATGGGCTGGTATGTCGTTAATGCCAATTGTCCCGACTTGAAGGTTGTCCGCCAAATAACGTTGACGTTTTTCGTTATTGGTAAATATATAAGCCGCTAGGCCATAAACTGTATTATTGGCCAGCTTGAGAACATCCTCATCCTTTTCAAAAGGAATAATCGGTACTACTGGACCAAATGGCTCAACTGTCAACAGGTCACTTTTAGGGTGTACATCTGTCAAAACGGTGGGTGGGAAGTAATATCCAGTCTTATCTATACGGCAACCGCCTATTTTTATTTTCGCTCCTCTCTCAACCGCGTCGTCAACTAAGCCTTGGATTGCTTCCAAACGGCGTAAATTAGCAAGCGGCCCCATTTTAACCAACGGATCTCGGCCGTCCCCTACGTTTATTTCAGCGGCACGCTGACAAAATATTTCCGTAAACTTCTCTACGATGTTTTCATGCACAAAAAAACGGTTGGGAGAGACACAAACCTGAGCGGAATTAGCAAATTTTCGCGTAACTAATATGTCCACTACTCGATTCAAATCCACATCGTCGTAGATTATCACCGGTGAATGACCGCCAAGCTCCATGCTCGTCGGCTTCATATACTTACCCGCCTCAGTCGCGAGCAATTTTCCAACGGGAACTGAACCAGTAAAGGTGACTTTGGCGATACGCGGGTCTCGAATCAGGAAGCTAGAAATATCACCAGGAACGCCAAATACTACATTGACAACATTACCTGGTAGCCCCGCATCAATCAGACACTTTATAAACTCGATTGTCGACATGGGGGTTTCTTCGGCCGGTTTGAGGACACAAGAACATCCGGCAGCTAATAGCGCAGCCAGCTTCTTCGACGCTTGTAGAACCGGGTAATTCCATGGGGAGAAGGCAGCGACCACGCCAACAGGACCATACTCAATGGTGACCTTCGCATTTGGATCGCGGGCTGGAAATTGGCGCGAAGCCACACGCCGAGCTTCTTCGCCACCCCACTCAATAAAATCGGCCGCACGAATCACTTCTACTTCGCTTTCGGACAGGGTTTTTCCGTGTTCCAGGGTCATCAACTGGCAAATTTCTTTACTTCTTTCCCGCATCAAACGGGCGGCTTTCTTCAGGATTACCCCTTTATCCCATGCAGGAACAGCAGCCCAGTCTTTTAAACCTTGGGTCGCCGACGAAAGAGCACGCTCCATATCTTCCGGAGTCGCTATAGCAAGGAGGCCTATACATTTCTCATTCGAAGGATTAATAATTTCTTGAGTCGCTTTATTGCTGGATTCGACCCATTCCCCTGAAATGTACATTTTGTGAGTTTGCATCATTACGGCATGTTCCTATATTCGTATCAAGAGCCTTGGCGTATGCTCAGTTCTAAATGCGGACAACCAACCCGTCATAAGCACACTCTTCTGGTACGCGATTGGCTACTGCCAGCATTTCCTCATTCATATGGGTTAAGATAATACGTTTGGCATTAAACTCATCCCAATGTTCCTTTATATCAGGGTAGTTAACGTGAAAACGTACTGGCTTTTCATAGAAATAACATTCACAGATAAACAGATCTGCCCCATTTGAAATCTTTGGGATATGCTTGGTCCAAGCAGTGTCACCGGTATAGGAGACAACCTTACCGCCAGCCTCAACACGTAAGGAGGTCGGATGGGTTTTGGGTGTGTGGGCTGCTGGATATGGAGTTACTACCATTTTTTCACCGACCTTGTTCGGTACATTAAGATCCATTTCGACGAAGGTAAGATCGAATTTTGGTTCCATAATATCACTGCCAGGCAGCATGCTTTCCATCATTTCACGAATACGGGCCTCAGTATCTCGCGGCCCGGCAATGATTAACGGCTTGGTACGCTTTGCTGCTAACATTGAGTCCAACAACATAGAAGGAATTCCCGAGCAGTGATCCGCATGGATATGTGAAAAAACCACAATATCGATTGAAGAGTGCTTGATTCCGGCTTGTTTTAGCGCCACCAACGAGGTGGCGCCAAACTCAATGGCGTAACGCAGACCTTCTACGTCCACGACGAAACATGAGTTGAACCGGCCTCCGGAGCCAAAAGCATCGCCACTTCCAGCAAAAGTAACAGTGTTTGTGTTAGTCTCAGTCATCATTATGCCCTGTGCTTGTTTTTCTTAGTTATTGCAATGCTCTATGGGCTTTTGCAGTAACAGCTTGTTAAAGAATTCCGGCGTTGCGCAACTCAGCGATCCGGTTTTCGTCAAAATCTAAAAATTCAGCCAAAATGTCATCAGTATGCTGTCCCAGTGTCGGAGGAGCGTGGCGATAATTAACTGGGGTTTCAGATAGATTGAGCGGGCTAGCGATCAGATCAACCGGTTTAGCGCCTGCAAGAGGGTGCTCCATTTTTATATGCATTCCGCGTGAGAGTACTTGCGGGTCGGATAATGCTTCAGCAATATTGTTGACTTTGGAGCAGGTCAGCTTTATTTTTGACAACTCCTCGACCCAATAGTTAACCGTTTGTGTAGCGATGAACTCGGACACGGCCGCATTAACTACTGCACGGTTTCTAACACGTTCTTTATTGTTTTTAAAACCGTTCCGCTCAAGCAAATCAGGACGACCTACAAAGTTGCACAACTTGGCAAATTGATCGTTGTTTACTGCGCCCAGCAAAATATAGCCATCAGATGCCTCGAATATTTGATAGGGGACGATGTTTGGGTGCCCAGTTCCCATCCGCTTTGGTATTTCTCCATCTAGAAAATAATTCACTCCTTGATTATACAGCCACGCAATCTGAACATCTAAAAGCGCTAGATCAATCTGCTGGCCTATTCCTGTCTGATCACGATGTCTCAAAGCTGATAAAATTCCGATACAGGCATACATGCCTGTCATGATGTCGTCGACCGCAATCGGAACCTTCGCTGGAGGACGTCCCTCTTCGCCAATAATGCTGATTAAACCGCCTAGTGCTTGTGCAACCATATCGTATCCCGGCCGGGCAGAATATGGCCCATCTTGTCCGTACCCGGTAATCGAGCAATAGATGATACCTGGGAAAAGGTCTCTTAATGTATCATAGTCGAGGCCAAGTTTTTTCAGACTTCCGACTTTGTAGTTTTCCACGAGAACATCGCACTGAGCGATCAGCCCTAGCAGGATTTCCCGGCCCTCAGCCTTTGAAAAGTCGATACTTATAGATCGTTTGTTACGTCCAGTTGATAAGTAATATCCGCTTTCGGTAGTGTCGTTTCCTTCCTCATCCTTTAGAAAAGGAGGTCCCCACTTACGGATATCATCGCCAATCATAGGCCGTTCGACTTTGATGATATCTGCACCTAGATCACCAAGAATTTGGGTGCAGGCTGGGGCTGCCAGAATTCGACTTAGATCGAGAACCCTGATCCCTGATAGTGGGCCTGTTGGCGTCGCCGCAGAATTTTCTTTTTGGGTAGCGTCTTGCATATTAACTCCATTGTACATTGTGCCTTTGCACGAAGTGTTAATGAATCATTACATAGTGTGCGAATATGTCGTATGAGATACCAAATATGTAGGAGCAGCTAATTGATCATCTAAAATAGATGAAGCTTTTCAGTATCATGGTTTTTCTATCTAATTTAATCTTTTTGACCTATTCTGCATTTGTTTTAATTTTCTTTGAAGATTTAAGCTGCAGACAATCTTGTTGATGCTATATACGTGTTATCCATAGAACTATACTTGGGAATGCGACAATCAATGCCAAACAGATTAACTGCAAGATCACAAAAGGGATTGACGATTTATAGATATCCTGGATCGTCACCCCCTTGGGTGCTACTCCACGTAAATAAAATAGCGAGTAGCCAAAAGGCGGGGTAATAAATGAGGTCTGCATGTTCATTGCGGCCAGAATCGCAAACCAAACAAGCAGTTCTGTGCCGGTTGAATCAAACCCAAAATCCAGCACTTTTATGATTGGAGCGAAAAGTGGCAGAACAATAAAACTTATCTCAATCCACTCAAGGAAAAAACCCATAATGAAGATCAACCCCATCATCAGCACCAGTAAACCGTAAGGTCCAAAGCCGGTCCCAAGGAACATCTCTTCAATCATAGTATCACCGCCAAGACGTTTGAATACAGCACTGAAGCAGGCAGCACCGATCATTACAAAGATCACCATCGCTGTTGTTTTGGAGGTGTCTCTAACCACATCCCTAAGTACTGGAAAATTTAATTTACGTGTAATCCAAGCCAACAAAGTTGCCCCAGCGGCACCGATACCTGCTGCTTCGGTTGGGGTTGCGATTCCGGTTATGATTGAACCAAGTACAGCCCCAATCAAAAGCAGGGGGCCGAGCAGGTTTTTAACCAGTTCCAACATTAAGCTGTCACTATGGCCTTTATTGACGTCGTCCAAAGCCTTCAGGCTAGGTACTGGGGCACGGTGCGGTGTGAAGAACCCAACACCGAGAATATAAAGGATATATAACGTGCCCAGCATAAGGCCTGGAAATAGTGCAGCTTTAAACAAGTCGCCAATTGATACCTGCAGAATAGCGCCCATAAAAACCAGCATGATGCTGGGCGGAATGAGAATACCCAATGTGCCAGTAGCGGCAGTAACACCGGCAGCAAATTTCTTGTCGTAGCCCTGGCGTAGCATTACCGGCAATGCGATAACGCCTAGCAGCATCACTGAAGCCCCAACGATTCCGGTGCTTGCAGCCATTACAATACCTAGCACGGCTACAGATAGAGCTAAGCCTCCAGGCAATTGGCCACACAAACGCTCTAATGTCAAAAGTAGTCGTTGTGCTAGGCCGGATTTATCAAGCATTAGCCCCATATAGATAAATAGTGGAGCAGCTAATAATAGCCAGTTAGATAGAATCCCAGCGTAGATTTTGGATACGATGGTTCCCATAAACCCTAAAGGAATTCCAGACATTACTGCAAACAGAACGCCCAGTCCGCATAGTAGGAATGCAACCGGATAGCCCGTGAATACACCAGCAATTAGTGCACAGATCATTCCTATTGCCCAACTATATTCGATTATAAATTCCACTTAAAAGCCCTTTAAGATGTTAACAGTTAGCCTTATTCGGCTTCGCCTGTTCTTCTGGGAAATCAGAAAGGCGTACCTTACTTGGCTTTGCCTGTTCTTCGTAAACGTCGATGAATCGTTTGATAACTCGAGCTAAAACGATAATGATTAGAATTGAAAATCCGATTGGGATCGTCGCTTTGATTAGAAAACGGTCCACCAACCCTCCATAGTCGGAGGCCTCACTGGAGTTAAAAGAACGGGCAACAAAACTACTAGATAACCATACCATCACTGCTGCAAAAGGTATCAAAAGAAATACATCGCCGATTGTATCAATCCAGGTTTTAATATTTGAGGGTAGGTTGGCGTATATCAGGTCTGACCGGACATGTTTGTCATCGAGGTAGGCATAGGTGCCGCCCGTCATAACCATAATTGCGAAAAAATGCCATTCTAAATCGAAAATACCATTAATGGTCAGTTTCGTGCCGAGTATGGGGAGATCAACTCCCCAACTCAGCATCTCGTTGGCGCCGAGGGCGCCAGCAATAACTGCGATAAGAACCGAAATCAGTACTCCAAGGACTAACCAACTCGTTATTTCACCGAGCAGTCGACCAAACCGATCTATGGTGGCGATTGTAGACTTAAGAGCTTCTTTCATAATTTCTCCTAATCTCGGTAATACCACGGTTAGATTTTATTTGAGGTTCTGAAGCTCATTCCATTTCATGATTTTCGCCTGATGCGTTTGCAGAGATTCATACATTTCTTTGACAATTGGTTTTTTTAACTCTTCGTTTAAAATCTCACCCCAGGCAAGCTCCAAACTATTAATTACATCGTCTGGTAGTCGCTTAGTAATCGTACCTTTTTTCTCCATTCGCTCAATAACTTCTGTCTGCTCAGCAGGCAAACGGTTTAATGTGTATTGGATAGTTGCTTGGCAGGCAAGCTCAAACTGAGCTTTGCGCTTGTCACTATATCCATCCCACACATCTTTGTTGATAATGAATGAGAACCAGCTCGCAGATTGGTGCCAGCCAGGGAAGTAGTTGTATTTCGCTACTTCATAGAATCCCAGCGCCTCATCTACCGTAGGGATCGCGAAGTCAGCTGCATCAACACGTCCGCGCTCAAGCGCTAGATAGGTTTCGCTACCAGGTACTAACTGAGTTGACGCACCAAGTTTCGTTAGTACCTTTGCGCCTAAACCAGACATGCGTATTTTCATTCCGTTAAAACTATCTGGGCCGGTGATTTCATCACGATACCACCCAGCAGTTTCTTGAGGTTCTATGAAGCAGGGCAAAACCATAACGTTGTGTTTTGCATATTCGCGTTGAATAATGTCGATTCCGCCACCACTCCACATCCAGGATGCCGAAACCTCTGATGTGGGGCCAAACGGTAGACCACCATAGAACTGAGCGACCGGAACTACGCTAGACCAATAGCCCATCCAGTCCCAGCCAGCATCAATTGCACCACTACTGACGGCATCGAATACTTCGAGGGTCGGCACCAGATCGCCAGGCTCATGTAACTTCAGCTTGACGTCTCCTCCGGTGGCTATCTCTACATTGTCAGCAAATTTAACGCCCATTTGTCCCAAAAGGTTGGACGTTGCAAAAGTGCTGGCAACGTCTAGCTTATCTGCTACTACTGGGCCAGAAGCTGCCAAGCTGGCAACGATAGTGTTGATTAGATAGGTAGACTTCTTCATATATCCGCACCTCATATTTTTTATTTTTGGCTTTTCGTTAGCGATAGCCTTGTTGATCCATTCTATTTTCTTTGGAACGCCCCACTTTGAACTCTAGCTCAGGTCATATTGGTAAAAACCTGATATCAATTGTTTGTGATTTCTTATTATTGGTCAAATACTTTAATTGGGTCTCATTCATTCATTTAAGCAATGTGTTTTGTGCGTATTCCGCTGATCGTGACCGTTTTGTACGCCGCGTTCACGCTGGAGCGGTTTTTTGGTACTTTGACCGGTCACGGTCCAATCCACCCAAGTTAAGCAGATCAACCCTTCAGACTGCCGGAATACGGAACCGGCAACGGTATTTCAACGCACCAAAAACTCTTGACAGGCCAATGGGGATCCTTTTCGCTCCCTGAGCGCTCCCCCGTGTCCTTGTCCGACCTCTTCGCCGATTTCTCTCGCTACTGATCTAGGGGCTGTTCTCAATTATGCCAACCATATAACGGCTGAGACGAGACTCAACATCGACTTATAGTGTCTCGCCAGTCGTTCGTATCGTGTCGCGATCCGGCGAAATTGCTTTAACTTCTGGAAAAACCGCTCCACCAAGTTGCGATCTTTGTACAAATGTCGGTCCAGCGGTCTCGGTTGTTGGCGGTTCTTCTTTGACGGGATCACCGCTTCCGCGGGAATTCTCTGGATGGCTTCAACAAAGGCATCTGAATCATATCCCTTGTCAGCCAGCACCTGGTCGGGCGTGAATCCATCCAATAGCGCCTCGGTCTGCCCGTATTCCGATGCCTGCCCTGGCGTCAGCAGTAGTCGTACCGGGTTGCCCAAGGCATCTACCGCCGCATGGATTTTGGTGCTCAGTCCGCCTCGGGACTTTCCCATGGCTTTGGTGTCTTGCTCCGTTTTATTGCGGTGCGGTGCCGTGCTGATGAACTCGCACAATGCTGCCATCGACCATCAGCTGTTCAACGTCAGCGTCCTCTGACAGCGACTCCATGACTTTCAGCCAGATACCTTTCTGAGACCAGCGGTTGTAACGGACGTAAACACGGTGTCAATGCCCATAAAAATCGGGTAAATCCCGCCAGGGCGATCCCGTCCTTGCAATTCACAGAACCGCTTCAACAAACAGACGGTTGTCACGCGCAGTCACGCCTCTGTCGCTGGGCTTGCCGGATAGTAAATGTTTGATGCGCTCCCACTGATCGTCACGTAGCCACCTAAAATACAACAAGGTTATCGAATGAGGCTCTTTTCTTCAAATGAGAACGCGCCCTAGCGAGCTGATCCCGGTGATCGTCTTATTGTGTGGTAAGCAAACTCTGTGAGGTAATCATTGACTGCAAGTGAGGCTTCCGCGGCCTTGGACTCGTCCCCATGGCAAATTGCCTTCAGTGTTGCTGAATGCAGTTCGCCGGCAATTCTTAATTCCCGCTTGAACGATTGAATATGAGCAAACCAGAACCGTCTTGATAACCCCTGTAAGGGCAGAATTGCCATAGTGATGTATTCGTTCTGCGTTGACTCGGCGACGGCACGATGAACCTTCTTCAGTGTCTCGCCATACTGTCTAGGATCTCCATAAAGGTTCTCATCCAACAGCTGTTCTGCGAGCTGCAGCATCTCCTCCTTCTGGACAACTGTTGAGCGATGAGCTGCAAACCGCACTGCCTGCTCTTCCAGAGTTCTCCTGACTTCAAGCAGTTTCAATTGTACCTCAACCGACATTAACGGAATCAAAATGCCTTTGCGTGGGTGTATCTCCACCATTTTTTCCGCTGCGAGCTTTTGCAGAGCTTCTCGAATAGGGGTTCTGCCCAGTTCAGTCTGCTCCATAAGTTGACTCTCCGAAACCATGGTTCCCGGCTTTAGTTCCCTAAAGGTAATCAGCTGCTCAAGAAAATTATAGGCAAGTTCGCTCTTGTTTTTCATCAGTCAGGTTCTGCCCGTGTGTGAATGCTGGAGAACGGAATGGCTGCCAGCATAGCAAAACTGTTTGACACTGACTATATCTATCGAATACGATTGATATTCAACTGATATATCACAAAAAAAAGAGGTGGGAGTGATGGATTTTGAATCGTGGAAAACAGTGTGCCGCTACGAGCAGCAGCCAGATCTGCCTGTTCTGGACGAGGTGGATGTACTGGTTGTTGGCGGCGGCGCCGCTGGTGTTGCGGCCGCAACAGTAGCCGGAGAGGCAGGCAAATCAGTACTGCTGATTGAAAAGTATGGCTTCTGTGGTGGCGCAGCAGTGGCTGGGATGTCGGGCACAATATGCGGTATGTACCTGGCGAGGGAAAAACATCCTGACGGCCCTGAACAGGTGGTGTTCGGGTTTACTGAAAGGTTTCGTGCCGAACTTCGTCGGCGAGGCGGCCTGACTGAGGCGCAGGCGTACGGCAAAACATTTACAGTTACCCACGATCCCCTGATGTGGAGGGAGGCGGCAGATCAGTTCCTGTTAGAGGCGGGTGTTAACCTTTACCTGCATACTGCGGTAACCGGCGTGATAATGGATGGCGATCATTTCCGGGGAGTTGTAATCGAATCGAATGCCGGGCGTTCTGTTGTTCTCGCTAAGCGGATCATTGATGCATCAGGTGATGCGGCTGTCATCGCGCGGGCAGGTCATCGTTATTTCTACGGTGATAACGGGCGGATTCAGAATCCAACTATGTTCTTCCGCGTGGGTGGTGTCGATATCGATACCTATCTGGACTATTACGGCGACAATACGATCTGTCCGCCAAAGGTCACAGCGGCAATTGATGAGGCCAGAGAAACCGGCGAGTACAGTCTTCCCCGGAATAAAATCTGGATGTTCCCGACGACCCGCCCGGGAGAGTTGATGGTGAATGCTACTCGCCTGGCGGGGCAGGACGGCCGGGTTCTGAATGTGATTGATCCTGCGGACTTCACCGAAGCGGAGATCGGTGGGCGGTTGCAGGTAAGGGATTACACCAGATTCCTCAACAACTTCATGCCTGGCTGTGAGAGTGCCTATGTGGTGGATACGGGGGTAGAAGTTGGGATTCGCCAGACACGTACCATTGTCGGTGTTGAAATGCTCACCAATGAAGACGTTGTCAGTTGCCGGAAGAGAGACAATGGGATCTGTCGGGTGCCTTGGCCCATTGAACTCCACAATGGCGAAAAGCCGAAACTGCACTGGCTGCTGGATGACTACTATGAAGTTCCCTATGGCGCACTGCTTCCGGAAATCGGAGAAAACATTATTGTTGCGGGCCGGTGTCTGAGTTCTGAGCATGAGGCTCTGGCTTCTGCCCGTGTCACTGCACAGTGCTTTGAGTACGGCCATGCTGCCGCTACAGCGGCCGTCCATTCCCTGAATACGGGCATGCCTATGCGCGACATTGAGGGTACAGCTATTCGTGCAATGATGCGTGACAACGGCAGTGCTCTCTGAGGACAACACAATGAAAACAAAACTAAATCTACGCAATCCAATTCGCGACCTCACGCAGGAGAACTTCTCTGCAGGTTTGCTGGCGGCTATCTTCGGGTGTGTAGCCACCTCTCTCATCATTATTAACTCAGGGACGCAGGCAGGGTTGACGGATGGCCAGATCGTGAGTTGGCTTTTTTCCTGCTGGTTCTTTGGAGGGTGTATTGGTGTATATCTGGCCTGGAAAACGGGCCAGCCAATTAGCGGCGCCTGGTCGATTCCAGCGGCGGTGATGCTGGGCGGAACCTTGGGGATTTTCCCGTTCGAGGAAGCAGTGGGCGCCTATTTCATGGCTGGCGCTATAGTGTTTGTACTGGGGGTAACTGGGTTTGTGAATCGAATCATTCGCCTGATTCCTATGCCTATTATCATGGCGATGATCGCTGGTGCTCTAATGAGGTTTGCGACGGGCATTATGGGAGGATTGTCGGATCTGCCCTTGATCGCCGGTGCGACTGTGGCCACTTATTTCCTTTCTCTGGCTCTTCTTCCCAGGTTGACGCCAATTATCCCGGCGCTCGCGGTCGGGCTGTCGCTGTTCTTCGTCTTTGGTGAGACAGCTCCGGTTGCGACTGCCGCGCAGTTCCAGTTGCCCGGTTTCTATATGCCTGCGTTCTCTTTCGAGGCATTCATCGCCATCTCGTTGCCTGTTGCTATCCTGGTGGTCGGTGCAGAAAATGCCCAGGCGACAGGTGTGCTCATGAGCGAGGGGTACAAGCCACCGGTGAATACCATGACGACGCTGTCTGGAGTTGGAGGCATGGTAGCCTGCTTTTTCGGCGCTCATAATGCCAACATCGCCGGTCCAATGACAGCAATCTGTTCGTCCGAAGTAGCGGGAAGCGAGAAAGAAAAGCGATATGTGGCGTCGATAGTTTGTGGGCTGATTTGTCTGACTTTCGGAGTCCTTTCCAGCTACGCCATCAGCTTTATCAAACTGGTGCCCCTGGCCCTCATCGCCACCGTTGCAGGGCTGGCAATGATCAACGTATTGCTTCAGGCATTGCAACTGGCGTTCACTACCGAGAAAAAGGCTTCCTTCCAGCTTGGTGCTTTTACCGCCTTCGTTGTTGCCTTGAGTGGCGTGAGTTTTCTGAATATCACTGCACCGTTCTGGGCATTGGTCGCGGGTCTGGGAATTACTCTGATTACAGAGAAGCAGCAGTTTAAACAACTATTAATGCCGTAAACGCAATAATTTTATCCTAGCTCCGGCAACGGCCAGACTGACAGATAAGTCTGGTCGTTTTGTCAGAGCCGGGTTTATCTAACTCACACCAGGTAGACAGGATCGCCCACGCGGATGGTCCCTTTTTCACGTTCTCGCCGTATATCCCGGAATTCAGGGGAATTCAGGGGACGGTATACCTATTTCCCGGCTCACCAATGTCCGCTCAGTGGGTCTTCTTCTCGCTCGGAGCCACCACCACCGAGTAGATGAGCAGGTGATGGTGACAAAAGATCAATGGGTAGTGAGTGTATATAAACTAATCGGTTACACCATTCCTCGCTCAGCCAGCGATACATGCCCCTCTGTACTGACGACGACATGATCCAGAGTGCGCACGCCCACCATGTTTAATGCATCCCGAAGCTGAATGGTGATGCGTTTATCGGCCTCGCTGGGTTCTGGGTCACCCGATGGGTGGTTATGGACCAGGACCAGGGCGGCGGCGTTGTGAGATAGCGCGATCTTTACGACTTCACGCGGATAGACGCTGGCTGCATCCAGTGTGCCTCTAAAAATCTCCTCAAACGTAATGATCCGATGACGGTTATCCAGCAGCAGAGCACCAAAGACTTCATGTTCGTAAGCATGCATCAGGGTCTGCAGATAGCTGAAGGCATCGGCGGGTTGCTCGATGCAACGGCCCTTGGCCAGGCGCTGGCGTGATAACTGTCGGGCCATGGTCAGAATGTCCTCTTCAGTGACGGGTGTTTCAGCAACATAGGTACCGGCTTTTTCGCCGGCTTTGAATTTGTGATATTTCATTGAAGGCTACTCCGGAGGATCCCGGGAGATGCAGACCGCTCCCTATGGGGCTGGTCTGTCTCCCCGTGGGCGAGTGGGTGGTGTTGGGTTATGGCGTTAACAGCAGGTTTTTCGTGACGTTGAACAGTTCGCGCTGCAGGTCTGTCAGGTCGTTGATCACCAGGCTGGAGGGGAAGAATCGCTCTACGGAGCGGGTTTGTATGCCGATGCCCAGCAGTTCAAAGCCACTGCGGTGGCAACGGTTGACGATATCGTGGGCGGCGTTCCAGTCGTCCGGCTCACCGTCGGTCAGTACGATTATCAGTTTGCGTTTCTCCTTTTGTCTGAGCAGGTCATTGGCGGCGAACCACATGGCCGGCGCCAGTGGTGTGCAACCTCGGGGTGTCTGGGCAAAGCGCGCTGCCTCTCGACGTACGGATTGGCGAGGTCGTACCGCCATCGCGACATCTTCAACGCAGCCTGGAAAGAAACTCACCGCGGTTGATACGCCGGGTATGCCTTCCAGCGCCAACGTTAAGGCCAGGGCGGCTTCATTGGCGATTTGATAGTATTTGCGACCGCTGTCAGCGGAGGTTTTGGCCATGGAGCCTGAGACATCGACCAGCAGGTGTACCGCAGCATTGGGTGCCACCCGGTTGCTACGGGTCAGAAACAGGCGAGATTCGCCGGTTCGGGAACGGGCGAGCCGGTTATGGTCGATCTGCCGTCCCTGGTGTTTGGCATGGGGCCGGTTGTCCTGACTGGACTGCACCAGGCCCCGCAAGCGGGCACGGACTCGGGCAGACTCTCCTGCTGTGCGTTGCAGAATGTCTGGATCGCCGGGCTGTGCCAGCTCGGGCCGGGGCATGTTAAATGCCATAGCCCCCTGATGTTGCTGTGCTTCAGCCTGTAACAGGGTCGCGATCTGGGTGAACAGGTCTGCGGTGAATGCTCCTTCGCCCGCTGACAGAATCTGCTTCACCACGGAATCGTCGTGGTCTGCAGATGACGTGTCTTGGTCTACGGATGAACTGCCAGGCTCGTGGGGGAGGCTGTCGTCCTGGGTGCCGTTGTCCGGGGAGGTCTGAGAACTCTCCTCGTTAGTGGCTGAGGTGTCGGGCTCGTCCCCCGTTGCAGGGGCGCCGTGTTGGCCCGCCGGTCGCGGTATCTGTTCAGCATCCTCTTTAAACTCCTCAAATAGTTGAATAATGGCATCAGCACTCTGCAGGGCGTCTGTCGTGGACGCCAGATTCTGGATCGCATCCACGATAACCGTCAGGCGTGAAAGCACAGTCGCCGGAAGCTGCGTACTGAATTGGGCGTCTACTACCTGATACAGCGGTTCCAGTATCGACTGACCCAGTAACCGGCTCCGCAGCCGGAACAGCAACCAACTCTGTAATAAGGTAGCGGGGTGGTTGTCCGTGGGCACCCTGAGTTGCTGATGATCCACCATGTATCTCAGCACCTCGTGAATGGTACGACGGGTTCCGGGGTAGTTCTGGGCGAGTGCGGATTCGATACGGATGTCTTCGATGATGTTCAACAGTGCCTTGCGTAGCGGATGGGAGGCCGCCTCAGCCACTACGTCGAAATCGGTATGGCGGATATGGGCTGCCTCATGGGCCAGGTAACCCCAGGCGACCTGCTGGAAACGTGGATTATCTGGGTTGGCGGCCGGTATGACGATGTTCTCACCGTCGGTATAGGCATCCTGGCCCTGGATGAGGACTTTGACGCCAAACTTTTCACCATAGGCCGCAGCTACGATCGGCAGGGCATTCTTCAGTGGATGGTTCATCTTTAGCTCCTTGGCAGGGGCGCGACTCCCCGCGGGGAGCGACACCCCAGTTGGGTTAGTGGATTGGCCGGGTGAGAGAGCACCTGAACGGGTCTTTTTATGCTGTTGTTCCCACCCTTCGTTTGGTGCGCTCAGGCAGGGTCTGCCGGCAGGAACACCATTGCCGTTACCCAGATACCTGCGGCATCGGCGGATGAAACAACCAGCGGGTTTTTCGGAATGACGACGCTGTGGGTGGCATAGCTCTGTTGTGCGATATGGCGGCAACGCTGGACGTCGAACAGCTGCTCGCTGTCGACCGGCTCAATCAACGCTGAGAGTTCAGGTTCCAGTCGTTGCAGTTCTGTGGCTGAGTGCAGGTAGGCGTTTGAGCGCATGGTGATATCTCCGTGTTGGGCTTCGGCTAGAAATAGAAGGAGCCTGGCTGGGCAGGTGCCGCGGGTGTGCGCGACGGCAGGGTCGCCGGTCTGGCGCGTGGGTTGAGGCCAGGATCGGCGTGCGGTTTTGGGTTTGGCGAGGACAGCGGTATCGAGTGGGTATCCTCCTCGGTGGCCATATCGGCTTGGGGGAGGGTACTGGCCAGCACGTGCTGCAGCGTCAGCTGCCCTTCGCCATGGCGCTTCATTTTGTCCGGATCGGACAGGATCAGAATCAGGGCCAGCAGTTCATGGTACTGATGGCCTGTTATTGGCCCGGCGTTGGGCAGTTGTGGAAAGAGCCGATCCATTGCATCGACCATCGGTTGTACGCGGTGATCCAGAAAGGACAATCCGTTGAGCTTGTCATGCAGGCGGCGCAGGGGGTTGAGGGCACGCTGACTGATTTGGTTTTTACCAGCCACGGAGCGCTCAAAGAGTTCATTGGCATCCCGGGCCACTTCGCACAGGAGGGTATGCCCCATGCCGTTGATCTTGTCATCCAGCGGGGCAGCCTGGCGGGAGGGTTGTATCCGGTAGACCGTGTAATCGAACTGTAGCCGCTGGGCGATATCGGCGACCGGGGCAATGGCGCGACGAATCGCCTCCGCATAGTCGGGGTGCTTGGCGATCCAGTCATGGATGACTTGGTCATAGTTATCGAGGAAGGAGTTTTTGCAGGCGGCAAACTCTCGGCCAATCCGGTCCAATTCCGGCAGTATCTGATCGATACGGGCCTCAGGTACCGCATAGCCGCCGAGAAAACGCACACCGATCTGCTCACACAGACGCTGCGCTTCCTTCTTCAGGCGCTCAAACTGCGAGAGGGCTTCGGGGTCACAGATCTTCTTGCTGCCCAGGCTTGCAACATCGGTGGGGGGCAGCTCACTGCCATCGACGAGACGCAGGTCCTCGGGGCGCAGCTTTTTACGGCCACTCCAGATGGAACAATCGATATGGCAGATCACCAGTTTTTCCAGGGTCTTAATACTCATGAGGGTGGTTCCTTAAGATATGGGGGTACACGCCAGCCTGATGGACGGCGCGTCGCCGGGGGCGTTAAGCGGTAGGTGGTTTTGATGGTGGTGTTGTCGATACCCAGAGGTGCTTGCGTCATGCCTGCCAGTGATCGCCAAAGACATCGGCGGCAATACGGTGAATGGCTTCGCGCTGCTCCGGTTCTGCCCGGGCCGTCAGGGCACGGACCAGGGCGTATTCCACCGCATTGGGGGCGCCCTTGAAGGCCAGTGTCAGCTTGGCCCAGCGCAGCAGGGTGCGCGTTGACAGTGTGATGCTGAGCTCGGCGCCGTTGTCGGCACCTCCGATAAACAAGCGTCGGATATCGTTGGCGACCTTCACCATCTTCTGTCGGAAGAGCTCCGGCAATGCAGGCACGACGCGCTCGAGTATGGCTTCTTCTATAGCCGTGTCGGCATAGCGGGCCTCAAGGAGGCGAAAGCGATCCAGGAAGGCCAGGTTCTGTTGCAGAACGCCCTGATACAGCCCCGTCTGATCGCCGCTGCCGGCACTGTTGCCGGTGGCGATAAAGCGGAACTTGGGATGGGGCTGAATGATTTCACCGCCGTTCTGGGGGATGACCAGCGGTGCGCCCTCAAGTATGTCATTAAGCCCGGCTAGCTCTGCCGGTTCTGCCAGGTCAAGTTCGTTGATGATCAGCAGGTGACCGTGTTTAACCGCTAACGCCAGAGGGCCGTCAACAAAGGCCATGTTGCCGTTGACCAGGGTGTGATGCCCGGTGAGATCCGACAGCTCCAACCGGCCGTGGGCCGTGATCTGCTGTACGGGCCAATTAAGGCGTGCGGCGATCTGGCAGATCAGCGACGTCTTGCCACATCCCGTGGGGCCGCTGATGTACAGACCGTCACCGTCCGGGTTGGACAAAAAGGCCAATACATCACGCAGATCCTCCTTGCGAAACACATACTCATCTCTGAGACGCGGGATATTGGGATGGTCATTGTCAGGGCCGTATCCCTCCAGTACAAAGCTGTCGGGTGCCGGCACGTTGAAGGTGGTGTTCACCTGAACCAGGTAGTGCGTTGTATCCGTCATGATTAACCTCGGCATAAATACAAAAGCCCCCTGACCAGGAGGTCAGGGGGCTTTTATTGATGGAGTGGTGGTTGTGGGTGGAGCTAAGGTCGGCGACGTGCGCCGTGGCTATTCAGAAATAAAATGAGCGTGGTTGTTTTGAGGGCAAAGTGGGCTGCGCTATTGGCTCCTGCGCCGTGTGCTCCTCAGTTGGGGCAGTTGCTGGGATGGCCGTGTTTGCCGCCTCGGGCTGAGTGACGGTGAGGCGGATGCGCTCCGATGCAGGTTTGCGGTACTGAGTGAGACAGGCTTCATCGATCTCGCCCAGCTGCTCGGCAATGAGCACGGGATAATCGATATTACCGTTGACCCAATAACGGCAGATTTTAATGCCGGCATACTCGGCATGGGCGAATGCACCCATCATCGCCACCAGGCGTTGCTGCACCTCGGTCATGGCCTGCTTATGTGTTTTGAGTTGTTGCTCCAGTGCTTTGGCTTGATGGTTCACCTCCAGATAGTGTTGGGACAGGGCTGCCCAGCGAGACTGATCAGCCCCTGCGGGAACAAAGTAATCCCGCTCAGGGCATTTATCGGGTTCCTGCCGGGTATCGATCAGCGTCCAGAACTGACGGGCGGTGTCTTCCAGCGTGCTGAGAAAGGCATCATCCCGGGTGACCTCGAACTCGACCAGTTCATCGTCATGGAAGAACACTAACCAGCCTCGGTCTGCGCCGGCGACGAGGATCTGGTGTTGCACCTGAACCCAATACAGCTGATAGGTGCTGCTTTGTTCCGCGCCTGAGCGTACCTCCTCGAATACGCGGGCGGTGGGGCATTTCAGTTCAACTGGTTCACCGGCATTGTTGATGCCATCGAAGCTGGCACGCAGCAGATGGTTGTGGTCCGCTTCGGCGCACAGCGGCAGCAGCAGATCCTGGTGCGCCTGTTCGAAGGCCAGGCGTGCTTTGGGTTCCAGTTGGATACCGCGTTGCACGTTAGGGTTAGCGGACAGGTCGTCAGGCAGTATCAGTGCCGTTTTTTCGGCCCACAGGCGCCAGGGTGTTTTATAGGGCGAACGGTCCATGATAACCGGGGCTTCCGACGCCGTAATACCGCCATTACGCCAGCGGTGCCAAGCGGGTGTTCGCTGGGAGAGATCCACGATACGCATGCAGCCTCCTAAGCGGGAGGCAGCACCCGGCCGGGGGGGACTGTCTCCCCGGGTGGGTTAGTGGGAAAGGCTCAGGACGCCTGGCGCGCCTCAAGTGGTGCGGGCACCTGTTGGCGGGCGAGATGAATCTGCTGTTGAGCGAACGTCAGATCCATCCCTTGGAAGTGCTCCTGTGCGTATTCCAGCGCGCTATTCCAGGCGCCGGACGACTCGGCACGTTCGATCAGCTTGCTGACCAGGCCTTGGGTCCGCGCAGGGATTTGTGAGAGATCGGCCAGCTGAGGCTCAACCACGACCGTGGCCTGTGCTTCAATGATCCGCTCGGCTTCATCCTGATCGAAGATGCCGACAAAGCCGAAGGCAAGGCGCGAACACTGAATCATCGCCTTGTGCCGGAGCATGCGTTTGGTGTGGGTCTGCCAAGGGCCGCTGTTACGGTAAGGGCCATTGCTTCCAACACCCTCAAACGGTGGACGGTAGACCTCATCCAGGTGCTCCGTGATCTTGACTGGATGCGAGCGGTCGCGCCGGTAAATGATGCACTCCATCCACTCCGGGCATTCTTTGGCACCATCAGGCGTGACGCGGGTGTCGGCACTGCGAAACTCCATGCCATCGAACTGATCGTGTTGGTTGATGATCCGTGACCAACCATCGACCCCAACCACCGGTATGATCCCGGCGTGCTTGTCCGGAAAGGCATAGACCTCCCTGGTGAACGGATTGAGGCCATACTGGTCCGCAACAACCAGCAATGCCATCATCTGTTCGTTGCTCGGCGCACTGCCATCCCGCTGTCGGAAAGCGGTGGCCTTGAGCGTCTCGAATAGCTTGGCGGGATCGACATTGAAGCGCTCGGCAAAGCGCTCGGTCAGTTTGGGCTTATCCATGGTGATGCCCTCCATCTGAGGGCTGAGCGGAAAGATGCAGTGAGAAGGTATGGCCGCAGTCACTGCACTCGAAATTATCCAGTACACGCGCATCAACCACCGCACCGATCTTGGCGCCAGCAATGCAGCCAGACGCACCGCCAACCAAACCGCCAATGATAGCCCCGGCAATTCCGCCCGCGGCCACCCCCACCGGACCACCGACTACACCGACAGCCATGCCAACACGCGAGCCGGACAGCGCCCCGCTAAAACCGGTCACCGTACCGGCCACGCCGCCGGCGACGGCTCCTACTTTTTTGCCATAGTCACGGGTCATCACCTGCGTCGAATCGCAGGCTGAACATCGAATCTTCATGGGTAATCTCCAGATACAGAAAAGAGTCAGAGACGGACCAAGGGAACCCGGTCCTGAAGCACGTCACCTGGTGTGTGCTCGGGTAGGTAATATGTATCTGAGATTATTTTGAATCGAAATTGCGAGCGCATCTCGGAGTGATTTCAAGCGGCTGGGTTGTGGGCGCTCAGAGTTATTTTCTACAGATCTGAAGTATTGCATGAACCTATAATGGAGCAATACTCATGCGTCTCTTACGTTTACCCGAAGTCATGTACCTGACTGCTTTGTCCCGCTCAAATCTTTACCGCAAAATTCAAGCTGGCACGTTCCCAGCCGCCGCCCGCACCGGATCTAACTCTGTTGCCTGGGTCGAGGAGGAAGTGCTTGCTTGGATTCAAGCGCGTATAGACGAGCGAGGTCTGCCAGATACTCCGTAGAACCGGCAAAACCCAAGAGGTCGTCGCTTCATTTCTTCATTTTCCTGCAACCTGCTAGTTTCCTCGAGTAGCCAGATCATCAAAACGCCGCGATTTGTGGGGTTTTTGGGGTTGTTTGCCAAGGTTTGCCGTCTATATGGCACCGGTATAATAATATAAACCCCCTCCCCACTGGCTAAGCGCTCAAGTGCGCTAACTCTTCATACTATATGCATAACTTACTGACTAAACATTTGGTCAGTGTGTTCGTGTATGGCTAACGAGGACTCTGACTTCAACGGAGTTCATCATGTATCAGAAACGTGTACTGGAAAACCATAACCTAACCCTCTGGAACGAATCCAAGTATTGCGGCTGGCCTCTCTACGAGGGTGGGCCACTGGTCAAAGAGTACCTGGATCGTCTGCTCTACGTTATCGACAACGCCACACAGGAGTTCGAGAGAGTATTTGCTGTTCGGGTAGACCTGAGGTGCAGTGGTCTGACAGGTGACATCCTGTCTGGCAATGACGCCATGGAGCGCTTCAAGAAAGCGTTGGATTCCAGAATGGCGAGCTATCAGCAACGTCGGGCTCGACAGGGCAAACCTGTCTATCGCTCAACGATCAGGATGGTCTGGGCAAGGGAGCTAAAAGATGCCCGTACGCCGCACTACCATCTGTTGCTGCTCTTCAATCGAGAGGTCTTCTGCTCACTGGGTGAGTATCACTCCAGTAAGGGCAGTCTGATGACGATGATTCTGAACGCGTGGTGCTCGGCCGTCGGTATTCCATACCACATCAATCCTGGCCTTGTGCATGTTCCCGACAATCCTGAGTACTTCCTTAATCGCTCTGATAGCTATGTTCAAATGGCGGACTTGTTCTCCCGTGCTAGCTATCTATGCAAGGTCGACACCAAGTGTTTCGGCCGAGGGTTCCAGAGCTTTGGTTCGACACGCAAGTAACAAGGCCCTGACTGTCGGGCTCTCCTGTAGATGGTATGACTGCGGCTTTGCCGTTCTTACCATGTATGCAGGAGACCGAATCATGTCCGACGATAACTTATCTTGGGCCGACCGCTGGATGCGCCAGTATGAGCAGGAGCACCCGGACGTCTTGCAGCAGGGGGTGCACATAAGCAAAGCCCCCTCGAACGGTTGGCAACCCCATCCGCATCCTCCTGAAACCCCGTCACGGCCGTCGAAAACAGGGGGTAATGCGTGTCTTTGGAGTGCTCCCGAAGACCCTGTTGTCCGCACGACAGACCCAGTGGTGCTGGCGGCAATCCAGGCCCGCAAATCACTGAAGCTGACACAGGCAACATTTGCCCGTTGTTTGGGGATCAGCCCCCGCACTGTCAGTGAATGGGAGCAAGGGCGCCGTCAACCCAGTGGTGCTGCACGGACGTTGCTGCATTGGGCTGCCGAAAGGCCTGAATACCTGAAGCAGGCCCTACAGGCCTTTCGGCACTGCAAGGCAAAAGGGCTGTCACCCGGAGGGGGTGGTACGTCAGAGCAGTTAAAAAATACGGCTCGAGACTGTAAATTTTTCTGTGTAAGTAGCGGTATATCACAGTGAGAGTCGATCACCGAAAATGATGATGAACTGACTCATCGCCTGTTTCCAGTCCCTGATCGGCATCGTCCACTTCTTTGAGATGTGGTGCAACGCCAGATAGAGCACTTTCATCACCGATTTGTCGGTCGGGAATGAGCGGCGAGTCTTGGTCACTTTGCGCAACGAGGCGTTGAGGGACTCGATCGCGTTGGTGGTGTAAATCACCTTGCGGATCTGTGGCGGGTAATCGAAGAACACGCACAGGCGTTCCCAGTTTGCTCGCCAGGAACGGCTGATCGTTGGGTGCTCTTCGTCCCACTTGGCCGCGAAGGCGTCCAGCGCAGTCTCGGCTGCGGAGAGTGTCACTGCGCCGTAAATAGTGCGCAGGTCGGCAGCCACCTCCTTACGTTGTTTCCAGCTTACGTAACGCAACGAATAACGTACCTGGTGCACGATACACAGCTGGACCTGGGTCTTGGGGTACACGGCTTCAATGGCTTCTGGGAACCCCTTCAGACCATCGACGCAGGCGATCAGGATATCCTGCACACCGCGGTTCTTGAGCTCGGTGACC
Source organism: Marinobacterium rhizophilum (assembly GCF_024397915.1). GTDB lineage: Bacteria > Pseudomonadota > Gammaproteobacteria > Pseudomonadales > Balneatricaceae > Marinobacterium_A > Marinobacterium_A rhizophilum_A. The sequence continues at coordinate 5,010,506 of NZ_CP073347.1, forward strand.
ACTGACAGCCAGAACTTGGCACCCTCTGTCTGCGCCATCCATAGGCCTAGCAGTTCTTTCTCACCGTCCATGTTGATGCCTAACGCCAGATAAACCGACCTGTTCTGAACCATGCCGGACTCGCGGCTGCGAACCGCCAAGGCATCGAGATAGACGATGGGGTAGACCGTATCCAGTGGCCGATTTTGCCAGGCATTCACTTCATCCATCACGGCATTCGTCACCTGGGAGATAAAGGTTGGCGAGACCTCGACGCCGTAGGTTTCTTGAAAGTGGGCCTGGATATCACGGGTGGTCATGCCTCGGGCGTACAACGACACGATCCGGTCATCGAAGCCCTGTAGCTGCTTCTCGCCTTTTTTAACCAGCTGGGGCTCAAAGGTGCCGTTGCGGTCTCGCGGTACATCCAGGTCGATATCACCGTGAATGGAACGGACTGACTTACGATTCTTGCCGTTGCGGGAATTGCCGGTATTTTTACCGGCTGTGTCGTGTTTTGCATAACCGAGATGACTTTCCATCTCGGCCTCCAAGGCTCGCTCGGCCACTTTTTTGGTGAGCTGCCTGAGAAGGCCGGACTCGCCGAGGATATCTTCAGGGCTGGAGCAGCCTTCCAGCAACTGATCTATAAGGGTGTCTGATATAGGCATTCTGTTGTCCTTTCAACAGGTTGGAAGAATGCCACTTACACAGATTTTTTTACACTCTCTACGGCTCAGGATAATGATACGGAGAGGTAAATCTCTCGAACGCCATCACACAGCTAGAGGACCAAATGATGTTAATACTACCTTCCATGAACGACTCGAAAAAGAATGGAAAAGAACCAACCAAGCGCACCAATAAGCGCGCCATGAACCGTGAATCCAGCCGCCAATTGCTGGAGAGCAGAAACATTGAGTACTGCACTAACAATGACGGCATCCACCTGATAGTCACCGGTAACGGCGGCTTGATCGACTTCTGGCCAGGCAAAGGCAAGTGGATCGCTCGTGACCAGAGCATGTCTGGTTTCGGTGTCTTCAATCTGATCGACATGATCGAGTCAGGTCTGCTTTGATCTCGTTTGCTCATCGCCGGCTCACATCGTAGAGCCGACTCCATCCTGCACGGCATTCTGTTAATCGCCTGCACCTTTCTTCTACACCACCCCCGCCACAGCTTCTGCATATGGGCTACCCAAGCCCAGGGGAAGCTGTAGCCTTTATTTGGACCTAGATCACATGAACAGACAGATTCAGCTCAACCCTGATCAGCTCGAAGCCCTGGAGGCTATCAAGCACTTTCTCAACAACCCTGACCTGGAGGCATTTGTACTCTGTGGCAGTGCAGGCACAGGCAAAACCACACTGGTTTCCATGATCATCGAGCTTGTTCATCAATTGGGTATGGAAAGCCTACTCGTGGCGCCGACAGGACGTGCTGCCCAGATATTGCAAGGCAAGCTCAACTGGCTGCTGCCCAAGACGCTTGGACCTGTCGCCGTATCGACACTGCATGGGGCGATCTACTACATGGCAAACCTGAGCGTAGACGACGCACGCCCTGAGGAAGGGCTCAGCGCGCTGCACATGGACTTTACGATCAGGAAGCAAGGTAACCCCTTTGATCTGATGATCGTTGATGAAGCATCAATGGTTGGGAATACTGCGCTCTTTCAGCCATCAATGCGATTTGGTTCAGGAAGGCTGCTGAGTGACCTGGTGGGATACGTCCAGTACCTCTATAGGGAAGGTATTGTGAGTCGTCCGATCAAACTTCTGTTTGTCGGTGACTTGGCTCAGTTGCCTCCGGTGGGGAGTCAGCAATCGCCGGCACTGAGCCCCGAGTGCTTGTACAGTAATTTCGGGCTGCAAGCGCGACGGTATGAATTGACCACGGTCATGCGGCAAGGAGAGAACAGCGGGATTCTGGCCTGGGCGAACGCCATCCGTGACTGGATCTTCCATTCTTCCGGCGGCGCAGTCGAAATACCCTTTAACGGCCATGACATCGTACCTGCCGACTTCCTTTCAGCGGTTCGAACGATTGCTAACAACGTCCGCCAGCAACAGCCCTCGGCAGCCGTAGTGTACAGCAACGCACTGGCGCTTGATTACAACCTAGGGGTTAGGGAGCAGCTGTGGGGTAATCCCTACAGTCCTGTCGTCGTGCGCGACAAACTGTTGGTGACTCGGAACTGCCCGAGTGCTGGGCTAAGTAATGGTGATTTGGTTCGGGTAGTGGGCATCCATCCCTCCAGCTGGCGGGAGCAGGTGCGGCTGCCCAATGGGCAAGCGGTGGACTTATATTTCAGAGAAATGCTGCTTAAACCGGATGCGTCGACAAACGAGTCGAGCACGATCAAGTGCATGGTGCTGGAGAACTTACTGTTCTCAGGTCACCGTGATCTGCAGGACTGTGAGCAGTTCGCACTCTTCGAGTTGGTCAGGCAGCGACATCCCCGCGTGGATCCCGATAGTTCCGAGTTTAGAGAGCTGCTCCAGGCTGACCTTTACTACAACGCTGTCCAAGTGAAGTTTGGCTACGCCATGACCTGCCATAAGGCCCAGGGCGGGGAGTGGCAGCAGGTGATCGTAGATCCGCTAGGGGTAAGGTTGGACACCGAGGATGGTTGTCGCTGGTTGTACACGGCGGTGACTCGGGCGTCGAATTCGCTGATAGTTGTAACCTAAAATAGTAAGAAAAAATAAAAGTGACATTACAAACCCAGATATTCTGATACTTAGTATCAGAATATCTGGGTAAGTAGCGTCAAATTAATAAAATATATGAGAACGGCAGTTGTTGGCGGCGGCGTAAAGCTGCGTATAAATGGTGAAGTTATGGAATACCATAGCCGGGGGGATCACCGGGGTTGGTGGCTTGCTATGCTGATGGGCTTAACGGCGGCGATACAGGCATAGTTACCGGACAACGCCAAACCTCAGTCCCACGGTGACGGGTTGCCGATGTGAGCTACGCGACAACCACTCATGCAGCACGGCATCAAACGGCACCTTGGCATGCAAACCAGCCCGTTGTTCGACAGCGTGTTGAAAGCTCTTCTGCGTTAGCTCACTACGGCGGTACGAATGTCCCATCGCACGCTTGATGGCGACAAAATGGGCGATGTCTTCGGCGAGTTCCGCCGCGCTGATGGGCGTCACTTGGGCGCCGGCAGAGGCAGTTGGCGCAAGAGTTCGGTGGCGATGCGCACATAGGCGGAAAGCGACTCCGTCGAGCGATGGCCGAAAATGTCCTCAGCACCTTGGGGCAGGTCTCCTGCTCCATGCATGCCGGCATGCATGCGTATGGCGCAGCACATGGCTACCTAAACACGCGGCCGTTACGCCGGCTGTCTTGGCATGGCGGACGAGTATATGGCGGATCACCTCGCCGGCCCCCAAGCCGTAACGGCTCATCAGCAAGAGCAACGTATAGTCGCGCAGCCAGACGGGTGTCCTGCGATCAATGGCCGCCAGAATGCGGCGGGCATCATCCCACGGCAGCGCCCGCAGTGGCCGTTCATAGTGGCGCACGACTGGCGTCACGATGGAAGATGCCAAGTCAGTGGATACCTGCCTGGTGGCCAATAGAAAACGCATCTACCGCCGATGTCTGCCGTGGTCGTGCGCGCAAAGTGCTTGCTGCAATCCACCAGGAACGCATCGATATCTGTCAGCTTTTGGCGCCGCAGCGACCGATGCCGGGAGCCGATAAACTTTAGGAAGCGGCGAACATGGGCCAGCTTCTTATTGATGGTACCTTCCGGGTTGCCCCGATCTTGCCGTAGATGTTCGGCGAAATCCTGTCGTCGGGAGTGGGCTCAGAGGTGCGATCCGTGCCGGGTTGCCACGCAGGGACCTTGACGCCCGAGGTGCATAAACCAAGGGCCCAAGCCCGCAGCGCGGTCTGCGCTCGTTGGCAGGCACACTCAGCATCAATCTGCCGCTGTGGTGCGTACCACTGGGCAAAGGTATTCACGCCGGCCTGCGTCAGCTGTTCATCGGCATCAAGGGCTTCAGCCATGCAGTAGTGATGGAAACGGCGGATCCAGTAGAGATACTGGTCAATCGAAGGCGCCTTGAGGCAGCGGTTCTCCCGCCAAACGTTCTGTAACCTGGCTAACCGGGTCTCGAAAATGGATACCGCTTGCTCGCTGTGCACCGCTCAACTCTTGTTACGTCAATAACACACGGTGACAACGTTAATGCCGAGGAGTGGGCGGGGCTGCCCCAGAGTTGTGTTGGATGCGCTGTAGATCCGAGCCGCGCGGGGCGAACCCCATAGGCGCCGGCAGACTTGGCAGATAAACGGCGAACGTTGTGCGCAGCGACGACAAAGCACCGGGCCCCTGCAGCCTCTCTCGGAACGACGTGATACTGGGTTGGCAGCTGCGGAACAACGCCGGTGCCGTCTGCAAAACAATCGGTTAATGCTTCTCGTACCAGGTGAATCTGGCGGCAGATCCATCGAACAGCGCTGGGTAGGGCAATATCGTCGGGGCGTAACGTATCAGCGGCGGCTTCGGCACTGCCGGCATGTTCAATGTGCAGGACAACCCGATCCAACGCTGCGAGCGTGCCGGGCAGAAGTCCGGCAACAAGCTGAACGTGCGATGGCCCTCCGGGCATTGCCAGCGCGGCATCCGTGTACCGGTAGGTGTTACACGGGGATAGGTGCCGTGTCGAGAAAACGAGCAGCCACCTTGCAGACGCAACGGGCAACTTGGCAATCTCGCCATGCGCCACACAGGCCTCGCCCGAGCGGGGCGTCTCGAATCGGATCGGCATCTGACGCCTGTACCACCGAACGTTCACCGGTACGGTAAACAATACTGGCCAGCGTCCAAAGGCCTTACAATTTTATGTTCAACTCTGGATAAAAATCGACTCGGGATAATGGGCCTTATCAAGGGCACCAGATAAGGTTCACAGTCGTCGTCAGCTTATCGAGGCGGAGTCGGCCTAGCCGGCAACGGTATGCGAAGCACTAGATCAAATCGCCGCCTGTACTGGGGCGAAGAGCAGATCAGCGAGCCGCGTCTGGACAGCGATAAAAAGCAGCAGTATCGGCGGACACACAGCAAGCCGGTGGTCGGTGCCTTCTTCGAGTGGAGCCAGGCGCAGTTACAATAGGGTGATCTGACGCTATCAAATCCGCCGAAGAAGGGCCTGATCTATGTTCTCACTCGAGAGCATAAACTGCGGGTGTTCCTGAAAGGTCCGGCTCTTTTGCTGGGCTGAACTGGGAACCGAGCACGTCGGGATCTTCAGAGCCTGATCAGTACCCGCAAGTTGCACGGCATCAATCCCTATACCTACCTGACCGATGTGTTGCTGCGGGTCAGCAGCCATCCGGCTAGCGAGGTCGCTGATCTGACACCTCGGCTCTGGAAGGCCAACCCACTGCGTTCGGATCTCCATCGGAAGGTCAATAGCGCCTCAGAATGACCGCATATGCTTCAAGGATATTTTTAGAAAACGATCAGCGTAATTCTTACACTAAGTGGCAATAGATTTTTTGAGCACTCTAGGCTCGAATTTAGTCTGAGGTTAGTGCATTCTTAACTAGAGTTGTTCATGCCGGTTTTTTGTGCGGTATTGTAATGGCTATGATATCGAGCCTACCAGTGTAGGTAAGGTTCCTTAGTCTTCACATTTAGTAACAGGTCCTTAACATGGTTGATGGAAATAGAACGGAATCTACCTACGATGATAGTAATGTAGAACTTGATTTTAGCCCTTATAGGGATTCATCGTGGCCAAATTACAAGGAGGGCTCATTGCTTGAGGCGACGCTGTTGGAGTCAAGTAGGGAACTTCAAGTCGATAAGTCGATGGTGACTTTAGCAGCGTTTGGTGCAATTTCAACTGCATGCCAAGGTATCTTTGATATTGAGCAACCGACTGGTAATAAGGTGGCCGGCTCTCTAATGCTGTTAATCATAGCAGAGTCGGGAGAACGAAAAACAACAGTGGAAAAATGCTTTTTTAATGCCCTTAGGGATGTACAGAAAAAATATTTTGAAGAGCATAGCGAAAACAAAATTGGCTATGAACAAGAATATGAAATATGGAAGGTAAGCGACTCTTCGTTGAAATCAGAATATAAAAAGGCTGTAAGAAATTTCGCTAGAAATAAAGATAATGAAAGTTCGAGTGATTTGTTAAGATTAGAGGGGTTTTTAAGGGATCATAAAGGACGGGTGCCAAGAGAACCAAAACGCCTTAAGTTTATTTATGAAGACAGTACACCAATGGCTTTACTTCAGGCAATGTATTTTCAGGGTAGGAATGCTTGTCTGTTATCTAGTGAGGCTAATAGTATATTTCATGGGCGGGCTTTTAATGATTTAAGCCTGATTAATAGCTTGTGGGATGGTAGAGAAATATTTGTTGATCGTGTTTCCAGTGAGAGCTTTCATCTTTCAGATGCGCGATTGACTTTGATGTTAATGGCACAGGAAGATGTTATAAAACGTTTTATATCCAAGCGTGGCGAGGAGGCGAGAGGGATTGGATTTTTGGCAAGGTTCTTGACCATTAAACCGGCTGGCCGTGCTGGTAAGCGTCAGTTTAGGTGTATGGGGAAACTTGATTATTTGGATGGTTTTTCCAAGAGAATTAGTGAATTAATGGTTTTGTCAAATAAAGGTAATGAAAAAAAATTGCTCAAATTTACGCCGCGTGCTTCTGAGCGCTGGCGCCAGTATGCGGAGAAGATAGAAAATGAAATGAATACTGGGCTTCTATATGAGCACTATCATGACCATGCATCAAAATTGATGGACAATGTAAGTCGCGTCGCTGGTCTGGTTCATTACTTTGAAAGTCAAAATGAAGATGAAATAGAAGAAGATACGTTAATATTTGCATTTGAGGTCGTCGTTAGATGCTCTAATCATTTTTTGATGCATTTAGCAGGCACTCCTTTTGTTGTGAAGAATGCCGAAACGATAGTCGGAGAAATCTTTAAGCTTGTCAAAAGCAATCAAAATAATTTAAATCGTAAGGTGTTTGAGGATCCGGAAACGAGCTTGAAGCTTAGAAGAGGGGTTTTAATTGATTTTAATTATTCTGATGTGGCTCGTAGTGGGGCTGCGGTTTTGCGCGATCGTAAAAATTTTAATGCGGCAGTTAGATTGTTGGCTAGGATGGGACATATAAAAGAAAACAAAGGGCCTAGAAGCTCATTCAGCTATTCATTTTCCGAGTCAATAGTTCATGAGGCGGATTCTCCTGAGATGAAAAATGGTTTTCAGTATACAATAAGAAATTTACCTCTTTATGAAGACCAGGTTCTTAAAGTTCTTGAAACTAATCATGGTAACGGTTATTCCGCTATTCCTCATAGTAGAAGAGCAAAAAAAGAGTACTTTATACTAGTCGATAAATACGATAAGGGATAGAAGTGGTAGTATCTTTTGCGCTTAAATATTTCTGTGAGGGTATTAAGCCGGCCGACAAATACATTCACGCCGCGTAGGCGATATGACAGTGCTGGAAGTACTTTTTCACGCGCTCGGGCTTCTTTTGCAGCATCCTTACGTGACTGTTGATTTTACTCTTCAGGTCATCAACCGTTCGGGCCGGTGAGGATGCGCGGATGCCGTGTTTCAGGTCGCAGCTCAGGTACTCATCCGGGTTCAGTTCCGGCGAGTAGGACGGGAGGTAGAATACCTCGATTTCCTGCTTGTGCTTCTCCAGCCACGACCGCACGAGATGGGCATGATGCATACGCAGGTTGTCCAGAATCAGAAAGGCCTTCTTATGTGATGATGCTATCAGCCGCTTGAAGAAGCGGATCAGGACCTTGGCCGTCATCGTCTCCTGATAGACCATGAAACGGACCTTGCCCTGGTTCGTGATCGCCGAAATCATGTTGACCGACAGCTGCTTTGCATTCGCCTTCACCACAGGTGTTTTGCCTTTCGGCGCAAACCCTCGTGCGTGCTGGCATTGATTACGTACGCCGGTTTCATCACCCCAGAAAATCTCGGCATTGTGCAGCTGCGCCCGGGCTTTGATAAAGGAATAGGTATTGTCCAGCCAGTGCTGTACCTCTTTGCTGCGCTGCTCGTAGGCTTGCTTGGCGGGCTTCTGCGGCGTAAATCCCCAGCGGGCAAGATAGGTGCTGATGGTACGTGTGGCAATCCGGATACCCCACAGCTTTCAGATAAGGCTTTTAGTGGCCGGCCGGTTCCAGAGGGCCAAGGGCAAATGATCTGGGCACTTATCGCACGTGATGGCCTGAAGTACGGCTTCCTGAGAGGGCGACAGCATTCGGTCCTCGTTACTTCGACGACCACGTTCTCCCAGCTGTATGGCAGTCTCACCTGGATGTTAGTAGGTGTAATTCCAGTGGCAGGCTGTGCCGGAGTGGACCTCCAAAGCCTGGGCGATCTAATCCCGGCCATGTCCGGCTTCGAGCATGCGGGTGACCTGCTTTCAGTTGTGCTACTGAAGCTCTGAACTCAGCTTCCGTGCATCTAATTTTTCCATGCCTAGCAGTGTTCATTTTTACCGTATTTGCAAGACGGGAGGAGACCATATAAAGGATAAAACTTAGGCAGGCTGCGGGCAAAACCTGAAAACTACGCAGCCAATCGCTACCCCTTGCGGCGATTATTCTCGTCTTACTCCCGGGTGTGGCGTAGGCCTAAGTGCTCGGGAAGGCGTGCCGAGTCCCGCACTACCAGATCCACGGTTTCCAGCAGTGCCGCCAGCGGTATCTCGGGGTTCTCGATGCGTTCGATCAGATTGTTAACCGTTGCATCGACCATACGCCCGACGGGCGGTCGAATACTAGTGAGGCGGTAGCCTTGCCAGGCCGCCGATGCAATATCATCGAAGCCGATGATGGATACGTCGTCCGGTATGCGTAGTTTCAGTTCGCCGCGCAGCGCATCCATCGCACCGAGCGCCATGATGTCATTGGCGCAGAAAATGGCATCTGGCCGTATCTGCTGCTGGAACAGGCGTAGTGCGGCCTGATAGCCGCCTTCATACGTATAGTGGCCGGTTTCACGCAGTACCGGTTGTGCCCGACGCTCCTTGATGCGTGAGCTGAACCCATGTTCACGATCCTGGTTGGTTGAGGTGTTTTCGATACCGGCAATGTAGGCCAATTGCTGATGGCCGGCACTCAAGAATAAGTCTGCCACCGAACGACCGGCATCGATGTTATCGCAACAGACTGAACTGGCTTCAACATTGGGCACATAACGATTGAACAGTATTACGGGAGTGCCGAGCTTGGTGCAGTGGTCCGCCATTTCCGATGACAATGTTGATGAGGTGATGACGAGACCATCGACCTGGTATTCTAGCAATTGGGGCAGCAGATCATCGATATTCTGATCCCTTGACGCCATAAACAACAGCACCCTGTGACCACGTTCCTGAAAGCGGCGCATGAACATGTCTAACACGGCCGGGTAAAAAGGGTTGATAATATCGGCCATAACAATGCCGATCATGTTGGAGCGACGGCTGATCAGGCTGCGTGCGATGGCATTGGGCTGATATCCCAGCTTACTGGCCGCGGCGAAGACCTTATCCTTGGTCGCTTTGGAAATGCTGGCGCCCGATGTATACGCCCTGGAAACAGCTGATTGTGAGACACCCGCTTCCCGCGCTACATCGAAAGAGGTTATTCGTTCACGCGCCATGATGGGCTCCTATGACTTCAATTTCAGTGGTGTAGTCGAATAAGACCGGCAACTCTGACAACTGTGATTGACTTGTTGCAAGTGTAAACGTATGCAATGGTGCTCGCAATGGCGTCTTAATCTGATGCAGCATGATGAATTTTAAGAATAATTTATGCACATCATCGAGATGGGGTAGCAAGTGTCCAGTAAAGGTTGGGATTTATCGTGAGTCGGCTGGTGTTACTGATAATGTATCACTGCAGATGTGTGATCTTAGTCGCTGGCACTGATTTGTTGAAGCGTTAGGCTGGTCAGCCCCTTACTAGGGGCTGAATCCGCATGGAACCTTGTTAGGGTGCCAAAGCTTTGCGTTGCTTTTGGCCAATCTTTATAGGTAAATACTCATCATTCCAGCTCAGTGGTTCGATGTAGCGGGTACTTCGAAACTCAAACGGCTTCGAAGCCACAGCGGCCCCCTGTATGGGCGCCGCCTAGGCCTTCAATGTCAGAGTTGCGCTTCAGTCCATTCTTCACTCTTGAGGTAGGACTGGAAGCCTTCGCGAATCATCTGATGTTCGGATGCCATGGCAAAGAGGCTGACGTTGCTATCTAGAAAACGTGGCACTTCCGTCATGTTGGGTAGGAACATACCAAGTGCCCGATTGGCAGCTCCCGCGGCTTCGCAGACACGCTTGACTGCAGCTTCAACGACAGGATCCTGAGGACTGGTCGCTTCATAGCCGATAGTCAGGTCGACGCGGCCTATGAATAGGCAGTCCAGCCCCGGCACAGCGGCGATCTCGTCGATGGCTTCAACCCCGGCTGGATCTTCAATTTGCCCGATGATTACCGTCTGCGCAGCGGAATTGGCGAGATGGGTGCTGATGGGCACCGTGCCATAATCGGCCGCACGGGTGGATCCGGCATAGCCGCGTCCTCCGGCACCGTAGTGGCATATCTTCACCATTTCCTCTGCCTGCTGTGCAGAGGTCAGGTGTGGTACCACGACACCTGTGGCTCCCAGATCCAGCGCATTCAAAATGGCGCTCGGCGACATTTCAGGAACCCTTACCAGTACCGGGCAGCCTTTCAGGCGAGCTGTCATGATGCATAGATCCAGTGCCTCACGCCCAAAGGGCGAATGCTCAGCATCCAGAATTAGAAAGTCCAGGCCGCTGTTAGCCAACACTTCGACGATAATCGGTGAGGGGGTTTTAACAAACGTGCCCATCAGTGGAACTTTATTACGGAGATTTTCTTTTAAGCTTTTTCCGTTCTTCATGACTTCACCTTAGGGTTGGTATCTAGGGGCAGGGAGCGGCGACCTTTGGCCCCTGGCTGATGGTTTGGGCACAGCAGCGCAGAACAATGGATTGAATACGTATTCATAATATTATTCGACTGCTTTTCTACCGTCAATGGCCTTCTGTACGTGACGGCATTGCAGGTTCAAACGGGGAGGCCTATAGCTTGATGGAGTAAGGCTTCGAGGGCGGTGACACAGTCGCTTCCGGCTGCGCTAAAAGCATCACTGCAGGTCGTACCGGTCCCGATTACTTGGCGCCATGGAGGCCAGGGTCTGCTTAACTTCAGCGTTGTCGAGGTCAATGAGAAACCCTTGCCCTGATGCAGCGAAGGGGGCAGTCAGTATCTATTAGCCCTTGCGTTGAAAATCCGTTACGGCGTCCAGAGCAGCCTCCTCAGCGGGACTGCTCCAGACATCGGTTGGCTGCTTTATACCGTCGCGACGGGTGTTACCGGCGATCCCACGGCGCCAGGCAAGCGTAGAGGCGGAGCCGTTAAGAGGAAGCGGCTGCGGTTGTGAGACCTCAGGAAGTTAGCGAGTTCGGTTAGGTCCCAAAGTTCGCCGAGATGAATGCCAAGCTTGAACAGGCATTGTTCATGTAACGGCAAGGAGGCGTATAGGCCCTCGCCTGGGCGTGCGGGAGAGGCTTCGACAGCGTAGTTGTCGGCAATTAGGACTGAGATTCCGCTTTCGTCTATCCAGCGTAGTAGGCGGCTGTCACGGCCATCCAGTGCTGCACAGGACGCATTCAGTCGTTCTAGGTCTGGGCTGTGATTCATGCTCTTTAAGAGACGGGTATAGCCAGTGTGGAGGCAAAGCATGTCTCCCTGCTCGACTTCAACAGCGTCCGCGTCCAGCACTCTTTGCAGGTCCTCATAGCCCACCAGGACGCGTTCATTACCAAAGTGGGCATGCAAGTCCACCATAACGCCTCGCCCCTGTACGGCAGTAGCCGCCATATTTTCAATGCCAAGACGAGAAGCTTCGACTCCCTCAAACTGCGAGCAGTGATCGCCGCAGTCCTTTCCGGGTTCAGGCCCGATAACGTGCTCCCCACCCCGCCAGCCATTGTAGTAGACCGTCTCAGCGACTCCGTCTTCGTCGGCATCGAACTGGGCACCGACATGCGCGAGGGAGTCCCACTGCGTTGAGTATTGAGTATGAATAAGGACCGCATCATCGCTGATAACATCGGTGAACGCCGAGCCTTGGCGCGATAGTGGATAATTATAGTTTGCGCGACCGTCGCGCACCGTGGAAAAGCGTCGCGGCGGGTAACGCCTTGGGTTGAGCTTGTTGCCGCCGGGATAGTCTAGAGGAAGCGACAGGCAGAAGCTGCGGCCTTCTTTAACCTCGGAGATTGCTGCCAGTACGCGTTCGGGGGTCAGGAGGTTGAGCCGCCCGATCTGGTCATCCTCGCCGAAGTCTCCCCAGTTCGAACCTTCGGGGCGTTGCTTCCAGCGTTGTGTCATTGTTTTAACTCCTGCCCGACCTCCTCGTGTCCGGAGGTCGGGATCTGTATAAGTTGAGAGCCTGAGCCCGTCTAGCGCAGGTTGTATCGACGTACCTGATGAGCCGCGGAGCACAGGTTCTGTGGAGTACTTCGCCCGTATAGTGCTATTGATGATCGGCAGGGCGAAGGACTGTCAGAGCAGGCGTTGTAGCTGTTATCTCTGGACTACCAGAGAGCCATTTCGGGCCTGGGCTGCATAAAAATGTATACCCAGGAATACGAAAAAGGCGACGATATCACTCCAGGCGTCCGGCCACAGCAGACCTGCTGCGCAAAGTAGCACGACCAGGCGTGTTGCTAGGTTTGGCAGTGGGTAGCCGGGCTGTACCATGCCCGTCTGTGCCGCTGCCAGTGCGTATACTCCAAGCAGCGCGGTGAACAGGGAATAGGCAACCGACCAGCTTAAGCCGTCGAGCATCAGGAGTTCCGGATGATAAACGAAAATGAATGGCACGATGAACGCTGGCAAGGAGAGCTGTATTGCAAGTAAACCCACCTGCATCGGTTTTGCCCCGGAACCTGCGATCGACGCTGCAATGAAATTGCTCGGGCCAACAGGGGGCGTAATCGAGGAAAGTGATGCGAAGTAGATCAGGAAGAGGTGTGCGACGATGGGTTCGATGCCCGCCGATGTAAGCGCTGGTGCAACCAGAACAGCCATCAACAGATAGCAGACGATAGTCGGTAGCCCTAGCCCTAGTATGATTGAGGTCGCAGCGGTCAATACCAGCAGTAATGGCAGGTTGGTGCCGGCAACGCTGGTTAGAACCTGCGACAATACCAGACCGAGCCCGGTGGTGCTGGTAAGGCCGGCTATGATGCCGGCAGTCGCGATGATGCCGACGATCACAGCACTGCTCTTTGCGCCTTCGATGAGTCCCTGGATCAGGTGTTTCAGCGACAGACTAAGCGAGCGATTTTCAAGCAGGTCCACAAGCAGGATCGACAGAATTGCCCAGAAACCGGCCCGTTGCGGCGTAAAGCCCTCAGCCAGCAGAGCAATCAGAATGACGACCGGGGCCAGTTTCAACCAGCCCCCCAGCGGGCCTGATGCCATGTTGTTGTTTTCCAGAACCAGGGGTGTGGTTGTGATACCTTCGCGCGCAGCGCGCAGATCAACAACAAGGAAAATACTTAGATAGAACATGATGGCGAGGGGAATGCTGGCGACCATGACCGTGGAGTAGCTGATGCCCAGGATATCGACCATCAGAAAGGCTGCCCCACCGAGGATAGGCGGAACGAACTGTCCGCCCACACTGGCGGTTGCTTCGACAGCGGCGGCAAATGACGGAGAGAAACCGGTGCGTTTCATCATCGGGATTGTAAAGGCGCCGGTGCTGGCAGTATTGCCATACGCGGTTCCCATGACGGCGCCGAGCCCGCCACTGGCAATGATCGCAATCTTTGCTGGACCCCCTCGAGATTTTCCGAGGAAACGTTTGGACTTACCCAGCAGAAAGTCGATAAAGCCGATCTGGCTTAGGTAGGCGGCGAAGACAACGAATAGCACGATGTAATTGGCTGAAACGCCGGTAATGCTGCCGTAGATTCCTCGGCTGGTGGCATAGAGCGCCTGCACTATTTGCGTGATGTTGAGTCCGGCGTGTGCAAAAGGCCCCGGCAGATATTCGCCGAAAAGGGTGTAGAGAACGAAAAAGAGTGCAATCAGGGGGATGCTGATGCCTGCCATCATCCAGGCTGCCAGCAGCGAAATGCCGATCGCCAGCACCCCAAAGGTCAGCTCCAGGGTGGACGGCGGCAAACCGGCAAATTTGTAACTAATGGGATAGTAATAATAGGCGTACGCGGTAATCGGGATAATGATGACAGCCCCGAAAATGGCCAGTACGCGTTTAAAACTTACCGCATCTGCTGCCGTGAGGGCGAATAGCATGAGGAAGCCGAGCCCGATGTGCAAAATACGGTTCAAAACAGGGTCCAGGAAGAACAGCCCGGACGCCAGCACGATGGTCATGAGAGCGAAGGCAAGAGCGGTGAGTTCTCGGGTTTTGGACCAGAACGAAAGTTGGAAAAAAGATCCTAGCATGGCGCATGATCTCCGAAAGCATGGATAGGCTGGCACACTGGTGTTTACAGGAACTTCCAGCACAGGGAGCCAATGGCTCCCTGTGCTGGCAGCGATTTACCAGATACCGATCTCCTGGAAATAGCGGATCGCGCCACTGTGGTACTGGACGCCCAGGGCTTCAAGATATTTACGTGATGCCAGGGCGTTGTCCTTGGTCCATTGCGATCCGTTGCTGTGCACGGCGGTGAGCTTTGCAGTGCTTTCGTAGATTGCTTTGGTGGCTTTGTAGGCTTCATCGTCGCTTATTTGCGCTGTTGCCATCATTAGCGAAGGTAGCATGACGGTGGCGGCATTTTCAGGCTGGTTATTGTAGATGTTGGCAGGGATCAGCCCTCGTGCCATGAACGGCTGAGCCTCTAGCAGTTTATCCAATTCAGCGTCGGTACCGGAGAGCAGCTTGGCGTCGATGGTGGACATGACGGATACCACGGCACCGGTGGGGATGCCGGGGGTCACGACCATGACCTCGATGTCGCGGTTTTTCAGTGCATCTGCCTGAGCCTGGTGTCCGAGACGTGCCTGCTGGATGCGATCGAGTGACTGTCCCTGCGCTTCAATCGCGCCGGTGGTGACTTCAAAGGCGGCACTGCCAGGTTCCCCCACACCGACGATGCGGCCGGGTTGAAATGCCTCGCTCCAGGACGAAATACCGGAGTCGCCGCGCACGACAACCTGTAGAAAATTGCCATGTCCGGCACCAATGACGCGGATTTTGTCAGTATCGATTGTTCCGTCTTCAATACCGTTTTTCAGGCTGGTGGACAGCATCAACCCCAGATCAAGGTCGCCTCCGGCGGACAGGCGTCGGCCGTTCTCCATCGAGCCCGCCGTTGTTACCGGCATGACTCTGGTGTCGAGCGCCTCGCCGACCGCCTGGGCCAGTCCGTTGCCAAGTACGAACCATACGCCGCCTTCAGTGGCGGTTCCCAGACGCAGTGCTTGGGCATTGGCGGCCGCATGGCTCAGGCTCAGGCCGGCCGCTAGGGTGGCAATTGCGACGGCTTTAAGAAATTTAGGTGATTTCATGTGTTGTCTCCGTTGTTATCTTTATATTTCGACTGCAGTTCTGGCCGCCGACCTTGGCGGCGGGTTGGGTTCTATGTGGCCAGTCAAGGCCTATCGACGTATCAGCTGTTCCGGTACCCGCACGGGCAATGAAAGCAGCAGAAACGAGAGTGTTTTACCGTGGCGATCCAGGGTCAGGGCCCGGTTGACCCCGCCCTCCAGAACGTCATCAAGGACAAAATTCATGGCGTGCAGGTGAGGTAATAGATACCGTTTTACCTGACTCGGTGCACGATCGGCAAAACCGGCGAGCACAAAGTTTTCGGTAACCTGTTCCTGCAGCCAGGGCCAGAGTTCCGCCTCGTAGGGCACCAAGGATATGTTCAGTCGATTACCCTTGTCGCCTGCGCGGGCGTGGGCAACGCTGTGCAGCGGTACTTCAATCAGCGGCGTGGACATCAGTATCCTCCCGATTCGTGGTTGAACAGTTGCACCTGAGATGAGACGAAGTGTCGGGGAATCCCCGCCGAGGTCGTGGTGATCTGTTTATGAATACGGCTTCGTACGCCGCCGCCACCAGCAGGGCCCGTGGTGTAGAGAGCCTCCAGCTCGCCGAGTAGGTCCTCTACTCGGCTGCGTTGCGGCGCCAGGGTCGCTATGCGCACACGGACATCCTGCGTTGTCGCGTCGGCCACCGTGGGCGCTAATGCGGCGGGCTGTTCCCACTGGACTCCGCCTTGGCTAGCGAACGCGCTGATGACGCCGATCAGATCACAACGCAGTGGCAGGTCTTTGTATAGGACGGCAGCCCGCGTACGTATGACTTCGATGGCTAGACGAGCGCGCGCGGCAGCATTGGGGCCAGCATAGGAAATTTCGGCCTCGCCGATCCAGCCAGAATCGAAGCATAGGGTCGCTTTGAGCAGGTCGGGCCGGGGCTTGCCCTTGGCATTACTCACCAGCACGCGGTCATCACCAAGATCGTTGATCGTAACCTTGCTGATATCTAGCACGACGTCCGGCGTTAGGTAGGCTTCAGGGTCGTGAATTTCATACAGCAACTGTTCTACGACAGTACGTTCGTTGACACAGCCTCCAGTATTGGCGGCTTTGCGAATCAGGCATTCGAAGGTGTCTGTGATCTCTACGATCGGAAAACCGACCCACGCCAGCCCGGGTACATCCTTGAATCCCGGGTCTGCGAAGTAGCCGCCGCAAATGTGCGAGCCGCATTCGATCAAGTGGCCTGCAAGGGTGCCGCATGCCAGGCCACTCCAGTCCGTCTCCTGTAGGCCGAAGGTGCTAATCATCGGCCCAAGCACCAGTGCGGGGTCGGCCACTCGGCCTGTTACCACGATGTCGGCGCCCTGGTCGAGAGCTTGGGCGATCGGGAAGGCGCCAGTATAGGCATTGGCGGCAATCAGATGCTCGCCGTCTTTGAGTGTTCTGTCTGAGGTCAGAGCGAGGAGGCCTTCGCTACCGTGCTCCTGCATCAGGTCATCCCCTGTAACCACAGCAACTCTGGGCTTTCTGCAGCCTAACTGAGCACTTAACGCCTCGATTTTGCCGGCGGTTTCCTGCGGATTCCAAGAGCCGAAGTTACCGATAATAGGAATTCCTGCGTCCAGGCATATCGTCAGCACAGTACTCAGGCGGCGCAGCATCATTTGCTCCCGCTCTGCTCGGGCAGCGGGATCCTGACTCAATGCCAAAGTACGTTCGGCCAAGGTTTCAAATATCAGGTAGCGCGGACCCTCCTGGGTGGCGAGGTCCTGCGCGACCGCGATCGCAGCATCCATGCGGTCACCTGCAAAACCGGCCCCGCCTCCGACCATTAGTCGTGTTTTCATTGTTCTTAGTCCCATTGATTGGATCACTCGATTGAACCAGCTTCTGTTATATTGTTTAAATGAATAATTTGTATTGATATATAGGTTTAGGCTATGAATGTTGATGTCCGGCATTTACGGGCTTTTCTCGCTGTGGCCGACGAGCAAAGCTTTACTCGCGCGGCCGAACGGCTGCATATCACTCAGCCATCTCTCAGCGTTATTATCCGTGACCTTGAGGGAGCACTTGATCTGAAACTGTTCGACCGGACCACTCGAGCTGTCAGCCTGACTATGGCGGGGCGCTATCTGATGACAGATGCGCGCCGGTTGGTGCGAGAGCTTGAACGTTCCCTTTCTGATCTGCGCTCCATTACGGATCTGGAACGCGGTAGCCTGAAGCTGGCTGTTCTGCCATCCATTGCAACGTCCATCGTGCCTGCTGCGCTGGCAGAGTTCTGCCGACACTATCCCGCTATCGATATTCAGGTTGAGGATTGCCGGGCAGACAGCGTCCTGGACGCTGTTGATTCCGCCGATGCTGATTTGGGTATCACTGTGCTGACACCTCAGCTCGCCGCAGATTACGAATCGACGTTGTTGGCCCAAGATGCACTGGTGGCGATCTTGCCCGCCGAGCATCCGTTAAACTGCAAGCCCAAGCTGACTTGGCGTGAGCTGGAAGGCGAGCCGCTGATTGCGATGCGGGCGGGCAGCAGCGTGGCGCATTTGATCGAGGATAGTGGCGTGGCGTCTGCGTTTGACCTGCGATTTTCACTACAGGTCAGCTACATGTCGTCCGCCGTTGCTATGACACAGGCTGGTCTTGGTATCACGGTACTGCCGTCGCTGGGCGTTGGTGCGTTACTGACACCGGAAACCGTTCTGAAGCCGCTGGTGGAACCTTGTGTGAGACGGGACATTGCGCTGATTCAGCGTCGCGACCGCTGGATTCCCCCGGCCGCTGAAGCTTTTAAACAGATACTAAAAGAGATCAGCCCGGCTTTTGGTAACCAATAAGGCACGATGACCGTGGCAGCCTAGAAGTCGGTCGGCTCGTCCCTGCATTGCCTGGCACAGACTAAGTGAATTGCGGTATCGCAAGCTGTTCAAATGGGGGGGCTAAAACAGCCTGATTGCATACGAAGTCAACAGTTGGTAGTGTAGAAATCTCGTAGCAGTTCGCTGTGGCTCGATCCTAAGAGCCGCTGCGGTTTCCACCGCCAAGCTTCAGATAATAATGGATAAGTGAAATGGCAGGATCAAATGAGAACTTTCCGGTTATCAATGCGGAGATGCTGGCCTATCTCCGACAGTATGATACCCCGACAATCTGTAACGCTTTGGATATTGCGGCTCCGGACAAGTCGCGCACCGCTGGTTTTACGCGCAGGCAACTCGTCGCACTAGACCCGGATCTGCCTCCCATGGTGGGGTATGCGCGAACGGCTATGATCAGATCGACTAGCTCGTTTTGCCCGGCGGAAAAGCGAGCGAAGGCGTTGGAGTACTATGAATATACTGCTAGCGGGGAAGGGCCGACCATTGTCGTGATCCAGGATATCGATACCAACCCGGGGCTCGGTGCCCATTGGGGGGAAGTGCATACGGCGCTGCATCAGAAGCTCGGTTCGATGGGAGCAATCACTAATGGGTCTTTCAGAGATATCGATGACAGCGCCAAGGGATTTCAAGTCCTAGGAGGAAGCGTGAATCCCAGTCATGCCTACGTACACGTGGTTGATTACGGCTGTGAGGTCGAGATATTCGGCATGAACGTCAGGCATGCCGACCTATTGCATGCAGACAAACATGGTGCGGTCGTCATTCCGCACGAGGTGGTAGAAAAACTGCCGGCGGCGATCGAGACGATCATTCAGCGGGAAAAAGTGATACTGGATGCCGTCAAACACCCTAATTTTGATATTGAAATGCTCAAGGTTGCGGTAGGCAAATCAGCAGATATTCACTGATTTCGATCAATCATTTGGATGAATACTGTTTGCGAGGAGCTTATGAGTATTAAAATCACCTTTCTTGACCGATCAACCATAGCACCGCATGTTCAAACTAGAAAGCCCTTATTCGATCATGAATGGGTCGAGTTTCAATCCACTGCGCCGGATGAGGTTGTACAAAGGCTCAGGGGTAGCGATATTGCCGTCGTAAACAAAGTTACTTTGGATCAAGAAATTCTGGCGCAACTGCCTCAGTTGAAGCTGATCGCAGTGGCAGCTACAGGCTATGACAAGATCGATATCGACTATTGCAGGGGCAAAGGTATCTCGGTATCCAATATCCGTAACTATGCGGTTAATACGGTACCCGAACATGCACTGTCTCTGATTATGGTATTGAGACGAAATTTATTTTCCTACTGTCAGGATGTTAAAAACGGTGAGTGGAAAAAGTCAGGTCAATTCTGCTTTTTCAACCATCCGATTGGTGATTTGGCCGGCAGTCGGCTGGGGATCATTGGCAAAGGTGTGCTCGGTCAGGCCATGGCGACGATTGGACGTGCGTTGGGAATGGACGTGGTTTTCGCTGCTCGTAAGGGGCTCAATGACGTGGGGTTCGGGTTTTTACCTTTCGAGGAGGTATTGGCTACCAGTGATGTTGTCAGCCTGCACTGCCCATTGACACCGGCAACTCGAAATCTAATTGCGTTGCCGGAGCTGCAGTTGATGAAGGAAACGGCCCTGCTTATCAATACCGCCCGAGGAGGGCTGGTTAACGAGGCTGACCTTGAAACCGCGATCGTCGATAAGATGATTGCCGGTGCCGGTTTCGACGTAATCATGGAGGAGCCGCCTGCGGACAACCATCCATTGATAGCACTAATGCGGTATCCGAATTTCATTCTTACACCCCATATCGCCTGGGCTAGTACAGAAGCGATACAGGCGCTAAGCGATCAGCTAATTGATAATATTGAAAACTTTGTGGCTGGTAAACCGAGTAACCTAGTTTATAAAAAATCGCGTAAACCCTCGCCCAGTCGGGCGGGGATATAAGCGGCAGTCGCGATATCGCTTATATATTTTACCTTATTCTTGGATGCTGAGTGTATACAGAATTCTGTTTTATGGTAGCTATTCAGCTTAATTTTTAAATAAGTTCTTGATAGGATTTATGTCCAAATTTAGGGATAACCGACTGGTCTCGGCGTACTGCCACCGAGGCAAGTTCAGAGCCCCTGTCATACTCCAAAGCCCGCCTTGTGCCACCGCATATCTACGGGCGAGGCAACAGCAAAAAAATAGTTCAGGTCCGCCTTCATGAGGAAAAAATCGACCTAAAAAGTCGTGCGATAATTGCGCCATTAATTGACAGGACTCATGGTTCATGAAGATAAGCAACATCGATGTCAACGCCGCCCTGGCGAATGTCAGTCGACATCTCAAGGACGACTCAGCGGTCTCACCATCGCTGCGTGCGGCTATCTATATGATGATGGTGCTGACTAGATTATGACCGGTCGGCTCAACACCAGCAGTGCCAACAGCAGTACGCCACCCTCCCAAGATCCGAACCGGCCCAAGAATAGCCGCAGTTAAGACGAGCGCAAACCGGGTGGGCAACCGGGTCATAGTGGCAAGACACTGCAACCGGTCGACGCGCCGGGTGCGATCAAGACCGTGAAAGTGGACCGGCGTACCTTGCTCAGGGGAAGCGATCTCCGCGTGGTCGGCTACGAGAAGCGCTAGGATTTTCGATTTGGACATTAGCCGCTTCGTCACCGAGTACCAGAGAACGCACAGGAAAAGTGTATCGTGGCACCGTTCCCGGCCGGCGTCGACCGTTCGGTGCAGTACGGCCCCTGCTTGAAGGTGCACGGGGTCTATCTGTTGCAGTACCAACTATTGCTCTACGAACGTGTTCGCGAATACTTCGAGGACCAGACCTGTATCCCACTCAATGCGGGGTTACTGTTCAACTTCAACTAGGAAGCCTTTGACAAGGCGGAGGGCTTCGAACGCTGGGTCAAAAACCGCTTGGGCATGTCGGATCCGATCCACTCTGCTGAAACCAGCATCGACATCGACATCGACATCGACATCGACATCGACGGCCAGCGCCGCAGGCTACGCTATGCGTCCAGTCCAATAACGGCCTGACCTGCTGGTGCCCATATGCAGCAGGGGTACGAAGCCATGGACGAGATAGGTATCGCACCCAGTTTCCAGGGCGCACGGGATATCCGTATGCTCAAGGTGCAGCAAAAGATAGCCGGTTGCTTCCGCTCGATGAACGGGGCGCAGATTTTCTGCCGTGTGCGAAGTTATTTGTCGACGGCGCGTAAGCAGGGCCTGAGTGGTTCTGTGACACTGACGTTGCTATTCGAGGGGCGATTACCGGCCTTCATGACGGCCCCGGCAGATAATGCTGAAGATGCTTTAAATCAAATCGACTACTAGTTACCTTTTATGTTTATAGCCACGAAAGTACGCATTTAGCCTACAGCTGAAGCAGGCGCTTAGGGGCCAGCCAGGGCCGTCTTCATGAGATGTGCGGGCCGCCTACCTGAAGTTCTCAATAATATAGAGTGCCGCCATCACGATGCATGACATGCCGATCAGGTACCTGAGGCTCAAGCGCATCAGCTTGAGCGAGTCGATGCCGTAGCGGCCTTGAATAGCGAGGTTTAACCCCGACAGGGGGCCCGCGACCGTGCCAAAGGACCACGCTGTAAGAAACACCATTGCCAGCAGGGTCGGGTCCGGTGTCATTGGGGCCAGCAGCGAGCCGAAGAAAGCGACGCTGACAATCGGATGGATACCCAATAACGACAGCACAACGATGGCGCAGTAGCAGACGCAGGCCTCGAAGGCGCCGAACGTCTGTATCGGTTGCCAGCCGTCAAGATCGCGTATGACTTGGTCCACACCATACCCCAGGGCGCCTGCAGCCTGGAATAGGGCTATCTCATTGGCCATTTGAGGCAGGCGGGAGCTCAGGTGCTCGGACAGGGCGAGTCGCGGTTTGTGCACGAAAATGGGCAGTAGGATAAATGACAGGGCCGGTGCCAGCAGGGTGATTATCTCAAGTACCGACAGTGATGGTGCGTATCTCAGGGCCAGCAGTGTGGCGCAACCGAGCGCGACGGGTAGATAGAGCCCGTCCAGGCGCATCGGATAACCCTGAAAGTCATGAACGTCCGGCGCTGGGCTGCGGTAAAGCTGATAAAAGGTCAGACCCAGTGCCGTCCCGGCCAGTAGCAGTCCTGTCAGCCACAGTGTGGGGAGGTGTGCGTTTGGTGCGTAGCTTAAAGCGACTGCCGTGGCGGCGAACAGCGGAGACCAGAGTGCTGCTGTGGAAAATCCGCGCACCAGCACCAATGCCTGGGTTGCTGATAACGGGGTCCGGCGGCTTATGCGATCACCGATGATGAAGATAGCCGACATATTGATGACGGCACCAAACACGTGAGTGCTCACGAGTGTCGAGCCGGCTGCACGACGACCACACGGTAGCGGTGTCTGGTCCAGTTCTTCCGGGCGAGTGATAAGGCCCAGAAAGCTCACGGCGACCAGCATTGATATCAAGAGGCTATTGCCAGTGACAAGGCGTTCAGGGTTGAACGCCATACCGTGAAACTGCCCCCAGAGCAGGCAGAGGGCACTGAGACCCAGCAGAATAAGGCATTGAAAGCGGCTGCGTGCTGCCAGTTTTGGCCAGAGCAGCAGCACTGCACTCCAGTAACTTAGGCCCGCCCAGTCAGCCACCTGCACAGGGGCGATAATCTGGACGACAGTGATGGCAAAACCCAAAAGGATCAGCCCGCTGGCCAGCCGGTATCGGTTGCGCATAGTGTTGGGGTCCTGCAGGGGAGGGCACGCCAGTCACAGCTACGCCGCCAGGTGTTGGAGGTGTAGCTGTGCTGTTATAGCCTGATGTGTATCAGGTGGAGCTTGGTGCTGTCTTTGGTTCTTCAGATGCGGGCAACACCCATTTGTAGGCTCCGAGCAGGATCAGCAGGGCCGCGATCGTAGTGAACCAGCTTGGGTAGATTGCCAGCGCCGCAGGTATCAGCCACAGGCACCAGGAAACGTTATCGCGTCCCAGCATCGGTTGGGCAGAGAAGAACGAGGCCGCGCTAAAGGTAAAGCCAAGGCCCGAAGCTATACCCAGGACGATAGACAGAGCACCACCATTACCCAGCAAGCCGGGGTATACCAGCAACAGCATGGGGATCACATAGGCTGCACCGCCCAATCGTAGCGTGTAGGCCGCTACCCGGCCCCAGCGCTCGCCGCTAATCATCGCGGCCACGAATACCGCAACGCAAACCGGTGGTGTGACAACCGATAGTGCTGCGTAATACAGAACGAATAAATGCACTGCCAGTGGATCCAGACCCTGTTGAATCAATGCGGGTGCAAACACCGCCGCGACCAGCACATAGGCGGCTGAGGTTGGCAGTCCCATGCCGGCGATAAGGCAGACGATTGCCATGATAATCGCGATGAGCCAAGTATTGCCTTGTCCCAGCTCCAGGATTGCGCTGGTAATTGCAACGCCGACGCCGGTCAGGTTGATCATAGCAACAAAGACTTGAGCGGCGACCAGTAGGATGCCGACGATCAGTACGCCGCGTCCGCCGTCTTCCAGCGCGCGGAGAAGTGCCTTGCCGATCACCCGCCAGGTAACACCTTCGGTACGGCTGGATATGACATAGGCCAAGATGATGCCAATCATGCCAAAACATGCGGTAAGGCCGATGGAGTAACCTTGCACAATGCCCACGGCCAGCCCCAAGGCTGCGCAGATGATTGGGGACAGGCGACGCCAGTTCAGTGCTGAGCGCCAGTCTGGCAGGTCATCGTTGGAGACGCTGCCGAGATTACGGCGTTTGGCGATCAGGTGAACGGTGGTGAAAATGCCGATGTACAGCAGCAGCGCCGGTATCAGCGCAGAGAAGGCTATTACCCAGTAGTTCTCGCCGATGAGCTCAGCCATAACAAAGGCTGCGGTGCCCATAATGGGCGGTGCCAGCTGGCCACCTGTGGAAGCGATGGCTTCAACGCCGCCAGCGAAGGCTGCTGGATATTTCAGGCGTTTCATCAGGGGGATAGTGAAGTTGCCCGTTGTTGCCACGTTGGCGACTGAGCTTCCGCTGATGGTGCCGAAAAGGCCTGACGCCACGGTGGCAATCTTGGCGGCGCCGCCGGGGGAGCGTCCACCTGCGCGGGCGGACAGGTCGAAGAAGGTTTGACCGGCTCCGGTATGCAGCAGCAGACTGCCGAAGAGCACGAATGCAGCCAGGGTGGTGGATGCGATGCCGACCAGCATGCCCCAGAGGCCGCGGTCAGATAGGAATATGATTTCGGCGAGGTAGTCTATGTCGAAGCCACGATGGCCGAAGGTGCCGGGTATCAGATCACCGAAATAAGCGTAGACGAGCGCGGAGCCAACCAGCAGTGGAAACAGTGGGCTGGTGGTGCGCCGTGCCAGTTCAAGTACGACCAGTAGCGTTCCGATGCCAAGGTAGATATCGATGTTCTCGGCGAAGGGCTGACTGTCCATGATGAACTCGTAATTCACGACGATATAAGTCGTCGCAGCTAAGACCAGCACGCCGGCGGCGGTGTCGAATAGCATGCCCAGCGGGCGCCATTTTTTCTTGTGACCTAGGGGGTAGAGCAGGAGTCCCAAGGTAGTGACCATGGCAACGAACAGCGAGCGTTGCATCAGGGTTTCGAAAGAGCCTAAAAATGAAGTGTAAAACACAAAAAGGCCGATCGTGACGGCCACGGCTGCGGCGGCAATCAAGCGCATGCGGGAAAGAAACGGCTCGTCCTTACCGTCCTGACTAACCTGGTTATTTTGATCGGACATTTGTAACTCTCAGGCGTTTAGATGATTAACAAAGATTCCGAAACCCTTGCCATTTTGGCGAAGGGTTTCGGCGGAAACGGGGCTAGAATCTCAGCGCAGCCGTTCCGGTACCTCGAGTCCAATTTCTTCGAAGTAGCGAATAGCGCCCGGGTGCAGTGGAGATGTCGCGTACTTGAGGGTCAGATCGGCAAGGTTCTTATCCTTGACGCTAGGATAGGCTGCTGCCTGTTCAACGTTGTCTTCCATAACCGCTTTGACGATGTTGTAAGCGGTTTCCTCGTCCAATTCGGGAGAGGCGGCTACACCAATCATGAAGCCCCAGGTTGAGTAGGGGCCGCTGTTTTCCATTTCGCCACCGGGCATGTCGACGATCGACAGCTCCGGCAGTTCGGTGCTGATTAACTGCTTTTGTGCATCGGAGAGTCCCAGTACCTGTACCGGAGTAAACGTAGCGATGTCAGTTGTCAGTGCATCGAAACGGGTGCCGACAGCGGATTTGATAAAGCCGATAGCGCGGTTGTCTTTGATTGCCGCTGCCAGTTCGCCGTTGGAGCCGCGTTTCCAGTCCGGTTCAACTCCAAGCAGCTTGATAACCTCTAATGAGGTGGCTTCGGTGGAGGAGCCGCGCTGGCCCGGTCCAAAGGGTTTGTCGTCGAGTTGGTCGAGGCTGGTTACGCCGCTATCGCGTCGAACGACGGCGTTTTGGGGGGCCAGGCTGTAAGCCCAGAGAAGTTTGGATTGAACCGCGCGGTTTTCAAAGGACTTGATGCCGTTATAGGCGTGGTACAAGGTGCTGGTTGTTACTAGGCCGAGGTCAATCTGGTTGCGCGACATGCGTTTGAGGTTATCAACGGTTGCGCCAGTTTCCACAACGGAAGCACGGTAGTCGGGGTAAGTGTTATTAACGATCTTTACCAATGAAGCAAAGTAGGCGTAGTGGGCCGACTGTGCGTTGGTCGCACCAAATGCTAGGCGCGTTTCGGCTTGAGCTGTTCCTGTCAGGCATGCAGTAGCTAGGCCAATGGCTACAGCGATCGATAATGCTTTCTTGTACATGGGCGAAGTACCTCGGGCAAATTTTATAGTGTTATGGGTTTGCAGTCGTAGATATCTTTAACGTTGTACCAGGTTAAATCGTTTTGAATTCGTATTCATTCTCTTTATTGTGCGTCTGATGTCAAGTGGCGGCCAGTTTGGACGCTCGCTAGGCTAAGCCGCAGATAACTTCAAAACGCCGAGGCGAGGGCCTAGTCCGTCAACCACCTTGGTGGCTGACGAGCGGGTGCCTTCGTTCTCAAAGCAGGCCTTTGACTGTGCGCTCTTTGGCCGCAGCCGGTTTATTTGCTGAGCTGATCCTTGTACCGACGTACGCGGATATCAGCTTGTTCCTTGTGGCCGGCAAAGCCTTCCAGCGCGCACAGACGCGAGCAGTATTCGCCAACCATCAGCGAGGCCTCCGGCGTAACGCGCTGATAGGTGCAGGTTTTGATGAATTTTCCGACCCATAGACCGCCGGTATAGCGCGCGGCTTTCATGGTGGGAAGGGTGTGGTTGGTACCGATAACCTTGTCGCCATAGGACACGTTGGTCTCGCGACCAAGGAATAGTGCTCCGTAGTTGGTCATATTTTCCAGGAAGTAATTCGGGTCCCGGGTCATGACCTGTACGTGCTCGGAAGCGATTTCATCTGCAACCTGAACCATTTCCTCATAGCTGTCACAGACAATGGCCTGGCCATAATCTTTCCAGGCTTTGCCGGCGATTTCGGCGGTCGGCAGTATGGTCAGCTGACGCTCGATCTCGGCGATAGTCTGACGGGCAAAGTCTTCTGAGTTCGTCAGCAGTACCGCTGGAGAGTTATAGCCATGCTCTGCCTGGCCCAGCAGATCGGCCGCTGCCAGTTCGGGGTCGCAACCTTCTGCGTCAGCAATGACCAGAGTTTCGGTAGGGCCGGCGAAGAGGTCGATACCGACACGGCCAAAAAGCTGCCGCTTGGCTTCAGCCACGAAGGCATTCCCCGGGCCTACGATCATGTCGACCGGGGCGATGCTTTCCGTACCCAGCGCCATGGCGCCTACGGCCTGAATGCCACCGAAGCAGTAAATTTCATCCGCGCCAGCCATGTGCATGGCGGCGACGATAGCTGGGCTGGGCTTACCATTGAAAGGAGGCGCGCAGGCGATGACGCGCTTGACGCCAGCGACTTTGGCGGTGAGTACGCTCATGTGGGCGGAAGCGACAAGTGGGTATTTCCCGCCGGGTACATAGCAGCCGACGCTGTTCATCGGGATGTTCTTGTGGCCAAGTGTCACGCCCGGCAGCGTTTCTGCTTCGACATCATGGAGGGAGGCTTTCTGAATTTCCGCAAAGCGACGCACTTGCGTTTGTGCAAACTCGATATCTTTGATGGCTTCCTCAGGCAGGCTGTCGACGCATGCCTGTATTTCCTCTTCAGACAGGCGGAAGGATGTCGGGCTCCACTTGTCGAATTTTTCTGACAGTTCGCGTACAGCGGCGTCACCACGGGTGCCGATGTCTTCCAGAATGTTTTCGACGGTTTGCTGGACTTCGCGGCTGTTGGCGGCAGCCACTTCGACACTAATGCCTGTCTTCAGATAGTTGGCCATGGAATGCACCTCGGTGTGATCGGTTGGTTAGTATTCAGCAGTTACTGATGAATGCGTTGAATTCGTATGCAATCCTATCTAGGCGACCTATTGCCGTCAATATATATGTGAGCTTAAATTGAGTACTTACTATCCAGGTTGTTATAAAGTTCTTATATATCAATAAGTTAAATTATTATCTTTTCAAGATATCTGAACCTTTGAGGAACTGTGCTCGGAGATATCTGGCTTGAAAGGCGGGTGTAAGTTTCATGTTCTGCCGAACATATGGGCTCTACTTAGATGAAATCGTTGAATACGAAATCATAATGCGTTAGAACTGTGGTCCCTTTAATCAAGCGAGTGCCCGCCATGACGATTCCAACAACTCCTTCCTTCTCACTCCAGGGCAAGATCGCCCTGGTAACAGGCGCAAGCAAGGGCATTGGCCGCGCCGCTGTGTTGGCACTGGCGGCGCAGGGTGCGCATGTCATCTGCGTTGGACGTGGACAGCAGGCGCTCGATGAGGTTTGTGCTGAGGTTAAGGGCCTGGGGCAGAGCGCAGAGGCGCTAGCCGCCGATATGTCGTCAATGCAGGATATAGCACAGAAGATAGGTGCATTGCCGAGGGTCGATATTTTGGTCAACAATGCCGGAACCAATATTCCAGAACCCTTTGTCGAGGTGACAGAGGAGCATTTCGATCAACTGGTACAGCTTAATGTTAAGGGCTGTTTTTTTGTTGCTCAGCAGGTTGTGTCTAGAATGCTGGCGAACCGCCAAGGGGGTAGCATTATCAACATGTCATCTCAGATGGGGCATGTCGGTGCGATCCAGCGCACTGTTTACTGTATGACAAAACATGCCATTGAAGGCCTCAGCAAGGCGATGGCGGTTGAGTTGGCTGCTGATGGCATTAGGGTTAATACGATCTGCCCGACCTTTATCAAAACCCCGATGACAGAACCTTTCTTCACCTCGGACTCTTTCAAGCAGGATACTCTTACCAAGATACCGCTGGGTCATGTTGGCGATGTTGAAGATATTATGGGGGCCGTTATTTACCTGGCGTCGGATGCCAGCCGTATGGTGACCGGCTCCAGTATGAAGGTTGACGGCGGCTGGACAGCGCACTAACCCGAAAGCGCAAAGGGTATTTCAACGCTGTCGACTGGACAGCCGCTGATACGAGGTCTGCCCGTGTAGGGACTGGCCAAGTGGCTTTTGTGTTGATCAGTCGGTGTTCTCCGGGCATTCCGGGCCCTGCGTTTGTGACCTGATAGGAGCCTTGTATTGCATCCTGAGTGTTCTGTCCTGCGAGGGGT
Source organism: Marinobacterium rhizophilum (assembly GCF_024397915.1). Taxonomy (GTDB): domain Bacteria; phylum Pseudomonadota; class Gammaproteobacteria; order Pseudomonadales; family Balneatricaceae; genus Marinobacterium_A; species Marinobacterium_A rhizophilum_A. The sequence continues at coordinate 5,039,658 of NZ_CP073347.1, forward strand.
TGGTGATGCACCCTTCGCAGCAGCATGCTAAGCGTCTACCAACCCAATTTGGGATGGCCGACAGAGGGCAGCAATACTGTTAGCTGTTGCTTGGGGTAACCCTTCGCGCTTGAAGCACGAAGCGGCGTAAACTCTTTACCCGCATCGTCCGGCAAAATCATCCGACACCGTCTCAATCTGGGTGGTAGCCGCGTGCCGAGTGACGTTCTATGGATGGTCGCGATGATGTGAGTGTGAAGCGATCCCAGGTCAATGCGAACTTCATAAAAAACATTCCGTCCACGCACTTGCGCCTGTTTTTGTGGGGTGACTGGCAAATAGGCTCCCTCGCTATTTGCCAGCCAGGTTAATAGTACAGATGGCTAGCTGGCAAGAACCACTTAAAAAGATGATACCTGTCAGATTAAGTCTAACATTGGAATCTTCTTTAGTTAGCCAAGCCAATATTTTTCATGAAAGTGAGATGGGCTTCCAGAGCCTCTGCAGCTAAGTCAGATTTTTTCGCGGCTTCTTCCCATACGTCCTTTGCAGCAACGCGGAATGCGTCCCGATCTTTCTGTGGCCAGTCGATGATGGTCAGTTTGCCGGCTGCCTTGTCTTCGGCCACTTCGAGTCGGTCTTCAAGGTCAGAGGCGCGTCCCAAGGACGTAATCATCGCTGCGTACCAAACCTCCAGTGTTGTTTGTTCGCCAGGTGTAAGCTTGTCCCATTGGTCTTTGCTGATCACAAGCTGGTTCATAGCCATGGAATGTATTCCCGGATAGAGCGGGTACGTAGCTACTTTGTGTAGACCTGCTGACTTATTAGAGGCATACGATGACGCATCTGCTGCCTCAATCAACCCTGTTTCTATAGAAGTGAAAACCTCCGAATAGGGTAGTGAAACAGGCGAAGCTCCTACGCGTGCAAAGAGGTCAGCCGCAAGGCCTTCAGGAGCACGCATCTTGACGCCTTTGAGATCAGCCAAGCCGTAGATAGGCTTAGATGCAACCAAAGCTTCCTTGGTAAAAGTTCCACATCCTACGACATGAAGTTTACCCGGGTTCAGCTTATCGTAGACTTTTTGAAGCACCTCTTTGCCTCCTCCATTCAGACAGAACATTGTGGCTTGCTCTGGAGTGTCGTAGGCTGCTACGAGGTCGCCTAGTATTGCGAAAGCGGGGTCTCGTCCTGAAAAATAGGAAATTGAACTCATATCGCCAGCAATCAATCCTGCTGCTGTGGCATCGATGGTTTCACGGTAGGGGACGATAGCTTGGAAAGGTAAAACCTCCAATTTTGGCCCTTTGTCTCCAGTCATAGCATTGAATTTGCCTGCCCAAGACTCATAAAACGTTTGAACAAAATCACCGGCATTTGCTGAACCTTGAACGACCAAGCGAGTCTGGGCATCGGCTGTAGTAACGGCAGAGAGCGCTAAGACGATTGCCCCGGCTGTAGCTCCAAATTTTTTCATTACGAGCATCCTCAATTAATTTTTTTTATCTGATAATGATATGGTGACGCACTTTAACAGAAGCATAACTAATACTTCGCTCATCATAAAGCCAACTAACCATCGGTAAGGGCCGTAGATCAAAGCCCCATATCTGGTTCCTCCGCTGTGCGTTGTGAGCGCCACCCCATCTTTACCAGGTCGACAGTCGGAATGTGTACACGTTGCCAAGCTATATGTCAGAAGCAAAGATGCCTATTGACTTGCTCGATAAAGTGACGATAATGATCGTAACTGATATTTCAGATCTTCACAAGTCAGATTCCAGATATCAATTGACATTATAATAAGTAGGGTTCATAAAGGTCGCCCAAGGGTGATGAGGAGAGTCGCTTATGTTATCAATAGCAAGAACAAAGCAAGCATCCAAGACACCTAAGCTTAAAAGCTCACTTTCGGATGCCTTCCAAGATAGCGGAGGACTAATGGATCGAGTAAGTCGGCTTACGGGACTTGTTGTAGCGCAATTTTATTTGGTATGTGTAGTCGCTACAGTTTGGGAGGTAGTAGCGCGCTATCTTTTGAATGCTCCAACGAGTTGGGCTTTCGAGATGGTCATAATATTTTGTTCATCGGCTTGGTTGATTTCTAGCGGGTATGTGACCCTGCATAAGCGCCATATTGGAATCACAATTATTAACGACATTGTTGATATTCGATCACGCTGGTTTTTCGAAGCATTTGGCATGGCTATAGGGATTATTGCCTTAACTGTCCTTCTTGATGATAGTATGATGCGGGCGCTTATAGCTATTGATATCGTTGAACGGAGCGGAAGTACCTTTAACTCTCCTCAGCCAACCATTCTTAAAACAGCGCTATCAATTGGGACTTTTATTTACCTTTCCCAGTTGATAGTGAACTTTAGAAATCACTTCAGTAGTCAGGTTTCTCAAGCAGTCGTTGTGCTGTTGGGAGCACTGATATACCTACGAATTGGATCTAATATCGTCGCTCACTATCAGCTTGACATACCGGCTATCAACCTAGTGAACTCACTTTATGAATCATTTACCAGCTTCATTAACCCTCAAGAATTATTGAATGTTCGGTCGTATGATTTGGGTGTCGTCACTGCCTGTATGGTCGGGGCTTTATTTATACTAATGTTGACAGGAATGCCTTTAGGGATTGTGACCTTGTTCGTCTCTATCGTTACGGCATTACTTTTCTTTGGTCCATCTGGGCTTTTCATCGTTTCCTCAAATGCTTTTGGACTGCTTGAACAGTATGCTTTGGTTGCTGTTCCCCTTTTTGTGCTCATGGCGACTATACTTGAACGTGCCGGGTTAGCACGTGATCTTTTTGATGGCATGTCTATTTTTGCGGGGAATCTACGTGGAGGGGTCGCTGTTCAGACAACCGTTGTAGCTGTGGTTTTGGCTGCGATGTCAGGTGTTATGGGTGGCGAAATCGTAATGCTTGGCCTTGTTGCTTTGCCTCAAATGTTGCGATTGGGCTACGATAGTAAATTGGCCATTGGTGTTATCTGTGCTGCTGGATCACTAGCAACTCTTATTCCTCCGTCTATCGTGATGATTGTATTTGGACTATCAGCAAGTGTGCCAATTGGTGACCTTTTCTTGGGAGGACTGTTACCGGGACTAATGTTGGCATCCATGTATTCGGTCTATGTACTAATTCGCTGTAAGATTAACCCCACGATGGCACCAACCGCAGAGGAAGTGGCTAAGCTTACTGGTAAAGATGCTAGCTTAACGAAAGCACAGAAGATTGCAGTCAGCATGTGTGTGGCCTTAGTTTCTGGAGTAATGGGGTCGATATACGCAGGAATCGCATCTGTCACTGAAGCTGCCGGAGTGGGTGTGATCGGTGCATGCGTAATTGCAGCCGTACGTCATGAATTCAATTGGGGTATGTTACAAAAGAGCCTTGTTTCAACGATGTCGAGTGTGGGCACCATTTTCTGGTTGGTAATTGGTGCAGTTGCCTTTGTTGGAATTTATAATTTGATTGGCGGTGCAGCTTACATGCGTAGCTTGTTTTCAGATCTCGGGCTGCCGCCTATCTTATTGATTTTGATCATGATGGTGGTTCTTGCAGTGCTTGGAACCTTCATGGAGTGGATTGCGATCACGTTTCTGACAGTACCCGTGTTTGCGCCAGTTATTAGAGATATAGCACCTCAATTAGGAATGGAACCTGAGTCAGCTGTATTGTGGTTTGGCGTGCTTTTCGTAATGAACGTCCAAATTTCTTTTCTATCTCCTCCTTTTGGTCCTGCTTGCTTTTGGCTTAAATCAGTAGCACCGCCACAGATTTCCTTACAGCATATATTCAGAGGGGTTCTTCCTTTTATTGGCTTACAGTTTATGGGTATTATGGCTGTTCTATTTATACCAGATATTGCGTTACTATTACCAAAACTTCTTGGGTAAAGCTACTTTTGACGTTTTTAATAGTGCGATTATCCCGGCTTGTATTTATATAAATAATAACCATGTTGATATAAATAGGTTATGCAGTATTTAGTGAGTCTATTTGAGAGACGGTTTAATAAATGGTCACTCTTTTGATTTTTATAAATACTAATAAATTAAAATTATTGAAGTTTTTGCTTGCTGGGCAAATATTTGTTCAGCAAGCTATTAATAATCAACCGTCATACTATTTATTATTGAAATAATCACTTACTGAAGTGCCGTTCATATAGAAGAGTTCGCTTTAGTAAATCGCTCAGCTTAATAATACGGCTTTATTGCGTGATGGTTATACAGCGGGCAGCAGTACGTGAGCACTTTACAAGTGAATAGTTCAGCTTCCTGACTCATCGCTATAAAACCTTTCACGCGAAGGATAAGAATAATTAGAGGAAAAAAATATGATTAAAAAAATCACCTCCAGCCACTGGGGCACTGGAGTCGCCGAGGTAGAAAATGGGCAGTTGGTCGGCGTTAAAGCGCATCCTCTAGATCCTGATCCATCACGTATCAACGAAAATTATCTCGATTCGATAGACGGTCCAGCCCGGATACTTCGCCCGGCTGTTCGAAAAGGATATCTTGAAAGTGGCCCTGTGCGAGGGGGAAACAAAAGAGGTAAAGAAGCCTTTGTAGAAGTTTCATGGGAAACAGCGATCGAACTAGCTGCCAGAGCACTAGATTCCACCCGAAAAAATCATGGAAACGAATCGATCTTTGGCGGCTCTTACGGCTGGGGCAGCGCTGGTAGATTCCATCACGCGCAAAGCCAACTTAAAAGATTTTTAAATTGTGCTGGTGGGTTTGTAAGAAGCGAAGGAAATTATAGTTTTAACGCTGCCATTGTATTAATGCCATACATTATCGGCGAATTTTCTACTATGACAAAAAATTCGACTCGCCTTTCAACCATCGCAAAACATGGAGATCTGGTGGTTATGTTTGGTGGTATGCCGCTGAAGAGTGCACAGATCGGTCCGGGAGGAATTGCACGACACCGTTTAAAAGATGAGCTTATTGCCTGCCGTAGAGCTGGCGTGCAATTTGTTAACTTCAGTCCTTTGAAAAATGACGCACCAAAAGAGGTCGAAGCCGAATGGCTTGCCCCCATACCTGGCTCGGATACTGCGATCATACTAGGTCTTTCTCATACACTACTTGTTAATAATCTCTATGATCAGTGCTTTATTGACCGATATACGGTGGGTTTCGACAAGGTCAAAGCCTACTTACTTGGCCTTGAAGACGGTACACCGAAAAGTGCGGAGTGGGCCTGTCGTCAGTCGAATATACCTGCAGAAAAAATTCGAAAACTGGCTAAAAAGATGGCCTCCTCTCGCACATTTATTACTACTGCGGCGGGCGTTCAGCGTGGTGAGCACGGTGAACAGCCTCTTTGGGCGACGGTAACTCTGGCCTCAATGCTCGGTCAAATCGGTTTACCTGGCGGTGGTTTTGGTATCGCTTACGCGTCCGACGGTAGCATTGGACTGATGGATCGGCCAATTCAGTGGCCTTCTTTCCCGCAAGAAAGAAACGCGGTGGATTCTTTTATTCCTGTGGCAACTATCGCTGATATGCTACTTCATCCGGGAGAAAAATACGACTATAACGGTAATAAACTAACGTTTCCGGACATCCGATTGATCTGGTGGGCCGGAGGAAATCCTTTTCATCATCACCAAGATATTAACCGGCTAATTAAAGCATTTCAGCAGCCTGAAACGATCATTGTCAATGAAATAAATTGGACAGCAACAGCTAGGCATGCCGATATTGTTTTTCCGGTGACGACTACACTCGAAAGGACCGATATTGGCGGCGGCCAACGGGATAACGCATTAATTCCGATGCCCAAGATAATTGATCCCATTGGTCAAGCCAGAGATGAATACGATATCTTCACGTCGATTGCCAAGTACCTAGGCTTTGAAAGGGAATTTACGCAGGGTAAGAGTTCACATGAATGGCTGCAAGAAATGTGGAGTAATATTTGCCAGTCTGCGTGCAAAGATAACGTGAAACTACCCGATCTGAGTGAATTCTTAGAGGGGGACGTTATTGAATTTACGGACCCCGCTCCAGATTCGATTCTGTTCTCAAGTTTTAGGCAAGATCCGGAGCGGCACCAACTGATGACACCTAGTGGAAAAATAGAGCTATATTGCGAGAAAATAGCCTCCTTTGAATATAAAGATTGTCCAGGACAGGCAACATGGATACCTCCTACAGAATGGTTAAATTCAAACCTGGCCGAGACCTATCCTTTCCATCTGATATCCGGTCAGCCTAAAGCACGGTTGCACAGTCAGCTTGACTCCGGAGCGTATAGCCAAAGCCAAAAAATTCAGGGCAGAGAGCCGATCTTGATCCATCCTGATAATGCGGCGGGTCTAAATGTTAAGGACGGTGATATCGTTACCGTATTTAACGCTAGGGGATCTTGCCTTGCGGGTGTAGTTGTTACCGATGGAATTCGACTGAATACCGTCTATTTATGTACGGGGGCTTGGTACGACCCTGCTGACCCAATGCAAGAGAGTACGCTGGACAAGCATGGCAACCCTAACATGTTGACACATGACCGAAGGACTTCTCGTTTATCACAAAGTACTGCGGCGCATAGTGCTCTTGTTAATATAAAAAAATATATAGGGGATTTACCACCAATTACGGCTTACCAGCCACCTTTACAAGGGCACCTAGAAAAACCTCGTAGGCCGGCAGTTCCGTTGAGTAAAATCGACAATGTCTGACTCAGTCGCGGACCGACAACGATGAAGAAGCCACGCAGCGCCATCAAGACCGGCCTGTTTACCGCCGACCAGCACCGGCAGAAGATTGACCACCTGGGTTACTCACTGGCCGAGATCAATATGCACATCGACTTTTCCGCGCTGGCCGCTGGGGTGGATCGTGTCGCGGTGCGTCCAGTCAGTGCAAGGGGCGGCCGGCCACCGTTTCCGACTGAAACGATGGTGCGGATTCTGGTGCTCAAGCGGCTCTATAACCTGTCCGACGTACAGATGGAGTATCAGTTGCTGGATCGCATGAGCTACCAACGCTTTTGCGGGCTGACGCAGGCCAGCTACATACCGGACCACAATCTGGACCTTCGAAAACCGGATTGGTGAAGCGGACGCCAAACCCTGTTCGATGGCGTGGCATGATCAACTCATGCGCAAGGGTTATATCGCGTTCGGTGGCCAGGTCATCGATGCAACGCTGGTTCAGCACCCAGGCAGCAGATCCGCCGTCACGAGAAAGAGATTATCGAGCAGCAGGCGACACCGACCGATTGGAAGCCCGTGCAGCGCCGGCAGAAGGGCCTGGATGCCACCTGGAAAAAATATGCTAATAGCCACTTCGGCTACAAGCTGCCGATCAATGTAGACGAGCGCTACAAGATCATCCGCGAATTTAAGACCGACACCGCCGCGGGGCATCACAGTCGGCATAGACTGAGCAACGCTGACATATAGGGGAGGCGCCCTGCCGATGATTGCGAAAGTTTTGAGTTAACGATGACACAGCAGATCAGACCGACGTATCGAAAACCTGACTAACCGGGCGGCAGCAAGGCCGCTCAGCCGATATGGGCCGTACGTGCGAATCTCATTGAGTCCCGAGGTAACTCTTGACCGCCTTCACCAACAGGCCGAATATACGGACGTGATCCCGTCCTTGCGTCAAACCTAAGAACCTTGTAATACAGGAGTAGATCATATGAAGGTTATTATCATCAAAGTAGCGCGACAGGGCGACAGGGCGGCCCTGCGCTTGAGGCTTTAGTCCGGTGCAGTCGCAGTTGCTGTCCATTCGGTATTTTCAGGCGCTGGGTCTGCATCCATTAGTGGAATGCCTCCGCGGTCAGTCAAGCATTTTCTTTTCTCAACGCCTTTCATACAGTGCCACTTCGTGTGACCGCGCCTCATGATCAACCTCGACCAGCTGCATGATGCGGTTGAACAGAGGTGTATTGGATATGGGGAAAGTACTTCACCATTCCGTGTTCACATAGTTAATAAAGCTATCATCTATTCAACTTATAAGAAAATTGCTCGTGCGTTTTCCCCGTCAAAGGTGCTACCTTGAAAATTATCGCAGGTGACTATGAAGAAAGCGCTTCGAGCAGGTTTAGTTTCGCGTTCATGATATGGTTTTTCATACTACACTTTAGCTCGGTGCAATCACGATTAATTAGTGAATTTATTATTTTTTCGTGATCAGTTACGCTTATTTGGTATTGCTCCATGCTGTACGCATCACGCATTCGCATCACCAACAACAGTGAATTTACTTGCCGATAATGATCCGAAATTAGGCGGTTTCCAGAGGAGGTAATCAAAAGGTCATGAAAGCTTGCATCCAGCTTTAAAAATTCGAACAGCTCTTCATTGCCAGGTTTTTTGTCCAATATTTTTTGCATACTACGATTCATAGCTTTCAATTTATGAATTTGTTTATCAGTTATATGTTGAAGGATCATCTCAGATGCGCCCAGCTCAATAACGAGACGAAATCCAAAAGTTTCCTCCAAGTCTGCTGGATCAAGTTCGCTAACGAAAGTGCCACTCCTTGGCTTTACTGTCACCAACCCGTCTCTTGTCAGCTTTTGTAGTGCTTCAGTAAGAGGGGTTTTACTAATTCCAAAAGTGTTACACAGCTCGACTAGGTCCAAACGCATCCCCGCTGGAAAACTACCGTTCAGAATAAGTTCTCGTATCTGTTCATAGGCCTGTTCCCGAACAGATTTTGGTGTAATTTTTAAGTTATCAAACGTTTTCATGAAGTCAAATTACCTCGCTTATCTCAATTCTTAAATCTGACATTTCTCATTGTTATTATATAGGATTAATGTAATGTTAGACAAGGATTTACCGAGTAGCATAAAAATTTATGATTACCCATCATAGTGCTTACAATATACTGTATGAATGTACATGTGTTGTGAGCATACAGGGCCAGCAGGGGGAGGGTGGCAGTGTAAAATAATGTTCCGTTTCAGATGGTCTGCAGGAAAACACATGAAATATATTTGATAAATCAGAGTACTTTATAAATGTCGACTTCAATGTAGGCCACATTTTTTGATTGCCAGAGATTTTAATCTTGATTTTTAGCAAGTGACTAGTTAGTCATAAATTAAATGTGATACTACGATTGAACGGCGAAAGGTAGTCAATGACTAGCAATGATACGCTTCAGTTCGCCATAATAGATGGTGTAGTATCGTCATGAGCTATCAGCAGTTGACCAACGGTCCCATATCAAGATAAACAACTCCGATGAAAATAGATAGAACACGTACGTTGCAGCTAGGCCTACAAAGACGAAGTTATCTAATTAGCGTAGCCGCTGCGGATAAAAAGATCAGTATGGCTGTACGCTAAATTGTGTAGTTGCTAACGAGTACGTAACCTTTTTAATATAATGTCATCGTGGGTATTAGCCTAGCTCTTATATAGGTTAACTAAATCGTGCATGAATAATTGATGCCAATATGGTTGTTCTTTACCTAGATGAAAGCTAGGTTAATAAATAAATGGATCAATAAGAAATAAAATCCCTGGCCGTTGAGTTGCTAAAAGACACCAAGCTCGAGAAAAATATAGGAGCTCGGATTACGTGCAGTAGTTTTCCGGATACACATACGCAGGTAAGATTAACTATCTATAGAGGTGTGTTTCATAGCTCATTTCAAAATGAACTCTTAGACAGCTGGTTTTAAAAAAGTTGTCGTCAATATGGCGGTAGATACAGGTCAATCTATCAGTTAGACCGCCTGATAGTTAGGTGGCAACGTTCTTCACCCAGGGCATTTCCTGTCGTCCTCGGATCAGAAACCATGTGGCGTACAGCCATGTATTACCGGTGTAAATTGCCACTATGTTAATAACACACGGCATCCTTGGGTTCGTAAGTATCACGGTAGGAAGGATGTCAGCACATGAATGATATAGCATCTGTATGAAAATCTGAAACAGGTACGGCGAGAAAATAACCAGATCAAGGAGGTAATTTTCTTCGGGTAATGCTTGTTGGCCGAAAAAGCTTTAACAAAATCCGGCATCCTTTATCGGGTACCGGATGTTTTGTGTCTATTCAACAGACACTGCTCGACATTGACGTGTTGCATTCCTTCAGTGGCCTGCGCCTCCAACGCAGTCAAGCGCTGTTTGAAGTTACTCAAGGCATGACGCCGCCAGATGCTGCGCACGTCGCTGGCGGAGACGAAGATCCCGCGTTTGCGCAGCTCGTTACTCACTCGAACCTGGCCATGTGCCGGTTGTTCAATGGCATAGGTGGCCACGGCTGCCTCGACCTATTCGTCTACACGGTTCTTCAGAGTGGGCTTGCGACAGGTTTTGTCTCAATCCACCCAAGTTAAGCAGATCAACCGTTCGGGCTGCCTGCCGGCATAAAACGCCAGCAGACTTATTTCAGAGCACCAAAAACACTTGGCATGACGACCGCTTCGCGCGGCCGCCGTCCTGCGCGCGCTTTTTACGCAAGCAGGGCGGCGGCCAATGGGGATCCTTTTCGATCCTTGAGCGCGCTCCATGTCCTTGTCCGACCTCTTCGCCGATTTCTCCCGCTACCTCCATTCTGAGACCTTTCGCCATATTGCGCGGCATCCCGAACACCCCAATGCCTTCACCCGCCAGCGCAAGCTGCCGGCAATGATCGCCGTCATGCTCACCGGCTTGTGCAAGAGCTTCCAGGCCGAGGTGGATCAGTTCTTCGGCCACCTGCAGCAGGCGCAGTTGAATTGGGCAGTCTCCGAACAAGCCTTCGCCCTGCCACGGCTCAACGACTTCCTGATTGATCGGGTCGAGCAGGCCGGCTTTGTGCCGCGCTGGCGGGGACTGCGCCTGGTCGCTGGCGATGGTTCGACCCTTCGCTTCGGCCTGCGGGCCAGTCATGTGCTGTGCGCAGCCGATCGCGATCAGATCGCCTTCGGCCTCTACCTGCCGGGGGCCGAGATGGTGCTGGCCGCTTCCCTGCACAGTGTCCACGAGGGTGAGCGGTAGATGCTCTTCGAGCATCTCGAACGTTTGCGCGAGGACGACATTTTGCTGTTGGATCGTGGGTATCCCGCGCGCGCTGGCCGCGCTGCTGAACCAGCGCGGCATCCACTTCTGCATGCGCGTCGAGAAGCGCGGTGACAATGGCTTTGCCTGCGTGTGCGACTTTCTGCGTTCGGGGCTGCCCGAACAGGTCGTAACACTGCGGGCGCCGGACCGCTGCGATGTCGCAGACTTCGGCTGCCCCGTCACGCCGAAGACCGTCCGCCTGGTGCGCCACCAGACGCCGGGCGGCGGGGTGCTGATGACCAATGCTCTGGATCAGATCCATTTCCCGGCCGAGGCTTTTGGCGATCTCTACCATCGACGCTGGAGCATCGAAGAGGCCTTCAAACGGCTCAAGCATAAACTCAATCTCGAGCATGTCTCCGGGCTGTCGCGGCAGGCGGTGAATCAGGACTTCGCCGCCAAGATCCTGTGTGACAATCTGGAAGCCCTGGTCACGCTGGCGGCCCGGCAAACGCATCCAGTGCCGGAACAGCGGCGTATCAACCGGGCTTACGTCCATACCGTGCTGAAGCCTCTGCTGCCTGCACTGCTGCTGGGCATCGCGGCCGCCTCATGGCTACAGGATGCGATGGCCCTGATTGCCCGGCGGACCTTCCTACATCGGGAGGGGCTGTCGAAACCGCGCAAGCCAAGACCCAAGCCGCATAAGTTCATGAGCCAGTAGCCGTGCTGACGGTCTTTCGCCTTAACTTGGGTGGATTGGGTCCGCGACTCCGCGAGTGTCAAGGCCCTGGCTTCTTGGTCTGAGACATTTCTATTTCCAAATGGGAGTTCTTTTTTCTAAAAAAGCATCGATTCCCTCACCCGCATCCTGCTCCATCATATTGCCTGCCATCACATCACCGGCATATTTGTAGGCCTTTTCCAGTGGCATTTGCTGTTGCTGATAAAACATTGACTTGCCAATGCGGATAGCCGAGGGGCTCTTGCTTGTAATTGTCTCAACTTTCGCCGCCAGCGCCGCATCAAGCGCATTATCGGCGACGACTTCACTGATCAAGCCCCATTCCAGCGCTGTTGGGGCATCAATAAAGCCGCCGGTGGTCAGCATATCGAAAGCTCGTTTGGGCGCAATATTGCGCGAGAGCGCGACGGCCGGAGTGGAGCAAAATAGCCCCACGTTGATACCGGAAACCGCAAAACGCGCAGACTGCGAGGCTATTGCTAGGTCACAGCTAGCAACCAGCTGGCAACCGGCAGCGGTGGCGATACCGTGCACCCGGGCGATGACCGGCACCGGCAAGTTTACAATGCTCTGCATGAGCTGGCCGCATTGCTGGAACAAGGCCTGATAGTATTTGATGTCGGGCTTGGAGCGCATTTCTCTCAGGTCATGGCCGGCACAAAAGGCTTTACCCTGGCCGGACAATACAACGCAGCGCACACTCTCGTCGGTTCGTATCGTGTCCAGTTCGCGCTGCAGTGCTGTCATCATTGCTTCGGACAGGGTGTTGAACTTGGCTGGATTATTCAGACACAGAGTAACGACACCGTGTCTGTTCTCCCGGGTAAGAACAGGGGTCTGTGTATCCTTGTCGCGCATGCTTGCCTCCTGGTTCATACAATTAAAGAACGACCTTGATACTGACATCGGCCTTAATGGAGTTTCTGATAAAGCAACTGCGGTGAGCGCTGTTATGCAGGCGGGTGAGTGATTTTTCATCAATGGACTTGTCACCACCAAAAATCACGCGTGGTGACAGTTCGATGCGGGTAACCGCCATACCACCGTCTGACTTCTCCAGAAACCCGACGGGCGAGTCTTTATAGGACTCAACCCTATAGCCCTGTATTTCCGCGATCGCAAGAAAAAACAGCATATGACAGCTGGCCAGTGCACTAATCAGCATCTGCTCCGGGTCTGCACACCGTTCATCACCCTTGAACTCGACAGAGGCAGAAACATTGACGTTCTGCCCGCCATTCAAACTGACAACATGATTTCTGGAGTAGGTTTCTTTTTCCAGCTCGTGTTCTTTGTAAGACCAGGATATTTCAGATTTATGTTGTGACATCGTTATAGCTCCAGTTTTTGTTTGTGTTATTGAGTATCTTTGACTGACGGGATGTAGTTATGCTACCGCAGGCTGCCTTCCTGAAGGCGTGCTGCGTCAGGACCGGTCTGGTTACGCAGTTTCTGCAGCACGGGCGTGAGAGCGTTCTCAATCAGCATACTGTCGTAACCGAACATCAGCAGCGTGTATCCGCGGGCCAGCATTTCCTGGCCGGCTTCAAGGGAACCGGCAAAGCCGCCCAAAGGGATGCCGGCTGCCTGTACTGCACGCTCTGCTAGCATCAGGGTCTCTTTTACCCGCGGGTGATCGAATTGCCCGGCCAGCCCAAGGCTCTGAGAGAGATCATAGGGGGCGATAAAGACAAGATCGATACCACTGACGCTGAGTATCTCCTCAAGTCGGTCGACGGCATCCAGGTGCTCAATCATGATGATCTTCAGGATGGCATCATCGGCATCCCGGGCATATTCGGTCATGCTCATTTGCCAGCGATAGCCTGCATGTATAGGCCCAAAGCCCCGATTACCCGCGGGGGGGTAGGTTGCTGACCTAATCGCACAGTTGGCTTCCCCCGCGTCCATGATGAGAGGGAAGAACAGCCCCAGAGCGCCTGAATCCAGCGCCATTTTCGCCATCCACTTTTCGCCGGCAGCGAGCCGCACCAGTGGCGTACAGCTGGACTCCAGGGTGGCATTAATCATGGCCTGGGTGGACTCCGGCCCGATAGGACCGTGCTCAAGGTCGATCATCAGCCAATCGAAGCCGCATGCCACCAATGTTCGCATCAGATGCGGGCTGGGAGCCGTTACCGCGGTGCCGAAAACGGGGATGCCTGCGGCCAGCTTTTGCTTCAATGGATTCGTCAGTGTGCTCATTCATCAACTCTCTAATAGCGCCCAATACGAACGTCTGTGATCGACCTTGAGCCTAGATACGCCTTGCCAGGCTGTTTCAGGTTTGCAATCGCTGCCGCCTTTAATCAGCTGGCGGCTTTGCGTTCCTGAGCCATCTTGTAGGCAATATCCAGAATCATGTCTTCTTGGCCACCAATCACTTTCAGGTCACCCAGCCTGACAAAAATGTCTCGGGGGTCGAGGTCGTATTCCTCGGCGATATCCAGGGCTTTTTGGTAGAAGCTAGAGTAGATGCCGGCGTAACCCAGAATCAGGGACTGGTTGGTAACCTGAATGGTGTGCTGAATCAGAGGTTTGACGTACTTGTCGCCGGTGTCCATCAGTGCATAAAGGTTGCAGCCGCTGTCCACCTTCATCTTGTTCAGTACCGCCACAAGGGGCTCGGTGGGAGTGTTGCCACTGCCTGGGCCAAGGCCCTGCAGGGTTGCGTCGATAAAATCCAGCCCGGCTTCGTAGCCGACAACGGAGTTGCCGATGGCCAGCCCCAGGTTATTGTGGCAGTGTAGGCCGATGGGAACATTGAGCTCCTTCTTGAGTAGCTTAACCCGCACGGCGATATCTTCGGGCACCATGGCGCCGGCTGAATCAGCCATGTAGATATAATCCACGCCGTAAGATTCCGCCTCTTTCATGTAGCCCAGCAGCTCATCCGCGCTGATCATGTGCGTCATCATGAAGAAGGCGCAGACTTCCAGACCAATTTCCTTGGCCAGCTTGACGTGCTGAATGGCGACATCAATCTCGGTACAGTGAACCGCGATGCGAACAATCTCGACCCCGCATTCCTTGGCGACCTTAAGGTCTTCCATGGTGCCAAGGCCCGGCACCAGCAGTACGGCGAGCTTGGTGTTCTTCAGTGCTGCTGCAGCCGTTGTCAGCATGTCGCGGTCGGAAAGCCTGGCGCGGCCAAATTGCAGGGTAGAGCCACCAATGCCAGCGCCATGACTGACTTCTGCCGCGTAGACACCACCGGCCTCCAGGCCTTTGCAGATGCGCGTGATGTCCTCGGCGGAGAATTGATGATGGACGGCGTGGCTACCATCGCGGAGCGTGGTGTCGATGATTTTAACCGGCTTGCGTGTGGACATTTGTGATCCCCTCAGTTGCGCAATTTCTTGGCGTATTCTTCGGCGACCTTGATGGCCGAAGACGTTTCCATATCCAGATTGCCGGCATAGCTGGGCAGAAAGTCTCCGGCACCGCTAACGCTGACAGTTGTTGTTATCACCCCATTATTCACGATAGGCTCCATTGTCAGCTCATAACCCGGCACGTATTCCTGGATCGCCATGACCATTTCCGTGACAGCGGTATTGATCACCTGAATATCGAACTCGCCTCTGGGTTCACAAAAAATGGTGTTACGCATGGGGGATGCAGGCTCGGCCGGGTTAAACACGGTGAAGACCTTTGCCGTATCCGCCCCGCCCAGCGTGGTAAGTGCCTTCGCAGTGGTTGATGAATACTCGTCGATATTGGCCCTAGTTCCGGGGCCCGCACTCTTACTGGCCACGGTGGTAACAACCTCTGCGTACTTGATACCCACATGCTGGCTGATGGTGTAAACGATCGGAGTAGTTGCCTGGCCGCCGCAGGTGATCAGGTTGACATTATTTTCGCCCAGGCAGTCATGCATATTGACCACCGGCGACACGATTTTTCCGACGGCAGCAGGCGTGAGGTCGATGGCAATTTTGCCAAGTTGGTTGATCACCGGGGCATTAAATTTTTCGTGGGCCGATGCAGTTGTCGCATCGAAGATAATCTCGGCGCAATCAGGATTACTCTTGAGAAAATCAATACCCTCAGCCGAGGTGGTAATACCCATATCCTGTGCGCGTCTGAGACCCTCAGATTCAGGTACGATACCAATCATTGCGCCCATTTCAAGGTAATCGTTTTTGATTACCTTATACATTAGGTCGGTTCCGATATTACCCGGGCCAATAATTGCGACCTTGACTTTTCCCATTGGTCTCTCCGATAAATATTAAATAGTTAAAGTGCCTCCGGAATAACCGAAGGCTTATAAGGGGGGCGCCTCCAAGGCGCCACATCACATCTAGTCGTAGTTGGCCTAAATACTCATCCAATTTTTTCTGATTACGGATAGACTCTTGTTCCATATCTTCATCTAGACTAACTATCGATACGAGGTAACCTCGAGCTCAGAATATCCTGCCATTAACAGTCTTTTAACTATCTTTCGATGGCGATTACACTTTTGCCCTTGAGGTAGCTAACCACATTGGATACCGAGTATGGCTTAGACAGCGAATGAAATTTAGGCCCAACTACCATATTAATTTTATTTAGATAAAATTAAGGTGCTTTATTCTAAATTAATACCACGTTTTACTTACAATCCTAGCGTGTATACGACAATACTCCATATTCTTTAATAAGGCTGCCTTCAGCTTTCTTGGTAGAAAGCGAAGGTAGGTTGGTCGTAAGTTTGGTCAAGCGTATACGAGTCACCCGGCACAGGCGGGGTTTTCTCATATTAATTATTTATCTACTAGTTAATTGTTTTTAGTTAAAGGTGCATAAAAAATTAACTTTTACATACTATTAATAATAGATATTATTAACGAGCGATTCTAAGTTCATCATTTAAATTAGCCTATATTTACAGGAGGCTTTCGATAGGATATCAGATGAACTATATCATGATTTTTTGAAGGTTATTTACTACTCCAGAATGGCTCCTTCACAGGCCGGACGAACATGTTTTCGATAGATACGCATAAAACCACGCGGAGTCTCTTTCTCAATCCTTTTCCAGTTTTCTGCACGCTTGGCTTGCTCTTCATCAGTGATTTGCAGATGGATTCGATGGTTAGGAATATCCAATTCTATGAAATCACCATCCTCAATCAAAGCTATCAAGCCGCCATCATAGGCTTCAGGGCAAATATGACCTACGCAGGGACCTGCAGTGGCACCGGAGAAGCGGCCATCAGTGATCAGTGCAGTTTGGTTTAACTTCGCTTTTTTTAACGCAAGAGTAACGCCGAGCATCTCAGGCATGCCGGGACCCCCTTTGGGGCCTTGATAGCGGAGCACTACAATTTCACCCTGCTTGACGAGTCCCTTTTCAACGCCTTCAAGGGCCTCATCCTCTGAGTTGAAGCAGCGGGCAGGGCCGCTACATTTCAACATACTCTCCGCGACACCAGCGCGTTTAACTACGCAACCATCTGGGGCAATATTTCCCCTCAGTACAGCGATACCAGCATCAGGCCGATAAGCTTGATCACGAGGAGGGATAACCTTAGGATTGACTACACGAGCACTTTCCAAAGAGTCAGCCAAGGGCCGTCCAGTTACAGTCATGCAGTCAGTATGTAGATCATCCTGCATTACCTTCAGAACCGCAGGCATCCCACCTGCTTCCCACAGGTCGTGAATACCCCAAGGGCCATTTGGGCTGATCGACAAAAGGGTTGGAATACCAGAAACCTCCTCGAATGCGCTAATTGGAAGTTCAATGCCCGCAGAAGCAGCTATCGCAGGTAGATGCAGTAGGGCATTGGTAGACCCGCCAATCGCCACACTGGTTACCACGCCATTATGTATTGCTTTTGGCGTTAGAATTTTATCCATCGTCAAATTTTCTGCGACCATCTGAACGATACGCTCACCAGTGGCTCTAGCGGCTATAAGCTTGTCAGCATGATAGCCAGGAATATTAGAACTCCCGGGCAGGCAGATACCCAAAGCTTCAGCAATGCATTGGAAGGTATTGGCTGTCCCCATAATTTCGCAGGCACCGCAGGTGGTGCAATTAAAGGTTTCTTCGAGCATCGTTTGGTTATCAAAGTGATCGGCATGATCTATGGAACCGTTGAAATTCGGGGTACTACGTATTCCCATCTTTCCTGGCCCACCTGCTAAGTAGATAGCTGGCATTTCCAAGCGGGCAGCGGCCATCATCATACCCGGGTTAATTTTGTCGCAACCAGCAATGAAAACGACACCGTCGAAAGCTTGAGAGCGTACATGGGTCTCGATGATGTCAGCAATGAGGTCCCGCTGGGCAAGTACATAATTCATCCCTTCGTGGGCCATCGATATCCCATCGCAAGGTGCCGGTACATTAAATTCGGCACATTCGCCACCGCCAGCCAGTATTCCTGCTTTTACCTTTTCAGCGAGCCGATTGAGGTGATTGTGGCCAGTGGTAAGCTCAGAGTGCGAGTTAGCGATGGCAATCAGAGGACGACGCTTAAGCTTCTCAACTTCCAACCCTGTACCTCTTACAACACCTCGGCGGAAAGTGTTGACGATATGATTTGGGCTTGCATAGAACACATCGCTTTTTTTTGTGGTCATGATTGATACCTCACTGATTTTCGGCTTGCGTAGTGGTATTGACTATAGATCAAGGAAATTTGTAATTCTAGATCTGAAATTTAAGATTTAAATAAGTTAAGCATTTTGTTCGAGCCGTGTCAATCATTGGCTTCTAGAGTAATTCTCCAATATCTACATCGATTGATGTCCCAGGTCGTGAAGTACTGACGTAAATGGACGGCGATTACACCTTGTCGGTGCTCTGCTATGCGGCGACAGCTCACCGATCGCACTGTTTCTCTGCGTCGGGAGCCGAGCCAGCACATCTTTCAGATAGGCGTAGGGCTTATGTCCGTTCAGTTTGGCGGGCAGGATCAGGCGATCAAGATTGCAGCTGCCCGCTGCGCCCGCGAACAGCCAGTTACGCTGGCGTCGTGCTCTGGTGGAAATCCTGTCTTATGCAGGCGGCTTTGATCGCAGCACTGCCAATAGCTGGGACTGGGCCAACGGCATTTTCGGCGGCAACAGGCGCTCGTTCTCGCGGCTACGTAGGATGCCATCAAGATAGGGTATGAATCGCCGGAGCTGAACGGCTTCAGGTTTGTCGCCTCGATACAGCTGCAAGATACCTTTGCCGGCTTTGCTGGCCCCGGCACTGCGCCGAAGGATCAGGGCAGCTGGAGCGATCTCGGGCTCAAGGATGATGAGTATGAACTCGCTGCGCAGTGGACCGGCAAGCCTGTCAGTGGCCTCAGGCTCAGTGCAGGGGTGGTGCACAGCTCGGTGCATGTGGTGAATGAAGACATGCTGCAGAAAAGTACCGATATTGGTTTCCAGGTCGGCAAAACCCTGGACTCCGGCGCGACGGTCAGCACCAGCGCTTACTATACCTATGAATACTACGACAATGATGTTTGCCGACCGCCACTTTGAAGACGAACAACTGCAGGCCGGCGTTGACTGGAGCAAGGGCGATTGGAAACTGGGTGTCAACTATACTGAAGCTTGTGATAGCTACAGCCCGCCGGCGACGGCATTGCTCGATACTAGTGGCCATGAAAGTAGCTGGTAACATGATACTACCACAGTAATTGTGGGCACGGTTTTAAGCGACGTATCGGGACTTAAATGCCTCCGGACTCATGAATCCGATCTCACTGATCAAGGTTAAAAGTCTGGATTATATTAATTCAGGCTTGATCTGACACCTGCCTTGGCGACTTTTCAGTCGACGGTGGTTGAAATGACATGGGCGGCAACATCGTCCGTAAGAAGTTGTAACCGCTGCCCTAGTATTTGCCAAGCCTCTTGCATCTCCTTGGCATAGTTGTGCCGTTGATACGTGCGCTTCACTTTGTTTTCTTCGGTATGGTTCAAGCAGCGCTCTGCAACCTCCGGTAGCACCCCTGAGGCGACCATGATGGTAGCTCCGGTACGGCGGAGGTCATGTGGAGTCCATTTGCCACCAGGCATTAGCAAAGCCTGTCCATTCTGGCTTCGCCCGCTCATGGGTCCTTTCTCGTGTGGTCGTTGTCGATCAGTCAGCTGTTTGGTGATGGTCTTTGAGCTTACTGAAGCTGAACCGTCGCGGTTAGGGTAGCACCAGCGGCCTGCACCGGTCAGAGCATGAAGCTGTTCAAAGTGCCGAATTGCAAATGATGAGAGGTAGACGGTGTGAGGTTTCCCGTTTTTGCTGTTTTCGGCGGGGATGACCCATTCCTGTTTGCTGAGGTCAACATTTCGCCACTCAGCAGCTAGCAGTTCTCCTATGCGGCAGCAGGTGGAAAAGCAAATCCATACGGCAGCTTCCGTGGTTATTAGCAGCCCAGCGTTCGGGATTCCTTCCTGTAACTGGCGAATTTCATCATCCGACAATATACGATCTCGTTCGATGCTTGGTCCACCGATGCTGGTCTTGCTGATAGCTGCTGTTGGGTCGGCGTCGAGAATTTCACGTACAACAGCAAATCGGAACATCTGCCGGAGTGAGCTGAGTGTGACCTTCGCCATACGAGGTACGCCTCGTGCCAAAAGGGTGTCGGTAATGTTGGTGATATCGCGGCGGCGAACATCTTCAACAGCGATCGAACCGATTAGGGGGAACACTTCTTTGGTGAAGAGGCGACGCATCTCTGCGCCCTTGTCCTTGCGGCGCACCAAATCTACTTTTGCCCAATGCTCGAACAGCTCTGTTACAGTCCTTCGGCTGCGGTGCGTCTGATTCTCTTGTTCTAGGCGCACAAGCTCGATATCCCGCTCAGCCTGTCGCTGGCGCTCCTCTGTTTGAAGGTGCTCACGGATATTAGGTAGGCCGCTCTGGTGCAGTGCCGCCAACTCTTTGGCCTTCAATCTGGCTTGAGTCAGTGTGAGGTAACCTGGCTGCGCTTCCCGGCTATAGCTTCCGATGGGGAGCCGATCCCGGCGACCTTCACTATTGGTGTAACGGAAATAGAAGGAGCGCTGGCCGCTTGGTGTTATGCGGGCTATCAATACACCATGACCTCGAATAACGGTTTCATTCAGCCAGCGATCCTTGCTGTCTGGCTTAGCATTAATCTGTCGATCCGTGATCGTTGCCATATGAGTCGCTTCTCGTGCCCGTTCTGTGACCGTTTGAGAATAGCTTTGGTGGGATTCTATGGGAAGGCTATGGACAGAAAGAAGACATGTTTTAATCTAAGTTGTTGATAAATAAGTGAGTGTGGGATCGGGTGGGATTGGTCTGGACGTTCAATTTCTTTTATGGGGTGCAAGGGGTCGAAGAGTTATGGTGATTTCTGGTGTACGGGGAGATAGGAGGGATGGCGTATCCTGTTGATTGATCACGACCAAGATCTCAATCAACAGAGGTGATACGCCATGACCGATTTTACCCTGAGGGCTCTTTCACAACCAGAGGCACAGGCAGTAGATCCGCTGACCGAGCTGTTGCGTGCAGGGGCACGTGAACTGATCGCACACGCCGTCGAAGCCGAGCTTCAGGGGCTTCTGAATCAGCACGCCGAATCCCGGCTCCCAGATGGCCGCCAGGCCGTGGTTCGCAATGGCTATTTGCCTGAACGTACCGTCCAGACTGGTATCGGTGATGTCGAGATCAAGGTGCCCAAGGTGCGGGACCGAAGCGGTTCCGGGATTCGATTCAACAGCGCGCTACTGCCGCCGTACCTGAAGCGGGCCCGGAGTGTCGAGGAGTTGTTGCCCTGGCTGTACTTGAAGGGCATCTCCACTGGAGATTTTCAGGACTCACTGGCCGCGCTGCTGGGCGATCAGGCCAAGGGGCTATCGGCCAATACGATATCCCGACTCAAGAGCCAATGGCTCGAAGAGCACCAGCAATGGCGGCAACGGGA
The DNA here is from genome assembly GCF_024397915.1 of Marinobacterium rhizophilum. Classification (GTDB taxonomy): domain Bacteria; phylum Pseudomonadota; class Gammaproteobacteria; order Pseudomonadales; family Balneatricaceae; genus Marinobacterium_A; species Marinobacterium_A rhizophilum_A. Next base: position 5,061,266 of record NZ_CP073347.1, read on the forward strand.
CCTGGCGAACTCGCGCTATGTGTACTGGTGGGCCGACGGCGTGCACAGCAACGTCCGGATGGATGATCGCCTCTGCCTGCTGGTGATCATTGGCGTCACCGAGCACGGCCGCAAGGAATTGGTTGCGGTTGAAGACGGCTACCGGGAGTCGACGGCAAGCTGGGAGGAGTTACTGCTGGGTCTGCGCGAGCGTGGCCTGGAAACCGCGCCGAAGCTGGCGATTGGCGATGGCGCGCTGGGGTTCTGGAAAGCGATGACCAAAACGTATCCTGCCAGCCGGCACCAGCGCTGCTGGGTACACAAGACGGCGAATGTACTGAACAAGCTGCCCAAATCCATGCAACCCAAAGTGAAAGAAGCGCTGCACGATATCTGGATGGCCGAGACGCGTGACGCGGCCACGGTGGCATTTGATCGGACGCTGACCCGGTTCAGTAGCAAGTATCCCAAAGCCATGGATTGCCTGGCCAAGGACCGGGAAGAGCTGCTGGCGTTCTACGACTTCCCGGCAGAACACTGGGTGCATATCCGGACCACCAACCCGATCGAATCGACTTTCGCCACGGTAAGGTTGCGCACCAAACGGACGCGTAACTGCGGCTCCAGGGACACGACGCTGGCGATGGTCTACAAGCTGTTGGAGTCGGCACAGAAAAACTGGAAACGGATCAAGGGATTTAATCTGCTGACCCTCGTGGTCAACAACGTGAAGTTCAAGGATGGTGAGCAAGTACAAGATCAATCAGACAGGAACGCCGCCTGACGTCATACACCAGATTTGACAATAACTCGGGGTCGAAGGTTCAAATCCTTTCGTCCCGACCATTGAATTCAAAGACTTAGGCCGATAGATCATCTATCGGCCTTTGTCGTTTCTGGGGTTTTTCTTTTCTGGTCGCCGTTTCTCGCTAAGTTGCTGTATGCCACCAGCTGGATGGTTCATTTTTCGCAATCCTGCGTCACCGTTTCCTGCATCTCAGAGAAACCCTATTGCTGGTGCGAGAATAGCGCTGGGTTGGCATCGGCGGTGGTGGTTTTCAGTGCAACTCTAGCTCAGTCATGAACGCTGCTCTGCAGAGCGGATTAATCTTGGGCTCATGTCATGGGAAACTGCTTCAAGCCGTCGAGTTACACGGGCGTCTGCGAACTGTAGTGGTCAACTAATACCAGACACTACGTTAAGTTTTTCTTTGGCTCTGGCTGGCGGAACGCCATCGTTATACTGGTGAGGGCGCAGCCAGTTGTAGCGGTGCATTAGATAGTAGCTAAGGTCACGTTTCGCCTCGAGGAGGCTGGCATAGCCGGGGATGGGGTTCGCATTGGGCCATCCTTTTCAAAGGAAGGCCAATGATGAAACATCCCTATTTCATGTATTAACCCTCCGGGTTAATAACAACAATGCGGGCAACAGCAGGGTAGTTCCTCCGAAAAGTACCGGCACTAAAGAGAGAGTTTCTCGCAAGTGACTCGCATCAGGTTCCGCACGAAAAAAACAGCGACACCGCCAGTCAGGCCTTCATCACCCTTAGTCTTTTCCCCAGTGCTGGATGATCTGTTCGGCGAGATCGCCGAGGCTGGGTGAAACAAGGTCCGGCGGCAGCATGTTGCTGGCGGGCAGGAGGGCGTTGTGGGGGCGGGTCACGAGTGCGCCGCGACAGCCGGCGGCCTGGGCGCCCAGGGTGTCCCACAGGTGGCAGGCCAGCAGGCACAGGTCCGACGTTTTGACGCTCAGGGCCTGGGCGACCTGGTGGTAGGTTTCGGGCGCGGGCTTGAACTTTTGTACGGCCTCAACGCTGAACCGCTGCTCGAAAAAGTCGTTGATGCCGGCGTATTCCAGCGGTGTGGGGGAGCTGGTACTGGCGGAGTTGGTCAGGGTGACCAGCCGAAAGCCTGCATCGCGCAGCCGTCTGAGGGCCGGGATCACGTCCGGGTGTGGCGGCAGGGTATTCATGCGCTGCTTCAGTTCATCGATATCGGTTTCGGTGAGCGGTACGTCGTGGGTGGAGGCCAGCATGCGCAGCGTGCCTGCGCCCAGTTCGCCAAACGGGGTGTAAAGGCCCGACAGGGTCAGGGTCTGGGAGTAGAGGATCAGTTGCGCAAACCATTCGCGCATCACGCCGGGGTTGCCGAACCGGCGTGCAAACAGCGGCTCAAGATGGGTGATGTCGAGCAGGGTTTCATTGACATCGAAAACGATGATCGAAGGGGGCTTGGGCTCTGGCATGGCGCATCCTCTGGCGGCTATGAGTCGACCGGGCAATGGCATCGGGCTGCCCCGCATTGCCCGTTCCAGCATAGTACCCCGGTCGGCTCTGCTGGTATTTTACAGAACACCTGGGCGCATTGGCGAAAATCAACAGCCCCTAATTGTTTCCCCCGGAGTGGAGCCTTGCGTCAGCTGCTCGCATTTTTGCTGCAGGAAGGTTTTCATCACCCGGACCAGGGGGCTGAGCTGGCGACGGTCGGCAACCACCAGGTAAAGCGGTGCCAGTTCGCCCTGCCAGTCCGGGCAGACCCGTACCAGCCGGCCGGCACGGATATCGCCGGCTACATCCAATTCGGACTTGCAGGCGATGCCCTTGCCGCTGATGGCCCAGCGGCGCACCATGTCGCCGTCGTTGGAGGAGCAGTTGCCGCTGACTGCGACCAGCACTTCGTCATCTTTCTGGGCATGGGTGAACTGCCACTGTTCGTGTACCCGCTCGCCCACCATGAAACACAGGCAGTTGAAGTTCACCAGATCGTAGGGGGTTGCAGGCTGGCCTGCACGGGCAATGAACTCGGGTGAGGCGCAGAGAATGCGCCGGTTGTTCGCGGCCAGGGGAATCGCAATCTGCGTCGAGTCCGGCGGTACGCCATAGCGAATGGCGAGATCGACTTCCTCCTTGACGACGTTGGACACCTGGTCCGACAGGTTCAGGCGTATCTGGATATCCGGATGCAGGGCCTGGAAGTCGTCCAGCCAGGGGGCCAGCAGGTTGCGGCCAAAGTCGGATGACACCGATACCCGCAACGTACCCCGGGCGGCGGCATGGATGGCGTGGGCGGCATCCCGGCCTTCGGTCATCAGCTTGAGCGCCTGCTGGCAGTAGCGCAGGTACAGTGCGCCTTGCTGGGTCAGGCGCAGGCTGCGGGTCGAGCGAATCATCAGCAAGGCATCCACGTCTTCTTCCACCCTTTTGAGCGCGGCGCTCGCAGCGGCGGGGGTCAGCCCCAGGCTTCTGGCGGCCCGGGACAGGCTGCCCAGCTCCGCGGTGCGGGTGAAGATTTCGATGTCTTTAAAGGCTTTCATTATTAAATTTTATTTGAAAGTGATGTTATTAATTAGCTGTTATTCAAACTTTATGCATAGAGTATGCTGTGTCAAACCGCTGCAGCGCAATGGCTTGTCGCGTTCAGCGCAGGATTTGGCAGTCCATTCGGCGCGGCTGCCGTCATCGTGATAGTTAATCCGTTACCCGTTATATAGAGAAGAGTTCAGCATGACGATTCAGCAGGTTTCCAAAGCGCGTTACACCACCAAGGTATTCGATGCCAGCTACCAGATCCCGCAGGGTAAGATCGACAAGATCATGGCGCTGCTGCAGATGAGCCCGTCGTCGGTCAACTCGCAGCCCTGGCACTTCGTGATTGCCTCCACCGCAGAGGGCAAGGCGCGTATCGCCAGGGCGGCCACCGGCGCCTATGCGTATAACGAGCCCAAGATTCTGAAGGCGTCCCACGTAATCGCGCTGTGCGCGAAAACCGACATTGATGCTGCGTACCTTGAGCAACTGCTGGACCAGGAAGAGGCCAGTGGCCGCTTTGCCAGCGCCGACCAGCGTGCCGCCCAGCACAGGGCCCGCTCCTCGTTCGTCAACCTGCACAAGGATGAGCGCAAGGATATGCAGCACTGGGTGGAAAAGCAGGTTTACCTGGCGCTCGGCACCCTGTTGCTGGGCGCGGGTGCACTGAATATCGATGCCTGCCCGATGGAAGGCTTCGACCCCGAGATTCTGGATGCGGAGCTGGGCCTGAAGGAACAGGGCTATGGCAGTGTTGTGCTGGTATCGCTGGGCAAGCGCTCGGAAGACGATTTTAACGCACCCCTGCCTAAATCCCGCCACGCGCTGGAGCAGGTCTTTACCCGCATTTAAGCCAGCTAGCATCATCTGGGGCAGGGGTATTGCCTGCTCTTTCCCTTCATGCCTGTCGCTGATGGTTGATGAGCGCCCTATCATGCGGCCTTTACCCGGCACGCACGTGCCGTGCTGCGGGGCGTTTGGTGGTATAGTGAGGCCCACACAGCGGCATGGCCGCGGGCACCGGATCAGACCCCGGGTTCAACCTGCTTGCGACCTGCCTTTTGTGAGTGCCCCCGGTGAATTATTCCCCGGCGGGCAACTACGGTAATAGCGATCCCCTTGCCAGGACGGTGAACAGATGCGGTGCGCGCCAGCGCCACCTCAAAGGCGCTGACGCGCAAAACCGGGGCACTTTCAGGCGTTGGAGGCAACGATGTCAGGTATTCATGATCGGCTGGACTGGAACCTTCTGCGCACCTTTATTGCGATCGTGCAGGAGGGCAGCATCAGCCGTGCGGCCGAACGCCTGCACCTGACGCAGCCCGCGGTGAGCCTGGCGCTCAAGCGCCTGGAAGACCGCCTGGGTGAGCGCATGATCGTGCGCAGCGGCAATACCTTCGAGCTCAGTGGTGCCGGGGAACTGGTGTATCGCGAGGCGGTGGTGATTTATGGCAGCATCGCGCGGCTTTCCATGGCCGTGCGCGATGTCCCCAACGACCTCAGCGGTGTGGTGCGCCTGGCCCTGGTAACCGGCGTCAACAGTGAGCTGTTCGATCAGGTACTGAGTGATTTTCATCGCAATAACCCCCGCGTGACCTTCGAGATACTGACCGGCTCCAGTGACGATGTTCAGCACGCCCTGCTGCATTACAACGCCGCCTTTGGCATTTGCCTGAAACGCCGCAAGATCGAAGGCCTGAGCGATACCGTGCTGCTGCACCAGCGCTACTATCTGTATTGCGGCGAATCCCACCCGCTGTTTGGCAAGAAAAACCTGCAGGTGGAACACCTGCGCAACGAGAATTTCGTCTCCTTCGCCAGCGAACAGCTGGACGGTGTGCTGGCGCCGCTGGCGCTGTACCGCGCCCAGGAGCGCCTGGAAGGGCGCACCGTTGGCACCAGTTGCAGCCTGGATGAAGTGGCTCGCATGGTGCGTACCGGCATCGGTATCGGCGCCTTGCCGGAACACGTGGTGCGGGCGGACCTGGATGCCAGCCGCCTGTGGAAGCTGCCGCCGGAGGACGGGGTTGCCCGTATCAGTCTCTACCTGATGTGGAACCAGAACCCGCGCTTCAGCGAGGCTGAGGAAGTGTTCTTCAGTTGCCTGCTGGGCGCCCTGCGGGCCGCGGAGTAAACCGCCTTATTTGCTTATTTGTTAAAAAGCCCCGCGCTGATTGGCTGATCAGCGCGGGGTTTTTGCATTCCAGTGCGGTTAAATCAGGATGCCGCGGGCAGCAGGGTCGCCGATAGCAGTTCCTTTGTATAGGGGTGCTGCGGGCTGGCAAACAGGTCCTGGCCTTCGGCTTTTTCCACCACTTGCCCCTGGTACATCACGCAGACGTGATCCGCCAGATGTTCGACAACCGCCAGGTTGTGGCTGATAAACACCATGGTCAGGTTGAACTCCTGCTTCAGATCCAGCAGCAGGTTGATGACCTGGGCCTGCACCGACACATCCAGTGCGCTGGTGGGTTCGTCGCAGATCAGCAGTGGCGGGTTGAGCATCAGAGCGCGGGCGATGGCGACGCGCTGGCACTGGCCGCCGGACAGCTCGCCGGGGCGGGCATGGGCCAGGTGTCGTGGAAAGCCGACCTTGTCCAGCATGGCCATGACAAGGCGCGAGCGCTCGGCGCTGTTGCTCTGGCTTTTGTGAATCAACAGCGGCTGCAGCAGGTTGTCGTGCACGCTGAACGCGGGGTTCAGTGACGAGTAGGGGTCCTGGAACACCGGCTGTATCAGGCTGGAGCGTTCCAGCCGTGACATCGCCAGAATGGGCTTGCCGTTAAGCAGCACGTCGCCGCTGTCCGGGGTGTTCAGCCCCAGCATGATGCTGGCCAGGGTGCTTTTGCCGCAGCCGGATTCTCCCACCAGCCCAAGGGTGCTGCCACGCTCCAGCTGAATGGACACATCCCGCAGGGCATGGATGCTGTGGGCCGGCTTGAACAGGCCGCCGTTGAGCTTGTAGGTGCGGCTGACATGGCGGATATCAAGGACGATTTCCCGGGACGAATCAGACATCAGGACAGCTCCTTTAATGCCAGGTTTTGGTGGTCGATCACCGGCAGGTGGGTGCCGGGGCGGGTGCGGCCGGGAATCGGGATGCAGGCGATCAGCCCCTGGGTGTAGGGATGCTGTGGCTGCGCCAGTACTGTGCTGGCGGCGCCCGCTTCAACGATATTGCCCCGGTACATGACGCAGACCTTGTCGGCCATGGCACTGACGACGCCAAAGTCGTGGGTAATCATCAGCAGGGCAAAGTTGAGCTCCTTGGCCAGGGTGCGAATCAGCTCCAGTATCTGGGCCTGGATGGTGACATCCAGCGCCGTGGTGGGCTCGTCGGCGATCAGCAGCGAGGGTTTTCCCATCAGCGCCATCGCAATCATGATGCGCTGGCGCTGGCCGCCGGAAAACTGGTGCGGGTACTGTGCCAGGCGCTCTTTTGCCTGGGGAATGCCGACCTTTTGCAGCAGCGTTGTGGCCCGTTCGCGTGCAACCGTGCGACTGACACCCTCGTGGCGCATGACGCCTTCGGTCATCTGGCGCTCAATGGTCAGGGTCGGGTTCAGGGCCGTCATGGGGTCCTGAAAGATGATGGCAATATCCTTGCCGCGTACCCGGTCGAGCTGGCGTTGTGACAGGCTCTGCAAGGGCTTGCCCAGCAGCTCCAGCCGCTTCGCACTGACCCGGGCCTTGGGCGTTTGCAGGCCGACGATCGACAGTGCCGTCATGGACTTGCCGCTGCCGGATTCGCCGATCAGGCACAGGGTTTCGCCGGCTTCCAGGCTAAAACTGACACCCTTGACGGCCTTTACGATCCCCTGCTCGGTGGGGATTTCCACACGCAGGTCTGCAACCTCGAGAACGTTTTTCATCGTTTGATCTCCGTGCCGGTGGCATCGCGCAGGCCATCACCAAACAGGTTCACCGCCAGTACCAGCAGGCAGAGCATGCCGCCCGGCAGCGCGATGAGCCAGGCATCGAACAGGATGCTGTCACGGCCTTCGGCAATCATCAGTCCCCAGGATGGGGTTGGCGGGCGTACGCCCAGCCCCAGAAACGACAGCGCCGATTCCAGCAGTATCACGTTGGCCATTTCCAGCGTGGCGATGACGATCAGGGTGGTGCGCAGGTTGGGCAGGATTTCGCGCAGCATGGTGCGCAGGTGCGAGGCTCCGGTAGCCCGGGCGGCGCGAATGTACTCCTGGTGCCGTATGGCCTGGGTGGCGGAGCGGGACACAATGGCGAACTGGTCCCACACCAGCAGGCTGAGAACCGTGCACAGGGTGGTGAGGGACGCACCCTTGAGCGCCACGGCGGCGAGTGCCACCAGCACGATGGGCAGGGAGAGGCGGGTGGTGATCAGAAAGCTGATCAGCATGTCCACCTTGCCGCCGAAGTAGCCGGCCAGCAGCCCCAGGCTGGTGCCGATCAGGGCGGCCACCAGCACCACGCTGAAGCCGATGCCGATGGAAATCCGGGCGCCGTACAGCAGGCGCGACAGGTAGTCCCGTCCCAGGTGGTCGGTGCCCAGCAGGTGGGCGGCATCGGTACCCGGCATCCAGAAAGGCAGGGCATAGCGGTTGTCCAGGTCCTGCAGTGTCGGGTCAAAGGGTGACAGCAGGGGGGCAAAGAGCGCAATAACGATCATCAGCAGCAGAATGCCGCCGCCGATCAGGATGCTGCTCTGGCGGACGCGCTTGAGCCAGTGCGGCCGCTTTGCCTGTGCCGTATCCGGCGCCGGGATTGTCGTGGTATTGAGGGTCGTCATGTTCAGGCCTCGCGAATTCGTGGGTCGAGCCAGGCATTGATCAGGTCTGCCAGGGTGGTGAGCAGCACGTAGACCAGGGACAGGATCAGAATGATGCCCTGTACCACCGGCAGGTCGCTGCGCAGCAGGGATTCCCAGGCCAGGCGACCGAGGCCATTGAGGGCGAAGACGCTTTCAATGACGATGGAGCCGGACAGCAGGATGCCCAGCTGTACCGCGGCTACGGACACCAGCGGCAGAATGGCGTTGCGCAGGCCATGGCGCAGAATCACGGTGGTCATGCCCAGGCCCTTGGAGCGGGCGGTGCGTACATAATTGGCCTGCAGCACGTCGATCATGCTGGCGCGCATCAGCCGCATCAGGGTGGGGAGGGCGTAATAGCTCAGCACCACGACCGGCAGCACAAAGCCCTGCCAGCTGTCGGCACCGGATATGGGCAGCAGGTTCCACCAGACGCCAAAGACCACGATCAGGATCAGCCCGAGCCAGAAGCTGGGTACCGCCTGGCCGGACACCGCGATCAGCAGGGCGATGCGATCCAGTACTCCGTTGGGCTTGAGGGCGGCCATAATGCCCAGCGGCAGGGCCAGCAGCAGGGCAACGATGAACGAAACCGAACCCAGTACCAGGGTGACGGGAATACGCTCGGCGATGATCTGGCTCACCGGCATGCTGAAGTAGTAACTGGTGCCCAGGTTGCCCTGCAGGGCCTGACCGATCCAGTCGGTGTATTGCACAATAATGGGGCGGTCAAAACCGTACAGCTGGCGCACGAGTTCTGCGTCCTTGGCGCTGCCGCCGGCACCGGCGATGGCGATGGCCGGATCACCGGACAGGTACGCGAGGGAAAAACTGATGGAGGAAACGGCGAGGGCGACCAGCAGCGCCACAAACAGCCGTTTCAGCAGGAATCTGAACATGGGCGGGCTCACTTTTTATTCGAAAAGGAAGGGGTACGGCCGTTGCCGGCCGTACCCGGGTCAGCCTATTTCCAGCTGGCGAGCCACCAGCGAGCGAACTCGTCCGGGTGGGGCTGGAAGTTGAGATCGTCGGCCAGGCCGTAATTGATGTTGAAGTTGTACATGGGCATCCAGTATGCCCGGTCGGCAATCTTCTTCAGTGCCTGGCTGTAGTTGGCCTTGCGCACCTCGCGGTCGTTGGAGGTATCGGCGACTTGCAGCAGTGCGGCGATGTCGGCATCGGCGATCTGGTCGTCCGCGCCACCGCCAAAGAAGTTCGACTGGATAAAGACCACGTCACCGATACCGTAGCTGCCCCAGTTGGAGAACAGCGCCGGCACCGAGCCTTCACGCCATTTCTGTACTGCGGCTGCGTACTGGTTCTCGTTGAGGTTGACACGGATGCCCACCTTGGCCAGATCCGCCGCCACCGCTTCGGCCACCGGGCGAGGCATGGCCGCGAAGGTCATGTCCAGCTCGAAGCCGTCGGCAAGGCCCGCTTCCTGCAACAGCGCGCGGGCCTTGTCGGGGTTGTAGTCGTAACGCGTGACGTCCTGCTCGCAGCCAAACTGCGCCGGGTTACAGGCGGAGTTGAGCACTTCGGAGGCCGCACCGCCGAAGACCTTGGCGATCTGCTCGCGGTTCACCGCATGGATGATCGCCTGGCGCACCCGCACATCGCTGATGGCGTAGCCACCTTCATTGGCGGCGCGGGCGAAGTTCACATAGGCAATGCGCATGATCGGCGCATTCACGATGTTAACGCGGCGTTCCAGCTTGCTGGCCTGGTCGGGCGGAATGCGCCAGATCCAGTCGAGCTGGCCGGACATCAGTTCGGCGTACTGGGTGTTCATCTCCGGAATGGTGCGGGCGACGATGCGGCCGATGGCGGGCTGGCCCTTGGGGCTGCCGGCGTAATGTTGCTCGAAGCGCTCCAGCACATAGCGCACGCCGGGGGTCTGTTCCACCAGCTGGTAGGGTCCGGTGCCCACCGGCGTGGCAGACATGCCGGCGGAGCCGTTGGCGGCGAAGTATTCATGGGGGTAGATGGGCAGGGCGTCGGCCAGCATCTCGACGGCGCCGGCGAACGGCTTGGCCATGTGGATGCGCACGGTGTAGGCGTCGATTTTCTCGACACGGTCGATCCAGTCCACCGAGATCTGGTAGCGGGTGCCGTAATCCGGCTTGACCACGGTGTTCAGGGTGGTGAGCACGTCATCGGCGGAGAAGTCGGCGCCGTTGTGAAACTTCACGCCCTGGCGCAGCTTGAACTCGATGGTCATGGGATCGGTAAACGCCCAGGATTCGGCCAGTGCCGGCTTGAATTCGCCGGTGTCCAGATCCTTGTACAGCAGGCCATCGTAGATATGGCGCGACAGAATCAGGCCTTCACGGCCGGCAATCTTGTAGGTGTCCAGCGCTTCGGGCTCGGACGAAAAGGCGACATTGAGGGTATCCTCGGCCTTGCTGGCCAGGGCCGGCAGCGGGGCCAGGGTGGCGCAGGCGAGTGTGGCACCCACCAGCGTTGATAAAAGCGTACGTTTTGTCAGCATTGTTGTTTTTCTCCGTAGGCAAATGTCGGGCGGGAAAGGCCCCGCCCGGCAGGGGTGGGCTCTGTTACTGCCCGTAATAGATCGAGGCGAGGGATTCGCCGCGACGCACTCTTTCGATAATCAGCGGTTCCCGGGCCTGGATTTCCAGTGCCTGCCGGGTCAGCGCCTCGGCATCTTGCGGGGCGATGACCGCCACACCGTTTTCATCGGCCAGCACGATATCGCCGGGCTTGATGTGCACGCCATCGCAGACCACGGGGCTGTTGACGCTGCCGCCGTTCTTGCCGGCCTTGGTGGTGAGGGGCGAGCGCCCCTTGCACCAGACCGCCAGACCCGCTGCGCGAATGGCGCCGATATCGGTGATATAGCCATCCAGAACGACGGCGCTGATACCGGCTTTAAGGGCCGCCTCGGTCATGACCGCGCCCCAGCAGGCGTGGCGGTCATCGTCCAGGCGCTCGATCACCAGCACGTCACCGGGGCGTGCCTTGAGCAGTGCCAGCGGCAGGCTGTGGCCGTCATCACCCGGCAGGGAAACGGTCAGGGCCGGGCCGCAGCAGCGGTGGCTGGCGGTGGCGCACTGCATGGCCGGCGTCATGAATCCCTCGGTGATCATGTGGCCGAGGGTGGCGGTTTCCACGTGCAGCAGTGCGTTCAACAGGTCTGGCTTCATGGCGTTAACTCCCGGACGAATGGCGTCGATAATTGGCTGTGTGATCAGTGGCTCAGGTCGATCCAGGTCGACTTGAGGTCCGAGTACTTATCCATGGCATGGATGGACTTGTCGCGCCCAAAGCCGGACTGCTTGCGCCCGCCAAAGGGCACGGTGATGTCGCCGTCGGCATAGCTGTTAACCCAGACCATGCCGGCCTGCAGCTGGTGAGACACCCGGTGGGCACGGCCAAGGTTGTCGGTCCAGAGTCCGGCGCCCAGGCCGTAGTCGGAGTCGTTGGCCAGGGCCACGACTTCTTCTTCACTGTGAAAGCGACAGACTCCCAGTACCGGGCCGAACAGTTCTTCGCGCATCACCGGGTTGCTGTTGTCGTCGCATTCCAGGATGGTTGGATTCAGATACCAGCCGGCGCCCTGGGTGCCGATCAGGGCCGTGTCGGTCAGGGTGCGGGCACCGGCAGCGACGGCGTCCTTAACGCCGCTGACCACGCGGTCAAACTGCAACTGATCCACCATGGCACCGGCGCGGCTGGCAGGGTCCAGCGGAGCGCCGGGCTGGTACTGGCGGGCTTGCTCGAGCAGCAACTGCACGAATTCGTCGTAGATGGCGTCCTCGACATAGAGCCTGGAGGCGGCGATGCAGACTTCACCCTGGTTGACGAAAATGGCGGCAGCGGCGCAGGCTGCGGCCCGTTCCAGCTGCTGGCTGTCGGCAAAGACGATCTGCGGTGACTTGCCACCGCACTCCAGCCAGACCCGCTTGAGGTTGGACTGGGCGGCGTAGGCCATGAAGCGCTTGCCGGTGAGGGTCGAGCCGGTAAAGGTCAGGCAGTCGATATCCATGTGCAGTCCCAGCGCCTGGCCGGTGATCCGGCCCTGGCCCGGCAGTACCTGGAACACGCCGGCCGGAATACCGGCCTCTGCCGCCAGTGCGGCCAGGCGGATGGCGCTCAGGCTCGACTGCTCGGCAGGTTTCACGATCACCGAGTTGCCGCAGGCCAGCGCCGGCGCCAGCTTCCAGCAGGTGATCATCAGCGGAAAGTTCCAGGGCACCACCGCGGCCACGACACCCACAGGTTCACGGGTGACGGTGGCGAGCACGTTCTTGCCGGTGGGCAGGATCTCGTCGGTCTGGGTTTCGAGGGCGCCGGCGTAAAAGCGCAGGCAGTGCTCGGTCTGGGGCAGGTCAAAGGCCAGGCTGTCGCCGATGGGCTTGCCCATGTCGAGGGTTTCCAGCAGCGCCAGTTCTTCGGTGTGTTCGGCCACCAGGTCAGCAAAGCGTTCCAGCACGGCGCGCCGTTCAGCCGGCGTCCGCTGCGACCAGTCGCCGCGCTTGAACGCGGCCCGGGCCAGGCCCACGGCGCGATCGACATCGGCTTCGCTGCAGTCGGCGATGTCGGTGAGCTTGTCACCGTTGGCCGGGTTGATGCAGGGCAGGGTACGGCCCTGTTCGGCGGTGCTGTAACCGTCACCGATCCAGGCACGGCCCTCGAAATTCAGGGCGGCGGCCTTTTGCTGCCAGAACTCCAGCGTGCTCATGCAACCCTCCCGGCTTCCGCCAGCATGGCGTTGAACAGGACGTTGGCGCCGGCTTCGAGTTCGTTGGGGCGGGCGTCTTCCACTTCGTTGTGGCTGATACCGCCGATGCAGGGCACGAAAATCATCGCCGTGGGAATAATGCGGCTCAGGTAAACCGCATCGTGGCCGGCGCCGCTGATCAGCTCGCGCTGCACCAGGCCCAGGTCTTTCACGGCCTGGCGCACCTTGTCGACGCGGCCGCTGTCGAAGTGGGTCGGTGCCATCTTCTGCACGACGCTAAGCTCGATGCTGATACCCGTGGTCGCCGCCTCGGCGATCAGGGCTTCCAGGGCGTTGTTCATTTCAAGCAGCACGGCTTCATCGCTGTGGCGCAGGTCCACCGTGAATCGCACGCGACCCGGCACCACGTTGCGGGAGTTGGGGTGCATGTCGAGCTCGCCGACAGTGACGCGGCCATCGGGCTGGCAATCATCGGACAGGGTGAGGATGCGGTTGATCAGGCTGGAAGCCACCTTCAGGGCATCGCGGCGGTACGGCATCGGGCTTGGGCCGGCGTGACATTCCTGCCCGGTGACCACGACGTCGTACCAGTACAGGCCCAGGGCGCCGGTGACTACGCCAACCGGCAGGTTTTCAGTATCCAGTACCGGACCCTGTTCGATATGGGCCTCGTAGTAGGCTTTTACCGGGTAACCGCCGACGGGCTCTGTGCCGGCATAACCGATGCGCTGCAGTTCGTCTGCAACACTCAAACCGGCCTTGTCGCGGGCATTCAGTGCCTGTTCGAGCGTCAGTACGCCGGCAAATACGCCGGAACCCATCATTACGGGGACAAAGCGGGAGCCTTCTTCGTTGGTCCAGATGGCAACGTCGATGGGCGCCTCGGTTTCAATATTCAGATCGTTCAGGCGGCGTACCACTTCCAGCGCGGCCAGCACGCCGTAGTTGCCATCAAAGCGCCCGCCCGTGGGCTGGGTGTCGATGTGGCTGCCGCTCATGACCGGTGGCAGGTCGGGGTTGCGGCCGGCGCGGCGGGCAAAGATATTGCCCAGGGCATCCACGCGCAGGGTCAGGCCGGCATCACGCAGCCAGCCGCTGACCAGCTCGCGGCCGGCCTTGTCTTCGTCTGTCAGGGCAAGGCGGCAGTTTCCGCCCAGTTCCGTTGCGCCAACCTCGGCCAGATCCATAAGGGACTGCCACAGTCGGCCGCCGTTGATAGACAACAGTGAATTCGTCATTTGGTGTTCTCCGATGTTCGAAGGTCCCGGCACGGGGGGGGCTGTAGGGCCTGTGCCGGGAGTTGTGTCCGGGAAGTGGGCGGTGCCGGGCTAGGCCTGTGCGGCCAGGGCCTTGTCCCGGATCTCGCTCAGCAGTGCGCCGGGGGCAATGCCGTTGCTGTCGTAACGCAGTTCGATAATGGCGGGCAGCTGGTGCTCGTTGGCAAAATCCAGCGCCTTGCGGAAGGCGGATTCGAACTGCGCGTCTTCGGTAACCACCGTGCCCTGGCCGCCATAGGCTTCGATCAGGCGGGCAAATTCCGGGTTCTGGAAGGTCAGGGCAATTTCGCGGCCCGGGAAGTCGCGTTCCTGGTGCGCACGGATGGTGCCCCACATGCCGTTGTTGAATACCAGCACGACAACGCCCAGGCGGTACTGCAGCGCCACACCCAGCTCCTGCATGTTCATCTGGAAACAGCCATCGCCGGCAAAGCAGACCGCGGGCTGGTCCGGATGCTCGAATTTGTATGAAATCGCCGCCGGCAGGCCGTAGCCCATGGTACCCACGGTGGAGGCCAGGGAGCTGGTGGCCCCGGCAAACTGCACGTAGCGGTGGGGGTAGAGTGCGTAGTTGCCTGCCCCTACGGTGATGCAGCCGCGGCCTTCCAGCACCTGGTTAACGGTGTGGGAAACGCGGTCCAGGCTCAGTGCGCCCGGTGCCGGCAGAGGCTCAAGCGTGTCCAGGTACGCCTGGCGTGCCTGCTTGCGCTGCGCGCTCCAGCGGCTCGCCTGCTCGGGAACCAGGTCCGCCAGCATGGAGGCGAAACCGTTGACACTGGCATTGATGGCCAGATCCGCACGGTAAACCCGGCCCAGTTCCTCAGGGTCGGGGTAAATGTGGATCAGGCTCTGCCTGGGCTGGGGTGAAGCCAGCCAGGTATAGCCTTCGCTGGTGGGCTCGCCCATGCGGGTGCCGACAGCAATGACAAGGTCGCTGTTGCTCAGCTGCTGGCGCAGTTCTTCGTGCATGGCCCAGCCGACGTGACCGACAAACTGGCTATCACGCTGGTCATAGCACTCCAGCCGGCGCCAGGACACACCCACCGGCAGGTCGAAGCGCTGGGCGAAGGCCTGCATGTCTGCCATGGCGTCTGCACTCCAGCCGCTGCCACCGATCAGCAGGAAGGGACGCTCGGCCGCTTCCAGCCGACGCTGCAGGTCCTGCATCTGCGCGGCACCGGGGTAGCTTTCCAGGCGCGGGGACGGTGCGATATTGGCAACCTCGGCGGTGCCCCAGAGCACGTCTTCCGGCAGCGCCAGTACCACGGGGCCAGGGCGGCCGCTGGTGGCGATCTTCCAGGCGCGGGCAACGTATTCGGGAATGCGGTCGGTGCTGTCGATCTGTGCCACCCACTTGCTCATTTCACCGAACATGCGGCGGTAGTCGATTTCCTGGAAGGCTTCGCGCTCCACGAAGTCGTTGCCCACTTGGCCAATGAACAGGATCATTGGCGTGGAGTCCTGAAAAGCGGTGTGTACACCGACGGAGGCATTGGTGGCGCCGGGGCCGCGGGTTACAAAGCAGATACCCGGTTCGCCGGTCATCTTGCCGTAGGCTTCGGCCATGTAGGCGGCACCGCTTTCCTGGCGGCAGGTAATGGCCTGGATACTGTCGGTGTGCTCATTGAGCGCATCGATACAGGGCAGGTAGCTTTCACCGGCGACCATAAAGAGGCGGCGTACCCCCTGGTCGCGCAGCTGCTGCATGAGGATCTGGCCGCCATTGCGCTGGCGGGCGTTGTCATTTTGGCAATGATCTGAAGAATGAGACATCTGTGGCTCCAACAATTCTTAGTATGCGTGTTCGGTACAGGTATGGGTTTGCCAGCTGAGTACCTGTCCAGGGGTCAGGGCGCAGCGTGAGCGGTAGCCGGTGGTACGTGAGAACCTACAGTCCTCGTTGTAGGCCTGCGGACGTTCGGGCGGGTCGGTGCGCTCGGGCCAGGGGCCATCGATGGCTTCAACACCGTGACGCAGGCAGGCGGCGACAAACTCGCTGCGCGCCGGCTGCAGCAGCTGCATGCGCTGCGGCTCGGCCGCCAGACCCATATCGGCGGACAGGTCCCCGGTGCCCAGCAGCGCCGCCGTTACGCGGGGGGCCGCCGTGAGAATGTCATCGAGCCGGGCCAGCCCTGCGCGGGTTTCGATGGTGGGCACGATGGCCGTGTCGGCCAAACCGTTCGCATCCATCAGCGCCCGCAGAGCCTGCAGCTGTTCAGGCCGCTCGATCTGGGGCAGCAGGACTGCCTGTGGCCGGGCGGCGGCAATCAGTGCCAGCTGCTGCTCGCCCCCCTTGTCCAGCGCATCCAGGCGGATGGCGCATTCGATGCCGGCGGTTTGGCAGGCTTCGGTGATCGTGGGGAACAGCTTGCAGGCCGCTGTTTTTTGCCCGCCCGGGGTGAACTCTTCAAGATCCACCACCAGTACGGCGGGGCCGCTTTCAATGGCGTTCAGCAGCAGGCCCTGATCGTGGCCACCGTTGAAAAACCAGCTGCGCAGCGCGGTATTCGGTTGCATCGTCATGGCCTACTCCATCCAGTTGGGCAGGAACAGAACCAGTTCCGGCACGAAGGCAATCAGCATCAGCACACTCAGCATGGCCAGCAGCATCAGGCTCAGCGGCTTGAGTGTTTGCGCCGTGGTGACGCCCGCAATACGACTGGCGGCCATCAGGTCGATGCCCAGCGGTGGCGTATTGGCACCGATAGCCAGGTTGACGGTCAGCAGCACGCCAAAGTGCACCAGGTCGATGTTGTATTGCATCAGCAGCGGCAGCACGATGGGGGTGATGATGATGATAATGGCGATACTTTCCATGAAGGTGCCCAGGATCAGCACGATCGCCATCAGCAACAGCAGCACCGTATAGCGGCTGTCGGTCAGGTCGCTCACCAGGGCCGCAATGGCCTGCGGGACTTCTTCATAGCTCAGACCCCAGGCAAACAGACCGGCGGCGGCGATGATCAGCAGGATGGCGCCGCTGATTTCCGCAGTCTCCTTGAGGGACTGCCACAGGGCCTGCAGCGACAGGCAGCGATAGACCACAAATCCCAGGATCAGCGCGTAGACAATGGCTGAGACGGCCGCTTCGGTGGGGGTGAAAACACCGAGGCGGATACCGCCGATAATCATCACCGGTACCATCAGTGCCGGTATGGACTCACGCCAGGCGGTGATTTTCTCGGCGCGGCTAAAAGTACGACCACCGGCCCAGCCATGGCGCTTGGACAGGTAGACCGCGACCACAATCAGGGCGGCAGCCAGCAGCAGGCCTGGAATAACACCGCCCATGAACAGCTTGCCGATGGAGGTGTTCGACGTGGTGCCGTACACGATCATCACTATGCTGGGCGGAATGACGGTGCCGAGCGAACTGGACGTGCCCACGAGAGCCGCGCTGAACCCCGGCGCATAGCCTTCCTTGCGCATGGCCGGCAGCAGCATGCTGCCAATGGCGACCACGTCGGCGACACCGGAGCCGGACAGGGCGCCGAACATCATGCATGCCAGCACCGCAACCACGGCCAGACCACCGGGCTTGTTACCTACCAGCGCCATGCAGAGGTTGACGATGCGACTGGTCAGGCCCACGCGGTTCATCAATTGTGCCGCCAGTACGAACAACGGAATCGCCAGCAGCGTAAAGCTGTGCATGCCCGCAACATATTGCTGTGCAGCGACCATGAGCGGCGCAGCATCGAAAATCAGCAGATAGCTCAGGGCCGCGATCAGCAGGCCGAAGGCGATCGGTACATCCAGGAACAGGCAGACGGTAAAGACCGCCAGCAGTATCAGGGCTCCATTACTCATCGGTAGTTGTACTCCGAAAACTCAACAGCTTGCCCAGATGTACCAGGGCGATGGCAGAACAGCTGACCGGCACACTGAGATACAGCAGGCCGACCGGCCATTGCAGGGCGGGGGTATGCTGTTTCATCGTCAGCATGGCCAGGTCCCAGCCCGCTTTGACGAGCATCAGCATGGCGATCACCAGGATCAGATCGACCAGCTTGTCGACCACCCTGCGGGCGGCGGCGCTGTGCAGCCAGAGGCCGAGCAGGCCGGCGGTCAGGTGCGAGTTGCGGCGACTGCACCAGACGGCGCTGAGCATGGCCATCCAGATCAGCACGAATTGCGGCAGCTCCTCGGCCCAGTGGGGCGTATCGCCGAAAACCCAGCGCATGAAGACGGCCCAGCTGATCAGAGCGGCCAGCAAGGCCACTCCGATTGCCGAGATGCCCAGGCACAGGTTGGTTAGTATGCGTAGCATCCGGGTCACCGTTATTTACTGTGCGCTGCTGTAGCGTTTGACCAGTCCCACCAGGTCGGCGCCGAATACGCTTTCATACTGCGTCCAGATATCCTGTACCTGGGCCGAGAAGGGAGCCGTGTCGACTTCATTGACCTGCATGCCGGCGGCTTCCAGCTTGGCGATCAGCTCGGCGTCATCCTTCTGGGTGAGTTCGCGCTGGGTATCACGCCACTTGTCGGCCAGGTCCTGCACGATTTGCTGGTCTTCGGCCGAGAGCCGGTTCCAGGAATAGTTGGACACGGTCAGGCAGGCTGGCGACCAGACATGGCCGGTCAGCGAAACGTATTTCTGAACTTCGTAAAAGGATGAAGAGTTGATGATCGACAGCGGGTTTTCCTGGGCATCGAACACACCCTGCTGCAAGGCCGAGTAGAGCTCGCCGAAGGCCAGCGGTGCCGGGCTTGCGCCCATGCCAGCGAAGGCATCAAGGCGCATCTTGTCGGGAGTGACGCGGATTTTCAGACCCTGCAGGTCTTCGGGGGTATGGATAGGTGCGCGGTTGTTGGTGATATGGCGGTAGCCGTTTTCCCACCAGGACAGGATCTTGAAATTGTGCGCTTCGGCCAGGCCTTCGAGCTGTTCACCCAGTTCGCCGTCATAGGCGGCGTAGGCGGCCTGGCGGTTTGGCCAGGAGTAGGGCAGCTCTACAATGCCGAACTTGGGGTCAACCGGCTGAAACGAGCCGCAACCGATGATGCCGGCGTGGATGCTGCCGATCTGCAGGCCTTCTACTAGGGTGTTTTCGCTACCCAGCTGGCCGTTGGCAAACAGCTTGATGCTGACGCGGTTTTCAGTCTGCGCCTTGACCTCGTCGGCAAAGCCCCTGGCTGCGACGTTCCAGTTGTGGGACTCGGGTAGCACGTTGGCCAGCTTCAGCTCCAGGGCGGAGGACTGGGTGGCACAGATCTGCAGCGTGACGGCGCTGGCCGCCAGCAAAGAAGTTCGGAATGATTTTAACATCTGCATCTTCCTGGTCTTGTTGTGTTGTTGGATCTGCAATCAGATTCATCTAAAGGCTGCAGTGAGTCAATTTTACAGTTTTAATGCCGTATATAATTCTGGTTTATACCGTCTGTTCAGTATAGTTTCGTGCTTTAAGTTGGGGCGGTTTTCGCGCGCAAAATTAATCTGTGCATTTTTGTGGTGCGGTTTATAGGAGGCGTTATGATAGTTAATATACTATTTTGTAAATCTTGTTCTTATCGGTTTATCGATTAGCAGGCCAGTTAGAGTGGCTATATTTTCTGATATTAAGCGACCATTAGAGCGTGAGGGTGTTTATTCCCTAGGGGAACGAACTGAGTGCCTGGTATAGGCGCCATATCTTGTACAGCCAGCAGCCAGCAGCCAGCAGGGAGCAGGGAGCAGGGAGCAGGGAGCGGGGCAGCAGTGGCACGGTTGCACAGTAGTTTCTCTCCGTGTTTTCGAACACTATCTAGTCGGTTTGGTGGCCGGCTTGGTGATCTGCGTGCTGAGAAAATGTGCCCTGGTATTTTTTAATTATTATCAGCCCGAGCGCAAGATGGAATGTCCAGCGGGTAATGACCAGGCGTTTCAGTACAGGTGCTTTCAGGAATCGTATAATAATGACGCTGTGGAATAATCGCATCAGTTGAACGTAAAACCATGGTGGGGTTGCCTTTCCGTTCGTTCAATTTAGTGGTGTCGTGTTTAGTAGTTAAAATAACGGATGTCCAGGCTTTCAGGTGTGCCTGGATTAACTGCCAAGCCCTGTTCTCGCGCTGAAGGTGGTGTGAGAGGGGATGTGAGCGGGTGAGTTAGAGGCGGGGCTTCGGGCGAGGCATTGGGCGAATCAATGGTGGGGACCTCGAAAAACCTGTTGCGCGACTCATAGGCTGCGGTTCTCGGAATCCTGTGGTTCCTTCGCTCTGTGCACCTTGCCTCCACGCCCACTCGCTATGGTTTCTCGAGGTGCCCGGGGGGGCAACGATAAGTGACACTGTACCAAAGGGCGTCCAGTTGCATCCCGGTCGCTCCGTGGTTGGGTATGCTGATAAAGAAAGCATTGATGGCACCTCTTTATACCTGCGCAGCCAATCATCTGGATAGTCGCTCGATCCGCTGATGTAGCGTTGCTGCAGACAGTGACGCAAGGCCTCCTGGGGCTGCGCGTCGGGTTTCGGTGTCGATATCACGTTGGTCGGCTATAGATGAGGCAGGGAACTCATTTCCAGCGGTAATGGAGGCGTCTGGAGTTGAGTCAGGCTCGAAATCCAGGCAATCGACGTTGACCACTGTATAGCTACTGCTCTATCGGGATGCCGTTTTGCGGGGCTGCAGTCTGAATAGCGCTTTTTTGCACTTTTATGGCGTTATTTTTAAATGGGCTGTTGACTCTGATCCGGGGCAATGTAGAATGCGCACCTCGCTTAGGGAGAGCGGCTTCAACGGCCCTCAAGCAGAGCGGGCAAGTCGGAAGTAAGTGGTTGATTTTCTTAGAAAGTTAGCCGGCGTCATCGACTTGTGAGTCACTCGTTTTTCTCCTCGGCTGCGGTCGAAAATGTTGAAAAAAAGAGTTGACTTAAAACACCGAGTCGCTAGAATATGCGCCTCACTTGAGACACGGGATCAGCGGTAACGGTCCTTGAGTCCAAGCGCTCTTTAACAGATTGATCAGGTAATTCGTGTGGGCGCTTGTCAGGATAAGGCATAAAAGCTTTATCAAGGTAAGCAACCTTCATGTGAATTCATTTAAGTTGTTTTAGCTTGAGTCAGATTTATCGATACTTCGGTATCTTGATTTTAAACTGAAGAGTTTGATCATGGCTCAGATTGAACGCTGGCGGCAGGCCTAACACATGCAAGTCGAGCGGTAGAGAGAAGCTTGCTTCTCTTGAGAGCGGCGGACGGGTGAGTAACGCGTAGGAATCTACCTGGTAGTGGGGGACAACATTCGGAAACGGATGCTAATACCGCATACGCCCTACGGGGGAAAGGAGGGGCTCTTCGGACCTTTCGCTATCAGATGAGCCTGCGTAGGATTAGCTAGTTGGTGGGGTAAAGGCCCACCAAGGCGACGATCCTTAGCTGGTCTGAGAGGATGACCAGCCACACTGGGACTGAGACACGGCCCAGACTCCTACGGGAGGCAGCAGTGGGGAATATTGGACAATGGGGGCAACCCTGATCCAGCCATGCCGCGTGTGTGAAGAAGGCCTTCGGGTTGTAAAGCACTTTCAGTGGTGAGGAAAGGGTAACCGTTAATACCGGTTGCCTGTGACGTTAGCCACAGAAGAAGCACCGGCTAATTCCGTGCCAGCAGCCGCGGTAATACGGAAGGTGCGAGCGTTAATCGGAATAACTGGGCGTAAAGCGCGCGTAGGTGGTTGAGTCAGTCAGATGTGAAAGCCCCGGGCTTAACCTGGGAACTGCACCTGATACTGCTTGACTAGAGTACGGTAGAGGGCAGTGGAATTTCCTGTGTAGCGGTGAAATGCGTAGATATAGGAAGGAACACCAGTGGCGAAGGCGACTGCCTGGACTGATACTGACACTGAGGTGCGAAAGCGTGGGTAGCAAACAGGATTAGATACCCTGGTAGTCCACGCCGTAAACGATGTCGACTAGCCGTTGGGAGACTTGATCTCTTAGTGGCGCAGTTAACGCGATAAGTCGACCGCCTGGGGAGTACGGCCGCAAGGTTAAAACTCAAATGAATTGACGGGGGCCCGCACAAGCGGTGGAGCATGTGGTTTAATTCGACGCAACGCGAAGAACCTTACCTACTCTTGACATCCAGAGAACTCGCTAGAGATAGCTTGGTGCCTTCGGGAACTCTGAGACAGGTGCTGCATGGCTGTCGTCAGCTCGTGTTGTGAAATGTTGGGTTAAGTCCCGTAACGAGCGCAACCCTTGTCCTTATTTGCCAGCACGTAATGGTGGGAACTCTAAGGAGACTGCCGGTGACAAACCGGAGGAAGGTGGGGACGACGTCAAGTCATCATGGCCCTTACGAGTAGGGCTACACACGTGCTACAATGGCCGGTACAGAGGGCTGCAACCCCGCGAGGGTGAGCTAATCTCAGAAAACCGGTCGTAGTCCGGATCGCAGTCTGCAACTCGACTGCGTGAAGTCGGAATCGCTAGTAATCGCGAATCAGCATGTCGCGGTGAATACGTTCCCGGGCCTTGTACACACCGCCCGTCACACCATGGGAGTGGGTTGCACCAGAAGTAGCTAGTCTAACCTTCGGGAGGACGGTTACCACGGTGTGGTCCATGACTGGGGTGAAGTCGTAACAAGGTAGCCGTAGGGGAACCTGCGGCTGGATCACCTCCTTAAACGACATGGCTTGTTCTGGCATAGCGTCCACACGAATTACCTGATCAAACGTTAAAGAGAGCGAACTATTCGCGGGGATAACCTGTGGATAAAAAGCTTGTAGCTCGGTTGGTTAGAGCGCACCCCCTGCTTTTGAATAAAGAGCGGGTGAGGTCGATCTTGCAGTCAGGTTAGAAGCTTGATGATGTAGGCTTGTAGCTCAGCTGGTTAGAGCGCACCCCTGATAAGGGTGAGGTCGGTGGTTCAAGTCCACTCAGGCCTACCAATTATTCGTCAGAGTGATTGATAGTAGCTCAGCTGGTTAGAGCGCACCCCACTCTTTATGATAAAGAATGGGTGAGGCCGGTACCTCAAGTCCACTCAGGCCTACCAACTTTCCGCTTAGGAAGTTGAAGTAGATGGATGAGAGCGCACCCCACTCTTTATAGTAAAGAAAGGGGGTGAGGTCAGTGGTTCAAGTCCACGCTGACATCACAGCCAATCAAGCGCGGTTGATACTGTTACCTGGTTACTTTCTGTACCGGGAAAAGTTTCGGGGCTATAGCTCAGCTGGGAGAGCGCCTGCTTTGCACGCAGGAGGTCTGCGGTTCGATCCCGCATAGCTCCACCATTACGTGATGGTGTGGAATTACCTGATCAACGAAAGCTGTAAGCCATACGTTTAAGGCCCTGAGGGTTTTAAATCTATCGCTTAAAGCTGTCGGCTTAAAGCTCAATGCTTAAAGCTCGCTTTATCGCTCTTTAACAATATGGATTCGAATTAATTCGAGATATGTCTTGTACTGTAGTACAAGCGCCAATGGCGAAAAATCTTATCGAACTCTCGTCCTTACCAGACGCCTTCGGGTTATATGGTCAAGTGACGAAGCGTGCACGGTGGATGCCTTGGCAGTCAGAGGCGATGAAAGACGTGGTAGCCTGCGAAAAGCTTCGGGGAGGTGGCAAACAACCTTTGATCCGGAGATGTCTGAATGGGGAAACCCACCCAGTTTACTGGGTATCTTTTAGCTGAATACATAGGCTTTAAGAGGCGAACTCGGGGAACTGAAACATCTAAGTACCCGAAGGAAAAGAAATCAATTGAGATTCCCTTAGTAGCGGCGAGCGAACGGGGACTAGCCCTTAAGTTGGTTTGGTGTTAGCAGAAGGCCCTGGAAAGTGCCGCCATAGTGGGTGATAGCCCCGTATGCGAAAGCGCCTTATCAATGAAATCGAGTAGGACGGGACACGTGTTATCCTGTCTGAACATGGGGGGACCATCCTCCAAGGCTAAATACTCCTGACTGACCGATAGTGAACCAGTACCGTGAGGGAAAGGCGAAAAGAACCCCTGTGAGGGGAGTGAAATAGACCCTGAAACCGTGTACGTACAAGCAGTGGGAGCGGTTCTTGAGACCGTGACTGCGTACCTTTTGTATAATGGGTCAGCGACTTAATTTCAGTAGCAAGGTTAACCGTTTAGGGGAGCCGTAGGGAAACCGAGTCTTAATAGGGCGTTTAGTTGCTGGGATTAGACCCGAAACCGGGCGATCTATCCATGGGCAGGTTGAAGGTTGAGTAACATCAACTGGAGGACCGAACCGACTACCGTTGAAAAGTTAGCGGATGACCTGTGGATCGGAGTGAAAGGCTAATCAAGCCCGGAGATAGCTGGTTCTCCTCGAAAGCTATTTAGGTAGCGCCTCATGTCTCACCACCGGGGGTAGAGCACTGTTTCGGCTAGGGGGTCATCCCGACTTACCAACCCGATGCAAACTCCGAATACCGGTGAGTGCAATCATGGGAGACACACGGCGGGTGCTAACGTCCGTCGTGAAAAGGGCAACAACCCAGACCACCAGCTAAGGTCCCAAAGTTATCACTAAGTGGGAAACGATGTGGGAAGGCTCAGACAGCTAGGAGGTTGGCTTAGAAGCAGCCACCCTTTAAAGAAAGCGTAATAGCTCACTAGTCGAGTCGGCCTGCGCGGAAGATATAACGGGGCTAAGTGATACACCGAAGCTGTGGATGCCATTTATGGCATGGTAGAGGAGCGTTCTGTAAGCCGTTGAAGGGAAAGCTGTGAGGCATCCTGGAGGTATCAGAAGTGCGAATGCTGACATGAGTAACGATAATGGGGGTGAAAAACCTCCACGCCGGAAGACCAAGGTTTCCTATCCAACGCTATTCGAGGTAGGGTGAGTCGGCCCCTAAGGCGAGGCAGAAATGCGTAGTCGATGGGAAGCAGGTTAATATTCCTGCACCGGCAGTAACTGCGATGAGGGGACGGAGAAGGCTAGGCGAGCGCAGCGTTGGTTGTCTGCGTTTAAGGATGTAGGTTGGGGGATTAGGCAAATCCGGTCCCCTAAGACTGAGATCTGATGACGAGGTCCCATGTGGACTGAAGTCGTTGATGCCACGCTTCCAGGAAAAGCCTCTAAGCTTCAGGTTACTGCTGACCGTACCCAAAACCGACACAGGTGGTCAGGTAGAGAATACCAAGGCGCTTGAGAGAACTCGGGTGAAGGAACTAGGCAAAATGGTGCCGTAACTTCGGGAGAAGGCACGCTCCTGATGGTGACCCCCTTGCGGGGCGAGCTGTTGGGAGTCGAAGATACCAGGTGGCTGCGACTGTTTATTAAAAACACAGCACTCTGCAAACACGAAAGTGGACGTATAGGGTGTGACGCCTGCCCGGTGCCGGAAGGTTAATTGATGGGGTTAGCGCAAGCGAAGCTCTTGATCGAAGCCCCGGTAAACGGCGGCCGTAACTATAACGGTCCTAAGGTAGCGAAATTCCTTGTCGGGTAAGTTCCGACCTGCACGAATGGCGTAACGATGGCCACACTGTCTCCACCCGAGACTCAGTGAAATTGAAATAGCTGTTAAGATGCAGTTTACCCGCGGCTAGACGGAAAGACCCCGTGAACCTTTACTATAGCTTCACAGTGGACTTTGACATTGCTTGTGTAGGATAGCTGGGAGGCTTTGAAGCGTGGACGCCAGTCTGCGTGGAGCCAATCTTGAAATACCAGCCTGGCACTGTTGAGGTTCTAACTCTGGACCGTGATCCGGTTCGAGGACATTGTGTGGTGGGTAGTTTGACTGGGGCGGTCTCCTCCCAAAGAGTAACGGAGGAGCACGAAGGTACCCTCAGCATGGTCGGAAATCATGCAATGAGCGCAAGAGTATAAGGGTGCTTGACTGCGACACTGACACGTGGAGCAGGTACGAAAGTAGGTTCTAGTGATCCGGTGGTTCTGTATGGAAGGGCCATCGCTCAACGGATAAAAGGTACTCCGGGGATAACAGGCTGATACCGCCCAAGAGTTCACATCGACGGCGGTGTTTGGCACCTCGATGTCGGCTCATCACATCCTGGGGCTGAAGCCGGTCCCAAGGGTATGGCTGTTCGCCATTTAAAGTGGTACGCGAGCTGGGTTTAGAACGTCGTGAGACAGTTCGGTCCCTATCTGCCGTGGGCGTTTGAGATTTGAGAAGAGTTGCTCCTAGTACGAGAGGACCGGAGTGAACGAACCTCTGGTGTTCCGGTTGTCACGCCAGTGGCATTGCCGGGTAGCTACGTTCGGACGGGATAACCGCTGAAAGCATCTAAGCGGGAAGCCCCCTTCAAGATGAGATCTCACTGGGACCTTGAGTCCCCTAAAGGGCCGTTTAAGACTAAGACGTTGATAGGCGGGGTGTGTAAGCGCTGCGAGGCGTTGAGCTAACCCGTACTAATTGCCCGTGAGGCTTGACCATATAACGCCCAAGGCGTTTGGTTGCCGGCTGACAGAAAGCAGCCGGCGAAAAGCACGAGAGACAAGATTTTGAGCATTGGCAAGAGCTTGTGCTGCAGACAAGACAAAGCGCGCTTTCAAAAAGCACGCACCCTCGAATTAAGGCACGTAGTGAACAGAGAAATCTGATCATTACCAGAATCCATATTGTACAAGTTTTGCTTGGCGACAATAGAGCTGTGGAACCACCTGATCCCATCCCGAACTCAGTAGTGAAACGCGGTATCGCCGATGGTAGTGTGGGGTTTCCCCATGTGAGAGTAGGTCATCGCCAAGCATTTAATAACGGAAACCCCGGTCTCGCAGAGGCCGGGGTTTTTCCGTTCTGGATCGACGCTGGCGATGACCCTCACATGGGGCAGGTAGACAGCGCCGCTGGCGGCCGCCCTGCCATGTGATAGTAGGGTCAAAACGGGACTTGTCGAAGCGCAGCTTTGACCCGTTTTGACGACCGCGGCCTATGGGCCCGCGGGACGGCTCAAGCGCAGCGCCGAGGCGCCAAGCATTTATTCAACGAAAACGCCTCAGCCTCTGGTTGGGGCGTTTTTGTATGTGGGATTTGAAAAAAATGTAAGGCCGCAAAAAAGCCACCTGGTCCCATCCGCTCTTTATCCGCAGCACGCGCCCAGTAGCGGCCGCTCCCGAGCATCCCTGCTCTCGCGGCATTCGTGCATCCCTGCACATCAACGCGGTATCGCCGATGGTAGTGTGGGGTTTCCCCATGTAATAGTAGGGTCAAAACGGGATTTGTCGAAGCGCAGCTTTGACCCGTTTTGACGACTGCGGAGTTATTTGGGTACGTCAGCCAGGGGCTTTGGTTTGCAGAGGAAGAACCCCTGGGCCATGTCGACTTTCAGCTGTCTTAGTGCATCGATTTCCGCCTGGGTTTCGACGCCTTCTGCGACAATCTTGCTGCCGGTTTTTTCTGCAAAAACAATGAGTGCAGCCGCGAGGGCCATGCAGCCTTCGTTGTGATCAATACCGCTGATCAGGCTGCGGTCGAGCTTTATGACATCGGGTTTGAGTTGCAGAATATGGCGAAAGCTTGCATAGCCTGCGCCTGCGTCGTCCACCGCCAGTTTCAATCCGAGCTTTCGCAGCGGCTCAAGTATCTGTCTGATCTGGGTGTAGTCATCGATTGACGCATGCTCGGTGAGTTCCAGTACTGTGCGTCCGGGGTTAGTCGCCAGCAGGTCTAACATTGCTGGGCAACTCAGTATCGTTTCCGGTGTCACGTTCACAGCAACGTAGCAATTGGCAGACAGCTCCGGTAGCCCGGATAGCGCCAGGCTTACTGCGCAGCACTCGAGGTCACCGAGCAGCCCGGTAGCCTGGGCTTCCGCGAACCATTTATCGGGGGGGCGCATCGGCTCGGCATGGAAGCGGCTGAGGGCTTCGTAGCCGAGAATGCTATTGCGTGACAGGCAGTAGATCGGCTGATAAACGATGCTCAGTTCCCTGTTGCGCAGTACCGATTGCATGCGCTGGACCCGTACATCAATACGGCGCTGTTCTAACGTAAGCCGCTCCAGCAACGTGCCACACAGCTTGGCATACAGGCGCATGCTGAGGATATCTCGCTCGCTCAGGGACTCATTGGGTTCACTGCTGAAGCAGCAGAAAGTGCCGAACAGGCTGCCGTCACCAAAGTGAATTGGCACGCTAACGTGAGCGCCAACCGGCAATTGGGTCGTGGCCGCCAGCGTTAAGGCTTCGGGGATTTCCTGGGCATTTCGAATCAACTCAGGCAGCCTTCCATCTACCACGCGCTGGCAGTAGCTCTGCTCCAAAGGGCCCGAGTCGCCGACTGCGATAGGGCAAGTTGCGAGGTTCTCGGCGTCTACAAAGCGAAAACTGCGCTGCTCCTGGTTAAACTCTGAGATAAACGCGACGTCCATACCGAAGTTCAGACGTACGGCATGCAATATATCCGACAGAATTGCGTCTGTTGAAAGGGCTGCGGACTCTTCTGGCAGGCCCGCTGTTTCCAGGCTTGGCGTTTCGATGAGGGTACAGGCTGCTTGTGTTATCGAGGTTGCCATCCTTGGTTCCGTAGCTCCTTGTTTACCGGTTTGTCTGGGCTGTACAGGGTGCTCGAAAGGTATCTGAGCATCTGCCGTTTCTTTGTACCAATGCCGCTTCTGATGGGGCCCCCGGTGTCAGGGTAGTTGTCGCCTGATCAGTTTCACTTAAACCAAAGCACCGGGGGTGGAAAATCTAAACTGGGCTGAAGGTGTACTGTGCCACTGAGCCTGTAGTTTAGAGCAAGCTGCAAAGTCGTGTCGAGTACGGTGGCGCGCAGCGGAAAAGTCGCAGATAAACGGCTTGAGCCCAGGCTACTGGGTAGGAGGCTATAAGTTTTTCTGGGCAGGAGGTGGCTTGTCACATGGATTGGCAATCTCGGCGCCGCGGTGGTGTACAGGGCCTATAACCCGCAAACAAAAAAGCCTCGATTATCAGGTCGAGGCTTTTTGTTTGGAGCTTGGCAGGCAGCCCCTGCGGGGCCGCGCTAAAGTGCGTTCAGGCGAAGCAAGTGAGACGGGTTTGAACGCCACGATAGCAGCGCAGTTCGTCTTTCAATAGCCTGTTAAAGCAGGAGTCGCTGGCAGCATGGTGTTAGCAACTGATGGATTCGCTCTGTTTCCATGGCTAATGCTCAAGTACGCAGCCAAAAGCAAGGTCTGGGTGCGTGCCAGGGGCAGAATCAATTGCTATCTGCACCGGGACTGGCGCCGAATACTGTCGATCCAATGCAGTGGGCAGGACTCAGTGAATCAGGACCAGTCCAAACGATAGAAGAATCGCTCCGTGCAGGAGTTTTTCGAGAAGCTCGGGGTCCAGGTGGAGTTGTGGTTGCGAGTGTGCCATGAGGCGCTGCTGCCCTGCCGTGTATAAGGTTAATAAAAGTAAGTTGCTTGGCCCAGATAGGCTGTCGGAGCGGCGCCGATAGTGTCTGACAGTGGCGCGTAACTCCCTAGAGAGGCGCGAGATTATAGAGTTTTATTGCAGTGCGTCAATGGCCTAATCGTGAGAAATTTTAACCTGTATGGATATATGAGTTCAGGTGCTTTCAAGGGTTGGTATTGCAGGTGATTAAATGGAAGCTCTATCGATATCACATGATTATTTGTTATTAATTTCGGGTCTTTTGTTATCGATAGTGTAAATATTTGTTGCTTAAGCCTGCCTTAAGTAACCTGTTTGCAATATATTTTGGTGCAGTCGCTACACGCCCTCGGGGTTGCAACATCGGCACAGGATGCGATTTCATTCCAGGCGTCCCGTTGTCGGTTAACGGTGCAGATAGATGAATTTATTTTGGTTCTTTGTCGCAGTAGCAGGGACGGTTGAGAAATCACCTTGACCGAGGTCAATTTTTTGTCTGGGGGCGGGAATATACTGCTGCTATCTGGCCGTGCCAGGGGGGGCGTCATCAACCTGGCGAAGGTTGCGTAACTCCTGATTGAGCAGGAACCCTGCACCGCAGCGGGTACAGGGGAGTAGAGTGCCTGTGCAGCATCGCTGCCCTTAGCTCAGCGG
Source organism: Marinobacterium rhizophilum (assembly GCF_024397915.1). Classification (GTDB taxonomy): domain Bacteria; phylum Pseudomonadota; class Gammaproteobacteria; order Pseudomonadales; family Balneatricaceae; genus Marinobacterium_A; species Marinobacterium_A rhizophilum_A. The sequence continues at coordinate 5,091,252 of NZ_CP073347.1, forward strand.
TGCCCAGTAGCTTTCCCGCCACTCATCCTGCAGCTCGGGGGTGAGAAAGCTCCAGGCGATGAAGCGGCTGATTTTTTGTCCCTGCGCCATTTCGACAATACGTACCTGTGTCGCGCCGACCTGGCCCAATACTCGCTGGATACCCGCGAGGCTGGACTGCTTGGCCACCAGGGATGTAAACCAGTAACACTGCTCGCCGTAGGCTTTGCTTTCCTGCACCATGCGGCAAATAAAGCCTTCTTCACCCCCGTCACACCACAGCTCGTCTGCCTGGCCACCGAAATTCAGCTTGGGTGTTTTGGCTGGTGCCTGCTCCTTTTTAAGGCCGCGCCACTTGCGGTCGGATTCCGCATTCATGGCCGCTTCCGACGCATGGAAGGGCGGGTTGCACAGGGTGACGTCAAAGTGTTCGTTTGCTTTCCAGATGCCGTTAAAAATCTGGTTCTGTTGCTTCTGCAGGCGGGCGGTGATTTTCCCCGAGAGGCAGCGGTTCGAGCGCACGATACCCTGTACCGTGCCCACGGCGACCGGGTTGATGTCGGAGCCGACAAACTGCCAGCCGTATTCACGGTTGCCGATAATGGGATACACGCAGTTTGCACCAATGCCGACATCCAGTGCCTTCACCATGCGGCCGCGGGGGATCACGCCGTTATTTGACTCTGCCAGCAGATCGGCTAGGTAGTGCACATAATCGGCCCTGCCGGGGATTGGCGGGCACAGGAAGCCCGGCGGGATGTCCCAGAAGTCCACGCCGTAAAAATGACTCAGCAGGGCCTGGTTCAGCGCCTTCACGGCGCCTGGATCGGCGAAGTCGATGGACTCGTTGCCAAACCGGTTTAGCTGCACGAAGGGCGCCAATGCCGGGCTTGCCTTGGTTAGCACGGCAAAGTCATAGCGGCCCCGGTGCGGGTTGCGGCCATGCAGCTCGGCCTTGTGGGTGCGTACGGCATCAGTTTTTTTCATGGTATCGTCGGTGTGCTAATCAGTGAGCAAGGGAAGGCGGGCAGTATACCTGACCGGGCTTTATCGTGCCGAAGCACAGGCACTTTGAAACCAGGCTGGCACTTAATTGCGCGTGTAATGCGGTAAACTCTGGCCCATAGCTGCTCCCGTAGAGTGGGCGGAGTTGATAAGGCTGTACTCGAGGTCCCGATCCTTACTGTTGAAGGTATACAGCATCGCTGCCACAGTAATTTTTAATCAGGAATAACATGAGTGAGATGAAGCTCGGTGGAGCTTTCCGCGGTGAGCAAAGTCCACACGGCAGCGAGTCTATCACCTTTGTTCATATCCGGCGCAGGTTCGACTTTCGCTCCATCCAGATCGGGCGCTGGGTCACGCGGGACGAACAGGCGCGGGCGGCGGGGCTTTTCTACGGTGCGTTGGCAGATCTAATGGCCATTCTGCAGGGGCCAGAATTGCTCGTTTCACTGCGCGGCACCCTGTCACTGCAATACGGTATCGGTGGGCGCCCTGGCGTGGCGGCGCACTATGACCCGGCTCAGCGCTGCTTTGCACTGGCCAAGAACGCCGGCCCTGGCAGTATTGCCCATGAGTGGTTTCATGCCTTTGATCATTACCTGGGCGACAAGGCGTTCAGCGATGTGCCCGCCAGCATGTTTGCCTCCAAGGCCTGGTTGAGTGATGCCACCCCGGTGCCCCACCCGCTGAACGATTGCCTGTCGGAATGCTTTCGCTGCATCCTGCTGGATGAGTCGGGGGAGGGGCCGAGCGAGTTGTTTCGGGTATCGGCGCTGGAAGACAGGGTGCTGGGCACGGTTTATTACAGCCAGCCGGAAGAACTCTGTGCCCGGGCCTTCGAAGCCTTTGTACAGGACGCAGCCATTCGCAACAGTTTCCTGGTCAAGGGTACCCGGGCCTCGGCTGAGGCCAAGCGTGGCCTCTATCCCCAGGGCGAGCAGCGCGCACGCATCAATGCCGCCTTTGGCCGTTATTTCAGCCTGCTGGGGGCGGCGCTTCGACGCTAGGTCGTTAGTCTGAGTTGCTTGCTGCGCAGTCGTCGGCTGCAGGGTTTAAAATCGATCCTGCTGGCGGTATTGCAGCTCGCGCTTCAGGTCCTTGAGGGTACGCAGTTCATCCAGCACGCCGGGGATCTGCAGGCGCATCAGGCGGATGCGATCCAGCAGGCGGTCGAGGTTTTGCACCTGCTTGCGGCGGCTATCGGCGTAGAGGTGGTAGTGGATAAAGGCACGCTGGGGATCTGACTGGATGTAGTCGTTTTTTTCCAGCTGCACGCGTTGAATTTGTGCCTGCACCGACAGACACAGTGCCTCGAAGGCGGACTCCGGGATCTGCAGCGCATCGGTGGCGACGTGTTGCTGGTACAGTGCCAGCACCGCCATCATGTCGTTGTTGTCCCGTGCCTGCAGCAGCTCGGTCATCAGGGCTTCCTTGTGGGCCTGCTGTGCCGGGTCCTGTTCCCTGTCCGGGTGCAGTGCCTGGGCGGCGCGTCGGAACAGCTGCTTGAGCCATTTGTCGTCCAGCGGCGGGGCGCTACCTGCGCCTGTGTTGTCAGCTGGCTGGCTGTGCTGCTGTTCCGTTTCCTTTTCCCTTTCTTGAGAGGCGCCCTGCGTATCTTCCGGTTTTTCTTTCGAAGTGGCGCTGTCTTCAGCGGTTCCGTGTTGCGATGCGCCGTCGCCGTCTGAAATGTCGCTTTCAGTGTCGTCCGCACCCGGCCCAAGCGCCTGGGGCTGCGGGATATGGCTCGAGGTACCAAAGGTGTCCAGCTGGGTGCGCATGTACTGCTGGGCGATGGCGGCGGCGTCCTTGCGGTCGTACAGTGCCACCTGCTCCAGCAGTTCGTACAGCCAGGACTCCAGGGTTTCGCGGTGCCACTGGCGCAGGTTCTTGCGCTGTGAAAAGTCGATCAGGCGCAACAGCAGGGTTTTCAGCATCCGGTGGTTGTTCTTCAGCCGTGGCAGCACCTGTTTTACGTAGATATGGCCGAGCTCATCCAACTCGCGCACCAGCTTTTCGCGCTTTTTTTCTTCGCGCGCCAGGTTTTTGCGCAGCCGGTCAAAGCGCTGTTGCAGCGGCGACAGGGCGGTATCGGCGGCAGGCTGTTCGAGCAGTGTTTCAATATTCATGGCAGAAATAACGGCGCCCGGGTACACAGGGAAGGAGCCGTGGATTCTACAGGGCTATGGGCCGATCTGTGAAATTCGGGCACCGGTTCGGCCTAGTCGCCTGGTGCCGGTGTCCCCAGGGCGATCAGGTCGCGCAGCTGGGTGTCGGAAAGCTCGGTAATCCACTGCTCGCCGCTGGCCACGCTAAGGTCCGCCAGTTCCTTCTTGCTCTGGATCATGGCGTCGATCTTCTCTTCGAAGGTGTTTTCGGTGATCAGGCGGTGCACCAGCACGGCGCGCTGCTGGCCGATACGGTAGGCACGGTCCGTGGCCTGGGCTTCCACGGCCGGGTTCCACCACAGGTCATAGTGGATCACCTGGCTGGCGGCGGTAAGGTTCAGGCCTGTGCCGCCGGCCTTGAGCGACAGGATCATGGCGCGCACGCCGCGCTCGTTCTGAAACCGGTCCACCATCTCGTCACGCTGCTTGCGTGACAAGCCACCGTGCAGGAAAGGCACTTCCCAGCCGAACTGCCGGCGCAGACTGTCGACCAGAAGATCGCCCATGCCGGTGTACTGGGTGAAGATCAGCGCTTTTTCGCCGCAGCCATCCAGCTCGGTCATGATTTCCATAAAGGCCGCCAGCTTGCCAGAATCTTCCACCAGGGCCTGACCCTGGTTGAGGAACTGCGCCGGGCTGTTGCAGATTTGTTTCAGGGCATTGAGCAGCTTGAAGACGATGCCGCGGCGCTCGATGCCGTCACTGGCCTGCAGATCCGCCATCACCGTATCGACGGTGCTCTGGTACAGTGCCGCCTGCTCGGTGCTGAGGGTGCAGTAGCGGTTGCTTTCAATCTTGTCCGGCAGGTCACTGATGATCTGCCGGTCGCTTTTGAGCCGCCGCAGAATAAAGGGGCCGGTGATTTTTCGAAAGCGCTCCAGCCGGTCCTGGTCGCGGTCTTGCTCGATAGGGTTGGCAAACTCGGTTCGAAACTGTTTCTGGCTGCCCAGGTAGCCACGGTTGGTAAAATCGAACAGGCTCCAGTATTCCATCAGGCGGTTTTCCACCGGGGTGCCGCTCATGCCGATGCGGATATCCGCCCGCAGTTTCTTGATGGCTTTGGTCTGGGCACTGCCGGGATTCTTGATGTTCTGCGCCTCGTCGATCACCAGCGCGCGCCAGTTGGGCTTGCCAAGCTGTTTGCTGTCTGTGCGCACCAGGCCATAGCTGGTGAGAATGACGTCGTGTTCCGCCAACGCCAGGTTACGGCTGGCGCCGTGGTAGGTCTGCACGCGCAGGCCCGGGGCAAAGCGGGCGATCTCATGGCTCCAGTTGGTCAGCAGGGAGGTGGGCGCAACCACCAGTGCCTTGCCGTGCTCCAGTTGCCCGCTTTCCTTCAGGTGCAGCAGGGCGGCGATGACCTGCAGCGTTTTGCCCAGGCCCATATCGTCGGCAAGCAGCGCACCAAAGCCGCTGCGGCCATTTTGTACCAGCCATTCGTACCCCCGTAGCTGGTAGGGGCGCAGCGTTGCATTGAGCCCTGCGGGCAGGGGCGCGGGCTCCTGGCGCAACAGCTGATCAAACAGGGCCTTGGCACCGCCGCCGAGATCCACCTGGGTTTCGTCCAGCTCCCCGGCCAGGCCGGCCTTTAGCAGTTCGAAACGCGACAGCGACTCAGGCAGCGCATCCAGGCGCGACATCAATTGCTGCAGCTGGCTATCGTCGACCATCACGTACTGGTCCAGCAGCCGCACGATGCCACTGGAGCTGTGCAGCAGCTGGCGGAATTCGCTGATGGACACCCGCTGGTCGCCAATGGCGATCTGCCAGTCGAACTGCAGCAGCTGATCCAGGTTCAGATAGCTGACAGCGGCCTCGCTACCGCTGTCGGAGACAGACAGGCTGAGGCGCGGCTGGGCCAGATCGCGCAGCGCCTTGGGCAGGATCACCTGGATACCCAGCATGCGCAGTGCCGGCAGGGTCTGGCGAAAGACCGGGGTGAACGCTTCCAGGCTGAAGTCCAGTTCGGCGATACGGTCAGCGCTGCGATAGAGCTGCTCGACCTGGGGCAGGTAGTCCGCCAGTACCGCCAGATCCGCCAGCACCTGCATCTGCTGGATGCGGGACAGCCCGGGCGCTGCCAGCAGGGCATCCAGGCGTTGCAATTGCTTGCCTTGTTCGATGCGGATATCCACGCTCAGTCGGTCCAGCGGGCGCTCTTCCACCTGCAGGTAGAGCCGGTGGGGCCGTGCGCCCAGGGAGAGACGACTCAGCCAGTGGCGGATGACCCCGGGCGTTTCGGCGTTTTCAAAGCGCTCGAATCGCTGTGGCTGGGCGGCGAAAAACAACTGTTCGATGGGGGCGCAGGCAGCGGAGGGCGCTGCAGCGCCGTAGCCCCTGGCAATGAAATGTCCCAGCAGCAACTGCAGGGCGGCCTGAATCTGGGTCGGCGCGTCGGCGTGCAGCAGGAGTGCCTTGCGGCGTTGCTTGGGCCTGTCTTGCAGCAGCACCAGGTCCGGCGGGCAGAGCGCATGCAATGCGCTCATCAGCGCCTGCACCGGTTCGCTGTGGGTCGCGGCGCGCCAGTGTATCAGCGTCTCGCCGGTGCTGTTGTTCAGCACGGCCGGCACATAGGCACATTGTGCAGTCAGTTTTAGCGCCACGCGCAACAGCAGGCGCCAGAGCAGCAGCGGCTCGGACAGGTAGGGCTCAAGGCCCGGCGGCACGTCCCGCAGGCGCTGCAGCCAGGTATCCAGTGTTGCCTCGGGGCTGCTGTACGACTCATTGCTGACAAGCGTGTGCAGCAAGTGGCCGTTTTCGTCAATCACGAATGTCAGGTCGGGCACTTGATCGGCGCCCATCCAGGGTTGTGTCGGTTCGGCGTCAAAGCGTGCGGCTGCGCGGGCCGTGCGCTTGTACTGGCTGGCGAGGGTGGCGCGAAAGTCCTTCGGATAAAACAGCGGCTTTGCGGGCAGCAGCGTCAGAATCTTGTCCTGCAGCGGCGGTATCGCTGTCAGATCGATAGCGTCGAAGGCTTCATATCCGCTCGGCTGCCAGCCCTGAATGGCCGGCGCATCCGCCCAACTTTGCAGCACGCTTGGCAACGCCTCCAGGGTTTCCAGCCGCCCGCCTGCCTGGGCTTCCAGCGCTTTGGCAAGGTCGAGTCCGTGCAAGGTGAACACCAGGAAGGGGTTCTTGTCGATTTCATTGGCAATCAGGTAGATCACGGCGGCGATATGCTTGCACGGCATGGCCCAGTCCGGGCAGGAGCAGTTGGCCCGCATATCATGCCAGCGCCTGGGAAACAGTTGAATGTCGAGTGAGCGGGCGATATCCAGCACCGGGTGCGGCAATTGCCGGCTCAGCAGCCGGGACAGAATCGCGGGGTCGTCGCTGACCGCCGCTAATAGCTGCTGGCACTGTTCGGCACTGAATGCCGCGAGACTGATGGCGACTTTGTAGGGCGTGCGCCGGCTTCCCCGTATCCTGGCATCGATCCGATTGCCCTGGATTTCAATACGCAGCACCGAGCCATTGGCGGCATAGCGCCGTCCGCGGGGCAGGCGATTAGTATCATCAATGCCATTGAAGGCGCTGAGCCACTGCTCGCCCCACCATGTGTGGCCAAATGTCGCCATGCATGAACGCTCGATCGGTAAAAGCCGCCAAGGCTAAAACGAGCGGACCCGAAAAGCCAGTGTGTTTGTGCTGGCGTGCCTGTATGTCGAGTCGAATCAACAGAGCGCGGGCAAGGCGGTCCTTCGCCAGCGGGTTCAGTCGGCCCGCACAACGGCAGCTTCGGCCAGGGTTTTCAGGGACAGCTGCCAGGCCAGTACGAGACCCGCGAGGGCGCCCATGAGAATGCGCTGAAAGCTTGGGTGTCGAGTCGCTGTTTGCGTCGCAGATTGCAACGACTTTTGATACTGAGATTTTCTTAGCAATGAGTCCATGAGTTATATCAACAATATCAATTAGTTATGCAAAGGATAATATCGGCATGTTTTTTGACTGTCAGTTTGAGAACAGATATTCAGAGCATGCAGTGAGGAGATATTTGGATGAAAGCTGAAAAGCAAGGGGTGCACTGGGGGCTGGCACTGGTTTTGAGTGTGTTGTGCGCGCTGCCAGTCAGTGCCGATGAACAGTCAACTGCCGCCGTCACTCCACTGACTCTGGGGGTGGTACCACAGCAAAGCTCCCTCAAGCTGGCAAAGGCCTGGATGCCCCTGTTGCAAGAGGTATCACGTCGATCGGGCATCCCGCTTGTGTTTGCCACGGCGCCGGATATTCCGACGTACGAGAAAAGGCTGCATGAGGGGGCGTATGATCTCGCCTACATGAACCCCTACCACTACACTGTGTTCCACGATACCAATGGATACGAAGCGCTGGCTAAGGCTAAGGACGTACAGATTCACGGGATTTACGTGGTGCGTCGGGCGTCGACCATCACGGACCTGGCACAGCTTGCGGGGCTCGAGCTTGCCTACCCTGCGCCCGCCGCCTTTGCCGCCAGTGTGGTGACACAGGCCAATCTGGCAAAGGTCGCCACGCCTGGGAAGCAGGCCTATGTGTTATCCCATGATGCGGTTTATCGCGCCGTCGCTTCTGGGCGGTATGAGGCCGGTGGCGGAATACTGCGAACCTTTAGTGCTGTTGAACCGTCAGTGAGGGATCAGTTGAAAATCCTCTGGACGTCACCGGGTTACACACCTCACCCCATTGCAACGCACCCGAACATTGATGGGGATAAACGTCACCGGCTGCGACGGGCACTGATCAGCCTGGCGCAGGACCCCGCCGGACAGGCCTTGCTGGAGCCGCTGAAAATATCCGGATTCGAGGAAGCGAATGACGCGGACTGGGATGATGTGCGGGATCTGCATATCCACCGCCTGGATCCCTAACGGCAGTGTTTGGTGAGGCCGCGCAGGTGGCTTCAGGAGGGAGAAGGTGTCTTTCAGATTAAAAATCATCATCGGTATAGTGCTGATCCAGGCGTGTGTTTTTGCGCTGCTGGTCGGGCTCGCCATGTATTACCTTAACGCCTGGAGTCAGCAGGACCTGCGCTCGCGTGCGCGTGATACAAGTCAGATCTTTGCTACGATGGCGACCGATGCGGTCATTTCTACCGACCTGGCGACACTGACGGATATGGTAAACCAGATCAAGGTACTGCCCCAGATCGCTTACATTACCGTTTCAGACGCGCGGGGTTTGTTGGCCTCCTATACCGGCGATGCCGGTATCGCAACAGGGCAAGATACCGCCGTTGCCCCGGCGCTGAATGACGATGTGCTGGATATCCGGACCGATATACGTGCCGGGGCACTACAGTTTGGCGAAATACGATTGGGATACCATCGCCTCGGGATTTTACAGCGCTTGCAGGAAGCGGGGTTGTGGCTGGCGTTTATTGCCTTGGCTGGACTTATATTACTGGCGCTTGTCTCATGGTGGCTCGGGTGGCGGCTAACGCAGATGCTGGGGTGGTTGCAGCGGTATTCCGAGGATGTGGCAAATGGTGTGCAAACGGCCTCCATGAAGGTGACCGGCCAGGATGAGCTGGCAATGACCGCGAGGGCTTTCAACTCCATGCTGGCGTCGCTGGAAAGCAAGCAGCGCAAGCTGGCGGGCAAGATCGTTGAGGTGCAGTCGCTCAGTGATCTTAATGCGCAAAATGAACGTTACCTGCGCACGGTATTGGAATCGGTCTCCGACGGTATCATCACGATCGATGCAAACGGGTTGATTCACCTGATAAACCGGGCAGGAGAGCGTCTGTTCGGTTATGCCAAGAACGAACTGGTTGGACAGCATGTTGGTGTTTTGATATCCGGCCTGGAGCAGGGCTGGCATGAACAGTATATCGACGGTGACCTGAACACCGGGGCGTCCCCAATTTGCAGCACTGGCCAGCAGATGATGGGGCATCGGCCGGATAGTACGTTCTTTCCGGTTGACCTTTCTGCTTCAGCTCTGGATATCGAAGGGCAGCGATTCTGTGTTGTATTGATACGTGACCTTACCGCGAGCCGCGAGCTGGAAGCCGAGATACGTCGTTCCCACAAGATTAAGGCCATGATAACGGATGCAAGTCTGGATGCGCTGATCACGGTGGATGTCGATGGTGTGGTGGTTGAATACAACGGGGCTGCGGAGCGCCTTTTCGGCTGGCCGCGCTCGAGCATGCTGGGCCAGAGCATGGCGGAGCATATTATCCCTGAAGAGTTCAGGGACGCTCATTACAAGGGTATGGCGCACTTCCGCAAAAACGGCGCAGGGCCCCTGATCGGAGGCCGTGTGGAGGTCGAGGCGCTGTGTGAAAAGGGTACTCGGATTCCGGTAGAAATGTCGCTGGTCGCCACGGAGAGTGATGGGGTACGTCTTGTTACTGCCTTTTTGCGTGATATTCGAGCGCGCCAGCAGGCCGAGCGGCAATTGATTGATGCCAAGGAGGCGGCTGAAAATGCCTCCCTGGCAAAATCGCGCTTCCTGTCGCATATGAGTCACGAGATTCGTTCGCCACTAAACGCGGTGCTGGCAGCGGTGAGCATGCTGCTCGAAAGGGCGAACGATGCGGATCAGCAACGTCTGCTGCAAACGGCCCAAAGCAGTGGGGCGGCATTACTTTCGGTGATTAACGAAGTGCTCGATTTTTCCAAAATAGATGCCGGGTACATGAAAATCACTAACTCTGAGTCGCGTGTCGAAACACTGATTGGCGATGTGCTCTGTGCGGCACAGGGACACATGGGGAGCCAGGCTCCGGATCTTGTGTGTCATGTGATGCCGGCGGCGTCGGGCAAAGTGTTCATTGATCCGGCCAGGGTGCGCCAGGTCATTAATGTGCTTGTCGATAATGCGATTAAATTTACGTCTCAGGGTGTTATTGCCGTTATTGCCGAGCGAATCGAAGTTAATGGCCTGGAGCACCTCAAAATCAGTGTGAAAGACACCGGTGTCGGTATACCCGAAGAGCAGCAAAGTGCCATTTTCGAAGAGTTTGAACAGGTGGATGCGACTCGGGATACGGGATATGGTGGAACGGGGCTGGGGTTGACCATTGCGCGGCGGTTGGTGGAAATGATGGGGGGAACGCTCATCGTTGACAGCAAGCCAGGAGTGGGCAGCTGTTTTCATTTTTCTCTGCCTGCCGAGTTTTGTGATGCTGAGCAGGTTTGCATGCAAGCCTCAGAGGGGTTGGCGTTATGCATGTTGAGCACGAATGATGCCCTGCGCACAATGTTTGAACATAACCTGGCCAGTCTGAATATACCGTTTCGGGGGGGCGCCGGATTCGGTGCCTTGAGCCGCTGGGTTCAGGATATACCCCCTGCAATGATGGCTGACTGCTGTCTGGTGATCGACGAATCAGTGCTTGATGAGTTAAAGGCACCCGAATCCGTTTCCATACTGCAACGCTGGTGTGGAAGAGTGGGGGTGATGTGTCGTGTTCAGGAGACATTGCCTGGGATCCTGGACGCAGCTGTCCGGCTCACCAAGCCGATTAGCTGCACTGAACTATTCAATTTTATATGCGGCGAAGCTAAAGCTGAGGATGATTCCAGCCAGAGTGATCTCCTGTCGAGTGAGGATACAAGTCCTGGCCGAGTGCTACTGGTTGAAGACGTAGCTGCCAACCGCTGGATAGCGAAGATACTGCTGGAGAGCCGCGGATACGAAGTGACCGAGGCTGCTGATGGCCTGGAGGCGCTTGATCAGGCGGCCAGGGAGTCCTTTGACGTTATTTTGATGGATGTTCGCATGCCGCGTCTAAATGGTCTTGATGCTGTAATACGTCTGCGAGATGAGTCGGGACCTAATGCGAATACGCCTGTCATTGCGCTGACAGCGAATGCCGAGCGTTCAGAGATAGACAGGTGTTTGGCAGCTGGCATGAATGAGTTCATCAGCAAGCCCTACGATACCAGCAGGCTGCTGGAGCGGGTCGCTTATTTCTGTGAGCAACGATATAACAGTGAGGAATCCCCTGTATTGGAAAATACTGTTGCGACGGCTCCGTTGCTGCAAGTATCGGTGCTGGAACAGCTGGTTAAAGATACATCGGTTTCAGTTCTGCCAGGCATGCTGCAGATGTTTTGCGAGGAGATCGAGGGATGTATCCGAGAGATTCAAGAGGGCGTGACATCGCTTGACCAGAAGGCGCTCACTGAAAGTGCTCACACTCTGAAAAGCTGTGCCGGTACATTCGGCGCCTTCCGGCTTCAGAATGCTGCGCGAGAACTTGAGCGCTGTGGCAGAGCGTCGCCTGATCCGGAAAAACTGGAGGCCCTGGCCAAGGATTTGCTGGTGATTCTGGCTGATACTTTGCACGAGTATCAGGGCTTTTCCATGCAGCAGATGGGTTGCCAGGCGTGAATAACAGTGACAGGTTTTGGTGGAAAGTGCCGAGCCAGGTAATGATGCCGGATCCGGCATGGGAGGATACAGAGTGCAGGATAATAGTAATTCGATCAGGCCCCATATACTGCTGGTAGAAGACAGCAAATCCACCGCACTCGTCTACCGAAGCTATCTTGCCGCGGATTTTCAGGTGTCGCTGGCACATAGCCTGGCTGATGCCTCCAGGCTTCAGGCTGAAAGCCGTTTTGAGCTGCTGCTGGTCGATGTACGCCTGCCGGACGGTTCAGGGCTCGATATTCTCAGGGAGCTGAGGCTCGAAGATAGCCTGACGCCGGTTGTCCTGATGACCGCACATGGCTCTGTAGATATTGCCGTGGATGCCATGCGGCTCGGTGCCAGTGACTTCCTTACCAAGCCCTTTGAGCGAGCGCGTTTGCTGGTGACACTCCAGAATGCGCTCAAGGGACGTCGCCTGACCCAGATCGTCGATGAGTATGAGAAAAGTTGCACCCGTGATCATTTCCACGGCATGGTCGGAGCCTGTCTGCCCATGCAGAGTGTCTATCGCATCATTGAGAGCGCAGCGGGGAGCCGGGCAACAGTATTTATCAGCGGTGAAAGTGGCACAGGCAAGGAGCTCTGCGCCGAGGCGCTACATGCACAAAGCAAGCGGGCCGCAAAACCTTATGTTGCCTTGAACTGCGCAGCGATTCCACATGACTTGCTGGAAAGCGAGATTTTTGGCCATGTGAAGGGGGCCTTTACCGGTGCCAATGCCGCCCGTGAAGGGGCGGCAGCACGTGCTGCTGGAGGTACACTTTTTCTGGATGAAATTGGCGAAATGCCGCTGGATCTTCAAAGCAAGCTGTTGCGCTTTATTCAGTCAGGTGCTTTTACCCCGGTGGGGGGGAATACTGAGATTCAGACGGATCTGCGCTTTGTCTGCGCCACTAACCGTGATCCGCTGGAAGAGGTCCGCGCTGGCCGCTTCCGGGAAGATCTATATTACCGGCTGCATGTTATTCCGGTACAGATGCCGGCGTTGCGCGATCGGGGCCACGACTGCCTGTTGATCGCCAGGGCCATGCTCAAGGAATACAGTGCTGATGAACAGCGCGACTTTATTGGCTTTACGCCAGACGTCGAGGCGATATTCCAGAGTTACGATTGGCCTGGCAATGTACGTGAGCTCAGTAATGTTATTCGCAATATTGTGGTGTTGAACGATGCCCAGTGGGTTGAACCACAGATGTTGCCTACACCGCTGGACGGGGTCGTCGCCAGCGATATGCAGGTGTTTGCAGCCCATTCCGACACGGCTACGCCTGTCTCAGACTCCGGTGAGGAGCAGGCTGCCCCAGAGGCCACTGCAGGTCACTCGCAGCACTCCATTGAACCGCTTTGGTTGAGTGAAAAACGGATCATTGAACATGCCATTTCGCACTGCCAGGGCAACGTTCCGCGGGCGGCGGCCTTTCTCGAGATTAGTCCATCCACGATCTATCGTAAAAAACAGCAATGGGGTCGGCAGGAGGCAGAGAGCCTTGAATTGAATGCCTGAATCCAGGGTAAGTTTGCACATGGGATCCAGATAGCGTTGCAATTTGCGAAAGAACATTCTTAATGATAATTTTATTTTATAAGTTATTGTATTTATTGTGTAATTTAGTTGGCACAAATTTCGCTGAAGAAAGGTACGAACCCTACCGATTCTATAGCGAGGATACTCATCATGGTCGCCAGCAACCCGATTTTATCTTCCGCAAACGTGGCCTCGGCGGCTGAAAGCGAGCCGCCCGCTGCCCGCGATCACTTATCCAGTACCGAGTGCCTCCATATACTTGTGGTTGATGATAACCGGATGCAGCGCATGCTCGCCCGGGAGGCATTGCGTGCCAGCCTGCACGATGTCAGTGAGACGAGTAGTGGTGAAGGCGCATTGGCCTGGCTGGCGGATAACCGTTGTGATGCCGTACTTCTGGATGCGTGCATGCCCGGTCTAGATGGATTCGAGACCTGTCGTCACATTCGAGAGCTCCCGCAACTGCTGGGTTTGCCGGTGGTTATTGCCACGGGTCTGGAAGACGAAGGTTCGATTGAGCGTGCCTTTGCCTGTGGTGCCACAGATTACGTTATCAAACCGGTGAATTGGCAGTTGTTGCGTCGTCGGTTACCCCCGATGGTGGAAACGGGCCGGGCAGAACATGCAAGAATGGACGGGGGGCAGGCCACGAAGGTTTTGCTGGACGAGTCGCCCGACGCACTGTTGACGCTTGATGCAGAAGGTTGCATACGCGACTGTCGCGGTGCGCCGCTGTTACCTGAAAATGTCGGACGAGAGCTGAAAGTGGGCCGTTGTCTGTTTGATATCCTCCCCGGTGACGTGATGGCCGATGCGCTGGACGCCTGGCGCGAGGTGAGTTTGCATGGTGGCCGGCAAAGTTTTTTTCTGTCCGAGCATGACGCCAATGAGCCCTATGTGATTGAAGTGCGAATGCTACAGGGTGAAAACGGGCAGTACCTGTGCGTAATGCGTGATTGTACTAGCCACTATTTGGCAGAAAAACAGATATTGGCGCTGGCCTGTTTTGACGCTGTCACCGGGCTGGCCAATGCGACCAAGGTGCATGAAATCCTGGCGAACAGGGTGGCGCAGGATAAAGCAACTGACCGCTGTACCGGCGTTATCCGCTGTGTCATTGAAAACTACGGTACGCTGTCCCGGCGGCTGGGATTAGAAGGGATGCGCGCGCTTTCAGTGCAAGTGGCTCACCGGCTGCAGAACGTGCTTGAAGCGGAGTCAGAGTACGACATTTTGGCCGGCAGACTGTCAGACAGTGAGTTTGTTCTGCTGGTGTCCGGGCCCGGCGAGCTGCAGACACTGCAGCAGCTGGCGCTGCAGGTGTACAAGGCGCTGGTGGCGGGTTACAGCGTTGATGAAAGCTATTTTGTGCTGCAGTTTCGCATGGGCCTGGCCACGTCGGCGCAGGTGGCTAAAAACGCCGACATGCTGCTGAACGCAGCAGCCCAGGCCTGCAACGACAGGTCCGCGGGGGCTGACATTGATATAGGCTGCTACTCGGACCAGGTACATCAAAATGTGATGCAGCGTCATGAAATGGAGCGGGTGCTGCGACGGGACATTGCTGACAATAAACTCGAGCTGCATTATCAACCTAAATATACATTAGACAGCCTTGTGCTGGTCGGCATGGAGGCGCTGGCTCGCTGGCAACCGGCGGAGTTTGGGCCGGTGTCGCCTGGGCAGTTTATTCCCCTGGCGCAGGAGTGCGGGTTGTTAGAGCCATTGACGGACCGGGTAGTTGAGCGTGCGCTTGACCAGGCGCAAACCTGGCAAGAGCAAGGTATGGAGACAGTGCCGATTTCGATAAACTTGCCTGGCTGCTATCTGAACAGACCCGGCGTCGTCGACACGCTTATCGCGTCCATCAATAAACGTGGCCTTTCCCTTGGCTGGGTTGAGCTGGAGGTGACTGAAAACCTCATTATCGCTAGCAACAGCCAGGCTGCGGAAAACCTGGCGGCTTTCAAGCAGCAGGGGTTGCGTATTGCTATTGATGATTTTGGTACGGGGTATTCGTCCCTGAGTTACTTGCAGGATTTGCCAGTGCAGGTTCTCAAAATCGACATGAGTTTTATTCGACGGGTACATACTGATGAAGCATCAGCGGCTATTGCGCGCGCAATTATTAATGTTGGGCACGAGCTGGGGCTTGAGATCGTAGCCGAAGGCGTTGAGCATGAACAGCAACTCGAGTGTTTGCGGGCAATGCACTGCGATGTGGTACAGGGCTACTATACCGGCCGACCGGTACCACCGGAACAGTTCGAACCACTGTTTAGCCTTAGATCTAGCTGATTAGCAGCTTATACCTGTTGCGCTTGCGGTGTTAGAATTAATTTTTTCAGTGTGGCACAGCTCCGCTGTTTTATTTCCCTCCCTCCATCGAAATTTATTCATGGTGTTACTATTCACCTGGCTGGAAAATAGGTTCCCTCCCTATTTGCCAGTTATGTGCAGGAAGTACCGTATGCCGCGTACGCATGGATGCGTATAGGCGGTCACTCTGCACTTTTCACCCTTCAAAAATGGGTGAAATTACGTTTACGTGCTGGGTTCTCTCGGGTGAAGGGATGGGATTCGCATTGGTCTGCGGCTAATGATGAAACATGCCTGTTTCATATCAACCCGGCAGTTTAATAATGGGTTTAAATTTTCGCAAATTGCATGTGGATTCTTTTTTCGCACCTGCATATGAGATTTTCATCCAGATGTCGATTGCGTTACGAATAGTTGCTGTTAAAACTCAAGTGTATTTTCATCTAAGGCATTGTAAATAAGAGAAATAAAATTAATTTTTTGATTTATGAGTCATTGGCACATCATGTGCAGTAACTTAGATGTAAATAGAAAAGCCAAGCTGGATTTCAGCTAACAATTCTTATTTAAAATACTAAGGAAATTCTCATGAAATCAGAAATCAAAAAAAACGCACAGACTAAAAAGCAGGGCGGTTTTGTGATGACCACCGAGTTGGTACTGTTGGTGACCGTTATGGTCATGGGGATGGTCATTGGCCTGGTCACAATGCGTGATGCGGTCACGGCCGAAATGGAAGATGTGGCTGAAGCGATTGGTGCACTGGATCAGTCTTATGCTTTCCAGGGTATCGTCAACGCAGAAAACACGGCGGCGGTAGACGGCTCCATCTTCGTGGATGCTGTCGATAGCGTTGCAGGTGATACAGAGGTATTTGAGTTCGTTACACAGGACTTTGTTGAAGGTCGTGCCGCTCTGGGCGCTGCAAGCCCGGGTGCCGCTTCAGCGGATGCCGCCGGTACCGTAACGCCGTAATTGCCTGAAGCACAGAGGCCCTGCCTGGTTCCGGGCAGGGCCTGGATTTGATACACGCCGGGTGGGTTCTGAGCTGAGTGCTTTGATGCAAGAGCACTCAGCTCAGAATGCTAGCCTCAACCGCGATGGAGGTCAGACATGAAACGCAAACTAACAGGCAGTGCCACGGCGGCGGTCATGGTGTTCGTAGTGTCAACCGCGCTGGCCGGTGTGCTGGGTGTACGGCAGGTGGAGCGACTGTCAACGCAGATGGCCTGGGTCGCCAGTGGTGACTTAACGCCGGGCCAGACGATCAGCCGCGACATGCTGGCGCAACGACGCATCAGCAATGATCTGGTCGGGATTGACAATCCTGGCGAGGTACTGGGAAAACTGTTGCTTAGGGCAAAAAAGGACGGTGATCGTTTTCAGGCTGCGGACCTGCAGGCGCCGCCCCGAAGCTGGCTTTCGCAGCAGGTTCCGGTCGGTCGCGTGCTGTATACTCTGTCACCGCGTCGAGGCACTATTCCGCATTCTCAGCTGCGTAGCGGCGATGTGTTTGATGTGCTGGCCAGCGGCTCGTCCGGCGTTCGTACAGTGGCACGCGATGTGCGGCTCATCGGCACCCTTTCGCCCAAAGCCCAGACGCCTGCACCCACGGATGGAGCCTTCGCAGCTCTGGCTCAGTCGACGCGTTCTGCCAGAACTGTGGATACCCGCGCTTCGCTGGTAGTGGCCGTAGCCCCGCAGGATGTATATCCGCTGGCGAGTATCAGCGAACGGGAAAAGGTCTCGCTGGTCCTGCACGGTTCCAACGCCGCTGCACTCGACTCGCCGCTGTCGATCAGCCCACAGCCAACGCATCGCCAGGTGGAGATTGTGAATGGCCTGAGCCGAAAAACGGTGCACGTCCGGCTTTAAGAATTGTTCCTGCCAGGCATCGTATTATTAACCTGGCTGGAAAATAGGTTCCCTCCCTATTTGCCAGTCGCCCCACACTTTTCACCCTTCAAGTATGGGCGCATGTACGTGGACCTGCTGGATTCTCTCGGGTGAAGGGATGGGGTTCACATTGGGCCTTCTTGTTCAATGGAAGGCCCAATGATGAAACATCCCTTTTTCATGTATTAACCCGCCGGGTTAATAACCTGGCTGGCAAATAGGTTTCCTCCCTATTTGCCTGTCGCCCCACACCTTTCACCCTTCAAGAATGGGCGCACGTACGTGTACGTGCTGGATTTCCCCGGTGAAGAATGGTGGTCGCGTTGGCCTGCGGCCAATGATGAAGTATCTTTTTTATGTATTAACCCGGGTTAACAAACAGTGACTTGGCTGTTCAGGGTGTGTCTATTTCATCCTGGTTTGCCACTGGCTATCCGGGAAATAATCTTCATTATAGCTATCTATCCCTCCAAAAAACGGCCTGATGGCCGTTTTTCAATGGTTGTGTACGTTGTTGATTCGCAGGTTTCTACTGCGCCACCGAACGGTTTGCAATTTGCGAAAAATATTGCCGATTTGCAAATGTTACTATTTTTATACCCATGAATATTTTTTGGTATTTGTAACTTATTGTAATGGTTGGGCTAATTTTCAATCTGATTCCATCATTGTGTTGGCATGGGATGTGCTGTGTTTATATCAGTGCACTTCGATAGCTGACGGCCATTAGGCCTGTAATCTGAAGCAAAGTATCCATTCAGTATTAATCAGTAATGGCTTTGGATAGAAAGTGCTGCATTGAACCCGAAATAATTAGCGATTGGGGCACAGCAATGAAATATAAAAAGGCATTTATTCTGGTACTGATGCTCACGGTGACGGGCTGCAGCAGTTTGGTCAGTCACCCAAGGTTCCATGCACAACCGGCGCCCGATAATTATCATCGCAGTCAGTCGATAGCAACCGGTTATCGGAACAGTGACTGGATCCGTGATTATTTGTCGTCCTGTTCCTCTTCATATTCTTTTTATACAGCAGACAGCAATAACTGTGGATTCGATACATCAGGTTATCCCTGGGGGCAGGGGGAGACAATCGCCCGGGAAACATTTCTGTTTGACACCGCGTCGGCCACGACAGGGCTAAATGTCCCGTCAGGCTTTCTCGATGGTACCAATGCGCACGGGCGCCTCGAACTGCTGGCTCAGCGCATGAAGCAATCTGGCGCCTGTAGCTGGCTCAACGTGGTCGGTCATGCGGATAGTCGCGGGTTCGCCCGTTATAACCAGCTCCTGTCTGAAGAGCGTGCCCGTAGTGTTGCCGACTACCTGCTGAGGCTGGGGGTAACTGCGCATCGCATTCGCAGTCACGGTGTGGGTGAAACGCAACCGGCAGGCAGTAATGCGACCGAGTCGGGGCGGGCGGTTAACCGGCGGGTAGATGTCCAGCTCTATGCGCAGAACGCGACCTGTGCGTTGCCGTCGCGGTGAAGAGTCTGGCTGCGGCCTTCAATAGCTTGCCGCAACCCATTGTCAAATCATCAAAATTATAAGGTGGATGCAAGGATGTTGAATATTATACGCAATCTCGCCATCGTAATACCCGTACTGGGCTGGGCATTCTCCAGCGCACTCTATGCCGATCAGGGGCTGCTGGCCGTAGAAACAGCCAATGGTCGGCAATCGTCGACGACGCGTGAGCTGGTTCAGTGGACGCACGCGCGCCTGATCTTTAACAAGGACCTGGAGCGGGTCGCTGTTGGGCAGGATAAAACGCTGGAGGTCGAAATTCTTGGTGGTAATGAATTGTTGGCCCTGGCCAAGCAGGTGGGCCGCACCAGCCTGATTGTCTGGTATGTGGACAACACCAGTGAAACCTTTCTGTTCAGTGTCAGTGAGGATCTGTCTGTTCTGCGGCGCGCACTGCGCGATATCCATCCCAATATCGTGATTCAAACCGCCCCTGATCGGCCGGCACTGGTATTACGAGGTCAGGTGCCGACGGTTAAATACCGTGTGGCGGCCGAGGCAGTGGCGCGCAATTACCTCAACGCGGGGCAGCAGGGCGGTGCTGCATCGGCAGATGCCATGTTATTGCGAAGCGTTGCCGGGACGGCAAGCATGCCGACGCCAGTCGATAATCACTTGCGGGTTGGCAACCCGGTGGCCTCGAATACGCTTTCCTCCGCCGTGATCAACCTGATCCAGGTGGATGAATTACCTCGCAGTACCACGAAGAAAATTCAGGACGCCATCAAAAGCCTGGGCGGTGGCGATGTCCGCGTGCGACGCATGGTACGCGGCGATGTTGAAGATGATCGCTACGATACCCTGGTCCTGGAAGGCGAAGTACGGGACCAGGTGAGTCTGACCCGGATCCTGAACGTCGCTTCACGGTTGTTTGTTGGCTTCGATGCTGCCATTGATCCGGCGAATGCAGTGGCGGCCATTGCAGATGAGTCGGGGGCGCTACTGAACGGTCGCAGCAAGCAGGGCTTGTCCGGCGGAAATTTCGGTGGTGCGAGCAGCACCGGTGCGTTGACGAATGATATCGACGCAAATATCGCCCGCTCGAAGCTGTTGTCTGTCTCCGGGGGCCGCATCCTGTCAATGATCAGTGTACGTGATGTGCCCCTGGTGCGCGTCTCTGTGCAAATGCATGAAATCAATCGCAGTCGCATGAAAAGCTGGCGACCGGACATGAGCCTGGTGACGAACGGTTACAGCTCCGATGGACTCTTTGGTCTGGGTGGACAGTCCTCCCGTGGGGCGGGTAGCTCAACCGTGGAAAATGCCTTGCAGATACTCGGCGGCACCCTGACCAACAACTTGCAGATCGGCACCACGGACCTGGCATTTGACCTGCTGTTTTCCCTGATGGAGGACGAAGGCATTTCCCGTACCCTGTCTCGCCCGACAATGACGGTGCTGGCGGGCGAACCGGCGGTATTTCAGGTGGGTGGCGAGGTTCCGGTACCCACTGCCTTTGCCCCTGCAGGGCTATCCGGCGATGATGAAGTGGGTACCAACACATCGGGCGTGTTCAGCGGGACCGAGTTCAAGCCGTTCGGGGTGCAGCTCAAGGTGCGGGCAATGGTGGATGAGAACGACCGCATTACACTGGATCTGGCGCCCACCATTTCCACGCCCGATACACAGCTTACCCGGCAGATAGCCGGCAGTACGGGCAGTGATCTGAATACATCCGCGTTTAATGTACGCAGTCTTGAAACCTCTACCCGCCTGAGGGACGGGCAACCGCTGGTGCTCGGCGGTCTTGTTTCCAGGGATCTGAGTTCGCAGGAAAACTATACCCCTGGACTGCACAATATGCCGGTCATTGGCTGGTTCGCCGAGTCCAGCGGCAAGTCCGATGTTGACAGCGAGCTGGTCATCATCGTGACGCCAACCATTGTGCGCGAGCCGATGAATGACACGGCACTATGGCAATTTCCTGCGCCCCTGACCCTGCTTGACTGGGCGGTGGGTACTGTCGTGAGTACTGCGCAGCAAGAAGCTGAAGCCGCGCCGGGCCTTGTCGCCGATCAACCAAAAGGAGTTCAGTGATGATGCCTTCAGCCTTTAAGCGTATATCCGTTAGCCTGCTGGTGCTCGTTCTGCTGGGCGGTTGTGCCAGTGACATGGATCGGCGCCGCAGCGAGCAGCCGGATCCCAACGTTCGCCTGGACCAGATGCTCGGGCTCTATCACCAGTCGGTGGCGTCCGGCAGCGCCTGTGCAGAAATCTGGCACGCAGACAGTGGAACGATCGACTGCGAGCGGATTCTGCGTGAAGTCGAGCGCTTGCAGGTCGAATTTCCCTGGCACGAACGCATCACCATGAGCAATGCGGTGATGAACTACCAGACTGGGCGTGCCGACAAGGCGCAGTTTCTGCTTGATCAATTGCTGGCCCGGCGTGGCTCCCGCCCTGAGGCTGCCATATTGCGCGCCAGAATCGCAATGGAAGAGGGCAACAGCCGTCTGGCACGAGAGCTGCTCTTGCGCGAGATTCAGCTTTCACCCACCTATGCAGAGCTGCGCGAAGCGCTGGCTGCTGCGGCCTACCTGGACGGTGAGTATGACGATGCCGAGAGTGCACTGGCCATTGCCGGTCGTTTGGGGGCTCCGCAATGGCGTCTGGACTATCACCGGGGGCTGTTGAAGGAGTCGCGCGGCCACTGGCAGCAGGCATGCCGCTTGTATCGGTCGGCGCTGGGGCTCAAGCCTGACTTCAAGGCGGCGATGGGACGGCTGATCGATCTTTCTCAGCAGCCGGCCTGCGTGCAGCTGGGTAGGCTGCCGATTGTGCCACGCAAGCGCGTGCATTGAGGAGGCTTCGCATGAACGTTATGAATCGGGCGGTTCAGTCCGGCACAAACGAGGATTATTTCCGGCGCATTCGGCGTCTGCTGCACCGGCGTTTGATTGACTCGGTGGAAGAAGAAGGCAATGCCCTGCCCGATAGCAGCGATGCCATTCGCAAGCGGGTCGCGGGGTTGCTGGACGAGTTCCAGTATGAGTCGGGGGTGAGCATCGATGCATCCCAGGGACAGCAGATAGCGCATGAGATTATTCAGGAGCTCGGCGGGATGGGGCCGCTGGCCCCGCTGATGCTGGACAGCGAACTTTCGGACATTCTTGTCAACGGGCCCGATGAGGTCTGGGTTGATCGACAGGGACGGTTGGAGCTGACCCCCGTACGTTTTGATGACGAAGCGCATCTGCGTCGCTTTGTGGATCGCCTGGTGTCGGCACAGGGCCGGCATCTGGACGCCGGCTCCCCCATGGTTGATGCCAGGCTGAGTGATGGCAGTCGTCTGCACGCGGTAATTCCGCCGCTCTGTGGTCGCGGCACGGTGGTGTCTATCCGGCGCTTTCGGGTTGAAACGACGACGCGCGACGAACTGCTGCAGCAGGGCTTTATCAGTGAGCCGATGCTGGAGCTGCTGAGCCTGGCGGTGCGGGGAGGGCTCAATATTGTGATTGCCGGCGGGGCGGCGGCCGGCAAGACGACGCTGCTGAACCTGCTGTCACGCTTTATTCCGCAGAATGAACGAGTGGTGACCGTCGAGGAAACCGCCGAACTGCAGCTTGAGCATGGGCATGTCATTTCCCTTGAGGCCAAACCTGGCAACCTGGAAGGCAGTGGCGGTATCGGATTGCGCGAACTGGTGCGCACAGCGCTGAGAATGCGTGCTGATCGCATTATTGTGGGTGAGGTGCGAGGTTGCGAAGTGTTTGACATGCTGCAGGCCATGAACGTGGGGCACGATGGCAGCCTGACCACCGTGCATGCCAACAGCCCGGGCGATGTGTTGCGCCGTCTGGAAGCGCTGGCGCTGATGGGCGACACGGGGCTGCCGAGGGAGTCGGTCAGGGACATGATCGGCTCGGCGATACAGGTGGTGGTGCAACTGGTGCGTTTCCGTGATGGCAGTCGTCGCGTGGCGAGCGTGTCCGAGGTGATCAGCGAGGAGGGGCAGCTGTCGGTTAGGGAACTGTACCGTTTCAAACCCGATGTGGTGCCGCAGGCCCCTGACGAGGAGCACGCCTTTACGGCCGGGCAGCATCAGGCCACCGGTGCCCCCGTGAGCTTTCTCGCACGACTGCAGTTGCGCGGGTTCGATACGTCATCCTTCATCCGCTCGGCGGCCGAGGCCGGTGATGCCGGCACGCAGGTGCCTCATGACTGAAGGTGTCTTGCTGCTGCTCCTGCTGGGAGTCATGTTGTGCTGCGGTATCTGGCTTATGGTGCAGCGTCGCCGGGTTTTGGTCGCAGTGCCGTTGTCAGATTCGGTGAGCGAGGACCCGGCGAAACGTCGGCGGCTGGCGGATCAGTTGCGCATCCTGCAATTGAATGTCGAGCCGCTGGTCTTTGTGGCTGGCATTGGCATGCTCAGCGTACTGGTGTTTCTGGTTTTCCTGGAGATTTTTCCTGCCTCCGTGGCGTTTGCGGCGCTGGCGGGGTTCTGTGTCCTGCCACTGGCTTTTTATATCCTTGTGGATTTGGTGGCCTGGCGCGCGCGGGCCTTTGAGGCCAGCCTGACAGATGCACTGGACCTGATTCAGGCGGCGTTGCAGGGTGGGGAACCGCCGCGCAGAGCCCTGCTGGTGGCCGCCAGGGCGAGCCGCGGAGCAGTACGCGAGGAACTGCAGGAACTGACACGACGGCTGGATTACGGCCTACCCATCGACAGTGCCTGTGCACGCATGGTGACGCTCTATGACACTGAAGGCGTACGCCTGTTTACGCAGGTGCTGATCGCCAAATGGCAGTCCGAAGCCAGTTTTGGCGGTCTGCTTGGCGCGGTCAGCGGCATTTTGCGCGAGCGGATAAAAAGACGCTTGCTGATCAGCGGACAGCTGTCGGGTACCCGCCTTGCGGCCGTTTTTGCGGCGGTCCTGCCGTATCTGCTGATACCTGTCTTTCTATGGAAAGAGCCGGATTGGCTGGCGCGCCTGACAGAGCACGCCATTGGACCGCAGCTGTTGTTTGCAGCGGTACTCTGTCAGGTGGCCGGTTTCCTCTGGCTGCGCCGGCTGCTAAGGAGTGACCCATGATGACTGCCTGGTGGCTTGACCTGGTACTGGGTACAGCATTGCTGCTGTTTGTGTGGGCGCTGTTCATGCTCAGTCGCGACAGCGCGACGCCCCTTGACATGTCGCCTGACGCGCAGGGTGGTTTTAGGCTGCATCCCACAAAACTGGTTCGCCAGGCCGGCATCATGCCGCAGCGTTTGCTGTTTCTTTACTGGCCGATCAAGTTGTTGCTCGGTGCTCTGTTGCCGCTGCTGTTGCTTGAGTGGCGGGGAGCAGAATGGCCGGTCTGGATACTGGCAGGTCCGGCTCTGGCGGGTTTCTTTGTACCTGAGCTGTGGTTGCTGCAGCGCCGGGCGCAGCGGCGGCGGCGGATTAGTGACTCACTGAGCTTTCTGATAGACCTGATCGTGGCCTACCTGAAGGCCGGTCATAACCTGTCCCAGGCGTTTGCGCTGGCGGCCCGGTACGGTTTAACCCCGCGCAACCCGCTGGCCAGGGAGGCGCTGCTGCTGGCTCGAGAGCTGGAGGCGGGACGTGATCGCGAGGCGGCGTTTTCCGCGCTGGCTACCCGCACCGGTGTCGATGACCTGCATCGTCTGGCCGCAGTAATGAATGTCGGGTTTAAAGTGGGTTCGCCAGTCGCTCGCACGCTGGCATCACAGGCCGACATGCTGCGTGCCAAGCAGGTACAACGCAGCACCGAACTGATCAATCGAAAAAGCTTGGAGGCGCTGTTTCCCATGCTGCTGGTGTGTCTGCCGATGTTTTTGGTGCTGGTAATCTTTCCGGCAGCCATTCAGTTCTACCAGATGTTCCAGTGGATCAAGGTGTTGTTATGACCCGGGCATGTGCGGGGGACGCGGCAACGAACAGGCGAGGGTATATGGCAGATAAAATGGACGACAACATTATGCAGGATAGCCCGCAACGTCGGGCCTGCTCCAGGGTTTCCCCGGGGGCGCGATACCAGGGCGGCTTTATTATCACGATCGAGCTGATTCTGATCATTACGATACTGCTGATCGGGTCCATGGTGGGCATCGTGGCGGTGCGCGATGCGTTGTTTAAGTATTATGTCAGCCAGCAGTCGCAGGAGGCCTATGTGAGCGACGATGCTGGCGTCGTGCTGGGGAAGGCGGTGGGGTTCGATGAACATGAGGCCCCACGGATCTTTTATATCGATCGCACCCAGGAGCAAAACTACCGGGCGCTGATCGGTATCCGTGATGATCGTTTCACCGGTCGCGAGCCACTCTATTACGAGGGTAACAGCTGCCAGGGTGATCCGTGCATCAAATCGCCCAGTAACGAAAGTGCGGACAGTTCCGGCACCGATGGCATCGCCGGAACAGGCGCCGTGGGGTATATCTACGGACTGCAGGGCACGCCCACCTATGCGGTGGGGCGCGCACCGACGGGCCTGCCCGGGTTTTTATACCGCGAAACGCCCGCGCAATGCGCTGCATCGCCACAGGACATAGGGTCACGCTGGTTGTCACAAAAAGTGGTGGCCGGTGAGCCCTGTGAAAGCTATACGTTTGATGTTTCAAGTGAAGATGCCTTACTCGATTGTCTGGTCAATCCGCAGCTTAGCTGTGACTGTCCGTCGGGCTATACGGCACAAACCGATATTCTGGCGCAGGCGGAAGGCGCCATCGGTGTGAGTTATGACGGGCTGGTTAGCGACCTCGGACTGCCGGGACAAACGCCGCCCCGACCCGATATCGGCCAGATCTGTTGCCCGGATGATACTACGTTGCAGAATGATGGGCTGGTGAATACGGTGGCGTATTATCTGGTGCAGGAGACGCTTGCGCTTGTAT
Source organism: Marinobacterium rhizophilum (assembly GCF_024397915.1). GTDB lineage: Bacteria > Pseudomonadota > Gammaproteobacteria > Pseudomonadales > Balneatricaceae > Marinobacterium_A > Marinobacterium_A rhizophilum_A. The sequence continues at coordinate 5,116,869 of NZ_CP073347.1, forward strand.
CGGCAAATCTGCCGGCCGGTCTGGCCCAACAGTATGAGGATGCCCTGGCTTTACTGGTGACGCCGACGGCGCTGCAGTGCCGGGTTGAAATAGCGCTTAAGGCGGCCGAGTCGGTGGCCAGCCCCAATGACCCGGCCCTGAACGCCCTGGAGGGGCTGACGCCACCTTTTCGCATGAACCTGCCGATTGATGCTGGCGCGGACAGTTGGCAGCGTACCTTGCCCCACGGCGAAGGGCCGGTGCATTTTGCCCGTCCCTGAGGTCGACGGCAGGTTTGGGTCAGGCGCCTGGTGCCGTTGCCTGTTGCGACAGCGGTTTCAGGGCCAGCAGCCAGGCCAGCAGTACGGCCGCGAGGGCGCCGGCAAGGATCGTTTGAAAACCGATGCCAGGGTCGATCAGAAAACCCAGCAATGCCGGCGCAATGCCGGTGGAAAATACCATGCAGGCGCTAAGGGTGGAACGCACCCGCCCGAGATTTTCCCCGCCCCAGAGGCTGACCAGCAGGCTGTTGACCACCGGCTCCTGCATGTCTATGGTCAGGCCGCCGCCGATCAGCAGCAGCCAGATGCCGATATCACCGCCCAGCAGTTCCTTTTGATGTCGCAGCAGATACCCGTCTCCCGGCGTACTCATGCAGGCTCCCTATAAAGGCTGAACAGGCATAGTGTGGCTAATTGGCCCCCTGGCCATTGTGATGCTGGCCTTTGAGGCCGGGGCGGGTACTACTTTATACCAAGCGAGCGGGTGCAGTGACCGCTCGCTTGGGGACACTACGCCAAATGTCGCTGGATGTGCCGGGGAGTTCTGATATGGGGGACGCTGCGGTCGAACGAAAAATACCGGCGGCGATCAGGCCACCGGTATGTGCTGCAGGGCGGAACGTATCAGCGCGCAAGGTCAGATAGGATAATGACGGGGTCCAAGCTGTACGGTCATCCAGCGCAGCTCGGTGAATTCCTCGATCCCGGCCTTGCCACCAAAACGGCCGTAACCACTGGATTTGACGCCGCCAAAGGGCATCTGGGGTTCGTCGTGCACGGTGGGCCCGTTGATATGACAGATGCCCGATTCGATCTGGCCGGCAACTTTCATGGCGCGGGCGATGTCCTGGCTGAACACCGCCGCAGAGAGTCCATATTCGCTGTCATTGGCCACCCGAATAGCCTCGGCTTCGTCCTTGACGCGGATCAGCGCGACCATTGGGCCGAATGACTCTTCACGATACAGCTGCATATTTTCCTGTACGCCATCAATCAGTGTTGCTTGCATTATCACGCCATCTGCCTTGCCGCCTGACAGCAGGCGTCCACCCTTGTCAAGGGCATCATCCAGCAGGGCATTGAGCTTGAGGCCTGCCTCCTGGCTGACCAGGGTACCGAGCGCGTTTGTTGTGTCGTTCGGGTCACCCGCCTTGAGGGATTGAGCTTTTTTCGCCAGCTTTTCCGCAAAGGCATCGGCCACTGCGTCGACCACTACCAGGCGCTCGGTCGACATGCAGATCTGACCCTGGTTGAAAAAGGCACCAAAGGCGGCAGCATCAGCGGCAGCATCCAGGTCCGCATCCTCCAGTACCAGCAGTGGTGCCTTGCCGCCCAGTTCCAATAGCACCGGTTTAAGGAAACGCGCGGCTTTTTCCGCAATGATGCGGCCCACCTGTGTAGAGCCGGTAAAGTTTATGCGACGTACTGCCGGATGTTCGATCAGTGCTTCGACCACCTCGGCTGCCTGCTCCGGCGCATTGGTAATGACATTGACGATGCCATCACCCAGGCCCGCCTTGCTCAGCACTTCGCCGATCAACAGGTGGGTTGCCGGGCATTGCTCGGAGGCTTTCAGTATCACAGTGTTGCCGCAGGCCAGCGGGGTGGCGATGGCACGGGTACCCAGAATGATGGGCGCGTTCCAGGGGGCAATACCCAGCACCACGCCACAGGGAACACGAATACCCATGGCCAGGTTGTCGGGTACGTTGGAGGGGATGATGTCGCCGCCGATCTGGGTAGTCAGCGAGGCCGCTTCGCGCAGCGCCGAGGCCGCGATCATGACATTGAACCCGGCCCAGCCGGGGGTCGCACCGGTTTCGGCGACCATAGCCTCGATGAATTCAGCTTGGTGGGCCTCCATCAGATCAGCGGCTTTTAGCAGCTTGGCTCGGCGCTCCCCCGGGCTGGTGCTTGACCAGGCAGGGAAGGCCGCAGAGGCGGCATCGGCCGCTGCTTTGGCGTCAGCCACCGTGGCGGCAGCAGCCTGGGTTACCGCCTCGCCGCTAAGCGGGTTATGGCGCACGAAGGTGGCGTTGTCCTGTGCCTGGCAGTGTTGGCCGGCAATCAGCAGTGACAATCTGTTCATGACATCCTCGCAATTGGACATGGTTATTATGGTTTGCGGTCAGCTTGCACACTTCTGGCGCAGGTCCAGTGCGGACTGGTATACATCCTGGGCTGTTTCAAGACCCCGCTGCTGCAGTGTGTTGAGGTAATTTTGGGTGCCTTCCCTAAGGGGGATCGACCATTGCGCATCGTTGAGCGGATCGTCCATCACGCGAATGGTGTGCCCAAGGTCAATGGCCTCCTGACGGCCTTCTTCATCCAGTCGGTTAAAGACATTGCCGGCGGTCATGGCCCATTTCATGCCACTGTTGTTATCGATAACTGTTTTCATTTCGGGCGACAGGCTCTGGTAAACCCCCTTGTTCATGGTCGCCATTATGATGCCGGTGTAGTAGGGCACCTGCATGTGATAATTCGCCAACTCGTTGATGCGAAAAACCTTCATGGCTTCCCAGGGGAAGCTAAGGCCGTCGACTACACCACGCTGCATGGCGGAGTAAATTTCGGGCGCAGGCATTCCTACAGGCTGGGCTCCCATGCTTGACAGCATCTCACCGGCCACTTCACTGGGGCGGCGTATGCGCAGACCTTCCAGGTCTTTGGGTGACTGGATATCGGTGTCACGTGTATGCAGGTAACCGGGGCCCGTGGTGAACATAAAGAGGACATGGGTATCGCTGTATTCCTGCGCAATGGCCCCGTTATCGTACAGCGACTGCAGAATACAGGCGCCCTGGGGAGCGTCGCGGGCAACGCCCGGTAGCTGCACGATTTCCGACAGCGGGAAGCGACCTGCGGTATACCCCTGCAGTGTCACGCTGATATCGGCGATGCCGCTAACCACGGCATCGTAGGCCTTGTTGGACTTGCTTAACGTCTGCGAGGGGTAAATCTCCACCTGCAGTTCGCCGGCCGAAGCTTCCTGGACGCTCTGTGCCCAGGTTTCGAAAATTTCTTTTTGTACCGCTGAGGTTGCCGGCCACAGGTGTGCCAGACGCAGCGTGGTATCGGCAGTGGCGGTGATGCTCAGGCCCGTGATGGCGGCGGCGAGCAGGCAGCGGGAGAGGTTCTTCTTCATGCTGTTATCCTTGCTTTTGTTGTTGGTCAGGATGAGTGATTCAGTGCGATCTATAGGTGTGCTAGGGCTCGATGGTGGTGGTGGCGACTTCGATCAGCACCGGTTCCTGCATGCCAAGGGCCTGCGAAAACGCTTCTGTGAATGCTTCAGGAGAGCTCGCCTCAAGCGCTCGAACACCGTAACCCCTGGCCAGGGCGCAAAAATCCAGCCCGGGAACATCCAGTCCGGGAGAATCTTCGGCATCCAGCAAGCGAGAAAACCAGCGCAGTGCACCGTAGGTACCGTTTTTCAGAATGATAAAAATAGCCGGTACTCGGTACTGGGCGGCACTCCACAGGGCGGAGATGGCATAGTTGGCTGAGCCGTCGCCGATAATGCCGATGACACGTCGATCGGGTTGTGCCAGCTGCACGCCCACCGCAGCGGGCAGGCCAAAGCCCAGGCCGCCTGCGGCGGGAAAAAAGTAGCTGCCAGGGTGGCGCATTTCGACACGCTGCCAGAACGCAGTGACGGTGGAGGTGGACTCCTTCACGTAAATGGCATCCTCGGGTGCCAGCTCATTGATCAGGTCGAACAGGGTTTGCGGTGCCATCCAGTCGGCGCCATTTTCCTGGGGGGCAGGCTGAGCAACGGCCTGCGGACTGGGCAGTGCCTTTGGCTGCGGCCGCTGCTGTTGTTCAATCAGGGGGAGCAGTGCATCCAGCGTGGCATGAATGTCGCCGACCCAGGCATCGCCCATAGGAGCGCGGGCCGCTTCCTGGGCATCGCAGGTTAAATGTATCAGCTGGGCACCTGCGGGCAGGTAGGTACCCGGGGCGTACTGGTGGTAGCGAAATACCGGTGCCCCTACCACCAGAACCAGGTCATGCCCTTCCAGTCGCGCCGAAATCCCCGCAATTGCCGCTGGCAGTACTCCACGGAACGAAGAATGGCGTGTAGGGAATGGGCAGCGCGGCGCCGAAGGTGCAACCCAGACGGGCATACACAGACGTTCGGCCAGGGCAACGGCCAGCGCGTTGGCCTGGTACGCATCGACATCCGGCCCCAGTACCAGTATCGGGTTTTTCGCATCATTAAGGCGCTGTGCCAGGCGTGCAAGCTGTTGGGCCGAGGGCTGGCCGCTACTGCAGACTTCCCGTTGCGCCAACAGTGCCGAGTCGTCGCTGACCTCGCGTGCCCAGTCGTCATGGGGAATGGAAAGGTATACAGGTCCACGGGCCGGCAGGTTGGCGGTATGAATCGCCTGGCTCAGGGCGCGTGGTACATCTTCGGCGCAGGCCGGCTCGTAGCTCCATTTCACCAGTGGGCGGGGCAGTTGCACAGCGTCGACGTTGGTCAGCATCGATTCTACACCCACCATGGCGCGTGCTTGCTGGCCCGCGGTCAGCACCAGTGGAGAGTGGGAGTACCAGGCGTTGGTCAGCGCTCCCATGGCATTGCCGGTACCGGCTGCGGCGTGCAGATTGACCAGGGTCGTTTTGCCACTCGCAAGGGCAAAGCCGTCCGCCATACCGAGCACGACACCTTCATGCAGCCCCAGAATATAGCTAAAGTCTTCCGGAAAGTTGCGCAGAAAAGGCAGCTCGTTGGAGCCAGGGTTACCGAAAACGGTGGTCAGCCCCTGGTTGCGCAGTAAATCGTAAGTGGCGGAATGAACGGTAGCCATGTGTGTATCCCCGCGATATCAAGTCTGGAACCTAAACTAGCGAGCCAGTTAAAATAGATCAAATTGATAGTATTTTTTATAAAAATAGATACCATCTATATATGGCCCATATTGATCTCAACCTTATACGAACCTTGGTTAAGCTGTATGAAACGCGCAGTGTGACCCTTACCGCCGAGCAGCTGTATGTCACCCAGCCTTCGGTGAGTTACTCGCTGGCACGTTTGCGGGAGCTGTGTGCTGACCGGCTCTTTGTACGCACGCGTGACGGTATGGAGCCGACGGTGATTGCTGAGCAGCTTTATGTCACCTTTCAGCAATCATTGACCCAGATTGACGGCGCTATCAGTAGCCGGCGACACTTCGAGCCGGCACTGTCGGAGCAACGCTTTCGCCTGGCGATGACGGATTTGGGGGAGATGGCGCTGCTGCCGGTGATACTCAGGCATTTGCATGCCCAGGCGCCGGGCGTCGAGCTGGAAGTGCTGCCGCTGGAGATCGACAAGGTCGATGAGTGGCTGATAACGGGCAAGGTCAGCGCCGCAATCTGCAGTCGCCCGCTCAGTACGCCGGGTATTGAACGGCAGTTTATTGTCGCCGAGCGTTATGTCTGTGTAATCAATGAGCGTTACGCTCCTTCCCCGGACAGCTTGACGCTGGAGCAATTTATCCGTCAGCGTCATGCCGTGATTCCGCGATCCTCCGGACATGGTATGGCCGAGGACGTACTGGGCTCGTTGGGGATCCGCCGCAAGATCAGTTTGGTCGTGCCGCACTTTTCCATCCTGCCGGCTTTGTTGCGGGATAGCGATCTGATGGTGGTGCTGCCGTATCAGATCGCCTGCACCTTTGCTGCAAGCGTGCCACTTAAAGTGTACGAACTACCCTTCGAGGTGGCGCCATTTGATGTGGCGATTCATTGGCAGAGTCGCAGCGTAGCGTCGCCAGCGGAGCGCTGGTTCCGGAAGGCAATTATTGAGGCAGTGGGGGGCGGTGGCGACGATGACCCGGCCCGGGCGATGCTAAACAGTGAGAAAATGGCATAAAGTGCCGACCTAATATCATGAATCTATAGCCTTTTCTCCAAAGGCAGGTAGTATTTCATGCTACAGGCCGAAGCCTTCGCTAAAGCCGCTTTTTCCCAATAATCAAGCGCCCTTAGTCAGTTGCGCCCGCCCGCAGGAATGGAGTTACAGCATGGAAACCACGGCGATCCTGATTGCGTTGCCGGTCGTCGCGTTCATAACGGCCTGGGCCCTGGCCCGTTGGCGTGCCCAGGGTGAAAATCAGCAATTGCACAGGGAGCTGGAGCTGGCGCGGGCCGAGCTTTCCAGGCTTCAGGTCGCCCAGTCCGAGCAGCAGGTCACGATGAATGCGCTGGTGCGGGACAAGGCCGCGCTGGACATGGCCTGCGTGCGGCTGGAAACCGAGCGTAACGCTGCACAGCGGCAGCTCGAAGCGCTGCAGCAGACCAGCGCGGAGCAAAAAGCGGAGGTCAGCCAGCTGGGCGAGTCCTGGCGCCAGGCGCGGGAGACACTCCGGGGGACCCAGACCCAGCTGCAGGAAAAGCAGCAGGCACTGGATAACTACCAGCGCTGGTGGGAGGAGGCCAAAACCGAGCTTAAAGCCCTGGAATCCCGTTATGGCCAGCTGTCCAACCAGCACAGCGAACTGAAAACCTCGCTGGATGAAAAACAGCAGCATTTCGCCGCGCAGCTCAGGCTGCTGCAGGACAGCCGTGAAACTCTGAAAAAGGAGTTCGAGCAGCTGGCCACCGAAGTGCTGGAGCGCAAGGGCAAGGCATTCAAGGAACTGAACCACGAGAGCATCAGCAACCTGTTGAACCCGCTGCATACCGAGATGAAAGGCTTCAAGGCCAAGGTCGAGGATATCCACGCCCGGGATGCCGAACAGCGGGTACAGCTGCGCACCGAGCTGCAGAACATGCAAAAGCTCAACCGCGAGATCACCGACCAGGCCGACAAGCTGACCACCGCCCTGCGCGGGCAGAAAAAGGTGCAGGGTAACTGGGGCGAGCTGATGCTCGAGAATGTTCTGGATAATTCCGGCCTGCGGCTGGGCACGGACTACCGCCGTGAAGTCAGCTTTAACACCGAAGAGGGGCGTCAGCGCCCCGATGCCATCGTCTACCTGCCCCAGAACAAGCACCTGATCATTGATGCCAAAACGTCGCTGGTGGCCTACACCGAGTTCGTGAATGCCGACAGTGACCTGGTGCGCAGCCAGGCGATTGCCGCCCATGCCAGGGCGGTGGGGGATCGCATCACCGAACTGGCGGACCGCGATTACTTTCGTCTGCCGGGGTTGAATTCGCCCGAAGTGGTGGTCATGTTCATCCCCATCGAGTCTGCCTATGTCGAGGCGCTGAAGTACGATGACACCCTGTTCCAGCGTGCCATCGAGCGCAATGTGCTGGTGGCCACGCCAACGACGTTGCTCACCAGCCTGAATATCGTGCGTCAACTGTGGCGTTTTGAAGACCAGAACAAGCATACGGCGGAGCTGGCCAGCCGGGCCGAAAAGTTTTACAGCAAACTCAACGGTTTTCTTACCAGCATGCAGGGGGTGGGAAGTCAGCTCGACCGGGCGCGCCTGAGCTACGACAAGGCCTTTGGCCAGCTCTACAGTGGCAAGGGCAACCTGATCAAGCAGGCCGCGGAATTCAAGGATTTGGGCGTATCGGTACAAAAGGAACTCCCGGCCGACCTGGTGGAGCGCGCCAGCCTGGAGCTGGGCGATATACCGCGGGACGCCGAGGTAGTGGAGAAATAAGATATTTGGGCGACGCAACGGGTCAGGGTCCCTGGAGCATTTTCAGGTAGCCTTACGCTCTTTTCGCACCATGGCTGAACAAGAATATTTAAAGCATCTTAATTTCCAGTCGACTGGATCAAGGAGAGACTGCGATATGAAAATAGGCGTTCCAAGAGAGATTGAAGAAGGGGAAGCGCGCGTCGCGCTGACCCCCGAGGTGGCCCTGCAGCTACAGAAGCTGGGTTTTACGCTGGCGATCGAAGCCGGTGCCGGTGAGGCGGCCAGTTTTGACGACGACCAGTACCGCGAAGCCGGCGTCGAGATTGTCGAGGACCCGAAGGAACTGTGGCGTTCATCCGATATCGTCATGAAGGTGCGCCCGCCCAGCCAGCACCCGGAGCTGGGCTTTTACGGCGTCGAGCTGCTGGGCAAGGGCCAGACCCTGATCAGCTTCCTCTATCCTGCACAAAACCCGGAGATGCTGCAGGCGCTGTCCGAGCGCGGTGTCACGGCACTGTCGATGGACTCGGTGCCGCGCATTTCCCGCGCCCAGAAGATGGATGCGCTGAGCTCCATGGCCAACATCGCCGGCTACCGCGCGGTGGTCGAGGCGGCGCAGCATTTCGGCCGTTTCTTCACCGGCCAGATTACCGCCGCCGGCAAGATTCCCCCCGCCAAGGTGCTGGTGATCGGTGCCGGCGTGGCCGGCCTTGCCGCCATCGGTGCGGCCAAGAGCATGGGCGCCATCGTGCGTGCCTTCGATACCCGCCCCGAGGTGAAGGAGCAGGTCGAGAGCATGGATGGCGAGTTCCTGATGCTCGACTTCAAGGATGAGGACGGCAGCGGCCAGGGCGGTTACGCCAAGACCATGAGCCCCGAGTTTATCGAGGCCGAGATGGCGCTGTTCGCCGAACAGGCCAAGGACGTCGATATCATTATCACCACGGCGCTGATCCCGGGCCGGGCAGCACCGGAGCTGATCACCGAGGCCATGGTGGCGAGCATGAAACCCGGCAGCGTGATCGTGGATCTGGCGGCCGAGGCCGGCGGCAACTGCAAGCTGACCGTGGCCAACGAGGTGGTGGTCAAGCACGGCGTGACCCTGATCGGTTACACCAACCTGCCGAGCCGCCTGGCGGCCCAGGCCAGCCAGCTGTACGCCACCAACCTGCGTCACCTGTTGACCGATCTGTGCCCCGACAAGAACGGCGAGATTGTCGTCAACATGGAAGACGAGGTCATCCGTGGCGCCACCGTGGTGAAGGAAGGCGAGATCTCCTGGCCGCCACCGGCACCGCGCCTGTCGGCCGCCCCCAAGGCGGATATGGGCGCCAAGGCCCAGGCCGCGGTCGAGAAGGCCGAACCCAAGCCCGCGCACCCGCTGGCCTTCCTGGCACCGCTGGCCATTGCCGGCCTGGTGCTGTTTGGCCTCGGTGCCGTGGCGCCGCCGGCCTTTATCGGCCACCTCACGGTGTTCGTGCTGTCCTGCTTTGTCGGCTACATGGTGGTCTGGGGCGTGTCCCACTCGCTGCATACACCACTGATGAGTGTCACCAACGCCATCAGTAGCATCATCGTCATCGGGGCGCTGATCCAGATATCGAGCGACAGTACCCTGGTGGTGGTGTTGTCGACGCTGGCGGTGTTTATCACCAGTATCAATATCGTCGGTGGTTTCGCCGTGACCCAGCGCATGCTGCGCATGTTCCGCAAATAAGGGCCCCAAGATGACTACAGGTATCATCACAGCTTCATACATCGGTGCCAGCGCACTCTTTATCCTGGCCCTTGGCGGTTTGAGCCACCAGGAAAGCGCCCGGCGCGGCAACCTCTACGGCATGCTCGGCATGGGTCTGGCGCTGGTCGTCACCATCTTTGGCCTGGTTACCGACAACCGCTTCGCACTGATCGTCGGCATGCTGGCCGGCGGCGGCATTGGCTGGTATCTGGCGAAAAAGGTCGAGATGACCCAGATGCCGGAACTGGTGGCCATCCTCCACAGCCTGGTGGGCCTGGCGGCGGTGTTCGTCGGCTACGCCAATGCGCTGGATCACGCCAGTGCCATCAGCGGGGTGGAGAAAACCATCCACGATGTCGAGACCTATATCGGCATCCTCATCGGCGCGGTCACTTTCAGTGGCTCCGTGGCGGCCTACCTCAAGCTCAGCGCCAGGATCAGCGGCAAGCCGCTGCAGCTGCCCGGCCGGCACCTGTTCAACCTCGGCCTGCTGGTGCTGTCGGTGCTGTTCGCGATCTTCTACGTGCAGGGTTCCGCTGCCGGTGGTGGCCTGGTCTGGCTGGTGCTGATGACCCTGCTGGCGCTGACCTTCGGCGTGCACATGGTCATGGCCATCGGCGGTGCCGACATGCCGGTGGTGGTGTCGATGCTCAACAGCTACTCCGGCTGGGCGGCGGCGGCCATGGGCTTCATGCTCGGCAATGACCTGCTGATCGTGGTCGGTGCCCTGGTGGGTTCCAGCGGTGCCATCCTCAGCTACATCATGTGCAAGGCGATGAACCGCAAGTTCGTCAACGTCATCCTCGGCGGCTTTGGAACCAGTGGCAGCAAGGGTGGCGCCCCGGCGGGTCCGGCCGGTGAAGCCGGCGACGTGCACCCGATCGAGGCCGAAGAAGCGGCCGGTCTGCTGGAAGACGCCAGGGAAGTCATGATCCTGCCTGGCTACGGCATGGCGGTGGCCCAGGCGCAGCACACGGTGTACGAAATCACCAAGAAGCTGCGGGAGAAGGGCGTCAACGTGCGCTTTGGCATTCACCCGGTGGCGGGGCGCATGCCGGGGCACATGAACGTGCTGCTGGCCGAAGCCAAGGTGCCCTACGATATCGTCTATGAAATGGACGAAATCAACGCGGACTTCTCCAAGGTGGATGTGTCGATCGTCATCGGTGCCAACGACATCGTGAACCCGGCGGCGCAGGAAGTGCCGGACAGCCCCATCGCCGGCATGCCGGTACTGGAACCCTGGAAAGGCAAGACCACCATCGTGCTGAAGCGGGGCATGGCAACCGGCTACGCCGGCGTGGACAACCCGCTGTTCTACAAGGACAACACCCGCATGCTGTTCGGCGATGCCAAGGCCAGCGTGGACGGAATCCTGAAGTTCCTTAGCGCCTGATCCTGCTCGGCAAGCACAAAAAAGGGCAACCGGTGATCAAGCCGGTTGCCCTTTTTTATATCTGCCATTGCCTATATCGCTACGGCAGCGGGTTGTCTGTTCGGCTCTGTAAACGACAACACCTCGTCCCGAGTCAGGTAGCGCCACTGGCCGACGTCCACATCCAGCTGAACACTACCAATGCGCTCGCGATGCAGTGACAGCACCCGGTTGCCCACGGCGGCAAACATGCGCTTCACCTGGTGAAACCTGCCCTCGGTGATCGTCAGCAGCACTTCCTTCGGACTCACCACCTCCAGTGTCGCAGGCCGGGTCAGCTTCTGTTCGCCCTGCAGCTGCAGACCATCGGCAAACTTCTGGGCAACATCATCGGCAAGGGGGTAGCTCAGCCCCACGCGGTAGCGCTTGCTGCAGGCCTTGTCCGGCCGGATGATCTCGAACGACCAGCGGCCGTCATCGGTGACCAGTACCAGCCCCGTGCTATCGGCATCCAGGCGGCCTGCAATATGCAGCTCGCCGGGGTTCTGCACGTCGATGTGGTTGAAGATGGATGGATAGGCCTCGTCGACGTTGGAGCACAGGGTCGCGGCGGGCTTATGCAGCAGGATGTAGCGAAAGGGCCGTGCCGTCAGCCGCTGGCCCCTGAACATGACGGTATTGTTTTCATGCACCTGGGTGGCCGCATGAGTCACCACTGCACCATTTACGCTCAGCTCGCCACGGCTGATGGCGCGGGCGGCCTCGCATCGGCTGAGTTCGGTGCTTTTGCAAACAAATTTGTCCAGGCGCATGGCAGGCAACAGTGGGAATGGCAGGGAGGGGTATTATCCGGGGATGGCCGCGAGAAACAAGAGATGGCGCTGCCTGGCCCTTGGTCGGCTGGCTTAACGCTGTCACGGGGACGGCGCATAACCCGCAGGGCCTGCCCTGGCAAGCGCCCGGTTTCGCCGGGTTGGCAGGCGGGTTTCCAGCCATGTCCAGGGCGCGGTGGCCTGGTTATTGCTGCGTTTAGACGTACGTAATGTGGTGACCGGCGCCTTGTCGGCCAGCGTCATAATGCCGGCGTGTTTGGTGATGGATAATCAAACCTCAACGCACCGAGTCTGTTTGGGTACAATGTGCGCCCTTGGTGCCCGGGATTTGAATACTTACAGGAGCTTGGAATGACTTTTAATCTGACAATGATGCCGACGACTCTGGATGCGGGGCATCTTGGCCTTGCCGTGCTGGCACTGATTTTACTGATTTTGTGGCAGGCGAAGGGCACCCGCGGCACGGCCGACGCTGCTGATGCGAAGGCGTCGACCCCGGCACCAGCGGTCGCGCCTAAGGTGGCAAGCGCGCCTGAACCTGCCGCGCCCAGCAAGCCCGCGCCCCAGGCGGCGGCACAGTTGAAAGCCATCACGCCGGACACCGCGCTGCAGCTGTTATCCCTGTTGCAGCAGGAAGCGCGTTTTGTCGATTTCGTGCGTGAAGACCTGGGCAGCTTCTCCGATGCCGATATCGGCGCCGCCGCGCGCGTCGTGCACGAGGGGAGCCAGAAGGCGCTGAACAGCTACTTCACGCTGGAGCCGGTGCGCACTGAAGATGAAGAAAGTCGTGTCACCCTGGCCGAGGGCTTTAACGCCCAGGAAGTGCGCCTGACCGGCAATGTGGTGGGTACGGCACCCTTTACCGGCACCCTGGTGCACCGGGGCTGGAAAGTGACCGAGGTCAAACTGCCCAAGCTTGCCGCCGGCCATGATACCCGCGTGATCGCCCCGGCCGAGGTGGAGCTATGAGCAGCGAACAGAACAGCAATGCCAGCCGCTATGCCGTGGGCATTGACCTGGGCACCACCCACTGTGTGCTGTCCTACGTGGACCTGCAGGCGGCACAGGCGCAGCCCGATGCCGACCCGCAGCTGGAAGTCATGCCGATTCCGCAGCTGACCGCGCCCGGAACCATCGATGAAAAATGGCAGCTACCGTCCTTCCTTTACCAGGCCCATGAGTCGGAGCTGGGTGCGGACGAAATCGCGCTGCCCTGGGCGCAGGCACCGGTAATTGTGGGTACCCTGGCGCGGGATCTGGGCAGCAAGACCCCGATCCGGCTGGTGTCCAGCGCCAAGAGCTGGTTGTGCCACGGTGATGTCGATCGTCATTCTGCTTTCTTGCCGCTCAACAGCCCGGCCGAAGTACCCCGGGTTTCGCCGCTGGATGCCACCGGCCTGTACCTGGAGCACCTGCGCGAAGCCTGGGATTACTGGTACCCCGATACCCCGCTGAGCGAGCAGGATGTCACCCTAACGGTGCCGGCGTCCTTCGACCCCGCCGCGCGGGAGCTTACCGCCAGGGCCGCCAGCCAGGTGGGCTTTCGCCACCTGACACTGCTGGAAGAGCCCCAGGCCGCCGTGTACAGCTGGATCGAAGCCAGCAAGGGCGCCTGGCGTGATCAGGTGGGCCTGGGCGATATCATCCTGGTGGTGGATATTGGCGGTGGTACCTCCGACTTTTCCCTGGTGGCCGTGACCGAAAGCGACGGCAACCTGGAACTCAATCGTGTTGCGGTGGGTGATCATATCCTGCTTGGCGGCGACAACATGGATCTGGCCCTGGCCTATCGCATCAAGGCCAAGCTGGCTGAGCAGGGCACCCAGTTGCAGCCCTGGCAGATTCAGGGCATTACCCATGGCTGTCGCGATGCCAAGGAAGCCCTGCTGGCCAATCCGGAGCTCGATGCCATGCCAATCACGGTACCGAGCCGGGGCTCCAAGCTGCTCGGCGGCACCCTGCGCACGGAACTGACCCGCGAGGAAGTGCAGCAAACCCTGGTGGAAGGCTTTTTCCCCGAGGTCTCCATTGATGAGCACCCGGCCCAGCAAACCCGCAGCGCCCTGACCCGCATGGGCCTGCCCTATGCGCAGGACGCCGGCATTTCGCGCCACCTGGCGGCCTTCCTGAGCCGCCAGCACGACGCCGCCAGCGAGCTGTTCGAGACCGATGCGGGCAGCGCAGAGGGGGATGCCTTTATCCGCCCCACCCGGGTGCTGTTCAACGGTGGTGTTCTGAAGGCGCCGTTGCTGGCCGATCGCACCATGGCCATCATCAATGGCTGGCTGCGCGAGGCCGGATCCCCCGAGGCAACCCTGTTGCCGGGGCTGGATCTGGACCTGGCCGTGGCGCGCGGTTCGGCCTATTACGGCTCGGTACGCCGGGGCCAGGGCGTGCGCATCCGCGGCGGTATCGCCAGCGCCTACTACGTGGGTATCGAAAGCGCGATGCCGGCGATTCCGGGTATGGAGCCGCCGCTGCAGGCGCTCTGCGTGGCGCCCTTTGGCATGGAAGAGGGGAGTGAAGTGAGCGTGCCCGGGCTGGAGTTTGGCCTGGTGGTCGGCGCGCCGGTGCGTTTTCGCTTCTTCGGCTCCACCACAAGGCGCGAGGATGAAGCGGGCATGCTGCTGGATTACTGGGAGCCGCAGGAGCTCGAAGCGCTACCAGATGTCCAGGCGGAGCTGCCGCTGGAAGGGCGCACGCCCGGTGACGTGATCCCGGTGAGCCTGGCGTCCCGCGTGACCGAGCTTGGCACCCTGCGCCTGGAGGCCATCGCGCTCGACGGCAGCCAGCGCTGGCAGGTTGAACTGGACGTGCGGGAAGGGCAATAACACCGATGCAGTCTCCCCGCTTTATCGTTGGTATTGACCTGGGCACCACCCACACGGCGGTGGCCTATGCGGATATTAGCCAGGGAGCGGGTGCTGCCCGCCCAGCTATATTCGAGATCGAGCAGCTGGTGGCCCCCGGTGAGGTGGCGAAAAAGCCGCTGTTGCCATCCTTTCGCTATCACCCCACCGAAGGTGAGCTGGTGGCCGAAGACCTTTTGCTGCCCTGGCCCAAACCGGTATTGCCGGGCGAGCTGGAGCAGGTGGTGGTGGGCGAGTGGGCCCGGGAACTCGGCTCCCGGGTCGAGGGGCGCCTGGTCAGCAGTGCCAAGAGCTGGCTGTCCCACCCCCAGGTGGACCAGGGCGCGGCCATCCTGCCCTGGGCGGCGGCCGAGGGCGTGGCCAAGGTGTCGCCGGTGCTGGCCAGCGCCAGCTACCTGAGCCATGTGCGCCAGGCCTGGAACCACGAGCATCCCGCGGATCTGCTGGAACAGCAGGAAGTGGTGATCACGGTGCCGGCGTCCTTCGATGAAGGCGCACGGGCGCTCACGGTGGAGGCGGCGGCCATGGCGGGCCTGCCGGCGGTACTGCTGGTGGAAGAGCCCCAGGCGGCCTGTTACGACTGGCATGCGCAGAACCAGCAACAGGCCCTGGCGCTGCTCGAAAAGGTGCGTCTGCTGCTGGTATGCGATGTCGGCGGCGGCACCACGGACCTCAGCCTGATCAAGGTGGCCATCAAGGACGGCGCCCTGGTGCTGAACCGCGTCGGGGTCGGGGACCACCTGATGCTCGGCGGCGACAATATCGACCTGGCGCTGGCCCATACCGCCGAACAGCGTATTACCCGTGGCGGCAAGGCGCTGCGGGCGGCGAGCCTGGCCCAGCTGATCCAGCAGACGCGCAAGGCCAAGGAACGCCTGCTGCACGAAGAGGCGCCCGACAGCACCACCGTGACGGTGCTGGGTGTCGGTGCCTCCCTGGTCGGCGGTGCCAAGAGCTGCGCGCTCGGCCGGGACGATGTGCGCACCATCGCGCTGGATGGCTTCTTTCCCGTGACGCCGTTCAGTGATCGGCCACAGCAGCGGCGCAACGCCATGGTGGAATTCGGGCTGCCCTATGCCGCCGATGCCGCCATCAGCAAGCATGTGGCCGAGTTCCTGGCCCGCCACGGTTCTGCCTGTCGCGATGCCCTGGGGCTGACTGATCCCGCAGTCGATGCGGTACCCGATGCGGTGCTGTTCAATGGCGGCGTGTTCAACAGTGAGGCCATCAGTGCGCGCCTGCTTGACACCCTGCAGCTGTGGCGCGGCGAAACGGTACAGCAGCTGCACAATACCCAACCGGACCTGGCCGTGGCCTGCGGCGCCGTGGCCTATGGCCTGGCGCGGCGCGGCGCCCGGCTGAAGATCGGTGGGGGCTCGGCGCGCAGTTATTTCCTGCGCCTGGATGGCGCGGACGCAGCAGAGAACGCCTGTGTGCAGGGAGTCTGCCTGCTGCCCAGGGGCGCGGAGGAGGGGCAGGAGATTGTGCTCGGTGAGCGCCGCTTTGCGCTGCGCCTCGGTCAGCCGGTGCGCTTTCACCTGCTGTCATCCAGTGCCGATACGCCCTACCGGGCCGGTGAGCTGCAGCCGCTGGACGGTGATAGCTTTGTGGATCTGCCGCCGCTGATGGCCGCGCTGGAGCCGGGCGGCAGCCAGGGCGACAGTACCGAGGTGGAGGTCGAGCTGGTGACGCGCCTGACCGAGGTCGGCACCCTGAAGATCGAATGCGTGAGTCTGGCCGACAGTGCGCAGCGCTGGAATGTCGAGTTCCAGATACGCCGGGACCTGGCGCGTCAGCGTGCCGGCAGTGTCGCCCAGGCCGCGCTGCCGGCGGGGTTCGATGATGCCCGGGCGCTGATCGACGGCGTTTTTGGCCAGAGCAACAAGCAGTTTGACCCCAAAGCGGTCAAAACCCTGCGCAATGACCTGGACAAGATTCTCGGCAAACGTGACAGCTGGAGCACACCGCTGTTGCGGGCGCTGTTCGACGCCGTGCTGGAAGGCCAGACAAAGCGGCGTCGTTCCGACGCCCACGAGCGGGTCTGGTTCAACCTGGCGGGCTACGGCCTGCGGCCGGGATTCGGCTATCCGCTGGATGACTGGCGTATCCAGCAGGTATGGCAGCTGTACAGCCAGGGGCTGCAGTTCGACAAGGGCAACCCGGCCTGGAGCAACTGGTGGGTGTTCTGGCGCCGCGCCGCCGGCGGCCTGGATCAGCAGCAGCAACAGCAGCTGTTCGATGACATGGCCCGCTACCTGGACCCCGCCGTGCTGCGTAACCGCAAGCTTTTGGCTGAACTGCAGACCCGTGCCTACGACGACATGGTGCAGCTGGTGGCAGGGCTCGAGCGCCTGCCGGTGGACACCAAGATTCAGATCGGCAACTGGCTGATCAAGCGGCTGGAGAAGAAGGGCGAGCCGGCGACCAGCTGGTGGGCGCTCGGGCGGATCGGTGCCCGGGTGCTGTTTCACCGCAGCGCCCACAACGTGATTCCGCCAGAGGTGGCGACAACCTGGCTGCAGCGCCTGCTGAAGGAGGACTGGAAGAAGAACCAGCAGATCGCCTTTGCGGCGGTGATGCTGGCACGCCTGTGCGGTGATCGCAGTCGTGACCTGGAGCCGCAGGCGCGGGACAGGGTCATCGCCAAGCTGAAGGACGCCAGGGCACCCGCACTCTGGATTGAGCTGGTGGCCGAAGCCCGTGAACTGAACGAGGCCGAAACCCAGATGATCTTCGGTGAAAAGCTGCCATTGGGGCTGACGCTGATCGACTGACCGTCGCTGGGGCCAACGCAGAACTCCATGCCCATGCGCTGGCACTGCTGAATGGCTGAGGTGTGTGCCAGCCTTCTGAAGGTTGGCTTTTTGAATTGAGGGCCGGCGGCTGCAGGCTGGCCCATTATTCAGAGCATTCGGCCTGCGGGGATTACTGCAGTGTTTCGCGCAACGAGTCTACCAGTGTTAGCAGGGTGTCTCTTGCAGGGCCCGGCGGCAGTCCCTGGAGGATGTTGCTGCGGGCATTCAGTATGGGGGCCGCAGCACTGCGAATCTGCAGCAGTTTGTCTTCATTGGTACGCAGCCTGGCTTCAAGCTCTGCAACATTCTGTGCCGCGTCTGGCGGGACTTCCTGTTCATGCAGCTGGACATAGCCATTGAGTGCCGCAAGCACCAGCGAGAACGCCATGAAAACGTACGAGGCCTGCAGGATACCCTTGCGCGGAGTCCCTTCACGTTTTTGCTCGGCCTGCAAAACACCGAACACCAGCAACAGGGTAATGGCGCAGAGCCCCAGCACCCCAAACTCCAGGGCCTTGAGCGCGAAGTCATTCATTTAGCGTACCCTCCTCTCCTGATCGATGCAGAGTTAATCCTGGTTCAGCGGCACCTCGCCAAAGCGGGTTTGATCCGCTTCAGACTGCAAATGTATCCGCGTTGTCGGTTCTATTGATGCGGGGTCGTGGATATCCGGATTAAAACTCCACAGGGTTGGCCAGGCCAGGCGATTGCCAAAGTGGCGTTCGGCTATTTCCTCAAAGCCCGTCGCGGCGGCCGCGACTTCACGGGCACGAAACCAGATGACGGTGCCGGCGGCAACTGCGCCGTTGAACTGGATCTCGGGGTTTAACCGGGCCAGTGCCGCAGCGTCGATGCCCCGCTCAGCCAGGCTGTTATCCCGGATAATATCGGCAGCCGAGCTTGCGCTGGTCAGCCGGATAAAGGTCGCGGGCCTTGGATTAATGACAACGTCTATCTCGTCGAAATTGGCCGCGTCGCCTGCGCGCACAGTCACGGTTCCAGCCGTCGTGCCGGGGGTCAGGACGCCGCCGGGCGTTATCGTGCAACCGAGGTCCGGCGAACGGATACTGAAGGTGGGTGTTGCCGGTTGCCCCTCGGTATCGACAGTGATCGTGGTGGTGTCCACTGCCGGGGGCGAGCCCCCGGGAGGCGTGGGCAATGACATGCGTATGGCGGCCGGCGTGGCGCGACAGCGGCGAAATAGGGTGGGTCCCGCGTAGTCCTCGACGATTTCCTGGTTGATGCCGCTGGCATTGGCGCTGGTGACGGCCTTGAGCCGGTTACTACGCTCTTCGATGGCGCGTCTGTGTGTTGTGGAGGCGACGGCGGTTGCACCGTAGGTTAGGGCCGGGAAGCTGAGGTTGCGGAAATCCTGGGTCGCTGTCAGTGCCTGGGGCAGGGAATCGCTGGGCGACGGGTTTGACGCATTGGTGACAAACGGACGTGCATCGGTGGAATCGGACCAGGTGACGTGATCGGGTGCAACCATTGTCCCCGAAGCATCCAGGTCCCAGCCGGCGCTAGCCGAGTTCGGGTTGTTGACCCTGATTCTGATCCTGCCGAGCGTGCCGGAAAGATCAAGCCGGCTGCCGCGTGCGGCTGCGAACCGTTCGTTGACATGGGAGCGTTCCAGTGCGCCCTGGCCACCTGCTGGCGATGTAAAGGTGTGGGTGAAGTCGCCGCCGTAGAACCCCGGGGTAGCACCGGTGGATGCGCTGGTACGGGTAATGCCGGACGGAATCGCGTTGAAATTAAACGGCGCCGTTGCCGGCGTGGTGCTGGTGAGCGTGGCCCCTCCGGGCCCGGTGGCATTCTGGCTGGCCTCTATGTGCGCGCTGCCGCCAGTTTGAGCGGCCGAGACGGTGATGACGCCAGTGGTGCTGTCGACGGTCGTGCCCGTCGCGATGGCCGCGTTGTCGCCGACAATGGAGATTGTCACGCCCGAGGCGTTGGCGGGTCTCTTGCTGGCAGTGAACGTCAGCCCGGCCGCCGGCGGTACCGTCACCCGGGCATGATTGACGGATACACCGGTCAGGCCGACCAGGGCCGCGACCTGGCGAAAGAGCGCGCTCGGTGCTGCGGTGTCTGGGGCAGGGGAGGGGCCAGGCGGTGCTTGCGACGCCCTGGTCGCGTGCCGCTCTGCAGCCTCGGTCGGTGTACTGACCCGCAGCGCGCCAGAGGGTGCCGGCACCCCCACTGGATGCGCCGCCGCGTGGCTCAGTTCGTGTGCGATCAACTGCCGGCCCTGCCGCGACACTGGATCGAAGCGGCCCTGTGCAAAGACGATCTGCCGGCCCACCGTGTAGGCATCCGCCGCAACTGCATCCGCAGACGCTGCTGCGCGCTTGCCTGTGTGGACGCGCACGTCGGTAAAGTCGTGCCCCAGGCGTGCCTCCATGTCCTGTCGCACCTCGGCCGGTATCGGTTGACCCTGCCCCCGCAGCACCTCGTGCACGATTTCCGGCGCAATCAGGGGGCCGGCGCCTGCCGCGTGGCGGTGTAGTACACCGGCAGCCTGCACACTGCTAAAAGGCGCTTGCGAATGCGAGCGCTCCCCAGCGACATCCCAGCCGCCATGGCGTGTGGCGTGGGGCATTCTTGCAGCGGCGTCGGGCTTGACCGGCTGCTCCTTGAAAAGGTGTTGTAATGCTTCGCTGCTGGTTGCGCGCAGCGCACTGAGGATGTCGCTTACCTGGTGGCACTGGCGCAGATGCTTGCGTCGGGGGAGCGCAGGCGTGATCGCGGGCGTCGGCCGAGATCCTTTCGGTGTCTGTGCATGAGTTCGCATCGCTGAACGCCTCCCTGTCGGTTGATCGTCACTCGCCCGGCGACATGCCTATCAGATTTAAAGCGTAGCTGGTCGTCCGGGTTGATGCGATTGCCAGGCTCCAGTGCGAGCGCTCGGTTTTCAGGGCCTGTGCGAGCGGTGGCAGGTCTGCCACCGCCGGATCTCTGCCTGGATGTGATATCCAGGTGGCGGTGTTGTTGGCTGGGTTACTAGCCGCGGCAAGGTGCGTGGGGTCATTGTCATGAAAATAGCCTTTAAATTGACCGTTCGAGCCGATAAAGCCTGCTTGATGCTGGACTAAACCAACCGGTAGGTATATGGTGTCCTCCAGTTGAATCTTGATCACCCTTGGCAAGGAGTCATACTTAATGAAATTCCAGCGCACCCTGATCACCGCTGCCGTTATGGCGGCGACCTCCCTGAGCCTGCAGGCCAATGCCGCCGGTTCCGGCCTGTTCGACGACGATAGCCTGTCGGCGAGTTTCCGTACTTTCTACTTCAACCGCGACAAGGAAACCGGCGCCGATGCCGAAGCCCTGGGTCAGGCGCTGCGCCTGGATTACCAGTCTGGCTACGCCAACGGCCTGATCGGCTTTGATGCTTCCCTGTTCTCCGTCGCCAAGCTGTCCGGTGATCGCGGCGAAGGCGGTACGGGCGTGCTGCAGACCAACGCTGACGGCTCCCAGGATGGCTACACCAAGCTGGGTCAGGCTCTGGTAAAAATGAAGCTGGGCGAAAACGCCGAGATCAAGGCCGGTCGCATGGTGCTGGATACGCCGCTGTTCAATGACTCCGACTCCCGTGCCACACCCAGCGCCACCCAGGCTGTGCTGGCCACCGCTGAATTCAACGGTGTTGAGCTGTACGGTATCTGGTCTGACAAGGCCAGCTCCAAGACCGAAGATGACTTCGAGTCCTATGTCGACAGCAATGGCAACGACTACGAGGTGATCGTGGTGGGTGGCGGTTACAGCTTTGACAACGGCCTGGCCGTTCAGCTGGCCTACGGTGAAGCCGACGACGTGCTGCAGCAGAGCTACGTGAACGCCAGCTACCCGATTCAGCTGGGCGAAAAAACCGAGCTGATGCTGGACCTGCACCACTACCACGGTGAAGCTGATGGCGCCGGCGCTCTGAGCACCGTGGGCCCGGATTACGAAAGTGACCTGACCAACATTGCTGCCCGCCTCAAAGTCGACAACCTTAAGCTGACCCTGTCCTACCAGGCAGTAAACGGCGACGAGTACGAAGAAAGCTGGGATGGCTTCAGCCACGATGACAACGGCCTGAGCAGCTGGAACTCCGTACAGCGGCTGGATTTTGACCGTGCTGACGAGCAGTCCTGGCAGGCACGGGTGGATTATGACTTCAAGGCCGTTCCGGGCCTGGCATTCATGACCCGTTACACCAGCGGCGACAATATCGATGCCGGCGGCGGTGTTGAAGGCAAGGAATGGGAACGTGATGTTGAGCTGAAGTACAGCTTCCAGTCGGTCGAAGGCCTGTCGCTGCGCTGGCGCAACGCCCACGTCAAGTCTACCGAGACGTACAACTCCGACGAAAACCGCCTGATCCTGAACTACACTGTCGCGATCCTGTAACCGCGCGGCTGGGCTAAGCCCCTTTTTCAGGCCTGTATGCTATTTCCCCGGCGTACAGGTCTTCTTCGTTTCTGGGGTGGAGGTTGGCATTCGTTATTCGTAATTCGTAATTTGTTATTCGTAAATGGTTATTCGTTATTCGTTATTCGTTATTCGTAATTTGTTATTCGTAAGTGGTAGTTCGCTGTTCGTGGTTCGCAAAACTGTTGATCACCAATCACCAATCACCAATCCCAATCCCAATCCCAATCCCAACCCCAACCCCAACCCCAACCCCCAACTGCATCCCGCATGGTCTTTCGGTGCGTCCGTCCGATGGGCAGGGCATACTGTGCGCAGATGCTTCAGACAAGGAAACCTGCCATGGCCCCACTCGAGTCCGGTGAGCATGATGTAACGCTCAATGGCGTTCGCCTTCACTACAGCGTGCGGGGGCGCGGGCCTGTGCTGATTGCCCATTCCGGCGGGCCGGGTTGGGATGCTCGCTCCTGGGACACGGCGGCTGGAATCGACAGTTTCGTTACGCTGGTTGTGCTGCATCCGCGGGGCTCGGGTTTGTCTGCGGCGCCTGCCGATGGCCGTTATGCACTGGCTGATTATGCCGCCGACCTGGATGCACTGCGTCGGCACTTGGGGGTGAGCAAGCCCATTGTCATGGGCTGGTCCCACGGTGGTATGGTGGCGCAGCAGTATGCCAGCCAGTATCCAGAGGGGCTGTCGAAACTGGTTCTGTACAGTACCAGTGCCCGTTTTGGCAGTGGCATACCCGACCCGCAGGCGGTGTTCGGTGCCCTGATGGTCCATCAGCAGCAGCCCTGGTTCACGGACTCCATGGCGGCGCTGCAGGACTGGTGGGCTGGCCGCTTCAAGACCGATGCAGAGGCGACTGGACTCCTGGCGCGGGCGCTGAAATTCTACTTTCGCACGCTTGATGGTGAGGCCGAACGCTATCTGCAGCGCTGCATGCAATGGCCCGTGCACATAGCGCCACTGCTGACCTTTATGGGTAGCGAGGCCACCGCTATGGACCTGAGGCGGGGCCTTGCCGCCGTCAGGGTGCCGGGCCTGGTGATTGCCGGGCGGCACGATTTTGTGACCCCGGTTGCCATGTCGCAGGAAATTGCCAGTTGCCTGCCGGGCGCGCAGCTGGAGGTATTCAACGACGCCGGCCACTTTGCCCATGTCGAGGAGCCGGCGCATTTTCATCAGCGGCTGCGGCGCTTCGTGCTGGATGAGCCCGCCGCTTAACGTCCAGGTTACTTCCAGCCGATCTGCCAGCGGGCCTCGTCCTTCAGGGCCTGCCAGGGCAGGCGGCGGCAGGTTTTAGTCAGCACCGCTTCGAGTTCGATCTCCTGTACGTTCTCATCGTCATCCCGGTACAGCGCGATGACCAGGAAGTGCTTCTCCCGGTTTGCAGGGGTGCGGGCCGTCCACTTTGACAGCAGCAGTTTTTCTGGATTAATACGCGGCATGGCAGAACCTCCGTGGGGGCTGGGCAAGCAGGCGCTCGCCGCTGCCGCGACGCTTGTCGAGCAGCTGCACGTTATGTCCGGCCAAGCCGGCACCGATTTTTACAGCTGAGCTACACATGCTTGTTACCTTGCGCTGTCATTGGCGGGGTTAACCGGGTATACGGCAAATACGCGGAATTGGTCTGGTTTTTTGCTGGACTCGCACAGGGTGGTCGCGTCTGGCATTTCCGGCCTCGGCGGTTTCCAGCAGAGCTACACATGCTTGTTACCTTGCGCTGTCATTGGCGGGGTTCACCGGGTATACGGCAAATACGCGGAATTGGTCTGATTTTTTGCGGAATTCGTATGTTGCGATTGACCCTGGCCTTTCCGGGCCCGGCGGCAGAGCATTCAGGTCGCGGTGCCGTGCGGTTATACTGGCGCAGTTTCAAGGACCGGTTCGGGCGCTTCTGGCGCCAGGGGGTCATTTCAATCATCGTGGCCACCGGTTGTCATCCGGCTTGGCCCTGGAACAGGATGTGACATGAAGGATCAGGCGTTATTGCTGGTGAATCTGGGTTCGCCCGCCTCGACCGAGGTAGCGGATGTACGACGCTACCTGAACCAGTTCCTGATGGACCCCTACGTGATTGATCTGCCCTGGCCGGTGCGCCGCCTGCTGGTGTCGCTGATCCTGATTCGCCGGCCCAAAGAGTCCGCGCACGCCTATGCTTCCATCTGGTGGGAGCAGGGCTCACCGCTGGTGGTGCTGAGCCAGCGCCTGCAACAGGCCATGGCAAGCCGCTGGCAGCAGGGCCCGGTGGAGCTGGCCATGCGTTACGGTGAGCCCTCGATTGAAACCCAGCTGCTGAAGCTGGCCGGGCAGGGAATCAGGCAAATCACGCTGGCGCCGCTGTACCCGCAGTTTGCCGACAGCACCGTGACCACGGTCATAGAAGAGGCGAAGCGGGTGCTGCGCGAGCGCAGGCTGGACATGCAACTGTCGGTGCTGGAGCCCTTTTACGACCAGCCGGAATACCTGGATGCGCTGGTCGCAAGCGCGAAGCCGCACCTGGAGCAGGATTATGACCACCTGCTGCTGAGTTTTCATGGCCTGCCGGAGCGGCACCTGAAAAAACTCGATGTAACCGGCAGCCACTGTTGTGGGGCAGCCGATTGTTGCGCCACGGCACCGGATGCAGTGCTTGAGCATTGTTATCGCGCCCAGTGCATGCGCAGTGCCGAAGCTTTTGCTGCGCAGCTGGGGTTGAGCGCCGACCGCTGGTCTGTGTCTTTCCAGTCCCGCCTGGGACGGGCCAAATGGATCGAGCCCTATACCGAAACACGCCTCGAAGAACTTGCCCGCCAGGGCGTAAAGAAGGTGCTGGTGATGTGCCCGGCCTTTGTTGCCGACTGCATCGAAACCCTGGAGGAAATCGGCGATCGCGGTGCCGAGCAGTTTCGTGCCGCCGGAGGCGAGGAGCTGGTACTGGTGCCCTGTCTGAACGACCATCCCGACTGGGTCGCTGCCCTCAACCGCCTGTGCGAGAAGGCGCCGCTGCTGAAGTAGTGCCGTAATGATGTAGCGGTGCTGCCTGGTGTGCCCGCAGTCTCGGGCATACTGTCGCCGACTGCATCGAAACCCTGGAGGAAATCGGTGATCGCGGTGCCGAGCAGTTTCGTGCCGCCGGAGGCGAGGAGCTGGTACTGGTGCCCTGTCTGAACGATCATCCGGACTGGGTTTCAGCCCTGTCACGCCTGTGCGAACGGGCGCCGCTGCTGCAATAAGGCGCCATTGCTGAAGTAGTGCCGTAATGATGTAGCGGTGCTGCCTGGTGTGCCCGCAGTCTCGGGCATACTGTCGCCGACTGCATCGAAACCCTGGAGGAAATCGGTGATCGCGGTGCCGAGCAGTTCCGCAGCGCCGGAGGCGAAGAGCTGGTACTGGTGCCCTGCCTGAACGACCATCCCGACTGGGTCGCTGCCCTCAACCGCCTGTGCGAGAAGGCGCCGCTGCTGAAATAAGGCGCCATTGCTGAAGTAGTGCCTTAGTAGTGCCGTAGTGTAGTGATGTAGCAGTGCTGCGGCGGGCTGGGTCTGATGTGTCCACAGTCTCGGGCATACTGTCGCCGACTGCATCGAAACCCTGGAGGAAATCGGTGATCGCGGTGCCGAGCAGTTCCGCAGCGCCGGAGGCGAAGAGCTGGTACTGGTGCCCTGCCTGAACGACCATCCCGACTGGGTCGCTGCCCTCAACCGCCTGTGCGAGAAGGCGCCGCTGCTGAAATAAGGCGCCATTGCTGAAGTAGTGCCTTAGTAGTGCCGTAGTGTAGTGATGTAGCAGTGCTGCGGCGGGCTGGGTCTGATGTGTCCACAGTCTCGGGCATACTGTCGCCGACTGCATCGAAACCCTGGAGGAAATCGGTGATCGCGGTGCCGAGCAGTTCCGCAGCGCCGGAGGCGAAGAGCTGGTACTGGTGCCCTGCCTGAACGACCATCCCGACTGGGTCGCTGCCCTCAACCGCCTGTGCGAGAAGGCGCCGCTGCTGAAATAAGGCGCCATTGCTGAAGTAGTGCCTTAGTAGTGCCGTAGTGTAGTGATGTAGCAGTGCTGCGGCGGGCTGGGTCTGATGTGTCCACAGTCTCGGGCATACTGTCGCCGACTGCATCGAAACCCTGGAGGAAATCGGTGATCGCGGTGCCGAGCAGTTCCGCAGCGCCGGAGGCGAAGAGCTAGTACTGATGCCCTGTCTGAACGACCATCCCGACTGGGTCGCTGCCCTCAACCGCCTGTGTGAGAAGGCGCCGCTGCTGAAATAAGGCGCCGCTGCTGAAGTAGTGCCTTAGTAGTGCCGTAGTGTAGTGATGTAGCAGTGCTGCGGCGGGCTAGGTCTGATGTGTCCACAGTCTCGGGCATACTGTTGCCGACTGCATCGAAACCCTGGAGGAAATCGGCGATCGCGGTGCCGAGCAGTTTCGTGCCGCCGGAGGCGAGGAGCTGGTACTGGTGCCCTGTCTGAACGATCATCCGGACTGGGTTTCAGCCCTGTCACGCCTGTGCGAGAAGGCGCCGCTGCTGAAATAAGGCGCCGCTGCTGCAATAGTGCTGTCTCTGGGTATATCCCGCTACAGCGTTGCCCACTGAATAGAGACACGCCTGAGTTGCGGTATGGGCAACACAGGCGTACTCATGTTTCGCACTCAGCGGTCGGGCTCGCCTGCCAGCGTACATGGCACAAGGCTACATCAATCCCGCGGGACAGACAGAATTCGAGCCAGCGACGCTGATGGTCCTGCAGGCGATCCCCCGGGCCTTTTACCTCGACAAGACGGTAGCGGCTGGACGCTGGCCAAAACTGGATCAGGTCGGGCAAGCCTGAGCGATGGGCCCGCAGGTCTGCCAGCAGCCGTTCGAAGCAGGCCTGCAGGTCCTGCGCCGGGATGCAGCCCAGTGCCAGGTCCAGCAGTTCGCGGGTCAGGGTCGGCCAGTGAATAAAAGGGCAGGCGATTCCCTGCTTCTGCTCCCACCGTTGGTAAATGCATTCCCGGTAGTCGTCCCTGCCCAGCGTGGCCAGGCAGTCGTCGAACAGGGTCTGGCGTCTGGCGATAAAATCGTCGCGATCCAGGTCCGCCGGTGCCGCATGGAAGGGGTGGAAAAAGGCGCCGGGCAGCGGAGCATAGAGCGCCGGCCAGCACAGCAGTGCAAAGAGTCCATTCAGCAGCCTGTTCTCGACATAGCGCACGGGGGCATCGGCCCTTGATAAATGTGCCACAACGGCCATTTCCACCGAGTCCTGCCGAGGCAGCACCAGTTCAATCTCGGGGATCGCCGCTGGCCTTGGCAGGCGCTCAAGCGTCTTGCCAAGGCGCCGTCCCAGGCGCTGGCGAATCCGCACCAGGCCCAGCTGTTCAGCGGCGTTGGCGGGGGCTTTCAGGGCGTCGCTGACCAGGCAAAAAACCTGTTCCGCTTCGCCCTGTTGTTCTTCCAGTCTCAGACGCCGTAACCGGGCCTCGCGGTGGGTACTCAGGCGGTAGGCCTGTCGTGCCAGTGTCGAGTCGCCGGCGCGCTCGGCCATGCGGCCAAGACTGAACAGCAGGCGCGCGCGACGCGATTCCAGCCAGGGGGAGGGGGCCTGCGACCGAGATATATCGGGCCAGACAGCGGCCGGGGCTTCACCTGCGTCCAGCCGGTCTCTGCAGGCCTGCATCTGCAGATAGCTGTCGACTTCACTGCGATGCTGAAAGGCTCGCGACTGGGGAAGCAAGGACAGTTTTTCATAGCGCTGGTGGCCGAGCTCGGCCAGCACGAATTCGGACCAGTCCTGGTGCAGGTTGCCGAAAAACATCAGCTGCAGCCGCTGGAACAGGGGGCCAGAGCGCAGTGCGACGACGGTATCCGCGATCCCGGGACACCAGTGCGCCAGCGGGGCGGGTTGCGGCGATGCCTCAGCCAGGGACTGCAGCATGGCCTGTTTGGTGGCATTGCGTTTCAGGCCGGCCTGCGCCAACGGAGCCTGCAACGACCGAACCAGCTCGGCCCGGGTGAGCAGGGCAAACAACTGTGCCAGCGACAGGGTCGGTTGAGGATCGACCCAGCCCTGGCTGACAAGGGGTTGCAGTGCCACTGTCGTCGGGCCGATCTCAGTGTAGGAGAGTTTGGAGGCGCGAAACTGATCCCCCTTGCGCATCACCATGCGCACCAGCAGTGCCTGGGACCCTTCGGGCAGGGCCTCGAATTGCGCCAGTCGCACAGCTTCCTGCGGCGTCAACAGGTCGGCATGGTGTCCGGCTACCCAGCGCAGGACGCTGCGAAAGTTTTGCAGGTAGTAACGCGGATTGTCGAGACTGGCCGTTGCCGGCCGGTCGGGCATCGTTTTCAAGCGGTTGTCCTTCTTTCGTGCCGGCTATCCGTGATCTGGAAACTCGATAAGGCATTTATCCTGCAGAGCAGGACGGCTTTGTGCTGCCTGCTGCTATTGTGCAAGCTGTGCAGCGAATATCGACCCCACCGTGGCTATCCGTCATATTTAACACAGCCAGGCTGGAAGGGATTACTCTATAAAGGTTTCTCGCAAAGAACATTCAGCGCTGCTGATCCGCAAGCCCCTGGCCTGATCTGGATCAAGGCATTGCATCGGTTTGTCGCCCAAACTGGGCTGGCGCAGCGGTAACGGCTGTTGTTAACCATAATGCCTGGCGGAGATAACATGCTGGAAATTTTCACTTACCTGGCCGATGTGCTGGTTTACGATCTGGCCGGGCTGGATCCGTCGTTAAAAGTTGCTGATGCGCTGCATTTCTTTATTGAAGACACCACCAAGATATTCGCCCTGTTGCTGGTGATGATCTATCTGATAGCCCTGATACGTGCCTCGCTCAGGGTTGAGCGGATTCGCCAGTGGCTGAGTGGACGCAACCGTGCCACGGGCTACCTGCTGGGGTCGGTGTCGGGGGCTGTCACTCCCTTTTGTTCCTGCTCAAGTATCCCTGTTTTCCTGGGTTTCACATCCGCCGGGATTCCCATTGGTATCACCATGTCCTTTTTGCTGACGTCCCCGCTGATCAATGAAGTGGCGATTGTGCTGCTGGGCAGTTTGCTGGGGTGGAAGTTTACCCTGATGTATGTCGTGGTCGGTATGTCTGTTGGCATTCTGGGCGGTGCGGTGCTTGACCTGATCCGGGCTGAACGCCTGTTGCAGCCTTTTGCGGCCAAGGCCTATATCGATGCCGCCCAGGCGGGGGTAACGGCTGAGCCTTTACGCCTGACGCTGGCCGAGCGGCACCGATTTGCCGTGGATGAGTTGCATGATATTTTCAGCCGGGTGTGGAAATGGGTTCTGATCGGTGTGGGGCTGGGGGCGGCGTTGCATGGCTTTGTACCGGAGGGCTGGTTTGAGCAGCACCTTGGGCAAGGGCAGTGGTGGTCTGTACCGGCGGCGGTACTGCTGGGTATTCCCCTGTACTCCAACGCAACGGGCATCATTCCGGTTATCGAGAGCCTGATCAGCAAGGGGCTGCCGATTGGTACCACGCTGGCGTTTTGCATGAATACGGTCGCGGCCAGTTTTCCGGAATTCATATTACTCAAGCAGGTTATGCAGTGGCGCCTGCTGGCAATGCTCTTCTGGCTGTTGCTGGTGGCTTTCACGCTGGTGGGCTGGATCTTTAACCTGCTGGCCCCCTTTATTCTCTAGATACAGGAGAGCGTCGATGAAAACATTCAAGGTACTGGGTTCGGGTTGCAGCAAATGTCAAAAGACGGCTGCCTTTATCGAACAGGTTGCGGCCGATATGGGTGTGGAGGTCCAGGTAGCCAAAGAAACCGATCCTGCTGTCATTATGCAGTATGGCGTTATGAGCACCCCCGCGGTTGTGGCCGATGAAACGCTGGTACACAGCGGCTCCATCCCCCTGCGTGGCGCGATTGAAGGCTGGCTGGCGGCCTGATCAGGCTACCGTGCCTGAACCTCATGAGGGTCGGCGGCCACGGTTCAGCTCGGCGTTGACCAGGGCGCGCAGGCGGTTGGCGATGGGGGAGAGCTGGCGGCCTTTTACGAGCATGAGGTAATAGGGCGTCAGCACGATGGGCCGCCTGACCGGCAGCACGGCGAGTTTGGCGCCGACGCGGTTGCCGATCAGCAGCTCCGAGACTTCACTTGCCAGCGGTGCAATGGCGGAGGTCGACACCAGCACGGCGATCATCGCCAGCAGGGAGGTGGTGTTGATGATGTTGCTGGGAGGCTGCGTCCTGGCCTCCAGAAAGGCCGAGTCCACCGCTTCGCGAATCGGTGCGCGGTGGGTTTGCATGACCCATTCATAGTGCGTCAGATCCCCAATCAAGACTTCATTGGCCCGCGCCAGCGGGTGATCCTCCCGTACCAGCAGCTTCACCGTTTCGGTGCGTGCCGGCGTCAGCTCGAATTCACTGGCGTTAAAACCCTGTGGCAGCCGGGCCAGCACGAAGTCGTTCTTGCCGGATATCAGGTCGCGCACCAGTACCTCGCTGGCCTCCACGTTGACATGGATGTCGGCCCTGGGTGAGGTGGCCTTGAGCTGGTTGATGGCCGGAATCACAAATCCCACGGCGGCACCCGTCACGGCGCCCACGGTCGCGATGCCGCCTTCGCCACTTTTCAGTTCATCCAGGTCCCTGGACAAATCCCGCAGTTCCACTAGCAGATTGTGTGCCCGCTGCGCCAGCGCGCGGCCGATCAGTGTCGGCACCATGCCCTTGGCGTGGCGCTCGAACAGCCGGGCGTCCAGGTGCTGTTCCACGTCGGCCAGCAAGCGAGATGCCGCCGGCTGGGTGATGGCCAGCTCATCGGCGGCCAGTCGAATCTGGCCGTGTTCGGCGATGGCGCTGATCAGGCGCAGCTGGTTGATCTTGAGATTTTTGGCACGTCCGAGTTCCATAAAACAAACCTCATACCAGTATTGGTATGTATTCTTACAAATAATGAATTTGATTGATATGCATAACGCGAACTATCTTGGAGAGGCTCAATCAGTAATAAAAATAATCTGTGCACCGGATCTCGGTTAAGGCTGGGACGGGCGCAAACCTGGAGAAGCTGATGAAACAATTCAAGAAGCTCATGGCAACCGTTGCGATTGGAACTGCCATGCTGTCTGGCGCCGCTTTCGCTGCAGAGGGTTATGTCGGGATTTCCATGCCGACCAAGTCTTCGGCGCGCTGGATCTCGGATGGCGACTCCATGATCAGCCAGCTCGAGGCCGCAGGCTTCAAGGCCGATCTGCAGTATGCCGAGGATGATATTCCCAACCAGCTGGCCCAGATTGAGAACATGATCGTGAAAGGGGTCGATGTGCTGGTGATCGCCGCGATCGACGGCACCACGCTGTCGAATGCGCTGGAAAACGCCCATGCTTCCGATATCAAGGTCATCTCCTATGATCGCCTGATCCGCGAAAGCGAATATGTGGATTACTACGCCACCTTCGATAACTTCAAGGTCGGTGTGCAGCAGGCATCCACCCTTGTTGACGGCATGAAAAAGCGTGGCGACGGGCCCTATAACGTCGAACTCTTTGGCGGCTCTCCAGACGACAACAATGCCTACTTCTTCTACAACGGTGCCATGTCGGTACTGCAGCCGCTGATCGACTCGGGCGAGATCGTGATCGTCTCCGGCCAGACGGGCATGGACACGGTAGGCACGCTGCGCTGGGACGGGGCTGTGGCCCAGGCGCGCATGGATAACCTGATGTCGGCGCACTACACCGACAAGAAAGTGCACGGCGTGCTGTCGCCCTACGATGGCCTGTCCATCGGGATTCTGTCGTCGCTCAAGGGTGTGGGCTATGGTTCCGCCGATCTGGCGATGCCCGTGGTATCGGGACAGGATGCCGAAGTGCAGTCCGTGAAATCCATCCTGGCGGGCGAGCAGTACTCCACCATTTTCAAGGATACCCGTGAACTGGCCCGCGTCACCGTGGGTATGGTCGAGGCCGTGCTGGCCGGTACCGATCCTGAAATCAACGACACCACCACCTACGATAACGGCGTTAAAGTCGTGCCCTCCTATCTGCTGGAGCCTGTGCCGGTAGATGCGTCCAACTGGGAAGAAATCCTGATCGGCAGCGGCTACTACAGCATGGATCAGATCAAGTAACCCGCTATACGCAACCAGGCTCGCCGGATACTCCGGCGAGCCAGCAGGATCGGGCTATTCCTATGCAAGACATTATTCTGGAGATGCGCGGCATCACCAAGACTTTCCCGGGCGTAAAGGCACTCAGCGACGTCAGTCTCAAGGTTCAGCGTGGCGAAATCCATGCGCTGTGCGGCGAGAACGGCGCGGGCAAGTCCACCCTGATGAAGGTCCTCAGCGGCGTTTACCCCCACGGCACTTATGAAGGCGATATCGTCTACGAAGGCAAGACAGTCGCGTTTGGCGGAATTGCCGACAGTGAAGATGAAGGCATCATCATCATTCACCAGGAGCTGGCGCTGGTGCCGCAGCTCTCGATTGCGGAAAACATTTTTCTGGGCAACGAAATCGCCGAGCGCGGCGTGATCGACTGGCCCCAGGTGTATTCAACCACCGAAGGGCTGTTGCGCAAGGTCGGCCTGACGGAGTCATCCTCCACCCATATCGGCAAGCTGGGCGTGGGCAAGCAGCAGCTGGTGGAAATCGCCAAGGCTCTGTCCAAAAAGGTAAAACTGCTGATACTGGACGAACCGACGGCGGCGCTGCAGGAGAACGACAGCCAGAAGCTGCTGGATCTGCTGCTGGAGTTCAAGGCGCAGGGTATCTCGTCGATTCTGATCTCTCACAAGCTGAACGAGATCAGCCGGGTGGCCGACACCATTACGGTGATTCGCGATGGCATGGCGGTGGCCACGCTGGACTGCCACAACGAAGAAATCAGTGAAGCCCGCATTATCAGCGGCATGGTCGGGCGGGATATGGAACACCGTTATCCGCACCGAACGCCCAAAATCGGCGACAACCTGCTGGAAGTTTCGGACTGGAATGTCTGGCATCCCGAATCGGCCGAGCGCCAGATGATTCACGCTATCAACCTGAAGGTGGCGGCCGGTGAAGTGGTTGGCATTGCGGGGCTGATGGGATCCGGGCGCACCGAGTTTGCCATGAGCCTGTTCGGCAAGAGCTACGGCCAGAATATCAGCGGCAGCGTGCGGCTCAAGGGCGAGGAGGTGAATGTATCCACGGTGCAAAAGGCGGTGGCCAACGGCCTGGCCTATGTCACCGAAGATCGCAAGGAGCTTGGGCTGGTGCTGGATGAAACTATTCTGCGCAACACCACCCTGGCAAACCTCGAAGGGGTATCGAGCCGCGGCGTGATCGACGATACGCAGGAGCGGCGCATCGCCGAGGATTACCGCAAGGCCCTGAACATCCGCACGCCGAGCGTGTTTCAGAAGGTCATGAACCTGTCCGGCGGTAATCAGCAGAAAGTGGTACTGAGCAAGTGGCTGTTCACCAGGCCCGATGTACTGATTCTCGATGAACCGACCCGCGGCATCGATGTCGGCGCGAAATTCGAAATCTACAGCATCATCAACCAGTTGGCTGACGAGGGTAAGGGCGTGATTGTGATCTCGTCCGAGATGCCCGAGTTGCTGGGTATTTGTGATCGCATCTATGTCATGAACGAAGGCGCTTTCCTGGGTGAACTGGCGGCGGCAGAGGCCAGCCAGGAAAAAATCATGTCCATGATCGTGACGGCATAAGCGGAGAATAATAATGGAACAAGCTAAACCCCTGAACGATACGACCCCGGAGCCCCAGGCACGACCTTCCGTCGGCGCCTATCTGGCGAACCATCTGCGTGACTACGGCATGTTGCTGGCGCTGGTGGTCATCATGCTGCTGTTCGAGTTTCTCACCGACGGTACCCTGATGCGCCCGGTCAACCTGACCAACCTGTTCCTGCAGAACAGCTACATCATTATCATGGCCATCGGCATGCTGCTGGTCATCGTGGCCGGTCATATCGATCTGTCCGTGGGCTCGGTGGTGGGCTTTATCGGCGCCCTGGCGGCGGTGATGATGGTGGAATGGAACCTGCCGCCACTGGTGGTGGTGCCGGTCTGCCTGGTGGTCGGATTTCTGATCGGGGCGGCCCAGGGCTACTGGATTGCCTACTGGAAGATTCCGTCCTTTATCGTCACCCTGGCCGGCATGCTGGTGTTTCGCGGCCTGACGCTGGCGCTGCTGGCCGGGCAGTCGGTGGGTCCTTTTCCGAAGAACTTTCAGCTGCTGAGCACCGGCTTTGTGCCGGACCTGTTCGGCGTCGGGCGGCCCAACGTCACGGCCATCATGCTGGGCGTGCTCGCGGCCGCCGCGATCGTAATTCTGGCGGCGCGCTCGCGTTCTCGGGCGATGAAATTCGGTATTGAAGACGAGCCGTTCAGCTTCTTTTTGGCCAAGAACGCCCTGATTGCCGGCGCCATCATCTTTATCTCCTATCTGCTGGCGACCTATCGCGGTCTGCCGAACGTGCTGATCACCATGGCGGTGCTGATCTCGGCCTACACCTTTCTGACCAACAGTACGACGCTGGGGCGGCGCATCTATGCCCTGGGCGGCAACGAAAAGGCGGCGCGCCTGTCTGGCATCAACACCGAACGCCTGACCTTTCTGACCTTTGCCAACATGGGCATGCTTGCCGCATTGGCGGGGCTGATCTTTGCCGCACGGCTCAATACCGCGACGCCCAAGGGCGGGGTGGCGTTCGAGCTGGATGTCATCGCTGCAGTCTTTATCGGTGGCGCCTCGATGTCCGGCGGTGTCGGCAAGGTTATCGGCGCCGTGGTCGGCGCGTTCATCATGGGCGTCATGAACAACGGCATGTCGATTCTGGGGATCGGCATCGACTGGCAGCAGGTGATCAAGGGTCTGGTGCTGCTGGCGGCCGTTATTTTCGATGTCTACAACAAGAACAAGTCCCGCTAAGGAGTACAGGATGCATCTTTCTCAGTTAAAAGGCGGCGGTGTGATTTGTCGCCAGGGTGATACGGCACGTCGGGTTCAGGGCGCAGACAGCACCTATGCACTGGCCCTGGAAGCCATCGCCGCCGGTACCACGCTGAAGCGCATAATCGAACAGTATGGGCTGGGCGAGCAGGTCGATCTGCTGGCATTGGCGGAGCAGGGGAAACTCGACTGCCCGGTACGTCATCCGGACCCTGCGCACATGTTTCTCACCGGCACCGGCCTGACTCATCTGGGGTCCGCCTCGACACGGGACGCCATGCATGCCACAGACGAGGGCATGAGCGATTCGATGAAGATGTTCAAGATGGGCATCGAGGGCGGCAAGCCGGCGCCGGGCGAGACGGGCGTGCAGCCCGAGTGGTTTTACAAGGGCACCGGTGTTGTCGCCATGGCGCCGGGTGATGCGTTGCTGTCACCTTCCTTTGCGCTGGATGGTGGCGAAGAACCCGAGATCGCCGGTGTCTATGTCATCGGGCCGGACGGTGCGGCGCATCGCATCGGTTTTGCGCTGGCCAACGAGTTCTCCGATCACGTCACCGAACGGCTTAACTACCTGTTCCTGGCCCACTCCAAGCTGCGCCCGGCCGCCTTTGGGCCCGAGCTGCTGATCGGGGATCTGCCGCGGGACATCCAGGGTACCTCGCGCATTGTGCGTGATGGCGCCGTGCTGTGGCAAAAGCCCTTTCTGTCGGGGGAGGACAACATGTCCCACACGATTGCCAACCTGGAGTATCACCACTTCAAGTACGGGCTCTTTTGCCAGCCCGGCGACCTGCACGTGCACATGTTCGGCACCGCGACCCTGTCGGTGGCCGATGCCATTGTGACCGAGGCGGGCGACCGCTTCGAAATCGAGGCGCCGGACTTTGGCCTGCCACTGCGTAATACGCTGCAGCTGGATGAGCCCCGCGATGTAGAGGTACGGCCGTTATGACGGCGCAGGCAGGCCAGGGGGCCAGAAGCGGACTCAAGGCTCTGTACCCGGATCTTGAGGGGCGCACGGTACTTATCAGTGGTGGTGCCACCGGTATTGGCCAGGCGGTGGTTGAGGCCTTTGCCCGCCAGGGTGCCCGCACCGCCTTCGTGGATCTGGCCGAGGCCCCCGGGCAGGCGTTGGCGCAGCAACTGCAGGACCAGGGCCACGAGGTGCTGTTCAAGCAGTGCGATATCACCGATACCAAGGCCTATCAGCAGGCGATTCAGCAGGTGGCGGAGCAGTATGGCCCCATTACGGTGCTGGCCAACAATGCCGCCAATGATGTGCGCCACTCGCTGGACTCCCTGGGGTTTGAGCAGTTTGATGCCCTGGTTTCAGTGAATCTCAAGCACGCGATGTTTGCCGCCCAGGCGGTGGCGCCGATGATGCGCAAGGCCGGTGGCGGCTCGATCATCAATTTCGGATCCGTAGGCTGGATGATGGCCACCGCGGGCTATCCGGTGTATGCCGCCAGCAAGGCGGCGGTGCATGGCATGACGCGGGGCCTGGCGCGGGAGCTGGGCGCCGATAACATCCGCGTCAATACCCTGGTACCCGGCTGGGTGATGACCGAAAAGCAGCTGCAGCTGTGGGTCGACGAGAGTGCCAAGGACCTTATTAAACGCAGCCAGTGCATGGCAGGCTCCGTGATGCCGCAGGACATTGCCGATATGGCGCTGTTTCTGGCATCCGATGCGGCGGCCATGTGCTCGGCACAGAATTTCATTGTTGATGGAGGCTGGGTATGAGCGAATTCAAGCCCGCAAAATGGCCGCGCAAACTGCGCTCTACCGAATGGTTCGGCGGCACGTCACGCGATCATATCTACCATCGCAGCTGGATGAAAAACCAGGGCCTGCCGGCGGACCTGTTCGACGGCCGACCGGTCATCGGTATCTGCAATACCTGGTCCCAGCTGACGCCCTGCAATGCCCACCTGCGCGACCTGGCGGAGCGCGTGGCGCATGGCATCTATGAAGCGGGCGGCCTGCCGCTGGAGTTTCCGGTGTTCTCGGCCGGTGAAAGCTCGCTGCGCCCCACCGCGATGATGTACCGCAACCTGGCGGCCATGGATGTGGAGGAAGCGTTGCGCGCCAATCCGCTGGATGGCGTGGTACTGCTGGCCGGCTGCGACAAGACCACGCCGGCGCTGCTGATGGGTGCGAGCAGCGTGGATATCCCCTCAATCGTGGTGTCGGGCGGACCCATGCTCAACGGCTGGTTCCGTGGCGAGCGCGTCGGCTCCGGCACCGCTCTGTGGCAGATGTCCGAAGAGATCAAGGCGGGCACCACGAGCCGCGAGGATTTTCTCGAGGCTGAGCAGGCCATGTCCCGTTCGTCGGGGTCCTGCAACACCATGGGGACCGCCAGCACCATGGCAAGCATGGCCGAAGCACTGGGCATGGCGCTGTCGGGCAACGCGGCGATTCCCGCCGTGGACAGCCGGCGCCGGGTGATGGCGCACCTGACCGGGCGGCGCATCGTGCAGATGGTAAAGGACGACCTCAAGCCGTCCGATATCATGACCCGGCAGGCGTTCGAGAATGCCATTCGCGTTAACGGTGCCATCGGTGGCTCCACCAATGCAGTGATTCATCTGCTCGCCATTGCCGGTCGTGTGGGGGTTGATCTGACGCTGGATGACTGGGACGCGCTGGGGCAGGACATCTCCACCATCGTTAACCTGATGCCGTCGGGCAAGTACCTGATGGAAGAATTCTTCTACGCCGGCGGTCTGCCCGTGGTCATGCGCATGCTGGGCGAGGGCGGCAAGCTGCACAAGGATGCCATCAGCGTATCCGGCCAGCCGATCTGGGATGAGGTCAAGGATGTGCGCAACTGGAACGAGGATGTCATCCGGCCGGTCGAAAGGGCGCTGACGGCCAAGGGCGGCATCGCGGTGCTGCGCGGCAACCTGGCCCCCAGCGGGGCTGTACTTAAACCTTCGGCGGCGACGCCCCACCTGCTGCAGCATCGTGGCCGGGCAGTGGTGTTCGAAGGCATTGACGACTACAAGGCGCGCATCAACGACGAGAACCTGGATATCGACGAAAACTGCGTCATGGTGCTGAAATACTGCGGCCCCAGGGGCTATCCCGGCATGGCGGAGGTCGGCAACATGGGCCTGCCGCCCAAGGTGCTGCGCAAGGGCATCAAGGACATGGTGCGCATTTCCGATGCCCGCATGTCCGGTACGGCCTATGGCACCGTGGTGCTGCACACCTCGCCTGAAGCGGCGATGGGCGGGCCCCTGGCGGTGGTGCGTGATGGCGACATGATCGAACTCGACGTTGAAAACCGCCGCCTGCATCTGGACATCAGCGACGAGGAACTCGCCAGCCGGCTGGCCGAGTGGTCGGTACCCCAGGCGCCGCCGCAAAGCGGTTATATCAAGCTGTTCCATGAACATGTGCAGGGCGCCGATACCGGCGCGGATTTTGACTTCCTGCGCGGTTGCCGCGGCGCCGCGGTACCCAAGGACAGCCACTGAAGGTTGAATCCCACCCAGGCTCGGCGTCTTGCACAGATACGTACCCGGCGTTGAGCGAATGAAAATCGAGAGTTGAGAATCTGATGACGTTAACAGGCAAACACTATCTGGCAGGAACCTGGATGTCCGGGGACAGTACCTTCATGTCGACACCGGCGTCGGGCCCTGCGCGTGAATTTTCCGTCGGCACGCCCGCCCTGGTCGATAGCGCGGCCCGGGCCGCAGAAGCGGCGTTCGAAAGTTACGGCTACAGCAGCCGCACCGAGCGGGCGGCCCTGCTTGATCGCATCGCCGATGAAATCGATGCCCGGGGTGATGCCATTACCGAAATCGGCAGCCAGGAAACCGGCCTGCCCGAGGCGCGCCTGATCGGCGAGCGCGGCCGTACCGTCGGCCAGCTGCGCCTGTTTGCACGCCATATCGAGGCCGGTGACTACCTGGATCGCAAGCATGATACGGCGCTGCCGCAGCGCACACCCCTGCCGCGGCCCGATCTGCACCTGATGCAGCGCCCCATTGGTCCTGTGGCCGTGTTTGGCGCCTCCAACTTCCCACTGGCCTTTTCGGTGGCCGGCGGCGATACGGCGGCGGCACTGGCGGCGGGGTGCCCGGTAGTGGTCAAGGGCCACGGCGGGCATCCGGGTACCAGCGAACTGGTAGCCCAGGCCATTGCCGCGGCGATTGAGGCCTGTGGTGTGCACCCGGGTGTGTTTTCGCTGATCCAGGGCGGCGCCCGGGACGTGGGCCAGGCACTGGTGCAGCATCCGCTGATCAGGGCGGTGGGCTTTACCGGCAGTCTTGGTGGGGGTCGTGCGCTGTTTGATCTCTGTGCACAGCGCCCCGAACCTATTCCGTTCTTTGGTGAGCTTGGCTCGGTGAACCCGATGTTCCTGCTGCCCCACGCCGTGACGGCACGCGGCGCGACCCTGGCCGCTGGCTGGGTGGGCGCGCTGACGATGGGGGCCGGGCAGTTCTGTACCAACCCGGGTCTGGCGATTGTGATTGGCGGGCCCGAGGCCGATGCGTTTGTCGCGGCGGCAACCGAGGCGCTGGCCGCGGTCGGTGCCCAGACCATGCTGACCGATGGCATTGCCGATGCGTACCGTAGCGGTGCTTGCCGATTGCAGCAATCGGATGGCGTACGGGACCTTCTTACGACCAGTTGCGACCTGCGCGAAGCCGCACCCTGCCTGTTCGAAACCACCGGCAAGGCCTGGCTTGCGAATGAAACGCTGGGTGAAGAGGTGTTTGGCCCCCTGGGGCTGGTGGTGAGGGTATCGGCCTTTGACGAAATGCTGGCACTTGCCCGCGCTCTGCAGGGGCAGTTGACCTGTACCCTGCAGCTGGATGCCGCCGACAATGCCCAGGCACGCGCGCTTCTGCCGATTCTAGAGCGCAAGGCTGGCCGGGTGCTGGCCAACGGCTTTCCCACCGGGGTCGAGGTGTCCGACACCATGGTGCATGGCGGGCCTTATCCGGCGTCCACCAATTTTGGCGCCACCTCCGTGGGCACGATGTCGATCCGTCGCTTCCTGCGCCCGGTGTGCTACCAGAATATCCCAGCGGATCTGTTGCCAGCCGACCTTCAGGTTTGTGCTTGAGCGGATGTCGAAGATGAACTGGGTCCCGGCCAATGGCCGGGTATCGAGGGTTCTGGGCTTTGGCCTTTTCCGGTGACGGTCGAGGGCTGGATCAGGTTGCATTCTGCACCGGTCGCTGGGCGAGTAGTTACCTGGGAGCATTGAGAATGCTTAGCTAAACCTGATCTGACGTCAAGCTAACCGTAGGGGCTTTTTCAGGATAGTGCAGGGACATAAGTGAGTTCCGAATTTATCAAATACGTCGGGCCTTAAGTCGACTTTTCTGAACTATTGTAGCGCATCGTCGCCGTTCTGCATTTGCCGGATCGTGCTACTCGAAGGCTTATAACCTCACGAGGGGCGGATCATTAATAAGAGAATCAAAACTTTCTCATTAAAATTTAGAGAAATTGACGATCAGGAATACAAATATTTTATAAATTCGCTCTCACGTCAATCCAAGTAATAAATAGAATTAATGGAGATAAAAATGACAGGTATTAACCTCAGGGGTATTGACAAGCGTTACGGGTCTGTCGACGTTATTAATAATTTCGAGCTTCAGGTTGACCCGGGCGAATTTCTCGTATTTCTCGGTCCATCTGGGTGTGGAAAATCCACTTTAATGCGGATGATTGCCGGTCTTGAGGAGGTGTCAGCGGGTGAAATTCACGTCGCTGGGCGTGATGTAACACATCTCGCTCCCGGCGCACGAGATATCGCGATGGTTTTTCAGCATTACGCGCTTTATCCGCACATGACCGTGTATGACAACATGGCATTTGGTTTGCGTAACGTTGGTGTGCCGCGTGATGAGATCGACCGCCGCGTGCAGGAAGCTGCCCGCATGCTCGAACTGGTCCAGCTGCTCGAACGCAAGCCAGTAGAGATGTCGGGGGGACAGCGCCAGCGCGTAGCAATCGGCAGGGCAGTAGTCAAGGAACCACTCGCATTTTTATTCGACGAACCGCTCTCGAATCTGGATGCGGCTTTGCGTGGGCGCACGCGGATCGAGCTGGCGCGCCTGCACCAGCGTTTGAAGACGACGATGATTTTTGTGACCCATGATCAGGTCGAGGCGATGACTCTGGCGACGAGGATCGTCGTTATGAATGCGGGACGAATTGAGCAGCTCGGCCGACCAATGGAAATCTACCACCGACCTGCGACACGGTTCGTTGCAGGATTCATCGGCTCGCCGGCGATGAACTTCCTTGACGTCGATCGGATTGAGGCGCCGAACGGCTTTGTAGCCGTACGCCTGCCAGATGGTACGACTGTCCAAACGAGCGTACCGGCAGCGGGTCTGCCAACGCAGTCGAAACTTACACTCGGTGTGAGGCCCGAAGCATTGAGTATAGGTGCTGCGGAGGAGTCAGATGTGCTAGTTGGCAACGCAGAAGTAGTAGAGCGGCTGGGCGACCAGACGTTCGCGCACATCGCGTTGCGCAATGGCGAACTGGTCATAGTGCAGGCTGGGGCCGACAGCACGATTTCTGTCGGTGACCTGGTCGGCGTGCGGCTTGACCATTCGGCCGTACATCTGTTTGACCAGAGCGGTATTGCCTATCACGCCCAAGCCAGGAGTGTAGCATGACCGTTGCGATGAAGGTGGAGGCGTCGGCTGACCGTATCCAGGCCCGTAAGCGGGGCGCTCGAGCCGGCCAGCGTTGGGGCAATGCGTTGTTTATCTTGCCATTCCTGGTCGTGTACCTGTTGATGCTTGTCATACCTCTGTTCAAAGGCATCTGGATCAGTCTGCTGGAAGTGGACATGTTGTCTAACTCGGCGGATTTCGTCGGACTTGATAACTATGTCGAGCTGTTCAGCGACGAGATTTTTATTGGCGCAGTACTCAATACGTTCTACTTCGTCTTGATTTCGACTCCGGTATTCATCGCCTTGGGCCTTGCGCTGGCACTTGCGCTGAATAGGCCCGGACGCACTGGCGCAACGTTGCGGGCAATCTTCTTCGGCTCATCGGTATTATCGGTGACTATCGTAACCCTGGTGTGGAAATTGGTATTGATGCCGCACCATGGGATGCTCGCCAACATAACCGAGTCAGTGGGACTTCCCTCGTTGTCGCTGCTGACCTCCGAGACCTGGGCGTTGCCGACTATCGCCGTGGTTACGGTGTGGTGGATCATCGGCTTACCGATGATGCTGTTCCTCGCTGCACTACAGCAGATTCCACGCGAGATCTACGAGGCTGCGGCCCTAGATAACGCCAGTCGCTGGCGCACGTTGTGGTCAATCACGCTGCCGTCGATTCGTCGCACAGTCGCACTAGTGGCAATCATCGAGGTCATTCTGCAGTTCCAGCTGTTTGGTCAAGCTCAGTTAATGACTCAAGGTGGCCCGAATAACAGTTCGAGACCCATCGTGCAATTTATCTACGAGGCAGGTTTCAGGAACTGGGAGCTGGGCTACGCAGCTGCGGCGTCGCAGGTATTGTTCGCAATGATGCTGGTCGCGATGGCATTTCAGGTGTGGCTGTCGAGTCGCAAGCAAGCCTACTAAATCCAGGAGTACAATCATGCATTTAAAGGTTGGAAACAAATTTGGCGACCGCTTGATCCTTGCAGCCGTGATTGCGTTGGCAATCGCCTGGATTGCGCCACTCGTCTGGGTATTTGCTCTTTCATTCAAGCCTGACGAATTTCTGGCGCAGCGGACAGACGTCATGCTCTCGCCACCGTTCACCCTCAAGAATTACCTCAATATTCTTGGCACTTCACAGGTTTTCGGCTGGACCATAAACAGCCTGATCGTAGCCTGCACCCAAACCTTGGCAACGCTTCTGCTCGCCTCGCTTGCTGGGTATGGCTTCGCACGTACCGAATTCCGGGGCAAGAACGTACTGTTCTTTATCGTGCTGGCCGGGCTGGCAGTGCCTGAACAGGCGATCATCGTGCCGTTGCATGCTATGTTCGCCGATCTGCAAATGCACAACACCTACTCGGCGTTGGTGCTGCCTCGGCTGGCTTTGCCATTCGGTGTATTCCTGATGACGCAGTACTTCAAGGCGATTCCGAAGGATATCGAGGAAGCTGCGATGCTCGATAATGCGTCACGGTTGAAGATCTTCTTCCGAGTGATCCTGCCCCTGTCGATCCCGGCGCAGGCGACACTAGGCATATTTACGTTTCTGAATGCTTGGAACGATTACCTGTGGCCGCTGGTTTCGGCATCTAACCCAGAAATGTACACGCTGACCTTGGGGCTTGCGTCCACTCAGACCAACTTCGCGCAGTCTGAGGGCCTGGGTTTTCTGATGG
Source organism: Marinobacterium rhizophilum (assembly GCF_024397915.1). Classification (GTDB taxonomy): domain Bacteria; phylum Pseudomonadota; class Gammaproteobacteria; order Pseudomonadales; family Balneatricaceae; genus Marinobacterium_A; species Marinobacterium_A rhizophilum_A. The sequence continues at coordinate 5,159,983 of NZ_CP073347.1, forward strand.
CACAGGCGGTGTTCGCAAGCTTACCAGTGTTCATCGTCTATCTGTTCTTTCAGAAATACATCGTTGCAGCTGTGTCGGGTAAAACCGTACGTTGAGGAGACCACCACGGGCTCACTGCGATGTATTGGTGATGCGCTTAATCCAGTTCTGCGTCGCATCCGGCGCGGTTTTCGTCCAGGGGAAATCGAAATGAAAAAGAAAAAATATGACTATAACTATAAGGAGAGTGTCATGACGAAAAAATCCCTTATCAAGAGTATTGTCGGCGTCGCGTTGGCCGCCGCCCTCACCCAACCGGTTGCAGCTCAACAGGAGACCGAGGTTACGCTTTCGCGTTTTTTCGGCTCCTGTGAGGCTGATTATGGAAGTGTGGCTGACGTAACCAAGGCGCGTGGCGAATGTGGAATAATCACTGCGCTTGTCAACAAGTTTAATACGACGAACGAACTTGGAGTCGTCGTTAAACCACAGGTCGCTGAATGGGCTACCTACTACGATCAGCTTACCGCTCGGCTGGCGGCCAGAGACGTACCGACCATTGCAATAATGCACGAGTCGGTACTCGGCGACTTTGTTGCGCGCAAATTGGTTGAGCCTCTCGATGAGGGCTTCGAGCAGGTTGGCATCGACACCGCAAATTTCACTGAACAGGCCGCCCGTGGCACGATAATCGATGGCACGACCTATGCGATGCCATTCGATACCTGGGCCTGGCTGTGGCACTTTAATCTGAACTTGTTCGAACAGGCCGGTTTAACCCAAGCCGATGGTTCCCCGGTGTTACCAAAAAATCCTGATGAGCTCTTAATACAAGCTCGCCAGTTCAAGGACGCTACTGGTAAACCGTACTTCGGATGGATTACTGCTGGCGAAAGCGTTGCGCCGACACGTACTTTTCTTACGCTGGTCAATCAGCAGGGGGGAGAACTGTTCAGGGATAGTGGTCATCGTATCGACATGCAAGGCAAGGAAGCCGACATCGCGCTCAATTTGATGAAACAGCTCTGGAACGAAGGCCATATAAAGCAGGGGCTGGACTACAGCGGCGCTCAGCAGGCCTATCTGAATGGTGATGTAGGCATCAATGTCAATGGAACTTGGGTTATCGATAATTTTGTGGCCGCCTCACAAAAGGCTGGCTCGCCACTCGAAGATGGATATACCGTGGTCCCGTTCGCGACCCTGTATGATCAGAAGGCGGTATTCGCGGATGGCCACAGCTGGGTCGTGCTCAAAGGTGGAGCCAAGAATGAGAAGGAGCGCGCCGGGGCGCTGGCGTTCTTGAAGTTCCTATGGGATCACAACTACGAGTGGTCGCGTACCGGCCACCTCCCTGTGAGTAAAAGTATCATCGACAGCGAGGAGTTCCACTCGTTGCCATTCCGTACCAATATCCTCGAAATCTCCAGCACCGGCAGAACAATGCCGAGCAATGTAGCGCGTCAGCGCGCAGTAGAGACGATTATTGGCGAAGAAATCTCGAACATGATGCTCAGTGACAAGCCGGCAGATGACGTGAAGCAGTCGATCGAGAAACGAGTCAACAGATTGATCTCCAAGTGATTAGCACTGGGCGCATAACTCCCATTGTAGCGGCGTATTCGGTTCCCTTAACTTGCATCCGGCTAGATGCCGGCTGCGGTTGTTCTCTCAGAAAGGAGTGAAGACATGTTTTCGACACGACTGGTCATAGACGGTGACTTCTCTATAGCACAATTGGATCGGCGAATTTTTGGTACCTTCGTCGAGCACATGGGCCGCTGTGTTTACACCGGTATCTACGAGCCCGGTCACCCCACAGCGGATGAAAATGGCTTTCGTGGTGACGTGATGACTCTCACCCGAGAGCTTGGTGCAACGGTCATCCGCTATCCGGGTGGTAATTTTTTGTCGGGCTATAATTGGGAAGATGGTGTGGGGCCGAAGGAAAAGCGGCCAGTCCGCTTGGACCTAGCATGGTATTCGACTGAGACTAATCAGTTTGGCACTAACGAGTTTATGCAGTGGTGCCGTGATCTCGATGTCGAGCCTATGTTTGCTGTTAACCTCGGTACCCGTGGTCCCGACGAAGCACGGCATTTTCTCGAATATTGTAACCATCCGGGTGGTACTGAGCTATCGGAGTTGCGACGCCAGCATGGCGTTGAAGAGCCTCACGGCATCAAGTTCTGGTGTCTGGGCAATGAGATGGATGGCCCCTGGCAGATTTGCCAGAAAACTGCTGACGAATATGGGCGTATCGCCAAGGAATCTGCCAAGCTAATGCGCATGGTCGATCCGAGCATACAGCTTGCGGCATGCGGATCATCGAAACATGACATGCCTACATACGGTGCCTGGGAAGACCGAGTGCTTGAGCACTGTTTCGATGAGGTCGACTTCATTTCACTGCACCACTATTTCGAAAACCCGCATGAGTCGACCGCAGAGTATCTCGCCAACATCGAGCAGACCGATCTTTTCATCAAGGAAATCGTCGCGGTGGCCGACAGTGTGGCTGCACGGCGGCACTCGTCGAAGCGTATTATGTTGTCCTTTGACGAGTGGAATGTCTGGTACAAGGCACGGACGCCAGAGCATCTTCGCCAGCCGGGTTGGCCGCAGGCGCCGCGATTGCTCGAAGAGGTTTACAATCACGAGGATGCGTTGCTCGTTGGCGGTGCGCTGATTACTATGATGAACAATGCCGATCGCGTAAAAACCGCTTGCCTCGCCCAACTGGCTAATGTCATCGGGCCAATCATGACAGAGCCCGGCGGCGCGGCGTGGCGGCAGACGATCTTTTTTCCATTTGCACAAGCCGCAAAATACGCGAAGGGGCGTGTCTTGCGCAGCCTTATCGAGTCGCCGAGTTACCAGGCGGAGACATTTCCAGAGGTTAAGTATCTTTGTGCAACCGTTGTGCACGATGACGAGAGCGGGCAGACAGCCGTCTTCGCGCTTAACCGGCACCTCAGCGAGGCCCAGGAAATCACCGTTGAGCTACGGGGCTTGGGCGAGGAGTTACGATTGGTAGAGGCGACCGAGCTTCACCACACTGATATGAAGGCGATAAATACGCAGTCGTCGCCTCATGAGGTGTGGCCGGAAACAAATGCTGCAGTAACGATTGACGGCGCTTTTGTCAAAGCGCGCTTCAAGCCCGGGTCTTGGAACGTAATTGTACTGAGTAATACAGCCGCGTGATGAGGAATACCCTGTTGGCCGGGTTTCAGACCTGGCCGACAGGGTAGTACCTTAAACGGGCTACCATTAATCAGAATAGTGATACTCAGGTATCTTGGTTGTTTGGCGAATAGAAATGTGAACTCTAAAAATAATGGTTAGCCAGTTGTATTTAATTTTTTTCTTTGGCTTAAAGGCTATTTTTATTACTGGTATGATTGACTTTAATAGTTATAACTTTGGAGTTCTATTTTTAGGTTTCTATATTCTTCATGGTTGAAGTGTGTTAGTAATGCCGTATGACCGTTTACGACCATAGAAAGTTTTTACCTATACATTGCTGTTACGGTTGAATATTTTAATGTTTTATTTTATTTTGTATTTATCTGAAAATGTTATCAGTGAAAACGAAAGCATCGTGAATGTTTTAGTATCTAATGACATGTTTGTTAAATATTTTTGCAGTATATATGGATTGTTCTCTTAAGTATTTAAAATCGCCCTCCAAGGAGGAACTTATTGAATTTATTTGACTGCAGGCTCAAGTGTTATTTTCTTTGTTGGTCTTAGGAGTAGATTGAGAATGGCGGTTACCATAGTTGATAGCAGGTCCTGCCTTCTTGGTGAGGGACCCTTGTGGCATCCTGAGCGGCAGCAGCTGTTCTGGTTCGACATTATCGGCAAGACGTTGCTGACCAGGCCCAAAAGCGGGGAAGAGCAAGAGTGGTCTTTCGATGAATACGTCTCGGCTGCGGGCTGGGTCGACGGCGATAGCCTGCTGATTGCTGGCGAAACCGGCCTGTTCCAATTCGATCTGCAGAGCGGAAACCGTCAGCCTGTATGCAAGCTCGAAGCTGACAATTCCGTGACCCGCTCGAATGATGGCCGCGCCGACCCTTGGGGCGGTTTCTGGATCGGCACCATGGGCAGGAATGCGGAACCCGACGCAGGCGCCATCTACCGTTACTACCGGGGCGAGTTGCGCCGGCTTTTTGCACCTATTACCATTTCCAATGCAATCTGTTTCTCGCCAGATCGACGTTACGGTTATTTTGCCGATACGGCACGGCGGATCATCTGGCGCCAGACGCTTGAATCCAGGAACGGGTGGCCAGCGGGAGAGCTGGAAGTCTTTCTCGATTGCCGCAAGAAGGGGTTAAATCCGGACGGGGCTGTCGTGGACAGTGTTGGACGGCTTTGGAATGCCCAATGGGGCGCCTCACGTATCGCCTGTTACGATGCTGATGGCTCCTTTGTCTCGGCCATTACGTTTCCGGCAGAGCAGATCTCCTGTCCTGCCTTCGGTGGTATCAAACTCGACAGACTTTATGCAACCTCGGCCACCGAGGGGTTGTCAGGGGAGCGTTTGAAGCAGCTGCCTACTGCAGGTCAAACCTTTGCCATAGATACCAACGTACAAGGACAAGCAGAATACAGAGTTCTGTTGTAGTTATTAACCCGGCGGGTTAATACATGAAACGGGGATGTTTCATCATTGACCGCAGGCCAATGCGGACCCCATCTATTCACCCAAGGGCACCTCGAAAAACCTCGCCGGCCGGCAGTTCCCTTGAGTAAAATCGACAACGCCTGACTCAGCCACGGACCGACAGCGATGAAGAAGCCACGCAGCGCCATCAAGACCGACCTGTTTGCCGCCGACCAGCACCGGCAGAAGATTGACCACCTGGGTGACCCGCTGGCCGAGATCAATATGCACATCGACTTTTCCGCGTTGGCCACTGCGGTGGATTGTGTCGCGCCACGCCCGGTCAGCTCGAAGGGCGGCCGACCGCCGTTTCCGACTGAAACGATGGTACGGATTCTGGTGCTCAAGCGGCTCTACAACCTGTCTGACGAACAGATGGAATACCAGTTGCTGGATCGCATGAGCTACCAACGCTTTTGCGGGCTGACGCATGCCAGCAACATACCGGATCGGACCACGATCTGGACGTTCGAAAACCGGATTGGTGAAGCGGGCGCCCAAGCCCTGTTCGATGGCGTGGCTGACCAACTCATGCGCAAGGGCTATATCGCGCGCGGTGGCCAGATCATCGATGCGACGCTGGTTCCAGCACCCAGGCAGCAGATCCGCCGCCACGAGAAAGAGATTATCGAGCAGCAGGCGACACCGGCCGATTGGAAGCCCGCTCAGCGCCGGCAAAAAGACCTGGATGCCACCTGGACCAAAAAGCATGGTAAAAGCCACTTCGGCTACAAGCTGTCGATCAATGTAGACAAGCGCTACAAGATCATCCGCGAATTTAAGCCCGACACCGCCTCGGTGCATGACAGTCGCCATTTCGAGCAGGTGCTTGACCCCTTTAACACCAGCCAGGATGTCTATGCCGATCGCGGTTATGCCAGCCAAGCGCGGGAAGCGTCACTCAAGCAGAGCGGTAACCGCCCCCAAATCCAACGCAAAGGCGCGCGCAACCGGCCGCTATCCGAGTGCCAGCAGCGGCGCAATCACCGCATCGCCAAGACCCGCGCCCGCGTCGAACATGTGTTCGGCGCGATGGATCAGATGGGTGGCATGCTAATTCGAACCATCATCGCTGGCCCAATAAGTACTTCGCTGCTGCCGGGCTTTTCACCTTATTAGAAGCCTGGCAGAAGGCGAGCCAATCACGATGTTGAAACCACCGACTGGAGAGCCGTGTGCGGGAGAACCGCATGCACGGTTCGGAGGGCGGGGAGGCTAAGCCTCTCCGACCCCTATCTGTTTCTCGATATCATTCCGGCTGGTGATGTATTTGCCGGCCAGGTTAGTAATAACTAGCCGGTTTGATGCCTGGTTTCATTCTCAATGCTGATCTTATAGAGCCCGATAATGATAATAGAAAGACAACTATACGCCCGTGATGCGCAATTGGGGGATATTCAGCAGTACTGGCTGAGCAATGACCGCGGCGTCCGTGTCGGTGTGCTGAATTATGGCCTTACCCTTACCGATTTTATCGTTCCGGATTGCGAAGGCAACTCCGTGAACGTGGTACTGGGCTTCCCGAACTTTGCCACTCTCAGGCACCAGACGGCTTTTGTTAATGCCACAATCGGACGCTATGCCAACCGTATCGCCAATGCCCGGCTACCGGTACTGGATGAAGACTTCAATCTGGCCAAGAATGAAGACCAACACCATCTGCATGGTGGTCCAGGCGGTTTTGATAAATGCATCTGGGCTGTTGAAAGGATATACAGCGATAAGGAGGGGGCTACGCTAACCGCACGATTGCTCTCGGCGGACGGCGATGAGCATTATCCAGGCACGCTGGATTGCGGTGTGACACTACGCCTGGACAATGATAACCGCCTGACGTTCACAGTGCTAGCCACCTCTGATCGCGCCACCCATGTCAATATTACCAGTCATCTCTATTTCAATCTGTCAGGCCGCGATGACAACAGCATCAAAGACCACCGCTTCTTAATTCCCAGTAACCAGGTTGTTGAGATAGACCGTTCTGGCATTCCAACCGGCTCGATTGTGCCGATCAATGACACAGCCCTGGACTTCAGCCGGGCAAGATCCCTTGAGGAGGCGCTGGCACCCTCTGATCCACTCCTTGCACTGCGCGGCGGAATCGACCACTGCTATGTCTTCAAGTGTCACAATTCCGCGGAAAATCTGAGAATGGCGAGTGCTTTCTGTGAGGCGACGGGGTTGCAGCTACAGTTGGTTTCGACGCAGCCGGGTATGCAGTTCTATACGGGCCAATATCTGCAGAGTCTGGCTGGTCGTGGTGGTAAAGACTATGGCCCTTTCGCCGGCTTTTGTCTGGAACCCCAGCATTTTCCGGACACACCGAATCAACCGGCCTTTCCGTCGACTCTGCTGATGCCTGGTGACACCTATAAACAGTGCTTCAGTTATCGTGTCGAAGTATTGAAAGGCGTTTGATATTTGATCAGCTTGTGAGCTGTTGGGCATTAAACTGAAGGAGTTCCTTCGTTTGCAGCCCCGCGCGGTACATTACAAGCCAAGCGGTTGTACGCGAATCAATATCCGGGATATCGGGTGATGTTGTTCGGTTTTGGGCGTGCTTCCCAGGAGCTTCCGCCGTGCGCTCAGGGTTTCGGCATGGTGGCCGTTTCGGCTTGTCTTTCGGTATATCCATCGGAGGGGCCGTGCCGCGTAGTTGCGCCTCGAGCTCGTCGCCGAACCACCAATTCAGGTCTTCGCCGCAGAGGGCGCTCAGTACCGGCAGCTGCGCTTGTTTGCACGCCATATCGTAACCTGTACCCTGCAGCTGGACAGCGCCGACACGGCGCAGGCGCAGGCGCAGGCCTTGCTGCCGATCCTCGAGCGCAAGGCCGGGCGGGTGCTGGCCAATGGCTTTCCCACCGGGGTCGAGGTGTCCGATACCATGGTGCATGGCGGGCCTTACCCGGCGTCCACCAATTTCGGCGCCACCTCCGTGGGCACGATGTCGATCCGTCGCTTCCTGCGCCCGGTGTGCTACCAGAACATTCCAGCGGACCTGCTGCCGGAAGATCTGCGCTAGGAGGCTGTCCGACAATACTCAACCTACTACGAGCTATCTGGATTTGGCTGTTTTTTGTGCTGTTTTTCGTAGAATAGAACCACTATTCGCCTCAAAACACCGCAAAAACCCGCTCAAACCAGCCGGCTCTCGCTACGGCCAGCATTCTCGGACAGCCTCCTAGTTCGCCCGCGCAGCAGATTCCCACCATTTCTCGATTTCATTCCGGCTGATGATGGATTTGCCGGCCAGGTTACTAATCACTTCACACCAGCAGCGCTTTCATCGGTGGACCTTCGTTCAGCAGTGTTTTCAGGCGCTGCAGCGCAAGCTGCAGCAACTCCCGTGTGGGCGGCGGCGTGATGCAGATGCGTACCGCCTGGGGCGCCGGCTGGCTGCCCACGCAGAAGGGTTCGGCACCAATCAGGGTGACACCGCTCTCCGCGGCCTGCTGCACGAAATCGACTGCCCGCCAGGGGTCGGGCAATAGCAGCCAGGCATGCAGACCACAGGGGTGGTAATTCAGTTCATATCCTTGCAGGCATTCAAGCATGAGCTGTTGGCGGGCTGCCAGTTCCTGCCATTGCCAGGCGATGAGGCTGTCGGCCATGCCGGACTCGAACCATTCGCAGGCGATGGCCCCCGGCAGGCTGGCGGTGGCCCAGCACTGGGCCCGCAGCCCGGCGCCGAGCTGTGTCATCAGGCTGGCCGGCGCGCGCAGGGCGCCAAAACGCAGGCCCCCGGCCAGGATCTTCGAAACGCTGAAAATGTACAGTGAGCGCTCCGGCGCCAGCTGGTAAAAAGCCTGGCCGCGATGCTCCGGGGCGACGTACTGCACCCCATCCTCCAGCAGCAGCAGGTCATGGCGCCGGGCCACCGCGACGATGGCTTCGCGCCGGGCCTGGCTCATCTGTGCCCCGGTGGGGTTGTTGTGCTCGGGCATCAGGTACAGCAGGCGGATGCGCTGTTGCTGGCAGAGCCTGTCCAGCGCATCCGGGCGCATACCCTGGGCATCCATCGGCACGGCCAGGTGCTTGAGTCCCAGCTGGCGGGCGGCGGCGATCATGCCGGGGTAGGTCAGGGCATCGGAAGCCACGGCTTCGCCGGGGCGTACCAGCACCTGCAGCGCCAGGAAGTCGGCGTGCTGGCCGCCGTCGGTCAGCACCAGCTCGTCGGCCGCCATGGGCAGGCCCTGGGCGCTGAGCCAGCGGGCAAGGCTCGCCCGCTGTGCGGCATTGCCCTGTTCGGGCTGGTAATTCAGTGCCGTCAGCACCACGTCGGAGTTGCTGGCCAGGCGTTCCATCAGGGCGGACAGCTGCTGCTGGCGCAGCGGCGTCTCGATCGGGGTGCTCAGTGACAGGTCAATGCTGTTCTGGTCGGCGGCGGACAGGTGACGAAAGCCGGACGCCGGTGCCTGCTGCGCCCGCACCCGGGTGCCACTGCCGATCCGGGCCTCCACCAGGCCGCGGCGTTCCGCCTCGCGGTAGGCGCGGGTGACGGTGCCAACGGTCACCTGCAGTGCGTCCGCCAGCAGGCGCTGCGGTGGCAGGCGGTCGCCGGGTTTGAGGCTGCCGTCGGCAATATCGCCGGCCAGCTGATCGACCAGGGCCTTGTAGAGCGGGCCTTTGCGGTCGGGTTCTGGCAGCCAGTGGCAGCGCGCGCGTGCGCGGTCCTGAACAGTCATGGTCTTCTCCGGCGGGGCATTCTGTTGGGGGCCGTTTTGTCGGGGGTGCAATTGATTGTATGCGTGACAAAATCGTAATTGAACCCTCAGTGTCGCTGGATAATACTGTCTTCTGTCGAATTTTTTCAATATTAATGGCGGTTTGGTGTTAATTGTATCCGTACAATTTCACCGGTCGACCCATAAAGCCGAGGTGCGCCATGCGGCCCGTCCGATTGCCCTGTTTTGAAAAGCTCTGCTCCCCGTGCAGCCGGGAGGTATTCGCATGAGTGTGTCGGCGGCTGAACTGCTGGCGCTGACCGGCCCGATGATGCTGTTTGCCTTCAGCATGTCCGCTACGCCCGGCCCGAATAACATGATGCTCACCGCCTCCGGTGCGCTCTACGGCTTTCGCCGCACCTTGCCCCACATGCTGGGTATCTCCATCGGGGTGATGGTACTGATGATGGCCGTGGCGATGGGACTGAACGCGGTGTTCTTGCAATGGCCGGCCCTGCAGCAGGGGCTCAAGCTGGTGGGCAGCCTCTACCTGCTCTGGCTGGCCTGGAAGATCGCCACGGCGCCTGCGCCGGATCGGCTCGGTGTTGCGGCCGATGGCTCGGGGCCGCTGACGTTCTGGCAGGCGGCGGCTTTCCAGTTCGCCAACCCCAAGGCCTGGGTGATGGCGATCAGCGGCATCGCCTCCTTTACCCTGAGCGGCGACGCTTTCATTGCCTCGGTGGTGGTGGTGATCGGGGTGATGGGACTGGTGAACCTGCCGTCGATTGCGCTCTGGGCCGGGTTCGGGGTGGCGCTGGGGCGACGTCTGAAAACCCCCATGCACTGGCGGCTGTTCAACCTGGTGATGGGCGGGCTGACGGCGGCCTGTGTCAGCCTGATTCTGCTGTGACAAGGCCGCCACCGTGCAGTGCGCGGTGGCGGTTTGCGGGGAGCGGCTTAGTGAATTGGCTGGCCGACTCTTACCAGTTTCAAGGTGTTGGTGCCGCCGTGCACGTTCATGTAGTCCCCCTTGGTGATCAGCACCAGGTCGCCATCGGCCACCACATCCAGCTCCTTGAGGGCATCCACGGCCTGCTGGTTGATCTGGTCGTTCGACAGGACGGACAGGTCGTAGGCCAGCGGGTTCACACCGCGGAACAGCGCTACGCGACGCAGGGTTTCGCCGCTGGGCGCCAGCGCGAAGATCGGCAGTGACGAGCTCATGCGGGACATCAGCAGCGGTGTGGCACCGGTGGCCGTCATGCAGACCAGGGCCTTGACCCCCACCAGGTGGTTGGCGGCGTACATGGCGGCCAGGCCGATGGTTTCGTCGATCTGGGTGAACTCCTGGTTGATGCGGTGTTTTGAGCTGTGCATGCTCGGGTGCTTTTCGGCACCGTTGATCACACGCACCATGGCTTCCACTGTTTCCACCGGGTAGTCGCCGGCGGCGGTTTCGGCCGACAGCATCACCGCATCGGTGCCATCGAACACGGCATTGGCCACGTCTGAAACCTCGGCGCGGGTCGGCATCGGGCTGCTGATCATGGACTCCATCATCTGGGTGGCGGTGATCACGATCTTGTTGCGCTTGCGGGCGCGCTCGATGATCTGCTTCTGCACGCCAATCAGCTCGGCATCGCCGATTTCCACGCCCAGGTCACCGCGCGCCACCATCACGCCGTTGGATGCATCGATAATGCCGTCCAGCACCTCGGTGCTGCTGACCGCCTCGGCCCGTTCAACCTTGGCGATGATACCGGCCTTGCTGCCGGTGGCTTCGAGCAGGTCGCGGGCATAGCGGATATCGTCGCCGCTGCGGGGGAAGGACACGGCCAGGTAGTCCACGCCGATCTTTGCCGCCGCCAGGATATCGGCCTTGTCCTTGTCGGTCAGGGCTTCTGCCGAGAGGCCGCCGCCCTGGCGGTTAATGCCCTTGTTGTTGGACAGCTTGCCGCCGATCTGCACTTGGGTGTGGATTTCGCGGCCCTGCACGCCGCTGACTTCCAGCACCAGGCGGCCGTCATCCAGCAGCAGGATATCGCCGGCGCTGCAGTCATCCACCAGTTCCTTGTAGTCGATACCGACCCGCTGCTGGTTGCCGGCATCTTTCGCCAGGGCCGCATCCAGGATAAAACTGTCGCCGGCGGCCAGGCATACCGGGCCTTCGGCAAAGCGGGAGATACGAATCTTGGGGCCCTGCAGGTCGCCCAGGATGGCGACATAGCGGCCCTGGGCGCGGGCAGTTTCGCGCACCCGGTCAGCCCGCAGCTGGTGTTCTTCGGCGGTGCCGTGGGAGAAGTTGAGCCGTACCACGTCGACGCCGGCCTTGACCAGGCGGGCGATTTGTTCCGGGGTTTCGCTGGATGGGCCTAGGGTCGCAACTATCTTGGTTCTTCTCACTGGAGCACCTGCGCTGTGGATTCGGACTGCGTTAATTATTACCGCTGCTGTGTTACAGGGCTTCGTTCAGGCGCCAGAAAAAAAGCACGCCGGCGGCTTGTTTTTTGTGCAAGTGAACAGTCATGATGCTGGCTGGGAACCCGTGCAGCGCTCAGGCGCACAAGAGTGAAAGCGATGTTTATAGACCGACAGATGGCGCAGAAAATCGTCGATCGGGCGATGAAAATCACCGGTGTGAACGTCAACGTGATGGATCACCACGGTGTCATTATTGGTTCCGGCGATCCACTGCGCATCGATCAGTTGCACGAGGGCGCGCTGCATGTGCTCAGCAGCCAGAGCGAGGTGGACATTGCCCGGGACCAGGCCGGCAGGCTCAGCGGTGCGCGTGGCGGCGTCAACCTGCCGATCCGCAGCAGCGGCGATATCATCGGTGTAGTGGGCATTACCGGCGAGCCGGAGGAGGTGCGTCGTTACGCCGACCTGGTGGTCATGACGGCCGAGCTGATTGTGGAACAGGCGGCACTGACCGCAGAAGTGCAATGGGACAGCCGCCAGCGCGAGAGCGTGCTGCTGCGCCTGATCGAGGGGGGCAAGACCGATTCGCTGTTCGAGGATCGCCTGGCGCGGCTGCAGCTTGATCTGGGCGTGCCGCGGGTGGCTCTGGTGCTGGATATCGTGCAGTCCGGCAGCGGCGCCGATCTGCCGCTGGCGCAATTGCAGCAACTGCAACAGCAGCTGCAGCAACAGGCGGAGTCCGGTGGCCATGGCAGCCTGCTGGCCATTACCACGGCGCGCCAGCTGGTAATGCTGCTGCCCGTTAGCCTGGTCGAGGCGCAGGCTCAGCAGGCGTGCCCGCGCTGGGATCGCAGCCTGCTGCGGCGCCAGCTTGAGGGTCGTTTCAGGCTGCTGGGTCAGCAACCGGGGGTGCAGTACCGCGCCTGTGTGGGTGACTATTTTAGCGCCAGTGACGGCCTGGCCCAGTCCTATCGCAGCGCGCTCAAGACCCTGGCCGTAACGCGGGACAGCACGCCCGCCGGCCGCCTGAGCTTTGCCGCCGACGTGGCACTGGACCTGTTGCTGCTGGACGGGGCCCAGGGCTGGGCCGGCCGGCAACTGCTGCACGCATTCGACAGCTTTCTGGCGCAGGACAAGAACGGCGCCCTGCAGAAAACCCTGGAAACCTACCTGGCCGAGAACATGGACCTGGCGCGCACGGCAGCGCAGCTCCATATTCACCGCAATACCCTGCGCTACCGGCTCGACAAGATCGGCACCCTGCTGCAACTGGACCTGGGGCGGGTCGATCAGTTGCTGCAGCTGCTTGTCACCCTGCGCCTGCACAGCCTCAGGCGGGCGGGCCGGTAACGGTGGGCACGGGGGCGGAATTTGTCCATCATTGTGCAATCGTACAAAAAAGCAGTGCCGGCCCCGGCAGTATTTGGTGTCGTCGCCAAAGCACGGCGGCCCGCTGCCGTGCCACTATGGTGTCATTATCGATGAAGCAATCCTGACCGATGGGAAGCCGAACATGAAGATTCTGATCGCACCTGACTCATTCAAGGAAAGCCTGTCCGCGCAAGGCGTGGCCCAGGCCATAGGCCGCGGCTTTTCCTCGGTGTTCGCCGATGCCGAACTGGTACTGCTGCCGGTGGCCGATGGCGGCGAAGGCACCACCGAGGCACTGGTGGCCGCGACGGGCGGCACCCTGTTCAGTGCCGAGGTGACCGGCCCCATGGGCGAGACGGTCTCCGCCTGCTGGGGCACCCTGGGGGACGGCAAGACCGCGGTGATTGAATCTGCCGCCGCCTCCGGGCTGGACCTGGTGCCCGCAAGCCAGCGCAATCCCTGGCATGCCACCACCCGGGGCACCGGCGAGCTGATCATAGCGGCGCTGGATGCCGGCGCGCGCCATATCATCGTCGGCCTGGGCGGCAGTGCCACCAACGATGCCGGTGCCGGCATGCTGCAGGCGCTCGGTGTGCGGCTGCTGGACGCAGAGGGCAACGACATTGGTGCCGGCGGTGGCGCGCTGCAAGGCCTGCACAGCATCGATGCCAGCCAGATGGACCCGCGCCTGGCCGAGACCCGGTTCGAGATCGCCTGCGATGTGGACAACCCGCTGACCGGCGAATACGGTGCCTCGGCGGTATTCGGCCCGCAAAAGGGCGCCGATGCCCAGATGGTCAAACGGCTGGATGCCTGCCTGGGCCGCTTCGCCGAAGTCGTGCTGGCCTGCCACGGCAAGGATATAGACGCGACCCCGGGGGCCGGTGCCGCCGGTGGCCTGGGCGGCGCCTTTCTGGCCTTTACCCGGGCACGGCTTAAAAGCGGCATCGATATCGTGCTGGATGCGGTGGAGATCGACCGCCAGCTGGAGGGTGCAGACCTGGTGATCACCGGGGAAGGGCGTATCGACAGCCAGACCGTGCGCGGCAAGACCCCGGTGGGGGTCAGCAAGCGCGCCCAGAAGGCCGGCGTACCGGTCATCGCCCTGGCGGGCTCGGTCAGCGAGGATTCGGACCTGGTGCACGCCCACGGCATCGATGCGCTGTTCAGCATAGTTCCAGGGGTGGTGACACTGCCCCAGGCGCTGGAGGATGCCGCCGACAACCTGTACCGCACCGCCCGCAACATCGCCGCCACCTGGCAGCTGGCACAGAGGTTCGAGGCCAAGCGGCGGTAACCTCTGGGTATCGGCTGAGTGCCGAGAGGGGCTAAGTGTCTCCGGAATTCGGGGTGGGTTGGTAATTTGTAGGTCGTAAATTCGTAGGTTGGCATTGAGCGCAGCGAATTCCGACATCCGCAGCGGAGCTGTGGTCGTGGCAAATGTTGTCAGCCTCTACTACCTGCCAGCTGTACCTGTATGGGGTTTCTGGGAGGCTGTGTTTCGCCTGTCGGCGTACGCGCAAAGAAAGTATCCAAGGCTCTTTACCTTGAAGAATACGCCCCCAATGACGCCTGCTTGCTGCGCTCTGGCGCCATTCTGCGGGTGCAGTTAAGAGGACATCCATGTCCTCAATCTGCAGCTCGACAGTCCCTGTCTCGCCCCTGCGGGCCTGATCGCATAATGACACCAGTGCTCGCCGGCGTCACAAGGGGGAGTGAAAGCCGTTCTGATGTATGGGTGGTAATGGGAAGCTGGATATGAAACCGGCAATGCGGGCGGGCAGGGCTGTTGGTCGCCGGATTGCTGCCGATGCGGCAATGGATGCTTTGGTAGGGTGCCAATGAGCCTGCGAATTGCACCGTGGGGCGCACCGCCATGATTGATCACGAATCACGAATCACGAATCACCAATCACCTTGCCACTTTTTACTTGACCCTTGCCCCTCATGCCTTGCTCCTTGCCCCTGCTTTCGGCATGATGCTGAAGACACCAACGGAATACCGGTGCATTTTTGATCGTCATACAGAACATCGTCAGCTGAGCAACGGAAGCCAGGCTGGGTGAACTCCCTCCCCAATCTAAATCCTTCCGTTCTTCCTGGCCCTGCCTGCAGCGCAGGCCCGTATTTCGTCATCGTTAGGGCGGTAGCGTGGAAGAGCAGTAGCAAAGGAACAAGGTGAAAGGATCAAGGGAAAGGAAAGCCGACTATCTTCAAGGCGTGGAGGTTGGTCTCTTTACCGGGTTGGGTTGGTTCTGGGAATGGGTTGGATTGTTGGGGCTGCTATACAAATCCCTTGAACCCAGAGGACCGACGGATGCTGCTTTTCGCTGAACAGAATAAAGAGTTTGATCCAGTAGAGGCAGGAATCAATCGTTCGGTGACTATAGCGTTGAGCCCGCATGAAGTCCTCGACGAATTGGAGAAAAGGAGATTTTGCCATCTGTAACACCTCGTCCTTGAAATGTTCATAAGAGCCTATACTAATACCTTTTGGTCGGGGTGGTGTCGAGGTAAAATACCTTTTCAGTATCAAATTGAATCTTTATAAGTATGGTTTTTATAAGAAAATCAATACGTTGTACGCCATGCCAGAGTTGGTCGTGAAAATAAAAAGGTATACCTTCTAATAAGTATTATGAGGCCGAAGGCCACATTAACAGACTGTTATGCCGAAAAATTCAGCGGTACGTTTAGCAATGATAAATATGAAAGAAATACTCCGAACACTCAAAGCTTGGCAAACATTAATCGCTGCAATCGTTGCGGTCGTGGGAATTCCGATTGGTACTTATAGTGCACTAATCGCTCATGACTCTGAAAGAAATAGACAACTGTTTGAAACTCGAATTTCTTTGGTTACAGCTATTCGTTGGGAGATTTACGGAATCACCCACAAAGCTGAAGATTTTCTTGCTGCATATAAAGAGGAAATTAAAGGTTCATTGTTAGGTGAAAACGTTGATGAGGAAGAAGATAGCTCCATAACTCCCTCAAAGTTCATTTTTTGGAAAAATCTTCAAAAACCGAAAGTTTTTGACAATAACTTGGACAAACTCGGAATTCTTGAGTCTGGTGTCGTAGCTCGGATAATGACGTTCTATACCGGTCTAGAAAATATGAACTTGTTCATGGAGTCTTTAAGTTACAAAGTAGGTGATGGCACCCTAACAAAAGGCAATTCGAAGACATTGCTAGGAATTATGTCCATGTTGTGCGAATCAGGCACTGATGCGGGAGAAAACCTTGATAGCTACTTAAAACATTACGGTGTGGAAACCCCTAGGGCCACACATGTCTACGATTGCAAGAAGCCTACAAAGTAAGAGCGTTTATGGCTTAACAAGGCCATCAAGTCGCACGGGGCATGGGGTCAAGTCTTGCCTTTTACCCCTCAGCAAAAGACAAGACCTGACCCCATTTACCTTTCGATGCGCTGTACCAGCAAGCCCGTGCTGAACAACCGGCGCGCTGGTCAGGCAACACGCGTAACTACGTTGACAAACACCGCGGTGGCTTAATCGAAGGTAAGACTTACACATCAATCTAAACAAAATGCTAACAAGGCCAAGCACAATCGCCAGCGCTAAAAGCGCGCTGGCTGGACCTCGCTTCGCTCGGCCTGTGTTGGCAGCGTTACACGGCACCTGCGTAGATTAGCACTTTGATCAACACGAATAATTAAACATAAAAGGGCGCGGTAAACTGCAAATGCCTTGGACTAAAGAACATATTCAGTGGCTTCACGATACTGGTGAAGTAATCTCTATTTCAACAGGTGATAAAGTCCCTGTATTTGAGTTCGCTTACGATGTGACCAATGAAGAGGCAATGTCACACTGGGCAAGACATTTTAGGAATCACTATTGCGCTGATGATGCAATAGAAATACTCAAGCCTCAAGGGATGACAAATAAAGATTATTTGTTAAATCTAAAGTTCCCGCATAAAACTAAAAGCCCTGGGCCAAGTATCCGTGCAGGAGATTTCGCTGAAATTTTGGTCGCTGACTATTTGGTGTTTCTCCACGATTACTATGTTCCAAGAACTCGCTACGACCGGAAGATAATTGGTAATGAGTCATCCAAGGGTTCAGATGTTTTGGGTTTTAAGCAAAAGAATAAAACCCCCTCCAGCAAAGACGAATTATTAATATACGAGGTCAAGGCTCGCCTTTCTGAGAACAAATCCAAAAACACATTGCAAACCGCAATTGACGACAGTTCAAAGGATGAGGCTAGACTTGCGGAGTCATTAAACGGTGCAAAGCAAAGGCTGTATGATCAGAGAGATTTTGCTGGAATGGGCATCATCTCAAGATTTCAAAAAAATGTTGACCACCCATATAAAACAAAATTTGGGGCAGCAGCGGTTCTGACTGATAGTTCATGTTGCGTCGAAACCTTAGCTGAAGCTTCAACTAAGGAGCATTCATCCCCAACGCACTTGGAGATGATAGTGATTAGAGGCCCTGTATTGATGTCTTTGGTTCATGAGCTATACGAGAGGGCAGCAAATGAAGCTTGAACCGTCCTCAAAGAAAATGCTGGCAATTACAAAGTCGAAAGCAAAGATGTATGAATTTGCTATTGATGAAGCATCTCATATAGAGCTACGAGACTGTAAATTTTTCTGTGTAAGTAGCGGTATATCACAGTGAGAGTCGATCACCGAAAATGATGATGAACTGACTCATCGCCTGTTTCCAGTCCCTGATCGGCATCGTCCACTTCTTTGAGATGTGGTGCAACGCCAGATAGAGCACTTTCATCACCGATTTGTCGGTCGGGAATGAGCGGCGAGTCTTGGTCACTTTGCGCAACGAGGCGTTGAGGGACTCGATCGCGTTGGTGGTGTAAATCACCTTGCGGATCTGTGGCGGGTAATCGAAGAACACGCACAGGCGTTCCCAGTTTGCTCGCCAGGAACGGCTGATCGTTGGGTGCTCTTCGTCCCACTTGGCCGCGAAGGCGTCCAGCGCAGTCTCGGCTGCGGAGAGTGTCACTGCGCCGTAAATAGTGCGCAGGTCGGCAGCCACCTCCTTACGTTGTTTCCAGCTTACGTAACGCAACGAATAACGTACCTGGTGCACGATACACAGCTGGACCTGGGTCTTGGGGTACACGGCTTCAATGGCTTCTGGGAACCCCTTCAGACCATCGACGCAGGCGATCAGGATATCCTGCACACCGCGGTTCTTGAGCTCGGTGACCACTGACAGCCAGAACTTGGCACCCTCTGTCTGCGCCATCCATAGGCCTAGCAGTTCTTTCTCACCGTCCATGTTGATGCCTAACGCCAGATAAACCGACCTGTTCTGAACCATGCCGGACTCGCGGCTGCGAACCGCCAAGGCATCGAGATAGACGATGGGGTAGACCGTATCCAGTGGCCGATTTTGCCAGGCATTCACTTCATCCATCACGGCATTCGTCACCTGGGAGATAAAGGTTGGCGAGACCTCGACGCCGTAGGTTTCTTGAAAGTGGGCCTGGATATCACGGGTGGTCATGCCTCGGGCGTACAACGACACGATCCGGTCATCGAAGCCCTGTAGCTGCTTCTCGCCTTTTTTAACCAGCTGGGGCTCAAAGGTGCCGTTGCGGTCTCGCGGTACATCCAGGTCGATATCACCGTGAATGGAACGGACTGACTTACGATTCTTGCCGTTGCGGGAATTGCCGGTATTTTTACCGGCTGTGTCGTGTTTTGCATAACCGAGATGACTTTCCATCTCGGCCTCCAAGGCTCGCTCGGCCACTTTTTTGGTGAGCTGCCTGAGAAGGCCGGACTCGCCGAGGATATCTTCAGGGCTGGAGCAGCCTTCCAGCAACTGATCTATAAGGGTGTCTGATATAGGCATTCTGTTGTCCTTTCAACAGGTTGGAAGAATGCCACTTACACAGATTTTTTTACACTCTCAGAGCTACCTGTCGATCCGCGTAAATTATTGATTACGACTATTGGGATACTGGGCGACCTGTCTGCTATCGAAGCTCGTGGAGAACAACAGGTTGAAGAGACTGATGAGCATGAAGAGTTAAAGTCTGAGCTAATATCCGTTGGGCAATATTTTGATGCTTTGATTCAGTCTCATCTGGCTGATGAGATGACTATTTATCTAAAAATTATCGGTTCGGCGGCCTACTATTTAGCGAACATGCCCGGCAGCTCCATCGTTCTGGCCAAAAGTTTAGTCTATAACACAGAACTGCTCACTGATACTAATCTTGAGGGAATTTTGATATGGATATTAAAGTCCAACTTCGAAGAAGATTGGTATCGCGTTGAAAAAACCTATTTAACTCAGGCAATAGATGATGTCGGCTACGCCACTCAAAGTTTCTTTGGTTTAAACCTTGATGCCCAGAGCTTTAAACAGGCAATACAGGTCTTAAGGAACGAAGTGTACGAAAAAGGTTCTGATAGAGAGCTTTTGTTTGCCGACATTATTTCTTCTATCCTGCTAAGAAAACTCGAAAACTCGTCAATAATCTGTTTGCCGAAATATACACAAATCCCCATAGAGCAATGGGTAAATGTAATTACTAAGCCGACATTTGTTCAAGAGTTTTGGCCTGCTCAGAGGTTGCTGGGCGAGCAAGGAATTTTGTCTGGTGTATCTGCTGTTGTGCAAATGCCCACGAGTGCGGGAAAGACAAAATCTACAGAATTAATAATTAGAAGCTCGTTTTTGTCTGGGCGCTCTGACGTTGCTGTAATAGTCGCGCCATTCAGAGCCTTATGTAGGGAGATTACCGCTACATTTGAACAGGCATTCGAAGGTGAAGATGTAAATATCAATGAATTGCAAGATGTTCTGGATATTTCCGATAGTGATGACGAGCTTATAAAACTTTTAACCGGAGAAACTGATCAGGATGGAATAGCTACCAAGTCTATAGTTGTTACCACACCGGAGAAACTTGTTTATCTTCTTAGACATGAACCCGCTTTAGCAGACTCAATCGGCTTGCTTATTTTTGACGAAGGGCATCAGTTTGACACTGGAAAGAGAGGTGTCACCTACGAGCTATTGATGGCCTACCTCAAATCTCGCGTAGGTGATGATGTTCAGAAGGTATTGATCTCCGCTGTAATGGCTAACGCAAACTCAATTGGTGAATGGCTTAATGGAGAAGCCGGTATTGAGATTCAAGGAGCTGGATGTTTACCAACAGTACGAAGTACAGCCTTTGCAAGCTGGCAAACAGCAATGGGTCAACTTCAATATATCGATCAAGATCGTGAGGCAGATAGAGATTTTTTCGTTCCTAGAGTGATTGAGCAAATAAACCTCGGAACGAGAGGCCGAGAGAGGAACGCTCGGCTTTTTCCCGCCAAAAACGATAACCCCAGCGTCGCAGCTTATTTAGGGGTTAAATTATGCCATCAAGGACCCGTTGCTATCTTCTGCGGTATAAAGAGTACTGTTACGTCAATATGCGAGCTTTTAGTTGATTACTACGAAAGAGGGCTTACTTTACCACCACCTAGCACTTCTAGCGATCAAAGCGAATTAGACAAAATTGCTTACCTTTCCAGTTTGCATTTTGGAGATGAGTTTATATTTACTCGTTCGATTTTCCTTGGAATATTGCCGCATAGCTCAAACACTCCTAATGGTATCCGTGTTTCTGTAGAGTGGGCAATGGAATCCAATAAGTCAGTGTTGGTAGTGTGTACCTCAACTCTTGCCCAGGGTGTGAATCTTCCAATTAGGTACTTAGTTGTTTCAAGTACATTTCAAGCAGGACAAGAAATCACCACACGAGACTTCCACAATCTCATCGGGCGAGCAGGTAGAGCAGGATACCATACCGAAGGGAGTGTCATTTTTGCGGATACAGACGTTTTTGATAAGCGCAATAATTTTCGTGAAAGGTGGCGATGGCAAAGAGCGATGCATTTGCTCGATTTTACTAATGCGGAGGATTGCGCCAGTAGCCTACTTGACTTGATCTCGCCATTTGACTTTGCAGAACTTAATGTTGATGTTATCCAGTTCATCGCAAACCCAAGCGGCTATAGACAAAGCTGTATAGACGCAGGAAATCAAAACGCTGTTGATATCAGTTCGCTACTGGATCAGATGGATTATAAAGAAGCTTTAATCGAAGCAATAGAAAGCTATTTTTTGTCCTATTTGAAAGACAATCCAGATGCGCCTCAAACATTCTTTGATGAGTTGGCCCAAGGAACATTAGCTTACTTTTTGTCAGACGACGATCAGAAACAAAAGCTACGGGCGGCATTTTCACTTATCGCGAGTAGCGTTCTTTCTGTGCCCGAAGAGAAAAGGCCATTCTTCGGAAAATCGTTGCTGGGGTTGAAAAATCTATTCTTAATCGAAAATTGGCTTGATGAAAATTGGGGCGAAGTAGCACAAGCTCAAAGCTCCGATGAACTTCTTGTGATTTGCTGGCCATTGCTATCTCGGCTCAATAACAACAAGATGTTTCTCAAAATAAAGCCTGAAAACGTTATATTAGATTTTGCAAAATTATGGATTTCAGGAAGTAGTTACGCTGATCTGCATGCTCACTTGGATCAATCAGGTGCTTATTATCAAGCTGGGTCGCAGCGCAGAAATATTAAAATGGACCATGTAGTAGACTTGGCTGACGGTGCGCTTTCTTTTGATTCCATGTTATATGTCGGAGCAATAGCTGATGTGGCCGAGGGTAAAGGATTAGAGGATGATGTATTGGAGCTTCTTAGGAGCTTGCAAACACGTCTAAAACTTGGACTGTCAAATAGCCTTGAAATGTGGCTCTATTCTCAGGGTTATGTTGATAGAGAGGTTTGCAAGAGCCTTGGTTCTGTTCTTAATGATCAAGGAGTAGATTCTGATGTGTTCGATTCCGATATGTTAAAGACATACCACCAAGTTGTAAGTGAGTGTATTGGTAAGTTTCCATCGTACTTTAGTGGTTAAGCAGCCGTGTAACACCTATGAGCCGTCCCCACGTCAATAGGCATTAAAAAATTCTAGGCTTTTCGCCCATACTTGCTCTTTAATAATTTGATCTGCTTGCTTCGTATTTCCGGTCCGTTGACCACCGATGAATGCGGCAACAAACACCTATTGAGGGTCTCTTATGCACCTGAGGTGCTGCCACTTCCGAGCATCCTGCCACGCGTGTGGGCCACTAGAAATAACTCGGTAACGCCGATCCTCCCATTCAAGAGGGTTGGATCATCCAGGATGTACCCGTTAGTCGGCGGGTTTGACCGGGGCGCACGCATACAAATTGTTAATTCCGGAAGCGGTCCGACAGCCCATCTAATCAAGGCGTCCGGGTTATCCGGCGGCAGCGATCAGGAGGATTTCGAGGTCTGGCCTCAATGACATACCCATTTTAGGGTTCCCCCGTCATTATCGCTGGCACCGATCGATCCCCGTTAGGTGTGGAGCTTGGGCTGCCGGCCCGCTTAACTTAAAAACTGTGCTTCATCGAACATTCGACCTCGTTTCAGCATGAAGTAGACCGTCCGGCCCAGCTTGTGTGCCAGGGCGGATAAGGCTTTGGCTTTGCTCATCCGTTTCTGCAGGTGCTTCAGATACTGCTGGCCCCTGGTGTTGTTGCGCAGGTACAGCACCGCCGCCTCGGAAAAGGCCCACTTCAGATGGGCGTTACCGATTTTGGCGCCGGAGGTGCCATAGGTTTTACCGGCAGATTCTGCCTTGCATTTCACCAGGCGAGCGTAGGAGGCGAACTGCTGCACCCGGTTAAAGCGATGGATATCGCCGATTTCGTACAGTATGGAGAGGGCCAAAATCTGACCGATGCCGGGTACCGAGCGCAAGATGACATACGCCTGGTACTCGTGTTGTCTGGCATGCTTGTCGATAAAGCCCTCCACCGAACTGAGTTCGCGGTCGTAGAAATCGATCAGGTGCAGATCCATGTCGACACTGCGCTGTACGCTGGGATCCTCGAAACGGCCCTGCATCAGGGCCCGGTTTTGCACATAACGCAAGTTCAGGTCGATGGGTTCCAGGTTGTACTGGCTGTTGGTGTTCTTGATATGGGTCAGCAACTCAGCCCGCTTGCGCATCAGGTGCATCCGGCGACGCAGCAGGTCGCGGGTCGCGCGCATGGGTTCCGGGTAGGTATACGCCAGGGGAAACATGCCGCTTTTGAGGAGCTTGGCAATTTTCAGCGAATCGATCTTGTCGTTTTTGGCCTTGCCGCCATGGATCGCCCGCATGTAGAGGGCATGCCCCAGCACAAACGGCAGGTTGAATTGTTGGCAGAGATCGGACACCCAGTACCAGCAATGCATACATTCCACCCCGATAACCATGTCTTCGTGAAGGTAGGGCGCCAGCAGGTCGATCAGGTCCATGCTGGTCGCGGGTATATTTCTGTGCACCCGTATCTGATCTTCGGTATCGAGGATGCAGACATAGAGAACCCGGGCATGCAGATCGATACCACAGTAATACCGATGACTTTTCGTATAGAATCTCATTAGCCTTCTCCGGTTTTGGTTTCACCACCTCCAGCATAGGCCGCGGTCTATGCTGGACGGAGAAGGCTCAATCAGTATCAAGGCCGTAAACTGGACGTAAAATACTACGCAGTTTTTTGTGCACTCGTTTCGCTCATTATTGCACAAAAAACCGCTCCGTATTTTTCGCCAGTTACAGCGGGGTTAACTGACTTTGGAGGTTGGCATGCTAGCTCCTATGGAAGAACTACAAAAAAATTATAGAAATGCTGTTTTTGATGCTCTTGCACACTATCAATTTATCGAATCACTTTTGAAAGATTGTATTACCCTTAGTAATAAGATTATACATGAAAAAACTAAAGATATATTAGGTTTTACATATTCAGAAAAGCGGTTAAATGACAAGGCATTGCAAGCATTATGCAGCACCTATATGCACCTGACTAAGAATAAAAGCCTTGTCGGTCGTATCAAGAGCGCAGCTGAACATAGGAACAATATTGCCCATGAGGCGTGTTTTGAAAACTGGAAAGATAGAATTAATAATATTGATGCGCATAAACTTCATGAAAAAGGCTGTTCCATTAAAAAGCATGCCGATGAAGCGTCAAAGATGGTTGGAGAGTTACTGAAAGAGTATAAGGCTTTGCAGCTTGAGTTGGAGCAGTTAACAAGGCCATGAATTTGACCTCAATACGCTTCGCTCCTTTCGTAAATTTATGGCAGCGTTATGCAGTAGTTCTAAACTAACAATTTCCTATGGAGGGGTGATGGAAGTAATAACAATTACAAGTATTTTAAGTGCGGTAGTCGGCGCATTGACAGGCAGTCTTGGAGCTGCGCTTTTTGGGGCGTGCATTGGTGCTGCACTTTCTGCAATATTAATCGTTATTCATGAAACCAATCGTGAAAGAAAAAATAGAGCTCTTGATCTCATACAAGAATACAGTTCTCCAAGTTACATTCAGATTCGCAATGATGCAGGTAAAGCGCTCAAGAAATCGATGGTAGAAATTGATAACCCATCTTGGGATAATCTTTATCGAAAACTATCTACAGAAGAGTGGCAAAAAATATCTAAAATTGAACATTTTTATAAAAAATTAAATCTCATGGTAGATATCGAAGAGGCTGATTCTAGATATTTAGCAAAATACTTCGAAGTTGAGTTTTGGCACTGGCAAACTAGATATTTTAGTCGTATAAATCTTGCATCTGGTGATCCTGAAATGGTATTTAAAGCTCTCGCTGACGCATTCGAACAACCTACCAATAATAATGCTTCAGTCCAGAAAACAAGTGAAACTGTATAACAAGTCGCTGTTGTCGCCGTTGCACGGCTGGGACCTCCGTTGCCCCGGGAATTCCGGGCGCAGCACACCTAACTCGACGAACTCGTTTCTGGCATCCGATTTCATTCACGCGTGAACCCCCACCAACAGAACCACCCATTATCTCATTCATCCCCCCAGCAAGGAGCACACCATGCCTTCTCAAACTCCAGTCAACGACCAGATCACCGACGCTGTTACCCAGGCCAACATCAAGGTTCTTGCCGACGCCCCGGCAATGGCGATGGGCGCGATCTACCAGAGCCTGGCCCATGCGACCGGCATCCTGTTCGAGAACGCTGTATCTGCGCAGCAGCAACTGAACATCCAGATGCAGGCCGCGACTAACCAGGGCGTGATACAGATCTACTCGGTGGACACGCAGGCTGATGCGCAAGCGATGCAGAACTTGCTTCTGCAAGGCACGGCCGAGCTTCAGGCTGCGAGCGTGGGCGGCGTCAATTCGCAGATTGTCGATGCGGTAAAGCTGAGCCTGCGCAGCGTACTCGATAGCGCCGGTGACTTTTCCTTTGCGGTACGCAGCGCCGCCGAGGCGATGCAGGCCACACTGGATGGCATCAGCGCTGCCAGTCATCAGGATGGCATGCGAACCTTGCAACTGGCTGCGACCGCGGCCTGCCTGCGCGCGATGATTGCCGACCCCGGCCAGGCCGATGCCTATGCCAAGGTGCTGAACGAAATCCGCGGTCTGGTCTGAAGCCCGCCGCGGCACTTGCGTGCAAGGCGACGCCCGTTCTTGCTTTGCACTGATTTTTTGCCTTGGTAAAACGCCAGAATTGGCCCCAGGAAAACTCTGAACAAGGAACTGTCATGTGAGAAAAATAATATTACTTGCCTTGGTCGCTATTGCTGGATGGCAGTTTTATCAGAAGCCTACGAGCATTGCGGGCTCAGCCAGCTCCGCCTCGTTCGGTAACCCGCAGGCCGAAGAGTATCGCTTTGAAGCCGAGTCGCGTTTTTCCTGCGATGGTCGCCAGCATTGCAGCCAGATGAGGTCGCGTGAGGAGGCTGTATTTTTTATCAATAACTGTCCCAATACCAAGATGGACGGCGACAACGATGGCGTGCCCTGTGAAAACGATTCGCGCTTTTAACCCATGAAAGGCTGTCACCCCATGCCCCCTCCATCACGGGAATCGTACTAATGCTCCTGAACCTTAAACGCGCGGTTGCGCTTATTACCCTTTATATCAGTAGTGCTGTGGTGGCGGCGGAGTTGCCCGGAGTCGCAACGCTGCAGGTTGAGGTGCCAGAGCGGGCGCAGCCGCTGGGTGTGACGGTCTGGTATCCGGCGACGCAGGGCACGGACGTGGTATCCATCGGTGACAGCGCGGTGTTCGAGGGCACTCGCGGCCTGCGGGATGCAGCGGTGGCCGAGGGTACCTTCCCGCTGGTGCTGGTTGCCCACGGTGGCATGCGATCCGCGCCCCACCTGGGGGAATGGGTCGGGGCAGCCCTTGCGCAGCGGGGATTTATTGCCCTGGTGGTGCCATCGCCACGCCTGGGCCCTGCGGATGCGGGCATCGCGGTTGCAGAGCTGTGGAAGCGCCCGGCGGACCTGTCGGCAAGCCTCGGGGCGCTGCAAAGCCACTCGCGCTGGCAGGGGCACCTGGATAGCGCCAATGTCGGCGTGCTGGGGTTTTTCCTCGGCGGGACCTCCGCGCTGTCGCTGCTGGGGGCTCGGCTGGATGCGCAGCGTTTCGGCCAGTTGTGTGACGAAGGTGGAACGGGTCTGGATTGCGACTGGTTCAGCGGGCAGGGTGTTGATTTGCGCGCTGTGGATACGGTGGCGCTGGAGGCTTCCCGCAGGGAGCACCGAATTGGTGCAGCGGTGATAGTGGACCCCGAAATGAGCGCTGTATTCACCGCGACCAGCCTGGCATCCATCCGCGCGCCGGTCTACGTGCTTAACCTGGGCCGGGCCGGCGATAGCCTGCCGGGACTGGATGCGTCAGGCCTGGCGGGGGCGGTGCCCGGGCTGGACTACCACCGCCTGGCGCAGGCCACGCGGTTCAGTGCCTTCAGCCTGTGCAAGCCCGGGGGAACAGCCATCCTCGCGCAAGAGGGCAGCAGCGCCATCTGCACCTCGGATGCCGAGCAGGGGCGTGAGCGCATCCATGCGCAGCTGGTGTCTCTGATCGCCGGCTTTTTCAGCCGCCATCACAGGGAGCAGGGGGCAAGGGGCAAGAGGCAAGAGGCAAGGGGCAAGGAGCAAGGAGCAAGGAGCAAGGAGCAAGGAGCAAGGAGCAAGGAGCAAGGGGCAAGGGGCAAGGGGCAAGGAGCAAGGGGCAAGGGGCAAGGCCTTACCGCTTACCGCTTTCTGTCCCTCTTTTCCTTTCCCTTTCCCCTTGCCCCTTCAACCTTCAACCTTGCCCCCGACCTGCCTGACCCAATAGCAGGCATGTACAGACGTGATACTCCTGCGCTGTAGATAAATGCACCATAATGGCGCGCCGCGTGGTTTCGAATGGTCGATTATGGTGCGCTTCAGGCCGTTTTGTGCGCTTGTTTGGCGCGTTTTTTGGGTGTCGCCCGTTGCCTGTCGTGAATCTGAAAAAATATTCCCTTCCATATCAGGCGTTTATGTAGTTTTTGTGACCGCGTGTGCATGTTGGTTTGGAAATTGCTTTTAATAGCGCAATTGGGTTTCGTAGCGTCCAGGCAGCAGGGTTTGCAAGTGCCTGTGCACTGAAACGAGGCCCCAGAACAGCAGCGCGGGCCGCAGTACAACAGCAGCGGGTCCGCACACACTCTTTCACGGCATACAGGGTATAAAAATGAGCGGTAACGTATCCAGACTCGCAGCAATCAGCGCAATCACTAACGGCAAGGCTATCAGTGTCGAGATGCCGGAGCCGCTGAGCAAGATCTGGGCCTGCGACGTTTTCAGTCTGACGAAGATGGAAGAGTCGCTGTCCAAGAATGCGTTCAAGGCGATGAAGAAGACCGTGCAGACCGGCGCGCCGCTGGACCCCGCCACCGCCGACGTCGTTGCGGCGGCGATGAAGGACTGGGCCCTGGGCAAGGGTGCCAAGTTCTTCTCCCACATTTTCTACCCGATGACCAACGCCACGGCGGAAAAGCATGATGGCTTTATCGTGCCCAACGCCGAAGGTCACGCCATTACCGAATTCACCGGCAGCCTGCTGATCAAGGGCGAGCCGGACGGCTCCTCCTTCCCCAACGGCAGCCTGCGCATGACCAATGCGGCCCGTGGCTACACCGCCTGGGACCCGACCAGCCCCTGCTACATCATGCACACGGCCAACGGCCCCACGCTGATGATCCCCAGCGTGTTCATGTCCTGGACCGGTGAAGCGCTGGACAAGAAGATCCCGCTGCTGCGCTCCAACTCCGCCATGAACAAGGCGGCGCACAAGGTGCTGTCGCTGATGGGCGAGACCGAGATCGCGACCCTCAGCGCCAGCTGTGGTGCCGAGCAGGAATACTTCCTGGTGGACGAGAAGTTCGCCGTGGCCCGTCCTGACCTGCTGCTCGCCGGCCGTACCCTGTTCGGTGCGCCGCCCGCCAAGGGTCAGCAGTTCGACGATCATTACTTCGGTGCCATTCCGGAGCGCGTGCAGGTGTTCATGCAGGATCTGGAAGACCGCCTGTACCGCCTGGGCATCCCGGCCAAGACGCATCACAACGAAGTGGCGCCGGGCCAGTTCGAGATCGCGCCCTATTTCGAGTCGGCCAACATCGCCGCCGACCATCAGCAGCTGCTGATGACCGTGCTGAAAAACACCGCCAAGAAGCACGGTTTCCAGGCGCTGCTGCACGAAAAACCCTTCGCCGGTGTCAACGGTTCCGGCAAGCACGTGAACTGGTCTGTCGGCAACGCCACCCAGGGTAACCTGCTGGACCCCGGCCACACGCCGGAAAAGAACCTGAACTTCCTGCTGTTCTGCGGCGCCGTGATTCGTGGCGTGCACCGTTTTGGCCCGCTGCTGCGTGCCGTGATTGCGTCCGCATCCAACGATCACCGCCTGGGCGCCAACGAAGCCCCGCCGGCCATTCTGTCGGTATACCTGGGTGACCAGCTGGAAAAGGTCTTCAAAGATATCCAGCAGGGCAACCTGGTGCCGAGCGAGTGTGGCGGCGTGATGGACCTGGGCCTGGCGGAAATTCTGACCTTTACCCGTGATCCGGGTGACCGTAACCGCACGTCGCCGTTTGCCTTCACCGGCAACCGCTTCGAGTTCCGTGCGGTCGGCTCGTCGCAGTCGGTCTCCGGGCCCCTGGTGGCCATGAACACCATCCTGGCGGATTCCCTGAACTGGATCGCCGGCAAGCTGGAAGCGGCGCTGAACTCCGGTCTGGATCAGACCGCGGCGGTGATTGCCGTGCTCAAGGAGCTGATGGAAGACAATGGCAACGTCATCTTCGGTGGCGACGGCTACTCTGCGCAGTGGCACAAGATGGCGGTTGAAGAGCGCGGCCTGAAGAACAACCCGACGGCGGCCGAAGCCCTGCCGGCTTTCCTGGACGCGTCCGTGAAGGAGCTGTTCCAGAGCACCGGCGTGCTGTCTGCGGTAGAGCTGCAGAGCCGCTACGAGGTCTACTCCGAGCAGTACATCCTGTCGATCGAACTGGAAGCCAAGCTGGCCATCGAAATGGCGACCACCGCCATCTACCCGGCCGCCACCGGCTACCTGTCCGAACTCTGCTCGACGCTGTCCAGCGCCGCAGCCACGGGGATCACCCTGGACAACGGTGTTGCCAAGAAAGTCGCCGGCGATGCCGATGCGATGATGCAGGCGGTCAGTGCGCTGCAGCACGCCCTGGAAACGCATGACTTCGCCTCGACCGAAGCGCACATGCAGTACTGCGCCCACGAGATCCGTCCGCTGATGGACAAGGTTCGCAGCCATGCCGATGCCCTGGAAATGACGGTTTCCGACGCCGCCTGGCCGCTGCCCAAGTACTCCGAAATGCTGTTTATCAAGTAAGCTTCAGGCATGCGGGCCCCGTGCCTGCACTCATGCCTCAAGGACTGAACAAAAGGGGCCGCGCCAACAGCGCGGCCCCTTTTTGCGTTATTGGCCCTGCCGGGCGGAGCAGGCTGCTACAGCGCCCGGCGGGATGACACGAAAAGCGGCCCGAAGCGGGCTGTTTTGGCCTGCTTTTTGGCGCCGGTGGCCAGTTGCGAGACTTCCTCGTGGCTGCTGCAGCGCAGGGGGTCCGGGTGTACCACCCCCACGGCCAGCCCCATGCGGGTGTAGAACTGCTGTTGCCCGTGGCGGTCTTCCGCCCAGATGCCGCCATCCAGGATATGCTGCGGGTCGTAGAACTCGGCCAGGCCCTGGTCAAATTCGGTGAGAATATCCTGGCAGGTGCGGTGCCAGTCGGCATGGCTGAAAATCACAATGAAGTCGTCGCCACCAATATGGCCGACAAAGGTATCCGCTGTGCCGGCGTGACGGCTGATCAGCTGACCCACGTAACGGATCACCTGGTCGCCGCGGTCAAAGCCGTAATGGTCGTTGTAGGCCTTGAAATGGTTCAGATCAAAGTAGGCGACATGAAAATCGCACCTGTCCTTCAGCAACTGACACAGGCGTTCATTGATCGGGATATTGCCCGGCAGCAGGGTCAGCGGGTTGGCGGAGCGGGCATCACGCAACTTTAACTCGGTGATATGGCGTAACAGGTCACGTACGCGCCCCATGCCCACCAACCGGCCCGCCTGCGTAATCACGATATCCTGCTGCAGGTAGAACTCGTCATGCCCGGTCACCAGCTGCGACACTTCCTCCAGCGGCGTGTTGGACTCAACTGCCAGGAAATCCTTGCTGAGCACCTTGGTGACCGGTTTTTGCTCGAACAGGGCCTTGCCGAACTCGCTGGAATAGACCTCCCACAGCTTCTCCCGGCGTACCACGCCCACCGGTTCGCCGTCGTGCAGTATCGGAATCATCGACAGTTCCGAGTGGGTGCGCAGCAGGCGGGTGGCGACGGCGACGGAGTCGTTCAGCGACAGAAACGGGGTTGTGTTCAGCAGTACGGCCGCCGTTTCGGTCGGGCGCCGGGTGTTCAGGTCCGGGGTTGCGGCCTTGCCCAGGGGCTCGTATGTGGCCGCATCAACCGGCGCCGGGGAGGGCCTGCCCAGCAGAAACCCCTGGCCGTACATGACCCCCAGCATTTGCAGCGTGCGCAACTCTTCCTCGGTTTCAATACCCTCGGCAATGACCCGGCACCCGGTGGAGCGGGCAATATTGATGATGGCCTTGACGAACTCCCACTTCACATTGTCCTGGTCGATGCCGCGCACGAAATGCTTGTCGATCTTGACATAGCTCGGACTCAGTTCGGACCAGAGCTTCAAGCCGGAATAGCCGGCGCCCAGATCGTCGATGGCGATCCAGAAGCCGCTGTCCTGGTAGTGCTTCACCGCTGCCAGCGTCACGCCGTTGTTATCAAAGGGCTGCTGTTCGGAGAGCTCGATCACGACGCGATCCTGGGGAATGTTCAGCTCCTCCAGCCATTCCCGTGTCAGGCCGTGTGGATGCCCTGGCAAGCGCAGCAGCGAGACATTGATGTTGAGAAACAGCTTCCCTGCGGGGTTGAGCTCGGCAAATCGCTCGAGCGTCAGCCGTCTGCACAGCAGTTCAAGTTCGGGCATCAGGCTGGCCTCCATGGCCGTATCGAAAAGGGCGGCGGGCGATTCCAGTTCGCTGCCTTTGGGGCCCCTGATCAGGGCTTCGTGCCCAACAAGTTCGCCCCGCTGTATGTCCACGATGGGCTGGAAATACGGCGTCAGAGCCTGGTGCTGAAGGATTCTTTTCAGGTGGCTGGTGCGGCCAGGAAGGGCCTGGGTTGCGGCACTGAACAACATATCGACTACATCCGAAGCGGAACGAATATAGCGCCAGATTACTGTCTCTGCATGACGACAGTGTTACTGCCGGGTGCCGGCCGTGCCGTTGCCAGCAGTGGTGCTGGAATACAGCAGCGTTGTTGCGGGTCCCGCTTGTGGTTGGGTCGGCAGGCTAATGCATGAATCCGGGCGCTTGCATCCGGTGTGACGTGCAATGCAGGCGCCATCAACACCGGCGCTGTGCGCGCACCGGTGCCTGTTTTACGGAGTGCGTGGCCCAAGGCCAGCGCCTGCACCGTGTACAGGCACCTTGGCGGTTCGCCGCTATCAGTTTCTGCCGGCGATAACGCCACCATCAACATCCCAGACGGCACCTGTTACCCAGCTGGCTTCATCGCCCAGCAGGAAGTCGATCGTACTGGCGATGTCCTGGGGCGTGCCGATGATTGGTAATTGGTAATTGGTAATTGGTGATTGGTAAATAAACGGAGTCGGGCTGGATAAACACTGCTGGCCCGTGCCCGGTGACAGGAAGCTTGTGACTTGCGGGCACCCCGCTTTGCCATGAAAAAGGCGCTGAGGTTTATCCAGCGCCTTTTTTAGTTCATGCCCCCCGGTATCCTGCTATTTGCCCAGTGCACCCAGCAGGGCCTGGGCGGTGGCTTCGGAGGATCCCGGGTTCTGCCCGGTGATCAGGTTGCCGTCGGTTTCAACATGGGAGTGCCAGTCCTCGGCCTTGCTGTACAGCCCGCCGTTGCTGGCCAGCATGTCTTCCACCAGGAAGGGCACGACGTCAGTGAGGCCAACAGCCGCTTCTTCGCTGTTGCTAAAGCCGGTGACTTTTTTACCGGATACCAGCGGCTTGCCGTCCGGGCCCTGGGTGTGGCGTAACACGGCGGGGGCATGACAGACCGCGGCCACGGGCTTGCCGGCGCGGTACAGCGTTTCGATCAGGGCGATGGAGTCCCTGTTTTCCGCCAGGTCCCACAGCGGGCCATGGCCGCCGGGGTAGAACACGGCATCGTAATCGGCCGGCTTGATGGCACTCAGCGGGATGGTGCTGGCCAGCTGGGCCTGGGCACCGGCATCCTGCGCAAAGCGGCGGGTGGCGTCCGTCTGGAAGTCCGGCGCGTCGCTCTTGGGGTCCAGCGGCGGCTGGCCTCCGGCCGGGGAGGCCAGGGTCAGGGTCGCGCCGGCATCCTTGAGGCTGTAATAGGGGGCCGCGAACTCTTCCAGCCAGAAACCGGTTTTTTCGCCGGTCGTGCCCAGCTGGTCGTGGGAGGTCAGGACGATCAATATGTTCATGGGTCAGGTTTCCTGGTGCAATGAAAGTGGTTTAAATCTTGATGATCCGCTTGCCGAAGTTGTCTCCCTGCAGCAGGCCGATCAGGCCCTGGGGGGCGTTTTCCAGGCCGTCGATCACGTCTTCGCGAAAACGGATGCGGCCGTCCTGCAGCCACTGGTTCATCCGGGTGTAAAACTCGCCATAGCGGTGGGTATAATCATCAAAGATGATAAATCCCTGCATGCGGATACGTTTCACCAGCAGTGTACGGGCCAGCAGGCCAAGCCGATCAGGCCCCTGGGGCAGCTCGGTGTCATTGTCGTTGGCGATCAGGCCACAGACCGGCACCCGTGCCGCGGTGTTGAGCAGTGGCAGCACCGCATCGAACACGGCGCCGCCGACGTTTTCGTAATAGTCATCGATACCCGCGGGGCAGGCATTGGCCAGCTGGGTGGCGAAATCCGCTGCGCGGCGGTCGATGCAGGCATCAAAGCCCAGTCCTGGGGCACGCCGGCGCCGATCAGGCCGTTAAGCGCGAGGGTTGCTACCCACATCAGCTTGGCGCGGGTTTCGTAATGCTGCGGGTTTTCCAGTGCTTGGGGGCCGATCTCCACCAGTGTCTGCAGCTGGCCTTGGGCGAAGCGATCCTGGTCCATGCCGCCGGCAGGGTAGGTCGGGTACTGTTCGGTGATGTGCACGACGGCATCCACCAGGCCGTTGGCGATCTGGCGCGGCGGCAGGGTCTTGGCGGGGTCCATCACCGAAAACTGCGGGAAAACATGCGCGCTGCGGAACGGGAGCTTGTCCTGTGTCGCCTTGCGGGTAACGACGGGTCGTCTAGTGCGGGCCTGAATCTGAAACGCTGTACCGATTTAGTGGCTCCCTGTTTGCAACCGCGCTCTGAAACTAAGTCCCGAGATTGTAGGCTCTGGTGGCATTGAGCCCGAAAATCGCTGCCCGGTCCGCCTCGCAGATGTCCCGCAACAGGATTCCGGATGTCGATAACCAGTGCTCATAGGATGAGCCAAGCAGGCAAACAGGCCAGTCGCTGCCCCACATCAGGCGGCTGGGGCCAAAGGTTCGCAGCAGGTGATCGACATAGGGTTGCAGGTCTTCCAGGGTCCAGTTTTCGGCCGCTTCGGTCACCAGGCCTGAAAACTTGCAGAAGGCGCTGGTTTTTTCCGCAAGGGCTGCCATGTCTCTGGCCCAATCATCAAAATCACCGAAACGTATTCCGGGTTTCGATCCGTGGTCGATAACGACCCGCATGTCAGGGTGCTGCTCGAGAAGCTGGCGGAGGTTTCCGAGATGCATGGGGCCTGTCAGCGCATCGAATGTCAGGTTGCTGGCGATCAGCGCCTCGAATGCGGGGGTCAGCTCCGGCCGCAGCATCCAGTTCGGGTCGGGGGTGTCCTGAATCATTGGCCGCAGGCCCACCATGGCGGGGTGCACTGCCAGCTGCTCGATGTCCCGGGGGGCCATCTTGCTTGCAAAATCCACCCAGCCGACAACGCCCTTGATAAAGGGGTGCTGTTCGGCGAGCGAGAGTAAAAATTCGGTTTCCTCGAGCGTCGGCGCGGCCTGGACCAGTATGGTGCCATCGACTCCGGCGGCTTCCAGCAGCGGGCTGAGGTCATCGGGGAGAAAGTCCTTGTACAGTACCTTCAGCTGGGGCCCGAGCCATGCGTAATCGCCCCTGTCGAGCTTCCAGAAATGCTGATGACTATCGATTTTCATGCTTCGATAACACCTTTTTTCAGGATGATATTGCCATAAAGCCGGTGTTCGCCGGTCTGAATGATGGCGAACGCGGAGCGTGCGCGTTCGTAAAAGGCGAAGCGCTCGAGGTTGCCCAGCTGCGCGGGGTGATCGGCCGCTGCATCCAGGATGGACTGGAAGTCGGCAACAATATCCGGCACCGAGTCGGGGTTGCCTACAACCTGCATGGTCAGTGCCGGGACCGGCTCGAACGCATCGAGCGGCATGACGGCAAGGACCGCCTGCAGCACTGCGGTTGCCGAGGCTCCATCCAGCCGGATGCATGTGGGGCCGGCGCTGTGTGCGGGGAAATTTGCATCCGCAATAACGATTTCGTCACCATGTCCCATGGCACAGAGGGTGTACAGCAGCTCAGGTGAAAGAATGGAAGGTATATTTCGTAGCATTGTTCGAATCCATCAAATTACGCGCGGTTTTATCGCCGGCCTGGCGGCATCAGCGTGAGCGAAACAAATCCGGGTGCTGGTTTTCCAGCGGCTCGATCTGCGAGATCAGTTGCCCCAAGTGATGCTTCATGGCCGCTTGAGCGGCGCCGGGATCGCTGGCCCGGATCGCATCAACGACGGCTTTGTGTTCCTTGACGGCTTCGGCCGGCCGACCTGCCTCGGGTAACAGCAGCATCCGGGCACGCTTGAGTTGCAACGAAACGCTTGCAGCGACCGACGAAACCCCGGGAAAACCGGTGAACTCCATCAGCAAGGCATGAAATTCCTCGTCTGCCGCGTAGAAACCCGCAAAGTCCCCGTCGTCGACCAGTAGTTCCTGCAGGCGCAGGTTTCGCGTCAGCTGGGTCAGCTGCTCGTCGCTGCGCCGCTCTGCAACGCGGGATACCGCCGCCAACTCCAGTGCCTCGCGAAGAAAGCTCGCTTCGCGAATCTCGTCCATCGATAGGCAGGACACCTTCGTTGCAGACTGAGGGATGACATCGACCAGCCCATCCGCCGAGAGACGTGCAATGGCTTCGGACACCGGCGAGCGGGAGACGCCGAGCTGCTCGCAGATGGCGCCCTTCCTCAGGATCGTACCGGGTGGGTAGTCCATGGAGAGAATCGCTTCATGCAAGGACTGGTAGACCCGCTGAGCGAGGGAGCCGCTGAGGTCCTCTATGTTGGTAAGGTTTTGTGTACTCATTCCTGATCACCTGAATACTAACATGTTAGTTGACGCATGAAACATGCGGTGCTAGTTTAAGAATACAACACGAGGCGTTAAATGTGAATTTCAGAACAGGGGGCTCAGCGTGAGAAAGGCCACACAGACAATTCGCCTGCATCCAAACGACAACGTAGTGGTTGCACTTTGCGATCTCACCGCTGGGCACGCGCTGGAAGGCATCAACGCCTGCCTGCAGCAAGCGGTACCGCGCGGCCACAAGATTGCCGTCTGCCCCATCGGGGCGGGGCAAAACCTGATCCGGTATGGCCAGATCATTGGCCAGGCGATGGCAGACATCGCGCCCGGCGAGCATGTGCATGTGCATAACCTGGGAATGGGTGAACACGAACAGGATTACGCGTTCTCGAGCCAAAGCGTTCCGCTTGCCGCGGCACAGGAAGAAAGAACCTTCATGGGGTATGCCAGAGCGGATGGCCGTGTTGGCACGCGCAACTACATTGGCATTTTGACGTCGGTTAACTGCGCCGGCTCAGTCGCGCGCTTTATTGCAGAGGCGGCTGAAAAATCCGGACTGCTCGATGCCTTTCCCAATATTGA
Source organism: Marinobacterium rhizophilum (assembly GCF_024397915.1). Lineage (GTDB taxonomy): Bacteria > Pseudomonadota > Gammaproteobacteria > Pseudomonadales > Balneatricaceae > Marinobacterium_A > Marinobacterium_A rhizophilum_A. The sequence continues at coordinate 5,196,503 of NZ_CP073347.1, forward strand.
CGGCATTGTACCGATTGTTCACAGCTCGGGTTGTGGCATGTCGGGCAAGGATGAGGGTTACGCGACCCTGTTTCGCACGCTTGCAGGCTACGCCAAACACCCGAATTTCGGTGGCATTTTGCTGGTGGGCCTTGGTTGCGAAGTGATGCAGGTGGACGCCTTGGTCGGCGACCGCCCGATCCGGGAGGATGGTGCCCTGCACTATATGACGATCCAGGCCGAGGGCGGTACGCGCAACACCATCGAGAAAGGGCTGGAGGAGCTGCGTGCGATTGCCGCCATCGCAAATCGTGCCGAACGCAGCCCCGTTCCGGTTTCGGCAATCACTGTGGGTATGCAGTGTGGTGGATCGGACGGCTATTCCGGCATCACGGCCAACCCCGCACTTGGCTATGCCTCGGACTTGCTGGTTCGACACGGTGGCACCACGATTCTGTCTGAAACATCGGAGATCTATGGAGCTGAGCACCTGCTGACCCGTCGTGCCGTTTCGCAGCAGGTGGCAGAAAAGTTGATTGCCCGCGTGCGCTGGTGGGAAGACTACTGTGCGCGCAACGGCGGAGAGATGGACAACAACCCCAGCCCTGGCAACAAGCGCGGCGGCTTGACGACGATTCTTGAAAAGTCACTCGGCGCGGTTGCGAAAAGCGGTACCGCCCCGTTAAGTGATGTCTATCTGTTCGGCGAACAGATAGACAGCAAGGGCTTTGTCTTCATGGACAGCCCTGGCTATGACCCTTGCTCGGTAACGGGTCAGGTTGCCTCCGGGGCCAATCTCATTGTTTTTACGACGGGTCGGGGTTCTGTTTCCGGCTACAAGCCAACCCCCTGTATCAAGCTGGCGACCAATACGCAGATGTATGAGCGCATGTCGGGTGACATGGATCTGAACTGCGGGGATATCGTCTCCAGCGGCGTCAGTATTGAAGACAAGGGGCGCGAGCTGTTCGAGCTTATCCTTCGTGTTGCTTCTGGTGAGCAGACCAGAAGTGAAGAACTGGGATTTGGCGGGGCAGAGTTTGTACCCTGGCAGATCGGCGCTGTCATGTAATCCGAAAACATCAACCAGGAGGGCAAGTCATGCGGCTTGAGGGCAAAACGATTCTAATTACGGCGGCCGGGCAGGGTATTGGTCGAGCCAGTGTACAGGCCTGTGTCGCCCAGGGGGCGCGGGTTATCGCCACCGATGTGAATGTCGAGGCACTTGAAAGCTTGCAGCGCGAATCTGCTGCAATAGAAACCCGGGTACTGGATGTGACGGATGTCGAGGCGATCAATGCGCTGGCCGCAGAGCTGCCCGGGCTGGACGGGCTGTTCAATTGTGCAGGCTTTGTGCATCACGGCAGCATACTCGAGTTGTCCGATGAGGACTGGGCCTTCAGTGTCAACCTGAACGTGACGTCCATGGTCCGCATGTGCCGCGCCTTCTTGCCTGGCATGCTGCAGCGTGTGGAAGAAGCCGGGCCTGTTTCGATCCTGAACATGGCGTCCATGGCATCTTCGGTCAAGGGCTTTCCGGTACGTACCGCGTATGGCGCGACCAAGGCGGCGGTCATCGGACTGACAAAAGCGGTGGCGGCCGACTATGTAAAACAGGGGGTGCGCTGCAATGCGCTGTGCCCCGGAACCGTTGACACACCGTCGCTGCGCGGGCGAATCGCCGCTGCGGCCGATCCGGTGCAGGCCGAGAAGGATTTTATCGCGCGCCAGCCCATGGGGCATTTGGCCCAGGTCAATGATATTGCTTCGATGGTTGTCTATCTGCTGTCAGATGAAAGCCAGTTTGTTACCGGCCAGGCCATGCTGGTCGACGGTGGCGTGACAATCTAGCAGTCAGTGTTACCCATCTAACTATAAAAATCCGTTGTGGGGGTATTGAATGACGCTACTCGTCGAAATGAAAGGAATCGAAAAGCGGTTCCCCGGGGTGCATGCCCTGAAGGGTGTGCAGTTCGACCTGGCAGAGGGCGAAGTCCATGCCCTGATGGGCGAAAATGGTGCCGGCAAGTCCACTCTTATGAAGGTACTGTCGGGTATCTACAAGCGCGACGGTGGCGATCTCTGGATCGGCGGCGAGCTCGCAGACCCCGCAGGACCGCGCGAGGCGCAGAACCTGGGCATTGGCATCATCCATCAGGAGCTCAGCCTGATGAATGACCTGACGGTTGCACAGAATGTCTTTATCGGCCGTGAGCCCCGCGGTGCCTTTGGGCGTCTGGATGAGCGCGCACTGAACAGCCAGACGGCTGAGATTTTTGCGGCGATGAATCTCAAGCTCGATCCAAAGGCTGTCGTCGGGAATCTCACGATTGCCAAGCAGCAAATGATCGAGATCGCCAAGGCGCTTTCATACCGCTCCCGTGTACTGATCATGGACGAGCCCACCGCGGCACTGAATGATGCCGAGATTGCCGAACTCTTTGCCATTATTCGCCAGCTTCAGACCGAGGGCGTTGGCATCGTCTATATCAGTCACAAGATGGACGAGATAAAACGGATTGCCGACCGTGTCACCGTGATGCGCGACGGCGAGTACGTTGGCACTGTTCAGGCCGCCGATACGCCGCTGAGCCGCATTATTTCCATGATGGTCGGCCGTGAGGTGCTGGAAAAGCCGCTCAAGGTGCCGGATACCTCTGGCTGCGAAGTGGCACTGGAAGTCCGGCAGCTCAATAGAGGCCGCGATATCCGGGATGTCAGTTTCTCGGTCAGGAAAGGCGAGATACTGGGGTTTGCGGGGCTGATGGGTGCCGGCCGCACCGAGGTGGCCCGGGCGATCTTTGGCGCCGATCCGCTGGACAGTGGCGAGGTTCGGGTTCATGGCAAGGTTTGCCGCATCCGGTCTCCTCACGACGCAGTGCTCGCCGGAATCGGTTACTTGTCGGAGGACCGCAAGCACTTTGGCCTGGCGACGGGCATGGATGTACGCGCGAATATCGCCATGGCAAGCCTGAATGCCTTTGTCAGTACGGCGGGGGTGCTGAATGAAAAGGCAATGGAGAAGGTCGCCCTCGGCTATATCAGCCAGCTTGGCATTCGGACGCCCTCCGATCGGCAGGAGGTCCGCTTTCTTTCCGGGGGCAATCAGCAAAAGGTGGTCATTGCCAAGTGGTTGCTGCGGGACTGCGATATTCTGATTTTTGACGAACCCACCCGCGGTATCGACATCGGTGCCAAATCCGAAATATACAAGCTGCTTGAAGATCTGGCCGGCCAGGGGCGCGCGATCATCGTGATTTCGTCCGAGCTGCCCGAGGTCATGCGCCTCAGTCACCGAATTGCCGTTATGTGTGAAGGCCGGCTGACCGGCATTCTGCCCGGCGGCGCAGGAACATCCCAGGAAGACATCATGCAATTGGCGACGCAGCGTGACGCTGCCGTGTCGCAGGCAGGAGAATAATAATGAGTTCTGTAACCCCAACGATTACTACCGTGACGCCTACCAGGCCCAAAAGCCTGCTGTCCCGCCTGATTGAAATGGGAACGCATCAGAGGCTGCTGGCCTTTGCCAGCCTCATCGTGCTGCTGATCGGGTTCTCTCTTGTTTCGCCGAACTTCATGCAGACCTCCAACATGATTGCCATCCTGCAGGCCACGTCGGTCAATGGTGTGCTGGCAATTGCCGCAACCCTGGTGATCATCACCGGCGGTATAGACCTGTCCGTCGGGACCCTCATGACATTCACGGCGGTGATGGCGGGTGTGGTACTGACCTATGCCGGCATGCCGCTTCCCCTGGGAGTGGCTGCGGCCATCGCAACGGGTGCAATCTGCGGTCTGTGTTCCGGCACTTTCGTGGCCAAGATGAAGATTCCGCCTTTCATCGCGACCCTGGGCATGATGCTGATACTCAAGGGGCTGTCGCTGGTAATTTCAGGCACCCGTCCGATCTACTTTAATGACACCCCGGGCTTCGATCAGATTTCACGCGGGTCACTGATCGGTGAAATCATTCCCGCGCTGCCAATCCCCAACGGTGTGCTCATTCTATTTCTGGTTGCCGCTGCTGCCAGCTATATCCTCGGCCGCACCGTACTTGGGCGTTATGCCTTCGCACTGGGCTCCAACGAAGAGGCGGTGCGTTTGTCCGGCGTGAATACGGATCGCTGGAAGATGGCGATTTACGCGCTGGCCGGCGGTATCTGTGGCATCGGCGGGCTGCTGATCGCGTCGCGCCTCAATTCTGCGCAGCCCGCACTGGGCCTGGGTTACGAGCTTGAAGCCATTGCCGCTGTCGTCATCGGGGGAACATCGCTGTCCGGTGGGCGAGGCACAATCCTGGGTACACTCATCGGGGCTCTTATCATGGCGGTTCTGACCAACGGCTTGCGGGTGCTCTCGGTGGCCCAGGAATGGCAGACCGTGGTAACCGGCGCCATCATCATTCTGGCGGTTTATGCCGACATGATGCGCCGCAAGAAAGGCTGATTTCGAATATCTGATCTTGAACATCCAGACGCAATAATTTTAACCCTGTGCCGGCATGCTTAAGTGTTCCGGCACACACCTCGCCCGACAACAATAGAAATTGAGGATCGCAAAATGTTGACACGTCGCACGTTACTTGGCGTTATCAGTGCTCTAACTCTGGTGGCTAGCGCTCCGGCCGCGCTGGCGCAGGAAGAAGTGTATATCCCGCTGGTTTCCAAAGGCTTCCAGCATCAATTCTGGCAGGCCGTGAAGGCCGGCGCCGATCAGGCGGCCGATGAATTTGGTGTCCGGGTCACTTTTGAGGGCCCGGACAGTGAGACCATGGTGGATCGGCAGATCGACATGCTTGCGGCAGCGCTCGCCAACAAACCCAGTGCTATTGGCTTTGCCGCGCTAGATAGCCAGGCCGCCATCCCGCTGCTTCGCAAGGCCCACGAGTCGGGTATCCCCGTTGTTGCCTTTGACAGCGGTGTGGATAGCGACCTTCCGGTCACCACGGCCACTACCGACAACGTTGCCGCGGCGGCGCTGGCGGCTGACAAGATGGCCGAGCATATTGGTGGTGCGGGCACCGTGGCCGTGGTTGCACATGACCAGACCAGCCGTACCGGCATTGATCGCCGCGACGGCTTTCTGAACCGCATGGCAGCGGCTCACCCGGGTATTGAAGTGGTATCCGTCCAGTATGGCCAGGGCGATCAGCTGCAGTCGACTGAAGTTGCCAAGGCCATTCTCACGGCGAATCCAGGCCTGGCGGGCATGTTTGGCACCAACGAAGGTTCGGCCATCGGTATTGTCAATGCAGTACGCGAGATGAACGCAACCAACCTGGTCATCATCGGCTACGACTCCGGCAAGGCTCAGACCGACGCGGTGCGCCAGGGTGTGATCGCCGGCGCAATCACGCAGAACCCTGTCGGAATCGGTTACGAAACGGTCAAGGCCGCTGTAATGGCCCATCGCGGCGAGGCGCTGCCCAATGTTATAGATACAGGCTTTTACTACTACGACGCCTCGAATATTGATGAGGCCAAAATTGCCGCGGTGCTGTACGACTGAGCGATCCACTTTTGGGGCCAGGCCTGGCGTTCAGGTGCCAGGCCGGGCTCCTTTCAATCCATCCGGATTCAACAACAGGAAAATCAAGATGAAGCTTCTGCGCTACGGGCCGGCAGGCCAGGAAAAACCCGGTGTACTGGATGACGACGGACAAGTTCGTGACCTGTCTGATGTCGTGCCGGATATCGCCGGGGCGGTGCTTTCGAACGAAAGCATCGCCCGTTTGAAAGGGTTGGATATCAGCACGCTGCCGATTGTTGAAGGTACGCCGCAGAAAGACCTGCGCCTGGGCGCCTGTGTCGCAGGGGTCGGAAAGTTTATCTGTATCGGTCTAAACTATGCCGATCATGCTGAAGAATCCGGCATGCCTGTGCCCCCGGAGCCCGTAATGTTCAGCAAGTGGACCTCGGCGATTATCGGGCCCAACGACGACGTTCAGATCCCTCGCGGCTCTCTGAAAACGGATTGGGAAGTCGAGCTTGGTGTGGTTATCGGCACAGGCGGTTCTTATATCGCAGAAGAGGACGCCATGAGCCATGTCGCCGGCTTCTGCGTGATCAACGATATCTCCGAGCGAGAGTACCAGCTCGAGCGCTCGGGCACCTGGGACAAGGGCAAGGGATGTGACACCTTCGGCCCTACAGGACCCTGGCTGGTTACGCCGGATGAGGTTGGCAATGCCAATGAGCTGGGGATCTGGCTCGAGGTCGATGGCAAGCGCTACCAGAATGGCAACACGGCAACCATGGTTTACAAGGTACCTTTCCTTGTCGCCTATTGCAGCCAGTTCATGAGCCTGCAGCCCGGTGACATTATTTCAACCGGAACTCCGCCAGGCGTGGGTCTGGGTATGAATCCACCGCAATATCTCAAAGGCGGCGAAGTGATGCGCCTGGGAATCGACAGGCTGGGTGAGCAGCAGCAGCGCGTCCGTTCCAGCGACCTCTAACGGATGACGTCAGGGGCCGTTGTTGTTGGTGCCCAGCAAGGGCTAAACAGGCAGCATGATGCCTGGTTAGCCCCTGGTTCTGACAGCAGAATCACCACAGTTTTCAGATGCGCAGGTTATGACATCTGGGCCTCCAGATAACCATAAGAATTGACGTGGGCTTTAATCATGAAAACCAGGATTATTGACAGGAGTGGTACTCCAATAACGGAACTGGGGTTCGGCGCGGCAGGAATCGGTAATTTGTTTCGCAGCGTCACCAATGTTGAGGCGCAAGCGGCGGTTAACGGGGCCTGGGAACAGGGGTTGCGGTACTTCGATACCGCTCCCCACTATGGCGCAGGACTGTCCGAGCGGCGTTTGGGGCTCGCGTTGCATGAAAAGCCGCGGGATGAATTGTTTCTTTCCACCAAGGTGGGCCGTGTGCTGCACCCGCTGGAGAAAAATGCGCCTTTGGAGGAGGCCGGCTTCGTCGGGGCAGCGCCGTTCAAGCGCCATTATGACTACAGCTACGACGGAATCATGCGTGCCTTTGAGGATTCGCTGCAACGCCTCGGCGTGACCCGGATCGATATGCTGCTGATGCATGATCTTGATGTTTTTACCCAGGGAGACAAACTGCCCGAGTTGTTCCGTATCGCGATGAACAGTGGCTTTAGGGCGATGTCTGAACTGCGTGACCAGGGTCTTGTGAAGGCAATCGGCCTGGGAGTCAACGAGTGGCAGGTCTGTGATGCGGCTTTGGATCAGGCAGACTTCGACTGCTTTATGGTGGCGAACTGCTTCACGCTGCTTGAGAATGAAATTACGCAACACTTTACTGGCACATGCCGGCAAAGAGAGGTTTCGCTCATTGCAGCAGCGCCTTTCAACTCGGGTATCCTGGCGAAGGGGTCTGCCGGTGCTGGCCATTATTTCTACGACACGGCTCCAGGTGCGGTCATCGAAAGGGTGATTGAACTGGAAAAGGTATGCAGTGAATACCAGGTTCCCCTGCCTGCCGCTGCCATTCAGTTCCCGCTGCTATATCCCTGCGTCAAGTCGGTTGTAATTGGCATGACCAGTGAGGCGAGAATCAGGCAAAACATGGACTGGTACGAGTACCCCATAAGCATGGATTTTTGGCAGGCACTCGTCGATCGGGAGTATATCCGGCCCTTTCCCAAGGCCTGTTAAGGCTGTATGAAAGCGCGCTAATCGCAATGAGGTGCAGGCATGTACCGTCATTGGCTACAGGTTTTTAACCTGGCTGGCAAATAGGTTCCCTCTCTATTGGCCAGTCACCCCACATACTCTTTAGCGCAAAGAATGGGCGCACGTGCGTGGACCTGCTGGATTCTCTCATGTAGATAGATGGGGTTCGCATTGGCCTGCGGCCAATGATGAAACATCCCTGTTTCATGTATTAACCCGCCGGGTTAACAATGCGGCCGTCGAAAAAGAAAATAATTCCACAGAATTTAGACCAGTTATCCAGAACAGCCGCTAAAGTGTCTCCCTGCACAGGCGGCAGACTGCCCAGGCGGAAGCGGAATGATTGCAGGAGTAATAATTACTGCAGCAGTTCCTGTACAAAGCAAGGCGATTGGCAGGTGTTGCCATCGTTGTGCCGTGCTTTCTTTGCTCTGCTTCCTGCCTATCGCCCTGTCTTTTTAACAGCTTCGACCGATCCCATGCCGCCGACGCAGCGCTGCCGCTGCACCGGTGCGCCCCTGTACCGCGCCGAATAATTCCTTCCCCGCTGTATTTTTTCCGGGTTGTGCCACACTTGTGACAAGGTACAGGGCAGTTTACCGAGGTGGCTTGATCTGGCTCTGGCCGGCACGGTTGCTGCCTTTCTGGCCTGGGCCTGCAGTTAGGTTCTGGCGTTGGGGTCACTGTATTTATTCTGTTTTTAAATGATATAGTGTCTGCTCAAACAGACAGTCAGAGCAGCGTGTCCTGACTGGTTTTTCGAGTATAACCTGTTGTAAATATTTGATTTTTTGATTATTTTTATAAGCTTATAACAATAAGACCGTCAGACGCATTGTTGCTGAATTGGAATTAATCGAGACCTGATGCTCAGGGCTGTTCAGTAACCCATGCTATTTGATGAAACAGGAGATCACCATGAAAAAGTCCCTCGCAGCAGTCGCGCTTATGCTGGCTGCATCCACAGGCTTCGCCGCCGAAGACTGTGGCAAGGTCACGATCGCAGACATGAACTGGAGTTCGGCGACGCTGATCGCCAATATCGACCGTTTCATCCTTGAACATGGCTTTGGCTGCGCCGCAGAGCTGGTGCCCGGCGATACCATGCCCACCACGACGTCCATGATGGAAAAGCGAGAGCCGGATATCGCGCCGGAACTCTGGACCAACTCCTTCCAGGCCGCGCTGGACAAGGCGGTGGCCGAAGAACAGCTGACCGTTGCCGGCAAGGTTCTGTCCCAGGGGGGCGAGGAGGCTCTCTGGGTACCCAGATACATGGTCGACAAGGACCCGAGCCTGGCCACCATTGAAGGTGTCAAAGCCAACGCCAAGCTGTTTACCCACCCCGAAGATCCGGACCGCTCGGCGCTGATTGGCTGCCCGGCGGGCTGGGGTTGCCAGATTACGGTACGTAACCTCTACCAGGCGATGGATCTGGAGTCGTCCGGTTTCGATCTGGTTGACCCGGGTTCGGCCGCCGGCCTCGATGGTTCGATTGCAAGGGCCTATGAACGCGAGCAGCCCTGGCTGGGATATTACTGGGCACCCACGGCCATCCTCGGCAAATACGATATGGTGAAGGTCGATTTTGGCAGCGGTATCGACAAGGAACACTTCCTGGCCTGCATTACCAAGGAAGACTGCCTCGAGCCCAAGGTCACCATGTGGCCGGAATCGCCGGTATACAGCTATACCACGTCCGACTTCGCCAAGAATCATCCGCAGGAGTTTGAATACCTGGCCACCCGTTCCTTCACCAACGCCGAACTCAACAAGCTGCTGGCCTGGATGGAAGACAACCAGGCCGATGGCGAGATCGCCATGGAGCACTTCCTGCTTGAAAACGAAAGCACCTGGTCTGCCTGGCTGGCGCCGGAAACAGCCGCCCGCGTGAAGGATGCGCTGGGCAACCTGTAACCGCCACCGTTAATCGATAGACGCCGCGGGTGCACGGAGGCTGCCCGCGGCTTGCCTGACCACCAGAACAGGATACCCTTTATGGCCGGTGAATCTTGGCTAACCGAATTCCCCAAAATGAGCCGCGAGGGCCTGCTTGATATCCGCAAGTCCCTCGACGCCGCCTACCGCGACTTCTCCCGCGAGTACGGCGAAAGTATCGAAACCATCTTCGACCCGTTGCTCGCCTTTCTTATCTGGTTTGAAAAACTCCTGCTTAATACGCCCTGGCCGCTGATTATCATCGCCATAACGGCGCTGGCGTATTTCGCGTCCCGCTCCTGGAAGCTGTCTTTGGGGGTTGTCGTCTCGTTCCTGCTGATCGGCTACTTCGGCATGTGGGAAGACACCATGCGTACCCTCAGTATCATCACCGTCTGTACCTTGCTGGCCATTGCGCTGGGCATACCGGTGGGCATCATGATGGCGCGTTCCGACCGGGTGCAGTCGACGGTCACGCCCTTGCTGGACATCATGCAGACCATGCCGGCCTTCGTGTACCTGATACCGGTGGTCATGCTGCTGGGTATCGGCCGGATTCCGGGCGTGATCGCGGTGGTGATCTATGCCATTCCGCCGGTCATCCGGCTGACCAACCTGGGGATCCGGCTGGTGGACCGAGAGGTACTGGAGGCAGCGACATCCTACGGTGCCAGCCCCCGGCAGCGCCTGCTGGGTGTGCAGCTGCCCCTGGCCATGCCCACCATCATGGCCGGTATCAACCAGACCATCATGATGTCCCTGGCCATGGTGGTTATCGCCTCCATGATCGGCGTCAAGGGTCTGGGCCAGCCGGTACTCAAATCCATTACCAACCAGTACTTTACGCTGGGCCTGTTTAACGGCCTGGCCATCGTGGCCCTGGCCATTATCTTCGACCGTGTTTCCCAAGCCTATGCCAAGCGTACGCAGAAACACATGGAGGGCTCGGATCATGGCTGAACCCCTGGTAAAAATTACAAACCTCTACAAGGTTTTCGGCGAGAAGCCGGCATCGGTGATCCCGCTGGTGGAAGCTGGCCAGAGCAAGGACGAGATCCTTGCGGCCACCGGCCATACCCTGGGGCTGCAGGACATCAACCTGGAGATCGGCAAGGGCGAGATCTTCGTCATCATGGGACTGTCGGGCTCCGGCAAGTCGACCCTGATCCGGCATTTCAATCGACTGATCGATCCAACCCAGGGACATATCTTTGTCGAGGGGGTGGACGTGATGAAGTTCTCGCCCAGGGAGCTGCAGGATTTTCGGCGTCACAAGATGTCCATGGTGTTCCAGCGTTTTGGCCTGTTGCCGCATCACAGCGTGCTGGAAAACGTCGGCTATGGCCTCAGCATTCAGGGGCTTTCCAAGGAAAAAGTGAAGGAAAAGGCCGTGCACTGGCTCGAGGCCGTGGGCCTGTCGGGCTACGAGGACCAGTACCCGTCGCAGCTCTCCGGCGGGCAGCAGCAGCGAGTCGGGCTGGCCCGGGCGCTGTGCACGGACGCCGAAATCCTGTTGATGGACGAGGCCTTTTCGGCGCTGGACCCGCTGATCCGGCGCGAGATGCAGGATCAGCTCATCAGCCTGCAGCACAAGCTGCACAAGACCATCATCTTTATCACCCACGATCTGGACGAAGCCCTGCGCCTGGGGGACAAGATCGCCATCCTGCGGGACGGCAAGCTGATCCAGGTGGGCAACCCCGAGGATATTCTGCTGCATCCGGCGGACGATTACGTGGAGGCCTTTGTCCACGACGTCAACCGCACCAAGGTGCTCACCGCCGCCCATGTGGTGAACCGGACGCACCTGACCCTGACCGGGCGCACCTCGCCGCAGCAGGCGCTGGACAAGATCCGTGAGCGCCACGCCGATTATGCCTGTGTGCTCGATGGCAAAAGCCTGAAGGGGATCATTAACCTGGTGGACGCCGAGCGGGCCCTGGGTGAGAGCGCATCCAATATTGCCGCCTACGTCTGTAACGTGAACTGCGTGCCTGACAGTGCCGAGCTCGAAGCCTTGCTGCCCCGGCTGCTGGTGGAAAAAGACGACCAGCCCATCGGCGTCACCAACGAGGAAGGCGAGTTCACCGGCATGGTCAGCCGGCGCCGGATGGCGGAGTTTGTGTCCTGAGGCAGGATTGAGGAGCAAGGTAGAAGGGGCAAGGTTGAAGGGGCAAGGTAGAAGGAGCAAGGAGCAAGGTAAAAGGAGCAAGGTAAAAGGGCTAAGGGCCAAGGTAGAAGGAACAAGGTAAAAGCGAGCGCAAAAAAGCGTCGGTGGCCAGGCTGAAGGGTCGGGTCGTCGGCGCTTTTTTGTGCCCCGGAACCTGGCCATGGCGTACACTGCCGTGCCGTGCCGTGCCGGGCGGCAGAACTGCCATTAACCAGACAACAACAAAGAGGTGAACGTGAATACTCTAAACAGCGCGCTTGAGCAGCAGGAACAGGCTCTGGTATTCGATGGCTTTGATGAAGACACTGCCTGCGTGCTGGGTGCGGCCTTGCGCGAGCGGGCAGCGGCCCAAAATGCGCCTGTGGTCATCGATATCCGCAGCGCCAATCGCCGTTTCTATTTTGCCGCCCTGCCGGGCTCGGCACCGGACAACGACGAGTGGGCTCGGCGCAAGGGCAACATGGCGTTGCGCAAGCAGTGCTCCTCCCTGCTGTGTGGCGAGCGGCTGAAGGCGTCCGGCAAGGACGTCG